>JAAWWF010000026.1 GCA_021404565.1 Roseivirga sp. | reverse complement strand
CGGCAAAACCTTTTGGATATTGGATTCGCTCTCTACCGGCCTGCATTTTCAAGACATTCAGCACTTGCTCGATGTACTCAATCGCCTGGTAGACAAAGGCAATACAGTACTCATCATTGAGCACAACCTGGATATCATCAAGGTAGCAGACCACATCATAGACCTGGGCCCTGAAGGGGGTGATAAGGGCGGTATGATTGTAGCAGAAGGCACTCCGGAGAAGGTGGCCAAAAGCACCAAGGGCTATACCGCTAAGTTTTTGAAAGAGGAGCTTGACCAATCATAAATCCTTTTCTAAGTCTATACCGTTTTATTGATCATGACTTTCGGTTTTTCAACCTTGTCCCTCAAAATGTCATTGCCGGAACGCCTGGTAGTACTGGCATTGTTGGTCACAGCTTTGTTTTCTACCCTTTCAGGCTGGCTATTCCAGGTGTACACCGATACAATTTGCCATCAAAAGCTTCTTCTGACCTTCCTCTTGTCAACACTTTTTTGGGTTGGATTGGCCCGCCATGTCGGCAGACGCGGTGACCTCTTACAAGTAAAGAAAAAGTCTCTTGTGAAAGACATTTCCCGTTCGACTGGTATCGGCATTGGCCTGGTAGCCCTCAATCAAGTGTTGATTATCGCGAGCGCAGGCCTCTTCTTTAAACTGGCATACAACTGCGAAGTACTTGGGGGCTGGTCACAGGAGCTGATCGTGAATAACCTCACCGCCAATGCCTTTTCATTCGGGCTCATTTTCGCCTTGGTTCAGTGGAATGCTTTTAATAGAAAAGACGAAATCAAACCGTTCCCGCAGAGCATCTGGATCAAAGATTACAGTGAGCAAACCCGTTTGCCAGTCAGCGAAATCGTTTGGGTACAGACCGATAACAACTGTATTCATGTTCACAGTACTCAGCGCAAATTTGTAGTCTATCGTTCACTTAAATCGCTGGAAGCAGAGCTGGACCCGAGCCAATTCGTCCGGGTACATCGCTCCAAACTGGTTAACCGCGAATTTATTGCCAAGCTCAAGGCCTTCCCCAGTGGTGATGGCGAAATACAATTGAGTAACGGACAATCATTACGTTACAGCCGTACTTTCAAAGGGGCCCTACTCCTTTAACGCTTTACCACTTCTTTTCCACAGCCTGCCCTATACAGGTCAACAGCGGTATTTCTCTGGCGTATCCTTGTCAAAAAACAATGATGATCCGGAAAGACTGGTGGCTATTAGCACTACTCGCATTCACCACAAAAACAATGGCCCAGGACTCACTGAGCTACCTCAATGAAGCGCCTGTTGTGATCAAAGCCTTACAGGGTGAAATTATCCTTGACGGTAAGGTTGATGAGCCTGCATGGCAGCAAATCTCCTCCTTCAACTACATCATGTTTCGGCCCGATTGGGGCAAAGCCAATCCAGGTACGGAGCTTAAAGTAACCTTTGATGATCGCTTTCTATATGTAGCAGCCCTGCTTCGCGATAGTGCAGCCGCACCAGTAATCTCCCGTAATCTCGTCCGGGATGGTTGGAACGGTGATGACTGGTTTACCTTTCACATCGATGCAGCTTACAATAAGCAAACTGCTGCTGTCTTTTCCATTTATCCTTCCGGAAGCCGCTATGATATGATGGTGTCCAACGATGCCATATCGCTTGGTAGCTCCACTTTTAACACCACTTACGACATGATCTGGGAAGGCAAAACACATATGCTGGCGGATGGCTGGTCATTGGAAATGAAAATTCCCCTGAGCAACCTGCGCTTCCGTGAACAAGATGGCATCATCTATTCGGCCATTAGCTCGGCACGTACTATTCTTTCCCGAAACGAACTCTATGTTTTCCCGGCCATGCCACAGGAGGTCAACTCCTCCATTATGAAACCGTCTATCAAACGGCCTGTGGTTTTCGAGGGCCTTAAAACCAGGAAACAATTGCTGATTACGCCCTATTTATTGGGGGGCAATGACCGAAGTCAGCAGCTCAACGCAGACCAGACAGGTTATCAGAAGAACACCACTTTTACCAGGGAGGTAGGTCTTGATGTACGCTACGGAATTAGCTCCAACATCACCCTTGACCTTACACTCAACACCGACTTTGCACAGGTGGAAGCAGACGACCAGCAAATCAATCTCTCTAGATTTTCGCTCTTTTTCCCCGAAAAGCGTAGATTTTTTCAGGAACAGGCCGGACTATATGAGGTAGGCATGGGTGGAACTTCTCAACTCTTCTATAGTCGTAATATTGGCATTTTCCAGGGCAATCTCGCCCCCATTATAGGCGGAGCCCGACTTAACGGGCAGTTTGACAAATGGGAGCTTGGTGCTCTTTCCATCCAAACCCAAAACACCAGTGTCAGTGGCAACCAACTTCCTTCTGAGAATTTCAGTGTGGCCCGACTTAGACGCAAGGTGCTCAACAATCGCTCCTTCATTGGCTTTATGGGTACTCACCGCAGTAGCAGCGGCAGCTACAATTCCGCTTTTTCTACAGATGCCTTTCTCAATGTAAAAGGAGAAACTTATTTCGTGTCTGCATTGGCGTATTCGTCAGATTCGGAAAACCAGGCCAGCGGGTTTCTCAACAACGTCCGCTTTGCCTCAGAGCTCAGCAGACGGGTAAGCGATGGCTGGTTTTACAGCCTCAATTATAATTACTCCGCTCCCGGCTTTAATCCCGGAATGGGCTTTCTCAACCGGGAGAATTTTCATAACTCTTTCGTTCAGCTACAAAAAGGAAAATACAATCAAGCGGGCGAAGGCAACTTCCAATATGTAAAATGGACCTTATTGACCAGCGACAACTACTGGTCGGCCAACACGGGCAGGTTTGAAACATGGTACAACTTCAGCGGCTGGGAAGCCACCAATTTTCAAGGCGATAGTTTCGACATTTCCCATGTGCGCGAACTACAGGAACTGGAACAACCACTAAGGTTCTCTGAGAAACTAGTGGTACCTGCAGGCCGATATTTTTTCCACTATGGCTTCCTGGGGTTTTACCCAGCAGCACAACGCGTATTTCGTCATTGGGCAAGGGTAGAAGCCGGAAGTTTTTATGGAGGAAGGCGCCTGGCCATTACCTATAACCCTGGCTTAAACCTGAATGAAAACATCAACCTCTCGGCCACCTGGAGGGCCAACTATATAGACCTAACCCATATTGGCTCAGGCAAAGAATGGCTCCATGTGGGACGTATTAAGCTGGAGGCCGCCCTGAACCTGCACCTATCCGGCAGCTTTACCTGGCAGTACAACAGCAATTCAAAAACCTTCTTTAACAATGCCCGCATTCGATATAACTTCCGCGATGGGCACGATCTCTACCTGGTGTATAATGAGAATTTCAACACTCAAATCGATCGTGAAATTCCTGTCCTTCCCAGATCCAGCCAGCAGGTGTTTCTGTTGAAATATGTGTATACCTTTTTTAGGTAAGTGCCTTTTTTGTGAGGCTCATATCAGGCGGTTAATAGATCTTGCAAATAAACAGAATGGATTGCTTTTGCAGAACCCCTTGCCAGATCACATATAGCACGGAGCTGAACTAAGTGTTCAAATACCGAATCAGCTTTATAACAATCAAGATGGTGCCATAGTGGTCATGGGTCCGGAGGACCTGAGACAGGTAAGTGATCAGAGCTTTAGAGAAGGCCACGTAGAAGGCACTATCCCCGTCAGCACCGAACAGACGGTTTCGCTATCATATTCCAATTATACCTCTGGGAAGACAAATGGCAGACACTTCATTGTTTTTACCTCAAATGGGTTCCTCCGCGGGCCTACTCGGACTCTGTCTGAGTACTCATAGTGGTCACAGGTCCTCCGGACCTGTGACAGATAATTCTTGGCGCGCTGAGGATATCATGGAATTGCTAAGAGAGGCGATACAAGCACAATTATAGATCAGCGACCTGAAATAAAGGGTACTTTGAGAGATCAGCTATACCCCCATTAGATGAAGCGTTCTTATAAGTTTTAAAAACACGATTATTATCAATACAACGATGCCGATCGTTTTCAAGACTTTAGTGATTCCATCAGAACCCTCATCTGCTTTTTGATCTGAATTACTCCTTTCAGATTCAGCCGTTGCCATTTGTTGCTCTGCCCTTACCTTCTTAAAGCTTGCCTTCGTTCGCGTCTGTATTTTCTGCTCGATATTCTTTTTAGCCTTTATCCTTTGTTCAAACACACGCAAAGAAGGACGATCAGCATTCATGGACCTCACAGCCTCAGCAGCGGCCTCGAGCACAACAACAAATGAATCGTCAACCAGCCTTTCAAGGTGCTCAAGGGAACTATCGTCCTTAATCTCAGCTAAATGCGCAATCGCCCCCAATCTGATCTTGAAGTTATGCTCTGAGAGTGCCTCGTGTAATTTTTTAAGATCTCTCTTTTCAGCCCAAGAGGCCAGTTTCTTATCTGTAATCGCCATAACACTAAACTATCCAAATCCTGAGAATCGAACAATGAAACTTCGATTCATAAAAGTACCCCTCAGTCCAGAACTATTTGGGTAAATTCAGAGCTTCCCTGTGGACAGCTCCCCTTGAAGGGGAGCATTTAGTAGTCAAATGCCTGATTGGAAAGTCCCCTACTTTTCAAGGAGGGGTGGCCGAAGGACGGGGTGGTTGGGGAAACTCTCAAATACACATCCGGCAGGATACCGCAGGTCAGACTCTTGAAAGTCAGACCGGTATGGAGAAAAGACAAAACCCTATCCCCTCAGCACCCTTGGGTCAGACGTGATTCTCTTCAATACAGTGCGTAAGGTTCTTCATTCCTTGCGCTGAAAAACGGCAGTTCCGAGTTCTTTCCCACAGCAAACAGGTTTCTTTTCCAGCTTGCTCGGACCGAGTCCGGGCAATTATAATCGTCACAGATTCCGAGAACCTGCGATAAGTAAAGCGATCAAGACTTCAAAGCCAGATAACACTCCTCAGCCCAGGCTTTTAACTGTAACTCATTGCGTGTGTCTAGTTGAGATGCTCTGTCCATAAACTGACTGTAAATATCTGTAAGGTTATCTTCCTGATCTTCTACCGCATAACCCATGAGCTGTAGCACTGCTGTGGCAAAGTCCGGATAAAACTCGATATGCACCTCATGCTTTTGCACCCCATATATCATGTGATGATATAACAGGTCCTGGGTGATTAAATGAATAATCACGTCTTTCTGTGGTGACTCCATTAGATATTTATTTAAAGCATTAAATAATCAATATTATGCATTTAACACTCAAAACAAAATATTATACACCTCTTTTGAATACTTTAATCATTCATAAATAGCTTTAACCGGTTTTTAGGAATTGACTATTTTGCCTGAAAGCAACAAATTCCATGGCCAACAAAGTACTTAATCGCATAAAAGCAGTGATTGCAGAAAGGCAAACCACCAGCAACTGGCTGGCCGATCAGTTGGAAGTAAACCGTACCACCGTATCCAAATGGTGCCGCAATGAAAGCCAGCCCAGGGTAGAAAAACTCTTCCGCATTGCTGATGCTTTGGATGTAGACGTAAGTGAGCTATTGGTGAGGAGTAAAAAAGATTAGAGGCCCTTAGTCAAAGATCTTGTACCTCAGCTCCAGGCTCAGGCTTCGGCTCTGAAACTTAAACATATCGTTTACTTCAAAATCTTCACCTCTTAACCTCGTCTTAAACACTCTTGTATCGAACATATCCCGGAGGTTGATGGTAATGACAGCGCGCTTGTTTTTAAAAGCCTTGCGAATAGCAGCGTTAACATAGTAATTCGCCTGATCTTCCGATTGAATGCCAATTCGGGGCGCCCTGTAGTTTTGTGAAAGCTCAATACTCCAATCGCCTTTCAGATTCAGTCGCTGTTGCAAATTGGTTTGCCAGGTGCTCTGATTATTGAAGCGCACGTCCAGATCTTCCGGCTCAGCTGCAAAGCGGGTATGGTACCAGCTGAAATTGCCCGTGAGCTCCAGTACAGAAAAGGGCTCCCAGCTTGCGCTTACCTCGGTACCCAGGTTATTTTGCCTTCCAAAGTTGGTGTAGCTGTAAATTAATCGGTCGGTATCAAAAGCATCTACCGTTTGCTGGATTACGTTGGTGGTGGTACGCTGAAAACCGGCTACGTCCAGCCCCAGCTTGCCATGGTTAAGTTGATAGCTCAACTCATAGTTATGAGCAAACTCCGGCTCCAGACCAGGGTTACCCCTTTCTAAGATCAAGGGGTCTGTGAAAGAAACAAAGGGGTTGAGGTCAAAAAAGCCAGGGCGGTTAATTCTTCTGCTGTAGTTGAAAGCAAGCTGGTGCTTTTCAGCAGGCTTATATACAAGCTGGACGCTCGGAAAAAGCCTGGTGACATTCTGTTCATTTACCTGCCCCGTAGTGAGCTGATTGGCAATAGAGTTGAAATGCTCCAATCGCAGGCCCAGGCCATATTCAAAACGCTTCCATTTCATTTTATGAATAAAATAGCCCGCGTACTTCTTGAAAGTAAGCCTAAAATCATTTTGAGGCAGAAACAGCTCATCACTTAAAAAATCAAGCGTTTGAGTAATCTCAAACTTTATGTCATCGAACTTTACTCCTGTTTCAATCGACCCGAAGCCCTTGAGGGGGGAGGTATAATCAATCGTAAGCTGATAGAGCGCCTGCTCCTCTGTGTTCCTGGACTCCCGAACGGTTTGAGCCAGAGGACTGCTGGTCAGGTCAAGGCCATCCAGGTTATAACGGCTTTCGTTATCTTCCACCTCTCCTCCTCCGTTGAAAAGCAGCTTCAGGCTCCGGTCTTTGCTCCATTGTTTATCGAGCGAAAAAGAAAGGCTCATTTCATCCTCCAGTTCCCTCCCCCAATTACGAATACTATATGACTCATCGGCCAGGGCCCGATAAATAAAATTGTTCGTTTGTAAGCTGTTTTCAATGTCTTCCCAGCGCCAGTAGTTGTACTCAAAATTGAGAGAGAAAGAAGTGTCTATATCATAAGTCAGCCCGGCCGTCAGGTTTGCAGTACGGCCTTTCCCAGTCGATTGCACCAGATTTTCGTAGCGCTGCAATGTGCCATTATCATTAGTCCGGGTTCTTTCTTCCCTGTTTTCATACTCCGACCGCCTGATATTACCACTCAAATACCCGGTAAGCTTCTGCGAGCTCACCTGAGCATTGATACCTCCTGAAAAGCGATAGGGAGTACTGATAGAAGTGACAGTCTCCAGCTTAAAGTCACTGGCGGCATCTTTTCTGAAAACCAGGTTGATAATACCCCCAACGCCACCGGCATCGTATTTGGCCGATGGATTGGTAATCACCTCTATCTTTTGTAAGGCTCCTGCCGATAGAAACTGAAGTGACTTAGTATCGCGCTGAGTCTCTTTTCCATTCACATAGATAATCACATTGCTGCTTCCGCGAATGCTCACCCCCCCGTTGATGTCGGTGCTGACTGAGGGAAGTCTTTGCAGCGCATCCGTTACAGTGGCCCCCGCTGTAGAAAGGTCTTCACCTATATTCAATACCTTTTTGCCCAACTGTGTCTCGACTGTGCTTCGCTTACCAGTCACTACCACCACGTCCAACTGACTGACACTTTCCCGAAGTGATAAATCGCCAAGGGATAGGTTTCCTGAAATGCTCAACGAGTCCATGATCAAATCCTGATAACCTATGCTTCTGACCAGAAAGCGGTAGGTACCTGATTTCACATTGTCGATTGAGAACTCTCCCAGGTCTGAACCTATAGCACCATCTACCAGGCTACTGTCTGCCGAAGTGAACAGTGCTATGGTAGCAAAGGGTACGGGCTTGTTCGTTTTTTCATCGACTACCCGACCGGAAACTGAAAATTGGGCATTGACCACTTGAGCCCAGATAAGCAGAAAGAATAAGATGTTGTATCGCATTTTGAGTTTTTTTAACCCAAGGAGCGGCCTGCGAAACAGCTTCAGAAAAAAAATGGGCCAACGACACTTTGAACTAAGTCAACAGCAGCTTGACCCTACAGAAATGGTAGATGGCAGGGTTGAAAAGGTAGTAGGCGAATTAAATCTCAGCACATTCATCTTACTGATTAGCTTTGTTACATGAAGGCATTTATAGAGCGCTACGTTCTGAAGAATCACACTTACCTGCTTTTGGTCATTATCTTTATGGCCATAGAGGATGAGGGCCTGTTTCATCAAGTAACAGAGCATATTGGCGAAACGCTGAATACTATGTGGATCACGGCCTTACTGATCTATGTATTGATTCCACGCTACCTCAACGAGGCCAAATACCTCCGGTTTTTGCTGTTTTACTTCTTGTCAATCTATCTCGGTATATTCTTTATGGAGGTGATCATAGAAGAGGAAACAAACATTCTTGACGCACTCAGCTGGTTTGCCATAGAGCATGAGGGGCCGGAATTGCTGGGCACGACAGGGCTTATAGGAGCCATCAAACTAGCCATTGATCACGGTCAACGACAAAACCAGATGATCAGCCTGCAAAAGGAAAATGCCGAAACGGAAGCCTTGTTTTTAAAGTCGCAGCTCAATCCACACGTGCTCTTCAACAACCTCAACAATTTGTATTCTTTTGCACTGCACAAGTCTGAGCACACAGCACCCATGATTCTCAAACTGGCAGAGATCATGCGCTATATGCTTTATGAGGCAAACCAGGACAGAGTAGAGCTGAGCAAAGAACTGAGTTATGTCGAGAATTATATAGAGCTCCAGAAGATCCAGTTGGAAGGTCGGGGCGAGATCATCTATGAGGTGCATGGCAATACACAGGGACAACAGATTGCCCCCATGATGCTTATTTCCTTTATTGAAAACTGCTTCAAACACTCAGCGGAAACCAAAACCGATGGTCTTAGAATCATCATTCGCGTGGAGCTTAAAAACGATAAGATCGACCTCTATACTGAAAATAGCTTTGAAAAGCAGGAAACTGACAAGGCAGAGCAGCTTGAAGTAGGAGGTATTGGTTTGAAGAATGTGGAGCGAAGACTGGAATTAATCTACCCTGAAAAACACCAATTGATCGTAAAAGAGCTCAGGCAGCTTTATATTGTCAATCTTTCCATAAATCTCGAATGACCCTCAACTGCCTGATTATAGAAGACCAGCTACCTGCCCAGCGTATACTCCAAACCTATATAGAGAGTATGCCAGAACTGAAGCTTATCGGGGCCTGCTCCAATGCCCTGGACGCCACTGCGCTTCTGAGGCAAGAGAGCATTGACCTGATTTTTCTGGATATTAACCTTCCCAAAATCTCCGGCATCAGCTTTCTGAAAAACCTGACTTCTCCTCCTGATATCATCATTACCACGGCTTATCCGGATTATGCGCTGGAGGGCTTTGAGCTGGATGTGGTAGACTACCTGCTTAAGCCATTCTCTTTTGAACGCTTTCACAAAGCTGTGCTCAAAGTGCTGGGTCAGAGAAGCGAACCCAAACCAACGGACTATGTATTTATCAAATCTGATAAAGAGTTTTACAAGGTAGAAGTGACCGACATCCTTTTTCTCAAATCAGATGACAACTATGTAAAGATCATAACCTCAGAAAAGCAGCACATGCAATCGGGCTCACTTCAGAAGTGGACAGAACTGCTCTCTGATTCCTTTATCAGGGTACATAAATCTTACATGATAAACCTCTCAAAAGTAGATAAGGTGGCCGGCAACCGGGTCTATATCAACCCCCATGAAATCCCGATTGGCCGGGCCTACCGTGAAGCTTTATTGAAACGGATCAGTTCTTAGTACGATACTTATCGAAGCGGACAGGGGCCTTATGATCACTGCTATGGCTGTCCAGAAAAGGCGTTTCACTGTCATTCTTAACTAATTTCAGGATCCGTAGATTACTGAAAATGAAAAAGAGTTGAGATTCTGAAATGAACTCAGAATGACCTGTTTTCTATTTTTGAGACGACCTGCTACTTCGCCAGATAAGACTAAGCCTCCCTCTATCAACAGCTAGTCAGGCTGAAGCCAAGGCCAGATAGCACTCTTCTGCCCAGGCCCTGATTTGCAGGTCGCTATCCAACTCACTGCCATCTACTTTGCCCATAAACTGATTGTACATGTCAGTAAGGCTGTCTTCCTGGTCTTCACTGCTATACCCCATTAAAAGTAAAACTGCCGTAGCCAGGTCAGGATAAAACTCGATATGAACCTCATGTTTTTGCACGCCATAAATCATGCGGTGATAGAGAAGGTCTTGAATGATAAGGTGGATAATGAGGTCTTTTTGTGTAGATTCCATAGATTTATGTATTAGAATGTTAATCGAAACCGCGGGTATGTTGTGGGAAACAGAACCTGAGGACTATTGCAAAATATTACGACTAATATAGGCGTGATATTTTGCTTACACAAGAGCTATGTCAAAAATTTCGCACGTTAAGGATAAAATTCTCGCCTACTTAGAACACAAAGGAATTACCGAATATGAGTTTTACAAAAACTCAAAACTTAGCAGGGGAGTATTGAAGTATCAAAGTGGTATCAGTGAAGATAATATCACGAAGTTTCTGGCTTATGACAGAACCATTAGCTACGGAGAGCGGGTACGCCTCGACTGGTTACTCAGGGGTGAAGGCCCTATGTTTGAGCCCTTCGACCCTGCTCAGGATTTGATAATGAACGAGCCGGAGCCTCCTTACGATAAAAAGGCAAAAAAAGAGAACATCGAAGAGCTTATCAGCAAGCTCGATACCATGACCCAGTCATACACCTATGCATTGAAAGAGGTGACTGAGAAAATCAAAAGTCTTAAGGAAGGGAATTAGCAGAAAAAGAATCGATGACATCTCTCTGAGGGGTGTCATCGATTCTTTTTTAAAGCTTTCTCAGCAGCTCCTGCATTGAGGTTCTTTCGGCTAGCTTGCCGCGCACGTCATCTACAGAAACCCTGATCTGTGACAGGTCATCGCGATCACGGATGGTTACCGTATTATCCTCCAGGCTTTGGTGATCCACCGTTACGCAGAAAGGGGTACCGATGGCATCTTGCCTGCGGTATCTGCGACCAATTGCATCCTTCTCATCATACTGACAGTTGAAATCAAGCTGAAGCTCACGCAGTATCTCACGGGCCTTCTCAGGCAAGCCATCTTTCTTCAACAGCGGCAGTACCGCCACTTTGTAAGGTGCCAGGGCGGCCGGTATCTTCATAACCAGTCGCTCACTGCCATCTTCCAGGGTTTCCTCGGTATAAGCAGCGGTCAATACGGCCAGGAACATGCGATCCAGACCTATAGAGGTTTCGATCACGTATGGCACATAGGATTCATTGTCAACTGTATCGAAGAACTGCAGTTTCTTACCAGAATGCTCTTCGTGCGCTTTCAAGTCAAAGTCGGTACGTGAGTGAATACCCTCCAGTTCTTTGAAGCCCATTGGGAAATCAAACTCAACATCCGTAGCCGCATCGGCATAGTGAGCCAGGTTCAGGTGGTCGTGGAAGCGATAGTTTTCCTCGCCTAAACCCAGGGCTTTGTGCCAGTTGATACGTTTTTCCTTCCAATTCTCAAACCATTCTTTCTGCTCGCCCGGTTTCACAAAGAATTGCATTTCCATCTGCTCAAACTCCCGCATACGGAAGATAAACTGGCGGGCGATGATCTCATTCCTGAAGGCCTTACCAATTTGTGCGATACCAAAAGGAATCTTCATTCTGCCGGTCTTCTGCACATTCAGGAAGTTCACAAAAATACCCTGGGCTGTTTCAGGGCGAAGGTAGATTTTGTTGGCACCCTCGGCCAGTGAACCCAATTCTGTTGAGAACATAAGGTTGAACTGGCGTACATCGGTCCAGTTTTTAGAACCAGACACAGGGTCGGCAATACCCAGCTCTTCGATCAGGGCTTTGAGGTCAGCCAGGTCACCTTCCATACCCTTTTTCAGTCTATCATTGATCTCATCAATCTTAGTCTGGCTTCTCAACACATTGGGGTTCGTAGCCAAAAACTGCTCTTTGTCAAAAGCATCACCAAAGCGCTTTTCAGCCTTGGTTACCTCTTTATCTATCTTCTTCTGAAGTTTATTGGCAATGTAATCCTCGATCATCACATCAGCACGGTAGCGCTTTTTAGAGTCCTTGTTATCGATCATAGGATCGTTAAAGGCATCTACATGACCAGAAGCTTTCCAGGTGGTGGGGTGCATAAAAATGGAGGCATCCAGCCCCACTATATTCTCATTGAGCTGTACCATGGCTTTCCACCAGTACTGCTTAATATTGTTTTTGAGCTCTACCCCATTTTGAGCGTAATCATATGCTGCGCTCAGTCCATCGTAAATTTCGCTCGATTGAAAAACGAAACCATATTCCTTTGCGTGACCTGCTATTTTCTTCAGCAGATTGTCGTCATTCTGTGCCATGCCGCAAAGATATGTAAAAGGGCCTGACATAAACCCAATTATAGTGAGTGAAATTGGCACTTTTGGCCCGTTCATTGCTAAACCTTTGGGTATAGAATCACTCTAAGCAGGGAGATTTAATATATTTACGTGCATATACCCCTCTGGTCAAAAACACACTCAGGCTGTTTTACCAGCTGTGGTTTAGGGAAAGAAAAAATACAGGCAACTATAATCTCCTCGCAAGGTCATATCTTTCGAAGGCAGCTTGTCTTGGTTTTTGTCACTTCCCAAAAGAGCATAAAGGGTTAGAAATAGAAAGGAATGAAGCGCAAAATCGTCATAGTACTGGCAGCAGTAGTGGTAGTGATAGGAGGTTACTATGGCATTCAGCAATACAATCTATATCAGACAAAAAAACTGAGCCCCTGGCAAAAGGTCACCTACGACAATGGAAGTGTACTGGTAGAGGTAGGCTATTGCCGGCCTTATATGCGTGGCCGCGACATCTTTGGCGACCTGGTGCCTTATGGCAAGTGGTGGCGCACAGGAGCGAATGAAGCCACCCAGATAGAACTTTCCCGCGACCTCGTTTTCTCTTCGGGCACACTCAAAGCGGGTCTTTACTCACTAGTCACCATTCCCGATAAGGAAGAATGGACCATTGTGTTCAATAATCGCCTGCCGGAATGGGGCACTGATTATTATCCCAAAGAAGATGAAATGCGGGTAAATGCTCCGGTGGAACTGCTACCAGAACAGGTCGAGCAGTTTACGATAGATTTTTCAGAAGAAGATGGGCATCCCACCCTCATCTTTGCCTGGGACCATACCAAGGTAACGGTGCCTTTTGAGGTGCTTTGAAATAAACCGCAGAGGATGCGAAGAATCGCAGAGGGCAATGCTTAAAAAGCTCTGTGAAGCTCGGTTTACTCTGTGGAGCTCTGTGTAATAACCAAAGAGTAGAACGAGATACGTCAACGCAAACCGCAAAGAACGCAAAGGGTCGCAGAGAGCAAAGCTAGCCTCGCAAAGTCTTATTCCAGTTTCTTAATCCTGCTTTTGATCAGGGTTCTCAATCCTTTACCAAGTTCCTCAACGACATCAGCTTTATCATGTCCAACAGTAAATGAGATGATCTCATTACTCTCATTGTCATCCTTTAAAATCAGGTGTAAGTCTTGATAGGTTTGTGATACACCCTTACTTCTCTCCACACGAGTCTTCGTTTTCATTTTAACCTTTTGAGCAGCATGTAATGGGATCACTTTTTTCCGGAGTCCATAGCACACTGAAATCTGGTGGGGCGATACTGTCATGAAGTCGTATTTCTGTATGAGTATTCTGAATGTGCCAAGACCTAGGGCGAAGAGACTAAAAAGAGCAATAATCAAGGCGTCCATCAGGTCTTTGCCTGTTTGGATGCCAGCAATTAGAATGAATAAGCCAATCAAAATGAGAATAACAGAGCCGGTAAATTCTCTTCCCAAGAGATCAAAGCTCGATTTGATTGTAAAGCTATCCCCCCTTTCATGAAGTTCGTATTTTACCTCCTTTATTAAGTATTCTAGTTCACCGATATAGATTTCTGGTTTCACAAGCGTAATAACGCAACTTCGACAGTCTTAATAAAAGATATCTTCCGAGGTGGATAACCGCAGAGGACGCAAAATTACGAAGAGAGAAGTGCTAAAAATCTCTGTGAGGCTCTTTTTACTCCGTGGAGCTCTGCGTAATAACCAAAGGGTAGAACGAGATACGTCAACGCAAACCACAGAGAACGCAAAGTCACGCAGAGAGAGATGCTTAAAAGCCTCTGTGAAGCTCATTTCTTCTCCGTGAGACTCTGTGGGACAATCAAATTAGCTCTGTGCTTTAAGGCAAACCGCGATGCTCGCAAAGACCCATTGGAAAAGAATAAGCTAACAATTCGGAACCCTCGATCTGCTCTCAAGAACAGCAATCAACCTATCCAATCTTGCTTTGTTTTGCTGCTGAAGCAATGCGGGATATAGATTCAGAATGATATTCAAAAAGATCAGAATGGCTATCAAAGTGCTGCTTTGATCTAATATGAACAATACCAGGACAAGCAGCGTTTGAGCGATCAGACCAACCAAATGGCCTATCTCAGCATTCGTCATTTCCATCCTCATTGCCTTAAGCCCAGCAAGGTCAGTCCCTGATGATAAAGTCAGTTTTTTATTAAAATGTCTCCAGAAGGTCTTGCTCACCGCCCATTTGATAAGCCACACTCCTATCAGGTCATAGGTACGATCATTCTTGATAAATCTGAAATTTGAGAGCCTCACATAATCCGGAGATTTCTTTAAAGCTTCCACGGCCAAACCGCCAACCACCATAAAACTGAAAGTGATAGAAATAGAAAGAAAGATATAGGTGAGTATCGACATTGACTAAATGATGGACCCGATCAGGCTTTAATTGTACAATGTACTGAAGTAGCCTTAAGAATAATCCGGTTCAATGTTAAGCGATCACATTTGAACCGTCAACGGAATAGTTGAGCCAGTAGGGAGAAGTGAATACCTATTGGTATGCTGTTCTCTAATTTTAAAATGTCCTCGTTATTGTTTTGTCATATGGACCTAACCTAAGGTGGTGGGGAGGCAAAAAAGGGTATTAAAACCCATTTGCCTGTGGCAACTGCTCATAAGTAAAGGTAGCAGAGTAACTCCAGTTTGTGGTAAGGGCCGTAGGGATTCCGTTTGAACTGTACTCGTAAGACACAGTACAGGGTTTGCAGGCAGTATCAAGCAATCCTGTATAATCCTTCCAGTCCGTGTTGATTATATTGTTCCGGGTGGCCGCTTCAGGACGCCCCAGTGACACAAAGCTCTCCAGGTTGGCAGCCACTTTATTATCGTATGTAAGGAAGAACTCTTGCTGCAAAGCAGTACCATTATAGCGATCTAGCTGCACCACGTTACCACCTTCCCAATGATAAACCTCTCTCGGACTGTAGTCATCTATGCCGATGAAGTCAGAACTCACCTCAATCAATTGCCTTTCACTGTTGTAGGTCATACTCTTTACCTGATAGAGCGGTAAGTCAGTGCCTCCGTTAACTGAAAAGCGATAAATCTTATCTACCTGGCCGACTCCATTATAGGTAATGGAGTCTCGAAAAATAAGCTGTTCATTGTCCAGTCTTATTGTTTGCGTTTCCAGCAACCGATCTCCTCCATAAAAATAGCTCCTCCTGCGTCCAAGTCCATTTTGATCTTCTACAGAAGTAACAATACCAGCATCATTGTACTCATACAGCTCAAGCCAGCTCTGGTCTCCCATATCATGTGTAATTGCCGTAAGTACAACCCCATGTGGTAGTGGGTCTACAGAATCACAACCAACAAGACAGATAGCTACAAGGGCAAAAAGGAGGAAAGACTTTTTCATAGCAGGTTTCAGGTTTCTCTGAACCTTAGACACAAGTAGGTCCGAAGAAGTTGTGACCTCTCTTCACAAAAAACCGCTCCATTAGTATATGCCTGGTATCTTGAAATTCAACCGCAAACTTATTTATAAAAACGTGTCCAAATTCTCCCTTTAGAGGGGAGATGTCTGCAGGACAGAGAGGCATTTCTCCGTGTCTAAATTGAATTAAGCCTACCGAACCGAGGGGTGTTTCTCCAGGTGGTATATCTTGATCTTCACCTTATCTCCCATAATCAGGTGGCCCTTGCCCACACCATAGTCTCTGCGATCGAGCTCAAAAGCCCCGGAAAAAGCAATACCCTCGGCTGAAGAAGTTGCCGTAAAGGGAATTTCTACCGGCAAGGTCGTTTCTTTGATCGTAAGCTTTCCCTTCAGCAAATAACCGGCTGCTGTTTTGGTAATGCTGGTGGATTCAAACGTGATTTGAGGATAGTTTTCTACATCAAAATATTTGGCTTTCTTCAGATGCTTATCGCGTCCTTTGATGCCCGTGACAATAGTCTTGGCCTCAATGGTGGCCGACAATCGGGAACTGGCAAGATCGCTGGCATCCCATTTGGTAGTAACGCTATAGCTTAAAAAAGAGCCCCCAACATTCACCCCGGCATTTTTAATGGTGAAGCTCACCAGCTTTTGCTGCTCCTGGCCCCTTACCTGAAATACTGCTAAGAGCAGTATAGCGACCAGACTAATTCTTAAGATCTTCGATAACGCTTCCATCCTTGATCAGCTTAACATAGTCTGTAAGTTTCAGTTCCAGCTCTGTAGCTCCCAATGCATAGGGGCCTATTTCGTAGGGATTGAAGTAGAACAGCAAGCTCCGGTTCATAATGGCAAAATTGCTGTTGAGCTTAAAACGGTTACCCTCAAAAAAGTAGCCCTCATCGTCCAGGTCGCGGCTGGGCGGAATCCGCTTGGCCATTCTGAATTCAAGTTCTGCAGCCTCGTTCAGGTCCAGCTCATAGCCCACATCCAGCAGATCACTTAAAGTCAGGGCCTTGCCTGTTGTCAGGTCGTAGCTGCGGTATACCTGGTAGGAATTGGGATGTGCCCCACCAGTAAATGAGTAGATGGTGCTGGCTATACTGATAAAAAGAGAATCCTGATAAATGATGTCTGCACTTACCTCTAGCTGCCAGGGGGTATTATAGCTGGGAAACTCCTCATTGACCGACTCATATTCCTCCTGAATCTCCCCGATTAACGATTCAAAATTATCAGGCTTCTCGCTGATGAAGGCATAGTCCAGTATGGTAGACTGGATATTACGATTAAGAGAATCAAGTACTACCTTTGAAGCCCCTTTCAGAATGGAGGGGTAGCTGATCTTTACCTCCACGCAAGGCTTGCTTTCCTCATTTTCACAGGGTCCGCCCTCCTTTTCCAGCCTTGCAATTTCGTATTCTACCGAAGTACCCTGAAATGCCGGTGGCTCTTCTCTTGTTTTGTTGTCTTTGGCCTTATCTCCGAATTCACAGGCGAAAAGACCGAGGACTAATAGTAGCGTGAGTTTTTTCATCAGTCAAACTTGAAAGTTACCACCTTCTCATCCTTGCTCAGTCGATGACTTTTGAGCTTATCATTGACCTTAAGGTGGATAATGTTCTCCTGATCATCGAAAGTCTCTGTGAGAATCATATTGCTGATCTCCGCCTCTTTCACGGTTGGTATGTTGGTCACCTCCATATAAGCCCACCTTGCATCCCCTTCCAATTCGCTGCCGAGGTAGTTAAAAGTCACATCTTTGCCGTCAATCCTTATAAATAGCTTGGCCTTCAGGTAGACAGAAATCAGGCTATCCAATCGCCCTGCATCCTTGGGCTTGTACGCATCGACCGACTCCAGCTTGTGAAAAGCCTCAAGCCCATCTTCCAGATCATCCATAAACATGCGCTGGCTTATTTGCAGCGCTTTGCTTTCGGCATCATGTTCTATATCGCATACACTGATGTGAAACGGATGATCCGCCAGGAATAGCGCAATAAAGACCGTATATAAAAGCTTCAATGGCATGACAACATCTTTCTTATGTGGATTTAAAATTAAGTTTTATTATTACAATCCTAAATTATTTGAGGGCCCAATGCCCCGCTTATTTTCCCCCGAATGGAACAATTCAAACTGTATTTTGAGCTTGGCGCTGAGCATATTCTTGACATACAGGGCTACGATCACATCATGTTTGTGGTGGCCTTGTGTGCCATTTATACAGCGCAAGACTGGAAGAACGTACTCATACTGGTAACGGCATTTACCATTGGTCATTCTATTACCCTTGCCCTTAGTGCTTTGGAGATAATCAATT
Source organism: Roseivirga sp. (assembly GCA_021404565.1). GTDB lineage: Bacteria > Bacteroidota > Bacteroidia > Cytophagales > Cyclobacteriaceae > Roseivirga. The sequence continues at coordinate 527,002 of JAAWWF010000026.1, read as the reverse complement.
TCCGTACCGACATTATTGAGTTCCTCATTCCCGTCACCATATTCATCACCGCTTTTTCCAATATTATACGAAAGCAAAACTCGATGAAACCGGGCTATCTCAATCTCAATTACTTCTTTGGCTTGTTTTTTGGGCTGATTCATGGGCTGGGCTTTTCCAACTACCTGAAAAGCCTGCTGGGAAGAGACGAGAGTATTGTTACCCAGCTGCTGTCTTTTAACCTGGGTCTTGAGCTGGGACAAATAATCATTGTATTGATCTTTATGATACTCGCGTTTATATGCACTGGCCTGTTCAATGTAGCGCGCAGAGACTGGAATCTGGTGATTTCATCGGCCATTGCCGGTATTGCAATCACCATGATGATGGAAACGAAATTTTGGTAAACTAAACTTATAGAACATGAAACGACTATTGCTGACATGCATGGTGCTTACATTGGCAGCCTCGGGTACGATGGCTCAGGTGATCAACAGCAACCATGGCAAGCGATTCGAACAACTGGAAAGAATGCTGAGAGATCCCAGCGTTTACAGAACTGCCTCAGGAGCCCCTGGCTCAAAATACTGGCAACAAAGAGCCGATTACAAAATTGAAGCTGAGCTGGACGATAGCAACCAAAGGTTGACTGGCTCAGAAACCATTACTTATTACAACAACTCACCCGATCCGCTTGATTACATCTGGATACAGCTGGATGAGAATGTGCGCCACCCCGATAATGACGCTTACAAATTTGACGGGAGCTCTATTCGTCCACGTATGTCTTACGGCCAGCTGGATGCGCTGGATGGGCATGACAACGACTGGGGTTTTCACATTACAGAAGTGAAAGACGCCAAAGGGGCTAACATGAAATATACCATCAACCAGACCATGATGCGTATTGATCTCGCTTCTACACTGAAGCCGGGGGCAAAAATGGACATCAAGATCAAATGGTGGTACAATACAACCCCTCGCTCTGTTTCAGGTGCACGTGGCGGACATGAGTTTTTCCCTGAGGACGGAAACTATATCTACACCATCACCGGCTGGTACCCAAGGGTAGCCGTATACTCTGACTTCCAAGGCTGGAACAACAAGCAGTTCACAGGTCGTGGAGAGTTTGCCCTGACCTTCGGTAATTTTGATGTGAAAATGACTGTGCCGGACGATCACGTAGTAGGTTCTACCGGTAGTCTGGCCAATGCCAAAAGCGTATTGACGAGCACACAGCTCAAAAGATGGGAACAAGCGAAAAAAGAGCAGGTAGAGCCTGTGAAAATCGTAACCCTGGATGAGGCGAAAGCCAACGAAAAAGACAAATCAACAGGTAAGAAAACCTGGAATTTTAAGGCTCAGGATGTACGTGACTTCGCCTGGACTTCTTCACGTAAATTCGTTTGGGATGCTATGGCTGTAGATATTGAAGGCCGCAGCGACAACCCAATGGCCATGTCTTACTATGCCAAGGAGGCTTACGGTATTTATGAGCGCTACTCTACCAAAGCGGTAGCCCACACGCTTAAGACTTATTCGAAGTATACCATTCCTTATCCTTACCCGGTAGCCATTTCGGTAGAAGCTTCAAACGGCATGGAGTACCCTATGATCTGCTTCAATTATGGCCGTACCAATGCAGACGGCACTTATTCTGAAGGCACCAAATATGGAGCTATTGGTGTAATCATTCACGAAGTGGGTCACAACTTCTTCCCAATGATTGTGAACTCTGATGAGCGTCAGTGGACCTGGATGGATGAAGGCCTGAATACCTTTGTACAGTACCTGACTGAGCAGGAATTTGATAATAACTACCCTCACAGAAGAGGTCCTGCTTACAAAATTGCTCCTTATATGGGCTTGCCAAAAAGCCAGTTGGAGCCGATTATGACTAATTCTGAAAACATCATTCAGTTTGGCTCTAACCAGTATGCCAAAGCGGCTACAGGATTGAACATTCTGCGCGAAACTATTATGGGTCGCGAGCTTTTCGATTTTGCTTTCAAAGAGTACGCCAAAAGATGGGCTTTCAAGCATCCTACGCCAGACGACCTCTTCCGTACTTTGGAAGATGCTTCAGCTGTAGACCTGGACTGGTTTATCAGAGGCTGGTTCTTCAGCATCGACAATGTGGATATCTCCATTGACAATGTGGAGTGGTACCAGATCAACACGAAGAATCCTGAGATAGAAAACCCAATCGCCAAGGCACAGTTTGAAGATGCCAACAGAGATGTGGCTGACAAGCGGAACAGGGACGAAGGCATTGAATTCTACGTAGAGCGAGACGAGCGTCTGCAGGACTTCTACTACTCATACGATCAGTTTGAAGTAACAGATCAGGCCAAACGTGCCTATCAGCGCTTTGATGCCTCACTCACTGCTGAAGAAAGAGCCCTGATTGGCAATGGCACTAACTTCTACCAGATCGACTTCTCTAATGTAGGCGGACTGGTAATGCCCCTTATCATCGAGTGGACTTTTGAAGATGGTACCAAAGAGGTAGACCGCATTCCTGCTTATATCTGGAGAAAGAACGAAGAGAAAGTGACCAAGGCCTTTATGAAGAAAAAGAAGGTGGTTCAGATTCGTCTTGACCCTTACAGAGAAACTGCAGATACGGATGAAGACAACAACTATTTCCCACGCGTTAACGAGCCAAGCCGCTTTGAGCTTTTCAAAAGAAGAGGTGGAGGCGCCAGAGGTCAGTCTACGGGTTCTAACCCAATGCAGCGCGCTGGTCAGACGGGGAGTAATTGATATAAGATATTAGACGTCAGATTTTAGACGGTAGATATTAGATTAAAAGAGCCTTGGGGTTGAACCCAAGGCTCTTTTAGTTTTATCGGTCGGATGGTTTGCCATTCCTTCATGCTGGCGGAGACAAAAGATTTTTTTTGTTAACGTACACACTTGTTCTGAAAAGCCTCTGTGAGAATTACAGAGTTATTTCTCTGTGTCTAATGACATTCCAGCCAATGGTATCTCTGCAAGTGCATCTGCTTTTGAAGGAAAAGATCGGGTCGATTTTTACAGAGCTCATATAAACAACGAGATTAACTCCTCTCCTTGAACCTTAGATTAGGCGTATAGGATTAAACCAAAATGGTTCTAGTTTAGAATAAAGGGGAACCAGTGAGGTCTCTCTGGCACAGCACAACCTATACCTCTATCACTCCTCTGAAGAAGGCGCATCCCTATAAGCATAATAGCTCATAACCACTTCCAGTGCGGTTTGAATGGCCTTATTGATGGGTAACAGTTTAGTACCCAAATCCGGATCGATGCTGCGAATGCGAAAGTAATAGTCACTCATCAGGGGAACGGAGGCTTTGTCTTCTTTCAGGTCAGCTTCAATCTTCGCTACTATGCTGGATTGTCCCTCCTTAATTATTCTGCAGGTTACCAGCTTTGCCTCTCCATCCATACCCCTGGAGGCAGCATAGCCAAAGAGCCGGCAGATCAGGCCTCGGTAGGGATATTCAGAGCAGGCTCCTTTCATATCCGACCCCCACACTGGTGAGAAAAGGGTGCATTGTGTACTGGTATTTTGGAGCAGTTTGTCATAGACTTCCTCGATCTTCTCATTACGCAGAAGATGGAGGGCATAAGGCAAAAACTCAACAGGGGATGCTTCTATCTCAGGCTTAAAGCAGCATTTGCCGCACCCAGCTACACAGTGTAGTCCGCTGGAATGACGAAGGATATTCATTTCCTTTTCGAGATCAGCGAAAACTTTTTCCACCTCTCTCACTTTGCGAATTACCGACATAGAGCGCAGGTAAGGTAGGCTTTATATCGAGGGTATTTCTTAAAAGCTCATAAAACTTTCAGAATCAGGCTGTTTCATTTTAGTTGTATAAACAAGTATTGGTATTGGTGGTAGAATAATATAGATTGAATATGACTTCGTGATTGCGTAGGCAAACGAGAAGTTTATGGTTTGATTTCGGGGATATACCTCGGAAACCAGGGTCCGGGAGTTCTACTCTTGGCTTCAAAGCAGCTTATTTAAACCGAAATACGTAGTCTTGATTATTAGCAAAAACCTCAACTGGGGCAAAATTCTCCGCTTCAGTGCCAAACGCCTCACCTACTTCATCTTTATTGCTACGGTCGTATACTTACTCCACGAGGTATTTGACTGGACTCGGGTAGCCATTCCCTTTGGTGTTGTCAGTACATTGGGTGGTGCCCTGGCCATATTTCTGGCCTTCAGAAACAGTTCTTCCTACGATCGCTGGTGGGAAGCCCGTAAAATCTGGGGCGGTATAGTCAATTCCAGTCGTACCTGGGGCCGACAGTGCACCACGTTTATGCACGGGGCAGATGCGGAATTTATCAAAACGCTCGTCTACCGACATATTGCCTGGATCAATGCTTTGAGGTTGCAGTTAAGGCTGCAAGACAGCTGGCAGGAGGTTGACCCGTTCTTATCAGCCGAAGAAAAAACCTGGGTGATGGAGCGTAAAAACAAAGCGACTCAACTGGTTCAGAGACAGGGAGAAGACCTGGCCACAGCACTCAAAGCAGGCCACATCAATGATTTCCGGCATCAGCTGATGGATCAGACACTCACAGAGTTCTATAACCTGCAAGGCAAGTGTGAGCGGATTAAAAACACACCCATGCCGCGCCAGTACGATTTCTTTACCCGGGTTTTTGTCTTTGTATTTGCCAGCCTTTTGCCCTTTGGGTTAATTGATCTGTTGGACGCCAACCACATTGCTTGGATGGTCATACCCCTCTCGGTTATTATTTCATTCTGCTTTTCAGTGCTGGAATCATTAGGATATTTCAATGAAGATCCCTTTGAAAACAGAATTCAGGACACTCCCATGACAGCGCTCTGCCGTACCATTGAAATAGATATGAGAGAGCAATTGGGAGAAACCGACCTACCCCCAAAACTGGAGCCGGTCGATGGCTTCTTGTATTGAAATGCCCATGTAACCTTTTTTATTAACTACACGTGTAGTATTATTACTACGACAGCTGTAGTTGATATGAAAATAAAATTAGACGACCTCCAGTTTAAAATCATGGCAATTCTCTGGAAACAGGGAGAAGGCTCCGTATCCTCCATCAGGGATCATTTGAAATCGGACAAAGAACTCGCCATCACCACGGTGGGCACCGTATTATCAAGGCTCGAAAAGAAAGGCATTCTGTCGCATTCCAAAGAGGGCAGGCAATACATTTACCGGCCTCTGATAACGGAAGACCAGGCAAGAACCTCCATGATTTCAAGCCTTACCAAACAGCTCTTTAAGGGGAACAGCACCACATTGGTCAATCATCTACTCAATGAAAATGAGTTTGACGAACAGGAGCTCGAGGAGATTGAACGAATGATCGAGGGTTACAAACAAAGAAAGAAGTAAACGAACATGTTTTCACCACAAGATCAATGGCTGCTCTTATTGCTGAATTATGTTCTGCATAGCTCGCTGTTAGTAGCTCTGGCATTGATTTTAGTTCGGTTCAAAGCGGTGAACAAACCGCTTGCAAGAGAGCATTTATGGAAGTTCGTACTCATAGGCGGTTTCGTCACTACCCTGATTCAGGCACAGATTCATACCAGTTTGTTTAAGATTTCCACAGGAACAACAGAACCCATAGTGCAGAAAATCAGCACGGTCACAGATGATGAGTCTGCTCTCCGGGGTTTTGCCTATGCTCCTTCTGAAGTATCACTTATCGAGCCCTTGGAGGAAGAAGAAGCCCTCTCAAGCCCTAAGGAATTTGTACTCTTCTGGGTTTTGCTAGTAGGGCTTTTCTCTCTTCTGTTTATCCTGCACTTTATCATTTCCAGAAACAGGTTTCTGAAGGATTTGCAGATGACCCAAGCTGAAGATCCAACGGTTCGCAAAATCTTAGATGAGCTGAGCATCAGGTTCCAGCTCAATCCCCGCATTCAATTATTCTCCTCGACCAAACTAAAGAGTCCGATTGCTATTTCCAGCAGAAGAATCTGTATTCCTGAAAGGAGCCTCCATGAATTGAACAATGATCAGATGGAGTCAATACTGGCTCATGAGGTGGCCCATATAGTGCGGAAAGACCCTCAATGGCTCTTTTTCATGAACATTGTGATCAATTTGTTTTGGTTTCAGCCGCTCAATCGGTTGGTACGACACAATGTAAAACAGGCTATGGAAGATGGGGCCGATCGAATGGCCGTGAACCTTACCAATGACCCGATCACCTTCAGTGAAACCCTGCTGGCCGTGGCTCGCTGGGGTCAAAGCCCCAACACGGGTAACTATGCACTAAGCCTGGCTAATACCAGTTCGCTAAAAAATCGCGTACGAGCGGTACTGACGATAGAAAAAGAGCCTAGAACAAACCGTTTTGGTATCCTTTTGGTCCTGGTGCCTCTCTTAACCCTGGTATCTTTCGCCTGTCCCGAAGTTTCTCTTGAAGATGGCCTTAGTACCGAAACCGAAGAGGTCTTGGCTTCTAAAGAACCTGAATCAAAAACGGTTGAATCCAGCAAAGTTGAACCAAGAGACAAACAGCTCTATCAGGTACCTTCAAGCCTTAAGCTTGCCTTGCACACTAGTACTATTAGTCAAAACTCAAGCCTGGAGATGACCCCGGTTTCTCTGGCTAATTTGAATACTGAAAACACCTCGGTGCCCGAATCAGCAACCGAAAAGAGTACAATATCCACCGCTACAATTGAAAGCCTGGCTGAATTGCCACTTCCCAACAATGCGGAGACGATAGTCAAGGTAGATCAGGATAGGGAAACTGAGTCGTCTGACAGAAGCCCCGACCCCCTGGAAACGATGCGATTGCTCAGCCTAAAATATGAGAGGTTCAAGAGAGATTTCTGGCCCATGCTCATCACCTCCGGCCTGCTCAATAAAAGAGTCAACAGCGTAGAGCTTACCTACAACAGCCTGAGCGTAAATGGCAGCACTATAAGGGGTTCGAAAAGCCAGAGGTTCCGCCTGTTAATTGAAACACATTTTGATCAGAGCCACTGGGGGGATTTTCAATACAGGCGTGATGGTCTCAAAACAGCTGATATGAAACGCTCAATGGCCTCTGCGTATACAGCTGAACCAGGCCGAGAAGGACCTTCCGAATGGAGAGATAGTCGAAAGCTAGACCGGTGGAAGGAATACCGTTCAGAGCTCGCCCAAAACCTCCTGGAAGATGGAGTAATTCAATCTATTTCAGATAACATCAGCATCAAATGGAGAAAGGACAAAGTCTTCATCAATCGAAAAAAGTTTAAAGGAGCAGACTTTCTGAAATACCGGTCTATTAAAGACAAGCACTTCTCGACCCGCGCTACCTGAATTCAACAAACTCTTAATATCAAATCATGAAAGGTAATTACATCACTGGCTTCTTAAATACTACAACTGTAGTATTAATGCTTTTCTTACTCATTGGTCCTTTTAATTCCAGTTCACAAGCCCAGAAGTCTCAGTATGAATGGGTTAATGAGTTTATCAGTACCTACAACTCCCATGATCAGGCCCGAATGAAGAGCCTCCTCCTCGACAAGTTTCACAAAGCCTACCATGGCACGGCTAAATATTGGCAGGGTGTCTATAAGGAGTTCGGGCAAGTCAAACTACTTTCTGTGGGGAAAGACACCATCAATGGACGCGCGATCATCTGGACCCGCAGCACCAATACTGAAAACTTTGTGGCATTTGCTTATAAACTGGCCAAATCTGCTCCTCTGAAAATCAATAGAATGGGTGTAATCCGGGGAATGATTCCTTCAGGTCTGACCCGGAAGGTACCAGATCTGGAGCAGGCGGCAGAGCGAATAAACACTCACCTCGAAAAGCTTGAGCACTTAGATGTTTTTTCCGGTACTGTGCTGGTTGCCCACAAAGGTCAGATACTGATCAATAAGGCAGTGAACTTCTCAGAGAGACAGACGAAAATACCCAATGATGCCAATACCAGGTTCCTGATTGCCTCCACCACTAAAATGTTCACTGCCACAGCTATCGCGCAATTGGTTGAAAGGGGACTTCTGAACTATAACGACCCTATTTCAAAGCATCTCCCCGATTATCCGGCTCATATTGGCAGCAAGGTCACTATCCATCATCTGCTGACACATAGTTCGGGAATTGAACTGGATGAAATAGGTGCATATAACAAGAGCATAGCCAGGGTCAGTAATCTTGAGGAGCTTTATCAGACTCATCTCAAATACCTTCCGAAGCTTAAAAACTATGACAATTATAAGCTCCCTGAAGAGTTCAATTATACGAATGAAGGCTTCGACCTGGCCGGATACATTGTACAAAAAGTATCGGGAGAAGACTTTTTCGATTACCTGGCAAAACATGTATTTGAGAAAGGCTCAATGGACAACACCGGAGACTTTGAGCTGGACAAAGAGATTGCCAACCTCGCCCGGGGCTATTACAGTTCAAAAAGTGATGAGCGCAAATTGAACACCCGACACCTGCCCGCCAGAAGCAGGCCAGCAGGGTCCTTTTATTCCACAAGTCATGATCTCTTTAGGTTTGTACAATCACTACAAAACGGCACATTAATGAAGCAGGAGACTTTTGAGAGGGTAACCTCTTCGCAAATCACCTCTTATGTAAATCCTATTTCTTCATCAAAGTATGGTTATGGTTTTTCGCTCAATTCAATGAGTGGTCTCGAATCCTGGGGACATGCGGGTGTGGCCCCGGGAATGGGTGCCAGATGTGATGTATATCCTGAATCAGGTTTTACGGTAATCGTATTGTCAAACTACGATAAGGCCGCTGCGATAGTAGCCAATTATATCAGAGATACACTGCACTTTCAGATTCACTAACTGCCCGATAAGCCCATCACCTGGCCAGCAGCTAAATCATAGTTTCTTTGTCATAAGGGTCCGGCCATTGACTTTAAAACCAGCTTTGCCATAAATCTTGTTTCCTATTTCATTGTGAGTTTCTACCTCAAGGTGAAGGGCCTTTATGTCCAGTGCTTTTGCCTCAAGACTCAGCTGTTTGAGAATGGTTGTACCGAAACCCTTGTTTCTGTGACTTTTACCGAGGTAAAACTCATCGATGAATGCATCACGGCCTCCATACTCAAAACTGAACCTGAAAGTCAGGGCCAGATAACCGACAGTCTCAGCACCTGACTTCAGCAACCAGAGTCGTCCCAAATGCTCCTCTTGAACAAAGGTTTGGATATTCTCATTGGCTGTGACTCCATCAAACGGATAGTCATCTATGGCATAAAATGCCTCCATAAATTCCAAAATGACCGGAATATCCACATTAGTTGCCTGCACAAATTGTATCATTGAAAACCCTGTTTCCGGTAAATATAACCCAAAGCTGATTTTGACTCTTTAAGTCAAAGCTTTATAAATAGCCGAAAAGTCTAAATCCCCCATTCCGCTATCCATAGCATTTTTATAAAGGGCTTCCGTCTGCCCCAATGATGGCATAGGTACTGATAGCTCACTTGCCGTATCCAAAGCCAGCATAATGTCTTTGTGAATCCACCTGAGTGGGAAATTCACATCAAAATTGCCATCCAGCAATCTTTCCTTCAACAAACCCATGACCGGAGCCACCACAGGAGTGGCGGTGAGAATATTTAACAATTGCCCCTCTGCCAGGCCCATGCCTTTGCCAAGTGCAATAGCCTCAGAAAAAGTAGCCATAGACTGTGCCAGCATCAGGTTGATCAGCATTTTCACATTCGTTCCATTACCCATCTCTCCCAGGTAGAGGGTTTTCTTCCCCATAATGTCGAAAAGTGGAGCCATATCCGTCAATTCTTCTTCCTTGCCTCCTGCCAGAAACAGCAACTCTGCGTTTTCCGCGGCAACCTTACTCCCGGCTACCGGAGCATCTACAAACCGTATCTGGTAACCCGCGGAGAGCTTGCCCATTTCTCTGGAAAAGGAGGGATTGACTGTACTGATATCAATCCAAATAGCTCCTTTTGGCATTACCGGTAAAAACTCTTCTGTCAGCTGTTTCACCACATCGGGGGTGGAGAGCATTGTAATGACTACCTCCGCTCCTCTGGCAGCCTCCGCAGGGCTTTCTGCTGATCGGGCACCCAAGCTCACCAGCTCTTGCGCTTTCGAGGCTGTGCGATTATACACTACCAAATCGTGACCAGCCTTTTGAAGATTTGCCGCCATGCGACTACCCATAATTCCTAATCCTATAAATCCAATTTTCATGCTTTGATTGTTTTCTGATTTCGCTGCAATTAGGCCTGATCACCAATGCAGGAGTTGTGTTTTTCGGTCAATCGGCTTTTCTGAGCTTAATTTCTCTTGCTCAGGGCATATTGCTTGGGAGAAAGCGCAAAATGCTTCTGAAAGGACTTGATAAAATGGGGTAAATCAAGATAACCAGATTCCTCCGCCACCAGGCTGACTGACATCTTATCTTCCTCTAATAGTCCCTTCGCCTTTTCCATCCGCTGCTGAATCAACCATTGCTTGGGGGCATAACCAAATTGCTTATGAAATTCCCTCCTGAATGTCGATAGACTCCTTCCGGAAAGAGCAGCATAGTCTTCCACATCCAATGGCTTATCAAAATGATCCTGCATAAAACGCTTCAACTGCTTATTTGGCTTTGCCATCAATTCATGGACTTTTTGGGTAAACTGGCCCGATGGGTCTTTGCTGTCTATCAGGTACAGCGCTTCCAATAGTTTGATGCTCACCAATGAGGGGTCTGCTTCCACCTTGCCATATAGAGAAAGTAATTGATCTATATAGGTCTCGAAATAATCATTGGTAGTAAACCGAGTAGGCCTTCTATCGCTCTGAACCTCTATATCAGCCAGTCCTCTTTTTTGTAAGTACTGTCTAGCCAGCTTGTCGTCAAAGAAGAGAACCACTGCCTCAAACACATCGTTTTCGGGAATTAAATCGGTGATAGCGTAAAGTCCCTTAGGCATCAAAACCATTTGCCCCCTGGATACCCTTGAAGGAATACCCTCATCGGTATGCACCATAAGGCCGCCCTTTCTGACCACGGTAAGGGCATGAGCCGCAAGCAAGCGATGATTATCCAGATCCTGCTGCCCTGTTTCTTTATGAATGATGCAGCATTGACCGTCCACCATAATCTTTCTGATTCTGGTGTTTTGAAAAAAGGCTTCTGGAACAACTCTCATCTACTTGTATTTTTTCAACTAAGTTGGCAAGTCGAATTTAACAAAAGTTGTGTTTTTCGGTCACCATGATTCATTGACTTTCACTCATATTCCTGTGTACAAAGCATTGTGCCGGAAATCTGTTAATTTGACATCAACCGGATTATCAAATTGACATGTACAGATTAGGCCTTTTCCTGATACTTATATTCACCAGCATTAGTGGTCATCAGTCCGCCAATCCATTGGCCAAAGCCCTGGACAAATTCAACCGTGAATATCCTCAGGAGAAAATCTATCTCCATTTTGACAAACCCTATTATTATACCAATGAAGATCTTTGGTTCAAGGCTTACCTGGTTGCAGGACCTGATCATCTTCCTTCTCCTTATAGCGACATTATTTACGCTGAGCTGATTGATGAAAATGATCAGTTGGTACTTCGCCATAAAATCCTTGTCAAAAATGGTTTTGGAAGGGGAGACTTAGAGCTTCCCGGGCTTGCTTCAGGAAATTATACCATAAGGGCTTATACGCACTGGATGCGAAACTTTGATGCTGCCTTCTTCTTCCAAAAGGAAATAGCCATCATCAGTCCTATTGACGGGAACTCTCTTCAGAAAGAACTATCTGACTCGCTTGCGCTGGATTTTTACCCTGAGGGTGGAGATCTTATTACAGGAGTCAGCTCCAGGGTAGCTGTCAAGGCTTCATCTGTCGAACAAATAGGAGCTGATGCTGTGATCAGGCTTCTAGATGATCAAGGCAACTTAATAACAATCCTTAAAACAAATGAAGATGGTATCGGAAGTACAGTATTTACTCCTCAACCTCATCAAAGCTATTATGCAACCATCAATGGTAGCTTAAGCCAATTTGAGCTGCCACAGGCCAAAAGCAATGGTTATAGCCTGAATGTGAATCCATTCCATAGCTCTGATTTTGTAAAAGTCCGGGTATCGGCTCCAGAGACGGGTGTCCATCGGCTTTACGCCATTGTACAAACACGAGGGGCGGTCACCTACGCCTCGCAAATCGATTTTTCGGAAAACACTGCCATTATCAGTATTCCCAAAAAGGACTTAATGACCGGCATATCGCAGCTCACCATTTTTAATGAAAACTGGCAACCTGAAGCCGAAAGATTATTCTTTCATCAGGCGAACGACCTGCTCAACATAGACATACAAACGGATGCCACTGACTATGTCCCGCGAGATTCTGTGGTCCTTAGCATCAAAGTCACGACCGCGAATGGGAAACCAGTGCAGGGATCATTCTCCCTAAGCGCCATAGATGCTGAACAGATTGATGCCTCACTTAACGAAGAGAGTATTCTGACCAACCTACTGCTCACCTCAGATTTAAAAGGGCACATCAATAACCCCTCTCGCTTTTTTGGTAAAGGAGCCACTGAACAGACAGAGAAGCTGGATTTGATCATGATGACGCATGGCTGGAGGCGCTTTGCCTGGAAAGATCTGCTGGCCGATCAATACCCGGAAATCAATTATGGGGTAGAGCAAGGTATTTCCATCCAGGGCAGGTTGCTCACAGCGGAAAATGGCGAGCCCTTAAAAGGAGGGAGTATATCTCACATAGGTTCTTTTGAAGGAAAACCGAGCATTGCCGGTACACAAAGTCTGAAGGATGGCTTTTTTATCATGGGCAAGCTCTACTTCTACGAAAATGAAGAGAACTACCTCAAAGGAGAAGTAATGGGTAGAAGAAGAAAGGTCCGGGAGGTATTTGTCGAAATAGATACAACTGCCCGTGAATATCCTTCTCCAACGGTAAGAAAAATTCCCTTGCAAGGCCAGTCAACGGGAGTAATTGAGGATCATATTGAAAAGAGCATTGAAAGACAGGAGGCACTTATAAAGTTTGAGTTTGCCGAAAAGGCCCGTGACCTGGGAGAGGTCGTAGTAGAAGGAACAAGGGCAGAGGACTCTGAAAAGTTTGGTCAGCAGTACAGCGCATTGGATTTTGACGACTATTTAAAGTTCACCCAAAATGGAGAAAATGCACTTCAGTTGGTCAATGGCAGGTTGCCCAACGTGCAAATGCGTGGTCATGGCGTTAGTTGGCAACCCATTTTGACATATAACACTACCATACGCGCCCCTAACCTGAACCCCCTGGTGCTGCTGGATGGTATGCCCATCACCTTTGCGCAGCTTCGGGCCCTGCCTGCTGCCCGCATCAAAAAAGCTGAGGTCTATCGCGGCACAAAACAACTGTTGGAAGCAGGTAGAGAGGCTGGCGATGTGATGCGTGGAGGTGTACTGGAGTTCACGTCCCGTACAGATGAGGAAATGCTGGAATATTATAAGCGAATAGGGAGTAACAATGCCAAAACGCTACCGGGCGGACTGTATAAGACCAGGGAATTCTTTGCACCACGATACATCTCATCAACACCTCAAAACCCCTTACCTGATAAGCGCATGGTAATCCACTGGGCTCCTATGATAGAAACAAATACCGATGGGGAGGCCAGTCTTACCTTTTTCAATGGAGACCTGGAAACAACTATCCGGATAGACCTTCAGGGAATTTCTTCGGATGGTAGTCCCGGAGTTGGGAAAACTACCTATCGGGTGAAAAAGTAAGTCAGCGCCTTAAGGTAATCTTTGTTCTTTTTGGTCTGATTCCGTCTTCAACCAGGGCATAGAAGACACCTTCCATTTTCTTTCTGCTCACCTTGGTGATGTACATAATGCCAATGTGCGCCTTGGGAGTATTGACGACAAACTCAATAGCAAATTTTCCTTCAATGGGATGAATATAGTATTCCCCGAATTCGGCCTTTCCGTTCAATTCGCTGGTCAATACAGAGTCCTTTTTAAAGCTAAGGATCTGATCATTCAGGAAAGAGTCCTCTGCCGAAACATTCCAGGTAGTGTTCTCCACCTGAAGCTTTGACGCTGATTTAGCAAACTTTTGTTTTTCAAAGACATAGTCGGTGGGTCGATCATCCACGGTAGAAGAAAGCACCAGGCGACCTTCTGCATCAAAGGCACCATACAGCGAATCCCGAACACCGTAAAACCAAACCTGCCCATCCAGTCGCTCAAAGGACCATTTTTCGATATCCTCCCAGGAGTAGCTGATGGCGCTGTCTTTGGAAAAAGGCTTCATAAGCATCAAACCCGGGCTATAGATGATGGTAGAGTCCTGAGGGGTTTCATCTTCCAGGGTAAGCTCACCGTCCTGCTGAATCATGGTGAATACGGGTTGCTTTGCCTTAATATAGGTCATGATCCATGAACCGGAAATTTCCTGGCCGATGGTTGTAAGGTGGAAGCTTAGAAGCAGAAGAAAGAACAGGCCTTTGCGCATGCCTGAAGATACGTGAAAAAGCCTCGCAGGATGCTCCAGGCTTCTCAAAATGTAATAAGGCTTTCAGAAAAGTCATTGAGCTATTCTCTTTTGACTCCTCAGGCAGCCTTATTCAAAAGTTTCTTACAGCTATAGAATGCCTATCGGTTCAAAGCTTCGGTTTGAACCGTGGCCCTTTTTACATCTTCGGTATAGAACAGAATCTTTCTGAGTTTCTTTTCTGAAAGCATGTTTAGCTGCCTGACGGCATTGCTATACTTTTCCTGAGAGGCATTGCCATAACTCAGGAGCCCTCTGGCCTGTACTTTTTCGCCAAACTCCACTACTGTTGAAAATGAAGGGCCTACAATCAGCACATAGGCTTTATCATTCATGGGGCGATATTGCCCGGCCAGAAAGCTGCCCGTTTCGTTTAGGCCAACACTTGAAGGAGCCATGCTGCCTCCAAATGCCAGCTTCTCTACCTCACCCCAGGCAATGTCTAAACTACCGTACCTGCTCTTCACACGCTTCACGGTTTCGATAAAGTACCGCTTTGCCTCCTCAGATACCGCCATATCAGCAAATAGCTTCAGGCTGGATGTGAAGCGTCTGCCCCGAAATGAAAGCACCCAATTGGTAAATAACACTGCTCCCTTGCTTTCCGGATTAAAAGCACGATCCCAGTTTGCCAGCACATCCGCTGAAGCCAGTACATCGGGATCAGTGCTCTTTCTGGCAAAGTCTATCAGTGTGGGCAGGGTCAAATCAGCCAGCTCACTGTGTGAAGAAAACAGCATTTGACTCAGTTCTTCAAAGCTTATTTTTTCCTCCTCTGTCATCATTCTCAAGGCCCTTTGCGTTCTGAAATCCATAAAGTCTGGTGCTATATAGCCAGGGAACTGTTCGGGTTTCAAAACCGGGGGATGGGTAGAAGACCATGGAGGATTGTTGGTATTGCTGATAAATCCCGATGCCGGATTCTTAAACTTTGGAAGTTCCTCATACGAAAGATAGCTTTCAACCATACTGGACGCTTTGCTACCATCCTGCACCTGATTCCACTTACCATAGTTCTCATCGTTTCTTCTGGGAATTTCACCATTGTACAGGTAAAAAATCTCACCATGCTTGTCGGCATATACGATGTTTTGCAGCGGTAGCTGAATTTTAGAGACAGCCGCTTCAAACTCCTTCAGGTTTTTGCTATGAGACATATCCAAAAACTGCTGCACAAAAAAGGGTTTATCCAGACCGCCCAGCCTTAAAGCCAGTGCCTTTCCGGGTTTCTCCTCCACAACCCAACCATGCCGTGATTTTTTCACCACCAGGCTTTCTTCGGTAAAACCATCACCGTCTTTAATCTTTATTACTTCTGTATGCTCTTCAAAGGCTTCCCAATTCCCTTCATACAGGTAGCCTTTTTCGCTGGTTTCCAGGTCATACAGATCCATGGCATCTGCCTGATTAAAAGTGAGTCCCCAACCTAACGACTCGTTGAAACCCATAGCCATCACCGGGGCTCCGAGGGCTGAAATACCATATCGGTTATTATCGGGCGTCACCACGTGAGATTCAAAAAAGAGGTAGCTGTCAAACACCCAGGGCGGATGAGGCTGCATCAGCAGCATGGCCTTACCACTTTCAGATTTTGACGGAGCAATCGCCCAGGCATTAGAACCTGCATTCTTCCATTGTTGTGCCTGAGGGTTCAAGGCAAAACCTGCTACTCCCAGGTGATATACCACCTGCACGTTGGCCATGGGATCAGTTTCCCTGACTGGGAGAACTCTTTTCATATCATCTGAAAACTCATCCGGGTTTGCTTCGACATAGTCGTTCATGCCCTTTACAAAGGCGGCCATACAGTCCTTCATTTTCTTACTTTGGCTATCGAGCCACTCACCTGCTCTTGTCGGAATATGCAGGCGCCTCTTTTGCTTATCAGACTCTACATACTCAGCCCCCCAGTAAGAAGCTGCTTCACCCCGTGCCTGACCATAAAGTTTAAGAATTTTATTACCGTGCATTTTCATCTGGGCCCAGCCTGAAGCGTAAAACGCCTCTCGTTCGTTGGGTGCCATAATGTGTGGCACACCCCATTCATCCCAATTAATTTCAGTTGTCTTTTTCTGTGACCACAGCCTTTCCGGGCTCGACAACAGCAGTATAATGACCATCATCATGATGGTTCTTCTTTCGACCTGTCTCATAACATTGTTTTTATTTTGATGAGACAAATTGGCCTCAAGGCCTGTATCACATGTTCTGATTCTGAAAACAGAACACATTTGTTCGAAAATCAGAGTTGTTTCCGGTACTCAGAAGGGGTGAGCCCTGTCTTTTTCTTAAAAAGGGTGTTGAAGACAGACCTGGAATTGAAGCCGGCATCGTACATCACTTCTACAATGGTCTGACTCTCATCAGCAGGGGATTCGAGCCGCTCTTTTACATAGGCTATTCTCAGGGAGTTGATATAATCGGAGAAATTACTTCCTAATTGGGTATTGATAGCCTGCGACAATGCTTTCGGGTGTACATTGATGGTATCTGCCAGCTTGTTGACGGTCAGTTCCGGGTCGGTGTAAGGCTGCCCTTCTGACACATAAGTGTTCAGCTTAGCCAGTATTTCATCCAGCAGGCTTTGGCTGTATAAATTTGCACCTCCGGTTTTTTTATGATCAGACTTTGTGACAAGTTCCTGCTTACTCAAGCGCATAAACAGGCTCGGGTTTCGAAGGCCCTGCACCGTGACAATATTTACCAGCAACAGGATGCTCAAATGGATAAGGACTTCTGTGTTGATGGCTCTGCCTGATATATCAATGACCGGGTAGAGTTGCCCCTGTACCAGATTGGTCACGATGATCATGATCATGGCATAAAAAAAGAACTTCATCCAGCGAACCTCCCGTGTTCCATTCTCTGAAAGAGCCTGCCAGGTAGCTTTTTGGTATTGTATGATAAGTCTTAAGCCCAAGACCACATAAACAGACATGGAACCCAAAAGGACGAGGGCTATTTGCGGAAACCAGGACATCCCGACAATAGCTCCGGCAACCACGGCAACAAAAGGCAAAAAGTGAAGTGACGAAGCCCTGTTAAATTTATACTCTTTTATCAAAGATGATCTCACATAAAGATAGGCCAGGGGACCATAGAGAAAGCCATAACTGGCTGAAAGAGAAATCAAAGTATGGGACGCCAGCTGGTTGGCGAAGAGAAAATTATAGGCAAAATTAATGGCTACCGTGGTAAGCAAAAGCCCCAGGTAAAGATTGCCGCGTTTCTCGCTGGTTTTGGTAAAGAGTACCAGAGCAAACAAGGCACTTTGCACCACGACAATCACATGAATAATGCTTATGAATTTCATTTAACTGCAAAAGACAGTTCCAAAAATAGGGTCTAATGTCAATTAATATGTGCTATTACTTCTAAAGATTCAGGAAAGTACTCGTAATCAGGCCAGCCCCTTTATCCAGTTTTTTCTGACACGACCATAACAGATTGCTCCAATTAAAAAGATGAGGCCGCTGGCAATACCTACCATACCATAAAAGGGAGTATCAGGAATTCGGGTAAGTGATTCTGAGGCAAAAGCGGCATATAAGCCGATAACCGACCAATACATAAAAGCCAAATGTTGGTACAGCCAGTTTTTGCTCTTTTTGATGGCAGGCATCATTCCTCCAAATACCGTCAAGCCGCTCAAAATCGCGCCCACATGAAAGACACCAAAGCTGCCTGTAAGTGTATAGATCATAAGGGCGGTGATATTTAAAACAGCCATGGCAAACACATAAACATAACCGATCTGTCTGTGTCTTTGAGTACCCTTCTTCAAAGTCAGAACGGCCGTACCCGTTACGGTGGCCAAAAGTGCAGCCAGCAAATGCACCATGCCCAGGTCATTATGTACCAGGCTGTTCATGTCAGCGATCAAGCCATTTTTTGAAGGCCTGTACCTTATCCCGGCTTACAATGGCATCCATTTCATCCGAATATTTAAGGATAAGACGCAAGCGGCTATTGGAGTAGGTCACAATATCCCTTACTGCCTCCAGGGAGATCAGGTATTTGCGGTTAATACGGAAGAATTTATCCGGATCTACCATTTGTTCCAGCTGCTCCAGGGTATAATCGATGATGAAGCGGTTCTTCTCATGAGTCTGCAAAAAAGTGGCCTTCTCCTGGCTAAAGAAGTAGGCGGCATCAGCAGTGGCAATGGTATGAATATGCTCCCCGATCTTTACTACAAAGCGCTCTTTGTACTGGCGGGTCATCATTTCCATTGCCTTTTGAATCATACCCATGTCAAAGGCCGGCTGTTCAGGTGTTGGCGTGGCGCGCTCCTTAAATTTAGTCAGTGCATTTTCCAACTCTTTGGGATCTATGGGCTTTAGCAGGTAATCAATGCTGTTGACCTTAAAGGCCTGGATGGCGTATTCGTCAAAGGCAGTCGTGAAAATTACCGGAGATTTCACCTCAGTCTGCTCAAACACCTCAAAACTGATCCCGTCTGCCAGCTGGATATCAAAAAATATTAACTCAGGCGCCTCATTTTCATTGAGCCATTTCACCACACGTTTCACTGAATCCAGCTTAGCAAGGATTTCTATACCAGGCTCCAGTTGTTCTAATACGCTGGTGAGTCTTCTGGCCGCCATGGCCTCATCTTCTACTATCAATACCTTCATGATACTAAAGCTAAGAGGGGTAGTTTCACAATAAATTCGTCTGTAGTTTCGGTAACCTCCACAGGGGTTTCACTTAGAAACTCATAGCGTGATTTTATATTGGAGAGCCCCATGCCTGAAGTAGCCTCCAATGGAATCCTCTTCTTCTGCAGGTTGTTCTTAACAACAAGATACTCTCCGTTCTCCACGCTGATATCAATTGTCAGGGGCTCCTCCTCGGCAATGGTATTGTGCTTTACTGCATTTTCCAACAACATTTGAAGTGCTATGGGTGGCAACATACTTTTCTCATATCCGGCCACATCAATATTCACGGTGAGTTTGTCATCAAATCTGATTTTCTGTAGAAAGATGTATGATTCCAGAAAAGTCAACTCCGTGCTTATCGGCACAAGTTCCTTTGATTGATTATCCAACACATAACGATACACCTTGGAGAGTTGCCTGATAAAATGGGCAGCCTGGTCCTGATCTTCATAAACAAGATTGGTGAGAGCGTTGAGGCTATTGAAAAGAAAATGTGGATTTACCTGGTTTTTCAGCGCCTCATATTTAGTTGCCATTTGTTCTTTCTTCAGCTCGGCCATTTCCAGGGCTGACTTGCGCCAGTTGCTCAAAAAACTCCACCCATTAAAAAAGAATGAGATAATGAAGGTAATACCGATAGAGATGAGCATGGTTTCCTGCATGTTGTTGGTCATCGTCACATCAAAGAACCAACTGAGCAATACAAACAAGCTATAGACGGCAAGGGGTGTATATACAATCACTCCAATGACACCAACTATGAATCTTTTTCCCGGATTTTCGAGCCAGGGAATTCTGTAAGTAAGGTAATCTGAAAGGTGGGCATTACCCTGCCAAAGCAGTATCCACTGCATGCCTGAGGCGGTCATGGCCACTGCCGCTACTTCCATGCTGTCAAAGCAGTTATTGCACCAAAAATAGACGCTGGGCCCGCCCAACAGGCCAATCAGGAAGGTGTTCCTGATTTCCTTCTTCCAGTCAATTCTTTTGAGGTAACCCATCGCAGCTAAAAATACAGCTTTTTATGATCTGGCTGCTTTTACCACCGCGTACTTACCCATACCAAATTGCCTGCGGTATTTATTACCATAGTAAGCACTCAGTGGGACTCCGATCAAAGCAGGTAAGATCCACGGAACCCAGCCAAGCTCATTAGGTAAATTAAATATGCGACCATTTTGCACCAGAAAAGCCGTAATGCTAGCAATAAATGAGCCTACCATAGAACCCATATGTGCCAGCCACCACCACATCTTTTCCGCTTTTTCGAGGTTCTTGAAAGTCTTGAAGTTGACCCAGCCAGTTTGTGCTGTGAAAAAACCGAAGAATAAACAGAGATAGCCGAGTACGGATGACCATGCCGAACCCAGCTGATAATTCACGCCCATGATCAGCATGGCAATACCAAATCCCATAGTGATGACAGCCGCTGCCCAATCGATAGGAGCCGCCTTCATCGTTTTTTTAATGGTAAGCACTCTCACTCCGGCAAAAGCCATATAAAAACTAAAAACTGCTATGACTAACAGAAAAGGACTGAACCTTACAAAACTTACGATAAGAATGGCGCTGGCAAAAATCCAGAACATAGACCAAAAGAAGATTTTACCTACTTGTCTATGCAACTTTCCTCCTTTTTTACCCAGGAAAACCGCCAACAGGCCAGTGATCAGACTTAAGATACCTGCTACTACATGTGAAATAATCAGTATTTGTTCTAGTTTTTCCATGTGACTCTTTTGCTAATGTAAGGTTATCTTGAAAGTGGAGTTCTGACGAATCGAAGTACGAAACCCCGAAGATTAACCATGCTGAATCTTCGGAATTTCGGGAAAGCCTTTGAAGTTACTGATTGCACTGACCGACCAGGCCCTGAGCCATCTCTTTACCCCAGGTAGGATCAAAGCTCTTACCTTCTTCCTGAGCTTCAAAAATCGGAATGCTCTTCTTTACCATCTCACAGGGTTTGTCCGTTGAGGAGCCAAAAAATTGGGCAGTACCATACTGCATTTGTGCCATCAGGGCCAGAGCTCTTGGGTTTTCAGGAGCAATACTCACAGCCTTGCCAAACTGTTGCATGGCCTTTGGGGAAAGCGATTGTCCTCGTGTACCAGGGTCTGCGGCCAGCTGGGCCATATAGTTAAAACCTTGCAAGGCGATCACCTCAGCGTTTTTTGGTTGCAATTCCAGGGCCGTATCGATAAACGTCTGTGCTTTTGTGGTCAATTCATCCTTTGCCTTCAGATCAGCCGCATTGAACGACAGGTTGATAAGACTTAAAGCGGCATAATAATGTGGGTGCCACTGGTCTTTTACCTTCGCGGCAATTCTCTCAAACTGACCTGCAGCGGCCTGCTGATCTTCTCCCATAGTGGCCAGAGCCTTGCCCATAGCTTTCATATAAGCTTCCTGCCCCTGGGCATGCATGGCAAAACCGGAGATCAATAATGCGATTAAAATGACGATCTTTTTCATAACAGAATATTTAGAGTTCTTTGATTTCGTTTGATGAATCAAAAATGCCCGCTTCTCATGCTGAAATGAAAAAAGACTTACCGAACCGTAGAATTGGAGAGATGAATCGTAGAGGGTACCCGAATCTCTGAAAACCAATGATGGGTAATGGCCTAGTCGTTGTTTCTGTTGGCCTGAGATTGAAGGAAATAACCAGACCTCTCTTCACGATCGTCAAATACCCAGACATTGGAAAACTGACCTTCTACTGTTTGAATTCTGGGAAAAAGACTGTTGTTGTAAACATTCGCAAAAAACCGCCCTGATGCATATGTGCGACCATCTTCAGCCTCCAGGCTGGTGATTTCTAAACCTACAGACTCGTTTGAGTTACTCTGCCACGAATTGTTACCGCTATATCGCGGTCCTATCAGTGCTGATACTTTGAGAGGAGTCGTAGTCTCAAAGAAATCATAAGTGCTGAAAAGCTGCCTGTCATTGGCTCTGTCACTGATATCTATGGCCACCAATTGCCCCGCGCTATCAGAACCCGGGCTTAAGATCTCAATATTGACTAGGCCTACACTATCATTATCTATAATGACTATACCAATGTTGGAGACTTCCCATTCCATTCCGGAAACAAGCATAAAAGCCTCAGGGGTTCTACCCTTCAATAAGTCGCGCTCATCATCGTAGGCATTATCGCAAGACGCGAGAAGAATCAAGGCAAGACAGAAACACGGGTTCAGCAGACGCATAGTTGTATCAGCTTTTGGTAAATCAGAATACGAACAAAGTTAACCCATTTCCTGCTGCTTTTTTCTGTCGTAAACTCATTATCAGAAGTACAGTGATAGAACATGGTCAATTTCCCTTTGCTGCTTCAAAAGCATTGACCTGATCGAAGTAAGCCTGCATACTATCGGCATGGGTAAAAACGCGAACATTGTTAAAAAGCCCTTCTATTTCCTGTATATCGGGCCTGTCAATAAAGAGGTATGGACTCATGAAAAAATTGCCTGCTGCATAAACCAGTCCATCCTCCAATTCCCATGAAGTAACCCTGATGCCACCCAGTTGATTTTCGTCTCCCTGCCACTTACTTGAATATTGATTTTGTCTGTCTCTGAATTGTTCGTATTCCACAGAAACCCGGGTGGGTAGTTGGGTATTGAGGAGATTAAGAGTATCTCCTGGTGGCCAGTCAAACTCTCCTCCTGCGATGTCCAGGCGAAGGCTTCTCATATAGCCTTTGTTACTGCTGGAATTAGCCTCCAGATAAATGGAGCCGGGTGTTTCATCCTGCTGCACCAAAATGGCGATGGTGGTCGGGAACCATTGATGACCTGAGACCCAGGTAACTACTTCGGGTTCGCGTCCTTCCAATGGCTCTACCTCCGGCTGATCAACACCCAGTTCACAGGCGGTAACCACCCATAAAAGGACCAGAGAGAGGAGAGTAAATCGAAGGTTCATAGTAGTATTAGTACTAAATATAAGAGTTAAACGTCAAACTGCTTCCGCTATTATCTTCTTTGAGAGTCTTAGCTACCCACAAAGAAATAATCCCGGCCAACAATCCATCTTAGAGAGAGTCTGGCCGGGATTTCCATTCTATTCAAATGGACCCTTTATTACCACGTTATCATATTAACTGCCCATGTAGATCAATGATACAGTTATATCGGTGTCTTTTTCTGCACTGAAGGCTGCCTGATCAAAATCCGGAGGCCCCTGATCGCCCATGGCCTCATTAGAAAAACCAAAGCCCTCGATGGGCATACCAAATTCGTTGAAGTCCAGATCACCATTGTCGTTTTCATCGTGCATCAGGGCCACGGCATAATCTCCGGCAGGTATATCTTCAAATACGATTTCCACATCTCCAGATGAGTTGAGCGAAACGGATTCTTCTCTGAAAGCCTCCGCCTCAGGAAAATCAGAGTCTGATTCTTCATTATGCAGGGCGATGGCGATACTACCACTGCTGTTGCGAATACCTTCCACAGTAACAGTGATGGTAATGGTATCTTCTACTTTCACGGTATTGATACCCGGTATCAAAAGCATAAGAGAAAAAACGGTTGCGATTAAAGTTTTCATGATTTACAGAGTTTTTGATTTCGTTTGATAAATCAAATATGCTGCAAGCCAGAAATGATAAGAAAAAAGACCTGCCGAATCGTAGGATTAGCCGGATGAGTCGTAAAGAAAGGGCCGGGTGACTTAGCCTCCGGTATACCGGAGCCAGGCATTTACCTCAGCAAAGTAAGCGTCCATTTCTTCCTGATCGGTAAACACGCGTACATTATTAAAAAGTGCTGTGATAATATGAGCACGGGGATTCAGGTCATCATTACCAACGATCATATCAAATTCTCCCGAAGCATAGGTAATACCCTCCTCCTCTTCAATCTTATAAATCTTGACACCTCCCATATCAGGTCTGCCGCCTTGCCAAAGATGAAAATTGCGATTACGCTCATCTCTGTATTGCTTCAGGCTTAAAGATACTCTGGTAGGAAATTCGTTAGTACTCAGATCCAGTGTATCTCCCGGAGGCCAGTTAATCCGATCATCGATAATGTTAAACCGCACTTCCCGGCTATAACCCAGGTTAGTACTGGAACTGATCTCGAGAAACATCCATTCTATGTCATCATCATTCGTCCCTCTGAGGATACCTATGGTAGCAGGAAACCAGGGACTATTGGAAATATACAGCACGGCCTCCGCTTCCCGGCCTTCTACAGGTACCACCACATCTTCTGTCGGAGCTTTGTCGCATCCGATAAAAACCAATAGCAGAAGAACAGAAAGGGTAGATTTGAGGATTTTCATGGCGATCTGAGCGTTTCAAAGATAACGCCTTGATTAAAAACTTGTTATGGATAACAAACTCTTTCTATAAAAGTATCAGCATGCGCCTCAACCTCTTATGCACAGCCATCATACATGAAGGAGGGTCGGTGTTCACGGTCAGCGTGGTCACACTAAGGATAGCGCGCAAGCAAGCTTTTAAAATGGCCAACTACCATCCCTTAATTCAAATCAAATGTTACAAGCCTTTACTGCAGGGGAGGACAAGCGCGTTTAGCCTGGCAGTATGACTTTGACCGTGGTGGCATTTCTTTTGGTTACTTTTCTTTGCCTGCACAAAGAAAAGTGACAAGCCCCAGGAACATCCATAGGGCTTTAAATCACATTATCCATATAGCACAGGTTCAACTTAATATATCAGCATTACAAATTATCCAGCTGGTTCTCCTGACCATCTTTAGTGAGGGTGATAAAGAGACCCGCAAAAATAAACCGCTTCGCCCCCTGTCTGATCGGTCTGCTGGCATAGTACCCATCGTTATCTGCCTGGCTGGCGAAGTCATATCCAAAGACATTATCGCGACCAAAAATATTGGAAGATGACAGGTACAGAATGATGTTCTGCTTGATCAGTATGGCAGCATTTAAGCTCAAATCATGGAATTCAGGAGTTTGATCGTTCTGAAAACCGGCCCTGTTGGGGTTGTGAAACAGGCGAGGAGAGGCAAAGTTATAGGTAGCTCCCACCTGCACCCTAATTGGCTCAATGAAGTGCTTTACTACATAGGAGAAGTTATGCTTTGAGACAAAACCCGGTGTAGCCGTTCCGTTAAAATCCTGATAATCACGCTCTGAGTCTACGAAAGAATAAGAGATCCAATAGTCGGTGCCCTTAAAGGTTTTGCTATCCCTCCAGAAGACATCCACTCCCTTTGCCTCACCGGCACCGGCATTTGAATAATTCACCGGATTGAAATCATTGGGGCTGGTAAACTTTACCAGGTCATCATACTCCTTCAGGTAGCTCTCTACCCTGAATACCCGCTGATCGTGGATATACTGATAGTTGAGGATATAATGTGTGGCCTGTTCGGGCTGCAAGGCTCTGTTCACCAGGGCATAGTTGTTTTGGGCTGATTGCAGGTATCGGCCATAAGCCATGGAGAATTGTCCCTTTTCATCCAC
The DNA here is from genome assembly GCA_021404565.1 of Roseivirga sp. Taxonomy (GTDB): domain Bacteria; phylum Bacteroidota; class Bacteroidia; order Cytophagales; family Cyclobacteriaceae; genus Roseivirga. Next base: position 501,392 of record JAAWWF010000026.1, on the reverse strand, counting down.
TTTATAAGACATAGCCAGTCGGGGGCTTACCCAGCTTCGGTTCAAAAGGCTTGAATGCTCCAATCTTAAGCCTGCCCTAAGTACAAAGGCATTTGAAGCAAAATAATCGGCCTCTGCAAAAGTGCTCGTCATGTTTTCAGTGAAGTCGAAGTTGAGCAAATCACCACTGGACAAATCGAGCTCTCGTTTGAAATTCTTGTGATAAAACTCCTGACCCATATTCACAGTGACCTTCTCATTAGCATCCCAGTTAAAAGCAACCTTGGCATGCAGCCCTTTCTCTTTTTCATCAATATCATCACGGTTGAAACGAAACATATCCCTGCTCGTGGTAGAGGAGACACCTCCACGTATCGACCATTTTTTGTTCAGAATGTCTTTATAGCTGGCATTGAGATAGAAGTAATTGTTATCCACGGAGACCGTGTCCTTCAATCCGTCCCTGTCTATGTTGGGTTGGCGGATAACGAAATTGGAAAGATCCATATTGGCGTAAACCTTCAGCAAGCCGTTTGTCTTGACCTTCTGTCGAAAAACCACCTCACCCACTTTGCCCACAGGGGCCTGTTCCCAATCAAAAAACTGCGTAACCAGGTCCTGATAAGGCCTTAGGTCTGTGTATTGTACTTTACCGGAGACAGAGGAGTTCTCCCATTTTTTGGTATAGGCTGCATCACCACCAACTGACATTACAGATAAATCAGCTTGGCTCTGGAGGGCAATATCATTGGAATTCAGCACCAGGGCCGAGGAAAGCGCCTGGCCATACTCGGCAGAGTAACCTCCTGTGCTGAAAACGGTACCCTTGAAAAGAAATGGACTAAAACGACCACGGGTGGGCACATTGGGAGCAGTGGTACCGAAGGCATTGCGCACCTCCAGTCCATCGATATATACTTTGGTTTCGTAGCCCTCACCACCTCTTACAAACAGGCGACCTGACTCACCCACCGTAGCAGTGCCAGGCAGGGTGTTGATCGCGCCCATAATATCTCCGGCAGCACTGGCCGTAGTAACAATATCCAGCGGTTTGAGTACCGTGACCTTCTTCACATCACTGGCCTCAAAAGCCCCGGCACTGATGGTCACCCCGTCCAGCTTGTTAATCTCTTCGGTGATGACCAAATCCACCTTCAAATCTCCTCCCTTAAGAGATACCTGTTTTTCCAGGGTTTTGTAGCCGATAAAGCTGACGATCATGATGAAATCTCCTGATTCTTCGGTTTCGAAGGAGAATGTACCATCTGCTTTGGAATTGGTACCATCAAAAGTATCCTTCAGATAGATATTGGCTCCGGGTATGGTTTCCCCTTTGGTATCCTTGACTGTACCAGAGACAATCGTCTGCCCCAGCATAGTGACCGGTAGGAGCAGACTGATGAAAAGTGTGAGTAGTTGACGTTGCATGTTGTTGAATTTGAATTCCGAGGTTTTCACCTTGTTGATGATTCAAAAGTGCAGCATGCAGCTACCCTTTAATAAAAAGACTTACCGAATCGTAGGATAGAGAGGATGAGTTGTAATTAAGCTAGATACTTCTTAGGAATTTTGTTTCGAACAGGCTCTTTATACCTGTGCATCCTTGTCCATGGGATCATTTTTTTATGTGCTAGTACCCCAACAACTATTGATGCATGAACGCTCTTATATTCGGCAAAGAGCCTAATTTTCCCTTCAGGCATGTAGTGTACATCACGACCAAAATATTCTATGATTTCCTTTTCTAAGAGGAGTCTTGCGGCAAACTCGTTTGCAGCTTTTTCTTTCTTTTCTGTCAATGGGTCAACATTAGAATCGTCAAAAAACTCCTCATTTTCATCATTGCTTTCAGAAAAAACATCAACCAAAACATGGTGGCTTTCATGAAGCAGTGTAAACCAGAAGTTATCAATTCGATCAAATCTTCCTGACAGGGCTATTATAGGCCTATCCCCATCCGCAAAGGCTGCTCCGTCCAAATATGTTTTGCTGAGGTGTGGTAGAAAGGCAAAACTAACACCAGTGTCTTCCATCTCTTTCAGAAAAAGCTTAACACCATTCGGTCTCACAGTATAATAGTGAGCGTTCTCAAGCAAAGCCCTAAAGGCAACCTCATTATACTCAACCTTCTTTTGCTTACTAATATGGTTTACAACTCTATGCTTCCAAATTTGAGCACTATATTCACTTGCTGGTCCATGAGCATCAGACTTTCTGAAATTCATAGATCTTACATTCCTATCTAAAAAGGACAAGTCTAGAGGTTTATCCGTTGGTTGTCCTAGAAATTTCTTTAGTTGATTTTCAAGGTTCGATAAATCATCAGTCGCCTTTAGCCAATTTTTCTTTATTAACTCTTTGACTGGTATATATCTGTAAATTTGTGCCTTCCTTCTTATTGGATCATCTTTTGGATTAGCCTGACTGCTTGTTCCATGATGTTTACGGCTCAACTCTAGCCATGCATCAGAAGTTGAAACATACCCACCCTCTCTATCCAAAAATGTACTCGCAAAAAGATCAGCAAACTCCTGGGTTACTGGTCTTTTGTTTTGAATAATTTCATTTAGATGCTTGAGCGACCTAGAAACGATTTCCGCTAGTTCCTCCTGTGTCCAACCTCTTTGATCTAACAATTCCTTGATTGCTTGACCTGGACTATTGAACTCACTTATACTCTTAACCCCCTTCATATAAGCCTGTTATAGTGTGACAATAAAAATGAACGCAAATGTAGTGAACTTATTCTAACTACCTAGCCCTGCATTTCCTTTAAGGTACAAATAAGTGAATGAAAAACCAAATTTTACAATACGCCTCATATTGTTGTTTTTACTCTTTGTAATTCATGCTTGGTATGTTGAAAAAAAAATCGGTATATTTGAATACCGATTGATTTTTGTGCTAGGATTTTAGGTTCGGGGAACCTGAAAAACCTTTGCGATTAGACACCACAAAGATATAAAAACGCACTAAAAATCAAACGGAGACAATTCGTCTGCTCTTGAAACCCTAGGTCTCGAGAGGTTTTACACACTTAAAGTTAGCGCATCCCCTTAGTTTTGTAAGCCCATTCCACTTAATGTCTGCTTTTGCGGATAATTCCACTAGTGGTGGACAAATAGAATGATTCTATCTGTCATGTAGTAATTGATAACCATGTTTTAAGAACGACCAAACCGTTGATGGTCACCGTGAATGTACTGTCCTTTTGGTTATCAGGCTAGTACATTCAAAACATACTTTCGTTATGAAATCCAATAAATTAAAAATAGAGCTTGGCGACTATTTCCGAAAAGGAAAACTCCCAAAATCAGGATGCCTTTATGCCATCCGAATAAATAAAGAGAAGCACATCGTAGAAAAGCATGCGATGTTAGGTTCAGAGATATTAGCTCTGATAGGACAAACTGCTGAGACCTATTTCCTTGTTCAGAAAACGAAGAAAGGAAAAGAGTTTATCAACCCGTTTGATATCGTAGATTTTACAAAAGTTGGGATTGAATCATTCATTGCTCAACCTAATGCATGTAAAGTGATTGATCTTGAGCAATTCTATAAGGAAGACAGAATTCCTGTCATTACTTATCAGTACATCATCAAGATAAACACCAAAAGGTTCACTGTATCTGAAGAGAAAATGACAGGGAGACAGATACTTGCTCTTATTGGAGCTACTCCTGAAAGTCATTTTTTGAGACAGAGAACCAAAGGAGGTAAGAAGCTCATTGCAGCTGACCAAGAAGTAGATTTCACCGAATGCGGGATCGAGCGATTTATTGCTCAACAGCGTAATTGTGATGAAGGATTCGTTTCAGACGAATCCTTCAGGTTACCTGAAGAAGATGAACTGTTTTTGAAAAATTTAGGCCTACCAGCCGAAATTATCAAAGAAGGAGCCACAAGATGGCTGATCATTAAAGGCTATCTTTTGCCTGAGGGGTACACAAGCTCAAAAGCAGATGTAGCCATATTGCTTCACCCACAATATCCACAAGTACAGTTAGACATGATCTATATCCACCCTGCCATACAAAGGGTAGATAGAAAATTGATTCGTCAACTTTCAAATCAGATTATAGGTGGACGGACCTTTCAAAGGTGGTCACGACACAGAAATCGCGGTAACCCCTGGATACCAGGAGATGACAACATTTCTACCCATCTTGATTTGATGATGGACTGCCTCAAGGCTGAATTTAAAAAACGCTGAATGGCTAGTCTTAGAATTACCCAAGAGCAATTTGAGTCTCTAAAGAGTCACCTGTTTCCTGGTGACTCTTTGGAGGCCGTTGCTTTGGCTTCTTGCGGAAGGTTTTGCCACAAGGGTCATGATTATCTATTGATCAATGAGGTTCTCTTAATACCTCATGCTCTTTGCGAGCGAAAGACAGACTACGTGAAGTGGCCTACAGGATTCACAGATGATTTTTTGGAAAAATCAGCTCAGCAGGGTTATGGAATCGTAAAGTTTCATTCCCACCCAGGTTATTATAAGCAGTTTTCCAAGATCGATGATCGTTCGGACAAAGCTTTCTTTGACGCGGTATATGGATGGTCCGATGATAAAAATCCTCACGCCAGTGTTGTTATGCTTCCGAATGGAGAAATGTTTGGGAGAACAATCTCCTATGACCTGGGTTTTGCGGAGATCAAAAGGGTGAGTGTTATCGGCAGAGACCTGAAGTTCTTTGATCGCAAGCCGCAAAGCATAGATGAGGAGGTCTCTTTGAGAGATATTCAAGCTTTCGGCCATGGAACAGTCTCCACGCTATCAAACCTAAAGGTGGCCGTAGTGGGCTGTTCGGGTACTGGAAGTCCACTTTTGGAGCAACTTTACAGGCTCAATGTGGGGAACATAAACATCACGGATCACGACAGTATGGAAACCAAAAATCTTAATAGGATTTATGGTTCCAAAAGGGCTCATACTCAAATCGACACTAAAAAAGTATCGATGATGAAAGAGCATCTGGACGAAATTGAACTTGATGTGGAGGTTACTGTTTTTGATGAAAACCTCTTTTATTCCCTTCCAGCTATTCGAGAGGTAATGAGTTCTGATTTTATCTTTGGCTGTGTAGATAAAGTAGATGCCAAACAACTGCTTAATCATATTTCGACATATTATTTAGTTCCTTATATCGATATCGGAGTGAAACTCAAAAGCGATGGTGAAGGCGGAATTGAAGAAATAAGTGGAGCATTAAACTACGTTTGCCCAGGAGGACCGTCCATGATGAGCAGGAAAGCTTATTCAATGGAAATGCTGGAGGCCGATGCTCTTAATAGAGTCGATCCTGAGACTTACAGGGCCAGACGTAAGGAAGGATATATGATTGATGTTGATAATCCAAGTCCGGCAGTTATCAGTGTCAATACGCTAGTAGCCGCACTTGGGGTAAACGAAATGTTGGCACGGATTCACAATTTTCGATACTCAGGTAACGAAGATTTTGATACAACGATGATCTCGTTAACTGAGTGGGACATCTTTCATACCCATGATAAATCTCAAGATAAATATCTGAATAGATTCATTGGCAAAGGTGATACAAAACCGCTTTTGGGAATGGCCGAATTAAACCGATTCAATGATGACCTGGGTTAAAAACTGGCTAAAATCGATTTTCACAGTTTTTCGATTCAATCCGTTAACCTCCTATAGATTTCAGGAGGTTGACGAATTACCCAAAAGGTTAAAAGAACGCCAAATTTATGTTGAGGGTGATTGGACGGCAGCCTTTCTATGCCCGTGCGGCTGTAATGATAAAATCGAATTGAATCTTATCAACGACACCTATCCTTGTTGGCAAATAGTAGACAATAAGATTGCAACAATTAGCCCATCTATTAACAAGAAAGATGGCTGCAGAAGTCATTTTTTCATTAGAAAAGGAGAGGTCGTTTGGGTATAGCGTTCCATCGTTTTGGAAAAGTCATAATTGTAAAAAGCTCCAAGTATAGCTACCCCTCCCCCGAATCTATATCCCCATTTTGTGAAAGCATAATGGCCACACTGCGTGTATTTTCAAATTGTGAAAATACAATCACCATTACAACAGTAATAGGCGTACTCAGCAGCATACCGGTAATGCCCCAGATCTGCCCCCAGACAATCAGGGCCAGGATGGTGACCAGGGGACTCAGGTTGAGCGAATTGCCCATCAATTTCGGCTCAATCACATTACCAATGATCCACTCAATAATGCCCAGACCAACCAGGATAATAAGGAAGGGAGTATAGTCACCAAATTGCATTAAGCTGAAAATAGCCGGGAAGAGTGTGGCAATTAAAGAACCTATGGTAGGGATATAATTCAGGAGAAACATTAGCAGTGCCCAGAAGAAGGGAGAGTCTACCCCCATAATGAGCAGAAAAACGTATCCTACCCCGCCTGTCATTAAACTCACATAGGTTTTGAGCCTGATATAATCGCTGAACGAAGTGCCAATCTTGCTCAGAATACCGTTCACGCGGGCATACTCTTTCTTGTCTCTGAACATCTTCTCCAGCTTAAGCTTAAAGCTCGTTTCTTCAGAAAACATAAAGGCAGCATAGACCAGTATGATGATGGTATCTCCGAAAATACTGCTGATAGAATTGGCAATATTGGTTAGGATTTCACCATACTCAAAACCTTCAAAGGCCTTGGTTACGCTCTCCACCACATCTACATGAAAGCGTTCGTTGAACATCTCCAGTATCTTGTCAATATTCAGTTTATAGCTATCGTAAGAGAGTAACAGCGAATCGACATTGCTGGTGATGAGCTTTGATAAAACCCCGATCAGCACCACCAAAAGCACAAAGACAATGATATTGACCAGCGTGCCGGGCAAGCGTTTCTTGATAAAGGGAATCTTCTCTACCAGCTTTTTAAAGGACTTGCCCAAAAACCAGAGAATAACCCCAAAAACCAGGGGAATCAGAATTCCTTCTGCATAAATAAGCAGGGCTAATACACCGGCCAGACCCAGTGAGGCAAACGCTAATTTCTTCATAACAGCTAAGGTTGTTAATCCCGGTCAAAGAGCCGGGATACAATTGCATGTACAATGTAAGCCAATGTTTCTGGTGCCGCAAAGAGAATAGTTTGGAATAAAATCTGAATCTTTGCAACCTTTCAACTGGTATACAAGTATTAAGTTAACATCTGTATAGTTGATTTATGATGAATAGTTTTCCCCGCTGGGCCAGTGCCTACCTCCGCCTGTTTTGTGATAGTGATATTCAGCAGGAGCTGGAAGGAGACATCCTTTCGAACTATCACTGGAGGTGCGAAAATGGAAAAAAAATCGCAGCACGACTACATTTTCTGCGGGATGTTCTACTTACTGCCAGGTTCTTATTTACCCGCAATTTCGGTCCTTCTATGATGCAGTTGGCCCAATCGAGCATCAAAATGTACTTGCGAAATGCCAGGGGAAACAAGCGCATTTTTCTGTTTAACCTCGCGGGACTCTATATAGGTCTCTTATGCTTTCTGGCGATTTATTCCTTTCACCAGTTCGAAAACTCTTACGACAATTCTTTTACGGATGCTGACAGGCTCTACCGGATTGAAAAGATCAATCACGACCAGGAAGAAAAACGTACGAATAGCACTTCGTATCTGCTTCACCAATATGCCGGGGAGCAAATTGCCGGAATAGAGGGTATTACCGGCCTGATCAATACACGCTATGATCGCATAAATTTTCAGTACCCCGAAGGTACGCCCTGGCATGCATTAAAACACATGGTAGTAAAATCTGACTTCTTCGAAATATTCGATTTTGATTTTATTGAGGGGCAAGCCAGCAGTGCTTTTGACGGACCACAGCGTACCGTCATTACTTATGAAATAAAAGAACGATTATTCGGATCAGGGGAAGCTATAGGAAAGATCGTCTTGCTCAATGAACGCCCTTATGAGATCACGGGCGTAATCCGATTACCTGAAAACACACATTTCCAATTTGATTTCCTGCTGGATGATAAAACCTTCTTTGCCAATCCTTTCTGGGATAAGCCAAGACTGGCAACAGACTGGCATTATGCTGAATTCATATTCCACTATGTAAAGATTGCCGCTGGCCGGGAAGAGGAAGTGATTGAACAACTGGAAAGCCTGCATGCTGCAAAAAAACACGAAGACGAGCCAGATGCCTCCTTCTTGCTCCAACCCGTATCCGACATTCACCTTGATGAGTCTACAGATTGGGAGTTGGCAGAAAACGGAAATGGAAGCTTCGTCAACATGATCATGATCCTGGGCATTATCATTATCGTTCTTGTGGCTGTCAACTATTCATTTATCAACATTGCCCAGGTTTCTCATCGTATAAAGGAACTGGGCTTGAGAAATATCCTCGGCTCGTCCAAAACAGGGCTTATCTACCTGATTATTATTGAGAACTTCCTGAGTATTTTCACAGCCACGGTGCTGGCCTATGCCACCCTTTTCAGGCTGGATGGTAATTTGCCAATTGATCTGCCCATTGAGATTTATTCCTCCATGATTCTGAATGGAGAGGCTATCTTGCTGACCTTGGGGCTGGTGTTTGCCATTGGATTGACAGCCTCGCTGTCTCCCATTTTATACGTTCTCAATTTCAGGCCTATCTCAGCACTACAAGGCAAAATCTCCACAAGATTCGGGAATTCCGCACTGCTGAAAAGCCTCATGTCTGTACAGGTAGTCATTTCACTGGGGCTGATCATTACCATGGTCTTCTTTCATGAGCAGCTGAACTACATATTGGGAAAGGACCCGGGTTTTGAGGTAGAGAACATTGGGTACATGGAACGCTACGACCGGGGAGAAAACCGCCCGGCTTATGTGGGTTTTAAAGAAGCTTTGTTGAATATACCCGGAGTAAACGGTGTAACCAATTCAGCACAACTCCCGCTGAGATGGCCGGCTGGCAACAATTATGAGCTGGTACCCCTTGGACAGGACGAAGGCATAATGACCAGCCGGGCCTGGATAGGCTATGATTATTTCAAAACACTGGAAATAGAAATGCTTGAGGGTCGGGAATTCTCCCGGGAAATGGTCTCAGATACCAGTGCCATTATCATCAGTGAGTCCGCTTCGAGAGAGCTTGGTCTGCAAACTCCCCTGGGGCAAAAGGTTAAGATATTCTTCAGAGGGGGTGATGTGGTAGAGGAGAAAAGGGTCATTGGCATCGTCAAAGATTTCAACTATCGCACATTACATAGTGCGCTGATGCCTCATTACTATATCCTGGCTCCCAACGGTCCGGTGGTCACGGTAAACTTCAATGACATCAACAACCAACGGGCACATGAGCAAATACGGTCGCTCTGGGATGAATTTTCCCCGGTAGAAGCATTCAACTTCACCTTTATGAACGAACACTACAAGGGTCAATACCAGTCAGATCTGGCACAGAGAAATGCCATTTACATTCTTGCGCTCGTAATTCTGATCCTGGCAAGCATGGGGATTTTCGGAATATCATCGTTTATCTCTCAGAAAGCCACCAAAGACCTCTCCATTCGAAAGGTGCTGGGTGCCGAAGTTTCAACCTTGTATCTCTACCAGGCAAAGCAGTATTTGATAGTTGCGGCTATTTCTTTTGTTCTTTGTCTTGCTCCTGTTTATTTCGTGATAACCAATTGGCTCGATGGCTATGCCTACAGAATAGACATTACGCCTGCGAATTTTCTGATAGGTTTTTTGATGGTCCTGACGATTGTCGTGATTGTAGTGAGCAACAATATTCTGAAGGTTGCCCTGTTGAACCCTATAAATACTTTAAAAGATGAGTAACGAATCTTTAGGTGTATTAGAAGAAACCGTGTTACTGATCGTGATGCGCGAAGGAGCGATCAACGGTGCAGAAGTCTTACGCAAGTATGTTGAGCTTCTCAACCGAAACATTTCTCTTCCTGCCATTGTCTCTGTACTAAAACGCCTGGAAAAAAAGGGTTTTCTCGACAGTAGCCTGGGAGAAGCGACCAGCGAACGAGGCGGAAAACGAAAAAGGCTCTATTCAGCTACAGCCAATGGTATTGAGGCCGCCCGAGCCATACAGGACAACAGAAATATGCTCTGGTCAGGCATCTGAACAGCCCGCTCCCACCTTACTCATGCCTTAATGCCTGAGTTGGGTTGATACGGTTAGACTGCATCGTTTTCAGACCTGCAATCAGATAGATCAGCAAAAATGTAAGCCCTATGGTAGCGATAAAAGTCACCGCCCCCAGGCTGACACGATAGTTGAAATTATTCAACCAGCCATCGAGCATATACCAGGTAACCGGAATGGCCACCACATTGGCGATGATCAACAGTTTTACATAGTTACCCGACAAGAGGAAGAGCGTTTGCTGTAGCTTGATACCCAATACCTTTCTGATCGCCAGCTCCCGAGTGCGCTCCTGTACAGCAAAAGTAAGCAAGGCATATAAGCCCAACACAGCCAGCACAATAGCGACACCGGTCAAAGCACCTACGATCTTGCTGGTACGGGTTTCGGCCTCATAGAGCACGGCAAAACCCTCATCCATAAAGCTGTACTCAAACTGCATTTCAGGCAGTACCTCGTTATAAGCCGCTTCCAACTGAGTAAGGACCTGGCGTACATCCTGACCATCCACCTTTACCGCCAGCTGGCTATGGGTACGGCTGCTGCTGATTACCATTACACAAGGATCTATGCCATGGTGCAACGACCGGAAATTATAGTCTTTCACTACTCCCGCTACGGGCTTTGCATTGCGCTGCCCCTGTGCACTAAAGGGTTTCCCAAGGGCGCTCTCCCAGCCAATGCGTTTTACGGCAGCTTCATTGAGAATGTACTGAGTACCCTGCCCGCTAATAATCTGGTTCATGTCCCCTTCCAGCAGTTCCATGTCTACCGTCTTCACAAAATTCTCATCTACCCCAATAAGGAACATACTGATAGGTTCCTCCTGACCTTCCCACCAAACGGTCTGGTTCCAGTTAGCTCCTCCGGGTATAAAATTGGAGCCGGCCACATCACGTACTCCTGAGATCTGACCAAAGCGGCTGGCCAGTACCTCACCACTCTCCTGTGCTGTGTTATTGCTCAGGGCCACATTCACAATCTGATCTTTGGACATTCCCAAATCCTTATCACCCAAAAACTGTAGTTGCTGATAGATAAACAGACTGGAAAGTATCAGAACGGTGGAGATACAGAACTGCAGGCCCAACAGGATGTTCTTGAAGATTGTACCCTTGCCACCGGCTGTATGCGTTCCCTTCAGAGCACTGATGGGCTTGGAGGAAATAATAAAGTAAGCGATATAGGAGCCGGAGCTCAACGAAATGAGCAACAGCATGGCAGCCAATACGGCCAGCATCAAGGGATCGCTAAAGTCCATCACAATACGGCTGTTCATCAGCTCATTTACCGCAGGAATCAGCAGGTAATTTGAAAGTATCAATGATACCACCACCGCAAAAAAGGCAATCAGAAAAGCCTCGGCAATGAATTGTAAAATGAGCTGTCCACGGCCTGCACCAACCACTTTACGCACTCCCACTTCTTTGATTCGCTTGGTAGAACCCGCTATGCTCAGATTCACAAAGTTGATAAAGCTGATAAAGAGGATGGCAACAGCGATCGCTCCATAGATATAGATGTATTTGAAATTATACGCCTGCTTCAGGTTACCCCGGTTGTCAATAAAGTGAATCTCGGAGAGAGGCTGAATGCCTATTCTAGACAGATCAAAATTGCGGTTGTCACCCAGGTTGATCTCAGTAGACTGAATCTTGGTTTGTACGACTGCCAGATCGGACCCCGCTGCCAGCTGCAAGTAGGCAAAGTAATTAAACTGCCCCCAATTACCGGTCAGGCTGGTGCCGGGAAGCACCCGCTCCAGGTTTTCAAATGAGATCAGGAAGTCAAAATCGAAATGGGCATTAAAGGGAATGTCTTCAAAGACACCGCTTACCTGAAAATTGAATTGATCATCTACCCGTACCGTTTTGCCTATGGGGTCTTCATCACCAAAGTACTTTTTAACAGCCGAGGCAGAGAGTATCACCGAATTCTGATCAGCCAGTACCTGCGACTTCTGTCCTCTGAGAAGGGGCACGTCATAAATTTCCAGGAAGTCCGGATCGGTGAGAAAGAATTTGCTCTCGCTAAAAATGGTTCTGTTATACTCCACGGTCACCTGGGGGTCTCGGGTAATATTGGTGAAACGGGCAAAACGCTCAATCTCAGGAATATTGCGCTTGAGAGCCGGGGGCATAGGAGCAGAGACCCTCACCCAGCCGTTTCCACTTTTCAGGTCTCCGGTAATCAGTCTGTAGGTATTATCGGCATTGGTATTGTACTGATCGTAGCTGAGCTCATAGCTGATATGCAGATAGCAGAGCAGGCAGGCGGCTATTCCTATGGAAAGCCCCAGCACATTGAGAAAGAAGTAAAACTTGTTTTTGAGCAATGTGCGTAACGAGGTGAGAAAGTAGTTTTTAAACATGGCTAAAAAGTTTGATCGGTATCCGATGGTTTTTCTTTTAAGTATTCCGTAGCGAAAAAATCTGAGGCTGTTGTAAACAAAAAGCCAGTTGGAGACAAGCCGGTTTTTCGCTGCCCGGTTCAGCTCGTATTGTTCCAGCAAGTCACCAAGAATTCCTTCTTGCAAGTGCCGCGGGCAAAACCACTCCAAAAAGCGGAATGCCCATTTAGGAGGTCGGGGCTCAGACTGATCCTTCACGATTGTGGATTCAGTTCAGGAATAAGACTCCACAGATTCTCTCGTTTGGCTTTCGTTTCTCTCAGAATCCTGATGCCAAGGGAGGTAACCTCAAAAACCCGTTTTCTCCTTCCACCCCTTTGACTGGTCGCTCCCATCATGGTAGAGTTTACCAGCCCTTTATCCTCTAGTCTGTAAAGGGTCACATGTACCGCACTAAGATTTACTCTCCTGTCCATTTTATTGAAGATTTCTTCCACGATTCTGATTCCATAGGCCTCATTTTTCAGCAGCACACAGGTCAGCATCACCAGCTCTTCAAACTCTCCCAGATTGTCACCTTTCATTTATATACATTTTGTCAAACTAATATAAGTATAACTTTTGTCAAAGTAATGGTTCGGTCAATATCTCAAACCAACGCTTTACTCTCAAATACCTATAATTCGACAGAAAGTGACCCTTTTGACATAAAGGAATCACTTAAGAGATTGATTGAAATACAAATAGTTGCACATGGAAAAAGAAGATGCGGTTGTAGCTGTAGACAAGAAGCTGAAAGACCGGTTGTTTCCAGCTCCTCTATCCTGGGAGGAGATATGTGCTACTATTTTATATCAGCTAGCGCCTCACCTCGCAGCTCATTTATCGTGCAAGTCGGCACAGGAAATATGAACCAGCCGGAGGTCGCACAAAAATAGGTAAGCACTTTCGATTTGACTTATTATCTGTGTCGTTTGACCCAATTGGCTGGTAGTACACGGGGATTGCAGAACCGTAGTCGGTTACAGGAGTAAAAACCAGGGTTCAACCGACATTTTAATTCATGATCCGGATCTACTTAGCCTCAGCAGTCAGGCACTTGCTGAAAAAGCGAACTTTTACATTTATCAATGCCCTCGGCCTCACTTTGGGCATGGTTTCTTTTCTGTTGCTCAGGCTTTATCTCAACCATGAATCGTCCTATGATCAGTTTCATGTTCACAAAGACCGGATTTACCGCCTCAACAGTCACTGGATTCAACAGGGACGATCTCAGGGAGAAAGAGCAGAGGCACCACCACCCTTTGCCTGGAGTATTGCCGATGCCATTCCTGAAGTAGAGAGCTATACACGGCTTCATCAGACGGTTCCTAAAAGACAGGTGGCCTCACGCACCGACCTGGAATCACCGGCAGTTTTTGAGGAAACCAATGTCTACTATGGCGACTCTACTTTTTTTGAGTTCTTTTCATTTCCCCTACTGGCTGGCAGCGAAAAAGAAGTTCTGAAACGTCCTTATACTGCAGTGATTTCTGCCTCTACAGCCCGTAAATATTTTGGCAACCAAAATCCTGTGGGCCGCGTGCTCAACCTTACCGGTGAGCGCTCCATCAATTACGAGATTACAGGAATCTTCGAAGACCTACCCTCCAATACGCACATCAGTCAAATAGACATCATCCCTTCAGTGTATACAAAGCTCACAGAGCATCCTGAATGGGATATTGAAAATCATTGGTTTTGGCAGGCCTTTTATGTGTATTTCAAATTCAGGCCCGGCACTGATATAGATCACGTCAATGAAAAGCTTATGCAATTTGAGCTGGAAAAACAGCAGCTTATCTACGGGCCTCGGAATGAAGAAATGAAGGCCTGGTTTCAGCCCCTCACCGACATAAGCCTGGGACACCAATATTCCGATGAATACAAAACAGCCGGCAAAGCCAATATGCTGAAAGTACTCACCATTGTAAGCTTCTTTATCCTGTTCATTGCCTGGATCAACTATATCAATCTGAGCACTTCGCGCTCTTTGGAACGAGCCAGGGAAGTAGGCGTACGTAAGGTGCTTGGCAGTAAAAAGTCAGAGCTCATCCTACAGTTTATGGTTGAATCGCTTACCCTCGCTGTACTGGCCATTGTGCTAAGCATTGGCCTGGCTTTAGTTTTAATACCCATATTCAACGATTTTGTAGTGCTGGAGCTTTCGCTGACCGACCTTTCCAGCTATCAGATTGGGTCGATGATGGCAATGTTTCTGGCGGGTTCATTATTGGCCAATGTATACCCTGCACTGGTGCTTTCCGGCTTCAGACCGGTACTCGTGCTCAAAGGTCAGTTCCGTTTTTCAGGTAAAGGCAACCTTTTACGCAAAAGCCTGGTGGTATTTCAATATGTGATAACCATTTTGCTCATTGCCGGTACCCTGCTGATTTATCAGCAAACCAGTTTTTTACGCGACAGGGATATGGGTATAGACCTTGAGCAGCTACTGGTTGTCAAAGGCCCCAAAATCAAATCTTCTCATCACTATGCCGACTATCAGAATTTTAAGCAAAAACTACTGGATCAGCCGGAGGTATTGGGCGTGACCAATGCCAATTTTATCCCGGGCAGAGCCATAGTGGGGTATTCCTCATTTCGGCCGGCAGGTGCCAACCAGTCTTTTATTACCAAAATACACCGCATCGATTACGACTTTACCAGTACCACAGGTCTGGCCCTGGTGGCAGGAACTGATTTTGATGAAAACCGACCCGCCAACAATGGGGGAGTGCTGATCAACGAATCTGCCATGAGACTCTTTGGCTATGAAACAGCAGAAGAAGCATTGGGCAAAGGGCTGGGTTGGGGAGGCACTGGAGCCGATACACATACCAGTCCGATCATTGGGGTAGTTCGTGACCATCAACAACAATCTCATTCACCCGAAACTACACCTGCGGTTTTTCCATTGATCCGTGGTTATGAGTCCCCGTGGGCCGATGAGTATTTTATGGTCAGGCTCAACCCAACCGTGATGGGGCAGATACCCGATTATCTGAGCAAAGCGTGGAATGAGTTCTTTTTCCGCGACCCCATGGTCACTTTCTTTATGAATGAACATTTCGACCGTTTATTCAATAGTGAAAAACAATTGCGGGGTGTAATCACGCTCTTTGCTTTGCTGGCCATAGTCATTGCCAACCTGGGTCTTTTAGGCCTTACCGCTTACACAGTTGCCCAAAAGAAAAAGGAGTTGGGTATCAGGAAAATCCTGGGCGCCACACCTACTCAACTGCTTCGTTTGCTGTCTGAAAATGCGTTTACCGCCCTGATCATTTCCGCCTTATTGGCTTCTCCTTTGGTATATTACCTGGCCAATGCCTGGCTCAACAGTTATGCTCTCAGAATCAGTATCCCTATATGGGTGTATGTGCTTCCACTGGTAATGATTGCCATAGTCTCTGCCTTGTTTATGGCAGGTCAAACCATCAAGGCCAGCCGGGTAAACCCCGTAAATAGTCTGAGAGAAGAATAAAGCTCTTGGCTAGTACTTCAACACCTCTTTGAGTTTACCATGCCCACTGCGGCTTACAGGTAGCTGAACTCCTGTTTTGAGAGTAAGCAGATATGAATCTTTCTCGTAGAGTTCCAGCTTTTCTATGCCCTTTACTCTTACGATATGTGAGCGATGTATTCTTACAAATTCACCTTCCGGGAGTCCCTCTTCCAAATGCTTCATGCGCATTTGTTTCAGATATTTGCCCTGATCGGAATGAATCTCCACATAGTCGTCCTGTGCCTGAAAATGTGAGATCTGATCGAGTGACAGGATGTGAATCTTGTTGCCGGTTTTCACAACCACTCTGTCCATGGTCTCAGCTCCCTCTTTTTGCTTATCGCGTAAGGCGCTTAGCTCTTCTTTGGGCGACTGCTTCGAGCCTATCTTATCAAGGGCTTTTTTCACCGCCTCTTTAAAGCGATCCTCCGCATAAGGCTTGAGCAGGTAATCTGTGGCATTTGATTCAAAGGCCTTAATCGCATATTGATCAAAGGCCGTGCTGAAAATAACTGCCGGTGGCTCGTCTATCAACTCCAGCATTTCAAAGCCCGTGATTTTGGGCATCTGGATATCCAGAAAAATAAGATCGGGCTTCTCTTCCTGAATAGCCTTGAGTCCCTGAAAACCATCTCCACACTCCTTTACTACTTCGATTTCCGCAAAGGGCTTGAGGTAAGCACGAATGATATCACGTGCAAGCTGTTCATCGTCAATAATTATGGCTTTGATCATGGTTCAAGGTTGATTTGAGGGATATCCAGCCTAACAGAAAATAAATTATCAGTCTTTTCTGTAAATACCAATTTAGGTACCCCATAGATTACCTTCAGGCGCTGAGTCACATTTTTCAGCCCTATCCCCTTGCCTTTGCGGCTTATGGCTTTAGGGTCAAATTCGTTGCTGACTGTCACCCGAAGAATATTGCCATCCCGTACGGCCACCAACCTGATAGTCACCTGCTCCAGGCTCTCATAAATACCATGCTTTATAGCATTCTCAAAAAGGGGCTGCAAAATAAGGTTGGGCAGGGTACAAGGCATAGCCTCATCCTGTACCTCCGTTTCCACCTTTAGCCGATCTCCAAAACGAACCTTCTCGATATCCAGGTAGAGTAGCAGGTTATTCAGCTCTTCTTCCAAAGAGTTGAGTTGGTCATTTTCTTTGCCCAATGAATAGCGTAAAAAATCTGAGAGCTTGATCACCATAGCCCTGGCCCTGTCGGGAGCCGTAATAGTCAGCGATGAAATAGAATTCAGGCTGTTAAATATAAAGTGCGGATTGATCTGTGATTTGAGCATTTCCAGCTCCGATTCCTTAAGCATGGTTTCCAGCTGCGATTGCTGCTGCATCCGTTCATTCAGGTCATAGTAATACCGTATCAGGTAGTAAACCAAAATGATCACACTGTAATACATCACCCCGAGGGCAGATCGCCAGGCAATAGAATCAGCCAGGTATTTTGTGTATTCATCATCAGGTTCCATAATGCCCCTGAGCACCGCATTCGTGAGAAATACTGCCAGGGCAATGGAAAGACCAGCCGAGGCAAAGTGACTGGCCAGCAAGTTCAACAACTGGGAGGCATCGAAGGAATTGTAGCGTACTACAAACCAGAAAATCATACCCAGACCATAGAACAGGCCATTAAAAATGAGACTATCGCTCAGTGCCTGGTTTACCTCAAAGTCATAAAAATAATAGAGCGCGAGGGCATAACATGCGGCTATCACCAGCCAGATGGCCGTGTAGATAAAAATATTCCTGTCTTTGAGAAATGGATGGTTCACTATAGGGTATAAAAAAATCCGCTTAAAGCGGAAATTAGTGATTTTTTCTGAGCCCCTTGGCCTCCCCTGCGCCCGTTATATGGATCGCAGGGGTATGACGGAGGGGTTAGGCATGATGTGCTTATTTCACATCGCCTCCGCCAAACAGAACCAGTCCCTTGATGATCAGTTCTTTGCCATCGTTGTCAGGATTCTCATTGAGCACTTTGCGCTCGTCAGAAAAAGCTCCGAAGATTGACGTAACCTTAATTTTCACATTCATGTCTGAAGGAACCAGTATATCCGTGCCGCCAAAAAGAACAAATACATCCAATACGTTCGTGCCCGTGGCTAAATCTGCGTTCACAAGATTTAAATCTGTTCCTCCAAATATTGAAGTGAGCTTACCTCCCTTGAATTCTTTTGAAGTGATAATTCTGTCTGATCCACCGAAGAATGCCATTTCGTCCACATAGTCGGTGTCTGAGTCGTCAAACTTTTTTTTTTGATTCCAACCTCCATTGCTATGACGCCCCTTGCGCAAAATAAGTGACAGTCCTACAGCGATGAATACGATTGGCCAGAAGTCGAACACGTCCCAGAAGTCAAAGCGCCATCTGTAATAGTGACTCATTTCTTCGAGAAGGAAGATGCTACCAAATATGGTAAGGGCGATACCGAAGCCCACTTTGTCTCTGGTAGTGATTAGTACAATTCCTATCAGTAATGGAATAGAATACCAATCGAAGAGGTAGTAAGGAAAGATGTTGTCGAGAACGCGAAGATTCTCAAGTACCAGGAGACCGCCTATTAATACGAGTATGCCTCCGAGTATGTAGCGTTTATTTGGGTTGTTAGCCATGATTTCTAGATTTTAAAATGCTGGCGGTTTGTGCCGCCAGCCGACCTGTTAATAATTTTGAGTTTTTGATTCCTGTCTCTCGGGGACCAACCTTCTGACAGATGTTGTTTTTTGAGTTTTGACCTTTGGTTATTGACCGTTGTTTGTTTTTAACCTTCATGAGCAATAGCGTTTCTATCGCTCATTTGACGAAAAATCCTTTTGACCGGGATTTTTGTCAAGGTTAACCCTGACAAAGCTTGCTTTCGTCAGCCTTTTGGGTTTAACCTTTGTGCATTAAACACATTCAAATGTACGGGCAGATCAGGACTCACCGATGACAGAAATCGGTGAACGTACGCAGGTTATCGGTAAACGCCCGAACGAGTATTCCCGCTTTTTTTGGCTTTCGGTGAACAACAGCCTCCTAATAGTTTTTATCTCAGCATCTGATGGCTAATTTTGGGCTCTTCGAAAAGAAAAACACCTGATAATGGAATACAGAATTGAAAAGGATACCATGGGCGAGGTAAAAGTACCTGCCGATAAATACTGGGGTGCACAGACCCAACGCTCACGTGATAATTTCAAAATAGGCCCTGAGGCCAGTATGCCCCTGGAGGTAGTTTATGGCTTTGCCTATCTGAAAAAAGCGGCCGCTCACACCAACTGTGCCCTGGGTGTTTTAAGTGAAGAAAAAAGAGATTTGATCTCTGCAGTATGCGAAGAGATTCTGGAAGGTAAACACGATGACCAGTTTCCATTGGTAGTATGGCAAACAGGTTCAGGCACTCAGTCTAATATGAATGTGAATGAAGTCGTGGCCAACCGATCACATGTATTGGCAGGTAATACTTTAGGTGAAGGAAAAAGCACTGTGCATCCCAATGATGATGTGAACAAATCGCAGTCATCTAATGATACTTATCCTACCGGGATGCATATCGCTGCCTATAAAATGATTGTGGAAACCACCATTCCCGGAGTTGAGCAATTGCGAAATACACTCAGGGCCAAGTCAACAGCCCTGATGAATGTGGTGAAAATAGGTCGAACGCACCTGATGGACGCTACCCCACTGACCCTGGGTCAGGAGTTTTCCGGTTACGTTTCTCAATTGGATCACGGACTTAAAGCATTAAAAAACACCCTGGCGCACCTTTCAGAGCTCGCCCTGGGAGGTACAGCGGTAGGCACCGGTATTAATACACCTGAAGGTTATTCAGAGCTTGTGGCTGAAAAGATTGCCGAATTCACAGGCCATCCTTTCATTACTGCAGAAAACAAGTTTGAAGCCCTGGCAGCCCATGATGCGCTGGTAGAAACACACGGGGCGCTGAAGCAGCTATCTGTTTCACTGAATAAAATTGCCAATGACATTCGCATGCTCGCCTCCGGGCCGCGTTCGGGCATTGGCGAAATCATTATCCCGGCAAACGAGCCCGGCTCTTCTATTATGCCCGGTAAAGTGAACCCCACCCAATGCGAAGCCATGACCATGGTATGTGCCCAGGTAATGGGTAACGATGTGACCGTCTCAGTTGGCGGAGCGCAAGGTCACTATGAACTCAATGTATTCAAGCCGGTAATGGCTTATAACGTACTGCAGTCGGCCCGGCTTATTGGAGATGCCTGCGTATCATTCGACCTGAACTGCGCCATAGGTATAGAACCTAACCATAAAATTATACAGCAACACCTCAATAATTCGTTAATGTTGGTAACTGCCCTGAATACGAAAATCGGTTATGAAAAAGCCGCTAAAATCGCCAAGACAGCACATGAAAACGGAACCACTTTGAAAGAAGAAGCCGTGAACCTGGGTTATCTCACAGCAGAACAATTTGACGAATGGGTGAGGCCTGAAGATATGATTGGAAGTTTGAAAAGCTGATTTTAAAGTTCTAATTTGTACAACCGTTTATAAAAAACTACTCATAAAGACCCTTTATAATGAGAACATCAAAGGTATTTTTTACCCTACTCATCGGAGTTTTGACAGCCAGCATGGCTTTTGGTCAGATGACCAAAGCTGAGAAAAAGGCTTTCAAAAAGGAGATGAAAGAATGGAAAAAGAAAAAGAAAAGCATGTCTTCCGATGACTTCAAATTACTCTTTGAAGAGCATCAGCAATTAAAAGCTTCCAATGCCAGCATGACTGGAGAACTGGAAACCCTGGAACAGCAGGCTTCAGACAAAGACAAGAAGCTAAGCGACCAGCAAAAAGAGATTACGCGTATGCAGGCAGCCAGCCAGGCGGCACAACGTGAGCTCGAAAACCTGAGAGAGGAAGTAAAAAAACCAGTCTACAATCCTGAGCTGATCAACGGTGAAGACTTTAGTATTGGCGTAGTGTTTAAGGTACAGGTAGGAGCTTTCAGAAAAATGGACATTGGGAAATATGCCAAGCAAGCCAAGGACTTTTCTGAAGAAGAAGCGCAGGACCTGAGAAAATATGTGGTGGGTAACTTCAGAAACTATGAAGATGCCAACGTTCTGAAGCGCTACCTTAGAGAAATGGGCGTAGAAGATGCCTGGATCGTACCTTACAGAGATGGTAAAAGAGTACCATTGAAGGATGTGATCGACAACACTGCCAAGAACAACTGATAAGAAAATATATCAATCGATAAGCAGTGGGCTTTTGAGCTCACTGCTTTTTTTATGCCTGAGCGATCATTCAAGCCGATTGGTCTCACAAAGAGTCGGGTTTAGTTCGGGCTTAGGTTAATTCTTTGTTAATTTTATAAAATGCAGAAGAGGTGGTTGTTGGCGGATATGCCGGAAGAAGAAATCGTTGCGTCATTGACGCAGTCGCTCAACATAAGCGAACCCCTGGCTACACTTCTGGCTCAACGAAACATCACTGATTTCGAGCAGGCCCGTTCCTTTTTCAGACCCAACCTGGACCAGTTTCATGACCCCTTTCTGATGAAAGACATGGACAAGGCCGTGGTGCGTCTCAACCAGGCTATTGAAAAACAGGAAAAGATTCTGGTCTATGGCGATTATGATGTAGACGGCACCACCGCGGTCACCACCTTCTATGGCTTTATGTCAGAAGTCTACGACAAGCTGGAGTTCTACATTCCTGACAGATACGCTGAGGGATATGGCGTTTCCCGACAGGGGATTCAGTATGCCATTGACAATGACTTCGGTGTGATTGTGACCCTGGATTGTGGCATTAAGGCCTGTGACAGAATCCGTGATGCACAAGCTGCTGGCATAGATGTGATAGTTTGTGATCACCACAATCCAGGTGATGAACTGCCCTGTGCGCTGGCAGTGCTCGACCCTAAACGGGAGGACTGCGAATACCCATATGATGGGCTTTCCGGCTGCGGGGTTGGCTTTAAGCTACTCCATGCTTTTTGTCTTAAAAATAATATTCCGCTACGCCAGCTATATGAATACCTGGACTTGCTCTCGGTTAGTATTGCGTCAGACATAGTGCCCATTACCGGAGAGAATCGCGTAATGGCCTATTTCGGGCTTAAAAAGCTCAACAATGACCCCAGACCCGGATTAAAGGCCCTAATTGACCTTTCTCGCTCGCGCAAAGACATGACCATTTCCGGAGTCGTCTTTGGTATTGGACCCAGAATTAATGCTGCTGGCAGAATGGATCATGCCGGAGCTGCGGTGAATCTGTTGCTGGCCAAGTCTGAAGATGAGGCAAGGGTACTGGCAGGCCTGGTAGATACTAAAAATGATGCCCGAAGAAACTTCGACAGCTCTATAACGGAAGAAGCGCTTCAAATGATTGAGTCCAATACGGAGCAGGCAGCCCTGAAATCGACTGTTCTTTATAAAGAAGACTGGCACAAAGGAGTGATCGGAATTGTGGCTTCCCGCTGTATAGAAAAGTTCTACCGCCCTACGGTAATCCTGACAGAATCCAACGATAAGGTCACCGGTTCAGCCCGCTCTGTTCAGGGCTTTGACGTGTACCATGCCATTAGCGAATGTGCCGACCTGCTGGATCAGTATGGAGGGCATATGTATGCTGCCGGGGTTACTATGGACATAGATAAGGTAGATGCCTTTAAAAAACGATTTGAAGAAGTGGTATCGAGAGATATCACAGATGATCAACTGATCCCTTCTGTGAACGTTGATACCGTAATTTTCCTGGACGAAATTAATACCAGGTTCTACAATATACTCTCCCAAATGGGGCCCTTCGGACCTCAGAATATGCAGCCCGTTTTTGTAAGCGAAAACCTGCATGCCATTAATGTGAAGGTTTTGAAAGACCAACACTTGAAATTTCAGGTAAAGCAGGAAGGTACAGATGCCGCTTATGAAGTAATTGGCTTCGGTCTGGCCGAGTATCACGATCTGGTACACTGTGGTATGAAATTCCACATGGCTTATACCATAGAAGAAAATGATTTCAGAGGACACAAATCTCTACAGCTGTTTGTAAAAGACCTGAAGTTCGACTAAGCTCTGTCAGGACTCTCTTTTCTTGTTAAATAATCATAAAAGCTTGTCCAATGGTAATTGATGGCCTGCTCATTGTAGCTCAACAAGGCGGTGAACTCCGGTACAAAGGCTCGAAAAGCGCCTTTGTACCGGAGTTCATTCAATAAATCCTTTCAATTATTGAGGAAGGGTACAAACTTCAATTGATATACTCTATTTTTGATGCCTATGATACTGCGAGCTGATAACATGGTTAAGACCTACAAGAACAGGAAGGTCGTCAACAATATCTCTATCAGGGTGGAACAAGGTGAGATTGTTGGCCTGCTTGGCCCCAATGGTGCCGGTAAAACCACCAGCTTTTATATGATTGTGGGCCTGGTAAAACCCAACGAGGGTCACATCTTTCTGGAAGAGGAAGAAATCACCCAGCTGCCTATGTTTAAAAGAGCCCAGCGTGGTATTGGCTACCTGGCCCAGGAGCCGAGTGTCTTTCGCAAGCTTACGGTGGAAGAAAACATCATGGCAGTGCTGGAAATGACCAAACTGTCCAAAAAAGCTCAGAAAGACAAAATGGAAGCGCTGCTGGAAGAGTTCAGCCTTACCCATGTAAGAAAAAACAAGGGGCAGGTACTCTCAGGCGGAGAACGCAGAAGAACTGAAATCGCCAGGGCCCTCTCGGTAGACCCGAAATTTGTCTTGTTAGACGAACCCTTTGCCGGGGTAGACCCTATTGCGGTTGAAGAAATTCAAACCATCGTAGCCAAGCTAAAAGAGAGAAATATTGGTATATTGATTACAGATCATAATGTACAGGAAACACTGTCCATTACAGACCGGGCTTATCTCATGTTTGAAGGTAAATTGCTAAAAGCAGGTACCGCTGAGGAGTTGGCAGCAGATGAGCAGGTTAGGAAAGTGTATCTGGGCAGGCATTTTGAGCTGAAAAGAAAGATTTAAAAAATAACACACCTTGGCCATACTCAACTCCATATTGACCTGGGTCATGAAAAAGCGCATGCACCAGATTGAGCTTTTCATGAAGTATCCGCTTGAGGTACAGGACGAGCTTTTTAAAAAATTAATTACCACCGCACGTAACACCGAATTTGGTCGTACACATGGCTTTGCAGACATACACACTGCAGAGCAGTACCGCAGAATGATACCCACCTTCACCTACGAAGACATTCACCCCTATATAGAACGGAATATGACAGGCGAGCAAAACCTGCTCTGGCCATCAGATGTAAAGTGGTTTGCCAAGTCATCGGGTACAACCAATGCCAGGAGCAAGTTTATTCCCGTCTCCTATGACGCCCTGGAAGATTGCCACTTCAAAGGAGGTAAGGACATGCTCGGGCTGTATTGCAACAACTACCCCGATACCACTCTTTTCGATGGTAAAGGACTGACCATAGGTGGCAGCCAGCAAGTCAACCATTTTGATGTCAACAAGGAATCCTATTACGGGGATGTATCTGCGGTAATCATGTCAAACCTTCCCTACTGGACAAAGTTTGTGCGAACCCCTTCGCTGGACATTGCGCTGATGGATGAATGGGAGTCCAAGATTGACAAGATGGCCCGGATGACCATGGAAGAGGATGTAACAAGTATATCAGGTGTGCCTACCTGGACATTGGTGCTTCTTCAGAAGATTGTGGAAATCAAGGGCGCTTCCCATATTCTGGAAGTCTGGCCTAATCTGGAGGTCTTCTTTCACGGTGCAGTCGCCTTTGGCCCCTATCGCAGCATATTCAAGAGCTTAATCCCTTCTGATGACATGCGTTATATGGAGACCTATAACGCCTCCGAGGGTTTCTTCGGGCTTCAGGACCAAAAGCATGGTGACGATATGTTGCTTATGCTGGATTATGGTATTTACTATGAGTTTATACCCTTTGCCGAAATCCACAAGCCTTCACCTAAAGTTGTAGGCCTCGATGAGGTAAAAATGGGGGAGCACTATGCCATTCTCATTTCTACCAATGCCGGCCTTTGGAGGTACCAGATTGGAGACACTGTACAGTTTACCTCCACCGATCCATTCCGCATTAAGATTTCCGGTCGTACCAAACATTTCATCAATGCTTTTGGCGAGGAAGTGGTTATTGAAAATGCTGAAAAAGCCATTGAAATTGCCTGTGAGAAAACGGGAGCGATGATCAACAACTTTACCGCAGCTCCTAAATACCTGGCTAAAAATGAAAAGGGAGCACACGAATGGATCGTGGAGTTTGAAAAAGACCCGGATGATCTGCAACGCTTTACTCAAAAACTAGATGAAGCTCTGAGAGAGCTCAATTCAGACTATGATGCCAAGCGTTATCGCAACATAGCGCTAAGTCTTCCTATCATGCATAAAGCTGAACCCGGCACCTTCTACCAATGGATGAAAGGCAGAGGCAAGCTGGGCGGGCAGCATAAAGTACCCAGGCTCTCCAATTCAAGGGAGTACCTCGATGATATCTTAAAGATGATGGAAGTGGCTGAAGTGTAGGTTAGTTATTGGTTAATGGTTCAGGCGAAAATACTCATACCAGACCTTGATGGAATGTTAATCACTACACCCAGCTGCAAATAGTCAACAGACTCTATTCACTAAAAAACTTTAACCCATAACTCAGTCCCTAAAAGGGGTTTTAGTCAAAATTAGCCTATTATAACAAGCACCATTGTATCCTAATCCGCCTGACCTGCGGTCTGACGGGCCCCAACCCACAAATAACTAATCAACCAATAACCAGCAGCTCTGCTGCTTAGTTGGCCCATTTAATGGTGCAACCAATCGCTTTGGTATCGCTGGTGCCTACGCTGTTTCCGGCTGAAAGTGCATCAATGGCTTCCTCTACATACCTACGGGTAGCAGCACTGGCATTTCTGCTATTATTGTCAATAGCACCAATGTAGGCGACTTTGAAGTCACCACCTTCCTTGTTCAAGACATAAACATGGGGTGTATTGGTAGCACCATAAGCTTCCGTGGTTTCCTGAGTTTCATCCAGCACATAAGGGAAAGGAAAGCCCTTTTCTTTGGCTCGCTTCTGCATATTAGGATAAGAGTCACCAGGTGACTTATCAGCATTGTTTGGCTGAATGGCCACGACAGGATAACCCTGACCTGCATACTTTTTATGTAAGGCGATAATTCTGTCTTCGTACATTTTAGAATACGGACAGGTGTTGCAGGTAAATACCAAAATGTATCCCTTAGCATTGGCATCCGACTTCAGAGAAATCATTTTGCCATCCACATTCTTCAGATTAAAATCTATGGCGGTATCGCCTACCTTTACTCCGGCATCCTCTGCCGTAAAGCCACCTATCAGAAGAAAAGCGCTTATCAGTATTGAGCTTACATAGTTCATAGCTTTCAGGTTTAGTTTAAAATCTCCTCAATTAACGAATTCAACTCCCCTTCGTTCAATTCTTTTTCCAGGAACTTTCTTTTTCCATTTGAGGGGTTAATTATTAATGTAGCAGGAATCGCGCCAGACCAGCTCGGGTCCACCTTATCTATCCACGAATTATAGTCAATCTCATCTAACAGCATTACCCGAGACCGCAGGTTTCGCTTCTCTACAAAGGGCAGTACGCGCTTTTCAAATTCATCAGCAAAGTCAAGCGATATGAGCGTAACATCTATCTTGTCACTGCTGCTTTCATTCACCTCCTCAAAATATGGCAGCTCTTTGATACAGGGTGCACACCATGTAGCCCAGAAGTTAATTACCTGCAGTTTTTCAGACTTCTTGTTGATCACCGCCTCCAGGCCATCCCACTTTATCACTTTCGGTGCTTCCTGTACCTGATCGGCCGTATTACCAGCACAGGACCAAAAAAACAGCCCGGACAATACACATAAAAGAATTTGCTTTTGCATCACTGTAAAATGAATCATCTCTTGAATTTTCAGACTGGTTGGTAAGGCATTACACAAAAACGTCAAAACCTCATAATATCACTTTTCTAATATTCTCGATTTTGGAAAAGTCTTATGTTATCCCAATATTCTCTGTAGATAACCAAGCCTTTAAGAACGTCCTCCTTTCGCTTAACAATTACATAATCGTCCATTTATGTCCTTACAGCAAGTTCTCTTACAGAAACGGTACGAAAACGATTGAAAATATAGAGGCCTCAAATCCTGTTTTCAGAAAAAATTTCATTAACTAAAAAGGTCGGTTTAGGGTAAATTTTTCCAGACTTTTTAGACAAAATATAGAATCAAAAAAATCAAGACGACTTTTCCACAAACGTTAAAAGTTATCCACAGTTATCCACGGACTTTCTACAACCCCTTGTTTATCAACGATTTAAGATGAAAATCCTTTTCTGAATTTTTGTTGATAACTGAATCAAAAAATTGCTTCTTCGCAAAATTCAATTCAAATGTGTCAGATTTTCTTAAGGGATTGATTTACTGAATTTTAAGGAAACTGTAGGCAATCTATTCTTTATGCTGCCTTCTCAAACGGGTGCGATATGCATTGAAGATTCGTGACTTTGAAACGATACCCAGGTACTTTCCATTGTCGATTACCGGCAAATTCCAGGCTCCCGTTCTTTCAAATTTATTCATCACATCCTGCATTTTCGCCTCAGACGAAACCGTATCAGGAGGTTTGTGCATCAAAGTGGCTGCAATTACACTTTTTTGGGACAACTCATCAAACATTATTTCTCTGATGTCATCCAGGGTGATGATACCCAGAAGCTCTCCCTCATCATTCACTACAGGGAATATGTTCCGTTTTGAGCGCCTTACCAGCTCCACTAAATCGCCCAGAGACTGATCAGGGTGAATGGTTAAAAGATCTCTTTCTATCAGCTTATCCATTTTAATAAGGCTCAGCACCTGACGATCCTTGTCATATGGGATGAGGTCTCCCCGCTTGATCAGCTTGCCGGTATAAAAGGAGTATTTCTCAAAGTAGCTGCTGGTACTTAAGGCAATGGCCGACACCAGCATCAGCGGCAGGAAAAGGGTATAGCCACTAGTGATCTCTGCTATCAGAAAGATTGCCGTCAAGGGAGCATGCAGCACACCACTCATTACCCCACACATACCTACCAGGGTAAAATTGCTGGTAGAAAGTGTTTTGCCGAGGTTGAGCAGGTTGGCGCTTTCTGAAAAGATATAACCCGTGAAGCCGCCCACGAAAAGTGAGGGGGCAAAAATACCTCCGTTTCCTCCGGCCCCGATGGTGGCACCGGTCGCCAGGGGTTTCAAAAGCAAGACACCCAGGGCAAACAAAATCAGGGGCAGCTTTCCATCAACATCAGACAAGAAAAAGCTCTCGGCCAGCATTTCTACAGGTCGCCCATCCAGAATTTCAGTAATGGAGTTATAGCCCTCACCATAGATTGGGTGAAAAAAGAAAATGATCAGACCCAAAGCCAGCCCGCCTAAGACGGCTCTCCATATTCTGCTGGGAATCCGGGTAATCATATATTCACCCAATAGCGTGACCCGCGTGAAATAAACCGACACCAAGCCACATATAGCACCCAATAGCAGGTAGAATGGAAAATCGGAAGCGGTAAAGGGGTCTTTCAGATCAAAAGAAAAAAGTACGGCCTCTCCCAGTAAGAGCATCGACACAAAAGAGCCCACCACAGAAGCTATCAGCAAAGGGATAAAAGCGGCAATGGTAACATCAGTGAGAATTACCTCTACACTAAATATGACACCCGCCACTGGTGAGTTAAAAATTCCTGAAATGGCTGCTGCTGCCCCACAGCCGATCATGAGAGTGCGCTGCTTATAATTCAGATGCATCAGCTGGCCCAGGTTGGAGCCGATGGCAGACCCCGTCACTACAATGGGCGCCTCCAGCCCGACAGAGCCACCAAAGCCTACTGTGATGCAGGAGGTAACCATTCGGCTGTACATCTTAGCCTGGGTAATAATGCTCGACTTCTTGGAGATAGCGTAGAGAATGCTGGTAACCCCGTGCCCCAAGCGCTCTTTCAGTATGCGATCGGCCACAAATGCTGTGAGCGCGATACCCAACAAAGGATAGATGAGGAAAACATACTCATTAAAAATATCCTGAAAGTCGAGCAAGAGCACCTGAAGGTAATGTACCGCGCTTTTTAAGGACACGGCAGCAATGCCCCCTAATATGCCGACAATGCCTCCCAGCACCATAATAAAGTTTCGCGAGCTCATATGCCTGATGCGCCAAACTAGTAATCTGGAAAGCCACTTGGGTCGTTTCATTATTTATGTACTGAAGGGCCTGATTGGAGATTGTTTGCAAATTTAGAGAAAAAGCGGGAGGGATGACGGCTTTGTGCATCACCTGAGACTGAGCATTACAGCTTCTTGGCCCTCTCCCAATATTCGTCCATTTCTGCCAGAGACATATCAGCGATACTCTTGCCATCTTTTTTAGATTCGCTCTCCAGGTATTGAAAGCGCTTTATAAACTTCTTATTCGTTCTCTCGAGTGCCTCTTCAGGATCTATGTCTATAAAGCGGCTATAATTCACAAGCGAAAAGAGCATGTCTCCAAACTCTCCCATCACCCGCTCTTTATTAATCTCGGCACCCTCAGCAATGTTGAATTCACTTTTGAACTCCTGCATCTCTTCCTCAACCTTTTCCCAAACCTGCTCCTTCTTTTCCCAGTCAAAACCAACTCCCCGGGCTTTATCCTGGATACGCACCGCCTTGACCATGGCTGGCAGGCTTTTGGGCACTCCACCCAATACGGAGGTATTTCCTTTCTCCTTAAGCTTAATCTTCTCCCAGTTGGCCTTTACAGCCTCTTCATCATTGGCCTCCACATCTCCATAAATATGCGGATGACGATGCACCAGCTTGTCACTGATAGAATTCAGTGCATCGGCTATATCAAAGGCCTTTTTTTCATCGGCAATCTTTGAGTAGAACACCATGTGCAGCATCAGGTCGCCAATTTCTTTCTTTACCTCATCCAGATCATTCTCGAGAATCGCGTCCGATAGCTCATAAGTTTCTTCAATGGTAAGGTGTCTGATAGTTTCCAGGGTCTGTTTTTTATCCCATGGACAGTTGAGCCTGAGCTCGTCCATAATGCTAAGTAAACGATCAAAAGCGGCCAGTTTTTCCTGTCTTTTTTCGTCTTGGGGTGGTTGAATCACTTGATTTGCTTGGTTTGGAGAAACTTATGCTCCAAAGGTAGTGTTAAGCCATAAACAATATTAATTTTGTCTCAAATTAGTGAGCTATGAGCACGTTTGTCTTCACATTGATTTTGATCGGGTTGTTTTTTGTAGGGATGTCTGTAAGACTGCTCCTGCTCAAAAACGGAGAATTTAAGGGTACCTGCGCTTCGCAAAGTCCTTTTCTTAATAAGGAAGGCGTAAGATGCGGCTACTGCGGCAAAGACCTCAAAGCAGGCGAGGCCTGTGGTAACCCGGACAACGAGGTAGACAAGGTGCTGTCAAAGTTCAAATAATCACTTCCCTCTACTTATCGACAATTTTTCCACAAGCTTGAAAATCGTGTGCTCGTTGTACGCTTTTTACTAGCTTTGTGCCATCATCTTAACTCAGTAATCTGTGACATTAATTAAGTCCATTTCAGGTATCCGCGGAACAATTGGCGGTGCTGTAGGAGAATCACTTACCCCTGTAGATGCAGTAAAGTTTGCTGCTGCCTATGGTACCTGGGTAAAGCAAAATTCTGACAACAAAAAGATTGTTATCGGAAGAGATGCCAGACCCTCTGGCGAAATGATCTCTTCATTGGTATGTGCCACTCTTTCAGGTCTTGGCCTGGATGTGGTAGACCTTGGCCTTTCTACTACTCCTACCGTAGAAATGGCCGTTGTAAGCGAGGAAGCCGGAGGTGGTATTATACTGACTGCCAGCCATAATCCTGTGCAATGGAATGCCCTCAAACTTCTGAATGACAAAGGGGAATTTATCAGCGGGCAAGACGGTACAGACATACTGGCCATCGCTGAAAAAGAGGCCTTTGACTTTGCTGATGTGAAAGCACTGGGCAAGTACGAAACAGACGACACACAAATTGACAAACACATAGACGCTGTTTTACAATTGCCCCTGGTAGATGTAGAAGCCATTAAGGCTGCTAATTTCAAACTGGTAATTGACTGTGTTAACTCCACAGGAGGAATCGCCCTGCCTCCACTCTTAAAGGCATTAGGCGTAGCCGAGGTCAAAGAGCTCAACTGTGAGCCCAACGGACTCTTTCCACATAACCCGGAGCCACTTCCCGAACACCTGGGACAAATTTCAGGTGTATTGGAAAATGGTCAATACGACCTGGGTATTGTGGTAGACCCGGATGTAGATCGACTGGCACTGCTTTGTGAAGACGGGACCCCCTTTGGCGAGGAGTATACCCTGGTAGCCGTGGCCGATTATATACTGCAAAACGAGATGGGAAATACTGTTTCCAACCTCTCTTCAACCCGGGCTCTCAGAGATGTTACTGAAAAGCATGGTGGTAACTATGAAGCCGCAGCCGTAGGCGAGGTAAATGTGGTTGTAAAAATGAAAGAGACCAATGCGATCATCGGTGGTGAGGGCAATGGAGGTATTATTTACCCTGAGCTGCACTACGGTCGTGATGCCCTGGTAGGTATAGCACTTTTTCTCACGCACCTGGCTAAATATGGAAAGCGCACCTCTATGTTAAGAGCAAGCTACCCTAACTACCATATATCAAAAAACAAAATAGACCTCTCGCCTGAGATCAACGTAGATGAAGTACTCAGAGGCATTGAGGAAAAGTATAAAAACCAGCCTGTAAACACAATTGACGGAGTAAAAATAGAGTTTGACAAAGAATGGGTACATTTGAGAAAGTCGAACACCGAGCCGATCATTCGGATTTACTCAGAATCGGAGTCGCAGGTAACGGCTGAACACCTGGCCCAAAAAATAATGGCCGATATAAAAGAGATAGTATCCACAAACGCGTAGAAAGATGAAGGTATATTTTGACAACGCTGCCACCACGCAACTTGATCCTGAGGTATTTGAGACCATGAGGCCTCTTATGCTGGATATGTATGGCAATCCCTCTTCCACCCATTCTCACGGTCGTGAGGCCAGGTCTAAGGTGGAATATGCCAGACGAACCGTAGCCCAATTGTTAAATACTACCCCATCTGAGATTTTCTTTACCTCGGGAGGTACTGAGGGCGATAACACCGCTATCAGATGCAGTGTGGAGGCTTACGACCTCAAGCACATCATCACTACCAAAATTGAGCATAAAGCTGTAGGCCAAACTGCCGATAAGCTGGCTGCTGAAGGGAAGGTAAAAGTGAGCTACCTGGAGCTTGACAGCGAAGGGCATATCAATCACGATCACCTGATAGAGCTGCTGAAGAACAATCCACGTTCTATGGTTTCGGCCATGCATGCCAACAATGAAATCGGCACGCTTCAGGACATCGATCGCATCGGTGAAATCTGCAACGAATACGATGCTGTTTTCCACTCTGACACTGTTCAGACCATGGGCCACTTCAGGCATGACCTGGAAAAATTGCAATGTCACTTCCTGGTTGGTTCTGCACATAAGCTGCATGGCCCCAAGGGAATCGGCTTCCTGAGAGTTTGCAAAAGCAAGAAAATCGGTCGCCTGATAGATGGCGGTGGGCAAGAGCGTAACCACAGAGGTGGTACGGAAAATGTACACGGCATCATTGGCATGGCCAAGGCACTGGAGATTGCTTACAGAGATATGGACGCTCACCAAAAGCATATTCAGTCGCTGAAAACGCGAATGATTGAAAGACTTCGTGAAACCGTACCTGGCGTTTCTTTTAATGGAGATATCAGGGAAGGACACAGCCTTTACACTGTACTGAACGTCAGCTTTCCTCCTAATGAAGACAACGATATGCTGCTCTTCAACCTGGACATCAATGGCATTTCAGCTTCTGGTGGCAGCGCCTGTAACAGTGGTGCCAATACGGGCTCACATGTGCTGACGGGTATCAAAGCCGACCCGAACAGACAAGGCATCCGTTTCTCTTTTGGCAAGTACAACACGATGGACGAGGTAGATTATGTGATTGAGAAACTTGCGGAAATTGTTGAGCCGGCAGTTGTTTAATCAGATTCGACCAACCTTTTTAGATTTTTGGAGTCTATACAAAAACAGATTCCCGGAATGAAATACATCAAAATTATTGCAGCCCTCTTCTTATGCCTCAGCTTTACTGCCTGTGGAGATGACGATACTATCATTGATGAAGTGACGGGGCGTGTCTTTGAAGGCACAGTGGCCAACGGACTTGAAGACTGTGGCTGGCTGATAGAAATTAACGGTCAGAACTATGTACCCAACGTACTGAACAGTCAATTCAGAGAAGAGAATCTTGAGGTTTTTCTCAAGGTAGAGTTCCTGAACGAACCGGCCAATTGTAGCCAGCTGGCCTTAGCTCCTGAGAGATTAAGAATCGAGCAGATTCGGGTGGTGCAGTAGTTTACCCAAAACCTACTTTCCAGGTCTCTTGTAAAAACGCTGAACCTGGTTTATTTCTGGAATAAATCCTTGATCGTTTTGGCGTTTAACAAGGCTTTCAGATTGGTATAACCCGGTTTTTGTAGTGAACTGGCCTCGGCATCTCCAAGTTCAATAGGGTTGATTCTTTGAGCTCTATACTTAAAGTTCAGTTTATACATACCACTGCCGTTATAGGCTTCGACAGATTTTATTTCTGCACAATAGGTAATCGCAGAAACGGGCGCTGTTTGGTAAGCGCCCAGGTATTTTATTTTCTCCACCCTCTTTTCATCTATCTCTATAGGGTACCAGCTGTTTTCCTCTAAAAATATGTTTTTAAAGGCATCTTCCTCTGTAGGGATTATGATGGTATCTTGATCATCTTCAGTACCTGGAACAACCTTTGAATCCTGCACACTTTCTGAATCCTTCACACTTTTCGTTTCCTGCACGACCTCGGTGTTCTCAATGACTTTCTCAGACTTTTCTAATGCTTTTGGGCGCTGAATCTCGGCTTTTTCAGCCCTGTCAAAGAGCCTTATATTCACAATAGGAAGCATGTTTAAAATCTGGTATAGAAACTCCTGTGCATCGGCTTTTTCGTACTCTGAAAGTGCGGGTTCGGTAACAGTAATGTCGTTATCAAGCTGGCAACCGCCTGTTTCATGTATATTTTGAATCAGCATCCATTGAATCCAGGTGATATGTTTTCTGTCCAGGCCATCATTACCCGAAACAAAAACCGCAGCCCTATCCCAAAACATCTTACTCTTATCATCAGAGTCAATACTTTCTTTGATCACATCACCCCGACCAATGTATAACATTGGAAGGCCGGATTCTCCATCTTGCCCACTAAGTATATAAACACCTGCTTGATTAAATTCAGATCTGTCTTGATGTACTTCCCAGCTATCTCTTGATATTTCAAGACTCACACCGGTCCAGTTCGTTTTTTGAATAATCTTGAAAGAATTCGGGTCTCCGTCAGGAACAAAAAGCCTGACACTGTAGGGTCTAAAATGATGTTCGATCATTTGATGATGGTTAATACATAAACCGGGTCGGTATTTAGGCTCATTGAGATCAGGTAAGACACAAGGATCCACAACTAACGAACAAACATTTTTAGCAAACCCTAATCAAATAGTCTCAATGTCTAAAAGATACACCAAAGCCAGTTCAGAGCAAATTATTCCTGTTGGACCGGAGCGCCTGAAGGCCATTTATACCATACATTATGGTGCAATTTATTATACTAAACTGGCAAAAATTGTTAATAAGAAAGGGAGGGAAAAAATGGATTGAAAGGAATTCAAAAAAGAATAAGGAGTTTTAAATTTTTCTAAAAAATTGACTTTTTTTTAATCATTGTATAGGGTCAGTGAACCTGTCGGGCTAATACACCATCTAAAATCTAAGTTCAATTACCTTAAACCTCCGACTAAGCAGTCTCCACCATGTCCTTCAGGCAATCAATCCAGATCTCAGAGTCGTTTAAACTGGGTACCAGGTCCCATGCCTCACCACCGGCCTCTTTAAAATCATCTCTGAACTCCTCGCCCACTTCAATGGTAGTTTCCAGGCAATCTGCCACAAATGCCGGAGAGAAGGCCATCACCTTTTTAATCCCTTTTCCAGGAAGCTCCTTCAACACCTCATCAGTATAAGGTTTGATCCAGGGATTTTTGCCAAGCCTTGACTGGAATGTGGTGGTATGCTGATCATCAGACAGGCCCAATGCCTTCGCCAGCAATCGGGATGTATAAAAGCACTGAGCCCTGTAGCAGTAGCGGTTCTTATCGGTAAATGTATCACAGCAGGTACCAAATTGACAGGTATTACCTACGGAACCTTTGGTGATCTGGCGCTCTGGCAAACCATGGTAGCTGAAAATGATATGATCATAATCCTCTTTGGCCATCTGGGCCTTACCCCTGGCAGTTACGGCCTCCAGAAATTTAGGATGGTCCATGAACTGATTAATGTGGGAGACACTTGGAATGATTTGCCACTTATTCACTACCTCATTCACCTTTTGAGATACTGAACCTGTAGAAGCAGAGGCGTATTGTGGAAATAACGGAATCACGATAATGCGCGATACATCATGCCCTTTGAGCACATTCAAAGCCGACTCGATACTGGGGTTTTGATAGCGCATACCGAGCTCCACCACGTAATCATCGCCCAGGGAGCTTTGCAGCATATCCTTCACGTCATAGCCAAAGTATTTGAGAGATGAGCCCCGCTCATTCCAGAGCTTTTTATACTCTTTGGCCGATTTGGGCGAACGGAAAGTGGCAATGATCAAATTGACCAAAAGCCATCGGTTGATATAGGGGATATCGATCACGCGCTCATCCATCAGGAATTCACGCAGGTATCTTCTTACATCTTTAGTCTCCGGACTATCAGGAGTACCTAGGTTGACCAGTAGTACTCCAATATTTGATTTCTGCATTTACTCTAATTCTCCTTGCAAAACTGCATGCAAAGATATTTGTTTTGAGATTGTGCTATCGATTATTGAATACAAAAAAGTCATCCTTAATTGTCTGATGCGTTTCGCAAGGTTCAATACGACTTAAAAGCCGGAACCTTTCCTTACCTCACTGTTAAAATAATCAGCACAAATCAGGTGATTGGTGTAGAAAAGTCAATGGCATGTAATTCCCTCTTCCTTACCTTCAAGCTTGGCAATTGAGTCTGTAATCAATCAAATTTTTCTATTTTTAAGGGTCGAGTGTCAAATTAAACTAAAATGAAAAATGTCAAGAGCTATATAGGTCTGTTCGGACTCTTATTCATACTCATCGTGGTCAGTGCCTGTAAGGGTGATGATATTCCACCGAATGAGGCACCTGTCATAGCTGATCAGTCCTTCTCTGTAGCAGAGGACGTAGACGATGAGGCGATTATTGGAACCGTGCAGGCCAGTGACCCTGATGGAGATGCCCTTAGCTTTTCCATCACAGAAACTGTTGAGCTTAACGATAGCAGAGATTTTACAGGCTTATTTGAAATAGATGAGGAGACAGGAGCACTAAGCCTTGCAGACGGTGAGTCCCTGGACTTTGAAGACGCTTCTGCCTTTTCGGTTACTGTTTCCGTTTCTGATACAGAATTAACCACTACAGCATCAATCTATATCACCGTGACGGATGTGGAAGAAATAGATAGGAGTATTGCTTTCCTTACTACTTGGAGAACTACGACAGCCAATCAAACGATTGGTTTTGGCACAATTGAAAGTCTAACATACAACTATAATGTAGACTGGGGCGATGGAACCATTGAGACTAACATAACGGGTTCGCCCACACATACCTATGCTAGTCCCGGAGATTATCAGGTAGCCATCACAGGTACCTTTCCAGCCATACAAACAAATGGGGCAAGACAACTTATATCAATTAACCAATGGGGTCTTATTGAATGGGAAACTATGAGTTTCGCATTCACAGATATGTATGAATTCGAAGAGAATGCCACAGATGCACCTGATTTATCCAGGGTAACCGATATGTCAGGTATGTTTTATCGTTGTGTCTTTTTCACTGGTGACTTCAACAATTGGGATGTGAGCAATGTCACCGATATGAGTGAAATGTTCTCTAGTATCACGATTTCTACTGTGAACATTGCAGATTGGGATGTGAGCAACGTTACCGATATGAGCGGTATGTTTTCATCTAGTGGTGGTCTTAGTACAAACATTTCAAGCTGGGATGTGAGTAACGTTACAGATATGAGTGGCATGTTCCATAATAGTGGTACAAAAGGGAACATCTCAGGTTGGGACGTGAGCAATGTTACTGATATGAGCGGTATGTTTTCCCATGCAAGTTCAGCCGGAGACCTCAGCAGTTGGGATGTCAGTAATGTTACTAATATGAGAGGTATGTTCGCTTTTGCCCGTAGCATTAATCCAGACATCGGAAGTTGGGATGTAAGTAAGGTCACCGATATGAACGGCATGTTCCGTCTTGCAGGAGTATTTAATGGAGATATCAGCAATTGGGATGTGAGCAGTGTCACTAATATGAGCTATATGTTCAGTGGTGCTTTTAGGTTTAATCAAGACATCGGAGGCTGGGATGTAGGCAAGGTTACGGATATGAGCCAAATGTTTTTTATGGATTTTGATGTTTACATTCGAAATGATCCTTCAGATTTTAACCAGAACATTGGGGACTGGGATGTCAGTAATGTCACTGATATGAGTTTAATGTTTAGTGGTGCTTTGAGGTTTAATCAGGACATCAGCCGTTGGGATGTAGGCAACGTCACCAATATGATGGGTATGTTCGCTGTGCCTTTGGATCCAAATAAACCTGGTGATCCTCCTGATTTTAATCAGGGTATTGGGAGTTGGGATGTGAGCAATGTCATAAATATGAGCACTATGTTCCGTTTTGCTATTGACTTTAATCAGGACCTGACCCAATGGAATGTGGCAGGTGTGACCGATTGCAGTGAATTTTCAAGGGACTCTGGCTTAACTGCTACGAACCGCCCTGATTTCACGAATTGTAATCCTGGTTAAGTAAACGCAATCTCCGGGTTAAAAAACTCTTCTGCCGTGAGCTTTCTTAATTGTATCGATGAAACCAAGTCTCAGCCATAGGGCCTCGGTTTTTTTGTTTGCTTATCCTGTTTCCTCATAGAATTTCAATACCAGACTTCTTTACCATTGAGAGGCCTGATTTCTTCCCAAAACACAAACCAAGATGACGATCAATTATTGAATCCCTGCTTTTCCAATCCTGAAGCATGAAGGATCTAAAGCAGGTTGTGCAGGAGTGGTTAGAGACTCTTCGTTCTACACCTACGCCAAGGCTTCGGTTGCAAACATCAGAGTGAAAAAGGACAGTGGCTAAGTGCCTTCAAGCTACCATGCCTACGGCATGCAGGCTAACAGCGAGAAATCGGAACGTCATCCGTAGATCAGATTTCTTCATAAATCACAAACAGTGGATGACGAGAATCAGACCACTCTCATGAACAGTTCAAGTGGTCGGACGAATACAGCGTCAACGGCAGGTCATTCCCTATTCCTTATCTTCAAGCTTAACCATTGAGGCTGTAATCAATCATATTTTTCTATTTTTAAGGGTCGAGTGTCAAATTAAACTAAAATGAAAAATGCCAGGAGCCATATAGGTCTGTTCGGACTATTATTTATACTCATTGTGGCCAGTGCCTGTAAGCGCGATGAAATACAACCGAATGAAGCACCTGTCATAGATAATCAGTCCTTCTCTGTAGCGGAGACCATAGACGATGAGGCGATTATTGGTATGGTACAGGCCAGTGACCCTGATAGGGATGCTCTTAGCTTTTCTATTACAGAAACTGTTGAGCTTAACGATAGTAGAGATTTTACAGGCTTGTTTGAAATAGATGAGACTACCGGAGCACTAAGCCTTACAGCCGGTGAATCCCTGGACTATGAGGATGCTTCTGGCTTTTCAGTTACGGTTTCAGTTTCTGATGAGGAATTAACCGCTAAAGCATCTATCACCATCAACGTGACTGATGTGAACAGGGCACCTGTCGTTGCCGACCAATCCTTCTCTGTAGTAGAAAACACAGCCGATGTATGGGTTATTGGTATAGTCGAGGCCAGTGACCCTGATGGGGATGCTATTAGCTTTTCTATCACAGAAACTGTTGAGCTTGACGGTAGCAGAGATTTCACGGGCTTGTTTGAAATAGATGAGGCCACCGGAGCATTAAGTCTTGCTGATGGTGAATCCCTGGACTATGAAGTTGCTACTGGTTTTGCGATTACGGTTTCAGTTTCTGATACAGAGTTGACTACTACAGCATCGGTTACAATTATGGTCACGGATATAGATGATAGTTCTTTTATTACTACGTGGAGAACTACAACAGCGAATCAAACGATTGGTTTTGGTACAATTGATAGCCTCACATACAACTATAATGTAGACTGGGGCGATGGAACCATTGAGACTAACATAACGGGTTCACCCACACATAGCTATGCTACTCCGGGGGATTATCAGATAGCGATCACTGGCACTTTTCCTGCTATCTTAACCGGAGGAAGAGCAATCGTATCCATTGATCAATGGGGAGATATTGAATGGAAAACCATGACCAGGGCTTTTGCGTCTACTGTGCAAGTGGTAGAAAATGCTTCAGATGCGCCCGATCTATCCCAGGTCACCAGTATGGCAGGCATGTTTTCTAACTGCCTGAATTTTAACGGTGACTTAAACAATTGGGACGTCAGCAATATCACCGATATGAGCGATATGTTCAATGAGGCTCCGGCTTTTAATGGTGCTATTGGGAATTGGGATGTCAGCAATGTCACCGATATGAGCCAAATGTTCAGAATGCAATATTCTTTCCATTCCCGTTTTAATCAGTACATAGGGGATTGGGATGTGAGCAACGTCAGGAATATGAGCGGTATGTTCTATGGTGCGGGTAATTTTAATCAGGATATCGGGGATTGGGATGTGAGCAGCGTAACTGATATGAGCCGCATGTTCGAATCTGCGGATTTTTTTAATCAGGATATAGGTGGTTGGGATGTTGGCAGCGTCACTGATATGAGTCGTATGTTTCAAGGTGCTTCAGCTTTCAATCAGGATATCGGAAACTGGGATGTGAGTAAGGTCACTGATATGCGCGGTATGTTTAATCGTGCCAGCGTTTTTAATCAAAACATTGGAGACTGGAATGTGAGCCAGGTGACTGGTATGAATGGTATGTTCTATGGTGCTGATGCTTTCAATCAAGATATCGGAAACTGGGATGTGAGTAATGTAACTAATATGAACTCTATGTTCCGTAAGCCTTTTAATCACTTTAAGCCAGATGATCCTTATGCTTTCAATCAGGATATTGGCAGATGGGACGTGAGCAATGTGACTAGCATGGAGAACATGTTCGATGGTGCTTTAGCTTTTAATCAGGATATCGGGAGTTGGGATGTGAGCAATGTAATTGATATGTCTGGAATGTTCTTTAATGCCAGAGTATTCAACCAGAATATCGGGAGATGGGATGTGAGAAAGGTCCAGACTATGGACGGGATGTTCGGTAATGCTTTAGCTTTCAATCAAGATATTGGGGGTTGGGATGTCAGCAGCGTCACTCGTATATCTGGAATGTTCGGTAATGCTTTAGCTTTTAACCAGGATATTGGGAGCTGGGATGTGAGCAATGTCACTTGGATGATATATATGTTCAGTGGTGCTGAAGCTTTTAATCAGGATATCGGGGGCTGGGATGTGAGCAATGTCACATGGATGGATTATATGTTCGAAGGTGCTTCAGCTTTTGATCAGGACATTGGCAACTGGGACGTAAGTAATGTCACACAGATGGTCAGCATGTTTGCAGAGGCTTTCGCTTTTGATCAAGACCTGACCTTATGGGACGTGGCAAACGTGTACAATTGCCACGAATTTTCAAGGAACTCTGGCTTAGCTGCCCCCAACCACCCCAATTTCACAAATTGTAACCCAAATTGAGTAAGCGCAATCTTGGGTTAAAAAAGCTCTTCTAAAGTGAGCACATTGACCAATAAATAATTTTGATATCAAAATTCGATAAGCGAAATCATTTGCAACCTTGCGAAATATCTCGCTTATTGTTTTTTAATATAATCCGCCAAATACAAACGCTCCTGCACCAACAGGACACCTCATTAGCGCATCAACATTTTGACAGGGACAATTTTCAAGATTACGCAGCCAATAGTTTATGAACCAATTGCCAATGCATAAAAAAAGTCCTGACACGAAAGCCAGGACTTTGATCTATTCACGCTCACCCTTCCTGAGGGCTTATAAATAATCCAGTAATTTCCCCCTTTCCCAGATTAGCCTTTCAGCGGTTTAAGCGATCTTTTAAATAGGTAGATCAACTAAATAACAGCCCGAAAAAGGGATACCCTTATACAGTTGCTAATAATTCAGGAGCAGCCGGAAAGTCTACAGTGGTTCCTGCGGTATTGTTCAGGAAGTTGTTGAATGTATTCAGTGCTACAAAGCCGATCAGTTCAACCAAAGCAGCCTTTGAATAACCAGCAGCAAAGAATGCATCAATAAAGCTCTGAGCAGCACGACCTTTGTTATCAGCCAGTTCACGAGCCAGTTGTGTAAGAGCAGCCAGTTTAGCGTTTTCAATATTACCGGTTCTCAATTCTACTGTTTGGGCCTCAGTAAATCCATTCATTTTGCCAATCGCAGTGTGTGCAGCAAGACAGTACTCACAGTCGTTTACCTGGCTTACTGCCAGGGCGATGGCTTCTACTTCTTTACCTGAAAAAGTACCACCTCCAAGCGTATCACCAAAACCCAGGATTGCACCCAGGGCTACATTTGAGTTAGCAGCTGTTGCATAGAGATTAGGAACCATACCTACCTTCTTTTTCAAAGTGTCAAAAATCTGTTGGTTGTTTTCTGATACCTGACCTCTGTTTAATGCTTCTAAAGTTTTCATTGTTATGTGTTTTTGTTTTTTGTTTCTCATTTTTTCCTTCATGCCAATTTGCATGATTTGATATTGTAATTAATAATGTTACAAATAAGTTCCTGTGAATAAAAAGAAATTTGTAACCCCTTTAAAAAGAGCTCATTAACAATCGAGAATTTTAGTAAGCTTCTGCGAGAGGTCCCTAATGGTTACAGCTTCCAGCTCTGGCTTCATGGCCATCTCGGCATTGTAGAAGGTATCTTCAACCAAATATTTCAGGTTACTGCCCACCACGCAGTCAGGGTTGGGCTTAGGCCGGTTAAAAAAATCGCCTTCCCGGGTGGCCGCGTATAAATCCCACAGGGTAATCTTGTCAGTGCTTCTGGTCAGGTAGTACCCTCCATTGGGTCCATTCTGACTCTGCATTAGATCTGCCGCTTTGAGACGAGCCAGTTGCCTGCGAATGACTACCGGATTGGTATCCACACTATCTGCCAGTTCCTTAGAGGAATAGCGCTCCTGGCCCTTAAAGTCCATAAAGACACAAATCTGTATAGCGATACTGAAGTTTTTGTTAGCCTGCATGAGATATAGGCTTCAAATTAAGGGAATTCCGTTTAAATGATAGGCAGGAGACATACATTTAGAATCTTAAAACCGAATTTGAAGTTAGCTCAAAAAGGTCAAAAATGGGTCGTTTAAGAAATAACAAGGTGATTACCGCCATGCTGGAGCCCTCTGGTCTTTTGGTCGCACTTAAGATGAGCCTGGTGGTAGGCAGTATTCTTAACTGCATCAACCAAAGTGAGTGCATCTTTGCTCTCGATTTTGAGAAGCTCCAGTTGGGTAAATTCCTGATTACCTACACGGTTCCCTTTTTCGTCTCTCTCTATACCAGTACAATTATTAAATTGAGGAGTAACTCTTAATTAATCCGCTTCATCTTATGAAAACCGTTAAGCTGCAATTCAAGAATGCAGAGGGTTTATCATTGTCTGCCCGCCTGGAACACCCCGTGGACAAACAACCTCTTGCTTATGCCATATTTGCCCATTGCTTTACCTGCACTAAAAACCTATTGGCGGTAACCAATATCAGCCGTGCGCTTACGGCCAGGGGCATTGCCGTGCTGCGCTTTGACTTTACTGGTCTGGGCGAGAGTGAGGGAGATTTTGCAGACACCAACTTCTCGTCCAATGTAGAAGACTTGCTCTATGCGGCACAACACCTGGCAGAGCACTATGAAGCACCAAAGATTATTATTGGCCATTCGCTGGGTGGAG
This sequence comes from Roseivirga sp., assembly GCA_021404565.1. Taxonomy (GTDB): domain Bacteria; phylum Bacteroidota; class Bacteroidia; order Cytophagales; family Cyclobacteriaceae; genus Roseivirga. The sequence continues at coordinate 458,151 of JAAWWF010000026.1, read as the reverse complement.
CGGCCGTGCTGATGGCAGCCGGGCAAATTCCATCTATCAAAGCTGTGGCTACAGTAGGTGCTCCCGCAGATCCACCTCATGTAAAGCACCTCTTTCAGAACTCGCTTGAAGAGATTGAGTCCACTGGTGAAGCTGTCGTTTCGCTTAGCGGCAGACCTTTCAGGATCAAAAAACAGTTTATCGATGACCTGGAAGAAACTGACCTGGCCTCCAGACTAAAAAGCCTGAAAAAGCCCTTGCTCATTCTTCATTCTCCCCAGGACGAAACGGTAGACATCAGCAATGCAGAGAAGATTTATGTCAATGCCATGCACCCCAAGAGCTATATCTCGCTGGATGGTGCCGACCACCTGCTTAGTAAAAAGGAAGATTCTTTATACACAGGTAGTATGATCGCCTCCTGGGCCACCAGGTATATTGACCTGAAGGATGAAGAACCCAAACTAAGGACTGATCGACAGGTAGTGGTGAGAAATGAGAAAGAACATGGTTTCCTCTCTGAAATTATGGCCAACGGGCACTACCTGATGGCTGACGAGCCGAGAGAAATTGGCGGTACCAACCTGGCCGGAACTCCCTATGATTTACTGGTCGCTTCCCTGGGCGCTTGTACGGCTATTACCATCCGCATGTATGCCAGGCATAAAGGCATAGCTCTTGATGAAGTAAAAGTGCATATGACCCGGGAAAAGCGGCATGCAGCAGATGCGGACAGTACAGATGACCCAGCAGGTAAATTGGAGTTTATTGATCTTGATCTGGAGCTTCATGGCAACCTTAGTGAAGAGGATCGACAGGGAATTCTCAGGATTGCGCATAAGTGTCCTGTGCACAAAACCCTTGTCAACGGACTTATTGTCAATGCAAAATTACTGTGATTTTTTTGGTGGAAGAATAAACATTTTCGGCCTTCATTGCTTATTTTGGTAACTTACTCCTATCCGAATAAGGGAGAATTTACCATAAAAGGCCTCTATGTCAGATATCTCGGAAACCTTGTTCTTGCTCGGTGGCTTTGCCATAATAGCGGTGGCTGCCAACCAAATTGCCGGGTTTTTCCAAAAGATTCGGCTTCCCTTTATCACAGGGCTTTTGGTAATTGGCTTGTTTTCAGGGCCCTTTATTTTCAAACTGCTGCCCAAAGAATCGGGAACCAGCCTCCAGTTTATCAATGATATTTCCCTTGCCTTCATCGCCTTTGCGGCAGCGGCTGAGCTGTATGTAAAGGAATTGCGCAGCAGGTTTAAGAGCATCAAGTGGATGACCTTCGGTCAGCTGTTCGTTACCTTTGTATTCAGCTCTATTGCCATTTTCTTTCTGGCCGGACAGATCAACTTCATGCGCGACATGAATGCGGCCAGCAAAATTGCAGTTTCTATATTGATGGCTACCATTTTTGTAGCACGTTCGCCAGCCTCTGCCATTGCCGTTATTAATGAAATGAGGGCCAAAGGGCCTTTTGTACAAACAGCCATGGGGGTTACCGTGGTGAAAGATTTCCTGGTAATTCTGCTTTTTGCTATTTGTCTTTCGGTTTCAAAAGCCCTCGTTGGTGGGGAGCCATTCAGCCTCTTCTTTCTACTCATCCTTATTGGGGAATTACTGAGCTCCTTCGGCCTGGGCTATGTGGTGGGTCAGTTGCTGAAACAGGTGCTCAAGGTCCGTATCCATCAGCACTTCAAAACCGTCATTATTCTGGCCATAGGCTATGGCGTGTACGTCTTGTATTATTATGTGAAACACATCACGCTTGACCAATTCGGAAAAGACTTCCACCTGGAGCCATTGCTGATCTGTATTATCGGCAGCTTTTACGTGACCAACTATAGCAAGTTCCGTTATGAGTTTTTGAAAATACTGGAGGAAGTGGGCCCGCTGGTTTACATCGCTTTCTTTACGCTAACCGGTGCCTCTGTTTCACTGGACATTCTGCCTAAGGTAATCGGAGTTGCGCTGATTCTGTTCTCAATTCGATTGATCACCATGATCATGGGATCCTTTGTCGGAGGTACCCTGGGAGGTGACTCAGGTTTGTTTCGAAGAATTGGCTGGATGCCTTATGTAACGCAGGCAGGTGTAGGACTGGGACTGGCCACCATTGTTGCTAATACATTTCCGGCCTGGGGCAACGAGTTTGCTACCATTGTCATTGCAGTCATCGTGCTCAATCAGTTTGTCGGGCCACCTCTATTCAAATGGTCTATCAACCTGGTTGGTGAATCAAGACTCAAAGCTAACATCCCTCACTTTGACGGGGTAAGAGATGCGCTGATCATTGGCATGGAGTCTCAATCGGTGGCACTTGCCCGGCAGCTAAAGGAGCATGGCTGGGAAGCTGAAATAGCTACCCGACATAAAGACATAGACCGTTCGGAGTACCCTGATCTGAAAATCGTATCCATTGCCGACCTTAGCCTGCCAAGCTTGCAGGGGGCCGATATAGCCAAGGCCGAGGCCGTTGTACTGATGTTGACTGATAAAGAAAACCAGCAGGTGGCCGAGCTGCTCTACGAACACGTAGGCACTAAAGACATTGTGGTGAGGCTCAATCAGCGCTATAACTTTGAGAAATTTCACAAGCTTGATTGTCTGATCGTAGACCCGAGTACCGCCATTGTAAGTCTGATGGATCACTTTGTTCGGTCGCCACAAGCAGCCTCCCTGCTACTGGGTATGGAAGAAAACCAGGACACCATGGATGTGGAAGTATTGAACAAAGACCTTCGCGGCCTCGCATTGCGCGACCTGAGGTTACCCTCAGATATCATCATTCTTTCCGTAAAACGGGGTGGCCACATGCTTATTACTCACGGTTATACCCGCCTGAGGAAAGGAGATGTGCTCACCATGGTGGGCTCCAGCGACAGCTTAGATAAAGTAGCTTTGCGTTTTGAACGTTAAACCATTACTTGTCGGCAAATTGCATTCCCATGAAAAGCCGGCTGGTTCCATTTCTCCTTGTTCTTTTTTTAAGTTTTCACCTCCAGGCTCAAAACCTTTACATCACCGGAGGCCATTATTTTGATACTGAAACGGGCCAGATGGTGGAGAATCGGGGTATCGTCATCCGCAGTGGAAAATTTGTGGCGGTCAATAAAGTGCTGGGGAAAACTGAAGGGTATGAGCGATTAAACCTGTCCACTGACCAGTTTTTGCTTCCCGGCATCTTCGATCTGCATGCCCATTACCGAGTGACTTTTGATGGGGTGAGAAGAGATGAAGTAGAAGCCAACCCTGTAATTTTCCTGGCCAACGGAGTAACCTCCACCTTTCCGGGAGGCGAGATTGAACCTGAGAAAATGCTGGAAGCCAGACGTCAAATCAATCGGGGAGAAAAGGTTGGTGCCCGCATTCATAGCTCGGGCCCATATTTTGGTACGGCATTTCCTGCCTGGAACCGCGGTACTACCATTCAGAATATTTATGATACGGTAGATAAATGGGCAGAGCTAGGCGTGGCCGGATTCAAAGCTAAGGGTATATCACCAGTGCTTCTAAAAGCCCTGATTGAGCGCGCTCACCTGCATGGCCTGCCAGTCACCGGTCACCTTGGCTCCGGATTCCGTAATACGGTTAATCCAAGAGATGCTATCCTGATGGGTATCGACAGGATAGAACATTTCCTGGGAGGAGATGCGCTGCCCAATACTCAATCGGCTTATGCCACGCTACAGGACCTTGATCCCGAAACCACCCTTTTGGATACTCAGATCGATCTCTTCATTGCCAACAATGTCTATTTCGATGCTACACTTACCGCCTATGGTTACTATGGCAACAGAAATATGTTCTACGACCGCTGGCATAATGAGCGAAAGTACCTTACCCCTTATGCTGCTAAGATCACCGAAGAAACCCGGCAGGAGCTAGGCATGTTTCAGAAAATATTTGACGTTAAGCGAAGAACAGTCAAACGCTACTTTGACAAGGGAGGCAAGATCACCCTGGGTACAGATCATCCTTCTGTAGGCGAATACATTCCAGGCTTTAGTGCACATCGCGAGATGGAAGCCCTGTCGTCAATCGGCATCCCAAACCGCGAGGTGCTGCGCATTGCCACCATCAACGGGGCCGAAGCACTGCGAATGAGTGACATTCTGGGTAGTATCCAGGTAGGTAAGCTAGCTGATTGCTTTGTGATAACGGGTAATCCCCTGGTGCAAATCACCAATACCAGGAATGTACAGACAGTGGTAAAAGGGGGGCTGACTTACGATACGAAAGCCCTTTTGAAAAGCGTGGAAGGTAAGATGGGCCCTAAGGATGAAAATGACTGGAGATAAATCCGAGATAAAAAAACCCCGGCACCTCTACCGGGGTTAAGTACAAACTAATGCTAGTGAATACTATTCGTCTCCACCATCATCGTTTCCTTTCTTCTCTTGTTTCTCAAGCATTTTTCTCCTCATGTCTGGTCTTCTGCCCTGCCTTGCCTGCCCATCGGGACCTCCGGATCTACCAAATCGTTTTCCCATAGCTCTTCCACGGTTACCCTTCTTTCTTTCTGCCTTGAGCTTCTCATACTGGGCCCATTGCTCATCTGTAAGAAGCTCTTTCAGGTTCGCTTCACGTGCCTGTTGCGCCACAAAGGCATCTCTCATCATTTCCTCCCTCAAAGCCCTGAGCTTCTCGGCCTGAGCCTTACGATCTGCCGCAGCCTCCTTCAGCTGTTTATCAAGTGCTGCTTTCTGCTTATCGTCCAGCCCAAGTTTCTCTGCCATCACTTCTGTTTTCAGCAGTGTTTTTTCACCTTTCTTTTGACCGTATGCTACTGTAGTCAGTGCCAACAGGGCGACCAACATCATTATTTTATTTATTGACCTCATTGTAATTTTTGTTTGTTCGCTTTTTTGGATGTGACTCTGATACCAAAGGTTTAAATCAGTCTAAAAAAAGTCTCACAGAGGCTAAAAAGACAGATTTTCAAGAACCCTGGCCAAAAGTAAATTCCGATTGTGGCTGCCATTCTTTGCCATCATGCTTGAGCAACCAAAAGGACGACACCTTAAATTCAGCCTTGAATTCGCGGTCCCGGAATTCGTCCCATGCCTGTGGAAACTGTGCTTTTTTCAGGTCGCGAAAAGCGACTGTGATATGAGGATGATAGCCCTGGTCTTTGTAATTGGTATTGAACAGCTTGAGCTCTCTTTTGGCAAACTGAGCAAGCGTCTTTTGGAAAGAAATAAGAGTTGCATTCGGCTCAACACTTATGTAAATCGTACGGGGTACAAAAGCTCCGAAGCCATCCAGTTTCAAGTCAAAACCGGTATGGTTGGTCGCCAGGCTTTTCAGTTTTGACACCAATTCTGCCTCCCGGGTCTCTTTGAACATGAAGGGCATATGCAGGGTAATATGAGCCGGAGATCTCAGCGGGGCTTTGCAATTAAAGTGATCACGGAAATAAGTCTTGATCTCCAATACCCGGGCACTAATTTCGACTGGTGGGATAATGGCCAAAAAGTAGCGGCTTTTTTCTACACGCTTCATTCTGACGAACCTAGAGAATTAAACTAATTTCGCGAAAACTCTGGCACAAATTTTCCCTGGCTCTATGAGATTTGGCATACACTTTGAGTAAGGGGCTAACCATGAATATGAAAACTCAACCCAACCTGATTCTTTGCCTTTCACTGGTCCTTGTCAGTTGCTTTTTGGCCTCATGTAGCAGTGATGACACTCCTGTCGACCAGTTCACAGCACAAGACCTTTCCCTGATGCATAGTGACTCAGAAAAGACCTGGCGCATCACGGCCTTCTATACACATTATGATCAGAGAACCCTGCACCCCTTTAATGATTGCTATGTGGATGATCAGTATACATTCAAAGCTGATACAGAAGATGTAGAGGCGATGCTGGGTCAACAAGGGTGCTATTGGGACGCACCTGAACAGGCAGTAGCTACTGTTTCATACTCCTTTAATCCGGATAATGGTCGTATCACCCTAAATCATGGACGTGGAGAGGGACAGGGCGATGATTTCGCCTCTAATTTCTTCTTTATCCAACTTCAGGAACTCAGCGACACCCGCATGCTCTTTGCTGACGATATCGATGGTCGGCTTGTAAGAGCGATAGAATTTGAAAAAGTGAATTAGGCGATGGAAATGATGAACTTAATGCGAAAACCTGTGAAACTAGCTATAGCCATCATGCTTGTAGCCTTGGGTACATCATGTGGAAGTGATGATGACGGCCCTCAGCTGGAATTTACAGAAGCCGACTTAATGCTGATGCATGGCGGATCAGAGAAAAACTGGCATGTGAAAGAAGTGTACCTGGACTATGGCGATAATGAGCGCAGTATATCTGAGGCCTGTCACCAGGACGATATCTATACCTTTAAAGCCAACACGCGTGAGGTTACTGTGACCTTTGGAGAAACTGCATGCTATTGGACTGAGCCTGATGATGAAGGGGCCAGTGTACTTTATACTTACTATCCGGAAAACGGGCAGTTTTTTCTCGATCATGGCCGGGGTGAAGCAAAAGGGGCAGAAACTGCCAGCGTTTTTTACATTATGAAATTGAGAGAGATCTCCGAAGACCGTATGCTCTTCTTTAATGGCACTGAAGAGAACCCGGGCAGTGCCATTTTATTCGAGGCGATGAATTAGTTCCCGATTAATATCACCTTGTTTCAGGCCGCATATTGGCGTAAATTCCTCGCTGATTACAAATACCTCCACTCAAGGGAGGTTCAAACGCAACGAACAACGACAATGAAAAAAACGCTCTTCGGTCTGTGCCTGCTGGCATTATCCATTGTATCTGTTAAAGCCCAAAGCCTTAAAACACCGGATGAATTTCTGGGTTATGAGCTGGGTACCAGGTTTACACCACACCATAAAGTAGTAGCTTACTATCAGCATGTAGCTGATCAAATGACCAATGTTAAACTCCACCGGTATGGTAAGACCAACGAGCTCCGCCCTTTGGTAGCTGCGCTGCTTTCTTCTCAAAATAACATGGACAATTGGGACCAAATCCGATCGGACAATCTGAAAAGGGCTAAAATGATGGATGGCGAACCGGCAGGTGATAAGGTAGCAATTGTGTGGCTCAGCTATAACGTGCATGGCAATGAAGCTAACTCCACAGAAACGGCCATGAAGACACTTTATGAGCTTGCCGACCCAAATAATGCCAAGTCTCAAAAGTGGCTGGAAAATACGGTCGTAATAATGGATCCATGCATTAACCCTGATGGCCGGGATCGATACGCCAACTGGATCAATCAGGTAATTGGCACTACGCCTAATCCAAGCCTGGATGCCAAAGAGCATAGTGAGCCATGGCCCGGGGGAAGACCCAACCACTATTATTTTGACTTAAACAGAGACTGGGCATGGCAATCGCAGGTAGAATCACAGCAGCGCATGCGTCTTTACAACATGGTTATGCCGCATGTACATGTCGATTTTCATGAGCAGGGCTTCAGTAGCGAATACTACTTCGCACCAGCTGCCGAGCCTGTTCACGAGCAGGTAACCGATTGGCAAAGAGAGTTTCAAAACATGATTGGCCGCAATCATGCCAAGTATTTTGACGAAAATGGCTGGCTGTTCTTTACCAAAGAAAGCTTTGATATTCTGTACCCCAGCTATGGCGATTCTTACCCTATGTACAATGGCGCCATTGGCATGACTTACGAGCAGGCCGGACATAGCCTGGGTGGCGTAGAGGTAGTGACAGATGAAGGAGACACACTTTCTTTAAAGGATCGAATCGCCCACCATCATACTACTGGCCTGTCGACTGTAGAAATGGCCTCACTGAACGCTGACCGTGTGGTTGATGAATTTACCATCTACTTCAACACTGCGGTTGAAAACCCGAAAGCGAAGTACAAGAGCTATATCATTCGTGGTACCAATCACCCCGACAAGCTGGCCAAGCTTGAAGCATTTCTGGGAACCCATGGGATCGAATATGGTGTAGGTAGCACGCGAAAGCCATTTTCGGCCTTCAGCTATACCACGGGTACTACGGCCAATACCAGCGTTCAGAATGGCGATATCATCATCAGCGCTTATCAGCCCAAGGCTGTGCTGGTTCAGGCCTTTTTTGAGCCCAACACCTATACTAGCACGGTAGATACTTACGATATCACAGCCTGGGCAGTGCCCTATATGATGGGGCTGGATGCTTACGCCACAGAAACGAGAATTTCCGTTGATCCGGGAGATTTTATCGACCATACCAGAACGGAGGAAGTGAGTGGCACTCCTGCTGCTTATCTGGCCAAATGGGAAACTTTAGAAGATGCCAAATTCCTGAGTCACCTTCTTAAGAAGAAGATCAAGCTTCGTTTTGCTACTTCTGATTTCAGCGTAACCGGAAAAAATTATGCTAAAGGAACCCTGATTATCACGCGTAAAGGCAATCGCCATATGGGTGCTAAATTTGACAATATTGTAAAAGAGGCTGCCGAGACTTTTGGCCGTGACCTCTTTTCTACACCCACTACTTTTGTGGACAGCGGCAAAGATTTCGGGTCGAACAACGTGCCCTTTATGCACGCTCCAAAAATCCTGGCTGTCCGTGGCAATGGAGTCTCTTCTCTGGGTTTTGGAGAGTTCTGGCATTTTATGGAAAAAGAGCTCAACTACCCTGTCACCATGGTAGATAGTGATGCCTTTGGACGTATTGACCTGGATAATTACAATACACTGGTGCTTCCAAGCGGAGGCTACGGCCGAATGCTCAACGAGTCTAAGATGAAGGAGCTAAAGAGTTGGGTTCGAGGTGGAGGAAAAGTAATTGCCATTGAAAGAGCGATGAACACCTTTGCCGGCAAAGATGGTTTTTCCCTTAAGCGCTATGCAACAGATAAGGAAAAGAAGAGTGCTACTGAAAAAACAGATGAGCAAAAAGAAGCGGATGCTTTGGTACCTTATGGAGAACGTGGTGATAAATTCGATGATTATCGACTTCCCGGGGCTATTTTTAAGTTAAAGGTAGACAACACACATCCTCTTGGCTTTGGCTATGAAAATCAGTATTTCACGATCAAGAACAATAGCAGCCGCTATGCTTACCTTCCCAACGGCTGGAATGTGGGTATTATTGAAAGTGCAAACTCACATGTAAGTGGAGTAGCAGGAGCCAAAGTGAAAGAAAGCCTGGCTAAATCTATGGTATTTGGCGTTGAAAACATGGGTGGAGGTGCTATGATCTATATGGCAGATAATCCTCTTTTTCGAGCCTTCTGGGAAAACGGAAAGATGTTCGTGGCCAACGCTCTGTTTATGGTGGGACAATAGGCCGAAGGACATAATTGGAATTGAGAAGGCTACCCGAATGGGTGGCCTTTTTCGTTAGTCTATAATGGAGACCCCGTGGTTTCTAGCCTGGCGGATGATGACACTTTCATGGTCTCTTGCATAGCCATTCCTGAGGTCTGTAATTAACTCTTCCAGGGTAGTTTTATATAGATCAGCAGGGTACTCGGACAAAAACTCGTCTAAAGCCCGAATGGCCCTATCATATTCTTCCAATTCGATATATAAGAGATAAATACCTAAAGAAGCTAGCTCATAATCAGGCTTTAACTCAAGGGATTTTTTGAAACGCTTCAATGCTTGACCGAATAACCCCTGATCGCTGAGAATTCCTCCCAGAATCACATATACTCCAAAGAGTAAGTCATCCTGAGGGTATATCAGGGTAATATTGAAGAGTTTATCCTTAGCCAGATCGAGCTTACCACAGTTCCTAAGCTTAATAGCTTCAGAAAATAGTTCATCAATGGTATTGTGGGCTTTCATCGAATACTTGTAAGGCTATCCTGCATGCTTTTTGGCGAAGAATAACCTGGCATCTTCCTGGCTGATCAGGTCACCCTCATCTATCGACTTTTGAGAAGCCTCGTCCCTTTCCAAAAATTCATCTTTCGTCATTTGTTGGAGAGGGCTTCTAAGAGATCTTGATTTACCAAAGGCCAAAATGCTTTTAATGGCCTCAACCAAATGAATGTCATCCACCTTGTCCAGTTCCATTTTTATCAACCCCTTCTCTACCTGTATATCCATAACCGATATGCTTTATTGAAAATACCGAAATTTTGAAGAGAATGTGTCGATCGACCAAATCAAGATTTCATCAAACCTCTTTTTCAAGTTTGATAAGCACTTGTTTTATCCAGGCATTAAACTCAGTCACACGACTAAGATAATCCTCATCAACTTTGCCTGCCTCGGCCTGACTGTGGAGCCAATGGCGCTCGCGGCTTAGTTCCGGAATACCCAGATAATCGACACTTGGGCGTATCTTATGCAATACCTTGGTTGCCTGACCCGCATCTGTGTCAGCCAATGCTTCATCCAGTCTTGTCAATTCGAGAGGAAGTGTATCCAGAATGGTTTGTACCAGATCTCTGAAAAAGGCCATATCACCTGAGATCATCTCTTTCAGGCTTGAAAGATTCAGTTCGGTATTGTACTTCTTAGGCAAAAGTCCGCCAATTTTGAGCATCACCTCCGCCATATCCACGGGCTTATGAACAAAGGCCCAGTTTTCATGCTCCTGCATTTCTGCGTTCTTGGAGAGATTGCTTCCGGAAATAAAGAGGAAGGGCAGTTCTTTACCCTGTGCCCTCATTTCAAAAAATACCTCAAGGCCCGTTTTGCCCGGTAAGTTGATATCTGTAATCACCAGGTCATACTCACCTTGCTGAATCTTGTCAAACAGGGCCTGACCATCACCGAGCATCTCAAAATTACGGGCATTCATGCCTCTCAGCAGCTCGGTCAGAATCTTTTGATTCACCAGGTCGTCTTCGGCCACCAAAATGTTGTAGCTGCTCAGGTCTTTTTTCGAGGCTTCCAGTTTTTTACTGCTCAATGCCAGCTTGCCTTTTTCCATCACCAATGTAAAGTACATACGTGTGCCTTTATCCAGCGCACTCCTGATCTCCAGCTGACTACCCATAGCTTCAATCAGCTTCAAGGCAATATGAAGCCCCAGCCCTGTCCCTCCATAGAGCCTGGAGGTTTTTTCTTCGGCCTGACTATAGGGTTCTAACAGTGTTTCAATCCCGGATGGATCCATGCCAATACCCGTATCTTCTACCCTGAATTCCAGAGAAAAATGGCTTTCCGATTCCTTTACCTTGCTCAATTCAAGACTCACATAGCCCCGCTCTGTAAACTTAAGGCTGTTGCCCAGCAGATTGTAAAGTACCTGTGCCACACGAATCGGGTCTGATTTAACTACAAGTGGCTCTTGTGGCAGGGTAAGGTTGAGCGAAACACCCTTATTACCCGCCTCATATTCAAAGCCTCTTATAATGGCCTGAATGTTTTCGGAGAGGTCAAAATCGAAAGATTCAAAATTGAGCTTTCCGGCATCTATCTTGGAAATGTCCAGAATGTCGTTGATGATAGAATTGAGATGCTTTGAAGTGGCTTGCAAAGCCGGAAGGTATTCTCCCGATTTGGTTTCATTATCCATGAGAAGAGAAACCAGGCCACTGATGCTATTCAGTGGGGTACGCATCTCGTGGCTTACCTGGGCAAAGAAATCCGTTTTAAAGTCCTGAATCCGTTTCAGTTCTTCGTTTTGAAATTCTATCAGCTGCTTCTCAATTTCAGCTACCTTTTTCTGAATCATGGCGAACTCTTCGCTGATGGCATTATCGTTCCGACCCTGTTGCAGCTCTACCATCTGCTTGTATTGTTGCGTATTATCGATCAGGGTCCACTGAATAAGATTGCCATGCTCCTGGTTGGTAACCCCCAGAAAGCTCAAATGAAAGAGGCCTTTGGCTCCTTCATCCCACTCAACAATAGGAAATTCGTAAAAATCAGCCGGCTCCATCGTCTGAAAAACCTCCTGAAGACTCTGAAGAAAAACAAACTGATCATAAACAGGAATTTCAGGATCAATTTGGAGAATGGAATGGCAGGAGTTGACCAGGATACCATCAGGCCTGAAAAAGCTGATTTGAGTTTGTGACCCAAAAGTATCTAGCTTGATCTGGTCAATATCCAATTTCATGAAACCATAGCCTTCGCGAGCGCCTCAAATATCTCCTCTACGCTCTCACCAGTCTTGGCACTGCTCGTCCGGATTCCTTCAAGCGCAATTTCATTCAGCACCTCCTCTTGTTTCTCCTCAGAAATCAGGTCTTTCTTGTTGGCAATGATCTCTACCGGAGCATTGGGCAACACCCCTTTCAGGTAATCTAGTTGCTCATGCAAGTTTTGATATGTTGAAGGCCTGGTAATATCAAACACGTACAAAACACCATGTGCTCCCAGCTGATAGCTCTTGGGGATTTTTGCCTGATTGGTTTCCCCTGCAATGTCCCAGATAATGAGCGTGACCTCCATATCATCAACCTGAAGCACCTTTTTGTCAATTTTAACACCGATGGTGGTAAGGTAGTCGTCTGAGAATTTTTGATGTACAAACCTGCGGATCAGAGATGTTTTACCGACACCAAAATGCCCTACCAGAATTACTTTTTTACTTATCGCCATTCTCAAATTCATTAAAGAACTCAGCCAGTCGACCCGAGAGTTGATCTTCTTCCGACTCATCAGATTCCGATCTTGCATTTTTCAACACTTTGTCGGCAAAATCAATCAATTGATCGTCCAGTTTATCGCGAAAAGCCATGCTCATTCCACCGGATGTAACCACTGCAATGAAAAAAGACTTAAAGCTCTTCAGGACGATTTTATAGTTTTCGTAATCTATGCTTTCCAGCTCTTGCTTCTCCTTGGTAAAGGCGTCTTCCACAAAAGCCTTAATAGCGGTAAGCATTCCTGCCACCATGTCCTGGTCTACAGATTCTTTCCTGGAAAAAGTGCCCATGACTATACCTGAATCCCGTTCAATGACAAAGATTTCCTCAATCTTAGGCTCAATTAGCTTGGAGATCATCAGCTCTTTCTGCGGGGTACCGGTAAACCAGGCTTTGATCCGGATTTTCCAGCCCTCCCAGCTAAAGGCAAGCTCCATTTGCTGATCTACTTTTTCCGAAAGCTTTTGAATTTCATTCGTGATGTACTTTTTGATCATCCTACCGATAATAGGATAGAGTACTTCCACGACCTCGTCCTGAGAATCTTTGATCTGTTTGCTGATTGACTCGGTGATCTGAGGACCAAAAAGGTAAGAGAACTTTTCTTTCAGGTGCTGCTCATAGTCGTTCAGTATGGGGTCTACCCTCAATTCAAGCTTATCCCTCGAGTTAAGCTGATCATCAAGCTCTGAAAGTTTTTTGGCAAGCTCCTCCCTTTCCTCCCGGTCTTGCTCCAGGAGGATTTTTCTAAGTTGATCGAAACCAGGATTTTGCGCCATTCAGGTAATAACCTATTCAGCTATTTGCTTGCCCATTTCCTGGAGCAGGGCTCCGAGGAGTTTTCTGTTGAGTTTTCTATCATCCAGATCGGCAATAGACTCGTCCATATCCTCTCTGAGTTGAGAAACCTTCTTGTTCGTATCCGAGCGCAGATCACTTACCGCCTTGGTCAATGCTTCACGCGTATCATTGATCAGGTTGGTCAATGCATCACGTGTCTCATCAATCTCATTCACGAGTTCCTGCTTGGTCTTTTTAATAGTAGCTCTGACTTCTGAAAACTCAGAATCGTACTGCTGCATATTTTCACCAAAAATAAGCTGCTTTACGGCTTCAATTTTAGGATCGTTACTAAGTCCTGAGTCTTGTGGGTCCTCTTTTGGTGCTTCTTTTTGCTTTGCCATTTCCTTTTATGATTTATTTCAATAAAGCCTTTAGTGTCTTTTCGTCTACTTCCCCGGAAGGAAACAGGTCGTTTGTGGTTTGAAACTCTTTGAGTCTGTTGGTAGTAATGAGGTTAAAAATACCGTCTTCGGGAATGCTGTCTCCCATGGTATTGAGCATTTTTTGTAGCTCCCATACGGCCGCACCATTTGCCCCGCGGGTAAGGCCCAACAGGTACGACATTTTACGAAGCTCCAGATCCTCTGGGGTAATTCCCTGCTCCATGATCATTTTGATCTGATCTTTGGTGTAACCCTGATCTTTATAGGTTTTAGATTCAATCAATCTGTCCCTAATTAGGTCAGCCGTTTTAATCATCTGATTATAGTGCCTGGTTTTTATGCTCGCCTTGTCATTCACAAAATCCGGAGACCTTACGTCCACTCCGTCATGTGTCCATGAGGACCTTGCAAAATTCCCTATTTCAAGGGCAAGTCCATAATATTCACTCACCACCGACTGATCGTAAAACTCCGTATCAATCTGTTCGCTTATAGGATAATCGTAATCAGAGGGGGGGTTGAATCTGCGATCCTCGATATAATTGAAGTAAGCATATACCAGAATCGCAATTACGATGAGTATAGCGAGTAAGCGTTTCATAGTGAGGTGCGATTAAAAAGTAATTCAGGCATAAAAATAGCAGAAAATCTGATTGGCCCTGATATAGAACCTAAAAGCTGACGTCAACAACAAAAAAAGGCAGGATTCCCGATTATGGGAGGGCTGAAGAGTGGGAATTATGCGCTAAGGCCAAGTTCACTTTGATCGAAGGCTTAGTCCCGTGGAAAACCGAGAACCTCAACCAGTCATTTTTTTGAAATCGACAGGACACAGAAAATAGGGTCATCACTTTATATATGACATAAAGCAATGACCCCTCCTGAAATATAAAATCAAAGACTATCCGGCCATTGGCCGACTGTTTCAAATGGCCATTCTATTTGAATAATTTGGCCAGGGCATATACCTCATTGACCCCAAATTGGGCCTCGGTATTGGTGCAGATGGCAACAACCAATTGTTCATCTGGCAGGGCCAGTAAGAATGCTCTTGCCCCGAGAATACTGCCTCCGTGATGCACTATCATTTCATCGGTAGCCTGTACCTTGGAAATACGAAAGCCTATTCCATAGCCTGTAGAACTTCCATCGGCAAGTCGTTGTGGTGTAATCAGCTCAAACAGCGTGGAGAATGAAACTACCTTGCTGGCATTATTGAGAAAGCGAACGAGGTCCGTTGGAGTAGACAAAAACCCACCTCCGGCCCACTTATTGCTCAGATTTACCTTACCTGCCTCACGTTTACCTCCTTTACTATAAAACAGCGCCTTGCCGGATTCATCATAACCGGCATCTGCCAGCACTGTATTTTCCATACCCAGAGGCTCCAGAACTTCCGTTACCATGTATTGGTCATAGGCCTTGCCAGAGTTTTCTTCGATCAGCCTGCCCAGCAAAGAATAACCAAAGGTGGTATAGTGATAGTCTGTACCTGGTTCGAAGAGCAGTTTGTCATTCCTGAAAATACTCAGGCTCTCTTCAATACTTGCATAGGCTTTCTTTGAGTAGAATTCAGTGCCTTTGTAATGTCGCACACCGGCCTGATGCCCTGCCAGCTGTTTAATGGTAAATGTATATTCCGGTGCACCTTCATAAGACAAATACTTGCTTACCGGGTCTGCCCAATCGAGCTTGCCCTGATCGAATAACTTGCCCAGCGCAAAAGCGGTCAGGGACTTTGAAATGCTGCCGATTCGGAATTTAGTATCAGGGATTACTTCCTGTCCTTCTTTCATATTGGCGAGCCCCATTCCCTGTTGCCAGATGAACTTGCCCCCCTTGCCTACAGCGATGGACAGGCCTGGTATATGCTGACCCTCTTTAAGCGCTTCCAGCATCTTCTGAGCCTGCTGAATTTGCTCAGTATAGGTTGAATCGACATAATTTTGTCCTCTTAAGGGTAATATAAGGCACAAAGTGACCAATGAGATAAAAATGAGTTTCATGACTTTTTTTCATCAATAGACGCTTAAAAGTCCTGATCAACGAAGATCTCATTCGATTTGATGGCCCAATACCAGCAATGGTACCTCATCTACTGGATTTCAGGTATTCGGACGGACGCATGCCGGTCATTTCTTTGAACACCCGCTGGAAAGTTGTTTTTGAGCTAAAGCCACATTCCAACGCGATACCGACCATTGTAAGGTGGTGTTTTGTGGCCACCCTGGACTTGAACTCTTCCACACGGTATTCATTGATAAAGGAGTAAAAATTCTTGCCTAAACCCTGATTGAGGGCTTCGGAGATCTGCTTTGCCGTAAGATTCAGTTTGTCTTCAAGGTAACGCACATTGAGATCATTGAGCAGGTAGAGTTTTTCTTTCTCCATGCTTTGGACAAGCAAATCGAGATGAATTTCAGATTGCTGACCTTGCTTTGTCTGCTTTGCCTTTGTGAATCCTCTGGCCACAATTTCTGGCTGCCGGAGGCCACCGATCCCCAGCCAATAAATCACAATAACAAAAACTGAGGGAGCGACCAATTGACTGTTTACATTCAGGTCTGTTGTAAAAACCAGCACCCAGTGAACGAGTGCCATAAGCATGGTGCCCAGTAGTATCATCGAAAACTGATTTAACCAGTTGAGTGTCTGTTGCTCTATATTGGAAAGCTTTTGCCTCAGTTCGGCCTGATATTGCAAAATTACTTTTCTGGAAATCCACAGATAACAGGCAATCACAATCAAGGACAGGGACCCAAGCTTATCTACTATTTCGTGCAGCAGGTGATCAGGAAAAACCCGTCCATAAATCCAATGATATATACTGTGAACATAATCTGCCAGGATCCAGAGCAAATGCCAATAGTTAAGCTGCTGATTCGAAGCGAGTGACATGATGTAAAAGTAAATGAGTG
The DNA here is from genome assembly GCA_021404565.1 of Roseivirga sp. GTDB lineage: Bacteria > Bacteroidota > Bacteroidia > Cytophagales > Cyclobacteriaceae > Roseivirga. The sequence continues at coordinate 441,475 of JAAWWF010000026.1, read as the reverse complement.
GCCCCAGCCCAAACCCAATGCCATAAGGCAGTAAATGCAACCAGGGAAACTGATTAAAGTATGATTGAGACAAGGCCCAAGACATGACGAGGTTGATGCCAAGCGCAACAATGATGGCTGCCAAAAACCGGTTGGCAAATTGATTGGTTTTTGATACCAAAAGTGTGACCGAAAAGACTCCGGCACAAAGACAACCACTGAAAATCAGGAATGGTAAAAGGTCCATATCGCAACGCTTTCAAATAATATACAAAGTCCGGAATGAAAGCCGGCCAATCCGCTTATGATAAGTACCACTGCTGGTAATGGCACTCAAAATACTGCATGGAGCAGTATAAACCCTTTTAACCAAAGAAAAGCCATTCCGCTGATAGCGGAATGGCTTGGATAGAAAACACCTTAGAGACTACTCCTGAAGCTCTATGGTTTTGCCTTTGGCCAATGGCCGGCCTGTAACTTCTTCATAAAGTTTCAGGTATTTTTTCAGCAGCTTTTTCGATTGCTTCTTATCATTGATCAAGAAGCTATCGGTTGACAACTCAAGTCCTTTCCAACCATTGGTGAGTAAGCCCTCGGTCTCCAGTGAGTTCAACATTGTTTTTGCGAAAGCTTCTTCCCGTTCAAGTTCAAATCGTTTATCAGCGCTATTTTGTATCAGGTCGACTTTGGGTCGCTGATAACCCTTTTTTCCCTGTGAGGTCACTATTCGCACAAACACATCCCTTCCTTTCATGAGCTTTTTATATTCTGCCGGAATATCATCCTTACGTATATCCATAGACTCAATTTTTCTGCCAGCGTCAATTTTATCCAGATCAGTGAATGTCCAGTCTTTATACACTTTATTATCTACCACAATTAAAGGCTTCTGCTGTGACAGACTGTGCCTGGCAATCTGCTCTGCTGCCATTCGTTGTCCATGCGTATTATCCGTGAACTCAAATTTCACCGGGGCGATCACATTTCTCCTTCTCAGCTCGGTTATTAAAATTTCATACTCCCGCAGCAGGTCTTTTGTCGTTTGACTCTGAGCCTGCTCCTGTTGCCTGCTGAGTGCTTTAAACTCTTCTGTAATGTTATTATATCGTTTTATAAACTCTGTATACTCCAGTAAAGCCTTTTCCCTCGATCGCAATTCCTCAACCAGCACTGCCTTTGAGCCTTCCTTATCGTACTGTTCTGCAGCCCTCTTCTGAAGTTCCTGGAGCTCCCTTTCGTATAGTTCGAGCGTCTTGAGGCGATTGTAGTCCATTTGAGACTCTGCCAGCTCCTCTTCGAGGGCTCTTTCCCTGCTTCTGAGCTCATCCAGAGCTCGCTCTCTTTCATGAAGACGCACCTCAAGCGTTCGCATCGATTCACTCAAAGCCTTTTCGTTTTTGATATACTGCTTGAGCTTGACATGGGCTGTTTTGTAAATTTTTAAATCATCCCCCGCTAGCTCTTTGCCATCTTTCTTGACCGAGATCAGGTTGCCCTTTCCATCCATTTCCAGCAAAAGACCATTCTGTTCCGGATCGAGCAAATTCAATAATGCTTTTTCAACCGTCAAAGTATCCTGATCGGACATTGCTCCACTTCTCCATTCCAGGGTTGAAAATTTCACTGAATCTGTATCATATTTCCATTCAAGTGGCTCAAAGTAGGTTTTTAGCGTTTTTGTTGAATCAACAATCGGCTCATTAGCCTTTTTAGTGTCCTGGCTACCGTCTTTGGATTGGTAACTCATCAGAAAAAAGCTGAGTAATAAAACGGACATTGAAATAAGTCCTCCCAACCAATTTGTTCTGGTCTTCTTTTTCATAATTCTTTCTACACGTTTTAACAATTGATTTTTCTGGCCGGCAAAGGCCAAAGCCGGTGAATGGCTCTTAATTTGAAACTCTCTGACCGCAGCAAGCGCCTTGATCAGTGAAAGGCTGTTCCCAGTTTGATGAAGCACCAAATCATCACAGCTATATTCCCGCTCGCTGTCTAGCTGACTTTGCAACCACCAATAGGCCGGATGGTAAAAGAACACCACCTGTAACAGACTCACCAGTACATTCAACAAATAGTCAAATCGCTTTATATGGGCCAATTCATGTAATAAAATAGCTTCCACCTGATCGGTCGGTAACCCCTGCAACAGACCAATAGGGAAAATAACCATGGGCTTCAGGTAGCCAAGTACAATGGGCGAGGTGAGTCTGGCTGACTGCCTTAGCTCCACGGGAAGTCTGATTTTGAGCTGGGTGCACATTTCTGCGATCTTCGAAACCCAGTAGTCATCAACAGGCTCCTGAGAGTTTCTTTTGAGCTTATGCACCATATAAAAGCCACCACTGAGCCTGAAAGTGAACAGAGCAAAACCCAAAGCCCAGATCAGACTGATATAGGCAGCATTTGATTGTGCCCATTGATGCCACTGGTCAACCATACTCAGTGCTGAATCAGGTAACACACTATCTCCAGCCATAAGCACTGCCTCACCACTGACCAGTTGGCCTTCTGAACTGAGAGTAATTTCTGTGTCATCCGCCTGATGATGATCTGAAAACGTAATTACACCCAAAACAGGCAAGGCGAGCAGGCCTGAGAGCACCACATAATAGCGGAGTCTCGAGCTTTTGTTACGAAGCAGCCAAAGGACTCCTCCGCATATAAAAAGCAATACGGCACCCTGCCAAAGAGAATCAAGGAGTGTAAGCCCCAAAGAACGGATAACTTCTTCTGAGAAAAACATCATGATTCACCCCCTTCCATTTTTTCAATCAGGGCTTTTATCTTCTCAAGCTCCTGAGGGCTCGTTTTGCCTCTTCCCAGAGCCTGCATCACCAGCTGAGATGCTGATCCTGAAAATGCAGTATCCATCAACCGATCAATCATGGCATCTTTGATCTCTGCCTCTTTCACAGCCGCACTGTATATATGTGTACGCGAGGTCTCATCGCGCTGTACACTACCTTTTTGGGTCATGATTTGCATAATTTTTAAGGTGGTGGTATAGCCAATCTCCCTGATCATATTGAGTGCATTATTCACATCCCTCACGGTAGAGGGACCCTCAGACCATAGCACTTTTAATATTTCAAGCTCCGATTCGGTCGGCTTATCTATCATGATCTCTTAGTTTAAATTTCTTTCAATAATTGTCTTAAAAGCAGCTTTCGCCTCAGCTCTTCTTCCTTTTTCGGCATGAAGAATGATGCCTTCACTGTCTACAATATACACAGTAGGAAAGGTATCAATCTTCAATTCTCCGGCAAGGCCATCGCCTTGTACCAGGAACTGATAACCATAGCCCTTCTTCTCTATGAATTTCTCTGGTTTGCCAGGCTTATCGTTTACTGAAATGCCTACCACATTCAACCCTTGTTCCTGATAGGTATCATAAAGTTCCTGAAGGTCTGGCATGGCCTGCAGACAAGGAGCACACCATGTACCCCAAAAGTCAATGATTGTAACCTTGCCACTTACATCCTGCAAGCTTCGCTCCGGGCCGTTGGCCTCCTGAAGCAGAAAGTCGGGAAACTTTGAACCTATCGCCAAAAGACCCTCTGTTTTAGCCTCCAGGCCGGTAATTGCTGTTTCAGCATAAGACTCATCGGCATTAATATCAAAGATTATCTGATCGTTTATCAGGTTTTGGTTGTTCATCACCATAGAATTCGTAACCGTGCCAACCACTCGTTTAACGGGCAGATAGCTTTCACTATCGAGATACCATTGAAAGGTACGCATGACCGACTCACCACCATTGGGTCCTGCCATATTGGAGCTAACATCCAGCCGAATAGCGGGCTTGCCATTTACCTCTTCAATACCACCGTATTCTACCTCACGCTCAAATAGAAAATCAAGCCCCTTGTCATTTGTGAGGTAGTGTTTTACCATAGCGTAATAGAATAAACCAAGAGTTCTGCCCACTGCCCGTGGAGTCGGTTCCTTAATAACCTTTATCTCTCCATTGCCCGGCTCATGAAACTTGAAAGCACCACCGTCATAAGAAAACTCAAAAGGTTGAATTTCCTCGCCCATGACTCTATCTCCTCTCACAAGCACCTTGGCCTTGCCAAAGCCCACATCGGCAACATCAGCTTTCTGGTGAATTACCTGAGCCTGAACCTGCAAACTTCCCTGATCATAAACGGAGGTATACTCGATAAATTCGAGCTGCTTACAGGCAGCTGTTGCCCTGTTTAAAATCTCCAGGGGATCAGTAAGCTCCTGAGCCTTAGAAAATGGCAACCCTGTGACCAGCAGGATTAAACCAACCATGATTCTTCGATATTTTGAGTTCGTTAACATTCTTAATCAGCGTTTTATATAACAAATCAGTGCTCCCATGCCCAGTCCCTTACTGAGGTATTGCTTATTCTCAGGATCAAGATCAATCTCAACCACCAGTATCTCTTCAGGTGTCGGCTCCGGAACCAGCGGAGTCGCCTCCTTTAAAAGCTGTACTTTGAGCTTCACATCAGTATCATTCTCAGTTTCATAGATCACTTTCTGAACCTTTCCGAATTCGCTGATGATCTGCTTATAAAACTTCACATGAGCCTCGTAATTCTTCATTTTCTTCAGCATCTCCGGGCTGTAGTAGGTATCAATGAAATGACGCACGGCAGTGTCTGAACCATCGTTTTGAGTGGTAATCCAGGCATCGAGGATGCGCTGTGTTTCTACCGAGGTATTTTCAGCAGCCGGGCCAATCAATAAAATCAACAAAAGGGTCATTAATATCTTCATAATTCTATCTACGATGATCTTCGTACATGCAAGTATATACGAAGCTGTTCGTAATAACAAATTTATTTACGAATAACTTCGTAGAAGGTTTTAAAGTCCGATCTGTTGCCTGTTGAATAAGCGAACTCAGGTTTATATATTTGATCTGGATGAAAGTGACCCTGGAGACCGGACGAAAATCAAAGAAGGACAAAGCAAGTCGTGAACTGGGATTTGGAAATAAGGCTTATACGCGTGATACACGACTTATCAATAAGGGTGGTGGATTCAATGTAGAAAAGCATGGCTCCAACTTCTGGGAATCTCTTGACATCTATCACGAGCTTATTTCCATTAGCTGGTCAAGGTTTTTGTTGACGATTACCGGGCTCTTCTTTATTACCAATCTGATTTTTGCCTTGCTCTATTTTCTGGCCGGGCCCGGAACCATTGAGGGTGCCGCTGACAGCGATTCGGTAGGTCGGTTTTTTCAAAGCTTCTATTTCAGTACTCAAACCATCACCACCGTTGGTTTTGGTAAGCTGAGTCCCAACTCAGACTTTGTCAGTGTTCTGGCGGCCATTGAGTCTTTTATGGGGCTACTGGGTTTTGCCCTGGCCACCGGTATTATGTTTGCCCGATTCTCCCGACCCAGAAAACGACTGGTATACAGCCAAAATGCCATCATCGCTCCGTTCCAGGAGATGAATGGTCTGATGTTCCGTTTTGCCCATTCGGGTAAAAACCAGTTGATAGAAGCCGAAGTTGATTTGATTGCCTCCATGTGGGTGGATAAAGAAAACAAAAGAGTGTTTGAGCGGCTTAAACTGGAACGCAATAAGATCAATTTCTTTTCTATGAGTTGGACCATCGTACACCCTCTGGAAAAGAACAGCCCCCTGTACGCCATGACGCTCGAAGACATGAAGGCTCAGGATGTAGAAATCATTGCTATGTTCAAGGCTTTTGACGATACCTATGCCCGGCATGTTTATGACCGCACAAGCTACACTCACTCAGAGATTGTGTTTGGTAAGAAGTTTCTTCCCATTTATGAAGACAAGGGCGATGACATGATTCATATCGACATGGAGAAGATTGGTGACTATCAGGATGTTGTCCTCAATTGACCTTTCATCCCTTCAATGCAGCACTCCTCTCATTTCAGGGTGCATTTGCGGGCATGTATAAATAGATTCCACAGTACTTCATAAAACTGAAAGCTATGACAAGCCCTAAGAACATTTCCCGTTTGCTCTTGTCGTCTGCACTCGTGCTGTTTTTGCTGACCACGAATGTATATGCGCAAGACAACGGAGGCTACCAAAGACCTCCGGAAGTAATTGCCAAATTGATTGATGCGCCCTCTACGCCATCAGTGAGTATAGACTCTAAAGCCGAATGGATGCTGCTGATGGAGCGTCCCGGATATCCGAGTATAGACGAGGTCTCGGCCCCTGAACTCAGAATAGCCGGTAGCCGTATCAACCCTGCTACAAATGGCCGCAGCCGACAACGCCACATGGCGGGCTTGCGCATGAGGAATGTAGCTACGGGTGATGAATTCACTTTTTCAGGAATGCCCTCAAAACCACAGCTTGGCAATGTAAGCTGGTCTAATGATGAAACTAAAATTGCCTTTACCAACACTACCTCAACCGGCATAGAGCTCTGGGTGGCAGATGTAAGCAGCAAGCGTGCAAAAAAGCTTACCGGTGCCATTGTGAATAATGCCTATGTATCAGCCTTTGACTGGATGCCGGATAACCAGAGACTGATTGTGAGCACTGTTAAAGATGGCAGGGGTGCTATGCCGGAAAGGCCCGCAGCTCCCAAGGGACCAGTTTTGCAGGAAACTGCCGGAGCCGTAGCGCCTTCAAGAACCTACCAGGATCTGCTCAAAAACCCCTATGACGAAGAGCTGTTCGAGCATTTTACCACTGTTCAACTACGTATGGTAGACCTGAATGGCAACAGTACTAAGGTAGGTGATCCACAAATCATCAAAGGGTTTACCGCCTCACCCGATGGCAATTACCTTCTGGTACAAACCATTCAAAAGCCCTTTTCTTACCTGGTACCCGGCAGCAGGTTCCCTTTCAACTATGAGGTCTGGGATACAGGAGGCAAGCTTGTAAAGCTGATGGCAGAAATCGACCTGGATGAGGTAAGACCTAAAGGTTTTGATGCTACCCGCCTGGGTGCACGCAGCATGACCTGGAGAGCCGATAAGCCCGCAAGCTTATATTGGGCTGAAGCCAAAGATGGTGGAGATCCGAAAAAAGACACCAAAGAGCGTGATGTGGTTTACATTCAGGACGCTCCCTTTACGGCACAGCCAACCAAACTGGCCTCCACCGAACTTCGCTACTCTTACATACTCTGGGGAGATGATAACAGAGCCCTGGTACACGAACGCTGGTGGGCGAAAAGGTTGGACAAGCGTACTATGATCAATCCTTCCAAGCCCGGAACAGGCGGTCAGGTGATTGTCAATCGTTCTACCTCAGACCGCTATACCGATCCGGGTTCGCCCATGACAGTCAAAAATAATTATGGCTGGAATGTGCTGATGATGGATAAAGACAATTTGTTCCTTTCCAGTGTAGGAGGTTCTCCGGAGGGAGACAGGCCTTTTCTGAGTAAGTATAATCTGAAGAGCAAGAAGACTGAGATGCTTTTCCGCTCGGAGGCACCTTACTACGAACGGCCCATAGACATCATCTCGAAAAAAGGAGATAAGATCATTACCCTGAGAGAGTCAGAGAAAGAGCCACCCAACTATTATGTGAGGGATCTGAAAAAGGGTAGTATGAAAAAAATCACTGATTTTCCTCATCCACAGCCTGAAATGATGGCCGTAAACAAGGAAGTGATCAAATACAAAAGAGCCGATGGCGTGGACCTGACAGCGGTGCTTTATACTCCTGCGGGATATGATAAGGCCAAGGATGGGCGACTGCCGGTTTTAATCTGGGCCTATCCACGTGAATATAAATCAGCGAAAAATGCTGCTCAGGTAAGAGGCACTCCCTATTCCTTCACCCGTGTGAGTTCAGGTTCACCTTTGTTTTGGGCACTCAGGGGTTATGCTGTAATGGCCAATACCGAAATGCCCATTATCGGAGAAGACGATAAGGAACCCAATGACAGCTTCAGAGAGCAACTGGTAATGAATGCTGAGGCGGCCATAGATGCCGTGGTAGCATTAGGGGTGGGCGATCGTAACAAGGTTGGTGTAGGAGGGCACTCCTATGGCGCCTTTATGACGGCCAACCTGCTGGCGCACTCCGATATCTTCGCTGCCGGTATTGCCAGAAGTGGTGCTTATAACCGAACCTTAACACCCTTTGGCTTCCAGAGAGAGGAGCGCACCTATTGGGAAGCTCCAGAGCTTTACAATTATATGTCGCCCTTTATGCATGCTGATAAGGTAAACGAACCTTTGCTCCTGATTCACGGAGAAGCCGATAATAACTCCGGTACCTTCCCAATTCAGAGTATTCGCTTTTACAATGCCGTAAAAGGGCATGGCGGTACCGCCAGACTGGTGATGCTCCCTAACGAAAGCCATGGCTACAGAGCCAAAGAGTCGATTATGCATATGCTATGGGAAATGGATACCTGGCTGGAAAAGCATGTAAAGAATGCTACCACGAAGCCTGAGCCAGCAAGCCTGGATACAAAAGACAAATAGCCTTTAAATCTTGCGAAAAATTAATTGAAGCGCCTTTGGGCGCTTTTTTTTTGTCCATTCACAGTATCACCGTTGGGCTTTGTAATGCAATAGCGTAATTTCCAACCAACTCAAATGAAAACTCTATGAAGATCTCCCGTTTTTTACTGGTTAGCTGCCTCATAATCTGCACTCTGATTTTTTCTACAGAGGCACAGGCTCAGCGTAAGAAGAAAAAGAAAGAAGACGACAAAAAAGAAGAAAAAGGCCCACTAAGTGATATAGGGCTTAGTTCGCTCAAATTCAGAAGTATTGGCCCGGCCCTGACTTCAGGAAGAATTGCCGACCTGGCCGTAAATCCAGACAACCCAAGTGAATTTTATGTAGCTGCTGCGGCAGGCGGTGTATGGAAAACCACCAATGCGGGTACCACCTTCAAACCAATCTTCGATGGGCAGGGCTCTTATTCCATCGGCTCACTTGCCATGGACCCCAACAACCACAACGTGATCTGGGTGGGTACAGGAGAAAACAATAACCAGCGTAGTGTCTCTTATGGCGATGGACTTTATAAGTCCAATGATGGAGGTGCCAGTTTTAAAAAAGTGGGCCTGGGTAAATCCGAACATATCGGAATGATTAAAATAGACCCTCGCAACTCAGATGTAGTTTATGTTGCTGCTGTTGGCCCACTTTGGAGTGCAGGCGGAGACAGAGGCCTCTTCAAGACTACCGATGGTGGTGCCACCTGGACAAAGTCATTAGAAATAAGTGAGCATACGGGAGTGAACGAAGTACACTTTGACCCTCGTAACCCGGATATTCTTTATGCTACCGCGCATCAGCGCAGAAGAAGACAATGGACCTACCTGGGAGGTGGGCCTGAGTCAGGTGTTTACAAATCAACCGATGCGGGTGAAAGCTGGACAAAAATCAACAAAGGACTCCCCGGTGGCGATAAGGGCCGAATCGGAATGGCCATTTCACCTGTTGACCCGGAAGTAATCTATGCAGTAGTGGAAGCCAAGCGCGGTCAGGGAGGTTTTTATAAAAGTACAAACCGGGGTGCCTCATGGCAGAAAATGAGCAGCACCTCTTCAAGCGGTAATTACTATCAGGAACTTGTAGCCGATCCGGTGGATGTAAATCGAGTGTACCTGCTCAACACCTTCACACAGGTAACTGTAGATGGTGGTAAAACATTCAACAACCTGGGAGAGAAGAGCAAGCACTGGGATAATCACGCCATGTGGATCAACCCTGCCAACAATCATCATATCCGCCAGGGCTGTGATGGTGGCGTTTATGAGTCTTTCGATCAGGGCCAAAACTGGAAGTTCTTTACCAACCTGCCTGTTACACAGTTCTATAAGGTTTCCGTGGATAATGCAGAACCGTTTTACAATGTAATGGGAGGAACGCAGGATAATTACAGCCTTCACGGACCTTCACAGACCATTAGTAACCATGGTATCGTTAGTAGCGACTGGATTGTAACACAAGGTGGCGATGGTTTTGAATCCGTTCCCGATCCGGTGGACGATAATATTGTTTACGCACAATATCAGAATGGCGGCCTGACCCGTTTCGACCGACAAAGCGGTGAAAATGTCTCTATTCAGCCAAAGCCCGGAAAGGGAGAAAGAGCCTACAACTTTAACTGGGACTCGCCTCTCATGGTAAGCCCTCATGATCATAAAACACTTTACTACGCTGCCAATAAGCTTTTCCGCAGTACCGATCGCGGAGATTCCTGGACGGTAATCAGCGGTGAGCTCGATCAGGATATCGACAGAAATACCCTGCCTATCATGGGCAAAATATGGCCAATGGATGCCGTAGCCAAAAATGGCAGCACCTCACGCTATGGAGCTGGTGTATCCCTGGATGAATCTCGTATCAAAAAAGGGTTGATTTATGTAGGCAGTGACGATGGACAAATCAGCATTACAGAAGATGGTGGTCAAAACTGGCGCCAGATCAATAGCTTTACCGGTGTACCGGCAACCACCTACGTGTATGACCTAATCGCTTCAAAGCATGATGAGAATGTTGTGTATGCTGCTTTTAACAATCACAAGAGTGGCGATTTCACACCCTATGTATACAAGAGTAATGACATGGGTCGTACCTGGACCAACATATCATCAAATCTCCCTACCGGAGCTGTGTATGCACTGGAGCAGGATCATGTGAATGCCAATATTCTCTTTGCAGGAACAGAATATGGTGTTTATGTATCTGTGAACGAAGGCCAGAACTGGAAGAAATTCAGCGCAGGTCTGCCCACCATCAATGTGCGTGATATGGCCATCCAGGAAAGAGAAAATGACCTGGTGCTGGGTACCTTTGGCAGAGGCTTCTATGTGATGGATAATTATGCACCACTCAGAGAGCTGGTTCCGGCTACCACAGATAAGGCTGGTCATATCTTCGCAGTGAAAGAGGCCATTATTTTTAACAAATGGTTACCCTTAGGCTCTTTGGGAAGCCGGGAAAAAGGATTTCAGGGAGAAATGTTCTTTGCTGCCCCTAATCCCGCCAGCGGTGCCACCTTTACCTATTGGGTAAAAGATGGAGTGACGAGCCTGAAATCAGAACGTACCAAAAAAGAGAAAGAAGCCTTCAAAAACGGAGATGCCATTCCTTACCCCACCGTGGAACAGATCAAAGCGGAAGACAGTGAATTGCCTTCTTATCTGATCTTTACCATTAAGGATCAGCGGGGGGATATCGTCTCTGAGCTGCGCAGCTCTATGAAAAAGGGAATGAACCGCATTAACTGGGATCTGACCTATGCTGGTGTCGGAACGGTTTCGGGCAGACAGGCCAGCGAAACCTCAAGCCTGCCTTCTTCTAATGTCTATGTGGTTCCCGGTAACTATACCGTTTCACTTTCGCAAAACATCAAAGGCGAGTTGAGTGAGCTGGCTGGCCCGGTTTCATTCAAGGTTCGCGATCTGGACAATCGTACCATCCCGGCAGACAGTTGGACGGCCATGGCTGACTTTAAGAAAAAGGCTGTAAAGCTGATGAACGCTGTGGGAGCCACCCGCAATGCCATTAATCAAATGAACACCAAACTTGGAGCTTACAAAGCCGCCACCAAAGCCTTCCCCGCTGCAGAGGCCAATAACCTTATGAAAGAGGTGCGAGGCCTGGAAGCTAAGGTAAGAGCAGTGAACATTCAGCTTAGCGGAGATCGGGACTATAACCGACTGGACATTGACGGAGAATACAGCACAAGTCAGAGGGCTCAAAATGCCATTTTCGATGTATTTGGATCTACCTCCAATGTAACCGGAACCTCACTGACCGGCTATGACATTGCGGCTGACGAGTTTGGCCCGATACTCTCCGCAGTCAAAGCACTGATGAGCGACTTCAGAAGCATGGACAATAAACTTGGTCAAATGGGCGCTCCATTAACCCCAGGCCGACTTCCTGACTGGAGAAAAGAATAGAGATCAAAATAGCGTATGGATACATATGGATCAGGGGGTTATTCGATGGAATAGCCTCCTTTTTTTATAACCCATATCATGATTTCAATTGACAATCGTCTTTTGACAATGGTTCTTTTTCCCAAAGCCTTTGCGAACGCATTCCTGCGGAAAATATTATGTGATCAACAGAATAATGTATGTGTTTGTTGAAAAAAGCATTGTATCTTCGACTTAATACTACCTCAACAATACCTCAAAATCTTCCTAATTTTATTAATTTGCTTGAAGCAAAGTGAAAACCTTGCGGTACGTCATAGCCATACTTCTCACCACACTATTTAACTCTGGGTATCCTCAGGACCTGATTTCTGTTGCCAATAGTTTCTTAAATGATAAGAATTATCATGAAGCCAAGGAAGCCATAGATGAGGTTTTTCTCAAGCCTGAAATGGCCGAAAATGCGCGTGCATGGTATACTAAAGGGCGTATTTATCATGAGATACTAAAAAATGACGCTCCGGATCTGGACAAGTTCAAAGTCAGGATAGACCAGTTTGTAAATCAGATCATAGAAGCCTATGACAAAACACAAAGCTTGACGGGCCGAGGTAATAACCTGTTTATTCTGGCCAACAATCAAAAGCAATTGCTGTGGGCCGAGAGTATGAATAAGGGCTACGATCACTTTCAAAACCAGAAATACCCTGAGGCGGTCAGGTCGTTTGATATTGCCAAGATAGTGCAGCCCCGGGATACCACGGCACTCCTTTATGCCGGTGTGAGCGCTCAGCAAGCCGGCTTTTACCAGGTTGCGATAGACAACTATACGGCCATGAAGAAGCTTACTCCTCTAAGCAGAAACGTTTATCGCTCTATGATCATTTGTCATCAGGCCAAAAGAAGTACTTTGGAGACCCAGCTGGATGTGGTAGAAGATGCTATTTTTAATTACCCCGATCATGTTCCCTACATCATAGAGGAGAGTCGGATACTTGTACGTCAGGGGCGCTTTGAAGAAGCTGAATCGCGACTGAAAACAGTAGTAAATCGAAACCCAAAGGCTCATGACCTTCGGCTGCTCAAGGCCGACCTTTATGACCGCATGTTTCGGGAGGCATATATGAATGGTCGCCCGGAAAGATCGATTGAGTACTTCGACCTGGCCTCAATAGACTATGAGCTGTTTATAGAGGCTTTTCCTACTCACTTTAAGGCGAACCATAACTATGCTGTAATGATCAATGAGCGGGCCAATCGCTACTATGTGAGAGCCAACCTGCTCAACGAGGAAGAGTATCAGATCAGTGGCAAGGAGACAGAAGAGTTGGGTCATAAATGGACCCGTAAAGCACTACCCTATATGGAAAGAGCCTTGTCCATAAACCCGAATGATAAAGATGCTCTTAAGGCGCTCCGGGCATTTTACCAAAGGCTTAAATTAGACGAGAAATTAGCCCTTCTGAATAATCGATGAAACAAGTAATCATTGCCTCAAAAAACCCTGTGAAAATCCAATGTGTCAAACAGGCTTTTGAAAAGGTATTTCCCCAACAGGATTTCCATTTTACAGGTATCAGTGTACCATCCGGTGTGAGCGAGCAGCCTATGACAGATGAGGAGACCTATGCCGGGGCGCGCAACCGGGCCATTAACGCCAGTAAGGCTCAGCCCGAAGCTGATTTTTGGGCTGGTGTAGAAGGAGGCATTCAAAAAAACGGTTCTGAAATGGAAGCCTTTGCCTGGGTAGTGGTGATGTCTTCTGATAAAAGCGGGAAGGCCAGAACAGCCAGCTTTCAGCTCCCTCCTGCCGTAGTAGAATTGATTGATCAGGGCATGGAACTGGGCCATGCAGATGATGTAGTTTTCAAGCGCGATAATTCAAAGCAGAAAAACGGAGCGGTAGGGATTCTCACCAACGACTTGATCGATCGGGTAAGCTACTACGAACCAGCCGTGATATTGGCCCTGATTCCTTTTCTGAACGAAGGGCTTTATCCATAAAAAAAGCTCCCGCCTTATCAGCAGGAGCTCCCTATATTTTCCGGGTAATATTAACGACCCAGTGCGTCAAAATCTTTGGGTTTCCTTGGCATTTTCTGATCCATATTGGCCGTCTGCATTACCATAGCAGCAATGATCACTGCATTTTTTCTAAGGTCAGCCGCCTGAAGACGCTCAAACATATCCATGTTTGTATGATGCGTTCGGGTTCTGTAGTCGATAGGATCCTGAATAAACTGAAAACCGGGAAGGCCTACTCCATCAAATGCCAGGTGGTCGGTGCCGCTCGTGTTCCTGGAGGTGATGGTCTTGGCATCCAGCTCATGAAAAGGTCTGAACCACTCTTCAAATAAAGGTCTGGCGGCTTCATTGCTCTGCAGGTAAATCCCGCGAATGGCACCAGTTCCATTATCCATGTTATAGTAAGCTGAAAGCTTTTCATGTGCCTTGCTTGGCTTTTTGTTCTTCATAAAGGTATTCTGCACGTAGTTTCTGGATCCGTAAATCCCCTGCTCTTCACCACTCCAAAGGGCAATTCTTACAGTACGCTTAAGCTTTACACCAGATTCCTTCAAGATTCTGATTGCCTCCATCATGGCAGCAGAACCTGCCGCATTGTCGGTAGCACCTGTACCCGCAAACCATGAATCAAGGTGGGCACCCAGCATCACTACCTCATCTTTCAGGTTTGGGTCAGAACCTTCAATCTCAGCTACTACATTGTAACCCTTCAGGTCATCTTCCAAAAAGCGGGTTTTCGTATCTGCTTCTATCATCACCTTCTCGCCTTTAGTGGCTAGCCTTACCATGCGGTTATAGTGCTCAGGGGCAATCTCCATTTCTGGTAATGGATTTGGATCTCTGCGGGCACCGTTAGAAGTAAAGAAAGTACCCTGACCTCCTCCTCTGTGTGTATTAAGCACCATCAAAGCGCCTTCATCTTTAAACATGGCATAGGCCGCATTTCTCAGGGCAGCACGCCTTCTGAATTCCGAAATTCTTCTTGTAGTGAAATTTCCTGCTCCGCTTACTCTGCGGCTGGTCATACCCTCCAGCTCTTCATCGGTAAACCTACGGGCATCTGCCTCAAAGGTGGTTGTGGCTTCAATGGTAGTTGGTAGCATTACCACTTTTCCCCCAAGCTTTCCCTTGAACTTAGAAAGATCGGCTTCTTCCTGAATATTTACATAAACCACCTCAGCCGAAATCAGTCCATTCGTACCGGGGGTCCAGGCTTTCGGTATACCGATAATTGCCTGGTAATACGGAGCCTTCATCGCCACATAAGACTTCTCTACATCCCAACCTTTGCCAAATTCTCCCCAGGGAAGCACTTTTACATTGGTGAGGCCCCAGTCCTTAAATTGTTGCGAGGTCCAGTTATAAGCATTCTTAAGACCAGTGGAACCGGTAAGGCGTGGGCCAATGCGGTCTGTCAGGTTCCAGGCGATGTCCATCACCTCTGAGTTATTAAAACCCTCATCTTTTATTTTGTAGATGCCCTCATAGTCCACTCCGGCATTCTGGAAGGCCATTGCCTGGCTGACTGTAAATAAGGCAATCGCCACTATAGATAGTTTCTTTCTCATAGCTTCAAAAAATTTCAAGAATATAGGGATTGGTGGTCAAAGGGCGACCTAAAAATATGTATAAGGCTAATAGAAGGGATTAATTAGCCTGATTGACCAACTCTTTCTCAATTTGAGCCATAAAGGAGTCAAGTGCCGATTGCCAGTCTGAGTTGGCATCCCAGCTTCTGCCAAGGAAAATATTTTGGTTTCGCAGGTCTTTTAAAAAGAACTTGACCAGGAAGCTGGCGGGCACATCTTCTCTTCCCTTGAAGCGGAAAAGGTTGTAGACATATTCGCTGTCTCCAGCCACATAGTAGAGCAGGTGGGTCACCCCATCTCTTCTTAGCAGGGCCTCCGTGGTACCTGTAAGATCAATTCTGCGCATTTCCATCAGGCTATCCAGCACTACTGCACCAAGAGCACCATTTCTTTCTTCAAAGGTCAGACCTGGTTCGGCAGAGTCATCAAAAACATTTGCTGTAAGCAGCTGGGCTCCTGGTGCCGCTGATTGCGACCTGAGCATGGGGATACCGATTATTTTTTTGCCAAGCTCAGGGGGAAAAGAGGCATAATTGGCAGTGAAAGGGGGCCTGGTGAAGTCAAAAAACTCCGGACTGTCATTTACAAGCAAATTCGTTCTTGGAAAAGCTCCCGTCTTGAAACGCAAAGACATCTCTTCAAACACTGTCTCCATATCAGTAAAGCTGCGCGCCCAGAAAGGTGTACTCCGATCGTATAAACCGGGCTTTCCGTTATAGGGACCAAAACCTATGATGGATTCCTGCTCTTCGTCTCCTACGATCAGAAAAATCAGGTTTGTAATTTTTCGATCGGCTATAATTTTAGGAACTTCTGCCTCAAAACCCGGGATGGTGAATTTTCTATTCAGATTAAAATAGGCCACTGCATCTATTCCTGCCTCTCCAAAAAAGGCCTGCATTTCTTCTGCTCTTTTTTTCCATTCACCGGGAGCAGCTTCCACTGGTGCAGAAATCAGTACCAAAGATTTACTACTCAGTATATCTTGAGGTGGATCCAGGGCTTGATTGAGCTCTAATTTGTCCAAATAAGCTGATAAACCAGACTGGCCCGCCATTTGCAAGGTGTTAAACACTAACAAACAGAGGGTTGCGATGAAAATTTTATGAATGTGAGTAGACAAAACTTACTATTCTATTCATTAAGTTTAACAGCTAAAGGCCGGGATTATTGGCCTTAACTCAACCAAATTTCGAAACTAACCAATTCAAAGTGAAAAAGCACTTTCTCTCATCAATCATCTTATTCCTGTGCCTTTCTACGGCTGGTGTAGCTCAGACACAGGAAAGACTCGATGCTCAGTACATGCTGGAAGACTTCAGAAAACTCAGTCATGATGCGGCTCAGGGCAGAAAAACCGGGACTAAAGGGGCAGAAGCTGCCAGGAGATTTATTATCAGGCAGTTTACTACCATGAAGGCCAAAAGCCTGAATAAAGGATACAGGCATCCATTCAGCTTTGTGAATAATAGCAATGATACTATTCAAGGCGAAAACGTGGTGGCTTATGTTCGTGGACGCCAGCAGAAAGCGATCGTAATTACGGCACATTATGATCACCTGGGTGTGATTGATGACAAAATTTATAACGGAGCAGATGATAATGCTTCAGGCGTGGCAGCATTGCTGGCCATGGCGGAGTATTTTAAGAACAATAAGCCCAACCATACCATCGTGTTTGCCGCGTTGGATGCTGAGGAGATGGGGCTTAGAGGAGCCAGGGCTTTTGTTGAGGATCCAAATGTGCCAATGGAACTGGTTGTACTCAATGTGAATATGGACATGATCAGTAAAAATGATAAAAACGAACTATACGTGGCAGGAACACACCACACGCCAAGATTCAAAGCGATTCTGGAAGGAGTGAAAACAGCGCCTTTGCGATTGCTTTTCGGACATGATACACCCGACCTGGGTTATAATGACTGGACGAACTCTTCAGACCACGCTGCATTCCATGCCAAGGGGATTCCCTTTGTATACTTTGGTGTAGAAGATCATGAGAATTACCATAAAGACACCGATACTTTTGAAAATATTAACCAGGCCTTTTACCTGAAATCAACCGAGGCCATTCTGTCCTGCGTTCTCGCGCTTGACAAGGCCATCAACTAGAGTTTATATGATCAAAGACTTCTTATCCCATGGGTTTCTGCAGGTCAGACGCTCTCCTGTATGGGCCAAGAGCCTTATTACCAACCTTATGTTAGGCCTCTTTGGGCTGATGATGGTGATATATATGCTATTGCTGGGGGTATTTCTCCACAAGGTGGCAGATGGGCTCGAAGGAGAGTTTTTTCCCGGCTCAGGCCGAATAGAGATCATCACCAGGTTTTTGGTCTACTACTTCGGGTTTGAGTTTATCATCCGTTTTTTTCTGCAGAATACACCGGTACTTTTTATCCAGCCCTACCTGCATTTACCCCTGAAGAAGGGTAAAATCATACACTTCATGTTACGAAAAAGCATGGTCAGTGTATTCAACCTGCTCTCACTTTTACTGCTCATTCCTTTTGGTCTCATCGTTGTCTACCCTGAAATGGGTATAGGAGCCTTCTTCGGGTGGACAGCTGCGGTTTTTGGATTGTCGCTATTCAATCACTTTCTGGGTATTTACTTCAAAAAGAAACTCAACGATCAGCCCAATCTTATGCTGATACTGATCTCTGTAATGCTGGGAGTGACTATCGTAGAGTACTTTAACATTTTCGAATTCAGTGCCGTTTCAGTCTGGATTTTCGCACAGTTTCTGGAGGTTCCGGCTCTGTCGCTCATACCCGTAGTACTAGCCATTGGCTTTTACCAGCTCAATTTTCTTTATCTGAAAAACAATACCTATCCTGACGAAATATCCTCCAGGAAGGCCTCCAGGTCTAAATTCTCAGGAGATTTTGCCTTTCTCAGACGCTTTGGTAAGATCGGTGAGATGGTAGCCCTGGAGCTCAAGATGATATTGAGACATAAGCGACCAAGGATGACACTGGTTTTCAGTGGAATTTTGCTGTTGTATGGACTCTTTTTCTATACACAGGACGACTTCACCGAAATGTCATTCATTTTCATTTTTGCCGGTATCTTCGTCACAGGTGCCTTTTTCATCAATCACGGACAGTTTTTACTAAGCTGGCAAAGTGGTGATTTTGATTTTCTGCTCACCAGAAATGTAAGCTTCAGACAATATCTGGAATCGAAGTATTGGCTTTTTGTAGCGGTTTCCTGCATCGCCTTCGTACTTTCTATCGGTTATGTATACTTTGGTTGGAAGATCGTGGCAATCAACTTTGCCGCATGCCTTTTCAACATAGGCATCAATATTCCCATTGTCATGCGGTTGTCCATGTTCAATCCAAAAAAGATTGATTTAAACCGGGGAGCTGCCTTTAACTACGAAGGAATGGGCGCAGCCCAATGGCTGATAGGCATTCCCGTATTGCTCCTGCCCTATGTGCTATACCTGCCATTCACCCTTGCCGGGTATGAAAATTATGGCATCATGGCTGTGGGAGTCGGGGGCATTATAGGCTTCGCCTTTCACAAATATGTACTAGGCCTGCTGACTGAGGCCTTTATTAAAAGAAGACATAAAATCGCTGCCGGATTCAGGGCACAATAGAGAAATATGATTAGCGTACAGGGACTTTCCAAAAAATACAAAGGCATCGAAGTGGTCAACATTCCAGACCTCAACATAGAAAAGGGCGAGAGTTTTGGCCTGGTAGGAAACAACGGGGCGGGTAAAACAACCTTCTTCCGGATGATACTGGACCTGATCCGACCCAGCGAAGGAGCAGTACTTAGCAAAGGCATAGCCGTAAACAGCACAGAAGACTGGAAGTTCTATACCGGTTCTTTTCTGGATGAATCCTTTCTGATTGATTATCTCACCCCTGAAGAATACTTCGATTTCCTGGCCTCGCTCCACAACTACTCAAAAGGAGATTTAAGAGAATTCCTCGATCAGTTTACTGACCTCTTTAACGATGAAATTCTGGGTAGAAATAAATATATCCGCGATCTGTCGAAGGGAAATCAGAAAAAAGTGGGCATCGTATCAGCACTGATGGGCGAGCCGGAAATTCTTATTCTGGATGAACCATTCGCAAACCTTGATCCTACCACACAAATAAGGTTGAAAGGGCTGCTTAAAGATCTGAAAGAAAACAAACAGCTCACCATGCTCATCTCCAGTCACGACCTCAACCATGTAACTGAGGTTTGTGAGAGGATTGTGGTATTAGACAAAGGAATAATTCAGGAGGACATTCAAACGAGCGAAAGCACACTGAAAGACCTTGAAGAGTACTTTACCATTTAGAGTTTTGGCTCAAACCACATATTCAGGTCAAGAAATTTAGCCGTCATGGGTACCTTATCACCAGGCACTACAGCAATTTCTTCCTTCATAAAGCAAACCGCCTGACCCCAGTGTTTTAGCTTACCTCCGAGCCCGGAAGAGAGTGTGAGTTCATCATCCAGGTGAAGGTCAAACCAAAAGGCTACAGCCTGCACTTTTCCTTCATGCGTTGCCTTAAACTCAACATTGGCTGTATGCGGACTCGAAACATCTCGTTCTTCAGGAATTGCGGATAGGTCAAATGAATAATAAGCGACTGGTTCTGACAACCATTCATATTCAAGGTTATTCAATTTTACCGGCAGGTATTCATCAGGGGATCTAAATACATTAAAGGGACTCAGATCGAAACCTGAAATCTCTTTAATGGGGTTTACCTTGTAAAAGGCGGGTAGAGAAATCAGTCGGGCATACATGGTCATACCAGAGGGTACCGTTATGGCCCCTGGTTTCAGTAGTGACTGGTAAGCGTGCCGTAATGAGGGTAAAACACCTTCCCCGATACCTGCCACATCCAGAATTTCCGAAACCACAATGTCATATTTGCCTTCATAATTCACCCCCTGCTTCAGGTCTGAGGATTTTCTGTTCAATACAGTAATCCGATCTTTGAACCCATTCCGTTCAACTATCTCCTCTGCCACCTTTGCCAGTTCGGAATTCATCTCGCAGGCCAGCACCTCCGAAGCTCCGGCCCTGGCCGCCATCATGGCCAGAAGACCTGAACCCGTCCCTATATCCAACACACGAGCACCGGGTTGCTTGCCAAGGGCTCTTTCGATGGCCTCCTGGTATGCATCATTTCTGTCCTGATCTGCCAGCATTTCAAAGTGCCATAAGGGCACGCTGGAAGCTTTGATTTTTTGCAAGGCAAATCTCGCAATACCATTTTCAGGGTCTATGCCAAGTACCTGCTCATAGTACTTGGCCGCCTCGTTGTACTGATGACGTTCAAAAAAGGCTGAGGCCATAGACAACAAACCCTTTAAATCGCCTTCCTCTATGCCCAGAGCCTCCATTGCGGACTCCGGCTCTTCTTCACTTAGAGTCCCGGGTTGTTTCTCTTCTTCTGGTATTTGCTTCTCTTCAGTTATCACCTCTCCAACAGAGTCTTCTCCTCTCAGTTCAGTGATTTCCTGTAGCTTTTGCTTGAGTTGAGGGTCGGGGTTTACAGCAATCACCTTTTTCAGGTGATGCTCCACCTTGTCAAGCTGGTTAAGTTCTTTGTAGACATTTACGAGATGCAGGTCGGCTTGCGCAAGCTTTGGTTCCAGTTCGAGGCACTTGAGAAAGCAAGCTTCGGCCTTCAGCATATCATCCTGGGCGATATAGAAGGTTCCCAGGTTAAAATGGGCCTCAATTCTATTGGGAAACTCGGCTAATGCCTTGGTCATAAGGCTTATTGCATTCTCCACATTGCCCCTGGCATGTTCAGCAGAGGCTATCCCCATGGCAGCATCCGCATTTTTTGGGTTTACCTTCAGCGCATCCCTGTAGTGCCTGTAGGCCTCTTTGTATTTTTTCTGACCAAACAGAACTGCTCCTAAAACTGACATGATCTGATCAGATTTAGGAAAATTATTGAGCAACGATCTCAGCTCCGTTTCAGCCTTCATCAGATCACCCATCTGATAGGTTTGTATGGCCTGCATCAGTCGCTGCTGGGCCTGCATAGCATCATCCATATTTATTGGGGAATTACAAATTCAATCTCTTCCAGTTTCCAGTCAATCACCAGGCCTTTGCCGACACCAACTGCGGCTTTTTTACCATATAAGTATTCTACCAGGTAGAGCGCAGGGTCATACGATTTCGCTCCCCCGGCTGAGGTGATGGCTTTTCCATCATGCACAAAGCTGATGTCTCTCCGCACATCGAGATGCGGGAAAGTCTCTTTAAAGCGATCGATATCACTTGGGAATGTCGTACACCGAAGACCATCGAGCAAGCCGGCCTGAGCAAGGATGAAAGCACCATCGCATAAAGACATGATGAATTTAGCAGCCTCTCCTTTCTCTTTCACAAAATTGATCAGCGTTTCATCCTCCAGGTCGGTGTCCATGTTGTGTTCCGCACTCGGTACCACCAGCACATCTATCTCCGGTACATTTTCAAAATCATAATCAGGCAGGATTCTTATGCCTTCAAAGGTTTTGATTGCCTCCTCCGTTGGTGAGACAATGAATACTTTCATCCCCTTCTCTGTATGAAAGATTGTGTGCTGAAAGATATCGTAAGGTGCCATGAGTTCTGAGTTGTAAACCCCATTAATGGCCAGTATGCCAATGTTAAGTGTTTCAGTCGGCTGGTTTTCTGTTTTGTACACTTCAACACTTGCGCGCACAACTTCCTGCTCTTCTTTTGGTGGCTGACAGCCACAGAACAGGGCCAGGCTTAGCAGGGGGATCAGGATATTTCTCATTATTTTACATGTTTATAGATTACCCCGTCTTTCATCACAAAGCCTACTTTCCTGAGGTTCGATATGGCCTTGGAAGGGTCTCCCTCAACGGCAATAATATCAGCCCAAAAGCCCGTTTTCAGCTGGCCCAACTTGTCCATGTGAAATTGCTCTGCATTCTGAGCTGTAGCAATTCTAAGGGCTGACATCGCATCCATACCATAGTCCACCATCATCTCCAGCTCGATCACGTTCTCGCCATGTGGGAAAACCCCCACATCACCTCCGAAAACCATTTTCACACCTACTTCAAGGGCCAAGGCTACGGAAGCTCTCTTTTGACGGATCCGTTCCGGCTCAGGGTCGGTGCCCTTATTCCAGCCTGTATATTGAGAAATAGCATCACCTGCTGCCACGGTTGGGCAAAAAGCCACACCTTCTCTTTTCATAAGCTCAAAGATTTCGCGGGTACCACCATCACCATGTTCTATGGTTTCAACCCCTGCTTCTATGGCTCTGCGCATTCCTTCGGCCGATGATGCATGCGCCACTACATATCGTCCACTGCTTTCAGCAATTTCCACGATGGTCTTTAGCTCTGCCACAGTAAAAGTTGGTGCCGCTTTTCTGTCGGGACTCCAGCGATAATCCGCATATACTTTGATAAAATCTGCCCCATGACCAATCTGGTCCCGGGTAACGCGAATGAGGTCGTCATACCCATCAGCAGGCTCTGCTCCCAATGGTACCTTTACTCCTTCGTGAAAACCTTTTGGCCCATAACTACCGGTAGTAACAATGGCCTTACCAGCCACAAGAAGCCTTGGTCCGGGAATTACTCCCTTTTCCACGGCTTGCTTCATACCCACATCGGCATAACCGGCACCTTCTGAACCAAGATCACGCATGGTGGTGACCCCTGCCATCAAAGAGGCCTTCAGGTGATTTACGGCTCTGGCCGAACGCTCAGCCACTGACTCTTTCAATACCTGATCATTCCAGCCCACCTCGTTGTAGGGGTGCAACAGAATGTGTGAATGCCCTTCAATCAGACCAGGCATAAGCGTATGTCCTTTGAGCTTAATCACCTGATCAAAGTTGCCTCTTCGCTCCGGACCTGCGTAGACAATCTCATTTCCTTTTACCTCAACAACCCAACCGTCATGGAAGTCCTGTCCGTCAAAAACGCGATCTGCTTTTAGTTGGTAATGCCTGTCTTGCCCTATAAGAGAACAGCAAAAAAGACAAGCAAACAATACATTTAATAAAGTTATCCTCATGATGCGAAGATTTGAGACGGATCTTTGAAAGACTTGAACTCCAGTGCGTTCCCGCTCGGGTCAAGAAAAAACATGGTGGCTTGCTCCCCTACCTCCCCTTCAAAACGGATGTAGGGCTCAATCACAAAGTCAGTGTTATTTGCTTTGAGTTTATCTGCCAGTGTATGCCATTGCTTCCATTCCAGAATGGCACCAAAGTGTCTTACCGGCACATTCTTGCCATCTACCTGATTGGCATGCGCTTGCGAGAGCTCTTCAGGTTTCACATGAGCACTTAGCTGATGCCCGAAAAAGTTAAAATCGATCCATTTATCTGTCGAACGGCCAATCTCGCAACCCAACAGGTCGCCAAAAAAGGCCCTGGTGCTGGCAATATCTTTTACAGGAAAAGCCAAATGAAAAGGAGTACTCATATTGATAATTTTTCAACAAAATGGTCAATTCTCTATTCTTCCACAACCTATTTTTAGATTGACTGGCTCCCACCGTAGCATCGATTATAAAGCACTGTAAACCTTAGTACCGAATACCGGCATTGGAACACAGAAGTGCTGATTTGTTTGCTAAATTCGCCTTTACAAAGAGCTGAATATGAATAACGAGGAATTTCGGAAATACGGTCATGAGCTGGTAGACTGGATGGCAGACTACTTTCGGGATGTTGAATCCTACCCGGTGTTGCCGGATGTAACCCCAGGAGACATCATAAAACAAATACCTCCGAAGGCTCCGGCACAAGCGGAGTCTTTTGAAACCATTTTCAGTGACTTTAAAGAGAAGATTCTTCCTGGCATGACCCATTGGGAGAGCCCCAATTTTATGGCCTATTTCCCTGCCAACAAGAGCAAAGCCTCCGTACTGGCAGAAATGCTCATGTCAACAATGGGCGCGCAATGCATGATGTGGCTGACCTCTCCGGCTGCTGCAGAGCTGGAAGAGCAAATGATGAACTGGCTCCGTGATATGCTGGGTCTTCCTTCTCATTTTACCGGCTCTATCCAGGATACAGCCTCCACCTCAACCCTATGCGCCATTCTGACCGCCAGGGAAAGAGCTACCACCTATGACATAAATCAACGTGGCTTTAGTGGTGATGAGAAATTCACCATTTACTGTTCAGAACAAATTCACTCTTCAATAGACAAGGGGGCCAAAATTGCCGGGCTGGGGCTTGAGCAGGTAAGGAAAATACCTACCGATGCGCTATACGCCCTGAAAGCGGATATGCTCAGGAAGCAGATTGAAGAGGACATCGCGAATGCCTTCAGGCCACTCTGCGTGGTTTCGGCCATTGGCACCACAGGGACTACAGCGGTAGACCCCATCGCGGCCATTAGCGACATTTGTGAGGAGTTCAGAATCTGGCACCATGTAGATGCTGCCTATGCAGGTACCGTGTTGGTATTACCTGAAATGCGCTGGATGTCTGAAGGGGTAGAACGAGCAGACAGCTTTGTGTTTAACCCCCATAAGTGGATGTTTACCAACTTTGACTGTACGGCCTATTTTGTGAAGGACCCTGCTGCCCTGGTAAATACCTTTGCTATTTCACTGGACATTCTGAAAACGGATGTAGACAATGAGGTAAAGAACTACAGAGACTGGGGGATACCACTCGGGCGCAGGTTCCGGGCACTCAAGCTATGGTTTGTGATCAGGGAAATGGGAGTAAGCGGTATCCAGGAAAAAATTCGCAGTCATATTGCCTACGGCCAATGGCTCAAGGCTGAAATAGAAGCTCATCCAGATTTTGAATTACTGGCTCCGGTAGTTCTAAATACCCTGAACTTCCGTTTTAAGGTGGATGAACCTGATGGCACCCTAAACAGTCTTAACAAGCAAATCATGGACAATGTGAATAAGTCCGGGAAGCTTTTCTTTGTGCAAAATGTACTGGAAGGCCGCTTTGCCTTAAGGCTGGCCTTTGGAGGTACTGAATTAGAAAAGAGACACGTGGAAAATGCCTGGAAGTTGATTCAGGAAGAGGCTGAAAGTGTTTATGGGAGGTTCAAAAAACAAACCTGACACTCTACTTCAAAGTATTTATTTACCTGCTTACTCAGGTAAGGTCTGGCTACATTAATGACCATGAGCCTATGCTCTATTACGAGCTTACCCCGACAAGTTTAGCAGGAATCTACCCGTTAAGACAGGAAAGACAAGGACAAGATTATAACCCAGAATCCACATGTTTCCTCTATTAGCTCTGAGCCCATATTCAATATATCCAAGGCTCGGTCAACACATCATTATGGCCGTATGAGGTTTATATAAGGGCAT
Source organism: Roseivirga sp. (assembly GCA_021404565.1). Taxonomy (GTDB): domain Bacteria; phylum Bacteroidota; class Bacteroidia; order Cytophagales; family Cyclobacteriaceae; genus Roseivirga. Next base: position 415,720 of record JAAWWF010000026.1, on the reverse strand, counting down.
TCAATTGCCAGCGATAAGCCTTGCTTCGTTAAATATGCCCAGTCAAGCACAATCTGGGTTCACAGTGGCGACCTCCCTCCTACATTGGTTAAACGGCAACAGAGCCGCATCAAATATATCTAACATTTCATCAAATATAACTAATAGTTAATCAATTACCTGGTTTGAATATATTGATTTTTATCAATATTTATATCCAAATTCCAGATCATCTTTCAGGCGGGAGTCTAATCTATGGATAATCTAAATAACCACCTGATTTATGAAATTACTCTTCCTTACAGATACTCCTATACCGTCAAATCGTGCATCTGCGGTACATTTAAGGAATCTTATACCTGCCCTAGCACAAAAATTCGATAAAATAGACGTCCTGACAACAAAGGGAAAAATCGGTGTATGGCCAAGTCTACCAAATAATGTCAAATTTCAGACTATTCAACTACCTAACCTGAAAGGAGGGCTTTTATGGATGACCATTAGTTTTCGAAAATTGGCAAGGCCATTGTCACCTACCATAATTTATAGTCGCTTTATTTTCGTACCCTGGATTGCAGGAAAAAGGCCTTATATAATAGAATTACACGATGCTCCCTGGAATAAAGGCTTTTTGTTTAACAGAGCCATTCGAAAAGCACTAGCTCAAAAAAACTGTCTTGGCTTCACATGCATAACCAAGGCTATCAAGGACGATTTTCAAAAGACATTTCCAAAAGCGATAAAAGAGATTCAGGTAATCGCAGATGCCTCTAACCCTGCCCCCAGTCAATACAAGCCCAGTTTTACGGAAAAAAAACGTCTGAATATTGCGTACGTTGGGTCCTTCTTTCCAGGCAAAGGGGTCGAGTTGGTGCTCCTCCTCGCTGAAAAAGTACCCGAACATGATTTCACAATTATAGGAGGTTCAATGGACGAAATAAAGAAACTGGAAGAGAGAAAAATTTCTGATAATATTAAACTCCTAGGCTATATCGATCATGACTTACTCTGGCAAAAAATGGAAGACATTGACATTTGCCTTTTACCAAACCAACCAAATGTTTATACTGGTAAAAAGTCAAATATTGGTTCATACACTTCTCCAATGAAATTGTTTGAATATATGGCTTTTAGCAAACCAATTATCGCATCAGATTTGCAGGTTCTGAAAGAGGTGCTAGATACAGAGATAGCGCTTTTAGTCGATCATAAGGACCTTGACCGTTGGGCTTTCGCCATCAGGCAATTAGCTAACAAAGAGGTACGTCAATCCATGGGAGAAAACGCCTGCAGAAGGCTTGAAAGCAACTTTACCTGGAGCCACAGGGCTGAGCACATTTTAAATTTCATATTAAGAAATCATAATGAGCCATCATAGAACCGTTCAAAAGGGTATGAAGAATGCTTATTCATCAAAGAGCCAATTTTACCATTGCGTTTGGTAAAACAAGTGTAGGAATATTTGCAACCTCTGAAGAAAAAGAAGCCTTCAGGATCACAGTGTTGGATTATTATCGCCTGGTACAGCGACTATAATTAGTGCTCTTCTTTCTTCTTCTTACCCTTGAAGAACACGTCATGTTGACTTACAGCACTGACAGCAGCGATAAGTACTACTACAATCCAGATAAAGGTATTGGCGCCACCGCCTATTGGAGGATCAAATAACATTGTTGTTGTCTTTTAGCGAGGGCAAAGATATTACAAAAACCCTATGTTAAGAAACTGTTCACATTTTTTTAACAGGTCTGTAATAATCAGGTCAAACTGGGCCCAAAATGTAATAATAACTTAACTATTTGTTGGTCAAAAACCGGCTTACTTCATTCTAATTTCGGGCATACGATTGGTACTCGAATGAAGAACACTCTAAGACACGAACGTAAAAGAAAAAAGATCACGCAAGAACAACTTGCCGGTTTGGTAGGTGTATCTCGTCAGAGCATAAACGCCATTGAAAGGGGAAAATACACTCCTTCCACTGTGCTGGCGCTCAAAATCTCCGAAATCTTCAATACTACAGTTAACAGTTTATTCGAGCTGGAACCTCTTGATCACAAGAGAAAAAACGGAGTAGAACAGCTCAGTTAAGCCTCTGAGGAGCATTCCGGAACTTCCTAATCCACAGTACCAAAGGCAGTGAGTACCAGCTTTCGGTTTCCTCCGAAATTCCGATGCTCGCAAAGATAAATCCCCTGCCATGTGCCTATATTTAACCGACCATTCGTAATGGGTACAGAAACTGAACTGCCCAACAAGGAAGATTTAATATGGGACGTCATATCATCCGGACCCTCAAAAGTATGCTTGAAATAGGTAGCTGATTCAGGTACAAGCACATTGAAATGCGATTCAAAGTCTTCGCGTACAGTCGGGTCAGCGTTTTCATTGATGGTCAGACTGGCAGAGGTGTGCTTGATAAATACCTGAAGCAGGCCCGCATTGATTTGCCTGATTTCCGGAAGCCCACTCAGTATTTCATTTGTAATGAGATGAAAGCCCCGGGAGAAAGCAGGAAGCCGTATTTCATTCTGGAAGGTCTGCATCACCCATCCGTACCATCCTGTAGACGATCGGCATTTTCTGCAATTCGCAGGTTCTCCACAAAATCGATAAGCTGACCATCCATTACAGAGGGCAGGTTATGCACCGAATAGCCTATGCGGTGATCCGTTACACGACCCTGAGGATAGTTATAGGTTCTGATCTTGTCAGAACGATCGCCACTGCCCACCAGTGATTTACGGTGGTCGGCTACTTCGTCTTGCTGCTTTTTCAGCTCCTGCTCATATAGTCTCGACCTGAGTACCGAAAGAGCCTTATCGTAGTTTTTATGTTGTGAACGTCCGTCCTGGCACTCCACCACGATTCCCGTAGGCAAGTGTGTGAGCCTCACAGCAGATTCAGTCTTGTTTACGTGCTGACCACCCGCTCCGGAACTTCGATAGGTATCTTTCTTGACATCCTTCAGGTTCAGGTCTACATCAACATCCTCTACTTCCGGCATTACTGCCACCGAGGCGGCAGAGGTATGTACCCTGCCTTGTGATTCGGTAACAGGCACCCGCTGCACACGATGTACTCCAGATTCAAATTTTAAAGAGCCGTAGACATCTTCGCCTACTACACTGAAAACTACCTCCTTAAAGCCTCCTGAGCTTGCTTCATTGAGGCTGATCAGCTCTTTCTTCCAACCCTGACCTTCGATAAAGCGCGTATACATACGGTACAGGTCACCTGCAAAAATTCCGGCCTCATCGCCACCGGCACCTGCCCTGATTTCCATAATTACATCCTTTGAGTCATCCGGATCCTTAGGGATCAGTAGCACCTTAAGCTCTTCTTCCAGAGTGGTCTGTCTACCGTTCAACTCATCCAGCTCCATCTTGGCCATATCACGAAACTCCTCATCTTTCTCAGTTTTGAGAATCTCCTTTGATGACTCGATATTATCAAGCACATTTTTGTAGTCATCATAGACGAGGACAATTTTCTCCAGGTCCTTGTACTCTTTATTCAACTTAGAGTAGACCTTCATATCAGACATAGCGTCTGGCTGAACGATGAGTTGTCCTACTTCTTCAAATCTGTCTTTTATCGCTGCAAGTTTTTCGAGCATGGTTTCCGTTATTAACCTGAGTTCGGTTATTAGCAAGTAAAATTAACAAACAAGATTAACTTTGTGCCTTAGGTTAATCGCATTTGTCTTATGAAAGGTAGCTTCTTTATTTTCACTCTTCTGATACTCCTTGCCTGCTCTGATGGTAAGGTAGATACCTCAAAGGTACAGGCCGAAATGAAGGCACGGGAAGTTAAGGTGATACCCGAAGCCAAAATACTCGAACGTGCATTTGAACTTGGAGACAGCCTGCTAAGTACACTTGATCCATCCATAGGTCTGAGTAAAACCTCGGGGGTATTCCATCACTGGGATATTGAGGACATTGGGATTGATTGCTCTATCTATTTCCTAAAGACGTTTTATAATATGGAGGAGAAAGAAAAACAGGTTTTCGATGCTTACCGCTATAGTGCGAAAAACAAGCAAAAAGCCGAGCCCAATATACAGCGCTTACCCGGTGAGATTATGGTTTATAATGCCCCTTTTATGGAAGAGGATCAGCTTAAAGGCATGTGGTCCATCAAGCTTCCCCGCAAGTATATAATACTATCCATCGAAGAGTAATCTTTAGTTACATTCATAGGAACATGTAGAGTACGGGTTCAATCGATGAGTAATCAGTTAATCAGAAATACAGAAATCGGGCTTAGCCTCAGCCCGTACAATATCCCCGTCAGTACCGGTAAACCCAAAAGCAAATTATTATCCTTTTGTGGAAGACGATTTACCCGTTGAACTCAAAACGCCATAGTGACCAAGGTTGGACGGAGGGGTTCGAAAAAAAGCGTTATACCAGACTTGTGCTGCTTATTATAACTGCAGGACGTGGACAAGCGGAATCATCAGACTTCCTTATACCGAAAGCAATCGGTAGTGTGGTCATTCACAAGGCCGCAGGCTTGCATATAGGCATACATAATGGTGCTGCCTACAAACTTAAAGCCTCTCTTTTTCAGGTCTTTACTCAAAGCATCTGACACTGCGGTAGTAGCCGGTACCTCACTTGAGTTTTTCCAGGTATTTACAATTGGTTTGTCATTGACAAAAGACCATACATATTTATCGAAGGTGCCAAATTCTGCCTGAACCTCCAGAAACTTTTGTGCATTGATCACCGCCCCATTTACCTTGAGCTTATTCCTGATAATAGCAGGGTTTTGTAACAACTCTTCAATTTTAGCCTGGACGTATTGAGCGACTATTTCCGGATCAAAGTCGGCAAAGCAGCTACGGTAACCTTCTCGCTTTTTTACAATTGTTGCCCAATTCAGGCCTGCCTGGGCTCCTTCCAGGATAAGAAACTCGAAATGAACCCGGTCATCGTGCACGGGCACCCCCCATTCTTCATCATGGTACTTCTCATAAGCTTCGAAGCTATCGAGGCTCCAGGTGCATCTTGTTTTCATTAGTTCAGAAGGTCTTTAGTGTAAAAATAGAGGACGGCAATTTATGCTGATTCCTCGATCATTCATGAGCCGAGTAAGTGATTCTCATTCCACCTACCGATCAATTAGTACACCAGGTTAGCAACTAGGGTGCCAATAATTCAAAAGGGTAAACGGTCAAATTGCGCAATAGCCAAAAAACGAGGACTACGGTTAGAATAATCCAGGGTGCTTTAGGGTGATAGAGCAGCAGCTTGCGCTGACGACCTTGCCGGTACTCGACAAAGCGCATTATATAGTGTTGCCCCACCAGCAGGAGCGCAGGTAAGAAGAGCGCGTTGTAGCCGATGGTGCCGGCAATATTCAGATGCAACAAGCTATGCAGCGCCCTTTGGCTACCACATCCCGGGCAATAAATACCTGTCATGACATGTAACGGGCATTTCGGAAAGAAATCGAAATCCGTGGGGTCATAAATAAAATAAAGGGATAGCAGCGCTACGGCCACTATCCCCAATATTAGATATAATATCTTTTTCAACCGAAATTCCCGCTGGCTATCATACCAAAAATGGCAAAACCATAAATGGCTATTATTATAACATATAATAATCCTGCTACCGCAGCAGATACAATAGCCCAGGTTTTAGCGCTCTTTGAGGCACTTTCAGCAGCATTGTAGTTACCACTGTCGTACTCAGTGTTCACTTTAGTTGAATAAACGATACTCACAATTCCAGCCGGGAGACAGCAAAGTATGGTCGTGATAATTGCTACCGCCAGATAATTAGGTGGCCTTTGGGGTTGTTGTTCCATTATTAGTTAGGGTTAGGTTGATAATTCTTGTCTTATAATAATACTAAAAAAATCCTTCAAAAACTTACCGGCTCTATTCGAATGGAGTTTTTCACTCACATAGTCATTGTGAGAGCCATCCTGTTTTCGAGCTCATACCCGACTCTTAAGAAAATTTAATCTCGTCTTAAGCCCGTTTTAATACCCTGTCGTTAGGTTGTCAAAAAATGACATGCACATGAAACGACTTCTTCTCTTCTTATCCATTGCCCTGTTCATCGGTACCTCTATGAGCGCGCAGTTTTACAACCCTGAGGCCACCGAGCAAATGAAACGCACCATCAGGAAAAACAATCACATTCAAAAAACAATGAATGGACAGATCGTAAAGAACCTGTTCAAAGGAAGAAGCAAAAGCCTCTACGGCTTTATTTTTAAATCAGACAGAGACGAGTACTACCATGTGAGCCTCAAGGGCTGGGAAGGCAAGAAGATCATGCCTTATTTAAAAATCAACGATCCTATGACATTGACAGTATCAGGAGATCCTGTGCTACTTGAAGAGGTAATGCATTACAAAAACGAGTACCTGAGAATAGAAAACACCATGGATATCAGGCTCAAAGGTCTGGCTCATTTCGAAGCGCTGAAATCGACTACTGGAGCGTATAACAAGAACACATCTGGTGGTCGGCTCACCATGACCCGCCAACCAGACAAATTTCACGAGAGTGTAGCCATTTTATCGAAAAAGAAAGTACCCGGCAATGCATGGGCCTATGCCCTGGAAAATAAGGACACAATTATCGTTAGATACGAAGACGATGATCAGCTCAAAGGGAAAAAGAGATTGACCTATTTTACTTCAGAATCTCCATTGGTCAATGGTGGTTATTTTAAAGCACCCAATACCTATAACTTTTTAGGCAAGGCTCCATATGACCCTGAAAAAGAATCGATTTCCGATTGGATGATGGCAGGCAGATCGGCCAATATTCTTGAAAAAGACCGATTTAAAGTATTGGGTAGCAATCTGGACTCGAGAGGGCTGCTCAATGGTTTTAAGGTAAAAAACGGTACACTCTACTTCAATGCAAGAAACGGAGAGAGCATGCTCAATGCGCTCAAAAAAAACCAGTCGTTTGAGGGCTACTACAAAAAAGCAGGAGACAACGCGATGATGCTCTATGCGATAAAAAACAACGATGGCTGGGCTTTTTATGACAACAGTGACGTACCCTTTACTACCAAAAATCATTATGAGCCCAACAAGGTGACCTTTACCGGAGATATCACCGAAACACACCTTAAAGAAGGCCCCCAATCTGCCAAGTTGAAGAGCTTTATTGTAAATGACTCTATCTATGTTTCCGTCAATGAAGTAGTGGCGCTGAACATTCAGAAAATGATCAAAGAGGGTAAAAAGGTATCTATAACAGGCTGGATAAGAAAAGAGGTCCCCGGAGAAGTAAATGAACAAGGCCTCTCTATTATGGCCATGTCGGAGATTGTGATCAATGGAAAGACCTTTAATCAAACCATACACGACTTAACGAAGGTGCTTTAGCCCCTTTGTGTGCTGGTCGTTTCAGGCCTCATTATCTTGACCCAAAGCTCATTAAAACAGTCTTAAGAAAAATTAATTTACTCTTTCCGCCATTTTAAACAGTCATCTGTCCCTTGTGATTAAATTACCAAAGCTATGTTAAAACGAACGGCCTTTCTGCTCATATTCATACTTCTTCAAACGGGGCTTATGGCGCAATACGGGTTTACCCGCGAGCAGTTGGAGCAAAGAAAGAAGCATTCCAGGGTAAACCTGCATACTGAGATGGAGCTGACAGGAACGATTAGACAACTGCTCTATGAGTTCGCTTATGAATACCTGAATGGCTTTATCCTGGAAACAGAAGATGGCAAAGCGTTCAAAGTAGAGTCTTACTACTTTGTGGGACATAACCTTAAGCCATATTTGAAAACAGGCGAAGAGGTGAAAGTAGTGGTCAGAGGAGACGATGATTTGCTTAAAAAAATGCTCTATAAATCTGAGGAGGATAAAAAGGCGGAGCGATCACTCAACCTGAAACTCACAGGGCTTGCACACCTGCGTACGATCACCTCAAGCCAGGGTACTTTTGATGTCCCTACTTTCGACCGATCCGGAATTTTAAATGTACCTCGATTCGAGGTCATCGTCAATGCCAATATTCGGGCATACAACCGGGGCAAACGAAACAGCATACAGCTGATACTAAACAACGGAGATAGCATCAATACTTATGAAACTGATATTGCCAAAGCTCACTATCTGGATGGTAAAGTGAGCTATGTAAGGCCCTTGAAACTTTTTCCCGGGGCGCATTACCGAACAAGCCGGACCTTCCACATGGTATCTCCTTATTCCAGAACCAAGATACTGCCATCTGCCCGTGATTTGAAGTTAAAAACAGTCGGGCAACGATCTACCTTTCTGGACAGAGATGAGGGAATGAGCTTTGTGAGTCTCAGCAAGTCGGCAAAAGGCATGGTTGTCGTGGCCAATCTGAGAGACGAAAACGGCGAAGAATCCAGAATGAGCTTCGCTGTGAATAATGAGCGCAGGTTTAACGAGTTTCTCGAGGAGCAGGGGAAGGAAAACCTGACGCTATTTTATCGCAGTCTCGAAAAACCCAGAGTCAACTATCTCTATGCTATACAAAAAGGAGGGAAAAGGGTGATCCTCAACGAATCGAATGATTTGAATGACATTGAGGAATCCCAAAAACAAAAAGAGGAGCCCTATAATCTTGACAGACCAATAGAACAACCGGAAAGCACTATTCCCAATCCTGTGAAAGGGACCCTGCTGAGGTTTCTAGCCACCCCGGGTGGTCTCTATGCTGGTTTTTTACTGGTAAACGAGTCATTGGATACATTGACCTTTCGCCTTTGGAACACCCATGGAAAAAAGGTGCTGAATAACTTCAGGGAAGGAGAAGAAGTTGAAGTAGGCTATGAATATATCTCCACCAGGCAGATCATTAACGAACAATTTGATAACAGGCAGGTAGATATGACTACTTTTTTCAACCCCAAGGGCCGCTCATCAATGAATTTTTATGTCCACTACCCCTGGCTATCGCCACTGAAGGGCGACCCCAATTATGATTTGAAAAAGAAGCAGTTTAAGAAAAGGCCCTATTACGCCACAAAGCTATCGAAGGGAAACTTGAGCCTCAATATTAAGCCAGACTACACAAGCCCCGAGAAAGAATATACGCCTACCGAAATCAAACTGGATGTAAAAATCCTGGGCATTGATAAGAAAAAGCGGGATACACGCTTTTACATGGAAAACGGAGATACGCTCTACATGAATACAGCCAATGGCCTGAAAAAAGGAAAGCGTGTTTCCTATACACGTATTCATCCCATTGTGGCCAATGGTCAGGCCTATGATGACCCCGAATACCAGGACAGGGTATTGCAGACCGTATGGGTGGATAAAAGACGCATTGGAGCCCTGACCCCGATCTATGATGACTGGATGAGGCTCTACGGATATGAAGGAAAAATAGCCGGCAAAAAGGGGCTGATCAGGCTGGCTACGGACATGGGCAAAGAGGTCAACGAATACATCAGCCTCAACAGGAACAAGGACCTGACACTGCTCTGCAATCAATTCGACATTTCTAAGCGCATGCCAACTTTCTATTTCTTTGTAGGCCTCACTAACCCACAAGGTGAATTGGTTTTTGACGACCATGTACGGGAGCCGCAGCATTATGAGGTGGATACCCTTTTTACTTCCAAAGTAAAAGAAATTGTAAAGCACAGCGATTTGTACACCTATCGGAATACCACCATCGTGCTGGAAAATGGGTTTGTCTTTTCGGTAAACAACGACACTTTCCGCAGTATAGAGGCCAATGCCCTGGTAGGTGCCTCCCTTACTTTAAAGGGAAAGCCCTTTATTCCCAGGCAGGGAGAAGTGCTGAAAGACAAAGACTATAAGCTTATCAAACCCAGCTTTCTGAAGGCCGGCAATGTAGAATTTAAAATCAGCGAATGATGAAGATTCTACTGGTAGAAGACGAACCCAAACTGGCTAACTTCATCGAAAAAGGACTTTCTGATGAGGGACATACCATAAGCGCCTGTGTAACCGGAAGTGAGGCGACTGAGCTGGCCGCCACCAACGATTTTGACCTCATATTGCTGGACATTATGCTCCCCGGTCAAAACGGCTTCGAGGTACTGAAAAACCTCCGTGCCTTCGGAGTGGAAACTCCGGTGATCTTTGTCAGTGCGCTCAACGAAAGCCAGCATGTGATCCAGGGCCTGGACCTGGGGGCGGTTGACTATATTAAAAAACCCTTTGACTTTGAAGAGCTTAAGGCGCGAATCAGAAATGTAGGACGTAAATTCAGCAAGAGCCGAACGACCATTCTGGAGGTGGAAGACCTCTCCATCGACTTGGTAAAACGTGAGGTAAACCGCAAGGGAGAGCTGATTGAGCTCAGCAAGCGGGAGTTTTCTATGCTGGAGCTGCTGATGCGCAATGCGAACCGGGTGCTCTCTAAAATGGAGATTACACAAAAGATCTGGAACATCGATTTCGATATGGGCAGCAATGTTATCGAGGTACATATGCACCAGTTGCGCAAAAAGGTTGATGGAACGCAGGAAAATAAGTTAATTCAAACCCAGGTAGGTTTTGGTTATAAGATTCAGGGGGTTCTGACTGAAAAGTAATCATCAGAACTCTCATTAGTTAGGTTGTGACTTACTAGTTAAAAGCCGTCATGCTGAACTCGTTTCAGCATCTGATACTAAGGCCAAAAGACAAAAACCCTGAAAAAATTCAGTGTGGCAGGGGATTGATATGACACAGCCTCGAAGACTGAAGGATAAAACAACCGATAACGATTAACCAATTAACTAATCACTACACCAACTTGCGTTTTCCGGGCATCTTCAGCAGTATTCGATTTAAAATAGCAGCGGCTTTCTCGCTGGTATTTATCGCCATCGCCTTTATCACCAATTTTCTCATTTTCACCTACCTGCGCGAAAACTTGCTGGACACCCACATGCGTTTCCTCTTCCAGGAGGCGACCGGCATTGTCAATGATGTACGGGTAGATCCTGTCCAGATTCCTATTACCGATGAAGAGCAGCTGATTTACGTGTGGTATGAGTCTTTCAGCGCCAGCTATCCCGTTTATGAGAAGAGTGGTTTTCCCGCCCAGGTCCTACCCTTTTTTCAGGACGCCTCTGTGGAAACAGCAGGGGTAGATGAGTTTGCGTTCAGTAAGACCCTGACCCTGGATACCCTCGATATCATCATGGTAGAAAGGGCGCTGTTCGATGCAGATAACGGCACGATTCGCCTCCTCCTTTCTCAGGACAACCAGGCCATTTATAGCCAGATAGACAGCATCCGCACCAACCTGATCTGGGCCAATGCACTTTCTATTCTGCTGTCTACGGTACTGGCCTATATTGTCTCCGGGCTTTCCCTTAAGCCCATACAAAAGGTGATCGCCAAGGCACAGGTGATCCAGGCCTCAGAGCAGATGGAGCGGCTGCCTGTGGCCAAGGTAAAGGACGAAATCGGAGAGCTCTCTTTGACCATCAATGAGATGATAGAGCGGATAGAATCTTCCATCAAAAACCAGAATCAGTTCTTTGCCATGGCCGCCCATGAGCTGCGCACGCCTCTGGCCAATATGCAGTCGGAGCTGGAGTATCGCATGAGCACTGGCGAGAAAGAAGTAAGCCCCGAAACTCTGACCAGCCTGCGTGAGGAGGTCATTCGCCTTAAAAACATCGTGCAGGATTTTCTGCTGATGAGCCAGCTGAAATCGGAGACCCTCGTGCTGCGCAAATCTCACTTCCGCCTGGATGACCTGCTCTACGATACCCTGGAGCGCATGCGCCCCGCCCTGACCAAAAGCACCTTTGAGCTAAAGCTCTCCATCAATGTGGCTCCTGAAAAACTTGAGCTTCATGCCGACAGGGAAAAGCTGGAAGGCGTATTGGTGAACCTCTTTGACAATGCCCGTAAATATGGCACCAATGCCCGGCCCATCACCGTGCAAATCACAGAGGCCGATGACCAGCTTTCACTAAGCATACAAAATGCCCTGGCAGCCGATTTGGCCCTCATCCAGAAGGGGATGGGCCTCGGCCTTCAGATTGCCCGCAAGATTGTGGAGAAGCATGGTTTTGGCTTTGAAAAGGAAGAGGGAGAGGGGATGTTTAGGGTGAGGGTGGTGATTTGAGATGGGTGATGTGTTAAAGGGCTTGGCAAAAATTAATTCTGCTTTCAAAAATTATTAATCATTTTCAATCAGCTGATTCACAATACCTTATATCTCGGTTTAACATAAGTCGAATTATATAACACTTATTGCCATTTATGGCATTGTGGCCATTTCAGGCCTGGTTACGTTTGGGCTGTATATTGACAGCAGCGCGGTTATATAATGATATTATGTAAACCAGCAAAGCTGGACCGAACGCTTTCGTTTACCATTGTAGAACTTCCACTAAGCGCTTTGTGCAAGTGTTATATAATTAGTTTTATTTTAAATAGCCGCATCTGCCAAGCGCCTATTGGCTACAGAAAGTTTTTGCTTTTGATAGCAAAAATTTCCGCGCTCCAATCCAACCCACGGCCACGCTGTTCCTGCCCCGGATTTTATTCTACCCACCCGCTGTGCCGTGCCGGCAGTTCCCTACGCTAAGCAAGAGATTTAAAGGCTGTCTATTTTCGCGTGTACTGTACGATTGTACGAATTGCTCCTAAATATGCGATTCTCAGGCGTTAGGATTCTCAGCCTTTAAAACACATGCTTGCCTGCGCTTTGTTGGCGCTGTCCTGGACTGTTGATTGTTTACCTGAGCTGGTTGGTCTGAGGCTTTTCTTTTTGCTGTGGTTCGTGTATTTGCCTTTGGTGGCCTGTGGGTCGATTTGTTGTTGTTCAGTAGCTTCTGTGAACGCTCAAGCCGCTGGGCTCATTCTTTTCCATTGATGAAAAGAATGCAAAAATCTAGAGAGAATAAACCGGCCAGCCACGCAAAGCGGACGCATCCCCGCTATTCTCTCAGGCCACCCGCCTTCAAAAACTCAACCTCCCTTCTACCTAAAAATCTAGTTATATTGTTTTACCACTCCCAGTCAATAGCAAATATCCGGCTGATCATATCGGGAATTGCAAGGGCAAGTAAACTCAGTCCTTTTTAGCTAGGCACCGCCCAACGCTCCGTAAACGGCCTGAACCCTTGCATTTGCCTCGTATCATCCGATATAGCCAGCATTGCCCGGGTGTGGTCGTTTTTTAGTTGTTGACTCCTCTACTCGATTTTTATGACGGAAAAGTCCTATCTTTATGGCGCGAACTTTATCAATTATTATTCACATGGTGTCAATTACTCACAATTGGTTTAAACCTAAGTTATTGGGGAGCATACGGGTGAAAGTCCCGAGACCTATTCAAGGCACCGCTTTGATGAAGTTCGCAGTGACTCCCCTACTTTATTCATTCTTTAAAACCCATTATTATGCGAACTTCAGATGGTCAAAGTCCTTGCGATTGTAAGTGCAAGGCAAGCGAAAATCAGTCTCCTATTTCAGAAGAAACAATTGATTCCGGAGATTGGACACAGCCTCAAATTGAGCTGTTAAAACTCATCTATTTTCATGGTCCTCAAGAAATGGCGAAATCCATAAGAGTAATTCATGATTTGGCCCTTTATCAGTCAGAAGAGCCTTTAGACCGCTTAGAAAAGGATTCACTTTATGATTTGAAATCACTCGCTGAGGCATTAGAACGAGTTGAGAGCTCTTGAGACTGACATAATATTGATTCGAAAAGGTCGGCTAATGTGCTGACCTTTTTAATTAATAAGGATTTGAAACTTAGATTCACGAACTTAGATCATATCGTCTCGTTTGAAGCCTTATCAATCTACCTTGACTATGTTCTACAATTACTTCAAGTCAGCCCTTCGCAATATTTATAAAAATAAACTTCAAGCCTTTATCAGCATTTTTGGACTGACAGTTGGTATTGGTGTGAGCATAATCATTGCGCTTTTTGTTCAGGATGAGTTCAGTTATGATAAATACCATGACAACGCAGATCGGATATATAGGGTAGCAAACAATTGGAAGAGTGGTGATAACACTACGCCTTGGGCTAGGACTTCTACCCCACTTGCACCGGCATTGGAAGCAGAATATGCCGAGATAATGGAGGCTGTCAGAGTCCGCAAAAACCCCAGAACTGATCTCTTGGCATATAATGAAGACAAGTTCTACGAGAACAGCTTATACTTTGCGGACGCTGATGTTTTTAAGATTTTCTCATTTGGATTAGAGGTGGGGAATCCGGAAACAGCCCTTAAAGACAAGTATTCAATTGTGCTGACTCGAAGAATGGCCGAGAAGTATTTTGGCAACGACAACCCAATTGGAAAGGTGCTAAAGTACAATAATACTTATGACCTGAAAGTCACCGGGATATTAGAGGAAGTGCCCGCTAATTCTCATTTCCACTTTGATTTTTTAGCCGACTTCGAAACTGTCAAAGAAGTGCTTGGAGAACGCAGAACTACGAATTGGTTCTGGTTTGACCTTCAGACATATATCCTTGTCAACGAGGGCACAAACCCAACGCTTCTAGAAGAGAAAATCGGTGAGTTGATGGGGCGTAAACTTCCTGAGGAGCATGCCCCAAAGTTCAATTACTTCTTACAACCTGTCACCGACATTCATTTGAATTCGGACCTAAGAGATGAATTAGAAGTAAATAGTAGTGAAAGCACCTCCTATATTTTGATTACAACGGCCGTGTTTATTCTTCTGATGGCCTGCATCAACTTCATAAACCTTACGACTGCAAACTTTACAAAAAGGTCGTTAGAAATAGGCATAAGAAAGGTTTTTGGTGCACATAGAACCCAGTTGACAAAACAGTATTTGTTCGAAGCTGTCTTGCTGACCTTTGGTTCATTCGTACTGGCTTTGGGATTGACGATGTTGGCGCTTCCTACTTTTAATCAACTAGCTGACAAGTCAGTTTTACTATTCAGTCAAGCAAATATCAGCCTCTTTGTCATCATGACTATTGCCGTATTGATTACTGGGTTGATAGCAGGAAGTTATCCTGCCCTTTATCTCAGCGGGTTGAGACCCATCAATGCTTTGAAAGGATCAATGATCAAGACCAAGTCAGCATTCAGCTTAAGAAGCATCTTAGTCACATTGCAAATCAGTATTTCACTCATATTGATTGTTGCCACATTAATTGTAGCTCGGCAACTTGAATTTGTGAGAGGTGCCGAAATGGGATTTGATAAAGACTTCACAATCGTAATCCCAATTAAAGACAGAAGTAAAAATGACGGCCATGAGGCTGTGACTAATGCTATGAAAGAAAGTGCATTTGTCAAGGAGGTCACCTATACTTCAACCATACCGGGGTCCAACAATACCCTGTCTTTTGACTATCAGGTTGAAGGTACTGACCTTCCATCGCAACGGGTCTCTTCCATTTTAACTGATAATAATTTCACATCAGCTTTCGGGATTGATGTGAAAGACAAAATTCCAACCGACTTAGACCAATTGGAAGACACGATTCACCATGTATTTGTAAATCAGGCCTTTGTTGACGCTTTTTCACTCGAAAATCCAGTTGGATCATTTGTGAATGGCGGAAATCGAAATAAGATCATTGGAGTTACGAATGATTTTAATACTAAGTCATTACACAACGGCATTGATCCAGTGATCATTTCCTATGAGCCGCGTTGGTATCGCTTTGTAGCCGTTAAAATTGACGGTCAGAATTACCAATCAGCCATCGATCATTTAGATAAGGTTTGGCAACAGTTTTACGCAGGCTTTCCTGTTGAATACAGTTTTCTTGATAACAGTCTTGCTAAATTTTATGAATCTGAAGAAAGGTTAAACACCATTTTTGGATTCTTCTCAATGGTTGCCATTGTCATTGCGGGCTTGGGATTAATGAGTCTGACCATCTTCACAATCAATCGAAAAATGAAAGAAATTGGTATCCGTAAAGTACTTGGAAGCCCAGTGAGAAGTATCATTTATCTATTCTCTAAGGATCTTATGATCCTGATAGCAATTGCCTCTTTGATTGCCATACCTGTCGGATACTATCTCATGAATGAATGGCTTAATTCCTTTACTTTCAGAATAAACATTGGGGTCGAATTATTCATCGGGGCGATATTGATTATGACAATCTCAATTTTACTTTTTGTTGGACTTCAGATATTCAGAGCTTCGAGAGTGAATCCAGCAAAGATTCTGAAATATGAGTAAATTGTGAGGCATGGCATTAACTAAACTGGTTCCGACTTTTTGGACAGAAGATATCAAAGAGACGGTCGATTTCTATGTTTCGATACTTGGCTTTACCTGTGAGTCCTTGGAGCTCGAATATGGATGGGCGAATTTAAAAAGAGATGAAGTGAGCATAATGTTAGCTTTACCAACAGATCATGTTCAATTCAATGGAGCTCAATTTACAGGTTCCATTTACCTTTTTTCGGATGATGTCAACCAGGATTGGGATAACCTTAAGGACAAGGTAAAGGTTTGTTATCCTTTGGAGACATTTGACTATGGTATGACTGAATTTGCAATCTATGATAACAATGGATACATGATTCAATTTGGACAGGAAACGACAGGGTGAATATTAAGTGGCTCAAGATTTTTGACATTAACTGACTTTAGGAATAGCGATACAACTCCATCCACTGAATTTTCAGGGCTAGTCTTAAAGTCGAATGCGCTCATCAATATTGTCACCAGGATAATTAGACTTAAATACACTTTCTTCATAGTGTTTTGATTTTTTTGTGTAAAATTTACTGATCTAAACGGCCAACATTAGTGCGGCCATCATTACCATAGATACATCTTCTATTATTGTGACTTTACTCATTGGAAGATCAAAGACATCACCAAGGCAGGCACATTGAATTTTTCTCTTGTCGAGATTACTCTTTACAACTCCGATAGTACTTATACCTAGCACGATTACAGTGGTGATATTAGTCACCCATGGGTTCCAGCTTACAAGGTATGCCATGCCCAATGCGAGTTCTACGAATGGATATATGTAGCCCCATGATTTCCATCTTTCGGCTACTATATCGTACATACGATAAGAATCAACAAAACCCCTTAGATTCAAGAGTTTAAAGAATGAAAAGACAATGAAAAAACCAGCCATAAAATGACGCATCCAAAGTATTCCTGAAAACTCTTTATAAGGGTACTGAACGAGCAAACTCGTTCCGGCTATGAACCCTACAATCATCAATAATGGTTTGTAAGTAACTATGAAGCTTTTATTCTCTTCATGTCGGACATGACCTTGGTGTACCTCTTCGGTGATTGTGTAGTTACCTTTTCCAGTTAGCTCAGATTGCAGCGCTGATGTGGATATATGCTTGTTCATAGTTACCCGGGCTTTGCCTGTTGACAAATTGATGTCTACCCGATCTATTTCTGGAAAGCCTTCCAATGTTCTTGTCACTTTTGCCTTACAATCTTCACAGGTCATCCCTTCGATGTTATATGTATGATTCATCTTGTTCTCAAATTATATAAGGCAAAATTGTTGGCTTCACTTAATTATGTCCTTACACAATCCCTAACTGCTTGTACAATTTTTCCGACTATAGTTTATCAATGGCTTGGCGACTCCCTATTTTCTTAAATACCGAAGGAGTCATTCCGGTCACTCTCTTGAATTGTGCTGAGAGGTATTGACCACTATTATATTCTAGTTGGTCTGCAATTTCTGCCAAACTCAGCTGGTCATATATCAACAATTCTTTTGCCCTTTCAATTTTCTGAAGCGTAATGAACTGACCAATGGTTTTCCCCTCAGTAGCAGAGAAAAGGTCATTCAGGTAAGAATAATCCATACCTATTTTCTTAGTGAGGAATGACGAATAGTTTTGGTTTTCACCTTTCTTGTTAGCTGTATGATGCACCTCTTTGACGATCAGGTTTTTTATTTGTTCTACCCTTTGCTCTTTTTCATCATCCAACAACTCGAAACCCTCTGTAGCAAGTGCCTGGTTTAGTTGAACTCGCTGAACCGAATCAATGGGTTCTTCAAGTTCCATAAACCCCAATCCAATCTGCTTGGCATTTACACCCTTCAATTCAGCAACAACTTGTTCCACCACTCGAATGCAGCGATCACAAACCATATATTTTACTGATAATTTCATAGAGACAAGTAAAGAATGAATGGTGACCTTTGACTAATCCCCATTCATTCTCGTTCTTACTGATTATTGGTTTTCAGATAGGACCTGAAGAGGGAAAGGCTTTCTTTATCATCCCATTCTCTCGCTCCTACATGCTTGTACAACATTTCCCCTTTGTCATTTACGATATATGACGCTGGTAACGCATAAACCTCTAAGGCTGCCATGCTCAAACCGTAACGAGCAATTTGAAAGCTATAGTCGAATCGATTGGTAAAACGGTCAATACGTTCTGCTTCTTCATCTGAAACCGCTAGAAAGACATAGCCTTCCTTTTCCAGTATGGATTGAGCTCTTTCTATAGACGGCATTTCCTTTAAGCATGGCTTACATGTTGTTGACCACAGATTGATGAAAGCCATCTTGCCCTCTATCTCTTTCAAGGTGATAGCATTTCCATCCATGTCTTTTAGATCAAGTTTCTCAAAAAACGATTCTTCCTTATCAGTGGAACAGCTCAAAAGTGTTACAAGGAGGAGAGACGATAAAATTGCCTCCAGTTTCATAGTTCTGTCACCTCAAATGAGATTTTTACATCAGCCCAAGAAATGGAGATGATACCCTTGCCTGTTGCTGTCTCTTCAACTTTATACAGAAGTTGTTCTTGTGTTTCTGCTAGTTTCTCGGGCCTCACTTTCAATCTTGCAACATCTAGTTTTTCATCATAATCATCTGCCAGATGCTGTTCGTAGTTTTCATTGATGATAACCGTCCATTCTGACTCTCCCGGAATGGTGAATAATGCATATTTTCCTTTGGGTACTTTGTTGCCATTGAGGCTTACATCATTAGGGAAATTAATGGAGGTTGCACTGTGAGCTCCGGTAACCCAAACTTCATTGTAGGCTACAAGGCCTCCAAAAATTTGCCGACCCCTTACACTTGGAGCATGATACTCTATATGTACATGAGTTTGACCAATGTTAGTCATTGCCTGGCTTGCAGGGCTTTTTGAATTGCCAGAGGCTGCGGTCTGAGGCGTTGCAGCATGGTCATGCTCTTCGCTACTTTTCTTTTCTCCTGAGCAAGCGGCAATTGCAATAATTATAAGTGATGGTAGAATATACCGAGTAATAAACTTTTTCATTTTAGTCGATTTAGGCCATTGGCCATTAACAATAGAATTTATAGGGTGCTGAATACAGCACAAGGGATTCGATCGCCTTATTAGATCAAGACAATGCGACTGGTTCGGTAGGAATCTTGAGGGAATGAAAAAGTATAAATAGCGGAGGTTCCTGTATGTCAGGTGGACCATTAATATTAGTCTCTGTCCATTGGTTTGTTTCAGCTAAATTCTGAGGGAGTTCTACTGTTGATACGTCATATAGCAAATAAAAGACACCGTTAGGCGCATTAACCGTATAGCTTACTTGATGGTCATTTTCCACCTTTTGAAGGTGCCATTCATCTTCGCAGCAATCTCCTTTTTGATGATGCTCCATCATCATCATTTCGCAATCTTCGGAGGCTTTTTTGAAAAGTGCTCTTTCCTTTACCTCACCCATACAGATGTGCTCACCAATGATTACTCCTCCCGATGTGGTTAGGTAGATAAAAGCAAGTAATATGGAGAGTCCTCGTTTCAGCTTAGCAAAGATAAAAAAGGAAACGATATAGACTGGACAGGGTTGCCTACTTAATTGTCACATACATTTGCCATTGCCTTTCCTTCTACAAGCTAGAGAGGAGATGTACCTTCTTTATAAAATGCCTTAAACTGAATCCAGGACTACTAAGTTGGGTCGGTTTTTCACTAAATTGAGTTATGATTACTCCCATTCTAAGAATCTTCGATTACGACAAGGCCATTGAGTTTTATGTGGGCTACTTGGGTTTCCAAGTAGATTGGGAACATACTTTTCATGACAACGCACCCATTTATCTTCAGGTCTCCCGAGGTGATTTGAAATTTCATCTGTCGGAACACTACGGAGATGGCACCCCAGGGTCAAAAATTTTGATTGAGTACAAAGGGTTAAAAGCCTACCATAAAGAGCTCAAGGCCAAAAAGTATAAATATCTGAATCCCGGAATTACCAAAGCACCATGGAAAGCACTGTGCATGGATTTGGTGGACCCTTTCGGTAATAAACTAAACTTCACTGAATCTAAATCATAGCATCACCCACTTTTCTTGAAGAGTTGGTAGGTTGTATTTAAGTATTTAAGAAAACACTTAAATAAAAACTCTATCTTGGTATTTAAGTGATTGCTTAAATAAACGATAATGTCTGAAAGTTGTATTAGAGTTCTGGCTGATCCTGTTCAAATCAAAAACTGCAGGGCTAGAATTGAGCATTTAAAAAGTCCGATCTCTGAAATTGCCAAAATCCTGAATCTATCTGGAAATGAGGTGAGATTGAAAATCTTATACCTACTTGATTCCGAACAGAAAATGTGCCCTTGTGATTTGAGTGATGTCTTAAATATGTCGGTTCCCGCCATTTCTCAACATTTGAGGAAGCTAAAGGACAGCCAACTGGTAATAGATCACAAAATAGGACAAACTGTCTTTTACGAATTGGTTCCTGAGAGCATTACTATACTCAAACCGATTCTAAAACTGCTTACAGATCAATCTCAAAAGGGACAATTAGAAGAAGTCCAAGTTTGAGCAACAACACTGAAGGAGAATGGAAATGGAAATTACATTACACTCTGTGATCACTTGCCCAAGTTGTGGACATGCTAGCGAAGAGGTGATGCCAACGGATTCCTGTCAATTTTTTTATCAGTGTGGAAATTGCAATAAGGTACTAAAACCACTTCCTGGAGACTGTTGTGTTTATTGCTCTTATGGGACTGTTAAGTGCCCTCCAATTCAACAAGGAAAATATAAATGTTAGGCTATGGACTCGAACCCTCAATCTAAACCTTTACCTGTCGGTCGTTTGTTACGTTTGGCTTTAGGTATATACTTTCTGTTTGAAGTAATCCCTGTTTATCGAGATGTGGAGTTAGAAGGTGCTCTGATAAGGCTAGGTTGGGCGTTGGGCCTTGTCCTATTTTATTCAGGCCTTCATTTCATTATTCTCAGGTTTGCCCCTAAGATCAATCCTGTGTTAGGCGCATTCTTGGCATTTGGCCCTTTCTTGGCGGTTTACTTGTTGGGTTATGGTGGACCTGCTGCAACAGGAGCGTTAACATTTTTATCAATTTCACTTTTACTGGCCGCTATCCGGGGAGACTCTGGTTGTGAAGTAATGACGATTCCGGCTGTCTTCACTGGAAGGCATACCCATTTAGCTTGTCTACTGTTTTCTCCAATTGACTGGTGCGAGCGAAACGTTCATTCTTAACCTACCCTAAATGCCACACACATGCGCCAGCAAAGCGTGTCACATAAGTGTGCCATTGCCTCCCTCCTAGATGGTTAGAAAAGGCCAACACCCTTAGAATAAAATGCTGACTGCTAAACCCGAAGCTGCTTAACATAAAACTGTAAACATTATATAACAATGCTCTGGCATTTACGGCTGTAGGGCTGTTTCTGGCTGTATTAGCCTATGGCAGAATCTGTGGCGCGTCAGCGCCTGTTGTATAATGATATTATGTAAACCGCGAAGGACTCGCGGGTGTCTAAGTTCTCGTTTACCATTTAAGTGCAGCAAGTTGGCGCTTGACTTTAGCAGCCTGTTATATAATTAGTTTTATTTTAAATAGCCGCTTCGGCCAGCGCTATTGGCTACGAGAGCTTTTTGCCTTGTTAGCAAAAACTCTTGCGCACCAATTTGCATACCCGCGGCCGCCCTGTTCCAAAGCTGCTATTTTATTCTACCCGCCCGCTGTGCCGGTCCCCGTCAATTGCCAGCCCTTCACATAAGATTTGCCAGGCAAAGCTGATGCGCTATTTTCTCATGTACGTCCTGTGGTACTGATTGCTTTCAAATATTCAATTCTCAGGCGTTAAGAATTTGCCTGTCAAAACACATGTGAGCCATCGCTCTGTTTGGTGCTGTCCTGGACTATAGCCCTTAGCTGAGCTGTGTGCTAATCTGTGGCTTTTCTTTTTGCTGTGTACGCTGTACTTGCCTTTGGTGGCCTATGGGTCGATCCGTTGTTGTTCAGTAGCTTCTGTGAACGCTCAAGCCGCTGGGCTCATTCTTTTTTCATTGATAAAAAAGAATGCAAAAAATCTAGACAAAATAAAGCTGCTGCCCACTGGCCATCGCACACCTCGCTATTTTGTCGGACAGCCCTCCTGCGTGGAAAAAATTTAACTTCCCTTCTACCTAATAAATTAGTTTAACGCTCAATTTCCGTCTGGCTTCTTAAACGTAATCACTTCTTTTCCCGGTTCAATTATGCGGTTTGCTTCTATATGTATTCTAAGACTTGATAATAACTCAAGGCAATACTTCAATGCATTTCCTATCAACCAAAAGTTAGCGTGTCTAATGGTTATCCTTTTATCAGGGTAGATTCTTTTAAGACTCTTAAAATGACTCAAGAACCTTTCGCTGCAGAACAAGTGTAATTCAACTTTTTCAGACTTGGGATAATGTTTATGCAAAAATGCCCCCCTATCTGATTTATAATGGATTAATTCGGATCGATATCTGAATAAGACGTCAGTATATTCTCTGTGGGTTCTTTGAACTATATCTGCAATTTCTGATCCTTTATATGCGGAATTCTTTATTGACTTAAACAGCGAATTCCATTTCCTTTTCTCTCCTTCTATAATATAGCCAATCAAACTGCTCAAATAATCAAAAACAGATGCTAGGTTGAAAATTAGACTGTCTGTAGTACAATGTACTCTAAACATTGTTGGGTGAATTGCTAACGGGTTAGGAATATGAGATTTCTCCAATTGAAAGCGAAAATTCTCGGATAGCTCATTTAAAAAAGTACAACAGCTCAGTCTGTACTCTAAGCTGCTTCTTAAATCATACAAGTCATTATTACCCATTGAACCTGAAATCATATTGATATAATCGAATACAAGGCTCTGCATTTTTGAGTTTATCAATGCTATTGATTGGTCTATCTTTTTAGCCTCTAACTGGTAGTCTTCTATATCTATAAAATCAGGTTCCATATTTAATAAATATAATAATAGTCGACCTCTATCAGTCACATTATGCTAAAACAGCTTAATTCCTCGATCGAAAAATTTATATTTGTAGTGCTAACACATTTCATTTTTAATCAAAGTGCTAATACTATTTGATCGGTTTTAAACAAAGATAACGGAGAGGCATACGGGTGCGAGTCCCGAGACCTATCTGAGCACTGCTTGGAATGTGTTAGCGGTGACCTCTCCTATTTATTCATTTCTAAACCATTCATATTATGCTAACACATGAAGGTCAAAGTCCTTGCGATTGTAAGTGCAAGGCAAGCGAAAATCAATCTGAAATCAGTGAAGAGACTATTGATTCCCAAGACTGGACACAGCCTCAAATTGAGCTATTAAAACTCATCTATTTTCATGGTGCCAAAGAGATGGCCAAGTCGCTAAAGCTTGTACATCATATTGCGCTATATCATTCGGATTTTCCGATTGATGATATTGAAAAGAATTCTCTTTATGATGTGATTACTTTGTCTAAAAGCCTTAAAAGGATTAAAGAATCGTAGTCTTTGAATTAGAGATGGGGTTAAAATGATTTAACCTCATCTTTGCAACGAAAAGAGAATCCATACCTAAAAGTTAAGTTAGACAGCTAAGAATGATTTTAAGAGTCTCCTAATTAACTTTCATCAGGCTCGACATTCCATGCCCTAAGACCATCATAACTAAACCCCAAATAAAACAGCACCTTGCGGTTGAGATCACTACCCGGCAAGAATTTGTCTTTTGGAACAAAAAAGGCTTCAAATGGACCAATTGTGATTGACCCACTTTGACGACCATTAATTGATTTAATGACGCCACTTACCTTCTTAAGTTTTTCATCGCTTTGATAAAATTCTTTGATTTTATCCCACTTTCCGAGTTCAGATCGGTGCTTCAGATTACACCATCCAGGCGTCCTGGAGTACCAATAGAATGAATAATTTCCTCTCGACTCCATTCTGTTACGCTCCCTACATACCTGAAGGTTTGCAAGGGCACGTTCTGGAGTGGCAACATCTCCCCTATGGTATTGTAAAAAGTAAAGGATGAATTGAAAGTAATATGCTTCAATAGATTCATGAAGTATCTTCCATTTTTCGAGTCTGATCAGTGCTTCTGAAAAAGTAAACCCCGAATGCCTCAAATAGGCTTTGACCCACATTTGATAGTCATAGTCTGAGGCTAGTCCAGCTCTGTGGTTGGAGGAAGTCCATTCCAAAACTTGGGCCAGCTTATCTTCTGTTACGTTTTGCCAGGACCTCCCAAAAGAGTGCATTAAGGTACTTGACATTGATCTTCTAATGAATTCCTTTTTATCATCATGCCTGACCAAAGCGGATTCTAATATAGAAATCAATGCATCATGATTACGTCCTAATTTCAGTAGAGACTGTTCACAAATAGATGTGTAGGTAGAAAAGTCTTCATAACGTTGAACTAACTTGACTTTTTCCAATAATTCATGAGCTTTAGAATATAGTTCAGTGCTCCACTTTACCGCTTTATTGTCTTTTTTAAGGAAGTCTTCAAAATGCTCAACACCCGACAGGCCTCGCATTCCTTCAATTAACTCTAGAGTAAGTTGGATGTGTGTAATGTAGCCGTATTCATTGTCCTGGTTAATATCACGAGCTTGATTGAAACATATATCAGCTTGTTCATACAACCCCTGTAATTCCTCGAAAACGGTCAATTCATTGATTTCCGATTGCTCTCCCTCAGCTCTTTTATCTTGCTTAAGAACGATAATCTGATCTTTGATCTCTACCCTGTAAACCATACCCATCATATGATAGTGAAGGTGATTATCTGGCTCTAAGTCGATGGCTTTCTCCAGGCATTCTATGGAGTTATGATATGGTTCTTTGATTACATAGGTCAATAATCTTGCTTTATGGTTCCATAGATGAGCCTCATTCGGGATCAACTCAGTCAGTTTATTGAACAATTCTAACTGCGTTTCTTCACTATTAATTGTGGTTACCAGGTCTGAAAACTTGGACTTATGATCATCGTCCTGTACCACATCTCTGGTAATGAACAAGCTTTGTATTAACTCCAACAAATCGTTTTGATCCAGAATATCAATACCTGTACTTTCAGCAAGACCATCCAGGAACTCTATGAATTCTACAGCATAATCATGTAGAAACAGTGTCCATTTTTCATTACTATTTCCTACTCTGGGTTCTAAATACTCTTTGAGGATTTGTTCGCCAATCTTTGGGTGAACAATTCGAATCCCCAACTTCTCCTTCTTGATGAGTTTCTTCACCTTTGAGTCCAGCCTTTGCAATGTAGGCTCTCTGCTATTAGGACTTTTAATGCCAATCAACAAACGAAACAGCCATTCAGGCACTAAAGATTGTGTAAACCGTGTGACCATTGCGGTATATATCAATGCTGATTTGAGTTCTGGTTTTAGATCTACTAAGTGCAATTTGACGTAGTCCGGAAGTCTCTGATATTTATCTTCGTAAGAGAATAGACCGAAAAAGAAAGGACTCCTTAAATGTGCATTCTCACTGTTCAATAGGTTTCGAAGTATCCGCTCTTTTGTCGGAGCAAGCGTAGAAAACTCTGCTAAAAAGCTCTTTGCTTCTTCATATGTCATGGAATCAGTCAACACATGGCTCTTGGCACTCCTCTGTTTGCTTATGCGCTGTACGTTTAAAAGTACCGCCCTGGTATTGTCCTGTTTAAGACTGTTGTGTAAGATTTCCCTTTCGGAAGGTGATACCACAGATGTGTCAATCACAACAAAAATAGGCAAGTTTGTCTGTGAAAAAAGGTAGCCAAGTCGTGCGGTAGTATAAACAGAGTACTTTTTAAGCATGACAGTAGGAAATCGTCCTTTGACTTCCCATGCAATGCGCTTGGCTACCGTGGTTCCACCAGCTCCCGCATTGTGGTAGAAGCTTTTAGTTACATTACTTGACTCACTAAGCTTGATTAATAGCTCCTGTTTTAAATCATTTGTTATTTCTCTTTTTATGTCATGATTTCTATTTATGTCGTTCCAGGTAATTTCATGTCCCTTCAAAAAATTGGTCTGTAATACTTGATCGGGATTTTCCTGGTCCAATAATCCGGAATGAACTATCTGAAAATCCTCTTCCATCCATTTTACCTTTGAAATATCTAGTTGTATGACTGTCCTTGTCTGACCACCCTCATTAGCGTCAATCTTAGTCTTTCTGAATGGCACTAGCACCTCATCGGAAGCTCCTTCAGGTCCGTATGTTTCCAAAAGCCCTTCACAAAAAGCACTGAAGCTACAATTGCTAAAATGGACCTTTTCAAATTCTTCAAACGCGTCTTTAACAGAGATATCACTGCTTAGCACAATAATCTCGAAATATTCATCATATAGTTCTTCAAAAACTTCTAATGTACGAATGAGACGTTGTTGATCAATATTATTAACAACACAGAGTAATTTGATTGGCTCGAACTTATGACCTTGTAGAACTCTCTGAGCCGCTTCACGAATAAACTCCTTGTACTTCTGTCGCCAGCTTTTGAAAGTATGGCAAATGGTATTTGGAATATCAACTCGTCCGTTAGCCAATAACCACAGGGTCGCATTTTCATAATTGATTGACCGAAGTTCCCTCTCGTTTTCAGGCATTAGGAGGTGTAAAGACCTATTATTCTTTAAGTGTGGTGATAAGGAATTCTCGAGCCTTCCGGAGGTAGCGGAATCAACATCAAAATCAATTATTAAATGCCATGGAACCTTGCCAAGAGCGCTAAAAGCTACATCTGTAATATTCTCAATATCGTGCCCATCACTGATGAGAACATATGTATTGGTGTAGTTTTGGAATCTGTCAAGCCGCTCATAGGCATCGCTCCAATTATCGTTTGACTTAGTAATTATTGCTGGAGGATTCTCTCCCTGGCTTTGCTTTTGTGTATTCCACTTAATAGAAAAGGGATCAAGAATTTTCTGTAAAAAGACTGAAGCGAAGATTAAAGCAAAACACCTTTCTTTATCCGTCAATCCTGCTTTGTTGATAAAGTTCAGACCTACGGCTACTCTTGCCAAGTTTACCTGAAAGACCCTTTCGTCAACTCGATTTTTTAGGGCTTTACTAGTTGCTGCAAATTCTTCAATGGACTC
Organism: Roseivirga sp.; assembly: GCA_021404565.1. Lineage (GTDB taxonomy): Bacteria > Bacteroidota > Bacteroidia > Cytophagales > Cyclobacteriaceae > Roseivirga. The sequence continues at coordinate 388,433 of JAAWWF010000026.1, read as the reverse complement.
ACCAATAGCGCTAACTGATTTTACAATACCGGCATCAGCTGGAGCAAGCATATCATACCCAAATTGTTTTTCAAGCCCCCCTTCAGTGACTTGTTGTAGAAGTTTGCGCCATGTGGATTCAGTATGGTTCGCAAGAAAACGAGATAGCATACTGTATTCCAAATATGCTGTATCGTAAAACAAGTATTTTGATTCTTCATAGAGTGCCATGTCAATAATCGAGAGCTGCCATGTCTCATCGTGCTGTTTCCTTACCAACACATTGCCTTCATGTAAATCACCGTGCAGACGACCAACAAACCCCACTTTAGGCAAACTCGGAGCTCGCCATAACTTTGGTTCCAGACAAAAAGCAAGGGGGTTAGGCAGTATCACACCATCTATTGTGTAATTAGTCGCATCTGATTCCATGCCTTTTGCCTTCAAAAATGTTTCAATTGTCCCACCTTTTTCCAGTCTATAACCAAGCCAATTCTTCAATACGACAGTCGGATTATTGAAGTGTTTAATTTTCAACCCGCCCTCCTGGAAGTCCGATAGCATGCAATTGACAATGTGGTGCAGAACTCCCTTGCGGTCTTTATCACCAGTTACACCTTTCAATGGCCCCATTTGCAGCAGAGATTGTCCGGCAAGATTCATTAGATACATTTGATCCTCTTCATAACAACCAGCCCATATCAATTCAGGACAATAGCTCTTGACAAAAGATGGAGCTTTTTCAGAGAGTTGTTTGAACCTCTCATGCTCTAGAAGTGTATCGTCACTCCATTTAATGGCTTTTTGTATTTTAAGAATTGCCGCTCCAGAGTACATGTTAGATTTTACGTCTACCCTGTAAACCCCAGCCCCTGATTTACCTTCTAGGATTCTTGTAGTGACTCTGACTGCTACGGTGCCTGATTCCAACTCCAACTCTTGATTAAGGTATTCGAGATGATTGACTATTTCTGAGAACTCTTCGTTTATCATTCTTATGATCCTTTATTTTTAGAGTACATTCTTCTGAAGCATGGAACTACTTCGCTCACCTATTTAGAGTATGAATAATCTAGGTGATCAATTACACAATTATAGCTTGAAAATTTATATAATATTTATATTCATTAAGCATATTAGTTTGACACAATAAATTTTTAAAAAGTATCGACTAATATGTAGTCCAGAAGGTTTTCTGAAATTAACTCATAACGGAACAATATTGTGTTTTCTACTATGTATTGACATGTCCTCACTCTTCAATGCCACACACATGCGCCATTGCTCCCCTCCTGCTCGTATAAATGGCCAGACGCTGCTTAGAATAAAATACCCCTGCAGAACCCAAAGCTGTGTAACATAAAACTTGAACATTATGTAACAAGCTGCGCTTGATTCATAATTAGTTTTGATGCTTTTAATCACCGAAGCAAAGCGTAGGAGATAAACAACACAAACGGTTGAAAATCTATGAATATTGTTTTCAAGTAATTTGTGGAAATAGAAGGATTCGACCCCTGCGTTTGCAGGCTGGCTACACAGTCGAGGCGCCAGATTTACAGCATCACCTTTCCTCTTCGACTTTTTGAATAAACGCTTTCAACACCAACAGGTCGTTGGTGTTTAGTGCCGATTGCATTTTAACCGGGCGACCATAAAGCCCCATAGCCCGGCTGCATTGGCTTGCAATTTTTTGCTGCGTCTTAGCACCGCTATTCTGATATAAATCCAGCAGCATATTCAATGATTTATCGGTCTTAAGTTGAATCAGTTTATAAGCTACTGAGGGGACATATTGTGTGTCCTTATTGGCGATTTCTGCCAGGATACCCAAAGAAGAATCAAAGTTGATGGCCCGGATTACCGAATAAATAACTGAGGTTTTATAAAAACGCTCTTTGCGTTCTTCCATGGTGGAAAGAATGGCAGACTCTGCTTCCAATGAGCCAATCTTACCCATGGATGCTATGATTTCATTCAACCATGCCGTTTGCCTGTCTGTGGTTTTGTCCATCCTTCTTTTCAGGGCGGCCAATGCCCTGGGCGATTGGCTTTCGCCCAAAACCCCAAGCACATACCTGTATAGTCCGCTTTGATTGGTAGAGGTATCAGTAATTGTATCGACTCTGCTAATCAACTGATCCAATTGAGAACTGTCTCCAAATTTCGTTTTCAGCTCATCGATAGCATAGGCACTTACCCACAAATCATTATGAGATACGCACTTTGTTAAAATGCCCCTCAGGTCCTTATGCCGTTGCTTATCGAGCTCTCTCAAGACAGGAAGAATTCTGTTTTTATCTTCTTTGTCATCGATGTATTGAATCATGAAGTTTAGGACAGGCCCTGTTATGGAATCCTCCACATATTCACGGTTACTGAATCGATAATATTTGAGGTTAAATAGTTCTGGTTCACGATCAAGTGCCGGATTATTATAACCATTCATATAGCCATTCATCGTGACAAGCTCCAGGTCTTTTGTGCCCTCCAAATCTTCCAGAATGTACTCGGTGTAAGAATAGTCTTCATATCCTCCACCCAATGAGGTTGACAAAACGGTTTGAAATTCTTTTTCGTCAGTATTGTACTTCATGATTTGCAATTCCTTGCCATATCCTTCCCAGCCGCCATGGGTGATATGCAATAAGGCTTCAGGAGCTGAATCGCCTACAATGCCCCGAAAGTTCAGTGAGTCCAAAACCCGGACATAACTGGCCTCACCATCCCGGCCGTTATGTTCATAAAGCTTCAGTTTTGCCAAATAGTCGGTGAGGTATTTATCAGGAACGATGCCTGTACTGCTATATCTATCACTGAATATTCTCATTAGTTTGAGATAAGGCATCATTTCAACATATCGTTTCTCTGCCCATAGCTTGTTTAAAGTGAACTGTAGAGCCAATTGATCAGGAACAGGCCCCCAATGAAAATGACTCATTTTGATCCAACCAACATTGTTATTTCGGTCTATAAACATGGCGTCCCTGCCAGAGGGCTTGTCAGGCTTGAATACGAGGTGTAATGAATCTCCCGCATAAACGAAATGTTTCGATGAAATTCTGACCGAATCATCCAGACAAAGCACTTTTTCAGGGTAATGCTTTTTGAGAAGTCCAACCCCATTATTGTTTTTGATCAGGGTCAGCAGCCTTGAAGCCTTTGATGACAAATGGACGTTTTTGTTGTGCCTCGCTTGCCAGTCCATTTCTTCAATAAACTGGTCAACGGCTGACTGGGCTGCTATGAGCGAATTGCTTTCAAGAAAAAGGGTGTCTCCGAGGGTCTTAAGTGCCCGAAACAAGTCTGTGTCTGACTGTTTTTGCTTATACCGCTCTCTCAGATAGGGTAGGCTCTCTTTGAGTTTATGTTTGACCGAAATACGCACTAATAGTTTGAAATAGTCCTGATCAAGGTCCTGTTGAAACCTATTGACAATCAAATCAATAACCTCCTGATCCAGGGTCTTTCCTCCGGAAAAGTGCCTGAGTGCCCTGGTTTGGTATGCGGGCCTTTCATCCCGGAGCATTTCCCGAAAGTACTGGTTAATGACACTGTCTTCCCTGTAGATCTGACCCTCCGTCTTCTGCTCTAAGAGCGCTCTGAAATAGGCTTCATGTTCTGTTTCAAGCGGGTAGCCGGTTGTTCCGGTTCTGCGGATATACTCTCTGAAGCCAAGCCATATTTTGACCTTGCTGATGGCAGGTCGATTGTTTAAAGTAGAAACCCCATCACTGAGCCCGAGGAGTGTCTTTTTCCAATCACCCAGTATACCCCTGCCCAAGGAATTTTTTTTCCCGGTATACACCTTCAATTCGGTAACAATATCGGGTACCTGAAAGACATACAGACTGCCTTTGCCCCTGAAAACATTCAGATGATTCGGCAAGTCTCTTTCGCGCGTTAGTTGCTTTCCAAAACGACCATTGTGCCAACCTGCCATATTCATTTGGAATGGACTTTTATACTCATCAGGAGGCAACTTGTAAATAAATGGGAAGACATTTTTACCATCAGATAATCCCAGGTCGGCAATATTCCAGAAGCTGCTTGGCTTTATTGATATCTGCCATATAACAAAGTAATGTCCGGCTTTTGCCTCTAATCCGTGCAGGTCCCGACTTACCGCAATATTGCCCCAATCAGAGCGGCCCGAGGTAAACTTTTTATCGCTGATGATAAACACATCCAATTCCTTAGGGTCAAAAGGTATTCCCCTTCCTTCATATTCGGCCTTTCGTATCTCTTTGATAATCTCCCATGCCCGTTCTGTTTCTCCCGGGAAATGAATACGCAACACGCTATCCGCCAAATACCGGGCAGAGTCCAGCTTGCCCTTCTTCATTTCAGCCCTCGCACTACTCAGCATTTTATTGGTATCTCTGTAAGATTGGGCCATTGATGGGTGACCAGGGTAAATCAATGAGATGAAAAGCACCAATAGGAGGACAGGCTTTGACTTGCCGACAACAAAAAAACCAGACCTGATCATAAAACTGATATGTGAAGTGACATTTCCATAACCCGATAATATAACTCAAATAACCTTCAAAAATTGAAACAATGCTTTAGTCCTGAATGCCAATCTCTTTATACGGTAAAATCAGACCTGCAAAGGTCACTAAAGTCAGATTTTGATTACTTTTTATTCGTAAGGTTTGAAACTCAGCTCTTAACCAAATTTCGCACACTGAAAGGCCCGTGACATACGAGTCCTCAAAACCTACCACCCACATAATACAAGCTATTCATGAGTTGCGAAGTATCTTAAGTTTGCTCTGCATTTATCAATCAAGCCCATGAGAAAAGGACTTATCGTACTGCTGGCAGTCGGCATTTTACAAACCGGCTACTGCCAGCAATACCAGGACATGACCACCAGCCACCTGCCTTATAAAGACCTGCAGCAACTCTCAATGGATGCCGCTGTGGCCGATTTAGATCAGGACGGAGATATGGATATTATCATTGCCAATGAACATAGACCCAACATTCTGCTCATTAATAACGGCAAAGGCAAGTTCACCAATGAAAGTGCCACACGCATACCACAGATTAGCCATGACAGCGAAGACATAGGCATTGCTGACTTCGATGGAGATGGTGACCCGGACATTATCATCGTAAGTGAAGATGATAAAACCAACGAACTGTACCTGAACAATGGTGATGGCACCTTTACAGATGCTGGCGACCGAATTCCGGTAACCGGCACCTCAAACTCGGTAGTGATCTATGATTTAAATCTGGATGGAGCTCCGGATATTCTGATCGGTAACAATGGCCAGAACAATGTATTGATCAATGATGGTAAGGGTCGCTTTAAGGATGAAAGTATACAGCGCTTTGGGAAGTTTACGGATGTAACCCAGGACCTGACGCTGGCAGATATAGACAATGATGGTGACGAAGATATATTGGTAGCCAATGAAGATGCCAATCGCATATTAATCAACAATGGAAAAGGCTTTTTTGAGGATCAATCTGCTGACAGACTGATCTACCGCAGCCAGGCAGAAGAAACACGGGAAGTAGACGTGGCAGACATTGATGGCGATGGTGACCTGGATATATTATATGGCAATGTGCAGGCCTTTGTGCCCAATGCACTGAGGCAAAACAGGCTGCTTCTCAATGATGGCAAGGGCTTTTTCTCCGATATCACCAATACGCATTTGCCCAAGGATGACAACCGCTGCTTTGGCGTAGCTTTCTTAGACATAGATCAGGATGGTGATGCTGATATTATGACGGGCAATACGAATGGTGCCCGGTTTGGTGGTATGACACCCTTCAGCGTTTACCTGAATGATGGCAAAGGCAAATTCACTGAGGCTTCCACCAATCTACTGCCTGAAAGCGCAGCTGGCAGGGGTTTTGACATTGACTTTGCAGATCTGAATGGAGATAACATCAAAGACCTGTTCCTGAGCAATCGAGGCTCTCAGGATTTACTGTTTTTTGGTAAAAAGCCATAGGTCAAAAAACACTGTGGAATTCAAACCTGCATCATCAGGTTTCGTTGGTGCAACAGGCAAACTTGCCTACTTCTTATAGACCATCTTTTCATTGGCAATGTGAGCCACAAGGTTTACCTGCCCGGTCTGCCTGTCGGTTTCAAATGAAAAGAAATACGGAGAGAACAGATGAAAAGTCCGGTCGCTGAGAGGATAGATTTCATAATTGTCCCCGGCCCAGTCCAATTCTATGGATTTGTCGGAAACTGCAATTTTCATGGTATCCCGGGCCTCAGCATTGATATAGGTACCTTCCCATGATTTGAGCCCGCTATGATCAATGTAAAAAGGAGCTTCCATCATTAACTCCTCCATGGATTCGCCCAGAGCCTTTCCGATCGTAAAATACAAATCAATAGCGTCCGCTCGCAAGATCATCACCATGGGTGCCAGGTTTTCAAGGGCATAGTTGGCATAGTCCGCTACACCATTTTTATACTGGAGATTTTGAAGAAAATAGTCGACCAATTCCTCAGTCGTTTCTCCATGATAGGACCAATTGGCGTACCAGGGCTGACTATTCCTTTGCTCCAGTAAAATCCCCATCACGCAATCGACCAGCTGCTGGTTGGCGCGATTAATTTCCGTGTGGTTGTCGATATATATTTCTTTTAACCGCTTGATTAAAGGATTGTACTTAGGCGGCACATCGTCTATCTTTTGCATCAATGTGGAAAATCCATTGTTTTGCAAATTGAATGTGCCATAGTTGGATGTAAGTCGCTTTAATTCATAGTTCTCTTCTTTATAATAGTCCTCTGCCGTTACCCGGTCATTCATCACCAGGAATATCAGTGAATCTTTGCGCCTGTAACTTTCGATAAGCTCACCCGCCTGCATCACATCTGTGGCAAGTTCTGATTGAATTTGTTCGAGGATAAGCTGAATCTCGGATCGCTTTTTTCTCTGCTCATTTGAGTTATTCAGATAAATCGCAATCAGAATGCCTACAATCACCAGGGCCACTTCACCTACTGCATAGGCAAGGTACTTACGGAGCCTGTTTTCTTTTAATAAACCTTGGCGGAGAACGCGGAAAAACCTTTGCATAAAGTTGATTTCTTAACTGGGTTAGGCCAGGCGATAGATGATGTGAAGAATATACGAAATTCTAATATGCCATCTGATACTGCCCGCAATTCAATCGACAGATAGTCAGGCCTGTACACCCAGGATGGACCGGCCAGAGGGTATACCCTATTCTTTTCATACCAATTTTATCTTTAGTAAATTTAGTTAGCAACTCATCCTGATAATTAATGTCTTATTGGCCACTGCCTTCTCGTAATGCAATTCTATGGATAGTGGTAATGCTCACCGTTCATGCTATAGCGACTAAAGCCCAGTACCCTTTGGTTAACAAATACAGGTTTGAAAAGGACCATCGCCTGGACCGATTGGTTAAAAATAAAGAGGTCAAAGAAATTCTTCAGGATGACGAAGGCCTGCTTTGGATAGCTACTACGCATGGTTTGATTAAGTATGATGGCCTGGATGCTAAGCTTTATGAGAAGGAGCTGATTGATTCCGCAGGCGTACCCAGGGATTATCTGCTCTGCATGGCAAAAGCAGAAAATGGCATCCTGTGGCTTGGTACTTATGGCCAGGGCCTTATAAAATTCGACACCTGGAAAAATACCTTTACTTTTTACGAGTTCGATGCCAACCAACCGGGTACGCTCAGTGACAATGGAGTATTTGACCTGCACATTGATAAGAAAGGCGTTTTGTGGGTGGCTACTTATGGTGGTTTAAATGTATATCAACCTGACACAGATTCATTTATCCAATACGTGCATAATCCCGGTGACCCTAAGAGCCTGAGCAATAATGATGTTTATAGAATTGATGAGGACCAGAATGGAAACATTTGGCTGGCCACCTATGGCGGCATTAACAAACTCGATGTATCAAAAAATGAGTTTACCCGGTATGTGCATGATGCAAATGAGGAAAACAGCATTTACGGAGACAATATTACCTCCATATACATCGATGATCAGGGTATGGTATGGTCTTGTTCCTATCAAAAAGGGCTCAACAAATTAGATCCAAAAACAGGCAAGATAGACAGATTTCTACCTGGCCATAGCATCTTTAAAATTTATAAAACCACCGAAAATGAACTCTGGCTGGCTACCAGCAGCGGCTTGCTCAGGTTTGATGTGGAAAGTGGCAAAGTATTAAATATGCTCTTACCAGACAGCAATGACCCACTCAGTATCAGCAGTAAGTTGGTCCGTGATTTATATCAAGACAACTCGGGGAATTTGTGGATTGCCTTCTGGGGTCAGGGTATAAACAAGCTCAATCTCAATAACAACAGCAGCATTAATTACTATCCTATTAAAGAAGCGGCCTCTAATACTATAAACGCTTTTTATAATGACGAATCCACCATTTGGCTGGGCTCCGGCTCCGGGCTGGTAAAAGTCAACAAACAAAACATGGCCTATGATGTCCTCGACATTGGTATTAATGTCAACGACATGCAACAGGATAATCAGGGAAATTTGTGGCTGTCAAATTATAACGGGCTCTATTCTTATAATCCACAGACAGGCACTGTGTCTGAGTATACTGACTTAAAGCAAGCTGAGGGTTCCAATCTGTTGATCAGAGACCTATATCTTCATCAATCCAATGAACTTTATATCGGCTCCTGGGATGGCGGCCTCAGGCGCTTTAACATCCATGATAAATCAACAGAGCTTATAAGTCACCCGACTTTGAGCAGCGAAGAGCTGGATATCAATATCCTGTATGCTGATTCGCAGGGCATACTTTGGATTGGTACGCACAGTAATGGGTTGATCGCTTATGATTTAAATGAAAAGGAATATAAGCCTCAACTTTCAACCCTACTGAAAGAAACAAACTCTTCCGGAGTTGTGGATTTTATCTATGAAGATAAGCGGGGCATTATCTGGGTAGCGACAAGAGACGGGTTGGTTAATTTCCACATAGAGCATGGAATTGGACAAACCTATACCTCGCAGCAGGGCTTTCCAAGTCTCACCATATTCAATATTATGGAGGACGATGATGGAAACATCTGGTTTACCAGTAAAGATGGCGTTGTCAAATTTGATCTGGAAGAAGGCGGCTTCCAGAACTTTCCGAGCTACGATTTTCAAGCCTATAACCCATCCATAAGCTCGACAAAAGATGAAAACGGCAACTTCTATTTCGGAGGTCAGGCAGGTTTAAATGTGGTGCACCCCGATGGTCTGTTTAGCAATGAGCATGATCCTGATGTTGTGATTACCAAGTTGTTTGTGGCGCATAACCCCGTGAACCTGAGAGACCACTTAGAAACCTCAACAGAATATGAGCATAAAATCCGTTTGCCCTATCGTCAAAACGCAGTGAGCTTTGAGTTTGCCGCCATCGACTTCAGCGATCCTGAGGAAATAGTATATAACTACAGGCTCAACAATTTTAAGGACGACTGGATTACCGCGGATGCAAGTCACAGAACCGCCACCTACACTAACCTTGAACCCGGACATTACATTTTTGAGGTAAAAAGCACCAATAGTCACGGTTACTGGAATGACAAGCTAAAGCAGATCGAATTGATCATAACACCCCCATTCTGGATGACCTGGTGGTTTAGAGGCCTGCTTGGCATAACTGTAGCCCTGAGCATTATTGGACTCTACAGATGGAGAACAAACGCGATCAGAAAGCAGAACAAACAGTTGGAAAAACTGGTAGCGGTACGCACCCATGAGCTGGACGAAGTAAACAAAGAGCGCATAGAGTTTCTGAACATATTCACACACGACATTGTCGACCCTTTGACCTCTATAGAATTGCTGGCCAATCGACTTCAGTCGAATGTCTACACCTTTTCTGGCGAAGAAATAGAAAAAGCCTGCAGGCGTATTGAATTCAATACTTCGAGGATCTCATCCTTAACCAACAACATCTTAAAAGCCGGATTGCTGGACTCAAACAGGTTAAAGTTAACCGCGCGTGAGTTTGATGTAGTTAAAGTCACGCAACATGTAATACAAGAGTATCAAACGAAGGGTTTAGAGAAAAACATCTCCATCGAACTTGAATCTGACTCAAATGCCACCAGCATGTTTGCTGATCGTTCAGCCTTTGTTCAGGTGATTGGAAACCTCTTATCCAATGCCATAAAATATTCTGAACAAGAAACGAAAATTGAGGTCTCGCTGAATATTCTAAAAGACATGTGTGTGATCAAAATCAAAGATCATGGCCTTGGTTTTACGGCAGAAGACCAAAAGGAGATCTTTCAGAAATTCAAAACCCTGAGTGCACGCCCAACAGCAGACGAACCCTCAAGCGGATTGGGGCTGTTTATTGTGAAAATGCTGGTTGACAAAATGGAGGGGACAATTTCCTTTAAGAGCACTTATGGAAAAGGAACCGAATTCACCATCAGCTTAGGGCTTGGAAAAGTAATAGCATCGGCCGATGCTGACCATATAACAGAAGATCGAGTCCTCAACTAAGCTCTCCCGGAGGGTAGCCATAATACTGCTTAAAACACTTCGTAAAATAGGAGGGATCAGAAAAGCCCAATTGGTAACCCACTTCGGAGATCGAGATGCCTTTATTACTTTTAAAGACTGATAAGGCTCTTTCCATTTTCATAGCCCTTATGAGCTCTACAGGAGAAAAATTGGTCAAGGACCTTAATCTTCTGTTAAGCCCCATACGGCTCATGCCCATCATCTCCTGCAGTTTTACAATGCTGAAATCCGGATCAACCATATGGGCTTCAATCGTCTGTTTTAGCTCATCTAAAAATGCCTGATCCGAATCGACTACCTCGATTGCAGGTGGTTTCAGGAGAAATTCTTTAATCAATTTATTCTTCTGCACCTCCCTGCTGTGCAGTATGTTGTTGCACCTTAGTAATAGCTCTCCGGTATGAAAGGGTTTGGTGAGGTAGTCATCTGCTCCTTGTGATAGGCCGCTAAGCTTGTCCTCCATTTTATCCTTGGCCGTGAGCATGATAATGGGAATATGGTTTGTGTCCTCGCCAGATTTTAGGACTTCAACGAGCTCTATGCCTTTCAAACCAGGCATCATCCAGTCTGTAATAACCAAATCGGGAATGCTCTTCTGGGCCATCTCTACACCCTCTGTACCATTTTCAGTGGCCGAGCAATTATAGGTGACACTCAGTTTTTCAACCATAAACTCCCTGAGCTCTTCATTGTCCTCCACGATCAGGATACTTGGCTTAATATCATTTTGGCTCACTTTAACCAGGGTTTGAGTGTACTTGAATACAAAGTTTGAGGCAATAGCCCGGTGCAACAGGCAATAATTTACTGAAGACCTATACAAAAATTACCAGTAGTTGGGAAATTTCTCTAAGTCTTACAAACAATCCCCCGCCAACTTGCAGTCGCAATCAATTACAAACCAACAACAAGGATCAAATGGAAACTATTGTAAGCAAAAAACAACTGGACAAAGACGCTTTAGAAAGTAAAGTAAAAAGCATGTATAGAGATGTAGCTCTGAACCCACATAACGAATACCACTTTGAAATGGGGAGACCACTGGCAGAGCGCCTGGGGTACCCTTCAGTAATCCTGGATAAAATACCCGCTGAGTCAATTGAATCCTTTGCCGGGGTAGGTTATTACTTTGACCTGTTAGATTTAAAAGCAGGAGAAACCGTCCTGGATCTTGGAAGTGGTTCAGGAATGGATGTGTTTTTCGCAGCTCAGCTGACAGGCGATTCAGGCAAGGTCATAGGCATTGATATGACTGAAGAGCAGCTGACTAAATCCATCAACCTCGCCAACAGCCACAGCTACGGAAAGGTGTATTTCCAAAACGCTCACATCGAGCTCCTCCCTATTGAAAATGAAAGCGTAGATGCAGTAATCAGCAATGGGGTAGTCAACTTATCTGCCGACAAAAAAAGTGTGTTTGAGGAAGCGGCCAGGATACTGAAACCTGGTGGACGATTAGCTCTGGCAGACATCGTTACCTCTGTAGAATTGCCCGAAAACATTAGCTGCGATGCCACCCTGTGGGCCGCCTGTATCGGGGGAGCTGCAGAATTCAAAGAATACATCAACCTTATAGAATCTGCTGGATTAAAAGTGGTTCAGGTCAAAGAAAACCCTTATCGATTTATCTCTGAAAATGCGCAGGGAGCAACTGACCAGTTCGGCATCAAAAGCATCTCCATCTGTGCGGTAAAATAGGCCACACAACACATTAACAAACGAATTAAATCAAACACATCAACAATCATAATCATGACAAACGCGAATAAACTAGTCGTAAACCTTAGCTCAAATGCCAAGGACGACAAATCAACCGTGGCTTTAACCGTAGCCAATGCTGCACTCGGTTCAAATATGGAAGTTGCCATCTTCTTAACCTCTGATGCTGTAGAACTAAGCCGTTCCGGAGCCTGTGAATACACCCATGTTCAGCCATTTAAAAAGCTAAGTGAACTGATCGAGTCATTTGTTGCCAATGGTGGCACTTTATGGGCTTGTACTCCATGCTTCAACCACAGAGGGCTGAATGCCGCTGAAACAGTGGAAGGCACGATTGTAACTGGTGCCGGCCCTATGCTGCAATGGATAGGAAGCGGAGCACAAACGCTGTCCTACTAAATATTAATCCTAACAAAAACATACAACCATGAATACATTCAAAAGGCTCATCTTAGTGCTGCTGTTCTTCAGCATTACCACCAATATCGATGCACAAAGGAGCGAAGCAAAGAGCAAGACGCTACATCATGTGCTGCTCATCCAATGGTCGCAAGGCCACGATGAGCAAGTTAAAAGTGAAGTCATCCAACTCTTTGAAGGTTTACCGAAAAAAGTGGAAGGTCTGGTAAGCTTTAGCATTAAAAAGGTGGAGAAATCTTCAGGAGATTTTCACAATGCCTTAGTCTTTAAATTTTCTTCTCAGGAAGGCTTAGCAACTTATGACAAGCACCCCGACCATGAAAAGGTAAAGAAACTGGCTCCCGTTATCATCAGCAACTTTGCCGAATACGATTACTGGGAGCTCTGAAGCTCCTACACACATTCCAGCCCGTAAGAACACTTTTATGGGCTGGATGTATTTCAAAACCAAACAGTCAATTCCTAAATTATGATTTACCTGGATTCCCACGCTACCACACCCGTAGCTCCTGAAGTACTCGCATTTATGCTCCCCTATTTTACCGATCATTATGGCAATGGAAATCACAAAATGGGCTGGAAAAATAAAGCAGCCATTGAATCGGCCCGCTTTAATGTTGCTCAATTATTAGGCTGTCGGCCAAATGAAATTGTATTCACGGCCAGTGCCACAGAGTCTATCAATATAGCCATGCTTGGTGCCGTTGAGGCCAACACCACCAATAGAAGGCACATCATTAGCCAGCCTACTGAACACCCCGCTGTGCTTAGTTGCCTTGAACAAATTAAATCAAAAGGCTACCAGGTATCCTTCGTCAAGGTAGATGCCCTGGGTCGTATTGATCTTATCCATCTTGAAGAACTCTTGGGTGAACACACGTTTATGGTCTCCATCATGATGGTGAATAACGAGATCGGTACCGTGCAGCCTGTAAAGGGAATAGGAAACCTGTGTCGCAAAAATGGAGCCCTGTTTTTCAGTGACCTGACCCAGGGTGTAGGCTGGCACCTCATTGACATGGAACATTACCCCATAGACTTTGCCGCATTTTCATCACATAAAATCTATGGCCCCAGAGGAGTGGGTGCATTATATGTGAAGAATGGTCCTCAGAATTCCAATATCAGCCCCATTCTCTTTGGAGGTGGGCAGGAAGCTGGTTTACGCCCCGGCACTCATAATGCACCAGGCATTGTCGGGTTTGGAAAGGCCTGTGAAATCATAGAGGCGGGTGACTCTGATACCCAGCAATTAGCGGCAAATCGAGACTTGCTGTACCGATTATTGAAGAATGAGCTTAGCATAAAATTAAACGGATGCCCCCATAACAGGCACCCTGCTAACCTTAACATATCCATAGCAGGAGTGCGTGGGGAAGAGCTACAGGGAAGCCTCCAAAACATAATGTTTTCTACCAGCTCCGCCTGCTCCAGCCATTCTCCAAAGCCTAGCCATGTGCTGTCAGCTATTGGGCTAACCAATGAAGAAAAGCAATCGTCCATTCGCTTTGGTATTAGCAAATTCAATACTAAAGAGGAGATTTATGAAGCTGCCCGTTTGATCATAGGGCAGGTTAAGAGATTGAGTAAGCCTGTTCAACAGATGGCCAGTACCCGATGACTCCGGAGGCCATTGCTCTCAGCTTTAAGAATACTTAGCCGGTGACCACCTTATGTACTGAATCAGAACTGAAACACCAGACCAAGGTTAATATCAAATTGGTCCTCAACATCCTGACTTGTCATCATATCACCAAAATCCACATCCACTCGGCCAAAAGAGGTTCGCAGATTGAGTTTTTTAGTCAAATGCAATTCCAGACCCAAACCATATTGTAAAAAGCGCTGACCATCACTCTGGAAGTGGTCTGTACCATTAGTTTCGGTGAATTCTATTTCAAACGAGCGCTCGGTAATCTTTGCATAAGTGTAGATCAGATACTTTTTCCTGACCCCCGGTGTAATACCAAGTGTAAGTCCGTAACCAGACTGGCTATTGTTGCTATAGAAAATATCCAGGTCGAATCGATCATCAAATGCCTTTAAATCACCATCCGTAATCCCATACTGAAATTCTAGTCCTACCAAGAGTTGATCATTTAAGAATTGCCTGCGATACCCGGTAGATAGTTCAAGCACAAAACCCTGTTTCTGTGCCAGTACATCCAGCTCGTTAATAAAGGCTCCCCCAAATATGTTTTGTGTGCCAATTCCTGCTCCAAAGTAGAGTCCGTCAAATTTCCTGTAATGCTCCTCAGGAACTGAATCCTGAGCATATACCTGATCTGTACATAGCATTATTAAAAACAGTGAAATGAATGCAACGATTTTGTCTTTTAGATTTTTCATGAGTATTTGAGTTTTTGATTGTATACCCAAAATTGCTCAGGCAAATCATCTCAAGCGCCTCAGGTAATGATTTGAGTCCTGTTTTTGAAGAGTACTGGATGGAGTAGCTAATTAGTTCTTACCACCCTTCAGGGCTTGGGGTGAATTGGTGTTATGAATCTCTATTCGACTAACTCAACGACATTGAGTCCGGGCATAGTTATAGGAAGCCATTCAGGCCGGCAAGGTCTAAGACGATTGTTTTTGAAATTCTATTGGAGAAACGCCTATGTATTGTTTGAAGACACGATTCAGGGAGGCCTTTGAGTTAAATCCACTTTCAAGACCAAGGCCAAGGATGGTAAACTTCCGATTTTCAGGATTTGATAATAACTCCTTGAAACGCTCAACCCGATACTTATTTACATAATCGTAGAATGATTTCCCCGCCACTGTATTGAGTGTTTGAGAAACATTATGAGAGTTGACCTTCAGTTCAGAAGCGATATGTCTGATTTTAAGTTCTGGTTCCAGATAGATTTGCTCCTCCTCGAAAAGCATTTCGATTTGAGAATATAGGGCTTTCATTGCTTCCTCTGACAACGAAGAACTACTGTATTTCGGTTGATTGCCATTCAAGGAAGGCTTTGATGTTTCAGGCTCTTCTGAGGCTTTTAAATCTTCCTTTTGCCGTTCCGTTTTCTCATAAAACTCAGCAATCGTGTATTGCCTGATTCCATGGTAGCATAGATAAAAGAGCGACAGAATCATCGCTCCATAGACAATAAAGTAATTAGTACCTGTATCATTTATAATTCCAAAACTGTAGGCCAACAAAATGACTAAGGTGAGCGCACTAAGTATAAGATAAAGCCAGGTAAACGTCTTAAGCCAACCAAGTCTGATTGGCTCAATTGAGGAATACTGCTCCTTTAATTTTTGGTCATATTCCTTCAGTTGTTTTAAAAACCATATGAGTGAGATGATGCTGAACCCCTGATTCACACGGTAGAATACGCGATAAATCATAGGTGGTGACTTCGCGAGCCCTTCAATCTTATCTGGACCATAATCTGTGAGAAAGATGAAATCAATTATGATAAATGCTGTAAACGTGATGGCAATACTTCCAAACCACCACCAGCTTTTTCGAATGCCCATTTCACCTTTGATCAGCAGCATGGCATACACCAGAAACGAGGGTAGAATATATACTGAAACCAGGTTTTGTAGAATGAGATTTGCCAGATTTACACCCTCATTTACCCACATATAGCTAAGAAATACCCCGGCTATCAAAAGGATAGTGGACATAAGGGCATAGTCGCTTTGTCTCTTGTTCTTCTTTCTGATAATGGCCAAAAGAAAAAGAGCCAGAATGCTTAGTCCTATGATGTTTATCTGCAACATATTCCTCAGTTCTGATAGAAGTGGTTAGCAAGCCTAACAATCATCTTACTGTAAATTAGCGATTTTGAGTGACCATATATTCGGTGGTATAACCAGCAGCACAGGTATCGGTATGAGTTTGGAATAGTCTTCGGAAAACGAGTTTGGGGTTTGTACCCCTTATACTTTCATTACTTTTGGGATCATAATTCCCTTGGTTTCTGTATAGAACTTTTGACAGTTTGAATCAAATTCTTCTCGGATCACGAGATGACTATGATCATAAAATATCAGTCATTTTCAGCCTTTTATCATTATGTTTAGATTCAATACAGTGATTTTTTTAGCCTGAGCCATACTAGCAGGCACTTCATTTATATCTGACCAAATGATTTTTCCATGAGTAACACACAGACGACTGATTCAGCTACTTTCAAACTGACAAAATCAATTGACGAGTCCAGCCATGACTGGAAGTTCATAGGCCCAAAAGGCTTCGGTTCGCGCGCACTTTGTATCGCCATTGACCCCACGGATGCTAAACATGTCTATTGTGGCTCTGCCAGCAGTGGGCTATGGCGCAGCACGGATGGTGCCGAAAACTGGAAGATGGTCGATACAGGACATCCGGTTACGGGAGTGGGGGCCGTAGCCTTTCATCCCGACTGCCCGGAAACCATCTATGTAGGTACCGGTGAGGTATACGGATACAATCAGGCCCGCAAAGGCTTCGATGTGATCACCACTCGTGGTTCATATGGCTTCGGCATACTGGGCAGTGTTGATGGCGGCCAATCCTGGTCGCTTTGTCTGGACTGGACCGATCTGGGAACAACCGGAATACAGGACCTGGCTGTTTGTATCGACAAGCAAGGCAAAACCACCGTCTGGGCTGCCACCACTGAAGGCGTTTGGCGTGCCGAAGGGGGAGCCCCGGGAGAATTACCCAAACACGATCAATGGAAAAAATCCCTGGATGTAAAGATGGTTACCAGTATCTCTGTCAACACCGCTAACCCCGATGATCTGATTGTAGCCACCGGGGGCCTGGGGCGTCCCGAACGCGGCATTTATCGCAGCAAAGATGGCGGGACCAGCTGGCACAAACTTATAAGAGGCCTGCCCATCAGCTGGGTAGGCAAGGCCATACTCGCCCGTTCGCCAAGCAGTCCCAACGTGGTTTATGTCAGCATTGGCAACAAAATCGGTTTCGAATACTCAGGTGCCGGAATCGCCCAGAGCGGAGATGATGCCGGCCAGCCCGGGGACATTCAACAGATGTACAAAGCCCACTTTGTAAGTGAACGAACACTGGAGCCGGTCAACTATCTCTGCCGCTCTATGGACGGGGGTGCCTCATGGGATATCGTAAACAAAGGCTCTTATGCCGGTAGTCAGGGCTGGTATGCACTGGGCCTGGCAGTAATGCCTGATTCACCATTTGATTTGATGGTGGCCGGGGAAGTGATGTATCGCAGCTACGATGGCGGCAGATCGCTGGCCAAAGATCACGAAATGGACGATAACGGCAACGGAAATACCCCGGCCAAACACCGGGCGATCTACTCTTCGGTATACGATAAGTTGAACGACAGCATCACGCTGGTAGATTACCATGCCATTGTGGTAGCTCCGAACGACCCTTCCGTAATTTATTTCGCGGTAGATCAGGGGATTTTCAGATCAACCGACAAGGGAGCCTCTCTCGTGCGTTGCAACAAAGGCTACAATACGATCCAGTTCTACCCCGATGGGGCAACATCTGCAAAAGACGATCATTTCCTTGCCTTTAACGCCCAGGACTATGGTGCAGGATATCTACAATACAACGGCAGTCCGAAATGGAAACTGGTGGATGGTTATGGCTTTGAAGGAGGCTTTGTAGCTTATGACGATACAAATGATATCGTATTTGCTGGCGTGCAGCTAAATACCCGTGTCGGCAGGGTCTAC
This sequence comes from Roseivirga sp., assembly GCA_021404565.1. Taxonomy (GTDB): domain Bacteria; phylum Bacteroidota; class Bacteroidia; order Cytophagales; family Cyclobacteriaceae; genus Roseivirga. The sequence goes on along the minus strand of JAAWWF010000026.1, from coordinate 370,117 downwards.
TCAAAGAATCCCAAGAACGGACCAGATGCACCCGACAGTAACAACGGAGGTAAAAACTTCATCACCGCACCCGATGCCTTCCAGCGCAGCCCTAGCGTGCTCAACACTACCAGCTGGAATGCCCCTTTAGTCGCAGCGCCATCAAACCCCGGAGTACTTTACGCCACACGTGACATTGTATTACGTTCCACAGGTGTCAAAGTAAAAGCGGCACCCGGACGCCACAAAACCAATACTCCTGCAGGTGAAACCTGGATTCCTACCAACCTGGGAGAAGACCTGGACGGTAATCCCATCCTGCGCCTGGCCGTGCATCCTGAAAAAGACGACCACCTGATCATAGCCACTGCACCCAGGTATTCCTGGATGAGCGTATTCAAAAGCACGAACGGAGGACGTACCTGGTCTGAACACACCCGAGGCATTGATATGGAGCATCGACATCGTGAACCTACTTCATTGCGCATCCACCCGGATAAACCCGGAAAGGTATACATGACCTTCTCAGATCCACAGGGCGGACACATATGGACGATAGAGGATTTCTGGAGAGATGAGCATTCAGCATGGCGATGTATAGACGGAAAAGGCCTGCCCAATGTGCATACCTCAGACTGTATTCCCGACCCAAAAGTCGAAGGTCAGCTCTTTGCCGGTAATGATTATGGGGTTTTCCGAACCGCTGACAATGGCGAGCATTGGGAGAAACTGAAAGGAGGTGAAATACCTTCAGGGGTTCAGGTCATTCAGTTGATGCTGGCTCACAAAAACCGCCTGCTGCGTGCTGCCACTCACGGTAACGGGGTTTATGAATTGCAACTTGAATAAGGGCTTTATAGACAGACTCTAGGTAAACTGTACATAGGCTTCCCACTTCTCCAATACCGTCTTGAAGTCATCAGGCAGCTCCGAGTCGAATTGCATTTTCTCTTTGGTAATCGGATGGATAAAACCCAGTGATTTGGCATGAAGTGCCTGTCTGGGCATTAGCTTAAAGCAGTTATCGACAAATGATTTGTACTTAGAAAACTGGGTGCCTTTCAGCAGTTTGTTTCCACCATAAGTAGCATCGTTAAACAGGGTATGGCCTACATGCTTCATATGAGCCCTGATCTGGTGAGTACGGCCAGTCTCAAGATTACACTGGATAAAGCTCACATAACGTAACCTTTTGAGCACTTTATAATGCGTAATGGCTCTTCGCCCACGGGAGCCGTCCTCAATCGCCACGGTGACCCTGCGATCCTTCTCGCTACGCCCCAGGTTTACATCAATGGTGGCCCGATCTTCTGAAGGTTCCCCCCATACCAGTGCGTTATAAGTACGCTCAATGCTATGGTCGAAGAACTGCTTGGCCAGGCCTGACATGGCTTTTTCGGATTTGGCAATAACGAGCAAGCCGGAAGTATCCTTGTCAATTCTATGCACCAAACCAGGCCGGCCCTCATTGTCTTTCATAGTGGGCAGATTCTGAAAATGATGTACCAAAGCATTTACCAGGGTGCCCGTCCAGTTATTATAGGCCGGATGCACTACCATACCAGCCTCCTTATTCACCACCAGCAGATCATCATCTTCATAAATGATGTTCAGGGGAATGTCTTCGCCAAGCAGCTCGGTTTCACGGGGCGGCTCTGGTAAAGCAATGACTATTTCATCACCAGGGTGGACCTTGTAATTTGGCTTTACTTCAGCCTCATTCACCTTCACAAAACCTTCCTTAATCCCCTGTTGTACCTTGTTACGCGTTACATTAGGAAGCCGGTCCATCAAGAATTTATCAATCCGCAACAGCTCTTGCCCCGGGTCGCATACAATGCGATGGTGCTCGAATAATTCGTCCTGCTCTTCGTTAAAACCTTCTTCCTTCATTAGATCTGATTTAGATGACAAGCGGTCGCATAGGTTAATATTCCAGCCATATCCACTTATCTTCCGCACCAAAGATATGATTAACTTCGGGCTGTGGAAAGCCTGCCGACCCCCATCATACAGATTCACGATCCTCGACTGGCCAAAAAGGGGGTAGAGCTGCTGATCAAGAGAGAAGATCTCAACCATCCGGTGATTTCAGGCAACAAATGGCGCAAGCTCAAATACAACCTGGAGGAAGCCAAGAAGCTAGGTCATAATTGGCTCCTTACCTTTGGAGGGGCTTATTCGAATCACATCTACGCCACGGCCGGGGCCGGTAAAGAATTTGGCTTTGAAACAATCGGGGTCATTCGGGGCGAAGAGCATCTCCCACTCAACCCAACCCTGTCCTTCGCCAAAACTGCAGGCATGCAACTGCACTATATAGACAGGACCAGCTATAGAAGAAAGTCAGAGTCAGATACTATTAAGTTGCTTAAACAACAATATGGTGATTTCTACCTGATTCCCGAGGGAGGGACCAATGAGCTGGCCATTCGAGGGTGCGAAGAAATCGTTACCGAAATAGATACAGACTTTGATTACCTCTGTTGCCCGGTTGGTACCGGAGGCACTGTAGCGGGACTTATCTCAGGCCTCCAGGGAAGGTCAAATGTGATCGGTTTCTCTTCCCTCAAGGGTGATTTTCTCCAAAAAGAGGTAGCCCTTTTACTGAAACAATCCGGCAAGCATTTTGCCAACTGGTCCATCAATACAGATTATCACTTTGGGGGTTATGCCAAAACTAAACCCGGCCTGATAGACTTTATGAAGAACTTCGAACAGCAGCACCACATTCCCCTCGACCCGGTGTATACTGCAAAAATGCTATTTGGTATTTATGAACTGATCGAAACTGGAGTTTTTCCGGCAGGTACTAGGATTGTGGCTGTGCATACCGGAGGCCTTCAAGGCAGGAAGGGATTTGGTCTATAGTACTCGGCTACTTCAGTGATGAACCTCCCCAGAGCTTGGAATACTCTTCACAATGGATAATAATCGTGGTAAAATCAGCCGGATTGATTCCCACAGGGATCTTATAGCTCGCCTTGCCCTCATAAGAGGTAAGCTTCGCTACGAGAACCGGAGTTCCCAGTTTTACTGCATTTTTTCCGCTGATTTTGTCCAGCGGGGCCTTCGACAGGAAGATCTTTAAATCCGGAGCTTTTTTCGCTTCAAAGTCATCTCCGAGCTCCACGGTATAGCTATCACCGCTTTTGACAATCTTCCAGGAGCCTTCAAAAGTGGTCCATCTGCTTTCCCTTTCCCACTCTCCGCTAAAGACTACTTCTTTGTTTTGCGCAAATGCTGTCGCAGCTAGGAGCAAAAATATTCCTGAAACTATGATTCTTACCTTTTTCATTTCTCTAATAAATTTGATCTGATAACCAAGCCCCCCTATGTAATCGTTGCATCAGATTGATAGTTAAACGACATACCGGGATAGAATCACCACAAGCCCTGAACAATATAGCCAATGATGCTTGGCAAAAATAAAGTTAGAGGTTGTACTCTTTGCTTTAAGCTGATTACTAAGGCTTATGTACTCTACCCGTCAGTTTTGGAGAAAATCCTGGTGTAGAAAGAAGATTTATGGCAACCTACTGTTAGCCCATCAGGTCTGAAAATACCGAAGCCAGCTTAGCATAAGGTTTGATGGTAATATCAAACTTCTTCTGATCAAGTCCTTTCGTATTATAGGTAGAGATGTAAATCACCTCATAACCCAGCTTTTGCGCTTCAGAAATCCGGTTTTCTATGCGGTTTACCGCCCTGATCTCTCCACCCAAACCTACCTCGGCTGCAAAGCAAACCTTCTCCGAGATCGGAATATCATGCAAAGAGCTAACGATTGAAGCACAAACAGCCAGGTCCAGTGCAGGCTCCTCGATTTTGATGCCTCCGGCCATATTCAGAAATACGTCCTGAGTACCCAGGCGGAAACCTCCTCGTTTTTCGAGTACCGCCAGGAGCATATTGAGTCGTTTGGCATCGAAACCTGTAGAGCTCCGCTGAGGTGTACCATAGGTAGCTGTACTTACCAGAGATTGTACTTCTATCAGCAAAGGCCGGTTTCCTTCAACGGTCGCTCCTATTGCCACCCCAGACAGGTCATCGGCCCTTTGAGAGATCAGAATCTCTGAGGGGTTGGAAACTTCCCTTAGCCCACCGGCCTGCATTTCGTATATGCCCAGTTCAGAGGTAGAGCCAAAACGGTTTTTGGAGGTGCGTAAAATACGATATGACAAATGACGATCACCTTCAAACTGTAGTACCGTGTCCACCATATGTTCCAGCACCTTTGGTCCTGCCAGTCCACCGTCTTTGGTGATATGCCCCACTAAAAAAACGGGAGTATTGGTTTCTTTGGCAAATTTCATCAGTTCAGCCGTACACTCTCGTACCTGGGAGACGCTACCGGCAGCCGACTCTATCCTATTGGTATGAAGGGTTTGAATGGAATCTATGATGAGCACATCAGGCACCACCTCCTTTATCTGAGAAAAAATGTTCTGAGTAGAGGTCTCCGCCAGGATAAAGCAATTACTGGACCTGATACCAATACGCTCAGCCCTCATCTTAATTTGTTGCTGGCTCTCTTCACCGGTGACATAAAGTACTTTGGTAGCAGGCTGATTCAGAGCAACCTGAAGCATCAGGGTAGACTTACCGATACCTGGTTCACCGCCTATCAGCACTAGTGAACCCGCTACCAATCCTCCTCCCAAAACCCGGTTGAGTTCTCTATTTGTAGTGACCAGTCGTTCTTCGCTCTGTGAAGAAATTTCCTGGATTGGTGAGGGCTTAGCAAGTGCCTTATTCTTTTCAGTAGGAGACTGCCAGGTGGCGGTTGTTTTATCCACTGGCTGTACCACCTCCTCTACATAAGTATTCCACTCGCTACACGATGGACACTTTCCTATCCACTTAGCAGAATTAGCACCACAATTTTGACAAACGAAGAGAGATTTCACCTTGGCCATAAGGCTGGCAATATAAACGCTTTTCGGTTGAGGCCACAAAAAAAGCGGACACCTTCCGTGCCCGCAACAACCGAATTTCATCCCTGCTTACCATGAAGAGAGCTTTAGTCTGCTCTGGCAGAAACTTATTCTAATAGTAGGATGCATTTTTATAGACGAAAGTTGGATGGCGGTGTGAAAATGTTGCCGTTAAGAAATTTCTCAAGGGGAGGAGGCAAGCGATAATAAGGTCTAGACATAAAAAAAGCGGGTACCTTCTGTACCCGCTACAACCGAATTATCAACATTTTTTCTACTACTATGAAGAGTGCGCTTGTACGCAATTTTGTAGAGTCCAATGTTAACAGTATTAATAACTGCTTTAATAAAATAAGGATACACCGTTCAGAGTGTTTTTAGACCGTTTTACCAATTATTTCGACAAACCGCAGGCAAAACGCCAAAAAATCGGCCCAAATGGAACAAATGACCGCATTCGAACACAACGAAAACTTTAGGAATCAGAAGAGTTTTTTAGAGAATTATATTACATGACAATATAGCCCAGCGCTTTGGCAGCCTGGTCTAAAGAGGTAAGTGTGGCCTGGGCTCTGTTACTCAATTCTTTCAATGCATGAGATGAGGCTGCATCGTTTATCAGAATCAGTGGTTTATCTGAGGCCAGCGCAATACCAGCATCCATGGCTGTATTCCATTGCTTATACTTCTCTCCGAAATAGGCAATTACCACGTCTGCCTTAGCCATTAGTACCCGCGTTCTGAGGTTGTTGAACTGGGAAGCCGTATCGTCCTTTAGCAAAGGGGTCGCCTGCTCTCCCAGAATGTCTTCTCCGATGGCATCAGACTGATCGTGGTTTTCCATAGGGGCCACAAAATCGACTGGCAGGTGAGCGCACATATCACGCAATTCATTCCTCCAGCTGCTGTGTATTTCTCCGGCAAGGTAAACGGTCAATCTCATGGCTTGTCTTAAGTTAAGTGTACTGTGCTGTAAAAGTTTCCGCAATTTTTGTCCTGAACAAAGAAAGAAAATTGAGCATAGCAGCGTTCTGTAATGTTTTCTTAATGCAGTACAGGGCAAAAAGAACAAGACTTGGTTCGGCTGAAGTATGCTTGACTTAACATTAGTTCAGTAGTTCATAAATGTCGTCAGAGGTAAGTTTTTTAACAAAGCTCTCTTCTGTCGTAATCAGATCAGAGGCAAGCTGGAGCTTATTCTGCTGCAGCTTCAGTATTTTCTCTTCCACGCTGTTTTTGGTGATGTACTTATAGGTAAACACCTTGTTCTTCTGACCAATTCTGTGAGCCCTGTCTACAGCCTGTGCCTCGACAGCCGGGTTCCACCAGGGATCGAGTAAGAACACATAATCCGCTTTTGTCAGGTTCAGCCCAAGTCCACCCGCCTTGAGAGAAATTAAAAACAGCCTGATGCTTTCATCGTCCTGAAACCGGTTGACCTGCTCTTGCCTGTCACGCGTAGAGCCATCCAGGTATGAGTATTGAAGGTGCTGTTCGTTCAGGTACTCGCGCACAATCGCCAAATGTTTCACAAACTGACTAAAGACCAGGATTTTGTGGCCTCCGCTAATCGCCTCTTCAATCATATAGGTTACATCCTCCAGCTTACCGGAACTTCCTTTAAATTCGGGCTCAATCATTTTTGGGTGATTGGCAATCTGACGCAACTGTGTAAGCCCCTGCAAGATCAGCAGGTGAGATTTTTTCATGCCATCCTTCTCAATGGTATCGAGAATCTGGTTTCTGTAATAGGACTTTACCTCTTCGTACTTCTCTTCCTGCTCGGCAGACATGGAGACGTATCTTACGTTTTCTACCTTTTCCGGCAGATCTTTAGCTACCTGTGATTTCTGCCTCCTCAGTATAAAGGGCTTGATGATCACATTCAGTCTTTTTGTCTTCGCCAGGTCTTGCTTTTTCTCGATCGGGTTTTGGAACTCATTGCGGAAGTAGCGCTCTGTGCCTAGCAGACCAGGGTTTACAAAGCTCATTTGCGACCATAGGTCCAAGGTACTGTTCTCTAAAGGCGTACCCGTAAGGATCAACCGGAATTTAGACTTGAGCTCCCTCACAGATTTAGCAATGTTTGAGCCCGGGTTTTTAATGGCCTGAGACTCATCCAGAATAACGTAGTGGAAGTAATAAGAAGTAAAAAGCTCAATATCAATCCGCGTGATGCCATAGGAGGTCAACACGAGGTCATAATTCTGGAAGGTCGAAATGTCCTTATCTCTGTTGGTACCGGTATAAACAAGTACTTTCAGGTTTGGGGTGAATTTCTTCGCTTCAATCTGCCAGTTGTAGATAAGAGAGGTAGGCATAATGAGCAAAGAAGCACTCGTAGTGCCTTTGTCCTTTTCAGCCTGAAGCATCGCCAGCGTTTGAACCGTTTTACCCAGACCCATATCATCCGCCAGACAGCCCCCGAAATTGTACTTCGAGAGAAACTGCATCCAATTGTAGCCGGCTTTCTGGTAGGGCCGTAGCTCCCCTTTAAAGGTCTCAGGGACGGGATAGTCTTCTATGTCCTCAAAATCGTTGAGTTTTTGAAGCTTCCGGTCCATGGAAACCTGGGCCAGGTTGCCATTTCTTAAATCTTCAACCAGTGCCAGGTGATATTTCTTCAGGCGATGGTTTTCCTCACCATTTTCCTGCTCCATAAAAGCAAAGAGCTCAGCATAGTTTGTAAACCATACATCCGGGATGATTGCGATCTCTCCATTGGGGAGTTTGATCTCACTCTCCTTGCCATTCATAAGCTTACGCAGCTCATCAAAAGGTATTTCGAAATCTCCAAATCTGACCACCGCATGAATATCGAACCAGTCAATATTCTCCCTAACCTCGATGTTCAACTCGGACTCGCCCACAAAGTATTTCTTGTGATCCGTTTGGCTTTGCTCGATAAGTATCCCCTCTCTTTCTATCAGCTCAGCATTTTCAGTCAGCCAGGAGAAGGCGGCCCCTCGCCTTAAAGTAACCCTGCCATTTTGAACAGCCAGATTGCTCTCGTGAAGCAAGTTCAGAATCCGAACCTCCTCATCTATATCGCGCTTCACCTTATGAAAGATGTAATCATCACCCTTTTGCTCCAGTTTTACCGAGCTATTGGCTTCCTTCTGGTATGGAAAAGAGTATGGGCCATACTTGAACGAGAGCTTAAAGAGAATCTTCGCCTCTTCGGCCTGAACTACAGTTGTGCCATTGGTAGGATTTCCAAACAAGTCCTGGCCTGTATTAGTGCTGGTACCGAGTTCATTGAAGGTTAACTCCGGAATCAGAGGATATTTTTCCGTATTGATATCGAAGCCCTTCGCATATACATCAAATGAGGCCACCAGTTGGGTAACAAACTTCTCAAAGTAGGTATGCTCTACCTTTTTAGGGATCACAATGAATTTCTTATTCAGAAAAGGTCTGAGCTTCTTCCCATCTACGCCTTTGGCAAACCTGAAAAGCTTGTCTTTCACAATAAGCCAGGCCGGCTCATGGCAAGCCAGAAATGACCCGTTGTACTGCCATTCAAGTTTTTCACCACTATGCTTGATGGTAGGAAAGTAATGCGTGTTGTCCTCATTTCGTCTGAAGTGAAACAATACCGTGGCCTTTTCTTCCATCCAGTGAATCTGCTTCCAGGCAGGCTCACCGTCACGCCCCATTTCAAAAATCATTTTGCCATGAAGCATGTCCAGAATACGCGCCCTTCGGCTTTCCAGATACTGATGAATAACCTCTTGCAGGCCTTTGTCTCCTTTCTCTTTGTCGTAGACCTTAAAGAAGAACTCTGCAGGCTTAACTTTCTTCTTGTAGAACTTCAGCACAATCGCCTCCTGCTGCATCTGATCCATTAGCTTAATCAGCTCATAATCGCGTTCATCGAGCCCGCTGCCAAACTCTTTAGCATTCTTGGAAGAGATGTTTTGATGTTGTAGGGTAAGCCTGCCCTTTTCATCCAGTTGAATCACGAATGACTCGAACAAATACCCCAGGTATTCATGCTCGTAGAGCGAATAGATTAATTGGAATGGTTGGGCCGTAGATACTTTCATTTGAAAATAGAGCGATTCGCAAATTAGATATTTTCCTCAGAACCAAAGGATGAAACCGGCCTATTTTTGCAACAAATTTACTAGCCCAAATGCTCGGTAATATTCACTCGCGAAGCAATGAGCGCAGGACGATAGGAGGTGAGTATGGTAATCAGCGAAATACTGGTACCCACCAGCAAAAAATCAGATGCCTGAATCTTAACGGGATAGGCCATTACAATAGCAGATTGCATCCCCATACCTACCAACTCATACTCTTGTTGAATCAGGGCAAGTCCTAAACCAAGCACGAGACCTACAATACACCCAATAAAGGCAATCATAGCCCCTTCTTTCAGGAATATTTGACGGATAAGTTTGTTGGTAGCCCCCATGGCGTAAAGTACGGAGATGTCTTTCTTCTTTTCTATGGCCAACATAGAGAGGGTAAAGAATACATTAAAAGCGGCAATGGCGGTGATAAAAGAAAGTGTAATGAACACAAAAAGCTTTTCTATTTTAATGGCCTTTAGCAAGCCGGAGTGTTGTTCATCACTGTCCAACACAACAAAATCATCTCCCAACAGATCCGCAAGCTTTTCCTTCACAGTTGCAAGCTCGTTTCGGTCATTCAGAAATACCTCTATGGCAGTTCGTTTATCCCCATAATCCATCAGCTCTTCGGCAAAACCAAGTGGTACAAAAACATAGTTTTCGTTGTACTCTTGCTCAATGCTAAAGATGCCTGCAGGAACGATGCTCTTTCTTTTTACTGAGTTTCTGGATACTGGAGCTCCCGGCCGCAGTTTTTTCGGATAGACCATCTGCATGCTGTAGTGGTCACTATCCAGCATCAGAGACAGTTCATAGGCCACTCCGCTTCCGAGGATAGCATAATTAACTTCTTCCTCAGCAAGTCTGGCTTGGCCCCTCAACAAGAAGGTATCCAATCTGTTTAGCTCCAGGTAGGTATTGTTTACCCCCTTGATACGTGCCACCACTTGCTGGTCGCGATACATAATGAGGGCATTATCTTCTATTACCTCGGTAAAGGCCTTTATTTCAGTGACTCCTTCCAGCGATTCCCTGATACCACTGGTCATTTCAAAGGACTTGCCGATAGTGGCTTCAATTTTTATTTCAGCATCGAAAGAGCTGTACACCGAACGGACTAAGTCTTGCAGTCCGTTGAATACTGATAGCACCACCACCAAGGCTGTGGTACCCACCGCCACACCAATCATAGAAATCCATGAAAGCACCTGGATAAAATTCCGGGACTTCTTGGCGGTAAAATACCGCTTTGCTATAAAGCTTGAAGGGTTCAACTCTCTTCTGTGTCTTCTTTATCCTCTGAAGTTTCAGGGGGTATTACCAGAGAGTCAATGAGTTTATCCATATGAGAGGCTTCTTCAGCTGTTTTATCATCAAACAACGCCAGCTCAGGCACAATTCTCACCTGCTTGCCTATTCTTTTGCCCAACGCTCCGCGCAGCCTGCTTTTTTCTGCATTCAGCACTTCCATGACGTTGCCTGTCTGGCTGACTGGAAAAATGCTCAGGTAGATTCGGGCAAGGCCCAAGTCAGGGCTCATCGTCACATCGGATACAGAAACCAGGCTGCCCGCGAATTTACCAGCATACTCACGATGAAGAATCTCGCTGATATCTTTCTTAATCAATTTGGCAAACTTCAATTGGCGCTGACTTTCACTCATAGGGCAAATATCTGATTAATTTATTGATTTTCCTTCCTGTCCGATTTTTGCATTACTTTGCAGCAAACGCGCAAAATTGATTCGTTATTTTAAGGTAAACGACCCCTATCGCCTCCTGGCTGTTCTGGTTTTTCTTGTAGTCACAAGAACTATCGCTTTTGTGCTCGAGAACCCTTTTCTGCTCCTTCATACAGAGTCTGAAACTATGGGTACCGCTATCAACAACGGAGCATTTTTCGTGGAAGGCATCAGTACCAATGCAGGGCCACTTTACTACTACCTTTATGCGGCCCTTACCTTCTTTACTGCCAATACAGAATTACTGTCAGTAATACTCGCGACATCGTTGATCATGGTCCAGGCGTTTCTGCTCAATGCCATTTTGATTCGAAGTGCGGCTCTGAACGACAACACCTATCTGCCGGCCATTATTTATACATTCCTGTTAAGCTCATCACCGGAGTTTCTATTTCTGAGTCCCGAGCTTCTCTCTGTTACTTTTGTGCTCTTAGGGTTGAATTTTCTGTTCACGCACCTGAAATACCGTGGCACCGAAGAGAACATCATCAGCACGGGTTTTATGTTTGGCATTGCGGCCCTTTTTACAAAACCGGTTTTTCTGCTGCTCCTGTTTATTTTCCTGATCTACCTGCTCTATTCAAGCACTTTAACCAGAAGGTACTTTCTAATGACCTTTGGTTTTTTTCTCCCCTTTATCGTGGTTTGGATTTACTTTTTGTGGAACGGAGTAGGTGCTGATTTCTGGAATAATTACTTCAGCGAGATAATTCATCTGAGCTCCCGGCATTTGATTGGCGGAAACAATTTATTGATATGGCTGGGTTTTCCGGCTCTGCTTGCGCTCATCACAGCTGCTCAGAACTTTACAGGCATTGGCATGACCAACAATCAAATTCAGATCCAGAGATCGATGCTTTGGCTGGCAATTTTTGGTGGGGTGCTCTTCCTGGTAAGTGCAAATGGATCCTTTAGCGAATGGATTCTGATCATTCCGGTGATGACTTACTTCATCGCTATGTTTCTGAATTCCGTGGAAAAGCCGTGGATGGGAGAACTCTTTTTCCAGGTTTTACTGTGGGGCAGCATTTATTTTCTACTGACACCACTGATTGATCAGGCCTTTTACGTACTCGACATTTCAGGCCTGATCCCTCCTGCTTTTTAACAGCTAATCTTATCCACCCTTCTTTCGTGTCTGCCACCTTCGAAGTCTGTGGTAACAAAGGTATGGATCATAGCCTCCGCAAGATCATAATCCACAAAACGGGCCGGAATACAAGCAATGTTGGCGTTGTTATGCTGACGAGCCAGCTCGGCTAACTTCGTATTCCACATCTGAGCACCCCGCACGCCCTGATGCTTGTTTACCGTCATGCAAACTCCGTTGCCACTTCCACACACTGCAATGCCTAAATCAAGCTTACCAGACTCCACAGCTATAGCCAGTGGGTGTACATAATCAGGATAGTCAACGGAAGCCTCACTGTCGGGACCAAAGTCTGTTACTTCATAGCCCTCTGATTCTAATTTCGCTATAAGTCTCTTTTTGTAATCATAGCCTGCATGGTCTCCGCCAATTCCTATCTTTTTCATATCGGTTATCGTTTATCTTCTTCTTTTCGCTTTTTCTCAGCTTTCTTCACCACGCGCTTACAAACTTTGATACTGATTTCATAAAGTAGCATTAAGGGCAGTGCTATCAGAATCTGACTGATTACATCAGGTGGCGTTATGATGGCCGAAACCACCAGAATCACGACCACAGCATGTTTTCTATAAGTTTTCATCAGCTGTGGGCTGATGATACCCGCCTTAGCCAGTATATAGGTGGCAATGGGCAGCTGAAACATAAAACCACAAGCTAATGCCAGGGTCGCCACCAGGCTGACTATGGATGTAATTTTGATTTGATTATTGATTGACTCCGCAAGAGAGTAGTTGCTCAGGAAGTTAATCGAGAGTGGTGTGACCACGAAATAGCCAAACAGAACTCCGCTGATAAAGAGCAGTGAAACCACAAATACAATACCTCGGGAAGCATTTCTCTCAGTAGGATGAAGGCCCGGCTTAACAAAGCGCCAGATTTCCCAAAAAATGTACGGAAAGCCTAAGGCCAGGCCAATGATCAAAGAGGATTTAATATGAACCGTAAACTGAGCTGTTATCTCTGTATTGATAAGCTCCATGGGAATGTCTCCAAAACAGAGGAGTGGAGCTTCCAGTAACTCGGCCATATCACATAAGAAACGATAAGTCCAGAAATCCGACTCTGTAGGGCCCAGAATAACCGTACCCCAAATGAAGTCTTTAAAAACAAAGGCGGCTATTGAAAATACCAGAATAGACGCAACAGAGCGTATAAGGTGCCACCTTAATTCCTCAAGATGATCAAGGAAACTCATCTCCTTACCTTCTTCTTCTATCTGATCTAGTGCCAAGGCTTAAATTTTATTTAAACAAGGGGTATTCGCTCATCCAGCCGTTTATTTCACCTCGCACAGCTGCGATCTTATTTTCATCTTCGTGATTTACAAGCACCTCATCTATAAGAGAGACTATACGCTCCATATCACTTTCTATCAGGCCTCTTGTGGTGATGGCAGCAGTGCCTACACGCATTCCTGAAGTTACAAAAGGAGATTTATCATCGAAGGGCACCATGTTTTTGTTAATGGTGATATCCGCATGACCTAAGACGGCTTCCGCAATCTTACCGGTGAGTCCTTTCGATCTGAGGTCGATTAGCATCATATGGTTGTCAGTGCCCCCGGAGATTAGTTTATAACCTCTGTCAACAAAGGCCTTAGCCATATTCGCGGCATTCTTTTTAACCTGGATCACATAGCTCATATAGTCGTCACTCAATGCTTCACCAAAAGCGATGGCCTTAGCAGCAATCACATGTTCCAATGGCCCACCCTGCGTACCCGGGAAAACGCCCGAATCCAGCAGCTGAGACATTTTTCTGGTGGTACCTTTTAGTGTTTTCAAACCCCATGGGTTCTCGAAGTCCTCACCCATCATAATCAAACCACCTCTTGGTCCTCTGAGCGTTTTGTGTGTGGTAGTAGTCACCACATGACAATGCTCGATAGGGTCATTCAACAATCCACGGGCAATTAAGCCTGACGGGTGAGATATATCTGCCAACAATATGGCCCCAACCTGATCTGCGATATCACGGAGTCTTTCATAATCCCAATCGCGGCTATATGCGGAAGCTCCGCAAATGATCATCTGTGGCTTTTCTTTTATCGCAGTCTGTTCTACTTTATCCCAATCAATCAACCCGGTCTCTTCTTCCACTCCATAAAAGAATGGCTGATAGAGTTTACCGGAAAAGTTTACAGGAGAACCATGGGTCAGATGACCACCATGTGACAGATCGAAACCCAGAATCTTATCTCCGGGCTTCAGGCAAGCCAGCATTACAGCTGCATTGGCCTGCGCCCCTGAGTGAGGCTGTACATTCGCCCAGGCGGCTCCAAACAGTTCCTTTATTCTATCGATAGCCAGGTTCTCTACCTCATCCACCACTTCACAGCCACCGTAATAACGTTTGCCTGGCAGGCCCTCAGCGTATTTGTTGGTAAGTACACTGCCCATGGCTTCCATCACCTGGGATGATACAAAGTTTTCGGAGGCAATTAGCTCGATTCCCGAGGTCTGACGATTGTTCTCTCTCGAAATGAGATCAAAGATTACTTGATCGCGTTGCATAGAATGATTGGGGTTAAATTTTGCCAAAAATACGCCATCAGGTTAGAATAACCAACCCTTGAATACAGACTAAAAAATTAAATATCGCAAAAGATAAACGACTGTTAATCAGAAAGATAAATCGCCACGAAATGAGTTGATAAGTAAACGGGGAGTTATTGAGGCTTCACTGCTTCAATAATGCGTTCTAAAACCTGATACTGTGTAAAGGGCTTACCAATGTAACCATCCAGGCCACAGGCCTCAATTTGCTCTTTTACATCTTCGAAAGCATAGGTGGTATAGGCAAGAATGGGTGCAGGTCTTTCAGAAAACTCCTTAATCGCCTTCAGCTTTTGAGCGGCCTCAAAACCATCCATAAAGGGCATGTGTAAATCCATGAGCACCAACTGAACAGGTTGCTTTTTAAAAGCCGCGATACCTTCAGCTCCACTCAGTGCTTTTACCGTTTTAGCCCCGAACTTAGCAAGGGTCTTATGGGCTACGGTAAGATTGATGGGATTGTCATCGACCACAAGGATGGTGATATCCTTTAATAAGTCGTTTTGAATTTTTTCAAAAAGCCCGCTAGAAGACGGCTCCTCAGGGATATCCCCTATGGGTTTGATCTGGTTATCCTCAAAATAATACGACTTAGCGCCCATAAATAGAGTCTTGCGGTATAATATTAGTGTTTGGGAAAGATAAACATCACCCATTCCTAAAAAAAATTTTCGCAAAATTTCTTGTTGGTAAACTTATCGGTTGTCTTTTTGTTGGTTGATTCAGCATATTAGACAGAAACCATATTTAATGTTGGTATTCTGTTTATAAAAATACTTTTCACCTGTTGGTAAATTTTTTTCGAAAAAAATCTTCCTCCTTTGGGTGACGTTTCAAATTCTAAAACACTAAACAAGTGAGGATATGAGTGAAAGCTCTCTCATCCTTCGTCTGCGGAAGGGAGATTCAAAAGCACTGGAAGAAGTTTATGCAAGGTTTCGCACTAGCTTCCTGGCTTGGATCACCAATACACATAAGTGTACGAAGGAGGAAGCTTTAGATATTTATCAATACACCATCCTCTCCTTTTACGAAAACGTTGTAGAAGGCTCATTTGAAAACATGAATGAAGCAGGTATCAAGACTTATCTATACTCTATCGGTAAAAATAAGTTGCTCAACGACTCCAGACGGAAGATGAAAGTGACTTATACAGATACAATCGAAGAGAATGATGAGCTGATCGAACTTGAAAGCGATGTTGATTTTATCAAAACACAAAAGATTGAAAAAATCAGAAAGGCATTGACCGAAATAGGAGATCCCTGCAAAGAACTGTTAGAGCTTTTTTACTTCAACAACTTATCGGCCGATGAGATTGCTGATGTGATGAACTACAAAAACGGAGGCACAGTAAGAAATTTGAAATACAAGTGCATCCAACGGATCAGGAAATATTTAGAGTAATAGAAAAACGTTAAAAAGAAGTGGACCAAAATTTCCATTTAATAGAAAAATACTTTCAGGGAAAGCTGGATAAAGATGAGTTGCAATTCTTCAATGAGAAGCTGCAGCAAGATCCTTCTTTCGAACAAGAGTTTCGCGATATGAAACTCATCCGTGATGCGGTGAAGGAAACTTCTCGTATCAGGGCTTTGGACATTCTTCAGAATGCTGAGGCCAACCTTACCAACCAAGAAACAACCAAAATTAACGTATCAATGAAACGACTTGTATCAATTGCTGCAAGCCTTCTTATCGTTGCTACTGTAAGTTACTTTGCATTTTCCGGAGGCACTGGGGCGCTGACGGGAGAGGAAATCGTTGCTAACTACTATGAACCGTACATTAATTTGAATAGTACGGAGCGTAGTGGGGATATCGAAATTGTCACGCTATCAGCAAGGGCTTACAACGCATATGATATCAAGGACTACAGCACTTCCGCTAATCTTTTTGAGAATTTATTGGCTTCTGAAAAATCGGCCATGAACTATCTCTACTCCGGCATCGCCAACTTTGAAGCCGGAAATCTCGATGTAGCGAAGAATAATCTTAATACTGTGATGAACAGCTTTACCGAGTTGCGAGAACAAGCTCAGTGGTATTTGGCTCTGACTCTGTTTAAGGATGGAGCAGAGGAAGAAGCCATTGGTAATTTGGCCCTACTCTCTGCAAGTAAATCTAATTCCAGCTTTGCTAAGGACGCTAAAAGTGTGCTCATTGATATGGAATTAACCCTATCTGATTCTGGAGGAACCGGAGAAATCGAAACTTATGAACAAATACCGGATACGGAAACTGACTCACCGAATGGAACTGAGGAGATAGGCTTAAGAAAAAGTCAATTTGGAACCGTTCTTTCGGATGATGGCTTTCTATTTAAATATTTCAATGATTTCGCTATTGATGGGTTGAATGTTGGAGACAGGGTAGAGTTTATTGTTATAAAAACAAAAAGCAAAAAGACCTTAGCCGTGATTATGGCTAAAACTGATTAACTGAATTCCATATACACACATACACACACTAGGGAAGGGGCTTTTAGTCCCTTCTCTTTTTTTGTCTAATCAGTAATAGAAGAATGACAGTAATAAGAAGTATACCAACTTCGATATAAGGGAATCCTTTCTCCTGCATTTCAACCTCTTCTCCCAATGAAACGAAGGCTGACCAATAATATGGATGACTAGTATACTGATCAGAGTTATTTAAGAAGTCCCGTTTAGCATTTGTTAGAGCCAAATCCACTGATTCCCCCTCTTTCATCTTCTTATGCAAATCTACCATGAGCCTCGCTGAAGACTGATCATTTACTTTCCACAGGCTCATTACTATTGATGGGACACCGACTAGAGCAAAGCCTCGCGCAATACTAAATGTACCCTCTCCCTTATTAATTTTACCAACCCCACTTTCACAAGCGCTCAAAATAGCTACCCTGGCTTTAAGGTCTGCAACATAAAGATCACTCGTTTTCAAAATGTTGTTTTGTTCTCCATTAAAGATTAAGCTTGATTTATAAATATCCAAACTGTCTGACCGTCCATGTACCGCTAAATGCAAAACATCATAATCTCTAGCTTTATCAATAAATATAGGTTTGCTTCCTGACTCTCCGAGAAAAAAATCGCCCCGAAGATTATTCTGAAGGAACAGTATTTCTTCTTCTGTCCCTGGAAGAGCTCCAAACTCTGACCTAATAAATTCCCCATTGAAGCCAGTATTGCCACTGTAGCCCACGCCAAACAGCTCCTTTTTAGCGACTCTCTTAGTTTTAGTACTTCTAATCTGTTTTGAGGACAGGGCATAGTTGATGGAGTACCTTTTAATAAGAAAATCGAGATCGTAGAAATTCTTTGCATTTTTAACTTCCTCGAATATTAACACCTCAAAAGGTAAGCGAGTGAGAACGTCATCAGGTATTACAGTAATTTGACTAATATTGTTAGCGTTATTGAATGTACTACCAATAAGTTGCGCGTACAGAAATGATGCGTCTTTTTCAAATTGGTTGAGTTGCTTCTTGTAATTTGTGATTTGAGGCCTTTCTCCAACGACATTCGTAAGTCTCGATATTGTTAATTCGAGGGAGTCGGAAAATTCAATTCTACGAATTAACTCTTGATCCTTTGCCATATAGAGCATATAAATATAATCATCCCCCATAAAGTACTCTAACACGGCCCTTTCTGGTCTGTAGGCTAAGTTCCGTCTAATATCCTTCAAATCCTCTTGTGAGTAGGTTATTTGACTGTCATGTCCATGTACAACTTCCTTCGAAACACCCTCTAACAGTTGTTTTAGTTCTGACTTCAAACCCATTAACTCAGAATTGATAATTCTAATAGAGTCATTTGTTGCAATCTCATCATTGAGTCTCTCAAACTCCTGTTCCAACGTTTCAATTTGAGTCTTAACCTTGTAGTATTTCTCTCTAATCTCCACTGACAATTCGCCACCTCTGATTTGCCCTAATTCTCCAGATTGTTCTAAAAACAATATTGACTTGCTCTGGCCAATTAGCTTAAATATCTTTTCAAATAAGGCAGGTTGATCGATTCCTTTCTCATAGAGAAGGTAAGTAGAGTTGATTCCACTTTCATAGAGTTCTTTGAAGTTCTCTGACAAAAACAACTTACCTTTTGCGGCTTGCAACTCCTCCCTATTTGTCATTAAAAATTCATGAGTCTTCTCTGCATGTTCTATTGAAGAAATCAAAAGTTCCGTGCTATCACTATTCGTATGACTGTAGAGTTTTTCCAGAGCTATTTGCTTCCTCTTAAGAATATCCAAAACCTCATAAATGCCATTAAATTCAGTATTGGTAGGGAAATCCAATGCAGCTCCTCTATAACCCTCCACTCTGCTTCGAAGTGCTGAATCATAATAGTTAAAGGACAGTCCATATTTCTCTTTTGCATCAAAGAGTTGACCTAAGTATTTGTACTTAATGGATAAAGGGGTATCAAAGCGATCATAGATCTCCTTATCCCTTTCTAAGGCATTCCGAAGATAAGTTTCAGATTTTTCAAAATCCTCCATTAGCTGATAACAAACGCCCAGATTCATTATCGTGCTTCTATAAAAAGGAGAATCATCATTCTCTGACTCAAGTATCTCAATAATTCTCAAAAACTCTTGAGCGGCTTCATTGTATCTTTCTAAGCCATTCAGAATTACCGCTTTCAAATTATAAAAGCTTATTAAATTCCTAGCATTGGGAGAATTTGCTTCTGTGTAGCTTATTAGTTTATCCGCAACGCTCAATGCCCGGTCATATTCAGCTTGAGAATCCAACGCTCTTGCGAGATTAAATAGTGATTCAGTATACGTGGCAATTTGTTGATTTGCTAAATTCGCTTCATTTAACCTAACCCCCTCTAAGGCATAAGCTGCTGCTTTCTGAAAATCTCCTATTCTATAAAACGCTCGCGAATAATCGCTCATTAATGTTATATTTTCTCTCATTCGAGATCCAGATCTTTCAAAGATTCTACCCCGTTCATTTAGGTACTTCACAAGTGTGTCTCCACTGAGTCTTGAATAATAGTATGTATAGAACTTAAAATCCGTAATTGTGCGAAATACGGAAGAGTCATGAGAACTGGCAGACTCATAAATCCACATTGCGGAATCCATTATTTTAGACGCTTCAATATATGACCTTCTCCTATGAGCCCTTATCCCATTATTCAAATAAGCCTTGCTCTCTAATATATGGTTTGGTCCAAGTTTTTCTCTCGACAAAGAAGCCGCTGCCTGATAAGTGATTTTAGACAAACTGTCTTCACCTAAGGATCTATATGTCCTACCCATCCTTTCCTTCGCATAAACCATACCCTCATAGAAGCTTTCAGCCTCGTAGGTATCATAGGCTTTTTGGTAGGCATCCAGGGCTTCCTGGTACTGACGTTTTTTAAGGAGCGTGTCCGCCTCACTGATGCGTGTGTCTGTAAATTCGTACTTGGTTTTAACCCTGGCAGTAGCGTTTTGAAAGAAAGCGTAAGCGGGAATACTCAACAGCCATAAAAAGCTGAGTATCAGGAATGCACGTGAGGTCAGAAATACTTTCATGGCTATTTACCCGATACTAATTTGGACTAAGGTGAACGAAAGTAAAAAATAAAAAGAATCGCCCCCAAATCCAAGATGGATGCTAGAACAATCTCTTTATAAAGCAGTTTAGAATGTGTGAATATCACAATTAAGACCATTGTCGACCAAAGGCTACGGGAGGTGATAGCCGGCTTTAATGGC
Organism: Roseivirga sp.; assembly: GCA_021404565.1. Classification (GTDB taxonomy): domain Bacteria; phylum Bacteroidota; class Bacteroidia; order Cytophagales; family Cyclobacteriaceae; genus Roseivirga. Next base: position 349,973 of record JAAWWF010000026.1, on the reverse strand, counting down.
GAGCTCTTTCTAAAGTTGAACCCGCCTTTCCCTAAGGTTCGCCTCGTGCGCTTCGATGGCTGCAAGAAGGGTGACATCGTATCAATGGAGCTGAATTTTCTTCTGTTTAAACAGACATGGACCAGCGAAATTACCGAGGATCAAAGCAGCCCTCATGAGTTTTTCTTTATAGACAAAGGTATACAGCTGCCTTTCTTCTTTAAGTTCTGGCAGCATAAGCACATACTGCAGGTAAAGGATGATAAAACGGTAGTAATAGATGACATAACTTACCAAACTCCGACACTATTAACAGATTGGCTGATGTATCCTTTACTATACTTACAGTTCCTTTATAGGAAGCCCATTTACCGGAAAGTGTTCCGACTAAGGGTTTGATAGTTAGTAAAATGTTATCCCAATGTTGAGAATGTTCGTATGAACATATACACCACCATTCTTTTGAGGTCATTAATCACCATATTTTTTTCACTATTCAGCGTTTGCGCACTGGCTCAAAATCCGTTGGGCTTTGATCTGGATGACGGTGCCAAAGTGGTAGAGCTCAGCTTTATCAGAGAGAGCAACCTGATTATTGTCCCCATAAAAATCAACGGGGAAGGACCTTTTAACTTTATTCTGGATACCGGCTCTGAGTCGGGTATGGTATTTGACAAATGGGTAATAGGAGAAAACAACCTGGTTAATGCACGCACTGTACCCGTGTATGCAGCTGATGGCAACAAGGTAACCGACTTATGGGTGGCCAATAATCTCAGCATTAATTTCCCCGGAGTTAGTGGGGTACAGCAATCAATGCTGGTGCTTCAGGAAAACTTCATTGATATCGAAAATGTAATTGGAGTGCAGGCCCATGGTATTCTGGGCTCTGAAATCTTCAACCGATTTGTGGTTGAGGTTGACTATGAACAAAAGCTGCTTAAGCTCTACAACCCTAAAGATTTTAAGGCGCCAAGAGGCTTTCGTAAAATACCCATTACCCTTGAAAATTTCCGCCCTTTTGTAAAAGCGACAGTAAAGCAGGAAAAGCAAAAAACAGCTGACGTAAAGCTTTTAATAGATACTGGTGCCAGTAGCGCTCTGTTTCTGGATGCAGACAAACACGATAACATTCACCTACCTAAAAAAACGGTCGATCATACCCTTGGCCGGGCACTTGTAGGTGTTATTGAAGGAAAAATAGGCCGGGTAAAGCGATTTAACCTGGGTAAGTTCAAGTTTAAAAAGGTTACCACATCTTTTCCGGAAAACTGGCTTGTCTCGAAAAGGGGGAATAAGGAATTAGGTACAGACCCAAGACACGGTACCGTAGGCTCTGAGATACTCTCCCGGTTCAGGGTGATTTTTGATTATCACGAAAAAGTCATCTACCTGAAAAAGGCGAGTGGCTTTAGTGAGAGCTTTAAGTTCAACTCAGCCGGGCTCAATGTACTGGCCGTGGGAGAGGAGCTTAACTCCTATTTTGTTACGGATATAATCAAGGATTCTCCTGCGGTAAAAGCAGGCCTGGAAAAGGGCGATGAGATTATCGCCATTGATGGCAAACCCGCTTTCTTTTACAGCCTTACAGACATCAATGCCATTTTCAGAGGTCCAAGAGGACGAACCCTTGTTCTTATCGTTCGAAGAGATGGAGAGCTGACAAGGAAGGAGCTCAGGCTTAAGCCCATTTTATAAAAAAACCCCGGCCATTCAGCCAGGGTTTCTAAAAGTCTTTCAGAACCTTTTAAGGTACTTACTTAGGATCAAGGATATTGTCGATCCTTTCAATCGCATCCTCTAAGTGAAGCTTGCTCATTCTGTCTCTGGTTCTTGGAACCGCGGCTCTGATTCTTGAAAGCATTGTCTTCAACTCACCACGTACTACCGCTCGAATGTCAGACTGGCTTGCATCGATACCGGGTCCGAAGAACTGCCTGAACTGGAATGGAATAGGAGGCATTTCTCCAGTCATTAAAAGTTCCAGTCTTTCGATATGAGCACGCTGCAGGTTTCTTCTGTAAGTATCAATCGTTCTGCCGTTTCTCAGCTCAGACCATACACCGTTTCTCACATCAGAGAATAAATCCAGAATACCGTAGGCATCAGATCCGTTCATGGCCTCATTCTCAATTACTCTACCAAGTTTTCTCCATTCGAGGAGTGAGTTTAAAGTTCTCACTTGCATGCTTCTCATGCTTTCTACCGTACCGTAGTCTCTGAGCCTGTTGATGATCTCTTCATCCAACATCCATTCAGGAGTGCTAAACAGGTTATCGTTGATAAACTTAACAGCTTCTTTTTGCTTGGCTTTAGGAGCGTGTGTATAAACAACACCTTCCTGATCCGTACTCTTATAGTTCTCTTTCACTCCACCTACGTAGCGACCAACATGGCCCATATAGCGGTTGAACTGACTTTGAACCTCACCGTACATCTCATTCAGTTCAGAGTAGTCACCACCCTCGGCATAAGTCCATTCCTGAAGATTATTCATGATCACTTTCAGGTTTTTAATACCATACATACTGGCTTTCATGGCATCATCACCTAAATCTTCACTCTGTGCAGTATAGTCATTGGCATTGCCCTGACGGCCATATCGATACAATGGGTTGCCTTTCTTGTCATCAATCCACTTTCTCAGTGTTGGCAGTTCGGCCTCAGGAGAATCAGCACCCAAAATAGGACGGTAACCCCAGGCGATGGCATATTTGTCATACTCACCGACATCTGGCATTAAAGCTACTCCTTTGTCTTCCGGCTGAGCAATGTAGTTGAAACGCGCGTAGTCCATGATAGACGGGGCTGTTCCCATTCTCTTCGTAAAGCTCGGTGAGCGCAAAGAATCTACCGGATAGGCCACACTAGAACCAAAGTTGTGAGGCAAACCGAGTGTATGACCTACTTCGTGAGAAGAAACAAAGCGAATCAGTCTTGACATCACCTCGTCTTTGAACTCAGAAGACTGAGCATCAGGATTAATAGCGGCAGTTTGAACGAAGAACCATCTCCTCAAAAGCGTCATTACATTATGGTACCAGTTGATATCACTCTCCAGTATTTCACCTGAACGAGGATCTGATACGTGAGGGCCATTGGCATTAGGTATTGGCGAAGCCAGGTATCTTACCGTGGAGTATCTTACATCTTCAGGACTCCAATCAGGATCTTCTTCCGGGGTCGGTGCCTCTTTAGCAATAATCGCATCTTTGAAACCAGCGGCCTCAAAGGCTACCTGCCAATCTTCAATACCATCTTTGATCGCTTTCACCCATTTCTTAGGAGTAGCTCTGTCAATGTAGTATACAATTTGTTTCTTAGGAACAACCAGTTCTCCTCTGCGGAATTTAGCCTCATCTTCTGGCCTTACTTCCAGTCTCCAGCGATCGAGGAATCTTACATTCTTAGACTGTTGCACGTCCAGGCCATAATCGGTAGTCCCTCTGGCAAACCAACCTACTCTTCTGTCAGCGAGTCTGCGTTGCATTGGTACTTTTGGAAGCAGGATCATGGAGTTACTCATTTCTACCGAAATAGAGCCATCAGCAGAACTCGATGGAGAGTTGCTCGCGAAATATGTTTTTACATGTCTCAGCTCAATATTCTCAGGATAGCTGCTTACACGAGATACATAAGAACGTTCCGCATCAAGTCTTGAAACTCTGTACTGTGTTCTTCTGAATTGTGGAAGGCCTAATGGCTTAACATCTTTTGTCAACAGATTGGTAGCCTCAATCACAACACCAGCCGAGTCTTTTGACAACGACTTGATAGGGAAAGAAGCGAGGATGGGCGCAAAGTTTGAGTTCTCAACTGCTTCATTGATAGGTAAGCTATCGGCAGCCGTAATGGTGTAAGAAATAATTCTCAGGTGAATCTTCTTATCAATTTTGTCCCATCTGAGGACCTGTGTGTTGGTTTTGCCACCACCAAAACCGATACCAGCAGCGGTCTTAGCGATTCTTGTCACCATCAGCATGTCTCTGCCCATGAGGGAGTCAGCTATTTCGAAGAAGTACTTACCGTCAATTTCGTGTACGGTAAAGAGACCTTCGTCAGATTTAGCATCTTTTGTAATTACTTTACTATAAGGCTGAAGCGCACCTTTCTTGGGTGGTTTCGGTTTAGGTTTTTGAGCAGGCTGCTCAGTCTTGGAATTCTTTTTGTTTTTCTTTTTCCTCTGAGCCTCAGCCTGATTGCCCAATGCCAGTAGCATTACAGCAGCCAAACCCACGCTCAGCAAAAACCTCCAGGGGGATTTGCCAGATCTTGTCATGTGAATTTTATTTGGTTTACTTAGATTGTCGTTTTAAAGGACCTCAAACATAGACCAAAAAAGTGGGTGAGTTGTTCATATTATGTAAGCGGTTTTCGTCTTCTTTGAAAGGGGTCTTATGCACGACAAAATCATCATAATCGGAGGGGGGCTTGCCGGTCTGGTAAATGCCACATTATTGGCCCGCAAAGGGGCTAACGTGACACTTTTCGAGAAAAGGGCTTATCCATTTCATAAGGTTTGTGGCGAATATATTTCCAATGAGGTAGTACCTTTTTTGACAAAAGAAAGGCTTTTTCCGAATCACATAAAAACCTCCAAAATCAAGCAATTTCAGTTTACCTCTATACGGGGTCGCTCTTATGAGATGCCGCTTGACCTAGGTGGTTTTGGTATAAGCCGGTATGCTCTTGATCATTTTCTGGTAGAAAAAGCCCGGGAGGCAGGAGTGGATGTAAGAGAGCGGGAACCAATAAGTTCAGTATCATTCAATGAAAATGAATTTCAGGTTACAACTGCTTCCGGAAGTGAATTCGTAGCTGATTTTGTGATCGGGGCTTACGGTAAAAATGGTACCCTTGACAAAAAACTGAACAGGAGCTTCATCAAAAAGAGATCGCCCTTTATCGGAGTCAAGTACCACATAAAGACTGATTTTCCTCGAGATAGGATAGCACTACACAACTTTGAAACCGGATACTGCGGGATCAGCGCTGTAGAAGGAGAACGATATAATCTTTGCTATCTGGGAAGCCGCGAAAGCCTGCGCAACCATGGCAGCATTGAAGCTATGGAAGAGGCTCTACTAAAGAAAAACCCTTATCTGAAAGCCATTCTTGAGCACTCGGATTTTCTGTTTGACAAGCCGGAAGTCATCAACGAATTCTCCTTTAAACCAAAGTCGCTAATAGAGGATCATATGCTTATGTCTGGAGATACAGCAGGACTGATTACCCCGCTTTGTGGCAACGGAATGGCCATGGCCATACATTCGGCTAAGATTCTTTCAGAAATCATCACTACTCATAGCGGAAAGAGGGGAATCAACCGCAAGGCCATAGAGAGCGAGTACCAAACCGCCTGGGCCGACACCTTCAGGCACCGTCTATGGGTGGGCCGGCAAACACAACGCCTTTTCGGGTCAAAGCTGACTTCAGAAATAGCCGTGAGTCTGATGAAAACATCTCCCTGGATTGCACGCAAAATCATGCGAGGCACACACGGGGAAACCTTCTAGTACTGGCCTGCAACAGAAAGAATATTGGTGGAATTAAGGAAGTAGTAAAGAAAGAACCCACCCAGACAGGTAGCAGATAGAAAGTTCAGCCTCATTGTGTTGGTGAAATCAGCGGCATCCTCGGTTTTCAGCACTTTCAAAAACCACCAGCCAAAATAGAGCACGACCGGACTCATGGCGAGTAAAAATATCACCCCATAACGCGCCTGAGCATAATTGGCAAAGTAGAGATAAAACAGGGCTGAAACGAGGGCAAAACACAGCCCTGTAAAGATAAAAGTTCCTCTAATGCCCAATTTCAGGCTTAATGTGAAATCTCCCCTTTTAGCATCTTCTTCATGCTGATAGACCTGAGTCATAGGATAAGAACCCCAGAGTAAACCAGAGGCCAGCAAAGCGGGGTAGGCCACGTGGGGTTTTAGCAGGTGCTCAAATCCAAAGTCATTAAGGCCCAGAAAAACAGCCCCGACTACCCAGGCACCCTGAAAGAAACCTGCTATAAACCAACTCAACCAGGCGTACTTCTTCAACCGGACGGAGGGATGACTATAACCCCTCGACACCATGCTATAAATAATGATCATGACAGTAAACTGCCAGTTGACCAGAAAGGCCGCCAATACAAAGGCGAGAGTGTCGAAGATGAAAGACAGGTGGAACAACCCTTTATCTACCGGAGGGGGGTTGCGAAGGCCCCCGATACTTTTTTCGTCCTTGTCGAAATAGCTGTTATAGCCATTACTGGCTGGGTATAAAAACAAATGTAGAATGATGAAAATCCACAAGAGTCGTGATTCGCTCAGGTTGGGACCTACAGTGATGCCAAACAAATAAACCGGCAAAAGGAAGTAAGAAAAGGGAATTCGGAGATGTAGCCAGTTAGACTTTTTCAGCATGAGATTGAATAAAGATCAAACAATTTAGAATAAAATAGTCTATTATAGAACGGTGATGTCCACAATACAATCGATCGGAACGGCTCTTCCTGAAAATAGCATAGATCAGAGGCGAATTGCAGAATTTATGTCGCAGGCACATGGGTTCGATTCCGATCGAAAAAACAAGCTGCTGGCACTTTACAGAGCATCGGGTATCTCTCAGAGGCATTCGGTTATTGCTGACTATTCCAGCCTGGATCAGAAACGCTGGACATTCTATCCACACTCAAAAGACCTGAGACCTTTCCCTTCGACTGGAGAGCGTTCAAAACTTTATCGAAAACATGCGCTAAACCTCTCACTAAGGGCCATAGAAAATTGTCTCGAAAAGCTGCCAATCAGCAACCAGGAGATCACGCATATTATCACCGTGAGCTGCACGGGTATGTATGCACCCGGGCTCGACATCGATCTGGTGAAATCATTAGGCCTCTCCACCAGTGTTCAACGTACCTCAATTAATTTTATGGGCTGCTATGCGGCACTCACTGCCATGAAGGGGGCCGATGCCATCTGTAAGTCTCAGCCCAAAGCCAAGGTGTTGGTAGTAGCCACAGAGCTTTGTACAATACATTTCCAGAACAAAACAGATGATGACAACCTTCTCGCCAATGCGATTTTCAGTGATGGTTCTGCAGCAATGTTGGTAACCAATCAAAGCCATAAGTATGGCAGAGACCCAGTGCTTTCTCCAAAGGCATTTCATTGCGATCTGCTGACCGATGGAGAGAAGGATATGGCCTGGAACATAGGTGATTTCGGTTTTGAAATGAGGCTTTCGGCATATGTACCTGATCTTGTTCAGAGTGGAATCAAATCACTGGTGAACTCTCTTACGGGCAAGCTTAGCAATGCTGAAATTAAACACTATGCCATCCACCCTGGTGGCAAAAAAATTCTTTCCGTAATAGAAGAGGAGCTCGGCATTGAAAAATCGGCAAACCACACTGCACATAAGGTCCTTCGGGAATATGGCAATATGTCTTCACCCACTGTGCTATTTGTACTCAAGGGGCTATTGGAAGGACTCAATGAAAAGAACAAAGGTGACAATGTACTGTCGTTGGCTTTTGGACCAGGACTTACGCTAGAATCTATACTTTTTGAAGTTACCTGATCAGACCCTACCTGGACGCTGTGTCATATAGAGAGTTGAAATAGAGAAAACGTCCCAGTGAGGGATAACGGTTCAGGTGTGCCTGCTGCTTTTTTCTGAAGTACGAGATATTACTTTTCTGACTGGGATAGTGCTTTCTGGCAAAAACAGAAAGGTCCATCAAATCTCCATTAGCATCAACAAAAGGTTCTCTGCGATAGGTCGAATCGCTAGAGGAAATAAAAACAACATGCCCGAGCGACCTGGCTCCTTCTGGGTAAGACTTATCCAACTCGTCCTTCGCTATTTCCTTTTCATCCGGCAAAAAGATATCTCTTCGCAGTGGGTAGTAGCTCATGGGGTTTTTGTACTTAGAAAGAACCTTCAGAATAGCCTGCTGAGTTTTTTCCTTCTCAGCCTGAGTCTGAACCTGTGCACTGGCTATAAAGCCAGCCGAAAGTAGCGGGATTAGAATGAACAGCTTTCGGACCATTATGAGCATATACTGTTAATTTAATCATTAAGTTTATTGAAAGGGCACTCCTTTGGTAAAAAACAAGCATTGCTGCGAGAGAGATCATATGAGGAAGAGTTGATGGATGATCTCGAATCATCGGGAGAGGTGATTGACCAGACGTTGCGGGAACTTGAGGTAATCAACAGACTACTGGGAGGAAATCACGTAACCACCAATGGTATTCAAAAACTGATCACAAACCTGAACACTCAAGAAACCCTAGTCATAGCCGACCTCGGCTGTGGGGGTGGCGATATCATGAAGCTCATAGCCAAATGGGCTTTAAAACGACAAATTAAGGTGGAGCTGGTGGGTTTTGATGCCAACCCGAATATCATAGCCTATGCCGAAGAAAACTGCCGGGCGTATCCCAATATCAGATTTGAGGTACAGGATATCTTCTCTGAGAAGTTCAGGCAACGCAGGTTTGATATCATCTGCTGCACCCTATTTACTCACCATTTTACAGATGAGCAGCTTATCAGCATTTTCCATCAGTTCAAAAGTCAGGCAAATACCGGTACGGTCATCAATGACTTGCACCGTCATTGGTTTGCCTATTACGCCATTAAGTTGCTTACACGAGTATTTTCTAAATCGCCTATGGTAAAGTTTGATGCGCCTCTCTCAGTGGCACGGTCTTTCCGCAGGAAAGATCTATTGGCGATTATGAAAAAGGCCGGAATTGAGAAACACCGGCTTCAATGGATGTGGGCTTTCAGATGGCAGCTACTTTTCTAGCCTTCTACCCACTTTACTTTGTCAGCAACGGGTTTTCGTCTTCCCTGGGGCCACTTATCGCTCTTGGGTTTGCCTACGTACAGAAAGCCCAATAATTGATCATCAGCACCCAAACCAAAGAAATCGTTGGCCTCTTTTTTATAGGTGATCCCTCCGGATCCCCAATAGCAGCCAATACCATTGGCTGTAGCTGTAAGGTACATATTCTGAACGGCTGCTGCCACAGCTGCCACCTCTTCGACCTCAGGTACAGAGGTCTTGGGATCACGTTTCAAACCAATAGCAATAATATGAGAAGCCAACAAAGGCTTGTTCGCCAGTTTGTTGAACTTCGTCTCGTCATAGGTTCCGGCCGTTGTAGATAGTTCGCGGTAAAGCTCGGATTGAAATTTAGCAAGTGCCCCGAGGCCCTCCCCTTTGAAAACCACAAAGCGCCAGGGTTCTGTCAGGCGATGGGTAGGTGCCCAATTGGCATTCTCCAGCATTTGATTGATGATGGCATCATCAACCTGCTCCTGCGAATACATGTTGGGATAAATTGATCTTCTTTCCTGCATGAGGCGATTGGCCTCGTTTATATCGAATTGTGGCATTTCAATGATTGAATTTAAGTTTTAGTCCTATGTAATAGTTGATTTCCGGAGCGGGCTGAAAGTACCTGCGCCCAAAGGCGTTCAGGTCATTTCCAAGGCTGTAGTCCACATCAAACAGGTTATCAACTCCAAAATAGAATTCAAAGTTTGTCTGTTCTGAGAATTTACTTTTAAATCCCATCCTCAGATTAACCAGGTTGTAGGCTCGTGAAGAAAAAGTGTTCTGGTCGTTGAGCGGAATGGCATCTGAGTAGTGATAGGTCGCATTGGCGTACAAACCATTTTTTAAAATCAGGTCTGTTCTCAAGTTGAATACATGAGGAGCTGTGCCCGGCAGAGCATTTCCGGAAAAATCGTCACCATCGTCTATGTAATCCCCGAACTCAAAATCGTGGTAGGTATAGGACAGGCCAGAGCTCAGAGAGGTCAGCGCTCCTGCCGGATTCTCAATCCAATTAGCCTTTAGCTGAAGCTCCAGCCCCTGCTGAGAAACCTCCCCTGAATTTCTGAAAAGCTGAACACCCTGAGAGTCCGTGAAAGTGGTAATGGCATCATCGAGTTGAAAATGAAAAAGCGCCAGATCAAATGAAAGTATTTTTGCCAGTCTGCCTCTGAAGTTGACTTCATAATTCGTCCCTTTTTCTCCTTGAATGGCTGTATTTATTCCCCCCTCATTTGTGCGCACTTCAGTGGTTGTCGGTGGAGAAAAGCCATTCGAAAGGCCAAAATGTAATGAATACTTGTCATTTAAGGTTTTTGAGAGAGTCAGTCGAGGAGACCAAACAGCATCAAATTTCTTTTCGAAGCCTTGAGGGTTATTATTGAAGCGATCAATCAGTCGATCTATGTTATACTCAAGGGTATTGTAACTTAGGCCACCGGTCAGGGTGACGGTTTCGCCAAGGGGTACCGCCAGGTTTACAAAACTCGTGCTGAGGTTTGCTCTTAACTCATCGGCAAAGCGAATGGTATCAGCTCTGCCGTTTACATTTCCAAAATTCTTGCCATCAAAAAATGAGGTCTGGTACTCTGTACCAAAGGCAATATCTCCCTTAGATTCACCTATTCTCACCTCGGTAGTAAACTCGGTCCGTAATGCAAAAACTTGCTGATTATCTTTCTTAAAGTCCAGAATAAAAGGGTTCTCAAACTGATTGAAGCTTGCAGAAATACTCGTCTTATTCTCCAGACCAGAGGCAAAGCTGTATTCATGTCCGAGCTTCATCAGAAAGAGTTTGTTGTCCACTGAGGCATTTCTCTCTATGCTATTGGGTCGGGACATTCTGGGGTTTTCGGCCCTTTGATCGGGGTTTAAGCCTCCGGGTATTTCATAAAAGAGATCGCTGTAAAGAAAAGAGGTGGAAATGGTTCTTCTTTCATCAGGGAAAAAGAGTCCATCAAACTCGAATACCTTTCTATCCATTTCATTATGATCGCGATAACCATCGGACTGCTGGCTGGCAAATTTAAAGGTCAGGCTACTCTTCTCCTTTAACAGGTTATGAGCTGCTGTATAACGGACTTTGCCAAATGAACCTACGGACAGGCTAAGACTGGTGGCGTTGGCAAGGCTGGATAAGTCTGTGCTTTTCAGTTTCAGCACTCCCCCATTACCAGCTCCGTAAATACTGCCAGCGGGGCCTTTGATGATCTCCACATTCGAGACATTGGCTAAATCGAGGAGGTTGATAAATGTGTTGCCTCCCGGCTCAGTAAAAGGGATATCATTCCAATACACCTTGACATTTCGCACCCCAAATGGTGACCGAATGGAACTACCACGAATTGAAATGCGATAGCTCGATCCTGCTCTTTCTTCGAAACGAATACCAGGCACAGAGTTAATTGCCTGCACAAGTGAATTTTCTCCATACCGTTGAAATTCTCCCGGAGCAATCGTGGAAATGCCACCGGCCTGATTGCTAAGGGTGGTTTTTTCCAAAAAGCCTTCTACCTCCACATCTCCTAGATTCTGGCTTCGTTCTGGCAGGATTACCTGCTTCCACTCTCCCGGATTCAGATAGATATATTTGTCTTGAAAGCTTATATGGGAAATAACCAGTGCCGTCCTTTGTCTAATCTCCAGCGCAATCCTGCCCGAAGCATCGCTTGTGGATCCGGTCTGACCGTTCTCCCCTAACTGAGCTGTTGCTCCCACAATCGGGTTCAGCTTATTGTCCAGAATCGTTATTCCCGTTTGGCCCATTACAGATCCATTTGCAAAAAGAAGTCCGCATAGAATAACAATACGCAAGAAGAGACTATGGAGGAATGTTTCGAATCGGTATTTTCCCATCTATCAAATAATTCGTGAAGGCCCGAATATCGTGCTTTTCATGGATTAGAAAAGATGATTAGTTTACTAATGGCATTAATTAAAATCTAAATCCCATGAAAAAGGTCTCAGTACTCTTATTGGCGCTTCTCTCGCTTCCGGTCTTTGCACAAAATGATGTTTATTTCGCATCAACACCTGCCCTCAATCCAGACGGCTCCGAGGTAATATTCGCTTATGATGGCGACTTATGGAAAGTGTCCTCTGCAGGTGGTACCGCCACGCGCATTACGGCAATGGATGGCGAGGAATCTTACCCCAGGGTTAGCCCTGATGGTAAATGGATTGCTTTTTCATCGGCTCAGTATGGCAATACGGATGTCTATGTCATGCCTTATAATGGGGGCAACATTGAGCGGCTTACTTATAACTCTTCTGCTGACCAGATGGAAACCTGGTCCTGGGATAGCAAAACTATTTATTTCAGGTCTGGCCGCTATAATAGCCGTGCGGCTTACAGCATAGACAGGACAGGAGGGACTCCAAAACGCCTTTTCGACCACTATTTTAACTGGCCCCACAACCTTGCCATGCACCCCAATGGAGCTCTCTACTTTAACGAAAGCTGGGAAAGCAGCAATCAGGTAGCCCGAAAGCGCTATAAAGGAGCTTTCAACCCGGATATCAAGTCGTATAACATGACATCTGGTGAGTATAAGCAGCACACCAACTACCTGGGGAAAGACATGTGGACCAGTATTGATAAAAATGGGAACGTGTACTTTGTTTCGGACGAAAATACGGGAGAGTATAACCTCTATCAGCTTGATGGTACCGAACGGATCACACTTACCAAATTCAAAACTTCCATCAAAACACCGCAGGTAAATGCCAATGGTGGAAAAATCGTTTTTGAAAAAGACTATCAGCTATATCTCTACGATACGGACAGGAGGCGGAGTAAAAAGATCGATATCAGCATTTTTCAAAACTCTACCCTGGCACAGACCCAGAATTTCAATACCAAAAATAACGTATCAGCCTTTGACATCTCCGCAGATGAAAAGAAGATGGCTTTTGTTTCCAGGGGTGAACTGTTTGTGTCAGATATCAGCGGCAAATTCATAAAGCAGCTCAGCACTAACCCAAAAGAAAGGGTCACGGAGGTGAAATGGCTGGAGGATAATCAAACACTGATATATACTCAAACTGTAAATGGCTATACCAATCTTTTCAGTATTGATGCTTCTTCAGGTGAAGGGGAAAAGCAATTAACAAAAGATGACCAGTCTAACCGCAACCTGGAAGTAAATGCGGACAAAAGCCATGCTGTGTACCTGAGTGGTATCAACGAGGTGAGGCTTCTCAATCTGGAAACGATGAAAAGCGAAACCATTGCAAACGAAGAGCTTTGGGGACTTTACAATCCACAACCACGATTCTCCCCTGACGGTAAGTATATTGCCTTTACGGTAAAAAAGGATTTTGAAGAGGACATCTTTCTCTATCATATCGGCACAAAAACACTGACTAATTATACCCAAACAGGGGTGACAGAGACCAGTCCTTTTTGGGGGCCTGACGGCAAGTATATCTACTTTATCTCCAATCGTACCAGGCCCAGCTACCCCTTTGGTTTGCAGGACGGTCGGGTGTACAGAATCCCACTTTCAAGACAGGAAACTGACTTTAAATCAGATAAGCTGGCGGCTGTATTTGACGAGGATAAAAAGAAGAAAGACACGGTGATCGTGAGCATTGATTTCGATCAGAATATCATGCGCAACCTTCAGCGCATAGGGCCTAATTTCGGAACCCAGTCCAACCCATATGTGATCAAGTCCGGTAAAAAAACCCAGGTTCTCTATTTCTCTAACCATGACGAATCCCAACGGGCACTGTGGATGACCACACTGGAGCCTTTTGAGCGCAATAAGACGGAGAAAATTGCAGGAAGTGGCCGTGCAGGAGGTAACATCATCAAGGTAAAGAAGAACTATTACATCAATAACCGGGGAGCAATCAGCAAGCTGAACGTTGGTGGTAAAAAGCTCACGGCAATCGAAACCAGCTATACTTTCCGCAAGTCGCTCCGCAATGAGTTTGATCAAATGTATTATGAAACCTGGGCAGGTGTGGAGGAGAACTTCTATAACGAAACCTTCCACGGCCAGAACTGGGAAAAGCTTAAGGAACAGTACGCTCAGTTTTTGCCACATCTGAAAAACCGTGCGGAGCTGCGTGTGTTACTCAATGATCTTTTGGGTGAGCTGAACTCCTCACACATGGGCTTTCGCTCTGGAGGCAGTGAGGAGAGGTCATTTTATAATACTCAGAGTCTGAATCTTGGGGTACTCTTTTCAAACGACAACCCATATCAAATCAGCAGGGTCATTCAGGAAGGTCCGGCAGATTTTAGTGCAAAGAACATACAAGCGGGTGATATTCTTACCTCGATTAACGGGCAGCCAGTTGATCCAAAAAAGAACCGAGAGTTCTACCTGGCCCAACCTTCTATAGATGAAGAGATAACCTTGGGCATACAGCGAGATGGGCAGAACCTTGAGGTAAAGGTTCATCCAAGAAGTACCGGGGCTATGCGTGTAAACCTCTATGATGAATGGATCGCTGATAACCAAAGCAGAGTAGATCAAAAGACCAATGATCGTGTGGCTTATGTACATATGAAAAATATGGGACTCGGGTCACTACAACAGTTTTTGATAGAGATGACTTCTGAAGGTTATAATCGCGAGGGCCTGATACTTGACCTCAGGTACAATACGGGCGGTAATGTACATGACGAAGTGCTCAAGTTCTTAGCTCAAAAACCTTATTTAAAATGGAAATTCCGTGAAGGAAAGCTCACCACCCAAGGGAATTTTGGTGCAGGAATAAAACCTACTGTGTTGCTCATTAATGAGCAAAGTCTGAGTGATGCGGAAATGACAGCACAAGGCTTTAAGGAGCTGGGTCTGGGTACCATTATTGGAACGGAGACCTATCGATGGATTATCTTCACGAGTGGGGCAGGCCTGGTAGATGGTTCGTTTTATCGCCTGCCATCCTGGGGTTGTTACACGCTGGACGGCAAAAACCTTGAAAAGGAAGGGGTAAAACCAGACATTGCGGTGGCCATGGACTTTGCCGACAGGATAAATGGCCGTGACCCTCAACTGGACAGAGCAATTCAGGAGGTAATGAAGCAAATAGGGAACTAGCCTTTGCATAAATCTGTCTCGCTCCTAAATGACCCAGAGGCTTTTAGCATAAACTTGAGAGTGACCTGAGTTCAATGATGACAGAGTTTGCAAGGCAACCGGAAAAGATATGACTAAGTGGTATAAGCTGTTCAATACGGAAGATAAGCTTAGGGCAGCATTGGGTGATGCAGGCAGAAAGATGGTGCGGATCGGACAAAAAAGGATCTGTCTATTTCTGCATGAAGATGTCTTTTATGCCTTTGACAACCTTTGCCCGCATAATATGCACTCGCTTTTTGAAGGCAATGTCAACTACCTCAAAGAGATCGTTTGCCCGCTGCATGGATACAGATACAGCTTAAAGGATGGCCGTGAATGTGAAGGCAAGTCGGGTGACCTGATTATTCACAGTCTGGAAGTAAGACCAGATGGTGTTTATCTTGGTTTGCGGAATTAGTTTTACCTTCTAACACTTATTCCTTAATTTCCCGCTTAGTGCCCGGATCAACTTTATTATTAACGCCAACCGAGGCCAGCAAACGACTGGTTTCAATTGATATTCTAAGGGGTTTTGCCGTTCTGGGCATTCTGGTTATGAACATACAGAGCTACTCTATGCCCGGCTCTGCTTACCTGAACCCTACCTCTTTCGAATCTCTTGAAAGTAACCACCTTTGGGTTTGGCTGATGAGTCATGTTTTTGCTGACCAGAAATTCATGTCCATTTTTTCTATGCTTTTCGGTGCCAGTATCATCATGATTTCGAGCAAGGCCAAGAAAGAGCAATTAAGGTCTGGCAACCTGCAATCACGAAGGTTTACGGGCCTGTTGGGACTTGGAATTTTACACGCCTATCTGCTTTGGAATGGTGATGTGCTGGTGGCTTACGCTATCTGTGGTTTTCTGATGTATTACTTCCGAACTAAGAAGACTAAAGTGCTTTTCAGAACAGGAATCATCTTTCTCGCTGTTGGATCGGCTATTAGTCTGATTCTTGGTTATTCGGTTCCTTTTTGGGAACCGGGGCAATTTGAAGCACTCAGAGACCGTATCTGGAGCCCTGATTCTGCCGCCATCATGGATGAAATAAGTACCTACCGCAGCAACTGGGAGAGGCAAATGTTTATGAGGGCACCTAGTGCGTTTGAGCTGCAGACCCAGGTATTTGTAAGCGACACCTTTTGGAGAGTCAGTGGTCTGATGCTCATCGGTATGGCTTTCTACAAAAAGCGCGTTTTCTCAACTAAGCAAACAAAGAAGTATTATCGCCAAATGGTGGTATATGGTCTCGGGGCTGGTGTTCCCCTGGTTGTAGCCGGAGTCTTACTCAACTTTAACTCTGACTGGGATTTCAGACAAAGTTTTTTCTATTTCTCACAGTTAAACTATTGGGGCAGTGTATTAATGGCTATTGGCTACGTGGGAATCGTCATGATTATTGTGAAAGCATATACCCAAAGTGGGATGCTCAAGCGATTGGCTCAAGTGGGTCGAATGGCCCTATCTAATTACCTTATGCAGTCCATTGTGTGCACCTTCATATTCTACGGACACGGCTTTGGACTTTTTGCCGACCTTGACCGGTCTGCTCAGGCTTTTATGGTGATAGTGATCTGGGTCTTTCTAATCGTGTTTTCCGCTGTGTGGCTTAGATTTTTCCGGTATGGCCCATTTGAGTGGTTGTGGCGATCTTTCTCCTATGGCAAGATTCAGCCTATCTCAAACTCCCGCTATTAACCCGTATAAGATTTCGCGTCAATCAACTCATTCTGACTGTTACTTTTCACTGCATAGTCAAAGCCTTTATGAATGGCATGAGCGCCATATTCACCCGACTTGCTGAGTGCCAAAAAACCGACCTGCAGATCCATGTAGTCCTTCTTATATTTGCGTACGATTCGCTCCACAGCCTCTTTACAAGCTTCCATCGGTGGATAACCCTGCCGCATAAGCTCTACTATCATGTGTGCACCGCAAATCTTTATCACAAACTCACCCAGGCCGGTAGCCGTGGCTGCACCCACTTCATTGTCTACAAACAAACCTGCGCCAATGATCGGAGAATCCCCTACACGTCCGTGCATTTTCCAGGCAGCACCACTGGTAGTACAGGCTCCTGAAAGGTTACCGTTTGAGTCAAGGGCCAGCATACCGATGGTATCGTGGTTTTCTACATTGATAATGGGCTTATAGTTCTTAGTCGTGAGCCACTTTTTCCAGGCTTTTTCGGCCTTTGGTGTAAGCAGGTTTTCTTCCTTAAAGCCTTTCTCTACGGCAAAACGCCTGGCGCCTTCACCTACCAGCATGACATGAGGCGTATCATCCATTACCTTACGGGCAACCGAGATAGGGTGCTTGATATTTTGCAAAAAGGCAACAGAACCGCAGTTTTCAAACTCGTCCATTATGCAGGCGTCCAGCGTAACGTTTCCGTCCCGGTCAGGAAAACCACCAATGCCCACCGTACTGTTATTGGGATCAGCTTCCGTTACCATCACTCCTTTTTCCACAGCATCCACAGCACGGCCATTTGCAGCCAATATAGGCCATGCACCTGCATTGGCCTCCATTCCGTGTCGCCAGGTAGAAATCACAACCGGTTTTTGAGAGTCGCCTTGTTCTCTGGCACAAGATAGTGTCGGGAGACTTCCTGCCCCCAGGGCCAACCCCCCTAAAACTCCTGATTTAATAAACTTTCTGCGACCGCTCATAGTAATATAGTTTGCCGAAGATATAGTTTTTGCCCCTTGAGCAATAGACCATTCGTAAAACTTTCTCAGTTCAAACAGAAAGATCGATCAGGCCTGGTGAGGTGGTTATCCTGAAAGAGCTTAACACTGATTAACAGTATGGTTGAAACCCCCGGGGCTGTTTCGAGTATCTTAGAGAG
Organism: Roseivirga sp.; assembly: GCA_021404565.1. Classification (GTDB taxonomy): domain Bacteria; phylum Bacteroidota; class Bacteroidia; order Cytophagales; family Cyclobacteriaceae; genus Roseivirga. Next base: position 332,225 of record JAAWWF010000026.1, on the reverse strand, counting down.
CTACCCGGAAGTCCTTTAATTTTCAACTTGGGTAAAAACACAACCGCCATGCGTCTTCTCACCAGTCTCTTTTTATCCCTTTTCATATTTCAGTCAAAGGCCCAGGAACCTGAGGCCGTAATTCCTTTTGCGATCAAAAACGGCCATATGTATATCGATCTGCAAATCAACCAAAGTGAGCCTCTCCATTTTGTGTTTGATACCGGGGCCGCAGCCAACCTCATATCTGATAAAGCTGCAGCCTCGCTAAACATAGAGGCAGCAGGCAGCAGAAGTGTTCAGGGTGCTTCAGGAAGTACCACCATTAAAAGTGCAAAAGTAGATGAGATGAATATCCAGGGAGTGACATTCAAAAACTCAAACTTTTTGGTAATGAACATCGATCATTTGTCTGACGAAGATCATCCGCTTAGTGGCATTATCGGGGCAGTAGTGCTCAATCGTTTTGTGGTCGAGATCGATTATGAAAAGTCAGAAATAAAGCTTTTTGACAGAAAGGGGTTCGAAGCACCTGAGGGCTGGACAAAGCAAAGCTTCTCACTTCGGCCATTTGGGGTTCCTGTTATCTCGGCCACCATCACGCTGCCTTCCGGTGAAACCCTTACGGGACCGTACCTGGTTGATACCGGAGCCGCAACTACCATCAAATTCAACACGCCTTTTGTCAACAAAAACAAGCTTATACAGAAACTTGGTCGTCACTATGCTTACACCTCACGAGCTTTGAGCAATAAAGCCACGGATGAGGTAAGTAAATTGCCCTCTTATGAATTATTCGGGCAGACATTTGAAAGCTTTCCGGTAAGACTATCACAGGTAGACAAGGGGGTAAGCAGCTACGAGCAGGTGGATGGCATTCTGGGTCTTGACCTGCTCAAACGCTTCAACACGATCTATGACTATTACCAACAAGCGATGTACGTAAAACCGAATTCACTTTTTGACGAAACTTTCCGCTTGAACCATGACGGCATGGAAATAGAGAAAGGGCAGGGTGTTTTTACCGTAAAAAAGGTTCATAGTGGTTCAGCCAGCGATATGGCGGGTATACAGCAAGGAGATCAAATAATATCCCTGGATGGTAAAAGTGCCTTTAGTCGCCCTGAATTTCATCTCTATATTCAAATGGCTAAAAAGTCCGTGACTGTCAAGCTTAAAAGAGAAGGGAAAGAGCTCAAGGTGGAGCTAAAGCCCAAAGCCATGCTGTAAGCTAGGTGTCAGAACCATCATGCTGAACTTGTTTCAGCATCTCATTGGAGATTTTTCCGAAAATCCAAACCCACAAACATGTTCAGGACCACATGCTTATCCAGTGATCATCATACTAGTGGTTTATGTACTTTAAAATCGAAAGTCATGCAAATTCAGGAAAATGATGGGCATCAAGTCATACCTTCCCAGTAAGCGTTTTTATCTATCCATAGAGGTATGACTTTCGCCCATTAAAGCCAGACATCCGGCTGGCTTAAGACTAATTAAGTTGACATTGATCTGTCTTTTGCCCATTTTGTAATTCGGTCAAACTCAAAACTTTACATCATGTTCTACTCCTATTTCCGCACGGCATTTCGCAGCCTGCTCAAAAACAAAGTTTTTTCTTTCCTCAATATCTTTGGTCTGGCTATTGGAATGGCCTGCTGCATGGTCATTTTTCAGTATGTGACCTTTGAGCGCAGCTATGATAAGTTTCATCCCAATTATGAGAATCTGTATCGCGTACAGTACAACTACTACAAAAACGGAGTCAACATTTACAAGTGCGCTGCGGCAGTGCCTGCTGTAGGCAAGGCCATGCGTGATAACTTTCCGGAGATTGAAGAATACGCCATCGCTTACCCTGCTTCAGGTATTGTAACCTATAAAGACAAGAACTTCAGAGAAGAAAAAGTACAGCTTGCTACTCCTTCATGGCTCACGATGTTCAACTGGCAGCTGGTACGAGGAGACATTAATACAGTATTGGATGGCCCTAAAAAAGCGGTACTCACTGAAAGCACTGCGGCTCGCTACTTTGGTAATGAAGACCCCATGGGTAAATACATAGATTTTGGCAGTGGCTGGCTTTCAGGGCAATACCTTGTAACAGGCATCGTGAAAGATGTACCCGACAACTCACACGTTAAGTTTGGCTTGTTGCTATCTCACTCTACACTGAACGAGCTTTCCGATGGACAGTCTGAAACCAGTTGGGGCTGGTATGATCACAATACTTATGTGAGCCTTCAACCGGGTGTTGACCCTAAAGATTTCGACAAACGCTTCACCGATTATCTGTATGAGCTCAAAGGAGAACAGTTTGAGGAGAGAAGTTTTCTACAGGAATTTCCACTCCAGCCCCTGACTGACATTCACCTGAATTCTAAACTGCTTCAAGAGTCTGAGCCCGAAGAAAATGGTGACGCTCAATCGGTCTATTTTCTTGGTATTCTGGCCATTTTTATTCTGGTCATTGCCTGGGTAAACTATATCAATATGGCCTCGGCTAAGTCGATGGAGAGGGCTAAAGAAGTAGGAGTAAGAAAGGTTTTGGGTGCCTTCCGCAGTCAGCTTATCCGCCAGTTCATTGTTGAGTCGGTGATTGTGAACTTAATAGCTGCTGCTGTCTCGGTACTTATCGTAGCCCTGGTACTTCCTTATTTCAATCAGCTCACCAATTCCCCTTTGTCGCTGGCACTGATCTTTAACTCAGGTACCTGGCTTATTGTCGTGGCCATCTTTCTGGGTGGTGCCTTTTTATCTGGTATTTACCCTGCTTTTGTACTTTCATCCTTCCGCCCTATTGTGGTGCTTAAAGGCAAGCTCAGCTCTTCGGGCCGGGGCAACATGCTGAGAAAGGTTTTGGTGACTTTTCAGTTTTTTGCCTCTGTTTTCCTCATTGCAGGCACCTTTATCGTTTATAAGCAGCTACAGTTTTTGAAGAACAAAGACCTGGGTTTTAACATGGAGCAAACACTCGTCTTGCAGGGCCCCAGTGTGATCAATCAGGAAGTACCCTTTGAAAGTTTTGTAGAAAGCTTTAAAAATGAGGTAACCCGTGGCGCTGATATTCAGGGCTTCAGCACCTCTACAAATGTACCCGGTAATGAAATTTTCTGGACCAATGGTGCCAAGCGTACCGAGCAGCCGGATACGGAATTTAAGACGATCTACAACGTGGGCATTGACTATGACTATGTGCAAAACTATGGCATCAAGATCGTGCAGGGCCGGACTTTTGAGCGGACTTTTGCCACCGACACGGCAGCAGCAGTACTGAATGTAGCCGCTACTGAATTTTTGGGCTTTGAAAGCCCGGAAGCTGCCATAGGACAGAAAATCACCCATGGCGGTATCGAAAAAGTGGTGGTAGGTGTGTTGGACAACTACAACCAGATGTCGCTGAAAACCAGTGTATCGCCCATTCTCTACAGGCTTATTGAGGCAAGTGACTCGTTCTTCTCTCTGAAGCTACAAACGAACAATCCTGGCCAAACCACTGAACGGGTCAAGGCTGCCTGGGATACCTTCTTTCCCGGGAATCCTATGGACTACTTCTATCTGGACACCTTCTTTAATCGACAGTATGCCAAAGAAGACCAGTTTGGAACCGTATTCAGCATATTCTCCGTACTGGCCATTATCGTTTCGTGCCTCGGGCTTTTTGGCCTTTCTGCCTTCAGTGCATTACAGCGCACCAAAGAAATCGGGATTCGCAAAGTACTGGGTGCCAGTATCCCCAATATCTTACTGCTCCTTTCGCGAGAATATATGTGGCTCATCCTTATCTCAGTGCTGATCGGAGTACCCTTTACCTATTATTTTATGGACTTGTGGCTCAATGATTTTGCCTATCGTACTCAAATGGGATGGACCATCTTTGCGGCAGCAGCCAGTATTGTATTTGTGGTAGCCATACTGACGGTGAGCTATCAGACATTGCGCAGCGCAAAAGCCGACCCTTCAAAAACCTTAAGGTATGAGTAAAGCCTCCCATTTATCTCCTTTAATGGGAAGAAGATTAAAAATGTGATATTTGCCTATCAAAGAATAAATGAACAAAAAGAAACTTATCGGAAATCTGTTGCTGGTAGCCCTGGTAGTGGGGCTAAGCCTTACTTTTTTCAAGCCCGGGCTCAAAGATCGCTCTTACGAGGGGCAGATTCAGGCCTTTATTCTGAACAGACTGGAAGAAGGAAAAGAGGACGTAAAATATATTCCTCTCAACTTTCAGGAAGTTAATGAGGCTTTTCTATTGGCTCAGGATGAAGTAATGATACCTATGGGCCAAATCGAAGATACCATCCAAAGTCAGCTGGACCTGATGAAAAGACAATATGTATCTGAAGATTTTAAGCAATTGATCAATAAGGCAGAAGCACAGTTGGAGAGCCTCAACCTCGCATCAGTATCCGATTACCTCACCCTCGATGCTAAGCTAAAACGAACCATCAAACAGGCAGAAGCTCTAAATTCAACCTTGAAGCATGAACTCCATCAGGAGGAAACCAAAATGATGTCGGCCATTAATGAATTGAATGCCGCCCTCGGTCAGTTTAATCTTTCGGTATTCAGTCTCGACTTTGAAAAGGCCCAAAGCAAGCTGTACTACCATACCTTTCAGCTCGCTGATAGTGATCGTACCACCGACCACAAAATGATATTTGAGCTCAGTGGCGAAAAGAAAGAAGTCATTTCATTTAAAGAGATTTAATCCCTAAACCGGTTATTGGAAAGTTTCGAACTATTTGCTGGTTCCAGGGTGACCTTTCGGAGATAAGTGGTACCAATAAGCAAATCTCTTAGCTTTGCCAATATGTCTAAAATCTTATATCATTTCGTTCTTTTGGGTCTACCTGCCTTCGCCTCATTATCATGTGGGTCAGACAGCAGTTCGAATTCTCAATCTGCCAAAACCACTCAATATGAACTTGTAAAAGTAGATTCTATTCGTATCGACAAACTTGAAGCCATTCAAATCACAGATTACGATGCTGAAAAAAGGCGTCTGCTGGCTTATGCTACCAGCACGAAAATGTGTCTTGAAATAGACATGGAGGGTAACATACTAAGCGAAGTAGACCTCACAGGGGAAGGACCAGGGCATTTTGGCATGGGACTAACCGAACTCGGCTACTTTGGTGATGGTAAAATCATTCACGGGCCAGCAGTCTATTTTACATACGATAATGATTGGATGTACCAAAGCCGGGTTGTTTATGGTGCCTCAGGTTATAGCTTACCATTAAGGTATATCGATGGAGCACCCATTGTAATGAGGGCAGCGGACGAAAACCTGCTAATACGTGTTGTTGATCACAATGCTGGTGGTACCTTGAAACTGGAAATAAACCATTTTGAGCAGGCGTCTATGATCAGCGTATTTCGTGCCGGAGCTGAAGAAGGCAGAGCGCTACTCAGATATCCCGAGACTTCGGTATATCGCAGATCGGAGCTTTTTTATAACAGCCATCAACCAAAAGTATCTTTCAATGTAATTAAAAATCAGCTGGTACTCGCCCTGCCCCTGGAGCAGAAGCTCTATATCTATGATGTGACGAGTGATTTCACTCTGTTGGAAACGATTGACCTGAGTTTGACAGATTTTAATATGGAACCGAGAGGGCTTATTTATGAAGATCAGCATAAAAACAGCTTGAAAGGCTTTGGACCGAGCAACGAACTCAACTATGTATACGGCCTCTCAAACAGCAGCATTCTCGATGTCAATTCAGAAGGTGAGCTGACCATGGTAGTGCACAAAACAGGCTTCTCAAATAATGCTATCACCAGCTATCAGGAGGCTAATAAAGTAGCGGGAATTGAAAGTCAAACATTCACTTCTTTTTTCATGGCAGGTCAAAAGGTTTATGAAACCGATAAGCGTTTTCCACGCCTTGTACGCCTTTCAGAGCGACAGTTCATAGTTCCCAATATCAATGAGGAAATAGAACGGGATTATAATCAATATGATATTTATGAGTTGAGTGAGAGGATTGAAGTAGATAGGTAATGCTGAATGATTAATGTTAGATAGCTCACTCATCAATTAATAATTTATCATTCATTTAGCCCGTATACCATTAACTTGTGACTAACAGTAGATGTATCAGCGTTAAAGCTTAAAGGAGAATAACATAAATCATGTCGCTAATCGGTAATATTATCTGGATCGTATTCGGGGGTTGGGCCATTGCCCTGGAATACATCATTGGTGGCATAGCCCTATGCTTAACCATCGTGGGTATTCCCTTCGGCATTCAGTGCTTTAAGTTGGCCATTCTGGGTTTTGCCCCTTTTGGGCAACAAATTGAGGCAGGTCGCACGCTCAGCGGTTGTCTCTCATTACCTCTCAATATCATTTGGTTGATTTTTGGAGGCTTCTGGATTTTTCTCACGCATATCGTTTGTGGGTTGATATTCTGTATCACCATCATCGGTATTCCCTTTGGCGTACAGCACTTTAAGCTGGCCGGTTTAGCCTTTGCTCCATTTGGCAGGAGTTATGGGTATTGAGTGGTCTGGACTAGTCAACCTGACGATCCATATTTCAGAAACGCGAAATATCTCGCACACCACTACCACTTCGGCACATACCAAATGTCCTTCTCTAAATCCACGCCTCCCTGTAGCTGCTCCTGCACTACTCTATCAATGATATAGATACCCTTTTGGGCCATAGCAGAGAAATTGTCAATGCCATTGTTGGGGAAGTTTTGGCGGGTGCGATGAATGTTAAACTGATCAGCAAAGGTGCGGTTGAAAGCTTTTTCTACTCCGGCTTTACCCCGCATAAAACCCAGCATTCCGCCCCAGGTAGCTGTGGGGTTATCGGAGTCCCAACCTGCCAAAGCACCAATTTTGATGGTTTCTTTGATGTCGCCCTCTCCATAAAAGAGGCTGATCATGCCAGCACCAAAGTTGATGCCGGCCGCAAAGCAGCCATTGCAATAGAGGTTTTGAGACGTAATATCATAGCCATCTGCCTGCTCTACCTGATAACGCTGATAAAGCTTGTCGCGGGTGGCTTCCCAGGGAGTACCCGCTTTGTATTCGGCCAGTACGAAGTCGTACATAGCCGCGGCATAGGAGTCTGCCGGTAGATGATTGCGTGCCTCTGCCGCCATAGCAAAAACACGCTCTTTCATTGTCGCTTCTTCATTAGCGGATGCCAGCGAATACATGATCACATAAAACTCAGAGATCCAGGCAGCGTTATCTCTGGCCGTGGTGCGGATGGGTAGATGTGCCATTTTCAAAGCGATTTCTGGTCTTCCGGGTGCAAAGAATCCGAAGATTTCGGTAGTGAGTTGTGCATCAATCATGGCATAGTGCTCATTGTTTACCGGGTCGCTGGTAGCAGGGGGTACCATACCCTCATTCATCAGGTCGAAAGCCTTCTGATTGGAGACCCAGAGATAGTTTTCCTCTTCCTTTTTAATATGCCTTAGCCAGCCCTCGCGAATTTGCTCACCTGTCAACAGGCTGGTTTTGTTTTCATAGAGCAGGTGCTGATAGATATATTCTATGTCCGTATCGTCATCGGCTCCCCAAATGCCCCCTTCATCTTCAAATACAAAATCAATGGTAGGGGACAGGTCACTCGGTACACCTTCTGCCCAAATGCTGGGCTGATCGGGCTTTCCCCAATCTTCCCGTGTATAAAAATCCCCGGTTTTAACCTCACCGATATTACCAATCTTGTCCATCTCGGTCACCAAACCCGTCCAGTTGGCAATGCATTGCCCAAGCCAGAAGCCATAGAGTTTTTCAGCATAATCTGAGCGTGAAATCACCACATCAGATGGTTGTGGCCGGTATTCCTTATAATTCAATTGAGGGTCCCTGAGAGCGTTGGAAGTCCTTTCCCGGCTTTGGCAACCGGCAAGTAAGAACGTCAGGACCAGCACAGCCGGAAAGAGTTTATTAAGTCGATTCATCTCCTTATCATTTCTCACTACTGATCCTCTTCACCTCTTTCAAAAGCAGGGGAAAGGCCGGGGCTGTCATTCCGTGGTCGTAACCATCCAGCTCCATAATGCGCGTGTCTTTATGCCCGACTACTTTCATCATCCGCATCATATAGGCATTCTCTTCATATCTGCCCAGCAATTCCAGCTCCCGATCGCCTGTGATCAAGAGCAGGGGAGGCGCATCGGGCCTCACGTGATAGAGTGGTGCCAAGTCATCTACAATCGGCTGAGTACCGGCAATCCCGCGTTCTTCCCGTACTGTAAAGTGGGTAATCGTATGACCGCTAAAGGGAATCAGTCCGGCAATTTTATTGGCATCTACGCCATGTTTGGCGAGCCACTTTTTATCAAGACCAATCATACTCGCCAGGTAGCCACCGGCCGAATGACCTGAGATAAAGATCTTATCAGCTTCACCTCCATACGCTTCAATGTTCTTAAAGGCCCAGGCCACAGCAGCCGCAGCATCTTCAATATAGCCCGGAGCTTTTACCTTGGGGTAGAGTCGGTAATTCACACCAATAATCGCCACGCCTTGCTGTTTCAGGGCCTCGGGAATTTCTTTCTGACCACCCGTCAATCCTCCTCCATGAAACCACACAATGGTGGCGAAGCCTTTTTCCTCAGCGGGGTAATAAAGATCCAACACACAGCGCTCCTTGATATAAGCCTGGCCATTAATCAGGTTTTCAGGATAGTAGGTAAGGTCTGTTTCAGTTTTATAGTCGGCTTCCTGCCCAAAGCAGGTCAGGGCATAGCAAAGCATAAAAATTAGGAGTAAAGCGCGTTTCATAATCAAGGTTGTATTCTTAGTGTAATATAATCACACCCAAGTCGTCATGGGTATTTAGTTGGGAATTATGTAGGGACTGATGCCCTGATTAAATCCCGGACTTTTGGATAGAACTTACTCAAATATGTATCGCAACTACTTTAAAACCGCTTACAGAAACCTTCTAAGAAACAAAGGTTACTCCATTATCAATATAGGAGGGCTGGCAATGGGCCTGGCAGCCGCAATGCTCATCGGCCTCTGGGTATACGATGAATTATCCTTTGATGACTACCACAGCAATCATGATCAGATTGCACAAGTAATATCTCATCGTGATGTAAATGGAAGTAAAAAGACCGGAAAAGCTGTTCCGCTCCCCCTGGAAGAGGAGCTTCGTTTCAAATATGGAAGCAATTTCAAGTACCTCGCAACAGCCTTTTGGCCTCAGGAGCAGATCATCTCGCATGAAGACATGAAATTTACCAAGACAGGTAACTATATGGGGCCTGAGACAATCAGTATGTTTTCTCTAAAAATGCTCAGTGGTACTACTGCTGCCCTCACAGAGCCCGGGTCTGTTATACTTTCAGCCTCTTTGGCCAAAACCTTTTTTGGAGATGAAGAGGCATTGGGAAAGCTGATGAAAATCAACAATGTAATGGACGTAATGGTCACCGGAGTTTATGAAGATCTTCCCCAAAGCTCCAGCCTGCATCAGCTAAAATTCATTGCTCCCTGGCAGCTTTTTGCCAATGCCCAGGGTTGGATCAAAAGAGCCGCTGAACGCAAAGACTGGGACATGAGCTCATTCCAGTTATATGTACAATTGGAAGATCAGGTAGATATGACTTCTGTCAGTAGTAGTATCAAAACCACCATGCAAGAGCACCTGAATGAAGCTGAAAGAGCCTACAGCCCCGAGCTTGAGCTCTACCCCATGAAAGACTGGCATCTTAGAGCGCAATGGAAGAATGGTGAAAACGAAGGTGGTGCCATTCAGTCGGTATGGCTTTTTGGTCTGGTAGGTGTTTTTGTACTCTTGCTGGCCTGTATCAACTTTATGAACCTTAGCACGGCACAGTCAGAGAGACGGTCTAAGGAAGTAGGTATTCGAAAAGCTATTGGTTCTCTTCGAGGTCACCTCATCGGACAATTCTTTGCTGAATCCTTTTTGGTTGTAGTGCTGGCCTTTTTACTCACATTGGGTATTGTGGTACTGACAATGCCCGCTTTCAATGAGCTGGCAGGCAAAGAAATCGCACTCCCATTAAACAGTCTCTATTTCTGGCTGATCTGCAGTGCCTTTGTATTATTCACAGGTCTGGTTTCCGGTAGTTACCCCGCCTTATATTTATCCTCCTTTCGCCCCGTCAGGGCTCTAAAAGGCAGTATCAAGGGTGGCAGGTCTACCACCAACTTCAGAAAGGTTCTGGTAGTGCTTCAGTTTAGCGTATCAATCAGTCTGATTATAGGAACAGCCCTTGTAAGAAAGCAAATAGAGTTTGCCAAAGACCGGCCCCTCGGCTTTAATAACGAAAAGACCATTATGATCTGGAGCAATACTCCTGATTTTAATGGCAAATACGAGCTATTACGCACCGAGCTCAAATCACAGCAAGCGATTGTGGAAATGTCAGAATCAAGCAGCCCACTGACTGGAATTTTCTCTCAAAGGGCTGACTATGACTGGGAGGGCAAAGACCCTAATGCTCAATACAATTTTGCTGATATCAGGGCCACTCACGAGTATGGCGAGACAGTGGGCTGGGAGGTAGTACAGGGCCGCAACTTCTCAAGAAATTTTGCTACAGACTCCTCAGCATTTATACTCAACGAAAAAGCGGTGGCCTATATGGGGCTCGAAGATCCTTTGGGTAAGGTGGTCAAATGGGGTAGCGGAGCCAATGCCGAGAGTTTTCGGGTAATCGGTGTGGTGAAGGATATGCTCATCGAGTCTCCTTTCAGCCCAGTGAGACCAACGATTTATTCCATTGGCCAGGGGCGCATGGATTGTATGACCATCAGGCTCAACCCCAATAAAAACACAGCCGAATCGCTGGCTTTGGTCAAAAATGCCTTTAACAAGCATGTCCCGGCCATTCCTTTCGACTACCGCTTTACCGATGTTGAATATGGTAGAAATTTTGCTGCTGAAGAACGTACCGGAACCTTATCAGGTATTTTCGCCTTGATGGCCATATTCATTAGCTGTTTGGGTCTGCTCGGCCTGGCCTCTTTTGTGGTAGCCCAGCGCACCAAAGAGATAGGCATCAGAAAGGTGTTGGGGGCTTCGGTGATCAGTATCTGGAAAATGGTTTCCGGAAGCTTTATATCACTGGTAGGTCTGAGCTGCCTTATCGCCATACCCATTGCCTGGTACATTCTGAATGGCTGGCTGCAAAGCTATGAATACAGAACCGGTATTTCGTGGTGGGTATTTGCCGTGGCTGCTGGCGGTGCGATTGCCATTACCATTGTAACGGTGAGTTTTCACGCTATCAGGTCAGCCAGGATGAACCCGGTTCAGAGCCTCCGGTCTGAATAGGTTTACAATACAAATTCAAAATCAAACTGGTCCTGCTCATTACCATTAATGATCAGGGCCAGCTTATGTCCTCCCTCATAAAGTTTACGGGTGGTAATCAGCTTAAAGGGTTGCTTTCTGCTGATCTCAGCAACAGAGTTTGCCGCATATGCTTTTTCGCTGATGGTGAACACCTTTTTTGCCAGGCTCTTATTGGCCTTGAGAAAGTAAATGGCGTATTCTAAACGTATCTTAGACTCTTTTTTAGCCTTGTTCTCCAGGCTGAAGTTAAACTCCAATGAGTTGCCCAGCTTCACTACAGGTGTGGTGATTTCCAGATCACGGATTTCAATTTCCTTTACCGAGCCAAAGCCGAAAAGTGTCATGGCCTTGGGATGGCCTTGTTTCAACAGTGTTCGGCAGGCATGTTTTACCACCCAATCCACATCTTTGTTTTGGCCCTGCCATTCATAGGCTAAATCCAGCACCAGGTCAGGGTTGTCTTTTGAAATATCATTCAGATTATTGGCAACACTGCGCCTTACAGATTCTGATGGGTCGGTTTTAAGCCTCTTCAGAATAGGAAGAATAGGAGCAGGGTCTTTTTTCAAATCAGGAATGGCCATTGCCCAGGGAAGCCTGGGTCTGCAACCTTCTGTAGAGAGTCTTCTTACAGCAGGGTGCTCATGTTCTGACCATTCTTTCATTCGCTGAATCATCTCTTCAGGATATCGAATGATAAAAGGCCTTACACCAAACTCGCAGCTGGTAAACTGAGTCACCGTTTCAAAGGCATTGACAGAGGTTTCAAAATCATCCAGTCCATAGAGCTCTATAAAATCTGGGAAGAACATAAATTCTATGCTGGTTTCCCTGATTCCCTTAGACAAATGATTTTCAATAATTCCGAGAAGCTGTCTGATGCTTTCATCATAACGCTGTGACAAATGTGTATGCAAGGTAATTGAGATATGGCGCATGCGCTGTTTCAGCTCCTTTTCCTCCCAGTCTTTATCAAAAATGCGCTTAAGAAAACTCTCCTTTTCAAATGCCGGAACCACCTCTTTTACGATAGCAGCAAAACGTCCTAAGGTTTCAGTATTGTAGATATTTTTAAAGAGTTCGGCCATGTGGTATACTATGATTTGATGAGAGGTTAAATAATTCTCATACGGCCGAATTATCCCTTTTGTTTGGGGAATTGAGGGTTTTGGGTTGGATGATTTTATTCGTGAGAGGTTTAAAGGTTCACTCTGTTTTAGATCCTTCGTTCCTCAGGATAGGAAAAACAGAGAAATCCATTTCGTATCATTCGTCTGACCACTTGGAGTGCTCGGACGAATTAGTGAACCCAGGGCCCTACATACGCCCTCAGAGTTATTCGCGAGGAAAGTCTGAGGTATTCTTTATACTCAGTATTGCTCAGGCCCAACCACCCGAGAGTAGTGACGCGTAATGTTGCGTTGCTCAGAGTCTTCGAACGAATTACTCTGAGCAGGAACAGGAGGTTTAGTTAGAAACAGGCACCTCAATCAATGTGCCGTACGGAGTACCTCCAGTGAACTTATCAAAATCCAACACCTTGCGAAAACCCGATCCATCTTTGCCAATTGAGAAAAGTACCCCTGTATTATTTGCCCCTCCAAAGCGGGTCATACCCCATAACAACCCATTGCTTTCCATCAGATTACCCTCCGGAAAACGGCCATTTGGCTTATCAAAATGATGCACTGCTTTATAACCAGCTGCATCCATGGTAAAAATCACCCCGGCATTATGGTCACCCCGTAGAGACATCATGCCCCAGAGTTTATCATTGCTCACAATCAAATCTCCCAGAGTTGGGTAGACAAAATCATGGTGCTTTGTAAAACCAGAGCCATCTGTATTTATGGAGAAAAGACTGCCTTCATTGTGCTTGCCTCCTCGTGCTGTCATACCCCAAAATTTGCCTTGATGCAAGGTCAAACCGCTTTCAGGCTCTCCACCCTGGGTCCTTTCAAAGTCATAAATTTTAGAGAAGCCGCTACCATCAAGATTGAGACTGAAGATCACGCCCATATCATTCAGACCTCCGTGAGAAGTGGTTCCCCAGAATTTGTTGTTATGTACCAAGAGACTGTTCCGTGGCATTGACCCTGACGATTTATCAAAGTCATGCTCTTTTCTAAATCCCGTACCATCTGGCATTATTGAAAAGATGACTCCCTGATTGTATTTGCCTCCCTGGTAAGTCATACCCCATAGGCGGTTTCCATGGGCTATCAGCTCACCTAGCGGCATACTTCCATCCGAGTCATTAAAGGCATGCACATTTTGAAAGCCCGAACCATCTGTTTCCAGACTGAAAATAGCGCCATGACCGGCCTGGGATCTCGAAGTAGGAGTACCCGTACGACCCATGGTCATACCCCAGAGTTTTCCATGGCTAAGGGTAAGGCTGGCAAAAGGGTAGCCATGCTCGCCACTGAAGTCGTGAACTTTGGTAAACCCCAACCCATCTGTTTCCAGGTTGAAAATCGTACCGTATCCATTTTCACCATCTACAGAGGTAACTCCCCAAAGCCTGCTTTGCCTGGCATGCAGCATAAATGGCGTAAGAAGAAAAAAAATCAGAACTAACTTCTTTGGAGTAATCATACCTAATGTTATTATGTATATATAAAGATACGAAGCATATACGAAAAGGTTCGTATTAATAAGTATGGTCCTCTGTGAATTGAATAAACACGCTAAATGTTCTCACTTCCTCGTTCTTGCTTTATAACTTAAGTACCATGAGATTTTTGAGCCTGTTAATGCTACTTGTTTTCACTCAGGCCTGTGCACAAAACACCAAAGACCCTGTTCCCTTTGAAGCTTTGTGGAAAAAGGACGCGAGTCAATACGGACTGGACAAGGACTTCCTCGATCGTTCAGAGCAGGGACAAAGGGCACTCATCTCAGCTTTAACCGGGGCCTCACCTATTCAGGACAGCAAAAGCATTCAAAGGCGCTGGACCACAGAAGAAAGGGCTTTAAGCCGACAATATCTGTCAAAAGAGCTTGAGAAAATGGGCCTGAACACTATTGAGCTCCCTTATGAGATGAACCTGCCGCAGCTGAACAAACAGCAAAACCCGGCTAAGGGCACCAACCTCTATGCAGTGGTTGAGTCCACCAATGGCAGTAATGAATATATCGTATTAGGGGCTCATTACGATACAGTCGAAGAAGCTCCCGGGGCCAGTGACAATGCCTCAGGTTGTGCCTTAGTCTATGCAGTCGCGAAAGCAATGATGCAACAGAAGCAGCGATCGAAGAACCTTATGATCGTATTCTTTGACAAGGAGGAGATAGGCCATGCGGGAGCAACAGCATTTGCTCAATTTCTGCTGGAACAACAGTATAATATACATTCTGTACACACAGCTGACCAGGTGGGCTGGGATCAGGATGGAGATCGCAATATAGAACTCGAACTTCCAGGTCCTGAACTTAAAGCAGTCTACCGCAAACATGCCAAAACATTTGATATTAAGGCTTACAGGACCAACGAGACAGGCAGTGACCATAAGGAGTTAAGAGCGGCAGGTTTCAATGCCGTGGGGATTACAGAAGAATACAGACGAGGTGATACTTCCCCCTATCATCATGACCCGGAAGATAAATTCGAAACGATCAACTTTGATTACCTGAGTTTTGTAAGCTATTTCGTTTTTAAGGTGCTGGTGGGTTTAATGGAAACCAATTAACCGGAACAGCAGCAGCATTTCTTTCCAGGACCGTACCTATTCAAGCTTTTCTCAAAGCATTCACTCATTTCCACAAATGCAACAATGTTGCATTTGTGGAAATATAGTCCCAAATTGCCAACACAATTACGAAAATTCAAAAATGACAGATAGAGAAAACGAAGTAATCATTATTGGTGGTGGTCCGGCTGGTATGAGCGCGGCCCTGGTTCTGGGAAGAAGCAGAATTAAAACGCTTATACTCAATACAGAAGAGGCCAGAAATGCGGTCACCACACATTCACATGGCTTTCTTACCCGTGATGGCGTACACCCCACAGAGATGCTGGCGATCGCCAAAAAGCAGCTTCAGAAGTACCCGGCAGTCACATATCTTAATGAAAAGGCCACAGCTCTTGATCATGCTCCGCAGGGCTTTACAATCACCACAAAAGGGAGACAATACAGTAGCAAGCGAGTTGTGCTCGCCACAGGTCAAAAAGACAATATAGATCAATTAGGTATTCCCGGTTTGACAGATGTTTACGGGAAATCCGTTTATCCTTGTCCCTTTTGTGATGGCTTTGAACTGGCAGACAAGAAACTCGGAGTTTTCGGTCCTGCAGATCTTGCACCCTATTTCTCAAAAGTCATAGCTCATTGGTCCAAAGATGTGATCGTCTTTACGAATGGGGAAGAGGTTGAAGATAAAGACCTGACAGCCGGATTGAAGCGGAATGGTATCAGGTTGATAGAGCAGAGAATTACCAGATTGATTTCAGAAGAGGGAAAGCTTAAGAAGGTGATTCTCGAAGATGGCAGCTCCATAGGACGGCAGGGTGGTTTCCTACCAGATACTAAAGCAACCGAGGGCGTGGGTTTTGCCCAAAAGTTTGATCTGACCATGATTGATGGACATTTTGGCCGACTCTCTTACGAGGTAGATGAAAACATGGAAACCAGTGTAAAAGGATTCTTTATTATCGGTGATTCCCGAGTAGGTTTTGGAGGCATCGCCAAATCTGTGGCAGATGGCAGCACGGTCGGCTCAGCCATTACTCATCAGCTCATCGAAGAGCGTTGGCTGCCCGAGGTTCAGGTTGTATAGATTGTGGATAATAGAGTTAAATATCATGTTTACTTGTCTTTATGATTTCAGGAATTTCATAGCAAACAAATAACAAAGCGGGAACCTCCTCATTGAAGTGAAGAGCCTCCCGCATTGTAAATCAACGAATAGCCGATCTATTACTGGTTTCTTCCTCTCAGGCTAAATCCATTGACGGCATCAGAAATCTCATAACCCAGTCTCAAGCCCTCTGCACAGTCCATGCTGATATGCACACCAAAGGGCACCCGGGAAAAGGCATTTTCTTCAGCCATTTGAGCAAAGGTGGAATAAGTTCTGGGGCTGCTCTGAAACTCCGTTCTGCCCTCATGTGACCTGTCGGTAAAGTTCGTGCTGTTGCCAAATGTGTCGATAAAGAGCCCTCCTGCCGCAGAGGCAAAAGTTGAGTGACCTGAAGGGTAGCCTGGAAAGCTGGGGTTGGGCCAGTCGATCAGGCGATAAAGGTTGGTCTGGAATTCCGGATCAATGAACTCATGGATGTATACATTCGGACGCATAACCATATAGTCATATTTGTATTTCCATGCAGCAACTGCCGCATCATTGAGTGCAAACCCCAGCTTGACATAAAATGCCAGGGTTTCTTCCAGGTTCAGGTTGTATTGTTCAATCAATTGATTGGCAATGGAAAACTGACGGGCAGGCGGGCTCATCATTAAGCCTTCCACATCATCACTCCAGAATTCAGCTATCCAAAGCTGCTCTCCTGCTGCTTCTCGTGCATTATTATTGGCCTCATAGGCCTCTTGCATCTGCGCAAAGTAGGCGCTGTTTGGGTCTTCACTGTATTCAATCGGGTCGACCGAGGTGGTTTGTCTGGGAGAAATAACAAAGGTTCGTACCGTTTCTCCCCAGTATGGATACAGCGCACGCTCAGGGTCGGCAGAGTAGGTCCAGAAACCGTCTCCGGTTGGAGGCTCGTAACTCAGTGGTTGTGGGTCCAGTATTTGAGCCTCGGCATCTTCGTCTGTCTGGCTATAGGCAATGATTTGATCTGCCACATAGTTACCCCAATTCTGAGAATCGCTGATCAATCCGTCCAACAGGCCCTCGGTAACTTGCCCTTCAATTTCTGTTTCCAGTGCTGATATCGCCCCGTCCAGGTTTGAGGGTAAATTGAGCAGAAAGTGATCCACTACCCTGGCAAAACAGGTATTCAGCGCTACCAGCCAGTTTACGTCTTCAGCCCGAACCTCATCATCTATTCGCAAACCCCGTAGCTGACGATCAATAGAGCTATAGTTTTCCATCCCCGGGGCCACTGTTTCGTAAGATGCCAGGTAGATATAAGCAAGTGCTCTTGCCGATGCATTGGGTCTGCCACTGGAGTATCTCTCAAGTTGTAGCAATAAATCTGTCCATTCATGCGCAATACCATTTCCTGTAACAGAAACATCTTCAATAATATCTCCCAGGGCATCATTGAAACCCAACTCCTCCTGATCATTGGTACATGCCTGCACAAACAACATCACCATAGCCAATACACCTAACAATTTGATCTTCGCCTTCTTCATATTCTTCAATTTAGATTATTTGAATTGCCAGCCTGGAGTCCATAAACCCCTCCTGAGTTACTGGCGTTCTGATTCTATGACGCGAAGAATTCGAATCCACCCAACCTGGTACCGAAAAGAAAAAGTGAGAAATATTGTGTGTCCGGTGTCAGATCAGATGGTAATTACCACCTTGGCCCGGGCATGACCCTCGGCCAGGTATCGCATGGCATCGGGCATTTCGGCAAGGGGATATTTCCGGTCAATAAAGGTTTTGAGCTTTCCTGATTCAATCAGGTCTGCAAGTGTTTGAAGATCGGCTTTGGTAGGCTTGGCATTCCATATTCCCAGTTTTTTGGAAGAAAAGGCAAAAAGCAGTCGACCTAAAAAAGTAGCTTCCACCAGCTGTATGCCATCACCGCCTACAATGACATAGCGGCCTCCTGGCTTAAGGGCTCTTTTGTATTTGATGAGTGCGTTATATCCATTGACCGCGAAGACCAAATCATAATGGCCACGGTTGGCAAAAACATCTTCAGTTTTATAGTCAATCACCTGGTCGGCACCCAGTGCATAGGCCTGATCAATCTTGTGGGTACTGCATACAGCTGTCACCTCAGCCCCCATTGCTTTGGCAATTTGAACAGCAAAAGTACCTACGCCTCCTGAGGCTCCGATGATCATCACCTTTTGACCTGGCTGCAGTTTAGCCTCGTATTTCAGACCTTGCAGGGCAGTAAGTGCGGCAATAGAAACCGCCCCGGCTTCTTCATGACTAATATTTTCCGGCTTTTTAACCAGACTCGACTCAGGCAGGGCAATGTATTCTGCAAAGCCACCATAACCTGTAAGTGTCGTATCACCAAAAACAGCATCTCCCGGAGTAAATTCGGTAATTCCCGGGCCTATGGATTCAACGATACCCGATACATCTGCACCAATGATCTGGCTCTTTGGTCTGAACAAGCCTTTGACTAATCTCATAAATAATGGCTTACCCCGCATTAAATGCCAGTCGAGTACATTGAGAGATGAGGCATGAATTTTTACCAGAACCTGACCCCGTGCTGGTACTGGTTTTTGTACTTCCCTCAGCTCAAACACTTCAGGAGAACCGTATTTCTCATAAACTATAGCTTTCATAAATCTAGCTTCTCAATAATTCACAGTAGTACCCAAAAGCATTCAGCAGATAGATAATGTCACTGTATTTCAAATCTGTCAATGCCTCCACCCGGAGTACATTGTCACAGTCTTCTGTGTCTACAGACCAATCGGAGACCAGGGGATGACCGTCAAAAAGCGGCCTGATGTGCCTGACCTTCTTTCTTGTTTTCAGGCTGGTTTTATAAACAAGTATTTTCATGATTGTTGCATTCAAAGTGAAACTCAGGTGTAAGCAATAGCCTCCCTTCCAACTGTGAATACAAAGTTGGGAAAGGCCGCTTTCTTTGGCTTACCTGAAAAGTCCGATTACTTGCCTGAGAGGTTCAGGCGGTATTCTGAGGGCGTTACGCCATATTTATTTTTAAAAACCCTGGATAAATGTGCCGGGCTGGTAAAGCCACAATCATAACCGATATGACTAATACTCTCATCTGAAACAGCCAGGAGCCCGGCCACTTTTTCGGCTCTCTTATCCATGATATAGCTGGCTGGTGTATCATTATAAATGCGCTTGAATTCCCGCTTAAAAGAAGACAGGCTATGGCTGGTAAGCATGGCCAGGTTTTCTATGGTTGCAGGAGTACAGATATGGGCATCCACCACCTCTTTGAAACTAAAAGTTCTCTCCGAAAACAGGCTTCGCATAATCTGCAAAATCTGAGGAGAGTTTTCTGTCTGCATCAAAAGAGCAATGAGTTCTTTGAGCTTCAAAACCAGGATCTCTTCTGATACAGCCTCCCTATACTCAAAGAGATACACCAGGCTCTCAAAATATCTTTTGATTAACCCCGAAGCGGCCGTTTGCACAATAAACTGCACTACCGGTGCCTCCAGTTCTTTCCAGAATGAAGGGGGTGAGTTCTGATAAGCCTGCCGTAATATCTCCGTATGGAAATGGACCACAACTGTGCTTACTCGTCCTTTTTCCTGCGCTGACAACATACGCCCCACAGTATTACCACATAAGGAAAGTATGACCTGACCAGGTTCTGCCTTAATCTCAGGTTTTATGGACAATGCATGGTTGTCGCCTTCCATAATATAGGCAAAGCAGGCCTCGGAAGGTAAGGGTACCGACTGCTCCATGGGCGTTTCCATGGTCACCCAGGTAAGGAGCGGTTTTGCCCATAAATCGATGGTTTTATGCTCAATGATCATCGTCAGGGTTATATGAGAATACCTCATGAAGCGGCAAATCAAATACATGGGCTATCCGAAAAGCCAGCTCCAGTGTGGGCGAGTATTTGCCCTTTTCGATTGCCACAATGGTCTGTCGGCTTACCCCCACCATATCTCCAAGCTGTTGCTGGGTCATTTCGTCCTGATTGAACCGGAGCTTACGAATATTATTACTGATCTGATGTTTGGCCACCTTAAACTCCTTTACGATAAAAATATAGCTGCGACAGGTTCTCAATAATTTCTGAAGCCATACCTGCCAATACAATCACGATAAACATCACATTCACTGACATATTCATGGTCAGAGCTACCATGGCCAATATAAAGCCAAAACCAAACATATAACGCGAGTTTCGAAGTGATTTTAACTCTATCAGCTTGTCACGCTCATCAGCAGAGGGAATTTTCTCCCTGGTCGCTACAGTATTACCAACTGCAAAGAAAATGGCTATCACAATCTTGGCTACGATGGTGACGGGAATCAGAATCAGAATCGATTTGCCCCAAAAATGCATTAACTCATCTGTGTCCATTCCGGCAGTAGGGTCACCCCGAAAAACATACCAAAAGTAAATGCCTGAGATCAGCACCGAGCTGATCAAATTAAGAATACTTCGTTTTTCCTGATAAGACATAAGATATATAATTTGTCTGTTCTATTTTACTTGATGTCATTTATTACGGACACAAAGATTAAAATGTTTTACTTCATGTCAAAAATACTTAACATCAAGTCAAAAAACACATCAGAATCCGCTGGTTGTGGAGTCAGACGCAACTTATAAGTGCAAAACCACATCTTTAGCATGCATCAAGCACCATGAGATGTTTAAAAGCTATATCAAAACCAGCCTGAGAATCTTCTCCAGGCACCCTCTGAACTCATTCATTCACATTTTAGGACTGGCTCTGGCCATCGGTTGCTGCCTGTTGGTTTATACTTTCGTTGATCAGGAGCTCTCTATGGATCAATACCACCCAAAGAGTGATAAAATATTTATGTCTACGGTGGTCATAAACCAGGGAGATAATAACTCAAAGTATGGTATCTCACCCATGGCCTATGGTGAAAGGTTGAAAAGTGACTTTCCTCAAATCAGCAACGTGGCGCGTTTCGAAAACCGTTCCTGTGTGGCCAAAAGCCAGGGGCAGGTTTTCAACGAGCGGATTTCCTTTACAGACCCTGAGTTTCTCGATATATTCTCATTCGCCTTGAAATGGGGAGACAAGAGTGCCCTAAATGATCATTCAAAGGTAATTATCAGCGAGCCTGTATCTCTCAAGTATTTTGGTGACCAAAACCCTCTGGGCGAGCGCATTTCCTTTGATTTCGGCAATGGACAAAAAGCAAGCTTTGAAGTAGGGGCTGTGGCAAAGCGTTTTAAGGCCAAAAGTAACCTGAGGTTTGGTATTCTTTCCAACTTCAACAGTTTGGCAGCAGCTGAACCGGGCTTTAATCCTGCCGATTGGAGCGGTTTTATCAATGCCACTTTCATAGAGCTCAATGACCCTGCTGACATCGCAACCATAACCAAACAGGCCAGGCAATACATTCCCGTTCAAAATGCCGCCAGAAAAGAACTTCCCATCACTTCATTCGAGTTCGAACCCTGGAGTTCTGTTTACCTTAATGGACAAAACATCAGGAATAGTATTATCGGGGAATCCGACCCCCTGGCCACGAAGATTCTGGTGAGTCTTGCTGCCTTCATTTTGCTCCTCGCCAGCTTCAATTACATCAATATCTCCATCGCTTCAGGAGCTAAACGCCTCCGGGAAATTGCCGTGCGAAAGGTGATGGGAGGGCAAAGAAAGTCGCTGACATTTCAATTCCTGGTAGAAAACCTGGTACTCACCTTCTTTGCCGGTCTCATTGGCTTTCTGATGGCAGCAGTAGTCTTTATTCCGGGTTTCAATACCATATTCTTCGGAGGGCTTGAACTCCCCTATCAGGAACCACAGCTGTGGTTCTTTTTGGTACTGACCGTCTTAATTATCGGGTTAAGCTCAGGAGCCTACCCGGCACTCTACTTATCGAAGTTCAGTGCCTTGAAAATCTTCAAGGGCAAATTAAGGTTCGGTACCAAAAACGTATTGGCCAGGGTTTTTCTGACAGTTCAATTTGTGCTTTCGTGTATTACCGTGGTAGCTGGCCTGGTATTTACTCAAAATGCCAACTACCAGGAAAAACGTGACTGGGGTTATGACAAAGAGAATGTGCTGGTAGCCACCTTGCCCGATTCGTCCTCTCTTCAACAGTTGAAGGCTGAAATACGCATGAACCCTGATGTGCTGGCATTGTCAGCTTCTGCACATCATATCGGCAGGTCCTGGGGTTCGGTAAATATCGAACAATCCGGTGAGCAATACCGGGCACGAGTGTTAGCCGTTGACGCTGATTATCTGCCAACCCTGGGTATCAGATTGAAAGCAGGCAGCTCATTTGCCGGGGGCCAATCTGCTAAAAGCGGTAACGTCATAGTGAATGAAACCATGGCAGGCCTTTTGGAGGAATCCTCTGCGATTGGAGCCCAGTTCAGAATTGACTCACTTGTCTACACGGTGATCGGGGTAGCAGAAGACTTCCACCACCGCTCTTTTGCGGAGAAAATCGAGCCTGCCTTTTTCAGGCTAGCCGAAGATAACCTGAGGTTTCTCTCTCTGAAGGTGCGCGAAGGCCGGGTTGAAAGCACCTTCGAAAGCCTTCAAAATAAATGGTCTGAGCTTATGCCTGATACGCCCTTTAATGGTTCCATTCAGGGTCAGCGCTTTGACTTTTTCCTGAAAGAAGCCAATGGTCACGGCAAGCTGCTAAGCACCATCGCCATCATGGCTGTGGTACTGGCCTGCCTGGGTTTGTTCGGGATCTTATCACTGCACACGACCAATCGGATCAAAGAATTCAGTATCAGAAAAGTGCTTGGAGCCCATCGTTCCCACCTATTCCGACTGATTCACAAACAGTTCACCCCATTCATTCTCATTGCTCTGATAATCGGAGGTGTAATCAGCTATAACCTGATGAGCTCATTGATAGGACAGCTGTATGTGTATCATATGCCCATCACCTGGCTGCCTGTATTGACAACCATTTTTATCGTGCTCTTGATGGTGTGGCTCACAACCTTTACACAAATCAGAAAGCTGATCAGGGCCAACCCCACGCAGGGTTTAAGGAACGACTAAGGCTATTCGGTTCGCAGGCCGTTGACAGGGTTTGCCCGCGACACTTTGAAAACCCGGGTGCCGATCACAAATATCAAAACACTCACAAGGACCAAAAGAGCCATAATCACCCCATAGAAATTCATAGGCAAAGCATAAACGAAGAGCAGATTCAACTCGGCCTCCACCAGCATATAGCTCACAGGAGCCCCGATCAACAAGGCAATAATGGTCAAAACAGTGTATTGCCTGGCGATATTGGAAGCAATATGCTTGCGGCTGGCGCCTAAAACCTTTCGAATGCTAAACTCCCTGATTCTTCCGGAAACATTGAGCGACACAAGACCATATAAACCTAAGCCTGCCAGCAGCACAGCTACCATGGCAATGGCTTTGTTGAACCTTTCATAGCTGTCTACTCGTTCAAAATAGCCCGTCCAGACATCTTCCTGTAAGCCTCCTAAAAGGGGTTCTTCAGGAAACAGTTTCAGCCATTCTTCCTTCATGTCGTTGAGTACTTCTATTTGCTTTCCCGGTCTGGCTTGCATCGTTAAAAAGTAGTAGTTATCCTTTAAAGCCACCCTGTAAATGGTGGGCCTGATAGGATTTCCGAAGTTATAAGCGTGAGCGTCTTTCACTACACCAATAATCTGATATCGCGTGCTGTCAATGTTGACAATATGGTCGACAGGTTCTGATAAGCCCAGCCTCCTCACGAACGTTTCGTTTACCACCAATGCCTGTTGATCACTCAAAGGGGTTTGTTCGAAAGTTCTGCCATGCTTCAGGGGCAGACCCATGGTTTCGAAATACTGCGGGCTTACATACATTTCGATCACCTCATACTTTCGTTCGGGTAGCTGTACAATCGCCTGACTATAACCTCTGCCCAGATGGTGGGTCGTTCCGGCCATGGATACTATGTCGGGGTTTTGCGACATAACAGCCGCCAGTTGATCATGTGCCTGTCCATTGGTCACGGTCGCATAAAGCGTTTCTTCCTGATTGTAGCCCCAGCTTCGCTCGGACTGGTATTGGGTGTTTTGGGTAAAGGTGACTGCACCTGTAATGGTGATACAAGCTAGAATCAGCTGAAAGGCCAGGAAGACTTTGGTCAATGGGTTCTTCTTGCCAAAGCGGGTGCTTCCTTTAAAGATTTTGACTGCCTGAAATCTGGCAATGTAAAAAGCAGGATATGCACCGGATATGATTCCGGTAACAAGTAACAAGGAGATAAGAAAGACCCAAAGGTTGGCATCCATCAGACTTAGGTCCATCTGCATATCCGAAATGCCACCAAACCAGGGTAAGAAAAGGGTCACACTGAGTATGATCCCGATCAAAAGTGCGAAAAACGTCATAAAGATATTTTCCGCCAAAAACTGTACAACGACCCTGCCTTTGTTAGCACCAATTACTTTACGGACTCCAATTTCCTTCAGCCTTTTGGCGGCTGAACCAATCGCCATGTTGATGTAGTTAAAACAGGCCAGTGCCAGCATGAAAAGCCCGATGATGGGTAAGACAAGGCGGCCTGCCGATGTTGTATCATTGGAGATACCATTGATGATGTCGGCCGAACTGTAATGTAGGTTGTGTATTGAGTGAAAGTCAAATGAGGCAATGGCCCAGTCGCTGCCTACCGGGTTTTGCAGCTCCCTGTACTTTTCCATTCCTGCTTTCACATCATCAATCGCTGCCGGGTCATCCAGCTGAATGAGCGTGGCCCCGACATAATCCCGCCAATCTCTACTATCGAAAGCCGGATCAGCAAGCCATACATTTTCAAAATTGACCAGAAAGTTAAAATCAATAATGCGGGCGTCAGGAAATGCTTTGGCTACACCGGTTACTTTGAAAAACTTCTTTTCTCCACTGTTATATTTAATCAGGATCTCTTCACCGAGCGGGTTCTTATCCCCAAAGTACTTAACTGAAGCGTTCTCGCTCAGGATCACACTATTTAAATCCTTCAATGAACCCGGGTCACCCCATTTAAGCGGGAAGGTGAGCATTTCCAGAAACTCGGGATCAACTGATTTCAACAATTCATAAAACACGTGGTCACCGTACTTGACGACCACATTGCTATTCTTGAGACGGCCTACTTTTTCGATGTGTGGCTGATCTTGCTCAAGCATTTTAGCCAGAGGTGCTGGAGTGGCGCCATATTGGTCCAGGTCACCGTTGCGATCTGCATAAAAAGTAGTCAGAAACACCTTGTCTTTGTGCTCATGAAACCTGTCTATATCGGCATCATTCTTCATAAAGGCATATACCACCAGGCAAATGCCGATCGCTACCGAAAGCCCGAAAACATTGATAAATGAACTTAAAGGGTTTCTTAAGGCACTGCGAAGGGCCGTTTTAAAATAGTTTCTGATCATGATGATATGGGCGTTTGAATACACTTTGGGTTTTTTCCAGGCATACGGCTGGCAACAGCGAATAATATCGCTCAGGTAATAAAGCCGGGCCCTCAGCAAACCCCGCTCCGTTATATTCTCGTAGAAGAATTCCTCTAAGTCTCCATGCAATTCTTCATAGCGATCTCTCTTACAATACCATTTGAAAAAAGCATGAGGAACAGCAGGTACTTTATGGTTTTTGCTCATAAACGGAATCTATTCGGCTCGCAGGCCTTTGGCCGGATTGGACCTGGAGACTTTTTTGATTTGAGTGGCTATGACCATGAGCATAACAAAGACAAGCAGGACAAAAGCGAGCGCCACACTCCAATGGCCATGGGGTAATGGGTAGGCAAACATCATTTTGACGAGCCCGATATTCATGATATAGGCCAGGGGAGCACCCAGCAACAGTGCCACAACCATCAACAGCAGGTACTGGCGGCCAATACTTCGGCTGATATTCAGGAGCCCCGCTCCCAAAATTTTTCTGATGCTAAACTCCTTGATCCGGCCCGATACGTTCAAGGTAACCAGACCATATAGCCCTAATGCAGCCAGCATAATGGCAATAAAAGCAACTGTGCGGGTGAAGCGTTTCATCTGGGCCAGGTCTGCATAAAACTTGGCCCAAAGGTCAATTTGTTCACCGCCCTGAAATGGTGATTCAGGAAATAAGTTTGCCCAGTTTTCTTTCAGGTCTTCGTAAACCGCCAGCTCCGATCCGCTGGTTACCCGCATAGATATAAAGCGATAATCAGCTTTAGCGGCCGCCTGAAAAACCATAGGTTTCATTGGGTAGTAAAAGTTAAAAGCGTGGAAGTCCTTTGCTACTCCGATGATCTGATATTGTGTACTATCAATTTTGAATAAATGACCTATAGGTTCGTCCAGCAGGGTATTTTTTACGAACAGCTCATTGACCACAACCTGTTTTGTGGCTCCTGGCTGATCATTGAAAATGGCTCCCGAAGCCATCGGAATACCCAGAGTTTCAAAGTAATTGGCATGTATCAACATACGCTGTACGTCATAAGAGCGGTCAGCAAAACTCACGACTGCACTGGAGATACTTTTACCCAGATGATCGCCCGAACCAGAAACAGATTCCACATTCGGGTTTTGCTCCATGGCAGCCAGCAGCTGGTCATAGGCACTTTCATCGGGTACTCCTACATAGAGCACTCCATTCTGATTGTACCCCCAGGGCCTTTTGGCCTGAAAATCGGAGTTCTGTTTGAACATGACAGCCATGGTAATGAAGACAAAGGCCAGGATCATCTGAACGCCCAGAAAGGTCTTCATGATGGGGTTTTTCTTTCCAAACTTTACGGTACCCTTGAAGATTTTCACCACCTGAAAGCCAGAGATGTACAAGGCCGGATAAAAACCGGAGACCAGACCCGTCAGCAATAGTATACCAATAAGAAATGACCACAGATCGGTGTTAAGGAGGCTTAGGCTCAACTGGGCCCCGGCTATTTCACTGAACCAGGGTAAAAACAGGGTGGAGGTAAGAAAAAGGCCCAGGATCAGCGCAAAGAAAGTCACAAAGACATTTTCAGCTAAAAACTGGAAGATTACCTTATTGCGACTGGCTCCGATTACCTTTCTGACACCAATTTCTTTAAGTCTTTTGGTGGCAGAGCCAATGGCCATGTTCATATAGTTGAAGCAGGCCAGTGCCAGCATGAAAATGCCCATAATAGGTAACCCTATCAAGATTTCGTCAGCCTGGTCTGATGAGATATCACCGCTGATGGTTGAAGAGTTTTCATGAAGAGAAGCGATAGGTTCAAAACCAAAGCCTGTGATCTTCCATTCGTTATCCACCTCATTCTGAAGTACCCGGTATTTTTCCATCCCTGCTGCAATAGAGGCAATGGCCGAGGCTTGGTCTACCTGAATCAAAGTAGCCTGCACAAAAGCAGCCCAGTTAGTAGCGGAAAAATCAGGATCGGCTTGTCTGAGGTTCTCAAAGTTGATCAGAAAATCGAAGCTGATGGCATGTGCACCTGGAAAGGCTTCGGCTACACCGGCTACTTTAAACACCTTCTTTCTTTCTTCACTAAACTTGACCAGTACTTCCTCGCCTAAAGGCTCTGTCTCACCAAAATACTTGATGGCCATATCGGAGCTCAGAATAATACTGTTCGGATCATTAAGGGAAGACTTGTCACCCCATTTCAATGGAAATGAGAGCATATCCAGAAAGTCAGAATCTGTGAACCTGATGGTTTCGTGAAATACATTTTCTCCCTGCTTGACCACCACGGCCTCGTCTTTGATCCTGGCCATTTTTGTGATTTGGGCAAAATCCTGTGCCAGTAGCTCACCCAATGGAGTGGGTGTAAAGCCATATCGCGTGGAGGTACCATCCCTGTCTGCTTCAAAAGTGGTCAGAAAAACCTCATTCTTATGTTCGTGAAACTGGTCGGTACTATAAGAGAACTGCACCATGGAATAGACCACTATGCAAACACCAATGGCCACGGCCAGGCCGAAAACATTGATAAAGGAGCTCAGCGGGTTTCTCACCATGCTTCTGAGCGAAGTTTTAAAGTAATTTTTTAACATAACGATATTTGAGTTTAAGCGACCTTGCGGTTTTTTCCAGGCATATGGCTGGCAACAGCGCATGACATCGCGCCAATAGAGCAGCCGGGCTTTGACCGGGCCTGATTCAGCTACTCTTTCATAAAAGAACTCTTCGAGATCCCCATGTAATTCCTCATACCTGTCCTTCTTGCAATACCACTTGAAAAAGGCATGCGGGATTTTCGGTATGTGAATCTTCTGGCTCATGACCTGTTTTGTCCTTGGTGTATCAATCTTATTCCGTTCTAAGCCCCACCACAGGGCTAGATTTGGATACTTTTCTGATTTGGGTAGAAATAACCGTCAGCAAAATGAAAATCAGCAACACTACAGCCAGGGTTACCACCGTATAGGTCAGCGGCATAGGCTCAGCGTAAAGCATATTGATATTTGCATTGATGGCGATATAGCTTAGAGGAGCCGCAATGAGCAAGGCTATTACTGACAATAACATGTATTGACGCAGAATGCTAAAGGCGATATTCTTAACACCAGCTCCCAGGGCTTTACGAATGCTGAACTCTCTTACCCTGCCTGCCACATTGAGGGTGACCAAGCCATATAAACCGAGGCTTGAGAGTAGGATGGCTATAAAGGCTACAACTTTCATAAATCTCTCCTGAATCGCCACATCCTCAAAAAACCCCGGCCATACGTCTTCCTGGTAGCCCCCTTGAAAAGGCACCTCCGGAAAAAGTTGAACCCATTCTGCTTTCAGGGCATCATAGGTTTCTCTTTCTGCACCTGCCCGGGCTCTTACCGAAAGGAAACGGTAGTCATCCTTGTCCGCTACCTTAAAGAGTGTGGGTTTTACGGGTGAGTAAAAGCTGTTAAACTGAAAGTCTTCTGTTACACCTACCACCTGATAGCGTGCACTGTCGATGGTCACCACTTCAGTCAGAGGTTCAGCCCAGGCCATGTTTTCTACCAACGCCTTGTTGACTATAATGGACTGCCGGTCACTTTCGGGGTCTGGTTTGAAATTGCGGCCTGTTGTAAGCTGCAAACCCATAGTTTCAAAGTATTGAGCATCTATTGACAGCTGATCGACCTCATATTGACGGTCGGGCAGGCGCAATACGGCCTGTGATTTCACCATCCCCAAATGATCGCGCGAACCTGATACAGACAGAACATTGGGGTTCTGGCTCATGGCACTATAGAGTTGATCAAAGGCGGATTTGTCAGTGATACTGGTATATAGGGCACCGGTCTGGTCATAGCCCCAGCTGCGCGAATTTATGTGTAGGGTATTTTGGGTAAAAGCGATCGCCCCGGTAATGGTAATACAAGCCACCACCAGCTGAAAGCCAAGAAATACTTTGGTGAGAGGGCTCTTCTTACCAAAGCGAATGGAGCCTCTGAAAATACGAGCCACATCAAATTTAGAGATATACAGAGCAGGGTAGATACCTGAGGCCAGGCCCGTCAGGAGCAAGATGAATATCAGGAAAAGCCACAAATTCAGGTCGGTAGGTGACAGACGCAAAGGCAGGGCCGCCTGATTTGCAAGCCAGGGCAGGAAGAGGGTATAGGCAAGAAGGATACCCACCAGCATGGCAAAAAAAGTAAGGAGGATGTTTTCTGCCAGAAACTGGACAATGACTTTGCCTCTGTTGGCTCCAATTACTTTTCTTACCCCGATTTCTTTGAGTCGCCTGGCAGATGATACTATGGCCACGTTGATGTAATTGAAACAGGCCATAAAGATCATCAGCAAGGCAATAATTGGCAGTATCACCCTACCAGGCTCGGTGTAATCATATGAAATGGCATCTTCAATACCGCCCGCGTTCAGGTGCAGACTAGCCAATGGCTCAAAGTCAAAGGAGTTGATCTTCCAATCATTCTCTATATCATTTTGCAGGGCCTTGTATTTAACCATACCAGCCCTGATAGCCTCAATGTCCATAGGATCGGGCACCTGAATAAGTGTGGCATCAAGCAGGTCGGCCCAATTGGCTTCATCAAAAGCAGGATCAGCTACTTTCATGTTTTTGAAGTTGGCCAGAAATCCAAATTCGATTATGTGGGCATCAGGAAAGGCTTCTGCCACACCCGCTACTCTGAATATTTTTCGACCCTCCTCGCCAAATTTCACCAGGATGTCTTCGCCAATGGGGTTTTCGTCACCAAAGTATTTCACCGACATCGGCTCACTTAAAATGATGCTGTTCACATCGATTAGGGCATCAGGGCTTCCCCATTTCAGTGGAAAAGTGAGCATCTCTAAAAATTCAGGGTCCGTAAACCTGAGGTTTTCATAAAACACCTTGTCTTCGTATTTCATCACCACACTCACATCTTTGACCCTGGCTACTTTACTAATCTGGGCAAAGTCATCTTTGAGCAATTCACCGAGTGGTGTAGGACTCAGTCCGTACTGAACCTCAGCACCATTGCGATCGGCCCTGATGGTAGTGAGATACACCTCGTTCTTGTTCTCATGGAATTGATCGAGGCTATAGTCGTAGGCGACAAAGGAGTAAACGACCAGGCAAATGCCAATGGCTACAGAAAGCCCGAATACGTTGATAAAGGAGCCGAGTGGGTTCCTGGTCATGCTCCTGAGCGAAGTCTTGAAGTAGTTTTTAAACATAATGATATTTGAGTTTGAGTAGACCTTGGGTTTCTTCCAGGCATAAGGTTGGCAGCAGCGAATCACATCGCGCAGATAGTAGAACCGGGCTTTGACCAAACCCATTTCTTCTGCTCTTTCATAAAAGAACTCTTCCAGGTCGCCATGAAGCTCTTCATAGCGATCACTTTTGCAGTACCATTTAAAAAAGGCATGTACCAGCTTCGGTATGTTGACCTGTTTTTTCATTTCAATCAGCCTGCCAGTTAAAAGCCAGGTCGGAAATCTGATTTCTCAGGTGTACGCGCAGGTCCATAGACTCATCGATTGCCTTCTTACCAAAAGGAGTGATGTTAAAAAGTCGTTTGCGTTTTCCTCCACGTTTCGATTCGGCTTCACCCAGACGCGATTTCAGCATGCCTTTTTCTTCCAGGCGATATAGCGACTTGTGTACGGCACTTACCGCCACCGATCGCCCCGACTGATTGGCGATTTCTTTGGTAATGGCCACAGCATAAGCGTCATCATACAGTACGCCCACGGTTAGCAAAACAAGTTCTTCGAATTCTCCGAGATGAGATCTTCCCATTGCGATTAAATTTACTTTTGTCAGCAATATACGGGAAGATTCTGATTAAGTTTACTTTTGTCAGTAAAATAAATCATGCCTTCAAGCCGATAGGGATCATTATTGTTGTGTCTCTTGCTAAAAAACATAGGGAATTGGCTCTCTTTATTATAGCAGAATGCTGGGCAATTTTCACGTTCAGGAATGCGGGCAAGCGGAAAATAATTCGAATTAGATCAAGCCAGTCGCTTCGGCTCTGCCGAGTGACATAAGCCACTTTCACCAGCCTATGGACTTGCCAAAAAAAGACTATTCAAGCTCAGCCCAAACCTTTTCTATCAGCCGTTTAGTAGCCATAATTCCTTCGGGCTCACTTAGGTTATTGCCCTCGTACTCTATACCGATATAGCCATCATAACCCGTAGCCTTTACTGCTTTGAGCAAGCCCGCATAATCCAGACGGGGTTGGTTACCCTCCGAATCAAAATCATAGGTTTTGGCACTTACACCTTTGGCATAAGGCATAAATTCTTCCACTCCTTTTTGAATATCATAGACATTACCACAGGAATCATCCCGGGTACCTCCCCATTTCTCAGAAGTGCACCAGTTGCCAAAATCAGGCAGGGTGCCCATATAGGGGTTATTTACTTCTTTGATCATTTCCACGACAAAGTCGGCCTCAGAGCTGTAAAGGCCATGGTTTTCGATCAGGATATTAATGCCGGCTTTCGCTCCATACTCAGCCAGTCTTCCCATACCATCTACCAGGGCTGTCTTTACCTTTTCCCGGGAACCGGTGCCAAAAGCATTCACTCTGATCGAGTGGCATTTCATTCTTTTGGCGATGTCTACCCAGCCATAGTGGTTTTCCACAGCCTGAAGTCGCTCTTCTTTCCTGGTTGAACCCAGATCTCCTTCTTCATCCACCATGATCAGAAGATTCGTTACCCCCTCATTTCCTGAACGCCTCAACATATTGTCCCAATAGGACATGTCATTTTTGTGGTCTTTGTAGAAACCATTGACAAACTCTATGGCCTCAATGCCATACTCACGTTTAGTAATAGCCGCAAAGTCCTCCGCTTTAACAGACCCATCCTTGATAGCACGGTTCATAGACCATTGTGCCAAAGAAATCTTAGGGACAGCATGATCTGCAGAGAAAATGGAAACGGGCAGTGTCATAGCCATACCTGAAAGGACAGATTGTTTAAGAAAAAGTCTACGAGTGGTCATAGGGGTTTATTGGGTTACCTTTGTCTAAATTTAACCTTTTCAGGGGAATCGTAATTGTAGGTTCATCCCTTTATCAAAGCTTACAGATTTCAAACAGACCTCAGCTCAACCTTCCTTCCATCCATGTCTTGAATTACTGCTACTCTTCCCCAAGGGGTTTCTCTTACCTCGGTTGAAATCAACCAATTGGAGCTTCTGACAACAGCTATAACCTTTTCCAGATTGTCTATATCAAAACCTAACCTCAGGCTTCCATCAGCTTTTTTCATTGATTTTGACAATGGGTATATTTCAAAGACCAGGCCCTCACTCTCAGCTGCATAATGATATGGGCCGTTTTCATGTCTATGGTAATCAAACCTTAAACCGAGCAATTCATATTGTGACTTCAGTACCTCCGGGTTCTCGGTTCGTATAACAATCAGGTTCAGTTTCATGGTGGCTTAAACATATAAACTCCTAATGCACGTAACTCCCGGCATTAATATCAATGGTGCAACCCGTAGCGTGATCTGCCAGGCCGCTGGCCAGAAAAGCCACAGTCGGAGCCAGGTCTTTGGGTTCTGTCAGTTGATTCAATGCTATATCATTCAAAGCATAATCCTCACCGTACTGGTCCATAAAATCTTGCGCCATATCAGTACGCACAAAGCCGGGAGCAATATTAAAGGCCTTGATATTCTGCTTACCATAAGCCCTTGCAATAGACCGGGTCAGGGCAACGACTCCTCCCTTTGAAGCAGCATAGGCCAGGTAATCAGCAGTATCACCCCGAAAAGCCGCCCTGGATGAGATATTGATAATGCGCCCCCCCTCCTGTGTTTGAAAATGCTCAACAGCCATTTTGCACAAGAGCCCGCAGGCTCTCAGGTTTACGTTCATGGTAAAATCCCAATCCTCTACCCATTTATCCTCCTGCTTGTCTTCCGCTGATGAAACTGCCACACCTGCATTGTTTACCTGGCAATCCAATCGGCCAAAACGATCAATTACTTGTTTAAACAAATTAATGGTAGCTTGAGCATGAGCAAGGTTTGCCTGAAATAAATGAGATTCAGCCTCATAGCCTTCGCATAGCTGCTGTGCCTGCTTTTGATTGCTGTTATAGTGAACGGCCACGGTAGCCCCTGCTTCCAGCAATTGCCGGGTGATGCCTGCACCAATACCCCGTGATCCTCCCGTTACCAAAATAACCTGCCCTTTTAAAGAAATTTCCATTATAGCTGTGATTGAGTAGAATATATTAACCTATTATACCAAAACTAGCGGGAGCAGCCGGCATTGAAAATCGAAATTGTTTTCAGCGGAAGAAATTCATCCCATTGTCTGCCTTTTATCCCGCTAAGCAAGGTATTAGTCGGCTGAGGTAAACCTTGTAAGCTTAAATACGATTATATACAACTGAATGTGGCTTGCCGCCAGAAGCCGCCAGATAGAAAGACTTAAACTAAAACACTGATCATGTACAAAAAGGCCGGTTTCCTGCTTTTATTCCTTATCACCTTTGGCGCAGCCCTATCTGCTCAAACGGTAACTTTCGAAGAATACGATCCACCATCAACACTCAAAGTACCGGAGAATCCGCTTACGCGAGCCAAATTCCCTTTTATTGATATCCACAGCCATCAGTGGCGTATGGGTGAGCGCGACCTGAATAAGCTGGCCTCAGAAATGGATGGTATCAATATGGGCCTCATGGTCAACCTCAGTGGCGGCAGTGGCAAAAACATTGTAGATGCTATTAAAAATATCAAGACCAATCAGCCCAAACGCTTCATCGTATTCGCCAACGTGAACTTCAGCAACATTGGGGATGATGGTTGGGGAGAGCGTGCTGCTGCCCAGCTTCAAAGAGACTATGATCAGGGTGCCCGGGGTTTGAAGATTTTCAAAAGCCTGGGTTTTTCTGTTAAGGACAAAGATGGCAACCGGGTAGCTGTTGACGATTCGCGCATCGATCCGGTATGGGCCAAATGTGGTGAGCTGGGCATTCCTGTACTCATTCACACAGCAGATCCAAAGCCCTTTTGGGATGAACACGATGCCAACAACGAAAGATGGCTGGAATTAAAACTGAGACCTCGCAGAAAACGAGATGCAAACAACCCTGTACCCTGGGAAACTCTGATTCAGGAACAACACAATGTGTTTAAGAAGCATAAGAACACGATTTTCATTGCTGCTCATATGGCCTGGTTTGCCAATGACCTGGTCAAACTCGGGAGTCTGCTGGATGAAATGCCCAATATGATGGTGGAAATAGGAGCCGTGATTGCCGAATTAGGCCGTCAGCCGAGATTTGCCAAGAAGTTTCTGGAGAAGTATCAGGACCGTGTGCTATTTGGAAAAGACGCCTATAACCCGGGCGAATATGCTACTTATTTCAGGGTCTTGGAGACTGAGGACGAGTATTTCCCTTATTACAAGCGCTACCATGCCTTCTGGAAAATGTACGGACTTGGTCTGTCTGACAATGTGTTGAAAAAGATCTATTATAAGAATGCACTTCGCATAGTTCCGGATATTGACTCCTCTATCTTTCCGGAGTAGTTTCCGATAAATTGACCAATTATGCTTAGTATCTCTACTTCCCGATTCATCCGCGTATTATGCTGATCCAGTACGAAAGCCTTCAGCCAGGCCAACTGAACAACTATGTTTGTAGTATGTATAAGCATAAACAAACGCGCATAGCAATGATGAGGAAGGTGCTTTTAGCAGTAGGGATAGCCGTGGGAATGCTGGTCATTGTCACTCAGGCCAATGCACAGGAGAAGAATGTGTTTATGTATGGAAAGGTGACCACCATTTCGGGTGACAGCTATACAGGCCCCATTCGCTGGGGAAGTGATGAGGTATATTGGATGGAGACGTTCAATGCTCAAAAAACATCCAATGATTTTCTGAGGTTCTTGTCAAAAAGCGAGGCAGAAGCCATTTCAAATGAAAGCGAACGAAAGTCCTGGATGGGAATAGACCTCAGGTCACTCAATATCTGGGAGAATAAATTCAGTCGTAGCAACCATCAGTTTGATACACAGTTTGGTGATATAAAATCCGTAGAACCTACGGGTAAAGAAAGAGCCCGCATTACCCTTAAAAACGGGGTGATTCTGGAAGTAAACGGAAGTGGCTATGAAGATGTGGGAACTGCCGTTAGGGTATATGACGAAGAGCTGGGTGAGGTAAAACTTAACTGGAGCCGTATTGAAAAAGTAGACTTTATGGAGCCTGATTCCATGCCATCTCACAGCTTTGGCAAACCCATTTTTGCCAGGGTAGATGCAGGTCGAAAAGGTGTCTTTGAAGGCCTGATTCAGTGGGACAAGGATGAACGTTTTATGGAGGAAATTCTGGACGGTAAAGACCGGAATGGGGATAAAGAAATTCCTTTCCGCAGCATCAGCAAAATTGCCAAGGGCCGAAGTGGCTCTGAGGTAACCCTGCATTCAGGAAGACAGCTTATACTTACAGGCACCAATGATGTAAACAGCCAGAACTCAGGCATTGTGGTCAATGCTCCCGGCCTGGGTCAGGTCCAGATTCCATGGAGGGATTTTGAAGAAATGGAGATACTTAAGACAGGCTCAGGCCTTGCTTATAGTGATTTTCCGGTTTCTCAGGGCCTTTCGGCTACAATCGTCACCATAGATGGTGACGAGCACAACGGCCTAATCGCCTTTGACCTGGACGAAGCCTGGGAATTTGAAATTCTTGATGCCAAAGATGACAATGTGGAATTCAAGATTCCCATGCGGAATATCAAAAATATCATCCCTAAAAACAGCGACTATTCTACCATAGTACTGCGAGATGGCACCGACCTGCTTTTGGGAGACCACAGAGATGTGTCAGAAAATAATAGCGGAGTACTTATATTTACTTCTAAAGACAGTGAACCCGTATACGTTCGCTGGTCCAGGATCGATGAGATCATTTTTGACTAATTCCTAAGTACCATTGAATTCTCTTACCCGTTCACAGATAATCCAGGGGGTTATCGTTTTGGTGATTATTGCAGCGATTTTTCTCGTACTGTATAATACCGATGCGGCCCCTGAGCTCTATCTTACCACGGGCTGGGTCATCGCTGTTCTGGCCCTGATTTTTCTGGGCAACAGGCTTTTGACAAAGGTGCTGGACCGAAAGCTTCCATGGCTGCAACATGGTAACAAGCGTTTCTACTGGCAGCTGTCTATCGGGATTTTGCTGTCTCTCCTTATTATCAATATCAGCTATCTCATCTTTAAGTTGGTCTTGACACAGGACCCACCGGATATGGCTCAAATCACTGCCATGAATGCCATGGGTACACTCATTCTTTTACCGACAATCTCTATCAACTTTGGTATTCAGTTTCTGAAAAACTGGAAAAATGCACAGCTGGCCTCAGAGGAGTTTCAAAAAGAATCGATCAAAGCGGAACTGGAAGCCTTAAAAAACCACCTTGATCCACATTTCTTATTCAATAACCTGAACATTCTTTCCTCTTTGATTTCCAAGGACCAAAAGCTCTCGCAGTCTTACCTGGAAAAATTCGCTGAGGTCTATCGCATTATTCTACAGAGCAGTTCAGAAGAGCTTGTCGCCTTACATGAGGAGCTCAATTTCATAGGAGCCTATATGTACCTGCTGCAGATCAGGTTTGAAGATACTATCCAATTGGATATCGACATCAAACCCGAAAACAAGCAGCACTACCTGCCTCCGCTTACCTTACAAATGCTGATTGAGAATGCCATTAAGCATAATGTGATCACAGAAATCCGTCCATTGAAAATGAACATTGAATGCCGCGATCAGTACCTGGTGATCAAAAACAACCTCCAGGAAAAGAAGGTGGAGTCTAAAAACAGTGGCAAATCAGGTCTTAAAAACATTGAAAGGCGTTATTCCTACTTCACCGACAAAAAGGTGGAGGTTATTAAAAACGACCAGTCATTTATAGTCAAAGTACCCTTAATCGATATTACCACCATCTAAAAAGCGCATCATGAACGTACTGATTTTTGAAGATGAAAAGCTGGCCTCTGAAAGGTTGGTAGAACTGCTGAAAGAGCTAAGACCTTCTATGCAAGTGGTGGCAAGCGTTAAGTCTGTAGAGGCAGCAGTACTCTGGCTGGAAAACAACGAGCAGCCTGATCTGATCATCAGTGATATTCAGCTGCTGGATGGTACCAGCTTCGAAATTTTCTCTCAGGTTCAGGTGGCTTGTCCGGTGATATTTACCACTGCCTATGACCAATATGCTATCAAGGCATTTGAAGTAAACAGTGTGGACTATTTGCTCAAACCCATAGGGCAGGACAAACTGGCGGCCGCTATTGAAAAGTTCGAAGCCAAAGCAAGTAGCGGAAATGCCGCTGGTTTTGATATAGAGCAGATCAGAAGCCTGTTAAGCTCAAACACTCCCGAATATAAATCCAGATTTCTGGTCAAAGTAGGGCAGCGCATCCGTGCCATTCCTATTGAAAAGGTGGCCTACTTCTTTTCTCGTGACAAACTTACCTATATCGTCACCTTCGAAAATCAGAAATACCCCATTGACCAGACCTTGGAAGAACTGGAAGGCCTCATTAACCCGAGAGAGTTTTTCCGGGTTAACCGAAAGTTTGTAGTTCACTTCAATTCCGTGGCAGACATTCACCCTTACTTCAAAGGCAGGGTAAAGCTCGGCCTGAGCCCGCATACCGATGAGGAAATTGTAGTCAGCTCTGAGAAAACCCCGGTGTTTAAGCGCTGGCTGGATCAGTAGATAAATCCTCAAAAATAGCATTGGACCACCACATTGTCATCTGCTCAGCATTAGCCCGGGCAGGTCAATTCCTGTTAGATGTCTTCTGTCTTAGCATAAACAGCTTTGGCTTCTGTCAAAATACTAGTATCTACCGTTCACAGTCGCTAAAGAACTGAATCAGGCAGTCGGGTTCAGTTCAAGCAAGTCCCGATTCGGTTGCAAAAATAACCGGTATAGCCACAGAGCATTTCCAACCCAAAAGTTTCCCTACATATTTGATTGTCTATTAAGAACAACTCAAAATAAACAACACAACAATGAGATTATTTACTAAATCGGTCATACTGGCAATCTTCGCCTTAACTACCTTTACATTACAGGGCCAGGATGAAGGCTTCATCTATGGCACACTTACCACTATTGATGGTGACACCTACACTGGTCAAATCCGCTGGGGCAAAGAGGAAGCCTACTGGACTGACATTTTTAACGGAAACAAAGAGGAGAACGAAAACTACCGCTACCTGACAAGGGACGAGCGGGATGAGCTTAGAGATGACCGTGGTCGCAGAAACGGTTGGAGATGGAGCGGCATCAGGGTGAACTGGAACAGTGACTACGAAACCACACATGAGTTTCAGGTACGTTTCGGAGATCTCTCTAAGATTGAGATGAGAAGAAGGTCTGAGGTGGAAATTACACTTAGAGATGGTAACCAACTCTACGTGAAAGATGGCTCAAACGACTTCGGCACAGACATTAC
Source organism: Roseivirga sp. (assembly GCA_021404565.1). GTDB lineage: Bacteria > Bacteroidota > Bacteroidia > Cytophagales > Cyclobacteriaceae > Roseivirga. The sequence continues at coordinate 293,234 of JAAWWF010000026.1, read as the reverse complement.
CATTATGGATGATGAAATGGGCAAAATGAAGTTTCGCTGGAGCCGCGTGGAAATGGTAGAGTTTAAGGATGCTCCGAGCAATATGAGCTCTAAATTAGGTGAGCCATTGTATGGAACTGTACAATACTACGGTGGAGAACTTACAGGCATTATCCAATGGGATCATGATGAGAGACTTTCTACCGATAAGCTGGACGGTGACACCCGTGATGGTGACATGGCTATCGAATTCGGCAAGCTAAGATCAATCGAAAGAGACAGATCAGGCAGTAATGTGGTAACCAAGTCGGGTCGCGAGCTTTACCTGAGAGGGTCGAACGATGTGAACAGCGAAAACAGAGGTATCATTGTCACTACGGATTTCGGTCGAGTGGATATTCCATGGAGAGAGTTCAAGAAGGTGACTTTCGCAGATGCTCCTAAATCTGTAAAAAGCTACAGCTCATTCAGCAACCTGAAAAAACTGTCAGGAACTGTAAAAACAGCTGATGGTGAGACGTTGAGCGGGGATATCATCTTTGACCTGGACGAAGAATACACTTTCGAAATGCTGCAGGGCAAAGACGATGATGTGGAATACATCATCCCAATGGAAAGCATTAAAACCATCATCCCTAAGAACTACGATAACTCTGAGGTCATTCTGAAAAACGGAACAGAGTTAATGTTGGGAGAAGCCAGAGATGTAAGCGAAGACAACGATGGTATACTGGTCTTCACCTCAAAAGGCGACCCAACTTATGTAAGATGGGAAGACGTAAAAGAAATTACATTCAATTAATCGGTCAATAATACAGAGCCCACCCCGGAGGCGGGGAACAAGGTCAAGAATTTACTCTTCATAGGTCAATTACTCGGGGTCACGCTGGTCAGTGTGGCCTCGTTTTTTGTTGGAGTTTCACAAAGGGATTAACAGGAATCAGTTACCAATATATTCCTCTATTCGGGCCAGCAATTCAGCAGAGTTCCCAATCTGTTCATCCGGCATTAGCCTACCAGAGAAAACTTCCTTCTCACTATCGGCAATGTAGTTAGTAGCCAATACGAGGATATCGCTGTTTGAGAGTGTGAATGATTCTGTAACCGATGCCAGACCACAGGAAGGTCTGCCAATAATCAGGGTGTTAGGTCTGTTTTTTAAAGAGAGCATAGCTGCCTCTCCCGCCCCTGCCGTAGGCAAGTCTATCACCACAACTACCTTCGCATTTGCATCCATTATGGTATAAGGGTCAGTTACCACGGTTTGCTTGTCGGTAGGAGATCTGACGAAGGCTGCATCATCCGAATAGCCCCAGGGAATTTCCGTGCCCTCCGCATCAATGAAGTAACCCAGTGTTTCTTGCTGATAAAATGGCCCCAGAGAAGCAATGATCGGATAGATATTACCTCCGTTAACCGTACTCAGGTCAATCACCCAACCTTTGGTATCGGGTCCGTCCTGGACCCGGGCCCGGTTATGGCGATCACCGGCAAAAAGTGTGGCCTGCTGATTGGTGCCTATAAAAGCACGCATCTGGATATAACCAATATTTGCGGCCAGACCGCCAAAGTCATAGCCGTTCCCATTACAGTTGGCTGTTGATTCAAAGATATTATTGCCATTCAGGCGAGAGTAGAAGCTCTGGTTGTCTCCCAGGGCACGTAGAAATGTTCGGATTGCTTCGTCAAAACCATCGCTCGCTCTTACCTCAAGCATTTCAGTTCTCAGGGCATCCCAATCAATCGTGAGTCGGTTCAACCCTCTTTGTTGTGCCACCTGAATCACTTCTTCAATGGCAAGAACATCCTCGTCCACCGAGCTGTCTTCCGGTTCTCCACAGCCAAGAAACGAAACAGCTCCGAGTACGAGGAGCAGTGTAAAGCCAGAGTGGTTCAAGACAGATTTCATACTGTTATGGTTTTTATAATTTTGACCTGTCAAGGTCTATAATTTGACCTGAACTTCAGACTTTGAGCGTCTTCATTCATCAAAAGGTATACAGGAAATACAGAAAGACTATCACCCACAATACATCCACAAAATGCCAAAAATCCGTCAGCATTTTGAGCTTCACTTTCTGGTATGGGTTGGTGGTATACATCAGCTGATTCACAACATCTTTTGACACCTTGTGGCTGTGCATTAATGAAGCCAGCAGAAATATCATTACCCCTGCCATATGTAATACATGCAGCCCTGAAATGACGTAGAGATACACACGACTCCGATCTCCGGAAAAGGAAATACCGTTTCGCTCAAGCTCCTGCCAGCCTGTAAGCTGGCACATTGAGAAAATAAGGCCCAGCAAAAAAGTAAGGCCCATCCACTTTTTGAGTTCTTCAAGGTCGTCTTTCTCAAAGGCAGGAATTACCCTGGATACACAGAAGCTCGATAGTAGTATCACTATGGTGCTCAACACAAAAGATTTCGGAAATCTGTGATTAATCAGCTCGGTAGCTTCAGGCCTGCTGGCTGCAAAGGCCACAATCATAAAAAGAAAGACAATCGCACTGCCGACCATGCTCACATACAGCATTACCTGATGTGGGTGCAAGAGCTCCATCTTTTTATAGGCCTCCTGCCTCAGATCAAACCTGACTTTTTCTTTCCTCATGGGTGATAGGTGCTGGTAACATTTATTCCAGCCAAAAGGTTGGCATAAATGCTATCTAATTTACAAACGACTTTTCTTTAGTTTGGTCACATAAATTAATTATTAATTACATTTGCTGCCCCTGCAAGCACGATCCCTTGAAAATACAAGATTTCATAAGAGTTTATAAAGAAGACCCTATTGTACAAACAATAGCGGAGCGGATTAAGCCAAATGAAGAGCTGAACATTCACCTCAAGGGTTTGGTCGGAAGCCTGGATGCCGTGATAGCCGCCAGCGTTTATCAACTCAATAAGCAGACCACCATATTTGTGCTGCACGACAAGGAAGAGGCAGCTTATTTCCATAACGACTTGCAAAACCTCATGCGAGGTAAAGAAGTGTTGCTTTTCCCCACGTCTTATAAGCGGCCCTATCAGTTTGACGAAACAGAGAACGCCAACATATTGATGAGGGCCGAGATTCTCAACCGCATCAATCACAAAGCCTCTACCGGAGAATTAATTGTGACCTATCCGGAAGCGCTGACTGAAAAGGTGATTAACAAAAAGTCGCTTGCCAGTAATACCCTGTCTGTGAAAGTAGCGGAAAAGCTGGACGTAGGTTTTTTAACAGAACTCTTGCAGACCTACGATTTTGAAAAAGCAGACTTTGTATACGAAGCGGGCCAGTTTTCAGTCAGAGGCGGTATCATCGATGTGTTTTCCTATGCACATGATCTTCCTTATCGTATAGAGCTTTTTGGAAACGAGGTGGAAAGCATCCGTACATTCGATCCGGTTTCACAGCTAAGTGAAGAATCGGTAAAGCAGATCAACATCATTCCAAACATCCAGACCCGCTTGCTGGAAGAAGTGAGGCAGTCTTTTCTGAGCTTTATTCCGCGCAACTCCAAATTCTGGTTTAAGGACTACCAGCAGACGATCGATACAATTGACGCCTATTTCGACAAAGCTGAGAACAACTTTGATCAGGTGCTTTCTGTTACCGATACACAGGTAGTGCTGGACCCCAAAGAGCTGTTCGAAACGGGAGAGAGCTTTTCTCAAGAACTGCACTCATTTGCCCAGGTAGAGTTTGGCAACCGTTTTTATAACACGGCCAAATATGTCACCCAGTTTGAAGCAGAGCCACAAACCTCTTTCAACAAAAACTTCGACCTGATTGCCGAAAACCTCAGCAACTGGCAAATGCAGGGGTCTACCTTGCTGATTGCAGCAGAGTCTCCTAATCAGATCAACCGATTGGAAACCATTTTCATTGAGCTGGACCCCACCATCAAAATCCAGCCACTGAATACGGGCCTGCGCCAGGGCTTTATTGACAAAAGCCTGGAGATGCTTTGCTATACCGATCACCAGCTCTTTGACCGTTTTCATAAATACAAAACCAAAACCCGGCACAGCAAGTCAAAAGCCCTGACCCTTAAAGAGCTGAGAGACCTTTCCCCGGGTGATTATGTTACCCACATAGATCATGGCGTAGGGCGCTTTGTGGGTATGGAAAAGATTGAGGTGAATGGAAATGACCAGGAGACCATTCGGCTCGTCTATCGGGATGATGATTTGGTTTATGTAAGCATCCACTCTCTGCATAAAATTTCCAAGTACACAGGAAAAGAAGGAACGCCCCCCAGCCTGAGCAAGCTTGGCTCACCTGATTGGGAAAACAAGAAAAAGAGAGCCAAGAAGCAGGTAAAAGACATAGCGAAGGACCTGATCAGCCTTTACGCCAAAAGAAAGAATGCACCGGGTTTCGCTTTTGCTCAGGATGGTTTTATGCAAGCCGAGCTGGAGTCTTCATTCCTATATGAAGACACGCCTGATCAGGCGAAGGCAACTGAAGACGTAAAAGCAGACATGGGGCTGTCACATCCAATGGACCGCCTGGTTTGTGGAGATGTTGGTTTTGGTAAGACCGAAGTAGCCATTCGGGCCGCTTTTAAGTCAGTGGTGAATGGTAAACAAGCAGCAGTACTTGTGCCAACAACTATTTTGGCGATGCAGCACCATCGTACCTTTGCAGAGCGGCTTTCCAACTTCCCGGTAAAGGTGGAATATATCAACCGCTTTCGGACCACAAAACAGATTAAAGAGACCTTGCAGCGGGTCAAAGAAGGAAAAACAGAAATACTCATCGGTACCCACCGGATTGTTAACAAGGATGTGCAGTTCAAAGACCTAGGTTTGCTGGTCATAGATGAAGAGCAAAAATTTGGTGTAAAGGTTAAGGACAAACTTAAGGAAATGAAGGTGAATGTAGACGTACTCACCCTTACAGCTACTCCCATTCCGCGTACCCTGCACTTCTCGCTTATGGGTGCTCGTGACCTCAGCGTTATTGCCACGCCTCCTCCCAACAGACAACCTGTTACTACCGAGATTCATCATTTCAATGAGACCCTCATTCGCGATGCCGTTTCTTTCGAGCTGAGACGGGGTGGCCAGGTATTTTTTGTGCACAACCGCATTGGGGATATTGAACAGGTAGGCAATATCATTCTAAAACTGGTACCTGATGCCCGTATTGGTATCGCCCATGGCCAAATGGAGGGCAGCAAGCTGGAAAAGCGAATGGTGAAGTTTATCGAGGGAGAATATGATGTACTCGTTTCAACCAATATCATTGAATCGGGACTTGACATACCAAATGCCAATACCATCATTATCAATCATGCTCATATGTTTGGGCTCTCCGATCTCCACCAAATGCGTGGCCGGGTTGGTAGGTCTAACAGGAAAGCATTTTGCTACCTGCTTACTCCCCCTACCATAGGGCTGAGTTCAGACTCTAGAAAAAGACTGAGCGCCCTGGAAGAGTTCTCTGACCTGGGTGATGGCTTTAAAGTAGCCATGCGCGATTTGGATATCCGCGGAGCGGGCAACCTGCTGGGAGCTGAACAAAGCGGTTTTATCTCTGACCTGGGCTTTGATATGTATCATAAGATTCTGGATGAGGCGGTACAGGAGCTAAAGGAAACGGAGTTCAAGGATCTTTTTACCAAAGACCTGGCTAAAGAGGCTGCAAAAATTGTAGCACAAGACTGCACTATTGAAACAGATCTGGAGATACTCATTCCGGAAACCTATGTTTCGAATATTGCTGAGCGACTGAGCCTTTATTCCAAGTTGGATAGCATCAGGAATGAAGGAGCACTCGCTAAATTTATCACCAGCATGCAGGACCGTTTTGGTCCTATTCCTGAACCGGTGGAAGATCTGATAGAAACCGTGAGGCTCCGCTGGCTGGCAGAACATCTCGGCTTCGAAAAAGTGACCTTGAAGGGAGAATCCATGAAATGTTACTTCCTGCCATCAGACAATGAAGCCTATTTCCAATCAGATACTTTTGGCAAAGTGCTGGCCTTTGTTCAGCAGCAACCCAGGCTTTACAAAATGAAGGAGTACAAAAAACGCCTGATCCTGAGAGTTGAAGAAATTAGCTCAGTGGAAGCTGCTATTCAGTTGCTGACTCAGATGGGGGGTTAGCAGGCTTTAGCACTCTTCGGGCCATCTGCATATACCCCATCATAGCATTGTAAGTAAGTCCGAGACTCATTCTCAAGGCTTTCATCTCCCCTTCAAAAGCTTCACTATTACCATCTACTTTTTGCATCTCGCGCAATATTTCAAATACATCACGACCACTCTCAGCATACAGCTCATGGAATTCGTAAACCAAAGAAGCTTGCAACACCCTCTGGTTATCTAAAAAAGTGAGAGATTGATTCATTTTCGCCACCTCCCAGGCAGACTTGCTCAGCAGCTTTAAAGTATAATCGAGCTCGGCCAGCGTGTCTCTCTTTGCTGCTGACGTTTCCAGCCATTGGCCAATGAGTTCAATAGTGTTGGCCATTTGCACAGAGTCAGGTTCCAGGTTGTTGTAGTTACTTCGAATTTCCTCGATGATGTTCTTATACGACTCTTCAGCCTGCCTGTGGTTCAGAATATCCTGTCTCCATTCTGTCAGGCCCATTGCCAGCACCACCGCTATTACAATAGACAAAAACTCAAATACTACTTTTCTGGCCCCACCTTTCATCACTCATCTGTTGTCTGTTCCGAATTTATCCCTGTACCGTATTTTTCCAGAAAGTCTTCGCTTTCATTCAGGTAAGCCTTCACCGTGTTGAATACCAACCGCATATGAAACCTGAGCTTCTGTACACTTGCAAAGAATTCCTGTGATTCTGAGCGATTAATCTCGCCCTGCAAATCACCCATGAGATGGAATATTTCGGCAGCATTTTCTGAATAGAAATCCTGTGTCGCATAAATTTCCGCAATGGCCAGCACCTTATCGCCAGGCAAAAAGGTAAGCGATTGATTAATTCTGGCTACCTCTAGCGCAGATTTGCTGAGAAATGAATAACTAAAATTGGCACCAAGAGGAACCTTCTTTTCCTTTAAGGTCCATTGCCTTACCCATTCTGTCATGGCCTTAAGGTCATTCGCCATTTTGAGAGAGTCTGTCTTAAGTTCCGCCACGTTCTCTCTTACTTCCTGTACGATCTTCTCAAAGGAGGCCTCGGCCATCTTGTGATTCAGGTAAGACTGTCTCCATTCCGTCAGGCCCATAGCCAGCACTACCGCTATCACGATAGAACTAAATTCAAAAATCGCCTTCCGGGTGTTTACCTTCATATATAAAGCTGGTTAGAAGCTCATCAGCTCTTTAAACTTCAACGTTTGTCTTCTGGAAACATCTATTTCTTCTCCACCTTTCATATAAATCCGCAAGCTTCCACTAAACCAGGGTTCGATACGCTCAATCCACTTCAGGTTGATGATCTGCTGGCGGTTGGCCCTGAAAAAAGTCTTATCATCCAGTCGGGTTTCCAGATAATTCAGCGTACGTGTAATCATCGGCTTCGAGGTGTCAAAGTATACTGTGGTATAGTTACCACTGACTTCGAACAATCGAATTTCTGAGAGCTGTACAAACCAGCACCTCTCGCCATCTTTTACAAAAACCTGGTCATCAGAGGTAAGTTTATCTTCTCCATCACCTTCTTCTTCCCTGGCCTTTTTCTTCATTTTTTCAAAAACTTTGGCCACTGAGCCGGCCAAACGCTGTTTCTGAACAGGTTTTACGAGGTAATCCAATGCATTATACTCAAATGCCTTCAGGGCATGTTCATCATAGGCCGTTGAAAAGATTACTTCTGGTACCACCTCGAGCTCTTCCAATAAATCGAAACCACTTTTTCCAGGCATTTGAATATCCAGAAAGATTAAATCAGGTTTCAGCTCGGCAATTTTCTCCTTTGCCTCATCTACACTCGCGGCCTCTCCCACTACCTGAACATTATCAAATTCCTTTAATAATCGCTTCAATTCGTTTCGAGCGAGCCTTGAGTCATCAACTACCAGTGTTTTCATGTATTTATTTTTATGTCGAAGCCAGAAAGCCTCTTTTTAATATTTCTGAATCAATTAAGGGGTATTCTGATTGTGGCGCAAACCATTTCTTCATTCATATTCTCTACTGCAAGAGAAGCCTTTTCACCATATAGCAGGCGCAATCTCTCGCGAGAGTTCTTAATGCCAATCCCCTTGCGTTTGCCGGGCTTATCATTTTTCAGTTGACCCGAGTTCTTGACAAAAATCTTAAGATACTCATCTGAAAGCTCGGATTCAACAATGACCTTACCACCATTGGGCAGCTCATTGATGCTATGCTTGATTGCATTTTCTACCAAAGTCTGCACAATCATAGGAGGAAGGTTCATCTCCTGTGAGTCTTTGGCAATGACAAATTTATAATCGAGGCGCTCCTCCAGTTGAATAGATTCGAGCTCCAGATAGTCCTTTACTACTTCCATCTCCTTTTCAAGGCTCACCTTTTCATATTGATCAAACTGAATCGAAAAACGCAGCAGATCAGATAAATGGGTAATGGAGTCCCTGGCCTTTTCGCCATCCTCTGCCACGAGCGACCGAATATTATTCAGGCTGTTAAAGATAAAGTGAGGGTTAATTTGAGATTTCAACGCACTTAGCTCGGCATCTTTAAACGAAGCCTGTAGCTTCCATTTTTCAATTTCTACCTGTCGGTTCTTCTGCAAAAACTGGTAGGCAAAGTATAAGGCCGACCAGGAGATATAGAAGATTGAATACTGTGAAACAAAGCTGGCAATCAGCCCAAAAATAACCCCGGGTGAAAACTGGGCAAGACTGGCTTGTTCAATGGCCTTTAATGTATCCATGTCAACCAACATGCCGCTGGGAACTCCCATTCCCAGCAAGAGTGTCTTGTTGTCGATGGCCACTAAAGTCTCCATATTCACGGTAGCCCCGTTAGCCAGACCCATCATTTCTGTAAGTCTGTCGGGAGTGAGGCTCACCAGTGATTCCAGGTCCAGGCTAGTCCCTTCCGGCACATTCATCAAGTCAAGTAGTTCACTTGGGTCAATTGCCTGCAATGGGGCCACGTCCACCACAGATCCGGCAGACCAACCCATCATATCCAGCAGTACCTGAGGTTCAATGGCCTTAAGTGTCTCCAGGTTAATGACCGAACCCACGGGTAAACCCATCATTTGCAGTAAGGCCTCCGGATCGGATTGAATATGAACCACAATGGCAAAAGCGAGGGCCGAAAGGCTGAGAATTGCCGTAATCGCCCCCTGCATGAGGCTGGCAAGGAAAACCCTGGGTATAAGCTTTACAATTTTAAACTCAAGCCATTTACGTTTTTTTACATATAAGCGATAAAGGTGACTGCTGAAAACAGCCAGACACAAAGTAAAAAGGCTGATCAGCAGCAATGGTAATACCGGAAACAGCATAGCCGATGCCAGAAAGTTGGTGACCATCAATCCACCCCAACCTCCAAACTGAAGCACCCAATACAGTTGATTCTTTTTCATAAGGCCTGCTGGCTTTAAATAGTCATTGCGTTCGTTTAACCCAGAGATTAGCCCCTGGCTAACTCAAAGATTCTTTTGACAACATAAAACAAGTGCAATTAAAGAACAATCACCTTTAGAATTGACTGAGTGGTTTATTCTGCTGTTGAACCTGTCTATTTCCAAGTTAGGTCAATTCCAGCAGACTACTTGAGTATCAAAAACCACCAGCCAGTAGCAGCACGATTGAGCAATCTTTATAATTTAAGGCCCTGGGACAAAATATGAGGCGCTCATTCACGTTTTTGCTAAAGAAAATGTCCATGTGATGATTTTGGTATAGTATATAGATAAGCGTATATTAGCCGGTCCAATTTCACCTGGACGAATTCATTAAAGAAACTAAATATGAAGAATATAGCGAGGTTTTTGAAAGTGACAGTAGTTGTTTTGCTGTCAACCTCAATATTACAATCATGTTCCCTGCTTGGGAAGAAAGGAGGAGGAGTGAGCAGCACCACTGGAGCGGCTTATGGTTATGGTAAAGATACAACCAGCTTCAGTCCTTATGATATTCAAAATCTACCAAACCCTCCGGGAATGGTTTTCGTTCAGGGTGGTCGAACCATCCTGGGTTCTTTCGAGCAAGACCTGTTTGGTTCTCGCGACAATATTGAGAGAACAGTAACGGTAAACTCATTCTACATGGATGAAACCGAGATTACCAACAAAGACTGGAAAGAATATGTCTTTTATCAGTTCCGTCCGATGACCGAACAGATGGGAAAAGACACAGAGATCAAGGATGATCCGAATAACCCCTTTATTCCCGCAACGACCTCTCACAATGGTCAGGAGCTGAAAGACCTGGTACCCAACGACAGTGTTTGGTCAAGTGATTTCTCCTTTAATGATGTTTATAGTCAGAACTATTACAGCAACCCTGGTTTTAATGATTACCCTGTAGTAGGTGTTACCTGGAGGCAGGTGGTTGACTACTGTGCATGGAGAACAGATTTTGTAAACTATACTAAAATTATTGCTACAGTAGATTTTGATGAGTTACCAGATGAATTTAAGCTGGAATTCTATAACCCTGACGGAAGTCTCCAGATGCTCGGTGCTTCTGCCAGTAATTCAGGAACTCAGGAAATTTTCCTCGATGAGTTGGATCAGCTACAGCAAGACATCATTGCGTACATCAATCAGAACAAAAAGATGTTTATCGAGAAGGGACTTTACCTTCCGGAATTCAGACTGCCCAACGAAGCAGAGTGGGAATATGCTGCCAAAGCTACAGTGGGTACACAGTATCTTGATGAAAATGAGGAGTATGGTAGAATCTATCCATGGGATGGAAGAGGAGTAAGGAACCCTTATGGTAAAAGAAGAGGTGATTTCCTTGCCAACTTTAAAAGAGGAAGAGGTGATTATGCAGGTATAGCCGGTACTATCAACAATGATAGTGATGTGATTCCTTCGAGAGTTGGTACTTATGAGCCTAATGATTTCGGTCTCTTCAATATGGGAGGCAATGTAAGCGAGTGGGTAAATGACACCTACCGACCTCTTTCGTTTGACGATTTCGAAGATTTAAACCCTGTTAGAAAAGATGGTACCAACGACCCTGAAAGTAATTATGGCTGGGCAGCTGGTAGAAACACATTCCGTTCATTGATCAATGACCGCTCTAAGGTTTACAAAGGAGGCTCATGGAAAGATGTTGCCTACTGGATGTCGCCTGGTACAAGAAGATACCTTGATCAGGATAAGGCTACCAATACCTTAGGTTTCAGATGTGCAATGATCTCCGTAGGCTTTGAAAGACTTGATTCCGGAGGAGGCATCTTCAGTGGTATCCTCGGTGGAAAATAACGAATAACGATATTTGAAAAGCCCTGGCGGAACCGTCAGGGCTTTTTTTATGTCTTGCTCAAACGCTACCTGGCTGCAGCGATCAACCCAAAGCTCAGGGAAGCGGGCTTCGCCCGGAGTACCGCCTCACCACATGAAAGAAGTGTAGATCCGGTAGTCAATACATCATCTACCAACAATACTTTTCTGGCCGAAAGGACACCCTTCTCTTTTGGTTCAAAAAGCCTCTCTACATTCTCCCATCTTTCAAGCCGGTTCTTCCTGGTCTGTGTTTGATTAGCCCGATTTCTTATAAGTGCATCCGGTAAGCACTCTGCCGATAAAGCTTCGGCCAGGCCTTTGGCAAAACCCTCACTTTGGTTGTAACCGCGTTTTCTGAGCTTGCTCTTGTGGAGCGGCACAGGCACTACACAATCAAATTCTTCCTGATAACCTGCATCAGCAAGTTCAGCACCATACCAGCGGCCGAGCAGTTCACCTATTTCCGGTTTATGGTTGTATTTGAGCTCATGCATGAGCTTTTGTACAATACCTTGCTTATGAAAATGCATGTAAACGAGCACATGCTTAAACTCAATCAGGTTTCTGAGCTTTTGCTCAAACTCCGGCACCTCTATTTTATGGTTTCCTGTTTTAGGTAGCTCCAGTTGGCAAGATGGACAAACAAAGCGAACCCCTCTGGGTAGTGCCTCATCACAGCCGACACAAGTATTCGGAAAAAATAAGGAGACAAAATCGTTAAGCAGTGAATCTTGTTGGGAGGCCATTTGTTAATTGCCTGTATATTTGATTAAAGATTAAAATAATGAGTATCGTAGAAGAATTCAATGATTACAGGGCCAAAATGAACGAGAAGATACTCTCTGAAAACAACACGGTCCTTAAGCGTATCTTCAACCTTGACACCAACGCCTTTGCTCCGGGTGCTCTGGAAGTAAAAACCAAAGAGCTTGTGGGGCTTTCCAGTTCTATGGTGCTTAGGTGTGATGATTGCATCCGCTACCATTTAGGCAAGTGTCACGAGATAGGGGTGACTACAGCAGAGGTTTTTGAGATCTTTTCAATCGCCAACCTTATTGGTGGCACAATTGTAATTCCACACCTGAGAAAAGCCGTGGAATATTGGGAGGTACTGCAAAGCGAACAAAGTGTATAAAAAAGACCTGCAGCTCCAACAGTCCTGGGCCAGACTCATGGGTCTGGTGGAAAAAATGATTGGCAAACGCCCCAAAGACATGAATAGCATGCTCTTTCTGATTGGTGTGCAGGAGCTGGGTCAGGGACAGCGAAATTTCTCAAAGGAAGAAAAGCAAGACCTGATGCACATAGCCATTTGCAAAGTGCTAAGCTATTCGGGCTTTTATGAGCTGGAGGGCACTGATGAAGACGGCTGGCCACATTGGAAACCAAAAAGGCAGCTTCCTCATTTTGACTTATTAGAACAAGAAAAACTATTGAAAATGCATGTTCTTGAATATTTTGAGAAAGAGTATGGAATAGCTACCACAACCTGAAATTTGATATGTCCAAAAAGATCATTTCCTATAATGTGAACGGCATTCGGGCCGCTTTGAAAAAAGACTTTATTAAATGGCTCATGACAGAAAAGCCGGATGTCCTTTGCCTACAAGAGCTAAAAGCACTGCCAGAGCAAATAGAGCCAGCTGTCTTTGAAGAGCTGGGTTACCAGCTTTATTGGGAGCCTGCCCAAAAAAAAGGTTATAGCGGTGTAGCCATATTTACCAAACAAACTCCGCTCCACGTGGAACATGGCTGTGGAAATGAGCTGTATGACTTTGAGGGCAGGGTAATCCGTGCTGACTATGAAGACTTCTCGGTTATAAGCGTTTATATGCCCAGTGGCACCAGTGGGGACGTAAGACAGGATTTCAAATACGACTGGCTGGATTTTTTCTATGACTACGCCAACGAGCTTAGAAAAACTCATCCCAACCTGATCATTAGCGGAGATTATAATATTGCTCACGAGGCCATCGATATTCACAACCCGGTTTCGAACAAAAAGTCCTCTGGCTTTCTACCCGAAGAACGCGCCTGGCTCAGCAAATATATCGACTCTGGCTTCATAGATACCTTTCGCCACTTCAACCCCGAACCACACCATTATTCATGGTGGAGTTACCGGGCCAATTCCCGAGCCAATAACAAAGGCTGGCGCATAGATTATCATATGGCCACTGCTCCTATGCAATCCCGCCTGGTCAATGCCAGTATATTACCTGAGGCCGTTCACTCTGACCACTGCCCGATTCTACTGGAAATTGAGTGATTATATCGTATATTCCTCCGTTAATCAATTGTTTTACAATCAAATAAACAATTTGCTCGTATTAATACTGAGGCTAAGAAACAAGTAAGATGGGATCAAACGAAGCATTAAAATCTCAGTTAAAAGCATACAAGCAAAAGTTCTATAAAAACAAGGCAATCAAAGGGGCTATTCTGCTGCTTGCATTTGTCCTTTCCTTCTTTATTCTAACCAACACGCTGGAGTTTTCAGCCAGGTTTGATTCCGGTGGAAGAGCACTGCTGTTCTATAGTTTCCTCGCTGGTTCTCTCTTAGCTTTCTACTTTTGGGTTGGCAAATACCTATTGCTTTTAAAGAATACTTCACGTCAACTCTCCAATGAAGAAGCTGCCGTGCAAATTGGAAATCATTTTCCTGAAGTTTCCGATAAACTTCTGAATATCATACAGTTAGAACAGCTCACTGATCGGCAAAACGAGCTTCTGATGGCAAGTATCCGTCAAAAAAGCCAGGAGATTTCCAAAGTTCCTTTTGTTTCTGCTATCGACTATTCTAAAAACAGAAAGTATTTTCGTTACGCCATAGTACCGGCCTCCATCATTGTATTGCTACTAGTCTTCATTCCAAAATTCATTACAGACAGTTCTGCACGTATCATTAACTATAATACTGACTTCATTCCCGAAGCCCCCTTTAGCATCTCCCTGCAAAACGAGAAACTCCTCGCTTTCAAAGGAGAAAGCTATACACTCAAAATAAATACAGAAGGACGCTCAGCTCCCGCCAACCTATATGTTTGGTCTAACAACAGAAAAGTAAAAGCACAAAAAGTCGGCCCTGGCTCATTTGAGTATATTTTCAACAGATTACAGTCAGACACGGAGTTCAAGCTCGAAGCTGAAAGTATTTTCTCGATTGATTATGAAATACAAGTCGTATCCAGACCCAGCCTGTCCCTCTTTAACCTGGAGCTTGATTTTCCCCGTTACTTAAATCGCGAACCTGAAACGATCGAAAATTCCGGTAATGTATCTATCCCGGAAGGCACCAATGTGAAATGGAGTTTCACCACTGAAAGTGCCGAGACTGTGACCATGAATTTCAGCAAACTAGGAGAGCAGGTAAATGCCCAAAAAACAGGTACAAGCTCATTTAGCTTCGAAAAAGGTTTTAAGCTCTCAACCCCTTATTCCATTCAATTGGAAAATGAGTATAGCACCAATCGTGACTCTCTACAGTTTGGTATAGAAACGATAAAAGACAGATATCCGGAAATTACACTTGAACAATATCAAGACACCGTACTTTTCCAAAACCTCGTGCTGGCAGGTAACATTTCAGACGATTATGGCTTTGCCAGACTTGCCTTCCACTACAAATATGAGTCAGAAGACGAATACACCATTGTTCCCTTCGAGATTAACAGAAACCTAAGTAGTCAGAGTTATTATCAAGTCTTTAACCTGGATTCTGCAAGGGTCAAAGCTGGTTCTGAACTGTCCTATTATCTGCAAGTATCTGATAATGATGGGGTTAATGGTTCTAAATCCAGTAAAACCGGTACTTACTCATTCAAAATACCTTCCCAGAAAGAAATAGAGGAAGACCTCGAAAAAAGTTCTCAGCAAGTACAGGACGAAATCGACAAGACGCTACAGGAAGCCAAAGAGCTCAATGAAAAGATAGCTGAAGCTGATGAACGCCTCAAGACCAAAAAGCAAATGGATTGGCAGGATGAGAAGCTCATGCAGGACATCATCAAGCAAAAAGAAGAGCTTGCCGAGAAAATAGAAGAGCTCAAAAAAGAAAACCAACTTAACAACCTGAAGCGCGAGCAGTTTACGCCCCAGGATGAAAGCGTCAAGAAAAAAATGGAACAACTTCAGGAGTTGATGGAAAACATCCTCGATGAAGAGACCAAGAAACTCTATGACGAACTGAAGCAACTACTTGAAGAACAGGCAGATATGTCTGAATTCCGCGATAAGATGGAAGAGCTTAAAGGCAAAGAAGAAGACCTGGAACAGGAATTAGAGCGCACACTTGAGCTCTTTAAGAAAATGCAGTTCGACATGAAGCTCGAAGAGAATATTCAGGATTTACAGCAGCAGATAGAAGATCAGGAAAAGCTCAACGAGGAAACTGGAGACCGCAAAAACGACACCGAAGAACTCAGCGAAAAACAAGAAGAGGAGAAGAACGATACTGAAGACCTGGAGGAGCAACTCGAGAAACTCAACGAGCTTAATCAAAAAAGAGAAAATCCGGATGCCCTTCCCGAGGATATGCAAGAGCAGCTTGAGCAGATCAAACAAGAGCAACAAAATGCACAAGAGCAGCTTGAGAATAAAAAGCGCAAGAAAGCCGGACAATCTCAGCAGAAGGCCACCCAACAAATGAAAAAGCTACAGAAGAGCCTGCAAGCTATGCAAAACAGCATGGGCATGGAGCAGCAGCAGGAAGACCTTAGCTTTCTTAAAGATCTTGTCGATAACCTGGTCACACTCTCTTTTAACCAGGAGGATTTAATGAATGAATTCAAGGAAATAAGACAGAGTGACCCTCGTTTTGTTGAGCTATCTCAACGACAGCTAAAACTGAAGGATGACTCAAAAATTACTCAGGACAGTCTTGTATCCCTCTCCAAACGAGTATTCCAAATCTCGTCTTTCGTGATGCGTGAGTTGAATGAGATGAACCGCCAAATGGATGGTGCTCTTGACGCCCTCAAGGAAAAAAGATTGAACCAAGCCACTGGGAAACAGCAGTTTACAATGACGTCCATCAACAACCTTGCTTTACTTCTGGATGACGTACTTCAGCAAATGCAGGAGCAAATGGCCCAGCAAATGGGTATGGGACAGAAAGGAAAGGGCAAAAACAAACCCATGCCCGGAGGCCTCAGCGATCTGCAAAAGCAGCTCAGTCAACAAATTCAACAACTCAAAAAGAGTGGGAAATCCGGCCGGGCACTTTCTGAAGAACTCGCTCGTCTTGCCGCACAGCAGGAAAGATTAAGAAACGCACTTCAGGAAATGGAGACAGGCCTGGACGGTGGCAAGAATCTCGGAGATAAGATAGATAAGCTCATAGATCAAATGGAGAAGAATGAGGAAGACCTTATCAATAAGAACATCACAGACGAAACTGTAGAAAGACAGCAAGAGATTCTTACTCGTCTTCTTGAAGCTGAAAGTGCTGTAAAAGAAAGGGGACAGGAAGAAGAGCGTAAGGCGGCCACAGCATACGACTACGAACTCTCGGTACCAGAGTCTATTAACGAGTATCTCAAAGCAAAAGAGAAAGAAATTGAACTTTTAAAAACAATACCTGCTAAATTGAACCCCTATTACAAAAAGGAAACTAACAAGTACTTCAAAAAGATTAAGCAGCAGAACTGACACAACCGTAAATGAACACGATTAATATACAGATTCCTTCTTTGCTGGAGAACATTCGAATAGTCGAGAGCTTTATAGATAACGCCAAGGACAAGTACGATCTAGATGATGATATTTACGGCAACATCATGATTGCGGTCATCGAATCTGTCAATAATGCCATCGTCCATGGTAATAGCGCTGATAAAGAAAAGAATGTTGATCTTTCTCTGTTTCTGGACGAAGAACAAATCAGGTTTATCATCAAAGATGAAGGTAACGGATTCAATATCAGTGACTTACCAGACCCTACGGCTCCTGAAAATCTTGAACGAACCGGTGGCAGAGGTATTTTTCTTATGAAGCACCTGGCGGATGAGGTTAGCTTTAAAAACGATGGCCAAAAGGTAGAACTCACCTTTTATCTTAACTGATGGAGTCCATCCATTTCTTTTACGAAGACATCACCTTTACATTAGAAGCACCCTCCCTTACCCAAAGCTGGATCGACAGTATTATTTCTGATCATGAATTAAATGTTGAAGCCATCAACTTCATCTTCTGCTCTGATGACTACCTTCTCGATATCAACCGCACCTACCTTGATCACGATTACTACACTGACATTATTACTTTCGACAACCGGGAACCGGGAACATCGGATATTGAATCCGACATCTTCATTTCAATAGATCGAATTCGCGATAACGCAAGAGATATGAATATCAGCTTTGGTCGTGAACTCCACCGAGTAATCATTCATGGCATTCTTCATTTACTTGGTTGGAATGATAAAACAGATGAGCAAAAACAGGTGATGAGAGAAAAAGAAGAAGCTTGCTTATCTTTGCACCCAAATTACCACTAAGCACTGTTCCACGTGAAACACCTTACTCGTAAAAGGGTAAATGTTCCACGTGGAACACTTATCAAGCAGCATGTTTTCACAGTATGATATTATAGTAGTAGGAGCCGGCCATGCCGGTTGTGAGGCGGCTCATGCAGCCGCCAAGATGGGATCGAAAGTCATGCTCATCACCATGAACATGAACACCATTGCTCAGATGTCCTGTAATCCAGCCATGGGTGGAGTAGCTAAAGGGCAGATCGTTCGTGAGATAGATGCCCTCGGTGGTATGTCTGGTATTATATCAGACAAGTCAATGATCCAGTTTCGTATGCTCAATAAGTCAAAAGGCCCTGCTATGTGGAGTCCACGGACACAAAATGATCGCATGCGTTTTGCCGAAGAATGGCGTCTTGCTCTGGAAGCCAATCCCAATGTTGATTTCTGGCAAGAGATGGTTACTGGCATTATTGTAGAGAACAATCGAGTTGTTGGCGTCAGCACAGGAATGGGCATTGAATTCAGAGCCAAGGCTGTAGTTCTCACTAATGGCACCTTTCTCAACGGTATTATACACATCGGAGAAAAGCAGTTTGGCGGAGGAAGGACAGGTGAACGCGCTGCTAAAGGCATCACTGAACAGCTCGTACAACTTGGTTTTGAGTCAGGAAGGATGAAAACAGGGACTCCTCCCCGCGTAGACGGAAGGTCCCTTGACTATAGCAAAATGGAGGAACAAGCCGGAGATCAAAGCCCGGGCAAATTCTCATACTCTTCCGATACCCGATCTCTCAGCCAGCAAAGAAGCTGTTATATCACTTATACCAATCCGGACGTTCATGGAATTCTGGAAACCGGTTTCGATCGATCACCCATGTTCAACGGGCGCATTCAGGGACTAGGCCCCAGGTATTGCCCATCGATAGAGGATAAAATCAACCGCTTTGCTGAACGTAGCAGACACCAGATATTCGTGGAACCTGAAGGTTGGAACACAGTAGAAATCTATGTCAACGGCTTCTCAACTTCCTTACCCGAGGATGTGCAGATCAAGGCCATGAGACAGATTGCAGGTTTTGAAAATGCCAAGATGTTCAGGCCAGGCTATGCCATAGAGTACGACTATTTTCCACCCACCCAGCTCTCATCGACACTGGAAACACACCTGGTAGAAAACCTCTATTTCGCAGGACAGATTAATGGAACAACAGGTTATGAAGAGGCCGCCTGCCAGGGTCTTATGGCGGGCATTAATGCACATCACAAAATCAACGCAAAGGAAGAGTTCACACTCTCCAGATCGGAAGCCTATATCGGTGTGCTCATAGATGATCTTATCAACAAAGGTACCGATGAACCATACCGCATGTTTACCTCAAGGGCTGAGTATCGTATTCTTCTAAGACAAGACAATGCTGATATCAGGTTAACGGAAAAGGGTCATGTGATAGGACTTGCTGACGACCAACGGTTGAAAGCAGTAGAAGAAAAAAAGCTGGACACGGCTAAACTCATCAACGATTTAAAACAGAAAAAGGTAGTACCTGCCGTAGCCAATCCAGCTCTTGAAAACCTCAGTACCTCGGCCATTCAACATAGAACAACCTATGCCAAACTGGTAAAGCGACCTCAGGTTTCCATCATGGATTTACCCGCTTTTCAATCTGATATGGCTGACTATCTCAGCAAATATGACCCTGAAATTCTGGAGCAGGCTGAGATCATACTTAAGTATGAAGACTATATAGATAAGGAGCACAAAATGGCAGAGAAGATCTCGAGCCTGGAAGCCGTCAAAATATCTAACGATTTCGACTTCGATTCTATAAAAGCATTGAGCTCTGAAGCTCGTGAGAAGTTCAAAAAGATCAAGCCAAAAACAATTGGACAGGCTTCGCGTATCAGCGGAGTATCTCCTGCAGACATTTCAGTACTAATGGTATTCATGGGTCGATAACATGTTAGAAACACTTAACGCCTGTCCGGTTTGCAACGGAACACAATTCGAAAAAAGTTTCGAATGTCCTGATCATTTCCTTTCAAAAGAGGTTTTCAACCTTCAGAGGTGTACCAATTGTAATACTCTCTTTACAAACCCACGCCCTGATCAGGAATCTATTGTAAGATACTATAAATCAGATAGTTATATATCTCACAGCAACCAATCTAACTCTCTGATCAACACTATTTACAAAACGGTCCGATCCATTACTCTAAAGCGGAAGTTAAAGATGCTGGAGCGCTTTGCTTTTAAGGGGAAGCTCCTGGATTACGGTTGTGGCACAGGTCATTTTCTTTCCTATGCCTCACAACACGGATGGAACGTCAGGGGCATTGAGCCGGATGACACGGCACGTAGTCAGATATCTGATAATCTCACTTCATACGTGTCTTCATCACTACCAGAATTGGAAGACAAAGGCTTTGACGTAATTACACTTTTCCATGTTCTGGAACACGTACATAATCTGGAAGAAACCCTTAACGACTTAATTTCGCGACTGAACAGGAATGGTGTGATATTTCTGGCTTTACCCAATTACAAAAGTGCTGACGCCAAAAGATATCAGGCGCACTGGGCTGGTTATGACGTTCCACGGCACCTTTACCATTTCGAACAGAAATCCATTTTTCAACTCTCCAAAAAATATGGTCTGAATATTGTATCTACCATTCCCATGAAATTCGACAGTTATTACGTAAGTATGCTCTCAGAAAAATATATGGGAAACACATCAACATTTATGCGCGGTATGATCCAGGGCTATCGTTCGAACAAACAAGCAAAACGCACAAGAGAATATAGTAGTCTCATCTATGTACTTACACAATGAAAAGACTGTACACACAACTCTTCTCTGTACTCTTATTGTTTGCCATCATCTTTGGCTGTGCCCGTATTACCTCACCAGAAGGTGGTCCTGAGGATTTAACACCACCGGTATTGGTTTCGTCTGTTCCTGGCAATGAACAAACCAATTATACAGGCAATACGATAGTGCTAACCTTTGATGAATATGTTAATACACAAGCCATTGAAAACAATCTTATTATAACGCCAGCTCTCGAAGGGGAAGGAGCCATTAAAAGTAAGATCAAGAAGAAGTCGGTAATACTTACTTTCCAGGATCCATGGAAAGAGAATACCACCTATAATATCAATTTTGGTAATACAATTCAGGATGTTACCAACAGAAATATACCACCGGATCTGAACCTCAGCTTTTCTACCGGTGATTATATAGACTCATTGCAAATTTCAGGGACCATTACGAATCTATACTCAAAAGATCCAGTGGAAGAAGCACTGGTATCTCTTTATACCCTGACTGATACTCTAGACATTACATCAGGCTCAGCTTCGTACTATGCCCGAACAGATACCAGTGGTTTCTATCGATTCAAAAATCTACCCCCTGGAGAGTATTACATCTACAGCGCCCTTGATAAAAACAATAACCAGAAGGCTGATCCTGACGAGGAGCTCTATGGATTCTATTCTGATTCCCTCAACCTGGTATCTAATATTACAGGCATCAACTTTGACATTCAAAGACTCGATATTACCCCATTAAAAGTCAGCTCCGCAAGGCACTTCGGTAAGTACTTCGATATCGAATTTAACAAAGCTATTACCTCTTACGAGGTGCTTAATAACGACACCGTGGCCTATATTTCTTTAGAAGACAAAAAATTACGCTTCTATAATACCGGCTTCGCATACAACGATACCATTCCATTAATTATCACAGCCAGCGATTCTATCAATAGTCAGCTGCAGGATACTGTTAAATTTTACTTTAACGAATCTGAAATAGAAGCCGACAAATTTGACTATACAATCTCTCCAACCTCCAGTTCACTGGTACCCAATGCGAAGGTCACGCTGGATTTTACCAAACCCGTCAGATCCTACGATAGAGATAGTCTCATTTTTGAAATAGACTCTCTCAATTTCTTCAACCTGGATGACTCCCTTTTCACGTGGAACACCACCCGCACACAAGTCTCCTGGGACATGAACCTGAAGGATTATATCAAAGAGGACGAAAATCTGAAAATGCTCCTTAAACCGGGAGCCTTCTTCAGTATAGAGAACGATACCTCCAACGCACGCATTAAAAACCTCCGGCCTTACAAGCTTGACGATGCAGGCATTATCAATGGATCGGTCAATACCAATGCACCAACTTATATCATCCAGCTGCTCAACTCAAGATCTTTAGAAGTAATTCAAACTAAGTATAATGAACCCAGCTTCTCTTTCGAATATTTGGATGCCGGTACCTATTTCTTAAAGGTCATCATTGATACCAATGGAAACGGAGTTTGGGATATTGGTAATATACTCGAGCGCACCCAGGCAGAACCCGTCATATACTACCTTGATGACTTCACCAATACGCGGATTATAGAACTTCGAAAAAACTGGATTGTTGATGATATCAACGTTTCATACACTGTGAATAACCAGTGAGTTTTGTGTATAAATCTGTTGCCTATCTCATAGATATACACAGTCATACACACAAGGGCAGGTAATTATTGATAAGTACTTGCAGAAAACGAATTCTTAAGAAACTATTCATAAGTAATCCACAGTGTATAAAGTCCACATCTCTTATCCACAAAAAATCTTACTTACCACAAATAATATGTAAGTAATTAATTATCAAATACTTACAAGTAGATAACTTGTTGATAAGTCAAAATAAGCAGACCATTCATACACAAATTCAAACCAGATTTGTGAGTAGTCACGTTATACACATATCCACATCCCTAATAGAGAATAGTATAATTTATTAATTAACTATCTTTAATTACTAGCCTGTTGATTATGTTAATAAGTATGAGGAGAATCGTTTCAGCACTTACGCTGGTTTTAATAACAGTTACGCTCGCAGCACAGTCAAGTGATCCGGTGGCATTGGCCAACGAGTATTATAGACAGGGTGATCTTGAGAAGGCGGAGGAGCAATATAAAAAGCTGGCCAGGAACAAACGGAATGTTACCAGGATACATGATAACTACTTCAAGCTACTGTTGACCATCCAGGATTTTGACGGTGCAGAAAAATATGTGAAGAATGTGCTGAAGCAGTTTCCTCAGAATTACATATATGAAATAGACCTGGGTATTGTATACCAGGCGCAGCAAAAAGAAGGTGCTGCTGAAAAGCACTTTGACAATATCATCAAAAAGGTAGCGAAGAAGGCAAGGGATGAAAGAAAGACCAATGACGTCAGGGTACTGGCGCAAACTTTTTTTGAGAAGAACCTCAGGGAGAAAGCGCTGCTGACTTATGAGAAAGGGAGAGAGGCTCTGAACAGACCAAGCCTGTTTTCTCTTGAGCTGGCAAATGCTTATCGACTGATGAATAAGAAGCAGCTTATGATCAAAGAGTATCTTACTTTTTCCAAATCACAGCCACAGAATCTGAATTATGTTAAGAACTCTTTTCAGCGGGTACTTCGGGAGCCGGCTGATCTTGATACACTTGAAACAATCTTATATGATTTTATGCAGGAGGCCGATGGAGACCCCATTTATAATGAGATGCTTATCTGGACCCACCTTCAACAGAAAAATTTTCCAGCTGCGCTAAGACAGGCCTATGCACTGGATAAACGGAATGCAAGAGTTCAAACAGAGGAAACCCCGAGAGAACGCGCGCGAAATGAAGGAGAGAATATCATCAATGTAGGGCTCATCGCTTACCGTAATTCAGATTATAAGACAGCCGAAAAAGCATTCAATTACATTATCAAAGATTATCCGGAAAGCCCGAGCAGCAGACTGGCGAAAAAGTATGTGCTTTTGTCGGAAGAGGAAGTAGTCAAAGCGAGTTACCCAGTAGACACTGCTGCAGTTCGAGAGCTTATAGCCAAGTACGATGCATTTAAAGGCCAGTCACGCGATTTGTTTACTGCACTTGATGCTCAGCGTAGGAAAGCACTATTGCATGCCTTCTACCTCAATGAAATACCCGAATCGATAGAAATACTGTCCGACCTCGTGAGTCAGCCGGTGGGTAAACACAGAATCATTGCAGAGTCGAAAATGGATCTGGCAGATATTTATCTTCTGGACAAGCAGCCATGGGAGTCTATTTTACTTTATGCCCAGGTAGAGCGCATGTTTAAGGATGAGCCTCTTGGTTACCAGGCTAAGCTCAAAAGCGCTAAACTTTCATATTTCAAAGGCGAGTTTGAACTGGCCCAGGGGCACCTTGATATTCTCAAATTGGCTACCTCCAGAGAAATTGCTAATGATGCCCTGAATCTGAGTATTCTGATCAAGAACAATACGGTTTTTGATTCTACCGATGTGGTGATGCAGGAATATGCCAATATCGAGTTGATGCTCTTTCAGAATCAAAAACAAGAAGCCCTCAATGCCCTTGACGATATGATTGAGAAGTACCCACAGCATTCAATTGTGGATGAGGTGTATTTTCTGAAGGCAAAAACCTACAGGGAATTGGGTGATGCAGGTAAAGCGGTGGAAGCGCTGAATAAAATCAATGAAGGTTTCTATTTCGAAATCCTGGGAGATGATGCTCTGTTTCTAACAGCCGTTATTCATGAAGATGATTTGAAAGATCCTGAGAAGTCCATGGAGCTGTATACTGAATTACTTAATAAGTTTCCCGGTAGCATTTTTGTATCAGAAGCCCGCAAGCGTTTCCGTGAATTGAGAGGAGACTTCTGAAGATTTTTTCCTTCTCTATTTTTGGCTATCTTATAATTCTTTAGCCAAACTTATTTATGGAATATCCGACCCGATTGTTCGAGTTGCTTCCCTATCAATTGGAGAAGTTCGATCTTGAAGTTTGCCTGGCCGACAAAAAAGACGGTGAATGGCAAAAGCACACTACCCAAGAAGTAATAGACATTTGTAACCGGCTTTCTTTCGGCCTTCTGGCCAAAGGTATTGCTCCCGGAGAGAAGGTGGCAATTATTAGCGAAAACAGAACCGAGTGGAACTTTGCGGATATAGCCATTCAACAATGTGCGGGGATAGGAGTACCCATGTACCCGACTATTTCTACCGATGACTACGCTTATATTTTTGAACATTCTGAAACCAGGCTGGTCTTTGTCGCAAATGAGGATATCTATAAACGAGCCCGGGCAGCTGTCGATAGATTACCAGATGATATTCCTATCTACTCCTTTAATAAGATTGATAGCGTAGAGCATTGGAGCGCTTTGCTGCAGGAGGGTTCTGAGGAAGCAAAAGCCGAGGTAGAAAATCGCAAAGCAGGTATCGCTGAAAATGACCTCGCCACCATCATTTATACTTCGGGTACAACAGGCCGACCCAAAGGGGTAATGCTCTCTCATAAGAATATTCTCTCAAACTCTCGGGCTGTTGCCCAAAGAGCAGGCTATGAGCATGGAAAGGACAGAGTTCTGAGCTTTCTGCCCCTCTGCCATATTTTTGAACGTACTGCTATTTACTTCTACTTTCAACTGGGCCTGGGCATTTATTATGCTGAAAGCCTGGAAACCATTAGTGCCAACCTGCAGGAAATTAAACCCCATGGTTTCAATACAGTGCCCAGACTGATTGAAAAGGTGTATGACAAAATCATGGAAAAGGGCTATGCCCTTTCCGGGGCTAAGAAGAGTCTCTTTTTCTGGGCCGTCAATATGGGTCTTACCTACGATCCTGACAAAAACATAGGTGGTTTCTACAATTGGAAACTTAAGATGGCCCGTAAACTGATATTTAGTAAATGGCAGGCGGCTCTTGGAGGAAACATAAAGCACATTATCGTAGGAGCTTCGGCTATTCAAAACAGGCTAAAGCGTGTGTTTTGGGCAGCTGATATTAAAATTATGGAAGGCTATGGGCTCACGGAAACCTCTCCCGGGGTATGTATAGGCTTGCCGCTGGCTGGCCAGGCTAAACTGGATTTTGTGGGACCTCTGCTCGAAGGAGTTGATGTAAAAATTGCCGAGGACGGGGAGGTACTCGTGAAAGGACCCAACGTGATGCAGGGATATTTTAAAGCACCCGAAAAAACAGCTGAAGTGATGACTGGAGATTGGTTTCATACAGGTGATATCGGTGTACTTTCATCAGATAATTACCTGAAGATTACAGACCGCAAAAAGGAAATGTTCAAAACCTCAGGCGGTAAATATATTGCCCCACAAGTGATAGAGAACAAGCTCAAAGAATCTATCATGATAGAGCAAGCTATGGTGATAGGAGAGAACAAAAAATTCCCTGCCGGCTTACTTGTGCTCAATATGGATGCGGTGAACAGCTGGTGCGAAAGGCATGGTGTGGATAAAAACGATTCGGCATTATTGAAAAACACCAGCCTGGTATCCAAGATAGAAGAGGAGGTGAGTGCAGCCAACAAAAACTTTGGTCAGTGGGAGCAGATAAAGAAGTTTGAAATTATGGAGGAGGCCTGGGGCATTGATACCGGTGAACTCACACCAACTCTCAAATTGAAGCGCAGAATTATCAAACAAAAATATGGCGATGTGATAGAGAAGATATATGATGTATAATATCTTCGTGCGATGTCAAAATCGTTCAACAATCTAAGGGTAGGTAAAAAATTCCGCCTGGTTAATTTTGGAGAAATCTCGGAATTTGAAGTGGTGGAAATTATGGGTAACGGAGATTGCTTATTGAAAGATATCAATACCCTGGAACTCTATAAACTCTATGATTTAATGAGCTTTGGTAAGGGAGAGGATTTTGACATTGAAGGTCTCGTCTGAATGTTTACTTACTACGAGCCTTTTTAATCAGAATATTTCCGAAAGCCACAAAGAAATACCTGACATCCGTTTTGAACGGAGATTTCTCATGAGCGATTAAATACTTTTCTTCGGAATCCTGGATTTCATCCAGAGTTTCAGGAAGATCAGCATAGTACGGGGGTATGAGACCTGGTTTGTGCTTAAGTCTTCTGGTTTTTAACTCCTCACTATAGAGGCTAAAATACTGCTGACTCAATGGTCTGACACCTACTAGTTTTAGATCTCCCTTCAGCAGGTTAATTAACATAGGAATCTCATCCAGAAAGTATTTTCTGAAAAATCGCCCCAGCAGAGAAATGCGGAAGTCATTTTGAAACTTTCCTCCTGACTGCAGGTGGTTTTGCTTATAAACATAGCCCTGGATGTATTCCGAATAAGGAAACATCGTTCTTAGTTTATAAACGTCTATCCGTTTTCCACCCTTACCCCTGCGAGGTAGCTTGAGGAAAACACCATAACTTTTTTCTTTGGTTTTAAATGACTCAACCTTCTTTTTCGCAGCGAAATACATAAGCTTATTGTCGATAAGAGAATCGACAATATCGTAGCCGCAGTAGCTAAGCCTGCCTAAGGCTTCAGTTTCTGAAATCGCACGGTTTCTTCCTGCGGTTATGAAAAAATATAACTTGTCAAGCAGCATGATTTTCGGAAAAACCCGCTTGAATAGGTAGTCAAAAAAGTAATAGATGTAATTAAAGCCTACCGGATATTTCTGAAGAATTCGTTTTTTTCTTAACTGATAAGTTTCTACGCAACCTATGAAAATACCATCCTTAGCAAGCTTCTCGTTGAATGAGGAAAATAGCTTATTAATGAGCCTTGTATCATTGATGGACTTGAGATTGACCATGAGGTTATAACCAGTATTGGATTTCCGGCAGTCAGGAAAATGCTGGACATTAAAAGCGTCAGAGGTCTTGAGGAGAGCAACACAGGTACTTTTATTAAAATCGGCCTGAGAGATTATAAACTGTTTTAGTGGACCTGAAACGTCACTGGATGATAGAGCTTCAAGGGTTGCCTCGAGAGAATCATTTTCGGTATTTGTTAAATTTCGCAATAGCTCATCCTGATAGATATTTTCCGGAACAGTTCTGCCATTTGGCGCATCAAAAAAATGCATACTTTGACGGTTTCATTTTAAAAATTCGAATGAGGCCTCACTAAAATACGGAAGTTTTTTTGAGGATTCTGATTAATCGGAAGGTAATGATGCTTCTGTATACGGTTTGTCTGGAGATAATCAGCATAAATGGCCCTTTATAGACTTTTTGATAGGATTAGGCCTTTTTGACAAATATGGTTTTTTTGATGATATTTTTGATTTTTTGAAAAACCAATTCTTTGACCCAAACGGGCAGTTGATCGTCCCAGCGCTGAGGGTGAAAGGTAAACATTATTTGATCGGGCAAACTACCCGATTCGGCAGCTTCAATAATTTCCTGAGTTCTTTTAAAAGAGAGATCGATAGATGTCATGACTTTGTCTCGGACACTTACCTTGTCACCATCCCACCTGCGCCCCGTGTCGGTAATATAAAAAACCCTATCAAAATCAACATCAAAATAAGGTTCGCCTATGATGTCAAAATCACGATAATCGTTAAAATTCCAGAGGTCTTTGGAATCGTATTTGGACATAGGGCTGCCATGCATACATATGGTATCTACAGGGGCAAGCTTTCTAAGTTTTTCAAGGTTTCTTTCAAAGTCAACTATGGCAGCCTTCGGGTTGCCATTGGTGGTGGTCAGGCATTCGTAGTGATATCCTATTTCGTGACCCAGCGATGCAATTTCCAGAATAATGTCCTCGTCCCAGCTCTGCGGTACAGCGCGGAAATAATAGGTACCCCGAATAGAGTTCTCATGTTGAATTCTGGCAAATTGAAGAGAATTCTGAGGTCGTAAATCAACGTCATGTCTTAGAACTATACAAGGAGAAGCTTGATTTAAAATAAACTCTCGATAAGGTAAGAAAGTATAGGATTGATTTTTAAGCGTAAGTAGAAGTTCCTTGTATTTGGACAGGGTGAAATCTCGCATAATATTTTCCGGATGCTGATTAAATATTTGGAGGAACTATCTCAGCTTTGTAAGCCATCGATCAAAGTTAGCCACTTCATTGTCCAAAGCAAGCTTTCTTAAAGCACTGAGATTCCTTTTAAATAATGGCAATCACTGAGTAAGTAGGTGTTAAGTTATTTTGCAGAATACCCTCCGTCTACAATCAGGTTTGTTCCTGTTATCCATTTAGACGCATCTGATAATAAATAAATACAGGCATTTGCGACATCTTCTACTTTACCAATTCCAAGGGGATGCATTTTTTCAATTTCAGTTTGAGCTTCAGGTGATAGAGTATCCAAAAGTTTAGATGACATATCGGTAGATATCATCCCAGGGAGAATGGAATTAACTCTAATGCCTTTGCTTGCAAACTCCAAAGCCATTGCCCTGGCTCCGGCAGTAAGGGCGCCTTTACTTGAGCAATAACCGACTTTCCCTGCCTGACCCAATTCTGCCATTATGGACGCTATAAAGATATAGCTCGCATTAGTGCCTTTGTACTTATTTTTTGAAATAATTTTAGCGATTATAAATGCTGAAATCACGTTTAATGAAAATATAGACTCAAATTTATCCGGGGTAAGTAGTCTCAATGGTGAGGTCATTTCAATGCCGGCAGAATGAATAAACCCGTCAATTTTGCCAACCTTAGAAACAGCATCTTTAATTATTGGCTCCAACTTTTCATGGTCAGTAATATCTTGCGGATAGAAAATACTGTTTTGCGTATTTAGTTCTTGGTGTATCTGTTCTAGTTTATCCTTATTTCGTGAAATGACAATTGTATTGGCACCCATTTGCAGGCAAGTTCGGACACACTGCAGACCTATGCCTGAAGACCCCCCGGTTATTAAAATGTTTTTACCCGATAGAGAGAATAAGTCGTTCAAGCTAATTCATTTAATTTAGAAATATGGCAATCACTCAAATCTAGTATTGCAGAGCCCCATGATAGTCCTGCTCCAAAACCGGAAAACAACATTTTGGCATTTAATGGAGCCCCGGTAAATAACTCACTCACTATTGTCAAAGGAATGGTTACTGCACTAGTATTGCCATATTTTTGTAGCGAGTAAGGAACTTTGTTTATTGGGAATCTTGACTTTTTGGCCAAGTAGTCAGTCATATATTTATTAGCCTGGTGAAAAACCAGATAGTCTATATCCTTTTCCGTTCTTTTTGCAAACTCCAATACCTCCTTAATATCTTTTGGCACGACCCTCATTGTAAAGTTGAAGACCTCCATTCCATCCATGTAAAGTTGTTCATCCGTTCGAATACTACCATCAGAATATTCTTTTTCTTGAGTAGTGTCGGGAGAACCTGGAACTCTATAACCCCCGGCAGGAATTTTTAGAACTGAATTTCCCGATCCGTCAGAATTGAGTGAAAAATATGACTTTCCATATTTTTCGTTTTTTTCAATCAGTGTTGCCGAACCAGCATCTCCAAATAGTAAGCAGGTAGCCCGATCTTTCAGGGAAATTGCTTTAGACATTGTTTCTCCTACGAGCAACAGTACTTTCTTGACATCCGGGGAACTACAATAAGCGAAAGCGGTGGACAAACCATAGATATAGCCAGAACAGGCCATATTAATATCAAATGAAGCGGTCTTTTTAGACAGGCCTAATCTTTTTTGAATGCTTGGAGCTGTTGCGGGCTGGGCATAATCGGGTGTCTGAGATAGAAATATAAGAATATCTACAGAGTCTCTGTCAATGTTTAGTTCGTCAAGTAAATTGTTTGCGGAGTCACAACATAAATCCGAAGAACAAACATCAGAGTCAACAAACCTTCTTTCTTTTATCCCGGTTGTCGCTATTGCATTCTTTATTTCTTTTTCGTTAAAGACTTCTGTAAACGAATTATTCGAAATAATTCGTTGGGGAACGGTAGCACTCATACCACTAATTCCAATATTGTCAAAAGAGATTAATCCCATCTTCTTATTTTTTTGTACCTATTAGAATAATTGGCTTCATCCACAATCTTGATTTTTGCTGGAATTTTATATTGATCGAGTCGGTTTTTGCAGAACCTGTGTATTTCTTTTTTTAACTCCTTACTTGAAATTTCAGACTTTGTCACAATTTGTGCGACAACTATTTGCCCGGTAATGGGGTTTGATTCTGAGAAAACCATGCAATCAGCAATTAGTGGGATTTGAATCAAAATACTTTCAACTTCAGATGGCAATACCTTCAAGCCACCCACATTTATTAAGTCACTGTTTCTTCCAATGATCCTTAAATAGCCATCTTCATATTCTTCAACAATATCACCTGTCATAAACCATCCGTCTTCGGTGAAATTTTGATTTGAAGCATTCAGGTATCCTGAAATTTGGGTTTTACTTCTTAACCACAATTCTTGATTCACAATTTTAAATTCATAATCAGGATCATCAAATCGAATTAAATTACTGGTTGAAGACTTGCTTGAAATTTTTGCTATGCCTGTCTCACTTGTACCAAATGTCTGTAGCAATTTCACAAAAGGAAGCGCCTCTTTAACTTTTAGCAAGACAGTTTCTGGCATGGGTTCGGTGCCGTAAGTAATTAATTTCAGACTTGAAAGGTCGAATTTTGTGTGAGCCTGACTTAATAAAAGCAAGTTTAGAAAGGTTGGAGATGCGGGAAGTACGTTGACTTTATACTTTTCAATAAGAAAACAAACATGCTCTGGGTCCCTTTCTTTTGGAATTGTAATAGCAACTCCCATAGCAAGAGAGTTCAAGAGCGTATTGAGCCCTCCAATGTGATCAAACATCAAAAAAACAAGGAAATTGAGGTTCTTTCCTTTTCTATCTTCAAACGAATTTATCAGTGTCTCTAAATCATGAATCATGGCTTTTGGTTTGCCAGAGGATCCACTACTGAATAATATGAGCCCCGATTTATTTTCTTGAGTTAATTTTAAAACATACTTATTATTTGATGATTCATTTGAGCGACTGCTCTGAGCAAAGGCTACCTCTGTTGGTCTAAGAGTAATAATGTGATCTACCTTTCCCTCCTCTAGTCTATATTTAACCTCGTTATCTGCGGTCGAAGTGATAGGAACTACAATACATTTATGTTCAGCGAGTGCAAAAAACAACGCAATCGTTTCAAAGCAATAATCGCCTACAATTGCAACTACACTATTTCTTTGGACTGCATGGTCAACAAGAGTGTCTTTATAGTCTTGAACTTGTTTTAATAAATCACCATAGGTCTTATGGTCAGACTCACTGCAAATAAAAGTTTTACCGGAGTAAGCTTCAAACCTTTTCAGCAACCAATTCATAATTAGCTTATTCCTCCCAGATATATAGTTTGGCCCGTGATAAAATCACTTTTCTCGTTGATAAAGAAATCGACTACGTTAAGTATATCCTCGGTTTCTCCGAAACGCTTAATAGCCTGACTTTCAATCAGTGAGTCTATTTTTTCTTTAGGAACCAGTCGTATTAAATCGGTTAAAACAGGTGAGGGGCCTATTGCATTTACCGTAATACCAAATTGACCAAGCTCTTTGGAACTAACCCGTGTAAAAGTTTCAACGGCAGATTTACTGGAAGCGTAGATTGCTTCACCTTCCAGGTTTAAAGGCACTGCAACAGTAGAAAAATTAACTATTCTACCATACTTATTCTTAATCATTAAGCGAGAGGCCTCGCGTATAAATAAAAATGTCCCCAGAAAGTTTGTATTAAAAATATCGTTCACAGAACTCTTCGCAGTAAGCAGGACATGATTCATTAATGCTATACCGGCATTATTAATAAGTACATCAACCTTTTTGTGCCTTTTTGAAATGACCCTGATCATTTTTTGCACCTCTTTTTCATCGCTTACATCTAACTTGAAATGGGTATAGTTTTTATGTTCAATGGATGCATTGTTTCTACTACAGCCAATTACAATTTTCCCCGTCTGTAGGTAATGCAAGGCCAATGATTGGCCTAATCCTTTACGAGTGCCTGTTATCAGAAAAATCTCATTTCGATTCTTCATTGATTTCCTCATTTATGAAATTTACCAATGAACTAATACTTCGGAATGGACTTACAACTCTTGACATGGCTTTTTCACTTGTTAATGAAATTTCAATGTCACTATCCAATAAGCTGGATTCGACATCCACAATGATATTTACTAAACCCATAGAATTAACTATAGCATTTGATCCTATAAGCGCAGTATTCTCATTGATATCTATCTTGGTTTCATTTAATTCCAGGTACTCATTAATACAACAAATTATTAATTGCTTAATTTCCTGTTCTTTCATTTACACTTTTTTTGATTGAATATAATTATAGACATCACCTATTGTTATTAGTTTATCGAATTCAACTTTAGGTATTATAACATTATACTCTTCATTTACCATAACTGAGAAGCCAAGTACAGCAAGAGAATCCCATTCACTAAACTCTCTAAAGACATCTGTCTTTTTGATTGTGCCGTCATCTAACTCCAAAAGTTCTTCAAACTTTGAAATAAACCTTTCCATAATTTTTTATCGTATTAATCTGATCTTCTAAACCGAATTCCATATTTTGATATAAACTTCGCAAATTCTTCGCCTAATTCACTTGTGCCAATTCGCTCTTTGGATTCTATGCAAATTATCATTTCAACCGAAGAGTTTTTCAATAAATCTTCTAAACCTTCTGGTTTATAAAAGGAGACAATTGTTTGTGAATTTTGAGGGTTACGAAGAACATCTTTGGTATCGAGGTATGTCAATCTACTGTACTTTCTCTTGACCCGAACTTCCAATACCTTACCATCAGAAACAGTATCTAATGAACACTGTATTTTATTATACTCTAAAAAGGATTTAAACTCATCCAATGTATTTCTCAAAACTTCCAATTGATCTTGTAAGGAGGTTGGGGCAGGAAAGTTTTTCACTTTGACTTTTGCCGGATTGCCTGATACCAATGTTTTTGATGGAATGTTTTTGGTTACAAATGACCTGGCCCCCACCACAACATCGCTTCCAATTGAAACTCCTGGCAGAACGAAAACGTCCCAGGCAATCCAAACGTTCGAACCCAGGGTAATTGGCGCAAACGAAACCGGATAACCATCAAGTACGGAAAGAAAAGAACCATGGGTAAATAACTTGCACCCACCACCAATTCCACAATCATCACCAATCACAATAGGTTCTGAAGGATTAAAAAAGCTATACTGTCCAATTAAACACCTTTGGCCAAGTTTCAGCAAAGACTTTGGTGATGTTATACCAGCAACAAATACATTTTCTCTAATTCTTGTATCATCACCAATTTCTAGTCTTTCAGTGTCTATATAACTGAGAGATCCAATTTGTACAAAACGATCAATCTTAATGGTTTTGGCTCTTATAATGGTAAAAAACCCAACACTTGAGTTTTCCCCTATTGTAACATCTTCCCCAATTATGACACTACCAATACCTATTTTGACCCCTTTGGACAACTTATATCCCTTGATTCTATAGACAATCCTTTTTAGAAATGAGGGCAAGAATCCATATATCAAAATTGATCTGACCGGTATCTTTTTTTTCGTTAACATGCTCCCAATTTAACCTTCGGATTTAAAATTATACTCATCAAGAAATGTGGTGAGATATTCCGCAAAATCTGTTCTCTCTGAGAGCATTTTTTTTCTTCTTTCGTCCCAAACTTCATGTGTATCGGTTGACAGTAATTGAGAAACCAGTGGAAACACATCTTTGATATCTTTTGGCCGAATGCCATAACCAAGTTTATACACATTCTCAAGTTCGTTCAAATAGCCCAACCTTCCGACAAAGTCATTGATCCGGATAAATGGAGTTCCCAATACACCCGCTTCTGCAGCCATGGTCTGGCTATCACCTATATATATTTTTGCAAAAGCCATAAAATCATGCATCAATTCCGGAGGGATATTTAAACGATATTTTTCCAGGTCATCAGAAAGCGGTTTTTCAGAAGAAATCAACACTCTACCATAGGGTTTCATCATTTCTATCAACCTGAGCGATACCTGATGGTCAATCCCGGAAATACCATCATCGTGATAAGCATTTAACCCGGAAAACCTCATTATGAAATAATCCTCTTCACCGGAAAGATATTTCCTGACCACATCTATATTTGGTTGAAAATGGTTGGGGTGGAGATAGGCCAATTCATGATAGCTTTCGTGTTTGATTGTCTTTGAGTTCCACTTGCCATTATCACATGATTTTGGTGAAAGTATCAAAGTACTAAACGGATAAGTAATTCTGGCGAATAACATCACTTCTTTGGCATCATCCTCACTCAGGTTGATTGAAGGAATGCTCAAGAGCTTACCAACATGGGCGATGGCGGGTGTAGAACCCAGTAGGATATCTGGTTTTTCCTTTTTGCTGAACAGAAACAAACGCCAACTCTGTTTAATTACACCAAGAAGCATTCCTAATTTGCTGTCTTTTCTTCCGTCTGGTAGAATATTGAAGTACTCCATTCCAAGACCTTTGATCAACTCCTCTAAGACATCTTTCTTTTTGATAACAATACAAACCTCGTGTCCTCTACCAGCGAATTTCTTAATTACATTTTTGAATAAATGAAAATGAGCAGGATGTCCTAAATGGAACAATAGTTTCATATGCCGCACTGTTTTAAATTACTCAAAGCCGCAAACATCCAGGCATCTGACCAACGCATGAAAGACGTTTTAATCGTATAATTTTTAAACCTTCTAAACTTAAAACTGCCATTAGATTTCTGCATAGTGTTAGAAACATGCTGAGCCACTTTCTTAGCTAATTCAAGGTCACCGAAACGAATGGTTGTGAGTATTGTTTGTGAAGCGGATGTACAGTCCAGAGGATAAATATTGTTGTGGTAAAATTTAGGTACACCCTCTTCTGTTATAAAATGCTTTATATAAAATGCATAGCCCTTTTTTATAAACTTTGAATAAATAGGATCACCTGCGAGTTTTTGATATTCATCCAAACAATCCAATACATAACCTGTATGGTAGTTGTCTGTCCATCCTCCGACTTTAGATAAAGAATACCCCCAGGATCCATCGTGTTTTTGTTGGTTTATTACGAATTCAACCCCTTGCTTTGCTATTTCTTTATATTCGTAATTTCCATTTATTGAATATGCCTGCGTTAATAATCTCACTCCTTTCATAGAAGCATTAAAAACCTGATTTTGATCAAAAGGAGAGTAAGAAAAACATAACGAATCTCCTGCGTAGGTTCTATTCAGGTCGTTTAGCACAAAACCAGCAGCACTGACAACTAAACGCGCAGCTTCTTTATGGTCAGTAAGTTGATGAGCAATAAATAGCGCGTTGGTAATAATGCCAGTTGCTACAACAGTGGGTTGGTAGGCAGGAATTTTTGCATAGCGAGATTCCCAATCAAAATCATACCCCCAACAGGCACCATTAAAACCGGTTGGAATTAGTGCTTTTAATTCTTCAATTAGAAAATCAATTGTTTTTAGGTGTTCTGTTCTCTTCTCAGGTTCTGCCTCATACAAGTAGGAGTAAGCCTGTATGGAAAGCCCTAAAGTGACGGGGTTGTAACCTTTGGGAACGAAAAGTAGGGGCCGAATGCTAAAAGGCAGACGCTTCACCAACTGCTGTGTGCCAAAGCGTAATAATTTATTGGTTTTTAAAATTGGTAACCTGAAAATAGGGGCCTTCAATGCATCATAGGGATCATAGCCACGATAGCCTTCCCGTACGATGTAGTTCGTAAGCATCTTGAGGCTGCGGCTACACTCAATTGGGTCGTCTGTGCTGAGTCCAGATGTGTTATTTTTATTGATCAATGGCCTAACTTATTGAGTTCAGGAATTTGGTTTAGAGTACAATGGTTCGCTGTTCTTTTAGGCTTTGCATCACCTTGAGCGTAGCCAGGGAACTCAAATAGCATTCTTCAAAGCTTATTGGTTGACCAGATCCTGAATTTACCGCCCCCAAAAACTGTTTAATTTCTTCCTGGTGACCCTTGTCTTGTCCTTTAAACTTGATGGTTTTTTCCGAGGCTCCGAATATGGTCAGGGTTTTGAAGTCATCAATCCGGCATACCGTTTCCCCACAAAAAACCTCAATCTGTTCTTTGGCTACACGCTTGTTGCCGTTGGAGAAGTAATTGACCGAAGCCACACTGCCATTGGCAAAAGCCAAATTGACCACTACAGTATTATCCAGGCCATTAGGGTCTTCCATAGCATTGGCACTCACTGAGGTGATTTTGGCTCCAGCCAGGAACATAGCCAAATCTATAAAGTGACAGCCCTCTCCTATCATTCGTCCACCACCAATGTCCATATCGTTGGTCCAATGTTCTGGAGGTGTGATACCCGCATTTACTCTTATATTAATGGACTTTGGCTGATCATCGTTAAGCAGGTTTTTGATTTGCTGCACTGCAGGAGCAAACCTGCGGTTAAAGCCTATCATTACGTATTGTCGACTTTTGCTCTCCTGATATGCAACTCTTACTTCCTCCAGCTCATCTTCGGTCAAAGCCAGTGGCTTTTCCACAAAGACATGCTTGTTGCTTTTGATACAGTCGACTACGTATTTGGCATGAGAATCATGTCTCGTAGTGATAAAAACGGTGTTGATCTTTTCATCCTTCAATAGTTGTTCGGCACTATCGTTACAATACTGGAAACCGTACTTTTCCGCTACATATTTTGCTGTGTTGCCATGGCCTGTTGTAAGACCTACAAAATTGCAATGGTCCTTCATCAGTGGGAGCAATACATTCTGAGCAAAATTGCCGGCACCAATCATGGCCACATTGGGTTTCCCATGTGGTATAGTCTGGGTGCTGAGTACCAGATCGGATGATATTTGGGCCTCAGCATCATACTGGATGAGTACACCATTATAGGCCTCACTTCTGGAGAGAATCATGTCATAGGCATTCGGGGCTTCAGGCAGCTCATAAACATGAGAGATCAGTTTTTCAACATCCAGCGCACCTGTTTCGAGAAGGTCCAGATAGCTCTGCATATTTCGGTTTTCTGTCCACCGTACATAACCTATTGGATAATCAATATTTTTTTGTTCATAATCCAAATCTCCTCTACCGGGGCCGTAAGACATAGACATTCTTAAATCCAGCTCTTTTTTATAGTAGTTCTTCCGGTCAAAACCAGTTGGTACAGCGCCAACAATGACCACTTTGGCCTTTTTCCTTGCTACTGTACCGGCCAGCTCTACGGGGTCAAGAGATGAGGTGCCTGCGGTGATGATGATTGCATCTACACCATGCCCGCGCGAAAACTTCATAATGGTTTCCTCTAAGCCTGGTGCATTGCGCTCATATACATCTTTTATGCCCGATTTGAGCGATTGCTCCACCTGCTGTGTAGATACATCTACACAAATGGGCCTGATACCGGAAGCCATCAGAATTTTGGCAGTTAGTTGCCCAAGCAAGCCCATGCCTATGATCAGGCAGTTTTCACCCATGCGCAAATCCGCCTGGCGCATACCCTGAATAGCAATCGCGGCAATTGTACTAAAGGCTGCATACTTGAGATCTACATCTGTGGCTACTTTAGCACAAAGATTTTCAGATACTGCAATGACATCGGCATGACAGGCACCACCACCTCCACAGGCTACTTTGTCTCCGACTTTCAGGTTTTTTATACCTTCTCCTACCGCTATTACTTCGCCCGCAGTACTATACCCTAGCTGAGAAGGAGCCTCCAGTTTATTCATTACCAGCTTGTAGGTAGCCATGGGCCCGTTGAGCTTCACCATGTCTATTACCTGCTTCACCTCTTTCTGGCGGCTCCGGGCTTTGGCAATGTAGCCCTTGCGAGCATCAGTAACCGTTTTACCCTCGGTACCCGCACTGATAACCGAATAGTGATTTCGGACTAATACATGACCCTTGTAGAGGGTGGGGAAGGGCACTTCCAGTACCTCCATTTTTCCGGACTTCAATTGTTGCGTAAGTTGTTGCAAATCTGTTGGCTGTTATTTAAAGAATGTTCGAAACCAGGTTTCATTCACCATGAGCCTCCAAATTAACTGAGAATTGTCTTCTATACCATTCTCGTTGCGCTCAATTAATTGCTGAACATATTTTGGGTTGTAGATTCCTCTGTCTTTCAGTGACTGGAAAGAAAGCACATCCCGAACCATTTCTCTAAGCTCATTTTTCAGCCAGCCCCGCATGGGAGCACTGAAGGGAGCTTTAGGTCGGTAAATGATCTCCTTAGGAATGTATTTTTCAGATGCTTTTTTCAACAGGTATTTCTGTTCATTGTTTTTGATACGATGAGCGGGTGTTTGACGAAACATGAATTCGATCAGGCGATGGTCTATTAAGGTAGGCCTGCCCTCTACGCTGGCAGCCATCATGGATTTATCGCAATAGTTCAGGTTGTGGTCACACATATAATTCAGCGTGTCTGAGTAGCACATCTTTGTGATGTAAGAGGCATCCGGGTTTGTATCGAATTGGTTTTTTGAAAGCTGGTAATAATGGCTCTTTTCTACAGTTGGTGCGTCTACAAAATACTGTTGAAAGGCTTCCTGATTTAGGGTTGAATTCTTAACAAAGAGCTGTCGTTCGAACTGGTTCAGCGAAGCTATTTCAATAAACCGCTTGATCCAGCGAATGTATTTAAAGTTTCTCTTGCTGTTATTCTCCGGTAGCTGTGCTACCATTCTCTGAACGGAAGGTCTTAAAAAACCCGGTATGAATCTTTGATAAGTGTCTGCTTTAATACAGGCCTGATAGGACCGGTAGCCCCCGAAAACCTCATCTGCACCCATGCCTGTCAACAATACGCTGATGCCCCTTTCTTTGGCTGCTTTTGAGATCAGATAAGTGTTGATCATAGCCGGATCTGCCACTGGTTCGTCCAGATGGTAGATTAGTTTTGGTAAGAGATCTACAACATCAGGTTGAATGGTAATCTCAGAATGATCAAAGCCAAACTCATCGGCCATCTTTTTGGCATAATAAGAATCATCCACGTTGCCCTGCCGCTTGAGGTCAGCCTGGCTGAATTTGATCGTGAATGAAGTCAGGGCATCACTTTTCTTTTTTTGCATCAGGGCTGCCAGCAATGAAGAATCCAGCCCACCGCTCAGCATAATCCCGACAGGTCTGTCTGATACCAGGTTGAGCGAAACGGCATCATTCAGTAAAGCATCCAGCTCTTCAAGGGCTTTATGTTCATCCGTTTCGTTTTCGGTTACTTCCAGTTGCCAGTATTTTTTTATTTGTGCTACCTGGCCAGTTTCCAACTCTAGGTAACTGGCAGCTGGTAATTTTAATATGTCTGTAAAACCCGTATAAGGGCCTGCCTGATAATGCACTGGTGTATACAGGGCTTGCATATCCGGAGCGGGTGAATATCCGTCTGACCCAAAGATTGCCTTGATTTCGGAGGCAAAAATTATTTGATCCTCTTTGAGATAATAATAGAGCGGCTTAATTCCCTGCCTGTCACGTGCTATAAACAGCTTGCCGCTGATTTCATTGAAGATGGCAAAAGCAAACATCCCGTTTAATTGCTCAAGGCAGGCGGCACCCCAGCGGGCGTAGGCTTTGAGCAGCACTTCCGTATCGGTATCAGAGACAAATGAGTCTCCCATTCCTTTCAGACGTTTCCGGATATCCTGGTAATTGTAGATTTCTCCGTTGAAAACAATCCAGTTTTTGGAACCAGGATCATACATCGGTTGATTGCCCTTCTCGGAGAGATCCATAATAGAGAGACGGGTATGACCCAAACCGGAACCCAAAGTGTCAAACCAATGTGTACCCCAGGTATCAGGTCCACGATGATCGAGTAATCGAGTGCTTGACCTGAGTTGTTCCTGATCTCCCGTTCTTATATAACCGACTATTCCGCACATTCACCTGCTACTTTTTATTCACATCTTTAAACACTCGCGCAAAATTCTCCACAATATTGGCCTCTCTGTAAGTGCTTTCATAGAGGGACCGGCTTGCCCTTGACATTGAAGTTCTTAAGGCCTCATTGTTAGCCAATTCTAAAATTTTATCTACAATTTCTTGTGGAGATTGGGGGTTAATAATATACCCGTTGCTGCCGTCAATCACACTTTCAATAATAGCCCCATGGTCGGTGCTGATAACCGGTAAACCTGCCCCTAGAGCTTCCACAATCACCCAGGGGTGTCCTTCATTTCTATAGTAAGTCGGGAACACGAAAATATCAACGCTTTTCAGTAACTCGAATTTGGCCTTACCCGATACCGGCCCCAGAATGGTAAGTTGATCCGTTTCTTTTTCCAGTTGTTGAATGGTGGCTTTACTTTCCTCATCCATATAGTTACCTGCACACAAAAAGCTCAGTTTCTCCTGATCTTTTAAGAGCTGAGCAGCACTGATAAAATCGATGATACCCTTAGACTCTATAAAATTGCCTAAAAACAGCACCTTTATTTTGTCACTTTTCCTGGGCACCTCCGGATAGACATAGTCGGCTGCATTGGGAATGACATATATCTTTTCTCTGGACATCACTTCTTCGAACAACTGAATCAGATTTTCACCGAGTACAATCTGTCCGGCCAGTTGTGCCTGTACTCTTCTGATGATCCATTTCATAAACCCTCCGCACTCTTTGTTATACCAATTGCGGAAGTAGCCTCCTCTTAAATGGAAAACCAGCTTTTTACCAAGCAGCCGGGTAATGATGACATAGGGGATATCTCTGAGGTAGCCTATGTGGGTTTGTTGTGATGGTATGTAAACGATATCAGGACTATGCCTGATAATATCCCGAAATAATCTTAGGTAAAGTTTAAAAGGGAAGAAGACATTTTTGAGGCTCTTGCTGGACAGCTCATCGATTGATTTGTGATGGGAGGTATCAAAATGGACCAGATCGACATGCTCTTTAAGTCTTGAATTGAGTATGATCTGTGTAGCCACAGCCGGGCCAATGTAGGGTGGAGGGACCTTACCAAAAAAAAGCACCTTGGGTTTAGCTATCAACTCGCTCATATTTAGAATATTTGGCAGCAAAAATAAATGCCGGCATCAGAAAAAAGTTGAAATCTATATAGGTAGATGGTGTAAGGGATATACTAAAAAGAATCAGGCTTGAAAGTCCTGCTAATGCCAGAAATCTAACGGCAGGGGCATCTATGGTAAGCGCATTTTTTAGGACATCAAGCAGAAATAGCAGGTAGCAAATCAATCCCAAAAAACCTGTAGTAAAGAGTATCCTGAGAAAGTCATTGTGAGTCCCGTGACCTATCATAAAGGGATATCGCATTGCCAGACCACCGATAAACTGATCGAAATAATTCTGATCTGCAAAGAGCTCATAATGTCGTTGCCAACGCCCCATTCTACCATGAAAAAAACGATCGTCCGTTAATGACTGACCTGCATTGAGAGCTTCTACTTCATTACCATAGAAATTATCATAAAAGACAATAAACCATTCCTCGAAGATGAAAAAAACGGGCACCATCACAAAGACCAGGAGGAAAACAAGAAAAAAGAAGTTTTTGCGGAAATAAAAAACTGAAAACAGGACGGAAATGCCCAGGAAAACGGCAAACGAAGTACCATGGGCAATACTGATAAGTGAGTAGACAGAGAAAACGAAAATAAGTATCGTCCTGATAATTATCCGGGATGATATTTTCTGAGCCTGAAGCAGTT
Organism: Roseivirga sp.; assembly: GCA_021404565.1. Lineage (GTDB taxonomy): Bacteria > Bacteroidota > Bacteroidia > Cytophagales > Cyclobacteriaceae > Roseivirga. The sequence goes on along the minus strand of JAAWWF010000026.1, from coordinate 250,895 downwards.
TGTATAGTGTGATGATCCAAACGACATTTATATGAAGGCCCAGCGTAGCAATGTCTCCAAAGGAGGTTTCTATCCGGTCTATCCCGCGAGTACGTTCATAGGCACCTACAAAAAGAGCATCATAAGTAAAAATCATGCTCAGAGGTATCATTGATACGATAAAAGCATAGAATATCAGGTCCAGGTCTTTTTCGTTCCTTAGTGCTTTGTAGTAATAGAAAAAAATAACCGGGGTCGTGAGAATTTTCAGAAAATCCTTTATTGTACCAAGATCTGAGTTGGAAAGGACTACTAAAATCAGATTGAAAATGTAGATAATAAAAAAAATGATGTAGATGGTATAAGTGCTCGTACGTATGGTTTGACCAGCCTCATTTAGCAGACCCCATAACAGCGCGATGATCACAAAAAAACCGAAGACCTGGAGAATGCTAATAGAAATACCTATTACATCCATTCCCACAAAGGTGTTGACCAGGGGCTTGAGCATTATAATCCATAACAGCAGCTGAAACGCACTGGATTTTTCCAGATACTGCTCGTAGAGAGGATGATTTTTTCTTACCAGGCTTAAGGCCATTACTTAGTATTCAAACACTGCAGAAAGCCATCTACAGCAATATCGAGGTTGAAATTACGGATAATTCTTTCAGAAGCATTTCTACCTGTGACTGTTCTTTTCTCCCTGTCGTCTAATAATTCATGAATAAGTGCTGTCGTTTGAGTTATCTCCTGAAAATCAACAACGAAACCGGACTTTCCATGTTCTATGAGGTCAGTGGTGGCACCTGCATTTTTTGAGCTCAGACAGCATATACCTGCAGCCATGGCTTCATTCAAAACAAGCCCCCAAATGTCAAAGGTGGTTTGAAATAAAAAGAGGTCACTTTTGACCAGATATGCCGGCAATTCACTTTTTTGTCTGAAGCCGTGGAAGACTACTCGATCCGCCAAACCTTTTTGTGCAACCAGCTTTTCCAGAGAGGCCTGCTCATCTCCACTGCCGAGGATGTCCAACACAAAATCATTCCTCGTCCGGGCGATTTGCTCCATTATTTCAATTAATACATGCACCCCCTTTCTTTGGCTGAGATAGCCGAGGTAAGTGAGATGCAAAAGTCCCTGATTTTGAGGTTTGGGCTCTTGTGCAATCCTGGAAAAGAATTCTACATCCACGGTATTGAAAGCATAGAAGATTTTTTCCCGGGCACAGCCAAGGTTTTCAAAATAGTTGGCTGCCTCAGTGCCATAGGCAAGAAAAGCACTGGCTCTGCTGATAAGAATTTTTCTGATGAACCTGCGTTTCTTAGACCTGGCCTCGGGAGATGTGGGAATGGTGCCCCCCCAGATGATCAGCTCAAATTTCATAAAGAAAGAAAGGAGCCATAGTTTTATAGTAGCCAGTGAATAACCGATTACGATGATCTTATCCGGCCTCACCTTTCTGACCTGTGAGCTAAGGCCACTGTAGGTTTGCACTGAAGGTTTAACCAGTTTTTTCACCAACCAGCTCTTTTGCCTCAGAAAGCTATAGTCAAAGCTTAAGTTACTGTAGTCATTTTTGTGATTTCTGCCGGCATAGGTTTCTGCACCAAACAACACCTTAAACTGATGACCCCGGGTATCGAGGGCTTTTCCCAGCTTATTAAAAAGTGGAAGCCGATAGGGGTTAGGAATGTTTGTGATCAGCAAAACCTTCATCTGAACCATTTGTTAAACCAGTTCATCACAAAGAAGACAGTCCAGATGTTGTTGGTATAGTTCTTTTGTCCTGCGTTGAGCTTCTTGAGTTGAGTGCGCACGGTACCTTTGTCAAAAAGCCCGGTGTCATTACAAAAGCTATCAAGGTGCGTCTCGATAAAATCTGTCAGCGTATCCGAGGCCCATTCGCGCAAAGGAACGTTGAAACCCTGTTTTTTACGATAGAGAATCTCCTTTGAAAGTATAGGTTCCAGGGCTTTTTTCAGTATGTATTTGGGCTCTCCTTCCTTAATTTTTTGGTTTGAGGGGATGGACAAGGCCAGGCTGATCAGGTGATAATCCAGAAAAGGTGACCTTATTTCTATGGAGTGTTTCATGCCCAGGCGGTCGGCTCTGAAAAGATATTGATCTGTCACTGCAAACCGGTAGCCCATGTAGCACATCCAATCGATGTGATTCAGCGAACGCGGTGCATTGATCTGGTCAAAGTCTCTTTTGAATTTTTTAACCACCTCATAGGAATCATAATTTCTACCGGGCCGATCAAAGGCCTTTCCAAGCAGTTTCCGCTTAGTTACTTCTTTAAACCCATTAGCGCCTACCCATATCATCTCCTGGTCCTTAGAGAGTCTGTTTAGAATATCGTAGGCCGGAGAGGAGGCGTTAAATATTCCATAAGCACCGGCACCTAATTTTTTGATTGGTGTGGGCAGTCTATTGAACTTTCTCGCATGCTTTACATAGCCATCGTACTTTACAAAGTTTCTATAGCCTGCGAATATCTCATCAGCCCCATCACCTGTCAATACCACTTTGATGCCTTCCGCTTTTGCCATCTCACTCAGAAAGTAAATAGGAATACAGGTAGTGTCCGACAAGGGCTCGTCAAAAATATCGACTATGGTAGAAATGAAGGAGAGCAGATCATTTTTGTTCACAATCTTTTCATGATGCTGCGTACCAAATAGCTCACTCACATGACTGGCATGTTTCAACTCATCATACCGGGGCTGATCTTCAAAGCCGATCGAAAAGGTATCAATGCTCTCACTGCTCTTTTCCCTCATCAGTGCCACCACTGCACTCGAATCTACTCCTCCGCTCAGGAATGCCCCGAGCGGTACATCGCTAAGCATACGATTATTTACAGCCCCTTTCAGGTTATCAAAAATGCGCTCCTTAAGCTGGTCAAAAGAGCCTGACTCCAGGTTTTCGTATTCTGGTTTCCAGAAGGTTTCATACTCCTGTATGCCTGAAGCATTGATAAGCATGTAGCTGGCCGGCTCAAACTTTTCTATTTGCTCAAAGCAGGTAAAGGGTGCAGGTACCTTGCTAAAGGTGAGAAAATGATAGAAAGCCTCGTGGTCCAGTCCGGTGCCAATCATGTCAAGACTCAGTAGGGCTTTTATTTCTGAAGAAAAGGCGAAAACCCCATTTTGATGTGTATAATAAAGTGGCTTTTTGCCTGAGCGATCACGGGTCAGAAAAAGCTCTTTTTTGTCATGATCCCAAACGGCAAAAGCAAACATACCATTGAGCATGGAAGGTACCTTCTTACCGAATTTACGGTAAAGCTTCAGAATTACCTCTGTATCCGTGTTTGAATGAAACTGTTCTTCGGAGAGGTATTGCTGTTTTAGCTGTGGAAAATTGTAAATCTCTCCGTTGAAGCTGATGGTATATCGCTGGTCATCAGAAAGCATGGGCTGATGGCCCTGACTACTCAGATCCAGAATGCTGAGTCGTTGATGGCCCAGGGCAATGGCATGATCAGGAGATTCCCATACACCTTCGTCATCCGGTCCACGGTGTGGAATGGCCGAGTTCATTTGCTTTACCTGATCGGCAAGCCTGCATTTCAGTACTACTCTGTTGGTATTAAAAAGACCATTGATACCACACATAGGCTTACAAAGAAGTATAGATTTGGTTAAGAGAAGTACACATAGTGGCAATGGAGAAATCACGTATGATTTCCTGCTTTGCCAGGGGGCTTACTGGTTGCTGTTCGCGGTTGGTATAATACTCCACCAGTCTGCATACCATAGCCTCTTCATTTTCTACGATATCTTTCGGGTTATTCCGTTCTATGATTTCAACCAGGCCGCCACCATCGGCAAAAACCAGTGTAGGCCGTTCTCTGGAAAGTGACTCTACCGCTACAATTCCAAAAGGTTCGTTGTGAGATGGAAAAACACAAACGTCCATTTGCCCCATAAAATCAGGAGCATTTTCCAGGTATCCGGTAAACACTATCTTCTCTTCCATGTTCAGTTCACAAGCCTGAGCTTCCAACTCATTTTTAAGCACACCCTCTCCCCCGATATAGAGCTTTGCGTCTGGCCTGGAGGCAGCAAATTTGGCGAAAGCGGAAATGAGCCGGTCAATTCTCTTAAAACCGGCAAGCCTTGAAATGGTACCAATGTTAAAAAAAAGAGGGTCGGTTGAAAAATCAGCTTCCCTGCTTTCAGTCAATGCTTTAAAATCTATCCCATTATACACCACACCCTCCCGGCCATGACTGATTCGATACTTTTTTTGAGCAAAAGAGCGGGTAAAGTTTGAGTTATAGGTGATAAAATCAACCTTCCTTCTTAAAAAGATACCCTTAAAGAAATGGTTTACCCTATCGGTAACCCTGACCTTTCTGCCAAATCCAAAATTTCCATGCTCGGTATATACCGTACTGATGTCTATAGTAAGAGCACAGAGGATGGCGGGTAAATGAAAAACGTGAAAGTGAACGATGTCGTAGGCTTTGAGAGTTCTTTTGACCGAAGAGATTTTAGAAATTGAAAAATCGAGCCCTGATTTGAAAGCTCCTCGATGAATTTTTACAGGAAGATTTTCAAAATGATGAAGCAATTCCCCTTCTGGTTTTAGTATCAGTAAACCCTGGGATATTTCCGAATGATCAGGTTGATGCTTCAGAATATCGAATACCACCTTTTCAATTCCTCCGAATCGGGCATGGTAAATCACATGTAGCACCTTATTCACAGCCAAGAGCAGAAGTTACAGTCACGGGCTATTTAAACAGCCTCCTTTTTAATTTAAGCACAAAGGACATGATGATCGACCTGAACGACCGGGAAGTCACGTATTTCACTTCTTTGTGATCCTGTTCGGTTTTTTGTGCCCAGGCCCAGTCCTCTTCAGCATGTATTTTGAAGTTGTTGTAAGAAGGGTGCTGCATCACCAACAAATGAAAGACTTCCTTGATATGTGCAGTAGTCATTTCTGCTTTCGACATAGAGCGGTGAGACACCCCATCTGTCATTTCAGGATTTGATGCATTTTCATACTTCCAGTTATAGTCGTCCCATAGAATCCAACCCTTATCGTTTAATAGCTTATCAGCCAGAAAGAAAGAACTACTGTCAATAATCCAGTTTTTAGGTCCATCAATGAAGATTAGGTCATATTGAGGTTTACAGGTTTTAGCTTCATTCTGTGAGTTTTTGGCGATTTTGTCATGAAGAAACCAATTGTAACCTGACTGCATCCTGTGCACTTCTACATAAGTTGTAAGATTCAGGTCTGCTATTTGTTTCTCCAGAGATGGCTCGAAGTGATCTTTCATGGAGACCAGGTCTACACAGGTAAGTCGGCCGCTGCCCAGCTCATCAAGTGCTGCTGCTATATAGCAACTTGAGGTACCATAACCCACACCTAGCTCAAGAATATGCTTTGGCTTATGCTCAAGAATAAATTCATAAAGTAACCGCCCATTGTCCACTGAAATAAAGGGAACACCCTCGACTCCTTTCCTCACTTGTTCAAACTTCATATTGCGGCTCTTTAGGCTGGTAAATTACGGTGGGTACCACTACCCGGTAAAAGCTGTGAATTTACGCGTTATTATTCAATCGCAAATGATCTCTCAAGGGAATAGAATATATTGACCAATAGGTTTGTTCCATTTCCCCGATATGGAATAAGACTTGCCACTTCTGACAATGCATTGAGGGATAGTTTACCGTGGGTTTCTTATACCTGATGTATTTTTTCTTTGATGAATAAACACGTTCTTTGGCGGCCACAGGTATCTGATTTGTACAAACCCTATAGCGCTCATAACCATTGTTATTTACCTAAGCACCCATTATGCCTATGAGTTCAAGTCATAAGATTTATTTTTTTTCCCCTTATGATATCCAAAGGCCTCGTACCAACCAGCTTGCCGATGTACACTTTTGCGAGGGGCTACAGCAGGCAGGCTGTGAGTTGACACTTTTTGTACCTACTGTATTCAGAAAAGAGAATGTAAAGAGAAAAAAAATCAACGAAACATATGGAGTAGAGGAGCCTTTCAGAATACGCTATCTTTTTACTCCCACTTCCCGTGACCTTTCTGGAAGATTGCTGGTTTCGCTACTCAGCTGCTACCACTGCTTTATTGTGGTTTCGCAGTTTTTCAAAAGGAAATCAAGAAAACCCGTCATTATAAGTCGAAACCCCAGGCTCATGTATCCACTGGTGTTGCTCAAAAAAAACCTTGGTTTTTTACCCTGGCCTGAACTGGTGCTTTGGATGCACGAGGTAAAACTTGATCAGCCCAGGCAAGTGAAATTATACAGTGAGGTAGATAGACTTTTGTGTACCAATTCTGCCATCAAAGAAGACCTGGCAGAAATAGAAGGCATCACTGCCGAAGATATTTGTGTTACCCTCAACCCGGTCACTGCAGCTCAGGCACGGGAAGAGCTTACAAAAAAGGAAGCCCGGGAAAAACTGAAACTTGATGAAACTCTCCAACTGGTCGTTTATACCGGCAAGTTGTTTATCGGTCATAAAGAAGCCGATTATATTGTAGAGGCAGCAAGGTTACTCCCCCAATACCATTTTCTGCTTACGGGTGGCAAACCAGAGGTGGTAAGGCACTTTCAAGACTATTGCGAAGCTCAGGGTATTGGTAATATGACCTTCACCGGCTACGCTTATGACTATACACAAATCAGGTATTACCAACAAGCTGCAGATGTGCTTGTTTCTTACTATACACCCAATGAGCATATTGTGCGCTATAATTTTCCACTAAAAATTATGGAGTACATGCTTACGGGAAACCCGATTGTTACTCCCGATTTTGCTTCTACCCGTGATGTGTTAAATAGCCAGACGGCAATCTTTTGTCAGGCAGAGAATACCGAGGCTCTCGCGAATGCCATTGGTACAGCATTTGGTGAAGAGGGTCAACAAATAGGGACAGCAGCGAGGATGCTTGCACGAAAAACAACCTATAAATCTCTGGGCATAAAAATAAAAGCATTCATTTTTGAAAACACCGGAGATATCGTGGGTTGAGCTACTGAAAATCTTCGGGTTTCCAGAGTCTGATGCCCGTAGTTGGGGGAATGAAATGCGGATAAAACTGCTTGTTTTTATTCCAGAGCTGCTCGTAAAACAAGAAACGTCCTTCATGAACAGAACCCTCAAAGTCGGTCGAATAAGGGCCTTCCAGCCTGAAGCTGTTAAACCTGTTTTGAAGATTCAACAGTTTTCGGTTCATAAAAGGCAGTAGAGATAGCATAGGTATGCCTTTATGCGCCATTTTAAACGAAGAGCCGGATCGGATCAGGATGTTTCTGGAAATGGCTGTATGATCATAAGGGAGATAAAAACCTCCTTTGCCGATTTCCTGAGAAAGGACCCCTTCGAGTTCTGAAAAAAAATGTTTAAACAATGTAGAGATTTCCCTTTTACTCGGTTTGGTACTAAACCAATTGTCTCTCCAGCGATTTACTTCTGCAACCAACTCTTTCAATTTATGCAGGGTGATCCCGAGCAGTTCCAGGTCAAATGCGATGGCCTTGGCTTCCAGCAAAAAGGCCCGAAGCTTAATAGTACGATAGGTGATTTGAGTGTACATTGAAATATACATTTTCAACATAAACTCCAGGGCAATTTGCCTTTTCAGCTCCTCACTGATCAGCTGGGTGGGGTCATTAGGAATATTTTGTTCCTGGCCATTAACTAATCGATAGCCAGTGTAGAAGCTATACCTGAATGAGTTTTCAAGGTTGTTTTGTTGAATCCCGAATAAGTTATGGGTCAGGATGTAAAGTTCGTCCTCAGTCAGTTGCTCACGCACATTAATATCAACGGCCGAGTCGCTATTAAAAATGCAGACCAGATCGAGATCAGAAATACCCGGATGCCTTACAGAACCAACCTGATAAATGCTTTGCACGGGTTCTTCCTTAGCTAGTGTTTCAGATAGTCGCTCAATCAAGGCTTCATAAGTCTTCAGTGGCACAAATCGAGGTTGATCTATAATATGCATTAAGCCTTTACTTCGGTTTTCATTTGATTGATAAGTGTGCCAAGCTGATGGTAGAAGTTTGTGTCAAGTTTGCCCACAAGGGATTTGTCAATTTTAGGAGCGATCTTTTTTTCAGTCAGTTTACGCCAGAAGCGACCGGGACGTGTCATCAACACTTTTTGCAGAGGGCTCAGGGTATACTGCCAATTGCTTCTTATTTCACTAGCCAATCTCATTGCAGTCCAATCAAAAGCCGGAAACCTTTTTTCGGCAGCTTCGAAACTAAGCTCCTTCAGTATTGGTGCTTTGTCAAGTGCCGTAATAAGCAGACAGGGGAGTAGCATAATTTCGCTCAAAAAACTCTTCAACTGATACATGTTTTGAGGCACCCAGTTTCGGTCCACCTTAGCCAGAACATGGTCTGATAAATGGTTAAAACCTTTTTGAAAGTCAGAAACTTCACGGCTTTTAATCTCCAGGCTTGTTGCGGTTTTGGGCCATATAAGGGCCGAGCGCTCCAGAACCCGAGAGGGCAGGTAGTCTTCTGGATAGGTTTTTAAATCACTTTCTCTTAGCATAAACCAACCATGGTGCTGTAACGGATCGTATTTCAAAATCAGTTTTTGCGAGGAGGTAATAAAGCGATGATATGCCCTACTATTTAAAACATCGTCTTTTACAATAAGAAGACCATCAAAATCTGAATAGTTAATCTCGTCCTTGTTGGCAATGCTACCATGTACCACGACACAAACAAAGAGCTCCTGATAGTCACTTTCAATAAGTTGCCTCAAGGCGTAGATAAGGTCACAGGAGCCGCTATAGGGTTCTGGTCTTATACTCTTTAGCTCAACTGAATTATCCATCGTCCTTTATAATCTCGAGTTTAGCGTATGCAAACCTTTGTAGGCACCTGCTCCCACTTCGGCCAACCTCATTATAAGGACCGTAACCGCGGCACCTATTGCTCCATATAGAGGTATAATTAATAAGCCCAGCACTAAGCTTCCCACCAGTAATGCGATATACATCTTGAATCGATAAACCACGAGTTCAAGATTTAACAATAATGAGGTATACCAGAAGAAAATTCCACCCGCTACCGAACTTAGGGAGATCACGAAGAATACATTTCCACCATCCCTGAATTCATTGCCATAAGCCAAGGCCAAAATGTCAAATCTGAAAAAGAAAAGAGCAATAAGGAAAGCCCCCCCTAGTAGAAGAACAGTGGAGGTAATCTGCTTTATCATGGCTATAAGGTCTTTATACTGTTTGCCGGAAATCATTCGTGAGATTTGGGGGAAAACAGCATTCATCAGTGGATCAGTAATGCTGAGAATGGCATTACCCAGTCTTTTGCCTACCCCAAATATACCCACTTCATAGTCAGTGGCAAAGGCACTTAAAAGCAGTACATCACCCTGTTGGATAAGCGTTTTCACCAGACGACTTCCGTAATTTACGGTGATGAAGCTTTTAATCTCTTTGAAATCACTTTTAATGAGTTTTATCTGTGCTTGACGGAATCCGGTGAGCTCTGCACGTATTTCCCAAAAGCAAAGTCCGTTAAAAATAATGCTGCTGGCAAATTTCTGAATAATGATAATGACCAGGAAAGTTTCGAGGTCCACAGAGTACACCACCAGAGATATTATTATCACGACTAACTCAATGGTAATGATGAGCATAGTGATCAAAGAGTTTTGCCTGAACCGATAAAACAACCTGAGCAGAGAGAGGGAAGTGTAGTCGATGAAGGTCATTCCCTGGGCCACAGCCAGCAAAAGGATATGATATTCTAAATTCGGTTGATCAATAAACAGCTGATAGGAAAAGCGAATAAAAAAGAAAAGTAGTATAACCGAAACAAGCAGTGATAAAACTGTTAGCAAAAAGGACAGCTTTAACAGCCCAAAGAGCTTGTCGTTTCTCTTTTCCATCATATAACTCGCCCCGAACTTGGTGAACATTGTACCAATATTAAGGTTGAAAAAGGCCTGTAGGCTTGCTGTAAGAGCGAGAATGGTAACGTACTGCCCGAAGGTCGAGGCACTCAGGGCCTTGGCTACTATAATAGATCTTACGAAAACTAAGAAAACGCGGTAAATATTGGCAAAGAATACCCATGAGGTATTATTCAATAATCTACGACTTTCGCTGGTGTACAGAGAAGAAAAGAAGTTTTTGAAGCCTTTGATAACAGCTGTTTTTTGGTATTAAATGGGCCTTTGTGCCCTCTGTCGCGGGCCATTAATGTTCAGGTTTTTCTGACGGGTCAAATATAAGAGATTGCGCTTTGTGGCATCGGCTTTTTATCTAAAGCATGAAAGAAATAAGATGGGCTGTGTAAGTTTTGGTGAAAGCTGTTTAATTTGCCTGTTCAAAATATGTGTTGATGGGTCAGTATATAGCACTCACGGGCTATTATTAAGAAAATCAATGAAAAGAACCTTTCCCTTACTACTCTTACTCCTTGCGTTTTCATGCAGTACTCCCGGAGATTTTGTTTATCTCCAGAATGCAGCAGAGGAGGGTCAACATGAAAGAATGGACCTTAAGAATCCGGAATTCCGTGGGTTGAAGGTCAAGGTTGATGATATCCTGGCCATTCAAATCAATAGTGTCGATTCCAGGGCTTCACAGCCATACAATATTACAGGCTCACTTAACCAGACTAACCAGCCCATTACGAATTTTCTGGTAGATGCCGATGGAAATATCGACTATCCGGGTATTGGCAAACTGGAAGTTACCGGACTTACGGTAAGAGAAATAAAAGAGAAACTAGGCGATAAAATTAAGTCCTACCTGGTAGATGCTGTGATTAATGTCAGGATTCTGAATTTTAAGATTACGGTATTGGGGGAGGTTAAACTACCTTCAGTCTATCCACAGGTCGATGAACAAGTATCGGTTCTGGATGCTATTGGTATGGCTGGTGATTTAACCGACTATGCCGACCGGGAAAACATACTTTTGATCAGGCAGCAAGATGGAAAGCAGCAAATTATTCCCTTTAGCCTTATCACTAAAGACATTTTGGAGAGCCCTGATTTTTATCTTCAACAAAATGATGTGATCTATGCTCCACCCAGAAAAGAGAAAACAAAGTATGCCAGATCAGAGCCGGTGGGGAGAATTGTGTTACCAGCGCTAGGTGTGGTTACTGCCTTGGTGTCCCTTGTTATTGTAGCCACTAACAACAGATAAATTAGCTTTAATGAATAGCAAAGTTTCTGATAAGGTCCGGGCCACGAACAAATCGGTTGAATTAAGTGGTGTAATCGCACGAGGCCTCAAGAAATGGTATTGGTTTGTACTGGGTGGCATCTGCGCCATTTTAGGAGCAATGGCTTACATCAAGTATACAGAACCCATTTACGAGATTACTGGCAAAGTTATTATCGAAGAAGAACGAGAAAGAGAATCCCTTGGGCCTTCAGCCTTTGGCCTCAACCCTTCTTTCCTCTCAGATGGTATTTCGTTGAACAATGAAATTGAATTACTCGAGTCCAGAGGGTTAATGGCGGACGCTGTGAGAAAGCTCAGGCTTAATGTTGAGTACCTCAAGAAACTCAACCTGATTGATGAAGAGCTTTATTCCGCAAGTCCGGTTAAACTCACTATGATTGACTCACTGGAACGGTATGATTTAGTGGTGGAACTTACTCCCACAGACCAAAACGGGTACAGGGCAGAAGTGAGCCTTCCCGTGAATGGTATTGAAATGTTGGGGAGCGTTGAAGGTGAATTTGGCAAGACGGTGAGCTTTCAGAACAAGCGTTTCATAATCGAGAAAATTGAAGACTTTGATTTCGACCTGACCATCAGTGTAAAGAACCCAAGGGCCATTGCTTCACGCTACATCAGAAGAATGAATATTGCTCCAGTGCTCCAATCAGAAGTACTGGATATTTCATTGAAGGTGAGTGACCCGGAGAAGGCCATTTTGCTTATGCACGAACTTATTGATTCATACAATAAGCAGGTAATTGAAAATAAGAGTAAGTCCACCATTAAGACACTGGATTTTATTGATGGTCGCCTGAAAATCATAGAAGAAGAGCTTTTTGAAATAGAATATCAGCTCGCAGAATTTAAAAGGGAAAACAATCTGATTCTGGATTTGGGAAAAAGCGCTCAGGACTACCTGAGTAAACTTGATATATCCAATACGCAAATAGCCGAGGTAGACTTACAACTGAAGGTGCTGTCTGCTATAAAACAAGAAATGCAAGCCCTGGATAATGACAAACTGATTTTGGTTAACCCAAATATTGGCAAGGCACCTCCAGCCATTGTTGTTGAATATAATAACCTGGTTTTAAAACGTAAGGAGCTACTGGTATCTGCTACACCGGAGAATCCGGCAGTCAAACTACTAGACCAGCAGTTGGCCCTGGCCAGAAAGAATATCATCGACTGGATGAATTTCAAAACCGAAGAAGTGGAAGATCAGAAGGCTTATTTGGTAGAAGAATCTAAACCCGTGACTGAGCTGGCTGAAAAACTACCGGAAAACGAGCGTGAGCTCCTCCAGATTATGAGACAGCAGGTGATTAAAGAAACACTTTACAACTTTTTGCTTCAAAGACGTGAAGAGACGGCTATGAGTATTGCTTCCGAGGTGAGTAATGCCAGGTTTGTAAATGTGCCCTCGTTTAAGGCCCAGCTTTCACCAAATGTATTAAGGGTCTATTTGGTGTTTATTTTTCTGTTTTGTGGAGCTCCGATTGTCATACTTTATCTGCAGGAACTTTTCGATAACTACATTTATGACAAAGAGGATATTAGAGCTGCCACCGAAGCCCCCTATATAGGAGAATTGCCTACTGATGAGAGTACTTCAAACTTTCGCTTGAGGAAAGATAGTAAAACTGTAATGGCTGAAATGTTCAGGCTCTTGCGAACAAATCTGAATTACCTGACAGGTACTAAAGAGAAAGGTGTATTTCTCATTACCTCCAGCATCAGCGGTGAAGGCAAAACTTTTGTAAGTATGAACATTGCCGCCAGTTTTGCCTTGTCGGGAAAAAAGGTGTGCGTAATTGGGTTCGATTTAAGAAAACCCAAGCTGTCCAGGTATATTATCGGAGATAATAACCTTCGTGGGGTATCAGATTACCTGGTCGAGCAGGTCGATGATATTGATAGCCTCGTCAATCCGGTACAAGACCATGAAAACCTCTTTTTCATCAGTTCCGGGCCTATTCCACCTAACCCCAATGAGCTGATTCTCAAAGACCGCACCGGGGAGCTGATAAATTACCTGCGAGATAAGTTTGACGTTCTTGTGATTGACTCCTCTCCGGTTGGGCTGGTGGCAGATAGCTTCGGGTTAAAAGAACATGTAGATCATACTCTCTATGTTACTAAATATGAGTACACTGAAAAAGAACATCTCAACCTGATAGATGACATATATGTAAACCAAAAACTACCCAATGTAGCTATCATTCTCAATGGTGTGAAAAAGCGTTTGGGCAGATATGGTAAAACCAGCGGCTATGCTTACTCATATGGATATGGATATGGCGAAAATGAGCACACAACTTCGGGTAAAATCAGGAAGAAATTCAGGAAGTCCTGATTCAAGACCAACGACTAGCCTTTAATCGCGATCCCGCCTTTTGTAAATTGAACGGCCGTCAAATCTTTTGCGGCTACCAACTCCTGAAAGGAGTTGTTTTTATCGATATCATCACTGAGGATGAGTCCGCCTTCCCTTACCTTATCAAACACGCACTTGAATTCGAAAGTCATGTGCTCATAGGAATGGTCGCTGTCATGAAAAAAGCAATCAATTGCCGGTAGCTCATTGATCGTGTCGGGTAAGAGTTGTTTTGCATCACCCAGCCTAAGCTGCCATGGACCTCTTAATTCTTCAGGAACCAGCCAACCCACGCTGCTTTCACCCTTGACATTATAAGAAGCATTGGTATCATGGTCAGGCAAATCGATAGAGTATAGCCGGCCAGTACCATTTTTATTCATGGCATTTAGAATAATCCAGGATGAGTAGCCATGGGATACCCCGGTTTCCACCATTACCTCAGGTTTAAAACATCTCACACAGCAGTAAATCCACTTTCCAAAAGTGGTATTGAGATTATTGCCAACGGGAGTATCCCGGGTATTACTAAATGGAATAAGATCTGATGTCTTCAATTCCCTGAGTGCTTCCTCAAATCCTTCAATAACTTCAGGTCTATCTCCCCATAAAGTGCGGGCCGATTTGAGTATGATCAACCGGTGTAAAGAGCCCTTATCTCCTTGTTTAAAACTGAAAAGGGCTTTAGGATAAAAGATAAAGTCCAGCAACTTGGGCTTATATAGACGCATGCCGGAAGTTAGTAAGAGTAACCATTAAAATCCTGATATATGTATACAATTTGTTGATTGCCGCTACCCGTCATCTTAGCATAAGTCTCCTTGCAAACTTTAGTATCCAACCAGGGTTTAAGAATTCCGAAACTCTAAGGGAGTATTACCCTGAAAAGTCTTGTTATTGAGGTCCTCTTGAAGCATGATTATGGCGTCATGACAGTTTTCTGTAAAAAATAGTATGCATGCATAACAAATTTTATTTAACTTCGTAAGCCTTCTAGCAAGCTTATGAAGAGAGAAGAAACCGTAGACCACAACATTAAGAGTAGCTGGCATGCCATTTACCGCATGTACAATCAGCAGGCTGTTCAGCATGATATTACAACATCCATCGGTTTTGTCCTACTGAATATCAACTCAAAGGAAGGCACACCCGCTACGAAAATTGCCCCGCTGATGGGCCTGGAATCCCGAAGCCTTACGCGTATGCTTAAGTCTATGGAGGAGAAAAGCTTCATTTACCGGCAAAAAGACCCCAATGACGGTCGCTCGGTAAGAATTTTTCTGACCGATTTGGGTAAAGAAAAAAAGGAGGTTTCCCGAAAAACCGTGCTGGCTTTTAATGAAGCCGTTCAGCAAACGATTCCAGCCGATAAGCTGGAGGCCTTTTTTGAGGTAATCAACGAAATCAACGTTTTAATAGATAAAAAGGAAATTTTCCCAAACCAATGAATAGATCGATAAAGAAAGTCGCTGTTTTAGGTTCCGGGGTAATGGGCTCCCGTATCGCCTGTCACTTTGCCAATATTGGAGTAGAAGTTTTACTACTCGATATAGTGCCGAGAGAGCTGGCCGATGCCGATAAATCCAAACCCGCTGCCAGAAACAAGATTGTCAACGATGCTTTGGCATTTGCACTCAAATCCAAGCCTTCCCCTATCTATGACAAGTCGTTCGCCAAGCTGATCAAGACCGGAAACTTTGAAGACGATATGTCCAAAATTTCTGGTGTTGACTGGATTATTGAGGTGGTAGTAGAAAGGCTCGACATTAAGAAGATCATCTTTGATAAGGTAGAGCAACACAGAAAGCCCGGTACACTCATTACCTCTAATACTTCGGGTATTCCTATGCATATGATGTGCGAAGGAAGAAGCGAAGACTTCCAGAAGCATTTCTGTGGAACACACTTCTTTAACCCACCCAGGTACCTGCGTTTGCTGGAGATCATTCCCGGCCCCAACACCGATCCTGCCATCATAGATTTTATGATGCATTATGGAGATCTGTTCCTGGGTAAGGAAACGGTACTCTGTAAAGATACTCCGGCCTTTATCGCGAACAGAATTGGTATTTATGCCATCATGTCGGCCATGCATACCATTGAAGAAATGGGCCTTACTGTGGGCGAGGTAGATCGCATGACGGGACCATTGATTGGCCGTGCCAAGTCTGCTACTTTCCGTACTATGGATGTAGTGGGGCTGGATACCACAGTGAACGTGGCCAACGGACTCTATCATGGTTTACCCGATGATGAGTCGAGAGAGAAATTCAAGCTTCCGGGCATTGTAAAGGAAGTGCACGAAAGAGGCTGGTTTGGTGATAAATCCAAGCAGGGTTATTTCAAAAAGACAAAAGACGCCAATGGCAAAAGGCTTATCCAGGAACTCGACCTGAAGACTTTTGAGTATGGCGATCGCACGAAAGCGAAGTTTAAGGCACTGGCGGCTGTAAAAGACGAAGAGAGTCTTAAAGCCAGGATCAAAACACTGGTAAACTTTGATGACAAGGCGGGTGAGTTTTACAGAACTACCTTCTTCGATACCTTCAGATATGTATCAAATCGTATTCCTGAAATAGCAGATGAGCTTTATCGTATCGATCAAGCTGTATGCGCAGGGTTTGGTTGGGAAATGGGACCATTCGATACCTGGGACCTCTTAGGTGTGAAAGAGACGGTCACGAAAATGGAGTCTATGGATCTCAAACCCAACCAATGGGTTTACGATATGCTTGAAGCCGGCAACGATTCTTTCTATAAGATTGAAAACGGCATCAAGAAATACTATGATATCCCTACCAAAACCTATAAGACGGTACCTGGTACCGATGAGCTTATCATCCTGGAAAATATTCGGGAGACTAAGAAGGTTTGGGGCAATGCCGGTGCCAGTGTTTTCGATATCGGAGACGATGTACTATGCCTCGAGTTCCACACCAAAATGAACTCAATTGGTGCTGAGGTAATTGAAGGCATTGAAACGGCCATTTCCATGGCTGAGAAAAATTATAAAGGTCTGGTCATAGGAAACGAAGGACCAAACTTCTCGGCTGGTGCCAACCTGGCCATGCTGTTTATGTTTGCAGGGGATCAGGAATATGATGAGATCAACCTGATGATTGCTCAGTTCCAGAACACCATGAAGCGGGCGAAGTTCTCTTCTATACCCGTAGTTTCTGCGCCATCAGGCATGGCCTTGGGTGGAGGCTGTGAATTATCACTGCACTGTGATGCCATTCAGGCACATGCTGAAACCTACATTGGTTTGGTAGAAGTAGGTGTAGGCCTTATACCCGGTGGTGGTGGCACAAAAGAGTTTGCGCTAAGGGCGTCAGATGCCTACTCTGCTGGTGACCCAGAGCTCAATAAGCTACAGGAAGCCTTTATGAATATCGCAACAGCCAAAGTAGCCACTTCGGCAGAAGAAGCTCGTGCGATGGGTATCCTCAGACCAAGTGATATGATTACACTTAATCGAACCCGACTCATTTCTGATGCGAAGGAGAGAGTACTGGAACTGCATGAGGCTGGTTATACACAGCCGGTGGAACGAACCGATATTAAGGTGCAGGGCAGAACCGGACTGGCACTGTTTGAGGCAGGTATTAACGGAATGCTCTTTGGAAACTACATTTCTCAGCATGATGCGAAGATTGCCAGAAAGGTAGCCCATGTTGTATGTGGAGGAGACTTGACTTATCCTCAGCACGTATCAGAGCAGTATTTGCTCGACTTAGAACGTGAAGCGTTCTTATCACTGACTGCTGAACCCAAGACTTTGGAGCGAATTCACAGTATTCTTTTCAAAGGCAAGCCACTGCGTAATTAATCATTCTTCATTCAAAATTTAACATTCCTAAAATGGACGCATATATAGTAGCAGGATATAGAACAGCAGTAGGGCGGGGCAAGCGAAGTGTCTTAAAGACGGTTCGTCCCGATGATATGGCTGCTGATGTTATAAAGCATTTGGTTTCTCAGGTGGATGGTTTCGACCCGACCAGGGTAGATGATCTGATTGTGGGAAATGCAGTACCTGAAGCCGAGCAAGGCATGCAGATGGGCAGAATGATCTCACTATTGGCTTTACCCATAGAAGTACCGGGAGTGACGGTGAACCGCTATTGTGGTTCTGGGCTTGAAGCGATCGCTTTAGCATCTGCCAGAGTTCATGCAGGTACAGCCGATTGTATTATTGCCGGAGGTACCGAGTCGATGAGCATGGTGCCGGTAATGGGCTATAAAACAGCATTGAATTATAAGATTGCTACCGAGCATTCTGATTACTACCTGAGTATGGGCCTAACAGCTGAGCAGGTAGGTAAGGAATATGGTATTGATCGTGAGGCAGGGGATGAGTTTGCTTTTCAGTCGCATCAAAAAGCTGTTAAAGCGCAAGCAGACGGCAAGTTTGACGAGGAGATCGTGCCAATTACCATCAACGAGAAATTCGTGGGGCCTGATGGCAAAATGCACGAAAAGAGCTATACCGTTGATAAGGATGAAGGGCCGAGAGCGGATACTTCCAAAGAAGTACTGGCGAAGCTAAGACCGGTTTTTGCTCAGGGCGGACAGGTAACAGCAGGTAACTCTTCACCTGTTTCCGATGGAGCTTCTTTTGTGATGGTGATGTCTGAGCGTATGGTCAAAGAGCTGAAGCTCGAGCCTATTGCGAGAATGGTGACCTATGCAGCAGTGGGGGTGCACCCGCGTATCATGGGAATCGGACCAGTAGATGCGGTGCCAAAGGCATTAAGGCAGGCAGGCTTGAAACAAAATGACCTGGATTTGATTGAGCTGAATGAAGCCTTTGCGGCACAATCTTTAGCGGTAATCAAAGAACTGGATCTGGATACTTCCATTCTGAATGTGAATGGTGGAGCAATTGCATTGGGTCACCCACTGGGTTGCTCAGGTGCTAAGCTTTCAGTGCAGCTTTTCAATGAAATGAGAAGAAGAGAAAATGCCAAATATGGTATGGTGACTGCCTGTGTAGGTGGTGGACAAGGTGTAGCAGGGATTTACGAGTTCCTGAATTAGGGTAATGCGTATGTGTGCATTGGGTATATGACGAACAGAGTTTGACCACCAAAAATTATGCACTATGCACAACTATAAAGAATTAAAAGTTTGGGAAAAGGCAGTTGATTTTGCTGTCGATGTTTACAAATCAACAGAATCCTTACCCGCTGATGAGCGGTTTGGGCTTACGAGTCAGATAAGGAGAAGTGTTGTGTCGGTAAGTTCAAATATTGCCGAAGGTGCTGGAAGAAATACGAAAGGAGAATTCAACCAGTTTTTAGGATATGCTTATGGATCTTCTTGCGAATTGGATACGCAGTTGATTATAGCAAACAAATTAGATTTTATAAACAAGGAGTCGTTTTTGGAATTGGAGGCCGAAATAAACCACATTCAAAGTATGATCTACAATCTGAAAAGATCAATGGTTTAGACAGTACTTCTCAATACCAAATACACAATACTAATAAACGGAATCATGTCTGTAACAACAGAAAAAGTATCAATCAAAGGGGGAGAGTTTATTGTAAGGGAAACCAAGGCCCAGGAAGTATTTATTCCCGAGGAATTTACTGAGGAGCAAAAAATGATGGCGCAGGCCTGTCAGGATTTTATTGACACTGAAATCAATCCGAATGTAGAGGTAATTGACGGGATGAAAGACCCGGACATTGTGCCTAACATCTTTAAAAAGGCCGGGGAGCTTGGTCTTTTGGGTATCTCCGTACCGGAGAGCTACAATGGTTTGGGCATGAGCTTTAATACCGGAATGTTGATTGCTGATATCATTGGCGCAGCAGGATCATTCTCTACTACCTATGGTGCCCATACGGGTATCGGTACTTTACCAATTCTTTACTACGGTACTGAAGAGCAAAAGCAGAAATATGTATCGAAACTTGCTACCGGTGAGTGGGCTGCATGCTACTGTCTTACTGAGCCGGATGCCGGTTCTGATGCCAACTCCGGTAAGACCAAAGCGGTGCTTTCTGAGGATGGTACCCACTACAAAATCACAGGTCAGAAAATGTGGATCTCCAATGCGGGTTTTGCCGATGTATTCATCGTGTTTGCCAAAATTGAAGATGACAAAAACCTGACTGCCTTTATTGTAGAAAAGGGTTTCGGTGGCATCACCATGAATGATGAAGAGAAAAAGCTGGGGATTAAAGGTTCTTCTACACGTCAGGTATTCTTCAACGACTGTGAGGTGCCGGTTGAAAATATGCTTTCTGACCGTGAGAACGGATTTAAGATTGCTGTAAATATCCTGAATATCGGCCGAATCAAGCTCGGTGCGGGTGTATTGGGAGGCTGCAGAACGGTGATATCCCAGGCGACTAACTATGCCAACGAGCGCAAGCAGTTTGGTACACCTATCGCCAGTTTTGGTGCTATCAAGCACAAATTGGCAGAAATGGCCATCAGAACCTATGTAACGGAGTCTTTGGACTATCGGGCAGGCCAGAATATTGAAGATAAAATTGATGATCTGGTTGCTTCCGGAATGGATGACGCCCAGGCTAAGCTGAAAGGCGTAGAGCAGTTTGCCATTGAGTGTGCCATAGGTAAAATCCATAGCTCAGAAGTGCTGGACTATGTAGTAGACCAGGGGCTCCAGGTATATGGAGGTATGGGTTATTCTGCCGATGCACCCATGGAGCGTGCCTATCGTGATGCGCGTATCGCCAGAATTTATGAGGGTACCAATGAGATCAACCGTATGTTGATGGTGGGTATGCTACTGAAGCGTGCCATGAAAGGTGAACTCGATATCTATGGCCCTGCCATGGATGTATCCAAAGAGCTTACTTCTGTGCCATCCTTTGCTACGATTGATAAGTCTGTGCTTTTTAATGGAGAAAAAGAAGTGATTAAAAACCTGAAGAAAGTATTCCTGATGGTAGGAGGTAAAGCTGCTATGGCCTTGCAGGACAGAATAGAGGATGAGCAGGAGGTAATGATGAACCTGGCTGATATATTGATCGAGATTTACGCTGCCGAATCAGCGATGCTGAGAACAGAGAAACTGATCAGCATGCGTGGTGAAGAGGCCTGTGCCGATTACATTGCCATGACGCAGGTATATATGGCCACTGCTGTGGATCGTATCAATGCCGCGGCTAAAGAGGCCATTGCTTCTTTTACCAAAGGCGATGAGCAGAAGGTGATGCTGATGGGTTTGAAGCGCTTTACTAAAATGGACCTGGTTGATACCAGAACCCTGAGAAGACAAATTGCGGATACACTGATCAAAGAAGGTAAGTACGCTTACTACTTCGGGTAGACCCCTCCGTCCTACTGACACCCCCCCTGCCAGGGGAGGAGAAAAGAAATGAGAGCGAATCTGGAAACGGGTTCGCTTTTTTAATTGAAGACATATTCTCCATTCCTGACATTGACGTTAGGAGGCAATTTTTTCTCTTCAAACCAGTCGTAACCGGCTTTCAGGTTTTTCCAAAAGCTGTTCCATTTGTGGTCAGCCGTTTTGGCCATTGCGGCATCTGTCATGCGAAAGGGGAAGGAGTGAACCCTGAAGAAGGTTTGCCCCTGTTCAACGGCCTTATGCGCCAGTGTATAAATCTCCTCTATGCCCTCGTCTTTCATAGCGTAACAGCCGATGGAAACACAGCTTCCGTGAATCATCAGGTAGTTGCCGGTATACCCTTTCGCACGGTCATAGGTATTGGGGTAACCCATGTTGAGTGAAAGATGAAAGCTGCTCCAGGGATTAAAGCGACCTGCATTGACAAAGTAGAAACCCTCAGGACTTTGTCGGTCTCCTTGCTTGGTTTTAGGGCCCAGATCACCGGAGTAGTAGCAAATCTCATAGATTTTAAAAAGCTCGAATTCATCGGAGTCTTCTGGTTTCATCCATACTTCCAGTTCATTGCTTTCTTTGAAAATGCGCATAAAAACGGGATCACCGAGTGTCATTCCTTTTGCTGCCAGTGCTTCCCGGAGTATAGGTATTTGGCCGTCTATTGCTTTGGTACTTCTGGCAGATGAGGGAGGCTCCTGACTGAGTGCTGACAGGCTGAGACTGAGAAACAAGAGGTAGTATAGTGGCTTCATATTGATACCTTATTCAATATAATGACCTTTTTAAGATTTTAGTATTCACACCACAGTCTTAAGCATTGGTATTTTTCTGAAATATAAGTGTGAGGAATTGCTCATCGTTGACCAATGCATGAAGGTGTCTGCACTGACACCCTCACTACATTGATCAAATCACCAAAACACAATTCTCCTGTGGTATGGCAACCACAGCCAGAGAACCATTTCCTTTGCGTGAAGCGAGACTTCACGAACGCTGAATGCCAATTGGATTCACTCAACATCTAAAATTCATCATTGCTCTAACAGCGAAAGTGCTGTTAAAAGTAGATTAATTGGCGTATAAATATTTTAAATAATGAATAAAAGCAACTTTAGTTCCTTAAAGCTATGTTATAATTGCTTTTAATGCAACTTTTTTAAAGAATCCTTCTGGGTGAAATTCGATATTTTCGATCAAAACCCGTCAAATGGCCCAAAAGAAGCATAATCGTATCAAGGCAGTGATCGCAGAAAGGGATAAGTCGAGCCTCTGGCTGGCTGAGGTGCTGGGTGTAAATAAAACCACCGTTTCTAAGTGGTGTACCAATGAAATTCAGCCTCGTGTGGATATGCTATCGCGCATAGCAGAAGCTTTGGACGTGGACATCAGGGAGCTGCTGGTTTCTACGAAACCGTAATTGGGTTATCCGTCAATAGTTATAGGTTTGGTCTAATAACCATTAACCAATTACCTAATAACCCTCCGCCATCGGTGGCATTATTCAGATCTTAATATGTTAGCCGGGTTTACCTTTAGCATCCTTCTTACCGGAACAACTCCGGCCAGCAGAGCGATGATAATGAAAGCTACCAGATACCAGACTGAATTCAGGTGTTCGGTCAGCGAAACATCAAGAATGACCTGGCTCATAGGTCCGCGTAAACCAGCGGTAATAAGCAGACCTGCAATGGCCCCTAAAAGGGCTAAAAAGAACACCTTTCTGACCATGAGGAATGTGATTTGTTTGCCGGAGGCACCCAATACCCTGCGCACGCTTAGCTGCTTGAGTTGTGTGCTCACACTGTGGTTAACCACAGCATAGATACCCACCAGGGCGATCATAAAGGCTATGACCCCAAATACCGAAAAGATAGAACCAGAAATACGCTGTTTCCACAGGCGTTTTGAAACTACCTGATCCATGTTTGTGAATCCGAATACAGATTGATCAGGATCAATGCTTTCCATCATGGTGGCTACAGCGTTGTCGAGTCCTGAAGGGTTGGAAATACTGGTTTTCATTACAAAAAAGGCATCGTAAGCCACAGTTTGAGGCATGGGCACATAGAGGTCATATGCCGTTTGAGATTCGATTCCTGAGTGTTTTACATTGTTGCTGACTCCCACCACCGTCATCAGTTTGTTGTTGTTTTCCGGTGTCCCGATTTTTAATCTCTGGCCTAGTGCAGGTTCCCCCGGCCAGAGGCGTCTGGCTAAGTCTTCGCTGATGATGCAAACCGGTTGTGCTTCCTTCAGATCTGCTTCGTTGAAAAGGCGGCCGGAAATAAGCTGAATGCCCATGGTGCTATGATAGTCATGTGATACCTTCTGCTGAATTACTTTAGGGTTCAGAAACATATCATCTCTGACCTGCCCTTCCAGGCTGATAGAGCTTTTGGCCGTGATCTCTTCTTCATGCGCCAGGGGCAAATTATCTGTCACTGCTACGGATTGTACCCCGGGCATTCGACTGAAGCTTTCAAGGGAGCTTTTATAAAAGGCGTTTACGGCATCGAAATCAAACTTGTATTTATCAAAAGGTACGGCTACCTCGAAGACAGAGACCTGTTCTTTATCAAAACCCAGCTCTTCATTCTGAAGCTCAATTAAGTCTTGTATGATGACAGAAGCTACTATCACCAGGCAGGTGCCAAGCGCCATCTGCACCGCTACCAATATGTCTTTAATCCGCTGATTGAAGCCCAGGGACCTGGTGGTAGGGCTGATTAGAAAATGACTGCTTATGCGCGCGCTCTTAACGGCAGGTACCAGTGCCGTGAGCAAGCCGGCAATAAGCGTGAGCAGAATGGCAAGCCCCAGGGCATTGGCGTTGAGCTTCAACGATACCCAAAATGGCAGTTCTGAAGAAATCGTCTGCTCAATACCGGTGATGGACCAGTAGCTGAGTAAGATACCCAAAGCCCCACCTGCAAAAGCAAGCAATAGGTTCTGAGCAAGGTATTGAGACACGATGGTGGAAAACCGGCCCCCGACCAACCTGCGAATGGCGATTTCCTTGCTGCGCTGATGGGCAATGGAGAGCAGCAGACTGCCTACGTTTACACAAACCAATAGAAAGACACAGGCCACGGCTACGGCTATCATCATAAGATAAGGCGAGATCTTGCCCAGGTACATTTCGGTAATTGGGCTGAGCTCATAAGTAAGTCCCTCGTTAGAGTTTTTAAACTCGGTTTGCAGTGTGATACTTAGTTCATCAAGTGCCTCTTGTGCCTGCTCAATGCTAGTACCAGCCGAAAGTCTCGCTACCCCGATTACATTGCGGTAATTGCGATTGGTAAGCTGTGCCTGCCCTATGATCATAGACCTGAAAAGCTCGGCATCGAAGGGAAATTTAAAGTCTTCGGGCAACACACCATACATGCCGTACTGTCCATTGGTATCGAGGTTCATATTGCCACCTACTTTATTGGGATCCTGGTCATAGCGCCTTTGCCATAGAGAATGGCTTATAACCGTACCATATGATACACTTTCATCGTATGCTGTTGGCCACATCCCCCCCAGCTGCATGGGCACCCCCAGCACCTGAAACAGGTTGGAAGTACACAGTGTGGTAGCCACTTCTTCCGGTAGCTTGCCGGCCTCTCCGCTTACATTGTACTGTACCCCAGGCCAATAGGCAGCAATATCTTCAAAGCCACTGACCCGTTCTTTAATCGCGAGCATGTCGGAGAGAGAAATGCTTCCTTCGTTTTCATCCTTAATAGACTTAATCAGCACAATGTTCTCAGCCTCATCAAAAGGCAGCGGTGCCTGAAGGATGGATTCAAACAAACTATAGGCTACCGTACAGGCACCAATTCCCACAGCGAAAGTGAAAACGATGGTCCAGGAGTAGAACTTGTTTTTGCCGATAATCCGAAGGGAAAAACTGATTAGTTTTTTGAATGAATTGTTGAGCATGTTTTGACCGTAAGTGATTTACGATCATGTTAGCAGTTACCAATTGGTTTTGCAAGCCTTCTTATGCTGTCGGGTGTAATGAACGAACTTGTATCTTTTTGAATCCGGGGCTTCGGTTTATGTGGTCTGATTGTAACAAAAAAGGGTGATGGAAAGCCCCATCACCCTTTTTCAAAGTACTGCCCGTTCTTATCGGTAGTTCGGGGGTTTAATTCCGTTTGTTTTCAAATAGGTAATCATATTACCCCTGTGGTGAGCATTATGGTCTATATAACTCATGATTCCAGCAGTCAGCTGATTGTTATTGTTAGCTGCTAAAATGGTAGCATTAATGGCATCAAACTGTTCGTTGGCCCAGGCAATCAGTTCCTTCTTTGACTTACTGTCTTCCGGTCCCGGGCTCCATTGGGGTTGAGTATTTCCCTTGAACAAGCGGTTGTAATAGTCTATGCTGTAAACCACATGATAGGCCAGCTCCTGGAACGTACGTATGTCGTCACTAGGCTTGTAGGAGTACCTATCATCGGGCATGGCCGTGATTACCTCAACGGTAAATGCTTTGGTAAGCTCCAGGCGGTTTTTCATCCAGTCATAATCTCCCTCTTTTTTATCAGCGCTGGTTAAAAGTAAAGACGAGCCAATCAGCAACAGCGCAAAAAGTGGAGTAAGGGTAGTTTTTCGTTTCATAGGTAGTTGTTTGTTGTAATTAGCCTCTTATACGTAATTGCTTACGATAAAAGTTGTATAACCGTGAAGCGGGCAGTCAATCCTGAAGATTTATGCAGCGAAAACCATATTTGATGCAGGGTAGAAAACAATCAACTAAATTATTAGTTATAAAGATTGATTCTTCCTAGATTGGTACCAGGTCATCAACCTTTATGCATTTATGGCTTTTTTAGCATCCTGCATGTATGGTACAAAGTTCTATGGCCGTTGACCTTGTAACAGTTCACAACCGAAGACTTATGAAAAACCTTTTTTTAAGCCTTTCTCTCTTGATGTTTTCCTGTAGTTCTCAGCTACAGCAAGCCTCTTTTGACTATGCCGAAGCCTGGGAGGAGGTTTATCGACTTGAATTGCGTGGTTTACCCAGGTCCGCAAGTAAGAAGGTTGATTCTATTTACTCAACAGCTGTTGCTAACGAGGCCTACACCCCGCAGCGCATTAAAGCGGTGATTTATCAGTCTAAGTTTTTGCTGCTGTTGCAAGAGGATGCTCAGCAGCAGGCGATTGATAAGCTTAAAACCGAAATTGATAGCAGCCCGAAGCCGGTGAGTTATATCCTGGAACATGTGTTGGCAAGCTCCTACCTGCGGTATTACTTCGATCAACGCTATAAAATTTCGCAAAGGACAGCGACAGATAAACCCGAGGATGATTTTAAAACCTGGGACCAAAAGACCTTTCTTTCGAAGATCGGAGAGCATTTTTCGAACGCTCTCGATTTTGACTCTGCTTATTTGCTTACGCCAGTTGCGGATTATGAAGAAATTCTGACAGGGGAATCAGAAGATCGCATATACAGACCACTGTTAATAGACTTATTGGCTCATGAGGCGATTGGCTTTTATTCAGGCCATGATACCAAGCGTGGCAGACCGTCTGACTACTTTAGGTTAGATGATACTAACTTCATTTCTCCATCCGCTGATTTCTCCAGGCTAGAACTTGATCATGCTGATTCGGCTTCATTTTGGCTCAATGCCCTTCGTATCTACCAGAAGCTTACATTAATTCATGAAGGGTACGGCTCTGACGAGGCACGCATCCACCTTGAGCTTGGCCGGAGGTCTTTTGTCCATCGCCACAATAATCTTCAGAATAAAGATAGCTTATACCTTAGTTCCCTTGAGCGATTGAAGGCTCATAATGGTAGTGATTCAGCCTCTACGCTCGTTGACTATTCCATTGCCCAGCAACTCGATGATCTGGGAAACAAATACTCACATCAAAAAGAGAAGCTTTACCGGTTTAAAAAGGCTGAAGCACGGCAAGTCTGCCTCGGAGCGATCGAATCCTTTCCGGAAAGTTTTGGCGCCGGCCAGTGTGCCGCTTTGATTAAATCGATAGAGAGGCCCTCACTTCAAATCCGGACAGAAAAGCACCTTTTGCCAAACAGGCCTGCGAAAATGCTCATTGATTATAAGGAGCAAAATGAGTTGAAGTTTGTTACTTACCACCTCTCACTCAATCAGCTGGACAGTATTCTCAACCTTGAAGACAGAAACCTGAGTACCACGAAGATTACCAATTTCGAAGTGGCGCAGAGCTGGGCAAGTAGACTGAAAAATGAAGGAGATTATCAAAGGCACTCAACCGAGGTATTATTTCCTCCACATGCTCCGGGCGCTTATCTGGTGCTGGCTACTTCCGCCACCGATCACAAGCAACTACTTGCTACGGCAACAGTTCTGGTTACTAACCTGGCCCTTGTCTATGATTACAATGGTAGGCAAAGGGTCTATAGGGTGGTCAATCGACAGAATGGTGCAGCCGTACCTGGTGTGAAAGTACACTTGAAGGCCAAAAGACGAAACTATGCCAATTCCTTTGTGAACCGCGATTTTATAAGTGACGAAAACGGAGAGTTCTCTTTTGCCAATCCCAATGTCTATGTGGATTTGAAAATTACCTTGGATGATGGTCGGGAAAAGACAGTATTGTATGATAACTATCTCTCACGAACAAACACGAAGGCTGAGGTGGACAAAGAGGAGAGGTACTATGCCGGTGTGCAGCTTTTTACGGATCGCTCTATCTATCGTCCGGGTCAGGAAGTATTCTTCAAGGCTTTGCTGATGAAACAGCTAAGGACGGGCTCCAAAGCGGTTAGCGATGAGGTGCTCTTTGTTTCTCTTCTCGACCCGAATGGTGAAACGGTAGAAACCGAAAGCTTTGAAACAAATGAGTTTGGTTCTGTGGCTGGCAGTTTTAAGCTACCCTCATCAGGTATGACGGGATTCTATCGGCTGAAAGTTGAGAACCACAACCCGGACTCTGAATTTTTCAATAATGCCGAGTCCTTTAATGATCCCTGGCATGGTGTTTCTGTAGAAGAGTATAAGCGCCCGAGATTTGAGGTAGATTTTGAGCCTGTAGAAGGTCTTTTTTCACAAGGTGATTCCATTTGGGCAAAGGGAAGGGCTATTGCCTTTGCGGGCAGCAATCTGACGAATGTACCCGTAAAATATACTGTAACCCGTAGCAGGCAATATTACCGAGGTTACGGCTACTCCTCAGATGATGTCCTTATGCATCGGGGAGAGTCGCTTACTGATGAGGAAGGAGGTTTCAAAATTCCTTTCGTGGCAACCTTCAATCCGGCAGTGAAAAAGTCGGAATGGCCTGTTTTTGTCTATGAGGTAATAGCGGAAGTGACAGATACCAATGGCGAAACCAGAACGGCCACTACCAAGGTTAAGGCTGGTTATCATACACTTGATATAACACTTAAAGCGGAGGAGAAGATCAGTAAACATACCGATAAGGCCACATTCATGGTTGATGCGAAATCTCTCAATGGCAGCCCTCAGCAAGCGCAGGGCACACTCAATGTTTTCAAACTACAGGGACCCAGCTATGTGAAACGACCAAAACCATGGTCGAGCCCCGATTATCCCGGCTTTACCAGGGAAGAGCATGACAAGCTTTTTCCTCACTTTCCCTATTCTGGTGAAGGTTTATCTACATCATGGCCAAAGCAAAAACGGTATGTTTCTCAAAAGATTTCAGGAGAAAATCAAAGCGTAGTAATTGATGACCTGAGCGCATGGCCTCCAGGTAAATACCTTGTTGAATTTATAAGCTCTGATAGGGGCAGAGAGGTAATAAAAAAGAAAACGTTTGTTCTTACGGATCCTGAGCTGAATAAAGTAGCGGATAACCAGCGGTTTTATATCAAGACAGATAAGCCCTTTTATCTCGCGGGAGATACCGCGATTATCCGTTATGGAACGGCTGCCGCTGATATGGTGGTTAACCTCTCTATCAGCAAACGTAGTGAGCCAATTGAGAAATTTGCGATCCATTTGCACGATGAAATCAGAACGCTAAAAATCCCCATTACAAAACAAGACGAAGGTGGTTTTGGGGTTTTGTATGATTATACCCTGTTCAATACTTCTCAGCATGATGTTCTCAGAATAAATGTGCCTGAGCAACACCCCTTACTTCAAATATCAACAGGTACTTTCAGAAACAAACTCAGACCCGGTGAGAAAGAGCAATGGTCTTTTACCATTAAAGGAAAAGACACAGATAAGGTTTCGGCAGAGGTGCTGGCATCTATGTATGATGCTTCCCTGGATCAGTTCGTTTTGAATCCCTGGCGTCTTGACGCCTTTATGTCCAATGATTACAGACCCTATCATAGTTTCAATACCCTGTCAAGCTTTGAAACCAGGTCTTTTACTCAATCCATCGCCTATCCGCGTGCGAGTATACCCAGGATGAAATTTGAGCGGCTTAATCGCTTTGGTATGGCATTTACCAGAACTGAAAGAGCTCAGAACAGGTATTTGTCAATACTGAGCGAGACGAATAGCTCCAGGCTTGTGCTCGGTAGTGTTAAGAAGGAAATGCGCTCAGGAATAATTCAAGGGGCAGTCATGGATGCAGCCGGTCAGCCCTTTAAGGGAGTTGAAGTATCTGTACGTGATACCAAACGAGTGGTGAAGACCGATTCTACAGGTAGGTTTGAGCTACAGGCAAAGCCGGGCCAACGCATAGTCTTTAGTGAGCCTGGTTATAGAAGCCTTGAATGGACTGTTGGCAATGATAATTATCTGGAGGTAAGGCTGCTGCCGTATGGTACAAATCCGGGAAACAAGGCCTCAGATCACTTTTACCTTGTGGAGATACCAGATGAAGAAGAATTGTATGAGGTAGCCTTTGATATGGTGGCTGAAGAAGAGCCAGACCGGATTAGTTACAGAGCCAGGCCTGATTCAAAAGACTGGACACCACGAAACGCTGATACAGATTACAAATATTCATTTAGCACCTCTGGCGAAATGCCCGGCCTAATAATAATCGATGGTGTGGAAGCTGATGTTGCCTCCATCAGGCAAGAAGAAATACTGTCGACAGAACTGTTAAACCCAGCTCAGGCCATGGCTATTTATGGAGAGCGGGGCGGAGCTGGCGCCTTGATCATTACTACCAAAAAAGGAATGGCGGCTCAGAGTGCCCTGCTAGCCAAAATCAAAACCCGTACAAACCTTAAGGAAACGGCTTTCTTCTTTCCACAGCTCAAAACAAATAGTCAGGGTGAGGTATCCTTTCAGTTTGACAGCCCGGAGTCGCTTAGCCGGTGGAACCTTCAACTGCTGGCCCATAACAAAGAGCTGGCTTCAGACATTTTAAGGCGAACTGTTGTAACCCAAAAGGAGCTGATGATCGTGCCTAATCCTCCTCGGTTTTTCAGAGAGGGAGATCGCATTACCTTTTCTGCCAAGCTGGCTAGTCTGACCACCAATGAAATGAATGGTACAGCCCGGCTTGAGCTTTATGATGAGCTGACGGGTAAGCTTTTGGAGGGCATGATCAGTGGCTCAGCAAATCAAAGTTTTCGACTGGTGGCCAATGGCAATACCAGTCTGTCATGGCAATTGAGCATTCCTGAAGGGGTGCAGGCAATCCGGTACAAGATTGTTGCTGCCACCAATGATTTTTCTGATGGAGAAGAGAATGTAATACCGGTACTATCTAACCGGAAGCTGGTTCAGGAGAGTGTGCCTATCTGGGCGCGCTCTCATAGCACCAAAACCTTCAGCCTTGACAAGCTTAAAACCCAAAACTCGGCTTCTCTTAAGCATCACAATCTTACACTCACCATGACTACCAATCCGGTTTGGGAAGCGGTTCAAAACCTTCCTTACCTGATGGAGTACCCCTATGAATGTGCTGAGCAGACCTTTGCGCGTTACTATGCCAACAAACTCGGAAGCTATTTGCTAGAAAGCTTTCCTGTAATCAGGAATACATTTGATCAATGGGCTGCTTCCGGGGCTCCTGTGAGCAGATTGGAGCAAAACCAGGAACTAAAGGCTCTTCTGATTGAAGAAACACCCTGGCTCAGAGAAGCCAAAAGCCAGGCAGAACAGCAGAAGCGTCTGGCTGAGCTCTTTGAGTCTGCCCGTATGCAAGAGCAGCTTGAAAGCTCACTCGATAAGCTTAGAAAGATACAGCTGAGCTCAGGAGGCTTCCCCTGGTTTTCCGGTAGCGAGCGCCCCAACCTCTATATCACTCAGCATATTATTGCCGGCCTGGCCCACCTGAAGAAGCTAACCGGTGGCTCAGAGTTTCAGGATATAATTGTCAAAGGGCAGTCATATATGAACAAGGAATTGATCAGGCAGTATGAGGACCTGAGTGATCGGCCAGGGTTTAATCAGGCCGACAAGCACATAGACTTTTTTCAGATACAATATCTGTACACACGGAGCCTGACCAATGCAGGGGAAGCCTCAGAAGAGTTGGCTGAAGCCTTAGCGTTTTTTGAAAAGCAGGCTTTTAGTCACTGGCTTCAAATGGACCTTCAGTCTCAGGCCATGATTGCGATGTATGCGAAGAAGAAAGGGAATGATGATATGGCCGAGCAGATCATCGCCTCTCTAAAGGAATACAGCATTGTAGATGAGGAAAAGGGCATCTATTGGAAGAACAATGTAACGGGCTGGTATAACTGGGAGGCGCCTATAGAAACCCAGGCTTTACTGACCGAGGCCTTTTTGGAAATAACGGACGATCAGACTTACCATGATGGAATGAGGCAGTGGCTACTTGCTGAAAAGCGTACCAAAAGCTGGAAGTCGACCAAGGCTACTACTGAAGCACTTTATGCACTGCTTTATGGCGGTCTTGGGATGCTAAGTCCGAATAATAGCGTGAAGGTAAGTCTGGGTGGTGAGCCTGTACCCATGGACACTATAGGTGAAGAGTCCATGGGGGCAGGTTATTTTAAAGAGACCTGGCAAGCGGCTGATATCAAGCCTGAGATGGCCAATCTAGTGATCGAAAATGGAGGCAATACCGTAGTATTTGGCGGCTTGCACTGGCAATACTTCGAAGACCTTGACAAGATCACTCAGGCTATGGGACCACTCTCGCTTGAAAAGAAGCTCTTTTTGGTCGGTCATGATGCTTCCGGTGAGGTGCTGAAAGAAATTGGCGAAAACACAGAACTGGCGTTAGGTGATCTGATAAGAGTCAGAATAGTCCTCAGGTCTGACCGGTCCATGGAATTTATCCACCTCAAAGACATGCGGGCAGCGGGTTTTGAGCCTGTAAATGTACTTTCGGGTTATCGATGGCAAGATGGGCTCGGCTATTATGAGAGCACACGTGATGCCGCTACGAACTTTTTTATTGAGTACCTGCCGAAAGGGATCTTTGTATTTGAGTATGACCTAAGGGTGAACAATGAGGGAAATTTCTCCAATGGCATCACCAGCATCCAGAATATGTATGCCCCGGAGTTTTCAAGTCACTCAGAAGGAATCAGGGTGGTTATAGGCAATAAGTGATTTAAGGGGGAGGCCTGTTTCTTTCACGGGCAGATTGTCGAGTAACTACCAGAATCCTGTTATTATGTCCTTTGACTAGCCTAAATTGAAGTATGAAATTGCGCCAACTCCATCAATTCAAGGCGACCAATCTAGCCCTGGTCATCATCAGGCTATGGCTCGGTACCATTATGATCAAGCATAGTGGCTCCTACCTGTTTGGTGGTAAAATGCCAGATTTGACAGGCTATCTCGATTCTATGAGCTGGCCCATGCCAGAACTTATGGCTTACGCCTCACAAATTTCTGAGCTGGTAGCGGCTATCATGATTATTCTGGGGATGCGATTGGGCGCAATCCTGATGGCTTTTACCTTGAGCATAGCGGTAATCTTTGCCCATGGATTGGCAATCTATGGAGAGGCCGAGCTACCTTTTAACTACTTTGTTTTTGCCCTGGTACTGACACTGGTGGGTTGTGGTAAACCTTCACTGGATAATAGGTTATTTAAGTAATGGATGTTGAATCAGGGCTAACAATCTAGCCAACATCCATCTCTTAGTAGAAGGTATTTTATTCTAAGAAGCGTTTGGCCATTTAGCCACATAGGAGGGAAGGCAATGGCACACTTATGTGACACGCTTTGCTGGCGCATGTGTGTGGCATTTGTATTGCTTTCATTTCTCTATTTCTACATAAACAATTCAATTACCACTTCCGTGATAGATTAACAGGACTAAAGTATTATATTATTTACTTAATGGATGGTTTTAACCTTTACAGAGAAGCAAAGGACTATTACGACAGTCTCGTTCCCGAAAAGACCGAGGGGTTAATACTCATTTCATTGTACGATAAATTTGGAGAAGACACTTTTACTGAAGACCAAATAATCGATACCATAAGATTAACCTACAAAGACTTAGGAAACCCTTCTAGTCGAACTGAATATGAAAGGAATAATAAACTAATCATCCGACTACAAGAGTATTTTTTGTGGAGAGATGAAGTAAATAGAGTCTACAGGCTGAAAAAATATGCCCTGGAATTCTGTATTAGGATTAAAAAGAAACTTGTAGAAGCGTATAGTCCTGCAAAAATAAAACGCTGGTTTGACGAGCTTTTAAACAGACTCCAGGAAAAATATAAACTCGAGAATGGTTTTGAACATTGGATAGAAGATGAGTGGGAATGGCGACATAATACTCTAGCAGAGCAAATCGAAGTATTGGATGGACAGGTCATTGAATCTGTAAGAGAATTTAAAGCAGGAATTCGCAGTAAGAATCAGAACCAAAGAATAATGGAAGTTCTGACTTCTATTGAAGTAAAACTTGAGATAATAAAGAATCAAGCTATTGAACTTACCAAGGCATTTCAATCAACGTATGAGATTGACGATATCTTGACCGAAATGTTAGAGTTAGGCAATGCCCATTCAAACCTCATTAACATAAAAAGAGTTCGTGAATTCAATCAGAATGTCCGCTTCCAACTTGAACAAATAAGCAATAGGATTGAGAAAATAAAACCGCGAATACGTGAATTCATCTATGACTTTAATCAGCGTGATTACGATAGGAAATCGGAGAAGTTTCTTTATCACCTGCTCAACAATAGTAAAATCGTAAAAGATACTCAAGGGAAGAAAGGTTTGAGATTGCCAGATCAAATTCCAGATAAGTGCATTTCTAATTCCTCCTTGTCACCTCGGTTTACTATTGTACCCATTAAGGAAATAGGCCCAAAAAGAATTACAACTCCGAAGAAGAGAAAGATCGATTTCTCCAAGAGGCAAAAACTCCTTGATAAAACGAAGGTTTGGCAGTATGAAAAACAGAGAGTCTCTTTCTGGACGAAAGAGGCTCAAAACATCATTCAAATTCATGGCTCTCTAGAGTTTACAGATTTGTTCTTTAAAATTCTTCGATCACCGAAAGACAATTTGTCCATTGCTGTAAAAACAGCACATAGATTGGTTCGAAGGTATGTGAAAAGTGAGCAATTGAAGGTTCAAGTCATTCAGGCAAGACAAAATGACGAAATGGTTAACAACGTAGCTATATGGAAGATGTCGATAAAGAAAGTTTGAACCGATACTTGTTCCTTGCTGACAACAAGGCCCATAAAGTCTTTGCCGGGTTAGATTATCACTTACGGAATGGAGTACATATTCAAAGAGACTACCCTTTACCTGGTGAACTCTTTAGGTTCATTGACAAGTATTTTGAAAGCCTTGAGGCTTACTACTACGACCTTTTCGGAATAATATTGATTAAGGGGGGGAACGAATTTGAAACGTTTTACTTCATAGATTTTGAAGAAGGGAATCGTGGAAGAATTCCAACCGACAATAGGGAGTATCTTAAAACTGAGCATGTCATAATAGGCATGTTGTTTTTAAAAATGTACAAGTTCGATGGTAACATTGACTTGGAAAGAGTTTCAAGTTTCACCGCACTGCTCTTCAATGAATATGAAGAGGAAAAGGAAGCATTAAGAAAATTAATTGCAGATGCTATTGGAGATAAGAGCTCCGATTTTTCCGACTCTAAAGTAGAAGAAGTGATTAAGAGGGCGTTCCTAAAATTTAATGACCTTGGGTGGATTAAATGGGATTCTGATAAACTCAAAGACCGATTCACTTACATGCCATCTTTTGAGAGGCTACGTTCTTTATATGAGGCCCAGATCACGGAGATTGATGCAATTTTAAAAAAGGCAAACGATGAGTGATAAATACCCTCGAATATATAGCCTATCTACAATTGGAATCAAACAGCATTTTAATTGTGATTATAGATTTCACCCTCTGAGGACAGACTTTAGTGGCGAGAGTGGGAGTGGGAAGAGTATGGTTGCAGATATGATTCAAT
This sequence comes from Roseivirga sp., assembly GCA_021404565.1. Classification (GTDB taxonomy): domain Bacteria; phylum Bacteroidota; class Bacteroidia; order Cytophagales; family Cyclobacteriaceae; genus Roseivirga. The sequence continues at coordinate 215,659 of JAAWWF010000026.1, read as the reverse complement.
TGATTTTAGTAGGCTCGTCAGTTTACAAGTCATCTACTGAGAGCAATAAAGCTAGAGACCCTAAAGGGATGGTCCTACAAGCAAAGAAGAAATACAGTGTAGGATACATTTTCTTAAATATCGAAATAGCCACGAGTAAGTACATCGCGATAGGTTCCTACATAGAAAGTTCTCATAATAAAGTCATACCATTCATTATACAGAATGGCTACGACTGGGAAGAAAACTTGACGTATCTAAACAAACCAATATTCTTCAAGGAGCTTCTTCCTAATGATCGCTTACTACCTATTGACACCCTTATCAAGGATTTGGATTCATTTAACATGAAAACCTTTAATAGGAAAGATTTCCACAGAATTCTGTACCGAAATGAAATCCTATCTCTTGACTTGAATAAGGGCAAAACACTTGAAAATTATGCAAGTATTCTTAGGTCATTTTCGAGGGGGAAAGGATTTAAAACAGACTCCGAATCATTGAAGAAGTTTCTTTTTGGGAACGATGACCATTTGAGATTGCAGTCAAAGTTCAAGGAGGAAATTCAAGCCATCAATAACGACTTCTTTGAGCACAACCGTTACCAAAAAGAGATTGAATTAATCAATAGCAAGCAAAAGTCAATTGATAAAGTATTAGAACTCAATAAACAGTATAATAAGTTAAAGTCAGAGTTTTTGACCAATAGCGTTATTTTCTGGAGTCAAAAGGAATCGATATGTCGTTCGGAGCGGGAACAATTAGATGATCAATATTCAGAACAGAAAATCAAGCTTCTTTCTGTCGAAATTCAAGAGTGCGAGGCCGAAATTTATAGTGCTTTAGAGATAAAAAAGAAACTCGATGCACACCGTTCCAGGCTGGATGTTTTAAAAAGAGAAGATGTAAGTCAAAGTCAACGAATCAAGGAGATTGAACCAAAACATGATTCACTAAAGGGGCAAATGAAGACCATAACTAAGGTCAAAGATTGGCTCGAAAAATCCAATGGCGACATCAAAGAGCTTGTACCATGGTACAATATTCAAAAAGATAAACTTCTCAAAGCCGATCTGCTTAACCAGTTTACGAGGCATTTAGAGAAAAACAAAATCCGACTATCAATTGAAAGTCTTCAACCACTACTAGAAAGCGACCGGCCTTTAGAAAAACTAGAAACTAAGTTGAAAGATTTACAAATCGAGATTCAGAGGTTAGAAGCATTAAAAAACTATTCTGACTTTGATAACCCTTTATCTTTGGGGAAATGGGCTATTGATAACCTTCAGTTTCCGCTAAGTAAAGAAGTTGAAAGCCTCTTAATCTATTTTCAAGAGTTCCCTAGAGATTCTACAAAGGATGTCCAACGGTATTTGAAAAGCCCTGATTTGTTGTTCAATAAACCCAATTTCGAGGATAAATCTGATTCAGATTTCTGGGTTAATCTAGATGGAGTTTTAGAGCGTGTTAAATACGTCAAGGAAAGAATCTTGGACAAGAGTACACCAAGTGAAGTAATGTCTTTATTGGAAGCTTTTAAAGGTGGGATTGAGAGTGAACTAAACACTAAGACTAATGAACTGGATCGATTAAGTTTTATACTTGAAAAACTGAATGAGTTTCAAAATTTACTGTCAGCCATCAATCTTTTCAAGAATAGAGATGAGGTGCTAACATATAGACCGTCTGACATCGCATATTTATCTAAAGATGAGGTTGAAAGTGCTATAAACCACTATAAAAACCGCATCGAAATAGAAGAGGCTTTTAAGAGTTTGGATAAAAGGTTCAAACAAGTCTTGGGTAATCAATCGAATTATGAAAGTGAAATTAGTAGACTCACTTCATCAATAAAAAATACATCCAAAGAGCTATCGAAGCTATTGGATGGCGAAGATTTTGACCAATTCACACTTCAAAAAAGGGCTATAATTCAATCGAAATCAATTGAGTTAGAAGAAACAGAAGTTGCTTCTCGCTTAAAACCTCTTAACGTTCAACAGATAAAGGATAAGTTAGGCTTAACCTCACTTACTTTGCTTGAATTATCCAGGCTCAAATCTGAGATTCAACTTCAACACTCTTCTTGTTATCAAGATTTGAAATCAGCAGACCAAAAGCTAGATACTGTTATTGATAAAGTACAAAGAGCCAAGGATAAATACTTTTTAGGGTTTGGAGAACCTTTGGATGAGAGCCAATTTGGCAAGAACCACAGCATTGAGAATCCAGATGATGCCCTATCAGAAGAATATATACGTTCCGAAGAAGCATTCAAAAAGACATTTGACCTAGCAGTTGAGAATACCGATGAAGGGTCTGATTCTTTGGAGTATAATGTAGGAGCCCTTGCTCATAAATTACTTCCTACAATTTTTTTCTCCTCTAAAATTGATGAGGATAAAATCCCAGAAAGAATTGCACATCGATTAGAGAAACTCACTCGCGATGTGCAAGAAATCGGTTCGAGAAAAGTTGAAATTCTAAAAAGAGTTTTAACCGAGGTGTACAACAAATACAACGAATACCTGGAAATCACCTTAAAGATTGATCATTATTTGAGAAATGAGAACCGTACAATTACAGGGGGTAATAGAGCATCCTTAAGGTATAAGTCTTCCACTGACTTCCCAATAAAGTGGATGGCCCCCTTTAGAAAACAACTAACAGAAGAACTTAACAACTTTGGGATATTCGAAAGCCTAAAAAATGAAATTGACATTCATGACATGATGCTCAAGGCGTTCAAAGCTGAACGTGGAAGTCATAAGGCAACACCCGAAGAACTTTTGGACCCGAAATCATATTTCGATCTTGATTTTGAGCTAAAGTTACAAAGCGGTCTAGCTAATGCAGGTAGCCAAGGACAAACATACACAGGAAATGCCCTTCTTGGTTTAGCACGATTATCGTTAATCAAGAACCAAGACAGACGCGGTATCAAAATTATGCCAATAGATGAAGCTGAGGGGCTTGGAGGAAACTACAATATGCTGAATAAACTGGCACGAGATGAAAATTTTCAAATACTATCAATGTCAATTGAGACAGCAGGTGATATAGAAGTAGGTGACCAGTATATCTATATAATGAATGAAAACAACTTGGCAGATGAGGACAGCTATGTGCCACCGCTTGCAATCTTCTCTGATGGAGAAATACAAGTTGATCTCGGAAAACACACTTTTGAAAACAGTTAAATGATCGATAATCTATCGTGGAAAGAGCTTAAGGCTCTTAATGATTTATATGAGCTTCAAAGGACTTCTGCCAAAATACAGAAACATCCATATATCGCTCATTTGCTCCATGATAAAGGCCTATTAGACCATAAAATTGGTAATAGAAATGTGCTCGTACCCTCTATTGGTTTCAATCAGTTTTATGAAAACAAGCTTAGAGGTCGATACTCTTATTACCGCGAATTTCTCTCGACCTACGGAATTGAAGTTGATGCCAGAAAGAACTTTAATGAGGAAGACCTAAGAACTCTAATGTTAATCGGGGAAAACAGAGCAGAATTGAGTCAAAAACTTACTAACCTAGAAGACTTTTCAGCTAAGTTCTTTACTTATGCAGGTGGAGCAAAATATTTAAAGAATCGTAAAAGCCTGAAAGAGGCTTTGTATCGAATTCTAGATATTCAACAATTTCCTAATGAAAAGAAGGACCACCAATGGAGGTTGGTTATAGATCATAAGGATCCCAAAAGTGTCATCCTATGTGAGAATAAATCATTTCTTAAACAACCATGGATTGCTAAAGAGTTACAAGTAAAACTATGGTATGTAGGAGGAAATAACATATCAATAATTAATGATATTGATAGCGCAGAATTAGCTAAACCTATTTACTACTCGTGCGATTGGGACTTAGCCGGACTACAAATCTACTCCAGAATTAAAGCCATTTTGGAAGGGAAAGGTGCCAAATTTTCGCTTTTGTTTCCGAATGCTATAAACAAGGCAATGCCAACAGATTCTTATCTCCATAAAAGTAAGTGGTCATACAAAAAAGAATTCTCTGGACTTCCTCGTGAAGACTTTGAACATAATGAGATCAAATTGATCGAACACCTAATTAAGTATGATTTATGGATTGAAGAGGAGTCAAACGATTTGGTTGAAATGGTCAGAACTAAGTGAAAAAAATGATTATTGCCATGAATGTTGATGACATCTACAAATTGATGAATTTAGGAAGGTATGATGATGCCAGAAGAATTGTTGCAAGTCAACTAGAAAACACCAATCATGACTTTTTGGATTTATTAAATCTATATCATCTAAAGATTGATATTGGTTCTGAATCTCAAAACCCACAAGACCTTGAAGATGGACTCACATTTTACATAGAAAATGAAAAGGAAATCAAAAAGCACATTACAATCTCAAGCTATCATTATAATAGAGCAAATGCACTTTCCGGTCTCTCCAAATTATATTGGTCTGCAAACCCCGGAGTAAAAACTCTATCCGAAGTCAAAACTCATTTGCAAGAACCTATTGATCACTTTTGGCTTGCACTCAACAATACAGGCTCAACAAATAGGGATATTTCAAGAGAAATCCGAGTCAACCTTGCTAATAGTCTAATGACAACGGGTAGGAGTGTGGAGGCTCTAAATTTCCTTGACATTGTGCTTAAAGAATATCCCAATTTCCCAAATGCTCTTATCTCGAAAGCTTCTTTCTTAAAGAGGCATGCGATGCTAAATAATGGTGGTTATAGTATTAGTCTTTATTTCGAAGTTTATTCTCTTTATAACAAGGCTCTAAGCTCTCACCAAATGCCTCCATTTATAAAGCAAGTATGCATAAGAGGCAAAGATGAAGCCTCAAAAAAACTAGAAAATGAAGGGTTTGACATAAGCAAGTCAGAAAAGGAGCTGAAAGATACACATAAGGAGTATTTAAGCCTGACTCCATACCGTAGGTTTTGCCTGGACAATTTCATAACCCTGAATGAACATGCAATACATTGCAAATGTATTGCCACAGAGAAAGATGATCTTCAGATAGGTTCAACACTAGGTGTCTTTAAAAACCCTGAAATCCTCAAATTAGAGCTACTTTTCAATAGGATTAAATCAGAGTTCGGGCTAGCTAGATGGTTATACTTCAGAAGTCAGACTGCGCAAGTTCAAGAGTATAACGACTTGATTTTTACCGAGCTATACGACAATGAGGAGTCTGATAGCTTAATCGAAATGTTAAGGACTTCATTTAGAACTTGTTATGGAATTCTTGACAAGCTAGCATATGGTCTATGTAAGTTTTATGGACTTGCAACACACAAAGAAAACATACTCTTCGAATCATTTTGGAAAAGTAAGGAAGATAGATGGACCAAACTCAACGAAAAGAAAAACCTCCATTTATCCGCTATATATAGCATAGCTTGTGATTTGAATACAAGAAATGGCCAGCTCAAGGAATTCAAGATGTGGAGAAACAATCTCGAGCATAAAGTCTTAGTCCTCAAAAATTCAAAAAAGCTTGATCTTGACCCTTATCAGCTTTATGATGATGATTTTATAATGGTCATTGATTACGAGTCCTTTAAAAGTAAGACACTCCATCTCTTGCAATTAACACGAGCTGCAATATTCAGTTTTGCCTATTGCATTCGACTAGAAACTATAGAAGAAGGTGGAGATGATTCATTTGCAATCAGTATTAATCAAAAATAATTACAGGGTCGAAACTAGTAATTCCCTAATATCAACTTCCAAAATTTCGGCCATAGTCTTTAAGTCTTTGAGGTGGGGTTGAGACTTATTATTGCAAATTGATGTGATGGTGTTAGGGTTTTTACCCATTCGTTCAGCTAATTCTTTCTGAGACATTCCTTTTATGACCAGGACTTCTTTAAGACGATTAATTCTCTCCATTAAATCTAAAATACGGCTTAAAGATAAGGAAAACGCAGTTTTTGCACCTAAAACATAGGTTTAACCAATGTTTCAATTGGTTGTTTTGTGAATTTCATTGATATAAAACATTGTTTCTATTGTGATAATCATTGTTTATTTCTATGTTTACATAGATTGAAACGATATTAAAAAGAATTCGCAATGGAACAGAAAAACACTCCGCCACTAACGTCATTTCCAACTATAACCACTGAAATGATCGAGCAATTTGAAATTCTCACAGATTATGTAAGGCCAGCAGAATTTAGAAATCAATTGGTCAATCTATATCTTCAGTTTGTAATGTGTGACCCGGAAGGTTTCCCAGAAGGTTTCAAGCACACAACGGATAACTTGTATATCTTTTTGGAGTTCCTAACGAATCTTCAGAAGGCAATTGATAACAGAACCATATGATTGGAAATAGGAGAGTCGCTCAGGGTGAATTTGATAATTTGTCAAATTATGGTTTACTCTTTACCGATGGACTTGGACCTTGTATTGCAGTTCTTTTTTATGACGAAGTATCACAAACTGCTTATTTATCTCATTTGGAACAGCCTGATTCAGGTACTGTATGGAACGCATTCATTGATATAATTCCAAAAGGGCAAGTTTATAAAATCTATACTTGGGGAGGTGCACATGAATCGATAAATGATGAAGAAACGACAGAATTAACTACTCAATCAAGAAGGTTCATAAAAGAACAGCTTCAAGAAATTTTCCCTGATTCTAAACTTAACATAAGCTGGACCCCCAAAGATCATACTGGTTACATTTCAATTGACCTAGAAACTGGTGACATTACAAAGGAGTCAGATAAGAATTGTTCAGATCAAATTGATTCTAAGACTGATAATCGTAATGCCTGAGAATCGAATATTTGAAAGCAACATGTACAATCGTACATAACCCTAAAAAGACCTTACCGCTTCAGCATCATTTACCAGAATAAGCAGGTCATAGCCAAACAAACTGCTTTTAAAATCCTCAGAAAAGCGTTTGCCATAGCCGTAGTCTCTCAGAGGCTCCAGATTGAGCACAAAGTACTTTTTGGTGCTATTGGCGACCAACTCTTTGAGCTCCTCCGGCAGCTGATTGGTATTGTCAAAGGGCATGGTCGGTGATGGCGCAAATGGATTTCCCGTGGCTGCTTCTCCTTTGATACCGAGCACGGCTACATGGATTGACCTTAAATCGTTGCTGATGGCCAGCTCGTGGCCCAGGCTGGAAATATCATAAATGTTGGTGCGCGTACGGCCCATGGCCGCATGGTTGGCTCCCAGCTTAAAGACTACCTTAGGAAAGGTACCAGCCTTTTCGGCAGCCCGGTAGTAACGCATAAAGTTGCTCTTCATCAGCCTGCCACGCACCTGGTTGTTCTGATAATAGCGCTTTGCGGAGTTGTGCTCATAGATGACCTTCGTTTTCCATAGTTGCTCTACTGTTTCTTTTTCGTCAGTGCTGATGGCAAGCTCCATAAGCTCATCATGTGTCGCTTTATCGTATTTAAAGAGATAGGGTGCCTGGAAGTTTTTTGTCTCAATGGCTTCATTATAGGCAGCATCTGCCAGAGCTTTCAACTCTTCAAGCTTCTTTTTGAATTTTCGGTTTCCCGTGCCTTTGGCCAGTAGATCAAGGTTGAGTCTGAATTGCGTTATAAAGGTCTGATCAATGCCCCAGATAGCCCCATTTTTCTTGTGCACGTTCTCGAAAAGGAAGTGATCGTCCTCGTTGTTGTAGAAGGGAATGGTAAAGGGGTATTCACTATAGAGCTTTCTGAATCCGCTGGTAAAGTCGCCTGTGGCTGCTATTGATCTGACCTGATCTGCTGCCAGCTCATCTGTTTCTATGCAAAGGGTGTTGTAGCCAAATGCCTGTCCCAGGTTATAAAAGGAATTGGTAACAACTGCAGCTTCTTTGATACCATGCTGTTCTCCTACAAATACAAATTGGCTATTGGTCAGCTTGTTCTTCATCAGCTGTACAAAAGCCGGGTCGTTCAGGTCATCGATGTTCAATATATGGTCTGTCAGGTTGGGACCATTTTGCGCCTCCAGGCCACTGATTATGCTGAACAGCAGTATAAGCGTATAGTGCGTTGCTTTTTTCATTTTGATCTTTGGTTTGTTGTGACTCTAAAATTACCCGACTTCAGGCTGCACTGAGCGGCTGATTTTGTGAACCGACATTAATCCAAAGGGAAGTCAAATATCAACAGGGCAAAGACCTTTAATTCAGGGATGAACTATTAGTAAAGTGGGTCATTAAGGCTTGAATGAAAGACTGGTTTGTCTTCAAATCACTACTTTTAATACACGGATTTATGAAAACAAGCTCTCCCAGATTACCACTTGGCGTGCAGATTGTCCTGTCTGTAACTGTAGCTATTATCATGTATGGGGTGATTTGGGTCTCTTCTCAGTTTAAATATCCTCCTGGATTTGGATGGAGTATGATACTGATGCTGTTGATTACCTATCTCACCTTTGAGCTGGTAGTAAGAGTGCAAAACAGGTTGATGCAAAAGAGCCTGGTGGCCAACCTCAACGGGCAGCGTGCGCTGGCTGTTTTGGGTAGTATACTGGCAGGTACGGCAGCCTATACAGCCCAATTCTATGTTTTCAAGTGGATAGACCATTGGGTAGATGGCAGTGAGCCTCCTTTTCTGCAGCATATGGTGATGGCTGCGCTGATCGGGCTGGTATTCTCGGTCATCTTTGCCTTTATCCAGCTGGGCATCAGCTGGAAGGAACAATACTTTGAGTCACAGCTGGAAAATGAGCGCTTCAAAAGCGAAATCGCCAAGGCCAATTTGTCTATTCTGAAAAACCAGCTCGACCCGCATTTTATGTTCAATAACTTCAATACACTTTACTACCTGATAGACGAGGATAGTGATCTGGCCAGAAAATTCCTGAAAAATGTGTCAACGATTTATCGCTATATCTTACAAAACAATGATAAAGCACTTATCCCGGCCCATGAAGAATACGAAATGGCCCGGCAGTATCTGGCAGTTATTCAACAACGGTACGAGGGCTGTTTTACCCTGATAGACGAAACCAGCGATAAGGCTTTCAAACACAGAGATGTACCTCCTCTGGTTTTACAGCAGCTTATTGAAAACGCCATCAAGCATAACCGTATTGATGAAAACTCGCCCTTGCAACTGTCGCTTTCCACTCACGATAACTACCTGACAGTAAAAAACAACCTTAACCCAAAGCGTACTGAAGCCACTGGTAAAACGGGGTTAAAGAATATAGAAAAGCGCTATCATTACCTGACCGGAAAAAAAGTGAAGATCCAGAAAGAGGCGGGAGAGTTTAGCGTGTCCGTTCCGCTTATTGCTGCTCATGTATAGTGTACTGATTATAGAAGATGAGGTGTCGGCCCGCAATCACCTGGATAAACTGCTGCGAGCTTCCGAGTATCCTTACAAGCTGCTGGCTTCATTGGCTACCGTTGGTGAATCCATTACCTGGCTACAAGAGCATGAACCACCGGATCTGATTTTTATGGATATCCACCTTTCTGATGGAGTGTCTTTCGATATTCTTGCAGAAGTAAGTGTAAGCACCCCTATTATCTATGTAACAGCGTATGATCAGTACGCGATAAGGGCTTTTAAGACCACGGGAATTGACTATTTGCTTAAGCCAATTACCCAGGAAGACCTGAATGAAGCCCTCCGGAGATTCCAATCCCTACAGCCGTCTTCAGATGAGGAAATACTATTGAAGAACCTGGAAGCCCTGAGTTTGCTACAGCAGGAGCAAAAAACTCCTTACCGACAACGGTTTCTGCTCAAAACGGGAACGCAGATGGTACCGGTGAAGAGTGTAGATATTGCTTACTTCTACCGCAAAGATGATGTGGTCTTCGCCCGTGTGTTTGATGGGAAGTCTTATTTGCTGGATAATCCCCTGAACCAGCTTCAGAAGGTTATGGATCCGGCTTGTTTCTTTCGTATCAACAGGCAGCTACTTGTAAACCTCGATGCTATAGTACAGGCAAGCCCCTACAAGCCCGGCCAGCTTACCGTAAAGCTCTCACCTGATTATCATGAATCGGTGCACCTGAGCCAGGAGCGGTCCAGCAGGCTGAAAGCAGTTTTAGGGGAAGGTTAGATGAAATGACTCTTGCCGGAAGGATAAAAAGGAGGATGTCTCAAAAGTCATAAATTAGTCATTCTGAATTAATTTCAGAATCTCTTCTGCTTGATCTTCAGTTATTTAAAGATACTGAAACGAGTTCAGCATGACGGAAAGTTTACTTTTGAGAGATCCTCTTTGGATTAGATTCTTTTGCTTTTAAAGACTCATCATTTCTTTGAATCTGGCCGCTTGCCTGCGACTGACCTCTACCTTGTCGCCACCGCGTAATACCACCATAAGGCCACCATTAAACCATGACTCAATGCTCTCTACCCAGGTCAGGTTGATGATATGCTTTCGGCTGGCCCGGAAAAAGGAGCGATCATCCAGGCGCTCGTCCAGTGCATTCAGCGATTTGTGAATCATAGGCTTGAAGTTATCAAAGTAGATTTTGATATAATTACCGTCAGATTCGAACAGGCGAATATTTTCGAGCTTTACAAACCAGCATTTGTCGCCATCTTTTACGAATACACGATCTTGTGGTCCGAGCTTCTTTTCAACCTCCTCTTCCTCAGGGGTGTCTTTTTTGGCCCTGTTGAGGAGTTTGGTGATGCTTTCTTTCAATCTGTCCGGCTCAATAGGCTTGAGTAGATAATCCAGCGCGTTGAAATCAAAAGCCTTGAGTGCATACTCGTCATAGGCGGTGGTAAAGATTACTTCGGGTACTGATTCCAGAGATTGTAACAGTTCGAACCCCGTTTTACCGGGCATTTGAATGTCAAGAAACAGAAGGTCTGGTTTCAGGGCCTTGATCTTTTCTTCTGCATCTTCTGCATTCACTGCTTCTCCGGCAATTTCAATCTCCTGGTACTCCTGGAGCAGATTGGTCAGCTCTTTGCGAGCCAGTCTTTCGTCATCTATTATAAGTGCTTTCATACGCGGGTAAATTTGAGATTAGATCCTTTGTGGGATTTTCACCTCGGTCACTACAAACTTATCATTTTCATTATAAATCCGAAATGAAGCTTCTCCTCCATAGATGAGCTTCAATCGTTCTTTCGTATTGGCAAGGCCATAACCTCCACCTTTCTTTTTCTTTCGTTTACCATTCACCAGCTGACCGCTATTACGAATAGTAATAATCAGCTTGGTTTTGTCCAGTCTTGTAGATAGCTCTACGAGCCCCCCTTCCATCAGGTTGGATACTCCGTGCTTGATGGCATTTTCCACGAGGGTTTGAATCATCATGGGAGGTATATCATAACGCTCCGAACCGGGAGCAATGTCATATTTCAGGCTCAATCTCTCTTCAAAGCGGATGGATTCCAGTGCGAGGTAGTCTTTTACTGTGCTTAGCTCATCATCAAAGCCAATGATCCGCTTTTTGTCCATAATAAGCGAATTCCGCAGAATATTGGACAGCTGGGTAATAGCGACTTTGGCTTTTACAGGCTCTTCGTCTACCAGGGCCCTCATGCTGTTGAGGGCATTGAAAATAAAATGCGGATTGAGCTGAGCCTTGAGCTGATTCAGGTGCATTTCGTTCATGGCAGCCTCATACTTCAGCGATTTATTATAGCTCTCCAGGTAGTGATACAAGAAGTAGATCGTAGCCCAGACAGCATAGAGGATAAAGAAGGCAAGGGCATCGAACAGCGTCTGGGTAACCAGATCCACGTTGAATTCAGGGGTCTGTGACAGAAAACCGATAGTCCTGACTACTACCGAGGTGAATAGAGCCGCGGCAGCGGTAAGCCCCACTACACGTGGAATATTACGACCAAAATCTTTTTGCACCCAGGAGCGTTTTTTGGAAACACCACGAATCACCAAGTGGGATATAAGAAAGAGCAGGGGCGTTTGTACGAGTACCTCCAGCTGCTGAGGGGCAATCACTTTTTCGTCCTGTCCCATTACATTGATAGTCAGGAAGAAAAGGTTGATCGAAGCGTAAAACCCCCAACCAACTATTTGTAAGGTCCAGTATAGTCTGCGTTTGCGCATAAGTTGATTCTGTGGAAAAATTACAAATTATCCATAGAAATCAGTTCAAGGATTGTATGGGAGGTAAAACGAGGCCAACATTTATTTCATATCGTGTCTCCCGGCCTGTACCGATCATTGCGAAGGAAGGTTCGGATAATGAGTCGCGTTCCCCGATCGTAGGTGAAGTAGTTCCATACCCAATTGCTGAAAACGACTAGTCTGTTGCGAAAACCAATGATGGATATCAGGTGGATAAACATCCATACCATCCAGGCAAACAGGCCTCCGAAATGCAGCTTAGGTAAGTCTACAACGGCACGGTTGCGGCCTATAGTGGCCATTGAGCCCTTATCACGATAGGCGAAAGGTACCATAGCTTTGTTCTTGCCCTGAAGAATTAGGTTTTTGGCCAGCCTGACGCCTTGCTGCATAGCTACCTGGGCTACCATGGGGTGCCCGTTGGGAGTGCTTTCTGTCTTCATAAAGCCTATATCCCCTATGGCATATACATTGTCAGTGCCTTTTACCAGGTTATGTTCGTCTACCAAAATGCGCCCTCTTTCGATCATGCTCTCGGGTAAACCATCAATGATATTGCCTTTTACACCCGCAGCCCAAATGACTGTTTTGGCAGGTATAATAGTACCGTCCGTAAGCTTTACAGTTTTGCCGTCATAGCTTTCCAGGCGTGTGTTGAGCCTAACGTCTACGTCAAACTGTTTCAGGTATTTGCATGCTTTATCACCTGATTTTTCGCTCATACCGGCCAGCAATCTGGGTCCGGCATCTACCAGGTGCAGGTTCATGATCTTAAAATCCAGGTCAGGATAATCATTTGGCAGCACATGCTTCTTAAGCTCACCCAGGGCACCGGATACTTCCACCCCTGTGGGGCCACCGCCCACTACCACAAAATTGGTAAGGCGATCTTGCTCATCCGGATCTGGCGACATCACGCTTTGCTCGAAATTCTGCAGCATGTGGCTTCTCAGGTCCAGTGCCTGAGGTAGCTGTTTCATCGGAAAAGTGCGCTTATACATTTCCTGATCTCCAAAGTAATTGGTCTTGGAACCGTTGGCTATTACCAGCAGGTCATAACGCAGCTCTCCTACCAGTGTTTTTATCTTGCTGTTTTCTGTATCGATGCCCGTTACCCGAGCCATTCGAAAGTAGAAATCTTTGTAGTTTTCAAAGAGTGGCCTCAATGCTCCGGCTATGGAATCAGGCTCCAGACCGGCCGTAGCTACCTGATAAAGAAGGGGTTGGAAGGTATGATAATTATGCCTGTCGAGCATAACTACCTGAAAACCTTTGTTTTTTAACCCTTTGGCTACCTGAATGCCTGCAAAGCCGCCTCCAATGATAATAACACGTTTCTTATCGGACTTGGGGATGTCCAAATGGAGGTGTTTCAGCTCTTTCATAGGCTTTAGTTTGGTCTAATAATAGAACGGTTTGCAGCCTGTTTTGTCTAAAGAAAAATGAGATATTTTCAAAAAAACCTCTAGCTGCTTTATAATACTTTTTGAAGTTGGCTCGTTTTAAAAGCAAATGATCAGACGGGTAACGGTTAACGGCTTTTCTGGTCATGATGTTAAAATCTAAGGGAGAGCTTTGTGGTGGTGAGGAGCCCAAAGCTCGATGTGCAGACGGCAAGTGAAATAGATTTTAATGTTTTGGTTGAAGATGGTGCTGTTCGCGAAAGCGGCAGCATCTTTTTTTTGCGCATGGTCTGATTTTTTCCGGCTTTAGGGGGAGACATTTCCTGTAACCATTCCCTCTGTCTGTCAACGACTTGTCTACGGAAACAAATAGTTGAACAGACTTGATGACCTTACCTTTATAATTGAAACTAAATAACAAATGGGTTTTTGAAAGGGGACTTCGAAATGACGTACCCGGAGAGCCTCAAGGAAACGAGTTTGTAATAGTTTTAATAGTAGAGTGTAAATTTTAGATCATCTGTAGAGTCGGGTGATCTTTTCTTTTTTTAAGAGAACATACCCATCTGCCCCTTATTGGTCTTAATAAACAAATCTCTTCTGAGGGGAGCTGGTTTGGGGCCTTTGAAATATTTGATTCGGGATAATTCGATAAGCCGGTGAATGGACTGAACTATTCTACCCTCGCCACTCATGCGATAGCCGAAGCGACTGTCGTTTAATGAACCGTTATGAGCGCCTTTGATTTGATTGAGTACTTTCTCAGCCCTATCAGGGAAGGCCTGATGAATCCAGTCTTCAAAGATGCCTGCAATGGCGCCATTGAGCCTTATCATGGTATAGCCGGCATTGTAGGCACCTGCTTCGGCTACGGCAGCCATAATGTCTGGAATCTCGTGATCATTCAACCCGGGTATCACCGGCCCGATCATGGCATTAACCGGCACACCCCGCTCTGTGAGTTTTTTGATGGCCGCCAGCTTGGCTTTGGCACTGGCCGTACGAGGCTCCAGCTTTCTGCGGACCTTCTCATCAAGGGTGGTGACACTAAAATTAAGCCCTATGAGGTTTAGATCTGCTAAAGGGCCAATGATATCGATGTCTCTGGTGACCGACACATTTTTGGTAATCATGCCTACGGGATGTCGGTATTTCAGAAATACCTCGAGCAGGCTGCGGGTAATCCTGAGCTTGCGCTCTATCGGCTGATAGCAATCTGTATTACCGGAAAGTACGATTGGTTTTGGTTCCCAGCTGGGTTTTTGCAGTTGCTTTTCAAGCAGAAAGGCGGCCTTTTGTTTCACCAGAATGACTCTTTCAAAATCAAGGCCTGCTCCATAACCCCAGTACTCATGGCTATTGCGGGCGTAGCAATAAATACAGCCGTGTTCACAGCCCTGATAGGGGTTGAGGGAGTATTCCATTGCTACATCCGGGCTTTCAACTTTGTTGACGATGGTTTTTGGGTAGATTTTAATGTACTGAGTACCCGAATTCTCAATCAAAGGCTCATCAAGACCCTCAATATGCTCGGTCACATAATCGTGTTTTAGAAAGCGATTTTTGACCTGCTTTTGGGCTCCTCTTCCTTTAATCATTTACTATTATTTTTAGTAAAGCTAAATTAAGTAGTTTATAGCTAAAAATATGAGTTTTATGAAAAGAAAGTTAAAACCCTCTGTTCAAGGCCTATAAGCATTAAATCCTGATTTCAGATAAGATAGCTTACTGAAATCAGGACTTTTGAGAAGTGAAATTATCAGGCTAATCCTGCCTTAAACTCTTTACAGGGTTGCTAATGGCTGCCTTGAAGGACTGAAAGCCAACTGTGAACCATGCTACCAGCAGGGTAGAAACTATGGCAATGGCAAAGACTGTTACGCCCAGGCTGGTACGATAAGCAAAGCCATCCAGCCATTGCTGCATTACTAAATAGGCAAGAGGACCTGCTATCAGATTGGCAATCAGCACGAGCGTCAGGAATTTGGAAGTGATCATATTGGAAACTCCCGAAGTAGAGGCCCCGAGTACCTTACGAATGGCAATCTCTTTCCTCTTGTCTTTGATGGTCAGGTTGGCAATAGCGAACATTCCAATAAAGGCTATGAAGATGGCCAGAAAGGTTAGATAAGACATGATATTCAGCAGCTTGTTCTCCTGAGCATTCATTGCCCCGTAAGATTCGTCCAGAAAGTAATATTCGAAAGGAGCTCCATTGGCCAGGTCATTCCAGGCACTTTCGATCTGACTCATGGTTTCAGAAAGATTTGCTGTCGAAAGCTTTATCCCCAGATGGCTTTGAGGCCGATCGCGAAAGTAGAACCCAAAGGGCTTTATCTCAGATTTGAAGTTTGTGAAGTGGAAGTCCTTCACAACACCCAAAATGCTTCCGTTTCTTATGGTATCGTTTTGCTTGGTGATTGGGATGGGTTTGCCCACGTCATCGAGGCTCAGGCCTAGTTCTTTCAAGCCTTGCTCATTCACGATAATGTTGTTTCCCTGTACGTCCGTGGCAAATTCTCTTGAAAAATTTCTGCCAGCGACAAACTCAAAATCCATGACACTCATAAACTCCGGATCAGCCACTACATAATTTAGCAGGACCTCATCCGGATATCCTATGGTGGTGGTCCAGTTCTGACCTCCAACAACCCCTGTTGTGGCTCCGACTTCGGAGACACCCGGCATTTTATTCAGCTCTGTTTTCAGCGTTTCCTGACTGGAAAGTGCATTAGCGTTTTCAATCATTAATACCTGTTCTGCATCGAAGCCCAGCTCCGTGTTTTGTAGGTGCCTGAGCTGCTGAAATACCACAATGGTTCCGATAATCATAACACCTGAAATGGCAAACTGGATCACCAGCAATGATTTTCTTAAGGCTAAGGCTGGTTTACCCGATTTACTCACAATTCCTTTGACAGCGTTTGACACTTTAAATGAGGAGAGGTGTAATGCGGGGTACAGTCCGGTCAACAAGCCCACAACCAAAACAGCAATAGCGATCAACCCAAAAACCAATAAGTTTTCTGAGTCCACAATACTCATCTCCTTGCCTAATACATCGGCCGTATTCTGGAAAATGAATTCTGCCAGCAGCCCACCGAGGAGTACAGAAAAGATTACCATGAGCAAGGCTTCAATCAGGAACTGTGAAATGAGAGACTGACGATGAGCGCCAAACACCTTTCTTACTCCAACCTCTTTCATTCTCTTTAATGAACCAGCTACCGTCAGGTTTAAATAGTTGATACAGGAGATAAGGAGTACAAAGAGGGCAAGGGCTCCAAAAATGTAAATATTACTCATATTACCGTTCGTTCCCAGCTCCCATTTCAGGTTTGACTTCAGGTGAATGTCGGTGATGGCCTGAGTATAAATAGGGGCATAGTTGTCCTGGTCGGGTCGGCTTCTTTCATAAAAAGCAGGCAGCTTGGCTTGAAGTCCATTGACGTCAGCGCCATTGGCCAGCTTGACGTAAGTATAGTAATTCCACCATCCCCAGTTATCGTCCAGGTCGCGGAATGTTAGTCTTGTCAGAAAGTCGAATTTGAAATGGGAATTCTCGGGTACGTCTTCAATTACACCCGTGATCTTCACCTTGGCGTTTCTCATGCTAAAGACGGTCAATACTTCTCCAACCACGTCAACGCGATTGAAGTACTTCAGAGCGGCACTTCGGGTAATAACCAGCTGACGTGGATTGTTAAGTGCGGTTTCCGCATTTCCATGAATAAAGGGGAAGCTGAAAACATCGAAAAATGTCGAGTCCGTCCTGATAAGACCTTCTTCGTAAAATTTCTGATCTTCATTGACCCCCATCAAAAACTTGGTTCCCCAGCCGGGAAAGATTCTGACAGACGCTTCTACCTCGGCAAAATTGGTTTTTAACGCAGGTGCCAGTGCTGGTGGTGTAGTGGCATCGGGAAGAATTTTACCGTCTGACTCGACCAGGTCAATTACCACACGGTGGATTCTGTCCGCATCCTGATGAAACTTGTCATAGCCTAGCTCCCCTTTGAGGTAGATAAAAATAAAGACGAAGCAGGCGATACCGACAGAGAGGCTGAGCACATTCATCAGGGCACTGCCCTTGTGTTTAAGAATGTTGCGCCATGCAAATTTGAAATAGCTTTTGTACATGATGATGATATTAGAGTTTTGACGTTTGTTTTTAATAGCAAATGGTCTCAGGAAGTGGAGCACATGGTACCAATAGAGCCACCTTGCCCGAAAGGTCCCTTTCTCCTCCTGCTCGATGCCAAAGCACTCGTGCAGATCGCCTTTGACCTCCTCCAGGAGCTCAGAGCGACAAAACAAGCTTAAAAAGCGGTCGGCCGAAGTTGGGGGGGCGATATGTTTAGGTTCCTTACTCATTTCTAAGCAACCCTGACAGGTCGATTCGATTTACTTTGCGGGTATGATAGCTCGTGGTGATGACTACAAGCAGGAGAGAAGCAAGACCTGCTGCCAGAAAATACAGGGGCTGAAAACCCGAACTGTAAGCAAAATTCTGAAGCCAGTTTCTTGTAAAAATGAAGCTGAGAGGCCAGGCAATAGCATTGGCCAGCAGAATCAACCAGACGAAATCTTTGTGTACCAATAGATAGACCTGTCGAGTGCTTGCTCCCAATACTTTTCTGATACCGATTTCTTTAAGCCGATTGGTAATGAGAAATGCCGCAAGAGAGTAGAGGCCTATACAGGCAATGAGAACAGCCACTACGGCAAAGTAGACAATGGTTTGACTTAGTTTCTGCTCGTTGACATATAGTTTTTCCAGCTCCTTGTCCAGAGAGAAATACTCCATGGGCCAGTTTTTTTCGAATTCTGACCAGCTCGACTCTACCTGGCTGATGATGTCATTTTGCCGTCCTGCAGCGGTTCTGATCATATAAAACCTATGTCGCTTTCCATAGGAAAGTACAATAGGCCTGATGTCATGATGGAGCGACTCAAAATGGAAATCTTTTATGACTCCGATAACAAAACCTGACTTGGCAATTGTGCTTACCCCCGGCCCGAAATGCTCCAGCTTCTTACCCACAGCGGTGCCTTCCCAACCTAATTCTGCTACAGCCCTTTCATTTAATATAAAGCCCTGTTCCTTATCAAAAGTTGAAGCCTCATCGAAATCCCGACCTTCCAACAATTCGATTTCCATGGTGCGGGTATAGTCTAAATCGGTGTGGGTAAGGGGGAGACCCACAGGAGATTCGCGAGAACCATCTTCAGGCACAAAGCGATAGCTTCCCGGGTTGTATCCGGGGAAACTGGAGGCAGCCGTAACGCTTTTGATATCGGGACTTTTCAGCAGCTCGTTTTTGAAAGAATCGAATTGCCGGTTGACGTCCTGTCTTGCGCTTATGATCAGAAGGTTTTCCCGATTGTAGCCAATTTCTTTCCCGTTCAGATGACTCAGCTGTCGGTTAATAACCAATATGCCAATGATCAGTGCAATGGAAGCTACGAACTGTACAGTGATCAATATTTTTCTTAACAGTGAAGAGCGGCCTCCGAATTTGGCTGTGCCTTTTAGAATCTTTAAGGTGTTGAGCCGTGAAACGATCGCTGCCGGGTAAAAGCCCGAAAGGAGAGCCACAGCCAGAATGATACTGACAAATATGAGCAAGTTTTGTCCTTCGAGCATAAGGCCTAATGAAAGCTCTTTATCAACCAGCAAATTGAACTCGCCCAATAGCAGTGTGAAAAGAATGGCTGCGATGCCGACTGACAGGAGTGTAATCAAAAAGGTCTCTGACAAGATCAGGTTCACCAGGTGAGCCCGCGTGGCACCCACAGCTTTTCGGGTACCAATCTCTTTGACCCTGTTCATGGCCTGTATGGTATTCAGATTTACAAAGTTGATGCAGGCAATGAACAGTACGGCAAAGGCTATAGCGGCAAAAATGAGTACATAGATGGTATTTCCATTGCTCTCCATTTCGCTGTTGAGATTTGAGCGAAGATGTATATCGCGAATGGGTTGAACGATAAACTCAGAACCCACTTTATAGCGATCGGGAAAGTACTTATCGAGGAATGCCGGTAGCTTTGACGCAAGTACTTGCTTGTCTGTATTTTCACTTAGGCGTAGATAGGTCCAGGCGCCAGTCCAAAACCACTTTTTCTCTCTGCCCTCCAGGCCGGTAATCCGCTCCCACTGTGCCATGCGAAAAGCCATGGGCATCAGGAAATCAAATTTAAAATGTGTGTTGGAAGTGGGTTTCTGAACTACTCCGGTAACAGTAAGAGGGGTCTCTCCCTGGTACTTAATGGTTTTACCAATCGGATTTTCCATTCCGAAATATTTTTGAGCCATTGATTCCGAGATCAGAATACTGGCAGGTTCCGACAGGGCCGTTGCCTCATTTCCCAAGGCAAGTTCAAAGCCGAAAACTTTGAAAAAGGCAGTATCAGCGAAGTATAGCTTTTCTTCGATATACTTTCGGTCTCCGTATTGAAGCAGTGGGTAATTGCCATCCTTGAACAGGCGTACCGCGGCTTCGATATCCGGGTATTCGTCACGTAGTGCTGCTGCTGCCGGAAAGGGAATGCTGGCTTCATTGTAGATCTGGCCGCCTACATTGAGGGAAACACCCAGCCGGACTACCTGATCTGGTTTTTCATGAAAAGTATCATAGCTCACCTCATCCCGAACAAAAAGCAGGATCAGGGCGAATGCGGTTAAGCCGAGGGACAGGCCAAACACATTAATGGCTGTGTGAACTTTATTCCTAAGCAGCCTTCTGAAGGCAATTTTAAAGTTATTGAATGGCATAGCGAATGAGATTGAGTGTTTCCGGATTCTTTTCAGGGCAAATGGCCTTAAAAAATGAAGCATGTGATACCAGTAAAGCCACCAGGCTCTTCTGCCTCCTTTTTCCGATCGCTCTTTGAGATAAAACTCATGCAAGTCCCCTTTGATCTCCTCAAGGAGTTCATCGCGGCAGCACCAGCTCAGAATACGGTCGGCATGTTTGGGAGGCTGTTTACTCATATCGAAGGTTTTCGGTTGGATTGCTTCGGGCTACTTTCAAAGACTGGAAGCTCACGGTAAGCCAGGCCAGCAGAATCATCAGCAGACTGGCACCAATGAAGAAAAGCGGACTCAGGCTGATGCGATAGACATACTCGCTCAGCCAGCTATTGGCAGCTAAGTAAGATACAGGAATGGCCAGTATGCAGGAGATCGCAATAGGAACGGTAAAGTTTCTGAGCAGGCCGGCAAAAAGCTGCGAAGGCTTGGCTCCCAATACCTTTCTGATGCCCATCTCTTTTCTTCTCTGCTCCGTCATAAAAGTGGCCAGGCCTACCAGCCCAAGAATGGCCACAGAGATGGCCAACACCGAGAAAGCATTGACCAGGCCTTTCATCTGGTCTTCTTTTTGGTATTGATTGGTGTACTGCTGGCTTACGAGGTCGGCTACAAAGGGCTGTCCTCCGGAGTTGTTTTCCCAAATGGTTTTCAAGGTAGAAAGAGCCTCCTGTGGGCTTCCGCTGAACCTGACAGAGATGGACCATGGGTCACGGCCCTTATAGAAGATCAAAGGCTTGATGCTTTCCTTCATAGACGCGAAGTGAAAATCTTCTACGATTCCAATTACTCTCATAGCGTACGACTCACCACCCGCTTTCAGAGACAGGTTGGCTCCTATAGGGTCTGCCAGTTGGAGGTTTTTAGCAGCCGTTTCGTTCAGAATAAGCCCCGTGGTATCAGAGGCAAACTCTTTCGAGAAGTTGCGTCCTGCTTTGATGGTCATACCCTGGGTAGGTATATAGGTTTCGTTTACAGGCCAGCTTTGTACACTGATAGATTCTTTGGCGGCCCCCTCTCCCAGCTTTTCCAGGAAGAACTCTCTTCTGCTTCCGCTTACCGGCACAAAACCTGAGCGGCTATAGCTTTCGATATTGGGCTTGGATTCAAGCTCATTCTTTAGAACTTCCTCATTGCGATCATAGCGATTAAGGTCCATGATATCCAGGGTGATGAGGTTGTCTTTATCAAAACCCAGAGATTTGTCCATTACATAGCTGAGCTGATTGTTAACCACAAGTGTTACCACAATGAGCGTAGTGGATATAGAAAACTGCAGTACTACCAGGGAGCTTCTGAGCCAGCTTTTGCCCGTCTTGAATTGGGTCTGACCCTTGAGGGTTTTGCCGGGATTGAATGATGACAGTACGAATGCCGGGTAACTACCCGCACCTAAACCTAAAAGGATGGCGGATACCGTCATGATCAGCCACAACGGAGGGGTACCCCCCAGTGAAAAAGTGAGTTCTCTTCCAATGATCTGGTTGAAGTAAGGAAGCATCAGTACCACTACACCAATGGCCAGCAAAAATGCCCCGATACTGTAAAGAGTAGATTCAAACAGAAACTGGGTGATAAGCTGCTTGCGCTTTGAGCCCAACACTTTTCTGACACCCACCTCTTTGCCCCGAATGGCGGCACGGGCAGTGCTGAGGTTTACGAAGTTGATACCTGCTATAAAGAGTATGATGATGCCGATCAAAGAGATGGTTCTCACATTTTCTAGGCTGCCGTTCACACTTATTTCCCTGTCCAGGTTTGATTTAAGGTGAATATCGGCCAATGCCTGTAGGTAGAAACGGGCATGGTTGCCATTGGCGTTGATCTCATCGCCAGGCACATTGAAGGTGCTTTGGGTAAGGGGGGCGATGTAGGTTTTCAGGGCCTCAGTGAGTTTTGCTTCCACTGTTTCCGGTGCTGCATCTTTTGCCAGCTTCAGATAAGTATAGGTGTTGATATTCATCCAGCCCATTTGAAACCGGGAAGTCTGGTAGCGGTAGGACATGATAAAATCAAACTTGAAGTGACCATTCTCAACCATATCTTTGTAAATGCCCTTTACTATAAAGTCGTCTGAATTGAATGTGACGATTTTGCCAAGAGCGTCCTCGCCCGGAAAGAGATGTGCGGCCATGGATTCAGACATTACCACTGTTTTCGGATCATCCAGGGCTCCTTTAGGGTCGCCTGCTATGAATGGAATGGTGAAAACCGAAAGTACTTCGCTGGTAGCATAAGTTGCATTTTTGATCTGCATTTGCTTTTCGCCCAGGTCCACTACGCTGTTAAACTGGCCCACCATAATTCGGGCAGCTTCTTCTACCTCGGGTACAGTTTCGGTCAGGTGCTCTGCCAGTACTACCGGGGCCAGTGGTCTGTGAAACTCACGATCACCCAGCTTTAAGTCTGTTACCACCCGATAAATCTGATCGTAACCTTCATGATGCTTGTCAAAAGAGTATTCATCTCTGACATAGAGGAAAATCATGAGGCAGCTGGCAATTCCTATGGTGAGCCCGCTTAGGTTCAGGAAGGAGTAGAGTTTGTCTTTGCGGAAGTTGCGCAGGGCGATTAAAAAGTAATTCTTATACATAGCGATGTTGTTTGAGTTATGATTGTTTGAGGAGAGCAGTTTCTTCAGGGCAAAGGGTCGCAGAAAGTGCAGCATATGATACCAATAAGACCAGTTGGCTTTTAAAGCGCTTTTTTCGGCCCTTTCCATGCCGTAAAACTCATGCAGGTCTCCCCGGATTTCTTCGATGAGCTCATCCCGGCAGAGCCAGTTAAGGATTTTATCTGCCAGTGCAGGTGGACGGTATGGGTCAGAAGCTCTTCCCATTATTCAAGCCTTAGGTTTTTCACCGGGTTCATTCTCAGGAGCTGAAGTATATGTGAAGAGATGGTGAGGAAGATTACCGCAAGCAGAATTGCTGTGGTGATCAGAAAAGGGCCTGCGCTTACGGTATCTATAGAACCGGGGAACATCTGCTCGAAAAGCAATTCAAATCCGTAATAGCTGAATGGGGCAGCAATGATCAAGGCAATGCTCATCAATACGATGAATTGCTTCGATACCAGGCCTATGATATGCCCGCCATGAGCGCCCAGCACTTTTCGGATGCTGTATTCCTTCAGTTTTTTGATAATGAAAAGCGAAACCAGGCCGAAAAGGCCCATGGCAGAAAGGATAATGGCAACCATGGCTACGAAATTCATGACTGACTTCAGAGAGCCGGTAGAAGCAAAGAAGTTGTCGAATACTTCTTCCTGAAAGAAACCGGCATAAGGTGAATCGGGAAATTGATCAGTCCATTCGGCTTTTACCAGGGCTTCGGTGTCATTAAGACCTCCAGGTACAGTCTTCAGACTGATATAATTGAAACGTGCTTCCGGTACGAGGCGAAAGATGGCCGGTGTAATGGGGCTGAAGAAATCGTCAAAATGGAAGTTTTCAGTCACTCCCACAATTTTGTAAGATTCCCCGTCAATATTGATAAGCTGATCAAAGGGCGCTTCTCCATTGCTGATTTGCTCAATGAAGGCCTGATTTACGACCAGGTTATTAACTTCGTCAGATGCGAGTCCCATTTCGAATCCCCGCCCTTTGGTAATGTCAATATCCATAACACCAAAGTAGGCTGGCCCGACATTGAAAGATCTGACTGTGAATTTGTCATCCAGAATTCTGATAGCCGTTTGCCCGGAAGAGATACCGATTTGAGAGCCTGAACCCGCAGAACTCACGATTCCGGGTGACTGCGATGCAAACTGCTTCAATGCCTGGTACTGGCTATGATCTCCTACGGGTACTACCAGCAGGTCGCTGGCCTGGTAACCCCAATCCTGGTCTTCCTGAAATTCGTTGATGCTGGTGAAAAGAAAACCCGAAACAATGGCAATGAAGGTGAGGAAAAACTGGGCGGTCAGAAAGACCTTACCAAGTCGGTTTTTGCCAGAAAGGTTTTCTTTGCCTTTAAGAATGGCTACTGGTTTGAAGGAAGAAATATAGAAGGCCGGATAAGCTCCGGAGATAAGACTTAAGGCGATAAAGAGCACCACCAGGAAGCCAAGAATGGCCGGGTCTTGAAATATGTTGATGGTATAGCCTGAACCACTGAAAAGTACATTGATACCTGGGAGTAGCACGTAAATGCCCAGCAATGCCCCGATGATGGTCGCTACAAAGCAGAGCACAAAATTCTCGGTAAGAAACTGACCGATAAGCTGCTTGCGTTGCCCGCCCACTACTTTGCGAATGGCGATTTCGCTCAGTCTCTTTTGGGCCATAGAAACGGAAATGTTTACATAATTGAAGCATGCTGAGGCCAAAAGTAACAAGCTGATGATGGCAAACATGACGAGAATCTCAGGGGTGCTGCCTGAAGCATAGGTTTCTCTCACATACTGGGCATTGCGTGCCAGTGAGGGTAAAGGATAAAGCCCGAATTGTTTTACCGGCCAGTCTGTATTGATCTCGTTGACCACATCGCTGTAGCTTTTCAATTGACTGGCAACCTGTGGGCTGCTACCGGATTGATCTAGCTTTATGAAGGTAAATACGGATTGGGATTTGATGTCATGCCAGCCTTGTAGGTCAAGGCCATGCATGTCTTTGAGATTTTCGAAGGGTAATAGAAAATCAAAGGTAAAGGAAGCGTTCTCAGGGAATTTCTGAGCCACACCCGTAACGGTAAAAAGGTAGGCCTTGCCATCTATGATGATTTTCAGGTCTTTGCCTATGGGGTCGGTGCGGGGGAAATATTTTTCTGATGATGCCAGAGAGAGGATGATGTTCTTTTTACTCTCCAGGCTTGTTGGCTGACCTTGTGACAGGGGAAAGTTAAAAATACTGAGATAACCGGGGTCAGCATAGGTGAGTCGTTCATTAAATACATTGTCGTCAAAACGAACGGTGGCCGACCTGCGGCTTACCCGTGCCATTTCGGTTACCTGTGGTACTTCTGCCTCCAGGGAAGGTCCAAGCAAGAGGGGGGTTCTTCCCCAGGTTTCTTCGGTGCCATTCCAGTCTATCCTGGTTTGCACTGCGAAAATCTGGTCAGCATCGGTATGGAAATCATCCAGGCTGAACTGTCGGTCTATCAGCACATATACCACGAGCGATATGGCAATGGTGGTGGCCAGGCCAAAAACATTGATAAAGGAGGCCAGCTGTTGTCTCTTCAGGTTTCTGAAGCCGGTTTTGATATAACTTCTGTACATAGCAATGGGCGTTTGTCTTGTTCGTATTCTCTTTTTGATGGCGAAGGGTCGCAGAAAATGCAGCATGTGATACCAATAAGACCAGTTGGCTTTCAAAGCACTTTTTTTGGCCCTTTCCATGCCGTAAAACTCATGCAAATCTCCCCGGACTTCTTCCAGCAGCTCGTCCTTACAGAACCAGCTCAGACAGCGGTCGGCCCACTTAGGTGGCGATATGTCAGAACGATCCGCCATAGTTGAGGCCCTTCAGGGCCATGTCAGGAATTTTGTTCCAAAGGGAGTTTCTGAGTTCATGGTTTTTCTCTATGGCCTGTTTGCCGGTGGCGGTGATCTGGAAAAGTCGTTTTCTTCTACCTCCCCGCTCATGAGTCGCTTCGGCCAGTTGTGACTTTACAAAGCCCTTGTCTTGTAGTCGGCTCAGGGCAGAGTGTACGGCACCAATGGCCACCTTTCTGCCCGTTTGTTCCATGATTTCTATGCGAATCTTAAGACCATAGGCATTAGGGTAAAGCACCCCAATGATTAAGAGTACCAGTTCTTCAAATTCGCCTAGTTGTGTTCCTTTCATGCTGTTGGTTTTTTACAGACCCATCAAAGTCTACAAATATGAAATTTGATAAAAAGACGACCCCGATGTTCTTTCGTTGCACGGGTTTCTGATCTTTTTTCAAAAAAGGGCCTGAATGCCCTCTATTCGTGTCTCAGTGCATCGGCCGGGCTGCTTTTTACGGCTTTAATCGATATCAGGCTGATGGTGGCAAGAATCAGAGCTGCCAGTAAAAGCGCACTGATTACAAAGAGCATAGGGTTGATTCCCTGTTGATAAGTAAAGTTTTCAAGCCACTGATTCATAAATATGTAGGAGACAGGAATGGCCACCAGCATGGCTATACCGGATACTATGAGGTATCGCAGGTTGACCAGCCAGAGGATTTGCCTGATGGATGCTCCCAGAATTTTACGAATGCCTATCTCCTTCACCCGTTGTTTGATGGCTATGCTGACAATACCTATTAAGCCGGCTATGGACAAAAATATGGAGATAGCCGTCAGCACCGATGTGAGCTTCAGCGTCCTCGACTCTTCATGATAGAGCTCGGATATCTCTGTATCTAAAAATCGATAATCAAATTGATCCTCAGGATAAATCTCTGTAAACGAAGCCTGCATCTGAGGTATGGTTGCCGTTAAGTTTTGCGCGTTCACATTGGTGATAATGTAGTTGAAATTTCTTGGGCTGATCATCATAATCAGGGGCTGAATGGGCACATGCAGTGACTTAAAGTGGAAGTTTTTCACAACCCCTACAATGGTACCCTTGACCAGATTTTCATTGTCAACCCAGAACATAACAGCACCTATAGGATCCTCTACTCCAAAGGCCTGGGCCGCTTCTTCATTGATGAGAAATGAGAGTCCGCTGGAGTCCTGAGCGAACTCCTGGTTTAAGAACCTGCCACTGGCAAGCTCTAATCCCAAAACCCGGGCTGCGTCATCATCTATAAACATTTCAGAGGCATCCACCTGGTTGGTCTGATCGCTTTCAAGATAAATCTTATGCTGATTGAATTGCCCTCCGGGCACATTCGAAACAGCGGCTACATCACTTACTCCGGAAAACTGACTGAAGGCCGCTTTTACCAATTCGGACTTATTCTCAAAATCTTCGAGGTCGACTATGACGAGGTTGTCTTGTCTAAAGCCGAGGTCTTTATTTTTAAGGAAAGTGATTTGATTTTTGATTATGAGACTACCACTAATCATGATAATGGCCGCGATAAACTGAATGCCTAACAGTCCATTTCGAATGAAAGAGCCACCCAGTTTTTTCGGGTTCATGCCTTTCAGAATCTGGCCGGGGTTGAGTGCGTTGAGGTACAAAGCAGGGTAGATGGCTGCCAGCAATCCGGTGACCGTAGCTACAGAGATGAGAAACAACAAGGTTTTTGCCTGCCAGAGATCTTGTGCATGTACTCGCCCTGTTACCAGTTCATTAAAAGGAAGTTCAAGCAGATAAACAAGACCGAAAGAGATGGCCAGTGCCAAATAAGCGGAGAGCAATGACTCAAATACAAACTGACCAAGCAATTGACTCTTGTAAGCTCCGAGTGTCTTTTTAACTCCTACTTCTTTCAGGCGTTCTGCCGAACGGGCAGTAGTCAGGTTTACAAAGTTGATTATTGAAATAAGCAGGATAAAGAGACCGGAGATGCCATAAATCAGCAGGTAAGTGAAGCTACTGTTGCTCTCAAGCTCCCAGCGAATGTTAGAGTGGAGGTGAATGCTTTCGATCGGTTGCAGCTCGAATCCAATCGAGCGATCCAGAAGGCTTTCTCGCGACCCTCCGGTCCAATCGAGGTAAGTCAGTATCCATTCAGGTATTTTATTATCCAGTGCAGCTACGTCAGACCCGTGCTGTACTTTAATATAGTTGAAGTGCCCGAAATCGGCCCATGACATCCAGGGGTCGTTAAAGTTGAAAGACTTGAGTGTGACATAGGAGATGATGAAATTGAAATGGAAGTGAGCATTTTCCGGTACGTCTTCCACCACACCCACTACCTCCAGCATATTGGTATTGGGTCCGAATGAGAGTCTTTTGCCAATAGGAGACTCATCAGGGAAGTAGCGATTGGCCATTGATTTGGCCATAACAATGCCATTAGGCTCTTTCAGGGCTGTTTTGGCATTTCCTTCCAGAAATTCGAAACTAAATACATCGAAGAAAGTACTGTCTGCAAAGAAGCCATCGGGCTCTTCAAGGGCGATGTTGTTCTCCTCATTGGTGATTTGAATGGTTTGCCTGGTGAGTCCCGGCCCATAAATAGGAGAGAGACTTACAGCAGCCTGTACTTCAGGAAAGTCAGTGGCCATGGCCTGTGCCATGGGGTGTGGCGTGCGCGTTTGCGGGTTTTCGTTCATCCAGGCTACCCGGTAGATATCTTCGGAATGGTCATGAAAGTTGTCATAGGACAGCTCCGACCGGAGGTGCAGGAAGATAAAGGTGCAGACCACAAAGGCGAGGATAAGACCAATGAGGTTGAAACCGGTATGCATTTTTTGGCGCCACATATGGCGCATGGCGAACTTAAAGTAGCTCTTGTACATGATAATTGAGTTTGAGTGTTGACCGATGCCCTTTATGGCAAAAGGGCGTAAGAAGTGAAATGTGTGAAACCAGTAGCCGAGTTTGGCTTTCCATTGAGGTCTCTCTTCACAGAGTATTTGGTAGTGCTCCCATAGGTCACCCTCAATCTCTTCGAGCAAGTCTGGTTTACAGACAAGCCCTAAGATTTTGCGAGGTAACCCGGGAGGTTGATATGTAGGCTTAAAGTCCACTGAGATTGAGTCCTTTTAGTGCCAGTTCAGGAATTTGATTAAACAGGTTGTTGCGGAGTTCGTGATTTTTCTCCAGGGCTCGTTTACCCAATACGGTGATGGCAAAAAGCCTTTTACGTCTGCCACCGCGCTCATGAGTTGCCTCGTCCAGCTTCGATTCCAGAAAGCCTTTGTCTTGCAATCGGCTGAGGGCAGAATGCACCGCCCCAATGGCCACTTTGCGTTTGGTTTGATTAATTATTTCTTCCCGAATGCTCAGGCCATAGGCATCAGGGTAGAGCACGCCTACGATCAGTAGTACCAGCTCTTCAAACTCTCCCAGTTGCGTTCCTTTCATAGATCAAGTTTCGTATTTGTAGAACAAAGGTAATCAAAATCTACAAATATGAAACATGACTTATGAATCAAGGAGTCGAAGTCAGGAGGTTTTTCGAAAATAAGGAGCGGTTGTGTTCGAGCTTTGGATTGTTGAATCCACTGCTTTTCGGTAAGAATGCGAAGCGGAGAGGCTAAAGAAAGAGTTCATTCTCCTTACTTTTCTTTTGCGTCTCCAAAAGAAAAGTAACAAAAGAAAAAGAGACCAACATCAAAACCATCGGTGTGGTAATGTGCTCTATACTGTCATTTTCAGCCGATGGTCACGCTGATGTTGGATCCCAGCCGCACCGTGGTCGTCAAATTCTCCGGTTTCTAAATAGTACCCAGGGGGTGACTGGGAATGGCACGTATGTGGTTAATAGTTCAGATTGCAACATTCACACCTAGCCTGTCGCGGGTTCTCAGAACCCGTGACTCACTATGATCTACCGGACTCCGTCCGTTTTTTACCGCTCTTTTATTCGCGGAGGATACATGATTGAGGCCTCTGTTACTTTACTTCCAGTTTCAATGCTTTTCCATCTACGGATCCGGGTATTGTTAGCTTTAGCATATTGGCGAGGGTGGGGGCTATATCTATTGCTCTGGCTCGTTTGCCAGTGCTCTGTGGTAATATGTTTCCTCCATAAAAGATGAGTGGGACCTGCCGGTCATAGTGATAATATGTTCCATGACTTGATCCAAAGTCCTGAATTTCATAGCCCTCTTTTACTTCAATGGCTGCAATCCCTATTGGAGCAAGCTCAGATGCAATGCGGCCCGGGTAATAAGAGTTTTGATAATAAATATGAAGAGAATCATTGCCGGGCTCTGCGGCCAACTCTTCTTCTGTAAATACACGTTCAACAGCCCCGCTGCCAAGCAACATGTCCTTGGCCTCATTAAGGGCAGCTGTATAGTTATTTTCGAAATCAAGCGTTTCGATTTGGCCCAATAATCTTCCGGCCTCGGACTCGGGAATGCGTTTTCCAACGCTATTGTGGGCTTGTCTGTATTCGGGTGCTTCGTTAAAACCATGATCTGCCGATAAGGCAAGTACATAGTTGCCCTCCCCAACTTCCCGGTCAAGGAGGTCTAAAAATGAGCCCAGCTGCTTGTCGAGCAAGACGAGGTTATCGAGTACTTCCAGACTAAATGGCCCAAACCTGTGTGCTATTCGGTCTGTTGCTGACAGGCTGATTGCCAGCATATCCGGGGTGACCTGCTGCCCGAGAGCAAGGTTCTTAACGGCTTTTTCTGCAAAGTCAAAAACAAGTTGGTCCACGACAGGAATCTCTTCCATCCAGTTGGCTTTTACCTCAGGATCCTGATGGTCTTCTCCCGGCATCATACCGGTTATGTTGTGCGGAAAGGCAATGGCTTTTCCGTCTGCTTCGTACGGAGAGCTATCGGGTCTGGCCAAATGCAGGAATTCACTTGCTACGGTACGCGACCAGGTATCTGAGTAGTAGTCACTGATGACTCTCTTATTGAATGCATTTACCCAATCCGGGTTTTGGCTACGGTAAAAAGTGGAGGTGCTGAAACCGACAAAATCATCATCAAACCAGTAGATATGACCTTTGGCTTTGGCGGCCATCGTAATGGCGGCCCGGTCCTTTCCGGATATAGAGACTACCCTGGAATCAGGATGTTTGGATGTGAGCCAATCGGCAATACCTGTAACCATGATGTTTTTGGGCGACATACCCGTTTCGTCAGGAAAGCCTACGATCTGGTATTCCTGATCTTCTACAGCATAGTGTTCCGTCCAGCCATCAGCACTTTTTTCCATCCAGCGATTAGCAATAATACCGTGATGGGAAGGGAAAGTACCTGTACCAATAGAAGTATGTCCCGCAGCAGTTACGGTCATTCCATGGTCCTGAAACGCATTGGTAAAAATGGCTCCTTCGTCCTTAAGTCTTCTGAAACCTCCGGTAAATACCTGGTCGTAGCGGTCGAGCAAATCAGCCCTGAAACCATCAACGGCAATTATAACGATCAGTTTCGGTTCTTTTGGCCTGGTACGATTACAGTCGGATAGGACCAGAACAAGCATGATTAACAGTGGGAGGGATCTGTTTTTGAGTATTGTCAACATACAGTGAGATTTTGGCTTATTGTTGTCTCACCAAACTAAGGGTTTAAACAGATGTAAAACGTCTGTTCCGATCCGATGGACGTTCGGAATTATCGGATCGTACTTACTCTGGTGTTCAGACGCCAGGTAGAGAGCGGAATTGAGAAGGAGTAAAACCTGAAAACTTTTTAAAAGCTGTATTGAAGGTAGACTTGGAGTTGAAACCCGCCTGCTCAGCTATCTCCTCAATTTTTACATTGGGCTGCTCAACCAAGAGCTTTTTGGCATACTCAATACGCAATCCGCTAATATATTCAGCGTAACTTTTTCCCAGCTCCTCATTGAGAACCTGAGAAAGGTGGTGATGCGTTGTACCCACCTTTTTTGCCAGATCGGCCATGGAAAGAGTGTTATTCAGGTAGTATTTTTCTTCCTGATTCAGTTGATCGAGTTTTTGAACAATCCTCTGTTTTCTTTCCTCAGACAGAGATGATTTGGAGTATTTGTCATCGTTTCTTTTTGGAGCCATAATACCTTCCTTCAAAATACGAAAGCCAACATAGTAGATGAGAATGGTATGTAGTGTGGCGCCAATATGGTCCTGAACATCTCTGAGGCCCGTAAACGACTTGACTACCCAAAACAAATAACTGAGAATGCCTAGAATCAACAGATTGCGTATCCATGCCACTTCCTTGTCGGCACCTTTGAAAAAACGTAATTGGTCTTTTCTTACAGATTGAAAAATAGCCGTAGAACTCATCCATATATAAATGGCCGTATAGATAACGCTGATGGGGTTTATGTACTTTTTTATTCCAAGCGGATCGGCAGAGAATTTCTGTGAGGCTGCGATATGTTCCATATTCGGGAAATACGCATCGATATAGGCGTTGAACTTGTGGTCTGCTCCCTGAAGAAAGAAAAAGGTCATATAGAGGAGGTAGGCCACAAAAGGTAAATAATGGAGTTTATGCCTCTTGGGGAGCCCTTTTTGAAGAAAGCTAAGAACCAGAAAATACAATAGCGGGCCATTGAGAAAATTCACTGATTCTGAATAATCTACAAGCCAAAGACTATGTACAATCAGTCCGGTATAGCACAGAAAAACCTCAAGCAAAACGGCAGAGTAGGTGAGAAGGAAGAGCCCCAGATACGTGTTTTTCGCTCCTAATTCCTTTGGCTTTCTAAGCAGGAAATACGAAAAGAATATGCCTTGAACCACCCCGAGAAAGATGATAAAAGCAAAAATGTCCAACCGTTGAGGTACGAGCTGTTCGTAATCCATTGATCAAATATAGAAAGACCGCTGAGAAGACAATTAGGTTACAAAATCGGTTTGATACATGTTATTTAATGGAAAAGGGCTGAGAGGGCGAGGAGCGATTTTACTTGAACCCTTGATGAACATGTCTCTTATTTTTTGGAGGGTGTAAAGCAGAATGGTTAGGGGAATAGAACTATTTGAATGGGTTGTCGCAGGTTTTGGTACCGTAACCATCAGTGAAGTCTAGAGAGAGCATGAGCTGGTCAAGCACAGCTTCCTTACTTTTCTTTTGCGTCTCCAAAAGAAAAGTAACAAAAGAAAAAGAGACCAACATCAAAACCATCGGAGTGGTAGCGTACTTTATACTGTCTTTTTCAGCCGATGGTCACGCTGATGTTGGATCCCAGCCGCACCCGACACCTCCAAACCATGGGTTTCTAATAAACATTCGCTGATCGATCAAAAATGTTCTGATATTTTGACCACCTCTATTCAGGTTTGATCAGGGGAGAATGCTGAAAGACAACTATCTGCTGACTGGTTGAAAGGCTGGCTTTAGAAAAGCTGTGTTTGTTAGAATTGAGCCTGAGCACATTCGTTTTCCCGATCAGATAGGGGTCAATGGGGCCGAGGTCCTGAGGCTTGCCGGGTCGGTTTTCCAACTCCTCGATTTTATAATGCATGGGGATGATGACACGAGGATCGATTTGTTTGAGCACTGTGGCCAGCTCTTCTTTTTTGAGGATATGGTATTCCGCATCGATTGGCACCATCAGGATGTCCACTCCTTTCAGGGCTTTCACGTTCTCCTCGGTAAGCGGGCCGTTATCTCCCAGATGGGCGATGGTGAGTCCGGCTACCTTGAGTTTCCAGATCGTGTTTTTCTGCCCGAATTCTTTACCATAGGGATCGCAATGTTTGCCCATTATTCCCCTTACCTGGAAGTCACCCACTTTGTACTCTCCCGGATCGGTATAGAGATCGATCTTGCCCTGCCAGTAAGGAGTTCTTTTAATGAAAATACCACCATCATGATCGTAGTGCGGATGGGTGCTGAAAATGGCATCAGCTGTAAGGTTCTTAGGAAAGCTATACCCAATCCATACTTTGTCGGCAAAGGGATCGAGTAATATAGTCTCCTGATTTGTGTGAACCTTAAAGGAAGCATGCCCTATATATTCAATCTGGATTTCGTCTTTGCTCAGGTTCTCATTGCCCTGATATGAGAGTACCATATGTTGAGCAAGGAGGATTAGTACTGCAGATAACAAACAAGGTTTAAGGTATTTCATAGAGCCTATTTAGCGAATCAGGGCCTGAAATGCCATTGTATGCCGGAAATCATTGAGTGTTGGGTTGGTAAATCAGCCGCCTATCAGCTTATCGAAGTCCTTTTTATACACTTTGCCAATGGGCAAACGCTGTTGGCCAAGGATCAATACTTCATTGCCTTCCGTGCTGATAAGGTGAGAGAGGTTAATCATGTATGACTTATGAATACGGGTCAACCTGCCTGCCGATTCGCTTTCCAGGTCGGAGATGGTTTTTCTTACCAGAAGCACTTTTTCTGCCAGGTGTACCTTCAGATAATTGCCATAAGCCTGTACATAATGAATGTCTTCAAACAGCACCTTATGAGTCAGGTGATCTTCCTTTAAGAATATAAATGCAGGGCTCTTTTCAGACGAAGGGTCGGTTTGGTCATCCTTTTCCTTCAAAGCCACTACTTTTTGTATGGCCTTCAGAAACCTATCGAAGGGAATGGGCTTCATCAAATAGTCAATCACCTCGTATTCATAGCTTTCCGCACCATATTCCGCGTAGGCTGTCGTAATGATCACGGCCGGAGGGTTCCGCATCGATTTCAGCAGGTCTATTCCGGTAAACTCAGGCATGTTGATGTCGAGAAACATCAGGTCTATCTTACCTTCTGAGAGCTTACCAATTACCTCCAAACCATTGTCGATAGAGCCTTCCAGTCTTAGCATAGGGGTTTTTGCTACATACTTTTCCAGGATGTTACGGGCTATGGGTTCGTCATCTACTACAAGGCAGTTCAATGTCATAGGCTTAGCTCCAGTTTAACATAAAAACGCGAATCTCCTGGCGTAACCTCCAGTGTATGTTTTTCAGGCATCAGCAGCTCAAGCCTTCGTTTCACGTTGGCAATGCCCGTACCTTCGGGTTCTTTTCTTGCTTTTGACTTTGTGCTGTTGTCTACCTTGAAAGTGAGTTTGTTTTCCTCTAAGTGAAGTTTGACATGGATATGGCTTTCTCCGACAGTGGCAAAAGAACCGTGCTTAAAAGCATTCTCCACAAAGGGAATGAGCAGAAAGGGAGATAGGGACCTGCCTGTAACATCGCCCTCTTTCTCAAAAGAGAGTTGACATTTATCGCCCAGCCTGAGTCTTTCCATGGCCATATAATCATCCAGGAATTTTACCTCTTCTTCCAGGCCAATCCGGGTCTTTTGTGACGCATAAATCAGGTAGCGCAAAAGCGATGAAAGAGTGAGGAGGGAATCGCCAGCCCTGTCCACATCTTCCATCAACAGGCCGTAGATATTGTTGAGAGAGTTGAATAGAAAATGTGGATTGACCTGAGATTTGAGAGATTCTAATTCTGCTTGAGCTTGTTTTGCCTCTATCTCGGCCAACTTACTTTTAGCTTCAAGCCCTTCAAAGAGGAATCTGAAACCGGTCGATACCACTAAAAAGGCGATAAGAGACAATCTACCAGAGATATAAGCATCAGGATCGTCATAGTACACGATTTCCCCGGCTATAAACTCTATCAGGAGGCCAAAAAGCATGATGTTGGCCAGTAAAGAGAGAAAGTAAAGTCCATATTTTTTCTTTCTGAACCATTTGTCAAAAGTCAGAGAGTGGAGATAGACAGCCGGAAGTGAGGGCCCAAAAACGGATAGCACCACGAGGAAGCTTTTTCCCAGTGGTTCTACCCTACTGATGCCGAAGAGAAAAATTCCGGCAAAGAGCAGCCAACCCAAAATATGGATCAGTGCTTTATTCTTGGTCAGACCCGAAGCCTGTTGTGCAAACATGAACCAAAATACAGGTTTTATCGCTTGTGTCTGTGAATACATGTCTTAATGCAATCTAGCGTTCGCGGTAGGCCCGGATCATTCTTCTGAAAATGCCATCCACTGCTACGCCTCCGGCATTGGCAGCCACTATCCAGCCCTGATTGCTTTCTGGTTCTATCAGCATCAGGGCCAGAAAGGTACCCGCGCTACCAGCATGTTGATGAACCATCTGGCCAGACTCCGATTCTGTGACAAACCAACCCGCAGCGTAGTTACGGCCAGCCTGAGGTGTATGCAGCCATGTGAAAGTCTCAGCGTTCAGGATATTGTTTTCTCCCCTCAGACCTTTGAGGTGTGCCAGTGCAAAATGCGCCAGGTCTGTCATCGAGGCGTGTACATCTCCGGCAGGCTCTATATAAGCTCCCAGCTCATATTCATCCGTTTTTTGTGGTTTCAGATCGCTTAGTGCTCCAAAGTGGCCTGACGGTTGGTTTGGTCGTCTTTCGGTCTTGGGCCAGTCAAAACCCGCTGTTGCCATGTTCAAAGGCTCGAAAATGTAGGTCTGAAGCTGGTCTCTCCATGACATACCAGTGAGTTTTTCAGTAATGGCTCCCAGAATGGCATAACCGGCATTGGAGTAGGCAAAAGAGTTGCCCGGTTTTGAAATAGGGTCTTCATTTAGCACCTGCTTTACAAAGGCCAACCTTTGACCCGTGGCATCTCCCGGTAGCCCAAGTAATTTGGCCTCCTCCTCATCGGTAACCGTAAGATAGCCCGGCAGACCTGCCGTATGCTGCGCCAATTGGGTGATAGTAACCACCTTATAGGCATCTAACATGGGTATTTCAGGAAAGATCTCCTGAAGGGTAGTGCTCGGTTTCAGCTTTTCTTCCTGAATTAACCGGCCAATCAGGGTAGCGGTCATAGACTTGGTGATGGATCCGATATGGAAGCGGTCAGAAATTGCGATGGCCTGATTGCTACCTACCTCTCTCAGGCCTGCTACGGCTGTCTCTACAATCTCGCCATTTCTGATCACGGCCATTGAAAGCCCGGGAATGTTGTTTTGCTCTACTACATTTCGGAGCAGGCCGCTAAGGTCTTTCCAGTCACCAAAACCTGCATTGGCGTCTTCGTTTGGTGCCTGGGCTGGTTGAAGAGCAAAGCTTTCCAGCTTGTTGGCTTCTGTTTGACTTAGGGTAAAAGCCGTTTCAAACCAGGTTTCAATCGCCTCGGCATATACCAGAAGTGTCAGGTTGTTCTCAGTGCTTTCGGTGATTTTTTTAGGAGACAGTTGTTGGATCATCCCTTTTATCTGTTTGTGCTGGGCCATTCTGTCGTCTACTGACATGCGACTGAGCGCATTTGCTGTGCGGTAGGTGGCAGTGAATTCTCTCATTGGGCCATCTTCATCGGCAGCAAAGGCTGTAAACCAGGCTTTGGCGATCTTGCCGACAGCGGTTTCTGGAAATGTGACTTCCTGTGCATAAATGCCGGTGCTGATCAGGAGCATGCACAGTATGCTTAAAGCTTTGTTGTTCTTTTTCATTTTGACTGAATTTTGAATTCAGCTCAAAAATGAGGTGCCGGACTATACCAATGAATTATGAGTGATGTACTGCCGGCTAATGTGACGAACGCCCTTTGTACTGTGACGAACGAAAATAAAATGCTCTAGGAAAAATGGCCTTGATGGTTCCTAAAGCACGATTTTGAAACTTTTTTAAAAAAACTTCACTAAAAAAGTAGGGCCAACCCAGACTTCTGCGGTGTAGGGTAAAGAATTCATCATAAAAACCTATAAGAATGAGAAAGTTGAAAATTATGTCATCTCTTTTGGCCACCATCCTGGCACTGGGAATGTTCTATTCCTGTGATGACAACAGTGAAGTTGATCCACTTCTTGACGATTCAGAACTAATTGCTGCCATAGCTACAGCCGCTAACAGGCAAGACATCAGTACAAATGCACTGCCTTCCAATGCCCTGACAACTCTGGAAGACACCATGACCTTTATTACAAATTCCGTGCTTGCCCCAGAACTTGGATACGAGGTACGCACCATCGTACAACGAGGTGCCGATGTAGGAGAAAGCTCCTCGGCCTACTTTAACCTGGATGGTCGTGAATTGTTGACACGCAATGCTTTCAGACCTGGAGATCGCAGAATAAGAAACGGACAGAGAAATGGCAGAAGGGCCAGGGGTCTGAGAGATTGCTTCGATTTCGTCTTTCCTGTGTCACTGACCATGCCTGACGCCAGCACCATTACCTTAGAAAGTGATGATGACTGGTCCCTTATTAGAGAATGGTACCAGGCCAACCCTGATGCTGAAGGCAGGCCTACCTTTGTATTCCCCTTTGAGGTAACCTTCGGTGATGAGACGATCACGATCAGTAATGAAGAAGATTTAGAGAGTGCGAAGAGTAATTGTGAAGTTGACAGAAGAAGAGGAAGATGCTTTGAGCTTGAATTCCCTGTGACTTTTACCATGCCGGATGCTACAGAAATCACCCTGGCGTCTAGAGACGACTGGAGCCTGATTCATGCATGGTATGAGGCTAATCCTGATGCTACTGACAAGCCTGACCTGGTATACCCTGTGAACATCACTTACAGAAATGACAGCACCATTACCGTGAACAGTGAAGAAGAAATGAGAGCCGCCAGAGCGATATGTGAAGTAGACAGAGGTCGTGACCGTTGCTTCCAGCCGGTATTCCCGCTGAGCTTTACCATGCCTGATGGTACGGAAATTACCCTGGCATCAAGAGATGACTGGCAGCTGATTAAAGACTGGTATGAGGCTAATCCGGAGGCCGAAGAGCGTCCTGACCTGGTGTTCCCAATAGAAATTACGTTTGAAGATGGTAGTACAATGATCATTAACAGTGAGGAAGAGCTTCAGGAAGCGAAGCGCAACTGTGGGTAGAGGAAGCGATCAGGCCGGGTGTAAAACGTGGTACCCCTGGCAGTTGATCGCCTTATTGTAAATGATTAACATTGTTTCAGTAGCCGGGGTTTATTCCCCCGGCTGCTGAAACGCTAACTTCCTCAACTTGACAAGAGAAGCCTTCAAAAAGTGTTTTGACCTTTGGTTTGATGAGCTACGGAGCTACATCACCTACAGGTGCTACGACCCTGAGTTGGCCACTGATATTGTGCAGGAGGCCTTTGTCAAAGTTTGGGAAAAGAAAATAGCATACCAGAAAGAGCAGACGAAAGGACTGCTCTACAAGATTGCCAATGAGCTGTGGATCTCACAATACCGGAAAAAGCAGTCGGAAAATAAATACAAGTCAACGCTCATTTTTAAGAAAGAGCATAACGACACAGAAGAGCAACTCTATTATCAGGAGTTGAAAACAAAGTATGACGAGGCACTGAAAAAACTGCCTGACAAAAGAAGAACAGTATTTCTGATGAGCAGGATGGACAATCTGACTTATCAGGAGATTGCCGAAAGACTGGATATTTCGGTAAAGGCGGTGGAAAAACGCATGACCCTGGCACTACAGGAATTAAGAAAAGGAGTAAAGAATGAAAGATAAAAAAGACAAAAGTGATTTGACCGAAGGTCATGAGCAGGAGCTCTTTTCCAATCTGGAATTCTCTTATTCAAGATCTAAAGCAGATGTATGGGCTTCCATGGAAGGTGTTTTGGGTGAAGAGTCTGAAGAGCAGGATGTTGAGACAGCCGGTGAAAGTGAGTCAGTTGAGAACGAAGGGAAGGATGATGCTCAGATCATTGAGTTTCCAGCCGAGGAAGTAAAGCCAACAAGGAGCATTCGGTTAAGTCGCACCTTTATGAGCATTGCGGCTTCTCTGGCATTAATTTTATGTGCGGGATTGATGGCACGCTTTTACACGACCACGGTGCATGTGGCTCCGGGAGAGTTTACCAGCCATACTTTGCCTGATGGTTCTGAAGTACATTTGAATGCTGCGACTACCATTAAATATCACCCCTATTGGTGGAAAATCGACAGGGCGGTAAAGCTGAATGGAGAAGCCTATTTTGTGGTAGCTAAAGGCAAGAAATTTACAGTAGATGCGGTTTTGGGGAGTACTGAAGTACTCGGTACTGAATTTAATGTGTATGCCCGTGGCGATAACTTTACCGTGCTCTGCGAAGAAGGTAAGGTAAAGGTGAGTAGCCAAATGATAGTGGAAGGTACTCAGCGTCAGGTAACACTGACCAAAGGAGAAATGGCCGTGCTGGAGTTGAATAGACTGACAAAGCAGGGAAGTAATATCTCAACGCAGACCAGTCAGGGAGTAGTCACCAGAACCGCGATTCTGGGCTGGAGAACCGGCCAGTTTATTTACAACACGACCCCTGTGGCTAAGGTCTTTGAAGATCTCAAAAGGCAGTATGATATTTCATTAAGCACAGAAAATGGCACCATTGATAATGCCTATTTCTCAGGAGCCTTCAACAGAAACATGAAAGTTGAAGAGGCCCTTGAGATTGTATGCGTAGCCAACGGGCTTATATTTGAAAAGGTGGATGTGCGTTCATACCTTATCAGGAAGCAATGATTTGATCCGATTCACTTGAAAACCAAAGTCCTTTTTGTCCTCATTCTGATTTTGTGCACCTCGG
Organism: Roseivirga sp.; assembly: GCA_021404565.1. Classification (GTDB taxonomy): domain Bacteria; phylum Bacteroidota; class Bacteroidia; order Cytophagales; family Cyclobacteriaceae; genus Roseivirga. The sequence continues at coordinate 175,501 of JAAWWF010000026.1, read as the reverse complement.
CAAAGTCATTTTCTCAGTCGGTGTCGCTGGACTATACCGATGAGCTCCTAAACGAAATTTTACTGGATCTCAACCAACGTTATGGGGTTCAGATTTCTATTAATGCCGACTTATCCAATGCCTGCCCGGTCACTATTCGGCAACAGTATAAATCCATGGATTTGGCCATCCAGGCCCTTGCTGAGAAATGCGACCTTGACTTCAAAAAGATTGGAGATGTGTACGTCTTTCGCAGCAATGCGGCATCCGAATTATCAGCTGAGAAAATACCGGAGAGGCCCAAGTCTCCTCCGGTGTTTCTCTATCAGGGTTTGATTGTTGAAAGGGGTACTGGCGAGCCATTGCCCTTTAGCAGTTTAAAACTCAGCGGCCGTGGCATTGTAGCCGATGAAAATGGTCGGTTTTCGTTTAAATCCGGCCAAAGACAGGAACAAGGACTATTTCAAAGCCTGGGCTATGAGCCGGCAGATACACTGATCGGGCATAGCAATAAGCTCAGAATTATACTAAACCCCAGGCTGATGGAGCTGGGAGCTGTGGAGGTAATCGCCAATGGAGGCATTACTCCCCTTACCAATGTGGGGGAGAAAGCGGGGCATATCCGCTTCAATGATATCAGTAATAACCTGATTCCCGGCCTCAGTGATAACCTGATCTTTAACAACCTGCGTCTGTACCCGGGCGTGATGGCGGCTGGTGAGTCTATTGCCGATTTTGTGATCTGGGGCTCATACGCAGGTCAAACCCATGTGATTTACGATGGCATCAGCCTTTTTAACAGCTGGGGAATCAACGATGATATGGGCAGGGTTAACCCCTATATGATCAAAAATGTAGAGGTTTATAAAGGAGGTTATAATGTGCCTTATGGCGATCGGGTGGGGGGGGTCGTTCTTATGGAAGGCACTTCAGGTGATCTGCAAAGTGCAGGCGCACGGGTGAGCTTTACCAACCAGCTCGCAAATGCTTATGTGAACCTGCCGCTTTCTAAGAAGGCTACCCTGCAAGTGGCTGCCAGGAAAACCCTTTTCGAAGCCTTCGATCTTTCTGCTGGTTTTGGAGATGATGAGGATGTGATTGTTCCCCAATACGACTACTCAGATTTGAACCTGAAACTCACGACTGCTTTAGGTGATGCTGACCGGCTTGAGATTAGCAGTATTTACAGTGAAGATGAGTATAGCGGTGACCTCAGGCTGAGATTCCGGGGCACGGCTGTGCAGGACATTAATCTCAACTCTGTGCAAACAGGCAATTCTGTTCGATACGCACACAACTGGAGCAAGGGAGGGATTTCTAAACTGACACTCTCTCAGAGCGAGTACAAGCCTGAGTTTTCCGCCAACTATTTTGTACTGGAAGGCGGACGACCCAATGGTGACACACTCAGGCGGTATAACTGGAAAAACGTGATTGAAGAGTACAAAGCACAGCTTACTCATCGCTTCGCGGCTACTCAAAAGCATCAGTTACAGCTTAGCGGTGCCTTTATTGCCAACAGGGCTTCTTTGGCCTCCAATGCCGACCGGGTTATTTTGGAAGACACCGAAGCAACCGCTAGTCGGGTTTCTGTATACGCACATGATGATATTCAGTGGACCGATAAACTCTCGATGCAGCTCGGTTTGAAAGCCGACTTGTTTTACGGGGGCACCGAGAGTTTTCTGCAACCGCGAGTCAATCTCCGCTATGACCTGACTCCGGGATGGAACCTGCATGCAGGTTGGGGCCTATACAATCAGTTTGTCTCTAAAAATACTATCAGGGATGAGCTGGGAAATCAATCGGATGTATGGCAACTGGCTGATAATGTTACCACGAATGTGCTCAGCTCCAATCATTCTGTTTTAGGCACTACCTATAGAGTCAACGGTTTAGAGTTGGGCCTGGAAGCCTTTTATAAAGAAGTAGAAGGTTTCGGACGATTCTTCGTCAGTCGGAATGGAATGACCAGGTTTGCTGAAGGTGAAGCTCGTACGACAGGGCTGGAAGTTTTTGCCAAAAAGAAGATAAAGACCCATGATTTTTGGTTGTCTTACACCTTATCGGAGGTAGAGGAGCGCTTCAGGGTTGGCAACCAATTCTCAGACTTTCAACAGGCACCCCAAAGCCAGCGACATGAGCTTAAAACGGTGGCCATTTTCAATTTTGACAAGCTTCAGTTTTCCTTTGCCAATGTTTATGGCTCTGGATTTCCCAACAATACTTTCCGGCCCGACCTGCAGGATATCACGCCTTACTGGCGCACTGATCTGGCTTTTCAGTATCGCTTAAAGCTGGGGGCCACTGATCTTGAAACGGGTGTTTCTATTCTCAATCTGTTCGACAGGCGAAATGTTCGGCTCAATCAATCACTCAGTGTACCCGGGGGCTCCCGCATAAACACGGTGGGCATTCCTTTTACGCCTACATTGTATGTGAATTTTGGGTTTTGAGAACCCCTCAGTCCACTCCTTACTTTCTCAAATTCATAGCTTGTACAAGGGTAGCCTGTCCGCAACAGGCGGGCTCCCCTTAAAGGGGAGCAATAATACTCGAACTGTAAGTAAGTCCCCTACTTTTCAAGGAGGGGTGCCCGAAGGGTGGGGTGGTTGACCCTCAGTCCACACCCTGCATTCTCAGATTTATAGTTTGTATAAGGACAGTTCCCCTGAGGAGGGAGCTGTCCTGGCAGTTTTGATGAAACTGGGTAGAACTTATTTGGACTGAGGGGTTCTTAAGCTGGTATCACCACTGTCTGTATGGCCTGAGCACTGATTTGGAAATCCAGAGACTTACCATCCAGGCTGAGCTGCAGATCTTTGGAATCGCCTCCCATATTCAGCACCACCACAGCAATAGAACCATCGGGGTTTTTAGCGGCAGTCACCATCAGGTCCTGATCTGAAAGATCGAAGCCTATGCGCACGGCTCCCGGACGAATATACCTGCTGAAATGGGTCATAATCTGATAAATGGGTGTGAAATAGACCTCATCATTATCCGGGTCTACAATGACCGGAGCTATACACCAGTTTTTAGCCCAGTTAGGTCCTCCCTGGCGGTCAAGTACCATATTCCAGTCGATCCAGCCATCTACCCAGTTGTTCAAAGAGCCTATGATGTCACGTGCATAGCGATATACCGGAACGTATTTGGGGTGATCTTTTTTCAGCTCTGGCGGTGCCCAGTCCCAGCCCCAGTCGGTGGCCTCTTTTTGCCAGTACCAAGAGTCCTCCTGCCAGTGAGGTACCTCTGCATCCACACAGGCTTCTGACTGGATCAGGTATTTGCCCGGGGCGGCATCGTGGGCCATGTTCAAATACTCCGGAAAATAGTCAACCGTGCTGGCGTACCAATGTACAGCCGTACCATCAAAGTATTTGGATGAGGCCTCACTGGCATACATAGATCCGACAAATTCTTCCAACTCATGGTCGCGGTTTTGGTCATAGCCTAAAATCTTCACGTCATGCCCCTCAGCTTCCATTTTGGGCCCGAGATAGTGCTGCACAAAGTCGGTCATTTCCTCAGCGGTATAGTGCATGCTTTCCCAGTTGCTGTCGTTGCCGAGGGGCTCATTTTCTACCGTCAGACCCCAGATATCAATCCCCTCTTTTTGATAGGCATTGATGTATTTTGAAAAGTAGAGTGCCCAGGTATCGTAATATTCTGGTAGCAGCTTTCCTCCCTTCCAATCCTTATTGTCTTTCATCCAGGGCGGGGCAGTCCAGGGTGATGCCAGAATCTTAAACCCATCTTCAGACACAGCCATGGCGTCCCTGATCATAGGGATAAGGTCGTCCCTGTCTTCATCAATGGTAAAATTCTCCAGGTCGGTATCTCCGGCTACTGATGCGTAAGAATAATTACCTAATGAGAAATCGCAGGAGTTGATATGCGTTCTGGTAAGGGAGTATTTTGCTCCGTCCTCACCGAAATATGCTTCCAGTACTTTAGCCCTGTTATCTGCTCCCAGCTGGTTGAGCAACCAGGCGGAAGATTCCGTAAAAGCACCACCAAAACCTGTAATGGTTTGATAGCTTTCTTCCGGGAGTAGCTTGATGGTGCCAGCCTCGCCTTTCAGGCTAAAATTACTTAGCTTTTTAAGCTTATTGCCTGAGGCAGAGGTTTCGTAGATGTCTGCTGAGAGCTTTTCAGGTTGAGTATCACAGGCAGCCAGCGCCAATAAGATAGCAAGACTGAAGAGGCAGGAAGTGACTTTCATAGTATAAGGCATTTGATTACCTCAACTTACTGAACAAAAGGTGCTTAAGTCAAATAATGATATACATCAAGAATACATCAGGGGGAAAATATGGTGATATATTCTCCCCCCCCCCTTTTCTTCGTGATGGGCTAGTCTACCACAATCTTCTCACCCTTGGTATAATGCTTAAACTCATCAGTATAATAGAGGTAAGCAGAGCTGGCAGTGCCTAAATACTCACCCGGAATATCCGCTTTCAGGTCGAGGTTGATGACATGCTGAGCTTCAGGACCCATCTCACGGTAGTAAACCACCAGATTGCCATCGGTGATTTCATAGAAGTCAAACACTCCTTTTTCCTGCATTTCCTTAAGCTGCCATGGTTGCAGACTCAGCCCGGCCGGAATGCCAATAATGCCCATGGTCATAGGAACTCCCCCGGCAGTCGTATTGCTGAGTGTGGCAGTGAGTCTTACGGTTTCGTTCACCTTTACCCTTGAAGCACTCAGGCTGGTGGCAATGCGCACTTTACATTCCTTACTGGAAGAAGGCGTTTTTGTATACCACTGAATATCTACTGAATAAGGTAGAGCCTCTTTGGTATCCTTAAAACGCACCTTCAGTTGCTGTTTTCCATTGTGATTTAGCAGATCGGCAAAATTAGAGGTGCTGAGTTTTTCCCGGTTTCCAGCTTTATAGGTCAGGCTTTCTATGTGGCTATTATCTACAAGCAATTCTATTGCTCCATCTTCTTCCTTTGCCTTGATCAGATGAGCATATTCCGTAAGCGCTTTCAGTGCCAGGGAGGTGGCCTGTGTTGAGCCAAAGCCCCCGTATCTTCTGCTGCTGACGATACGATCAATACAAAGCTGTATTAAACTGAGGTCAGGTTGCTGGTCTTTCAAAAGAGCGACTGTCCACAGTGCGGTAATTTCAGTCTGAAGAGATTTTCCATAGCTTCTGACCAGAGAATGATCGGCCTGTAAAACCTTGAAATCCGGATTTGTGATCTGTTCTCTGAATACCTGAATCAGGGTTTTGTATTCCTCCATTTTATCAAGGTTAAAGGCGGTATGAGCTACCAATGCCATTCTGTACATGTCTCGGCTTTCTGTGGCCTCCTTGTATGCCGTTTGGTATTCTTTTTCGAGGTTTCGGGTTCCCGTTTCTGACAAGGCATAGGTGATGTAGGCGTTGGTTACTTCTGCTTTGGCGGCTGAAAAACCATACTTGCCCTTGTGTTGTTCGAACCCTCCTTTGCCATCTCTTTTCTTCATGAGCCAGTCGCGGGTGCGATTCATCATATCTTCACTTACTCCCGGGAATACCTTCTTCATTTCATGGAACTGAATCAAACCAAAGGCACTCAAACCTTCATGAGCTGCAGGACGACCAAACCACTCAAAACCTCCGCCTTCAATCTCGTAGGCCGTAAGTCTTCGATAACCGTTTTTAATATAGCTCATTGCTTTTCTTTGAAGACCCTTGTCGATTGATTCAGACTCACGCATGAACTGAAGCGCCAGGATATTTGGAAATGTACTTGAAGATACCTGCTCAAAGCACCCATAGGGCTGTCTTAGTATTGATTCCGCCCCGCTGAAGAGGTCACTTATCATATTGGGATAGGTTGTGAGCACAGCCGTGGCGGAGTTTTGCTCCACATCACTCATGGTGAGAGAGACAGTTTGGTCCAGTGCTTTGGCGGAGAAACTGTACTGAACAGGAAAACCTACAGGCCGTACCTCAAAAGTATGGCGAATCTCATCGGTATAATCTCTTGATTCCAGGGTAAGCTGCACGGGGAACTTGCCCTGCTTACCCTCCGACCGAATAGTATAATAGACGGTAGTCGCCTTGTTGGGTGGAAGGCTCACATTTTGAAGCAGCTCACCTTCTGAAGTCATTCCTTCGTCCAGTTTCAGTTTTAATTTACCCGTGACGTTTTTATTGGTCTCATTTCTAAGCTGTACCGGAAGCCTGAGCACATCTTCAAAGCCCAGAAACTGTGGGAATTTTACATCAAGCGACAGCGGCAATTGTGTATAGTATACCTGCTCTTTTCGGCCAATGGAACCACCTGAAGAAAAGCCCTCGGCAGTGATTCTGAAAGCACTTACGGCATCGTTGTTATAAAAGGAAACTTTAGACTCTCCCTTTTTATCTGTCACCAGGGTATGGGCCCAGTGAACCGTAGTTCTGAAGTCGTTTCTGATTTCGGTTATTCCATCCGTTGGCGGAGGGATGTAAAACTCTCTGCTCACAGTAAACTGGCGCGGATTGATCCTGATGCTGGTATACTTGCCTTGTTTTCTCCCATCACTGCCATAATAGGGTCGATACCCGAGCCGTGACTTCGTGGTAATGACAATGACGCCATTGGCACCTGCATTGCCATAAAGTGCTGCCGCTTCAGGGGAAGACATCACCTCAATAGACTCAATATCCAAAGGGCTGATCATGCTGCCATTCGAAAAGGCGTTGTTGAGGCTGGAGCTGATGGGATAGCCGTCAATAATGTAGAGTGGGTGATTGTTATTGGCGAGTGTATTCACACCCCTGATGACGATATTATTGGCAGAGCCGGGATTGCCATTATTCCTTTGGACCATCAAACCGGGAATCCGGCCTTCGAGAACGTTGCTCAGTGCCTGTTTAGGCAATAATGCCGGAGTTCTTTCCACTACCACCACACTGCCTGTTATGGCTTTTTTCTCTACAACACCATAGCCCGTAACCACCACCTCACCCAGGCTGGTGGCATCCGCAGACAGGCTGATGTTTACGCTGGCGTTCTTGTCTACAGGACTCTCAGGCTTGAGCTGAGTCACCTTTTTCCTGGTCTTACTCAGGTCTGTTTTTTCAGGAACCCATACCGTACCCGCCCGATCGTTGAGAGAGATACTGAATGACTGCTCTTTTTGCCGTGTTATTTTCCCGGGCTTTTTTGTCACCAGAAGGAAGGAAACGGTTGGGTCCGTATTTTTAAATATAAACTCACCGTTTTTAGTGGTTTGTACAGTTTCGATCCTCTTTTTGCCACCAAGCTCAATCAGGCTTACCTCTGTGGCGAAGCCGGCACCATTTTTTTGGTGATAGACCCTGCCAAAAACATCTTTGTTTTTTTCGGGGAGGTAGGTAATTTTTCGAGTAGGCTTTTGCACTTCTTTCCAGGTAAACCGTCTCCAACCCTGGGTGAGCAGCAGGTAATCCAGAGCCTCTGTGGCCTTTGGTTCTTCGGGGTCAAAGTAGAAAGAGGGTTCCTGAACCTCACCCTTGAGCTCGGAACCTAGTAATAAGGCTGAGAGTATATTGTCCTGCTTATCATCAGCAAAGGAGATCAGTTGATCATCGACCACTGCTAATGATAACTTGGCGCGAACAGGTTTTCCCTGGTGATCTGTGGTTTTAACCTTCAGGTCCACCTTTTCACGTGGCTGGTATTTATCTTTGTCTGTTGTTAGCTCAATGTTTAGTCCTCTATCCTGATTGAGAAATACCAGTCGTTCACACTGTTCAATACCCTGGTAGTTAAAGAGGGTAAATACTCCTATGCCTGCGGCAAAGTTATCTGTGGGAACAGTCACCGTATTCAGCCCTTTTTTTACAGTGATTTTCTCTGCGTAAATCATCTCCCCATGAGCATTCCCCACCAGAATGACTTCGCCATCAAAGGGGCTATGGATTTTCCAGCTAAGGCCATGCGCCTCCCTGCTATCAAGGTTAAGGCTCAGGCCCGTGTTTAGTGCCTTTGGCAATGGGATCAGCGTTTCGTTGCCCCTGGGGCTTTCTATTCGGGCAAAGTATTGCTGATCTGATTCTGGTTTGAAAGCAAAGGCTCCCATCCCCATATGGAAGCTTTCAAAGCTGGTGACTTTGTTGTTATCCTGATCAAGGATACTCCCGGAAATATCAGCGCCTTTGCCAAATTCGTTCAAAGCTTTAAAAGCCATTTTGCCTGAAACGTCCTTTACCTGGTGACCCCCTTCGGGGAAAAATGTAAGATTGATCTTGTCGAGCACAATGGGTACAGAGCGTGAAATAGATTCCTCATATCCATCCGCGGAGACTATGACATTCAGCAGCCCATTGGTGGAGCTTAGGTCACCGGGCAAGGTAAACTGTATGGTGGCCACACCTTTGCTGTCTGTTTTCACCACTGAGGAAAGAATCTGGCTCCCATCAATTGAAACAGTATAGGCAGTGCGCGAAGCATCCATTGTCTCGTTTTTCAGGTTTTCTACCTTCAGTTTTGCGGTTACCTCATCTCCCGGACCGTAAGCCTCTTTTTCAAAATCCAGGTTGAGGAGCAGCCTTGGAGTAATGACCCTTTGTACAGTAATGGTCTTTTTGAAGAAGGCCTGCTCATCAAAATTCTTCATCCACTGAGTATAGGCCCTGATTTGGTAGAGACCCCCGGGATCGTTTTCGTCAAGTTGAAACTCTGCATGGGCTGTACCCTCCCTGATTACCAGGTCTGCCTTCGCTGCCACATTTCCTTTGGGGTCAATCAGCTCTACATACAGCACGTCACTGGTCGCAGTGGGCTTGTGGTCTGTACTGTTGAGTACAAAGGCATTGAACCAAATGGTTTCCCCCGGTTTGTAGAAGGGCTTGTCCGTTTGCAGGTATACCTTTTCCTCCTTAAAGTCGGCATTGTAGCTGGCGAGCTGTTGGCGCAGTTTTTTCAGAAAAGGGGAAGGATCGGTTGACTGAAAGGCAGAAGCGAGAATCAAGAGGGTCAACAGACCCAGAGATAGATAAGTCTTTTTCATGTGGATCAGAGTTTAATGGACACTTGTAGCGAATAGCTACGGGTTGAAGGAGCATTGAAGAGGTCGAGGCCGTTGCCCGTTGTATAGCCAAAGAGGGTGCTGGCCGGGTCGGAGCCACCATAGGGGGTGATAAGGAAGAGGTTACGACCCGTCAGTGAGAAGGTCATTTCCCTGATTGATTTATTTCTTCGAACCAGGGTATAAGTGAGAGAGACCTCACTGAGTCGAATCCATGAAGCGTCCTCAATGTAATCTTCCGCTACACCATCCCATCCATATCGTACCCACCGGTTATCTGAGAGGGGCTGGCTGGGGTCATAAAAACTAACCGGAGTGGTATTGACCTGACCGTTCGAAGTCACGCCTGAGAATATATGATTGGTGGTATTTCTGAGCTCTCCCGTAGTGGAAGACCTCCCCAGGTAATCGAGCGAGCTGTTGGTGCCATTCCACATGTCACCGCCTTGCTTAAAATCAACTACGAGTGAGAGCTTGAGGTTTTTGAACCGAAAGTCTGATGACCAACCCAATAGCCAATCAGGAATGGGGTCTCCGATCTTTTTCAGGTCAGAATCTTTTAGCGGAAAGCCATCAGGCCCGATAAGCCTTTGACCGCTTCCATTTCTCAGGTAAGTACTTCCATAGATAGCTCCAAGTGATTCCCCTTTTGCCAAAACGGTTTGAACATTTGTAAAGCCAGCTAAAGCAACTTTATCAAAGGCCTGATCCAGGCTTTCTACCCGGCTCGTGTAAGCACTCCAGTTGAGCTTCGTACTCCAGTTGAAGGTACTGCGGTATGTCTGATAGCCGAGGCCCACGGTGAAACCCTTGTTTCGGACTGTGGCGAGATTACTAAGCCCAAAGTTGCCATTACTTACGGCAGGTGCTACAAAGTCATTAGTTTGATTGTTGAAATAGGCAAACTCGAAACTGAGTGCGTAATGAAGGTTAAAATCGAGGCCGGTTTCGAATTGCAGGCCGGTTTCAGGAGCCAACGGAGTGTTTGAGAACAATTCTCCGGATTCATAAAAACTGTTGTAGCCCTGTACAGGAATGACCGTAGAACCATATGACCAGTTGTTATAGACAAGGGGAGATTCCCGTATACTTCGTCCAAAGGAGGTATAGATATTAAGCTCCATATCGTAGAGATTCAATAAATCAGATAGACCGATGTTCAGGCTCGCTAAGGGAAAGAAGTTGCTGAATTGGCCGTAGTCTACGGTACTGGAGAAATAAGTGCGGTTGGTAAGCTTCGCCCTGAGCCAATCCCGGAATTCATATTGTGCATTGACAAGTATCTCATGGGTATTTCTGTTGAGTCTTTCGTCTGTGAAATCTATTTCACTGGCTCCGAGTATGTCGTCAAAAGTTTCGGTTTGAGTGAAATCTAGTCCGTCAATTCTATTCAACTCCTGGCTCAGCCATTGGCTTTGAAAGGTAAGACTTAGCTTCAATTGCCCCGGCCAGGCGTTGTGTTCATAGTTGGATGTTAAGCTCGCATTGGTGAAGGTTTGGCGGTTATCACGCTCGGTGAGTCTTCCCACAGTAAAACCAGAATACCCCGGAGCTATACCAAAAGCAGATTGGTTTTTCTGATGGTCAACATTGGCCTGTAATAAGAAGTTGAAAGGGCCGTCTGGTGCGTATGAGAACTGCAGGGCAGAAAGCAGGCGATCAGCTTTATCCTCATCGGGTACGGTGCTCGCCAGGCCAAAGGGATTATCTGCCTCACCAGGGGCATGAGTTCTGGGGCCTCCGTTGGCTAGTTCATAAGAACCCGGGTTTACCAGGGCTGATTTGGTTGACAGGCCGTTTGTATTGTCGAAAGTGGTTGGGGTCCGGTAGACACTCCCCACAATGGACGCTATGTTGGCTCCTCTGGAAAGGAGTCGCCCGTTGGAATGATTATAGTCGAAGGAAGCACGGAGGCTTAGTTGCTGGCTGAGCTTATAACCTTCCAGGTCAAGAGAAAGGTTGGTCTTACGATAGTCAGCATTGGGTATCACCCCTTGCTGTGCTTTGTGGCCAATATCAACCAGTACCCTGCTGTTACCAGGCCCGGGAACACTCATGATCAATTCATTAGAGGTGGTATACCCGGTTCTGAAGAATGACTGAGGATTATATGATGAGGCAGGTTTACCCCCTGCTCCGGGTATGAGTCGCCCGTTTTGATCATAGGGATAATCACTGCCGTCAAAACTCAATGAGCGTATTTCCGGCCCCCAGGAGAAAAGCTCACCTGTTTCGGGCCCCCTCCAGATCAGGTTTCCGTTGACCGCCCGCCCCTGAGCAAAGCTCTGCTGCAAGGTGGGAAGCCTGAATACCTTGTCCAGAGTAAAGGAGGTGGAAAACTCTAAACCGAAGACCGCCTTGTCATAATAATGAGGGTACATCCTGAGGCGGTAGGTATTTCCTAGTTTCCTGATGGACTTCAGATTGGGTATGCTCAGGTTTCCATTGACCCTGTAGGTGGGGGATTGAGGGCCTAACCTGGCTACCCCCGGCTGATTTTCGGGAATAGCGTCTTGGTACAGTGACTGAGAAATCGGGCTGGGTTTTTTCTCCTTTTTTCGTTTTTTCGATGCTTTTCCTGTGCTACGGGCAGGCTTCAGGTTGTCTTCGGTAACGACTACTTCACGGGTAGCAAAGCCCAGGTATCGGAAAACCAGGGTGGCACCTATGGGTACTTTGATGGAATAGTTGCCATCAGCATCAGTGGCGGTTCCGATGGTGGTGCCTTTGATCAGAATGGTTACCTGGGGTAGTGGCAGGCCACTTGAATCGGTGAGTTGGCCGCTTATTGTTCTTTCCTGCCCGGAGGATTGGGCATAGCAGCATAGCAGAAGGAGCATGGTAATGATTGATCTCATGTAAATGGGATTTAGTTGATCGATTCTTTGCTCCTTCCAAAAGTGTAAGAATCTGTATGTGCTATTATAACACCGGATATTTAAGACAACCTTACCGGGTATTGAAAATACCACTGGGCCGGCCTGTATTCTGGTTGGGTCTAATCCTTATCGTTGACCTTTTTCCATCCAGAGCTTTTGAGATAAAACTGTGAGCTCGCTAAATCGGGATATTTCTTTCTTAATGCCTCATATTCAGGGTTTACAGCATGGTCACCCCAAATGCCCAACATAAGCTTCAGGCCTTCTTCCTCGGGATATTGCCCCTGATCATTGGTATCTTCAATCCATTGGTCCAGAATGGCCGCATATTCTGATAATCTTCCAGCATGCTCAGGGTCCCCGGCCAGATTATTTAGCTCATAAGGGTCCTTTTCTAAATCATACAGCTCCTCTGCCGGGCGTATGTCGGAGAAGAACAGACTTTGCACCTCGTTGAGCTTATTTTCTGCATGTAGCTGTTTGGTCACCTTTACAAATTCAACACCATCTACATCCATATAGGTTGGCTGGGTATAAGGTCTGTCGGTCATAAAGTTGCGGATGTATTTGTACTTCTTTGACCTTACGGAACGGATGCGATCAATTGTAAAATCACAGCGATCTCTGGTAGAAATTACATACTCCCTGTTCCCGGTTTTTTCGTCAAAAACATCCAGCCCCTCCATATAGGCAGGAACTTCAATGCCTGCCAGCCCCAGGGAGGTTGGCCCAAGGTCCAAACCACTGACTAATTCTTGGTTGACCAAGCCCTTTTCTGTTTCCGACTTATCCCGGAAATCCGCCATGATCAGCGGCACATGAAGGCCCCCATCATACAAAAACTGCTTGTTCCTAGTCATGCGCATACCATGATCTGAGAAAAAGAAGACAATGGTATTGTGAAGGAGCCCGTTTTTCCTGAGGTCTTCTATGATTGCACCTACCTTTCTATCGGTAATTTGTATGGCATCCAGGTGATTGGCATATTCTTCAATAATTGCCGGATGATTGGGTAAATAAGGTGGAAGTTCTACTTTGCTTCGGTCTACGGGAGTACCTACTCTTTCTTTAAAGGTACGTGAGAATATTTCCTTGCCCCCTGAAAGCTGTACCTGGCCGAAAAAAGGAGTCTTATTTTTAAGCTCTGAGAAATCCAGGTTTACTCCCTTCTTGCCGTACAATGCATGCTGCATATAGTCCTGGTTGTAGAGGTCTTTTCGGTCATAGGTGAAGTTGTAGTCGTCCTTTCCATTGTTAAAGGTGAAATAACCCGCCTCCTTAAACACTTCAGGGATGGTTTTTACAGAATCGGGCAAATAAATGGCAGACTCCGGTGTGCGCGCACTGTGGTGATTATGCAAACCCAGTGTGGTAGACATCACTCCGGTAATCATGCTTGACCGGCTGGGTGAACAAACGGGTGCGGGCATAAAGGCATTGGTGAAGCGTATGCCATTATCTGCCAACGAATCAATGTTGGGTGTAGAAATAATGGTGGTTCCGTAGGCACTTAGCAGAGGAGCAGTATCTTCCAGCAATATCCAGAGAATGTTGGGCTTTGTTTCTTTTACAGGTGCTGTGCTACAAGTGCTGATGAGGACCAATAAAAACCCTAAGAGGATCAATTTTATAGAAGATCTGAAAAAATTCATGGTTGTTTTCTGCAAGCAAACCTGGTAGAAACCAAGCTTCGTTTCGGTTTGTTAAAAATCACTTTCAGTGTTCTGCTGATTCCAGAATCTATTTCAATTTAGCCAAATACCCAATAGGCCTTTCTCAAAGAAAAGAAAATTAATGATCGGATTGCTTATCCATTAATCAGAGACCCCGAAACAAGTTCAGGGTGAATGACCTGATTATGACAAAGCCTTTTTCATTCTTAGGGCACGGAGAAGCCGAAATGATGGACGATGTCCTTTCCAGTCCCTAACTGATGGTAATTCTCTTCAGAGCAAAACCACTTCATTAATAACCGGTTACAGACACCGTCCTTTGAAACAACCCCTTAGACCAGTTCGGCAGTGCTGGCGGGGTTGTTTTCTTTTTTGAACTTTCTTCCATCGGATGCCTTAGGCTTCAGTCCGAACAGAAACCTTGTCAGGTTGTTGGTCTGTATCAGCTTATAGAGCAGAATAGATACCGGAATAGCCGAAAAAGCAATGGCCAGAAACTTAATCCAGGGGTTGAGCTCAGTACCCACAATGTAGTAGCCGAAAACAATGATAAGACTTTGATGCAAAACATAAATCGGCAGTATACTGATGTTGGCAGGAATGAGCAGGCGATGCTTGAAGTTCATCGTTCTGGCAAACAGTGCGAGGAAAAACATAATCCAGCTTAGGGCAATGATCATGGCAATAATGCTGGTAGTCACATGCAATAGATTATACTCTGGAAACAGGTAGGCCTGGATATATTCCTCACCTAATGAAGACATGTAGATAAAGGTGGTAGAGGCTAACACGCCCACGTTAAGAAAGAGCCACATTCTCTTCTTGATAATATCGAGAAACTCGCGGTCGGCCATAAAGATAAAGCCATAGAGGAAGGGCCAGAGATATACAAAGAAGTCGGCCCAGTCAGTATACTCCGGGAAAATGGGCTTTAAGGCTACTCGGAAAATGATCATAGGAATTATCAGGATAAAAATGCCCAGTCTGGTAGACATGACTTTTTTCAATTTTGTAAAGTTCACTTTCCTTTCACGTATAGCTTTGAGTAGGGGTAAGCTCAGCAGTGTCATCACAAATAGAAATGGTAAATACCAGATATGTGTGCCCAGGTGACCAAACCAAAGCAGGAGACTCGCACCCATGTTAGCGCTAAGTTGTGAAAAAGGGTAGGTAGAGAGAAAGTCTAAATAATCACCTGTAAAACCACCAAACATGATCCACTCATAAAAGCGCTGTGGAGGAATGATCAGGAGAATTCCGAAAAGAAAGGGTACCAGCAGGCGTTTTACCCGGTCCATCATAAACCTGTCTTTACGAGCCCTCATGGCCAGCCAGGTACCAGCACCGGAAACAAGGAAAATCAGGAACATACGCCAACCATGAGTAAACATGGTGAGTATATCGAAAGCGATGGTTTGTTCCTCGTTTTTAATATGCCATGGGAAGTGGTCGAAGGGTCTCCAGGAGTGGAAAAGAAAGAGCAGACCAAAGGCCAATACCCTTAGCCAGTCCAGGTAGTAAAGCCTTTTGTTTTCTACAGAGACGATCGGGTTGGGTAATTCAGTATTCAGCGTTTTCATCGTTGTTTCTGTTTAACTGAAGCAAAACTGTGATGAAATACAGCTCCGGTCGCCCGGCCCTGAAAGTCTGGACGATGGATCGGTCCATTCCTGTAAGTCTGGACATTGGGTCGAGGCTAAGTTTGCCTCTGGAGTCAAAAGGAAAAACAACCTGCTTTAGATCCTTCATACTTCAGGATAGGAAAGCAGGTATAAAACAGATGGCAGATAGGGCCAATTTAACCCAAAGACAGTGTGCCGGATATAGAGTGGTTGAATGCAGCGTGAGTCATCGTGTCTCGACCATTAACCATTCAACCAATAACCAAACTACCTCTTTATCTGCTTTTGATACTGAGAGGGAGTCTGCTGGGTGAATTTCTTAAACACTTCATTGAATGAAGACTTAGAACTAAAACCGGCATCATAGGCGATGGCCAGGATGGTAAACTTTTCATTGGCAGGATCGGCCAGCTTTTCCTTGACCAGGTCTACACGGTAGCCATTCACAAAGTCGAAAAAATTCCGGTCCAGGTTTTCATTGATGACCTGCGAGAGGTGATTGGGAGAAATTTCCAACTTTTCGGCTACCTGATTCAGTGAGAGCTTGCCATCCAGATAAGGCTTTTCCTCATCCATAAAGGCCAGCAATTTTTTTAGCTGCTCCTTCGATTCCTCTTTCTTCAGGCTCGATTTAGCGTATTGGCCATTGCTCTGGTTGACCCCTTTATCCGATATGGGCGCAGTCTGCTTCAGGGGCTGTGCAGAAAAAATAACCTGCTGTTTGATGCCATGAAACCCCCCGAAAAACACGGCTGCAGTAATCACTGTATAGATCAGATGGTCACCCCATTCCATTGGGATGATCTCGTTAAAGTTACCGAGGACATTAGTCACGATAACGGTGGACCAGATGATCGCCATGACAAGAATAACATGTCGAAGCCATTTTAAATCGATGTTTTGAGTATAGGAAAACTCATCTCCGATTTTCCTGCTATGACGCTTCAGCATCATCAGACAGATAATAAGATATATAGGGCCCAGAAATATCCTGAAAAGACCTAGTGCCATAAAAACGGGCGTATCAGGATCTTCAATGATCAGACGGGCTTCCTCTACTGAGGCCCCGTTATAGGCGGAGAGTTTAAGAAATACAATGACTGTAAAAACGAGGTATGGCAGGCTGTGTAATAAATGCAGAGGGTTTAAGCGTTGTTCTTTTCTTGTGATAGACAGGACATAGATATAGGCCACCGGCCCCAGCAGCATGGCGATGCAGGTGGTAATCCCAAGAAATACAGGATAGTCAGAGGCTTTTCCCTGCACCTCCAGGTAATACTCCAGGAGGGCAAGCCCCATCAACAAAAACCAAAAGGCTAATACATAGTCTCCAGTAGATTTTGGCTTCTTATTGAAGATAAGAAGGGGTAGAAAGAATGCCTGAACGGCCCCGATGATAAAAACCAGCTCCATAAACCCTGAAGGTAAGGAGAAGTGTTTAGTGAGAAAAGAGAAGGTAGATTTTCATCTTTTCCTCATCATTTGAATCCAAGCTTTTGCCTCATCACAGAATCTGCCAGGCTATTTTGTCCCCAGTAAGGACTTTTTACGGAATGGGTTCGGGTCGCTCGTGTTGTCATGATTTGTCCATCCCTTGCAGTTTCCTGCTCTTCCCAGGCCACAATGGTGTGAGGGAAGGCGGTTTCATAGGTGATTGTTAAGACACGGTTAATGTTATTGTAGTCAATGCTGTATTGCGTAAGGGCTTGGGTAGAAAGTGCTGCATCTTCAAGGGTAGAAATCGTTGCTTTGGCGCTTTCTACCTGAAATTCACGATGCTTTAGCCGTTGAAACTGCATACCGGGAATGATCTTAATCTCTCCTTTGGGCAAATCTCCCGGGCGCATTCTTACCTGAGCCCAGATTTCATCTTCCAGCAAGGCGGATTCCAGTTCAAATTCCTTATCGCCCTCATTTTGAAAATAAGAGTGTAGTAAGCCTTCGTACTTACCATTCCGAAAGTTGATCTGGGAATAACTATGGCCACACCATTCCTGGGCTGAGGTGGATACTTTGATCGTACTTTGCCCGTCTACAGGGCTAAAGCTGGAAGTGATAAGTGAATAGGGGTAAATACCGGTCCAGAATCTTTTGGTATTGTTCAGCTTCAGTACCGACTTTACCCGCTCTTTGGAGCCACGTTCGTACTTCACCTGCTTGTCTTCCAGAAAATCTTCTGTCACAAAAATCATCACCGCATCGCCCTCATGACTCTCTCCATAGCGTACCTGTTCGAGTTTGTAGCGGGTTAGCTCAGCCTTGCCACTATACCAGTAGTCTTTCCATTCCTGTGTTACCGGTGTTGCCTTTTTGGTTTCCTGGCTGGTGGCAGTAGCACAGCCAAATGTGGTGATTGCTAAAAAGACAAATGTGCTTTTCAGAAGGTTTTTTAACAGGATCATAGTTAGTTAGGTTAGCTATACTTATGTAACCATGCCCATTCATCACAGGTTCCGATTCCGGCCTTTGATGAACGAGAGACTATTAGACAAGAACCTTATTGCGGGAAGCAGCCAGGTCCATTTGATCCAATAGTTCTAATGAAAATTCAAGCAGGTTTTCCACCTCGTTAGTAGGAGCAATGTGAAGATACCTGAATACCATCAGTGCTTCTCCATTACTTTCGATATGATGAATGTCTTTTTCGTCCAGAAAACGGATCAAATCCTTATTAAAGAATTGCTTGATGGCCCGGTCATCAGTTCCCATCAAAAGAAATTTGTTGGAGACCTTCGGGTAAAGTTTGAAATCATGGTCCGTGTAGCCTGAAAATGCTTTTACTCGGTCAAAAATCTGATCAAACAGTCCTTCTTTTTCAATGCTGAACTCGGGAATTTTCTGGTTTAGTCTCAGTACCTGTACGGTGGTATGGAATATCTCCAACGATAACATCGCCCCTTCATCGAAGACGATATCTGCTATCTCCCAGTCTACCTCGTGCCTGGGGTATTTGCCACGTATAGAGTTGGTTTTTCTTTGAATAGGCCTTGAATCAAAAAACCGGAAGTTCCGCAGGTACGAGGTGTTCCAGTCGATTTCCCGTTGGAAAGACCACTGGTTCTGAATGGCCATTTTTTGTAACTGAATCTCCCGCTGGGTTACCTTTCTTCTGAATGGACCTACAATAAGCTTCAATGCCCTGTTATGGCTGCTGCTCGAAACATGATTATCTAGGCCTGTAAGTATAATATTGCCCCCCAGGTTGTCCTGAACCCTTTTGTACTCAATTACATTTTCCATGACAGACAGGTCTACCAGCCTGGTTTTGGCCATATCAATTCTGGCTACAGAGCCGCGAGGTATCTTGTCGAGCAGTTTGTTTATTTCCAGCACAGCCAGGAAGTTGGCAATGCCCTTCAGCTTGATGTCATAAGAACCATCCTCTCTTTGATAGATTTTTGACCCTGACTTAAAGATCAGCTTGAAGAACTGAGAGAATCCCACCTTTGCCAAGAGCATATGCAAGACCAGGGTGATCAGGATACCTGAGAAAATTCCTGTCAATAAATCGGTAAACAAGGTGATGAGGAAGGTGGATATCATAAACAGCAACTGCTCTACACCTTGATTGTATGTTTGTGTAAAAACCTTGGGCGAGGCCAGTTTAAACCCTGTATAGACCAGAATGGCAGCGAGGGCCGCCAGAGGGATACTCTGCAAAACGGGAGAGAGCATAAGTACAAACAGCAGTATCAAAAGTCCGTGATAGAGGTTGGACCATTTGGTTTTGGCATTGTTCTGAACATTCACGGTGCTTCTCACAATCACTGTGATAATAGGAAGTCCGCCTAGTGCTCCGGAAACCATCGAGCTCAGCCCCATGCCTACCAGGTCTTTGTCCAGGTCAGTTACTCTTTTCGCGGGATCAAGCTTGTCTACCGCACGCGCCATTGCCAGGGTCTGAATGGAAGAGATCAGGTTAATCGAAATAACGGTCATCCAAAATGGCCAGGTATCGATTCGGCTGAAATCAGGATGTAGTATGACATCCAGGGGATTGTCGGGAATTTGTATCAGAAATTGAGGCCCTATCTCATAGGTTTTACCAAAAAGCACGTAAGCCTGCTCAGTAAAAAAGTCAAAACCAAAGACAAAGGGAAGCGAGAGAATAAGCACCCACATAGGGGCAGGGATCAGATGAAAAGCGTTGACTTTTACCTTTTTGGCAAATATGAGCATCAACAGACCTGCCAATGAGACCATCACAATAAATGGATTGGCCTCTGGCAGCAGGTAAATGGCATCCTGGAGCGTACCTATAATGGTATCAGCATCAGTGGTAGTGCCCAGTGCAAAATGGATCTGCTTGGTAAAAATGATCACCCCTATGGCGGCCATGATACCATTTAACACAGAGGAGGGGAGCATTTTGCCATAACGGCCCAGTTTGAGCAGGCCTTGCAGTACCTGAATGGCTCCCGAGACCACAATAGCAGCCAATACAAAATTAATGTTGCCCTCCAGAGTGGCCAGGCCGCCCAGGATCACCGCTATCAGCCCCGCTGCCGGTCCGTTAATGGCCATATGGGAGCCTCTGAAAAAGGTGGTAACCACTCCACCGATTACGCAGGAAAGTATCCCTGCCATGGGTTCTACCCCCGAAGCGATGGCGATTCCCAGCGCCAGTGGTAAGGCTACCAGTGCTACGCTAAGTGCAGCAATCAGGTCGTTACGCCAGTTTTCTCTCAGGCCTTTCAGGCCTGTTGCGGGAATTTGATTTAAGTCAGTCAATTCTGGTATTTCAAGGGTGGTTTGTCAGCGGGCAATGTTCACCTTACAACTGCACTGTGGTCTCTATCAACTGTGTAAATAGAGAATAATGCTGGAAAGTTCAAACTTATTGTCAGGATCAATGCTGCTGTCATGGACAAAAGGGTATAATTGAGAAACGAGTATTGGGGCCCTTATTATCCGGAGCGATACTACAATAGGTGCTGAAGCAGTCTACAAGACGTTTCTTGCTAATAGGAGGCTTGCAGCGGAATAATGATTGCACCGAAATATGGAATCTCCTTTCTTTAAAAAGCCCTGTTGCGAAAATTCCTGTTTTCAGCCTTCGGTACCTCTTTCTATATTGGATAAAATTCCTGATTACAGACAAATCAAATGCCCTGACCGTGCTCAATAGCATTCCATTGTTTACTTCTCTGCTAGGTATACTGCTGCTTGTCATGATTTTGACAAACAAAGGAGTGTTGAGGAATAACAGGCCGGCCTGGGTTGCTCTGATTGTCATTGTCGCCTTCGCTATTCATAACCAGATAGATGCCTGGCTCTACTACAATGGCTTCGGTGCCAGCATTTGGGTAGGCACTTCTTTTTTGCATTATCATTTGATGGGGGGGCTGTTTCTATTCTTCACCCACAAACTTGTCGGTATCTCTGTCAACCTGAGGTTTTGGCTACTGGTTCTGGGCGGATATACCCTCATAAGAGTTCTGTTCCTTCTTCCTGATGATGCGGCCGCTTATGAGAATTACTCTGAGAATATCAGCTGGACAGATGTAGGACTGGCTATCGACAACCTGGTTTCTAATGGTTTAAACGTAGCTACACTGTTAATCGCTCACCTTCGGGTAAAGCGACTTCACTTTTCGGTGCAGCTGGATAAGAAGGAACAGCTCAACTACCTTTGGCTCAAAAACCTGCTCCTACTGCTTGTCTTTATTTATATCGCAGTCGTTATTAACACCTTCATTTCACTTATTTATCCCGATGATTGGCTGACTTTCTGGAAGCTGGAATCCATGATGCTGGGCCTCTTCTTTTTTGTGCTTGCTTATTTTGCCATTCGCTTTCCAGTCTTTTCGGTATATGGAGATTTTAAAGACCTGCAAAAAAAGGAAAAGAAGTACGCTAACTCTTCTTTGACTGAGCCTGCTTCCAGGGCAATATGGGAAGAGCTAAGAGGGGTGATGCTGGAAGAAAAACCCTACAGAAACTCCGAATATCGCCTGAATGATCTGGCATTAAGGCTTGACCAGTCCGTTCACCATGTTTCGCAGGTGATCAACGAGTGTGAAGGCGCCAGTTTTTCTGACCTGATCAATCGGTACAGGATAAAAGAGGCCCAGAATCTTCTGACATCTGACAGGGCGAAGCAGATAACCATTCTGGCCATTGCCCTGGAGGCCGGTTTCAACAGTAAAACAGCCTTCTACAATACCTTTAAGAAAGAGACTGGCCAGACCCCCTCGCAGTTTATGCGCACCCGAAAGTAATTTCATTCTTATCCCCCTTCCGATAAAATAGGACATTTCCGTACGTTTTTGATTGTCCCGAATCATAGGGAGGGAAGACTTCCTGCCCTTCAAGCCCGAGTTTTGGTCAGAATTAAATATCGAATTGAGTCGGGAAGAAGATGGAACGTCATGCCGGAAAAATTGACCTTAAACTTCATTGAAGCTCAATTTTATCCAGTATCTCCTGAAAGAGGACATTGATTTTGGAGATTCAAAAAAGCCATCCCGACTCTCATTACAATTAAAGGATCAAAATATGGAAGAATTAGTAGCTAAAGCAGAAGAGAATGTCGGGCTGGTCATTTTCGCGATTTTCGCTTTTTCAATAGGACTGGCCATCGTAGAGTTTTTTTGGGAGTGGCATAAAAAGAAGCTGACCAAATGGCGGCTGGGTGAGATGCTTTCGAGCTTTATGGTATATATACCGGCACAGCTTACAGAGAAGGCCGCCACTGCCATGTTTGTGGCAGGCTTCTTTTTTCTGGACGATATCATTCCATGGCAAATCCCCATCAATATCTGGACGACCATCCTGGCAATAATTGTCATCGACTTTATCTACTACTGGGAACATCGGTGGGAACACGAGATCAGGTTATTGTGGAGCTACCACTCTATTCACCACAGCTCACCTATCTACAATTATACCACTGCGCTGAGGGTATCATTCATCGACAATTTTGTGTCCTGGTTGTTTTTCTTGCCAGCCATTGCCCTGGGTTTTCATCCCATCATTGTGCTGATCGCCCTGGGGTTTATTCTTACCTATCAGTTTTGGATTCACACCGAGCTCATCAGAAAAATTGGTTGGTTTGAAAAGATTTTCAACAGCCCCTCCCATCACAGGGTTCATCATGGGTCAGATGATATTTATCTGGATAAAAACTACGGGGGATTGCTGATTATCTGGGATAGAATGTTTGGTACTTTTCAGGAAGAGGTATTCAAACCTACCTATGGCCTTACCACTCAAATAGCAACAATTAACCCTGTCAAAGTTCATTTCTTTGAACATATTAGTATTACCAGAGACCTTAAAAAAGCGAGAAACGGCAAAGAGGTTTTTGGCTACTTATTCAACAAGCCGGGCTGGTCTCCGGAAAAAACCGGGAAAGGGCAAAAAAATGAAAATATCGAAACTGATTCGGGATCATAAAAGGCGGTTTCTCCTTATGCTCGCATTAGTATTGATTGATGCGGGCCTTTTGGTACTGTTCCCTTTGTTCATTGGCTTTGCCATTGACGATGCCCTGGTAAAAACTTATGAAGGGGCAGTTTATTTAGGCCTCCTGGGCCTGGCTACGCTTCTGATTGGAGCTTTCCGCAGGTTTTACGATTCGCGGTTTTATGCGAAAATCTATGAGAAGCTGGGGGCTCAGATCGGTGACAGGGAAGACATTTCTCCCACTACAAAAAGTGCGCATTTGAGGCTGCTCAATGAGGTGGTTGAGTTTTTGGAGAATTCGCTGCCCCAACTCGTGAACAGCTCGCTGGGATTGATCGGGACCCTGATCATCATTGGCACCCTCAACCTTAAGATTTTGGCAGGCTGTATGGTTATCCTGCTGATCGTTCTGTTGGTTTATGGACTTTCGGTAAAGAAGACAATAAGGCTGAATGCCGGCTACAATGATGAACTGGAGTGCCAGGTAGATATGATTTCAGAACATCAACCCATTTTACTGCGGAATCACCTGAGGAAACTTATGAAATGGAATATCAGGTTATCCGATTTGGAAACGGTTAATTTTTCCGTGGTCTGGTTGTTTATGATGGCGTTTCTGGTGTTGTCC
Source organism: Roseivirga sp. (assembly GCA_021404565.1). Lineage (GTDB taxonomy): Bacteria > Bacteroidota > Bacteroidia > Cytophagales > Cyclobacteriaceae > Roseivirga. The sequence continues at coordinate 152,310 of JAAWWF010000026.1, read as the reverse complement.
ATCATTATGGCTATCAATGAAGGCATGGCAAGTTACGGGGCTGTTTTTGCCCTGGTGCTATACCTGTTTCAGTTTATAGAAACGGCCATTGTTATGCCGCTTTTTTACCAGCAGTGGTTGAGGCTGAAAGAGATTACAGGCAGGCTTACTGATATTTGATGGAATGTGAGGTTTTGGGGCCCGGGGGGCTTATTTCAATTTCAAGATCAATATGGGATAGACAGGGCTTCTATTTCTTAAAGTGTTTTTTCCGGTATTGAGAAGGGGTCATACCCGTGGTGGCTTTAAATGCCGTATTGAAAACAGATTTGGAGCTAAACCCGGCCTCGTGCATGATTTCTTCCACATTCATCTCTTTTGAAGATCGGGTAGCCAATAGCTCCCGACTCTCTTCAATCCGGTGTTCTGTAATAAACTGATTGAAATTTTTGTGAACCACCCTGTTCAGGTACCGGGTTAAATCGATAGGAGGTACCTGGATATGTTCTGCCAGGCCGGGTAGACTCAGGTCAGGGTCCCGATAGCGCTTTTCTGCAGTCATACTTTCTTGTAGCTTTTCTTCGATGTATGAGACAAGTGTATTTGGCAGGCGCTCAGAAAGGGACTCGCTCCGCAGGATTTTAGGCTGGGCAATGACCTGAACCAGAAACCAGGTAATACCCGTGGCAAAGAACAATTCTGCCATGACAAACAATACCCAGGAGGCGGGTTCTGATATCAGGTTGATGAACTCGTGTAAAAACACTTCACTGAACCAGATTAAATTCCAGGCCAGCATGGTTATGATTAAAAACCGAAGTTGCCTTACTCTTTCAGCGCCAAGCAAGAAGTGGAACAGGACCAGTATAAACAGCAGCCGCACAAGTAAGAATACCTCTAGAAGTCCTGAGCCATATTGAAGTGCCAGTATTAGATTGAGGGGAATCATGACCAATGCCGGTAAGTAAAACCGAAGGTCTTTGAGGGTAGCCTTTTGTTCGTTGTGCATCGATCGGTGAAAGAGCACCAACCCGGCCAACATGGCCAACTCCAGAGAAGCCATAAACATGCGGTAGTAGTCGAGAACCTTGCGGGTAAGCAGCTCTTCAATCCATGAGGTATAATTGATGATACCGTATAAATCTCCCAGCCCCTTAAAAACCAGAAAGCATACCAGCCACATCAGCCGGGGCGACCAACGCGGGTATTTGACCCTGATGTAAATAATAAACAAGGCTGAAATAAAGAGTTGTAAGATTTCGGTAAAGCTCTTAAGCCAATAGAAGTCGATCATTTGGGACGAAAAATTCGTTCGATTAAAATTTTTCGAACGCGGGTCTTAGTGATTTAGCTGAGTTTTGATCAAAAATAAAAATTCCGAATGTATTTACTTCATGTGGTTAAACTTGTTAGAAGACATAAACTTGCCTTCGTTTTTGCTCTGGCAACCGGACTGGTACTAGTGGCTTTTGGTCTGTATCATGGTACCATGCCAAAGGTGATTGCCTACCTCTCCACCCTCGTAGCCTGTTTTCTTGTTTCTGAGTTTATCCACTACCACGGTAAAATCAAACTTGATGCCTGGCGGATAGACCGGCCGCATATGGAGCTAAAAGTGGTGCTTATTTGTGAGCTGATTGTTGTGCTCTTACTCTCCTGGTGGTTTGTATTGGCCAACCCACAGTCCATGACTCCACCACTCAAACTAGCCATCTTGGTCATCAGGCTATTATTTGCCTTCCCGATCTTTTTTCTCATCTACTTCCTTGCCGTAAGGAAATACTCCCTCGCTCAACTGGGCTTTCGTTTTAAATATTGGTTTGTGTCCATACCCTTGATTGTCATAATTGGCGGGGTGAGTTACATGGGTTTTCCAGAAGGAATCCAGTTTGAAGACATGCTGGAGGAGCATGGTTATCTGGCATTTCTCACATTAGGGTTTCTGACTGCGGCTATTCCTGAAGAAATCACCCGGCACCTTTTTCAGTCGCGGCTTTCCGTGGTAATGAAAAGCAAAAGCTTTGGATGGTTCTTTGCCTCGCTGGTCTGGGCATTACTACACATCCCTTCTTTTGGAAACTCGAGCGGAGATTATGTGTCGGCCAGCCTTAGTGCCATAGGCATTCTGCCCATTGGTTTGTTTTGGGGTTATCTCAACCAGCGCCACCGATCGATTATTCCTTCCATACTCATTCATGGAACCAATCTTTGGGGGTTGCAAAACATCTTTTGAGGTGCTGTTTGATGCAGCCTTTCGGAGGGTCATAACAAACCTTTTTCCTGCAGAGACTTGCTTAACTTAGCCTGACCCTTCCAAAAGCCATCTTTGATACTTTGAATCACTTTATCAAACTCAGGATGCTCTTTAAGCGGGTTCAGCAGAGGGTCTGTTTCCAGGTATAGCAATACCCCATACTGGTAATTATCCTGTGCGGCAAAAGCTTTAAGTTGCTCAATGGCCAGGTCGGACTTTCCTTCATGGGCATACTTCATGGCCAGGTTTGCAGCTTTGTAGATAGATTTGTCCCGGGTGCAAAAATCATCATAAGCCTTAAAAAACCTGCTGGCTTCCTCCCTTAAACCCATCTTTTCATAGACAAGCCCGATCTTCGCTTCTTCCTGAACATAAATATCAAGCCCATACCTCTCTCTTGCTGACACGAGCTTTTGATAATAAAAAAAGGCACTGTCATATTCTTCCTGATAATAAAAGGTTTTTGCTATCTCTTGTGTTATGTCCAGCCTGGTGGTGTCCTTTTTCCATTCTTTTAGCAATAGCTCCCGGGTTTGCCGAAAATCTCTGTTTCGGGCATAGAGCATAGTCCCTCTTGCGTATGGGGCGTAGTAATTTCCGGGAAACAGTTTTATCGACTGGTCAACATGACTGATCGCCTCCGGGACAAAGCCATTTTGAAAAAAGGCATAGCTCAGTTGTAAATAGGCATAGCTCTTCGCAACTGAGTCATTGGCAGAAACATCAATTTGAATGCCTTTCAAGGCGTATTCCAGGTATTTGGCCCTGTCGGGTAGGTAGTTGGCATACAGGTCACCGAGCATCTGAATTACCGCATGAGAGTTGGGGTTGTATTCCAGGGCTTTTTGCAGGTGTGGAAGGGCCAGCCTGAATTCTTTGATCAGGTTATAATAAAGGGCCTTGGCGATCAGGCTTTCGGTCAGTTTTGCATCATAAAGCAAGGCCTTATCCGCATAGTTGTTTATGAGGTCTATGTATTGCTTTTCTGCCTGAAACATATCGAGAAAGTAATAGGCAATGGCAATGTTGGCATAAGCCAGGGCAAACTCAGGGTCATGCTCAATGGCCTTCTTAAACAATGAGATGGCGGCCGTTAATCCTTCAGGGCTCCTGGTATGAAAAGGGTCAAGTGCCTGTAAATAGTAGTCATAGGCAGTAAGGTTTTCAGTAGGCTTTTTATCAATTTGCTCCAGTTCGGCAGGGGTTACTATGGCCTCAATGGCGTCTGCTATTTTTCGGGCTACCTCGCTTTGCAGTGCGAATATGTCCACCACCTCCCGACTGTACTCCTCTGCCCAGATATGCTTGTCAGTGGCGGCCTCAATCAGCTGAATATTGAGCAAAACCTGATTTCCAACCCTTTGACCACTGCCCTCCACGAGATACCTCACATTGAGCTCTTTGGCGATCTCCGGAATGGCCTTGTTCGTATGTCGGTATTGCTCTACCGAGGTTCTGCTGATCACCCGCAGGTCTTCAATCTTCTGAAGGTTGGTAAGCGAAGATTCCATCAAGCCGTTTACGAAATATAGATTCGTAGAATCACTGCTCTCATTCTTAAAAGGTAAGACCGCAATGGATTTTTCAGAATCTGTTATTGCCAGAGGTGCCCTGTCGAAAACCAGGTACAGTACTATGATCAATGCGAGTGAGGTAAGCACTATGATGGGCCACGTGGGTTTCCTCGAAGGATGAACCACGGCAGGTTGCTCTACTGATTGGCTTGTTGCGGTTGGTTCTATTTTTCCTGCCTCGCCTGGTGGATGCCCATACTGTTCCCGAAAGCATTTAATAAAATAGGAGGTGCTGCCAAAGCCAACCTCATAAGAAATCTCTGAGACTGTCAGTGAGCCTTGCTTCAGCATTTCAAGGCCCTTGTTCAGGCGGAATTGGCGAATGTATTGAGTCGCAGAAAGCTCAGTTTCCTTCTTGATCTTTCTTAGCAGACTGGACCGGCTCATATGCATGGCTTCAGCCAGCTCAGAAACACCGAACTGTGCATTAGAGAGATTCTCTGAAAGGATGGCCTCTGCCTGATTGATAAAGTTTTCTCCCATGACCGGTATACCTGACTGACCAATTACCGGTCAGACACATTCAATAACAATAATAGCAAACACAGGCTGATTAGCAGCTCGAAAGCAGCGGGAAAAACCCATGCCTTGCTTCAAAATTTACATTGATGCTTCAAAGTTTTTATCGCTGGCTCAAAGTTGATGCACCTGGCCGCAAAGGTGATAGGTATGCCCCGGGCTTCCTGCAGACCTTTGAAGAAATGAAAAATCACCCCGATACTTTCGGGACTAAAACAAGAAATCATGATAGCACTTAAAATGAATGCCCTGAAAACCCTATTTAATATTATAGTGATATGCACTGTACTGACCGGCTGTGGTCAATCGGGTGCGCAGACGAAGTCGGAAGCAGAAGCACCAAAAATGGAGCTTATGGCTGCCGTTATGGCGGGCGACCTGGCGATTGTAAAACAACATATTGAAGCGGGTTCTGATCTGAATGTTAAGGAAGCCTTTAGTGGATCTACTCCACTGAGCTCTGCCGCCACCTTTGGTAAAACAGAGGTAGCCAAAGCCCTGATTGATGCCGGGGCAAAACTGTCAATCAAAAACAACGATGGTGCTACAGCACTACATGCAGCGGCATTCTTTGGCCGGATAGAGATTGTTCAGATGCTTATTGATGCCAAGGCGGATCAGACGGTGCGAAACAATTTCGGAGCCACCGCCAGAGAATCTGTCATGGGTTCTTTTGCAGATGTAAAACCCATCTATGACCTGATGCAGCAGCAGCTCGGGCCCCTGGGTTTGAAGCTTGATATGGAAGAGCTGGAAAAATCCCGTCCCGTCATCGCCATGATGTTGCAGTAACAGATTCAGATTTAAACGCCTGCCGTCATCCTGAATTTATTTCAGGATCTCAGGACTCTAGACTCTGAAAGGAGCTTTTCACCCAGCTACTTTTCAGATAAACGCTAAACACTATTAAATCAGAAACATACCAATATGTTAACAGAAAGAAGATACGATATTGATTGGCTCCGTGTAATTGCCATTGGCTTATTGCTGATCTATCACATTGCCATTGTTTTCCAGCCCTGGGCCATGTTTGTTGGCTTTATCAGAAGTGAAGAGTTAATGGAGGGCTTGTGGAAACCCATGACCATGTTGAACGTCTGGCGGATTCCGTTCTTGTTCTTTGTTTCCGGTATGGGGGTCTATTTTGCGATTCGAAAGCGGAACTGGAAGCAGTTTCTGCTGGAACGGAGTGTAAGAATTCTGTTACCATTCACCTTTGGCATTTTGGCCATTACACCCTTGCATACCTTTATTTTTCAGGGATACTACAAGCTGCCTCTCGACTATTTTTCGCATCCGGCTCATCTGTGGTTTTTGGGGAATATCTTTGTCTATGTACTGCTACTCTTACCACTCTTTTTCTATCTGAAGAAGCAAAAAGAAGATGGCAGGTTCCGAAGAGGGTTATCTGCCTTTATGAGCAACCCGCTGGGCCCCTTGTCTATATCTCTCTTTTTTGTGGCTGAGGTAGTGCTGGTAAAGCCACAGGTTTTCGAACTGTATGCACTTACATCACATGGGTTTTTCCTTGGCTTGCTGGCCTTCCTGTTCGGTTTTTTGTTCGTCTATAGTGGCAAGAGCTTCTGGCAAACCCTGTTAAAATGGTGGTGGCTCTACTTCGGCCTGGCAGTCCTTTTGTACACCCTTCGTTTGATAGAATTCCAAATGCAATCACCGGGTTATCTGATGGTCATTGAGTCTAACTGCTGGATCTTCACTGTTTTCGGATTGGGTTACAAATACCTCAACCGACCAGGAAAAGCCTTGAGCTACCTGAGCCAGGCCGCTTATCCGGTTTACATCATCCATATGTTTGTGTTGTATGGCGGAGCGATGATCATTTTGCCACTGTCGATACCGGTCTTGTTCAAATTCATATTGACCGTAGTTTTCACCTTTGTGGTTTGCTATGTCATTTATGAATTTCTTATCAGACGTGTTGGTTTTTTGAGGCCTTTGTTTGGTCTCAAGTGGAAGCACTTTGACATAGAAAAGATAAAACCTGAAAGGAAGATCAGTGTGTCAGAGGCTTAGCACATTATGTAATGTCCGAACCCTGGCCTGAAAGGTATTTACTGTCCTTTCGGCAGGGTTCTGATCTTAAATCCGTTCTACAATTCAAAGGATCAGGCGCCCGGGGGAAATTTGTCCAAGAGGTCTGAACCTTTGTCCATTTATTCAGGGCTTTTCATGTCGCTACTTTGAGTTACACAAACACAAAGAAAAATTAAAGCTATGAAGAGAACCCTTATAATGCTGACTTTGGTACTAGGTTTTGGCCATGCAGCACTCGCACAGTTACCCGAGCCCGGATTTGTTATTGATGGCAACACGGCCATTGTCATTACCGACCCACAGGTAGATTTTTTGAGTCCACAGGGAGTCACCTGGGGAGTGGTGGGAAAGAGCGTAACGGAAAACAATACAGTCGCCAATATTGAGAAAGTCTTTCAGCTGGCCGGACAAAAAAACATCCAGGTATTTGTTTCTCCACACTATTACTACCCACACGATCATCAGTGGAAGTTTGAGGGAGTACTGGAGACCCTAATGCATAATATCAAAATGTTTGACAGAAAGGATCCACTGTCTCTGGAAGGATTCGATAAGTCCGGGGCCGATTTTATGCCTGAATACAAGAAGTACATTGCCAATGCCGTGGTTACCAGCCCTCACAAAGTATACGGACCTGATACCAATGATTTGATTTTGCAATTGAGAAAAAGAGGTGTCGACAAGGTGGTTCTGGCCGGTATGTCTGCCAACCTTTGTGTGGAATCGCATATGAGAGAATTGCTGGAACAAGGTTTTGAGGTGGCCATCGTATCAGACGCTACGGCAGCAGCCATACTACCAGGCATGAATGCTTACGATGCGGCCATGGTGAATTTTAAAATGATGTCCAGCAAAGTGTTCACAACAGCTGAGCTGGCGGCAGAATTGAATAAGTAAAACAAAACATGGTTTGTTAATGGGCGGTACTTTCCGAAAGGAAGGGACCGCCTTCTTTTTGGTTCAGGTTTTGTCTGTAAATCTATAAAGTGACTGGTTCAGGGGCATTCTGACCTATCACAAGCCCTTATGATTTATCCCTATTTTTATAGAGAAAACCAATCTGAGTCCCTCCTCATCCATTGATACTAGCCGGTACCACATATCTGACGAAAATGCGAAAGGGTTTTTTGCTATGTCTGATGGTTTTGATCAGTGCTCAGGCATTTTCACAATCACCATTTTTATCAGATGAGTACATTCTCAAACGATGGACGGTTGAGGATGGCCTGCCTGTGAATGTGGTGGTGAGCATGACACAAACCCAGGATGGCTATCTCTGGATGAGCACCTACGATGGTCTGGTGAGGTTCGATGGAGATCAGTTTACGGTATTTAACACCGGAAATACTTCGGAACTTCCTACCAATCGCTTCATCTCGCTAAAAACCGATCGGCACGACAATCTGTGGATTCTCTCCGAAAAGGTTCAAAACAACCGTGTGCTGATACGATACCGTGCCGGAGAATTCGAGGTTTTCAACACCAGGCATGGCCTGGAAGGCAATGTCACCATGCATTTGGGTGTAAAAGGTAATCTCTTTGTGGCCTCAGCAGGTACTGCGCTTTATTATGATGGTACCACCTTCCAACCCTTTGGAGAAGAGCTCAGAGGGAAGTCCGTAAGGAGAACAACACGTGATGCCAATGGGGTTTATTGGTTTGCCACAGATGATGGAGTCATCCGAATGGAGGATGGAGTATGGACCCAACTGACTGAACAGGATGGGTTGAATTCCAGGAACGTGATCACTACGCACGCAGATCAACAAGGCAGAATCTGGATAGCCACTGATACCGGAGTCAATCTTTTGCAAAACGAAAAGATCACATCATACAGCATTGATAAGGCTGTTGGGGGCAATAGAGGACAAAACTTCATTGAAAACCGACATACTGGAGAGATGTTTTTACTTCGTGGGGCTCATTTTCTATACAAATACACTGATGGAGGCTTTGTTTCTTATCCGGCTGACATAAATCAAGGTGAGCCAGGTCTTACAGTGCAAATTGGTTTGACAGGGTCCGTATTCACTAAAGTCAGGAACAAACTCTTTAAAGACGGGAAGCTGATATTCAGGACTAACACCGGGGTAGGTAGTATGTTTGAGGACAAGGCAGGGAATATATGGATTACCCGACCTGATGGTTTATATCAGCTCAAACCAAGGCTAATCAGGACATACAATCAGCATATTTCATCCGTTTATTCCCTCACTGAAGATCATGATGGCCAAATCTGGGCAACTCAGAACTTCCAGAAACTTTTAAAACTGGAAGGAGGCTCATTTCGCAATAAAACATACGAAGTGAAAGACAGTATGGCTGTTCCTTCCCAACAGGCTTTACTTGCACTATATACTTCCTCTGACAGCCTTCTATGGATTGGCGGTTCTTTTGGTGCATATCGCTGGGATAAAAAATCGAGGCCTGATTTGATCAAAGTCCCGGAAGACGAAAGTCAACGGCAAGATCCCAGAAGACAAATGAGGCAGATCAGGGCAATAGCAGAAGATGCTGAGGGCAATATGTGGTTTGGAAGCATAAACGGCATTTATCGATTGAACAAGAAAGGAAACTGGAAGCACATTGATAAGGCTGGTGACAGAGATATTGCAGAGGTGCGACAGATACATGTAGCCGGGGACTCTACTTTATGGTTTGGCACCAACGGTAACGGGTTGTTTCACTTAAAGGTTGGCAAATTCAACCAGTTAAATTCAAGTCAGGGTTTGTCCGGCAATATTATCCGATCGATGTATGAAGACGAACAAGGCATTCTTTGGGTAGGAACCGAAGGTTGGGGCTTAAATCGTATTGAACAAAATAGTTCAGTGGAACCGGATGCTCCCGAAATTACAGTGATCAAAAAACAAGATGGCTTGTTCGACAATGTGATTCACCAGATTCTTGAAGATGATCAGGGTCGTTTTTGGATGAACAGCAACCGCGGGATTTTCTGGGTTTATAAGTCAGAGTTGAACGCCTTTGCAAAGGGCGAAAGCTCAAGCGTTTATTCCTTTTTCTATAATGAGCAGGACGGATTACCCGGACGTGAGGGAAACGGAGGTGTTCAGACGGCAGGGTTCAAATCAAAAAATGGTGAGCTGTGGTTTCCAATGCAAGGGGGTGTCGTACGCATTGACCCCGCGCTGGTTAACACCTCTCCACTCAACTTGTTTATTGAACAAGTCATCACAACAGACAGCGCCTGGTATGTTGGTGATCTGACGGAAAGGGTAATCCCTCTTGGCGAGCGTGATTTTCAGATTGGGTTTGCAGCCCTGGATTTCAGCACAAGTCCGGCTAATATTCGATATCGATACAAACTGGAAGGAGAGAATGATGATTGGATTGAAGCAGATGACCGGAGAGAAGCCATTTACAATAATCTCACACCGGGCACTTACACTTTCCGGGTTATGGCTAATAATGGTGGAGGCTGGTCGGTGAATCAGGCCTCCCTTCAAATCACATTGCCCTATTTCTTTTACGAGACCTACTGGTTTTACGCCCTGGTAATTCTACTGATTGCCCTGGTGGTCTATGCAGTTGTCAACTGGCGCATCCGCATGTTGAAGCGCAGAAGCAAAGAACTGGAGGAGCAGGTGATTTTGAGAACTCAGGATCTTGTCAGAGAAAAAGAAGAGACCGAACGTCAAAAGGAGATTGCCACAAAGGCTTTGGTAACCATCGAAAAGCAGGCAGCTGCCTTAAAGGAACTGGATAAGGCAAAGTCGCGATTCTTTACCAATATCTCTCATGAATTCAGAACACCCCTTACTTTGATCATAGGTCCACTGGAAGAGCAAATTGAAAAATTGCGAGAAGGGCTGGTCGGTGATGAGGAAGATATGGAAGTGGCGCTTCGCAACTCGAAACGATTGCTCCGTCTGGTCAATCAGATTCTCGAGGTAGCCAAACTCGAATCGGGGCACACCCAGCTGAAAGCGCATCTGGTCGATATCCGGACGGTGATAGAACCCATCACGGATGCCTTTATGTCACTGGCAGAACGCAATGGCACTCAATTCAATATAGAATGGCCCGATCAATCACGGATGATTTATGTCGACATCGATCTGATGGAAAAAGCCATCATTAACCTGCTCTCCAATGCCTTCAAATTCACACCAGGGCATGGTACAATAGAGGTACGGGTGGAGCATAGGCAGGACGTCTCCATCAGCATTAAAGACAATGGTCCCGGCATAGCCAAAAAGGACCAGGAGCACATCTTTGAGCGGTTTTATCAGGTCAACGAATCGGGCAAGGGAATGCAGCCCGGAACAGGGATTGGTCTGTCCCTCGTACATGAGCTTATTGCTCTGCATGGAGGAACCATCGAGCTGATCAGCGAACCCGGCCTGGGGTCGGAGTTCATCATCAAACTGCCAACAGGAAAAGCGCATTTGAAAGATGACCAGTTTACCTCTCCACAAAGCCCAGATAACGGCCAGCGAATAGAGGAATTCACGGAGGCATTTAAAGAGGCAGAAGAGCAACCCGTGATCAGTAATGCTCTCAACGGCCAGGTCACCGATCAACCTGTATTGTTGATCGTAGAAGATAATGCCGATATCAGGGCCTATGTTCGAAAGCATCTCTCAGCTGAATACCGGATCGTAGAAGCAGAAAACGGACTGGAAGGCTTTAAAATGACAGAAGAAACCCTTCCTGACCTGGTCATCAGCGATATTATGATGCCCCTTAGTGATGGCTATGAGCTTTGTACCAGGATCAAACAACATCCTGATCTCGACTTTATTCCGGTGATCCTGCTGACCGCCAAGGCCGAAAAGTCCATGAAGATTGAAGGACTGGACCTGGGAGCTGATGATTATGTCATTAAACCCTTTGAGATAGATGAGCTGAAGGCGAGGGTTCGGAATCTTATTCAGTCAAGGAAAAAGCTGAAAGAGCGACTGGCCGGTACAGAAATGCCTGCCGAAATACCTGACCTGTCCGGTTGGGTAGATACCCCTTTTGCCAATCGCGTGCGCCTGGTGATTGAAGAAAACATAGGCAACGAAGACTTTAGTGTGGTACAACTGGCAGATGCAGTTCAGGTAGGGCGAACTACCCTTTATTCACGCATGGTTGAGCTGACTGGTAAAACACCTTCGGAAATGATCAAAAGGACCAGACTCTACCAGGCATCGAAACTGTTGATGGAAGAAGCCGGCAACATCAGTGAAATAGCCTACGCCACTGGCTTCAAAAGCATCTCACATTTCTCCAAAACCTTCAAGGCAGAGTTCGGAGTTGTACCTACACAGTATGCAAAACCCTCTTTGGAAACGGATCAACCCTAGCCAAACAATGCTGTTTTTCCGCATTTGAACACAGAAACAAATTTTTGAACACAGAGGAAAGCGCCCGAACAGCCTGATTTTCATATTTGTATCGACCGACCGAGTCGTAACAAATTGATGAATATGAAATCAGCTAATTCTTCCAGTGCACAACCCACGCTTCTGTTTATTCCCGATATCAGCGGTTTTACGGAGTTTGTGCATGAAACAGAAATCTCACACAGCGAGCACATTATAGCAGAACTATTAGAGGCATTGATTGATGCCAATGAAATGGGCCTTCAGGTTTCAGAGATTGAGGGTGATGCAGTGCTCTTTTATAGAAACGGGCCCAGGCCTACTGCAGCTGAAACGCTTGCCCAGGTACAGCGGATGTACATAAAGTTTCACGCGAATTTAAAGAAGTATGAATCTCAACGGATTTGCCAGTGCGGTGCCTGCATCAGTGCCAATAACCTGGCCCTCAAGTTCATTATCCATTACGGAGACATCTCCACCAATCAGGTGAAATCCATGTCTAAGCTGTTTGGCAAAGATTTGATTGTGGCCCACCGCCTGATGAAGAATGAGATCTCTCTTACAGAATATGTTTTAATCACCAATCAGGTGCTGGATCAGTGTTCCACCTGGGTAGACATTGAACAAGTGGCCTGGGATAAACCCAGCATGGGCAATGGCAGCTATGACTTTGGTGAAGTGAAATACTGCTACATAGCGCTCGAAGCTTTAAAGCCGCATATCCCCGAACCTACTACCGAGGATTTTGCCCTGCCTGAGATGAACAAGGTACTATCAGTAGAATCAGTCATCAACGCACCAATCGAATTGGTGTTTGATGTAATCTCTGATACACATGCCAAGCACCAATGGTTACTTGATGTGAGGGCAAGTGATAAAACCAATGGCAACATTACCAAAAACGGAAGCACACACCGCTGTGTCATGAATGGAGATGAAAGCGACCCCTTCCTTACCTCGCATAGTTTTAAAATAAACCGGGACCTTATCACATGGACAGACACCAACCATACATGGCAATTCAATCTGGTGATCAGTCTTCAGCGAATAGGCGACCGTTTGACCAGAACCAACCTGACCGTTTTGCAAAAACAAAACCCGATAAAACGAATCTTCTACAACCTGTTCAGGAAAAAAGGCTTTGCTCAATTCTATGAAGGTTCACTCAACAAGCTGAATGAGTATTGTACCGGTTTGGAAAAAGAAGGAAAGAAGCACTCTGCAGGTATTTTGCTCGAACCTGCTACCAACGCTTTAGCCTCATAAGAGCCACAGGGATCATTTTGAACACCCAGACCAATATTTGAACCAGCAGGAAAAGGCTCAAAATCAATCCTCCTGATATTGTGCTCAACAAACCAGCAAGCCCATGAAACCAGTGAACATATACAAAATACCGGACCCTTCTGATGATGGACTTCTGTTCAAACTTTGTTCTGTAAACTTTGATAAGGCCTGTGTAATCAAAGATCAGATTCAGAGTAATCTTTTTAACATTATCTGGATCAAGAACGGGAAAGGGCGCTATAAAATTGATTTCAAAACCTATGAGGCCGAAGATGACACCATCTTTTTTCTCACACCCGGGCAGGTGCTGGAAGTAGAGGATGAGGCGATCAGGCAGGGCTATCGGGTGGCCTTTGCCCGTGACTTCTATTACCTGGAATCAGAGATCGGAGAGGTAGCCTGTAATGGTTTGCTCTTCAACAATGTATACGAAACCGCTCCCTGCATCAGGTTATCTGTGGCAGATAAAAGAACCTTTGAAAGGTCAGTTGAAAACCTGTTTGAAGAACTCGAGAACCCGGGTGATTCTCATCACGAGCTGATCATCAATTACCTGAATGTGTTTCTCATTCAGGCAGCCCGCCTGAAAAGAGAACAGTCGGGTGTTCAAAAGAAGTTCAAAAAGCAAAGTTTGCTTGACAAATTCAGTCGATTGGTCGAACAGCATTTTAGAGCAAAGCACGCTGTGAGCGAATATGCAGATATTCTCAATGTCTCGCCTAAAACGCTCTCCAAACGACTGCAGGCCGAATATGCTCAAACACCCAGCGAGGTGATACAGAGCAGGCTGATGCTGGAAGCCAAGCGATTGCTTCGATTTGGAGAAAGCAGCGTAAAGGAGATCGCCTATGAGCTCGGCTTTGAAGACCCGGCCTATTTTACCCGCTTTTTCAAAAAGCACAGCTCCGTTTGCCCTACGCTTTTTGCACAAAAAGAGTGGTGGGAAAGCAATGAAGCTGAAATGAATTTGAGAGCGACAACGCTCATCCATTGACTAGCAGAAACTTACTATATAAACTAAAATTCACATAATTATGCCGACTATCAGATTAGGGGATGAAGCCCCGGATTTTAAAGCGATGTCTACCGAAGGAGAAATCAATTTTCACGAATGGCTGGGCAACAGCTGGGGAATGTTGTTTTCACATCCTGCCGATTACACTCCAGTTTGTACCACAGAATTGGGTGCTACAGCCAGGTACAAGAATGAATTCGATCAGCGCAATGTCAAAGTGGCGGCATTGAGTGTAGATGGACTGGAATCGCACCATGGCTGGATAAACGATATCAATGAAACTCAGAATACAACCGTCAATTTTCCGATCATCGCTGATGAAGATCGCAAAGTAGCCATGCTTTATGATATGATCCACCCCAATGCAGACAGCAAGCTTACCGTGCGGTCTGTATTTGTGATCGGACCCGATAAAAAGGTGAAGCTGATGATCATTTATCCGGCTTCCACCGGACGCAATTTTGATGAGCTGTTGCGCGTAATCGACTCTTTACAACTTACGGCCTATCATAAGGTAGCCACTCCTGTCAACTGGAAGCAGGGCGATGACTGTGTGATTGTACCGGCAGTGACCAACGAACAGATTCCTGAGCTGTTCCCGAAAGGTCACACCGAGGTAAAACCTTATTTAAGAATGACCCCTCAACCCCAATAGATCAGGGGGCCTGTCTCAAAAGTCATAAAGCCAGTCATTCTGAATTAATTTCAGAATCTCTTCTGGCTGACTTTCAATCACTTATAGATACTGAAACGAGTTCAGTATGACCGAAAGTTTACTTTTGAGTCAGCCCCCTTTTCACAATAAAGTGTATGCCACAATTGGGCCATGGATAAAGAAGGACTAAAAATTGAGATTGAACTGCTTGAGGAGAGTTCCCTCGCTAGGTCTAAGCCGCAGAAAGGGCAGAAGCCATTTCCGGATGTGCTGCTTGCTGTTCCTACTGCAGAGATCAGGTCGCAGCTGAGCTCCTTTATCGGTACCAATTATCCACAGTGGAGCCTCAGACATGCCGGTGATGCACTGGAGGCCTATGCCCGGCTGGAACAAAAGCCTGCGGACTTGATCATCTGTGAATTTTGTATGCCCTACCTAAGCGGTTTCGGGTTTATGAAAAAGCTAAATGCAGATGCTGCCCTAAAACACATCCCCTTGGTAATGATCTCTGCGGAACCAATCAAAGAAATCATGGATACAAACATCCGGTTGCTGTCCGACCCTTTCAATCAGGAGGAGTTGAGGACTGTGTTGAGGCAGGTCATCGCTTAGCAGCATGAGAGGTGGTCCTTTCCTCAGGCCCTCACCATAGCTTCTATTGCAGTAAACGGAATAAAATAGCTGCTAAAAGATGTCCCACTTTACATTTTAGGTCGATTTCCAGGCCGATTGCCCGCTTCTTTGTTCCGATTGTTCATGTGGCGATCAAAACCTAATCCACCAAACTGGAAACAGACAATTTATGAGGGCACTGATTTTTCTCTTCACTTTTTGCGTTTTCTCTCTTCATTCAACGCGGGTGCAGGAATTCAAAAGTTCCGCTGAAGATTTTCAAAAAATGGTCGACTATCTGGCTCACGGAAGTGGCAAATGGATGGCGCCCAACCCGAATTATAATCCTGAAAATCCCGGATCTGCCAGGGCTTTAGGCCTTTGGTTTGATAAACGTTTAAAAGGCAAGCTTCTTCACTTATCTGTGATGATTTATCGGGGAGATACAGCCTATGTCACTTCAGACGCCATGTGGATTTGGCATCCCGGTACACAAAGAATAGAATATACCGAAATCAATTTGGGAGGGCGCTTACAAGAAGGTGAAGTTTACTTCAATTCGGAGCATAATTTTGTCAATCGCAATTTCCAGCATCAGCTCAATGGACAAATATCATTCGCCCGTGGTGAAAATATTATTCTTACAGAGGACAGGCATAAAACCACCTCTTACATCTTTGATAATGACACCTGGAGAGTACAGGGGAGTCTGGAGTGGAAATTGACCAAAGAAGGTGAAGGATATAAAGCAATCAAACGTCAATAGTCATGCAATATCCTATCCTGAAAAAATATAAAATGTTAACCGTCCTTCTGTTCATCTCTTTTCATGTTTACGGACAGGAGAACAGCTCCAAGGAGGACTTCCTGCGCATAGCAAAATACCTTTCCGCGGGCACCGGCAATTGGAAAACGCCAAACCCTGGTTATAATGCTCAAAATCCTCAGTCAATTAAAGAGTTTGAGTTGCGATTCTCACTGGACCTCAGGGCAAACCTGTTTCACCTTGTCCATTATTCGCATCGAAACGATACCTCCGCAATTACCAGTGAATCCTATTGGTTCTGGCACCCTACCGATCAGATGATTAAGTATCGCAGCATAGATCTCAGCGGAGATTTTACGGATGGAAAAACCTTTATGATCGCTGATGATACATTTTATACCGTGGTATACCGCTATAATACGAACGGAAGGATTGCATTGAGAAAAGACACCAATATTATCCTTTCTGAGAATGAGCATTCTGTGCTAAGCTCAGTATTCCGACAAGGCAGATGGCAACCGGTGGCCGAGTTCTCGCTGAAGAAATCCAATTAAATGAGAAAGATACTTTTCAAAAGAAAAACCTGGAAAAGGCTTGGCCTCTCTCTGCTTTCTCTCCTGCTTGTATTGGGAGCCATATTCGCTTACTACTGGGTCACCTTCATAGTGCTCCCAGACTCAGTCGAGGAAGTCCAATTTGAAAGTAATGGAATCACGATTTCCGGATCATTGATTTTTCCTGATGATCAACCGGGACCCTTCCCTGCTGTGATTATACTCCATGGCTCTCGCGCAGCGACCAGAAGTGAAATAGCCTTCACCACACAGGCCCGGGCCTTTATTAAAAAGGGCTTTGCCGTGTTTATCTATGATAAACGAGGAACAGGAGAATCGGAAGGCATTTTCCAACGTCCGAATTATGAGAACCTGATGGTTGACATTAAAAACGCCATTGACTTTTTACAGTCAAAGCCAGCCATAATTCCCGGGGCCATTGGTCTCGCCACCAATTCCGAGAGTGGCTACTTTGCTCCGCAACTGGCTTCCGAGCGACCGGATCTTGCCTTTATCTACAACCGGGTAGCACCAGTAGTCTCCAATCAGGAGCTGGTAATGTATCAAATGCGTATAAGAATGAGTGAGGCCTATGAAAACCCTGAGGATGTGGATGAGATCATGGAGCTGCTCAATGATTACCGCCAATTCTTTATTAAATCTGACGGAGACATTGACTATTTCAACCGTGAAAGAGCAGCGCTGGAAAAGAGAATGGCAGCCTCCTGGACCAAGTACGCACCGAACCCCCTGCCATACTACAGCCGGATAAGAAATAATGATACAGCAGCCTCAGAAATTCATCGCATAGGTTTTGGCTTTGCTTATGACCCCAGAATCTATTTTGAAAAAGCCTTTGACACCCCTATGTTTTATGCCTTTGCTGAAAAGGACCTGAATGTACCCACGGAAGCCTCTGTGGCGAGTCTGGAGAAAATCATGGAACGCAATGAACACCAGATTGAATACAAAGTCTGGCCCAACGTGGCGCACGGGATGGTAAAGGTTGTCTATGTCTTTTCCGGAGGGCATCCTCCCGGATACCTCCATGAAATGGCAAGCTGGGCGCGCAGGATGGTTGATAGAAAAATGAGGTAGGTCAAGATGACCTTGGCAATTTGCCAGTCATTACCAGGCAATATCACGAAGGATCACCCAGCACTGACTATTCACTTTTTACGCAACAATTATTCTGGTTTTGATGTCTAATGATATTAGGAGCCTTAGTTCCTGATATGTTAATGAAAGACGTCTGGTTTATTCTTCACAGTATTGGTTTAGCACAAGGGGTATTTTTAATCATTGCGTTGCTCTTATTAAAAGGGAAGTCACGTTACTCAGTAGGACTATTATTGCTGATCTTATTATTCCCGCTAACACTGTTGCTTTATGAATGGCTGGTCCTTCTTCTGCCAGATGAAAATGTCCATCAGTATTTTCGAAGAAGTGAAATACTACCCTTTCTGATCGGCCCCTTGTTTTTGCTTTATACCTTTTCGGTTTTAAAACCTGAAGAAGGGTTTAAAAGAAAATACCTGCTGCACTTTATTCCCTTTCTGATTTTTCTGGCTTTTCCTTTTCACAGACTTTCTGCCAGTGATAAGCTCGATTTTGTGAATCAGGCCTCTGCATATGGCTTACCCTTAAAGATTGCCATTTTTACCTGGTTTAAGGGTTTATACAGTGTACTGTATCTTGCTGTGAGTGTGTTTTATACCTATAAATTCAAAGTCGGCAAACTGAGTTCAGCAAAGAAGAAGTTGAGGGCGAATTTGATTTTCTGGATGATGATATTCCAGATTATCGGAACACTCACGGTCTTTACCTTCTTTACTTTACAGTTTCTAAACTCTGGCTGGGAGATCAGAACCAATTCCATAGGGGCTCTCTTTTTTGCTTTTTCCTACTTTGTGTTTGCGCTTATCTTAATTCGCTCGTCCAGTGATTTGATTCCGGATGATGAAAAGGCCCTTGCTCAAAACCGATACAATTTATCCCTGCTGAACGGTAAAGAGAAGGAGAAAATTCTGAGTAGACTGTACCGGGTGCTGGAGGAGGAAAAGCCCTACCTGCTGCCCGATTTAAAAATAGGAGAACTGGCTTCGCGGCTTGAAATAAGCTCGAATACCCTCTCTCAGGTGATCAATGAATTACTGCATATGAATTTCAACCAGCTGATCAATAAATACAGGATAGAAGCCGTTAAACGGAATATTCATGATGAGAGAAAAACCTTGTACGGAATCGCCCTCGACCATGGATTCAAAAGCAAGTCTGCCTTTAACCGGGTTTTTAAAGATATGACCGGACATACCCCATCCAGCTACAAAAAATCCCTTCAGAGATAGGTACGGTTTTTAAATCAGGTGCACTTCAGCAAGGGTTTGGCTTGGTCGGGTTTTCACAATCTCAACCGAACGATATGGCGAATTAGAGGTAATTCTATATCTTCGCGCCAGAAAACTAATCCAATTAGTGATGTTAGTCAGAGTAATATGTAACAATGTAATGGCCTTTCACGGTGCAATTCGCGCAGTGTGGACAGGTAGCGCATTGACCAGACTCTGCAATTGAAATGACCTTCTTTTTATTCTAAGAATAGCAAAGGCCTTTCAGTGTGAGAGGTCTTTTTTGTGCTACCCAATTCAATCATTACCCATTTCATCTTTGAAAATTTAACAATGAATCTATTTAGTACAGTTCTAAAATTTGTGAAGCAGCCCGTGGTGTATTTACACCATAAGGAGAGGTGATGATTGTCTGATTTTTATAAACGCAACATCAAGGGCCTCTCAATTCGAGAGGCCCTTTTTTGTGGCAAAGTGCTATTTTGAAAATAATCAGAAATGAAAACGATAAAAGATTTAAGAAACATAGGAATCATGGCGCATGTAGACGCGGGTAAAACAACCGTAACCGAGCGCATATTATTTTATACCAGATTGACCCATAAAATGGGCAATGTAGATGATGGCAATACGGTAACGGATACCGATCCGCAGGAAAGCAAACGCGGGATCACCATCTCATCTGCTGCCATTTCCACTTTCTGGCAATACAATGAGGACGCCTGTAGAATCAACATTATTGATACTCCGGGCCACATTGATTTTATCATTGAAGTGGAACGCTCACTCAGAGTGCTCGATGGGGCTATTGCCTTGTTTTGTGCTACTTCCGGAGTAGAGCCGCAATCGGAAAACGTCTGGCACCTGGCCTCGAAATATCGGGTGCCGCGAATCTGCTTTGTCAATAAAATGGACAGACAGGGAGCCGACTTTCTAAAGGTCGTGGCTGAGATTCAGGAGCGATTGGAAACGGTGCCTGTTCCGGTTCAGCTACCGGTGGGTAGCGAGGACAACTTCATGGGTGTGGTCGATCTCATTGAGATGAAAGCACTGATTTGGGAAGCTGGTAACGGTAGTTCCTGGAATGAAACCGCCATACCTGCCGACATGCTGGATGAATGCGAGAGACAGCGAATGGTCATGCTTGAAACGATAGCAGAGCATGATGACGAGCTGCTGCATCATTATCTGGATGCCCCTGAAAACATTGATCATCAAATGATCATCGATGTGCTAAAACGGGCTACCATCACCATGCGCCTCACACCGGTTTTGTGTGGCACGGCCTTCAAAAACAAAGGAGTTCAACCTTTGCTGGATGCTGTGGTTCGTTATTTGCCGGCTCCGGGTGATTTGCCCGACATGCAAGCAGTTGATGGCCATACGCAGGGACAAATTGTGCTTCAGCGTAAGGTTGATGAACCTTTTGCGGCCCTTGCCTTTAAAGTCAATGTTGACAGGCATGTGGGTAAGCTGACCATGGTTCGTATTTATGCCGGTCTGCTGGAATCTGGCAGTACCATTTTAAATACAAGAACCAATGAGAAGGTACGGGTTAACCGGATTCTTGAAATTCAGGCAGATGAATTCAAGAATCTTAAAGCCGCTCAGGCGGGTGATATCTGTGCTTTGGTAGGGCTTAAAGACGTGCGCACAGGCGATACGCTATGTGCCATATCCAGTCCGGTTGTGCTGGAATCTATCGACATTCCTGATCCCGTGATCAGCTTGTCGGTTGAACCCAAAACACAGCAGGATATGAAAGCCTTTGGTCAGGGTCTGGCGCAGGTGGCTGAAGAGGATCCTTCGTTGAAGGTTGAGGTAGACGAACAAACGGGCCAAACCTTATTAAAAGGGATGGGCGAGCTTCATTTGGAGGTGGTGATTGAAAAATTGCGTTTGTCTCAGAACCTCACTCTCAACAAGGGTGAGCCGAAGGTGGCCTATAAGGAAGCCATAAGCCGAACGATTGAACACCGAGAGCGCTTTATTAAGCAATCTGGTGGAAGTGGTCAGTTCGCTGATCTGACTTTTACAATCGGACCGGGGGCTGATGGCAAAACCGGCTTTGAAATGATTGATAAGACGAAGGGCGGGGTAATTCCAAGGGACTACCTTCCGTCTATTCAGAAAGGATTCGTTTCAGCAATGCAAAGTGGTGTGCTCGGAGGTTATCCACTGGAAAACCTTCAGGTTACTTTGCTTGACGGGGCCATCCACGAACAAGATTCTCATCCAATGGATTTTGAGATCGCTGCCCGTAATGGATTTCGAAAGGCCTGTTTGCAGGCCCGTCCTCAGCTATTGGAGCCGATTATGTTGGCCGATATTGAGAGCAACGAAGAGTTCACGGGAGCTATCAACAGCGATCTGAATCGAAGACGTGGTATGGTTGTGGCCATGGATAATCGTGGTAAGCGAAAAGTCATAAAGGCCCAGGTGCCCTTATCGACAACTTTCGGTTATATCAGCGATTTGAGAACGATCACCAGTGGTAGGGCAAATGTCAGTATGAAACTGTCCCACTACGAAGCGGTTCCGGCTTCACTTGCCGAGCGTATCTTAGCGAAAGTTAAATAGAGAAAGCCCTGACGATTTTGTCAGGGTTTTTTTGTTTCGATTGGGGTGATGATTGTGTTGGCCAGTTTCTTTCAGCAAAAAAATTACTGTTTTTAATAATTAAACCATCTAAACCGGTCAACGCTATTTTGGGATATACAGGGCAGGAACTACTACTTTTTGATAAGTTCTTGTGTCTATTTAGTGTACCCATCATCCTTATATGATTAGAACGATTTTGATCCTTGTCGCCTTAATTGGTTTTTCAGTCAACTCCTTAGGGCAGGCAAGATATAATTTTCTCTATGAGGCTGGGCCGGGGTCACAATTTGGAGCTGAAAACATCACTTCTATTCATTATCTCTGGAAAAGTTTAGATGATCGTCTGGTACCTACAAATCCCTTTGACAGTTCTTTTACGAAAAACAAAAACGGCAATCGTCTATTTCGTTTTGGAAAACTATTTCTCATAGACTATCCTATAACGTTCATTTTACCATCCATCCAGCATGAGCGATTTGGTTATGGTTCGAGGGTAAAGGAATTTGGTGGTGAAATTGGACAGGTTCGCATCACATTGCCACCGCCATTTCAGGTTGAGCTACCCAGCATAAGCTTTTCTGAAAACAATTTTACGGCTCAACAAAGAATTGTCACAGATGCGGCCGGGTCAGAGGCCAATACCATTTTGGCCAATGTACTCCGAAGAAATATGCTACTTGAAGAGCAGCTAGATTATAGGAGCAGTTTTTTATACCTCTATGCCAATAATGACCTTAGCGGATATACTCTTTTTGCTGCAAGTGAGGGGAGTGATATTTCGAGCTATGTAAACAATATCAATGCATTTTATGGGCTTGAGGCCTTGAAATTGAGCAAAATCCAAACCTATTCTCTATTCAGTATTATCACAGATCCCATCAATGCAGCGGCATTCTATGGTATTTTTAAGGGCTACATATGGGATGGAAGAAGGGCTGTAAAAGCACCACTGATCAATCTAACTGAAAACTTAAAGCTTCTCCCAAAATTCAAATTCAATCTGGCCCCATATGGTCCTGAGTTAACCTTTAAGAATTACTTCAAGCGCAGAAATGGGTTGTATTCAATCGAATTAACGCATAGTGATGGAACATTTCCGGGAATTACTGCCTGGCGCATCGGTTTGGAGGGCTGGAATTTAATGACAACCAACACGTGGTCATTTAACTTCTTTGTACAGGTTTGGAATCAGCCAAGCATTGAATATCGAGATGACGGCAACCTCAAGAATAAAGAGGGAAATGGTGCGGGCATTGCCTTCTCGGCATTCAAAGATGTCATAACGATGAAGGAAAACAAACTAGGGCTTATGCTAAGGGTAGGATATAAGTCAGCGGGTTTTGTTCCTGGGGAAAAATTAGAATCAGGGATGATCCTTCAGGCAGGTGTGAGTTTGCAGGTTAGTCAATGATCTCATCATCGAGGCACCGGTTACGCCACATTACAATAATTCCCAAATCTCAATCGTGTGAAAGCTATTTATCTCCTACGCTATGCTTCGGTGATTAAAAGCATGAAAACTAATTATGAAATTCTTGCGTCAGCAAGTGTTATATAATGTTCACAGTTTTACAGTTACATAGCTTGGGGTTCAGCAGAGGTAGCCACCCCGCAAGCTTTCCATTGCCTAAAGCTTGCCATACTCTGTCGCTGAAGCTTTAGCGTAAGAGACTGGCAATCTTCTTCACGGCATGGAATCTAAGCAGTGGGACAATTCGATTAGAAATAGTTCAGTGAACTATTTCAGAATTGGGCCGGCATGAAGGGCAAGCCATGAGAGTGGCCAATTATTCGAGCAGGAGGAGGGGCGAACGTTAAGAATTGATCCTGTGGATTAATTTAGTGAGTAACCAGCCAGCCTTCACTACGTTTCGTCAGGTAAACCTGCTAGTGAGCTGGCACACCCCGCCTGACTGAATTCCCCACTCGAACCGATCAGGCGAGATTCGGGCATGTTATGTGACACGTTCATCTGCCGAGATCTTCAATGAAGCTAGCAAAGTTGAAAGAGTAATGTAGGCAGGCTTACTACCCGAAGTGAAACGGAGGATAGGCTTTGCTGGTACATGTGTGTGGCATTAAGTACTGCAAACCGAAACTCCATTATAATTCCTCTAATAATAATACAGAATGGACCTATTTCGAAAATAAAGTATGGCAACCTTAATTTGCTACTCAACAGAATATTTTTTTTTAATCAATTCTAAATATTATATTATAAAATCATGTTATAATTTATAGTTGAGTAATGAAACAGATCACACTATTGTTGGTACTAATTCTTAGCCTATCGGGTTGTATGACCTTTAAAGAGTCTCATCTATTTAAAGATAATACTGCAAACGTCTCTAATTATTACAAGTTGAATATCACAGGTAACACGTTTCTAAGCAGAGCGAGGTACGTTTCTGGGTATTATGACGAAAAAGCTGTTTTGGAATACTTTGGAGAATTCAGCCAACCAGATACTTCGATTGCGGTCTTTTTAAATAAGGGACAGAAGATAAAAGAAGGAATACTTAAAAAGGCGGAACAAACAGAACTGGAAGGACCAATTGAAGGTAAAAAACTTGTAATGATACTATCTGCAAATTCCAAAGGTGTTTCTGATCAGATTGGATCTATTGCCGAAAGTCAACAATTGTTAAACGCCTTTAACTCTCTGGCTTCTAAAGATAACTTATTAGCATTTCAAAAAGCCAAGTCAGAACTATCTCAGAAGACAACTAAATACGATCAAATTGATAAAAGAGTGGCGCTCATGTTGCACAATTTGGACAGCGCAAATACATCTGAGACAAATGAGGTTTATTTGGTTTCTGCTGTCAACATGCTCTTGGATGAATTAGGGTATGATAACTCAGTAAAGTCAATATCTGAGCTTGAGGAAGTTTTGAAAATTATACAGCAATGAAATATTCTTACCTAATCATACCAGCTATTTTCTTCATTTTCTCATGTTCATCTATGAAAGTGAAAGTTGACATTTTGAACCGTGATGCATTCATTAAGTCACCAGAGTATCTGGGCTATTCATCAGAAAGGAATATTCTTAATGCTCAGAGTAAATCAGTGGACATAACTAATAGGATTAAAGACTTACAAGATACGTTACCTTCAGTTTTAGAAGCTCAAGTTTTGCCGCAACTCGCATCAATACCAATCAATAGTTACTCTACATATAAGGGTATCTTAAGGCGTGAAATTGAGTTAATAAAGAACAAGTTTCATGAAAGTGTTTCACTGACACAACTCAACTACAGAGGTCAGTTCGAATTAATTGATCCATTAGCAGAACTATCACGCGATGTAAATGAGCTGAGTAATACACTGACTAGAGTTTTTACTCAAGAGGGAGCATTTATCGCAGTGGCTCAGGCGGATTCAACGTCAAATGCAAACTCAGTATCTGAATTAATGGAAAGTGTTTTTAAGCCTTTGATCGTTGCAGCAAACCTAAACGAAATAGAATTAAAAGCGGACAATGTTGATAACTTACTTGGAGACCCTATAGCGTCATTTGTTGCCCATTCGGACCGCAAAATTTACTGGGAAGACTTTGGAGGTAAATACAATTTAACGGAGGTAAAAACAAAGTTCGGTAATTCTGACATTGCGGTATCCATGAATGGCCCAGGCGAATATACCATCAAAGGTGTGAGAATGGACCCAAGTGATGCCATAAAAGCTGGGTTTAAGTCTTTAAAATCTGGAATATCAATTCTGGCAGCATCTCAGGGTGTACCACTCCAAATGAACAGTTCAGAAAATAGCAATACCCCGATCATAAATTATTCATTGGCTACAGACAGTACCAATCAGAAAATTACGGAAGTAGAACAAAGGTTTACTGAGAATGCTCTGCGGCTATTAAAGGTAATATCCGCACAATCAGAAAACATTAAAAGTGCTGATCAAAATATCGAATTTGCTTCGATTACCGCAATCAAAAGTCAAATAAAAAAACTAGATACCAAGGAAAATGCCGTTTCAAATCAATGACAGTGTAAAGGCGACAGAGGACCTTAAATTCCCTGATAAAACAATATCCAAAGACACATGTGGTACGGTAAATGGAGTTAATACGCTTCCATCCGGTGCCATAATAAATTACGGTGTGAAGTTCAAGGGAGACAGTACCACTCGGCTTATTACTGATAATCTGCTTGATAATTGTTGAAAGATTCGAGTTGTGAACAGGCAATTGGGTTATTCCGCTGTTATCACACCTTTCAATTTGCATGGAGTTAGTAGGTGTATTTTATTCTGAGCAGTATCCTACCATGTAGGGGTAAGGGAGGTCAAGCATTTATACAAATGATTTTGCTCATTAATTGATATAAGGATGGTCAATCTATCTAAACAGGATGAAAGTAGGTTTAAGGCAAGCCTTACCTCCAACAAAAAACTAACGGTTTACAAGCTTTTTAAGCACACTGAAATGGGGGATAAAAGACTTAAGGCTTATGTGAAGTTATTTGATGAGTATTACGACAAAATCGATGAACTTGATAAAGAATCGTGGACAGAAAGCATAGAACAAGCATTAGTTAAGCCTATTAAAGACAAGAGGACGAAAGTAGTTTTTGAACTACTTAGCCATTTAGCACAAAGCGTAGAGATACATCCTGGAATAATCGCCAATCAGCTTTATTATGAATATCTAAAAAATCAATCTAAAGAGGAGGCTTTTACCTCGATCAAATCTGATTTGGTATCTGTTCATACGTGGTATTCTTTAAAGGGGCTCGGAGACTTATGTTTTGATTTAGATAAATTGGAAGAGAGTATAGAAGCTTATAAAGAGTCATTAAAAAAGAAGGACTACTATAAAGTACATTATAACTTAGCCAACGCGTTGTCAATTGTTTGTGAATATGAATTATGTATAAAACACTATTCACAAGCAGATGAACTAAGACCAAATTTGGACCCAGTACTTTATAACTGGGGGTTCTCACTTCATCAATCAAATCGATATCCTGAGGCAAACGAGGTATTTCAGAGACTTTCTAGAGTCTTTGAAGAGAATTTTAAGAAAGATGGGGAACAGTTCAGGTCCTATCGTGATTGGGGGGACCATTGTCTATATCATCTATGGAAGCCTGTAGAAGCTATTAAGATTTATGAGATGGGTATTAAAAAGAAAATGCCCAAACTAACATACTTTCAAGTCGCCTCAAACCTTTTGAATGCCTATTTCAAGGCCAAGTCATTAGAACTCATTAATTCAAATAAAAGAATCTATTACAATGGTAAAGGGTGGAAGCTGTACGAAACTCTTATTGATGAATTGAGCCATGAGGTAATTGTAGGTCTCACGCAAAAACAAAAGGATCAGATACTATCTGAGTTATATATAGTATCGGGTAAATATGAGTTGGCTTTAGAATACTTTGAGGCTAACAGTAATTTTGGATCAAATGGCCCAGATTCTTTAATGTTCATCGGCCTTTGTAAACATAACTTAAAAGATTATTCTGGTGCAGTTGTGGCATTCAAAAGCTCGTTGGATATATCACCCAACCCTAGCGTAAGGAATTATCTTGCAGAATCACTTCATGAAGACGGTAAACTGGATGATGCAGAAAGTGAGCTTCTGGCAACGTTCAGCGAGACACACAACCATGTGGATTCATTACTCACATATATTTCTTTGTGCATAGATTTTGGAATCAAAACCCAAGATCATAATGAGGATGAATCGACCTCATATTTTTTTAAGGCAAAAGAGAAAATTGAAGAACTCACTTCAGTTAAAGAATGGCAGCACTATTCTAGAAAACTTACTATTCATGAAATAGGTCAATTGTATTATGACCATGGCTTTATATATCTTCAACTATCTAAATTGAGTACTTTCACCAGAAGAAATCATCTGAAGAGTGCTTTAAAAGCCTTAAGCCAAGTTCCAAAAGGCACTCGATTGAGAATAAAATCTGAAGCAGCTTGTGAAAGAATATCTAGAGGGTTAAAAGAAAAGGTGGAGAACAACAATAAAAGACAGAAAGCGCTTTATAGGTTGGGTGTTATTTCTATGATAATTGTAGGGCTCATTTTGGTCTTCGGTAAACCTGATTTTCAATTTGGGGTCACGGTCGACCAAGACATTTTGAAGAACCGAATTGCAGATGTGAACTTTAATAAAACCAAAACGGATTCAGTACAACTAATAATTCAGAGGAAAACATTCTGGTCAGAGCAACAATTGAAAACATACCTTGAAGAGCTAGCCCGTCCAGATTCTGTTTCGATAGAATTAAAAGGTGTTGTCCAAAACAATTTTCCTGTTAGGCTTCACTTTAAAGAAGCTAACATGAGCGATGCCTTATTGATTTTGTTGGTGTCGGTAAGTTTTGTTTGTATAGTTTTAGGTCTTGTGTTTAATGAAATAACCTCGATTTCTATTGGGAAAATCTCAATTGAAAAGAGTGTTAGCGAGCCTGAAGCTAGGCAACTTGATTTCAAGATGGTCAGGAGTGGTTAGAAATTAAGGTTGCTTCTCTATTCATTCATAAAGTGGAATGTTAAAGAACTTGACAGGGAGCATGAGTCAGATGCTCCCTGATTTGAAAGCAGTTTAGGCCTCCTTAATCCTCTTCAAGCTTTTAGACAAAGTAATCACATCATAAAGAGAACTTTTCTCATCATCATCAATCGGGAAATCGGAATGATACAATGCAATGTGATGAACAAGCTTTAAGGACTTGGCCATCTCTTTTGCACCATGAAACTCAATGAGTTTTAACAGCTCATCCCGATTGCTATCGAGGAGAGGTTGTGTCCAATCCCCGGAATCAATCGTTTCTTCTGCGATCTTAGACTGATTTTCGCCTGACTTGCACTTACAATCGCAAGGACTTTGACCCCTATGCTCCCCAATAACTCAGGTTTTAACCGCAATTTTGCAATAGCCAACTATTGCATAATCTGACGATTTGAAAATCAATCAATTAGCTACAAAATGTTAAAACCTAGATGGTGATTTTCAAATATCAGGGTTAACCCTGGCAAAATGCTGACTGTCAGCATTTTCGTCAATTGTTCATTTTTCTAATGAATAACTCAGGTTTAAACCCATTATGAGTAATTGACACCATGTGGATAAGTTGAGGTCAGATCTTGTGTGTC
Source organism: Roseivirga sp. (assembly GCA_021404565.1). GTDB lineage: Bacteria > Bacteroidota > Bacteroidia > Cytophagales > Cyclobacteriaceae > Roseivirga. The sequence goes on along the minus strand of JAAWWF010000026.1, from coordinate 123,630 downwards.
CGATATAAAGTCTGCCAGCACGCTGTTCTAAATTGTTGTTGATAGGTTGATTTTTCCACAAGAAAATTTGACGGTGAAAAAATCTTGTACAAAAGGTCACAAGAAATTTTCATGGAGAAAAAACCTTGTACGGACTGTGTACAGGAAAAAGATCATCGAAAAAAACCTTGTGTATGTTTGAGCTGATTAAAGAGTGTTTTGGAATAAGAAGTGCTTCACTGGCCAACTACCTCAGGCTCTCTGTTGATATGATGAACTCTGTACTGAGTGATAGGAGGGGCCTCGATTTGGAGCAGTGGTGGGCCGTTATAAACCTGCATGAAGCTTTGAAGAAGGATACAGCGTTGGAAGAACTTGAGCATATCGTCAGTTTCCGAACGGAGCAGGCCGCTGCAGCGCAGCAGCGCCTGCCAGGGGAAATCAGAAGACTGGAAAGAATGCTCGAACGCAGAGAGGAGAAGCTGGAGCAGTTACAAAAAATCCGCAGGGCGCGTTTACGTGGCCTCCACGCCTGCATAAGCTTGCTGGAAACGGATCTGGATGCACATAAACGTGAATGGATGGAGCTAACAAAAAAACACCTTCGGTGGAAACTGGAAGAAAGCAGCCTGCTGAAAGAACAGCTTCTCGAAGCTGAGATCAGGGGGATTGAAACCCGGATTGAATGGCTTAAACCCCGGATAATGCAATAGGCTTTCTATTACAGCCATAACTCACTTTGAATCAGTCGCTATGCTTCGTTTGCCTTCTCACCATAGCGGTGCTATGCCATCAAAGTCGAACTTCCTGATTCTTTGTGATTTACGCCCTCATCACGATTTCTATTGCATAAACCGGGTTAAAAATCTATAACTTCTGCTGGTCTTTTTGGCATGGAGAGAGGACATTTTTGGTAAACCGATAATTGATAAAGTGCGAAAGCATCAACAATATGTAAGGGATTGGCCACTTCCCGGCATTGTGATTGAGGTTTGTTTTAGCGGTTCGATTTGAGCTTCTGCGAAATTTACAGCTTCAATTGATTCTTCTGAAACGGTGACTTGATTTGCTTTATAAGTACAAGGACTTTGGCCAATCACAAATCATCTAATTGCCTGTCAATCTCCGAAGCATTGGCGTAGGAGATAATTTTCTAATTCACCCTTTCAGCGACAAATCTATTGTAAAACGGGTCAGGCCGTTTCCCTGGCTGTACTCCAATATGCCTCCATGTGTCTTTCCATCCTATTGAAGAAGAATCTTCGTAAGGGATACAAACTAAAAACCTGAAGCTTGTTTTATCATTTCAGATAATACTTCCTCATTGATATCCTCCACAGATTTTAACTTTAGGTGCCTCATTTGTTTACCTGTTCCTTCCAATAGCTTCAGAGGGTCATCGATTTTTTGAAAATTGAAGAAACCCAGCGTAACGTAGTTGCGAGCAGCTTTCAGGTAGCAAAAATCACTTCCTAAGGCATATACAGGCCTCTTCCATTTGAACTGCTCTTCTACTTCGGGTACATTCATTTCAATGAGTTGGCGCAGCGTTGTCAAGAGTTCCTTATGCCCTGCATTTTGTTCTTCAATAAACAGGGTTACTTCTTTGTTCTTGTCCATTTATTCTGTTTTTCGTGACTTCGTCTTTAAAAACAAACCGAGTAAAGTTGTAAAAGCGAGACCGGTGATCAGGTTCCCAATAAATGCGAATTGAGCCTGAACTGCCGTACTATAATACTTTTTTTGCTCCATTACCTTTTCCTGCAGTTCTGATGCGTGCAATCCTGATTCTTGCATCTTCTTCGTGACCACGACCACCATGTCATCATTATAAGAAGGATAAACCATCTCATAAAAACCAATGGTTAAAATGGCAGCAAATACTGCTGTTGAGAGACTGATGATCGAACCTACCTTAAAAGCCCTGGTGAAAGTCAGTTCGTCTTGGTTGGCTTTTTTGGTCAGTTTCAGGCCATACCAGAGACCTAGCAATAAGAATATGTATAGAAAAATAAACAAAATTGTTCCTCCGGTGGTCATTTGATCATTCTCTATTGCCTCAGGCCCAACCAAATTGAGTTGAAGTAATATAAGCATGAGTATTGTTCCTGAAAGGGCTACCGCCCCTCCAATGATGATTTGAATTAGCTGTTTGTGTTTCACAATTCTCCGTTTGTTTACCCTGCAAACATGAGGAAACATTACTGATTAGGCCAGAAACCGGGGGGTGGAAAATAGGGTGGAATCGTTAATTACAGGCTGTTATGGGTCATGGCCTGCTTCAATTCAGTACGGTTTTTCACGCCTACCTTTTTGTAGATATTATTGATATGTGTTTTGACTGTAGAAAGCTCAACAAATAAGGACTCAGCGATGTCCTTGTTCTTATCACCACTGATCATCCGCTTCACAATTTGCATTTCTCTTTCACTTAATCGGTAGGGCGTTTTCCTAACCAATTCATCCAGATCCACCTGCTGATTCTTTTTACCAAGGAAAATGCCAAAAGAGAATATTAAGGCAATAAATGGAATGAGGTAGAGCGAATTGATATAGTTAACCTGAACAAACCCATAGTAGGTAGAGAAGTGAAAAACATTAAAGGTCAACACGGCAATGATTATTATAGCACCAAAACCAAATACAATGACACCTTGTGAGCCAATATGACTTTGTTTGAAATGCCTCATGATTTTGCTACCTGCGATTTTGATCCTTCAGAGTTCGTTTACAAAAAACGAAAATCAATGCTTCGAATTCAAGAAATAGTATCCATTTGTATCTCTTGTTTTGGTCGGAAAAATGCCATATTTCATCGATTGGAACGGTGGACGGAGAGACAAATGATATAGGAAGGGCCTTATATTAGCAATCTCTCAATTCACCCTTTCAGCGGTAAGTCTATCGTAAAACGGGTCAGGCCGTTTACCCGGCTATACTCTAAGATACCTCCATGTGCCTTGATAATCTTTCGGGAGAGGGCCAGACCAATACCAGAGCCTTCAGGCTTGGTGGTGAAAAAGGGAACAAAGATCTCCTGAATGGCCTGGGCCGCCACTCCGGGCCCATTGTCTTCCACCTCAATAATGGCCCTGTCAAAGGAGGTTCTGGTAGCAATATGAACCCTGGGATGCTCCGTTTCTTTTACAGCATCCAGTCCGTTTTTCACCAGGTTGATCAATACCTGACTTATCAGAGACCTGTCCAGATATAGTGTGTCTTTTATCTTGTCCGTGACCTCCAGGTCAACAGCGGTTTCCGGGTTCATCAGCGAGGTAACAGATTCGATCAGGGCCTTGCTCTCCACCGGTTCGGGGTGCGGCTCAATCGGGCGGTTGATTTGCTTGTAGGCCTCTACAAACTTTAGCATTCCCGAGGTTCGTTCCTCAATAGCATTCAGGCTGATCGCCACGTTTTTCTGATCTTTTTCATTCAGAGCGATCAGCTCCTCCTCCCTGATCAGCTTTTTGTTCACCACCCGGATCAGGGAAAGCACGGGAGTGGTAGAGTTCATGATTTCGTGGGTCATCACCCGCATCAGCTTCTGATAGCTTTCCAGCTCCTTGGTTTCCAGAGAGCTTCGTATATCCGTTAAGGAAGCAAGCCTGTGCGCCTTCCCTTTGAGCTTAAACGACTCTGTTTTTATAAATAACTTCTGACCCTTGTCGTGGTCAATCCACTCGGAAGGATCACCCTCTTTGCTTAGCATTATCTGGTGAATCTTTGGGTATTGCTCCCGCAGGCGATCGATATGGATGAGTCCCGGCAGGTCGAGCAAGGTGTTAAAGGCCTTGTTGGTAAAAACCACCTCCCCCTCTTCCTGATAGCAAACCACTGCTACGGAGACATGCCTCAAAACCGTTTGAAGCAAGCGGAACTCTGCTTCTCTGTTGGTTTGTAGGGTCTCCATCTGAGCAGAAATAAGCTCATAAGCTTCTTCCAGCTCTTTCGAATTAGTCTTCCGCTGATAGGCCCGGTTAAAATCACCAAATTCTACCGAGCGCAGGAAACTGTTCCAGTTGCGCTCTTGCTTTTGCAGATGCCAGCTGATCTCTAAAATCCCGATCAGGATGAACACCCCAAACATGACCGGGGTAATGGATAGCTCAGTGTTTAGGTAGGTATATACCATACCTACAGACAAAGCCACAATCAACAGCACCCGAATAAGGATCAGGAAGAAGCCTTTCTTAAAGATCATACTTCTTCATTTTGCGGTAAAGCGTATTCCGCCCGATGCCCAGCTCTGCGGCAGCATGCGTGATATTTCCCGCATGACGCTCCATCACCTCTGCGATTTTTCTCTTCTCTACTTCGTACAAGTTGTCCGTTTTGTCCTCTGTTTTTTCACTCCCTTTAAAGGCATCATTGTTATCCATGATCACCATGCGTTCGATATTGTTCCGCAGCTCCCGGATATTTCCCGGCCAGTGGTAGTCTTCCAGCTCTCTCAGCTGAGCTTTCGTCAGCTCAAAAGACCGGGCATATTTTCCATTAAACTCTGCCAGAAAGTGATCGGTGAGTGGCTTTATATCTTCTCTTCTGTTGCGCAGGGGAGGCAGCTCTATATGAACCGTATTAATCCGAAACAGCAGGTCTTGTCGAAACTGTAAAGGGTCAGAGAGCATCTCCATCGTCTTGTGCGAGGTGCTGATCAGGCGAATATCAATGGCCCTGGGGCGATGATCTCCCACCCGGCTTACCTCTCTGTTTTGCAAGGCTGCCAGCAACTTCGATTGCAATTCGAGGGGAATGTTCCCTATTTCATCCAGTAGCAAAGTTCCCAGGTTGGCTGCTTCCATCATGCCCGCCTTGTCCTGGCTGGCGTCTGTGAAGGCTCCCTTCACATGGCCAAAGAGCGTAGATTCAAATAAACCTGATGAAATGGCACTTAAATCTGTACTGACGAAGGATTGTGCGGCCCTGGCCGATTGCTGGTGAATCAGTCTTGCCAGCACTTCTTTTCCCGTTCCATGGGCCCCGGTAATAAGCACAGAAGCATCGGTATGCGCCACCTTGGCCACCATATGCATCACCTGTTTCATACCTGCCGACTGGCCCATGACCATGCCATTGAATTGGTTTGCCTGATTGGTTGATGGGTCCGGGTTGGAACTCTGTGCTGCAATATCTTGCTGAGAATTGGCGAGATTCAGGCCCGCCTGTACGGTAGCTACCAGCTTTTCGTTTGAGAAAGGTTTCTCCAAAAAGTCGTTCGCTCCTTGTTTCAAAGACTGCACAGCAATATCCAGAAATCCATGTGCCGTGAGCACAATGATGGAAACATGAGGCCGTGAGGCTTTGAGCCGCTTAATCCAGGCCAGTCCCTCGGCTCCGTCAGAGTCGCCAATGGCAAAATTCAGGTCGAGCAGAATTACCTTTACATCAGTATTTTCGAGAAGGGCAGTAGCACGGCTAGGGTGCTCCAGCGTTTGGATTTCACCAAAGGAGTCTTCCAATACCATGGCTATGGTATGAAGCATCAAAGGATCATCATCTATGGCGAGTATTTCCACAACTCAATATAGTAAGTGATGGGTGATATTGGGTCAATGGAGGCATTCCAATTTTCCTTTCAGTCGTCATTCCTGCGAAAGCAGGAATCCCATTCGTCCATGAGTTTTCGGGTCGGTGGAAAGAGTGATTATGAAGGGGGCGGGTATGGGATGACTTATCTCTTTAATTAGGGGGCTATACTGTAGGCCATAGAGGAGATTGTCTCAAAAGTCATACAAACCGTCATTACGAATGAAATGAAGTAATCCCCCCTATGTTTTCGGTGTATATGAACAGATTGCTTCACTTTGTTCGCAATGACTGAATACTTTTGAGACAATCTCGACCTTAAGAAGATAACCAGGCCAGACCCTTGCTTTGTCAGGCTGAAAAAAGAGGTTTGAATAAGTGAGGTATTTCATTCCATTCCTCTTTTGAAGTACACCTCAACTCTGTAATTTACTGTTCCAGGGCGGAACAGTTGATTGTACCCTTCCGATCACTTTTAGATCAGAGGCGAGCTATTTGGTATTTAAGTTGTTGTGAATCAATAGTTTATAGTTTCTGGCAGTCTTTTGGCCCATAATAGGTCAAATAGAAAAACCATGACACGTACCTTTTTACTTTCTATCATCAGAAACCTCTGGAAAAACAGAGTGACTTCTGCTATTAATGTAATTGCCCTCACCCTGGGTCTTAGCAGTGTACTCTTTTTATTTGTGCAGGAGCGATACGAGAGCAGCTTTGACACCAATCAGCCCCTGGCAGACCAGATCTACCGTGTCAATACAACGCTAACCTACCCTAACAGGGTCAACAAAACAGGAACCACGCAATCAATGCTGGGCAAGGTACTGCGCAATGAGTATCCTGAATTGCAGGGGGTGATCCAAACCTTTGGTCCAAGCAGTGCTTTGGTGACCATTGACCCGGGCACCTCTCGTGAGAAGGTATTTGAAGAAGAAAGATTACTGCTCCATGCCGATAGTGCTTTTCTGAAGTACTTCGACTATGACTTTATAGCCGGTAATGAAAGAACCGCGCTTGATGGCCGAAATGCATTGGTGCTCTCAACCAAGATGGTTGAAAAATACTACCCTGACTTTGTAGGTAAGGAAGCGGGCTTGCTGGGCAAAGAGGTGGCTTTGTTCGATTCTCTGCGTGTGTACGTCACAGGTGTGATTGAAACCCCTCCCAGTAATAGCAATATCCCTTTCCAGTTGCTTACCTCAGCTGAGATTTATTATCGTGTCAACCCCTGGGATCGTGATAATTGGGGTAACCTCTCTACAGGTCTTACTTTCCTGGTTTTGAAAGAGGGTCAGCGTCCTGAAGATTTTGAGGCTCGTTTCCCTCAGATGGTCGACAAATACAGAACCAAAGAAGATGCGGAGGTCAACTCTTATAGTCTGAGCAACCTGAAAGATATCCACATGGAGTCGGAGTGGGGCTTTTCGGGCAACTATACCAACGACCCTTCTATTAGCATAGCCTTTTGGGCGCTGAGCTTATTCATTGCCATTTCTGCCTGCATCAACTTTATCAATATTCAAACTGCCCAGGTAGTGACCCGCGCTAAAGAGGTGGGTGTCAGAAAAGTGTTGGGGGGCAGCAGGCTACAGTTGATTCTGCAGTTTTTAGCTGAAACCATTTTTCTCACCACCATCTCCTTTTTCCTGGCGATATGGGTGACAGAGCTCGCGCTGAATGGCTGGAACGATCTCCTGACCATTGTGCAAATGAATATGCAGGTGGATAGCGCAACCTGGGCGTTTGGGGCCTTACTTATTCTGATAGTAAGTGTGGTAGCCGGACTTTATCCTGCTATTAAGCTTTCTGCCTATCGTCCGTCTGAGGCTTTGCGCAGTGGCTTTTCAGCACTCACTCAAAAGAAATCAGGACTCAGCCTGCGCCAGGTTCTGGTGGTAACACAGTTTAGTATCACTCAGCTGATGATCATTGGTACGATTGTGATCTCTACACAGATGAACTATTTCATCAACAAGGATATGGGCTTTGACAAGGAAGAGATGGTAACCATTACCACCTTTGATCCTAACCGACAGCAGGTGGATCGCCTGGCACAAGCCATTGAATCCATGCCTGAGGTGATTTCTTATTCCTTTTCTTCCGGTCCGCCAATGGATGCCGGTCGCTATGCCACTATTTTCAGAGAGGTGGGTAGTGAAGATAAGGGAGATATGAGCGTGCGAAATAAGTTCGTAGATCACCGCTTTATCGATACTTACGGTATTGAATTGGTAGCGGGCAGAAACTTTCGCCCGGATGAATACAATGATACCATTGATGCCTTTATCGTGAATGAAGCGCTGGTAAAGCAGCTGGATGTAGCTAGTCCGGAAGAGGCTATCGGCAAGCAATTGGAGTGTTACGGTTCACGCGCCAGAATTGTAGGGGTTACCAAAGATTTCCATATTGATAAGTTGGATCAGGCCATTGAGCCGATGATACTGTTTCCATGGCATTCACGGGTAAATGGTGCAGATATTAAAATTGCCTCCAGCAATCTGCCTGATGCTTTGGATAAACTGGAAGATGTATGGCTTAGTGTATTTCCATCCCGCACGTTCCAATACCAAACCGTTGATGATTTTATCAAACAGGCCTATATTCTGGAAGATATCATGCTGAAGAGTATCCGGATTTTCTCGCTGGTGGCCATTGTTATAGGCTGTCTGGGTTTGTATGGCCTGGTATCCTTTATGTCGATCAAGCGCACCAAGGAGATTGGTATCAGAAAAGTATTGGGCGCCTCCTTCGGGCAGATTCTATTCAGCTTTTCCAGAAGGTTCTTTATCCTTACGCTCCTGGCCTTCCTGCTGGCCGCTCCCTTGGCTTATCTGGCCATGGACCTCTGGCTGGACAATTACATCTTCCGTATTCCCCTCGGATGGGATATTTTCGCTATAGGCCTGGTGCTGACCACCATGCTCACGGTGCTGACCATAGGCTATATTGCTTTCAGGTCTGCCAGAACTAACCCCGCGGAGACTTTAGCGATAGAGTAGGGAAATACAAAAGATAAACGTTTAAAATCATTTAAAACCAGGGCGTTATGCCTTGGTTTTTATGGTTTATGACAAGTAACCGGTCGGGCTCTTTTATAATCTCGTCTGAGTTTTATCATCTCTTCATTCCTATCCATTAAGGAGGGGCAAAGTCAGTTGACCCCTCAAGTTTGTATCTTCGCCTGAGTTCATGTTTGAAGTATTCATTTTTACCAACGGCATTTTTCTGGGCATTTTATTGCTCCTCATTCCCTCTCGTATTAAGAAGGCCAATGTTTTTCTTGCCCTGTTCCTTATTTCACAAAGCTTTGAACTGGCCCCCGATCTGTTTGAAGAAGATAGCCCTCTGTTACCCGAAACGGCTTTCCTGACCATTCCGCTTCTCTTTTACTATGTCGAATTGTTGATCAGTCAAAAGATCAGGCGGGGGCAATGGTTGTTTCTGATTCCAGCAGTGATCACGAATGCACTTTTGTGGGTTGCTCTTCCTGAGCCCGATGAGGTTGCAGTACTGACTGAAGTACTGGTTTCTATTCCTTTTTATGGCTTTAACCTTTACCTGCTCTTCAAAATGCACAGAAGTATTTCCAGGCATCAGTTCGGTTTGATGGATCAGTTTGCGAGCCTGGAGCTACGCACTTTAAAGTGGGTAAAAGGCCTGGTGATTATCTTTCTGGCCTTTCACTTCGTTTGGATCCTTGAAGATATCCTGCTGCTAACGGGCCTCGAGGCAGTCCCCCTGATGATCATCTCTGAGGTACTGACACTTTTATCTGTGTTTTGGGTAGGCTACCACGGTTTGAGGCAAAAGGAGTCACCAGCTGAACGGCCAGCCGTACCGGAGAAAGCTAACCCTGTTCTCTATGACAAAAATGACGAGAAGCAATTTGAAAATGTAAAAGCCCAAATAGCGAGCAACAAGCTATATCTCAATCAGGAACTGACATTGCGACTATTGGCTCAGCAAGTCAATATGAATGAAAAGAAGCTATCACTTTGGATCAATCAGTTTACCAACAGCAATTTTTATCACCTTATTAACCAATACCGCGTTGCAGAATTCAAAACTCAGCTTTCTGCTCCTGAAAACAAGAATTATAGCTTGTTGGGAATAGCCCAGAACGCTGGTTTTCGAAATAAGTCTACCTTTTACAAAGTATTCAAAGAGCTTGAAGGAATTACCCCCAATGAGTATAAAAAGGGGCTCAAAAATGCTTCAAAGGTATGAATGGAAGCAGACGGACCTCTTGCAAATAACAGCTGGTAGGGTTAATTGCATTGATTAGGTTTTCTTGGTGAATCAAACAGAATTCACTGATGAATAAGAAACATATGAGCTACTTAATATTAGCACTTACCTTAGTTTTTGGATGTAAGAATGATCCCGATACTACACCTGATAATGGAGTAATCGATCCTGGAAATGACCCGAACTTTACTATTGTAGCCAATAGTGACGATGGCTTTTCAGCTTTTAACCGAAAGGTGGTGGTTTTTGATATTGACATCTATGCCGTAGCAGGGGTAGAAGATGCCAAACTGCTGCATGCCGCCAACCTGATGGCACAGTACCTGGACAATGATGAGGACGGTACCGTGGATGATATAAACGTGCTCAATGCTATGAAGGCAGAAAGGGCCTTTATGGTGATGTGGAAAAATGAATCGGACCTTGAAAATATTAATCCGCCCAACGGAAGAGAGGGTCAGGACCTGGGGAATGATGAAACGAGGCCCCAATGGCATATCGATAAGTCGGGAGAGTTTGATGCTGCATTAGAAGAGGTCTGGCACATTATCACGCATGCAGGATATGCCAAAGCCTATCCCACAGTGTTTGGAGAGATGGCCGGGACTACCCTGACCGATGCCATGGACCTTGCCCGGGGAGGTAATTTTACGAGCATCCCTAACCCTTATCCTGCTGGTGCCTGGTACACCTATGATGATCGTACCTGTGACTACGACTGCATGTCAACAGAATATATTTATTGGGCCATTACTTCCATTTTAGGCGCGCAGCAGAATCGCCTTGCGGAGATCGGCCATGAGTGGAAGCTGAATACCAGGGAAAAAGTAGAGCAGGGTGACCCAGCGGTTTATGCGCTGCTGACCAACACCAATTACAACCTACCTGCTATATTACCTGATGGAACCTATAAACGTTGATTAAGATGAATAAGAAATTGTATAAATATTACCTGGGCTTTGCCCTGATCTTCCTACTTGCCTTTAGTGCTTGTGGCGATGATGATGCCGGTACCACTTCTATAGCGCCTTTTTCTATTTTGAATGAAACCACCCTGGTATTGAATGGGGTGATCGATAGCAATACAGACAGTGCTTTTGATGAGGCGTTGAGGCAAAACCCCAATACCGAGCTGATTATTTTCAGAGAGGCTCCCGGTTCCGATGATGATGATACGAATCTTCAGGTAGGCAGAAAGCTATTTCAGCTTGGCCTGAGAACGCAAGTGGAAGACAATGGTTTGATTGCTTCAGGCGCTGTTGATTTGTTTTTGGCCGGCTCGCAAAGAACACTGGGTGCCAATGCCCGGGTGGGGGTCCACTCCTGGTCTGACGGTACCAGCGATGCTACTGATTTTCCCCGCAGCTCCAGTGAGCACCTCTTATATATAGACTATTACAAGTCTATTGGCTTTAGCAATCAGCTCGCTGAAGACTTCTACTTCTTTACCATCAATGCCGCCCCTGCTGATGATATCCACTGGATGACGGAGGCCGAGATTGTGACTTATCAGATTGAGAAGTAGCGGGGCTTGGCTTCTAAGCTTCGGGAATAGGGTATTTTATTCTAGGCAATGTATGATCTGACTAGCCAATTGGGAGGGGGTGATGACACTCTCTTTTCACATTTTGGATTAATTGAGGAATTGCATATGTGTATCATTAGATATTAGTTTGAATTTATATCTGAAATTCTGGATAAATTAAAGAGATGAAGTGGATTATAAGTATAAATAAATCTTATTAAGATATAATCATTCAAATAATGGTTAGGTTTGTTTGATTGCTATTATTGAAATTTATAAATTATATATTCACATCAAACCTGGGTAATGAAGGATAAATTTGAGCAGCTTTTAAAGAAAGTAGTTCTAACATCGGTGGGTAGTTTGACTTTGGCTTCCACTTCTGTGAAATCGGATGGGCTATTAGAAGAAGAAATTCCTACCTCATTCATGGCAAAAGGATCTTCAAAGCGATTTGAAAGCCCACGTCTTTTGATGAAACTTACAGATTCTGGAGAGTGGGAGTTTAGTAGTCATAGATCTCACAGATCACACAGTTCGCACAGATCACATAGTTCTCATCGATCCCATTACAGTTCTACTAGCTCATCAAGAAGTAGGTCTTCTAGCTCTTCTAGTTATAGCTCCACAACCTCCTTAGGGAGCAGATCTTTGGTAAAGGATGTTGAGGGAACTGATGTTTCAGAACTTGTTAAGTTATTGATCAAACTTAAACTATGGGAGTCCCCATATTCGAGCTATGTTGTTCCAAAAACAATGAAGTTTGATGACAAGGTCTACCGCGCTGTTAGGCAGTTTCAAAAGAGTGAAGGTCTAACCGAGACTGGTAGAGCGGATGTTTATTTGATAGTTCTAATCCAATCAAAAGCAAAGTCAGTAGAATCATCAAGCGCTGATTCTTCCATTATAGATTATGCTTCATTGGGAAGCAGGACCTTAACTAAAGGTGTGAAAGGCACTGATGTTGCGGAACTCGTCAAATTGTTACTCAAATTGAAGTATTGGAACTTACCTTATCCAAGCTATCAAATCCCTGCGAGTATGGAGTTCGATGATCAAGTGGAGAAAGCGATTAAGGCTTTTCAAAGAGATGAGAAGTTAACCGAAACGGGAAGAGTTGGTGCTTTCTTGATTCTACTCCTCAAAAATAAAGCCAAAGAGATTGATAAGAAGTGAGAATAATTGATTTTGACAAGCAGGCATACAAAAAGCAGTCCGTCTTAAAAGCTATATATAGCCTTTCGAATATATACTCTTTAAAACTGGAAATTACAGATGACAGGTATTGTGTTTTTTTGGAGTCAGCTTCAATTAAAGAAAATATCATCTCGGAGCTGAAGATTGCCATCACAACACGAGTGAATGACTTTGAACTAAGGTATCATATTGCAGCTGAAACTAAGGAAGTTAAGCTGTTGCTACTGGCAAAGGCACTTTCTTCTGGAGGTATTTATGATGATTTAGCCGATGAGATATGGAAGTAGTTAAACGGCAAAAGTTCAAGCCAAAAGAACACTATAATTCACCAGGTTATAAATTACTCCCATTTAAGTATTTACACATAGATTCCACTAATGAATTGATCGTAGGGGCTTCTGGAGATTATGTTATCGCGCCAATTGGTTCCGTTGAAGCCATCGTGAAGCGCAGGCCAATATCAAACGAGAAATTGATGCGAGACCTCCATGCAAAGCACATTATCATAGATGAATACGAAAGTGGTGGACTAGATGTAATAGCCAACAGAATTAGGACAAAGAAGGATCACCTCCTTCAGCTTTCCTCTCTTCATATTTTCGTGTTGACACTTAGGTGCAATCATACTTGTCATTATTGTCAGGTTTCACGTGTCACACAGGATAAACAGAGCTTTGATCTAAAGAAAACAGACCTAGATCATGCGATAGAATTGATGCTAAAAAGCCCATCGAAGTTTATAACGATGGAATTTCAAGGGGGAGAACCACTTTTAGCCTTTGATCTGCTTAAATACGCTGTAGAGACTACACTGAGCTTAAATACGGACAAACGGATAAATTTTGTCATCTGTACGAATGGCACGATTTATAACGAGGAGATAATCAAGTTTTGCCTGAAGTATGATATACTCATCTCCACCTCTTTGGATGGGCCTGAATTTTTGCATGACTCCAACAGAAAACTAAGGAAAGGCTCTAGTTATCATGATGTAATTGCCGGAATTCAATACTTCCGAAACGCACTTGGCAAGGATAGAATCTCTGCGCTAATGACTGCTAGTAGTTTAAGTTTGAAATATCCTCAAGAGATAATTAATGCGTATTTAGAAAATGGATTTCACAATATCTTCCTTCGACCAATTAGCCCATATGGGTTCGCTCTCAAAAGTCCTAAAAAGAACTATTATGAAACACAGCAATTCCTTGAGTTTTATGAAAAGGCATTTGAATATATACTCCAAATCAACCTCAAGGGAACCTTTTTTAGAGAAGATTTTGCCAGCGTTATCCTTAAGAAAATACTGACCCCATTTCAATCTAATTATGTCGACCTGCAGTCACCCGCGGGGGCAATTAATTCTGTTTTGGTCTATAATTATGATGGCTACGTTTATGCTTCCGATGAATCAAGAATGCTTGCCGAACAAAATGATTACAGTTTTAGACTTGGACACGTATCAGACGGATACAAAAAACTACTCACCAGTGATGAAGCTCTTTCAGTTTTTAAAAATAGTTTAAATGAGGCCCTTAATGGATGCTCTGATTGTGCTGTGAGTGATTTTTGTGGTGCCGATCCAGTTTTTCATCATGCTATTCAGGGTGATGCATATGGACACAGACCAACTTCTGGTTTTTGCGAAAAGAACATGTCGATCATTAAGTACTTAATAAGAAAGTTAGAGGAAAGTACTTCAGTTCGCAACATCTTTTATGAATGGATAAGTGCTAAATGATGATAAATCTTAGCTCCAGAGGAAAGGTAGAAAACTTGGAAGGGCAGTTAGTTGGAAAGTTGAGGCCGTCCAAAGGCATCAAATATGGATTTGAGTTAGTTAACTCGCTCTATGACCCAACAAATGAGGATAGAGTAGTTGCTTTGGTTTCACAAGAAAGACTCAACTCGCAGCTCCCAAACATCTTCAATCTATCCAATTATAAAATTTTGGCCGAAGGAGACGTAGTTTACATTAATGATCAGGGGGTTCTTGATATTCTCTATCGTAGACAGTCAAAACACAATACTTTATTCATTACGGATCAATGTAATAGTTATTGCCTCATGTGTTCTCAGCCACCCAAGAACAAAGATGATTTTGACTTTCATTACTTCCGAAATAAGTGTTTGATACCATTGATGGACGAAGAAACAGAGGTCATTGGAATTACGGGCGGTGAGCCATTTTTGCTAGGGGATAGAATGATCGAAATTCTTGAAGACCTAAAATCTCAACTTCCACAAACGACTATTCATTTGTTGACCAATGGAAAGGTATTCGCCTGGAACGATTGGGCTGAAAAAATGGAACAGTTTAAAGAAAATCTCATTTTGGCTGTACCTCTCTATTCGGACAACTTCGTTGATCATGACTACATAGTCCAAAGCAATGGCGCATTCAGACAAACAATGCTTGGATTGCACAATCTGGCAAAATATCAAATTCATATTGAACTAAGAGTTGTACTTCAAAGACCAACAATTAAGAGAATTGAAGAATTGAGTCTGTTTATAACGAAGAATTTACCTTTTGTAGAAAGTGTTGCCTTTATGGGGTTAGAGTTCACAGGTTTAGCCATTGCTAACAAAGATAAACTCTGGATTGAACCGAGTGAATATGCATCTGCACTTAAGAAATCCGTATTTCTTCTTGATAGATTTGGCATAAGGGTGAACATATTCAACATGCCACTTTGTGTTCTAGAACCCGAGCTACGTGACTTTGCTACAAAATCAATTTCCGATTGGAAACGGTCGTATCTAGATAAGTGTGAACACTGCTCCGCCAAAAGTGATTGCGGTGGAGTGTTTGGTACCTCAAGACAATTGACAAATGAAATATCACCTTTATAGCTTCGGTATTTTATTGTTTGTACTACCCTTGAACGCCAAGGGTCAGGATAAGGCTTTGGATGAATTAATTCATTACCAATTTAGGGATTGTCCATTCCTCAGTTTCGAAGATCGCACGGTAGAAAATCCAAGTGTATTTTGCCTTGAGAACTACGCGTTCAAATATTCTTTTGATTTGAACAGTACAGTTTTAACCTTTCACATTATTGCCCCTGAAAACCTAATAATTCCCAAATCTAGGTCTAAGGCTAAACGTCTTTCGAATTTCCCCCCAGTCTTATTTGGAGACACTTTAATTTCTAGGACGAATTACGATTATAAAAGTTCAGGCTATGATAGAGGACACCTGGTTCCTGCGGGTGATTTTATTTGGAATCAACATCTTAAAAATCTAACATTCTATCATGTCAACATTGTTCATCAAAAAGACTTTCTCAATCGTGGGGTTTGGCTAGGATTGGAGTCCAAAATAAGGCAGAGAGTTATCGATTCTAAGTCGAAAGCCTACGTTTACACAGGAGCATTTTTTGCTGA
The DNA here is from genome assembly GCA_021404565.1 of Roseivirga sp. Taxonomy (GTDB): domain Bacteria; phylum Bacteroidota; class Bacteroidia; order Cytophagales; family Cyclobacteriaceae; genus Roseivirga. The sequence continues at coordinate 107,768 of JAAWWF010000026.1, read as the reverse complement.
AAATCAAAGAGATAGTGTAGGAGAGAACCTAGTAGATGTGGCGGAAGCAATGTATAAGATGGTGTATTTGCCAAAAGAGGAAGTGGCTTACTGTTGGCTGTTTATGAACAAAATACAATCAACAGACGCACTAGAAAACCACCAGATAACAGTCGATCAATTAGAAAGCCTGATTGGTCATGATTTCTTGTCAGGTCTTAGTTTGGTAAAAGAGAATAAAATTGAATCTAGTCTAGTAATGTTTGATGGTAGCAAAAGATGAACAAAGCAAGTCTGCAATTATTATTGCTTGTACGGCACTCTTGATAGTCAACCCGGCAATTCTCTTCATGATAGGGGTAACCTTGTATCTATCAATTGCCGTGGGTTTCATAGCTGTAGTAGTGGCAGTTTGGGCCTTATTCAAGTTCAGGAAATTGTTGCCTCTTTTATTTTCCTTTTACACTGCCTTCGGCCTGTTAATCTACGGAGAAGCCATTTTTCTTATGCGGTTTCCAGAATTCATAGTAGAAGATTTGTATCATATCAAGCCTGACTATTATGTCAACAAACCATTTCTTAATAAAATTCTGACTGACAAAGAATACCAGACAACATACAAGACAAACGCGCAAGGTTTCAGAATTGGCAGAGAGGGTGATCCCTACAAGAAATTGACCAATGTAGAATGGCTTTTTCTAGGTGATTCATACACTCAAGGAGCACAGGTGGAGTTTGGAGAGCTTTACACTACACTTTTAGCTAATAGCTACGGAGATCGGATAGTTCTCAACGCTGGTATTAGCGGTTTTGGAATTGCTGAATCTTTGAACTATTTCAGAAATGAGGGACTCCAATTAGAACCTGAAGTAGTGTTTTTACAAATCTGCAACTTCAATGATTTCATGAATGTACAGGCAAGGAAGGCCGATTTTGCCGATTTTTTGATGAATAAAAGTGAACTGCTAAAACATATTTTGTATCCCCTCAAATACTCTAACCCTGCAGAATTACCTCTGGGGAGATGGACTGAGCCCTTTTATCCTGACCACCAAAATAACAGGGATTATAATGTCTTTTTCAAAGACAAATCTGAGAGACAATTAAAGGACCTAGCGAAGTTCTCCAAATACGTACAACAGTTTCAAGAACTATGCTTGAGTAGAGGTGTCGAGTTAGTAATTGTGCAATTACCAACCAAGGAACAACTCTACTTCAATGAACTTTCTGAGGTAGTTGAGTCCTTCAACATTGATCCTAGAGATTTAGACATGAACTTTCCGGATCGTTTTCTCGATTCTCTATCCCAAAAAAATGGCATTAAGATATTAAACCTTAGAGACGCTTTTGAGTCTTCGAAAGATCGCGTCTACTTCGCGTACGATGAACACCTAAATCGACTAGGGCATGAAATCTTGGCAATTTCACTAGAGAGATTTGTAAATACGCATATACGACCTCATAGAGGAGTTCATAGAATCAGCAGTCACAATACAGGAGATAGGTACCCGAGAGTTTACGGAGATACTTTGCTGCAACAATCCATTAGAGATTCAAATTCTGAGATCATTATCAAAAGCTTAAGTGAGAAGATTGAGTCTCGATTGACATTTGATAATGTTGACCAGATTCACCCAGATTTGAAGGGCAACAAACTGGTTTACACCCAAGGAAACCAGGACACAGGTGAAACAGAAGTTATTTTTAGAGACCTTTCAACTAATGAACTAATAGTGTTGACTAGTGGAGAGTCTTTCGGAGCTATTCCCACTTTTTCTGAAGATGGATCAAAGGTTGTTTATGCAGAATGGGTTAATAAGGGTGACTTTTCTACTAACCCCAAAATTGTCTTGTATGATTTATCTAATGGAGAAAAGTGGACTTTAACTGACGATAAGTATGAACATTGGAGACCCATTCTATCTAAAAACGGCAAACATGTTTTCTATATTTCTAAGAGAGATGGGCAGTTCGATGTGTATAGGAAGAACATACAAAATGACAATGAAGTTAACCTGACAAATTCAGATTATGACGAATGGGATATCGAACTATCCGATAATGAAGAGAATTTAGTTTTTGCCAGTAATGAAATGGGAAATTGGGATTTGGCAGTTTTGAATTTCAAAACCAATAAGGTCAAGTATTTAACTGACTCAAAAGGTAATGAATGGGATCCATATTGGACCAACGATAGCCTGTTCTTTGCCGCGGACTATGGCATCATAAATGGAATTTATCATATAAGAGTTAAGTAATGTCTCTTATTTCTTTTCATTTTCTAGTCTTCCTAATCATAGTACTGATAGGTTACAACTTAACACCAAAAAAAATTGAATTACTCGCTCTCGCATCTTTAATCTTTCTAGGTCTCTATTCTCTTCTTGGCGTAGTTATGCTTGTCGGAATCAGTCTTTTGGTTCATTTAAGCTTGAAGAAGGCTAAGAACTTTAAGCGTCTTTCTATTCTCGCTATAATCTCGTGTCTTGTATTGGTACGACTAGCCCTGTTTCCAGAGATAAATGAGTTCGCGTTTGTGGGTCTTTCATACTACGGATTAAAATCCATAGCCCTAATTGTAAAAGCCAACAAGACGGAATTAGAATTAAGGCCGAATTTCTATCAAACGCTATACTATCTAGGTTCGTTTAAGACAATTACCTCTGGTCCAATTCACTCCCCACAATTCATTCTCAACCAACTACCAAATTTGAAAGGGAGTACAATAAATGACATAATACTTGGGGCTAAGCACATAATATGGGGACTGTTTTTCAAGCTAGTCATTGCGAACAACCTATCCATGTTTGTTCTGGATCAACTGTATCAACATCATGATTACTCAAGCATCAATATAAATTACCTGTTCATTCAGTCGTTCTTTGTTTATTTTGATTTCTATGCCTATTCGATTTTGGCCATTGGGATTGGAAGGCTTTTTGGTTTTGAAATAATGAAGAATTTTGACAGGCCTTACAGTCAACTTTCTTTTGTCAATTTCTGGAGGCATTGGCATATTTCACTTTCCGAATGGCTTAGAGATTTTATCTACATCCCTTTGGGGGGGAAAAAAAGCAGTCTATATGGAATAAACATTGCTGTATTCCTGACATTCCTCGTCAGTGGACTATGGCACGCCATAAGTTTAAACTTCATCATCTGGTGTCTAATACATTTCATCCTCTATAGTGTTGATAAAAATTTCGAAAAGCTTTCAAATACGCCCATTCGTCTCTTTATTAATTTTTATATCCTATCCCTCACTTGGGTAATTTTTCTTCAAGCGGATTTGACAATAGTAATCGAAGTATTGGTAAAGTCCATTCCTAGTACCTTTCAAGAATTGGGATTTATGCTTTTTTCACCTTTGACTCTAATCACTATTCTACTTGTGCTTATATACTACACTGAGCCATTTATATTCAGACATTACGTAAGGGATTCTTATGGATCCCTAAAACACAGTGTTTCGGAATATTTAATTTCAACATGTCTGTTAGTGTGCTTGGTCCTTTATGGAGGTCTAAGTAATCAGCAATTCTTATACTTCAATTATTAAAGAAATATATATTCAGTGAATTTACGGAGAGACGGGCCTATGGTGCGACCATTATTAAAACGAACCAACAAAAGTCAAACTTATCACCCGTCAATAGCCATTTACTCACTCCTTAGCACCTTGGCTGGATCAGAAGCGCTTGCTTTGAGTGTAACAGCTGTAACAATGATGGATAGCAAAACGATAAGACTGACCAGGGGAACGATAAAGTATAAAGGACCGAGGTTGATGGTCTGCTCAAACTGGCCTAACCAGTTGCTAAGCCCCATATAGGCCAGGGGAATTCCTATCAGGGCGGCTATCAGGATATCGAAGAGATACCTGCGGTTGACCTGGAAAATCAGGTCTGTTTTGCCGGCACCCAGCACCTTTCTCAGGCTCAGTTCTTTCACCCGTGTATTCAGGTTTACAAAAGCGATGGAGATAAGCCCGAAAACGGAAATAAGAATGGCCACCACCGTAAAGAACGAGAATGCCTTTTGCGAAGAGTCAATCGAAGCGTAGTTGGCATTATAGTCATCTTCCTGATCGACATAGGAAAAGATACTGGCAGGAAAATGAGAACGATAAAGCGCCTCAATGGCTTTGAGTGCTTCTGTGTTCTTATCGGTCAGCTTCACGGCAATCTGATAGCCTGCATATTGTGGAACCAGCAATAAGGGATTGGAAGGATATTGAAGTGTGCGTTGCCTGAAATCGCGGGTAACCCCGATGATTTCTTTTTCATGGTTGAAGAAGCGTATTTTCTTTCCTATGGCTTCAGCGGGGTTTTCAATCTGCAGTGCTGCGAGCGCTGTTTCATTGATCAGTACCTTATTGTTGTCGAACCATCCGGCACGGATGTCTGACCTCTCAAAATTGCGCCCCGCCAGGAGCTCAATGCCATAGGTATGGAGGTAGTCATTGTCAATGGCGATATAACCCAAAATCATGGTGTTTTCAAAGGCCGGACCATAAGCCGCATTGTTATCCCATTCTACCAGCTGCCCGGGTATGCGCTGAGCAGTAGACACACTTTTGACTTGAGGTTGCGATATCAGGCTGTTTTTAAAAGCATCGAATCGGGAATGAAAAGTAGAATCGTACTTGGGAGGCCGCAGCACAACAATATTGCTTAAATCCATACCAAGGTCGGTCCGCATAATGAGTTCGTGTTGCCCGAAAACTGCCAGCCCTATAGAAAAGAAGACGATGGACACCGTGTATTGAAAAATCATCAGCCATTTGGCAAGCACTTTCTGGAGCCTACCGGAATGGCTTGATCTTGATTTGAGCACCTCCAGCGCCTGTACTTTCGTGGCTAGCCGGGCTTTATACCAGGAGGAGAGTGCTAAGCCCAGCGTCATGCAGGATACTAAGGTGATCAGGGCATTTATGTCCAGAAAGCCTCCAACGATCAGCTCCTTTAATCTTTTAACCTCAAAGTCATGCTGAATAAGGAGCTCAGTAACCAGCAGAGAGAGTGCCAGGCCCAGGAATATGGCCAGGAAGTTGACCACCAGATTTTCATAGATGTAATAACGCTTGATACCTGAGGGCTGAGCACCCAGAATTTTTCTGATGCTTACCGTTTTGGCCTGTTCCAGAGAAAGGGCCAGGTTCATATTGATAAAATTGATCCAACCCAATACGAGGATTATCAGGGCCAGAGCGCTCAGGGAATAAATGAGATTGCGGTCACCCGTAAGGCCAAGTCCGTATTCAACTTTATCGGGGTCCAGGTAGATATCTTTGACTGACTGAAAGGAAAATACTTCTTCGGTGTCGTCAGTATTATCGAAATGACGGTCGCTGAAATCTTTGAGTTTGTTGGTTAGCTGGCTGGGCTCTATACCATCGGCCAATTGAACATAATGTCTGAAATCCAATACCGACCAATCATAGGCAGCCTCAGGGAAATTATAGCCGCTGATGACGGTCGCGTAAGAGAAAAACAGCTTGTACTGCAGATGTGTGTTTTCCGGAAGGTCTTCCACCACTCCGACAATTTCAAAAGGAACATTTCGATTGTCCAGTTCTACATTCAGAAACCGACCAACGAGCTGATCAAAGTTGGTTTTATTTCCAAACAGCAGATAAACCGTTTGCCTGGGAAGAACCAGCTGGTAAGGCTCGAGGAAAATTTCCTCCTTTCTCCCTGCCAACAGCTGGTAGGAAAACATTTCAAAGAAGCCATTTTCCACACCTACTGCTCCCTCTATTTCTATGACAGTTTCATCATCCTGCCTGATGGTTTTCCTTCCTTCCGGGAACATCCTGGTTTGGTTGACAACCTCAGGAATTTCGTCTAAAAGTGCCGGTCCTACAGCAGAATAGCTCAGCATGCTGTGTTGTCTTAATTCTCCATTCTGATATCGATCGTTGATCACCCGATAGACCGGCTTATCATGAAAGCGGTCAAAACTCAGCTCAAAGGAGACATATTGAAAAATGACGACAGTACAGCAAATGGCTATGGTGAGACCTGCTATGTTCAGGGCATTGAACAACCCGTATTTTTTTAAGCTTCTAAGTATAAGTTTCATGTGGCTTATTGTCTTATTTTCAAAAGTGAATGTTGGGTCTGGGAAATACCTGATCAAATCCTGATCTTTTCCAGATCATTTCAGTTAACAGCGTTATGGGCAGTGAAAACCCTGTGATCATCAATGGTTTCCGGTATCAACCGGATACTGCGACCCTGGAAAGGGATGGGCAGCGCATTCGCCTTGAGCTAAAACTGGCGAAAACACTGGAGCTACTGCTGGAGCGAGACCAGGAGATTGTCAGTAAAGCAGACCTGATGCTGTCCGTTTGGGGCCATCATGATGTGAGCGATGAATCAATTGTTCGCATTATCAGCAAGCTTCGTAAAATCTTTAAGGATGATGCCGACCATCAACCTTTGATCGAGACCTATCCGAAAAAGGGCTACAGGCTGGTGGCAAAGGTTGAAAGAGGTAGCCCCCCGGAAACAAAACCAAAGCCTGGGATCCATCTTCGTTCAGTGGCAATTATTGGCCTTATTATAGTCAGCCTTGCTGTTTTACTGATTGTCAGGCCATGGGAACAGCAAGGGAACAGCCGAGTTATATCCGGGAGCCTTATGGAAGGACAGCAATTGCTTGAATCTCCAAGCTCAGCCAATATTGTGAGGGCTTATGATCTGTTGAATTCAAAAAACCTGGAGGAATCAGCTGAGGCCCATGGCTTATTGGCACTCCTGGTCGCCTCTGATCTGGGTAATTTTCTGGGACTTGACTCTGCTTTGAGAGAAGCTACCTTTCGGAAACACTTAGCCGCTACGACCCATTTGTCAACGGATTCTCTAGCCTGGTTCACCGCTATGGGAGCACATGCTTACTATCAGAGCTTCGATAAAGCCAGGGCCAGGCAGTTGCTTCAAAAGGCAATTTCGTATGACAATACCAATGTTTGGGCAAATCACATGCTGGCCCTGATACTGGCCAACGACAGGCATTTTAATGAGGCCATGACCAGAATTGAGATAGTCACGAATGCCAGGCCTGAGAACCAACAGGCCCTTTGGGACAGGGTCTGGATTTTCTACCTGGCGGGAGAAAGTCTTGAAGCCTCTAAACAGATTGACGCTATCGAAGCAAAATTCGGGGTATCCAGGGGCTGGACAAAAATATTGGTTCAGCATGCCTTAGGCAACCACACAGACGCAGCCAGGAGCTGGCTGGAAAGAAACCGGCAGACGAATTACACCGCTGAAGAAATTGACCTGATGGAAACATTGTTGAATGAGAATAAAGTGACGGCATTTTATGATGCTCTCATTCAGATGAACTCCCCGGCTGAAGGTCGTTTTGAAGACCCTGAGGCTATGGCTATCTGGAGTATCATTCCAGGTAAAGAGGAACAAGCGAGGCAATATCTTGATAGTTCTCTTAAGATGGGGCAGCGCTACTACACAAGGTGGTTTCACCTGATGCCCGTTTTTAAGCCTTTATACCAGTAGGGAAGCAGGTACTTGTCACTCTCCCACATAGATATAAATCGCAGCAAAGTGGAAGCCGCTGCCGGCCAGTACGAAAAGGTGCCAGATGGCGTGATGGTATTTGAGCTTGCGCATCAGGTAGAAGATCACACCACCGGTATAGCAGAGACCACCATAGAGCATCAGGTTGACCGCCTCCGGTGAGAGTACCTCTCCCAGCCGATCGAACATTAGAAAGCCAAGCCAGCCCATACCCAGATAGGAGCTAAGTGAAATGGCTTCATACTTTCCGGTAAGAAAGATCTTAAAAACGACACCGGCAGCCGCAATCACCCAAACCCAGAGCAATACTTGTTTTCCCAGGGCCTCCTGCCCCAGCACGCCCCAGGCAAAAGGGGTAAAAGTGCCGGCTATCAGCAGGTAAATGCCAATATGGTCCAGCTTTTTAAAGAAGAATTTACGCTGCTTGCTTTTTACCGCATGATAGAGTGTGGAAGCGGCATAGAGGTTGATCAGAGAAAGGCCGAAAATAAGAAAGCTCCAGGTTTTGATGCTGCTGTCAGATTTCATCAGAAGCAGTATGGTACCCACTACGCCCAACACTACACCCAGGCCGTGGGTAACGGTATTGGCCAGCTCCTCTTCAGGAGAATAAACGTCCAGTACCTTTTCTTTTGAAGCCATCAGAGTTGGTCGCCACAGTACTTGCAGTAGAGGGCATCGTTGCCATGGCCGCTGTTGCCACAGGAACTGCAGCTGCGCTTTTCCTGCTTTTTGCGGTCTTTGCCAAGCTCTACGGTTACAATGCCGGTAGGTACGGCAATAATGGCATAACCCATAATCATTACAATGGAGGCGATGGCCTGACCCAAAATGGTTTGGGGGGCAATGTCGCCATAACCGACCGTGGTCAGGGTTACTATGGCCCAATAGACACTTCTGGGAATGCTGGTAAAGCCATTTTCTCCGCCTTCTACCAGGTACATAACGGTACCCATGATCATTACCATGGTCACCACCCCGCCTAAGAACACGGTGATTTTATGTCGACTGGCCCTTAGCGCCCTGCCTAATTGCTCACCTTCTCCCACAAAGCGACCCAGCTTCAGAATTCTGAAAACCCTGAGCAGCCTCAGGGCCCGAATGATCAATAAATATTGGGTGCCGGTGAAGAACAGGCTTAAGTAGGTAGGTAAGAGTGAAAGCAGATCAATAATACCGTAGAAACTGAAAATATATTTGCGCTTACGCTCCGTTACATAGATTCTGGTCACATATTCAAGTGTGAATGCCACTGTAAGAATCAGCTCCGTAATGCTGAAGATGGCACCATACTGTTGCTGAAGGCTGGGTACACTCTCCAGCATTACTGCCAGAATACTCAGCAGGATGGCGATCAGCAGACCGACATCAAAAGCCTTACCGGCAGGTGTATCGGTACCGAATATGATGAGAAACAGTCTTTGACGTAAGCTTTTGGCCATGTTCAAAAGTAATAATATTTATGAATGGCCGCTTTGGCCGTCATGCAAAAGTATTCCCCGGGGCGGCATGCCATAAAGTTAAAGGGTCAGATAAGTAAACTTCAATTCCACCCCTGGCCCTGAACGCTTGTGCCCAAAATTAGAGGCTGTGTCATAACAAGTAGAGTGTCACCCTGAAATTTGTTCAGGGTCTCTTCTGAGTTAGGATACAACTACAGATACTGAAATAAATTCAGCATGACAGATTTGAGGTTTTATGACACAGCCGCTTCAACGATGGAGCAAGGGTGATAAGTAATCAAAGATTACTCTCTTCAGAGAACAAAGGGTGAAGCTTAACCTAATGGCATTAATACGCTATGTGTTTTTAATCCTGAACCATGGTGCCTGATAATCTTCCGGCAAATGTTCCTGAGGAATGGTGCTGTGATTGCCATCGCGCTGTGCTCCGTAATGAGGTGAGAGAATCTCAATGCCGGCTTCATTACACTTGTCCTGTATGTTTTTATGCATTTCAGAATAGATCAGCGCCATTTTATGAATCTCCCGGGTACGGGCATTCAGCTGATAGCTCACATAAAAGTCATCCAGGCTGGTCTGCAACACATAAGGTTTGGGCAATTTCTTCACAAACTCAGTAGCGAGTGCCGCTTCTATCAGCACCTTATGAGCCGTTCTCCAGGGCACATCATAGCCAAGGGTGATGGTAGTATGGAGGATCAGCCCCTGTTCGTCATTGGCTGTGGTGTAGTTGATGGTATGGCTGTTGAGCATTTGTGAATTCGGAATGGTAATGATCTCGTTTTTGATCGTCTTGATTCTGGTATTCAGAAGTGATTTTTCTTTTACATCCCCCATCACATCCCCGATTTTCACCCGGTCTCCGATTTTGAATGAGCGCATATAAGTAATGACCAGCCCTGCAATCACATTGGAGATGGCACCCGCACCACCCAGCGCTACCAGTAAACCAATAAATGTAGAGACCCCTTTAAAAATGTCGGAATCGGACATGGGCAAAAGGGGCCATACCCCGATAAAGGCCAGTGCGATGATCAGGATTTTGACAATATTGAAGGTAGGCTTGGCCCATTCCGGATAGAAGCCGGGCAATTCCAGCCTGCCCCTGGCTACCTCTTCCTTGAAAAACTCCAACAGCTTAAGCAGGTATTTTGTCACAATCCAGATGACGATGATGGTGAGGAGATTGGGGATAAAGGCTACTGCTTTGGCCCCGATACTTTTCACCGGGTCAAGCACATAGCCAAAGAGGGTATCGGCAATACTCTGGGTCCAGGGAAACAATGAGAAAAGTACGGGTAAGAGCAGATAGATGATCAGCACCAGTAAAACGATGCGTACAGCTTTTACTGCATAGACCACAAAAAGCACCTGCTTTTCCTCGGTGAGCAGTTCATATTTCTTGATGCTGAAGCCCTTGAAAATCTTGCCTTTTTGGGCGTGGATTTTATGGTAGAACAATCTGAAGAGCTTATTAAAGTACCTGAGCCCAAAGGCAAAGAGAATAACGATCACCAGTGCAATGCCGGCATTGATCAAAAGAGATTGAACATTCATAGGGGCTATATCCTCGCTTTCAGCAAAGGCTATCATCAGATCGGTATAATAAACCGCAGCCCCTTTACGGCTAAGACCCAGGGCATTGGCATCGGCAGCGTTGAGGCTCATAATGAGCACATCTCCACAAACAATATCATCAGCGAGATCACCCGGCACCACTTCCAGTTGGCTGATGTCCAGCTCACCCGATTTCAGCCCGGTCAGCTTTTCGGCAATTCTCTCTGCACGCTTTTCTAAAGAATAAGGCCCTATGCCATTGTATATATAGATACTGGAATCGAGGGTCAGCGGAACCCCCTGGGGTTTGGTGGAGACATTGACCGGATTGACTGGGGCGGCCTGATTCAGGGAATCGGGATCTGTTTGACCGGATAAACCAATAGTCAGAAAAAGGAGTAAGAAAACGGAGATGAAATACTTCATAACTAATCAATTTTAATATAAGTTATTGATTAGCTGATGGATTATATACTGATCGGGAGAGCTATATTAAGCAGATTTGGATAGGATTCAAAAGAATTGTTGACACCTCAACCCGGATGCGCTGCGTTTCGAGCTTATTCAATCACCCAGTTATCGCGGCCATCGATTTCCTGGATTGCTCCCTGCTCCACAGAAAAGATTTTCACATCATGTTCTATGTTTTCAAAAATGCCAAAAGTGCGCTCCGGGCGGGCATCGGTCACAAAAATCTGCCCGAAGGCATCGGAGGCAACCATCTCCATCAGCTTGGTAATTCGAAAATCATCCAGCTTATCGAAGATGTCGTCCAGCAGCAGCAATGGCTTTACCTCTTTTTCCTTTAAGAGAAAGTCAAAGTTGGCCAGCTTGAGGGCGATCAGGTAGGATTTTTGCTGTCCCTGGCTACCGAATTTTCGGATGTGCCGATCGTCCATCAGAAACGGGTACTCATCCTTGTGAATTCCAATGCTGGTGCGTTTCAATACCCGGTCTTTGGCCAGGTTATCTTCAAAGAGCATCTCCACATCTTCATCAAAATGTGAGGTATACTCCAGGGCCACGTTCTCGCTTTTTTCAGAAATCTGCTGGTAGTGCTGAGCCACCAGGGGTTGAAATGCGGTGATAAATTGCTTGCGCGCCTTGTAGATCAGCTTACCCAGCTCTATCAATTGCTTGTCATACTGCTTGAGCAGGGTGATGTCAAAGTAGTCACGCTCCAGAAACTGCTTGAGCAGCGAATTGCGCTGCTTCATGGTATGGTTGTATTTGATCAGGTTTTGCAGGTAGGCCTGGTCTGTTTGCGCTATGATGGCATCAAAGAACTTTCTGCGGTCTTCGCTACCTCCGCGAATTACATCAGTATCATCAGGGGCTATGAGCACCAGGGGCAGTTTGCCTATATGTTCACTGGCTTTTCGGTAAGGTTTGTCATCCAGCTTAACCAGCTTTTTTTTACCCGTTTGCAGTCCGCAGATGGCTGTGCGTTTCTTCTCGTCTATTTCATATTCTCCCCTGATTGAAAAGTAGGTCTCATCGTGCTTCATGCACTGCACGTCCTGAGAGGTAAAAGCGCTCCTGGTAATGCTCAGGTAGTATATGGCATCCAGCAGGTTGGTTTTACCACTTCCGTTTTTACCCACAAAGCAATTGATCTCCTTAGACAAATGCACCTTCGCACTTTCGTAGTTCTTGAAATTGTTAAGGCTTATATTTTCAAGGTGCATTAATTTCTATGTTGAGGGTTTTTGTCTTATTTTCGCAGTCCGATTCAAAACATTGACCATTAGGGGTATTGAAAAAACCCTTTAATCATATTTAAGCCATGGCTGCAACTAAAGGAACAACGAAAGCAAAAGCAAGTAAGAAAGCGAGGTTTTCTAAGGATACGTACATGTTCTGGTATGAGAATATGTTACTCATGCGCAGGTTTGAAGAGAAGGCCGGCCAGCTTTACGGCCAGCAGAAAATCCGAGGTTTTTGTCACCTTTATATTGGCCAGGAAGCCTGTGCCAGTGGAGCTGTAACAGCGCTGGAAAAAGGCGATAAATGGATTACTGCCTACCGTGATCACGGTCAGCCACTGGCTTTGGGTACAGACCCGAAGGCGATCATGGCTGAGCTGATGGCGAAAGAAACCGGTGTTTCCAAAGGTAAAGGAGGCTCTATGCACATGTTTGACAGAGACAAAGGCTTCTTTGGAGGACATGGTATTGTGGGTGGTCAGGTGCCATTAGGCGCGGGTATTGCCTTTGCAGAGAAGTATAACAAGACAGGCAAGCTGTGTATTTGTATGATGGGTGATGGCGCTGTACGTCAGGGAGCTTTTCACGAAGCGTTGAATATGGCCATGACCTGGAAGCTACCCGTAATCTTTGTAATTGAGAACAATGGTTATGCCATGGGTACTTCAGTAGAGAGAACTTCGAATGTAAGAGAGTTGTATACCCTGGCGGAGGCTTATGACATGCCGGCTGCTCCTGTAGATGCCATGAATCCTGAAAATGTGCATGTAGCCGTAGGAGAAGCTGCCGACAGAGCCAGAAGAGGAGACGGGCCTACCCTGCTCGAGTTCAGAACTTATAGATACAAGGGGCACTCAATGTCTGATCCTGCTAAATACCGATCTAAGGAAGAGGTTCAGGATTATAAAGACCGCGACCCGATCGAATATGTGAAGGATCACATCCTTAAAAACAAGTTTGCTTCTGAGGAAGAACTGAAAGAGATCGATACTAAAATCAAAGCAGATGTAATGGAAAGCGTGAAGTTTGCTGAGGAGTCTGATTACCCGGACCCTTCAGAGGCTTATAAGGACGTTTATGTGCAGGAAGATTATCCTTATATAACTGACTAAGGATTAACCCTTTGCTTTTCAACAATTTCCTTATATTTGCGTGCTAATTTTCAAGAGATGGCGAAGAATACGACTGAAGAGGCGAAATCAGTAAAATATACAAGCGAATCGAGTATCGATTCTGTAAAGAAAGAACTGGGCCCAATGGGCTTTATCGGGGTAATAGCCGGTGCAATCATCATTATTGGTGCCAGTATCTATTTTATTCTCGAACAAGGCAAGCAGAAAAAAAATGCTAATGCCCAGGATGAGCTCTTTCAGGCTCAGTACTATTTTGAGCAGGACAGCCTTGACCTGGCCATGAATGGTGACGGCAGAAATCTTGGTTTTCTGGATATCATAGACATTTACGGAAGCACAAGTGCTGCGAATCTGGCTAATTTCTACGCAGGTGCTATTTACCTGAAGCAGGGAAATTTCGAAGCGGCACTGGATCACCTCAATGATTTCAGTACTTCGGAAGTACTGGCACAGGGCAGGGCATATGAGCTGAGAGGAGACGCCTATATGGAGCTGGGACAGTATAGCGATGCGGCCAGCCAGTATGAAAATGCAGCTGATGCGGTGGATGATAAGTACTTTTCACCCGCTTACTTGTTTAAGGCAGCTCTGGCGCATGAAAACAACAGTGATAATAATGCAGCATTAAGGGCAGTTTCTAAGATTGTAGACAACTACTTTGGTGCTTCTGAATACAATGAAGCAAGAAAACAGAAGGCAAGGCTGGAAGCCCTTACCTCTCGTTAATAAAAGAAATCGTTTAACATGAAAGGTAAGGTCGAAAGGTCTTACCTTTTTTTATTTGATATAAAGCAATGGCGTCAAACCAGAAAAACCTCAGCGATTACAGTAATAAGAATGTAAAGGATATCAGCCGCAGTAAATTTGCGGTGGTCGTATCCGAGTGGAATGAAGAAGTGACAGAGTCACTGTATTCAGGTGTGTACTCCACGCTTTTGGAGCATGGAGCTGATAAAGACAATATCATTCGAAAGAGTGTACCGGGAACCTTTGAGCTTTCACTGGCTGCTCAGTGGATGGCACAACATGAAGATATCGATGCGGTAATTTGCCTGGGCTGTGTGGTACAGGGCGAAACAAGACACTTCGATTTTATCTGTGAAGCAGTGGCGCAAGGCATCACCAATGTAAGCCTTAAGTACAATAAACCGGTAATCTTTGGGGTGCTGACTCCCAATACTCAAAAACAGGCGCTTGACAGAGCTGGAGGCAAGTATGGCAATAAAGGCGATGAAGCTGCCATTACCGCTATTAAAATGCTTGGCTTTTAGTAGGTCCATTGGGCCTGCTGTCAGAGCGGAATGCTTCACTTCGCTTGATGCAAAGACTTCTTCAGAAACAACCCCTTTTAATTTGTCATACTGAATCAGGTTTGGTATGACCGGACAATGAATTAATCCCAATATCAAAATGCAAATCTTAAAGTTTGGAGGCACTTCGGTAGGCAAGCCGGAGAACATGCATATCGTGGCAAAGCTGATTACACGTGATGCTGAGTCTAAGATTGTAGTACTTTCTGCGCTGTCAGGTACGACTAACTCCCTTACGGGAATTGGTGAATCGTTGCGCGAAGCAGATAAAGAGGCTGCTAAAAAGAAGATCGATGACCTTAAAGCCCACTACGATAATTTCATTCCTGCTTTGCTAAGGACTGAAGCAAAAAGGGAAGAGGCTTCGGCTGTGATCAATGAGCATTTTGAGTTTTTGAACATCACCTTGCGCATCTCTTACAACGGGGCATTGAATCGCGATATCCTGGCCCAGGGTGAGCTGATGTCTACTAAGCTGTTTACGCTCTATCTTCAGGAGCAGGGTGTAAAGGCCAGGCTGCTACCGGCACTGGACTTTATGCGTACCAACGAAGAGGGAGAACCGGATATTCCCTACACCACCGAAAGGCTCACAGAGTTGATTGCAGCGCATGATGGTGTTTCGCTATTTGTTACCCAGGGTTATATCTGCAAAAACCATAACGGAGAGATTGACAACCTGAAAAGAGGTGGAAGTGACTATTCTGCTTCACTGCTTGGGGCGGCCCTGAATGCTTCGGAGATTCAAATCTGGACGGACATTGACGGCATGCACAACAATGACCCCAGGGTAGTGGATAAGACCTTTCCCATCGCGGAGCTTTCTTTTGATGAGGCGGCCGAGCTGGCTTATTTTGGGGCAAAGATTCTTCATCCGGCCTCTATCTGGCCGGCACAGCGCTATGGCATTCCTGTAAAGCTGCTCAACACCATGGACCCAGAGGCAAAGGGCACCGTGATTGGGAAAGACACGATTTCAAATGAGATTAAGGCGCTGGCCGCCAAGGATGGGATTATAGCCGTGAAGATCAAGTCGTCCAGGATGCTGCTGGCCTATGGTTTTATGACCAAGATCTTCCAGAGCTTTGAAAAACACAAAACCCCGGTAGATATGGTAACCACCTCTGAGGTAGCTGTTTCGGTGACCATTGATGACGATAGCCGACTGCCTGCGATCATGAAAGAGCTGGAGGCCCTGGGTGCGGTGGAAGTAGACCGAAACCAAACCATCATTTGCGTAGTGGGCAACTTTGTAGCTCAGAAGAAAGGAATTGTCAACAAGATATTTTCGGCCATGACAGAAATTCCTATCCGGATGATTTCATACGGAGGAAGCCGTCATAATATCTCGCTGTTAATTGATAGAGCAGATAAGGAAGAGGCCCTGAAGCGGCTTAATAGTCATTTGTTTGAGTTTTAGACCCCTCTGTCCTTCGGACATCTCCCCTAAAATAAGGGGAGAACACCCCCCTTGTGTTCCCCCTGGTAGGGGGAAAGTAGATGCGTTTTTATAAATAGGGTTTGAGGGTCGGTATTTGAGCTTTTGAATCAGGGAACCGGAAGTAGTTCTTGGCTGTGCACAGTATAGAAAAAGGATTATAGTCTGATTCGTGATCAATTAGGCATTAGGAGTGGTTGGATAAATTCATTTCAGAAACATGCGAGAGGGTTAAGTTCGTGCCAGGGAATCTTGTTGAGCCTTGGGATCATTTAGGGGTGAGTTTTTTTTAGGAGAGGTACCCCCTTGTGTTCCCCCTGAGAGGGAGATGCCCCCCTTGTATTCCCCCTGGTAGGGGGAAAGTAGATGCGTTTTTATAATAGGATTTGAGGGTTAGTATTTGAGTTTGCGACCAGAATTAGTTGCTCACTTTACGCAGTATAGGAAAGGGAAATGTTGCCCGATTCGTGATCAATTCCCTTTCGAGTAGGGGTTAGGGGTGGTTTATAACTCAGTCAATTCGTTAATCCTCAGGTCTCCAGCGACTTTTTGCAAAGAAGCTTGGGTTGAAGATTTCATTGCCGAGCTCAGGGGTACGAATGTTGGTATATACCTCTTTCAGCCTGAGTTTACCATTGCCGTAGAAAAGTACCTCCGGGGCAATCCAGGCATTGCCCAGCCTTTGGTACTTATTGAAACGAATATCCTGTGAGCGGCCCTGACCAAAATCCTGAATAAGACGTACAAATAGCATTCTCTCCTTGTCTATCCAGAATTGTGTAGAAGTTTCATCACCTTCAAGCGCCCCTACCACATAAACCCTTCTCCCTTCATAACTTCTTTTATGAAACTTCTCAAAGTCAATTCCCAGGGCTTTCAGGTCCCGGACCGTCTTTTCCACAGGCTGATTAAATACTGAGAACCCAAGGATCAGCAAGGGATGGAGCATGGGGCGAGTGCCGGCAATGCTTCCATTGTTGAACTGATACAAGGAGTCATTACGGATCATCATCCCGTTACCCGAATCGAAATTATCGATTTTGATGGTCAGTTTGTCGGGCATTCTCAGGGCTTCATACCAGAGCTCTTCGCTGGTGACATTCCCAGCTGTATCGTATCGTAAGGTTTGCTGCTCAAAGGTCAGCGTCTGGTACCATTTACCATTATATTTTTTGTGCATTGCTCCAATCAGCTCTTCACCACTGTGAACCCCTTTTTCGCCTGCCTGACCAAAAAAGAGCATTAATACACACATCACTATTTTATTCATCACTTTTCCTCCACTATTTCAATATAGGCTGCATTCACGGCACGCCTTTGATTTCCTTTCCACTGGTCGGCACCCGGAATCAGTTCCGTTTTGGCCAGATCCTCCTTGGTTTTTCCCGCTTTCACGCCCTTGTCCACATACTCCAATAGCCTTCCCAGGTAGTTCTTAAAAGCCTTCAGATCTTCCCGGGTTCCTGTAATCTCATAACCGTCTCCCGAGTGGCCATATACCAGCTGGGTATCCTTATCAAACCACTTATAGGCATCATCCATCACATTTTGCCAGTTGGCTATATCGGCACCATTATTTTTATCAATGTAGGGCACTCTGCGATTGAACAGGAGGTCTCCCATATGAGCAATATTGGCATCCTCAAAGTGAATGATAGCGTCTCCGTTCGTGTGAGCCGCTCCAAAATAGCGCATGGCAATCTTCTCACCAGCCAGTTTATAAACAAACTTTTTACCAAAGCCGGCTGAGGGAAGTAATACCTTGTCCAGGCTATTGTTCTTTTCTGCCGTGGCCTTCATGTTCTTCACACAATTCTCATGGGCAAAGTGGTTTTTCACCAGTCCCTTGAACGCGATATTGCCGGCTGAATGGTCACCATGATGGTGTGTATTGATCAGGGCATCAATCTGGCGATCAGATTTCTTTTTGATCTCCTCAATCAGGTGCTCTGCCTGTGCTTTGAATTGGGTATCTACTACCGCAATACCATCATCAGACAGCTTCCACAGAATGGTGCCACCTCGTTCCGTAAAAATGCCCAAATCACCCCTGAGGGCTTTCATTTGGTAGTTATTCTGGAGAAAGATAGAGTCAATCAGCTGTGCTCCGGGTAGCGCAGAGGCCATGGTGGCCAGACCCATATTCTGTATAAAGTGTCTTCTGTCCATTGCGTTTCAATAATACATGAAGATAGAAAGTGCCCTTTTGCCAGACTTTACCATTTATATAAATTACGATGAAAAGCGGTTTTGGAGCCGATACAGAACGGTCTCAAATTGCTATTTTCACGTCAAACAGAACCGCTATGATGAGGAACTTACTGATCTGCATTTTTTTACTGTCTGGCCTGCACCTGTCTGCACAAGAATGGGACAAGAAGCTTTTGACCACCCCTGAGCTCAGCGTTTACCAGAAAACCTCTTCTTATGCCGATGTGATGGCATTTATAAAGGCGGTAAAAGAGGGTAGCTCCAATATCACGCAGATTTCTATGGGTACCAGCCTTGAGGGCAAAGACATTCCCGTACTGGTGCTGGCCGAGCCCCGTATCTCTACTCCGGAAGAGGCCAAAGCCAGTGGCAAACCGGTGATCTATGTACAGGGCAATATTCACTCCGGAGAGGTGGAAGGTAAGGAAGCTGTGCAGGTGCTGATGAGGCAAATCCTGCATGGAGATAAAAAGCACCTGCTCAAAAACCAGATCATTCTGTTTGTACCCATTTACAATACTGATTCGAACGATAAGATGGAGGCGGGTCGAAGACCTTCGCAGGAAGACAGCCCCAAAGAGGTGGGCATTCGGGCCAATAGCCAGGGCTGGGACCTCAACAGAGATGGTATTAAAATGGAGGCCCTGGAGACAAAGGGTCTGATTAAAAACATCATTGTACCCTGGGACCCCACGCTGTTTGTAGACCTGCATACCACCAACGGCACCTGGCATGGTTATTCGCTTACCTGGGCACCCAGTTATCACTCTGCAGGAGAAAAGGCACCTTATGACTTTACCTGGAATAAAATTCTACCGACTGTTACCGATAAGGTACGTGATGACTATGGTGTGCATCTGGGGCCTTATGGCTACTATTTCACCCGTCAGGAGGGTTGGCCTATCAAGACCATTTCTACCTACAACCATCATCCACGTTACCTGGTAAATCAGTTTGGGCTGAGAAACCGAATGGCTATACTAAGCGAGTCTTTTGCCCATGAACGTTTTTACCAGCGTATCAATGCGACTTATGCTTTTGTTTCGGAGATTCTGGAGTTTACCAATACCAACGGAAAGGAAATGATGGCCATCAATGCCAGGGCAGAGGCAGACGCGATCAACTTTGTAAAGGAACAAGGTGGAAAAGCAAGCAAGGGTGTGAGGTTTAAGAAGGTGCCACAGGATAAGCCCATTGCCAAATACAGAACCTATAACTACACCTCTTATACCAATGACAAGGGGCAGGTTTCTTACCTGCGCAAGCCAGAGATTGTAGAGCTGGAGAATATCATCGATTACAGCGCTTTTGAGGCGACTACCTCGGCCATTGTGCCAAAAGGCTATATCATACCGGCTGAGTTTGAAAATATTGCTCAGCACCTGATGGATCACGGAGTTGCGGTTACCAGGCTTGAAAAATCTGTACGTGTAAAAGGCGAGGTTTACAATGCCACGAAAATGACTAAGGGCAGACGTAAGTTTGAAAAGCACAATATGGCCACGATTGAGGGGGCCTTCGCAGCCGGTTCGAGAAAATATAAAGCAGGAGATTACATGGTAGACCTGGCCCAACCACTGGCCAACCTGGTGTTTTATATGCTGGAAGCTGAATCAGATGATGGCCTGGTCACCTGGAATTTCTTTGATGCTTATTTTGAAGGTAAGGGCCTTGGGGAGAATACTGTTGAGTATCCCATCTTTAAGTATTTTGAGTTAAGGTAATTTTCTACGGATTAAGTTCTGACTCGTCACCCTATGTTAGAGGTGATTTTAGGCAAGATATTGATTGTTACTTTTTGCTGGGCCAAAAACTAACGAACCGTGCCGGCCGTACTGAGGTACTCTGGCAGGCAGGAAAGCCCTTCCGAAAACATCAAATCCAAGCTCGGTTTTTGCCACACGAGGCTCACGCGTGCCAAATCCAACCGACTTGTATTTCGCGCTGTTTTCGGTTTAGCTACCCTCCCATATGGATAGGAGCGAAAAAAGCATGTTAATATTGACTTAGACTTAATTTTATGAAAATGTTGCTGTAGCAGAAGGAGTTACGGTGTGTCAATGTTAGCCATCGACCACTATGTATTCAAATCATGATGGTTTAACAATCCGATAAACTCTTTGAAATCTTTGTCTGATTCCATTTTTGGTCAATACCTGATTCCTCATATGCTCAAGTGCAGCTAGCCTTTCGGATGAACTTTTGGACGCCCAGAATTCTGAATCGAACCCTGCATCGTCTTTCCTTACAATTCTAACTACCCTTTCCATTTCTAAATGTAATATACTGATGATTGGAATACACCTGAAATGTAAAGCATTGATAGTTGCTGATGCTTTGTTTTTGGTGATAATGCAGTAATCTTTCAGATTGGACAGAAGCCTGGTTTAGAGATGAACTTTCACAAAAGATCATCCGGAACAGGGTAACCCGGCCCTTTGATATCCATGACGCTGTAAACAGCGGGAATAGGGTTAAGGTGGTCGCTGCCCATTAGGTTGGCGAGTTCTTTTGACGACTGAGCCGGCTTTCCGAAAAAGGCTTTCTCCTCTTTTGAGAAATAATCCCCTGGGTTTGTCTCCAGTAAAGTTGCCATAAAGGCCTTGCGGGAGTCTAGCCAGGTGTCCGATACTTTTTGCTGTTCTATGATCCCCTCAATTGGTCTCACTTCCACGTAGATGGTTCTGCGTGCTCCAGGACTGCGTTTGGGTTCTGAGCTGTGAAGTATCATCATATCCTGCACCAATATATCACCGACCTTTGCGGGCTGTTGTACCAGTCCGGGAGGGGTCCAGCCATGCTCTCTTTCGATATCAGAAATTGGCTGCAGCTTATCTTGTGTTCCGGGTACATAGCGAAGACAGCCATCATCTTCGTTGGCATTATCGAGGTAAATACCAATGTTGAGATAAGGGTAATTGCGTGAATGTGGTGATCCCTGATGCCATTTGATCACGGGGTGGGGGTGTTGATGTTTAAAAAGCAAGTCGCAATATATTACTACAGAAGAAGGCCCGCTTAGCTCTTTGATAATGCCTTGCATGGTATCAATAGACAGTAGTTCCAGCAGAGCTTGGGTATGGCTGAGATAGAGTTCATCAAAACGCATAAGCCTTGGCCCTATTTTATCTTCCACTACGCAGGCCTTTTCCATACGATCTCCAAGAGCATGTGCCGCCAGAGCGGCCGACTCGATATTGTCTGCGAGTTGTTGCCATTTTTTAAGGAGTTCCTGGGGTATGGCTTTGGGAAATAAGAGATAACCGTCTTTTAAAAACTGCTCTTTGTTCATGTGGAGTCGGGTGAAAGAGTAACAGCCTGAAAGTCGAAAAATGATGACTAATGTCCAACAGAAACAGGCTTTAACAGGAGCATTAATCTGCGGTTGGCAGCAGCACTGCTTCCTACCCTGACTTGGTCATCAGGGTAGGAAGTTGAACGTTGAGTTAAGCCGTAATTCCACCCTTATTCCCTAAAGGGGTAGACAAATAGATTAATATCACCCTTCAGGGTATGGGGTGGAGGGTTGATTTATGCTGTCTGATCGCTTAACTCAACATTACCGTTTTCCACTACTCATAGCTCAGTTCAGCCTTTTTCTCAGGCTTCACTACCTTGAGGCCAAAGAGTGGGCGGAGGAATCTCACCCTGCTGATTCCAAACTCATAGGTAACGAAGCAGCCAACCCCCGTAAAGAGTACCGTAAGTATGAACTTAAGTACCACATGCATGTCTATGCCGAAGAAGATATAGGAGCCCAGGAATAGGAAGAACATGTGAATGATATAGATAGGGTAGGCGGCCTGACTCAGGTAGGTTAGTCTTTTGCTCGGGTGATTCAGATAAGTATAGCCCAAACCAAATACTGAGAAAATCCACAGATTAGACTCTATAGAGAGCAAGTAGTTGGGTGACTTCAGCTCAAAGAAAACCAGCCTTACTATGTACAGCGCCAAAGCCAAACCCAGGAACAACCACTTCCATTTTTTGGCAGTTTGCCAAAAGGCTGTGCCGCTGTATACGCAGCAGAAACCGGTAAGAAAGGCAATCATGCCCAGCCAGAAACCATGGCCCGTCATAGCATAAACTTCGAAGCCCTCCGGATTTACAATCATGGCCTCGGCAATAAAAGGGATCAGGATGATAACGAAGCCAAGTGGATTGCTGAAGACCTTGTTCAGCCATATGTTGAGCTTGCCACCCTGGTTTTTCTTCAGGTAAAAGAAGATAGGTGACAGCACCACCACATAGATAAAGATATTGGCCAGAAACCAGAGGTGGGATGGGTTCAGGATATACTCAATGTCCTGCTGGTAATAGTCCTGCCATAGAAAAACGTGCAGTGGCGCTATGGCCAGCATACCAAACATAAAGGGCATGAGTATGCGTTTGGAACGTTCTATAAACAGCTCCTTGAAATTGCGCCTGCGAATGGCAAAGCAAACCCCCATTCCAGATACAAAGAACAGCAGTGGAATGCGCCATACATTGAGCATGCTCATGGGAATCCAGATGGACTCCAGCGAATCGCCATTTTGAATAAAGCCTATAAAAACTCCCCAGGGTTGGAAGCCAATGGAAACGTGGTAAATAAGTAGCAAACCGATGGCGATAACCCTGAGCCAATCTATATCATATCTTCTTTCTGTACTGATCATAATCTTACTTGAAATGATGGATGTTAGGTGTTGAATGTTGAATGACGAATTCAACATTCATCATTTAACATTCTCTACTGTTGCGCCTTTCTGATCATTTCGGCAATTACCGGGCGGGCGGTTTCGATTTTAGCATAGTCAAGCTTCAGACCCAACGGACCGAGGTCTTTGCCTACCTGATCATACACCGCCTTTACCTGGCCGAAAGGGACAGACAAAGACTCAAGAGCCGTTACCCCGAAGCTATTGCGTATGGTAAGGTCTGCGTTTTTGGCCAAAAGTTGCTTCACGATTTCAGTATGTCCGAAAAAAGAAGCTGTGTGCAATGGAGTAGACCCATCGGCACTGGTGGCATTCAGGTCGGCACCGCCTTCGATCAGCAGTTTGGCTATTTCTATTTTACCAAAAGTAGATGCAATGGTAAGAGGTGTAGAGCCGAAATCATCTTTCTGATTCAGGTCTGTTTTGGCTGCGATATGGCCTTGTACGGCTTCGGTGTTACCCATAAAAGTGGCCGCCATGATGTCCATCTTAGGAGCCTTGGGGGTTGACGCCTCCTCTGTGTTTTCTGCCCCGCCATTGTTGCATGAGGTTAAGGCAAATAGTGTGATTAAGAGTATTAAGCTGCTCCAGTTTTTAATGAAATTGATCTTTTGAGTTTTCATCTTTTTTATTCTTAAGTGTTTGATTCATTTCGATATTACAAAGGTCATAAAGAGCCCCTGGTGCTACTAATCAGCTATGCGGCCAATTGTATCAGCTATGAATCGGTGATGAAAACTATGATGTATGGGTATAAACTATGACGCAAAAGCGCTTTTGAGGCTAATTTTGAGGGGCTTGGAAATGGCGTTTATCCTGCCCAATATTGTAGGGTGGTTTTGATGCCCGCAGCCATACCATTCCGCTCTTTTATTCCCTAAGGGGAGTGCTAACTCAGTAGAGTCACTCTTTAGGGTTGGGGTAGAATCAAGTTTGAATGGTTGACTTCTGACTAAACACAAAGAACTTTTAGAAACGAGTGACTCCAGAATTTTTCCATATCAAAAATGAATTCCTTCAGCAGCTTATTGCTGTGATAGAGGAACATATGGAAGACGAAAACTTTGGCGTGGCCGAGCTGGCTGAAAAGGTGGGCATGAGCCGGTCTAACCTGCTGAGAAAGGTGCAGAAGCTTACAGGACTTTCGGTCAGCGTGTTCATCAGGCAGGTAAGACTACATCGTGCAAAGGCGCTGCTGCAAGACAGCTCCTTTAATGTCTCGGAGGTTTCGTACAAAGTAGGTTTCAACAGTACCTCCTATTTCATCAAATGCTTTCGCGAGCAATACGGCTATCCACCCGGAGAAGAGGCTAAAAGAGCCAGCGAGTTGGCTGAAGAACCTGTGGCCCCCTTGGCTCAGGCTGTGGAGAAGAAGCCGAACGGAATACTCAGACCACTGGTTGCCCTCGCAGTGCTGGCATTGCTGGTGGTTGTTTTTCTGATGGCCAGAAAATCCCGCCCTGCTGAGCTGCCCTTTGAGAAGTCTATTGCCGTGCTACCCTTTAAAAACGATAGCAACGACTCGTCCAATGTTTACTTTATTAACGGACTGATGGAGGCGGTGCTCAACAACCTGCAGAAAATAGAAGACCTGCGGGTGGTGAGCCGCACTTCGGTGGAGCAATACCGTCATCAGTCTAAGTCCATTGCTGAAATGGCTGAAGAAATGGATGTGAACTATTTTGTGGAAGGCAGCGGCCAGAAGGTGGGAGATCAGATCATTCTGACCATACAGCTGATTGAGGCCCGAA
This sequence comes from Roseivirga sp., assembly GCA_021404565.1. Classification (GTDB taxonomy): domain Bacteria; phylum Bacteroidota; class Bacteroidia; order Cytophagales; family Cyclobacteriaceae; genus Roseivirga. The sequence goes on along the minus strand of JAAWWF010000026.1, from coordinate 82,976 downwards.
GCGACCGCCACTTATGGTCGGAGCGATACAGCAGACAGACCCTGGACATTTTTTCGCTTCAGGCCGAAGTAGCACAGGCGATTGCCGATGAAATAGAGGTGATCATTACCCCGGAAGAGCAGCGCAGAATTGAGAAGATACCCACCCAAAGCCTTACAGCCTATGACTATTACCTCAAGGGCATGGAGCTCACCAAGGTGAAAAGCTTTGAGGCGCTCGAAAGGGCCATCAGCTATTTCGATAAGGCCATTGCGGAAGATGAAGACTTTGCCCATGCTTATGCTTCAGCTGCCATTTGCTATTATTACCTGGACTTTTTCCAGGCCAATAAGGTGCATATGGACGATCTTAAGCAGTTTGCGGATCAGGCGCTGCTTTTAGATGCCGAGCTGCCGGAAAGCCTGATTGCCAAGGGGCTGTACTATCTGCAGGCCTATGAGTATGAGCTGGCCGCTGAGTATATGCAGAAAGTCTTACTGTACAACCCCAACTCTGCTGAGGCTTATAACTTTCTTTCCAGTATCTACAACGCTCATATGCCCGATACGCAAAAGTATCTGCAGTATGCCCTGCGGGGTATCAAGCTGGACAGAACGAGTGTAGATTCGGCCACCACAAGTATCTCGTATTTGCATCTGGCCAATGCCCTGGCCCAAACCGGATTTATCAAGGAGGCAGAGCAGTATATCAAGGTTTCGATGGACTATGACCCCACCAACCTCTTCTCAGAGTATGTATATGCCTATATCCTGCTGGCCAGGGATAAAGATGTACCACGCACGCTCAATATGCTGCTGCAAACCCTACAGAAAGACACCACTCGCCTGGATGTAGTGCAGGAAGTAGCCAAGGTGTACTACACCATGGAAGACTACGAGTCGGCCTATTTGTATTACGATAAGTTTGTAAACGCCCGGGAAATGTTCGGCTTTGATATATTTATTACTGAAGATATCAAGATCGGTTTTGTGATGCAGCAGGTGGGCCAGCAAGAGCGGGGTGCCCGCTACATTGAAAGCTACCTGCAGTATGCAGAGGGGGATGAAAGCATGTATAAAGACCTTAGCATGGCCGCCTATTATGCGGTGCAGGGCGAGGTGGAAAAGGGCATAGCACACCTGAAGCTCTTTGCTCAACAGCGCAACTACCAGTACTGGTTTGTACTGCTGATGGAAGACGACCCGATTATACACCTGCTATCCGACCACCCTGAGTTCACGGAAACCATGGCAGCCATTACCGCCCGTTTCTGGGAAGATCATAATGCATTGCGCAGTTTGCTGGAAGGTGAGGGACTGGTGGAGTCTACTTCATTAACGCTTCGTTGAGAGTTGGTTTATCAGCTCCAGGGGTTCTTGAAAGTAATGCGTAGAAGTCCTCATATATTTAAGATGGTACCGTTTTTTCTCAGCAACATGAGCTTTTCATACAGCGCTATGTCCAGCTTGTTGTAGCTGCTAATACTATCTCTTTCTTCATCACTCAGGCTACCTCCATCATGGCGGATGGTCTTGTTTTTATGATGCTTATCTGCCTTGGCGTTTGGCAAGCCAGCCAGCTCAGCTACCTTGTTCAGAAAATCAGGAATACGATCCTGAAAGCCTATGAGTTGATAGTCTTTTATCAGATGGCTGTAGGCAATTTCAATAGCCTGACCGGGGTCGGCATACATTTCATCCTTCGTCAAGCCGGAGAAATAGCTGACATACCAATTTTCCAGCTCCGGGCTCAGGTGCCGTGCACAGTAGTCGGTGAGAAAAATATTCCCTTCCACTACCTTTCTATGTAGGTGATTGGTCTTATCCCTCTTTACATACTCATAGTGAGAGGCAATTCTGTCGATAGGGTCTCTTAGCGTGGTGATGTAGAGGGTGTTTTCAGGCACAAGAGAAAAGAGCCCTCGGGCCAGGTGGCCGTGGATCAGCAGATAAGATTGTTGTTTTTTTTCAGCAAGGCGCGCGAAGTTCTGAACGGATTTTTCAGGGCTTGACCCGTTGATGCTGTAAGTTTTTCGGTAGGGGTAATAAGGTTTTAAGAAGTAATAGACACTCGTGCCTGCGCATTTTGAAATATGATCAAAAATCAGCCTGCCTGGTTTGATGCGAAAGTAACTAAACTCTCTTTTTATCAACGATAAGGCTTTGTGGAAGGCGGTCATACAGAGAGTTTGTGGCTGGAGCCAGACTAAATACGGAAAAACTTTTTCAAAAAGATAAACCTTGAGCTTAAAAACGGTACCCCTGAACACAAGATACAGCCGAAACCTTTTCGTGAAAGTACCTAACCAAAATGCTGTTTGATATTCCGATCTGATGCGGGGAAACTACTTTGGAAACAAAAACTCCGGATACTGGCCTATCTTTTCTGCAAAGGCACGCAGGTCCGTTTTGCTGACCCAGCGTGTGCCGGTGCCATCCGGGTTAATTACCTGGTGAGCTGCCTTAAGATCTCCGGCAGTAATGGCATCATGTAGTTTTTGTTTAGTTTCCTCCATTTTGCGCGTCATCAGAAACACATGTGAGGCAATCGCGGGTGGTTCCTGCCCGTGCCACAGAAATGCCACCTCGTATATCATAAGCAGCTCTTTCTCATTGCCAAGCCAGTCGGTATAGCCAGAGGCCTCAGGGCTCGGCTCCGTCTCCGGGCTCTCCTCCGCTGCTGAGTGTTTGCTTTTGATAAACTGAATAAAGTAGTCGGTTTTATTCTTCGTGTCTGTTTTCAGATCATCTTTGCCAAATAGAGCATAGGCCGACAGTAGGTTAATGTTGTGCGGATTGATGTTTTCACGGTACCTCAAAAATCGCTTGAGCGTCTTTTCATGTACGGTGGTGGCTGCTTCCAGCATTTGATAATGCAGTGAGGTCATGCCCGCCTCATCCGTTTCGGTAGTCAACTTCAGGATGATGACTTTCCTCAATTCTTCTTTCCAGAATTCGTCATTGAAACCTGCTTTCATGCTTTGTTCTTTTTTACCCCTCACCGGGTTTAATGACTCTTGCATTAATCCACTTAAAGGTTGAAAACCTTCTCCTTTTTCGCAAACCAATGCCCATTCCGTTATCCTTGTTGCGGGCAGGTTTCTGTAGCTGCAGGCAGGGTGCTGGTTTGGAAGAGAGTGAAGAGTATATTACATTGATATAGGTAAGCCTGGTAAACGAATCCCGACAGTGCTTGTCCTGAAGATTTTATGCCCTTAACAGGCAAAGGCGACAATTATTCAGTGACCGCCACCACCGTTACATCCGATATGGATTTTGCTGGGTCATTTTCAATATCCGTAACGGTGGCTGACGGCACCGAGAGCCCCCGTCAGCACCGCAGAGACGGATGAGGCTTTTCCTGCAGATTATATCCCAAATACTGGTTTTCGGAGATTGAGATTTGATTTATAAGCTTTGGCTGGCTTTCTCTGTACAAATCCCCTCATTAAAAAAGGAGGGGTCAGGGGTGGTTGTACTGCTAATTTAGCTTTGGGGGTACTGGTTAAGAGTCAGGAAACAAACCTGCCTAGATGGCGTGGTTTCCATCGGTCTGACAGTTGGTATCCTGATCCGTTATTCACAGTTAGTAGCGTAGAGAAACCGAGCCTTTTTTATGCTGAGGTACGAAGCATCTAAGGCGACATGCGAACCGCTATGGTGAAAGGGCAAACGAAGCCTGCCGGCATAGGCAGGTTATGTCTGGGATAGAAAGTCTATTGCATTATTCGGGTTTAATAAACAGTTAATACCTTGAGTCTGGCAATTGAATTCCTACATTGGGTCAAATATGGCAGCCTGAATCAAAATGGTTTCAGTGTTGTGCACACACCAAAACCAGACAAAATGGACATGACCACTGCCCAATCGGGACTGAATGAGATTCTTACAGGCCTTATTCCACAAATCAATACCAATATCACCACTATGGTGCTGGAGCTGGGAAAGGACCCTATTCCAACCCTGGCCAGCTGGAGCAAAAATGAGCAGGGGAACGTTTTGGGAATAAATGTTGGCGAGATAAAATCCAGGATGTCCATTACGAATGTAACCGGGCTGAGTACTTTGGCTGTTAAAAGCATAGCTGTTTCTGACCTGGCAGGAGACATAACAAGTGCCATCAGTGGAAAGCTGACATTAACCGCGGCTTTTGATACAGACATGGCCGCAACTCTCAGCGGTGACCTGACCACGAGTGTTGGTGGCGCTCAAAATTCCACGAATATCCAAGGCAGTGCCAATATTCTGGATGTAAAAATGACGGCTACAGGCACTTTCGCTGCGACTGTCAATGGAGAGACGCTTTGCCTTACTTCCTTAGGTTTTGCTTCGGCAAGCATTGACTCCTGGAATTTGCACCTTGTTCTGGGCGATCTCGGGTTCTTCCAGCCAGCCCATGCAGCATTTCAGGCCAGGTTTGCTAATTACTTTAACGTTGACTTTCGGAATTCCTTCAATAGCGCCTTACCTCGCTTGTTCAGCGATCCTGCGCAACCTCTTCTACCAGGTTGTAAGGGGTAAGTTTTTCTCATAAACTGGTAAATAAGGGAATTCGTGAGGCTCTGGTTTCACTCCCTTTTCAACTCCTGCTCAACCCGGCTTAAAAACTGCAGCAAGAAGCTCAGGCTCTCTGTCATATCGGTAAAGTCTGCGGGCAGTTCCTCTGGCTGGCTGGCCATATACTTCAGGTAGAGCTGCATTAGCTGACCACTGAACAGCCCCGGATCTACCAGATCCAAAAACACCTGCAGCTCTTCCACCATAGGCAAGGTCAGGTCTGGATATGGAGCGAGTGGGTCAGAAGTTTGGGAAGGCATAATATTCTATAACCGAAAGTTGAACTTGCGTAAAGGTAATAATAACTTTCGGATTAGAAAGAAGAAATTTATATTACTCTTTCGATACTGTAAGTTGAACTTGTTCTTATGTAAGATGAGATTATGAAGAGTGAATAATTACTTGTTATTTTTGCCTTACGAATGGCATTGAGAATAAACAGAGTAAAAGAAATCCTGGTGATTCAGGGCAAGACCCAAAAGTGGCTCGCAGGAGAAATGGGCATTAGTACCACGGCCATGACATCCATTTGTAATAACAGATCACAACCCCACCTTAAAGACCTCCACCGCATGGCTGAGATTCTGGATGTGGATATAAGGGAGATGCTGGTGAGTACGAGGAAATAAGGGCTATGGCTGATGTTCATAAACCACATATACGATCATACAATATGAGTCGTATAAAAGGTAAGGACACAAAGCCGGAAATGATTGTGCGAAAGTTTCTTCATTCCAATGGCTTTAGGTACAACCTTCACGGTAAATTCAAAAGTGAAAAACTTCCTGGAAAACCTGATTTGGTACTGCCAAAATACAAAACAGCTGTTATGATAAATGGATGCTTTTGGCATGGACACAGCGGTTGCAAATACTTTGTCATGCCAAAAACCCGTACAGAGTGGTGGAGGGGAAAAATTGCAAAGACGCAAAGCAATGATTTGAAAAACTTAAAACACCTCAAGAACTTAGGTTGGAAGGTCATTGTTATTTGGGAATGTGAACTAAAAAGAGACTCAGAAATGGCTTTGCAAAAATTAATTAGTACTATAGAGAAATAGCATTCAAGGGATGACTAAATTGAAACAGATGAGCGTTATTTCAGCAAAGTACCAAAGGTTTCTTACTGGGGAGAAACCCCGTGTACTAGACCTCTTTGCTGGGTGTGGAGGAATATCTCTAGGCTTTGATGCAGCAGGTTTTGAAATAAAGGGAGCTATTGAGTATGATAAGCATGCCGCTGAAACACACGCCATTAATTTTCATAAGGATACGGATAATTTTGAAGAGCATGCCAGGGCAGTAGATATTACCAAAGTTGATCCTGAAGAGTATGTGGCAAGACTTTATCCTAATGAAAAAGCTGAGGAGTGCTTCGATGTTATTGTAGGAGGGCCACCTTGTCAGGCTTTCGCGCGAGTAGGTAGAGCTAAACTGCGGGAAGTATCGGAACATCCAGAAGCTTTTTTACAAGATCCGAGAAGTAATCTCTACCTGAGATATTTAGCATACGTCTCAAAACTTAAGCCTATGGCGATTCTAATGGAAAACGTACCAGACGTTTTGAACTTCGGAGGCCATAATATTGCGGAAGAGACTTGTGATGTTTTGGCGAGTTATGGCTATACCTGTAAGTACACACTGTTGAATACAGTTTTTTATGGTGTGCCACAAATGAGAGAAAGAATGATTTTGGTGGCATACTCAAAAGAGATTTGTCCTCAATTTGAATTTCCTCCTAAGCCCAGTCATTGGATGGATTTGCCGGTTGGCTATCATGGTTCTCGTCAAGTTGCCATGAAAACTATAGTAAATGATCTTTTTAAGGTTCAAAAGTATTTTGTTGAGCCACCGAAAGAAATCGGAGATGAGTTAGCAGCAATAACGACAGAAGAGGCTATCGGAGATTTGCCACGTATCAAAGATCACCTACTAGGCAAAATGAAACGAGGCGCGAGAAGGTTTGATTCTCTTGTGAAGTACAATAAACGGAGAAAGGAGAGTGAATATGCCAAAAACCTGAAGACATGGAATGGTTTTGAAAATGAAGAAGGCATAAAGGATCATGTAATCCGGTACTTACCAAGGGATTATAAGATTTTTGCCAAAATGAAACCTGGGGACCAATATCCGGAAGCGCTCAAAACAGCAAATGAGTTGTTTCGGGAGGCTTTGGATAGGTTGGATCCAATACCAGAGGAAGATTCAGAAGAATATAAAGCATTGTACAAAGCGTATGTTCCTCCTTATGCTCCGGACAAGTTTCCTAATAAGTGGAGAAAAATGGAGTCCGATCAGCCTTCAAGGACTTTGTTAGCACATTTAGGTAAAGACGGGTATTCTCACATTCATTATGACAGTGAGCAGGCACGTACCATCTCAGTTCGTGAAGCAGCCAGACTTCAATCTATTCCAGATGGGTTTGTTTTTGCGGGCACAATGAACCCTGCATTCAAGCAAATTGGAAACTCTGTTCCTCCTCTTTTTGCTAAGGCGCTTGCAGAAAAGATGTTAAGCAACTTACTAAACCACGATATCAATGTCGAGGAAACTAGCATTAAAGAAGTTAACCAAATCTGATCTCACCATCTTTGAGTGGCAATTTCAGAATCAGCCAGGAAAGAAATCTAAGCAAAAAGCTATCAACCTGAATAGCAGTGTTTTCATTGGACAACTGTATCCAGGATTACCAAATTCCAATGCCTTAAAGAATGGGCGTATGGAAATCTCGACCGAAATTCATGGGCCTCGAAAAGGAGAAGTGGTACACCAGGCTTCAAACCGCACTATTACAGCCGCATCATCTACACAGAAAAACTGGCGACTTGGTGGAAGCTTGATTCCAAACCCTCAAGACCAACCCCTAAGGTACAGCAGTCTTAAGCCGGGCGACCTGGTATTGTTCGACTTTGTTGGAGATGAAGCTCCAGAAAAAGTGCGAATGCTTCTTATTAGTCAGAGTGATCAAGAATTATGGCATAGTTTTAATCAATTGATTCCCGGTGAACGGGAGACCATGGTTAGATTGAAAAGTGATCAAGTATTCAATATTATATCAGATAGTTGGTTGCTTAAGTTTTTAGGGGAAGAGAGGTCGGAATCTAAAACTATAGAATCGGGAAAATACGAGCCTGAACAGTATGAGTTGTTTTCTAAGCAGGCTGGTAGTGAAAATTTAAAGAATCGCTCAGACTACCACAAAATACGACCAGCAGGGCGTCATATTATTACTATTGGCAAGGATCTTATCAAAGACAAGTATGCGGCTATAGTTGAGCTTGTAAAAAATGCTTATGATGCTGACTCTAAATACTGCAGAGTGTCTTTACTCCCATTCTCAAGGGGTTCGGAAAAAGGAATAAAGGTTGTAATCAGAGATGAAGGGCATGGAATGGATTATGACACCGTTGTGGATAAATGGATGGTACCTTCTACGGACGATAAGTTAAAGCGAAGTACTAGTCCTTCAGGACGGAAAATGCAAGGGAAAAAAGGGATTGGGAGATATTCCGCATCCATGATTGGCGATGACCTGATTCTTCAAACAGTTGATAAAGAAGGAGACTTAACAGCGCTATACTTGATTTGGGAACACTTTGAGAGTGCTAAATACCTGGATGATGTAGATGTTTTAATTGAGAATTACGCTACCGATAAAAGGCCCGGTACTGAACTTATAATGATTGGCGATGAAGCTCATCTATCAGAATGGAATGTCAAACAAATTCAGAACTTAAAGTTTGAGCTGAAAAAACTGATTCCACCAGTTGCTAGTGAACATAGCATTGATGCTGACATTGAAAACTTCAAGATTCAGCTTGAGCTTGGAGATTTTCCTTTTGACGGCTTCTCTAACGTAGTAGAGGATATTGAGCCTTATCCTTTGTTTGATCTCTTTGATTATAGGGTCAGTGGATTAGTCACTAATAAAGGTATAGCAAAACTTAGGTTTGAAAATAATCGAATTAAAGGAGCTCCAATTCAAGTTATTGAAGACTTTGATATTATTCTCAATAAGAGTGATACTAGAAAAGGAGAGGAGGCCTATTGCGGAAAACTACAGTTAGACTTTAGAGTTTTTGATCGTGACCCAGCATCAATTGACGGATTGATTCAAAGAGGACTTAAGGACCCTGTTACAGGAGCATATGTCGGAAAAAGAGAAGCCAGACTGATTCTTGATAATTATAACGGAATAGGTGTATACAGGAATGGCTTTAGGTTACGACCGTTAGGAGATGCAGGCTATGATTGGTTAGAGCTTGATAAGCAAAGGGTTCAGAATCCTTCTTTTAGGGTGGGTAGTGATCAGATAATTGGGTTCATACATATTGAGTCGGAAGAAGAGTCAGGTCTGGAAGAAAAAAGCGCTCGAGATGGGCTGAGAGAGACTGCAGAGTATTTTGGCTTGCAAGAAATTGGTAAGCAGGTACTTGGTAAACTCGAAGAAAGGAGGTTTTCCTATCGGAAGAATATTGGTCTTGGAAGAAGCAAACGTGACCTGAACGTAAAAATTAACACTCTTTTTGACCTAAAAGATGTTAAGAACAAGATTAATGAAGAACTCGATACAGCTGGGGTCGAGAAGACGAGTAAGGCCATAATTAATAAACTCATTTCGGAGAAAGAGGAGTCCAATGCTAAAATTGCTGATGACCTGAAGAAAGCTATTGCCTTATATCAAGGTCAAGCTACTTTAGGAAAAATTGTAAATGTTGTTTTACATGAAGGCAGAAAGCCTATTTCGTATTTCAAGAATCAAATACCGACTATTTCGGAATGGGCGGATGAAGTCCGAGAAGTATATGATCAGGTCACAATTGATAAAATCATAGACAGGCTTAGGGTGGTGTATGATCAGTCTGATATCCTTATTAAGCTCTTTAATAAACTCGACCCTCTCTCCGCAAAGAAGCGCACTCATAGAAAAGATTTTAAGGTTAGGACTGTAATTGAAAATGTATTGGATGTCTTTGTTTCACAGCTCGAATCGCAGAGTATTAAGTGTGAAATTGACTGTGATACTAATCAAACCTTTTACGGTTGGAAAGAAGATCTCTACGTTGTATTTACCAATCTAGTAGATAATAGTATATATTGGCTTCAAGGTATCCAAAGAGCTCAAAAGCAAATACTATTTAAAGTTTATGAAGATGATAATCTTTTAATAATTGAGTATCGTGACAATGGCCCCGGAATAGACAAGACACTCATAGAAAGCGAGGATATTTTCGAACCTGAATTCAGCAATAAAGGAGGTACTGGGCTTGGTTTGGCAATCTCTGGAGAAGCCGTAGACCGAAATGGGGGAGAGCTTAAAGCAATTTATTCTGAAGATGGTGCATTCTTCAAAGTCGAGTTAAAACACCAGTAACACATCATGACACAAATTAACCTATTGATTATCGAGGATGAACCTGCGCAGATTCAGGTATATGAAGATATTATTTTTCAACATAATAAAAAGAGTGAATACCAGGTTGTGCAAGAGGTGTGCAAAGATTATGATGAGGGTAAAAAAGCACTTGATACACCGTTTTATGATGCGGCTGTTATTGACCTGAAGCTCTCAGGCACAGATGAGCTTGAAGGAAAGAAACTAGTCGAGGCGGTTCAAGGGAAAATCAGGATTCCCATTATCATTTACTCAGGTAGTATAGCTCAAATCGAAGATATTGAGGAGACTGCTCTTTTGAAAAAAAGAGTACGCACGGAGAGTTTTAAAGATATACTTGGTGAAATTATTGTTGTTTTTAATACCGGGATTACTCAGTTGCTGAGACCTCAAGGTGAGATTGACCGGAAGTTGACTCAAATATTTTGGAGTCATTTAGCAGATGACTTGGAAACCTGGATTACCCACAACAATCAAAAGACTCTTTTAAGGTACATTTTCTCTCACTTTCAGGAGCATATGGAGATTGATACTGACGGCAATTTTGAAGAGTATCACCCAGTAGAAATCTATATAACTCCACCGATTAAGAAATACATTCATACTGGGGATTTGTTTAAGATTAAGGAAGACTACTATTTTGTACTAACTCCAGCTTGTGATGTTGTCTTCCAATACAAATTCAATAAAAATGGAGAGAAAATACCTTTCAGAAAAGCAGATCATCTTGTTGTCGCCAAAGCAAAAGAGTTCGATTATAAAACTCTCTGTTTGAACAAGAACGGGAAGCTTGAGAAGAGCAAAATTAAAGGCTATGTAAAAAATGACTTCTACAGATATCATTATCTACCTAGTTTTAAAGGGAATAATGGTTTCCTTATCGATTTTCAGGAATTAAAAACTGTTGGATTTGATACTGAAATGGAAAAAATTGCAACTATCTCAGGAGCATTTTCTAAAGATATTATTTCACGGTTCTCATTGTATTTTGCTCGTCAAGGGCAGCCAACATTTAATCAGGACCAAATTGTTAACGAATTCTTTTCTAGGAATTAGACCGATCAACTAGCTTAGAAACCCCTTATTATAGTGCGGAATGGTTGCTGGACTTCCATTTTAATAATCTAACATAAAGTTCCAAGGAGAAATTAGTTACCTATAGATTGATATAGTTTCTCTGCAGTTATTAGTTTATTCTTGCTTAAAGGTATATACCAGGCGTTCATTCTTTTATCCCAAGCCCTTATCTTTATGAAATCACTCCATGAGAACCGGAAGAGCTCTTTGAGTTCATAGTTGGTGGCTAATATGACAACTAAAATATATTCAAAAAGCTGCTTGTCCTTTTCCTGGTTATCTGGATAAATTGTACCTGTCTTATTACCTTTTTTTATTGTTTTAATAGAGTACCTGTCTCCATCTCTGGAAATTGCATCTATATTCTTGGCACCAGTGGGTGCCTTTAGCAGATTTGAAAGACCAGCTGTTTTATTGAAAAATTCAATAGCGAGATTTTCCCCAATTTCTCCAACCTCAAATTTGATCCCCCTTCTATCTAACTCAATTTCAATCGCAACTCGGTATTTTAATAGCGATGGATCATCCACTTTGTTAAGAAGCTTTATGAAATCCTTTTCAACCATAATATGAAATTTGCTCAGCGGTCTGAAGCTATCAAATTCCCCTAATACCGGTTTTGATAAAAAATAGAGTTAAAAGCAGATGAAAAGGATTTAAAAAGCTTTTTAATTGCTTTAGACTATGCTATTGGAAAAATAAAAATTACATATCTAACCCAGAGACTCTGTTGGTTCTTGGGTATTATCCTCCAAGGTTGGAGCATTGGAGCATTGGAGCATTGGAGCATTGGAGCATTGGAGCATTGGAGCATTCATTTTCTTTAGAAGCGTCAATAACGCTAACCCCCTCCCCAAAAACCGCTTCTGAAAAAGCTGGATCAGGGCTGCCCCGGCAAAGATACTGGCAGCGGCTATATTAAAGATGGGCCAGAGGGCTATATGCCCTCCGCCACTAACCCCTCTCAAACAATCCCTCCAAGATCTTTTTTTAAGAAATAAGCAGAAACCCTGATGACCTCTGGCTGCTCTGTGGAATGAACTACTGTAATATTCGTTTGGTCTGCCGGCCCTATGCGTCTCAAACACGCATAAGCCGCTGGCAGCTCTAAACTATCAATCAAAACCACAGATAAAATGAAGAACTATTTAAAACTAAGCTTTGCCCTTTTGGCAATGGCCTTATTTGTCCGCTGCTCACAGGAAGACTTTTCTCCTGAACTGCCTGATCAGATCAGCTCGCCTCAGCTTACCAGCTCGCAAGACAGAATTGCGGCAAGGTTGGGCACGGGGCTTTCTTTTGCCATGCGCTACCCTGCTGTAAGGCAGAGCCTGAAGGAGTCGATACTAGAGCGATTTGACGGAGACTATAACGTACTGCTCGCTCAAATCAGAAATAAAGAGGTGGTGATCAACCGCAATGGCAGCACCAGCAAAGTAACTTTTGGGGAGCTGATTATGGAAGGAATTGATGCCGTAAAAACAGACAACAACACCAACCTGGGAAGCACTGCAGGAACCATGAGCTTTCTGGATTCTGCTTCACGCTTTCACCCGCTTTTGCAAATAGCCCTGCCCCAACTGGAATCGCTGTCGGCAGAAGACTGGAGGGCAGACCTGGATGAATTGCCGCTGGCCATAGTGCCTGAGAAAATTACGGAAGACAAGGTGCCGGTAATGTATCCGAATGGACAAACACTGACACTCAGCAGCCTGGAAGAGCCCAGCCAGCTTGTGATGGTGATTAGCCGCAATGAGCGTGTGATTGCCTTACCAAAGCATACAACGCTATATGAGAGTGTAAATGATCCGGGGCTTGATTGTGAGGGCGATCCTTTTCTGGAGACAGGCGATAACTCCTATGTGATGATTGATGACTACTATGAGGCACAGAATGATTGTACCAACCCGGGCAACCCCGGTAGCGGGGGAGGCACAGGTTCTGAGACCCCACCTGCAGGCCCGGTGTGTGAAAGAGATTCCAATCCGGCAAAAGACGAGCTCACCAGGATTAAATTCACTACGATACAGGCCATGAGAGAAGCAGCTGATTTATGGTTTGGCGGAGATATGGAGATCAAGGCCGTGATCACCTATATCACTGCTGCGGGAACTCCCCATACATTGACCAAGATGTACTTTGGCAAAAGAACGGACTTCAGAAATTGTGGTCTTATTAATTGTGATCCGAAATGGGTGAATATGCTGGCGGAGATTATAGTATGGACCAAGACAGGTTTTGCCCAATCTATGAACTATATGTTTTTTGAATATGACGGAACAGGTACCACTACCACCACCACAGTCGCCATACCTGTGACCATAAACGGAGTTGCGACTACGGTTAACTCTACGGTCACCACGGTATCTTCAGACAAACCCCTGGGGGAGTCAATTGTAAACTATTGTGACCCTACCTCTGGTACGGGTACCATGTATAATACAGGTGTGTTGTTTTTTGAAGTGAATCAGCAATAATAACCGAACTCAGGTTAACAACCAGCCCCTTGCCGAGGAGAACGAATGCTCTTGCCGATAATAATCCGGATGGGTTTTTATTGAAAAAGACTCAGAGCTGTTGCCATGGCAAGGGGCTGAATTTTGTGCCCGGAAGACCATTTTATCAGGGTCGGACAGAAAAATCAACCTTTCGAAGCGGTCTGCTCCTCTGTGTCGCTTTGCTCCAAAACAGCCTCAACCGCCAAAGAGCCTTTCCGACTTTCAGCGTTAGCAGGTTCTTTCTCACCTCCGGTTTTTCCAAAGAACCTTTTCTGAAAAAGCAGGATCAGGGCTACTCCGGCAAAGATGCTGGCATCGGCTACATTAAAGATGGGCCAGAGGGCTATATGCTCGCCTCCCCAAACGGGAACCCAGTCGGCCACCTGGCCCTCCCATACATCGAGGTAAAACATATCGATGACCTTGCCATGAAACCAGGGCGTAACGGCATCGTAGGGGGCATTGTTAAAGAACACCCCGTAAAAGGTACTGTCGATTACGTTGCCAATGGCCCCACCTAAAATAAGCGCAATGGACCAGAGCAGGCCGGAATGCATGCCTTTTTTGGCCATGCGGTAGAGGTAGATGCTGATAAACACCATGGCCACAATGCGGAAGATGGTAAGGCCCAGTTTGCCATAATCAGACCCAAAGCGAATGCCAAAAGCCATACCCTCATTGAGGATATAATGCAGCTTAAACCAGTCGCCAAATACCTTCACCTCACCCGAAGGTCCCAGTACGATATTGTAGTGGACCCAGATTTTCACAGCCTGATCGATCAGGATCATGCCTAGGGTAAGAAGAAAGTATTTGCTGTATTTAAAGCGCAATTGGATGGGGCTTGGGGTTATTTAAATAGGCAATTTGCTTTTCCTTAATTTGACTTCTTAAAATGAGTTGAGTGGAAAGACTGGAAGACCGAAGCCGGAAGACCGAAGCGTCTTCAAAACTTCCGACTTCGGTCTCCTGACTTCTGACTTCCAGCCCATCATGCTACCGCAATCTCAATTTCCAGGGTCCACTCGTCTATTTCAACGCTGTGGCCGTTCTCTATTGTCTTCACTAACTCCAAACTAAGGGCTTGTGTTTCCTGGCAGATGTAATCTCCGTTATTTTTCAGGGCTGTATCTACAAAGGCTTCACCAAGCACCACCTGGATGTTGATCTTATCCTGTACGTCAAGTCCCATGTCTTTACGCAGGTTTTGCACCCGGTTGACCACATCACGTGCCAGGCCTTCCTGCCGCAGGGCATCGTCAAGCGTAATGTCCAGTGCTACGGTTACCTTGCCTTCAGAGGCTACAGACCAGCCGGGAATATCTTCGCTCGAGATTTCCACATCCTCCAATAGCAGGGAAATGCCCTCACCATCGAGGCTCAGCTCTAAAGCACCATGCTTTTCAATTGCGGCAATTTCTTCCTGCCCCCATTGGTTGATCTGGCCGGTGATAAGCTTCATCTTAGGGCCAAACTTTTTACCAAGGCTACGGAAGTTGGGCTTTACCTTTTTTACCAGTATGCCGGAAGTATCGTCTATATACTCCACCGCCTTTACATTCACCTCAGAAAGAATCAGGTCTTCCACCGCTTCGACATATTCACGGGTCTGGGCGTCCAGCACCGGAATCATAATTTTAGAGAGTGGCTGACGCACCTTGATCTTCTCCTTCTTACGAATGGAGTGTGTGAGCGAAGAAATGGTCTGAGCAAGGCTCATGCGCGTTTCCAGTGCTGCATTAATACAGGCCTCATCGGCAGCCGGATAGTCCGTCAGGTGCACCGATTCGGCTGTTTCCAGTCCGGAAACTGCATTCAGGTCCTGATACAGGCGATCCATATAGAAAGGAGCAATAGGTGCCCCTATCTTGGCGATATTCAGCAGACAGGTATAGAGGGTTTGATAAGCCGCTTTTTTATCTTCATTGTACTCACCCTTCCAGAAACGTTTCCTGTTCAGGCGCACGTACCAGTTGCTCATTTCGTCTGTTACAAAGTCCATGATCATACGCGCAGCACGGGTAGGCTCATAATCTTCATAGGCCTGCTCAGTGGCCTTGATCAGGCTGTTGAGCTTAGAGAGAATCCAGCGATCACTCTCTGGTCTTTTTTCCAGGGCTATGGGCTCGTCCTCAAAGCTAAAGCCATCGAGGTTGGCATAGAGGGCAAAGAATGCATAGGTGTTTTGCAGGGTGCCAAAGAACCTGCGCTGAACCTCTGCCACGCCATCAATGTCAAACTTCAGGTTATCCCATGGGTTGGCATTGGAAATCATATACCAACGAGTGGCATCGGGGCCAAATTTGGCAATAGTCTCGAATGGGTTAACGGCATTGCCCAATCGCTTAGACATTTTGTTGCCACCCTTATCGAGCACCAGGCCGTTGGCGATTACATTTTTAAAGGCCACGCTGTCGTGCAGCATTACTGCCAGGGCATGGAGGGTAAAGAACCAGCCACGGGTTTGGTCTACTCCCTCTGCGATAAAGTCAGCCGGAAAACTCTTCTCAAAAGTCTCATCGTTTTCGAATGGGTAGTGCCACTGCGCATAAGGCATGGCCCCTGAATCGAACCATACGTCAATCAGATCTTTCTCACGGGTCATTTTCTGACCGCTTGCGCTTACCAGAAAAACATCATCTACATAAGGTCGGTGCAGGTCAAAGTCTTCGCTCAGGGGCTCGGTCATAAAACCAGCTTCGATAGCCTTGGCTACTTCAGCCCTCAGCTCATCCATAGAGCCGATACACTTTTCCTCTGTCTTGTCTTCCGACATCCAGATCGGCAGTGGGGTACCCCAGTAGCGCGAACGGCTGAGGTTCCAGTCTACCAGGTTTTCCAGCCAGTTGCCAAAGCGACCCTCACCGGTAGATTGTGGCTTCCAGTTGATGGTTTTGTTAAGTGCTACCAGCTGCTCCTTATAGGCCGTGGTTTTGATAAACCAGGAGTCTAAGGGGTAGTAGAGAATCGGTTTATCCGTTCTCCAGCAGTGTGGGTAACTATGCTCGTATTTTTTTACCTCAAAGGCTTTATTCTCTTCTTTCAGCTTGATGGAGATGAGCACGTCCAGCGACTTCTCCGGCTTTTCGGCATCGCTGTAGTATTCATTCTTTACGTACATGCCGGCAAATTCTCCCATCTCGGCTACATACTTGCCCTGTTTGTTTACGATCGGTACCTCATTGCCTTCTTCGTCTGTTACAAACACACCAGGCATGTTGTTTTGTACAGAAGTACGGTAATCGTCTGCTCCAAAGGTTTTGGAGATATGCACGATACCGGTACCATCTTCTGTGGTTACAAAATCACCCACTACTACAGTAAAGGCAGGCTTTGGCAGGCGTACATAAGGCATCAGCTGCTCATAGTCTGTACCGGCCAGGTCGCGGCCTTTAAAGCTCTCTACTATTTCATAAGGGATGAGCTTGTCACCCGGCTTGTAGTCTTCAATTTTCAGGTCTTTGGCCTTGGCATTGAAGTAGTAAGACACGCGGTCTTTGGCCAGAATAACATTGATAGGCAGGTGCGTGTACTGGTTGAAGGTACGCACCTTTACATATTCCACACCGGCACCTACTGCCAGGCCATTATTGGCCGGAAGCGTCCAGGGCGTGGTGGTCCATGCGAGTATATAGTCATTGTCCGTGCCTGCTACTTTAAACTGCGCAGTCATGGAAGTATCTTTCACATCCTGATAGGTGCCGGGCTGGTTCAGTTCATGAGAGCTTAGTCCTGTACCGGCAGCAGGAGAGTAGGGCTGAATCGTATAGCCCTTATAGAGTAGCCCCTTGTCGTACAGCTTTTTCAGCATCGACCAGAGCGTCTCTATATAATCTCTCTCAAAGGTGATATAGGGGTTATCCAGATCTACCCAGTAACCCATTTTCTCAGTCAGGTCGTCCCACTGGTCTTTGAAACGCATTACCGTTTCGCGGCACTGCTTGTTGTACTCGTCAACCGAGATTTTCTTGCCAATGTCTTCTTTGGTAATGCCCAGTTCTTTTTCTACCTGCAGCTCTATCGGCAGGCCGTGGGTATCCCAGCCACCTTTACGCTTTACCTGGAAGCCCTTTTGGGTTTTGAAGCGACAGAAAATATCCTTTACAGTACGGGCCATCACGTGGTGAATGCCTGGGGCACCGTTGGCCGATGGCGGCCCTTCAAAGAAGGTAAAAGTAGGATTGCCCTCTTTTTGATCAACAGACTTTTCAAAAATGCCATGCTCTTTCCAGTAGCTTAGCATGTTTTGTCCTATTTCAGCGTAATTGGGGTTTTTGTATTCTGTGTACTTTTTCACGGTATCTCCTCTTGTTACAAGGTGTCATCTTCCACCTTATCCGTAGTCCCCAGAAAGGGGTCATTTTCTTTGATTAATAAACTGTCGGTATCTATCTCTTCGTCCTCGTCTTCTACATAAAACTCATAGTGCTCAATGAGCGGATGGAAGTTTTGGTTCCTTTTACCACTGTCGAACACCATGAGCAGGGCAGGTAGCACAGTGAGGTTAGTCAGCATGGCAAACATCAGCGTAAGCGAGGTAAGGACCCCCAGGGCTACGGTACCACCGAAGTCGGAGAATACGAAAATCACAAAGCCAAAAAACAGCACAATAGAGGTATATACCATACTGGCGCCTGTCTCCTTAATACTGTTGCTGATGGCAATGGGCACGAAGAATTTATTTGAGAAAAGCTCTTGTCGGTATTTGGCCAGAAAGTGAATGGAATCATCTACTGAAATACCAAAGGCAATGCTAAAGATCAGGGCGGTGCTGGGCTTAAGCGGTATACCAAAGAAACCCATAATGCCCGCGGTAAGCACTAGCGGTATCAGATTGGGAATCATGGATATGATGATCATGCGGATATTGGCAAAGAGTATGGCCATAATCACGGCTATGATGGCAAAGGCCAACAATAGCGAAAACCTGAGGTTTTCAATCAAAAACTTATTGCCCTTTACAAAGAGCAGGGTAGAGCCAGTTACGCTGGTTTCTACCTTTTCTGAATCTCCGAAGACATCGTCAATGCTGGGTTCAATCACATTGTTGATCAGCGAGTCCATTTTGATAGAACCCAGGTCGGCCATTTTCAGCGATACCCGCATCACCTGTCCGGTAGAGTCTACAAATGAGCTGAGGAAGGTAGATTGATCTTCTTGCTGATTGGACAAATAGCTGAGAATGGCATTTCTGTCGCTGGGGCTGGGCAGACCATACCTGCGCGGATTACCATCGTAAAATGCCTGACGTACTGCCTTGGCAAAGCTTACAATAGATACCGGCTGCGATACATCGGGTATAGCGTCCAGCGCTTTTTCCAGCCTGTCTACCTTGCGCAGGTTACGGGCATTGAGGGTAGAGCGCGGCTTACCAAAGTCAATCACGATCTCCAGGGGCATTACCCCACTGAAGTTTCGCTCAAAGAAATAAAGGTCTTGTTTTACCTGCGACTCCTCCGGAATATCGTCTACCATAAAGGCCACGGAATAGAGCCTTGTCAGCCCGACAATAGAAAGCCCCACCACGATGCCGGTGACAATGAACACGCGGTAGCGATGCCTGTGAACGAGCAGGTCCAGTAAGGTTAGAAAACGGCTGATGCCTTTAAACTCCAGGTGCTTCAACTGCTTGGCATTGGGGGCCGGCAGATAAGAGAAGATGCCCGGAATGAGTACAATACTCACGATAAAGGTGGCCAGTATGTTGATGCCCGCTACCAAACCGAACTCTTTAAGCAGCTTGATGTCTGTGGTGACCAGTACCAAAAAGCCAATAGCTGTGGTGAAGTTGGTGATAAAGGTGACCAACCCGATCTTCTTGATCATCATCACAATGGCACGGATCTTATCGCCATGCTTCACAAACTCCTGGTGATACTTATTAAGCAGATAGATGGAGTTGGGTATACCGATGACAATAATGATGGACGGGATCAGCCCTGTCAGTATGTTGATTTCATAATTGAGAATGCCCACCGTACCCAGTACCCAGGTAACCACCACGGCTATCACTATCAGCGGAAAAACCACTGCCGGCCATGAGCGGAAAAACAGGAAGAGGATCAGGGCGGTGATGCCAATAGACAGCCCGATAAAGAGACGAAGCTCCTTGTTGGTTTTTTGCTGCATCATGGTACGCACAAAGGGCATACCCGAGTAATGCATTTCTATGCCGGTTTGAGCCGTAAAAGCTTCACCGAGTCGTTTGATCTCATTGACCACGCCATTTCTGCGGGCTGAGTTGAGCACCTCCCGATCCATATTGATCAGGATGAGGGTGGCACCATTATCGGCATTCAGAATCTGACCGCTATAGAACTTCAGGTCAATGGCCTCTTCGAGGATGTCGTCCAGTTCTTCCTGCGTTTGCGGTGTTTCCGGAATCAGCGGCTCCAGGTTAAAGGATCGGGCTTCCCGGTCTCGTACAATCTTTTGTAATGATGACAATGAAATCACATTGGTGATCTCTTCCATATCGGCAATGTCATCGTTCAGTTTTTTGTAAAGCTGAAAGCTATTGAGCTTGTAAAGGCTGCTGTCTTTGACCCCCAGGACCAGGATATTGCCGTCTTCGCCAAACTTATCTTTGAACTGCTGGAAATACTTATAATTCTCGTCTGTTTCGGGAACAGCCGTATTGAAGTTATAAGCCATCTTCACAAACTGGGCCTGGTAAGCCATAAAGCCTGTAAAAGCGAATAGCAGGATCATCAGTATGAGCCTGTATTTCAGTACGATATGAGGGAATTTAGACCACATTTTTGAACAAGATGACAAAGGTAATGTTTTTCACCCTATATATAAGGTATAGAGGCAAGCAGTTTATTCGTTGATTGGCCGATTTGGGAACCGGTAAGGTTGGTGGATCGGGAGCAGCGTGCCTTCTGTTGCAGGTTATTGGTGTATTAGGTTATCAGGCTTAAAGTGAATTTGTGTTTCGCTCTGAAATTAGTTTACCCTTCAAGAGGTGAAACGCGACAATATCTTTCTATCATTCCCGGCCCTGACCGGAACCTGTTTCGCTTAGAGTTTTGGAATCGCGTTGAGCAAGACGTCATTGCAACCAATCGTCTGATGACTCCAAGTGGTCGGATCAGTGGCCTAAAGCTTCATATACCTGCTCTATACATCCAGGAGGGGGGTTGAACCGATAACAGCGCGAAATACAAGGTGATTGGATCTGGCACGCGCAAGCCTTGCGGGTAAAAATCAGCCTTGGATTTGGAGTTATCGGGAAAGGGTTTTTGTTGCTTTTTGGCCCATCAAAAAGCAAAGATGGATGACGGATGGTATAATTTACGTCCTTCTGTCATTCCCTGCCTGAGCGTGAATCTCTGTCGCTTAGAGTTTTGGAATCGCGTTGAGCAAGACGTCATTGCAACCAATAACGATTAACCGATAACCAATAACCATATCAACGAATCCCCGGCAAAGCAATCCCCTTCACCTTACGATAAAGATGGATAGCCGAAGAATCCGTCATACCCGCCACAAAATCGAGCATGGCCCTGCAAGCCTGATAGGTGCTTTCGGCCGATTCAATTTCTCCCTGTACTTCCTGAGGCAAGAGCCTGTAGAAAACCTTGTCTTTGGCGGTTACGGTATTGGTATACTTAGATATAGCACAGGGCAGGAAGGTGTCCAGCAAGCCGCTGAGTATCTGATAACCCGCTGCTTCCGTTTCGAGCACCGTCTTACTGCGATATATCTTCTCTATAGAAACCGTGATGATTTCTTTCAGGGCATCTTTGGAGGCAATCTCATCGGCCAGCGAACGATCGAAGTCTCCCTTGAGCAGGGCTTCCTCATTGTCCAGAAACATGGCCGCGCATTCATCTATCAGGTGTGAAATGGAAAGCGCACGCAATACACCTATCTGTTCTTTCTTACTTTGAATCTGCTCCAGTTTTTCGGGATTGAATTTATTCCCGATGATGGCCGCATAAAGTGCTACCGTCTGTTCATGAGAAACAAGCCCGAGGTTACAGCCATCTTCCAGGTCAATAATATGGTAACAAATATCATCAGCGGCTTCTACCAGAAAAGCCAGTGGGTGGCGGCACCATTGGTCGGTTCCAAGTGATACCAGGCCAAGCTCATCAGCCATACCTTTAAATATGGTTTGCTCTGAATTGTAAAATCCGAACTTCTTCTGGCTCTTTCGGCTTTTATCTCTTTCCGCAATTTTAGAGGGGCGTGGATATTTGGTAAAGGCGGCCAGGGTAGGGTTCGTAAGCTTCAGGCCCTGGTAGCCGGGCTTGTTCAACAGACGAAAGCCCTGGGCATTGCCCTCAAACTGAATCAGGTCAGACCATTCTATCTCAGAAAACTCATCTTTATAGAGAGAGGAGCGCTCCAGAAAGTAGCTGGAGATAGAAGACTCACCCGAATGGCCAAAGGGCGGGTTGCCGATATCATGTGCCAGAGAAGCCGCTGCCACAATGGCCCCAAAGTCATTGGCATCCACTAAGTGGCTAAGCTCCGGATGACGTTCTATCAGTGCTTTGCCTACAAGCCTGCCGAGTGACCGGCCTACGCTGGAAACTTCAAGGCTATGGGTGAGTCGGGTATGCACAAAGTCCTGCTCCGGCAGGGGGTGCACCTGGGTCTTGTCCTGGAGCCTGCGAAAGGGGTGTGAAAAGATGATCCTGTCGAAGTCGCGATCGAAAGCCGTACGGGCCAGGTTGCCCCTGGCATCGGGTAGTGTTTGCTGAGAGAGAAGCTGTAACCAGTTCATGAATTCTTTTCGTTGAGCAAAACTATCGAAACGCGTTGAATTTTGTTAATAATTTGTTCATCTGCTTACCGTCATGGTCAAGCTTGCTAATTATTGCCGTTACATGTGGGGTTTTGGGTCGTTTACCACTGTTTTTCAGGCTTGAAAGGGGTTCTTGCCGGTCATAATTAAGCCCGTGTTACCTTGGCTTTATGCCAACGATTGAAAGGCCAAATGGGCGAAAATTGCAAAATATACATGGTTTATATCATAAAAAGCAGCGCTAAAACAATTTGCTTATGCATACGGTTGCCGAAAGAGGTCTTCTTTGAAGCCACAATGGCAAGCTTCTATAAAAGTTATGGTGGTGTATTTTAATGGCTTTTTTGGGCCAAAAAACATAAATATCCGGTAGCCGACCCTATACAAAAAAAGAGGACTATTCTGCAATCGTTTGCATCAATTTTAGATTAATTTCCCTATGAAATCACTGTCAGTAATTGTACTTTGAGCATTCGATTGCACTTTTTGGCCTGCTTACGGGCCAATCTCGATTAAAAAAAAATAATGATTGTATGAAAAAGTTTTTACTAATCCTTCTAGTTATGTCGGTCGGTTTCCAGGGAGCCCTGCTGGCACAAACTAAGACCGTTACTGGAACGGTGACCGGAGGGGATGACGGCCTAGGCATTCCCCGCGCGAACGTGACTGTAAAGGGAACTACAAGGGGAACACCTACTGATCTTGATGGTAATTATTCCGTTCAGGTATCGGCAGATGAGACACTTGTTTTTTCGTTTATTGGTTACATATCTCAGGAAGTTCTTGTAGGTAGCCAGACCACTATTAATATAGTGTTACAACCAGACGTTGCTTTGTTAGACGAAGTAGTTGTTGTGGGTTATGGTTCACAAGAAAAGAAAGAGATTACGAGTTCTGTGGCAAGTATCAAGCCAGAGGATTTCAACAAAGGTAATATCAGTAATCCTACTCAGCTGTTGCAGGGTAAGGTAGCTGGTCTTTCTATTACCCGTCCGGGTGGTGACCCAAATGGTGGATTTAACATCCGTCTGAGAGGTCTTTCTACTTTTGGTGCCAACAGTTCTCCGCTTATCGTATTAGATGGTGTCCCTGGAGCTGATTTAGCAAACGTAGATCCTAATGATATTGTATCTATTGATGTACTGAAGGATGGTTCTGGTGCTGCGATTTATGGAGCAAGAGGTTCTTCAGGTGTAATTCTGGTAACTACCAACCAGGCGAACAGCGCTGAAGGCAGAACGAACGTAAGCCTGAACAGCTTTGTTAGTTTCGATAACATTGCCAACAATATTGATGTACTGTCTGCCAGCGAATTCGTGGCAAGAGGTGGTACTAACTTTGGTTCTGATACTGACTGGGTTGATGAATTGACTCAGACTGGCGTTTCTTATGCTACTAACGTTTCTGTTACCGGTGCTTTTGGTGGTACTACTTACAGAGCTTCTGTAAACTGGAGACAAAACGAAGGTATTGCTAAAGGTGTAAGCAACGAGCGTTTGAACACTCGTTTAAACTTAGGTCACACTGCCATCAACGACAGATTGAGACTGAATGTAAACCTGTCTATGACTAATGGTGAAAACGAAGGTATCAACAATGGTGCTTTCCGTTACGCTGCTATATACAACCCTACCGCTCCTGTTTTCGATAATGAGAACACAGTGAATGACGGTGGTTATTTCCAAAGAGATTTGTTTGATTTCTTTAACCCTGTAGCCCTTTCTAAGCAGCAGAAATTTGGTGGTACTACCAAGCAGTTGCTTTCAAGCTACAGAGCTGAGTTTGACATTCTTGATGACCTGACTGTTGCAGTTCAGTACTCTCAGGATAGATTCAACCAACTGAGAGGTGCATTCTGGTCAAGACTCGACCCACAGACTGGTTTTGGTGCAAGAGGTGTTGCCATGAGGCAAACGGATGATCGCTTCACTGAGATTCTGACTGGAACACTTAACTATACCACAGAAGTGGCTACTGACCTGAACATGACTGCTCTGGTTGGTATGGAAACACAAAAAAGAACCTTCGAAGGTTTTGGTGCTCAGGTAAGACAATTCCTGTTTGATTCTAATACCTGGAACAACCTTGGTGGTGGAGCAATCAGAGTTGGTAGCAACACAAACTTATATTCTTATAAGTCTACCGATCAATTGAACTCTGCATTTGCCAGACTGAACTTCTCTTACCAGGGAACTTACTTCTTGTCTGCTTCTGTAAGAGCTGAGTCTTTCTCAGGTTTCGGTGAAAACGAAAAGACTGGTTACTTCCCTGCATTAAGTGCTGGTGCTGAATTGGCTGACATAGCTGATCTTGGTCCTGTAAACTCTCTGAAGCTGAGAGTATCTTACGGTATCACGGGTAACCTTCCTCCAAGTGCTACTTTAGCACTGCCTGTATTGGGTAATGGTGGTATTGTTGATTTGGATTCTGATCCTTTGACTACTGATGACAACTATGTTGGTCTTCGTCAGTTCCAGAACCAGAACCCTGAGCTCAAGTGGGAAACTAAGAAAGAGTTTGACATAGGGGTTGACTTTGCGATCTTCGATAGCAAAATCACCGGTACTATAGATTACTATAGCAGAAACGTAGAAGATCTTCTTTTCAACGTTCCTGTAACAGTAGGTGCTCCTTCTGCTGTTGATCCAAGCTTGATCAACACTGCTGGTTCTACCTGGTTAAACCTTGCTGATCTGCAAGCTGGCGGTTTCGAATTCGCTGCTTCTTTCAACGATATCAAACTGGGTCAGGTAAGCTGGACTCCAAGTATCAACTTCACTATTTATGACAAAACTACGATCGAGAGTTTATCATTTAGCCCTGAGGTTGGTTTCGAATTCCTGAGATTTGCTACTCCAGGTTCTCCAGGTCAGAACAACAACCCTATTATTGAAAACAGGGTAGGTCAGACTTTAGGTAACTTCTACGGACCAAGATTCTTAGGTCTTGATGAAAACAACGAGTATGTACTTTCTGCAGACATCAACAGTCCTGATGATTTCGAAGTATTGGGTAATGCACTTCCTGATGGTGACTTCGGTTTCAACAATGCATTCTCTTTAGGAGATTGGGATTTGACTTTCTTCCTGAGAGGTAGCTTCGGTCACGAACTGTACAACTCTTACAGAGGATTCTACGAGAACCAGGATTCAGGATCAAATACGTGGAACAGTGTTACAACTGACAAAACCCCTGTAGTTCTTTCTACTCCTACTTTCTCAGATTTGTATATTGAGGATGCATCTTTTATCAGACTGGACAACCTTCAGTTAGGATACAATGTGCCAACCAGCAGCGAATGGATTTCAAACATCAGAGTATATGTAGCCGGACAGAACCTGTTCACGATTACTGACTACACTGGTATTGATCCTGAAGTTCGTTATACAGACCAGGCTAACGGTAATGGATTTACTTCAAGCTTGTCTCCTGGTATTGAAAGAAGAAATACTTACTTCACTACCAGAACAGTAACTGTTGGTACTACTATCAACTTTAAATAAACTATAGCAGAGATATGTCAAAATTTAATAAAAGCATTTGTTTTATCGCAGCGCTCTTCATTACGTTGAGTGCTTGCGAAGAGCCAGAGCAAGAGCTATTCAATGGCTATACGCCAGAAGAAGTGGCAAACTCCGATAATCCTGTGCTTACTGATGTGTTAAAAGCATCAGCATACTCAACGATTATTGGTACCTGGGGAGGACACAACTCTCTATGGTCGATGCACGAAGTAGCATCTGATGAAATGGTTATCGCTCATAAAGGCGCTGACTGGGAAGATGGTGGACAGTGGATCAGAATGCATCAGCACAACTACGGTGCTACTGAGCAATCAGTAGGTAATGCATGGAATTACTGCTATACGGCAATTGGTGAAATCAACCTGTTGTTGAAGAGATTTCCTGATGTAGTAGCCCTGGGCGCTGAGCTCAGAGTACTGAGAGCGATGATATACCTTTGGTTGATCGATGCCTATGGTAACGTACCTGTTATTCTGGAAACAGATGATGATCCTACGCCTCCTACTGTAGCGAGAGCTCAGGTATTCGAATTCATTCGTTCAAGTGTTGAAGATAACCTTGCCAACCTTTCAACAGGTACTGGTAAAACGACTATCAACGCTATGTCGGCCCGTGCTATTTTGGCCAAGCTTTATCTGAACGCTGAAGTTTATACCGGTACGGCTCAGTGGGCTGCTGCTGAGACAAACATTGACGCGATCATCAACAGCGGTAACTATAGCTTAGAGAACAACTTCTTCGCAAGCTTCTCTACCAACAACGGTGGATCTTCTGAGAACATCCTGACACTGCCTTACGATGAGAACAACGCTGGTGGTTTCAACCTTGCTCAAATGACAGGTCACTACCTGACTCAGCAAACTTTTAACCTGCAGGCTCAGCCATGGAATGGTTACGCTTCTCTGGAAGATTTCTACAACGCATACGATGCCAACGATTCAAGAAGGTTAGGTTTCCTCGAAGGACCTCAGTTTTCTTCAGACGGTACTCGTTTGGAAGACCTGAGTTTTGAGCCAGGTGATCCTGATGGAGCTCCACTTACTTTTACTCCTGAAATCAATGAGTTAAGACCTAACTCACTGCGTCAGGCGGGTGTACGTGTAGGTAAGTTCGAAATTGCTTCTGGTGCAGGAGCAAGCTTGAGCAATGACTGGCCTCTTTTCCGTTACGGTGACATCATCTTGATGAAGGCTGAAGTAATGTGGAGACAAGGTAATAATGCAGGTGCTCTGGATTTCGTGAATCAAATCCGTCAAAGAGCGGGAGCAGATCCTCTTACTACTATTGATGCTGACATCTTGCTGGCTGAAAGAGGAAGAGAAGTATTTGCTGAAGGCTGGAGACGTTCTGACCTTATCAGGTTCGGAAAATACAATGACGCATGGTGGGAAAAGCCAGCTTCTCCTGCTACAGTTAACATCTTCCCTATCCCACAAGGGCAGATTGATGTAAATGCTGACCTGGTACAAAACCCGGGATACTAGTAAAAACTTATCATTATATTTGAAGGGAGCATTTTTGCTCCCTTTTTTTATGCCATAATTGCCTCATCCAGAAGATTATGATCAAGTGCGGTTGGTATTGTTCCCTGCTTTTTTTTCTGTTTTGCAGCTGTCAGAATCAGCCTGAAATACCGGCTGTGTTTGAACGCCTCAATACTTCTGAAACGGGCATCAATTTCAGAAATCAGCTGGAATACGATGAGCAGCTGAATACCTATACCTACAGGAATTTTTACAATGGTGCCGGGGTGGCTGTGGGGGACATTAACAATGATGGCTTGCAGGATCTCTATTTTGCCGGAAACCTTGTTGACAATCAACTTTACCTGAATAAGGGCGATTTTAAATTCGAAGACATAACTGGAGCGGCCGGTGTGGCTTCTGCCAACGTATGGTCCACCGGAGTGAGTATGGCTGATGTCAACGGTGATGGCTGGCTCGATATTTATGTATGCAAGTCAGGGCCCCTGGATGGAGACAACAGAAACAACGAACTGTTTATCAATAATGGTGACCTGACCTTTACTGAGCAGGCCGAGGCATATGGAGTAGCCGATCTGGGCCTTTCCAATCATGCTGCTTTTCTGGATTATGATAAAGATGGCGATCTCGACTTCTATCTGCTCAACAACAGTACCCGATCGGTCGGTATTTATGACCTCAGAAAAGGTCAGCGAGATACCCCAGACCCGGAGGGTGGTAACAAACTCTATCGCAATGATGGAGGTCACTTTAAGGATGTCACTTCAGAAGCAGGTATTTATAGTAGTGCCATAGGCTACGGGCTGGGAGTTACCGTAGCCGATGTAAATGTAGATGGCTGGCCGGATATCTTTGTATCCAACGACTTTTTCGAGCGCGACTATCTGTATATCAATGCCAAAGACGGCACCTTTCGCGAATCATTGGAAGACTATATCACCGAAAGCAGTATGGGTTCTATGGGCGCTGATATTGCCGACCTGAACGGAGATGGCTACCCTGAAATTTACGTGACGGAAATGCTGCCCGAATCTATGGAACGGGTGAAGACAAAGACCCTTTTTGAAGACTGGGATAAGTACCAGGCCAATATCAAAAATGGTTACCACCACCAGTTTACACGCAATTCACTGCAGCTCAATCAGGGAGCCATTCCCGGTGATGCAGACAATGTTTTTTTTAGTGAAGTGAGCCGGCTGAAGGGCCTTCATGCTACTGATTGGAGCTGGGGTGCATTGATCTTTGACTTTGACAATGATGGCAATAAAGACCTCTTTGTAGCCAACGGAATCTATAAAGACCTTACCGATCAGGACTACATCAACTTTTATGCGAGCAACAGCCTGCTCTTTGATGAGCACAGAAAGGACAGCACGGTCATTACCAACCTGATCGATGTCATTCCGTCAGTACCCTTGCCCAACTACCTGTTTAGGAATAAGGGGGGCTTTGATTTTGACAATGTTGCCAGCGAGGCGGGTCTGGCTGATCCCTCCTTTTCAAACGGAGCTGTTTACTCCGACCTGGACAATGACGGAGATCTGGATCTGGTCGTCAATAACATCAACGATGAAGCCTTTGTCTATAAAAACAAGAGCGCTGAGCAAGGCGATCATCACTACCTGATGCTCAACCTACAGGGCAATGATGAAAACCCTTTTGCCTTTGGTACCCGCGTGAGCGTTTTTGCCGGAGGAACAGAGATGGTTGAAGAGCATAACCCGGTAAAAGGCTATATGTCATCCATGGACTACCGCATGCACTTTGGGTTGGGGCAGAATGCTAAGGCCGATTCTTTGCACATAACCTGGCCAGATGGCAGCTTAACAAAGTTGGCGGGCGTTCAGGCAGATCAGTTGCTGAAAGTAAATCAGACAGAAGGACTCAACGCTTCGCTGTCTGAGGCTACCAGCTCCAAACCCGCTTTCGAGGCCATGCTTTCTCCTCTCGATTATATACATAAGGAAAATGAATTTTCCGACTTTGACCGAGACCGGCTGATCTTCCAAATGAGCTCCAATGAAGGGCCAGCCCTGGCAAAAGGTGATGTGAATGGCGATGGACTGGAAGATTTTTATCTGGGGGGAGCAAAGGGCTTTGCCGGACAGGTGTTTGTGCAATCAAAAGATGGAACCTTCGGGGAATTAAATATACCGGCCTTTGAAGATGATAAAATGGCAGAGGATGTAGATGCTGACTTAGCCGACCTGGATGGCGATGGTGACCTGGACCTGCTGGTAGCGGGCGGTGGTAATGAATTTGGCCTGGGTGATCCCAACCTCAGAGACCGCATCTATTTGAATTCAGGCAGCGAAGCCTTTACGCGGCTGCCATTTGCGCAGTTTCCCATCAGCAGCCAGAGCTCTGGGTTTATCAAGGCCTTTGACTATGATGGTGACGGTGATCAGGACATCATTACGGGTACACGATTGACTCCCTTTAGCTATGGTGTTCCCGGAGATGCCTTCCTTTTTGAGAATCAGGGGAACGCTGTTTTCAGGAATGTAACAGAAGACAAAGCACCTGACTTTAAGGGGCTGGGGTTGTTGACAGACGCCCTGGTAGCTGATCTGGATGGAGACCAGGACCTTGACCTTGTTTTTGTGGGAGAGTGGATGCCTGTGCGTATCTTCCTCAATGAAGATGGAAGCTTCAAAGACCACCTTTCTGCCTCTGGTTTAAAAGACAGCCACGGGTTGTGGAAGACCATTGAATCAGGAGATTTCAATGGAGATGGACTCATCGACTTTGCTGTGGGCAATATGGGGCTGAATACACGCCTCATGGCTTCGACAGCCAAGCCACTGACACTTCATATCAACGACTTTGACAAAAACGGGAGCGTGGAGCAAATCACCTGTATGTATGATGGTGAAAAGGCCGTGCCGATCATTATGCTGAAAGACCTGGTAAAGCAACTGCCGGGCCTTAGAAAAAAGTATATCAAATACGATAGCTATAAAGACAAAACCCTGGACGAGATTTTCAGTCCGGATGCCCTGGAAAATATGCTGACTTTGGAGGTAAGGGAGCTTGCCAGCAGCCTTTTCATCAATCAGGGAAATGGTGCTTTCGAAAAGATTTTGCTGCCAGAACAGGCGCAGATTTCTCAAACCTATGCCATCCATGCAACAGACACGGATGACGATGGCTATACTGATTTGATTTTAGGAGGTAATCAGACCCGAATGAAACCCGAATTGGGTATTAATAATGCCTCTTATGGCTTAACTTTGAGGGGTTTAGGTAATGGGAGTTTTGAACCCCTGAAGGCCATTGAGTCGGGAATCTTTGTTAAAGGAGAAGTGCGACAGGTGGAGTCAATCAATTCAGACCAGGGGCCTTTGTTGATCTTTGTCCGCAACAATGACGAATTGAAAGTATTTAGAAGAAATAGTGAGAGATGAAGAACTTATTAAAAACGGCAGTGGTGTTTCTTTTAATAGTATTGGGTGCTTCTGCCTGTACGAAAAAATCGGAATACGATAAGCTGGTAGAGAAAGAGCTGGCCACGAATGTACGTATGGACAGTCTTTTCCTGGGGATCCGTTTCGATATGGATCGCAAAGAATTCTACACACATTGCTGGGAGCTCAATAAGCAAGGAGTTTTTACCCAAGGCGTGGGCAACATGTCCATTCAATATAATCTGGACGATGAACTGAAATTTGTGGGCAGTATGCAGTTTTACCCCACATTTATAGATAGTGCCATTTATGAAATGCCTGTGGATTTTCAGTATACGGAGTGGGCTCTCTGGAACAAAGAGATGTCTAATGATGTATTGCTGCAAGATGTGCGTGCCCTCTTTGAGAAGTGGTATGGAGGCGAATTCATAGAGGTTGAAAGCAATGATGGCACCATGAGTATTTTGGTAAAAGTTGATGGCAACCGAAGGGTACGAATCTTTAAAAGAAATGTATCTACCGTAAGAGCCGTTATCACGGATTTAACTGTGCTAAATGAGTTGAAAAAGAACTCCTGATCACCCAACCAGAGATTTAATGAAAAGGCTATATCCTATTATTTTTTGCGTGCTGGCACTCTACGCCTGCGATGGTCCTGGTGAGCAACCAAAAGCTCCTCTTTTCGAAAAAGTAGCAGCTTCCGGTTCAGGAGTGAATTTTATGAATGAGCTGGAATATGACAGCAAATTCAATGTCTTTACCTACCGAAACTTCTATAATGGCGGAGGGGTAGCCATGGGCGATGTCAACAATGATGGTCTGCTCGATATCTATTTTACCGGTAACAAGGTAGCCAACAAGCTGTACATCAATAAAGGCGATTTTCAGTTCGAAGATGCTACTGAAGCTGCGGGAGTTGGCGGTTCGAGGGCCTGGAGCACTGGTGTAAGCCTTGCTGATGTAGATGGCGATGGCTGGCTCGATATCTATGTGTGTAACTCAGGGGATATTGATGGAGACAATAAGCAGAACGAGCTCTTTATCAATAATGGTGATGGCACCTTCACCGACAAGGCTGTTGAATTTGGCCTGGCCGATCGTGGTTTTTCCACACACGCTGCCTTCTTCGATTATGACAAGGATGGCGATCTGGACGTATATCTGCTCAATAACTCTTATCAGGCCATTGGTAGTTTCAACCTGATGCAGAATGAACGACCTGTTCGCGACAGCGTGGGAGGAGACAAGTTCTTTCGCAATGATGGAAACCAGTTTGTAGACGTAAGCGAGCAAGCAGGCATTTATGGCAGTGTTATCGGCTTTGGTCTGGGTGTAACGGTAGGGGATGTCAATGATGATGACTGGCAGGATATTTTCATCTCCAACGACTTTTTCGAGCGCGACTACCTCTACATCAACAATCAGGATGGAAGCTTCTCAGAAGTACTGGAAAACAGTATGCAAACCATTAGTGCAGCATCAATGGGTGCTGATATGGCAGATATTAACAATGATGCCCGCCCGGATATATTTGTAACAGACATGCTCCCTGAACCAGACGAAAGACTCAAACAAGTAACCACCTTCGAGAGTTGGGATCGTCATCATTTTGGTTTTCAAAACGGATACCATTACCAGTTTTCGCGCAACATGCTTCACGTGAACAATGGCAACGGTACCTTCAGTGAGCTGGGGCGTTTGGCAGGCATAGAGGCCACCGACTGGAGCTGGGGTGCGCTCTTTTTCGATATGGACAACGATGGGTTGAAAGATCTCTTTGTTGCCAATGGAATTTACAAAGACATTACCGACCTCGATTACCTCAACTTCATTGACGATCCGGAAACCAAGGCAAAAATCAAAACAGATAGCGGGGCCAATTATTTTGCCCTGATTGACCCGATACCGGTTAACCCGATTCCTAACTATGCCTATCAGAATCAGGGCGACCTTAAGTTTGAAAACAAAGCGGTCGACTGGGGCCTTGGTACTCCGGTACATTCAAATGGTGCTGCCTATGGCGATCTGGACAATGATGGTGACCTGGACCTGGTAGTCAGTAACCTCAATGCTACGGCAGATATTTTCAAAAATAAAACCGAAACACTCAGACCTGAGAACCACTACCTGAAGGTAGACCTCCAGGGCAAGGGGAGCAATACCAAAGCGGTGGGTGCAAAAGTGACCCTTTATGTGGCAGGCGAAACCTTCTTTTTAGAGCAAATGCCTATTCGTGGCTTCCAGTCTACCGTAGACGATCGACTAAATTTTGGAATTGGTAAAAACACCACCATAGATAAGGTCTCTGTCACCTGGCCTGATGGCACAGTCACTGAGATGTCAAATGTTCCCGCTGACCAAACCCTGAAGCTTACCTGGGGAGACGCCAAAAATGCAGGAAGTTCTGACCTTCGTGCTTCAAAAACGGTATTCGAAGAAGTTGATGCAGGCCAACTCATCGACTTCAGGCATGAAGAAAACACCTTCGTTGACTTTGACCGTGACAGGCTTACCTACCATATGCTTTCCAATGAAGGGCCTAAGCTCACCACGGGTGATGTGAATGGTGATGGCCTGAATGACCTCTACCTGGGTGGAGCCAAAGATCAGGCAGGCGCACTATACCGTGCAACAGCCAGTGGCACTTATGTAAGAATCAGCGTACCTGCATTCGAGACAGACAAGCAATCAGAAGACACCGATGCCGTCTTTCTGGATATAGAAAATGATGGGGATCTTGACCTCTTTGTTACCAGTGGAGGCAACGAGTTCGGAGTAGGCTCCATCCAGCTGATAGATCGGCTTTATCTCAACAACGGTCAGGGAGGATTTACCAAAGCAGATTCTCCCTTTCTGAGAACATACAGAAACAGTACAGCAGTAGCCAGGGCGGTAGATTTGAACGGTGACGGCCTTCAGGACCTTTTTGTAGGCTCAAGAGTACGTCCTTTTCTCTATGGAGTGGCACCATCCAGCTTTATCTATCTCAATAATGGTAAGGGAAGCTTTACCAATGCTACAGAAGATCTGGCTCCAGAGTTGAAAGACCTGGGCATGGTGACTGATGCCACCTGGGCCGATATAGATGGAGATAAAGATCAGGACCTGGTGGTAGTGGGTGAATGGATGACTCCGGAAGTCTTCACCAATGAAGCAGGAAAACTCAGTCGGGTGACGGTAAGTGCCGGCACAGACCAGCTTCATGGCTGGTACAACAGCATCACATCTGCAGATGTAGACAATGATGGTGATATGGATTTCATAGTCGGTAATCATGGACTCAACTCGCGTTTCAGAGCAAGTGCTGAGGCACCCATCAGACTCTATGTAAATGACTTTGATCGCAATGGTAGCGCAGAGCATATTTATACCAGGGAGATTGAGGGAAAAATATTGCCATATACACTCAAGCATGAGCTGGCCATGCAGATACCCAGCATCAAAAAGAAATACCTCAAATATGAGTCTTTCAAAGACCAGACGATAGAGCAGATTTTTACCCCTGAGCAGTTGGAAAATACGGTCATCTCAGAAGCCACATTTCTGGAGTCTGCCCTTATGCTCAACAACGGAGACGGTACTTTTTCAGTCACCGCTTTGCCGGTTGAAGCACAGTATGCACCGGTTTATGCCTTGTCGGTAGCGGATTTCAATCATGATGGCAATCCTGATATTTTGCTGGGAGGTAACCTCCATAGGGCCAAACCTCAGGTTGGTAAATATGACGCCAACTATGGTGTCTTACTGGCTGGCAATGGTAAAGGTGGCTTCACGAATGTAGACCCGGGAACCTCAGGCCTTTCCATCGCAGGAGAGGTTAGAGATTTCGGTATTATCAGTTCAGGGGGAGAGACCATCTTACTGGCGGCCATTAATAACGATCGTCTCAGGGCGTTCAAATTCTGATCAGAATGCCCAAACGTCTTATTCCCTTTCTGGCAGTATGGCTGATGCTCTCCTGCACCAGTGAACCAGCTGAGCCACCTCAGCCCAGGCTGTTTTCGCTGCTCACATCAGCATCCACTGGAGTGAGTTTTAACAATCAGCTGAAAGAGACGGCAGACTTCAATATCCTCGAGTATCTCTATTACTATAACGGAGCAGGTGTGGCTGTAGGCGATATCAATGGTGATGGGCTACCCGATCTCTACTTTGTGGGCAATCAGGTACCCAACAAGCTGTATTTGAACAAAGGAGGTTTCCGTTTTGAAGATATTTCCGTGAAGGCGGGAGTAGCCGGAAAAGGGACCTGGTCTACCGGAGTAACCATGGCCGATGTGAATGGTGACGGACTACTGGACATTTACGTTTCACAGGTAGGAGATTATAAGGAAGCCAAAGGGGCCAACCAGCTCTTTATCAATCAGGGAGACATGACCTTTGTGGATGAGGCTAAAAAATACGGGCTCGACTTCGTAGGTTTTTCTACCCAGGCAGCATTTTTTGATTATGACAGAGACGGAGACCTGGACATGTACCTGCTCAATCACTCCATTAAAAATCCGGCAGTTTTTGCTGAATCTTCCACCAGAGATAAGATAGATGAACTGGGAGGTGACAGGCTCTTTCAAAGCCAGCTGGCCCAGGGCTCAGACGAATTTACAGACGTCACCAGTCAGGCCGGAATCTACTCCAGCGCCCTGGGGTTTGGTTTGGGGCTCGCGATCAGCGACCTGAACAATGACGGCTGGCTCGATATCTATGTTTCCAACGACTTTACCGAAAACGACTACCTCTACACTAATAATCAGGACGGTACTTTCTCCGAAGAATTAGAGCAGAAAATCACCTATACCAGCCGCTACTCTATGGGCAATGCTGCTGACGATCTGGACAATGATGGTCTCAGTGAAATTATCACGACAGATATGCTGCCCTCTGATCCTGAAATCTGGCAGATGTCTGTCGGGGAAGACAAGACCGATGTATATGATATCAAGCTCAATTTTGGCTATGCCCACCAGTATGTGCGCAATACCCTCCAAAAAAACCTGGGTAATGGTTCATTCAGCGATGTGAGCCTGCTGGCCGGCACCTTTGCCACTGACTGGAGCTGGGCACCCCTGGCTTTTGATATGGACAATGACGGTCTGCTCGACCTGCATATTTCCAATGGCATTTATAAGCGGCCCAACGACCTGGACTATGTGAACTATGGCCAGGACCAGCCGGGAGTAAAAGGAATGAGCCCCGATGAGCTGGAGGCCTTTCAGATTGAGAACCTGCCCAATGTCAAAATACCCAACTACGCTGGAAGAAATAAAGGGGGCTTGCAATTTGAATCTGTAGGAGTTGATTGGGGGCTTGACCAAAGCTCTTATTCCAATGGCTCTGCTTATGCCGATCTGGACAATGACGGTGACCTGGATTTAGTGATTAACAACACCAATCAGCCGGCCTTTGTCTATAAAAACAATGCAAGGCAGCAAAACGGACAGCATTTTCTCAAAGTCGTATTGGAAGGGACTGGCTTGAACAAACAGGCACTCGGGGCTAAGGTTACTGTACGCAAAGATGGCCAGCGATTGACCCGGGAAGTAATGCCTACCAGAGGTTTTCAATCAGCCGTAAGTACCGAGCTTCACTTTGGCCTCGGAGCCACCACACAAATTGATGGGGTTACGGTGATTTGGCCTGACGGACAATTTCAGACGATTGAGCAAGTGACTCCAGACCAGGTGCTGAAGATTTCCTATGCTCCTGAAGGGGATGGAATCAAACCGGCTGAAACGAATAAGTCAGCCTTTCAAATCAATGAGTTTGAGCAATGGGCTCATAAGGAAAACGTCACTTATAAAGACTATAACAATGAGTACCTGATTCCCAGAAAATTCAGCACTGAAGGACCTGCCCTGGCGGTAGCCGATGTAAATGGAGATGGCCTTGACGACATGTACCTGGGCGGGGCTAAGGAGCAGCCTGGAGCTTTATGGTTGCAGCAAGCGAATGGTGGCTTTAAGCTTAAGCCAATAGAAGCTTTTGAGCAGCTCTCCAGAGCCGAAGATGCTGATGCCTTATTTTTTGATGCAGACAATGACGGAGATCAGGACTTGTACGTAGTCAGTGCCGGCAATGAATATAACAACGGTCAGGTCTTTACATTCGACCGACTGTATCTCAATGATGGCCAGGGAAACCTTCAGTTTGCACCTAGTGCACTGCCCCAATTTGGTACGCATGGCAAAACCGTAAGTGCTGTTGATATTGATTCGGATGGAGACCTCGACCTTTTTGTAGGCGCTAATATTGTCAAGGGAATTTACGGGCTGAACCCGGCTCATCATCTGCTGATCAATGATGGTACCGGGAATTTTGCAGATCAAACAGGTACGCGAATCCCTATGGCCAATCAGCTGGGCATGCTCAATGATGCTACCTGGTTTGACTATGATCAGGATGGTGATGAAGACCTGCTCGTAGCCGGAGAATGGACGCCTCTCACACTGCTGCAAAACAATGGCAAGGGACAGTTTACCCGGGCCACCACTTCAGGTCTAGAAAATAGCGAAGGCTGGTGGTTTTCTCTGGCGTTGGCTGATGTAGATGCGGATGGAGACCTGGACATCATTGCCGGCAATATGGGCCTCAACAGCAAGCTGAAAGCTACTGAGTCAAAACCTCTGAGCCTCTACCTGAATGACTTTGATCAAAATGGGCAGGTTGACCCCGTACTGTTTCATTTTATGGGTGAAGCTGAGATCCCCTTTGCTTCCCGCGATGATCTGATTAAGCAGATGGCATTTATCAAAAAGAAACATCCGGATTACAAGACCTATGCCGGGCTTAAAAAGCCTGAGGACCTTTTTGGTGCTGAGCTGCTGGAGCGATCTCTCAAAAAGCACGTAAAAACCTTTGCCAGTGCTGTTTTTATAAACAACCGCTCAGGAAGCTTCACAAGAATAGATCTTCCCACCGAAGCACAGCTGAGCCCGGTAATGGATATTCTCGCAGATGACTTCAATGCAGACGGGCATCTTGACCTCTTTTTGGTAGGCAATCTCTACGCCTTTCGAAACGACATAGGAAGGGCAGCAGCCAATCCTGTAACTTACCTCATAGGAGACGGTAAGGGAAGTTTTCAGGTAAGTACCGAGGAAAATTTGAATAATACGCAAACCTGGGGTGATTACCGCAATGCTGCCTTTCTCAATGGAGGTAGTTCTTCGAGGCGCATTATTGCCCTCCGGAACAATAACAAACCAGTCGTTTTCTTATTAAAACAAAGATAATCCATTAATCCCGCTCGTATTTTCACTATTTTAAGTTGTTTAGATTCAGTGAAAATTTGAGAAATGAGAGTGTCTTCTTTCCTGGTCTTAGCTTGCCTTTTGTTATCGGGACTGTGTTTCGATGCTCGGTCACAAAATGTTGAGCCAAAACCACTTCGTGATACAGCCGCATTGAAAGATGCCCCTTACAGTTATGGATATGTATTGCCAAATCGCATTATATGCTATGCTGTTGGGGTTCCGTTTGCCGAAGCTCCATTTAATAAAGGCAATCTTTATGACCCCTTTCAGTTGATCATGGGGCGTATGGCAGGTGTCTCTGTTACCAGACCCGGAGGGGATCCCAACGGAGATTTTACCGTCAGGATTCGTGGCCTGAATACCTTTACAACTGAAAACAAACCCCTGATTGTTTTGGATGGCATTGCAGGGGTGTCCCTGGACAATATTGATCCTAATGATATTGAAAGTATTGAGGTGCTCAAAGAGTCAGCAGCGACCGCTTTCTATGGCATGCGGGGTGCCAATGGTGTATTGCTGATTACTACAAAAAAAGGTCGGAAAGGAAAAGCACAAATGAGCTTCCAGACCTCTATGAGCATAGATAATGTTGGCCGTAGGTTTGAGGTCCTCGATCGGGATGAGTTTGTCAGCAGAGGAGGTACCGACCATGGTAGCAATACCGATTGGCTGGAGGAAAGCACGAAAACAGCGGTTTCAGAAAATATCCATTTTTCCCTACGCCAGCGACTGGACAACAGCGCCTATTCCTTTTCTGTGAACTACAGAGACGTTGAGGGAATTGTGAGTCCTTCCTTCAGAAAGCGACTTAACACGGCTGTTTGGTTAGAGCAGAGCGCCTTAAATGATAGGCTCAAAGCGTCACTAAGGCTGAATTTAACCAATGGCACACGCGGTTATGTTAACCCAAGGGTATTCCGCCACATAAACAGCTATAACCCAACAGCCCCTGTTTTTGACGATGTAAATACTGTTGAGGATGGCGGTTATTTTCAACAGGATCTCTTTGACTTTCAGAATCCGGTTGCCCTGATGAATAATCAGCTCATGGAAGATGAAGAAAAAACACTCCTGATGAACTTTGGGCTGAGCTATAAGGTCAGCGATTTTATCCGGGTGGCAGCCAGCTATACGCAAGACCGCTCAAATTTGCTGGAGGGGATGTACTATAGTCGGGCTGACTGGGAAACCGGGAGATATGGAAACGGGGTGGCCGGCCGCTCTTCAACGGATAGCTTTACAGAGATTGCCGATATCAATATAAGCCTGGATAAGAGTCTGTCAGATGATCTGGTATTTTCAGCTCAGGTAGGCACGGCCTTTCAGAACAGAAGCACAGAAGGCTTTAGCGCGCAGGTGCGGCAGTTCCTCTTTGATTCACAAACCTTTAATAACCTGGGTGCCGGAGCCCTGAGGAGTGGTTCTTATACTGACGCTTCCAGCTTTAAGACAACTGACAGACTCAATTCCTATTATGCTACAGCCAGGCTTAGTTACAGGGAGTCTTTGCGTGCCTGGGCTAACCTGCGTGCCGATACCTACAGCGGTTTTGTCAATAATAGAACGGGCCTGTTTTACGGGCTTGGCCTTGAGTATGATCTCACGAGCGTGATAGATGCCGGTATGAATAATATAATTACCATCCGAGCCAGCTATGGACGAAGTGGAAACCTGCCCCCGGACCCGACACTGGCCCTGCCTGTTTTTCGCAATGGTGGCATCACTGACCTTGATCTTGACCCAACCACGACAGATGATCGTTTTGTAGGCCTGATTCAGGCATGGAACACCAACCCTGAGCTCAAATGGGAAACTACAGATGAGTTTAACCTGGGGCTGGATTTTACTATTGATGGCCTGAATATCCACGGTTCTATAGACTATTACTCCAGAAAAACCGAAGGCATTATTTTTAATGAGCCTGTCATCGTGGGTGCCCCTCACGATTTTGATCCGGGC
Organism: Roseivirga sp.; assembly: GCA_021404565.1. GTDB lineage: Bacteria > Bacteroidota > Bacteroidia > Cytophagales > Cyclobacteriaceae > Roseivirga. The sequence goes on along the minus strand of JAAWWF010000026.1, from coordinate 43,090 downwards.
AGGGTTTATACCGCCTCATCAGTCTTTACCAATTTTTGGGGTATCTCCTCCGGAGGTGTGGAAATCACACTCAATTATCATAACAACCCTGGAAATGGTATCCAATGGAACACTAGTGTAAATGCTATTTTCTATGAAAGGCCTGTAAATGACAGGTTGAATTCTGACGGCCGGATAGGCTATGAGCGTCTTTTTGGTTTTGGTTCTTTTTTACCGGGAGGCTTGTCCAACGTGGTTACCAGAAATATATTAGGGCAAGAGGTAAATGGACTTTATGCACCAAGGTATTTAGGTCAGGATGGGGGCACTCCCAGGGTAGAGGCACTCAACAACTGGGATGAGTGGGGTAGGGCTGGTAATGCTTTGCCTTCAGCCGATATAGGCTTTTATAACTCTCTGTCAAAAGGTAGCTGGCACCTGAATGTACTGATCAGGGGTAGCCTGGGGCACTCGCTCCTGAATCAGAATCGCTGGTTCTATGAGAGCCGGGATCCTGCTACCAATACGTGGAATACCATTGTAACTGATAAGAGCCTTGGCCTCAACCGCACGGTTCTGTCAGATCTTTATGTGGAAGATGCTTCATTTCTCCGCCTGAATCATCTGGCGCTGGGAAAAACCTTCGATCTGAAAGGAGACAATCGCCTTACCGCAGAACTGATCGGACAGAACCTGTTCACCATCACTAATTATGAAGGACTCGATCCGGAGGTCAGGTATTCCAGCAATATCAACCGTGGCCCGCTGGTGGGTGTTGCTGGCGGTATCGACAGCCGCGACCTGTACTTTACCACCCGCACCTGTACTTTATCACTGAGGCTTGGTTTCTAATCAATTTTAGACTTTTAAAGCTGGCCGGTTTATTCAAAAATCATTAACATTAATAATGGATTTGGAGGAATCCTATTACCTGGTTTTGTGAGATATGCTCCCAAAATCGTGACTAATCAGTAAATAAAAAACGAGTAGCATGAAAAAGCTTATTTCTGGCTGTTTGGCCATCCTCCTGTGTCTATCCTTAGGGGCACAAAATTATGATGAATCCCCCTGGCACATTCCCGCTAAAAACATCGATCCCAATGACTATTATGGTATTACGGTAGGCAATGGTATGGTGGGCATTGTTTCCTCACCACAGGCCATGCACGTACAGGATGTCGTACTCAACGGGGTGTATGACAATTACCAAAGAGGCCGTGTTTCCAATATCCTCAAAACCTTCAATCATATCAACCTGGATCTGGATATCGACAGCCGGAGGATAGGTGGAGATATGATCCGAAATTACCAGCAGGTGCTGGATATGAAGCAGGCCATCCTTACAACCACCTTTGATATTGAAGACCTGGCCAGTGTGGAGCATCGGGTAATGTCTTTAAGGCACCTGCCCTTTACTGCTATGGTGATCATGAAAATCACGGCTAAAAAGGACATTCGCGCTACACCCATTGCCATCATGGAGGCTCCTGATCATTTGAGAGATGTAAAGCAGCTCTATGCTCAGATAGACCGGCCCCATGTCTCCTTTCCCTTGATGACTTCACATGGTAAGAGCCCCTCAGGTTCCAGCGAGGTGGCGGCCTCTTCGACCTTTATATTCAGCGAAGAGCATGGCCATGAGCCCAAGGTCATCCATGAAGACTGGGATTTCAATCGCCACTGGGCCAAGTTCAATGTGGATATCAAAGCGGGGGAGACCTACGAGTTTGCCCTGGTAGGCTCTACCCTTGCCAGTGAGCATTTTGCTGACCCTCTGAATGAGGCTGAAAGACTGACGATTTACGCCCGACTGGAAGGCATTGAGCGCTTGCTCGACAGACATACCAGGGCTTGGAATAAGCTTTGGGAAGGGGATGTGATTATTGAGGGTGACCTCCAATCGCAGAAGGATGTAAGGTCTGCACTCTATCATCTGTACTCTTTCGCAAGAGAAGGTACTGCCTATTCCCTTTCGCCCATGGGGCTTTCGGGTCTGGGGTATAATGGACATGTGTTTTGGGATACTGAGCTCTGGATGTATCCGCCACTGTTGATGCTTCAGCCTGAAATAGCCCGTTCACTGCTGGAATACCGTTTTCAGCGGCTTGAGGCGGCCAAACAGAATGCTTTTGCCCATGGCTATAAAGGGGCGCAGTTTCCCTGGGAATCCGCTGATGATGGGTCTGAGGATACTCCCGTATGGGCCTTAACAGGTCCATTCGAACATCATATTACCGGCTGTGTTGGCTGGGCTTTCTGGAAGTACTATCAGGTAACAGGAGACAATGAATGGCTGCGTGACCGTGGCTGGCCGGTACTCAAAGAGGTGGCGAAGTTCTGGGCAAGCAGGGTCGAGCGCAATGGCCCCGGACAGTATGATATCAAAAACGTAATTGGCGCTAACGAATGGGAAGAAAACATTGACAATAATGCCTTTACCAATGCCATTGCCAAAATGACCCTGGGCTATGCCACAGAAGCAGCGCAGGCACTGGGAGAGCGGGCCGATCCCGATTGGGCGCATGTGGCAGAGAATATTCCCATTCTCAAATATCCGGGTGGTGTTACCAAAGAAAACGCTACTTATGCAGGGGTAATGATCAAGCAGGCGGACGTTAACCTGCTCTCTTATCCATTGCAGTTTTATACCGACAGGGGTCAGGTCAGAAAGGATTTGAAGTACTATCAGGCCAGAATGTCTCCTAACGGCCCTGCGATGGGCTTTTGCGTGTTGGCAAGTATATATGCCCGACTGGGAGAAACCAACAGGGCCTATGAGGTATGGGCCAATAGCTTCCGACCCAATGCCGTACCTCCCTTTGGTGTGCTCTCAGAAACCAGAGGTGGTACGAATCCCTATTTTGCCACGGGTGCCGGAGGCATGCTACAGACTGTGTTGGGAGGTTTTGGAGGCCTTGACATTACCAATGAGGGCATTGTACAGGGTAAAATCAACAAGCCAGGAAAGTGGAAGAAGTTTGAGGTGAAGGGGTACTATCTCAGAAAATGATTAAAACCGCTGAAGTGATGGGACTTTGACAGCAGATCAGGTTTCAAGAAAAGAGGGTAAATCTTGAGTTATTAAAAAGGAGGAGTTATTAGCCCCTCCTTTTTAATCTGATCTATCCAATAGGTCCTGACCCTCCGCCAGTACCACCACCACCACCTCCACCACCTGGAGGATTGCAGCTGATATTTGCACAGTAAATGCAGCGATCTGGTGACCCATAACGGGCGCGCAGATAGCCGATCATTACGCCTTCACCATATATGGGTATTCCCTGACAATCAGCCCAGTCAATAGTTGTGATTACAGTCGAATTGTTTTGACCCGAGGACGTTTCTTCACAACCAAGCTGAAGACCCAGAGCATAACCTTGTGCTGAAAGTTGCAGTTGTTGCGCTGCAGTCAAGGTCTGAATACCGGGATAGCAAGGAGGATCTACTCTTCCTCCTACTTCTTGGGCCTGGACATTTGTACTCGCGATAAATGCCAGAAGGACAAAGCATGTCATTAATTTTCTCATAACTGATTTGTTTAGTTTAAAAATTGATTTCACCCTTAGGTTGCGTCTGTTTCTTAAGCGTAGTCACAATCATTGAACTTTTTTCTGATATGGTGGATTTTACTGGTTTTATAATGTTATCTCTTATTCAAATCAGTTTTGAAAAAGCCCTGATTCTTATGAATAATCCGTATGACTCGTGTTTTAAAGAGTTTATTGTGCTTTAATAAGTAATTATGAGGCCAGTTAGGGGTCTTTTTGTGGCGTATCTCAGTTGATTTATTCAAATTGCGTTGTTCCTCATGAGACCGAATAGCTGCATAGACTACATCTTATCATCTGATAAGCGGAAAAGAGCGGAAGCCCTTGAATACCTTTATGAAAATTGTTTCCCCAAAGTAGCCGCCTACATTCAGTCAAACAGCGGTACTGAAGAAGAGGCTAAAGACTTTTTTCAGGACACCATTGCTGTAGTTTATAAAAACCTGCTGGAGGGTAAATTCAGAGGAGAGTCAGCGATCACCTCCTACACTTATGCTGTTGCCAGAAATCTTTGGTTGCAGCAGATCAGAAAACGAAAAATCGTGACTACCTCCCTTGAGAATGATCAACTAACAGATGGTCACAATGATGAAATCAATGCAAATCTTATTAGGGAAGTGTTAGCCCGGATGGATGTCGATTGTCGCTCCTTTCTTACGGGCTTTTACTATAACGGAAGCAGTATGGAGGAGCTGGCCCGGAGGTTTGGGTTAAGCAGTACTCAGGTAGCGAGGACAAAAAAACTACGCTGCATGAAAAAGCTTGGCGAAATAATTCAGGGATATGGTTTGAAAAAGGATCATTTCATTATATGACCATTAGAGAGCAAAATATTGAACGCTATGATGCCTATTTAGAGGGGCGCTTGTCTGCTGATCTTGAGGCAGGTTTTGAGCAGAGGATGGCTGAAGATGCTGAACTAAAATTAGATTTCGATAAGTACAAACAAGAAGTGTTTCTGATCAAATCTCTGGGCATTCGTGATGAGCTGAGTGATATTATGAAGAAGGAGCCTTCCGTAAAGAAAGGAATCTCAATTAAGTATCTCATCCCGGTAAGGGTTGCTGCAGCCCTGGCTTTGGTTTGGTTGTTTTTACCCAGTAAAACGGTGGAACCTGATTTACTCTTTGACGAATATTTCACCGTGTATCCCAATGCCATAACCAGTAGAGCCACAGAAGGAGATGTCTATGAGGCATTGGCTTCATACGAAAGAAGGGAGTACAAAAAGGCTATAGGGTTATTCAATGATTTAGCTGATTCTGATACCGTTTCTTTCTATAGATCACTGAGCCAGCTTGAGCTAAGACTCCCCGAACAGGCGGTGTCGGGGTTAAGTAGTATTGAGCGTTCAAGCATTTTCTATAACCCATCAATTTGGTATAGAGGACTGGGTTTTCTCTTAACGGATCATCGAGATTCGGCCATTTATTATTTGCGACAGGTGGAAAAGGTAGGTCCGAATCAGGAAGCCGCCAGGGAAATATTAGATCAGCTTAACTGAGGCAGGGGCGTAGGGGCAAACCCCTTGTACTGTCTGACGGCATGAGTTTTCAATAGTGTCAATCGATTATGAAAAGGACAATCTGGTTATCAATATTCTTATTCACGGGCATAGCCGCTTTTGGCGATAGTGAGTTGCTTGCACAAACCGACTCTCTCTCCCTCAAGTTAAAGGCAGATTCACTGGCGGATAAGGCCTGGGATTTCACTACGCTTAGAAGCTATGACAGCGCGGCCTATTACTATCTCGCAGCATCTGAAGTTTACCTGGCCAACAATGATCTGATCAGGCATTTTCAGATGAGGATTGAGCAGTCTAGCGAAATATATCGTGCCGGTAGATTTGAAGAAAGTACCGCCAAGTCTTTAGCCATAGCCAGGGAAGCCAAAGAAGTTAAAGGAGGCAATGTTGTTTTCTATGCTTACTTGAATCTGGCTACGCAGGCCTTAGAAAGATCTGAGATAGAACTGGCTCAGGAATATTATGCACTTGCTGAGGAGAGTTTTGAAGAGCTGGACACAAGAAAAACTAATATGCTCAGGGCACTGATGTATATGGGGCAAGGCTACATTTATAGTAACCAACAATTTGCGTTAAAGGCTCAGGAATATTATGAGAAGGTTGAACACCTCTTCGAATCCAAGGATATTCTGCACCCCAACGCAGGTATCAATTATCATAATCTTGCAGGGCTGGCGCAGGAGCAGGGCTTGATAAAAAAAGCTGAATACTACCTGAAAAAGCAGCTTGAGATTATTAATCAATTACCTCCGACCAAGGGCAACCGGAATTTGATGCTCAACTATACGGCACAGGGAGATTTGGCTGCAGAACGATATGCCTATAAAGAAGCAATAGAGCTATTGACAGAGGCTTTGAATCTATCTCTCCAGGCTACGCCAAGAGATTTCAGAACTCCGGAAATCAAAGAACACTTATCTGGTGTTTACATGAATATGGGTGAAGAGGAGAAAGCCTTAGAACTCAAACAAGAGGCACTGGACCATAACATTCGCTTGCATGGCCAAAGCAGCTCCTTTACCGCACAAGCCTATACCAATCTGGCCAAATATTTCAGGCGAATGGGGGATCATGAACAGGCGCTTCAATATTTCCGGCAGGCCAGTGCCATTTACGAACCATTGGAGTTTCCTATAAACGAGACACAGTATCCGCAGGCCCTATTCCTTGAGGGTACAACTATGGCGATGAAGGGAGATGAAAGTAAGGGGTTTAGTACCATTTATAATGCCCTTGGAATAGTAAAAAACAGCGAATATGATCAAGGAAACATCATATTCGGCATGTATAGTGACCTTGGGGATTTGTTTTATGATTTGGCCCAGTATGATTCTTCTGTCTACTACTATCAGAAGACGCTGACAACCAAATCACCTGAGTTCAGTAGTATGGACCTCATGAAAAACCCGGCTTCCGAGGCTTTTCAGGATGATGCAACGCTGCTTTCTTTACTTACCCGAAAAGCCCAATCCTTAGGAAGAATCGCAGACAAAAAGCCGGAGTCACTCAATGCAGTTTATGCTACCGTGCTGAAGGCAGATACCCTTGCGAGACAATTAAGAACCAGACCGCGAATTTTTGCGGATAAACTGACTTATCAAAAGAGGGTTTCGGAAATAAATGGCCTGGCTTTTCGTACTGCCAACAGGCTTTATGATCTTACTAAAGAATCTCGTTATCTGGATCAGGCTTTCCAGTTTGCCGATAAAGACAAGGCCAGCCTGGTACTCTTTAGCATCCAGGAAAATATATTTCTCAATCAGTCCAGCCTACCTGATTCCCTGATCGCCCTGGGGGAAGACTATGAGGCAGGTATCAGCTATTTAGAAGCAGAGATCTATTCAAGCAATGACTCGATAAAGACAGAATACTATCGAAACCGGCTATTGAAAGAAAGAGACAGGCAGGCGGCTTTTCTAGACCAGATCAGGGAAAATTACCCAAGCTACTACAGAGAAAAATATGCAGATAATCATATCGACTTAGATCAGGTCAGAAAGCAGTTGATTGGTAGGAATAAGTTGCTCATTGCATACCACCTGGATGAGGGTAAGCTCTATACTTTTGCCATTGACAAACGCAAGACCAAATTGATTAAAACACAGGTTACAGCAGATCTGGATTCGATTGTGTCAGCTTATTTAGGAGCATTAGACAAGCCCGCTCAGAGTGCAGCTGAGTTCAAAAAATTCAAAGCTCTGAATGAAAGACTTTCCTCGATACTATTACCCGATACCCTGCAGATAGAAAACTACCAGAGTCTTACCATCATACCTGACGACATTATTGCGCTGGTTCCTTTTGCAACATTGTCCACAAATTCTCAAAAGGAGGCTACGGGGTTTCAGGGCCTGGAATATCTCGTTAAATCACATGCCATTAGTTATGCGAGCTCCGCTATGGTGCTTTCGAGGCAAATTGAACAGCCGAAAATCTTTGAAACCAATGAGGTTTTGGCCTTCGCTCCTGTCTTCAATGTACCCGGACAAAACGCTCTGGCCATGAATGACACTGTAAGAAGCGGACTGGGGGAGCTTAGTTGGGTTTCTGATGAAGTATCAGGTATTTCAAACCACTTCATTACACAACCATTTGTTGAGCAACAGGCAACCGAAAAGATATTTAAGCAGCTGAGCTCCGAATATGCCATTGTGCATGTTGCCAGCCATGGACTTCTCAACGAAGAAGATCCTATGTATTCCAAACTTGTATTTGCGCCATTTGACACGGACTCTGTTAATGACGGATACCTCAATACCCGGGAGATCTTCAACCTTGATGTGCCTGCCGAAATGGTGGTTTTGAGCGCCTGTAACACCGGTCGGGGCGAAGTATTTACGGGTGAAGGAATATTGAGCCTTGCTAACAGCTTCTTTTATGCAGGATCAAAAAGCCTTGTCATGACCCTCTGGACAGCTAACGACCAAAGCTCTTCCCTGATAATGGATCAGTTCTACAAAAACCTGGCGCAGGGAGAATCAAAAAGTCAGGCCCTCCGTCATGCCAAACTTTCTTATCTGGAAGAAAGGAATGGCCTCCTGGCCCATCCCTATTACTGGGCGCATTTTGTAGTCAATGGTGATGATCGGCCCCTTCTGAAATCAAGTCCTGATTACTACTTGTTGGCCCTGATACTCTTGTTCGTCCTCTCCGCGATTCTTTTAATAAAAAAGAAGAAGTACACTTCTTAGAGCTTCACTTGCTTAAGGACATTGCAGGGGTATTTGTAAAGTAGTCCCTCACTGTCGGCCATAGTCAGTTCGGGATTCCGCTCGGGCATTCAATTATTTTTTTGAAAAAATAATCATATCCTGACTACCTCCCATTTATCAATGCAACCTAATGATGACTAAAGTGTAATTCTAACGATAATACAGAGTAAGAATCCTGATCATTTTCCAACAGGAATTGAATCAGGAATGTCGTTCCGGTTTTCTGCAAAACTTCACTTAAGTCAAATGAGGTACTATTCCATAATAGTAAGACAAAATTTCTGACGGACCCGGCTGAGAACTGACCTTGACAAGCAGGCTGCTGATTTCATCAATAGTGAATAGTCTTGCCGAAACAGATGGATAGTAGGGTACAATCGAGCAAATGAAAATGAAGAATCACAACCATCAAATGAGAGCCTATGTCTGACACCGGTAAAAAAGAAATAATAGAAGTCCTTGACTTATACCTACGTGAAAACAACCATCACATTCCCCAATCAGAATTAAGAGTACAATTCCTCGGTCATCCCGGATCGGGTAGCTTCAGGGCTCTGACAGATGCGCTGGATCATTTAAAAGTACCTAATGTAGCCGCTGAGGTCAATGCCGATGATACTACCCTCGGCTTGTTGCCTCAGAGCTTTTTTGCCTGGGTTTCAGATGGGGGTCGAAATGGGATGGTACTGGCCAAAAGAGTCAAAGACGAGGTATTGGTTTACAAAAGTGTAGATGAACAAGTGCGGTACAGCATATCAGCTTTTTTAGACATGTGGACCGGGCTGGTGGTGCTGGTAGAGAAGGGAATAAAAACGAAACTCGATTTATTCAGAGGAAACGCTTTAGTCTCGGGCCTGATCGCTTTGCTGGCAGTTGTATCCGGGGTTGCTTTATATCGTTCCGTTACGGATTGGTATCAACTCGGTCATCTGTTTTTATCCTTAGGCGGCTTAGCCATATTTGGTTTGATCTACCGAAGTGAGATGGGCCTGAACTCGGCCCTGATCAGCAAGATTTGTGGCGAAGGAGAGAAGACAAGCTGTGAAGATGTTTTGGCCTCTCAGGGAGCTTCAATATTTAGATGGTTAAAACTAACCGATCTGGGAATTATCTATTTCGGAAGCCTTCTGAGTTTTTGGGTTTTGAAAGGCCTTGGTTCCGATTTTGAGGTTTCCATGGTATATACAGGCAGCCTGCTGGTTTTGCCCATCACTGTATACTCTATCATTTATCAGGCATTCAGGATTAAAAAGTGGTGTCGGCTCTGCCTGGTAAGTGTTCTCATTTTATGGGCACAGGCAGGAGTTGTGCTGGCTTCGGGAACCGATGTGCTGAGTTTTAGCTGGGTGACATCCGACCTTTTGGGCGAGTCTCTTTCCGTGTTAACAGTCATTTCGGCCTGGGTGATTCTGAAAAAAGCAATCAGCAGTTCTCAGTCACTTCAAAATCTGCAAGTCGATTATTTTAAGTTAAGACGAGATTTTGAACTTTTTAAGCCAGCTTACCTGAACCAGCCAAAGCTCAGTTACGCAGTGGATTACACTTCCGAGTTGGTCCTGGGCAATCAGGACAAAGACTGTGCTCTCAAGATTGTTGCCATAACCAATCCATCTTGCTTCTATTGCAAAGAGCAACATCAGCAACTAGTCAGCCTGCTTTCCGGACCGTCAGAGGTACAGGTGGTTGTAAGGTTCAGCGTCAACTATCAAAACCATGAAGAGGAAGCAACCCTGATAGCCCAAAAGCTCATGGAGATTTATCACAAGGCTGACTCAAAGACATTCATGAGGGCATGGCATGAAGCTTACTCAAATATGCCTCAGGAAGACTGGATCAGCACATGGGGCCAATCCGATGATGGCGAGATTCTCCTTGGGCTGGAAGCACACAGAAAATGGTGCAGTGAGCAGGGGCTCAATTTTACGCCCGTCACCCTTATAAACGGTCGGGAGTTTCCCAAACAATTTGGCTTAGAAGACCTCGCTTACTTCACTGAAGACCTCACCGAACTCACCGGGTAGCTAAAGCTTGACATCAGCATAATTTCATCAGGAACCTGAATGGCTTCATTTAAGAAATTCTCTCGCGGAGAATAGACGCAAACCCCTGTGTGTCTCTAAATACGTCAGGGACTTTATACAATCTAATTTTTTATTATGAACAGTTTAATTTCAAACCTGCCGGGAGCCAAGGTGCTTTCAAAATCTGCTCAAAAAGAAGTGAGCGGTGGTGGCCTTATCGGCATCTGTGACTGGATTTACGGATGTTGCTCTTTTGCAAGTCAGTGCGGTAACGTACAATGCTGGTATTGCTCAGCCGGGCACTGCATGATGCATGATCCTGATCAACAACCAGGTGGTCCCTGTGGCATTATTCATTGATTGACCATTGGCAATTGGGCTCACACATTGGTGTGAGCCCCCTTTTCTTTGAACTTCCCTTTCTGATTGACCAGTCAAAATCACTTCTCCCACCATGAGGTTTCCTTTTTATAAACAATCTGAATCAAAAGATTGCGGACCTACCTGTATTAAAATTATTGCCAGGCACTATGGCAAGAGTATTAATACACAGCACCTCAGAACCCTTGCTCAAACCACAAGGGAGGGGAGTTCTATGATGGGCTTGAGCGATGCGGCCGAGTCAGTTGGGTTTCGCACTGTTGGGGTTAAAATAAATTATGAAAACTTCGCTGAAGGCGCCCCCTTGCCCGCTATTGTGCATTGGAATAAGAATCACTATGCAGTGGTTTATAAGATCAGGAAAGATAAAATTCATGTATCTGATCCGGCTTCAGGACTGCTCTCTTATACGAGAGATGAATTTATTACTTCATGGATAGGGAAAAATGCTGATGCTACCACAGAAGAAGGAATTGTCTTGTTACTGGAACCAACCCCCAAGCTCTTTCAGGAACCTTATGAGCAAGACATCAGCTATAATTTAAAGTTCATTTCTAAATATCTGCTTCAGTACAAACGCCTGCTACTTCAGCTGGTTATCGGGCTTATGGCAGCCAGTTTATTGCAGTTAGTTGCCCCTTTCCTAACGCAAAGTATTGTGGATGTTGGTATTGAAAATCAGGACCTGGACTTTGTCTACCTCATCCTGATTGCCCAGCTGTTTCTGTTCTTTGGAAGAACAGCCATAGAAGTTATCAGAAGCTGGATATTGCTTCATGTAAGTGGCAGAATCAACATTTCTTTAATCTCAGATTTTTTCATCAAACTGATGAACCTGCCCATTTCGTTTTTCGATGTTAAAATGACGGGAGATATCCTACAGAGAATCAATGATCACAGTCGTATTGAGCGCATACTGACCACCTCCTCTCTCAATGTGCTTTTCTCATTCCTGAACCTGATCATATTCGGTATTGTACTGGCCACCTACAGCCTTTTGATTTTCTCCATATTTCTGGCAGGCAGCGTACTTTATTTCCTCTGGATTGTTGTTTTCCTGAAAAAGAGAAAGAATCTGGACTACAAAAAGTTTAATCAGACCAGTAACGAGCAGAGCAAAGTAATAGAACTGATTAACGGCATGCAGGAGATCAAGCTGCATAATGCTGAGAAGAAAAAACGCTGGGCCTGGGAGCACCTGCAAGCCCGGCTCTTTAAACTATCCATAGAGAGCCTCGCCCTGGAACAATACCAGAGCATAGGCTCATCCTTTATCAATGAGCTGAAAAATATACTGATCTCAGTCATTTCAGCCACCCTGGTGATTAAAGGAGAACTCACATTAGGTATGATGATGGCCATCTCTTATATCGTAGGTCAGCTGAATTCACCCATCACCCAGCTGATCAGCTTTATCAAAGAAGTGCAGGACGCCAAAATTTCACTTGACAGGTTAGGAGAAATTCATAACATGGAAGATGAGAAGCAGCATGATAGTGAGAAGCATGCCGAAGTTCCCGTAGACAGGGATATCGCACTGGAAAATATGAGCTTCCGCTACCCCGGATCAGATGTGAATGTCTTGAAAAACCTTAGTCTGACAATACCTGCCAATAAAGTAACAGCCATAGTTGGAGTAAGTGGGGGAGGTAAAACCACACTGATGAAGGTGTTACTCAAATTCTACGAACCCGGCTCCGGCAAAATCATGATAGGCAATGGAGATCTTGATGCTATTACCCAGCAAGCCTGGAGGGATAAGTGTGGAGTCGTGATGCAGGAGGGCTATATCTTCAATGATACCATCGCCAGTAATGTGGCCATTGGTGATGATGTGATAGATAAAGAAAAGATGCTGCATGCCCTGGAGGTAGCAAACCTGAGAGACTTTATAGAATCATTACCATTGGCCTACAATACGAAAATAGGAATGGAGGGTATAGGCCTGAGCACCGGGCAGAAACAAAGGCTTTTAATTGCGAGGGCCGTCTATAAAGATCCGAGATTCTTGTTTTTTGACGAAGCGACTTCGGCACTCGATGCGAACAATGAAAAGACGATCATGGAGAACCTCAATAGGTTTTTCGAGAATAAAACGGTCCTCGTAATCGCCCATCGCTTAAGCACCGTAAAAAATGCCCATCAGATTGTGGTGCTGGATCAGGGCAATGTGGTAGAGACAGGCAACCATAAAGAACTTGTTGCCCTGAAAGGATCCTACTTTGAATTGGTGAAGAATCAACTTGAACTTGGAAGCTAAATGCCAGAGGAAGACGATCATATCAACATAGAACTCAGGTCAGAAGATGTTCAGAACATCCTCAACAGACCACCTAACTGGATGGTCAGCCGGGGTAATACGGTCCTTATGCTTATAGTATTGGCAGTATTTACACTAAGCTATTTCATTAAATATCCTGATATAATCGAGGGCCGCGCCATAATCTCCACAGCCACTCCGCCAGTTTATGTATCCACCAAAGTGAGTGGAAGAATTCACAAAATTCATATTAGCAATGGAGAGCAGGTCTCTTCAGGGCAGGTGATTGCTGAAATGGCCAACCCGATACCTGTGGCATCCATTGAGTATTTGAGGTCTTTTCTTGAGCAGGCAAATACATTTATGAGCGATTCCGTGCCTAGGAGTTTTGAAAATGCGCAAACGGTCAATTTGTATGATGCCTCCAATGACTTCCTCAATCTGAAAAATGCGCTGAAAGACTATGAGATATTTTTATTTGACGAGGATCAATTCCGAAAATTGCAGACACTAAAAACCAGGTTGAAGCACCATACCGACCTTAAGCAAATAACATTAAATGAAGCGAAATTGAGCAGAAAAGACATTGTGCATGCCAGGGAAAGGTTTGAAATGAAGGAGGAAGAATTCAAGCTTGGACTTATCGCCAAGCTGGACTTCCTGAATGCAAAAACAGCCTATAATCAATCGCTGAAATCAGATGAGGCCATTAAGAAAAGTATTATCCAGAGTGAACTCACGCTTGAAGACCTTGAAAGCCAGATTCAGGACTTTTCCATCGCACGTATCGAAAAGTCAATGGAAGATAGATCCGGAATAGAGACAATGATCAGTACCCTACAGAACTACATTATTCGATGGGAAACGGATTTTACAATAAGGGCACCGATAACCGGTAAACTGGACTATCAGGGAAGGGTGAAAACGAACCAACTTGTTGATCCGGGTACAACACTGTTCGCGGTTATTCCATCAGGTAAGGAATATGAAGTAGAGGTAAAAATCCCCGCTGCGGGCTTTGGTAAGGTGAAAATTGGTCAGGAAGTTAAATTAAAGCTCGATAAGTTTCCATCCGGTGAGTATGGCAGTATTCAGGGAGTGATAAGCACATTGCCCTTATTGGCCGATGGCGAGGTTTATGCCATTGGCGTGAATCTCGAAAAAGGACTTCTTACACAATATGGTACCCGGTTGGATTATACTCCCGAAATGACTTCTTCCGCAGAAATAATCACAGAAGACCTTCGGCTCATCGAGCGTCTCTTTAGCTCATTGAAAGATATTCTGAAAAACTAATCCATGGGTTTCACAGGCCCTGAATAGGAGAACACAACTCCACTTCTGACTCATTGCCCTCCTGTTTATTTTATTAACTCTAATTGTTCTTTCTAAAATCGAGTGAGCGTTAAATGAACCGGTGTTCATTATATTTTTATAATTTAATACCGTAGTCAACCGAAATTTCTAAATACTAATTCTATGAAGAGTGTTTTTACCCTACTCTGGGCAATCCTGAGTGCCACATCCCTGTTAGCTCAGGAAGAGATTCTAAGCAAGGCTGATACTTTACATGAGCAAGCACGATACCAGGCCAATATAGGTCGCTTTGACAGTGCTATTTATTACTACGATAAAGCCTTGGAAGGCTATAAGGTGGATGATGACATGGCATCTTATTATCATAGCAAAATAGAAAAAGCGTATAGCCTCAATGCATTGAGAAAACATCAGGAGGCCTTTGCCTTGCTGGAAGAGGTGGAGGGACAGGCTGCCAAAATTAAGGGTCATAATTTGCTGTTGGAGCTCTATAGAAACAAAGCAGTTATTTATGAAAGTGGAGGAGACTTTGCCAATGCCCTTAAAAGTTATCAGCTGGCACTGGATAACTATGAAAAAGAGGACCCCAAGGCCAGTGAACGCCTTGCCTCTGTTTACATCGGAAGGGGCGTATCACTTGCTAATACAGGGGGGCTTTTTGAGGCTGGAAATGACTGGGACCAGGCGCTGGCCATTTTTGATTCATTGGGAGTTAACGATATCAGGGTGGCCAAAGTGCTCAATAATCAGGGCGGTTTAACTATTTATATGGGCCTGATGGAGGAGGCCATAGGCTATCTGGAGAAATCGGCAGAACTACTCAGTGAACTTTACCAAAACCCTAATCACCCTGAGTTAATCAAGATTTATTACAACCTGAGTTCGGCTTATTCCAAGCTGGGTCTGAATCAAAAAGCCGTACAGTTTGTACAGCAGGGGAGAAGCATCCTGAAGCTCTACAATCCGCAGGATCCGCTTATGATTGATATGCTGTTGGGGCTGGCAGACCATTACAATACTCTGGGCGATTGGGAAAATGCGGAGAGTACCATCCGGGAATGTTTGCAGTTTTGCCAGGATTTGCTCGGTACTGATCACAGGAAAACAGGGAATGCCTATCTGATTCTGGGGCATATCTTCCAAAATAAGGGAGATAATAAAGAGGCTATTGGTAGTCTGCAAAAGAGTCTGGATATTCTGTCAAAACCCAGCGTGCAGGCTGATCCCAGAATTCTCGCACTGACATACCTGAGGTTGGGAGAGGTTCAGGCTCAAAACGAATTAAAAGAGGAGGAGGCGCTAAAGAATTTATCACGGGCACTGGAGATTGTTACTAAGAATACCGGTGGCAAAGGAAATGACCCTGCTTCAATAGGCAATGCTTATGCTGCTTTGCTGTACAAAACCGGGAGACAAGAAGAAGCGTTGGCGCAATATCAGCAAGCCCTGATCGCTGCCGTTCCCGATTTCAACGATACCAGTATTGAGGTTAACCCTCAGGAGGTTGAAAGTGCTAATGAAAAACCTCTTTTCAGGGCGCTTGTCAATAAGGCTGCCATTTTGGAAGAAAAACACAAAACTACCCAAGATCTTTCCTTTCTGGAACTGGCAATGTCTACACTGCAACTTGGCCACAAAGTCGGGCTTAAAATGGATAATAATCCTGACAATTATACTGACAGGTTGTTGATAAAAAGCACTTTGTCACGCCTGAATAGCCTGAGTGTATCGGTAAGTAAGAAGCTTATGGAGCTGACAAGTGAGGATTACAGTGATTTTATCTTTGAGTCTCTGGAAAAAAATAAGGCCAATCTGATCATTGCCAATGTGAATGAAAGTATTCAGCTCGGTACGCTGGATTTACCCGATTCCCTGTTCTTTTTGAAAGGGGCCCTGGCCAAGAATATAGCTTTCCTGGAGGCTCAGCTCTATCAGGCAAAAGAAGTGAATCAGGGTAGTGATACCAGTAGAATTCAGAAATATGAAAGCGAGCTGTTTGCCTATCTACAGTCGGAGGCAGAGTTTAACGAAAACCTGAAGAAGTCCTTTCCAGCCTACCATCGCCTGAAGATTGAAAAGGAATTTACCTCACTGGATGAAGTCCGCAATGACCTGCTCAATGAAAACCAGATGATGTTTCATTATCAGTTGAATAACAGCAGTCTTGTACTCATGAAAATCAGCAAGCAAGGTGTGGCAATTGAATCCAAAACAATAGATAGGGAATTTCATGTAAAACTAAAGGAGTTTATTGGCTTGCTTCAGGACAGCAAATCCGCCTTCGAAGATTATCTGGCCGTTAGCAAATTCCTCTCCCCGCTATTGGGTATTACCCCGCAAAACCTCGAGGGGAAATCCGAATTATTGATCATTCCGGATGGAGACTTAGGCCTGCTGGCATTCGAGGCGCTGGTTTTGCAAAACACAGGAACTGAGAAGAGCTTTAAAGACCTTGATTATTTGTTGAAAAATGTCAACGTATCTTATGCTAACTCCGCCACACTTTTAGCCCTTCAGTCTTCCGGTAAATCCGCAGCTAACCCCAAAGTAGCAGCTTTTGCACCCTGGGCCGGTGATGGCGGAGCTGGAGCTGCAGTCTCTGAGGATCGAAGTGAGTTGGCCGATCTCATCTGGACAGAACAGGAAGTTAACAGCATAGCTTCTGTTTTGGATACCAGGACTTTTCTGTCAAAAGAAGCCACTGAGAAGCGTTTCAAGGAAGTCATTGACGATTACTCGATCATCCATATTGCAAGCCATGGTTTGATCAACAATGAGGCACCACTCTATTCGAGACTGCTGTTTGCTGAAGAGGACCTTGACTCACTGAATGACGGTAATCTGCTTACAAGGGAGTTATTCGCGATGCGTGCACCAGCAGATATGGTGGTGTTAAGTGCCTGTAATTCGGGAAGTGGTGATGTGATAAGAGGAGAAGGCGTTATCAGTATGGCGAATGGCTTCTTTTATGCTGGTAGCAGAAGCGCTGTGATGACCCTTTGGCTAGCCAATGACCAGAGCTCAGGGCAGCTGATGAAGAGCTTCTATCAAAATCTGGCCGAAGGACAAAGCAAATCAACATCGATGTCTGCCGCTAAGCTTGAGTATATCAACAAGGCAGATGCTCTGCAGTCACACCCCTATTACTGGGCTCATTTTGTTGTCAATGGGAATGATGCACCTTTAGTGAGTGCGGGCCTGCCGGGTTTCTGGTGGTTCCTGCTGTTCATACCAGTTGCTTTTTTTCTAATATCCAGGTTTCGAAAATCGTCAGCTGCTTGATTTTCAAAGACTTTTAGTCTTAATCTGAGCTTGTTTTAGGTCTGGTTTTCCTAACTTTGAGATTGAGAAAATTGACACTGTGATGAAGAAGACCTTTTGGATTGGATTGATCTGCCTCGTATTTCTGGCCAGCTGCGACTCTGGGAAGAAAGAAGTAGCCATCTCGGCCGACACCTACCATGATACCATGCAGCAACTTACTGATGTAATTGTGCATGATATATTTTCACCACCGGTCGCCAGTCGCATTTACGCCTATCCCAGCATAGCTGGTTATGAAATTATGGCCCTGGGCAACTCTGAATACAGAAGCCTGGCGGGTCAGCTGACGGATTTTGAAGCCATTCCGCAACCTGAGGGTGAGGTAAGTATGGAACTAGCTGCCCTGGAAGCCTTTATCAAAGTAGGAACAGCTCTGATCTTCTCAGAAGATAAGATGGATGCCTATAAAGAAGAACTGTATACCACGCTCAAAGAAGGTGTCAACAGCAGCTTTTTCGATAAATCTGTGGCATATGGTGATGAGGTGGCCGCACATATTCTGGCCTGGGCCGGCAAAGACAATTACGCACAAACCCGCACCTTTCCTAAGTTTACCATCACCGAAGATGAAACCCGCTGGCAGCCGACCCCTCCTTCTTATATGGAGGCCATTGAGCCAAGCTGGAATCAGATCAGGCCTTTTGTATTGGACTCTGCCCAGCAGTTTGCTCCGGATCTTCCAACTCAGTACAATATGAAGGACAAAAACAGTCTGTTCTACAAAGAGGTGATGGAAGTTTACGAAGTGGGCAACAGCCTGACCGATGAGCAGAAAGAGATTGCCAGCTTTTGGGATTGCAACCCCTATGTAGTAAATGTGACAGGACATGTAATGTATGCCTCCAAGAAAATCACCCCCGGTGGCCATTGGATTGGCATTGTAAAAGTGGCCAGCCAGCAAACGAATAGTGGAGTGATGAAATCGGCAGAGGCTTATGCTTTGACCTCTATTGCCCTGGCAGATGCTTTTATCAGCTGCTGGGATGAGAAGTACCGCAGTAATCTCATTCGTCCTGAGACCCTCATCAACAAATATGTAGATGAAGAGTGGTTGCCATTACTACAAACCCCTCCCTTTCCGGAGTATACCAGCGGGCATAGCGTTATCTCCAGCGCAGCCGCTATAGCCATGACCTCTCTCTTTGGAGAAGACTTCGCTTTTGACGATGACACGGAAGTAAAATATGGTTTAGGTGTACGCTCGTTCAAGTCGTTCATTCACGCCTCTGAAGAAGCTGCTGTAAGCCGACTGTACGGAGGGATTCATTACCGTCCTGCCATCGATAACGGTGTGACACAGGGAAGAGCACTCGGAGGATTTCTGGTTGGGAAACTACAGTTGAAAAACGAGGCGCTTTCCAGTAAGGAATAAAAATTTGCCCTATTCGGTAAAGGGCCAGCCACACAATTTGTGGTTGGCTTTTTTTGTTAAACTGACTGTATTTCCAGAGGTAAAGCCGGGGAGTGAGGTCAGCGTTGCCTGCCAATATCCTGAGCCTTTTTCTATGATTTTCAGTGCTTTGTAGCTATACTTATAAGTTGGCTAATATGCAAACGTTTGCATAAAACGACTTGCTAACCCGGTGTAAATGAGACTGATGCAAATTTTGTCTCTGCCCGACCTTAACTTAAAAACTAGCACATGGAAAGTATTGGATTACAGACCATAGACATTGTGATCATCGTTGTCTATTTGGTTGGTATTGTCGTCTACGGTATCAGAAAAGGAAAACAGGAAAGTTCGGAAGACTACTTCCTGGCAGGGCGTAATATGACCTGGCCTATTGTAGGTATTTCACTCTTCGCAGCCAACATTGGTAGCAATACCCTGATTGGTCTTACCTCTGATGCCTACCAACAAAACGTGGCAGTTTACAACTACGAATGGATGGCGGCCGTGGTCCTTGTGCTCTTTGCCATCTTCTTTTTGCCCTTCTATCTCAAGTCCAAAGTATATACCATGCCCGAGTTTCTCGAAAGGCGCTATGACGGACGCAGTAGATACCTCTTCTCTGGTGTAATGATTGTCGGAAACATCATTATCGACACAGCATCAGGGCTCTATGCCGGTAATTTGATCTTAAAAATTATTTTTCCGGGCACACCGTCATGGATTATCATTGCCCTTCTTGCATTTGCTGCTGCAGCTTATACCATCCCGGGAGGACTCTCTTCGGTAGTTCATACAGAAGTGATTCAAGCGGTGTTATTGATTTTCGGGTCCGTGCTGGTCACGTATTTTGCCCTGGATCAGGTCGGTGGCTGGAGTGGTATGATTGACGGACTCAATCAAATGAGAGCAGCAGGCGATGTCGAAAAAACTCCAGGAGAAATTATGAGTTTAATACGGCCGGCCACGGATGAGCGAATGCCCTGGACCGGTCTGATACTTGGAGTCCCGCTGCTGGGCTTCTATTTCTGGACCAACAACCAGTTTATGGTACAGCGTGTACTTTCTGCCAAAGACTTAGACCATGGCCGTTGGGGAGCGCTGTTTGCCGGGCTGCTCAAATTACCGGTACTCTTTATCATGGTGATTCCCGGTGTTATTGCTATCGTATTGTTTTCAGGCCTGGATATCAGTTCTTTAAACTACATTCTACCTGAAAGTGGTGAAGTTTGTACCAACCTGGCCGAATGTCCTAATATGACCTACCCTGTACTGATTTACAAGCTCTTGCCAACAGGTATTCTAGGTCTGGTAATTGCCGGCTTGCTGGCGGCCATGTCCTCCAGCATTTCTGCCACTTTAAACTCAGCCTCTACTTTGATCACGATGGATTTTGTGAAAAAAATCAAACCTGATATGGGCTCCAAGGCACTAGTAAGGGCTGGTCAGATTGCCACCTGTGTTTTGGTGATGTTGGCGGCTATTTGGGCACCTATGATCGAAAGCTTTGCCTCTTTATGGGAGTACCTCCAGCTGGTCCTGGCATATATCTCACCACCAGTTGTTGCTGCTTTTGTCGTTGGCCTTTTCTATAAAAGAGCCAATGCCAATGGTGGTTTTTATGGGCTGGTTTTGGGATACGCTACCATTATACTTTTCATAATCCTTCAGCAAACCAATGCGGTGCCGGTATTTAAAGAGATCCACTTCCTGTTGCAGGTTCCGGTATTCTTTGCGATTAGCTGCCTTCTGAATATTGCTGTAAGTAATATGTCCGCAACGCCTGCTGCTGATAAAACGGATGGTATGATCTGGACCAGAAGAATCTATACGGATGAAACAGCAGAACTCTCTGCCCTGCCATGGTATAAAAACTACCGCATCCTTTCAGTTTTGTTAATAATTGTAACTGCAATCATCGTCATTTGGTTTAGATAATTATGAGCGACAAAAAATACATCATTGCACTGGATCAGGGAACAACCAGCTCCCGCTCAGTACTCTTCAATGAAGCCGGGCAAATTGTGGATATTGCCCAGCAGGAATTCACCCAGATTTTTCCAAAACCAGGCTGGGTGGAACATGACCCTATGGAGATTCTTTCCAGCCAGATGGCCACGCTCAGTGGTTTGATTGCTAAAAACAGCATTAAGGCTTCGGAGATTGCTGCCATCGGCATTACCAACCAGCGGGAAACTGCGGTGGTATGGAACAAACATACCGGCAAACCTGTCTTCAATGCTATCGTTTGGCAAGACAAGCGCACTGCACCTATTTGCGAAGAGCTGAAAACTGCCGGTTTAGAAGAGCATGTGAGAACCAACACAGGGCTGGTCATAGATTCCTATTTTTCAGGCACCAAGATCAAATGGATCCTGGACAATGTAGAAGGCGCCCGGGTCAGTGCTGATGCGGGAGATTTACTCTTTGGAACCGTAGATTCCTGGCTGGTATGGAACCTTACAGACAAGGCGGTACATGCCACAGACTATTCCAATGCCTCCCGAACCCTGATTTATAATATCCAGTCACTGGAATGGGATGCTACGATGCTGGAGGCCCTGAGGGTACCTGCTGCCATGCTGCCGGAAGTAAGGCCTTCAAGTGGTGACTTTGGCACTTATGAGCTGGATGGCATGTCTATTCCCATTGCCGGGATAGCCGGTGACCAACAGGCAGCGCTCTTTGGCCAGGCCTGCTTTGAGCCGGGAATGGCTAAAAACACCTATGGAACCGGTTGCTTTATGCTTATGAACACCGGTACCACTTTGCAGCATTCAGAAAACGGACTGTTGACCACCATCGCCTGGGGGCTTGATGGTGAGGTTTCTTACGCCCTTGAAGGAAGCATCTTTATAGCCGGTGCTGCAGTTCAGTGGTTACGCGATGGCCTCAAGGTCATAGAAAAAGCCAGCGACTCCCAGGCTGTTGCCCAGGGGCTGAAAGATGATCATGAGGTAGTGGTGGTGCCTGCCTTTGCTGGTTTAGGAGCACCCTACTGGGATATGTATGCCCGTGGCGCCATGTTTGGCCTTACACGAGACACTACACACCAGCACATCACTAAGGCCACCCTAGATTCATTGGGTTACCAGACACGTGATATTTTGCAAGCCATGGAAAAAGATTCCGGGCTCAGCCTGAAAGTGCTTAAGGTAGATGGCGGTGCCTGTGCCAATGATTACCTTATGCAATTTCAATCCGATATCCTGGGGGCTGAAGTAGAACGCCCTGAGGTGATTGAATCTACCGCTCAGGGTGCCGCTTATCTGGCCGGTATTGCCGTAGGGTTATGGCAAAAAGAAGACATTATTACGAACAGGATTATCGAGGAACAATTCACCCCTGACATGAGTTCTGAGACGAGAGAAAAGCTTTATGCCACCTGGCAGAAGGCTGTAAAACGCTCAATGGACTGGATTGAACATGACTGATAACCAACACGCACTCTCAGCGCTCAACAGGAAGCAGATCATTGAGGCTGCCAAACAGGAGCCATATGATTTGCTCATCATTGGTGGTGGTATTACAGGGGCGGGCATCGCACTGGATGCTGCATCCAGAGGGCTTAAAACTGTGCTGGTAGAAAAGAGCGATTTTGCCTCAGGCACGAGCAGTAAATCTACCAAGCTTATTCATGGAGGCCTGCGCTATCTCAAGCAGTTCGAGATTGCGTTGGTCAGAGAAGTGGGCAGAGAGAGGGCCACAGTACACAGGCTTATTCCTAATTTGGTCACCTCTGAGAAAATGCTTCTGCCCCTGATCAAGGATGGCAACTTCGGTAAAATCATGACCTCCATAGGCCTGATGGTTTATGATGTACTGGCCGGTGTAGAAAAGGTTGACCAGCGGAGGATGTTGAATATTGAAGAGACGCTGGAGAAAGAGCCTATCTTATCAGAAGAGAATATTGAAGGAGGAGGCATTTATGCCGAATATCGTACCGATGATGCCCGTTTGACGGTCGAGATTATCAAAACAGCTTCCAGGTATGGTGCCCACTGTCTCAACTATGTGCAGGCCGATGACTTTATTTATGAGAATGGTCAGGTCGTTGGTATAGAAGCCACCGATTTTGAGCTGGATGAAAAGCTTCAGATCAGGGCGAATTCTACGATCAGTGCGGCCGGCCCCTGGGTGGATGAGCTACGGGCTAAAAACAAGTCCATGAGCAATAAGCACCTTCACCTGACCAAAGGGGTGCACATTGTGGTGGCCCACGAGCGTTTTCCAGTGAAGCAGGCTCTGTACTTCGATTTTCCGGATAAACGAATGGTTTTTGCCATACCCAGAGGCAAAATCACCTACCTCGGTACTACAGATACCGATTACCATGGAGATAAGGATGATATTCGTACCAATCTGGAGGATGTGGAATACCTGCTTAATGGAGTCAATCATGCCTTTCCTAAGCTGGGGCTTAAGCTGGAAGATGTAGAATCGAGCTGGGCCGGGGTAAGGCCATTAATTCATGAAGACGGCAAATCAGCCTCTGAGATTTCCAGGAAGGACGAGATTTTCGAATCCGAATCAGGTCTTTTGTCCATTGCAGGAGGAAAGCTCACCGGCTATCGCAAAATGTCTGAGAAAATTCTAGACAGGCTTTTTAAGCGGTTGCATGAGACGGAGGGTCGGGAAAAGGTAAAATGCAAGACAGAACAGATCGACCTCGATGGTGGCGCTTTTAAGAATGCCAAAGCCGTTAAGAAATACCGAAAAGAATTAAAGCATCGCCTGAAGGGCATGGGGCTCACCAGCTACGATGCCTTCTATCTGGTAAGTAACTATGGAAGGGCAGCAGATCAGATTGTAGAAGGCATGAATGCTTTCGATAACCTGGACTTGTCAATCCGACTTATTCGCTCCGAACTGAAATACTGTATTGAGAATGAACTGGTGTACAGATTACAGGATTTCTTCATTCGCAGAACAGGCCGATTGTACTTTGACATTCACAGCATTAAGCATACTTTTAGCGCCATTTTAGACGACTTTACAACATACTTCCAATGGTCTGAAGAGAGGGTTGCTGAGGAAAAGAAGGCCATGGACTATGAGATTGAAAAGGTCTCCGTTTTTGAATAATAGCAATCAATGTATAATCCAACCGCCCACTTATTTCTGCGAAAATGCCTTTCCGATATTCTGGCCGGGGCAAATTCGAAAAACACACCCCCCTTTGAAAACAGGCTTTATTCCCTGTTCAATGATATTTTTGAGCGTTTCGAAAAGCTCTACGCTGGAAGGGAGGACTTTGAAGAGCAGCTGAAGGCACTTTTAGCCGTTATGCTCCGAAACTATGTAGCCAGACCTGCGGCCCTTAGAAAGTCGGATGCGCAAAGGGAGGCAAACCCGGGGTGGTTTCGCAGTGAGCAAACCACAGGCATGATGCTCTATGCCGATCGCTTTAACAAAGACCTCAACGGTTTGATTGACAAGATCGACTACTTTGATGAACTCGGGGTGAATCTGCTACACCTTATGCCCGTACTCGAAAGCCCCAAAGAGAAAAACGATGGTGGCTACGCGGTTTCCGATTACCGGAAAATCGACAAGCGTTTCGGAAGCAATAAAGACTTTAAAAAGGTAGCGAAAACCCTTCGTGAGAAGGACATGCTGTTGATGATAGATGTTGTGGTCAACCATACCTCTGATGAACATGAGTGGGCCGCCAAAGCGCAGCAGGGAGATGCTCATTATCAGGATTACTATTACACCTTCCCGGATCGTACTGTTCCCGAGCTTTTTGAACGTGGCTTGCCCGAGGTTTTCCCTGAAACTGCACCGGGTAATTTCACCTTTGATGAAGCCATGCAGCGATGGGTCATGACGGTGTTCAACCACTATCAGTGGGATCTTAACTATACCAACCCCAAGGTATTTATTGAGATGCTGGATGTGGTGTTGTTCCTCGCCAACATGGGAGTAGACATCTTCCGTATGGATGCGGTGGCCTTCGTGTGGAAGCGCATGGGAACGGCCAGCCAGAACCTGCCCGAGGCACACATCATTCATCAGCTTTTTAAGCTTTGTACCCAGGTCGTAGCTCCCGGAGTGGCCTTTCTGGCAGAGGCGATCGTGGCACCGGATGAAATTGTGAAGTACTTTGGTGAATCAAAGGTATGGAGCAACGAGCATGACATGGCCTATAATGCCACACTGATGGCACTGCTGTGGAACTCCATAGCAACGCATAGTACCAAGGTGATGCAGCTGGGCCTAAGAGATCTGCCGGAGAAACCACCAGGTACTACCTGGATCAATTATATCCGTTGTCATGACGATATTGGTTTAGGCTTTGAAGACCGGCATATCAGCGAAGCAGGCTTTGATCCTTATATGCATCGCAGGTTCCTTACCCGATTCCTTACGAACAAGTTCGAGGGTACTTTTGCAAAGGGAATGCCCTTTATGTACAACCCTAAGAATGGTGATGCGCGCATATCGGGCTCACTTGCCTCGTTGGCAGGCTTAGAGACTGCCTTGGAATCAGGGAACAGACTTGCCGTGACCAGGGCGGTGGATCGTATCAATATGCTACACTCTGTCATCCTTTCCTATGGGGGTATCCCCATGGTGTATTATGGCGATGAGCTGGCTACCCTCAACGACTATGGCTTTTCGGATGATCCGACTCATAGCGATGACAATCGATGGATCCACAGGCCTGTTATTGACTGGAAAGAAGCTGCGAAAAGAACCAGGAAAGGACAACCCAGTCAGGCTGTATTCACGGCCTTACAACGCATGATTGCTGCCCGAAAGGCATCACCCGAGCTGGCTGATAACAACAACCTGGAGATTGTAAATCTGGAGAACGAGCATGTATTTGCCTATGTACGCAGCAAAGATGACTTGCTCACCCTGGCAATACACAATTTTAAGGATACTGATCAGTTCATCCATGCACACGCTACATTTCCCGGACTGAGACTGCAACACGACCGCCTCTTCGATAAGATTTCAGGAAAGAAAATAGAACTCGAAGAAGGAAGACTGATTTTAAAACCCTATCAGCATTACTGGCTGACTAATACGCAATAAGCTCATGAAAAAGACCTGGTGGAAAGAGAGTGTGGTATACCAAATTTACCCGCGTAGCTTCAACGATTCGAACAATGACGGCATTGGCGATATTCAGGGGGTTGTTCAAAAACTGGACTATATCAAATCGCTGGGTATTGATGTCATCTGGCTCTGCCCGGTATACAAATCACCCAATGACGACAACGGTTATGATATAGCAGACTACCGGGATATCATGAGTGAATTCGGTACCATGGCCGATTTCGATGAGCTACTGGCCGGAATTCATAAAAGGGACATGAAGCTCGTGATGGATCTTGTGGTCAACCACTCTTCAGACGAACATGCCTGGTTTGAGGAGTCCAGAAAGTCCAAAGACAACCCTTATCGGGATTACTATATTTGGAAGCCCGGTCAGAATGGTGGACCGCCCAACAACTGGGAAGCTTTTTTCGGAGGCTCAGCCTGGCAACATGATACCGCCACCGATGAGTACTACCTGCACTTGTTTACTACCAAACAGCCTGACCTCAATTGGGAAAATCCTAAGGTAAGAGCCGAGGTAAATGACATCATCAAATACTGGTTTGATAAGGGGGTAGATGGCTTCCGTATGGATGTGATCTCGCTTATCTCTAAACGGGAAGAATACGCTGATATGGTATCACCCGTATTTGAAGAAACCATCGCAAAGCAATATGCCAATGGCCCGAGAATTCACGAATTCCTGAAAGAGATGAACCGGGAGGTGCTTAGCAAATTTGATATCATGACGGTAGGAGAAGGCCCCGGCATTACGCTCGAACATGGCCTCGACTATGTGGGTGAAGACCGCGATGAGCTCAATATGGTTTTTCACTTTGATCATATGTTTTTAGATATGGGCGATGGAGGCAAATTTGACCCCATTCCATACTCCCTGGTCGAGTTCAAAGATGTGTTCAATCGCTGGGATGAAAAGCTCAACGGAAAGGGCTGGGGCAGTATCTTCCTGGGCAATCACGATTTCCCGCGAATGGTCTCGCGCTTTGCCACCGATGGTAAATACCGGGAGGAAGCCTCAAAGCTATTGGCTACTCTACTCATGACCATGAGGGGGACCCCTTATGTTTATCAGGGAGATGAGATTGGCATGAGCAATGTAGCTTTTGAAAGTACAGAAGACTACAGAGATGTAGAAACACTCAACTACTTCAGGCAGCTTGAAGCCGATGGTCAAAATCCGCAAGACCATATCCACAATGCGCATCAAATGGGGAGAGACAATGCCCGTACGCCTATTCAATGGTCCGATGATAGCAATGGAGGCTTTTCCGATTCAGAGCCCTGGATCAAGGTGAATCCCAATTATACGGAGATCAATGTGGCCAGCCAGGAGCGGGATAAACGCTCTGTCCTGAATTATTTCCGTAAGATGATTCAGTTCAGAAAAGAACACCCTACCCTTGTCTATGGTGACTACGAATCAATTGAGAACGATCACAAGCAGGTTTATGCCTATCGCAGATGGGATGAGGAAAATGAATACCTCGTTGTGCTCAATTTTTCTGATCAGGTGGTGGATTTTACACCCATCATCACGGGCCTTGAGCTACTCGCTTATAACTATGACGATTCCACTGAAGACCTGTTGATGCGTCCCTGGGAAGCCAAGGTTTTCAGGGTGAATGATTAGTTTTCCTTATGTTAAACTTAGTCGGCCTTCACCACCCTTACTTTTAAGAAGGTGAGATAATCCCGTTCGTCCGAGTATTGCCGCTGAATCCAGAAATAACCATTTTCTGTACCGGCCGTCTGATAGAAGAAGTGGGCATTGTCTTCCCATTTTAATTCCCCGAGAAAACCTTCCTCATCAAAAACGAGATAGGTATGGGTCATATGCTGACGAGCAGCTGCCTCTAATTCCGGAGATTCCCACCAGCCCTCCAATTCCATGATTCCCCGCATTACGTCATCGGGAATCTGGCCTATATTGACTACGATGATCTTATCTCCCGTGGAAAATATGCGTGCATTGCCACGGCTGATAGTCGCCTTACCTTTGCTTCCAAATGGTACTGATTCATATTCAGGAAGGTAATCTTCCGGGATGTCCAAAACCTTTACTAGTTGATTTTTCGCCATATCATGGAGGTAGATTTTTGAGTCTACTTCGTAGGTAGAAGCAAACGTATTCCCTTTCATTCTTGTCATAATCGGGGTTCCGGAATCCACATAGGCTCCCATGGTGCGGTAGTCACTCACGGCCGGTATGGGAGACAGGCTTCTATGCTCACCGCTCTGAATATTAATGGCGAATACCTTTCGGGCAGAGTCCATGTACGTTTGCGTACGTGTTTTATATGGCGTGGAGGCCCCGGGAATGATGGCGAGAATTTCTGCATTGCGGCCCTCCTGTATCTGAAAAATGTTTTCAGGATCATAATCACGAATCACCCAGCCTCTTACATCTACCGGGTAGGGTATTCTATCTTTCAGATCACCTGATTTAGTCAGCCTGTGAAAGTATACCTGACCATAGGCCAGCAGCTCATTATCGCCCGAAAAACTCCATCCAAAACTACGGTCCTCTGTATAGTTCGGACCCTCTGTATAAGGCTTGAAACTACTGATAATCTCCCCCTTACCACTCATTACCAGAACCTCTCCCGTTTGAAGACTTTCCAGGAGAAGCTCATCCGTCTTCTCATTGTAATCTCTGATCGTCACAGGAGAAAGTCTGTTTAAAACTACAGAGTCAGCGATCTCAATTTTATAATCGCTGATTTCTGAGCTTTCGGTGTTTTCCTTTTGACTGCAGCTGTTGAAACAGCAAACTACAACAATCAGGAAAACCCAAAAGTACTTGGGTTGAAGGGGGCCTTTTTGGATCATATAAAACATTAGTATCAAGTTATATGATCGGGTCATCACTTCCTTCTTGTTTTATGCAAACGAATACCCGGTAATTCTCCCTGAAAGCATCCTCCTTTCATATTAAATTCCCTATTTTAATCCGCTGACAATTATTGAAGCTATGTCTGAAAAGTTATGGGGTATCGATTTGGGTGGTACCAAGATTGAAGGAGTTGTTTTAAAGTCTGCTGCCGAACCTGAAGTATTGGTTCGTAAGCGTATCGATACGGAGGCAGACCAGGGCTACGAGCATACCCTCAATCGCGTAAAGCTACTGATCGACCTTATCAGTGAAGAAATTGGAGAACGCCCAAAGACTTTCGGTATGGGTACACCCGGAGCAATTGACCCACCGACTGGCCTGCTTAAAAACAGCAACTCCCAGGCGATCAATAAAAAACCTTTTCAGAAAGACCTGGAAACCCTGATGCAGATGCCAATTATCATGGCCAATGATGCTAATTGCTTTGCCCTGGCGGAAGCCCGTATGGGTGCCGTGCCTGAAGTGGACCCTGATGCTAAAGTGGTTTTTGGTGTAATCATGGGCACCGGAGCCGGAGGTGGTGCCGTGGTGAACGGGCAAATCATCAATGGGAAACAAGGCATTGGAGGAGAGTGGGGACATAACTTTCTGGATGCCTCAGGAGGCCCCTGCTACTGTGGTAAAAGCGGCTGTGTGGAAAAGGTAATTGCCGGTCCATCCCTTGAGCGCTATTACAAAGAGATCTCAGGAGAATCAAAAAGACTCAAGGAAATCATCCCGCTGGCCCGATCGGGTGAAGACGAAAATGCGGTCAAGACCCTGGACAGGTTGATTCATTTTTTTGGCCTGGGCATTTCGGTGGTCATCAACATCCTTGATCCCGATGTGATTGTGTTGGGCGGAGGTGTAGGCAATATAGATGAGCTGTACACAAGAGGAGCTGCAGAAGTAGAGAAGCATATCTTCAACCCGCGCATGGACACCAAAATCATCAGGCCAAAGTTGGGAGACAGTGCCGGGGTATTTGGTGCTGCTTTTTTAATGGCTTAATCTAATAATGATAAACCTGAGAGATGTTAGAATTTATCCACTGTTGGTATTCCTGATCGTTATAGTCAGTCAAAAAACTTATGCGCTGCAGATGGATGATGGACCCAGGATTGGATTGGAATTTCCTGAAGGCGCTAAGATTAATACGCGTTCATTTAACTATTCGAATTCCATCGTAAGAAAGGTTGATAGTGTACTGAATTCTGAATTCGGACGAACGTCTTCCGAAATTCATGGACCAAAGACTTTCGAAGCTTGGAGACGATTTCTCAAGAATGGAGGTAAGGCTGAAACCGATAAACTAAATTTTGAAGACTGTTACCTTTGTTTCGATGATGAAATTCAACTCGAATTCGAATCAGAAATCGAGAAATTTATGGAACCAGACGGGTCCTTTTATGATCATAAAGTGTCTTTCACATTAAAGCTGAAAATAGTTTATACAGGGAAAGGTATTTTCGCTAAAAGCAAAACAATCAATTTGACAGAAAAAGAGATAATTGCCTATTTTGACTGGAAATTTAAACCTCATGAACTTGATGTTCTTGCAGATCGCTTTCCAAAAGTTTTTGCAGAATGGGTAAATGATGTCGAGTTTTAAGCGATGAATGTTGAATTGGAGACTGCTCATTCAACATTCATCATTTAAAATCTAACATTAACCTTATTCCGTTCTCAAATTCTCAACCGGATTTCTCCTTGCGGCCTTTAACGACTGGAATCCTACGGTAAACCAGGCAATCAGAAAGGTGCCCAGGGCGCCAATAATGAATACAGCCACATTGAGCGAGATCTGATAGCTGAAGTCAGCGAGCCACTGCTCCATAAAGAAATAGGCCACTGGTATGGCGAGCACAGCCGAGATCAGTACCAGCTTGTTGAAGCTTGAGAAGAGTAAGCCAATCAGGCTTGGCATAGAAGCACCCAGTACTTTGCGTATGCCTATTTCCTTTTTACGTTGCTCTGTTACATAGGCAGAGAGGCCAAATAGTCCAAGACAGGCAATGACAATGGCCAGGGAAGCAAAAATGGTAAAAATGGTCTGAACCCGGCTTTCTGACTGAAACTGGTTGGCAAACAAGTCATCCATAAAGTTGTAGTCGTAAGGCCTTCCGTTACTCATTTCAGACCAGATATCTCCGGCTGCTTTTTGAACTGCCAATGCCTGCTCAGGGGCAAACTTGATACTCACACTACCCGTACTGGGGCGCAAATACATAGCCTGGGGTAGGATCACCTCCGTCATATTTCTAAAGTGAAAATCTTTAATCACCCCTACAATGGTGTAGGTAGGAGGTTGTGCCCCGGAGAGCCCTCCCATGCGCTTGATCTTCTTGCCAATCGGGTCTTCTGTATAGCCAAAGCGTTTTAGTGCAGTCTCGTTAAGGATAATCCCCATAGAGTCTGTGGCCATGTCTTCAGAGAAGAAACGACCCTCCACAATTTCCAGATCGTAGGTCTCAGCATAGTCCGGGTCCACATCCCAGTTTTGGACTGATACAGCTTCCTCATTAGAGGTCGCATCTGCTCTGAGCAATGGAAAGTCATTGCCAATGTTGACTGCAGGCAGGTAGCTGCTTACTGTAGCACTCATGACTCCCGGTACACTCTTCATGCGGTTCTTAAATACTTCCACGCTCTCTCC
Organism: Roseivirga sp.; assembly: GCA_021404565.1. Classification (GTDB taxonomy): domain Bacteria; phylum Bacteroidota; class Bacteroidia; order Cytophagales; family Cyclobacteriaceae; genus Roseivirga. The sequence continues at coordinate 11,534 of JAAWWF010000026.1, read as the reverse complement.
CAGCACCTGGGTTTCGTTGATGATCAGTATCTGATCCTTGTTAAAGCCTAGTTCTTTGGTTTGGAGGTAGCTAAGCTGATTGTATACAACCAGCGAGCTTATGATCAGGAAGATGGAAGTTGTGAACTGAATCACCACGAGTATATTTCTCATCAGTACCCCCGATTTGCCCTTGGTAGTCTCTCCTTTGAGTACTTTGACCGGTGAAAAACCCGAGAGTACAAAGGCAGGATAGAGTCCTGCAGAGAGGCCTACCACAAGGCAGGAGATGATAAGGTAAGGCCACAGACCTCCACTACCGAATACGGGGTTTACGATTGCCTTATCGGTGATTTCATTAAAGTAAGGAAGTACCAGGTAAACAATACCGATGGCCACACTAAAGGCCAGTACACTGCTCAGCACAGCCTCTGTTAGAAACTGGTTAATCAGTTGCTTTCTCAATGAGCCCAGCACCTTACGAACTCCTACTTCCTTAGCCCTGATAGAGGCCCTGGCCGTAGCCAGATTCATGAAATTAATGCAGGCTATCAACAGAATGAAGAAGCCGATGATGCTGAAAATATACACATATTGGATAGAGCCCTCAGAAGGAATACCATAATCCTGACTAGAGTACAGGTGAATGCGCTCGATGGGTTGAAGCTGATATTCGATAATAGAACCAGAGCTTTGCAGCTGCTCTAAGGTAGCACCTATAAACTGCTTGATCTGTGCCGAAAAATGTGTTTTTATAAAAGAAGGAAACTTGTCATAAAGTCCTTGTGGATCATTGGTATCTGACAACTTCAGGTAGGTCATGTAGTTGTTACTGAGCCAGTTGGTGCTGGTTTGATCAGGGTTACTCAGCATACTGATCATCATCTGAGGCCTGAAATGTGAGTTGTCCGGAATATCGGCTATCACGCCAGTTACTTTGAGGTCAAACTGATCTTCAAAGCGAATCACTTTTCCAATCGGATCGGCCTGACCAAAGATCTTAGAAGCGACCGTTTGCGTCAAAACCGTGGTATTGGGCTCATCCAGAAAGTGGTTCATGTCACCTCTGATAATGTCAAAGGTCAGTATGTTAAACATACTCTGATCTACATAGCTGATGCGCGATTGGTTGTAAAACTGATTGTTATGCTCGACCATGGCGGTGAAGCTCGAACGCCACCTGCCTGATTCTCTGATTTCGGGGTAATCCGTTTTCAGGGTTTTAGCCATGGGAGCCGGAGCTGCCGGAATCCTGAATTCATTATCTCCGAATTTGAGGTGCGTAGCGATGCGATACACCTTATCTGATTCCTGATGATAAGAGTCATAGCTTAGTTCATGCTGAACAAAAATGGCTATAAGAATACTGGCTGCAATACTAACGGCCAGGCCGCTAAGATTGAGAAAAGAGTAGAATTTGTGTCGCATCATACTTCGATACGCCACTTTTAAGTTGTTTTTGACCATTGCGATATTTGATAAATTCTGAGTTAACCAATTGTCCCGGAGCAGCGTCAGCCTGAACAAGAGTACCACATCTGTCAGGTACTTTCGTGAGGCATACTTTTGACCACGCTCTTCCAGGTTAAAAAAATAGTACTCCTCCAGATCACCCTTGATGTCCTCCTGAAAATCGGGGTGACAGTAAAATGAGAGAAGTCTTTCTCCCAGTCGTTTTAGCATAGCTTAAACTCCCAGGCCACATCTGGAATCTGATTCCAGAGCTCCATGCGTGTTTGGATATTATAATCGAGAGCCTTTTTGCCAAGAGAGGTAATTTTAAAGTAGCGCTTGCGTTTTCCACCGCGCTCTTTGGTCGTTTCGCCCAGCTCTGAGCCGAGGTAACCTTTGCTTTCCATGCGTCTCAAGGCCGATTGGAGGGCTCCTACGGAAACCTTCCTTTCAAGCTTCTGCTCAATCCGTTCCTTGATAGCCACTCCATAAGCCCCCCCATAAAGCACGCCTACTGTCAATAAGACGATCTCTTCAAATTCACCTAATTGATACTTTTTCATAATTGTATGCTTATTTCATCTTGACGATTCATCCATTTGAGGTTTAGCCAAAGAGGATAAATTTCCTAAATGTAGTTTTTTAATACGGAGCAAAAAAATAAAAGTTCCTAAATGTAGTTTTAATCAATCGCCTAACTACTAGTCGTCCGACCACTCCAAGTGGTCAGACGACTCATAATCACAGTCGCTCGGTTTTACCCAGTGACTTAAGTGTCATACGCGGTTCGCTGAATAAGGGCAACGGGATTTTTGTGGGCTGGATTGAGCTTACTTCACAGGAGCATAGGGGTTGATCTCCCTGAGCTTTTCTTCGAGGGCGCGCAGGTCTTTCAGGCGCATCCAACTGACTTTGATTCTATGCTGCTGCATCTCATCTTCCTTGTCCAGCAGGTTCAGGCCTATATGCAGGTGGTCGGTCTCGTAGTAGCTGTCAAAATTATACTTGGTGATCAGCAGGGATTCTTTCTTTTTAGAAAAGAGCTTTTGTGTATTGATTACCATGCCGTCTTCCGCTTCTACCGCATGCAGGTAAATAGGCCAGTTGACGATTGACGACATAAAGCCGAAAATGGGAGCGAAGGCCGCCAGCAGAACCAGCGCTGGAGTTTCAGGAGCAATGATGAATTTATAAACGAAAATGAAGACGATAAAAGCTCCGTAAAAGTAGAGGAGGAATTTGAAGCGATTGACTTTGCTTTTGTTGTTGATGTCCGTCATGAGTAATCGACCTTTTTTTGAAATTCTGTGAATTTAGAACAAATCGGGGCAAGAGACAATGTCTTATCAGAACTTGAGCTTGCTCACAAGGTCCCAGAGTACCACACCCATGCTGACGGATACGTTCAATGAATGTTTCGTACCAAATTGGGGGATTTCGAGGCATTGGTCCACGACAGCGACCACCTCGTCACTTACACCAAAAACCTCATTTCCAAAAACCAAGGCATACTTCTTATCGCTGTCTGGTCGGAAGCTTTCAAGGGATAAGCTCTGATGGGCCTGTTCTACCGCTAACACTTCATAGCCCTCCTGCTGTAGCTGCTGACATAGCGTAGTAGTGTCCTTTTCATGCGACCAGCTAACAGAGTCAGTAGCACCCAGGGCAGTTTTATGAATTTCGCGATGAGGAGGCTGTGCGGTAATACCACAGAGGTATATTTTTTCTATCGCAAAAGCATCGGCCGTACGAAAAGCCGATCCTACATTGTGCATGCTGCGAAGATTATCGAGCACCAGTACCAGTGGTGTTTTCTCCGATTCTTTAAACTCTTCAATGGATAGCCTGTCGAGTTCTTCGTTCCTGGTTTTGCGCATTTACAAATCTAAAACAATGATAAACGGGTTCGGCCATGACGGTTAGGTTTTTATATTTGTAAGGCTTTCTTTATTTTTTGACTATGAAAAGTGATGTCACAATGATAAAGTCTAAGTGCCATACGGATAAGTTAGCGACTAGGCTGGAAGCGATGACCTGTGGATTCTGGCCTCTATAGTTTGGGTGGAAGTAAGCGATATACTTTATGAGAGCTCAAAAGAGGTTTTCAAATCAATCTTAAACAGCTTGTAATGAAAAAGATAATAGCAGCAATCCGCAAAGAGCATCAGTCTGAACTTGATAAGTTTAATAAGCTTCCCGACTATGAGAGAGTTTCTTTTATCATCCTGGCTGTTGGGGCAGTTGCTTTTGCATTGAGTGGTCATGCCTATGCGCTTGGTGAATTCTTAGGGTCGAAAATCGGCTCTTTGATCGTTTGATCAGAGTAGCTGAACCAAAAAAAGAGTGCCCGCCATTCCTGCACTGACGTTTCAGCATAGGCGGCAGACACTCCAACTCAACACCAATCAACAACTCATGTCTTCTTGGAGATTACCAGGTACTTCGATACTTTCCAGAACTCATCCGGATTTGTAATCTCCAGTATTTTCATATCCTCAGTTTTTCCAGGTACTACCTGGTAGCTGCTGGCAGGATGCTCGCTTAACAAGCTCAGATTAGCCGCTTTTACAGGCAGCATATTCACTTCCCGGATGTCAACTTCCAAAAACTCCCCGCGATCGGCATCCTCTTGTACATCGATGGTTCTCCCGAACCAAAGGAAGCCTCCTTGTCTCTGCACGAGTCCACGATCTTTCAATTCTTTAAAGGAGCCAATCGCCAGGTATGCCTTATTTAAGGCATTGTTTTGGTCAGTTAGTAGTGCTATTTCATTGTCTTTACCCGCCATTACTTCGCTTTGTTCCGCGGCTGTTTCAATCAGGGCATCCACCTGTCTGGTCATTAGTTTGATGGATTCATCTTTGGCCATGATCTCTTCTCTCAGACCGGCAATCACAGTTTCTCTTTCTTTGATTTCAGCATTCAGGCGTGCCACCTTGTTCTGAAAAACACTGGTCTTGAAATTGGCGCCTTTTACCTTCTCCTCAAGTGATTTAATGTTTGCCTTCGAACGGATGACCAACTCATCGATCATTTCAATCTCTTGCACGAGCAACTCATGGTTGTTAGGTTTTACTCCTTCCAGGTTATGACTGTAGACAAGGTTTTCTTTTTCCACGATTTGCCTGATCTGATCTTCGACTTCGGTCATCATGTAGAGCGCTTCGTTAAAGTCCGACTCCTTTCGGCTGATGGCATCTGCCAGAGTTTCATTCTGCCTGATCAATTCGGCTTTTTCGGTTTGATTTTGTTCTGAGCTGGTGATTAAACCCCAGCCCAAAGAGAAGGCTACTGCCACGAGCAGCACCACAGCGATTTTGATTGTTTGCTTCATCTTCTTAGGGTTTTTATATGTTGAAAAATGGATAATACGGTACGGTTAACAGGCATGCATATCATGCTTGTTTGCGGTGTTAGCCCTGAAAAGGTGTGATTTGTGTGGGTTGAACAGGCGGTGGTGAAGCCGTTTCGATTTTATAACGAAACTTTTAGTTTATATTGTCGGGAGGGCAGCATTTTCATGATTTTTTCTCGCAATCCAACCAGATTGAACAAGCCTGTGTCTAAAAAACCGACATGCCACTAAACTCTGACTCATGAAAAATCAAAAGAACTATATCTTCAGCCTGGGAGCTATCATGCTGCTGCTCCTCAACTTTGGCTGCTCAGACACCTGTGAAACCACCTACAAGGTCACTTATTATAACCCGGTTTACTCAAACAAGGCGGACATTCGTAGTGCTGTGGCAATAGAACCAGGGAGGCTCATTGAAACCCGCGGAAAAATCTTTTTCAAGGCAGGTTACCTTTTTGTAAACGAACCCAAGAATGGCATTCACATCATAGACAATCGGGACCCTGCAAACCCAAACAATATCGCATTTATCAAAGTGCCTGGTTCTTTCGATATAGCTGTAAAAGACAATTACCTCTATACCGACAGCTACATGGATCTGGTAACTTTCGACATATCCGATTTGAATGCGATAGCAGAGGTAAACCGAATTGAAGACTATTTCAGGGCTCATGACCAACTGTATTATGAGGTCGTAGGGGAATCGAATCTGGTCATGACCGACCTGGAACCCTCAGAAGAACTGACAGAAACAAGTGATTGCGCCTCCTGGTCTCCAGGGCTAAGATGGTTTGGCGATGGCAGACTGGCCAGTTTTGCCTTGGCTGAAAGCGGAGATGCCTCTGGTGGTTCCAGCAAAGGCGCTCCCGGTGTTGCCGGCTCCCTGGCGCGCTTTGCACTGGCTGATGATAATCTATATGCATTGGATGCGGGACTCTTGAAGAACCTGGATATTTCAGCACCCCTGGCGCCTGTAAGCGCCATGGAGGCTTCAGCCGCCTGGGACAGTGAAACGCTGTTTCCCAGAGGCGATGAGCTATTTGTAGGAGCAGCCAGTGGCATGCACATCTTCGATATCAGTGACAGGAATAACCCCGAATATCTTTCTTCCTACACGCATGTCAACAGCTGTGACCCCGTTATCGTAGATGGTGACCTGGCTTTCGTAACACTGAGATCCGGTACAGAATGCGAGGGTTGGACAAATCAGTTGGAGGTGATCGATATTTCTGATTTAAATAACCCAAAGCCCCTTCATATATTTCCCATGTTCAACCCTCACGGGCTTTCTAAAGATGGTAACACCCTCTTTGTCTGTGATGGCACAGACGGACTGAAAGTTTTCGATGCCTCAGACATCGCTAACATTGATCAGAACCTGCTGGCCCATGATCGAAGCATTCAGGCCTACGACATTATCGCATTCAACAACATAGCCATGCTCATAGGAGATGATGGACTCTATCAATACGATTATTCAGATCTGGACAATATCAGACTTTTGAGCGCCATTCAAATCAACTTTGATGATTAAGCTAAGATGTCTTTTTTCACTAGTCCTTCTGCTGTTGGTCTCTACTGGCTTGAAAGCACAAAAAGGACGTATCTTCCTCAAAAACGGAAGCGTTTTGAGGGGAACTATAGAAACTTCTTCAGCGAATAGTCTCTCGATAAGGACTGACAGCGCTTCTGTGCTGAGGGTGAATATTGGCAGTATCAGCGGTGTGGCGATCAACAACAGGCGCAAATCTACGTTGAGGGCCGAAATGATCCTGCTCATCGATTCTCTGAACAAGGCTGTAGCAAGTTCTAAATTTTACCACCAGGTTCGCTTTGGCATGTTGAACGGTGAAGATGGTACCTTTCTCCGAAACTTCTCCAGCCTTTCTATGGACTATACTTTTTTTAGAAAGTCCCGTGGCTCTCTGCATGCCGGGTTGGGTGTAGCCCTTGACTACTACACTTCCTTTATGGCGATGCCCTTCTATTTGGAGTTGCGACAGGATTTTGGTAAACGCCCCTCTCACCCTTTTGTTTACGGTAGATTGGGCTATTCCCTGGCCAGGGCCAGAACAGATTTTGAGGGGAACTTTGGCGATGTACTAGGCGATAAAACCTGGGCTCTTGGCGCAGGCTATCAATGGCCTCTTGGCAAGAGTAGTATCCTGTTCAGCATGGGGGTCAAAGAGCAAGAGCTGAGAACTGTGTGGAGGAATAGGGATTTTTATTCCAGCACAGATTGGTTTCTCAAACGCCTTGATTTTAAGGTCGGATTTATTTTCTAACAGCAAATTCAACTTTCGGCCAGGTAGAATCTCAGACTGCCCGTTTTCATGTCGGCAGAGCGCCATTATTTTTCTATTTTTGGGGTCTTCTCAAAAGAATAGATAATACCTGCTATGGCGAAAGCGAAGACAGCGAAGGAAACCCCCTTAATGAAGCAATACAACGCGATCAAAGCGAAGCACCCTGGTGCCTTGCTGCTCTTTCGCGTGGGCGATTTCTATGAAACTTTCGGAGAAGATGCCATCAAGGCCAGTAAGGTGCTTGATATCGTGCTTACCAAGCGTGCCAACGGTTCTGCTTCTCATATTGAGCTGGCAGGTTTCCCACACCATTCGTTGGATACCTACCTGCCCAAGCTGGTACGTGCCGGTAACCGGGTAGCGATTTGCGACCAGCTTGAAAACCCAAAGGATGTCAAAGGCATTGTAAAGCGCGGTGTTACCGAGCTGGTGACACCAGGACTGTCTTTTAACGACAATGTGCTGGACAAAAAGCGAAACAACTACCTCGCTTCCCTCTACTTCGATAAAAAGGAAATAGGAGCTGCTTTTCTGGATCTTTCTACGGGAGAATTCCTGGCCGCTCAGGGCAATGCCGGCTATATCGATAAGTTGTTACAGAGCCTTAATCCCTCTGAAATCATTTACTCTAAGGCACAGCGTGAGGCCTTTGCAGAGCAGTTTCGGGATGACTACAATACTTATCGACTGGAAGACTGGGTGTATGCCTATGACTATACTTATGAAAAACTCACCAAGCATTTCGACACCTCTTCCCTGAAGGGCTTCGGGGTAGAGGATATGCCGCAGAGTATTGTAGCTGCGGGAGCGGTGTTATATTACCTGGAAGAGACTGAGCATCGGGAGGTGGGGCATATTGCAGCCATCAACCGGCTTGAAGAAGATAAATACGTTTGGCTGGATAAGTTCACCATTCGCAATCTGGAGCTCGTATATCCACAGCATGATGGAGGAGTACCACTGATTGAAATTCTGGACGACACCCATACGCCCATGGGCTCGCGCCTGATGAAGCGCTGGATGGTACTTCCCTTAAAGGAAAAAGCCAGAATTGAGGAAAGGCTCAATTTAGTAGATGCTTTCTATAAAGATGAGGACCTGACAGATCAGATCAATGAGCATTTAAAAGTCATCAATGATCTGGAGAGGCTAATATCTAAGGTAGCGGTGGGGCGCATCAATCCGCGGGAGATGCAGCAGCTGCGCAGAGCCCTGGAAAACCTGGGCCCCATCAAAGACCTGTTGCATGCTACGGGTAATGCTGCGCTTAAAGCCATGGCCGATCAGCTCGATCCTTGCCATGACTTGTTGGGCAGGATTCAGCATGAACTCAAAGAAGACCCGCCATTGCTTACTAATCAGGGCAATATCATGAGCGATGGTATTGATGAAGAACTGGATGAGCTGAGAAAAATCGCTTTCTCTGGAAAGGACTACCTCGTTCAGATCAAGGAGCGTGAGGTGGCTGCTACCGGAATATCCTCCCTGAAAATCGCCTATAACAAGGTATTTGGCTATTACCTGGAGGTCAGCAATGCCCACAAAGACAAGGTGCCGGAAGAATGGATCAGGAAACAGACACTGGTCAATGCTGAGCGATATATTACCGAAGAACTCAAGACCTACGAAGAAAAGATTCTGAATGCGGAAGATCGCATTCAGGTGATAGAGCAACGCATGTATGCCGAGCTGATTGCTGCGGCCGCTACTTTCACCACCAAGATTCAGCAGGATGCCCGGGTGATTGGTATGCTCGACTGCCTGATCTCATTTGCCTCGGTAGCCAAACAGAACAAGTACTGCAGGCCTGAGATGAATGATAAGATGCTGATCGAGATCCAGGATGGGCGCCATCCGGTGATTGAAAAGCAGTTGCCCGTAGGAGAGTCTTATGTACCTAATGATGTACACTTAAATGATCACACGCATCAGATTCTGATCATCACCGGACCCAATATGGCCGGTAAATCAGCCCTGTTGAGGCAAACGGCTCTGATTGTATTGATGGCACAGATGGGTTGTTACGTACCCGCTTCCAAGGCCATACTGGGCATCACGGATAAAGTCTTTACCCGTGTTGGCGCCTCCGATAATCTGTCGAAAGGCGAATCTACTTTTATGGTGGAAATGACGGAAACGGCCAGCATCCTGAATAATCTGAGCGAACGCAGCTTAATCCTGATGGATGAAATTGGTCGCGGTACCAGCACTTACGATGGTATTTCCATTGCCTGGTCTATTGTAGAGTACCTGCACAACCACAAGAAGTTCAGACCTAAAACCTTGTTTGCCACACATTATCATGAACTGAACCAGCTCACGGAAGATTTTCCAGCTATTAAGAACTTTAATGTGTCGGTGAAAGAGGTGGGCAATAAAGTCATTTTTATGCGTAAGCTGAAAGAGGGGGGGAGTGAGCACAGCTTTGGTATTCACGTAGCTCAGATGGCTGGTATGCCTAACCCTGTGGTAATCCGTGCTTCTGAGATCATGCATCACCTGGAAAAGGATAAGATCAGGAACCAGACGGAAGATAAGCTGAAGGAGGTGCCCAAGAACAATTATCAGCTCAGTATGTTCGAGGCAGACCCTACCTTTAATGAGATTAAAGAGATTCTGGAAGGGCTGGATATCAATACCATATCGCCAGTGGAGGCCCTTCTTAAGTTAAATGAGATTAAGGGGAAGCTGAAAGAGTAGCCGGCTTTTAAGAAATTCTTGTCAGTGTAGATAATAGCTCAGTTTTGGTCTGGGAGGTAAAGCGTTCGATGGCTGAACTTTTATCGGATGATTAAGGATGGTTTGATTGAAAGACGGCTGAAAAATTTTCAATTTAGCCGTTGCATATTAAAAGGGCTTCACTAAATTTGCATTCCCATTTCGCAACAAGAGCGAAATTCAAGTACTGAAATAAGCGAGAGTAGCTCAGCTGGTAGAGCACGACCTTGCCAAGGTCGGGGTCGCGGGTTCGAATCCCGTCTCCCGCTCATAATCTAGAAAAGGCGTGTTTATCACGCTTTTTTGGTTTAGAGCCATTCGTAATATTGACTATCTGATAGTCACGCCTACCGATACCAAGGTTTTGGTAGGTAAAGCGGAGTGGTGGAACCTGCCTGCGGTAGGCAGGTTGGTACAACACGCAAGACTTTACAACTACTTAGTAGTTGAGGCCTAACCTAGCGAAAGCTATGATAGGCAATGCCGGAGTGGTGGAATTGGTAGACACGCAAGACTTAAAATCTTGTGCTCTTCTGAGCGTATGGGTTCAAGTCCCATCTCTGGTACAGAAACCCTGACAGGATCGTCAGGGTTTTTTCGTTTCTGGTATTTTGGGTACAATACAGGTACGACAAATAGAGCTCATTTCTTGAATGAATCTAAATGAGCTGATAACCCGAAGGCCTATATCTGCTGAAAGAGGCAATACGGGTACAGAAAGCCTATTGAAAACGTTAGGGTTTTTTGTTTTGTGGTATGAAAAAGCCTCTAATCATTCTTGAAGTTTTCCAAGTAGAAATCAAATACTGCAGGAATAGCGAGGGTAGATTGCTTAATTTGGAGGACTAGATGGGCACAGATAGAAACAATATCGTAGATGTTTTATATGCTGGTTTTCCTACCCGGCTTCCCGATAGATTATGGGCAGACTACTTTAATTGCCTGCCAGACGATTTGGGCAAAAAAACGCTGAAATATAGAAGGTGGCAGGACCAATATGCGAGCCTGTTCGGAAAGCTTCTTCTGATTAAGGGGCTTCAGAAATATAGCCTGGGTAAGGAAACTCTGAAACAGCTCCAGTATACCAGCCATGGAAGGCCCTTTATCAGACAGAACATTGATTTTAACATAACTCATTCGGGCCGGTTTGTGCTTTGTGCTATTGGTATGAATATGAAGATTGGTGTCGACATTGAGGAGGTAAAGCCTATTGACTTCGCTCATGTAGACATGACTATGAGCAAAGAACAGTGGGATGAAATTAATGCTGCTGAAGATACGTTGAGTAAATTTTATGATTACTGGACCATCAAGGAAAGTATCATTAAAGCCGATGGTCGTGGTGTAACCATTCCTCTTAAGGCCTTAACCTGGAAAGAGGGGGGGTCAACTTACGAGGACAGTAAGTGGCACTTACAATCACTGTCGATTGATGATGGATATGCAGCCCACATGGCAACCAATTTATCAAGACTGGAGGTAGGTATGGAGAAGATTGATTTTTATAATGACAGGTGCCGGACTTTTTTCAGACGATAAAAAGTACCATAAAACTCATAGTCCCGGCCAGCTTTATGAGTCATACTAATGCTTTTTTAATGATAAATTCTCCTGTCAGATTCTTTCTTAGAGGCACAGATAAATATAATATATTTAATGTAAACATTTCCTGTCCCGCGATACCCCTTTACTCTCGTTAGTATTATATGTTGATTATATCGATG
>JAAWWF010000022.1 GCA_021404565.1 Roseivirga sp. | reverse complement strand
CCCCCAAACCTTGGCTCCCAATTGGTTCCCCACTAACCCTAATGCCGAAAACCCGCCCGCGATTTGCTTCAAAAGTGTATGTGTACTCACGAAACACAGACCAAGCCAACCACTCGCTATCCCACATCCCTCTTTTTCTTGTCCGCTTTGGCCAGTGCTTGCTTTTTATTAACTTAATTTTTAGTTAAATTCTTAAATAACTTATCAAGCAACAAAACCCTACCCATATGAACATCAAAATCATACTCACATTCCTGGTGGTAATGGCTGGCTGCTCCGCATCAGAAGAACCCTCTGCACTCATGGACTTCTCGACCTCAACCGATGACATGGTGGAAATCCCTCCTACTATGACACCCCTTGAGGCTCCGCCAGAGCTATCGCTTACGCAGGAAGGCTTGTCCAGAAAGCTTATTAAAAACGGCTCTCTTGAATTTGAAACTGGAGATTTACAGAAAACCATGTCTTCGATTCAGCGGGCAGCCCAATCAGCTGGCGGTTACCTGTCTAATGAGCACTCGACTACGCTCCATAATCAAATCTGGAATACGATCACCGTCAGAGTACCTTCTTCGGAATTTGATCATTTTATCAAGGCTGTTTCCAGAGGCGTTGAGAAGTTCGATAAGCGTGAAATTGAATCACAGGATGTAACAGAGGAGTTTGTAGACCTGCAGGCGCGTATCAAGGCTAAGAAAAAGCTGGAGCAGCGCTTTCACGAAATTCTCAAAACTGCTAATACCGTCAAAGATATTCTGGAGGTTGAAGCAGAAGCAGGGAAAATCAGAGAGGAGATAGAGCGTGCTGAGGGTCGGCTTAAATTCCTGAAGAATCAGACTGCTATGAGTACGATCAAAATTGATTTTTACAAAACTACGGAAGCAGTGGCTCTCGCTGAGAACACTTTTATTTCTTCCATAAAAAACGGATTAGCCAATGGAGTAAGAATAATAGAAGCTGTAGTTATCGGATTGGCGAATATCTGGCCCCTGCTGGTCTTAGGCCTGGGTGGCTGGTTTCTTTACCGGCATAATGCACGAAAAGTTAAGACTCAGGAATAGGATTTGTGTTTATGGAATGAAGGAAGTAGTCGTCCTACCACTCCAAGTGGCCAGACGACTCTTTAAACGAAAAAGCCCTCTGACTGTCAATAATCAGAGGGCTTTTCCTTAGGCCTACCCTCTCACTCAGTAGATGGCTCAGCCGTAACATGAGCTCCTTCCGGCATGGTAAACTTATCCATGGTAGGAACCTCTTCAGAAATAGCTACCTCATCAAATACTCGCTCAAAACGCATATCGCCAACTTCTCCTTCACTGTACTGATACCATTTGATCGACTTGGGAATGGTCACTCCATTCACCGTCTGCCAATTGTCATATCTTATCAGACTGAAGCGATCGCTCGACTCTCCACGACCAAAGGTGGCTGTGTACATCAGCCATTGCATCTGATTGGTCTCGGGATTAGAAAGAACGATGTAGTTATCCTTAGGAGAATCTCCCACACCATCGCCATATGATACTTTCACAGCATTGAAGGTTTCGCCCATCAATTCTTTAGGCTCAATGTCTTCGTATGTAATACCCGGATCACCAATCACGAAGGGAAAGGAGTAAAAGTAAAACATCAGGTTATAGCGCATTCTTTGCCTGTCAGCGTTTTCAACAGGAGGATTCACCCATACTTTTTCGCCATCATAACCCACCGTCATTTCGGCTGACTCCAGTCGGGTATAGCGACTTTTAAGCTCTACCAATGTCGTTTGCTCACCAATTTTATAAGAAAGCTGGTTCATCTTTGCCCAGGTATCGTAGCCTCCGTGAGCATCGAATACCTTGCTAATAGAAGCACTATGGTGAGATACATCCGGTCCGGATACCACTACTTCCGCTTCTTTTTCTTCTGTTTTTGTCCCCCCGCAGGCTACCAAAATCGTCATTAGGGCAACTATTAAATATTTGTTCATGGTTGATTGATTTAAAACACAAAGTTTTGTGAACTTATCTGCATAATAAGTCATCTGCCTTACCCAATGTTCAATCTTGCGATTCGATTATTTAAACAGGCATTTCTTTGTTTAATCGGTCAAACCAACAGAACCTGACACTTATGAAAGAAACAGAGCAGCTTTTTAACGAGCTCCGACAGGAAATAATCAATAACCACGAAGGTGTGCATGAAGGCACTATGATGTCATCACCGGGCATTCAATACAACAAAAAGAACTTCACCTTCTACTATCGCCAGGCAGTAGCCTTTCGCGTAGGACGCGATTTTGAGCCCGAGTCTGAGGGCATCCATGACTACAGCTTACTCAATCCCTTTAAAAATAAACCACCGCTAAAGGACTGGTTTATCATAGGGCCTGAATATAGGGACAAGTGGCCACTACTGGCAGAGATAGCTTTGCAGAAAATTTCCAAAGGGAAATGACATTCATCGGCCTCAATGCGACATGGTATCTTTCATTCCGTGCTGATCGATAGAATTGGTCACGCTTGACTAACACAAAACTCAAAAGTCGTCTATCTTTGCCCTCTAACTTCAGGTAATGGATAAATCGCAAAAGTTCGAAACCCAAGCGGTCCGTACGCAGATTCCCGGCACTCATGCACAGGAGCATGCCACGCCCATGTACCTTACTTCCAGCTTTACCTACCAGGATGCTGAGGAGATGAGAGCAGCCTTTGCGGGTGAAAACGACAAGAATATTTACAGCCGCTTCAGCAACCCGAACACCAAGGAGTTTGTAGACAAAATTTGCCTGATGGAACAAGCCGAAGCAGGTTATGCTTTTGCCTCAGGTATGGCTGCGGTATTTTCCACCTTCGCAGCATTACTTTCTTCAGGAGACCATATTCTCTCCTGTCGTTCAATTTTCGGCTCTACCCACACTGTATTTAATAAGATTCTGCCTAAGTGGAACATCAACACCACCTATGTCGATATCAACGACACTGACTCCTGGGCAGAAGCTGTTACCAGCAATACCAAGCTCCTTTATGTGGAAACTCCAACCAATCCGGGAGTGGACCTGGTGGATCTGGAATGGCTTGGTAAATTCGCCAGAGAGCATTCACTGATTCTGGTGGTCGATAATTGCTTTGCCACCCCTTATCTGCAGCAGCCTATAACCTACGGAGCCGACCTTGTGATTCATTCGGCCACCAAATTTATAGATGGCCAGGGGCGTGTATTAGGAGGTGTCACCGTGGGCAAAAAGGCCCTGATCGATGAGATTTATGCTTTCAGCCGTAGCACCGGCCCGGCCATGTCTCCCTTTAATGCCTGGGTACTTTCCAAAAGCCTGGAAACACTGGCAGTGCGTATGGACCGACACTGTGACAATGCCTTGAAACTAGCCCAGTTTCTGGAAACACACCCACAGGTGAACTGGGTAAAATATCCAACACTCCCCTCTCATCCCCACTTTGAGATTGCCAAAAAGCAAATGAAAGCCGGGGGTGGAATAGTGGCATTTGGCATAAAAGGAGATCTGGAAACTGGTCGCAAATTCCTGAATGCCATTGAAATGTGCTCCTTAACGGCAAACCTGGGCGACAGTCGTACCATTGTAACCCACCCTTCTTCTACCACACATGCCAAGCTTACCGAAGAAGAACGTCAGTTAGTGGGCATTAGCCCCGAACTCATTCGTGTTTCTGTTGGTTTAGAGCATATCGATGACATTATCAAAGATATTGAACAAGCCTTGAACGCTTCGGTTTAAGAAGTACACGACTCGTTATGAACAAAACACTTGCAGAGATTCTCACCATTGGCGATGAGATTCTATACGGTCAGATTACGGATACGAATTCTCAATGGATGAGCCAGGAGCTGGACGAGTTGGGCATCAGAGTAGTCCGTAAAACCACTGTTGGAGATAATGAAGAGGATATTCTTACAGCATTTGCAGAAGCCGAGACAAGGGCCGGTCTGGTTTTGATCACAGGAGGTCTGGGACCTACGAACGATGATCTCACCATGCCCATGCTCGCCAAATACTTTGATAGTGAGATCATCAAAAATCAGGCAGTTGAAGACCATGTAAGAGAATTTTTTGAAAGTCGTGGTCGCGAATTCACTGAAATGAACAAAAGACAGGCACTGGTTCCCAAAATGGCAACCGTACTGCATAATGCGCTGGGCACCGCTCCCGGCACCTGGTATGAGCGCGCTGGAAAGGTTTTCGTCTCCATGCCCGGTGTACCACATGAAATGAAGTACCTGATGAAGGAAGAGGTACTGCCGAAAGTGCGGGAGTTCTTTCACACACCTGTAATTTATCATCGGCTGATCAAGACAGTAGGTATTGGAGAGTCTTTTCTGGCTGATAAGATCAAAGAATGGGAAGACAAGCTCCCGGCACATATCAAGCTGGCTTATTTACCCAGCATTGGTCATGTAAAACTGAGACTTACTGCCACTGGTGATGACAGGAAAAAACTGGCTTCTGAGGTACAAGAGCTGATTGATCAGGCATTACCTATTATGGGCAAATACGTGTATGGATATGGCAACACCACATTGGAGGAAGCCATTGGACAGATGCTTTTAGAGCGCGGACAAACCATCGCCTTGGCGGAGAGCTGCACCGGGGGATATGTACAACACAAGCTCACCAGCATAGCCGGTTCATCTGCTTATTTTCAGGGCGGAGTAGTTCCTTATCACAACGATTTCAAAATGGACCTGATCGGTGTAAAAACTGAAACGCTGGAGGCCCATGGAGCCGTGAGTGAAGAGACGGTAAGAGAGATGGCCGAGGGAGTTCGTAAGAAATTTAAGGCCGACATTGGCGCAGCCACCAGTGGTATTGCAGGCCCTGGAGGAGGTAGCGAGGAGAAGCCGGTGGGTACTGTATGGATCGCTTATGCTGATGGAGAACAAACCATAGCTAAAAAGCTGCAATTGACCCAAAATAGGAAATTAAATATCGAATTATCTCAAATTTCAGTTTTAAATTTGGTTCGTAAAAGTTTAAGAAGCTAATACATTGATAATATTTGGCAAAAAGCCTATTTTTGCAAAAACTATGCAAACGTTTTAACTCAATAAATTCGCGGTTATGGCACTGGTGGAAATGGTAATGCCCAAGATGGGCGAGAGTATAATGGAAGGCACAGTCCTCGCCTGGTTAAAGGAAGAAGGAGATACAATTGAAGCAGATGAGTCTGTACTGGAAGTAGCTACCGATAAGGTAGATACGGAGGTACCTGCCACTCATGGAGGCGTACTGAAAGAGATTCTTGTGAAAGAGGGTGACGTGGTGCCTGTAGGCGCTCCCATTGCCAAGATTGAAGCTGAAGGCGCAGAATCCGTTGACACTCCCGCTCCTACGGCTGAAGCTGCACCTGCTGCGGTCAGTGCACAGGTAGCTGAGGCCGCCAGCAATGGTGCTTCCTCTAATGGGTCGAATGGTGTAGCTGTTTTAGACAAGCCTGCTTCTGATCGTTTTTACTCTCCACTGGTAATGAACATTGCCCGTCAGGAGAGTATTGCCATGACCGAGCTTGAGCGTGTCCCCGGTACCGGCAGAGATGGTCGTGTCACCAAGAAAGACATCTTGTCTTATGTTAAAAACAGACCTGCGGAAATTCCTGCAGCTACTCAGGCTACTGTGAGTGCTCCTGCAGCGCCTGCCACTGAAAGAGCTCCACAGCCTATGCCTGTGTCTATCAGCGGTGCTGATGAGATCATAGAAATGGATCGTATGCGTAAGATGATCGCCCAGCGCATGGTCGATTCAAAACGCATTTCTCCACACGTTACTTCGTTTGTAGAAGCGGATGTCACCAGCATCGTTTCCTGGAGAAACCGTGTAAAGCAATCTTTCAAAGAGAGGGAGGGAGAGCCCATTACCTTCACTCCTATTTTCATGGAGGCTGTGGTAAAGGCACTGAAAGATTACCCTATGATGAACATCCAGGTGGATGGCAACAACATCATTAAGAAAAGAGATATTAACGTGGGAATGGCCGTGGCTTTGCCTACCGGCAACCTGATCGTTCCGGTAATTCACCAAACCGACCAGTATAACCTGGTAGGTCTGACGAAAAAAGTCAACGACCTGGCGCGTAGAGCTCGTGAGAACAAGCTCACTCCTGACGATTTGCAGGGTGGTACTTATACCATTTCCAATGTAGGATCATTCGGTAATGTAATGGGTACCCCTATTCTGATGCAGCCTCAGGTGGGTATTCTGGCCCTGGGTGCCGTGGTGAAGAAGCCTGCAGTAATTGAAACACCTACCGGTGATGCCATTGCCATCAGACACAAAATGTTCCTATCTCACTCTTATGACCACCGAGTGGTAGATGGTTCTTTAGGAGGGATGTTCGTGCGCAGAGTAGCTGATTACCTGGAGCGCTTTGATGCACAGCAAACTATTTAGCAGATAGATTTCAGACACCAGGTTTTAGACTGGCAGGTTATAGATTTTAGAAGGGAGCCCCGATGAGGCTCCTTTTTTATTGACGACCCTTTTGGGAATTCAGGCAGCCAACCTCGACACCCTCCAATTGAGCAGCATGCTGATCAGCACAGCCAGTCCGTATACCATCAGCCCATATACTGTAGAAATCATGGTCAATTTGAGTCCTGCTGCCAAGAGGCTCATGGTAATATCACCGGCCATCTGAATTGCTGAAAAAGCAGCTACCAGGTCCAGCGTGCTGGCAAACAGCCCAATGACTAAAGCAAACAAGCCTATTTCTCTGATGCGACCAATTTTTGTAACCAGTTGATCGCTGATCTGCCCCATCAACAAAGCCCTGAGGCAAAGCACCGCCAAGGTGAGCATGGCCAAAGCACTGATGGTAATGATTCCCATAAAGAGCCTTTCTCCTGAATAAAATATCTCAAGCATAATTTTGATTTTTAATGTTTAAAACTTGCTTTCAAAGCTATACAGGGCACTTTTTAATAGGTAGGTCATATCGGTATCTGCAATGGTCGTTTATCGACAATAGCTTTAAAATAAAGAAAAACAGAGGATATTCGTACAGATTTTAATTAGTCTTGAATTATGAGCAACCGTTCACAGCAGATACTTTTCTGGGCAGTGATTTTTGTTTTCCTCAACCTGCTCTTTGGTAGCAGGTGGGACAATTACCTGGACTCGTTTTATTTCACCACCATGCTTATGCCGGTGGCTATCGGCACCTCCTATTTTTTTAATGACTTTCTGGTACCAAAATATCTGGACAGAAAGCAGCACATTCGCTTTGCACTCTATACCATTTATGCCATCATCGTTTCACTATTCCTGTCGGCAGTCATCAGTATGTTTGCCTTTGTAATTCTTGCTGACCTGAAATGGAGAACAATGAACCCAATTGTTGGCGATATCTATCAAATGGGTATGATTATCTATTTCGTAGCCGTACTCTTCTCATTTATTCGTTTGTACCAATCTAACCTCGGGCATAAAGAGCAAATCACTGAACTAGAGCAAGCACAAGAGAAAAACCTTCAAAAGGTTCTTACGGTCAGGTCTAACCGAAAATCTGTACCAATTTCACTCGAACACATCTTTTACATAGAGAGCCTTGCAGACTATGTTAAAATCCACACTACCTCAGAGGTCATCATTACCAAAGAAAAAATCAGCCAGCTTGAACAAAAGTTACCCAACTGGTTTATTCGCATTCATCGGTCATTTCTTATCAATCAACACAAGGTGGAGTCTTTCGCCCACGACCATATACAGATTCAATCGCAACAATTACCACTGGGTAGAAAGTATAAAAAAGAGGCGGTGGGCAGATTGAATACCAATAATCCCTGACCCCTCATCTGATTTTTTTAAGTCCTTGTCCGATTTGTGGCACCTTCCTATGCCATAACTTGTTATGCCCTTGTCACATTAGATTCAAATAAAGCACAAAGCATATACCCATGAAAAACTTTGAGTTCGCAAACCCGACAAAGATCCTTTTCGGCAAGGATCAGATACAAAAACTTTCTACTGAAATTCCACAGGATGCCAAAGTACTGATGCTTTACGGAGGCGGCAGCATCAAGAAGAACGGAATCTATGAGAAGGTAACCAAAGCTTTGAGCGGCCATGAGGTGCTGGAGTTTGGTGGTATTCCGGCCAATCCCGAATACGATATTCTGATGAAGGCACTGAAAATCATCAAGGATGAGCAAATCACTTTTATGCTGGCCGTAGGTGGGGGATCCGTCATTGACGGTGTTAAGTTCCTTTCTTCTGCAGCCCTTTATGAAGGAGATGAACCCTGGGATATTCTCGCGAAGAGGATACGCACGTTCAAGGGGCTTCCCTTTGGCACCGTACTGACCCTGCCTGCTACCGGTTCGGAGATGAACTCCGGTTCGGTAATCACCAGGGCGGAAACCAAAGAAAAGCTAGCCATGGGCGGACCCGGTCTTTTCCCGGTGTTTTCCGTGCTGGACCCTACTGTGGTAACCTCCATTCCCGAGAGACAACTTGCTAACGGACTGGCGGATGCCTTTACCCATGTACTGGAACAATACATGACCTATCCGGCCGGGGCTATGCTGCAGGACAGACTGGCTGAAAGCATTTTACAAACCCTGATAGAGGTAGCCCCACAAATCATGAAGAACCCTGCCGACTACCAGGCAGCTGCTAACTTTATGTGGAGCTGTACCATGGCGCTAAACGGCCTTATCCAGAAAGGCGTACCGACTGATTGGGCGATACATATGATGGGTCACGAGCTTACTGCCCTTTACGGCATCGATCATGCCAGAACCCTTGCCATCATTGCCGAAAGTCACTATACCTATAACTTCGAATCGAAGAAGGAGAAGCTGGCTCAGTATGCGGAAAGAGTTTGGAGAGTAACTGATGGTTCACTGGAAGAAAAGGCCAAAGCCGGTATTGCCCAAACCACGGCCTTCTATCAGTCATTAGGAATCAAAACAAAACTTTCGGAATACACTGATCAATACCCAGGCACGGCCGCTGAAGTAGCGCGTAGACTTAAGGAGCATGGCATGACCGGGCTTGGTGAGCACGGCACCCTGGCCCCAACCGATGCTGAGAAGATCGTGGAGATGGCGTATTAGCCTGACGAATTTGGCAATTGGTTGATTAGAAGCTCTTAATCGTCCGACCACTTCGAGTGGTCGGACGATTAAGAGCTTCTCAGCCAACATCCCTCAGAGTCACTCACAGAGGACTCTGAGGAAGTCTTGATTGCATCAGGGTTAAGTCTCATATAGTATAAGACTCCTACCGCTGTTTTCGGGATTTATAAATATTCCGAATCTGTTTGTGCAGCTTTTTATCCTGGGCTTTCTTTTCCAGAAAAGCCTTCTGGTCTGTTCTTGACTCCATGTAAGCATCCTCATTACGAAGCTTCAGGTAGTTTTCATAGGCCAGTTCAGGAATCACTCCATCATCTAAGGCCTCTAAGACAGCACAGCCAGCCTCTACAGTATGTGTACAGTCTTTATATCTGCAGTCATAGGCAAGCTCGCTGATCTGGTCAAAGGTTTCAGTCAAAGAGTCCTTTGTGGAAAGCAGCTGAAGCTCCCGGGTACCCGGTGTATCGATGAGTATGCCTCCATTCGGTAAAATGTGCATCTCTCTTCGTGTAGTGGTATGCCTTCCTTTGGCATCACCGGCCCTTACGGCTCCTGTCGTTACGGTCTGCTCTCCCAGTAGTCTGTTGAGCAAGGTTGACTTTCCCGCTCCGGATGAGCCCAAAAGCACGAGGGTTTCCCCTGCGTTGATCTCATTCTCCAGAGGTTCAAGTCCCTGATCGTTCAAAGCACTTAAAACCATGACTTTCACATCTCCGAGATGTTCCTGTATAGGGTTCAGATAGGCATCCATATCTGTAATCAGATCTGCCTTATTGAGTACTATCAGTGGTATAATTCCACACTCTCTCACCAGCACCATACTGCGGATGAGCCGATTCAAGTTAAAGTTGTCATCCAGCCCCTGTACAATCAGCACCTTATCCACATGCGTTGCCATCACCTGGGCTTCGGTTATCTCACCGGCTACCTTCCGGCTAAGCGTATTTCGTCTCTCCAGAAGCTCCATGATAAGTGCCTTGTTCTCGTCCGGGAAATACGTTACCAGCACCCAGTCGCCTACTTTGGGTAATTCAGATTTGTCAAGTGCATTAAAGAGCAGCTTACCGGTACACTCGGCCATTACTTCACCCACTCCAGGCAGAAGCAGCCGATAATTATTCTTATTCTCTGATGATATTCTGCCGGCAACAAATGTTGACGGAAAGGCTGATAGTTGATTTTCTAAAAAGGAATTCCAGCCCAATTCCTCTTCGGTATAATTTTTCATCTGTTAAGATTTTGAGTCCGGGCTACGTAATAGAAGCTTCTATATCGGTAGCAGACTAAATGGGAAATAATGGGAAATAAGTAGTATAGCTCCTTTGAAAAAAGGAGTGGGAACGGAGGTATCGCCTTGCAGGTTTTGGAGAAAACGCTACAAAGCTAAATCAGGCCTCGGGCTGGATATGTAGTACTCTTGAATTGATAAAGTAGTATTAATATGATGTAAAGGTCGGGTTTTCTTTGCAGAGAGCCAAACCCAAGATTCTTAAGGCCCACCCCTTAAAGGAATAATTATCGCGCATAACGGCATCAGGACTATCGATAAGGTTTGACTATCTGTCAATTTTTACCCATTTTTCACCTAGAGCGTTACACATTAAACTAAACACATGACAGATCAGGAAAAGTTATATGAAATCCTGGGTGAATTACTCTATGCGGTTGCTAAGGCAGACGGAGTCGTTCAACAAGAAGAAAAAGAAGCCCTGAAAAACCTATTGCATAATCATGGCTGGGCCTATGAGGTGAATTGGTCTTTTGAATATGAGCAATCGAAGAATACGGATGCACTGGAAGCTTATAAAAAGGCGATCAGTTTTTGTCAGCATTATGGCCCCTCACCCGTTTATCAGGAATTTATTGAAGCAATGAATATAGTGGCAGCTGCCGCAAATGGTACGGATGAACATGAAGAGGCAATCATCAGCTCTTTTTCCAAAGACCTGATCAGCAGATTTCACAGAGATATGGACTTAAGAGACTAACCAATATGAGCTTTTTCAAAAGTCTTTTTGGCAAAAAACAAGTTGTCGAAAAAAGAGAGAATCCTATCTGGACGAATGAGGACTTCTGGAGATGGTTCGAAGAAAATGAACAGGGTTTTCATAACGCTATCAACGAGCATAAAAACATCGAGAGAGATTTCTTCGATCACCTGAGCCCTAACCTGAACAAACTAAGGAAAGACTGCTTCTATTTTTTGTCGGGCATGAGCGATGACACAACGGCTGAACTCATTCTTACTGCGGAGGGTAACATCCGGAACATAGCCTTTTTAGAAGCTCTGGTAGCAACAGCCCCGGAGTTACCTAACTGGAAATTCACACTTTTGAAGCCTTCCATGGATATTGAAAACACTAATATTCAAATGGAGGGATATGTTTTCAACAAGGACACACTTTCATTCTATGCCAATGAGCACCCTGAAACTCCGGATGAAATTGACATCAGTATTGTTCATAGAGACTTCGAGGAAAAAAACCGGGCTACACTTACGAACGGGACATACATTTTTCTGGACAATTTTCTGGGAGAGCTCGAATTTGCCACCACCATCGACCGGTTGGATGTAATCGGTCATGAAGAAGCAACCGGGGAATTGATTCCGATCGAAAAGCTAAAAGCCTTTCTCATCTGGCGTGAAAAAGAGTTTGTTGAAAAGTATGATGGGCTCCGCTACAACACTGAAGACGATTCATATTCAAGCCTGGAAGCAAAGACACAGGAAGGGGATCCCATGCTTGCTACCGTCAATCTGACTTTGCTGGATTGGGACCGAAAGGCCTCGCATCCCTGGGTATGTGTACTTCAGATCAAATATGATGGTCGTGAAAACAACGGCCTGCCCTCAGGTGAGGTATATGAGCTGCTCAATGAAATTGAAGACGAGCTGACAGATAACCACTTAAAAGATCAGAACGGTTATCTGAATATCGGAAGACAAACTGTTCAGGGTACCCGGGAAGTTTACTTCGCTTGTAAAGATTTTAGAAAGCCCTCCATCGTGCTTGACAAGTTGTCAAAAGATCATGACCCAAGGATTGCCGTTTCGTATGACATTTTCAAAGACAAATACTGGCAGACCTTCAACAAGTTTTTGGTTTGATTAATGGCATAACCGTCCTTATAATGACGAAGTAAAATGGACAGTTCTCTCACCACGAATAAGTGATGGAGTTGCTTATAATGGCTCTTTTGAAGAACTTCCCTCTCTTTGCACAATTAAAGTTCAACAGCAAATGATAGACCTGGCAACAGAAAGATTGATTTTCAGACAGTGGAAAAATAAGGACTATCCGGCCTTTGCGGAATTTTACAGCGATCAGGCCAATGCCCGCTTTGTAGGAGGACAGAAAAAACCAGAGGATGCCTGGAGGTTGATGGCCACCTATATAGGCCATTATACACTCAGAGGCTACTCCTACCTGGCCATTGACGAAAAGGATTCTGGCAAGCTAATCGGCACCGTGGGCTTATGGAACTCCGAACCATGGCCCGAACCTGAATTAGGCTATTGGCTTTTACCAGAGGCACAAGGCAAAGGCTTTGGTGTCGAGGCAGGTTTAGCAGTAAAAAGCTATGCCCTCAACGACCTTAAGCTCAACTCTCTTGTGAGCTATATTGATCCGGCCAATGATGCTTCGAAAAAACTTGCTCTACGACTTGGGGCCAGATACGACAAAACTATGGAGCTGCTGGACTTCGGTGCCCATGAGGTATTCAGGTACCAATAGGTATCAATCTTTCCTAACCGCTCCGGCAAGTGTATCGTGATGCTCCAGCAGTAAGGAACGCAGGTAGCTACCAATGGTATAAACCGACTCGAAGCCGGCTACTTTCGCGGCTTTATTTTCTACCTCAATAGGAATGTCCGCACTCTCAGCATAATGCTTAATGTCTCGGTAGAAGCCTATGGTAAAGATATCGGCCTCTCCACCCATTACTTTGGTAAAAATCAGGTTGTCATCACGCTTGATTTCATTGAGGTAAACGTTTTCCATCTCACGCTCTTTCAACAGTTCCTTTTGCTTGCCTGCCAGGGCCTGAAAGATTTCTACATGGTAATAACCATACTGCTTGAAGCGCTTGTTGAAATCGACAAAATCCGGGCCTGTAACGATCTGCTCTTCCTGGAAGGAGATGTAATCATAATAGTCGCTGCCATACGGCTGATCCTGGGTTTTGGAAGCCTTGCGCTTTTTGATGGCATTGTCAGTGAAGTGACCTGAGAGGGTTGTTCCGATCGGGTAGATCATGAGTAAATCCCAGTGGTCACCTTGTGAGTGACGCATCAAAAAAGGCTCACGCATACCAAGGGCGTTGTGGTTCTTCATATCCTCTTTGAGCAAATCAATAAGTTCCAAAAGCTTGCCCGGAGTGGCCCGCATGGTGGTCATTTTGTAATAGTAATCCTGCGCAAAGGCTGAGGTAGAAAGCATGAAGACTGCAAGGAAGAAGAGCTTTTTCATAGGTCTGGTTATTTGTGGCAAACTACGGTTTTTTCTTAAATGATGGGAAGGACTGCCAGGAGTCTTCTATGAATTAAGGTGAGAAAGGAACAGAACTCACAGTTCATCAGGATTCTCTCAGAGAAACCCTGATGGTGAATGCGGAGGGACTGGTTTGGAGGAGACTTCTAGCTTCAAAACTGTCCGACCCTGATATGCACAAATTTCTGTTTAACATCGAAGATTGCTTTCATCAAATTATATTACGTGTAAGTCAAAAATTCATTGGTACTGACGGGGTAACCCATCCCTAACCCAGCTTTCTCATCCTGACGGAAGATAGGATCTAAACGAGATGCTGACTTTAGACCCCTCGTACCTCGGGATAAGAAAGTCAGGGAAGACATTGACAACACCGACTAGTCATTCGCGGCACGCGGAGCTACTGACTTGATAAAAACAGCCTAATTATGGATTAAAACAAGTCATTATACTCATCCAGAAAACTGAGCATGGTGGAGTAGGTGTAATCCAGATCTTCATCTGATATGATATAAGGAGGAATAAGGTAAATCACATTACCCAGTGGTCTGATCAGCAGTCCCTTTTCGATAAAATAGGGATAAAGGTGGTGACGCGCCTCGTTGAAATACGAGGTATCTCTTTCGGTATTCAGCTCAAATGCCAGAATGGTGCCCATTACCCTCGGATTCCGAACCATTGAATGTGCCTCTAGTTTTGTCATAAAAGCTATATGCCGTTCATTCAGTCTCTGACGGTTTGCATCACATTCTTCAGACAACAGCAGGTCCAGGGAAGCATTGGCCACTGCGCAGGTCATAGGGTTTGCAGTAAAGGAATGCCCGTGAAAGAAGGTTTTCATCAGATCACTTGAACGATAAGCCGATTGGATTTTATCGGTGCACGTGGTAACTCCCATGGCCAGAGCTCCTCCGGTTAGTCCTTTGGACAAGCAGAAGATATCGGGTTTATGGCTAAGCTGGTCAGCGGCAAAAAGAGTCCCCAGTCTGCCAAAACCAGTCATTACCTCATCGGCTATACAGATAACATCATTTGCTTGAGCAAGGGCGATCATACGGTCCAGTAGTTCTGCAGCGTAAACCCTCATACCTGAAGCTCCCTGTACGATGGGTTCAAAAATAAAAGCGGCTACTTCATCCGTTTCAACCAACTCTTTGAAGTGTTTCCAAACCTGCTGTTCTTTTTCCTTTTCAGGAAAATCCAGAAAATCCACCGAGAATAAATAAGGATCGAAAGGTTCAGTAAAAGGACCTCTCTCTCCTACCGACATGGCTCCGAAAGTATCTCCATGATAAGCCCCGTCAATGGCAATAATTCTCTTCTTGCTAATGCCCTTATTATAGAAATACTGGAAGGCCATTTTTATACCCACCTCCACAGCTGTGCTACCGTTATCTGAGTAAAACACCTTGTCCTGATTATCAGGCAAAATTTCGAGCAATCTTTCAGCCAGGGTAATGGCAGGCTTGTGTGTGAAGCCCGCGAAAATCACATGCTCAAGCTGCCTTGCCTGGCTGGCAATAGCCTCCGCAAGGTAACTATTGCTGTGCCCATGGATGTTTACCCACCAGGATGAAATCACATCAATAATACGCTTGCCCTCTGGTGTATACAGATTCACCCCTTCCGCTTTGTCAATTACCAAAGGTGCCTCCATGGCCTCCAATGGAGTAAAGGGGTGCCAGATTGCAGTTTTATCTCTCTGTGTCCAGTTATTCATACCAGTTCAGCATTAGTTCGTCTGCCCAGTAGCGTACAATTTCGGGATTGATCATTCCCAGCTTTGGCAGATGTAAGAGTACTTTATAGCCAGAGTGCATTTCAATAATCCGCTCACTTTCCTCGTTGACATCTCCATTGAAGACAATGCCCTTTACTTTGAAGTCATTCCGCTTGAGGTAGTCTACCGTCAGGAGTGTATGGTTAATACTGCCAAGGTATAAATCGGCTACCAAAATCAACTCGGTATCTGGCTGACGGGCGATATCTATTACAAATTCCAGGTCATTAATAGGCACCATTACCCCTCCGGCTCCCTCTATGACCAGGTCATTTTCCGTCTGGACCAAACCAATTTCTTCCACCGAAAGGCTTAAACCTTCTGCCTTGGCGGCCGCATGAGGTGAAGCGGGCATTTTTAGCTTGAAGGCCTCTTTATGAAAAGTAGTGTAGCTATTGGAAACCAGCTCTTTAACCCTCTCTGTATCCGTTGGTTCACCCGCCTGAACGGGCTTCCAGTAGTCGGCCGAAAGAGCCTCCGTAAGTATGGCACTGACCAGGGTCTTGCCACTGTCTGTACCTATAGCCGTAACGAAATACTGCATAAACTTAATTGAGCAGCGAAAATAGAGGGTATAATATGGCAGGCCAAGAGACAGCCGTACTTTTCTGGATTAAGCCTGGAAATAAGGAGGATTGTACTGCTAGTCAGGTAACAAACGGGAACTTGCGCTGCCCCACCTCAATCAGTTTTCTTCGCAGTTCGTCAAACTTCATTGGCTTTACGAGGTAGTCGTCCATACCGATTTGTTTTGCCTTAAGCACATCTTCTTCAAATGCATTGGCCGAAATACCGACAATGTAGGGCGGGCTGACCAGATCGAGTTCCCTTATCTGCAAGGTTGCTTCAATTCCGTCCATCACAGGCATTTGCACGTCCATTAAGATTACGTCATAAGCCGTTTTCTTCAGCAGGTACATGACTTCCCTGCCGGTTTTGGCTATATCAGGAATATAGCCCATTCGCTCGAGAACCAGGGAGGTGAGTTTACGGTTAATGGAGTTGTCTTCTGCCAGAAGAATCTTAAGAGGATAATCATTTGAAAGTACCAAATCCAATGGATCGGGTCGATTATCTACCGGTTTTAAACCATCTTTTTCAAGCTCGATAACTTTCTTACCAGAGGCCAGTTGCACTTTGATATTGAAGGAGAAGGTGGATCCTTTACCTTCTTCGCTTTCTACAGTTATTTTACCTTTAAAGAGCTTTACCAGATTTTTCGCAATGGCCAGACCCAGTCCGGTACCTCCAAACATCCGTGAATGAGACGAGTCTATCTGGGTGAATTCGGAAAACAATCCGGTGAGCTTTTGTTGTGGTATGCCTATGCCTGTGTCCTTAATACTGAATTTCAGATTCGCTACTTTGCCCCGGATGCCCTGGAGCTCCACCCTGATTGTCACAAAGCCTCTTTCTGTGAATTTTACAGCGTTTGAAAGCAGGTTCAACAGAATTTGTCTCAGCCTTGTCCGGTCAGCCAGTACAATTTCCGGTACATCTTCTTTGAAAATCAGGTTGAGGGCAACACTCTTCTTTTCTGCTTCGTAAGCTACGAGACTCATGGTTTCTTCCACCACTTTTTTGAGAGCAAACACCTGTTCTTCCAGTGGCATTTTACCCGACTCAATTTTTGAGAAATCGAGAATATCATTGATCACTCTGAGCAAGGTTTCGCCACTCACCTTAATCGTTTCTAGATAGTCTTGCTGTTCCTCTGTCAGGTGTGTTTCTTCCAGCAGTGCCGTCATGCCAATTACACCATTCATGGGTGTGCGTATTTCGTGACTCATGGTGGCAAGAAAATTACTCTTGGCTCTTGTAGCCGCCTCTGCAGCATTTTTGGCCTCTCTCAAACCATCTTCCAGCTGCTTTTGGGCTGTAATATCACGGGCCATCATAAGCACCCTGTCATCTGCAAGCTTGATAAACCTGGCCTCATAAAAGCGGGTTTTTTTACTGATATCGAGACGATATTCTACAGTTTGCAAATCCTCACTCTGGTAGGCTTTGGCCAGGCTGTCAGTGAGTATCTGGTTTAACGGCAAAGGGAAAACATCCTCTATGTAGTTGCCTAAAAAATCATCGGGTTTAATGAACAGTTCATCTTCATTGGAAGCCTGATAGTCCAGAAATTTACCATTCTTATCAAAGGTGACCATGAAGTCGGGAATGGCCTGGAGAATGAGGTTTTGTTTACGCTCACTTTCTTTGAGCTCCATTTCGGCCTGAAATTGTCCGGTCACATTTTTTGCAATGCCTGTTACGGTCAGCAGATTGCCTTCTGTATCGTATTCAGCTTTTTCAAAGGCTTCAAAAAGATGAACCTCTCCTTTAATGTCCTTGATTTCTACAAGATGCGTGGGTATAACCAATTTTTTCTCCTTGACCGACTTTTCTACAAGCTCTTTGCTTTTTTCATTGATATCATTGTCAGTCCTTATGTCATAAAAACTGATTGGACCTTCAGACACATCATAGCCCAGAACTCTCTTCAGATTGCTGGAGGTATAAAACAGGGTACCTTCTGCATTGTAGCGATAAACAAAGTCGGAAGTATGGGCGAGCAAAAGGTCCAGTTTAGACCTCACATCAGCATCTTCATGTTTTAAACTGCTGACAGCTTTCTGCGCCTGACGTTTCTTAGAAAGTGTTATCAATAATAATACTAATAGCACTACTAAACCGGTTATCAAGACATAAGTTAAAGATGTGCTCATCAAGGAAATGAATTGCCTGGCTCAGAAATTAAATTCAGTGAAATAATTTACCACTAAATTAATAAATGACTAAGTTATATATAGTCTTTTTTTAGATTCATACCATGTCAGGGCATAGCATTCTTTAAAGAATGCCCCATGTCAGCAAAGCGCTTTATGGCCTCGTTAATAAAATGCTCATTCAATATTTCTTCCAGTTCCTGCTCAAGCACATCGAGCTCACTAATCTTAAATGTTTGCTCAAAAGGTCCTGACTCAAGCTTGATCAGGTACTTCTGGTTCCAGGAAAAAATGGTGATTTTGCAACCGGAATGAGGTATTTCTTTCACTACGCGCATGGCTTCTATCTGATTTTAGAGCAAAGTTAGTAGCCTTGGGTGCAATCAGATAAAATCCAGTGTTTTAAATTCTCTATTCAAAGTGATACTGCTCGATACACCCAGCCATTTGTCAAGCAAGGTTGCATAAATCCGTCTGAAGTCTACATCAAACTTAAGGTCTCCTTTATCCAGATCGGTGAGATTGGGGGATTCATTGAATATACCCGGTTTAATAGAGTCACCTATCACGAAGAGGTTGTTTGCCGTACCATGGTCGGTGCCGCCACTTGCATTTTGACCAACTCTTCGTCCAAATTCTGAAAAGGTCAGAATCATAGTATCTTTCAACAAACTGTTACTCCTGAGGTCATCCACAAAAGCTTTCATCGCATCGCTATAGGTATTTAACAAACGTTCCTGTTTACCCTTCTGCCCTGCGTGCGTGTCAAAGCCTGTCATAGAGGCGTAGTAGACGGAGGTTTCCATTCCGGAACCAATCAGTTCAGCGATAGTTTTCAGGTCTTTGGCAAAACCAGTATCAGGGTATGATGTCTGGGTTTTATACTTCTTTATCTTCTGGCTTATGTACTCCGCAGATTGATCAGTTTCAATAAGGGTCTTATACAGATAACCCAGATTGTCGTCCCCATGGCTTAAGCCTGCATTGAGCTTAACAATTTCTTTTGCCCGGGCCTGCCTCACTCTATTCAAGAAGGATACCGGATTGCTCATGGCCAGACCATTTACTCTCTCACCTTTCATAGCGAGACTCAGGTTATCATCCAGTTCAATGACACTATGTGATGACTCACAGCCAGAGCCAGAACAGGAGGCATCCATATATCTGCCCAGCCAGCCGGTATTCCATGTCTCATTGGCATTGCTACCCGTATGCCAAATGTCCATTGACCTGAAGTGAGACCTGTCTGGGTTAGGGTAGCCCACATTATTAATAACCGAAAGCAGCCCCTCATCAAAAAGTGACTTCATACCTCCCATTACAGGGTTAAAACCCAATTCATCGGTCAACTTGAGTACCTCTGCGGACTTAATCGCCAACTGAGGTCTCTTTTGATAATATAGATCATTCCGATAGGGTACTACCGTATTCAATCCATCGTTTCCCCCGGAAAGCTGCACAATGACGAGCCTCTTGCCAGTATAGGCCTCAAACTGTTGTGTAAAATCACTGACAAAATATGGAGTCAGAACAGAGCCTGCCGCCAGCAGCGATGATTGTTTGAGAAAGCTTCTTCTGGAATTATTCATAATCATTATGCTTTAGGTCAGTTGGTATTCGGGTAAACTCGCAATTGTTACTGCCAACCACTTAATTCTCTTTTCAGCTTTTTGGTCTCGTACTCCTCTCAAAATGGTCTCTTTTGTCTCACTTTTCAATGGTTGATTGATCAGAAAATCTGCCAGGCGATCTGCCATCTCTTCTTTAGGTAGATCTTTCAGTTGTTTCTCAAATTCAGGCCAATCCATTCGTCCGGTAGACAGAAATTTTCGACTTCCCCTTATTCCCCTGGTCTGGCCATCCAAATCATCTTTGATTCTAATGCCCAGCTCTTCATTCTTTGTCAGCTGACTCACTAAACGCATTCTATTCACCAGACTACTACTATTGATCCACTCCCTACCCACAGACCAGCCGTTTACGTTTGGAGGAAAAAAGAGGCGCTGCCCCAGGCTATTCTGAAGGTATAACAATGCTTCAGGGCTTCCGTATTCCAAACCAAAGTGCTGACGCACTCCATGTATCAATTCCTGAGGAGACTTTATTTTGTTGTTGACAAAACGCTTCTCATAAAACCAATCGGAGCTAAATATGTAGTGTAACAAATCGCCTATGTGATAATCGTTTTTGAAAAGCCGGTCTGCCATCTTCCCAATAATCACCTCATCGGCCTGATCTGAAACATAATATTGAAATAGCTTAGCTGAGAGGAAAAGTGCAGTCTGCCTGTTGGCCAACACTACATCAATGATATCCTCCCCGTTAAGATCACCGGAATGCCCCATAAATTCCTTCTCTGATTTATCGTGCTGCCGGTCCACGAATCTGAACTGACAGGTAAACCTGTCGTATTTCCACCCTGTAAAAGCCTTCGCGGCATTCTTTATATCATTCTCCGTATAATATCCCCTGCCAAGGGTATACAGTTCCAGTAATTCTCTGGCAAAATTCTCATTAGGTTTACGTTTGTTGTTTTGTTGGTTGTTAAGGAATCCCAGCATGGCTGCATCTTTAGACACAGCGAGTAACATATCTCGGTATTTCCCCAATGCGTACTTTCTCAATACATTATTATGCAGCTGAGCATGATAGCCATTATCAGTCCTCACTGCAAAATGATCATGCCAAAACAGTGTGAGCTTCTCTCTCACAGCGGTATTTTGGTCTGTTAACAAGGCCATCCATCTCAGGCTCATACCCCTGACCTGCCTACGCGTCTCTCTTACTTTTTCCCGAAAAAGCTTTTGAACCTCACTTCGACTTCCCTTCCTGTTTTCCCAGTCTTCCTTAAATTCAACAAAAGGGTTATCGGCAATTACCTCCAGGGGTATTTCATCTATGCCCTCTTCCAGTAATTCTTTGAGCTCCTGTCTCAGCTTAAGCTTACCTTTTCTTTTTTGTTCGAACTGTTGAAAGGAAAGCCCAAAAGCGGCCCTATTGTAGAGGTGTTGAATCTTCTGAGACTTTGTAGGCATTGCGACTTGTTTTCAATACTTAGATAGCGATAAATACCGATAGTTTAAAAACGACAGAAATGCCAAAACCGTTTGTCAGAAACCAATCATTGATTTTTGATAGCAAAAGGGAAAGCCTTACCATTGCGGCAGTACAACCGTTCCATGAGTAAGTCCTCTTTCCTCCTTATATTATTATGGACGCTTTGCAGCGCCTTTGCATTGGCACAAGAGCGTAAAGAAATAAAAATCAATCGCGCCATTGATGTGATTGAGGTGGATGGCCAGTTGAACGAGGCATCCTGGCAGCAGGCAGACGTAGGTTCTGACTATCATCAAAACTTCCCCACAGATACAGTAAGGGCAAATGCCAAAACTGAGCTTCGCTTTACCTATGATGACAAGTACCTTTATATAGGTGCGAAAATGCACAATCCGGGACCTCGTAAGTATGTCACTCCTTCTTTAAGAAGGGATTTCCGCGGGGGAGGAAATGACATGATTGTTATAGGTTTTGACACCTTTGATGACAATACCAATGCATTCCAGTTTGGCATGAACCCTTTTGGTGTAAGAAGAGAAGGCCTGGTATCTAATGGAGGCGCCATCAGAGGTGATTTGTCTTTGGATTGGGAAAATAAGTGGTTTGGGGAGGCCTATCAGGGAGATGGCTATTGGTCGGTAGAGATGGTGATTCCTTTCAAAAGTATTCGTTTTAAAGAGGGTGGTAAAGTATGGAATATCAATTCGTATCGCATAGATAGCGGTACTGGCGAACGATCTACCTGGAACCCCATACCACGTAACTTTGTGCTTTACTCACAGGCGCATACAGGTCGCCTGATCTGGGATGAACCTTTAGAGAATCCCGGTGCCAATGTGGCTTTCATCCCCTACATTTCTACCAACCGGGCTGAGGACAATACAGAAGGCAGCCGCATCAGCGAAGGCACCTCTGCCTTCGGTTTTGACGCCAAGGTAGGGCTGGGTCCGGCACTTAATCTCGACCTTACGGTCAATCCTGATTTTTCACAGGTTGAGGTAGATCGGCAGGTAACCAATCTGGACAGGTTTGAAATCTTCTTTCCGGAACGCAGGCAGTTTTTCCTGGAAAATGCCGATCTCTTTGCTCAGTTCGGCCTGGACCAGATGCGACCTTTCTTTTCGCGCAGAATCGGGGTTTCCAGAGATGAAGAAACGGGTACCAACATTCAAAACAAGATTGATTTTGGCGCTCGCCTGAGTGGGAAACTCAACAACAACTGGAGGCTGGGTGTGCTCAACATGCAGGCTGCGGAAGAAAATGACATCAACCTACCTTCCCTGAATTACACCGTAGCGGCTATTCAACGCAAAGTCTTTAGCCGATCCAATGTGGGTCTTATTTTCATCAACAAGCAAGACCTTAAAAACGAGGCAGGAACGGCTTTTAAGCAATTTAACAGGGTACTGGGCATAGATTATAATCTGGCTTCCTCTGATAATAAATGGAATGCCAAATTCTTCTTTCACAAGTCTTTTGACAAGGATGATCCGAACGATGCCGAGGGCATAGATGAGAATGACGACACTTTTTCTACCTCGGCACGCATTATATACAGCACGGTGGACTGGCGCATTACTGCCCTGGCACAGAAGGTTGGTGAAAATTATAACCCCGAGGTGGGCTTTGCCAGACGTACGAATTACGAACGGCTGAACCTTGAACTTAGAAAAAACCTCTATCCTCAATCGCGCAGATTTCAGAGTATTAACCCCACGATAGGTCTGGATGTGTTCAGAAATGAATTGAATGGCACGACTGATTCAGAGATCAGCGTGGGCTTGTCAGGACAACTGCTGAATACGGCACGTTTCGAGGCCACTTTCAAGAGAACTTTCGTCTACCTCTTTTCTTCTTTTGATCCTACCCGCAGTGATAACCTGGCCCTACCCGAAGGTACGGAATACACTTACACCAACTTTGAAGCAAGTTACAATTCCAACACGCGCAAGGCCTTCTTCTTTCAGGCACGCACTACCCTGGGGGATTATTTCAACGGCCGCTTGCAAAGCCTGGGAGGTACCATGAGCTATCGCTTTCAGCCACTGGGTGTGGTTTCTCTGGACTTTAACTATAACCGTATCAGGTTACCGGAACCTTTTGGCAGCGCTGACCTGTGGCTGCTAGGCCCCAGGGTAGACCTGACCTTTAGTAAAAAACTCTTCTGGACCACATTTGTGCAGTACAATAGCCAGATTGATAACCTTAATATCAACTCGCGCCTGCAATGGAGATTTAAGCCGGTGTCAGACATTTTCATTGCCTATACAGACAATTACCTGCCCAGTGATTTCAGCAATAAGAACAGGGCGTTGGTTATCAAAATTACCTACTGGTTGAATCTGTAAGCACCCTCTTTCCTTCCAATTAAGGTATAGAAAGAACGGAGACTAGTCTGGTCTGTTCAACACAAACTTGTGATGTATTGCTGAACTGATAGAATTAGCCACAGAGCAATATTTGGTAGCTGCCAGGTGTCCCATTTTTTCAAACTCCTCCATATTAGCATCGGGAGAATCCAGGGTGAAAGTCAGTGTTATATCTGTAAAGCCCCGTGGGTTTTCATCACGTCTGATGCCATCCGCTTCAACGCTCAGAGCATTCACTGTTTTTCTGCGCTTTTTCAGCATTTGTACAAGGTCTACCGAAGCACAGGCACTTAGGGCAGAAAGCAATAATTCTGTAGGCGACATGTGCTTCTTCTCTTCAGCTTTGTGCATGTCAATATCAATAACATTGCCTGTTTCATTTACTGACTGAAAGTCGTAATCGGCTACAAACGTGGTAGTTGTCTTCATTATTGTGATTTTCTTCGAAAGTGCGAAAATAAATTAATTAAGCCATTAACCGTACAATAATGAATTTAGTTTCCCGGTTTTAGGGGTTAGTCAAAAACCTAAGGACAAATGAAACGAAAGCATTTAAGACTACTCGTACTATTCACTCTGACTACCGGCATATTAACAGCTTGTGGTGGAGATGACGGAGAAAACCCCACCCTCAATGTTAATATTGAGAATCAGTTTGTAAACCTGCCTTCCAATGTGTCTGTATTTTTCCAGGTCACCGATGCGGCAGGCAACGGACAGGCCGGGCTCTCAGCAGGTGACTTCAATATTTACGAAAACGGAAGCCTGGTTTCTGAATTTGAGGCAGTCAGGAAAATCCAGCCTAATGAGCGGATTTTTGATTATAATATCATGCTCTTACTGGACCTTAGCGGCAGTGTACTGGGTAGCGAAAATCTGACATCACTTAAACAAGCAGCCAACGGATTTGTAGATGAGGTACTACCTCATGAGGGTGCCAGCTCAGCAGGAGCTATAAAAATGGAAGTATGGTGGTTTGATGGATCAGAGAACATAAAGCTGCTACAACCTGCCACAGATTCACGAGCAGACCTGACGGGAGCAATAGCCGGCATCAACGCAAATATGAGCTCTGATAACTCTACCAACCTATATGGTGCGGTGATTCAGGGAGTAGAGGTAGCATCACAACGACTTTCACAAACCCGTCAGCTTGATGAAATAGGCTCCAGTGCCGTGGTGATCTTTACCGATGGTACTGACCAGGCAAATCGTGCTTCTAAAGGACAAGCGATTGAAGCAGTAAGAAATGCCGACAGAGATATTGCCTTTTACACTATTGGGCTTGGTGGTGAAATAGACGAAAATGTATTAGGAGAAATTGGAAAAACCAGTTTCGTATCGGCAGTCAATATCGGAGAACTATTGAATAGCTTCCGGGAAATTGGCGACTTGATTAACAACCGTGCTAATAGCTTTTACCTGCTGGAGTACTGCTCGCCCAAAAGGTCTGGCAATAACCAGCTGACCATAGAGGTAGTTCGAGGAAGCCTGAAGGGCTCGGCCACTGCCAATTTTGATGCTTCCAACTTTAACGGTAGCTGTAACCTGGAATAGGTGAGACAAATAGGATTATCAAGGAAAAGGAAGCCTGTTTTTGTACAACAGACTTCCTTTCTGTTTTATTATCCAACACTTATCAACTCACAAGACAAAGGGATAATTATTAAGAGGTATCAGATAACATCTTCATGTGATAATGCAATAAATCACCAACCTTCACGCAGGTTCTCCGTAAACCAGCATAAGCAGCGAAATGGCACAGGTAGTCGACCTCTCATTTCCCAAAATCAACCTTCCGAATTATTTTTTTGCCCCATCAATCATCTGCAATGAAGAAACTCTTGCTTACCCTATGCTTATTGCTCACCGCGACATTCCTGGCCAAATCTCAGGCTCAGGAAACCTCTGCCGAATGGACTTCATTTGTCAGGTCTATAGATGTATCATTTCTCTCCAAAGAGCTGAAGTTCAGACTTACTGCTAAAGCCAAAGTGAATAGTGAAGACGAGAATTCCTTCGCAGGTCTGTGGGTACGGGTAGACAATAAAGATGGTGAAACCGGCTTTTTTGATAATATGGGTGACCGGCCAATCAAAGCAACAGAATGGGAAAGCTACCGGATAGAAGGGGTGATTAATGATAAATCAGACCGATTGTTCTTTGGGGGGCTTTGCCTTTACAATGGCCAGTTTTACTTCGATGACTTTAAGCTGGAAATAGAGGATAAGAACGGTGAATTTCAGATAGTAGAGATGGAAAATGCCGACTTCAGTGCCAAGGTGCTGAACAACCGTATTCAGGCCTGGACGGAGGGCATTGATGACAGTAAACCAAAAAGAATTAAGGAATATAGTATCAGCTCATACAAAGACGAGGGAAGCAATAACCTGGCACTTCTCGTTGAGGGTAAGGGGATAGAAAAGGATACGAGTAGCTACTATATAGGGCCTTTGAAAGGATACAGCCAGCAAGTAGGTACCATTATTACCATGCTGAATAACCTGAGCGACCGTGTAGAGCGAGTAGTGGCCAGCCTGGACGAACGCGAGACTGACTGGCTGCTTGATGACAATGCCAACTCAATTGGAGCTCTTATCATGCACCTGGCAGCTGCAGAAGCATATTACCAGGTGTTTACCTTTGAGGGCCGGGGCTTCAACGATGAAGAAAAAGAAAAGTGGCAAACTGCTCTGAGCCTCGGTAAGGAGGCCCAGGAAAAGTTCAAGGGCAAGAGTATCCAACACTATCTTGATATCTATAAAAAGGTGCGTGAAAAGACGATAGAAGAGCTAGGCAAACGCGATGACGAATGGCTTTTGACTGTGCCGCCCAATGCAGGTATCAGCAATTATTTCAGCTGGTTTCACGTAATGGAGCATCAATCGAGTCACCTTGGACAGGTCTTGCTGCTGAAGAAGCGTATCCCTAAGATAGAAGCCAAGATTGAGCTGGAGAAAAACTAAAGGTGATTGCCCACCAGTGCCGGGGCTAACCAATGGTAATGGATTACCTCCCCTACCTCAAAGGCTCCCAGCAGTTTAGCTGATGTGAAGAAGTTCGTTTCAAAATTTATGCAATCGACCTGCTCAATCGGCCAGGTTTCACGTTGGATCAGGGTTTTCATCAGCTTACCCTCCTCCATGGCATATGCTCTGTCAATCGCCCCGATTATAGATTTAAGCTCTTTGTCTTCAGGATTGACCTTATCGGTTAGTTGGTACCTTATATAGTGCTCATCCTGATCCAACCTGAATCCGCCAACCTTACTAATCTGCGCATGGCTCAGCCGATAATTGGTCATGAGGTTACCACTCCAAACCACCATAGGTTTATCAGAAAATGATTTCAGAAAGAAAATCCCCTTGTTCTCTCCTTCATTTAACGTGCTATCTTCAACCAACAAGCGAAAAGCCACATGTTGATAGTCAAAAGACAACCCTTTGGGTAGGCCTGTCGGGCGCATGCTTTTAAGCTTCACGTTGACCATAGAAATAATGGCCTTTCCATCAAAGTCACGCACCTTAATACCAGCAGGCACCAGAGGTATCACTTCCTCCATATTGACACTGAAGTTGATCAGCTTTACTTCATGTAATTCACCTTGATAGGTGATCGGGATTTGTTTCAGGAGTTTCATAAGGCTAGAAGATTAAAGTGAATAGAAAGCCAGATAGCGAAAGCCTGCAGGCTTAAAAACCAGCTGACGGTCCAGCCCTGGCTGAGTCCCATGTGTTTGACTCTGCGGAAGTGCATTAAGGCCATAACCACACTACTTACGACTACACTGCTGATGGCTACTGC
This sequence comes from Roseivirga sp., assembly GCA_021404565.1. Lineage (GTDB taxonomy): Bacteria > Bacteroidota > Bacteroidia > Cytophagales > Cyclobacteriaceae > Roseivirga. The sequence goes on along the minus strand of JAAWWF010000022.1, from coordinate 27,715 downwards.
GGAAAACATTCCAGTCGGTAACCAGAAGAGTAACATACCGGGTAATAAAACCAACACGCCCACTACCATAATCAATACCAGGTGTCGCCAGTAGTCCCGTTTTTGCTCGCGGGTCATCAACAGACCGGACAACAGGAGCTGAAGGCCCCAGCCAGCCCCCACAATCAGAATCATTTCACCAGCCATTTCCAGCACCGGTTTATGAAAAAGACCAGCCACAGCAACACCAAACAGGGCACTTACCCCTATTGCCAGCAGAATCCCCATCACTATCCAGCGCTGAAAGTATTTCATCACAAATGGCGGATCACAATCGCAGGCAAAACGGCTTTTGCGGGGAAAGATAAAATAGCGGTTGTAAGAGATGGTATGGTAGACAAAGTTCAACAGGGCAAAAAGTGCTGAACCAGGCTTTATCCCTTTGACAAACCCTACCCTGGCTCCAAAAATCTGAAGAATACCTTCAAGTCCATAAAGTGTTTTGTCGGATTGGTCATCGACCAGCGCCATCTCATATTTGAAATGCTCAAGGTCTATTTTGGCAGAGAGGTTCTCATCCAACAAGTGGTAGTTAAGACACTTACTCTCTGGAATAATTCCCAATCGGGTAAGCCATTTTTTTGAATTGAGGCAGAGACCACAATTACCATCGTAAATGATCCATTTATGTGCTAGTGTATCCATTTCTTTCTTTGTTTTAAGGTTATACAATGATGCTATCTGACCCCGTGAGCATTTAACAAGTCGCGCTGAAGGTTTCTAAAAACATATTCGTGCTCCTGTTCAATCCCTAGTCTTTCAAGAGGTTTCCAGTAAGCTCTTGGATATAGTTCTGTAGAATAAGTGGTTACCCGGGTCATCTTACAACCACCAGTTCCCATAGGTTCGAAGTAGTAGATCGCCTCTTTAAAGCCCAGCCATTCCCTGCCGGTGAGTTCGTAGTCTATCACATCCATTTTCAGTATTTCGCCCCTTTCAAGCTCCGTTACACGCTCTATGATACGCCCTCCCTCGAAGTAGCAGATTCGCAAGGCTCCCACTTCCTCTTTCTCGAGAATACACTTCTGAGGGACAGGCAGGTCAAGTTTCATGAGGAAGGGTTTCTCAGCGATGAGCGTATCCACCGACTTGATGGCATCATATACCTCTTCAGGACTGTAAGGCAATATGATTTCAGAGCGGACCTCATAAATGACCTCTTCGTGTTTCGCAACCCTGTTCTCAACCGAAATCACACCGAGAAATAGAACAAGGGGGAGTAATTGTAACCTGGCATTATTATACTTGGCGAGCCAGGCTCTTCTGAAAAAACTGCCGATCAAAAACCCCAGACCAATGGCCAATCCAAAAATGGGCAACATTAACAGAATGCAGACGATTCCCTCAATGGCAGTGAAAATGAGCACAACAAAGAGGATTCCCAGACTATATCCCACTCCCTTAAAAGCGTTCCTTGGCTTTGGGGTTAACCCGGCTGCGAGGCCGACACAAAAAGGGAGCATAGCGAACATTCCCCAACCATAATCTGCCAAATCAAAGTTGAGCGTCAAAATGCCGATGGTCCCATAGAGAGCAGTCAGAACGAAAGCAAACCACAAACTGGTGTTGTAGGACAATTTTTTCATTTGTAGATATGGTTTTGATTCAGTGATTGAAAAGTTGGAGTAGTTCTCTCTTTTGAAGCTGCCTTTTACGCAAAGCCCCCATACGCCATACCAGGCTAAATTGATAAGCCGCAATGGTCCAGGGCACCACATACAACCAAATGAGCCAGGCTGGCCAGAAATAGGTGAGTGCGTAACGGACAATGAGGAGCCCGACAAAATAGCTACCGGTGAGTATCCAGTAATTGCCAACTTGTTTTTTAACCCAGGCGGGATAATTGGCAGAAATGGCAGCGAGCCTGCCACCGACAACCCACTGCATGAGCCCTAATGGAATTTGTACCAGGCCGATCAGAAAGAATTGTCCCGGATCTTGAAGGAGAATGGCTTTTAAAATGATGGTCAGCGCTAAAAGGCCAAAGATGGCTGACAGTGCGAAATAAGCTTTATAGTTTCCCATTTTTCTAAAGTTTCAAGATTTATTGAAAGTTATTTTCAAAATTTTTTATTTCATCATTCGCATGATCATATTAAAGAACCAGTTCTTATCAGACCTCACAAACTTATCCAGCGCCCCATCAATCTGCTTCGTAAACTCGCCCAGTTTACCGGTCATCTCTTTGAAATGAGCTATCTCTTTGTCGTCCCCATCAGAGATTTCCTGCACCTCATCCAACACCCTCATCACCGGTTCTATCTCCCTCCTTCTTCGCTCTCTCGATACCTGACGCGCCAGTTCGAGTATATCCTTCCCTGCCTTAAAAAACTCTTTTCTTTCGCCAGGCTTATATACCTTCTCCACGATACCCCAGTCAATCAGCCCTCTGATATTCATATTGGCATTCCCGCGAGAGATCTGTAGATCTTCCATAATCTCTTCGGTAGAAAGCGGCTCTTCAGAGACAAGCAACAGTGCATGAATCTGCCCCATCGCCTTATTGATACCCCAGGCTGAACCTAAAGTGCCCCATGACTGAATGAATTTTGCTTTGGCGTCTTCGTAATGCATGCCTAAAGGTAATCATAATTATTTAACTTTCAATAATTATTGAAAGTTTTATCAAAAATTACACCTAACCATTTAGCCTCACACTTTTGAAGGATCCAAACCAGCAAATACCGGGTTCCATGCCGCCTGATAAATCGCAATATTTACAGATGGAAACATTTATTGTCGACTCCTTTACCAATGAGGCCTTCAAAGGAAATCCGGCCGGAGTCTGTCTGGCAGCAAAGGTGTTGAGTGACGAGCTGATGCAGTCTATTGCCATAGAGTTGAATTTATCGGAAACCGCCTTTGTACAAAAACTACCAACTGAGGGGCACTACAGCATTCGATACTTCTCGCCTAAAATGGAGATTCCGCTCTGCGGGCATGCCACTCTCGCTTCGGCCAAAGTGCTTTTCAAAAAGACCAATCTGTCAGAAATTCATTTTAAGACGGTACAGGGTCTAGACCTATTTATCCGACAAACTGATGGGGATATCGTCATGCAATTCCCTGTCTATGAAACCAAACCCGCCCATGCTCCTGAAGCCTTATTGAAGGCACTAGGATTGGATGAAGTTCGCAATACCGTGTACAATGATGAGACCCGGATTTTACTACTGGAAATATCGGATAGCCATGTATTGGCCGTGTTAAAGCCGGATTTCCGGGCATTGCAAGAATCACATGGTGATATCCACGGTGTATTGGTCACTGCAGCCGGAAAAGGAGATTATGACTTTCATTCTCGTTACTTCTGGCCCTGGAGTGGTTCTGATGAGGACCCTGTGACCGGTGGTACACATACTTTCCTCGCCCCCTACTGGGCTTCACGTCTGAATAAGAAACGTATGAGGTCATTTCAATCTTCGGCCAGAACCGGTTTTATGGAGGTAGAATTGCTGGACGATCAACAAATGCTGATCCGGGGCAGTGCTGTGATTACTTTTGAAGGTAAATTCCGATGTTGACTGCAAAAACCTATGCCTGATCACATTATCCGAACTGCTACTACTGCCGATGTAGATGCCATTGCCAAACTTATGGTGGCTCATGCTCTATATGAGAAATCCATTATCCAGGAAGAAGGTCTGGCGACCAGCTTTGAAAGGCACCTGAGCCGACCAGATTCACAGTTAAACTGCCTGGTGGTGGAGTATGAAGGCCAGTTGGTGGGCTATACCACCTTTATCAAACAGTTTTCTACCTGGGATGCCGATTTCTACATATATCTCGATTGCCTTTACCTGGATGACAGTATGCGCTGCCACGGTATTGGTCAGGAACTTATGGAGTATATAAAGGAATATGCCAAGGCGGAGGGCTGTAAAGAGATTCAATGGCAAACCCCTGATTTTAATACGGGTGCCATCAAATTTTACAAGCGCCTGGGTGCCCTGGCAAAAACCAAGGAGCGTTTTTTCTGGGAGGTGTAAATCTTAACACAGGTGAGATGGTCTTTGTCTAAAGAACTGAATACACTATTTTTCATTCAGAAAGTGTATTCATGAACTACGAAATCATTACCGAACCGGAAAAGCTGAGGGAATTCATAGCATGGCTCCCTGTTCTAAAACCGCATGAGAAATTCTATGCCTGTTTGTTTTCGCGAAAAAAGTACGCAGGTGACCTGATCAAGGGAAATGACAAAAGCCAGATCAAACGTTTCCTTTCGGATAAAGACAGGCTATTCGATAAAATCAGGCAGCTGGAGGTAGCAGTGGGCACCTACAAGCTTAAGCATTCTGATGTACCTCAGGAGTCCCTGGCGCTATACATTAACCCCAATCCACGGGATTTAAAAAAAGCCACCTATGATGGCATCATCCGTCTCACTGAGCTCTTAAAAAGTGACAGCCCAAATCACAACCCACACGCAGAGCTTTTGAATTGTATTCAGAAGAGCTCTGGTAAAAAGGTCTATTTGGATTTCGATATCGACACGAAAGATTTTGACTTTGACAAGTTAAGAGCGGTCATCAATACCAATTGCCTAACCATAGTAGAAACACATGGTGGCTACCATTTACTTGTCAAAGTAGAAGATGTACAACCAGAGTTTAGAAAGTCCTTTTACAATGACATACACACTATGGGTGTGGACCAGACTGGCGACCAATTACTACCGGTTCCGGGTTGCACTCAAGGCGGTTTTACGCCCAGGTTCGTAGAGTTATTTTGAATTGAGAATCTGTTTTTGGTTAGTGCTAAGAACAGTTCAGTGGACGTTATGAATACGATATGAGCAGCTTATCCAGGTCGATGTTTATTAGTTTTCTTATCTGTACCGCCTGCGGCCCTGATGATAAAGGCGTTCTGAAAGATGAGATACTAACACTTGATCTCAACTACCTTAACTGGGCCTGTGATTGCGCCAATTGGGCCACACAGACCGATATCCATCGGTACCATGACAACAAGGATGACTCACTTGCAATCATGTCCATTTTTATTGAACCTGCCTCTGAAGGTTTGACGTTACCAGACACCATCGGTTACCTCAATGATGAGGTAAGGTTTACCGGCAGCTTTTATGAAAAACGGGGATTTCCGGAAGGTTACTTCTCTATTGAAAACCCGAACAAGGCCCGGGTATTTCGTTATACAGCCTATCAGGTATTGAGCAGCAATTACGAAGAATCAAAAAGACTCATGGAAGAACAAAAATAGATTCTCGGCAGAAAACACCTGAATAGCTACAAAAAAGGTAAGCAACAACTGTGGTTAACTCTTACCCTCGAATTCCAGACCTTATTTGAAAAGTCTCTGACTAGCTTCAGCCTCGAATCTCAGCGTTATGAAGAAATGGTTGATTGCTTTGCTGTCTGTATTACTACTTACCTGCAAAAGCTCAGATGAGGGACTCAGTTCGCAACCTGCTATAGAGTTTAGTTGCAGCCCACAAGACTTTAACTACACTGAACAAGCAGGTTGTGACGGGCAAATTTACCCTGACCCGGTAAGCTCTCCTTACGTACTGCCTTATGCGGTGGGTGAAGCTTTTAAAACCGGTCTGGTTAATTGCTCTTTTTCTTACCATGCCTCCGGTCAGCCCGACCAGTATGCTTTCGATTTTGACATGCCTGAAGGTACTCCTTTTACAGCCGCCAGGGCTGGCAAGGTGCGTTGGGTGATCGATGGAGCTTCCAGTACAGGAGGCGGTGCAGGCAATTACCTGCTTATAGACCATGGAGATAATACTTTCGGTTATTATCTCCATTCTCCCCAAAATGGTATTTCCATCACGGTGGGCCAGGAGGTAGAACAAGGTGATGTGCTGGGCATTACCGGGCGTTCAGGGCTGGCTGGCTATCCACACCTTCACTTTATTGTGGTGAAAGGCCAGCCGGACTACCCCTATGAGAGCGTACCGGTAAGTTTTAAAAATGCCATCCCTTCAGATGTAGTGCTGAAGACTGCCGTTACCTACACTGCCTGTAACCATTAGTCACTATGCCTTAAAAAATCTACTCATCACGCAGTGCTTCTACGGGATTTCTTACCGCAGCACTATAGGTACGATAGCCTACTGTAAGGCCGGCTACTAACAGGATGAGTACCAAAGAAATCAGAAAAGTAACAATGCTGATATCAATATGATAAGCAAAGTCGCTGAGCCAACCATCCATTACAAAATAAGCCACCGGTGCCGCGATCATAAAAGCAATGATCAACAGCATGGCAAAATCTTTAGATAGCAGCCCGAGCAGGTTTGAAATAGACGCCCCCAAAACCTTCCTCACCCCTACCTCTTTAATTCTGTGCTGTACCTTATGGGCCGCTAACCCGTACAGCCCCAGGCAGGCAATGAGTATAGCCAGACCCGTAAACCAATTGGCCAGCTTAGCCGTCTTCATCTCACTCAGATAGGCCCTGTCAAAGATGTCGTCAAAGAAGTTATAATCGAATGGATATACCGGATCAAAGTCCTGGTATTTCGCTTCAATGGCTTTCAGGATTTCATCTACCTGATCTCCTTCTACTTTAATGGAAACGTTGAACTGCCCACTTCTCTGAAAAATCTGAATCGGTTCTATTTCAAGATGGACGGAATGAGCATGGAAGTCTTTCAGCACACCTACTACTCTGCCCGTATCACCCCACCAGCGTATCATTTGCTTGCCTATAGGATTTTCCCAGCCCAGGGCTTTTACGGCCGACTCATTCAGCAATACAGCAGTTTCATCAGTTGCTATATTAGAATCAAAATTTCTACCCTCTACCAGCTCAAGCTCGTATAAATCGACAAAGTCGTAGTCGGCTGTATTGGTGTAAAGTACCACACGTTCTTCTTCCTTTTTACCCACCCAGTTGGCACTACTGTTTGAGCTGAAGTTGTTGGGCAAAGAATTGGAGGATGACACTTCTTTGACTCCGGGGATTCTTTTCAGTTCTTCTTTTAAAACATCGAGTTGATTGCGCACACCTCTATCTCTGACCCCCATCACAATAATCTGGTCACGCGAGTAGCCGGTATCCATATTCTGGATAAAATTGAGCTGTTCGGTCAGCACGGTGGCACCCAGAATCAGTACACAGGAAACCGCAAATTGAAAAACGACCAGTATGTTTCTGAAAATGGCACTTCCGTTTCCGGCCCGCCCCCTCCCTTTCAGAGCCGATATGGGCTTGAACTTTGCCAGGATAAAAGCCGGGTAAAACCCTGAGAGCAGCATCATTCCGGTTGCCAGCGATAGCAACAATATCCACAGCTGCGGTGAAGAAAAGTTCAGTGCAAGTTCCTTATCTATAAAAGCAGAAAATGAAGGCATCACTAATAAGAGTACACCAATCGCGAGTATCAGGGCTGTAAAAACCAGTAAACCTGACTCAATCATAAAATGTGAGATCAGGTTTGAACGTTGCGCTCCGATCACTTTTCTTATCCCAATTTCCCGCGTTTTATTCAGTGCCCGGGCCGTTGCCAGATTGATATAATTGATGGCTGCAATGATCAGAATCATCAGGGCAATGCCTACATAAATATAGAGTGCCTGCTTGTCGGCATTAGGGGCGATATCAAAATTCACATCCTGCGTAAAGTGAACATCAGCCATTGGCTGCAGGTAGTACAGCGATTCCTGCCCGTCTTCATCAATGGGATCATCAGCATATTTGACCCTGAGTTCGGGCATCTTGTCTTGTAAAGCTGCTGCATCCGCACCTTCTTTCAATAAGACAAACGAATAGTAAGAGCTGTTGCTCCATCTCCCCATGCGTTCACGACCATCCAATTCAGAGATGATTCCTTCAAAATTCAGAATCACATCCATTACAAAGTGAGAGTTTTTGGGCATGTCGCGAATCACCCCCGTTACCTTAAATGGGTACTGATCGCGAAAACGTATCACCTCACCAATTACATCCAGTCGGTTGAAATATTTCATCGCTACCGATTCAGAGACGACCATGGCATCTGGCCCCTGTAGAATTGTAGCCTTGTCTCCCGCAACAATATCAAGACTAAAAAGATCGAAAATGGCCGGATCAGCTGCATGAATCCTTGCCTCCAGGAACACTTCTTCGCCTACCCTCATAACCGTATTGCCATAGGAATTCACCCTTGAGATTTGCTCCACTTCAGGATAATCCTGTTTCATAGCCGGTGCCAGGGGTGTAGGTACTACCGCATACTTATTAGTGCCCTGATAGAAATTATCCATATCGGCTTTATATATCCTGAAAATCCGATCGGCCTTTTCATGATACCTGTCAAAGCTGAGTTCATGTGTGGTGTATAAGGTAATCAGGATAAAAACGACCAGTCCTGAAGTAAGCCCCAAAAGGTTAAGCAAAGCATACGACTTGCTCTTTCTCAGCGACCTGAGAGAGGTTTTGACATGGTTTAGCAGCATGGCGGTAAGGTTAGTTTCACATCAAAGACTATTAAGTCGCCCATTCGTTGCAGATGTACAGAAATTAATCTGATTGACTCTCATTTCAAAAATTGCCATCCACCCCAAAAAGAGCCTTTGGTCAGAATAACAAATGTGAATTTCCGTTAGATACCGATATGCTCAACCTATGGGTAAAAGCAAAATCAATTGTTATCAGTAAAAGATATAGTCGGACAAAGACTATCGTAGTGAATTTCATGGTGCAACTTTTGGAGCTCCTTCCGTTCACATATAAAATTCTATCTTCGGCCGTTGAAAAATTGCCGCTGAAACAAATTAACTAATTGTTCATGGTCTTTCATGAGTCAATTAGAATATTCGACCAAAGTATGACTGACCTTGTAACTGCATTGAAGAATGGGAATGCCTGGGCGCTTGAAGCACTCTTCGAAAGCTACCATGTCAAGGTTTTTAACTTTTGTTATAGCTACCTGGGGTCAAAGGAAGAAACGGAGGAAATAGTTCAGGACGTATTCGTAAAACTATGGACCTACCGCGACCAGATCAAGAGTGAACTCTCCATAAACGGACTCATCTTCAAGATCGCTAAAAACCTCACCCTCAACAAGATCAGAGACAATGTCAAGCTCCGCAGTGAGATAAGCATAGACAATCTCACCACTGGCACCAACAACACTGAGGAGAGTATTCTTTTTAAGGAGCTCGAACGTGAGTTGATGAAAGCCATAGAGACATTGCCTCCAAAAAGAAAAGAAGTATTCAAGCTAAGCAGGTTCAACGGACTTTCTAATAAGGAAATAAGTGAACAAATGAACATCTCTGTCAATACAGTAGAGGGGCAAATGCGAAAGGCCATCAAATACCTCCACGATCACCTTGATTGTGCGGTCTTGCTCATTCTGCTGTTGGTTTAGTTCCTTCACAACCCACTCCTCTTTTTTACCCATAACTCCTTAAATGTCAGCAGTATTACTTTTATCGGCTACGGCCTGGATAAGGTCCTGCAATTATTTTTCGAAAAAATCTTCTGCCCGAGTAACGGTAAAGCAAATTTCCTGTGTAGTTAACCCATAACAACATAATAATCTAAAACATTGGCTAAAGAAGACCTCATCAAAGCATTCCTCAGAGGGGAATGTTCTGAGAAAGAATTACAAGAGCTCCGTTTCTGGATGAGTTTGCCTGAGAATAAAGAAGAAGCAGAATCACTTTTTAAAATGAAGTGGGAAGAAATATCAGGTGAAGAATTGATAACAGGCTTTGACAAGGAAACCGTTTTTGATGGTATTCAGGCCAGGGTACGTGAGCTTGACGGCAAAGGTCAGGTTACGCGGATAAAGGACCGGGAGGCTTATGGCTATCCCCGAAAGAAGAGAAGTCTTAGAGGTGCCAAAATTTTCTTCGGGCTGGCACTTATTTTTCTGATAGGTTACTTTGTCATTCCTGCCCCGAGCATCAGCACTGACCCTGCCATCGAACAAATTACCAGAGTAGCACCGAGAGGCTACCGTAATACCATAACCCTCATGGATGGCTCTACCGCCACCCTGAATTCCGAAAGCTCTATTACCTACGCAAAAGACTTTGGCAAAGAGAATCGCATCATCTACCTCACCGGGGAAGCCTTCTTCAGGGTGGCACATGATGAAACCAAACCCTTTGTAGTTATTTCCAAAGATCTGAAGACTACCGCCCTGGGTACTTCTTTTAATGTAAATGCCTACGAAGAAAACAACGAGGCCATTTCGCTGGCTACGGGCAAAGTGAAGGTGGAGCTCAACACCAGTCAAAATGCCGATACACCTGGAGAAGAGATGATTCTTACCCCTGGTGAACAAGCAGTGTGGACGGGGCTTACTTCAGGATTGACCAAAAGAGAATTTGATTTCAGAGAGATTCTTTCCTGGAAAAACAATGTGATTTATTTCAACAATACCGAGCTGAAAAGCATGATAACCGTGCTTGAGAAGTGGTATGATGTACAGATCTCAGTAGAAGGAGATACCGATAGATTGACCGACAACGGAACAGGTAAGTTCAAAAACGAAAGCCTGGAAAATGTACTTCGCTCATTGGGCTTTACCATGGGCTTTACTTATCAAATAAACGAGAAGAAGATTACACTAAGACTAACTGAAGAGAAAAATGACTGACACAAGCTAGACACGACACTTTTTAAGAAAAAAAAGCCTGGGCTCTCTACCGCCAAATAGACCACCCAGGACTTAGAAACATGTTTTAAAAAAAACGCCTCAATATATGCAAAATAAGTACAAACGCTTACTCCTTAAGGGTATGAAGCATTCCATATATGGACTAATATTCCAGATTTTTTTGATGGCTTCATTAATGGCTAATGAGACCAATGCACAAAGCGTAAAGAATTACAAAGTTTACCTTACGCTAAATAACTCTACAATCACCGAGACTTTCGACCTGATTGAAAGGGGTTCAGATTTCAGATTTATCTTTAAAAACGAAGATATTGACGAGAAAATCCGACTAAATCTTCCTACTGGTCAATACACCGTAGCTGAAATACTTGAGCTGGTTTCTAAAGAAGGCAACCTCAAGTTTAAGCAGATCAACGAGAATATCTCCGCCTCACGAATTGTCAGGGCCGACAGAAAGGCCACCAACTTTCGAAGGGTTGAAGATTTCAAGGTCAGGACCATTACAGGTAAGGTGACCTCTGAGTCTGATAAACTGGGGCTTCCAACAGCCACAGTACAGCTCAAAGGTACTACCAATGGGGTGCTTACCGATGCTGACGGAAACTACAGCATCACCGTACCCGATAGTGGCGGCACCTTGCTGTTCAGCTTTTTGGGTTATGTAACTCAGGAGGTCGAAATCGGAAATCAAACCGTGATCAACATCAGCCTTGTAGAAGACGCTACCAGTCTTGGTGAATTTGTAGTAACCGCTCAGGGAATTGCCCGTGATAAAAAAGCACTGGGATTTGCCCTTTCAGAGGTTAAATCAGAGCTGATCGAAACCCGTCCTGAAACCAATGTAGCCAACATACTGCGTGGTAAAGTTCCCGGTGTACAAATCACCTCTCGCGGTGGTCTGTTAGGTTCTGCTACCGATGTGGTAATCAGGGGAGTATCTTCTATTAACGGAGACAATCAACCTCTTTACATTGTAGATGGTGTGTTCTACGAAGGCAATCGCTTTGTAGACCTTGACCCTAACAATATCGAAGACATTAAGGTGCTTAAAGGACTGGCAGCTTCCTCACTCTACGGACAAGAAGGTAGAAACGGTGTGGTGCTGGTAACCACCAAAACCGCTGGTCGTAATACTGGCGAAGACCTTTCTATTACGCTGTCTCAGCAGGTTTTTCTGAACCAGGTAACTGGTTTACCAGACTTTCAGAACAGCTATGGACAAGGCTCTCAAAACACACCTAACACAGGTTTCGTAGGAAACTGGGGCGGTAGATTTGATGATGACTATACTGTCAACAACCACTTCAATCAAACCAGGTTTGCGGGTGTCTTCCCTGATCTTCAGGGCACGGTTCCTTATCAGGCTTTTCCTAACAACATTGAAGACTTCTTCCAGGATGGCCGCGGCACCAATACTTCTCTGGTAGCCAATGCAAGAGTGGGTGAATCCTCTATCGGTTTTAGTGCAGGCTATAACGATGAAGAAGGCTATCTCTCTTCAAATACGCTGAGAAAGCTTAACCTTTCATTGAGTGTTAATACCAAGATCGCTGAGAAGCTGAAACTGGAGTCTACTTTCCAGTTTAACAACACTGTGATCCGTACGCCCCCCAATGATATCTTTAGCAGAACACTGTTCCTACCAAGAAACTATGACCTATTGGGGCTGCCATGGGAAAATCCTTTTACAGGAGAAAGCACCTGGTACAGAACGGACAGAGATAACCCCATCTGGCAGAACAACAATCACCAGATAGGTAGTGATAACAACAGGGTGTTTATGAAAATTGGACTCAACTATGAGTTGACAGATTTCCTGAATGTGAGCTACAGACTGGGTTATGACCAGTACGTGACTGAGAGCTTCCAGCGCGAGAACAAAGGTGGTGTAAGATTCAGTCAGGGACTTGGTTTTTACAACCAAAGCTCCTTTACCCGATCTAACTTTGATCACAACATTCTGTTCAACACCCGTGAGATCTCTATCAACAGCGACCTCTCTGTTACGAGTCAGTTAGGTTTCAATGCGCGTAGTATCAATACCAAAACCTTTGGTATCAATAGTACCGAGCAATTGGTATTCGGATTTTTTCAACATGAAAACTTCCTGAACTATCAGCCTGCCGGTGACTCTAAAACCCGTACCAACGTACTGGGGCTTTATGCACAATCAGAGCTGGCATACAGAGATTACCTCTTCCTGACACTGAGTGCCCGAAACGATTGGGGATCGCAGCTGGAAACAGAAAACAACTCACTGCTTTACCCAAGTGCTTCGGTATCGTTCATCCCAACAGAAGTATGGGAATCTTCAATGCCTGATTTCGTAGATTTCCTCAAGCTGCGATTTGGTTACGGTTCATCAGCTGGTTTCCCATCAGCCTTCAGAACCCGCCCTACATTGAACCTGACTCCTATCTCTCTGATAGTAGATGGCCAGAATATTACCACCAACTCTATCAGTGGTATACAGCCTAACCCGAACCTCAAGCCTGAAAGACAAAGAGAGTTTGAAATCGGTACAGAAGCTACACTCTTTAACGGGGCGGTTGACCTGGACATCAGCTGGTACAAAAAAATCAGTGAAGATCAGGTATTCAGTGCACAGCTACCACCTTCAACCGGTTTTACCAGTACTTCCATCAACGCAGGTCGTATTGACACGAAAGGTTTGGAAATGGGCATCACGGTTTTCCCTGTGAGAAACAGCAACATGACTTATTCCATCACCAACAACTTCACAGCTTATGAGACTACGGTAATTGACTTACCAGAGCCATTTGTGGAGTATTCGGGCAACAATGCTGCGGTAATTGGTATGCCACTGGGTGTTTTCAGAACTACCTACATCGTACGAGATGACGAAGGCAATGCACTGATTAACCCAAATGATGGCACACTGCTTACTAGTGGTGATGTAGGACTCGATCAGCGTGTAACGGGCGATCCAAACCCTGATTTCCAGATATCTCAGATTCACGGTTTGACTTACAAAAACTTCAATCTGACGGTACAGCTGGAATACACTCACGGTGGAGATATCCTTTCTACTTATGTGCGTAGTATTTATGAAAGAGGTGTATCTACTGATACTGAGGATCGTGAAGGTACTTTCTTCCTTCCAGGTGTGCTAGGAGATGTTAATACTGGTCTTCCTCTATTGGATGAGTCAGGTAACAAAATTCCTAACCGTATTCAGATGACGCTGAACGATATCGTTTTCGGTAACTCGTTCAGGTCTTTCGAAAACAACCTGTTTGATGCATCAGTGTTCAGAATCAGAGAAATCAACCTGAACTACTCCCTTCCTACCGACTGGGCACAGAAAGTAGGCCTAAGGGGTGTAACCGTAACTGGTAATGTTCAGAATGTATTCTGGTATGCACCTCACTTTCCAAAAGGAATCAGGTTAGATCCTGAAAACAATACATCAGGTGAGAATGGCTTTGGAGAGCAGGGAATTGCTGATCCATCCATCAGAAAATTCTCGCTAGGCCTTAGAATTCAATTTTAATAGCAGATCAGATGAAGAAAGTATTCATAAAATCATTTTTCCTTTTCTCCATCATGTTCGCATTTATTTCATGCGAAACATTAGAATTGGAACCAAATATTGAAAACCCAAATGCCCTGGGACTTAGCTCAGCTGACCCTAACTTCATTTTGAATACCATGCAGCTCAACCTGCGTGATCAGAGTGAAGATATGTCGGGCACGGTAGATCAGGCAGTGAGACTGTCGGTAACCGGAGCGACCTACAATGCTCAGGCGGGTGTTACTGTATTGAATGGTGAGTGGACGAGACTTTACGGTTTCAACCAGGACTTTATTACCCTGGAAACACTGGCTACAGGCAATGACGATTTGGGTGTACACCTGGGTATGGCACAGATCATGAAAGCAGCCATGTTTGTTTACATGGTAGACCTGACTGATGGTGCTGTATTTACAGAAGCTAATAACCCGGAAATTCGTAACCCTAATGTAGATACAGGAGAATCTATCTATACAGCCATGTATGCACTGTTAGATGAAGGTATCCAGACCCTGGAAAACACTGCAGGCCCTGCTCCTACCAACGACTTGTTCTTTGGTGGTGATAAAAATGCCTGGATTCGTTTTGCCAACAGCTTTAAGCTAAAAATGAGGCTGACTACCAGACTGGTAACTGCTGCTGAGTCTACTACTGCCATCAATGCACTTATCGCTGATGGTAATCTGATCGACAGCAATAGCGAGGACATGGAATTCCGTTATGGCGTTTCAGGACCTCCATTCGAAAGCAGACACCCGTTCTTCACGGCTAACTACATCACTGGAGGGGCCAACTACATGCCGAACTTCCTGATGTCTCACATGAGAGATGCCAACAGCGTAGAGGATCCTCGCATGAAGTACTACTTCTACCGACAAACCACAAGAGATCCCCGCAATGCTGCTGAACTACCTTGTGCCGGAGACAGCAGGTATCCATTCTGCAACATTGGCCAGGGCTACTGGGGCAGAGATCATGGAGATCCGAACTCTATTCCTAATGACAGGAACCTGAGAACTGTGTTTGGAGTATATCCAGCTGCCGGTGCTTTTGACGATCAGTTTGCCGATGTTGTAGATTCAGAGAATCTGGGAGGCAATGGTATTCACCCTGTAATGCTCTCTTCCTGGGTGCAGTTTATGCTTGCAGAATCTGCTCTTACACTGGGTACGACTGGCGATGCTGCTACTTACCTCGAAAATGGTATCCGTCAGCATATTGCCAAAGTAATTGGCTTTTACCCTGCTGGTGATCCTGGCAGTGCCGATGTAGATGCTTATGTAGCAGATGTCCTGGCAGAATATACTGCTGCTGATCCTTCCGGCAAGCTGGATATCATCACCCGCGAGTGGTACATCTCCTCCTGGGGTAACGCAATTGAGCCATTTAACACTTACAGACGTACTGGCTTTCCTTCATTCATAGTGGATCCTGTTTTTGATCTGGGTCCGATCATGAGATCTTTCTTATACCCTGAGAATGAAAGAACCGCGAACAGCAATCCAAATTTCGAACAGAGAAACAACCAGGATCAGGTGTTTTGGGACAATAACCCAGCTGGATTTATAAACTAAGAGACAGATGAAAAAGAATAAAACACAGTTAAGTTTATTACTCTCTATGCTGGCTTTAGTGGCAATGGTATGGGGCTGTAAGGATAATAGCGACTTCGAAAAGGTAAGAAATGAAGCACTCACCAACCTGCAAAGAGGTGGTATGATTCAATTCGAAAACCTTCGTGAAAGAATGATCATTAAGGGCAGCGACCCTAACACTGGTCAGTTTAGTGCCCCTATCAAGGACCCGAACGGAACAGCTGTACTATATACAGTAGGTGTAGTGACTGCTACCGACACCATACAAGTAGCTTCAGTAACAAGCTTCCCCACCGACCTGGTGATACAGGCCGCTGACATTAGAACAGCGATAGGTCGTGATCTGGAGTTTGGTGAGTCTTTCGACTTATTCGGGGAGGTAACCACAGAAGATGGTACTGTTTACAATGGCAATGTGCTTGACGTATCTACCGACAATGGCGTAACTACCGTAACTGGCGGTAACTCAAGGTTTGAGATTTTCCAGCCGGCCAATACTGGTTTGAAACAAGCGTTCATTTTCGAATTGACGGTAGCTTGCCCTGAAGCAGCAGATATTGCCGCTGATCTGGTAGGTACTTGGGAAATCACCACAAATGGTAATTACCCAAGTTCAACTACACCTAGAATTGAAGGAAGAATTGTGAGTATTGTGGCCGGTCCGGGTGAAAATCAGTTTACCATTCAGGACTGGTGGACGGATGGCCTGGATTACATTGTAACCCATGACCCTGAAACAGATGCCCTGACTTCTGACAGACAGGAGACCTGGCCTCACCCAACCTTTGGGCTGATTTTGCCGCAGATCACCAATGGCTCTGCCTTTGGTTGTGCAGGCATTATCAAAATGACCACCCGCCATTTTCTGGCAGATGGTCGTGCCTTTGGCAGAAGGCCGGTGATGACGCTGACAAAGCAATAAAACGAAAAGGGGCTGTTTTGAGACTGACTTGAATCAGCCCCCTTTTTAGACTTTACAATTATGAAAAAGCTAACCAGTTACATATTGCTCACAGGGATGTGCCTTGCCATATCCGCCTGCAGTACTACTGACCAGGCCTCAGGCACCAGGCCTGGCAACCTGAAAGATTACTCTCAATACAATAACATGGTCCAGGTATTGCAGAGTGTCCAGGGCCTCAGAGTGATGGGAACAGGTACGGATGCACGAGTCTTTATGAGTGGATATAATTCGGTAAGTGCTACCCAAAAGGAACCACTTTATGTGGTTGATGGGGTGCCTGTAACCAGCTCACTTTCACAGCTTAATCTGCTGATTACACCTGTACAGGTGAAGAAAGTTCGCACTATACGGGGTACACAAGCCACCTCAAGGTATGGAGATCAAGGGCTTTTCGGAGTTGTTTTGATTACCACTATTGCTTCTGATAAATGAAGTCGGGGGTGACATTGAAAGTAAATATAACCTGCTTGTTAAAGCAGCAAAAAAGATCATACAGTCTATTACACACACTATTCACTTTAATCTATCATAGTAAGTAGTTTTAGTGAAAACCAGAGCTGCCGGTGGAGATCGGCAGCTTGCTTTACCCCTACTCAAACCTTAAATAAAACCACGAACACCAACCGAAGTCTTCCACTGGCAGATAAACAGAGGCCTCTCAGGCGCTGAAAAAAAATCACCAGCTGAAAGACCCAATTTACTCGATGCCACAGGCATTGACCAGTGACCTCTTGTGCTATCACCCAAAGGTGCAGTATGATCAGTCGCTGAATAGGAACAAAAAATTTAAAAACTAAAGTACCCCAATGGATGACCTGAATAAATAAGGGGGAACTAGAAATAAAGACATTACACCGACAAAGAACCTAAGGGAGTCAACAGGCTCAGGTTCGCGGTAAAGGCAAGAATAAGTCAGAAATCCTCTTCAGACTGTTCTTATTTGTTAAGAGAGAATGCGCCCGGACGGGGCGCATTCATTTTTTATAGCCTTCTTAAATTATTCCCTGTTCTATAGAAAAGGTAATGAGCTCTGCGGTGTTCTTGGTTCCGAGCTTATGCATGATGTTTCTACGATGCGTCTTTACGGTATGTTCACTGATAAAAAGTGCCTCAGCCACTGCCCTGCCATTCATACCCTTGGCCAGACAGCCGATGATCTCTATTTCGCGCTCTGAAAGTTCATTGATCAAATCTGCCGCATTTGAACCTTTACCCCCTCTTAAATAGTCAAAAATCTGATTGTTGATCTTCGGGTGAAAGTAGTTTTCTCTTCGACTCACTTTCTGTATTGCTTCCACCAACTCGGGTTTGGAGGCATCTTTCAGTATATAGCCCTGTGCTCCTTTTTCCAGCGTACGCCTGATGTACTTCATCTCCTTATGCATCGTAAGCATGAGCACAGGCAGGTCAAAACCCTCATTTTTCAGCAGTTCCATTACCCCTATACCATCTATCTGAGGCATGCTGATATCCAGCAAGATCACATCAATCTCCAGGTCTTTGAGAATGGTAGGTATCTGGTGCCCATTGGTCGTTACTTTCACAATAGCAATACCGTCCTCAGCTGTAAACATAGAACGCATGCCCTCCCCGAAAAGTTGATGGTCATCTACCAGTAGAACCTTAATCATAGTGTGTCCATTCTTTGTTCAACAGAAACCGGAAGATCAATAATCACTGTGGTACCTTTACCAGGTTGGCTATCCACCTCAAATTCTCCCTGCAAAGACATGATACGTTCTTGCATGCTCTTGAGGCCCATGCCTTCAGATTGCTCCATATAATGCTGAGCATCAAACCCCATCCCGTTGTCCTCTACAATGATATTTACGATATCACCCAGGCAAGTGACCTGTATGGTCAGTTTCGTAGCCTGTGAATGCTTCAACGCATTGCTCACCAGCTCTTGTATCAGCCGGTAGGTCATTACCTCCATGGTAGAGTCTAACTTTCCTGTACAGCTGGCACTATGAAATGCTACCTCCACCCTACCTGAGGCGTTAATTGAATGGGCGAGATCCTCCAAGGCGGGAATCAACCCAAAGCTCTCTGAAATGCCCACATGCATGCTATGGGAGAGACTGCGAATATCTTCGCAAGCCTGATCTACCAGTACGGACAAATTCTCCATCTGCTTATCATTGGTCTGATCAATATTGCCCTTGGCCACTACGGTTGTCAAATTCACCTTTACTGCCGCCATCAGGCTACCAAAATGATCATGCAATTCTTTGGCAATGCGCAAGCGCTCCTCCTCCTGCCCCTGTACCATAGCTTCCAGAGTTTTGGTTTGCTGCTGCACCAAAAGCTCATTTACAGACTTGATATGAGACTCCTTTTCCTCCTTCTCCCTTAGTCTGGCCAGCATCAACCGTTGTCGCAGATAGAAATAGAGTATGATGGCCACCATCAGCAAAGCCGCAGTCAATACGATAAAAGTGAGCTTGTCTGCACGCTGTTTAGCAGCCTGAGCCGCATTGGCCTCACTTTGGGCATTTACCAGTTCATTCTCCAGCTCCAGTTGGCTTATCTGCTTGTCCTTTTGTTCGGTTTCGTAAATCTCTCTCAGCTCCGCGATTTGTCTTGATTTCTCCACATTGTCCAGGCTGTCTTTTACCACTCCGTAATGAAGGCGGTAATCATAGGCTCGTTTGCTATTACCCAAGGCCTCATTGACTTCAGAAAGACCCAGAAGAGAAGCCCTTACTAAATCAGGTTTTTTAAACTCCTTGCCAAGACTAAGTCCCATCTTGTACTGTAACTCCGACTTTCTCAATTGACCGGACTGGTAGAGGGCCACAGCATAACTGTTATGAACCGCTCCCATGGCGTCTCTGTTGTTTGCCTCCCTCATTAGGTCTATAGATTTGAGAAAGTTGCGCTCTGCCAGTTCAAATTGTGATTTTTGTGCATATGCCCTGCCATAACCATGATACACTGACGGAAGCCCTCCATATTCGCTTCTCCCTTGATAGATCCCCTCACTATCTTTCAAATAGTCAATGGCAGCATCCGGATTTTGAGTAAAAAGCATTACATCAGCCATATTCAGGTAGGTTTCTGCCTGACCAATTGTCATTTCCACCTCCGTATAAACACTAAGTGCCTCATTATAGTAGGACAAAGATTTATCAAAATCTCCCAGCCTGCTAAACAGATAGGCTGTGTTGTGAAAGCTATTAGCCTTCTCTAAATCCAATCCCAGCGAGTCATATAGTTTAATACCCTCTGTATAATGGCTCAGTGCTCTTCGATAGTGACCCAAACTGCGGTAAGAAGCTCCAATGTTATTAAATACTCTTGCCACTCCCTCCAAATATCCTTCTGATTCATAGATCTCAAAAGCAGTTCGAAATAGATTTATCGCACTGTCATACATTCCTATTTCAAAATAATATGCCCCAAAGTTCGAGATGGCTTTACCGATAGAAAGACTATCTCCTGTTTTTATCTTAATGGCAAAGCTCTTGGAATTATAAAAATGAGAACTGTCAGGCACTCCTTTTTGCTGATAAAGAGCCCCTATATTCTGATAGGTCTTACCCATACCCACCGAATCCTTCAGTAATACCCGATAAGAAAGACTTGACCGGTAGTGTGACAAAGCAAAGTCATAATCTCCTCTTCTGCGGGACATAACGCCCAATAGGTTGTAAATCTTTGCCAACGAAGAAATGTCCTCGACCTCCTTGCCCGCTTTTATCCCCAATTCAGCATAGTAGTACATGCTATCATAAGACCTCTGTTGATAAAAGATTTTGGACCTTATCCAATGATTTTGAGATAGTCCCACAAGGTTGTTTTCCTCGATAGCTATTGAGTCAGCACTTTCAAGCAAGTTTAAGGCACTATCCAAATATTGCGCACCAATACTTTCTGCTACGATTTGCAAATTTTGTACCTCTTGCCCCCTCACCGGCATTGAGTATGAAAAGATAAGCCAGGCATGAATCAATAAGGTCAATCGTAAGATCGGCCCTATTAAGGATGCCTGGGTTACAATTCTTAACATTCATTCATTAATTAATCGATCTCCTCCTCTGGTTCAATTTTAGTCTTTCCAATCTCACCTTCTTCCGGATCTCCATGAATCACAATTACATAAATATCCTTATTCTTTATCTTATTCACGAAGCTGCTCTCAAATTTGCAATTCACGAAAAAGTGTCTGAATTCACTTACTCCCGGCTCAGGTGGGATAATTTCCAATTGTGAATCTATCAGGTTGATAAAAACCCATGCCTGATCCCCCATATAGGTCATACTGACGCCATATCTATATGGTTCAGACCCTAAGGCAATGTTATTATCCAGTGTGGTTTCACTTGGGGTAAACATTGTAATATTTAAATACCAGTTGTCGAAAACATCTCCATTTCCCTTATATAACATGAGCATGGGGGAATAGTGAAAAGGTCCCAGGGTAGGGTTCAAATTAGGCACAATTGGCGCAGTGGCATCACCCGCATAACAAGTGGCCGAACCGTAACTACCATTTGCCCCTAGCGGTATATTGGTCCAGTAAGGGAGTGAATTGGTACTGCTCGATTGGTCTTGATTATCCATTTTTTATCATTTTGGTTTAACAATACTCAAATATCAGCCAACTCTGGAGTGCTTTAATACCCCCAAAGTGGTATTATTACTTTACTCCATTCAAGTTACCAAAGCCCTGTTCCTATCCTACAACTTTGAACTGTCTTCAAACACATATACCGAAGGCGGGAGGAAGCCGAAAGTCCCTTTAAAGAGTAGGCACCAAATATTCAATTAATAATCATGTCAAAATCAGAACACGCTGTAATAACAGCAGCACAGAAAAAAATGGTAGACACCCACAACGAACTTATTGGTGACAATCAGACCATTTACACTGCCACCGGATCAGTCAATGTAGCAATGATCGTTTTTGGAGGTACGCTCAACGCTTCACTCACCTTTTCATCAGGCGAGAAAAAGACTTACGAGGGTAGTTTCGGAGGAGGCGGTATCGGGGGTGGCACCTCACAGGGAACCGCAACTTTTTCAATCCCTCCGAGCAGTCTTAATGGAAAAATGTCCTTCCAATTGACAGTAGGAGCTAATGTCCTGGTAAAATGGTACATCAATGGTGTTATCGTAGGTACCTTTATTGGTGACTCTGTAAAGGGTGGTGGTGAATTTGGCGGCAGCGGTGAATGGAGTTAAGACAATCATCTCTTATACCCACCATTACCATTATGCAAATGAAAAGGTGCCTTTGTCAGGCATCTTTTTTCTATTTCACCTACCTGACAAAAGTCACATTCTCCTTTGACCTCCATCAGGCAAACTTACATCAGCGAACAATACCTTAGGTATGCTAAAAGACATTGTTCATCACTAAACCCTAAGGCCATGAAAATCAATAACATCTTAGTCCCTGTAGATTTTTCTGATTGTTCGAGAAATGCTTTGTGCTACGCCATTGAGCTGGCACAAAGGGTCAATGCACAATTACACCTGATCCACAGCTACTACATTCCCGTGCCTACCGCAGACATTTCAGTAATCGTTGATAATCGTGCACAACTGGACCAGGAACAGGTAATTCGTGATGCCTGGGCCGGTCTGGCCCGTGAGGTACCCGAGCTTGGTCGTATCAACTATTCCCATGAAACACGTATGGGTTTTCTTAACAATGTAGTCCTTACTGCACTCGAGAAACGCTCGTTTGATCTGATCATTATGGGTACTAAGGGCTGTACCAACAGGTTTGATCACTTTCTGGGAAGCAACGCCTATAACGTAGCCAGAGATGCCAGGGTGCCGGTACTGGTCATACCCGAGCATCATAGCTTCTCTGGTTTCAAAAAGGTAGCGATAGCCGCTGACTATCACCAGATCAAAGACCTGAGTAACCTGGAACTATTAAGGTCCTTAGCTACCGATTTTCAAAGCGAAATACACCTGCTTCATATCAGCGAAGCCCCACAATCTCTGGACATTGAAGAAGCAGAGGAAGCACTGAACCTTAAGGAGTACTTTGCTGATCTCGATCATCACTTCGACTTTGTAACCGAATTAAATGTGGTCGATGGTATTGAAAATTACAGCAAGGAGAATCAGGTAGATTTGACCGTGATCATTCCAAGGCATCATAACCTCTTTGAGCGGCTCTTTAAAAAGAGAATCACTCGTGAGTCTGTACTCAAAGCCCACATGTGCATGTTGGTGCTACATGATGAGCAGGAGTAGATTGTCTCGTCAGATTTCTGTCTGGCCATGGCCAATGACCTGTTAAATTTCTTCCCTACCTTTGCGCCATGATCAAGGCAGCGGAATTTGTGGTGAGTAATACGGACTATAAGTTATGTCCGAAGGCTGATAAAAAGGAATTTGCCTTTATAGGCAGATCCAACGTGGGCAAGTCTTCCCTGATCAATATGCTAACTGGAAGAAAGAAGCTGGCCAAAACTTCTCAAACTCCCGGTAAGACACAACTGATCAACCACTTTCTGATTGATGAAAACTGGTATTTAGTGGATTTGCCAGGTTATGGCTATGCAAAAACAAGTAAGACCAATCGCAAGGAATGGGGACGAATGATTGAAGAATACATTGTCAATCGCGAAAACCTTCAGCTTGTCTTTGTACTGGTTGACAGTCGGCTTGAACCCCAGAAGATAGACCTGGAATTTATCAACTGGCTGGGTACAAATGGCATTCCGCTGGCGATTGTGTTTACCAAAGTAGACAAGCAGTCGATCAACAAAACTCAGAAATCTGTCGCAAAGTTTAAGAAAGCCCTTTTACGTACCTGGGCCGAAACACCGTTGATGTTTGCCACCTCGTCAGAAACTGCTGTAGGAAGAGAGGATCTGACGGCCTATATCCGTGACATTGTGAATAATTAAGATTTTTCTTGATGGGAGACTAATGGTAAACTTTCTTTGAACCATTATTGAATAAACAAACAGTACAAGACCGACACACACAAAGTCAGTCGAGTAAAATAAGCGAATATGAAATTTGAAGAGATTGCATCGGTAGCAGGCAAAGGTGGCTTGTTCAAAATCTTAAAACCCTCTAAATCAGGTGTTATTTTGGAATCAATGGATGCGAAGAAATCCAAACTCGTAGTCGGTGCCGACTCACGGGTATCCATTTTCAGCGAGATTTCCATTTACAGTCACACCGATGAAGGTGCTACTCCACTTGAGGAGGTGATGCAAAGCATTCACAAAGAATTTGAAGGAGATACTGGCCTGGATAAAAACTCAGCCCCTGACGAATTGAAATCATTCCTTTCTCATGTCTTGCCTGATTATGATGAGGACAGAGTGTATGTATCAGACATCAAAAAGCTCGTAAGCTGGTACAATCTGCTCTCCAGAGACTATCCTGAAGTATTTGAGCAGCAAGCCGAAGAAACTGCAGCTGAAGAGGAACAAACCTCAGAAGAAAAAACAGCTGAATAAAACACATCCCGCTCAGGCGGGATTTTTTTATGAATACAGAAGACCTTCAAACAGGCATCTCCCTAATTCGCAAAGACTTTAATCTGGACGAATCAGAGCTTCTGATAAACGAGGCCGAGCTTAGTCATGAGGCACTGTTGAAAAAACTCATCCATATCGTAAGCTTTTTACTGGAAAAAGACTTTGGGAAACTTTTGCAGGTGCTCTACCGCATAGACATCCCGGAAGACAAACTCAAAGCCGCTCTTGCCGCTGATCAGACCGAGCCAGCCCTGCTTATTTCACAAATGATTCTGGATCGGGAAATGCAGAAGGTGGAGACCAGGAAACGTTATAGATCCTGATCTCTACCTTCATCAGTTCTTATCAAATTGTCGAAGCCTCTTCCACCATTT
This sequence comes from Roseivirga sp., assembly GCA_021404565.1. Taxonomy (GTDB): domain Bacteria; phylum Bacteroidota; class Bacteroidia; order Cytophagales; family Cyclobacteriaceae; genus Roseivirga. Next base: position 3,163 of record JAAWWF010000022.1, on the reverse strand, counting down.
TGGTGCTCCCTACAAAAAATGGCACTCGCTGATGGAGCGTTTCCGGCTTAATATCCATTACCCTTTGTACACCATCGGTGGCCATACCACCCGCCTGTTCTGCGATCATGGCCAGACAATTGCACTCATACATTAGTCTCAATTTACCATTGGGTGACTTCGAGGTAGAAGGGTAAATATAAATCCCCCCTTTCAACATATTTCTATGAAAATCTGCGACCAGGGAACCGATATAGCGAGCCGAATAACTACGGTCTTTACAAAGGCTCACATACTTTTTGACTGATTCAGGATAGGAGTTATAATTCCCCTCATTAATGGAATAGATTTTGCCAGTTTCCGGCATTTGCATACCAGGGTGAGAAAGGATGTATTCTCCAAGTGTCGGCTCATAAGTAAAGCCATTGACACCATTTCCCGTAGTGTATACAAACATAGTAGATGAACCATAGAGGATATAACCGGCCGCTACCTGATTTTTGCCGGGTTGCAATACATCTTCCATCTGTACAGGGCCACCCTGAGGCGACAATCTGCGATAAATAGAAAATATGGTACCAATCGACACATTCACATCGATATTGGATGATCCGTCAAGCGGGTCGATGGCAACAATATATTTAGCACGAGGGTTGTTAAGGTCAATAATATCCTCTTCCTCTTCAGAGATAACAGCCGCTACCTCCCCCCCCTTTTTCAGGGCCCTGCTAAAGCGGATATTGGCCGCTACGTCCAGGTTTTGCTGCTCCTCTCCCTGCACATTTTCAGCACCATAAGCCCCTGTAATATTCGACAGGCCGGCCATGTTAATCTCACGATTTACCACCTTACCCGCATAGGCCAAATCGCGAATCAGCTGCGAAAGCTCACCCGATGCGAAGGGAAAATCCTCCTGGTTTGTCATGATAAAACGGTCAAGATTGGACCCTACAGGAAGCGCTATTCTGGAATTTTCTGCTGCTGGCATTAAAACAATAATTTTTATCTCCGATTTCGTTAATAACTTGCAGCGAAATTACTAAAAATAACCACGACACTTGAAAGTATTTAAGTTTGGAGGAGCCTCAGTAAAGGACGCAGAGTCGGTAAGAAACATGGCTTCGATTGTTCGTGCCAATATGGACACACCACTGGTTGTGATCATCTCAGCTATGGGCAAAACCACTAATGCCCTGGAAAGGCTTCTGGCCATGACCATGGCCGAAGAAGATACGAGCGAGGTACTCGAAGAAATCAGGGAGTTCCATAACCAAATCATCCGCGATCTCGGCATCACCGGAGATGAAGAGCTGGAAAAAGATGCAGCCGAAAGCTTCGAAACCCTGAAAAATCAGCTTAGCAAATTCAGCAGTAGCCTGGGTTATGATTTCATCTATGACCAAACAGTATCACAAGGAGAAATACTGAGCACTAAAATTGTAGCAGCTTATCTCAACCATGTAGAGATTGCCACCCACTGGCTGGATGCCAGAAAGGTGCTGAAAACGGACCTTACCCATCGGGCTGCCAAGGTAGACTGGGGTGCGAGTCAAAGCATCATCCGGTCACATGTCAATCGCCTCATTGAAGACGGCATAGTGCTTTCGCAGGGGTTTATCGGTTCCAATTCCGAGTTCGATACCACCACTCTGGGTCGGGAAGGTAGTGACTTTAGTGCTGCTATCTTTGCCACCTCAGTGGGTGCCGAATCAGTGACCATATGGAAAGACGTACCCGGAGTGCTTAATGCTGATCCCAAGCAGTTTCCCGATACAACCAAATATGATCAACTGCCTTACAAGGAGGCTGCGGAAATGACCTATTACGGAGCTTCCGTGATTCACCCCAAAACGATTAAGCCACTGGCTCAAAAGGATATTCCTCTTTACGTTAAGTCTTTTGAAAATCCTGAAGCATCCGGTACACTTATCAATGATTGCCTGGTGCCAAACCTCAAACCTGCGGTTATCAGAAAAGATAAGCAGACGGTAATTTCATTCAAGATCAGTGACTTCTCATTTATTAATGAAAACCACATTCAGGCCATATTTGAGCACATCAACCGTCAAAACCTGATCATTAACCTGATGCAAAACTCGGCCATCTCCTTTACCATCTGTATGGATGATAACCCGGAAAAACGCGAAAAGCTCAGATTAGCCTTGATGGAAGACTTTCTCATCTACTACAATGAAGGGCTGGAACTGATCACGGTAAAAAACTACAATCAGGACACCATCGATGAGTTGATGAAGGAAAGACGCATCATCATTGAGCAACGCTCCAGAAATAACTTTCAAATGGTATGTAAACCTTCAACAGGAACATAAACGTTTGATTACCAGGCTAAATCACTTCCCTATTGGTATCGTCTTATGATTTGATTCACTGAGTTGAGGTATCCCGAGTTGGCGCCAAAGAGATTGACATGTACCATAAGTGGGTATAAGTTATACAGATCTGCCAACTCTTCGAAACCACCAGGCAAAGGATAAACTGAATGATAAGCTTCATAAAACAGTGGATTAAAACCGCCAAAAAGCCGGGTCATGGCCAGGTCCATCTCGCGAGCCCCACAATAAACTGCCGGATTAAAAAAATAAGCCTCTCCTCCCGAACCGGACATAACATTCCCATTCCATAAGTCACCATGGAGAAGTGAAGATTCGGATGGAGGTAATAGGTCATTAAGTTGGTCCAGAAAAGCTTCAAAACGCTGAATAAAGTCCTGGCCAACGTAGTCATTGGAAATAGCCAGCTTCAGTTGTTTTCCTAATCTCTCTTCTTTGAAAAAATGCAGCCAGTCCTCATGGTTGGAATTCGACTGAGGCAATCTACCAAGGTAATTGTCATGGTCAAGCCCAAAGAACTCCTGACTCACCAAATGCAAGGCAGCCAGCTGCTCACCCATACGGGCATAGTACTTTTCACCTTCTTCACCACGCTCCAAAAACTCCAGCAAGAGAAACGACTTACCTTCAACCTTACCTGTACCATAGACCTTTGGTGTCCTGATTGTCTGGCTGGTTCTGAGCATTTGCAATCCCTTCGCCTCGGTTTCAAACATATCAATTAAGCTGGAATCATTCCATTTGAGGAAAAAATCTCCACTGGCCGTACTTATTTTAGCGGCAGCATTGATACCCCCCCCACCCTGCACTCTACAAACTTACCCCACCCCCAA
>JAAWWF010000013.1 GCA_021404565.1 Roseivirga sp. | reverse complement strand
CATCTCCGGGAGGGGTGGGAAACTTACCTGTGGACGGGGTAGTGAGGGCCGTAGTTGTCTGGTAGGTGTTGGCCGATAAAGTGGTGAAATCGATACTATAAGTACCGCCACTTTCTGAAATGGCAGTGGCAGACATAATAGCGAGGTGGTTGCGATGATAGACTACCACAAAAAAGGCGGAACCACTGTTGTCGCTGAGGGATATGGTCAAATCGCTGGTACCATCTGAAGCTTTAATACTCCCATCATTCATTAAAAACCCGGCAGCCGAACCCACCTTGGTGGAACTGACTGCAGCGGCTGCCGAAGCAGCTTCTCTCAATTCGACCAATACCCAGTCTACTGCATTGGCTGGGATACTCGATGCTGTGCCCCCGGTATGGCCATTGATACTATAGGGCTGGGTAGTGGGGATACTGGCATTGAGCGTGGTGTTGAGATCGGTTCCGTTATAAGCTCCCTCCAGCAATACAGAAGCGGCTAAGACAGCTGAGGTGGGTGTCGAAGGCCCGCATGGTAATGTAATCGGATCAGCGTTGTCCGTGATCCAGTTATTCTGGTCGAAAACTGCAGCTTTCAGTACTGCTGCCGTACCAGAGATGACAGTACAATTGTAGACTGCACCGTCCACTTCCGGTGAAATCACAAAGCCCGTAGTGCCACTGGTCAAGCCTGTAGGCAATGATGAACTTGTATTAGCGGTTGCATCTGCCTCCCAGGCGCCATTGTTCATTTGGAGCCCAGCCAGGAAGGTTGTAGGTGTACCGGCAGTGCCTGAAAATGCTAAAACCTGATCTCCAACGGTAGAAAAACTTATAGCGCTACTGACAGCCGCTACACTGCCGGTACCAGAGGCTACCGATGGTGTAGCAACATCAATCACTACCTGATCACCCGCAGAAAGACCACCAGCCGCCACGGTATAGAGAATTTCTCCTTCTGCGCCATCGCCTGTTCTGAAAGTTCCACTTGAGGTCCAGCCTCTGTCTGTAAATCTGATCTCCGTGTCTTCGGGAATATCGGTGGTCGCCATAAAGGAAAAGTAGTCCGTTCCGCGTGAGTTATAGCCGGTAAAAACAATATCCCCGGGAGAAAGTGTGGATGCCGGACTCCCCTGAACCACGAAGGTGTCAAAAGCGATTTCTTCATTTGAGCCCGTGCTGACCAACTCTATGCGCACATCCATTGTTGTGGCCCCTGCAATGTCGAAAGTGAATTCCTGAAAAGCTGATGTAAGAATTGTCCCCTCTCCATATCCATCAAAATCTGTATCGAGGGACAGGTATTGATTGCCAAACAATTCCGGGGTCTCGACAATCCCAAATGCTGCAATCAACTCATAGGTCCCGTTGTTGGTTTTGTCTACATAGATTTTCACCCCATCTCCCAATTCAAAGGTTCCTACCGTGGGTGAATCATTCCTGGCAGCAAAACTACATTTGATCTGTACATTGGTAAATGCGCTCACATCAATGTCATTGAAATGAACGCCCCCAGAATTGGCCCCAGAACCAAAGGCTCCTCCGGATTGGTTAGGGTTTTCCGTTCGATCGGTATCTTCACCGGTATAGTAGAAACCGTTGGTATTTGTAAGAGCCAGGAACCCCGATGTATTGGTAAATCCATTATCTGCCACGGTAGGAGCCGCACAACCAATTGTTTCAACCGTTCCGTTGGTTCTCAGAAAATAATCACTTGATCCATCAGAGTGTACACCATATTCAGAATATGCACCTGCACAGGTATCGAAGTTTTCAGAGAATATGGGCGTTTGTGAATAGACCTGTATTGCAGATAAACAAAGGCAAACGCAGATAGTAGATAGGAGTTTTAAGCGAGTCATTGAACAGTATTTGAGCTGATTCTTAAAGCTCTCTATTCACTGAAACCGAAAAAAAAATACGTTTTGAATAATACCGGACAAGATCGGACAAATACCAGACTAGAGGCTGATAACAAAGTCTTCCATTTCCTGAGGGCTGGCAAAGTCAAGTTTTTGTCTTAAACGATGTTTGGCTCGGACCACGCTATCGGGAGAAATATTAAATGCAGCGGCAATCTCCTTATTGGAAAGACCTATCTTAATCATAGCTGCCAATCGTTGGTCGCTTGTTGACGGTTCATGACACTTGTCTCTTAATTTTTCAAAGAACTGTGGATAGGTAGCTTCAAAATAAAGCTTAAATGAAAGCCAGTCTTGTTCGCTTATACTTGCATTGAGTCCGTCAATCAGCTCACTCAGGCTTCTTCCAGAAGGTACTCTTCCGCTCTTTAATTGCGACAATTCCATTTCGGCTTCTGCCAGAATGTTGTCCTTCAATAAAACCTTGTTGGCATAGGACACAAGTTTCTCTTTTTGAACCTCCAGTTCTTTGGTCGCCAATTCTTTTTCCTGCTTATATATCGCCTGGTCCTTTTTGCTCAGCTCCAGCCTGTACCGCATTCCCTTTCGCTGGTTGTAGAAAATGATTATAAGCAGTAAAAACATAAACAGGAGGCCTCTAATAAGCTGATTTCTTTGCCTTATTTTCAGGTCTTTTATCTCGTTTTGCTGTAACTGCAGTTGGTTTTGATCTCTGAGTTTATCAAAATCAAAGCGTGCCGTCAGTTCTGATACTCTTGACTGGTTTGCCATAATATTGAGCGTATCCTTGGTTTTTGCATACACCATGTAGTATTCCAGCGCTTCCTTATGGTCTTGTTTTTTTCTGAACAGATTGTAAAGGAATAAGGAAACATCTCGTACCAGCACTTTGTGGTCTATGTCCGAGGCTATTTTCATAGATGCCCGTGCGTTTTTGAGAGATTCTGATTGATTCCCCTGCTCTTCAAATACTTTCGCCCGGTTCAGCAGTATTTTCCCCATTCCAAAGGCGTCATTGATTTGCTTTCTTAATTCATACGATCGAGCATAATGACTAAGAGCTCTTTGATGTTGACCGGTAGTTGCATAAGCAAAACCAAGATTCTGAAGACTTAAGGCGGTCATCGCTTTATCGCCCAACCCATCAAAAATCTCGAGTGCCATGCTATTGTACTTGACTGACCTTCCCAGGTTTTGCTTTTTGTATTCCAGCACCCCGAGATTAATGTAGAGCTGTCCCATCCTGAACTTGTCTCCCAGTTCGGAGTACAACTCCATGGCTTGCTGGTAAAAACTATCTGCTTCATCAAATTCAGACAATAACTCTTTCGTTCTGCCCATATTCATGAACAGAGAAGCGGCCAGGTCAAGATCGTTAATCTCCTTTGCCAGGGGGACGGCCTGAAGATATGCTTCAATTGATTCGGCATACCGGCCCTGCTTCCCGTAATTGGCTCCCATGCCGTTTTTTATGAGAACTTGGGCTTGCAAATCGTCCGATGACAGGGCCAGTTTCAGCGCTTTGTCAAAAACTTCTTTAGCCCTTACAAAATCATTTTGCCTGCTCCACAGAGTTGCATTGTTTACCCATGCCCTGATGATTCCATGGGAATAATCAAATTGTTCTGCCAGATCTAAAGCCTCGGCTGTAACCTTCTCCACATCCATTGGTGAAATGGTGATCAATCTTGAGGCCAGGGTATTTAATAAATCGACCTTATCTGTACCCCGGGCTTCCGGAATCAGGCTTCTGATGCTATCGACCTCAACTTGTGCACTAAGCTGAAAAAAGACACCAAGGGTTAGGAAAGTGAATACAATAACTCTTCTCAAAAACAGAAACATGGTAACCGCAATATAGGGACTTCATCATAGTCCCACTACGATTTCGGACCATCGGTCACAGGGCTTCAGCAGAAGTTTCTTCCTCAATCGGTGCTTGGCTTTTTTTACGCTATCAGGAGTAATATTAAGCAGCGTAGCGATTTCCTTGGTGGAAAGGTTGGACTTAAGATAGGTACAAAGCCTCAGGTCATACGAGGTAAGTCGCGGATACCGGTGTTTGAGCTGGCTCTGAAAACGCCCGTTGGAAGCTTCCAGCTCCAGTAATAAATGATCCATTAAGCGTCTCTCTAGTATTGTCATGAGGAGTTAAGGTCTTAGGGTGTTAATGGTTAATGAGGGTTTGTGTCATAAATCAGTTTAAGTCTATCTTCTTTTATCTAATATCTATAGTACTAAGTATTCGGTACCTGGCTGGTCTTCGTGTTATTCTTCTTTTGAAATTCATTGCGATCTACCGCGTTGATCACACCATCCAGATTGAAGTCTCCATTGGTGCTGTTATAGCTAAATACAACTCCGTTCTGTCCCCTCCAGGTGGTAAGGTCCGTGGCATCCACATCACCATCTCCATCAGCATCTCCGGCAGGCATGGCAAATTTACCGGTGGACAGGGTAGTAAGGGCCGTGGTCGTTTGATAGGTATTGACTGATGAAGTGGTAAAATCGATACTATAAGTGCCACTACTTTCTGAAATGGCGGTGGCAGACATGATGGCGAGGTGATTGCGATGATAAACGACCACAAAAAAGGCCGAACCACTGTTACCGCTGAGAGATATGGTCAGATCACTGATACCATCAGAAGCCTTAATACTACCATCATTCATTAAAAACCCGGCAGTAGCGCCCACCTTGGTGGAACTGAGTGCAGCGGCTGCCGAAGCAGCCTCTCTCAATTCGACCAATACCCAGTCCACTGCATTGGCTGGGATACTCGATGCTGTGCCTCCGGTATGGCCATTGATGCTGTAGGGCTGAGTAGTGGGGATACTGGCATTGAGTGTGGTGTTCAGGTTGGTGCCATTATATGCACCTTCAAGGAAAACGGAAGCAGCCACTGTAGCTGTGCTGGGCGTGTTGTTGGCTGCAGAGATTCTTACATTATCAATGATAACCTCTTCAGATCCATCAGTAGTAGCGATATGCACCCTGATGGACATGTTGGAGGCCCCTGAAGGAATGGGGAAATTGAAGGAGTGATCGGAGAGTGTCTGAGATAATTTGGTGCCTATCTCATCACTGCTGATACCATCAAGGTCGGTATCCTCCAGCCATTCACCGGAGTCATCACTCGGGTCGCTATCGTCACCGTAAAATGCACCGCCTATGGTGTATGTGCCATCGTCTACATTGGCTACTGCAGTAGGAATACCTCCTACACTATTCGCCCCGGTAGCAATATCCGTATCAAAGGCATATTCAATTTTTATAAAATCATCTGTCTCATATCGCAGCGGTTCGACACTGTTCGCCCCCAATAGCAGCTGTACCTTGGCTGTTCCATCCCGGTAGCTTGAAACGTCAACAGTTTTGAAAACCACATAGACATGACCTCCATCAGCTCCGACTGAAAGCGGATTTTCCGGAAACTCATCTAAATCTTCACCGCCCAGTACAAAGTCACCATCTGAACCAGCGTAATCGGCAAAGAAACTGGAGCTGCTCAAACCTTGTGGGTTGGCTACCAAATCGAATCTGGTGAAGTAATCGAAGCCATCGAAAAAATCATTAAACCGATAGCGTGATCCCTGACCGTCAGTCTCAAAAGATTCAGCGAGCAAGGAAACAAAACTGCCATCTGCCGGCAGTGCCACAACAGGCCCCTGAATAGCGCTCTCCACCGCGTTGCCCGGCTGCTTGCCATCCATGGGTGTCACTTCAAAGCTGAGGAATTTAGTGGCATCATCGTCTTGAGGAACATAAAATTGGTTGATCGCTCCGCTGATGGCCGCCTTGTTAGTGCCACCAGCATCATCAGAGCGATACCATTGGTAAGTAGAACCACTTTCCGGATCGCTATCGCCATCAGTATAGGTGTAGGCACCCGTCAATGTGGCACTGGTCTTCAGAATTCCTGAAAAGGAGACTACTGAAGCTGAGGGTGCCTGATTAGGCCCTGTGAGACAATTGATATCAGAACCCACTCCGGAGGTAAACCCGGTAATACCATTAGATTCATAGTTAAAATCCTGCATGTACTGAATGAGCGCTGTAGCATTTGCAGAGCAACGATACCTCCAGTTGTCGATGTGACTTGAGGTCAGGTAAGCGTTTGTTCCTTCGGTCAGCCCATTGGGTACACTGGTATTGCTTGCATCGCTCCCCGGATTGGACAGGTAACCACTGCCATCAAAATTAAAGGCATATACAAAAGTCGGGCTTGCTTCCGTTCCCTGGAATATGATTACCTGATCTCCATCTGTGGACAGATCAAAGTCTCCACTGCTGCGTGTAGCAGTACCCACGCTAGCGGATATCGATCCATTGTCTGCATTGGTAACCACCACCTCCGTTCCTGCGATGAGCGAGCTGGTACTACTCCACTGGATGATGCCCTCATCTGATGCTGGTGTGGTTTGAAATGCTCCGGCATTGGCATCCCAGCCTTTATCAGTAAAAAATATGGTGGTATTGGCCGCAATGTTGACAAAGGATACAAAGGAAAAAGCGTCTGGAGTGTCTGAACTGGCAGAGGCAATGGCCATTTCACCTGCGGCCAGGGCTGTGGCTGAACTGCCCTCTTCAGCTGAAATTCTAATATTGTCTATGATCACTTCCTCTGAACCATGTGTTGTGGCAATATGAATTCTTACAGACATATTGTTGGCACCAGCAGGTACGCTGAACGTAAAATCATGATCTGACAATGTATTACCCAAAGCTGTTCCGCTTTCGTCATTTGAAAAGCCATCCAGATCCGTGTCTTCCACCCAGCTCCCTGAGGGGCCGTCAGCAGGGTTATTAGTAACACCACTTTGATCGCCATAAAATGCCCCTGCAATAGCATAGGTGCCATCATCGACATCAGTATCGTTGGCCGGTACCGCACCGACACTGTTGGCACCTGTGGCTATGTCAGCGTCAAAAGCATATTCAATTTGAATGAAGTCATTCTTTTCGTATCTGTTTATTTCAGCACCGTTAGCCCCTAAGAGTATTTCCACTTTGGCCGTACCTCCCTGATAGGAAGAGACATCTAAGGTTTTCAAAACGACATAGACGTGCCCTCCATCTGCGCTTACGGATAAGGGGTTTTCAGGAAATTCATCCAGATCTTCTCCTCCCAATACAAAATTGCCCTGGTGACCGGAGTAAGTGCTAAAAAAGTTGTCGCTATTGGGGCCCTCTGGAAAGGTTGTAAGATTGAACCTTGTAAACACATCCCCGCTGTTTGAAAACAGATTGGCCTGATACCTTGTGCCGTCACCATCCGTTTCGAAAGTTTCGGTCAACAGCAAGTCAAAAGCATGGTGTCCTACAGGAGCGTTTCTAAAACTTACAAGGCCGATCAGCAGGAATAGGACTACAAGAGGTCTGACCTTCACTTTTCTCCATTTGAAAAGCAAAGGAAATTCGGATGGTGCTTTGGTCATTACTAGTGGAATTAATCCTCTGACAATGATCCATAATAGGCCTCTATTAACCTCTCAGGGCATGCAGACAAGCAGCAGACAGCAGTCAGACAAAGAGATTCTGTCTAAAGTTTGATTAGAAAATCTTCCAAATCCCTGGTCTCCTTGAAGCCAAATTTCTGTCTGAGCCTATGCTTGGCTCTGACTACACTGTTCCTTGAAATATTCAAAATACCACCAATTTCTTTATTGGATAACGATATCTTGATCAGTGCAATCAGTCTTTGTTCATACATGGTGAATTCGGCATTGCTATAACTGGCCAGTTTGTCAAAAAACCCGCCAAACAGAGTGTCAAAATAAAGGCGGAAAGCGGTCCAGTCCTTCTCATCGTTGATGGTTGATCTGAGTTTTTCAATCAGCTCATCTATTTCCCTTTTCTCCTCTAAAGAACTGGAAATCTTGTTTTCGAGTTGAGTCTTTTTCTCTTCCAGCTCCTGATTTTTAGAAAGCAGCTGATCAGCATATCGAATAAGGTTTAGCTTGTCTGATTCAAATTCTTTTGCCCTTAGCTCCACATCTTGTTGAGCGATGAGGTGATCTTTTTCTGTTAGTTTCAGTCTCATTTTCAACTGCTTCCATTTCCAAACGCCCCATATAGTAACGATGGCAAGCAGAACGAGTGTACCGCCCAAGAGCTGGTTTCTCTCTCTTATTTTCAAGTCTTTCACTTCATTTTCGCTCAATTGCAGCTTGTTTTCGTTTTCAAGCTTTTCGAACTCAAATTCGGCCGTGAGTTGTGCAAGCTTGTTTCTGTTTGCCTTGGCCGTGAGGGTGTCCTTAAGAATCATGAGCTCTTTCTGAACCTCCAGGGCATTGCGAAAGTCGCCCTTACCTTCAAAAAGCCTTACCCTTAGGTCATGAATTTCAGACAGTAATACTTCATTGTTATAGGCCTTTGTAATTGTCAGGGCTTCCGAAAGTAAGCGTTGCGCTTTTAAAAGCTGTTCGGTGTCCAGAAATAGTTCCGCCTTATACCTTAACCCCCGGGCATAGCCTAGGCTATCACCCGTAGCAAGCCTTAGTTCAAGCGATTCATCATAGGCCTTTTCGGCCCCTGCATTATTACCTGATCTGGCATAAGAGAAACCCATGTTTTGATAAGCCACAGCTGACTGTGTCCGTGCGTTGATCTTCTCGAAATAGCCTATTGCCTTTCTGTGGTGGTCTATCGACAGGCCGTAGTTCTTACGATTGAGTTCAATGATTCCCAGATTGCCATGTATTTGGCCCTGACGATGTGTAAGGCTATTTCTACTACCAATCTCGAGGGCCTGAAGCAGGAATTTTTCGGCTTCATCATAATCTCTCAGCATCTGATTGATCACCCCGATATTCATAAGGTAGGTCAGTTCCAGGTCTTCATTTTGAATGGCCCGTGCAAACTTCACCCCCTCCATATGATTTTCATAGGCTAAAGCATACTCACCTTTGTTGATGTACAAAGCGCCTAGCCCGAGTTTTCCGTAAGCCAGGGCCTCTTCATGCCCAATTCTTTCGGCAAAGGCGATGGATAAGGCATAGGCCTTTTTTGCCTCTGCAAACTTTGATTGAAACATGTACAATGTGCTTCTCAACACCTGGGCCAGACATTTACCTGATTCGTAGTTCAGTGTCTCACTCTCCTCAATGATCTCATTGAGAAGACTATCTGCATCGGTGTGAGAGATATAAAGTAACTGACGGGCAATCTTATTCTGAATATCAATTTTATTAGTACCCGAAGATTCGGGAAGCAGAGCCTTCAGGCTGTCAAGCTGAGCCTGAGCGGTGGCTGTGTATGAGAAAAGTACAAAAAATAGTCCTCCAAAAAGGCAGAAGAGAGTGGGAGTCTTTCGCATAAACTCCAATATAGAAATTAGTCAACACTCTTGACTACCTCCGTCCAACTGCTGGTGGGCTGCAGAGCCAGCTTCTTTCTTAAGCGATGCTTGGCCTTTTTCGCACTATCAGGGGTGATGTTGAGGAGTACGGCTATTTCTTTAGTAGATAAGTTGGATTTAAGGTAAGTACAGAGGCGAAGGTCATATGGAGTCAGCTTAGGGTGCTGATCCTTGAGTTTTTGTTGAAAAAGACCATTGGCCGTATCCAGTTCAAGTAGGAGGTGATCCATCAGTTGGCGTTCAAGAATTGTCACGAGGATGGTTTATTAGTGATTGGCCAATGGTTAAAAGGAGACGGAAAACCGAAGACAGAAGTCGGAGACCGGGAATTGTGAGAGAATACTTGATCATAAGATCTTGTTTTGGAAATTGTGACTTGATCATTTGAAATTTCAGCTTTAGCTGCTCGGCACCTGTCTCGTTTTGCCTGTATTCTTTTGGTGAAAATCATTGCGGTCTACAGCATTGATGACACCATCCAAATTGAAATCGGCAGCACCATTGCTGTCATAGCTAAAGCTTATTCCATTATTAGTTCGCCAGGTAATCAGGTCGGTGGCGTCTATATCTCCATCCTGGTCCAAATCACCAGCAGGCATGCCAAATTTTCCTCCACTCAGGCTGGACAGGGCGGTGGTGGTTTGGTAGGTGTTGGCTGAACTGCCAGTGAAATCGATGCTGTAGGTACCACTGCTTTCAGATATGGCACTAGCCGACATAATCGGCAGGTGATTGCGATGGTAGATGACGATAAAAAAGTCAGAGCCCGTATTTCCGGAAAGCGAAACGGTAAGATCGCTGGTACCATCGGTGGCTTTTATGCTCCCGTTATTCATCAACAGGCCTGCTGCCGATCCCACTCGGGTGCTATTCAGCGCTGCTGCTGCCGAACCGGCTTCTCTCAATTCTACCAGTACCCAGTCTACCGCATTGGCTGGCATGCTGGTTACATTGGTAGCTTCCGAATGGCTGTTGGTACCGTTATAGGGTTGCTGCGCAGGTAAACTGCCATTGATGGCTGTATTCAGGTTGGTGCCATTGTAGGCTCCTTCCAGGAAAGCACTAGCCGCTACAGTGGCTGATGTGGGAGCACTTACAGCCACAGTACCATTCAGACGAATGTTGTCAAGCATTAACTCTTCTGTTCCGGTATTCATTATAACACGTAATCTGATTTGACAAGAAGTACCGGTAGCAGGAATTGAAAAATTGAAATTTTGGAAGGCTGTAGAATTTACGACCTGACCCGAAGGATGATTATGTGTGCCATTTAGGTCAGCATCTTCCCGTAAATTCCCCTGATTGGTAGCGGGCAGATCATTATCTCCATACATGGCTCCAAATATTGTCCAACCACCACCGTCCATATTGTATTCAAAAATCGCATAATCAGAAGGTTCAAGTCGGCCATCATTAGGTCGGCCAAATGCCATCAGTATGTCCAGGTCTAAAGAGTAACCAGTTACATTCACAGCATTGAACGTCATGATCCCTTCACCACCAGAAGCCTGATCTGTATCTTCACCTGCCCAGTAGAAGGTTCCATCTATCGCGGTGGGTGCATTTGTTATGTGGTTTCTGGATGTGACATTTGAATTTTGCGTCCTTTCCCAGAAGTCGCTGGCTGCTGTGTAAAAGGAATTGGACGTATACCTGGAACTTTCACCATCAGTTTCAAAGCTTTCCTGCAATAGCACTGTCTGAGCCTGAGCCTTTACCAGGGGGAGAAACATAAAAAAAGTCAGTAAAAAAAGGGGACAACTACCTCTGGATAAGCCAATCATGAAATTGTATTTGAGCATTGACTCAAACTAAATTTCATGAATACCAAAAGGCAAAAAGTAGTAATAGACTAATTATACCCCGCGTTGATTTTCACCTGGAGATATACCAAATTTCAATAGACCATTAATTTTTATGTGCTTGAATTACAGCGACTTAAATAGCAAATCTAATAGATGTGGTAAACCTACATCCTAAATAGACAAAATGAAGCGGTCGAGGTTATCCTCTGAGGGAATTTCCAGTCGTTTTCTCAATCGGTATCTGGCCTTGTTTACGCTTGCAGAAGAAATACCGGATATCCTGGCTATTTCCTTAGTAGGAATAGCCAGGCGGATCAGTGCACAAAACCTCAGGTCCGTTTCTGTAAGGCTTTGATAATTGGCCAGTAAGTGATCAAAAAAGTGAGGGGCAATCTGCTCAAATGCCGATTTGAACCGACTCCAATGATCTTCCTGGATTTCCTGAGTTTTCAAGATGCGCATTAGTGCATGCAGTTCTTTATTACCTGGAAATTCACTGGTTAAGGGTTTGAGTTTATCTGTAAATTCTCTGATAAAATTCTCTTTCTGCATGGCCGATAGGGAGAGAAATGCCAGTTCTCTACCTTTCTTATCCAGATCTTCCTCCAGTTTCTTAATCTTATTTCGGTTTTTACCCACAAAATAAACTGTGGTCCAGGCCGATAAGATGAAAAGCATAGCAAGCCCAATCAACAGCCAACGATTTTCAGAATCGGCTTTTTCAGGTAAGTTGATAAGACTGCTTTCCTGTTGTGCCAGGTTTTGCCTGACCATAAGTCTCATTAGTTCATTTTGCTTCTGTCTGCCGAAAACAGAATCTTCTGCCATATCATGCATTTTCTGATACCTAATGGCACGCTCATATTGAGCCCGATCTGAATAAAACTCAGAGAGTTCTTTGGTTACTGCCGATATTTGTTTGTACCTACCTGACCTGGCCCAGTATTCATGGGCGGCCAACAAAAACGATTCTGCCTTATCTGTTTCACCTGATTCGATATACAATTGCCCTAACTTAAATTGGCTCAGAGCTACAACAGTCTCTCTTTTACGCTGCTGACCTACTTCCAGTGCTCTTTCAAAAAACACCTCGGCCTCTTTCACTTCTCCTCTTGAATTGTGAGAACTACCCAGACTTATCAGCACCATGCCCAGACTCTTGTTACCTGCCTTTTCATAAAGTCTCAGGGCTTCTTTATTATAGTAAAATGCGGAATCTAAATATCCTTCCCCTTTTAGCGCACTAGCCAATGTAATGTAGCTTGCTCCCAAGTGTACGTCTCTTCCCACGCGCTTGTCAATTAAGATAGCTTCACTTACAGATAAGGTTGATTC
The DNA here is from genome assembly GCA_021404565.1 of Roseivirga sp. Taxonomy (GTDB): domain Bacteria; phylum Bacteroidota; class Bacteroidia; order Cytophagales; family Cyclobacteriaceae; genus Roseivirga. The sequence goes on along the minus strand of JAAWWF010000013.1, from coordinate 30,071 downwards.
CTCATACATCTCCAACTCATTAAAAGTAGAAGCAATCTGTTGCAACGTGTTTGCCAGTTTGGAAGAGTCATTTTGTGCTCTCAATATCTTTAGTACTTCAAAGGATGATTCGAGCGCTTTGGCAAATTGACCAAAATCCGAATAGGTTATTGCTGCATTTTGCAGATTAGCAGCCAACAAATTCTGATCACCTTTCTCTCTGGCATAGTCAACAATTCGCAAATAAGATTCCAAAGCCGGTTGATAATTACCCATTCTGTAATAAACATTACCAATATTGGCTTCAATTTTTAGAATGTTCTCTTCATTATTCACAATCTCAAACTGCTCCAGCGCCTTTTTAAAATAATCAAGTGCATGTTCGTGCTCCCCCAGAGTAAGGGAGTTCAGGCCCATAATGTTCCAGCTTCTGGCCATTCCCAGCAGGTCTTCAAGCTGCCGATAAAGCTCAATGGCATGATTACCAAATTCAATCGATTTTGAAGACTCCTGCTTGAGATAATACAGTACCAGTAGGTTGTAATTGGCCTGTGCCTGGCCCTTTTTATAGCCGATTTCACCGGACAAGGCCAAACTTTGATCTCCATAAGAAATGGCATTTGTCGTCTCGGAAAACTTTAGTTCCCAGGTCAGTTGATTAAGCACATCTACCTTTTCCGTGCCTTCAGAGTCCGGGAGTACGTTTTTCAGACTGTCAATAATTGATTGGCCAAAACTTAGAGTAGGAACCAAGAATAAACCCAAGAGCAGCAGTCTGGAAAACCTTCTAATATCAATACACACAGGGTAAATATATACAATATCAAAATGCCATATATATCCTCAATTGATACCCTGGCCAATTATTGATCAATGCATAGAAATTCGTACCAGGTCAAAGCCGGCTTCATTCTGATTTTCTTCCTCAATCGGTGCTTGGCCTTTTTCGCACTATCTGGTGTGATATTGAGCAGTATGGCAATTTCCTTGGTAGAAAGGTTTGATTTCAGGTAGGTGCAAAGCCGAATATCATAGGACGTAAGTTCAGGATACTGATGCTTCAGGCGGCTTTGAAAACGACTGTTGGAAAATTCCAGTTCCAGTAGCAGGTGATCCATTAAACGTTTCTCCAGAATAGTCATAGCTTGGTTAATGGTTAATGGTTAATGGTTAATGGTTAATGAGCTTCGAGACAGTTTGATGAGGGATTGTGTCATAAATCAGAGGTCTATCATCTTTTATCCAAGGTTTGTCATCTAGGTACTGGGAACCTGGCTGGTCTTGGTATTATTCTTCTGCTGGAAGTCGTTTCGATCTACAGCATTGATCACTCCGTCCAGATTAAAGTCTCCATTGGTGCTGTTGTAACTAAAGGCAGCCCCATTTTGTCCTCGCCAGGTAGTCAGATCTGAGGCATCCACATCTCCGTCTCCATCAGCATCTCCGGCAATCATAGCGAAGACGCTGCCTACCAGAATCACGCCATCAGAGCCATTGTTAAAACTCTTAGCCTGTGCATCGGTAAAGTCTATCACATATGTACCACTAGTGGGGGCTATTGCATTGGCTGACATGACTGCCAGGTGGTTTCTGTGATGAACTACAATGTAGTAACTGCTGCCATCGACCTGACTCATGGTAAAGTCATTACCATCCTTATCCACAACGGTACCATCACTTTTAAGAATTCCTGCCCGGTTAGTCCCTACTTTGGTCGCAGCTGCAGTACCGGTGCGCAGCTCAATTTCTACCCAATCTACGGCTGTGGCGGGTATCCCCGAAGAGGATTCATTCAGAACCGAGTTATAGACAGTGCCGGGATTGGTGGGTAGCCCCGCATTGAGGCTGGTATTCATCGTGCTACCCGAAAGAGGCCCCTCCAAAAAGACCTTAAGGCTTAAGATTGCATCCGCAACAGTGGCCGTGAAATTGATCACATAGCTGGCTTCGTCCGGGTCATTACTGGCAATGGTAACATTCCCGGAAGTCTGACTTGTAGCGCTGGGAGTAAAACGTACGGTAAAAGTGGCAGAGCCTGAAGCCGAAACGGGATTGGCACTAATAGCAGAGGAAATTGAAAAGCCTGCACCAAAGGGAGTAATGGAGACAATATCAAGGTTAGCATCACCGGTATTTTCTACGGTAAACACAAGGTCTTTACTATCTCCTATTTGTACCGAACCAAAAGCATGAGCACCTCCGGATGCGATATCTGAGGTCGATTGTTTGATGTTTATTTCCGGAGCCGTAGCAACTACACAATCGGTGGCAGTTCCGGCTCCCGAATATGTTGTTGTATGATCCGTATTGTAATTCCCCTCATCCATAAAATCGGAAAGGCTTACTCCCGTCAATACACACTTAAATTGAACATTGTCGGTATGAGCAGTAAAATCAAGCACATCGACACCGTCTGTCAGACCTGGGGGAAGGTTGGTGTTTATAGTGGTTGATGCACCCGGACCACTTGTGCTCAGTGGTAAAGTAAGGGGTGCATACGACACCCCTGCCGCAGTAAATATGCCCCTGGTAGTAATCAGGTAAATGTAAGTAGTGGGGCTTCCAAGTGTCCCCTGGTATACGATAATTGACTCTCCCGCTCCTGATAAGCTCCAGGTGTCGCTACCAACAGCGGTTCCCGAGGTGGCTGACGGAGATGACTTTGGTGAGCTGATTTTCACAAAGGTACCTGCGGTAACCGCAGTGGTCGCAGTCCAGGTAATCGTCCCATCGGTTCCGGTCACCAGGTTAGAAGTTGCCGCATCATAACCTCTCTCAGTAAAGTGAATAACTGTGGTGGACGCGATATCGACAAAGGGGACAAACCCGAAGTCGTCATCTCCATCGGTATTCATATATACTATAGCTAAATCTCCTGGCGACAATGTAGTTTGGCCCAAAACCGACCCTAAAAACGAAACACAAAAGAAAGCGCTAATGAAATATTTGTTCATGATCATGGAATTCGATCATGAAACTCAGAATTATCCTATCAATTGTCAGGGGACATATAAGGAACGAGGGGGACAATCTTGGTACATCTCAAATTCCGAGCAGATAGATACGTAAACCTTCGGCATTCTTATAGCCAAGTTTCTTATAAAGGCGTTGAATTGCCTTTTTCACACCTTCGTAGCTGATATTCTGAATTTGAGCAATGTCCTTATAGGTGAGGTTTACTTTGAAAAATATGCACAGATCAATTTCATTTTGAGTAAGAGAACCATGGCTGTCAATAATCTTTGATATGAAACTCTGATGTACACTGCTGAACTTGAGTCGAAACTCTTCCAACGAGATGGAAATCACCGATCGCCCGTCTACCCCTACGGCCATTTGCGTAAGCTCTTTTGTGCCTAGTCCAAGCTTTCTGTCATTGTCAATCTCTTCAAGCCTGGTTTTAAACTGTTGAATAATCTCATTCTTCTGACTTAGCTTCTCCACATATCCTTTGAGCTCTATTGATTGAAGCTCGACTTCCTTTTGAAGCTTTTCACGGTTGAGGTCTGCAGATTTTTTCTCCTCATCCGTCAGTCTCTTTTCCAGCTTTATGCGGGCCATCCGAGCTCTGAATACTGTCAGAGCAATTAAAGCCAGGGCTACTCCAATCAGTATTGTCAAAATCAGAACCCATCGTTGAGACTCTAGTAATCTCAGCTTATCCCGGCTCTTTTGTAATGCCTGTTGCTGATTTTCGAACTCAAAACCTGAGGTTAGCTCTGCTATTCGTGTCTCATTTGCCAATTTTGACAGGGAGTCTTTGACCAGGATATACCGCTTGTAATAATCAAGGGCATCAGCAGATCTTCCCAGCGTTTCTAATGTCTGAGACAGAAAGAGATTAAGACTCACATTGAGTCGTGCATTTTTGATCTCCTCGGTTATCTCCAGTGCTTCTGTAGCCAATCTTATGGCCTCTGAAGGTTTACTCATTTCAGATCGCAGCCGTGCTTTGTTGAGCAAGGTTGCGGCCATACCCCGTCTGTCTCCAATCTCCTTCCTTATATCAATGGCACGATCGTAATAATCGTCTGCTTCTTGATAATTCCCCAGATAAGCCTGAGCAAAGCCTATGTTTTGGAGGCTGATGGCCTGTTGTAAAAAGTCACCGAAGCCCTCAAAGACTTCAAAAGCCTTCTGGTTGTATTCAATACTCAAACCCACATTTTGTCTGCTGAATTCAAGTACCCCTAAATTGATATATAACTGACCACTCCTAAAAAGGAAGTCATGTTCTTCACAGATAGCCAATGCCCTCTCAAAAAAACCAAAGGCCTCATCCATGCCTCCAATCCGTTGCTTGATCAACCCGATATTCATCAGATTAGTTATCTGAACATCGAAGCTGCCCAGTTCCTCAGCAGCTTTCAATGCGAGCAGGTGATTTTCTGTAGCAAGTGCATACTCTCCTTTTCTGAAATAAAGTGAGCCTAAGGCTGTATGTGCTTTACTCAAACCATCTTTAAAGTCCTGTTTTGCAGCGAGGGCGACAGATTCCTTCAGGAGTTGTTTCGATCTTTCAAGGTCACCTCGCAAGTTTGACAATGTGGCCTGTACAATGGAAGCCAGTACCTCACCTTCAGCGAAGTCACTTCCACGAGACACTTTAAGGGCATCAAGTGAAAGAGAATCAGCCAGTTCAGGATCTATGGTGATAAGAAGGGTTGCGAGGTTGTATTGTGTCCTGACCTTTTCCAGACCTGAAACTGACTCAAGCACAACTTTGAGGCTATCGATCTGCTCTTGAGAATTTTGCGAAAAGGCCGCGATTGGAATACACAGAAAGAGGAGCCAGATGCGTTTCATACCTCAATCTAGTGCAAGTGATTGAAAAGAAAAATTGCACTAAGTCTCTGCAAATTTCACCTACAATAGATTTAGTAAAACATAACTTATGTTAAAATGAGAAGTGCTCATCAGGTGTGAGCCTCAGCTTTTTCCTCAGTCGATGTTTGGCTTTTTTCACGCTATCCGGGGTGATATTTAGCAGGAGGGCAATTTCTTTGGTGGAGAGGTTGGACTTGAGATAGGTGCAAAGACGCAAATCGTGAGGAGTCAGTGCAGGATGCCTGTTTTTCAATTTATGCTGAAACCGACTATTGGAAGATTCCAGCTCGAGCAGTAAATGATCCATCAAACGTCTTTCTAATATAGTCATCTGCGTTTGCTATATCAGGTATTGGGTACCTGAGTCGATTTACTATTATTCTTTTGTTGAAAGTCATTTCGGTCTACTGCGTTGATCTCCCCATCCAGATTAAAATCTCCGTTGGTTGTGTTGTAGCTAAAGGCTTTTCCATTTTGCCCTCGCCAGGTACTTAGATCAGTGGCATCTACATCCCCGTCCCCATCCGCATCTCCGGCCGGCATAGCAAATTTACCTGTGGAAAGTGTCGTCAATGCCGTTGTAGTTTGATAAGTCGTAGATGATAAGGTGGTGAAATCGACATTGTAAGTACCTCCACTATCGGCAATGGCATTAGCCGACATAATGGCCAGGTGATTGCGATGATAAACGACCACGAAGAACTCTGAGCCAGTATTGCCAGAAAGTGCAACAGTCAGATCACTGGTGCCATCCGTGGCTTTAATAGTCCCGTCATTCATTAAGAAACCTGCAGCCGAGCCTACCTTGGTAGCACTTAATGCCGCAGCAGCTGAGGCAGCTTCACGTAACTCTACCAGTACCCAGTCCACCGCATTTGCGGGAATGGCACCGGCTGTTTCTCCGGCAGCATGCCCGTTAAAACTATAGGGTTGAGTCGTAGGAATACTTGCATTTAAAGTTGTATTAAGATCGGTACCATTGTAGGCTCCTTCGATAAAGGCTGTGGCCGCTAATGTGGCCGAGGTAGGTGCGGAGGCCGGTACTTCTCCTGCAACGCGAATGTTGTCAATCAGGAAAGTCTCATCACCACTGTCGGTTTGAAAAACAAACCTGATGGACAAGCTTGATCCGGTACCTGCGAGGTCAAAAGAAATATCAGACATGACCATGTCATTATTTCCCCCTGTAGCCAGGTCTGCTGTGCCAAAAGGAAGTACTTCTGTTCCATCACCGGCACCACTAAAGTCTGCATCTCTGGATGCGTTAGTACCAGAACCTGAGCCACGGTAGTCTGCAAGTAGTGTATAGGCCCCCTGGGAAAAGGCCGTGGTAGTCCCGGGGTGTGCGGTAATGTCGGTATCAAAGGCATAGTAGATTTGAAAGTAATCGTCTGTTTCAAATCGGTCTGCCCTGTCTGTACCTAAAAGTAGTTTCAGTTTCAGATCTGTAGCTCCGGTAACATCTACATTATTAAAGGTTATAATCGCCAGATCATCATCCCGTATATTTCCACTGTCATCGAGGTCGTCTACTCCATAAAAGTTAGCGGTGCCTCCATCCGGATTATGAACATTGGCCGGAATACCACTATGAATTCCAAATCCATCAGCCGGTGTCGGATTTCCCGCTACAGTGGAGTTCAATACGGCTGCATAATCACTGAAACTTCGGTTCCAGTCGTTGGAGGTATAACCAAGCTCGTCAACAGTACCTTCAAAGCTTTCGTAAGCAATAGTGGTTTCCACCCTGCGTATTTCAATCTCAGCTTCAGGAGTGAGGGTGCCTGTGAGGCCCAGAAAAAGGAATAAAAAACTCGATAACCTGATCATAAGCAAATCAGGTTATGAGTGAAAGGAAGGGTTTGAGGACGCTTGTTAAATCTCATTTGAGGTTTGGAGCTTGGTGCTGTTTTCCTGAAATAAAAGAATAGGTCTTAGTGTCCAAAAAAAATCACTTTACCGGAGGGCTGAGCAAGCTGAGTTGTAAGGATGAGTTATTAAACGGTTTGCTTAGGTATCGGTAAAAGTGCCGAACTTTCAGGTGGACGTATCTGGAAGAACCTCGACACCATGACGTAATTTCAGGATGACACAATGTTTCTTTACTTTTCTTTGTATGAGCAAAGAAAAGGTAACAAAAGAAAACACACCACGATCAAAGACACACCTCCTAGCGAAACGCACAAGCCAGCCCTGCAGTAAAATGACCGCTAACAATCTGCTTTAACCCGAATAATGCGATAGGTTTTCTATTACAGCCGTAACTTGCTTTGAATCAGTCGCCACGTTTTGTTTGGCTTTTCACCATAGCGGTGCTATGCTATCTAAACCAAACTTCCTGATTCTTTGCGATTTACGGCCTCATCACGATTCCTATCGCATTATCCGGGTTTTTAATTTAGTGAGTTATGGTAATGGTCATTTTAAAGGCTTCCTCTCACTTAGGCCACGGTGTGTCCGCGCTGACCGTGGACACCCTCCCACCTTAATGACCATCAGTGCCTATAGATATATTTTTGGTGTGGAAACAGTTCTGGTAAATACTTGTTCAACCGTTCTCGGCTAGCAAGATGGACTTCATGTTATACACTTGGTTGGCTCACATCAGAAATTCGTCATTCGATCCAACAATTCTTTCTTCTTTCTGCGGCTTACCTCCAGCCGTTTACCATCTGCCATTTTCACAAAACCACCATTGCCATGCTCATAAGCCACAATCTCTTGCAGGTTGATGAGGTATGATTTGTGGATTCGGAAGAAGTTCTCTCCCTCGAGCTTATCTTCAAAATAGCCCAGGGTTTTAGACGCAAGTTTGGCACTACCTCCTGCCAGGTGGATGTTTGAGTAATTTTCATCGGCTGTGATGTAGAGCACATCACTTGTCTTCAGAAACTCATAGCCTTCCCTCACCGGTACAGTCAACTTGCTATTAGATTCGGACATGTTGAGCGACTTTTTAATCATAGACAGCTGGCCAGGGTTAATATGTGACCCTCTGCTTTTGAAACGTTCAATCGCAGTCTTCAGGTCATCCATATCTACCGGCTTGAGTAAATAATCAATCGCAGAATTCTTGATGGCTTTTAGTGCATATTGGCTGTAGGCACTCACAAAAATTACGTGGAAAGACTTGTAGGTCGTTTTTTCCAACACCTCAAATCCAGAGTCATTTCCCAATCGAATGTCCAAAAACACCAGATCCGGTTGATTTTGGTTGATGGAGTTAACGGCCTCATTCAACGAATCAGCAGGTGGCAAAAGCGTAATTTCCGGATGCTTGCGGGTGAGCAATTTTGACAAGAGCTGCTCTCCTGATTCCTCATCATCGACAATTAGTGCCTTAATCATAAGCAATGTGTTCTGAAAGTATTTGAATAATCACCTTAGTACCTGATGGTTTATTGCCATCAAACAGGTCTTCTACTATTACTTCTCCTGAGCCCTCTCCCTTATGTTTCCGAACGAGCTCATTCACTATTTTGGTTCCCATACTTTTTTGCGTCCCTTCTTCCATTGGTTTTCTTCCAACGCCATTGTCAAGTACTTCAAGCTGTAGGCCTTCAGAGATTTTACGAATAGTGATATCAATGTATCCTCGTTTTTTCCCTTTAAGGGGCATGATACCATGCCATATCGCATTTTCTACATGGGGCTGAATGATCATACCGGGTATAACCTCAAGTAAGTTTACTCCTTCCCCAATATGAATCCGATAGTCAAATTTATCATTGAGCCTGAGATTTTCCAGATCCATATACAGTCTTAGCGTTTCGAGCTCATCCGTGAGAGGCACCATGGAAATATCTGAGAACTCCAGCACTCTACGAATCAGCTTACCAAACTTTGCCAGGTATTGATAGGCACTGTCAGGGTCTTCATCCAGTACCATATTCTGGATAGAATTCAACGAATTAAAGATAAAGTGAGGATTAAGCTGAGATTGAAGTGCTTTCCGCTCAGCCTCAGCGATCCGTAGTTGAAATTCATACTTGCGTTGCTGTTTTTGCTTATTTCTACGGATTATGGCATTCGTTATCACAATCAATGCAAGGAGACCAAGCAACGATATCAGGCCGATAAACCACCAGGTCATCCAAAAAGGTGTCGCAATTACAAACTGTATCCCGGCCAGTTCACTTTCATCGCCAAAGGCGCTCACCGCTCTGACCTGAAAGGTGTATTCTCCAGGTTTCAGATTACTGAAGTTCAAGGTGTTTTGCCGGGTAGTTCTCCAGGTTTCATCAAGGCCCGATAATCGGTATCTATAGACTAATCTGTCTAGGCTTTGGAAATGAAGGCCATCATAGTTGACAGTAATGTTTTTGACTCCGTGATTTATTTCATGCTTCTCTTCCATCCAGGGCAAATCATCTACCAAAAGAGCGTTCATGCTTACCAGGGGAGGTATCTTTGCTGACTCCCAGTCAGGAATATTAATCCAGGAAATACCTTTACTGGTGGCGGCTATAAGGTTATCACCATGAATTAACAGATCATTCACATCTTCAGACAAGAGGCCGTCAGTAGATTTAATAGACGAAACTTCCCAATTACCCTCACCACCCGTAACCCGATTCACTCCCGCATTGGTGGCCACCCAAAAAACTGAATCATTTTTGGCAAATACTTTTCGGTTTATTTCAGAAGACATTCCGTTTTGCGTGGAGAAATTGGTCCAGATGTCGTCTCGGTATAGAAAAGTTCCAAAGCCATTTGTAGCCAACAAGTAAGAAGAATCGTTAAGCACCTTGATATCGTTGATTACATTGCTCATAACAGGATGTCCTGAGAGTTTTTTGTAATTCAAATCCTGATCCAGAAAATACAAGCCAAGAGCGGTAGAAATCAACATTCCCTCCTGATAGATCGCCATGTCGGTTACTGAGCCATTGCTGGCGAAACGGGTTACTGCCGGCTGGTTTCTGAAATTAATTATGAAGGGTTTATTGTCATTCCCTTCGTCCCGAAACCAATTCATCATGACCTCGCGATCAAAGACTATTACCTGGTTTGTGGTACCTACTACAATCAGACTGTCCGTCCAGGGTTGGACTATTTTTACCGCCCCTTCCAGACGGCTGAAGTTGTCCTTCTCATCTTTGAAAACTATGGCTTCTTCAACGGCCAGCAAAAGCCCTGATGTATTGTCCATCCTAACAATCTTTTTCACCCTTGATCTTCCCCCGTTTAATGAAAGGTTCCACTTCTTGCTCGTTTCAGTACTGATTTTCCCTATCACAGCGCTGTTAGCCCCAAACCAAAGGACGTCATCCTGCATGTAAAGGGCCGTGGTATTACCTACTGGCTGGTCGTCAATAGTGCTTATTGCGCTTTTTTCGAGAGAAGGAACAAAGTAAACGCCATCACCGAAGGTTGTAAACCAGTAACCTCCCTCTCTGTCTCTTAATACATGGGAAACTTGCTTGCTCTCCAGAAAAGTGGTCTTTTTACCGGTTGTTTTGTCGATTTTTACGCCTCCACTAAAGGTGCAGGCCCAGAGTTCTCCATTGGGGTATGTATGGGTCTTTGTAACTGTTCGGGAAATCTCTTTCTTCTGATCCAGAAAAGAGTTTACATAACGATTTGGGAATGAGGACTGGCTTGATGGCAAGAAGGCCAGGTGGGGAGCAATGAAGTCTGCGAAGCCCTCTCCAATTAAAACACTATCTCTTTCGGTGGTTCTGTCGGCAGGTAAATGATAGATTTTCTTGTCGTAGCCACTTCCAGCCCAAACCACTCCATCTTTCTCCATAAATGAGGCTACCCTCCATTCATCGACTCCTCCCAGATCTTCCAGGTTTTTCACAATACCATCCACACCAATCATCACGATTCGGGTTTTGGTGTTCAACCACAAGTTGCCCCTGGAATCTTCAAAAAGGTTGGTGTAGAAATCATCAAACTCTATGGCAGCCAGCAGGTCGCTGTTGCTTTTATTGAAGAATTGACCCTGATAGTAATAGCTCATCTGACCATTGAAAGCTGAGAACCAGATCCGCCCCTGACTATCCTGGTCTATGCGAAAAATCTCGTTGTCAGCCAGGCCATCGCTCATATAAAAATTCTCGAAGCTCCGCCCATTGTAGCGGCTTACACCTGTTTCTGTGCCAAACCAGATGTAGCCTTTATCATCTTGCAAAGCGCAGTAGACATTGTCTCCGGCAAGCCCGTTTTGTACCGTCAGGTTGACAGAGGTTAGCTCAAAATCCTGAGCCAGGATACTGGAAGAAAGAAGTAAGCTACAGAGCACTAAGGCTACTCTCATGGCCACCAATTACGGAGGAATCTCCTTGTTTAACAAATTCTGCCCTAGCCGGGAAGGGTTGAAAACCTACTCAAAATTGACTCTCTTGGTTCGATAGCCAGCTTCTTTCTCAGGCGGTGTTTGGCTTTTTTGACACTGTCGGGAGTAATGTTGAGTAGCGTGGCCATTTCCTTTGTGGAGAGGTTAGCTTTAAGGTAGGTGCACAAGCGTAAGTCGTATGGAGTCAGCTTTGGGTATTGGTTTTTTAGCTCGGTCTGAAATTCGAGGCTGGATGTTTGCAATTCATTTTGAAGATGATCTAATATGCGCTCTTCCAGAATGGTCATAATTAGTTGATAAGTTTCAGTTCTCTGATGACTATATCATAGAGGTTAAGATTTCCCATTTCTAAGAATTCGGTACTTGTCTTGTCTTGCTGGTATTCTTCTGATGGAAATCATTCCGGTCTACTGCATTAATTTCACCGTCCAGGTTAAAGTCAGCCACTCCGCTTGAGCTATAATTGAAAACTGCACCATTGTTGGTTTGCCAGGTGCCCAAATCGTCACCATCAATGCTACCATCACTATCTGTATCACCGGCCGGCATACCAAACTTGCTGCCTGAAAGGGAAACCAGCGCATTCGTGGTTTGATAGGTATTCGCTGAACTACTGGTGAAATCTATGCTATAAGTTCCTCCACTCTCAGATATCGCATTGGCCGACATGACAGGCAGATGATTACGATGATAGACGACCACAAAAAAGTCTGCTCCGGTGTTACCTGAGAGACTCACTGTAAGGTTACTGGTACCATCAGTTGCCTTAATGCTACCATCGCTCATCAGAAAACCCGCAGCCGAGCCTACCCTGGAGGCATTATTTGCAGCTGCTGCACTCCCTGCTTCTCTTAGCTCTACCAGCACCCAATCCACGACTCCATCGGGCACGGCTGCCGCACTGGCCACGCTTTCGGATCCCACATGGCCATTAATACCATTATAAGGAGCACTGGCAGAAACCAGATTTTCATCCTCCAGGATCGTATTCATAGCATTTGTTCCGTTCCAGGCACCCTCCAGAATAATGGTGGCTGCCACAGTCGCAGATGTTGGCACTGATGAAGGAACTACATGCCTGTGGAACTCAAGCTGGTATTTGCCAGAAACTGTCTTGTTGTTAATGGATACCAGGCTTCCATCAGGCCCGGTAAAAGCATCACTCAGAAAATCTGTGACCTCGTCAATCCTCACATCGGATTCTACCACTGTCGCGGTATTATCATACCTGTCAATTTCCTGAAAGAATGTGCCACTGTATTCGATAATCCCAAAGCCCCCTCCGGTAAAAGAAAGGAGTCTGCCAATATTGGTATTGCCGACAACTTCCAGTATCTGGTCTGCCAGAACAGCTGTACCATCTGGTTCAAAAATTGAAACCCTCTTATCTCTGTTGGCAACAATACCATCCGGGTCGCCATAGAAAGTAACCACATAATTATTGTTTGAAAGTGCCTTTACCCATACGAGTCCGCCTCCGCCCCGACCGACACTGGAGATATTGAAGTGGTTTACACCCCCTACCGTTGTGGCCGAACCATCATTGTTAAAGATTATACCCTTATATCGATTGTCGATAGTCAGCGGATAAACGACCATAAAGGTTCCATTACCATTGGCGGCTATTTCATGCTCTGATTGAGACCCCCCTCCGTTTCCCGTTCCGAGAGAGGTTAAGGAAGCCTGATTCGCCAGGGCAGTGCCATCCGTTTGAAAAATGCGATAAGCGTAGTTGGAACCATCTGTTGCCCATACAAAAGCAACATTGCCATTGGATAGCTCTGCAGGTCTGACAAAACGATTGAGCGTTCCAGCCTCATTGTTAATCTTTATGGCGCTGGTAACCGTAGTTCCGTCTGTCTGAATCACCCTGAAATATGCGTCAGTAAAAGACTTTCCGCTTGATTGGGCACTCCAGGAAACCAGGAGATTTCCATTAGATAAAGGGATCAAATAATAATCATCAGAGCTATCGCTACTCCTTGGGCTTATTGAGCTCAAGATAGAGTTAGAGCTTACCTGAGCACCAGTGCTTCCATTGAAAATTTCAAGGTGAGTATCCTGGAGAGCATTGGATGAATTATATGTGAAATTCAGAAAGGCAATATTTCCGTTGCTTAATGTGGTGAACCCTTCAAAATCGAAATAAGAATTGGCACCGCCATTTCGAGGTCCCACCGTAAATTTGGTAGCCGTGTTAACATTGATCTGCGCTCTAAGATTCACCGTAAACGCAGCACAGAATATGATGGTAACAAGCAATTTCATAACCTGAATGAAGAAGATTGATGTAAGAAGATAACCAAAAAAACTATGCTTTCTGCATCATGGGGGACACATCATAATATGCTATATCTCTGGCCTTTTAAAATACTCTTCTCCCCCGTTTTTTCAACATTAAATACAATTGAAGGTAGGAGCGTTTTCGCCAATCTCAAGATGGGCATAGCCGCCAATTAGATATTCGTTTGTCCGCAACAGGAGCATTATGGGTTTGTCCTGAAATTAAATATCCCCATGAAAGATAAAAGACTGATCTGGCTTCATAGATAATTTCTTCCTCAATCTATGTTTTGCTTTTTTCGCGCTATCGGGGGTGATGTTGAGGAGGGTGGCAATTTCCTTTGTGGAAAGATTTGCTTTGAGGTAGGTGCACAAGCGCATGTCATAGGAGGTGAGCTCCGGAAATCGCGACTTTAGCTGATGCTTAAAACGCTGGTTGGACTGCTCCAGCTCCTGCAGTAAATGGTCCATTAAATGTCGTTCCAGGATGGTCATGGGTTTAATGGTTTAATGGTTTAATGGATTAAGGGTAACGATTAAGAGGGTTTACGGCATTAATCAGTCCTTTAAAGCTGCCATCTTTTGTCTAATGTCTATGGTCTTAAGTAGTAGGTACCTGGCTGGTTTTTGAGTTATTCTTCTGCTGGAAGTCATTGCGATCTACCGCGTTGACAACTCCGTCAAGGTTAAAGTCGCCATTGGTGGTATTGTAACTAAAGGGTGCACCATTTTGGCTACGCCAGGTAGTCAGATCAGAACTGTCTATATCTCCGTCTCCATCTGTATCCCCGGCCAGCATCCCAAACCTACCTCCTGAAAGAGAAGCAAGCCCCGTCAAACCCTGGTAGGTATTTGCCGAGACACTGCTAAAATCAACGGTAAAGACACTACTACTCTCCGAAATAGCATTGGCCGACATGATGGGTAGGTGATTGCGGTGATAAATTACCACGAAGAAATCGGCACCGGTATTGCCAGAGAGAGATACGGTTAGGTTACTGGTTCCATCGGTAACTTTGATCGTTCCGTCACTCATCAAAAAACCTGCCGCAGAACCTACTTTGGTATTGGCCAAAGCTGTAGCAGCAGAGGCCGCTTCACGCAGCTCTACCAGTACCCAGTCTACCGCTCCGGCAGGAATAGCACCTGCAGTTTCGCCTCCCGAATGCCCATTGTTGCTATAGGGTTGGGTCAAAGGAATACTTGGGTTGAGACTTGTGTTGAGATCTGTCCCGTTGTAGGCTCCTTCCAGAAAAACAGTGACTGCCAGATCTACGGAGGTGGGTGCCGAGCTGGCAATGGAAAAAGCGGTACCGGATGCAGCAAAAACATCCGTATTGTCATACTCCCAATTGCTGAGGTCCATAATCGCGGCCAATACGGTTGCTTTATCTCCGGTATGCAATGCGGTGGTCTTGTAACGGGCATTGTCTACTTCGCCCTGGGTAGCTCCATTGGGGAAAATACCCAAAAACCCATCTGCTCCATTAGTCTGTCCCATGGGTATTGCTGAGTTGGCCGTACTGGAACCTGTAACACTCTGCCAGGCCTTGCCAGAAGTAGTAGTCACACCGCCATTGGCATTAATTCCGGCAATAAATGTTGGCGAATCCACCACCTTGGTGGTATTGTTGAAGGTGCCCTGAACAATGAACAGCTGGTCTCCTCCGCTTCCCAGGCCATTGGCCAGGGAAACAAATTTGCCAATATCTTCAATGGTGGCAGTAGGTGAGCCTGTAAAGGTGAGAGAGGGGCCTCCACTTGTGGAAATATGGGCCTCTTCCCCTGCTAAAATAGCGGAGGTAGCGGTGAACTTAAAGGTACTTTCGGCAGGAAAGCTGAAGGCCTTTGTGTTATTGACAACTCCTTCATCTGTAATATAAAAGATGGTACCCGAGGTAACCGGTACGAGAAAAACAAAGGAGAATGCATCGGGGCTGTCCATACCAATCCTGGTAAAAGCAAGGTCACCCGCGGAAAGCACAGTTTGCCCCCTGGCCTGAATACACAAAAAGATCATAAGGGACAGGATGAGCGTATTGATTTTCATGCGTTGAGTTTTAACTGGCTCAAGCTGAGAATAATACAATATCACTCTAGGGGAAATCGGGGGTCAGACCGGGTGAAAGGGGGACAATGGCTAAATTTTCAACAAATAGCTTCGCAGATCATCAGCGTTCTCTCGTCCAATTTTCTTGTACAGTCGCTGTACTGATTTCTTCACGCTGTCATAGGTAGTACCCAGAATACTGGCCATATCCTTGTTGGAAAGGTTCAGTCTGAGCAGAATGGAAATGTTGAGCTCGTTGTTCGTCAGGTCTTTGTGCAACGCATTAAGACCCGGTACAAAATGCCCGTGAACCTGATCAAATTTAAGCCGGAAGTCTTTCCAGGAGGTGCCTGTACCAGGGCGCCCTTCAACACTGTTTGCCATGTTGAAAAGGTCTTTATCTGAATCTGCTGACAAGCGGTTTTGAAAGGTGGCAATGAGCTCATTCTTTTGGCTTAGCTGCTCTGCATAAGAGGTGAGTTTTGTTTCCTTCAGCTGTAGCTGTTGATCGAGGTTTTGTTTAGTCAACTCCAAAAGCTGACCATTTTGTCTGATCAGGTCTTTCTCCAGGCTACTTTTTTTCAGCCGTGCCCGAAAGGCAAATACCAGTAATGAAATGATCAGCAATAGCGCCACTAGCACCACCTGGAGGATAAGCTGCCTGGCCCTAAGCAAATCACGCTCCTGGTTTAGGTTATTCAATTCGGCTTTTTGTTGTTCAAGTGCTCTTTGCTGATTGTCAAAATCATAGTTGACAAGCATCCGGCTTTTTTCAGAGGCCGCTCTCTTATCAAAAAGCTGTCTTTCATATCCAATCTGACTTTCGCTATGGGTCAAAGCTTCTGAATATCTTCCCATGGCTTTATAGGTTTTTGAAAGATATTCGTGCGATATCGCCAGGGCCTCCGGGGTGTCGATCTCCCGGGACAGCGACAAACTTTTCTGGGCATATTGTAATGCTTTAGCATGGTTTCCTTCATCATGAAAGAGCTGATTCAGGTTATTATACACGAGCACCATGGCTCGTTTTTCCTTTACTGCTTCTGCCAATGCCAGCGACCTTTTAAAGTACGCAATAGCCCGGGGGTGTTGCTCCAGTTTGTCATAGCATACCCCAATGTTGGACAGTGTATTGTACATTCTTACATCAGCCTCTTCTCCTTTCTTTAGCTGTTCCGCCAAGAGTAGTACTTCAATGGCTTGTCCGAAGTTTCCTTTTTCAATATGGGCCGAGCCAATGTTGTCGAGTGAATATGACCAGGCCACCGAATCGCCTAGTTCCTTACGTATTTTCATGGATCGCTCATGAAAATTCAGCGCCTGATCATAGTCTGCCAGTTCTTTATAAAGCACTCCCATACTATTTAACAGGTTGGCTGTTCCTGATTGATCGTTACTCTGAATAAAAACAGGGAGAGCTTTTTCATAGTACTGAAGAGCAGAGGCATAGTCTCCAATCACCCTGTAGGTCAGTCCCATATTCCTATAGCTCTCAGCTAGCCTGGAGGCATCAGGGAGATTTTTTCTTATCTCAAGAGCTTGATTGTAGGCCTTTAAGGCCGAGGCATATTCGCCCTGATACCAGTGGTTGGTACCGATGGTGTTGTGCACTATGGCCAATACTTCTTCAGAGTCCCCTTTTTCTGCTGTTGCCAGTGCTCTGGAGAAATAGAAGGCTGCGCTATCATATGTTCTGTATCGTTGAAAAATAATGCCTTTCAGGTCGTAGGTTTTTGCCAGATCTACATAGGCTTTTTCAGGGGCATTGAGAAGTACCGAGAGGGCCGAATCCAGGTAAACCTGTGAGGTACTATAGTCTCTGAATCTGTATCTGACATCGGCCATGCTGTAGTACAGCTTAGCCCAATCCAGGTTTTGGTCCTGCCTGCTATGGGCATTGAACCAGTCAGTGATGAGTGAGTCGGCTGCAAGTCGATCTTTGCGAGCCAGTGCACTCACATAGTCGCTTAGAAACTGAGACTGCTCTGAGGGTTTGGCATTGAGGTATTTTGTCTTGAGATCAGTCAGTTTTTCATCTTGTGCTACGAGGGAGCCCGTCAGGAGCACAAGTAGTAGAGAACAAATCAATCGCATACAACAAATGTAGTTTTTCGATTGAAAAGGCAAAATTGAAGCTTCCGGTGGCTACTATTCTTATTAGCAGGACTATTTTAACTATTCAGATGAATTTTGTGTTGAAAGAAACACCCGGGGTCAAACACATTTTCTTCCTCAATCTGTGCTTTGCTTTTTTCACGCTGTCGGGAGTAATGTTAAGCAGCAGAGCGATTTCTTTGGTGCTCAGATTAGCTTTCAGGTAAGTACATAACCTCAAATCATAAGCTGTAAGTTTGGGATACTGCTCCTTTAGCTGTTCTTGAAACTTAAAACCTGAGCTCTGTAGCTCCGACATTAAATGCCCCAATACACGTTGTTCTAATACTGTCATCATCACGAGCCTGGCACCTGACTGGTTTTGGATAGGTTCTTCTGGTGAAGCTCATTTCTGTCGATTGCATTGATGACTCCGTCCAAATTAAAATCGGCAACACCACTACCGCTATAGCTAAATGAAACGCCATTGTTGGTTCTCCAGGTAGTCAGGTCAGTCGCATCCACGTCACCATCTCCGTCTGCATCCCCGGCAGGCATACCAAATTTGCCCCCGCTTAAACTCACCAATGCTGAGGTGGTCTGATAGGTGGTGGCAGAAGAGCTGGTAAAGTCAATGGTATAGAGACTACTGCTTTCAGAAATGGCATTGGCCGACATAATGGGCAAGTGGTTGCGGTGATAGATCACTACGAAGAAG
Source organism: Roseivirga sp. (assembly GCA_021404565.1). Taxonomy (GTDB): domain Bacteria; phylum Bacteroidota; class Bacteroidia; order Cytophagales; family Cyclobacteriaceae; genus Roseivirga. Next base: position 11,816 of record JAAWWF010000013.1, on the reverse strand, counting down.
TCGGCTCCTGTATTGCCGCTTAATGACACCGTCAGGTTGCTGGTACCATCGGTGCTTTTGACACTACCATCATTCATCAAAAAACCGGCAGCTGAGCCCACTTTTGTAGCATTTAAGGCGGCAGCAGCTGAACCGGCTTCACGTAGTTCTACCAGCACCCAGTCAACCGCTCCGGCAGGAATAGCTCCGGCTGTTTCGCCTGCGGCATGGCCATTGTTGCTGTAGGGCTGTGCCAGGGGTAAACCTGCATTAAGTGTAGTGCTTAAGCCAGTGCCATTATAAGCTCCTTCGATGAATACAGTGGCCGCTATAGTAGCGGAAGTAGGGGCTGAGGAATTAACCGTGAAGGTACCCGAATAGGTACCAAAAGAAGTCAGATTATCCGAATCCCAGTTGTCCAGATCGTTGATGGCTGCCAATAGCTCTGTTTTGGTGCCTGTGGTAGTGGTACCAACGTAGATCCAATTGTCTACTTCTGCTGCTGAACTTCCGGAAGTCTGAGTAGGGTCATAAAGTCTTATTGCGTTTACTCCCGTGGTGAGCACATCGGGCAGCGCGGAGGTCTCATTGTCGGCATGGTCATCTCCGCTCCAGTTAGCATTGGTAGTAGAAATGGTAGCTCCACTGAGCACAGCAGCAAACTCATCGCTGTGCATGCCTGCCAAAAAGGTGGGACTGGCAAAGGTGCCCTGGTAGGCAAAAAGCTGATCGCCTATGAGCGAAAGCACCACCCCTGTACCTGAGATACTGCCTGTATTAACGGTCCTTGTGACACTACCGGTAACTGAAACCACAGTGCCTGCCGTGAGGTTTGAGCTGGCAGTCCAGGTGAGCACGCCATCTCCCCCACCGGATGGGGTTCCAAAGCCGTTGGTATCGTCCCAGCCATGATCGGTAATTTTGATCACCGTTCCATTGTCAACATCGGTGAGCAGTACAAAAGAAAACTCATCGGAACCATCGAGATTAAAGGCGAGAAAGGCAACGTCACCTGTAGTAAGGGTGCTCTGCGACTGCAGACCATGGACCAGCACCAAGGCGCAAATGGAAAAAAAATGTTTCATCAGAACCGTTTGAAATAGGGTATCAAACATAGTTCTGATGCTCAGAAAGCCCTGATCAAGCCGATAGATTAAATGTCACGGACTTGAAAAACATAATAGATTATGATATGTATCTCAGGCAATTACACCGTTGAAAGCCTCGATATATTGATTGAGATCGTCCTTGCCTGAGAGGTTCATCTTCTTCCTTAACCTGTAACGCGCGCTGGTAAGACTGGAGATGGAAATATTGAGCATGCCGGCCATCTCTGTGCTGCTGAGGTTGAGCTTAATCAGGGCACAAAGCCTGGTTTCATAGATACTCAAATCCGGATGCCTTAGCTTTAGTTTATTGAAAAAATCATGATGTAGCTCCTGAAAAAGGTGTTTGAAAGACTCCCACTCTTTTTCCGATTGGTCATTGGAATCTATCAGGGTTTCGAGCTCTCGAAAATCAGCTTTCAGTGTGCCCTTATGCTTTACCTTTTTTTCTATGATCTCCTTCATTCTTCTGAGCAGGTCATTTTTCTGAGTCAGGTTCAGCGCAAAGCTCAGCAGCTCCTTTTCCTTTGATTTAAGCTTAAGGCCTACCCGCTCTGTTTCCAGCTGCTCATTTTTCAGGTTGACCTCCATCAGCTGGGTTTGGGCCAGCATTACCTTTTTTCTGCGCTGATTTCTAAAGTATATCACGAGAACAATCAGCGTACTTATAACCAGTAAGGCCCCAATGGAGGTAAAAAGGAGTTTTTTCCGGAGGTCTGCCAACTGCTGAAGGGTGGTAATTTGTTCGTCTTTGAAAGCGAGCTCCTTTTCCTTCTTTTCAGTTTCATATTTTACTGATAGCTCATAGAGTTCGGCCGTTTTATCCACATCAAAAATACTATCAGCCGCCAGCTTATAGAGCTCATGATACTTCAGAGCAGACTGCGTTTGTTTCAAGATTTTGTAAGCACCATAAAGTCGTTGATAGGCAATCATTTTAGTCCTTTGCGCTCCGTACTCTTCAATCAGCGGCAGATATTCCAATTGTACGGCAATGGCCTCTACATACTGTTTTTGAGCAAAGTGATTGGATGAAATATTGTTGGCTGCCAGGGCGATTCCGCGCTTGTCGTCAATGCTGGCATATTCCTCCAGTGACTTCTGAAAATAGAGGTAGGCCGAATCATATTTGCCCATTTCCTTATACACCAGGCCGATATTATTGAAGGCAGCATTGCTGGCGTTGTGGCCACCTATCTCTTCTGCGATTCTGAGCGATTCAAGGTGTGCTTCCAGAGCCTTATCCAGCTGCTCCAATTCACTGTATATCCACCCGATATTGGAAAGTACGTTGCCTAGTCTGCGTCTGTCACTTAGCTGCCTGCGAATGTCCAGCGTTTGCTGATAATGCTCAAGCGCTTGATCATACTCCTTCAGGTGATCAAAAGCCACCCCGATGCTGTTATGCACATCGGCTATGCTCGATTGCAGTTTTAGCTGTTCGGCAATTCTCAACGCATCAAAATAGAGCCTGATGGCCTCTCTCAGGTTTCCCTTTCTGCGCAGCACAATACCAATGTTTCTATAACCATTGAGCATGCCCAGGCTGTCTTTCAGGGCTGTGTTAATCGCAAGGCCTTTTTCGTAGTAACTCTTCGCGGAGTCAAACTCACTCATGAAGTAATAGGTGATGCCCAGGTTCATATAGATACTCGCTTCTGTAGGAGAACCAAATTCGGTCAGCGCCTGGTAGGCTCGCTTATGAAAATGGATGCTTTTCTCGAACTCTTCTTCTCTTTGGGCCAACCAGCCATAAGTGTCCAGCAGCTGCGATTTGAGTGCTGGTAATCTTCTTGCTCCAATCAGGTCATCGGCCTTTTTTAAAAGCAGGTGGGCAGAATCATATTTGCTGCGAATGATCTGGATTCTGCCTAAGGCCAGAAAGGCCCCCACCTCTCCTTTGTGATAGCTAAGCTCACGGGCAAGCTCAAGCCCTTCGTGAGAGTATTGCAGGGCTGTTTCAAAATCGTTTCTGGCCAGTGTATTGGCCAGGCTCAGCAGCGTATCTACTTTGTCTTCTTTGGTAATGGCACTAAGGTCTGGGACCTGATCTTGTCCAAATGCCTTGAAATGGAAGTTTAGCAGGCAAAAAAGAAGGCAGAAAAAGCCAGTATTTCGGGGCTTAAAAAATTGAAAAAACCTGGACAGCAGGATAGTGAATTGGTTCCTGATTAAAACAATCATGAACCTCAAAAATAGCCTTTTTTCCAGTAAGGGTCAGATAGATTATTTGTCACCACCCTCAAAAAGTCAGATCTCAATTCACCACTTCTCCGCCCCGCTCGCCACTACCCGGTCCCAGTGTAATTACCTGATCGGCAGATTCAATTAAGGTACGGTTGTGTTCAATAAAAAGAAGGGTATCCCCACGATCCACTATCGATTCGAAAACGGAGATTAATTGTAGAATATCAAAGTAATGAAGCCCCGTACTCGGTTCATCAAAGAGATACAAAGTACTCCCCTGTCGCTTTTGCAGCATGGAAGTGGCCAGTTTCAGGCGTTGAGCCTCTCCTCCTGACAAAGTATCACCTGATTGCCCCAAAAGTAAATGTCCCACTCCTACTTGCTTAAGGAGACCCAGACTGTCAGTAATTGGTCCGGCTCCGAAAAACTCCATCGCCTCCTGTACAGTCATCTGCAACACTTCACCAATGGAATGCTCATTGAATTTACAAGCCAGTATGGCATCATTGTAGCGCAATCCTTTGCAGCTATCGCAGGTCAACCAGATATCACTCATAAAGTCCATGCTGGTTTTCAGCTTTCCATAACCAGCACAAACAGGACATTTTCCATGCTTACTTTGGTAGGAGAAATCAGTTTTTTTCAGTCCTGCCCGTTTCGCGAGTTCCGTTTTTGAGAATAGCGTTTTTACCTGTTCAATTATTCCGGTATACGAAGCAGGAGTACTCAATCTGCCTTGTTTGAGTCCCTTCTGATCAATAAGCAACACTTCTTCAAATTGATTCAAACCATGTACCTCAGTACAATTAACAGGCCTGTTTTTAAGCCAGGAGTGGTATAACACGTCTTTGATTAAACTCGACTTCCCACTTCCCGAAACACCCTTAACAGCTGTTATGTGCTGAGAACAAAAATCTACCTCAATGTTCTTAAGGTTATTCGCAAAAGCTCCTCTTATGCCAAAAGGCATACCCTTTCCTTTCTTTCCTGCTTTTGAACTGACTCGTTGGGCCTGAAATAATTGGTAGGTAACTGAATACTTTGCCTTAGCCAGATCACTGACCTTTCCCTGGTAAATTACTTCGCCCCCAAAGCTTCCAGCCCCTGGCCCCATTTCAATCAGGTTATCAGCACTTCTGATAAAGGAAGGATCATGCTCAACCACCACCACAGTATTTCCATTGTCAACAATTCTTTTTAGTGCTTTTGAAAGAGCAGTAACCTGTTGTTCATCCAGACCTATGGTGGGTTCATCCAATACATAGGTGACACCAAATAAGTGTGTAGACAATTGACCAGCCAGCGTCACGCGTTGTCGCTCACCCCCGGAAAGTGAGCTTACGGCCCTGTTCAGGTTTAAGTAACCCAGTCCAAGATCAACCAGGGTTTTCAGGGACTCTCTGACTGTGGGTAAAACCACCTTACTGATGGCCAAAACAACGGCATCTGCTTTAGTGTCTATCTCGCTGATCAGTTCAAGGCAAGTTTCAATGCTCACTTGCGACAACTCATGAATCGTCTTTCCAAGAAAACTTGTGCTTAACAATTCTGATTTCAATCGACTTCCCTCACAAGTGGAGCACTCAACATTATGTAATAGCTCCTCTAAATTTCTGATGTTCTTGTTGTGTAGCTTTCGCTGGTATTCATCATCAATATAATTGCAGAATCCGAGCCATTTTGCGCTTAATGCTTGTGTTCCGGTTCTTGATTTGGTGGTAAATTCCCAGGTAACTTCCCAAATGGTCTCGCCTGTTCCATATAGAATAAGTTCCTTCACCTCCTCTTCCAGTTCATGCCATGAGCGCTCTATATCCCATTCTTTTTGTCGGGCTACCTCTTTGAGCGTTGCCATAAACTGACCATCAGCATCGGCATAATAAGCCATTGCTTTGTTTGCAGAAACAGCACCCCTCCATATTGACCTATCAGGAGAAACGATCACCTCCTCAGGGTCACATTTACGCTGAAGCCCAAGTCCTTCACATGCCGGACAAGCACCTAAGTGATGGTTAAAAGAGAAATGCTGAGCCGTGTAGTTCTCTCCTTCATGCTGCGCAATTCTTGAATACAGCAACCTAAAGGCATCGTACACTCCGGAGAGTGTTCCTACGGTTGATCGTTTAGAAGGGGCCCCTCCTTTTCTATTGATGCCAATGGCGGGTCCTAAACCTGAGAAAGAGGTTATTTGAGCCTCACTGCTTTGATGAAGAAAACTTCTGTTATAAGTAGATAAGGACTCTGTGAAAATGGCATTGGATTCAGCAAACAGTGTATCATATACCAAAGATGACTTTCCACTTCCGGAAACACCGGTAACTACGGTCAATTGATTTTTCGGAATACGAACATCGAGCTTTTTGAGCCCATGAGTAGTTACACCATTCAGCTGGATCTCATTGGGAACAACAGGTTTTCCTTCGTTGCTGTTTTTGAGAAGGGCTTCCCTTTTGACTTTATTGCCCATATTCCCCGGATTCTCTTCGGGAATTCCCTGGTAAACAATGTTACCTCCGCCTGCCCCCCCCTTAGGGCCAAGTTCAACATGCCAATCGCTCCATCGAATGACGGTTTCATTTTGTTCGATACAAACGATCGTATTACCCTTACGCTTAATACTATCAAGTACCTGAAGCAGAGATTTAACATCATCATGATGCAAGCCAATACTTGGCTCGACAATCACATACAATGTAGCTCCTGTCTCCTTCTTCTGTAACTGGTTCGCAATTTTGATCCGTTGCGCTTCTCCTCCGGAAAGTGTGGTTGAAGACTGTCCAAGGGTTAAATACCCAAGCCCTGTACCTTGCAGTACTGTAAGCCCTGTCAATATCTTTTTCTGATCTGCAAAAATGGTTGTGGCCTCATTGACTGACAATTTATAACAGTCGGCTATGGATAAGCCATTGTACTTTATCCGAAGTGTTTCTTCATTAAACCGATCACCGTTGCAGGTACCACAGACAAGGTCCACATTGCCTAAAAAATGCATACCTATCTGCGTTTTGCCGGCACCTTGACAGGTTTCACACCTTCCCCCTTTGTTATTGAATGAAAACCGGGACCTGGTGAATCCCTGAGACTTTGATTCGGGCAGGCCGGCAAATAGATCACGGATATGATCTGACAAGCCTAAGTAGGTAGCCGGGTTACTGCGTGGGGTTTTTCCGATGGGCGAATGGTCAATAAAAATCAGTTTATTGATCGCATCAATATTTTCATGGCGGGTCAACCTGGCGGGTTCTCCCACTTCAATCCCCAACTGCTGTTGCACGGCTTTCAGTAAAGTACCTTTTACCAAAGAAGATTTTCCTGCGCCTGATCTTCCACTCACTACATTGAGTTTTCCTAATTGGAAATTGACATCAATCCTTTTCAGGTTTCTTTCTGTGCATCCAAAAAGACTAATCGAATTGCCAGCTGGTTTCGAAGGGGGATCAGACCTCTCCACCAAACTCTTAATCGCCCTGTAAGTCGGGCTGATTTCCTTCAATTCGTCCTTCTGAGAAAACGCTGAAAACGAACCATTAAAAATCAGATTGCCTCCATTGATTCCTGCCCCAGGTCCAATCTCGATGATATGATCAGCACTGGCAATGGTATCCAGGTCATGCTCAACAACAATCACCGTATTCCCTTTTTTAACCAGCTGTTTAAAATGCTCAATCAATCTATCGCTCTCCTTTCGGTGTAAACCAATAGAAGGCTCATCAAAAACGTAGAGCACATCGCTTAAGGGTGCTGAAATCTGATTGGCTACTCTGATACGCTGAATTTCGCTCGCACGAAGTGACTTTGAGGAACGATCCAAAGTCAGATGTCCCAGTCCCAAGTCTTCCAGTAAATCAACCTGGGATTCAATTTTCTGGACAATCTCTTTTCCTACCGCTCCCCAGGTGTTTGACTGAATCCACGATTTAAGCTCGTTCAATTCTAAGATCGCTATTTCGGCTATAGATTTGCCTTGAACGCTCACACTCAGAGCGTCATTATTCAACCGGGCTCCATTGCATTTTGGGCAGGTTACGGCATGTACATACTTTAGGATATTGGCATTTCGATCTCTTCTTAGAATATCCGACATAATCGGAATCATGCCTTTGTAATATCCTTCTTCCCTCGGCCTGGCCTTGATCCCCGTCCATTTCAATCGCGATTCAAGACTGTGTTTTCCAAAAGGCACTTTGATCTTGTCACTTCCATACAAGATTACCTCACGCTGTTGATCAGTGAGTTTATTCCAGGGAATATCAACACTAAAGCCTTCGGCCATGCATACCTGATTCAGCACATCAATGGTTACCTGAGAATACATGATGTAACCCGTAGGCAGCGTGGGTGCCAACGCTCCCTCTCTAATGGTCTTTTCAGGAAATACGATGAGCTTATTAAGGTCTATTTGTTCGGCTGCGCCAATACCACCGCAATGCTTGCACTTACCCGCTTCTGAATTGAATGAAAACAAAGCGCGGGAAAGCTCTATGTCTTTACTTGTGATTCCTGTTCTGGCAAACAACAAGCGCAACAAATCATAGATATCGGACATGGTTCCGACCGTAGAGCGGGCATGCATGCCCGTAGTATATTGTCCAATCGCAATTACCGGAGAAAGCCCTTCAATTTCATCCACATCAGGGCGGTTCAGTTTCCCCATAAACTGTCGGGCAAAAGAGGGCAGGGTTTCAAAATATCTACGCTGCCCTTCCTGAGCAATTATATCAAATACAAGGCTCGATTTCCCTGACCCTGATACTCCTGTCACAACGATAAACTTGTTATGCGGAATGCTCAGTGAAATGTTCTTCAAGTTGTTGGTTCTCGCTCCTTGAATAACTATTTCCGGACATGTCTTGGAGGTCATCGCCCGAAATTAATGAAATAAGCTGCAACTACAGATTTACATAAAGTCTATGGTCTACCATCTATTTTTTGAGTCCAAAATCTAGTTAGTCGGAACCTGGCTGGTTTTTGATACATTCTTTTTTTGGAACTCAATACGATCCACGGCATTGATAGCTCCGTCCAAATTAAGGTCATTCTTCCCATTCGTGCCGTAGCTAAAAGCTTTACCATTTTCTGCTCTCCAGGTCGTTAGATCGGCACTATCCACATCTCCGTCACCATCAGCATCGCCAGCCAGCATCCCAAACTTAGCTCCGGCAAGTGAAGCCAGACCGGTAGTTCCCTGGTGTGTATTGGCGGATGCAATGGTAAAGTCAATGGTATATGTACTGCCACTTTCCGAAATGGTATTGGCCGACATAATAGGTAAATGGTTTCGGTGATAAACCACCACGAAGAAGTCTGAGCCGGTATTGCCAGAGAGGGGGACCGTCAGGTCACTAGTGCCATCCGTCCCTTTAATCGTTCCGTCATTCATAAGAAAGCCTGCGGCAGAGCCCACTTTGGTAGAATTCAGAGCTGCTACTGCCGAACCGGCTTCTCTTAGTTCAACCAATACCCAGTCTACGGCATTAGCGGGTACAGCGCCTGCTGTTTCAGCTCCGGCATGACCATTATTGGTATAGGGCTGTGTTGAGGGAATACTGCTGTTGAGAGTGGTATTCAGGTCTGTACCATTGTAAGCTCCTTCGAGAAAGACTGTGGCCGTCACATTGACAGATGTTGGTGCAGCCACACCAGCCTCTGCTGAAACAACAATTTGATCTATGGCAATTTCGTTTGAACCAGCATCCGTTGCCACCTGAATTAATATTGACACATTAGTATCTGTAGCACCAACATCGAAAGTAAAGGTCCATTCCGCCAAAGCATTTTTTAAGCTATCTGCAGTCACTACATCCGTGGCAGGAACTCCTGTTCTACCCGTAAAATCAGGATCTCCATCCAGGTCTGCATCATTGATTAAGGCTGATGAAAATTGAGCACTGGCACCGGGCCCACCTGTTCCATAAAAAGCACCGAAAGTAGTGTAGGTACCAGTATTTAAATTGGCGACTGAAGGCAGACCTCCTGAAGAATTCGCGCCAGTGGCAATATCAGCATCAAAGGCATACCTCATCTTCAAATAGTCCGAGGTATTATACCTATGCCCAGTCGCAGTGTTTCCCCCCAGGTGTGCCTTCACCTGAACCGTTCCTCCCTGATATGCTGATACATCGAGGGTTTTTAGCATCAAATAGCCATCCTCTCCGCCCCCCAGTGGGTTTTCCGGAGCATCAATGTCTTCTCCTGAGAAGTAATAGCTGCCTTGAATATTGCTATAGGTCGTGGTATTATTATTTGGTCCGTCAGGTAGGTTTGTTCTCGCCCAAACGTCACTTGCGGTATCATCGAATGTATTGGATCTATAATCCATTCCTTCTTCGTTGGTCTCGAAAGTCACAGTTAACAAGGGCGTAAAAACATGTTCTTCTTTAAAACCAGTAACATCGGTAGATACCAGACTCAGGAGCCAAAGACAGCTAATAACATATAGGGATATTTTCTTCATGACGTTCAGATGATTGACAAAACAGAACGTCTAAATATCTAATTAACAGGTGGTTATTTATTATTTGAATGAAGGACTATTAACGGACTGCTGAGGGACAATAAGCCGACAAAATCATAGCTCTGACAAATACGACTCCAGCGCCTTAATGCTTGTAAGCTTTAGCTTGTACTTCAGTCTGGTTTTGGCTTTGACTACGCTATCAGGCGAGATTCCCAGAATGGAAGAAATTTCTTTATTATTCAGCCTCATTTTCAGCAATGCAGCCAGACGGTGCTCACTCAATGAAAGTTCAGCACTCCTTTGTTCCAAAGCTGCCAAAAACGTTGGATAGGTGGCGTCAAAGTGAATCTTAAAGGCAGCCCAATCCTTACCCCTCACATTTCCTGTCTCCAGAATACCAATGAGCTCTTTTAAGGATATGGCTTTCGTCAATTCTGCCAGCTCTTTCTCCTGCAAGCGGCTTTCATAAGTCGCCAGTTTTTCGTCCTTTATTTCAGACTCTTTGATGAGCAGTTGTTGGTCCTTCTCACCGAATTTAAGCTTTGTTCTCAGTTGAAGCCTATCCCAATAAAATGTCACCACCAACACCAAAATCAGAATGATCAGGGCAGCGATCAGTAAATTCCTTTGCCTCAGCCTTAAATCCTTGATTTCATTGGACTGCCGTTGAACCAGGTTCTCGCTGGTCAATCGATCAAACTCATATTGGGCTTTCAAATCAGAGATTGCTTTCTGATTCGACATTAAGGCCAAAGAGTCTTTTGTGAGCACATAGGACTTATGAAAAGCCAAGGCTTTTATAGAGTTCCCCAGCTTTTCAAAGCATTCATATTGCAAAAAGTATATTTCACTTACAAGCTTAATGTTCTTGTATTTCTGTGCAACTCCCATAGCCTGATTGAGTAGCTCAATTGCCTTCTCATATTGCTGAGCGTCCTTAAAAAGCTCCCCCTTATAGCGCATTACTCTGCCTATACTGAGTTCATGGTTCAGCTGCTCATTCAAAGCGACTGCCTGGTCATAATAGTCATTCGCTTTATCCACATTTCCCATCTTCGCATGAGCCAATCCTATGTTAAGGAGGCTGTTGGCAGATTGTGCAATAATCTCAAGCTCATTGAAAACCTTAAGCCCCTTTTCGTGGTTTTGAATGGATAACCCGTAGTTGTGTCGCCTGAATTCCACTATGCCTAAATTCCCATAGATTTGGCCCTGCCTGCCCAGACGATTGTATTCTTCAGCCACGGTCAAGGCTTCCAGCAGGTACTTCTCAGCTTCATCAAAGTCCTCCAGGTATAGGTTTACAACACCAATGTTCATAAGATGAGTAGCCTGTAAATCAGAATTCCTGCATTCAATAGCAGCCTTAACACCCTCAATATGGTTTGCCAAAGCCTCTGCATATTTTCCCTGCCGCATCAGCAAGGCTCCCTGATTCAATTTTGCCAGTGCCAGGTTATCCATATCCCCCACTTCTTCTGCCAACTTAGCGGCCATTCTGAGCTTTTCGCCAGCCATGGGCAATTCAGATCGATTCATATAAACAACACTCTGAATCATCCATGAGAGAATTTTGCCTTCCTCAAAGTCAATATTGTCGGCAATCTCAATAGCCTCGCCTGCCAGCTCCTCTGCTTCATCAGGTGCCGTATACATTAAAGCAAAAGCAAGGGCACTTAAGGCTTCTATTCTTGATTTTCCTTCCTTACCAGACAACTCTGTTCTCAAACTATCAACCACATTGGCCTGAGCAACCAGGGATTGCGTCATAGTCATCATCAAAACGCATGGGAACAAGAATAGGGCAGTCCTCCTCAGAATTTTCATTCTATAAGACTATTTCAGCCCAACGAGCGTCTGCTTTCAGGTGAAGTTTCTTTCTCAACCTGTGCTTGGCTTTCTTCACACTGTCTGGAGTAATATTGAGCAATATGGCAATCTCTTTGGTGGAAAGGTTAGATTTTAAATAAGTGCACAGTCGGAGGTCATAAGCTGTCAGATGTGGATAAGTAGCTTTGAGGCGGTCCTGAAACAAGGATCCGGCAATCTGCAATTCCATCAGTAAATGATCCATCAAACGTCTTTCT
>JAAWWF010000007.1 GCA_021404565.1 Roseivirga sp. | reverse complement strand
ACAGTTTGAAAGCTAAACACAATAAGGATTATTCCGTTGTGAAAACATTTAAAGCGGCCTGAAAGGGTCGCTTTTTTTTCCGAACTTCATCTTTCAGTTTCTGAAATGGTCTATTAAAAATACCAATCATTATTGTTTAAAGCTTGATTTAAGTACATTTTCTTAACTATGATCCGCTCCGTTCTTTCTGGGTATGGGTAATATTAATGTCTCTATCCCCAAAGGAAGATTTTCACTGACTAGAATCATGTTTTTTAAGGATAATATGATAAAAGTTAAGCTAGCCGGCATACTCGCGTTTGAACTCTCCATGCTTTAGCACTATCGTCCCGTGGCCCGCAACGCACAGTTGTAAATGATAAGGTCTATAGAGAACTCTTTGCTTCTACTCTTAAGAATCTGTACCCTGTTATCATTTAGCACTCACCAGCAACTCTCTAGTATCTACATCCAGCCATTTGGCGATTTTAGCCAGGGGTTTGATGGATGGCTGAACAGCGTTGGTACACCAGCGGGATACGGAAGATTCGGTGCAGCGCATAAACTCAGCCAGGTCTTTGTTAGACTTGTGCTTCTCAGCCAAAACGGCTTTGATTCGATTGAGATTTTGATCATTTACAAGAACGGGCACCATGCCCATACAATGTCTTAAGAATGCCTCGGGAAATGGTTACGCCTTATCATAACCCGGAAAGATTATTCTTTCGTTCTGACAAATAACTTGCGGATATCTACATCCAGGAAGTCAGCAATCTTTGCGAATGTATTGAGCTGTGGTTGTACATCATTGGTACACCAGCGGGAAACGGAAGCTTCTGTTCTTCCTAGGTGCTTCGCCAGGTCTTTGCTGGTCTTGTTTTTTTCAGCCAAAACGGCCTTGATCCGATTGTGTCTTTTCTTTCTCAAATTGACCTTTATTGGGTAATAAAATCAATGTACAAAGCTTTCCAGACACCATTTTCCGGCAAAATTGACACGATATGCAAAGAAGTTTCGATGATATCGAAAGACTTTTAGGTTTGATCGAAATTTTAAAAAAATTCAATTTTTTTCGATCAGAGAAGACCGCTATGTAACCGCCATAGGAAAAGTGGGGAAGCTTGCCCGGGCTAATCAGCAGGAGGTAGTGGCAGCAGCAGAAGAAGTCTTTGGAAGGTTGAAACGGGAATGAATAGAAAAAGCAAAGGCTACCGACCTTTGAAAGCCGGTAACCTCAGATCAAAAACGTCATTGCGAGGTATGAGGTACGAATACCAAAGCAATCTCATGGTAGTGTTCGCGATTCTAACCACAAGATTGCCGCAGTTGTCCTGGAGGACTCCTTCGCAATGACGATAAACTACTTTGTTTTCGCCTTCATCAATAAGCTTCCAATTTCCCCACCCTTTGCATCAGCAACTTGATTGGAGGTCAGCCGCGACTGAAGAGATGTTGGGAAGGTTGAATCGGGAATGAATAGAAAAAGCAAAGGCCGTCAACCTTACAGCTGACGGACCTTATATAAACACATATACAAGCCACCGCTAACAACAGCAGCTTATCTATCGCATTTAATATTTAAAGCAGGGCAATATCGTATCTCTGCGCGTCCGTTTCACGATCTTACCGAAGGATAGTGTAAGCGAAAACTCATGCGCTCCACCGGTAGCGCCCGCCAGTCTGCTGACCGTAAAGTCATAGCTATAGCCAAAGGACAAATCCTGGTTGAGCTCCAGGCCTACCAGTGCAATCACCGACTCATTCTTGATCACCTTGTTTACACTCTGGATGGGAATACCCCGGTACCAGCCACCAATCACCAGGGGCTGAAAGTAGAGCTGCATGCCCGCATCCAGCTGATTGAAACCTCCCTGTCGCTTATAATTCACGGCAAAGGTGACAGAACGCTCCTGAAACTGGTATTTTACCGTTCTTAACCTGCGACCATCGCTCATCTTCAGCTTATAGCCGGCATGCATAGAAAATTTGCGGGCCAGGTTGCTGCCATCATTGCCCAGAAACGACTGCTCCGGCTCGTTGATATGGTGCATAGCCGCCCCCAGCCAAAAGTTATTGGTATACAAGAGCCCCCCGGCAGAAGCACTCAGGTAATTGACAGTCAGTCCCTGATCAAATACCTCCCCTGAGGGCCCTATCACCTGTCCATTGGCTATGTCTATCTGGTTGCCGAAAACGAGGTCTTCGAAATTGACATTCTTTTGAAAATAAGATAGCTGCATGCCTGTGCGCATGATCAGATTGTCAGACACCCGCATTTTATAGGAATAGATGGCCCCTATCTCTGTGGCTTTGTATTTAAGAAAGCTCTCTTCATGCTGGGTCACAATCACCCCAAAACCACTCTCCACTGCCTTGACAAAAGCATCGAGGTAGGCGGATTTGGTAGTGAAAGAGTGGGTCAGAGAAGGCCACTGGTTTCGGTAGTTTACCCCAATGCGCGCCCGATCGGTAGAGCCGGCCAGTGCAGGATTGAGATAAACGGGTGAGGCATAAAATTGTGAAAACTGCGGGTCTTGTGCCCGGGCCTGATGGGTAATAAAACTGATCAGGAAAGCCAGCAGGAATAATGCTCCCAGGACTTTGAGAAAGCCCCGGGTGGCATTAACCGCCAGCGATACGATTTTGGTCGCACGCATGGTCATCTATTTTGGTTGAGGATATGCCTGTACATCTTGCGGTGTTCAGGCGTATTATTTTTAATTCTATTCGGTCTCCCTCTTTAGATCCTTCGTCTCCTCAGGATTAGAAAAGAGGGAAGACCTCTTTCTAAGCATCACATTCGTCTGACCACTCAGAGTGGTCGGACAATTAGTCCACTACATATTATTCTCGATCAGGGTCTCCCAACAGGGACCCTGGATCACACCATTCTTTCTTTGTCCTCAGGGTCCCCTTCGGGAGACCACTGAGGGTGGAGGTAATCTGTTATTCCAGCTTGACCGGGAATCCCTATCGATTCCCTACAGATGCTGAAACGAGTTCAGCATGACAGATTATTATCTAAATCTCCGGTTCAGACCTCATGAGGATGTCTCAAAAGTGATAAAACCAGTCATTCTGAATTTATTTCAGAATCTCTTCTACTTGATATTCCGTCACTTATAGATACTGAATCAAGTTCAGCATGACGGAAAGTTTACTTTTGAGACATTCTCTTGGTCTTCTACATGTATTCCCGATCAGGGTCTCCCAACGGGGACCCTGCATCACACCATTCTTTCTTTGTCCTCAGGGCCCCCTTCGGGAGACCACTGAGGATGGAGAGAATCTGTCATTCCCGGCTTGACCGGGAGTCCCTATCGCCTCCCTACAGATGCTGAAACGAGTTCAGCATGACAGATTATTATCTAAATCTCCGGTTCAGACCTCATGAGGATGTCTCAAAAGTGATAAAACCAGTCATTCTGAATTTATTTCAGAATCTCTTCTACTTGATATTCAGTCACTTATAGATACTGAATCAAGTTCAGCATGACGGAAAGTTTACTTTTGAGACATTCTCTTGGTCTTCTACATATTATTCCCGATCAGGGTCTCCCAACGGGGACCCTGGATCACACCATTCTTTCTTTGTCCTCAGGGCCCCCTTCGGGAGACCACTGAGGATGGAGAGAATCTGTCATTCCCGGCTTGACTGGGAACCCCTATCGCCTCCCTACAGATGCTGAAACGAGTTCAGCATGACAGATTATTATCTAAATCTCCGGTTCAGACCTCATGAGGATGTCTCAAAAGTGATAAAACCAGTCATTCTGAATTTATTTCAGAATCTCTTCTACTTGATATTCCGTCACTTATAGATACTGAATCAAGTTCAGCATGACGGAAAGTTTACTTTTGAGACATTCTCTTGGTCTTCTACATATTATTCCCGATCAGGGTCTCCCATCCGGGACCCTGCATCACAATCTGAGTCCTCAGGGTCCACTGCGTGAGACCGCTGAGGGCGGAGCGGTTAATTTATCAGCGCGAAGACCCCATCACGCTCTACCTTCAGGCCGTTGAAGCTGAGCCCCACCAGCTTGTATACATAGTTTCCATTTTCGGCAGGTTTGCCACGAATGGTGCCATCCCAGCCGGGAGTCTGCACATCATCCGTATTGAAAATCAGCTCGCCCCAGGTGTTGAAGACCAGCAGCTGCACCTTCTCCAGCCCGAGCAAACGGGGCCTGAAAAAATCGTTGTTACCATCTCCATTGGGGGTGAAGGCATCGGGAATCATAATCCGGTAGCCTTCGGTAATTTCTATGATCTCTGTCTTCAGTGAGGTACAGCCGCTGCCATCAGTAATTACCAGGGTAACGGTATAGGTACCGGGCGCACTGTAGGTATGAATGGGGTCTACCTCGCGGGAGTCAAAACCATCGCCAAAATCCCAGGCCCAGTCGATGATATCTCCATAAGAGCCATCGAAGAAGCTAACCGGATCGTTAGCCGCAGGAGCTCCGTCACGTACAATGGAGGCAGAGGTAAAGTCGAAGTCAGCTTCACCCAGCTCAGGAATGGTAATGTCCACAGATTTTTCAAGCTGGCAGCCCCGGTCATCTGTGACAAAAAGGGTGAGTCTGCCCGGCTCTGAAACGATGTTTTCAGCCCCGTTGCCATTGCCACGGCTCCACTCATAGCGATAGCCCCCAAAGCCGCCTGAGACTTCCGCCACCACGCGATTATCTACCGTGCGGGTATCACAATTGACCAGAATCTCAGTACGCAAGCCAATTTTTAATGGATCGGGCTGCTGCACGCTATAGGTACCGCTGTTGGTGCAGCCAAAGCGATCCGTTACCGTGACCGCATAGGTACCGGGAAAGAGGTCGGTCAGGCTCTGGGTCGTTTCACCATTCGACCAGCGATAGGTATAAGGGGCCCGCCCTCCGGAAACAATCAGGTTGATCTGCCCACTCTTTGGATCACCACATTTGATGGCATCCTGCACAAAGGCATCGAGAGTCACTGGCAGAGGTTCTATGATGTTAAAGGTCTGCTGCAGGTTGCATCCATTCTCATCCGAAACGGTCACATTGTAAATACCCGGCTCCAGTTCAGTCAGGGTCTCTCCCACATGGCCGGTATTCCAGCGGATGGCCAGATCGCCCACGCCTCCTTCAATATTCAGGGAAATGGAAGCATCATTGGCCCCTACACAGCTGATTTCGGATACCTCGGGGCTTAGTCGGAAAAGGCCCGGATCGGCCAGCGTATAGCTTGCCTGAACCGAGCAGCCCCGGGCATCCGTCACGACCACGTTATATTCTCCTGAGCTGATGCCAATGATGTTTTTGGTGGTGGCCTGGTTACTCCACTGATAGTGATAGGGCTGGGTACCTCCGCTAATATCCAGCTCAATAGAGCCGTTCCGGTCGTCAAAGCACTGGCTTTCGTTCACAAAAGCATTGGCAATTCTAAGCTCATCGGGCTGACGCACCGTAAAAGTTTGCTCTTTGACACAGCCAAGGGCATCTACCACCCGAATGGTGTAGTCACCCGCTACCAGATCGCTGATGGCATCGCGGTCAGCGCCCGTGCTCCACAGGTAGGTATAAGGCCCTGTGCCACCTGTGACGGCCAATTGAATGTTACCATCTGCCTGACCCATACAAGCAAGGTCCAGATTGCCATTGGCCACAATACTGATGGGTGCATCCGGCTGGTTGATGCGGAAAGACTCCTGAACCGTACAGCCATTGGCATCGGATACGCTGACGGTATAATCTCCGGCCGGAATCTCATTGATTTCGGCAGTACGTGCCCCATTGCTCCATAAGTAGGAGTAGGGAGCCACGCCTCCCTGAGGCACCACCCTGGCAAAACCCGAAGTTTCGCCAAAGCAGGTCATATCGGGTGATCTGTCTACCGCAATGCCGAGCACTGCCGAGGGCTCTGAAATAACTACTGAGGCAGTGGTTGCACAACCACCCGCGTCTGAAATAACAACCTGGTAAACCCCCGCAGCTACGCCACTTAAGTCACGGGAAGTTTCACCATTGTTCCACAGGTAAGTATATGCACCACTACCACCAGTTACGTTTAATGATATTGCTCCGGCCGACTCCCCCTTGCAGAGAATATCTACTTTGGCTACATCGACTGATAAATCTCTTGAATCACCCACAAAGGCCGATAGTACCACAGCACAGTTGTTGGCATCGGTGATGGTAACATTGTAAGTACCCCCACTCAGGTTGAACTGATCTTTGCTGGTGCTGCCATTGCTCCATACATAGTTGTAAGGGCCCACACCCCCCACAGGATTTACCACAATGCTACCATCCGAATCGCCAAAGCAGGAAGTGGCTGTGACATCAAAGCTGGCCGTAACAGGCTCAGGTTCTGCCACCACATAAGAAGCGGTAAAAACACAGCCTTTGACATCGGTGACCACCACCTCATAAGAGCCGGCAAAAGCATTGGTGAGGTTTTGCTGTGAGGAGCCATTGCTCCAGGCATAGCTGTAGGGAGCCGTCCCCCCGGTAACTGTAAGATCAATTCTGCCAGAGGGCAGGCCATTGCATGAAACATCGGTAATGTCAGTGGATGCAGCGAGTGGAGCAGAAGGCGCCTCCACTGAAATCACTGCTGTCACCTGACACCCATTGGCGTCTAACACTCCCACCGTATATGCACCTCCTGAGAGATTATTGATGTCTTCTGTGCTGGCCCCATTGGACCAGGTATAGGTATAGGGAGCGGTACCCCCGGTAATGGAAAGGTCAATACTACCATCTGCGGCCCCAAAACAGCTGACATCATCGACCAGGTAATTGGCCACGAGTTCGAGGGGCTGGGTAATGGTAAAACTATCGCTGATGGTACAGCCATTGGCATCGGTAACCAATACCGAGACACTGCCGATATCAAGGCCTGAAAGACCTTCTGTGGTTTCACCACCGGACCAGGCATAGCTATAGGGGGCTGTGCCTCCGGAAACGGCCAGATCGATGCTGCCATCGGCTGCGTTGCGACAAGAAATATTGGTGACTGTCCCGGTCAAAGCGAGTGGTTGAGGGCCGGTGATCGTATAATTCTGAATGATTTCGCATCCATTATTATCCGAGACAGTCACCTGATACGTCCCCGGCAATAATCCCGTAATATCTTCTGAGCTGGCACCGGTGTTCCAGCTATAGGTATAAGGTGCCGTGCCCCCGGCAACCATCAGGTTAATGCTGCCATCTGTCGCACCAGCGCAGGTTTCATGGCTAAGATCGGCAATGGCCGAAAGGGCTGCGGCCGGTTGGCTGACCATGATTGTCTGGCTAATAGAACAACCCTCCGCATCAGTTACCGTAACCGCATAGCTTCCGGCTAAAAGGGTATTTAAATCTTCAGTAGTTTCTCCATTAGACCAGCTGTAGGCATAGGGAGTGGTGCCTCCGGTAATGGTCAGGTTGATGCTGCCGGTACTCGCTCCAAAACAGTTGATATCTTCCACGGTTTGGCTCATGGCCAGGGCATCAGGTTGAGTAATGGTGATCAACTCTGAGCTTTGGCAGCCATTGGCATCGGTGATTTGTACCGAGTAAGTTCCGGGACTCAGACCGCTACGGTCTTCGGAGGTGGCACCATCAGACCAGGTGAAAAAATAAGGGGAGGTTCCACCCGAAACCGTTAAGTCGATGGACCCATCCCCTACACCAAAACAGCTTACATTAAGAAAAGTAAAGCTTGTCGTTAATATCGTAGGCTCGGTAATGCTATATGAATTGGATATCTGGCAACCATTGGCATCGGTCACCGTCAGGTCATAATTACCGGCCAGCAGGTTGATGCGATCTTCGGAAGTATTGCCATCACTCCAGGCGTAGCTATAGGGTGCCATACCTCCCGTAATCGTCAGGTCGATGGACCCATCATTGAAGCCGTTGCAGCTTACATCAACCAGTGTCTCAGAGGCAAAAGCAAGAGCAGCAGCCGGTTCCGTAATGGTAATGGCCTCCACCGCGATGCAGCCATTGGCATCAGTTACCGTAACACTATAGTTTCCTACGGCCAGACTGGATAAGTCTTCCACAACCGAACCCTGCGACCAGGCATAGGCATAAGGCATGGTTCCTCCCGTTACTGTCAGGTCAATCGCTCCTGTAGCTTCCCCAAAGCAATTCACATGGGTAGGAGTGGTCGCCAATGTTAAAGCAGCAGGTTCATTAATTACCACTGTCTGACTAATCTGACAGTTTTGAGCATCTGTCACCGTGAGGGTATAGCTTCCGGGATCGAGATTATCGCGATCTTCTGCGGTAGGCCCATCGCTCCATAGGTATGTATAAGGAGCAGTACCTCCCACAATCGTTACATCAATGTCGCCATCGGCAGCACCAAAACAGCTAATATCTTTTGATGAATAAGTCAGGCCAAGTGCATCGGGTTCGTCAATGGTATAAGCGGCCAACACCTGGCAACCATTAGCATCGGTGACCGTCACATTATAGGTACCCGGAGTCAGGCTGATTCTGTCCTGATCAGTACTTCCATCACTCCAGGTATATGCATAGGGCGTGGTTCCCCCCACAATGGTCAGGTCGATAGTACCGTTATCCAAACCATTGCAGGCAACGTCCGTCTCTGTACCTGTAAGCGTTAGTTCTGTTGGCTCAGTAATTACCACAGTTTGCATAGCTGTACAGCCATTGAGATCAGTAACAGTAACGGTATAGCTACCTTTGGTCAGGCCGGTTAGGTCTTCTGTAGTTGCTCCGTTCGACCAGCTATAGGTAAAGGGGAACGTGCCTCCTGAAATCGTTAGATCGATACTCCCGTCAGCCCCGGAATAGCAGCTTACATTTACACTTGTATTCGTCAAAGTAAGCACGGCTGGTTCCTGTACTGAGACAATCTCATTTATTGAACAACCGTTGGCGTCTACAATCAGCACCTGGTAGATACCAGCCGATAGCCCGGCTATATCCTCGGTAGTAGCTCCATTGGACCAGGTGTAGGAATAGGGAGCGGTTCCCCCGATGATGGTCAGGTCAATTGCTCCATCCCCTGCCGCATTACACGAGAGGTTCGTCACCGAAGTAGCTGCTTGTAATGCATCGGGACTTGTGATGGTAAAATCCTCTGTCAAGGAGCATCCATTGGCATCGGTCACTGTAAGCTGATAGCCTCCGGGGCCTTGAGCGGCAATGTCTTTGGTGATAGAACCCTGATTCCAGGAATAAACATATGGGGCTGTACCTCCACTGATGGTGGTGACGATGGAACCGTCATTTGCTCCGAAACAGGATACATTGGAGATCACACCGGAAATACTGAGTGCTGTGGTAGGTTCTGCCACCACAAAATTCTCGATGGTCTGGCAGCCATTCGCATCGGTAATGGTCAGTGAATAATTGCCTCCATCTATATTGAACAGGTCTTGGGTAACCGCTCCGTTGGACCAGAGATAGGTATAGGGGGTCACACCTCCGCTTACTCCTACATCAATACTGCCATCTCCCTGGGCAAAACAGCTTACATCAGTCACTGCACCACTGGCAATTAAGGTAAGAGGCTCGGTAACCGTAAAAGCCCTGACCAGGAAACAACCATTGGCATCAGTGACCGTCACGCTGTAATTGCCGGCAGCTACTCCGGTAAGGTCTTCCGTAGTCGCACCATTGGACCAGCTAAAGCTGTATGGGCCGGTACCCCCGGTGAGGCTCAGGTCAATTTCTCCGTCCCCCGCACTATTACAGCTCAGGTTCTGAATGGAGGAGCTCAATTGTAAGGCCGCTGGCGAATCGATGGTATAGGAACCCGAAGTAGTGCAGCCATTGGCATCCGTGACCAGCACCTGATAGTTGCCCACCAGCAGGCCGGAAATATTCTCTGTCGTGGCACCATTGTCCCAACTGAAGGTATAGGGAGCCGTGCCTCCTGTCATATTGAGTTGGATATTACCATCATTGGCACCAAAACAGGTAATGTCATTTACCACTTCATTGATGGTCAACGGCAGGGCCGGTTCTGCCACAGCTACGAGCTGAATCAGTTGGCAACCATTGGCATCTGTCACGGTCACAGTATAAGTACCTGCTATAAGACTGCCCAGGTCTTCGGTATTCGACCCGTTAGACCAGGTATAGACATAAGGGGTCGTGCCTCCACTCATGGTGATGTCGATAGCCCCGGTGGCATTGCCAAAGCAATCTACATCTGTTATCACCTCAGCAATGCCAAGCACCAAAGGCTCGGTAATGGTTACTGATTCATTGGTCTGACAGCCATTGGCATCCGTGATTACCACACTGTAAGGCCCGGGACTAAGATTACTGCGATCCTCGGTAATGGCACCATCGGCCCAGAGGTAAGCATAGGGGGCTGTCCCCCCTGTAACGGTGATGTCAATCTCCCCGTCATCGGCAGCAAAGCAGCTGATATTCACAGAACTCAAAGAGGAAGCCAGCACTACCGGTTCGCTAATGGTATAGGCTGTGAAAATCTGGCAGCCATTGGCATCCGTTACGGTCACATTGTAATTGCCTGGTGTCAGGGCCGATTTGTCTTCCAGGGTACCACCATCGCTCCAGCTATAGCTATAGGGAGCTGTACCTCCCGCTACAGTAATATCAATGGTGCCATTCCCCAGTCCATTACAAGTTACATCGGTCACTACTTCCGTAAGGCTAAGTGCTGCTGCAGGTTCTGTCACGGCAATGGTCTCCATTGTCACGCAACCGTTCAGGTCAGTAACTGTGAGGGTATAAGTACCGGCAATCAGGCTGCTCAGGTCTTCTGTGGTTTCTCCATTCGACCAGCTGTAAGCATAGGGCGCTGTACCCCCGGTAATTGTGGCATCAATCGCTCCGGTAGCATTGCCAAAACAGTCCACATCAATAGTGCTCTCGTTGATCGCCAGAACAGCAGGCTCGGTAATGGTCACAGATTGGTTTTCCTGACAGCCATTGGCATCTGTCACCACAATGGTATAGCTTCCCGGACTCAAACCGGTACGGTCTTCTGTCACGGGGCCATCCGCCCAGGCATAAGTATAGGATGCGGTACCTCCGGTAACGGTCAGGTCTATCTCTCCATCATCCGCCCCAAAACAGGATACCTGATTCACCGCATCAGAAAGTGCCAGTACATCAGGCTGCGTAATGGCATAGGAATCTACGATTTGACAGCCATTGGCATCGGTGATCGTTACATTGTAAGTGCCAGGACCAAGTGAGTTTCTGTCCTCAGTAATAAAACCATCATTCCAGGCAAAGGTATAAGGGGCTGTACCTCCGCTAACTGTCAGGTCAATGGTGCCATTAGCGAGGCCGTTGCAGGTGACGTTGGTCACCGTTTCGGTCTTGGACAGGGCCGCTGTCGGCTGATCAATGGTAACAATTTCCGTATCGCTGCAGCCATTGAAATCAGTAACCGTAACGGTATAAGTACCGCTGATGAGGGTATTCAGATCTTCTGAACTACTTCCATTGGACCAGCTATAGGCGTAAGGTCCGGTACCTCCGGCAACGGTCAGGTCCACCGCTCCATCATTTCCCCCAAAGCAGGAAACATCCGTTTTGGTACTGCTCAATGCCAAGACGGTGGGCTCGGTGATGGTAAAAGCTGTAAGCGCTGAGCAGCCCCTGTTATCCAGCACCTGTACCGAGTAAGTACCAGGTCCAAGGCCAGAAACATCTTCGGTAACCGGACCATGCGCCCAGATATAAGTATAGGGTGCTTCCCCTCCCGTTACCGTCAGGTCTATGGCACCATCGCCATCACCAAAACAGCTAACATTTGTTTCGGTACCGGAAAGTGACAGTACCGGTGGATCGGTAATGGTAAAGGACTCGTTGGTGGTACAACCCAAAGCATCGGTGATCACCACATTGTAGACAGCCGCAGGCAATCCACTGAGGTCTTCAGAAGTACTGCCATTAGACCAGTTGAAAGTATAAGGGCCGGTACCTCCGGATACCGTCAGGTTGATGCTGCCATCTGCGGCACCGTTACAACTGATTTGCGAAACAGAGGAGGTATAGGTGAGGGCGGCAGCGGGCTCCGTGATGGTAAGGGTCTCGCCACTTGTACAGCCGCTAGCATCCGTAACGGTAACTGTATAAGTGCCTGCAGCAATGGCCGTGAGGTCTTCCGAGGTTGAGCCGGTCGACCAGGCATAGCTATAAGGTGCGGTGCCGCCATTCACCGTAAGATTGATGATGCCCGTACTGGCACCAAAGCAGTTTACATTTTGCTGTGTCGTGGAGGTGGTAAGCACAGCAGGTTCTGAAATAGTGATCATCTGAACATTCTGGCAGCCATTGGCATCTGTAACGGTGATGGTGTAACCAGCCGGTGACAACCCACTCCGATTTTGGGTCGTGGGCCCGTCAGCCCAACTAAAGGTGTATGGAGTGGTGCCACCGGATACATTCAAGGTAATAGCCCCGTCATTGTCTCCATTACAGGTCACATCGTCAAGGGTAGGTGTAACCAGAAAAGGAGAAGGTTCGGTGACTGTAAAAGCAGTATTATTAACACAGCCATTGGCATCGGTTACCTGCACCGAATAGTTTCCCGATGCCAAGGCTGTGAGATCTTCTGTTGTCGCTCCTGTATTCCACAGGAAAGTATAGGGTCCCACACCCCCACTTACCGTCAGGTCTATGGAACCATTGGTGCCTGCATTACATGTTACATGCGTTTCAATTCCGCTTACCGCCAGCGAGGTAGCGGGTTGGGTGATGGTTACATTGGCTACCGTACTACAGAGGGAAGTATCGGTTACAGTAACCGTATAGCTACCGGCCACCAATGAATTCAAATCCTGGGTTGTGGCCCCTGTAGACCATAAATAGCTATAGGGAGTAGTGCCACCTGTTGGAGTAAGGTCTACCGAACCTGTGCTGTTGCCACGGCAAAGAACATCTACCTGGGTAAGACTCGTGCCAATGGGTGCAGGTTCAATGATCGTAAAGTTATCTACCTCCGTACAGGCATTGGCATCTGTAATGGTTACGGCATAGGCACCTGCCGTAAGGCCGGTAATGCTGGAAGCTGTTGAACCTGTATTCCAGTTGTAGGTATAGGGGCCGGTGCCCCCGGTTACAGCCAGAGAGATATTGCCATCAGTCAGACCATTACAGCTGATGTCATTCACCGCGGCATTGGAGAGGATGGGGCTGGGTTCTCCCATGATTACATTTTGTATTACCGAGCAGCCGTTGGCATCGGTTACGGTCACATTATAGCTTCCGGCACTCAGGCCGGTCACCGTTGCACCGACATCCCCCGTATTCCAGTTGTAGACATAAGGGGCTAAACCATTGCTGGCACTAGCAGTGATACTGCCATCCGCTCCACCATTACAGGTAGGAATGGTCACTGAAGAGCTCACCGCAATGGCTATAGGATCATTGAGGGTATAGTTGCCAACTGTGACACAGCCATTGGCATCGGTAATCGTGACTGCATAAGCGCCTGAACTCAATCCGGTGATCATTGCTGTGGTGGCTCCGGTAGACCAGAGGTAGGTATAGGCTGCTGTACCCCCGGTAACATTTACCTGCAGGGTGCCATCAGCTCCACCAAAGCAGGTGGGCAATGATTCGGTAAAGCCGGTGACAGAAAGAGGCTGAGCCGGCTCTGTTACAGCAAAGGTTTCAATGGTCTGGCAGCTGTTTACATCTGTCACGGTAAGGGTATAGCTGCCCGCACTCAGGCCCGTGAGATCGGCCGAAGTGGCACCGGTAGACCAGGCATAGGTATAAGCTGTAGTGCCCCCACTTACATTGCTGGTGATGGTTCCGTCACTGCCTCCATTGCAGTTTACATCTCCAATAGCCTCATTGATCGTCAATACGGCCGGCTCGGTAATCGTAAAGTTCTCATTGTAGGTACAGCCTTGAATGTCGGTGATGGTAACGGAATAGTTACCTGCCCCTATACCCGTAAGATCTTGCGTAATGGCTCCGTTACTCCACAAATAGCTGAAGGTGCCATTTCCTCCACCGGGGGTTATGTCTATGGCCCCATCTGTGTCACCATTACAGGTGGCGTGGGTAAGCGAAGCCGTGTTGGTAATGGGGGCAGGGCCCGTAATAGTGTAGGTAGGGCTTACCTGGCAGCCATTGGCATCGGTAATTACCACGGTATAGTCTCCGGGAGTCAGGCCTGTAATGATGGCAGTATTGCCGAGAAAGTTAGAGGAGGCATCAAACCAGGCATAGGTATAGCCACCCCAGCCCCCTGTGCCGATAACCTCCAGGCTACCGTCTGTGGAATTACTACAGGTAGCATTGGTTTGATCGACCAGGTTGGCGCCCAGGAATTGAGCCGGTTCTATGATATTGAAATTGATGGTACCGGTACAGCCATCGTCATCTTCTACTTCCAGTGTATAAGAGTCTACTCCCAGACCACCAATGGTGATCACATTGCTTGGAAAAAATGCTGTGCCTGTTTGAACAGAATTGCTGCCACTATCGAAAAGCTCCCATTCATAATCAGGGTTTCCATTGCTCATGGTCACAATTACCTGTGCATCTGAGTCTCCACGACAGGTGACATTATTAACAACAACAGTTCCGACAAGATCAGGAGGATTGGTAACGGTATAGGTGGCTACAACCGTATCGCCATTGTCATCCGTAACGGTGACAGTGTAATTGTCTGGCCCGAGGCCTGTGACAATAAAGGAGTTGGTTCCGACAGGATTTCCACCGCTGTCTTCCCACGCATAAGTGTAGGGAGCAGTGCCTGATGTCACGCTGATGGTGATGGAACCAATACAACTATTTATAACCACACCGGCAATAACCGGACCAGCGTCTTCCTCCGGATTTTCTGTTGAAAAACCGGGGTGGCTTAGGAAGAAGATGTGGGCGACAAATAGTATTATTCCAGTGAAATACTCTTTGGTTGAGGTAACCCGCATTTGTTAGGTGTTAGAAAAAGACCATTTCTAAACACGACCCGATTCAAAAGACAGGCTTAATTCAATAAAAAACAAATGGTTTGACAAGTAACCCCCTCTTGAAAGAATGCAATTCGAAATTCAGAAGCCATCAGAGCGAGATGGTTAAAATTGAACTATTTGAAGTCTACTTTCGTATTAAGAATTTCCTTCAGCAGATTTCTGCATGTAAACAGCTTTGCAAAATCCGATGTTGTTTTTACACGGAAAAAGGATTTTATGCAAAAAATATTTTCAAAAAACTTCGCTGTTAATAATTGTTAAATCTGCCCGTGTAAACTATGCTTATCCTGCTAAAAGCCAGATATTTGGCGCTTGCGCCACGAATCAGACGAAACCTTGTGCGTTCGCATAAGTATTATTCATAGTTATTTGACAAAATCTTTATTTTAGCGCGCTCACAAATTCAAGCATCATGGAGGAAGTCATTTCGGAAGACTTAAAAAGAGAACATCAGGAAAAAATCGGCAGGGTAGCTGCGGAGGTAAGTAAGATTGTTGTAGGACAAGAATACATGGTGAATCGCCTGATGATCGGGTTGTTTACCAATGGACATATTCTGCTGGAAGGTGTACCGGGTATTGCCAAGACACTTACCGTAAATACGCTGGCCGAAGTACTGCACCTGGATTTTCAAAGACTCCAGTTTACGCCAGACCTCTTGCCATCGGATTTGATCGGTACCATGATCTACAACCAGAAGAAGGCTGAGTTTGAAGTAAAGAAAGGACCCATCTTCGCCAATGTAGTATTGGCTGACGAAATTAACCGTGCTCCCGCAAAAGTACAGTCGGCATTGCTTGAAGCCATGCAGGAGAAGACGGTAACCATTGGAGAAACCAGTTTTCAGCTTGACAGACCTTTCCTGGTACTGGCCACGCAGAACCCCGTAGATCAGGAAGGAACCTACAGCCTGCCTGAAGCACAGATTGACCGATTTATGCTGAAGGTGAAGATCGACTACCCTTCTAAAGATGAAGAGCTCGAAGTAATGCGCAGAATGGCCAATATGAAGTTCAAGCCTGAACTTGAAACCCTGTTGACCAAAGAAGACATATATAATATACGCAATGAGGTAAATCAGGTAACTATCTCTGAATCGCTGGAACGCTATATTATAGAGCTGGTATTTGCTACCAGAAATCCTAAGGACTTTGGCCTCAATGACGAAGCCTATTATATGCAGTTCGGGGCATCGCCTCGTGCCAGTATTAATCTGAACCTGGCATCCAAATGCATGGCCTTCTTTAATCAGCGTGATTATGTGCTGCCTGAGGATATCAAGGAGATTGCCTCAGATGTATTGAACCATAGAATCATTCTCAACTATGAGGCGGAGGCCGATGGTGTTAACACAGAGCAAATCATTGAGAAGCTGCTGAAGAAGATTCCGATCAATCACTAACAGCAACACAAGAAAATTACTTTATACAATCAGAGAAGAGGCCCCGAGCGGGGTCTCTTTTTTTGTTTAATGGTTCAGAATCCGCTCGGAGCTCTACCATCAGAGAAGTGTTATGTAAAGGTTAAGCCATTAATCCGCATTTCTTACAGCATTAAGCAAATCGCGTTTTAAATCATGTAAAGCACACTTTACTTTTCGCGCCTGACTGTAAAAAGTACTTAACATATCCTTAATAGGTTTAACTCATTGTTAACTGGTTTGACAACTATTCTTAACAAATGAGTAAACAGTTTTTTGGGTTGATCATGTTCTTTTGTGCTCAAATAGACCTAATCAAAAACATGAAAAATTCTTTAAAACAATTCCTGACTCTGGCCTTCGCTCTGGCGATGGTACTCGTTGTCTCCTCTTGTGGTGATGATGACTCGTCCACTGACGGGCCTATCATTTCTACTCCTGCTGCCGTCACTATTGATGAAGGAGCATCTACTACTGTAAACTTTACGATTTCTACTCCCGGTGGATTTGCCGCTGTAAATGTTGAAGCCACTAATGGCACAGCCAATGTTGATTCACAGCCTTCTGCAGGTGATCTGAATGGCATTGTTTCTATCACTTTTGAAGCTACCGGTACCGGTGCGGGTTCGGTGGTAATCACAGTTTCTGATGCTGCAGGAAAAACCAACACATCTACTGCTGTTTTAAACATAATGGCTCAGGAAGCCTCTTTCTCTACAAGAGATTTCTCTGTCGACCAGGGAGGAGTAACTTTTAACTACACCGAGATTTCAGGTGTAATCAATGAAGATTTTACCTTCGGTGCGAACAGAATGTGGGTGCTTGACGGTCGTGTAATCGTAAGCTCTGGTGCTGAGCTGACCATAGAGCCTGGAACCATTGTGAAAGGCAGAGAGGGTAACGGTGCACTGGCTTCTGTACTACTGATTGCCAGAGGTGCTACTATTCAGGCAAATGGTACGGCTTCTAGTCCTATCATTTTTACTTCTTTCAGAGACGATATCAATATTGGAGAAACAGCCAGTACCCTCGATATCGACAACGACCTGGGCCTTTGGGGTGGTGTACTGATTCTTGGTAATGCCCCCATCGTAGCAGGTGCAGCTGAAGAGCAAATTGAAGGTATCCCTTCCTCAGTTACTGAAGGTCTCTACGGTGGTTCTGCTGCCGATGATAATTCAGGATCTTTCACTTACGTATCTATCCGATTCTCAGGTACTGAGCTGGCTCCTGGTAGCGAGCTTCAGGGTCTTACTTTAGGTGGCGTAGGTAGTGGTACTACAATCAGCCATGTTGAATCTGCCAACTCTGCAGATGACGGCATCGAGATTTTCGGTGGAACAGTGAACATCAGCAACTTCCTGGTATTGAATCCTGATGATGATGGTTTTGATGCCGATCAGGGATGGAGCGGTACTGCTTCTAACCTTATCTACATCGGACAAAAAGATGGCGTAGGTTTTGACAGTGATCACGCATTCGAATTAGATGGACCTGAAGGTAGCGATAGCGGTGATCCTGAGATCGGAACATTCACAAAAGCCACCATCTGGGGCAGAAGCGCTTCTGATCAGGCCGACCTGAGAGATGGTGCACAGTACAACCTCAATAACATGTTCTTCTTCGGGTTTGATGACGGACACCAGGTTGAGCTGGATGCTGACGGTTCTGTAGACCCTAATGACGACACTAAGAAATTATCTGATAACGAAGCAAACGCTATCAATTACGATACAGATGTAATCGTACTCACCGGACTTGAATTTCTGGAAAGCACAGGTGTGGTAATCGGAGACCTTTTAGGCGACAAACTGAAGCCTGAACTGACCGGTGACCAGGCGGCTGCTACAGCCAGACAAGGACGTAATGCAGCGAAATTCGCAGCAAATAATTCAATGGTTTCAGCAGGCTCTTCAGCAGCAAAAGCCGATGTAAGCCAGTTTACCTGGACAATGGCCTCAGCAATGGGTCTGCTGTCCAACTCAAACTTCTAAAATGATAAGAACAGAAGTTTGATTCAGGTAGAATGCTCGTAAGTCAAAGGCTTACGGGCATTTTGCTTGTAGCAGAAGAGATACAAACAACGTTTATACAATGAAAATTACCCGAATTATTACATTGATTGCCCTGATGGTTACCACAGGATTACTACAGGCGCAACAAGGCATCATCAGAGGCACGGTCTATGAAAAAGCCAGTGGTGAAGGCATGTGGGGTGTACAGGTACTGGTTGTCAATTCAAGCAACGGTGCCACCTCCGACTTTGATGGAAAATTTGAAATTAAGGTTGACCCCGGCACTTACGAGCTCAAGGCCTCATTTGTTGGCAACAAGACGGTGAACATTAAGGAACTGGTAGTAAAAGCCGGTGAAGTCACAGTTATTGAAGCCATCTGGATGGAAGAGGAAGCCGGTAATTTGGGCGAGATTGAAGTAGTGGGTGAGGCGATTAAAACTACGGATATAGCCTTGCTTAAGGTAAAGCAGAAGTCAACCAATCTGATTGACGGTATTTCTTCTCAACAAATTAAAAGAGCCGGAGACAGTGATGTGGCCGGAGCTATCAAACGTGTCCCCGGAGTTTCTATCCAGGGTGGCCAATATGTATTTGTAAGAGGTCTGGGAGATCGCTATACAAAGACAGTACTCAACGGCATGGAAGTGCCCGGGCTTGATCCGGACAGGAATGCTATCCAGATTGATATCTTCCCGACTTCCCTGATCGATAACATCATCGTATTCAAAAACTTTACTCCTGACCTGTCAGCAGATTTTGTAGGGGGTACTGTAAACATTGAAACGGTAGATTTTCCTACCGAGCAGACCTTTTCTGCATCTGCCAGCTTTGGCTACAATTCCAGCATGCACTTCAAAAACAACTTCGTCACCTACAATGGTGGTGGATCTGATTTTCTTGGCCTGGATGATGGTACAAGAGATTTGCCTATTGACGGTAGGGTTAACAGTATTCCTACTCCGTTGGACAGAGACCCTGCGCTGACAGAAATTACGCAGCGTTTTGATAAGAACATGGGCACCTTTACTGACAACAGCTTTGCCAACTACAGCTTTAGCCTGGCCACGGGTAATCAAATCGACCTGGGAGGCAATAAGTTCGGTTATACTGCTGCGCTGAACCTGAGAAACAGCACTACTTTCTATGAAAATGCATTGGACGTTGCTGCAGTAAAGCCCAATCAGAACGATGAAAGCCAGCTGGAAGAAGATACCCGATTTGTAGGACCACTATCTAACAGAGATGCGCAGATCAGTGCTCTTTTGGGAGGTGCCTATAAAATGGAAAATGCAAAATTCAAGTTGCAGGCCATGCACATCCAAAGCGGTACCGAAAGGGCTGCCAAAAGAACGCGAGTAAGATCAAATGAGAACTTCAACACGGCTGTTGTTGACAACCTGGAATATACTGAGCGTTCTCTGACCAACCTGCTTGCTTCAGGTGAGCACTACTTCAATGGCAACCAGCAGGAATTGGTTTGGAAAGCCTCCACTACCTTTTCTAAAATCAACGATAAAGATATTAGAAGCACTCCTTTCACACTGAACGATGACGGCACTTCTGCCATAAACGCTCAGGAAGGTGGAGAGCCTAACAGAATCTGGAGACTATTGGATGAGCAGAACTATGTGGCCAAAGTAGACTTCACCTCTGACTTCCAGTTCCGCGACAGACCATCTAAGTTCAAGGCCGGTATCAGTAACATTTACAAGGAGAGGGATTTTGAGATTCAGAACTTCAACCTTTCTATCAGAGGCAACCAGGGAATCTTAAATCTGGACGGAGACCCGAATCGTCTTCTGGATAATGCAAACCTGTGGGATACCGGTGACGGTACCGGGGTTTATGTAGAAAACCTCTTCAACCTGTCTAACTCATATGCCGGTAGAATCAACACGCTGGGAGCCTATGTTTCAGCAGAAGTTCCTTTGACTGACAGATTAAAAACTATTGCCGGTATCAGAGTTGAGCAGTACGATCAATTCTATACTGGTGTAAATCAGGCCGGAGCCAACCCTAACGACCCAACAGGGCGTGTGTTTGATGACGAGAACGTACTCAGCTCTTTTGACTTCTTTCCTTCTGTCAACCTGATTTACAGCGCTGACGAGAACACTAATTTCCGAGCGTCCTTCTCAAGAACTATTGCCAGACCTTCTTTTAAAGAAAAGTCAACCGCTGAGATTCAGGATGTACTTACCGGAAGAACCTTTATCGGTAATATTGATTTGGTTGAGACTAACATCAACAACTTCGACTTAAGATGGGAGCGTTTCTGGCGCGGAGGCCAAACCATCTCAGTCGGTGCTTTCTACAAAACCTTTACTAACCCAATCGAATTGGTTCGTCAGTCGCAGCAGCCTAATGACTTCCAACCTCAAAACGTGGGCGATGCTACCATGGCGGGTGTTGAAATAGAGTTCAGAAAAACCCTCGATTTCATCTCTCCTAAGTTTGAGAACTTCACCATTGCTTCAAATTTCACGGTAACCGAAGCCAGTGTAGAAATGGACAACAATGAGCGTTTCGGTAGAATCAACGGATTGAGATTTGGTGAAGCACTGGATATCAAAAGAGATTTCCTTGGCCAGCCTCCGTTCATCATCAACACCTCTTTGAACTATACAGATTATGAGAAATTCTGGAATGCAGGGGTTTCTTATAACGTTCAAGGCAGCACCCTGGCAGTAGTTGGTGTCAACAGAACACCAGATACCTTTGATGTACCATTCAACAGCTTAAACTTCAACATCTCTAAAGGTTTTGGCGAAGAAGGCAGACATCAGATTGGTTTGAGAGTAACGAATATTCTCGGTGACCTGAGAGAAAGAGAATTTCAGTCTTTCGGCAGCACCAACATTCTGGAAACCAGCCGTGACCCGGGAACCGCTTTCCGCCTCAAATACAGCTATAGCTTTAATAAGTAAGAAATCATACAATCATTAAAAGGCGGTTCCTAAGAGGGAGTCGCTTTTTTTATGCCCTCTGCACACTGCTCAAACATAACAGGCCGTTTTTACTACATTATACATCATGCCAACCATCCTTCCAGGAGGGCGGCTAAACCGAAAACAGTGCGAAATACAAGTGGGTTGGATTAGGTACGCGCAGGCCCTGTGCGAGAAAACCAGACTTGTATTTGGTGTTTTCGGAAAGGCTTTCCTGCCTGCCTTAGTACCTAAGTACGGCCGGCACGGTTCTTACTTTTTGGCCTCAAAAAGTGAGAACCCGGGGTAAATGGCTAGGGATATGGAGTTAGAGTTAAATCTCTCTACCCTTAACAAACGACATTTTTTCTGTCTTTCCTTGAACAAGCACTCAGCCTTTCCTATACCAAATCAACTATAATCCCGGAATATGCATTAGGAAGTCTATTCCGTAGACAAGTCACTGTGAATCAGTAAAATAAATGAGCTTTTTGATTTAACCATAGCGATGCTATGCATAAACCAATAAAACTCCCTGATTCTGTGCGACTTATCTACTCATTACGAAGTCCCAACGCATAATCCGGGATAATATGTCTGATGTAACTCATTTCTTACCTCTTGCTCTGCGTTAAAAAATTCAGCCATAGCGATGCTATGCCCTCATTTCTCGCCTTAATCAAGCGGTAATAATTTGAGTTCCATTTGTGCCAAATTACAATTGAATTGGTATTACTTTTATAGTATATGGCTCAGAATATACTCGTTACAGGAGGAACCGGTCTGGTTGGCAGCCTGCTGATCCGCCAACTGCAACAGCAAGGTCACCGTGTTTCATTACTCGGTAGAAGTAAAAAAACCAACAGCCCTTACCCTAACTACAAATGGGACTACGCGAACGACTATCTGGAAGAAGGAGCGCTTGATGGAGTAGATACCATTGTACACCTGGCAGGGGCAGGTGTAGCCGAGCAAAAGTGGACCAAAGACCGCAAAACGGTAATCTTCGAAAGCCGTACTCAAACCTCTCACCTCCTCTATAAGCGACTTAAGGAAGGCAATCATTCGGTTAAAACCATTGTAGCGGCCTCTGCCATCGGGCTTTATGGTAGCGATACCGGCAATGCCATTATAAGAGAGGGCAGCCCGGTGGGGCATGACTTTCTTGCACATGTGGTGGACGCCTGGGAATTAGCTACTCGTAAATATCAGGAGCTTGGTATTCGGGTGGTACAGCTTAGAATCGGAGTAGTACTAAGTCATGAGGGCGGAGCTTTAACAGAACTACTTAAGCCACCGGTAGCGGCAGGTTTGGGCAAGGGAAATCAGTATATGAGCTGGATTCATATCGATGACCTGGTACAAATGATAGTTCGCAGCATGGAGGATGAGACCTTTGAAGGCCCCTACAATGCGGTGGCTCCACGCCCCGTCAGCAACAAGGAGCTAACCCAGGCAGCTGCCAAAGCGTTTCGCAAACCCTTTATGCCTATTAATGTGCCCTCGCTGATACTCAAGGTAATGCTGGGAGAAATGGCCGTGATTGTGCTCGGAGGCTCGAGGATAAGCAGCGAAAAAATTCAGAAGGCCGGTTTTGAGTTTAAGTTCTCAAAGATTGAAGAGGCCCTTCGTGATTTGGCAGGGAAGAAGTAGGTCGGTTAAGAGTATACCCACACAGATTTAAAAAATTCTACCGAAAGTATAGATCTTCATAAGGACCCCCCGACCACTACTCTCATGCATAAATTCATTATCTGGCTTGACCTCCCCTCCTGATAGGAGGGGATTGGTTTGCAAATGCTCCGAAGGTCGGCTTTTAGATCACTTTTGAAGTAGTTTGGACTAAGCGCTGTTTTTGAGTACCAGACGATTTATAAAAAGAGTCAATTCCCCTCCTCCAAGGAGGGGTCAGGGGTGGTGGGTTCACCCTGTTGCCTATAGAAGTGATTAGTTATTCTCAAATTAGTAGCGCTCTACTCAAGTGATTTCTAATAGTATCAATTTTGTGAAAGGACCACCCCGGCCACTACTCTCATGCATAAATTCACTATCTGGCTTGGCCTCCCCTCCTATGAGGAGGGGATTGGTTTGCAAATGCTCCGAAAGTCGGCTTTTAGATCACTTTTGAAGTAGTTTGGACTAAGCGCTGTTTTTGAGTACCAGACGATTTATAAAAAGAGTCAATTCCCCTCCTCCAAGGAGGGGTCAGGGGTGGTGGTTTCACCCTGTTGTCTATAGAAGTGATTAGTTATTCTCAAATTAATAGCGCTCAACTCAAGTGATTTCTAATAGTATCAATTTTGTGAAAGGACCACCCCGGCCACTACTCTCATGCATAAATTCATTGTCTGGCCTGTCTACCTGTCTACCTGTACCTGTCTACCCATTAACTGATATACCCTTAACTAATAACCTGTCCCCCGCATCTCTGCCGTTCAGGCCTTTTGCTGCAAACAAGAAATGGCAAACACCTCCGGCCTGGCACCTCAAGAGATTCGGCCCCAATTCACAGCCGTTTGTTTGAGCGACTGGATGTGTCTCAAAATGTTACGGTGCTCCGGTTTTTCCAGATTCGGATCATCCTCTAAGATATCGCTGGCCACATTTCTGGCTGCTTGCAGAATCTGAGAGTCTTTGGAGAGGTCGGCTATCAACAGGTCGAGCACACCGCTTTGCTGAGTTCCGGAAATATCTCCCGGCCCCCGAAGTTGGAGGTCTACATCGGCTATTTCAAAACCGTTGTTGGTACGCACCATCGTATCGATTCTTTTCCGGCTGTCTTTGCTCATCTTATAGTCGGTCATCAATATGCAATACGATTGCTCAGCCCCCCGACCTACCCGGCCTCTTAGCTGGTGCAGCTGTGCCAGGCCAAATCGTTCAGCATTTTCGATTACCATTACCGAAGCGTTGGGCACATTTACTCCTACTTCAATTACTGTAGTGGCTACCATGATGTGCGTTTCATGACGCACAAATCGCTGCATCTCAAAATCCTTGTCCTGGGGCTTCATCTTACCATGTACAATACTCACATGTTGATCGGGGAATGCTCTGATAACGCTCTCAAAGCCGTCCATCAGGTCTTTCAGGTCCAGCTTATCAGACTCTTCAATCAAAGGGTATACTACATAGATTTGCCGGCCCAGGGCGATTTGCTCTTTCATAAAACCAAAGAGTCTCAGTCTGCCGGAATCGTACTGGTGAAGGGTTTTAATGGCCTTTCGCCCTGCAGGAAGCTCATCGATCATTGATACATCCAGGTCGCCATAAAGGGTCATGGCCAGGGTACGGGGAATGGGTGTGGCCGTCATCACCAGCACGTGTGGATAAAAATTCTTATTCTTGGCCCAAAGCCGGGCTCTTTGCGCTACCCCGAAGCGATGCTGCTCATCAATTACGGCAAGGCCCAGGTTTTTGAACTGCACAATGTCTTCCAGCAGGGCATGCGTCCCTACAATGATATGGATAGAGCCATCAAGCAGACCAGCATGAATGGCCCTGCGCTCTTTAGTTTTACTGGACCCTGTGAGTCGGGCAATGCCCAGATTCAGTTTATCGGCATGCTCTTTCAGTCCATCATAGTGCTGGCCTGCCAGTATCTCAGTTGGGGCCATCATTGCAGCCTGGGCTCCCGCACCTACTACCAGCAGCATGCAAATAAAAGCCACAATGGTTTTACCACTACCTACATCACCCTGTAGCAGGCGATTCATCTGCTTACCCGACTTCATGTCCTGGTAGATTTCCCTGATTACCCGTTTTTGTGCCCCTGTGAGTTCAAAAGGCAGGTGATCGCGATAGAACTCTGTAAGTAGTGAGGAGTCCTTAAATACCTGGCCCCTGAACTTATCGATACGATTCGTCTTGCTTTTAAGTAGCTTCAATTGAATGTAGAAGAGCTCCTCAAATTTGAGCCGGTGCTGTGCCTTTTTCAGCAGCTCGTTATTTCCCGGGAAATGGATATGCCAGAGGGCAAATTTTTTGTCGATCAGCGCGAACTGTTGGGTAAGCTTTTCCGGCAGGCTCTCTTGTATATAGTTTTCGGCCAGCAACATCACCTGGCGTATGATCTTGGAAAGGGCTTTGCTATCAAGGTATCTGGCCTTCATTTTTTCAGAGGTATGGTATACCGGTTGCAGAAATGAAGCCTGATCGTTTTGAGTAGTCAAAACCTCTACCTCAGGATGAGCCATGTTCACCTTTTTTCCAAAGGCACTGGGTTTACCGAAAATCACATAGTCTACTCCCAGCTTCAGCTTTTTGCTTACCCAGGGAATGCCTTTGAACCAGATAAGCTCAATCGTTCCACTCTCGTCAGCAAAGTGGGCGACCAGCCTTTTCTTTCGCATTTCCCCAATGGTTTCTATGCGCCTGATGCGTCCTTTGATCTGTACAAAGGGCATATCCCCATTCACCTCAGCTATGGGATGAAACTGAGTCCGATCTTCATAGCGAAAGGGGTAGTGCTGAATGATGTCACCATAGGTGAAAAGCCCTAGTTCCTTACCAATCAAAGCCGCCTTTTGGGGGCCGACTCCTTTGAGGAATTCTATACTGGTATCGAAAAATGAGGGCATGGCCGGAATTTATGCAGACTTGAAAAAAAATACTAAGGCCGGGCAGAATTATAAAGGAAGATAGTAGCCCATAAATTCGAAAACTCGCTGCACTCAGGGGTGCGTTTACGGTAAAAAGACCCCAAACTTCTGTCAATGGTGAACATATTATAAGACAAGCCGTTACTTTTGCAGGCCATTGTCTATGCTATACCACAAAACCTTTCACAAGTCTGATGATGCCGAATGGGTCGTGTTTATTCACGGTGCGGGAGGCAGCTCGTCCATTTGGTACAAACAGTTGCGAAGCTTCAAAGAGGAGTTCAATGTGTTGTTGATTGACTTGAGAGGTCATGGCCAGTCTCAGGAGATGTTCCAGCGATTTTTCACCAACGACTACAACTTTGAGAATATCTCACAAGATGTGGTAGATGTGATGGACCATCTTGCCATTGAAAAGGGGCACTTTGTGGGCATTTCGTTGGGTACCATTATCATTCGTTCCATCTGTGAGATTGCTCCTGACAAAGTGCAGTCTTTGATTCTGGGCGGAGCGGTAACCCGCCTTAATATTCGCTCAAAGTTTTTGGTTGCCTTTGGCAATGCTGTGAAGAGGCTGGTACCTTTTATGTGGCTCTACCGGTTTTTTGCCTGGATCATAATGCCCAGAAAACGGAATGCCGAGTCCAGAATGCTCTTTATTTCTCAGGCTAAGAAACTGGCGCAATCAGAATTTTTAAAGTGGTTTAAGCTTACAAATGACCTTAACCCTCTGCTGAGATATTTCAACGAGAAAGACAGCATGTTGCCTACGCTCTACCTGATGGGAGATCAGGACTATATGTTCCTGCCGCAGGTAATGGTATTGGTAAAAAAACATGAATTCTCCCGTTTGTCAATCATCGAAAACAGTGGTCATGTTTGTAACGTAGAACAACCCGAGGTTTTTAATAATTTATCAATCGAGTTTATCAAACAACACGCCCATTAGTACCAGGCGTTAATTAACCTTAACTGAAATGAGTAAAGCTGCAAGGGTCACCCTGCTTGTGGTCATTATTTTGTCTGTGGTAGCATGGGCACTATATCCACGATTCGGAGATATTTTTTCTTCATCCAGCGAGGCAGGTGGAGGCCCTCCCGCTGCCTTCGGGCCTACAACCACTCCTGTTACCGCTAAAGTGATAACCCCCAGCCGTCTGGAAAATAAAATTCTGATCACAGGCTCAATACTACCCAATGAGGAGTTGGAGGTAAAGAGTGAAGTATCTGGTGTTATCACTCAACTGGGCTTTGTGGAAGGAGAGGACATTGTTGAAGGACAACCGCTGGTCAGCCTGAAGGACGATGAGCTTCGGGCACAGCTGGAAAAGCTGCGATACAGTAAGAAACTGAACGAAGAGCTGGAATTTCGTCAGCGTAAGCTCCTCGAAAAAGAGGCCATCAGTCAGGAAGAATATGACATTTCGCTTACACAGCTTAACACTTCTGAAGCAGATATTAAATTGTTACAGGTGCAACTGGACAAAATGACCATAAAAGCTCCCTTTGATGGGGTGGTAGGGTTCCGGGAAGTTAGCGTGGGTGCCTATATTACCAGCAGCGATGTGATCACTAATTTCTACAGTCTTGACCCGGTTATTATCGAGTTTTCAATTCCCGGTAAATATGCGGGTGAGGTGAAAGTTAGAGACATGGTGAACTTTAAAGTAGATGCTTTTACAGAACAGTTTCAGGGAAGAGTATATGCGATTGAGCCAAGAATAGACCCGAATACAAGAACCTTGAAAATCCGGGCATTTTCCCGTAACAAGGAGCGAAAGCTACTACCTGGTCAGTTTGCCAGAATTGAGCTGATCATGGAGACGATTGAGGATGCCATGCTGGTACCTACCGAGGCAGTGGTGCCAGAGCTCAATGGCCATAAAGTGTATGTGGCACGTGGCGGTAAAGCAGAATCGAGAAAGGTGCAAATAGGCATCAGAACGAATGAAAACGTTCAGATCATTGATGGCATCAGCCTGCAAGACACGGTAATTACCAGTGGTATTCTACAGATGAGACCCGGAGCCTCAGTATCTATCACCTCAGTTAACTAAAGGGCATGGCAAGTTTATCCACCATAAGCATTAACCGTCCTGTGCTGGCAATGGTCATGAACATCATCATTGTCATCTTCGGAGTCATTGGCTTTCTCTATCTGGGGGTGCGGGAATTCCCCAGTGTGGACCCTCCGGTTATTTCGGTGTCTACCGGCTATACGGGAGCCAATGCTGAGATCATAGAATCTCAGATCACTGAGCCTATTGAAGAGGCCCTGAACAGTATAGCTGGTATCAAAACACTCACCTCTGTTTCTCGTGACGGACGAAGCACCGTAACGGCCGAGTTTGATCTGGGAGTAGACCTTGAAGCTGCTGCCAATGATGTGCGAGATAAAGTGGCAGGAGTGATTAACCGACTTCCCCCGGATGTTAACCCTCCGAGCGTTTCAAAAGCCGATGCCAATTCTGGTCCGATATTGTTCCTCAATATCCGAAGTGACCAGCGCACGCTGCTTGACCTTACCTCCATTGCGGAGAAT
The DNA here is from genome assembly GCA_021404565.1 of Roseivirga sp. GTDB lineage: Bacteria > Bacteroidota > Bacteroidia > Cytophagales > Cyclobacteriaceae > Roseivirga. The sequence continues at coordinate 314,317 of JAAWWF010000007.1, read as the reverse complement.
ACTTTCAAGGAAAGGGTGCAGACCATTCAGGGAGTAAGCTCCGTTCAGGTATGGGGCTCCAAGCGCTATTCTATGCGCTTATGGATGGACCCGAATAAACTGGCTGCCTATCAGTTAACCCCGCTGGATGTGCTGAATGCGGTGGACAGAGATAATGTGGAGCTACCATCAGGCAGGGTGGAAGGCACCAATACAGAATTGACGGTACGTACGCTGGGCAGGATTAATACCCCACAGGAATTCAATAACCTCATTATCAAAGAGGATGGCGATAACATCGTAAAGTTTCAGGATATCGGCCGGGCAGAGCTGGCTCCCGAAAATGAGAGGACCATTTTGAAACGAGATGGTGTACCCATGGTGGGCATTGCCGTCATTACCCAACCGGGTTCCAATAACATCGAGATTGCCGACAATTTCTATGAACGCATCGAGCAAATCGAAAAGGACCTTCCTGCTGATATCGAACTGGGTATGGGCTTCGACAATACCGAATATATTCGCGAGTCGATCAACGAGGTACAGCAAACCATCATCATTGCCTTTGGCCTTGTGGTGGTCATCATCTTTCTGTTTTTAAGAGATTGGCGCACCACCATTATACCCGTGATGACCATACCCATTTCATTGATCGGGGCCTTCTTTATCATGTATGTGGCGGGCTTTTCTATCAATGTCTTAACCCTACTAGGCATTGTGCTGGCCATCGGCCTGGTGGTAGATGATACCATTGTGGTACTGGAAAATATCTATGCTAAGATTGAAAAAGGCATGTCACCCAAAGAGGCCGGTATCAAGGGAGCCACCGAGATTTTCTTTGCTGTTATCTCCACCACGGTGGCGTTGGTAGCGGTGTTTATGCCAGTGATTTTTCTCCAGGGCCTGACCGGGCGATTGTTCCGCGAGTTTGGCATTGTGGTAGCTGGGGCGGTGGTCATCTCCTCTTTTGTGGCCCTGACGCTCACTCCTATGATGAGCACCAAGCTGCTGAAGAAAAGAGAGCGACACAACTGGTTTTATCGTAAGACAGAACCCTTCTTTGTATGGCTCAATACGGCTTATAACAATTCCCTGGTACGTTTTATGAAAGTGCGCTGGGTGGCCTTTGTCATCATTATTATTTCAGGGGGATTGATTGCTGTATTGCTTTCCGGAAACAACATTCCCGAAGAGATAGCCCCGAAAGAAGACAGGAGCAGTGTGAGACTTTTTGCCACCGCACCCGAGGGAGCCACTTTTGAATATATGGATCGCTATGTAGATAAGCTAGTGGCGGCCGCCAAGGCGAATGTACCAGAGAGAGAGGCCATTATTTCCATAACCTCACCCGGTTTTGGAGCCAGCAGTTCGGTAAACTCTGCCTTTATGTTCACCATTCTGAAAGATCCTGCTGAACGCGAGCGAAGCCAGAACGACATTGCCAATGCTATTACCCCGATTGTAAACAATCTGACGGAGGCCCGAGCATTTGTAACTCAGCCGGAAACCATCAGTGCACAAAGAGGCCTTGGCGGGCAGCCCGTGCAATATGTGATCCAGGCGGCCAACCTTGAAAAGCTGAAAGAGATTTTACCACAGTTTTTACTTCAGGCACAGCAGCAACCAGAGTTTGGTTTTGTCCAGGTTGATCTGAAGTTTAATAAACCGGAAATCACCATTGAGATCGATCGTGAAAAGGCCAGAAGCCTGGGAGTATCGGTAAGAGATGTAGCAAGAACTCTTCAGCTGGGACTCTCCGGTCAGCGATTCGGCTTCTTTATCATCAATGGAAAGCAGTACCAGATTATCGGCCAGGTGGAGCGTGAAGACCGCAATGATCCGCTGGATTTGCAAACACTTTACATCAGAAGCAATCAGGGCGATTTGGTGCAGCTGGATAATCTTGTGACCATAAGGGAAAACAGTACGCCTCCGCAGCTCTATCGCTACAACCGCTTTGCCTCCGCTACTGTGTCAGCGAGTCTCAGGCCTAAAGTCTCCATCGGTCAGGGTATTGATGCCATGGACAGGGTAGCAGCTGAGGTGCTTGATGAAACCTATTCGACTGAGCTGGCCGGAAATTCTAAAGAATTCAGAGAGAGCTCCAACAGTCTTTACTTTGCCTTTGGTTTTGCCCTGGTACTCATTTACCTGGTGCTGTCCGCTCAGTTCGAGAGTTTTGTCGATCCGCTGATTATCATGTTTACGGTACCGCTGGCGTTGGCAGGAGCACTTTTGGTGCTATGGCGTTATGAAGAAACACTCAACATCTTCAGTCAGATCGGTATCATCATGCTGGTGGGATTGGTATCTAAAAACGGAATCCTGATTGTGGAATTTGCCAACCAGCGGAAGGCCCAGGGGCTGGAGGTAAAAGAGGCCATTGTAGATGCGGCCAAATCACGTTTCAGACCGATTTTGATGACTTCTTTTTCCACCATTCTCGGTATCATGCCTATTGCGCTGGCATTGGGAGCCGGTGCCGAAAGCCGGGTTTCTATGGGAGTGGCCATTATTGGAGGTCTCATCTTCTCAACCGTGCTGACACTCTATGTGATACCGGCAGTATATTCTTATTTCACCAGTAAAAAGAGCCGAATGGCACGTGTGTGATATGAAAAAATTAGCAATCCTAATTACTTTTTGCGTAACTGCTTTTAACCTGCAGTCGCAACAACAACTTAGTATAGAAGACGCGGTAGCCACTGGTTTGGAGAAGAACCTATCCATCCGCATCAGCCGCAAGAATGCAGAGGTAGGTGCCAACAACTATGACAGGAGTATTGGCGGCCTCTTACCCATAGTAAGTATTTCGGCAAGTAAGAACTTCACGAAAAGCAATGTAGAGCAGCAGTTTGTAGGCGATTCGGAACCCCGTACCATTGATGGGGCTAAATCAAACACACTCGATTTTAGTCCCCGACTGAACTGGACCGTGTTCAATGGTTTGGGCATGTTTGCGACCAGAGACAGATTGAAAGAACAGCAGCTTTTGGGGGAGGACGAACTTCGCGTGACGATTGAGAACAATATCGCCCTGATTTCGAATGCCTATTATCGTGTGGTATTGGAGAATGAGCGCCTCAGGGTATTTCAGGATGCCCTACAGCTTTCAGAAGACAGAATGGAGTTGGCCAAAACCCGCTACGAGGTAGGCAAATCCTCCAAGCTCGACTATTTGCAGGCGCAGGTGGATTATAATACGGACAAATCAAACCTGATTGCTCAGCAGGAATTGATTTACAATGTAAAGGTGGACCTGAACAGGCTCCTCGGAAGTGAGCTGGAGACAGAATATTCAATAGCGCCTGACTTTGCTATGGATACCACCCTGGTACTTGCCCCACTTCTGGCGAGTAGTTATCTCAACAACCCTGGTATTATCCGGGCACAAAGGGCTAAAAATATCTCCTTTATTCAGCAGAAAGAAATCAGGGCTGAGCGGTACCCAACTATCAGCCTTAATATGGGCTATAATTACAATGATCGTAATTCCGATGCAGGCTTTCTTATCAACAATACCAGCCGGGGCCTGAACTACGGGGTGAGTGCTTCAGTGAATGTATTTAACGGATTTGATCGTAAAAGGCGTGAGCAGAATAACCGCATTCAGATGGAGTCTAATGAGCTGACTATTCTGGACCTGAAGCAACAGCTGGAGGCCGATATTCGCAAAACCTACGTGAACTACCAGAATGGTATTGTGCTGAAAAATCTGGAAGAGCTCAATTTTGCGGTAACCCAGGAGAATTATGACATAGCGCTGGAGCGCTATAAGCTGGGCAATGGAAATGCCATTGAACTACGCGAAGCTCAGGTGAATCTGGTGCAGGCAGAGATCAGAAAACTTACTTCCCGATACGCTGTGAAGGTAGCCGAAATTGAGCTTAACCGACTGGCGGGATATAATCTCCAGTAGCCATATCGACCTGGGACTATTTTGATCTAAGAGTCCCTTCTACTATTTTTTATGGAAGCTTTTGAACATATTGGGTATTGTGTTGTTCAATCAGCGTCCCATAATGAAACGGGTCAGCCCATATATCGCAAGTTTTAAGTTCCTTCTCATTGCCTCTTTTCTGGGGCTTACGGTAGCCTCCTGTCGTAATAATACCCCTGGTAATACCACCGAAACAGTTCTGAAAGAAGACAAAAAGGAGCCCATAACTTTCGATTTTGACGAGATCAGAAAACGAGGTTCCCTTATAGCGGTAGTGGACAACAGTTCTACCGGCTACTTCATTTACCGTGGCCAACCCATGGGCTATGAATATGATCTGTTGAAGAGGCTGGCCGATGACCTTGAGGTATCGCTCAAGATCAAACTGACGGCTGACCTGGAGCAGGCCTTTGATATGCTTAATGCCGGTGAGGCGGATTTGATGGCCTATCACCTGACGGTAACAAAGGAGCGGGCACAGCGGGTTGCCTTTACTGATGCTCATACTGAAGTGAGGCAGGTGCTGATCCAGCGCAAACCAGATAACTGGAGAAGCCTGAAAGTACACGAGCTGGAAAACGCATTGATCAGAAATACGCTCGATCTGGTAGGGAAGGAAGTTTATTCCCGTAAGGGCTCTTCTTATTCAGCCCGTTTGCTAAACCTTTCAGAAGAAATTGGCGGTGACATTATCATCCTTGAACAAACCGGCCAAACCGATACTGAGGAGCTGATCCAGCGTGTTGCCAGAGGCGAGATCGACTATACCGTGGCGGATGAGGATGTGGGGTTGATCAATGCTACCTATTACCCGAATATTGATGCCAAAACCCCAATCAGCTTTCCACAGCGGATTGCCTGGGCCATGCGCAAGAATGCACCTCAGCTCAGAGATACTGTCAATCACTGGCTTGATAATATCAAGGCCTCCCCGGATTTTAACGTGATCTACAATCGCTATTTTAAAAACCGTAAATCGCAGAACCTGCGGGCTCATAGTGTCTATAGCTCGGTGGGTGGTGTACTGATTTCTCCCTATGATGATTTGATCAAGAAAGGAGCAGCTTCCCTCAATCTCGATTGGATGCTGCTGGCCTCGCTGGTTTATCAGGAGTCGAAGTTTGATCCCGAGGCAGAGTCCTGGGCAGGAGCTAAAGGCCTGATGCAGCTCACCGATATATCGATTGAGCAGTATAAGGTCGATAATGCTTTTAATCCCGAAGAGAACATGACTGCCGGCATGGAATACCTGGCCTGGCTGGAGAACTTTTGGACAGAACGGGTACCTGATGAAACCGAACGATTGAAGTTTGTGCTGGCCTCCTACAATGTGGGGCAGGGCCATGTGCTCGATGCGGTTAAACTGGCCAGAAAATACGGCAAAGACCCGGAGTTATGGCAGGAGAATGTGGCTCATTTTCTGGTGCAGAAAACGCGTCCGGAATTCTACAACGATCCGGTAGTTCAGTTTGGTTATTGCCGGGGCAATGAGCCGGTTAACTATGTTGCCGAAATTCTCAATCGCTACGATCAATACAAGACCGCTTTTGAAAACCCTGGAGCCGCTTCTGACTCTACTTTGGTGACTGGAAGGTAGTCAACAGCCGCTACTGAGCCGTTTTATTCAGTACTTCAATCAGCTTATATTCCAGGCTCGATCCATCCTGCGGAGGATTAGGAATGTGGGTCACATCCACCTTCAGGTCATATACATATCCTGCCTCATACTCAAAGCCTTCGATACCGTTTTCGTAATAAAAGAGCTCCCATTCATCACTTCCAATCTGAGCACCTTGCTGTACCAGCAGGCAATTGCCCTCGTAAATTCCCTGGCAAACCTGGGTGTAGTAGTTTACCCTCATATTAGCCTCCGTTTCCGGTTGTGCTTCTTCACATGCCCAAACTGTTGCTAGCAACAACATCCCTATCAAAACTCTCTTCATTATTGTGTCTTTTCCTCTTTGACACGCGGTTGAGGAGTAGGGTTGGAATACCCCCTTGTGTTCCCCTTTGAGGGGGAAAGTGGTTCTCGAAGGATGAGGCCATACAGAATTACAAAATGCTCTGTCGTTTCATATCATTATTCTTTTGTGATCGGAAACCGCAATGCACAAGTGTACCATCTTCTCCTCTTGCAGGGGAGATTGAGAGGGGTCTACAACTCCTCTACAATAAAGAAACCGTCATTGCCTGCGTTCTGATAGAGCGGCATAAAGATCAGGCCATCCATGGGTGCGTGAATCTCTCCTGATTTGTCCTGGGCCAGCAATTCGCCACCGCTTACGGTTTGAAAGTTTTCATATCCTGGCTTCATGTGGAAGTAGTCACCCTCTTTGATCTCATGGCGGTGGAGCACCCTTACAATACCGGGCAGCGGCTTGTGCAGCGAGGCCAGGATCTCTTCATAGTGAATCAGGTGGCCCAAATCACGACTTTGATCTATAATGCCCGTTTTGTGAAGTAGCTCCCAAATGCCGAAGGTATGGATATCAATGGCCTTTTCAGAACCTATCTGACCTGCTTCAAACGCAAAGGAGTTAAATCCATAGCCCCTCATAAATTTCAGAAGGGTACCCGGCAGGTAGACATCAAGGTTGATGACGGTAGGCAGGCGCAGCTCTCGGGCTATCGACTGCTGGTCAGGGTAGCCGGGGTGGACGAGGAAAATACCATTGTCTGCAGAAGTAGTGTGCATGTCAATGAGATAGGTGTTTTCATAACCTTGTGTCCCGAGATCGTCCAGAATGCCATGGAGTATTTTCAACTCCAGGTCTTCGTGAGTCAGCTCTTCCTCGGGAGTAGCCAGTACGCGATCCAGGATCTCAGGTTTCCAGGCGCGGTTTAAATCGTGATCGATAAATCGCTTTTTAGCAGCAATGGCTTGCAGATTACCAGCAATGCCAACTACCCGCCCGTTGATTTTCGTCTCGTTCTTTCTTAGCTCATCAAAAACATTGTTGGTAGCCTTGTAGCCTGCCAGCTCATTGCCATGCAGTGCCCCCACCAGTATCATCAGATTTGATTTCTCTCCGCTGTCAAAATCCCCCAGTATTCTCTCACTCATAAATGCCTCAGCCGCTTTTATTGATAATCTTGAGAAGGGTGGCTGTGATATTGAGAAAATTACCCTCCGTGACTACACCAACCAGTGTTCGCTTCTTCACGACAGGCAAGCATCCCACCTTGTGCTCCCTCATCAAATTCATGGCATCAAAAATAGTGTTTTCAGGACTGATAGTGATGAGTTTTTTGATCATTAAGTCCTCAACTGTCGTGGAGCCGGGTGTTTCCGCTCTGTTTTTGTTCAAATGACGGGTTATCATGCGCATAGATACGAGCCCGATAAGCTTCCCTTTCTTGTCCTCAACAGGAGTAAAGCGGATATGTTGCCAGTCCATGATATCGGCCACGAGCTCAATAATGTCTTCTTTATGAACAGTGAAGAGGTCCTTGGTCATAAACTCTTCTACCAGGATAGAAGAGGGGTGCCATTTAAGAATGTCATGCAGCGAAGCCAGATCCCAGCGGTGAACAGGTGATCCCGCTTTTTGATTTTTGACCATGGAGGAAGTAATGGCCAGGGCAATCTCTTCCTTGCTGCTGTCTTTGGCCAGCTGGGCATAGGAGCGGAGGGCCCATACGGAGCCGTTTTGCCCTGCCTCACTTCTTTCTTCAATCACACTCAGATACTTGTCGATATCGGCAGTATCTACTTTGTTCTTGGCCAGACCTTCGCGAGCGATGGGGATAAGCTCTTCTTTTATAATCTTACCCACACTGATTTTGTCTTTCGAAAACCATCTGATTTTGGTATTGAGCCCGGTTTGGGCACAATTGTTAAAGTTGGATTTCACCTCGCTGAAGTCAAGCCGATCGGCAATACCGGGATAGTGATCGCCAATCGCATTCATGGTACCTATCCAAAAGGCGGTGTTGGCCATTTCGTCTAGTGGAGTAGGGCCAGAGGGGAGTATACGGTTTTCGATTCTGAGGTGGGGTCTGCCATTGGGGCTGATGCCATAGCAGGGTCTGTTCCAGCGATACACTGTCGAGTTGTGAATAGTCAATGCCCGCAATTGTGGCGTAATTTCTTTATCCATCATCTCCCTATAATTGCCTTCATGTTCTGTCATAAGCATGGGCCTGAAACGAACGATATCTTCCTTGATAATATCAAGAAGAGAGTCTTTCACCCATTGATTGCCGAACATCACCCTGGGACTTCGGTCTCTCAGGTGTTCGCTGGTAATGCGGGTATCAATACTTTGCTGAAAAAGGGCAATGCGGGTTTCGTGCCACAGTCGCTTGCCAAAAAGCATGGGGCTATTGGCACTAATGGCCAGGGTAGGGGCTGCAATGAATTGGGCCAGGTTATACTTCTCTACAAAGTCATCAGGAGTCACTTGCAGATGTACCTGAAAGCTGGTGTTACAGGCTTCCAGCATGGCAGAGTCGTGCTTTACATTAAGCTCATCGTAACCCTTTATATGAATTTCCTGAGCCTGGCCCCTCATCCTGCTGATAGCATCCATCAGTGCATAGTATCTCGGGAGGGGTGTGATATGATCATCCCCCAGGTCAAACTTTCGCAGTGTAGGTAGTATACCTGTAGTCAGGTAGCTCAGGTTGGTGCCTTTCAGCGCTTTTTGGAGCATTTCCAGTTCCCAATCGAGCTCCGCAGCCATATCGCTGAAGCAGCTGCCCTTGAAGGGCTGAGGTGACAGATTTACTTCCACATTGAACTTAGCCAACTCTGTGGTGTAGTTATCGCTTTGAATCTTATCAAGAACCTCTTCGGCCCTGCAAGCTGGCTTGTAGTGCTCGTCTATCAGGCAAATTTCCTGTTCCGCACCAATATGCATCTGGCCTTTCTCGAACCAGTCCTCTTCCAGCATACGTTCGAGAGCATGAAGATCTTCCAGCAGATAACGCGTGAAGTCATTTTGCTCCTTTTTGGTCTTGATTAGTTTGACGTTGAGATCTCCCATAATACGGTGAATTGATGTGCGTAAAAAAGAATTTTCCTGCAACGAAAATTACCGAAAGGGAGTAGCCCAAACCATGACCTGAATCATGTTAAGAACGGGTATATGTCAGTAAACCAGCCTGATAATTACGGGTGAAGCCGGTTGAGAACTCCCAAAAATGCTACCTCAAATATTTTGACACGTCCTCTATGCGAATATTAAAAGCGACTATGGTACCGCCAGGTTTCAGGAGGATGCCATAGGGAAAACCCGAGACCTGCATTTTCTCTACCACCTGATCGGGCGCTATTTTTTGCGTCCAGGAGAGCTTTTTTGCATTGATAAATTTCTTTAGTCGTTCGTTGCTCACGGTTGAGCAGTGGAGTCCGATCACCTTTAATTTATCCGAATACTCTTGAGAGATCGCTTCTATTTGAGGTAGCTCTTGTACGCAACCCTTGCACCAGATACCCCAGAAGTCGATAAAGGTATATTTGTCTTTTTCTATAAGGTCAGAGAATTTTTCGGGATTACCTTCCAGAGACTCAATCATAAGTTCTGGCAGAGGCTCTCCCGTTTTGAGAGTACTTTTCACCTGATCAATACCTATTGGCTCAATTTCTATGCTTGTTCCATCCGCAGAGATAGATTTAATGGCAAAGCCCTTGTTACCTACCGCAAAGGGAGATCGGTCTCCGACACGATAAGCGCCATTGTTGAAGTCAGTAAACATACGGTCGCTACCGTAGTCTCCCACAATCAGCCGGTCATTCTCATCATTGTAGATACCATTCAGGTTGGTGTCCCTTAGGCCCAGTTGAAATGTCAGATCTCCTTTTTTTACATCGGCCGATAATATGTTCCGATGATAGCGAGCGAGCCAATAATCTGGTTCTGCAAGTTGAGTATCCCCGTATTTTCTACTCACGTTATTTTTCCAGCGCGTTCTGGTCTGCTCGGTTTGGGCAGGGAAGCGTTTCAACATGGCGCGATAAATACCGCTTTGATTTTTATGATTTTTCAGGTCAATGTTGACTACACCATTATTGAACGTTAAGGGAGACTCATCATCAGAGAAATCTCCATTTTGGTTTTGATCTATGTAAAACCTGGGCGAGTCACTTTTGTAATCTGCTACCAGTACCAAAACCTGTCCGGACGGATGCGTGCCTCCCATAAAACGTACTTCTATCACTCCATTTTCTTTTTGTCTTTCTTTTTTGGGAATGATGAGATTCATGGATAGGCGAGGTGAGTTGTACTGATCTTTTACAGGCACCAGGACCTGAGGGGCAAAGTCATCAAAGAATGCCTGATCTCCAGGCCTCTTTGTCAGTTTAATTTCAATGGGTTGTTTCTGGTATCCGTTAAGGCTGTGAAGGGCCATGTAAAGGCCCAGGGAAAAAAATAGAACTCTCTTCATCGATTTAGTTTTGTCTGAAGATGCCTCTTTTGGGTCGAAAAGTTTGACAGGCAAAAGAGTTCGCAAGATTCCACAAAAAAGGCACCCTGAGGTGCCTTCATAACATTGGTTATCTTCAGTCTATCTGCTATAGTTAGGTGCTTCCCGGGTAATGTGCACATCATGTGGATGGCTTTCTCTTACACCGGCTCCTGTAATCTTCACAAACCTTGCCTTTTGCATTGCCTCAATGTCCTTGGCACCACAGTAGCCCATGCCAGCCTGTAGCCCTCCAGTGAGCTGGTATAGTACTTCCTGTACCAGTCCTTTGAATGGCACACGGCCCACAATTCCTTCAGGTACCAGTTTCTTGATATCATCTTCAGCATCCTGGAAGTAGCGATCTTTGGAACCATCTTCCATGGCCTCAATAGAGCCCATGCCGCGGTAAGATTTGAACTTACGGCCTTCGTAAAGAATCACCTCTCCCGGAGCCTCTTCGGTGCCGGCCAGCATAGAGCCGATCATGACAACGCTGGCACCGGCAGCTATTGCTTTTACCATGTCACCAGAGTAGCGAATTCCTCCATCAGCAATAATAGGAACACCCGAGCCTTGTACTGCTTTGGCTGCCTCATATACTGCTGAGAGTTGCGGCATGCCCACACCCGCAACTACACGCGTGGTACAGATACTTCCCGGTCCTACACCAACTTTTACCGCATCAGCTCCGGCATCTACCAGGGCTTTGGCGCCAGATCCTGTAGCCACGTTACCCACAATCACATCCAGCTCACCATAGGCATTCTTAATTCGTTTGGCCGTATCTATTACACCTTTAGAATGTCCGTGAGCCGTATCAATACTGACCACATCTACACCTGCGTCCATCAGGGCCGCAATTCTTTCTTCAATGTCCGGTGTTACCCCTACAGCTGCACCCACTCTCAACCTTCCAAACTGATCTTTACAGGCGTTAGGTCTGTCTCTGTTTTTGAGAATGTCCTTATAGGTGATGAGCCCGGTAAGATTGCCTTTATCATCTACAATAGGGAGTTTCTCGATCTTGTATTGCTTCAGCACATCCTCTGCTCCATCCAGTGTAATGCCCATTTCACCGGTAATGACGTTTTCTTTCGTCATAATTTCCTTTACAGGAATAGACATGTCTTTGATAAAGCGCATGTCGCGATTGGTCACTATACCTACCAGTTTTTTGTCATCATTGACAACCGGAATTCCGCCAATCTTATTCTCACGCATAATAGCTTCAGCATCTCTGGCAGTTTTATCTACGTGCAGGGTAATGGGGTCGAGGATCATTCCACTTTGGGACCTTTTCACCTTACGCACCTGCAGTGCCTGGGCCTGGGCCGTCATATTTTTGTGAATGAAACCGAGGCCACCTTCCAGGGCCATGGCAATGGCCAACTGCGATTCGGTAACCGTATCCATGGCAGCAGATACAAGCGGAATATTCAATTGAATATTGCGTGTAAGCTGAGTTTGGGTACTGGTGTCGCGCGGTAAAACTTCGGAGTAATCGGGAAGCAGTAAGACATCATCGTAGGTCAGTGCTTCAAAAAGGAATTTGTCAGTATCGAGGGGCATAGCAAATAAATACTTGGTTTTATTTGCCGGACAAAAGTAAGGAGATTGTACGAGTTAAAAAATTTCTGACCGCCTAATAATTATTTTTCATAGGTAGTATAGCTGACAGATCGACCTGCTGTTATGTGATTCCGGAAACTAATTCTACTCCCCTTTGATTGATGAAGTAAGCAGGCAATCATGGCCTCAAGGTTAGCATATCTATGGATTTAGCCAGCACTGGCTTTCGTACAAACAAACAGGATGATAGCAGTAAAATCGAAGTATACAGTAGCAGAAACAGTAATCAGGCTTAAAGCCCTTATTGAAGAGAAGGGGTTGAATTTATTTGCGGTAATTGACCATGCTGCCGCTGCAGACAAAGTAGGTCTTAGCCTGGAACCAACTACGTTGGTGATTTTTGGAAACCCAAAAGTAGGTAGCCTTCTGATGCAGGCTGATCAAAAAATGGGTATTGAGTTGCCCTTAAAGTTTCTGATTACTGAAACAACTTCCGGTATTTATGTCAATTATAAAGATCCGCAAATCTACCTTGAGGATTATGCGTTGGCTGAAAGATCTGAAGTGATCGGGAACATACGAAAAGCCCTTGCCGGATTGGCCAACGCTGCTACGGATTGAATTCCAGTTTTTAAGTCAGGAAGTAAGTCTTTAGGTAACAACTGACCCTGATTAAGGCAGAAAGGTATAAATCCATGGCTGAATATTGTTGATATTATCGGAAGAGCTAATCCAACGGTAATCTTCAGGCTTTAAAGCCCTTTTTCCGGATCAGCCCATCCAGGTGCCAGCGGTCCCATTCCTGGGGGATCAGCAATAAGGCTATAAGCAAAACAGCTCTGGGAAAAACATGACTGAGATCCCATATAGGTTGACTCAAGCCATGTCCGAAGGATACGATTAACAATACCAGCCCGAGGGCGTAAAGTGTATAATTTCTAAACAGACCCAGGACCAGAAGGAGGCCGCCTGTCAGTTCTGCGAATGAGGTGTAGTAAGCCGCAAATTTGACCAGAAAGACAGGGAGTTTTTCCTCGTAGGGTTGAAAACTACCATATACACCTTCCATGCCCCAGGTAAATACCTTTCCATATCCTTGCATCAGAAATATAATACCGAGCAAAGTGCGCATAATTAACACACCTACCGTGCGATTAAGGTTAGAGGTCAAATTGGTCATGTTATTGTGTTTTTAAAGTCATATGCAAAATGGGGAAGGGGTTCCCCTGCCCATCGAGTGCAGAGCGATCAGTTACTTCAAAGCCAAGGCTCTTATAGAAGCCACAGGCCTGTGGGTTGTCTTCGTTTACATCCACCTTAGTCGCTCCCTGTGATTCAATGGCATTTTTCATCAGCGCCCCTCCTACCCCTTTGCCAAAACTATCGGGGTGCACAAAAAGCATCTCAACATTCCCTTCAGCAGTACCTGAAAAGCCCAGAATTTTGCTTTGTCCGTTCCTGATGCATCGCAGGTCTACCATATCCAGGTATTGATTGAGTATCAGGGGTCTGTGTTCAGCGATCCATTCTTCATTCAAAAAGTGATGTGTCGCTCTTACCGATGCCTCCCATAGTTCAATAATCTCCTGATAGTCAGCAGTGGTTACAGTGTGAATGGGGTGCTCCATAATTTTGATAGGTCAAAACAAACATATAAAACTCTGAAGAGGCCTTATGTCAGGCAAAGGCTTTTGTATGGAATCCGGCCATTAGCGCCTCCATATCGACCGCTGTATTGTATACATGGGGTGCCACGCGTATAGAATTGCCACGATACGAAACGAACACCTTTTGTCTTGCAAAGTAATTCTTAATAGGCTCAAGAGGCAGGTGTTCCGGCAGGCGAATACCAAACAGGTGATTGCCACGATATTCAGGAGTTTCTACCTGAAAACCCATTTCCTGTAGTTCGCGCAGGTAGTTGTCCGTAAGGTTACTGCAGTACGCCTGAATATTTTCCGGCCCCCAGGCATTGATTTGCCTGATCGCTTCGGTGAGCATAGGGGTGAGAATGAAGTTGGCACTTTCTCCCACCTCATAGCGGATGGAGCCGGGTTGATATTGGTCTTGATAGTTAACCAGGTTGGCAAACTCCTCACTTTTAAGGCGGTTCATCCAGTTATTTTCTATAGGCTTGCCGTCAGCAAAGTAATCTCCATAATAGGCAACCCCTGAAGAATAAGGTCCCATTAGCCATTTGTAACCTGCAACAATCACGGCATCGGGTTCGAATTCCCTTACTGAGAAGGGCAATGCTCCAATAGACTGGGTGCCATCAATCACCAGAATTGCGCCTACCTCCCTGGTTCTTTGTCGAATAGCTTTAAGGTCAAAGCGCGTTCCGTCCGCCCAATGTACATGGCCTATAGCTACCATTTTAGTTTGAGCATTTATGGCCTCCAGTATACTTTGGTTCCAGTGCTTGCCACGCTCTTCATGTAATGGAGGAGTAACTACTTTTACCTCAATGCCCCTTTCCTGGGCCATGGCATGCCAGGCGTACACATTGCTCGGAAACTGCTCATCGGTCACCACAATGTTATCTCTATTGCCTGCTTTGAGGTTGTTGGCTACGGTGGCCATTCCATAGGATACAGAAGGAATGATGGCACACTGGTTTGGGTTTGCCACTTCTATGAGCCGGGCAAACTCTTCCCTTAGCTGACTTGTATTGTTAAAGAAGTCTTCCGGCTTAATGCTGGTAGGGTCTTCTTTGCCATAAATGGCGTGAATTCCTTTTTGCGCCACAGACTTAAGCATGGGCGACATATAAGCACAGTTCAGATAGGTAGTATCTTCCGGCAGGTTGAAGAGGTAACTTTGATTTTCAAGCATTTTATTTTAGGATTTCCACCAGATTCTGCTCAAAGGAGATTTCCGGCTCTTCAAGAATACGTCCAATTTCCTTACCATCACGAATGAATATGATAGTTGGTGTTTTTCGTATGTTATATGCCTTCTCTCTTTCCTTAATACTGGTTTTGTTCACATCCACACCATAGAGCTCGAGCTGGTCAGCTATCCCCAACTCTTCAACAACTCGTAACAATCTCGGTATTTCACGATTGCTGTCATGACACCAGGTGCCCATAAAGGCTATAATTTTGAGTCCGTTGAGCCTTCTCTTTTTAATGTCTTTCAGGGTCTCGGTGTCTACCAGGTAGGTTTTGTAATTGGTGTTGAACCAGATTTTATAAGGCATTTTCTTAAGACCTTCTTTGGTGATGGGGCCGTTCAGAATTTTGTTCACGTGATCTGAAACACTCTCTGTTTCCACATTGTACTCCTGTTCCTGTCCCCGGGTCACCAGCGGAAAAATCACCATGAGGATGGTCAGAATAATGATTGCTTTAAACATGTCCATGATTCGTGTGTTCAGTCTTCGAAATATACCAAGAAATGATATCTTTGGCCTCATGCACCTAAACGAGATTTGGGAAGGAATCGTCTCAACTATTCAGACTTTCGATTTCTGGGGAATCAGCGCGCTTGCATTTGGCCTGTTAGCCGTCTATTTTTTAATAAAAGAGAGCATCTGGACCTGGCCCTCAGGTATTTTGTACGTGCTTGTATCCTTTGTGGTTTTCTGGAACGAAAGGCTATACGGAGACTTTTTGCTGCATGTGTTCTTCCTGGTACTCAATATCTATGGCTGGTATTACTGGGTAAATGGAAACAAAAAAGATCAGCAGGAGGTTAAGGTGTCCCGGTTGTCGCTAAAATCTGGTTTTTTCGCTGTTTTACTTACCGTTTTGGGGGTATGGGCTTTTGCTCAGTTTTTAATTAAAATCCCCGACTGGTTTGAAGGAATTGATCCGGCTTCGTTGCCCTATTGGGACAGTACTACTTCCATACTCAGTGTGACGGGTATGTGGCTCACCGCCAGAAAGAAAATTGACAATTGGTATTATTGGTTTGCTGTAGATGTGATAGCTACAGGAGTGTATTTCTATAAGGGTATGTACTTCTATTCTATCCTCTATTTTATCTATATCGGCATGGCAATTGCGGGCTATCTGGCCTGGAAAAAGACCATGCTAAAGTCAGACACCGTTAATGATTAAAGTAGGCATTATAGGCCCTGAGAGTACGGGCAAGACAGCTTTGGCACAAAGACTTGCTGAAGAGTACAAAACACTGTGGGTACCTGAGTATTCAAGAGAATACCTGACAAATCTGGGCAGACCTTATGTACAGACAGATTTGCTGGAAATTGCCCAGGGGCAAATAGCTTCCGTAAAGGCTTTGCGCAAAAAGGCAAGCCGAATTCTGTTTATAGATACTGATATACATGTTATCAAGGTTTGGAGTGACTATAAATATGGCAATTGTGATCCCTGGATCATGCAGCAACTGGACATGAATGTATGCGATGTTTACCTACTTACTTATTATGACATTCCTTATGAAGACGATCCACTGAGGGAAAATCCAGATGATCGGGATGTACTCTTTGATATGTACGAAAAACTGGTGAATAACCGCAATTTGTCCTATATGGTGATGAAAGGTTCTCTCGAAGAGCGCGTTAAAGCAGCCAAATCCTATATCAATCGGCTACTTTAGAGAAAAGCACCTTCGCCAGAATCTTTTCTTATACGCCTTCTTCTTTGGAGTGGGTGGCTTTCCGGTTTAAAAAATCTTTATACATTTGCCGCATAATAAGGGGTGCCCTTTTCCTGCGTACGCAGGGAAGTGATTACGGGCTGAGATTATACCCATTGAACCTGACCCAGGTAATGCTGGCGCAGGGAGGTATGGTAAAACTATTTTTGGGAGCTTCCCCGGCTACCCGATGTTGAACCATTTTAATGAATTACTAATGAAAAAAGTTTTGTTATCAGCGGCTATGATGCTGATGAGCCTGGGACTGTTGGCGCAATATACGGTCCGGGGAAAAGTAACCGATGCTGTAAACGGAGATGCACTTCAGGGTGCCACTGTGCTTATCAGCAACATTGAAAAGGGAGTTGCCACCAATGCCGGAGGCAATTTTGAGATCAGGAATGTGCCGGAAGGCAAGTACACTGTGAAGGTGAGCATGATAGGATACCGTAACTACGAAGTGGATATTACCGTGGCAGATGAGGTAGCCATTACGGTCATTATGAAGCCGAGCTTTAAGGGTCTGGAAGAGGTAATTGTAACAGGTACCCGGGCTACCGAGAACACACCTACCACCTTTACCAATCTGGAAAAAGAGGAGATTGCCAGGCAGAATCTGGGCCAGGACCTGCCATTTTTGCTCAACTGGACCCCGGGAGTTGTGACTACCTCGGATGCCGGTGCCGGAGTAGGCTATACCGGTATCAGAATTCGGGGAAGTGACCCTACCCGGATCAATGTGACGATCAACGGTATACCTGTCAATGACTCTGAATCACAGGGTGTCTTCTGGGTCAATACACCCGATTTGGCTACCTCTACGGATAATATTCAGGTGCAGCGAGGAGTAGGTACCTCTACCAATGGTGCGGGAGCTTTCGGAGCCTCCATCAATGTATTGACCAATGGCCTGAGCCAGGAGCCAATGGCCAGGGTAAATACCACCCTGGGTTCTTACAACACACAGAAGTTCAATGCGGTCTACAGCACTGGATTGCTGGCAGACAAGTGGGCGTTTGAGGGCAGACTGTCAAGCATCACCTCTGATGGGTTTATCGATCGAGCTAGTGCCGACTTGAGCTCTTATTACCTTTCAGGAGGCTATTTCGGCAAAAAGTCTGTTCTGAAGTTTATCACCTTTTCGGGAAGTGAAGTGACCTACCAAAGTTGGAATGGTACTCCGGAAGCAAAACTCAGAGGCGATGTGGCTGGTATTGATGCGGTAATCGCCAATAATGGTTACACCGCTGCCCAGGCAGCCAACCTCAGAAATTCAGGGCGTACCTTCAATTTTTATCAGTATGATAATCAGGTAGATGACTACGGACAAGACCATTATCAACTTCATTTTGCTCATACCTTTAACCAGGAATGGAGTCTTAACTCCGCACTTTTCTACACAAAGGGAGAGGGCTTCTTTGAGGAGTTCAAGGATGATGAAGATCTGGCAGATTATCTTCTGGATGATGTGGTGGTTGGGGCTACCACCATCACTTCTTCAGACTTGATCAGAAGACGCTCGCTGGACAACGATTTTTATGGGATGACTTATGGCCTGAACTATGACACTGAGGATGTGACTGCCGTTCTAGGTGGGGGATACAGCAAGTATGATGGTGGGCATTTCGGTGAGGTCATCTGGGCACAGTTTGCCAGTAATGGAGACATTCGTCATAGATGGTATGAAAGTAACTCTGATAAGACGGACTTCAATACTTTCTTTAAGCTAAACTATCAGGTAGGGCCGAACCTTAACCTGTTCGGTGACCTGCAACTGAGAACTGTGGGCTATTCAGGTATGGGTACAGACAACGATCTCAGAGCTATCAACTTTGATAAAAACTATACCTTCTTTAACCCTAAGTTTGGTGCCACCCTGGATCTTGGAAGCAATGCTAACGTGTATGCGTCCTTTGCGATAGGCAATAAAGAACCTAATCGATCAGATATCATTGATGCTACGCCAGGTACTTTTCCAGAGCATGAAACCCTGAATAATCTGGAGATTGGTTACAGAAAAGCTTCTGGTAATTATGCTTTTCAGATCAACTATTACCTGATGGACTATTCCAACCAGCTCGTATTGACCGGTGAAGTAAATGACGTGGGGGCTGGTATTCGTACCAATGTGGCCGATAGCTATCGCATGGGCATTGAAGCGCAATTGGGTATGGAGGTAACAAGAAACCTTACCTGGAATGTAAATGCCGCCTTGAGTGAGAATAAGATCAAGGAGTTTAATGAACTGATCCTGGACTATGGTCCGGCCTTTGACGAGTTTAACGAGGTACGCACTACCTTTGAGGATACCGACATAGCCTTTTCACCCAGTGTAGTACTTGGTAGTCAGCTAAGCTACGAGCCTGCGGATGGATTTTCACTCAGTCTGCTGTCCAAATATGTGGGAGATCAGTTTCTTGACAATACTCAAAATGATGGGCGTAAGATCGATGCATTCTTTGTGAACGATATACGGATCAATTATGCCTTCAAAACCAAAACGATTAAGGAGATTTCCCTGAATCTGCTGGTCAACAATGTTTTCAATACCGAATACGAGTCTAATGGCTATACCTTCGGCTATTTTGGCGGCAGAGATTTTGAGGTCAGGGAAAACTACCTATACCCACAGGCAGGCACCAACTTCCTGTTTTCGGTAGGATTGGGATTCTGATTTATAAGGATATAATAAGAGCCCCTGGGAGAAGGGGCTTTTTATTGAGTATAAAAACTAATAATTTAGTTTCATGAAAAGAATCTTAGTTATACTGCTTTTGGTCCCTTTATCATTATGGTCGCAGCAGGTTGCCGATCCCGACTTTGATTACAAGGTAACTCCCGGGTTTGTGGAGGGGGAGAGACCCCTGATACTCATTGATGAAGCCCACCATAACTTTCATACCCGGGAGGGACGGTATGCCCCATTCGCCAAGATTCTGCAAGATTACGGTTTTGAGGTGAGGTCGTTGACTGAATCTGTTTCATCCAAAGAACTGACAGAAGTAGCTATGCTCGTGATTTCAAACCCGATTCATGAAAGTGATATGGGAAATTGGGTGCTGCCCAACCCTTCTGCTTTTTCCACAAAAGAGGTGAAAGTGCTTAAAAAATGGGTCAGGCAGGGGGGGCGCTTGTTCCTGATAGCCGATCATATGCCTTTTGGCGGAGCTGCTCAGGCCATAGGTCAGGCTTTTGGTTTTCAATTTGGAAATGGCTTTGCACGAAACCCGCAGGTACAGGGCTGGGATTACTTTACTAAAAGAGACAAATCCCTGTTGGAGCATCAAATCACCAGCGAGATAGATCAGATTGCCACCTTTACCGGTCAGGCCTTTACCATTCCTGATAAAGCAGAAGGACTGATGCGTTTTGCTAAAGGTTATATATCTCTAAGACCAGATACCGCATGGCGATTCAACCTCGAAACTCCGGCAATTGACATTGAGGGGCAATATCAGGGAGCTGTTTTGCAATATGGGAAGGGCAAGCTGGCGGTGTTCGGTGAGGCGGCTATGTTCACTACTCAGCTGGCAGGGAAACAAAGGTTCAAAGTGGGTATGAATGCACAGGGAGCAGAGCAGAACGCTCCCTTTCTGGTAAACCTGCTCGATTGGTTGTTTGATCAGAAATAGGAAGCAGAAGCACCTTCATGCTAATTTTTCAAGTCAAATACTCTGAGCGATTGCTGAAAACGTCAGGTGATTCCGTGGACCTACAAACGTTCAATGGCCAATTCTTTAAAAAGTTCTGCAATCGTTAGCTCTGATTTTCAAAAGGAATCGGCAATCACTTTCTTTTATTCAGCATATTGATCTGCTTTTTACCTTTCCTATTGGTGAAAATGGAGGAGCGAATAGGAGAAGAAAGCGTTAAATCAGGCCCGATACATTGGTTTGGAGGGCAGGTCTAACGCTGAAATTTTGAAGCGCTATGAGAGAGACGGCAATTGGAATTGACATTGGTGGTACCTTCACTAAATACGGTCTGGTAGATATAGACGGTAATATGCTGATGGAAGGCTCTATGCCTACCTATAGTCATCGCGATATTCGCTCATTTCTCGATGCGCTGAGCAAAGAGATTTATGCTCAGCTGGATGCCATCGACACCTCATTTGAGATCAAAGGAATAGGCATTGGTGCCCCGAATGGTAACTATTATAAGGGTACCATAGAACATGCTCCCAACCTGCACTGGAAAGGCATAGTACCCTTTGTGGATCTTTTTCAGGAGTACTTCGATTTACCCATGGTGCTGACCAATGATGCCAATGCTGCAGCCATTGGTGAGAAAGTGTTTGGTGGAGCCAAAGACATGAACGATTTCATTCTCGTTACGCTGGGCACCGGTTTGGGAAGTGGTTTTGTAACCCGTGGAAAACTTATTTACGGTCACGATGGCCTGGCAGGTGAGCTGGGACATGCTAACGTTTACCCGGATGGCAGGCAATGTAATTGTGGTAAACGAGGTTGCCTCGAAACCTATGCTTCGGCCTCTGGCATCAAACGGACGGTGTTTAAATTAATGGCGACCAACAATATTGAATCTCCCTTAAGAACTTATACCTACGAGACCCTTTCCGCAAAAAAGATTACTGAAATGGCCCTTGGTGGTGATCCGCTGGCACTTGAAGCTTACGATTATACCTCTAACATTCTGGGACTGAAACTTGCCGATGCGGCAGCCATTACCAGCCCGGAAGCAATTTTTCTCTTTGGTGGCCTGGCGAAAGCTGGAGATATCATTGTTGATGCCACCGCTAAAAAGTTTGAAGAGTATCTCTACCCGGGACTTAAGGGTAAAATTGATATCAGACTCTCAGAGCTAATGGATAAGAATGCTGCCGTGCTGGGTGCAAGTGCTTTGGTATGGAGCGAGATTGTTCAGGACGAGAGTATCAAAATCCCACAGCAAGCCAGGGTGGTTTAAAAAGCAGAGGGCCGAAACCCTCCACTCTGTTTTCTACTTATCTTATTTCAATGATCGCAAAGCCATCAAGTCCCGGTGTAGCAGAATCGGGGTGAGGAACACCAATAGGGTATCGAAGATCTCCCTGAGGCGTACGCAGGTAGCTGTTCTGGCCATGTATGATTCTGTCAAATACTCTCACATTATATCTGAGTCCCGTTGCTCCCCTCAAATCTGCCAGAAAGGCCCGGGCAATGGCAGCTTCACGGGCAGGCAGGTTGGGCAATACGGACAATGTGCTAACAGGCAAAAAGCCTGAGGTAACATTGATTACATCGTCATTGCAATTGCCGGGACTGTTGTGCAACAAGACCATCGTCAGCGGATTCATTGGAGCTGAAATAATGGGTGTACCAGCAAATTGAATGATAAACAGACTGCCATCAGTATTTGCATAGATTCTCTCCTCACTATGATTTATTATACGTACACCAGCTGCCAATGATAAATCTTGGAAATGGAAGGTTAGCAAAGAGGCAAAGCTTCTGAAGCTGTCAATGGCTTGTTGTGTGGCTGGCATTTGCATGGATTCAACCCTTCCTGCTCCTTGCGGTGCCGAGCGAATCCGGGTGACAGCAAGCAGGCTGGACTCGGAAGATTCCTCGCAGGTGGAGTTTTCAGGGCCGTTCCAAATCGACTCAGAAAGGAAGCCACCAAAAGTAGCTCGGTTCGGGTAGCTTACACCAGGACCAGTCGCTTCCACTCCCATCTCCGGGTTAATTTCTTCACTATTCGGCAGTTTTGACGAAAGAGTGATGCTCCTGTTAATGGTCCTTAAAGCGAAATCGAAAACAAGTGTTTGAGAGGACTCATTAAGAAATTGATCGGTGGCTGTTACCTCCAGTGTGTTAGTGCCGGGTCTAAATAGGCTTTCTGGTATTCTGATGAGTTGTGACGCGCTTAAACTCCGATCGACTTTTTTTCTCTCACCAGGGTTATTGAGGGCATCCAGACTGGTAACTTCTAAAGATTCGTTCAGCCGAAAGGTAATTTTGACCACTCCACCAAGGTCTATGATATTGCCGGTAGGTCTGATAAAACCCACACCTTCTTGTATGGATGAAGGTATTTGCAAGTCGAGGGTTGGTCCCCGATCATCAATTACAATGGTGTCTCCTGGAATGGTGAGGGTATTTACAAGAAACTTGAAGTTGCCACTGGTTATCATCCCTCCCTGATATGCTACTTTCTGAGGGTCCTGGGAACCACCCTGGACAGGGGCCTTATTCATAAAGCCATCTCCCATTACAATCAGGTGTCCCTGCCCTTTCTGTGTAGTCAATTTGCTGGTAGCCTTGATTACCGTGTTCTTGGTCGAACCATCATTTTTTGAGGCAATGACGGTGTGGTTGAAGACCCGATGGTTTTCGTTAAAAGTCAGCTGTTCTGGTGAAAGCATTACCACCTGGTCGAAATCGTGAAAGCCAGCCTGTCGAATTTCTTCAGATATGGTCATGATATGACCTTGTGCCTCAGCGGACCCATTCTCCGGGAAGTACATGGGCTCTGAGATGCCAATACGTCCGGAAGGTGCACTCATGCCAAATTTCGCAAGTAATGAAGTGAAGGCGGGAGTAATGCTGGCAGCCTCTGGTGCTGTGGTAATGAGTCGGCCGCCAAAAACCACAAAAAGCTCCAGCGCTCTAAGCTCTTTGTCTGAAAAGACACGGTCCGGCTCGGGAATGATCAGCACGCCTATATCCTGCCTGAGTGCAGCCAGCAAGGGACTGTCATCGCTGAGGTTTGGGTCAGCATCAGGGGTTTCAATAAAGGTGAAGTCATGGTCTTCCAGCATATTTCTCAATACCAGGTAACTCGAAGGTCGGGGTGTTCGTCTATGACTGAAATCGATAAATACACTTTTGTAGTTGGTTTTAGGGAAGTTGACAAGGATCTCTTCGGCCTCTTGCCTCAGATTGTCGATACTTTCAAATACACGACAGCTTGGAACAAGTAATGATATAAGGGTAAGTGCGATGAGATACCTGGGTATTTGTGGCTTTTTGCAGTTCATTAATTTATGATTATAAGGTGATTAATTTGTTATTAATGGACAGGAGGGAAAAAGGTAACCCACATAGAAAAAAATTAGCGACTTTCTGTTTTTGGGATGAATAGTCATCTTTAATTTCGGCCATGTCTTCCCACCACATTGTCAGAGATGAGCAGGAGCCCGCTCTTTTGATTGCGGACCCTTCGGCACTTAGCCTGGAATATGTAGAGCACCTGCTGGAATGGAGTCCCACAGTGATTGTAACAGAGACCGCTTTGAAGGAAGTACTCAGATGGGGTATTAAGATTGATGTGGTTGTCGCAGGTATGGACTCTTTGGAAGAGCTCAAGCCAAAGTTGCAGGAACAATCACCCGTGCAGTTACTGGGCTTTGAATCTACCGATTTGCTCGCCTGTGCCTATATTTTTCTGACAGACAATGGCTATCATGCTGTAAATGTGATGGCAGATATCTATACCTCCACCGCTTTGGATCTGTCAAAATCATTTAAGACCTCATTGGATTCGATCATATTCTACAATGATCAGAAATGGAGCTATATACAGAGTGGAACCTATCGTAAATGGGTCAGCACAGGCCATCATTTAGGCGTGCACCCTGTGGCTGCAAACACATTTTTCAAGTCTGAAGGATTTTATACCGATTGGGAAAATGAAATGCTACTCGAGCCTATCGAGTTGACTGCGGAGGTCACAGGCCAGGTGACTTTACAAACCAACAGCAAACCACTATGGGTGGTAGAGGAAGTAGTTATAGACTTGTATAAATAATGCTTGCTCACTCACAAACTAAGAGCCTGTGTAGTCAACAGCAATCTGGTAGACTCTCTAAGAGAGAAGTAATAATGTAAGCACTTACTCGTCTACTTTGAGACTACTTTTTACCGGAACGAAATGAAACAACTTGTGCTAATAGGTTTTCTCCTGGTTTTGAAACTATCTCTTCAATCACAAACCATTGATTTTGGTGCTGGCGTAAGGCTGGTGGAAATCGATTCTAAAGTACTTGGAGAAGTCAGAGAGTTGTTGATTTACTCACCAAATTTTGAATCTGGGAATAATTTAAAATACCCCACCCTTTATGTTCTTGACGGAAGGGAAAATATGCGTTTGACCTTGGGAATTATATCCAATCTGGTGAGAGCCAATGTGATTCCGGAGGTAAATGTGGTTGGTATTAACAACTACGATTATGATAGATTGAAGGACCTGACCCCTGCGCCTGACACGTTGAATAATGATTTTGGAGGGGCTGATTTATTTCTGAGATTTCTTGAAACAGAGCTAATACCGGAGGCACAAAAGAATCTTGTAAATAGTAAGTTCAGGGTTTTGATCGGCCACTCACTTGGTGGTTTATTCTCTACATATGTGTTGATCAGAGAGCCTGATCTGTTTGAAGGCTATCTTCAGATAGGAAGCAGTTATTGGTTTAACGAAGAAGCAATACCTGGTGCGCTCTTATCTGAAAATGTTGATGATATCACGAACAAGGCGTTGTATTTCAGCCTTTCAAATGAAACTGACTCTAAGGAAGGGTTTGATTTACTTCAGCGTGAATTGCCCAAAAAGACGAAAAATGTTCTTTTCGAATACCTTGAAAATACGGATCACGTGACCGGATTAACTCCTGCAATGTTCAATGGTTTGCAATTTGTATTCAGAGATTGGGGTGGTTGGGATAAACTCTACGAGTCCAATGATTTTGAGGGGATAAAGACGAAGATCGCCTACCTGTCTTCTGAATTTGATATGGATGTAAGGCCGCAGGTACCGCAATTGGCATTTTATGCAAGGAGGAATACGGAGAAAGGAAGTTTTGACCGGGCCATCGAAGTTCTTACTTATCTGGAGTCTTTTCATCCTGAACATATCATGGTTTTAAATTTCCTGGGTGAGGCCTATCAAAAGAAAGGAGAAAATATAAAGGCAAAGGAAATATACCAGAGGTCTATGAAAGTGGCCGGTAAAACGAGATCCCCTATGAAAAGATGGATTCTGGAAAGGCTAACGGAATTGGGAAATTAACCAAGATGATGACTGTAAATAAAAAAAGCCGGCCCTCTCAGGCCAGCCCTCTTATTAATCATATGGAAGACTTATAAGAGTTCTTTTGGTATCGTAAGTCTCATTTTGGTGGCTACCGTATTCCCTTCTTTTTCGCCTGGTTGCCAACCATATACATTTGAGACTTTTATGAGATTGTCATTTACTTGTCTGAGTAAATCATAAATTCTGTCCTGCGTAGTTTCAGGTCCACGTACTTTTGTTTTCAGGCTTACCATTACCATGTTACCTCCGGGATCGATGGTAAACTCAAATTCAATTTTTTTCGGCAGATCAGCTAGATCAAGCTCCGGGTCTTTTTCCGCATATTTGGTTACATTTTTAAGGTAGCGATCAAGGCCCCCGACAGGCTCCGGTAAACGGTCTACTTCACTGCTTTTAAACACTGTTTTGACACTATATTTTCTTGGGTTCACAGGGTTGAGCTGGGATTGAAAAACGAGATAGTTCTTTTCCATAAAGTCCAGTTCACTGATCAACTCAAAATCCGGATATACCTTTTGGATGTATTTGTCAGACCAGGCTTTGGCAAGCTCATACATCTCTATTTTCTCTTTCACACTAAGTTCCTGAATGAGTTCTGTTCTGAACTTATTTTCCTTCAACTCATGGGCTCCCATATCGAAAAACTCCAGATTCTTGCTTTTTCTGAAAGCGATGTGATAGGTCCGCTCAGATTGTCCCTCAATACTTGTCTCACTGGATTTCTGAAAGGCTTCCAGGATAGCCCGTTGGTTTTCAAGCAGGACAATGGGGCTAAAGCCCTTTGTTCTGAAATATACCCAACCATCTGGAAACTCACCTGTTTGCTTGTATATATCAGCAGCGCTAAAACCCGGTCCGGCCGGGCCAAGCATCGCTCTCTTCAGAGTGGCTTCTTTGGCTTCCAGCTCCTGCGTATCCTGGCCATAAAGGCTCACTTGCGTGGCTATAAGTATGGTAAAAGATAAAAGGATGCATGCAGCGATGCCTGACCTTAGATATGAGGTTTTCCTGATGTTCATTTGATTAATGCGTTTAGAGAGGTTTGACTTTAGTGCAAAGGAGTGAGTGAGCTGAATAGAATCGGCCTGTAAGCAAACAGTCAGAAGTGTCTCGGAGTACTCCTCGATATTATGATTTTTAAGTACCTGCTGATCTGCCAGATACTCATGATTATCCCTTAAGCTCTTTTGAAGATAGTGTGAGGCAGGGGTAAACCAGAGGAAGCACTTTGCCAGGGAAGCCAGGAGCAGGTCTATAGAATGAGCTTGTCGAAGATGGGCTAGTTCGTGTTCGTGAATGATGGTCCAGTTATCAGGGCTTATGTCAAAGGCTTCAGGGATAAAAGTCCATTTCCAGAAAGAAAAAGGATGTTTTATCAGCCTGTGTGTAATCAGCTTTCGGCCCAGATCGTGGCGTGTATCACCGGCAGCGATAAGGTAAAGAACACTGGAAAGCTGGTAGAAGAAGATCAGCAGAGAAACTATCAGGCCCGCCAAATAGAGGTATACTATGGCTTCAGACCAGGTAACGCTTGAAAATTCAGCATCTGAGGTTGAAGCAGGTTCAACGGTAGCTTCCTGTGGGGCTTGTTCAGGCAAGGCCATGTCCATTATCGTATCAATCTGATTGGCGATGGGCTCTGTAGGAGCGGCCTCTATTTCAGTTTGTACCTCCAATGCCGGTAGAACCACAGCCGCTATGAGGATGGCGAGCAGAGATATTCTCTTTAAGTGATAATGAGTGTTCTGTCGGAATACAAGACGGTATATCAGGTATAGAAAACTCAAAACCAAAGCACCTTTGAGGGCATATATAAAGATTGTAGCTGGCATCTTACATGTATTCAGTTGGAATGGAAACGATCATACGGACATCTACTTTCTCACCATCTTTGATGCCCCTTTTCCAGCCATAGTACGAGCGGATTTTAGATAAGATGGAATCATTGATCTGGCGAAAAAACTGATAAATCTCTTCTTTGTCTGGCGAGCTGTCAGTGAGCTCGGTAACCAGGTCCAGGTATGAAATCTGATTGGCACCTTCCACTACAAATGAAAACTCGATTTTATCGGGCAGGTCAGCTTTGTTGATATGGTCGGGTAGTTCGATGTCCAGTGCTATGGTGCGCTCAAAATTCTCAAGGCCGCCAAAAGGCTCTGGTAAAACATCTACTTCGTCCATCTCAAATACCGATCGTTCCCGGGGCAGGATTTCGCTTGGGAGCCATTCATAAATGACAATGTAATTCTGATAATCTTCGATATACTGCCAGATCAGTTCGTTGATTTCGGCACCGCTCATACCTGATGATCGGAGGTGGGCAGATTGCTGAGTGCTGTCCTGCAAGACAAACCCGTACATGCTTTTCTTATCTTCTCCGGATAGCCTGTCGAAGAACTCCGTTTTAACCCTGGGGGTTGCTCTTTCGGAGTATGAGTGCAGCTGATTTTCTGACATATAGTGAAAGCGATATTCTTTTTCAGGGTGAAGATTTTGCAGTTTCTGGATCACAAGTTGATGCCTGGCAGATAATATCCTGGCACCATAGGGCATCATCACAAAGCCCTCATCCAAATTCTGAGGAGTGATGGTGCGTTGATAAAAGCTGCGTCCGTGCATGCTTGTTTGGGTAAATACTCCAAAGCCTATCAAGGCAAAAATCATAAGAGAAAGCACCGAGCGAAGAACCCCTGTCGGTGACATATTCATGGTGTTCAGCCTTTTGGCCAGGTTTGATTTTAAGGCAAATGAATGACCCAGGTTCAACGAACCTGTTTGCATACAGACCTCCAGCAAAGCTTTACTGTAATTTGAAATGTCATTGTCTTTGAGCACACTTCGGTCTGCCAATGCCTCATGATTATCTTTCATGCTTTTTTGTAGCAGATAGATGACGGGGTTGAACCAGAGCAAGCACTTGACCAGTGAGGAGATGAAAACATCAATGCTATGACCCTGCTGCAGGTGTACATTCTCATGCTCCTGAATCAGTTTCCAGGTGGTGTCATTATAAGTAAGATGAGCCGGTAGAAAAATCCAGCGCCAGAAAGAAAATGGAAAACGGATCTTTTGATGAGTAATGGCAATTCTGTCCAGGTCATGACGAGCTTTTGCACTATGTATTATCCGGCTGATATGGCCGATTTCTATCAGAAAGAGCAGGAAGGCTATTGCCAGGCCTGCGCCATATACATAGGTCAGATAAGCAAGCCAGTCATAGTGGGTGTTACTGGAAAGATTGGTTTCTATTCGGGAGCCAATTTCTTTTTCCTTTTTAGTCAACAGCTCCTTTTCGAGCTTGCTGGTTTCGAGCTCGTCCACAATTTCAATCGAAGGATTTTCGGGAGCCAGATCATTGCTGGTGTTATACTCAATAACGGGTAGCAACAAGGCAGCACCCAGAATCAGGAGCATGAGACTGCGCCTGGTCTGAAAATGTGAGTTCTTTTTAAACAGAACATGATAGGCCCCATATAAAACGCAAAGCACAATACTACTCTTGAGGGCATATAGAAAGAGGCTGAATATCATATTACATATACTTGGTTGGGATGGATACTATCATTCTTACGTTTACCTCTTTGCCATCTTTCATGCCTTTTTTCCAGGAGTAAACTGTTCTGACCTTGCTGCGAATGCTGTTATGAAGCACACCAAAGAACTTGTAAATCTTGTCCTGCTTCTTTCTGTTTCCTTTCAGCTCGGTTACCAGGTTCATGCTGGTAACCCCACGGCCACCCTTTACCACAAACTCAAAATCGACCGTGGCGGGCAAGTCACTTTGACTAATACCGTCCGGTAATTCGCTGTCTAAGGCTATGGCTCTTACAAAGTTGTCGATACCGCCTATAGGCTCGGGAAGAATATCGACCTGATTCATTTCATAAACGACCTGATTTTCTTCGGCCCAGGGGTCCGCTTTAAGCTCATAGATGAGCAGGTAGTTGTAGTCATCAGTGATGGATGCCTGGATTTTATCTGCAACAACTCTCTTGTCGATTTCCAAACCCTTTATGCCGAAAAATCCCCTTGTCGTATCGGCAATGGCCTGGTTGTAGATGCTCTCTTTGTCTTCCTTCGATATTTTATCGAAATACAAGGTTTCCTGATTGGGTCGGTACTCTTGCAGGTACTCTAGTATTGTATTGTCCTTTTGATATTCCCATTTCAGCTTTACATCAGGGTTAAGTCTCTGCAGTTTTTCGAGAACCCGCTGATGTCTTTCAGCAAGTTTATTGCGAGCCATAAATGCAAAAGTCATCACGCCACTATCAATAGCTTTTTGAATCATTTCCTTATCCTCTTTTTTCATTTCTCTTTGCTGTCCATAAAGGCTTGTTTGGGTAAACAAACCCACGCTAATGGCACAAAAGAGCAGTAGTGACAAAACCGACTTTCCGAGAGATGTTTTAGACAAATTCATAGTGTTGATTCTTTTTGAGAGATTGGATTTGAGAGCGAAGGCATGGCCGAGATTCAGCGTGCCTGTTTGAAGGCATACTTCTAGCAGTGCCTGACTGTATTTTGACAAGTCATGCTCTTCGAGGATTGTTCTGTCTGCCAGGGCCTCATGATTGTCTTTGATGTTTTTATGAAGAAAATATACTGCCGGATTGAACCAGAGCAAGCAGCGCAGAATGGTGGAAAACAGTACATCCAGTGTATGTCCCTGGTTCAGGTGCACGTTCTCATGCTCTTGTATCATTTCCCAGGTTTCCTTGTCGTAAATGAGGTCCTGGGGTAGAAAAATCCATCGCCAAAAAGAAAATGGAAACTTGATGAGTTTATGCGTCACAGCCATACGATTCAGGTCATGCCTGGCTTTTCCTCTTCCAAGTATCCAGCCCAGGCGAATCACCTCTAAAAGAAACAGAGCGAACATGATGATGACACCACCCAGATAGCCGAGACTGGCTGTCTTCAACCAATTGAAGCTACTTTTTGTCTTAGGGACTGATGCTTCATTTTTGACAGGCCCACTGGCCACAGTCGTCTGAGTTTTGAATTTCAGACCATTTTCACCTTCTGGTTGGGCTAGCTTGTCAAATTGTCGTATGGCAGGACTTTCCGGAGCCAGCTTGCTGCTGGTTTCATACTGCAGCATTGGGAGCGATAAGGAAGCCCCGATAATCACGAGCAGAATAATTCGCCTCGTATGAAAATGTGTGTTTTTCCTGAACAGGAAATGATATGCGAGATAGAGCACACAAAGCACGACACTGCTTTTTAAACTAAATAGAAATAGGCTGGATAGCATATTACTTCTCTTTTTTGTTCTTTTCTATGATGTCCATAATCTCGTTCAGCTCATCCAGGTCCATATCTTTCTTCTCTGTAAAGAATGACACCAACTTGCTGAGCGAACCTTCAAAATACTTGCCCACCACATTGTTCAGGGCAAAGTCACTGTACTGCTCTTTGGTAACCAGGGGATGGTACCGCTTGCTGTTTCCGAGCTTTTCATTTGCCACAAAGCCTTTTTGTTCCAGTACGGTGAGTACCGTAGCCACTGTGGTATAGCTGGGTTTATTATTTTCAAACTCATCCACAATCTCCCTGGTAAAGGCTTTTTCAAGCTTCCAGAGTAGTTGCATGATGCGTTCTTCCGCCTTAGTGAGTTCCTTCATACTATAAATATAGTAGAAAAACTATATAAATAGTACATCTGCTAAAGAAATAGTAAATTGGCCTTGTCAGGTTGTGGGCAGAAAGTGATTATGATGACTTCGGTTAAAATCTATCTATCAGACTTGAGTCGAGCTGCAAGCATAGCGGGAGCTACTTTTTCAATGGGGTGAGGAGTCTTCTGGAGTTCAATGTAGCTTCCGTCAGGAAT
Source organism: Roseivirga sp. (assembly GCA_021404565.1). Taxonomy (GTDB): domain Bacteria; phylum Bacteroidota; class Bacteroidia; order Cytophagales; family Cyclobacteriaceae; genus Roseivirga. The sequence goes on along the minus strand of JAAWWF010000007.1, from coordinate 282,944 downwards.
GTTGTAAGCCGCAGCTTCCGATTCTTCCCGGTTTACCATTTGATCCTGATCACCCCGCATGATAGTAACACGTGTTTGTATGGTTGCCAGGGTGGAAGAATTCAGCAAGGGTTGATTGCCAAGATTCAGCATCATCTCAGCTGTTGCTTCCATCAAATCCTTCCATTGATCGCCATGGCGTGCGGCCAGTATCTGGGCAAAGGCAGGTGCTTTTTGTTCAATGATATCGGGTTTTAGCCTTGATGCTTCTTTGCGAGAAGCTTCAGGGTTCCACCCAAATTTGGTACCCAGGGTCATGATTTGTGCAAAGCTACCGGGATTGATGGCCTCAAGATAAAGAGCAACATAGCCCCCCATACTATAACCGAAAATCAGCGGTTTGACCAGATGTCTGGATTGAATGAAGTTGTTCAATTCCTCCGCAAAGACCTCAATGCCAAAACCACTGGTATTAAATGGAGTCTGGCCATGGCCGCTCAGGTTGAAACTATAAAGCTCATAGTCATTTGTGAGTTCGTTTTTAAGAGGCCCGAAAAGAGATTGAGAGCCCAGTGCGCCATGTAGAAGTATGAGGTCTTTCATGTTTTTGTCATTTGCTATCACCCTTTACAGGGGTTAGTCTGAAACTGCCATTTTCAATATTCAGCTCCGTGTCACCTTTGTTGAGCTTGAGGCCTTTACAGCTGAAACTGCCAATGAACTCTTCTCCTTCCTGCTCAATTATCAATTGACAGGGACTGGAATTGACTTGATTCACAAATATGTCTCCATCTTGATGCCACCAGATGTTCCATTTTTTTCCTTCACGTTTGCTGGCCTTAGGGTCTTCGGCTTCATAAGTGCCGGGCCCGGAGAAGTTCCATATGTCAATGTCAAGGTGGTCTGAGTTTTCACCGTCTTTTTCAGGGGAAGTAGCAAACCGCACCCAGATGTAGTCATTATATATTTTGCCGAATATGTGATTGCCTTTGCTGTCGCTGAAGCGAATGTTTCTTTGCACCGTTTCTCCTTTTAGTGTAAAGGTGGCCTCTTGTTGAGCAGCCATAGATAACGCTGATAGCAACAGCCATAGAGCAGACAGGCCAAAAGACAGTGTACCGATGATTTTAACAAAGCGAGGCATGGGTTTCAATTTCTCCAATTCTTTCGGCAAAAGCCAATGACATTTGAATGTCGGAATAGGTTCAATTGATTAGTCCTAAGAGTTTCAGGGCTTTACTGCCTTGATCATTCGGTCTTTACCCTGCAGATCCTGCTTAAGCTCAACATGTATGAAGCCTTTGTCTGTCAGTAAATCGATCATAGCAGAGCCATAGGCCTCGTGAATTTCAAAATAAAGAGTACCACCAAAGGTCAGTGAGTCTGAAGCCAACATGGCAATACGGTCATAGAAGAGCAAGGGCTCCTGGTCTGGTACAAAAAGGGCAAGGTCCGGCTCATAATCCAACACATTGGCAGACATGAGCCTTTTATCAGCTTCCGGTATATAGGGAGGGTTGCTTACTATGAGGTCGTAGCTTTCTGTCAAAGTCTCTTCAAGAACGTTCAGTTGTTGAAAGTCAATATTGATCTCATTCAGTCTGGCATTTTCATGAGCAAGTGCCAGGGCTTCCTTACTTATATCTAAAGCAGCAATGGAGGGAGTATTCAGGTTTTTCGCCAGGGCAACGGGGATACAACCTGTCCCTGTTCCTATGTCCAGCACTTTCAAGGCAGGCTCAGGGTGGTTCGTGATGATCCAATCAACCAGTTCTTCCGTTTCCGGTCGGGGAATGAGCGCTCTGGTATCAACCTTAAATTCCAGACCATAAAACTCAATGGATCCAACTATATGTTGAAGTGGTTCCTTAGCCAATAACCTCTTAATAATCTGCAGTACTTTTTCCTCTTCGCTTTTTGCAAAGCCCACCGGCTCATTCATACTTAGCTGAAGCCGATCGATTTGATAAAAATGACGCAGTATTTCTCTGCCGATATTCATTGCCTCCCGGGGATCATAAATGCTTTCAAGCCGGGTGGCGATAAATGTTACCAAATCCTTAGACGGGATAGTCTGCATGCCTTAAAATTACATCATTTCTTCCCTAAATTGCACCCCAATGGAAGCGATGGATTCTCTGTATATGCAAAGAGCACTGGACCTGGCTGAGAAGGGCTGGGGCACAGTGAGTCCTAACCCTCTGGTGGGTTGTGTCATCGTGCATGACGAGAAGATTATTGGTGAAGGCTGGCACCGTAAGTATGGCGAAGGTCATGCGGAAGTAAACGCCATTGCCAGTGTGGCAGACAAAACCCTGCTGAGCGAAAGTACCTGTTATGTATCGCTCGAGCCCTGTGCTCATTATGGAAAAACACCGCCCTGTGCTGACTTGCTGATAGAGCTCAAGGTTAAAAGGGTGGTCGTGGCGGTTAAAGACAGCAACCCATTAGTGGGCGGCAAAGGCATTACCAGAATGGAATCGGCCGGTATTCAGGTGGATTATGGCATGTTAGAGGAGAAAGCCCGGGAGCTGAATGCCCGTTTCTTTACGGCCATTGAAAAGCAACGGCCTTATATACTATTGAAATGGGCCCAGACCAGAGATGGTTTTGTTGCCAGAAAGAATTTCGACTCCAAATGGATTAGTGGAAAAACCTCCCGACAGCTGGTACATCAAATGAGGGCTGAAGAAGATGCCATAATGGTGGGTACTAACACTTCTCTGCACGATGACCCTAAGCTCAACGTCAGAGGTGTGGAGGGAACAGACCCGCTAAGGGTGGTAATAGACAAGGAGCTTAGATTGCCGGAAGGCTTGCAATTGTTTGATGGTAATCAACCAACGGTCTGCTACAATCTGAAGAAGTCAGAAAGTCATGCCAACCTGGACTTTGTCAAACTTAAAGAAGATGGTTTTATAAGAGAGCTCTTTGCCAATTTGCACAGTCGAAAAGTCCAGTCAGTGTTGGTTGAGGGCGGTTCAGGTCTGCTTAACTCATTAATCAGAGAGGGACTTTGGGATGAGGCCAGGGTGTTTCAAAGTGAGACGACCTTTGGCGAAGGCATCGCTGCTCCTGTCTTAACATCAGGTCCCATTGAAACAATGTCCATAGGAAATGACGATTTAAGAGTTTATCGTAATGTTTAGGAGGAACCATTTCCACATCAAACTCCGTTCAACAATAGCTAATTAAGAAATCATGGCTGAAGAACTGATCGTATCTGAAGCGGCTGACAAGGCCGGGAAATATAAAGGACTGCTACCTCAAATAGAGGCACTGGTTACGGGTGAACCTGACCTTACGGCCAACCTGGCCAATATCGCCTCTGCCCTGAAATATGGAATGGACTTTTTCTGGGTGGGTTTTTACCTGGTAAAAGAAGATGAGTTGGTTCTTGGGCCTTTTCAGGGACCCATTGCCTGTACACGCATCAGAATGGGCAAGGGTGTTTGTGGCACCTCATGGGAGAAGGCAGAAACCATAGTGGTTGAAGATGTGGATGCATTTCCCGGGCATATCGCCTGTAGCTCAGACTCGAAGTCAGAGATTGTATTACCGGCCTTTAAGGATGGTAAGGTGGCTTTGATCCTCGATGTGGATTCTGATCAAGTGAGTGACTTTGACGAAACGGACAAGGAATACCTGGAACAGCTAATGCGTGTAGTAGAGAAATTTTTGTGAGCTGTAGCTCAATGCCTTACCAGGGATTCTATTTGTAGATTTCTGTTTCCATACCGTAGAATATACGGGGACTTTGGACTGCCAGAGTACTTTCCAATTTCCACAAGCAAGCTCAGGGATTCCTTCTTGAATACAGGGATTGCATTTTCTGTCAACAGGTCAATGACCTTCTTATCGAGCTCTTTAGCCTTACGCTCTTCAAAGCTGACCACAAGCGTGGCATCGAGCTTTTCAGTCTTCAGAAATTCTTCCAGCTCGGTCACGAAACAATTCCCGCAATCAGCACTCGAAACGACCAGCAATGTCTTGTTTTCGTTATTCCCCGAAGGCTCAAAGGCGGCATTGACAGAACTGATGATCACTTCCTGACTCCTTGAATCCTTACAAGCTGAAATGAAGCTAAACAGGCCGATTATGATGAAAACAGAAGCTCTCTTCTTCATTCTATTTCTTTTAATCGTGCTCTGTAAAACACCGTGGTAGAATCCGTCTCGGTAACGCCCGAATTGGTGTAAAGTAACATATTGTCCTTGCTGATAAAGCTTGCCACGCCAACAGCGTATTCAGGCAGCTCAAATTCACTGCTTACCTCACCCTTCTCTATGTCTACTATGGCACCAAAGTATTTCATCTTGTGCCTGAATAAAGCAGGTAACTCCGCATAAGAACTTAGCGCCCTGAAGTCTTCTTCTGGAACTCCCGTTCTATAGGTCAGCAGTGCATTTGACCCTTGCAAACTCAGTGTTCTGTACATGCTGTTTACGGCCTGAGTCGCATCTTCAATACCTCCTTTGCCATATTTATACTTTACAGGAAGCTTAAACCGATTCAGTCTTAAGGGAATCTCTTTGATGAGCCTGGAATTGGTGTCCCAAATGGAGATTTCATCCGATGGATTGGTCAAAACGGCAAAGAACTCCTGATCGGGGTCAAAATCGAATAGTGTATAGAGCTCACCATAATGGTAGTCGTGTCTCCTGAACCTTGAAGTGGGGCCAATGCCAAAATTCAGAGATGCTGAATTGTTAGCTGTATTCATAAAGGTGATTGGCTTAAATTCATCAAAATATTCCTTTTTGAAATTCATGATATCTTTGTCCTCCAATGAGCTCTGGAGACCACCGGCAAAGTGAACCTCATTTTCCCTGATGAACTGTTCTATGTTATAGGATTCTGATGTTTCATAACCTCGTAAGGGTGTTCTCAAAGGGTAGGATCTTATAAATTCACCAGTCAGCAGCTCGTAAACATAAAAGCCCTTAGGAGATGAGGCCACAAACTTGTCATCGCCTACAAAGCCCAAACCAAAGATGACTGCACCAACAAATTCGTCTCCCTGTCCAATGGGCTTATGTCGTGCCAGGATTTTACCCGAATCATCAATCACGACTACCTCAAAGCTATTGAATGAGCTCATAAGAAGATGTTTGGATCTGTCCGGGCTGGTATCATAGAGCCTGATGAGCTTATCCACAAAACTGACATGAACCGTATCCGTAACCTCAAAGATCCAGTTTTTATCACTCCAGGCTATGTCGCCAGGGTCACGCTTTATTTCCGTGTCTGTAAATTCACATGAGAGCAATAGCAGGAGGGAGAGAAGGAAGAAAAGGTATTTCATACGAAAGAAATATGGATTATGGAGAGGGCACTAAGGCCCTTCTCTCAATTGTACTTGCCAAATACTCTTAATTGTCAATAGTCACTTCACCTAAAACGGAACCTTTGGGTGGCGGACTTACACAATAGCACTTGTAACCTACAGTGTAACAATGGCAGAGTGCAAGACCATCTTCCCCTAAAGTGCCCTTCTTAGTGTCTCTGCGAAGTTTCTTGGAATCATCAGCATTCAGGCTGTTAATACTAAGCAGGCAGGCAAAGATGAAAATGACAGCACACAGAGTTCTTAATAATATGGATTTTGGTTTCATAGTTTTGATTGTTGAATGCCTACTCTTCATCGGATTTTCGGCTCACTCCGCTATTTTTTCAAGAATTGTTTAATTGACCACGCAGGCACATTTGGTACCCTTGACCCTACAGTGACAGTAGAATTTTGCGTTGTCGTCTAATGACCTGTATCGCTTTTGAATATTCTTAGGACCTTCTACTTCCTGGGCTTCAGAAAATGTAGGAATAGCAAAAAATGAAATGGTACTAAGAAGCGCCACGATGGTGAGAATGGCCAGAGCCTTTTTCTTTTTCATATAAGTATAGTTTCATGTTGCCTACTCTTGTCAGGATTTTCGGCTTTCCCCTGATTATAGAAACTAAACTAGTCAAAAAAGCTTAAAAAACAACTTCAAATCATAGTATTTTTATAATTATGAATATTTAGTAATTATTATAAATATGATTGTATTCTAACTTAATAATGAATGAAACATAGATATGCGGGAATTTGGAGCATTTATCTAAGCCGGGAAAATTTCTGGAATACCAGAACCCATCTGTCGGTCCTGAGATTTTGTAAGGGATGGGCTGGTGACTCCCTTGGTAATGCTTAACACGAATACTCGAAAGAGGAGTGTTACTTTGCCAGTTCGGCAATGACGGTTCTTCCGCCTTTGGTGATCTGCCCTTGTTCAACCTTAATTTCAGCATCTAAAGGCAGAAAGATATCTACCCGTGAGCCAAATTTGATAAAGCCGAATTCTTTGCCCTGAATCACTGATTGATTTTCTTCTACATACCACTTGATTCTTCTGGCCACGGCTCCGGCAATCTGCCTTACCAGAATTTCCACCCCCTTGTGTACCTCGTAGACCAGGGTGGTACGTTCGTTCTCGGTGCTTGATTTGGGGTGCCAGGCCACCAGGTATTTACCCGGGTGATACTTAAAGTACTTGATAAGGCCGGTAACAGGGTTTCTGTTTACGTGCACATTCAGTGGCGACATGAATATCGAAACCTGCATTTTCTCTTTACCTCTGAAGTATTCATCCTCAGTGGTTTTTTCTATCACCACCACCTTGCCATCGGCAGGAGCCAATATAGATTTGTCTCCCATTTCTACTTTAATGGCAGGGTTTCGGAAAAACTGGAGGATAAAGAGATAGAAACCAAGGCTCAAAACGCCAATGGTAGCCACCCAGATAACATCAAGGTTGGCCCAAAGGTAAATGCTGGTATTGAGCAGCCCAAGGACTACAAACAGTACCAAAAGCGTTTTTACGCCTTCTCTATGAATTTTCATTTTAACTACCCGGCCTGATTAGAAGCCTCCGCGGTATTTATATGTTTCAGCTACTTTGTCAATAGCTACAATGTAGGCGGCAATTCTCATAGGTACATTGAACTTCAACGATGTTTTATGCACTTTGTCGAAAGCGTCTTTCATAATCCTGTCAGACCTTCTGTTTACACGCTCACGGGTCCATTTGTACCCCAATCGGTTTTGTACCCACTCAAAGTACGAAACTGTAACACCACCGGCATTTGCCAGAATATCCGGAGCCACCATGATGCCTTTTTCGTTGATAATGGTATCTGCTTCAGCAGAGGTAGGGCCATTGGCTCCTTCCACTATCAACTTGGCCTTGATTTGATCTACATTTTTGGCGTGGATCACATCTTCTACAGCCGCTGGTACCAATACATCTACCTCCAGGGTGAGCAGGTCATTGGCATCATCCATTTTATCGGCACCTTCAAAACCTTCCAGGGTACCGTTATTTTTATTTCTGTAATCGATTGCCTTGGCAATATCGATCCCTTTTTCGTTATAATAAGCCCCGGAGATATCACTTACTGATACAATGGTAGCACCCCTTTCCTGAAGCAATAGTGCGGCAAACGAGCCCACATTACCAAAACCCTGTACTGCAACAGTGGCGTGATAAGGATTGATCTTCAGCTTTTCCATGGCGGCCAGGGCAGAAACCATTACGCCACGACCTGTCGCCTCCACTCTGCCCAGTGAACCTCCCAGTACAAGAGGCTTTCCGGTAACCACTGCATTTACAGTGACACCCATTGAGCGAGAATATTCATCCATCAACCATGCCATCTCCCTCGGGCCTGTACCCATATCAGGAGCTGGTATATCTCTGTCGGGACCAAATACACCTGCCATGGCCTGTGTATAGGCTCTGGTAAGTCTTTCAATCTCTCCGGCAGACATTTCTCTTGGGTTACATTTGATCCCCCCTTTGGCACCACCATAAGGAATGTCCACTACGGCACATTTCCAGGTCATCCAGGCGGCCAGGGCTTTTACTTCATCCAAATGCACATCCATGGCATAACGCACGCCTCCTTTCGAAGGGCCCAGAATGTTTGAATGGATAACCCTGTGTCCTTCAAATACACGAATCGAACCATCATCCATGGTGATCGGTAGCGAAACGGAAACTTGTTTTGAAGGGGATTTGAGCACGTTGTAGATTTGCTCATCCAGTCCTAAAGCCTCAGCGGCAATATTGAACCTGGACATCATAGACTCGAAAGGATTTGCTTTATCCTTAATCGGAGCCGGTTCTATGTAACCCATACGAAGAAAAGTGTTTTTTAAAACTGGTCAAAATTAAAGAAATTTTAAGGGAATATATCCTAATACACGCAGGATATTTAGTGATCAGGAAATAAGCATTACATAGGCGGTGGCAAATGGCAGTGCCAGAATTAGCCCGTCAAAGCGATCGAGAAAGCCACCGTGGCCGGGGATCGAGCTGCCCGAGTCCTTAATGGCGAAAGTTCTTTTGAAGAGTGACTCCACCAAATCGCCAAAACTGCCAAAAACAACCACAATTAATGAGAGACCCATCCATTCCCAGGTATTAAGGCTATCGAAATACAGGCTCAGTATGTAGACAATGCCAAAAGCCAGTACGGCACCACCTACGGTACCTTCCCAGGTTTTTTTTGGCGACACCTTTTCGAATAGTTTGGTTTTGCCCAGGCTTCTGCCCGCGATGTACCCACCGGTATCATTAGACCACTGGGCAAAGAGCAGGCCGATAATAATGCCATAGTCGTACTCACCAGTACGAAAGCCGATGACTAACAGGCAGGTCATGGGAATGGCTATATAAATAATACCCAATAAGGTAACGGCCAGGCAGTTGATGGGATGTACGTCTCCCAATTTGTAAAGGGGAAACAGAAAGCAAAAGAGCAGTATAGGAGGAAGCAACCAGAGCCATTGTGCAGTGATACTACCCGACAATACCCCATAGGAAAGCCCAAAAAGAACCACACTAAAAAGCAGACCCCAATAAACAAAAGGTTGACTGCCCGAGTCCTTTGCCAGGCCATAGAACTCGCGGAGGGTGAGCACCATGATGACCATGAAGAGCAGGGCGAAGGTCAAATCGCTGAAGACAATGGCAGTAATAATAATGCCGACACCCAGTAGTGCAGTTATAATGCGCTGTACGAGATTGCTCATATCAGGCAAGGTCGATATTACTTCGATGCTGTACCGTACCAGGATAAATCGCCTGCCTAAACCTCATTTTTCGATTTTGACCGAAGATAGTAATTTCTCAACAGGAACAGTAAGCCAAGACATATGACCAAACCAATCGCGCTGACCCAGTCGGGCATGCTTTCGGTATCGTCAATATCTAGATCGGTGGCCTCCAGTTGAGAGGCATAGGTAAGTATTACCGCAAGGCCATTGTTGGTGATATGAGAGATGATGGGCAGCCACAGGTTACCAGACCATACGTAGAGGTATCCGAAAAGAACGCCAAGCATCATGCGGGGTACTACTCCATAGAATTGTAAGTGGATGGCAGCAAAGATGAAGCCCGTTACCCAAATGGCGATATGTTTGTTACCAGAATACTTGTGGAGTGTATTCTGTAATACTCCACGAAACATGATTTCTTCTCCGATCCCTGGTAGTACGGCTATTACAATGAAACCCATCAGAAAACTCCCGAAAGAATTGAATGTGGTGAACTTCTCTGTTGTTTCAGCAAGACTCTCTTCAATTGACTTTACGAGTCTTTCAAAAGCGTCCATTGATTCTGGCAGATCAATACCGGCATTCCATTCTACTAGGTACACGTTCACAAACATGAAAGCAACCGTAGCCAAAACGGTAAGAATGGCCGGTAGCAATGGGGTTTTGTACTGTTGGTAGAGGTCTTTGACACCTTTTTTTGCAATATACTTCAGGTAGAACCAGGGGGTAAGAAATGTAAATACCAGTGTATAAAATGCCTGAGACAGTAGTAATTGGCTCAGTGAAACATAGTCAAACATCGCTGAAGGGTCTGCGATATCTTCCATCGTAGCACCATTGGCAAACATGAACCCGTATACGAACATGGCTGATACAAACTGCCCTATGAAAAACCCAGCAATTAACAAACCGAAAGCAGTCCAGAAGCTGCTTGAACTCGGCCGGCCGCCTGATAAATCTATTGCCTTATCAATTCTCGTCATAATGGCGTAAATTTACGCCAAAATTTCGAACACACGTGGTCAAAATTGCGGACATAGAATTAGGAGACTTTCCACTATTGCTTGCTCCCATGGAGGATGTGAGCGATCCACCCTTCAGGGCTGTTTGTAAGGAAAACGGAGCCGATCTCATGTATACAGAATTTATCTCTTCAGAGGGATTAATTCGCCATGCAGAGAAGAGTGTGCAGAAACTGGATATTTACGATTACGAAAGGCCTATTGGCATTCAGATTTTTGGCGATAAGATAGAGTCAATGCGACAGGCTGCTGCCATTGCAGAATCTGCCGAGCCGGAGATTGTAGATATTAACTATGGCTGCCCTGTGAAAAAAGTGGCTTGCAAAGGAGCCGGTGCGGGTATTCTGCTCGACTTGCCAAAGATGCAGCAGATGACTGACGAGATTGTAAAGCAGGTGAGCTTGCCGGTGACGGTGAAGACCCGTCTGGGCTGGGATGACAGTACCATCAAAATCATTGAAGTAGCCAAAAGACTGCAGGACGTAGGTATCAAAGCCCTCACCATTCATGGCCGTACCCGTAAGCAAATGTATAAAGGTGAAGCCAACTGGGAGTTTATCTCTGAAGTAAAGCATCATCCTGATATTCATATCCCCATCTTTGGAAACGGAGATATCGATTCTCCTGAAAAAGCTCTGGACTACAAAAACCGTTATGGTGTCGATGGTATCATGATTGGCAGAGCTTCCATAGGCTACCCCTGGATCTTCAACGAGATAAAACATTTTATGAAAACCGGAGAGCATTTGCCAGCTCCTGATATGGATGAGCGCGTAGCGACAGCCAAGAAGCATCTGGAGTTTTCATTGGAATGGAAAAACGAGCGTCAGGGCATCTATGAAATGCGAAGGCATTACACCAATTATTTCAGGGGAATACCTAACTTCAAGCCCTTCCGCCAGCGACTGGTAGAATCTGAAAATCCTGCAGAGCTTTTTGACCTGTTGGACCAGATTTCAGTTGAGTTTGCGGATGCTTACGCGATGGCTTGATGAAAAACCAAAAAGTGCTGGCCTGGGGCCTTTTAGTCATTCTTTCATTGATTTGGGGTAGCTCCTTTATCCTGATTAAAAGGGGCCTTGAGGTGTTTACTGCTGGTGAGGTGGGAGCACTCAGAATTCTGGCGGCTTGTATCTTTCTGTTGCCTGTTTCCCTACCGAAACTCTCAAAGCTGTCGGTGCCCCATATGAAGCTTTTGTTCTTTATCGGGCTGCTGGGAAGCTTCATACCGGCTTTCCTTTTTGCCATAGGGCAGACAAGGCTGGATAGTGGTATTACAGGAGTGCTCAACGGACTGACACCCATCTTTGTATTGATCATGGGAGTGATATTCTATAAGCAGAAAGCAACAAGAGATAAAATTCTGGGTCTGATCATGGCCTTTGTAGGCACGGCTGTACTACTGTTGGCTGGCAGCGGAGGTGATCTGTCTCAACTCAATTATTACGCATTATTTATAGTGCTTGCTACCATTTGTTATGGGGCCAACCTGAATATCATTAAGTTCCACCTGGCCGACCTCAACCCGGTAGTCATTACCAGTGTAAGCATACTTTTCGTGGGGCCCCTGGCGGCTATATACTTGTTTACTTCGACTGATTTTTCGGTAACGCTTACTTCAGTAGATGGTGCCTGGAGGGCCCTTGGTTTTATTTCTCTGCTTGGTGTCATGGGTACCGCCATTGCGCTGATTCTGTTTAATAAACTGGTACAGCTAACCACACCTATTTTCACCAGTACGGTTACCTATTTCATACCCATTGTGGCTATTGTCTGGGGGCTTATTGATGGTGAAGTACTCATCACGGGTCAGATTTTGGGCATAGCCGCCATCTTCGCAGGTGTGTTCATCACCAATAGAAAGAAGTAAAAAGCCATCTTGTGTATTTTACTTCCAGGCAGACAACAAACCATTCGTGTATTGATAGGTTATGTGTTTACTATTTGAGAATACTTTCGATTATGAAAACAAGATTATTAACGATGATAAGAGGATCATGGATTGTGGGCCTGCTCCTTACGCTTACCCTAAACATATCCGCCCAGGATGCTAATTCGTTGCTTTGGAAAATCTCCGGTAACGGATTGGAGAAACCTTCCTATCTCTATGGCACAATTCACCTCATCTGCCCCGATGATTTTGTGATTAGCGATGAACTCAAGGCTGCTTTCAAAGCTGCTGAACAGGTGGCTCTTGAGCTGGATATGGACAATCCACAGGAGATGCAAGGTATACAAATGGCAATGATGGCACCTGGTGGGATAGACTATAAAGGCCAGATGTCAGAGGAAGACTACAATAAGCTCGATACCTTAATGAAGAGTAAAACAGGAATGGGTATGGGCATGATGAAAGGAATGAAACCCTTTGGTCTTCTGTCGGTGATGTATCTCACCATCCTGGATTGTACACAACCCGCATCTTACGAGGGAAGTTTTGTGCAAATGGCTGCTGCACAAAGCAAAGAGCTCGTAGGCCTGGAAACAGGTGCCAGCCAGATGGCGATCTTCGATGGTATTCCGGAAAAGGAACAGATTCAGTGGATTGTTGACATGATGGATGAAAAAGAAGATAGCAAGGGAGAGTTTGCCAAAATGGTTGCAGACTACAAGGCCCAGGATCTGAATGCCCTCTATGCTTCAATGACGGAGTCGCCCGAATATGCCAAATATGAGGCAGAGCTACTGGATAATAGAAATGAAGCCTGGATTCCGAAAATTGCCAAACTGGCCAAAGATAAGTCTACTTTTATCGCTGTAGGAGCGATGCACCTGGCAGGAGGTAACGGGGTGATCGAACTACTGAAACAGGCAGGCTATACCGTGGAGCCAATGGCCAACTAAACATGGCTTTAAGATATACTGAGGTTTTAAGAGGTACTTATTCTATTAGGTGTCTCTTTTTAGTTGAACACCCTCCTGCAACTATTGGGGAAAAGTGATGTCTGTTACATCGGTGCTGTAACGTTTTTTAATTTTGAGAGTATTACCAGTGCCCAAACTCAAAGACTTAACAACACCACTATGTTCAGGAACTACATGAAGATTGGTTTGCGTAACCTGCGTAAACACAAAGCATTTTCCTTTATCAACATTCTCGGACTGGCCGTAGGCCTTTCCTGCTGTATGCTCATCGGTCTCTTTATTCAGGAAGAGCGTAGCTATGATACCTTCCATGAGAATGCCGACAACATTTATCGGTTTACCCGTGAATTCAAGAGTCAGGATGGTTCTACCTCTCTGCACCTTTCACGAGTTGCACCACCTTTCGCTCCCCTGTTAAGAGAAGAGTACATCAATGAGATTGACAAAATTGGTCGTTTTGCAGTTTTTGGTGGTACGGTAACTTATGAAGATAAGGTATTCAATGAGCCTAACTTTGGCTTTGCTGATCCTGAAATTACAGAGATACTCACTTTTGAAACCATAGAGGGAGATTTGACAGAAGCACTGCGCCAGCCGGGCTCAGTCGTAATCTCTGATGAAATGGCCAGTCGGTATTTTGGCGATGAAGATCCGATCGGTAAGACCATTACTTACGGATCTTCGGTGGATCTTCTGGTCAGAGGTATTTACAAAAGAATGCCTGAGAACTCGTCTTATCAAATAGACCTTATGGCAGATTTTACCCCAGCAGAGGCCTTTTGGGGTGGTAGAGAAAGCATGATGCGTGCCTTTGGCAGTAATAGCTTTAGCACCCTTTTTACGCTTAAAGAAGACGGCCGTATAGAAGAGGTTCAGCGCAGGCTGGATGATTTTCTGGTAAGAGTAGTAGGTGAAAATGCCTTGAGCTTCAATGAGCTGCATATACAGCGCCTACTGGATGTTCATTTGCATTCAAACCTCTCTGATGAGCAGGGCCAGAACAGTGACATTACTTATGTCTATATCTTTTCATCCATTGCCATTCTTATCCTGGCCATAGCCTGTATCAATTATATGAACCTGGCCACAGCTCGTTCTGCCAACAGGGCCAAGGAAGTAGGCATGAGAAAGGTATTCGGAGCGGGCAAAAGCAGCCTGATCAACCAGTTTCTGGTCGAATCTATATTGCTGGTGCTTTTCGCGGTATTACTGGCTACCGTGGCCACCTCGCTGATCCTTCCTTTTTTCAGAGAGTTTACGGAGCTTCAACTGGAGTTTAATGTGGTTGAGAACCTCGGGCTCATCGGGGCCATTCTGGGAGGAGCCTTGTTAGTAGGAATCCTGTCGGGTAGCTATCCTGCATTTTACCTTTCTTCTTTTCAACCGCTCAGGGTACTAAAAGGTAAACTTACCGGGGGGGCTAAAAGTGGTGCATTGAGAAGGCTTCTGGTGGTAGTACAATTCACTATTTCTGTGATTCTCATTGTATGTACTGTAGTAGTGTACCAGCAGCTGAACTTTATCCAGAACAAAAACCTGGGCTATGACCGTGACCAAATGATGGTGCTGGGAGTGAGCCAGCAGGTAGGGGCCCAGTACGAAACTTTCAAGAATGAGCTGTTAAACTTAAGCGGTGTCAAGTCAGTAGGAGGCTCCAGCCGTGTTCCATCCAGCCAACTACTCGATTCGCAGGGGGCCATGGTAGAAATAGACGGAGAAATGCAGCAGACACCATTGGTAATCAAGGTACTGAGCATAGACCCTGATTTCATTCCTACCTATAGCATGGAGATGGCCAGTGGCCGCAATTTTACGAAAGACTTTACCAGAGATTCTGCCTCTTTTATTCTCAATGAGCGGTCTGTCAAAACCATCGGCTGGGAAACGGCAGAGGAGGCAGTTGGTCAAAACTTTGTCTATAATGGAGTGCGCGGTAAGGTTATCGGGGTAGTCAGTGATTTTCATTTTGAGTCGCTGCAAAGCGAGATTGTACCTATGATTTTGGTCAACCGACCCAATAGCATGCGGAGCCTTTCAGTCAAGATTGAGGGCAATACCATGCGCGAAACCGTGAGAAGTGTAGAAGACCTTTATGCGAAATTCTCGCCTGATTCGCCCATCAGATACAATTTCCTTGATGAGAGATTTCAGGTGCTCTATACTTCAGAAACTCAAAGAAGCCAACTCTTTACCATTTTTAGTGGCCTGGCCATTTTCCTGGCCTGTCTCGGACTCTTTGGTCTGGCATCGTTCACCGTATCACAAAGAAGCAAGGAGATCAGTATCCGCAAAGTGCTGGGAGCTTCAGTGAAGCAAATAATTGGTATTCTTTCCAAAGAGTTTGTGATCCTGGTGGGCGTAGCAGTGGTGCTGGCATTTCCGGTAGCATGGTATTTCATGTCCGATTGGTTGAATGGTTATGCTTATAGTATTGATCTGAATGCGTTACCATTTATCCTGGCAGCAATCATATCGGGGGCCATTGCCTTTCTCACTATCAGCATGCAGACTTTCAAGGCTGCTGTTTCTAATCCATCTGAGAGGCTACGGGACGAATGATTGTCCCCCCTTCTTAACATTAGGTGACTACACGACTTGTGTAAGGTAGTCTGTTTTTGCTATTTACGATTCAAATCGTAGAAAAACTTGATTCATAGTTAAAGTACGACTTTATTCGTTTCTTTAACACATTATCTATGAATCAGATCAGGAAATTGTTTACTGTTTTAATCACCTTTTGCCTGGCAGGCCTGTTTTCCTGCCAGTCGGATAGTCCGCAAGAAGCTGTTTCAACAGACTTACTGTCTGAAGCTGTCACCTATAAAGACGCGAGTCTGGTTCAGGTAGATTCTATTATGATAGATGTCATGGGCAACTTCAAAGTCTATGACTATCAGCCTGAATCTCAGCTTTTTTTGGGAGGAGATATTGGTGCTTACAGAATAGTCATAGGCTCCAGCCCTAAGAAAAATGAATTGGGGCATTTGGTCATCAACAGGCAGGGTAAGATCATTCACCAGTTCAACCATACCGACAGAGGGCCTGAAGGTCATGGTCCGGGTGCTATGGATAATTTCTTTATGGGCCCAAACTCAGTAGGAGTATTTGCCTCCAAGGGCTTGTATCAATATCAGTATGACGGCTCCTTTATGAATCAGTATAAAGAGATAAACACCCTGGACCGCATTGGCATTTCAGACCAGCGCGCAGGCTTTTCGGCAGATGGTAAGCATGTATCAATAGGTTTTCCTAAGGGAATGGAGGAGTCCAGAAGGGCCTGGGACAGTCTTTTTCAGATTAGTACACCATTATGGTTTTATGACTTTGAAAAACAAGAAAGTAATCTTGGTACCGAATCAAAATCAAATTCCTTGATTGCATCTCACGGTTACCCGGACCATCCTATCTATGCAGCCGGCAGTAATTTCCCACATTCTGCATTTCCTCCCAGGTTGGCCTTGAATCATCGCGAGAATAAGCTTTTGTCTATCTATCCTGAGATTCCCGAGATAACGGTTTATGATATGAAGACGGGGGATGTATTGGAGACTTATTCCCTGGAACCTGACTATTTTGAGTTTGAAACCGAAACAGGCAGGGCCCCGGGTGACAGTGATAATGGAGGCTTGCGATGGAGTAATTTCGGTGGTCGTATGGCCAACTCAAATTATCAAGATATTATACAGATCGGGGAGTATACGCTGCTACGTTACAATGCTGCTTTGCCAATGGCGGCCGTCAATAAGTTGATTGCCACAGGAGGTACGGGGAAAAGCGAAGAATGGCCACGATTCAGAAGAAAGTACTACCGACACTATTATCAGCTCTTTAAGGGATCTGAAAAAGTACTTCCCGATTTTGAGATTCCCTTGCTTGAGCCAAAAGAGGGTCAATTGGAGTTCAATAATCACAGGAAAACCAGGGGTAAAATTATCGGAGGAAACGGACTGGACGAAATTTTTGTGTTCATTCCCAATGATGGAGAAGAGGAACGCGACTACGAGTTGATTCGGGTGTTTAAACTGGAACTGCTGGAGGAGTAGCAGACGAGTAGGAATCGATATTTACGATAAAAATCGTAGATAAACTTGATTTTTAGTTAAAGTACGACTTTCTTCGTCATAAGAACACTCATTCAATACATTCAGCAATGAAACTATCTTCGCTTTTTTTATCAGCTATGGGCCTGTTTAGCCTGTTTTCTTGTCAATCAGGTAACACCGGAGAATCCACAGTCATACAACCAGCCCCTGAGGTGAAAAGCTTTAAAAACGCCCGTCTGGTTCAGGTAGACTCTATCATGATAGATGTCATCGGCAATTTTAAAGTTTACGATTATCAACCCGAATCAGAGCTCTTTCTGGGTGGAGATATAAAAGTGGGGGGGATCATTGTCATGGGAGCCGCCCCAAAGTCAAATGAACTGGGCCATATGGTAATCAATCGAAAGGGTGAGGTCATTCATCAGTTTAATCATACAGATAAAGGCCCCGAAGGACATGGCAGTGGAGCCATAGATAACTTTTTTACCAGTCCGAACTCTATAGGTGTTTTTAGTTCAAAAGCTCTGTTTCAGTACCATATTGACGGTTCTTTTCTGGGCAAACATCCGGAAATCAATACGCAGGATCAGTTGAGTATGTCAAATCACAGGGTTGGATTTTCATCAGACGGAAAACACATTGCCATGGGAATGGCCAAAGGAATGGAGGAGTCAAAAAAGGCATGGGACAGTCTTTACCAAAAAGGCACAGCACTATGGTTTTATAACTTTGACAAGCCTGAGAATAGTTTGAGTACAGAGAATTTTCAGAAAGCTCTTCTTGGCTCTGATGGTTTTCCTGATCATCCTATATACGCACCAACCAGCAAGTTTCCTCACTCTCCTTTTCCTCCCAGAATGGCATTAAACCATAATAGACAGGAGTTATTGTCGGTGTATCCGGAAATTCCCGAAATAACCGTATATGATATGCTGACGGGAGCTATGACGGAATCTTACCCGCTGGACCCCGACTACTTTGAATTCGAAACAGAAGAAGGCAAGGCGACTGGCGGTATCAAAGGTTATGAAGGCCTGCTATGGCTTAACCGTGGCGGGAGAATGGCTAACTCAAAATATCACGATATCATTCAACTTGGCGACTATACTTTGTTAAGGTACAGTACTGCCTTGCCTTCGGATGCTGTAAATCAACTGATTACAACTGGTGGACCTGGAAAAAGCGATTTATGGCCCAGTTTTCGAAGAAAACACTACCGCTTTTACTACCAACTCTTTAAAGGCTCAGAAAAAATGCTGCCAGATTTTGAATTGCCTCTGTTCGAGCCAAAAATGGGAGATACTGGGTTTAAGAACAATTCAATGACCAAAGGTAAAATCATAGGAGGCAATGGTCTGGACGAAATATTTGTGTTTATACCTAATGACGGGGAAGAAGAGCGGGATTATGAGCTGATCAGAGTGTTCAAACTTGATCTTCTTGAAGAATAATTCATTCCTCTTCTTACTGCTCCTTCCGGGCATTTAATATCAAAACTTCAAATCTCGTTCTACAATGAATATCTCTGGACTTTACGGCTTCCTGATGTTCGTACTCATCAATACCTGTACTGTCTCCTGTCAATCGGGTGCCAGTGAATCCCGGACGGCTGATTCGGAATTAGGAGTTCAAACCTATACAGGTGTGAGGTTTGTTCAGATAGATTCCATCATGATTGATGTCATTGGCAATTTCAATGTCTACGACTATCACCCTCAATCGGGCCTTTTTCTGGGAGGTGATATTGGAGGATATCTCAGAGGCCCAAACCAAAGTACCAAACGGAATGAGTTGGGGCATTTGGTAATAAACCGAAATGGAGAAATTCTTCACCAATTCAATCATACCGATAATGGTCCTGAGGGTCATGGCGGACGTGGTATTGATCACTTCTTTCTAAGTCCATCTACGATAGGGGTTTACAGCCCTAAATCGCTTTTTAGATATAATATTGACGGCACCTTCATTGGTAAACACAAGGAGATAAATACATTGGACCCTTTGGGTATATCATTTCACAGGGTAGGTTTTTCAGTGGATGGCAAACATATTGCCATGGGTATGTCCAAGCGCATGGGCTCTTCTGAAGACAGTGTTTATCATAAAGGAAGAGCGCTCTGGTTTTATGATTTTGGCAAGGCTGAAAACGACCTGACGACCGAGGCCCCCGCAAACCCATTGCTGGCCTCTTATGGCTTTCCCGACAACCCCATATATTCACAGGAAAGTAAGATGCACCATTCTCCTTTACCCCCTCGGATGGCCCTTAACCGAGGTACTCATGAGTTACTAAGCCTTTATCCCGAAATTCCTGAAATATCTGTTTATGATATGAAATCGGGTAGGTTAAAGGAGTCTTATCCACTAAATCCGAAACACTTTGAGTTTAAAACGGAAAAAGGGATGGCCTCCGGAGCACTTAAAGGTTTTGAGAGCTTAGCATGGATCAACCGGGGAGGGTCGATGGCCAACTCAAACTATCAGGACCTTATACAATTGGGTGAGTATACTTTGCTGCGATACAATACAGCTATACCTAAAAGCATTGTTGAGGAGATTATTGTATCTGGAGGGCCTAAAAAAACCGAGCGATGGCCTGTTATACGAAAAAAGCACTATAGGTCAGTATATCAATTATTTAAGGGCACCGAAAGAGTGCTCCCTGATTTTGAGCTATCTGCCTTGGCTCCTCGAAAAGAGCACCTGGAATTTCATAGCAATGCGTCTATCCGGGGCAAAATCATTGGAGGTAACGGGCTGGCCGAGATTTTTGTGTTTATCCCGAATAACGGTGAGGAAGAGCGAGACTACGAACTGATCCGGGTATTTAAAATGGAGTTAGTGGAGGAGTAAATTATTTTCTGCGCTGGCGATTGATAAGCTCAAAACCGAAGCCCATGGCTATACCTACGCCTATACCAATACCTATATCGCCAAAGGCCACGCCAATACCGGCACCAATGGCAATGCCTGCGCCTATGCCCAGGCCCCTGGGTCTTTCTTCTTGTTCTTCCTGATCTTCTTTTGGGTCTTCTTCCATGCTAATTTCTCAAAGCGCTCCACATATCCACTGCCATTCGCCATTGGCCATCTTTACCTTTTCTCCAGGTAATCACATATTGGCCACGAAAAGCAGTGGTGTCATTATTATTTACGGAAACGCCTTCGTAAATGCCGAAATCTGAAGCAAGATTCCCATCAACTTCTAATTGGGTTGAGTTGATTCGGTGCTCCAGTACCTTAATACTGGCCGGAATATCCCAATACCTCGTCACCTCGTCAATTCCCTGAATCATTGGCCTGTTACCGGGAATGATCACAGCATCGTCAGTATAGTAGCTCATTTGCTTTGCCAAATCCCCATCAATGTAGGCCTGGGAGAAGGCCTTGGCCGCCTGAATGATTTGCTCCTTTTCCGACTCAATATTCACATCGTTCTCACATGAGAACAGAAGGAAGAGACTGGCCAGAACAAAAAAATGTCTCATTCGAAAACGTTTGAGACAATTTAAGAAGATTGATTAACAGTCAGCCGACCACGGTGTTTTTTATTCGTTTGAGCTGCACGACATGCCTTTGTGTATGTGCCAAAACAAAACGATAGGCTTCGCCAATTCTCAATTTTACCATGGGCCCCAGGGCTGTGGCTACCTTTACCTTATCAATGTTGATGTCTCTGGTTTTGTTCACTGCC
Organism: Roseivirga sp.; assembly: GCA_021404565.1. Taxonomy (GTDB): domain Bacteria; phylum Bacteroidota; class Bacteroidia; order Cytophagales; family Cyclobacteriaceae; genus Roseivirga. The sequence goes on along the minus strand of JAAWWF010000007.1, from coordinate 262,244 downwards.
GAAATCATTTCTTCATGTACAGTATAAAACCGGTCGAGCACTGTTTGAGCATCTAACTCATGCGGTGGTTCCATTGTTTTGAAGGTTTTCAGCTTCATGGGTATCTCGTCACCAGGCTTGGGCGCATTCATTTTTGCAAACATGCGTCCTTTCCAGTGGCCTTTGTATTGCTGCTCAGCGCTGGGGAGGCTGCCATTCCGAAGTTTTGCATTTACATTATTTACATAGAGTTCAGTGGCTCTGCTCATATGTTCAATGCATTGTAGCATGTGCCATTTTCCAGGAGCTTCTGGGATATTTAGCTGTTTACCCTCTGTATTTTCTACCAGTTTTTCGACCTGATCGATGGCCTGACGAAAGCCCAATTCGATCTCATTCAGATATGTTGTTGTACTTGTTGACATGACCTTTGTTGTTTTGAAAGTAAACTTAAGTCAGTCTTTTAAAACCAGACTTGACACAGATCAAGAAATCAGCACATGCTTTTTTTTCTCATTCTGCTAAAAGTCTCCGGTGTCATGCCCAGGTAAGAAGCCAGGTGTTTTTGGGGAATCAGCTGAAACACATGTGGGCTTTGGCTCATCAGCCTGTTAAATCGCTCCTCTGCAGAATCTGCCAGCAGTGATTTCATAAACCTGTCAAAACCTGTCAAGATCATTTCATTAAACAGCCTGCCCCAACGCTCAAACACCTTGTATTCATCGTAAAGTGCCGTAAGGTTTTCATAATTAATCCTAAGACCGCAGATGGGGGCCAGTGTTTCTAAACAATAGCTGGCAGGTTTTCGGTGAACGAATGAGTCATATACACCACTGAATTCGCCCTGGTAAGAAAAACCAATGTTGTATTCTTCAGCCCCTTTTTCAAAGTAGGCCCTGATCACACCTTCATGCACAAAGTAAAAGTACTCCTCCTGTTCTTCGAAATCAGTGAGGATTTGGTTTTTAGGAAACTCATAGAATTCCCAGCTTTCGATAAAAGCCAGCCATTCTTCATCCGTAGGATTTACCTTCTTATAGATAATCTCTTTGAGATGAGCCCGGGCTGATTCCATTTCTGATTAAGGTCTGTTTTTTTAAAAATAAACATCTTTTCAAAAAGGAATCATTTTTGATAGATTTGTTAGTGGGCAAACAGGTTCTTATACTTAAAAATCATGGCGAAGCTGAACGATTCGTTCTTGAAAAGGGCTTTTTACGTAGCCCGGAGGACAGGATTCGCTGGCTTTACAGGCAACTTGAAATTACCAACCGAATGAATCCCTCCACTCCGAAAATAAACGGCCATCAGCTTAGTAGAAAGCGTGCTTAGTTTTTATCACAAGGTAATTGAATCCCTCAATAATTCTGGTGTAAGGTATTTGGTAGTAGGTGGTTTTGCCGTCAATTTTCATGGATATAACCGCACTACGAGCGATCTGGATTTATGGGTAGATATCTCCGAATCCAACCTTAATTCAATCGAAAGAGCGATGGAGGAATTGGGTTATGAATTTGATGAATTTGCCTCTTATGAGCTTTCAGATGGACGAATGGTAGTGCTGTCAGAGGACGAGTATGTAGTAGAGTTGATGCCACGACTCAATATTAGTGAAGAGGTAAGCTTTAATGAGGCCTTTAATAGAAGTGAAACGAGAAGAATCGATGGACTGGATTACCATATCATCTCTTTAGATGATCTGTTGAGAGAAAAAGCTAAATCGAAGCGCTATAAGGACCTGGATGATTACTCGAAGCTTATGGAAGCAAGGGCCTGGGATGGCCGAAAATCAAAAGAAGAATAACTTAATCGCAAAGGCGATGGCAGTGAGCATCACAAAATACCTTACCCACTTATCCCCTTTATTCACACTCCAGCGACTGGTGAGATAACCACCAACTGCACTACCCACTGCCAGGGCCAGCCCCAGTTCCCAATTGATGAGGTCTTCGAAAATGAAAACGCCAATAGAAGCCAGGGTGTAGATTAATACAATGACCACCTTGGCAATATTCGTTTTGAGCAGGCTGAAACGATTGATAAAGGTGAGCGAGGCCATGATGAGATAACCGATGCCTGCCTGAATAAAACCTCCGTAGAAGCCGATCAGAAAGAAGACCACCAGGCCCTTGATTTGGGTCTTTCTGTCGTTTCGTTCAGCTCCCATGTCCTTTCCTTTCGGGCCAAAGAGCATATAGGCTACCACCATGATAATAACCCCAGCCAGTATCTTATTAAAAAGCTCTCCTTCAATTCTCGCAGCTGCTATAGAGCCCCATAGTGCTCCGGGAAAAGCAGCCAGGCCCAGCCAAACGCTATATTTATCAATTTTTACACCTTTGCTTTTAAAGCCCCGTATGGCAAAGACACTGTTGAATAAAATGCCAATACGATTGGTGGCATTGGCCACATTTGAAGGCAGACCCAGAAAGATCAGTACGGGTAAAGTGAGAAGAGAACCTCCACCAGCCAGGGTATTGATGATACCAGCCAGCAGTCCGACTACAAAGAGTAGCAGTATGTCAAGAATCACAGAGATCGATTTTAAAAAGGCGAAAGATAGCCAAACTCTTCATTTTACTCAGGCTTTAGAATAGATTACTCCTGGAGGACCGCAATTTAAACAGCTTTAAAACCCAATCACTCTTCATAATGCCCATTCAGAAGGAAATCTATCCTCTGTTCACAGATAAGCTGTATCATTGTTTATGGACTCATTTAAGCCTGTAATAGAAGAGATAGAAAAGCGATTGAAATCCGTTTCGGATGAAAAAATCGAAAAATCACTGAATGAACTGATTCTCGTATTTGAAGATCTTGACAGGAGGGAAATCCCAACAGAGAGTGTTGCCGATTTGCTGAAAAGATTAAAAAACATTTTGGTGGCAGAGTTGCAGCTAAAGCAGATTAACAGGCTGAAAACAGATTTATTGAGCGCTTTAAGAAAACAGTATGGTCTGGTAACACCTAAGTACTATCAAACGCTATGGATGATCCTGGGCATGACGATTTTTGGGGTACCCTTTGGTATGATCTTTTCTCTGGCCATAGACAACATGGCCTTTCTGGGACTGGGTTTCGGTTTTGGAATGCCTATAGGCATGGCCATTGGTATAGCCAAAGACAAAAAGGCACTGGAAGATGGCATGGTCATTAATGGAGTGCAACAGGCCATATAAGCAGATACTAAAAAACCATTCCGGTTGGGAATGGTTCAGTATTTTCTGTTTGCTATAGCTTCAAACTCCCTCAGCAACCACCTCAGTCACATCATTTGGCAGCATCCTTTTCAGGAGGTTCTCGATACCAGCTTTCAGGGTTACGGTAGAAGAAGGGCAACCGCTGCAAGACCCTTGCAGGCTTACCTTTACCACACCATCCTGGAAAGAAGCGAAGCCGATGGCACCACCATCCTGCTCCACAGCCGGTCGGATGTACTCGTCAAGAATACCCTTGATCTGTTTTACAACCTCAGTGTCGTTTTCGTCAAAGAGAGGGTCTTTGTCCAATTCCTGAAGAATCAGCGGCTTGTCATTCTCGAGGTAGGGTTTGATTACCGCCTTGACAGCTTCCTGCAATTCGATCCATTCCAGATCAGCCTGCTTGGTCACAGTAATGAAGTTGCTCATGTAAAAAACACGCTCAACGCCTTCGATTTTGAAGAGCTCTTGTGCCAGGGGAGAATCTGCAGCAGCCTCAACATTGGGATAGTCAAAGCTCACTCCATCCTGAAGCAGCATAAAGTTGACCACGAATTTCATGGAGTTCGGATTAGGATTAGCCTCCATGTATATATTTACAGCTCTCATAAGGTTCTGTTTATGTAGATTTGAGTAACTGCAAAGGTAAGGGAAAAGTTTCTCAGGCTTCCCTCAATTCTCCTTCAGATTTAGCAACAATGGTTGATACTGTAGCATCACCTGTTACATTCACCACAGTACGAAGCATATCCAAGGGTCTGTCTACCGGAAAGAGGATAGCTACCCAGGCTGGATTAAGTCCTACACTTTGTAGTACCAGGATCATCATAATGAGGCCGGCACTCGGTACAGCAGCCGAACCAATAGATGCTAAAGTTGCTGTGAGTACAATAGTGAGCTGCTGTGTGACAGATAAATCTACCATATGCATCTGTGCCAGGAACACTACAGCTACTGCCTGGTACAAACTGGTACCATCCATGTTTACCGTTGCACCAACAGGAAGCACAAAACTGGAAACATTTTTAGATACACCCATATTGTCTTCCACACATTCCATGGTTACAGGAAGGGTAGCAGCACTGGAGCTGGTAGAGAAAGCCATTAGCTGGGCAGGGCCCATATTTTTGAAGAATTTTCTATAGCCAATGGTTCTCACGAATATTTTGAGAATCATGGGATAAAAGGCAAAGATCAGGAACAATAGCCCTGCCACCAGCACTACGGAATAGGATGCAAGTCCTTTGAAAATCTCAATTACTTCGGCTGGAGTGTCAGCCATCTTGGCAATGATTCCCGCCAGCAAGGCAAATACAAAGAATGGAGCCGCTTTCATCACAAGGTCTACCATCTTCAGGAACACTTCATTGGTACCATTGATAAAGGCAGCAAGGCCTTTTACTTTTTCATCAGGTATCAGCGCCATGGTGATGCCAAAGAATATGGCAAAGAATATAACCTGTAACATTAGTTGCTGATTCGACAAGGAAAGCACAATGTTTTCAGGAACCATATTTACAATGAACTCCAACGGTCCGGCATCCTTATTTTCTGAGGCAGCGGCCATTTTAGCGTCTAGTTCGGCCTGAGTTTCTGCATCGAGCTCAAGCTGACCTGCATCTATGTTACTGTATTTAGGATCGTTGAGGTAGTTTTTACCATCCAGTATTTCCACACCTTCAGTTTCTGACACCCAGGTTTCGTATTGTAGTCTGTTTTTAATTCTGGACTCCTCGTCTATCAGGTTGCCTGGCTTAAACACGTTTACGACCAAAAGCCCAACACCCACCGCTGTCACGGTAGTGAGTAAGTAAAAACTGAGTGTTTTACCCCCCATTCGGCCAAGCTTCGACATGTCCTTGAGACTGGAAATTCCGCTGATAATAGAAAAGAGCACCAGAGGTACCGCTATGTATTTCAGCATGCGGATGAAAATCTTTCCAAAAGGATCAATCCAATCAATGGTAAACTGATTCCAGCCCATAGCGCTCGAGGCAAAAGCCCAGATGACACCGGCCACGAGCCCAAGCATAATCTTGACGTGTAACGGAAGTTTTTTCATGTGTTTCTGTTTGTGTTAATCAGCTGGCAGGAGTCCTGCATCAAAAAAGTAATATGCTTCATTTTATGTAGCTACCGACCTTCTAATGCTTGTCCAACAAGTGGTTTTGCGCTGAAAACTATAGTCGATTAGTCTTGCTAATTAGCAAATAATCGGCAATAACCAAAGCTGCCATAGCGTCAACGATAGGTACCGCACGGGGTACTACGCATGGGTCATGGCGGCCTTTTCCTGATACAGTAACGCTTTCCCCTTCAGTATTGATGCTTTCCTGATCCTTCATAATGGTGGCAACTGGCTTGAAGGCGACATTAAAGTAAATATCCTGTCCGTTGGAGATACCTCCCTGCACCCCTCCTGAATGATTGGTGCGGGTTTTTACCACCCCATCTTCTTCATAAAAGGCATCATTGTGCTCAGACCCATTGAGCGTAACTCCCTCAAAGCCGCTGCCAAATTCAAAGCCCTTTACGGCATTAATGCTCAGCATGGCTTTGCCTATTTCGGCATGTAGCTTGTCAAATACCGGTTCGCCAAGGCCGGCAGGTACACCCTGAATCACCCCGGTGATTATTCCACCAATGGTATCGCGATTTTTCCTGGTTTGATCGATTAGTTCAATCATTTGCTCTGCTGCCTCCGGATCGGGACAACGAACGATATTGTCCTCGGTCCTGGTCAGGTCCAGTTCCTGGTAGGTTTTTCCCAGCTTGAGGTTACCTACCTGAGATACAAATGAATTAGCTGTAATGCCATATTCTTTCAGCAGTAATTTGGCAATGGCGCCTGCTGCTACCCGGGCTACGGTTTCGCGGGCCGAGCTACGGCCACCTCCCCTATAATCTCTCACACCAAACTTGGCATGGAAAGTATAGTCGGCATGGGATGGACGAAATTTATCTGCAATATGAGAGTAATCTTTACTTTTTTGATCCTGATTTCGGATCAGAATACTGATGGGAGTACCGGTAGAAATACCTTCAAAAACGCCCGATAGAATTTCAAACTCATCAGCTTCTTTGCGTTGCGTGGTGATTTTAGACTGACCAGGCTTTCTTCGGTCCAATTCTGCCTGAATGAAATCTGTATCAATGCTAAGGCCGGCAGGACAGCCATCGATAATAACGCCCAAAGCAGGTCCGTGAGACTCACCGAAGGTGTGAATTCTGAAAAGATTGCCGAAAGTATTACCCATGAATTACTTTTTGAAGAACATAAAACCAGCGCCCGCTAACATAGCTATTATTAGCACATTGGCAAGCACCATCGGGGTTTTATCTTCCCTCAAATTCATCAGGTTATTAGACTCCGAATCCAGGTCGTCATAAAAGGAACCAAGGTCTGTCGAAGACAGGTTTACATTTTTCTTGCTCTCTCCCGTTACTTCAATCTGAATTTGTGATTGTAGGGTATCGTATGTAGCTGTTTCAGGATTAAAAAAGATCCAGCTGAAATAGTCTTTCATATCGTATTTACCGGGCTCATTAGGGATGCCATAGTAGTTATACTTCTTGGAGCCTGTAACACGTCCATTACCCCTGTTTACATCCTGAACGGAGTTGGGCGGATAAAAATCAATCTGCTTATCGACAGGAATGACCGGACTGCTGATACCGGCTATGTTACCTTCACCATATATATTGAAATCATAGGTGAAATTGGTACCCGTTTCCAGGCTTAGCTTATCAATTTTCTCATCCAGCTCGAAAACTCCAACGGCCACAGCATCTTTCAAAGGGTGCGGAGGCAGTGCTTTTACCTTCACGCTTTTTTCCTGCGAATAGAAAGTTTTAAAATCTTCCTGACGATCGCGACCAAAATATGATGGAGATTTCGCTACTCTGTACTTGATCATTTCAAAAGGTACAGACGGGAAATTGACAGTCTCCAGATTCAGTGGGTAATAAGAAGCCTGATAAATTTTGTAACGGGTATAGGTTTTACCCCCCACATTCACGCGCTCTCCGTAGATGTTTTCTATTTTAAAATCTTCTTCCCAGCAACTCTCTGGCCTCAGTTCTTTCAAAATGTTTGAAAGCTGCTTGCCCGGCTCATGAAACTGGAGTGGAGCCCTGTTGGCATCTGCTACATAAAAGGCAAACAGTACGGTGAAACCTTCACCTACATATACTTCATCCTTATCTGTTGTCAGGGCTAGAAAGGCATCTTCTTTTACATCTACAAATTCAGCGGGTTTGCTGGGTCGGTTTCTTCCTCTGCGCCTGTTAAAAAAAGAATCGAATGTATCCTGCCTTCTTTCTACCGGAGGGGTAACCTTTACGGTTTTGCCGGGAGAGCTCAGGGTTTTTCCGTTAACCTCAATAGTAAAAGCAGGAATGGTAAAAGAGCCTTCTTCCAAAGGCATGTATACCTGAATGATGCTTTGCTCACGCGTCATGCGGCCATTAATGTTGCTGCTGCTACTTGAAGAATTGGTGCCTCGCTTGGCAAAACCGTCTATCTGAGGAAAGTCAGAGTAGTTTTTCAGGTTGGCCTCTTTGATAGTAACCTTGATATAAAAGACCTCATTCAGGCCAATTTGATCAGGGCCCAGCTGAATCTCAATATCTTGTGCCTTTGCCGCAAAAGATAAACTGAGAATGAACGTTATGACTAAGAATTTAAGACTGGATTTTCTCATAATTTTTACCTAAATTCAAGATACTTCGCTTTTGGCGAGCACTAAGTTAATTGGATTTTTTACTTGAGTAACCAATTTTAGGTGCATGCGTATTTAAACTACGCGCTATTGAACAAATAGATACATAACCCTTAACGATCTTACACATGTTGGAATATTTCAAAACCATCCTCTCGAAGGTGAGCTTTGATAGAAAGCTGTTTGAAAAAGAGTTGAAAAAGGCGATCAAGTCTGTACTGAAGGATGAGTTGAGTGAATTGAAACGTTGGTGCTGCGATAACTTCGGGCAGAAATACGGCAACGTAATCGAACAACAATTTGCTCTAGCCTATTAAGAAAACCAGCCCCTGCGAAGGGGCTTAATTTTTTCCCGCCATTTTAATATTCCTTACCAATCCCTCCATTTTCGTTCTTTTTACAGCTGATTTCCTGAAGATCTCCTGAAAAATTTCCCTGGTTAGTTCTTGCCAATTTTCACGATTCATTTCTCCGAGCTGCTGATGAGGACTAAATGTCGGCTCATTATGAGGTTTTGAGAACCTGTTCCAGGGGCAAACATCCTGACAAATATCACAGCCGAAAATCCAGTTTTCCATCTTTCCGGCAAACTCTTTCGGTATCTCATCCTTCAACTCAATGGTGAGGTAAGAAATACATTTGCTTGCATCGAGCTGGTAAGGGGTAATGGCATCTGTAGGGCAAGCATCTACACAGCGAGTGCAGGTACCGCAATAGTCTTTGATGGGACCGTCAGGTGCCAGGTCGAGGTCCAAGATCAGCTCAGCGAGAAAAAAATAGCTTCCCTGGTCCTTATTGATAAGGAGGGTGTGCTTCCCTACCCAACCCAATCCACTTTTGGCGGCCCATTGTCGCTCCATGACCGGAGCAGAATCTACGAATACCCGCCCCTCGATATCGCCAATCTGCTCCTGAAGCAGGTTCATAAAGGTTTTGAGCTTGTCTTTGATTACAAAGTGATAATCCTGGCCATAGGCATACTTGGCTATTTTAAACTCGTCCTCTTTGGCAAGGTCCTTTTCAGGGTAGTAGTTATAGAGCAGTGAAACCACTGACTTGGCTCCGGGTACCAGCTTGGTTGGGTCAAGGCGCTTATCAAAATGATTTTCCATGTAGCCCATTTTGCCATGTTGCTGATTTTTGAGCCATTTTTCCAGCCTTGGTGCTTCTTCTACCAGAAACTCAGCCTTTGATATACCACAGTAATCAAAGCCCAGCTCTTTGGCTGTTGCTTTTACGAGGGCGGTATGGTTAGGAATCTGTGGGTTCATCCCATTATAGAGACTGCAAGACCAGAGACTGTCTCTTTTGCATCACCCAAACAAAGTACCGGTCTGTCCGGGCTTTTCAAGATCCAGGTGTTTATAGGCAAGCTCTGTGGCTTCACGACCTCGTGAGGTACGTTTGAGGTAGCCTTCCTGTATCAGAAAGGGTTCATATACCTCTTCTATGGTTTCGGCTTCTTCGCTCACAGCCGTAGCGATGGTTGTCAACCCTACCGGGCCTCCTTTAAACTTCTCAATGATGGTAGAGAGGATCCTGTTATCCATATCATCCAGACCGTGAGAATCAACATCTAATGCGGTAAGCGCTACTTCACTGATTTCTTTGGTAATAGTTCCTGTGCCTTTGATCTGGGCAAAGTCACGGGTTCTGCGAAGCAGGTTGTTGGCGATACGTGGAGTTCCACGACTTCTACGGGCTATTTCATAAGCAGCATTATCATTGATAGGTGTACTCAGAATGGCCGATGATCGCTGAACAATGCGGGTGAGCAGTTTAGAATCATAGTATTCCAGCCTGGCGTTGATACCAAAACGAGCCCGCAGCGGGGAAGTAAGTAATCCTGAACGGGTAGTAGCACCTATCAGGGTGAATGGATTCAGACTGATCTGCACAGTACGCGCATTGGGTCCTGAATCGAGCATGATGTCGATTTTATAGTCTTCCATGGCCGAGTAGAGATACTCTTCCACGATGGGGTTAAGCCTGTGAATCTCATCTATAAACAGTACATCGCCCTCATCCAGGTTGGTAAGCAAACCTGCCAAATCACTGGGTTTATCCATTACGGGGCCTGAGGTTACCTTAATTTCAGACTCCAGCTCATTGGCTATGATATGGGAGAGAGTAGTTTTACCCAAACCAGGAGGACCGTGTAGGAGGACATGGTCCAGGGGTTCTGAACGCTGCTTCGCTGCCAGTACGAAAATCTTGATATTCTCAATGATTTTGCCCTGACCTGTGAAATCATCAAAACTGAGCGGCCGTAATGCTCTTTCAATGTCTCTTTCACTGGAACTCAGGTGATCATCATCCGCACTTAAATAGTCTTCACGCATGCAGCAAAATTTTCACTAAGATATAAAACATCAAATTGATATTCTCTTTCGGTTCAGTGGCTAATTCGACTAAATTTGAGGCCAAATTACTGTCATGGATAAAAGGAACATTCGCTCCAGGCTATATGCTCTTGTTCTGCTCATCAGCATTATTGTGGTGTATAAGTACCGGGAGGCCAACAACCGCCAGGAAATGCACCTTACCGGTACTACCATGGGTACCATTGCCTATAATATCAAATACCTGGATGGAGATGACCGCAATTTTAAGAAGGAAATAGATTCTCTGCTGATAGACTTTAACCAGGCGCTTTCGACCTATATCCCCAATTCAGAAATTTCTCTGTTGAATCGTGAGAGCAAGGTGAATTTTGGTTTTCCATATTTTGCACAGGTATTGCAGGCAAGTGCAGAAGTATATGAGAAGTCGAATGGTGCTTTTGATCCAACAATTGGCCAGTTAATTGATGCCTGGGGGTTTGGGGATGGTGGTTTGATCGCTCCGGATAGTGCTCAGGTAGATTCATTGTTAAATCTGGTGGGTTTCGACAAAATCTCTTTTGACGAAACCGGTGTGAGCACCAAGGTTAAAGGCTTAAAGCTTAACTTCTCGGCTGTTGCAAAAGGTCAGGCTATTGATGTGGTGGGCGATTACCTGGCTGCCCAAGGCATAGAAGACTATATGGTGGAAATCGGTGGTGAGGTAAGGGCCAAAGGGAAGAATAAGGAGGATGAATACTGGACCATAGGGATTGAAGTGCCTGATGAGAACCGGGTTGGAGGCTTATTTGATGCCGTGAGGTTGAAAAGCCAGGGAATGGCTACTTCGGGAAATTACCGGAACTTCAAGGTACTGGAAGACGGCCGAAAGGTGGCGCATACAATTGACCCTAAGACGGGGTACCCCAAAATGCAAACACTGCTAAGTGCAACGGTATTTGCTCCTAATTGCATGTATGCTGATGCTTATGCTACCGCTTGTCTGGCTATGGGACTTGAAGGTGCCAGGAGGTTGATATTAAGTGACGAGTCGTTAGAGGCATACTTTATCTACGCGGGTGATGATGGCAAAATACAGACCTATATATCGCCCGGGATGAAGGATCAGGTGGTAAGTCTTGATGAAAAATAGTACCACATCATGTGGAACTAAATTCTGGCTAATCACATTTATCTTCTCATATTTGCAATCCTGTTGCAATAACAGATTTCTGTATGTGGATAAACGTCACCATATTATTGTTGAGCGTCATACTACCTGGTTTGGTAGTCTTGAAGGTATCTCCTGTAAATGAGAAAAACCTGAAGTTTTTCCTGGTCTTTGCAGGTGCTTATCTATTCTCTATGACGGTCATCCACCTGGTGCCCGACCTCTTTCTCAGTGGTGCTGACCCTTTTAACTTGGGACTCTACATCCTGATAGGCTTCTTTGTTCAGAAGGTATTGGAAAATTTTTCCAATGGCGTAGAGCATGGTCATATTCACCATCATGGTCATGGCTACTCGGTGGGTTATATTCTGGTTGCCCTGGCCGTACATTCTTTTTTGGAAGGAACCATTATGACCGACTCTTTGCATAGCAACCATGCGCCTGATTCTGTTTATAGCCATGGTAGTTCACCCAAGATTCTCTTAGGCATTGTAATGCATAAAATCCCTGCAGCCTTTGCCCTGATGGCCCTATTGGTTATTCAGCTTAAGAACAAGAAAAAGGCACTGACATTACTGCTCATTTTTGCACTTAGCTCTCCGCTGGGTTTGCTCACCTCCGAGTACTTTAGCCATTCTGCTGCGCTGCCAGAGAGCTACCTTATTGTGTTCTTTGCGATTGTGACAGGAAGCTTCCTCCAGATTTCCACCACGATATTTATAGAGTCAGATCCACACCATAAACTGGATTGGAAGAAGTTTTCGGTCTCTATTCTGGGGGCTCTGGCGGCAGTGCTGGCGCAGCTGAGTTTTTGATGGTTAAGAAAACAATGAGAGAAGCCATGGCAAAAAGCAGATCTTTTGGGAGGAAGTTATTAAGCCTTACAGGTCAGTCTGCGGTTATCTTGCTTACCACCTTCTTGTTGTTCGAGGTATCGTTTCGCCTCTATATTATCGACTTTTATGGGGGGGATTTTGAATACCTGAATTCAAACTTCGAGCAGCAGGAGGGGAGAAGGGATGTCCTTGTCATAGGAGATTCCTTTTCAGCGCATAAGAGGGGTTACGTTCAGTTAATCAGCGACTCTCTTTCGGACTTTAATGTCAGAAATGCGAGCATTTCGGGTACATCTATAAGAGAGCAGTTTCTGTTTGGAAGACGTCATATCAAAAAGCAAGATCCTGATATCCTGGTTTTTCAATTCTATACTGGAAATGACCTGTTTAGCTGGAGTCATCCCGCTGAAATGAAAGGTATATCCTCGCCAAGAGAGGTTTATTGGAAATTATCGGAATACCTTTGGTCGCTAAGCTTCATCAATTATTCTCTGGCTGCCTTAAAGACCAACGACACAAGTCAGGGCGAAAGGGCAGAGTTTGTAAGCCATGCGTTTGCTCCTGAGAAATACACTATGCGGGATAAAATCTATTTCAAGGCTGAGCCTGGGTTGGTTGAGAATGCCGCAATGTTAACTGAGGGTAGGGCTGGAGACCTGAAATCTTATATGAAGCGAATGGAGAAACTCTTTGGTTTTGCAGGAGAGAACTCCGAGATATTCATTGTAATCATTCCACATTGTGCACAGGTAAATGATCTCTATTTAGAGAGGATGAAATTAATAGGAGCTCAATTCTCGGAAGATTTTAAGCCAGGACTTGCCAGTTATCCCCTCCAGGCAGAAATGGAGGACTTTTTTTCCAGGGATAAACGAGTGAGGATACTTGATCCTCTTCTAAACCTGAAGACCATGGAGGAAAATGGACGTTCAGTATATTTCAACAATGACAGTCATTTAAACACTTTTGGTCAGAGATTGATTGGCAAGTGGCTTTTGAAAGAAATCAATCAGGATCAGGTTCTGGTCAGGGATTAATTCTTGGTATGACAGATGCTTATAAATCCCCCTTCTCACCCTCTGGGTTTATTTCAAAAATATAATTGACCTCCCAAAAATTCTTTTCCGTGGCAGTCAATGCAAACTGTAGGTCGAAAGTGTTGGCTATCTGTTTTATTTGTTCTATCTGGCAGTCTTCGCTTAGCACCATCATCACTTTTGATTCCTGATGTATGTAACTGCCTATGTCTTTAAACAACGTATTGAAGTATTCGAAATTTTCTCCGCAGTACCAGGCATGCTGTGACTCTTTTTCCGGGTTTTGTGGGTAATACGGAGGATTGATTACAATGTAATCGTATGTCTCAGGCGGTAATTGGTCCCAAAGGTCTGATTGAATCACTTTCAGTTGGACCTGGTTGATTTCAGCATTTTTCAGAGTGCAGCCAACAGCAGCTCTTGAGATATCTATGGCCGTTACCAGCGCTTCATGGTGGGCTGCGAATACCGAAATAAATCCGCTTCCTGAGCCAATATCTAATACTGTTTTACCGGATATCGGGTGACGAAGTAATTCACTCTTGAGTATTTTGGAACTGAAGAAAAAGCCTGGGTGGAAAACCCCATCGGAAACTGAAAACCGGAGGCCTCCAATTTTTACCATTCGACCTCGCTTCATGTGAAAGCTATAGAGCTTCTTAAGAAATGGAAATAGTAGAAATTTTAATGTTTTTTTTATCAAGGATGCGTTTGGATTCTCAAGACCCGAATTTAGCAATTCGTCCCGAAGAATTGTGCAGGGCTGGTTTCATAAGCTTTAATTTTTCGATAGTTTATGACCTGCTAAGGACAGAATGCGGCACCAGCGGGAAAGCCTTAAACCTGACAGCGGGATCGGCAAAAATTAAAACATGCTCCAAAAGGTAATTTACAGATTGAGGCGAGAATGGCGAGATCGCTACTACGCTGCCAGAAAAGCATCTTATTGGAGTCAGTTCCGGGGTAGCAGGGTATTGATTCATCATGGAGTTGTGGCTGAAAACCCGACAGCTTTTAACGCAAGATTTGTGCGAATCAAAGACCTCGAAGCACAGCTTATTTTTTTCAAAAGGAACTTTCATATAGCCACTCTTACCGATTTTGTGGAAAGGAATTATCCACAGGACAGGTATACTTTAGTGCTCACGTTTGACGATGGCTATAAGAATAACCTGAGCCATGTTTTGCCACTATTGGAAAAGCATAAAGTGCCGGCTTGTTTCTTTGCTACTTCCATCCTTTCAGCGGGTCAAGATATACTTTGGGCTGACCATCTGGATCTGGGCTTCCGGTTTTCTCCGGAAAAGATTACAATTGATGGTCGGGATTATGAGAAATCAGGCAGACAGTATATAGATAGGGATTCAGGAACTCCCCTGAAAGAACAATGCAAAGAAGAGGACTTTGCTTTCAAGCAGGAAATGATGAAATCGGTGTCTGCTGGCTTTAAGGATTTGCCTGAACTTCGCGACTATTGGCAACTCATGTCAGCTGAAGATTTAAGGTTACTCAACAAGTCGGATTATGCCGAAGTAGGTTCCCATGGTCATTTTCATAATAACTATGCAAATGTCAAAGCCAGTGAGGCCCGCGAAGACATGCGAATGTCTAAAGAATATCTCGAAGAGGTTATGCAAACTTCAGTAGACTTTTTGGCCTATCCGGACGGTTCGTATACCCGGGAGGTAGTGGCTTTAGGCGAAGAGCTGGGCTATCAATATCAGTTTTCTACCGGGCACCTCTTTGAGGAGGATGAGCTTGACGATCGACTGAGGTCGCGGCTGGGTATTAACCCGTTTATAGGAGTAGAGCACCAGGCTAAAGCAATGATCGATGGACACTATTGAACTCAAAGGACAGAGCTTTAAGCATTGCTACCTCAATGAGGATAACATGCAAGATCTTGCTCATCTTTTCCTGGAGATCTATGGTACAAAAACCGAGATAAGTTTTTTGAAGGAAAAATACATGGTCGATCATATCGAGATGGATTGTTTTGGCTGTCTGATGTACAACCAGAATGATGTTCCTGTGGGCTTCCAGGGAGCTGTTCCTTATCGACTGGAATATAAGGGCAAAGAGTTCATTGGAGCTCAGTCCTGTGATTCTATGACACACCCCTCATATCAGGGGATGGGTATTTTTGGCTTCCTGGCTCAAAGAGTAGATGAGCTTTTGAAAGCTCAGGGGGTGAAATGTATTTACGGGTTTCCGAATCAGAATTCAGCTAAAATCTTCTTCAGCAAACTGGATTGGATCCAGTCAGGAACAATGTATCATTATGGAATAGCAACGGGGTCATTTCCTTTTGGAAAGATTCTTATGCGATTGGGTTTTCTCAAATCCGTTTATAAGCGGTGGAGAGACGGGGTTATCAGCCGTCAAGGCAAAATTATAACCGGGTTGGCAAATAGCGAACAGAATATGAACTCCGTTACGGTTGTGCATGACCGTGCTTTTTTTGATTATAAGAGGAACGCCCTTGTCTTGAAAATGAAAAACGGTACGGTTTGGCTAAGTCCGGGCGCGCAGATTCTCATAGGGGATTTTGAGGTTGAGAACAGGGAAATGCTAGTTGGTCTGCTGGAAGAGCTTAAAAGGCTGGCACGGAAAATTGGTGTAACTCAATTGAGTTTTCAATGTCAACAAGGAGGCATAAATCAGCAGATGCTGGAAAGTATCACTCCGGGTACTTCTACATGGGAAATTGGCGGAAAGAGCTTTGACATGGAGCTTTCCCCGGAGTCCTTATTGTTGACTTATGGTGATTTGGATACCTTTTAAAAGTCCCGTATTCATGGTTTCAAACCGTATCATTTTCGAAATTTAAAGCATCAATGAGTTAATTATATGGATGGGGCTCTTCCTAAAATCAGTGTAATCATACCTTCTTACAATCGTGCTCACCTCATTGGGGAGACGCTCGATTCTGTTATGAATCAGACTTTCAAGGATTTTGAGGTTATCGTTGTTGATGATGGTTCTACAGACGAAACTGCTGAGGTGATAAAGTCATATGGTGATGTAATCAGGTATATTAAAATTGAAAATTCCGGCCAAAGTATAGCAACCAATACGGGAATACTGGCGGCCAGAGGAGAGTATGTAGCCTTACTCGACTCGGATGACTTGTGGGATGAGCGATTTTTGGAGCTATTGTACCATCGCGTATCAACCAGCGATGAGTTCGATTTTTCGTACTGTAACTATTTGTATTTTGACGGAGATGAGGTCATTTATGATGAGTTTATTATTCCTGAGAAACGGGTAAATGGTAATGTATTTGATCTTTTCATGGAAGGAACCCTGATCTGCACGGGTTCCTACCTGATAAGGAAGGATGATATGGTTGAGATAGGAATGCTCGATCCGAGTATTCCTGTCGTAACGGACTGGGATGTCTGGTTGCGGATATCACATCGGTTTACCGGTGCTTTTGTCGATGAGTGCCTGGTGAGGATACGTAAACATCCAGACCGTTTGAGTCATCAGATAGCGGAGATATCCCGTTGCAACCTCATTGTTCTTTATCGGATTAAGTCGCGATACCCTGAAGCATTCCGAAAACACTACAGCACCCTCTTGCCACAGCTGCAACGAAACCACAGAATAGTGGCAGGGCATTTACGTAAGGAGTGGAAGTTGTTTTCTGCAGGCAAGCACTACTTACTTTCATTCAAAAAGTGAGGCCCTTGGTAAGGAGGGTCTGCTAAAACCCTTCTATTTCAGGTTGACGATATCTCACCCAAAATTTTTGTAAAACCTTAAGCTCATAGGGATACTTAAACCAGTTGAACCTATAACGAAGTGTTGAGAAGGCCCTTAACACCTTTCTTTGTAAGGAAGTAACCTTGAAGTCGGAAACTGTAGGGTGATAGGCATTGAGTACTGTTTCAAAACCTCTGATACGATCCACCATTTCGGGTTTGAGCCAGGGGGTAAGCGGGTTTCTACGCAAATCGAAATTTTCCCAGGCCGGGTTGAGCCAATCTTCGAGTTTTGAAGGGAACTCGAACCCTGCTTCGGTAATTTGCTTGTACAGCTCAGAACCCTCGGTAGGTACCGGACTGTATACATAAATGATGATTTCCGTTTCGGGATTTACCTCCTTCACCTTTTTGATGAAATTGATATCTCTTTCGATTTGGGCAGCAACCGAGGTGTCGTCTGGCCCTGGAAACCCTAGTACAAATGAGTATTCAGGGACAATATTGAACTTTCTAAGCCTGCCGGCAAACTCCAGAATCTGAGCGCCAGTCTGTTTTCCTCCTTTATCAATCTGCTTGAGCATTTCGTCATCACCGCTTTCGGCACCGAAGAAAATCATCTTGCAGCCGCTTTCACTCATTAGCGCCAAATCTTCATCTGTGTATTGATCCAGTGTGTCTATTCTGCCTTCTCCCCACCAGCTGATATTTTGCCCCAGCATGAGTTTAGAGAATTCCACCACCCTTTTTCGGGAGGTAAAAAAGTTGTTATCATGGAATTCTACTGCATCAATATTATGACTGGCCTTCAGTTTTAATACATCATCTGCTACACCAGCCGCAGATTTTCCCTTCCACCGCGCATTGTATATAGGTACTACAGCGCAGAACGAGCAGGTAAAGGGACAACCAAAACTGGAATGATAGCCCAAAGTTCTTTTGCCCAGGAATGTCTTGAAAAAATAGCGATCAAGTGAGTAGAACTCATTAAGTCTCTCATAAGGCAGTCTGGGCAGGGTGTCCTGATTCAGGAGTTTTTCATTCCGATTTTTTACAATTTCGCCTTCATCCGTGCGAAAAATCAGGTTTTCAATTTCCTCAAGGCTCTCGCCTTTTTCCACAGCCTGAAGTAACCTGGGAAAAGCCGTATCCCCAGGTCCGTTAATCACATAGTCAACAAAATCACTTTCGAGGCATACTTTGTATTGATTGGAAGCGAAATAACCTCCCCAAACTATGACAATCTTGGGGTAGTCCTCCCTGATTTTTTTTGAATAGGGTATGGCTTGTTTAAGCTGAGGCCCTGGCATTACGGTTGACCCGAAATACTTGATTTCACCACTTTTCAGATAAGTTTCTATAATTGGCCAGGGATCTTCTTCCCGGTTTCCGTCTACAAAAACATATTCATACAGGCCTTCGATAGAGGCGGCTACCTGGAGAATTGAATTAGGAACTCTATATCTACCGTTGGCAGAGCTTTTTGGATTAAAGAGAAGAACTTTGTTCATGAATGTGTTGGCAAATTCAGAGCACGGGTCAATTGGTTGCCTAAGATAACCAATCGCTTCAGAGTGCATTAGCAATACGATGATTTTTGTAAAAGGCTGCCTGGGATTGTTTTTTAGGGCTTGATTAACGCTGAATTCTTTTGTAGAAAGTCATAGACTAATTGAGCCATGCGCATATTCCCTTCATAGTTCAAATGCATATCATCATAAAAATTTTCTGAGGTAGGACTGAGATAGTCCTGAGCATTGAAAAATGGTACCTCCATTTCCCCGCAGACTTCAATCATTCCTTTGTTCAGGTCGGCATTAAGCCTGTTGAGCACACGCTCATCAAAGCGTTTACCTTGCTTATTGACCATAAAGTGCCAGTTGTCCATTTCTGAATCAGTTTCATCCCATGAGACTGCTTGCGTAATGACCATGAGCTTAATGTTAAGGCTTTGACATACACCTATGATAGCCCTGAGATTATCCAGCGAGTATTCGAAGTCCAGCTCCGGTAAGTTGGTTTCCGGAGGCAAGGCTCGCAGTGTATTTCTTGCCTTTTCACTTGCCTCGCTGGTCAAATGAATTTCGTTATGACTATAGCCTTTCAAAAGATAGTGGAGTCTTCGTCCCAACTGAAACTCGGTGGCAAGGAACTTAGCTGGTTGGTCTTGTCTGGCATTTTTAACATTCGTCTGATACAGATCCTGGGTTGTAAGAAGTTTGTCAACATCGTTGGCCCCGGCATAAACTATGAAAAGGTCAGGGTTCAGGTAAATGAGTTTTTGGATAATAAGGTGTAGATGGTCACTTAAAGAGTGCCCTGACTGACCAGTATTGATTACTTCAAATTTGCCATCATGTTCCGTATTAAGCTGACCCCCTAAAAGGGCCGGCCAATCATCTCCCTCATCCATTACATAAGATTGGGTGGTGCTTCCTCCCACTGCGAATATTCGAAAGACCCCTTCGGCTTTTTCCACATTGGTTTCTTTAGTACCTCTGAAGCCCATGTTATTTGTGAGGTAGGTTACCTCTTTTTTATACTGATCGAAACCAGGGAGAGAGTCTTCAATGAAGAAATGTAGCTCTCTGTGCGGGGCGGTGGCTGGTTTAAAATAATAGAGTATGGAGACTTTTTCCTTCTCGTATGGATCGGGAATAGGGAAAAACCTCAAACCAATCTCAATCGCTATGATGCTGACCAGTAGAATAAGGAGATTGATTTGAATTACTTTTTTCATTCCTTTTAAAGGGCCTGATGCAGTTGTGTCGGTTTCTTATTTCAGCGTTATAGCTTTCAAACAGGCTGATAAGATAACCAATCTTGGAAGCTGCGACCATACTGTTTGCCTAAAATGTAAGATCAGTTACCTTTTAAGGATAGCTTTTGCTATTGACTTTGCCGATAAAAAAGTCTGTCTGAGAATGTGTTTAAAGGAAAGGAATATTGAATGAACTCCGTTGGTTCTCATCACCACCAGCCAGCCTCTTTTTCCTTTTTGACTGACGTATCTCTTCTCGGTATAAAAACCCAGCTTCTTCAACCTTTTTATAATGTCGTTAACATGGTGTTTATCAGTGAGGTCCATATGGTACAGGACCAACATGTTATCAATTCTGGCAAGGGTTTCAGACGAGGCCTGGAGTAAAATGTCAAACTCGCTGCCCTCGCAATTGAACTTTATAAAGTGGCAATGCTCAATATCATTTTCTTCAAAAAATGCATCGAGCGTATCCGTGGGAACTTCCTCTCCCTGGGCAGAGAATGCATGAGTAAGACTGTGTCCCCAGTTACCGGTAGCAGTATCATAAAACAGTTTGGCTGTTCCCTTTTTATCGCTCAGGGCTAGCCTATGCGGGTGAAGGTTAATGAGCCTGTTTTCAAGAATGTTTTTTTCAAGCACTGAATAGGTGTCGAGACAAGGCTCAATGGCGTATATTTTCCCAATCTTGTTGGTTGTTGCTGCCAGAAGAGAAAATGTTCCGATGTGGGCACCTATGTCAATAATGCAATGTCCATCCCGAGGTTGGTATTCCGGCATTCCCTTAAAGAAAATGTCCTTTTCAAAAGAATGTTGGAGCACACCTTCATCGGCAGTTCCTTCTCTATAAAAAACCTGAAGACCGTTCTTATTAACAGAAACCATAGAGATGGAAATTATAGCTTTTAACTTTCAGGCTGGTTCCTGAGGCTTATTTATTACCAACCAGTACAAAGGAATATCTGAAATAAACTTGCGCTTTAGCCGCTGGAATTTGTCCGTTGGGTTATATAAAATCCTGTAATCAAGGGAGTCCAAGTCCTGGAAATTATGATGGTGGTAGAAGTTGATCATGTCGGGTACCCCTTGTTGCTCATAATATATAATGGTCCGTTGCTTAGCTTTTTCAGCCTCAGTGCTATCGGGATAAATAGGAGAATCCAGGATATGTATCTCCCCATTGTCGGATAAAAACCGACTGGCTACAGCTATCAACTGTGACAAATCCGGGAAGTACTGAACACTTGCATTGAATAATATTAAATCATATTCAGGCGCAGGTTCAAGGTCGAAGATATGGCCATACTTAAGGGTAACATGCTCGTACGGTGCCAGAACCGCTGCAGCCTGTTCGAGTTCAAGGTGATTGATATCCAACCCTGTAATATGTTCCAATAGAGAGGCCATTTTGAACATAAGCCATCCATTGCCACAGCCTACATCCAATAAGGTTTTCACTTGTTTTTTTTGCAAATATTCTAAAAATCGATTCGTGGACCTGATTCTTTTATTCCATTCCTGATGATGGTCGTAATTCTTTGGAGTGATGGGCAACTGCCTGATCTGCTCAATACTGAGAATCCTGCCTTCTTTTTCCCTGACGGCATTATAGTGTCCTTCAAATTGCGTGGGTTTGACTAAATGCTTATAGAACTCCAATGGGCCTGTTTTTTGTGTAAAGTAAGGCACTCAGTCGAAGATTCAAGGCGTATATTTGAGAATTATGCATGTCGCCTTCGTTTTTCATTCTTATGCCAGCCCAAGAAAACCGGAGCAGCTTATTCAGGACGACCAGACTACCCGCATATGGGCAAGGGCGCTGGCAAATAAAGGAATCAGGCTTACTGTAATTCATCGTTTTTGCGAAGATGCTGAAATAAGCTATGAAGGAGTAGACTACCTGTTTCTGAAGGACAATCTGCCTTATACTCCACGGCCATGGTATCGTGCCATTAAGTTTAACAAGAAGGTGGCAAAGATTGCCCGGAGCCGTAGTGTAGACCTGATACATGCGCATAACCTCTTTAGTGCCGGCACAAACTTTACCATGTTGCGGTATTGCGATTTTTTACCCGTCCTCATTCAGGATCATGTGGCTGTACCTAATTTGAGGCGGTGGATCTGGCATTTGCGGTTGGGACTTCGCAAAATTGACGGTGCCTTATTCTCAGCCCGGGGCCAGGAACAAGTGTGGGTGCAAAAGAAATTGATTAAGCCTGAAAAGGTCCATTTTGTTATGGAGACCACCTCTCCGTTTTCATGTATGCCCAGGGAAGAGGCACGCCAGATTTCAGGATTAACAGGAGGTCCTGTATTTCTTTGGGTGGGCAATCTGAATGAAAATAAGTCGCCCTTAACCGTATTGGAGGCCTTCAATGAGCTGATCAAAAAACATAATGGGGCTATGCTGTACATGATCTACAAGGAAAACCTACTGGAAGGACAGGTAAGGGCATATATTCAAAAAAAACCATCACTCCTTGAGAAGGTACACCTTCTGGGCGCGATGAATCAGGCTGAATTAATGACCTATTATAACAGCGCTGATTACTTTGTGTCGGCCAGTTATAAAGAAGGGAGTGGCTATGCCGCCATTGAGGCAATGTCTTGCGGGGTCATCCCTGTTTTGTCAGATATTCCGTCATTTCAATCTCTGACGAATCAGGGAAGTGTTGGTGCCTTATTCACCCCGGGAAACAGCAAGTCACTGACCCGGCAGATGCTGACATTAATGGATAAGCCGATTGACCGGGAAAGAGCACGGACACTGGAGCATTATGAAAAGCATTTTAGCGAAGAAGCACTGGGTACCAATATGTTAGAGGTGTACGAGTCAATGGTTGCAGATTTCGTAAAGTAGATTGTGCCTGCTTATTAGGCTGTTGCGAGCGCCTGACAGCGCGCATAAACCTTGCTACATTGCTCAGATACCTCGATGGTATTTTTGCCTGGTGATCTGGCCCCGACTTTACCAGACCGCAATTTATCAGAGGGGTCTCCGTGCTTTCCGGTAAACCCAAAAGTATCATATTGGGCTTTAAGTTTTGATTTTAAGGAAAGGAAATTGCTCAAACTGTCTAGGGTGCTGTCACTCTGCTCAGTGAGCTTTTCATATTCTACCCAGATGACCCGTTCTTCTGGAAGCAATCGGGCAATAGTGATCAGACCCTTATACCGATCTGTCAAATATTTTTCTGCTCTTTGTTGTGTCCAGGGTTCATAATACTCTTCAGCGAGTTTCATAATACTGGCTACCGTCTCCTGTGGGTTTCTTATGAGCAGAATTACTTTGATGTTCTCATTTTTAAGTAGCTCATAGTTGGGAGTCTTTTCGTTGTGATTGATTTGATCAAGGTAAAAACTGTTTTTGGAGAGCCTTCTTGCTTTGAGCTGAGACTTAAGTGCCAGCCGCCACAGCTCTGGCGGAGTTTGATAGATAGCATTACTTTCACCCAGGCCGTTGATCTGTGTGTTTGAAAGGAGCAGGTGTGAAAGAAGAGAAGAACCTGAGCGCATATGGCCCATAACAAAGATGTATTCAGGACGTATACCCAGAATCTTATTAAGCAATTTGAAGCCCAGTGTAAGGCTCTTCTTGAGCATGTCTACAAGCATGAAGTCAGTTTATGTCTGCGGAGCTCTTCAGGTGACCGATCAGCTATTCTCCAAAACCACTGCAACATCGTGAGCAGGCGGGTAACAGCCCTCCGGCTTTCGACACATCAGCTCTGAACTTGCTGGCTATGCCAGAATTCCAGACCTGTTTTAGGTTTTGATCATTCATATTGCCCAAAGACAAATTGAAGCAGCGGCCATGAGCCGGAATTACTGAGCCATCCGACTTAATCATAATACTTTGGAAGATTTCGTGGCATCTTTTGCCCATAAAAATCTCTGGCTGCATATAATAGGTATACAATAATTTTTCCCCGTCAATATCCGGAGAGAAGTAAGTACTAAATGAAAACCTGGCTTCCTTTACCTTGCGTATTTGCTCGGCCAGCACCTGTAAGTCTATATTGGAATGATCAATCAGATCTACATTGGAGTCTGTCGCAGGATATATCTGACCCCAAATCTCATTGTGCTCATCAGCCAGGTCCTGAGTAGTATATTGAGTATGCATAAAGGCGAGCGTATCGATCCCGATTGACTCAAAAAATCTGGCAAACTCATAGAGCTGATCATGGTTCCATTCGGTAATGGCACAGATCACCGTGATTTCCGGATGATTATCCAGAGATTTTAGCTTCTCTATTCCTTCAATTGCTTTTTGAAATGACTTTTTATGACCCCTTATCTCATTATGTGTAGACTCAGGTCCGTCTAAGGATACATTTATCTGATTCAAGCCAGCATTTACAAGTCGCTCAGCCTTATGAGGTAGCGTTAATGCGTTGGTTGTCAGGGTGGTATAAACGCCCCTTTCATTGGCATACTCCAGGGTGCTTATCAGGTGAGGGTATACCAGTGGTTCAGTAAATGCGTAAGCCACTTTGGAGGTGGGAAAAAACCTGGCGGTATCGTCAATAATTTTCTTAGTAAGCTCCTCAGGCATATTCAGAGGCTGGGTTCCTACGAGGTTTTGCGCAAAAGTGCTATCCAGATTTTGAGTACCCACATCACACATTTTACAATGCAGATTGCATACATTGTTAACACCTAATACGATCCAGTTGGGGGCGTAGAAGAGGTGCTTGGGATACAGCTGTATGTTTGCTGATTTTACTTTGCTGGCGATGCTCATGTTATACTATAGGTTGGCTAAGATAGTCGCTATATAGTTTACTCCAAGTTGTAAGATATCAATTCTGATGGGGTAAACATACATTAGCATTGCTTCAAATGTGCCTGTTTTTATTCATTGTATCAGGTCAGACAGATTTCCACGATTTATCATCTGCAAGGATTGGAACTGCCCTGAAAATTACCAATCTTTTCAACCTATACTGCCTGTGGGCATTTTTGGATGCTAGTACATGATCAATAGATTAATAAAAAAGATTATTCTCAAAGACCAGATGGTCAAAGAGTTTGTACCCATTGGAGTACCGGAGGGCCAGGTGGCCGAGAAAGTTTTTCTTTCATTCGATGAGGAGCAGACCTGGGTCGATGTCACCCATTTGCAGTGCCTTGCTGCAGATGGCCCCGTAGCCTACGGCATTATGCTGCCAGAAACCACCCTGGCAGAACAGTCGATTGACAAACCTCATTTAAAAATTATAGCACCAATCAATGGACAGATGCAGGAGGTTACGCGGGTGCGATTGAAAAAGTTCAACAGCCTGGAGCTGAAAAATGACACCCTTCAACTTTACCACTGTGCCGGGGTAAAGAACAAACACATGGGGGCTCTAAGGCGGAGATTGATTATCTCTAGGCTCTTTTCTATGTCTATCGCTCGGGGAGAATATGAGGGAGTGATGACGAAATACCTGTACGAGCAAATTGTTGCTATTTATAGCTACCCCAGGCAGGTGTACCTGATTCAGATTGGTGAGAAGGTAATCTTCCCCATTGACATTTGCTTTTACTCAGCAAAAGAGGGGCATTTTGCCTTTGGTCTTAAAGTAAAAAACCGCCTGAACCAGCTGGTTCAGGAATCCAGGAAAGTTTCTATTTATACAATTTCCTCTGACTCTTATCAGACCATCTATAAGTTGAGCAAATCATTCAGGCTGGACTTAAGCAAGGAAATGCCCTCATTTATCGGGACGAAACTCAGCGTAGATATTCTGGGTTTTGAGAACCTTTCCAGCCAGATTTTTTATGCAGGTAGTATCAGTAGTGTAGAGCAAATAAAGGAACAGGGTCGCTATTTATTTCATATGCACTTTGTGAGGTACCTCTCATCGGTGAGCACTCCCGAATATACCATAGAACACCTGAGAGGGTAGGCATACCCGGAAATTACTTATCCTGCACCACTTGCTTCGGATAAGAGTGTTTGATATAGCCCTGTGTAGTCCTCAACAGTTTGGCCAATGCTATAAGGAATCTGTCTCTCGAATCGGAGATCAGAATGGAGATGGCCAGAAATAGCCTCAGCAAACTCTTCCTTTGTATTTGCCACTTGCCATCGCTCTTGCTTTTGAACGAGACCAACCTCTCTTGACACTATGTACATGCCTTGCAGAAGCGCCTCCATAAACACAAGAGCACCTGCTTCGAAAAATGACGTATGCACTAATATTTTTGAGTGGAGCATGTTTTCCAGTACAACCTGATTCGAAACCTTGCCAAGGTAGCGTGCATTGTTTTTGAGGCCGTATTTGCTCAACAAACCCTCTACCGATGTTTCAAGAAAATTGTCGCCAATGATGAGAATGGAGAGCTCTGGGAATTGCTGAATCAAACGGGAGGCAATTTCTAAGAATCCTTCCAGATTCTTGTTTTCATTAATATTGCCAACAAAAAGCAGGTCATTGCTTCGTGCCTGATCTTTGAGAGGAGTCAGGTCAGTTACTTCAATCCCAAAGGGAATTACTTTGGCTTGTGGAACCTGAAATCTCTTCATGAGTTCGCTATTTTGAAAGGCCGATTGGCAGACTATCCTGACTTTGCTCAGCCTGATAAGTTTGAGATAGTAATTGACACCGAGCATTTCTCTTCCCATGATGGTGCACAGGTGTTTTATTCCCAGTTTTTTCTCAACCTTCTGCCCGATCATAGTGCATTCTCCCAACCAAAAGGAGTGTAGTATGTGGATGGGGTTCTTAACGTGAATCTCACGGATTAAGCTCAGAGGGCGGTTTGTTGTGAAAAATTTTGTCACTGAACGATAATCAGGCCTCCCCAATGCATGTACTTTTACACCCTGCCATTGGTAAACCTTTTTTTCTCTGGGGTATTGCATGGCAATCACAGTAACTCGGATGTGAGGCCTTGTTTTGAGCAGGGCTTTAAGAAAAGCCTGTATGCCGGTGACACAGGCAGTATCTTCCTCATCTTTTGGGAAACCGGGAGTTAAAAAGAGTACATGCAGTTTCTCACTCATGATCAGTTTTTATCAATTGAAAGAGGTGATTATTCATAGAGCATCCACTCATATTGCGATCCCTTCAGGTAGTATTTTAGCTCGTCAAAGTTAACAATGATGTCCTGAAGCTTATATCTGTTAGTTCTATAGTAGTTGGTTTTTGGAGCCTTTGGAGGAAGTTTGAGGAATGCACAAACTTTCGTGTAGGCAATGCCCGGGTCTTGTAATATGTCTTCTTCATAATTCAGATACAATGTATTGGTGTCCTTCAAAGTGTTTCTGGCTTCTCTGAAAGAGTGGGCATAACCATCCAGAAAACCCATTAGCGTTTTTGATTCACCGTCTGTCCACAGGTCATCTACATCCACACTTACCCGCGTGAGTGATGGAGAGGTTTCTTCTTTTATATGCCAAAGACCATTCTGCAGTGCAACGAGAGATGAGATGATAACCTTAAGGTAATTGAGACGTTCAAGGACAATGAATTTTTTAACACCCATTTTGCTCACTGTCTGCACATAATTGCTGAAAGACTCTCCCATAAAATGCAGGTGATAGAATTTTATTTCATATCCGTAGAACTTCTTAACAGTACCTCTTCTGTCCTTTTCTAAAGATTGATACAGAAGCCATTCCCGTTTTTTCGGAAGCATTTTATAAAAGTTATCGGGATCTCTTCTGATGTACTTTCCGTAGATTTCACCGGTCCACCTTATCCGATTGTGCTGATTCAACATATCACCTAGTACAGTGCTTCCGCTTCGTCCCAGGTGGATCATCGCTAGATTATTTCCCTTACCTCTTTGGTATAGCCAGTCGAAAGGGAGCAATAGATAAGAAACCGATGTTATAATGGCTTCTTTAGAGATGATTTTAGGCATTCCAGTTATTATTTTGACTCGCTTACTTAGGAGGCAGATCCTGTCCGTAGGTCAAATGTATGGGTACAAATATCCAGTCCCCGCTGATCATGTGTCACCCAGATCACGATTTTACCCCTTTTCGAGAGTTTTTCAAGAAGTGTATAAATCAACTCTGCACTCTCGACATCCAGGTCATTGGTAATTTCATCAAAAAATAAGACTTCTGAATCACGGTAGAGCGCTCGGGCCAGGGCGATGCGTCTTTTTTCACCACCTGAAAGCTGTAGACCATTTTCCCCTGTTTCTTTATGAAGTCCACCTGTTTCTTCACTGCAGAATTTGGCAAGCCCCACCTGTCGCAGGCTATCTTTCATGCGTTCATAATCTATGTCTGACGTGTGACTCCCAAAGGCAATATTAGCAGCAATGGAGCCATCAATCATTAAGGGGTTTTGTCCCACTAGGGCTATTTTTTCAAACCACCTCGGGTTTTCATAGGGGCTGAAGGGCTTACCGTTTAGCAGTACATGCCCTTTATGTGGCTCAAGCAGACCGATGAGTACATTGATTAAAGTTGTTTTACCACTACCGGAAGTTCCTGAGATACCGAATATATCACCTGCGTTTATCGTAAATGAAACCCCTTTAAGTACCGACTTATCACCATAGTCCAAGGCGATTTGAACGGCTGCGAGAGATTTTATCATATCAATCTTTTCGGTACTGTGGTCAGTCGAATCTTTGGTAGAGAACAGGCGATTTTTAAGAATTTCCAAAAGGTACAAGTTGCTCTTGATCGTAACTGACCGACTGATTAACCTGTTGAATGAAGGAATAATACGATAGGCTGCCGTTGCAAAAAGGCCAAGAATGGTGGCCATTTCCGTAGCACTTTTGCCTGCCTTGGAAAAAAGGAAAATGATAATGATGACACCAAGGAATCCCGCCATTTCCAGTACACGCATTGGAACTGTTTGAAGCACCTGATCTTTGGTACTTAGGGCCTGAAGTGGTTTGAGTTTTTCTGAGTAACGATCAACGAAAAATGATTGCTTTCGGAAAAGGCGTATAGCAACATAGCCATCCAGCGCTTTCATAAGGGCTTTTGACGTACTTGAAAAATACGACCTCTTTGAATTGCTGATCTTTCGCGCATATCGGTTTTTCAACCATAGAGCCAGTAGGCTGATACTGACCAGAAATAATGTGACAAGCAAAAATATATAAGGGGAAACAATGATGAGTGCTGTGCTCAGAATAATGACAACAGTAAGCTCAGAGAAGATATATACATATCCGAGCAGGATATTATAGGCAAAGAGTGTTGGTACATTATTAATCTCATTATGGTGTTCACCAGAATTGCTCTGTGCAAATTGCAAGTAGGGTTGTTCATAATATTTCTCTAAAAGCTTCGCACTCAGGTTGCTGGCTACCCCATAGCAAAGGCTCATTTGGAAATATGAGATATATACCCCGATTACATTCTTGAGTAAAAGAATCATTGCCAGTAGCAGGAGTACGTTGACAATGGATTCATTGAACAGAGGATATTGGAGAATACTCTCAAAAACCTCTGCAAAGCGACCCTCCGGTTTTTCAGGCCTGGAAATGTAGTAAAGAATGAGTGGAATGGCTGATGCAAGGGTGAAGACTTCAAGAAATGAATTGAAACTTGAGAGAAAAAGACTCTTATAGAAACCAGTTCTTCCCTTGCCTCCGGATATCTTAAGCGTATCCTGAAATGTCTGGAAAAATTGTCTTTTAGCGAAGAGCATCTTGGCGGTTCAATTCATTTTACGGTACGAATCCAGATCATCATGGCACGGGAATAACGACTTTTCATTGCCAGTTTCATAGCCCTTGTACTTAAGCCACGCTCTTGTTTTGCTTTGAAATAGTTCACTTCGCTAATTACATGACTCACGGCATAATCGTAATATTTTCGACTATAAGTTCTTTCAAAGTCAATGTCCCGGTCTGTACTCAGATGCCATTCCGGCTCAGCTGTTTTCTTCTCCTTAATCTCATCATACAATGAGGTGCCCTTGATGGGGTAGGCGACAGTAATCGTAAAATGATCGGGGTTGGAAATCTTCAGGTGGTTGATCGTTTCCTCAATATCCTCTTCTGTTTCGCCCGGGTAACCCACCATAATGAAGGTGCCCGTTTCAATACCCTGCTTTCTGGTTTCAATGATCATATTTCTCACCTGATCAACCGATACCCTGCGGTCCATGGCATCAATGATCTTTTGAGAACCACTTTCTGCACCAATCCAGATTCGAAAGCAGCCGGCTCTTTTTAGCAGACTGATGACCTCCTCGCTCATTCTGTCTGCGCGGCTAATGCACTCAAAAGGAATAGTGAACTGCTCTTTTTCCAACTCATCCACCAGCTCCCTGAGCCATTTGTGACTCACCGTAAATACATCATCTACAAACCAAATGGTATCGGGGTTGTACCTGGCTTTGATCTCCTTGAGTTCGGCTACCACCTTTGACGGTGAGCGCCTGCGATAGCTTTGGCCATAGACAGCAGTGCTGCACCATTTACAGGTATAGGGGCAGCCTCTTTGAGTACTCACATTCAAGGCACTCTGACCATGGTGTGATTTCCATGCATCCAGGTACTTATGGATAGGTATAGCGTCCCGATTCGGGATTGGAAGCTCGTTTATATCTCTTACTTTGGTGCGTGGGGCAGTTTTCACCACTCCTCCCTTGTCATTGAGAAAGGCCAGTCCGGCCACTTCTTCAGGAGGGCTTTCCGGTGATGCCGACAGGTGCTGAACGAGCTCCAGCATGGTATTTTCTCCCTCACCAATTACCAGGTAATCCGCTCCGTTTTTTAAATAGTTTTCGGTGTTATAAGTTACATCAGGCCCACCCATGATCACTTTGGTACCGGGAGATAGCTTCTTACAGGTTTTTGCGATCTCCAATACATTGAGCTTGGTCATCAGGTTGGCATAAATGGCCAGTACTTCAGGCTTTTCTTCATCAATTTTAGCAAACAGGCTGGCCTTGTCGGAAAAGGTGCTGTCGAACACTTTGTTGTCAATTTGCTGTTGATTGAGAAACCCTGATATGTATAACAAACCCAAGGGGGGGTAGGGCCGCATAATCTGCTGCTCCTTTTCGTCCTCGGCTATAAAGTACCCATGTGTCAGCAGTACTTTCATCTGACCTCCAGTTCTATATAATAGTGATCGGCCATGGTACTCTGCCAGCCAAAACGCGAAAAGCGCTGTTCCATAAATGAAATGAACTTAAACAAAAGCGGGTGCCTCTTAATATATGTTTCCATATAAGAGGGGGGGGAGAAAAAGCCAATGGGTTTTACTTTGACTCTTGAGAATTCAGGCTTAAATACCTTGCTGAGCCTTTTCGGAGAGTAGTACCAGGTTTCTACTTTAACTCCTGAGACATCGGCCATCACTGAGGGCTTTTTTCTTCGGAAAACCTGGCCCGGCCTGAATTTGGTCAGGAAGTACAAGCTTTCCCAGATACAGAGTTCAGGCATGATCACCATGATGAGTGCTCCGTTAGGTTTAAGAAGCTTCCTGATATTGGCTTTGAATTTTTTCAGGTCGTCCTGCCCTATACAATTAACCCCTCCAAAATTGGAAAACACCAGGTCAAATCGATGATCGAAGGGAGTAGAGTCAATTTGTTTGATGTCTACCCGATCCAGGTGAATTTTATGGTTGATGCCGTGATCAGCGGCTTTTTCTCTGGCTTGCTTCAGCATCTCTTCTGAGATATCCGTAGCTGTAATTACGTGCCCGGATTTGGCCAGGTGTACGGCATCCTCTCCGGTACCACAGTTGAGCTCCAGAATGTGGAGAGGCTCTGTTTTAGCCGTTCGTTGATCAAGGTACTTCCAGACCAAATCTCGTTGGAGTCTTCCCGTATGGGTTTCCGTAAAATCCTGATCGTAGGTTTTAGAGGCTATGTCAAAGAATTCAGTCATGCTTTGACCTTAGCCAGTTTTTTAATTTGAGAACCATTGATGATAGCCATAGGCAAATGGTATCCGGTGGTAAGTATTTGCCTGACTGACTTTTTGTTTAGAGAACCGGGTGAGCCAACGCCCTTTTTGAGAGCCTGAAGTCCTCTTTTTAGCTTGTGTCTGTTGTGCACATACCTGTGTAACTTCTTATAAAAAGCAGGTGAATAGGTATTTTCGAACATTAAATCCAGGTCATCTGAATCCACCCAGTTTGCCTTGGCTTGCAGGTCGTCTTTTACCTTATCATAAAACTTGGTGCCGGGTAGGGGATAAGACACCGAAATACCGATTTCATCCGGCATAATGTCCAGCACCATGTCGATGGTTTTATGAATATCTTCAACGGTTTCACCGAGGTAACCAAACTGCAGGAATAGAGCCACATTAACTCCTTTTTGCTGGAGTTTGGGAACCGCTTCATGAATTTGTTCCACAGTGATGCCTTTATCCATCGCGTCAAGTATGTGCTGAGAGCCGGATTCTGCTCCCAACCATATGGTTTCAAGGCCGCTTGCGACAAGGGCATCAATTGTATCTTCTTTCAGCAATAAGTCAACCCGCGACTGAATCATGTACTGAAAGCTCAGGTCATGCTTTTCAACTAGTTGGTTAAATTCCTGAACCCATTTTGGGGTAAGGCCAAAGATATCATCGCACATCCAAAAGTGATTTACACCATATTGGTTGATGAGTAGCTTGATCTCCTCAATTACATGTTCCGGAGACCTTGAATTGTATCGGTTGCCATATATTGGCTTGGCGCACCAGTTGCACTTGTATGGACAGCCTCTGGTTGTGGCAATATTGATGCTAAAGTAGCCGTGATGCGAGTGCCAGATGTTCTTGTATGCATCCATATCTACCAGCTCCCAGGCAGCAAGAGGCAGCTCATCCAGCTTTTGCAAGACTGATCGCTTGAGGGTTTTGTTCAACTCACCTGCTGTGTCAAAATAAGACAGCCCCGAAACCCCTGAGGGCGCAGAACCTGCCTCCAGGCATTTTACAAGCTCTTTGGCGGTGGCATCGCCCTCTCCCATGATTACATAATCAATGCCGTTTTGCAAATACTGCTCGTATCGGTCGCTGGAGTCTGAACTGCTGATGATTACCTTTGCTCCGACAGTCTGGGCTAGTCCGGCCATGGTATAGGCACCGTCTCTCATGGTAGTGAGGCACATCTTTGTCAGATAGTTAAAACCGTCATCATAAATCAGCAGGTAATCAGGTTGAAAACTCTGCAAAGTCTTGCCAATCCTGGCTGGGTCATCGTTGAGGCAGTTGTCAAAAAACTGTATTTCGTGCCCCTCCTCTCTCAGCAGTGCAGAAATCTGAATGGTACCCAGTGGAGGATAAGGCTTTTTGAAACGCCATTGCTTGGCATCCAGCGGGTAGAAGTAAGTATTGGTAACAAGTACTTTAGCCATTTACGGTTTCTGTTTTAATCTGCCTGATTGCCTTGTCCAGGTTTTCCTCTACGGCTCTCAGTACTCTTTTTTGATAGTTTTTATCGTGGTTTTTTGAAGTACCACGATGTGTTCTGAATGCCAGCTCAAACTCTTTGTCACTATAGCGCTCCTCATACATATTGGTCCATCGGGCATAAGTCCTTTTCATGCAGTACTTGTCAAGCTTTTCTGCAAGTGAATGGAAAAACAAGGGCTCCAATAAAGCCTTTGAAAATCGCTTCGATAACCGCGGCTTTGGGTGAGCAACTTCCCCTGGTTCAATATTCGGATAAAACTGTTTGTACCATGAGTTTTGTTCAATGAATTTTGTCCATAACTCTTTTCCCCGCATAGGAATAAGAGTGCTTACCTCGGTAGCTGTGAATATGTTCTTGTCAGGAATCTCCAGGTGATCTTCATCTACGAAATAATTCACGCAGAAATACTTCTTGGATCCCAGAAGAAAAACGCGTTTGAAGATGACCAGCAGAGTGCGGGCTATCCAGAGTTTATTCTTTTTGGTAATAATGAAGTAGTCTATGTCGGCATCTTCGGCCACGGTGCCTTTAGATAAGGACCCTGAGATGAAAACTGCCTGTACAAAGGGAAACCAATAGATGATTCCTGACATCCGATGAGCAGTACCCAGTAGCTTTTGGGCCCTCGATTCACCATTAAGTCTTCTTTCCACGATTGTCTCTGAATCAGGAAGAAAGTAATAGCCTGAATGTTCTGAAATAATTCCTGTACTAAGTAGACCACTGAGGGTTTCATCAACCGCACCTTGACTTATATCGGAAATATCTACTCTGTCCCTTACCTCTTTTGCTGTGAGCGGATGATGGAAAATATGATAGTAAGCCAGTACTTTAAGCACCGCTGATTCTATAGGAGATGTGGTAGTACTTTGTTCCTTCATTTGGCTTGAGAAAAAGGAATGGCCTTTTTGTTTGAAGCGAATCCTCTGAGCGTTTCGCTGTTGATCTTTTCTCTTTGAGGGTCGTGAAACCACCCATGTTTGTTAAAATACTTAATGGCAGATACTACATGGTAGTAGAGCAGACGCGGTTCTCTGTAAGAGCCTTTGTAGAAGTAGTGATATATGGATGCTTCAGCAAAGTAAGTTGTTCTCCAGTTTTGTCTGACCCTGCGTGAGAGGTCGACATCTTCACAATACATAAAGAACCTGGGGTCAAAAGCTCCAGCCTGTCTGACCGCTTCCTTGCGCAGAAACATAAAGCAACCAGAGAGGTAGGGGGCGTCAAATGTGCTTTGCTCATCTGCAAATGACATGCGATAGTTTTGAAGTTTTTTCTCAAAGAATCGTTTGAATACCCCGGGAGCAAATCTTCTGATGAATAAATCCTGAGGCTCAGGCAGTAGCTTATAGAGAGGCTGTTCAGAACCGTCTGGGTTCAGCACTCTTGGTAGCAGCAAACCCACATCCTCTTTTTGATCCATAAATGTTATGATTTTCTCGAGGGTTCCTTCCTTGAAAAAAATATCCGCGTTCATTGCCAGGTGATAGTCTCCTGTGGCCAGAGTTTCATTTATAATGCTGTTGTGTCCGCGTCCATATCCCACATTTTTGTTACTCCATCTATAGTGAAAAACCTTGTAAGCATTTATGCATTGAGAAAGGGCATCGGTCGGAGAATTGTCGAAAAAGTAAATGTCAGTATGTATTGTGTTGTTTATGAGGCTGTTACAGAGTTGTTCCAGGTGAATTGGGTCATTGTTGTAAAGAACAATTGATATGGTAAGCTTGCCGGGGGTCAAGGTCATACAAAAAATACTCTTTTAGCCTTAAGAAGGCTGCGTTCCTAAAATTTTAAGATAGGTATTTTTAATCGATTCGGGTCGAGAACGTCAGTCAGAATACATTTCTATGTTCTGGTCGTTCCCTGCTCTTATCCAATAACGTGTCTAAAGCTTAACGATACTCAAAAAACCAGTGACAACAAATTTTTTAACCAGGTCAAGTTTGACCTGATCTCCCAGGTCGGAACTTATTTCAGCAGGAGAAAAAGGGGCCTTGCCGAGGATAACTTCTAAGACCCCGGTTATCGGCTTGGGAACCTGCACTTTCTCATTGTAAAAATGAACTACCGTAAACCAGGTTTCTTCTTCCAGCCAATATCTGATTTGAGGCTTCCTTTGTAGTTGAGAGTCTGGTTTGAGTTGATCTGCACTTAAAATGCTGGAAAGAGTTCCCTTCAGGTCGGGGGACTGTCTCGCTGTAAACTGATGGGAAAATTCTTCGAGCAATATGCTCAAATCTGCCTCATCTATGAGCTGATGGCATGCCTCTTTGAATTCTTTGAAAAATGCTTCTTTAATGGATTGATCTTTTAGGTTTCCGGGTACAGGGCGTCTGAAGAAATCATGATCCTTTACTCCCTCCGACAGCATTTTCAGAATCTCTGAACGTCTTCTGGGTAAAAGACCTAGTGTAATGTGAATGGAGGGGTCATCATGTGTGCTGGCATCGTGATACATTCCCTGTGGTACATAAAGCAAATCACCTGGTCTTAGTTCAAGTTGTGCAGCAAGCTTATGCTCTTCTGCTGAAAACTTCTTTTGTTCTCTAATCAGAGATTTAGTAGGATATTCAACCATCCCTTCATACAAGTGCCAGGTTTTTTTGCCAAAGAGCTGCAGAACAAATACATCATGACTGTCGATGTGCACATTGAAGCCCTGAGATTTTGGTGGGGTAATATAGATGTTAGCCTGAAGCTTTACTCCAAGTTCATCTTCCAGTCGTTCGCAGTAACGGTTGAGTTTGGGAATATATTTAGACATGTCTCCAAGAATGGCGGTGGTGTCATTCCTCAGGAGGTTCATCAGTTTACGGATATCTATGACATTTCCGGTCACATAGTCGTTCTCTACTTTCAGAAATTGATCGGCCCATGGCCTTCTGTTATGATTTACAAGTACTACCTGCCCGTGGTGCATGGGTACGGTAGCCAGGTAGGTCTCGATATCTGAAAGCTCCAGCGCATCGTTGAAACCAGAGGATGAAGCCGAAGGCACAAGCAGGTGTTTTTGTTCGTGATAAATCGAAAAAAATTCCCGACTTGAGATCCCCAGAAGTTGTTCTAATTGTTTCATTGGGCATTCCTGAAAATGGGTGCTTCAGCAGAAGCAATATAGCAGCTTGCCTTAATACTTTCATAAGGCAGGGCTTATTTTGGTACTCTCATACCGAAGTGATAGACTAAGCCCGGTTTTTCTTTTGAAAAATTATCCCAAATCTCTCCGCCAGAAGTTTTTGAAGGAGGCGATGTTTTATAATTAACGGGCCATGAGTCTTGCGATATTCGGGTAGTGACACTTTGCTAAGTGACTCCTGTTCCAGAACCCTCATTCTTTTGTGGATTCCATGATTCGCCTTTGGAACACCTGCGCTCTCCAAAAGTGCATTAATCTCCTCTAAAGCAGATTTCAGATTATTAATAGTACTCAAGGCTTCATCTTTGTTTACCTCTCCACGCTTGTGCTCTTTTAAAAGTTTGCACTCATAGGCCCTACACACCCAGGGTCTTTGGTCATAGATAGTGCAACGGTTATTTATATGTGCTGAACACGGGAGGTTTATTTGAAGTTTATCCCCTGTCTTCACCATATCCAGTTTTCGTGTAGCATCGTTTAAATCAGAAGGCCGGACACCTGCCAGTTCAAAGAATGAGCCATCACAACAAACTCCACATTGGGTGCAAAGACTTGAAGAGCTATTGTCAGTCATTTAGAGAAATAATTTTCCTGATCGTTGAGGAGTTTGAAGGTAGAAGTGAAATTAACATTCCTGCGCACAAATAATTTGCGGTGCTCTTCCGGTATTTTCATGAATTCCTCATCATTCAGATAAAAGTGAGCCTGCTCCCGGAAATTTCCCACATCTATATACCAGGCGTTGCTATAGTTGCAATATAACAGAGGTCTGACAGAATCAGAGTTATTGGCATTTCCACTGTGGCAAAGTCGGTAATCCATAAGGATACAAGAACCCTGGTCAATGTCTGCTTCAATAAAATCAGGGCTTTGGGCAGTTTCTTTTATGGTGCTGTTGCCCAGGTGGCTGCCGGGCCAAAATCGGGTAGTACCATTGGTTTTATTAAAAGGAATCAAAGGTATGAGCATACCGATGGCAAAAGAAGGCAACATTGCCTTTACCGGACTGCCGTTGAATATCGTACCATCTCTGTGTACTTTCATTTGTTTTGATCCGGGAAGAGAGAGCACACATGTTAAATTGCAAATGACAAAATCAGGTTCTAAAAGGTGGCCCATTACCTGAAGAATCAAAGGGTCACAGTAGATCTCGGGAGCATTAAACTCTTCTTTGACATCGATAGTGATGCAGGGCCTTCTGTGGCTGAACATTCTGGCATCTTTGTGTTGTTTGTCATCGAAATGATGAGAATAATCTCTTTCGAAACTGGTGTTCAATTCTTCTATTTTCTCTTTTGAAAAGTGATTCTCGATTACAAGGTAGCCTTTGGCTCTGAACTCCTTCACAAGGGCTGCCAGTCTTTGTTCACTAAGCTTGCCTGTTCTTTTTTCTTCAGGGCTAAACTCCATGGTAATGGGTACAAGAGTAGGTAGAGATATTTTCTGATATGATCATATTGTGGAGCTGATTTTAAGGGTGTTTGATACCATTATTTAGCATATCGAGCGTCTTGGCCAACCTTCTTTCTTTGGTTTCTTCACGTTTGGCACTACTGATCCAGCGTGCGTATTCTTTTCGGTTGGTATAGGATAATGTATCATAGAAGGCTTTAGCATCAGGAGCAGCCTCAAAGGCATCTTGTAGTTCCTGAGGTACATCAACAATACGTTCCTGAGTGTCTTTTTGTACCGTAACTCTCACGGTGTCACCATGACCTTTACCTACCTGAGCTTTTACATCTTTTCGGAGTATCACAATATGCCCAGAGCCCATGTTGGCTAGTGAACCTCTGTAGGGAACTCCATCGAAGGTAGCGTTAATCTTTACCTGGCCCTTGGTACCAAAGGACTCTTGTACATCAAAAGGGAAATACACACAGGAGGCTTCCGGCCATTTTTCCCCTCCGTTTTGAATAACAGCATCAAATTCAAAAACCTTTTCCATAGTGGGTTTATTAGAGAATGTATAAGTTAAGACTCATGAATTCATTTTGAAAATTTGAGTCATTGAAATTTGAATGAGACTGGAAACAGAATTAGTTACAGATTACTCTGGCACATCTGAAAAAGAATTTATTCAATTTTGCATTTGTACAGCGTTACTCTACTTTTGTCCGAAGCAATTGCTTAGGATATGGAAATAAAAGGAAGCACCTTACTTAAGAAATCCGATGACCTGATCGAGGCAGGCCTCGGTGAATCACTGGCACTGATGAGCATTGAAAGTGGAAAATACTTTGGGATGAATCAGGTAGCCTCATATATCTGGCAGGCTATGAATGAAGAAGTGTCCTTCGATGACCTGGTTTCCAGACTTACAAGTGTTTTTGAGGTAGACACAGAAACTTGTGCCAATAACTGCAAGGATTTTATTCAGGACTTGCACGAAAGAAAGATGGTGCTTGCACGCTAAGAAACTACTAATTAGCTATTGTAGTCAGAGAAGGGGTCGCCTCCATCGTTAACTGATACACCCGGAACTTTAGTAACGTTCAATGTTGATTCGTTAATGTCTAACTCTATGAGTTCAGGAAGCTGCCAGACCATTTTACCGGTTCTGTTGTTCTGATCTTCTTTTTTTAGTCCTTTCTGTGAGTTCATAGCTTTACGAATATCATCTATTTCGATCAAAGAAAAACAAAAATCCTAACAAATTCAATAAATAGGTGTTTTCATGATGTAAATCTGTATCTCCATTTTTTATGTTTGTCTTGTGTTTATGTATGTATTTGTTGATTTGAATAGGGTTTATAATTGTACTTATTGGTGATTTATTGGTGATATCTTTTATATTGTTTTGATCCAGCCACAGCTGATGTATTTTGGCCGCGACAGCAGATTCATTGCCCATGAAGCTGCCTTTGGTATTTCTCAGCCGTAGTTCGTCAGGCAGATAATCACTGACGGCTCTTCTCATAATACTCCTGTCCATACCACCTTTTGAAAACTCTTCTGCCGGCAACTGAAGAGCAAAGTTGATGATCCTGGGGTCTGACAATGGAATCATTCGCTTCAATACCGATTTATTATGATAACTGGTATCTTCATAATATTGATGTGTTCCCTGGCGATCAGGTAAATACCACCAAAAATCATGGTTTAGATCATTCAGTTTCCATCGGGGTTTCGATAGTTTGTCTTTTGCCCAAACACTCTCTGTCCATTCGCTGTTCAAGAATTTCAATCCCGGAAAGTTTCTGGAATCAACCCCCTTGCTGGGAAGATTATCTTTGATAATTGCTTTGAGCAAGGCTTTTGGATTTCGGTTAGTAAAAGCGGCTGTATCCCGTATTGCCTTGTGTAGTGTTCGGAACTTGCCTCGCTTCAGAAACTCGGTATAGTGTGCGTATCCCCTTCTTGAAATAAAATGGTCACCTCTCCAACCGGTAAAATAGGTGCGGCAGCCTGCGGCTACAAGCTTGCTTTGCATCAACTCGGTCATGAACATGGTGGGGTATCTGCGCAGCCGGGTGGTTGAAAAAAACTCCGCATCTTCCGGGCGTAGCGGAGGTATATCTTCAAGCGTACAATAGTTAATTTGAGTATTTGGGAAATACTTACTGAACATATCCACCCACGGTCTTTCGTCTTCATACCGGGTGTCACTTTCTTTCGGATGTACTGATGAAGCTGTAATGAGGGCCCTTCCCGGTTCTTGTTGATGCAATAATGATTGGACTATAGACATCACAGAGCTGGAGTCCAGCCCCCCGCTAAGGAATCCTCCTACCGGATAATCTGAGTAAAGTCTGGTTTCAATGGCACCAGATAAAAGTGTTGACAGTTCGGAGGCATAGTCTTCCCGTGATATTTTCTGCCGCATGGGGGTGGTCTGCCAATGGTAGTACTTTTTGATACCCACCTGGTCCTGATCAATTTTGATCGTATGCCCTATGGGAATTTGGCTTATGCCTCTGTAAGGAGTTGCCAGG
Organism: Roseivirga sp.; assembly: GCA_021404565.1. GTDB lineage: Bacteria > Bacteroidota > Bacteroidia > Cytophagales > Cyclobacteriaceae > Roseivirga. The sequence continues at coordinate 222,101 of JAAWWF010000007.1, read as the reverse complement.
AGAGAAGCTTGCGACCTTAGCAATCTACTGGCAAGAAATGCTTCATCGGGCCTTCTGTCTATACCCGATAATCTGGCCAGGCCATTGGTATGACTGGAAAAGAAACAGGTTTTCTCTTTAATGGCGAAAAAAAGAGGCTGAAAACCCAGGGGGTCTCGTGCTCCCCAGAGATATTGTTTTGAGGGATTCCAGATAAGGAATGAAAAATCACCTTCCAGTCTATCAACACAATTCTCGCCCCATTTCAGGTATGCTTTGAGAATCAGTTGTGTATCGGTTAACTGATTCAGCTGGCCTTTGTCTAACTCCAGCTTTTTTATTAACAATGCCCGGTAGTCCAGCCTAGTACTGGCAAAAATGACAATGCCTGTATCGGGATCTTTGACAGGGGCTTCTGAGGGAAATGGTGGCTTTCTAAGATTCTGATAGAATAATCCACCTGATATCATACCTTCTGTAAGCCTAATATGGCCATCCGTTGGATATCGCTGAAGATCGGCTTTCAGTATAGCCAGTGACTCTGGATCTACCTCTTCCGGATGGCAAACAATGCCGTAGATATAAGACATCTCTTATTGCTTATTAATATGGGTGCTATAGCCTAAGTTATTCATTACCTGATGATGACTCTCAATCATCCTGCTAATTTGCCCTTGTGTAAGCTCTTCTTTCCATGAATCCGCTTTTCCTTTTCTGAAAAAGGCATAAGAAGCTACAACTTTCTCACGGAAACCATGCTTTGACTCCTGATGGGCAAGCTTTTCAAAGCTATGATTATTTACGGCACGTTGCAGTATAAGGTCAGATACAGGTTGATCCAACTTTTGCATTACCATGCCGAGTGTCTGAATGGGTTTACTTAGTAAATCTTCATATTTGATCAGTATCACGGGAAGTTTCCCGGTATTCAACCAGCTGTTTACATGCATGCTCCAGTCTCCTATCATTTCCGGTATATTAGACGTAATGCCTTTTTCATGCCGGAAAAATGTGTAGGAGCTGTCCCCCATAATTTTTATCGCTTCATCTGTGCTAACTATATAGTGATTAGCCAACGAACAGACGATATCGAGCGGATTTCTGACAATATAGATACACAGTTTGGTTACTTGTTCAGGAATAAGGCGCTCATGATCATCTACCGTAATATTGGCCTCATGTGTTTTAATAAAAGTGCTTTCAGTGGCCTTATGCCCGTATTCCAGATAATATTTACGTTTAAAGGATTGGGTCTCCTGCATGGTGAGTTCACCAGAGTCAAACTCCAGAAACTCATCAAATTGTTGTCTCTCGATAATCTTTAGACTGGCAGTTTTGACCCGGTTGATATCTACCGGCCCACCCTCGTGCAACAGGATGCTATCTAGCAGAATCCTGAACCAGGTATTTCCTGATTTGGGGTATGATGCAAGCCAGATAAGATGCTTCACTGCTTTAAAAACGCTTCGATTTTCTCTGCTACCAAACGTACATCTGTACCCGAATGAGTTCTGTTCAATACAGTTCCCAGCGCATTGTTTGTGAGCTGACTGAGCATATAAAAAGCCTCTTTTTGATTTCCCATATCCAATAAGAACTTTTTACGATAGACGTTTAGGTTTAGGTGATGGAGAAACTCCATGGTATTCAGGTTTTTAAAGGAAAATTGCCCCTCTGCCAAACGCTTAATATTGAGCACAAAAATATTGCCCAGTTCATATTTGTCCTGATCATGGGTTGTATCAAGTAGTAGCCTGAATTTGGGTAAACTTTTACGTACTCTGGGCATCCCTTCCTGAGCTGTATCGAGATGCTCAATGGCATCTTCCCACAACTTTATATGCTTACTGGCAATATGTAAATCAGGCTTGTTATCGCTGTTGAACTTAATCGCACAAATATCATCTGTGAGAAGTTCATAACCTTTTTGGTGCAAGGCCATAGCAATGGACGATTTACCCATGCCCGAAGCTCCTAAAATCAGATGTGCCTTGTTGTTAAATACGAAGGCACTGCCATGGAGTGTTAAAAATCCATTTTGTTGTAAAATGGCACCCATCACTGAACCTAGCAGGTACATTTGCCAAAGTTCTGTTTCGTCTGTCAAAGGGTCAACGATTACTTGTTTCCCATCTGAAACAAGAAAAGTAGCCAGATCTTTGATACCGTAAAGGAATCCTTCAGGAATTATTTCTTTCACTAAAAAGCCTTTGACCAGATCGTAAGGACTCACGTCCAGCTTGCCAATTTTCAGAACTACATCTGGGTTTTCGCAGATTGATTCTTTTGACAACCCTTCAATGGGAAACTCTGATTGAAATATTAATCCGTAGGCTTTATAATAATACAAATTCATTAAAATATATGGAGTGTCAATGCAGGTATGGTATTAGAATGCCCTGCTTATATCTCTTTGCGAACCTATCAATTTTTTTAAATGTTTCTTCATTGAAAGCAAATTTATAAGGACAACAAAGAAAAAATGAGGCTCAGGTCATTTATGTTCAATGATGGAGGGCACCAAACCCGGAGCAACATTGCCTAATGAAACCAACCGTTTAAAGTGAAGCGTGAATGTTCAATTCCCCGCCCTGCACTGTTGATCATTGTTACCTGATGAAAGCGATCACTTGGAAAGAAAATGAGCGTGTTATTTTTAGGAATGATACGTGTAAATGCATTGGATAGCAGCCCCTCTTTTGTATTGGCAACGTACATTAGTAGATCACCGCCATCAAAGCCCCTGGGCTCTTTGAAAAAGTAATAAACAAACGTGAATCTCCGTGTAGATACAGGTTTGTTTTTGTCCTGAGAAATATCCTGATGCAAGCCGTAAAAATCACCATGCTGATGGCGAGTCAACTGCAATTCCCTACATTGAGGGATGGAGTAATCAGTTAGTGATAACTGGGATTTAATCTTTGGTAGTTGATCTTCAATCAAAGCCAAAAACCAATTCCTGATTGGTTTGATGGCGTCAGAGTTAATTATTCGTGATGAACGTGTTTTAGAATCATAGAGCCCTGAACGAGGGTCAGAACCTGCTTGATGAAGTCCTGAAACCTGAGATTCCCTGGTTTTGTCCAGATTTTGTTCTATCAACTGCCAAATCTGCTCCAGTGCTGGTTTTGATAAGAAATTATGGACCTGGAAAAAAGGAGAAGACTCGGAATTGCTAATTTTCGAATCAGGCGACTTTACCGAGAAATAAGACCAAAGATTTTTATGGTAGGTATCCAGATCATTGAATTCAAAGCTTTCCAACAATTCTCTGACTTTGTCCGGATGACCCAGTTTCCGGTAAAAGTCAATTAATTTGAGTTTGATAGTAGCGTTGTCAGGTTGATCTTTTAAGCGTTCGTTTAATGTAGAAACGACTTTTTGGAACAAAATGAGACTTGTTCGCTCTATTGCGTAATTATCATCCACATCATCAGGCATGAAAGCTCATTTGTGATATTGAACTAGAGACACTTTGGAGAATACCGAATTACAAATCCAATATCTCCTGATAAATGGATAAAGTTAGATTAAAACCTCTACCAATTCAAATGGAGTTCACGCTTGGAGAATTGTTGAAAACGGTCTGTCTGACTTGTATTCGCTTTTGTGCCTTTCCGGGTTTGAATCTATAGAAACAACGAGAAGACGATTATCCTTTTTCAGCAACTCAATGAAGATTCAATAACCTAATTGAGTCATCACTTCATGGTGCGTTTTTCGTACCTGATCAATTTGTTTGGTCGAGAGTTCTTCTTTCCACGATCCTGATTTGCCTTTTCTGAAGAAGGCATCGGTTTTTTTTGGCCTCTCTATAAAACCGTGATTCGTCTCTTGGTGTACTAAGCGGTCAAATCTGTGGTTTTCTACCGCATTTTTAATCAATCGTTGATCAATTGGCTGTTTTAAACCCTTCATAATTTTGCTTAGGGCTTCGACAGGTTCATAAAGAAGGTCTTCATATTTGATAAATACCAGCGGTAGCTGTTTCGAATTCAACCAACTGCTGACGTTAAAACTCCAGTCACCCACTTTTACAGGGACATTACGGCCAATTCCCCGGTCAAGCCCAAATAATGTATAATCGCGATTGCCCAGTATTTGAATGGCTTCATCGATTGTGACGGTATGGTAACCGGCAAGGGAGCTCACGATGTCTAAAGGGTTCCGCACAATGTAAATACCTAACTTTGTTACCTCTTCTGGTATCAGGTTTTCTCTTTCATTTACCCTCCAGTTAGCTTCGTGAGTTTTCACGAAAATATCTTGAGTCGCCTTCAGGCCATAGTCTAAATAGTACTTCTGCTTATAGGCTAGAATCTCTGATGGGGTCAGTTCATCAGATTCAAACTCTAAAAATTCATCAAAAGAGTGTCTTTTGATAATTCTGCGACTTGCGGTTTTTATATGATTAATATCAATACTATTGCCATTATGCAGAAGTATGCTGTCCAGCAGAATTCTTAACCAGGTGTTTCCTGACTTGGGGTATGAGCATATCCATATCAGATGTTTCATGCTTTCAAACAATCTTTAATATACCTAGTAATCATGCATAAAATCCAGATCTGTTTTCCTTGTATTGATCAGACTACAATTAGGCTGTCAACAGCCAAATTTATGAATAAGTGCTTACTTTTGATTTGATGCTAAAAGAAACTGCTCTGATTGAAATAAAGTGCCTTTCTACTGCCTTGCTTTTTTTTGTTGACAACACCGTTTTTTTCTAACCTGATTGAAGAAATTATGAAAAAACGCCTTTTTACCTTACTGATTTCAACTGTCATATTTGTAATTCTTCTATTTGGTACAGAGTTTTTATTGGGGCCCCTGTCTGAACAAACACCTAAAGAGTTTGTGCCTCAAAGACATATTTTTTTGAAGGAGAATACTCCCGGAACTTCACGTACGCATGATCAGCCGGTGACTTACTTTACCGGTGGTGAGTCTAACGGTGAATCACGGAAAGTGAGGTTTGAAGTTGACAAAAGAGGATATGTCGAACCCTCTAATCTTCTGAAAAACCCTGATGCTACCATTGCTTTTATGGGGGGCTCTACCACTGAGTGCTGGGCTGTAGCGGAAGAGAAGAGATTTCCATACCTGGTAGGTCAGTTATTCAATAGACATGGTTTTAAGGTGAATACACTGAATGCAGCAGTGGCGGGTAATAATAGTGCCCATACTCTGAACATTTACTTAAACAAGGTACTCATCGAAGAATCGGATATTGCGGTAATGATGCATAATATCAATGATTTCATGAGCTCATCAGAAGTAAGTCATATTGGCAGATCAATGGGCGTCCTACACAAATTATCACCAAAGAGCTCAAGCTTACAACAGCACTTGCCGTTAAAGCCAAGTCTGTCTTTCCCCACATAGGAATGCGATTTGATATCATGATGACCAGTATGCGAAAGAAACCATCCAAGGAGGTCAGGAAACTCCCCCGACTCACTGAGGAAGATAAGTCAGTAATTTTGAGAAAATTCAAAGAAAACCTGGAGCTTTTCGTCTCCATTTCAAGAATTAAGGGAGTTACCCCGGTGCTGATGACACAGGGTAACAGGGTCAAGGGCGATTTTTTGGGTATTGGGAACGACCTCAGTATTATTCCAAACCGTTTTAACGTATCGTTTGAATAGTATAAGAAGCTGTTTTTTAGCATGAACCAGGTGATAAGGGATGTCTGCAAGCAGGAAGAGGTATTGATGATTGATCTTGATAATCAAGTTCTGCCTGAACATATATATGATAGCGTGCATTACAACAGCGAAGGCTCGGAATTTGTGGCAGATAAAATCACAGAATACTTAACGCCATTGGTTCAAAAGCTTACTTCTGAGTAGACGGATAATTTCGAACCTCAATTGACCTGTTTGTCAAACTTTTGAAAATAATTTGTACTACATGAAAGTATGCTTCGAAATATGTGGTATGTATATAACTACTTATTTTTACAGCTGAGAGCTGAAAAGAAACGCAATGAACCTTAAACAGCCATTTTTTAAACTCCCATTTTCGCGAGAGATAATGGAGGCGGCACAAGAAGTTGGCCGGAGTTTATGTGAGTCTGACTGGATAGCTCACGCCAGTGGCTTTGAAGGAAATTCGTACATACCAATATTAAGCTATCTGGGCACTATCAATAATGTTAAACGAGCTCCTGTAAAGCCTACTCTATTCGCAGAGAAGCTGCCGGCTGTGACCGGTTTACTGAAATCGTTCAATTTTCCTATTGGTATTTCCAGACTAATGAGGCTTGAGGCTGGTTGTGATGTACCTGTTCACTCTGACACCAATGAATACTGGGATAGGCGTGTTCGAATTCACATACCCCTCATAAGTTCTGATAAAGTATTCTTTGCATGCAATAAGGAAGAAGTGGTAATGGCACCCGGAGAAGTATGGACTTTTGACAATTGGAGGAGACATGGTGTGCGCAATGAGGGTAAAGAGAACCGTATTCATCTTGTCTTTGATACGGAAGCCGCTAATATCTTCGATGATCATGGTAACCTGAAAACCGGGCTTAATATGACTACAGCATCTGAAGAACTGACACTCGAAAATGATCCGACACCGGTTATTAAATCCGGAGCTGATCTGGAAGAAACACTCAATCTGCTGGTTAAAGAGCTTGATCTCTGTGAAGATAGTGTCGAGGCAAATGCCTGGTTAAAACTGATTCGAAGCTATCAGGATGAGTGGAAAGCTATTGAAGCTAAGTTTGGGGCCAGTGCTCAGGCCGTGGCGTACTATCAAAAAGCCATTAATACAGCCAGGCAGGAGGCTGACAAGTTGGGTGACTCACTCAGGTTCAAGGTGAATAATGTCAGAGTGATCTCAGTGTTTAAAGCAAGGGTGGCCAATTCGATGAATCTGCAAATACTTTTCGGTAATGAAGGATAAGACCATTGCTATTATTATTTGCACAGAACCCGGAGCTCTCGAGAGTATGTCACAACTACTGGTAAAGAGTATTAGAAAGTTTGGAGGTGTGCTAAAAGATGCGCCAGTTTATAGTATACAACCTCGCAACCCACAACCACTTTCTTTGCAGACACAGGTCGTTTTTGAGGAATGTAACGTTCGGCATGAATACGTTTTCCTTAATGGGAAATACACCAACTATGACTTTGCCAACAAAGTGGTTGCCTGTGATTATTATGCGAGACATCTTTCAGAAGATTACCTGCTGTTTTTAGATAGTGATCAGGTGGTGTTCAATAATTTGGAGGAGTTTGTTACTGGCCATGATGCCGATGTACAGATGAGGGTTGTAAACCTCAAAGGGGTGGGTACTAATGGCAATGATGAAAACACTGCTTATTGGAAAGAACTCTATGCCCGGTTAGGGGTAGAAAAGCCCGATTTTATACAAACAGGTATTAGAGAGCAGAGAATATTCAGTTATTACAATGCAGGGTTAATTTTTGCACGCAGAACATCCGGATTATTCGAGCAATGGCAAATAAATTTTGAACAGATAATGGACAGTGGCCTGAAGCCAGAAGAGGGGCTGTTTTTTGTGGAACAATCCACACTTTCAGCAACCATCAGCAGTATGGGTCTGACGATGAAAGAACTGCCGGTGACCTATAATTATTCTCCTCAAACCCACATGTATCTATCTGCATCAAATACACAGTTGACACTGGATCAGATTCATACATTCCATTACCATCGACTGTTCAGACCACCAAATAGGGTTAATTTCCAGAAGGATTTCACGGTGTTTCAAGGACCTAAACTTGATTGGTTGAAAAGAGAACTGGTTAGTTGTGGCATAAATCCGCAGCCTTTTTACAAACAATGGGAACTGGACCTTTTAGCACAGAAGGAGCAGGTAGTTCAACAAATAAGAGCAAAAAATGGAACTAGCTAATGACGTTTTTTGAAACAGGCACTCTACTTTTTTTCTCTCTTTGGTTATTGTGTACCATTTGGGTGACTCTTACAAATAAAGGCCGGTGGCTGAGATTAAGAGAATTTCTCCGATTCAATGGCTGGTTTAATCAATGGACGATGTTTATGCCTGATAAAGGTGGCGAAATCCAACGTTTTACTGTTTCGTATCGCGACAAGAACAGAGCGGGTGAAATAGGGGCATGGCAACTGATCGATCTTGAGAAACCCTGGAAGCCCACACTTTTTCTTCTCAATCCGGATAATCGACTATATGGTTTTATGATAGCCGCTATTCGCTCTTTTGCGCATTTACATTATTTGGGCAGGCCAAGTTCAGACTCGTCTAGGTTTAATTTTTTTCAGAGTATAGTACTTAGCTACCGAGGCGACAAGGAAGCTAAGCACAGGCAAATCAAGGTAGAACGAATTGTTAATGAAGAGGAGATCGTTCTGGTATTAAGTGATTTTATAAAGCTACCATGATAACTTCAGAGGCATATTCATGGATAACTATACTAATGTGTATCGGGCTTTTTCAGCTATCGTTGGAAGATTTTGTTATTGCTGTCAGGCATAGAGCCATCATGAATTTCCCGATAGCCAATGAAGGCCTGGTATCAGGGTATATGAAGGTGTTCCGTTTTGCTTATGACGGAACTGGAGCGTGGGTCTTGAAAATACTCACCCTGATGTGTGCTTTGACCTGTATCGGGCTGGTTATTGCCGGGCTGAATCCCAGATTCGTATTGATGGTTATTTTCTTTTTTCATCTGTTGTCCTATCCACGATGGAGGCATTTTGTGAGCTCAGACTCACCATTGTTCAGAGTGATTCTGACGGTGCTATTACTCTATTATTTTTTACCTGATAGTCCGGTAATTACCGAGGCAGGTCTTCTGTTTTTATCAACATACCTGGTGCTGATTTATCATCTTACCGGATTACAGAAGCTGAAGTCCAGACTTTGGAGAAATGGACAGGCCATTGAAAACTTCATGAACAGGTTCCCATTTTGGCGTATGGTTAGCCCTGTGCCCAAGAAGTCTAAATGGTTCATCAGAACTGCTTCATGGGGTGTTATGCTATTTGAACTTTGCTTTTTTATAGGTCTATTCTGGCCGCAAGCAGCTCCGGTGTTTTTAATGGCAGGCTTGCTATTTCATGGAGTGCTTTCCGTTACAGTGGGTATCAATCACTTTCTCTGGACCTTTATAGCGGTTTACCCTGCCTATAACCATATGAGCGGTAAGGTTCTCGAAACGCTGTCACATTTCGCAGACATTTATGCAGGTCTATAATACTTTTTCCTTCCAGTTATCTGGTATTGAAAATCCCTGACTCCATCTGTGGCAGTCTTCCGATCCGATACAATGCCAAAGCAAGTCACTGTTGTTGCTACTTATTCTAAAAATATTGACAGTACCCGGTTCGTCCCAGTGTGTAATGAGTTCATTGGTATCAGGGTCTATAAACTTGAAAAAAGAACCTTTCGGTTTGTCTACATCAACAAAAAATATGAACCAGCTTTCCAAGTCAAACTTGTTGGTATGCCACAGCCTGAAGCCACCGGGAGGGTAAAGAAAGTCTCCTGCCTGTAAACATTGAAAATCAAAGTAGTCGTTGAGAAGTGTTTTTAACTCATTGAGTCGGCCCAACGCTGGATTAAAAGCAATGTGACCAGGCCTGAAGGACCATTTCTCATGAGGTTTGTGATTTGTATCTTCTGCCTCCGGCTTTATACTTGGTAGTACTTTGTTTAAATGAGCCTTGGCCTCGAGGCCAAGGGCCTGTTTCTTGTCGGGTAATATATCGAGGCTGGCGCGCATGCGCTTGTATCTGTCAAGACCCGGTTTTTTTTGTAGCTCAGCCACATCAAAATCGGTAGGTATTTCGGAGAGAGCCCTGGCAACTTTTTCGATTTCATCAAACCCCTGTATCTCATCGTAATGGAAGGAATAAAAAAGGTCTTTGTACTGATTCATATGGTTCTGGCAGGATGCTAAGAACAGTCAATTTATCAATTCCTTTTTGATTTACCTGTCTTCTGCCAGTGTCTATTTTATGTCAGATAAACCTTGCCGACCAGCACATTTGTTTGTTTTTTTATGCATTATTTGAAGTGATGAATATGCCCGGTATTCAACTTAATTCCAGCTACATTGAAAAGGCACAAATGTGGAGTGCCGGCAAATCTCAATGAAAGTCAATCAGAAAAGGATTCTTGTGAGCCTGGTGCTCATGCTTACCATTGCCATATTTTTTTGGACCGGATCGAGATACCCGCAGCTTAATGAAAAAGCTTTATTGGGGGCTGATAATGAGTCGATGGGTATAAGTTTCGATATTTTTCGTTCCATACAGTACAGAGACTCATGGATCGTTCAAATCCTCTCTAATACCGCTAACTGGGTTGAGACTAACAAAAAGGGTATGGGTTTTGGTCTTCTGTTCGGTGCTGTGCTTATGGTTTTGTTCTCGCTCTTGAAGGAACATAAATCGAACAACCGATGGATTAATGCCATGATTGGTACCTTGATCGGGGCTCCTTTGGGGGTTTGTGTCAATTGTGCTGCCCCGATAGCCATGGGCATGAAAGATGCAGGTGCAAAAACGGAAACAGCAATGGCTACCATGGTCAGTTCGCCTACTCTGAATGTGATTGTACTTTCCATGCTTTTCTCTCTTTTGCCGCCTTATATGGTCTGGTTTAAGTTGGGGTCAACGGTTGTTTTGCTACTCTTGATTATTCCTTTGCTTTCAAGGTACATCAAAGCCAGACAGGGGAACTCAACCCCTGTTAAAGAAAGAAAACTACCGGGTTTTTTTAAACTGCCACCCGTCAATATTCAGGTGGATGTGATACAGGACAAAAGCTGGTTTGGGGCCATAAAATGGACAATAAGGGGCTTTTTTGTGGGGCTTTGGTATTTGATCAGAACTGCTGTGCCACTTATGCTACTGGCGGGTTTTCTGGGTAATGTACTCATCACATTTTTACCTTTGGAAGGTTTCATTCAACTTACAGAAGCGGCCAGCACCACAGAGTCTGTACTCCTGATGATGGCTCTTGCCCTGGTAGGTACTTTTTTACCGGTACCTATGGCCTTTGACGTTTTGATTACGGCCATTTTATGGGCAGGGGGATTGCCCGCCAAATATGCCATGACTTTGCTCTTTACACTTGGTTCATTCAGTATTTACTCTGCATTTGTGGTAGATAGGGCATTTTCCAGAAAGCTGGCTATTGCCATGTTTGCTGTTGTTACTGTGATCGGTATTACGAACGGTACTCTGGGGCATTTTCTTGAAAAGGAGCTGACGGTTAAATATATATATGATCATTACCAAACCATCAAAGATTCTGATGGTCCACCTACGGATTATGTAGCAAAGGCTAAGGATACTACTTTGCTTACTCCTTTACAGTTAAATGCATTGATCACAGGCCGAACTGAACGTGGGGATTTGTTATGGAGTAAGCATAATGTGCGGGTTTCCGGAATTCCATTCAAAGCGAGAATTTCGGACTCTCAAGACTGGTTTTCGCCCATTGAAGGACAAGAAATTGGTATGGATGTTCCTTACATATTTTCTCCTATATATACTCAGGATGGGCTTGCCAATCAAAGGAGTATGTCAGCGGGTGATATTCATGGAGATGGCTACCCTGATTTACTGATGGCATCCGCTAATGATCTGTTCCTTTATGCAAACATTAACGGAGAGACTTTTCAGCGACAGGCGCTCAATGTGCCGGATAGCCTGGATATATTCGGGGGGGCGCTGATAGATCTGGATAATGATGGCTGGTTGGACGTGTTTTTCACTTCCTATCGAGGAGGGAATTATATCAAATATAGCAATCAGGGCCGTTTTGATGGGCAAACACTCTCAAGGTTACCGCAGACTGAGGATATGGTACTTAGTGCATCAGTTGCTTTCGGTGACGGAAACGGTGATGGCTTACTCGATATTTTTGTAGGTAACTGGACCATGGGGGTGAATGGAGGCTCAATATATTCTGTACCTGCTTCTCAGAATTTCTGGCTCACAAACAAGGGTGGGAGGCGTTTTGAGCTACAGTTAGACTCAGCACCCCCGGGTGAAACACTATCAACTCTCTTAAGCGATGTCATAGGAGATGACTCACAAGACTTGGTTGTGGGTAATGACTTTGTGATGCCGGATTATTTTTATACAGGGGATCGATCAACTGGGGAGTATGAACTGGTAAACAATCCCAGAGACCTGGTAGAGAAGACCACGATGACGACAATGAGTGTTACCACCGTGGATGTGGATAACGATTTGGAGTTTGAAATTTACGAAGCGCAAACAGACAATCGGAATGCAGATTTTCGTACCACCAGCATTCAACAGATCTGTGGTGGAATAAAGAACGATGAGCAGCGAGGCTATTGTGAAGTGTTATTTAAAAAGCATCAGGCCTATCTGGGAACCCTTGTTCATAAGAAGTTTGAGCATTGTGAAGAAGAGGATTTGCTGGACTGTATTGCATTTCAGCTTCTTCGGCAAAAGATGCAGCATGAAAAGCTGGGGAAACCGGAAGACTATTTTACTTCAGCATGGCCGAAATATAACTTCATAGCCAATTTTAAAACAGATCAATACGTAAGAGCTGAGGAGTATCTTGCAACAGCTGCTGACGCCAAAAGGCCTGGGGGAGTACTGCTCAAGAAAGATGAATCCGGAAAATATATGGGCCAAACGGACAGATATGGAATTCGGGTTACAGGGTGGGCATGGAACAGTAAGTTTGCAGACCTGGACAATGACGAGTGGCAGGACCTCTATATAACTAACGGCTATCTTTTTAAGCCGGTCCAGGAATCCAATATGTTTTACAGAAATCTTAATGGACAGACATTTGATGAACAGACCCGAGCATCCGGTTTAGTGAATTACCTTCCGAGTTCTTCCAACAGCTATGTAGACTTTGACCTGGATGGTGACCTGGATGTGATGTTGGCTACTTCGGTGGGGCCGGTTTCCCTGTACGAAAATAATAATCACAAAAATGAGGCTATACGTTTCAGGTTAATTGATGGACTTGGAAATCATTTTGGAATCGGTTCCAGAATTACGATTTATTACGGAGAGCAGAAACATCAAATGCGTGAAATTCTGGCTAGTGGAGGTTATAAGTCTTATGATGAGCCCATTGCCCACTTCGGTTTGGGTCAGCATAAAAATATTGATAAGCTAGTTGTAAAGTGGTCCACAGGTGAAGAGACCATCATAGAATCACCCTTACAGTCAGATTACTTGTACACCATTGAAAGGGCCGGTTCTGTTAACTCAAACTGATTAAGTGAACCTGTGTATTTTTGTTGATATGCTGTTGTGTTAATCTCTTTATTTATTGACCGCTCTTAAAGCTTTCTTTCGTGCCGACTGGCCCTTCAGACGACTTCTGCTTGAGGTATTGATACTGCTTGGAGTGGGCAGACTAAGTGTCCTTGTTTTTCCATTTAAAAAGATTGCCGGTTGGATGGGGCAAGTGCAGGAAGAAACCCTGGAAGAACTTAGTGAAGCACATAGACAAAGCCTGGTTCGTTTGGCAAGCGCAATTCTTGCTGTATCAAAGTACACTCCCTGGAATAGCAACTGTTTTGCACAGGCCCTGTGCGCACATTGGGTTCTGAAAAGAAGAGGATGGTCGCACACTATTTACTTTGGTGTTAAAAAAGAAGAGCATAAACTGATGAAAGCCCATGCCTGGTTACGCATGGGTAATAAGATTGTCACTGGCAGAGTCGGTCATAAACAATATACCGTTCTTAGTAAATTCGCTTATTTACCCTGAGTTATCAGTAATTAGTAACTGCATCTTGTTTCATTTTCATAGAAACCCGTTTTATAGTCGTTCATTAAAATGGTGGAAGTTGATTGCTGAATCCAACTTTGGGTTAAGTTTTTGCCTCTAATAGCTATACAGTACTGTAATATCAGGCTACCAGCTGTTCTCTGGAAGACAGGGCAGAGGCGAATAATTCGCTAAATTGATTAAGGCAGAAGAATCATAATGAAAAAGACTATTCTACTACTTGCTTGTTTTTTGATATTTCTGGGTTGCTCAGACGTACCGGAAGACCCGTATTTGAACCTCGACCCTGACTTTAAACTGGAGACTTTCTCCTTTGTGGTTCCTGATACCTATGAGCTCTTTCTCGATCGAAACCGTACTTGGGGAGCTCCCTTTTTTATGAGCCGATTGGCACTGAAGGAAGGAGGTAACGTGGCAGAGATGGAGGTGCAGTTTACAGGAGGCTGCGCCAGGCATCGTTTTTCGCTCTATGCTGAGAGCATTTATGATGACCGCACGGATCCCAATATACCTCTGGACATTACCTTGTACGTCTACCATGGCCACGAACGAGAAGATTGTACCTCAAATCAAACTTACACTTTCAGAAAAGTAGACCTGTCCTTTCTTACTCCCGGCTTATATAATATTACCATAGAAAACACCTCCAATCGCAACCAACACTTCTTCCAGAACTATGAAATCAAGTAGTTATCAGGAGCCCTTGGTCGTTGGTGTATTGATCGGCCCCAGGCTGCTCTTTTCACTTCTTTGTACCTGCATTTTTCTTTTGGCACTTTCTTCTGAGGCTTCAGCTTACCAGAATAGAGGCGACAGGATTTATATCTCTAAAAAGAAGCAAGAACCCGATACCACGAAGGTGAGCCGGAAAGTGAAGAAAGAAAAAAAGGAAAAACGTCCTTTTAGGCTCCGGTTGGGTAAGCCTGAGTACAATGGAAGCCTTTCTGTTTTTCGCTATTTACCTGATGAGAATACAGAGTCTAACATCAATTTCAGTGGGGGTCTGGAGATATCATTCGATCTGGATCGGCAGCTACAACTGTTTGGTGGACTCAACCTTAACTACATCGATCAGAATTTTATGGTGGGAAACGAACGGGTACAGGGGCGGCTGGCCAATGGGGCTTTGCTGGCCAAAGAGACAGTATCTACAGATGTAGTGATTTTTGGCCTTGAAATTCCCATGGGAGTTCGTTACCGACTACGGGACGCCCATAATTCTTTGGTTATTGGTGCCGGTTTTTCTACCCGAACATCCATTAAAGAACGCTACACCGACCACATACTCTGGAAAACCGGTGGGCTGGTTGGAAGCAACTTTGTCGCCAGTACTACCCGTGAAACCACCCTCATCAATGACAGCCCTAAAGCCTTTGAGTTCTTCAATATTTTTAGCAGCGGCTTCCTCTCTTTAGGTAAATCTTTCAGGGTGGGTATGGACCGCACGGCTGAAATTCAGCTTACCTACCATTTTAATATGGCAGGCACAAAAAATATCTTTCAGGAGGCCAGGTTTAAGAAATTCGAATCACTGGGCATCACTCTCAAGTACCCTCTTTTTTTTAATCGAATCTTTAAGTCCGGGTCGGAGAAATTCAGGTAGGATTCACTGCTGATAATTTTTCATGCTTTTTTGTCCGGGTGTACAGATTGTCTACGTCTTCCGGTCTGGCGAGCTGCCTTAATTCCGAACATTGTTTTGTAAGCCTCTTGAAACATGTTAATTTCCAATCATGCCCGATAAAAAAATGCTCAAAGCTTATTGGAAAGAGAATGTCAGGTATCTGGTGATTTTACTCTCAATCTGGTTTCTGGTTTCTTATGGTTGTGGGATTCTCTTTGTGGATGAACTCAACCAAATCCGAATTGGAGGTTTCAAATTGGGATTCTGGTTTGCACAACAGGGAGCGATATATGCCTTTGTTATTTTGATTTTCGTGTATGTCAGACTGATGAATAAGCTTGATAAAAAGTATAAAGTAGAGGAAGACTAGACAGCGATTATGGATGTACAAATCTGGACATATCTTATAGTAGGAGTCACTTTCGCTATATACATTGGTATCGCGGTCTGGGCACGGGCGAGTTCTACGAAAGAGTTTTATGTAGCCGGGGGGCATGTACCCCCCCTGGCCAATGGCATGGCTACTGCTGCCGACTGGATGTCAGCCGCTTCCTTTCTTTCCATGGCCGGGCTCATCGCATTTTCCGGATACGATGGGTCTGTCTATTTGATGGGCTGGACGGGTGGATATGTCTTGCTGGCCTTATTGCTGGCCCCCTACCTTAGAAAATTTGGCAAGTTCACGGTGCCTGATTTTATTGGCGACCGCTATTACTCCAATGTAGCCAGGACGGTGGCTGTTATCAGTGCCTTGTTTGTCTCCTTTACCTATGTGGCAGGTCAGATGCGCGGAGTGGGCGTGGTCTTCTCTCGTTTCCTGGAAACAGATATTAATAATGGTGTCTATATCGGAATGGGTATCGTCTTTATTTATGCTGTCTTGGGAGGTATGAAAGGGATTACCTATACGCAGGTAGCTCAATACTGTATTCTGATTTTTGCCTTTATGGTTCCTGCCATTTTTATTTCCATTCAGCTTACTGGTAATCCCATTCCTCAATTGGGTTTCGGCTCCGACATGGTGGGTACGGATGTTTCCTTGCTCGATAAGCTTGATGGATTGATGACTGAGTTAGGTTTTACTGCCTTTACTGATGGTAATAAGTCCACTATTGATATTTTCTTTATTACCGCTGCATTAATGGTCGGCACGGCTGGTTTACCTCATGTGATTGTAAGATTCTTTACCGTGCCAAGGGTAAAAGATGCCCGGTTGTCGGCTGGTTATGCTCTGGTTTTTATTGCCATACTTTACACAACTGCCCCCGCTGTAGCGGCCTTTGCCAGAACCAATCTGATGGATTCAGTAAATGATAAGCGCTATACGGAAATACCCGAATGGTTCAGTACCTGGGAAGAGGCCGGTCTGCTTGCCTGGGGGGACAAAAACGGTGATGGAAAGATCCAGTATCGACCGGGAAGTGTTTTTACTGAAAAAGGGCCGGTATTTTCCGAAGGCTTAGGTGCCAGTGGTGAGAGGTTGATCAGCAATGAACTGCTGATGGACAATGAAAATGAGCTTTTTATTGACCGCGATATCATGGTGCTCGCCAATCCCGAAATTGCGAACCTGCCTAATTGGGTAGTTGCTCTGGTAGCGGCTGGCGGTTTGGCTGCTGCCCTGTCGACTGCAGCGGGCTTGCTGTTGGTTATTTCCACCTCAGTATCTCATGATTTGGTAAAGAAACAATGGTTACCCAACCTGAGTGAAAAAGGCGAACTACTAATAGCTCGTGGAGCCGCTATGCTGGCCGTTATTGTTGCCGGATATTTCGGTATCAACCCCCCTGATTTTGTGGCTGCTGTGGTGGCGCTGGCCTTTGGTCTGGCTGCGGCATCTTTCTTCCCGGCTATTTTTCTCGGTATTTTCTACAAGCGTATGAACAAGCAGGGAGCCATTGCCGGTATGGTCACGGGCTTGGGAATTACTATATTCTATATGATGCGCTATAAGCTGGGTTGGATTGGAGGGCCTACTACATCAGATGACTGGTGGTTTGGTATTTCTCCCGAAGGCTTTGGTACCATAGGTATGATTATCAATTTCATTGTGGCGCTGGTAGTTTGCCACTTTACACCTGCCCCTCCTAAGGAAATCGGGGAGATGGTAGAGAATATCAGGGTGCCTGTGAAAAATTAAAATCAGGGATTTGTCTTAACGCTTTAGCTATGGTCAGTCGCTGTTCATCAAAAAAACTTCCTTCGTTACCTATATTTTCTTAAACTCAAATATTAAAAATGAGTGGCCAGCAGAGAATTAAGTTATCTTGATTTCGATGGTGGCATCAAACAACTAACAAAGACCCTTTCGCCTGACGGGCAAAGGCAGATCAAAGACAATCGACATGAGTGACCGTATTCACAGCCTTGGGGGCTACTTCCATGAGTATCAGAAAAGTGTACAGGACCCGGAGAACTTCTGGGCTCGAATAGCCGATTCTTTTCACTGGCAAAAGCGCTGGGATAAAGTGCTGGACTGGAATTTTGAAGGCCCGGATGTAAAGTGGTTTGTGAATGGTAAGCTGAACATCACTGAGAACATTCTGGAAAGACATCTCTTTACTCATGGCGATAAACCAGCCATTATCTGGGAGCCTAACGACCCGAATGAGATACATGTAACGCTGACCTACAAGCAGCTTCACGAAAAGGTCTGTCAGTTTGCCAATGCTATGAAAGCGCAAGGTGTGGGCAAGGGAGACAGGGTGATCATCTATATTCCCATGGTGCCAGAGGCAGCCATTGCCATGCTGGCCTGTGCCAGAATTGGTGCGGTACATTCGGTGGTTTTTGCGGGCTTTTCAGCTACTTCTTTGTCTGATAGAATCATTGACTGTCAGGCGAAAATGGTCATTACCTCAGACGGCAATTTCAGGGGGAATAAACAAATCCCGGTCAAGGCTGTGGTAGATGAGGCACTCACTACCAGCGATACCATCGAGAAAGTAATTGTGCTGAAAAGAACCGGTCAGGAGGTGACTATGAATGAAGGGGTGGATATTTGGTGGCATGATGCTATTGAGGGTGTGTCTACTCACAATATAGCGGAGGTGATGGACAGTGAAGATTTGCTGTTTATCCTGTATACCTCAGGCTCCACCGGCAAACCCAAAGGGGTAGTGCATACCTGTGGGGGCTATATGATCTATACCAGTTACTCGTTCAAAAATGTTTTTCAATACGATCAGGGAGATGTGTATTGGTGTACTGCCGATGTAGGCTGGATTACCGGGCACTCATATATTGTATATGGCCCACTGCTGGCCGGGGCTACTTCTGTTATGTTCGAAGGGGTGCCGACTTATCCTGATCCGGGACGTTTCTGGGCCATTTGCGATAAACACAAGGTCAACCAATTCTATACCGCACCAACAGCCATTCGTGCTTTACAGGCTTTTGGTACCGAACCTGTTGAGCCTTACTCTTTGGAGAGCCTGAAGGTGATTGGTTCGGTAGGTGAACCTATCAATGAAGAGGCCTGGCACTGGTACCATGATCATGTGGGGAAAGGTCGATGTCCGCTGGTAGATACCTGGTGGCAAACGGAGACCGGAGGGATCCTGATTTCTCCACTGGCCGGCATTACGCCAACCAAGCCGGCTTACGCTACCTTGCCACTGCCAGGAGTTCAGCTGACCATTGTTGACAATGAGGGCAATGAACTCAAGGGCAACAGTGTGCAGGGGAATCTCTGTATTAAATTCCCCTGGCCCTCGATGCTCAGAACTACTTATGGAGATCATGAACGATGTAAACAGACCTATTTCTCATCCTTCCCGGGCTACTATTTTACAGGTGATGGTGTAAAGCGCGATGAGGACGGATATTATCGTATCCTTGGCCGGGTTGATGATGTAATAAATGTTTCGGGTCACCGAATGGGTACGGCTGAAGTAGAGAACGCCATAAATGAGCACCCCAAAGTGGTAGAGTCGGCCGTAGTGGGTTATCCGCATGATATTAAAGGACAAGGAATTTATGCCTATGTGATCTGCGATATGGAAGGCCGCTCAGAAGAGAGTTTACAGGCCGAAATAAAACAGACAGTGACCAAGATCATTGGCCCTATAGCGCGTCCCGATAAAATTCAGATTGTGCCTGGATTGCCCAAAACACGTTCCGGCAAGATTATGAGGCGTATTCTCCGAAAGATTGCTTCCGGAGAGGTAGATAGTCTGGGTGATACATCCACTTTGCTGAACCCTGATATCGTGGAAGCGATTAAAACAGGAGCAGGTTTGTAGGGGAGTCTCCCGACTGAACTTTGTAGCCTTCTGATTCCCTGTTGCATGGCTTTCCCCTGTACATTTGAGCATGGGGCATCACCACCATCATCACGGACATCACCACCATCATGACCATGGAGTTAAGAACCTGAAGGTTGCTTTTTTCCTCAATCTTGGTTTTACCATTATTGAGATTGTGGGAGGTATTATGACGAATAGTCTGGCTATTCTGTCGGATGCACTTCATGACCTGGGTGATAGCCTGAGCATTGGGCTTTCCTGGTACTTTCAGAAGCTTTCTACAAAGAAGGGGGATGAAATCTATTCTTATGGTTATAAGCGTTTTTCGCTTCTGGGTGCCATTATCAATGCTGTAGTACTGCTCGTGGGTTCAGTATTTATCCTAACAGAAGCCATACCGGCCCTCTTTGATCCTGGGCTTACTGATGCGAAGGGCATGATGTACCTGGCCATATTCGGAGTGGTGGTGAATGGAGCTGCGGTACTCAGGTTAAAGAAGGGCACTTCTATCAATGAAAAGGTGATTTCCCTGCATTTACTGGAAGATGTACTTGGCTGGGTGGCTGTGCTTATCGGTAGTGTTGTAATGCTCTACTTTGATGCACCCTGGATTGATCCTTTACTATCGGTGTTGATCGCCCTCTTTATACTCTTTAATGTTTATAAGAGCCTGAAGGCAAGTTTAGGTATCATACTACAGGCTACCCCTCAGGATATTGATATCCCATTGGTTCACGAAAAGCTTAAAGGTATCCCGCAAATAAGAGATGTGCACGATTGCCATATCTGGTCAATGGATGGAGAATACCACGTATTGTCTGCTCACCTGGTGCTCAATGGGGATTACACACTGGAGGAAATGGCAGAAATCAAGGCTGTTGCCAAAGAGTTGCTCAAAGAAGAGGTCGAACACGTAACCATTGAGTTTGAGGGGCCACATGAGGAATGTAAAGGTTGCTAATCGGTCTACGCAGTCATAAAAATAGCCCCGCGGCTCATCCATTATGCGACTGGATGGCCCGGGGCCTTAATCAACCTCAACACAACTAACCTAACCTATTATTTCATTTCAATCTTGTTATTTCACTTCAATCTTGGATGCTATTTTCTTGGCTTCGTCTTTTGGGATGGTCACTCCCAGGATGCCGTTTTCATAGCTGGCACTGATGCCTTTTGCTTTCACGTTATCAGGTAGCTGGAATGATCTTGAGAATTTGCCATACTCGGTTTGAATCGAGTAGTAGTTTTTCTCTTTCTTCTCATTCTCAAATTTCCTTTCCCCGCTAATTGTCAGCTTGCCTTTGTCCAGGTCGATGTTAAAATCTTTCTTATCAAAACCAGGGACTGCTAAGTGAAGCTCGAAAGCCTTATCTGTTTCAGCAATGTCCACTCTGGGGCTAAAGCTGTTCTTGTTTTGCGCGAATGAATCGTTAAAGAATCGATCCAAAAAGCTGTCAACTGTTGCTGGTACGAATACGTCTGAATTTCTTCTTACTATGCTCATTTTATTTGTCTTTTTGTTTTTTCTAAATCTTTTGTCCTCTCTTCTTTCAAAACCATACCAATCCGATTGTGTGGAATTTATAAGTCATTATGGCAGTTTTTTGTGTTTTTCTTTTTGAAAAACTGACATATTGACCGATTTTATCAGTAAAACTGTCGTATGATGGGCTGAAAAGAATGTCTATTTTTAGTGGTTTATCACTTTCCTATGAACAGAGACTTAACTCATTTGCTGAAGGCCTTCGGGCCGGGGATACTTTTTGCCAGTACCTGTATAGGTGTGTCACACCTTGTGCAATCCACCAGGGCAGGGGCCGACTTTGGTTACTCACTCGTGCTGTTCATTATAGCGGCATTGATTTTTAAATATCCCTTTTTCGAGTTCGGTTCCCGCTATGCGGCCGCTACGAAAAAGAGTCTTCTGGAGGGCTATCTGGCAGAAGGCAAGTGGGTGTTATGGGTGTATTTTCTCCTCAGTCTGGGTTCTATGTTCACGGTTACGGCTGCTGTGACTTTTGTGACAGCCGGTATGCTCAACAACCTTACTGGTCTTACGATCGATACAGCCTACCTCTCAGGAGGTATTTTGCTCTTTTGTACTCTAGTGCTGGCAGTGGGTAAATACAGCATTTTGGATTCTATGCTGAAGGTTGTTGGTGCGGTGCTGTTGATTTCGACCTTGGTGGCCTTTTTTGCGGTTGTGGTCAAGGGTAGAGTAGTACCTGTTGAAGGATTTATTCCCAAGGAGCTAACAGACCGGGGCAGCATTATCTTTGTCATCGCCCTTATGGGTTGGATGCCTACTGCCGTTGATCTTTCTACCTGGAACAGCCTGTGGGCGATTGAGCGTATGAAGCAAACGGGCTATATACCTAAGCTTAAAGAAATCCTATTCGACTTTAAGTTCGGTTACTGGGTTACGGCTATTCTCGCCATCTGCTTTCTTACCCTGGGGGCGAACGTGATGTATGGTACCGGAGTGGAGCTTTCCGGAAACTCCACGGTCTTTGCCGATCAGGTGGTGACACTCTTTACCAACGCATTGGGTGGTTGGTCTTATCTGATTATTGCCACAGCTGCATTCAGTGCGATGTTCAGCACAACTATAACCGTGGTAGATGGTTTTGGCAGGGCCATGGGGGAAACGGTACGTCTGCTCTTTTTCAAAAATGCGGGTGTTCGTACTACCTATACCTGGATGATGGTAACCGTAGCGGTAGTCTCTTTCTTCTTTATCCTACTGCTTTCGTCCAATCTGAAAGACCTGGTAGATCTTGCAACCATTCTTTCCTTTCTGATTGCACCGGTCATCGCCTTAATCAACTACAGAGTCATCACATCTAAGCAGATTGCTCCGGAATATCAACCCGGTACAAAGCTTATCTGGCTGGCCAGGAGCGGCATAGTGTTTCTGTCCGTCTTTGCGGTAATCTATGTAGTGGTATATTTCTTTCTGTAGTAGGAGCTCAATCAGTTGATTTCAAAATTTAGTCTGAAGAAGAGGTATCTGCCATTAATCCCGAATTGCGAAGTCGCTCTTGGATAAATGAAGTTGTTTCCACTGGTCAGGCCGGGTAGTACCTGGTCAGGATAAACATCAAATAAGTTGTTAGCTCCAATGGTTAGCTCTGTTGTAGGGTTAAGCTGATGGCTGATAGAAAGATCTGTTATAAGCTTGCCGCCATACACCGCGTGAATCCCATCTGACAGTGAATTGGGGTTGGTGACCTTACCAAAATAGGCGTTTCTGAGAAAGAAAGTAAAATCACCTGCCTGAAGGGTATGGGTTAAATTAGTCTTCACCCTAGGCTGAGCTCTTTCCAGAAACAGTTTGTCTCTGGTACCGAAATAGGTATCCGTCAAGCCGGCACTGGCTAATACTTCGGAGGCTTTGATCTCTCCCACTTGTTCCGTGGCATAAGTGCTAAGAGCAAAGTTGTTCACTAATCTCCCCTTTTCAGAAAAGCGTGTTTCATGGCTGATCACCAGGTCCAGCCCCAGGGTCTCTGTATCAATGGCGTTGGTGAAGAACCGAGCCTGGGTAGCATCGGCCTGATCGAATAAAGATTGAAGCTCAGATTCGGCTGAAGTAACAGGGTTGTCTGGTCGCGAGAAGTTGCCTGTGAGTACTACCCTGTCGTCAATAGCCGTATAGAAACCATCCAGGGTGACTGTGATATTCGCATCACTAAAATCAGCCGCGAGGCCCATACTTGCGTTAAATGATTTTTCCTGTTTCAGGTCAGGAATACCCAGAAGGTTCGCGGCCCTGCTGTCATTTGAAAAGGTGCCTACATCGGTAAATACCCCATTGATGATATTGGTGCTGGTGGCGCTGAAGTGTATTTGATGCAGTGAAGGAGCTCTAAAGCCCGTGCTCATGCCCCCGCGAACACTAAAACCATCCGAAACCTGGAACCTCGATGTAAGCTTCCAGTTAAAGGTGTCGCCAAAGTCGCTGTAGTTCTCATAGCGCCCCGCCAGGCCAAGAATGATTTTGTCGCTCATATCAGCTTCAAAATCCATGTAGGCTGCATAGTTACTTCGAAAGCGGTCTCGTTCATTTTCAGGACGATGCCCGGGGAATACCTGAATACCTGCCGGTCTTTGTCTTCCGAAGAAATCAGTTACCAGCAGGTTGGAGGGGGTGCCATTGGCAACGACATCTCCATTGATATCATAAGAGGCATATGACTCCTCTTGTCCGGCAAATACCTGGTAATTCTCCATTCTGTATTCAAGCCCCAGGGCCACGTTCAATCCGGCAAATATGTGGTCATGGTACCTGGTCAGATCCAGGTTGGTGGTATTTTGTGTAAAGGAGAAGCCCCCTGCATATACAGAGGTAGGCGTAGCTCTCCCGAGGGTGGCATTACTGGAGCCCATAACCGTGTAGTCAAATGTGTTACGGCCCCATGTATTGCTAAAGTCAACATGCCAGTCATCCTGTGTTGTTCCCTGAATTCCCACTGAAGCAGATTGGTCCTTGATATCGCCATGATATTGAGGCAGAAAACCATTGATATACACGGCTGTGTTGGCTCTTGCCTGATCCGGTCTTCTGTAAAACCCTGCTGATTGTCCATTGCGGTAGCTTGCTCCACCAAAGGCATAGAGACCGAAATTTTCTGAGAAGGGCAGCTCCATGTTGAACATGAATTTGCCGCTTCTGATTTTCGTCTGGCCTACCCGCATACTGTAGTCTTGTCTGCTTTGTCCTCTTGCCAGCAGCTCTGCTTCAGTCACGTCAATGTTGAGAATACTCTGAAGATTGGCAATGGTGGCTGCACTGTTAATTTGCGTCTTCAGGTCATTAGAGAAGTGAGTCACCTGCTGACCAAAAGACCGGATATCATCAAAAGAGAGAGCGGCTACATCTGCTCCTGCCTGACTGGCCACCCATTCGATGGCATTGTAGCCATTGAAGATGGTACCCGAAAACCCATCCAGCCCTGCTCTGCGTGTAGGCTGTCGTGTAAATACACTTCCTGTGAAATTCAGAAATCCACCGTTTTGTGAGAGGGGTATGCCGTAGTTAATGTCAAATTGTACCTGCTCTCCATCTGTGCCTCCGGTGTGGTTGTTGCTCCCGCTGCTGGCATTAATACCTGTATTAACCGCTACTGTCACTCCTTCTGTCTGGTCTTTGAGTACTATGTTCATTACTCCCGCTATGGCATCAGAGCCATACTGTGCTGCAGCTCCGTCACGAAGTACTTCAATCCTGTCAATCGCAAATACCGGGATGGCATTCAGGTCGGTTCCTACACTTCCTCTGCCAACAGAGCTGTTGACGTTGACAAGTGAAGAAGTGTGTCTTCGCTTACCATTAACCAGCACCAACAATTGATCCGGTCCAAGCCCCCTCAATGAAGCGGGGTCAATGTGATCTGTGCCATCAGCCACTTGCTGAACTGCTGAGGTAAATGATGGGGCCACATAATTAAGCAGTTGATTTACATTCAACTGTGGGATGGAGATACTGAGATTTTTTATATCCAGAACATCTACCGGTACCGGAGATTCTGTAATGGTCCGGTTTTTATTTCTGGAACCCAGCACCACTACTTCGTTTTCTATACGGAACTCAGGAGTCATTTTGATCTGTAACCTGCTCTGATTTGCTCCGATGCGTAGCTGGTATCGCTCATAGCCAATGTAGGAGAGTAACAAAACATCTCCTGTCTCAGCTTGCAGTGAGAATTCACCTTGCTGATTTGTAGTAGTACCGTTGCTGGTTCCTTTGACCTGAATATTAACAGAGAATAGAGGTGCATCGTTTTCGTCAATGACTGTTCCGGAGATTTGCTGTTTTTGGGCCTGCAATATCTGGCAACCAATAAGGAATAAGCTTGCTAGTAGGGTAATGCGTGATTTCATGTTTCTGATGTTTTCAAACCGTGAATTGAGTCCATCAGGCTACCAAATACTGTGTAGGGGTGAGTAATTGCGAAGTAACAGGCTTTTTATAAGAGCAGGCTGTCCCAATCATAGACTTTGTGTAGACGGGAAGGCATCATTCACTCAATAACCGTCTCATTTTGAAGCGATACTTTTCAGGAAATGGCAGGCTCTGCTCGGGTTGATTTGGTGTTTTTTGAGAAAAGAGAAAAAAATCTAAAAAAAGACTTTGCAATAAGTTGACCAACAGCTAATATTGCACTCCGTTTTGCGGCATTCGGCCGCAAATAGGAATAAAAATCAAATATTCCTCCTTAGCTCAGTTGGTTAGAGCATCTGACTGTTAATCAGAGGGTCCTTGGTTCGAGTCCAAGAGGAGGAGCATAAAAAAGAAATGCCAGCCATACGGTTGGCATTTCTTTTTTATGCTATTCCGGACGAGAAGTTTATCCCGAATGGAGCGCAGCGCAGCTTCTGGAAGTCCAGGAGGGAGGAGCTTCAAAATCAGCCACTTACGAGTAAGATCGATAAGTGGCTTTTTTGTTTGTAAGCAGTTTAAAGTTGATTCCGAAATAAGGTCAACAAAGGTGGAGATCAGGTATGATCGTGATATGGCAAAAACCTAATTTGGAATAGGAAGATATTGCTGACCCAATGTCAGATAAGTTCTTTCTAAATAGCCCTGCCGAATTAAAGACAAAACTATCTTTTTATTACTTTTACTTCTTCAAAACTCAGGATATAATGCTGTCAAATGCTTGTCAATATGCAATACGCGCGATTGTGTTTCTGGCCCTTCAGTCTGATGAATCTCAGAAGATTGGGGTGAAGGTGATCGCGGAGAAGCTTGAAAGTCCACAGCCTTTTCTGTCAAAGCTGCTGCAACAGCTGACCCGAAGTGAGCTTGTTTCTTCTACCAAAGGACCCAATGGAGGCTTTTATCTGACCGAGAAAAACAAGAAAAATACACTATGGGATGTGATCTTGTGCATTGATGGGGCGGTAAAATTTGATCAGTGCTTTTTAGGCCTTTCTTATTGCAGTGACAAAAACCCCTGTCCGGTTCATTTTTTAGCCTCAGCTTTTAAAAAGAAAGTACTGGCTGAGTTTAAGGATAAATCGATAAGCCAGTTTGCCGATGAGATCAAAAGCTCAGGTAGCGTAATTTCCTTAAAGGATTTTGATGCTTTTAATAAGTAGGCGACCGTTTATGGAGCCTTAGCTTTATACCCTAAGTAGGCTAAGATTGATACTTGATTCTTTCGTAAAGCTTCACCATTGACTGGAGCAGCTCTACCGGTGTAGTAAGAATCTGGTAGTGGTTTTGTCCGAACATCTGGGGTAGGTAGTATTTTGCCTGTGCTTCAATGGCCAGCGCATATGAATTGATATGTCGCTGATTCAATTCCCGCAGCGCTTGTTTTACATCGTTGATACCATATTTGCCCTCGTATCGATCATAGTCATTGGGTTTTCCATCCGAAATAAGAATAACCCATTTATTTTTACTCTCCCTTTTGTCCAGCAAGGCGCCCGAATGCCTGAGAGCGGTACCAATTCTGGTATAGCCACTGGGTGTAACCGCTCCAATTTTGTGCTTTGCCTTTTGCCAGCTTTCATCAAATCCTTTGAGTGTGAGGTAAGTTGCGTGATTGCGGGTTTTAGAGAAAAAGCCGTTGATAGAAAAGTCGACATTGAACTCATTAAGGATTTCTCCGAAAATGATAGAAACCTGCTTTTCCACATCAATTACTTTGTTGCCTGCAGCATATCCATCACTCGATAAACTCACATCGAGTAAGAGCAATATTGAAATGTCTTTCTCCTTTTTCCTCTTTGACAGATAAATGTTCTCTGATGGAGAATGACCGGATTGGAGGTCGACAAAGAGGTCGGTAATGGCATCCAGATCAAAATCCTCACCGGTATTCTGCCTTCGCTGTTGCTGATATTTGTTGTTCACAGAAGTCAACATTTTGCGCAAACCTGATAGAGTGGAAGCATTCTCTCTTAGGGTTCTTTTGTAGTAAGAACTGTCCGTGTGGAGTGAGGCTTCGGGAAACACCTTACAGAAATCAGGTTTATAGCTACGCTTTGAGTAGTCCCATTCATCATAGGTCAGGTGAAAAGCGGTGTTGTCCGTTTCGCTACTTTCAGACACGGTAGTGTTTTCCATAAAATCCGCCTGGTAGACGGAATGTACCATATCATCCACACGGACAGTGTACTTCATATTTAATTCTTCAAGAGCATTAGCGTGGTCATCCAGGTCATCATCTCCATCAAAATCGCGCCAGCCTCCGTCAAACTCTTCGGCTGTTTCCACTTTTTCGAAATTGTGCGTCAGGGTATAGTCTTCCTGTGCCTTTTTATCTACCTGCACAGAGATGACTTCCTCTACTGCCTGAGCCTTAATCATTGTTTTGATCTCATCTTCGATGGCCTTTTTTGCTTTCTCACTGAAATTCCTGAGAGCAGCTGCTCCCTCAGCCCGGGCGGAGTTTTTCATCCATTTGCCATACAGAAATGAGTAATCTGGTTGTTGCTTATTAGATGCGGTTTTTTCACAATGAGCTTTGAGTCGGGCATGAATCTCTTCGATTCCGGAGAATTGGGAATGCATTTCTTTTAGCACCATTGAGGAGGTTTCCAGGGATTGCTGACGGGCAAGTTCCAGGCTGGGTTCATCAGATGGCTGAAAGTTGAAACCCAGTCTTTTCTGAACAGATAGGTACAGAGTGCGGAAAACATACATGGCGGTGTTCTGTTCCGAAGAGTCGTGGATAGAAAAAGCTGATGGCAGAAAGAAGTTGTTGTCTTTGTAGCCACCCTCGCGCTCTGCTTCAAAGAGTTCAATGGGCTCCCCTGTAATAGCTCTGGCAAAAATGGTAAGACGTGATTTTATCTCCGTCAGCTTTACTATATGAGATGCCGAGTCTTGAGACTGCTTTCTCCTCCTTTTAAAGAAATAGGCAAGTTTGGTAAAGATATATTCGTCTGGTTCGAACATGCTGCTGGTGGCTGATCAAATCATAAGGTCTACCAGATCTGAAAGTGCTTCGGTAATCTCCGGGTCATCTGTAAGGGGTTCTACTACCGCCACTTTTACCGATAGCCTTTTCGGAAGGCCCGAATGAATCAATTTGGCCGCATCTACCAACAAACGAGTAGAAACGGTTTCCGTCAGGCCCAGCTCTGTCAGGTTCCGGATTTTGGTAGCTATGTTCACCAGCTTTGTGGCAAGATTACTCTCCAGTTGTGTTTCTTTGGTGATGATGTTAGCCTCGTCTTTCGGCTTGGGGTAGTTAAATGCCAGTGCCACAAAACGCTGCCTGGTCGAGGGTTTTAGCTCTTTAAAACCTCTCTGATAACCTGGGTTGAAGGAAGCTACCAGCATGAAGTCCTGGTGTGCCGAAACTGTCTCACCCAGCTTGTCAATAAACAGCTCTTTGCGATGATCGGTAAGGGAATGTATGGCAACAATGACATCGGGCCGTGCCTCAGCTATCTCATCCAGGTATAAGATAGCACCGGTTCTGACGGCCTTGGTAAGAGGCCCGTCAATCCATAAAGTCTCAGCTCCTTTGATAATATATCGTCCAATCAGATCGGTGGAAGAGGTTTCCTCATGACATGAAACGGTGATGATTGCACTGTCTAGCCTATAAGCCATAAACTCTATAAACCTCGTTTTCCCTGTCCCGGTCGGGCCTTTCAGCAGCATGGGGATTTTGTTTTGGTATGCATGCTCAAAAACGTAAACCTCTTTGGCTACAGGCTGGTAAAAGGGAGCGGGCTTGCCAGCTGATTTCGTAGCTTGAGTAAGTCCGTTAACCGGTAGTTTTTCTATCATGATGTTTTGTGCAATTAGGGTGGGGGAGTGGATAGGCCAGACGATAAATCAAGGGTGACCCTCTCTTTATCGTCTTTAAGCCATATACACAGTTCTATAAATGCTCTGCTGTTTCAAGGGCCTCATCATTGGGGCGTCCGTATTTTATAAAATCAAGAATGTAGAAGATGATACCAACCGTAAACAGGGTAGCACAAATGAGCAGTGTTACAAAATGGATACTGATTTCGTTTTGTACCATCATAAAATCCATTTTGAATTTCCGCTCAAGGTATACCTGGGCTACCCCGGCTACTCCAAAGGCCACTGTCATGCCAAGCATTCCAATATTAGAAAGCCAGAATGCGGCCCGACCCCGGTTACTTTCATAAATCTTCCTGCCCGTAAGATTGGGCATTGCATAGCTGATCATAGCCAGTACAATCATGGCATAGGCACCCCAGAAGGCAAGGTGACCGTGCATGGCCGTAACCAGCGTACCATGGGTGTATAGGTTAGTCTGCGGTAGCGTATGGGCAAAACCCAGTAAACCTGCTCCCACAAAGGAAACAATGGCACAGCCCAGCGTCCAGAAAAGGGCGAGCTTGTTAGGGTGTTTCTTTTCTCCTTTACGGTACATGTTAATGGCAAAAAGGGCCATCCCAAGGAATGCAAGAGGCTCAAGGGCAGAGAAAATACCACCCACAATGATCCATATGTCATTTACCCCGATATAGTAATAATGGTGACCTGTTCCCAGTACGCCAGATAGGAAGGTGAGTCCTACAATTACGTATAGCCACTTTTCAATTACTTCTCTATCCACACCAGTAAGCTTGATGAGCAGGAAGGAAAGAATACCTCCCATGATAAGCTCCCATACACCTTCTACCCACAGGTGAACGACCCACCAGCGGAAGAAGGAATCCATTACCTGGCTGTCAAAAGGCAACATCCCTGGCAGATAGAGTAAGGCAGCGAATAGCAAGCCCATGGCCAAAACGATGGATGTGGTAGTTCTGCGTTTGGCTTTGTAGAGCGTCAGCAGAATGAGTCCCAGAAATAGCAAAACATTGATCACAACGAGGTAGTCGAGTTGTCTGGGAATTTCCAGAAACTTTCGACCTTCCCACCAGTTGAAGTGATAACCAATAATGGCAGTAACCCCTACAAGCGCCAGAGATATCAGCTGTACATAAGCGAGTTTGACACTCACCAGTTCTCTCTTAGACTCTTCAGGAATGATATAGTAGGCTGCTCCCATAAAACCAGAGAGTAACCAAACAACCAACAGGTTGGTGTGTACGGCTCTGGCGGTGTTGAATGGGATGATTTCGTGTAGGCCATCCATGCCAACCCTGGCAAAGCCCATAATGAATCCGTAAACGATTTGTAGTACCAGTAGGAGCATTGATAATGCAAAAAACCAATAGGCTACTTTTTGTGATTTATATTTCATGGTCGTGCGTTATCGGGTTTACTTGTCTTTTGCCAATGGTGATACTACCCGATCAAAGCCGTTCAGGTCTATGTCATCAATCCAGTCAAAGAAGGCAATCAGGTCTTCTGCTTCGGCATCTGTAAAGCCGTAAGCGACCATTTTTCGTCCGTTTGGTGCCCAGGAAACCGGGCTCATCAATACTGCCTTGATGTATCCTTTCCCTCTGCGGTCTATTACTTTGGTTAATTCGGGAGCGTAGTAAGCTCCCTCTCCGAGTATGGTATGGCAGCCCATACAGTTGTTTTTTTCCCATAGCTGCTTCCCTCGTACAATGGGTTCGTTCAACTGTAGGGTGTTTGCCTGATCCTGCTCTCCGCTAAAGGAGTAAATGGTCAGGGCGATGAAAATGAGAAACGTTAACATGGTACCACCCAGGAAAAAAGTTCTCGCTTGCTTTTTCGATAGCATAGTTAGGTTATTTAGTAAAAGATTAAAAGACCTTTTAGTATTTTACTAAATACGGAAGGAATCAACTCTTTTGCAACTGATGGGTTCAAATTGTGAGTTTTCCGGAGGCTTTTTCGCTTGAGCTTAACCCGCTCGGATAATTAGTTACCTCCTCGTTCGTAAATATTCTGAAGGACTCATCTTCACTTTCTTCTTAAACTGGCGGTTAAAGTGGGAGATATTATTGTAGCCACAGTAGTAGCTTGTTTCCAGAATACCCATTTGCTTTTCCATTAATACTTTGCAGGCAAAGCCAATGCGCACCTCATTGAGAAATTCAGTGAAGGTTTTTTGTGTCGTCTTTTTGAAATAGCGACAGAAGGAGGATTTATTCATACTCACCAGATCAGCAATGGCATCTACTTTAATGTCTTCCTGGAAATGTTGCATGACATGATCATATACCATATCCAGCTTGGCATCACCGGCCTGATCAAAGTGATTGACGAACCCGGGAGTAGCAATAGTAGAAGCTTCGGGAGATTGTGCCAAAATTGAGAGTATCTTCAAAAAACTGAGCATTCGCTCCAGGTCATGTAAACCATCCAGTTCCATAATCAAAGGAGCTATCTTATCTGCCGTTTCCTGTGTAAACAGCAGGCCCAGCTTTGCTTTTTCAATCAGCAGATGAATTTGTCTCAGCTCAGGAATCTCGCCAAGTGAGGTGTTGAGAAATGAGGGACTGAAATGGACTACATGAGCTTCTGCCCTTAGCTGCGAATCATTTTGGAAATAGGCTTCATCATTTTGATACATATGAGGCAGGTTACTGCCTATCAAAACCAACTCCCTGGCCTGAAATCGCGAGATGTTATCCCCGATAAACCGGGTTCCGTCACTTTGTTTGGTATATACCAACTCCAGCTCAGTATGATAGTGCCATACCTTGAGAAAGTGCGGGAAATCGTGCTTTGAGACTGAAAATGAATGAGCAGGACTAGCGCCCCGCTTTAATAATGTTGCTTTCACTGACATTAATTTAGCAAGTACTCTTGAATATTAGCCAATTCATGCAAAAATAGTATATGTACTGGCATACGCCAAGGTAGAAATCGGGGATTTAAATAGAGAGCTTGCTCTATGTTCAAAAAAGTATCGGGGTCAGGTTGTGAGATTACAGGCTATGAAGTGAGAGACATTCGCTTCCCTACCAGCAAGACCCTGGATGGTTCAGACGCCATGAATCCTGATCCGGATTATTCAGCCGCTTACCTGATTCTCAGAACCAATATAGAAGGTATGGAAGGTCATGGACTTACTTTCACGATTGGCCGGGGTAATTCCATCTGTACAGAAGCCATCAAAGAATTTATGCCCAGAGTAGTGGGCCGAAAGCTATCTGAAATTACGGCTGATATGGGGGCCTTTTGGACCGAACTCAACGGTGATAGTCAACTTCGTTGGTTAGGCCCTGAAAAAGGAGTCATGCATATCTCCATGGGGGCTGTTGTAAATGCAGTTTGGGATTTGTATGCCAAATGGGAGGAAAAACCGCTTTGGCAGCTTGTTGCAGAAATGAGTCCTGAAGAACTGGTATCCTGTGTGGACTTCACCTATATCACAGATGTAATTACACCAGAAAGAGCCCTGCAAAATCTAAAATCAAAGGAGGCTGGCAAAAATGAGAGAATAGCTGTACTCAGAGCTCACGGTTATCCTGCCTATACTACCTCAGCGGGTTGGTTGGGTTATTCTGACGATAAAATAAGAAGGCTCTGCAAGGAGGCCGTGGCTGATGGCTGGAACTTTGTAAAAATGAAGGTGGGACTCGATTTGGATGATGATGTCAGGAGGGCCACGATAATAAGAGAAGAGATTGGTCAGGACCGTTTTCTGATGATGGATGCTAATCAGAAGTGGGAAGTGCCCCAGGCAATCAGGCACATGGAAGTACTTCAACAGTTCAATCCACTTTGGATTGAAGAACCCACCAGTCCGGATGATATACTGGGACATAAGGCTATCGCTGATGCCGTTAAGCCGGTAAAAGTGGCTACAGGTGAACATTGCCAAAACCGGATCATGTTCAAACAATTTATGACTTCGGGAGCGCTTGATTATTGTCAGATTGATAGCTGCCGTCTGGCGGGTGTCAATGAAGTGTTAGCGGTTTTGTTAATGGCTGATGAGTTGAGTATTCCTGTTTGCCCTCATGCAGGAGGAGTCGGGCTTTGTGAATATGTTCAACACCTGGCCATGATCGACTATATCTGTATCAGTGGGACCATGGAAGGCAGGGTAGTGGAGTACGTAGATCATCTGCATGAACATTTTGAAACCCCGGTAGCAATCAGCAATGCTGCTTATATGGTGCCCGAAGAATCGGGTTACAGCATTACCATGAAAGAAGAATCAATGAAGACCTACAGCTACCCAAATGGTACCTATTGGTCTGAAGAAAAAATTAAGGTCAATGGACAAGTTTAGCTTAAGTGGAAAGAATGCCCTGATCACAGGAGCGGGTAGTGGTATAGGACGTGCGATAGCCAAAACCTTTGCAGAAGCCGGAGCGACTGTGCATGCTCTGGAGATGAATGCGGAGGCTGGAGCTTCAGTGGTGGCTGAAATTACTGAGGCTGGAAATAAGGCACAGTATCATACCTGCGATGTTACTGACCAGGCAAATGTGAAGTCAGTGGTTGACGCCATTGCAAGCGAGAGCAGAATTGACATTCTGGTCAATAACGCTGGTATTGCCCATGTAGGAAATCTGGAGGGGACCAGCGAGGCAGATCTCGATCGTATCTACGCTGTCAATGTCAAAGGGGTGTACAATGGTATGTTTGCCTGTATTCAACATATGAAGGAGCATGGCGGGGTAATTCTCAATCTTGCCTCTGTAGCCTCTTCTGTCGGCATTTCCGATCGCTTTGCCTATTCCATGAGTAAGGGTGCCGTGCTGACCATGACACTGTCTGTAGCCAAAGATTATGTGGGCGATAACATCCGCTGCAACTGTATTTCTCCAGGCAGGGTGCATACTCCATTTGTAGATGGCTTTATAGCCAAAAACTATCCCGGAAAAGAAGGAGAAATGTTTGAAAAACTCTCCGCGACCCAGCCCATTGGCAGGATGGGCAAACCGGAGGAGATTGCCGATCTGGCCTTGTTTCTATGCTCGGACCAGGCGGCTTTTATAACAGGGACCGATTATCCGATTGATGGAGGTTTTATAAAACTGAATACTTAAGAGGTTGAGATGTATAAACTAGTGCTATTCCTTTTTCTACTTCAATCTGCTTGTACAGGTTCGGTAGAGGATGGCCTTGATACGGACCAAAAACCAAATATTGTGTTTCTTTTTGCGGATGATCTGACCTATGAGGCAATTCACGCATTCGGAAACAAGGTTATCGAAACACCAAACCTTGACAAACTCGTCAAATCCGGAACAACCTTTAGCCACGCCTATAACATGGGTGGTTGGAATGGGGCCGTATGTACGGCATCACGTGCCATGATGATTTCAGGAAGATCAATCTGGAAAGCCAGGGATATTAGTAGCAGATGGGCGGCCAAAGATTCTATAGCCCTCAATCAAACCTGGGGAAAACTCATGGAATCTGCTGGCTACGATACCTATATGAGTGGAAAATGGCACGTGCAAGCTCCGGCAGTTCATGTTTTCCAAAACGTAAAAAATATTCGTCCTGGTATGCCTGGGGATCATTCTCACAAAATACCGGGCATATGGAATAAGGTCAGGGATGCTTACCAGAAAAATGAAGACCTCAGCTTAATCCGGCCTGCCGGTTATTTTCGTCCCATAGATGAAAACGACAAGTCGTGGTTGTCTTATGATACCTTGAATGGAGGTTTTTGGAAGAGTGGAAAACACTGGAGCGAGGTGTTGAAAGATGATGCGATTGAATTCATCGAAGCAGCCTCAACCAAAGACAAGCCTTTCTTTATGTACTTGTCCTTTAATGCCCCACATGACCCAAGACAGGCCCCTAAATCGTTTTTAGAAAAATACGTGTTGGAAGATATTCCGCTTCCTGAGAATTTCATGGAGCAATACCCTGATAAAGACGGAATAGGAAGTGCTCCGGCTTTAAGAGATGAAGCATTGGCTCCTTTCCCCCGAACGCCATATGCCGTCAAGACTCATCTGCGTGAATATTATGCTATTATCTCTCATTTGGACGAACAAATTGGAAAGATCCTGAATGCGCTGGAAGCTTCAGGAAAAGAAGAGAATACCTATATCTTTTTTACCGGAGATCATGGTCTGTCAGTAGGGCACCATGGCCTGCTGGGCAAACAGAATATGTACGATCATAGTATGAGAGTGCCCCTGATGATGGTAGGCCCCAATGTCGAAAAAGGAAGAATTATTGACCATGATGTTTACCTGCAGGATATTATGGCTACCGGTCTGGATGTTGCCGGTATAACAAAACCGGATTATATAGACTTTAACAGCCTTAAGGACACCAAACAAGGCGGTAACCTGCAAAATGGAGTTTACGGAGCTTATATAGACCTTCAAAGAATGATCCGAAAGGAAGGCTATAAATTGATAGTCTACCCTAAACTAAGGAAGGTGAAATTGTTCGATATGAATGCCGATCCGCTTGAAATGCATGACTTATCTGGTCAGGCAGATTATAAAGAAAAGAGAAACTCATTGCTTAGAGATTTAATGGAATTACAAAAGGAAATGGGCGATTCACTGGACTTAACCTTCCTGTTGACATAAGTGAGGGCTGGGTGAGTAATTATGAAAGACTTATAAGAATATTTAAAAGCGTTTGAATACATGAAATTAATACGATTTGGGCAGCCGGGGAATGAGAAACCAGGCATCGTCAATAAAAAAGGACTCAGGCTCGATGTGAGTGCTTTTGGAGAAGACTATAATGAGCAGTTTTTTGAAAGTGAGGGTGTTAAACGCCTCATCTCCTGGCTCTCTGCCAATATTGACAATTGTCCACATATATCTGAAGACCAACGACTGGCAGCGCCAATTGTAAGACCATCAAAAATCGTATGTATCGGACTGAATTATGCCAGTCATGCCAAAGAGAGCGGAATGCAGTTACCAAAAGAGCCTGTGCTGTTCTTTAAGGCAACTACAGCAGTTTGCGGCCCCAATGATGAGGTGATCATTCCTAAAGGAAGTGTGAAAACCGATTGGGAGGTAGAACTGGCCGTGGTAATAGGGAAGAAGGCCTCTTATGTCACAGAAGAAGAGGCAATGGATTTTGTAGCAGGTTACACCGTCCACAATGATGTGAGTGAACGGGAATTCCAACTGGAGCGTGAAGGGCAATGGGTAAAAGGAAAGAGCAACGATACTTTTGCCCCGTTGGGACCATGGATGGTAACTTCGGATGAAGTGAAAGATCCACATAACCTTCATCTCTGGCTTAAGTTGAATGGTGAAATGATGCAGGACAGCAATACCTCAGATATGGTTTTCAAAATCCCCGAACTAATCAGTTATGTGAGCCAATTCATGACTTTACTGCCGGGGGATATCATTTCAACAGGAACTCCTTTTGGTGTAGGCTTGGGGCTTGACCCACAGAGATACCTCGTACCGGGAGATATAATGGAACTGGGCATAGAAGGTCTCGGGATTACAAAACAAAAAGCCAGGGGTTTCGAGTGAAATTAGACGCACATCAGCATTTTTGGAAATACGATTCGGTGAGGGATACCTGGATTGATAATAGCATGAGGGTCCTGAAGACTGACTTTCTCCCTATAGATTTTGAGAACGAGATTGTTTGCTGTGCTATAGACGGGTGTATAGCGGTACAGGCCGATCAATCCGAAGAAGAAACAGATTTTCTGCTGGATTTGGCCAGGCATAATCCCATTATCAAAGGGGTAGTCGGATGGGTTGATCTGAGAGCAGCTAATGTGGAAGAACGACTTGCTGAGTTCTCTGAAAATCCATTGTTCAAAGGTGTACGGCACATAGTTCAGGCTGAAGCTGATGTAGATTTTATGCTTCAGCCTGAATTTAAAAGAGGGATTTCTGCCTTATCACAATTCAACCTGACCTACGATATCCTCATCCATTCAGATCAATTGACAATGGCAACAGAACTGGTCAGGTGTTTTCCTGATCAATCCTTTGTACTTGATCATATCGCAAAACCCCGCATTAAAGATCAGGTGATGTCACCCTGGAAAGAGCGAATAAAAGAGTTGGCCAAAGAGCCAAACGTCTTCTGTAAGCTGTCCGGGTTGGTTACTGAGGCTGATTGGCATGCCTGGAGACCGGGAGACATCTACCCTTATCTGGATGTTGTATTTGAGGCCTTTGGTACCGACAGACTAATGTTTGGATCAGATTGGCCTGTATGTCAACTGGCTGGTGGCTATGAGATTGTGCACGAGTTACTGGATTCCTATCTGGAGCCCTTTTCACAAGAAGACAAAGATAAAATCTGGGGGCATAACGCGGTTAAATTCTATAAATTGGGGTAGATCTACTAATGAATCAACCGATGTCCGATAAACTCCTCAAATTTTTTTTACTGCTCCTTATGGCCACGACTGTATCCGGTTGTGGGGTTCCCAAAGAAGAGAAGCTTCTTATTTTTTCTAAAACAGCTGGCTACCACCACAACTCCATAGATGCGGGAACGGTAGCCATTTTAAAGTTGGCTGGTGAAAACAATATTAAAATTGATACAACTACCGATGCTGGTTACTTTACTGAAGCCAATCTGGCTCAATACAGTGCCGTTATTTTTCTAAGTACTACGGGCGATGTACTGAACAACTATCAGCAGGCCGATTTCGAGCGATACATCCAGGCAGGTGGAGGTTTTGTTGGCATTCATGCAGCGGCTGATACAGAGTACGACTGGCCATGGTACAACCAGCTGGTAGGGGCTTATTTTCAGAGCCATCCTCATCAGCAAAAGGCGAAAATCAGTATTCTGGATAGAAGTCATTCCGCGACTGAGCATCTACCCGAAACCTGGGAGCACTTTGACGAATGGTATAACTATAGAAACATTGCGGAAGGCCTGAATGTATTGATGAACCTGGAGGAATCCAGTTACGAAGGCGGAGAGAATGGAGCCAGTCACCCAATAGCCTGGTACCGGGAATTTGACGGAGGTCGCATGTTCTATACAGGCCTTGGCCATACCGATGAATCCTATACCGATGAGCTGTTTTTAAAGCATGTCTGGGGTGGTATTGAATATGCTATTGGCAGCAACAAAAGAGATTATGGAAAGGCCACTTCAGAGAGGGTTCCCGAAGAAAACAGATTTGTGAGAGAGGTACTGGCATTCAACCTCAACGAACCTATGGAGCTGGACTATCTGCCCAAGGAAAAGATATTGTTCATTGAGCGAGGTGGTGACCTGAAGCTATATGATCTGATAGCCGGTGAACTGCTGGATGCCGGACATCTGGATGTAAAGTATATAGCAGAAGATGGTTTGCTGGGCTTGGCAGTTGATCCCGATTACGCTACTAACAATTGGATCTATCTGTTCTATTCCGCTAAGGTTGAAGGGAAGCTTCAGCGCCTGTCCCGGTTCAGTTTTACTGATGGTCAAATCGATGTTTCTTCAGAAAAAGTGATGATGGAATTCCCCTCCACTCATGATTGCTGCCATTCCGGGGGCTCACTGGAGTTTGACGCTCAGGGCAACCTGTTTCTATCTACAGGTGACAACACCAACCCTTTCGAATCTGATGGCTTCTCACCCAGCGATGAAGGTCCGGGAAGGTCAGTCTGGGACGCTCAGAAGTCGAGTGCCAACACCAACGACCTGAGGGGAAAAATCCTCCGCATCAAGCCCGAAGCGGATGGTACTTACTCAATTCCGGCCGGTAATCTGTTTGAAGATGATGACCCTAAAACCAGACCCGAGATTTATACCATGGGACTTCGCAATCCCTTCAGAATTTCAGTCGATCAACGAACAGGAATTCTCTATTGGGGAGACGTGGGTCCTGACTCGGGAAAGGACGGCCCTGAAAGAGGACCCAAGGGGCATGATGAAATCAACCAGGCTAAAAAACCCGGAAACTGGGGCTGGCCCTATACCAGGGGTAATAACAAGCCTTACTGGGATTATGATTTTGTGAATAAGAAATCAATTCGGCCCTTTGATCCACAAAACCTGATAAACAACTCACCCAACAATACGGGGATAGAAAACCTGCCTCCAGCACAGGAATCCTTTATCTGGTATGGCTATGATGCCTCCGAAGAATTTCCATGGCTGGGTGAAGGAGGCAGAACGGCTATGGCCGGCCCGGTATTCAACAAAGAGCTTTATGCCGGTTCTACCAGTGGCTTCCCCGATTACTTTGACGGTAAACTGATCATTTATGAATGGATGAGAGACTGGATGTTTCTGATCACCATGGATGAAAATCATGACTATGTAAAAGCTGAGCCCTTTTTGCCAAATGAAGAATTTCACAACCCCATGGATATGGCATTTGGAGCGGATGGAAGCCTCTATGTGCTGGAGTATGGCGAGAGCTGGAACACCCGAAATATGGACGCTCAACTCAATCGGATCAGCTTTGTATCGGGTAACCGGGCACCAATCGCAAGAATCACAGCTGATAAATCTGTAGGAGCCGCTCCACTGACGGTGGACTTTTCGGGTGAGTCTTCAGAAGACCTGGAAGGAGAACCCCTCAAGTATCTATGGAGCTTCGGAGATCTGGGTAGCAGCACTGAAGCCGCTACTTCCTTCAGCTTTGATAAGGCAGGCACTTATGAAGTCAGCTTGACGGTAAGGGACTCCAAAGGGCTCACCTCTCAGGCTACTTATGCTGTAGTGGTGGGCAATGCGCCTCCTGTGGTCTCGGTTAGCTTCGACTCAGAGAATACCTTCTACAATGGCAAGGGTGAATTGGGTTATCAGGTAAGCGTTACTGATACAGAAGACGGTAGTACAGCCGATGGAAGTATTGCTGCAGATGCAGTAGAAGTAGTCCTGGATTTTATACCTGAAGCGAATACCAGACAGGTCGTGGAGCAAGGTCATAAGATTGAGATTCTCTCCAATGGCAAGAAATACATTGACAACTCCGACTGCCTGGCCTGTCACGCAGTGGATAAAAAGATTAACGGTCCTTCTTATCAGGATATCGCTGAAAAATACTCGACTGAGCACCTGGACTACCTGAAAAACAAAATCAAAAACGGAGGCTCAGGAGTTTGGGGAGAAACCCCCATGGCAGCTCATCCTCAGCTCACAGATAATGAGCTGGAAGAAATTGTCAAATACATTTTATCTCTCGAAAAGACGGAAAAGAATCTGCTACCGCTCGAAGGCATGTTGAATTTCGATAAGCATAGGCGCAGTAATGTATCAGGTATGTATGTACTGACTGCCAGCTATCAGGATCAGGGGAATGGAGAAGCTTCTCCACTTTCATCTACTGCTCAGTACACATTTACAGCCGCTATTCTGCAGGCGGAAGATGCCAATGAAACACATGATGGCAATACGGTATGGCAGGCTCTTGGAGCAAACGTAGTGGGTAATATCAAAGACAAACACGATTTCTCCTTTGACAATGTACTGTTTGACGGGCTTGAGTCTGTTACCATCAGAGGCTTGTATAACGAGGGATATCAGTATACAGGTTGGGTGGAAGTATGGAAAGGCGATACTGCCAAAGAACTGATAGGTTCCGTATTGATCGATTACTCAAATGATAAAATACAGAGATTCAAAAATCATGTAATTCCCCTTGAGAAAAATCAGGGGACTGATAAGCTCTATATAAGATTCAGGAATGACACGGATCCGGATCAGTATGTGATGAATGCCGATTATCTCTTGCTCAATTATGAAAACCGATGAATGAACCAATAAAACTTTTTAAGACCCTGATAGTGCTACTATTTTTTACATCACTGAATGTTTCGGGTCAGCAGAAAATCTGGGATGAGACGGAGGCTCAGAAAGAAGATCGTCTTGCCTGGTGGACGAATGACCGCTTTGGCATGTTTATCCATTGGGGGACCTACTCTCTGGCCGGACGACATGAATGGGTGAAAAAGAACGAGAGAATTCCGGACGAGCGATACCAAAAGTATTTCGAGAACTTCAACCCCGACTTATTCAACCCGACTGAATGGGCAAAAATGGCCAAAGCTGCAGGCATGAAGTACGCGGTCATCACGGCCAAACACCATGAAGGGTTCACTCTTTTCGATTCAGAATTCACAGACTATAAGGCCACCAATACGCCTTATGGTAAAGATGCACTCAGGGAATGGGTAGATGCTTTCAGGGCCGAAGGACTTAAAGTAGGGTTCTATTATTCACTGATAGACTGGCATCACCCTGAGTATACAGTCGATCGGGTTCACCCGCAGAGTGCCCGTTCAGATGAAGAATATACCCAACTCAATAAAGGCCGGGATATGGGAGTCTATCGCCAATACGTCAAAGACCAGGTTGCCGAGATCATGACCAATTATGGCAAGGTGGATATTCTCTGGCTTGACTATTCGTTCCCCGGAAAAAACGGCAAGGGTCGGGACGATTGGGGCTCGATTGAGTTGATGAAAATGGTTCGCAAGCTGCAGCCGGGCATTATCATTAACGACAGGGCTGATTTGAAAGA
Organism: Roseivirga sp.; assembly: GCA_021404565.1. Taxonomy (GTDB): domain Bacteria; phylum Bacteroidota; class Bacteroidia; order Cytophagales; family Cyclobacteriaceae; genus Roseivirga. The sequence continues at coordinate 180,224 of JAAWWF010000007.1, read as the reverse complement.
TTATGCCGGGGGCTGGGACTTCACTACGCCCGAACAATTTAAAGTAGCCGACTGGCCTACCTACAATGGTCAGAAAATCCCCTGGGAGACCTGTCAGACCTTCAGTGGTTCTTGGGGCTATTACCGGGATGAAATGACCTGGAAAAACAATAAGCAGCTATTGGTATTGCTTATTGAATCTGTGAGCAAAGGAGGGAACCTGCTTTTGAATGTAGGCCCCACCGGCAGAGGCACTATTGACCACAGGGCAGAAGCAGCACTTGAAAAAATGGGTAAGTGGATGAAGGTAAACAGCCGGTCCATTTATGGAGCTACGCAGGCTCCGGAGGAGTTTCACATTCCTGATAACTCCCTGCTCACCTATAACCCTGAGACTAACCGGTTGTATGTGCACCTGCTGGACTACCCATTGCAGAATTTTACGCTCAGAGGGTTCAAAGGCAAAGTGAAATATGCACAGTTCCTACACGATGCTTCAGAGATTTTAATTACTGAACCTCATGGCTACTGGGGAAAGGAAAAATTAGGAGAAGGAGATATCAATCTGGCATTGCCAGTAGTCAAACCCAATGTTGAAATACCGGTAATTGAACTGATTCTGAAGTAGAAGTAAATGAAACGCAGAAGGTTTGTCGGTCAGGTTGGAATAGGAGCAGTAGCGACACTATTGCCCCAAACAACACTTGCTTTCACTCCATTCCTGTCAAATGACTCCAGGCGTGAAATGCTGACGTTTGGCATTGTAACTGACGTGCACAAAGACCTCATGCCCGATGCAGATAAGCGGCTTGAGACCTTCATTGAAAAGGCGATAGATAGAGAAGCTGACTTCGTCATTCAGATGGGAGATTTCTGTATGGCAGAAACAAAGAACAAAGACTTCCTTAAAACCTGGAACACCTTCAAGGGCCCTAAGTATCACATACTGGGGAACCACGATATGGACCGGCAATCCAAGCAGCAAATGCTGGACTTCTGGGAGATGCCCAAGACCTATTATTCCTATGATTTTAAGGGTACCCACTTTATCGTGTTGGATGCCAACTTCCTCTATCAGGATGGCAAGTATACTGACTATGAAAGAGGCAACTTCTATGTAGACTCCAGTCTGAGAACCTTCATCAATGACGAGCAAATCGAATGGTTTAAGGCTGATTTGGAAGCCACTGAACTACCCACCATTGTTTTTTCCCACCAGAGTCTGTGGCATTATCAATGGGGTGTGAAGAATAGGCTGACGCTTCAGAAAATTCTTGAAGCCAATAAAGAAAAGATCATTTGCTGCTTTAACGGGCACAATCATATTGACTACCACCATGTGCAAAACGGCATCCATTACATTGAGGTAAACAGCATGTCTTATCAGTGGATGTCAGATAAGTATAAGTCGATGGATCGATATCCGAAAGAGCTGTATGAAGAATATAAATGGTTACCCAATCTGGCTGGCTATAAGGACCCATTATATGCCTTTGTTACAATCGATCCCGAAGGATCGGTAACCATAGAAGGTGTGAAAAGTGAATGGATCTCTCCCTCCCCCTTTGATATGGGAATGCCCGAAGGGATGGAAGGAAGCCGTTATTCAGCTAAAATGTCTGACTACCTGATAAGATTTTAAGATGAGCGTTCAAGCCATGACAGGTTCCGATTACAGAAATGCACGAAGAACCTTTTTAATAATCACCCATATGAGAAAAGTGTTAATCATTGCCTCCTCAATTCTTCTGATATCTCACCTGGTATATTCGCAGGCCGTTTACGAAGAAGAACGCTACGTACCTGAAACAGACCCGCTTGCTCTTGCGAAGATCGAGCAATGGCAGGAGTTGAAATTTGGTTTGCTGATGCACTGGGGAGCTTACAGTCAATGGGGGATTGTAGAATCCTGGTCGCTTTGCCCTGAGGAATACGGATGGTGCGTCAGAACCAAAGGCTCAAACCCCAATGACTACTTTACTTATAAGAGGGAATATGAAAACCTGGCCCTCACGTTTAATCCTGTCAAATTCAATCCGGAAAAGTGGGCTAAAGCCGCTAAGGCCGCGGGCATGCGCTATATGGTCTTTACTACCAAGCATCATGACGGCTTTACCATGTTTGACTCCAAATACACGGACTATAAGGTAACCGGTAGCAAGAGTATTTTCAGACAACATCCCAAGGCGAATATCACCAAAGAAATCTTCGATGCCTTCCGATCGCAGGATATCTGGACAGGTGCCTACTTTTCAAAGCCTGACTGGAACTCGGAGTACTATTGGGATCCTAAATACCCTCCAAGAGATAGAAACGTCAACTACGAACCCGAGGCCAACCCTGATAGGTGGCAGAAATTCATAGATTTTACCCACAATCAGATTCTGGAATTAATGACGGATTATGGTAAGGTAGACATCCTCTGGCTGGATGGCGGCTGGGTGGCCAAAACGCCCAAAGGACAGATCACCGATTGGTACAGAGGTCAGTTGGGAGAGCAAAATGTCAACGGTTACCTAAAACACCGCATCGTTAACCAGGACATCAATATGGACGACCTGGTAGTAAAGGCCAGGAAAAAACAACCCGGCCTCATCGTGGTAGACCGTGCGGTACATGGCAAAAACCAAAACTATCTGACTCCGGAAAACAGAGTGCCGGAGAAGCCATTGCCCTTCCCCTGGGAGTCACCTATGATCTCCGGAGGAGGCTGGTCTCATACCTTCAATGCCAAATACATGAGCGGGCACAAAGCCATCCATTTGTTGGTTGATATTGTATCAAAAGGTGGCAATCTACTCCTCAATATCGCTCCGGGCCCCGATGGTACCTGGCAGCAGGGAGCCTATGATTTACTGGAAGAGTATGCCGCCTGGATGGAGGTGAACAGCCAGGCCATTTATGAAACTAATGCCATGGCCCCCTACAAAGAAGACAAGGTAGCCATCACTCAGAAGAAAGATGGTACTGTCTATTTTCTCTATATGGCAGATGAAAATGAAACCACTATGCCCGCACAGATCAAGGTGAAATCGCTTCAACCTGCAATAAAAGCACAGGTGAGCCTGCTGGGAAAAGGTAAGCTCAGGTGGAAAAATGAGGGTGATGGTTTTGTTGTGACCATTCCTGAAAAGTGGAGGAAAAACCCTCCGGCAAACTATGTCTGGACGATTAAAGTAAGTGCCCTGAAGTAACACCGGATGAAACTACTACTTCCATTTTTATTAGTCGCTGCACTAACCCTGTCCTGCACTTCTGAAGAGCAATTCATCTATGTAAACCTTGCAGGAAATGACCTAAATGAAGGAAGCAGGATGGACCCGCTAAAGTCACTGGAGCAAGCCCTAATCAAGGCCCGAAGTTTAAGGCAGGAAGAAAATAAAGCGGTTACGATTCTGCTCGAAGGAGGAACCTACCATTTGGCCAGCACGATTCAGATTAATGCTGACAATGCAGGGTCGGAAATGGCACCACTGAAAATAGCCGGGTATCCTCATGAGCAGGTAACACTGTCAGGTGCCCGGGTGTTAAAGCCCCAGTGGGAAGAGGCAGGAAATGGATTAATGAAAGCACAATTAGACAGACCTTATTCCTTTGATCAGCTCTTTATAAATGGAAAGAAAAAGATAAGGGCACGCTACCCGAATTTTGATCCCAATGAGCATATTTTCAATGGCTACGCGGAAGATGCCACTTCCAAAGAAAGGGTTAAAGGCTGGGAAAACCCCGCAGGTGGAGTGCTTCATGCCATGCACAGGGCAGAATGGGGAGGGTACCACTACCAGATAGAAGGTAAGCAACCAAATGGAGAACTGAACCTTAAAGGAGGTTTCCAGAACAATCGACAAATGGGTATGCATCCACGCTATCAATATGTCGAAAACATCAGAGAAGAGCTGGATAGTAAAGGAGAGTGGTTCCTGGATCAGGAGGAGAATACCCTCTACTACTACCCTGATGACGAATCGGATTTAAATGAAGCCCTTATCGAGGTACCCGTTCTGGACCATTTGATAGAAATAACCGGAACTGATGAAGCCCCGGCCCAATACCTGACACTGGATGGTTTAGAATTCACCCACACGCGTTCTACCTATATGAAAACCGATGAACCCTTGCTCAGGAGCGACTGGACGATCTATCGGGGAGGAGCCATATTGCTCACCAATGCGGAGAACTGTATCATCAGCAATAGTCATTTTAGTCAGCTGGGAGGTAATGGAGTATTCGTCAACAAATACAACCGCAATATCCAGATTAGGGGAAATCACTTTGAGCAAATAGGAGCCAGTGCCATTGCTTTTGTAGGAAGTCCCGAAGCTGTGCGGTCACCTTCATTTCAATATTATGAGTATACAGCCATGGACGAACTGGATAGAGAGCTTGGTCCAAAAACCAGGGACTATCCCGCAGACTGTATTGCTGATGACAACCTGATCCACGACATCGGTCGCATTGAAAAACAGGTAGCCGGAGTTCAGATCTCAATGGCCATGGATATTACCGTGAGTAATAACAGTATTTACAACCTGCCCAGGTCGGGTATCAACATCAGCGAGGGTACCTGGGGTGGACATCTCATCGAGTTTAATGATGTATTCAATACTGTACTTGAAACAGGTGACCATGGGTCGTTCAACTCCTGGGGAAGAGACCGCTTCTGGCACCCGAACAGAGATAGCCTCAATGTCAGAACCACTAAAGAGCCATCACTTACCACAATTGATGCCATCAAAACCACTATCATCAGAAACAACCGATTCAGGTGTGACCATGGCTGGGATATTGATCTGGACGATGGTTCCGGCAACTATCATATCTATAATAACCTCTGCCTGAATGGTGGCATAAAGCTCAGAGAAGGCTTTAATCGCAGGGTAGAAAACAACATCATGGTCAATAATTCCTTCCATCCCCATGTATGGTTTGACGAAAGTCATGATGTATTTAAAAATAACATCGTCATGACGGGCTATAAACCTATAAGGGTGCCCAAATGGGGAGATGAGGTAGACTACAACTTCTTTCCCGACTCAGTAGCCCTGAGCAATGCACGAATGAATGGAACCGATGAACACAGCAGTTTTGGAAATCCTCAGTTTACGGATCCCGAAAGAGGTGATTTCTCAGTGAAAGAAACCTCTCCTGCCTTGACAGTCGGATTTAAGAATTTTCCAATGGACCTGTTTGGAGTAAAATCTTCACACCTGATAGACCTGGTGGCAACTCCCGAAATCCCGGTACTTTATACTGCAGAAGCCGATGAAGACAAGAGGCAGGTGTATGATTTTCTGGGTGCTCGTGTTAGGAAAATTCAGGGATTGGGAGAAAGGTCGGCAGCCGGATTGGCAGAAGAAAAAGGAATGATATTGTTAGAGATGCCTACCGAAAGTCAGGCAATGGCCGGTGGACTAAAGGTGCGCGATGTCATTTTGAAGCTAAACGGTGAAGATGCGTCAGACATCCGCAAATTGATGGAAGCTTACAAAGGAAATATGTGGAAAGGGCAGATAACGCTGACGGTTGTGAGAAATCAGAAAGAGCTGGAAATCCCGATCACCCTCAAATAGAGTTAAACATAAACTACTATGAAAAAAACGTTAAGCCTGATATGTACTGCCCTGCTACTGTTATGTGCAGCCTGTTCTGAAAGCTCAGACCAACCCGAGCGCAGCACGCGCCATGTGGTTTTGATCGGTTCTGACGGTTTGGGAGCCTATGCGTTTGAAAAAGCAAGGATTCCTAACATTAGAAAACTGATGAATGGGGGTAGCTACTCATTGCAGGCGAGGTCAGTGTTGCCCTCTTCCAGCGCGGTTAACTGGGCTTCCATGATCATGGGTTCAGGCCCCGAACTTCATGGATTCACCGAATGGGGAAGCAAAACACCCGAATTGCCCTCAAGAATTGTTGGAAGCGAAGGTATCTATCCATCTATATTCAGCCTTGTAGATGAACAATTGCCGGGAGAGAAAAAAGGCGTTTCATATACCTGGGGAGGTATAGGCTATCTGTTTGAGAAAAGCCTCGTTGATCTGGATCATAACGGTGGCTCTGATAAGGAAACGACTGACAAGGCCATTGACTTTATTACCAAAGAAAAACCTGCACTGACCTTCGTTCATTTTGGCCAACCAGATGGAGCCGGCCATACGATAGGTCACGATACCCCTGAATATTATACAGCTGTAGAAGAGATATATGAGCAAATCGGTAGAATCCTCGATGCATTAGAATCCAGGGGTATGATGGATGAAACGGTCATCATCCTGAGCTCAGACCATGGAGGAGTGGGCAAAGGACATGGGGGCAAGACACTATTGGAAGTAGAAATACCCTGGATTATCTGCGGTAAGGACATACCAGCCAGAGGGGAATTAACCTCAAGCATTGTAACTTATGACACCGGAGCTACCATAGCCCGGCTTTTAGGGCTGAACCAGCCTCAGTTCTGGACGGGCAGGCCGGTATTGGAAGCGTTAACCCCACAAACCGAATGACATGAGACAGAAGGCATTTTTTCAACTCCTGTGTTTATCACTTCTTATATCCGCTTGTCAATCAGGAGAAATTCAGGAAAAACGACTACCAAACGTAATTTTCATACTCGCTGATGATATGGGCTATGGAGATATTCAGGCACTGAACCCCGATGCTGGAATACCCACTGAAAACCTGAATCAACTGACTTCTCAGGGTATGTATTTCACGGACGCCCATTCCAATTCGGCCGTATGCACACCCACCCGTTATGGGCTGCTCACCGGCAGGTATGCCTTTCGTACCAGGCTTAAGTCAGGCGTGCTGGTAGGTTATGACCCACCTTTAATCGATCAAAATCAAACTACCCTGGGGACCTTATTTTCCGCTAATGACTATCACACTGCCTGCATTGGCAAATGGCATTTGGGTCTGGATTGGGCAAAGAAAAACGACTCTCTTCCTCTCTATACAGGAAGCCAGTGGGATGACCCGAATACAGAAAACGTGGATTATGGAGGAAAGGTGGGAGGTGGCCCTTCTGATAGAGGCTTTGACTATGGTTATGTCATTCCGTCTTCATTAGACATTGCACCCTACTGCTATATTAGAAATGGAAGGCTTACCAAGCCAATGGACGGGAAGATAGCAGGTGAAAACCCCGAAAGAGGCGTTTTTTGGCGAACAGCCGATCTTCAGCAAGACTTTGAACTGGGCGGAACACTGGATCACCTCACAGATAGGGCTGTGGAATACATAGATCAGCAGGGCAGAAAGAAAGACCAACCCTTCTTCCTTTACTTTCCCCTCACTGCTCCCCATACACCCTGGTTACCAACCGATAAAGTACGTGGTAAATCGCAAGCCGGTGTCTATGGAGATTTTGTAGTTCAGGTAGATCAGACTGTGGGTGCTGTGATGAAGAAACTGGAGGAATTGGGCATAGAAGAGGAAACCCTCATCATATTTTCCAGCGATAACGGATCGCACTGGACGGCCGAAGACAAGGCCAAATTTCCTCATAGAGCCAATTACATCTATAGTGGTATGAAATCAGATGTCTGGGAAGGAGGGCATCGCGTACCCTTTATCGCTCGCTGGCCCGGTAAGGTCAAAGCTGGCAGTAGCAGTAATGAATTGGTGTCTATGACTGACCTGATGGCCACCTTCTCTGAATTGCTGGGGGCCTCTACTCAAGCCGAAGACAGTAACAGCATTTTCAAACTACTCACTGGCCAGGCGGGATTCAAAGAAAGAGAATACACGGTACAGCATTCAGTGAATGGTGTTTTTGCTATCCGAAAAGGTCACTGGAAACTGGTAGATTCTAAAGGGTCCGGAGGCTGGACATATAACGGAAAAGGTGCACAATTTGATCTGCAGCTTTACAACCTGGAAGAGGATCCCGGAGAGCAGAATAACCTGGTCGAAAAATACCCTGAACTTGTAAAAGAACTAAAAGAGAAAGTAGATGAATATAAGAGGCTGTAATCTGATTCTTTCCCTGGTCGCTGTGTTATGTCTCAGCACTTGTTCCGATCAGGAGCAAGCGGCAGAACGACCCAATATCATCGTTTTTCTGGTAGATGACATGGGTTGGCAAGATACCTCTGTGCCATTTTGGAACAAGCGCACTCCCTTCAACGATCTCTATCAAACACCCAATATGGAGCGTCTCGCTGCCGGGGGAATGAAATTTACCCAGGCCTATGCCACGGCTGTATGCTCTCCCACACGCGTGAGTCTGATGACAGGTATGAATGCTGCACATCATCGCGTTACCAACTGGACTTTACGAAAGGACAAGCAACCAGTCGCAGACGATGACCTTCTCGCCCAGCCTGCCTGGAATGTGAATGGAATGAGTCCGGTAGCAGGCATTGCCAGTACCATTCATGCCACTCCTTTACCACAGCTTTTGCACGATGCCGGGTACTTCACGATTCACAGTGGTAAGGCCCATTTGGGGGCGATTGGTACTCCTGCAGCCGACCCTCTGAATCTGGGCTTCGATATCAATATTGCCGGACATGCAGCCGGTGCGCCCGGTAGCTACTATGGTACCGAAGCTTTTGGAAACAATGATCCCAATCGTTCTACCTGGGCTGTTCCCGGACTTGAAAAATATCATGGTCAGGAAATCTATTTGTCGGAAGCCGTCACGCTGGAAGCAGTAGATGCCATGCAAAAGGCAGTCGATCAGAATCAACCCTTCTTCCTCTATATGGCACACTACGCAGTGCATACACCCATTCAGGGAGATGATCGGTTTGTTCAGAAATATATAAATCAGGGTATGCTTCCTGTAGAGGCTAAATATGCCTCTATGGTGGAGGGTATGGACAAGAGCCTCGGTGATATCATGACTTATCTCGAAAAGAAAGAAATTGATGACAATACCATCATTCTGTTCATGTCAGACAATGGGGGGCTCAGCGCTGTGGCCAGAGGTGGTGAAAAACATACCCATAATAAACCTCTGAGCAGTGGTAAGGGCTCTGCTCATGAGGGAGGCATTCGTGAGCCTATGATAGTGAAGTGGCCGGGTAAAGTGAAACCCAATAGCACAACCGATGACTACCTGATCATTGAAGATTTTTTCCCATCCATTTTGGAAATGGCATCCATCAAAGACTACCAGACTGTTCAACCTGTGGACGGTAAGAGCTTTGTCCCTGTCTTGACCAATGAGAGTAGAACACCCTATCAGGAGCGACCACTTTTCTGGCACTATCCTAATCGTTGGGGGCCAAAAGGTCCGGGAATCGGTTCTACCAGTACAGTGAGGCAAGGTGATTGGAAACTTATCTATTACCATGCTGACAGAAGCTTCGAACTCTTTAATCTTACTGAGGATATTGGGGAAACAAAAAACCAGGCGAATGATCAGCCTGATACACTGAAAGAACTAGCATCTGTGCTTACTGACCATTTGAAAAAAGTAGATGCCCAGATGCCCACGGATAAGGCAACCGGTAAACTTGTAGAATACCCTGATGAAGTATTAGAATGAAAAAGTGCTGTTTTTTGCTGGTATTCGGAATCGTCTTTCTGTCTTGTTCAAAGCAGAATGCAACCAGACCGAACATCATCATTATTTTTGCCGATGATGCCGGTTACGCAGATTTTGGACTGAACGGCAATCAGCTGATTAAAACTCCTAATATTGATGCTTTTGCAGCCAATGGTGTCAAGTTTACCAATGCTTATGTAAGTGGGCCCGTCTGTAGTCCGTCCAGGGCAGGTCTACTCACCGGGCGTTATCAGCAGCGCTTTGGGCATGAGTACAATATTGGTGGCAACTTTACCAACACTGACCCTGACTCGATTGGCCTGGCTGTTGGTGAAAAAACCATTGCAGATTATTTGAAAGCCAAGGGCTATCGTACCGGTTTGATCGGCAAGTGGCACCTCGGAGAAAAGCCACAATTTCACCCTAACCGCAGAGGTTTTGACGAGTTCTTCGGAATGCTGAAGGGAGGTAGTGCTTATCACACCGGAAAAGCAAAAGACATTCAAAGGAACGGAGAGCCTGTGGAGCCCATGAGTCTGCCTTATCTCACAGATGCTTTTGGCAATGAAGCCGTCAGTTTTATTGAAAAGAGTGACGGAGAGCCCTTTTTCCTCTTTTTGTCCTTTAATGCTCCACATACCCCCATGCATGCCCGGCCTGATTATCTGGAAGAAGCCAGGGGTAGCTTTGAGACAGAGCAGCGGGCCATTAACGCTGCCATGACCAGGTCTTTGGACGAGAATGTTGGTAAAGTGATGGCAGCCCTCAGGCAAGCTGGTTTAGAAGAAAATACACTCGTAATCTTTACCAATGATAATGGTGGGGCCATGCCCTATAATGCGTCCGACAACTCACCCTTTTCCGGTACCAAGGGTACTTTTTTGGAAGGGGGCATTCATGTACCCTTTGTGGCTCAGTGGCCCGGCCAGATTGAAAAAGGAACGCTCTATGACGAACCCGTGATTACACTGGACATTTTACCAACCGCACTTTCGGTAGCTGATGGTCAGGTTCCAGAGTCTGTTGATGGTATTGATTTAATGCCTTATCTGCAGCAGACTGAGGACTCTCCTCATAAAGAGTTGTTCTGGAGATTGGGTCATCATGGAGCCGTGAGAAGGGGAGAATGGAAATTGATTTGGTTTGATGATGTTCCTCCTCGTTTGTATAATCTGTCGAACGACATTGCGGAGCAAACTGATCTGAGTGGTCAAGAACCCGAACTGACCAACTCAATGCTCGAATCATTTCATAAATGGGAATCCGAATTAATTGAGCCTGTTTGGAGAACCGATACCATCTGGAAAACACATTCGAGGAAGCGATACAACCAATCTTTTGTAGAAACCCTGAGGAAGAACTAGAAACATGGCAAAAATGGATAGAAGAATCTTTGTCAAGACCCTGGGAAGCGCCTCCGCTTTGTCATTACTTCCTATGACCTATCCATCTGGCTGGACAAATGATCAAACCAGTTGGCCCAGACCCAATAGAGCTCAGCTGGCCTGGCAGAATGCTGAGCTGGGTGTAGTCTTTCATTACGACCTGCATGTATTCGATAACAAGAAATACGGGCAGGGGAATAACAGAATTGATCCGGTACCAGATTACAACATATTCAATCCTGAGAAGCTGGATACCGATCAATGGATAAAAGCAGCAAAGGCCATGTCTGCCACCTTTGCCATACTGACGGTTACCCATGAAACCGGTTTTGCCCTTTATCAATCAGATGTGAATCCCTACTGCCTCAAAGCTGTCAGATGGCGGGATGGCAAGGCAGATATTGTTCAGGATTTTGTGACATCATGCCGAAAGTATGGGCTCAAACCAGCCCTCTATATGGGCATCAGGTGGAATTCATTTTACGGAGTACATGATTTTGAAGTGAACGGAGAAGGTGATTTTAAGAAAAACCGCCAGCGGCATTACAACAAAATGGTAGAGGGCATGCTCAAAGAAGTATGTACCCGCTACGGAGAGCTGTTTGAAATCTGGTTTGACGGAGGAGCCAGTTCTCCGGAAAAAGGAGCACCCGATGTATTACCCATAGTAAAAAGACATCAGCCGAATGCCCTTTTCTATCACAACGACCAGCTGGCTGAAGCCCGTTGGGGAGGCTCCGAAAGTGGTACCGTAGGCTATCCCTGCTGGTCTACTTTCCCATTTAAGTCTACGGGAGCAGGAGAGAGTGCCCAAAAGCAGATTTACGACAACAATTTTGCCTTGCTAAAGCATGGCTCTCCGGATGGAGAGTACTGGATGCCGGCCATGTCAGACGCTCCCTTAAGAGGATATAATGGAAGACATGAGTGGTTTTGGGAACCGGGAGATGAAGACCATATATACCCCCTGGAAAACCTGATGGGTATGTACTATAAATCGGTAGGGAGAAATTCAACCCTCATCATGGGAATTACCCCCGATCCGAAGGGTCTGGTACCCGATGGAGATGTCAGGCGAATGAAGGAATGGGGAGATGAGATCAAGCGAAGATTCAATACACCCATAGCTGAAACAAGAGGGGAAGGAGAAGAAGTAATACTAAAACTCTCGAAAGCACAGGAAGTCAATCATGTGATTGTAAGAGAGGACATTGCCCGTGGTGAACGCATCAGAAAATACAGCATTGAGGGCAAGAACGCTGATGGCAAATGGGAAAAAATCTTTCAGGGCGAAAGTATTGGAAACAAAAGAATTGAACGATTTGAAACCAGAAGACTGTCGACAATTCGTCTTAGGATCATTGAAACGACCGAGAGGCCCTTGCTCAGGTCTGTGGCTGCTTTTTATGTGATATAGAGAAGAAGAATGAATTGATTTTTTGAAGAGAACTAAATGTCTGCATACCAATTGATTATATTTAAATTATACCCTGTAAACCAGGATCAACCTTGACTGAAATATGAAAAGAACCTCCCTTATTCTTTTAGCGATTCTCGCATTTGTAGGCTGCAGCGAGCCGGAAGAAACTCCCGTAAAACCCAACATCATTTATATCATGGCCGATGACCTCGGTTATGGGGAGCTGGGTATTTACGGTCAAACGAAAATTCAGACGCCTAATATTGATGCACTGGCCAGATCAGGGATGATGTTTACCCAGCACTATTCCGGGGCTCCGGTATGTGCACCGGCCCGCTATATGCTGATGACGGGTAAGCACCCCGGTAATGCGCATATCCGGGGTAATGATGAATGGGCCTCACGCGGTGAAGTCTGGAATTATGAAAAAGCCGTAAACGACCCCAATCTCGAAGGTCAGCGGCCTATTCCCGATGGTACTCTAACAGTGGGAAATGTACTGCAGAATGCCGGGTACAAAACAGGCATTGTAGGTAAATGGGGGCTGGGAGCTCCGCTAACCGAAGGCATTCCAAATAACAGAGGTTTCGACTTTTTCTATGGATACAACTGCCAGCGCCAGGCCCATCAGCTTTACCCAAGACATCTATGGAAAAACAAAGAGAAGGTCTGGACAGACAATGACCTGGTAGCTCCCAGGCAAAAACTACCGGAAGGAGCTGACCCCATGGACCCTTCCAGCTATGACATGTTCAACAAGCAGCCCGACTATGCACCGGCATTAATGCAGACCGAGGCTTTGAACTTTATTGACGAAAACAAAGATCAGCCCTTCTTCCTCTACTATGCTACACCAATTCCTCACCTTCCCATTCAGGTGCCACAGGAGTATACCGATCGTTACCTGGAGCTTTGGGGAGATGAAGAGCCCTATATTGGAAACCGAGGGTATTTCCCTCACCGCTATCCCAATGCAGCCTATGCTGGTATGATCACTTATCTGGACGATCAGGTAGGCGAACTGGTAGCAAAACTGAAAGAGCTGGGACTTTATGATAACACCCTGATCATCTTCACCAGCGACAATGGCCCAACCTATACCGGAGGGGTAGATGCTCCTCACTTCAAAAGTGCTGCCCCCTTTGAAACAGCCTATGGTCGTACCAAAGGTTTTACCTATGAAGGAGGTATTCGTGTACCGATGATTGCTGCCTGGCCCGGTAAAATCAAGGCAGGCTCAAAGACGGATCATATTTCCGTTTTCTGGGATTTTATGGCGACTGCTGGTGAAATTGCCGGTGAAGAGATTCCGAAAACAGATGGTGTAAGCTACCTGCCTACTTTGTTGGGAGAAGGAAAACAAGGAGACAGAGAATATTTGTACTGGGAATTTCCTGAGTACCAGGGCCAGCAGGCAGTACGTATGGGCGACTGGAAAGGCATTCGTAAGGAAATCAAAAAAGGGAATATGACCCTGGAACTCTATAACCTGAAAGATGACCCTGCCGAGCAGAATAATATTGCCGAAGCACACCCAGACATTATCAAAAAGATGGAAGACATCATGGTAAAAGAGCACACTTCAGCTACACTTGACCGATTCAAGATGACCCAACTGGGGGATGTAATGACAGGTAATTGATTTGTCAGTTTTGAACTTAGCAAAGCAATTAATCACTCTGGGAGTTCTCTTGTTTCTTGTGTCCTGCCAGGGTAAAAAAGAGGAAAAACATCAAGGTATTGCCCTTCGCTCTCATGGAGAGGAGGGAGTGGATACCTACCGCATTCCCGGTTTGGTTACTACCAATGAAGGAAGCCTGATTGCCGTCTATGATATCAGAAGAAACAGTGCAGTAGACCTGCAGGAAGATGTGGATATAGGTATGAGCAGAAGTACCGATGGGGGCTATAGCTGGGAGCCTATGAAGATCATTATGGATATGGGTGAATGGGGAGGACTTCCCGAAGATCAGAATGGAATTGGTGACCCCTCCGTACTGGTAGATAAGAAAACCGGTACGATCTGGGTGGCAGCCGTCTGGGCACACGGGCATCCTGGGGAGAGAAACTGGTGGGCTTCCAAGCCTGGTATGTCACCGCAGGAGACGAGCCAGTTTATGATGGTAAAAAGTGAAGATGACGGTCTCACCTGGTCCCAGCCCATCAACATCACCAGCCAGATCAAAAAACCTGAATGGCGCCTCTTGCTCCAGGGGCCGGGTAAGGGCATTACCATGAGCGATGGCACCCTGGTGTTCCCGGCTCAGTTTAAAGATGAGAATGAAATGGCTCACTCTACCATTATCTATAGTAGAGATGGAGGGCAGACCTGGCAGATTGGTACAGGAGCTAAGCCTGACACCACGGAGTCCCAGGTGGTAGAACTCTCCGATGGAAGCCTGATGTTGAATATGCGCGATAATCGTGGCGGATCAAGATCTGTTTATACTACCAATGACATGGGAGCTACCTGGCAGGAGCACCCTACGTCCAGAAAAGCCTTACCTGAGCCTGTTTGTATGGCCAGTCTGATCAGGCACAGATATCAGGGGCAGGACTATCTGCTCTTTTCCAATCCCAACTCGACAGAGAAAAGGGAGAAAATGACCATTAAGCTCAGCAAAGACATGGGCAACTCCTGGCCCGAATCCAATCAGCTTTTACTGGATGAAGGTGTGGGCAGGGGCTATTCATGCATGACTTCCATAGACGAAGAAACGATCGGAATCCTGTACGAAGGCAGCAAAGCTGATCTGTTTTTTCAAAGAGTTAAGATTTCCGAATTACTTAAATGATACAATAGACATGACCGGAGCAAGAGCCAGAATGAAAACCCTGTTGATGTTGGTGACTTTGATCACCATGTTGTCATCATGCGGTAATAAAGAGTCATTTACAGCTGAATTTACCAGCGTTGACCGCCCCTGGATCGGACCTGATTTCTGGGCCAACCGCTTGCAGGATTGGAAACTGGAAGACGGAAAACTTGTCTGCCTGAATGAAACCAATCCTATGCGTACGGTCCATTTACTGACCAGAAACCTGGCAGATAGAACCGGAAGCTTTGAGACAACCATAACCCTGAATTTGGTAGAGCAGGTAGAAGGAAATGCCAATGCAGGGATTCTCTTTGGTGCCGGAGCAGGGCAGGATTATAGACAAGCTGCCTTGATTCATCACAGCTACGGTAAGCATGGAGGACTTTATGTGGGAGTTAGTAGAGATGGAAAGCTCTTTATTTATGATTTCGAAACAGAGAATACTCGTTTGGCGGAAGTTGATTTTGGGACCAGCGTATTTGAAGAGGAAGTATCACTCTCCGTAAAACTGGATGAAGACTCTAACCTCACTGCTATTGCCAGTACCGGTGGTAAAGAGCTTGGTAGATTAGAGAAGATTAGGATTCCTACCGAAAGAACGAAGGGAGGTATAGCACTCGTTTCCAACCCTGATTCTGAAATGAAAAAAGGCCGTTTTTCTTTTGATAACTGGACCGTTTCGGGATCAAAAGTAGATCAACATGAAGATAGAAATACCGGCCCTATTATAGGAACGCAGCACACATTGACCAATGAAACCTTAAAGCTGACGGCTCAACTTATGCCTGTTGGAGGGGGAGATGATTCGAAGGTAGTACTGGAGTTTTTGGAAGGAGAAGAGTGGGTAGAGCAGCAGTTAGCAGAGCTGGTGAACCCGGGCCATACCGCACACTTCAGAGTGGAAGACTGGAACCCGGTAGAGGATAAAGCGTTCAGAGTTCGCTATCAACTGGAAGGAAAAGACTATTACTCAGCGGGTACCATCAGAAAAGAACCGCTTGATAAGGCGGAACTGACCGTAGCCGCTTTTACTGGTAACCATAATAATGTGCGGCCCAATCCGGCCCGTTGGGGAGGAGTGGACACAGGTAAATTCCCATGGGATTGGGGCCTGTGGTTTCCACATACCGACCTCATCAACAATTTTGTGCAGCATAAGCCTGATGTGCTCTTTTTTAGTGGAGATCAGGTCTATGAAGGAGCCAGCCCCACCTGGGCCGATCGAAAAAATGCAGAACTCGATTATCTCTATAAATGGTACCTCTGGTATTGGGCCTTTGGAGAACTGACCGCTGAGGTTCCGACCATTACCATTCCCGATGATCATGATGTATACCATGGTAATATCTGGGGTGCTGGAGGAAGAAAAGCCGCACCCGGGCCTTATGGAGGCACAGCACAGGATGGTGGTGGCTATAAAATGCCGGCCGACTGGGTGAAAATGGTGGAACGTACCCAAACCAGCCACATGCCCGATCCCTTTGACCCCACACCAGTCGAGCAGGGAATAGGGGTGTATTATACAGATTTCAGCTATGGAGGAGTCAGCTTCGCGGTATTGGAGGATCGTAAGTTTAAGTCAGCTCCTAAAGGCCTTTTACCTGAAGCTGAAGTGGTCAATGGCTGGGCAAAAAACCGCAACTTCAATGCAAAGACTCAGTCTGATGCCGAAGAAGCCATTCTACTGGGCAAACGACAATTGGATTTTTTAGAAGACTGGGCTGCTGACTGGCAGGTCGGAACCAAAATGAAAGCTGTGCTATCTCAAACCATATTTGCTGATGTGGTTACACTGCCTCGCTCAGAGATCAATGATGCCAATTTCCCCGGTTTGGAAATCTTCGAGAAAGATGGTTATGCCCCTGATGATGTACCTGCAGCAGATATGGATTCCAATGGCTGGCCAAAAACGGGCAGAGACAATGCTGTAAAGAAGCTGAGAAAAGCCTTTGCCGTACACATAGCTGGTGATCAGCATTTGGGAAGCACCATTCAATATGGAGTGGATGCCTATAACGATGCCGGCTTTGCCCTCTGCGTGCCCTCGATAGCCAACTTCTATCCAAGGCGATGGTTCCCGGATAAGCCTGGCTTGAACAGAGAGCCTGAGTCACCCATTTATACCGGTGATCATGAAGATGGATTCGGGAATAAGATGACGGTTCATGCGGTCTCTAATCCCTACATCAGCAATAAGTTTCCTGCGGAGTTGCACGACCGTGCAGCAGGTTACGGCATCGCCCGGTTCAATAAAGCAGACAGAACTATTACTCTGGAAAACTGGCCTCGCTGGGCCGATCCATCCAAAGGAGACAAGCCTTACGATGGTTGGCCGGTAACAGTAAGTCAGGAAGAGAATTACGGGCGAAAAGCTGCGGGTTACTTACCTGAAATTCAGATTTCGGGTATCAGTGACCCGGTGGTTCAGGTTTATAATGAAAATACCCAAGAGGTAGTCTATACACTTAGAATCAAAGGGAAGAGTTTCATCCCCAAAGTCTTTAACACTAGAAACCGATATACCGTAAAAATCAGTGACTACTCAGGCAGCCCAGCAACTCAGGTTTTCGAAGGACTCACCATAAAAGACAAAGAAGTGATTACTGTGGGCTTTAACTAATCGTTCATACATAGGTTTAACCCAATTTGGTTACCACGCCATATGAATAAAGTCAGACATAAACTACCAGTCCCGTAGGGACGATATGCAGGTAACTAAAAACATATAGAAACGACTCCATGCCTTTAGGTACGGTATATGAATCTGCGGCCTATGCGATCCTATGCACCCTGGAGGGCGGCTAAACCGAAAACAGTACGAAATACAGGGCGGTTGTCCCGAAGCCTCAGGATGGCACCGATCAATTCCCTCTTTTAAAATCTGCATCCATCAATACCCAGGTATTCGGATCAAGCATAAGCGCCTCTGGTTCTCCTTCAACCTTTATGGTAAACGAGTTCGATTTCTTGTTTACCTGCAATAGCTCCATGGTCATGGTGTTCTTCCCCGGATACTTAATTCCGACCTGAAGAGGCATCTCAAAAAAACTTCCATCAGTTTGTACCTGATCCAGGTTAATAGTCACCTCCTTCGTGCGGCTATTATACTTCCAGTTACCGGAATACTTGAGCATGCCCCCTTTATTGAGCCATTGCTCAAAGAAGGTCGAGAGATCCATTCCAGATACTTCTTCCATTTCTCTGCGAAAATCCGCTGTGGTGGCATTTGAGTCCTGGTATTTGGCATAGTAATTCTGGATGCCTTTCCAGAAAATATCAGTGCCCACTACACCTCTGAGCATATGCAGAATCCAGCTGCCTTTTTGATAAGTCTGGCCCGTGGTTACCTTACTCATGTCTTTCAGGTTGTTATGGACGATGATATAGTCAGGGTTCTTCGTTTGGAAATTATCCACCCTGGTTTTACTGGACCGGAGCCCCTGCAGAAACTCGTCTCTACCATATTGATGCTCTATAAACAGCAATGTGAAATAGGTAGCAAACCCCTCACTTAGCCACACGTCATCCCAGTCATACTCAGTAATAGCATTACCAAACCACTGGTGTGCTATCTCATGGATGACCACATTGCGCCACCGGACGTTACGGTCTCCGACAACAGAATTATCACCGTACAAAATGGCTGATGCTGCTTCCATTCCTCCACCCACGCTGTTAGACTGAATGTTCGCCAGCTTTTCATAAGAGAAGGGGCCTACATAGTCACTGTAGAATTCAAGTACCTGCTTGGTGGGTTCGGAAAAATCGTAAAATCCGGCATCCCGATCCTGTGGATAAACCCAGGTTTGAATAGCCTTCCCTTGAAAATCGCCTACATGTTGTATTGCGAAACGTGCCACCCCCAATACATATAGCCAGGGAGCAATGGGTACCGACTGTTTCCAGTAAGTCAGTCGCATACCTGAGGCCAGATCCGTTTCCTCGATCTTGAGACCATTTGAAACTACCTGATAGTGAGAGGGTGCCGTTACGACAAACTCGCAAGTAGCCTTGTCGTAAGGGTGGTCGATAGTAGGTAGCCAGTTTCTGCCCTTATTGGGCCAGTTGTCGCTAAAGAAGGTGCGGTCTCCATGTTTGTTTGGTCCGATTTTCAAGCCGGTAGCCGGAATTCCGCTATAGGTGATGGTAAACTGACTTCGCTGATTTTTTACGGATGCTGCTGGGAGAGAAATGATCAAAGCATCATTCTCATGGATAAAAGAAACAGACTTACCATCAGATACAACTTTGGTAACAGTCATGCCTTTTCCTTCCAGTGTTCCGGAAGCTTTAATAAGGTCCAAACGGAGGCGTTCGATTCCATCTATCTTGAAGCGTACATCAACCGTTGCTTTTCCCTGAATCTTATCCGTTTCGTCTGATAGTTGAAACTCAAATCGATAGTTCAGCGCGTCAATATTCGGGTTTTTAGAATATGGGTCAGTAAAAGACACTGCGCTATGGCTACACAGGCAAATGGTGAGAATGATGAGGAGGAAACGTTTCATAGGGCTATTTCTTAAGAGGTAATTGAGTAGCAGGGTGGAATTGAACCAGACCTTTCTTTTTCATGGTGCGTTCTATATCGCTGAGGGCCGAAGGAACAAAGGCACTTAGATTTTCAACACCATCTTCTGTAACCAGAGCCACATCCTCGATGCGGATATAGAGTTGCTCTTCCCTAATCCAGATCATGGGGTCGATCGTAAAAATCATCCCCGGACGCAGGGGCACTCCATGTACCCGTCCTACATCATGTACAGCCATGCCTACCGGGTGCTGAAAGTGCCCTCTGAATTTGATGCCTTCCTGAACCGCTTTCAGATGATTAGGATTGTCGAAGCTTTTGCCTTCTAGGTATTTCTCCATGTCTTTGGCTGCAGATGCCAGCACTTCGTTGGAGGTCACTCCGGGCTTTACGTATTTGAAAAGCGCATCCCGATAGGCAAGAATGTACTCACACAATTTCTTCTGAGCTTCGGTATACTTCCCACTGACCGGCCACATGCGGGTGACATCACTGGTATAGTAATGGTAGTCCGGTGCATAATCCATAAGTACAAGGTCACCACTTTTGAGCTGGTCTGTTTTTCTGAAATAATGGCCCATAAAGGCATTGGTGCCACCTCCGATAATCGAGGCATAGCCATCTCCCCGGGCACCATTTAAATGGAAAACATACCTTGCTGCCGCATCTAATTGATATTCATAAACCCCGGGCTTAGTGGATTTCATAGCTTCTATAATTGCCAGACCGGCAATTTCAGTAGCCTTTCGAATTACCTCAATTTCCTTTTCACTTTTGATCAATCGCATTTCATCCAGGATGGGTGACAGATCTTTGATTTCAAACTGTGGGTTCCTCTCCTTGATCAGCGCAGCAAAACGGGCCTCTTTGGAGGTCTCGTCATCCCAGGGGTCGGAGAAAGCCCTGGCCTGGCCGTGCAAACGTGTATCACGACTATCAGTTCCTGTTTCGGCAGGGCTCAATGGAGTGTAGAGCACCGGAGCCGGTGGACGGATTAGCCCTGTACCCACAAGGTCATTCGCCAAATACCTCACGGCCTTTACCTGATCTATTCCAGTCAATGATTTAATGAGCTCCGCATCTTCAACCGATAGTATTTTACCCTCGCTCCGTTCCCGGCCTTCGTCCCGATGTGGCAGATAAAGCGTAGTTCTTTTATTCCGGCTATTTAAGAGCAGGTAGGAGTGTGGGGTTTCCAGCCCGCTGAGATAATAAAAGGTATTGGTTTGCCTGAATACATTGAAGTCATCTACATCCCTGGCGCTTTGGATCAAAGCAATGGCATCGTTCCCGATTTTTTCAAATATGGTGGCTCTTCTTTTTGCGAATTCTTCTTTGGGGAAATCTGTCTGATAGTAGTGTTTCTCCTGAGCGGAGGTTTCGATCGTCAAAGCGATCAGTACTACCATCAAGCTGGCAATGGGTATCTTTCTCATGGGCAATCATTCGGTTGATTGAGCAAGAACTCTGTTGAAAAAACTCGTGCTCTTCTCTAATCTAGTGATTTTCAGATGAAAAGGCGCAGAGGTAATAATTTGGGTTGTGTAAGATTGAGTGACACCAAACATTGAAGAGCAATGTTAAAGATTTGTGCAACAGTGGGCCGATTGTCTACTAAATTTTGATTCCTTTACGGCTGAAGAGTGAAGAGAGTACGCTCTCATTTTCATTCGATCGGCCACAACCACTCAACGCAATCCGGTTTTGTCCAGAAAATCAGAATCTATGAGTAGTTGTGCTGCCTCTGACCTTTGTATTAAATGCGGTGCCTGCTGTGATGGTACTGCATTCGGGCAGGTGCCACTTGAAGATACCGATTTGGTGGATGTGAGTATGGGAATGAACCTGCTGGAAGCAGGGGGTAAGCGTGTCCTTAAGCAACCCTGTGCGGCTCATATAAATAATACCTGCACGATTTATTCACAACGACCTTCCATTTGCAGCGACTATGAGTGTAAGCTGCTCAAAGAATATATGGATGGAGAAGTAAGTGTCTATAATGCTCATGAGGCAATCGACAGGCTTAAATCTCTTAAGAGGGAAATAGAAATGCTCTTAAAAACAGCCGGTACTGAAAACGACCGAGATGATATCCATTTGAAAATGTGGTCTTTGGAGAAAGAGGCATTGACTAGACTGACAATTGAGCAGTTCCACAACTTACACCGGCCTTTACTTTTGAAGTATGAGGTTCTCAAGAGGCTCTTAACCAATAGTTTCGGAGTTGTATTTAAGCGGGAAAGCTCTTTTGCAAAGACCATTATTGAAGATTCCACAGACCTCGGGTGATGAAATAGTATAAGCTTACAAGTGATCATTTATTTACATTATTTTCAACTTACTATCATTTTGGGGCAAATATAGTGTTCAGTGTGGTGAATGGTTTACTAGTATAGTTTCGCTGATAGCGGTAGATTTATCTCCATTGTTCAATCGATTAGGTACCAACCATCGGACATTATGAAGGCATGCTCATATAGGCCCGGAATCTCTGCGCTTTCCATTATTCTTTTGATTGGATTTCTTGCAACCAGCTGTTCAGAAAAGCGAATCACCTTTAAGAGTGAAAGCTTCGAATTAGGCCTGAATAAGAAAGGCGAGATTACCGCTTTCAGAGATATCACGGCAAGTCTGGATTACCATTTCAAAGATACCCTGTCGTCCATTCTCAGTATTTGGCAGGATGGAGTCGCCATCCAACCCGAATCTGCTTCATTTGTAGAAAATACAAAGATTTTATCCCTGGAATTTCCGGGAGATAGAAAGGCGGAAGTTCTGGTAGGACAAAAGGACAGTCACATCACTTTTGAGTTGACAGCAATGACAGGTGCCGATGAAGTTGACCTTGTTCTCTGGGGTCCCTACCCAACCACCATTGATGGCGTGATTGGCGAAACGGTGGGAGTGGTCAGAAATAAAGACTTTGCCATTGGTATTCAATCCCTTAACCCGAAAACCCTGGGCGGCTATCCCTGGAATGATAATGATGCCATGCCCCAGATCGACATTTTTGAGGGAGGTGACTACTCTGATTTAAGCGAGAAGGGTAAGCGTTATGTGCTCTATCGGGTGGAGGCCGCCAAGCCTACTGATTTTGGTAGCACCTTGCAGGCTTATACCAGAAACCGTAGTAAAGAAAGGGTCATCAAAAACTGGAGCAAAGATCAGTATGTGGCTCCAGCCTATGATGATGGGGGAGTGATAGGTTCTAAAATTGCCCTCTTTGGCTCAACTGAAAGAGATGCCCTGGAAACACTCGGGAAAATTGAACTCGCGGAGGGTTTGCCTCATCCTATGATTGATGGCAAATGGGGTAAAACCACCCGAACGGCAGCTGCTGCTTACATGATTATGGGGTTTAGCGAGAAGAACATTGATCGTGCTATTGATTATACCAAACAGGCTGGGTTGAGGTATCTCTATCACGATGGCCCTTTTAAAACCTGGGGCAATTTTGAGCTCAACGATGGCTTTCCCAATGGCAGAAAAGGTATGAAGGCTGTGGTGGCAAAGGCTGAAACGCAGGGAATCATGGTAGGAGCTCATACCCTATCAAACTTCATTACGACTAACGATGCTTTTGTCACTCCCGTACCTGATGACCGCCTGGCAAAGGTGGGTTCAAGCCAGTTGAGTTCGGATGTCAATACCAGCCAGAAGGAGATTCCCATTGAATCCTCTGACTTCTTCAGGCAAATGAAGAACAACAGTTTGAAAACTGTACAGATAGGCAAGGAGCTGATTCGCTATGGAGGTGTATCTGAGGCTGCCCCCTGGAAGCTGCTTGATTGTCAACGCGGTGCGTATGGTACGAAAATCACAAATCACCCGAGCGGAAGCGAGATCAGTTTATTGGCTGACCATGCCTATAAAGTCTTCCTGACCAATGCACAGCTCGGTGATGAAATGGCTAAAAATTTAGCCGATCTCTACAATGAAACCGGACTGCGCCAAATCTCTTTTGACGGGGTAGAAGGCAACCGATCTACGGGCATGGGAAACTACGGAGAGATTCTATTCACCAAGGCCTGGTATGACGGGCTGTCAGATGATATCAAATCCCACTATATAGCCGATGCCAGTCGCACTACCCACTACTTCTGGCATATCTACACCCGGATGAATTGGGGCGAACCCTGGTATGCCGGTTTCAGAGAAAGCCAGACAGAATACCGACTGAAAAACCAGAAATACTTCCAGCGTAATTATATGCCGGGCATGCTGGGCTGGTTCAGTATGCGCCCTACCACCAGTATCGAAGATATTGAATGGATGCTTGCTCGTTCTGCAGCCTTCAATGCGGGTTATGCCTTCGTTACCAATTTCGATGCCCTGGAGAAAAACGGCTATACGGAAGAAATACTGAGCGCTATTGGAGAATGGGAAAAGGCCCGGATGGCAGATGTTTTCTCTGAAGAGCAAAGGCTGAGAATGGAAGACATAAACAATGAATTTCACCTGGAAACCCTGGCCGAAAATCAATGGAATCTATATCAGGTTTTCTCACACAAATTCAGCCATGAAAAGAAAGTAAGACAGCCCGGTGAACCGCTCTATTCCAGCTTTGAATTCGAAAATGAAACGGGAGATAATAGAGTCCAGTTTATTCTCTCAGCTGTCGAAGCCGACTTATCGAATATCAGTCTGGAACTGAACAATTATAAGAAAGTCGTTCTGCCCCTGCGATTGAAAAATGGACAAAGCCTCAAGTATGAAGGTGGTAAAACCGCTACCCTTCTCAACGAAAACTGGCAGAAAATCCGTGAGGTTGATTTGAACATTGACCTGGCCATCAAGAACGGTGATCAGACTATTAATCTTGACTGTACTTTCAGCAATGCAGGTAAAGAGCCAAAAGCCAAATTGGAAGTAAGAATTATGGGGAAAGCTGAACCTGTAAGTATTCAATAAATGAAGCAGTTCGTAAGCTTTCTGATTTTCACTTTGGCATTTTCGGCATGTCAGACATCTCCTGATGTACCTGAGTACGGAAATTTGCTTTGGTACGATGCCCCGGCCAGCAACTGGTCTAAAGAAGCACTTCCTGTAGGCAATGGACGTATGGGGGCGATGGTCTTTGGTGATCCTGACAGAGAAAGAATCCAGCTCAATGAAGACTCTATGTGGCCGGGCGGGCCAGATTGGGGTGATGCCCAGGGAACCCCGCGAGACTTACAGAAAGTCCGGGACCTTTTGATAGCCGGTAAGGTACACGAAGCAGATAAGGCCTGGGTAGGGAGTTTCTCTCATAAAAGCATTGTTAAATCGCATCAGACGATGGGTGACCTGTTTATCAATTTTGAAGACAGGGAGATAACGGACTATCACCGTCAGCTCGATTTGGATTCTGCTCTCGTGACCATCAGCTACAAAACTGATAAAGGTGATTTTACGGAGCGGGTCTTTACCTCTCACCCCGACAATACCATCGTAATTGAGCTAAAAACTACCAGTCCTGAAGGGCTTAACTTGTCACTGGAATTAAGCCGGCCGGATGATGAAGGAGAACCAACGGTTGACGTGACTTCTCATAATGGTAATGAATTGTGGATGACAGGCGAAGTGACCCAAAGAAATGGAAAGCATTTCTCGAAACCTGTGAGTATTGACTATGGCGTGAAATTTCAAAGCCGATTGAGGGTAGAAAGCGAAGGAGGCTCAGTGGAAGCCATCAATGGTCAGCTTCAATTGAACAAGGTGAGCCGAGCGGTGCTCTATATCACTTCTGCCAGTTCCTGGTATCACGGAGAGGATTTTGTCCGGGTAGCAGCGGCTGACCAGGAAAAACTGACCGAAAGTAGCTTTGAAGAAATCCTGAAAAACCATGTGCTGGATTATCAGCAACTCTTTAAGCGTGTGTACTTTGATCTGGGTAATCATGAACTCGATAGCCTGCCGGTCAATACCCGACTGGATAGAGTTAAGGCCGGAGCCGCTGATTCAGACCTTGTAGCCAAGCTATTCCAATTCGGGCGTTATTTGTTGATTGCCAGCTCCAGACCAGGCTCTAATGCTGCCAACCTGCAAGGCATCTGGAATGAATACCTGAAAGCCCCCTGGAATGCCGACTACCACCTGAACATCAACCTGCAGATGAACTACTGGCCTGCTGAAGTGACCAACCTCAGCGAACTGCATGGCCCGCTTTTCGACTTTACAGAGCGATTGATTGAGCGAGGTAAGGTTACAGCAAAAGAACAGTACAACATGCGGGGTTTTGTGGCCCATCAGGCTACGGACTTTTGGGCACCCGCCTGGATGCGCGCAGAGCAACCTTACTGGGGGGCCTGGGTTGGTGGCGGTGGCTGGCTGATGCAGCATTTCTGGGATCACTACGAATTCACAAAAGACGAGGCCTTTTTGAGGGACAGAGCCTATCCGGCCATGAAGCAATCGGCTCTCTTTTATCTCGATTGGCTTATGAAAGACCCGAGAGATGGCAAATGGATATCTGCTCCAGCCACCTCCCCTGAGAACTCTTATATCGCAGCTGATGGCAAATCCGCGGCCACGGTATTGGGCACTGCCATTGATCAGCAGATTATCGAGGAGGTGTTTACCAATGCGTTGAAGGCTGCTGCTGTCCTGGGGATTGAAGATGAATTTACCGCAGAAGTAAAAGAGAAGCTAACAAACCTAAGACCCGGAGTAGTCATAGGGCCAGACGGACGCATTTTGGAATGGGACCGACCCTATGAAGAGGCTGAAAAAGGTCATCGCCATATGTCACATCTCTATGCCATTTACCCGGGCAATACTATCACCAAAGAAGGCACACCGGATTGGTTTGCAGCGGTAAAAAAATCAACGGACTATAGACTAGCCCATGGCGGTGCCGGTACGGGCTGGAGCCGGGCCTGGCTGATCAATCTTTCTGCCAGATTACAGGAAGGAGCAGAGGTAGAAAAGCATATCAATCTTCATTTGCAGAAGTCTATTGTACCCAACCTATTTGATATGCATCCCCCTTTCCAGATTGACGGAAATTTTGGTTTTACAGCCGGTGTGGCTGAGGCACTGCTACAATCTCATACCGGAGAAATTCATTTACTACCAGCCTTACCACCCGGTTGGTCAGCAGGAAAAATCAAAGGACTAAAAGCAAGGGGCAACCTCACCGTTGACCTTGATTGGAAAAACGGAGTACTGGTAAATGTGGTGATAACTCCCACTGAATCTGGTGACTACAAATTGAGGTACGGAGAAATAGTCAAAACGATTAAAATGAAAGCGGGGACCAGCTATACGCTTAATCATCAGCTGGTTGAAGAATAAATGCTAATTTCAGTGGACCGATCAATCGAAATATGAACTTAAGACTGGCAGATAAAATCTTCATGGTTACCGGGGGCGTAAGTGGTATTGGTCTGGCCATTACAGAGGGGCTTATAGCCGAAGGCGCCATTCCGGTGATTGTAGATAAAAATGCAGAAGCAGGAACCAGACTGGGCAAAAATCTTAGTGGAAAGGGTCATAAAGTTCTCTTCATTGAAGCTGACTTATGTAATACGGAACAGTGCAGGGAGGTAGTAGAGCAAACTCAGACAGCCTTTGGAAAACTTGATGGCCTGATAAACAATGCTGGAGTCAATGACGGTGTGGGTTTAGAATCAGGGAGTCCTGAAGCTTTCAGAGAATCACTTCAGAAGAACCTTAACCATATTTATGACCTGACACATTTTTGTTTGCCCTTGCTCAAAGAGTCAAATGGAACGGTTCTGAATATCGCCTCTAAAACCGCCCTTACCGGCCAGGGTAATACCTCTGGCTATGCTGCTGCCAAGGGTGGTGTGCTGGCCCTGACCCGAGAGTGGGCAGTAGAACTTTTAAAATATCAGATCAGGGTAAACGCTATAGTACCAGCTGAGGTTATGACACCCCTGTATAAGAAGTGGCTGGAGACCTTTGACGACCCTGCCTCCAAAGAGAAAACTATTACGGATAGAATACCACTGGAGAATCGCATGACCACCTCTGATGAAATAGCCAATACAGCTTTATTTCTCCTCTCAGATATGGCAGCCCATACCACCGGACAGCATATTTATGTTGATGGTGGTTATGCCCATTTAGACCGCATTATTTAATCCCTGTCAATGACCACAATCCCCCAACAAAAAGCCAAACTTGTCGATCGGAAAACCCTCGTTCCTTTTATCCTGATCACCTCCCTTTTTGCACTTTGGGGCTTTGCCAATGCGGTTACCGACCCCATGGTACAGGCTTTCAAAAAAGTGCTGGAACTCACCAATTCGCAAGCTGCCTGGGTGCAGATGGCTTTTTATGGAGGCTATTTTTGTATGGCTTTACCCGCAGCCCTCTTTGTAAGAAAGTACTCTTATAAGGTAGGCGTTTTGATAGGGTTGGCCCTCTATGCAGTTGGGGCGCTTTTGTTCTATCCGGCTGCCATTACCGAGCAGTTCTGGTTTTTCTGCCTCGGTCTGTACATCCTTACTTTCGGTCTGGCCTTTTTAGAAACCACAGCCAATCCTTACATATTGGCCATGGGAGCCAGGGAAACCGCTACTCAACGACTCAATCTGGCACAGGCATTCAACCCTGTAGGGCTGCTGGGAGGCTTGTTAGTTGCTCAGCAGTTTGTACTGCGAAAGCTCCAATCCGATGATATTGCAGATTTTGCTTCCCTTGATCTTGCCAAAAAGACATTGATCAAAACCTCAGATTTAATGGTCATCAGAGATCCCTATGTTATTCTGGGGTTAGTGCTCATTGGTATCTTTATTCTCATTGCGGTGAGCAAAATGCCACAAACCAGGGGAGAGGGAAAAATACCCAGCGTGAAGTCCTCCTTCGATTCCCTGCGCACGAACAAAAAATATGTACTGGGGGTATTGGCTCAGGTATTCTATGTCGGAGCTCAGATCATGTGCTGGACCTATATTTATCAGTACGCAGAAGCCATAGGTATATCAAGCACAGTGGCCGCCAACTACCAGTTTGCAGCCTTTATAGCATTCCTGTTGGGTAGAGCTATTGGTACTTATTTACTACGATTTATCAACTCAGGCAAGCTCCTGATGTACTTCGCTATATTGGCGGGTATTTGTACACTTTTGGCCATTTATGTTGACGGCACTTTTGGTTTGTATGCGCTGGTAGGTGTTTCATTTTTCATGTCTGTTATGTTCCCTACTATCTATGGTATTGCGCTGAACGGACTCAATGAAGAAGAGTCCAAAATTGGTGCAGCCGGTTTGGTCATGGCCATTGTAGGAGGAGCCCTTATGCCCAAGTGGCAGGGAATGATCATTGATGTGGGAGGTAGTGGTGTGAGTGACACACAAATCACAGGAGTATCAGAAGTCAATTTCTCCTTTATACTTCCTCTGGTTTGCTTTGTGTACATAGCCTGGTATGGGCGAGAGGTTTTTAGAAAGCATCAGATAAGCGAGGGATAGAAGGGTCTGATTATGAAAAGATATTGCCTGACACTCGATCTGAAAAACGACCCTCAACTCATTGAGGAGTACAAAACCTATCATGAAAAAGTCTGGCCTGAAGTGATTGACAGCATTGAGGCCTCCGGTATTGACAACATGGAGATTTATTTGCTTGGTAATCGCCTGTGCATGCTGGTTGAAGCAGATGACTCTTTCTCCTTCGATGAAAAGGCAGCGAGAGATAAGGATAATCCTAAAGTACAGCAGTGGGAGGCATTGATGTGGAAATATCAACAGGCACTGCCGCTGGCTCAGCCCGGAGAAAAGTGGATGTTGATGGATAAGATTTTTGACCTTAAAAGCCAGCAAACCAAATGACCTGGGCCTACAACAGACGATATCCTTCCGTGGATGATTTGCGAAACAAGGCTAAACGCAAGATGCCCGGTTTCGCTTTCGATTACCTCGATGGTGGCTGTAATGAAGATGTTAATCTGCATAGAAATACAGCCGATATAAGAGACGTGAACCTGATACCCCAATACCTGGCTCCTTATCAAAAGAGTAGCTTAAAAACTGAACTTTTCGGGCATGAATATGATGCTCCTTTTGGCATTGCGCCTGTAGGGCTTCAGGGGCTTATGTGGCCCAATGCCACTGAGATTCTGGCAAAGGCAGCCCTCAAACACAATGTCCCTTTTGTCCTCAGCACAGTGACTACAAGCAGCATTGAACGTATCTCAGAAATTACCGAAGGTAAAGCCTGGTTTCAGCTATATCACCCAACTAAAGATGAGTTCCGCGATGACATCCTGAATCGAGCCGAACAGGCAGGCTGCCCGGTTCTGGTTTTACTCTGTGATGTACCCACCTTTGGTTTCAGGCCAAGGGATATCCGAAACGGACTCTCAATGCCTCCTCGAATGACACTGAGAAACATATGTCAGATACTGACCAGGCCACATTGGGCACTCCAAACCCTGAAGCATGGCCAGCCTAACTTTGAAACGCTGAAACCTTATATGCCCGGAAGACTCGACCTCAAAGGCCTTGGTGGCTTTATGGACCAGATGTTTTCCGGTCGGCTGGATGAAGATAAGATTGCCAGAATTCGTGATCGCTGGAAAGGTAAAATCATCCTTAAAGGAGTAGCCAGCGAGGAAGATACCGAGAAGTCGATTCGTCTTGGTCTGGATGGCATCATAGTCTCCAACCATGGTGGCCGACAGCTTGATGCAGGAGAGTCTACGATCAGACCAACAGAGAGAATTGCCGCAAAATACGGTAATCAAATCAAAATAATGATGGATGGGGGCATGCGCTCCGGACCGGATATTGCCCGATCCATCGCCTCAGGTGCAGACTTTACCTTTATGGGACGAAGCTTTATGTATGGCGTTGGAGCGCTGGGCAAAGAGGGAGGAGATCATACCATATCACTACTGAAAACACAATTACAACAAGTTATGGAGCAAATTTGCTGCGAAAGTATTACGAACCTGCCGAACCATTTGGCTGATAATAAGGAGAGTAACGCATGAAAGAGTGGAGTAAACTTCTTATGAAAGATCTGCTGATCGCCTTTTCATTATTGGCCCTGACACTTGATCGTGAGCATAGAACTTTTCCGGTCAACATACAGCAACAGAGTTTCGAAGCCTATCAGCAGGAGATTCCCGGTTCAGAGCTTTCTTTAGACTTTGTACCTGTAACGGGAGGTAAGTTCAAAATGGGCAGCCCGGCAACAGAAGCCGGTAGAAGGCCCGATGAAGGACCACAACACCAAGTGGCGGTTGATGACTTTTGGATGAGTACGCTGGAAATTACCTGGGATCAATTCGAACTGTTTCTATACCGTGAAACAGATGGTGATATCACCACACAAAACCGCGATATAGAACTTGCTGTCGATGGAGTATCAGGCGCAACCATGCCTTATGTCAACTTCAATAAGCCCGGTTATCCGCTGGTGAATGTGACGCAATATGCAGCATCTACTTTTTGTAAATGGCTCAGCGCGAAGACGGGCCACTTTTACCGCCTGCCTACCGAGGCCGAATGGGAATACGCCAGCAGGGCGGGGAGTGAGGAGCCTTATCCCTTTGCAGAAGATCAGTTGGGTGAATTTGCCTGGTATGCAGCTAATAGTGACAAAAAACCTCAGAAAGGAGGAACGAAAAAGCCCAATGCCTGGGGTTTGTATGATATGCAGGGTAGTGTGGCCGAATGGGTATTAGATGGCTATGATGCAGACTTTTATAAAAACCCCGATGCCAGCGAGAATCCATTTTCTATGACAGAAGAGCTTTATCCCAGGGTGGTCAGAGGTGGATCATTTCAGGATACCAAAGAAAACCTGAGATCAGCCTCACGGCAGTACTCAGATAAAAGCTGGAAGAAAAGAGATCCTCAGATTCCTAAAAGCCTTTGGTGGCTCACTGATGCCTTGCATGTGGGCTTCAGAGTCGTGAGGCCAGCCAAGGTGCCGCCTAAAAGCGACTGGGAGAAATACTGGGGTAAACCAATTAGAGAATACTAAAAACAAAAACTATGAAGACATCTGATAAATCCAATCTGAAAACCAGACGAGAATTTCTGGAGGCCTCGGCCAAAGTAGCAGGTACCGGAATGCTCTTAGGTGCACTGCCCATATCAATGAGCGCCTATGCCGGAGCAGCCGGAGAAATCAAGGTAGCCCTGGTGGGCTGTGGAGGACGTGGCACGGGAGCCGCAGCGCAAGCTATTGAGGCAGATGCAGATGTCAGGCTGGTAGCCATGGCTGATGTTTTTGCGGACCGTCTGGAAAACAGCTTTAAAAACCTGTCTAAAAAGTATGAAGGCCGGGGGAAAGTACAAGTTACCGATGCCTCAAAATTCACAGATTTTGATGGGTACAAAAAAGCCATAGACATGGCTGATGTGGTAATTCTCACCACACCTCCCGGTTTCAGGCCGCTGCATTTCGAGTATGCGGTGCAGCAAGGCAAGCATGTTTTTATGGAGAAGCCGGTGGCTACCGATGTGGTAGGAATCAAGCGTGTATTGGAGGCAGGAAAGCAAGCCAGAAAGAAGAAACTAAATGTAGTAGTAGGTCTGCAAAGACACTACCAGAAGAACTACCGTACCGTTGAAAATATGCTCAATGAAGGTAGTCTCGGAGATATCGTTTCAGGTCAGGTGTATTGGAACAGTGCCGGGGTTTGGACCCGACCCAGGAAGCCTGCTCAGACGGAGCTCGAATACCAGATGCTCAACTGGTATTACTTCACCTGGATTTGCGGAGACCATATTTTGGAGCAACATATCCACAATATAGATGTGGCCAACTGGTACATTGGTGCCAGTCCTGTTTCAGCCCAGGGTATGGGGGGCCGTCAGACCAGAAAGGGCAAAGACCACGGTCATATTTTTGATCATCACTTCGTAGAGTTTGTATATCCCGAGGGTCAGGTCATTTCCAGCCAGTGCAGACATCAGCGGGGTTGTATGAACCGGGTTGAGGAAGTATTCCAGACCACCAAAGGCCAGATCACGGTTAACAGTGGAAACAGAAGTCTCATCAAAGGCTATAATGGCCAGTCAATCTTAGACTATAAAGGAGAAAACGATATCAACCCTTATCAGCAGGAGCACAACGAACTCTTTGCGGCCATCAAAGCCGGAGAGCATCGTTTGGACAATACTGATTATGGGGCTCATAGCACCATGACTGCGATTTTGGGTAGAATGGCTACTTACTCAGGTCAGCAGATTACCTGGGATGAAGCCATGGCTTCCGATTTGAAACTGGTGCCCGATAATCTGACTTCCTTTAATAGCGAAGCACCTATTTTACCGAATGCAGATGGTGAGTATCCAGTAGCAACTCCCGGTAAAACCCGGTTCTTTTAAGCTTTCATAATATTTTTTGACCGAGGGGGAGTTGCTAACAACTCCCCTCTTAAAACTTTAAAGGGTCATTTTTTTATCACATATCCTGATGCGCAAATACATTACTCTAATCATTTGTGGTTTATGCCTGCTGACAGTCAACCCCTCATTGGCTCAGAGACAGGTAACCATTATTCCAAATCCTGCCGAGATAATGCAGGGCACGGGACAGTTTACCATCACCAGTGACACCCGCCTGGCCTATGGCAAGGGAGCAAAAAAAACCGCATTATTTCTTCAAATCGCACTGAATGAGGATTTTAATCTGAATAATGAATTTGCTAAGGAAAGAAAGGCAGAAATTCTGTTGACAATAAACCCTGAACTCAACCAGAAAGAAGGGTATTCACTTAGCATTAGTAACAAGGGCATACAGATTGTTGGAGGTACTGAGACAGGGCTTTTTTATGGAGTACAATCACTGAGGCAAATGCTTCTATTTGCCCGGAAAACAAACGATAAGATTACACTGGATGCCGTGACCATTAAAGACAGCCCCCGTTTTGAGTGGCGTGCTTTTATGCTGGATGAGTCTCGTCATTTTAAAGGCATCAGGCAAGTCAGGAAACTCCTTGATCAAATGGCCTTATTAAAAATGAATGTTTTTCATTGGCACCTTACCGATGATCAGGGCTGGAGAATTGAGATTAAAAAATATCCGAAACTTACTGCTGTTGGTTCTCATAGAAACAATACACAAATAGGTGGCTGGAACAGTGAGAAAAGATCAAATCAACCACATGGAGGCTTTTATACTCAGGAGCAAATCAAAGAAATAGTGGCATATGCTGCTGAAAGACATATTACGATTGTCCCGGAAATTGAAATGCCTGGGCATGCCAGTGCAGCCATTGCCTCTTACCCTTGGTTAGGTACATCCGGTAAGCAAATTGAGGTACCCGTGATTTTCGGTAAAATGCCCGATTCGTATAACGTAACTGACCCCCGGGTGTATGGGTTTTTACAGGATGTGCTGGATGAAACAATGAAGCTTTTCCCATCGAAAATCATTCATATCGGAGGAGATGAGGTTAAATATGATCAGTGGAAAAACTCTGTACAGGTTCAGCAATTCATGAAAGAGAATAGCCTGGCAAGTCCGGCAGATTTGCAGATATATTTCACCAATAAAATCTCAAAATACCTCGATAGCAAAGGCAAACGCATGATGGGCTGGAATGAGATACTCGGCCACAATGTGCATGAATATCAAAGTTCAGAAGATACAGAAGTTAAAGAGCAACTGGCCCTGAGTTCAGTAATTCACTTCTGGAAAGGAGATTTGGCTCTGGCTAAAACAGCCCTGGAAAAAGGATATGATATTGTGAATTCACTTCACTCGAAAACCTACCTTGATTATGGCTACAAAAGCATCCCCCTTCAGGCTGCTTATGACTTTGACCCTATTCCTGAAGGCCTCGAGGCCAGATATCACAAGCAGGTATTGGGTACAGGAGCACAAATGTGGGGTGAATGGATTCCCACGGTAGAACGCATGGATTATCAGGTTTTTCCACGCCTGGCGGCTTATGCTGAAGTTGGCTGGACTGAACCAGCACAAAAATCTTTTACTCATTTTGAGTCTGTATTGGTTAAATTAAAAGAATACTGGAAGCTAAAGGGAATCGCTTATGCTCAGGAATAAAATTACGGGTCGTTATCTATGGCTTTTGTGCCTCATAAGTTTGTATACCACAAGCTGCAATCAGCCGGATGAAAAAGTAGAAAGGCCTAATATAATTTTCATCATGACCGATGATCATACCACTCAGGCCATGAGTGCCTATGGCAGTGTGATCAATCAGACACCGAATATGGACAGGATTGCCAACTCAGGTATTCGATTCGACAATGCCTTTGTTACCAACTCTATCTGTGCACCCAGCCGGGCCGTAATTCTCACAGGCAAGTTCAGCCACCTCAATGGGGTGATAAACAATGCTCAGACCTTTGATGGAAGTCAACAAACATTTCCAAAACTACTCCAGGCCTCCGGCTACCAAACCGCCATGGTGGGTAAGTGGCATTTAAGATCTGACCCTACAGGATTTGATTATTGGAATATCCTTCCCGGTCAGGGCCATTACTACAACCCTGATTTTATAGAAATGGGTGAGCGTAGCCAGAGAGAAGGCTATGTCACCACTTTGACCACCGATTATGCGCTGGACTGGGTAGACAAACGAGACAAGGAAAAACCATTCTACCTGATGCTTCATCACAAGGCCCCACATCGTAATTGGATGCCCGATACAAAGCACCTGAATATGTATGATGATGTGGACATTCCCATGCCCGATAACTTCTTCGACAGTTTCGAAAACAGAGGCACGGCAGCCGAAACCCAGGAGATGTCGATTGTGGAAGACATGTACGAGATCTACGACCTGAAGCTCATGTACAAAACAGCTGAAAAGAATGTGGATAAGGCTTTTGAGAGAATTGTTGGCAGGTTAAACCCCGAGCAGCGCAAGGCTTTTGATGAAGCCTATGCAGATGAAAATGAAGCCTTCAGAAAGGCCAATCTGACCGGAGAAGCACTAGGCAAATGGCGGTATCAGCGATATATCAAAGACTACCTCCGGTGTGTCGCCTCGGTAGATGACAATATCGGCCGGGTACTCGATTACCTGGAGGCAAACGGCCTGCGAGAGAATACAATCATTGTTTATACCTCAGACCAGGGGTTCTATCTGGGCGAACATGGCTGGTTCGACAAGCGCTTTATGTATGAAGAGTCTTATCGAACTCCTTTTATTGTCAGCTATCCAAAGACCATTGATAAAGGAACGGTAAGTGAGGCATTGACCATGAATATTGATGTGGCACCTACCTTGCTCGAATATGCTGGAGTAGAGGTACCCGATGATCTTCAGGGCAGATCATTAAAAACAGTAATGAACAACCAGGGCAAGGAGCCTGAAAACTGGCGCGAGGCTACCTACTATCATTATTATGAGTATCCGGCAGAGCATGCCGTGAAAAGACATTATGGAGTCAGAACCAAAGACTTTAAGCTGATGCATTTTTACCATGATGTAAATGAGTGGGAACTATATGACCTGAGAAATGACCCTAAAGAGATGAAGAATGTCTTTGACGATGCTGCATACCAGGATGTAAAAACGGAATTGCTGGAAGAACTCAGGGAGCAACAGAAACTCTATGGTGACAGCATTCAAAGTCAGAATCCGGTAGAAATGCTTAGAGAAGTATCAAAGTGAAAAGAAGCGCTGTCATATCGACCCTCTTGCTGACCTGGCTTACGCTGAATGCCTTCGCTCAGCAAAAACCAAATGTGATTGTCATCCTCACAGACGATCAGGGAACAGTTGACCTGAACTCTTTTGGTGCCAAAGATCTGCATACACCCAATATTGATAAACTTGCAGAGCAAGGCGTAAAATTCACCCAATTCTATGCGGCCGCCCCGCTTTGTTCACCATCCAGAGCCTCAATGCTCACCGGTATGAATCCCCATGCTGCTGGCCTGCCGGGGAATGCCTCCTCCATGAAAGGTACGCGGGGTATGCCCACTGAGAAAGTTACCATAGCCGAAGCCATGAAAGAAGAGGGTTATACCACCGGCCATATTGGTAAATGGCATCTCGGTTTTACTCCTGAAACCATGCCCAATGGACAAGGCTTTGATTATTCCTACGGACACATGGGAGGCTGCATCGATAACTATTCTCACTTCTTCTACTGGAATGGGCCCAACCGGCATGACCTCTATGAAAATGGAAAGGAGATCTGGGAGGATGGCGCATACTTTCCCGACCTGATGAAGCAGAAAGCTGACGAGTTCATCGGTAGGAATAAAGAGAGTCCTTTCTTTATGTACTATGCCATTAACCTGCCTCATTACCCTCTTCAGCCAACAGCAAAGTGGCGAGAGCATTATAAGAACTTGCCTCACCCCAGAAAAGATTATGCGGCCTTCGTTTCAACCATAGACGAGAGAGTAGGGCACCTGATGCATACCCTGGACTCTCTGAAATTGAGAGAAAATACCATCGTTATTTTTCAGTCAGACCATGGGCATTCTGTAGAAAGCCGCGCCTTTGGTGGTGGTGGAAGTGCAGGGCCTTACCGGGGTTCAAAAATGTCTCTGTTTGAAGGAGGAATCAGGGTACCGGCCATCATTAGTTATCCAAATCAAATTCCTGAAAACCAGGAAAGAGATCAGCTGGCCCTTAACATTGATTGGTTCCCTACCATCATGGACTATATAGGAGGAAATGCAGAGAACCTGGAGGGAAAAAGCCTCAAACCACTGATTGAAAATGCTGCAGAAGAAACCACACATCAGGTCTTTCGATGGAAACAAGGCGTAAGCTGGGCGATCAGAAAAGGCGATTGGAAACTTATTGGCTTTCCACAAGACCCGACTAAAAAAGCAGTACTCGACCCTGAGAAGGATGTACTCTTTCTAAGCAATCTGAAGAATGACCCAAGTGAGATGGTCAATATCGCCAGCCAATACCCTGAGAAGGTAAAAGAGCTACTGGATGAATACCTGGATTGGGAATATGCCAGTGCGGAAGATGCACCTAAGAAAAGAGAAACACTCACTTCCATTGCTAAAAATGCCGAGGTGACTCTGACCGATCAACCTCATAATAAATACAGCGGCCGTGGAGCACTAAGCCTCCATGATGAGAAACTGGGCGGCCGTCAATTCAACGATGGTTTCTGGCTGGGCTATGAGGGAAATGATCTCAGTGCAACAATCGACCTGGGCAAAGTACAGCAAATAGAACGGGTAGTGGTAGGCACCTTGCAGGACGCTCCTTCCTGGATCTTTTTCCCTGAATTTGTCGAAGTATCATGGTCTGCTGATGGAAAGAATTACTCAACGCCCATAAGAATGGAGGTGGGAGCCTTGAAAGACAAGAGCAGGAAATTGATCAGACGCATCACTGTGGAAAAAGAAAATGTACATGGGAGGTACATCAAAGTATTAGTCAAAAATACCGGGAAGTGCCCTGAATGGCATATGGGAGCAGGGCAAAAGGCCTGGCTATTTGTAGATGAAATTACGGTTCAGTGAACATGCCCCGTCAGACCGCAGGTCAGACGGGTATAGCACCCCGCTCAGCGGTCTCTCGCAGAGGACCCTGATAAACTCCACTCAGAGTCATAACGCAGTAAGACTCTGAGCAAAAAATAAATTAAAAATGTATAGAACACTAGCCTTAAGCTTTTTCTTGATGCTTCCGCTTGTGGCGCTTGGCCAGCAAGTAGATTCAGTGCGCGTATTCTATTTAGGTGGTCAGTCAAACATGGACGGCTTTGGCACCAACACCGAACTCCCCGAGTCTCTGAACAAGACCTTCGAAGATGTCTGGATCTTTCATGGCAATCCTGCAGTGGACGATAAAACAGATGGAGGTCTGGGGTTGTGGACTCAGCTGAGCCCTGGGCATGGCCGTGGCTTCTCCTCTGATGGTTTGGAGAATAAACTGTCCTCCAGTTTTGGAGTCGAATTGTCCTTTGCGAGGAAACTTCGTGAGCTGTATCCCGATGATAAAATTGCCTTGATAAAGTACTCCCTGGGAGGAACTTCCATTGATATGGCTACGCAGAGTGTCGGTACCTGGGATGCCGACTACGAGGGGAAAATAGGAATCAATCAGTATGACCACTTCCTGACTACCGTGAACAAGGCCATGAATACTACAGATATTAATGCTGATGGAAGAGTGGATTACCTGATCCCCAGTGGCATTGTCTGGATGCAGGGAGAAAGTGATGGTCAGAATGAAGCCGCTGGGATGAGATACTACGAAAATCTCAGGAAACTCATGGGGCTCATCAGAGCAAGCTTTCGGTCAGATACTATTCCAATTGTGATTGGGAAGATTTCAGATTCAGGAGACAATAGAACCGGAAAGGTCTGGAAATACGGAGAACTCGTCCAGTACGGCCAGGAAAAGTTTGTGATGACCGACCCGAATGCTGCTATCGTGAGGGATACCAAACACTATCAGTATTCAGATGCCGCACACTACAATAGCCAGGGGTATATAGACCTGGGAGAGAAATTCGCCAAGGCGCTTCAAAAACTCAGTTTAGGGGAGGAGAAACTACCGTCCCTGGCCGCTCACTCAGTCATTACGCTGAAAAACGGACCAGATAAGCGATATCGGGCAAAAGGAAAGCAAAGTCTGGTGGACGAAAAAGTCGGCAGTAAGTATTTTGATGATGGATATTGGCTGGGCTTCGAAGAAGAGGATTTTTCAGCCACTATTGACCTGGGAAAGGAGCAGGAAATCGACAAGGTCACGATTGGGGTATTGCAAGATGCCGGAGCCTGGATTTTCTTCCCTGAATATGTAGAAGTTTCGTGGTCAGCAGACGGAAAGAAATATTCCAGGCCCATCAGGATAAAGCTGGGGGCGGATCAAAAAGTGAGAAGACAACTGGAAAGGGTCACTGTGGAAAGAGAAGGATTAAAAACTCGTTTCATTAAAGTATTTATCAAAAACACAGGCAAATGTCCTCAATGGCATTATGCTGCGGGGGGTAAGGCCTGGCTTTTTGTAGATGAAATTACGGTGCAGTAAGTGCGCCCCGTCACGGTTTTAATACTAACCCCGCTCAGCGGTCTCTGCCCTGCAGGACCCTGAGCTTTAAAGTCGCTCAAAGTCATTATGTAGTAAGACCCTGAGCATTGAACAACGAAAAATGAATAAGTCGATTACTATAACCCTTTTCTGTCTCAGCTTCTGGCTGGTGAATGCATCGTGTCATGCACAGGAATGGGAAGGAACCAAACCCAACATCGTGTTCATTCTGGCTGATGATATGGGCTGGAAAGATCCCGGTTTTATGGGCAACACATACCACGAAACTCCAAACCTGGACAGACTCGCAGAAATGGGCACCATGTTCACCAATGCCTATGCCAATGCTCCCAACTGTGCACCTACAAGAGCCAGTTTAATGACGGGCCAATACACACCCCGCCATGGAGTCTTCACGGTGGCTTCGGCAGAAAGAGGCAAGAGTGAGAATAGAAAGCTGATCCCTCCGGTAAACAAGCACGTACTGGCCCCTCGGTTTCTTACTTTTCCTCAACTTCTCAAAAAGGAAGGCTACGCTACAGCCAGTATTGGCAAATGGCACCTGGGTGGAAGCCCGAAAACAAATCCAGAGGCACGAGGTTTTGATCTAAACATTGGAGGTGACCAACGAGGAAGTCCAAGGAGCTATTTCAGCCCCTATAAAAATGATCATATAGAGGATGGGCCCGAAGGCGAATACCTTACTGATCGACTGACAGATGAGGCACTGACATTTATAGAAGACAATAAAGAAAAACCCTTCTTTCTCTACCTCACCCATTTTGCCGTGC
Source organism: Roseivirga sp. (assembly GCA_021404565.1). Taxonomy (GTDB): domain Bacteria; phylum Bacteroidota; class Bacteroidia; order Cytophagales; family Cyclobacteriaceae; genus Roseivirga. The sequence continues at coordinate 139,909 of JAAWWF010000007.1, read as the reverse complement.
ATACCCCGATTCAGGGTAAAAAAGAACTGATTGAAAAATATAAGAACAAACCTCCCCCTGAAGGTAAGTACAACCCTGTGTATGCCGCCATGGTGGAGAGCCTTGATCAGGGGGTCGGCAGGGTAATGGATAAGTTGGAAACACTTGGACTTGAGGAAAACACCATCGTCATATTCTTCTCTGACAATGGTCCCTATTTCCGGGCCTCAGATGCCTTGCCTCTCAGGGGGTCCAAAGGTATGCTCTATGAAGGAGGAATCCGTGAGCCACTGGTCATCTACTGGAAAGGGCATACGCAACCCGGCCAGAGGATTGATGAGCCGATAATCGGTACGGACTTCTTTCCTACCTTCCTTGATTTGGCCGGGATTAGTAAGACAAACCTTACCCTTGACGGAGAAAGCTTATTGCCTCTACTCGAGTCTGGAAAGAAACTTAAAAGGAAGACGCTGTTCTGGCACTTTCCAGCTTACCTGGAACCCTATGGCGGCATGAAGCAAAAATGGAGGCAGGTACCCGCTTCGGCCATGCGCATGGGCGACTGGAAACTGATTGAGAATTTTGAAACAGGGGGCCTGGAACTCTACAATCTGAAAAGCGATATTGGCGAATCCATCAACCTCGCTGATAGTGAAGCCCGAAGGGCGAAGAGAATGCACAGAGCCCTGGTAAAATGGAGAAAAGAACTTAGTGCCCCGGTACCCACAGATCTTAATCCCGATTATATCGAACCAGAAAAATGAGCACAGTGAAGCAAAAGCGGGCATGGCTGAAAATATTATGCCTGACAGTACTGATACTTTCCGGGGCTTGTATAACTGGCCATAAAAAACCTGAAGCAGCCTTGCCACTTGATCTTGGCAAACAAATCCAACCAGTGCCCACACATTCTGTTTTGGCAGATACTGCTTACTATGTCTGGGGAGGGTCAATGGAGCGCACCGAAGATGGAGTTTGTCACTTACTCTATGCACGTTGGCCAAAAGAAAAAGGCTTTCAGGGATGGCTTAAAACCTCAGAAATAGCCTATGCCACGGCTGATGACCCTGCCGGTCCATATACCTTTCAAAAAACACTGCTCAAGGGGTTTGGCAAAGGAAACTGGAACGAAGAATCGGCTCATAACCCACACATTAAAAAATTCGGAGACAAATACTACTTGTACTTCATTTCTCATCGCAAAGAAGACCTTGGACTCTCTGACTGGCTGAACCACATCTTTACACAAAGAATAGGAGTGGCCATAGCAGATCACCCCTCTGGTCCATGGAAAGTACTGCCAGAGCCGATCATTGACTATCAGGAAGGCAAAGCTGCCAATGGCTATATGGTAAACCCCAGCGTCACACAGCGTCCTGACGGCAGCTATCTTATGATGTTCAAGTCCAGGCCACCAAACGCTGAAAAATCAAAGGAGTTTAAGACCATTCACTGTATTGCTACGGCTGATTCTCCCACGGGGCCATTTACCATTGCAGAAAAGCCCATATTGACCAAAGCCACTGCTGAAGACCCTTATGTTTGGTATCAGCGAGATAGGTATTATGCATTGGTTAAAGATATGTATGCGAAGTATACGGGTCATAAATCACTGGCCCTGTTCGAATCGTTTGAAGGCTTTGACTGGCAGCCATCTGAACATATAATGGTAACAAAAACAGAGATTATATGGGAGAGTGGAGACACAACTGCTCTTCGAAACCTGGAAAGACCACAACTGTGGTTCGATGAAAATGGAGAGCCCAAAATGCTCTTTGCCGCAGCATGGGTCAAAGGGCAATCAGACTCCTTGACGTTTAACGTTCACATACCCCTATCCGATAAAAAATAATAGAAATGAAAAGATTAACCGTACTGATTCTCCTTGTTGTATTTGCAGTCTCCTGCGATGATTCAGGTACTCAGAAATCTGACAAACCCAATATTGTGATCATTTTCTGTGATGATCTGGGTTACGGTGATCTTACCAGCTATGGGCATCCCACAATTCGGACTCCTAATTTAGATCGTATGGTGGCGGAGGGAATGAAATTCACCAATTTCTATTCCGGCTCTCCTGCCTGTACCGCCAGCCGTTACTCACTGCTTACTGGCCGTTACCCGATCCGGTCTGGTTTTGGCTGGGTGTTGGTGCCCAGCTCCCCCAGGGGCATGCACCCCGAAGAAATCCCCATGGCTGAGGGAATGAAACAAGCCGGATACAGCACTGCCATGTTTGGCAAGTGGCATTTGGGAGTAACCAAAACTGAGTATTTGCCCTTGCAAAATGGCTTTGACGAGTTTCTCGGCCTTCCTTATAGCAACGACATGATTCCTCCCAAGTGGAAAGACATTCCTCTGATCGATGGCAATGATACACTGGAGCATAATCCGGATCAGACCAAGCTCACTAAAATGTACACTGACCGGGCCGTGGATTTTATCCAAAGGAAAAAGGACGAGCCCTTCTTACTCTATGTCCCCTATGCCATGCCGCATGTACCACTGATGCCCGGGAGTGAATTCAACGATTCCGAAAGAGGTAAATATGGTGATGTAGTCGAAGAGATAGACTGGGGGGTGGGAGAAATTATGAAGACCCTGAAAGCACAGGGCATTGCGGAAAATACCCTCGTATTCTTTACCAGCGATAACGGTCCATGGATCATCAAAGATGAAAGAGGAGGCTCCTCCGGCCTGTTAAGAGATGGAAAGGGCAGCACTTGGGAAGGTGGTATGCGCGTGCCGGGTATTGCCTGGTGGCCGGGTACCATTAAGGCAGGTACTATCCAGACCCAAAGAGCCAGCACACTGGATCTTTACCAAACTGCCTTTAGCCTGACAGGACAATATGCTCCCGAAGACCGTCCGGTTGACGGTAGAGACATATCGAGCCTTCTACAGGATCAAGCGATGGAAGAAGGAGAACCCTATTTTTATTATGGGCTGAACAACCGCCTGATGGCAGTACGAAAAGGGGCGTGGAAACTGCATATCACTACCCACAGCCAAACCGGTAAAGACTATTTTGAAGGTAAACTTCCTTTACTCTTTAACCTCAGCATTGACCCTTCAGAGAAATATGAGATCTCTGATGATAATCCTGAGATTGTAGCCGAACTGCAAGGCTATATTGAAGCGCACCAAAAACAATTAGAAAACGAACCCACCTTTTTTGATCAATGATGAGAAAGCCACTGATTTTACTTTCGTTTGTTCTTTTGACCAACAGCCTTATTGGCCAGATTCCCGATTCGTCACGGATTGTAAGAGTCCTCACTTTTAACATTCTGCATGGGGCCACCACAAAAGGTGACTTTGACCTGGACTTGATCGCCAGTGTCATTAAATCGGCAAAGCCCGATCTGGTGGCCTTGCAGGAGGTAGACTATAAAACCAATAGGGCCAAAAAGTACGACCTGGTCACAGAGTTGGCTTTCAGAACAGGAATGTCTCCGCTTTTTGCGCGAGCAATGCCCTATGATGGTGGAGAATATGGGGAAGGAATACTTTCGGGTTTTACCTTTCTCAGTACCAAAAATCACCCTTTACCCTACACAGAAGGCAAGGAACCCAGAGCTGCTGCGGAAGTCAATGTAATTCTGAAAAGTGGTGACACCATTCGCTTTGTAGGTACCCATTTGGATCATGAAAGAGACCCGACTAATCGACTTATGCAGGCAAAGGAACTGAACCGTATTTTGACGACAGACAATCGTCCTGCCATCCTCACCGGAGACCTGAATGCAACACCTGAAAAGGCTGCCATGCAGGAGTTGTTTACCAGGTGGACCCGATCCTTTAAAGAAGATACACCTACGTTCCCCTCAGATGATCCTACAAGAAAAATAGATTACATCCTCTTTAGGCCAGCTTACCGATGGAGAGTTTTAGAAACCCAGGTAATCGATGAAAAAGTTGCTTCAGATCATTGTCCAGTGCTGGTGGTATTGGAGCTATTGCCAGAGCAGTAAGCCCCGTCAGCACCGATACGTCATCGAAGCCTGTCAGTAAGCGACTTATAGAAACGAACCTGCGAGACTCAGCCGCATACTCATCAGAATCAAAGTCGGACGCCTTTGAAAAAGAACTTACGATCCCGATCAGGGTCTCTCGCAGAGGACCCTGATCAACGAAATCCACACTTGGACGCCTTCAGGGTTTTTTGGAAGATAAAAACAAACTAGATTCATTACAGTCAAAAGGAATTCAGTCATCAACACCTTAAGAAATGCACAAAGAGAAATTTGACATTATATCACTGGCCCCGTCTGCCAGCAGATACTTCCCGTCATCTATGGAAAAAGAAGACTGGATGGGAGATGAATATGTGAAATTTACGGATTTGGAAATTCCTCTTGGCCATTCTCGATATGGAGGACCAGTGATTGATTTACCGGAAGATGTTCCCTTTCCTTCAGGGATGAGGTTTGCAGCACAGCTGGATCTATCGGAGATTTCAAAACATGATAATTCTCGGTTATTGCCTGGAAATGGACAACTCATCTTTTTCTCAGACATGATGACTGACACCGGGAAAGTTTTTTATTCCAGAGAACCCAATGAGAATTTGCATAGACAGATTGTTGAACACGAAGACAATTTTTGGGATGGTGTATTAATCGATCGAATTTGGTCAGATACTGAATCATGGGAAGATAGATTTAGAGTACCTGAGGATGATTGGGAGAGAAAAAGAGTAAATGAGCAAGGATTAATTTGGGATGAATTTGCTGGCAGCAACAAATCCAAGCTGTTCGGAATATTTACACATTGTCAATTAGGAGAAAGTGAGATCGAGAACATAATCAACTCAGAAAAAATTGTACTGCTTCAAATAGGAGAGGCCGGATTTAACGATGAGGGAGTGTTTAGTGTGCTGATTTCTAAGGATGATTTAAAAAACCTGAATTTTGAAAGTTGCGAGTTTCACTGGGCACAATCATAAAACCCACCTGACCCCAATCAGAATCTTCTGCAGGGAACGCGGATCAACAATACCCCGTCAGCACAGATATGGGGTAGAATCCAATCACAATTCATTAAGAGAGGAATACTTCGGAAATCTGATAACAAACTTATCAGCATCAAGGTCGGACGGTTTATGAGCATCTCGCCTATGTTTGTCCTCTTTCCCATTCTAACTGTCGCAGGTTCTCAGATTTATCCGCCAGAAAGGTGGAACCTGCGACCATAATGAACTCTCGGACTCAGTCCGAGGCTATATTCAGAACTAATTCATACACCTTATTTGCAGATATCTATTCAGTTATTCATTTTCTTGCAAGTATAGTGTTGGAGTGAGTGAATGAACTGATAGAAAACGGAGTCCAGAGGCCGTAACTTGCTTCTTCTATCAGACCTTAACCAAAATGTCTCCTCAAAAGCTTAAAGCTTACTTTCTCATCGTGTTGACGGTCGGCCTGCTTACGACCTGTAGTCAACCCAAATCCACAGAATACTTATCAGCTGATACAGACACTCGTATGGACTGGTGGAGGGAAGCACGCTTTGGTATGTTCATCCATTGGGGAGCCTATTCTGTACCAGCTGGTATCTATCAGGGCAAAGAAGTAGGAGGGATTGGCGAATGGATCATGAGCTCAGCCAATATTCCCCTAGACGAATATGAGAAGTTCGTTAAGGATTTCAATCCTGTAAAATACAACGCTGAAGCCTGGGCCAAACTGGCCAGAGAAGCTGGAATGAAATATATAGTCATCACCTCAAAACACCATGATGGCTTCGGCTTGTGGGATTCAAAAGTTTCTGATTATGACCTTGTAGATGCCGCTCCTTATGGAAAAGACGCACTAAAAGCACTGGCCGATGCATGCAAAAAAGAAGGAATCAAATTGGGCTTCTATTACTCCATAATGGACTGGCATCACCCGGAAGCAAAAGGTGAAACTTTCGCAAAGTACAGGGATGAGTATATGAAGCCTCAGCTGAAAGAACTCTTAACTAATTATGGAGATATAGCCGTGCTTTGGTTTGATGGAGAGTGGATCGATGAATGGACAGAACCACAGGGAAAAGAGCTCTACGACTATGTAAGAAGCTTTCAGCCAGATATTCTGATCAATAACAGGGTAGGGAAAGGAAGACAAGGCATGCAGGGGATGAACAAAGACAAGTCTTACGCTGGTGACTTTGGTACCCCGGAACAGGAAATACTGGAAGGTACCTCGGATATGGACTGGGAGTCTTGTATGACGATGAATGATACCTGGGGCTTTAAGAGGAATGATGACAATTGGAAATCATCCGAAACCCTTATCCATAACCTGATCGATATTGCTGCGAAAGGTGGAAACTATCTGCTCAATGTAGGCCCTACGGATGAGGGGTTGATACCACAGCCAAGCGTAGAAAGACTACAGGATATGGGAGAGTGGATGAAACTGAACGGAGAAGCCATTTACGGAACGGTCGCCCTTAAAAAATTCTACCAGGGAGAAAATATCCGCTATACCCAAAAAAGAGGGACAGACATATTTTATGGATTGGTGTTGGAACAACCTGAAGCCCAATTGCAGCTTAAAAATGTGGTTCCTGAAAAGAATAGTGAGATCTACTTTCTTGGATCTGATAAGCCGCTTAGCTGGACCTATGATGAAACCCGGGGTACACTGATTGAAGTACCAGAGAGTATCCGCAATCTTAGTACGAAAGCCTGGGTGTTTAAAATTAAGGGGAAGGAATCAAATGTTCTGAACGAACCAACGGTAAGTACACTGGGTATCGAGCCTCAGGAAAAAAACATTTTTTATAAAGAGAATGAGGTTGAAATTAAGGCAGAAGAAGGTTCAACTATATACTATACACTCGATGGAAGTGCACCGGGACCTGAGTCCCTGAGGTATCAAGGCCCGTTTAAGATTTCTTCCACTGTAGAAGTCAGAGCAATTTCTACAAAGACCGGATTTGTTGACTCCGGAGAAGTCACCGCTGAATTTGTTAGCAGCACCAGATTCAAGAGTATTGGCCTGAAGAATAACTATAGCCAAAAGTATAGCGGAGCAGGAGAAATGACCCTGGCCGATGGAGAACGATCTCATGAAGGCTTTGCCGATGGAAAATGGTTGGGCTTTGAAGGTGAGGATTTGGTTATAACAGCCGATTTAGGAGAGGAAAAAAAAGTCAATTCGATTACCCTGGGTATGTTGCAGCATCATGGTGTCTGGATCTTTCAACCCGAACAGGTGACCTTTGAAATATCCGAAGATGGAGAGAATTATACCCAGGTCGGTATACGGAAATTTAATATAGAAAGCGGGCAGGCCAATCTAAACTTGGACATTAAACAGGAGGTAAATGGAGCGAAGGCACGGTATATAAGAGTGCACGCTAAAAATATAGGTACATGCCCCGAGTGGCATGCAGGAAATGGCGGAAGAGCCTGGCTTTTTGCGGATGAATTAATTGTAGAATAGATTTGATAGTGAATTTTCTAATGCATACGAAATCAGCGTTTTCTTCCGCCAAAATTTTCTCTTTGAGTCTGTTGCTACCGCTCTTATTTGCCGCCCATGCTAATGCGCAACAAAAGCAATACTCAGCTGATTGGGACGACCTGAAATCCCGTCCCTATCCACAGTGGTTCAAAGATGCCAAGCTTGGAATCTTCATTCATTGGGGTGTCTATTCAGTACCAGCCTATAGCAACAAAGAAGACTATGCCGAATGGTACCTGCGTGGGTTAATGCTAGGCGACTCCCTTCGGACTTCCTATATGAAAACCCATTTTGGAGAAGATTTCGAGTACAGAGATTTTGCCCCCCTATTCAAAACACGTTTGTTTTACCCGGATGAGTGGGCTGATATCTTCAAAAGAGCAGGAGCCAAATATGTGATGATGGTGTCCAAACATCACGATGGTTATGCCATGTGGCCAAGTAAATACGCCCCAAAATGGAACAGCATGGAAGTTGGCCCCAAGCGGGATTTGGTAGGGGAACTTACCAAATCTGTTCGTAAGGCCGGTTTGCGTATGGGCTTATACTATTCGCTGCCTGAATGGAATAACCCGCTCCATAGATGGGACACTGATCCCCATCGGAATATAAAACCCTATGTGGACCAGCATATGATTCCACAATTCAAAGAGCTGATTGGTACCTACAAACCCGACCTTATCTTCTCAGATGGTGAATGGTTCAATACTGCTGAAGAATGGCACTCCGCTGAGCTTATTTCCTGGTATTTCAATTTGGTTGGAGATGATGCCGTGGTCAACGATCGCTGGGGAAGCGGCAGCAAGGGTATGGGTTTCCTCACACCTGAATACAGCTCGGGTATTCCTGCCAATGACAGACCCTGGGCAGAAGTAAGAGGACTTGGTCGTTCATTTGGCCTCAACCGTTTTGAAAAACTGGATGCCTATATGTCTGGTGAAGACCTGGTGCACCTATTTGTCACAGCAGTAGCTCATGGTGGAGGCCTCATGATCAATGTTGGCCCCAAATCTGATGGACAGATTCCGCTCTTACAGCAAGAAAGGTTGATTCAACTGGGGGATTGGCTCAAAATAAACGGTGAAGCCATTTATGGCTCAACCATCTGGAGCAAATCAGGTGAAGAAAAGGATGTTGAGCTTAGAAGAGTTGATGCCAATATCGATTTCAACTGGGTACGCAATGGCCCGGGAAGTCCAATTAAAGAAGATGAGTTCACCGCTATATGGACGGGTTTTATAGCACCTGAATTTTCTGAAGAATACCAGTTTGAAGTACAGGCTGATGACGGTATCAGAGTTTGGGTCAATGACCAGCTGATCATCAATAACTGGAAAAATGCACCTGAAGGAGCCAATGGTTTTGTGATGGGGAATACAGCAAATGCTTCGCAAACCGGAAAGATCAGGCTTAATGGAGGTCAGAGATATAAACTCCGCGTAGAGTACTTTGAAAGAAAGCAAAATGCCAGTGCACGACTCTTCTGGTCCAGCGGAAGTCTCGAAAAGCAGATTGTTCGTTCCTCCCGGCTCTTCACATCTTCAACAGGTGTTGAAAATGGTCTTAATGTAGTTTACAGGTCAAAGAAGCAACATATTGCCTATACGCAAAACAACGGAAACGTATATGCCATATCAATGGAATGGCCAGATGGCCAATTGGTTTTGAAAGTAGATAAGCCCGGGACGGATGCTGAAATTTCTCTGCTGGGTTATGAAGGTAAATTGCCCTGGAGATATGTCAATGGAAGCATGATTATTGATACGAGTAACGTCAAATATTCGAAAATTCAGGGCCAATATGCCTGGACCTTTAAAATCACCGGGTTCTGATATGTGCCTTGAGATATTTGGAATCTAAGAAGTTAGCATGCCTGAGGTATTTGACTATAATTGCGCCCTTAATCCGTCAGTTTTTGGCCTCAAAAAGTGACATAATTAATACTGTTGTTCAAAAAGAGAATAAATGAGGAGTCCGAGAAATTTTTTATCCCTTGTCATACTGACCATCCTGCTGATCTCATGCCAATCTGAAAAGCCTCGGGTAGTGCCTGTAAACCTGATTCCAACACCAGTAGATCTGCAGATCAACTCAGGTTATTTTGAAATCAACAAAGAAACTGTAATCCAGCTAATCAACCCTGACGCAGATGTCGAATGGGTAGCGGGTTACCTCAATACATTTTTTCATACAATCAATCAATGGGAGTTGCCTGTGCAAACGGCACAGGCCTCTCATTCTTCTAATGTTATCAAGCTGGAACTATCAGATGATGTTGAAAATGAAGAAGGCTATGAACTTGATGTGAATGAAGAAATAATACATGTCCGGGCCAAAAACGCCATTGGTGTGTTTTATGCTGTGCAAACGATCAGACAATTGTTGCCCTTTGAGATTGATGCACAAAAGACAGAGAAAAGTGTTAGATGGACTGTTCCTGCAGTTTCTGTCAAAGATGAACCTCGTTTTGGTTGGAGAGGTCTTCACCTTGATGTAAGCCGTCATTTCTTCCCTAAAGAGTTCATCAAAAAGTACCTGGATCACATGGCCCGTTATAAGCTCAATGTTTTCCATTGGCACCTTGTTGATGGTCCCGGCTGGCGTATTCAGATCGATAAATATCCAAAGCTTACGGAAGTAGGTGCCTGGAGAGTGGATAAACGAAAAGAAGCCTGGGACTGGTCGGCAACTGAAATCGGCAAGCCTGCAGATGGACGACCTGCTTATGGTGGGTTCTATACCAAAGACGACATCCGTGAAATCGTTGCCTACGCCAAAGAACGCTTTATCGAGGTAATACCCGAAATAGAAATGCCGGGTCATTCTTATGCAGCTCTGGCAGCCTATCCCGAGCTGATTTGTGTTGATAATGACATCATCGGCAACATCAAATTTGGTACAGATGCTTTTTGTGCCGGCAATGAACAGAGCTATGAATTTCTGAGGAATGTCATTGACGAAGTCATAGAACTGTTTCCTTCCAAACTTATTCATATAGGAGGAGACGAAGTAGTGAAAACAGCCTGGCACAATTGCTCCAGATGTCAGAACCTGATGAAGCGCGAAAACCTGAAAGACGAAGAAGAACTTCAGAGTCACTTTATCAGTAAAATGGCAGCTTATATAGAAAGTAAAGGTAAAGAGATCATTGGCTGGGATGAGATTCTTGAAGGTGGTCTGGCGGAAAACGCCAAGGTCATGTCGTGGAGGGGAATGCAGGGCGGTATTAAGTCTGCCAACATGGGACATGATGTGATCATGGCACCCAACTCTTATACCTATTTCGATTTGTATCAGGGAGATCAGGAGCTGGAGCCACCGGCATATTCACAGTTATTACTCACTCAGGTATACAAGTTTGATCCCGTGCCTGCAGATATTGCAGAAGACAAGAAACATCATATCCTGGGTGGGCATGCCGCCTTGTGGACAGAGACGGTGCAGACTCCTGAACATGTGGAGTACATGATTTTCCCCAGGCTTTTTGCCATGGCCGAAACTGTTTGGTCACCCAAAAAGAACCTGGACTGGACCTCTTTTAAAGATCGCATGGAGTTCAATTTCAACCGACTCAATGAGGCAGGTATCAACTATGCCCGCAGTGCTTATAACGTGAAGATTGATGGCGTACTGGATACGACCAATTACCATCTGGAAGTGGTTATGTCCAATGAACTGGATCGCTACGAGATTCGATATACTCTTGACGGTTCCGAACCTGGAGAGGATGCTAAAGTATATTCCGGACCTTTTACGCTTACGGAAAAGGCTGATATCAAGGCTGCTACTTTCAAAGATGGGCAGCCTTATGGAAAAGTATCGTATAAAGAGTTCAACCTGCACCTGGCTTCTGGCAAGTCTATTGAATACACCACGCTCTGGAACCCGAGGTATCCCGGCAGTGGCAAAGGCACCCTCGTAAATGGTCTTACGGGGAGTGCCAATTATCGTGATGGGCAGTGGCTGGGCTTTCAGGAAGACGATATTGAGGTGGTAATTGATCTGGAATCCGAGCAATCCGTCAGCAGCATCAGAGCACACTTCAACCACAAACCTAACTCATGGGTGTATCTGCCGGAGTATGTCACCTATGCCATTTCATCAGATGGTGTGAACTTCACCGAAATAGCTCGTACGAGAGAGGTTGATGAGAAGAAAACAGGAGTCAATGAATACAAGAGCACTTTTGAATCTGTAAAAGCCCGTTATATCAAGGTCTTTGCAAAAAATATAGAGCACAGGCCACATAATAAGGACCAAAAGGCCTGGGTGTTTATCGATGAGATTATAGTTGAATGACAAAATTGACTAAATGGTTTGGGTTGTTCTATCTTGTTTTGCTGCAAGCTTGTCAGCAACAGGAGGCCACCTACCATTTTGTGGCAATATCACCAGATGATACCCCGGAGTCGATCGTTCAGAAAGCCGTCAATGTAGTACCTACCAAAAAGCAACTTGACTGGCAGGAAAATGAATTCATTGCCTTTATTCATTTTGGCGTAAATACCTTCACCGCCCGGGAGTGGGGCACTGGAAAAGAAGAACCCAGCGTATTCGACCCGACTGATTTTGATGCCCGTCAATGGGCAAAAACAATGAAAGCTGCCGGGATGAAAATGGCTATGATCACAGCCAAACATCATGATGGTTTTTGCCTTTGGCCCAGCCGTTACACTGAGCATTCAGTGAAGAACAGCCCCTGGAACAATGGACAGGGAGATGTGCTCAGAGAGCTGTCTGAGGCCTGTCGGGAGTTCGGGTTAAAACTGGGCATCTACCTTTCTCCTGCCGACCTGCATGAGATAGAAAGAGAAGGAGGATATTATGGGAATGGCAGTAAGAGAAGTACCAGAACCATACCTTCCGCCAAAGAACACAGAGCATCAGTCAAAAGAACATTCGATTATGAGCTTACAGATTATGACACCTATTTCATGGATCAGCTCTATGAAACCCTGACTGAATACGGGCCAATTCATGAACTGTGGTTTGACGGGGCCAACCCCAAACCCGGAACGGATCAGACCTATAATTACGATGCCTGGTACGACTTGATCAGAAAACTCCAGCCCAAAGCTGTAATTGCCATTAAGGGACCTGATGTAAGGTGGTGCGGAAACGAAGCTGGTCATACCAGAGCTGATGAGTGGAGTGTGATTCCACTGCAAGAACACCCAGACCAAAGTAGCTTTAAAGACGCCACAGCCAATGACCTGGGCAGCAGAGAAAAACTGCTTGATGCAAAATACCTCTATTGGTATCCGGCTGAAACCAATACCTCTATCAGGCATGGCTGGTTTTACAGAGATGAACAGCAATATGTAAAAACAGTCACCGAATTGGTTGACACCTGGTATCGTTCTGTAGGAGGGAATACTGTGTTCTTACTGAACCTTACACCAGACCGAAGAGGCCTGATACCGGATACAGACGCACAACGCCTTCGTGAACTTGGACAGATGATAGAAAGCTCCTTCAGTCATAACCTTATGACAGAGGCCGATATTGACATCTCCATCGATGTTGACTGTGTAACCAAGCGTCAATACATGATTGATGCTAACCCGGAAACTTATTGGATACCCGAAGACGGCAATGAAAAAGCCACACTCACTTTTCAGTTTCCTGAAACGCAAACTTTCAACCGCATTGTCATCCAGGAGTATATCAGGGAAAAAGGGCAGCGCATTGAGCGGTTCGAAGTAGATGTCTGGTCTGATGAAAAATGGAGACTCGTAGCTAAATCAACCACAGTCGGTTATAAACGAATTCTCCGGTTTCCGGCTGAAACAACCACGAAGTTCAGACTTAGAATCCTTGAGTCCAGAATTGCCCCAAGCATATCAAACCTTGAAGTCTATATGGGCGAAGAGCTATTGGATGTGCCCACTATCAATCGGGATAAATCGGGTATGGTGTCTATAAAATGCTCCACACCCGACCCGATTATCTATTATACCCTGGACGGTAGCGAGCCCTCCGAAAAATCGCTTAAGTATTCAGGGCCTTTCCTCATGGGGAGCCCCGGAAATATTAAGGCAAGAGCCTTTACCTCTGATCACTCCAGATCTACGGATGTAGTATCCAAGGCCTTCGATGTGCCTAAATCCGACTGGAAAGTGGTCTCAGCGTCCACTCCGGCCAATGGTTTTGAAGCAGAAAAAGCCATAGATGATAACCCTGGAACCATGTGGCATACCCCCTGGGGAGAAAATGTGAAAAATCATCCGCATGAAATCGCGGTAGATATGGGACAAACCTATCAGTTAAAAGGATTTGTCTACCAGCCCAGAACGGATGGAAACGTCAGCGGTACTGTCAAAACCTACCAGTTTCAGGTAAGTACCAATGGAGAAAAATGGAACACTGTCAAGGCAGGAACCTTCGATAATATTAGAAATAACCCGATGCTTCAGGAAGTCTTATTTACGAGCTCCGTTTCTGCTCGGTACTTCCGGTTTATCTCCAGGTCAGGAGCTGCCGATGAACCATGGGTTTCAGTAGGCGAGATCGGCATCATCACCAGATAGAAAACAAAATGAAAGCACAAACAAACGGATATCGAGATTTCGCAAGACTCTTTTGCCTGCTCGCTTTGAGTCTTCAAATAATATCCTGTGATAAAGATGTACCCCCGCCTGCTCCGGTCGGCCCGTTGCCCAGCTCACAGCAGCTCGATTGGCATGAAATGGAGTACTATGCTTTTGTGCATTTCAATATGAACACCTTCACAGACATTGAATGGGGGCTGGGAGGTGAATCTCCAGAGCTTTTCAATCCAACGGAACTTGATACACGACAGTGGGCAAGGGTGGCGAAAGAGGCAGGTATGAAGGCGATCATTCTAACGGCCAAACACCATGACGGATTCTGTCTGTGGCCATCTGAATTTACCGAGCATTCTGTAAAGAACAGCCCCTGGAAAAATGGAGCAGGGGATGTGATCAAAGAACTGGCCGCTGCCTGTAAAGAATATGGTTTGAAAATGGGGCTTTACCTCTCTCCATGGGATCGCAATCATGCTGAATATGGAAAGCCGGAATACATCACCTACTACCGCAACCAGCTAAAAGAACTCCTCACCAACTATGGTGAAGTATTTGAACTTTGGGTAGATGGTGCTAATGGAGGTGACGGCTATTATGGAGGTGCCAACGAAACGCGCAATGTGGACCGAACGACCTATTACGACTGGGAGAACACATTTGCTCTCGCTCGTGAATACCAACCCAGAATCGTAACCTTCAGCGATGGCGGACCAGAGGTGCGCTGGGTGGGCAATGAAAACGGCTTTGCCAATGCTACGAACTGGGCCCCCTTGCGGAGAGCAGAATTTGCTCCCGGTGTAGCAGATAGCAAACAACTAGGTACAGGTCATGAAGATGGCACGCATTGGGTGCCTGCCGAATGTGATGTTTCGATCAGGCCAGGCTGGTATTACCACGAGAGCCAGGATGATAAGGTAAAATCGCTCGAACACTTGCTGGATATCTACTATAAATCCGTGGGCAGAAATGGCAATCTGTTACTCAATCTCCCTGTGGATCGAAGAGGCCTTGTGCATGAAAATGATGTAAAAGCCCTGATGGAGTTAAGGAAGACATTAGACCAAACCTTCACGAATAATCTTGCTACGGGTAAGCGCATTAGTGCCTCAAATACCAGGGGCAGCCAATACTCAGCAGATGGAGTACTGGATGGAGATAAGACAACTTATTGGGCAACTGATGATAAAACCATTGAAAGCTCTTTGGAAATAGATTTTGAAGAGGAAACCACTTTTAACCGATTAGTACTTCAGGAGTATATAGCTTTAGGCCAACGGGTAAAAGCCTTTAGGGTAGAAGCGCTGATAGATGGGGATTATCAAACACTGGCTACTGAAACTACGATTGGCTATAAACGCATTCTCAGACTACCCGAGACAAAGGCAACAAAGCTTAAAATCACTATTCTGGATGCTAAAGCCAGCCCCACAATTTCAAATATTGAGGTGTATAAGGCCAGTACAGAGCCTTAAGGTACTATTGGTTGAGATTTTCTCATGTAGGGGCGAAACCGAATTCTTGTTTGGATCGACCAAATACTAGAATTCTACTAAAAGCAAATACCCTTTACCAGCCACATGTGTATCTGGTATTGTATGATTTCTCCTAACTTAAGGCTGTGAATAATTCTTGTGGTGGGAGAGTCCCTGTGTTAATCCTTCTATGCTTTGTTTGGCACGTGTCACTGCTTCATGGCCAATTTAAAATTGACAGTTTGCAACAGGCGCTCCGGGCTAGTAAAGGCACGATGAGAGTGGATATTCTCAATGAATTAGTGAAAGACCTCCAAAGACAAGATCAGGCAGCAGGATTGATACTGGCAGATGAGGCCATTGAGCTTGCGACTACTTTGGGCTATGGAGAAGGACTGATCAGAGCGCAGCTAAATCTTTCGACCATCCTTGGTATTCGTAATGAATTTCAAGGAGCAATTGAGCTTGCAAAAGAGGCTTTAGAATTAGCTAAGGAAATAAATTTTGAACAGGGTATTTTTAAAGCACACTTTGCACTAGGTGGCTTTTATGCACATATAGGCGAATACGAACTTTCTGTAAGCCAATCCATTGCAGCTTTAGCCTATGCTGAGAAGGCAGATGATGCCCGACTCCACTCAGATTTACTGAATAACATCGGCAGAATACAACAGATTTTAGGTCAATATAAGAAGGCTGAAGCAAGCTTTAATCAGGCCATCGATGTCTGCGATAAAAATGACCTGGAATACAATAAGGCGGTTATCATGGTTAATGTGGCTTTACTAGCTTATCTGCAAGGTGATTTGTCAACTTCCCTTGAGAAAAACAAAGAGGCCCTTGCCATTTTTGATAAGTATCAGGATAAACAGCGTATAGGAATCTGCCTCAACAACATTGGTTTCGGCCTGTATGAGCAAGGCAGATTTGTTGAGTCACTCGCTTATTATGACCGATCAATGATTATCCGAAAAGAGCTCAATGACCTCTCGGGTGTAGCAAAAGTTCTTCTTAACAAGGCGAAAGTGTTTAAGAAGCAAGGCGATCTGGCAAAAGTATTTGAGCTGATTGAATCCAGCATGAATACTGCCAAAGTATCCAACAGGGTAATGACCATACAGGAAGTAAGGCAGTTTGCTTACAAAATGTATGAAGAAGCAGGTAGGCTAAAGGAGGCCCTCACGATGTTTCAGCGTTACAATAGTACCAAAGACTCTTTATTTGCAATTGATAAGCAAAAGGCCATTGATGAAATGGTTGTGAAATTTGAGAATGCAAAGCTAAGAAGTGAGAATGA
Organism: Roseivirga sp.; assembly: GCA_021404565.1. GTDB lineage: Bacteria > Bacteroidota > Bacteroidia > Cytophagales > Cyclobacteriaceae > Roseivirga. The sequence goes on along the minus strand of JAAWWF010000007.1, from coordinate 123,156 downwards.
AGCGGCCTTGCAGGAAGGGCAAATCAAAGACCTTAAAATCAGACAGAGGAATTACGCCCTGGGTGTGGTTGTGGTATTGGCTGTTGCCATAGCTCTTTTTTTCAACCGTAGAAAAATCATCTACAAACACGAAGTCACGCTCAACAAGCTTCACCTCCTTCGATCACAATTCAGACCACATTTTATTTTCAACGTGCTCAACTCTGTACATAACTCAGTCTTAAAGGGCAATACCGATGAAGCCAGCGAATACCTCTCGGAATTTGCTCATCTGATGAGACGGGATCTCAATGCCTACGATCAGAATGAGATAAGCCTGGCAGAAGAGTTGTCCAACTTAGAAGCCTATCTGAATCTTGAAAAATTAAGGTTCAAAGAGCGCTTGAATTTCAAAATCAACCTGGACGAGGTGGTTAATAAGGAGTCAGTGCGCATCTTACCCATGTTGCTCCAACCCATTGTTGAAAACTCGCTGAAACATGCATTTAAGCCTGATCAGCAAGACGGGAAAATTGAAGTTTCCGTAAAAGAGCGGCAAGATTATCTGCGGATTCACATCAGCGACAACGGTCAGGGGCTACAGCTTGAGAACCCAGGCAAGCACATATCAAAAGGGCTACAGCTGGTAGAAGAGAGGTTAAAGCTCAAGGACAAAAGAAATACACTGGAGATCGGGAACAGAAAAGAAGGGGGAGTGATGGTGAAATTAAAGATAAGGCTGTCATGAGGAGATATACTTGCATGATTGTGGATGATGAGCAGGATGCCAGAGAAGCGCTCACATTGTTGGTGAAACGTCATGTTGGCTATCTGGATATTGTTGCAGAAGCGGCAAATATTGAAGAAGCCGAAGCGATATTGGCCAGAATTAATCCCGATATTCTGTTCCTCGATGTGGAATTGGGCCACTCATTGATCTTTGAACTGCTGGGTAAGCAGGCCATCAATGCAAGACTCATCTTTACCACAGCACACGATCAATATGCCTTCCAGGCGATCAAGGCCCGCGCAGCAGACTACCTCCTAAAGCCCATCAGATCTTCCGAACTGAAAGAGGCTGTGGATAAAGCCTGTACCGAGCTGGATAAGGACCATTTGATTCTGGAGCTGAACCAATTGCTGGAGCAGTATAATGTCAAGAGACTTTCCTTACCGGTCAAAGACCAGATTCGACTGGCCAGCCTCAATGAGGTGATCTACTGTAGAGCGGATAACAATTATACTCAGTTGGAACTGGTGGATAATGAACAGATTGTAGTGACCAAAACCCTGAAGCACTTTGAAGACTTATTACCGCCAGAAACATTCATCAGGGTGCATCAATCTTACATTGTCAATACCAATTACATCAAGAAACTGCTCTTGGGTGAGAGTGAACTGCTACTCAAAAATGACTTCAGTGTCCCCGTATCCCGGGCAAGAAAGCAAAAGCTCAAAGAGTTTATGAAATCAGCTTAGTAATGCTACCAAATCCTAGCTAAGACCACCAGTATACTAAAATTCAGTAGGCAGCCTGTTGGTTTCATCTCATTATCATTTCATTAGACCATCCAAAACACTCAGGCTAATGGTCAGATCTCGATACCTGTGCAAAATACTTGTAAGCTGGTTACTACTTCTTCTGCTGAACCCAGCTCTTACCCAGATAGAGGCTGGAGACATAGCGGTTATCGGGATAAATATTGGTCCGGATTCGGGGACTGCATCACACAATGATGAATTTGCCATTGTAGCCCTGGTAGATCTACCCGGAAGTACACAGGTCTTTCTTACCGATTTTGGTTCTGACGGGGCAACTATCAAGACCGGTCAGGCCTTTGATGCTTTGGAGGCGATCATTACCTGGACAACCCCTGTAGGAGGGGTCGATGCGGGTACCGTGCTGGTGTTCAGTGTACCGAATGCAACCAACAATCTTTCAGTAAGCCCCAATCTTGGTACGTTTTCCGTGAGTGGCTGGACCAGCACCTCCTCAAACGGTTCTCCTTTCAACAACGGGGCCGGAGAAAACATTATCGTTTATACAGGGACGACAACTTCCCCAAACTACATATATGCCTTTATAAACTCCGTTACGCCAGGCTCTCCTGATTCCAATGAAGACTGGCATACAGATGCCGGAAGCCCACAGAAAAGCATTCTGCCAACCGGTCTGCTCAACAGTAATGGTACCAACGTGGCCACGGCACATGCAATGATTTCGGGCCTGCATCAAGACAATATGGTCTATACAGGTACCTACACCGGTACTAAAGAAGAAATCCTTACAGCCATAGGAAATCCATCTAACTGGACTACGGATGATGTCAATTTTGTGGATTTGACTGTGGGAGGTACGAGGTTTACCGGGACAAACCCTGTTTTCACCATCACACAACCCACTCCTGTGATCGGTACCAGTACCTTTGATGCCCTGGGCTATGCTACGGGGCCTGCTTTCACAGTGCTTGACAATCAGGGGACTTTAAGTGGAGGAGGAGCAGGTCTTTCAGCGTCAATTGCAAACCAATCTGGTTGGGATATCGTGGCTGAGGCAACCAGTGCTTCTGTTACTTTAAAAATTCAGGGAGATGGATCTAATGGTTTTGGGGGATCTGCCAGCCTGAATGTACTCATCAGCCAAATGGATTATATCTCATTTAAAAGCAGCGATGCCTCCGCTTTCGATCTCAAATCCTTCTACTATCGGGCGATAGCCGGTCTTACCACTAACAATGTTGACTACACAGTCACAGGCTACAAAAGTGGTAGTATGGTTAGCGGAGCTACAGTAACAGGAACAATTACAGGGAATACCTTAAGCCTCATCAATATAGATGGTAATGATAACTTCAATGATGTTGACGAGTTTCGCCTGACAGCTGTTAATCAGGGAGGCAGCACAAAGGCTTCTAACATGCGATTTGATCATATCACTATTGGTAGCGCGGTGACTACTCCTTCTTCCGCTACCGTGGTAGCCAAAGTATTTTTGGAAGGAGCTTACAATGGTACTGATCTGAATAATGCAATTCAGGGTAGTATTCCCGCCAGCCAGCCCTATAGTGGTAGTATTTATAATAACCATATAGGAACTGAGAACGCAGCTGTCCCTTCAGGTGCCGTAGATTGGGTATTGGTGGAACTCAGAGAAGCTGGTTCAGCAGCTTCAGCCCTTAATACAACCAGGGTAGGCTCCGCTGCAGGGTTTCTTATGAGTAATGGAAGTATCAAGGCTACTGATGGCTCCAGCAACCTTTCCATATCACTCTCCGGGAATTCAGGAGCAGATTTCTATGTAGTCATCTATCACCGTAACCATCTGCCCATTATGTCCGCCACAACCGTATCTGCCAGTAGTGATGTCTATACGATTGACTTTACCAGCTCTTCTGCTGCTACCTACCAAAGCACCTCGGCCCTTGTAAGTCTTTCAGGAGGCAAGTTTGGAATGCCTGCGGGAGACACTAATGGAGACGGACTAATCAATACGACTGATCTGAGCACCTGGCGAGGTCACAATGGAGCCGTTTTTAATTACGGCTCTAGTGGTATAGCTGATTTTAATCTGGATGGAGTCATCAATGCCATAGATAGAAATAATTTTCAGCAAAAGAATACTTCAAAAAGCCGGCAAGTACCTGGTACCTCATGATGACACTACCCGAACGTGAATTAATGAACCACTTGTTAATGGAACTGGAGATCTCCAACCGGTTTTTTCAGACAAAACTCAAACACCAGTTTCCGGTTTTGACGGCTTACGATATCAGGCTATGTACCTACCTCAAAGCCAATATGTCTACTAAAGAGATTGCAATTTTACTCAATATTACCCCAGATAGCGTTAAGAAGGCAAAGCACAGGCTCAGGAGAAAGCTGAACATCAGTCCAGGCCTGCCCTGGATACAGGCACTGACCATTTAATTTTGAGTATTAAGCATGCTGACTCAAGTTATAAGTAAAGCTCATCCAGCATCTTCGTTGTCTACGGAGGTAACGGTACAGCGTCAATCAGGTAAGAATACTTTTATTAGATGAAAACCTACAGCACCTGAAAACGGCACTTAGGCTTCTCACCATACGAGCAACATCTCTCAAACTTTAAATCGGTAAGATCTTCAAGGAGTATTTGTGCCAGATAGCAGGTTTCAGGATGAGTTTTGGTGGCTTCAGATAGAGGGCAGCTGTAACCCTGAATAAAATCTCCACCCTCTTCTTGTGACAGTTCGGCCAGACCACCCAACTCGTTGAGTACACTGGCCCCTGTTTCGATTTTATTGAGTCGATCCCCCGTAGCTTTCGGCCAGTTTCTAGCCAGGCGAAGCGCAGTAGAGGCAAGCAATTGATTAAAAGCTTTATCATCCAGAGTTGAGCGCACTTCGGTGAGCATATGAGCCAGCAGAACCCCATATGCTTTTGGGAAAAAATTCTCTGCCTCAGCGGTAAGCTCAAAAATATGTGCGGGCTGGCCACCGCTCAGTTTCACACCAATCTGTCTTACCAGCTTGTCCCTTTCCAGGGAGACCAGGTGAGGTCTGATACCATTCGGTGTAACACCAAGCTCAGCAGAAAGCTCTTTCACTCCCATGGGTTTTTTCCTGAGAAGAGAAATGATGTGCCACCTCGATTGGCCAAATAAATTCCTGTTACGATCTGTGCTCATAAGACGCTCTCGTGCTCGCCAAAAGTAGTGAAAAAATTCAAAACATATTAAACACAGTAAATACTTGATTTAATATGTTTAATTCATTTACCTTTGACCTGAATAGTTTTTAACAACAATTAATAAATCAACTCCTATGAGAATTTTAAGAAATCAATTGAAACAAGGTGGACTTATGATCGCCTTAGCATTGCTTAGCCTGAACATGACTTTCGCTCAGGGTAACCCGAAACTCTCTGATGCGGAAGTAGCCATGGTGGCAGTCGTTGCCAATCAGATTGATGTCAGTTATGCCGAAATCGCCCAAAAGAAATCGAGAAATGCAGATGTAAAGAAATTTGCCGAAACCATGCTCAATGATCACAATTCGGTGTTGGGTCTGGCGGGTGAGCTTGCCAAAAAACTTGGTGTTACACCAAAAGAAAATGCTGTCAGCAAATCATTGCTGGAAGGGGCTGACAAAACTAAAAAGGAGCTGAACTCTATGAGGGGGAAGAAGTTCGATAAGTTTTATATCGATAATGAAGTGGCCTATCACGAAGCCGTGATCAATGCGGTAGAGGGTTTATTGATTCCAGAAACTGAGAATCAGGAATTGAAAGATTTACTGATATCAGCAGTACCTATCTTTAAAACTCACCTGGCCCATGCCAAGTCTGTTCAGGAAAAAGTATCTAAATAACCTGAGCAAAATGAGTTTTATATCAACCAATAAAGCACGTCTGAGGAAGTTGTTCTCAGGCTTGCTTATTGCCGCTGTGTGTATGCTTACATTTGGTGGCTGTGGTAAATCTTATACCCCTGTTACCCATGTGGTGGTAATAAAGGGACTGAAATTTCTACCGTATGAACTAACCATCCGCAAAGGTGATACAGTCAAGTGGATCAATAAAGACCTGGTGAAGCATGATGTAACCGAAGAGACAAATCAAACCTGGACCTCCGGGGTTATGAACAAAGAAGACGTTTGGAAAATGGCAATTACTGAAACCACGGACTATTTCTGCACTCTGCATGTAATCATGAAAGGTAAATTGATTGTGGAATAGTCGCGGTTTTCTATATTTGTGTCAGATGAAGACCGGCCTCCCGGCCCGATACCTTACTAACATCAGGGAAGAGATTGAGAAAGGTATTGCTTCTTGTTGCCAACTCTGGCACATACCCTGATCGTTTCGATCATATATTAAATTACGTTATGGCAATCAGAACATTCGAATTGGAGCGAATCCAATCTTTGTATGAAAACACGGTGGACTACAACCTGACAGAAAGCGGTTTTCATCCTTTCTCGCTGGCAGAATTACTCACACCCGCTCAACTTGAGGAAATGCAGCAGCTGACTCTCGGCTATGGACAAACAAATGGTTCTATACCTCTGAGGCGCAGAATCGCCACTACCCTCTATAAAGACCTCGATGAAGATAGCATCATGGTGACTAATGGCTCTTCAGAAGCCAATTTCCTGGCCATGCATACGCTCCTCCAAAAAGGAGATGAAGTAGTAGTAATGAATCCTAATTATATGCAGATATGGGGAGCTATAGAAGAGATGGGTTGCATTCCTAAAGCGTTTAACCTCAGAAGCGAAAACAACTGGGCACCGGATATGGATGAGCTAAGAGCATTGGTGACTCATAACACCAAAATGATCATCATTTGTAATCCTAACAACCCTACCGGTTATGTACTTACCGATGAAGAGATGCAGGAAATAGTAGAAATAGCCAGAGGAGTAGATGCCTGGATTTATGCCGATGAAGTCTACAGAGGTGCAGAGCTCAATTATCAGGAAACTCCGAGCTTCCAGCATATCTACGAAAAGGTGGTGGTATCAGCAGGCTTGTCAAAAGCCTATGCCTTACCCGGCATTCGCATTGGCTGGCTGGCCGGACCAAAGACCGAAATCTACAATACCTGGTCTTACCACGATTATACTTCCATCTCCACAGGAATTGTCAGCCAATATGTAGCCGAAATCGCGCTCTCCGAAGAAGTGAGGCCTACCATTCTTAAAAGAAACAGAGATATGCTGAATAAAAACGTGCAAATTCTCAGCCAGTGGATTTCTGACCATGGTGATCTTTTTAAATTTATTCCTCCCAAGGCAGGAGGTATGGCCTTTATGAAATACGATATTGATATCAATTCTACAGAGCTGTCTACCTGGTTGAGAAAGCAGGAGAGCGTATTTATTGTCCCGGGAGATTGCTATGGCATGGACGGACATATCCGCATTGGTGTGGGAGAAAGGTCAGTCTACCTCATTGAAGGACTAACCAAAATGAGCAAGGCCATAAAAGAGAAATTTAATCTGTCATTTGAATGAGCTTATATCAGGAAATAGTGGATGCCAGCGAACGCATCGGCTCGGAAATTCTTAAAACCCCGCTTTTTTACTCTACCTACCTCAGCGACCTGAACAAGGGAGAGGTATACCTGAAATTGGAAAGCGAACAGTATACAGGCTCTTTCAAGGCAAGAGGAGCCTTGAATAAGGTGCTTAAGCTCAGTAAGGAAGAAAGAGATAAAGGACTAATCACTGCATCTACAGGCAATCACGCACAGGGCTTTGCCAGGGCTCTTACCATTGCCAAAGCAAAAGGAACGATTTTCCTGCCCACCAATGCTGAACCCTCCAAGGTAGAAGCGTTGAAATATTATGATGCCGATCTACAGTTCCATGGCGATGACCCACTGACTACGGAACTTCATGCAAAACAGGTGGCCAAAGATTTGGGGCAAACCTGGGTATCACCTTACAATGACCTGGATGTAATTGCAGGTCAGGGTACCCTGGCGGTAGAGGTTACCAATGAGTTAGAAACCATTGATGCTGTGTTTGGCTGTATTGGCGGAGGAGGCATGATGTCGGGGGTAGCTTCCTGGTTCAAGCAAAAGAGCCTGGAGACCAAAGTCATAGGTTGTCTGCCAGCCAACTCACCCGAAATGTACCTCAGTGTTGAGAAGGGAGAAGTAGTCGTGCTGGATGAATATCAGCCTACCCTGTCTGATGGTTCTGCGGGTGGCCTGGAAGAAGATTCCATCACCTTTGAGCTTTGTCAAAAACTTATTGACGACTACGAGCTGGTGAGCGAAGAAGACATTGCTGCCCGGATCAAATACATGGTAGACAAACATCATAAGATTGTGGAAGGCGCAGCAGCGGTAGCACTTTCTGCCTTTATGAATAATGCTGCGGATTATCCGGGCCAACGGGTAGTGATCATCATCTGTGGTGCCAATATCACTACCAGCAAACTAAAGGAGCTTATATGAGAATCATTGACATAATTCAAATTCGTGAAATCATAGCCGGATCCTCTAATGAAGACCTGCTTCAGTGTATTGAAGAAGCCTTTATTTCACTTTCCGATGGTTCTGCCAATGTACCTCCTGTAGGTCATCTTGGCTTCACTGCACCTCCCGGAGATATGCATATCAAGTATGGCTACATCCAGAGTGATCCCTATTATGTAGTAAAAATTGCCTCGGGGTTTTACCAAAATCAAAGCTTAGGTTTGCCCAATAACAATGGCATGATGCTGGTATTCAATGCCAAAACAGGCTTACCCGAATGCCTGCTGCAAGACGAAGGTTACCTGACCGATTTAAGAACTGCCCTGGCGGGAGCTGTAGCCGCAAAACACATAGGTCCTGAAAATGTCAAATCCATTGGTATCATCGGTACAGGCATACAGGCCAGAATGCAGCTCGAAATGCTGAGCTGGATTACGGACTGTAAAGAAGTCTATGTTTACGGACGCTCAACAGCGAAGTCAGGGCAATATCAGGAGGATATGAACAAGCTTGGCTTTAACGTTTCTGTTTGTACAAGCCCTGCCGAGGTGGCCGCTCATTGCAATCTCATTGTCACGACCACGGCCTCTCAGCAACCTCTGCTTTTCGCCAGCGATATCAGGCCTGGTACGCATATCACTGCCATGGGTGCCGATGCTCCCGGCAAACAGGAATTGGATGCGGTTATTTTAGCCAAGGCAAACCTCGTGGCCTGTGACAGCAAAGCCCAGTGCCTTCACCAAGGAGAAAGTCATCTTGCTGTGTCGAAAGGACTGGTTAAAGAAGATGAGCTGAAGGAAATAGGGAGTCTGCTGAAGACTCCCGTTCAAAGAAAGGAAGATGATATTACAGTAGCTGACTTGACAGGAATAGCCACTCAGGATATTAAAATCTCATCCTATATTCTGCAAAACACGATTCCTTAGCTCGTAGCAACGAACTGTAACGAATTAATAAGTCTGCGTTTATCTATTGACTCTTCTGGGGTCATCGCTGTATTTAAGGCAAAAAGAGGGACCAGTATGATTTCTAAACAATGCCTCTTATCTTAGTTGCAGTGTACAAGGATGTAATTTGCCTTAAAATGGTGTCTGTTGGCAAATTCGAAAAGTGTCGTTTTCCCGAGTATTCTATTTGACAGTACTTTTTTGAAGTAGGAGTAACCTCCCTGTAAGTCTGTTGTCGGTCTAATCTGAGTGTAGCAATACCTTGGTATTGTCAAAATCTGGTGGACTTGCCTGTCAAACCTGCTATGATAGTTTAATACTAAGGATTTCGTAGATCAGGAATTGATTGATTAACCAGACAAGAAACATTGAACAGATGTAGCCTATTTGTATTAGTGATGTGTATAGCATTGAGTAGCTATCTCGGAGCACAGGATTTGTCAGAGACCATTATCGATTTGAAATGCGGTATTGGTGCTGAACTCACTCCTGAGCAAAAACTGGAACAATTTGAAAAGTTTAAGCAGTGGAGGCAGCAACGGGAGCGAGTTATCATAGATGAAGAAGGTAACCTGATTGGTACTGAGAGTTCTCCTAATCAATACAGAATTCCGATAGTCTTTCACATTTTTGAGAACGTACAGGGAACCACCAATACTGACGTTCAGGGAGCTGTGGATCAGCTGAATGATGCTTTTGCTCACTTGAACGCTTTCGATATGAATGAAGGGGTGAACACCAACATCCAGTTCTGTCTCGCACAGAAAGCACCTGATGGAGGAATTACGTATGGTATAAATCGCATTGCATCAGAATACAGTGAGTTTGATATGGACCTCGAAGACTTGAAGCTAAAAACTACCCTGCAATGGGATCCTCGTTATTATCTCAATATTTGGGTAGTTGGAGGTATTTACTCGGAGATAGGTCGAGGGTTCAATGGACGCGTAGGTTGGGTGAGGGTAGGAGCCGGAGGCTATGCCACACTGCCGGGAAGCCCAACTACATTGGGTGCTTTCAGGGATGGTATTGTAGCTCAGGGTATGGACCCTACACTCCTGGCTCATGAGGTGGGACACTATTTGGGCTTGTTGCACACCTTTCAGGGAGGTTGTCCCAATAATGATTGTGAGCTGGATGGTGATTTGGTTTGTGATACTCCGCCCGATAAAAAAACCGGAGGTTTTTGTGCAGATAACTCCTGCGGCACAGATACTCTTTCCAACTATAGTAACAACCACTTCATGACGGATGTGCCGGATATGACCAGTAATTTTATGGATTACTCGCCTGCTTCATGTCAGACTGATTTTACCTTGGGTCAGCGTGACCGTATGCACTTTAGTATCGATAGTTTTCGAAGTATGCTGGGGGAAGATGCCTGCTCCAAACCCTGTAATAGCAATGTTCTCATCGAATATATTACTCCCGGGAGCACTACCATCTCGGTAAACGATCCTGTAAACTTCACCAGCACTACTCGCGGAGGAAGCAAATACGAATGGTATATTGAAAAAGTCGGAGGTATTTCCTCCAATTACTCCACTGCCATGCCGCAGGGTTATACACCCACAACTCCGGTAGTGGCCACGACCAAAGAAATTACCCATAGCTTTACAGAAGAGGGTAAGTATAGAGTTTACATGAAAATGTGGGAGGGAACGGACCCTTCCTGTTTTGCTTCTTATTCGCAGATTGTAAGGGTAACCTGTGGCGGCCTGGATGCGCGGTTTGTACCAACCAAACGACTTATTGCCTCAAAACAGCCAGCTGCCAAATATATCGACTCAGTCTACTTTCAGAACTTATCACAGGGTGCTGACAGTTATTTATGGACTGTTACCCATTACCCTTATGACCCTTCCATTTCTACAACATTGCCTGTCTACACAACAGCAGACGAACATCTGAACCATACATTTTTGGAACCTGGTGTTTACGCAGTCCAACTCGAAGCATTTAAAGGTACTTGTAGTGATGTAGTCGGGCCTTACAGTCTTTATGTTGTTGATCCTACTATGAATGGGGTGCCGGTTATAGCTCGGGCCGACTGCCTCAATCAAGATAGCATTAAAGTACAATTGGATATCTGGAATGTGGGTTTTGACACCATCAATGTGGGTACACCGGTTGCCTTCTATGATGCTGATCCACGAAGTACCACAACCTCACCCAATTTACTCACTACTTATCAGACAGAGCGCCCGGTCTATGGCAAAGACTTTCCGCAAACCTTTGAGGTTCGGATGAAAGGCAGCATGCCTCGTCTGGATCAATTGTATGTGGTTTTTAATCATGATGGAGCTGGAGCCACACCTGTCACTTTTGTCAACAATGACAATAATGTGTCGAGCGACCGGTCAGTATTTCCCCCATCCGGCTCGAATGAGCTAAGTTATGATGACAATTTTGCACAACGAGCGAATTTTCAGTTTGTTGTAGAGTTAGTTACCCCCAACGATCTCGCATGTGCCTTTTCCGATCATCAGATTGAAGCAAAAATTTTGAATGACCCTGGCGGCTCTACTATTCGATGGATTCCGGCCTCAGACCTTTCCTGTACCGATTGTCTCAATCCCTTAGTCAGCATGACCGATCAGACGGTTACTAAAGAAATCATAGTGACCAGTAGTTGTGGTTGCTCAGATTCTACTACCGTGGTGATAGATACCAGGCCATATGAAGCGCCAATGGTCACTCAGCCCGGAGATGCTTGCCAGTTCAGTTTACTGGCCGACCTGGGCGGTTTTGTTACAGGGCAGGATATTCGCTGGTACACAGCGGAAACTGGAGGTAGTGGCACAAATCAAACACCAGTTCTGGATCCTGATATTCCTGGTACCTACGACTTTTGGGTAAGTCAGACTGTGAATGGCTGTGAAGGACCCAGAGAGAAGCTTTCTATGTTGATCAAGCCTGCTCCCTTGCCTGTAGTGTCGGTCGTGGCAGATATCTGTTTGAATGAACCGACCCCCGATCTTTTGGCAGCAGTCAGCGGCACAAACCTGCGTTGGTATAGCACTGCATTTGGAGGAGTCGGTAGTGCTACAGCTCCCACGGTGAATACAGGCACAGCGGGTCCGGTCAACTTTTGGGTAACCCAAACCACCAATGGATGTGAAAGTCCCAGAGTGCCCCTTTCCTTCGCGATCATAGATTTACCACCCATTCCTACGGTCGATCCCCTGATTCATTTCTGTGTAGATGATCCAGACCCTGACCTGAGCTCCTTTGTTACCGGTACGGACTTAAAATGGTATACCGATTTCAGTACCGGTACGGGCAATCCCTCCCCGGCTCCACTGAGAATGGATACAGCAGGGGTGGCTAAATACTGGGTCACACAGGCGCTTAATGGATGTGAAGGACCTCCCGCAGAGGTCACCTTTCAGGTCAACTTCATAGATGTAGCCTATCAGGACTTCTATGAAGTTGATGAAGGCAATCCTCTCAATATGGAAGTGAAAGTAGAGACCGAACCCATTGAAAGTAACTTCAGTGTCACCTGGAAGAACGAGTCAGGTACCGTGGTTGGTAATGGACTCACGACTACCCAATATCCCGAGCGAACCACTTCTTATACTGTTGAGGTGGTAACAGACGAGGGCTGCATAGAAATCAGGCAAATAGAAGTTACCGTCATCATGGACCTGAGGCCAGCGGAAATTTTCACTCCTAATAGCGATGGGTTTAACGATGAGTGGAATGTGGGTTTCATCGAGCAATTTCCGGAAGGCACTATAAGTGTTTTCAATCGCTGGGGCAATCTGGTATTTAAGAGTGCGAACTATCAGAATAACTGGCGGGGTGTACATAACAATCAGGAGCTTCCGGTAGGTACTTATTATTATGTAGTTGACCTCTCTGCTTATGAGCGGGAGGCGGTCACGGGTAGTGTAACCATAATGAGATAAGTATGTTAAGGCCAATATTCAATATCTCATCAATTCGGGCCCTTTTAAGGACCTTTTTGCCCTTGCTGGCTTTGTGCTGCCTGATGGGAGATCTCAAGGCACAACAGCTTCCTCAATACACGCAGATCACCGTCAATCCTTATATGGTCAATCCAGCCCTGGCCGGAACGGAAGGTTTTGTTCACATTCAAAGTGCCTTCAGGTCGCAGTGGAAGGGCTTTGACGGAGCTCCTGAAACAGGATACCTATCGCTGCATGCACCTCTGAATAACAAAATGGTGGGGCAAAAGTATAAGGGAGCAAAGTTTGTGACAGGCACCTGGATTTCCCTCGGAGGAATCGTCTCTTATGACAAAACAGGACCCTTAAGCAATACAGGCAGCTATCTTACCCTGGCCTATAACCTGCCACTTGATGCAAATGGCCTCAGGCTCTCTTTCGGGCTGAACATAGGGCTGCAGAATTTTTCCTTTGATCCTGGTGAGTTTCTGGGCAATATTCCTAACCCGGGAGACCCCTTGCTCCAGGGAGCTACCAATAAGACTTCCATGGATGCGGCCGTAGGTTTCTGGCTATACAGTCCAAAGTTCTTTCTTGGGCTTTCCTCCTATCAACTGCTTGAAAACCCTATTGCAGGAGACTTGGGTGGTCAGCAGGTCTTTAACGGTACCTTGCTCAAACATTATTTTGCCATGGCAGGTGTCAAGGTTGATCTCGACCATGACTTGTTTGCAGTGCCTTCAGTGCTGATCAAGCAGGTACCGTCATTCCCACTTTCCTACGATCTGAACGTCAAACTGGTCTGGAAAGATGACTATTGGTTGAGCACCAGCTATAGAAAGGAAGACTCCTTTGCCATAGCCCTCGGACTGGTGATTAATAAGCGAATCGAGTTTGGTTACTCCTACGATCTGATTACCTCGGCCATTCAAAATAATGCTTCCGGTAGCAACGAGATTTCCCTGGGGTATCGCCTCTTTATCAAACCCAGGGTCATTTGCCCCGATGAGTTCTGGTAATCAGGAGAGAACTGAGGTTTGCATTTGAAACTCAAAGTCTTTTGATAAGAGAGAAAATACGCTCTGAGTTTTTTCGTTATTTTTGGCGACATGAGAATGCGCCTGCTGATCATATTACTGGTATTACTACCCCTTGCTTCTTTTGCACAGAAAAAAAAGAAGAAGGATAAGAGAACACTCAAAGAAAGAGTGCAGGAATTACTCAATACCAATGTCCAGAAAGATTCGCTCCTGATTTACAAAGAAGAGCGTCAGGATACGATTCCTGATGTAGAGCTCAAAAAAAAGAAAAATCACTTCTTCGGTGTCAAAACCAAGAGGGCCTACACGGTAAATAAAATCAGCGGCCGAACAGTAATTGAAGACTTCTACATCTTGCCGGAAGCAGTAGCTGTGGACCCTTACGTTCTCCAGATTTTTGTACATGATCAGCAGCGGGAAGAGGTAAAAGCTGTGAGAGGAGCCAAGGGCAGGTTGGTAGACAGAGTATTACATGGGCCTTATAAAAAGCTGGTTAATGATGAAGTAGTCGAGGAAGGTATGTTCTTTTACGGTACCAAGCACCAGCGCTGGGTATTGCTCGATCGTCAGAATAAACTCCTGCAAAAAGAACACTATCACAAAGGCTGGTACCGCGACTCTGAGATTACCTACTACGATGGCGATGCCAAACAACAGATCAGATCAGTAACTCCCATTCAGTATGGCAAAAAGGAAGGCATGTATATTCACTTTTTTCCGAGTGGTCGACTTGCCATGCGCGGTCGATATGAGTTTGATAAAAAAGTGGGAGTCTGGGAGGAATTCCATGAGGTGAACAACGTGGTGATCAAGCGTGAAATCCAATATGCTCCCGATCCCTACCAAAAAAACTTCCGCTCCTTCATCCGCAAAGAGTGGGACAAACTAGGAAACCTGCTTTACGTATCCCCTAAGCTCTCCCAGACAGGTTGAAGTCACCCACCACCAGTACTAAATACCCTATCCACAATACTCACTACCCACTACTCCATACCCCTTCCCTAATCATCGCTGATGCTCATGAAATGTAAACACTACCAAACCTGACTTATTACCGGATACCAATTCAATAAAAAGCATCTTCAAAATGCACCAGCTCCTCTTCCTTCCCCTTTTTGTAAATGGCCACAATATCAAAACGAATGTCTCCCTCCCAATCGGTTTCAAGCATGTATTCCTCCGCTGCTCTGATAATAGCTTCCTGCTGATTATGACTTACAAAAGACTCGGGATTGCCAAAGGTCCTGGAGCTTCTGGTTTTCACTTCTACAAATACCAATAGGTTTTCGTAAAGGCAAATAAGGTCTATCTCTGACTTCTTAAAACGGTAGTTCCGCTGCAAAATCTTATAGCCCTTTTCATGCAGAAAAGTGGCCGCATTCTCCTCTCCAAGCTTTCCAAACGATTGCATGCAATAGATTTCCTTAGGGTCCAATTTAAGCACTAAAATGCATTAACTTCACCAACCCAAAATTTTCTGAGAAATGCTTAATTCTACAAACCCCACCACTACGGCCGCCTGGCAAAAGCTTTCAGCCCACTTTGATCAAATGTCCGATACGCATATGCGTGACTTGTTCGGCCAGAACAAGGACCGCTTCATTGAGTTTTCTATTCGTTTTAATGACATCCTGGTGGACTACTCCAAGAACATTATTACCGCTGAAACAATGGCTAATCTACAGGCCCTGGCACGTGAGTGTGGGGTGAAGGAAGCCATTCAGGCCATGTTTACCGGTGATAAAATCAACGCAACCGAAGGCCGGTCAGTGCTACATGTTGCGCTCAGAAATCAATCCGAAAGTGCCATTAATGTAGATGGACAGGATGTAATGCCGGACGTCAGAGCTGCCCTGGCTAAAATGAAGACCTTTGCTGACAAAGTAACCGGGGCAACCTGGCTCGGGTATACAGGTAAACCTGTAAAATACATCGTCAATATTGGTATCGGAGGCTCAGACCTGGGTCCTGTAATGGTTACGGAAGCCCTCAAATCATACACTGTTGAAGGCATTAAAACCTTCTTCGTATCCAATGTAGATGGTACACATATGGCCGAAACCCTGAAGCAGGTAAAGGCAGAAGAAACCCTCTTTATGATTGCGTCCAAGACATTTACCACTCAGGAGACGATGACCAACGCTCATTCTGCCCGTACCTGGTTTTTAAATCAGGGAGCTGCTGAAGCAGACATAGCAAAGCACTTTGTAGCACTTTCTACCAATGCAACGGCTGTGGCGGATTTTGGCATTGATACAGCCAATATGTTCGAATTTTGGGATTGGGTAGGAGGCAGATACTCCCTGTGGTCCTCCATTGGTCTGTCCATCGCCTGTACCATTGGTTACGATAATTTCGAAGAGCTGCTTACAGGAGCCTTTGAAATGGACGAACATTTCAGAACTGCGGATTTCGATGAGAATCTGCCGGTAATCCTGGCACTTATTGGTTTATGGTATGGTAATTTCTTTGGTTCGGAGTCCGAAGCAATATTGCCTTATGACCAGTACATGCATCGTTTTGCCGCTTACTTTCAGCAAGGCAACATGGAAAGCAACGGTAAGTATGTAGGGCGTGATGGCAAGGCGGTTGACTACCAAACAGGCCCTCTCGTGTGGGGAGAGCCCGGAACCAACGGGCAGCATGCATTTTACCAGCTGATTCATCAGGGGACCAAATTGATTCCCTGTGACTTTATGGCCCCGGCCGTCAGCCACAATCCTGTAGGTGATCACCATGAAAAACTCATGTCCAATTTCTTTGCGCAAACAGAAGCTTTGCTCAATGGAAAGACATTGGAAGAAGTGACAGGGGAATTGGAAGCTGCAGGAAAAACAGCCGCGGAAATTCAGGAGATAGCCCCTTTTAAAGTGTTTCAGGGTAACAGACCCACTAATTCCATTCTCTTTCAGCAACTGACCCCTAAAGTGCTCGGCTCGCTCATCGCTATGTATGAGCATAAAATCTTCGTACAGGGAGTTATCTGGAATATTTACAGCTTCGATCAATGGGGTGTAGAACTGGGCAAAGTTCTGGCCAAGAAAATCCTTCCTGAATTAGAAAATGAAGCTGAGATTAGCTCGCATGATCCTTCCACCAACGGATTGATCAATGCTTACAAAACCATGAGAAACGCACAATGACTGATAAGAAATATTTATATCCACTTAAGTTTGATACCATCTTCAAGGAGAAAATCTGGGGGGGTACCAAGATCAAAGATATACTTGGAAAAGACTTTGCCCCACTCAGTAATTGCGGTGAAACCTGGGAGATCTCAGGAGTCCCTGGCAACCTCTCTAAAGTAAGTGAAGGCGTATTGAAGGGGCAGACTCTACCGGAGCTGATCGATACATATGGAGGCGATTTGGTAGGTAAACGGGTATATGAACGTTATGGTAACGAGTTCCCGCTATTGATCAAGTTCATCGATGCTGCTCAGGACCTGTCCATTCAGGTGCATCCTGATGACAAGCTGGCAAAGGAGCGGCACAATTCCCTGGGTAAGACTGAGATGTGGTATATTTTTCAAGCTGATGAAGGAGCAAAACTCATCACGGGATTTAACAAAGACACCTCAAAAGAAGAATATTTAGAACACCTCAATTCCGGTAGGCTGACGGACCTCTTGAATATCGAAGAGGCAGTGGCAGGGGATACTTTTTACCTTCCCGCAGGCAGGGTACATACTATTGGCAAAGGGCTCCTTTTGGCCGAAATCCAACAGACCTCAGATGTGACCTATCGCATCTATGATTTTGATCGTACTGATGATCAGGGGAATAAACGGGAGCTCCACACCGAACAGGCCCTGGACGCCCTCGATTATCATCACTATACTAACTATAAAACAAGGGTGTCCAAAGGCCTGAATGAAGCCATACCACTTGTCAAATCAGAGTACTTCCAGACCAATCTTTTAGAGTTCACCACAGGTATAATTCGTGAACATTATGATAAGGATTCATTTATAATTTATACTTGTACCGAGGGAGAGGCGGAAATTCAAACTTTGGGACAAACAACAAAAATTAGTATGGGAAATGCTGTTTTAGTGCCACAAAAGTTCCCTGAAGTCCATATCAGAACAAAATCGGGATTTAAAATCTTGGAAACGTTCGTACCTTAAGTTATTTTTGCGTATGGCTGGAAAAAAGAATATGAAAAATTTCGAAGCCACGTTCTTTAACATGAAAGATGAGAGTGTGGTAAGAAAGGAGTTTCTAGCGCGTAATCATACATCGGCCCTTCGCAAAGCGAACCGACAAATCACGAAACACGTTCGTGTATTATCGGTAGACGAAATCGAAGGTAGCCAGATGTCGGCCTAAAATGTGTGTGTGTGGCTGTGTAATCGCGTAAGACATGAATTTTCATATTAATAAGACAGTTGAAGTAATCAAGCTCGGTGAGGTTGATTATAAACGTGTATGGGATTATCAGGAGACTGTTTTCAAAAAAACAGTTGATTTAAAAATTGAAAACAGGAGGGTCGAAGACCCCGGTCTGCAAATTCCTACTCACAACTTTCTTGTTACTTGTGAACATCCTCATGTCTATACTCTTGGAAAGAGTGGTTCTTTAGACAATCTCTTGCTCGATGAGCAGGAACTGAAGGAGCACCAAGCGACCTTTTACAAGATTAATCGGGGAGGTGATATAACCTATCACGGTCCTGGTCAACTTGTTATCTATCCAATTTTGGATTTAGAAAACTTCTTCACCGACATCCACAAGTATTTGCGGATGTTGGAAGAAGGTATTATTCTCACCCTGAAAGAATTTGGCATCGATTCAGGCAGAATCCCGGGATTAACCGGAGTCTGGATCGATCATGCCGAGGGTGCTCCCAATCCGCGGAAAATCTGTGCGATGGGTGTTAAGACCAGCCGATGGGTAACTATGCATGGGCTGGCGCTTAACGTAAATACCGATCTCTCTTACTTTGGCCACATCATTCCCTGCGGAATCGATGACAAGGCCGTCACTTCCATAAACCAGGAGCTGGGTCATTCCGTAAACATGTCTGAAGTCGAAAATAAGCTCATTGGGCATATTTCCGATCTGTTTGAGATGCAACTGACCTCAGAATGAAGCAGAAATTAGCTGTTACCCTGGTACCCCTGGCTATTGTATTTGGTGTATTTGCGATTTTTTCCGCTGATAATTCAGAAGGTATATCTGTTAACATTCCCCGAATAGAAAAACACAGAGGTGTTTGTTGGGTAGGTGGGCCCAATCAGGTTTTTGAAAAAGATATTGAAGTCCTTGTTACGAAAAATGTCAACTGGATTTCTCAAACCCCCTTTGGCTGGCAGCGTGGCCATGATAACCCCGAAATTGGTACCAATAAGAACTCTGATTATACCTGGTGGGGCGAACGCGATGAAGGCCTGAAGAAAACAACTGAGCTGGCTCAGGCACATGGTATTAAAACCATTTTGAAACCCCACATCTGGCTGCGTGATGACGGGGGCAAATGGCGCGGAGAGATAAAAATGAAATCTGAAGAAGATTGGTTGAAATGGTTTGAAGATTACACGGGCTTCATTCTTCACTACGCTAAGCTTGCCGAAGAACAAAAAATGGAGATGCTCTGTATTGGTACCGAGTTGCACCAAACCTGTGTGGAAAGAGCTGATGACTGGCGCAAGCTCATAGCCAAAGTGAGAAAGGTCTATTCAGGGCCTTTGACCTATGCAGCCAATTTCAGTGATGAATATCAGGATGTGACCTTTTGGGATGACCTTGACTATATAGGAGTGCAGGCTTACTTCCCGCTCACCAATAAGGAAAACCCCAGTGTGAAATCATTAAGAGAAGGCTGGCAGAAGCCTATGAAAGAGTTGAAGAAATTCTCAGCCCGCTTTGGTAAGCCTATTCTGTTTACCGAAGTAGGTTACAAAAGCACCAAAGATTCTGGTATTGAGCCCTGGACCTGGCCACAGAATATTGAAAGAGATCAAAGAGCAGCGATCTATTCTGAAGAAACTCAGGCAGCCTGCTATGAAGCCCTCTTTGCAGAGGTAATGGATGAACCCTGGCTGGCGGGCGTCCACCTGTGGAAATGGTACCCCAACTACGAAAAACGCCTCAATTCGCGTAGAGGCAACAGTCCCTATTACAGCATCGATTTCACACCCCAGGCCAAAGCTGCCGAGCAGGTCATGACCGACTGGTTCGCCAAATTCGCTAAGTGAGGAACGGGAGTCTTGTTCTCTAAGTTAAGCCTGTCTGGTATGTTGACTGTAGAGTGGATTACATCTCTAAGAGCCGATTTTACCATTCTTTACCTGGGTTTTGATACACTTTTCTTAATTGACCTAAAGTAACTATGTGCAGGGTTAGTCAGGCAGGAGGGAGGCTGTCCACGGTCAGCGTGGCCACACCAAGGGCTTTGGTCTGGCTGGCCTTTAAAATGGATTCACTCTGTATAAGTTTGCTTTAACTTCAATACCAATCCATTTTACTGCCGGGTGGGTCTGTGGGTTTAGCGGGGAGGTGTGGCTTTGACTGTGGTGTGTTTTCTTTTGCTACCTTTCTTTGCACATACAAAGAAAAGTAGAGATAAAAGAGTTGGTGGCTTTTCCTCTTGCTAATAACCCTTCGTACCTATTAGCTTTACCCCATGAAAAAAGACATAGATTTTCCGCAAGTAGCTGGTGTGAAAATCGCCATAGCCAAAAGCATCAATCAGCTGGGAGAAAGTGAATGGGGGGTGTATATCATCAACAAAAACCTCATTGAGCTGGAAAATGTAATGGTCGTATCCAAGGGTTATGAAAATGGTGGAGAAGGTCGTAAAACATCCATTTTACGACATATGATAGAGAAACTTGAAGCCCGGAGTATGGCCAAAGTAGAATCCATCGATCAGGCCGTCTTCTCCTTTCACAATGAATTTTGGGTAAGCTACTACATCATGAATGAGCTTTTTGACAAGAAATTTGTAGTGGCCCCTTTTCAGGAGTTCGCATTAGAGGAAATTGCCGAACTGGAGATGAGCGGAGTATTGGCAGATTAATACCTGACTGATTGGTTTTTCAGCGTTTCGCCTTTATTGATTGTCTGATCCTAATATTTGAAATTTTGTTTTAGGAATTTTAAATGTTATAATTCAAATCAAATAATAAGATAACCTATTGCATGGACCTGACTAATATCCTCTTCCTGGACATTGAAACCGTGGCTGGAGCCCGAACCTATCATGATCTCTCTGACCGTATGCGTCACTTATGGAATAAGAAAGCTGCTTTTCTCAATAATCCGGAAGAACTAAGCTCAAGCGAGCTCTATGAGCGGGCAGGAATCTATGCCGAATTTGGCAAGATCGTGACCATAGGGGTTGGTTATTTCAAGAAAGAAGGAGATACCTTTCAGCTGAGGGTCAAAGATATTTCTTCACACAACGAAGTGGAAGTGCTCTCTCAGTTCAAAAAATTGGTAGAAGAGCGCTTTAACCAAAAGCAACTCAGACTCTGTGCTCATAACGGGAGAGAGTTTGATTTCCCCTATATGGCCCGAAGAATGATTATCAATGGAGTTCAACTTCCGGATTGCCTCAGGCTGGCGGGTAAAAAGCCCTGGGAGGTGCCTCATATTGACACGATGGACTACTGGAAATTCGGGGACTATAAAAACTTCACTTCATTGGATCTTTTGGCAGCTGTATTGGAGGTGCCCACCAGTAAAGATGACATTGATGGAAGCCAGGTAAATGAGGTGTATTATGAAGATAATGACCTGGAACGAATCGGGCATTACTGCAAAAAAGATGTTTCTGTCATGGCTCAGGTCTTTCTTAAACTTATCCAGGAAGATCCCATAGCGCCTGAAAACATCGTTATGCTTTAAATTTTAAGTGAAAAAGCATTCCTTCATTTTTTTCTTCCTAGCTTTGTAGCGACTTCTAACAATTCAGAATAGCGCAAGAAGCTATTGAGAGCCCTGCCGAAGTGTAGGGGAAAGCAATTCAAAAATTGCTGCACTAACCACTTCACAGCACAAAGTGAGATGAAATAAAGCAAACAGGAAAAACCAAAGAGGTTTTTCGCAGGGCCAAGAATGAATTGGCAGAGGTGCTTTAATAATTATAATATTCCTAATTAATCCCTTCGATGGGTAGAAAACGAAAAGGCCAACCGGCCGCAAAAGCAACAAAACGCGGAATCAAACAAATCCAACCAATCATTATGGAATTCTTCGGGGAACACCCGGGGAGAAGTTACCAAATGAAACAGATCCTTCAGGGACTGAATATCCGCGATAAGAAATCTAAGCAAATTGTTACCGATGTAATCTTTAGATTGGAAGACACCGGAGTGCTCAAAAGGCTCCGTAATGGCTCTTTCACCTCAGAACAACGGGAGTTGGAAACAATTACGGGCATTGTCGACTATGTCAATGCACGATTCGCCTATGTAGTACCGGAAGATCCGGAAGCTGAGGGCGATATCTGGGTCTCAAAAGAAGACCTTTTAGGAGCAATGGACGATGACACGGTCAAAGTTGTGCTCAAACATAAGAAACATGGTAAAAGCCCTGAAGGCAAGGTCGTTGAGATTGTTGCCAGGCACCGTGATGAGTTTGTGGGGCGCATTGAAATGTCGGCTCGTTATGCCTTTGTGATTCCTGATTTCAGGAAAATGCATCACGACATTTACGTACACCTGAACGAACTCAAAGGAGCCAGGCACAATGACAAGGTAATTGTTAAGGTAACCCAATGGCCCGAGCGTGATAAAAAGCCCGAGGGTCAGATCCTTCGCGTACTGGGCAAGGCCGGAGAGCACAATGCAGAAATTCATTCCATCATTGCTGAGTTTGGGCTGCCGCTCGAATTTCCCGAGCGCATTGAGCAGGAAGCTGAAAAAATTCCGGATACTATTTCAACACAGGAAATTAAGAAGCGAAAAGACTTTAGGAAGATTACCACCTTTACTATTGACCCTGCTGATGCAAAGGACTTTGATGATGCGCTTTCCATCCGTGATTTGCCCAATGGCAATACGGAGGTAGGTATTCACATTGCAGATGTAACACATTATGTGCAGGAGAAAACTGCCCTGGAAGAAGAAGCAGTAGAACGGGCAACCTCAGTCTACCTGGTAGATAGGACCATTCCTATGCTTCCGGAAAGACTCTCCAACGGGCTCTGCTCTCTCAGGCCCAATGAAGAAAAACTGACTTTCTCAGCTGTTTTTGAGCTGGATGCTGAGGCCAACATCAAGTCAGAGTGGTTTGGTCGCACGGTGATCTATTCTGATCGCAGATTTGCTTATGAAGAAGCTCAGGAGCGACTTGACAACGGGGAGGGAGACTTTCATGAAGAAATCAACCAGCTCAACCAGCTCGCCTATAAGCTTAAAGACAAGCGCTTTAAAAGCGGTGCAGTAAACTTTGAAACAGTAGAAGTCAAATTTAAGCTGGCCGAAGATGGAAAGCCATTAGGTGTGATTCCAAAAGAAAGGAAAGACGCACATAAGTTGATCGAAGAGTTCATGCTCCTGGCCAATAAGAGGGTGGCCACCTTTATTTTCGAAAAAGGCACCAAAGCCAATCCGGTCACCTTTGTGTACCGAACTCATGATGATCCCGATCCGGAGAAGCTAGATACCTTTTCAAACTTCGCCAGAAGATTCGGTCACCAGTTAGACTTTGAGAGAAAAGGAATTTCTAAGTCATTGAACGGTCTGATTTCAAAAATTGAGGGAAGTCCTGAACAGAACGTTTTGCAACAACTGGCCATTCGTACCATGTCGAAGGCTAAGTATACGACCAATGAGAAGGGGCATTTCGGATTGGCCTTTCCACACTATACCCATTTTACCTCTCCTATCAGGCGTTATCCTGATATGATGGTCCACAGACTGCTACAGCACTATCTGGATGGAGGTAAATCTGAGGATAGAGAAGAATTCGAAAAAGTGTGCCTACATTCCTCAGACCGTGAAAAGCGGGCAGCCGATGCTGAACGAGCCTCTATTAAGTACAAGCAGGTAGAGTTCATGTCTTTGGTTGAGGAGAAAGTCTTTGACGGTATCATCAGTGGCGTGACAGAATGGGGCATCTATGTGGAAATCACCGAGACCAAATGCGAAGGCATGGTAAGAATGGTGGACATGGATGACGATTTTTACGAATTTGATGAACAAAACTACCGTGTTGTCGGTAGAAGGAATAAGCGAATGTTTACCCTGGGTGATGAAGTGAAGGTGAGTGTCAAATCCACAGACATCGACAGGCGAACCATCGATTTAACTTTCGAAGATGAATAATGAGCTTCTGAAGCGCATAGCGCTGATTAACAATAGGATTTCAGAACTTAAATTTGGTCAGCAACCCAATGAGCTTTATGAGCCCATCAGGTATATTATGTCACTTGGGGGTAAGCGCATGCGCCCTTTGCTCGTGTTGCTGGGCTATGAACTGTTCAAAGATGATTCAGACTCGGTTCTCGATCAGGCCATAGCAGTAGAGGTCTTCCATAACTTCACCCTGCTACACGATGATATCATGGATGAGGCTCCTATAAGAAGGGGCAAACCCACCGTGCATGAAAAATGGAATGAGAATACAGCCATTCTTTCTGGTGATGTAATGCTGGTAAAAGCCTACGGTCTCTTGCTGGATGCCCCGGGTGATCTGAAAGCTATTCTGAAGGCCTTTAACGATTGTGCTGCCGGGGTATGTGAGGGGCAGCAGTTTGATATGAACTTCGAGAATCTGCCTACTGTAGCCGAAGAAACCTATGTGAATATGATCAGGTTGAAAACAGCTGTACTCTTAGGGTTCAGCCTGAAGCTTGGTGCTATGCTGGCGGGGGCCTCTTCCACACAGGCAGAATCAGTTTACGATTTTGGGGTTTCCATTGGCATTGGTTTTCAATTGAAAGACGATTTGCTGGACGTGTATGCCGATCAGGAAAAATTCGGTAAGCAGGTAGGTGGAGATATTATTTCTAACAAAAAGACTTTTCTGCTCTTAAAAGCGCTTGAACTCGCTGATGCCGATCAAAAGGCAAAACTTGATCATTGGCTGGCTGCGGTTACTTTCAATAAGATGGATAAAGTGGAATCCGTTACAGCGATCTATAATGAAATTGGCATCAGACAACTCACTTCAGATAAGATTGATGCATGGTTTGCACAGGGTTTCACTTCTTTAGAGGCTCTGGATGTGTCAGAAGGTCGTAAAAAACCGCTGATTGCTTTTACAGAGTATCTGATAGACAGAGAGAGCTAGATGGATATCACTTATGGTCTTATGATTGTCATTGGCCTGGTTACTTATGTAGCCTGGCAAAAGCCTGAATTACACAGAAAGCTTATGTTGAACCCTTATGATACGATAAGGGCTAAGCAATATTACAGACTACTCACCTCCGGTTTTGTGCATAACAATTCTATGCACCTCTTTCTTAACCTGTTTACACTTTACTTTTTCGGCAGGGCAATTGAGACCACCTTTGCCAATACTTTCGGAGCCTCTGGTACTGTGTTATACGTGCTTTTATTTGTCACTGCAGTGATTGTGGCCAATATCCCTACCACATTGAAGTATAAGGATAGTCCTCATTATAATTCACTGGGAGCATCGGGGGCTGTTTCGGCTCTGGTGCTGGCCTTTATTCTATTCGATCCCCTGCAAGAGCTTTGTCTCTATGCCTTGATTTGTTTGCCGGGCTATCTGTTGGGGCTCTTATTTATAGTCTATTCGGTGATTATGAGCAAGCGAAATGTTGATAACATTAATCATGATGCTCACTTGTTCGGAGCCTTATACGGGATGATTTTCACGCTGGCACTGAGGCCGGAGACTTTCAATAATTTTATCGACAAGCTTTTTTAAAGAAGGCATTAAGCTAAAAAAAGTAATGACTGAAATACCATGGCTTTAGTATATTAGTCATATGAGTGTCATTCGTTTTTTAGGAGTTGTCTGCCTCCTTATGTGCTGTTCTGCAAAAATGCGGGCCCAATCTAATGTCCAGTCAGGTTCACAGCTTAATGAGGATTATATCAATGTGTCCTTTCAGGGAGGCTATGATGCCTATGTGAAGTTCTTTCAGGATAACCTGGTATTTCCCAAAACCTCTTACAAAAGTCAGGTAGAGGGGCTTATGCTGTTTTACTTCGATATCACTCCGGAAAAGGAGGCCATAGACGTTACCTTTCTTACCCTGCTGGATGAGCATATCGAGGAAGAAATACGAAAAACTGTTCAGCTGTCCAGGTCGCTATGGAAGCTCCCGGCTAAAAGTACCTATCGGTTTTATCAACCTATAGTGTATTCACTTTTGCCCTTCTACCCCGATGTGGTCGAGGGTGATTTGCCTGAACTACCCGGGGCTTTGCCTGATAAGTTTTTACAAATGCTGGTGTTTATAAAATCCCGTAGGCTTACACCCGACTTTGACCTTGCCGAGCGCGATACTTCGCTAAGCAAAGGAGCCAATGAAGATGTATATGTAAAGGCCAAAGCCCAATATGAGAGGATGCAGGAGCTAAAGAAACCGGAATATGCCCATGATGCCCTTAGTGAAATGATCAGGTTCAATCCCCTGGAAAAGGATTTTCTTCTGGCACGTATTAACCTGGAAAAAGAACTGGGCCGAAACAAGTACCAGGCATATGATGCCCAGCTGCTTACCGATTTTGTGGATGGGGCAGAGAAGCCAGACTCTTTTGAAACCAGAGGAGCTAGTTTTGCCGATGATGGTACAGGAGATAACATCATCGACATGTCATTCAATGTTTATGATACAATATATAATGGAGGACAAAGCCGGTTTACGAACGATTTTATGCTTTACTATCAGCTTCCGTCTATACAGTACATATCAAAATCTTCTGGTGTGCTCCTGGTTGAACTCAAGAGCAACGAGGAGGGTCAGATCGAAACACAGTTGCTCACCAGTTTTAGCTCCCCGGCCTCTAAAGGGCTTGAAAATGCCCTCAGAGTCATGGCACTCAACTGGAAGGGCATGCAGAAGCCTTTTCATAAAGTGCTGCCGGTCTTTTTTGGTTCAAGAGAATCAGTGTCGACAGGTATGGCCAGGTTTATGCCTGACTATCGCCTTTTGAAAAACGATCGCTATATGAGACCTCTGGAAATCTCAGGCCTCAAGATGCAAACTGTATACAAGGAAGACATGGAGGTCAGCGAGGACAAGGCAGTGGAGGCCATGGGAATGAGTCTTCTTTATCAGGAATATGAAGAAGCCCTCAGTGCTTATGAATCCTGGCTAAGTGAAGGTAAATTGAAGAAGGCGGGCCAGGCCTTGAGTGAAGCAATAGCACTTAATCCATTCAATACAGAATTGATAAAGAAACGAATGGCCATCACTGATAAAAAGATTCAGGCGAAGTACGGTAGTTATGATCGCAAGCTCCTGGCCTTTCTGAAAATGGACAATAAAAAACCCTGACTCCTATATGGAATCAGGGTTTTTACTTTAATTCTATAGCCCGATCTTATGCTTCTGCTTGCTCAGCTCCTTCAAATGGAGTAACTGAAACAAAAGATCTGTCTTGTCTTCCTTTTTTAAACTCAACAACACCATCTGTCAATGCAAACAGTGTGTGGTCTTTACCCATCCCTACGTTCTTACCAGGGTGGTGTGAGGTTCCTCTTTGTCTTACAATGATGTTGCCGGCAATAGCAGCCTGGCCACCATAAATCTTAACACCCAGTCGTTTACTCTGTGATTCGCGACCGTTATTAGAACTACCTGCTCCTTTCTTATGTGCCATGGTAATTAATTATTTAGCGATGTTTTCAATTAATACTTTAGTGAAATCCTGGCGGTGACCATTTTTCTTCTTGTAACCTTTTCTTCTTTTCTTTTTGAAGACGATCACTTTGTCACCACGTACATGTCCGATAATTTTACCGGATACTTTTGCACCACTTACGGTGGGCGCGCCTACCTCGACATTGCCATCATTGTCTAACAATAATACCTTGTCGAATTCTACGGAAGCGCCTTCTTCGCCTGCCATCAATGGAGCATAAACGAATTGGTCTTGCGTTACTTTGAACTGCTTTCCTGCTATATCTACAATTGCGTACATTATTTTGAATGTGTTTTCAAAAACGGACTGCAAAGATAAGGGAATGATTTCTAAATCCAAACTGAAATAAAAGCATAAATCCAAGTCAAATCCCAATATTAAATTTTCAGTTTTTTTTACCCCGCTGTATCGAAAGTTTTCGCAGAAGTAATGATCAAAAAACTGTAGCGTAAGTCATTTTTTTTCAATACCTTATACATGGATTCAGACCTATCACTGAAATCGATTTCCTTCAACAAATGGCGTTGATTTTCTAGACGCTTTTTGTAATATTTGTTGAAGGTTTCGACCCACAAAAACGACCTATCTTCTGGAATTGATTAATGCTCCCAAGAGCATACATGATCGCCTCTGGAACCCTGAAAAAAGTTAGGAGAGTATTATCCCGTTTTTTGCGTGATAATGCGGTTTTTAGAAAGAGGTTACCTCTTTCAATGGAACCTGTTTCAACCCCAATAACAAACAAAATGAGTGAGCTAACTACGCATGTAGAGGAGCCTTTATTGAAAGAAAATAAGAATCGTTTTGTGCTGTTCCCCATTCAGCATGACGATATCTGGAACTTCTACAAAAAGGCTGAAGCAAGTATATGGACTGCTGAGGAGATTGACCTCCACCAGGACCTTACAGACTGGAACGATAAACTCAACGATGACGAAAAGTATTTTATAAAGCATATCCTTGCTTTTTTTGCTGCTTCAGACGGAATCGTAAATGAAAACCTGGCCGAGAACTTTGTGAATGAAGTTCAGTACACAGAAGCCAAGTTTTTCTATGGTTTCCAGATCATGATGGAGAACATCCACTCTGAAACCTACTCACTCCTGATCGATACCTATATTAAAGATCCTAAAGAGGCGAATGCTCTCTTTAATGCTATAGAAACCTTCGATGCCATTAAGAAGAAAGCCGAATGGGCTTTGAAATGGATCGAATCTCCAAGCTTTGCCGAAAGACTCATCGCTTTTGCTGCGGTAGAAGGTATCTTCTTCTCAGGTAGCTTTTGCTCTATCTTCTGGCTTAAGAAAAGAGGCCTGATGCCTGGACTTACCTTCTCTAATGAGCTCATCTCAAGAGATGAAGGCCTGCATTGTGATTTCGCTGTGCATTTGCACAATGAACACCTCATTAATCAAGTTCCTAAAGAGCGTATCAAAGAAATCATCCTTGATGCGTTAGATATAGAAAGAGAATTCATCACAGAATCATTACCGGTCCGCTTAATCGGTATGAACTCTGACTTGATGGCTCAGTACCTTGAATTCGTTACCGACCGACTGTTGGTTGAGTTGAATTGTGAAAAAGTTTACAACTCGACTAACCCATTCGATTTCATGGAGATGATTTCCCTGCAGGGAAAAACCAACTTCTTTGAAAAACGAGTGGGTGAATACCAAAAAGCAGGTGTGATGAAGGAAGGTGATGATGCCAACGCGCACAAGTTCAGTATGGATGAAGACTTTTAAATAATACCCAACCCCCAAACCCCGTAAATATGTTAGTAGTAAAAAGAGATGGCAGACGAGAGTCTGTCAAGTTCGACAAAATTACCGCCAGGATAGACAAGCTGTCCTATGGTCTTGACTCCGGTTTTGTTGAACCTATTGATGTTGCCAAAAAAGTAATCGAGGGCCTGTACGATGGTGTGAGCACCCAGGACCTGGATAACCTGGCAGCTGAGATTGCCGCCACCATGACGGTGAGCCACCCGGACTATGCCAAGCTGGCTGCCAGGATCGCAATCTCAAATATGCACAAGACCACCAGCAAGTCTTTCTCCAACACCATGAAGAGGCTCTACACCTATGTAGACCCAAAAACTGATGAGAATGCTCCGCTGATCTCAAAAGAAATTTACGGCATCATTAAGAAAAATGCTGCCACCCTGGATTCCACGATAATTTATGATCGTGACTTCAGCTACGACTACTTTGGCTACAAAACCCTCGAGCGTTCTTACCTGATGAAAATTGACGGTAAAATTGTAGAGCGTCCTCAGCACATGCTGATGAGAGTAGCCGTGGGTATTCATGGTGAAAACATAGAAAAAGTAATTGAAACCTATAACCTGCTTTCTGAAAAGTGGTTTACGCATGCTACACCTACGCTTTTCAATGCCGGTACACCTAAGCCTCAACTTTCATCATGCTTCCTCTTAACAATGAAAGATGACAGCATCGATGGTATCTATGATACATTGAAGCAATGCGCTAAGATTTCACAGTCTGCCGGAGGTATTGGCCTTAGCATTCACCATGTAAGAGCGAAAGGTTCTTACATCAAAGGAACCGGAGGAGTTTCTAACGGTATTGTACCAATGCTCAGAAACTTTGATATGACTGCTCGCTATGTAGACCAGGGTGGAGGAAAGAGAAAAGGCTCGTTCGCTATCTATATGGAGCCATGGCATGCTGATATTTTCGACTTCCTGGATCTGAAAAAGAACCATGGTAAAGAAGAAATGAGAGCGAGAGACTTGTTCTATGCACTCTGGATTCCGGACCTTTTCATGGAGCGTGTTGAGAATAATGAAGACTGGACACTTTTATGCCCTAACGAATGCCCCGGACTGGCGGATGTATATGGCGATGAGTTCAAGAAGCTTTATGAGAAATACGAGAGAGAAGGTAAAGGTCGCAGAACTGTAAAAGCACAGGACCTTTGGTTTGAAGTACTTGAATCTCAGATAGAGACTGGTACGCCTTATATGCTGTATAAGGACTC
Source organism: Roseivirga sp. (assembly GCA_021404565.1). Classification (GTDB taxonomy): domain Bacteria; phylum Bacteroidota; class Bacteroidia; order Cytophagales; family Cyclobacteriaceae; genus Roseivirga. The sequence continues at coordinate 92,511 of JAAWWF010000007.1, read as the reverse complement.
AGCCAATAAGAAGTCGAACCAGAAGAACCTGGGTACCATTAAGTCTTCCAACCTGTGTACTGAGATTATTGAGTATACTGCTCCTGATGAAGTAGCGGTTTGTAATCTGGCCTCTATTGCGCTGCCTAAATACGTAAATGAAGAAACTGGTAAGTATGACTTCCAGAAGCTTTATGATGTGACCTATGTGGCCACCAAGAACCTGAACAGGGTGATTGATGTAAACTACTATCCGGTAGCTGAGGCTAAAAACTCAAACATGCGCCACCGTCCTATCGGACTGGGGGTGCAGGGTCTGGCAGATGCCTTCATCAAAATGGGCATGCCCTTCGAATCTGAAGAGGCAAGACAACTGAACAAGGATATCTTCGAAACCATTTATTTCGCAGCAATGACTGCGTCAAAAGATGAGGCGGTTGTTGACGGGCCTTACGAGACTTTTAAAGGTTCTCCGGTATCAAAGGGTATCTTCCAGTACGATATGTGGGGGGTTACTCCAGAGTCTGGACTTTGGGACTGGGATAGCCTTAAGAAAGAAGTGAAGAAGCACGGGGTGCGTAACTCCCTGCTGGTAGCGCCAATGCCTACCGCTTCTACTTCTCAGATTTTGGGTAATAACGAATGTTTTGAGCCTTATACCTCAAACATTTATACCCGAAGAACCCTTTCAGGAGAATTCATTGTGGTGAACAAGCACCTGATGAAAGACCTGATCAAGCTGGGCATCTGGAATGAGAGCATGAAAAATAAGCTGATCGCAGCGAAAGGTTCTGTACAGAGCATTCCTGAGATTCCACAGCACATCAAAGATTTGTATAAGACAGTTTGGGAAATTTCTCAGAAGGCGATCATCGATATGTCTGCTGACAGAGGAGCCTATATCTGCCAGTCACAAAGTCTGAACATACATATACAAGATCCTAACTTCGGTAAAATGACTTCCATGCACTTCTATGCCTGGAAGAAAGGACTGAAAACGGGAATGTATTACCTGAGATCAAGAGCAGCGGCTGATGCTATCCAGTTTACGGTGGATAAATCAGCAGCCAAAGCACCTACTGCTGCAGAATTGGAGCAACAGGCAGCTGATATGGCCTGCTCATTAGATAATCCGGATGCCTGCGAAGCATGCGGTAGTTAGTACGGGGTTGATACTACTAACTCAAAAAGTCCTGGCGGAAACGTCAGGGCTTTTTTTATGCACGACAGGCACCAACAGAACTTCTGTTACCTCAACTTCTGTTATAGTGTCAAACTCTGAAAGCTAAAGTTTCATAAGGTTTTTTGATAAAGAATAATATATGTAATAAACCATATTGTGTTACATTATATGTAAAAAACAAAGTTTTGTATTTTATAGTTTGTCATGTCAAATATTTTATTGTATTTATTTGATTTTAAATAACCATCTGATACATTCACGCTGTCGATAATATATGCCCTCCCGGGAAGGTTTTTTAACAACCTTATTTAAACAAATCACTACTATGAAGAGAGTATTTGCTACGCTCTGCCTGTTGGCAGCGTTCAGTCTCGTATTTACTGCTTGCCAGGAATCTATTGAAGAAGCGCCCGTTGAACTGGAGGAAGCTTCTCAGGCAATCAAAGATCAACTAGCTGAAGCTGGTTACAATCCTGAAGATGTATTTAAATGGAACTATAATGGGGTAGATGGCTACCTCGTTGAGTATGACATCTTTTTTACGGAAGCTGAAATTTCTGACCTGAAGCTAGATGATAAAGTGCCTAATACTGAGCACTACCGTACTACGAATCTGGTAACCGGAACACCGAGAACCATTAAGGTAGGTATTGATCCTGCTTTTGGCTCAAGTGCTGTTACAGCGCTTAACAATACCATAGCCATGTACAATGCTGAGAATATCAACCTCACATTCCAGTTGACTTCCGTAACGGTATCAGGAAAAGGGAAAAAGAAAACCTATAATACAGATGCGGACATTTTGATCACGGCTTTCAGAGAAAGACCCAGAAGAGGTTTTATCACATTGGGTATAGCGGCTGGGTTCCCTACAAATGGAGGAGATCCTGCTGATGGCTTTGGGTTGAACACTTACTGGATTGACAACCTCGGTCCGTCTGTTGAAGAAATCAAAGGAGTAATGGCTCATGAAATTGGTCATACCATTGGTTTCCGTCATACAGACTATGCTACTCGTGTAAGCTGTGGTTCTAATACCAATGAGGGTAGCGCTGGGGTAGGTGCCATCTACATTCCGGGCACCCCTACAGGCTCAGATGCTTCCTCCTGGATGCAGGCCTGCGGTCCGGCTACTACTTTCAACGGAAATGATGTAACTGCATTAGAGTTCCTGTACTAGTCAATACAAAGTAGAGTACATGAGAAACCCTCCCTTTCGGTGACGACCGGAGGTGAGGGTTTTTCTTGTTAAATCCTGTTAAAAGCTTCCTCATTTTCAATAAATTAGAACATGATGCTTTTCCCAATCGTTAAGCATTATCACCAGGTCAATTTCTTAAAGCAGTCATTATGAATAAGAAGCAGTTTGTATTGGGTATGATTGGTTCCTCTCTTTTCGGGGGCATCATTGTGTTGTTAGGTTTGAGTTTGCTGAATAAAAACTCTTCTTATCCAGCCTTTTCTGACAATCCGGTGGGTCCGGTTACTACTGAGTTTCAAAAGATCGATACAGAGCCACGCGATTATGTGGTGCCTGAGGGAATTAACTTTATCAAGGCATCTCACAAGGCTGTACCCGCTGTGGTACACATTACCAATACCATGACATCAGGAAGGTCCGGAGTCTGGGGCCGGTTCAGGGGCAACAGAAGGTCACGGCAATCTACCGGTTCCGGTGTGCTGATTTCACACGATGGTTATATCGCTACCAACTACCATGTAGTGGAAGATGCCGATGAACTGGAGGTAAGATTGGATGACAATCGAAGACTTGAGGCTACCCTGATTGGTACAGATAAGGACACTGACCTGGCCCTGATCAAAGTAAATACACAAGACATGCCTTATGTAGATTTTGGTGATTCTGATGGTGTACAAATAGGCGAATGGGTGCTGGCCGTTGGTAACCCCTTCGATTTGAACAATACGGTGACTGCGGGTATCGTGAGTGCCAAGGCACGTAATATCAACCTGATCAGCGGCATCCAGAATCAATACGGTATAGAATCGTTTATTCAGACTGATGCCGTTGTCAATAGCGGCAATAGTGGGGGAGCCCTGGTAAACCTGGAAGGTGATTTAATAGGTATCAATACGGCCATTGCCACCAATACCGGAACCTTCAGTGGCTATTCCTTTGCGGTTCCCTCAATACTCGTTAAGAAGGTGATGGATGATCTGTTAGAATTTGGTTCAGTGCAGAGGGGGCTCCTGGGAATTCAAATCAGAGATGCAGAGGGTTTGGGTACCAGCGAACTGAGTGGTGTATGGATCAGAAGCATTACACCGGGAGGTGCAGCAGAGGGAGCAGGCCTGCGAGTAAATGATGTAATTGTCGGGATCGACCAGAATGAAGTGAAAACTACCAGTAGACTGCAGGAGCTGGTGGCCAGAAAAAGACCGGGTGATGCCGTACTGGTAAAATTCAAAAGAGATGGCGATCTGCTTGAATCTACTTTGACGCTGAAAAGACGGGAGCAGATGCTGGCGGTAGGCGAGAGCCCGGAAGAGCCTCTGAATAGTGAAATACCTTTGACCTTTGAAATAGAAGGCGCCCAGTTTAGAAATGTTTCTAAACGGATTCAAAATGCCCTGACCATCGATGGTGGAGTGCAGATTGAAGAATTGGGTAGAGGAGCATGGAGAAAGAGCGGTGTGAAGGAAGGTTTTATCATCACCAAAATCGGAGAAGATGATGTGGTCGATATTACAGACCTGGAAAGCATTCTGGAAACGAAAAGTGATGACTTCTACGTGCTGGGTAAATACCCTGACGGTAAAAAGCACTACTACCGAATCGATTGGTAAGCCTCTAGACTCGGCTTAAAAGAATTTTAGACTCCCTGCATGGTCGAAGCGTTTCACTTCGACCATTTTATTTTCTTTAGCTCCTTGTCGTTAAAGTGCCCGCTTTGAATGGCCACTCCTGGCCAGTCTCGCCTGAGACTAATCAGCGAATCCCTCCAAGCCATTTTGCCTAAGTGTTGCACTCCTATAAAATTCTCTCTAACTATGCATTCGATTTCCAAAAACGATTCAATTTCGATGAATATTCAAAAAGACTTTGGCATTCTTGATGCACTGCATACACTGGGCATCAAAGCCGAAAATAATGGTACTTCTACCGGCTCATTTTCTGAGGGGCATGGCGAACTTATTAAGTCCTATTCTCCTGTAGATGGTGCGCTCATTGGAGCTGTAACCTCTACGACACGTGAAGAATACGATCGTACCATAGCAAGTGCACAAAACACCTTTAAAGAATGGCGCGATGCACCCGCTCCAAAAAGAGGCGAGATTGTTCGTCAGTTTGGACAAAAACTCAGAGAGTACAAAGAAGACCTGGGTAAACTGGTGTCTTACGAAATGGGCAAATCTTATCAGGAAGGTCTGGGTGAGGTGCAGGAAATGATTGATATCTGCGACTTTGCGGTAGGGCTCTCCCGTCAGCTGCATGGGCTTACTATCAAATCAGAAAGACCTGCTCACCATATGCAGGAGCAGTACCACCCATTGGGTATTGTGGGTATTATCTCTGCCTTTAACTTTCCTGTAGCCGTTTGGGCATGGAACACCGCTCTGGCCTGGGTATGTGGCGATGTAGCTATATGGAAGCCTTCTGAAAAAACACCACTCTGTGGAGTGGCCTGTCAAAATATTATAGCCGAAGTGCTGAGAGACAATGATTTACCGGAGGGTATCTCTTGTATGATCAATGGAAACTATGAAGTAGGAGAGTGGATGACGGCCGATAGCCGTGTGCCTTTGGTATCTGCTACGGGTTCTATCCGCATGGGCAAGATTGTAGGAAGAGCCGTTGCAGAAAGACTAGGTAAATCTATTCTGGAGCTGGGAGGTAACAACGCTATTATTGTGACCCCCGATGCCGACCTGAAGATGACCGTAATTGGTGGCGTATTTGGAGCGGTGGGTACTGCGGGTCAGCGATGTACCTCTACCCGTAGAATCATCATCCATGAAACCATTTATGACAAAGTAAAGCAGGCTATTGTCGATGCCTACGGTCAATTGAAAATCGGTAATCCATTAGATGAAAGCAATCACGTGGGACCGTTGATCGATACTATGGCTGTAGATAACTATAGCAAGGCCATAGAGGCAGCAAAAGCCGAAGGTGGTAATGTGGTGATAGAAGGTGGTGTAATGAGTGGTGAAGGCTACGAAAGTGGTTGCTATGTGAAACCTTGTATTATTGAGGCCGAGAATAGCTTCAAGATTGTACAGGAAGAGACTTTTGCTCCCATCTTATACCTGATCAAATACTCGGGAGAAGTGGACAATGCTATCGATATTCAAAACGGTGTGGTGCAGGGCCTTTCTTCTGCCATTATGACGAATAATATGCGTGACGCTCATAAGTTTCTTTCGGCCGTAGGGTCTGATTGTGGTATTGCCAACGTAAATATTGGAACCTCAGGAGCTGAGATTGGCGGAGCCTTTGGTGGTGAAAAAGAAACTGGTGGCGGACGTGAATCAGGTTCTGATGCCTGGAAGGCCTACATGAGAAGACAAACTAATACCCTTAACTATTCTACTGAGCTACCGTTGGCCCAGGGAATTAAGTTTGATTTATAATAAGTTACTTATTGAATAAGAAACGAAGGGCTATATCATTGATATGGCCCTTTTATTTTTACTGCTGCTCAAGAGACAGATTATGCCTGTAATTTCTGTTCCGTAATCCTGTTTTTTCCATTTCAATTCGAGCTTGATGTTATATATTCAGAAACTCAATTTTTTAGTCAAAAAATCACAAAATTAAATGGACGGATATTTAGGACAAATTATGGCCTGGGGACCAAACTGGGCACCCAGAAACTGGGCATTTTGCAATGGAGGTTTAATCTCCATCGAGCAAAACCCCTCTCTTTTTTCACTGATTGGTACCATGTACGGAGGTGATGGTCGAACCACTTTTGGATTGCCGAACCTTCAGGGCCGGGTGGCCGTTGGTGCTGGCCGTGGTGTCGGGCTCACACCCAGATCACAAGGCCAGTTTGGTGGAGCAGAGTCTGTGACTTTAAACACGGCTCAAATGCCTGCACACAATCATACAGCCACAGCTTCAGGTGCTGGTTCGGCCAGTGCCAATTTGCCTCTTAGCCAGACCGAGGCTGTTCGTGAAACTCCAAATGCGGGCGATGTACTGGCAACTCCATCTTTGGAAATTTATGGTCCGAATACCAATACAGTTGATACTCCATTGCCTGTAACCTCAGGTGGAGAAACTGTTGTAATAGGAGATACTGGAGGCTCACAACCGCATGATAATATGCAGCCATTTCAAGTGGTGAGTTACATTATCTGTATAGAAGGGCTTTACCCATCAAGGTCCTGATGGATCAGAAATGAGCTGAAGCATAAAAGAAAGTCAGTTTCAGATACTGGCTTTCTTTTTAAGTACCCGGTAAAGAAAAGTCTTATCTTTTGTCCCGTATTTTTTAAGAGGAACATATGAAAATTTTTGCCATTTGTAATTCAGACCAATTAGGATTACCCACCGTTGTCAGGTTAAAGGAGCTTGATTTTTTAGTGGGAGTGAGTTATGTGGAACGATATGTTCCCCTGATCCATTCATTCAAAAGTATAGGGATAGCCGATGAAAAGATTTATTCTCTTTCTAAAGAAAACTGGGTCAATTCTTTACAGGAGGCTATCTCTGAGTTAAAACCGGACTATGTTTTTGTTTTGACTTTTCCATGGAAGATCCCCTCAAACCTTCTTAACCTGCTGCCAGGAAGCTTTATCAATTTTCATTTTGGCTTACTACCAAAATATAAGGGGGCAGACCCCATTTTTTGGGAAGTAAAAAACTACGAACCTGAAGGAGGTTTGACAGTGCATGTTATGAATGAGGAAATTGATGAGGGGGCAGTGATCATGCAGGAAAAGGCCCCGATCGGGCCTGGAATCAGCTATGGCCTTTACTGCAATCAGCTAACACAAAGTATTGGAGCCTGGACCGATGCTTTACTGAACAAGCTTCAGACGGAACCACTTCAATTTCTTGAACTGGAGGCTGGTGAGTCAGCCCCTGACAGATCTCCGACACAAACTGACCTGACCATAAACTGGGCCGAACAGACAGCCTTGGAGATAGAGAACCTGGTAAATGCCGCTAACCCGCGATACGGTGGAGCCATTACCACTTTTGCAGGTCAACCTCTGCGTATTCTGGAGGTTACACCGATGGGTGGAAATGATGATATGAAAGGGCAACCAGGTGAAATAGTACATGCAGACCTTACCTATGGTATAATAGTTATTTGCGCTGATGGAGAGTTTTTGCGTGTTTCGGTAGCCGAAATAGCCGGGGCTTATATTTCAGGAATAAAACTGACTACTTTTGGCTTTTTTAAGGGGGCCAAATTTGGCTGAGGTAGTCCTCACTTCCCATTGTCCGACTTCAGCCAAGGCTACTCCTGATACTCAATCAGGTATCAGGCCTTTGTCCATCTGTATTTTCAAACCTGTTCTGCTTAGAGTCAAAACCAGGTACTAAAAATTGATTTTTCTGATATTTCTTGGGGTTATCTCAACGGAGTATTTATAAGCTGTGGGTTGATGTTTTCTTTGTTTGGTCGGTTGCAGATTGTCAGTATATTTTGATACACTATATTTTTATGAGGCCAGTCTACATGGCTGGAGATGCCGTTTAAAATCAAATTCATGAAATAGCAATCAAGAATCATGTCATTTCTCAAAGAAAAGTTTTATATTAACTGCAAACAGTGACTTTTTTTAATCAAAACACATTTTAAATTATGGTACCTTTTATTGCACAAATTCAACCCTTCGCCTTTAATTTCGCTCCACGCGGATGGACGCTCTGCAACGGGCAACTTTTACCGATTGCACAATACTCAGCTATTTTTTCACTGGTAGGTACTACGTTTGGTGGTGACGGCCGTACTACTTTTGGTGTGCCGGATTTGCGCGGCAGATCTATGGTAGGAGTAGGAAGTGGTCCTGGTCTTGAGACGAGAACCTGGGGTATGAGAGGTGGTACAAATAGTGTTACTTTGTTGACTCAGAATATGCCCTCACATAGTCATACTCTAAGGTGTGCCAATGCAGTGGGTACTGAAAGAATTCCTGTTGGCAGAACTATTGCAGGAGATACAGGAGGATTTAGCTATGCAGATAGTAACCCTGATTCAAGTATGAACAGTGGCTCTATTTTAAATACAGGAAGTAACATTCCTTTTGATATTGATAATCCTTTCCTGGGGCTCTATATCGGCTTTGCCATGGAAGGTGTTTATCCTTCAAGAAGCTAATTAACTATGAAATTCAAAAAAACCGGCATAGCCGGTTTTTTTTTGTCCATACCCCCTTATTTTGTCAGACTTTTAGACCCGCCCGGATTGCAGGTTTCACTTTTAACAGAATAAACTGATACATGAAATACAAAATTGGTTTGATCCTTCCGGATTCGAATTATTTCAAACGATTTGGTAAGGATTACCGCACATCAGTGGAGGCAGGCTTGCAGAAGTCCGGTTTTACTGATTGCGAGCTGGTGGTTGAACCGGGTGGTTATAACAACCAGATGAAGATCATGGCTGAAAAGGTCCAGTCTCTCATTATTAGAGAACAGGTGGATGCGATTGTAGCTCCGTTTAACCCTGCTTTTTTGATAGATATAGCCCCTTTGCTGGATTCAAATGAAGTGCTCTTGTTATTGACTTACATGGGAGAGGATGTTATTCACGAAGATTGCAAGTCTGAGTTTGCCTTCATCAATACATTTGATCTGGCCAAATCTGCCTGGTTGCAAGGCTATGATGTGGCTACACGCTATGGTATCAAAGGCGTGCACATGGGAGCAATTCACGATGTGGGCTATGGAACTTCCATAGCCTTTACAAGGGCCTTTGAGGTGGCTGGCGGCAAGATGAGTTTTGCTACTGTAACGCATAAGGAAAGCAGAACGGAATCTCCTGCAAAACAAATTAAGGAAGCCCTGGACGAAAAGGCAGATTTTATCTTTGGGTTTTACTCGGGAAAAGAAGGAATTTCTTTCGTAGAAACCTGGTCTGAGATTGAAGGGGAAAAGACGCCATTTATTCCGAGCTATATGTTGCATGCGGATGATGTATTAGAAGCCTGTGGAAAGAAATTGATAGGGCAAAGGACCATGGGCTGCTGGGACCGTGATGGAAAAAGTGAGGCTAATCTGGCGTTTAAGTCATTTTTTGAAACCAGCCTTCACAAAAAACCTCATCCTTATGGTTTGCTGGCTTATGAAACGGGCGAATTACTTGGGAGAGCACTACTGAAAGCTGAGAACTCAGCTCCTGAAGCCGTGAAAGAAGCGTTGACAAAGGTGTCTGTTTCGGGCCCGCGTGGTGATTTAAATTTTGATCCCGAAACACGGATGACGAACACCACTGATTATGAATTTGAGATTGTGGAAGAAGATGGAAAGGTCTTGAGAAAGAAGCTCAGAGAGGTAGAAGTACCTGAAAAGTACTATGAAGACCTGGCTTGGGGTATTAAAAACCTGATTAAGACGGGCTGGACCAATCCCTATCTGTTAGGCTAGACAGGCACCCAAAATAAATAAAAAGGCCAATCTGAAGATTCAGACTGGCCTTTTTTGATGTTGTATACTATCAGGGTTTCATTTCTATCTCTTCACCTGCTTTATCATAGAAGACATAATCAGAGAGACTCAGAGAACTGTCTTTTTCTATTTTCACCCAGGTACGATATTTCTTATACCAGTCCCATCTGATCGAAAACATGCCTTTTGTGAAGTAAGCATGTAGAAATGGATGTACGGTCATGGTCACACCTTTCTGATTCTGTGTGGTTAGTATATACTCCAGGTTCTTTTCAATCTGATCTGAGACTAAAATTGTGGCAGAGACCTTACCGGTACCACCACAGCTGGAACAAACCTCTTTGGTCTTGATATCCATTTCAGGCCTTACACGTTGCCGCGTAATTTGCATCAGGCCGAATTTCGTAACCGGAAGAATAGTGTTTTTGGCCCTATCATCCTTCATGGCTTCTTTCATGATCTGAAAGAGGGCCTTCTTGTTATCAGCCTTCCTCATATCAATGAAGTCAATCACAATGATACCACCCATATCACGTAGCCTCAACTGGCGGGCGATTTCCTTGGCAGCCTCTCGGTTTACGGCAAGGGCTGTAGCCTCCTGGTCGGAGCCGGCATTGGATTTATTGCCACTGTTTACGTCAATTACGTGGAGGGCCTCGGTATGCTCAATGATGAGGTAGCCGCCTTTTTGCAGGCTCACAGATTTTCCGAAGAGCGATTTTACTTGCTTTTCGATTCCGAAGGTCTCAAAAATCTTAGCCTTGCCATTGTACATCTTCACGATTTTCTCCTTTTCAGGAGCAATCTTTTTTACGTACTGCTTGATCTCGTCATGAATTATCTTGTCGTCAGTGTAAACACTGTCGAAAGATTCGTTCATCATATCTCTGATCAGGGAAGAGGCCCGACTCATTTCACCGATTACCTTGTCTCTTGGTTTGGCTTTTTTCAGGCGTTGCATGCCTTCCTGCCAGGTTTCAACAAGGTTTCGTAAGTCTTTATCGAGTTCTGCTACGTCTTTTCCTTTAGCGACTGTTCTGATAATTACGCCAAAGTTTTCGGGCTTGATAGAGGATATAAGCCTATGGAGTCGTCTTCTTTCATCTCCGTCTGTTATTTTCTTGGAGATGTTGATGGCGCTTGAAAATGGTACTAATACCATGTAGCGCCCAGCCAATGACAATTCGCAGGATAGTCGTGGCCCTTTTGTGGAAATAGGTTCTTTTACTACCTGTACCAAAATTTGCTGACCTCTTGTCAGCACCTGGCTCATTTTGCCAAGCTTGTTGATATCCGGTTCTCCTTTGAACTTGTTGAGTAAACCTGTTACTTCTTTAGACCCCTGTACGGATTTTGTGTACTTGGTCAAGGACCTCAATTGAGGCCCCAAGTCCAGATAGTGTAAGAAAGCATCTTTTTCAAAGCCTATATCAATGAAGGCTGCATTAAGTCCCTGAACGATCTTCTTGACCGTACCCAGGTACATATCACCTACTTTGAACTGGTTTTCATCAGTGTCATGATGAAATTCTACCAGGCTTTTGTCCTTTAGAAGGGCTATACGACTTCCATCCTGAGTCGAATTGATTACTAATTCGTTACTCAATTTGAGGGAAGTTTATGTTAGAAATAGAACTTTATGGGGTGCCTAAGCACCATAAGAAGAAGTAATTACTTCTTCTTATGTCTGTTCTTTCTAAGTCTCTTCTTTCTCTTGTGAGTAGAAATCTTATGTCTTTTTCTTTTTTTACCGCAAGGCATAATGTTAATGTTTTAATTATTATTTATTCTTTCAAGAAACTCGTCCGCGGCTGTTTGAACCATCGGATCTGTATCCATTGTTTTTACTTTCTCAAGCTGTGCTTTTGCTTTTTCCAGCTGTCCTGTCTCAAAGTAGCAAACTCCTAAATAGTAGTTTCCTTCCAGGTTATCAGGATGATTTTCTATAAGGCTTTCAAAGTGCTCTACTCCCCGCTCAAACTGTTGTGAGCGAATTGAGAGCCATCCCATATTCAAGCGTGCCTTTTCATGCGTAGGGTCTTCTTCCAGAATTTCTCTGAGCATCATAATCCCCTGCATGGGAGTTGAGCTATCAACCATTAACATGGCTACGTTAGTTTTTGCATCCAGGTCATTTACACCAGAATCAAAAATCTTGTCGTAGTAGGTTCTGGCTTTTTGTGCCAGAAGCAATGATTTAGCCTCGTCTACCGAAAAGGTAAAAGCTTCATAAAATGCATCACCGGCCTTCCGCCAATGCTTTACTTCCTGATAGCTGTCTGCAAAAGCTGCAGCATAATGTGCTGCACTATCATATTTATTTATTCCCTGAAATACCAACATCAAAGAATCGAGTGCCGATTCGTTGTTCTGTATCTTTCCGGAAAGAATCAGTTCATTTTTCCAGTGCTCAAGTCTGGGAAGAACCTCTTCGGGAATCTCAGCACTATGGTCAGCCGTACCTCCTTCCGGAAGAGTCGAACCACCAAAGTCCTGTGTTTCACCTTCATCATTGTCTATTACTACCCTAGGCAGACTATAAAGTCCTGCTATAGAGAGAACTGCTAGTACTATGATGATAATTTGTAATCTCTTCATCTAAGCCTTCAGGCTTATTTATTTGTTCGCTGCCTTTACGCGGTCGCTTGTCTTAACCTGCTCTACAAACACTTTTGATGGTTTGAAGCTAGGTACATAGTGCTCATCTATTACGATGGCCGTATTCTGCGATATGTTTCTGGCGATTTTCTTTGCTCTTCTCTTGTTCACAAAGCTGCCAAAACCTCTTACATAAATATTCTCACCTTCCGCCATTGAGTCTTTCACTACTGCGAAAAGAGTTTCTACTGTAGTAGTAACATCAGCTTTATCTATTCCGGTCTTCTCAGCTATCTGGCTGATAACATCTGCTTTCGTCACTGAATTAAATTTTAGGTTTACGAAAAATTTGTAATAAACTAATTACCAGTATTTTTGGCCTGCAAAACTACGAGTTCATTTCGAATTAAAAAAACGATCCTACAAAATTTTAGCCTGTCATCCATCAGGTCTCAATCTATATAAATGATAGCCGACATTGGAAGCTAAACTCTTTGCTAATCAGATCATTAAGTGGTACGACTATCACAAGCGCGATTTACCCTGGCGCCATACCAAAGACCCCTATAAAATATGGCTGTCTGAGATCATACTTCAGCAGACCCGCGTTGCGCAGGGTTTGCCCTACTATGAAAAATTTGTGATGACCTACCCCACGGTTTTCGACCTGGCTAAAGCCAGCGAAACAGAGGTGCTGCGTTTGTGGCAGGGACTGGGCTATTACTCCCGCGCCAGAAACCTTCATGCCTGTGCAAAAATGGTAGTGACAGCATACAATGGGAGTTTTCCCGATAGCTATGATGAGTTACTAAAACTCAAAGGCATCGGTACATATACGGCTGCGGCTATTGCTTCTTTTGCTTTCGACAAGGCGAATGCCGTAGTAGATGGAAATGTTTACCGGGTGCTTAGCCGCGTATTTGGTATCAAAGATGATATAGCCTCATCGCAGGGCCCCAGGGTTTTTCGGAAAAAGGCCAATGAGCTGATTTCTCAGGATCGGCCCGCTGATTATAACCAGGGCATTATGGAATTTGGGGCCATGCAGTGTTCCCCGGCTACACCAGCCTGCGGGCTATGCCCAGTCTCGCTGGAGTGCTATGCCTTTAATCATAATGAGCAGCTGAAACTGCCTGTTAAAACAAAAAAGGTAAAGGTGCGGGAGCGACACTTTAATTATATAGTATTCCGAGTAGGTGAAAGCTACTATGTAAAGGAGCGTGGGCCCAAAGATGTTTGGCAGGGACTTTATGACTTTTACCTGATAGAAACTCCCAAGGAGGAGCCGGGGGATGTTTTGTTAGAACGACTTTCTGAGGCTGTAAAAAGGGCAGCGGTGATTGAAGATGATTCGCAAGTATATAAGCATATTCTCACGCATCAACGTATATTTGCAAAGTTCTACCTGGTAGAACTCGAAAATGAATCCTCTATAGCCGAAATGGATGGATTAAGGGCTTGTACGGTTGACGAATTGAAAGAATTACCTAAGCCTATCCTGATCCAGAAGTATTTGGAACGAGAGATTTTTTAATTAATTTAATGTAAACGACTTATACAGAAAGTACAATAATATGGCAGGCGTAAATAAAGTGATCCTCGTTGGTAATTTGGGTAAAGATCCGGAAGTAAGACATTTAGATAACGGAAGGGCTGTAGCTAATTTTTCTCTGGCTACCAGTGAAACCTATAAGAACAGGCAAGGAGAGCGCGTAACGAATACAGAATGGCATAACATTGTATTATGGAGCCCGTTAGCTGAAATAGCAGAGAAGTATCTCAAAAAAGGGAATCAGGTTTACATTGAAGGTAAGCTAACCACGCGTTCCTGGGATGATCAGGAAGGCAACAAAAGATACACTACTGAGGTGGTAGGTCGCGAAATGACCCTGTTGGGGTCTAAGGCCGATAATCCTGGTGGTGGCGGTGGAGCCATGGCTTCGGCAGCAGGAGCTAAGGTGGAAAGCCCAGTATCCAGTATTCCTGAAGACGATACGGACGATCTGCCATTCTAGGTTTTAGATAATAAGCAGCATTTGGAAGTTCCGACAGACGATCCCTACCCCCCCAGTTTAAGCTTACTGGTACATATCTTACAAAATCAGGTTACGCTTACCTATGTGTTGATCAACGCATTGGTTTTTGTGTTTTTGATCATTATGTCTGCACTTATTTCGGGTTCGGAGGTAGCCTTCTTTTCCCTAAACGATGATGACCTTGAGGGTTGTAAGGAAGATGCTGATGCTAAAAGTTCGGCCATTCTAAAGCTTCTGGGAAAGCGGAGGGAGCTTTTGGCCACCATTCTGATCATGAATAACCTGCTGAATGTAGCCATTGTGACCCTGGCGACATTTTTTACCTGGCAGCTTGTAGGTACGAAAAACCCTGAGAAAACCATAGTGGTCATACTTACGATAATCGTGACCTTTGTCATCCTCTTTTTTGGTGAAGTAGTACCCAAAAATTATGCTACCCAGCATAACATGAGGTTTGCAAGGATAACGGCTCGTTTGTTGATTTTCCTCAGGTTTGTTTTTAGTCCTATGGCTGGAATTCTGATCAGGTTTACGAATATCATCGAGAAAAATGTTGAGAAGAAAGGCCATAACATAACGGTAGATGAGCTTAACCAGGCCCTGGAGATGACTACGGATGAAAATACTACCGAGGAGGAAAAGGGAATACTGAAAGGCATTGTAAACTTCAGTACGCTGACCGTGAAGCAAATCATGAAGTCACGGACTGAAATTACTACGGTGGATATTGAGTACGATTTTCACGAGCTGATGGATCTCATCAACAAAAGTGGCTTTTCAAGGATTCCGGTGTTTAATGAGACCATAGACAAGATAGAGGGTATTCTTTACATCAAAGACTTGCTGGGACATATTGAGAAAGAGGAAGACTTTAAATGGCAGGAGCTGATAAGGCCGGGCTATTTCGTGCCCGAAAACAAAAAGGTGGATGCCCTGCTCAAAGACTTTCAGGACAAGCGGGTGCATATGGCCATCATAGTAGATGAATACGGGGGGACTTCCGGGCTGATCACGATGGAGGATATTATTGAAGAGATTGTTGGTGAAATCAATGATGAATTTGACGATGATGATGTCGCTTATAACAAACTCGATGCTTCTACTTATGTGTTTGAGGGAAAGACATCGCTCAACGATCTATGCAAAATAATGGAAGTAGACACGTCCATCTTTGATGAAGTAAAGGGTGAAAGCGAGTCTTTAGGAGGGCTGCTACTCGAACTGCACGCAAAGTTGCCCCGCGCAGGAGAGAAAATTGAATTCGGGCCCTTTCTCTTTACCATTGTTGCGGTAGACGCCAGAAGAATCAAGCGGGTAAGAATATTTGTGAACCAGAAGGCGTTAAAAGAACTGTGAAAAAGAAACTAACGGGCTTTCTGCTAGCCACTTTTATGGGCCTGCTCTTTCTGTCTGCATGTGGTGGTGAAGAAAGTTACGTTCCCAAACCAAGAGGCTATAACCGTATCGATTTACCGGAATTCGCCTATCAGTTTTTACCCGATACCTTTCCCTACTCCTTTGTGTATTCTAATTATGCAGAGCTGTCGAGAGATACTTTTCCGAGTGCAGGCCGCTATTACATTAACCTGTATTACCCCGAGTTTGATGGGCTGGTACAGATCACTTACAAAGACTTAAAAGATCCGAAAATGGATGTTGAAAGGCTTTTGACGGATGCTTTTGCTCTTACAATGAAGCACAACCCAAAGGCCTATGATATTCAGGAAAGTCTGATCCGGATTAAAAATGGTCAGGTAGCCAGTGTCACAGAACTTTCCGGTGAAGTACCCACGCAATTTCAGTTCTTTACTACTGATACCACGCACCATTTCTTTAGGGGAGCGCTCTACTTTAATACAGCCTCTAAAAATGATTCTCTTGCGCCTGTAATTGATTTCATCAAGAAAGACATTGTAGAAATGCTCAACTCACTGGAGTGGAAATATCAATAGTTTGGGAGCTTTTAGTCGATAGTCAATCGCTCTGCAGTCACATCAGACTCAGATGCGAAATATTTCGCCTAATGTTTTTTAATAATATTCCTTATCGATTTCTATTGGTCAGCAAAGAGCATTATAAAACGGAGTCAGTTCTTGAATGTCTCTTTCACTAAAATCTAAGGTTTGAAGTCTAGGCCTTGAATCTTCAAGCATTCAAGAGCCGAAACCTTAGCGTAGGCTCAACCCCCGATCCATTCGGCTACAAAGAGGTTTGTATCTCTGTTGCCACCATTATTTCGGTTGGAAGAGAATACGAGGTATTTACCGTCATTTGAAAATACCGGGAAAGCATCGAAGGTTTCATCTTCCGTAATACGGGTAAGCCCGGTACCATCGATATTGATCATATAAAGATTAAAAGGGAAACCTCGCGTAGCAGTGTGGTTAGAGGCAAAGATGATTTTCTCACCTGAAGGATGAAAGAAAGGTGCCCAGTTGGCCTGCCCGAGATCAGTCAGTTTTTTCAGGTCAGAACCATCTGCATTACACACATACAGTTCCATGTCCGTTGGAGCAACGAGGCCATCTTTTAGCAGATCCTGGTATTCCTTGATCTCCGCCTCAGTCTGTGGACGTGAAGAACGGAAAATCAGTTTAGAACCGTCAGGTGAAAAGAAGGCGCCACCGTCATAGCCGAGCTCGTTAGTGATTTGCTTTACGTCAGAGCCATCTATGTTCATGGTAAATAACTCCAGGTCACCAGTACGCATTGAGGTAAATACAATCTTGTCGCCTTTCGGAGAAACAGTTGCTTCAGCATCATATCCTTCTTCAGTAGTCAGCTGAGCTATAATGTTGCCTTCCAGGTCAGCGGTGAAGATATCGAAACTGGGGTAGATCGGCCATACGTATTTGCCATCTTCCCTTCTTTCAGGCACAGGAGGGCAGTTTTCATCTCCTAAGTGTGTAGAGCCATACACAATCGTTTTATTGCCAGGTAAGAAATACGAGCAGGTAGTTCGTCCCATGCCTGTGCTCACCAGCTCAGGCCTGTTATTCTTCAGGTCATCATTGCGCCAGTCGGTTACATAGATTTGATCACAGTCTGCTCCCCAGGCCTTCAGGTCTGATTGAAACACGAGGTGTTTGTCGTCAAAGCTCCAGTAAGCTTCTGCATTGTTACCACCAAAGGTGATCTGCTTAATGTTTTTTAAATACTTGCGCTCCTGGGGGCTGAGAAGCTCCTCATCCTGGTTGTTTACTTCAGTTACCTGCTCTTTTTCTTTTTTTTCTGCCCCACAAGAGCATAATAAAATGGCTAAAAGGAGGAGTGCCGCTTTGGATTGCATAGTATTGAGTGTTTAATAATGGCGCGAAGATAATCATTAATTATCTTTGACCGAAAACCCGAAGACCATGTATAAAACATCTTTTCTCCTGATTATTCTGGCAGTTTTTTTTACTGCTTGTACAGACTTCACTACTGACAAGGAAATACTGGCATCATTAAAAGCAGATGTCGGTTATCTGGCTGATGATAAGCTCGAAGGGAGGGCAATAGGTACTGAGGGTGAAAAACTAGCAGCAGAGTACATTGCAGCGGCTTTTGAGCGAATCGGACTCGTGCCTAAAGGAACTGAGGGATACTTTCAGCCCTTTACTGTAAAGAAGGCTACCAACCCTCACGAGCAAGCAGTTGTCGGTACCGATGGGGAGGGAGTGACCGGACGTAATGTCGCTGGGTATATTGACAATGGTGCCTCCAGCACGGTCGTAATCGGTGCGCACTTCGATCATTTGGGTTATGGAAGCGAGGGCTCGCTTCACAGAGGAGAAAGGGCCATTCACAATGGTGCTGATGACAATGCCAGTGGTACAGCTACGATTATACAATTGGCCGGCCTGCTCAAGGAGAAGAGCGATAATTTCAATTATCTTTTTTTGGCCTTTAGTGGAGAGGAAAACGGGCTTTGGGGGTCCAACTATTTTTCCAAAAATGCTACCGTTGATCTTGCTACGGTCAATTATATGATCAACCTGGATATGGTTGGTCGCCTGAACGATGAAAACACACTCGCAGTAAATGGTGTAGGTACCAGCCCCGTATGGACAGACAAATTGAATGCTGCTAATGCCGACAGCCTTAAGCTGGTTACTTCTGAATCGGGTGTAGGCCCATCCGACCACACCTCTTTCTATCTGCAAGACCTGCCGGTGTTGCATATGTTCACCGGGCAGCACAGCGATTATCACAGGCCTACTGATGATGCCGACAAAATCAATTATGAAGGAATGGTGACTATTGTACGTTTTCTCGAAAGACTGGTAGAAGAGTTGGACAGCGAAGAGAAGCTGGCTTTTACCAAGACGAAGGAAGAGTCAGGAAATTCTCCCCGTTTCTCTGTTTCGCTGGGAGTTGTACCAGACTATTTGTTCGATGGAAAAGGCATGCGCATTGATGGCGTTACCGAAGGCAAGCCTGCACAATCAGCAGGACTGGCCAAAGGTGATGTAGTAGTGAAACTTGGAGACTCTACCATAGTGGATATGATGAGCTATATGCGTGCATTAAGCAGTTTCAAATCAGGTGATCAGGCAGTAGTAGAGTATAAACGGGGAGAAGAATTGAAAGCTGCGCAAATTAAGTTCTAGGCACATTTCGTATTTTCGCTTGGAATGATTTTTATCAGAACCCTGATTTCTTTTCTCAAAGACCCTGAATACAGGGGGCTTCTGTTTGCCTCTGCGGGTATTGTAACGATAGGTACGGTAGTCTATCACTATCTGGAGGGCTGGACATGGCTGGACTCTCTCTACTTCTCCACCATTACCCTCACTACCATTGGTTTTGGTGATTTTGCTCCCCAGACGGATGCCGGCAAAATTTTTACGATCGTCTATATAGTAGTAGGCATTGGAATGATTCTCGCCTTTATCAACACCGTTTACCTGCATTTCAAAGACTTTCGCGACCAGGAAGAGCAGAACAAATAGCTTCCTTTTAAGCCTTAAAATATTTTTCTCAGTGTCTGAACTATTTTTTGGAATGAACGTTCTGTAATTATCAAATCAATTCTGGAACAATCATTCTATTACTAAAGACATGGGAAAATTAGATAACAAAGTAGCTGTAATCACCGGTGGTAGTACTGGTATCGGACTAGCTTCAGCTAAGACATTTCTGGCAGAAGGTGCTAAAGTGGTAATCACAGGAAGAACAAAAGAAACCCTGGATGCTGCTGTAGCTGAGATCAAGGATAGTAACCTTACGGCTATTCAGTCAGACACTTCAAAGCTGGATGAAATTCAGACCCTGGCCGATCGGGTAAAAGAGCAGTTTGGTACTATCGATATACTGTTTGCCAATGCGGGTATTGCCTGGTTTGCGCCTGTCGATCAGGTAGATGAGGCTTTCTTTGATGCACATTTCAATACAAATGTGAAAGGACTCTTTTTCACAGTTCAAAAGCTATTACCAATATTCAATGATAAAGGAGCAATCGTATTGAATGCCTCAGCCGTTGTGCACAAAGGTTTTGAAAACGGTTCTGTTTACTCCGCTACAAAAGGTGCTGTAAGAAATCTTGCCAGGACTTTTTCGACCGATCTTGCACCAAGAGGTATTCGTGTAAACGTGGTAAGCCCCGGCCCAATCGAAACGCCAATTTATGGTAAGATGGGTATGACCGAGGAGCAGCTGAAAGGTATGGCCGAAGGCTTTGCAGCTTTAGTACCAATGAAACGATTCGGAAGCTCGGATGAAGTGTCAAAGGCAGTGCTTTTCCTGGCATCGGACGATTCTTCTTATGTGTTGGGCGAAGAGATTCTTGTAGATGGTGGTATAGCCACTATCTGATAACTTGGTCCTTTCAGAACGATCAGTTAGTTTTAATTAATCAAATGTGCCTCCACTCTTTATAGTGGAGGTCTTTTGATTATCGAATTACCAGGAAGTACCTGAGATGGCAAGGAAAAAGAATTTTGATGAGACGGAGGTTCTGGAGAAAGCGCTGATGCTTTTTTGGGAGCAAGGCTATAATGCCACGTCCATCCAGGATTTGGTAGATCACCTGGGGATTAATCGCGCGAGTATTTATGATACCTGGGGTGATAAGCATGGCTTGTACCTCGAGACGCTCAAGCACTACAGAAAATTCACCTCCTCGCACTTACTGGAAAAGCTCAGATCAAACCGATCTGCCAGTGAGATCGTTAAAGATTTTCTCTATGATATTGTGCATGATTCTGTGAGCGATCAGACCCGTAAGGGCTGTTTTCTGTCAAACTCGGCCACTGAACTCGGTAACTGCGATCAGTCTGTTCATGCCATGTTTAGTGAAAACCGGGTAAAAATGGAGGCTGTGCTGAATGAGCTTATCAAAGAGGGGCAGGAGCAGGGAGAATTTTCCAACCAACACAGCAGCGAGTCCTATGCCCGTTTTGTTTTCAATACTGCTGGTGGCCTGAGGGTTCTGGCCAAGGGAACCATTTCGGAAAAAGAAATGAATGAGGTGGTAGATGTAGCCCTTTCTGCCTTAAACTGATTTTTGTCAGGATTCTTCTCTGCCTGTTTAGCTATGTTGCCTGCTCAAATACCGGGTATGGTTAAATCAATTGAAAGGCTCTTCGTAAGGTACCAATATCATATACTGCGAATTTGTATAGCCATACTCTTTCTTTGGTTCGGTGCGCTTAAGTTTTTCCCTGGAGTGAGTCAGGCCGAAGAGTTGGCTATAAGGTCTATTGGCGTTCTGACCTTTGATCTGATCCCTGATGCAGTTAGCATTAAACTCCTGGCCTTTTTGGAGGTATCAATTGGTATTCTGTTGATTGGATTTCGCGAATATCGCCTTACGTTTTGGCTTCTTCTCTTTCACATGGTTTGTACCATCACTCCCTTGTTTTTACTTCAAAGCATCACCTTCCGGCAATTCCCGTTTCAGTTAACCCTGGAGGGGCAGTATATAGTTAAGAACATTGTTATTATCTGCGCAGCATTTATGCTGTTGGTGGCTCACAGAAGCGAAAAATCCAGGGCAACAAAAGTTGTTTAGCTGAACTTATTAGCTGTTTTTTGCCTTAAGTTAGTATTCAAAATTCCGACAGCTTGAAGTACGATTTAGTAATTATAGGGGGAGGCCCTATTGGCATGAATTGCGGTATTGAAGCAAAGAAAGCCGGCCTCAATTACATTATTCTTGAGAAGGGTGTACTGGTCAATTCTTTGTACAACTTTCCTACGAATATGACTTTCTTCTCGACTTCCAATCTGCTGGAGATAGGAGATGTGCCTTTTATCGCGCATAGTGATAAGCCTACAAGAAAGGAATCTCTGGAATACTTCAGGCGTGTACAAGACAGCTGGAACCTCAATATCAAATTGTATACTGAGGTGCAGTCAATGCATGCCGGAGAGGATGGTGTGTATCAGATTGAAACAAACAAAGGAGCCTTTACTGCCAGCTCTGTTATTATCTCTACCGGTTTTTATGATACCCCGCGAACACTCAACATTCCCGGTGAGGATTTGCCAAAGGTGAAGCATTTCTATGATGATCCTCATCCCTATGTAGACCAGAGAGTGCTTGTCATTGGTGCGGCCAATTCTGCCTGTGATGTGGCACTGGAAACTTACTATAAGGGCGCAGAGGTGACGATGGCAATCCGCGAATCAGAGATTTACCCAAAGGTGAAATACTGGATCAGGCCCAATATTGAAAACAGGATTAAAAACGGAGAGATCACAGCACATTTTAATACCACTGTAAAAGAGATTCGCGAATGCGAAGTAGTGCTGGAGACTCCGGAGGGTGAGCTGACTTTGAAGAACGACTTTGTGCTGGCCATGACTGGCTACAAGCCTAATTATGCCTTGTTCGAGGCATTGGGACTTCCGGTTAGTGATGATGAAAATAGAAAGCCTATTCACGACCCCGAAACACTGGAAACACCATTGCCCAACGTATATGTGGCGGGAGTGATCAATGCAGGCATGCAGACCAGTAAGCTTTTTATTGAGAATACGCGTGTACACTCAGGTATGATCGTGAAAGCGATCCTCGAAAAGACTACGGTGGTCTGATGCTTGGATAAGACCTGAAACATTTAAAATCAGCTGGTTCTTCGCTTTTGAAACAGCTCAATTGCCAGTAGTATCACCGAGAGCAGCCAGAGCAGACCAACAAAGATGAGGGGAGTTGTCATTCCTGCTTCTTCATTCCAGATCGGTAAGAATGAGTTGACCATATTCGCACTGAAGTGAGCGAGTATGGCAACGAAAATACTTCCACCACTCCATTTATATATGTTTCCGATTACAATGGAAGTCGCGATTATATAGGCTAAGAATACCAGAACTGTAAAAGTATCAGCCGGATAATTGCCCATTAAAAAGTCCATACTATGCCAGCCGCCCCAAATAACACCGGTAATCAATGAGGCCAGAAATACTCCCCTTCTCACCTGAACCTTTTCCTGCAGGAAACCCCGCCAACCAAATTCTTCGGTAAAGCCCGGAAAGAGTAGTAAAAATGGAGCAAGAACCAAGCTATTGCTCAAATCAGGAAAGTCGCTTGAGAGCGGCCAGTGTTCGTCATAGGTGAATCTGATAACCATTGACAGCCAACCCACAAGTAGAATTCCCAATAAACCGATACCGTAGTATTTGATCCGGTTCTTTTTCAGAAAGGTTTTTCCCCAGAGTTTGCGGGTGCCTTTTTCGCCCTCAGAAATATAGGTAATTACAAACGCGGCTGTGGTAGGTAAAAAGGCGAATAGAATTTTCAGAGGCTGCATGCTTTGTGGCGATACGCCTGACAAGCGCATAGGCCAAAGCAGACCATGCACAGGTATAAGTACCATCAGTATAAAACAGATGATCGGATACTTTTTAACAAATGACTGCATCGATACTGTAAGATAATGTCTGAAGTTCAATTGTCACCTGAACCTGAGTCAGCGTATTGCCTGATGTGGTTAAAGTCTCACAAGTTGTTGCGAAAAGAGCGAAAGGTAAAGTATTGATTTCATGACTATGGCTTAGTTTTTGGTAGTAACACTGCGTTCTCAACTACTGAATTTTTGAACCTCAAAGCATTTTTTCTCTTCTACAAACAAGCCTGGCTGGTTTATTTGCTTATTCATGGTGCTGCCGTATACCTGGCTTTATCAGGAGACCTCGGTAAGGTCATTCACCTGCTGTTGTTTTTGAAGTCAGGTCAATACCTGAGCATCTATTTCTTTTATAAGAGATTCAACCCCGGTAGTCTGATTTGGTTTATGAATCTGGGAATCAAGCTTCGCCACCTCTTCACCTTCACTTATGTATTGGATATGCTTATTCTCATCCTAACACTGATACTCATCAAATTATGAAGCTGGAAGTAGACAGTGTTTTTTACCAGGTGCCTGAAAAGGTGATTCTCTCAGATATACACCTCAGTCTCGCAGATGGTGAAGTATTGGGTGTACTGGGTAGGAATGGGTCAGGTAAATCTTCTCTTTTCAAGTTAATGTTCGGCTTGGCCACTGCCGAATCTTTCCACCTGCGTGTAGATGGTGTAAGGCGCAAAAACATCTACGACCAGGGTTTACTCCAATACCTGCCACAGGTCGACTTTCTTCCCGGTAGTTTCAAACTACATCATGCGATGGACTTGTTTAAACTGGGCAGTTCTACAAAGAATAGGATACTCAATATGCTACAGGAGACCGGCATGAAGCGTGTTTATGAGTTATCGGGAGGAAAGAGAAGACTATTCGAGGCTTCGATGCTGCTCTTTTCAAAATCTCCCTTCCTCATTCTGGATGAACCTTTTACCGGTCTTACACCCATAGTGGTAGACCAATTGAGCGAACTTATCAGAGAGGTTTCTTCAGAGAAAGGGATAATCGTTACAGACCACCTCTACAAGTCTGTCTTACCTATAAGTGACAGATTGATGCTGATGACGGCAGGAACCTTAAAGCCTGTAAATGGATTGGAGGATTTGGAAGATGCTGGTTATCTCTCCTTTCCCGATAGCTAGTCAATTCTAATAACTAAGCGGGCTATTTCCACTTGATTCCACAGCCTACACTGGGAATCTGAGATGATGAAACGGCCTTCCTATCCAATACTTCATCTAGGGCCTGGCGAATGTCCAAACCGGTAACAGCTTTGCCATTACCTGGTCGGGAATCATCTAATTGTCCGCGGTAGGCACATTTTAAGTCCTTATCGAATATGTAAAAATCGGGTGTGCAGGCTGCATCATAAGCTTTGGCTACTGCCTGACTTTCATCGTACAGATAAGGGAAGGTATAACCCAGCTTTGTAGCCTCTTCCATCATTAGTTGAGGAGAGTCCTGCGGATAATTATCAACATCATTGGAGCTAATGGCAATAAAGGATACCCCCTTGGCCTGGTAATCTTTGGCCAGGGCCACCAATTGCTCATCCACATGCTTTACAAAGGGGCAGTGGTTACAGATAAACATGATCAGGGTAGCCCTGTCCGATTTTAATTCCTGAAGTGAAACCGTTTTGCCGGAAACTGTATCAGGCAAGGTGAAATCAGGGGCTGGAGTGCCCAGCGGAATCATATTAGAAAGAGTACGTGCCATATTCGTATTTTTAGCGGATGTTACCAGAGTAACATCGGAAAAGTAAATATAGTTTGTTGGACCTATCCGGATTTGCCCTTTGCCAATAATTCCTGAAATTGAGGCTGTTAATTTTTTGACTTATGACCAGGCGCAATCTTTACCTACCGCTTCTTCTTTCCGTTATCCTTGTTTTCAGCTGCTCTCCTAAAGAAGAGCAGGCAAAGGATCTGGTTAATAATACGGCAGAGACTTTGGCTTCAAGATCAAAACGGCCTGTAGCGGCTGAGCTTGGAAAATTCTTTGAGAAGGATGGCCGAAAGTATCTGTTTGGAGGGGAAGACTCTACCTGGCATTTTGATATCAGCAATACCATACTCAAGGATGAGCAGTATCACTATGGTATCGGGCGTGAGCGATTTATGGCCTTGATTGAGCCAGAGTTTATTTCGCGGGCAGAAGCAGATGAAGTTTACCCGGACAGCGCCCGCTTTTTGCTACTGCAAATAGGAGAAGACGTAAGGGCTTATGGCATAGACCTGCTTACCCACCATGAGGTGGTGAATGATGTAGTCAATGGCCAACCCGTAATGGCCGCCTACTGCATACTGGCCGATTTGGGGGCAGTGTATCATCGGGTGATCAATGGAAGAGAGTTTACTTTTGCCCTGAGCGGTTATACCTATTACGACCCCGAGGTGTGGGACGGTATGGATGGTTTTGTCTTCTGGGATCGCGAAACTGAAAGTACCTGGTGGCCTCTTATCGGAAAGGCCGTTTCCGGTCCGCTATTGGAAACACCGCTTACCGTTTATGAAGAAGAGAACTGGTCGCAGACTACCTGGGGAGAAATTAAGTTAGTGCATCAGACGCTGAAAGTACTGAAGCCGGGCCAGACCATGGAGCCTCCCAAAAGCTGGCCACAATATACCGACCTGATTGAAGACAAAGGCTTTCAGGTAAAAAATGCTGCGGTGTCAGTTGCCCCACGCTGGGGTGAAAATCAGGACATTAAGAAAGACTGATTTAATTCCAATATTGTCACGTATTTCCAATGCTTCGGACTGTTTCAGTGGTTGGTAAGAAGCTCCTTTCTAAATTTTGATCTACTGGTCTATGTCTGAAAAACCGTATTCAGAGCATTCTAGGGACCTTTTTCTGGTTTTAACATCCTTTAACAAATTCTTGGCGCAAGTTTTTTTCGGACTGCTACATCTAACCCGATATACAAGCAAAGAATTTGATTTAAAGTTTAGAATTATGAAAAGCAACACATTAAAAAGTAGAGTAATAGGTGCAGTCATCATGCTGATGATCGCTACGGTTTCAGTTCAGGCCCAAGACAGAAGACAAGGACCACGTCAGGGAGGACCTGGCCATGAGCAAGTGGAAAAGGGAGAGCGTGACGGAAAGAAGCCAGGTCATCCACCCATCCCCAATATGACAGAGGAGCAGCAGGAGCAGATGAAGGCAATTCACCTGGGAATTGAAAAGGAAGCACTACCGATCAGGAACCAGATTGGCGAAAAGGAAGCCCGACTGAGAACGTTGGTTACCGCAGCCAGCTATGATGAGAGGGCAGTGAACAAGGTGCTGGATGAGATGGGTGATTTGAAAGCCAGTGTCAAGAAGCTGGAGATAGCCGGACTGCAAAAGGCAAAAGAGGTGCTCACCGAAGAGCAAATGCTGTTTCTTTATAAGCACATGGACAAAAAAACCGGACCTAAGGAAGGAAGAGGCCCGAAAGGACCCAGAGGCGGAAGATAATGAGACTTAGGCTTTAGTTTACCGGTTTATTTAATGAAGCACCTTCTCTGAGGAGGTGCTCATTCTTTTTTCTCTCCCGTCAAATGATTATTTTTTCATATAATCCGATCCCATAGGAGCATCCCGTTTTGGACGATACCCAACTCATTTCCTCACTTCAGCAACAGTCTGAATCCGCTTTTCGCGAGCTGGTAGCCACCTATCAGGATCGGGTATATAATACCTGTCTGGGGCTGGTGCAAAATGAGGAAGATGCAGAGGAATGTGCTCAGGATGTTTTCATAGAGGTATATCGCTCGATAAACAAGTTTCGTGGTGATGCCAAACTCTCTACCTGGGTATACAGAATTGCTACTACCAAATCACTGGAACTTATTCGAAAACAAAAGCGCCAGAAGCGTTTTGCTTTTCTTCGTTCGCTTACCGCTAAAGAAGGAGAAGAGCTTCCCGTTTCAAATTTTGAGCATCCGGGCCTTGCATTGGAGCAAAAAGAAAACGCCCAGGTACTTTTCAAGGCCATTGAGCAATTGCCCGATAGCCAGCGTGTGGCTTTTACCCTGCACAAGGTAGAAGGCCTTCCGTATCAGGAAATATGCGAGATCATGGATACAAGCTTGTCGTCTATTGAATCGCTTATGTTTCGGGCCCGAAAAAATCTTCAAAAGACACTTAGGAATTACTATGAGAAAAATTTTAAGAGCTAGCACAAGTTTAATCGCTGGACAGCATCTATATATAATACCGAAAGGAGGCTTTTTATGAGTACTAACGAAAACGAAGAAATAGAAAAAAGAATTAATGACACAATTAATTCACTGGAGGGGTTGGGTAAGGCCAAAGCCAATCCGTTTTTCTATACACGTCTGGAGGCGAGAATGCAACAAGAGTTGTTGCCGGCAAATGGCCCTTTTGCATTCTTAAGCAACCTGAAGTTGAGTGTTGCAGTGTTGACCCTTTTCATGGTCTTGAATGTGGTCAGCATCTTTCTCATCAGCGGTAGCAGCAATGATACCACGGTACAGGAAGAAGCAACTTTAGAAACCTTTAGCGAGGAGTTTTTCTCTGAGGCTGATCAATACTACTCAAACGACTATTGATCATGGATTCTATAACACGCAACAAACGACTGGGATGGGTAGTGATGCTGCTGGTAGTCATGAATGTGGTTTCACTCAGCGCACTGTGGATCGGTTATAACCAAAGACCCGGACGGGATAAGCCCGGTAAGGGAGGAGACAGGTTTCTGGAGCAAAGACTCCAACTGAGACCTGAACAAACCGAAAAGCTGAAGGAGCTCAGAAGGAGCCACTTTGAAAAAATGAATGGTCTCAAAAAGGAGTTTCATGAATCCCGAAAAGGACTTCACGAATTCTGGAAAGTTGAGAACGGTGCTGCTCAGGCAAAAGGCCTGGCAGAAAAGGTTGGCAGATTACAAGCCGACATTGAATTAGAAATCTTTACGCATTTCTCTGATATCAGAGAGATATGTGACGATGAGCAAAAGAAAGTCTTTGACAGCATTATTGAAGATGTGCTGCAAGCTGGAATGAGGCGTGAGGGCCCTGCGGGCAATCGACCACCTCCCAGACAAGGACAAGGGCCGGGAGGCAACCTACCTCCACGAGACGGCCGATAAGTAACCTGCATTAGTAATGATTCAGGTTACCTGTCAACCTGAAATCAAGAGAACGACTTGAAAAAGTAAGTACAAACTAATGCAAGTGAACATGAAGAAGAGAGGATTATTATTTATCGGATTAGTAGCCATGCTGGCCTTTGCCTGCTCTGGTAATAGTGAAGACGATGTGCTGGGAGAAATAGAGGATGCCGTAAATGAAGATGTTTCCGATGTGCTCAATCTGCCAGCCAGCTACTACAATTATTCAAACCCTGCCCTGCCGGCACATTTCAGAAACGGGCAGACTGCCAACATCGATAATACCCCTGGAAGTAACCCGGTGACCGATGAAGGAGCCACCTTGGGCAGAGTACTTTTCTACGACAGAAAACTATCAGCCAATAACACCATTGCTTGTGCATCATGCCACCTGCAAGAGAATGGCTTTTCCGATCCTGATCAGTTCAGTACTGGCTTTGAAGGCGGATTGACAGGTAGAAACTCTATGGGGCTCTCCAATGCCCGCTACTATGACAATGGTCGTTTCTTCTGGGATGAGCGTGCTGCCACCCTCGAAGATCAGGTATTGATGCCGATTCAGGATGGTGTGGAAATGGGTATGACACTCGATGAACTGGTTGTCAAACTACAATCTGAAGATTACTATGAAATCTTATTTCAGGATGCTTTCGGTTCTCCAGAGGTAACCTCTGAGAAAATCTCACTGGCCTTGTCACAATTCGTTCGCTCAATGGTGTCTTACCAGTCACCCTATGACGAAGGACTCATCGCAGTGGGCGGAGATGAAGACGATGACTTTCCGAACTTCTCAGCCATTGAAAACCGTGGCAAGGACCTGTTCTTCAGTGGAAGAACACAATGTAGCAATTGTCATGAAACGGCTACCTTCTCTGGAGACCGCGCGAGAAACAACGGACTTGATGCAATACTTTCAGACCTGGGAGTAGGTGGAGCCAACGGACGTGCTCAGGACAACGGAGAATTCAAAACGGGCTCGCTTCGCAACATTGCGTTAGGCGCACCTTATATGCATGATGGTCGCTTCTCTACCTTGCGCGAGGTGGTAGAGTTCTACAACAGTGGTATCCAGAACAGTCCTAACCTGGATAACAGGTTGCGTATGGGCAATGGAGGTGTGAGAAGAATGAACCTGAGCCCGCAGGATATAGATGCTCTTGTAGCTTTTCTGGAGACCTTGACCGATCCGACCTTCATTGAAGATCCAAAATTTTCCGATCCATTCGTGGATCAATAAGACAATAATAGTTCATATACTATTATCCCGTTTTGTTTAATAGAAAGCCCATTGAATAACTCGGGATTTACTTAGGTTGAGAAAGGAGTCCGTACGGGGCTCCTTTTCTTTTTGTCGGTGATGCTCTTTTTGAGTTTTCACTTAAATTGAGACATGCTCCAGTCGCAATATTTAAAGAACCTGATTGCCTTAAGACATGATCTTCATAGCCACCCTGAAGTTTCGGGAGAAGAGGCAGAAACTCGTGACCGGGTCAGTGCCTATTTGAAAAAAGTTTCCCCAGGTGTTGAGCTACAGGAAGTTGGGAAGGGACTAATTGCTACTTATAAAGGAAGTACGGAAGGACCGACCACGATGATCCGTGCCGAACTGGATGCCTTGCCCATTCAGGAAGTAAACGAGATACCATACAGATCAACCAGGGCTGGTGTATCTCATAAATGCGGTCATGACGGACATATGTGTATGGTGGCTGGTTTGGCACATCTTTTGGCAGAGGTGCCTCCTGAGAAAGGGACGATAGTGTTACTGTTTCAATCAGCAGAAGAGACAGGGCAGGGAGCTCAGTGGACGCTGGATGAACAGGCCTTTCAGACTATTAAACCTGACTATGCTTTTTCACTGCACAATTTACCCGGATTACCTATGCATCAGATCACCTGCAGAGCTGGAACCTTCTGTGCCGCTTCTACAGGGATAAGGATTAAGCTCTATGGCAAAACGGCTCATGCCAGCTCTCCTGAAACCGGTATTAGTCCCGCTATAGCCATTTCACAGCTGGCAACTTCTCTTGATTCCATGGTAGACAGTCATGCCTTTGATGATTTTACGCTGCTTACGATAACCCATCTGCAAGTCGGAGAGCCAAGTTTTGGTATCAGTCCTGGAGAAGGAGAATTGAGAGTGACGATCAGAGCCTATCAGAATTCAGATTTGGATAAGCTCAAAGAACTTATTGAATCACGTGTATCGGAAGTTTCCCAATCTGAAAGGCTGACTTTTGATATTTCTTATCATGAGCCTTTTACTGCTACTACTAATCATCAGCAAGCGGTTTCTATGATAGAAAAAGTTGCCAGTCAATCAGGTATGACCTTTAGCAAAATGCCAAAATCCAACCCCTGGTCTGAAGATTTCGGGCTGTTTCTGCAGCAATGCCAAGGCGCTATGTTCGGCCTGGGTTCGGGTATTGATCAACCAGCCCTCCACAACCCCGACTATGACTTTCCTGATGACCTGATAGAAACGGGTATCACCATGTTTTGGGGTTTGATTCAAGAGTTGAATTACTAAGCGGATTGAGACCTACAGACAAGGCCCATTTCCTTTGCGCTCTCTGCCGTAAATAAGGGAAAATGCTTCTTAGTGTCCTCTGCGGTTAACCTAAACAAAAAGCCCCAACCATTACTGGTCAGGGCCTTTCTTATTATTAATCAAGTCTATTCAGCGGAGTCTTCCTCCTCTTTCTTTTTGGTTCTCTTTTTCCTGATTTTGATCTTCAGCTCAGAAGCTTCTCCATCATGGTCAGCCATTAAGGTATCTCCTTCACTGATTTCTCCTTTCAGAATCTCTTCAGCTATCTGGTCCTCCAGGTACTTCTGAATGGCCCGGTTCAAAGGTCTTGCTCCATACTGCGGATCATAGCCTTTGTCTGCTAAGAAATCCTTGGCTTTCTCTGTCAGTTTCACCTTATAACCTATGCTTTCTATGCGGCTCAATAGCTTAGACAGCGAAATGTCGATAATCTTATGAATGTCCTCTCTGCTCAGAGAATTGAAGATGATTACATCATCAAGCCTGTTCAAAAACTCCGGACTAAAGGTCTTCTTCAGGGCTTTCTGAATAGTGTCCTTCATGATGGTGTCATCATTGTCAGCTTTTGACTGAGTGCTGAAGCCTATACCTGCTCCGAAATCCTTTAGGTCACGAACTCCAATGTTAGAGGTCATGATAATGATGGTATTTCTGAAGTCAACCCTTCTGCCCAGGCCATCGGTAAGAATACCATCGTCCAGTACTTGCAGCAGGATATTGAATACATCAGGGTGTGCCTTCTCTATTTCATCAAGCAAAACCACTGAGTAAGGCTTTCTTCTTACTTTTTCAGTCAGCTGACCGCCTTCTTCATAGCCAACATAACCGGGAGGCGCTCCTACAAGTCTCGATACAGAGAATTTCTCCATATACTCACTCATATCGATGCGTACCAGTGAATCTTCCTTGTCGAAGAGATAGGTTGAAAGCACCTTGGCCAGCTCTGTCTTACCTACACCGGTAGGACCCAGGAATACAAAGGTCCCAATCGGTTTGGTAGGATCCTTCAAGCCAACACGGGTTCTCTGAATCGCCTTAGTAAGCTTCTTAATAGCCTCATCCTGGCCAATTACCCTGCCGTTCAGTTGCTCTCCCATGCCTACCAGTTTGTTTTGCTCTTTTTGAGCAACACGTTTGGTTGGGATGCCAGTCATCATGGCGATTACCTCTGCCACATTTTCCTCATCTACCTTATAGCGCTTGGACTTACTTTCGTCTTCCCATTTCGCTTTGGCACGATCCAGCTGATCGATCAGTTTTTTCTCTTTATCCCGAAGCTGAGCTGCCTCTTCGTATTTCTGGCTTTTTACAACCCGATTCTTCTCCAGCTTAACCTCTTCAATCGACTCTTCGAGAGTAACAATGTCCTCTGGTACATGGATGTTGTTGATATGAACACGGGCACCCGCTTCATCAAGTACATCAATGGCCTTATCTGGCAAAAACCTATCGGAGATATAACGGTCCGAGAGAGATACACAGGCGTCAATCGCCTCTTGCGTATAGTTCACATGGTGATGCTCCTCGTACTTTTCTTTGATATTGACCAGAATCTTGACTGTTTCTTCAGGAGTAGTAGGATCTACCATTACCTGCTGAAAACGTCTTGCCAGAGCTCCGTCTTTTTCAATGTACTGACGGTACTCATCCAGAGTGGTGGCCCCGATGCATTGAATCTCACCCCGCGCCAGGGCAGGTTTGAACATGTTAGAGGCATCCAGTGAGCCTGAGGCACCACCTGCTCCAACAATGGTATGCAGCTCATCAATGAAGAGAATTACCTCGGGTGACTTTTCAAGCTCGTTCATCACGGCCTTCATACGTTCTTCAAACTGACCGCGATACTTGGTACCTGCCACAAGAGAGGCCAGGTCCAGTGTTACTACTCTTTTGCCAAAGAGTACACGAGAAACCTTCTTCTGAATAATTCTCAGCGCGAGGCCTTCTGCAATCGCACTCTTACCCACACCGGGTTCACCGATGAGGATAGGGTTGTTTTTCTTCCTTCTACTCAGAATTTGTGCAACCCGCTCTATTTCTTTCTCACGACCTACAATCGGGTCGAGCTTCTCGTCTTCGGCATACTTGGTAAGATCTCTTCCAAAATTATCCAGAACGGGTGTTCTTGACTTCTCGGCACTTTTACCCCCGGATTTTTCGGAGCCTCCTCCGCCCGATCCACTTCCAAACATTTTTGATCCCTCATCATCCGGATCGTCCGTGTCGGAAGAAGCCATTGGGTTTTCGCCCTGATATTCCAGCATTTCTTTTACCACCTCGTAATTCACATCAAATTTCTCAAGTATCTGAGTAGCGATGTTGTCTTCATCCCTCAGGATAGAAAGCAACAGGTGCTCAGTGCCAATAAGCTGGCTCTTGAAAATTTTAGCTTCCAGATAGGTGATCTTTAATACTTTCTCTGACTGACGGGTCAGCGGAATATTTGCAAGATTTTTAACGTTGTGATTTGCTGTGCCTTTGGTAGCACGTTCCACTGCTGCGCGCAGTTCTTCCAGAGAGGTGCCCAGCTTTTTCAAGATGCTCACCGCTACTCCCTCACCCTCTCTGATCATGCCGAGTAAAAGGTGCTCTGTGCCTATGTAGTCATGTCCCAAACGCAAGGCTTCCTCACGACTCAGGGAGATGACTTCTTTTACTCTATTTGAAAATTTTGCTTCCATTTACTACTTTCTAATGGTCATTTTTAACGCATCGCTAACCAAAGATCAATATACTAAGATTAGTATTATCACCTACAAAAAACGATATGATAACCTACTTTGTTTTCTAACGTATTTCAGGCCCGGGATTGTTCCAATATACTCCCCGCCATGGGACCTTCGCAGAACAAAAGGTCCAATACGCTAAGATTGGGTGCAAAGTTGCTGCCAAAAATCTGATGATAAGGTGTGGGTTTAAACCATGGGAGCTCAGAAAGGCCCTTTTTAGGGTGTATTACAGATCTTAGGTCGCTTACATTGCCTTTTGTTTCCTTTTCAAAGACTTTCGTGAAATGTATGGGTGTGTCAATCTGGAGGTATTTGAGACACAATGTCATGAGTTGCCGGTCAATTTCAAACAGGGTGGCACACTTACTTTGGATAATTCCCCTGATTTCATCAGCATAATAATCAAAGAAGGGAGATTTGCCATAGGCAGATTGCAAAGCCCTCCAGTGCGTGTTCATCCACTTTTGTTTGTAGTCAATCGTAAGTTCCTGAATGGGTATTTTTCTACTGCGATGGTTGACAGGTACTGACAAATCTTGTGTCCCGTTAGCCCCCAGAATCCTGCATCGATTCTGGTAACTCTGTTTTACAAAGTTCTGATGGGCCTCAATCCATACCTCATCCGCCTGTTTGATTGCAGCGAAGTAGGCAATAGATGGAAGGTATTGTATATCGAGTAAAATCTTCTGCATGCACTCAAATGTACAGGTCAAGGTCGCCCAGTCCTTCTCTTACTACCTCAAAATCGTCATTGGCGCAATTGACCACTGTAGAGGCTACATTGCTGCCATAACCCCCGTCAATTACAAGGTCTACCAGATTTTGATACTTTTCATAGATCAGCTCCGGGTCGGTTGAATACTCAATAATCTCATCCTCATCGTGTATAGAGGTAGTGATGATTGGGTTGCCCAGCTCTTTCACAATCTGCCTGGGGATGTTATTGTCAGGAATACGAATACCGACCGTTTTCCTTTTGGCATTCAGTACTTTAGGCACATTACTGGTTGAGTTAAGAATGAAAGTAAAAGGGCCCGGTAAGGCTTTCTTCATCACTTTGAATACAGGAGTACTCAGGTTTTTAACATAAGAAGAAATCTCGCTCAGATCATAGCAGATAAACGACAGGCTCTGGGGCTTAATATTCTTAATCTGACAGACTCGTTGAACCGCTTTTGTATTGGAAAAATCGCAGCCTATGCCATACACAGTATCAGTGGGATAGATGATCACACCACCGTTTCGCAGCACGCTAACAATTTCATCAATTTTGTGCTGTTCTGGATTCTCCTCGTATAGTTTAATAAAGGTTGCAGACATAGATTTTTGCGCGTTCGAAGTTAGGACAAATTCGCTATTTTTGTGCCCCAATGAGGAAAAGAAAGATATTTATGATTGTGATGGTGCTGTTTTCAGTACTGCTCACCACGTTCACTTTTTACTTCTATCAGATGTTTAAAGGAGCGAATATTTTGCTGGATAAGCCGGATATGGCCATCACCATAGAAAAGGGAGAAACTTTTAGCGAGCTAAGGGCCAAATTATACGATGCACAAATTGTACAAGAGGCTGTTTCCTTCAGCTTTGTGGCCAAAGTGCTGGACTATCAGGAAGCAGTGAAGCCAGGAGTTTATGTGTTGAAAAGTGGTATGTCCAATCTTGATGCGGTACGCATGCTCAGGGCTGGGGCTCAGGTGCCTGTGCGCATCACCTTTAATAATGTAAGATTAAAGAATGAACTGGCAGAGAAAATTACGGTCAATACTGGTGTGAAGCCCTCAGAGTTTGAAGCATTGCTAAGCAATGAAGACTTTCTGGCTGACTATGGCCTGAATGCTGATAATAGTATGTCTGTATTTATACCTGATACCTATGAGGTGTACTGGACGATTACCCCGGAAGAACTCTTCGATAAAATGCACAAGGCACATGAGCAATTCTGGAATGCAGGACGCAGGCAAAAGGCACAGGCACTGAATCTGACCCCGGTAGAAGTTTCTATACTGGCTTCGATTGTACAGGCAGAGACAATCATGTCCGATGAACGTTCAAAAGTAGCAGGGCTTTATCTGAACAGATTGCGAAAGAACATGTATTTGCAGGCCGACCCAACTGTAAAGTACGCTCTGGGTGATTTTGCTATTCAGCGGATTCTTACCAAGGACACCCGTGTAAATAGTCCCTATAATACCTACGTCAATCGTGGACTGCCTCCCGGGCCCATCAACCTGGCTAGTATTGCTTCCATTCAATCAGTACTGGATTTTCAAAAGCATGACTATCTTTATATGTGTGCCAAAGAAGACTTTTCGGGCTATCACAGTTTTGCCGAAACGCTTTCCGAGCACAATAGAAATGCAAGCAAGCTGCATAAGGCTTTGAACCAAAGACGAATTTACAGATAGTATGTACCAAGCCACCACGCAGATCAGGGTCCGCTATGCAGAAACAGATCAAATGGGTCATGTATACCATGGCAACTATGCCATTTACCATGAGGTGGCCCGTGTGGATGCTATGAAACAGATTGGATTCAGCTACAAGGGACTGGAAGATTCGGGTATTATGATGCCTGTATACGAAAACAGCTTTCGATATATTTTACCCGCTCTGTACGATCAGCTTTTAACCATAAAGGTGATTGTGGACGAGCCTCCCAGGGTTAAAATGACCTTTCGCTACGAAATCACCAATGAAGAAGAGAAGCTTATCCACACAGGAAGTACCACACTCTTTTTTATGGATATAAAGAGTCAGAGACCCGTCAGGGCTCCTCAACACATCATAGAGCTAATGGCTCCCTACTTTAATGAAGGATAGAATACTAGACTATATCTTCAAAAACCCCTGGTATCTTAAGCTGGTAGCCTTGCTTCAGCGTGTTAAGCTGGGAAAAAATAAGGTAGGTCTTTATGATGCCGTGGTAATTTTTCTTCAGAAGATGTACAGCGATGAGTTGCTGGGCAGGGCCAATGCTGTGGCATTCAGCTTTACGATGGCCATTTTTCCGGCCATTATCTTTCTGTTTACGCTCACACCCTATATCCAGAATTTCTTTCCGGCTGTGGACAATCATGAGATTATCGGCTTTCTGAAAACCATTTTACCCGATACCTTGTATCAGGCCGCAGAAACTACCATCACCGATATTATCAGCAAGCAAAGGGGGGGACTGCTTTCTTTTGGTTTTGTGCTGACCCTTATTTTATCAACCAATGGTATGTCTGCCCTGATGTCCGCCTTCAATGCTTGCTACAAAACAGTAGAAACCCGGGGTTTTTTAAAGATGAGGGTCGTGGCAACTGGTTTGATTTTCATATTGGCCGTTTCTATCATCGTGTCGGTAGCATTGCTGGTAGTAGGTCAGCAATTTTTGCGAGACTCTGATATTCGTGCTGTGGTAGCAGATAATATCTCTCTTGATCTGATCATAATTCTGCGATTTATCTTCCTCTATATGATCTTTCAGATTGCCATTTCGTCCATCTATTACTTTGCACCGGCTGTGCATGAAAAGTGGCATTTTTTAAGTGTAGGATCTGTTTTTTCCAGCCTGGCCTGTATCCTGGCCTCCTTTGGTTTTTCATATTATGTCAACAATTTCGGTACCTACAACAAGCTGTATGGCTCTATAGGAGTACTACTGGTGCTGATGCTCTGGTTGTTTATTATTTCCCTGATTTTATTGGTAGGCTTTGAAATGAATGCCGCCATTGACAAGGTGAAGATGGACCAGCGAAAAACACAAATGTGATTTTTTGAGATTCAATGTTTGCAGAAAAAAATTAACTGCTATCTTTGCAGTCCCAAACGGGGAAATCACAGAGCTACGAGGTAAATTTCGAGGCTCATTTAGTTGATTTCAGAGACAGAGGAGTGGCAGAGTGGTCGAATGCGGTGGTCTTGAAAACCATTGTACCGCGAGGTACCGGGGGTTCGAATCCCTCCTCCTCTGCACATGGTCCGTTCGTCTAGGGGTTAGGACGCCAGGTTTTCATCCTGGTAACAGGGGTTCGATTCCCCTACGGACTACTTTCAAAAGCTCAGCTTCGGCTGGGCTTTTTTTATTTTGTCCTTTTGCGGTATGTGCTTCACGCCAGCCTTTCATTGAGTCTTTCCGCTGGAAAGATTCTTAACGCTCAATCCTCATACAGACTCCACTCCTTTACTTCGTTCTTCTCGAACAGTATAGTACCCTTTGACTGATTGTTGTTCTGGTATTTCTTTCAGCCGCTTTATGTACGGATTTTTTGGTTTTATGAGGGATTGTGTTATTGTGATTCAGTATATGAATATCTGATTTTTTGCAAAGTTTTTCCTGTATAGCCGGTCTCCTTGCTGGAGGGCTGAAGGGTACATTCCCTATTGGGAATTAATCAAAAACAATAAGTCTCAAATAGCTTCTAATTGCTATATTTGCCCAATACTGAGAAAGGTGAGAGTAGCCAGATACGATTTTTTACTGTTGTTTTTACTGATTGCATTTTCGTTTAGTTCATGCATATCCTACGAGCAATCATTACTATTACAGGAACCACAGGGTAATTCTTATGATGCCGGTGCTCCATTGGCTGTCTACAAAGTCAGGCAAAACGACCTTCTGAATATAAACATCAAATCATTTGAGTCGAGCAATACTGAATATATAGATCCTCCAGCTCAACAGAATGTTCAGGTTGCTCGGCAGGGTACCGGCAATCCTCAGCTTTTGTTTAATGGTTACTCCCTGGATGAAGAAGGGCGTATTAACGTGCCTCTTATCGGTGTCGTCAGCGTGATTGGGCTCACGCTACATGAGATTGAAACGATACTGGAGGATAAGCTTAAGCCTTATGTGAAGTTCACCAGAATCACTGTTAGTCTGAGCAATTTCAGAGTTACGGTGATGGGAGAGGTAAACAATCCGGGAGTGCAGTATATTTATGAAAAGGAATATGATCTTTTGCAGGCCATTGCCAATGCGGGGGATCTTACAGACTTTGCTAACAGAGAAAAGGTCAGGCTTCTGAGAAAAGATGGTAAGAAAATAAAGTCAGTATGGCTCGACCTGACTAAGCCTGAAATAGTTGGTTCTGATTACTTCCTGCTGCAGCAGGGAGATTATATATACATAGAACCATTAAAAGCGAAAGTGGCCAGGTCTAATACCCAGAATGTGAGCTTGGGAGTGTCCGTCATTTCACTTGCAGTAACCTTGATCACTCTGTTTAGTCGGTGATATTTAAGAACTTTTTAATGACTGAAGTCCCACCACGATATGTCTGAAAATACTACTGAAGTTGATGATTTCGATGTTAAGTATTGGCTTTTCAAAATATTGGGGTATTGGTATCTTTTTGTTCTTTCATTTGTGTTATCTACCGGAGCGGCCTATCTGTACTTACGGTATACTCCAAAAACTTACAGAGTCTCTTCATCGGTCCTGGTGGCAGATGAATCCAGCTCAAATGATCTCAGCCTGGATGCGCTTTCAGGACTAACAGGTGGAAGAAGAGCTGGCGGAAGATCCGGTATTGAGTCAGAGATTTCGATGATAAAGTCATTTGACCTGATTCAGTCCACACTGGAAGCTCTTAATTTTCAAGTATCCTACTATACCAGGGGCGACTTAAAAGACAGTGAAGTCTTTAGTAATCTACCTGTAGAAGTAAAGGCGCTTGATTTTGAGGATCAGACTCGTCAGAGCATATTCCTTGATTTTACCGGGGGTAATAGTTTTAGTGTGTTTCTGGAGGATAATGAGATCCAACGCTGGGCTTGTGAGTTTGACATGCCCTGTAGAAGTGAAGAGTTTGCGTTCATTGTTACAGTTAAAAACCGTGAACGGCTTCAAAGACAAAGAGATCCCCTGTATATAAAGATACATGAGCTTGACAGATTAACAGTTCAATATGTGAATAGGCTTAATGTTAAGCCGCGTGGAGGTCCGAATAACTTTTGGTCCAATTCTAATATCATTGATATTGATATTGCTGGTAGAATTATAGAAAAGAATACAACCTTTCTCAATACACTCGTTCAGGCCTTTATTCAATATGACCTGGAAGAAAGAAACTCAACAGCCAATAATACCATCAATTTTATTGATCTGCAGCTATCCAGTATTACAGACTCCCTCATAACCGTGGAGAATGGGCTGGAAGAGTACCGAGCCGAAAAGGGCATTATTGACCTGTCAAGTAAAGGTGAATTGCTCCTGAACCAGCTGACAGATCTTGAGAATCAGAAGGCAGCGATTGACCTGAACCTCAAGTACTACGACTTCCTGTCCAAATACCTCGCCTTGCCCGTTACAAATGACCAGATAGTATCTCCGAGCACTGCTGGTATAGATGACCCGGCCTTAATTGCGCTGATTGAGCAATTAAACGTTCTGATCTCGGAGAAAGTGAGGCTTTCTGTAACAGAAGGAGTGGAGAGCTTGCTGATGAAAGTAACGAGTGATCAGATTCAAAATGTAAAAGAAAGACTTCAGGAGAGCATTCGTAATGCGATTGAGAGTAGTGAGCTTACTTATAACCAGATTGAAGAGCAACTGGGGAAATTCAGAGAAGATGTAAGTGAATTACCGAAAAACGAACGTGAGCTACTTACTATCCAAAGGAAGTTTAATATCAACAATGAGCTCTATACTTTTTTACTTAAGAAGAAGTCGGAGAGTGAAATAGCCCGTGCCGGCAATAAGCCGAAGGTGAAAGTGCTGGATGAAGCCCGGGGTGTACAAGCCCTTTTGATAGGACCTGCACCCAGGAAAATCTATCTGCAGGGGAATGCTCTTGGTTTTATCCTGATCTGTGGAATCTTAGGTATGCGGTTCTTCTTCCAGACCAGGATAACAGATATAAGCCAGATCAAGGAGCGGGGAAAGATTACTATCCTGGGTCGTATACCTCATATCAGAATAAAGAAGAAAAAGAGCAGAGCTGCGCTTATTTCCCCTAAAGACCCTCTTTCTGAAGCCTTCAGGGCTTTAAAGCTTAACCTGGATTTCATCATCCCGGGAAAGTCAGGTGCTAAGGTTATAGGAATAACCTCTGCTGAAAGCGGAGAAGGAAAAACTTTCAACGCGCTGAACATTGCCCAGGTTTTTGCAGTAGCTGGTAAGAAGGTTGTGCTGATAGGCGTGGATTTACGAAAGCCAAAACTCCAGTCAGAATTAGAACTGGGGCATGACCTTGGTTTGAGTAATTATTTTGTAGGTAATGCGAAATCAGAGGAAATAATACAACCATCCGCCATTGAAAACCTTGATGTGATTGCGAGTGGGCCAATTCCCCCAAACCCTGCTGAGTTAATAGAGGGAGGCGGTTTTGGAAAACTGATTGAAGAATTGGGGAGTCGATATAACTATGTGGTTTGTGATGGACCGCCTATCGGACTTGTTACAGATTACCTTTCTGTAGGGCCATTTATGGATACAACTCTATTTGTAGTCAGGCTGAAGTATTCCAGGTTGAAATCAACCCAGTTGCTCTCGGATTATGTTTCAAGAGGAGCCATTAAAAGTGCCCATATAATTATCAATGATGTCAGTAAAAGTGGCTCGAAAAGGTATGGGTACGGTTACGGCTATGGCTATGAGTCAAAAAAGGAAGGTGGTCTTTTTAGCAGACTATTCAGAAGGTAGTAGAATTCATGGACTTGCCTGCCCTTCATTTACCATTGTCAGTTCATCGTGTGGCTGACCATGGCGAAGCCTTGCTCAGGTTCTGCTAACCCCGGCACAGAAGCCAGATTGTTATTTCAAGGGTATAACACA
This sequence comes from Roseivirga sp., assembly GCA_021404565.1. Classification (GTDB taxonomy): domain Bacteria; phylum Bacteroidota; class Bacteroidia; order Cytophagales; family Cyclobacteriaceae; genus Roseivirga. The sequence continues at coordinate 51,139 of JAAWWF010000007.1, read as the reverse complement.
GACAAAGATTAAAGAGAAAGCTAACAAATCGCTCATCATTGCTGAAATCGGTCAGGCTCATGAAGGAAGTCTCGGTGTGGCTCACTCCTATATAGATGCGTTGGCTGCTACCGGGGTGAATGCTGTCAAATTTCAAACGCACATTGCCAGTGCCGAAAGTAGCGAATACGAGCCATTTCGAGTCAACTTCAGCTATGAAGACAAGACGAGGTTCGATTATTGGCGAAGAATGGAATTTACACCCGAACAATGGTCAGGGCTTAAAAAACATTGTGAAGAGAAGGGACTGGAGTTTATTTCTTCACCATTCAGCCTTGCTGCAGTAGAGTTACTCCAAAAACTCCAGGTAGAAAGATATAAGATTGGTTCTGGAGAAGTATCTAATATTCTCATGTTGGAAAGAATTGCCCAAACGGGAAAGCCCGTCATTTTATCTTCAGGAATGAGTTCCTTTGCTGAACTTGACGAGACCACTCATTTTCTGGCAGAGAGGGAGGTTGACTTTAGCCTGTTGCAATGTACCACAGCTTATCCCACACAGGCGGCACAATGGGGACTCAATGTAATCGGAGAGCTTAAAGAGCGCTATCATGTACCTGTTGGTTTTAGCGATCATTCAGGAGATATTTATGCCGGCCTGGCAGCTACAGCTTTAGGAGCTGAAATACTTGAGTTTCATGTTGTGTTTGATAAGCAGATGTTCGGCCCTGATGCAAAGTCATCACTTACAATGGATCAGGTAAGCAGGTTGGTAAAAGGAGTTAAGGAGATCAATGAGGCGCAAAACAATCTTGTTGACAAAGCCACGAGTTCACAGTTCAACAAGTTAAAAGGCATTTTTGAGAAGTCTTTGGCCATCAATAAAGCATTGCCGGAGGGACATGTATTGAGGCTTGTCGATTTAGAATCTAAAAAGCCAAGAGGCAAAGGTATGGATGCCAAATTTTTCAAAAATGTCATTGGGAAGAAGTTAACCCATGACATGAGTGAGGGAAGTTTTCTGAATGAAAAAGATGTTGACTGATGTCTGTTCGTAAAATTTGTGTGGTTGTTACAGCCCGTCCCTCTTACAGTAGGGTTAAAACGGCTCTGACTGCGATAGAGCAACACTCAGAACTTGAGCTTCAACTGGTAGTAGCGGCTTCGGCATTATTGGAAAAATATGGTTCTGCAGTTAACTATATTCAAGAAGATGGATTTGAGATTGCTGCCAGGGTTTTTAACGTGCTGGAAGGAGAAAACCTGACTGCAGCGGCTAAGACCACCGGTATTGGTATCCTTGAGCTATCCACCGTTTTCGAAAATTTGAAGCCGGATATCGTCATCAGCATAGCCGATAGATTTGAAACAATGGCAACCGCCATTGCTGCCAGCTATATGAATATCCCACTTGCTCATATTCAGGGTGGTGAGGTGACTGGCAATATTGATGAGAAGGTACGACATGCTATAACTAAGCTATCTGATTACCACCTTGTGGCCTCTGAAGGTGCCAAAGAACGCGTCATCAAGCTGGGAGAAGAGAACCATATGGTATTTAATACCGGTTGCCCTTCGATAGATTTGGCCAAGGAGGTGCAGGCAGATCCAACACTCGATTTTGATCCTTATAAAAAATATGGCGGAGTAGGAAGACTACAGGACCTTGAAGGAGGCTACTATGTGGTAATGCAGCACCCCGTCACTACTCAATACTCAGAAGCAAGAAAACAGGTAGAAGAGACGCTTGAAGCCATGATTCAGGTAGACAAGCCCGTACTCTGGTTTTGGCCCAATGTAGATGCCGGTTCTGATGGTACTTCCAATGGTATCAGAGCATTTCGTGAGAGAAGGCCCGGGAACCCCTTTCATTTTTTTAAAAATATGGAGCCCAAAGACTTTTTAAAGCTTTTGGTCAATGCAGATGCACTTATAGGTAATAGCAGTGTAGGCATTAGAGAATGTGCATTTTTGAGTATTCCTGTTGTGAATATTGGCGAGAGGCAGCATGGCCGTGAAAGAGGAGAAAATGTCATTGATGTCGGCCACGAAAAAGAAGCTATTGTAGGCGCACTTGAAGAGCTCAAAGCCAGAAGCAGACCCTCAGGCTCGCTAGTGTATGGTGGAGGAGATGCAGGTGCAAAAATTGCACAAATCTTAAGTGAAGTACCCTTGCGCTTTCACAAAACCATTACCTATTGATGAAGATTCTTGGCCTGATACCCGCCAGAGGAGGATCTAAGGGGGTTCCCCGTAAAAATATCAGGTTACTCAATGGAAAGCCTCTGATTCACTATACCATTGATCCAGCAAGGAAGTCGGGAGTATTTAGTGAAATACTTGTTTCAACAGATGATGATGAAATAGCCTCGGTGGCAGAAGAATTAGGTGCAAAGGTTCGTTTGAGGCCAGCCCACCTTGCTACCGACTCATCTCCAACTCTGGGGACTGTAGTGCATGTATTGCAGGAGTGTCAAGACAATGGAGAGGGGTTTGGCGCTGTTTGTCTGTTGCAACCGACCAACCCATTGAGGTCAGTAAATGTCATTCGGGCTTGTGTGGAGAAATTTGAAAGGGAGACATCTGACAGTCTTATTTCCATGAGAAAGGTGCCTCACCAATTCAACCCTCATTGGGCCTTTGAAGAAAGCAGAGAAGGTTTTTTAAAAATTGCCACTGGTGAGACAGATATTATCCCAAGGCGGCAGGAGCTGCCCACGGCTTATTATCGGGACGGATCAATATACCTGACGCGAACCAAGGTCATTTTGGAACAAAAGAGCCTCTTTGGTAAGAAAATGGGCTTTTTGGATGTAACGGATGAGCCTTATCTGAATATTGATACTATGGAAGATTGGAAAGAGGCAGAGCGGGTCATCGGTCAGCAAACATCTTGAGTTTGTTTATGACAATTATTACTGAGACCTTATAATAGCTATCACCAACCTGTGTCATTCATTAAAAAACTGATTAAGAAAGGGTTGCGTGGCAAAGGTGCCTATCGCTTAATACAGTACCTCGGACTTTATCGGATTAAGAGCGTCAGGCGTGCGGTTATTCTTCCAGGCCCAATCCAAATAAAAAACAGGAAGGTAAGGATTCAGCAAGGTATTCGTCAGGGTTTCAATGACTACCATTATCTGGGGCTGGAAAATCAGGCTGACGCATTTACTTTAGATGTAGTAATGAAACTGAGTGGACAGGCCAGCAGCTTGTGGGATATAGGGGCCTTCATAGCGCTGGACTCACTTCTGGCGGCAGAGACTAACCCAAACCTGGAGATAGTTGCCTTTGAGCCTAACCCCGGGAACTTCATGCTGATGGAGAAAAACCTGGAATTGAACGGACCGTTAAGCGCTAACATCAAAGCATTTCCTTATGGAATAGGTCCGGGCAATGGACATTTTGATTTTTACTTTGATGAAAAAAGACCAATGAGTGGTTCTCTAAAACCAGTCGATGGTTTTAAGAAACATATCGTGGATGTTTATGCTGGAGATTTCCTGATTGCGGATATGGGGCTTAAAAAGCCAGATCTAATTAAAATTGATGTAGAAGGTTATGAAGGAGAGGTATTATCTGGTTTTACTAATCTGCTAAAAGAATTGCCGACCCTGATCGTTGAGGTGTTGACGCGGGAAGGCGGTAAGAAGGTAGAAGAAGCTTTACCTTCCGGATATGAGTATTTCGGTATTATTGAAGAGACAAGAAGGCTTCTTAAAAAAGATGAGTTAACAAGACTCAGCAAGGTGAGCAAGAACTATTTGATTATCGACCAATCCAGAACCTCAGATGTTTTGAATTCACTACAAGGTCTCTCTGCACCTACTTCTGGCAGAGAGCAAATTCAAGCTCTATAAACCGATAGTATTGTGTGTGGTATTGTGGGACTTATAGCAGGTCAATTAACGGCCGAAGATTCGCAAAGAGTTGAGTCAATGCTGGTAAAGCAAAGACACAGAGGGCCTGATAGCTGTGAATTTCAAATACTCGATGATCAGAGTGTCCTGGGCCACAACCGGCTTTCGATTATCGATCTGTCCGAGGCTGCCAATCAACCTTTTTTCTCAAGCAATAAGCGCTTCTGTATTGTATTCAATGGAGAGATATACAATTACATAGAACTTAAGGAAGAGCTAAGACCATATTACACTTTTACCACCCAGTCTGATACTGAGGTGTTGCTTGCAGCATTCATTACCTGGGGAGATGCCATGCTCGATCGTTTGATCGGTATGTTTGCTTTTGCCATTTATGACAGGCAAACCAAAGAGCTTTTGGTCGCCAGAGACAGGTTCGGTGTTAAGCCTTTTTACTATACCCAGACAAGCAAAGGTGAATTCATTTTTGCCAGTGAAATCAAGGCTATACATGCTGCCGGTGTCGAAAAAGTCAGGAATGAAGTCATGTGGTCGGGCTACCTGGTTAAAGGACTTTATCAATATGAAAATCAAACTTTCTGGGAAGGAATTCTTCAACTAAGAGCCGGTCACTTTATGCGGTTCAAAGTGGATGCACCACCAGAGTCCATACAACAGTCGAGATGGTATGACTTTGTGGGGAATGTGGAAGCTCTGCAGGCAGATTCTGAGGTAGCTGAACGCTCCGAGACGGCTCACCTTGCACATTATAAATCTTTGCTTGAGGAGAGTATCGCTTTAAGGTTCAGGTCTGACGTACCTGTTGGTTTTAATCTTAGTGGAGGTCTTGATTCTTCCCTATTGCTCAGCCTGGTTGATGAGCTTAAACCAGATACTCCGGTCGAAGGCTTTACTTTCTACTGTAATGACCCGCGCTATGATGAGCTCCCCTGGGTAGAGGGACTGGTAGCTGAGAAAAATAAGCCTCTCAACAGGGTTTTGATGCAAGCCGAAGATGTTCCGGATCTTTCTGATACGGTAATGCATTTTCAGGATGAGCCCTACGGTGGAATCCCTACACTTGCTTACTCAAAGATATTTCAACAAGCCAGAGCCAAAGGCACCATCGTTTTGCTGGATGGTCAGGGAATGGATGAGGCCTGGGCAGGATACGACTACTATCACAGAACATCGGACTCAATCGTACAGGGAGTGAAAAAAAGCCCTGTTAAGCCTGAGGTTTTGAAGAAAGAGTTTTCGAATAAAGCTATGGGGATTGTCTATCCAACCCCTTTTGAAGATGATTTGCTTAACAAACAGTATCGTGATCTCTTCTATACTAAAATACCCCGGGCACTCAGGTTCAACGACCGCATATCTATGATGCATTCTACAGAACTTAGAGAACCTTTTTTAGATCACAGGCTTGTAGAATATGCTTTTGCCTTGCCATTGGAAATGAAGGTAAAAGACGGGAGTACCAAGTGGGGCTTAAGAAAACTTGCTAAAGGCTATATCAAAAATGATTTGATTTTAGCTCCGAAGCGCCCGTTGCAAACCCCCCAGAGAGAATGGTTGACTGAGGACCTTATTGATTGGATTGAAGGAGAAGTAAAGAAACTGACCAGTCACCCCTGGTTCAATGCAACAAAGCTAAGTCAGTGTTGGGCAGATTTTAAAAAATCCGAAAAGGAAAACACCTTTTTCCTTTGGCAATGGCTCTCGGTTAAGTCAGACGCGTAAAGCACCTCAACGTTGATTTTTTCATCGCTTGCCCATCTTTTTAAGCTATCGGTTTTCGGGAAAATCGCTCGTTTTGGCGGTAACTATGCGCTCTCCTGGATACTTTTTCCTGAAGATTTTGGAATTCTGGCGGTGGCTGTAGCATATAGTCAGGTGGTACTCATGCTGAGGACCAGCGGCCTGCAGGCCTACTTTATCCAGAATCACGAGACGGAAGAGAAGAAGCTACTAACCACGGTTTTTTTGGCAGATTTTGCCATGTCACTGATACTGGCCATTGTCATTACCGGTATTGCCCAGGCCTTTATTGCCAATGGTCTGATTGAGGGAGAGGTCAGAGATATTATGTTGCTTATGGGTGCGAATATTCTCATTTCGAGCCTTTCCGGTATTTATTTTTTTAACCTCAAGAAAGAACTCCGGTTTAAAACCTTTTCTAATGCTACCATCGCGGCTGATTTGATCGGTACAGGAAGTAAAATCGGAGCTGCTTTGATGGGCTTTGGAGCGCTGAGTTTTATTCTGGGCGAAATTTTCGGTAGCCTATTTAAGGCGATCTATGGTGTTAGATTCGTCATAAAGAACGTAAGTCTGGGCTTGTTTGAAAAAAGTCTGACCAGGAAGATTTTATGGTATATCAAACATACCCTGCTCATATCAGCAGCAGCATATGTCATCTCAAATTTTGACAAGCTTATACTTTATCAAATTTCCGAATTACCAGAGCTGGGTAAGTATACCTTTGCCTTTGCGCAACTTATAATGCTGTATACTTTTTTTATTGGACCTATCAACGATTTTCTCTTCAGCGTTTTACCTAAATACTACGAGCAAAGAGATAAGCTCAATGATATTACCACATCACTACAGCTATTAGTTTCGGTAGCTTTTATTCCATTCTTTGCTTTTTTAATGTTCAATGCTGATTTGTTACTGGCGGCTATTTATTCGAGCCGTTGGAAAGAGGCGGAATTTTTTATGAATCTCTTTAGTGGTCAGTTTTTGGCTCAATGTACGGTTATGTGTGTGATGCCCCTGCTGGTAACTCAAAAGAGACCTGACCTGTCTTCCAGGTTTAAATTGGGCAAAGCAGCACTTATTATTATTACTACTATGATCAGTTATCAGGTGACTGGCAGCTTCACCTGGGTCATCTATACATTTGCGATAACCTCTGTGGTAGCAGATTTGGTTCAGGCAGTGTATAGCAGTCGTAAGTATAACCTGAACTTCAGAAGCCTGATTGGTACTACGCTCCTTGTTATCTTATTTACTTTATCCACAAGCTTTCTGATCAGGAATTACGTCATGGAGTTTTTGTCCATAGGCAAAGATATTCCCGATTTGATTTTAGGCTTTTTGATTTTTATCCTGATTTATATTTTTGTCGTTCGAACCTTGATCTGGGAACGCGTCAAGACTTCTCTCAGGTTTGTGAAAAAACATCGTTAGTGTCTATAAAAAAGAGTAGAAAAGTCATTGTAATCTTCCCTCGTGGAGAAGCAATCGCCAATTTTTTGAGCGATGTATTTATACAAAAACTCAAAGAAGGCTTTTCTGAAATTCACTTTCTGACTTTCGATGCCAAATCTTTGTCCGGTTATACATCTTTGTTGCATGAGGTAGATTCTATAGAGACGATGGAGCGGCATAAAGGACACTATGCTTTTAGGTTTATGAGTAGTTTTTTAGACCTTGCTCATAACCTTAAGATTAAGACAGTATCCTCCAAAGACAGGATCAGATTCAGGAGGGCACAGGCATTCTCAAAAAAAGAGAAATTCAAGCTTGAATTGACTGTATTTTTTGCCAGGTTTTTTGCAAACGGAGCGGGCACGAGACTACTCGAAAAGATGTGCGAAGCTGCACACAAGTGGTTAAATAACACCAAGCAACTAGAAGAGTATATCGATCGTGTGAAGCCTGATGTCGCTTTCAATACCTCACACATACATGGCAATATATCTGAACTGTATCTTTATACACTCAGGCAGCGAGGGGTAAAACTGGTGTCATTTATTTTTTCATGGGACAATATCACTTCGCAGGGGCGTATTATTCCTCATTACAACCAGCTTTTTACCTGGAACAACGAGTCGAAAGATTTAGTTGAAAAGTATTATGGCAAAGACTATGAGGGGTGTATTAAAGTCACGGGAACACCACAGTTTGATCATTATTTCCATTATTTCCACAAGCCTGATTTATCGAGGGCTGAGTTTTGCGAATCTTACGGATTAGATTCTGACAGACCACTAGTATTGTATTCAACAGGTATGCCACATCATATGCCCGGAGAACCTATCATAGTAAAGCGGATCCTCGATTGCTTCGAACAGGAATATTTACCGGAAGAGAGACCTCAATTAATTCTGAGAGTATACCCTAAAGATCATAGTGGTAGGTTTGAGCCGCTTCGCAGACTTGAAAATATCGTTTTTCAAGACCCAATGTGGAATAAGGACCTCGTGCTTCCTTCATTAGATGCGAAATATATCCTGAAGCAGACATTGAGAAATGTAGACATGGGGATCAATATCGCATCAACTATTACTCTGGAGTTATTAATGTTCGATAAAAAAGTACTGAATATTGCCTTTACTCCTGTGAGAGACAGTGGAGATAAAATTGAGTTGGAAGTAGGTGATATCGAAAATAGAATGTACAGCGCTAAACAGCGTGCAATGGTCTCATTTAAAGACAACGCTAAGTGGTATGAGTATGACCACTATAAAGATGTTGCCGAAAGTGATTGTATTCTGATCTGTAGGGATGAAAATAAGCTTAATACAGATATCAGGAGTACTTTTATTTTTGAACCCTCCCGGGAAAACAAAAAGAAAATTATGGATAAGAAGTTTTCAGGCACACTTGATGGACAAGGGATAGTCAGGATTGTAGAATCACTAAATCTTAATTAGAGAGATTCGGCTCTTTTCATGGAAATCTCATACAGGAATAATTTCATTTTTGTGCATATATGGAAGAATGCCGGAACTTCTGTAAGGCAGGCAATTTCTCCATACGTATATAAAGTAAATTTAAGAAGGAAGATCTCGTACCATGGGTTAAGTAAGTTGCATTTGCCTGTTAATGAGAAGCTTGAGAGGGCCTATAATATAAAGTCACCCCACCTTAAAGCCTGTGAAATTTGTGATTTGCTTGGGCAGAATTATTATAACCAGTTCTACAAGTTTGCCTTTGCCAGAAATCCTTATTCAAGGTTAGTTTCACAATATAATCATGTGATTACAAGAGAGTCGCATAAACACCATGGACTGGCTGGTGATTTGGGTTCGATGGAAGAATATGTCAAATGGCGAATCAACTCAGATAAAGAGACTTTTCAATGGCAGTTTGTGACTGACAGCAATGAAAACCGTATTGTCGATTTTATTGGCAAGTTCGAAAACCTGGAATCTGATCTTAAGACTCTGGGTGACAATCTCGATTTGACTCTTAAACTTCCGCATTTAAATAGAGGCAAGGTGATCAAAGAAACATCGGTAGAAGACTTGTTTCCACCAAAATTCCGAGACTTTGTTAAGAAGAACTATGAAAAGGATTTTGAATATTTCGGGTATGACATGGATGAACTTTCTTACTGAGAGTAACAGGCGTTTGCTTTCCCACAGGGTGTTTTTTGAGCAGAGAAAAAACTAAGAATTGAAAAATCACTCCCCCATCATTCTCAATTGTTTCTCCAGGGGTGGGAGCAACATCCTTTGGAATATTTTTCTAAGCCATCCGGAAGTGTGCTCACCGATTGAGGAAACATTGGAACTATTCAGGCTAAATCCTAAGAAAAACCCAAGGTGGGCAGGGTACAAACTGGCTCTTATATCTGGTCAACCCTTATTCTTTAATCAATGGCATTTAAAACCAAGGAAAGAAATATCAGCAAAGACTAAAACTTATATTGATCAGGTACTCTTTGAGCACAAGCTGAACACGCTGAACGATGCCGAGATGAAATTCAAGGCTGAGGGCAAATTGTACACAAGGTCTGAGGTGGAGCAATCGCGGATAGTACTAAAGAATAACAATGGGCTGACATTTTTATCAGATGCTTTTTCAGACATGTACCCGGATGCCATTTTCGTTTCACTCGTCCGGAATCCTGTAGCCTTATATGAAAGCCATAAGAGAAGAGGGCTGGCTAAAAATGTTGAGCAGTTCAGTGGGTTTTATAATACTTTATGCCAGCGTATTCTGGACGATTCCAAACGCTTACCCAGCTATCGCATCCTCAAATTTGAAACCATGATTGGCGATCCCAAGCAGACAATTCAGGACCTTTACAGCCACGCTGATCTGGATATGAAGCAAGTGTCCCAGTTCAGGTTTAAGGCTAAGCGTTTTGTTCATAGTGACGGAAAGCACAGAACAGAATTTGAAAGAAGGAAACATTATTGGTTCGATATTGACAATCTGCATGAGATTCTTGAACCGAAGGTTAATGAATATCAGAATCAGCTACTTTCTGATGAAGAGATCGAGGAGGTATTGAACCGAACCGGCAATATCACCACAAAGCTTGGTTACGAATGAACCCAAAACCCTGGGTCTTAGTGATTTCGCATGTCTGGCCGGTCCCAGGTGTTTCAGGTCAGGAAAAACGTGTTTATTATATGCTCAAAGCGCTCCGTACGAATTACCGGGTGTGCTTTCTCACCTTTAGCGACCGGCAGAAAAGAGCTAAATATGAATCTGATCTTCAGCAGCTTTGTGATGAAGCAATTGTGCTGCCTTCCCGCTACAATGCCAACCTGCTGTCAAGGGTGGTTTTCAAAAGCTTAGGAGAGCTTTACGCCAGGTTCACAGGGCTTAAAGTATCTAATTTTGCAATTGGCTCTGTAGAACTCACCAGCTCCAGAGTAAGAAAGGCAATAAAAGGAATGGCCTTTGAGGCTGTTATTTTTGAATACTGGCATGCACACAAGCTTATTGATAAGGACCTGTTCGGTTCTGCGGCACTGGTTCTTGATATGCATAACATTCTTTGGCAGACCTATAAGAGTCAGAAGATTGAAAGTGGAAACAGATCAGATAGCGCGTTCGATAAGTACAAAAAATATGAAGAAAAGGTCTGGAAGAAATTTAACTATCTCATTGCCATTAATCGCGATGAGGCCTCTTATGTAAAGAGTCAGCTTGGAGGTGAGAGAGTGTGGTATATTCCTATGGGCATAAATCTTGACAACTGGCCTGTAACTACAGACCCCAATAATTCAGAACCCAGACTGGCTTACTATGGAGGACTGGCGAGTGCGCATAATCAGCGGGACGCCATGAGGGTTTATAAAGAGGTAATGCCTGAGGTCTGGAATAAATTTCCAAAAGCTCAGCTTTGGATAATCGGTAGCAAACCACCTCAGCACATATCTCAACTACAGGAAAAAGATTCAAGAGTAACGGTGACCGGGTTTTTGGATGATGTGGCTCCAACCATCGGAAGTATGGATCTCATACTTTGTCCCTGGGAAGGCACCTATGGCTTTCGAAGCAGACTCGTTGAGGTAATGGCTACCGGAAGCCCTGTCATAACCACAGAAGATGCGGCCAAAGGCATGGACTTTGAAAACGGTCAGGGCATTCTTTACAATAATAATATAGCAGAATGGCCTGATATGACAATCCATCTGTTAAGCTCTCCGCAGGAGTTATTGAAACTTAGAAAACTGTCAAGAAAATCAGTAGAAGTCAGATATAGTTTGGAGGCTACCTATAACCATTTACCTCAAATGATTAGCTCCGTAAATCAGTGACACCGTTGTGAAGGTTTTGGTATTTAGTCATAAAGAATGCTGGCGTTCACCCGAATCACCCAGTGGCTGGGCTACTGATGGAGGATTTGTGTTTCATATGCAGGCTATTGCTTCTCTGGCCGATGAGCTGGAGATAGTATGCTTTGAGAGTAAAAGGAAATCCGAAGGAGAAGTCTTTTTTACCGATCCTAAACTGTCATTTTCCACTATCAGTCTAAGGGATGTTAGTGGGGTGAGACGTAAGCTTTGGGTGTTATACCTGGCACTGAGTCGTTTGCCGTTTTTTATCAGAAAGATTAGACAGGCAGACCTGGTCCATACCCCCATTCCTTCAGATCTTTCCTCTATTGCAATGCTATTGTCAAAATGGATGAAGAAACCCTTGTTTATACGTCATTGTGGCAACTGGCTTGATCCGACTACTCGGGCAGAGTTTTTTTGGAAGAACTTCATGGTAAAAAACGCTGGTAAAAATGTGGCCTGTCTGGCTACCGGTGGAGGCACAAAACCACCCTCAGATAAGAACTCTAAGATCAATTGGATTTTCAGCTCCAGCCTGCTCGGATCAGAAATCGAAGCGTTATCTGCGGATCGGAGCCCAGTAATAGATTCGACAAAAATCAAGCTGATCACCGTATCCCGCCAGACTATAAACAAAGGGGCTGGCCGAACTATAGAGGCTATCAAAGTATTGAAGGACAAGGGTTATAACATAGATTTTACGGTAGTAGGCCGTGGCGACCATCTGGAGGCACTTAAGGCAAAGGCCAAAGACCTGAAGCTGGAAGAAAATGTCCGATTCACGGGGCAACTGGGTAACACTGAGGTGATGTCTGCGCTGAAGGAATCTGACATTTTTGTTTTCCCGAGCACCGCCTCCGAGGGGTTTCCAAAAGCGGTACTGGAGGCGCTGGCTTCTGGTCTGCCGGTAGTAACCTCAAGAGTTTCGGTGTTGCCGGAACTGATAGAAAATACCAAAAGTGGTTTTGCACTTGAAGACCTCAGTCCTGAAGCTCTGGTATTTGCGTTGGAGAAGCTTATTAAGGATAAAGTGTTCTACAAAGAATGCTCTCTTAATGCGGCTGAATGTGCAAGACAATACAGCCTTGAAAAATGGGCAGATTTCATTGCCGATCATGTCAATAATGAGTTTGACTGGCAACTGCAAAGGAAGGACAGAATCGTCAAATAATTGACAGGACAGTGATACCGGAAAAAAAATTGAAAATATGTTTTCTGGCAGCGACTCTCGGAAAAGGTGGCGCTGAAAAGCAAGCATACTACTTGATGAAGACGCTCACTGAAAACGGCCATCAGCTAAGGCTCATTTATTTCGAGCCTGAGGACTGGTGGAAAACTCCTATGCAGGGCTTGGGAGTAGATATAGTCCGTATTGCTGATAGTTCAAAGCGGGGAAGGATCAAGAAGGTTTATAGGCTGATTAAAAAGGAAAAATTTGATATCATTCAAGCCCTCCATTATCATATGAACCCCTATGTGGCCGTGCTGGCACTCATGCTTGGAGCTAAGTCAGTCGGAGCCTTCAGGGGAGATGGAGAAAGGGAATTGCTTACCGTCAACAAGCATATAAGAAACCTGGCCTTTCGGCTGGGTAGCGCGTTTATCTGCAATTCCAGAAGCACAATAAAGAAGTTGTCTGCCATTCGCAACCTGACTGGGAAACTTCATTACCTGCCCAATGTTGTAGAAGTTCCCGGGGCGATCAGCATTAACGAGCATGACCTGCCAACCAGATTCTTAGCAGTCAATAGTCTTGTGGGGCTCAAGCGTGTCGATCGGATATTAAACTTCATTGCCCGCTATAAAAAGCACAATCCTTTAGCAACACTTAAAATATTGGGTGATGGTCCTATGAGAGGTGAGTTGGAAAGTATTGCAGAGGCTCTTGAAATTAATGAGCAAGTGACTCTCGAGGGCCAGGTCGATAATGTGGCAGATTATTACCAGGAGGCTGATGTATTCCTGTTGGCCTCTGAAAGTGAGGGTACCCCGAATGTGATACTGGAAGCTATGAGCTATGGTAAGGTGGTTGTTTCCTCCAAGGTAGGTGAGGCAGCGCACTTACTAAGGGAAGGAGAATGTGGCCTTCTTGTTGACTTTGATAATGATCAGGATTTGGAGAATATTTGTGCCAGATTGTCTACCGACTGGCCTGAATTAAAAAGGAAAGGCCTTCAGGCCTACAATCAGGTTCAACAGCATCATGGCTACAGCCATTTGTATACCAATATCAATAGAATCTACAGAGAGCTATAAAAGACAGGGTTAGTCAATCAGGTTTGGAAAGGGCAAAAATTATATTTCTGGGAGATGTGAGTTTTTCTGGTCAGAACAGAAAAGCGGACAAGCCTTTTATCAGTGATGAGATTAATGAGGTATTTAAAAATTCGGATGCTGTTATCGCCAATTTTGAATCCTCAGTGGGCTTTGGTTTGAAAAAGCAGGAACTCTTTCAAAGTGATGTTACCAGTGTTCAAAATTTGAAGGAGTGTGGTATAACTCATGCTTTTTTGGCCAATAATCACATTTATGATTATGGGTATGAGGGCTTCCAGGCTACTGTTGAAGCCACCTTAGATAATGGTATGCAACCTGTGGGTTTGAGCCAGCATAACGGTAAGGACTGTCGCATTACATCGCTTGAGCTGAATGGTATCAAAATTGGGCTCTTGTGTTGCGGTTGGACCAAGGTAGTACAGGATCTGCAACAGGCGACTCAATATTGGGAATACAATGAAAAAGAAATATTGAGCTTAATAGAAGAGAGCTTACCCCATTATGATCATTTGATATTGGTTGCCCATAGAGGAAAGATGTTTGTCGAATACCCCTTTTACAAAGACAGAAAAGCTTTCAAAAAGTACTTAAACCTTGGCCTTTCTGCCATAGTATGTCATCATCCTCATGTTGTTCAGGCGGTAGAATGCAAAAATGGCCAATTGGTTGCCTATAGCATTGGCAACTTCTTTTTTGATAGCAGTGAAGGTCATGTTCAAAGTAGCTTCTCTCAGGAGAAACAGGATACAGGTGTGATGATAAGTCTTACACTGTCAAAAGAGAAATTATTGAAGCACAAGGTTATTCCCGTCTATAAGGAAGCCAAAAAAACGATGCTACTTCCGGCTGAAAAAGCTGAAAGCTTTAACAAGCATTTGAGGTTGATTTCAGCCAGGACGAGAAGTTCATTAATTAGCACGTTTTTCTTTAGCCTTCAGTTCGCTCAATTTGTCTTACCACATTTTATAAAGGTGAAGCTCCATCATATCGGAAAATCTAAGAACGGTTGATTGTAAGAGTTCAGGATTAGCAGTTTATCATCCATGAAAAACCAAATATTTCTGACGGGCCCCGGTAGGTCAGGTACTACGCTGACTAATGCTGTGCTCTCGCTTCATCCTGAAATTACTTCTATAAACTCATGGTATGCTCTTACCAAAAAGCCAGTCTTTAATTTCTTAGGAGAACGGATGAGAAGAGTGTCCATGCTCAGGAAATATCTTGGAAAAGCCAGGGGGTTTCCTCGGGCTAATGAACCCTTGCAATTATGGAGGGATTCGTTTCATAATTTCTGGAATGCCGTGAATGATCAGGAACCCTTGGGTACAAATGAAAAAGATAGGTTCAGAAGAAGAATTACCGGGATCATGCGATACGAGTCGGCTGATAAGTCTTTTATGACCAAGATGACCGGTCCACCTTTTAATAGAGTGCTCAGAGATATTTTTCCAGATGCAAAAATTGTATGGGTAGACAGAGACCCGAGGGCTGTCGTGCTGTCATACATTAAAATGGGATGGGTTGGAGTGGAGAGAGTATCAAGGGACAAAGTAAGTGGTATGACAAAGGAAGAACTCATCAGAGAGTCCTGTCATCGATATAATCACTATTACGATTTGAAGACTAAAGAGAAATTCGATTATACATTCCTTTATGAGGATTTGGTTGAAGATAAGTTATCAGCAATCACTAACCTCCTGGATGCCCTGGGTCTGTCAAAACCCCCGGGCTATTTGAGGCTCATTGAGCAGACAACAGTCTATGGAAATCGGAATGCCAACTATGAGCTTTCACCGTCAGAATACGACTTGATGACGACCTTATTGTCCAAACCGCTTAAGGCCAGGGGGCTTGTCTGAACCTACTGGCATGATGGTATTACTAAAATTGAAAAATTGAAAATCCGGAACCTGCTTCATGCGTTCATATTGTTGGTGACCCTCGTTTTGGGCAAGTGGGCACTTGTTATATGGTTCTACGTTGCCATTCTCTATTTTCTATCCCAAACGTTTAAAAAAGAAGGCTTCTCTTATAATATAGCGGCCCTCTTACTTTACCTTATTCCACTCGAACTATTTGCCAGAATACTTCAGGCAAGTCCGTTTATTCCATATGAAGCTGGAAAGTATGTCACTTTTGTCATACTGATATATGGCCTTGCCAGGGTCCATATTCGTAAGGCAGGGTGGATTATACTCACCTTGGTTCTGATTCTGCCTGGCCTGGTCATGGTAAGTCTGCGAGACCCGATTAAGGAAATCGTCTTTAATTTGCTAGGGCTTATCAATATGCTTTTGGGTGCACTTTTGTTTTTGAATGTTTACGTAACCATTTCAGAAGTGAAGAAGCTCATAGTTCAGGCAATCTACCCCCTCATGGTCTTACTCTTTTATCTCATCATAGTGAGTCCTGATGTGAGCTCTGTGAATTATGAGTTAGGAGCGCTGGATGATCTTACTGCAGATTTTGGATCTAATCAGGTGTCCACAGTGCTTGGGTATGGGATAATGCTTTTTGGCTTTTTGTTTCTAGCCAAGTGGAAGTTTTCGAAAATCTACTTTCTGGATCAGGCCCTGCTCCTTACCATCACGCTTTGGAGCTTGCTTAGCTTTTCCAGAGGAGGAGTGCTGGGGGCATTACTGGCCCTTGGAGCTATTGTGGTTATGAACTTCATTTCCAAAACCAAACACAAACAGCGTAAAATTAAGCTGTCCTCTATATTGGGTGTTTTCATGGTACTGGCGGTTAGCTTTTATGTTGGAAACACCATAACAGGTGGTTCGCTGCTATTAAGGTACCAGGGAGAATCCCGGGGAACATTGCTGGGATCAAAGGAAAGAGATTTAAATCAGCTGACTACTGGTAGGTTTGAAATCCTGCTGAGAGACATTGATATCTGGTCAAATAATCCTGTACTGGGAGTAGGCGTTGGAAACGCCAGAGTAGTGGGGGCTGAAGAATATGACAATGGCAAGATTCCGCATGTAGAGCCCTCCAGACTGTTGGCAGAACATGGAGTGCCGGGGCTGATGATTATATTTATGATTTACTGCTACCCGTTTATACTACTCATGCGGCAAAAGAGTCAGTTAAAACGCAATTGGATGATCGCCTTGCTGCTGCTCAGCTTGTTTTCCACGCTCCATGCGGCTACCAGAACAATGATCAGTCCTATACTTTTCAGCCTTGCTTTCATCAATATAAATGAAGAATGATTAAGCCCGGAATCATTTATCTGGGAAACCAACTCTCGGTTCATGGAGTTAACCCGACTTCGGTCGAGACTTTGGGTCAGCGCCTGAAAGAGGATTTTACGGTCATCCGGGCTTCGTCTAAGGCAAACAAATGGCTAAGGCTTCTGGACATGTGGCGGACGCTCATAAGTAACAAAGAGGCAGATTTTGTTTTAATCGACACTTACAGTACTTCTGCATTCATTTTTGCCTGGACTTGTGCCTTCCTGGCAAGAAAACTCGGCCTTAAGTATATTCCAATCCTCCATGGCGGGGCCTTACCCAATCTTGCCAGGAGCTCTCCGAAAAGGTTGACAATTTATCTTAAGGGGGCCTATAAAGTGGTTTGCCCCTCACCTTATCTCAGGGAGAAGCTGATCAGAGCCATTGATATGGAATACAAGGTAGTGCCTAATGCCATTGATCTGGCAGACTACTCTTTCACGGCTAGAACAGGTTTGGACCAATCTGGTCCGCAAATACTTTGGGTACGGGCATTCGATAAAATTTATAACCCCCAACTGGCCGTTAAACTTTTAAAGGGATTGGTCGATATGGGTTATGTACAAGCCAGCTTGTGTATGGTGGGGCCCGATAAAGACGGTTCTTTGGCTGATGTTCGAAAGCTGGCAAAAGAGCTACAGGTTGAAGACAGGGTTAGGTTTACAGGTTCATTGACAAAGACAGAATGGATTGAGCTGTCGAAAGCATATGATGTCTTTATCAACACCACCAATGTAGACAATACTCCGGTGAGTGTTATTGAAAGTCTGGCTTTAGGCTTACCCGTTATCAGTACCAGGGTAGGTGGCATCCCTTATATTCTTGAATCCGGTAAAAACGCCATCTTAGTAGAAGCCGACAATGTTGAGACCTTTATAAAAGCAATCGAAAGCCTGTATGACAGCGCTTTGTATAGCGATTTAGCTGCGAATGGTAGAGTTACAGCCGAGGGTTACTCCTGGGAGCAAATAAGGCATCAATGGTTGAACATCCTTAAATGAGCCTGGCAAAAAGCATATACCTGGCAGGAGCTAAGAGAAGAAACCCCGGGCTTTATGGCTGGTACGACTTTCTCAAAGAATCAGAGAGCTGGGAGCTACAAAGGCTAAGAGAGTATCAGCTACAAGAGCTTAAAAGGCTCTTGCTGATGGCTGACAAGCATTCTGTCTTTTATAAAAACTACTTTAGAAAGCATGGCTTTGACCCAGCGGTCACTTCGTTGGAAGACCTTAAACAGCTCCCCCCGGTAAGCAAGACCGAGCTAATTTTGAAAAACGATCAAATCCACACGGATCTGAAGTTTGATAAGAGATTCTTTTGCGAAACTTCAGGAAGCTCCGGGCAAGTGCTTACCTTCTGGCGTGATGAAAGGTGGGATTCAGCGAACAGGGCGGCCATTTTAAGAGGCTATAGCTGGCATAATGTGCTCCCGTGGGAGAGCAATATTTATTTCTGGGGATATAACATTGAAGCAGGAAAACAGCTCAGGACTCGAATACTAGATATGTTTCAGAACCGTTATCGTATCTTCGACTACAGTCCCAAAACGCTTACCAGACTTCTCCAAAAGCTTAAATCTGCTACTTATATGCATGGTTACTCCAGTGTGATTTACGAATTGGCGAAGCTCGTTAACGAGGAAGAAATCGAACTGGAAATGCCCCTAATCAAAATGATTAAGGGCACCTCTGAAAAGATATATCCTCACTATCAAGAGGAAGTACAGAATGCTTTTGGTCGGAGAATGATCAGCGAATATGGTGCAGCTGAAGCAAGTATTGTTGCCTTTGAATGCACCGCTGGCAATATGCACGTGACCATGGAAAATGTGCTGGTAGAAGTAGAAGAAGATGAAGTTCTCATAACTAACCTGGTTGCCAGTTCATTCCCAATCATACGTTATAAGCTGGGCGATTATGTAAAACTGTCTGAATCTCGTACCTGCGCCTGTGGTATGGAGCATCCCATGATAGAGGAAGTACGTGGACGGGTTGGCAAGAATATTCACGGATACGAGCATAAATACCCCAGCCTGACGCTCTATTATGTCTTCAAAAACCTTTTTTTTGAACAAGGTCTTAAATTCAATTATCAGTGTGTTCAGGAGAATAAAGGCAGCCTTACCGTTCTGATCAAAGAGCCCTTTACAAGTCGGGGAGAAAACCTCATCAGAGCTGAGTTTGGAAAGTACTTCAGGAATGATGTTGCTATTTCTATTATCTTCTCACAGGATTTCCATTCCTACACTGAAAAGCTGAAGGACTTCATCTCCAGGATTGAATAGTTAAGTGAAAATACTCCTCTTTTACCAGTATTTCGGAACCCCCAAAGGTAGTTGGAGTACCCGTGCCTATGAGCTGACCAGGCGATGGGTAGAGAAAGGGCATGAAGTAACGGTGGTGACGGCTCCTTACGACAAATCGGACATCAGCACGAATGGTTTTATTACCCGGCAAGAGATAGAGGGAGTAAAATTGATTGTGGTTGACTCAGGTGACTCTAACAGGCTTTCTACTGCGGTCCGGGCTTTCAGAGCCATAAGATTTGCTCTGGTGTCTTGCTATTATGCACTCTTCAGGTCATACGATGTGTTAATCTCTTCTTCTGGTCCGATTACCATTGGCCTGCCCATGATCATGGCAAAGGCACTGCGAAGAAAACCTACTGTTTTTGAGGTGAGAGACCTATGGCCTGCAGGGGGTATTGAGCTTGGCCTGATAAAGAAGGGCTGGCAAAGTAAGCTCGCCTTATGGTTTGAGGCCTTGTGTTACAGAAAGACCAACTTGATTGTACCCTGTAGCCCCGGAATGGAAGCCTCAATCAATAAAAGATTTCCTCATAAGAAAACGCTCGTCATTCCCAACGCTTCCGACCCAGAGATCTTTGGAATTGATCAGATCCGCCCGGAGCAAGTACCTTCAGCCATAGGCGACAATACGATTTTTCTCTATGCCGGTTCTCTGGGATTGATGGATGATTGTCGACAAATTGTAGCTGCTATGGAGCTGCTGAAAGATGAAGAAATTAGCCTGGTATTCGTTGGAGATGGAGCAGAGCGAAAGGAATTGGAGCGGCAAGCAGCTAGTACAGGTAACCCTAACATCCATTTTATGGGCTTGATACCTAAAACCGAGGTGGCCAGGTGGTTTTCAATTGCCACAGCCAGCTTTGTCACTTTTAAAGACTTTGAAGTCCTACATACCAGTTCGCCCAATAAAATGTTCGATTCATTTGCGGCAGGCGTCCCCATTATCCAGTCTACCCGGGGCTGGATTAAAGAGCTCGTGGATAAAAAGAAATGTGGTATTAACGTATCGCCAGACGAGCCCCGGGAATTTTCTGAGGCCATGAAGTTATTGGCGGTAGACAAAGTTTTACAAAGGGAATTTGCTTCAAACGCGGCTCAATTGGCAAAAGCTGATTTCAATCGATCCATTTTGGCAGAAAAATACCTGGGAAGCCTTGGCCAGCTTGATACGTAGCCGTTTTTGTAGGTCCTCCGATAACTAACTTTTTTAGCTTACCTCCTTCACGCATTGCCAGCTATAGCTGGGTTCAATCTTATTTATTCTGAATTTAACTCATGCCGGGTATGGTCCGGAGGGTTGACCATCGTCTACTGTGTTATTTTTGAAAAGCATGGTGCTATCTCAGTGTTTTTTAGGTTAATAACCAACGGATAAATAAAGTAAGAATTATTATATCTAAATTAAGCCTTACCTATTAACACCACTATACTTATCTGAGCATATGAAGCCCGCTTATCTTATCACGGGAGCTACTGGTTTTTTAGGCAAAGAGCTTAACAAAGCTTTTTGTCGGCACGCGGTAATCGATATGCTGGGCAGGTCTCGCAAAAATCATATAGTTTGCGATTTATCGTCAGATACCCCTCAAATAGACAAGGCTTACGATATCGTAATTCATAATGCCGGCAAGGCGCACGTTGTGCCAAAGACAGCCAGCGATGCTGAGGAATTCTTCCAGGTTAATTACCATGGTACGCTCAACCTGCTCAAGAGCTTTGAAGCATCGCATAATCTTCCCAAAGCGCTAATACTGATTAGTACCGTAGCAGTCTACGGTTTGGAAAATGGTGCTCTGATTGACGAGAGCTGCCCTTTAAATGCGAGTGACCCCTATGGATTGAGCAAAAGCATGGCAGAAGAGGCAGTGTTTAAATGGGGGAAGAAAAATGAGATACCCACGGGCATTCTGAGGCTACCGCTGGTTGCTGGTCCCTTGCCCCCGGGTAATCTTCATAAAATGATCAAAGCCCAACAGACAGGTTACTTCTTTCACATAGGCCAGGGAGATACCAGAAGGTCTATGGTATCAGCTAGTGATGTAGCTGCTATAATTCCTAAGCTGGCAGAAGTGGGAGGAGTTTATAACCTGACAGATCAATATCACCCGAGCTTTGCCGAGCTTACCAGCTTATTTTCAAAAAAACTGGGATTAAAAGACCCTTACCATGTCCCTTTTTGGGTGGCCAGGTCTTTAGCAAAAATCGGGGATTTCTATTCGTTTGTTCTCAGGAGAGATGCGCCTTTTAGCAGCAATTCACTGTCTAAAATGACCAGTTCTCTAACTTTTTCTGATGAAAAAGCTAAAAGACTTTTAAATTGGCAGCCTCAAAGAGTGCTACACTTTTTTGAGAGCTTACCGAAAGAAGACCTTGTATATGATTGAGCCGTATTTGCTATACACACTGGCGAGCTTCCTGTTCATGCTGGGTATGCTATGGTATTTCAAAATTGCCAATCGATATCACATCATTGATAAACCAAATGGAAGGAGTAGTCATGTAAAACCCACTGTCAGAGGTGGCGGTATCATATTCGTATTTGCGATGCTTTTGGTTGCTTTTCAGCATGGTTTCGACTTCCCCTTTTTTATTACTGGCTTCTTTGCTATTTCCATAATCAGCTTCCTGGATGATATCAAAGAAATGTCTAAGCGCTGGAGATTGGGCATACAATTGATATCTGTCAGTTTGCTCATTTATCAAATTACCCAGGGTGACCTGGAATGGTGGCAGTGGGCTGTTTTTCTTGTAATGGCAATGTCTTCGGTCAACTTCTACAATTTTATGGATGGTATCAATGGGATCACAGCGTTCTATTCGCTGGTGTTTCTCGGGTCATGCCTGTATTTACATCAGGTTGGAGAGCTTATAGTGGCTGAAGAGCTAATCATCCTGCCAATTTTAGCGGTCCTTGTATTTAGTTTTTTTAATGCTCGAAAGAACGCAAGGTGCTTTGCCGGAGATGTTGGCAGTGTATCTATTGCCTTCGTGGTGGTATACCTTGTCGGTCTGCTCTGCTGGCAGCAACAAGACTTTATTTATGTCTGGTTGTTAGGTGTTTATGGGGTCGATACGGTACTCACCATCATTCAGAGAATCATTTTGGGGCAAAATATTTTACAGGGACACAGACTCCATTTATATCAGCTCATGGCCAACGAAGGGTCTATGCCCCACGTAAGAGTCTCAGCCATATATGCCATTATCCAGACCGTATTGAATGTGTTTATTCTGGGTTTTCTCGTACCCGGTCAATTTGACCCTGTTTTGGTAAACATAGCCCTGGCGTTATTCTCTATTTCTGTCTATGCTCCGATTAAATATGGGTTCGGAAAGAAAGTAGAGCGTGGTATTAAAAGACCGGGTAAGCCGCAATCTGTGGCCGGTTAAGACAAGTTGATAAAACAGCTTATCTTCACAAGGTATGCCATAGTCAGGCATACAGAGATTTTCAGGTGAAAGCAAAATTCAAACTTATTTTTGATCAATATCGCTATGCGTTGAACATAGTATGGAAAAGCTCCAGAGGCTATACTATCTCCAGGCTTGTAGCCATTTTCTTTAAAGCGGTTTTACCCGTTGCCCAGTTGCTATTCATGAAACTGGTCATAGATGAGTTGACTGCCAAAGGTGGATTTGATGAAAGCAGAAAAGATGAATTGGTCTTATACCTAGTGTATCTCGGTGTAGTACTTTTGCTAAACGGGATAGTTCAGAATATTTCTCAATATATAGAAGGGTTACAGCAACAAAGTGTTGCAGATTATATAGCAGGATTGCTCCAAAAAAAATCTATCGCTATGGATCTGGAGTTATATGATGATCCGGCTTACCATGATTCTTATTTTCTTGCTCATCGACATGGCCTCTCACGCCCTATTCAGTTAGTAGCCGACCTTATGGCTTTTGTCGAAAATTTGATTGCTATACTGTTTGTCGGAGGGCTGATCTTTTTCATACATCCGCTGGTCCCGTTGCTGTTGTTTATCTCTGTTTTGCCGTCTGCTCTTATCAAATATATATTCTCCGATAAGCTCTTCAAATGGGAGAAGAAACGAGCGCTTATGGAAAGAAAAGGGTTCTACCTTAATCGCATAATAACAGAAGCCGAATATGCCAAAGAAGTCAGAGTGTTTGATGCAGGCTTATCTCTTTCCGAAAGATTTCAGGCATTAAGGAAAGTGCTCTTTGTTGAGAAGAAATCATTGTTCGGTTTGAGAGCGAGAATGGGTATTGGTGGAAAGACAATAGAAATATGTGCTGAAATATTCAGTTACGCCTTCCTTACCTATCGTGCTGTTAATGGCATGATTAGTATTGGTGAGCTTGCGATGGTATTTCCGGCATTTCAAAGAGGGAAGACAAATTTGTCTGGTGTATTACAAAGTATGGTGAAGCTATTGGAGCATCGACTTTTCCTGTCACATCTTATCGGGTTTATGAAGCTGGAACCAAAAATCGGCAATGATGAAAATGCTTTGCCTCTGTCGGAAAGAATTACGTCAGGAATCGAGCTGAGAGAGGTGTCATTTCAATATCCCAAGACCGGAGTGGATGCTGTGAGCGGTGTATCTCTGAATTTAAAGAGAGGCGAGATAACTGCTCTGGTAGGTGAAAATGGGTCGGGTAAAACAACTCTTGTAAAGCTGATTTGCCGATTGTATGATCCCTCTTCGGGGGAACTTCACTTAGATGGTAAAAATTATAAAGCCATTCGACTGTCTGATTTGCGCTCGAAAATGAGCATTACCTTTCAGGATTTCGCCAAGTACTTTCTGACCGTGGGTGAAAACATAAGTTTCAGCAACCTGAGTGGAGATGAAGATACTGCTTCGTTAGAGGCCTACGCACGGCTAACCGGGGCAAACACTTTTATTGATAGGCTGCCTGATAGATATGATCAACAGTTGGGAAGAATGTTCGAGGCCAGTGCTGAGCTGAGCATAGGTCAGTGGCAAAAGGTGGCCCTGGCACGTATGTTCTTTAAAGAGGCAGAAGTGCTGATAGTTGATGAGCCCACTAGTGCCATTGACCCGCTGTCGGAACACAATATTTTTGAAAATCTGAGAGAACTGGCCAGGGATAAAATTGTCATTCTGGTAACACACAGACTATACAACTTGAAAATAGCGAATCAGGTAGTGGTTATGTCAGGCGGGAAAATTGTGGAAAGAGGGTCACATGATGAACTGGTTGCGCTGGATGGTCAGTATGCACAAATGTTGAACAAGCAATTGTGATCTTATGATCGGGGTTCCTAAATGCATGCCCGGTATCGATCTTGAATTTCAGAGCACAGTGTTAAAATACGATCTCGACTTTTATACCAGATCTTAGAAGCAACCTGATCAGGTTTCTGAGGAATTTTACTCAGCCGCTCTTTGCCTCGAGAGCTTATAAGTAGCTCCGCTGGGAAGTTCGGCATCCAATATTGTGACCTCTCCGGTTGACCACCGTATTTCTACAGCAGTCACTTTCTCATGATCGCCCAGTCCAAACCTGAACTCAGGTGTATCATAAGACCTGAAACCACCCCCACTTTGTAATTCACGCATCTGATGATGCTCATTTTTATCTCCGTAACGGATGATGATCTTACTTCCTATGCCAAAGGAGTTACCAATAGCATCGTCTAACTGAAATGCAATACTGTTCCTTATCCTGGATTCATTCAGGTAAACAAAAACCGGAGCCTGGGCGGGTACTGCAATAATGTCAAGGTCACCGTCATTGTCAATATCAAGGTAAGTATAGGCACTAATGGCAAAGAATGACTCAAGGCCGACTTCAGCCGTCACATCTTCAAATTGCTCTCCCTGCTTATTTCTGAACAGGAATTTATCATCGCGTTTAAAACCCTGGTATGAGCTGTTGACTACATACAAATCCTGCCATCCATCATTATCAAGGTCAGCAAACTTGGAGTTCCAGGACCAGCCAGAGCCTTTAATACCATACTTTTCAGCCGCTTCTTTATAAGCTTTTCCCTCATTACCCATATGCAGCACATTTGTGGCCTGGGCCTGTGGTATTTCCAATGCCCATGATTCGTCTGAATACTTAATGCTCAGGTCATTGAGTGTATAATCACATAAAAACGAATAGTATTCCCACCCTTTGATGAATTCACATAGCTTTTGATTCTTTTCCGGATACCATTTGTATTCTGAAAAGAGATAGAACACCAGGCATTCTTCGAAGTATTCAGGAGGGCACCCGAAGACATCATCCTTTACTTTGGCGAGTTTCAGGTTTTCATGGATGCGTGTCTTTTCTATACATCTTTTACGCTCTGCTTCATTTGCCAGTTCATTGCAGATATTTTCGGAAACCTCTACAACGTCCTCGGGTTCGGAAAGGAATGTAGTAGCTCCTCCAAAATATACATCTGTATGTAAGTCGTTATTGATGTCAGCAGTAGTAATACTCATGGTAAGCTTGGTTGACACGGAGAATATGGAGTCTGTCACCTTAACTTGTTCAAAGTCGCCATTACCCTTACCCAAATAATAGTTATCGGGTATTCTGAAATCATTACCTGCGAGTAAATCGGGCCAGCCATCATCATTGACATCAGAAATAAGGGCTGTCCAGGACTCACCCGCTTTACCACTGAGATGCTTCAACTCAAATCCCCCGGGAGCGTCAGGATCCTGTATTACCAAGGCATTGCGAGAAGAGGGGAGCGCTAAATCTGGTTGGAGCAACTGACCCACAGACATATTGCCTGATAATATATCGAGGTCTCCATCTCTGTCTGTATCGCCAAAGGAGCTCGCTATCGTTATAACCCCATCTTCGACTGTTGGTACCGGAGTAGGTTGCTGAAGAGGAAAGCGGCCGTTCTTATTAAATAGAATGTAATTTCCCTCCATATAGGTGGTATAGTAAATATCAAGCCAGCCATCATTATTTAAATCTACCAAAGCAGCTGTCGAAATCTTCTTGCCTGAATACTGGACTGTATCAATCCATTGCCTTTTGAAATGAGTACCATTTATATTGGCATATAAAGAAAGTCCC
The DNA here is from genome assembly GCA_021404565.1 of Roseivirga sp. GTDB lineage: Bacteria > Bacteroidota > Bacteroidia > Cytophagales > Cyclobacteriaceae > Roseivirga. The sequence continues at coordinate 24,924 of JAAWWF010000007.1, read as the reverse complement.
TGATCTGAGCTGAGTAGGATGTCCGTCCAGCCATCGCCATGCACATCCCCTGAAGCTATGCTGTGACCGTAAGAGAACGGTTCTATGAAATTGGCAAGGGTAAGTTTTTGCGATTCATTGATTCCCAACTCCATGCCTTCCACTTTCCTAAATCTAAAGCCACTACCAGGCTTGCTCTGAATGAAACTTCGGCTGGAAACAGAAATACCTGAAGGGAAGTTTGCCTGTACGTTGCCGTAAACGGGTTTTTTATGCAGAAGATCACTGACAAATCCCTGATCCGGAATCGGGTATTCAATAGCCGGAAGACCGAGCTCCTTTAATTTGGTATCACCGTCTTGGGTCAGATAAGTGGCATACAAATCCCTCATCCGATCCTTGCTCCAGGAGTCATAAAAATAGCCAATAGTTCCGGACATGACCGCAAACACCGCAACACCAACGTATAGCGCAGAGGCTACCTTAAAAGAAACAGACTGTTGAACGATGAAGAAGGCATAAATGCTGTAGGTACCAAGGCTCAGCAGAAGAATCATAACATACTGAATGGGGAGTCCTGCATTGTAGAGAATAGCCGCTACGATGACATCAAAAGCAATTGGTACGGGCAAAAACGTACCGACAATAGCCAGTACTATCATAGCTGCTACTATAGGTAGCATGCCATATTCGGGTAGGATCTGGCTTAAGGTATCGAAGGGAAGAAAAGTGATCAGAACATTGCCCAATAGACCTGCGAGTACCATCAGAGGCAGGGTCTTTCGAATGATGTACCATCCTGCTCTTAGAAAAACCACGACTAACCATTTTAGAGCATGTAGCCAGCTATCAGGCTGTGATACACTGGAAATGTTGAGGTCGAAAGGTACTATCTGAAAAGAGGTCTTGTCTGCAATGGCAGCGGTATTGGCACCGATCAATGCTTCTTTAAAGAAAAAACGGGTAATCAGAGGAACCAGTATAACTATAATGACCACTGTGATACCGACCTTTAATAACACGATATACAGGGGAAACATGGCAAAGAGCATGGAGAGCACGATGATATTCAGAGAGGGGGAGCTGATCATCATAGACAGTGCAGTTTCCGCTCTTCCACCGCTTTTACGGACTCCTTGCGCGATGGGGGCTGCACAGTTAACACAAACACCTAAAGGAGCTCCCATGAGTAACCCGATGAAGGTATTAGTCACCCGGTTCTCGGAGAGATACTGGTTTAGCTGGCTGAACAGTAACATCAATGCTGCTGCAAACAATAGCCCGAATGTCATTCCCTGCTTATTGGTATAGCCCCAGTTGAGAGTATTGTACAATATCTCCTCCCACCAGGAAGCACCTGGTTTTACCTCTATCCATTCGTCAAAGGCAATGCCCATAACCTGAGCATCTCCTCCCATCATAGCCTTTTCATCCAGGGCTGGATATCGTGATCCCATCCAGAACACTACAGCAATGCTGGTAACCAACAAGAGTGATAATAGAAGTTTTTTATTGCTCAGCATTTGTCCGATAGTATTGTTTTGCTCAGTTAAATTTCACTTTATTTAATGACTTCGAGACAACCAGATTTTTCTAAAACCTGATGGCTCGGTATGAGTAGCATCTATAAAATCATTATCTGTTAGTTTAAGAGGGTGAGGGTCCAATCCACCGAAAACAGGCACCTTCATTTTGGTACTGAATGCCTGGTAATATTTAGTGTATTCAGCAAAAACAGGGTTTTGGTTAATGGTTATATTGAAAGTTTCGGGATGATACGGAGGAATATAGAAAATGAGACTCACATTTTTTGATTGTAAGAAGGCCACGAGTCCTTCAAAGTGTTTTATCAGGGTAGGGTCCATTTCATGATAGAGGTGCTGATTATCCACTTCTTCATCTAAAATCAATTCTTTCCTCCTTTTTGGTTGTGATTTGTAATACTCTTTTCCCGGCTCGCTACCGTCACTCTGAATAATTCTGTGATTGGGCAGGCTGGTCTGATCTGTTTGTTGAAAGTTTTTCCCAGGCTTCCTGAAAAGCGCATCCAAAAAATTTCGTCCGGAAAACAGTTGACTCGTTTTCATAGAAAAACGATTCCATCGATTAGGATACAATTTAGGGAGATCAAGAATGTCGGCCATGGCAAAATATGAATCATAGTTTTCATGGTGCCTTGCCGCTTTCTGATGGATATTGAATAAGTGTGGTGAGAACTCCAGAATGAGCGTGTCCGGAAGCAGGTTTTCCTGATCCAAAGAGTATACAATGGCGAGGTAATCTTTCAACCGGGCCTGTTTGATCCAGCTATTGAAGAATGATGTTCGTCCGATAATGTCTTTGTTTGCCGTCATACTCTTGCTTGAACCCAGTATTATCCAATCACTTTTTTCTTCAGATCTTTGTATGAATTCATTTACCAGGCTAACCCGGTCATAGCTTCTGGTGTAAGAGACATTGCTGCCTGACAGCATCCATTCTGCTACTTCTTTTAATTGAGGATCGGGGCTGAAGATGTGATAAACATCCTGGGAATAGTTTATATATGCGATGGTGATAAACAAGGGAGTAGCCAGCAAACTATTGATCAAAAACTTCTTCATCTGCTAAATCTGGAAATAGATAAATGGGTTCTCTCTGGTAAAATAGTAGAGAACACTAAACATAACCCCATAATAAACAGGCCACCGAAGCCATTTGGGCAGGGCTGATATTTGTAAGGCGTGCTTCTTTTTGCGCTGAACCCACTCGATTATAAAAAAAAGTATCGGAATATACAGATACCCCAGATTGGTGGGGATGGCTAACCAGTTGGCAGAAAACATATTACTATAATAATCAAATGCCTGTGTGACAGAATCAGCTCTGAACATAACGAGTGAAAGTGCAAAACACAGGAATGTCAGACCTATCTGGTATAACTCTCTTAAACTTGGGAGAATGCTGTTCTCAGCAGCAATTCCTGTTTTCTTTTGATTGTTGCTCAGCAGCAGCACATTGTAAAAAATGCAATGCATCAGGCCAAAAAGGACAAAAGTCCAGTTAGGGCCATGCCACAACCCGATCACCAGAAACACAATGGTGATATTAATCACCTGACGTGTTTTACCCTTTCGATTTCCACCGAGAGGAATGTACATGTAATCTTTTACCCAGGTGGCCAGGGAGATATGCCATCGCCTCCAGAATTCGGCTATATCTCTGGAAAACAGCGGCATATCGAAATTGGTCATCAGCCTGATACCGAATAACTTTCCACAACCAATAGCGATGTTAGAGTAACCGGCCCAATCTCCATATATCTGAATGGCAAAAAAAACAGCACCGAGCAGCAGGGTAGGTCCCGAAAACTCCATATGGGATTGATTGGAAAACAGGAAGTCTACATTGGCACCTAGCAAATCCGCTATCACTACCTTTTGAAAAAGGCCCCATAAAATTTGTAACAATCCATCTCTGGCCAGTGCATAATCAAAAACTCGTTTTTTCAGGAACTGGGGCAAAAGGTTGGACGCCCGTTCGATGGGACCGGCTAACAATTGAGGAAAAAAACTGACATAGGAAAAGAAGGCGAGAAGGTTATCGGTAGGCTGTATTTTGCCCCTGTATACGTCTATAGAGTAGCTCATCGTCTGGAAGGTATAGAAGCTGATCCCCAGAGGAAAAATGATATTGAGTGTAGTGGTATTGATTGAATATCCGATCAGGGAAAACGCATCGGCAAACGACTCAATGAAGAAATTGTAGTACTTGAAAAAGCCGAGCAGACCCAGATTTACACCAAGGCTGATGATGAGCAACACTTTGCGCTTAAGAGGTTCGTTCGTTTTGCCCAGTTGCCTGCTGACAAGAAAATCCGTGAGGGAGCTGATAACAATAAGTGATAAAAACCGCCAGTCCCACCATGCATAAAATGCATATCCGGCCATTAAAGTGAGCGCATTTTGCCATCTCACATTCTTGTTGAAGACAAACCAGAACAGGAAGAAAACCAGGGGCAAAAAAATGGCGAAACTGACTGAGGCGAAAAGCATAATTGGATTAGTCGTTTATTTCAGTGCTTTTACCAGACCAATCTACCACGCTGTAGTCCAGTCGTGCTATAGATTGTAGCAGGAGTTTCTTTTCAGACCTGCTTGACCAAAGGTATTTCCAGCACAGGACTCCTTCTTCCATTTGATCATTCCCCGAAAATGCCAAAAGGCCTGCCTTAGTTAAACCTGTCCCGTCAAAGCTTTTTTCAGGAGGGTTGTTATGGCCTATGTCATTGAATATCCTTTGTGTTCTCGACAGATATTGTTGAGGAGTACTTGCCATGATAAGTCTGGACTCTTCGTCTGTCAAATGAATCCATTGCAACATTTCATGATCCATGTTCCAGGGGATTTTCCAGACGCGACTTATTTGCATAGGGTCTGTATATAGCAGTCTGTAGTCCCATTCAACATAGGTGTTTAATTCATGAGCATAACGATTGGTGTCTTGCCAGCCCAGCCCCAGTGCTTTGTGAAGCTCTATATGTCGAAATAGCATGCGAGAACCCTGGGGAAAGTTATCGCGAAAAAAGATAACGCGCTCTTCTGGGGGAGGTATTTGCTGCAGGTTTTCTATAAGTGACAAGTACTTAATATATCTGTTCTGCCAGGTGATATGAGTACTCAGGTTCATGGCAATGAAAAGTACCACGATCATTGTCACAGCATTGAATATTCTTTTCACATGGTTACTGAAAAGCCAGATCAGACAAGAAATCACCATCAGGCTAACAGGAAGGCCCGAAAGCAGCGCGTTTTTGGAGGCATAACCAAAACCCCTCACGGGTTTCCCAACCAGCACGTAGGGGAACACTGCCAGGAAAAGCAGAATGCTTCCGAAAATCAGTAGTTTCTTAGCCTTGATTTTGCTCATTGAAGTTTTTGCTCCGGCTTTTGGAATGGCCCTGCTAAGGAGAAACACACCTGAGAGCGCATAAGCAGCTATAAAAATGCAGGTCATGGGGTTGTTTTCAACAAAGTGCCAAAACCTGTTTAATGGCTCAATAAACAACCCATATAAGCTGACAATTGAGTCTTGCAAGAGTGCCTTAATACTGTAGTTAAACTCATTGTATGGATAAATTGGTTTGAAGAAAACCTTCATGATACCGAAGAAATAGACAACCGGGAACGCTAAAATCAATCCATGCTTTTTGATAAAGTGTGTGGCATTTGTTTTTGGTGATTCTACTGAGTTTATGTGAAGCAACCCGACTCCTCCTATAAACCCATAGAAATAAAGCAAAAAGGAAGAGACCTGAAAAGCCATACTGAATAGCATAAGGCTCAGGAGTAACATGATCCATTTGGAGTTGCTCGACATCCATTTGAGATAGTAAAAGGCTCCTGCATAGAAGCAGACATGGCTGAAGGCATATGAGAGTTTGGCCATATCGATCCACATGGTATAGATGGGAAAGCATACTGCCAAAAGCACTACCGGTAGGTTCAGTGATTTTGGGAGGAAATTAAGCCTGGTAATGGTAGCCAGCATATACCAGCCACCGGTCATAATACATAGAAAGGCCAGTATTTTATGCGCGAGCACCATGGGCTCCAGAAAACCTGTCAAATAGGCAAACCAGCCATGCAGAGGCAGACCAAAAGCGATATAATAATCTATGATGCTGTCAGGTTTATCCGAAGTAAGGAGGTCATAATTTAGAATACCATCTCCTAAAATCGATGTATCGAACATCACCGGCCAGAACGAGAGAAAAACGCAGAGTGTCAGTACGGCATATTGCCGGAAACTACCATTGTTCCATATAGATTTCAGGCGAATCATAGGGTCGATCTGACATTAGCCCTGAGGCCACTTATTTTCTTTAGTATTTCAACCGCCTCTTTGCATGTATTGAATGTCGCTGTGCGGTCCTTATACTCCTCCCTGGTCCATTTACCAATGGAACGATTTGAAATTGGTTGAATCTCATCGTTAAGTGTTTTAGGAGCTTTAATAGTGGTGTATTTGTGATACTCCGCTATCTCTTCTGAGACATTCAACCCAAGAAACGACATTACCTCGTTAACGGTGGTGTCATACGCTTGGACAAGATTTTCATATTGAATGGTCAGGACTTGTGGGTGATCAATCCACCTGAGTCCCTTGGAAACAATCTCAGCCCACTGTTCCGGAGAAACAAAGAATCTATCGGGTTGAGTGGGATGCCTTGAGGTAATAACATCTCTACCATCACGAACAATATGAATGATCTTTACGCTGGTTTTGAACTCATTCAGAATTTCTTCAATATACTGGACGTTTTGTGGCGTTTTTTCTGCCCATCTTCTGGCCGTCTTTTTAATGGGAAACTTTATCAAATGGCAAAAAATCAGAAGGTTGTGATACCAACGATTCAGCATTCTTGACGAATAGGACCATCTTTTAAAGACACGGGTTTCAGCTTGTATGCCCTGAATTTCAGGATGTGCCGCGAGTATAGCCAGTAATAACGTTGTGCCTGATCTTGGGCAGCCGCAAATTATTATCGGACCATCAGTTAGTTGCCAAACTCTCCTGATCGAATTTGGATGTATACTTTTAGCGAATCTATTTAATCTCGAAAAGAATCTCATGGCGTAATTCTGAGGTCAGGTCGGGAATCAAGTTTCTTCATAATGAGTTCTGCCACCAGTGTTGCTCCGCTTTCTGAAAAATGAGTGTCATGGGGCAGGTACATTTGTTTTAAAATATTTCTGTCTGATAACTGAGATGTCTCAGTGACCTCAATATAATCCGCTTTGCCATAAGTTATTTGATCCTCTTCATGGTTACTATAAACAGTGTTGTCTTCAACACTGATCTCTGGCTATTCTGCCATCTCTATTTCCGGAACGTACTCATTCTTAAGTATTTCCAGTAGGCCTTTAGCCAGACAGACCAATTTTCCGGTGCCTTTCTTCCTTTCAAAAGCCCTTTTACTATTCTCTTAAAGTTCCAGGGTTTAGGGTGCCCTATAAAGTGGATGAAACAGGCCTCATCTGCTCTGCTTTCAGACCACTTCCGGTCAAATCCGACCCGTTCAGTAATATAATTATAAGTTTCAGGTAAGGTTTCGATCCTTCCTTCAAAGTGTTGATTGATCACGATCTGATCGTTAACCCCTGAGGTATCTGTCCAGTCTATGGAGTCAATTCTCTCTATCAGCTCCTGGTAAGTGGGATGGTTGATAAGTACTTTATCTACCAGTAATACACCACTGTTGTATGATGGAGACATGGTTCTTTCTCTGGTGTCTGAACTTTCAGGATCAACCATATAGAATGAATCGTAAAGTCTGTGTTTATTCATGAACCAGGCCCTGTCATAACAAGCACCTAAATCACATTGGTAAGAGAGGAATGAGGTAATACTCTGTTGGCAAACAATATCACTATCCAGAAAGAGAACCTTGTCGTATCCGGTCAGGTTAAAGATCTCCAAACTGTAAAACTGAGCTAGTTTGTTTCTTAACAGTTTGTTCTGTTCTCCTACTTTTTGAGTTGCCTTTTTCAATCGATCTCCCACAGAATGAAACTTTACTTGTGGGAATTTCAAAAAGGAAGATGCAACCTGCGGCAGGTTATCTCCTATAATTACCAGGTCATAAGCGAGCTCCGTATTACTGGAAATGAAGGAAGAAAGTAAGACCTGGGTACCTTGAACAAAGGAGGGGGTAGATACCGTGGCTATGGCCACTTTCAAAGATGGCTTCGGGTGACTTCCTGATTTGATGGATTTTTTGTTTTAACCCACTTCTTATCAGCAGTATTTGATCAGAGCCGAAGTGAGTGTTTAAGAGCTGTAATCAGGTATGGTAAAATGGATTTTCCTTGGAAGGTGACAAGGGCGATCCTCCCTCGGTAATGCTCATATCCTCTTTTGTAAGCTTCGGAGATGCCCACTCTTTTCGAGTGTCTTCAGAGTCGTTCTGTTTTTTTATATCATCATTCATGGTGAAAGCTGAAATTTAAATAAATAGGCTATAAAGCTTAAAATTAAGCCTTTTTCCGCTAGGAAACAATCTGAGAATCATCGTCAAAATCAACAATTTTTGAAAGAATCAAAACCTGAATAGCGAAGTTTACCTGTACCAAATTATATCGATTCATGGCAGGGTCAAATTTTTGTGTTATTTCTATAGGGTATGACATAGAAACATACTTATTGATGCCTTCTTTTTTGCTTAATCGGAGTAAATCTGATATAAGTGTTTCTCTGGATGCTGTAATACGCTGAAAAACCGAAGCTACGTTAAACACCCTCAATTTCTTGCGGTTCCATAATACTTTATCAGGTATCAGGTCCTCCATTGCCTTTCTGAATAAAAATCGTGGAATGCCATCATGAGCCAGCCATTTTTCAGGAAAAGTATAAGCCAGTTCTAGCAAGGGTACATCCAGCAGGGGGTAACGGTATTCTAATTTGTGTTTACGCGTAATTAACTCCTCAATCAGCATTCCTTCACAGTATTTGGGCCGATGAATCACTTCACGCTGAAATTGTTGAATCGATTTGGGGTATGGTGCTTCTTTCGTCTGTTTTATCCTTTCTTTCAGCCGGAATTGCCTGATTATGTTGGGTTGAATTCCAGGTAGCCGATATGTGCCCAAAGGTGCTCTCTTCTTTCCTTTGAATTTTGATATGAGGTTGGCTGATAACTTATTTTCGCTTAGCAGAAAACCGATTATTGCGAGTATTGCAGGCTTATTTGAACTGCGTATGGCGCGCCTGCCTTTGTGAATAAGGCTCTGATCTTTGAGATAATGAGACTTCAGGCCTGTGACATCTATACTGGCAATTTCATCTCCTCCGGTACCGGTAAGCAATGTTCTCACATTATCTCCAGAGGCGACCCGGTATATGCCATCTGAATAAAAAGCTCCGAAGGTTTTCGGTGGCTGATCCAGAAATGAGGCATTGTATTTAATCAGTTGGTCAACAGGAAAATCCAGACCGGTAACCATGCTGGTATGACTAATTCCGGCATGTTTGACTACTTCCTGAATGCCTTCGGTTTCATCTCCAAAAGGAATAGTCGTTTCCTTATCCTTTGCTCCCATTACGTTGGAGTAGGCATTGACCTCAAGCTCCGATTCTTTTAAGTGTTTTTGAGCGAGGGTGGTTACACATGAACTGTCCAGACCTGCGCTCAGCTCAGACCCTATTGGGTATGCAGAACGTAAACGCTCCTTTACAGCAAGGGAAAGTTGTTCGCGAAAAGCTGCAATTACCTCTTCCTTTGATTCCCATTTTCTCTCAGGAGCACTGTCCAGCGACCAATACTGAGTTTTGTTGATGCCATTTGACGAGATAACCATACTGTGTGCCGGTTCCAGCCTGAGAATATGTTTATAGAGCGTTCCGGTTGCATCGGGAAAGATTTTAGCCAGGTAATCTGGGATATATTGAGGGTCAAAAGATTTATCGACTTGCTTAAGGGCTAAGATTCCCTTGATCTCAGATGCGAAGGCAAAAAGATCATCCTTATGATAGTAAAACAATGATTTTACGCCCACGTGATCCCGCGCACAGAAAATCTGATTGATGTTTTTGTCATAAATGGCAAAGGCAAATGCGCCATAAAGATGTTTGACACAGTCGGTCCCCCATTTTTTATAGGCCTTGAGTATTAGTGTACTATCCGGTGGGTATTCTGTAGTTCGAATCTCTAATTTTTCCAGTAGCTGATCACGATAATCAATACGGGCGTCTGTCGTAATGGCCAGCCCTGAATCCTCCTCAAAGAAAGGCTGTTTTTCCTTTAGAGACTCAGGCGTATTGTAAAGCATTAAGTGTCCAAGAGATACATCTTTATCAGTCCAGCTACCGGAGGCATCGGCCTGCCAGTGGTTGAGACGGGTGACCATAGCTTCTATGTCCTGAGACAATGAGTCTTGTTGATTACTGCTTTTCCAAAACCCACAAATCGCGCTCATTTACCTTTTTCAGATTAACCTTTGAGTGTCTTGATTTTAGCCTCCATCTCCGGCCTGCTGATCAGGGTACCGATATTAGCACGTTTGTCAAACTTCCAATCTGTGAATTTGCCGGATGCATCAACATAATGAAACAGGCCCACAGTGTTTTCTCCTGAGGATGCTTCCTTACCCTTCAATTCGACTTTTTCAGTGTCATAAATCAATAGTTCTCCAGAATTTAATGGTAGGTGAATTCCACTCTCGCCCTGAATTTCGAATGCAAGGCTATTTGTATGAGCAGGGTTAATGCTTAAGAGGGCACTGACGCCTTGTGTGTCCTTGTAATTGATACTACCGAAAGATGCCTGATCGGGCACAGATTGCACGATGGAAAATACAGGAAATAGCTGTCTGCCTGAAACCTGTTCTATAAGATGCTGAATATTTGTTAATGTGCTTTCAAATAAGAAATCTCCGTACCGGATCAGAGAATCATTGATCTTAATAAAATAGGAGGGGTGGAATTTGGTGTAGAAAGAGGTATAATTCTGCATTAACCTTAGTAATTGGGAACTCAGTGGTGAAGAAAGAATGCAATACCCCTGTTGTTGAAATTTCCCTGAGGAGGTTTGACCTTGCTCTTCTGTTAATGAAATGCCTTCTCCGGATGTATGTCTGACCCCTTCTTGCATAAAAATCTATTTCGTTGCCATAAGGCCTCTCAAATAATGCATTTTAAACCTGAGGTCTCCCATATTCTTCATTTCTCCAATCTCATTTCGCTTGTCGAAAAGGTGATCTTTGAAAGAACCTTTGCTATCTACAAAAAAGAACATGGCCTGGGTCCAGTAATCCATTTCCAGTTTGTGACGCCAATGGACCATTTCTCTGCCCTTATAGAGCAATATCTCGCCAGGGTTCAATAATACCTCTACTTCTTTCCCCAGGGATTCGACATAAATAGGCCATACTTCCTCTCCGGGCTTTGCTATGGTCATGGTGACGGCAAATTCGCTGGCATTTCGATCGACATGTTTGTGCAATGCATCGCCCTTTTTGTATACGCGTAAAAAAGAAAAAGCCGGATATAGGTCGCAACCTGTAATCTCTGACATGATTGATTGGAGTTGTAGCAATATGCTCTCGGTTACCAGGTCTCCGTACCTTCCTGAATACTGACGCCCTTCATCATAAAAATAAGGTTCGTTATTTTTTCTTTGGAGCTCTGCATACTGGCTAACTACCTGAATGCTATCATGATCAAGCGCTTCCCTAAGTACATAGTAGTTGTTCTTCCTGAAAAAATCGGCAGCGGTAGTCAGGGTTTCGGAAGAGGTGCTCAACATTTGAAGAGGTCAGGAAACTAAATCTATTCTAGCTTAGAACAACGATCTTTTCTGAAGTTAGATCATTCAGAAAAGACAAAACTTCTTTTTCACAAGTGTCTTGTTCTACCTTGTACTCTTTCACAAGTGCTTTACAGATGTCTTCAACTTTAATCGGACTTTCTATCAATTTCCAGATTTCAGTACCCACCTGGTTGAGGCCATAGTAATTTCCTTGTTCAACGCTCATCATTACAGTTTCTCCGTCTATTTCAGAGTCTAACAGGCCACCGTTTCGAACGATTGTCATGTCTAAATCAATTGTAGCAGAAGATGTCATCTTACAGAATTTTCTATGAATATAAAGAGAATGTCAAATGGTAACCTGCCTTTCTGGTATTTATTCGATGATTGAATTTGTGCCTCATTTTGGTCAGAAAAGAGTTTTTATTCCCTGAGTCCAATTGTTTGAAAAAATGGCTATAAACGACTTTCATATTCGTTTATTGATTGCGTAGAAAGTTCAGATAATCAATAATCAGATTCAGGAAATAATCTACGATTTTCGTAATGGTCAGAATGAGTGCAGGTCCCACTAAGGTGGACATGGCAATAAACCTGGACCAATGTTCCTGGGTATGGCCGGTAAGTATTCTCTCATAAAGGCTGTGCTGGATAAGGAGGTAGCCTGTCAGTAACAAAAGTGGAATGACTATGAAGAGTGTCTTTCTGTCAAACAGGTATCTGATTAACCTGTTTCCTCTGGTATCGGTTGTTGATTTCCTGATGGTAAAACTTATGATCTTCTCTATTAAAAAAGAAGCTGAAAAAAACAGCGTACTACACAGTACGAGTAAGTTGCAGGTTACAAACCGATAGATCATCCATTCCTCAACCTCAACGTAATTGAGGTAATGAATGACAGGACCGAAGATTAGTATGACTCCGAACAGCAACGAGAGAACTCCTGACCAGTTGAGAAACAAGTGAGGTTTGTATAAAGCCACAGTCTTAAGAATAGTACCCAGAAAACGCCAACTGTCTTTTATTACATTCAGCTTAGACTCTCCCTGCCTTTCAGCGTATGGCATCTCCACCTCACTTATTTTCAATTCATGGCTGAGTGCTGCTCTGGCACTCATGGCCGGGGTAAAGTGAAGGCCATTGGGGAGCGGTAGTATCTTTTTGAGCGAAGATTTCCGTACGACTCTCATTCCACTTGCCGTGTCTGATACTTTTTGTGCAGACATGGCAGATAGCATCAATGAAAAAAAGCGATTACCTATTCTTCTCACCAGGGGCATTTTACTGGATTTGTTCAGGCGCGACCCTAAGGCAATGTCTACCTCCTTTTCTATCAGAACCTTGGTCAGCTCGATAAAAAAGTATGGATCACAGGTGCCGTCACCATCTAAAAAACCCAGTATGTCTCCGGAACTATGCTCCCAGCCATGTTTTATGGCAGCACCATATCCTTTATTTGCTTCGAAAATCAGCAGCTCTATTTTATTCCCGAATTGACGTACATATTCTACGGTTTTATCGGTTGATCCATCACTCACTACGATTATCTCAACATCTTTTAAAAAGGATGTGGTGCCGATGGTCTGTTTAAACTGCAGACATCTTTCAATCAGAGCCCGTATGCTGGCCTCTTCGTTGAAGACAGGAATTACAATTGATAATTTCATTGTATGAGAGGCAAACTAATACAAATTCTTGATGAAGATTCGGTGCCGGCTTCCATTTTGTATTTACTGGTCAAAAGAGCCTTATAGCGTTTACGGGAGCACTACTATTCTCAAATAATGATAAATTCGCCCGGTGGCTATTAACAAAGAGTTCTATAATGCAGGTAGGAGTGGTGGTTTCTTTGATAAACTAATCTTAAAGAAGAGGATGAAGATGATGGATGTTTTTACAGAATCATTTTCAAATGATATAATAGAAAATGCTCTGGATGTGGGTGTTACGGCCGATTCCTCTACTTTATCAGCTAACTTTTTTGAGAAGCTTTTTCCGGATAAGTCCAAAATCACAGCCCTTTCGGATCAGGATGCATCGTGGCTGGAGAGGGAGTTTGAGGGGCTGAAGTTTGTAAGATCCAGTGCACTGCAAATGCCTTTTGAAGATAACGCATTTGATGTTGTTTTCTCAGCTGCTACGCTGGAACATGTAGGTTCTCGTGACTCTCAGAAAAAGATGCTTGAAGAGTGTTACCGTGTTTGTAAAAAAGGCATGTTCATTACTACCCCCAATAAGTGGTACCCGGTTGATTTTCATACTTTACTTCCTTTTGTGCATTGGTTGCCTCGTTTAATCAGTACCCGAATCCTCTGCGCTCTGGGGCTTTCCTATTTTGCGAAAGAAGAAAATCTGAATCTGTTGAGTAAAAAGAATCTGACAGAATTTATGGAGCAATTGAACATTGATGAGTTTGATGTGCGAAGCATAAAACTGCTGGCTATGAAGAGCAATTTGCTTCTTGTAGTGACCAAATCTCAGGTTGATAGGAGCTCGGGAGCAGCGAATAAGGTTTAATGTGCTATGACCTCCCCTCCCTGGGTTAAATAGCCGCACCTTGTCATCATACTTTTATGCGAGGTTATAATCTGATCTGCTTGATCAGTGGTTAGCTCTTCTTTCCAACTGCCAACTTTACCTTTTCGAAAAAAAGATTCCGTCTTAGGAAATTTCTCTAAAAACGGCTGCCCTTTCTCGTGTTCCTGGAGCTTATCAAAATGACAGTTTCTCGAGGCCTGTTGAACTTCTTCTATTGAATAATCAAGGTCACAAAACTCTACAAGTTCACTAAACGTGGTGAAGGTATCATTTACCATGTCTTCGTACTTTACTACTTTGACTTTTAGCTCCTTATTATCCAGCCAACTAGCTGCGTGTGTGCTCCAGGAGCCGATCTGGTGACGAATTTGAGGCCACAACCCGTTTGATTCAGAATAATAGTATAATTGCTCGTCTTGCATCCGGCCAATGGCTTCATCTATTGAAATGCTGAAGTGATGAGCATATGAGCCAGCAATATCAAGAGGGTTTCTGAGGAAACAAATTACTCCTCTGGTGGCTTGAGAAGGGTAAATGGGCTTCTTGTTAGAATTTGTTTTACTGATTTCATGGGTTTTGACAAAGCAAAGTTCTTCCAGGTTTTCAGACATGCTTCTATAGCAATCGGGTCGAAGATTGTCGATTTCCAATTGACTGAGATCTGAGGTTTCTACACCCGAATAAAAGTCTATAAGCCACCGCATGGTAGCACCATGAAGACCACTTAAATCAAAGGGGTTGTCTGCCTTATCGTTACTATACAAAAGTGCCTTGATGAAAAGTCGAAACCAGGTGTTGCCTGATTTCGGGTAAGACGAGAGCCAGATGATATTTCCCATGAGATCAGGAATAGAGGTTGAGAATATCTTCTTCCAGTAGCTTGAGTAGTCCGGGAAGCTTTTTAATCTTTTCGTTTCGGTTCACATTTTTGACGATGACTTCTTTACTGAGTTGTTGTACATGAGTAAAATGAGTTTGCTTTACTCCAAGCCCTTCTATTAGTTTTTGTCGAAATGTGTGATAGGCAATTTCATTAAACCTCCTTCTGCCTTTAGTCTCCTCAATTGAAGCCTCCTGACCTGCTCTTATATTTATAATATAAATGGCCTTAACGGGTACGGGTTTATGAGAGTCAAAGTAGGGTATCCGCTTTCCGAATTTCTCTATATGAGGCCTTAAAGATTGATGATCTTCAGGCTTTTCATCTAAAAACTTCAGGGAATTGGCCCAGAGCTTTAGTTGGGCATAGCCCGGATATACTGACATGCGGTCCGTTTCCTTACACATGGAAATGTTGGAGATGTCATCTGAAATGACCTCATAACCCTTATTAAGAAAAGAAGCAGCCAGTGTAGATTTACCTGCGCCCGAGTCTCCGGCAAAAAGGACGGCCTCTCCCTTGTGTAAAATTGCACTTGCATGGATGGGCAGGAAATGGCGTTGGTGGGCAAGTGCTCCAAAAACAGAAGCCAGTAAAAAAACCCGAATCTCAGACTCCTTTATCTCGCCAATCGGCTCGATAATGATTTGCTTTCCATCGATAGCAATAAATCTGGCGATATCATCCATCTGCAATAGAAAACGACCCGGAGAAGCCTGAAAGCGTGCACCTTTTGAAACAGGGGTGTCCAGGTTTTCAGGCACAAAACCAAAATCGATAGAAACACTTGCTTGTCTGGAGTCAGCTTCTGCTGGTGTAAGCTCCGGGAATTTCAGGGCGGAATTGAAGTACAACCCATTGGCGTAGTAGAAATACCGTTGCTTGTTATATTCTGAGAATTCATGATTCTCCACCTGATTGTGATTCTCTTTCATTTTAGCCTGGCACGGGGAAGTACTCGAAAATTAAATGCACCCTATTGGTGTCACCATTGTTTTCTGCCCAATGATAGATATTATTATTGACCTCATATACAGCCCCTGTTTCAAAATTGAACCTTTGCTTGTCAAAGCAAAAGAAAGTCTTGGAATTGGTAATAATGGGTATGTGAAGTTTATGGGGAAATTGTGCAGCCGGGGCACCATCAATATGTCTTGTGATTTTTTCCCCTGCTGGCAAAAGGGCCAGCATAATTCTTGAAAACTCACCTTTTTCGTACTGATAGGGAGTGACTGCTTTTTGAATTACCGGTAGAATCAGATGTTCCCACTCCTTCCATAGTGGTAGTGTATGAGACTTTCTCCAATCCGAGAAACTATCTATGAATTTAAATACAATGTGCTGTGTCTTGTTCAGAGCTGCGAATCTATTGGGTTTTGTGTGATTGGTTTGTTCCCAGACTGTTTTCGACAAACCTGATACCGCTTGCTGCAGATCATGAATATCGACATGGTCCAGCTTTCGTAAGAGAGGTGTTTTATTGGGGTTAGCGGGCATATCAGTCATGAGAACCTAGTGAGATTTTTATTCTGTGAGCTACTTTATCAATCAGAGATTGGTAGTCCCGTTTATTGGCATGAGGAAATGCCTGGTCGGGTACAGGTATTTTCAGAAATAAACACAGTTCTGCCCAGCCATCACCATTACGGATATCCAATACTAATAAATCCTCAGGTCTTTGATGAAAGTATGCCTGAACTTCGTGGTTGTGCCTTTCATAGCGATCTAGGTAGTGCTTTTTGTTCCCTTTTGGATCGCCATAGTCAGGGCCGTAGACCCATCTTCTAAACTCTGATTGCCTTCCGGCAAACTGGTTATGCACACTCTTAAACCAGGACTCCGGGTTTCTGACCGTTAAAATAAACTTGCTCCCTGGAAATCTCTGGTCTGCCTGACGGTAAAGCATTTGCCAGGGGTTATCCTGAAACGAGTTGTAGCAATCTGCTACTTCCCAAACAGGGTTGAGGTCATCGGATATCAGGCATTTCATCATTTGTTCCTGACCCAGTGTCTGTCGCAGAGCTTTTGCCCCGTGAGTATTCACGTACCCCAGGTATTCAAGCGCTTCCCCTAATGAAGTAGTGCCCGTCTTGTGAAATCCAACACCAAAAATTTTGGTCATAAGCCTGTAGGGTTGATATGCCTGGAAGATTGAATTTGACAATGTCTCATCTTATTTTTTACTTCTTCAGGTTGAACATTCATATCCAGGTATTCGAAAATAAGATGAATACGGTCAGTTGTTCCATTGTTGACAACTCCATGTTGCTTTCCATTATTCACTTCGTATGCAACTCCTTCTTTCAGGTTGTGTTTTTCTTTTTCGATGAAAAAGAAGCAATCAGGATTGGTCTGTATAGGTATATGAATCTTATGTGGAGCAAAACCTCTGATCCCTCCATCTACATGTGGAGGAATAAACCCTTTTGCAGGAATTTTGGCCAACATCACTTTTGGATAAAATCCATTTTTGTAGCCATATAAGGCGGTGGCCTCTTGCAACAGAGGTAATAGTGCAGACTCCCAAGCCTTCCAGGAAGGCAGCTCCAGATACTCAATTTCATCACTCTGCTTATTCGAAAACCTGAAAGTGATATGCTGTACCTGCTGAAGGGCTGAGTGACCGCCTTTCTTTTTATTGTAGTTGGTCTTAAAGTCAACTTGTTTATCCCAGTCATCAGGGTTTAGGTTATTGAGCATGCCAGTGATTTCCGTGATATCCACATCACCCAGATTTCGAATACTCTCTGTTTTATGGTGATTGATTTCAATCATGCAGACCTCCCGAATTCATATCCAAACAAACGAATGTCCTCAGCATACTTCTCTGAAATAAGACCTTTCAACTCATCGTCATAGCAATCTGCATAATGCAGATGAGATGTTTCATTCACTCTTTTTAAGGGAGCTGTCTCAAGCCCTATATGTTCACATACCTGATCGTAAGAGTTCTGAAACTCCTCAAATTTACCCAGGTAGTCGACAATTGAGTCACCTTTTTCATTGGTGACATACTTATGTTGGGGCCTGAGCAAAACTTCCATCCCATCGCTTGGGCGTTCGAGGCACAACTTCATAAAGGCCAGCGGGTTGGACTGAAATATTTTATTTGATCCAAATTTGAAGGACATGGTAGAAATAAAGCGATCCCAGGGATTGCGAACAAAGGCGAATTTAAAGTAATCCTTCCAGGTCTTTTGAGAAATGTAGGGCTTTATCTCCCTCAACAAAACATGACCATGCTTGAGTTTTGCCAGGTCCTTGAAAGGCATACGCTTCATGTCATACAGGTCCTCCTGCTGCCAGTCATTGGCATTTATATGTTGGTTTAGAACTGTCCTGATAGCTTGCGAACCTGTTTTAGGTATAGCAACAAATATGAATCGATTTGTATGTGATACAATCATTTATTGACTACTCTTTTCACTTTTAAACTGTACGCCAAACCTATCGATGAGTAGCTTCTGAAGAACTTTGTATTTAAGAAGCAATGGTCCGTGTAATTGCCTGTACTCAACAGGGGGCATTCGGGTTAGCAAATCTCTTTCAAAATCCCGCATTCTGGCATGAATGTCTTCCTTCTGGTTTTCATTACCTGTCTCTTTGAGTTGCGTTTCAATCTCTTCTCTGATCGACTTGACCCTGTGAATTGTCTGATGGGCAATACTCTCCGTTACCTTGCCATTTATATATTGTTTCAGGAGAATGCATTCATAAGTAGCACATACTTTGGGTCTGTTCGCATAAATGGTGCAGGAACAATCTGAAAGTGCCTGGCAGGGTAGTTTGAGGATTCTTTTTCCTTCCTTGTCCAGTAGACTTATTTGCTGAGTTGCAGTATTCAAGTCTTTGTTTTCAAGAACAGCTTGACCAAAGGCGGTTCCGTCACAGCAGATACCGCATTTCAAACAAAGGTCAGATGAGGAGGTGGTGCTCATATGGGGTTTTTCTTTTTCATCACAAAGTAGAGTGAGGTAAACGATCCGGGATTACCCCCTTGAAAAAGAGAGGGTTTGGCTGTTGCAACCTCAAACCAGGGTTCAAAACAAGTTTGGATATATGGAATTCCCATACGGGAGTTGACCTTTACCAAAAAGCAACCATAGGGCTTCAGCCATTTTGCTACTTTCTCACAGTAGGATTTGTGGAACCCCTCATTGAGTGTCGTAAAACAGCCTCTGTCCATGACCCAGTCAAACTGAATGTCGAAGTCGCAAAAATTCAGATCAGCTGTTATAAAATCTACCTCTACATTTCGTTGGGCTGCATTAGTTTTGCAGAGCTCAATGGCCGTATGGGACGTGTCAAAGGCTGTCACCTGATACCCTTTTTCGGCCAGGGCAATGGCCTGCCAGCCCCATCCGGTCCCAATATCCAAAACACACTTTCCTTTAAGATCAAACTCCTTAAGAGATTGCTCAATATCGGAATCCCGAACTTTTATTTCCGGTGTGAACCAGGCCCTGCCTGCTTTCCCTTCCTTCCATTTTCTGTACCTGTCTTCCCACTTCATTCCTCCTGCCGCCTTGAAAAGTTTGAGTTTATCCATGACTAAGCCTTTTGACTAAGCAACCTATAGCTTGGAGAGAGATCGATATTTCTGCGAATAAACATCTTTCTATGTTCCGGAGGGACCTTAGTAAACTCTTCATCACTCATATGGAAATAGGCCTGGTTTTTAAAGTTACCCACATCAAAATACCAGGGGTTACAATAATTACATATGAGCAAGGGCCTGACCCTATCAGACTTGTTTGGGTTACCGCTATGATGGAGCCGAAAGTCCATCAAAATAGCTGAGCCAAAATCAATATTAAGGTCAACAAAACCTGAATTCCAGTAAGCCTCGTCCATATTCTTTTTAAGGGTATGACTTCCCGGCCAAACTCTGGTTGTTCCATTGGTTTCATCAAAAGAGATCAAAGGTATAAGCAAGCCAATGGCAAAAGGAGAAAGGAGGTTCTTTATGGGGCTATTGTTATATATGGTGCCATCCTGGTGTATATGCATTTGCTCTGATCCAGGTAGAGAAGCTACACAGGTTAAATCGCTGATGACAAAATCTGGTTCAAGGAGGTTGCTGAGTATTTTCAGGATCAGAGGGTTACAATAAACCTCTTGTGTGTTGAATTCCCCCTTGACATTAATAGTGATAAAAAACCGCTTGTCTCCGACATTTAGAGCATCCTTATGGGCCTTGTTTTCGAAGTACTTTGAATAGTCCTTTATAAGGCTCTTATGCAGCTGCTGAATCTGGATTTTTGAAAAAATATCTTTTAGCAAAACATAGCCCTCAGTCCTGAATTGCTTCAGAATCAAGTCTAATTTCTCCTTGTTAAGTTGACCTGTTTCTTTTTCGTTTGAACTAAACAGCACTATTCAGACTTTACGTTTACTTTTGTGATTATTAGTGAGCAGTTAACTCTGAAATCACCTGATTTCCTTCGGCTTTAAGTTAGTGGTATTTACAAATAATCAATTACTATCAGATGGTTTTTGGATTTCCTATAGTCTTTCACAAAAGCTACTTTTGTCTCATCTATGAATCCATATAAAGTTCTTGAGCCTTCCGTTCCCAGGGTACCCATATTACTCAGTGTACCACATTGTGGAACAGAGTTTCCAAAGGAGCTTCAGGATGCTTATGTTCCTGATATGATGGCTGCTCCTGATGACACTGACTGGTTTGTGGATCAGTTATATAGTTTTGCCGTGGAAATGGGCATTACCATGATTACCGCCAGGTATAGCCGCTGGGTAATAGACCTGAATAGAAACCCTGAAAGTAAACCCTTGTACAACGATGGTCGGATTATCACAGGCTTATGTACCACCACTGATTTTCATGGAAACGACATTTATCAGAAAAATATACCAGATCAACCAGAGATTGACAGGAGAACAAAACTGTATTATTCACCCTATTACCAGAAAGTACAGGAATTACTCGATGAACTAAAGACTGAATTTGGACAGGTTCTCCTTTGGGATGCCCATTCTATCCGACAACATGTACCGACTATTCGTAAGGACAGGTTTCCTGATATGATCTTGGGAAGTGTAGATGAAACATCGGCTTCGAAGTCTATGATCGATCTGGCATTGGAGGGGCTTGGTTCGGGGAATTTTGAGTTGAAGCACAATACACCTTTTAAAGGAGGGCAGATTACCCGTACCTTTGGCAGACCTCATGAAAATCAGCATGCTTTACAACTGGAGATGAACAAAGTACTGTATATGGATGATACAGAAACCGTATTTGATCTTATGCGTGCTAATCGTGTAAGGAGCCTCCTGAAAAGCACACTGAATGGCTTATCTTCAGTTTTATTGAATAAATAACCAATGAGGAACTATTGCTTCAAGGCCTTACTACAAAAAGACGGATGGTTATCTCCAGCCTATGTGAGTACGGATGACGTGGGTTTAATCACCTATATAGGTAGTATACCTCAGCAGTCTATTAAGTATAATAATGTAGATGGCTATGCCATTCCTGGCTTTCAAAACGCGCATTCTCATGCTTTTCAGTACGCAATGGCTGGTATAGCCGAGGTGCACCAGCCGGGAGCTGTAGCAGATGATTTTTGGAGCTGGCGTGAAGCCATGTATAAAGTGGCCCTGACCATTAGTCCCGACCAACTGGAGTCAATTGCCGCGATGCTATATGCTGAAATGGTTAGACATGGCTATACACATGTGGCAGAATTCCATTACCTGCATCATGATAAAAATGGTCGGCCCTATGCAAACCTGGCAGAACATGGTGAACGGTTGGTAGCGGCTGCTCACACTGCAGGAATCAAGATCACCTTGATCCCAATGTTCTATCAAAAAGGAGGTTTTGGCATGGAGCCACAGAAGCATCAACGCAGATTTATCTCTCCTACGATTGATGCCTACAATAAATTACTTGAAGCCACGAACTCTGTTGTTTCTGCGAGCTCTCATGCAAATTATGGCTTTGGAATTCACTCGCTACGTGCAGTGGCCCCGGAAGATATCATATCTTCATTGGCAGAGATCGACCCAAGTCTTCCCGTTCATATCCATATTTCTGAACAGCTCAAGGAGGTCGAAGACGCATTGGATTACCTGGGTAAAAGACCGGTACAATGGCTGCTGGATAGTGTAGCTGTAAATGAGCAGTATCACCTGGTACATGCTACACATCTGGGGAAAAGAGAAATTGAAGGAATTACTCAAAGTGGTGCCCATGTTGTACTTTGTCCGAGTACAGAAGGAAACCTGGGAGATGGTATATTTCCATTAACCACATTTCAGGAACTTGGAGGTAAGTGGTCAATAGGTACTGACAGTCATGTTGGACTAAACCCTTTGGAGGAACTTCGCATATTGGACTACGGGCAGCGCCTTACAACTCATCATCGAAATATCTTTACAAATGCAAAACAGGGAGATAGTGCATCTTATGCGATTGAGCAATCACTTGTTTCTGGCAGAGCAGCAATGAGTAATCCGGTTACGGGTTATTTTGAGAAAGGCCAGCCTCTCGATGCCGTGGTTTATGATGCCGGATCCCCATTGATAGCTACCTCTAATTTAAAAAATGTGCTACCCACCATTGTTTATAGTAGTGATAGCGGACATTGTATGGGTACTATATGTAATGGTAAGTGGATTGTGAAGAATAATAGACACTTTAAAGCAGAATCAATTGTAGCCTCTTTTGACCGGGCGATAAAAGCAATAGCCATAAGATAACTCTGATGATGATCACTGGAGTACACTACTAAATGAAAGATGGTATCTCATCGCATTGAAATAAGCGGAATTCAGGAATGGGAAGCCCTGGTTTATCTTTGTAAACTTGGGCTTAAAAATCATTTCATGCCTCCCGGGGAAAGTCTGGATTTCCAAAAAATTGATTGGGAAAATATTCTTAGACTTGCGGATAAACATAGGGTAGGACCACTATTGAACATTGGGGTATCCCTGCTGAAAAACAGAGAAAAAATCCCTGATGAAATCGTTGAAAGGTTAAAGAAGCATCATAGCCAGAGAAGCCGTGAAAACCTACTCAATGCACGTGAGCTGATTCATCTCATCAAGGCGATGAATGAGAAAGGTATGGAAGTCGTCCCGTATAAAGGGGTGGTACTGGCACAGTTGGCCTACAACAACATCGGTTTACGTGAAATGTCTGATATAGACTTTCTTATGAAACTGGATGAATTTTCTGTGATCAGAGAGATTCTGTTGAAAAGAGGGTATGTGCCCTCTAAAATAGTTCCTGAGGAATTTGAGGCCATGTTCTTTCGCCAAAACTTCCAATATAACTTTGACCTTTACAGGGGGACGTACAGACAATTTCATGTAGAACCTCACTGGAAAATTGGCCTTAAACAGTGGCAAACAGACTTGGACTTTGTAGCTATTTTGCCTTTAACCAGCAAGAGAGACTTCTTTGGTACAGAGATAAATATGCTCACGCCAGAAGGCCTGCTAATTACCACATGCCTGCACCATGGTGGAGAAGACAGATGGAATAGTTTAAAATACATTTGTGATGTGGCTGCGATCCTTTTCAAGTTTGAAAAGGATCTGAATTGGAGCATGGTTCTCAGGGAGACCGGTAAATTTAAAGTCACCAATCTTATACTATTAGGCATCGGAGTGGCGGTGAATACCTTCGAGGTTCCGTTGCCTGATGAGATCAGGCAGCTTATTGCGAAGAAAAAAATAAGGACGCATGTTCAGAAGGTTATCAGTCAATTCAGGTCTGGCGTTCGTTCTGCTAATATCAATAGCTACTTCAAGCATATTGGATTTCATTTTTCCCTTCGCAAAAGCCTGCTAACTAAACTGAAAGTCTTTTACTATCATTTCATTCGGATTTTCACTCCTACGATCTACGACATTAACGATAAGAAAAGCGCAGGCAAAAAATACTGGTGGCTTTTTATCACCAAACCCTTCCGCATCTGGCGTACCCACGTTAAGACCAAATAAGCTGTTAACCTCTTAATATTTGGTTTAGCTCATCTTCCTCCAAATCCACGTTGACTTGTGCCCATAATGGTAAGTGATCAGAAAGCTGATAGGTAAACTTGGTTTTACTCAGTCCCTTTCCCGGAAAGTACTGCTCAATATTTGCTTCATCACCTCCATAAAAATCCAGTACGCCCGCATTCTCGGTAAAGCGCTCAGGGTGAGTAGGGTAGTGGAGAATCTGATCGTAAAACCTGGCCTGGCTCAGGTTGGTGCCGATTTTTCTTTTGCTGAGGGCATTAGGCAACCTTAGTCCCTTGGAGGTCACTGCTTTAAAAAGGCTACTGCGCTTAGAGGTGATATTGAAATCCCCCAACAGTATAATGTCCTTATCTACGGCAAAGCTTGACTCCCTCCGTTGATTGATCCAATCAGCCAATAGGTTGAGTGGCCCGAGGCGAGATCGTGTAGATCTACCCCAGCGGATATGTGCCATGATCATAACAAAATCGAAAGAGCCAGATGAAAATGACACCATATAGGGGCTCCTCCACCAATTGATTTTAGACAGATACTCACCGGATTCAGTTTTGACTCTGGAGGGGTCAAGCTCAGCCGCCAATCCGGTAAACACTACAGCCCTTTTGTCAAACACAAAGGCCATTCGCTCTTTGTTGCCTCCCGGATCGTCTATATAGTCGGAATACACAACGTCCCAGTATCTGCCTAGCAGGTGCATTACCCTCTTGAGGTCTTCCAGGTTATCTCTTAGTTCAGTGATGGCAACCAGATCAAACTGATTGATGATCTCTGCGATGTAGTGGATAGAGGCTTCCTCTCTGTTTTTCTTTCCGAATTCCCGGATGTTCCAGGTGGCAATGTTAATGGTCTCATCGAGACAGCTGGATGGAATATTGGTAGCCTTGATGCGCTTCCTTAAAAATTTTAAACCGTTGGCGGTGTCAATGTCTATATCACCATGACGCATAATGTTAAAGTTTTGGTTGAGAAAAGGATTATTAGTGAATCAAGGCCAGCAGGAGGTGACGCTGATACACCATCGAAGCTGTCTCTTTTAGGAATTTGAAGCTTCAGTTTTTATGAAGAAGTATTATTAATGCAGTTGGCGGTGGTAAATAATTGTTAATTATCTGAATCAGTCAAGGAACAATGTCAAAAATGAATGAAAAGTGAGGCTATTTCAATAAATTCAGGTCGGAAAGACAAACTTCCAAAAAAGGATCAGTGGCCTTAGGGGCCCGTGGTTGTTTTTTTGGGGCAGTTTGGG
>JAAWWF010000048.1 GCA_021404565.1 Roseivirga sp. | reverse complement strand
TTTTCTTTTTCTCATATTCCTTTTTAGCCTTATTATCAATCACTTCGGTACCTGCTTCATTGGTAATGGCCGCTCCCATTAAATCTGTACAGTGGACCTCTGTATTCGGTTGCGTGAGCAGGCTGGCGATATTGTTTAAGCCCTTGGAGCCCCTGAGTGTCACGGAACTGCCGGCATAGCAAACCTGCCATAAATCGCCTTCTTGTTTGAAGCTATTGGAGGGAGGGGTTACATACTCTCTTTCTTTGGCCATCAGGTCAATGCTGAGGCCATTCTCCTCCTTCAGGTAATTCCAGAAGCCCTCGAGCTTAGTTTCATCCTTGTATGGGTTTACATTCATAAACCAGTGAATCGCTTCTTCTTCGGAGGCATCCTGGGTATGAGCAATCTTGTTTCTGAACAATTTGAGATACATGGCCCAGGCAGAGGTCATTTTTTCCTGCTCCCCCAAAAAGTAATAAGCCGCAGCCAGGTAAGCCGGGAAATCAACCCATGAACCATCCGGGGCCAGCAGTTCTCCCAGGGCAACACTTTTTTTATAATCCCCCAATTCAAGGTATATGAGTGTGCCGTAAGAGTAGTACCAGTCTGGTTTATAGGGATTGATAAGTATGGCCTTCTGATAGATTTTCTCGGCTTCTTCGGCTAGCCCCAGATAGCAAAAACATGAGGCCAGGTACACAAGGTTATCGGCATCATTAGGGTTTAGCTGCATGGATTTACGAAGGCAATGCTCGGCTTTTTCATACTCTCCATCATACAAATGTACCCTGCCCATCACGGCAAAGGCTTCATATTCACTTTCATCGCGATCAATGGCCTTCTGGGCAAACTCTTTTGCGCCTGTTTTACTGACTTCCCACCGGTTCCAGAGTTGGCAGCTCCACTCATTGAAGTAGCTGAGGGAGAGCCCTGTATAGGCACGTGCATAATGCTCATCTATCTTCAGAGCCTGATTGAAGTGTTCTCTGGCTCTTAGGTCACTCTCCAGTGTTCCCTGCTTCAGTTCTTCCATTCCCTTGAGCAGATAGTCATATGCCGCAATTTTAGTCTGTGACTTGCGATGCGAATTCGCGACTAAGTTTTTATTGATTTGCTGTTGAATGGTGTTAACGATCTGTTGGGTAATGTCATCCTGAATATGGAAGAGTTCATCAAAGCTTTCGTCATGTCTGCCAGCAAAGACTATGCTGCCGTCTTCATTTCTGATTAGTTGCACGGTGATCCGCACTTTGGGGTCGGCCTCAGGGAGTTTTTCAGTATTTCGCCTGATGCTCAGACTTCCGAAGCGGGAGAGGTCAGTGATCAGATCATCTGTAAAGCCACGTACAAAGTGGTCGAAGCCAGCCTTTTCCGATAGGTTATCGAATGGCTGTACGCTCACGGTAATATGGGTCACCTGTTCTTTGATCACATGCAATTGGTTGAGTGCAGGAGGTTAACCGAATTTAATAAGGATTGTGAAAAGCGGAAAGCCTCTTTGCCTTAACGGTACCTGGCTTTGATCACAATGGCTGCTTGTGAATTGGGAAAAGAGCGTAAGGGGTGGTTTTTTGTTTATAACATCCGGGTATCGGGTTCTTAGCGGGACGCTAAGAACGGGGTAGGTAGATGGGCACGCTTCGGAGAAGCGCGCCATTTTTAAACGGTTCGGAGTACGCTTCGGAGAAGCGCGCCAACATAAATGTTGGGAAGTGCACGATTTTGTTAATCGTTGCCGGATGCTTTGGTGATATAGTCGAGAATGCTCAGTATCTCAGCGTCAGTCAGGTCATGAGCCGGCATTTGAAGTTGGTTGTACTCGTTATAGATTTTAACCGCAGTTTCATCGTCAGTGCCAATAAGAGCGGAGGAGTTACGAATGAAGGCCTTGAGCCAGTCGTCTGACCTGCGATCACGAACATTTGCCAGGGCAGGGCCCACCACTTTTCTATCAATTGCATGGCAGGTTTTACAGCCCCAGTCCTGAAAGAGTTTGTAGCCTGGAAGCAGCTCTGCTTCTTTTTGATGAATCGTTTCAGACATATCAATTACCCCACAGTAAAAGGCTTCATTTTGGTCAGCCATTTCCTCTAACTTCTCATAGTTGATAAAGGTGAAACTCATGAGTCCGAAAGAGAGTACCAGGGCAATGGTAATCAGTGCTCTGACGCGGTGGATCATTGGTCGAATGTCCATAATCTGAAGGGGTTTGATCAATGGGTTTCTTAACGAAAACCCATGGTATTGTTAACGTGAAAAAGAGGGTGTTGGTTGAGGTGATGAGGTGTGGCTTTTGGAGCTTTTGATCAGAGGTTAGACTGTTGGAGAGGCGTAGCGTGTATGGGCAGGTAGATGGGTGTAGTAGATGGCACGCTTCTGAGAAGCGCGCCACCGGGTTCTGAGAAGCGCGCCATTTTATTCTGAGAAGCGCGCCATGGTGGAAGCGGACCGTTTTTAGTCAAGTTCTTTGGTGACAAGGTAGTAGGGCTGTAAGGCGGCCGGGTTCTTTACTTTTCCATTTGGTTCATCAAAGTTGTCCAACTGTGAATTGGCTATAAAGTAAAGTATATCATCTTCTATATCCAGAGTGGTGGGAATATCGAAAAACTCGTTGGCTTCTATTAATACCTCTGCATAAGTGATTTGGGTTCCAGCTTCGTTCAGGAAATAGCGCATAACCCTGTGCCTCATTTTGTTCTGCCAGCCATTCTGAATCCCTATAAGACTGTTCTTATAATACTTCATACCATCAATGCAGTAGGTACTGATGGTTGTGTCCTGAGTGGCGGTACCCAGGAGCTTGCGCGATGATTTGTCTATCACCTGAATGCCATTCTGGAAGGTAGCCAGGTAGAGGAGCTTGTCGTTATCTGAAATAGCAATGCCATTGGTATATTGAATAGAGTCAGACTCAAGAAAGGGGAGAAGTTCACTCTTTTCATCCTGCTTAAAAAAGAGCGTCTGATTATCTGAGTCAGTCAGGAAAATCTCACCTTGCCGGCTGATGGCCAGATCATTTAAAAAGTGACCAGAACCATCTTCCAACGCATTGATGTATTTGAGTTGGCCACTTTGTTTATCGAAAACAAAAAGCTGCGAACTATGTGGTGTGCTGCGGCTATTACTACTGATTACATAAAGCTTGTCTTTGAAGGTTTCCATGCCCAGTCCCATAGAAAAACCGTGTTCAGCCTGTCTGGTAAGATCACTCGCTTGTCGACCATCAAGATTGGAGACGACCACTTTACTTTTCAGCAGGCTGCTGAGATATATCTTGCCTTCACTTACGGCTATTCCCTCGGGAATCAGATCCTTTTCAAATGAGGTTCCGGTGATAGATACAGGTGAATCACAGGCAGATAGTGCCATTAAGAGGATTACTGTCAGAGAAAAGAGGTTTCGGGGACGCATGATTAATGTGGCCTTGGGAAAAGTGATTTAATGGACAGACATAAAAAAAGTCCCTGCCAAGGCAGGAACTTCAATTTATAAATCTAAATCTAATCTCTGAAATTTAAGAAGCTTAAGCCTCTGTAGTCATTTGAGCCTGAAGTTTGTTTACCAAAACTCCTTTTGGCACTGCACCGATCTGACTATCAACAACTTCACCACCTTTGAAAAACAGTAAAGCAGGGATAGAACGAATACCATATTTGATAGAAATGGCCTGATTGGCATCAACATCTAATTTGCCTACAATAGCTGAGTTAGCATACTCACCAGCGATTTCTTCTACCACAGGTCCTACCATTCTACAGGGACCACACCATTCTGCCCAAAAATCCACTAATACCGGTTTGTCCGATTTCAATACTACTTCCTCGAAGTTGTCTGCATTTAATTCAATTGCGTTTGCCATTATATTTTTAGTTTTTATTTCTTGTTCTGTTGCTATTTCACAGAGATGACATCAAAAGTAGTTAAAAAGTTCCTTGGCTAAATGACTACTTAAAAATTTGTCAAATCAATCGATTCAGGCTGTAATCAGGTTAGCTGATTCGGCCATTTCTTTCAAACCATTTATGAGCTCATTTGTTGGCTTCACCTTGATAGTTCTTGAAAAAAGTTCGACACTGATGTTTTCATTTTTGTCAAATACATGAACCCGCAAATCAGTACTTCCTTCATGTTCGTGGGTAAGTGCTACGAGCTTTTCAATCATTTCCAGATCTACCATTCGTGCGTCCAGTCTGAGTCTGATACCCTTGCCTCTTTTTTCTCTTAATTCACTTAGCAAAGAGATGGCCATGGGGCTCAATTCCCAATCTTCGGGATTTACGTTCATACCCGGATTTTCACGCAGCTCTTTCTGCTTGCGCCAGTTAATGCCCACATTGCCCTGGATGTAGAGGAATTCGCCTACCCTGAGATATTGAGCATGATCCATGTATTTCTCACCCATTAAAAAGAGTTCTACACCACCATTGTAGTCCTCTATGTGCACAATACAGAAAGGTTTACCGGTTTTGGTCTGACCATTTCTTACACCGTTTACAATACCCCCAATGGCAATGTCCTGGTTCGGGAATTTGTTGATATCACTGATGGGTTTGCAGAAACTGGTAATCTCAATCTCAAACTGATCAAGGGGGTGCCCACTGATATAGAAACCCACCACATCTTTCTCGATCTTTAACTTTTCCATTTCCGAAAAGGGGTCGCAATCGGCTACGGTAGGCAGGGGTGTTTCTACTCCGCTATCGCCACCGAAAAGAGAGACCTGGGCTGCATCTTTTTCGGCCTGCATGGCATTGGCATAACGAATTACTTTCTCTATCAGCGTCTGCTCCTGCTCTGGTGCCCAGAGGTACTGCCTGCGATGGTAGGTCTGAAAGCAGTCGAAGCCACCAGCCATGGCCAGCGATTCAAAGTTCTTTTTATTAACCGCCCTGAGATTCACCCGCTCAGCAAACTCAAAAACGTTGGGATAAGGGCCGTCATTCCTGCGTTCCTCTATGATGTTTTCTATGGCAGCTTCTCCCACGCCTTTAATGGCACCCATACCAAAGCGAATCTCACCTTTGACATTTACAGTAAATTTGTAGTTCGATTCGTTAACATCCGGCCCGAGGACCGGAATACCCATTCGCTGGCACTCTTCCATAAAGAAGGTCACCTGCTTAATGTCGTTCATGTTGTTACTCAATACCGAAGCCATGTACTCGGCAGGATAGTGAGCTTTGAGGTAAGCCGTCTGGAATGCCACGTAGGCATAGCAGGTAGAATGCGACTTGTTAAAGGCATAGGAGGCGAAAGCTTCCCAGTCACGCCAGATCTTCTCCAGTTTGTCTTCGGCATGGCCCTTGGCTGATGCCTGCCCGACAAACTTAGGCTTCATTTTATCCAGTACATCCTTCTGCTTCTTACCCATGGCTTTACGCAGCACATCGGCCTCACCTTTGGTAAAGTCTGCCAGCTTTTGGGATAAGAGCATTACCTGCTCTTGATAGACGGTAATACCATAGGTCTCAGCCAGGTATTCCTCCATATCTGCCAGGTCATAGGTGATGGGCTCATCACCATGCTTTCTGCGGATAAAAGAAGGAATGTATTCCAGCGGACCGGGTCGGTACAGGGCGTTCATGGCAATAAGGTCGGCAAACTCAGTTGGTTTGAGCTCCTTCATGTACTTCTGCATACCAGCAGATTCATACTGGAAAATACCTACCGTTTCACCACGCTGAAAAAGCTCATAAGTTTTTTCATCGTCCAGCGGGAAGTCATCGGGTACCAGATCTACATCATGGCGCTCTTTCACATTGCGGACAGCGTCCTTGATTAGCGTCAATGTTTTCAGACCCAAAAAGTCCATTTTCAACAGGCCGGCATCCTCCACCACGGAGTTATCGAACTGTGTACACCACATATCCGAATCCTTGGCTACGGCCACAGGGGCAAACTTGGTGATATCATCGGGGGTGATGATAACGCCACAGGCGTGAATACCGGTGTTTCTTACCGAGCCTTCCAACACACGTGCCTGATTAATGGTTTGTGCGGTCAGATCGGAGCCTCTGGAAAGGTTTTTAAGCTCCTCGGCCAGTGGAATCTGCTCTGAACGAAGTTTGGCTTTGAGGTCTCTTTCTTCCAGGCTGAAGAGCTTGGCCAGCTTAATGTCGGGTACCAGTTTGGCAATTCGGTCTGCATCGGGCAGAGGTAACTCCAGCACCCTGGCGGTATCACGAATGGATGACTTAGCCGCCATGGTACCATAGGTGATGATTTGAGCAACCTGGTTTTTGCCGTACTTATCGATTACATAGTCGATTACCCGCTGCCTGCCTTCATCATCAAAGTCAATATCAATATCGGGAAGTGAAACACGGTCAGGATTGAGGAAACGCTCAAAAAGAAGATCGTATTTAATGGGGTCAACATTGGTGATATTGATGCAGTAGGCCACTGCTGAACCGGCAGCCGAACCTCTTCCGGGGCCTACCGAAACATCAAGCTCGGTGGCCTTGTTGGTGAAATCCTGTACAATCAGGAAGTAACCGGGGTAACCTGTGTTCTCAATCGTTTTAAGCTCAAAGTCGAGCCTTTCGTCTATTTCAGGAGTAATTTCTCCATAGCGTCTTTTGGCCCCTTCATAGGTGAGGTGACGCAGGTAGTTGTTTTCACCGCGTTTGCCACCGTCAGTTTCGTCTGCCACATCCTGAAACTCTTCGGGGATATCAAACTTAGGCAACAGTACATCCCTGGCCAGTTGATAGGCTTCGATTTTATCCACAATGTCGTTGGTGGTACGAATGGCATCGGGAATATCGGCAAAGAGCTTCTTCATCTCATCGGGAGACTTGATGTAAAACTCATCATTAGGGAAGCCATAGCGAAATTCACGACCTCGCTTGCCTATGTATTTCTTAGGCTTATTTACCGATTCTGCATCTTTTACACAAAGCAGGATATCGTGGGCCTCGGCCTGCTCTTTACGGGTGTAATAGCTGTTGTTTGAGGCGATGTATTTAACATTGTGCTTTTCGCAGAAGCCCAATAGGATTTCGTTTACGTGATCTTCTTCAGGTATGCCATGTCGGTTGATCTCTGCGTAGAAGTCATCACCAAACTGCTCTTTGTACCAGAGAAAGGCTTCTTCTGCCTGGGTCTCACCAGTGTTGAGGATCAGGTAGGGCACTTCACCCCAGAGGCCACCAGTGGTACAGATCAGCTCTTCTTTGTACTGCTCTAAATCATTTTTGTCAATCCGCGGTACATAGTAGAAACCATCGGTATAGGCGATGGAAGCCAGCTTGACCAGGTTGTGATAACCTGCCTTGTTTTTGGCCAGCAACACCGTCTGATAGCCATTGTCCTGCTGTTTCTTGTTAGTCCGGTCGCGGCATACATTGAACTCACAGCCTACAATAGGTTTTATCTCTGCAGCCAGTGCTGCTCGTACAAAGTGGAAGGCGGCCATCATATTACCATGGTCGGTCAGGGCAATGGCAGGCATGCCCATTTCCTTAGCAGCACCTACCATTCCTTTTACCTCCGATACCGCCTGTAGTACCGAAAACTGAGAGTGAACATGCAAGTGGCTGAAATTGACATCGGTAAGGTCTACTGCAGCGGCTGCAGCTACCTTGCCAGGACCTCCGGTGGCTGTTTGCGTTTCTGCCTGTACAAAGTTGGCTTCTTCGAGTTCGGGCGCTTCATACTCGATATTACCAAGGGAAACACCGGCTCTGGGAGGTACCACACTCTCTTTGAGCAGGCCGAAGAAACAACGAGCCGTAGCATCTACATCATAGGCTGCATCGTGTGCATCATCAAAGCCAACCCCAAAGAGTTTCTGGTGCAGCTCCGTCAGGGTGGGCCATTTAAATTTACCGCCACGCCCACCGGGAATTGCACAGAAGTTGGTCGATACATCTTTGGTATCGAGGGACTCCATGGCCCCGGCATGGTTGGGTTTTTCTTTTCTCAGGTACTCCGCCCCGACAATGTTGTTGTCAAACTCAATGTTGTGGCCAATGGTAACCTCGGCTTTTTCCAGGTCAGCGGTGAAGATATCGAGTACCTCGGCCAGGTCATGTCCTTCTGCTATGGCTCTCTTGGTAGAGATACCATGGATTTTCTCGGCATTGTAGGGAATGGTAAAACCTTCTGGCTTTACAATGTAGTTCTGAGCCGAGATGAGTCTACCGAATTTATCGTGCACCTGCCAGGCCAGCTGGACCAGCCGTGGCCAGTTGTCTAAGTCTTCTAAGGGGGCGTTCCAGTCTTTGGGTAAACCGGGGGTTTCAGTATCAAATATCAGGTACATAAGTAACTATCGTGGGGGTGTCTTTACTTTTTGGTTTCTGGGCAGGGTCAAGTAATGAATAATGGACAGTTAAGGTACATAAGTACTTAGCTAGGGTGCGACTCTATTGGCTTTCAGGGCAGGCCAAATCAATGAACTAAAGTACAGAAAAAGGAGGTAAGGAGAGGGGTGTGCGTGGGGATTTTTATAGGGTGGTTTGCTGTTTATTGCTTGGTTGTTTGAGTGATGCTGTCAGGCATGAAATGTTGAATGTTAAATCATGGATGTTGGGTTTGCTGTTATTGGTTTTTCGGGCCTTTTGGCGGTTTTCTCAGGTGGGGGGAAGACATGGGGAGTAGGAGATAAGAAGCAAGAGGTAAGAAGTTGTGGTGGTTTTAGTAGTTAAAATGATGTGACTTAAGTCCGGGCTTATTTTGAGACCTGTATCAGAGAAAGAAGAATCCTATAACACAAAAAGTCACCAGCAGAAATAAGAAGATGATGTAGACGAGTAGTAAAGGAGTCAGGTGGACCAGGTGCTCTTTTTGGTAGAGGTACCTGATGAAGCCGTATGTTGGTAGAAGAGAAAGGGGTAAAAGGGCTAGCCACCAACCTATGTCTGTCAAAAGTTTGGAATTAAGACCAAACTCTACCATAAGGCCAAAGAAAGTGAGGACAGAGAGGAAAAAGAGGATAAATCTGAAGTTGTCGCTGTTGCGGGGGCTTCTGTTGTTTCGCTGCCTGGAGTTGCGGCTTTCCCCAAAATAGGGGAGCTCAATAAGGTCCCATGGATCTTCCATTTGCTAAATCTAATGAAATATTCCTCCCAGGCTCATTCACTGTTTTAACCTTATTATCTTCACGGCATGTTTGATAAATCTGATTACCCCAAAATCATTATAGAAAAAACTCTTTGAGTAGAAGACAAAACAAATCCGAGAGGTCGTTATGATCCTTTAAGGAAAAAGCCCCGAACACTTTTGTGTGCCATACACGGTTAAAAAGCATCCGGGTCTGAGGTACGGTTATTGTAAGATGACGATGAAGGGGTCCCACTGGAAATAGCCTTGTACGATTCCATCCTGATC
The DNA here is from genome assembly GCA_021404565.1 of Roseivirga sp. Classification (GTDB taxonomy): domain Bacteria; phylum Bacteroidota; class Bacteroidia; order Cytophagales; family Cyclobacteriaceae; genus Roseivirga. The sequence goes on along the minus strand of JAAWWF010000048.1, from coordinate 39,265 downwards.
AATTAATTTGAATTTCCACTGATAGGTGACTGTTGTATCACCCGTTGGAGCCGATATGGCGGTGGTTTCAAAATAATAGTCCGGAAAGGTTACTTTTGACGAGGGGCCGTCCAGATCGGTTACACTATTGGGCTCATATACATTAATATGACTTTTTACGAATTGGGGAGGGAAGGGACTGAGAAAGTCGGCAGGGTTTATACCCGTATCATAGTTGGTCTCAAACTCGACAAATAAGGGACTCAGACTTTGCCCTTTGTCTATGGCGTCTACTCGCCAGCGAATAATGTCCTCGCTGTGCAACTGAATTTTAAGCTCTGAAATGGCATTGGCCCCGACTACAAACCGATAGTCTGCGACCATGTAAATATAACTTGAGCCATTCCCAAGACCGATCGGACTTGCAAAAGATGAATTTGGTATTAAGCTGGCTTTGTCGTGGACAAGCTTTGCGGTGTCTACCACCATTAGAATGTTTACTACTGACATTGTTGTGTTGATTTATGTGAAAAGTGATTGTTATGAATGATCTGGGTAAAAGAGTCCGGGCCGGATTAAGCTCAATGTTCAGGACTGTCTAAGCTGCTATTAAAAAATCGTTGTTGATCAGGTATCCTATTGCCTGAATAATCTTCCAGTCCGGATGGGTATTTCCGGTGTGATTCTGATAGGCTCTGACTGCTTCATGGGCAGGTCGAACATCGTTGAAGAGGGTGAGAATGCTTTGAAGCTCTAATGAACTTAATACCCTGTCGCGCAGCCGATTGGAGGTGTGTTGATTACGAATGAGATTCCGTTCAGGATGAACCGAAGTCCACTCTTGCCGTGACTTCCAGAAAGGACTGTGCGTCCAGCGCCTTTCCGTACTGTAATGCCGGTATCGCTGTTTTAGGAACTCATTGAAAGCTGTTTGTACCTGTTGAGCATAGCTTTCAATGGCTTTTGGCTTGTTATTAAACCATTGACTGATGGCATCTGAAGCATTAAGGCCGTCAGCCATTGCTTTGGCTATGCCTATGGCCGATAGGGGGTCATAGGCTGATGCTGCGTCTCCAACCGCCAACCAGCCATGATTGGAACCGATCCGGTCGAGCATGCTGGAATTGGCAACCGCCAGGCTCATTTGAATCAGTTCCGATGTCTGGGTGAGCAAGTGTTTGCTATGCTGAGTCTTTTCAAGGAAAGCTCTGAAGTTGGTGATTTCCTTCAATTGATATTGCTTGATCGTACTTTTATCCGTGAAAATGGCCAAGGCAAAAATATCATTGGGCAGGGCAGCGGTATAGCACCAGCCGTTTTCCACACTTTCTACAAAGCTGTGTCGGGAGAATTTTGCAGACTGTCCGCGCCAAAAGGTATATACAGCATGCAGATCATCAAACTGAATTCTGGGAACATGGAGCTGCCTGGCGACATAGCTTTGTCTTCCGGTGGCATCCACGATAAAGCTGGACTTAATCGGCCCCCCGGTTTTTAATTGTAAAAGCCATTGATCCTCAGGGTGCTTTTCAAGGCTGACCAAAGAATCATTTAAAATGGTAATGCCTTTGGATTCTACTTTATCGAAAAAAAGTCTATCGAAAGTGAGTCTGTCCAATGCATAGCCATGGCCATGGAGTCGCAAGATGTTGTCGTTAAAAACCAGTTCATCACTGCCCCAGGCAGAACAGGAACCATGACCGGTCAGGTAGAGGGTTTTCTGAAAGTCCTCCAAAAGGCCAAGCTCGTCCAGTAGTCCTGTGGCCAGTGGTTGTAAGGTTTCACCGGCCTTGAAACCAGTGGTTTCCGGCCGACTAACTATCAGAATCGACCGGATTCCCTGTTTGAGAAGAGCGAGGGCTGTGGCACAACCGGCCACACCAGCTCCGATAATCACTACCTGATAACGATTAATTACCCGTCCCATGTTCGTGGCTGTAGGCATTGATCTCATCGGTAAGCCTTTCTGTTTCCTGGTATTTAGGCTCTTCATTCATTTCTATCACAAAGCCCATGTATTTCCAGCAGGTAACCATTTGAATATCTGAGAAATTGTTGGCGTTTGTATCGCTCACAAAGCCCCTGGTCCATGGTAATTGTTCTGCCTGACCTTGAGGAAATACTGCGTAGGGTCGTTGTGCCGGCCACCACCAGTAATTTGTGGTAGCCACCCTGGGAGAGTTCAGTTCAAGGTTGCTGATGTTCTGAATAGAGCACTCGTTAAAATCTGCCTGCCAGGGCTGTGCCATGTATTTACTGAGATCACCGGGTTCCAGTCCACCGGAGTAATCGTTATTGGCCCCGTTGTCGAGAGACAAATGATACTGGGTCAATGAACTCATGGCTTTGGCGTTGATGCGAAAGAAGTCGGAGGGACCAAACCCAGTGGGTAGAGGCTTATAGATGGAGGTGTTTCTGGTAATCCAGGTAATTTCTATACCTGGAGAAAAAGCACCTCCCACACAGTTTTGCAAATTGCCGATGTCTGATGCTGTTCCGGCTCCTACTGGAGGCAGGGGTGAGGTGGTATAAGTACCTGCCGCATATTGAGAAAGCATAAAATATTGTGTTTCTGTAAGGCCGAGGTATTTAGATATGGTATTGTTGCTGATCGGGTTGTCTCCTGCCAAAAATGGCATCAGACCAGATCTGTTTTCTGCCGGACCGCTTTTGGGGTTGGCCTGGTACTGGTCACCACGGCCACGGATATAGTCATAGATTCTTTCCCGAAACGTCTCGGGATCATCCGTCAAAAGCTCGCCATGGAATGAAGTGCCTCTTACGGGAATGTTGCACATGTATTGATAGACAGCGGGCCTGCTGAGAATTGGTACAATTTCATCGGGGTAGCTCGGTTTATAACCCGTATTGAATGAGCCGCTGTACAAGGCCGGATTGGCTCCCAGTTTACGAACAAAAATGTCATACATATTGTCGTACATGTTCACCTGGTTGATAACCTGGGGTGCATAGGCCGGGGGGGCGACTGTCACCCAGGCTGATACGTCTACCTCGACCACCGTCTGGTCGTCCATGTGTATTTTGGCTGTTACCGGGCCATCAGAAATATCATCAAACCAGCCTTCATTATTGGCATAAGCGTTAATGAGAATGGTGTCACTGGTAGTGCCCGAATCACCATTTCCACCAAGTATGATCAGGTTGCCGCTGGCATCGGTAATTGCTGATCCTAAGGTGCTAATAGGAAAAGGCTTTAAAGTAGAGAGGAAAGGGTACTGGTTGCTGTCTAATGAAAACTCCTGCCTCTGGCTTGGGCCATTTACGGTTTTGGGGCCGGCATCCAGAATGAGCGGTTGTCGTGCTGCATCGTTGATGGAAGTTGGAATGGGTGTGGTATTCAATGACTTATTGTAGCGCAGAGGGTTATTGGGAGCGTCTTTATCGGTGGGTTTATATCCTCCACTGCCATCAGGAATGGTCGGGTTATTCAGGTTGTTTTGTTCATAACCCTGGTCATTGGCAAATGGCTGTGAGCCGCTGGCTGGCCTCTGGGCATTTGCAGTATAGGGCCCCATACCGGAGCCCGTTTGTTGCTCGAATTGAAACCAGCTGGATTTTTTACTGGCGAGCCAGGCAGTCCATTCAATGGAAGCCACACCGTTTTGTCCGGAGACCACCTCTATGCCTTCCGGGTGGGCATCGTCATATTGATAAATTTTGAATTTGGCTGCTTGTTTTAAGAGTCTGCTGTTCGCATCTCTGAAAGCACCGGTGTTGGTGGCAGCACTGGAATACTCCGTTGGGAGGGCTCCCGGAGCGTCCGGTGCTATGTAATATTGGTCACTGTCACCTACACGGGCAATGCCTATAGCAGGATGTATTTTATATAGTGTGCTCATGATCTGGTTTGATTAAAACTTGTATTTTTTTCTAAGCGCTGCGATTTGTTCTTCTGTGAAAGTGGGAGCCTCCGGCTCAATTACGGGGCCTTCCAAGAGGGTGAAACTGAAGTCGCTTCCTCCCAACTGGGCATTGCCATGGCAGCCCATGCATCCTCCCATATTGAAAGTGTTGTAGGCATTTCTGCCAAGGTTAAGCTGGTGTATGTTTTTAACAGGTTGACCTTCAGTAGTGTAGTCTGAAGTCTGTCCGTCACTCGTTTGTCTGCCTGAAAATTCCTGCAGGGTATAATTCGTCTCTACCATAATGTTGGCCTGGCGATATGTAGAGGTTAACCTGTTGGGGTTACTGTCATTGATTTCACTTTTATCGAAGGGCTGAAATTGTATGTTTACCAGCTTGTAGTTGGCCCAGGGTGAATTCTGAATATTGTTGTTTGTATTGTAAGTATTTATGAGGCTTTGTGCCTGCTGGTTTACATTGATGATTGCCTGGGGGATCTGGTTTCTACGATAATTCACATTAATTCCTCCATTTCCTCCCGGGGCTTGTGGCAGGCCGGCTACGGAATTTTTGAAAAATAACCTGGGGTTATTGGCGGGTTGTGCAAAGCTGCCGTTGGCGGTTGTTGTTGTTTGTTGAGGTGTATCGGTATGAGATACGGGTGGGTTGATTGGGTTGCCTCCGAGACCGCCTGGTGGAATATTCATCTGACCGGCAGGCCCTTCAACCGCCTGTCCATCGTAGCTCTTGATGTTATTCTCATATTCGAATGTAGCAAAGGTGAAGGAGGGAGCACCGGGAGTTTTTTGGACAATATGCAGTGCAACCATGCCCCAAACCGCATCCTGCTGATAATAGCAGGGTTGGTCATTTTTTCTTTCATAATACCTCACGGTAGTTGTGTGGAAATCACCGCTGGCTACTTCTGCATTGGAGAGGAGCCTCCAGCCCGATTTGACCATAATGGTACCTACAGGAAAGTTGACTACCTGACTTGTATCTGCAGCAACGTTGGAGGCAATGGCATTTGTGAAATTAGTAACGGCCTGGAAATAGCCGACATCTTTGCCATTGCTACCATGATTGAAATAGCCTTTGTTATTGATGTAGTCGGAGTAAGTTCTGTTGCTCTTAGCCAGAAATCTGATCAGACTAGGATCCGAAGCGTTAGAGGCGGGAAATCCGGAATTGCCCTCAAAGCCATTGAACATAAAGTTGAGACCTATTTGAGAAATTTCGTCCAGGTTAACATAAGCCACGGGAGCTCCCGGACTTCCATTGCAGGGAGGCACCGTACTTTGGTAAAAGTATTCGGGTGATGCATCGTAATTGAATACGAGGGCCTGGTCCTGAATGGTAGTGCCAGGGGGCAAATGAGTGGTCCAGGGATACAGCTCTACTTTTGACCTGAAAGTGTGCCAGACCAGAGGACCACTTTGATCACCGAATTTGGAATTTGGATTAGGAGTGTCTCTGGTCCCTTTCGCTCCGGTTTGTGCTACGGCCGGCCAGTTGAGTGCAATAAATTGATTCCAGGCAAATTCAGCGGCCTGAGATAGGGAGGTGTTGTCTCCCCCTCCCGGTAGCGTGGTGGGTACATCAGGGCTAATAGAGATTCCAGTGGATTCTTCTACCTCCTCATCGAGCGATAGATTCTTCTTGGTGGTACAAGCCGTCAAAAGAATTAGCAGGAGGGTTGTCCCCGCTATAAGTGTTCTTGATTTCATAGCTATTGATTATGGTGTGTATTCTGTTTTCTATTTAAAAAATGGTCCTAATGGAAATCATCAGAACTTAGTCAGCTAACTGAACTAGTATGTGCCTTTCGGGAAATTCAAAAACCGCAGGGCTGATCTATGAGCTTGGGAATATTATCCAAGTAAGGTGAAAAAATATATTGGTATTTAATGTATTACTTTAGAATGTAAATTAATTTATTTGTAAAAAGAGAAAATAGCAAGATAAATTTATACTAAAATTATTCATTATACTTGATGATTAAGCCTGTGGAGTGCATTGAGGAGGAATGAAATGAGAAGAGAGTCTCTTGGTTCATACATAGCATAGGCTTTGAAAAGGCAGGAAAGTTGAAGGTTTTTTAGTGAGGCGGAAATAGAGCCACAGGATTTGTTCTGTGGCTCAGGGTTATCCGCCTTTAGATATGGTCAAAGTAAGCATAAGCTGCTACAGTAGGGTTTGTCTGGTCAAGTACGAACTTGTATCTGTTCCCTGCATGAGACAGTACGGATACTGTATTGCAAGGTACGTGAGCATCGCTGGCATTATAAGCATGTATCGATGCACACCCCAGAATAGTCTCGTTGTCATTTTCATCCAGACCAATGATGGAAAGTGTTCCTCTCCCTCCATCTTGAGTAACAACCAACTGACCTGTAAGGATTTCGGTGGCACTTGAAGTATAAATTGTGCCGATTTGAAGATTTGATTTGTAATTCATAATAATGATTTTTTGATTAATGATACTTCAAAGTTCGTATAGAGGAACGGCTCATTTGAGGGCAGAAATGCCTCATTTAAAGAATAGGTTAAAGAGCCTGTGAGGTTAAGTAGATACTCTCTTTAAAGCGTTAATGGGCACAGGTTATTATTTATATTTACTGCCATGTTCGATGGCCCAGACTACCCCAAATCATTGGAAGAAGACCTCTTTGAAACATGGCTTGAAAAAGGGCGTGAGAGTAAGATTGGTTTTGAGTATATGCTGATAGTATGGGACGATGTGGCTCAGAACTACCGACCGGTCTATGCCGAGAGTCGACAGCATATCAGGGAGTTGAAAATCAGTGCATGGGGAGATTCTGTGGAGCAAGAATCCTTGATTGCGGTATATGACCTGTTTTCTGAGTCGAGGATTGGTGGGTATTCAGTTTGACTTAGGTAAGAGGTAAGAGTTAAATCAAAGTACAAGCCTAAAGCCCACTACCGGAAAACCCTGCATCAGGAAGTCGAGATCCTCTGACCGGTGAAAACCCATTTTTTCGTACATCTTCCAGGCAGGCTGCATGGCATGGGTAGTATGAATGATCATTTGCCCGAGTCCTTGTTCTCTGGCAAGTTCGATGCAGGCCAGAGATAATCGCTTTCCCAGGCTTTGCCCTCGCGCTGATTTCGCGACTGCCAGAAGTCTGAATGCCGCGGTATTTTCTTCCTGCGTGGCTATGCCTCCGGAGCCATAATTGACCATTTCTCCAAAGTACACGACCGCACCACCAATCTCTCCTGTAGAAGCCATAGCCGCAAGGAGCTTTACCTTGGGTTTTTGGATGAAGGTGCCAATGTTTTTCAGCCTTTCGTAGTACTCGGGTTGGTCCTGAGGGGTGGGGAAGCCTTCCAATTGAGAATAAACGTCTACCATAAGCTGGCCAATGGCTTCGAATTCAGTAGCACGTGCTTCACGGATGGTATAGGTTGAGTTGTCCATAGCAATTATGTTAACCAATATAGCAACCAAACTTTGGATAAAAGAGTGCCTCGGCTAAGGTGCAGATCAAATCAATTCAAAAATATCCCCCTCAGGTTTCCTTACTTTTTTAGCGTACTGAGACCGATCTTCAGCAGATCTATACCCTATGGTGGTGATCACCGCGGCATTCAGACCTCTCTCTGAGAGCCCTAGAGTCTCGTTGTATTTCTCCGGTTCAAATCCCTCCATTGGGCAAGCATCCACTTTTAACTCCGCACAGGCGTTAAGAAGGCTTGAGAGTGCCAGGTAGGTTTGTTTGGCTGTATAGATGCTTTTTTCTTCTTCGGTGCGGTTGGAAAAATCCTGCTTAATAAAGTCAGCATAACCCTTAAAGTCATCAATATTCTTCTCTTCTGATCTGGCTTTTAGAGCCATATAGTCATCGACTACTTTATCGTCTACGACTAAATAATTGCAAAATACCACGAGGTGTGAAGCATCGGTAATCTGACTCTGATCATAGGAAGCGATTCTGAGTTTTTTCCTCAGGTCAGGGTCTTCAATGATCAGCACTTTGAAGAGTTGTAAACCGTATGATGTTGGGGTAAGACGAATGGCTTCTTTGATCTGCAGGAGTTTGCCTTCGCTGATTTTTCTATCCGAATCGAATTTTTTGGTGGCATAACGCCAGTTAAGACCTTCGAGGAGTTTCATAATATAATGGGATTAATGATTAGGTTTTTCTGATTATTTGAGCTGGTAATTGGTTTGCAGAAAATCTTCCTGAAAGCCCATCTTCAGGTAGAGTCCCTTGCCCATGGTTGAGGCTTGCAGGGTGGCATGACTGGCATTTTTCTCGCTGGCTCTGTTCAGCATATCGTGCATCATTTCTTCTGCAAAGCCCTTTCTGCGCATGGAAGGAATAATACCCATGGCATGGATGCCGGCAATATGAACATCGCTGTAGTGAATGATTCCTGTGCCCACAGGTGCTCCCTGATAATGAGCCACTAACAGATCGGTTTGCTGCTGTGGCAACAACAAATGGCTATCGAGGTGATACCCGAAGGCTTGTTCAAAGAGGGAGGACCATAGTCTGGCGGAGGCCTGATCGCTTACCTTGCTTATATTCAGTGCGGAGTCGGTTTTATAACTACCGTTCAGGGCCAGTGACATGCCGGTTTGCTCAAATGCTACTTCAAAGCCTGCTGTAGCGAATAATTGCCGGGTATCATTGTCTTCAGTATGCCAATGGGGAACCGAAAGCTGTACCAGACTTGATTGGATAAAGTCTTTGGCTGAATGGATGATTTGCTCATCAATACTTCCGGTGAACCAAAGCTTATTGGGCCATTCTGAATTGATAGCGGTCTGAACAGAAAAGGCTTCCCCTTTATGGTGGCTACTCTGACTTTTGTCGGCACTCTGCCATAGGGAAATGAGATTGTTGATGTTTGATCGTATGGGGTTCATGATTTCTTATTTACTCTTGATTAATAGAATTCCTGCTACCATGGCCGCTATTCCTAACAAGCGTTTCAGGTCTACGGGTTCAGCGGCTAAACCAAACCACCCGAAATGACCTGCCACTACTGAAAAGAGGAGCTGACCAAAGAGCCCTAGTGATATCATGGAGGAAATGCCCAGCTTGGGTATGGTATAGTAGTAGAGACTGACTCCTACCACACTAAATAATGCTCCGGTAAACCAGAGGTGGGTGGGAACAGCTTTTACTTGTTGCATAGCAGGGAGTGGCTGAAAACTTGCTGCCAACAGTATGGCAGCATATACCGAGCTGCAAAAGAAGGCCACCAGGCTGGCCATTAAAGGGTTCTTTAGCAGTACTCCCAGTTGGGCATTGTAGCCGCCCTGTATGGCTAAAAATACACCACCTAAAAAGGCCAGGAAAATCACTGATATCTGATTCATAGCCCAAAAGTAGAGCGGGGGAGGGCACTCCGCATTTACATATGTTGATGGCGGGGAATTTTTTTAAAGTTCTTTTCTGATCCTGCTGAGCTGGGTAGGAGTAATGCCCAGATAAGAGGCGATCTGATGTTGAGGGACTCTTGTTTCCAGATCGGGGTTCTGGTTAAGAAAGGTACGGTAGCGCTCACTGGCAGTTTGCGTGGCAAAGGCAATCTGCCTTTTTTCATTTTTAATGATCCAGCTTTGCTCAAGATGGTTGATGTAGAGAAGTTTCAGGTCATCGTACCGAAAGATGAGCTCCTTATAGTCATGATAGCTCATATCGAGTATCACCGACTCCTCCACACATTGAATACTGAAATCTGACGGGGATTGCTGCAAGCAGGAGACCGTGGATGCTGCAAAGTTGCCTTTGATAAAGAAGTTTTTGATATGGGCGCTGCCATCGCTTCTCAAATACTGCGATACGAGAATCCCCTCACATACGAAATACATTCTTGAAGCTACCTCGCCTGCATGCAGCAGGAACTGGTCTTTAGGGATGCTCCGAAAACGGGCAATGGCGAGTAGTTTTTCCAATGACGCCTGAGAGACAGGTGCGTAGTGTTGAAGCGTGCTTTTGAATAGCTCGGTATAGCTTGCCTGGTTTGGAATCATATCTTTTGGTAAAGGATATGAATATCGTAGTTTTTTGGAGAAATGGGTTGAATATGGCCGACCTTCTTAGCTCTTAACCCACTTTCTGAACATCGCAGCCTTCTTTCTGCTGATGATAATATGGTCAGGAGTAAGCCGATTGTCACATACCAGTTGAACTTCTACTTTGCCAAACTCCAGGCTCTTGTAGCCGAGTACATATTCTCTGGAGATTATAAACTGCCGGTTGGCTCTGAAAAACCTGGTTGAGAGTTTCTCTTCCAGCTCTTTGAGGGGTTCGTTACACAGAAATTGCTTGCAGTTCTTGTCAAGGATGTAGGTGATGTTGGAGGAAACGAATGCTGCCAAAATCTCCTTTTCCTTAACCAGTTTAATAGTTGTGCCCTGAGTCACTTTGATTTGACTTGGAGAGGGTGTGGCGGGAGCTACCTGTTCTGCCCTGTGTTGGATAAAATGCAGGGCTATGTAGATGAACTGGACCATCAGAATCAAAACAAAGGCTACCAGCATATCGAATGAATAGAACACTGCGTCTAGTCGGCCGGTATAGAGAATTGCCTCGGATAGCTCGTTGACCATAAGTGTGAAAAGCGTAACTATCGGGGTAATAGTGGCTAGCTGTACGATGAGTCTTTTATTGGGGTTATCATCCCAGGGTAGAAATCTCTCAAGTGTTTTGATACAGAAAATCATGAAATGAATGATCACAATGGTGAGTAGAAGATCATTCAGAAAGAAGTAAATGTGTGCCGCATCAAAGCGAAACAGATCATAGGTCAGGGTGTAATTGAGCGTTGTTATGATAACACAGAGGCTGTATTTAAACTTTGCCTGAAAGAATAAAGGAGAAACTGCATTTTCCTCAGCCTTTACTGAATCTTGTTTTTTAAAAAGCTGAAAGCTTTTGTACGACTGGGCTACCTTGATCATAAAATTCTTTTATAATCAAACGACTGCCAGGGGAGAGGGAGGGTTGCTTTTGAAGATGAGAAATTTTAACAGAGGGTGATTGAAATACCTTTCTGTCATAAAGAAAGCTCGCTCAGAGTTCTTTTAGGGTAACGCTGAGCGAGGATTGTCACCACAGTTTTGCCGCACTATGACAAGGAATACGATTGATATACACCTGCAACGCCTTGTGAGGAGAACTGATAAACCTAATCTACTTTCCTGAATTCATAACCAGACATTTTGATTGTTCTTTGCCCGTTTTTTTCAAGAAGCTCTACCGTCTCACCTGCAAAGAAATCGAAGGAATAACCCGGAATAATAGCCTCTGAACCTGAAATAGGGTTGATAGGCAGCTGGATCGGGAACTCACGTGGATACAATACCTGCCCTGAAATCTGCAGGACACCATATTTGTTCAGCTTCAGTTCAATCTCCTCAATGCTTTGATATTCGTCTTGAGGTGCACGGCTCACCTTGTAGGTGCCTACTGCCAGTTTCCAGTTCTCTGGTATTCTTTTCTTCTCCATTTTTACTCCTCCCAGAGACCTGCGACCATTTGAGTATTGCTCGCCTACCACCATTTCTCCGTTTACTGGTTCGATAAAGATGTCCATGACGTGAATGGGAATAAGGCCAAGGAGTTTGAATTTGAGCCTCAGGGTATTGTTGGAGTAAGGCTTTGCCACAAGCGTTTTTCCGTTGGCTGCAAAAGTCACTTTTAGCTTGTCTCCACTCTTTACCATATTCACCATGCCTTCATTGGTGCTGTATAGCCCCTCCAGCTTCGAAAGCTGGGCATCTGTCAATTCCACGGGTTTCAGGTCAGGTACGGAGAGGCCTATGGGGCTACCTTCTTTGACTTTTTTCAGGTAGTCGATTACTTTGGAATAAATGGCCCTGTGAATGGCTGAATTTGAATTGGAATTGCTGCAGACTGCCATGGTCATATTGTATTCAGGAATTACATAGAGCATGGTATAAAAGGGCTCGTGAATGCCTCCCTTGGATATGCGGGTATACCGGCTGAACTGGCGGATATCCCACATCAAGCCATCATTTTTGCCGAAGTTGAGAGGTGCGTCTAAAAACTGTGGTGTAAATGCCTCTTTGGCAATGGAGGATGATAAGAACTGAATGCCTTTGTTAATACCCTGGTTTAAGTACATCTGACCAAGTCGGACCAGATCTTTGGCTGTGGACTGAACACCGTCTGACCCGGCAAAACTGTATTCGTATGTAGGGGTGGCTATGCCTCTGACATATGATTTAGTTGTCAGCTTGCCATATCCACTTTGAGTCATGCCCAATGGCGCGAATAGTTCCTTTTTTACATAGCCCTGTATGGTCTGTCCAGATACCTTTTCTACCAGAAAACCGAGTAAATCTGTACCCCAATCTGAATATTGATTGACAATACCGGGAGCAGAAATAAGATAGCCCTCTTTCGATATATCCAGAATCCTGGATTGTGGCTTTTCTTCTTTGAGCAGAAAGCCTTTCGCATTGAGCCTGGGCAAACCGGCATAATGGGCCAGTAGGTGGCGCACTGTAAAGGGTTGATCTCCCTCAAAGTGTCTCTTCATTGAGAATTCGGGCACATAATCTGTATAGGGTTTGTCTATGTCGATTTTGCCTTCATGGTAAAGCTTAAGCACGGCCGTGGCGGTAACGATTTTCGAGACCGAACCAATGGCAAATGGAGTGTCTTCATCAACCGAAATACCATTCTCCTTATCGGCATAACCATAGCCGCTGGAGAGTACCAGCTCATTATCAATCATAACAGCCACATTGATACCGGTGACCTTGTGTTTGTTGAGCTGCTTGGGGATGAATTTTTCGAGTGAACTTTTCAGTGCATCATGACCTTGTCCGATGCCTTGTAAAATGATGGTGCATAGTAACACCAGTGTGATAAAACGTTTCATTGTTGTTTTTGAGTTTTATCCAAATCTACGGCCAGTCGATTGGCCATAGATTACCAGAACAGCCCTTTTAAGCTAAAGTGCTATCATAATTTAAGTGAAGTGCTATGTGCTGATTGGCTGACACAGCCCTGTCCCAGGCTATTCGATGAACTCTTCTATTTGGAGTCCGGTGCCGTCCAGAAATTGGTGTTGAAGTTTTGCCGACTGGCCAGGTTTCCTCCATACAGAATCGAGTTGAAAAGCACCCTGTAGGTAGCCATGGTCTGTCCTCTCCACTGAGGGCTGAAACCATGGAGTATAACATGTCCCTTACCGTGTTTGACATCTAGTGAAGCCGCATAGCCCTGAATATACTTTTCGCCCAATAAATAACCGGAGCGCAGTGGAGAACCGGTGCTTTGGTAGCTGGCCAGGGCCTGTCCTTCAAAACCTTCCAGGGTTGTGAATACGGGGCTCCCAGAGACGAAGATATTGGCCTTGACGGGCATACCTGCCATAATGGGATGGGAGGTATCTGTCTCCACTTCGAGGATGGAGCTACCCGCAAAAAACTCTTTTCTCCCAACTCCCGCAGTCACATCCGCAACGGGCAGGTTCAGTGCTCTAATAGCATATTGACTGCTTTTGTTCAGACAAACCAGCGTGCCACCGGCCTCGACAAAATTATTCATGCCTCTGAGGCCCGATTCTTCCAGCCCACCTGCATAGCGTGGTGGTACGGAGCCTTCCTGAAAACCCTGCTCAAACACATAACTCCATTCAGATGCGAGCAGAATTACATCAAAGCGTTTGTTGAGATTGCCCATTTGAAAATCGGCATTGCCAATGTTGGTGAACTCAAAACCAAACTGCTCAAAAAGCCAACGCGTCCAGCCCTCATCCATACTCGCAGTATGCGGACGATAGAGTCCAATTCTGGGTCGTAACCTGGTGCCTTTTACTCCATTAACCATCTCTACATTCAGCGCGAGTTCTTTGGCCCATCGGTCCAGGGTTGGACGTGTAATGCCTTCTACGGCATACTTACCTGAAGTATAGCTCACTTTGCCATTTGCTTTTAAAGCCTGATTGATCAATCTGAAACTGTTGTTTTCTTTGGGGTCTACCAGGGCAGTATTGCCTTTGCCAGATAGTTTACCGGTTGGGGGTATGATGCCGGCAGCATTGGCTTGCGTATCGAAGCCGGGACCGGGAGCGATGTCTGCTGTAGAGGCGTCTGGGGTAGAGCTCCAGTCTACAGCGGTTCCTTCTACTATTTTCATGGCATTCCTTACTTCAGTAGTAAGAGGAGACATGGCCGGTATCACTTCCACTTCGAAAATCAGTGGTAAAGTCCACCCGGCAGCATCATAGGGTTGTTCTGGTGGTCCTTGCGGATATTCCCGCAAATCGGGGTATTCCTGTACATCGAGCAGTTGCCGGGCCAGCTCCCCGAACTCCTGATTCATGGGGATCACCCAGGTGCCCTGGGGATACTCAATGTTGTTGAAGGTGACGGTCTGGTCCAACTGTTGTACTTCAATGCCGTTAAAAGCCAGTCGTTTCAAAAGCTCTACAGGCCTGACAGGGTCACGTTGGTCTTGTGGAATAAAGTAGGCAAAGGGAGGCTCCTGCTCATACTTCTGTATGGTATTACGGCCGGATTGGTAGCGGTTATAGAGCACTGTTTCTTTGTACTTGGCAGCGTATTCCAGCACTGCGATGGAAGCTGTCTGCATGTAATCCATAGCATCTTTGAGTCGCCACCAGCCACCTTTCCATGGGCTTGAGTACAATGATTCAATCCTCAGACCAGCTCTGTCCCTCGGGAAATCGCGGATGGTATAGAAATGGGGAGTGGCATAACGGTACAATGCAGTTTCGGTCCAGAAAGCCGGAATGTTCTGAAGTACGGGCATATAGTCTACATAACCGGGATACCAGGCATCGAAGCCGGTGCCCATGTGCACAGCACCTTCCTGCCCGTTGGTTTCCAGGGCCTGAGCGATGGCCATACCGATCATATTGACCTCCCGAGCTACGATGGGAGGAGTCTGTGTGGCAATGGGTTCTGCAAAAGGAGGAAGCCAGATTCTGGTAGGAAAAGGGGAGGACTGATGGTGAACATGGATAATGTTGGGTTCCCACTCGCGCCATGTACGGGCCACTACCCTTGATTCAATCATGTTGAGCATGTAGGCATCCCTATTGTTGTCATGACCGATGTACTTCTGATAGAGTTTGGGTAGCGGGGCTATTTCGTAGGGAGTGCCCACATTGGAATGATACCAGTTGGCTACCATGTTTTGACCGTCAGGGTTGAGCGAAGGCCATAGCATGACGATGGTATTCTCCAGTATATCTTTGATTTTAGGATCCGTGCTATTTAAGAGCTCGTAGGCCAGCGAGATGGTATGTTGTGCACCGGCTACCTCAGTGGCATGCAGTCCACCATCAATGTGTACAAAGGGTTTGCCCTCTCGCGCCAGGGCTTTGGCCTCATCATCTGTCAAACCATCCGGATGTGCCAGCTTCTGAGCAATTTCCTTGTAATGATCCAGCTTATCCAGGTTGCTTTTGGTCGAGATGACAGAAAAGAACCATGGGCGTCCTTCAGAAGTTTCTCCCGCCTGAAAAAGCCTTATCTGATCGCTTGCCTGTGCCAGTTTCTGAAAGTAGGCGAGGGACTGATCATAAGTAGCAAGGTGAAAATCGGCTCCTATCTCAAAACCGAGGTGACTTTCCGGGGTAGGAATGTTTTGGGCCTGAGTTGAGACTGTCTGAATAAAAAGACAAAAAGCCATAAGCACTGAGGCCCAAGAACCGAACCGGAGACTTGAATTTTTCATGCTCTTAAAATAGAACATTCTGCTCAAGGCAGATAACCGATGGTAAATTATAAGACCTTCAATTTTGGAATTGTACCATTCTTCAGGTGACAAAGGCAAGGCTTAATTCATACAGGTTGTGCGCGCTGATGTCACTATTCTTCTGCTCATCTAAAACACCTCCCAAACTTTCGCCTTTATCCTTATATTCAGGCCAAACCTTAAATTTCTGTCATGAGAAACTCACTCAGATTGCTGCTGTGCCTATTCCTGTTTGCCAGCTTCCAGCTTAACGCACAAATACCCAAACCCTCCGATACTTTTGGCTTCGAAGTAGGTGCGGATTATAAGCTGGCCGACTATGACCAGATGCTGGCATATTATGAAAAACTGGCAGCCTCTACTGACAGAGTACAGATGATCGATATAGGAAAGTCTGTTATGGGCAGGCCTATGAAGCTGGTATTTATTTCCAGCAAAAAGAACATGAAGTCTCTTGACAAGTGGAGGGAGATTAGTGAAAAGCTTTCGAGAGCCAGAATAAGCCCGCAAGAGGCGAGAAAACTGGCAGATGAAGGAAAAGCCATTGTATGGTTTGACGGAGGAATGCACGCTACAGAACGGGCACATGCTCAAATGACATCAGAACTGATGTGGAGAATTGCCTCTGAAGAGTCGAAAGAAATGAAGAAAATCAGGGACAATGTCATTACCCTGGTAGTACCTGTAATTAACCCTGATGGTGTGGACATTGTGGTGGACTGGTACAAGAAAAACCTGGGAAGTCCGTATGAGACCACCAACCCACCCATTCTGTACCAGAAGTATGTAGGACATGATAATAACCGTGACTGGTTTATGAACAATATGCCTGAAACCAGGGCAGTTACGAATATTCTCTACAATGAGTGGTATCCACAGATTGTACATAACCATCATCAAACCTCGCCAGCCTGGGCCAGAATTTTCTTACCTCCGTTCAGGAGTCCGGTTAACCCCAATATTCACCCTGGAGTTACCACCGGAGTAAACCTGGTGGGCACGGCCATGGCCAATCGCTTTGCCATGAAAAAGATGCCGGGAGTGATTTCAGGTACTGCATTTAGCATGTTTTGGAATGGAGGAATGCGTACTACGCCTTATTATCATAACCAGATAGGTATATTGACCGAGGTAGCTCACGCAACCCCAACCCCTCGCTACTACGACCCAAAGCGTAAGCCTAAGAATGTAGGCGGTAAGCCTTCTAACGGCACTGAAATTTTCTACCCTTATCCCTGGGAAGGCGGAGAGTCTCATTTCAGAGATGCGGTTGATTATATGCTGGAAGCCTCAATGGGAGTACTGGATCTGGCAGCAGACAAAAAGGACGAATTCCTCTACAATATCTATGATATGGGGAAAGACGCCATCAATAGTGAGGAAGGGGCATTCGCTTATGTAATTCCCACAGAGCAATGGAATCCGAGTGAGGCGATGAACCTTACAAACATTCTAATGCAGGGTGGTGTGGAAGCACATAGGGCCCTGAGCGATTTTACCGCAGGAGGCAAGAGCTACAAAGCAGGATCGATAATTTTCATGGGCCGACAAGCCTACAGACCTTACCTGACAGATTTAATGGAGAAGCAGGATTACCCTGATCAGTTTTTGTATCCGGGCGGACCACCACAGCCTCCATATGACCTTGCAGGCTGGACCCTGCCCATGCAAATGGGAGTGACAGTGGATAGGATTGATACTGAATTCAGAAATCCCGGAGAACGCATCACTGAAAAATTAAAGCCGACCGCAGGAAATGTGAGTGGCAATGCTGATGGCGATTTTGTATTCTCGAACAAAGACAACCTGAGTGCCCTGGTAGTGAATCGACTACAAATGCAGGACCATACTGTTAGTCAGCTTCTGGCTGATCATGATGGTCATGCAGCCGGCTCGTTCATTGTAGAAGCCAGGGAGGGCTTGAAGAGTGAACTTGAAGAAATGAGCAATGAGCTGGGGATTGATTTTAGCGAGCTAAAAACATACTCCGAAGAAAAGTCCAGACAGCTGAAGCCTATTAAAGTAGGGCTTTACAAGTCGTGGCAGGCCAACATGGATGAGGGTTGGACACGCTGGGTGCTGGAGCAGTTTGAATTTGATCTGGATACGCTTCACAATATCGATATCCGGGAAGGAGACCTATCTCAGTATAGTGCCATTATTTTTCCATCTCAAAGACCTAATGGTATCATTCATGGGCACAGAGAAAATAGCATGCCAGAGAAATTTACCGGGGGTATCGGTTTAGCCGGGGTTTCGGCTATAGAAAACTATGCCCAAAACGGAGGAACTCTGATCTTCTTTGATGCTGCCAGTGATATGGCGATTGAGCAGTTTGGTTTGCCGGTGCGGAATGTGATTTCCAACCTTTCTTCCAGCCAATTCTTTATTCCAGGTTCGCTCATTCGCATGAATGTTGATACTGACAACCGACTGGCATTGGGTATGGAGGGAGAAGTGGCTGCTTCCTTCAACCGCAGCAGGGCCTTCCAGAAAATCACACAACGCAAATCAGGTGAAGGTGGTGCGGAAAAGATTGCCGATGCACCTGAAGCTGAAGCGATTGAAGTAACCAGTTATGCTTCTAAAGACCTGCTGATGAGTGGCTGGGCAATGGGAGAGAACCGTTACCTGAAAAACAGAAGTGCAATGATGCATTTACCCTATGTAGATGGAAATATCGTACTCTTTGGTTTCCGTCCACAGTTCAGAGGTCAACCTCGGGGTACTTATAAGCTTATTTTTAATGCAATTTACATGGGTGCGGAATCTCAGTAGTTGTTGAGTATAAGACCACTTATCTGGTTTTGAGGAGAAGGTGATACTTAAACTGTAAGTATCACCTTTTTTTATTACCCAGGTTTACTCAGCCTTAGGGGCCAAAAAGTCTTGTTCAAGGGCAACGCCTTCACTTCCTGTGAGTTTTAAATAATCCACCTCACCTGCACCCATAAACCGGTATTTAAAGCCTACCACATCTCCAATGCTGGTGGGGGCACTGAATTCCCGAATCATCTCGCCATTGAGGAAAATCTGAATCTGACCGTCTTTGGAAATACACTTGAGGTCCTGCCAGTTCTGAATATCTGTCCCGAAGGCTGACAGATCGTTGGATTTACCATCTATGCTCATACCCATCATAAAAACATGTAAGTCGCTGATACAACCGGGAATGGCCAGAGGAATGATCAGAACACCATCCTTACCATGAATAAGAACGCGGGTATGCTGGCAGATGCCATTACTCTTTTTATAGCTGTTCCTCACCCGAGTCTCAAACTCAAAGTCATCACCCGAAACCGTACCGAAGTCGTCATAGAAATGATAACTCAGTATAGCAGCCTCTTCCGCTTCTATAGCATGTACCTCACTAAATAAGGCATCATTGAGTCTCAGACTGCCCGACTGCTGAATATCTTCTTTATAGAGGTAGCGGGGAATGTCTCCACCTCCCAGAGTAGCCATCCAGCCGTTGGTTCGGATGTGTACGTCATGTTCTTTGAGAACCTGATTGTTGGCAATGAGCTTGGCTCTGAAGTAGCCGGGGTAGTAATAGATGCCCGAAGCCTCAGTGCCGTTTTTATTGACCTCAAAAGTCAGTTGATCATTCCATGATTGTTGGATAAAGCATGAGTCCGGCTCAATCCCGGAAAAGTCATAGTTAAAGACCACTGAGTTAGGTAGTCCGAGCGCTATAGGCTGACTGCTGAATTGAACCTGGTCTAATTCATCAGCGGAAAAGTGACTCGCGGCTTCTTTAGTACCGGATGCCAGCAAAACTACCGTGCTGATTACCAATAAAGTAAGTAGCAAAGCTGCCACAGGCCGACTAAAGCGGACATTCTTTTTAACAGGAACTGCCTTCTCAACGGGCTTATGCTTTTGCTTGAACATGCTCCAGTTCTCATGGCCCAGAAAAAGGGCAAGTGTGTTCAGGGTAGAAATGCTGGGGGCACTGTTATAGCTGACTTTGCCCCAGACACGCTTCAGTGTAGTAATACTAAGTCGTACACGTGTTTCTTCGAAAATCCGGTCGCTAAGCAACTGAAAATCCTGATTCAACCAGTCTTTACTGGAGCCCCAGCCTAGTTTGGCTTCAATTAGTAGGAGACATTCCTGTAAGCAAAGTTCATTCATAGATGATGTGAATAGCGCGTAAATTTAAATACTTCATTTGTAAGAACGAGGTTGCACAACCTTGAATGGTATTGAACAACCTGTTTTCCGGCCTCTATAGCAAAATCGCGTACTTAGAGTCATATAACCTGTTTATACCATGAAATTACGATTATTACTGGCCACTGTTTTTTTCTCTCTTTGTTCTCTGTCTCAAGCCCAGGAGTTTCCTTTTGGTACTGACAAATGGGAAATTAATGCTGCGGGTCATGTTGTGGAGAATTATGAGGGCAAGCGGAGCCTCTACCTGCATCAGGGGCGGGCCCGACTTAAGGACTTTGAATTTTACACCGGAATCATAGAGTATGATGTCTTTGTTACCGAAAGACGTGGTTTTCCGGGAATTCACTTCCGTATTCAGGACAACCAGAATTTCGAAGAATTTTATATCAGGCCTCATCAGTCGGGAAATCCCGATGCCAACCAGTATACCCCCGTGTTTAATGGCAATGGGGCCTGGCAGCTCTATTATGGCGAAAGGTTTAGCACCCCATATCGCTATAAGGTGAATGCCTGGAATCATATAAAACTGATTGTGGCAGAGAAACGGGCAGAGGTTTATATCAATGATATGGATAAGCCCATGCTCGTAATTCCAGAACTGAAACGAGAGCCTAAGTCAGGTGGTCTGGGTTTCCAGTCGGGAGGGGTTTCCGCTTTTCACCTTGCCAATCTGAAGGTAACGAAACAGACCAGTCCGGTTTTAAAGGGGAAAATTAAACCAGCTCCGGTCTTGTCACAAGGAGTGATTGAAAACTGGTCTGTTTCAAGTCCCTTTGCAGAAAGTTCTCTTCAAAATGTATATGAGCTTACTGCGAAACAAAAGAATTCTCTGACCTGGGGATTACTGGGGGTTGAAGAAAAAGGTTATGCGAACCTGTCGCGGCTGGCAAGCAAGACACCGCAAATCAATACGGTTTTTGCTAAGGTTGTGATCCAGTCGGATCGCAAACAGGTAAAGAAGCTGAGCTATGGTTTAAGCGACAGGGGAGTAATTTATCTCAATGACCAGATTGTGGCCGGGGGGCAGAATAACTATGGATCTCAGGATTATAGGCATTTGGGCACCATAGGGTTTTTCGATGATGTGTACTTATACCTAAAAAAGGGAAAGAACGAACTGTGGATTGCTGTGTCGGAGAATTTCGGAGGCTGGGGTATTATGGCCTCCATTGAAGACCGTGAGGGAATTCGTATAGAATAGAACTCAAAATATCAAGAAAATAAGAGAAGCACCTGTAGTAATGATCCTTGGGGCTGAATTTGCGATCAGCCCCAAGCTTCTCTTTTTACCGAACCGGTGTCGCATCCAGCCGGGTATACAGAGGGAGAGGGCCAGAGAGATCCGGCTTTGATCATAGTAATTTGATTAGCTGGCTGGCCAGTAATACGAGACCGCCTGATACGGTGAGCGTTATAACTGCGGTAGCAACCAACCTACGCTGCTTGGAAGCGGTATAACCTTTGATTTTTTTTGAAATCAATTCCTTTTGTTCCTGATGAAAGGGCTGTGCCGTGATTTTTGATCCCCTGGCTTTGATGAAACTGTTGTTGTTCTGAATGTCAAAGGCACCACCGGCTTTTTTATTGAGTCGCATATTGCTTCTCTTCGATATTTTAAAACCTGTGGCAGTGAGTAATGACAACTTTAATGTGATTATTGTGAGTAAATACTTATAGACCTAAGCTTTTGATCGTTAAAAAAGACTAACCGGGTCACCACAACCCGGCTTCCTGGGTTTCAACTAAAGTAGTGTGAGTGCCTGACTTGCCAGGAGGACCAGTCCGGCAGTAATCGTTAAGGTAAGCGCACTGGTGATCAACACTCCGCGTTTCTCGCTGGAAGTATAAAGCCTGATCTTTTTCTTAATGCGCTCTTTTTGCATTTTTGAGAGCTTCTGAATCTGAACCTTCGGACTCGTGGTTTTGATAAAGTTGTTTCTTTGGTGGATGGCAAAAGCGCTGTTGTTTCTGCTGTACAGTTGAGAATTGTTAGCTGTTAATGTTGCGAAAGCACCGGATGAAGTAAATGTAGACATGACCTTAATATTTATGAGTTACATCCTGTTAATCGCTCAATATGGTCTCTGAGTTGGGATTTCTGAGCGAACGGCCCCGGGGACTGATAAGCGTATCCGGGGAAGGCTGACATGTGTTAGTCAGAGGTAAGTGGTTGATTTACAGTGAATCGACTGACTTCTGCAAATCAGAACCTATCTGAGTCACGCTGTTTTTACGAAGTATGTACGGTGGTTTTGGTCTTGAGGTATGCTTTTAGGGATTCGAGTTCGCCATTCTTTTCAAAGCTGCTGAGAGAGAATTTTTGCGTCTTTGGGCCATTGATTTTTAGTATTGTTTCCTTTTTAGCAATGGCATACAGGCAGTAGCTTCCCAGCAAAAAGGGGAAGAGGGGAATGAGAATTTCCTGAATTGATATTCTGAAATATGCGTCTGAGTTAAACAGACTGATAAGCCGGACGACAAAGAAAATGCTGAAGCCTATCATTCCCAGGCCTATAATCAGTAACACCAGTCTGTTTTTAAGGGCGTTGCCTTTTTTGATTTCAACACGACCAATTTCTTTAAAGTCCAGCGTTTTGTAATTGTAGCCATTTCTTAGCAGGTGAATGCCTTCGTCACTCAGGCCAAGGTGGTTATCATGAAATTTATAATCGGGCATAGAAGGTCAATTTTTTTGTAAAGCTAATGGCGTTCAAAGGCTTTCTATTGTTTTTGTTTCGAGCAGCCACAACTTGAATTATTCTCTTAAACAAGCCAATAACCTCTCTTTCAATTTTACCGGTGTATTCTTTCAGGGCGATTTTCGAGAGAAAGTAAAGAGGTAAGAGAGGTAAGTATTAATATCCAGGTAGTTTACGGTTTAACTGGGGATAACGACCCTCAAATATAGTAAAGCGCAATGGCTATTCTAACTCACCACATAACCGCCTCTTTCACCATTCACAAAAAGGCGGTTACCATCGTAACAATCAGATCAGTGTGAACTGATTAGTTTTTGTTATCATCGAACGATAGAAAAACTGGCCAAAAACCAAATATATGAAAAGACAATATACGAGATGGTTGTGTCTGTGCCTGGCATTTTTAGGAATGGTGACCCAGTCCATAGCACAGGATTACAACAATGCGAGCCAACTCGCACAAAGACTCAGAACACTGGCGAATAGCTCTGCCAATGTCAACCTTCAGTCCATTACCAAAACTGCAGGCGGCAAGGATGTATGGATGTTAACCCTGGGAACAGGCGATGTAGATAACAAACCTGCCATGGTGATTGTAGGTGGGGTAGAAGGAAAGCACCTGCTGGGTGTGGAAATGGCCACCCGTTTTGCTGAAAAAATGGTGTCAGATCATGCCAATGCACTGGAATCGACTACATTTTATGTGTTTCCAAACATGAGCCCTGATGCAACAGAGCAATACTTTGCTTCTTTAAAATATGAGCGCAGTGGCAATGCCAAAGCCACTGATGATGATCGTGATGGTCGAATGGGTGAAGATCCTTTTGAAGACCTTGATGGCAATGGTATCATTACCATGATGCGGGTAAAAGACCCAACGGGTGACTGGATGATGCATCCGGCTGACGATCGGGTGATGATCAAAGCCAATCGCTCCAAGGGGGAGAAAGGTAGCTACAAGCTTTTTACCGAAGGTCGTGACAATGATCAGGACGGAGCCTTTAACGAAGATGGTGAAGGTGGTGTTCACTTCAACAAAAACCTGACCTTCTCATTTCCATACTTTACACCCGGATCGGGAGAACATCCCGTATCAGAGATGGAACACAGAGCCATGCTCGATATTCTCTATACCAAATGGAATGTCTATAGCATATTCACTTTTGGCCCCGGTAATAACCTGGCCAGTCCCTGGAAATACAACAGAGCAGGTGCTTCCAAACGTGTGGTGACCAGTGTTCTCAGAGGTGACGATAGCCTCAACAAACTGGTATCCGATGCCTATAATAAAAAAGTAGGTTTAAAGAATGCTCCTCGTTCCGGAGCTCAGGGTGGAGATTTCTTCCAGTGGGCGTATTTCCACTTTGGCAAGCTCAGTTTCGGTACTCCTGGCTGGTGGACACCAACGGTAAAAGGTGATTCTACCATGAAACCTAATAAGGATAAAAATACAGAAGTCAACTTTCTGCGCTGGGCGGCTCAGGAGAATCAATCGGACTACTTTGTAGACTGGAAAACCATGGATCATCCTGATTTTCCCGATCAGGAGGTTGAAGTAGGGGGGATTGCTCCATTCAAAATGCTCAACCCACCACTTTCTGTATTGGGTGATCTGGCCGATAAGCATACCGAGTTCATCGTGGATCTCGCTGCCATGCAGTCGAGCCTGAAGCTTATCAACCTGAAAACAGAACCAGTAGGCAAGGGGCTTACCCGTGTCACAGTTGATTTGTACAATGAGGGCACCTTGCCTACACATTCGGTGATGGGGCAGCGTTCGCGCTGGTTAAGAAGAATCAAGGTCTCTCTTCAATTGGGCAGTGGTCAGGAAATAGTTTCCGGTCGCCCTATACAGCTGATTCCCCGTATTGGCGGAGATAGTGCTCAAACGCTCACCTGGCTGATCAAAGGCAAGGGAAGTGTTGAAATCGAGGCCGGAGCAGCCCATACGGGTACTGATAAATTAAGTGTAAACCTTAAATAAACAGACTGATGAAAACGATGATCAAAAACATATTTTCTGCTGCGCTGGTATTAGGTTTAATGCTGCCTGCTATGGTGTTGGCCCAAAGTTCCGATGAGATATTCAGAGCGGTGGGTACTCCGCACAATCCGAAGGTTCAGATTTCTTTTAACCGCTATTATACGGCTGAAGGTCTGAATACACTCACAAAAAAGATTGCAGATGCTCATCCTAACCTGGTGAGACGGGTATCAATTGGTAAATCATATGAAGGGCGCGACATGTTCATGCTTCAGATCACCAATTATGGAAAGGGAGACGCTGATCGTAAGCCTGGATTCTATATAGATGGTAACATTCACTCCAATGAAATTCAGGGAGGTGAGATCTCTATCTATACGGCCTGGTATCTTACCGAAAGCTATGGCAGCATAGATTTTATTACTAAGATGCTGGACGAGCGCATTTTCTACATTATGCCTTCTATCAATCCTGATGCCCGTAACAACTATATGAAGGCCCCGAACACCGGTAGCTCTCCACGAGCAGGTATGATGGGGCTGGACGATGACCGCGATGGCCTGGTGGATGAGGATTTACCGGATGATATCGATGGTAATGGTTCCATCACTCAGATGAGAAGAAAGAGTGCCACAGGTAATCTGATCATTGATCCACAGGATCCTCGAAAGATGATTACCGTAGGTGTGGATGATAATGTGCCTGCTGATGTACAGCGTTATGAAATGCTGGGCCAGGAAGGAATTGACAACGATGGTGATGGCAGAGTAAATGAAGATCCCCATGGCTACTATGATCCTAACCGCGATTGGGGCTGGAAATGGCAGCCGGACTATATTCAGAGAGGTGCGTATAAGTATCCTTTCAGTGTGCCTGAAAACAGAAATGTAGCTGATTTTGTGCTGGCTCATCCAAATATAGCAGGTGGTCAGAGCTACCATAATTCTGGTGGCATGATTCTGAGAGGGCCTGGTGCCGAAGAAGATCTTTCTACCTACAACCGCGCAGATATCAGGATATACGATGCGATTGGTCGCAAGGGTGAGAAAATTATGCCGGGCTATCGTTACCTGACAGTGTACAAAGACCTCTATTCGGTATTTGGAGGTGAGCTGGATTGGTTTTATGGTAGCAGAGGAGTATACACCTTCTCCAATGAGATTTTTACACGCTTTGCTTACTATAAGAACAATGAAGGCGGCAGAGATCTGTCTTACCAAATAGATGAGGAACTGCTGATGGGTGATGCTTTTGAGCCCTGGAAGCCTTTTTCACATCCTACCTATGGCGAGATCGAAATTGGAGGTTTTAAAAAGAACTTTGGCAGAGCCACCCCTGGTTTTATGTTGGAAGAAGAGCTGCATAGAAATATGGCCTTCACACTCTATCATGCCTATCATATGCCACACCTGAGTATTGGTGAGGTAAAAGAGAAAGATTTAGGGGGAGGACTGAAGGAGATCACGGCTGTAATCAAAAACGACCGTCTGATGCCTACTCATGCCAGTCAGGACCTGAAGTATAAGATCGAACGACCTGATTATATCAGTATCTCTGGTGTAAATGTACAGGCGGGTATGATCGTGGACAATGAGGACTTTGGCGTAACCCGTGAGCAGAAAACAGAACCTGCTAAATTGCGGGTCAACAATATTCCCGGCAATAGTATCGTGAAGGTTCGCTGGATTGTCAGTGGCCGTGGTAAGTATACCATTACCGTAGATAGTGCTAAAGGTGGGGTTGTAAGCCGATAGTCATTTGGAGCTAAGAAATATGAAAAGCTGCCTCTACCTGAGGTAGCTTTTTTTATGAATTGACCTGAAGTTTTGGAAGAAATTTATTGATCCGGGAAAGGAAAAACCTCCTGTACCCTGAGGTCTTTTTTTATATTTAGATTATGCTTTTGCGGGCCGTCTGATAGTTGCAGAGAATCCTTATCTTGGCATTCTTATTAATACGATCAAACCATAACATTTTTTTGTGTCAAACCAACTTCTCTCTGTCGTTATTCCGGTCTACAATGAAGAGCAATATATCATCAGTGTTCTTGAAAGCGTGATCAGGGCCGATGTAGGTGAAAATTGGAATAAAGAGATCATCATTGTCGATGACTGCTCTACAGATAACACAGCTGAGCGAATTGCAGCATACCTTGCCGATCATCCTGACTTGCCCATCAGAAGCTTTACTCAATCTAAAAATCAGGGAAAGGGTGCGGCCCTTAACCGAGGATTTCAGGAAGCAACGGGTGATTTTATTCTGATTCAGGATGCCGACCTGGAATACGATCCCGAGGAGTATGTCAGACTGCTGAAGCCTGTTAATAAAGGTTTTGCCGATGTGGTATATGGCTCGCGTTTTGTGGGCAGGCAGCCACATCGCATCCTCTATTTTTACCATTATATGGGCAATCGCTTTCTTACCTTTCTTTCCAATCTCTTTACCAACCTCAACCTTACGGACATGGAGGTTTGCTATAAGCTATTCAGAAGGGAATATTTAGAGGGAATCAGGTTGCGCGAAAGGGGCTTTGGAGTAGAACCGGAGTTAACGGCAAAGCTTTCCAGGATAAAGGGAGTACGCATCTACGAAGTCGGAATTTCCTATTATGGTCGTTCGTATGAAGAGGGGAAGAAGATCAACTGGCGTGATGGCGTTTATGCTATTTATTGCGTTTTGAAGTACAATATATGGGCTCGAAAATGACAGGAGAAAAGCGGGCAGATTTCATAAGGAAAGTGGTGCTGCTGCTAGTACCCTTCCTGCTTTATGGTGCTACGCTCAGCTTCGATTATGCCCTGGACGATGCCCTTTATATCACTGACAATTCCTTTACCAAAGAGGGCCTTGGCGGCATCTGGGATCATTTAACCAAAGAGTCGCTTGTAGGCTTTTATGGAGAGCAAAAGAGCCTGCTTACCGGTGGGCGATACCGTCCCCTGGCACCCATCACCTATAGTATTGAATATGCGCTCTACGGTTTCAATCCAACTCTGAGTCACTTACTCAATGTGGTATTATATGGCCTGTTGTTATTGCTGCTCTATCGCGCACTAGCCTTGCTACGTGACTCCAAACACTGGTTTTTTAATGTGGCTTTTCTGGGCCTGCTCTTTTTTGCGGTACACCCCCTGCACGTAGAAGTAGTGGCCAATATTAAGGGCAGAGATCAGATTCTTGGACTGATGGCCGTGGCTGGGTCAACACTGATGTCTTTCCGGTTTTTTAAAGGCGACAGGTTATCTCTGATATGGATGGGCTTACTCTTCTTTGCAGGGCTGCTGGCTAAGGAAAATACTATCACCTTTTTACCCATCATTCCCTTGCTCCATTATTTCTTCAAGGAGAAACACATCAAAGAAACGCTTCCTGTCTTAATTGCGCTGATAGTGCCGGCCGTACTTTGGTTTGCATTAAGATCATGGGCCCTGCAAGGCTTCGAAAGTGTAGAGAGCACAACGCTTCTCAACGACCCCTATATGAACAGCACCGGGAGTCAGAAGCTGGGTACCACTATTTATACCTGGTTGCTTTATCTCAAGCTTTTGGTGGTGCCCCATCCACTTACCTACGATTATTATCCCTTTCATATAGCTATCAGAGAATTCGCTGATATCCGGGTGATCCTTTCTCTGATCATTCACCTTTTTCTGGTGGTGATAGCCTTTATGGGCTTTAAGAAACGCTCGGCATATGCCTTCCTTATCATTTTTTATGCGGCTACTTTTTCCATCTCATCCAACCTGTTTTTCAACATAGGCATCTTCATGAACGAACGGTTTATGTTTGAACCCTCGCTGGCCTTTGCTCTGCTGATGGGCTTGTTGATTGTGAGAAAAGTGCCGGCAAAAGCACGCTGGGTAGTAGCGCTGGTTCCACTGATCGCTTTCACCCTCTTATCCATCAATCGCAGCTTTGCCTGGAAGGACAACTATACGCTCTTTACTACGGATGTAAAAACCTCCGGCAACAGTATCAAAGGACTGATGGCGGGAGGAGGGATGCTGATGGAAAGGGCTATTACGTTATCAAACTCTCCGGAGAAAACAGAACTACTCAATCAATCCATTGAGTATCTGGAGAAAGGCATTCGTCTGCTGCCCTCCGAGCTCAATAATTACCGGCTGCTGGGTCAGGCATACCTGGAACGGGATGGGGTTAATATGGCAACCCTTAACGCTTACAAAGAGGTTTTTAACCAAAACCCAGGAGATTCTTATACTGTTAGAAATGTAGAGGTAATTGTCTCCGATCAACGTCATCCGGCACAGGAGAGGCTTAATTTCGGGCTCAACTTTTTACAGGAAATGCCCGGCTCCGGAATTTTACACTTTCAGTTGGGGACCATCTACGGGCAGGCCCTGGGAGATATAACAAGTAGTCTTCACTACCTCAAAAGAGCGGTGGCTCTCTCTCCTGATAACCTTGATTATCTTAAGAATTATGGTACGGCTCTGGCTATTTCAGGAGATTATCAGGGCTCAATTGATTACTTTCTACAGGTGATTAACCTAAGCCCGAATGACAAGCAGGCCCTGTCTGGTTTAGCACTTAGCTATCAGAACCTGGGGCAGCAGGAAGAGGCGCAGTATTACCGCAGTTTGGCCAATCAGTAATTGTTGGTCAACCGACCGTGGACTTAGTTTGGTTCCGGCATTTAACGGACAGTGTCCTTCATTCTATTCAGTTTAAAACTGTTATTGAGATCAGGAAAAGCAATTGACTTGTAGTAAAACAAAGGACACCATCGCTGGCTACGGACCATAGACCGAAGGCCATGGACAAGTCTATTTCTTCCTGAAAACCAGCTCCATGGTGCCCGATTTGCCTTTTTTGCTTTCAGATCTGTCCAGAAGGAAGTAAAAAGGAAAGCTCAGTCCGGCAAATAGAAAAGAGAAGATCAGCTGAAAGAACCCCTTCAGATTTTTGATCCGTCCACCTTTTTTTAAGAACTCATAAAGCAGATCGCGTTGAGTAATGCGTTTGTTGAGCCAGCTCTGCAAATAGCCAAAGGGGTTGTAGAGTGGAGAGTCATATTTTTCAGATTCCAGCTGGAAGCCTGCCTCAGCAAACATCTTTTTAAGCTGTGCCGGAGGGATTAAATGAAGATGCCTTGGAGGATCAAGATGAAGCCAGAAGTTCTGATACTTTTCGGCTTGTAAGCTGTCAATATTGGGCTGGCTGAGCAAAATCCGTCCGTTAGGTTTAAGCAAATCATTCAGCTTTGATATCACCTTAACGGGCTCCTGTAAATGTTCGAAAACATGGGTGAGCGTAATCAGGTCGAACTGCTGACCCACCTCCTGAATATCAGGAAAACTCCCGGGCAGCCAGTGGATATAGGCGGGTAGCTGTTGAGGCTTTTCGATATCATTTCCCCAAAGCCTGCTGTGTCCCAGACCATGAAGTTTTTCCAGAAAATCACCCTTTCCACAGCCAATGTCC
The DNA here is from genome assembly GCA_021404565.1 of Roseivirga sp. GTDB lineage: Bacteria > Bacteroidota > Bacteroidia > Cytophagales > Cyclobacteriaceae > Roseivirga. The sequence goes on along the minus strand of JAAWWF010000048.1, from coordinate 9,377 downwards.
AGAATATCAGTTTCTGAGTCGTTGATCAGTGTGGCTGTATGCTTAGCAGCCAGCTTCTTACCAAGATCAAAAAGGGTGGAAAAAGGCCATTTGAATTTCGTGTCAGTGCCTCCGTAATAGCCGGTGTCATAGGCATAGGCGAGTAGCGCTGAGTCAAAGTGTTCAATCTGTACAGTATTACAGGACTGGCAGCGGAAATGGGTAAATGACTTTTCATGAATATCCCTGGCTTTATAGGCCAAAGTTATGTTGCTACTTCCACAAGCCACGCAGCTCATTGGTAGCGCTTAAGTTTGATCAGACCCCATTTATGAAGCCTGTGCTGGAGTGAGACCTTCAATACGCCAAGGCCATAGGTGACACTATTGCTGAAGCTGATAGAAGAGCTTTCCGGTGCATAGTGAGCGGGGCTGGTCATCTCGCCAATGCGGAAACCTTTCATGGCAATCTGAGAGAGGGCCTGGTTGTCAAAGACAAAATTGTCAGAGTTTTCCTCAAAGTTGATAGAGCTCAAAACCTCGCTGCGATAGCCCCGGTAGCCGGTATGATATTCCGAAAGCTTCTGGCTGATGAGTATGTTTTGAAAAAGGGTCAGAATTCTGTTAGCAAAGTACTTGTAGTAAGGCATACCGCCACTGAGGGCGTATTTGCCGAGTATCCTCGAACCCAGCACCACGTCAAACATACCCGAAGCCAGCATATGCGCCATGGCTGGCATCAGCTTTGGTGGATATTGATAGTCGGGGTGGAGCATGATGATGATATCTGCTTCAAGCTTTAAGGCCTCGCGATAGCAGGTCTTTTGATTGCCTCCATAGCCGAGGTTTTCGGTGTGCCTGATTACGTGCTTTATGCCGAGCTCTTTGGCCTTGGCAGTAGTATGATCTGCACTATGATCATCCACCAGCACGACTTCGTCCACTATATCAAAATCAATTTCCCGGTAGACCATCTCTACCGTCTCGGCCGCATTGTAGGCAGGCATTACTACGATTATCCTTTGTCCGTTAATCATTGGTATTAGTGATACTGGCTATGATCTGGTCCACATTGTTATACCCGGGTGAAATGCTCTGTGCTTTTTGAAGGTATTTGAGTCCTTCAGTTGGGTTGCTTTCATTTAGATAGGTGATCCCCATATAAAAATTCGCCTCCAGGTTTGAGGGTTGAAGCTGTAAGCAGCTCTGGAAGTAGCTTTTGGCCGTATCTGTTTGGCCGGCTTCCCCATAGATTTTACCTATCTGTAAGTAAGCGATGGCATGGTTGGGGTTCAACTGCAGAGCGTTTTCAAAGGCCAGTCGGGCTTCTTCTTTTCTACCGGTAAAGCCCAGGGCATAACCCTGGCCGTAATAGGCGTCAGCCGTTACCTGTCCCTTGTCTATGGCCAATTGATAGTAGTCGGCAGCAAGCTGATAACGCTGTGTTTCCTGGTAAGCCACTGCCAGGTTAAAGTAAGCTTTGCTATAGCCGGGTTGAATCCCAATGGTTTTAAGGAAAGCCTCTTCCGCCTGGCCAAACTCCTGGGCAAAAAGGTGGAGTGTACCTTTATTATTCCAGGCATCCAGATAGTCAGGGTAAATGTCGGTGGCCTTGGTGAAATAGAAAGCTGCCTCCTCTTTCAGTTCGTTTCTCCGATCAGTCTTGTACCTGAAATATACTTCGGTGGCATAATTGTGATTGGCCCGGGCACTGGTGGTGAGGTGATAAACATCAGTGCTGAAGAGTGTGTAATTGTCTTTCCAGTCTAGCTGACGAACAAAGCTCATGACTGCAAAAATGGCCAGAGGTATATAAGCGAGCTTGTACCATTTGACCGGCAATTTCTTTTGAAGCATCAGCAGGCCCACCACCGTAAACACAATCCCCAGGGAGGGCGTAAACATAAGCCTCTCGCCAAAAATGGTACTGTTAAGAAAGATTACATTCGCTACAGGACTGATAGTGATACCGTAAAAAGCGAGACCAAAGGCCCAGAGCTTTCTCTGGTAAACTCCGCGGATAGTAAAGCCTATCAGTGCACTGAAGAGAAGGAGCAATAAGATGCCGCCAGCACTTGCCATACTGATGGCAGGCAGATAGTCGAATGAGTAATCGTGGAGCAACGGATAGGGGATGAAGAGCTTCTTCAGTCCCATGAGTTGAATATTGAGCGCAGAGGCCAGCTGATCGCCATAGCTGTCGAGTTGAGAAAGTGGATTGTTCAACTGACCAAAGACCTCCGGATCCAATGCCTGCATGGAAGCCATCACATTATGCCGGATCAACAGCCAAACTGCCGTGACGATTAGGAGGGGAGCATAGGCAATCAGCCCTTTTTTATTTGCGATTTTCGGGTAAAACATAAATACCAGCACCGGAATTACACCCAAATAGGTGATCGTGCTTTCTTTGGAAAAAAGCCCCAGGAGTAACAAAAGGCTTGAAATCCCCAGTTGAACTGCCTGTTTCTTTTCCAGGTATTTGATGAAATAGAGGCAGCTGAGTATACCGAAGGTCATGCCCAGGAGCTCATCCAGGCTTTTGATATTGGCCACCACTTCAGTGTGAATAGGCATAACGGCAAAGAAAAGTGCTGACCAAAAGGCCAGTTTTTCCGACTGCTCTACCGGCAGGGCTTTGATGAGGCTGAAAATTGACAGAACCAAAAGGCAGTAGACCAATACATTCAGGATATGTCCCGGAACCGGAGAGCCGGGAGCAATCTCTTCGAAAATGGCAAAAACTGCCAGAGACAAAGGTCTGTACAGACCGTCATTAAAGTTGTTGATGCCATTGCGGTAGTTGGTAGTAAAAATCTCACCCAGGCCATCTACCCCTGCCAATACATGGCTGTGCTCGCCAATCACACCAAGGTCATCCACGGTATAGTCATAGCCGAAAGTCCAGCAATACACCAGAAACGGAATGCAAATAAGAATCAGCTTTGCCTTGTTTGTTGCGTAAAAGTCTGAGGATAAAGCCATAGATTCAGTGAAGCTGATGAGCGTCTGGTTCGAAATTAATGAAAATGCTTTGTTGTTCCATCAGCTTGGTGAAGTGGCTGTGACCTGATTTTTTAACCTGAGAATTTGCAGGGCCCTTTCAAACACCTCGTCTACACTGATTTGCTTCATACACTGGTTGTCTGTACAGGGTGAAAACCGGTGATTGATCGCATTGATGCAGGGCGAGCAGGAGAGGGCTTTCCAGATGATATGAATCCTACCCCCGATAGGGCCATAGAGCTGTGGCGTTTCAGGTCCGAAAAGCACCAGTACTTCTGTCTTCGTCATACTGGCAAAGTGAGCAGGGCCACTATCGTTGGTCACCAGCAAGTCGGCCATATCATAGAGATAAAGCAGCTCTTCCATGCTGGTTTTGCCTGCCATAGAGATCAGCCTGGAGGATTTCAACTCTCCTTGAATCTGTTCGGCATTCGGAGCTTCCTCTGCCGTGCCGGTTAGTACGATCAGGGCACTAGGTTCTGCCGTTAGCAATCTCTGTGTGAGTGAGGTGAACTTGTCCAGCTCCCATCTGCGCAGCGGCAGCATATCACTGCTGTTGGTATTGACCAATATGATTCTCGAAGGGAGTGTTTCATCTGCTTCTGAAGCAAGCTTTTCTCTGAAGGCTCTTTCTTTTTCAGCATCCGGCTCAAATTGTGGAATAATAATGGGAAGCCGCTCTTTCTGAATTTTTGGGGCCGGTGTTTCCTGCTTGCCATTAAAGAGACAGGCCACCAGTAAGGCATAAGCCCTGGCCGTATGCAGGTAGGCATTGTGCTGCACTTCATGTGTCATCAATTTGCCGCGATAGGAATACTCACTGGTATAGCGGTGCAGACCCACCCGCTGCTTTGCCCCGGAGAGATAGGCGAAAATGGCAGAGGCCCGGGAGAAAAACTCCATATCCACTGTAGCATCAATTTTCAGCCTTCTGATGCGCAGCAATGCCTTGAGAGATCCTATGGTAAAAGCCCCCAGGCTGTCGTCTTTTATGGTAATGATATTCTCATCAGGTAAGATATTGATCAGGTCCAGTATGGGACGGTTGGCCTCAAACACGCAGAAAAACACATTTTCTCGGCCTACCTCATCTATGGCTCTTTTGATAGCACTATAGGCAATCACGGTGGCACCCTGTTCTATGAATTTGATAAAGAGGATGCGCTCAGGCTTGTGCTGTGGTGGCTTTCCGAAAATCAAGGTCAACTTACGCCAAACCGTGAGCAGGAAGCACAGTATCCGCCCAATCTTTACATCTACCCAGCGTATGGTCTCTATCTTCATTGCGGTCGTCTTGCCAGATTTTCGTAAGGAACCGCTTTGGCCGGCTCACCATTTTGCCGATAGGCCAGGGCCAGGTTTTTGGCCGTGTTTCTGTTGTTGGGTTCCAGCTGAAGTCCCCTGAGGTACCAGCTGATGGCTGAGGGCAGGTCACCCCGGTTGTGATAAATCAGGCCCATATTGGCGACTGTATTGCCGTCATTCGGGTTGATGTCGTACGCTCTTTGAAAATTAGCCTGTGCAGAGTCGTATTCATTTTTGTTAAAGTAATGCACCCCTATGTTGTTCCAGGCATTGGCATAGGTGGGGGAGATGCTCACCGTTTTTCTAAAAGTGAGCAGTGCATTTTCCGGAGAGCCCAGCTGATTGTAAACCACGCCCATGTTATACCAGCTCTCAAAATTATCGTCCAGAATTGCCACACTCTTCTGATAACTTCTGAGCGCCTCATTGAAAAGAGACTGCTTTTCAGAAGCATACTGGCTGGTTTCGGCCTGAATGCGATAGCTTGTGCCCAGGGCAGACCAGGTGCGTGTACTATTCGGGGCTGAAATTACTCCGGATTCATAGAGGCTCTGGTTGTCCTTCCACACCGTATTTCTTTGCATCGTTTTTACTGTGAACAGCAGGAGCACTATCACTATGGGGACAATGAATGGTTTTTTCTTAGCAAGAACGAGGCTGGTGAGTTCTGATTTGTTAATCCTCGCCACCAGTAAAACCAGCACCATGGCGAAGCCCAGGGAAGGGGTAAAGAGAAAACGCTCGCCCATGGTAGCTCCCAGCATAATGAAAACGTTTGATACGATGGACATGGTGATCAGGAAGAACAGAATACCCCAGGCCAGTGCGTCTTTTTTAATAAAACCTCTGATGGCTACTATACCCAGACCGGCAAAGAGTGCGATTGAGATGAGTGTTTGCCAGGAAGCTAATCCAACAATCGAGATTTGATTGAATGAGTAGTCCCAGGAAAGGGGATGGGGTACAAACAGCAGCTTGACATACAGGCCCATAATCATCAGGCTTGTCGACAGTCTTTCTGCTTCTGTGCCGGCAGCCGCCAGACTATTGTTGACAATGCGCATGTCCTCGTCAAAAGTGAGGCCATCCAGCACGGATAAACGGATAAGCATATACGTTCCCAATATGCCTGTATAAAGAGCGGTTTGGGTGAGTATTCTTTTCCATTTCCAGTCGGTGAAAAACCATAAGGTAAGTGGGATTATGGCCACAAAGGTTACTGCCATTTCCTTACAAAGCAGCGCAGCAAAGTAGCAGAGCCCGGACCAGATTAACTGCTTTTTATTACCACCATTGACATATTTCATCAGGTAGTAAACAGAGCCAATGGCAAAGAGAAAGTGCAGAATATCGTCCCGGCCCTTGATGTTGGCCACTGCCTCCGTGTGAACCGGATGGGCCATAAATACCAAAGCAATAAGCACAGGAATCCAGATATTTGCCTCTTTAAAAAACAGACGCATCAATTTGAAAACCAGCAGGCCACAGCAGGCATAGAGTAGTAGATTAATGAAGTGGCCTATGGCGGGGCTGTTACCGAAAATGGCATGCTCGGTGGCAAAAGCCATTAATACCAGCGGGCGGTATGATTGGTCGTTGGTGCCATTAAAGCCCGTGATAAATCCATTGGAGAGTATATCGCCAAAACCTGAAAAACCGTTTTGAACGAATTGATTTTTTAGAAAAACCACATCGTCATCCAGTGCATAGTCATGGCCGAGGGTGTTGCCATATAAGACCAGAGCCACCCCGATAAACAAAAGGATCATTTTCCATTTGCCTTTGTCTGGAGTCAGTGAAGGTGCCTTTTGCGAAGAAACCTGTGGCTGTCTGGATTTTTTCTTTTTTGACATGCTGTTTTGGCGGGGGGTAAATATAGGATTTTAAACGAGTATATTGGCGGGCAATCTGCGCAGTCACCATGGCATCAAAAAAATCCAGGAATAGTAAATCAAATATCAGTAATAATAAAAAAGCAGGAGGGAAGAAGCCTGCTAAATGGAAGGGGCTGGTTATTTCACTGTTGATTTTTCTGGTCCTACAGGAAGTTGTGCTGCGCATGGCATTCCCTTTACCTGAAATCAAAAACTTTAACAGAATCAACTACCAGATTCTTGACCCCATAGGAGCAGACGGCCCCGGCTACCTGCGCAATATCAACATGACCTGGAGCTCTTCCCTGGATACAAGCGTAGCCTTTACCCATGCCTTCAACCGCTATGGCTATCGCGATAAGGAGTGGAAGGTGAAAAAGAAAAACGGACAAAAACGTATCTTCTTTGTGGGAGATAGCTTTGTTGAGGGCATGATGGCTTCCCAGGACCAGCGTATGACTGAGAGTTTTTTAAAAGCGGCCGAGGCTCAGGGAGAAAACTATGATGTTTTCAACTGTGGCATGATGGGGATTGGCCTGAACGAGTACATCAAGTTTTTGGTAGATGCCGTGCCCGTCTTCAAGCCAGATGAAGTATTCCTTGTTCTTTATGCTAATGATATTCCTTTTCAACGCCCTTATCAGCCCGCAAGCCAGTTTCAGCCGGAGTATTACAATTCGTTAAAACCCAGGTTTCTCGAAGTCAAAGACCAAATGGCTAGTAAGTCACCGATTCCTTTTGCCTGGAATAAAGAGGTGAAACCATTTCACGAACCGGTGCCGGCTCCGGGTAATCCCTGGACTTACAATTCCCCACAACTGGCCAAACAAGTGTCAGAGAGAATCGCTCGAGCCATGAGGCTGGGTACCTTCAATTTCTTCCGGACCAACTGGATTCTGGAGGAAGAGAAGTTTCTGAAGGCCACTCCGGAGATCAGTACGAAACTTCAATTTATCAAGGACTTTCTTACTCAGCAGGGTGCTGAGCTCACTGTTTTTTACATTCCCAGTCGCAGTCAGGTTACAGATTTTTACTACCAGTTTGAGCGGCAGGCCTGCCTGATCAACTGCCCCGACTATCTGTCCTTAACCGGCAGTTCATATCAAATTCATCAGCAGGTTTTGAAGCAGGAAAGTGAAAAACTGGGTTTCCCTTTTTATGATTTTACCGATTTGGTCAGGGCCGAAGAAAACCAGCGTAATCACCTCTATTGGGATTATGATGATCATATGAGGACCAAAGGTTATGATCTGATAGGGAAGGTTATTTACGAGTGGTGGAAATGATCTTTTGGGGTACTATGATCCCTGTTTATCTCACTACCGATTGATCCACTGATCCCCCAATTTCCCAATTAACTAATCACTGATAACCTGACCCTAATTCCCTCATCCGTCAGACCTGCGGTACTGACGGGGCCAATCACCCAATCACCCAATGACCTGATTACCGATTTACTGTTTTCCTGATCTACTGATCCACTGATCCCCCAATTAACTAATCACTGATAACCTGACCGCAATTCCCTCATCCGTCAGACCTGCGGTACTGACGGGGCCAATCACCCAATCACCTGATTACCGATTGGCAGAGCTATTTTTGATTCCTGGAAATGAGGAGGAGTGGTAAAAAAAACACACACATCCCGATACAATAAATTGATTCTGACAATATCATTTAATAATCTGAATCCAGGGATGTTTTGGGTTTCCGACTTGTTTGATTCCAAGAATGTCTTGTCTATGATTTATAAACGTTTTCTAAACCTTCCTGAATTAGTTTGGACCGTAGCTCTGTAAAGTTGTAATCATCCTTTTGCGGGTGTATTTTGTCTTTGTATACACCATTACTACTTTTTCAATGTCGAACCTTTCGTCCTCACTTCCTTTTCTCACCATTTTTGGAAAGCGCAGATTCCTGATAATATTCTGTTTGATAACCTCGCTTATAGCTTTGAAACTCAGCGCTCATAAACCTGAGAACCCCATGCATGTAGGCCTTCAGGAAGGCGATATTATGTTCGTGGCCTATAATGGTGATGGAGATGATGGATTTGCTATTGTTGCGTTGGTGGATATCCCTGGTAGTTCTACCATTTACTTTAATGAAAACGAATGGAACGGTTTGAGCATCGGGGAAGGAGGAGCCTTTTCAAGTAATACCGAGGGAGAAATTACCTGGAGCACAGGGGATAATGAGATTACAGCTGGTACGGTGGTGACTTTCGATGAGGTCGATAATGCAGGCAATACCAATTACGGAGCCAGTGTTGGTACAATATCAGGGACTTTCGCATTGGGTACTACCAATGAGGTAATTTATGCTTTTATAGGTACGGATGACGAAACACCCACTACTTTCTTAAGTGCCATAGCCAATGATGAATTTAATGCTACCAGCGGACAATTGACCAATACGGGCCTTACAGCAGGTGTGGATGCTGTTAATATAGATGGTGACGAAGATGTGATGGCCTATACAGGTTCTACAACATGTGACGGCACACAGGCAGCTTGTGCTGCACAAATTGCCAATACAACCAACTGGACCACGCAGGACGCTACAGGTGACCAGGATGCAGACTTCACAGTTCCTGATTTTCCGGCTGATGTACCGAGTACGTTTACGGGAAGTTTGTTTATAACTGCAACACCTGTGGGAGTCTCTATTACTGGGCAGACAAACGTTCTTTGTAGTGGTGAATCAACAGGCTCGGTTACCGCGACAGTCACTCCGGGAGAAGCCAACTACAGCTATGTCTGGTCCACCGGGGCTACGTCAGGAAGTACAAGCGCCACTACTCATTCAATCGGCTCGCTTCCTGCAGGCACCTATACAGTCACTGTAACAGATAATAATAATACAACGGCTACTGCTTCTGCCACTATTACTCAGCCAACAGCCTTGGTTGCCAATGCCAGTGTTGCTTCGAACGTATCCTGTAATGGTAGTAATGATGGATCAACGACAGCTGCACCAAGTGGCGGAACGACTCCTTATACCTACAGTTGGAATACAGGTGCAACAGTTGCTACGGTCACTAGCTTAACTGCCAGCACCTATACGGTAACTATAACCGATGCAAATGGCTGTACGGCAACGCAGTCTGCCACAGTCACCGAACCCACTGCCTTGGCTGCAAACGCCAGTGTTGCTTCGAACGTATCCTGTAATGGTAGTAATGGGTGCCTTTTACACAACTCCGGGCCCCCGA
>JAAWWF010000063.1 GCA_021404565.1 Roseivirga sp. | reverse complement strand
AATTTTATTGGATTTACTGCTCGGCCCACAGGTTCGAATAGCCTATCGGGTAGTAAGAATATTGTGATCGATACTTCACCGATGATCACGAATGTTACCAGTTCAACAAGCAACGGAACCTATAATGAGAACAAGAATATTTCTATCCAGGTTACTTTTGACCAAACGGTAACTGTGACAGGTACTCCACAGCTGGAGCTGGAGACGGGTAGTACAGATCAGAAGGTTGACTATTCGAGTGGTAGTGGCAGTGATGAGTTGACGTTCACTTATACTGTTCAGGAGGGAGATGAAAGTGCTGATTTGGATTATAAATCCGTTGGCTCATTGACATTGAATGATGGAACGATTGAAGGAGGAGGTCAGGATGCCAATTTGATTCTTCCAAGCCCGGGGGCTTCAGGTTCTTTAGGAGCTAATAAGGCTTTAGTGATTGATGGAGTAGCACCAACTATTGTGAGCATTACCTCCAATACGGCTAATGGTACTTATGGTATTGGCGATGCTATCAGTATCATCTTAAATTTTAGTGAGGCTGTTGATTACGATAATAGTGTAGGTAATACCGAATGTCACCAATGTCACCAGTTCCTACATAACATCTCGTGTTATTGGACCATATTCAGGGCCAAATACTGTAAGTATCCAGGTTACTTTTGACCAGGTTGTTACCGTCACTGGTGAACCGGAACTGGAATTAGAAACCGGAGCTACGGATAGAAAAGCCACTTATACCAGTGGTAGTGGTACCAATACACTAACTTTTTCCTATAAGATGAAATATGGGGATGAGAGTCCGGATTTGGGCTATAAGGCAACCAATTCATTAACGCTGAACGAAGGTACGATTCAAAACAGTGAAACCGTAAATGCTGATTTGACATTACCAAGCCCCGGAGCGACCGGATCTTTATCTGCCAACAAAGATTTGGTTATTGATTGGGTCAGTCCAACCATTACCAATATTACATCAACCACTGCCAACGGTATCTATGGTATAGGAGATGTGATCGTTATTGAAACCACTTTTAGTGAGGATTTGGTTTACCTAGGTGATCATAGAGTGTATTTTGAAATTGGGGAGAATGATGCATTCAGTGGTAATGCCACACTTACTGGGAATAAAGTAACAGTTTCCTACACAGTCGAGGCAGGTCATCAATCGAATGATTTGACCGTAGAATCAGTTTGGAGTGCCGAAACGCATGATGCTGCTGTTAATCTTATTGATGGTAGAGTGCCAAATGGCAAGAACCTGTCAGATAATAAAGATATCGTAATCGATGGGGTAATCCCGACTATTTCAAGTATTGACCTGTCAGAAGACAACGCTTTCGTAGATATTACCTTTTCAGAAAGCGTTTTTAATACTGAAGAGGGCATCGGAGCTTTAGCATTAGATGCCTTTGACCTTTCCCTATCAGGAGGTACTGCTCATACTCCTGAAGTCACTAGTGTAAGCACCACAGCAGGGGAAGGGCTTGCAGGAGGAGAGATCACTGTTCGTGTTAACTTCTCAACTACCGGTACGGCCGATGGCTCAGAAACTCTTCAAGTAGATTTAGTGGCTACGGCTGTTTATGATGTGGCGGGTAATGCTGCCGATGCAGATCAGACTGCTAACAATACGGTCACTTTGAATGACAAGGCATTACCCACAATCAGTAGTCTTTCATTAGCCTCGAACAACAGCTACGTAGACGTTACTTTTTCAGAAGCAGTGTATGGTGACACTAACGGAGCGCTGGAAACAGGAGATTTTATCCTGTTACTTAGCGGAGGTACAGCTACGAGCCCGGTAGTTACAAGTGTAAGCACCACAGCAGGAGAAGGACTTTCTGGAGGAGAGACCACGGTTCGTGTTAATTTCTCAACTACCGGCACAGGAGACGGAACCGAAACCCTTGAAGTAGACTTAGCGGCTGCAGCTGTATCTGATGCCGTGGGCAATGAGGCAGATGCTGATCAAACTTCTAATAATACAGTGACCTTAATTGATTTGATACCGAATGTCACCAATGTCACCAGTTCCTA
>JAAWWF010000049.1 GCA_021404565.1 Roseivirga sp. | reverse complement strand
CCGGTCAGTTGAGTGGAGACCACGCGGTTACTTTGAGGGGAGATGATGGTCATGGAGGTATTACCAACCAAAGCTTCACAATCAATGTGGTTGATGTAACCGATCCTGTATTTACTTCAGGAACTACGGAGTATTTTGTAGAAGATGGTACAGGAGCAGCGCATACAGCAGAGGCCACAGATAGCAATCCACTGACCTACAGTCTGGGAACGGGCAACGATGAAAGCCTGTTTGATATCACTACGGCAGGTATAGTCACCTTCAAGACCCCTCCGGATTTTGAAAACCCGATTGATGGTACAGCAGACGGAAGCTCTAATACCTATCTGATCAACGTGATAGCTGAAGATCAAGCCAATAATTCATCTGGTCAGGATGTGGTGATTACCGTAATTAACCGGGACCCTGTTTTTACTTCCACACCACTTACAGATATAACAAGCAGAGACTACTATAACTACCTGGTACTGGCAGAAGATGATGACCTTGATGCTCTGATTATAACCGCCACTACAAAACCAGACTGGTTGAGTATCGAAACGAAGGAATCTGTGGTTACTACTTTGGCGGGTTCCGGAAGCCAGGGAAGTATGGATGGTACGGGCACGCAAGCCGGCTTTTACGTACCAAGAGATGTAGCAGTCGACAAGGATTTCAATGTATATGTGAGTGACTGGTTTAATCATACCCTTAGAAAAATTTCTCCCTCAGGTGTGGTGACAACGCTGGCTGGATCAGGAACCAGCGGTTCTGCGGATGGAACCGGCACCGAAGCGGAATTTGGCGCTTTGCTGGGAATCGCAGTGGATGCTGCTGGTAACATCTACGGAACGGATGCTGCAAATCATACAATCAGAAAAATTGACCCTACAGGGGTGGTTACCACACTGGCAGGCTCTGGTTCAGCAGGAATGGCCGATGGCTCCGGTACCAATGCCGGCTTCAATGGTCCTTCCGATATTGTGATAGATACTGCAGGTAACCTTTATGTATCAGACGAGAGTAATCACAGAATAAGAAAGATAAGCCCTGAAGGAGTAGTGAGTACGCTGGCTGGAAGTGCGAACGGTTTTTCAGATGGAACAGGTACCGAAGCCTCTTTTTCCTTTCCGTCAGGCATAGCAATAAACCCCTCAGGCCAGATATTAATAAGCGATACAGGTAATGGAGCGGTTAGAAAAATTTCTCCGGGAGGAACAGTTACCACCTTGGCTGGTAACTTCCCCGGGTCTGCCAACAATAATACCCTTTTTGGTGTCCATGGTATCGTTACCGATAAATTTGGTACCATCTATGTGTCGGACGCTTCCAGAAGAATCAGGAAGATAGATAGCCATGGTTCTATCACGCCTTTTGTTGGTTCTGGTACCTCAGGCTTTCAGAATGGAATCGGCACAGAGGCCGCTTTTGCAGGAAATGGAGGGTTAGCGATTGACAGAAATCAGGTTCTCTACTTTGCAGATGATGCTAATCACGCTATCAGAAAGCTGGCCATCACTGAAACCAGGCTTAAAGGTGACCCTGCCGGTCAGGAAGGGGAGTATCCTGTGGTGCTAAGAGCTAATACGGTCAATGGAGGAACCGCTGAGCAAACCTTTACGGTTACGGTTACCCGCTCAGATAATAACCCGGTATTCATTTCTGTACCCCTCACTTCAGTCAATGATAATGAATTGTACAAGTATTCAATAAATACCATGGACGCTGATGGAGATGAGGTGATAGTTTCAGGTGGTGTACCAGGCTGGTTAAGTTTTTCAAGAAACGGATATGATGTCACCACATTTGTGGGCTCAGGAATACAGCAAAGTGTTGATGGTACAGGTACTGAAGCATCGTTTGACCGGGTTGGTGCCGTTGCTGTTGACGCCTTTGGAAATATATATGCTGTTGATACCCGAAATAATTTGATTCGCAAAATAACCCCTGAGGGAGTGGTTTCGACATTTGTTGGAAGTGGAAGCAAGAGTTCTGTAGACGGCACGGGTACAGAAGCTTCATTTAATGGGCCGAGTAGTATTGCTGTTGATGACAACGGAAATGTTTATGTCACCGAATGGAGTGGTCATAGAATTAGAAAGATATCATCTGATGGAGTAGTTACAACCTTGGCTGGTAGATCAGAATTTGGCTTTTTAGATGGTACCGGTACGAATACAAAATTTCTTTCCCCAAGAGGCTTGGTCTTTGATAATGATCAGAATTTGTATGTGTCTGATGGCCACGGCAGTAGAATTAGGAAAATAACCCCGGAGGGAGTTGTCACCACCATAGCAGGCAGTCGAACATCCGGTTCGGCCGATGGAACCGGAACCGATGCACAGTTTTGGGGAGCCTCAAATATGGCTTTGGGACATGATGGAAATATTTATATCATTGAAGGCAGTGGTCATCGTATACGCAAAATGTCTTTGACTGGGGTAGTTACCACTTTTGCCGGGAATGGTACCAGGGGTGATTTGGACGGAACAGGGACTAGCGCTCGATTTAGTCAACTCACAGATATTGATATTGATAAGTCGGGTAATTTCTACGTGACTGAATCAGAAAATAACAAAATCAGAAAAGTAACTCCGCAAGGTGTGGTGACAACTGTCGCAGGGGGGCAAGGATATGGTTTTATAAATGGAAAAGGAACAAATGCGCAGTTCAGAAGTGTTACCTCGCTCGCCATTGGCCCGGATGGATTAATTTTTGTTGGCGATCAGTTTAATAATGTCATCCGAAGAATCACTCCCTTTTCGACACTTCTTGAAGGAAACCCTGTTGATCAGGTAGGAACACATAGCGTTACTTTATCTGCTACTGACGGTAATGGCGGCACAACTGAGCAGGCTTTTACTTTGAGCGTATTTGACGCTACTTCACCAATTATTGTGTCCGATCATTCGGTGAATTTTGTCGAGGCTGGCACGGGTGTTGTGTATACTGCCCGTGCGATTGATTCAAATAATAAAGCCGTCCTTACTTACAGTTTGGGTGATTGCTACGATGAGTCCTTGTTTGATATTAACTCACTGTCCGGAGAGGTTACATTCAAAAACCCACCGGATTTTCAGAACCCGCTAAACCTCAATGGAGACAATGACTATAAAATTGAGTTACAGGTTAGGGATGACGCCAACAACCAGGGGCTAACTGTGATGCTAACCATCAGTGTTGTCCCGGTGGTAATAAACGTTGATCCTGTTTTTACGAGTTTACCCTTAGAAGAAGTCACAGAAAATACCATCTATGACTATTTGGTGTTGGTCGAAGATGATAACTGTGATCCTTTTACCATTACTGCCAATACCATTCCGGGTTGGCTCACCCTCGAGACTTCAGAAGCAGTAGTAACAACACTCGCGGTTTCAGAGGCTATTGGTAGTAGTAGTGGGACAGGCACAGAACTCCTCCTTGATGAAGCTAACGGGGTTGCTGTAGATGCTGATTTTAATATTTATGTTACGGATGTTTTGGGCAAGGCGGTAAAGAAAATAAATCCCGAAGGTTTAATCACCGTTTTGGCAGGTTCAGGAAGTACAGGATATGTTGATGGCACAGGCACGATGGCCTCTTTTGGCAATCCGTATACTTTAACCGTAGGTCCGAATGACAACCTGTATGTTTTGGATAATGGTACTGAGAGTTATATCAGGCGCATAGATGCGAACGGTGTCGTTACTACCATTACTACAACTGGTGAATCTTTCGGTTTTCTCAGTGGGATGACTTTCGATGATGAAGGAAATATTTTCGTTGTAGACCAACAAAAGCATCAAATTAACAAAGTATCTCCATCTGGAGAGGTAACGGTTTTTGCCGGAAAGAATCCAGGTTTCGTTGACGGTTTTGGTACGAACGCTTCGTTTTATTCTCCACATTCAATTGTCAGAGATGAGTTTGGTAATTTTTATGTAACCGAATTCTTCAATGATGTCATCAGGAAGATTTCACCCTCCGGATATGTGAGTGTATTTGTGGGGGGAGGAGCTGCCGGATGGGATGCCGATGGTACGGGAACCGAGGCGGGCTTCTTTGCTCCCACTGGTATAGCTATCGATAAATCGGGAAATCTATATGTAAATGAGGTTGACAGGATTCGTAAAATTGACAGAAATAGAGTGGTTACGACCTATGCCGGAAAGTCCAGCGAAAATGGTTTCAAAGATGGTTTAGGTACCGATGCCAGGTTCAGTGAAGTGATAGGGTTGGCCATTGACGCAAACCAGGTACTTTATTCGGCAGATAGAAGAAATGACGCCATTAGGAGAATTGCCATATCCGAAACCAGGTTGACGGGCAACCCGGCAGGTCAGGTAGGTAGCCATAATGTGACATTGAAGGCCGAAGATGCCGATGGAGGTACGGCTGAGCAGAGCTTTACCATTACTGTGAAATCTCCAAACAATGCCCCGGTATTTACTTCATCCGGAATTACCACAGTTGCCGATAATGTTGCCTACAAGTATCCGATTAGTGTTGCTGACTCCGATGGAGATCAAGTCACGATTTCAGGACTGGAGATTCCCGCCTGGCTTCGGCTCGAACAGGCTCCCACTGCGACAGTGAGTACCACAAGTGAAGTCAATGGCTCGTTGAATGGCCTTGTTGTGGATGGTTTGGATAACATTTATGTTCTTGGCGATGATGCTGTTTATAAAGTGTCGACTGATGGCACCGTCAACCTCCTGGCGGGTGGCTCTTCAGGTTATGCCGATGGTACTGGAAGTGATGCGCAGTTTAATACGCTCACAGATATCGCTATCGATGCAAATAACAATATCTATGTGACTGATACCTACAACTACAGAGTTAGAAAAATCACTCCTGAAGGCGTGGTTTCTACACTGGCAGGTTCCGGGAATGATGAAGTAGCCAACGGTACAGGCACTTCAGCTTCTTTCTCATACATTTTTGCCATGGCTGTTGACTCGGAAGGGAATGTATATGTAGGGCATGGGTCCCTCATAAGAAAAATAACACCGGAAGGTGTAGTAACAGACTTTGCAGGTACCGGAGTGCCCGACAATGTGGATGGCCCCGTAAATACAGCCCCTATCCATTTTATACAGGGACTTACCTTCGATAGCCAGGACAACTTGATTGTATTGGCCGAACATTCAGTACGGAAGGTTTCTACCGATGGCATAGTCTCTACTATTGCCGGTTCAAAAAACAGAGGTAGTCAGGATGGCACAGGAACGGAAGCCTCTTTTGCTTTTCCAGCCGGAGTGGTAGTTGATGCTGATGACAATATCTATGTTGCTGACCGGGAGAATAATCTGATCAGGAAGATTACTGATAACGGGGTTGTAACCACAATTGCTGGTTCGGGAGAATATGGTGATGGTGTCGGAACGAATGCTGGATTCGGTTTCCCGAATGCTCTTGATTTTGACGGTAACGGGAACCTGTATATAGCCGATGAAAGTACCAGTAAAGTAAGAAAACTAGAGCTTTCCGATATACGACTGACTCAAAAATTTGCTGCTCCTTTAGGGGTTCACAGGGTTCGCCTTGAGGCTACTGATGGCAATGGAGGAAGAGCAGAGCAGAGCTTTGATATAACAGTAACAGATGTAACCGCTCCTGATAAGCCTGTGATTACAGGTATATCAGATGACACCGGCAGCAGTGCTACTGATGGTGTGACCAGTGATCGCAACATACTCGTTTATGGAACAGCGGAAGCAGATGCCAATGTAGATGTCTTCTCACCGGGAGGCAGAATTGGTACCGTTCAGGCTGATGCCAACGGAGACTGGACACTTGATATCAGTAGATTCAATCTTCCTCAGTTCACGGCAAGTATGGCGGCTGAGGCCATTGATCAGGCAGGTAACCGCAGCGAGACAAGTGATCCCTTTACTTTGACTATCGACTTTACGCCTCCGGCCAAGCCTGCTATCACCCACATAAGCGATGATACGGGTATCAGCAATGCGGATGGTATAACCAGTGATCGTAACATCATTGTTTATGGAACCGCTGAGGCCGGTGCTTCTGTGGATGTGTTCTCACCCGGAGGCAAAATAGGTACGGTTATGGCCGATGCCAATGGCGACTGGATGCTGGATATCAGCAGGTTTAATCTGCCGCAGTTTACCGCCAATATGACGGCTGAGGCCTTTGACCTGGCAGGTAACCGCAGCGCAACAAGTGATCCATTTACGCTGACGATAGACTTTACAGCTCCTGCCAAACCAGCCGTCACCCGAATCAGTGATGATACAGGTAGCAGCAATACCGATGGTGTGACTAGTGATCGCAACATACTCGTTTATGGAACGGCCGAGGCAGGTGCTGCTGTAGATGTATTCTCACCTGGAGGCAAAATCGGTACGGTTGAGGCCGATGCCAATGGCAACTGGGTACTGGATATCAGCAGGTTTAACCTACCCCAGTTTACGGCTGATATGACGGCAGAGGCTATTGACCTGGCAGGTAATCGCAGCGCAACAAGTGATCCCTTTACCCTGACCATCGACTTCACAGCCCCGGCCAGGCCGGCTATCACGGGTATCAGTGATGATACAGGCAGTAGCGATACCGATGGAGTCACCAGTGATCGTAATATACTCGTTCATGGAACGGCTGAAGCTGGTTCCAGTGTAGATGTCTTCTCTCCCGGAGGTAAAATCGGTACAGTGCAGGCCGATGCCAATGGAGACTGGATGCTGGATATCAGCAGGTTTAACCTGCCGCAGTTTACCGCTGATATGACGGTTGAGGCATTTGATCTGGCAGGCAACCGCAGTATAACCAGTGATCCGTTTACCCTGACCATTGATTTTACTGGTCCCGATGTGACGATTGATATTGCCGGAAGTTCTGTAGCCGGTCAACAGGTCAATGCTGTTTTTAGCGAAGCGGTGAGTGGCCTGACTCTTGAAGAAATTACCGTAGCAGGTGGCATAGCGAGTGACCTGAAACAAATAAGTCCTACCACTTATTCATTCCTGGTCAACTCATCAGGTGGGGCCGTAGATGTATCCATCAATGCCAATGCAGCCGAAGATATAGCCGGTAATGGAAATACAGCCTCCAATCAGCTGACACTTGGTTTTACAGATACTGCAATATCGACTAAAGAAGATTTCACGAACCTGCAAAGCACAGGAACCACTGAAGAGATCAGTGTGTACCCTAACCCTGCCAACGAAATCCTGACCCTGGATCTATCTGAGCTCAGTGCAGAAGCTGTGGATATCTACATGTATGATGCTGCCGGACTGCCCGTGTTCAGACAGGAAGCTTACAAAAAGAAAACCCTGAAGGTGGATGTATCTGATTACAACAGCGGGCTCTACATTGTTCAGCTCTACGATGGCCATAAGATCATAAGGAAAAAGGTGATGGTGAAGAAGTAGAATAACAGGAAGAAAGCCATCAAGCCAGTAGCTCTCTCAGCCTACAAAACAAAAAGCTGGTCATGCTGAGGTATGGCTGATTTTTTTCTTGTTTACAGTACTTGTGGTTGAAGCCGTTAGGATGTACACCTTATCTGTACCCCCCCCTTGTCATGAATTGAATTTAAAACGGAGAGTACTGTATGAAATATGGCTAAAGATGATTGTTTGGCTCTTCTATACAGTGTTTCTTTGTCAATTTCGACTGACACTCTATCTTAACTTTTTGAGATCACCCTGTTAAGATCTCAAGGGACTTTTTTCATGAAGGCAGTCAAAACACACCCCGTCTTACGAAGGTTATTTCAGAGTTTACCTGTCGTGGTACTGCTTTGCTTCTTGTCCCATTCTCTTCCCGCTCAGTCCGGCAAACCTTTTGTCAAAAGCATCAAAGTATCAGGGACACCAGCCAGTAGTGCCAGTTCGGTAAAATTCGATATCACTTTTAATGAAGAGGTTACCGGGGTAGACAAAGATGATTTCATAATTGAGGCCTCTCAGCAACTTACTGAGGCAAGAATTTCGGGACTTAGTGGATCAGGTAGTAGCTATGTCATTACCATCAGTAATATTCCGGAAAATGCTGATGGAGTGATTAGTGTTGACCTCAGAGATTCAGGCACTGGTATAATGAGCGCTGCCAGAGCTGTAGCAGGAGGGTTCACGCAGGGGTTATATCATTATGCTGGAGCGGCCTTTGATGTCTCCAGAGCGGTGTTTGCCGGAGATTCTGAGAGTTTTTCCTTTACTGATCAGGAATCACACGCTTTTTCATTGGAGTTTACTCCCGATGGTTCGAAGATGTTTATCATGGGTTTTCGAAACAAGACGATTTATCAGTATCATCTTACTACGGCATTTGATATCTCCACTGCGACTTATACCGGAGACCAGGAGAGCTTTTCGGTATTTTCTCAGGAAATCAACCCAAGATCACTCGCCTTTAATCTTCAGGGTGATAAAATGTTCATGATTGGCTCTGCCAGGGATAGGGTATTTGAGTATACCCTGTCATCTCCATTCGATATTTCTACCGCTACTTACTCAGGTGTAGAACGATCCTTTAATATCAAGAAGCAAGGTAATTTCCCCTATTCCATGTCATTTAACAATGATGGTACAAAGCTTTTCACGGCTGAAATGAGGGAAGCCAATGTAAATGAATACCATTTATCAAGAGCCTTTGATGTCTCAACTGCCAGGTATGCAGGAGGTAAGGAAAAGCTCTCCAGTGCGGCTCAGGAAAGCTTACCCGTTTCATTGAAGTTCAATATGGACGGGACCAGAATGTACTTGTTGGGTAATGAGGAAAATGATATCAACGAATATGTGTTGGAAACTCCCTTTGATGTTTCGACTGCCAGTTATCATGGCGATATAGAACGATTTTCAGTGGCTGATCAGGATGGAGACCCACGGTCTGTAACTTTCAATGGGGATGG
Source organism: Roseivirga sp. (assembly GCA_021404565.1). Taxonomy (GTDB): domain Bacteria; phylum Bacteroidota; class Bacteroidia; order Cytophagales; family Cyclobacteriaceae; genus Roseivirga. The sequence goes on along the minus strand of JAAWWF010000049.1, from coordinate 24,846 downwards.
TACAAAAATGTTCATTCTGGGCAATGGCGAGGATCAGGTTCTGGAATACGTTTTAGATTCAGGGCCACTGCTCCTTACCCAAAGCTCTATATTGAAGGTAGTGAGAGAAAACCCGGCTAATCCACCGGTTGAGGTCATTCAGGATGAGACTGAAACAGTTCAACTGACAGCAGATGAGCAAAATGTTGTTTTTCAATACCAGACAAACTCAACTAACCAATCAGATATGGTTGAGTATCAAACCATTTTGGAGGGTGCCGAAGAATATTGGTCTGCCTGGACAAGTGATAGTAAAAAGGAATACTCAAGATTGGGGCATGGTACATACACCTTTAAGGTCAAAGCCCATAATCGATATGGCCAGGAAAGTACGCTCAGTGAGTTGACTTTTTCCATCCAGAGGCCATGGTACTTTACTTTTTGGGCCTATATGCTTTATACAGCCATTTTGATTACACTGATTTGGCGTATCGTCAAGTTCAACACCAAGCGTCTGGAAAAGGAAAAAAAGGACCTCGAAAAAATTGTAGAACAGCGTACTGCAGAGATTGCAACCCGCATGTCAGAAGTGGAAGAGGCCAATATACTGATCAAGGAACAGGCCGACAGACTACAGGAGCTGGATAAAGTGAAATCACGATTTTTTGCCAATATTTCTCATGAGCTGAGAACTCCTCTTACCCTCATCAATGCGCCACTGGAATCATTAATTGAAAACGGAAAGATTGAAGACGAAGAAGTGTTGAAAACCCTGGGGGTGGCCAGAAAAAACGGGGGGAGTCTTCTGTCGTTGGTCGAGGAGATACTGGATTTGACTAAACTGGAGGCCGGTAAACTAAAACTTATTGAAAACCCCGTACGTCTTTCTGAATTTGTAAATGATACGTTGAAAGGCTATGAAACCGGGTTCCAAAAGAAGTCGATTAATCTGCTTGTCGACTTTCAACCTGACGATAATCTGACCGTACTGATGGATGCCAATTATGCTGGCAAGATCGTTAACAATCTGCTGTCCAATGCTCTGAAATTTACCCCGGAACACGGTTGCATCAAGGTATGCGTTCAGTACAAGGCAGAAAGACCCGACCTGTTACAGCTGAGTGTTGAAGATAATGGAGAGGGTATTCACCCCAATGATGTAAAGCATATCTTCGATCGCTTTTATCAATCAGAGCAACCTGGTCAGAAAGCAGTGGGAGGTACAGGAATAGGTCTGGCGCTGGCCAAAGAACTGGCTTTGTTGTTTGAAGGTGATCTGAAGGTTGAGAGTGAGTTAGGAAAAGGGAGCATGTTTTCCTTTGAATTTCCCCTGAAAGAAGTAACCGAGGAAGTCATTGTACCACTATCCAAAGCCGAAACAGTATCAGTTGATTCAGCCCTGAAAGAAACCATTCACCGATATGCTGTCAGGTTTGAAGTAGGGAAACCCGTGCTGCTGGTGACAGAAGATCACCCTGAAATGAGGGCATTTATTGTGCAGACCTTACAGCCTTATTTTGAGATCAGGCAGGCAGAGAATGGTAAGGTGGCTTTGGAAATTCTCAAAGCCGAGCGAATTGATATTGTATTATCAGACGTGATGATGCCGGTGATGGATGGATTCGAGCTGTTGGAGTCAATTAAACAAGATAAGTCACTTCATGAGGTCTCGCTGATCATGCTTACCGCCAGGGCTGATCAGGAAGATAAACTCTTTGCCCTCACCATGGGCATTGACGATTACCTGACCAAGCCTTTTCATGCTTCAGAGTTCCTGGCAAGGATCAAAAACATTCTTGAAAACCGGATTAAAATTCTGCGGGAACTGAAAGGGCTGGAAGGCGCAGAATCCGGTGGGTTTACAGCCGACAGCAGAGCACTTATGAAGACCTATGATCTGTCTGAACGAGAAGTAGAAGTGATAAGGCTGATTGCCAAACGTTACTCCAATCCTGAGATTGCCGAAGCACTTCACGTGTCGCGTAACACAGTGAAAACCCACCTGAAAAACATCTACTCCAAAATGGATATTCGCAGTAGGGTAGAGGTAACCGATAAACTAAGCGACTTCGCTGAGGTGTAGCTCTCCAGGCTTCTTAAGCCATTCCTGACTGGAAATATTTAAGCTGGAAAACATTAATTCTGACTCTTGGAGGTTGATTTGGGCAAAATCACCCACCCCTGGGTGACAGGATGAGAGAAAGTTCTTAGCATTTTTAATCGTCCAGCTATGGCGTATTCAGGCTGGTCGATTAAGAATTGACAACCATGATGGCATTCACCAAATCCTTGAGCTCCTTTTTTCAAAACCAATCCCTTTTTGGATGGTACCGAAGTATCTTCCGGAAATCAGTCATAGCCACCTTCCTGATGCTGGGATCGCTGGTGTCACAGGCCACTACCCATAGTGGAGATGAGTCTGCTGCCTTTGCCGGCCCTGAGGTACTGGGTATAGCGCTTGCCGATTACGAGCCACGGCTACCCAACTCCCTCGATTTTATCGTGGTGTTCAGCAAGGATGTAAGCGGGGTGGATAAAAGTGATTTTATGGTCAAAGCTACCGGTGATCTGGAAGGAGCTGTTGTTTACAATGTTAGTGGTGGTGGTGCTATTTATACAGTAACCGTATTGAATGTAGTTGCCTATGGCGATGGTAGCCTGGGAATTGAATTAAAAGATTCAGGTACTGATATTAAAGATTCTGGTGGAACTCCCTCACCCGGTTTTAACGGGGGAGAACATTATTACTTAGGAGCAGCCTTTGATATAAGAGAACGTACCTCTCTCGATCCGGTAATTACTTACAAGCTGGGTTATTTTCCGGATCATATGCAGTTCAGCAATGATGGTAAGAAAATGTTCGTATTGCAAGATCATACGATACATGAATACGTTCTGCAAACGCCTTATAGCATGTCAGATGTAGATTATACGGGAAGAGTAGAGAGCTTTACTATGAGTGATGTTGAATTACCTAAATCATTTACTTTCCATGAAGACGGGAAGAAAATGATTATGCACAACTCAGAGGGGCTTTATGAATACAGCTTCAGCACGGGCTTTGACGTGTCCACCGCAGTCCCGGATTCAAGAAGGAAATTGAGGAGTAACCTATTGTATATAAACATTGCTGATCAGGTCGCATTCAGCCAGAATGGAATGAAAGTATATGCCTCCAGATACAACCAATATGTTCTCCCGGAAACCTACCAGGCCACGCTAACAGCCCCTTTTGACGTATCGTCCGCATCTGATGGCGTTCTCGTGGAGCAAGCCAACCATTACCAACCTGAAGAACCTCACCGAAGTATGGTCTTTAACCCTGATGGTACAAGAATGATAGCTGTTGGATTTGGGGATGTAAATATGTTCAGTATGTCCTCCCCGCATAATGCTGAGTCACTCAGGTATGTAGATGGTATTTCTGAAACAGCCTTGCACACGGCAACCTCTGTTGCCTTTAATCCTGCCGGTACAAAAATGTTTGTGACCAGCCTGTTCGGGAGTGGAATATATGAATTCGACCTTGATTCAGCACCCTTAGCGATAGATATTAGTTTGTCAGGAACGCCTGCATCAAATGCAAGCTCTGTTGATTTTAACGTCACCTTTAGCGAAGCAGTGACTGGTGTGGGTAAAGCGGACTTTAGGCTGGATATTTCTGAGGAAATTGAGGGAGCTTCGATAACAGCTGTAAGTGGTAGCGGTGCTGAGTATGTGGTGACGGTAGAAAATATCCCTGCGCTGAGCGATGGTTATGTAAGCATCGACCTTCTGAAAATTGCAGGATCTATTAAGAATGAGAACGGAGTAAACCTTGCCAATAACTATAAAAACGCAGGTTATCACTATGTAGGTGCGGCATTTGACGTGTCCAGGGCAGTGTATGCCGGTGAGTCGGAGAGCAAAACTATAGAGAGTAGGGAAGACGCTTCCAGGTCTATTGCCTTTAACCTTGACGGTACAGCAATGTTTGTGGTGGGAAAAGAGCACGGAGATGTTTTAAAATACAGCCTCTCCAAAGCCTATGATGTTTCAACGGCTACCGCGGTTTCCGGTGGACAACGTTTTTCCCTGGGGGCCCAGGAAACCAACCCACGCTCACTGGCCTTTAATCATGACGGCACCCGAATGTATGTACTGGGTCCGAATGGTGATGATGTGAGCGAGTATAAGCTGAGTACGGGCTATGATTTGTCTACTGTAAGTTACCAGGGAGATGTGGAGAGCTTTCTGGTTCGTGGTGAGGAAAATGATCCTACCTCCCTGATCTTTAATAATGACGGTACCAAAATGTTTGTTTTAGGGACCGGAAACGATGCAGTACAGGCATATGCCCTGGCTGTGGCCTATGATGTATCCACAGCAGATCATACAGGAAGCCGCCCGGTGGGGGGGAAAGAGACTAATCCTTACTCTCTTGCTTTTAACCTGGACGGTACTAAGATGTATGTGATGGGTACCGAAGGGGATGATATTAATGAGTATACCATGGCCATTCCCTATGATGTGGTGAATTCAGTATATACCGGTAATAACGAGCGATTTTCAGTGGCTGGTGAAGACGACAAACCCCGGTCACTTACTTTTAATGATGCTGGTACCAAAATGTTTGTACTGGGCTCCGACAACCACAAAATTCATGAATACAACTTGAATTCGGTGCGTACCACGACAGCCGTATCCACAGATGCCGCTGCACTGGTCAATGCGCCTTTTACAGCCACTTTTACTTTTTCCAGTGCTGTGACAGGATTTAACAAATCAGACATTACTGTATCCAATGGTACTGCAGGTAGTTTTGCCGCGGTCAGTGCCACGGTGTATACCGCCAAGATCACCCCGGCTTCAGATGGCCTGGTGGAGGTGAGCCTGGCCGCAGACGTGGCCGTAGATGAAGGCAATAACGGAAACAGTGCGTCCAATAAGATCAGTCTGGACCATGATGGCACCAAACCTGCTTTTACCTCTGCCGGAACTGTGGATTTTGTTGAAAATGAAACCGGGCCGGTATATCAGGTTACAGCCACAGATCTCAATGAGGTCACTTTTAGCCTGGGTACTACCGGGGGAGATGAAGGGCTCTTTAAGTTGACCAATGGTGTGCTTACATTTAAGGAGGTACCAGACTATGAAACACCAAAGGATCAGGGGGCTGATAATATCTATAAGGTAAAATTCAGAGCCTTTGACGGCATAAATCTCAGAACCAAAACGGTTAGTATTAGTGTAACCAACATTGACGATACAAAGCCTGAATTTACTTCCGCAACCCAGGTTAACTTCGTTGAAAATGGTACAGGAGCTGCTTATATCATAGAGGCTATTGATGAAAGCCCGTTGACCTATAGCATGGGTACTGTAGTTGACAGTCATTTGTTTTCTATCTCAGGAAAAGCGGTAAGTTTCAAGTCTGCTCCTGATTTTGAAACTCCTATGGATGCTGATCAGGACAATGTCTATCAGTTCAGGGTAATCGCCTCTGATGGTATCAATACCAAAATACACAATGTCAGTGTTACGGTTACCGACCTGAATGAAGTGATTCCCGATCTCACCGACCCTGTATTTACCTCTCCCATAGCGGTAGACTTTGCAGAAAACGGTACGGGCACAGCCTATACCATAGTAGCCACCGATGAAAACCCGGTTAGCTATAAGCTTGGTACTTTAAACGATGAGCCGGTATTTGATCTGACCTCCGGAGCACTCACCTTTAAAACCTCTCCTGATTTTGAAACACCCACAGACAAGAATGAAAACAATATCTACTACATAAGAGTCATTGCATCAGATGGTACCAACGAGGTAAGCCAGTTTGTGAAAATCACGGTAACCAATGTAGATGATACAGCCCCGGTTTTCACCTCTGGCAAAGCGGTGGAATATGAAGAGAATGGCACCGAAACGGTTTATACTGCCCTGGCCACCGATGAGAGCAGCCTGACCTATAGCCTGGGTATCAATTTCAGCGAACCCTTGTTTGAAATTAATAATGGACTCGTGAACTTTAAATCACCTCCGGATTTTGAAAACCCACTTGACGGCAACGAGAACAATATCTATTACATTGAAGTCATAGCAAGCGATGGCATCAATAAAAAGAAGCAAGGTGTAACTATTACTGTCACCGATGTAGACGATACCGCCCCGGTATTTACATCAGCTACCACTACAAATTTTGCTGAAAATGGGGCAGGGGTAGCCTATCTGGCCACCACTACCGATGAAAATGAAGTGACCTATAGCCTGGGCAATGGCCATGATGAATACCTGTTTACGCTTTTCAATATTGGTGGAAATCAGAGTATCGTGCTTTTCAATACTTCACCAGACTATGAGAATCCACTGGATTTAGATTCAGACAACAGTTATGAGCTGGAAATCATCGGCAGCGATGGACTCAACGCAACAAGCAAAATGGTATCGGTAATAGTGACGGATATGGCTGATACCCCGGCCATCTTTGTGCTCAATCTCACCTATCTGGAAAACAGTACGGACCCGGCTTACAGAGCCACGGCCAATTCCGGAAACAGCATTGATTATAAGCTGGGGACCGAGCGCGATGAGTCACTGTTCAACCTGGAAGGAGAAATCATCACTTTTAAAAATGTGCCTGACTACGAAAAACCTGTAGATGGCAACGCAGACAATATCTATGAGATTGAGCTCATAGCCAATGACGGAGGGGGAGATCTGAGCCTGTTGATCAATATCCGCATCATAGATGAGCTCGAAGATACTACTGCCCCTGATGCACCTGTGGTAACTGGCATAAGCGATGATACCGGCAGTAGCAGTACCGATGGAGTTACCAATGACCGAACCTTACTCATTCACGGTACGGCCGAGGCGAACACAACTGTAGAAGTATTCTCTCCAGGAGGCCTGATTGGCACTGTTCAGGCCGATGATGCAGGTGATTGGACTCTGGATATCAGAGGCTTTAACCTGCCTGAAATGACCACCAGTGCTTCGGCAGAGGCCATTGATGCATCGGGCAACAGAAGCATCCGGGGTGATTTATTTGAGATAACCATTGACTATACTGCCCCGGCCAAACCTGCCATCACCCATATCAGTGATGATACAGGCAGCAGCGCCACTGATGGCATAACCAGCGATCGCAATATACTCGTTTATGGAACGGCTGAAGCTGGTTCCAGTGTAGATGTCTTCTCACCCGGAGGTAAAATCGGAACAGTTCTGGCCGATGCCAATGGCGACTGGGTGCTGGATATCAGCAGGTTCAACCTGCCGCAGTTCACCGCTAATATGACGGCAGAGGCCATCGATCTGGCAGGTAATCGCAGCGCAACAAGTGATCCCTTTACCCTGACCATCGACTTCACCGCTCCGGCCAAACCTGCCATCACACATATTAGTGATGATACAGGCCGCAGTGCTACCGATGGGGTAACCAGCGACCGTAATATACTTGTTCATGGAAAAGCCGAGGCAGGTGCCTCTGTAGACGTATTCTCACCAGGCGGCAAAATCGGCACTGTTTTGGCCGATGATGCCAATGGCGATTGGATGCTGGACATCAGCCGATTCAATCTTCCCCAGTTTATAGCCAATATGACGGTTGAGGCATTTGATCTCGCAGGCAACCGCAGTATAACCAGTGATCCGTTTACCCTGACGATTGACTTTACAGGGCCGGGGGTGACGATTGACCTTGCCGGAAGCTCGGTAGCCGGTCAACAGGTCAATGCTGTTTTTAGCGAAGCGGTGAGTGGCCTGACTCTTGAAGAAATTACCATAGCAGGTGGCATAGCGAGTGACCTGAAACAAATAAGTCCTACCACTTATTCATTCCTGGTAAACTCATCAGGTGGGGCCGTAGATGTATCCATCAATGCCAATGCCGCTGAAGATGTAGCCGGCAATGGTAGCAAGGTATCTAACCAGCTGAGCCTTGGTTTTACAGAGGTATCTGCCCGCGAAGATTTTACCGATCTGCAAAGGCTAAGCAGGACAGAGGAAATCAGCCTTTATCCCAACCCCGTCAGCAAGGTGCTCACGATTGACCTGTCAGAGCTTAGTGCAGAAACCGTTAATATCCGGATATACAATGCATCTGGTACCCCCGTTTTCACCCAAAAGGCCTATAGGGAGCAGATATTGGAACTTGATGTGTCTGATTATACCAGTGGCATTTACATTGTACAGTGCTATGATGGTGAGCAGGTGATCAGAAAGAAGGTGATGGTCAGAAAATGAGTTTAGACCCTGTTAAATAACAGAAGGCTTGTCACACCTGAGTCTGCTACTTTTTCCATTTTGACCCGAACGTCAGTTTTTGGGGGGATTATGTTCTGCCAGGTAGTCGCTTGGATTTTTGCCAAAACGCTCTTTAAAGAGCTTTGAAAAATACTGTGTGGATTGAAAACCAATGGCCTGCGAAACTTCATTTACGGTAGTGTAAACTTTCTTTTCCAGATAAGATCTTGAAAGTTGGAGGCGCAATTCCTGAATATACTGGTTGGGCCTCAACCCCGTAATATCTTTGACCTTGCGTTGGAGCTGACGGACTCCGATGTCAAACGAATCAGCCAGTACCTGCATAGAAAAATCGTGATCAGTAAGTCGGGAGAGTGCCACATGTTCTACCTGCTTCATCCATGCCAGATCTACTGCCGATGTGATTTTGGCATCTACTGATTGCATAAGATCTTCGGGGTGATCAGGTACTTCCGTTTCATGATATTCCAGTGGCTCAGGTATCTGGCGTAACTTGTAGTTATGCAGCAAATTTTTGATTCTGGCCAGTAACTCATCTGTTACAAAGGGCTTGGTAAGGTAATCATCGACTCCGATGGTCAAAGCACTTAATTTATCTTCCTGTTCTGTGAGGGAGGTGAGCATGATCACAGGTATATTGCGATAAACATCCTCACTCTTTAGTCTTTCCAATAGGGTGAAACCATCCATTTCAGGCATCATGACATCTGAAATGATCAAATCTGGTTTCATCTTTTTTAGAACCTCCAATGCCTGCAGGCCATTGTCCGCAGTGTGTACGTTGTAGTTTTCAGTGAGCAGGCTTGCTATATAATCCTGCATATCAGGGTTGTCTTCAACCAGAAGCAGGCTGGGTTCATCCGTTCTGAACTCTGAGCGTACCGGGGTTTTTGGCAAATGCGCCAGAGGATCCTCCGCAATTTCAGGTTCTGCAAGTTTATCTGCAATTACTTCTTTTACAGGTAAATGCAACTCAAATCTGGTGCCTTTTGAAAGACGACTCTCCACTGAAACCGAGCCGTTCATAACTTCAGTGAGTTCTTTTACCAATGCCAGGCCAATACCGGTACCGCCTTTTATTTTTCCAAGGTCTTCTTCGCTCGTTTGGTAAAAACGATCGAAAATATAGGGTAGGTCTTTTTCCGAAATACCCTTTCCCGAATCTTCTACCACCAGGTAGAGTCGATTATTACTAAGAGCAGCTTCAAACTTTATCAGACCATCTTTCGGGGTGAATTTTAACGCATTGGAAAGCAGGTTGTTGATGATCTTTTCCGTCTTGTTGGTGTCAATATTTACCACAAGTTGATTGTCCAGCTCTATTCGTGAGATGTAAACAATACCTCTTCTTTCTGCCATGGACTCGTAAGCAGAAAAGATACGATTCAGAAGATGCTTTATACGGACAGGAAATTCGTGTACTTCCAACTTCCCTGCTTGTAATTTTGAGAGCTCCAGAATTTCTTCTACCAGGGTTGTAAGATTATGCCCGTTGCGGTACATGTTCTTTAGTTGAAGCGCATGTTTTGCTGTTAACTCCTGATCCTGGATCATTTGATCAACCGGACCCATGATCAAGGTCAACGGAGTACGTAGTTCGTGAGAAATATTGGCGAAAAACTGTGACTTCGCTTCATCCAGCTTTTTCAATTCGACAGCCTGTTGCCTGAGTTGTTCTGCTTGTTCCCTGGTTTCCCGGGTGCGTTCCAATACTTCTTTTTCCAGTCTTTCTTCATTCCGTTTAAGTCTCCTCAATCTGATCCTGAACGCCAAATAAACACCTCCCAGAAACAAGAAAAGACAAAGGCTTATAAACCAGGTTTTCATATAAAGGGGGCTGTTTACAATAAGCGGGATAGATATGGGAGTGGTCCATAACCCATTACTTTGCCTTGCCTTGAGCAGCATGTTATGCTGGCCATAGATCAGCGGGTTTATCCTGATACTATTTGTATTGATATAGCTCCAGTCCGCATCAATACCTTCCAGTATATAGGCGTATTGTTTATTTATTTGAGGACGGAAATCCAGATGACTGAACTGTAATTGAAAACCCAGTTCTCCAGGCTCCAGGTCAATTTTGTAATTCCTGAGAAAATCGCTTGTATACTCTCGTAATATGCCATCTTTACGACTTTGCTTTTGAAGACCGGTAATCACCAAAGGGGTAAATTCTCTGGTCTGAGCCCTGACAATTTCATTGGGATTAAAAACATTGACTCCTTTGAGGCCACCGAAATAGAGCGTGCTGTCCCGGCCGCGATAGTGAGAGATGGTATTGAATTCATTATGACTCAACCCGTCAGCTACCGAAAAGTGATTTACCTCAAAACTGGCTTTATTGAATTGATTAATTCCTTTGTCAGAAGGAAGCCAAAGGTTTTCGTAGCTGTCTTCATATACCGCATATATAACATTATTGCTGAGACCGTTTTCAACAGTAAATTGTCTGTATTGACCGGTTGGCGGGTGCCATCTGATTAGCCCGCCACCTTTGCTGGCAAGCCAGAAACCCTCGTTCTTATCTTCATAAATATGTGCAAAACTATTATGTGGGAGTCGTTTTTCGAGAGAGGCATCAGCGTGGTAATGTTCCAGAATTGCCCGATTTACAGGGTCAAAGAGATAAATCCCCCTGTTAGTGGCCAACCAAAGCCCTGTATCGTTTTCATAAATATTGATTACCATGGCCCCTTGCAGTGCAGACATAGCTCCTTCGTTGGCCAGAGGTACCAGATATTCTTTTTCCCGGTCCAGATAGGAGAGTCCATGAGTGTTTCCTGTCCATAGTGTGCCTTGTCGATCAATATGTATATCCCAATGCTGCTTTGGAAAAGAGGTTTTGGCAGAACCGGATTTCTCATTCCAGCCCTTATAACGATAGATAATTGAGTTGCCTCCGATACTCGGGTCATGAAGATGTATTTTTGAACCTTCGAAAGAAAACCAGGTTTTCTCACCTTCATTGGCTAAGGCAAACCCTAGTCTGATTGATTGACTCTCATGCTCGACAGAAAATGAGATTGGCTTTCTGCTTCCATCCCTGGTATTTATTTCCTGTGATTTGCCTAAACCGTTAATAATGAGTCTTCCATTATTTTTCTCTATGATACCGCGTGCTCCAAAGTCTACTCCGTAATAAGATTTATGATCGGCCAGATATTGACTGAAAGGCGATTTTTTCCAGGACAGAATGACGATAGAATTTTCATTGTAAATCCAAAGATTGTTTTGTTGATCAAAAAAAAGGGGACGGGCATAAGTCCAGTTATAGGGTACACTTGCCAGGACTTTCTTGTCGGCTGAAACGAGGTTAATGCTTTTGTCATTGGAGGCTGAATCGAACATCCACAGTTGATTTGCAGTACCTGGTACGGTGGTGATAAAGGCTGATTGGACATCCGGAAATTGTACTTGCTGTTTTACTCCGTTTTTATAGTAACCTGAACTCATAATTAACTCAGAACCTGTCCTGTCCTGGTCAAAACTTCTATAATGAATATTACCTGTGGTATCTTCTTCAGCCGATAAGAGTGGAGCTCTGACATGCTCGGTTTCCGGAGTATCCTGAAAGTAATTGATATAGTTATGAGTATTTTTGAAAGCCTTTTCAGGTTTCCAATCCTTATCCAGCTTAATGGTTTGATCCATTGTAACGATCCAGACTCCGGTATCGGAAACAAGAGAAATATTATGAATTTTCTCACCATTCGCTTGTCGGTATTTTAGTAAGACACTATCAGAGGAAAGTTCATAAATCGTTCCGTCAACTGTTGAAACCAGAACACCTCCATTGGAGGAGTTTAAAACAGAGGTAATATCGGTACTTTGAAAAGGCAGGGGATAGGAGAGGTAGTCTTTTAGCGGTAGGCCTTTTCCATCGGCAGAGAGAAAGATCTCCACGTCATAAACCATACCTTCTGATTCAGCACGGCTATAGTGAAGCCAGATATTACCGTTGAAATCTTGTAGCAGCTTATCCGGACCTGGTTTAATGCCCGATTCCTGCCCTGAAAAATGTTTAAATCTGCTGCCATCATACCGGTCCAGTCCATAGCTGGTCGATATCCAGATAAACCCTGCCTGATCCTGAAAAGCTGTATAGATTGTACGGCTGGACAGCCCTTCTTCTACACTGATCTTCTGTAGGTCCAGCGAGAATTCCTGTGACTGGCTGTCAAACGTCAGACCTAGTAATAAAAGGGACCATAACAGAGGTTTGAAATAATACCTGATTAATGGTTCTGGGTATACGATGGTGACTAAAAAATACCTCAACACAACAAATAACAATAAAACAAGACCGCAGGCAAAATCAGATAGACGTCAGCAGGGCTAATTCATAAATCAATCAATAAAATCTTAACGGATGTGTTTTTTATCATATATGTCCATTTTTTATGGGTTGTTATGTCGCAAATGAAGCGATCGCCTAAAACAATAGCTCCTCCGTGTTCGGCTAATTTTAAGCATTCATCTGAAGCCATGCTATTCAGATATTACCAACCAGAACACTATGGATTTTTTATTTTCATTTACCGGACTGACTCGTGAAAGTTCAGCGGCCAGAGTAAGTCTTAAGAAGCTTTGTTTTTTGATAGTACTTCTCCTGACCACAGGACGGCTTACTACTGAACTAAGCGCCCAGACCAACCCCACTTTTACCTCTACCCCCACAACCTCGGTAAATGAGAGAGGAACTTATAGTTATAGTATCACCACAGATGATGTTGACGGAGATCAGGTGGCGATTACTGCCTTGGTAAAACCGACCTGGTTGATTCTGAATGCTTTAGTAGGCAACGAAGTGACCACGTTTGCGGGTTCAGGCAGTGGAGAAACAATTGACGGTACAGGCCTGGCCGCCAGTTTTAACGCTATCCAGGGAATAACGACAGACCATGCCGGAAATATTTATGTGACTGAGATGGGCAACTATGAGATGGAGAGCCACCTGATCCGTAGGATTAGTCCATCCGGTGTAGTGACCACCTTTGCCGGATCAGGCAACAGAGGCAGTATTGACGGCACGGGTACATCGGCTGGTTTTAATAACCCTGTAGGAATGGCAACAGATGCTTCGGGTAACCTATATGTGGCAGATAGGAGTAATCACCGTATTCGTAAGATCAGTCCGTCAGGAGTAGTGACGACATTTGCAGGAAGCTCCTATGGAAGTAATGATGGTACAGGTTTATCTGCCCGCTTTAATGGCCCTTCATATGTGGCATTAGACCTGTCGGGTAATGTATATGTATCAGACGTGGGTAATCGAAAAATTCGAAAAATTACCCCGGCAGGCGTAGTTACGACCTTTGCAGGTTCGGGCAACAGAGGCAATTCTAATGGCACAGGTACAGCTGCCAGTTTTAATAGCCCCGCAGGATTAGCCGTAGATAGCCAGGGCAATGTATATGTAGCAGACAGAGATAATCACAACATCCGGAAGATTACCCCCTCCGGAGTGGTTAGCACTTTGGCTGGAAGCTCTAGAGGGGATATTGATGGCACGGGAGCACAGGCACGGTTTTACTCGCCTTACGATGTGTCAGTCGATATAAGGGGTAATGTTTTTGTGGCAGACAGAAATAATCAGAAAGTGAAGATGATCACTCCATCCGGAGTGGTGACTACCCTGGCGGGTTCAGGTAGCTATGGTAGTACTGATGGTATTGGTACAAGTGCTAGTCTTAGTTCTCCTGTAGGAATAGCCCTGGATACTTTCGGCAACGCCTATGTAGCAGAATCCGGTAATAAAATCCGAAGAATTTTGAGAGGAGCCTATCAGTTAAGCGGAGATCCGGCTGGCCAGGCAGGTAATCATACGGTAACACTGGAAGCCAATGATGGCAACGGAGGTAGCGTGCAACAAAGCTTTAGCATTCAGGTTCTGGCGGCCCCTACAGTGACTACCAGTGCAGCTACAGGAATAACCGGTAATGAGGCTACCCTTCATGGAGAAGTAGTAACCGAAGGGGGAGCAGCTGTGATTGAAAGAGGTTTTGTTTATGCGCTTACCACAGATAATGATGCTCCCAGCCTGGATAAGGTCGATGGAACCACTGTGATCAAAGTACCCGTAGCCGGTACTTCCGGAGTCTTTAATACCCCATTATCAGGTTTGGCTGGTAATAAGCAGTATAGCTTTATTGCCTATGCTGACAACGGTGGCCTGACAGAAGGAACAGTGCAGACCTTTACTACTTTGAATAATGAACCAAACTTTACTTCTGTCGCACCTGCTTCAGTAAATGAGAGAGGTACTTATTCTTACGATATCATCACAGCAGATACTGATGGAGATCAGGTGGTCATCTCCGCCCTGACAAAACCCAATTGGTTGAATTTAAAATCTTTGGTAGGAAACAGAGTGACTACCTTTGCTGGTTCAGGTAGTGCTCAAACTGCCGATGGCACTGGTACAGCTGCCAGCTTTAATGCTCTCCAGGGAATAGCGACAGACCTTGCCGGAAATATTTATGTGACTGAGATGGGGAATTTTGAGATCGAGAGCCACCTGATCCGTAAAATTAGTCCGGCTGGGGTGGTAACTACCTTTGCAGGTTCAGGTAATAGAGGAAGTGCCGATGGCACAGGCACAGCGGCTGGTTTTTATAGTCCTGTAGGCATGACTTCAGATGCAGCCGGCAATATATATGTGGCAGATGCTGGGAATAACCGTATTCGCAAGATTAGTCCGGCCGGGGTGGTAACCACTTTTGCCGGTTCAGGTAACAGAGGGAGCTTTGACGGTACGGGTTTAACAGCCAGTTTTAGTTTCCCTTCAGCCATAGCGGCAGACGCATCTGGTAATATTTATGTAGGAGACATTGGTAATAATAAAATTAGAAAAATCAGCCCTTCAGGGGTTGTTACCACCCTGGCAGGTTCGGGTTACAGAGGGAGCTCTGATGGTGTGGGCACAGCGGCCAGTTTTAATAGCCCTGCCGGAATGGCTGTAGATACTGATGGTAATGTATATGTGGCGGACAGAGATAATCATCTTATCCGTAAAGTCACCCCTTCAGGTGTGGTAAGTACTCTAGCCGGAAGTTATCGTGGTGATGCTGATGGAACAGGTTCACAGGCCAGGTTTTACAACCCTTACGATGTGACGGTTGATGTATTGGGAAATGTTTTTGTAGCGGATAGAAATAATTACAAAATCAAAAAGATTACTCCATTCGGAGCAGTCACTACGGTAGCTGGTTCAGGTAACTATGAGAGTATTGACGGTATTGGTACAGCTGCAAGTCTTAGTTCTCCTTTAGGCATAGCCCTTGATGCCTTTGGCAATGCTTATATAGCAGAATCCGGAAATAAAATCCGAAAGATTTTGAGTGGGCAGTCTCTGTTAGAAGGAGACCCCACAGGTCAGGTAGGGAATCATAATGTGATTTTGGAAGCCAGTGATGGCAAGGGAGGTACAGCACAACAAAGCTTTACCATTGATGTAATTGCCGCACCAACGGTAGCTACGGATGTAGCCGTTTCAATTTCTTCCAACGAAGCTACACTACAGGGGGAGGTAGTGGCTGAAGGCGGAGCAACCATTACTGAAAGAGGATTTGTCTATTCACGCAAAACAGACGATGATTCACCTACCCTGGCAGAAGTGAATGGGACGACCATAATCAAAGTAACGGTTGCCGGTACTTCCGGAGCTTTTAATACAGTTTTGTCAGGTTTAACCGGAAATACAGAATACAGTTTTATCGCCTATGCGACTAACGGTGGAGCTACCGAGGGTAGTGTACAGACTTTTACCACTTTAAATAATGAACCAACTATTACCTCATCTGCACTCACCTCGATAAATGAAAAGATAACGTATTCCTATCAGGTCAACACGGAAGATACCGATGGGGACCAGGTGGCCATTACAGCCTTAACCAAACCGGCCTGGTTGAGCCTGATACCAGTAGCCGGAAATAAGGTGACCACACTGACCGGTTTAGGAAATGTAGATGGTACGGGTACGACTGCCAGTTTTATCTCTCCCCGGGGAGTAGCTGCAGATCTTGCCGGGAATATTTATATCGCGAATTCAAGGGATGGTGACACGGCTGGCATTGACGGTGATTACGTGATTTTTAAGATAACTCCTTCCGGTGTTGTCACCACTTTGGCTGGTTCGGGTATGGGAAGTGCCGATGGAACAGGTACAGCTGCCAGTTTTTATGACGTCAGGGGATTGGCTGTGGATGCCTCCGGCAATATCTACGCAGCAGATAGAGGTAATAACAGAATTCGCAAAATCAGTCCATCGGGTGTAGTGGTTACATTGGCAGGAAGTCTCCCGGGAGATAATGACGGTACAGGAACCACTGCCCGATTTAATAACCCTATGGGAATCGCTGTAGATGCTTCTGGCAATGTATATGTAGGAGATACGAACAACAACAAAATCCGTAAAATCAGCCCTTCAGGTGTAGTCACCACATTGGCGGGTACAGGTAGCAGAGGAAGCATTGATGGCGCTGGTACGGTTGCCAGTTTTAACTCTCCTGAGGGAATAGCTGTGGATGATTCAGGTAACGTTTTTGTCGCAGATAGCAATAATGACAGAATCCGTAAGGTTACTCCTTCCGGATTGGTGAGTACTTTCGCAGGAAGTTCTCGTGGAAGCAATGACGGAACAGGTACGGCCGCGCGTTTTTATGACCCAAGAGGAGTAGCTTTTGATGCCCAGGGTAATCTTTTTGTTACCGATGGAGCTAATAACAAGATTCGGAAGATTACTCCTTCCGCGGTGGTAAGTACCTTAGCAGGTTCTGGCAGTGCTACAAGTCTTGACGGAATTGGCACCACTGCGGGTTTTAATTCTCCTTCACGGATAGCGTTTGATGTTTTCGGCAATGCTTATGTATTAGAGCAGGGTGTCAAGATCCGAAAAATGCTAAGAGAAGCTTACCTGCTAACAGGAGACCCGGCAGGTCAGATGGGTAATCATGATGTGGCACTGGAGGCCAATGATGGCAAAGGGGGGACGGCACAACAGAGCTTTACCATTGAGGTAATTGCTGCACCAGTGGTTACTACCCATACGGCAACTGCAATTGCCGCCAACGGAGTCACCTTTCATGGCGAAGTGACCTCTGAAGGTGGAGCCGGCATTACCGAAAGAGGCTTTGTATATGCTCGCACTGCAGATGATACAACCCCTACCTTGGCAGAAGTAAATGGAACAACCGTATTTAAAGCAGAGGTGTCGGGTACGGTAGGAACGTTTGATATTGCAATCAATACGCTTGCCGGAAATACGGCATACAGTTTTGTTGCCTATGCTGATAATGGAGGAACTACCGAAGGCAGTGTTCAGACCTTTACTACGTTAAATAATGAACCAACTTTTAGTTCAACGGCACCTACTTCAATCAATGAAGGCAGAACTTATACTTATTCAGTTACTACAGAAGATCTGGATGGAGATCAGGTAGCTATTACTGCACCAACAATGCCTGACTGGTTGAAGCTCACACCAAACGTAGGAAATAATGTCACCACGGTGGTGGGCTCTGGTAATTCGGGCAGTGCTGATGGTACGGGTACTGCTGCCAGTCTATTTTCTCCCTTAAGAGTAGCCGCTGATCTTGCCGGAAATATTTACATTTCTGATCGGGGAAACCTCAAAATCCGAAAGGTTTCTCCTTCTGGGGTAGTCACCACTTTGGCAGGCTCTGGTAATGAAAGCAGTATTGATGGGACAGGTACGGCTGCCAGTTTTGATCATCCCGCAGGAATAGCGGTAGATGCGTCCGGCAATGTATATGTTGTAGATAAAGATGATCACATTATTCGCAAAATCAGCCCGGCAGGTGTGGTTATTACGCTTGCAGGTTCAGGAAATGCCGGCAGTGCCGATGGCACGGGAACTACAGCCACTTTTAATAAGCCTTCTGGCATTGCGATCGATGCTTCCGGTAATTTATACATAGGAGATACATATAATCACAAAATCCGTAAGATTACTCCCTCCGGAGTGGTGTCTACTCTGGCAGGTTCCGGTGTCAGCGGAAGTGCCGAGGGTACAGGCACAGCTGCTACTTTCAGGTATCCTGATGGAGTAGCTGTTGATGCGGCCGGTAACGTTTATGTAGCGGATGTGGGGAATGAGCGTATCCGTATCATCAGCCCGGATAAAGTGGTAAGCACTCTGGCAGGAAGTTTTCAGGGAAGTAACGATGGTACAGGAACGGATGCCAGGTTTTCCTCCCCTGATGATATAGCAGTTGACCTGTCGGGCAATGTTTTTGTAGCAGATAGGTTTAACAATAAGATCCGTAAAATCAGCCCTTCAGGAGTGGTCACCACGGTAGCGGGTTCAGGCAGCGCTGCCAACCATGACGGTACGGGTACAGCGGCTGGTTTTAATTCACCAAGAGGTATAGCATTCGGTCCATTTGGTAATGTTTATATAGTAGATGACGGCCACCAGGTTCGAAAAATATTAAGTGAATCCTATGAGCTGAGCGGCAACTCAGGAGGTCAGGCAGGTAATCACACTGTAGTACTGGAGGCCAACGATCTCAAAGGAGGTACTGTACAACAGAGTTTTAGTATTGAGGTGATTGCGGCACCGACCATTGTTACCAGTGAGGCCGCTTCAATATCCACAGATGGGGCAACACTGCAGGGTGAAGTGACCTCTGAAGGTGGAGGAGCAATTGCAGAAAGGGGTTTTGTCTATGCACGTACTATTGATGATGCCACACCAACTTTGGCGGAGGTAAACGGGACAACCATATTTAAAGTGGAGGTATCCGGTACTTTAGGAACGTTTGATGTAGCGATATCGGGCCTTACAGGGAATACCGAATATAGTTTTGTTGCCTATGCAGATAACGGGGGAGTTGCGGAAGGCAGTATAAAGACGTTTACCACTTTAAATAATGAACCCACCTTTACTTCAACAGCTCCGACTTCAATAAGTGAGAAAGGAAGTTATAGTTATACAGTCACAACCGAAGACCTTGATAACGATCCGCTGGTCCTCAATGCTCTCACCAAACCGACATGGCTGAACTTAATCCCCTTGGTAGGGGACAAAGTGACTACGTTTGCCGGCTCTGGAATAGATGGCACTATTGATGCCGGAGGTACGGCCGCTGCTTTTAGCTCGCCTCGTAGAATAGCCAACGATTCCCAGGGAAATATCTATGTCACTCAAGCGGGAAATGAATTTAATGAAAGCCATTTGATTCGAAAGGTCACACCTTCAGGGGTGGTGACAACATTTGCCGGTTCTGGTAACCGTGGAAGTGCTGATGGCACAGGTACAAACGCCAGTTTCTATGACCTGTACGGAGTGGTCACAGATGCTTCGGACAATTTGTATGTAGTCGATCGTGGGAACCATACTATTCGTAAAATATCTCCTTCCGGGGTAGTGACGACCTTTGCCGGTCGCAGTAACTTTGGAAGTGTTGATGGTACCGGCACAAACGCCAGCTTCAGATCTCCTGAGGGTATCGCCATTGATAATTCAGGCAACATTTACGTGGCAGACACCGGCAATCGCAAGATTCGTAAAATATCTACCGCTGGAGTGGTGAGTACAATTGCCGGTTCAGGTAGTTATGGAAACAATAATGGACCGGGCACAAGCGCCAGTTTTAATAGCCCTTCAGGACTAGCTGTTGATGCTTCAGGTTATATATACGTTGCAGACCGGGGAAGTCATCGGCTTCGTAAAATTACTCCTGAAGCTGTGGTAACTTCACTGGCAGGAGGTTCGAGAGGAGATATTGATGGAACAGGGGGGAGCGCAAGATTTGCTGATCTGTCTGATCTGGTAGTCGATAGAGTGGGTAATATCCTGGTGGCGGATCGATCCAATGGCAAAATTCGTAAGGTGTCCCCATTGGGAGTGGTGACTACCTTAGTAGGTTCGGGAAATTCAGGATCTGCGGATGGTACCGGTACCACTGCCAGTTTCAGTAGTCCGGCAGGAATCTCAATGGACCCTTTTGGCAATGTTTATGTTGTCGATGAGAGCAGCCACAGAATTCGTAGGGTTTTGCCAGGTTCTTATTTATTGGAAGGAAACCCTATAGGCCAGGCTGGTAATCATAATGTGACGCTGGAGGCCAGTGATGACAACGGTGGTACTGCACAACAAAGTTTCACTATCAATGTGATTGCAGCCCCTACCGTTAATACCAGCCAGGCCGTTTCAATATCCTCTGACGAAGCAACACTGCAGGGTGAAGTAACCTCTGCAGGTGGAGCCGCCATCACCGAAAGAGGTTTTGTATACGCACTTACATCAGATGATGCCACGCCTACCTTATCAGAGGCAAATGGATCGACTGTGATGAAAGTGGAAGTGTCCGGTGCTGTTGGAACGTTTGATTTGGCGCTGAATAATCTGGCGGGCCATACCGAATATAGTTTTATTGCCTATGCCGATAACGGTGGCCTTACAGAAGGTACAGTGCAGACCTTTACCACTTTAAACAATGCACCGGCCTTTACCTCAACAGCACCTACGTCCGTAAGTGAGGCGGCTACCTATAGCTACTTAGTCACTATCCAGGATGCCGATGGAGATCCGGTGGCAGTCACAGCTTCAACAAAACCCGGCTGGTTGAGCCTGACACCTATAACGGGAGACAGGGTCACAACATTTGCCGGTTCGGGGAGTGATGAAAGCATTGATGGTACGGGTACAGCTGCCGCTTTTAGTTATGCTCGCAGAGTTACCACCGATTCCCAGGGGAACATCTATGTCACTGAAACAGGAGATACGGACTTTGATCAAAATTATGTAATTCGAAAGATTACACCTTCAGGGGTGGTGACTACGTTTGCAGGTTCAGGTAACAGGGGGTCTGCTGATGGTACTGGTACAAATGCCAGTTTCTTTGACTTATATGGGGTAGCGACAGATGCTTCAGATAATATCTATGTAGCGGATAGAGGCAATAATACTATTCGCAAAATAACACCATCCGGAGTGGTCACTACTTTTGCTGGTAATCGCTACACGGGAAGTAATGATGGTACAGGTACGAATGCGCGCTTCAGATCTCCTGAAGGCATTGCTATTGATGCTTCAGGCCACATCTATGTGGCAGATGCTGGCAATCGCAAGATTCGCAAGATATCTCCTTCCGGTGTAGTGAGTACCATTGCCGGATCGGGTGCTAGGGGAAATACCAATGGTACTGGCACCAGTACCAGTTTTTATACTCCTTCAGGACTGACTGTGGATGCTTCCGGTAATGTATATGTAGCAGACACTGGCAACCACAACATACGCAAAATCACTCCGGAGGGAGTAGTGACCACCCTGGCCGGTGGCTCTCGCGGAGATATCGATGGTACAGGCTTGGGAGCTAGATTTTACTCTCCCACAGATCTGACGGTTGACAAATCGGGTAATATTCTGGTAGCGGATCAATACAATCGTAAGATTCGCAAGGTCTCTCCATTGGGAGTCGTAACTACCTTAGCAGGTTCGCAGAGTTCAGGAACTGCCGATGGTACCGGAACGACTGCCGGTTTTGGTAGACCGACAGGGATTACAACAGGTCCTTCAGGCAATGTTTATGTTGTTGATAAGTCCATCCACAAAATTCGGAAAATAATCAGCGAATCGTCTTTGTTAGCTGGAGATGCGGCAGGCCAGACTGGCAGTCATAATGTGGTGTTGGAGGCAAATGATGGCTATGGGGGAGTTTCACAACAGAACTTTACCATTGAAGTAATTGCGGCACCAGAGGTTATCACTGGTACGGCTGTTTCTATTTCCCCGGGTGGGGCAACGCTGCAGGGCGAAGTGACTTCTGAAGGTGGAGCCGCCATTACAGAAAGAGGTTTTGTATACGCACGTACATCTGATGATGCCACCCCTACATTGACTGAGGTAGATGAGTCAACCGTATTTAAGGTAACGGTACCCGGCACTACAGGAACATTTGATATGGCCGTAAGTGGACTGATGGGCAATACAGCATATAGTTTTGTTGCCTATGCCGATAATGGCGGAGCTACAGAAGGTGACGTACAAACCTTTACAACGCTGAATAATGAACCCACTTTTACCTCAACGGCAGTCACAGCTGTAAGTGAGGACAACAGCTACAGCTACCTGGTCACTACGGAAGACACCGATGGAGATCCGGTAGTTGTCACTGCCTTAACAGAACCGTCCTGGTTGAGCCTGGCACCCCTGGTGGGAAACAAGGTTAGTACCTTTGCAGGATCCGGTAACTATGGAGTTGCTGATGGCACCGGTACGGCTGCGAGTTTTGCTACCCCCACAGGAATAGCCGTAGACAGCAACGGAAATATTTTCGTTACGCAGGGTGATTTCGATTCCAGGCAGAGTCTGATCAGAAAGATCAGCCCATCTGGAGTAGTCAGTACATTTGCGGGCTCAGGAAATTATGGAAGTGCCGATGGTACAGGCACAGAGGCCAGTTTTAGCGGCCCTTCAGGTATAGCAATAGATGCATCAGATAATATATATGTGGTGGGTGCTGCATATAACCGTATTCGTAAAATATCACCTTCTGGGGTGGTGACTACAATTGCCGGTTCAGGGAGGTCGGGAAGTGTTGACGGCACAGGTACAGATGCCAGTTTTAACCGGCCTTATGGAATAGCGGTAGATGCATCAGGTAATGTATACATAGGAGATACAAACAGTAACAAAATCCGAAAGATCAGCCCATCCGGGGTTGTCAGTACATTTGCAGGATCTGGCATTCGTGGAAGTGTGGATAGTTCAGGTACTGCAGCCAGTTTTAATGGCCCCCGGGGCTTAGCGATAGACGCTTCGGGTAATGTATATGTAGCGGATGGAGGCAATTATCGCATTCGTAAAATATCTCCGGCAGGGGTAGTGAGTACTTTCGCAGGAGGTTCTCGTGGAAGCATTGATGGCATTGGTACCAACGCAAGGTTTTATTCCGTTTCTGACATGGCGATTGACGCGTTAGGCAATGTATATGTAACAGATGGTTCTGATCGCAAAATCCGAAAAATCGATCCGTCAGGAGTGGTCACTACGCTGGCCGGTTCCGGTAGTTATGAAAGTACCGATGGTATTGGTACAGCTGCTGGTTTTTATGACCTTGCAGGAATAGCACTGGATGCTTCCGGTCATGCCTATGTCGTGGAGAGAGCGGGCAATAAAATCCGAAAGATATCAAGCGAATTATCCTTGTTATCAGGAGACCCTACAGGCCGGGCAGGTAGTCATAATGTTGTACTGGAGGCCAACGATGGCAATGGGGGGACTGCACAGCAGAGTTTTACGATTGTTGTAACAGATGGAATTGATCCGGTATTTACGTCTGCTACGGCAGCAAGCTTTGCAGAAAACGGAACGGGAACTGTCTATACAGCTGTTGCCACCGATGCTGATCAGCTGACTTACAGCCTGGGTAGCAACAATGATGAGGGGCTGTTCAATATTGATCCTGTAACTGGAATACTGGGCTTTATCAATAGTCCCGATTTTGAGAATCCTGCCGATGATAACGGAGATAATCAGTATCTGGTAGATGTAATTGCCGGTGATGCCACAAACCAGGTCTCACAGATCGTAACGATCACGATTACCGATGTAGATGAAATACTACCTGTCTTTACCTCAGTCACAACCGTAAATTTCGCAGAAAATGGTAACGGTACGGCCTATACGGTATCAGCTACCGATGCCAACCCTGTGACCTATGCTTTAGGCACTGGTAATGATGAAGCTTTGTTCGATATCAGCGGGGGAGTGGTCACCTTTAAGAACGCTCCTGATTTTGAGGCCCCTGGAGACGGTGATACTAACAACAGCTATGTGATTGAAGTACAGGCTAATGATGGATTGAATACAGCGACTCAGACTGTAACAATTATAGTTACTGATGTAGCTGAGGACAGCACTTTGCCTGTCTTTACTTCAGGTACCGCAGTAAACTTTGCTGAAAATGGAACCGGTACAGCCTATACCATTGCGGCAACGGATGCCAACCCGGTAACCTACGCTTTAGGCACTGGCAATGATGAAGCTTTGTTCAACATCAGCGGGGGAGTGATCATCTTTAAGAATGCTCCGGACTTTGAAGCTCCGGGAGATGGTGATAACAATAACAGTTATGTGATCGAAGTACAGGCTAATGATGGATTGAATACGGCCACTCAGACTGTAACCATCACCGTTACCGATGTCGATGAAATATTGCCTGTCTTTACTTCAGGTACTGCGGTAAACTTTGCTGAGAATGGAACCGGTACAGCCTATACCATTTTAGCAACGGATGCCAACCCTGTAACCTATGCTTTAGGCACAGGTAATGATGAAGCATTGTTCGATATCAGCGGAGGAGTGGTCACTTTTAAGAATGCTCCTAATTTTGAGGCCCCTAGAGACGGTGATACTAACAACAGCTATGTGATCGAAGTGCAGGCCAATGACGGATTGAATACAGCCAGTCAGACCGTAACTATCACCGTTACCGATGTCGATGAAATATTGCCTGTCTTTACTTCGGGTACTGCGGTAAACTTCGCTGAAAATGGTACAGGAAGCGCCTATACCATTGCGGCAACGGATGCCAACCCGGTAACCTACGCTTTAGGCAGTGGCAATGATGAAGCTTTGTTCGATATCAG
>JAAWWF010000018.1 GCA_021404565.1 Roseivirga sp. | reverse complement strand
GGTGAGATTGTTTTTGGAAAAGGACTCTTTTCCACTACCACTCTCACCTGTAATGAGCACCGACATATCGGTAGGTGCTACCTGAAAAGCCACCTGTATGGCATGGTTGAGCTTGGGGCTATTGCCTATAATGCCAAAGCGCTGTTTTATACTGAGTATTTCTTTACTATTCACGTTGTTTCTTCTGAGTTTAGACTACCGCTTTCCCGAAAAGGGTGGCTGCGGTACAGTCATCGACCAATACATTTACGTACTGGCCTTTTTCATATTGCTCCTTAGGGAAAATGATCACCTTGTTGGCGGTGTTTCTTCCTTGTAAGAAGTCTTTGGAACGTTTGGAAGTGCCTTCGATCAATACCTTATGCACTTTACCTACATCCATTTTATTGCGCTCCAGGGAAATACCCTGTTGTTTGGCAATGATCTCCTGCAGACGTTTCTTTTTAACATCCAGTGGAATATCGTCCTCGTATTTTTTCGCGGCCAGTGTTCCCGGTCTTTCGCTGTAGAAAAACATATAGGAGAAGTCGTACCGTACATAGTCCATTAAGGTCAGTGTCTCTTTGTGCTCATCTTCAGTTTCTGTACAGAAGCCGGCAATCATATCGGAAGAAATACCGCACTCTTCACCCAGAATGTCACGGATAGCATCTACCCGGTTGATATACCACTCGCGGGAATAGGTTCTGTTCATAAGGTCCAGAACCCGGGAATTACCGCTTTGAGCAGGCAGGTGAATGTACTTACAGATGTTTTCATACCGTTTCATTGTATGAAGTACTTCGTCAGTAATGTCTTTGGGGTGGGAGGTAGAGAAACGAACTCTCAGCTCTGGAGAAACCTGAGCTACCATTTCCAGAAGGTTGGCAAAGTTAACCACTGTCACCTCTTCACCTTTTTTCTCTTTCTTTTCTAACCAGGCTTTGTTGTTTTCTGCTTCAGACCATTTGTATGAATCCACATTCTGTCCCAGCAGTGTTACTTCTTTATAACCCTGATCGAAAAGTTCAGTGGCCTCCTTTACAATAGAATGCGGATCACGGCTGCGCTCACGGCCCCGGGTAAAAGGCACCACGCAGAAAGAACACATATTATCACAACCCCGCATGATGGACACAAAGGCAGTCACTCCATTGGAGTTGAGTCTCACAGGAGAGATGTCTGCATAGGTCTCTTCCCTTGAAAGGAAGGTATTGACTGCTTTTAAACCGTCTTCTGCTTTTTCTACCAGTTTTGGCAGGTCACGATAGGCATCAGGGCCTACCACTACATCTACCACCTTTTCTTCTTCCAGCAGCTGTTCTTTCAGTCGCTCGGCCATACAGCCCAGCACCCCGATGGTCATTTCGGGTTTGTTCTTTTTAATGGCATTGAAGTGATTGAGCCTGTTGCGCACGGTCTGTTCCGCCTTTTCGCGGATGGAGCAGGTATTGAGAAAAACCACATCGGCATTGGCAAAATCGGAGGTAGTGTCGTAGCCATTCTCTTTCATAATAGAGGTGACGATCTCACTATCTGCAAAATTCATCTGGCAACCATAGCTTTCTATATAAAGCTTCTTTTGCTTGCCGGTATTTTCCTCCTTTGAGGTTTTCACCTCCTGTGCTTCCTCACTGTTTCTGTCGAGCAGATCTATATCTTGAATCAAATTCTCCATGCCTTCTTTCTGAGCCAATTTTCAGGCTGCAAATATAGGGCTTTCTCACCTAAATCTGACAGATTGTCAGGGTTTAGTTCCCTGTTGTCCCGACAGATTTTGCCTGGGAGTTATCAGAACTGGTAGGATATTTTGGGATAGCGATTAGTGCTTTTTCTCTATCTTCGTCCAAATTCAATGGTCTATGCGAGCAATCAGACAAAATTTGGCTTTAGCCCTTGTACTTATCGTTTTCTCAGGCCTGGCAGGTTGTAGTGGCGATTCCGGTGGAGAAGTCTTAGCAGATACCGTACAGTTGGAAAGTGGTGTGGAGTACATTTACCTCAAACGGGGTAGTGGCCTCAAAGTAGATACCGGAAGTCACGTGACTACCCATATCAACCTGATTGTTGGACAGGACACCATTTGGTCTACCTATGCAGAGGGTGAAGAGCAGTTTGAGTTTGATGCAAAGAAAACCTCGCTGATCAAAGGTTTTGATGAGGTAGTGATGTATGCCAGAGAGGGAGACCGTTTGCTTGCCATTATTCCTCCCGAACTGGGGTATGGCGAAGAGGGGGCAGGAGATGTAGTGCCGCCCAATGCCACACTGAAGTTTGACCTGGACTTTCTGAAGGTGGAAGAACCCAGGATTTTTTTGTCTGATGTACTTTACGATAAGCTGAAGGCTGAAGGTGCTGAGGCAGCACTGGCTGAGTATCAGACCTTCAAATATGATTCGATCAATTATAATATATCTAACAGAGAGTGGTTTGTGCTTCACCGTAAGATAATGAGAGATAGTGCCTACCAGGATGCAATAGTAATTTGGGAAGCCCGCTTAGCTGAGCGCCCGGATCTGAATGGATATTACAATATGGCAACAGCTTACGATAGCCTGGGGCAGCAAGATGAAGCTCTGAGAGTGCTTGAGACCAGTCTTACATCAGGGGCGGATACGACAGGGTCAGGCTTTATTAAGCGATATATAGATCGGCTTAAATCTAAATAGGGCTTAGTCCATAATCTCTTTACGTCAATACGCAGATTTGCTGATTTCAGGATCAGATCGATATGTTCTTCCTGCGCACCAGCTTTTCACTCAACTTGTGCCGGGTCAGTGAATGGAAGTAAGAACGCAGCGTAATGGGAGGGCTGTTTTGAAATTTGATTACCTGATAAGCTCTTAAGGTTCAGTGCGGTAGAGTACAAATATACCGGTAGCCCTTCTGGCCACCGGTACTTAACCTAAACACAATCAAGCTTACTCTCGCCATTAGCTACTGATTGATGCTTTACAATACCCAGGGGTCTGAGAGTGAATTGTTGTTGGTCCCGGGTATAGAATTTCCTGATGGCTTCCTTTTCTATTCCATTCATAGCGCTGTTGCTACCCTGGTAGTTGGCCGTTTTGACCTTGTCGAATGTCTGGAGAATGTTCTGGTAATTTTCCGAAGGAAGTCCCGTCAAAAGAATGACTCCTAACGTGATTGGATAAGGTTTCTTATGTCCGAACCTGTAGCGGTTAATGGTCACCCTGATACTGCCGAACAACCAGTTCTTATTGTGTTTATAATCCAATAAATAGCTGACTGGAAATTCGACCCTGGAATGAATGGGATGGCTCAGGAAATACTTGAATATCATACCCAACCGGGTCAATCGGTACTCCAGAAGTGTTCCGTCAAAATTGAATTTATAGAATAGTGTCTTTTGCTTCACTTTCATAAACGCTCAGTTCCTGATGACAATTTTTGAATAGTGTTTTACACCTGAATCAAGTATGAGCTCGAGTAAAAACAATCCGGATGGAAGAGTGCTGGTATTGATGATCAGGTGGCTATGCTTATTGCTCTCTGCGAAAGTCTCATGGATAAGCTCTCTACCAGTGCTACTGCGAAGTATCAGGGTTATTTTCTGATTAATAAGGGCGCTTGTGACAGGGACATGGATAGCTTCTCCTCTTTTTACCGGATTAGGGTAGGGGGCTTTGAATTCAAAATCCTCGGGGTTTTGTCGATAGTTTACCCTGATTATTTTTGAAATATTCTCTTTTCCATTCATATCCACATCCACCAGCCTGTAGTAGTTGTGCCCCGGGTAGGGCAGGTGATCGATGTGCTTGTATGTTTTTAGTGCGCCACGATTACTTTGTGTATTCGTAAGAGTCAGTGTCTCGAAATCACGGCCGGTGGCACTTTTTTCAACTCTGAAATGACTGTGGTCATCTTCAGAAGATGTGGCCCATTCGAGTACCACGGTGTTCTCCTTAATTCTGGCATCAAAATCTACTAAAGCTACGGCCAGGGCTGATTGCTCGGCTGATGCTAAAGTGAAATACGAGCCACTGGTAAAGTCAACTCTGAAGTTGACAAGTCCGTCACCATCATTGACCACGGCCTGATCAATTACAGATACTGTTGCGGTGGGTGAGGTAAAATCATCCTCGTCTGAAATCAGGAGTTTTATATCTCCTTCGATGTTGGTGCCATCTCCTGAAAGACCCGGTAAACCGCTTACGTCAAATTGTACGGTCACGGTGCCTAGCGTACCGTTTTCCTGGACATACCATTGCCTGTTTAATCTGCTATTAACTCCTGGAGGGATTTGTGTATAGGCCGGGTCGGTAGATTCGGGGTTGAAGGCTTTATTGTTGTTACCCCAGACAAGAAAAGATTTATCACTGCCAAAGGTGCCATCGTTGGCACCATTGGTGGATTCCAGTCCATTCGGCCCACCGTTATTGTCCAGACCTATGGTAAGTATGGCATCGCTGTTGATACTTTTCGACTGTTTTTGTTGCAGACCAGCCATATCATCACGGCCTATTCCGGCTACATCGTTGTGGTACTTTTGGCGCTGTGCATTGGAAACCTCCCAATAGGGGGTGAAGTCAGAGTTGATATAAGTACCCTCTCCATACTCTTCGCCTGTAAACTCGAATGGTGTGCCGTCCTGATCGAAATCATTGCTTAATGTGATGCCATATTTTAAGGCGAGGTAAGAGTCGACTTTTTGCTTGGTGGCATCATCCAGGTAACTGTCAAATATGATCAGTTCATGAATCTTGCCGTCATAAGCATCAGTACCAATCCCCAGGAAATGACGACCCAGATACGCAGCATCGGTTCCGGTATTAATGGTTAAATCGCTACCACCCAGAAGGCTGACTGTCTTTTCATCTCCGTTAACTTCAATTTCGGTATTGTTGGTAAGGTTATTCGGCAACCTGATCGCAGCTATTTCTGCTTGGGTACCGGTACTTCCCGAAATACCCCTTACACTACCGGTTGAGTTGAATACTCCTGCTGAAAAGACTGCCTCGTAGCCTCCGGAGTTTTGTATGATGCCTGCTGCTTGTCCGGGATTGTCATTGCCATGCGTAAACTGTGTCAGTGCATTATTGGCATTATCAGTATTGGTACTGACGATAAAGTACGTTCGGGCCGATCCGCCATTTGGAAGCAGTGAGGCATCGGTAAGACTGAAGGCATCATTGCCATCAAAACTCACTTCAGGGTTGAAGTTAAGGTTGTTTGACGCATCATTTAAATAGACAGGACTGCCATCGCTGATCGTACCATGGTTTTGGTTCGGACCATGATCTTGCCAACCGCCTGACATTCCTGTATTATGGACATAGGTGCCCGTGCTGTCTGCTCTTAACCATAGTGATAAATTTGTGATGCTGCCTG
Organism: Roseivirga sp.; assembly: GCA_021404565.1. Classification (GTDB taxonomy): domain Bacteria; phylum Bacteroidota; class Bacteroidia; order Cytophagales; family Cyclobacteriaceae; genus Roseivirga. The sequence continues at coordinate 104,851 of JAAWWF010000018.1, read as the reverse complement.
TAGGTGATACATAAAAGCTGACAGTTTGAGGACTTCCCTCGACAACAGTACCCTGTGTGGTGTTCTCGTCTCCATCGTGATCTACCGTTGCGGTAATGGTGGCATCGCCACTTTGTGTAGCAGTAATTGTTACAGTGGCGATGCCGGATCCATCGGTCGTGGCGGTAGCACTACTCAAATTCCCATGGTCAGAACTAAAGGTGACATCTACACCAGAAAATTCGATATTGTCCCCGTCCTCATCTACAAGCTGTACGCTAACTGACGCAGATTCAAAGCCATCGGCAAGCCTGGAATCGGGGCTGGCACTCAGACTTGTATGACTGGTTATTAGGCTGGCGGTGATACATTTGAGCCAGAAAATGTTGTCTGATCCCGTAGAGCCGACAATAATATCGAGGTCATTGTCATTATCCAGGTCGCCCACGTCAATGGTTTGAATCCCGCCTTGATTGGTGTCCAGCTCAATTTTGGTGAAGCTGGTGCCTGTTCCATCATTGAGATACCAATAGACGATATCCGTATTGTTTACCATCAAAATGTCATAGTCCCCATCACCATCAAAGTCAGAAGTGATCACATCGAATATGTTGCCAACACTCGTTTCTATGAATTCTTCTGCAAAACTGTTATTCCCATTGTTCTTATAATAGAGCACCTTGGCCTCCAGTCCAAGGGCAGGGACAATATCAAGATCACCATCCCCGTCCATATCTTCGACTTGAACAGATCGATAGTCTCCTGTTCCGCTTCTGATAGGGGATGAGTTAATGGTGAAATTCTCAGATCCGTCATTGGTGAAAAGATTGATTTCGCCCTTGGAACTTGTAATAATATCGAGGTCTCCATCGGCATCTGTATCTGCCACGGTCAATCCTTCAGTTGGGTGAGCGGTGAATGCTATGGAGATCTCGTGATGGGTAAAAGAAGGGTTGCTGGCCCCATTATTTTCCAGCCAGGCCAACCGGACACCGTTTCCGGGAGCGAAATAAAAGAGATCCAAATCTCCGTCATGATCAACATCAGCCGGAACAACTATCCTGACTCCATTGGACGTGACCGTTGAGCTGTGAATAACGGTTTTAGTTTTACTAATGTAATTGGGCGCTCCCTGGTTTTTAAAATAACCTATTTCAGAATCCGAGTTGGAAGTGTAAACCACATCCTGGTCTCCGTCACCGTCTACATCTATATTAAAGAGCTTATGGTAAAGTTTACTCCCTACAGATAACTGAGAACCGTTATCAAGAATGGTTTCACTAAAGCCATTTGTACCATCGAACCATGAGACATTATTACCATCTGTGGCAGCTAATAGATCCAGGCGCATATCATCATTCAAATCTGCCAGCCGGAGATTCCGGAGAATAGAACGGTCGGTGGCCAGTGTGTCCATTATTTTATAAGTGAGATGGCTGGCAGGTGCCGCAGCTGCTCTGAACTGGTAGGAGTAAGTATTGCAGGAAAACCCCTTGGTTATTGTGACATGTATGATTTCATCAGAAAAGAAATCGTTGGTAGGGTTAAAAATGACTGTATCAGCACTGGCACTTGTATTTACACTGAAGCTCCCGTCAAGAATACCCGATCTGTCACCCCAGATAAGAATGCTATCCGCAGCATTATTGTCGATGATTTCACCGGCTCCGAATACCATTTCGATGTTACTATCTCTGGCAACTCCCGTGTTATATGGAGATGGATTTAAAGCACCAGTGTCCAGTTTGACATTATAAGATCCCTTGTACCAGGCGAGTTTGCCATCACTGAGGCTAAGCTGAACCCCGGCTCCAGACAAAATATCGAGTATGCCGTCATTGTCCATATCAGCCACATAAACTGCTGCACCGCCTGTATCACCTGTATTGATCTGTACCTTTGTGAATTCAGGGTAGTCATTACCTCCTGCAGGATTTCCGTCACTGACCAAGAGCGTCAGGTCAGCACTATGTCCATAGCTTACAATATCTGTATTGCCATCACCCGTAATATCCATAGCATAGACATGTCGTGCTTTTGTGATGCTGACTCCGGTATTTCTTTGTTGAAAAGTCAGGTTTTGATTTTCATACCAAACAACGCTGTTACTGTTAAACAGGGCAACGACTACATCAAGGTCTTCGTCATTGTCCATATCCGCCAGATAGGTCGAATAGGGGTCATCGCTGGTGAAGGAGTCATCAATGGTGATTTCTGTAAAGCTGTTATTGTCGTTTTCGTACCAGACTACTTCTCTTCCAGTCAGGTAGGCAGCAACCACATCCATGTCACCATCTTTGTCAAGATCTCCGAAATGAACGCTGTATGCTCCACCCAGGGTGCCCAGAACAGTTTTTGTGAAAGGATCGGGGCCATTATTCTGCCACCAGTGTACTTCACTACCTCCGGCACCAATAATGTCCAGATCGGCATCTCCGTCCAGATCTACTACCTGAATGGATCGATAACTTCCTGATGCACTGATGGTCGTGGCAGAAAAACTCTGGTCTCCGTCATTCGTATATAGAATAAGAGGTGTTCCTCCCACCACGATATCGAGTCCGTTGATTCCATCAAAATCAGCTACAGTCAAGCCAAAAGCGGTGTTTACTGTAGCTATCTCAATTTCCACGAAACCATCTTGTCCATCATTGCGATACCATAGCAATTTTGAGCTGGCTGCGATATCGTTAAGGGAAGTAGCCACTACATCCATGTCTCCGTCTTCATCCAGATCTACAGGATAAATACTTCTGAAATTCTCAGTAGCAAGTCCTTCGGTTATAATGTTTTCGCAATAGCAGTTATAGTCCCTGGCGGTACTGGTGGCAGTAAACTGGAATGAGTATGAGGCAATGAGGTTGCCACCTTCGGCACTGGTCAGGTCTGTTGTTAAGGTTACGTATATAAGCTCCCCCTCTAAGAAATTATTATTGGGATTGAAAGTGATGGTGTTGGTGCTGGTAGTATATATGCCTCCGATGAGTCCCTGAAATTCACCTCGTACAATAAAGTCAGAAGATGTTGCTGTGCCGGCATTTACGTTGAAGGTAATGGCGATATCTGAACTCAGTGAAATGCCCTGATCGTTGGCAGCAGGACTGATTGAGCTTACCTCTAATTGAGGAATATGCTCAAACCAAAACAGGGAATCTCCGGTGGTAGAAGCACCAATCAGATCTATGTCACCATCATTATCAGCGTCTGCAAGTTCTAATACCCGATTCTGGTTAATTCCTACGGACAGTTCAGTTTCGGAAAAACTACCCGCACCGTTGTTCATAAACAGATGGTACTTGCCTGCGGTATTTGATACGGCAATATCTATGTAGGAGTCACCGTTGATGTCGGCAGCTTTAACTTCATATATAGTGTTGCTCACACTGCCTATACTATTATAAGAAAAACTGCCTAAACCGTCACCTGTATAGTAAGAGACATCTCTGGTGTTTGAAGCCGTTGTCTGAAGTCCTACAGCCGGTATTACATCAAGGTGACCGTCATTGTCGACATCTTCCAGGTACACATCATAAAACACCCTCTTGCTGCTTGTATCATTGTATCTTCTTGAGGTTACAATGGTGTCTGCGGCATCTACGGTACCGTCAAAAGTTTCGTTGCCGTTGTTCTTTATCCAGTAAACGGAATCTTGTTGAGCGACAACAATATCGTTGTAACCGTCTTCGTTCAGATCACCTATCCGAACACCATGTGGAAAGGTGCCGACATTGTTAATTGTTTTTTTACTCCCAAAATCCGGATTGGTATTTCCATCATTTTCAAACCAGGCGATGGCGGCTGTGGCGCCCGGGTGGACTATCACGATATCCAGGAAACCATCATTATTCATATCAGCAGGATATATATCCCGAATACCATTAAGAGATGAACCAATGGTATTTCTGGTCCAGGTAGTACCATCACCACTGGTGTTTTCATACCAGCCTAATTCACTATCGAGGTAGGCGGCATAAACGATGTCCATGTCCTGATCATTGTCAAGGTCTGCTGCCACAACGCTGTAGTAGTTTCTACCGGAGGTACTGTCTATGAGCGTTCGTGAAAAATCACTCGCTCCATCATACCAGGCCAGAGTAGTATCAGTATCTGAGGAGCCGATGATGTCCGCAATGCCATCACCGGTCAGGTCAGCAGTGTGAATTCCCCTGATCGTTTCTTCATGGTCATTGAGAAATACCGGATCAAGAAATTGTGAATTGGTTATTGAACTGGTAGCTACGGTAAAGCGGTAACTATAAGGATTGGTAAGTTTGTTGGAGGTTCCATTTTCAAGTACATTTTCCGTTATGGTGACCCAGATAATTTCACCTGCCTGAAGGGAATCGACAGGGTCAAATGTGATGGTGTTGGTACCTCCACCACTCAAAGTCCCGGAAATAAGCCCCGTTCTTTCTCCCCATACAATAAAATTAGAACTGGTGACAGAAGTAATATCAACCGCTGCGCTAAACCTCATAACGAGATTGGCCGCCCTTGAAATATTGGTGGCATTGGGTTGAGGAGAAGTGGCAGCATCTGAGGGTAGAAAACTAATTGCATGTTTGGGCGAGGTGTGTGCTTTGATCTCCGATGAGGTATTTCCTCTGACCGGAAAACAGAAGCAATACAGAAGTATTACTACCCAGGCGGGGCGTACTAATTTAGGGTTCCAAAGCATAATCTCGTGAATCTCTCGTCTCAGTTCTCAAGGCACACGGCCCTATATAAAACAGAGACACATGCACCTATGAGATTGAGATTGAGACCAAGCTAGAGAAGGTCAATTCGAAAGAGGTACGGCCTTGAAAACCCGGATAAACTCGCAACCTGACTTTCTCTGACCTTATAAAGTCGGAAAAATCAGTTCTTAACTTTTTAACTCAATGAGCTTCGTGCAATCATCGGTTATTTAATTTTTGGGGGCAGATAGTATTATATCAACAGAATAAACAGACTGTCTGATTATGCACTTGAAAACATGCCAAAAGCATTACCTTGATGTAGTCAACCATGGACTACGGTCTAAATGCATTGGAATGAAACGGAGATATTTTGTCCTATTTGTCGTTCTCCTTTTTTTCGGAACCTTACTGAACGCACAACAACAAGAAATTGATAGCCTCAAAACCATTCTGACCGGAGAGGATTTGCATGACACCACTACTGCGCTCGTACTGAAACGGCTGGCCTGGCGCTATATGAATTTAAAACCCGACACGGCCATGTTGCTGGCTTCTCAATCATATGAATTGAGTAAAAAAAACGATCAACGCTTAGGGGTTAAAAATGGCTTAAATACGATAGGCGGTATTTTAGTGATGACAGGTAATTTTCACGAAGCAGAAGGATATTATAAAAAACTGCTTAAGATGGAAGAAACGGACCAGGTGCTGCCCAGGGTCAGAGTAGCTTATAACAATCTTGGTGCAGTGTATTTTAGAAAATCCGAATATGATTCCGCGGTGTTTTATTACAGTAAATCTCTGGATGTAGCCAGATCATTGGGCAACAAAGACGGAGAGGCACTTGTGTTAAGAAATATATCAGATGTTTTGATTGACCATGGCAAGCTGGATGAAGCCAAGGGGTATCTGACTGAGGCGCTTGCCATTGCAGAGGAGACAAAAAGCAGCAAATTATTGCAGGATATCTGGGAGTCTCTGGGTAAGGTTTGGATGATAACAAAAGAGTACGAAGAGTCAGCTAATGGCTTTGAAAAGTCTTTGTTTTATGCTCAACAAACCGATGATCAGATTAACATCGCGAATATTAATAATCATCTCGGGAGTCTGTTTTTAGAACAGGGAGATGCCGATAAATCATTGAGATATCATAAGAATGCCCTTGAGAGTCACAGGTCAGTAGATGATAAATTAGGGATAGTCAGTGATGAAATCAGTATTGTTAAGAATTTACTGAGCAGAGAAAATCCACTTTACGGTCAGGCTGAACGGTATTTAATTGAAGCAAAGACAATGGCCGAGGTACATGGTCAGAAATTGAATCTGTCTGAATGTTTGCTCTTATTATCGAAGGTAAGACAGGGACTGGGAGATTATAAGGAGGCGCTGAGTTTTCAGAAAGAGTATCAAGTGTTACGTGATTCTATATTTAGTGACCAACAAAACAGAGTGCTGGCAGAGATGCAAACTAAATATGAAACCAGGAAAATCGAGAATGAATTGGAAGGGCAACAGAAAGAAGTCGAGTTATTACAGGCTCAATCGGGAAGGCAGCGTTTGTACATCTTCCTGGGTATTGCGGGGGTGATAATCATTGGGATGATTGCTCATCTGGTTTACGTACGGCAGAAAGAAACTAAAAAGAAACTCAGGCTTACCAAAGAACTGCAGACCGTTAGACAACAACAGTTTCAAAAAGAACTGGACTTTAAAAACAGAGAACTGACTTCGAATACACTCTTTTTGGCAGAGAAAAGCAGGGTTTTACTGGATATACAAGAACAATTGGTTCATATTTCCAAGACCAGCAGTACTTCATCCACCCCAGATTATTGTAGTATCCTTAAGCTCATTAATGAACATACCGATATGGACAATGAATGGGAAACGTTAAAGAAACACTTTGATCAGGTGCATCCCGATTTTTTTAAGAATCTCTCGTCAGCTCACCCTAAGCTTTCCCAAAATGAGCTCAAACACTGTGCTTATGTACTGATGAATCTTTCTGTTAAAGAGGTGGCTCGCATTTTAAATATCAACTCTTCAAGCGTACAGATGTCTCGTTATCGGTTAAAGAAAAAAATGGGTATAGCTGAAGAAGTAACGCTGACGGTGCATCTTCATAAAATTGCTGATTCAATAGGGCAGGTCTGAATGGTGAGATGTTGCTTATCAAAGTGTTTATGGTAGCTGAGCTTTTAACAAGGAACATGTCAAAGGGATGAATGTTGGATTTTGACTGATGAAATACATTTGTTTCGCTGTATGTGGTAATGTGTAGAGTATTTGTAAAGCTTGTTTTGAAACATGTAGAGTATTTGTAATGCCCTTTTTATGGCTATGAAGGCTGATTTGATAGTACTTGATAAGAGATCGAGATGCTTATGGAAAATTATCAAATCGCCATGCTTATGGCATTTTTGGCTATGCAACTGGCCTTAGTTTACTACCTGTCAAAAGACCTGAAATTATTGAAAAGCCATGTGATTCAGGGAGAAACGGGTCTTATCCCTTCAGACAAGTATCAGAAGAATAAGATGTCTGATCAGTACCTGAGAGAGTGCAAAGACAGATTACTTCATTTGATGGAACAGGAAAAAATTTACAGAGAACCTTGTCTTACGCTCAACCGGTTGGCAAAAAAGCTGGACCTGGCGCCACATCATCTTTCTCAGGTGATTAACACTTCTATCGGAAGTAACTTCTTCAACTTTGTTAATTATTACCGCATTCAGGAATGTAGTCTGAAGCTAAGTCAGTTCGGGGAGGATGAAAAGAATGTCTCAGAGATTTTTTACGAATCAGGTTTTAGCTCAAAATCTGCTTTTTACGAGGCATTTAAAAAGTGTACAGGCATGACCCCCAGAGAATTCAGGAAGGCTCAAAAGAGAATAGTTACCTCACTTTCTGCTTAGGTAGAGAGATTGTGACTGCTATGTGTACTGGTAATTGGTCCTGATCTTTGTATCAGGACTAACTACCAGCCCCATGATGTTTTAGTCCATAAATCTCTTCATACCAATCCTAAGAAAAACAAGAGCAAGAATAAGCGCTGTATAGCTTATATAGTCCGGGGCTGATGGCGATTGATAACTCAGGTAAGCAATGATAAGACAGATAATGCCACTTAATAATAAGCCTCGTGCTGGCTTCTGGGGCTCGATGACAGGCTTTTGAGGAGGTATAGCCGGTGGCTCTTTTGTCGTTTCATTATAGGAAAGGGTAGCGGCATCGTATATGCGGTCTGCCAATTGTCTGTCCAGCCCCATTTCCTTTCTCATTATCTTTTTTATCTGCCGCTCTGAGTAGCCTTCTTCTTCGGCTACGGCAACCAACTCTTCGGTACCGGCTTTTACAATTACAAAGGTGTTGTAGATCAGTATATGGTTGATCAATTGCTCATTGACTCCCTGAGCTGCTAAGTATTCAACCGCTTTCTTTTCTGCCTCATCTTCAGAAGAATAATCGCGGGTGAGAATTTCATTTAGCTCCTGCTCATGATTGTTTCGCTCTTCAATAATCTTCCTGGCTGATTTCAGGATCAAATCGACATGTTCTTCCTTAGCTCCGGCCTCTCTCACAGCTTGTGCCAGGTCTTCATCTTTGCCGCCCATACTGGCCAGGAGTAGGACACCGTAAATGTCAGAGGCGAGTTCCTGAAGGTCTTTCATGAGGCTTTAAATTCAATCCTGATTCACGTTGATATAACTATAGCCTTTCTGGTCAAGGGTAATAAGCGCTGTGCGTGCCGAAATGGCCAGGTCTACACTTTTAAAGACATCGTCTTCCGGTACTTGTCGAAAAGACAAAATCTGGGCACAAACATATATGTCCACACCCTCTTTCTTCAAAGCTCTGATGGCCTCAATGTTAGGGTTGGGTACCCCGTACTTTGCCAGGTAGGCTTCTTCGTTCAACACGGCATTGATCGCTCCTCCATGAACCACCACAGCCATATTCATTTTTCTTTTGGGCACACCATTGGCAATATTGAGGTTGTAGGTACGTGCTGCCTCCAGCAGGGGCCTGATGATACGCGTAGAATCTTTCACGGCATCGGTTACATCAATCACCACTTTATACTCCAGGTCCCGGTCATATTTTAAAGCCTTGGCTTTTGACTTGACGACACCCACCCAGGGGCTAAACTCAAAAACGGGGTAGGTCATTTTGTCCGCGAGGTGGTCAGGGAGTTGAGCTTGTAAACCCTGTACCTGTACGGTCAGCAAGAGGAGCAGCATTAGTTTTTTCATAATGTAAAATATAGGAAGATTTCGCTGGTCAATGAAGATCAGGTCCTGATTTAAAGCCAGACCGGACCTCCGAATGGCTTGATAGCAACCTTCGGTCAACCAGATGTGCACAGGCGATGTAGCTTCTCCTTGAGTTTGTAGGTCGAAACATAAGTCGGCAACCGCAGATGCTTAGATGTCAGGCTTGCAAGCGGAAGAGATCTGGAGAGTCTCAAATAAGAAACCAAAGACTCAGACTGACCAGTGTCAGGACCGAGGCCAAAACAACCCCTATTTTAGCCAGGCTCTTGGGTACTTTGCCCTCCACCTTGCCGGTTTTGCCATTAATGATGATTTGGTAGGGCTTGCCTTTAAAATCGTGAGCTATGATATAGACGGGGAGCAGTATATGTTTAAAAGTGATATCAGTGTAGGAAGTCCGGGCTTTCAATATTTTTTGATCATCTCCACCAATATGTCCTCTCAACAAGGCTTCTATTCCATCTGTTATTTTGTCCTGGGCTTTGTGAAAACCCATTTTGAGATCAATTTCATATTTCTGAGAAATATGACCTTTCAGGTATTCATCTTCAAAGGGAACAAGGCTCTCGGTTCCCCAGGGACGCAGTTCGTTGATTGCACTTTCGTTGACGGCATCAGAGGCACAGATTAGCACATCATCAAAGTACCATTGTACTTCATCGATCACATCGGTCCATAACATGTATACCCGCTCTCCATCGCTGTATTCGTCTCCCCTTTCTCCGATAAACTGAATGTTAGCAGAGGTATCGAAAGTCCAATATGGAATGTAGACGCCTTGAAAATTCTTCACCTCAGAAAAAAGAGAGGGAGTAAACCAGCGTTTTCTAATCCATTTCTTATACGATGCTATTGCCTCAGTTTTGTCCAGTCTGAAGGGAATAAGACCCCAGGGTTTAATAACAGATTCTGGTTTTAGGTTACCAATGACCAACTTATCTCCGCAATAGGGGCAGGCATTGTTGGTAGAAGAAGTATCTACGGTTGTGGAGGCATTACAATTGTTGCATTTGACGGTTTGCAGCACGATTTCGTCAGCCGAGGCTTCTGCGTTTTCGAGAAACTCGAAATAGTCCAGTTCATCCACTGAATTGACTTTTTTCGCAATGTCCTTTTTCGAACCTTTATTCACCTCAATAGCTTACAATAATAATGTACATTGATCAGAGGCTGACAACAACTGCATAATAGCCTTCGCTTTTACCAAACACTCATCATATTCATTTTCCGGAATAGCATCATAAGTAATAGCACTGCCCACCTGGAAAGAATAAAGTCGCTTTTGTAAATCCAGGAACAGACTGCGGATCATAACATTAAAATCAAAGTCTCCGTCAGGGCTTATATAACCTGCCGCGCCTGAGAAAGCACCGCGTTTGGTGTTTTCATATTGCTCTATCAGTTCCATCACCTTCACTTTGGGGGCGCCAGTCATGCTGCCCATCGGAAAGGCATTTTTGATAGCATCAATGAAGTGGTGATCGCTTCTCAGTTCAGAACGAACCGTAGAAATCATCTGAAACACCTGCTCAAATTGATATATGCCGAAAAGCTCTTCGACCTTAACAGAACCTGGTTGAGAGCTCCTGGCCAGGTCGTTTCGTACCAAATCCACGATCATCATGTTTTCGGCAAGTTCTTTTTCGTCATGGCGCAGCTCATGTGCAAGCCGTTTATCTTCTGCTGCTGACGAGCCCCTGGGACGGGTGCCTTTAATCGGTTGCGAAATAAGCTCCGTACCCGTTTTCTTCATAAATCGCTCAGGTGAAGCAGACAGAATATACTGACTGTTCCACTTTTGAAAGCTAGCAAAGGGCTTGGGCGAAATGCGGGATAGTTCGAGAAATAGGGTAGCCGGATGAGCCTCAATAATGTCGCCATGAAATTCCTGACAGAAGTTGATCTCATAGCAGTCACCTTCTTCAATATGCATTCGCAGCTTTTGCGTAATATCCAGATAAGTATCACGAGTCATACTGGCCTTTACAGGGCTAAAGCTACTTTCCTGATGACTTAGTGGTGTACTGATGATTTTTTCGAAAACAGTCTCATCATCAGAGTCAATGGTGACTTTATTGCCATCAAAAAAAAGGATGTGTCTGGCTTTGAAAAAGGCCATTTCCGGAAAGTCCAACAGGTCAGGGTTATTGCTTTCAATTGCCTCAGTATCATTTTTAAGATCATAACCGAGATAGCCAAAAAGCCAGTCGTTTTGATGGAAAGCTCTAAGAGATTCAAAACGGTCGCCAGGCAGCGGATTTAGCTCCTGCTCGCAGCCAATGGCGATTATTTCCTGAAAACCTTTGTGGGGGTAGGGGATGTCATTGTGATGATAGTAGGCCACATGAGAAAACTGATCTGCCCATTGCAACGCTTGCTCTATAAAGAGCTGTTTGGTAACTAGCGTATGTTCCGTTTGCTGTCTGAGCATTGCCTGATGAAGGCACAAAGGTAATTGAAACATTGAGGCATAAAAAAAGGAACCGAAGCTCCTTTTCAATGTTTTTAATGAGTCTTAAAGCGAAGCAGCGGTGCCCGCTTCAATCTCAAATCCTACCTGTACTGTATTGTACAAAAATTTGTCTTTGGCTTTGTCCACAGCAGTGGCCTCGTCACCATACATCAGACCCCAGTCCGTTCTGTCGATGTTGAATTTGGCGACAGCTTTCACTGTGCCTCCATCCAGATTTACAGAAGCTGGGAAAGTGATGTTTTTCGTAGTACCTCTCATGGTCAGGTTACCTGAAATAAAGTGAGTAGGGTTGTCTACCAGAATTTCACTGAGCTTGGCTGGGGCAAAGTCAGTTTGATATTCATCTTTATCTGCTTCCAGGTTGGCAGCATTGAAAGTCGCAATACCAGTAACTTCAAAGGTAGCTTCAGCAAAGTTTGCCTGATCAAAAAACTGATCCGACATAAGGTGGCCTTCCAGCTTTCCTGCGCTTTCAGAACCAGCCATATCCAGATTCTTCAACGATTTGATGTTGATGGTAAATTTACCGGCTACTATCTCACTTCCTTTTACACTGATTTCGCCTGCTGTGATATCGATTGTCCCATTGTGCTGGCCACCTGGCTTCGAGCCAATCCACGTGAGCTTGCTGGACTCAGTATTCAATGTCAGCGCAGTGGCGCTTTCGGCAGAAGCAACCTTCTTGGCCTCTGAAGTTTCTACGGTTGACCCCTTAGGTCCACAGGCAAATACGAGAGTTGCCAGTGCGATCATTGATAAAGTCGATTTTAATATTTTCATCTTAGTCTTATTGAATATTAGTTGCTTGTTTAAAGAACAATGTTGTAACTAGACGGCTACTGAATTGTTCGGGATTAAGAGCTAAACTCAGTATGGGAAATAAAAGTTTCATGTATGTACATATAATTTTAAATTATGGCAATAATTAAGGGTGTAAAGGGCAAAAAACCGGTTTTTGGGGATGATAATTTTATCGCAGAAAATGCCACTGTCATAGGTGATGTGACTTTTGGGGCCAACTGCAGTGTATGGTACAATGGCGTGATCCGTGGAGATGTCTGCTCTATCGTGGTGGGAGATAATACGAATATTCAGGATGGTGCTGTGGTGCATGGTACCCTTGGGCTTTCGAAAACGGTTTTGGGCAAGAACGTCTCTATCGGTCATAACGCCATCATTCATGGTTGCACAATAGAAGATAGCGTGTTGATAGGTATGGGAGCCATTGTGATGGATAATGCCGTGATCAAGGAAGGGGCCGTAGTAGCTGCAGGAGCCGTAGTGCTTGCCAATACGGTGGTAGAAGCAGGTATGCTATATGCAGGAACGCCCGCAAAGAAAATAAAGCCTGTGGGTGCACAGCTTAAAGAAATGGTAGATCGTACTCCCGGCCATTACATTATGTATGCCAGCTGGATTGATGATTGATATGGGATAGGGAAGGAGTCCCCGGTTTGTTAGGCAAGGCGTTCTTCTCGAATAATTTATTGGTAACCTGATCGCTGATTGAGATGTGATATTTGAACAGAGAGAAGAAAAGAACGCCTTCCATTGAATCGACTGTCAAAAAGCTGTACTCAATTAAAAATGATAGGCTTAGTGTTTTGTATTATTTTGAATAAATTCGGCCATGATAGAAAAAGCAAAAGACGGAGAGTTCAATCCCTTTTACGGTACCTATGTATCTAAGGTGTCAGAGGGTGATGTTTTGGCATTTTTGCAGCAGCAGGCTGATGAAATACCTGCCTGGCTGAGATCTATTGCGGATAAGGCTGACTATCGCTATGGACCGGATAAGTGGACTTTATCTGAGGTTTTGCATCATTGCTGCGATACGGAGCGTATTTTCTCTTACCGGGCCCTGTGTATTGCCAGGGGAGAAAAGACTGCGTTACCTGGTATGGATCAGGATGTGTATATGGCAGAAGCCAGAACCGATGAACGGAGCTATGAAAGCCTGGTCAGTGAGTTTGAAGCCATTCGCTCAGCTACTATGGCCCTTGCTTATTCACTTTCGACCGAAGTCCTGGGAAATGAGGGAAATGCCAGTGGTAGCCCTGTGACGGTTCGCGGACTTTTGTCCATCATTGCCGGTCATCTTGCGCATCATACTGAAGTAATCAAAGAAAGATACCTCTGATGTTTGTAGTAGACCCCATGCGCGATTACCCTAAGGAGACGGAGTCCAGGGTAATTATACGTTTTCAGGATTGCGACCCTTTGAGACACCTGAACAACGCGAAGTATTTCGACTATTTTTTCAATGCACGTGAAGACCAGGTGCCTAAGCTTTACGGAGTAGAGTTCCTGGACTTTATGAAGTCATTTGAAGCAGTATGGGTGGTTTACAATCATCATATTGCCTATCTCAAGCCAGCGAATATGGGCGAGTGGGTGAAAATTGTTACCCGCATTGTATGGTTTGACAAGAATACAATGGTCGTGGAGTATTGTATGCTCAACGATCATAAAACACATCTCAAAACACTGATGTGGACCACCCTGAAGTATGTCGGACTTAACAACAGCCGGTCAGTTGACCATTCAGAAGAAGTACTGAATTACCTGAAAGCCATCCAATTCCCGAATGTTGATTACCACCCCAATCACTTCGAAGAGCGTGTTACGCAGGTAAAGAATGAAGTACGTACTCTGGTTTGAAAAGTGCAGACTATGGCTTATCTTAAAACATCTGACACTGGGGAATTAGATATCTCGAATTTTTTATAAAAGTACCAATATGAATAATAATAAGGGATTTGACCCGGTGGAAATCCAAAAACTAAAAGAGCAAATGGCCGCTGCAAACACCTCTTTTGTGGTGATTGATTCAGAGGACAATTCGGATGAATTTATGAACTTCCATTTCATCGGAATGTACGAAGGTAAGGAAGTAGTTTATGATGCTGCCCTGTATACGCTCAGGCTGCATCATAGCAGTGAAATTTACGAGCTGGCCGAACACAGGGCTGCCCAGCGCTTTCCGGAGTATCATCAAATCGCCTATCAGGAGGATGAGAATGGAGATTTTGAACCCCTGGGTGATCTGGAGGAAGAGATTGGCCTTTTTATGGCTGAAGTAATGGAGGAGCTGGAAGATGAAGAGGCGGTGAAAGTGCATGAGCATGTGGACATGGACGCTAACCAGGACTTTGGTATTGGTTTAGACATTGGTCTTAACATCGACAAAGTTACCGGAGAAGTAATGTCCAAATTTGTGTTAGACTTCAATGAAGACAATCTGGACCTTGATGCTAGGCTGTATAGCTTCCAGACCGAAGATGACGAAGACGAGTAAATAGCAAAGACCAACAAGGAAGCCCTGACAAGGGCTTTTTTTATTTGTACAAAGTTCTGAATTATGAAAAAGCTACTTATTACCTCCCTTTGTCTGGTTATCTGTACCTGGTCACTGGCGCAGGATACAGATGCTGTGATGGCTTCTGTACAGAAAAAGCTGGATGAATTCTTTGAGGCAGGCGATGCCCCCGGTGTTTCAGTATCTGTGGTTTTGCCAAATGGAGACGAACGCACTCTCGTAAAGGGTTGGGCTAATGTAGAGAAGAAGGTAAAGATGAGTCCGAAAACCAAAATGCTGGGAGGAAGTACCGGCAAGGTGTTTTACTCAGTAGTGGCCATGCAGCTTATAGAAGAAGGTAAGCTGAAGCTGGATGAGCCGATTTTTGCTCAGATGTCAGATTATGAATGGTTCGGACGCATGCCAAATGCCAAAGAGCTGACGGTGAGGAATCTCATGAGACACCAGACCGGAATACCCCGCTATGTGTTCAGTGAGCAGTTTCAGGCAGAGGTATTGAAAGATGTGGATAAAGTATGGAAGCCGGAAGAATTACTGGCTTATGTTCTCGACAATGATCCGCTCTTTGCGGCCGGTGCTGACTTTGCTTATTCAGATACCAATTACATTGTGCTCTGCATGCTCATAGAGAAAGTAACCGGCAATGGTCTTTATGAAGAGGTGCAGAAACGGGTTTTGGACAAGGCAGGACTAAAGGCGGTAGTGCCTCAGAACAAACGTAAATACAAGAATCTGGCCCAGGGCTATAATGCTGAAAATGACCCTTTCTTCCCCGGCAATGCCCTGGACGAAAAGGGAAAAAGCCGTTATAACCTGCAGTTCGAATGGGCAGGAGGCGGCCTGGTAATCACCACGCATGACCTGGCGCTGCTGGGTAAGAAAATTTATGAGGGAGAAATGTTTGATCCTGCTTTGCTCGAAGAATACTTCAAAGGCGTAGATGCCGGCCGACTCGGTGGAGAGTGGGGGTTGGGTGTGCATATTGAGAATACTCCTCAAGGGACGGTTTACGGCCACAGTGGCTTTATGCCCGGCTATGTCACGAACATGCGCTATTACAAGAAAGACAAATTCTCAATCTGCTACCAGATTAATACCTCTGACCGGTCCAAAATGTCAATATTAAGACAGCTGCCCAACCTTGGAGCAATTGTGAGCGAAGAACTCAATAAATAAGCAAACAACTTTGCTAGATTTGGGCTTTGGATAATTATGCTCAAAATCGCCTGGACAGAAATCTACGCTCATCACCTGCCGCAGAATCATCGCTTCCCTATGGAGAAGTACAACCTGCTGCCTGAGCAGCTGATTTACGAGGGTACGGTCACTCAGGATAGCTTTTTTCGACCAGATTCACTCTCCACAGATTTGGTATTACGTACCCATGACGCTACATACTGGGACAAGCTGCTGCATGGCAAATTGGCCAGGCAGGAAGAGCGAAGAACAGGCTTTCCCTGGTCAAAAGAATTAGTCCAAAGGGAAGTGGTGATCATGCAGGGTACCCTGGATGCTGCATTATACGCTCTAAAGCAGGGAGTGGCCATGAACACTGCAGGTGGCACCCATCATGCCTTCACAGACAGGGGAGAAGGCTTTTGTTTGCTCAACGATATGGCCATAGCTGCCAATTACCTACTCGATAAAGAACTGGCCGCTAAGATTTTGGTCGTTGACCTGGATGTCCACCAGGGAAATGGTACAGCACAGATTTTCAGAGATGAACCGCGGGTGTTTACTTTCAGCATGCACGGTGCCTCCAACTATCCCATGCACAAAGAATTGTCAGACCTTGATGTGGGTTTACAAGACGGTACAGATGATACCACCTATCTTGCTGTGCTGGATCAAAATCTCAAATCACTTTTTGATAAGGTACAGCCCGATTTCGTCTTTTTTCAGTCGGGGGTAGATGTGCTGGCTACTGATAAGTTGGGAAGACTGGGTATGTCCATTGATGGTTGTAAAAGGCGCGACCGCATAGTGCTGGAGCTTTGCAAAGCCAACGAGGTACCGGTAATGGCCAGCATGGGAGGGGGCTATTCTGAGAAAATCTCACACATTGTAGAGGCGCATGCCAATACCTACCGCCTGGCACAGGAAATCTTTTTTTAGGCCGAAATCAGCTGTGATTTCTCTTCTCTACCATGACAGTGTGTTCAGAGCTGAAGTGAATTCTGTGGAAGAGGTAATGTAGATCTCATTTTCCTGCAGGTTAAAGGCTACTCCTAAAGAAGGCACCGGCCTTTTCATTCTCGGCAGGGGAATCCGTTTTAGCTCTTCTCTTTTATCCAGGTCAAAGAGCACATACTCGGTATTGTTACCCTTGGGGCTTAAATAGGCCAGAGTATTTCCAGAAATACTCCATTCGGCCAGACTGATAAAAGTAAAGTCCTCCACAAGCAGCTCTTCTTGCCCGCTTTTATCTTCAAACCAGATTCCAGCTTCGTCAAACTTAACATAGTAGAGCCCCTTTTCTGTTTCCCGGGCCATTACAACACTGCCCTCAGCTACCTTCTCTGTTTGGCGGCTTTCGAGCTCCATTTTATACTGTCGCAGTACCCCCAGGCTGTCTGAATAAAAGTAAATGGAAGCCTGATCAGCCGACCATGTGGGACTGCCATAGTTGGCATTTCCTTTTCTCAGGATCTCGTAATTGGTGCCGTTGATGTCTATTTTGCCTATGCCGATCTTCCCGATTGGAGCTCGGATCGAGAATATGATCTGATCTCCGGCCGAAGACCACTCAGGGTTACTGATATTATTGGCCTCTTCGAAATAAGTAAGTTGCTTGGGGGCGGCCCCCGGTGCGTCAATCAACCACAGTTGCTCCAGACCTGAGTAATCCGATATGTAAGCCAGCTGACCCTCGCTGTTTAATGCGGGGTAAAAATCACTGCTGGTAAATTCTACAACCTGTTTTTTCGAGTAGGCACTCGTATCAGTCAGGCCTATCACCTCTATGTTGTTGTTAAAGCGCTGGGCTTCAATCACCAACTGTCTGCTCTTGTTGAACAGGTCAAGGCCCTGCAGGCGTATGTTGGGACTTGAAAATATCACTGTGTGCTTCTCAGAATTTAGCGAGAAGGAATTGACGGTGCTCCTGTGATTTTGCCTTGTACTGTAAATAATGGTTTCTTCATCAAGCCATTCTATACCAAACAGGTTAGGTAAATCTTCCAGTAAAGGGTTTTCTCCGCCTGTTGTCAGGTCCACTAAAATCACGTCATTGGTCCGATCCTGATTGGGCGATAAATCGTTGAACTTGCCATCGGTTCTTACAAACAGTACCTTTTTATTATCTGGTGAGAACCTTGGCATTACATCGCTTACTTCTCCTCGTTTTTCTGTCAGTCGCTTTAAGGCAAGGTTTTCTGTATTGATTAAATGGAGCTGCGACCTGCGTTGGCCTTTGGGGGCACTTGAGATTACGATCTTCTCACCGTCCGGAGACCAATCAATAGGGCTGATTCCATTAAGGGTTCCTATATTTTCTACTCTTCGCGTGGTGTTGCCTATCAAGGACCTGATTTGTAGAACGGAAGTCTGGTCTTTGAAATTAAACGAGTTAAAAGCAATGAAGTCTCCCTCTGGCGACCATTCAGGTCCTAAGTCAAACCCATTGTCAGAGAACTTGATGGGAGTGGGAGAGCCTTCTTCCATGATGTAAATATTGAATTGAGTACCTTCTCCGCCATTCCAGCTAAAGGCAAGAATCTTGTCATCGGGTGACATATTCGGGTTTAGCAAAAAGCCTGGTAGCTGAGTGAAATCATTCAGTTCCGGTGATACGGTCGATATTTTCTCATCCAACTCTCCCGTTCGAAAGATAACAACAGAAGCTATTATGATCACAAAAATACCTGCTACCAGCTTTCTGTAATCCTTTTTGGGAATTCCACTGCCACTTACCCGGGTGGTTGTACTGTTGGAAAGCCGATAACCAACACCCCTGATTGTTTCTACAAGGGTATCTTCATCGTTTAGAAAAACCTTTCTCAGCTGTGAGGCAATTCTGTTTAATGAGTCATTGCTTACTACCGTACTGCCCCATAGGTGTTCCATCAAATCTTGTCGCGTAACTACCTGTCCAAGCCTCTCAGTCATAAAAATGAGCATTTTCATGGTGAGCGGCTCCAGCGGAACACTTTCGTTTGTCTGGCTGATGGTATTGATCTCAGGATTTATGGTCCATCTTCCCAAAGTCAGTTTTTTCATGGCGGATCTGGCTTTCTTTACCTGTTAAAATTTAAATCAATCTATGTCGTAAGGAAGTTTCACCTTGACGATATCTGCGTCATAGTTATCAATCGATGAGAAATATACCTCATTGCTCTGTGTAAAGCTTGCTCCTGCCTGACCGTAGGGTATATAATTGGGGATTTCTGAGGAAGAAAGCAGTTTTTGTGAAGGAACGTGGAAGAGCTCCAGAAAGCTTTTTTCAAAATCCAGATTGATCATTTTTAGGGTGTCTCCGTGTATCGTCCAGTAATCGGCTCGGGCCTTGGGGAGCCTGCTGGTTACCAGCTCCTCCTTATCGGGAGAGGACAACGGAGTTCTCCACAGTCCGCCTGTTTCATGCTTCATATAATACAGGTAGCCGTCAATAGCCCTGACATAGACAGAAGGCCTGTCTGAAAACTTGTTCCATTGGTTGCTCTCAATTTCGTATTGCCATATAGCAGGATTGTTCGCTGTGTCATATAAAATGGCATATATCGACCGGTCATCCTCCGCCCACACGGGCCTGTTTACTCCCTTGATTCTTTCAATTCTCAGCGTTTCACGCCCCAACGTATCGATAATGCTGGCATAAGATTCCTGGTTCTTCTTTTTCATAGATACTACCATTTTGCTCCCATCTCCCGACCAGTCTATCGAGTTTATATTCGCAAACCCCTTGTGATTGGTGAGCTGTCTTGACGTACCCGTTATCAGATCATACAGCCAGATTTGGAGGTTATTGCTCTTGTCGGATATATAGGCCAGCTTAGATTCATCAGGAGTGAGCTTGGGGTTGAAATCAAAGAGTGTTGAGCCAATGGCCCTGGAATTCTCAATGATTCGGTCCTGATTGTATTTTGCTTTCCAGATATTAACGTCAGCTCTCCATCTTTCTAAGTACAGATCGTTTGACGCTCTCTGATAAGTGATACTTCTGACTACGTCAGGAATAGAAAATACAGGTAAGAGTTGATCGAAATCGAGAAGTCCGGTTGATTCATTATTGACCTCAACCTCATAAAGCCTGCAACCAACAGTGCCTGCCAGTGTGAAGATGAGCGAAGAATTGGATTTCCAGTCAATGCTCGAAATCTCCTTTTGAGAGCTTCTTTCATAGACCACCCTGCCTGTAGCCGCATCCAGCACCTGTATTTTACCAATAATGCTATCCATCGCATCTTTGAGGTAATGTCTTACTCCCTGATGAGCTACGGTAGCAATCAGACTGTGATCGGGCGAAAAGCGGGGCATGGTATAATCCCATCCTTCTTCGCTCTTGATCTCGGTAATGGAAAGGTTCTTTAGGTTGATGCTGTTCAAACTGTATTTCTTGTCTCCGCGTTTTCTTGCAGAGAACAGAAGGCTGCTGTCATCTCTGGCCCAGGTAATGGCATTGGTGGTTTTCCAGATACCTGAAACCCGAAAGAGCTCCCTTTCTTCTGTACCCAAAAAGGTCTTGGTATACAAAGACCATCCTTCACCATTGTTTTGAAAGAAGGCCAGCTTGTCTCCAGTATTAGACCAGGAAGCACTCTGATCGGAGCCCTCCCCATAAGTCAGCCTTTTACTTCCTTCCAGGCCAATTTGCTTTACATAAATATTCCATTGGCTCCCTTGTCCACCATTCCAGGTGTAGGCCACGAATTTATTATTGGGAGAAATATCCGGGCTGTACTCTATGCCCAGATCAGAGGTAATATGCGTTTGATAACCTGTTGATATTGCAGCCTGCTTAGTGCTACCAGGAGGGATAATGAGCAGCGCTACCGCTGTGGCCAGTATGGCGACCGTTCCAAGGCTTAGCCAAAAGCTTTTACGGCTACGATTTGACCTTTTTATCGCTGCATTCAACGGGCCTTCATGGACTAGTTGATAGCCCACACCTCTGGCTGTTTTTATTTCAAGATCGGGGATGGGCTCTATGGCTTTTCTGAGCTTGGAGATGGCGCGATTCAATGAGTCTTCCCCCACAATATAATCCTCCCACACCTGTTCAATGATTTGCTGACGCGTGAGAACCTTGTTCGGAACTGTGGCCAGTGTGATGAATACCTTCACCCATTTGGGTTCAAGGTCAAGCACATTGTTCCCCCTTTTTACCTGCAAGGTCAGGGTATCGATAATCAATTCGCCCAGTTTTATCTCATTATCCATATAGTTCATGTGATCATCAGGTAAAAATCAGCTAATCCTCACATTAAGATCTGCCAAAGTTCGGGAAATTTTCGACTCAAACCCGATGCTTACTCACAGCGGGATTGAAAAAACAAAACCTAAACGTACACACTATGATTCCGAAACATCAATCCAACGAGCCTCAATTTCTCAGAGTGGTACATTCCACTAAGAAGGATCTTATACCTGAAAATGAAAGGCAGTTTAAATCCCGGTTTCTTGTTAAATCCGGAGAAATGCTGGTGCCTGTGGCCATCGAAGATGTGGCTTATTTCTGTGCTTATGATAAGTGGACCTATCTTGTTCAAAAGAGCGGGAAACGATATTTGATTGATGAAAAACTGAAAACCCTGGAAGAGCAGATTGACCCTTTTCTCTTTTTCAGGCTTAACCGTAGGTTTTTTGTGAATGTGGACGCCATTCGAAGCCTGGGACCTCATCTCAAAGGCCAGGTGAGTGTAAGGGTAACTCCTGATGCGAAGGAGAAAATTGTGGTAAGCCGTAAAAAAACATCCCTTCTGAAGATGTGGATTACAGGTGATGCCTGCCTTATACCTCAAACCTGATTCTCCTGTCTTCCAGGCTCTGTGAAAGCCAGAGCCTGGATCAAAGCTGCTTGTGCTGTACTCCATAATCCTGGTTCAGTGCTTTACAATAAACTTTTTGGAGATTTGTCCCTTTTTGGTGTATACCCTGATTAGGTATATTCCGGATGGGAGACTCACTGTTTCAAGAGAGATGGCGGTTCGGTCAATATTGGCAGAGAGCTGTCTTTGACCCTGAAGATTGGAGACCTCGTAGCGGATGTATTGCTGTAAGTCGCCCTTAAGGTGAATCTCTAACACCTCATCACTGGGGTTAGGTTTTAGATTCAGTGAGATCTGATCTTGTGTTACTTCAGCCCTCAATGCTTCAGTATATGAGCTGCTGCCGTCAAAGTCTGTTTGTCTGATTCGATAATAAGATGTTCCATAAAGAGCATTTTCATCTCGATGTTTGTATCGAATCAGGCCTTGTGAGTTTCCAGCTCCGGGCAGCAAAGCAATATTCTCCCAGATACTTCCATCTGTTGAGCGCTGAACCGTAAAGAAACTGTTGTTAATCTCTTCAGAGGTGCTCCAGTCAAGCAGTACTCTATGCCCGCTTACGCTAAGGTCAAATGATACAAAAGTCACAGGCAGCACGCCTTGCAACGGGCAGAAGTAGATGTCAGATAGATAAATGGCCCGCTGCACCGGGTTGACACCATCTACATTCCCTTCCAAATACTCGATTTGGACCTTATTTACATTGGCGGTAAAAAATACATCAAGAGTTCCTTTGGTGTCATTACTGCTCGATTCCGTGGGAGGGAAGTCAAGCGCTGTGGCAATGCCGGTATTACCTGATGAGGACACAGTGAAAGTAGGAGAGGCGTCTACAGTGGCCAGGCTGGGAGCTATTTCCGTATTGCCGTTGTACCCGGTGATGCGCACGCTATCCTGTCGGGAATTAACCCCTCCTGTGCCGAATACACCATTGTCTATATCGAAGATTGAGAAACGTACATCGGCCAGGGTCTGATTAAGATCTATGGTTAGAACCATGTTGCTGGAGCCACTGTTGGGGTCTATTAACATGTAAAGCGATTCGTCTCCATTGGCTACTCCTCCAGCTGAATTCATATCTGAATTAACCAGAGGAGTACTGTCTTTGAAGGAATTATCACCAGTGAATTCGAATGAAAAGTCTACATCTCCACCTGAGGCGGGATTATCTACGGTAAATTCGGCACTGGTGGCACCTGAGGTATAGGTTACATCTCCCCAGTCAAGAAAGGCCAGGGGATACAAACAGCTAATCACATCAGCACTGGTTGAACAAAAAAGAATGTCAGAGATGCTGATACTCCGGGTGCCAAAATCACTGGCGCCTGTATTGGCTTCCAGGTATACTATTTCAACTCTGTTGATTGGACTGGTGAAATACACATCCACAGAACCCTTGGTTTCATTATTGCTGGGGTCATCAGTAGCGGGGTCAGTAGCAGTAGCTATGGCGTATTGATCCTGGGTGGTGATGCTGAAAGAGGAAGTACTGCTCACAGGTATCAGCACCGGGACCACGGCATCATTGCCATTATAGCCAGTGATCAGTACACTGTCCTGTATTCCGTTGCTCATGGAGTTGTCAATGTCATAGATGCTGAACCTGACATCAGTAGCTACATTACCGAGTGCAATGGAGGTGGTGACCATGGAGCTGGTGGCCGAGGCTGGTGGATTTAGCCTTAACTCCATTGATTGGTCACCGCTCCCTTCACCACCTCCATTGCTCGCAGTGCTGTTGTCTGTAGGGAAACCGCTCTCAAAATGATCGGTATCGCCCGTTATCGTAAAATCAAGGGTCATATCGGCCCCTCCATCATTGCTGTTAGTTACTGTGTATGACTCCCCACTAAGTGCTTCTGCGATATAATTCTCGCTGTTCCAGTCCAAAGAACTAAGAGAAATTGCACAGGTCACAGGTTCGTTCACAGGTGCACAAAACTGAATGTCCGAGATGGCGATGGACCTTTCGGAGGGGTTGGCTCCTCCAGTGGTATTCGCCTCATGATATTCAATCACAATTTTGTTTACCGGTAGCTCAAAATAGACATCCAGTGTGCCGTCACTACTGTTCGAGCTTGGTCCGCTCCCCGAAGGGTTGAAAGGTACTCCTTTGGCAGCCCCGAATACATCGACATAGGTAGAGGTGAAGGTAGGGTCGTTATTGGGATTGAGGAGGGTCGGTACCACGGCAATGTTGCCATGATAGCCGACTATCCGAATACTGTCTATACCGGCATTAGTGGCTGAACCGGTATAGGCACTGTCCAAATCATAGATGGAAAACCTTAAGTTGCTGAGAATACTCGAAGTGGTAATGGTTGTGGTGACCACCGAGCTGGAAGACAAAGGAGCATCAGCATCCAATCGCAGAGTACTGCCACCACCGCCCACACCACCGGCACTGCTGGCAAATGAAGCATCAATTTTAGGTGTTGTATTGGTCAGGTGTCCTGTGTCATCGGATGTAGCAAAATTGAAAGTGATATCAGGCCCTGAACCGGGATTAGTCACGGTTACCGACTCATTAAGGCTGCCGGAAGTAAAGCTGGCTGTGGCCCAGTCAAGCGTTGTTAAAGAACTTGCACAGGTGTTCGGGGCGGCTGCAGGAAGGTCAAAGTATATATCGGAAATTGATATCCAGCGAAAGCCCGGATTACTGCCACTGCTATTGGCTTCCAGGTATTCAATTTCTATGCGATCAATAGGTTCATTGAATACCACATCCATACTGCCTTTGGTGTCATTGTTACTCGATGAGGTAGGAGGGATCGCTTTGCCGACTCCCACACCATAATCTCCATCTTGTGTGATAGAGAGGGTGGCACTAGCTGCATTGATCAGGGAAATAGCCGGACTTACGGCCAGGCTGCCTGCATAACCGATCACTCTGACACTGTCCCTTCTGCTCGTGTTCAGGTCACCGGAATAGAAGTTGTCGATATCGTATATAGAGAACTCCACATTCTCCTGTAGAAAGTTGAAGTCAAGGCTCATTGTGATACTGGATGATCCACTGGGAGGGTCCATGGCAATTACCAAAGAATTGCCACCACCACCGAGGCCTCCTGCACTGGAAAAAGCGCTGGTTTCATCAGGTGTATTGACACCCATTGTTTCCGGGTAGGTGGTAAGATGGGTGAGGTCGCCAGTGAAACCAATGTTCACCCTCACGTCAGGTCCTGAGCCGGTATTGGTGATTACATAAGATTCACCCGAAGTAGTACCCGAAGGGTAGTTGATTACGTCCCAATCCAGATGAATCTGGGAGGCAAAAAAGGATGTTCTTTTTATGCTGTGCACCGGTTTACTGTAGTCTGATGTCAAGAAAATGCTTGATAAAATGAGCCCAGCAAGTCCATTGAGAACATACCGTGAGCCATGTAGGGTAGCCGTTACGAAATACAAGTGTTGGTGAATTTTTTGGTATTGACATCTAATAAAATGCTGTTGAAATCCAATATCTAATTAAGGGTTGCCAAGTCTGACTTTTCGGGAGTGAAGTGACACTTTGAGAAAGTGAATTTTCCTGATTTGAAAAACCCTTCTATTTGATCAGAAAATCAATCGGGCAGGTTTTTTTGCAACGATGAAATCCCTATCTTTTTTGGTCTTTTAAGAAAACAATTCAGGCAAAAAACAACCAACCGAGAGAAGGCGATGGAGCTGGGGATGAGAGACTATGA
Source organism: Roseivirga sp. (assembly GCA_021404565.1). Lineage (GTDB taxonomy): Bacteria > Bacteroidota > Bacteroidia > Cytophagales > Cyclobacteriaceae > Roseivirga. The sequence continues at coordinate 79,452 of JAAWWF010000018.1, read as the reverse complement.
TAGATTTAAGGAGATTTTTGACAATCTCTCTGAACTAAAGGGCGAGCCCTATTTCAAGGCACTGGCAAACAGACTGACCGTTTCTCTTAAAGTGGATACAGCCTGGATATCGGAATTTCATAACAGTACAGACACACTGAATGCGCTGGCCCTCATCCATAAGAATAAATACTATAAGGATATTACTTACAGCAGTCGTGCTACTGCCTGTGGGCATGTTCTGGACGATCGCAGTCTCCTGAAAATAGAAGAGCACTTACTTAACGATTTCCCCCGAAGTAAGTCTTACCTGGGGCGCTTCAAGCCGCAGGCTTATTTGGGGGTACCGCTGCACGATCTTGACGGGAAACTCATCGGGGTCATGGCTGTTTGTCACTCGTCCAGACTCGATTTTGATGAGAGAAGCCTTGAGGTTTTCAGACTTTTCGCTGATAAAGTTTCTGTTGCTGTACAAAAGTACAAGCGGGAAGAGGAGGCTAAGAACAAGGAGCTCCAGTTGAAGGGGCTCATTGATGGCATTCAGGACCTCCTTATAAACTTTGACAAAGAAGGCCATGTGATCATGACCAATACAGCAGCCAGAAATCACCTGTTTTGGCAGCAAGGCACTGAAGACCGGGCCAGCGTTTACAGCTTTCTAAATAAAAAGGACAGGAGTGATGTAGATCGAATGATCTACAAACTCAGTAAGTCAAAAGACCAGGATTCATTTCTTTATTTCCCTGAAGACTTTCAGGTATTGTCGGCAGAAGGCGAAGCCCTGGATGTTGAAGGAACACTGAATCGCTATGAGTTAAATGGTAACTGGTACTTCACAATGGTTCTGCGCAGTACAGTGCAAAAGATTCAGGCTGAAAAAGAGCTGAGATCACTCGTGGACCGTACCCAATACTTGCAGCAGGAGCTGGAAGAGGTCAAGGTCACCAGTCAGCTGATTGGGGAGAGCACACCCGTGAAAATGCTATGGCAAGACATTTATATGGTGGCACACACAGATGCCACGGTATTGGTTTTTGGAGAAACAGGCACTGGGAAAGAGTTGGTAGCACGTCAGGTTCACCAGATAAGCAACCGGAAATCAAAACCACTGGTGAGCATTAATTGTGGTGCCATTCCTGCCAATTTGATAGAAAGTGAACTTTTCGGTCATGTAAAGGGAGCTTTTACCGGGGCGATTGCCGACCGCAAAGGTAGATTTGAGCTGGCGGATGGAGGTACTGTTTTTCTGGATGAAATTGGTGAACTGCCGCTTGAAATGCAGGTGAAACTGCTAAGAATTATTCAGGAGCAGGAGTTTGAGCCGGTGGGCAGTGACAAGACTGTGAAAACCAATGTTCGGATTGTAGCAGCCACAAACCGCAATCTTAAGGAGCTTACCCAACAAGGGGAGTTCAGAGAAGATTTGTACTATCGCCTGAATGTTTTTCCCATAGAAGTTCCTGCATTGAGAGATAGGGAGGATGATGTGCTTACGCTGGCAAGAAACTTTATACAGAAATTTGAATCCCGAATGGGTAGAAAAATGAATGAACTGTCTATAGTTCAAAAAAAGGCTTTGAAGTCGTATAATTGGCCCGGCAATGTAAGAGAACTTCAGAATATTATAGAGCGGGCAGTGATTGTGAGTAGAGATGGCCATTTGGACCTGGCTCAGGTACTGGGGTTGAACGGAAGCAATTCTGTTGAGGCTGGGCAGGATGATCCAAACGTTCATCAGGAAAAGGTCCTTACACGGGAAGAATTGCTTGCTTTTGAGAGGCGTAATATCATCAGAGCATTGAAGCTTTGTCATGGAAAGGTATCAGGAAAGGGAGGGGCTGCTGAACTGATGAATATGGTATCAACGACCTTAAGTTCCAGGATCAGTGCACTTGGAATAAGAAAAGGTATTTACGAGAAATCGTAAATATTAACACGAAATTTAGTGTATTTACGAAAAACCGTAAATGCTAAAAATGATAAAACGTTAAATAGAGGCAATGAGAAGTGTTTTGCGTTTTGGCATCAAACATGAATAGTAGAGGTTGAGATAACTGAAACTATTATGAGAAAAGAAATTAGACACGGGACTTAACGAGGTATCCGAGAATCTGAATTCAGGAATGAGACATATGATAAATGTGTAAACTGCTGGAGTTTTGGGTAACCGGGTTCTGGACAAACCTGGTTTGAGTACCGTGATGTGTATTAAATGGTTTAGATAAGAATGGAATCTGTTGGAGAGTATTCAGTATTCGATAAAATTGGTGGTAGAGGGGCAGTACATCTGGTAGTAGAGCAATTCTACGATAAGGTGATGAACGATGAGAAGTTGATCCCGTTTTTTGAAAATGCTGACATGCAGATCCAGCGAGGTAAAATGAAAGCCTTTCTTATGATGGCCCTGGGAGGCCCCATTAAATTTACAGGAAAGGACCTCCGACATGCGCATGTTCATCTGGTGAAGGCTGGCCTTTCCGATGAGCACTTCGACAAAGTAGCACTGTATCTTGATGATGTACTTGAAATGAATGGCGTTTCTATTGACCTGAGGGAAACTATTGCCTCAGTTGTCGAACAATGCCGTGAAGCTGTACTAGACCGCTAAACAAGCACTCTCTACCTGCACATTTGTCATTGGTCTCAAATTGGCCAGTCAATCACCCCTGATCAGGTTTTTCTGACGGACTCACCCGTCTGATGGATACGCTCTTTCCCGGGTCGTTCATTACAAACACTATCAAGAAAGAAACCTTTAAAACCTCATTTATGCTACAACCTAAAAGAATACCAAGTGATTTTCCCAAAGACAATGAGATGTACATTTCTCACCTCAGTGGAAACATTAGAAAGCCTCTGTTTAAGCAACGTTTTCTGGTTCAGTCAGGCGAACAGCTTATACCTGTACCCAGTGCAGATATAGCATATTTTTATGCTGAAGACCGTTGGACCTACCTTATCACCAAGGGTAACAAACGTTATTTGGTAGACCATAAACTGAAAGACCTGGAGAAGATGATGCACCCGGATCATTTTTTCAGAATCAACCGAAGCTATATGATGAGCAGAGAGTCCATTCTTTGCCTGAACCCTTACCTGAAAGGTCAGCTAAAGGTTCGGGTTGAGCCCCACGTTTCAGAGCAAATAGTGGTGAGCAGGGCAAAGACCCCTGTATTCAAGCAATGGTTGAGTAGCTGATTTTTCATCATAAACTAATTTGGCGACATCGCCAGCCTCAGTAATATCCTAAACAATCGGTCATGTCTCAGAGCCTGCGGACTTTTCTAACCTGAAAAGCCAGCAGGCTCTTTTTTCAACCACTTAAGCTTCATCACAGGTGGTTCTCTTCCCACACCTAACTCTCAGCTTCTTTCTTTCTACCTCTTTCCTTAGATACCGAAGCTTTAGCGCAGGTTGTACATCCCAGCTATCAGGCCTCTTACTTCTTACCTCCTTTTTCAGCCACCGAAGCCTTGGCGTAGGTGGTCCTTATCCAACATTCACCATTTGAAATTCACCATTCCAAGCTGAAGTTTCAGCGCAGGTGGGCTCCCCTTAACTCACTCACTGTGCCCATTCACCTCATACCTGTGTCTATCCACTCGCAGTTAATTTTTAGCCACCCCGGCTCCACATACATTTGAATCATACGATCGGCTAAAACCGGTCACTTTCACAAAATCCTAAACACTACTACCATGAGAACAATGAGACACTTGTTGCTGAAAACAAGTACCCGAAGGGCGCTTATCCGAAAAATCAGCCCCACCATCAAGCCGGCTCACGGCAAATTCAGTTCTACTACCTCTATCAAATCTGAAACAAGAGTAATTCCAATCGCACGAGCGAATCACGGCTTTCAGGCCTTACCATTTTCAAAAAATAAAGCAACCGACCGCACGGTACCCGAAAAGTCAGTTCGAATCATAAGGTTGCTCTCGTCATTTCCTCAAATAGCCTGATCAATATGAAAGTTATCGTTGTGTTGTTTGTCTGGGTGCAGGTGTTTACCGCATTCGGACAAACAGGACCGGGAGGAGTAGGATCCACAGACGGTACCTCCAACCTGGTCTTCTGGCTTGATGCCAATCAAATCACCAACCTTGTAAGTGGAAGTAAAGTAACGAGTGTTACCGATCTTTCAGGATATGATCATACTGCAACTAATCAACAAGCTAAGCCCCAGTTTGTCAAAGATGTAGTAAACGGAAACCCTGTAATACGGTTTGATGGTCTGAATTCTGACCTGAGAGGAGATCTTGGAGATTTTGATGCTCCGGGTACGGTTATAGCCTTTGCCAGGTTTGATCAGACAAACCAGGGTGAAGACGATAATGATTACATCTTTTCTGTCGGAACAACTAATACAGCCGGACAGAATACGAGCATCGCCCGAAGAAAGGACGAAGATGGGATGGGGCTGAATGAGAATCTTTACTATACCTGGGATGGCGCCACGGTTCATAATTCATCAACCACTTTGACAGGGAATACCTGGTTGGCTTTCACCCACATTTTGAATACATCAAATGCAACAGATAAATACCATCAGAGCTTTGTTGATGGTACGGAGCTTAGCTTTAGCTCTGATTTTCCTTCAGCCCTAAATTCGGATGGAGAGTTTGAAATCGGTGACTTTAGAAATGCAGGCGGAAATAATTTCAAATTCGATGGAGATCTGGCTGAGATTGCCATCTTCGACCGTAAGCTGAATACCGCTGAGCTGAACATCATTCATTCCTATTTTGCAGGGAAATATGATCACTCAACAGCTATTGGTACAGGTACAACCTATACAGATTTCTATGCCGGAGACGACAGTGGAAAGGGAGAATATGACTTAGATATTGTTGGCATAGGTCAGCACTCCTCAAGTGAGACCAACGACAGAGCCTATTCGGCCGGTATGACCATGAGTATCAGTGCTTTCGATGATGGTGACTATATGTTGGGAGGGCATGCGGCAAGCACTAATGGTATTAATACTTCCGACATAGCCGATACAGATCCAAGTGAAACCCTGGAGGCACGATGGGAAAGAGTATGGTATTTTGACCTTACCGACAGCGATAACGATGTTACAGCCAACCTGATATTTAATTTTTCAGAAGCTGGACTTGGAGGAGATGCTGATGGCAATTCCTCTAACTATAAAATTATTTACAGAAGCGGGCAAAGCGGTAGCTGGGACCTGCTTAGTACTGTTCCCGTTTATCGCACAGACTCCGTAATCTTCACCAATGTGGACATAGGAAGTAAAGGTGATGGATATTACACGTTGGCTACCATTGATAATACTAATAGCATTGTGGGTATTCAAAATGCTGAAATTGGAGCAACAGGGCCGGGAGGGATTGTAGATGTGAGCAGCAGCTCAGATCTGGAGCTTTGGTTGGATGCAACAGATATCACTTCATCGGATGGAGAAAACATTGTAAGATGGTTAGATACATCAGGGAAGTCCAATGATCCAACCCAGTCCAGTGCAGGCAAATTTCCCACATATGATAACACGACCAATACACTCAATGGTAACGGTGTAATGAACTTTGACGGCAGTGACGATTATTTGTCTGGTAACCTTGATGCCAACCTTTCTGCGGACGCCACGATTATCGCCCTGGCAAGATTCGATTTGATAAATCAAAGTACAGGTATTTCTAACAATGATTATGTCCTGAGCATAGGAGATGACATCACAGATAATTCACACATAAGCATTTCAAGACGGTATGATGACCCTGGGAGCAATAAGAATAAATATTACAGCTTTGATGCGGCTACTACAGGTACCCCCAGTTTTGGACCTGTTATAACAGGCCAGCAATGGACATTAATATCGGGCCTGCACGAGGTGTCAGTAGCAAGCTCTCAGCGTCATAGCGTCTATTTTGAAGGCGTTAAACAGACAGATCCCAGTCCCGACTACAGCGGTGATTTTACAGGCGTAACTACAGAATTTAATGTCGGTCGATGGGTAGGGACAACCAACTTTTTGGATGGACAAATTGCAGAATTGATGGTCTTCAGTAAGGCTCTGAACATTGCAGAACTCAACATTGTACATTCTTACCTGTCTGCCAAATGGAATCACAGTCTGACCGGTGGAGATAAATATGCCGGAGATGATCTGGGGAATGGGGGAGTATGTGATGGGGTGGTTACCTGTCAGCCCGACTACGACCTGGATGTAGCAGGTATAGGCACTGCCTCAGACGGTTCTAACACTTCAGCTACTTCGGCAGGGCTTCACCTGGCAGTGAGTAGTGGTGAGTCTGCCACCTTTGCTGACGGAGATTATATGCTCGTTGGTCACAACACGGCAACCAACACGGATATCAACACCGATCTGACTACAAAAACCGGAGATCCTATCGTTGAAATCCGCTCTCAACGCGATTGGTACCTGGATGTAACAGAAACTGACGCCTCAAAGATGACCGTTGACCTCACTTTCGATTTTACCGAAATGGGTTTGACTTCCTTTCCCCTGGGCGATGCCGCTAACTACCGTCTTATGTATCGGGCTACAAATGAGCTAAACGATGAATGGACGGTAGTGGCATCTGCCAGCAGTATCAGTGGAGATCAACTTACTTTTTCAAATATTAGCACCCTTGATACAGATGGCTTTATTACGCTGGGCTCGATCAACTATGCCGAAAGTCCGCTGCCCGTAAAGCTATTAGAGTTTAATGCCGCAGCTGAGGCAGACTCGGTGAGACTTTCCTGGAGTACTGCTGATGAAACCAATAATGCGTTTTTTGCCGTGCAGCGGTCAGCCAATGGTCTTGACTTTGAAGATATTCTCTTTCAAACCGGTTATGGCAATTCACAGATACTGAGGCACTACGAGCTTGTAGACAACGACCCTTTAAACGGGGCGAACTATTACCGACTCCGGCAAGTGGATTACAATGGCAATGAAGATTTTTCATCCATTGAAAGAGTGACTGTTGAGAGAAATGAAATAGATAAACTCAATGTATACCCGAACCCGGTAGCCCGTCAATTGAAAGTGAAAGCGGTGAAAGGTCAAGGTCCCGGAACAATCTCATTGCGGAATGGACGAGGGATGATTGTACTCAGCCAGATGCTACCCTCACAAAAAGAAATAGAGTTGGATATCTCAGATCTCAGAGAGGGCATGTACCTGCTCATCGCCAGCTGGCCCGGAGAGGTTGAAACCCGCAAAATATTAGTCAAAAGATAAGCTTACTGAGTATGAATGCATCAAAGTCAAGAAGGCGGTTTTCGGTGATCGACAAGCCTGGTTTAGGTTCGGAAATCGTCCCTTGCTTTGGCAACAAAAGAAAAAGACGATGAAAACAACATACAGGAATGTCATGCAGGAGCTGAAGTTTGATGGTGACTTGCTCCTTTACAAGCCATCTGCCATTTTGATCTACCATACCAATATTGAGATTCCCATTAACGTGGTGCTCGACTACCAGTTCAAAAAAGTAGCTTCCATCTCATGGATTAAGCTGTATATCAACAAGTACTTTCACGGCCAACTGAGGCCTGAGGTCAGAATACTGAGACCAATGTATGTGTTTGGCTTACCAGCAAGCTTCAAAAACGAATTGCTTAAGGGGCTTGACGAGGTAATCCGCAAAAACCTGACCGGAGAGAATATCGGTCTCAATCATATACCATTACCTGCCATGAGAGATTTTTACTTACACAGAATTGGTAAGACAGGAACACGCTGGACCAGTATGCAGGTGAGCCATACCAGGCAGGTCAATGAAGCATATGACTCGAAGGAGAAACAGTACCTGCTATTTCCGGAGGAAGAAAAGAAAGCATCATAAAACATTAAAGAGACGATTGTTTAGGTGCCTCCGGAAGACGTTCGGAGGTAGTTTCAACTAGTAGTGTGGTTGAAATAAAAGGGACAGCAGTGAGACCAGAGATGAATGTATTTTCATCTTTGGTGTTGTCCTGATTTGTCCTGTCATAAGCGTTTTTTCGACATACTTGGTTCGAATGTGAAATGGCCGTGAACTCGAGCAAACGGAATAGATCATCACATGCTACATCAAATCATACCTTGGTCGGCTTAAGAAAGCATCTGGCCACTTAAATGCAAAAAATGGTTAATGGGAAGACTTTAGCATATTTCACAATTCTCAATCTTTATATTTGCAGGCAACGAGAGGGGTGAAGGTCATACTTTATCCGTTTTGTTTCGTTAGACCAGAGATAAGATGAATAGCGAAGTTGAACTATGCCTTTTTGCCTGAAATATATACTTACCCCAATACTGTTTTTTACCTCAATTTTTGTTCAGGCCCAAGGTCAGCAGCATATAAAAATTGACAGCGTAAATTCTGCCTATGATGAGCAAAACCCCAGGCTGAGCCCTGATGGAAAACGACTCTATTTTACGCGCTCCGGTCATCCTCAAAATGTAGGTGGTACCCGAGACAGAGGAGATATTTGGTACGCTGATCTAAAAGCTGATGGTACCTGGGCCACCGCGCAAAATCTGGGTAGTGTAATCAATCATCCCGGCCTCAATGGTGTAGTAGGTTTTTCTGCTGACGGCAATACCATCTACCTGCTCAACTACTTCGACCCTGAAGGCCCTGCAGGAGGTACCATAAGAAACGGTGTTTCCAGATCCACCTTTAGTAATGGTCAGTGGAGTAAACCTGAAAAGCTCAAAATCACCTACTTTGCCAATAACTCTGAATATATCAGTGCCAGTATCTCTGCTGATGAAAAGGTACTGATCATGTCTCTGGAGTCATTTCAGACCGAAGGAAACGAAGATTTATATGTGACCTTCAAACAAGGAGACAACTGGATTCAACCGAGAAATCTGGGAAGTACCATCAATACCTTTTCAGAGGAATGGTCACCTTTTTTAAGTGCAGACAAATCTACGCTGTATTTCTCATCTAACGGACACGGGGGTGAGGGCAGCCGTGATATCTATGTTTCAAAAAGATTGGATGAATCCTGGACCAATTGGACGACTCCGGTCAATCTTGGATCAGATATCAATTCAAAAGGAGTTGAGCTCGGTTATGCCATTCCGACCACAGGCGACATGGCCTTCTTCTCATCTACGCAAAACAGCGAAGGTTTTGGAGATATTTTTCAATATCCTCTTTCAGGGGCGGAAAAGACAATTCAGGAAATAGTTCTGGAGCCTGAACCTGAAGTAGAAGAGGCTGACCCAGCGCCCAAAGAAGAATTGGAAACTACACCGGTTTCACAAAAGGTAATGGTGGTCATGACCCTTCAGGTACTCGATAAAGAAACCGGAAGCCCGGTTGACGCTCAGGTGAGGTTAAGTTTCGCTGAAGAAACTACGGAAATTGACACCAGAGAGATTGAATCCGAAGATAAAAAGTGGATTATGAGCTTTGAGGAAGGTACACGCATCATGGTGAATATTACCGCTGATGGTTATCTCAACTACAATGAGGAGTTTGTGGCTGAATCTACCGCCATCGTAGTAGATGCCGAGGGTAACAAAGTAGAGGGCTTCCAACTAACCCCTAATACAGTGGGTACCAGAATTCAGATAGAGAAAATTCTCTTCGCGAGGGGAGAGGCTGCTTTTGCGGACACGGTTCAGGCACAAACACGCCTTCAAGAACTGGTAACGCTGATGAAGGATAATCCCGAAATAGCCATTCGACTTGAAGGCCATACTGACAACCAGGGAAATCCTGTGAGGTTGAAAGAGCTCTCTCAAAGCAGGGTAGATGCTGTAAAGCAGTATCTGGTTGAAAAGGGCATTGCCGGCAGCCGAATTGAAACAGTGGGACTTGGTGGTGAAAAACCCATAGCACGAAATGTAAATGAGACCGGGCGTTCTCAAAACAGACGCGTTGAATTCATTGTGATTAGGAATTGAGCATCTGGTCCTGAGAGTCAAAGTACTGATCGTCAAACTGATTTCCACACACTTTAACACTTACCCTGACTAAGCTTTATGGGCCTGGCATAGTCTGCGTCTTTCAACCACCGAAGCCCTCGCGTAGGTGGGTAGTCATCGAAACACTAACGAAGGTGCCTCTCAGTCACCGTAACCTTAGGGAAGGTGCCAAATCTCCAGTTCTTTGTCCACCTCGATTAAAATCAGGCTGTCCCTGGTCTTATTAAGCTCGGTAAGATTCTTAATCAAGCGGTAGTTCTGGGTCATACGACTCACCTTATTGAGCATTTGATTGTTGAACAAAATGCCCCTGTTCTTTCTGTCATCACGGTTTTGAAAGTTCAGGTTGTCGGTCAGAACCTGGAGTTCCTGAATACTGGCATTGAAATAGTCCTTGGACTCTTGTCTGTGCAGGTTATCGTTTTTATGAGTCGTAATGCTCTTTTTCAGATCGGGATTTTTGATGAAGTAATAGTAATCCAGACTGAGTTTGTCAAAATGAGGAGATTCAAAAATCCATTTCGAAAGTCGTTGGCTCGCATGCGATGAGATAAACGCCACAGCGTCACCTGATGTATTTGGATCACCAGTCTTAATGATTGCCTCAAGAGAATCGTAAAGCAATATGTCAGCCGTCAGATAACCGGATTGCCCTTCCGTATCACCTTTGTCCTCCAATTCGAACTCCATGCTTCCGATATTATAGCCCAGATCGTATCGAAAATCTTGTAGATGCTTAAGGTATAAAGCCTCTTGTACCTTATGATCTCTGTAATTATCGACATAAAAAGCTGCCAAAATACTTAGGAAAAAAAGGATGGCTTCGCCAATCCAGCGCCATAAAGGTTTCTTTTCTCTTCTCACAGTCCCAAGATACTATTTCCTTGCTCAACCTCCGAAGCTTGGGCGAAGGAGATTCTCAACCTCCGAAGCTTTAGTCTCGGGGCTACATTCAACTTCTTGCCTTTCGTCTCTTATTTATCGGCATATATCCCACTCCGTCCTAATAACACCTGCTCTATTGGGTTTTAAAGCCCTCTATGATTACCTTTCAGTAAGATGCAAGATGGGTTTGATTGAATTTGTTTGGTCAGATCCGGTGTCGCACCTCAATCAGTAGATAATACAATGTATAGAAGACTATCCTTATCGGTCTTGGGCCTTGTTGCATTCGCCTGTTTCCTGGCAGCACAGAATGACCGTATTTCAGAACTCAAAATTGCTCTTAAACAAGTTGAAGATACCGCGAGGGTCAAAACATTGGCTGCCCTGGGGTTCGAATATGCATTTATCGATTCCGACACTTCCCGTCAATATTCCCGCCAGGCCATCAGCCTGGGGAGAAGATTAGAATTTCCTAAGGGAGAAGCAGATGCCGTTAACAATCTTGCGATTTCGTTTGACATAATAGGAGAGTACGATAGCTCCCTCTTTTACTTTCTGGAAGCCCTGCGTATATACGAGACCATAGATCATAAACCAGGCATTGCCAGGGCCCTGAGCAATTGCGGTATGGTTTTTCAAAACCTGGATAGCTCCCAAAAATCGCTCAACTACCATTTACGGTCTTTCAACATGGAAAAGCAATTGGAAGATTCAATAGGAATGGCTTATTCTATGATCCACATAGCCAATTTATTTACGGATCTGGAACGATCCGATAGTGCCCTTTTTTACTATGAACAATCTATTCAAATCCTGGAGCGCAAAGGAGATCGAGACGGACTGACTTATAGCTATGTTGGTTTAGGAGAGTATTATAGAGAGACGGAACCTCAGAAGGCTATTAAATACCTGTTAAAGGCTGAGGAGATTTATCAGGAGTTTGGTAATTCAACCGGTCTGGCGAATGCTGGCCTTTTACTGGGTATGGCATATCAAAATGCCAATACCCGCGATGTAAGCGCTTTGCAAAGCTATAAAAAGGCACTTAAGCAAGCTGAAATGGTAGGTGCCATGCAGGTAAAAGCTCAGATACTCAGCCGTATGGCTGATTGGTATGAGCTAAATAGTCAACCGCAAGCCGCACTGGATCACTTTCGACAGTTCAAAACTATTGAAGACAGTGTTTTTAGTGAAGAGAAAGCAAGGCAGATAGCCAGCATTGAGGGAGCCTTTTTGTCTGAAAAAAAAGATAATGAAATTTTCCTGCTCAATGCCGAGAACAAACAACAAAAACAATTGACCTATTACCTGGTGATAGGTGTGCTTGTAGTGCTTTCACTACTAGGCATGCTTTGGCTCAATTACCTAAGTCGTTCAAAGGCTTATGCGCTCCTCAAACGGACTAACCAACAAATTGAAACCAAGAACAGGGAGGTAGAGATGGAGCGGAATAATGCCACACAGGCAACTCGTGCCAAGGCCAATTTCCTGTCTGTGATGAGTCATGAAATCAGGACACCTCTCAATGCTATTATCGGGCTGACTCATTTGCTTATAGACTATCCCGAACAAGGGGATAAAAAGAAGAATCTGTCTTCGCTGAAATTTTCAGCTGAAAACCTACTTGCCCTTATCAATGATATCCTCGACTATAGCAAACTAGAAGAAGGTAAGGCTGAAATTGAGTCCATTCAATTTAACCTGAAGGAAACCCTCGACCGTATTCTGGATTCATTCCTGTTTAAGGCTGAGGAGAAGCAGATCCGGCTCAAGGCAAAGTATGATTCAGCGATGCCGTCCATCGTCACAGGCGATCCCACACGTTTTTCGCAGGTGCTGAATAACCTCTTATCAAATGCCATAAAGTTTACCGATACGGGCTCTGTGACTCTTGACGCGGAAGTTATTGACCATGGCTTAATTCAGTTTAGCGTAATAGATACAGGGATTGGTATAATGGCCGATAAGCTCGATGCTATTTTCGAGAGTTTCACGCAGGCCGATGAGGGCGTAAACAGGAAGTTTGGAGGAACAGGCCTTGGTTTGGCCATCGCCAAACAACTGGTTGAAGCAATGGGAGCCTCATTACAAGTAGAAAGTGTTGAGGGCAAAGGAACCCGCTTTTTCTTCACACTGCCTTTAGAAGCCTCATCCGCGGCTACTTACGCAAATAGGGCGGTCGGTAAAAGACCATCCTTCACCAGTATGAAAGGAGCCAGGGTGCTGCTTATGGAAGATAACGCTGTGAATGTATTGGTGGCTACCCAATTTCTTAAGAGCTGGAGTGTTGATGTTGACGTAGCCAGTAATGGAGTTGAAGGGCTGCAGCTTATGGAGCAGGATCGCTATGATCTGATACTTATGGATCTGGAAATGCCGGTTATGGATGGCTTTGAAACTACAGAGCACATAAGAAAGAACCTGAACGAAGCCAATAAACATATCCCGGTAATTGCGATCACCTCCTCCACCTCAATCATGGCTCGAAACAAGGCCCGGGCTGCTGGTATGAACGACTTCATTACCAAACCCTTTAATCCCAATGAGCTTTACAAGATGCTGGAGAAATTTGTGCTTAAACTTGATGCTGAGGAAGTTTCTGAAAATCAGGACTAGGGTGTCCCTGAGTCTATTTGTATAGCTTCAGGTCAAGAAGAATGGGCAGGTGATCGCTATAGCCTCCTACATATTTTGGCCCCTGGTAGGTTCTGAATGGGCGTTTGGCGCCCGTTGCACCTTCCATGATAAGCCATGACATATCAAAAATCTGTGCCGAACTGGTGGTTACCCTCGTTCGCGCATCGCGTTCAAACATATTACCCGTTACGATAAACTGATCGATGATAGACCATTTGTTTTGAAAGCTATGAGTACCGGTGACATAGCGGATATCAAACATCAGGTTGAAGAGGTCGGTTTTCTGCAGATTCTGTGAATCCTCTGTCGTACGGAGTCCTTCTGTCATACTCTCTTCCTCGGGTTCGTCATTAAAATCTCCCGTGAGCACAATTCTCGCATCGGGGTTTATTGCCAGGAGTGAATCAACCTTATGTCTCAAAAACTCCGCAGCAAATATACGCTTGGGTTCTGTTTCGAAGGCACCGCCAAACTTAGATGGCCAGTGATTCACGAAATAGTGGAGTGTGTCTTTATTCGGCAGCTCACCTATGACGTGTAATATATCACGGGTACGACTATCCGGGTCAAAGGGAAAATTCAGTGTGTAATGTTCATAGTCGATAAGCTTAAACTTATCCGGTCGGTAAAGGGCAGCAACATCAATGCCCCTTCGGTCACGCGAGTCTTTATGCACAATCTCGTAGCCGATGGCTTTCAGCTGTGTGAATCTCGTGAGCGATTCAAGTACATATCGATTCTCGATTTCACATAGTCCGATAAGGGCCGGAGCCTCCCATCCACCGGTAGCAATCAGTGTTTTGGCAATCATATTCTGCTTGGCCTGGTAGCGGGCTTTTCCCCAGTATCGACCTCCGCGTGGGAGAAATTCCTCATCAATCGTAGTAGAGTCGTTAAAGTAATCGAAAAGATTCTCGACATTATAAAACACCAGTCTGAAGGCGTTTTCATCTCTCGGAGCAGGGTCGAAAGACTCCGAAGCCAGGTAGTACCTGTTTTTTTGGGCCTCCATTAAATTAATGGTCAGAAACAGCACAAGGCCGGTGAGTAAGTACTTAAAGTTTTTATTCATAAGGAAAGCCCATTGGAGAATCCTACCTTTGCCAGACTTTTGAAGAGAAAAGATACAAAATAGGAGAGGCCAGACAATGATTGAGATCGGTAAAACCCAAAAATTAAAAATTGCAAGAGAAGTAGAGTTCGGAATGTACCTGACAGATGGTGAAAACGAAGTGTTGCTTCCTGAAAAATATATTCCCTTTGGTTGCGAAATTGGAGATGACATTGAAGTGTTTGTTTACAATGACTCTAAGAACAGACCTGTAGCAGTAACCGGGGAGCCTTTGGCTAAGGTGGGTGACCTTGTTTCACTGGAAGTAGTACACGTTACACAGGTAGGAGCATTTATGGATATCGGGCTTGAGAAAGATCTTATGGTTCCTTTCAGAGAGCAGCAAACTAAGCTTGAAGAAGGCAAACGCTATGCTGTCAAGGTGTTGATGGATTTCAAAACCAACAGGATGATAGGAACCACCAAGCTGACCGAATTTATGGAAGAAGGCCACGAGGGGCTTGAAGAAGGTGAAGAGGTCGATATTATTATTTGGCAGCGTACCGATCTTGGCTTTCGGGTGATCATCAACCAGAAGTACGAAGGACTCATCTATCAAAACGAGATATTTCAGGACGTACAGTCTGGGGATACGCGCAAAGCTTTTATCAAAAAACTGAGAGAAGATGGGAAGATTGACGTGGCCCTGCAGCGACAGGGATACACTGTGGTACGGGATATGAGCTCTGTGGTACTACAAAAAATTGAAGAGAGTGGAGGAGTGCTCAACCTTGGTGATAAAAGCAGTCCGGAAGATATCAAAGAGCAGCTAGGCATGAGTAAGAAGAACTTCAAGAAAATTCTGGGTGGACTTTACAAATCAGGGAAGGTAGAAATCTTCAATCACGAAGTGCGTATAAAAGCGGAAGGTTAGCCTGAGGAGTGGCTAACCTTCACCTAAACTACCTATAAAACTAAAACTAACCTAAGCTAATTTTAATACTTTACTGACTTCGTTTTCGATATAATTCGATTGCACAAGCCAATACATCTCGTCAGTTTGTTCATCTGATTTCGATACTTCAATCTATTGAAAAAAATGCCAATTGGAAAATTTTATTCCAAAAAAAATAGATTTGGGAAAATTTTATGTCAACGATATTCGCTAAGACCTTCTTTTGTACTAAAAAGTTAGTTATGTAATTACCTAATATTCACCTCATTAGCTATGCCCAATGCTGTGAATCTGACCATTAATTTTCGTGGGTTTTCCTGACTGTTTTCACAATCTCCAGCCGGGTCTATATAGTAGAGATAGTAGGTTTGACTGCGTTCGTACAGCTCTTGTTCTTCGGGTTGTCCCAACACCTCTATGACCGATTTTTGATATAACTCCAGCAACTTTGGTTTAAGCTTCATGATCGCCTTGGTCATATTGGCTCTTACCCCTGTACAGCCATTGCTGTCAGCTTTCCAGGCTTCGGTGTCAAAGTCTCCGACATCCACTTTTTTCGTGCAGCTACTGATAGCCATGAACATTAGCAATATGCAAGGCAGAAGGCAGGATTTAAAAAGAGTTTTCATGAGCTCGCTTTGGCGGGCAAAGGTAGGGGGCGCACTTTAACTAACCAAAGAACCGAGGGAATCAAAAAGACAAGACTACCAGCTATCAGGTTGGTGTCGGGGTTAAAGTTACCCAGGTAGTAAATAAGACTGGCTGGAATAGCCAGCAGCCGGAACAGCTCAAGTCCGAATGCCCATGAACGACTTTCAAAAAGCCCCCCGAAACTCACCACCGAAATGGTAATGACCAGGGCCAGCAGCGTTTTATCAAAAATACTCATCCCTTCCAGGTTGAACAGAAAAAGAGCTGTTCCCCCTAGTAGGAGAATGTAATGGCTCAATACATATAGGTTAAGACCTTTAGAAGCGTGAGCGTCATATTTTTGGTAGGTTTTTGGGTCTATGTCAAAAGGTTGACGATAACCGCCCATTTCTTCAGGCAGCCAACCGGGCTTTTTGAAGATAAAACGAAACTTATCGCTCCATTGTGGTATGCGTTTTAAATCACTCCATATGTCTGCATAATGAGCCATATTGGCCCAGACCGGATTCCAGCTATTAAGGTTTTTGGTAATGCCATAGGTAGGCCTTTCCTCTTCTTTCATAAATGTGCCGAACATCTTGTCCCAGACAATAAAAGTACCGGCATGGTTCTTATCTATGTACTTAGGGTTGCGTGCATGGTGTACCCTGTGATGAGAGGGGGTATTCATTACTGCTTCAAACCATTTAGGAAGCCTGTTGATTGATTCAGTATGTATCCAGAACTGGTACAGCAGGTTGAAACCCGAAACGGAAATCAACACATAAGGATTAATACCCGCCAGGGCCATAGGAAAGTAAAAGAAGAAGGTCCAGATGGTTTGCGTGGAACTCTGCCTCAAAGCAACTGAAAGGTTGTATTCCTCACTTTGATGATGCACGCTATGGCCACCCCAAAAAAGGTTGACCTGATGGCTCATTCTGTGTGCCCAGTAGTAAAAGAAATCGTAGGCGATAAAAGCGATCGCCCAGGTCCACCAGGTATCAGCGATGGTAAATACCCTGAACTGTTCATAAAGCACTGTGTAAACACCTATCGTCAGTACCTTAAGGAAGGCACCTGAAACCTGCGAGGTAACACCACAATTGATGTTCGTAACAGCGTCATTGAGCCGATAAGACTTAGTCGCTTGAACCCTGTGAACAATCAACTCTATTCCTATCAGCAGAAAGTAAACAGGAATTGCTATTACGGTAGGGTCCAGGCTCATAAATACTCGTTATGCATACTAATATAGTAGCATGTGACGCTAATCGGCAAGCACCTGATCGAAAACATGAAGAGAGCAGCCTGTCAGCTGTTAAGAAATGGACTGGACCAGTTTGCGCTGTTTGGTAATACTGGCAAACCAAATGACGGCCATGCAAAGTGATATACCCGAAATGAGCATCATGGAAGGACTTGGTTCGAGACCATCCATAATATATATCAGTGCCAGGGCCGTAGCAATTAACCTCAGGTACTCAAGAATAGTACTCCACCTTCTGTTTTCGAACAAAACCCCAAAGGTAGCTACTGATAAAACAATCAATACAGCGGCCGTGATTTTGGCCGGGTCCTCCATGTCATTCAGGTAATAGAGAAAGAGGAGAGTGCCTGCCATCACAATCAGGAAATGTACAATTACATAGATATTCAGCCTGATCGGGGTTTTGTTATCGAATTTGCGATAATCACTTTCAACTTCTTTCGGGGCTCTGTAGCCTCCCATGTTTTCCGGTAGCCACCCGGGCTTTTTCACCAACACTTTCAGCTTGTTTTTAAAACCGGAAACACTTTTGAAGTCCTCATATATATCTGTGTAGTGTGCAAAGTTGGCCCATAGCGGATTCCAGCTTTTCAGCGGCTTGGTAATACCATAATCGGGCTTTTCTTCCTCTGCCACAAAGGTGCCGAATAGCTTATCCCAAATAATAAGCGTGCCCGCATGATTCTTGTCAATGTACTTCGGGTTCCGTGCATGATGCACCCTGTGATGAGAGGGCGTATTAAATATAGCCTCATACCATTTGGGCATTTTTTTTATAGACTCCGTGTGAATCCAGAACTGATAAACCAGGTTAATACCCTGCATCGAAATGAATACAATCGGATCAATGCCGGCCATCGCCAGAGGCAGATAGAAAAGAAAGGTCCAGAAGATCTGCGTTGAGCTTTGTCTGAGCGCCACCGACAGGTTGTATTCCTCGCTCTGGTGATGAACACTGTGTCCACCCCAGAACAAATTAATCTCGTGACTTAACCTGTGAGCCCAGTAATACATAAAGTCAAAAAAAACAAAAGCCAGTGGAAAGGCCCACCATACGACAGGGATATAAAACGGTGACCAGTTCTCCTGTACATAGGTATACATACCAAAAAGTACAACCATGATAAAGGCACCGCTGATCTGCGATATAACACCACAGTTGATGTTGGTCATGGCATCTTTAAGGCGATAGGTTTTTACGGCTTTTACCCTTTGATAGATAATTTCAATTCCTATCAGCAGGAAATAAACCGGTATGGCAATAACTATGGGATTAACGCTCATTTTGACCTGTTGAGTAACGTTCTTGCTCTTTAACGATGTAAAATTAGCAGCAACCGTTGCATTGTCAAAACGTATTTCAACACTTTAAGTGTAAATAATTGCAGTCTTTTTGTGATTGAATTTATTAAGTCTGTGCTTATCAAACATTTATCGGCAACAAAAACTTTATTGTCTAACTTCGCGACTTCAAAAAAAAGAGAGCATGAACAATTTTACCGGTTTTTTCAGAGGGGTTTCCTGGTTGATTTTCCTGGGAGCCTTGCTATGGGCTTATGCTTACATGACCAGTTCGGTCACCTATCGCATAGACGCAGATGGTAACTCGGTAGGTATTGTCGATAGAGATACTTTTTTCTTTTCTGCCATAGGGGCATTCCTGCTTGTCAATGTTGTTTGTGTCGGCTTCATTAATGTATTGAAGAAAATCAAAACTACTGAAGATGGAGAGGGGATTCGCAACCGCTCCTTAAAACTGGATATCATTGGCTGGACCAAAGGCTTTGCAGGAGTGCTCAATCTCTTTCTCACTTTCACGCTTATTTTTCTGGGTTATATGAATCTGTCCGAAGAGTTCATGGTAAATGGCCTTGGTTTCTTTATCTACTTAGGGCCTGTTTTACTGGTTGCCTGGTTTATTTACCTTGTAAGGCTCATTTCCAAAAAACGCAGCTGATAATTTTGTCTGTATGGGGTTGTTGAACCCCGTCCGTACACCTTCTCTCTGCTCCGTTTCCGGGAAGCTTTAAAGCCGAAAGATCAGACGTTTTTATCATAGTCCTGATGACTGCAAACACCGTGTAAAAATCAATAGTGTTTTTTTAGATTTTATATTCTAACTTCCGAGTCATATCATTCGAACGCGCGTGGTATTTCATCTTGAAATTTTAGTTGGAAAAGTTGAATGGCGAATCAGACAGCGAACTACACCGAAGATAGTATTCGGTCGCTCGATTGGAAAGAGCATATTAGATTAAGACCCGGAATGTATATCGGTAAATTGGGTGACGGGTCGGCCCAGGATGACGGTATCTATGTACTGGTAAAAGAAGTTGTCGATAACAGTATCGATGAGCACATGATGGGCTTCGGCAAGACCATCGATATCAAGGTATCCGAACACAAAGTTGAAGTAAGAGATTACGGCAGGGGCATCCCTCTCGGCAAAGTTATCGACTGCGTTTCAAAAATCAATACAGGTGGTAAATATGATAGTGGTGCTTTCCAGAAGTCTGTGGGGCTTAATGGGGTAGGTACCAAAGCAGTGAATGCCCTCTCAACTTACTTTCGCGTCCAGTCTTATCGAGATGGTAAGGCAAAAATGGCAGAGTTTGAAAGGGGTGAGCTTAAAAAGGATGAGGCTGAGAAGACCACCAGTGGCCGTAACGGAACTCAAATCGTCTTTCGACCAGATGAAACCGTATTTAAAAACTATCACTTCATTCCACAGTATCTCGATGACCTTATCTGGAATTATTGTTTTTTGAATGCTGGTCTTACCATCAATTTCAATGGTCAGAAATACCATTCAGAAAAAGGACTACACGACCTGCTTTCACGCAAAACGGACGAAGACAACCTGCGCTATCCCATTATTCACCTGAGAGGTGAAGATATTGAAGTAGCGCTGTCGCATACCAATCAATATGGCGAAGAGTACTATTCCTTCGTCAATGGCCAGTATACCACCCAGGGAGGTACTCACCAGGCGGCCTTTCGGGAGGCGCTTGTTAAAACCGTCAGAGAGTTTTACAAGAAAGATTTTGACGCCACCGATGTCAGAGCTTCTGTGGTAGGGGCAATTGCCGTAAGAGTACAAGAGCCTGTTTTTGAATCACAGACGAAAACCAAGCTGGGCTCTCAAAATGTAGCAGGTGATGGGCCTACGATGAGAACCTTTGTCAACGACTTCCTCAAAAAGGCACTGGACGATTACTTACACAAACATTCTGATGTGGCGGAGGCCCTGCTGAAGCGCATTGTGCAATCTGAGAGAGAGCGTAAAGAAATTGCCGGTATCAAGAAACTGGCCAACGACAGGGCCAAAAAAGCCAACCTTCACAACAAAAAACTGAGAGACTGTCGAATCCATCTTGACGATAAGAAAGGTGACGAGGATTTGAAAAAAGCTTCGACTCTTTTTATTACCGAGGGAGATTCGGCCAGTGGATCTATTACCAAGTCACGGAATGTGCAGAGCCAGGCTGTTTTCAGCTTGAGAGGTAAGCCCTTGAACTGTTTCGGGTATACCAAAAAGGTGGTTTACGAAAACGAAGAGTTTAACCTGCTACAGCATGCACTCAATATAGAAGATGGACTCGAAGGTCTTCGTTATGATAAGATCGTAGTAGCTACAGATGCCGATGTGGATGGAATGCATATTCGACTGCTGCTTCTGACCTACTTTCTACAGTTCTTCCCTGACCTGGTGAGAAGAGGTCATGTTTACATTCTCGAAACACCGCTTTTCAGAGTAAGGAATAAGAAAGAGACCATTTATTGCTACAGCGATGAGGAGCGTTTGGCGGCTATTGCCAAGCTGGGTTCCAAACCTGAGATTACACGTTTTAAGGGACTGGGAGAAATCTCTCCGGAAGAATTCAAAGAATTTATAGGGCCTGATATGAGACTGGAGCCGATCATTTTGAGAAAGGACACCAGTATCAAAGAACTGCTGACCTTTTATATGGGCAAAAATACACCAAGCCGCCAGACCTTTATCATTGACAGATTGAAGGTTGAAAAGGATTTGGTAGAAGAAGCCGTCTGAATCTGAATTTGCAGAATGATTTGAATTTCTGAATGGAAAAAGACGAGCTTACATATGGTGTTATTGGATGTGCAATGAAGGTGCACAACACGCTTGGCCCCGGATTTCAGGAAGTCATTTATCAAAGATGTTTAGCTATCGAGCTAGAGAGGTCTGGTTTTTCCTTTGAAAGAGAAAAGCAACAAACGGTATACTATGAAGACATAAAAGTTGGTGTGAGGCGTGCCGATTTTATTGTTGAAAATCAATTGGTATTAGAGCTTAAAGCAATGGTCAAACTGGAGGATGCGCACCTGGCTCAGGCTAAGAATTACACTGTTGCCTATGATTTTGAAAAAGGACTCTTGATTAACTTTGGAAGCAAAAGTCTGCAATACAAATTATTATTTAACCCAAAATATTCGAATCATAAATCGACTTCTTAGAGGTGATGTTCTGGATATTTTGAAATTCCTTAATTCTGATCAAGAATGAGCGAAGAAATAAACGAAGAAGAAAACAACGAAGAACAGGATGGTACCATACAGGACGTGATTCCTGTATCGGGAATGTATCAAAACTGGTTTTTGGAATATGCATCTTACGTAATCCTGGAAAGGGCGGTGCCTGCTATTGAGGATGGTTTCAAGCCGGTTCAGCGCAGGATCCTCCATTCCATGAAGGAGATGGACGATGGTCGTTTTAACAAAGTGGCCAACGTGATCGGGCAAACCATGCAATATCACCCACATGGAGATGCCTCCATTGGAGATGCCATAGTAAACATTGGCCAGAAAGACCTGTTGATAGAAACCCAGGGGAATTGGGGAGACATCCGCACCGGGGACAGGGCTGCGGCTGCGCGTTATATAGAAGCAAGGCTTTCTAAATTTGGTTTAGAAGTAGTATTTAACCCACAAACGACAGACTGGCAACTCTCATACGATGGCAGAAAAAAAGAACCTGTCACATTACCTGTAAAATTCCCGCTCTTGCTAGCTCAGGGGGTAGATGGAATTGCCGTGGGGCTCTCGACCAAGATTATGCCTCATAACTTTGTGGAGCTTATCCAAGCTTCGATCAAAGTATTGCAGGGTAAGAAGGCGAAGATTTACCCTGACTTTCCCACAGGCGGTTCGGCAGACTTCTCTGAATACAATGAAGGCCTCAGGGGAGGTAAAATAAAGGTCCGTGCCAAGATTGAAGAGGTAGATAAGAAATCTATTGCTATAAAAGACATACCCTTTGGTACTACCACTACAGGGTTGATTGACTCCATTATTAAAGCCAACGATAAAGGAAAAATCAAGATCAAGAAGGTGGTTGACAACACAGCTGAGGAGGTCGAAATTCTGATAGAATTGGCGAGTGGTCAGTCACCTAATATCACGATTGACGCTTTGTACGCATTTACGGACTGTGAAGTCAGCATCTCACCCAATGCTTGTGTGATTATCGAGGACAAGCCTCATTTCATGAGCGTAAATGAGATCTTACGTATCAACACGGCTCAGACGGTAGAACTGCTCAGAAGAGAGCTGGAGATCAGAAAGGGAGAACTGCTCGAGAAAATCCTTTTTTCTTCACTCGAAAAAATCTTCATTGAAAACCGCATCTATCGCGATATAGAAGAATGCGAGACCTGGGAAGCAGTAATTCGAACAATCGATAAAGGACTCGACCCTTTTAAGAAAGAATTCTACCGGGAGATCACCGAAGAAGATATCGTTCGACTCACAGAAATTAAAATCAAGAGAATTTCCAGGTTTGATGCTTTCAAGGCCGATGAAGCCATGCGTAAGCTGCAGGAAGAACTGGAGCGGGTAGAACATAACCTGGCCAACCTGATAGAATACGCTATAGGGTACTTCCAGAAGCTGCTTGAAAAATATGGAAAGGGTAGAGAAAGAAAGACAGAGATCAAGTCTTTCGAAAATATCAAAGCCGCCATTGTAGCTGCTAACAATGCCAAGCTCTATGTAAACCGCAAGGAAGGTTTTATCGGCTATGGCATGAAGAAAGATGAGTTTGTGACCGAATGTTCGGATATAGATGATATCATCGTCTTCAGAAAAGATGGTAAGTTTCAGGTCGTCCGTATTGCCGATAAGATTTTTGTGGGCAAGGACATTCTCTATGCCGGAGTATGGAAAAAGAATGACGAGCGCATGGTTTATAACCTGATGTATCTTGACGGAAAGTCAGGCAGGAGTATGGTCAAACGCTTTCAGGTATTGGGCATAACCCGTGATCGAGAATATGATCTCACAAAAGGCGAAAGAGGATCGAAAGTTACCTACTTCACCGCCAATCCAAACGGTGAGGCCGAATTGGTGACAATTTACCTCAGCTCGGGGGCAAAAGCTCGGGTCAAGGTATTTGACTTCAACTTTGCCGATCTGGAGATAAAAGGAAGAGGGGCAGGCGGAAATATAGTTACCAGGTATCCGGTGCGAAAAGTACAGCTAAAGATGGAAGGAAAGTCGACTCTTGGTGGGCTTGACATCTGGTATGATGATTCAGTGGGGAGGCTCAATAGGGATGATCGCGGTGTGTTGCTGGGTAATTTCCAAAGCGAGGATAAGATATTGGTGATCCATAAGACTGGAGAATATGAACTCACTTCTTTTGAGCTGACGAACCGCTACGAGCCAACGAAGATCATGATGATAACCAAACTTGATCCCGATGGTGTAATCTCCGCAGTGCATTACGATGGAGGAAGTAAGACCCACTATGTTAAACGTTTCCAGATTGAGACCTCGACCATGGACAAGCGTTTTGCCTTCATTAGTGAAGAAAAAGGCTCTAAGCTGGTAATGATTACCACTGTAGCCCAACCACAGATTGAGGTGCATTATACCGAAAAAGGCTCTCGTGAGAGAAAAAAGGTCACCTATGACATGGATATGCTTATTGACGTGAAAGGCTGGAAAGCGACAGGAAACAAGCTATCTGCACATTCCGTCAAGAAGGTGGTTCTATTAAACAGTGATGACGCTAAAGTGGAAAAGACAGAGGAGGAGAACGCACCTGTGGCAACTCCGATTGAAACTGCAGCTGGGCAAACCATAGCACCCACTTTGCGTGCTGAAGCCCCTAAGCCACCCGTAAGACCAATTGTCAGAGAATCGGCTAAGCCAGCAGACCCGGCCAAAGCCGCTAATATCCGGAAACCTCCGGTAAGAGAAGTCAAACCAAAGCCGCAAGAACCACCAAAGCCAGATGTAAATCAGGACAAAGGCGGAGATGAAGACGATGGCTACGGAGTGGGGGATACCATTGACCTCTTCTAACAGGAAGATTCGGATATTAGAAAGCCCCTCAGTTTATCAAAACCGAGGGGCTTTCTTTTGCTCAATAATTCCAACTTATAGAATTTTTTCGGGAGTCAGTAAGGGTGTTTTTATAATTAGCTGTTATAAGTACAAATCTGGTGAAACAGGTTTAACGATAAGAAATTAATAATTTTGTTTGTTCATCTTCCAAAAGCCGTTTGTCACCTGACCAATGGCTTTTTCTTTTTCAATCACCGGAGCTTTAGCGAAGGTGATTTATTATCCAAGACCTTTTAATCCTAATCCCGATACCTGAAGCTTTAGCGTAGGAGTTTTTCAATCACCCAAGCCTTGGTAAATCAATCGGCAAAATTGTGTTAGGGGAACTGATGATTTTGAATACGCGGACTTTGGTTGTCTATCCATTTCTATACGTCCAGGAGGGTGATGAAACCGACAATGAGCGAAATACAAGTTGGTTGGATTTGGCACGCGAAGGCCATGCCGGTTAGAACCAAACTTGAATTTGGTATTTTCGGAAAGGGTTTTTGGTCCTTTTTGGCCGCAAAAAGCGACAAACAAGGTTCCGGGGATGGGGTTTTCAAACTTTACAATTCCAATAATCAATAGAAAATAAGACCAAATCTATTAACCCTTATATTAACAGATTGATCCAAGGTTCTCACACTTTAGCCAAGGCTGTTCCAAAAAAAATCAGAATTAACATTTTTCATTTCTCAGGCACTTTGTTCCCGGCAATCCAGACATCCAACAAACTTTGGGTATTCGTAATATCCTCCAGTGGATTCTTTTCTAACAAGATAAAATCCGCCCAGTTACCTTTCTCTAATGTTCCGATATCCTTGAGGTTCAAGTGTTTTGCGGCATTGCCGGTGGCCGCTACCAGAGTTTGCATAGGAGTCAACCCTGCGGCTACCATCAATTCCAACTCTTTGTGCTCAAAGTATCCCTGAAAACGAGCCGGAGGCCCTGCATCTGTACCCATAACTATTTTTACACCATTATCTGACAACTTCTTAAGGTTGCTCATGGCCATTACCAGGGCCTCTTCATAAACTTTCGTTCGTGGGTTCTCCTTAATCCTCTTTTGCCTTTCAGGGGCTTTTAAGGCTTCAATAATTTCCGGTTCCACTTCGTTCAATAGAAATTTATCAGCCAGGAAATCCGGGGTCTCGGCATAAGCGAATACCGAAACTTCCCTCATAAGGGTGGGGCAATAATAGACATCCTTTGCTTTAATCAGCTCGATCAACTCCTGGTCTACCTCTTTGTCTCTGATGCTATGAGCAATGTAGTCTGTGCCTGCATTTAGTAGTCCTTTGGCATCTTTCAGGTAGTAGAGGTGTGAAGCTACCGGAATACCATGCTTGTGGGCTTCTTCTATAACGGCAGAGTACACGTCTGAGGGCATTTTTACTGAAGCCCTGAGGTTGTCATCCACCCGGATTTTAATGAAATCCACCTTGTTCCTGGCATTTTCCTGTACCACCAGCTTTACTTCCTCAGGACTATCTCCTGTCACAATTGTGCCGGCTACAAAAAGTCGACTATGACTGAGTGAACCAGTTTCCTGAGCATCTCTTACTTCAATAGAAGCCTGCTCGTCTCCTCCAAGGCTCACCACAGTGGTAACACCGTAGCGGGCGTTGAGCGCCAGATCTCGTAGAAGATTCTCTCGCGAATACTTGCCTCCTTGCAGCCCTTCTGTGCCTCCTATATGTCCATGACCGTTAATCATACCCGGCATAACGTACTTGCCGGCCATGTCTACTTCCTGTGCTCCTTTGGGAATATCCACGACCTCTTTGCTACCTACTTGCCGTATTCGGCCATTTTCTACCAGAAGGACGGCATCATTGATAGGAGAAGCACCTGTACCATCGATAAGCGTGGCGCCTACAAAGGCGGTAATAGAGCTATTGTCTGCAGACTGATTTTCACAGGAGAATAAGAGTGGTAGGAGTAATAGGATGACTATCCGATTCAATCGCATGGCTGTTGTATAAGGTTGAGTTGAAAAGTAGCAAATTTGACAGCCATCCTTCTCTTTCATTTGATGATCGGCAAAGTTGTTTGTTGATCTAGATCAAGAGCGCGTATCGAATCAATGCCTAACTTTAGGGCTTTCACTGAAAAGCCGGTTAATGAAGCGATTCCTTTTGCTCTTTCTACTTTTGGCAGCCTGTGCAAATCCCCAAGAGAAGGTCGATTTTGCCAGAGAACATGCCATACTTTTTTTCGATACCTATAAAGCCCGAACTGATTGGAAGGCGTTTCAGGACTTGTATGCAGAAGACCTGGTTTTCAAAGATGTTATTTTTAGATATACCTACAACAAAGAAGAGTTCATCAACTTCTACAACTGGCCTGATCCTTTACTTGAAAAACACCCTGATTACCCAGAGGTGTTGGTTTTGGAAGATTTGACGACTACCGACAGCACCGCTATGGGGCGTGGTTACTTTACTCCGTTTTATTACAATGGCCAACTCTATGATGATGCTGAGCACATGCGTTTTGTGATCTCACTTCAATTCGATGAACAAGGAAAAATCAAGAGACATACTGACTTTATTGAATATCCACCCCAATTTCTGGTAGGGTTAGCCGAAAGGCTAATGAATGATAGTACAGCAACAAATTAATGTCTGCTATCTGATAGTTCCTTTGTGCAAGCAGGGTTAGCTTCAAACATGAAATGGCTGATCTCATTGATTTTGTGTGCAAGTCTGCTTGGTTCCTGCCAGCAGGGAATACAATACACCGATCCGTTGGAAACGAAAATAGGGGGGCTGACCTTTACTGGTCCCGGACGAGGTCCTTTGCATGATCAGATGTTTAGTTCCATGGCTGAAGTAGGGGGCAATTTTGTAGCCCTGGTGCCGGAAGCTACTGTGTATCGTCAAAACCTCAGGGTAGTTTATGACTTTGAAGGTCAGTGGTTTGGGGAGAGAAAGCAGGCCACGTTGGAAGGAATTTCTTTAGCCAGGAAAAACGGACTTAAGGTAATGCTCAAGCCCCACTTGACAATAGGATGGGATTTGTCTCGCTGGAAGGCGCCCAGCGTAGATTTTGAAGATAGTGTTTCCAGAATGCAATTTATTCAGAGCCAGCGGACCTTTATTTCCAGTCAGGAAAATAGAATTGAAGGCAATGATTATTGGCGCGGTGCCCTCATGACTAAAAACGATGCAGACTGGGATACCTTTGCCAGAGGGTATGAAAACTATATTCTGGATTATGCTCGCATCGCAGATTCCTTAAAAGTAGAGCTCTTTTGCATTGGCACAGAAATGAAAAGGACCGCCCTTGAAAAACCAGAGTTCTGGCACAACCTGATCAGGAAAGTCAGGACCGTTTATAGCGGGCCGTTGGTTTATGCTGCTAACTGGGATAGCTATGATAAAATAGGCTTTTGGAACGAACTGGACTATATAGGAGTAGATGCCTATTTTCCACTCAGTAAAAAACAGCATCCTGACTTTGTTGATTTAAAATCAGCTTGGGACAAGTACAGGATCAAACTGGAACGATTGGCCGCCAAACACCATAAACCTATAATTCTCACAGAGTGGGGATATCAGAATGAAGATTACGTAGGAGCTGAACCATGGGATAACAATCGCTATAATAACACTGATAATACGGTGAATAATATGGCCCAAAAAGAGGCTTATCAAAGCATGTTTGAGAGTATATGGCAAGAGCCCTGGATGAAGGGAGTTTTTGTCTGGCGTTGGTCAGAATACAAGGGTGTTTTAAATAATCCCAATTACTCTCCAAGAGGTAAACCGGCAGCTGAGATACTCAAACGATGGTTTGAAGGGAATTGAGGAGTCTTACTTATTCCTGTATTGTTCAATCACCTCAATACTGACAGATTTAATGTCTACTTCGCCTCTTGTGGATTGGGCAAAATAGAGTGTTTTACCATCAGGCGATAATCTGGCAGCCAGGTCACTGCCCTCAGTATTAAGTACATCCATATAAATGGCCTTTTGCCAAATGCCATTCTGTCTAAATGAGATATAAAAATCTCCATTGTCCTTACCTGAAATACGCCCCGATGCCTCAAAGATCATATAGGTCTCCGCCCGATCTACAAAGACATTCCATTCACCGGTGGGGGAGTTGATCTGACCGCCCAGGTTTTGCGTTTGATTACAGCGCATACCATCAAACTTGCACACATAAATATCCCCCTGGCCAAGGCCACCTTCACGCATGGAAGCAAAATAAAGATTGCCGCTATCGGTGAGTACCGGGCTGAATTCTGTTTTTTTCGAGTTAATGGTTCCCGAAAGTGGTTCAGGGGTAGACCAGCCTGAAGAAGTTTGAGTCATGAACCAGATATCGGTATCCTCTGTCCTTTTGTCCTCACGAGGTCGTTTTGACGTGAAAAAGAAATATTTACCGTCTCCTGAAATGAAAGGAGCTCCGTCAGAGTACTCTCCCGAAAAACTCGCCATTTGCGGCCTCTGCCATTTTCCGGCTATATATTCTGTGGTATAGATGTGGCCTGGTGTCTTGTCACTAAAGTCTCCCCATTCAGCATTTCGCCTTACAAAATAGAGTTTGTTCCCATCGGGAGTAAAAGCAGTGTAGTACTCTATAATGTTGGTGGAGACTAAATCAGGCAAAAACACATCAACGGCCATATTCTGTCCCTGAACAGCGCTGGATGTTCCGAAGACTGATAGCAAAAATATGATGATTCTCTTAAGTGACATCATGCTCATATACGTCCTACTCTTAAAGCGGTTTACAGGTAAGGGCTCAGACTCTGTTGTAACTGGTTAGCCAAGGACAAGCTAAGAGTGAATGAGTAGTTTAAAATTCATCATTTACCATGTAGCTTTTGCCTACCTTTGCCGCTTCAATTTTAGTCAATCCATTTGGAAAAGGAACTAGTCAATTTACTCGAAGCATATGTCACTGACCACAAGGTCCAACTCATCAATGATGTGCTTGATCAGCGTACAAGACATATCACGGTTATGCTGGAAGACCTGTACCATGCTCACAATATCAGTGCTGTGATCAGAACTTGCGACTGCTTTGGAGTCCAGGATTTATACATCGCCCAGAGGCTACATGACTATGAGGTGAACCCGAATATTGTCAGAGGTGCGTCAAAATGGGTCAACTTAGAAAAGTATATACGTTCTGAAGAAAGCCCGGCTCGTTGTATAAAAGACTTAAAAAAGAAAGGTTATCGTATAGTTGGTACAACCCCAGACCGAAATTCTGCATCTGTGCATGAGTTGGGTATCAGTAAAAAGACAGCCCTGGTGTTTGGGACGGAGTTGCGAGGATTGAGTGACTATGCAAAAGAAGAGGCAGATGAACTGGTTCATATACCCATGTATGGTTTCACAGAATCGTTTAATGTCTCTGTAAGTGCGGCACTAATTTTGAACGAATTAGTAACCAGACTTAAGGCTTCCGATGTCGATTGGCGACTGTCAGAAGATGAAAAAAGAGAACTGAAACTGGCCTGGTACCAACGGATTGTCAAGAGGTCTGACATCCACATCAAAAATTATTTAAGTCAAAGTGAACGTAAGCCCTTATAAATTGTTAAAAAATGAGCCTAAGGTTCACTTTTTCGTCAATGCTCTCGTTAAACAACTGTTTAAAAACTAAACCCGGTCATTTGAAACGCATTACATTGTTGCTTGCAGGTATTCTCACCAGCCTGCAGGTCTTCTCACAACAAACCATCATCAGAGGAAAGGTTACAGATGCCGAGTCAGGTGATCCTATTCCCTTTGCCAATGTGGTACTTAAGGGAACTTCCATAGGTTCTCCCACAGATTTTGACGGTTTCTATGAAATAAAAGGTCAGGCTGAATCAGATACTATCATTGTCTCTTATATAGGCTATGAGCGCAAAAAGAAGGTTTATGTAAAAGGCATTACCCAAACCATCAACTTTCAGTTGCTACCCGAAGCCAATTCTTTAGGTGAGTTTGTGGTAACCTCTGGTCGCCAGGAAAACCCCGCTTTCCCAATCATGCGAAAGGTGATTGACAATAAGAAGTTCAATGACAAGCGTAAGCTGGATGCCTATGAGTATGAGAGCTATAATAAGATAGAAATTGATATTGATAACATCACCGACAAACTAAGGGAGAAGAAATACATGCAGAAGATTTCTGCAGTACTCGATAGTGTCAGTGTCATAGCGGGAGAGGATGGTAAACCCATTCTGCCACTCTTTATCTCTGAATCACTTTCCAAATTCTACTTTCGTTCCAGTCCGCGATTACAAAAAGAGCAGATTGAGAAGACTAAAATTCGTGGAGTTGGTATTGAAGATGGTTCATTGATCTCTCAAATAATCGGTTCCTCCTTTCAGGAATACAATTTCTACCAGAACAGGATGACGATTGTAGAGAAGGAGTTTGCTTCACCTATTGGTGATGGCTGGAGGGTTATTTACGACTATGAGCTAAGAGATAGTGCTGACGTAGAGGGAGAGTATTGTTACATTCTTGATTTTCAGCCTAAAAACAGTCAGGAGCTTGCCTTCGTTGGAACGATATGGGTCGCCAAAGAAGATTTTGGTATTAAGCGTATTGATGCTGCAATGCAGAAAGGTGCCAACCTCAATTTTATTGAAAAGGTCAGGATCCAACAAGAGCTCGAACGTACCACAGCAGGAGCCTGGCTGCCTGTTAAGTCCAGGGTTTTGATTGACGTGTCAGAGCTCTCCAAGAAATCAGCTGGCTTTCTCGCCAAATTCTATACTTCTAATAAAAACCTGCAGGTCACAGAACCTAAGCCCCTTAAATTCTTCGCACGTACTATTGAGCTGGAAGAGGATGCAAGGACCC
Organism: Roseivirga sp.; assembly: GCA_021404565.1. Classification (GTDB taxonomy): domain Bacteria; phylum Bacteroidota; class Bacteroidia; order Cytophagales; family Cyclobacteriaceae; genus Roseivirga. The sequence goes on along the minus strand of JAAWWF010000018.1, from coordinate 47,979 downwards.
AGGATGACATCTTTTGGGAAGAAAACAGGCACGACACCCTTTCTACTACTGAGAAGAACGTATTTGCCATGATCGACTCGTTGAACAATATACCACTGGTAAAGACCTGGACTACGATTCTGAAAACTGTAGCCCGTGGGTATGTGGAGGTAGGTAAATTAGATTTAGGACCCTGGCCGTTTTTGGTGTCTGCGAATAATGTCGAAGGCCTGCGCCTTAGGGTAGGAGGTAGAACGAATGAGAATTTCAGTCGTAAATGGCAGCTTAATGGTTATACCGCCTATGGTTTCAACGATCAAAAATTTAAATATGGCCTTGGTGCACAGCTCATTGCCAATCGGAAAAAATGGACAACCCTTTCATTCAATTACAGAAATGATCTCGACCAATTGGGTATTCAGGTAAACAGACTCACCAATCTCGATGATGGTAGTGCTTTCCTGGCACTAACTCAGTTGGGTAACCTGGTACGGCCCTTCAGGTATGAACGCTATCAGTTTGACTTCGCCCATCAGGCCTCAAAGGCATTCTCTTTCGGTATCAGGGTAAGAAAACAGGATTTTAACCCTGAATTCAATTTCAGGTATCGTACCAACCTGAATGACGTAGCTTCTCCATTGGGCAGCGACTTTTCTACCACCGAGGTAAGCCTAAGGCTCAAATACGCCAGAGACGAGACCTTCCTGATCAACGATAATAGCAGGATCAGCCTGGGAACCCTGAGATGGCCCACCTTCGCACTTGCTTACACCCGAGGACTGAAAGGCACATTTGGAGGTGATTTCGACTATCACAAACTGGACTTTGGAGTATCTCAAAGATTGAAAGTAGGTTTTTGGGGAGTATCTTTCTATCAAATCAACGCAGGTCATGTTTTCAATGACGTGCCTTATCCTTTGCTAACTGCCCATATTGGTAACGAACAGCCTGTTTATACCGGGATTGCCTTCAATGGTCTGGACTTCTTCGAATTTGTAAGTCAGTCCTATGCCTCATTAAGGTACCAACACTTCTTCGAAGGCTTTATTCTCAACCGTATTCCCTTGATGAAGAAACTCAAGTGGAGACTGGTGGCTACCGGAAATGTGCTTGTAGGAGATGTGAGTCAGAGTACATTGGATGTACAGGTAAACAGAGATGAGCAGGGAGTTCCACTCATTGGGGATGGTTCAGTCCAGGATCTTTTTAGAACACTTGATTCGTCTAAGCCCTATGCAGAAGTAGGACTGGGGGTGGAGAATATCTTCAAACTCTTCAGGGTAGATTACATCCGCAGGCTTAATTATAACGCACTCAACCCGGATAGGAAATCAAGCATCAAATTCAGCTTTAATCTTTCATTGTAGCCCTTATTTCTGTCAAGGTAAGTCGGCCTGTTGGGTGGTGATAATGCCGTCATATTCTCATATGGATGAGGCTATTGCACACCCACTGGTTTAAAGAGCCAAAAAAAAGCTCAAAAGCCATCCGCTTACTAGGGAGTTCTCCTAAATATTGTTGCATATTTGCGGCTCATATTTATAACCAAAACCTGTCAAATGGTTTGTAGCATTTGACTTACAGAAAAATGAGTAACGAAACAATTAAAATCACACTCCCTGACGGAACAGTAAAAGAATTTGCTCAGGGAAGCTCAGCCATGGATGTGGCCATGAGCATCAGCGAAGGGCTGGCGAGAAATGTATTGGCCGCAGAGGTCAACGGTGAAGTATGGGACGCAACACGTGCCATCACCGCAGATGCTTCTCTAAAGCTGCTTACCTGGAAAGATGAAGACGGAAGAGCTACTTTCTGGCACTCTTCTGCCCACCTAATGGCAGAGGCACTTCAAATTCTGTATCCTGGTACCAAATTCGGTATTGGCCCTTCAATCGAAGCTGGCTACTACTATGATGTAGATTTTGGCGATCAGGAATTTGATGCAGCCCACCTGGAAAAGATTGAGCAGAAAATGCTTGAGCTGGCACGCCAGAAAAATACCTATAACAGGTCTGAAGTATCAAAGGCAGACGCCATAGAATACTTCACCGAAAAAGATGACGAATACAAACTGGATCTTATCGATGGACTGGAAGATGGTAGCATTACCTTCTATCAGCAAGGTGAGTTTACCGATCTCTGTCGTGGACCACATATTCCCCATACCGGCTTTATCAAAGCCATAAAGCTGCTCAATGTAGCCGGAGCTTACTGGAGGGGAGATGAAAATAATAAACAGCTGACGCGTATTTACGGTATCACTTTCCCTAAGCAGAAGGAGCTGACTGCTCATATGCACATGCTGGAGGAAGCAAAAAAACGCGACCACAGAAAGCTGGGTAAAGAACTGGAGCTTTTTACTTTCTCTGAGAAGGTAGGCATGGGACTGCCTCTTTGGCTGCCTAAAGGTGCAAAACTGCGCGAGCGACTGGAAACCTTTATGCGTAAAGCACAGGTAAGAGCAGGTTATGACCCTGTAGTTACTCCTCATATTGGTCATAAAAACCTTTATGTCACTTCAGGTCACTATGAGAAATATGGAGAAGACTCTTTTCAGGGTATTAAAACACCCCATGAAGGGGAGGAGTTTTTGCTGAAACCCATGAACTGTCCTCATCACTGCGAGATTTTCAGTTCTAAACCAAGGTCATATAAAGAGCTACCGGTTCGTTTGGCTGAATTCGGTACTGTGTATCGCTATGAGCAAAGTGGCGAGCTTCATGGACTGACCAGGGTAAGAGGCTTTACACAGGATGATGCGCATATCTTTTGTATGCCGGAGCAGGTGAAAGAAGAGTTTATCAAGGTAATCGACCTGGTGTTATACGTATTTGAGTCGCTTGGCTTTGAAGACTTTACAGCCCAGATCTCATTGAGAGATCCTGAAAACAAGCAAAAGTATATCGGTACCGATGAAGCCTGGGAAAAGGCAGAGTCGGCTATTATAGAAGCGGCAGCCGAAAAAGAGCTTTCAACAGTGACTGAGCTGGGAGAAGCCGCCTTTTACGGACCGAAGCTCGACTTTATGGTAAAGGATGCACTCGGAAGAAAGTGGCAACTGGGAACTATTCAGGTAGATTATAACTTACCTGAACGATTCGAGTTGGAATACACAGGTTCCGATAACCAGAAGCACAGACCAGTGATGATTCACAGAGCACCATTCGGTTCTTTGGAACGTTTCGTGGCCGTGTTGATTGAGCATTGTGGAGGAGATTTTCCGCTATGGCTTACACCAGATCAGGTGGCGATTTTGCCTATCTCCGAAAAGTATGCCGATTATGCTCAGGAGCTTTATAAAGTACTCGAATCAGAGGATATTACAGGCTTTGTGGATCATCGTGATGAGAAAATTGGTAGAAAAATCCGTGATGCTGAAGTGAAGAAGATTCCGATCATGCTGATTGTAGGGGAGAAGGAACAGGAATCGAGACAGGTAGCGGTAAGAAGACATGGCGAAGGAGATGTAGGTTCTTTGTCGATTGATGATTTTATTCGCTATTTTAATGACGAAAAGAATAAATCTTTGGGAGCGAAATAGTAAATTTCGCCTCGCAGATTTTGATAAATGGATTATTGGAAAATTATCCCGATATTTGCACACATTTTTAACAAGACAAGGAGGTCACAATCGCTAAAATGAGAAGAAGGTACCCACCCAGAGGAAGGGTAGAGGAGCCTTACAAAGTCAATGGTAAAATCACCGCCCGGGAAATCCGGTTAGTAGGTGAAAATGTAACAGTAGGTATATATTCTGTATCTGAAGGAATTAGAATTGCACAGGACCAGGGACTTGATCTAGTTGAGATTTCTCCAAAAGCGGACCCACCTGTTTGTAAAGTGATCGATTACTCAAAGTTCAAGTACGATCAGAAGAAGAAGCAAAAGGAAATTAAAGCCAAAGCTTCTAAAACAGTAATTAAGGAGATCAGGTTCGGACCGAATACGGACGATCATGATTTTAATTTTAAACTGAAGCACGCTCAGAACTTCCTTGAGGATGGCGCTAAAGTGAAAGCTTATGTGCAGTTCCGTGGAAGAGCCATTGTGTATAAAGACAGGGGAGAGATTCTGCTGTTGAAATTTGCACAGGCGCTTGAAGAGTATGCTAAGGTAGAGCAACTACCCAAGCTGGAAGGAAAGAGAATGTTCTTGTTCCTTGCTCCTAAGGTGGTGAAGAAGTAAGACCATATTTTGTTAAACTTTATATAAAATGCCTAAAGTAAAAACTAAATCTGGAGCGAAGAAACGTTTCAAATTAACAGGAACGGGTAAGATCAAAAGAAAGCATGCTTTCAAAAGTCATATCCTGACCAAAAAAGAGACAAAGCAAAAACGTAATCTGACTCAAATGGGCTTGGTACACAAGTCTGACGAGAAGAACGTTAAAGCAATGCTCAACATCTAATTTCGATTAGAAGGTTAAATTTATCCACCCGGCTTACGGCCCCAAAGAGTTGGTTTAGTCCATCCGCCAAAAGTCAAAAAAATTAAAAATTATGCCAAGATCAGTAAACGCAGTAGCGTCAAGAGCAAAAAGAAAGAGAATCCTCAAAATGGCCAAAGGCTATTGGGGGAGAAAAAAGAATGTTTGGACTGTAGCTAAGAACCAGATCGAAAAAGGTCTTCAGTTCGCTTATAGAGACAGAAAAGCAAAAAAGAGAGAGTTTAGAAAACTTTGGATTCAGCGTATCAACGCTGGAGCAAGACAGCATGGTATGTCTTACTCACAGTTTATGGGTAAACTGGGTAAGTCAGGAATTGAGTTGAATAGAAAAGTGCTGGCCGATTTAGCAATGAATCATCCGGAAGCTTTCAAAGCAGTGATTGACAAAGTAAAATAAACACTCACAACAAGATATGGTAAGAACCCTGACGGAAACGTCAGGGTTTTTTTATACCCTGGAGTCTTAAAGCCAAGGTGTATAATGACAGTAGATCAGCCTTGTTTGCGTCAATAAAAATGGGGTTGTCTCGAGAGTAGACTTTCCGTCATGCTGAACTCGCCTGCCTGCTGCCAGCAGGTTTCAGTATCTCTAAACCTCCAGAGATGAGGTAGTTGAGATTCTGAAATGAATTCAGAATGACTCGTTTATAACTTTTGAGACGACCTCTTTATCTGTAGCAAAGACGGGAGTTGAATGCTGAAGAGTGGTTAAATACCATGGGGCAGGCCAAAAAAATAAAAACCCAGTTTTCAGAAGAAAACTGGGTTTTAGTAGCGAAGACGGGAGTTGAACCCGTGACCTCAGGGTTATGAATCCTGCGCTCTAACCAACTGAGCTACCTCGCCATTGGTTTTTTGTCGAAACACCTGGTTGCTCAGTTCTGAGCTTTACCTGCCTAGGGCAGACCTGCAAAAGCAGGCAGGGACCTCGCCATTTGGGAGTGCAAATGTAGCAATTCAGGTTATTAAAAAGCAACAGACTTGCGAAGTTTTTAATTAGTAAAATTTGATGGCCCAAATAAGGCGGTGAAACTGGGCTATTGGAGCTTTTGAGAATTCTTTGAGATTGTATGTAAGAAGCCATGAAACTTGCTGGTTTTTGGTCTGTAATGTGCAACAGCTTACAAACGAGAGGGTTGCTCTGTTTTTAAAGTAGTATTGTAACAGCAAAGCTTCAAATCGGCCTAAAATCCTCAGATTAAGCCAATGCAACCGTTTGTCCGTCTCATAAATAAATTCTAAATTATCGAACCAACAATTTTTTCGACTATGGGAAAGAAGAAGTTTATCACAGAGTTTGAAGTCAATGCATCCAGCAAGATGCTTTTCCCATATTTAAGTACCGCCAGTGGTCTGGCGCAGTGGTTTGCAGATGATGTAAATATCAACGAAGACAAGGTCTTTAGCTTCCACTGGGATGGGGAAGATCATAAAGCTAAGAAAGCTGGTCAACGTACTAATCACCATGTCAAGTTTGAGTTTCTCCCCGAAACCGAGGAAGATGAAGATGATCCGGCTTTTATAGAGCTGAAACTTAACGTAAATGAACTTACCCAGTCGGTGTTTCTCCAAATTACCGACTATTCTGACCTCGATGACCCTGAAGAACAGCAAGACCTCTGGGAAAATATTGTCTACAGCCTGAAAGAATTAATTGGCGGCTGATTCCTTTTCTATTCTTAATATTATTTCCTTTGTCAATCTGGTTAAAGGCACGATGTTTGTTTAATACATCGGCATTCAGGATGGTATGAAGAAGATTGATAAGCTGGTTTTTGGTTCCTTTATCGGGCCATTCTTACTCACACTCATAGTGGTGGATTTTATCCTGCTACTGGTTACCCTGCTTAAGTACTTTGATCAGATCATGGGCAAGGGCTTGAGCCTTTCCGTTTTTGGTGAGCTCATCTTCTATTTCTCTGTTTCAAGTTCTCCCGATGCTTTTCCTCTTGCTGTATTACTAAGTGCTATCATGACCTTTGGTAACCTTGGCGAGCACTCAGAACTCACTGCAGTGAAGAGCTCAGGTATATCGCTCGTCCGTTCTCTCTTGCCGATATTCGTATTTGTATTGATGCTTACGGGTTTCACCTACTATTCTAATACACAGTTGGTGCCAAAGATTAACCTCAAGACCTATAGTCTGTTGTGGGATATGCGGACAAAGAAGCCCGCACTTGATATTAAGGAAGGGGTGTTTTATGACGGTATTCCCGGCTATAGCATCAAGGTCAACGAAAAGGTGGGCGATGAGCAGCTCAAAGATATTATTATCTATGATCACGTTGGGAATAACGGTACCGGCAATCGCAACGTGATTTTGGCAGATTCCGGGCTTATGTACTCCTTTATGAATCAGCGTTACCTGGCTCTGGAGCTTTTCAATGGCATTCGCTATGAAGAAGCCTACAAGGAGAAGTATCAGGACAGGGTAGATGGTGGTCAGTTCAAGCGAGATGAGTTTGACAAGAATAAGATCGTGTTCGACTTATCTTCTTTTGATATGAATAAAACTGATGAGAGTCTGTTCAGGCGTTCTCGCCTTGTGCAAACCCGTGATGACTTGATTGTTGGGGTAGACTCCATGCAGCGAGATTTTTATGTAGGGCAGGAACGAATGTTCAACGATGTGAGCAATACCTTCAGGTATCACTTTGTAAGGAAGAATGTGATCCCCAAAGAATTGAGCAGGAAGCGTGCCTTATACGATTCGTTGAGAGATGCCAGAAGGCCTCCGGTGATTGAGTCCATTGAGGAAGACTCGCTCTCTGCGGACTTGAATGCATCTAATGTAACTGAAGAAACGAATACCCTGAATACCCCCGAGGGGAGAAAGCTGGCAAGAGAAGAACAGATATCTTCTAAGACCACTCTTAAGGGAGCTAAGCTGGCAGGATTTAATGCTGATGCTAAAGTGAAAAAAATACTGAGAGTATATACCCCTGAAGAGAATCTGGCAAAGTTCTATGCTACGTTCAATGATACAACCAAGACGAGTAACAATACCAAAGAAATCAGTGCACTCAGTCACGGGATTAATAACTCCCGTACTATGCGGAACTTACTGAAGAATAGGGCTACCAGTCTGGAGTCGTTAAAACGAGATCAGCGAAAGTTTTTGGTAACCAAAAACCAGCAGGTAGCACGCTCTCTCGCATGTATGATCATGTTTCTTATTGGGGCTCCCATTGGTGCCATTATTAAGAAGGGTGGACTCGGATTGCCTGTGATCGTTTCGGTAATCTTCTTTCTCATCTACTACATTCTCAATACCACCGGAGATAAATGGGGGAAAGAGGGGGTTTTTGATCCTGCCGTGGCGGTGTGGATCTCAAATGCTATCTTGCTGCCTTTTGGTCTGTTCTTCCTCAGACAGGCCCGGAATGATGCCCGATTGTTCGAAGCAGACGTCTATCATGTATGGTGGTTAAGGATCAGGTCTTTCTTCAAAAGGAGAAAGGAATTAAAAACAGCCTGATTTGGTAATTGGTGAGCAAAGGGCTACCTTTGCGGCTGTTTTTATACACAATAATTTAAATTTAGCTAAGCATGTATTTATCTAGTGAGAAGAAAGAGGAGCTGTTTGAGAATCATGGTCGGTTAAAGTCAAAGAAAGATACAGGATCGCCTGAATCTCAGATTTCGCTTTTCACCTACCGCATTGGTCACCTGACAGAACATTTAAAAACTAACAAAAAAGATCACTCTTCAAGATTGGGTCTTTTGAAACTGGTCGGTAAAAGAAGAAGCCTGCTCGACTACCTTTACAGAAAGGATATCGAGCGTTACAGAGCGATTATTGCCGAACTAGGATTACGTAAATAATTAAATATGAAGGGAGTTCTGAAAAGGATTCCCTTCTCTTTTCCCCATTTCAAGCTGCAGGTTATTGTTGGTTGTCCGCTTGATATTAGAAATTTTATATGCTGAAAAGAACGATCAGAATTTGTCGGCAGACTGCTTAAAAAGTCTAAGATAAATTCCGCTTTTGAGCATTCGCTGTTTAAGAAAAAAGTAAAAGATGAATGTAATTACAAAGACCATCGACATGCAAGATGGCAACACGATCACAATCGAAACCGGAAAACTTGCTAAACAGGCAGACGGAGCGGTTGTAGTTCGACAAGGCAACACAATGCTATTGGCAACAGTTGTTGCCTCTCAGGATGCGCGAGAAGATGTGGATTTCCTTCCACTCTCAGTAGACTATCAGGAAAAGTTCGCAAGTGCTGGTAAAATCCCAGGCGGCTTCCTCAAAAGAGAAGGTAGACTGTCTGATCACGAAGTCTTGATCTGCCGCTTGGTAGACAGGGCCCTAAGACCTTTATTCCCTTCAGATTTTCATGGAGACACCCAGGTGATGATCTCTATGATTTCACACGATGAGAATGTGATGCCAGACTCATTGGCCGCTTTGGCTGCCTCTGCTGCTCTGTCAGTATCTGATATTCCTTTCGCGGGTCCTATTTCTGAAGTAAGAGTAGTGAAGCACGAAGGGAAATTTAAAGTGAACCCTTCTAAAGCCATCACTCAGGAAGCTGAGCTTGAAATCATTGTTGCTGCCGATAAGGACAACATTATGATGGTGGAAGGTGAAATGAACGAGGTGTCTGAAGCTGATATGCTCGAAGCTATGAAAGTAGCTCACGAAGCCATCAAACTTCAGTGTGCTGCCCAGATTGAAATGGGTGAAGAAGCAGGTAAGACTGAGAAGCGTACCTACGATCATGAAAAGAAAGATGAGGCATTGTATGAAAAAATGCAGGCTGATCTTTATGATAAGCTTTATGAGGCTGTTTCTAAGCGAACTGCCGACAAAACTGTAAGAAGCACCGATGTAAGAGCAATCAGGGATGAGTGGACGGAAGCACTTCCTGAAGATCATGAATATGATGGCTTCTTAATCAAACAATACTTCAAGAAGATTCATAAGAGTGCTGCCAGAAATATGGTACTTGACAGCTCTAAAAGACTGGACGGACGTGATTTCAGCGAAATCAGACCTATCTGGTGTGAAACTGATTACTTGCCTTCTGCTCACGGCTCTTCTGTATTCACCCGTGGTGAAACGCAATCGCTCACCTCTTGTACCCTGGGTACTAAGCTTGATGAGCAAATGATTGACGGAGCTACTGAGTCAGGTTATAACAAATTCTTCCTTCACTACAATTTCCCGGGTTTTTCAACTGGTGAAACAAGACCTAACAGAGGTCCTGGCAGGAGAGAAGTTGGTCATGGTAACCTTGCCATGCGTGCTTTGAAGAAAGTATTGCCGGAACCTGAAAACAATCCATATACAATCAGACTTGTATCTGATATCCTGGAATCAAACGGTTCATCTTCTATGGCTACTGTTTGTGCCGGAACGATGGCCCTGATGGATACCGGTGTTAAAATTAAAGCACCTGTTTCAGGTATCGCTATGGGAATGATCTCTGACAGCGAATCCGGAAAGTATGCTATCCTTTCAGATATCCTCGGAGATGAAGATCACCTGGGAGACATGGACTTCAAAGTAACCGGTACTGAGAAAGGTATTACTGCTTGTCAAATGGACATTAAAGTAGATGGTCTGTCTTACGAAGTTCTGGAGAAGGCATTGAATCAAGCCAAAGAAGGCAGACTTCATATTCTTGGTGAAATGAAGAAAGCTATTTCTGAGCCAAGAGAAGATTTCAAAGCGCACGTTCCACGTAGTGAGAAAGTGATCATTGAAAAAGATCAGATTGGTGCAGTAATCGGGCCAGGTGGTAAAGTGGTTCAGGAGATTCAGAAAGAAACTGGTGCTACGGTAATCATCGAAGAGGAAGCTAATAATGGTGTTGTTACCGTTTTTGCTGCTGACAAAGAGTCTATGATGGCTGCATTAGGACGTATCAAAGGCATCGTAGCTGTACCGGAAGAAGGTGCGACTTACGAAGGGAAAGTGAAATCTATCATGCCTTTCGGTGCATTTATTGAGTTTATGCCTGGAAAAGATGGTCTCCTTCATATATCTGAAATCAAATGGGAACGTTTAGAAAAGATGGATGGTGTTATGGAAGTAGGCGAAGACGTTACCGTGAAGTTGATAGGCATCGACAAAAAGACGGGTAAATTCAGGCTCTCAAGAAAGGTGTTACTGCCAAGGCCTGAGAGAAAACAAGATTAAAAACCAAGGAAGGAACACTTGGAAAAGTAGGAACTTTTCTTACTTTACTAAGTGTTCCCAATTGTGGACTAATAGTTAAACCCAAAATAATTGAATGAGACAGCTTAAGATTAGTAAGCAAATCACCAACAGAGAGTCGCAATCTCTGGACAAGTACCTTCAGGAGATCGGTAAAGTAGATCTTTTGACTCCTGATGAAGAGGTGGACTTGGCCAAGAGAATACGTGAGGGAGACCAGTTAGCACTTGAAAAGCTGACCAAGGCCAACCTTCGTTTTGTAGTTTCTGTAGCAAAGCAATACCAAAATCAGGGATTGTCTTTGGGTGACTTGATTAACGAGGGCAATCTAGGGTTAATTAAAGCTGCACAGCGTTTTGATGAAACGAGAGGTTTTAAGTTCATCTCCTACGCAGTATGGTGGATTCGGCAGTCGATTCTGCAGGCTTTGGCCGAGCAGTCGAGGATTGTACGTCTTCCATTGAACAGAGTAGGTTCTTTGAACAAAATTTCAAAAACATTTTCTGAGCTCGAGCAAAAATTTGAGCGTGAACCTTCACCGGATGAATTAGCAGAGGTGCTTGAAGTAACTACCAATGAGGTAGTGGATACTATGAAGATCTCCGGAAGGCACGTATCAATGGACGCTCCCTTTGTACAAGGGGAGGAAAACAGTCTGCTTGATGTATTGGAAAATGACTCTGAGGAAAAGCCGGATACCGGCCTGATGAATGACTCATTGAGAAGAGAAGTGCAACGTGCACTTTCTACTCTCACTCAGAGAGAAGCTGACGTAATTACATTGTACTTCGGTTTGAATGGAGAGCATTCCATGACGCTTGAAGAGATCGGGGAGAAATTCAACCTGACTCGTGAGCGTGTAAGACAGATCAAGGAGAAGGCAATCAGAAGACTGCGTCACACATCAAGAAGCAAAGCTTTAAAACCATATTTAGGTTAAAAATTTTCTTAGCAATAATATTCAAGGCCTCCAATTGGAGGCCTTTTTCATTTTATAGAGTCTGTGGAGTCATCCTTTGATGATCTTTAGCCAGAGCCTATGGATTTGATTGAGATACCTTATGCGGTTTGAGGACACTGAAATAGACTACCTGTAGGCCAAGGGTAGAAACGATACCATCCGTTGAACCATTTCCGCTTCGTTTTTATTGAATATCAGGTAGGGCTCGATAAGCCCTTTTGGTATTCATTTTAAAGGGAACTTATAATTGACCAAAAGCTGTTAAACCCTTAGCTTTGAAAACTTAGAAATTGGAGATATGACAAAGGAAGATATAAAGGTGTTAATCATTGGTTCCGGACCAGCTGGTTACACTGCTGCTATCTATGCAGCCAGGGCAGGTTTGAAACCGGTACTCTATACAGGAGGACAACCTGGAGGTCAGCTGACTACAACGAACGATGTGGAAAACTACCCCGGATACCCTAAGGGTATCAATGGCCCGCAAATGATGGTTGACTTTCAGCAACAGGCTGAGAGATTCGGGACTGATTTGAGATATGGACTAGCCACTAAGGTAGATTTCTCAGGTTACCCCCTAAAAGTATGGGTGGATGACAACCATGAGATTAACGCTGAATCAGTAATTATATCTACCGGTGCTTCGGCTAAATACCTTGGCTTGCCTTCAGAAGAAACGTTTGCCAATAAAGGTGTATCGGCTTGTGCTGTGTGCGATGGCTTTTTCTATAAGGGCCAGGATGTGGCAGTAGTAGGAGCGGGAGACACCGCGGCTGAAGAAGCTACCTATCTTGCCAACCTTTGTCCTAAGGTTTACATGATTGTAAGAAGGGACGAAATGAGAGCTTCTAAGATCATGCAACAGCGCGTATTGAATACTCCCAACATTGAAGTGATCTGGGATACAGAGACTGAGGAGATATTAGGAGATGACTCCGGAGTTACCGGAGCCAGACTGGTAAATAACAAAACCGGTGAAAAGAGAGAGATCGATGTGAAAGGCTTCTTTGTGGCCATTGGTCATAAGCCTAATACAGACATTTTCAATGGCTGGCTCGATATGGACGAGACGGGCTATCTGGAAGTAAAACCAGGTACTTCGCACACTAACGTAGAGGGCGTTTTTGCTACAGGTGATGCTGCCGACAGGGTATACAGACAAGCTGTTACCGCAGCTGGTACCGGTTGTATGGGAGCTCTTGATGCTGAGCGCTTCCTTGCGGCTAAAGAGATGGAAGTTGTAGCCGAGTAAAAAATGATAATCAAAAGAAACCGCAGCATTCCACTGCGGTTTTTTCTTATAACCCCCTTTCTATGAAACTTGATATACTCGCCCTGGCGGCTCACCCCGATGATATAGAACTGGCCAGCTCAGGAACGCTTCTAAAAGCCATATCAGATGGCAAAAAGGCAGGTATTATTGACTTCACACGTGGAGAACTAGGCACCCGGGGCACTCCCGAGGTAAGGGATGCCGAAGCTAAAGCTTCTGGTGAAATACTGGGATTGAGCGCACGTGAAAATCTGGGGTTTAGAGATGGTTTCTTTAAGAATGATGAAGCGCATCAGCTGGCTGTGATTAGAATGATCAGAAAGTACAGACCAGAAATTGTATTGGCCAACGCCTTTGATGACCGTCACCCTGACCATGGCAGAGCTTCTCAGCTGGCCAAAGAGTCCTGTTTTCTGGCTGGTTTAAAAATGATTGAAACTGAGCTGGATGGGGAGAAACAAGCTCACTGGCGGCCCAAAATAGTGTATCATTATATTCAGAGCATACCCTCTGAACCCGATTTTATTGTGGACGTGAGCGATGTGTGGGAAAAGAAAATGGAGTCGATCAAAGCTTTCAAATCACAGTTTTTCGATCCCAATAGCACGGAGGAGAACACCTATATCTCCTCACCAGAGTTTATCAACATGATTGAGGCACGAGCCATTCACTATGGCCACCTGATCGGAGCTAAATATGGTGAAGGATTTAATGTGGAGCGGACGATCGGTGTAAAGACTGCTTTCGATCTGATCTGATCAGTCCATTACAAGCTTAAAACCGACTCCTCTTATATTGACCAGAGAAAGGTTGGGAGAAGTAGAGAGGTATTTCCTGATCCGGGAAATGAATACATCCATGCTGCGTCCGTTAAAGTAATCATCATCTCCCCATACCTGATTGAGGAGGTAATCCCTTTTTAAAAGCTGTCCCTGATTGTCGATAAAGAGTGCCAGTAAATGAGCTTCTTTTTCTGTAAGGTCAAAGTTCCGATTGTCTACAACCAGAGACAAATTATCTCTGTCAAGTATTAGATTGCCCATTTGTTGAACACTCTGAGCCTGCTGACCACTCCGCTTCAGAATATTCTGAACCCTCAAAAGTAGCTCTTCAACCTCGAAAGGTTTGGTGATATAGTCATCGGCTCCGAGCTTCAAGCCATGAATTCTGTCTTTCTTTTGCCCTTTGGCAGTCAGGAATATAAAAGGAACTGTCTGACCCGACTTCCTGACTTTTTCAGCAACATCAAAGCCTGAAATACCCGGCAGGGCTATGTCCAGAATGATGATGAGCCAGGGTCGTTGGAGCATGGTGATAGCCGTTTCTCCATCATTTACAAGCTCGACCTCATAGCCTTTGATGCGAAGGTATTCTGCGAGGATGTTACCCAGATCCTGATCATCTTCTACCAGTAATATGGGAGGGAGGGAGTTATTCATAAATGGGGAAACTAATGGTGAAGCTGGTGCCATGATCAGGCTGACTGTCTACTTGAATGTCACCTTTGTGAAGTGTGACAATCTTATGTACGTGATATAGGCCAAGCCCCAGACCTTTACTGGCTTTGTTAAAACGCTGAAACTTCTCAAAAATGGTGTCCAAATGAGCTGAGTCAATCCCGATTCCATTGTCGGTGATTGTCAAAATGTATTGATGATTGCTAATTCTGGAGTTGATCTGGATGACAGGAGACTTTCGGTTGTACTTAATGGCGTTTTCCATCAGGTTGTTGAGCATGGATTCAAAAAGGAAAGTATCCACCATAACCTTGGCTTCATCAGCCTTGAGCATTGTTTCAAGTTTCATAGTGGTATTTGCGGTCAGAAATTTCGCGTCTGCCAGGTAGGTCTTTAAAAAATGGTCTGCTACAACGACTTCTTGATTCAAAGCCTGATTCTGATCTAAGAAGGCCGTATTGAGCAGATTGTCAATCATTTGCTGAAGCCGGGAACCTTGCCTTTTGATCAGTTCTGATATTTCCATTACACGGGAGAGCCCAAGGTCTTTGCCATGATTGCGGATACTGTCACTAGCGATATTGATGCTTGTAATCGGAGTCCTGAATTCATGTGAGATATGGTCTATGAGGTCGTCTTTTATGGCAGCCAGCTGTTTTTGCTTTTGCCAGTTGAGCAAATTCGATACCGCCACGAATGAGATCAGGCAAAAAGTAATGATGGAAAGAATAATCACCCATTTCATTTCACTGATCAAAAGAGATGTCTGATTGGGAATGAATATGAAAAGGTCAAAATCGGTAGTGATATATTCCGAATTGGCTATATGACGATAGACGAGCTGTCCTTTGTTGGTGAGCGTTAAATCCCCGATCAGGGACAATTCAAGTTGATTTGACCGGGGGGTGTAATCAGCACCGTTAATATTCAGGCTGATATTTCTCATCACCAGGGAGAACTCAACTTCTTCCAGCAATCCTCTTTCTTGGAAATACTCCTCTATTTTCGAGCTGATGAAATCATCATTAATAAATGAGGTCTGTAGTTGGGTTAAATATGCCTCAGAGATTTTTCCGTTTTCGATGAGTCTTCGTTCATCCAGATGGGATTGGGTCAGGTCATCGGCTGACTCCCATTGAACCTCAAAAAACGGCTTCGCATACTCATAGACATTTCTGTATACGAATTCCAGTTCTCCGAATTTGAGCTGATAAGCATATCGAATAATAAAGAACTGGGCAATCGCCAGGATGAAAATTGCCAGGATCGACAGTAGGGCCGGAAGACTGATTTTTTTCATGATTCCTCTGGTTCAAAGCTATCAATTTCCCCGAGACCTGATAACCATTAACAGTGCATTAACAAAGCATTAACAAAAGTAACGATGAGCACTACTTACTTTTGAATTGAACAATAGAATGAAACATGTACAGATACACCAAGTATATATCGGTTTTGTTATGCCTCGTTTTAATGAGCTGTAATAACAGTAAGACCTCAAAGACAGAAGAAGAAGTGCCGACCACCCTGGAGCAGCATAGCTCGAGCGTAAGCAGCAGTAGCTCAAGTTCTGATACGGGGGTAGGCTCTGCCAGTACTTCTTCCTCTTCAAGTTCATCCTCTTCCTCAGGGGCCCCAACTTCCTTCTCTTTTTCTACCAGTGGAAAAGATACTGATGTATCAGACCTGACGAACATCCGTGACATCGCTGACAACAAAGAGGTAAGGGACTATCTGCAGAAGGAGGCAATCAAGCTGATGCTGGCTGATAGGCTTATCGAATCGGAGGATGCCAGTGTAAGCCTGGCCATTACCAATGAGTGGGTGATGGTCAATAAGCAGATATTAAACGAGAAGGATTCCGAGAAGTATGTAGAGCTTCTCAAATCCAAGCTTTCTATGGGAAGTGTATTTAATTATTCATTCAGACAGAACTAATAAGCAAATGAGAACTCAAATAATCAGATTAACAGTGGTCCTGAATCTTCTTTTCCTGACACTGGCCGCCAATGCACAACATTCGGTAAAAATCACAACACCCGGAGGGCAGATGATAACCATATCAGGAGATAGTACGAAATACTTTTTTAAAGCCAACGTGGCAAATTACGAGGGGCGATTTAAAGATGCAGCAAACCTGAAGCTTAAGGGCATAGAGATGGGGGAGTCTAAAAACGAAAGTGGTTCCTATTATGATGTGGCCTGCTATTTCAGTTTGGCGGGAGACAAAGAGAATGGCTTTAAATATCTAAAGCGTAGCCTTGATTCAGGTTACGATGATATCGCCCATATGCTTTTTGATAAGGACCTGAAGATATTAAGGGAGGACAAGAGTTGGAAAAGCGAATTGAAAAAGCCAATGAAAGCTTATTTTAAGCTGAACAATGAAGATCTGGCCAATATGTTTGGTGAAGATCAGGCAGCAAGACTCTCGGGAGGTAAAATCGATTGGGACGAGCTGAAGCTGAAAGATGCTGAAAGGCGGAACCGTGTAATGAAACTCGTGGCGAAAGACAAAGTCAAATCTGCGCATGATTATTATAAGGCCGCTTTTATCATGCACCATGGCTACGAGGTAGAGGATTATAAAATGGCCCATGACCTGGCCTTGAAGGCCATAGAGTTTGATGATCGCCATAGGATGAGCCCATGGCTGGCGGCTGCTACGAAAGACAGGTATTTACTAAAAGCGGGGAAGCCACAATGGTACGGTACCCAGGGGATGGAGTTTTTGCAAAAAACCAGAAAAATGGGAATTAACCCTGATAAAATCGATACGACAGCTGTCAGTGACGATCAGCGTAAGGCCTGGAATGCTCCCTCAATTGAGCAGATCAGAACCTATGTGAACAATTACATTTCTGAACAGGAGCAGAAAGAGAAAGAAAACTAGACGCTATTTCAAATAGCCCAACGGAGAATTGGAAATTGAAAGAACAGGTCACGGGGCCATTCTTTCAATTTGCCAGTAGTCAGCCTCTTGTTTTGAGTAAAGAAGTCGGTCGTGGAGCCGGCTTTTACGACCTTGCCAGAACTCGAAACTCTCCGGAACGATGCGATAGCCTCCCCAAAAATCAGGTAGTGGCACTTTGCCTTCTTTAAACTTCTGCTTCATCTCTGCCAGCTTCATTTCCAGAATACTTCGGGAGCTTATTACCTTGCTTTGCTGAGAAACCCAGGCACCCAACTGGCTACCGAAGGGACGGGAGGCAAAATAGGCCATTGATTCTTTTACGGATACCTTTTCGGCCTTGCCCAGCACGATGACCTGCCTTTCTAAAGAGTACCAGGGAAAGAGGACAGAAACCCGACTGTTTTCTGCAATCTGCTTCGCTTTTCTGCTTTTGTAGTTAGTATAGAACACAATGCCCTGGTCGTCCAGTGCTTTCATAAGCACCGTCCGTTGAAAAGGCTGGTGATTTTCATCTACAGTGCTGAGCACCATGGCATTTGGCTCAAGAACCTCACTTTTTTGTGATTCTTCAAACCATTTTCTGAATTGCGTATAAGGGGATGGGTGGGCTGTATTTGTATCTAATACTGACTGGCTATACTCTCTTCGTAAATCGGCAATGTTGCTCATCTGACGCAAAGGCTTGTTCAGTGCGAAGATAATAGATCAATTCGCTAAAATGCACCGTTCGAAGTAATATGAACCTGAAATTCCTGTGGCTTATTAATATTAATATTAGGCATTGTGAATTACTCTCTATACTTTTCTGTCATAAGGTCAAACATGTTTAAATACGATAAAGATATCCCTGATCCGAAGGGCGGAGACTTCTTAATCTCTGAACCCTTTTTGCCAGATCCCAACTTCGAACGAAGTGTTGTTCTGATATGTGAAAACAACCATGAAGGTACTTTTGGGCTTGTTTTAAATAAGGGTACCGACATTTTATTGGAAGATGTATTAGAAGACGAAGTGCCATTTAGTGGTACCCTGAATGTGGGAGGTCCTGTAGAGCAAAACACCTTGCACTTTATTCACCGATTGGAACAATCCATTGAGGATTCTATAGAAATAGGAAATGGCCTTTTTTGGAGTGGTAACTTTGAACAGGTGAAGGCGTTGGTAAGAAGAGGTGATGCCAATGAAGAAAATGTAAAATTCTTCCTGGGCTATTCCGGTTGGTCTGAGGGCCAACTGAGGGAGGAGCTTGATCGTCAGTCATGGTTTGTGAAATCAGGAGCCACGGCAAAGCAAGTATTTGACCTTGAGGAAGAGGCACTTTGGCAGTCCATTTTAAAAGATATGGGAGGTAAGTATAAGGTGTTCTCTAATTACCCGATCGATCCTCGTTTGAATTGATAGTTTTAGTAGATTTGTTATGTAACGGAGCGGTTAGAAGCCGATAGTAAGAGCCATGAGTGAAGAAAATAAAGTGCCGACAGGAGATCAGGAGTCAAAAGAGGCAAATCCTGATAATAATCTTAACACTGAGCAAGCCAATACTCAGTCAGATTCCCCAGAAGAAGAATTAAGTGCAACAGCGTCTGAACCCACTGAGGAGCCATCCAACGAAGGGTCAGAAGAAACACCGGTAGTGAAAGAATCATCCACCGAAGTTGCGGAAGTAGCCCCAGTCGTAGAAGAGACTGCCAGTGAAGTTGCTGAGGAAACGCCAGTAGTTGAAGAAGCACCCAGCGAAGCAGAGGAGGCGACTGTCGAGACAGAACAGACTACAACGGAAGCAGAAGTGCCTGCAGTGGAAGAAGAAAAATCTGAGGAAGAAGTAAAAGCTCCCGAGCCAGAACAAGCACCGGCTGAAGCTGCTCCGGCTGCTGAAGCTGAAGAGCAAACAGAGGTTTCTGAGCCAGAGGAAGCACCGGCAGAGGCCACTCATGTAGAAGAAGTGTCTGCCGCTGAGGCCGAAGAGGTAACAACTCCTCAAACTGAAAATACACCGGAGGCTGGTGAAGAAAATAAAGAAACTGTAGCTCCTGTTGAAGAACCTGCAGTAACAACTACAGAAGCTACTTCGACCGAGGCCGGCACGACAGAGCAGACAACCTCTGCTGAGGTTGAGGTGAAATCAGAAGATGTCCTAACGACCGATGCGGAAGCCACTGAGGCAGTAGAAGAGGAGGAAGAGGAAATCATCGATTACTCGAACCATACACGAGAACAGCTGGCTGACGTGGTGGAAGAGCTTTCCAAACAAGATAATTTTAAGCGTGCTGATACCATACTGAATCAGGTATTACCCCTTTTTAAGGCAGTAGAGCGTGCAAGCAGAATAGAAGCGAAGGAACGTTTTATTGCTGATGGCGGAGAAGAAGACGATTTTGAATTCCGTCACGATGAGATTTTTAACAAGTTCGATGCGTCCGTCCGGTTGTTAAGAGACAGAAAGGCCAGCTACTATAAAGAAAGAGAATCAAGAAAAGAGAGTAATTATCAGCACAAACTCGAAGTACTTGATAAGCTGAGAGACCTGATAGATGGTGAGAATGCCACTACCAATTTGGCACCTATTAAGGCACTTCAGGAAGAATGGAAAGCTGTCGGACCTGTTCCAAATCAACATAACCGTACACTTTGGGCCAATTACAACGCCCTGCTCGACCGATTCTATAATAACCGACATATTCTTTTTGAGCTCAAAGAACTCGACAGAAAGAAGAATTTGGTCAAAAAGCAGGATATCTGTGAAAAGGCAGAGCAGTTGGACAAACTTGAGAATATCAAGGATGCTATTATTCAACTGAATGAGCTGCACGAAGAGTATAAAAAAATTGGTCCTGTGCCCAGGGAGGTACAGGAAGAGCTCTGGCAACGATTTAAAGCAGCCTCAGATGCTATTTATAAAAAACGCAAGTCTTACCTCGATGAATTAAAAGGAGAGTTACTCGAGAATCTCGGTAAGAAGAGAGCATTGGCAGAAGAGCTTAAACCATTCCTGAGTTTTGATTCGGATAGAATTAACGACTGGAATGCGAAAACAAAGGAAATCCTGGCCATTCAAAAGAAATGGGATGCCATGGGTGGCTTACCCCGTGAGCATGCCAAGGAGGTGAACAAGGCTTTCTGGTCATGCTTCAAAGGTTTCTTTAGCAACAAAAACAACTTCTTTAAGAAGCTGGAAGGAATGCGCCAGGAAAACCTGGAGAAGAAAGAAGCCCTTGTGGTGAAGGCTGAAGCTCTGATGGAAAATACCGACTGGGATAAGACCTCAGAAGCGATGAAAGCACTTCAGCGCCAGTGGAAAGAGATCGGTCCGGTACCTGAGAAATTCAGAAACAGTGTATATGCCAAATTCAAGGAGGCATGTGATACTTTCTTCAATAACAGGCGCAGCAGTCAGAATAAAGCAGAGGAACAGTATGTAGAGAACCTGAAGCATAAGGAAGACATGATCAGGGAGATCAATGAGCGTACTGAAGCAGGTTCAGGTGAAGCCGGAGATCTGGATGATCTGATGGTAAGGTGGGGGGCTATAGGCTTCGTACCTCGAAACTCAATCAAGAGCATTGAGTCCAAGTTCAAAAAGGCGATAGATGCCTTTGTGGCATCACTTGATGTGGATGAAAGTGCAAGAGAGGCTCTGGTGATGAAAGCTGAACTGAATACCCTTAGAAAAGGGCCAGATGCTGATCGCAGACTCAATAAGAAAGAGTTTACCCTGCGAAAGCAGATCAACGAACTGGAAGATAATATTTCGCTCTGGAATAACAACCTGGCTTTCTTTGCCAACTCTAAAACAGCGGATAAGCTGAAGGCAGAGTTTGACGAAAAAATCATCAAGGCGGAAGAGCAGATTCAGCATCTTAAAAAGCAGTTGAAAATGGTCAGGAGCATGTGATTTTGATACTTTGTAAAAAAAGTAGAAAATCGTTCGTCAGGATTTTTGTAAAGTGAAATAGCCCTTTTATATTTGCATCGCTTTAAACGAAAAGCATTACACAAAATACCAAATAGGCCTCTTTAGCTCAGCTGGTAGAGCAACTGACTTGTAATCAGTAGGTCGCTGGTTCGACCCCGGCAAGAGGCTCATATTAATCGGGTAGTCACGTAAGTGACTACCTTTTTTTATGTCTTCGAATTAAGTTTGGGTATCTACTCTGTTTACATCCTTTACTCAAAAACTGCTGATAGGTACTATACAGGGTATTCTATTGATCCTTGTGAGAGGTTGTCATCAACTCAGGGGAATTTTTCGGGTGTAAAGAACAGGGGATTGCCGGATCAAATTGCTTTCTGTTGCACCGGGGTGTACAGAGGAATCTCAAATAGATCTTTATTTTCCTTTACCTGGTCGCTGGTTTTATTGAAGCTGATGTGTGGCTCAGTATCAGAAAGGGATGAATCACATGAGTTGGATCCAAGGTTTGATTCGAGGATGTTTCGGTGCTGTTCATTAAGCTTACCCAGATACCGCAGTCTTTGCACAAACAGGTAAATGGTAACTGGAATCAGAGCATATAAAATATAGTTGGGTAGTCTGCTCCAGAGTTCAATTCCCTGCAGAGCGAAGAATTTGGTGGAGATAGGGCTTCCCCCAAGGGGGATGTCTGCAAAAAGGATAGGTAATGATGCCCACGAAATATAGACAAAACAGTGTGCGGTCAGCGCACATGTAAAAACTGTCATCACTATGAGTATTTGGTTGAGGTTTAGGTTTGTGACCAGATTTTCATCGTATCACTGAGACTAAGGTATAATAATTTATCTTCAATTTCAATATGTTTTAATTGGGTTAAAGGTTTGTTAACCAGTGTGTTAAGTTGTTTTTGTTGTGAATCATAAATTGCTGAAAACCACTGGCAGAATACTGTATGCTAATGACAGTCAAATAAATAACTACCAATGTGAAAAAAATGGGCATCTCTGTTGTCAGGTCAAACTTTCAAGGCTTTTTGCCCCGATATGCACCGGATTTGGGTTAGGTTCATTACCAGCTTTATACCCATCAGTCATCTTCCGATTACTACATACAAAAGCCTGAAATGTCAGATGAGGTTTTATTGCAGATCATACAGCAACTCAAACGAAATAGTCGATTGAGCGTATCCTTGCCGATATTGACAAATTATTGTTGAATAATTGGCAGTGAACCTGCCAATTTAGTCCTATGTTGTTAAGGCATGATCAAAAGAATATGTCTGCTGGTATTACTGCTTTCTACCATGGCTGAGCTATTGCATTGTCAGAATCGTGATTTTGTAAAGGTGGAAGGGCTTCAGTTCACCTTAGGTGACGTACCTTACTACTTTTTGGGTACAAACCTCTGGTACGGAATGAATCTGGCCATGGATGGGAAAGATGGAGATCGCGACCGACTGATTAGGGAGCTGGACAGGCTTCAGGCCCTTGGTGTAAATAACCTGAGAATCATGGGGACTACAGAAGGGCCAGATACGGAGCCCTGGCGCATAAAACCATCTCAGCAGCGAGCACCAGGTGAATACAATGAGCAGGTACTTGGCGGGCTTGACTTTTTGTTGTCCGAAATGAAAAAGCGCGAAATGTATGCGGTGGTGTGCCTTACTAACTTCTGGGCATGGTCAGGAGGGATGAGCCAGTATATCTCATGGGCCAATGATGAAGCCATACCCTATCATCCACCTCAGGAGGGAGGTAGTTGGATGCGTTACCAAAGATTTACCAGCTCTTTTTACAGGAATAAGAAGGCACAGGAGATTTTTGAAAACCACCTGAGGTTTTTAGTAAACCGAGTGAATACGGTCAGTGGGGTAGCTTACAAAGATGACCCTACCATAATGTCCTGGCAGCTGGCCAATGAACCCCGCAGCTTTATGAATGGAAGAACCTTTAGAAAGTGGATTGAGAAAACCGCAGCTTTGATTAAGCAACTTGACCCGAATCACCTCGTAAGCCTGGGCGGGGAAGGGAATGCCGATAATTACTTTGCCGGGGCCAGCTTTAGAAAAGACCAGAAAAGTAGGCATATCGACTACCTGACCATGCATATCTGGGCACAAAACTGGTCCTGGTATGATCCGCACAATGCTGACGACAGTTTTAACGAGGCGGTATCGAAGGCGAAAGAGTATATCATTGAACATGTAAGCATGGCTAAGGTAATGGGAAAACCAGTGGTATTGGAAGAGTTCGGCATTGCCCGTGATCTGGAGGCCTATGAGCCCAACACCCCTGTGAAATACAGAGACAATTACTATTCGAGAATTTTTCAGGAAATGTACCGACTTGCAAGCATAGGAGAAGGGGTTGGCGGTTGCAACTTCTGGGCCTGGGCTGGTGAAGGGCGTCCCAACATTCCGGGTGGGTTCTGGAAATTGGGAGATGACCTTATCGGTGACCCACCCCATGAGAGTCAGGGTTGGTATTCAGTATATGATACCGATGAGTCTACCCTCAGTGTGATCCGTAGGTTTGCGTCAATGTTTAATCAGCTTGGAAAAACAGGAAATAACCCTGAGTAACAATATGAAATCTCTGAAGAGAAGAACGTTTTTAAAAAATACAGCCATGGTCGGAGCTGCATTAACGAGCCCCATGAGTTCTATTACATCGTTTTTTGATGAAACGGCTCGTTACAAAATGAGCATTAACCCGGGAGCCATCGGTATCAGTTTGCCCTTTGAGCGGGTACTTGATCTGGCCATCAAGTATGGCTTTGAGGCCATCAGCCCCCAAATCGGTGATTTGCAAGGCTACTCTGAAAAAAAACGGGCTGATGTCATCGCCAAAATGAAGCGCAGAGGTATTGGTTGGGACTCTACTAATCTGCCGGTACAGTTCAGGAACTCGGAAACTGAATTCAGAAAAGGAATGGATCCACTGATTGCGAATGCCAGGGTTCTCCAACAGGTTGGTGCTACGCGCATGAACACCTGGATTATGCCCACACATGGTACGCGGACTTATCGTGAAAATTTTAGACTACACACTAACAGGTTGCGGGAAGTCGCACAGGTAATACAACCCTTTGGAATTCGACTTGGATTGGAATATGTAGGCCCCAAAGCCCTGATGTCGAAAGAGAAGTTCTCTTTTATCCGAACCATGAAAGAACTGCAAGAGCTTCTGCAGGAAATTAATATGCCCAATGTGGGCATTCAACTAGATGCCTTTCACTGGTTCTGTGCAGGAGAGACAGTGGAGAATATTGAAAGACTAAACCCAACAGATATTGTCACGGTAGATCTGAATGATGCCAAGGCTGGCCGTACTGCTGATGAACAATTGGATTGGGAGCGTGAACTGCCGGGAGATTCGGGTGTAATTGACCTGCAGGGCTTTCTGAGTGCTTTGAAAAAGATTGGTTATGATGGTCCTGTCAGGGCAGAGCCATTCAACAAGACCTTGAATGAAATGGGAGATGAGGCGGCAATGGTTGCCACTTTCAAAGCCATGAAAAGGAGTTTTGTGAATGCTGAATAAGGGTGAATTAAGATACAGAGCGTTTAAAAAAAAGAGCTGTCTTTCCAAACAGCCCCTTTACCGTACACTACTTATTACTAAACTAGACTATTTTCTTAATCGGTGATTTCCAGATCTATCGCATAAACCCTGTTCTTGGCCATACTACTCACATAAATCATGGTTTTATTATCCTTCTCATCTGTTTTTACCTCAATGTCGGTGGGGGATAGAATGTCGGCCTGGAGCTGATGCTCTCTCAAGCCTCCTTTCGCGTTTTCTATAAGCCTGATGGCGTTATCGTCAAAAGAGGAGATGATCAGGTCGGGTCGGCCATCATTTCCCAGGTCGAATACCCTGATGTTATTGAGGGAATGCAGCTTGGTTGAAACCCTTTTGCGGTCAAAGCCAGCTTCATTCTTCAGAAGCAATTGGACGGTCTTTTCTGCATGGGATACATAAGCGATATCCAAAGCACCATCCATATTCATATCTACTACAGCTATATCAAGTACTCCTTCAATGCCATCCTCTATGGCCAGTTCTACAAAATTGCCAAAACCATCGTTTGAGAAGAGACTGATCATTTTGTCATGGTCGCTGGCCATTAAAATATCTTCATCTCCATCCTGATCAAAATCGACAACCTTCATTGAACTTACCGCTTTTTTAGAGCTCGGCAGATGTCGTTTCATAAAGCCGTTATGACGATCGTTCTGAAACCATACGTTGGTTTCACCGGTGTAGCTGATCGGTATGATATCGGCCAGACCGTCACCATCAATATCTGCTATTTCAACCTTGTTAATGCCATGAGGTCCGTGAAACAGGACCATAGGAGGCATATCTCGCTTAAGATCATAAATGCGTAAGGTGCCCTTCTCTTCGTGAGAAACTACTGCTTTATTGAGAGATCCCCCCATTGACATCAGTTTGATATCTGTAATACTACCATCTATTTTGCCAATTGATCTTAGTTCATTGAGTCCTTTTGAGGTTTGTTCGTAGAGTGAAATCTTTCCCGAACTATAACAACCTGTAAGAATTTGAGTCTTGCCAGTGCCCAGGGTGTTGGCGAGCGCTAGTGTCAATACCGATTGTGATTTGATTTTATAGGCATTCACATTCCAGCTTACCTTACCCACTGAGGTTTTGGAGGGTAGTTTTTCACCATTCCCTGATAAGCCCATTCCGATAATGATGGCTATTGAGAGAAGCGCATGCGAGTAAAGGCGGCCCGTTGAACGGCCGATGTTTAGCAGATTGGTCTTCATCGTTGTTTGGTTATTTATCTACTGGTTGAGAATAGATACGTGAATGTATATATATACCCAACCCCCAACTAAAAGGCTGCGTGGTATTTTCATGCATGTCTACGGTTAATCTACGCTGTGTCGGTATTTTACGGGTATTTTAAGTGCTTTTGTCGAATTTTGGCCGTGTTGTCTCGTTTTGTAGGTATAGGGTAGGTTTAAGTAAGACGGAAACAATAGTATGTACCCCTTTGAGAGAGTAATCCGGTATACAGGTGTTTTTCATCCACCCAGCGACAGTTTCATACGCTTCTTCTAACTTTTTGCCTGAGTGTGACCATATTTTTTTATCTTTTGATCTTAGAACGAAGTCGGTAACGAACACTTTTTAATCTCTTAAGAGAATCGTTATAGCCTTTTGTTTTATAAAATAAGACTCCTGGAATTATAAGAAACTCAAACCCTTTTTAACCAGCATATCCAATGCAGATAATAGAATCAGCAAAGACCTTTGACGTAGCCATTGTGGGCTCGGGTGCAGGTGGTGGTATGGCCACCAAAATACTCTCCGAGGCAGGCTTTGATGTAGCCGTACTTGAGGCAGGTCCGTTTTTCGATCCGGCTCAGGATCAGTATAGAAACCAACTCAGGGGACCCTGGGAATCACCTAGAAGAGGAGCCAGCTCCGATCGCAGGTCTTTTGGCGACTTTGACGCAGCTTATGGTGGCTGGAACCTGGAAGGAGAACCCTTTACCAAGCATGAGGGTACCAACTTTGCCTGGTTTCGTTCCAGAATGCTGGGAGGCCGGACCAATCACTGGGGAAGAATCTCACTTCGTTTCGGGCCTCTCGATTTTAAAAGAAAGAGCTTTGATGGCTTGGGTGATAACTGGCCTATAGGCTATGATGATGTAAAACCATACTACGATAAGGTAGATAAGCTGATAGGAGTTTTTGGTACCAAAGAGAATATCCCCAACGAACCCGATGGTTTCTTTTTACCCCCACCAAAACCTAGGCTGCATGAGCTGTATTATGTAAAGGCAGCCAGAAAAGCCGGTGTTCCGGTGATTCCATCTCGTTTGTCCATACTCACAAAACGTATCAACAACCAAAGAGGCTCTTGCTTTTATTGCGGACAGTGTAACAGAGCCTGTTCAGCCTATGCGGATTTTTCTGCAGGTACCTGCCTGATTTTTCCAGCACAAAGAAATGGAGGTCGGGTTCAGCTATTTACAGAGGCCATGGTAAGTGAAGTGACCACCAACAAGGAGGGAAAGGCCACTGGAGTTACCTACATCAACAAGGCAGACAGAAAAGCCTACCACTTAAAAGCCAAGGTGGTAATACTCGCTGCTTCTGCATGCTCTACGGCACGAATCATGTTGAACTCAAAGAGTTCGGTGCATCAGGACGGATTGGGCAATAGCAGTGGACTGGTAGGGAAATACCTACACGACTCCACAGGAGCAAGTCGTTCGGTATTTATACCTAAGCTGATGGACCGTAAGATCTATAATGAAGATGGTGTGGGAGGTATGCACGTGTATACACCCTGGTGGCTCAACGATAAGAAACTTGACTTCCCGAGAGGGTACCATATAGAAGTATGGGGTGGTATGGGCATGCCGAGCTATGGCTTTGGTTTTAACCCGAACAGCCTGAATAAGATCATAGGAGAAGATATCGGTGGCTACGGAGACTCTCTTCGTACAGATATCAGAAAATACTATGGCTCTGTGATGGGTATCTCCGGTAGAGGAGAAAGTATACCGCAAAAAGACAACTATTGCGAGATAGATAATGACGTGGTAGATCAGTGGGGTATCCCCGTACTGAAATTCCACTATAAGTGGACTAAGTACGAAGTGTTGCAGGCTAAGCACATGCAGGATACTTTTGAAGAAATACTGGATGCTACCGGAGGGATTCTTTTAGGGGATAAACCTGGCGAAGACAGAGACTTTGGCCTTACACAACCCGGTGAGATCATTCACGAAGTAGGAACTACCCGAATGGGTGATGATCCGCAAACTTCGGTTACCAACAGGCACAATCAGCTTCACGATTGTGAGAACGTTTTTGTCATGGACGCAGGACCATTTGTGTCACAGGCAGATAAAAACCCCACCTGGACCATCCTGGCCCTGGCCTGGAGAGCGTCTGATTATTTAGTAGATCAAGTCAAAAAAGGAAATTTATAAGCCATGGATAGGAGAGATTCATTAAAGTCTTTGTTAGTAGGTTCAGTAGCCGGAGGCTTATTAGTTACAGGTTGTTCACCAGAAGTAGCTGCGGCAGCAGCCGATGGTGTTGCGGCAACCGAAGGAGGTACCCCTGAAATAACCGATTTACCAGGTTATGGACGTACAGAAGCTGAAAAAGCTCATGACCGAAAAGTACTTGCTCAGGTTTATTTGAATGAGCATGAGCTGGAAACCATTGCGGTGCTTTGCGATATTATTCTACCTCCCATGGGAGAATTGGGAGGGGCAAATGATGCCGAAGTTCCTGCTTTCATTGAGTTTCTGGTAAAAGATATGCCGCATTATCAGCTTCCTATGCGAGGAGGTCTGGCCTGGCTGGATAATCACTCGAACAAGCTTCACAATCTGGAGTTTAAAAAACTGACGGTTGTTCAGCAAAAAGCGATTTGTGATACCATTGCTTTTCCCGGTAAGACCTTACCTGAATTGATGGCCGGTGAAAAGTTCTTCACCCTCATCCGCAACATTGTGCTTTCAGGATACTATACCACTAAAATGGGAGTGGAGGCGCTTGGCTACAAAGGAAATACGCCTAACGTTTGGGATGGTGTACCTCAGGATGAACTCGATAAACATGGTTTGGCTTATGATCCCGATTGGTTGGCTCAGTGTGTAGACCAAAGCAAGCGTACTGAGATTGCTCAGTGGGATGACGAGGGAAATCTGCTGAACGGATGACCTTAAAGTCTTCTTTATTTTTCGGCCTTATACTGTTGTCCGTGCTTGGTTGCGGGCAAGGGTATAAGTCCGAAGCTTTAGGCCCCGATGGATTTAAGGAAATGATTGAGGACAATCCCGATTTGCAGCTAATCGATGTGAGAACGGTCGGGGAAGTATCCTCAGGTTATATCCCCGAAGCTGTGAATATTGATTTTCGCGACCCCGGCTTCAGGCAGGCGCTGGAAAAACTGGATCGCCAAAAGCCGATTGCTGTCTATTGTGCTGTAGGGCAGCGAAGTCAGGCGGCCTATGATATGCTGGTAGAAATGAAATTTCACGAAGTGTATCACCTCACTGGTGGCACCATTGCCTGGCAGCAAAAGAACTACTCCCTGGTAAAACCATAGGGGCACTTGTCCCAACAAATCAACTGACAAGAGAATAAGTATGCTATTCAGGTAAGTATGCTATTCTTCCTTCGTTACAAGTGGAGGTGTGTTTTACTTCTTTTCTATGAAACTTTTACTAGCTACTTCGATAAGATTTTTTTGAAATGGTGACATCGATCTGAACCACCTGATAACCAATAGGAATAGAGGATTAATGTTTCGGACAACAAAAACATCACT
Organism: Roseivirga sp.; assembly: GCA_021404565.1. Taxonomy (GTDB): domain Bacteria; phylum Bacteroidota; class Bacteroidia; order Cytophagales; family Cyclobacteriaceae; genus Roseivirga. The sequence goes on along the minus strand of JAAWWF010000018.1, from coordinate 18,535 downwards.
TAGCAGTATAAATACCATCCTGTACCAGTCCATTTGCAGCATTCAGTGGACCTTCAGCATTTGTGAAATTAACCGGCATGGTGTATTGCCTGTCATAAGGGCCTCTCTGTCTGAAAATGCCCAGATGTAAATGAGGGCCTATGGAACAACCAGAGTCACCACTATAGCCGATCAATTCCCCTTGTGCCACACGTTGGTCAACAGCTACCTCAGCGCCATTGAGTGTAAGGTGCACGTAACTGGCTACTGTACCATCATCATGCAGAATGAATACATAGTTCTCTTCTCCGCAAACCCTGGTGTCATCCCGTTGATTTTGTCTGACCGCGATTACCCTGCCGGAACGGCTGGCTAGCAATGGCGTACCAATGGGCATGTCGAAATCATAGGCAAACCAGTTATGATGTCCCCAGTTGGGGTTCGATGGGCAATAAGACTGACTTAGTTTAAAGCTTTCTCCTACTTCGTACGGAAGCACATACTCTGAGGAAGCCGGGTCACCAAAAGCCGCATTGCAGAGAATTTCTCCCAATTGAACAGATATGTTTTTTCGTTGTGTGATGCTGCCGTCACCATCAGAAGCTTCTATGTTAATGGTGAATGAGCTGTTGAGTCTTTCCCAATCAGGCACTCCACTAATAGTGTGGCTTGTTTCGTCATAAGTGAGCCAGTCAGGAATATCGACCTGATAGGTGATAGCTGTGTTGGCCTCATTCTTTGCACTAAAGGAGTATAGAAAGCTCCGGTTATGATCGACCAGGAGTTGGGGGCTGGTAGTAAATTCAAGGGATGAGTCGGGGTTATCTTCATTTCCCGAGCTGCAAAACGAGAAAGTGAAAATCGCAGACAGAAAAAAGCAGAGGAGTTTGAATCGTTTCATCGGCTATCAAATTGTATTTATTGAACCGATAGCAAAGTGAATGTCACATGATTTGAGGGAGATGAGCTAAAAACCACATATCTGTGTGATCAATCTGAGAGATGGAGGGAGGTAATAAGCTCAGGAATGTTAATTTTAGTTTATGGTACCTATCGAAATAGCCAGATTGATCGGTTTGCTTTTGGGCCCCGTAACCGGGATTCTGATGTTTATCATCTGGAGAAATTATCAAAGATCGGGAAGTATAAGCTTGCATGAGAGGAGGACCTTATTGCTACTGACGGCACTTGCTTTTACTGTTGCGGCCTCCTTTTGGGTGGAGTATAACCGGGCGCCCATTGTAAAGAAACTCAGCTACCGCATGGAAAGGCCAAAAACTGAGGCTAATCAAAATATTGAGCCAATTACCCAAAGAATAAGAATGACGGAGCGAGGCTCTACCTTATCGGTATTAGGGCCGGTATTGGAAAGGCAGATCATTGGTGCACTTTTGTCATTTTTATTGCTCTTCGTACTCTACAGACAATCTTTGAAGAAAAAGGGAGAGCTGCTAAGTCCCATTCCTACAGTTACAACTCTGAAGCCACTCACTATCGATATACATGTTACTTTGGACAGGTTGAACAAGCTACTGGATGAAGAAAAAATCTATACCAACCCGGGTCTGCAACTTGAAGATTTGTCCGGGAAACTCGGGATATCGAGGTACCAATTGTCTCAATTAATCAATGAAGAGCTCGGGCAGAACTTTTACGAACTGATTAATGAGAAGAGAGTTGAGGCAGCCATCAGGGCAATGAACTCCGGTGATCATGCTGAGATGACCTTATCCGCACTGGGATTCGAGGTGGGCTTCAATAGCAAATCCTCTTTCTACAGGGCCTTTAAAAAGAAAACAGGTAAAACCCCAGCAGCATTTCGCAAAGAGCTGAGTTAACGAGTGTTAAACTTCGGCCTTGCAAAGTATCACTCGTTGTAGTGAAACGAACGGCCTTTTCTGAACCTTCATTTTCGCTGATAAACCACTATATCATGCGAAAAATCACGACTACGATAATCTTGTTTTCTCTCCTAAGCTTCAATTACTCCCTGGCTCAGGGAGTACGGCTATCGCAGGGAGAAGACATAGCCATATCACGATCTGTAAAGAAAGAACTGATAAAACAACTTAAGAACAGCATCTCCGAAAACTACTATGACAGGGCAGGAGTAAACGAATTGAGCCAGCTTCTGAAAAAGCTGGAGAAATCAAAGGACTATGCAGCCCTGGAGAAAAGTCATGAGCTTTCCCGATACCTGACCATGGCTTTGAGAGATTTTACGAAGGATCCTCACTTTAATGTGATTTATAGCCTGGGAATGTATAAGCAGGCGAGAAGCTTCGAGCAGGCGCCTGCCGGACCCGTGCGGACAAGAGGAACTGCCGACCCGGAAAATGATCCGGATAAGCGCAAAAACTTCTTTATGCCCAAATTGGAGGTGCTGAAGGGAAATATCGGCTATCTCAAAATCGATCAGATGGCCAATATTGTCAATGCAAGAACCACAGTGGATGCGGCCATGCAGTTTTTGACCTATACCGATGCTGTGATTCTGGACCTCAGGGGAAACAGAGGAGGAATTGGCGGTTTTACTCCCTATATGGCCAGCTATTTCTTTCCGGCCGAAAAGAAGCTTCTCTTTAGTCGGCAGTTTCCTGCATACGACTCTGCTTCTCACTTTTACACTGCAGAAGATTTGCAAGCTCCAAGATTGGTGGACCAGGACCTTTATGTGTTGATTGATGGTTTTACGGGTTCGGCTGCGAGAAATCTCGCCTATACCTTACAGCAACACGGCAGGGCACAGCTGGTGGGAGAATCTACAGGTGTGGGCTCAGCAGGAGGTCATTCCGCAGGACTGTTTGCCTTGACAGACGGCTTTATTGCCACGGTACCCATTGCGAAAGTGGTACATCCGGTTTCTAAAAGTAATTGGAGTATGGTAGGGGTGGTGCCCGAGCATCAGTCTTCATCCGATAACGCATTGAAGGGTGCTCATACACTTTCACTTACTAACTTATGGCAGCAGGCGGTTGGAGATCAGAAAACTGAGCTTAAGGCTTTTCTGGATGAGTTGAGCAAAACTTCAGATACGGTAGAAAAAACTACCAATGAACTAGATCTGGAGGTTTATACAGGTGCCTATGAACTCAGAAAAGTGCTTATAGATAACAATAAGCTCTATTTACAAAGAGATGGAGGCCCGAGACTTGAGCTCAAGTGGTTGGAGAAAGACCTCTTTCAGCTTATGCTCCCACCCAATGCAAGAAGTGCCACAGTGTTGCCGAATGTGCGGTTTGATAGAGACGAGGAAATGAAGATTACCCAGCTCTCATTTGTTAAATCGGATGGTACCATAGAGTCCACAGCTAAAAAACTCGAATAAAGGTACTTGTAGGTTAACCAGCAATGCCCGTGTAGACGATGAAGTTTGCATGGGCATTGCCTAGTCTCATACTTTGGTGTTTTGTCAAAGAGTAGCGCTCTTAGATGATTTACCACCCTTCTTTTCATTGTGAAAATAGTTGAGGCTATCGCAATAGCCCAAGCCTCCGTGAATACCCGCATGAGTTATGAGATTATACCTGCGGGCAAACTGCTTGAAGAGTCTGCGGTCTCCGCTGATAAGTTCATCTTCATCGAAGGTCAGGGCATCGAGATTTCTTAGCCGAAAGATGCCTTGTGGTATTTGAGTGATAGGGTTTTCTGCAAATTTCAACTCTCTTAAATGCGTGCAGTTTGATAGGCTCAGAGGGATGTGCGAGATATCATTGTCGGTTAGATCAAGTACTGTTAATCTTGTCAGATCTCCGATGTTTTCTGGTAGCACCGATATTTGATTTTCGTGTAAGTAGATTTCTTTGAGGCCACTGATCAGGGTAATCCCTTCAGGGAATTTCGTCAACTCGTTTTCCTGCAAGGTGAGTATTTCAAGTTGTTGAAGTTTTTCCAAACCTTCGGGTAGCTCGGTAAGTCTGTTTTCACTAAGCAACAGGTTGGTAAGCTGGTCAAACTCATATATCCATTCAGGTACCTTGCTGATCTGATTAGTGGCCATATAGAGCACTTGCAGGTCTTTAAAATTCCTGATCGCTTCAGGGATCTCCCTAAACTCGTTGTACTCTGCCACGAGATGTCTGAGCTCAGTAAGTTGATCAAAACCCGGTGGCAGTTCACTGATTTTATTGAAGGAGATGTTTAGGAATTTAAGGTTTTTCAGCTCTACAATTCGTGGATCGAGCTTGCGCAGATGTTTGTCGCTAAGATCTAGAATTTCGGCAGTTTCCTTGTGCTTAAGTGCCTGTCGCACTGATTTATACACCTGTGGATTCTGTGCCAGGCTGAGATGCCCCAGAAAAATAAGGGTGCATAAAGTTGTGATCAGTTTCATTTGGTGGTTTTGTTTGTTCAACTACAAAACGGCACTTTTCCCCATTTCGTATTTAGCTTCTGTTATGCACCTTTGATCTGTGATCTGATCAAAGAGGCTGGAGATTAGGAGGCTGTGATCAGTCTGATCATATGAGAGGACGTAAAATAAAAATGTCATTCCCTCTAGTAGGGAATGACATATATGATTTCGATCTCAGACTTTGGTCAGCTATTATTGAGGAAAATCAGCGTGTACCATTACTTCCTTCATTTGTTTCATATGTCTTCGGGTATGTGCCGAGAGAAAGAGTAATACCTGGTAGGTATCGGTCTTTCCAAAGGGAAACTCATAGTAGCGATTTCTCAGGTCCTCCTGCGTTTTCCTGACAAAGCTAACGTGGTTTTTACGGCTTGCCTGGAAGGTTTTTAAGGCCTCTTTTGCTGAGCCTGTATTGTTTTGTGGTTCCAGATTGGGGAAGGTCTTCACCTTCTGACCTCTGTCTTCTAAAAACATCTTTACCTGCTCATCTGTAACCTGAACCTCAGACCTTTTCGATGGATCAGGATCAGTCTTCAGTGCTCCATCCATAATTTGCCAGATAAAGTCTTCAGAAATGGCAATATGCTTCATGCAATCGGCTACAGACCAGGTTTCGGCATTGGGTTTAAAGTTGAGCTGCTCTTCTGATAGTTGGTTAACAATTTTAGCTACTTCCGTGCTCGTATCGAGCATATAGCTTGCAGCGGCAGACCGCTCTTCTGCTGTCATTTGTGCCTTCACCTGTAGGGTAACTACCAGGGAGAGGCCAATCATAAAAAGTAATTGAATACGTCTCATTGAAATTTATTTAAGTCTTGTGTTTAACTTTCTTTTGTTGAATTGTCCAGGAAATCGCTCAGGTTTGTGAGTTTATCATCCCAGAATTTTTCATAGGCTGTTAGCCAGCTATGTACCTCTTTGAGTGGGGTAGGATCGGCCAGACAATAATTCTCTCGACCGGCCTGTTTCATTTCCACCAGTCCGGCCTCCTTCAGCATTTTAATGTGCTTGGTGACTCCCTGACGGCTGATTTCGAATTGCTCAGAGATTTGGCTGATCGTCATGGCTGTTGCAGCCAGGATCAGCACATTGAAAATTTCCCTTCGGGTAGGGTCGGCTATGGCCTTGAATATTCGGTTAATCCTCGTTGACACTGTTGGGGTCTGTTAAGTACTTAGCTAAGTTTCCTGCGCAAGCTACCCATCCACCATTGAAGTTGTTGAACATGGTGGTGACCATTTCATCAGTAGGGTAGTTCTCAATACCTGAATGCTCTAGCTCTAAAACTGTTTCATCTCCCTCTTCTTTCAATTTCCAGCTAACGGTAGTTTCCACCCCGGTTCCTTTTACTATCCACGTATATACCAGGGTATGAACGGGGCTTGCTTCCAACACCTGACCCTCAATCACAGTGTTTTCATGCTGAAAGATGTAATTGTAGCCGGCCTCTGCTTTAAAATCTGCTTTGATAAACCAGGCTGAGATTTTCTCAGCGTCTGAAATGGCACTCCAGACAGCTTGAATGGGGTGACTGTAACGGTGCTCTTGACGAATAGTTTTTTCCATGATGTAAATTGTTGTCTCTATAAATGCAACTATTTGGTTGCTAATCTCGGAACATTTTTACGAAAAGGCAACTTTTTGGTTGCGTAAAACTATAAACGTCTTATTGAAAAGCTGTTGAGCGTAGGGGTAGGTGTTTGATTATCAGTGGGTTGTGTTCTGTAGTAAGACCTGAGATTAAATCAGGTTTAGTACATTAATCACCTTCTAGTCTAAAATAATCTTCCTGATGACGCTGGGAGCATTGTTGATTCCATTGGTATTGATGGAATGATTGAAATAGAGGGTTTTGCCGTCAGGACTAATGGCCAGGTCATTGGGTAAGGTAAATGCAGCCTCCGAAACTGAGCCATCAAGCGTGGCGGGTATCCCCGTGCCGGCAAATGAGGTTAGGTTTCCGTTCAGGTCGAGTGTGTAGATTCTGTTACCACCTCTGGATATTGCATAGAAGAAGCCATTGTGATAGGTAATATGTCCGTTGTTGCCTCCAGGTAAATTGGTAAAGGTGCTCACATTTCCATCAGGAGTGACCTTCAGTACAGCTCCGCCTTCAAAATTCGTTACATATAAGTTGCCTTCGGGATCAAGAGCGATCCCGTTGGGGCAGCGGAACAGGTTGCTTGTGGCTAAAATAGAAGTAGTGCCATCAGGTTTGACAAGTGCAATGCTGTTGCTACCACAATTGGCCACAAACAGGTTTTTATCCTGATCCATAATCAGGCCAACGGGGCTGGAGATCATCTGGTCGGCATATACCGAAATAGTGCCGTCAGGGTTGATTTTCAGGATGTTGCGACCGCTCAAATTTGACTGATAGAGATTCCCTTCGGCATCGAAAGTATTGCCTGAGGGGTTGATTAACTGATTACCTGAAGCAAAGACACTTACACCCCCGGAAGGAGTTATTTTAAACACCGTAGATCCGCCACGATTGGGGACAGGGCCAATGTCAGCCACATAGATATTGCCCTGATGGTCAACAGCCACTCCACCAGTAGCACTGGATAGGTTTTCTACTAAAGTCAATACTACCGGTTCATCCTTGAGCTTGCTGGGGTTTGATGCGGATGACAATGCTTGCGCATAGGTTTCCGGGACCTTAGGCTGGCTCAAAACAAAAACCACGTAATCAGTCTCAATTTCAATCGTGTTGCCGTCAATGTCCTGTTGACCGGATGGAATATTCAATTTTCCATTCTCTCCTGTCACCGGAACGGTAAAGTATTTTGAATCGTCAAGAGCGATGGCACTGGCCAGATCGAAGCCAGACCGGGCGTTCAGCTTCACGATATAAACACGGTATTCCTGAATATTACTTTCGTCAACGGCAATGTTAAAGCTGACTCTGAAGTCGGCAACGGAGCCGCTATTGGCGATATCCACAAGCATTACACTACCCGCTTTGGGAACTTCCAGCACCTCAGGTTCACTGTCATTCTTACAGGATAGAAATGACAACAGGAGGCCCAATGTAATGAGTAGTGAAGCCTTTTTAAGAGAAGATTTGGGGAGTTTTTGATCCATTTCGGAAGTACAGAATAGTTTGCTCTGTAACCGATTATGCAGATTGAAGGAACAGGAAAGTCGCGCATGAAGCTTAATTTCACATGTATATGTGATCCGGTTTGATCATTAAGCAGATCGCAGAGAGGCTGAATTTCTCATCACTATCAATTTTATTCCCTTGTCGATATGAGGCTATTTCATCAACATATTACGACTGTCGATCCAAAATATCTGTTTGGAAAATGAGTCCTCTGTATTTTGCTCCCGGACTTCGTTAACTAACTATTGAGAACATCCTTCCAATACTCAATACTCAATACCCATTACCCCTTGACAACCACTACATTCTTCCCAATGACTTTTCTGTCCATCAGGTCACGAATAGCCTGCCCCCCTTCAGCTAGTGCATACTGCTTGTGGATATGCTGTTTGAGCTCACCCTTGGCAATCCACTGGAGAATCTGTTGAAAATTGGCCATGCTGTCTTTGGGCTGTTTCTGGGCAAAAGCTCCCCAGAAAACTCCTACAATCGAGGCTCCCTTGAGTAGGGGAAGGTTAAGTCTGATACTAGCCGGTGCACCCGCTGCAAAGCCAACGACCAGGTATCGGCCCTGCCACCCCAGAGATCGTACTGCTGGTTCGGAGTAGATGTCTCCAACGGGATCATAAACCACGTCAACTCCTTTTCCTGTGGTTAGTGCTTTGATTCTTTCTCTCAAATCTTCGGTGCTATAATTGATTGTTTCATCTGCCCCCAGTTCCATGCATTGTGCCAACTTCTCATTGGTAGAGGCAGCTGCTATTACCCTGGCACCCATGAGTTTACCTATTTGTACAGCAGCCAGGCCTACACCACCGGCAGCACCAAGCACGAGCAGCGTTTCACCCTCCTGTAGCTGAGCTCTTTGCTTAAGAGCGTGTAGGGAAGTACCACAAGTATACATGGTGGTAGCGGCCGTAACAAAGTCCATTCCCGGAGGGATTGGGAGAGTTTTAAAGCCATCGGCAAGCACTTCTTCAGCAAAACCTCCCCAGCCTGTGAGCGCGAATACGGTATCGCCTGGTTTGACATGTTTTACTCCTTCCCCCACAGCCGAAACAATACCTGATACCTCACCACCGGGGGAGAAGGGGAGCTCGGGTTTGAATTGGTATTTATTCTGAATAATCAGACTATCAGGGAAATTCACTCCACAAGCTTTTACTTGAATTACCAATTGTCCCGGGCCTGGCTTGAGTGAAGAAACGTCTTCAAGTACCAATTCTTTGGGATTTCCATGGGTTTTGCAGAGAAGAGCTTTCATAATTATAGTAGTCAAATCCTTATATCTTCTGGGCTTATTTCTTTCGATTTTGGAGTGATGATTTTGGGGATATGATGAATTATAAAGACTTGTGACGTAATCATAACTCCTAAAATCAATATAGGAATTGAAAAAAGAAATACTGCAAATTTAGTCAATGCCAAGCCTGAAATAAGAACAATTGAAAGAATATAAGGGCCTATGATAATTGTAATACCAGTGGTTAGGTATAAAGTTGTAGTGTTGAACAAAGGGGACCAGGGTATAACCTGAGGCAACTCCCTAATATTTCTATGTAAGATATGTTTTACCAAGTTCCGAATGTGCAGAAGTAAATATAACTGCAATACAAAAATCAAGAAAGGACCAATAATCAATAAGTCACCAGTCTTAATGTTAAAACCCAGAATATTATAGCTCGCATTGATTTTTTTGTTTAGATCACTTCTCAAAGTATCTAGTTTTAGATTTTCCTCAAGGTTTCCTGAATTTCTCTCGGCAAGAGAAAAAAGTTTGCTATATCCGTTAAAATGAAGAGTCCGGGAAAGTGACAATTGAGAATCTTCCTTTCTTAATTCCCAACCGACTTCAATTAGACTTTCTGGTAGTTCTGCACCAACTTTTTTGAAATATTTAAATGGAAACCATTGGACTGTATCGATTTCAGTCGGGACATCTAATGAGTCGAATAATTGTGTTCCAGTATACTTATTGGAAAAATTAATAATGAACGAATTTTCTTGACCTTCACCATTTTTGGGTTCAATTGTGAGTTGTATCTCTTGTGTTTTTGTAAAACTTTCCTTAAACCAACTTGCATACCAAGGAACGTTCTTTTTCAAAGTTTCGAATAAAGTTTGATATGACGAATCTAGCGAACATAAGTATCCTTGGAGTTGAATTGTGTTGGGTCTAAGTATCAATATTTTGTCTGGCTTTATTTCTTTTATCCCGCCTCTGGAACCAGTTAGCTTAACCCGAGATTTAGAAATCAGACGAGGAATAACCACAACATTAATTCGTAGTTCATGTTTTTCAAATAGTTTTTTTTCAAGGCTATCATAGGAGTATTTATCATTGTAGTTAGTATATCCCAGCTTTAAAATTTTTTTTGTCTCTTCAGTTAATTTCCTAAGGTTATCGTAATTGAGGTTTTCTAGATATGTCAACTCCCTGTCCGTCTTTTTAAGATCAAGAGTTTCTGGAGAGCCTATGATTGACACCCCTATTAAAAATGACACGATAACTAGTGAGAGATGCGTTTTTTGAATAATTAATATAGATTCATTTATCATGAGTCTCGAATTGTTATTTCTTGTCTCCTTGAAAATATGATTTTTTTAATAAATCTAAATGATCAGTACGTGAGGTAATAAAAATACATTTTTTCAGCCTTGATATTTTTTTGAATCAAAAATTATTCTTTGCTTTGAAGCAGTTATGAACAAGAGCACTATTATTGTTACCCAAGTCATTACCATCGTGGTCGATCCATGAAGGCGGGAACGGTATAGTCAAAACGATATTGAAAAAAGCCTTCCCGGAAACGAGAAGGCTTTTTTTTGGCCTCGAGCGTGGGTCGTGCTCCCCCTCAGGGGAGCTGTCCGCAGGACTGAGGGGGCCGGAAATGTCCACCTGACAAAGGAGTGATGGACGCTTTGAGAACAAGAAAAGAATGAAACAGAATACAGTCATTATTACAGTAGTCATTATTACCACCCGAACGGGGTGAGTAAGACGCTGTTGTTGATGAAAACGAAAGCCCTGCTCACCCAAAGTGAGCAGGGCTTTTTTTGTGGCCCTGAGCGAAGGCATCCCTCCTTGAGGAGGGTGTCCGAATGACGGGAGGTGCCTGGGGGCTTGCCTGCCAATAGGCAGGATACTCGAGGAGCAGAGAGGCCCTCACCTTCGCTAAAGCCATGGTGAATGCAAATTGTAAACGATTGCAAAGCCGACTGAAAACTGTAAGTGATGAATGTTTAAAAATTTGATTATCAATTAGTTGTAAAATAAAAAGGCAAAAATGAAAACTGTAAAAGCACCGAAAATGAATAGTAAGAGACGAAAGAATCACGATAAGTTTAAATCATAGAAAATGTATTATTCAGAAAACACATCAATTTACCTGGACGGTCAGTGGCTCAAAGCCGGTGATGCGAAGGTCAGCCTATACAACCAATCCATGCACTATGGAAGTGGCGTTTTTGAGGGCATTCGTGCTTACGATGTAGCCGGTGAGGCAGCTGTATTCAAAGCTGAAGAGCATTATGAACGACTGCTCGACTCTGCGAAGAAAATGCATATCCGCTGTCACTATACTGTGGAGCAGTTGACTGAACTGACCTATGAGTTACTGGATAAAAACAATCTCACCGATGCCTATATCCGTCCTCTGATCTTTTTAGGAGACAACATGACCCTGTACAAAGTAGAAGAGGTTCATCTCTTTCTCTGTGCATGGGAGTGGGGCAAATACCTGGGGGATACCCTTCTGAATGTAATGGTTTCCTCCTACGAACGACCTAATCCAAGGGCGGTACCGGTAGAAGCCAAGGTTACAGGGCACTACACCAATTCCATTCTGGCTACCACAGAAGCTAAGGGCAAGGGCTTTGATGAAGCCTTGCTGCTGGATGAAAATGGCAGCGTGGCTGAGGGTAGTGGTGCTAATTTTTTCTACGAACAAGATGGCGTTTTATATACACCACCACTGGGAAATATCCTGCCAGGCATCACCAGAAGTACAGTAATGGATATAGCCAAGGAACTGGGCTATGAAGTGCACGTGGCCTATTTCCCTCCCGAAAAAGTGAAAGGAGCCGATGGGGCTTTCTTTACAGGAACTGCCGCAGAAGTAGCCGGTATCGGCTGGCTGGATGGTAACCCCTTCAAACTGGCGTGGGAAGATACTATTGGCTATCAGGTGGCTCAGGCCTATCAAAAACTAGTTAGACAACCATCAAGAAAACCACTTACAAGTGCTTGAAACAGAATTAAATAAATACAGTAAGCGACTCACCCAGGACGAAACGCAACCTGCTTCGCAGGCCATGCTCTATGGGGTAGGCTTAACAGAAGAGGACATGAGCAAGGCTCAAGTCGGTGTGGTAAGCACCGGTTATGAAGGCAACACCTGCAACATGCACCTGAATGGCCTCGCTGAAAAGGCCAAAGCCAGCGTCTGGAAAGAAAACCTGGTAGGCCTGATCTATCACACCATAGGGGTGAGTGATGGCATCTCTAATGGTACCGAAGGTATGCGTTATTCTCTGGTGTCCAGAGAGATCATCGCTGACTCCATTGAGGCTGTTGCCGGAGCTCATTATTATGATGGACTGGTAACGGTAGTGGGCTGTGATAAGAACATGCCGGGAGCTCTGATGGCGATGGGTAGACTCAATCGTCCGTCTCTGATGTTGTATGGTGGCACAATAGCCTCCGGTTGCTACAAAGATAAGAAGCTCAATATTGTGTCTTCCTTTGAGGCCCTGGGAGAGAAGTTTGCAGGAACTATTTCGGATGAAGATTACAAGGGAATCATCAAGAACTCATGCCCTGGCGCAGGCGCCTGTGGCGGTATGTATACCGCAAACACTATGTCCTCAGCCATTGAAGCACTGGGGATGTCTTTGCCTTATAGTTCGTCCAATCCGGCCATCAGTCCCGAAAAGGAAACAGAATGTGCCGAAGTAGGGGCGGCTATTAAGAAACTGCTCGAGCTCGATTTAAAACCCCGTGATATCCTCACGAAGGCCTCTTTTGAAAATGCCATTCGTGTGATTACTGTACTGGGCGGTTCGACCAATGCCGTGATGCACCTGATAGCGATTGCGCACAGTGTGGATATAGATTTGACTCTGGCCGATTTCCAGAGAATCACTGATGAAACACCTTTTCTGGCCGATTTAAAGCCCAGTGGTAAGTACCTGATGGAAGATTTGCATGAGGCTGGTGGTATTCCTGCGGTAATGAAATTTATGCTTCAGAAGGGCATGCTTGACGGAAGCTGTATGACGGTGACAGGATATACCCAGGCTGAGAACCTGGCGAAAGTTCCCGATCTGAAAAATGAGCAAAACATCATTCGTGATCTTAATGAACCAATAAAGGAAACGGGCCATTTGCAAATGCTCTTTGGCAATCTCGCTGAAGAAGGATCTGTGGCTAAAATAACAGGTAAAGAAGGGGAGAAGTTTGTGGGTACGGCCGTGGTATTTGATGATGAATTTTCGGCTATCGAAGGCATTGGAAATGGTAAGGTAAAACCAGGACATGTAGTCGTCATTCGCTTTGAAGGACCGAAAGGAGCTCCTGGAATGCCTGAAATGCTCAAACCTACTTCGGCCATTATGGGCGCTGGACTGGGTAAGTCGGTAGCCATGATCACAGACGGTAGATTCTCCGGAGGCAGCCACGGCTTCGTGGTAGGCCATGTTACTCCTGAAGCGCAGGTGGGGGGGGCGATAGCCCTTATCGAGGATGGCGATCAGATTACCATCGATGCGATTGAAAACAAAATTACGCTGGACATTCCTGCTGAGGAATTGGCCACGAGAAAAGCTGCATGGCAGGCACCTGCATTGAAGGTGAGCCGTGGAGCGCTGTATAAATATGCTAAAACTGTTGGTCCGGCCTCTCAAGGCTGTGTTACCGACCTCTAAAGACAATACCTATGGAAGCAGTATTGACGAAACCAGTTAAAGAAACAGTTAAAACTACCGGAGCAGATGCCGTTTTGCGCGTCCTTGTGGAAGAACAGACGGAATTTATATTCGGCTACCCTGGTGGTGCGATTATGCCTGTGTATGATGCCCTTTATCATTATCAGGATAAAATACATCATGTCTTAAACCGACATGAGCAAGGCTGTATTCATGCAGCACAAGGCTATGCGCGGGCCACAGGTAGAGTGGGAGTGGTAATGGCTACTTCCGGCCCTGGCGCTACCAACCTGATCACCGGTATCGCAGATGCCATGATTGATTCCACCCCTTTGGTCTGTATCACAGGTCAGGTAGGATCACACCTGCTGGGCTCAGATGCTTTTCAGGAGACGGATATCATCAGTATCTCCATGCCGGTAACAAAGTGGAATTTTCAGGTAACCAGGGCAGAGGAACTCCCTGCAGCCCTGGCCAGAGCCTTCTATATCGCCCGTTCGGGTCGTCCCGGACCGGTCTTGATTGACATTACGAAAGATGCCCAGTTTGGCGACTTAGACTTTCTGTACAAAAAGTGTCAGGAAATCAGAAGCTACAAACCAGTACCAAAACTGGATCCGAATCAGGTGAAAAAAGCCGCTGACCTTATCAATGAGGCACAGAGGCCCTTTGTTCTCTTTGGTCAGGGAGTGATTCTGGGCAAAGCTGAAAAGGAATTCAAAGCCTTTGTAGAAAAGACCGGTATTCCTTCGGCCTGGACGCTTTTGGGTCTATCAGCACTACCAACGGACCATCCACTGAATGTGGGAATGCTCGGGATGCATGGCAATTATGGGCCTAATAAGCTCACAAACGAATGTGATGTACTGATAGCCATTGGTATGCGCTTTGACGATCGCGTAACCGGAAATTTGGCATCCTATGCCAAACAAGCCAGGGTGATTCACCTGGATATTGATCCGGCAGAAATTAACAAGAATGTAAAAGTAGATGTACCTGTTTTGGGCGATTGTAAGGAGTCGTTGACTGAACTCACCAATCAGGTACGAATGAATAGTCATGCCAAATGGCTGGAGCTCTTCAGAAAGCACGATGCTCTAGAGCAGGAAACCGTCATTCAGGATGAAATTAAACCTGCAACAGGTGACATGAAGATGGGAGAAGTGATCGAAGAGATCAATAAAACCACGAAAGGAGATGCGATACTGGTAACTGATGTGGGGCAACACCAAATGATGGCTTGTCGCTATACGCAGTTCAACCAAAGCAAGAGCAATATCACCTCTGGCGGACTGGGAACCATGGGTTTCTGTCTTCCGGCAGCGCTGGGAGCCAAGCTTGGAGCCCCGGAAAGGGATGTGATTGCAGTAATTGGCGATGGTGGTTTTCAAATGACTATTCAGGAGTTAGGTACAATATTCCAGACCAAAGCGGCCGTGAAGATTGTCATTCTTAACAACTCATTTCTGGGAATGGTACGTCAGTGGCAGCAGCTTTTCTTCGATAAGCGATACTCCAGTACAGAGCTTGAAAACCCTGATTTTGTTGAGATCGCCCAAGGTTATGGTATTAAAGGGCAGTCTATTTCAGAAAGGTCGGCATTACCGGAAGCCATTGAAACCATGATGAAACATGATGGCAGCTACTTGTTAGAGGTGCATGTAGGCAAAGAAGATAATGTATTTCCTATGGTACCCTCAGGTGCTTCAGTATCCGATATAAGACTATCATAGCATGGAACAAAAGGTATTCACCATATCCGCCTTTACGGAAAACAGCATTGGTTTGCTTAACCGCATTACCTCCATGTTTACCAGAAGGCATCTGAACATTGAGAGCCTCAACACCTCCGAGTCAGAGTCACCCGGTATCTATCGCTTCACCATCGTGGTAAAAACCACCGAAGAGCAGGTACAGAAGCTGGTGCTTCAAATTGAAAAGCAGGTAGAGGTACTCAAAGCAGTCTATCATGTAGATGAAGAGACTGTCTTTCAGGAGATCGCTTTATACAAGGTTTCCACCAAATCGGTGGCCGATGGCAATCTGGTAGAGAAGCTGATCAGAGATAATAACGCCCGCATCCTATCCATGGAGCAGGAATTTATGATTATAGAAAAAACCGGCCATAAGGCCGAAACCCAGGAACTGCTCGATTTTCTAAGACCCTATGGGGTGATAGAATTTGTCAGATCCGGCAGAATATCGGTGATCAAACCGATGGAAGAATCAGAAGATTTAAGAAAACGAATAACCAACTTTTAAAAGAAGAACAATGGCACTAATTAATTTCGGAGGGGTAGAAGAAAATGTAGTTACCCGAGATGAATTTCCATTAGCAAAAGCACAAAACGTGCTTTCAAACGAGACAATTGCAGTAATTGGCTATGGCGTACAAGGCCCGGGTCAGTCGCTTAACTTAAAGGATAATGGCATTAACGTCATTGTGGGTCAGAGAAAGGAATCAAAGACCTGGGACAAAGCGATAGCCGATGGCTGGGAACCGGGAGTAACCCTTTTTCCTATTGAGGAAGCGCTCGAAAGAGGTACCATTATTTGCTACCTGCTTTCTGATGCTGCACAGATTCAGCTGTGGCCTACCGTAAAGAAACACCTTACACCGGGTAAAATGTTGTATTTCTCTCATGGCTTCGGGGTAGCTTAT
The DNA here is from genome assembly GCA_021404565.1 of Roseivirga sp. Lineage (GTDB taxonomy): Bacteria > Bacteroidota > Bacteroidia > Cytophagales > Cyclobacteriaceae > Roseivirga. Next base: position 2,506 of record JAAWWF010000018.1, on the reverse strand, counting down.
GCTGATAAGACAGGCATTATACCTCCGGCCGATGTAGATGTAGCCCTGGTAGCTCCAAAGGGATCAGGTACTTCATTGAGAAGCCTTTTCGTGGCAGGTAAGGGATTGAATTCTTCCTTCGCTATCCACCAGGATGCGACTGGTACCTGCAGAGACCGTATCATCGCCCTGGGCATTGGTGTAGGATCAGGATACTTGTTTGAAACCACTTTCTACAAAGAAGTGACCTCTGACCTCACGGGAGAGCGCGGAACACTTATGGGTGCTATCCAGGGACTTTTCCAGGCTCAGTACGAAGTGTTGAGAGCCAATGGACATTCACCGTCAGAAGCCTTTAACGAAACGGTAGAAGAAGCGACTCAGTCACTTTATCCGTTGATCGCGGATAATGGCATGGACTGGATGTATGCCAACTGCTCTACTACGGCACAGCGTGGAGCACTTGATTGGAAAGACAAATTCCATGCAGCAACCAAGCCTGTATTCGAGCAGCTTTACAAGTCAGTAACAGACGGTATCGAAGCAGAGAACTCTATCAATTCCAACTCTCAGTCTGACTACAGAGAGAAGCTTCAGGTAGAATTGGATGAGCTGCATAACTCAGAAATGTGGAGAGCAGGAAAGGCCGTAAGAAGCTTGCGTCCTGAGAATGCTCCTGCAGTAGAGAAAGCAGAAGAAGCGCTGGTGTAGGACCCCTTCGCCCTGCGGGCACCCTGTCTGACGAAGGCAGGCTCCCCTCAAAGGGGAGGATTTTGAAACTCAAGAAGAATGGTAAGTCCCTCCCTCAGGAGGGTGTCCGAAGGACGGGAGGTGCGCAGAATGTCGCAGCCTCTCGTTCTTCTTTTTTAGAATCCGTAGCGTAGATAAACAGGATAAATGCAAACCAAAACCACTTATATACCGGCACTGGAAGACATCAGGAAAGCCAGGCTACGACTGGGAAAAGTTGTGATCGAAACGCCCCTGATGCCGAATCTGAATTTCTCGGAAAAGTACAAAGCTAATATTCTCTTTAAGCGTGAAGATTTGCAGATTGTACGGTCGTATAAAATTCGTGGTGCCTTCAACAAAATCAGCGGACTGACGGAAGCTGAGCAGGAGAGAGGTGTGGTCTGCGCAAGCGCAGGGAACCATGCCCAGGGTGTGGCCTATTCTTGTCAGCTGCTGAAAGTGAAGGCCACCATCTTTATGCCGGCCCCTACACCCAAGCAAAAAGTAGAGCAGGTTCGCTTTTTTGGGAAGGAATTTGTGGATGTAGTGCTATTGGGCGATACTTTCGATGATGCCTATCATTTGGCGATTGAATATTCTACTAAAGAAAGAAGTAAGTTTATTCATCCATTTGATGATAAGGAGGTTATAGAGGGTCAGGCTACTGTGGGTCTGGAAATTTTAGACGCGTCTAAATCTCAGATTGACTACCTTTTTATGCCTATTGGCGGTGGTGGATTGTCATCAGGAGTTTCCAGTGTCTTCAAAACCCTTTCTCCCAATACAAAGATCATTGGTGTAGAACCTGCGGGTGCACCGGCCATGCAAAAATCGCTGGAAGCCGGAGAAAATGTCATCCTTCAGAAGATCGATAAGTTTGTAGATGGAGCAGCTGTGCAGAGTGTAGGAAACAAGACTTTTCAGATTTGTCAGCAAAATCTTGATCAGGTTGTCACAGTTCCTGAAGGTTTGATTTGTTCTACTATGTTGTCATTGTACAATCGGGATGCCATTGTGGTGGAGCCTGCCGGGGCCCTGAGTCTGGCGGCTTTGGAGCAGTTCAAAGAAGAGATCAAGGGCAAGAATGTGGTCTGTGTTTTGTCCGGTAGCAACAACGATATTTCCCGTACTGAGGAGATCAGGGAGCGGGCACTTTTGTATGAGGGACTGAAGCACTATTTCATAGTCCGTTTTCCCCAAAGAGCCGGTGCATTGAAAGAATTTCTGGTTGAAGTACTGGGCCCGGACGATGACATTGTTCACTTTGAATACACCAAGAAAACATCACGCGAAAAAGGGCCGGCACTTATTGGTATTGAGCACCAGAGAAAGGAAGATGCTGAACCCCTGAGAAGAAGGATGGAGGAGAAGAATTTTGCAGCGGAGTACCTGAATGAAAGACCGGATTTGTTCGGATACATTATCTGATCTCGAGCATTTGCGCTATTAGCAGGCGAGTTAATGGTTATTCGTTAATAGTGGCCGAGCGGTAACCGAAGTCTATCTCTCGTGTTATGGTGGAAGCTCTTGTATTGGTGCAAGCTTTCTATTGCGAGTCTATCTATGATTACTTGAGACTATTATCAAAAATTCGCAACCTGATTCTTCAGTTCCGTTCACCAATAACCAATAACCAATAACCAATAACCAATAACCAATAACCCATTCACTAATAAAAACATAACCATACCAACTAATAAAGAGAGTAGGACCTATGCAGGTCGCGCGGCCTACATAAAGACACACACACAGAGTGGCTGGACGAGACAACTATAAGAAAAAACAAAACACAAAG
>JAAWWF010000046.1 GCA_021404565.1 Roseivirga sp. | reverse complement strand
GAGCAGTAAATCCAATAAAATTATTAGCTGCATCTTTTCCGTCTATAAAAATAGTGCCAGTGCTGATACTTAGATCTGAAGATGCATCTCCTGCCCTCACTGTATAAACGTAGGTCCACTGATCGGTTCCGTCACCGCTGTCAGGTCGATTAAGATAAAAATCGAATCCTCCAGTCTCTAGGATTAAAGTATTACCTACACTATTACCGTAATCAACAGCCTCACTAAAATTTAAGATGATACTGATAGCATCGCCAATACCATAAGTACCATTAGCCGTATTGGAGGTAATGCTCACAATAGTTGGTACTATTCCATCAATTACCAACGCTTTATTTGCCCCCAACGAACCTGAGGCTCCCGGGCTTGGCAGAGTCAAATCCGCATCCTGACCTCCTCCTTCAATCGTCCCATCATTCAAAGTCAAGGAACCAACGGATTTATAATCCAAATCAGGGCTCTCGTCACCCTCCTGAACAGTATAAGTGAAGGTCAACTCATCACTACCACTACCACTCGCATAATCGGCTTTCTGATCTGTGCTTCCAGTTTCCAACTCCAGCTGTGGAGTACCTGTCACGGTTACCGTTTGGTCAAAAGTAACCTGGATGCTTACTGAAGAGTTTTTTCGGATTGAACCATTACTCGTTGAACTGGTAACATTGGTGATTTTTGGCCCGCTTCGAACAATTCCGTTAAAATTATTTTCACCAAGATCAATTCCATTGCCATCAGGTTTTGTTGTAAAACCGGCTAATGATAGCAGCACAAGGGCTCCGATAAGTAAAGAAGAGAAAGGCCGAAGCGATTGGTAAACAGATAAATTCCTCAGGTCCATAATACACACATTTTGGTTAGGTCAATTTAATTTGAGCCAGCAGCTTTTTAAGTTTTGGCATGGTGCACAATCAGGACATTTAGGGGTACAAATGCTCAAAACAATCTAAAACCCCTCTTTTGGATCAATTTGACCTGGATAACTTGTGTGACCATGAAGCCGTTTTTACGGCTCGGGACAAAGTTGTTTAGGAATTTGTCAACTGAGTTATACCAGCCTGCCATGTGCTTTCTTTTGCCTGCCAATGGCGGTTTTAGGGCTTGGTGCTTCGTTTTTGGGATTTGGTACTTGGAAAGTCATCCCTTAAGGGACCGAGGGTATATGGGCATTTGGTACTTGGAAAGTCATCTCTTTAGGGACCGAGGGTAGTATGGGGGATTGGAACTTGAAGCTCAATGCTTGAAGCTTGGTACCTGGCGTTCGAGACCAGCAGCGGCTTAGGCTTCGGCTTGTTTGGTATGGGCAGAAGCCACTACACCAAAGCGTTCCTTGTAGCTGGCAGAAAAGTGACTCAGGTGCTCAAAACCCACCGCATAAGCCACATCGGAAATGGACTCATATACACCATCTTCAATGAGCCTTTGTGCTTCCTGTAAACGAATCTCTTTGATGTAGGCCTGAGGGGAAAAGCCGGTACTTGCCTTGACCTTCCTGTATAGTGTTCGTTCACTTACTGAAAGCACCTCGGCCAGCACCGTTGGGCTGAGCATATTGTCTTCTATGGAAGCAAATACCGTAGCCCGTAACTGGTTAAGGAATTTACTTTCTAATTCTTCTACTCGTCCTGTACTTGTATTTCTATGCCTCTTGCGTTCTCCTTTAAGCGAAAGTAACTGACCTATTCTTCTAAAAAGGTCGGCATCTGAAAAGGGCTTGAGGATGTAATCGTCCACACCTTCCTTCAACAGCGATTCTCTATCCCTTTCTATGGCCCTGGCCGTAAGGAAAACCACAGGCACATCAGCCAAGCCTTCTAACTGGCGCATGCCACGGAAAAACTTCACCCCATTCATTTCCGGCATCATATAATCAGTGATCACCAAATCCGGCTGTATTGACTCAATACGATTGAGTGCATCCTGACCATTTTCGGCCAAAGAGACCTTGAATTGTTCTGATAGCAATTCATACAGATAATGCCTCATATCGGCATTGTCTTCTACCACCAGCACTTTGGCACCAGACTGAGTGGAGACAGAATCAACATTCTCATCCAGCTCCTTCAAAACCTGGTCTTCCGTATAATGGTCGGTGCCCTTTAAAAAGGAAAGGGTAAAATGGGTCAATTCATTCAGTGAGCTCTTCACTGAGATCTCTCCCTGATGCAGTTCGACCAACTCTTTGGTCAAAGAGAGGCCAACCCCACTGCCCTCTCCACTTTTAGTAGAACCAGCCTGAAAGAAACGATCAAAAACATAAGGCAAGTCTTGCTCAGGAATACCATCGCCCTGATTGCTAATGGATACCTTTTGCTGATTTTCCTCTTCCCATAACCTGACGGTCAGTGTTGACTCCTTATAGCTGTGTTTAATTGCATTGCTAAAGAGGTTAAATAAAATGGTCTCTACTTTCAAAGGATCAAGGTAGATGGCCTCTAATGGTGTTTCAGTATTCACTTCCACCGCCAGGCCCTTTTCTTCAAGTTGTACATCAAAGAGGTTTAGTACGGCATGACATTCATTTTCAAGCTCCACCGCTCTGGCATTGATCTTTTCTTTTCCACTTTCAATTTTAGAAAGGTCAAGCATGTCTTGCACCAGGCCTAAAATCCGGTTGGAGTTCGCATTGGCGATAGTCAAGGATTTGGACTGCCGATCATTAAGTGGGCCATATTTGCCCTTCAAGGCATTCTTGATGTTTCCCTGAGCAAGCGTCAAAGGAGTTCTTAGCTCATGAGAAATATTCGTAAAGAACTTACTCTTCAGCTCATTGATTTGCTCTAAATCCTGCTTTTGCTGCAGAATTAGTTGGTTTTTCTCATTCAGGGCATTGTTCTGACGCTTGCGAAGAATCGAAGTGCGATAAATAAAGAATCCAATGGTCAATACCAGAAGAATTCCAGCTAAAAAGAGGCGTTGATCCGCCTTGGCTTTTTGTAATTGTTCCAGACGTAAGGCTTCCTGGGCATCAGCAGATGCCTGCAGCAATTCATTTCTTTTATTAAATCCGTCTTTTAATTCATCCAATTGTTTTTTACCCTCCAACTCCCTTAGTTCAGCGTATATTTCACTGACATACTTCCAGTTTTCTTTACGGCTATGCCGGTTGATTATAGCTTGCAGGCCGTTGATGCGATGATTGGTGGTCATTGCTATGGATTCATCTCGGAAAAAGCCCTCAATTATTTCTGGACTGTACAGTAAACGCTCAGCATTGGTCTTTAAAAAGCTGTCAGGAGCGTAACGAAGTAGATTATACCACCTTCTCCAGTAGATTGCCCTGTCCTTAACGACATCACCTTGCTTAAAAACATCATCAAGCTTAATAAGTACATTTAAGGCCTCTTCAAAGCGCTTTACTCTAAAAAGAAATCCAGATTGAACCATCCCAAGTCGGGTTTTCACTTCGTAACTATCAGGAGGCAACTTTTCCGCAGCATTTGCTGCTTTCTGAAACCAGTTACTGGCCAAACCAAGCTCGTTCCGCCCACGGTGAGTGCTCGCAAGCCCTTGTGCAATGTACACATACCAAAGGCGCAGGGCTTCGGTTTCCATACCCTCCGCCAGCGCCAACATTTTATGGTATTGTTCAATCACGTATGCGTCCTTCTGCTTTTGAGATTTTTTCAAGACGTTTTTGAGGTTAAATTGTCGGTAAATTTGCTGATGCTTAGGAGCCTTTAAGTCCTCTGCAAGGTTATAGTAGACAAGAGCAGCACCATGCTCCTTTTTTTGATACATTAACTTACCTGCTGTAACCAGCGCCACAAGCTTCAGTTCTTCATCATCCATCGTTTCAGAAAGCCCCACAGCCTTTTCAGCATGATAGAAGGCCGAATCAAACAGGTTTTTATCGATGTATTTTCCAGCATTATGCAGATGAAATTCAGCCATCAATCTGCCTATTGGCATCTTAGGATAGTCCTTGAGATTAAGAAAAGCGGGGCGCTGCCTTTCTCTTAATTCCAGAACAGAGTCTCCCTTTTGCAGCACTTCCGCTTTCCTTTCCGGATAGAAATAGCCGAGTTGAAAGGCATAAGAAGCTGTTGAGATTAAAATAAAAAAGAGTGTCAGGAAATATTTTTGAGATCGTCTGAGAAATACATGCATATGAACTGGAGAAATAATTGATTTTCTAACTTTGCACCATTGGTCAATACTAATCGACATCTTAATTATCTTGATATCCAAGATATCACATTCTACTTTTCACAGGATAAAATCCTTGTTCAAGGATGGGGTAAAATCGCGACATTATGGGGTACTAATTGACCAATTGCTAAATCGGTCCGTATCACGCATTAAAAATTGCGTTTTATTCTTAAACAATGTCCTATCATTATAAATTAAGGAGATAGATTCTTGTATTAAGAAACACTAACAAATTCGTGGGTCAGCATCTACTTATGAAAAAACCACCAGCTCCTGCCCCAAAATCAGGAAATCGAAGAGTGCGTCTAATCCTGGTTTTAAAAGCTTTGTCCTTCCTTATCATGTGGGTTTGGGTTTCGCCTTTGAATGGACAGGTCAGTGAGATTGATTTGAACGCTCCTGAATTTGAAATAACAGGGCTTTCTTCCGAAAGAAGGATGCTCAAAGGCATGGTACACATTGACCTGATGCCTGCCCTCGGAGAAACCAGCAAAATTCAGTTGACCCCGGGAGACATGGACTGGAGCATCATCTTTGGAAAGATGAATCAGGCCGGGCAAGCTCCCAGGTCTTTTGCTTATAAGATAGACCGGGTACAGCCTGCCTGGGTAGAACACCATTCGGATACTTTGACCCTGAGAGGAATGGTATTTGGAGAATATACACTTCACCTCAAGTTACTTCAACCGGATGGACAGTATTCGGAAGAGACCACTTACCAGGTGAATAGCATGACGCCTTTTTTCTGGACTCCCTGGTACAGAATGAAGAACTACGTATACCTGTCCATTGGCTTGATTGTAATATTCTCTATAAGAATTTATTTTATCAACAAAGGAAAAAAGCGGCTGAAAACCGAGGTAGCCGAAAAGACCTCGGAACTACAGGATAAGTCGGAAGCCTTACAGCGCCAGGCAACCGAACTTAAGAAGCTTGACGTGGCCAAGTCGCAGTTTTTCGCCAATATCTCGCATGAATTTCGCACCCCTCTAACCCTGATCATAGGCCCCTTAAGGGACTTGTTGAAGTCTGAGAACAAGGATGACCCAAAAACGGCCGTGCTTTCCAGGATGTACCGTAACAGCAGGCATTTACAGAACCTGACTGAAGAGGTGCTGATGCTTTCGAAACTGGAGACGAGCAAATTGGAAATCACCAACTCCCCCATCAATCTGCTTCAGTTTTTGAAACGTACCACCGCCAGCTTTGAGTCCTATGCTGAGACAAAAGGCATCCGTTACCAGTTGGAAACTGATATAGATGCAGCTGTAGTCGTGGCCCTGGATATTAAAAAGGTGGAGAAGGTGATCAACAACCTCATATCCAATGCACTGAAATTCACAGAGCGAGATCATGAAGTAACAGTAACCGCAGTCATAGAGGATCAATTGACTATAACCGTCCGAGATACCGGTAAGGGCATTGAGGCGGAACACCTCCCCAACATCTTTGACCGCTTCTACCAAAGCCCTACGAATAGCCCTGAAGAAATTCAAGGCGGTACGGGCATTGGACTGGCACTGGCCAAGGAGCTGACAACGGCCATGAAAGGTGAAATTTCTGTGGAAAGTGAGTCTGGAAAAGGCACAGTATTCACCCTAAACCTGCCACTGACCGTGATGGCTACTGAGGCGCTGGACCTGGATGAAGATGATTTTGATTTCAAGGATAACCGGGATGCTGCATCGCCAGAAGCCCAAACAGACATGCCCAAAGTGCTTTTGGTAGAAGACAATACCGACATGCGCAGCTATATCAAGGGGCTTTTGCATGATCACTATCACATTACTGAAGCAAATAATGGAGCACATGCGCTTGAAGTGCTGAACAAGCTCCGGCCAGACCTGATCATTTCTGATGTGATGATGCCCGAGATGGACGGTTTCACTTTCCTGGAAAATTTGAGGGCTTCTGAAAAGCAGGCAGCCATACCGGTGATCATGTTGACGGCACGTGCCGAACAGGACGATAAATTGAAGGCACTCACCATTGGTGTGGACGATTACCTGACCAAACCTTTTGTAAGTGAAGAATTATTGGTCAGGGTAAAGAACATCATTAACAACAAACTAGGCAGAGCGGGTAATGGTACGGATGAAGCCGGTTCCATTACTCCTGAAATAGAAGATACGCTTAGCTCGGTCATTGATATCAACTGGATGAAAAAGGTAGAAGCCTCAGCTTCCTCCAGAATTGGTGACCATGATTTCTCTGTAGATAGTCTGGCGGAGGAATTGGCGCTAAGCACCCGCCAGTTTCAGCGTAAAATCAAGCAGATCACGGGATTGACAAGCACTCAGTATTTACAAGAGTTGCGGCTGCAAATAGCGCGTCAAGGTCTGGAGAGACAAGACTTCAGAACTGTGCAGGAAGCTGCCCAGGCCGTGGGACTACAAAGCGCCAAATACTTCTCAAAACTCTTTAAAGCAAGGTTTGGGAAGTTGCCGAGTGAGTTGCTGGCTTAACACCTGATTCAGGCAACTTGTAGTGTTACCGGTAAGGTACATTTCATACGACAGACTCATGGATCTATGATTGATCAAGAAGTCCTGAATAATGAGTAACCATATATTAAATCAGAAGTGATATCTGTGGCGATAGTTGTATTACTTAGTATAAAACTCTTTATATACTAAGCCATGTAGCTGAACTACTTACAATTGAGCGATACCATTTGCAAGAGGTTCTCAAGTACACTCCTTTCCTTTTCGGCAACGTTCGTCAATTGAAATCAATCGTTCGCTACAGAACCCTGATAAAATTGGTGCTTTTAGCTTTCTTTTATAGCTTCTACAAAATTGTCGTATGTCTGCTAAGCTATTCGGGAGCTTCTTCTTACTTCTCTTACTGTTTTCTTGCGGCCAAGAACAGGATCAGGCAGAACCGGAATTGGCATCAGATGAGCTGATCAGACAATTTCAGTTGAATCAAGAACGACTTTCGACTCATTTTAGAAACACCGACAGTGCAGTACATTACGGCAATAAATTACTCGGGCTAGCCCGGGAGATCAATGAATCTCAGTACCTGGGACTTGCCTTTAATGCAAAAGCTTCTGCCTTTGACCAGTTAGAGCAATACGATTCGGCTATCTATTACTTTGAACAGGCGGAGGCAGTGTTGATTGAGGTGGCTGACACCACCAACCTGGCCATAAGCTACTCTGGCCTGGGCCATATTTACATGTTCGAGGGTTCTTATGAACTTTCCCTGAGTCAATACCAAAAGACCATTGACCTGCTCGATGGTTCCAGCGACATTAACTCGCTCAGCAAAGCCTATAGTAATATAGGAATGGTACTAATGGAGAGGGAAATGCATGACCAGGCCAGAACTTACTACCAACAGGCAATAGACATTGCCAGGGCCGAAAAAGTAGTATCCCTGGAGTTGCCTCCTCTGCTCAATCTCTCACTCTCCTACCTCAAACAACAAGTCTATGATTCAGCTATAGTTCATGCCGAAAATATGAAGTCAAAATCTGAGCAAATTGGAATGGACTTTGGCATTGGCAAGGCCACCTACATTTTGGCGGAGGCTTATGCCGCTCGGGGTGATTTGAATCGGGCAGACAAAGAAGCACGCCTGGGTGAACAGATTTTCACGGCTTTAAAAGCTGAAAGAGATTTGAGTGGCCTTAAATACCAAAGAGCCATTGTTTCGCACCGCCTCGGTAAACATAAAGAAGCCTTGAAGATCATTGATACCATGCTAAGCAAAGCAATTAATGAAGATCTGAAAGTGGATGTTTTAAAACTTAAAGCAGATATTTTTGAAAGCCTGGGAAATACACAGGAATCACTGGTGGCTTATAAGGCATATGTAGAGGCTGCCGATGTACAGGATAAAAAGACAAATGAGCGACTGATCATTCAGCAGCAATTCAGGTTTGATACAGAGCAGAAAAACCGGCAAATCGAAAACCTACAGACTCAGGCAACCATTACCAGCCTACTGCTGGAACAAGAGCGAACCCGGCTTTATATCGCCATTGCATCCATTGCGATACTTGCCATTGGTGCCTACCTTGTTTTCAGCAGACACAAGGCAAAAGCACAAAGCCAGCTGACAGAGGTACAGAACAGGCTGCTAAGAACCCAACTCAACCCCCACTTTCTCTTTAACGCCATGGGGGCCATTCAACAATACATCTATTCAAATGAAGACCCACAACTGATCTCTGACTACCTGGGTAAATTCTCGCGCCTGACCCGCATGATTCTCAATTATAGCAGACAGGACCTGATAAGTCTGGAAGAGGAGCTTGAATTTCTCAAAAACTACATTGAGCTGCAGCAGATACGATTTGAGGTGCCTTTCGAATTCAGACTGGAACTCAGCGAAGATCTGGCGACTGATGAGCTACTTGTCCCACCTATGCTCACCCAGCCTTTTATTGAAAATGCCATTGAGCATGGTTTTTTACACAAAGAAGAGCAGGGGCATATCGACCTGATCATCAAGGAAACCGACCGTCAGCTACTGATTACGGTAAAAGATGATGGGATCGGGCGGGTTCAGGCCTCTACCCTGGCAAAAAAGACCAAACATGAGTCAATGGCAACGCAGATTACCATTGAACGCCTTAAGCTGATTCAGAAGAAGCTAAGACAAAAGAGTGAGCTGTTGATCAAAGACCTGATGGATCAGCACAACCAGGTGACCGGCACACAGGTGCAGCTTAATATTCCACTGATCAAAGAATAGACTATGATTCGAGCGATAATTATTGATGACGAAAAACCATTTATCAACACACTGAGGGCAACGCTACAGAATAGCGAAGATGTAATGGTGGTAGGAGAAGCCAGAAGCGTCAGCAGTGGAGTAACCTTAGTCAATGAGACAGAACCTGACCTGGTTTTTCTGGATATTCAAATGAGTGACGGTACCGGATTTGACCTGCTTCAAAAGCTCGATCGCAGAGATTTCAGGGTTATTTTTATTACGGCACACGATCACTTTGCCATAGAGGCCTTTAAGTTCAGCGCCATGGACTATATTCTCAAACCCCTTATTTCGGATGAGCTTTACCGGGCGATCGAAAAAGTGAGACAGTCTATGGAGAAAGACAAGATCAATCTGCAGTTATCAGTCTTGATGGACAACCTCAACGAGATGTCGAGAGATAAGAAGCGCATCATTCTTAGGGAAGCAGAAACCATGCACATTATTCAACTCGATGAAATACTCTGGTGTGAAGCAGACGGAAGCTATACCGTGTTTTATCTTACCAAACAGCGTAAAATCATGGTTTCCAAGCACCTCAAAGAGTTTGAGGATTACCTCAGTCCCAACGGTTTCTTCAGGGCACATCGCTCGCACCTCGTAAACCTGAATAAAATCCGGAAGTTCGATCGCTCAGACGGAGGAATTATCTACCTGCAGGAAAACGTAGCCCTACCGATATCGGTCAGAAAAAAGGAGCGGCTGGCCGAGATGCTTAACTCTATGCAGATTTAGCCGGACTAAAGCTTATCCGCTGCCAGCAATATATTTATCAGATTGAACTTTGCCAGGTCGACCTTATGCAGGTAATCGGTGAGCTTTGGGGCCAGCACCAGTTCTTTTACCCTTTCGGCAGACATGGCGTGTTCCGTTGTCATATACTCCAGTAGCTCCCGGGCATCTACTTCCATATGCTTCAACAGATCGGCCAGAGATGTGAGCTTCTTCTTTTCATCACCTTCATGATTTACAGCGGTAGCCCGTCCATCCTTCATTAAAAACTCACCTTCATAGCGGCCACGGCTATAAGCATATTTATAATCCTTAATCTCTATCGGGCCCCGGGATGACATGATGGACTTGTACTCAAAGTACTTGTTTTGCAACTGCTGTTTGCCTTGCGTTACGATCATGTAGAAGCGGATTTCCTTGTCCAGCATCAGTACTACTTTGGCTCCGTAACCTCCATACATACCTTCATACCGGCTATAGTTCTCCTGGGCCTGAACCTTAGACTGGAAAAGCCCGGAAACCACTATGACCATGATCACATGTAAAATAAGGGATGATGACCTTCTTCGATCTTCTGATTTGTTCATGATTTTTTATTTGCTACTAATGATTACTAAATCCCGTCCTGTTTCAATAAGTGTCAAAGGGTCGTTATGCCGACTGCGGTCTGCCCGGGCTAGTGGCCGTACCTTTCCATTGCTTACTGAAAAATGATATACTTTGGTAAAATCCGGTCGGTCAGACATGCCTTTTACAGAAAGTTCAATGCTGTAATCGCCATCCGTCAAATCTTCCATCAATACTTCGCGCTCTCCGGCTGTCTCCACTCTGGGCACTTTTTGAAAAGGTAGTAAGCCGCTGGTGACATCTTCTCTACCCACCCTGAGGCTAAAGTCATCGAAAGCAGGTACATACTTATCGCCAAAAATGTCATCCCCTTTGGATTCCTCGAAACGAAAGGTGCCAATTGCCTTCTCTCTTCTCTTCAATACTACCTTGCGTTGAGCTTCGCCATTCAGTTGAAGATCTTCACGGCCAGAACGGACATGAAAGCCCCGATAGGCCAAAAGGGGCTGAAAGTTTAGCCGATGGCCGGGTCCCTTATCATTGGAGTTGACCTGCAGCAGTGCCAGATCTTCCCAACTGCCCCCCAAGGTGTACATGGCCTCCACAGGGCTGTAAGGGTCATCCGATTCTGTTTTGATCACCTCAAAAGGATAGGTATAGAAGTGTTGTCCCGCCAGGTAAAACCTCATTTCATAAGCTCCGGGACTTTTGAGCTCTGTTTTGGTAACAAACCGGTTCTTGCTGCCATACCCTGACTTCAGCTCTATGGGGGTAATCACCCGGTTAACCTTCTGTGCCATATAATGGAAAGAGGCTACCTTTTCAGCGCCTCCGCTCATATTGATAATATCTGCCCTGATGAGCATCTGATCCGGATCGTTGGCATTGGAGTTATAATCGGCCAGGTTACCGTCTTTATCTTCTGCGGGAAGGAAATAGGCATTCAGCAGTCCTACCGTAGTAAACACTCCGGTTTGCGGGTCCAGATTCAGGTTGCTTAGCAAACTTTGAAATTCCATTACGGGAGCAAATCGCTGCGAGCCTAAATCAAACTCAACCCCGGCTTTCGGGGACCTGGATTTCAACTTCTTAAGCCCTAGTTGAGCAGAGGCCTGAAACGGGATGGATGAAAGGAAAAAAAGCAGAATTAATTTCTTCATGATGCATTGAGTTGAAATAAAAAATTGATCCCACCAGGGCCTGAGTCAACCTTTAAAACATCTCAAATTAGATTGGTAAGTCATATGCTCTCACCGGCAACTGCCGAAAGCCCCTGACGATTTGATGAACGCCTGCTTTTCTCTAACAAGCGTATTTAACAGAGTAGCATGTTGTGTTTCTAAATGAGTAAAACTATCATCCATTCTCTTTAAAATCACCTCTCAGAGCCCAGAAACGCTTATCAATTGAAAATACAAGCTCATTCCTTCAGCATCTACCCTCCTCAAGTCCGGGCCAAAGCAGCCACATGACTTGAATACATTCATCCCGAAATAACGCTGGGCATTTTTTCGTGTGGCTAAACTGATTGTAATCAAGGCAGCTACCAGATTTACAGGAACACATCGGAGCAACCTTCTCTTTTTGTGTCGTGAATCCGCCCTGCCCCATCGCAAATCACTCTTTGTCTTCACGATAGATGCCGGCCCTGATATGATACCATTTCAAACATGAATCTATATGAAGAACAACCAGATTAAACTCAAAGCCATACCGGTGTGGATGGCTTTTCTACTTTTCACAGCCAGTAGCTGTGGAGGTGACGATAGTCTTTCACCGGAAGAACTCAGGCTACAGGAGCTTACAGCCACCTGGGCTGTGTCATCTGTAATGAATGATGGCAGTGATGTCACCGATCAGTTTACCGGCTTTATTCTGGTAGTAACTACCAACCAGACCTACAGCACAACCAATGGGGGTAATCCATGGCCTGCTCAGGGCACTTTTTCCCTGTTAACAGATAACCTCGATGCTTTTCTGAGAGATGACAATGTGCAGGTAAACATTACTTCCATCTCAGAAACAGCCCTGACCCTCACCTTTCAGATGAGCTCTGTCAGAGGCACAGCCAATGGAGTTGATGGCATTACCGGCTCTTTCACCTTTAACCTCAACAAAACCAATTAGACATGGAAAAACGATTACATATTAAACTCTATGCCATATTTCTCCTGTTGTGTATTTACAACATGGCGATGGCAAACCCGACCGCTGAACTCGGTAAAAATGAAAACAAAACACCCCATGTTGCTACCTACACGATTACTCCAACCGCTGAATCCTGTCCGGGTGCCAATGATGGAACAGTCGCTTATACCATTAGCGGACTGACAGGTACAACAGGTACAGCCGTTACTGCGGCATTGGTACCTACTGTTTCAAATGGTACTAATGATTTTGTAAGCCAGAACCTCACTATCAATAGTACCGGTTCTGTATCCGGCACATTCACTAATCAGATACCAAGAGATTATATCATTCAATTTCTGGCTGGTAACAGCCAGAATGGATCATCAAACATTTTTACAGTTGCAGCAGGTGATTTGGCCGTGCAAGTAAACCCAACCTCTCCTACCTGTAACGGGGGTACTGATGGAATAATAACCCTGGCGGGTTCAGGAGGAACCGCTCCATACTCCTACAGCCTCGATGGTAGCAAAGGCCAGGCAAGTGGCGATTTTACAGGCCTTGAGGCAGGCAACTATACTATTCTTATAGAAGATGCTACAGGCTGCGAGGTAACTCAAACCTACCAGCTTACTGAACCGGATGCCCTGACAGCTACATTGACGGAAACACCCCTCACTTGTAATGGAGATAATAGTGGCAGCATCACTGTACAAGCGAGTGGCGGTAATGGCACTTACGAATATTCTACTGATGGCACAAACTTCTCCTCAAGCAGCACATTAACAGGTTTGGCTGCAGGCTCATATACTGTCACTATCAGGGATGGTAACAACTGTACCGGTACGGCCACCATTACGGTAACCGAACCCGCTGCGATGACGGCCACCCTTGATGCCGTCACTAATATTAGTTGTAACGGAGCCTCTGACGGATCTTTTTCAATAAGTATCACAGGCGGTACAGCTCCATATGTTATCCTTGATGCCATAGGTAACCCGGTAGTTCAGGTTTCGGGTAATGTCTACACATCCTATAACGTACCCGCTCAGAACAACCCCGCGGGCAGTATCAGAGATGCCAATGGTTGTACGGTGGCCTTTCCGAACCTCACCGTTTCTGAGCCTTCCGCTATTACAGTAACAATTCCTACCAGACAAAACATGTCTTGCAACAATATTGAGGATGGTAGCATCACGGCATCAGCTACCGGTGGCGCAGGAGGACCCTATGAGTACTCCATTGATGGGGTAAACTTCCAGGTGTCCAACATTTTTGAAAATCTGGATGCTGGCAGCTATTTCATTATAGCCAGAGATGCCAATAACTGTACTGGTCAAAGTGCTTCAACCCCTGTTTATGAACCATTGCCTATTCTAGGATCGATTAATGTCGACTCCAATGTCACCACCTGTGGGGCCAATGATGGGGCTTTTACTGTAACTGCATCAGGCCATTTCAGTTCAACAACCTTTGAATACAGCATTGACGGTGGTACTACTTATCAAAGTTCCGCCTCATTCACAGGGCTGGCTGCCGGCAATTATGATGTAACCGTAAAAAACATAGGTGGTACCTGCACCATTTTGCTGAATACTACGATTACGGATCCTGTGGCCATTACAGCCACGGCCTCCCAAACAGACATTCTTTGTAATGGAGGAAGCACTGGTATTATCGATATCTCTAATGTTGCGGGAGGAACAGCTCCATACGAATACTCTTTAGATGGCACCAATTATCAAACCTCCAATACTTTTACAAACCTGACGGCAGGAACCTATACCATTACCATCAAGGATGCCGGTAACTGTACCAACACCCTCAGCACTACCTTGCTTGAGGCTGACCTGATCCAGCCAGTCGTCACAGTCACAGACGCCCGATGTAACGGTGATGCAGGATCTTTGTCAGTAACGGCTTCAGGTGGAACAGGCCCATATGAGTACTCTCTTGATGGAACGACCTTCGGGGCTGGGACTTTCACAGGCCTGGTCGCTGGCAACTATACTGTTACGATACGTGATGCCTCGCTGTGTACCACTACTACTACTGCCACGGTCAGCGAACCAACCGCCATAACAGGGACTTTTTCAACTACGGATGTGACCTGCAACGGGGGTAGTGATGGTGCCTTTACAATTACTGCCATCGGTGGAGTTGCTCCTTACAATTACTCACTGGATGGCGGCAACAGTTTTGGCACCCCATTTAGCAGCTCAACCACACTCAGTAACCTTGCAGCAGGCAACTATAACATCATTCTTATAGATGCCAACAACTGTACAGAGGCCGTATCAACAAGCATAAGTGAACCAGCCGCTATATCTGCAACCTACCAGGCACTGCCCCCTTCATGTATCGGAGGCACTGACGGGAGGATCAACATCAACCTTGCCAGTGGAGGAACAGCCCCGCTGAAAATAAGACTTCTGGGTACAACGGCTCTTGATTTCAGTATCTCCAACCTAAGCCCCGGAGATTACGATGTGGAAATGGTAGACGCCAATGGATGCACTGTGGTTTCTTCTGTTACGGTGCCTGAGGCAGCTCCCGTTACGGCAGATGTAACCATCGATGCCAATGCCTCTGGCTGCGGTAATGCCGATGGAGCTTTTACCTTGTCTAACCCTAAAAAAGGCACAGGTATTAATCTCCCTACCGTTCAGTATAGTATAGATGGAGTCAATTTCCAATCCAACCCGAGTTTTACAGGTCTGGCCGCAGGTGTCTATACAGTGACTGTAAAAGACGTGAGTGGTACCAATAGTGGTACAGGGCAATGCCAAGGAACTGTTTCGGTAACCATTACCGAACCCTCGGGTATTACGGCCACAGCCAGCGAATCCGTACCAATAGCATGCAACGGAGGCACTGGTGCAGTGATTATTGCTAATGTTGCCGGAGGTACGGCCCCATATGAATATTCCATCGATGGTATCAACTTCGTGGGTTCAGGCTCCGTGGCTTACAACTTTACTAACCTAAGTGCCGGAAGCTATAACATAACGGTAAAAGATGCCTCTGGCTGTACTGCCAGCATTCCAATCTCCCTGACAGAACCGGATGCCCTGACTGCCACCCTCACCCCCACTGATATCAGTTGTAACGGTGCAGGAGATGGTTCTGTCAGCCTGAGTATATCGGGAGGTACAGCCCCTTACTACTGGTTGGATGTATCCACTTTCGGAGCCAACAACTTTCAAACAATTAACGGTACTACAGCCACCTACAATGCGGTAGCAGGTAGCAGAACCGGCAACGATGCCGTAATTGTTGATGGCAATGGCTGTTTGATTCAGCTTCCTTTTACCATCAATGAACCTTCTCCTTTGGCAGCATCCATCACCAATATTACCGATGTGACCTGCAATGGTGGCACTGATGGTACAGTCACCATTACGGCTACAGGAGGCACAGCGCCCTATGAGGCTACCGCAGATGGTACGCAATACTTTCCACTGGCTTCAGATGGAATAGTCACGGGTATTGGTGCGGTAACTATAGCCAATATCACCGTGAGAGACGCCAATGGTTGTGATGTGACCATAGCCGGTTTTACGGTCAACGAACCGGACCCGATTATGGCCGATATCGTAGCGACTGCAGTATCATGCAATGGTGATTCAGATGGGACTGTCACAATCACCCCTACAACAGCGACCGGCACTTCTTTTGAATATAGCATAGATGGCACCAATTTTTCAGCCAGTAATACTTTCAATCAACTAAGCTCGGGTTCTTATACCATTACAGTGCGTGAAACCGGTACCAGCTGTGAAAACACCTTCAATGTTACCGTTGCGGAGCCTGATATTCTGGAGGTTGGAGCATCGGCTGTAGATGTGACCTGTAACGGGCAGGAAGATGGTCAGATCATTGGATCAGCCACGGGTGGCACCGCTCCTTATGAATATTCGATTGACGGAGGCAATACCTATCAGACACAAGACTTCACCGGACTTGATATTGGTACCTATGATGTAATAGCGAGAGACGCAAATGGCTGTATAGCCAGCAAACCAGTCACAATCGCTGAACCCGCGGAATTAGTTTTGAATATTTCAAGTATTACTGATGTATCTTGTAATGGGCTTTCTGATGGAACGGCTACCGAAATGGTGACCGGAGGCACAACGCCCTACTCCTATAGCCTTGACGCACAAAACTTCAGCAGTACGATTGATCTGACAGCATTAGCTGCGGGAAGCTATACACTAACGGTTCAGGACGCCAACAACTGTCAACAATCTGCCTCCTTTACCATCAATGAACCTGCGGCTATTGTACCCGTGATAAGTACCAGCATTGATATCAGCTGCAACGGACTTTCGGACGGTAGTTTTACGGTAACTGCCACAGGTGGAGATGGTACCTTTATGTATTCCATGGATGGTACTAATTTCAGCGCTACCAATAGCTTCGCAAATCTGGCAGCAGGCACTTATACGGTGACTGTACAAGATGGCAGTGGCTGCATAGCCACCGTTATGCAGACTATCACAGAGCCGGCCGTGCTGAATCTTCAATTCGAGGCAGTAGACATTACCTGTAATGGTGCGGGAGATGGACAAATTGCCGGTATTGCTACGGGCGGAACCGCCCCATATACCTATAGCATTGATGGCACCAGCTTCCAGTCAACGGCATTCAGTAGTCTGGCCGCTGGTAGCTACACCCTTATGGTAAAAGATGCAAACGGCTGTGAAACGACTGCGACTGTTAATATCAGCGAGCCTGCTGTCCTTACCTCAAATGTTACCAGTACCAGTGATGTGGATTGTAATGGTAACAGCACCGGCAGTGCCGTATTGGATGTAACCGGAGGCAGCACACCTTACAACTATAGCCTTGACGGTACCACATTCAATACCAGCATAGATCTGACCAGCCTTAGTGCTGGTGCGTATACGGTGACGGTAAGAGATGCCAATAGCTGTGAAAGTACTGCGTCATTTACCATTACCGAGCCAGATGTGCTGGGCGTTTCACTCGGTATGGTCAATGATGTGAGCTGCAATAGCGGCACAGATGGCAGTATCAATGCGCTTGCTACCGGAGGCACTGCCCCCTACCAATACGCTATTGATGGCACTACCTTTGGGACTGCCGATACATTCACCAACCTGGCAGCAGGTAGCTATACGCTTACGGTACAGGATGCGAATGGCTGTACTGCTACCGTGGCCGCTTCAGTTGCCGAACCTGCAGCTTTGGCACTGAGCTTCGCTACTGTCGATATCAGTTGCAACGGAGGCTCAGATGGTGAAATAGCACCCGCAACCACTGGGGGCACCGCACCCTATGAGTATAGCCTGGATGGTACCAACTTCCAGTCCGGGGCATTCACAGCACAAGCTGCCGGTACATATACTCTAACTGTCAGGGATGCTTCCGGTTGTGCAGAAATGGCTTCCGTAACCCTGACGGAACCTCTGGCACTTGCAGGAACGGTAGCTGTGACCAACATAGATTGCTTCGGTGAGTCCAATGGCAGTGTGACTATTACTGCCATGGGTGGCACTGCTCCCTATGAGTACAGCACTGATGCAAGCACCTTCCAGTCCGGTGACAGCTTTGGTAACCTTGCTGCTGGTAATTACACCATTACCATCCGCGATGCCAATGCCTGTACTACCACCGTAGCCGCCACAGTGACCGAGCCTACAGCGCTAACGGTATCTGCCAGCGTGATCAACGACAATACAATTAGCGTAACAGCTTCAGGCGGTACAGCCCCTTATGAGTATGCCCTGGACAACGGCACCTTCCAATCGGCCAGTACCTTCAGTGGGCTGGCTAATGGTGACTATAGTATTACTGTTCGTGACGCTAACGGTTGTACCGTCTCTACCACCAGTTCACTGGTAATCACTGGAACGGATGATCCGTTTACTCCGGTGATCATGAGCGCTTATCCTAACCCCGTAAGCGACTATCTGACCTTCTCAAGGCTTGCTCCGGGAGATGAGATCAGATTGGTCAGCTTGAACGGTAATTCACTGGACCTTACAATCATTCAGGAAGAAAAGGAGGAGTATCGTAAGAATATTTCCGGGATCAGACAAAAAATCTTCCTGGCCATTGTAGTCAGTAAAGAGGGACGCGTTAAGCTCAATCAAAAAGTGATGAAAAAAGAATAGTACTTTTTAGCCAGAAGTATGAAAGGGTCGCCCTCTGGGGTGGCCCTTTCTCTTTTCAGTTCAACCCAATAACTTATTAAATTTTGATAAACTCTGGGTTTAAGATGTACCAAACACCCGTTATCATAGACCGGAACTAGATTTTATTTGATAAAGCTCTGAGCATCATTTTTCAGCTTGAAAATTAACACCCATTGACCTCAAAGTTTACTCCTCAACTGCTTGACTACCACCGACAAATACCTTAAATCGCGTAGAGGTCAATCTTCTATGAGCGTATATTCACATCGTATTTCACAAAATATCACAGGTCTGGCATTACTGAGAAAGTACTGCTTCAAACTGATTTTTCTCATAGTAGTTCCTTTCGCTATTTCAGGTCAGGAGTCTGCTACAACTCCGGAACTCGCGAGGCTTCATAGCAGGGTCAATGGCTTTTTGAATTCCGGCAATATTGACTCTCTGCAGTTGTATGCCTCACAGGGAAAAAGGTTGGCTATGCTTGAGAACAACCAAAAGGAGCTTGCATATCACAACTACATACTTGGGGCCTCCCTCCAAACCAAAGCGCCAGAAATAGCTATGCTCTACCTGGATACTGCTCTTGCCATCTCAAAGCAAATTAGTTATGGCCCGGGACAAATGCTCGTCTACGATGTTCGTGGGAATATGCTCCGTAAATCCGGATTTTATGACAGTGCCTTATTTTACAGTGAGCAAAGTCGGGCAATTCTAAATAGGCTACCAGATTCCAAAAGGAAAAACACAGCGCTTTGCGCTTCGTATAGTACGGCCGGGTTGATTTATCTGAGTAAGGGAGATTACCCGAAAGCTCTTGAATATCTGAATCAGGCCCACGCCCTGGCATTGCAGGAAGACTTCACCGCAAGGCTTCATTACTACAAAGAGAATATCGCTGGTATCTACATGCAGTTAAAGCGTTATGATGAAGCAGCGACATATCTGGATGAAGTACTTACTTATGCCTACGGGATCGGAAATACATCGCTACAGGCTACCAGCCTGTTGACTTTGGGACAAATTGCTGCTCAACATAGTCAGTACTTAGTATCGCTTGGTTACTATCATCAGGCACTAGACCTAAGTGGTAAGAACAAAGGAATCGAACGCTTCGATATTGTTTTCGAGATAGCCCGGCTACAGTCAAGGCACGATGAGTTAGACAGCGCCCGCTATTATCTCGATTTAGCGCGAAGCCTTACACCCTGGGAAAATCATAAATTCAGAGGTGATCTGCTGACACTCAGTGCAGAGAATTACCTGGCATCAGGCCAGCATAGTCTTGCCCTGAAGGATGCTCGTAAGGCGCTGTCCCTGGCTAGTGTTGATGAGTCTCTGCAAAAACAGTCTCTAATACTCAAACTGATGTCCGATATCTTCTTTGCCAGTGGCGTTCCACTGAAAGGACATTTATATTATCTCCAGTATGATCAGATTAAGGACAGTCTCTATAGTCTCCAAAACCTGAATAAGCTCAGTGAGCTTGAGTTGGAGTTTGAAACGGCTCTGAAAAATGAGCAAATCGATAATCTGGGCAAACTGGCAGCAAGTCAGGAAGCCGAACTCAGTCGTAAAAATGGGCTCATCGCACTATCACTGCTGGTGTTTCTGTTGCTGATTGTACTGGTATATTTCATTTATCGCCAAAGAGCGATCAAAGCCAAAAGCAATGAGCTTATGGCCCGGCAAAGGCTGGCCAATGCTCAAATGAACCCGCACTTCCTCTTTAATTCGCTTAGTGCCATTCAGGAACTGGTGCTTGAAAACAAAGATGTAATTCAGACTTCTGACTTTCTGGCCAAATTCTCAAAACTCACACGGCAGATGTTGAACTATACCGACTCTGAAAGCATCTACCTCAGCCAGGAAATCGAGTTTCTTACTAATTACCTGGACCTGCAGAAATTGCGCTTTGGTGACAAATTCAGTTATGAAATTTATGGAACAAGTGACCTGGAGGTTGATGATTTTTTTGTTCCTCCCCTCATCACACAGCCCTTTGCCGAAAATGCGCTGGAGCATGGATTTCACAAATCAGGAGGACCTAACAAGCTGATGATCAGAATACTGAAAAACAAAAATGGCGTAAGCATCGAGATAGAAGACAACGGCATCGGGATCGACAGTACGCTCAAACTGCATAACAAAGAGCATGAATCCAAGGCCATTACCCTTACTCAGGGAAGGCTCAGGTTCTGGCAACGTAAAACTGGCAAACTGGCCAGACTGGACATCCTCGATCTTTCAAAGCTCGATCCTTCCACCAGCGGTACCAGAGTGACCCTAAACCTGCCGAATATATGAGAGCTGTTATTATTGACGATGAAAAGCATATACACAGTACTTTGACCACGCTGTTGGAACGGGTAGCGGCTGAGGTCAGCGTAGTGGGCCATGCCTATGGTGTGGCCGAAGGACTGGAAAGGATCGACCAGCTTAGTCCAGATCTTCTATTCCTGGACATTAGAATGGAAGACGGCACTGGTTTTGAGCTATTAAACCAGCTAGACAAGCCATATCCCTACATCATATTTGTATCAGCCCATGATGAGTATGCCCTTAAAGCTTTCAAATTCAGAGCACTGGATTACCTTATGAAACCTGTAGAGTCAACTGCCTTGCAGGAGGCCGTGAGCAGAGCAGCACAGCGGTACAAATCGGGGCTTATCAAAGATCAGCTTGATAACCTCTCCCAGCTAATTCAAACCCGGCAAACCGGCAAAAAAATCGTATTGCGGGATGCTGAAAATGTAAGGATCATTAATGTAGACAACATACTCTGGCTTAGTGCTGAGGGTAGCTATACTTCCTTTCATTTGCTCAAGGGAGAAACCCTGGTAGTCTCACGCCACCTCAAGGAATATGCAGAAATGTTAAGTTCCTTTAACTTCTATCGCTTGCATCGCTCCTACCTGGTCAACTGTAACCAGATAGTACGCTATGACAAGTCAGAGGCCAGCCTTATCTTAAACGGAGGACGCGAATTGCCCGTAGCCCTTAGGAAGGAACAGCTTAAGGAAATGCTGGCCAAACTCTGAGTGGATGTCATCACCCCGGCAGCACAGTTCGTGCTAACTCACTAACGCCAATATACATCCCTGAAAACACCCAATACTGAGGTATTCAATACGCAATACACCTTACCTCAATTCATGCCTTACCAAAACAATCTGAAGCTACACCAATAAAATTTTGAGGTTCATCAATCTTGCCACCCTGACGAGCTGATAAGGTTCATCTTAAAGTCATTTTCATCGAAAACCGGACTTTATGAACACAAAAAGACAACCTTATCATTTGATTTTTTACGTACTCTGTATAGTGGTTCTCAGCCATTCACTGGTGAGCTGCAAGAAAGACGATCCCGACCCTGAAGAGGAAAAACTGAAAGAGCTGGCTGCTTCCTGGCGGATAGATTCCGTAACCAATGACAATCAGGATGTCACCAGCCAATATACAGGCTTCGTCCTCTCCGTAGAGGGTACTAAAACTTATTCTACCGTAAATGGTGGCAACCCCTGGCCAGTTCAGGGCACCTTCGACTTTGTGAATGGAAATTTCGACCTGATCAGAAGAGATGATGGGGTGGATATAACCATCGCCAACCTTACCCCCACAACGCTGAGTCTGACTTTTAACATCACCAGCGTCCGCGGTACAGCCAACGGTGCCCAGGGAATTACCGGAGCTTTCACATTTAATCTGAGCAAAACCAATTAAACCATGAGGAGATTATTTTTTACAGCATTTCTTATTGTGCTAAGCTCAGGTTTGGCCCTGGCACAATACCAGTTTGAATTTGGTAACAGAGTAGCATTAAACGGGGTGAATGTAGTAGACTACCAGGTGGTAGGGAGCTTACAATACTACCTCTTTGAGTTCACAGGATCTATTGACGCTGATCCGGGAAATGCTACGGTGACACTGAGTAAAACTAATGGCAACGGACTTACCGTAGCCTATGCCATTGTTATCCTGAATGAAGATGGTAGCTATGAGCGAAGTATCCAGTTTGAAAGCATCAGCAATACACGAAAGCCATCTGTGGCCATCAGCTCAACTGGTGAGATATTTGTATTGGCTCCGGTCATCAGCGGCATTGCCTTTGACCCGTCAAACCTGGCAACTATCAGCCATACAACTGCAGGACATGCCATAGCCAAATACGACAGTAATGGTCAACTCGCCTTTTCCAAGTCCGGTACCTTTAAAGCTCCCTCAGGTGATACAGATTACCATATCAATACAAAATCTGATGGCGGATTCGTGCTTGGCATGACCACATTTGGCATCAACGATATGGACTTTGATCCCGGAACGGTCACTAGTGTGGGCAATAATTCCGCTTTAAGATATTTCTTCCTGGGACGTTACGATGAAGACGCAGTATTGCAATCGCAGATATCTGCCTCCCTCAGTAATTCAGAGTCAGCCAACATCAAAGCCATGGAAACCGATGCAGATGATGCCGTTTATATCTACGGCCATACCAAGGCAGCAGTTGACCTGGACCCTTCTGCAGCGGGTACTTTCAGTATTGGAAATACAGCCCGGGACAACAACTATCTGGTTAAATATGACGCCTCGCTCAATTTCGATTGGGGCCTGAACCTCGGAGCAGGTAATATAGCGGGCAACCGGAAGATGAGCGTAAGAACGGGAAGGGTAGTAATTGGTGGCCGAACTCCCTGGGAGGATCTTTATGGTGACGGTAGCTCAGGAGACAGAGACAGGCTGGACCTGAACCCGCAGGATGCCAATAATACAGTGGATGCGGTCACAACGAGTTCAGCCGGAATTTTCCTGGCAGAGTATCAATCGGGCAACGGGAGTTTTGTAACAGGTAGTTCCTACGGTGGTGAAGACAATTCTGCGGAAACCCTTAAGTCTTTATCAAGCTTCGGAACACAGCTTGTGGTTTCAGCCCACTTCTCAGAAGAATCTACCTGGATCTCTGATTCACAAACCTCTACGATCCCTTCAGGGTCTCAGGTGATTAATCTGCTGGGTGGTTTCCACCACATCACATCGGTTGAGCAGTTTTCCACAGGTATTAATGTTACCCATGCCTACCAAAGCAGTACGCGACTTCTCCTCAATGCCAGCCTGTCCTCCGCTTATGACATTGACAGTGGTATTGGTACTATAACTTACAACCCCATAGTCGGTACAGAAAACCTTAATATCGGCATGACCAAGGGCAGTTTCACTACCTCTCAAAATCAAACCGATGTATGTTTTGGTGAAAGCATTACGATGGGAAGTAACAGCTATAATGCACCGGGCACTTACCATGACTACTACACTACCTCATCAGACCAGGACAGTATTGCAGTCACCATTATTGGTGCCATCGTACCGGAAATAACGGTGCAATCTACCATTCAAAATGCTACCAATGGTGCCAACTCTGGCTCCGTCACAATCTCAGCTTCCGGAGGCAGTGGCAATTTCGAATACAGCCTGGGCGGAGGTGCATTCTCTACCAACAATGTCTTCAACAACCTTTCATCTGGTACTTATTCAGTTGCGGTAAAATCTGCCGGCACTAATACTGATTGTTTTAAAACAGTTTCAGTCAATATTACGGGTACAACACCTCCCACAATTGACATTACCAAAGAAATCAATTGCTTTGGTGAGACAGCAGACATCAGCATTACCGCTACCCACGGTATTGCTCCCTATTCCTATAGCCTCGATGGTACCAATTTTCAGGGAAGTCCTGATTTTACGAATGTAATGCCGGGTTCCTATACTGTAATAGCACGAGATGCCAATGGAACAAATGCCACGGCCTCTCTTATGCTAACTGAGCCGGATGAATTGCAAATAATTAACATATTTCCTTTTGATGTAACCTGTTTTGGAGGTGCGGATGGCAGTTTGTCTGCTGCGGTAACTGGCGGCACACAGGGGTACACTTATAGCCTCGATGGAGTAAACTACCAGACCTCTCCCATTTTCAACAACCTGACCGTTGGCAGCTACACCTATTTTGTAAAAGATGCTAACGGCTGCGTGATCAGTCAGGCTGCTACAGTAACCACCCAGGCCACAGAAATCACAGCATTCTATTCAGCAACAGCTGCATCGGCCTGTGGTGTGGCAGATGGTGGTTTTACCATGATTAATACGGCCGGTGGGGCAGGCAATTACGAGTATATGATTCCCGGAGGTAATTTCCAGACCTCTCCCACTTTTTCAAACCTGGCAGCTGGCTCCTATAACGTAACCATTAAAGACGATAACGGCTGTACCACTCAAATTTCTGTTCCCGTTTCAGAACCTTCTGGTATAAACGCCAGTGTCAACTTTCTGGATCCTACCTGTTTTGGAAGTATGAACGGGGAAATCACAATAACCAATGTCACTGGTGGATCGGGTAATTATACTTATAGCATCAACGGAACAGATTTTCAGCAGTCGAATGTGTTTTCCGGCCTGGGTGATGGCTCCGTGAACGTAATCATCAAAGATGATCAAGGTTGCCTTACTATAAAAACAACCGTCCTTATTGAGCCTGCAGAACTTCAGCTATCGGGCACGGTAGATACCGATGTGAGTTGTAAAGATGGAAATGACGGTAGTGTCACGGTCACGGCCAGTGGCGGGACCCCATTGTACAAATTCAGCTCAGATGGTGTAAGCTACGGCAGTTTCACCAGCCAACCTGAGGTATTGACAGGTTTAAGTGCCGGGCTCAACACCCTCTACGTACAAGATGTGAATGGTTGTATTGCCACCACCGATCTTATGATTACAGAACCGGCCGGCAGTACCATTTCGGTCGATTTTGATGCTGATCTTGCCTGCTTTGGTGATAGTGATGCAGTAATTTCCATTATAGCCACTTCACCGATTGCAGGGGCATTAGCGTATTCATTAGATGGTACCACTTTTGGTTCCGCCAGCAGCTTTACCGACCTGGCAGCAGGTGATTATACTGCTTATGTAAAAGATCCTAATGGTTGCATTCAGGAGCATGATTTCACAGTAGATCAACCAGATTTGATTACGGCTACTTTGATCACCACCAATACATCCTGCCATGGCGGTAACGATGGTGCTATCATGGTATCAGCCGCTGGAGGTACCGGTAATTATAGCTATAGCATTGATGGAACCAGTTTTCAATCAGCCGACAGTTTTCAGAACCTTACGGCCGGCAATTATACCATTACTGTCAAAGATGATAATGACTGCACAATCACACTGACCGAAACACTCTCGGAGCCGGCTCAACTTTTACTGACTGTCAACAATTTCACCGACCCCTCCTGTAACGGAGATGGTGATGGCAGCTTTGACCTATCAGGTACCGGAGGTACGGGTGCCTACGAGTACAGTATAGATGGTACGAATTTTCAAAGCTCAGCCACTTTCTCAAACCTCGGGGCGGGCACCTATAATTTCACCATAAGAGATACCAACGGCTGTACAGCCACTGCCACCGGCCAGTTAATTGACCCGCCAATGCTCAGTTCCACTGTCGTGGTCAACAATCAGGTCTCATGCTTTGGGGAAACCGATGGGAGTCTCACTGTGACTGCATCAGGAGGTAATCCTGGCTATTCATATAGCCTGGACGGGGTGAATTTCAACAATACGAGTGGAATCTTTGATGCCCTGGCTGCAGGTACGTACACCATTGCTACGAAGGATTCAAAAGGTTGTACAACTGCTTCTATGATTACGATTACGGAGCCGGCAGTCCTGATGGTCTCTGCCACCGCAGACAGTCATGTCACCTGTAATTCAGGAAGTGACGGAGCCATTTCAGGAAGTGCAACAGGCGGAACCGCTCCCTATATGTACAGCATTGATGGAGTGAGCTTTCAAAACACAGCTACCTTCAGCGGACTTGGTGCAGGTACCCTCGCTTTAACAGTTAAGGATGCCAACGACTGCATTGCCACAACATCGGTACAGATCACCGAACCAACAGCTATTGACTTACAGGCAACGGTTACCCCTGCTTCTTGTCATGGTGCAAGTGATGGCAGTGTAATGCTGACCGCTACCAATGGCAGCGGAGCATTTGAGTATGCCATCAATGGCGGCAGTTTTTCTTCCAATGCCACCTTTACCGGACTGACAGCAGGTGAATACACTTTCACTGTGAAAGATGCCAATGGCTGTACACAAAGTATCTCACCCAAGGTGGGAGAACCAGACCCACTAACCCTCAATTTCGAAGCAGTAGATATTACTTGCAATGGTGATGCTGATGGGCAAATCGCTGGATTTACACTAGGTGGCACCAGTCCCTATGAATACAGCCTGGACGGCACTAATTTTCAGAGCGGGCCTTTCAGTAACCTAAGTGCAGGCAGCTATACCCTTACGGTAAAGGATAGTCAGGGCTGCACAGCCAGCAAAGTCGTGACAATAGCTGAACCGGCTGTGTTGACCGCCTCCACTACTGTAGTTTCACAGGTAAGTTGCCACGGTGCAGATGATGGAGAAGCCAGTATTACAGTGACGGGTGGATCTGTCCCTTATAGCTACAGTCTGGATGGTACAATTTTCAACAGTAGCGTTGACCTCACGGCTCTTGCTCCCGCCAGTTATACGCTGACAGTAAGGGATGCGAATAACTGTGAAGCTTCCAGCACTTTCACCATCACAGAACCTGATGCACTGACCATGAGCATTGAAACATCTTCTGTGCTTTGTCACAATGGCTCTGATGGGGGAATCACCGTAAATATGGCAGGCGGTACAGCTCCATATACTTATGCCATTGACGGTGGCCCCTTCGGAAGCCCTAACAAATTCTCAGACCTGATAGCCGGTACCTATACGATCACCGTCAAAGACAGTCAGGGCTGTACTGCCACGGCATCTGCTGTGGTTTCAGAGCCCAATCCTATTGTGATTTCCAGTACCAATGTAGTACCACCCCTATGCCATGGAGATGCCAATGTTGAGGTTTTTGTAACAGCAAGTGGAGGTACCGGCACCTTAGAGTACAGCCTGGATGGTATCAATTACCAAAGCAGCAATAGCTTTACAAACCTTACTGCCGGCACCTATAGCGTCACTGTTCGCGATGCCAATAGCTGTACTGCCAGCACCAGCGCAATTATCGCTGACCCTGCTACTCTTATGCTCAGTGCAACCGTAACTGAAGTGCTGTGTTTTGGAGAAAGCAACGGAGAAATCAGCCTGACAGCCTCTGGTGGAACAGGGGCATTCGAGTATTCATTGGATGGCACCACTTTTCAATCCCCGGCTGCCTTTACCGGACTCTCAGCCGGTGACTATACCGTCACGGTCAAAGACGCCAATGGCTGTACCACTGTAATAACTACTTCCATATCAGAGCCGGCAGCACTTGGTGTAACTGCAACGGTGGTCAGTGACAATACAATCAATGTCACAGCCACCGGAGGTGTAGGTCCTTATGAGTATTCGCTTGATGGTACAAACTTCCAGTCTTCATCAAGCTTTGATAACCTGGCCAATGGTGATTATACCATAACAGTAAGGGATGCCAATGGCTGTACAGCCAGCACCTCAGGTTCGCTTATTGTCACTTCAATAGATGTTCCGGGCATAGAAATCGTCTCAGCTTATCCTAACCCCGTAAGCGACTACCTGACCTTCTCAAGGCTTGCTGCGGGAGATGAGATCAGATTGGTAAGTCTGAACGGTAATTCACTGGACCGTACGATCATTCAGGAAGAAAAGGAGGAATATCGTAAGGATATTTCCGGGATCAGACAAAAAATCTTTCTGGCCATTGTAGTCAGTAAAGACGGACGAGTTAAGCTAAATCAAAAGGTGATGAAAAAAGAATAATACTCTTTAGCCAGAAGTATGAATGGGTCGCTCTTCGGGGTGGCCCTTTCTTTTTTGAGATTAACCAAAAGAGGGCTTAGACACTATTCTATTATCAGCCTATGTGTCATCACCTGCCCATTTACCAATAGCCTTATCAGATATAGGCCCGGCTGGAGGCCTTGCGTATCAATCCTGATCAACCTTGCTTCTCTACTTTCCATAGGTACAAACCTGGCCAGTCTACCATCCACAGCCATAATCTGAATAGATTCGAGCAGAATTTCTACACCTTTGAATTCTATAACAAAGGGTATACCTGATTTGACAGGGTTTGGATAGAACCTGAGTTCAAAATCAGCATTTACCACCTCTACTCTCAGCACTTCAGAATGAGTGAAAGTCCCGTTAAAATCCGTTTGTTTCAATCGGTAGTAATAGACGCCTTCTCCCGGGCTGAGATCAACATATTCATATTGGTTCACTGCGCTACTGGTACCTGCACCGTCCAGATAAGCAATTGATTCAAAATCAATTCCGTTCGCACTTCTTTCTATCGTATAAAAAGCGTTATCCGTTTCACTGGAGGTTTCCCATTGCAATAGCACATCTCCTTCATTTGCCCTGGCCTCAAATGAATTCAATACAATAGGCAGAGCAGCAGGTTCTGTGGAACCTATGGTGAAATAGTCCCCGTTTGCCAGATCCACTAAAAAACTCACTGTATTTCCAGAGGTAGAGGCCGGAGAAAAAATTGAGGCACCACCCGTGAAATCCCCGTCAGCATCGGTCATAAGCACCACCTGAGATAAATCATTCGTGTTAATGCCCGTAGGTCCTGTGATACCTGTCAGGTCAAATTCCAGTGATACCTGATTCACAACCCCCGATTCCTGCACTCTCCATTCACGATTGAGTCTGCTTTTGACCTGTGATTCATCAAAATCCCGATTATTCGAATCTTCCAGTGCCGCATTATCATTACCCCAAAGCAGGAATGAATTATCGTTGGTAAACGAACTGACTGATATCGTTACCCGGGCATCATCATTATTGCTTTTCGATTTGAGCTGTAGCAGACAACCACCGTTGTCGATGCCAATACCAGCGATATCATTGTAATAGGTACTCCCCTGCACATCGTAATCCCAGACTGAGCTGCCATTAGAGATCAGGTAGTCCCGGTCATCCAGACCCACCGAGTTGGTGTCGTCTATACCATTTCTGGTAATGCCATACCTGATGGCCAGGTGAGACTCAATTTTGATCCTGTCTTCAAATCCTTTTACGCTGGAGTAAACCAGCACATCTCCGATTACACCGTTGAACTGTGCTGCGGTGGTTGGGCTGCTGTGGTTTCCGATACCAAAATCCGTAGGGCTGGACAAAGTTGTGGTGCTTACAGACGTGGCGATCGGAGGTTCCGAATTCACGGTGATTACACCAAAATTACCGAAACCGCTAAAGGTTCTGAAAGCCGATAGGATCAGAGGTTCATCATCATTATACTGTGTAGTTGACTGAATGCTGAAAGTATTGGTATTGTCTGCATTCAGCCAGGGTTTACCATCCTGAATGCCCATCCCGTAATCGGCATCTCCGGAAACATCAGCACCAACCAGGGCTGGTGAGTTCGTCATGCTATTGGCCGTGCCATCGGTCTGTGTACTTTTATAAACAGCAAATATCATAAACTGGCTATCAACATCATTGCCATTGGTGGTCTTCATATAGCTACTGTTTGTGCTGTTGGCATCGTAAAACCTGATACCCGGATTAAAATTCATCTCCTCTGATTCATAAGTGGGTGCTACCGGACTTCCTCCTCCCAAATCCACTGTAATAGCATCTCTTCCCTGGGCACTCTGATCTGCCCAATCGGTCATGCTTCCTCCATCAGTAGTGGTATTGGTACCCTCATCGGCCCGAAGCCAGAGTTCCAGGTCCGTAGCCACTCCACCAGGTCCGCAAATAGTTCTGCCCGTCCCCAGAGATATGAAGTTGTTCCCCACTGGTATATTTATATTAGAAAATGTGACTTCGTTTCCATTAATAACGGCCCCGGTATGGCTCACCCCATTGACCATATTGGATGTACCAGATAGAATAAGGCTGAAATCATCGGCATTCAGGGTATACCCCAGGCCAGTCAGGTCAAAAGAAAAAGACAGGTTTTGAGAAGGCTCAGAGGTACTTATTCTCCAGACACGAGGAGTTCTTTCTGTTACTTGTATTGGCAGGTCCGTATTAATTACGCTGGCTTTAGTCACCGCACCAGTGTTATGACCCCAGATCCAGAAAGCGCCATCCTGAGGAAAAGTGCCATTATTAGCGGCATTTGTCGCTGAAAGTGTTCCAACTCCCACTGTGAGGATAGCCCCGTCATTTTGGCTTCGGGCCTGCTTTTGCAATAAGCCTGAATTGTCATCCTGCATAATTCCAGCTATATCGGTTGTATACCCTGAAGCATCCGTGGCATTCCATATAATGCTGGCATCAGACCGCAGGTAGTTTTGGGGACTGGTCTGGTCCAGGGTCACACCATATTTGAGTGACAGATAAGACTCAATCTGCTGTATTTCGGTATCGCTGGGTCTCGCGGTGTATGAAAACACCTCCAGCACCTCTCCATCAAACCAGTTAGTCAAACCCTGATTATTGGTACCAAACCGCCCCAGGGTATAGGGTTCGTTTACAGCCTCAAGCAAAGTGCTGAAACCGCCATTATCTACAAGCAAACCATTAAGGCTAATTTCTGTTTCAGTCGATCCCGCATTGGTTCTGACCCCTAAAACATAAGGCTTACCGGCCTCCAGGGTGACTGAAGTACCCGAAAGACCCCGGGCGTACAAGGTGGTACCAGTACCCACAAGGTGAGTGATCAGAGTGGCAGCTCCGAACTGATCTCCCAGAAAGAGTCCTCCGACATTATTGGTGGCGGCCGTAGAGCTCACCTCAAAACCCAGGGGAGTTTCGGCAGTGGTGGAAGTGCTAAAAGCGTTGTCAGGGCGAATGACCAGATAATAAGTAACAGTATTGAGGCCACCTGTAGCGGACATAAGCTCATCGGTACCATTAAAGGTTATTCCAGGGTTATAGTTGGCACCGGATTCGACATAGACCGGGGCAGTGCCGGCAGTAGCTGAAGCAGAGTATAGCCCCAACTGATCAGACCAGGAGGTTACCTCTACCCCATCGGTAGTAGTATTAGTGCCGTCATTGGCCTTAATCCAGAAACTTAGGTTATTGGCTACCCCTCCGGGTCCAACCATATTGGCTGCTGCTGAAAGGGTGATGAACTCACCATTGCTTAGGCTCACCCCGGTAAAAGTCAGCAAAAAACCATTCATGCTACCCCCGGAAATAATACTGCTGGAAGAAAACGAACCGTTACTCCCCGAACTTGCCACCAGTAGACTGAAATCAGCTGGATCTGTACTTAAACCAAGTCCGGTCAGGTCAAAAGTCAGTTCGAGCAAGCCAGCATCATTGGTTTCTGCCACACGCCAGACTCTCGAAAGCCTGTTGGTCACACTGACAGGTACATCAGTATTTTGCAAGGTCAGGGCATCACCGTCATGCCCCCACATAAACCAGGTATTGTCCGTAGAAAAGCCTCCATTCCGGCTTATACTTAAAACATCGCCCGGGTGTTCACTCTTTGAAGAAGCTTGCAGCAGCTCAGAATCATCGTCACGAGCAATGCCGGCTATGTTGCTGTTATAGCTTAAAAACCCTCCAAGGGCGGTGGGGTTGGTAGCATCGAATACTACGTTGCCAGCCGAATTGTAATAGTCTTGCGCGGAAGATTGATCGAGGGTAATACCATATTTAAGGGCCAGATAACTTTCTGTTTTCTTTCTTTGAACAGACGAAATGGAAGAAGGCTCATTGATATAAACAAACTCGCTTATTTCTCCCTCAAAAGAGTCAGCATTCTGGGTTCCTGCCTCGTAACGTGAAGTGCCCGTGGCATCACCAATACCAATATCGTCTTTCTCATTAAACAGCAGGCCCACCGAAGAAAGAATACCAAACTGATCACCATTGAGATACGCTTTTAAGGTTCCTGTAACACTCACATTACCTTCAAACTCCAGGCTCAGCACATACTCGGTATCAGCCGCTACTGCCTTTGACAGAAACACTGTACTGGCCGCATCATTCCAGGGGCTTCCGGAACCCACGTTTGTACGCTGCCATGCTGAAGCGTATAGGTTGCCCGATTCGACATAGGCCGAGATTCCGGTTACATCGCCTGCGTGGTCCAGCAGCTGCTGGCGGATTTGGATATCACTACCGGTTCTGAAAGCCAGGTGAATCATTTTCTTTTCAAAACCAGAGTCTATCGCTTTGAAATTGTAGTCTTCGTTTTTCTCAATTGAAAGATCACGCTGGCTGCTCGCTACAAAGTCTATCGTGGGATTAAAATTGATTGTGCTTGAACTGCTTCTGTAGAAGGGAGCTACTCCAGTGTTTTCAAAATCATAATTCCCCACTGACTGGTCTTCCCAAAACCCTGCTGAACCTCCATCCGAAGGTGTTGAGCCGCCAGCAGTAGTCAGTGCTCCTTCATCAGCTTTGAGCCAGGTCACCAGACTGGCCTGGTAACCACCCGGGCCAACAGCTTCTATCAGACAGTCACCATCTGATACAGCCGCAGAAAGTCCTGCCACCAAATCAAGCCCTGAATCTGAGGCTACGGTATTGGTAGGAAAGGTGGCTATATCTGTCAGATCAATCCCCATGTTGCTCTCATCGGTATCTGCCGCAAAAATGGAATAACCATAGATAACCTGTCCTGATGACACCCCCAGATCTTGCAATGAAACGGCCATTCCCTGGACTACTTCACTGCTTTGTCCTGCTAAAACGCCCCTGTTAAGCAAGGGCAAGGGGTTCTGCCCCAAAGCAGTTCGTCTCAGCACCATAAAATTGCTAAAGGCCGACCCTGTTTGCGGCCAGTCATTGGCCTCTATCAGCACGGTACTTCCATAGGCAGAAGGGTCTCCGTTGACATCCAGGGCCGTAATAGCAGCAACCCTGATATCATCATCTCCCCCACGTTCTATAATAGTGAATACCACATTGGCAGGTGCGCAGGAGACCATACCACTATACCAAAGCACATCTACCCGTTCAACCTGCGGTGGTGCATAGCCATCTATATCATCGGTGTTGATTAGCAGATCATCGAAGCCAGTATTGACATTGCCGGCCTGATACATCGCCTCCAGGTCATTTGCACGATCAGGTTCCAATACAAGAGTAGCCGGAGAAGTGCCACTATTGATCTGGTCCATGGTATACCAGACATTTAAGAAGCTTCCTCCATCTGTTCTTCTGATAACCAGAGAATCGGGCTGAAGAAAATTGCTGTAGCTGGAACCTCCAATGGTATAAGCACTCACACCTATATTGGTGCCGGTTCCATTGTTGATCTGATATGAAGTGCTGACATTGATACTGTTCATGGCATCAGCGGGAGAGGTAGCCGTGTAGCTAGTGCTGGTGGCTGTATTGCTACTGGTGGTTATACCCGAAATCGGATTTTGGGCCTTAACCACTGAGCATAGAAACAAGAGGGCACCTAAGCTGAGTCTTAAGTACATGAGCAGTCTATGTTTTGGTTGACTGGAATTTACTAAAGCGGCAAGGCGGGAAATTGAAGGATCAACAGGAGAAGGCTTTGAACCAATAAAAGCATTGTTTCATTTGATAATCGTAACTATCAAAATCTGACATTTCATTTTGCACAAAAAATAATGCAATACGAATACACTATAAACCTATTGATACTCAATGGAGAATTCTGAGAATCAAGCCTATAGCCAAGCGGATGAAATTGTATATGCTTCCTTAATTCAATATTTGCCATTACTTTAGTCATAGCATAACCGAGCACTACCAAATGAAAAATTGTAAATCCCAAGCATTTATTGCCTGGCTACGAATGGCACGGTGTATGGCAGTACTGCTGATCAGTCTTTGCTCTTTGAAAAGTTCTGCCCTTGCTCAGCAGGAAACCAGCACTGAGTTAAAGCAGCTACACGGCCTGGTCAACAGACTCCTGAATGCCGGGATGCCCGACTCTCTGAACCGGGTAATTTCCATGGGCAGAGAGCTGGCCCGGGAAGAGGGTAATATTAAAGAGCTTGCTTACTTCACTTATACTTTGGGCAGCTCTTTGCGCTATAGTAATGAAGCGCTCGGCCGAACCTACCTTGACTCCGCCTTGCACTTCTCAAGACTCATTGATTATGACATTGGTGAAATGCTGGTGTATAGCTCTCTGGGGAATTCCAACAGAAACATTGGTCAGTTTGACAGCGCCATTTTTTACTTCGAAAAAAGCCATGAAATACTGCTAAGGCAACCTGATTCGTTCCAAAAGAGCCGTGGCCTTGCCAATTCACATCAGAGTCTGGGACTACTGGCACAGGATAAAGGAGACTTTCAAACGGCTATGGGGCACTTCGTCCAGGCCCACAAACTGAGTATCGATAACAACCTGATACAGCTTGGTAATTTCTATAAGTATTCCATTGCCAAGACGAACTATAATCTGCGGGAGTTTGACAAAGCCCGGCAAGGTTTTGAGGAGGTGTATGCTTATGCTGACTCTGCAGGAAACTCCCAGTTGATGGCCTGGACAAGCATTGGCCTCGCTGAACTGGCTGTGACCAAAAAAGACTACGATGCAGGATTGGTGTTCTATCACCAGGCACTGAACATAGCCAGGACTAATGGTAATACAAGCCTTCGTGAGGTTCTTTTTGAGACAGGTCGTTTATTTATTTACAGAGAAGAAACAGATAGTGCCCGGCACTACCTGGCACAAGCAGCAGAACTTGCAGGACCTGAGCATGTAAAGACACACATCAAACTCAACCAGGCATATGCGCAGGTGTTTGCCCTGGAAGAGGAATATACCCTGGCTATAGAAAAGGTAAATGAAGCCATTAAAATAGCCAAAGAAGAAAACCTCAGTGGAGTACTTGCCCAATCGCTGAAGCTGGCTTCGGACATTTATGTCTCTAGTGGAGATTATAAAACCGGTTACGACTATTTTCTTGATTACGACCAACTGCAAGACAGCCTTTTCAGCAAAGAGAACCTGAGTAGTATCAATGCCCTCCAACTGGAATATGAAACCGATCTGAAAAACCAGAAGATCAAAGACCTCCAGCTACTTGCCCTCAGCCAGACATCGGAACTGTCACGCAAAAATCAGCTGCTAGTAGTAGGACTCATAGCGGCAGTTTTATTGATCTTGCTTATCTACTTTGTTTACCGGCAGCGTATTACCAATGCGAGTAATAACGAAATTCTGGCCAAACAAAGGCTGTCAAACGCTCAGCTCAATCCTCACTTTCTCTACAACTCGCTAAGTGCCATCCAGAAGCTTGTATTGGATAACAAGGATGCTGTAAAGACCTCGAGATATGTTGCCAAATTTTCTAAGCTTACCCGGCAAATGCTGAGCTTCACTGAAAAAGAAAGCATTTCCCTGTCGAGTGAGATAGAGTTTCTCAAAAACTACCTGGATCTTCAGAAACTGCGTTTCGGAGACAAATTCGAATATGATATAAACGTTCCTGAAGAGATAGAATCTGAGTTTATCTCTATCCCTCCTATGATTACTCAGCCCTTTGTAGAAAATGCGCTGGAACATGGTTTTGCCAGCAGAACCTCAGCTGAAAACAAGCTCAGGATATCCATTGCCGAATCTAAGAATGAGCTTACCATTTTAATAGAGGACAATGGTGTCGGTATTGATTCATCACTCGAAATTGAAAAGAAAAAAGAAAAATCCATGGCGATCCGCATCACAAAGGACAGACTGAAATTTTTATCCAAAAGAACCGGAAAACCGGCCACCATCGATATCGCGGATCTTTCCAGGCTGAACCCTGAAACGACCGGTACAAGAATTCAACTGAACCTGCCCATTCAATGAGAGCTGTAATCGTAGATGATGAACTTCATGTACACAGTACCCTTGGGGCTCTACTGAAGCATGCTAACGAAGAAGTAGAGGTAGTAGGCAATGCCCAAGGGGTAGCCCAGGGAGTTGACCTGATCAGAGAAACCCGTCCGGATCTTATTTTTCTGGACGTTCAAATGAATGATGGCAACGGCTTTGACCTACTCAAAGGGTTATCTGCTCCTTACCCCCAGGTAATCTTTATCACCGCCCATGATCAGTTTGCTCTGGACGCCTTCAGGTATAGCGCTATCGATTACCTGGTAAAACCTATCGATCTGCATGAATTGCTGGAGGCCATCAACAAGGCCAAAGAGCGTATTGAGCTCGATACATTCAGGCTACAAATGGACATACTCGGAAGCAGTTTTAATGGTCAAATATCCGAACGAATAGTCCTTCGGGACGCTGACAGTGTGCACGTGGTCATGGTCAATGACCTGCTCTGGTGTAGTGCCGAAGGA
The DNA here is from genome assembly GCA_021404565.1 of Roseivirga sp. Taxonomy (GTDB): domain Bacteria; phylum Bacteroidota; class Bacteroidia; order Cytophagales; family Cyclobacteriaceae; genus Roseivirga. The sequence goes on along the minus strand of JAAWWF010000046.1, from coordinate 21,646 downwards.
AGCTATACCTATTTCCACCTGACTAATGGGAAGAAAATTGTGGTATCTAAAAACCTCAAAGAATACGAGGCCCTGCTCAAGGCGCATAACTTCTACCGTATCCATCGCTCCTACCTTATCAACTGCAATCATGTAGTCCGTTATGATAAATTTGAGAGCAACCTTATTTTCACTAACGAGAAAGCTATTCCCATTTCTATCAGAAAAGATCAGCTAACAGAAATTCTTTCCAGAATCTGAGATTCCCGTATCAATCGGAACTTTACAGTTATCAACAAAAAGGCAATGCTCGTCAATGAGCTCACCTCTCCCTATCGATTCCCTTCAAATTGCCCGGGCACAATAAAGAATCTGTCTGTTCGGCCTGTTGAGGCTGAAGAGAGTACGGAAACTCCATTAGGCTCCGCAAGGAGTATAGGGTTGTACCTCTAATGGGTGCTGGGTTATTTTTTCTGCTACTTCTCATGCCAGTGAGTGTATAGGTGAGGTGAATAAAATCCCGATGATGAGCTCCCGATCTGGATGGAGCAAGTATCAATCAATGGATCATACACCTCGGGTTATACTCGGTATGGTATCAGTCTGGCCGCACAGCAGTCAACACTAAATTTTTAACCAAGTATGAGGAAGACCCAATTTTCACTGATCCTGACATTCTGCGCCTGCATAACCACCAGTCTACTGCTGAGTGGGTGCAAAAAGGACGACCCCGACCCACAGGAAGAACAAATCAAGGCCCTGGCTGGCACCTGGAACTTAAGCAGCGTCTCTAATGACGGTAGCGATGTTACCACACAATACCAGCAATTCACACTGACGCTTACCGCTGATAAAACCTATAGTACCACCAATGGAGGCAACCCCTGGCCCGCCAGAGGCACCTTTGATTTTCCTAACGAGACCGTCACAGACAGGGTAACCCGTGACGATAATGTGGTGGTTACTATCTCCGAAGTGACCACAAGCCGCCTGGTATTGAACTTCAGTATCAACAGTGTCGGTAGCGGCTCCGCTGCAGGCATTACCGGATCATTCACCTTTACTCTGACCAAATAAGCCATGAGACAGATCAAAATATTAACAACAGTGGCTTTCCTGACCCTGTTTGTCCGGTTAAGCCATGGACAAGATTATCTCAACTGGGCCATTACGCTTGGTAGCATGACCGAGGAGATTGCCAATGACATGGTGGTAGATGATGATGAGAACATCTATATAGTGGGGGAGCTACACGGACCAGTGAATATGAATCCAACAGGAAACTTCAGCATCTCTCCCCCTGTGGGCAATCTGGGTGTATATGTTGCCAAATACGATAAAACCGGAGCCTTTGTCTGGGCCAAGGCCCTTGACGCGGACAGTGGTTCGGAAATTACACTAAGTGAATCGGGTAGTGTTCTGGTAACAGGCACTTTTACCGATACGGCCACTTTTGGAACCACCATAGTAAAAAACACCCTTAGTAGTACTGTCAGTACCATCTACATAGCCTCCTTCGATAAAGACACCGGTGCTTTTGAAGGTGCCGGAGTAATAGAAGGCACGGGAGATCAGGAACCATTGGATATCAAACCAAGTGGTACCTCACTGCTCATTGCAGGTAGCTATAAAGGCACTGCAGATTTCGACATTACAGGAGGTCAATCCAATCTGACCCAAAGTGGCAATGTCAACAACCTCTTTATTGCAAAATATGCCAATCAAGGCGGACTGACCTGGGTCAAAAGCATTGCCAGCAATAGCCCCAGTAATACAATTGATGATATTGAAACTGATGCTCTCGGCAATGTATATGCCGTTGGAAGACTCTGGGAAACACTCGATTTCCAAAATGGAACCAACCTAAACGGTGCAGTAGGCATGAGGCCGGAATCCTTCATCTTCAAACTGGAATCTGACGCCAGCTTTAAATGGGATCGTGTAGGCTCACATTCAGGAAGTCTGGACCGCTCCGGCTACCTCTCCTTAGAACTCGATCAGAATGGTGACCTCACCATTGCAGGCTTTATCCAGGGAACTGTGACCCTGGGAGGTTTCAACACGACTACCGTCTCAGTTGATTCCTCTCCCAATATCCTGGTGGTCAAGTATGACCCTACCGGCTCACCTCGTACTGTCAGTGTTTTAGGCGGAGATGATGAGCAGTTTGCCTTAACACATGCACTTGATGCACAAGGCAACTATATCATTGCCGGAGTAGCCAAAGGTCCCGGTAATGATTTTGACCCTGACCCGAACGGAACAACGTCACTTCCTTTTTCTACGGTTAATCAGTTTGATATCTTCGTAGCCAAATACAACAGCGATTTGAGTTTCCAGTGGGCAGGTGGGTTTATTGGTTCAACCATTGGCGATTGGGCCCATACCGTAGCCGCCAGTCCAGGGGGTAACATTTATGTTTCGGGCTATGTGGAGGAAGACGTTGACTTTGACTTTGATGCTACCAATGTTCAGAAAAACGGAATCAGCGGAGGCAGAGACCTTTACATTGCCAGTCTGCATAATGTAGCCGTGCATAATCAACGCATAAACCTGTGTGACGGAAGCACGGTGCAGGTGGGCAATTCGACCTATAGTGCCGTTGGTACTTATCAGGACATCTTTACAGGTGGCAGGGCTACGGGACAGGATTCAGTGGTAAACACCACTATCCTGAGCCTTCTCGACCCCATCACCCTCACAGCAACCCCAACCAGTCCAACCTGCTTTGGCGGCAACGATGGCACAGTAACTATCAATGCCAGTGATGCGGCTACACGGGACTATGAGTATAGCATCAATGGAATTACTTCTCAAACCTCTCCTACCTTCACTAGTCTGGTAGCAGGCACTCATACTGCCTGGGTACGAGATAAAGACGGCTGCATCGCCAGTATCAACTTTCAGATACAGGCAGCCACAGAAATTACCGCCAACGCGAATATATCTCATGTTCTTTGCAATGGTGAACAAAATGGAAGCATTGCCCTTACCGCCTCCGGTGGTACTGGTCCCTATACTTATTCATTAGACGGAGGTTCTTTTGGCACCTCAGCCAGCTTTAACCAGCTGACCGCAGGTACCTATAGTATTACCATTAAGGATACCAAAGGTTGCGTAGGTACTGTATCCATTACCGTCACAGAACCTGACGCATTGCAGCTATTCGAAGACACACTCATCAATCCGGGCTGTGCCGGAGAAGCAACAGGCCTGCTCGATGTTGCTGCTCTTGGTGGTTCGGGCCCATATGAGTACAGTATTGACGGTGCTAACTTTGTTACCAGTAACATTTTTGACAACCTTGCTGCCGGTAGCTACACCATCACAGTAAGAGATGCCAGCAACTGCACTGCCACCCTATCGCGTACCTTGACGCAGCCCACCATACTGGTAGCCCAGGGAGTCAGCTTTACGCATGTCGATTGTCGCGGAGCTGCCAATGGTTCTGTTACCATTACAGGGCAGGGAGGTACACCCGGCACCACCGGTTACCAATACAAGATTGACGAAGGCAACTATCAATCCAGTGGAACCTTCACTGGCCTCCTGGCGGGAGGGTACACGCTTACGGTAAAGGACGAAAACGGCTGCACATCCACCACCAGTATAGACATCAACGAACCAGCACCCTTTAGTCTCACCACCACCCAGGTAAACATTACCTGTAAAGGAGATGATAACGGGTTTATAGAAATAACGGGGGTGACGGGAGGTACTGCGCCTTATGAGTATGCCCTGGATGGTGGCACTTATAGCAGTACCTCCACTTTTCGCGATCTCGCACCGGGTAGTTATACGGTATCTGTTAAAGATGCGAATGGCTGTCTTACTAATAAAGTGTTTGAAATAACCGAACCGGACCAGTTAGAGACTCAGATTGCTTCAGTCAGCCAGGTACTTTGTGCGGGTAGCAATACCGGTTCCCTTACACTCACTGCTTCTGGTGGCACCGGTGATATCACTTATAGTCTGGACGGAACCAACTTCCAGGCCCAAAGCTCTTTTACAGGTCTCACAGCCGGTGATTACACTGTAACAGTGAAAGATGCAGTAAGCTGTGAGGTTACCATCAACACCACCGTCACTGAGCCCACAGCACTAAACCTGGCTTTTGAGCAGGTGAATGTAACCTGTAGCGGAGCAGATAACGGACAAATAGCCGGAGCTGCATCAGGTGGTGTTGGCCCCTACAGTTACAGTCTTGATGGTACAAACTTCCAAACGACAATTTTTGACAACCTGGCCCCCGGAGACTATACCCTTACGGTAAGAGATGACAATAGCTGTACGGCTGCTACCAATGTCACCATCACAGAGCCACTTGTATTTGTTGTAAATGCTCAAAAAACAGATGTGACCTGCCGTGGTGCAGACGATGGCACCATTACCCTCTTTGCCAGTGGAGGTACAACCGGGGGAGGTACGATCTACATCAATAATGTTCAATCCAGTTCCAGTTCTTTTAGCGGGCTGGCCCCGGGCACCTATGATTTCAGGGTATTGGATGCCAACATGTGTGAGGTCACACTAACAGTAAACATCCTGGAGCCTGATGAGCTCACAGTCACAGCTGCGGCCACTCATGTGACCTGCAATGGCGATGCTGATGGGGGAATTGCCCTGACAGGAGCCGGAGGTACCGCTCCATATGAGTATTCTCTTGATGGTACCAGTTTTCAATCAGCAGCAAGCTTTACCAGTCTCGCTCCTGAGATATATACCATCACCATACGCGATGCCAATGGCTGCACAGGTACTGCCTCTGCCACCATTACCGAGCCAGACGCACTGGCTGTTACCGTAAACCTGAGCAACTTCAATACCATTACGGCCAGCGCATCGGGCGGTACGGCTCCCTATGAATATGCCATTGATGGTACCTTTCAGAGCTCGGGTACCTTCTCTAACCTCGGTAACGGTAACTATACAGTTACCGCCAGAGATGCGAATGGCTGTACTGTGGCAGCCACACAAGCATTAGTAGTTACCTCGGTGGATGAGCCATTGCTCACCCCTATAATCAAGTCATACCCTAACCCTGCGCGGGACTATATCCTTATCTCAGAGGTAGCTGGCGGAGATGTGATCCGACTGGTCAGTCTCAGTGGTAAAACCATGGGTCAGACTGAGATCAAAAAAGCAGCAACTGATTACAAACAAGACATCTCTACTATGACGGAGGCGCTGTTCGTGTTAGTCATAACAGATAAATCCGGAAGACGAAAGCTTCGGCAAAAAGTAATGCGGGTTAAATAATTCGGTTATTACCCTATAACACGAATATCGACAGAAAAGCCACCCTGAAATTCGGGGTGGCTTTTTGCTTTTAAGGATAAGCATTAACTTGACCAGTCAAGCTGCTCCATATGATCTTACAATCATATTATTCTAAACCACCTTATTAACCGATCGTCCTTTTATGGTTTCAAAACGGTTTGCCCTGCTGGTCATCATTCGTATAGTACTGCTGATGCTTACGCTGACCGCCCTGGCCTTTATTTTTGCCAAGACAGAGTTGTTCTTCAATCAGATCATACTGGTGTCCGTGATTATCATTCAGGTATCAGAGCTGATCCGTTTTATTACCTATACCAACAGGGAGCTTGCCAAGCTGTTACTGGCCATTCGTTACTCCGATTTCTCTATCTCTTTCAAGGGTAAAAAGCGTGGTAAGTCCTTTCAGGAATTGCAGGAGGCCTTTGTGGAAATCATTGATGCCTTTAAAAAAGTGTCGGTAGAAAAAGAGGCGCAGTTTAAGTTTCTGAAGGTAATTGTCGACCATATCAATGTGGGCATTATTGCCATCAAAGAAGATTATGAAATAGAGCTGATGAATCAATCAGCCACAGATACACTGAAGGTAACCGTACCCAATTATTGGAAGCAGTTTCAGCAGCTCTTACCCCATTTTGCCGAAGAAATCACCCATATGGATGATAACGAGCGGAAGCTGATGGAGCTCAATATCAAGGGAGATTCACTACAGATATCAGTGCATCTGACTAAGATCAAAATCCTCAGTTACCGCTACAATATCATCACCTTTCAGGACATTAAAAGCGAGATAGAGCAAAAGGAGATAGAGGCCTGGCACAAATTGATCCGTATTCTCACCCATGAGATTATGAACTCGGTTACGCCCATTACTTCACTTTCCGAAACCATGCTGATGCTGCTACAAACCGAGGAGAAACAGCAAAAACCCATCAGCGAAGTGACTGAGGAGGACATGGAAGACCTGACCTTCTCTCTCAATACGATTCAGAAGCGCAGCGAAGGCCTCCTTCACTTTGTAGATGACTATCGCAGGCTTACCAAGATCAAGCAACTGGAGTTGGAGAAGCTACCTGTCAAAGCAGTGATTGAAGACATTACCAACTTGCTCCAGTCCGAGTTCAAAAGAGATAACATTGCGCTTCAAATTGATATCCACAGCGACTTTGAGATTGCCATTGACGAGAAACTCATAGCCCAGGTATTAATAAACCTGCTTACCAATGCCCGTCATGCTGTGGAAGATGAAGAAAGTCCAATGGTATACATCAAAGCCTATTACGAGGAGCGAAACAAGATCATAGAGATTCGGGATAACGGCTGCGGCATTGAACCCCAGAAAATGGATCAGATTTTCATCCCCTTCTTTTCTACCAAAGAGCAAGGCTCAGGAATTGGTCTGAGCCTTTCCAAACAGATTATGAAAAAACACAAAGGAGACCTGAGGGTAAGATCAGAACAAGGGCAAGGCGCCAGCTTCTTTTTGGTATTCAGGTACTGATTCGTGCATTCCTAAATGAGCATATTAGTTTTTAGGCAGATTAGACGGTTGGGGAATTCAGGGAATAGATCACCATTACATTACATTGCCTTTTCTTTCCTATGCTGAGGCAAGGAAGCATCTAAAGAAAAGATACGGAAAGCCGCCTTAAATACTTCCTTCCGTCAGTATGAGAAGGCTCCAGATAGTAATAACGAGGAACCAGCAATTATTAGGTGATCCGGAAAAGGGAACACTGCCAGGAATCTGATCCTATTTCCACTTAAACTACCCGCCAATTATTCACTCAAAGAAGCGTACCTTTAAGGGACAAAATTTGCAGATATGGGGCATAAGAATATGAGAACGCTGGGCTTAATCGGAGGAACCTCCTGGCACTCTACTGCAGAATATTATAAGCACATCAATCAAGCAGTAAATGAGCACTTTGGAGACAATACCAATCCTCCCCTCCTGCTTTTCAACCTCAATCAGGCTTTGGTTCATCGATATCAATTAGAAAACAACTGGGAAGGTATTTCGGACCTGATTTATGATGGAGCCTCAAGGCTCCAAAGAGCAGGTGCTGAATCATTGATGCTTTGTGCCAATACCCCACACAAGGTTTTTGAATCGGTACAGGCCAGGCTGACCATTCCCATCATCCATATTGCCGATGCCACAGCCAAAGCGATTCAACAAGAAAAGATCAGTAAAGTCTGTTTTATCGGCACTCGCTTTACCATGGAGCAAGATTTTGTAACAGGCAGAATTTCTCAACATGGAATTGAAGTGCTGGTTCCCCGGGATTTACCCGTGATCGAAGAATTGCACAGAATCATTCAGAAAGAACTCACCTTTGGGCAAATTACTCCATCATCCAAAAAGTATGTGCTCACAACAATTCAATCAATGATCAATCAGGGTGCTAAAGGAGTCATTTTGGGCTGCACTGAGTTTCCACTCATGATTTCAGCTAACGACCTGTCCGTGCCCATCTTCAATACCACCGAGATTCATTCAAATGCAGCTGTGAGATACGTTTTAAACCTCGATAACTAACCCATGACACAGACCGAAATCAGCAGAACCGATATTTTGGCACTGGAACGAACCAAACTCGCCAATGAACGGACCTTTCTGGCTTACTTCAGAACCTTTGTCGTCTTTGTAAGCTCCGGCTTTGTCATTCTGAAAGTAGATGCATTGGAAAACCTCATCTTCCTGGGATATACCTTTATCGTTATGGGAATTGTGCTCCTGGTGATCGGGACAGCTCGCTTTCTGCATGTTAAACAGCGGATGGCTAAGTACTTTAGCTAGCTTTTCTTTCTTATGCTGACGCCAGGAAGCATCTAAAGAAAAGGTACGAAAGCCTCCATAGATCGAGTCTGACATCAATAAAGGAAGGCTACAATTCTTAGCGAGACGCTAAGAACAGTTAAGCAAATAATACCCCTACTTCTTCTTAAATAAGTCCCCGGCAATATCTTCCCAGCGATACAGATGAAAAGTTTTATCATCAGACATAGCCACAAATAAACCGTTGGGAAAGTGGTCATTAAAGGCCCTGCTGCTGACTTCAGAACCATCACTCTCATTGGTAGATACCTTGACCTGACTAAGTAAAGGATGATTGTGAGTATCCCCTCCGCTTCCTTCTCTTGGGTAGATATGAAACTCGTTGGCCTGCTGGTCTGACACCAGGATGTAGCCTTTTCCGTTACCCGCATCGTAGATGGAAATACCTTCATTGTCTTCGGCAAAGGCCTCATTGGGAACAAATGCCAGTTCTTCATTCCCCTTCTCTGGATCGGCATAGTATTTTCTAAGTCCCACGCCTTCATCAGAATAGTAAACATAACCCAGCTCGTTATCCACTGCAATCGCCTCGATTTCATTCAGGCCACTGTACTTACCAAACTTACGGACGAGCCCGGCACTTACCGTACCATCATCATTGCCCGTTAGCTCATATTGCCAGAGGTAAGTTCCATCCGTTGGGCCTGTTTTTCTTCCCATTATGGCGAAGATGGCTCCATCTGAGGGGCGTTTGTAAAGTGCCACACCCATCAGGTCTCTGAACTCAATACCGGTTTCACCTACGAACATGGGAATTCCCCCTCCGTCAAGAGGCGTCATATCTGGTAATGAAAACACACGCATATTATGGGTTAGTCTTTCACCGGTCACGGCAATATCCACCGTTCTGTCCCCGATGCGCAGGCCATATTCGATGTCTACGTTATTAGGTCTTTTCAAACCTCTCACTACTTTATCCTCCTGAATTTTTCCCTCCAGGTTATAGACATACAAGGCCCCGTCTGCATTCTTATCAGTACCAATGATCAGGCTCTCTCCAATATATTCTGGATTCACCCAAATGGCCGGGTCGTCTGTGTCATATTTGGCTGGCTCAGTAATGAAAACTGGTTTCACAACATCACTCTGAACTGTTGACTGATTTGAAGCAGTATTACCCGAACAGGCTACAATGAGAGCAGCAATGCTAATAGAAAATAAATGCAAAGGGTATTTAAGAGTCATAACTTTTAGCTGAAATGGAAAAACGACCCTAAGTCCTCTGTTCGGTCGAACAGAAGAACCTAAGGTCGGGAAAGGAAAGGAAGTTCCTAATTATTGAAAAGATCGAATTTTATACCAGCATTAAATCTGGCATTGTAATACTCGGCCTGCATAGTGCGAGAGCTGATGCCCTGATAGTAGCGTAGAGGTTGGTTCGTAAGGTTATTTGCCTCGAAAAAGAATCTCCAGTTACCGCTGAATGCGTAGGAGCCGTTGATGTCCAGGAATGTCTGCTTATCATAGAATCTGTCATCAAAAGCTTCTCCGCCCAACTCATCGATATAATCACTGGCATAGTTCAGAGATACCCTGAAAACCAATTTGTCAGTTTCATAAGAGAGTGAAGCATTAAACATATTGTTGGCAGTTCCAGGGAGGTCCAGATTTTCCCCTTCTCTGCCCTGAATACCTTCAGTACTTGACTCAGTCAATGTATAGTTCAGGTACAAGCCCAGGCCTTTCCAAAGCTGACGTTGGAAAGATACCTCCAGACCATAAATCTCTGCCTGACCACCGTTTTCGAAAGTTTCATATTCAAGGTCAGGGCCAAACTGAGGATCAGTAAAATCCTCAACGACTCTGCTATACACAAACTTGTCAACGTCTTTGTAGAAGACACCACCCGATACAATACCGATGTTATCGAAATAGTTTTCGAAAAGCAGATCGAAATTCATGGCCGTAGTAGGCTCCAGGTTGGGGTTACCCCTTACCAGTTCTTCATCATCAGGACTGAACTCGGCATAAGGCACCAGGTCAAAGTAGTTTGGTCTGGCAATCGTATTGGTCCAGGCAAAACGCAGGATAGAATTTTGCTTGAAGCTGTAATTCAGATGAACACCGGGCATAAAGTTGGTGTAGTTTTGAGAAGCCGTTTCCCTTGTAAAGGTGTCGTTATCTACATCCAGTTCAAATCCGGAGTACTCGATGCTCGTGGCTTCCAATCTCAGACCTACAATCGCAGAAAGTTTCTCCCCAATCTGCAAATCTGCCATGGCGTAACCCGCATAGATATTTTCATCTGCATTGTAGTTACCCGGCAGGTACTCTCCTATCTCGTCAGACTGCTCAAAGATGCTTCCGTTGGTAAGATCGAGGCCTCCCAAAAAAGAAGGATCGGCAAACCTACCGGCTTGAAACTGACTTCCCGCGAGAAAATCACTATCAGTATAATTCAGGTTAGGCACGGCCCCCAAAGTTTCGCCAAAGGCAGCCGCGTTTAAGGCTTCATATGAAAAGAACGAGTTTTCTCTTACTTTCTTCTTCGTTCTCAGCCTACCTCCAAACTTCAGCATAGCGTTTTCAGAAGCTGGCAAAGTAAAGTCGAAGCGAGCGTTGAAATCTTCATCGTAGGTATCCTGAAACTCTTCAGTCAACTCATGGAATCCAATATTCAGATTGTCAGCCGGATTGGTCAGGCGTGCCTGTGGAAATTCAGTATCTCTGAGGTCAAGACTCACTGCCTGACCTCCTTCTCTGAAGCTCAGGTATCTTTCGTTCGGTCTCTTCTCAGAAGCACGTGCATAGTTAGCAGACCAGGTCAGACGAAGCTTGCTCATCTGGTGCTCACCGCGCAATGCAATGCTGCGGTTTCTCTGATCTTCCAGCCTTCGATTGTCCACTCTGTCGCTTCCAATACCACCCTTGGTCTGGAACTGAACTCTGGCCGGCAAGGTCCATTGGCCTGCTCCGTTCGCTACGGCATCACCATCGTCAAAGGCATCATCAATTTGAGAAACACGCATTCTGAATCTGTTTTCCCAGTCATCGCGCCAGTTGTAAACGCCTGACAGAAACAATTTGTGATTAGGGTTGATTTCATAATCCAATGCCAGGCTCAAGCTTCTTCTGACACGCTGTACACGATACTCACGAATGTCAAATTCTTCGATCAGTGCCTGACCGTTATCTCCTTCAAACCAGGCAGCTTCAATGTTTTGAGAACCAAAATTGTGGTTGTTGTAAGAGGCCGAAAATACGGCTCCCAGTTTACCGTTCGCAAATCGGTCAGCTGCAATAAGCGACCCTGTCCAGATAGGTTTATCTGACAGGAAATTATATCCGGAAGCCAGAGTGCCCGATAATCGCTTACCAGTTGGCGCAGAGCGGGTAACCAGGTTTACAGAACCTCCGATCGCATCAGCATCCATATCGGGCAAAACCGCTTTGTTTACCTGAATTGTCTGAATTAAGTCAGAAGGAATCAAATCCAGCTGTACATTTCGGTTATCTCCCTCAGCTGAAGGAATACGTTCACCATTGAGCGTAACCGAGTTAAGCTGCGGAGCCAAACCACGGATAATAATATTCCTGGCTTCGCCCTGGTCGTTTTGGATGGTGATACCGGGAATACGCTTCAACGCGTCTCCTACATTGGCATCCGGGAAACGACCTATCTGGTCAGCTGCTACTACATTGGTGATATTGGCATTGGTACGCTGCTGATTCAGGGCCTTAGCCTGTCCTTTCAGACGATCACCGATTACAAACACAGTACCATTCTCTGTGAACCCGGCTTCCATCTTTGTAGAAAACACAGTGGTCTCACCTGAGGTTACGGTAACCTTTTGTTCTACTCTCTTATAGCCGATAAACGAGACCATAATAGTATGCTCTCCGGTTGGTACTTCCACGATGGTATAGTTACCATTCACATCAGTGGGTACTCCTTTGCCGGCCTCAACGATATATACGTTGGCACCCGGAAGTCCCAGTCCGATTTCATCTGTAATTCTTCCACTGACAATACCATTCTGCCCGAGTGCAGCCTGGGCAAAAAGTAAGGTCAGTAAGATGGTTTGTAAAAGTCGTTTCATGAATTTTGATTAGGTTCGATTTATTTGCGCAAAGAACATGAGGACGATAGAACTGAATATTTTTTTAAGATTATGAAATAGGGAAGTAATATATGTGCAAGGTAAAGCCAGGATTACGCAAAAAACACAAACACCTGATAATCAATACATTACCTTCTTAACATTGTATTTTACAGAAAGTAAAGTGCGGTTTACGCGCTATAATCCGAGCTAATGTATCGCCAGAAAACGAATGGGTCGGAGGATTGATACAGACCAGGGCCAGCCCCTAGAAGGTCGGACCGGTCATTACAGAAACTATAAACTTTTCTTTCCTATGCTGACGCAAGGGAAGTATCTAAAGAAAAGCGTAAATGGTCGCTTTACATACTCGACTAAATCGGATGACTCTGTCACTCGCGGAACGCAAGCGACCAGCAAGATTGGCAACAAAAAAGGGTCTCCCCAGAAGACCCTTTTTGTAATAACATTTTGCTCACTCTAAAATTCCAGGTTCCGCATCTTATACTTCGCCTTGAAATAGCCCCAGAGCAGCTTGGGGCTCATCCCTTTTTTCCACGAGATGCTTCGAGCATGTCCCACATTTCCTGTGGTATTTTTTCCAGATGACTGAATTCACCCGCTCCCATCAGCCACTCACCTCCATCAATGGTCACGACTTCACCATTCACGTAGGCTGAATAGTCAGACATCAGGTAAGCCGCCAGATTGGCCAGTTCCTGGTGCTCTCCCACTCTGCCCACCGGGACAAAATTGGCAGGATCAAATTTCTTTACCAGATCTCCCGGCAGCAGTCGGCTCCATGCACCTTCGGTTGGGAAAGGTCCAGGGGCAATGGCATTCAATCTGATTTTGTATTTAGCCCATTCTACGGCCAATGAGCGTGTCATAGCCAATACACCTGCTTTTGCGCAGGCAGAAGGCACCACATATCCGGAACCCGTCCAGGCATAAGTGGTTACAATATTCAAAATAGTTCCGGGCTGCTTGGCCCCTATCCAGCTTTTACCCAATGCCAGCGTAAAATTGGTAGTGCCTTTTAACACGATGTCGATGACGATTCCGAATGCCCTGTGTGAGAGTCTTTCGGTAGGGCTTATGAAGTTACCTGCAGCATTATTCAGCAATCCGTGGATCTGTCCAAATCGCTCTTCGGTTTGTTTTATTACGTTTTCTACCTGTTCGTATTCACGTACATCGCATTGTACCGCCAGCACCTTTCCTCCGGTTTCCTCTTCCATCTCTTTCGCTGTGGCTTCCAGCACCTCAAGCTTACGGCTGGTGATCACCAGATTGGCTCCCAGCTCTAAAAAATACTTACCCATGGATCTCCCCAGGCCGGTTCCTCCTCCGGTAACAATAATGGTCTGCCCGTCCAGGGCTCCCTCTCTTAACATTCCGTCAGTTCTCATCTATTATAGGTTAAGGTGAAAGATAAAAAATATTATGCATGCAGCATAATTTCTTCGATGAGCAACCGCAAATCACGATAAACAGAACTCATTTTAGTTACAGCCGTTGGAAAAAGCATACCTATCTGATTGTCCTGATCACAAATTTATCGTCTGCTACCGTTCCTGAAGTATTTGGGGTGCTTAATTGGTACAGAATGTAGATATTTGCCTTACCCAATAACATTAACATGAAGATTAAACACTTTTACCTCCCCACGCTGCTGTTTATCGTCTTTGCCATGAGCTCTTGTGTAGCTCAAAAAGAATATGACGCCCTTGCCAGCGAGAAAACCACATTGGAAAACCAGAAGGCTACCCTCGAGGAGCAAATGGATATTGCCAATGAAAAACTGAACCGACTCGAAGTACAGCTTGCCAACCTGAGCAAAGACAAGGACGCTCTACAGTCGGACTTTGATATTGTGGATAAAGAGCTGAAAGAAGTTAAGTCGGAGTATAACCGAATCAAACAGCTGTACGATAACCTGCTTTCCAACAGCGGTCAGCTCAACAGAGACCTGGGTAAGCAGCAGCAACGTCTGCTGGCCATTGAAGATGACCTGGAGGTGGAACGTAAGAAGAATGAGGAGCTTGCTGAAGATCTGTCGAAAAGAGAAGCAAGGGTAGCCGAGCTGGAACGCCTGATTGCCGAGAAAGATCAGGCAGTGCAGCAGCTAAAGAAAAAGGTAACTGATGCTCTGCTGAATTTCAGCGAAGGTGATCTCTCAGTAGAGGTAAAAAATGGAAAGGTCTATGTTTCTCTTGCCGAAAAGCTTTTGTTTGGTTCAGGTAGCACCAAGGTAGATACCAAAGGAGTTACCGCGTTGAAACAGCTGGCAGGCGTGCTCAGCGGCAATTCGGATCTGAACGTGGTAGTTGAGGGACATACAGACAATGTGCCTATCTCCAGAAAATCTCAGTATATGAGCGACAATTGGGACCTCAGCGTAATGCGGGCCACCTCTATTGTAAAAATACTGGTAGACAATGGTGTAAACCCTAAGATTGTGACCGCTTCAGGAAAAGGCGAATACATTCCCATAGCTGAAAATGATACCGCTGAGAACAAAGCATTGAACAGGCGTACGGAGATTATTCTGACTCCCAAGCTTGATGAGCTTTTCCAGATTTTGGAAAACTATTAAACAAAAGCTTTATTCATAGCATTACATCGAACAGAACAGACCTATTCGTCCATATGTCACAAGTCAACGAATTTTCACAATACACCCTGGAGGTTTTAGAGAAGAAGAAGAGATACTTCAAGAGGCTTCAGGTAAGGATGCTTGTCCTGACCATTGTATCGATTATTATTATTACGGTTGCCGCCCTGACCAAGGATAATATGCAGGTCTTTCAGCTTATTCCCTTCCTGATCACCTTTGGTATAGCCTTACCCCTGGTCATCTTTAACCCCATCCGTAAGAAGATACAATTGGAGATTGAGTCCAGAAACCCCTGATTCTACATGGCAGTTCTCATTGTAATGAGCAGATACCCGCATCGTCTTGCAGATGAGAGTATTAATGCCCATGAGAACGAACAAGTTGAGTAAAATCTGGAAGAATTACCTTAAAGAATTGACCATTGTGGTCATTGGTGTTACCATTGCCTTTTGGCTCGAAGGCCTGGGTGCCCGACTGAAAAGGCATAGCCTGACTGAAAAAGTGCTGGAGAACATTGAAAACGAAATGCGATATAACCTCGATCGTATTACTTCCCTGACAAGTTTTCAAGACGAAATACTCAACAGCCATGACTCTTTAATGACTTATAACCCGGACTATTCCGTTCAGGATTTTGCCGCCAGGTTTATGACAATCTCCTCCAACAATTCAGCCTATGAAATCTCCAAAAGCACCAATGTACTCAGTGAAATAGAAATCACCATGGCCAATGAGATTACCCGCTGCTACTATATACAAGATCGGTTGCTATCGATAGAGGATCGGCTGATGGGTTTTTTAAATCAACCCAATGGAAAATCAAATCAGGTTTACTGGTTACGCATTCTCAATGGTATGGAAAAAGAGCTGGTTGACCGCTATAAACGTGTTATTGAGCTTATAGACCAACGTTAATCAGACAGCCGAAGCGTACTCCATCAGCCATGCGCAAATGATCGCCCCGTAAGTACCGAGCGCGTAGCCCATTACTGCCATTAAGGCACCCACTGCGGCCAGGGAAGGGCTGAAAGCAGCCGCCACCACCGGGGCCGAAGCAGCTCCTCCTACGTTAGCCTGACTCCCTACTGCCACAAAAAACGAAGGAGCCTTAATCAGTTTAGCTACTATGATTAAGAGGATTACGTGTACCGCCATCCAGATAATACCTATATAGAATAGCTCGAGATTTTTGAAAATATCACCAATGTTCATTTTCATGCCAATGGTAGCCACCAATACATAGATAAAGATGGTACCCAATCTGGAAGCCCCGTATCCCTCCATTTTTCTAAAGCGGGTAAATGAAGCGCCAACCCCGATTGTTGTAGAAATAACAATCAACCAAAAGAAACCGGAGGCCAGTGAATTGAGGTTATATTTATCTAAAAAGGCTTTTTTTGAGTTCATCCATGGAGTAATCACATCAGATCCCATATGTGAAATAGCTACTGCCCCGAATACAAGAGCCAGTAGCGACATATATTGAGCAGTGGTGGGTATTTTGGCTACCGAACTTTGAAAAGTTGCCACCTTCTCCTTAAGACTTTCTATCGCTGAAGTATCGGCCTTAAGCCATTTGTCTACCTTGGTGGCATTGTTAGCTCCATATAGCAAAAAGGCCATCCAGATATTAGCGCAGATCACGTCCACAACAATCATTGAGCTGAACAATTCATCACTTACTTCAAAGATCTCTTTCATGGCTGCCTGATTGGCTCCTCCCCCAATCCAGCTTCCGGCTACGGTGGTCAATCCCCTCCATATATCATCAGGGCCTGCACCACCTACCCATTCCGGATTGAGTGAAGAAACGATCATTAGAGCAATAGGACCGCCAATAATGATTCCTGCAGTGGCAGTGAAAAACATAATCAGGGCTTTGGGTCCCAGGTTGATTATAGCCTTGAAGTCGATACTCAAACAAAGCAAGACTAAACTTGCCGGCAAGAGGTAACGTGAGGCCATAAAGTACAACTGCGACTCTTCTCCGGAGACTATGCCCAAGGGCCAGTTAAGCAGGGCCGGAAAAAAGTAACAGGCTAAAACAGATGGAAAAAAAGTATAGAAGCGTTTCCATCCCTTCTTTTGAGATGAAGATGTAACAAATACAAAAGCCAGAATAGCAAGTAGAAAGCCTAGGACTACGGCATCATTGGTAAAAATGGGTTCCATCAATCAGGGTTTGTTTGATCACAATCTATAAAACTAATATTTCCAGCTGAGAATCAAACGAAATATGCCAGAAGCAAGCGACAGCCTGTGACCAGTCAGATCACGTTGACACCAAACAGACATTTTCTAATAAATGACATGCTCACATTGAGATAATCCCATATATTCGGGTTTTGAAAAATAGTTATTATGGCAGCTAGAGGAGGCTTTTCAAGTCGGTTAGGTTTTATTGCAGCAGCAGCGGGTTCGGCCGTTGGTCTGGGAAACATCTGGGGATTCCCCTTTGAAGTAGGTGAAGGTGGAGGTGCCGCCTTTGTGGTTGTTTACCTGTTCTTCTGTTTTGTACTGTGTTTTCCCGTGATGGCCACGGAGATTGCCATAGGCCGAAAGACTGAGAAAAATCCTGCCGGTGCTTTTGTTGCACTTGGTTATAAAAACTGGGCCTGGGTGGGCAAGCTGGGTATTCTGGCGGGTGTACTCATTCTCTCTTTCTACAATGTGATTGCAGGCTGGGCCTTCGGGTATATCTTCGAAATGGCCATGGGTCACTTTGGGGGAGGCGAGCAATTTGGAGCATTCACTGTACAAATTGTCAAGGTTGGGGCTTATGGTGCCCTCTTTATGGCTACTACAGCCTTTGTGGTATCAAGGGGTGTCTCCGGAGGTATCGAAAAGGCAGCCAAGCTTTTAATGCCTACGCTCATCGTCATGATGCTGGGCATGGTGATCTACTCACTCACACTGGATAATGCCATGGACGGCATTCGTTTCTACCTGGTACCAGACTTCAGCAAGATCAATGCAGGAGTTATTTACAGTGCTATGGGGCAAGCCTTCTTCTCCCTTTCTTTGGGTATGGGAGCACTGATCACCTACGGTAGCTATGTAAACAAGAAAGAAAACATTGTATCTGCAGCAGCACTCATTACACTGGCTGATGTGGGAATCGCTTTTATAGCAGGGATGATGATCTTCCCGCTGATCGGTTTTATGAGCGGAGGTACCATGGAAGGTGCTGCCGGAGGACCCGGTCTTATCTTTGTAACCCTGCCTCAAATCTTTGGAACGCTCGGCTCAATTGGTCCGCTGGTTGGTACCATTTTCTTTGTGCTGCTTTGTTTCGCTGCGCTTACTTCTACGGTATCGCTGCTGGAGGTGCCGGTTGCCTATGCGGTGGATGAATTAAACATCCGAAGAAAAAGAGCGGTATGGATCGTAGCCGGGATCATCTTTGTGGTAGGTATTCCTTCCTTGCTGGGCTTTGGTTATTCTGACTTCTTCAGCACAGCCTTTACTACCTACAAAGACGGTGGTACCGATACCGATTTCCTGTCATTTGTAGCCTCTATTGCCAACGATAGTATATTACCACTCGGTGGCTGTATGATTGCCTTCTTTGCAGCACATATCTGGAAAAAACACAACCTGGATGAAGAGCTGGCTTCAGGTTCACCAAAATACAAAGGCTCTTTTGTACAGAAATACATGAACTTTGCTGTAGGCTATCTGGCTCCGGTAGTGTTGAGTATTCTGTTTGTTCTTACGGTGCTCTTTAAGTTCTTCGGAATTAGTATCATATAACCTGATAAACGGTATTGAAAAAGCCTTATGGAGTCTTACTTTTGACGCCATGAGGCTTTTTTTGTGCGCTTTACTTTCTCTCATGGCCCTGAGACTATTCGGGCAAAAACCTACCCTTCCCGAACCCAAAGGATATGTTTGCCATCAAACGCTCAGCCCGCTGAAAATTGATGGTCAGGCACTTGAATCCGACTGGCAACAAGCCCCTTTTTCAGATTTTTTCATTGACATCGAAGGAGACAGAAAGCCCAGGCCGGCATTTGATACTCGGGTTAAAATGCTCTGGGACAGCAGCTATCTCTATTTCTATGCTGAGATGGAGGAGCCTCATCTTTGGGCTAAGATAACCAGGCGGGATGCCGTTATTTTCTATGATAATGATTTTGAGATTTTCATAGACCCGGATGGAGATACACACAACTACCATGAGTTTGAAGTTAATGCCCTGAACACGGTTTGGGATTTGCTACTGACCCGCCCTTACCGCGATGGCGGACGTCCTCTTACGGGCTGGGATTTCAAGGGTTTAAAATCTGCAGTTCACCTTAAGGGAACCTTAAACGATGCCTCTGATACGGACGAGGGCTGGTCGGTAGAGGTAGCGATTCCGTGGAAGGCCCTGAAGGACGGGATGCGGGTGAAATCGCCCCCACGCGAAGGAGAACAGTGGCGGATAAACTTCTCACGAGTGCAGTGGAATACAGAAATTATAGACGGGAATTACCAAAAGAAAAAGAACCCGGACACAGGAAAGAACCTGCCAGAACATAACTGGGTCTGGTCACCTCAGCGGGTCATCAATATGCATGAGCCTGAGTTTTGGGGTATTGTACAGTTTGTTTCAAACATCGAACCTGATGATCAACAGGTGGCAATATCAGAGAGAGAACAGGAGATAAGGATGATGCTCTATCAGATTCATAGAGCTCAACGTAGTTATTTCAGACAACATAAAGAATACTCAGACTCTTTAAAGCATCTTTTAGAAACTCCACTGAGATATTCGAACGGAGAATCTATCAATTTACTTATGGATGCTTTCCCTAACGGCCAGAGATACCAGGCCAGCATCGTTAATAATCAGAAGCAGACACAACTCTTTTGGCACATCAATGAGCTAGGTAGAATCTGGAAGGCCAGAAAGTGATTTAGTCAATAGGTTAGAATAATTAAGAAGTCCGCTTTTGTAATGACCATGTAATTCGATACCGATTATTGAATTACAGGCTATAAAAAAACGAAACCACCCGTACGGTGGCTTCTCCTTTCGACTCTTACTTTGTCTAGCTAAGTAATTATCATTTATCGTAAATATTGTAGCTGATTGGGTTCTTCTTTAAGATTCCAAACAGTATCAGGTCGTTTGCCTTCAGGGTAAAAGCAAGCGCTAATACCCATTGCTGATAGCAATGATTATCTCTTTATTTAAGTCGAGGTGTTGGATTTATGCCTTCCCACCATTATTGAGAAAAGTGCCCGGTAAGGCCTCAGGGGAAGCAATGCGATTGGTTTCTTTGAAATACGGAGCTTGTTCAAGGCTCCTTAGTTCTATTCAAAGTATCTCAAATATAGAGAAACCAACCCTTTAGATCAATCATTAGCGCGTATTTTTCATGTATCGACATATTTATCGAGGT
Source organism: Roseivirga sp. (assembly GCA_021404565.1). Taxonomy (GTDB): domain Bacteria; phylum Bacteroidota; class Bacteroidia; order Cytophagales; family Cyclobacteriaceae; genus Roseivirga. The sequence goes on along the minus strand of JAAWWF010000046.1, from coordinate 1,498 downwards.
ATAATTTGTTTTGCGTATTTACTCTGAGCAAGGCTTTGAACTGAGAGTCTGCCTCAAAAATGAGTTGCTCTAAATGGCAGTCTCCACTTTAGATACTTCGTTACCTCAGTATTGAAAAAATGTGGTCGTTTTGAGGTCAGCAACTGATAGATATAAGCTCGAAGTGAGACGCTTCAAGCGGATTTACAGGCTACAACCACTGGAATTACTGATTCACCGTGATGGTATAATTACCGGCTATGCCTTCGCCATGATTGGCAGTGCCAGCATTGCCATCTGAGGTAAAAGTGAAGACAAAGCTGGTCTCGGTCAGGGTGACAATGGTAATCGTTTTTCCATCATCTACTGATAGCTGCTGTGCTTCTTCATCGGTCCACTGCCAGGTACCACTGGCACGGAACATGTCTCCGGCATTAGTGGTACTATACCCTCCATCGGTAAAAGAAAAGGCAAAGCCTGTGAAGTTGGCCGTGGCATCCTGTCCATCGATGATGATACTGCCTCCCTGGGTCAGGTCCCAGCTGCCCGACAGCTTTTCAAAGGCCAGCTCTTGGGCTGTGGGATCATCATCTCCACCACAGGCTGTGGTGGAGATGATGATGAATGTGAGTAGAACTATGAGTCTGGGTATTTGTCTGTGTATGGATTGCTTTTTCATGCTTGTCTTATTTTCTGATCATGATTTTCTTCTGTACTGTGCTCTTACCATCGGTGAACTGTACCAGGTAGAGCCCATTATGATAGCCGGAGACATCCAGCTTCAAGATAGCTTCTTTATACTGGTTGATGTCAAAGGTTTTGATACCTGACATATTATAGAGCTGAATATCCAGAGCCCTGCCATTGTATTTGGACAGGTCTATGGTGACAATATCGGTGGCAGGGTTCGGGTAGAGCTTAATAGCTTCTGCCTTGAGCAGACCATCGTCTAAGCCCGTTATTATTGCCCCATCTGCACTAACAGTCAGTACACCGGTCCCCCCATTCGTATTGATGGTAATATCACCTGTGTACAACTGTGCTACGGAAGGCGTAAAAGTCATGGTGACTACTTCGCTGGAGGCTGGGGCTACTGTGATACCAGATACCGGACCACCAAAGGCGGTCGGGTAAAGGATGCTACCGACTGTGAGCGTGGCATCGCCATCGTTGTGAATCGTGATATCAAAGGTGGTGGTGATACCCAGCGGGGTGGCTGGGATATCGTTGTTACCGGTGATACGCAAATCGGCTTCGGGTACATTGTCAATGGTAATGGTGAAGGCTTTTTCGAAGGTGCCTCCTCTCCCATCATCTGTCTGAATCCTGATGTCATAGCTGGCTTTGGTTTCCAGGTCGAAGGCTTCAGCTGCTTTGAGTTCATCGCCTGCTATGGTAAAGGAGGCATTGTCTGTATCTCCTGTACCACTCACCAGCGCATAGGTATGGGTATCGCCTGTATCATCTTCTGTTGTGGTCAAATATTGATTAATACGCTTCGCTGGTTTCCTGTTATTAA
>JAAWWF010000047.1 GCA_021404565.1 Roseivirga sp. | reverse complement strand
ATCCCTTGGAATTGCACACCCTGAAAGGCCATTTCATTCCAGTGTTGACCACCTGGGGCCAGCCATACATGACCGTGATGCCTCTCTAGTGGCATGCTCCGACCCGGAAGAGCTTAAAACTGTTAAAGAAAGTTTCCTGATGGGTAAATTGGGTATGCCTGACAGCCCAAGACTGGATGAAGTAATTGAGCAGGTATGCGAAGCACTAGGCAAATCTAACCGAAACAAGCACAGAGCGACTTTCTATTACCTGTTAACCGGTATTCTGAAAAGAGAGTCCGTATTTATATCACTACACTAGAAAATTTCATGGCTGGAGGTGATTCATCTTCCAGCCATCTTTCTCTCCTCCTGTCACTCTTGAGCTCCTTTCTGATCAATCGAAGAGATCAGGCAGCTATATTGCGGACTCTTTAGTCAGCAAAAAACTATTCCTTAAAAAGTGCCGGAAACGTATACCATCCAATCTTCAGAACCAGAGTCAGGAACCACTCAATACAGAGTCTCGAAAAATGGTCAGTTACTGAGCAACCGGGAGTTTATCGATCTTTTGTCCTCCTCCGACAGTTTCATTCAATTCTTCAACGAGTTGCTCAAAACAAGTCCTTATGAGGGCTACTTCTGGGAACTGAAGCCTGTAAATGAAAACAGCCTTAATGAAGCTCTTGAATTTGTACTGGTGGAGAGCAATCGTATCGCACAAAAACGCCCCGATCCGAGACCATTTCTTGAGCATCTGGAAGGCTTGCAATGGGCGGCCGCTTTTGGTAACCTCGGCAAAAATGCCCAATTAGTCGCACCTGCCATAGCGGGCAAACCCAGGCAGTATGCCCATATAGCGGGTTTTGTCAGGAATGCACCTGACGAACAGATTAAAGCCTTTTGGCAATTGGTAGGTCAGGAATTTGAAAAATCAATCGGACCTGAAAACAAATGGCTCAGTACAGCAGGATTTGGGGTCAGCTGGCTCCATGTACGGATTGATCAACGGCCCAAGTATTATCGCCATAAGGCTTACAAATTTGTCAATAACTAGCTTTATTCGTTTTAGGATGATCAGAAGAAGCCTTTCTTTCCTTACTATCGTACTTATTAGGTTATTGATTAGTATTGTCGCTGAAAGCCCATCGTATGGATACAATTTTAAAAGCATGTCTGCCGGGTTTGAGCCATGAAATACTTCAGGAAATCACTGAACATTCTTCCATCAGGAAGTTCAGGGCCAAAGAGTATGTCATTCATCAGGCACAATCCATCAGGTTTCTACCCATAGTAATTGAAGGCAGTGTCAAAGTCTGCTGCGATGAAGATGGCGTTCAGTTTCTGCTCTACTATGTCAACTCTGGCGAATCATGCATTTTCAGCTATGCCCATATGTTCAGTGATAGCCCGGCTGAGTTTCATGCCATAGCAGAACAAGACAGCAAGCTGGCACTGCTGCCCATCCATAAGGTAAAAGAATGGTTTCATAAATACCCTGCCTTCAGTGCTATGATTTTGAAAGGCTATCAGAAACATTATGATGATCTGCTCCATTCTGTCAAGCAAATCACCTGCTATAACCTGGAAGAAAGATTGATCAAATACCTCAGAGACAGGGCTTCTCTGGAGAAAACCAATCTGTTGAAGATATCCCACCAGGAAATTGCCAGCGACCTGGGTACTTCAAGAGAGGTAATATCAAGACTGATGAAAAAGCTTGAAGCCAATGGGGATGCAATACAGGCGGGTAGAAAAATAAAAGTGGGCTAACGTGACAAGTGTCACTGTTTTTAGGATTTCAATGTCCGAACTATGCATGGTAGCAAGTAAAAAACGACCATGTCTGATCAAATCACACTTATTCCCGGCAATTCCCTCAATACCAAAACACCTGAAGAAGGTAGACAACTGGCTGTAAAAATGGCGAGGCTTTCGATCAAACTTACCCAACCCGATGCAGCAGCCCGAGAAAGGATGAGGCCTGTCTATGCTGAAGATGCCGCTATGCTCATCTCCATAGGACAAACAGTAGCCCTGGAGTTCGCCACCATAGCCCGGGCAAACAACTACTGGAGATAAGCATCACCTGCAAAGCGTTCCCTACTATCCTTTTCACCACTGACAAGACGGCTGAGCATCCTGCTCAGCCCTGACATTCAACGCTCATATCTTCACTCCTGCTTATATTGTCGACATGTACCCGAAAGTCTATCTCTATAAGCGTATCAAGGATGCCAGAATTCTGATTGATCGGCATTATGCTGAGCCGATAGACCTCGACTACATTGCCAAAAGGGTCTATCTGTCTAAGTATCATTTTCTGAGACTGTTCAAGGAGGCTCATGGCACCTCTCCTCATAAGTACCTCATGCAGAAACGAATAACCAAGGCAAAGGTGCTACTCTCCACAGAGCTGACCATCGCCCAGGTATGTCATGAGGTAGGTTTCGAGAGTGTTCAGTCCTTTTCCCACCTGTTCAAACGATCCACAGGTATGTCTCCCGGCAAATACAGAAAAGAGCTGATCAGCGAATCTTCAGAATAGCAATTTTCGATAAGTCTATGAAGTGCCCAAGCTCTACTTTAGTGGCTCCTATTCAGCGACTAAATGATGAAAACAGCACTAAAAATCAACTGGGTATTGACCTTGCTTTTAAGTATTTCCACGGGCCTGTTTAAAATACTGCAACAGGAAACCGACATTGAGCTTTTCGCGACCATAGGGATGAATGCAACCGCCACCAGCCTGCTGGGCGTTGTCCAGCTCATAGGTGGACTCTTGCTCATTCCTAAAAAGACAAGAGTAAAAGCTGCCTGGCTCATGATTCCCACCTTTATACTGGCCTCAGTAGCAGTATTTGCCAATGCTATGGTCGTATTTGGTATAGTATCCCTGTTATTTATCGCCATGGCTTATGGGGTGGTTTATATGGAAAAGCCAAATGGATAATTTGACACTGACAGACATTAGATCAATTACCAAAACCCGATGCATGATCACCTCTTTTGTCTTTTATCTATGGTCTGACATCTGTTATCTTCTACCCGGAATCCACTAGTCACTTTTTTAACGTTAAATCTCTTAAATCTAAAACTCAAATCATGTCTTATTATGTAATCACCCGCACCTATCTGGAAGATCCTGCCTCAAAGGATGCCGTGCTTGAAATGTCGAAGGCTTCCGCTGAAATCTTCAAACAGCAGCCTGGCCTGATCGATATGAGATCGCTGTATGCAGAAAACGAAACCCATATTTCGACCTACCTGGTATGGGAAGACCAGAAGTCGCACCTGAACTGCATGGAGAGCAAGGATTTTAATAAGGTGACCTCAAAATGGACCGAATTTATTCAGCAGGGAAAAATCAAATTTGAGCTTGAGACCTACAGCGCATTGGCTTGAAACAATGCAATGGTCTCAGTGTCCTCTTACCTAATCCTAGCTTCCGCCAAGATCAGGGAGGTTAAAGTACTCTTGTTGGCAACTTTCCATTTTTTCTGCATCTTCTGCGTCTAACAGAATCCCAGATGGTCCTCCAATGAAAAAAGTCCTTTCCCAAACCGCAGGTTTCATAGGAAAACTCATCGTCCTGGTGGTTGTACCATTTATCGTGCTGATCAGAGGCTCTGTATTTTTTCATGAATATTTCCGGTTAGGGGCTTATTTCTCCCTGACATTAGGAGGCTTTATCACCATTATCATCCTATTGATCTACCTGACGGTCCTGTACAAAAGACTATTCAAGCAGCAGCAATTGACGCGTAAAAGCATTATGGTCAAAGCTATTGTTGTTTCAGTGCTCTTGTTTTGCTACGCAGGATATACCTTGTTTTACCTTTCTGATGGCAACGCCAAAACAGCTACGATACAAGAAGAATTCACCTCATTACATCCTATCATCAGAGTCAGTGTAGGTACTATCCTGTTGATTGATCGGGGTATGCTGATTACTGATATGTCCAGAACCAAAGAGGATTACAAAACGATGGGTTTAAAGACTTTGAATAACTCCTTACACTACCCACAAAGCGATGGTCATGTCCATGCCATGGACCTTAGAACCAATGGACGTTCAGGATTTAGAAATTTCCTACTGAAGGCTTATTTCGACATCATGGGTTTTCATACCCTACGCCATGTAGGAACTGCGGATCATTTACATATCTCTCTTTCCATTCACGAAAATCCTGATGCGATTTGACTCTAATCCAGATCATAAGCATCTCATAGATTGGTATTTACCCCATTTTTTCTACATATTCCGAGCGCAACTGGGTTCTATTTCACCTCGAACATGAAAAAGTTGATAGCTATTTTGCTGATTACCCTTCCCTACTTGTCTTCGGCACAGAGTGCTGATCTGGACCTCTACCGACTTGCCGTTTACGAAATCAAAAAGACTTATGCCTTTGAAAAATACACCACAGATGAGTCTAAGGGAATACAGGTGATGCCCCAGGTAATTCCTCTTAGCCATATGGGAGAACCCTTTTATAAGGAGTTGCTTCGGGAGACCGGTACGGATTACAACCTGGACAAAAACTGGGGCTCCATTCGCAGAAACCGCAAGCTACCGGCTCTTTCTGATGCCACCCACTCCGGACTTAAGCTATTCTTTACGCCCATCGATAAAGGCACCTTTATGGCCGAACTGGTAGATTCTAAAGCCAGAGACTGGGAAAAGGCAACACTAACTGGTGAGAGCTTCCGGTTTCTTTTAGTCCACAGCGGAGATAAGGTAATCATACTGGACTCTGCAGAAATGGACAATGATTAGCTCTTTCCTTTAGTCAGCTACGCATCCAAACAACTCAGACAAAGCCAGTAACTATTTACGCTGATTTCCAAACCTCAAATCCCCCATCAATACCATTTATTTACTACAGACATTAATCTATAAGGAAAAAAAATTCAATTTTCTTATATATACATTTTATTACTAATTCTATAACTATGGAAATAAAAAAGCTCAATAGTATTTTACTCGGAGCTATCGAGGAAGATGGCTCATCTGATTTCAGAGAGCAACTTGGTCAACTCATTATTTCAATAGAACAGGCCCAGTCTAAGAAAATAGAGACAGTCGTGGATTCAATTATTGCGGAACTCAGGAACAGTGTCTTTAATGATATGTCTATATCCAATCATAAGATTCTTGAAGAAATAGGAGCCAACGATTACTTTGGCCTCGGAGCCCTGGATAGTCTGGAAGTTATCCTGGAGGACAGCTCCTTTAATACCGCGAAGACTGTTTCTGACCTTAAGAATTATGTAAAAAAGAGAAACGAGTTTATCAGAATTATCAAGAACCTCAAATCAGGATTTGATCAGTTAGGCTTTTCTCACCACATATCTGAAAACGATTATGAGTTTGGTCTGCTACTCCCTTCAGGCAGTAACTACGATGATATCAAGATAGTTACCAAAGAACTCAATAAATGGGACAAGGCGATAAAGGCCTACAGGGAACTGGTTGGCCTGGGACCTGATGATACCAAATTGACCCTCGTCAATAACGGATCATTAGAGTTTTTTACTGAAAACCCTGAACAAGTGGCCTTGTGCATTTCATTTACTCTGGAAAGGCTTTTCAAGCTTTATAAAAACCTGCTCGATATACGAGGTGCCTGGGATCAATTAAGAAATACAGGCCTGCCCAAAGCACAGGAAAGAGCTATTAAAAAACATGAACAGGATACCTACAATAAGGAAATTGACTCCATTGTAACCGATGTGGTAAAGAAATTTGTTGACAAGAATATCGAAGCGGGCAGATTGAATGAGCTTAAAATCTCTATCAAGGGACATACCAACTACTTCGCGAAATGCATTGACAACGGGCTTGTCATCGAAATCAACCCACCTGAAATTGCCGAGCCCGAAATATTAAATGCTGAAGAAACCGAAGAAAACAAAAAGGAAAAAGCCAAAGCCAAGGCCGACCATACTGCCCGACTCAAGCAAATCAAAAACTTAAAGAGAGGATTAGAAGCGGGAAAAGAAATTTACGGCTTGGGCAAAGAGGTTTTCAGGATGCTCACTACAGGATCAATCGACACGGAGGAAGATACGGATCAGGAAGAAATTGAGTAATCGCTCAATTAGCAGATTCATATCCTTTCTTTCCAAAACCAGGCACGATCGTCTCTAACCTTGCTGCACAACTCATATGAGTCTCCCCAACCATTACTTAGCCCCTGTTAGGAAGAATTCAGCAATAAAATCCCAGGATTCATCAGAGAAGCAGAACCGAATTAATAATACGACTCCTTCACCAATCTCCTAACCTACTTCAACCTATTACGGGCCAATCCCAATGAATCAGCTGACCAATTCTGTCTGTCAACTCATTTTTGTGTTTAGCAAATTTTATGTTTTACATAAAATTAATTACCTTTTACATAAATTATAATCAATCTATGTCGAATCGAATCATACCGACTTCAATTGTCGTTACTCGTATTTCCCTGCTCTTAGCTGCTGTGACTTACACCCTGCTCCTGGCCATGATCATTTATTGGCATGTTGATCCCTCCTATTTTGAAAACTGGTACATAGCCACTCCTTTTTATGCCGGCTCAGCCAACTTCACGGTACACAAAAGCCCGGTAGGTCAGGCCATGAACCTGAATGACATCGGGTCTCCCATGATCTATTGGCTATTCCTGCGTACTTCGTTTTTCTTTTTGCTGGTGTTTCTGGCCCTTCAAAAAGTGCTCCGGGTCTTGATTTCTGTAAAAGACCAAGGGGCCTTTCAACAGGAGAGCATTCGACAATTCAGGCATCTGGCAATGATAGGTATGATTTACGCGCTGATTTACGCTTTTAACTTCGGTGTGGTTAATGGGCAAACTCATTTTCATTTCAAACTCCCTTTCGAACCCTTGCTATTTGCCACCGCCTGTCTGGTACTGGCTGGGATTTTTCAGGAAGGCACCCGCTTAAACGAAGATTCAAATAGTATCATATGAGTATCAGAATCAACCTGGATGTGATGCTGGCCAGACGAAAAATGAAGCTCAAGGAACTCTCCGAAACAGTAGGTATTTCAATGACCAATCTGTCGCTGCTCAAAACGGGCAAGGCTCGGGGTATTCGTTTCAATACACTCAGTGCTATCTGCAAGGCACTGGACTGCCAGCCGGGTGATATCCTGGAGGAAACCGGAATTGACCCACCTCCCGAATAAGCAAGTCACTCTTTCAGCCTCCCCCTTTCGCCTTTCATGTTTTTTCAATGCTCTTAAAAAAACTAATATGAAGACCTTCAAACCTTTAACCAGCCGCTCTCTCAAATCCACCTCCATATGGGTATGTTTTTGCTTTTTGTCTATTTTTTCAAGTCTCTCCTGCCAAAACCAGTCGGGAGAACAGCAAAGTGAAGTCCTTGTCTTGCCCTCAGGAAGCTGCACTGCCGCCTGGGCTGACTCTACTGCCATGGATTTTGTAAACCAACTGGAACTCGCTACAAAAACGCGTCATACTGTATGGAATGGTTATAAGTTGGGTGACGGTGCCGTGGTGCTTCATGCGGGCAAATCGGCTGACAGCACCGAATGTCTCGGTCTCTGGAAAGGTGGTAAAGTCATCAGCTATGTAGAGGCCAGCGAGGGGCCTAAGCTATCAACCCCACTTTATGGTTATCATCTGAACTTTCAGAACCCAAAAGAAGCTTATGAAAATCCACTCACAGAGCTTTCTCAACAGCCTGTTGACATAAGTCAATGGCTGGAAGAGTATAATGTGAGAAGCGCAGTATTAATGCCCGTGGACTTCCCTAATTTCCCTTTCAAAATACCGGCCCTCATGAAAATGCAGATTGCTATCCACGAAGCTTTCCATGTAGAGGTGATGATTCGTTATTGGTATACGGGTAAAGGTGCCTGGCCTGCCTGGGATGAGCAACCTGACCGACAAGGCCTACAAAACTGCTATAACAGCAATGAAGCAGTAAAACAGGCCTTACAAGAAGAGAGGGCCAAACTGAGCAACTTGATTGAGGCCTTGCTGGACGAGGACAAAGCTGCTGCATGTCTGGCGGGCAATGAATTTCTTGGCCAAAGGGCCATACGCTATGACCTGCTTAAATACGTAAAGGTAAACCGACAGGATGAAACGCAGTGTAACTGTTCGGAAGCTGAAAACATCATGGAACTGGAAGAAGGGCTGGCAGACTACGCCAGCTGGACCATGCTCTACGACATAGACCTTTCCAGCCGTGAAGCTCTTTTAAGACGTTACAGAGCCATTCAAAACGAACCCTTTTACCTTTCAGGTGCCATGCTCATGCATGCAGTATCACTGATGAACAATGGCGAAGTCAGCGACATCATCAGCGACATGGCTAACTCTTCTGACCAGTCCACCGGGGCACCTTTTCCGATTTTCGAAAAGGAGTTTGCCAGGTTTTGCCTGGAAGAATAGTCACTAACGGAGGTCCGGTCAATAACTTACCACTGAAGATGGAGGCTATTCAGTTCCCAAACTTGCCCTTCAGAGCGGCCAGCTTGCTGGCCATATCCCCTCCATTGTCTTCTCTGCGCCTGGGTCTCGGTTTCTGCTTCTTTTTGGTCTGCGGTTTCTGCTGACCTTTCATAGAAAGTGAAATACGCTTTCGATTGATATCTACCTCCAATACCGTTACCTGCACCTTTTGCTGCACTGATACGATATTGGCCGGATTGGACACATAACCATCCGACAGATGACTGATATGCACCAGACCATCCTGATGCACCCCGATATCTACAAAAGCCCCAAAGTTGGTCACATTGGTTACGATACCAGGCAGCTTCATACCTGTCTTCAAGTCTTCCATGCTGTTAACACCTTCGGCAAAACTGAAGCTTTCGAACTGCTCGCGAGGGTCACGGCCCGGCTTTGCAAGCTCATCTAAAATATCTTTGAGCGTAGGGAGGCCTACAGCATCAGTGATATAGCGCTTCAGGTCAATCCGCTTTCGCGTTTCTGTATTCCTGATCAGGTCCGTCACTGTACATCCCTGGTCTTTCGCCATTTGCGCTACAATCTTATAAGCTTCCGGGTGCACGGCACTCTCGTCCAGCGGGTTTTTAGCCCCGCGGATACGCAGAAAACCTGCCGCCTGCTCAAAGGCCTTATCCCCCAGGCGGGTTACGTTTTTTATGGAAGCACGATCCTTAAAGGGGCCATTAGCATTGCGATACTCCACAATGTTTTTCGCGAGTTGTGGACCAAGTCCTGCGACATAGGTTAGCAGCTGCTCACTGGCCGTATTTACTTCTACTCCTACAGCATTCACACAGCTCATCACTACATCGTCCAGCGAATGTTTGAGCGCATTCTGATCCACATCATGCTGGTACTGCCCCACTCCGATGGATTTGGGATCCAGTTTTACCAGCTCAGCCAGCGGGTCCATCAACCTGCGACCGATTGAAACAGATCCTCTTACCGTCAGATCATGATCGGGAAATTCATTTCTGGCAATCTCCGAAGCTGAGTAGATCGATGCTCCACTCTCATTTACCATCACCACTGTAATACCAGCCGATAGCCCCAGACCTCTTACAAAGGTTTCCGTTTCCCTGCCAGCCGTACCATTTCCTATGGCAATGGCTTCGATATTATGCTTTTCACAAAGGTGTTTAATGGTAGCACCAGCCTTCATAGTCTGCTTCTGTGGTTCATTGGGGAAAATAGCCTCATGATGAAGCAACTTACCCTGTCTGTCCAGACATACCATCTTACAGCCGGTTCTGAAACCCGGGTCAATCGCCATAACGGTTTTACTACCGAGGGGTGCGGCCATCAGCAGCTCTTTCAGGTTTTTGGCAAAAACTTCGATAGCCTCCACATCAGCCTTCTTTTTACTGTTCATCCGTAGCTCAGTTTCCATAGAAGGGGCCAGCAAACGCTTATAACAGTCGCGGATAGCCAGCTTTACCTGCTCCGTAGCCGCATTATGTCCATTCACAAAAGTTTTATCCAGTAAAAACAGTGCATCCTCTTGTGGCGGATAGGCATCCAGCATCAGAAACATCTCGCTCTCTCCCCTTCTCATAGCCAATACCCTATGTGAAGGTGCCTTGGATACGGCCTCTTCCCACTCGAAGTAATCTCTGTATTTTTGTGCTTCCTCTTCTTTGCCTGGAAACACTCTGGCTTTGAAAACGCCTTTTTGTTGAAAGAGCACCCTCATCCTGGTTCTCATTTCGGCATCTTCATTTATCCACTCTGCAATGATATTGCGTGCTCCGCTCAGGGCTTCCTCTCTGTCGCTCACTCCTTTTTCTTCATTTATAAAACTGCCGGCAGCAGCTTCTACATCAAAGGAGTCTTGTTCAAAAAGTCTTTTGGCCAAAGGTTCTAATCCCTTTTCTCTGGCGATACTAGCCTTGGTTTTTCTTTTAGGCTTATAGGGTAGATAGATATCTTCCAGCCGCGCCATGTTTTCTGCCTCATTCACCTGCTTTTCCAGCTCAGATGTCAGCTTCTCCTGCTCTTTCAGTGATTTCAGGATGGCCTCTCTGCGTTTGTCAAGGTCTCTCAGCTGTTTAAGTCTGTCCCGTACACCCGCCACAGCTACCTCGTCAAGGCTTCCGGTAAGTTCTTTGCGATAGCGCGAAATAAATGGGACGGTTCCTCCCTCATCCAGTAATTGAATGGTGGCTTGTACTTGTTTGGTGCCAACGGATAACTCCGTTGCGATCAGCTGGGCGTGTTGTTGCATTCTGGTCAAAATTTCAAGGCAACAAAACTAAAGAAAGAAGCCATTTAGAATTGAAATAAATGCAAAAAAGAAAGGCCGTATACGCATCGCAAACGACCTCTCGAGAACCACTTCTCACCAAAACACTAGATTAGCCATTGTCGGACAGGAATCTCAGACTTTCAAGACTTTGAGAAGTGCTCTGTTCCGGGGTCAGGTGTTGAAGCAGTGAATAAACCCTTTTCACTGCCTCTACCATCACCTCATCTTCCTCACTTATGTCCACCTTCTTTAACAACAGTATAAGACTACGCTGATAAGAACGTAGTTCCGGAACATCCTTCACGGGAATCTTTATTGTGATGCTATCATCGCTTAAATCGAACTGAACCAAAATATTAATTTAAATTTTCGGAACAATTATACTTATAATCAGATTATTTGCAAAACGTATATTCCTATTTTCTGGATTTTATATCTGTTTTTATAGATTTATGAACACATAACTCATTGACATGACCAGATTAGGAGATTATCTAGCCAAAAGAGCCATCAACAGAGCGGCTGTTTCAAGAAGAACCGGCATCAGTAAAACCAGGCTTAGCGAACTGTCTAACAATCACGGTACCAAGCTAAGGGCAGATGAGCTTTACCTTATTGCCCTGGCCATTGAGGCCGATCCATGTGAAGTACTCGACTATGTCTGTAATCATCTGAAACTGGAGGCTGTGCCCAGATAGTCCCTCTCCCATGGATAACCCATTCCGGAATACCAGTTGAATAAAAGCTGCGTTGTTAAAAATGAGATGCAAACCAACAGCTATGGCTGGATTTTTGCACTGAACTCAAAAACAACAACAATGCTCAAACCACTTCAACTCACCGGTATACTCAGCCTGGTCTCCATTTTTCTCTTTGTGGGCTGTGGTAACGAGGACGATCTTCCCGGGCCTGGTCCCGACCCCGACCCGACCATTGTCTTACAACAAGCAGTAGTCGAATCGCAGTCATTGACCACCAACCTTTCAGGAACAGCCCCCCTCACCGCTGTATTGGCCTTTAGCACCTCAGAACCTGTAAGTTCCAGGGTGAGAGTTCTTGGAAAAAACGGTCCTCTGTCTGATGTGATCAAAGATTTTTCGGAGGCATCCTTGTTACACGGCCTGCCCATTCTGGGTCTTTATGCCGATCATAACAATGAAGTGGAAGTAACACTTTTTGATGCCACAGGCAATTCCCTGGGTACCTCAAGCTTCAACATTCAGATCGGCCCGCTGATCAGTGATTTGCCCTCTATCTCTATACAAACCAATGAGGTGCAAAAAGAGCCCGGAATGACCCTGGTAAGCTACTTCGGTAACAATGGCTCCTCCAGCGGTCAGAAACCCTTTATGTTTGATGAATTTGGTGACATTCGATGGTATCTCAACTTCAGTTCCAACCCGGTACTCGCCAACCTCTTTTATGACGATGGAATGGAAAGGCTGCAGAATGGCAACTTTTATTTCGGTGACCGCTCTACCAGTCGCATTTATGAAGTGGACATTATCGGAAGAGTTATCAATACCTGGGAAATGCCAGGCTATACTTTCCATCATGAAGTATTTGAGAAGCCCAACGGCAACTTTCTGGTAACTGTTAATAGTCAGAACAGTACCGTTACTGTTGAGGATCATATCATTGAGATAGATCGCAATACCGGTAACATTGTTAATGAATGGGACCTGCGCGAATCATTGCAAAGAGATCGAACGGCCTGGACTACTGACCAAAGTGACTGGATTCATGTGAATGCGGTTACTTATGACGAGAATGACGATACAATTATCATTTCAGGAAGGACGCAGGGAGTTGTAAAAGTTACAAACGACAATGAAGTGGTCTGGATTCTGGCTCCACATCGCGGCTGGGGTACAGCAGGTGATGGCACCGACCTTACCACCAAACTCTTACAGCCCCTGGATGCCGGTGGTCAACCAATTACAGTTGCCAACGTACTGGATGGTGCAAGTAACTCAGGTAGCTTTGAATGGGCCTGGTACCAGCATGCCCCTCAAGTGATGCCCAACGGTAATATCTTACTTTTTGACAATGGAGATAACCGCAACTATCAAAGCGGCAGTTACAGTCGTGCTGTAGAATACGAAATAGACGCTACCAACATGACCATTCGCCAGGAATGGTCTTATGGCAAAGCACGTGGTAGCGAAACCTATTCGAGGATTGTATCTGATGTTGATTACCATGAAACCAGCAATCATGTCTTTTTCTCACCCGGGGCCATTGCAAATAATTCCATCTATGGTAAAGTTGTAGAAGTAGACTACACCAGCAATACCGTCTTATTTGAGGCATCTATTATTGCACCTGTAGCACCTTTCGATATTACTTTCCATCGCACGGAACGATTATCACTCTATCCTGATTAAGAGGTATGGCCAAGTTTTACGATGAAATCAGCCCTGAGCTGGAGACCTTTATTAAGCATCAGAGAATCTTCTTTACCGGTACTGCCGCCACAGATGGCAGAGTCAATGTTTCACCCAAAGGAATGGACTCGCTTCGTATACTAGGCCCAAATCGTGTGATTTGGCTTAACCTGACCGGAAGTGGTAACGAAACAGCAGCCCACCTGCTGGATGTGAACAGAATGACGATCATGTTCTGTGCCTTTGAGGGCAAACCCCTGATTTTGAGACTGTATGGTTCAGCCGGCACCGTGCACCCTTCAGATCCGGATTGGGAGGAGCTTTATCAACATTTCCCTGAATCCCGATCAGCCCGCCAGATTTATGATGTCACCATCGATTCAGTACAAACCTCCTGCGGTTTTGCCGTGCCTCTTATGGATTACCAGGAGGACAGAGACATATTGCAAAAATGGGTGGATAATAAGAGTGATCAGGACATACAGGATTACTGGCAGGAAAAAAATATCACCAGCATAGATGGCAGGCCCACGGGCATTTTCGGTGAATAGCCCTCTTTTTCCCCTCAACGGATAATCGGTCTCTACCGGTAGCTTTGGTATATGTCTGCACTGCTTCCGTCCCTGTTGCTTCCCTCTCAGTCGATGGTACTAATACCCCCGGTTTCAGTCAGCTATATTCACATCATGATGCGCGAGCGAAAACTTTCAGGGAGGCATATACAGCTAATACTTGGCGTATTGCTCGGTATTTTCCTGCTCACCCATTTGAAGACACCCCTTGTAGGGCAAGTCGTTGGTGGACGTTGTGAGGGATGCGAGGCCATTTTGGAGTATGGAGACCGTAAACTCACAGCTACAGACACCCTTCCGGAATTTGCAGCTCATCAGGACAAAATGCTGATCAGCGGCACCGTCTTTCAGAAGGATGGCCGCACTCCAGCTGAGGGTGTTATCATTTATGCTTACCACACCAATAAGAAAGGCATCTACCCTACCAAAGGAGATGAAAGAGGCTGGGCACGCAGGCATGGCTATCTCAGAGGCTGGGTAAAAACCGATAGTCAGGGCCGGTATTCCTTTTACACTTTCAAGCCTGCCTCCTACCCATCAAGAACCGAACCGGCTCATGTGCACCTGATCGTGAAAGAGCCGGATAAAAATGAATACTGGATCGATTCGATAGAGTTTGAGGATGATCCGTTACTCACCACTAATAAGAGAAACCAAAAAAGAAAGCGTGGTGGTTCGGGTATTATTGCACTGAGTAAAGGTCAAAACGGGCACTTGCTTGCTCAAAGAGATATTACGCTGGGTAAAAACATTCCCAATTACCAGCCCTAACCGCTGCCAGTCAAAACTTGCTTTCTATCCTTCATTCTTTGAAAAAATCAGCATAATTGCGTACCATCGGGCTCAACTTAATGCCAGATGATCAAGAAACTCTTTACCGCCCTGCTCACACTCTGCCTTTTTGCCTGCCAGCCAGTCAAAGAAGAAGGCACAGTCGACCTGAATGTTGACTTCGAAAAATTCGAATTAGACAATGGACTCGAAGTCGTTTTACACATAGACCGATCGGACCCTGTAGTAGCAGTAGCCCTGACTGCCCATGTAGGTTCGGCAAGGGAAAAAACGGGGAGAACAGGTTTTGCCCATTTATTTGAGCATTTGCTCTTTCTCGAGTCTGAAAACCTGGGCAAAGGTGGGCTGGACAAAATGAGTGCTCGTATCGGAGGTTCCGGAGCCAATGGTTCTACTTCCCGCGACCGTACCAATTACTTTCAAACCGTACCGAAAGATGCACTGGAAAAGATGATCTGGGCCGAGGCAGATAAGCTGGGTTATTTCATCAATACGGTGACGGATCCAGTGCTGGCCAAGGAAAAACAAGTTGTAAAAAACGAAAAACGTCAGAGCGTTGACAATCGGCCTTACGGACATGCCGGCTATGTAATAGACAAGCAGCTCTACCCTGAGGATCATCCCTATAACTGGCAGGTAATTGGCTCTCTGGAAGACCTGCAAAATGCTACTCTGGCTGATGTAAAAGAATTTTTCAGACGCTGGTACGTACCAAACAATGTGACATTGGTGATCTCCGGTGATTTTGAGGTGGCCCAGGCAAAAAGCTGGGTACATAAGTACTTTGATGAGATCCCTGCCGGAGAGCCTGTTGAAGCCTTACCCAAAAGAGCCGGGAGTGTAGCTCAAACGGTTAAGCTATATCATGAAGATAACTTTGCCCGTGCACCACAGCTTACCATGACCTGGCCCACTGTAGAGCAATATCACCCCGATGCCTACCCGCTTACCGTATTAACACAATACCTGTCACGAGGGAAAAAGGCTCCCTTTTATCAGGTACTGGTCGAAGATCAAAAGCTTACCTCCCGGGTTGGCATGTTCAATCGGGCTTCTGAGCTGGCAGGTCAATTACAAATATCGGTACGGGCTTTTGCTGACAAAAACCTGAATGATGTAGAGGCGGCCATTAATGAGGCCTTCAGCAGATTCGAAGCTACGGGCATTCCTGAAAGTGACCTGAACAGAATTAAAGCAGGACAGGAAACCCGTTTTTACAACGGCCTCTCCAGCGTTTTGGGGAAAGGCTTTCAACTGGCTCAGTACAACATCTTTGCCAACGATCCCGGCTTTATCAAACAAGACATTGAGAGCATTCTGGCGGTTACTGCAGCGGATGTAAAAAGAGTATATGAACAATACATCAAGGACAAGAATTTCGTGGCCACCAGCTTTGTACCCAAAGGGGCCGTCAGCCAGGTGCTTACAGGCTCGGTAAAGGCTGAGGTGGTTGAGGAAGAAATCAAACAAGGAGCCGAAGAAAGTTTTGATGCCAGCATTCAGGCCAGCTACGAGCGTACTCCCTCCTCTTTTGACAGAACCGTAGAACCGCCTTATGGCGAAGCTCCCGAGCTGAAAGTGCCGGTCGTTTGGGAAGATGCCCTCACCAATGGGCTCAAGGTATATGGCATTGAGAACAATGAGGTACCCCTGGTACAATTCAATATTGTAATAGATGGTGGCCAACTGCTGGAAGACATCAACAAAACCGGAGTGGCTAACCTGATGGCCGCTCTGATGACCCAGGGAACAAAGCAAAAAACACCTGCGGAGCTGGAAGCAGCCATTCAACAATTGGGGGCATCCTTAAATGTATCAGCTACTAAGGAAAACATCCGTATTACAGGCAATACCCTGTCGCGTAACTATCAGGCTACCCTTTCATTACTGGAAGAAATCATGTTTGAACCCCGCTGGGATGTAGCAGAATTTGAACTCATAAAACAGCGCGTCATTTCACAGATCAGACAGCAGGGCGCCAGTCCTAATGCAGTGGCTCAGAATGCCTATAACCTGCTGATTTATGGCAAAGACAATATCCGGGCACAGAACACCCTTGGTACTATTGCTTCAGTGGAGAGCATTACCATTGAAGATCTTAAAACCTTTTACGCCAGCAACTTCTCACCTTCCGTAGCAAAAATGCATGTAGTAGGTGCCATGAAACAGTCGGATATTATGACTTCTTTGAGCAATATTGCTCAACGATGGGAAAGCAAAGCAGTAGACGTACCAAGTTATGACACACCTGCTGGCCCGGACAAGTCGCAGGTATACTTCTACGATGTACCTGGTGCGAAACAAAGTGTATTGCGCATAGGCTACCCCGCCCTGGCACAGACAGATGCAGACTTTTACCCTGCTACCGTGATGAATTACATTTTGGGTGGTGGTGGATTTGCTTCTCAGCTTACCCAGCAGCTTCGCGAAGGCAAGGGCTATACCTATGGAATCGGATCCCGGTTCTCAGGTACTACTGCTGCCGGAGCCTTCACTATTTCCAGTGGAGTAAGAACCAATGTGACCCTGGAGTCTACTGAACTGGTAAAAGAAATCCTGAACAAATACGGTGCTGACTACACGGAAAAGGACCTGGAAACTACCAAGGGCTTTCTGATCAAAAGTAATGCAAGGGCCTTTGAAACCGCAGGTGCCAAGCTGAATATGTTGGAAAACATGAGCCGCTATGGCTGGGCTTCCGACTATGTAAAAGATAGGGAGGCCATTGTAAATGGAATGACCATAGACAAGATCAAAGCCCTTTCGCAAGAGTATCTGGACGCCAACAAAATGATCTGGTTGGTAGTGGGTGATGCTAAAACGCAGCTCCGCAGAATGAAAGAACTTGGCTTTGGTGAGCCGGTTTTGATCAATGATATGACTGCACCCGAAAGGTAGGCTCGTTTATTAGTTAATGGTTTAATCCTTTAGTTACAACCTAGGTTGGTATAGAAGGTCCATAGCCATGCCAGAGACCTCCCTACCCTATTAAGGCGCTGTAGCGGGCAACCAGCCCGAAATCAAGTCACTCGTGAGCTTTCCTTTCTTGCCTTCACGTAGCCGATTGGGCGAAGTATGGAGGGAATCAAAGAGCCTGTGTCAGCAATTAAACGCATGGTTTCTTCTACCTAAACCGTGTCCTGTTTGACTATCAGTCCTCCAATCACAAAACCTCATTCAATTAGCTCAGCTTATATCAATTATTATCAACCAATCATATCAAATATTATTTGTTAATGCATTTACATTTAACACCAATAATCTATTAATCAAGCATTTATCAAACCATAGGCAAATGGACTTCTTAAATCAGGCAGATATAAAATCATAGGGCTTGTATTTTCATATTTTTCCCTCTATTTTTCTTATAATCATTAACACCTCTTCCATGGAATCATTTTTTGACAGTCGCCTGACGGGGCTGTCCGGGATACTTTTCTCCGGTTCATTAGCGCGTTCGCTATCGATGACAATTACCCCTGTCTGTCCATTTCCTCTTACCGGTTTCTATAAACAAGAACCTGCTCCCATTTCATACCTTACTCATTTGACCAAAACTCTTTAAAGCATATGGCTACGAACTCACTCATTGCCAAAGTACAAAGTCAAATTTCCAACAGTCAGCTCAGCTTTAGTACCGCCATGGGCCTAAGTCAGGCAGAGGTGACCGCCATACAGACCGCCCTGGGCCTGGCCGGAACGTTAACCATCAGTGATATTCAAACCGGGAATGTAGCCTTAGGTCCAAATGGAGATACATTGACCATTACAGCCGCCTCACTCACCTTGTTTAGTTCGGCCACCCCGGCTACAGTAAAAATGGTATTTGGTTTAAATGCAGCACAAAATGGACTGGATTACACCCTGGAATTCAGCATGCCCGCTGCCTGGTCATTCTCCACCGGTTTTTCACTACCAAATGCCTTTCCTTTTAATGCATTCACCTTTACGGGCACCTATTTTGTATATACCAACAACGCCCAAGACAGTTACTCTTTAGGTACCAACGACCCCTCCATTAAGCTGGTGGAAGGGCTGAATTATGGCAGTACCATTACCCCAGGTGATCCTAACCCATTGAGTTATATTTTGGGAAACCAGGCCCCTTCTGGTTCACTCACACTTTCAGGTGATGTCAGCAGTGTATCTAACCCCTATCCGGTGATGGACCTCACTGCTGATCTTTCGATCAGTTCCCTGACACTACCTGGTGGACTCACGCTTACTATCAAAGAAATAGACCTGAGCCTCAGCATTGGCGCACCTGATCCGACTACCCAAGAACAGCCCATATCGCTTGATATCATCATCACCACAGCCGACCTGGTCTTCACCATCGATGTGAGCAACTCAGATAATACGATCGCGTTATCAGCCGGGCCGTCTTCCAACTTTGTTCCCACGCTGAACAACCTGGCCTCTGTCTCAGTAGGTAGTCTCTTACCTTCCGGCACCAACTTTTCTGACTTTGTACCCTCTGACATTCTGAATGCATTTAAATCTGACACCGGCAATCTCACACTCAATAGCATTGATGTTACTTTGACCCCAAGTGCCACCAACAAGGTTACCTCTGTCAGTTTTTCAATTGGACAAGTACCAAACTCATCGATCCCACTGGGGCCATTGACCTTTACCCAGTTCAGCCTGAAGGCCGATTGGGCAAGCCCTACGCCCGGTGCGGCCACCGATACGGCTACTATAAACGTTACAGCACAGGCCAATGTGGACCCAACCAGTATCTTTACCGCCCCTGTGGATTTTACCATGTCTATCACCAAGGGTGCTAAGGGTTGGGCCATCGAATCTATTACAGGGAGCGATGCACAAAGCTTTGACCTGACCACGATTATTAATGACATTGCCACAGCCAATGGAGAAACTCTTGTGGTGCCCAGTCCGCTCCAGGACCTTAGCTTTTCCAATACCAGTATAGACGTAGAGCCGGTCAGTGATAAGTACACCTGTACCACAGATGGTAGTCTAAGTCTTGAGATAGCAGGCACAACATTCCAGGTCAGCTTCACACTCACCTTTGGCAAAACCGGTTCAACTTACTCACAGAAGATCAGTGGTAGCTTTCCGGTAGAGGGAGTCACTTTTACCTTTGACCTTACCTTGTCTGAAACGGCCGGTGATACCGGACTTAACCTGACAGCTTCCGCGACCAGCATTTCCTTGTCCGACCTGATCAAGGGGTTCTTTTCAGACTTTGGCCTGGACCTGAGCATATTGCCTGATATTACACTGGAAAGCCCAACAGTCACTTATGATTCCGATGCCAAAACCTTTTCTGTTTCAGCCACAGTAGACCTGGGCAGTAATTATACGGTCACCATAACCATTGATGCTGCCTATTCTTCCACCACGAGTAAATGGGAATTTGTGATGGTAGGCGAACTGCAAAGTACCGACAGCTGGGACCTTTTTTCCAGCTTACCCGTAGTCGGTAGCGAACTGGGCGGCTTACTTGGGTTCAACGAGTTATTCCTGACCATCACCTCCAAAGATCCTTCGGGCATTACTTCCAGTGCAAGCAGCAAACCGGATACCATTACACCAGGGATCATGTTTGTGCTTGACTTCACCATCATGGAGGAGAGTAACAACCTGGTCTTGCCGGTACAGGAATACCCTGTAAGTGGAGGAAAAGGCAATGGTGCTGAACAAAACCCTGCCGACAGTCCTGACAAAGCAGCCAAAGGGTCTACACCAGTACAGAAGAAACTTGGTTCTGTATTTTTAGACAGTATCTCGGCTTCTTACACCAACAAAGTACTCGACATTACCCTGACAGGAGGATTCACCATTGGGCCTCTGACTGCCACATTGATCGGTCTCTCCTTTGGTTCTGAACTCACCGCATTCACCCCGGAATTTAGCCTTTCCGGACTAAGCTTCGATTATAACAAGCCTCCTCTGAGAATTGAAGGAGGCATTGACCACGTACCCAATCCGCCTTCCGGTACGAAATTCGAGTATGCAGGTGACCTGAGTGTACAGGCCGAAGAGTTTGGCTTATCGGCCATTGCTTCTTATGCAGAATTATCAAATGGTGACTTGCCCTCTTTCTTCCTATTTGTAGAGGTAGATGAGATACTGGGCGGACCGCCCTGGTTTATTGTAGAAGGCCTGATGGGTGGCTTAGGCTACAACATGTCACTCACCACCCCTACCCTTGGAGAGGTGGCCGATTTCCCACTTTTAGCCATTGGTGCCGCTACAAGCAGCAGTTCTGATGGTAAGGCCTCTGATACCCTGGCCGTATTGCAAGGACAGGCGCCCGGACCGGTTAGCGGAGAGACGGTGACCTGGGTAGCTCCTACACAGGGAGATTACTGGCTGGCCGCTGGGGTTAAATTCAACAGTTTCGAAGTTATTCAGGGGCAGTTGCTCTTCACAGTCGAATTCGGGAAAGACCTGATATTTAATATCCTGGGTATGGCTTCCATTACCCTACCCGTACCGGAGGGAGGAAATACGGCAGATTCATTCGTCTACCTGGAATTGACCCTGGAGGCAGTATTGGCACCGCATGACGGTTATTTCACAGCCGGGGCCAGCCTCACGCCCAATTCCTTTGTGCTCACCAAGGATTGTCATGTTACCGGTGGATTTGCCTTCTACGTCTGGTTTGGCGACAATCCGCATTCCGGGGAGTTTGTACTGACCGTGGGCGGGTATCACCCGGCCTTTCCGGCACCGGCTTACTACCCTCAAGTATCAAGGTTAGGCTTTAATTGGCAGGTGGCCAGTAATATTTCCATTACAGGGGACTGTTATTTTGCCATGACACCTTCTTTTGGTATGGCGGGTGGCAGCCTGAATGTACTGTATCAGGCAGGCCCTGTCAAAGCCTGGTTCGATGCAGTGATCAATCTCCTGGTAGCCTGGCATCCATTCTCTTTTATTGGGGATATCAGCGTAAGCATTGGAGCATCGGTAAGACTGGACCTGCTATTTTGCCATGCTACGGTCTCAGTATCGCTGGGTGCGGCCATCCAGATCTGGGGCTCGCCTTTGGGGGGTAAAGTGAGAGTACATATCGTGATCGTTACCGTGACGATCGGCTTCGGGTCTTCCGAAGACATCATAGCGGGCATTATAGAAGACAATAACACGGCCCTCTCCTGGAGCGAGTTCAGTCAAAAGCTACTGCCAGGTAACAAGGTGGTATGTAAAGTGGTACCCAACCATGGAATCACCAAGAATCTGCACTGGGACAATACGACCGGTTCTGTTATTCATAACAACCAGGACTCTGGAAACGGCAATGCTTTTGTAGAAGACGTGCAAAGCACGGACAACATTGAACCCCTGTGGATCACCCGGGCCGGCACCTTTTCCTTCAGCACTCAAAGTGTGGTCCCCGCCAATAAGGTCAACCCCACCGCTGCCAACACAGCCGTACCCAACGTACCGGATAAATCTAATATGAGCATCCGGCCCATGTTCCTGGATGGCGGTGTTTCCAACGGCACCAACCAGGGTGTTACCTCCACACACAATGTGAGCGTAACGGAATATACTACAGCACACCCGGAGGGTAAAGATCATGACCTGTCTACCTGGGCCATTGGCAGTAACGAAACCAGTGTACCGGAAAATCTCTGGGGTGCCCCATTCAAAGACAATAGCGATAGTTACGTTCAGAACCCATCCAAACCACAACCCCCGGTTCAGAACACGCATTATGTGGGCCTGTCACTGGCGGCCCCTGCGCCCACCTGCTCTGACGACCTGGGTCCGATCAAAGTGACGGCCATCAGCGAGGAATACATCGAAAAGGGTGTTGCCCAAAACCCGCTGGTATACGGCATCACTACCGGCAGTGCAAGCACTGACTTCCAGGGAACGGCCAGTAGCACTACCGTTGCCGATATTGCCAGCACCAGCTCAGGCATTGCTTCCGGAACCCCGGCCTCGAACCGGCAAAGCCTGGTGAGCATTCTAAATGCCAATGGCCTGTACACAGGCACTTACAGTGCCCTGGGCAATATGCAGGCCAATGCCGATAGCCTTTTTACCGAAAACCCAATGGAAATCTCTTAATCGACTATTCATGACTCTGCCAACCACAACGAGTATAAAAGCCAGTGTAGCTGCGGGAGACATTCAGCTGTATGACAACTATGTGCCCAACCTGAAGGGTGGAAACTATAAAGTCAATGTGACCCAGACTTTATCAGGGGGCACCTCACAAAGCTTTAACACCCACCAGCGCTTTACAGTGGCCGCTCCGCAGATAGCCATGAATAAGGAGTCGATCATTAATCAATACCCTCCTGATGGCAGCACCGGCATTTATGGGGAGGTACTGCCCCATATTGTATTAAAAGAGCCCATGTTGCCCTGGGAGCGGGCCCTGGCTGCTCCTGCCACCAGGGTGACCCCATGGCTTGCTCTGATGGTTTTCAGTGGTGATCAATTGATTGGGGGGAATAAAAAGACCGGGTCCATCTCCGGTACCCTGAACGACTTTCAAACTCAGGCCTCTCCCACTCTGGTGCCCTCCATCACTCCCGATGCCGATATTCAAACCTCAACTCCCTGTGAGTATATCGTAATGAGCACAGACACCTTTACCGCACAGGTGCCTTACGTGACCGAGCTACCTTATCTCGCCCATGTGAGACAGGTTAATACCGGAGGACGTGCTGAACTGGGCATTGATGAGCAAGGCCTTTTCTCGGTGATCGCATCCAATACCTTTGCCAATGCACCTTTAAACAATGGGACAACCTCACCAAAATCCATTAAGAATATAGTGCACCTGGTGTCACTGGAGGGTATGGAAGATTATCTGACAGGCTCACCGACCTGGCCCAGCAGCATGACACAGGTGTCTCTGCTTTCACTGGCCAGCTGGTCATTTCTGTCTTTGCCTAATGTGTCTGAGGACTTTAGAGCCCTGGCCACCAATCTGGTGAACGAAGAAGAAACCACCCCCGGTAACAATACTACAGTGGACTCCTCCAAGCTTTGGTTGCGCCTGCCTGCTCCCACCCAGGACACGGGCTCAGCAGGGTATTCCACGGTTCAACAAAGAATTGCCGATGGTTATGCCCCCCTGGCCTATCATACGCGTAGCGGGGAAGATACTTTTGCCTGGTACCGGGGGCCACTTGCTCCCATCCTGACGGAGAACAGCGGTATTTCAAGCCCCTATTTCACCTCCGATGCGGCCATTATCTATGATAAAACGAATGGAGTGTTCGACATGTCGCTGGCTGCCGCCTGGCAGGCAGGCCGGGAAGCCGCCCTGGCTGATAAAAGCTTTGGCAAAAATATCCTGGCCTATCGCGACAAGGCCCTGACCCTGCTCGATAAAATGGAGGAATACCTGGCGTCAGATAGTTTCAGTGCCACAGATATTGAGACACTCACGACTTCGGGCAACCTGCCCACCATACAGTCTGAGTTTCTGAAGATGCTCACCCCGCAACTCATCAAAGATTTCAAGATCAATCCGACTCCTACGCCATACGACCCTGCACAAACTACTCCATCCTCTTCTAACGTAGTGGATGATGCCAAATCCTTTATGACCTCACCCGGTACCATTGAGGCGCTGCATAAACTGATAGTCGCAGAATTTGCGGTTATTGCAGAATGGCTGTCGGACCTCATGCTTCTGAAACCTCTGCCTTTTGAGTGCCTGGTGCCCGATTCCCGCATGCTACCACCAGAGTCGATCCGTTTCTTCTATATAGACCAAAACTGGTTGAATGCTGCGGTGGACGGTGCCGTCAGCCTGGGGCAGGAATCGAGCAAAACGGCACTCTTTACAGAACTGACCAGGGGGATGTTGCAGGAGGCAGCTTTACAGTCCCTGGCCATTTCAACCGATGCTTCTGAAGGCGTTACTCCAGGTGCCACCCATACACCACCCGCCATCATGAGTGGAGTTTTAATACGCTCTGCACTGGTCACAGGCTGGCCCAACCTGGTTATTAAACCAAAGGCAGCTACTCCCGCTGACACTACATTGAAAATACTCAGAATGGAGTGCCTGTCGCCCAGCGTGTTGCTTTGCATTTTTGACGGAGTACCTGATAATATCGAGATCAGTCAACCCTCAGAAAGTCTGGGATTTGGTGTGGATGACAATGGCAATGTAGTCTTACGTGATACCATCACTGCCGGCTCTCTGGGAGATCAGTTGGGTGCTGGCAACAGCGGCCTTAAACAAATCAGGGACCTGACCCAACAGAGTGCCATGTGTATGCGCTCGGCCACCAGCCTGACTTTAAATATTGACCCTGCCGATTCAAGCGGATTGGTCCAAACCCTGGTATCGGGTTTAACCGCCCTGGGCAATACACCGGCCAACAGCGACCTGAGCCCTTCCACTTTTTCTATACAAATGATCAAGGCGGCTGAAGGCCTGGTCTTCACCTCACAAACCTCTTAAAGTAAAAAAATGTCCTCTTCACTTTATGTCCCGGTAGAATTAGACGTGCTTTTGGTCAACAATGCACTTTCCGCTGCTCCGAAATCCGGAGGAACGAATACCAACTTTCTCCAATGGAAATTTCAATACCAGAACCTGGCTGGTAGTTCCGGCAATGGCAGCTTCTCAAGTCCTGAACCCAAAGGGGGTACTGTGGCCGAAGCGGGTGTGGATATGGGCGCCTACCTGCACTGGGAGCTCCCACGTTCACTGCGCACTTCCAGTACAGGCAATGTGCATGATGCTCCCCTGGTACCCAATCGCTGGTTGGTGGTTCGGGTTTCACGCACGGCTTCATTGACAGTGTCCACCATTAATTCAATCAGCGGCTCCAATGTATTGAAGGCCTGGGTGGTAGAAGGAGATTGCCCTAATAACTCGGGAGCCGGTTCGGATTTTGTGGTCGATGGCAGCGTAGTCACAGCCTGGAGCGGGTCCCCTGAAAGCAACCGTAAAGCGGCTACCCCCACAGAGGTAGACACCACCAAGGGCTACCTTCAGCAGGTTGGGGTAGCTTTTGAGGCCAACTCCTGGACAGAGAATGCCGCTGACCTGTCTGGATTTCTGACCGCTGTATCTCCGGGCAATGTAGCCTTCAGCGCTTATTACCCGCATAATGAGAATATATTTTCTTTTTACGATGACCTCTCTGATGCACCCACCGAAGCTTCTCTCAGCTATTTTGTGACGGGCTGGTATGCCAATAACAACGAAGATATCCTTACGGTCTCAGGCAAGGCCATTGCTGATGTGCTGAGTGCCTTGAATTGGAAGGTTGCTGGTAACCAGCCCTCCGGAGCACCTGGGTTATCCTTGTACACGGGCATGGCCTTCAATCTGGCCTGGAACAAGGACGATACTTCACCCAACAGCCCTGACCAGTTGGATGCCGTTAACAATGCCGCGGACATCAAGTTGTCAATTGCCAATACGAGTATCGATGCCTTTACCTCACTGGTGGCGGACCAGCTTACGAATACAGCTGGATATGCCAAAACCAACAACATCAGCTCAGATACCATCATCAGCTTGTTCAGGGCATTTCAATACGACTTTCTGGATAAACTGAATCAGCCCAATGGAGAGGCCCTGCTGGCTGAAAAGAATGTTTCACAATGGTTTTCTTCTAAATATGGGGGCACGCGCTGGGTCGTAGTCAATGCCCAGGCCGATCAGGGGGGTACGCTTAAATACTCTGATGTACCACACCCTGCCTGGCTGGTGACGCTGAATGAAAACCAGGCAAAGCTGGATGCTGCCCTCAGTAACTTGTACAGCCTGCAATGGGACCTGAATGCCGCCTGGTGGAAGCTCGGATTCTTCAACACCAACCTCAACCCCTTTGGGAATGATACCGGCTATTCTGATAACACCACATTAAAAGCCAATCTGGCAACTGCCACTTCCAATGTGGTCGCACAGCTGGCCAAGGTAGCCAAGTACCTGGCGCTGGTACCCACCCCGATGGCAGACACCACGAAAACAGCCCAGGAGAATTACCAGGCCGGAGTAGAAGCCTTTGCTACCAGCAATAGTATTGGCTCAGGACTTGCTCTGAAGGCCATCACACAACCGAGGTACTGGATGAGCAATAACCCTAATATTGTAGTCTCGGGTATTGAACCGGCCTCCATTTCTAATCCCAATAGCAACCTGACTGTCAGGATCGACAGCCAGGTGCTCACCGCTTTTACAGATGGCACCACCAA
This sequence comes from Roseivirga sp., assembly GCA_021404565.1. Classification (GTDB taxonomy): domain Bacteria; phylum Bacteroidota; class Bacteroidia; order Cytophagales; family Cyclobacteriaceae; genus Roseivirga. Next base: position 27,746 of record JAAWWF010000047.1, on the reverse strand, counting down.
CATAGATGCGAGTGCTTTGACCAGTTTGACCGGGTTGTTGACCAACAGCGGTGCATTTCCTGCCGGAGTAGCATCTATGTTTGCTGAATTCACCTTGCTGGATCCTGCGAATGCCGGACAGATTGCCACCGCCACAGGAGCCGATGAAACGACCCTGTCTGCTTTTATGAATGGACAGATGACCACCCCTACCCCCGGCTCCTATACGGGTACATTGCCTATCAACTCAATGTCGCTCTGGTCGCAGGGTTGGAAGCCTCTGTACCTGGAATGGGAAGTGTCCTATCAACCCATACCCTACCAGTACAACGGCACTTACAACTGGCAATTCAACGGCACTGACTATGAGCTTTCAGGCAACATGACCTCAGGGATGATCAGTGATATCAAGACCGATGCAAAGATCCCCCCCTCGAGCACTTCAGGTCGCTCCCTGTTGAGCCCACATTTGGCGGCTACCTTCGGAACACGGCTCAATACCTTCCTCAATGAATTTGGCGGTGATGCACCTGATGACGCTATATTGGAAGCCTTATACGATGAAATCAAGAGTATAGACAATTGGAAGTACCTGTCGCAGGAATTGATTGGCTTTAATGACCTGCTTACCGGTCGAAGCCCATTGCTGTTCAGAAGGCCTGTCAATGAAGCCCCTTCCTCACCCTCAGGAGTAAGCTATGCGGAGCTTATTGGCTATGTCGGCACGACCCCTGCAGCTTCCTACATTACTCCCGAGTATGCACAGGGGCTGGTTGGCTCTGTTCCTGATGTGAGCATGACCAGCACACAGGTAAACAGTTCAATTCCCTTTCATGCCATCCGTTCAGGACAGGCCTATTTTACAAAAGTGGTGTTTTACGATAAATTTGGCCGCTTATTGAAGCTGATCGGTGGTGATGGGCTATCCAGTGACACCTCCTACCTCGCCCAGATTGACAAGGCGATGTCGGGAACCAAGTCCACTTTCACTCCGAACATTGCTTCTCCCTTTCTGCTGCCTCCCAGGCTTCTGCAACCAGCCCGGCTGAACTTGGAAATGGTTGACCAAAAAGACAATAGCAAGGTATTAGGACTCGATGCCGATGTAAACCCGGTCTGTGGCTGGGTCATCCCGAATCACATCGACAAATCATTACTGATCTTTGGACCAACCGGCACCAACCTGGGAGAACTGCAGCTTACTGACCCTTCAGCGGCTTCCGGAGCCACTGTTACATGGTTGCCTCCTATTGACAATAATACCGTGACTTCCATCGCTACAGACATCACACCAAATGATCCTGAGCTTGGGGCCTTCCTCACCAGCATTGTCAGCATGTCAACGGCTGAATTTGAGCAATTGCTTTTCACCATCGACAGTACCCTTTGGACCACGCAACCCCTGGGCACCCGAAGTGATAAAGACATGACAGTATTGATTGGTCGGCCACTGGCCCTGCTTCGTGTGCAGCTGCAGTTTGTTTTGGACGGTAACCCTATTGCGAATTGCGACTGGGCGCCAAAGGTGGCCGGAGAAGCTGATTCAAAAATTCCTGATTTCACAACCAATAATTTCAGCATTCGGCTAGGCGATATGGCGACAAGGGAGGATGGCGTGATGGGCTATTTTGCTTCATCCAGTGTGGGAGGCACTACCGATTACTCGGTTTTCAATAGCGTAGCGGCTCCTGATCCATCGGTAACACAGGCTTATGTAAAGCAGATCGGAGGAGCAGATGCGAACTACATACAGCTGCCTTTCGATGGCACCACTACTGAGATGGTTACTTTGTTAGTAGACCCCAGGGCCGGCATTCATGCGACCACCGGTATTTTACCGGTTACAGATATCAAAATTCCAGATCAGTTTATTTCCGCAGCCCTTGAACAGATCGAGATTACATTCAAAACAGGGCCGCTACTGACGAGGGTTTCCAAAGCTCCTACCAGTGATAAGCAAAGCCCCACATACACGGACGGGATCAATTTTCTGCCTTTAGCTGAAAAGCATGGTAAGTGGAGCTGGTGGGAAAGCGCGGTGGCCAGTGTGGGAGCAGATCCTACCTGGACAGGCTATGACTTGTTGAACCCGGGCACTCAGGCTGAACTACCCGATGCCCCGGCCACCTTAAGGGAGGGTTACCTGAAGTTCAAAACGGATCTGGATTCATAGGCTCATAAAGCCTATCTAACATTTTATGCCGTGTCAATAAGGATTCAATATCCTGTTTACATGGCAGTGCGGCTTTTACATTTATGACTGGCCTGGCTTTTTATGCATTCAAAACACTAGAAATATGTCCAAAAATGAACCCTTACCGCCTGGCTTATTGACCTATAAGGTCAGTACCGACCCGGACCCTTTGTATATCAATGATCCGGACAGTAAGCTCCTGATCAAGATCGAGAAAAACACAGCGGTGTACCTCGATAAGATCTTTATCGAGGTTCCGGCCGACTCTGGCAGTTCGGCCGATACCCTTTTTTTGACTGACCCGCCACTGACTTACCAGATGACACCTGAAAACCACTGGGAAATTAAGGGCCCGAACATCATTATAAAACCGGAAACACCGCCAACCCAGACTTTTACCATCAGTCCTAAAGGGGAAGCCAATCAAATCACCGAAGACCTGCATGTAACTATCACCGGTACCACCAATACCGACAAAGGCACGGTTCAGATTGTGATTGGAGAGCATTCAGGTACCTCTTCGGGCCATTATGCATTTCGCGAATCAAAATTTTCAGTAAAAAAATCCGAACCCATGCCTTTCCATTTACATAGTTTCCTTTCCTTCGACCCGCATGACCCTGACACCCCTAAGCTCTCTTTTAAAACCACAGATGAAATCCACCTCAGCTGGGATAGTAATGGAACTTCATACGAGCTCTTTCCGAAAGACCTGGTCACTAAAGGAAACCCTACGACCAATACGCATATCACCATTCCGGCTGGCAATGTCCCCAGAGACCAAACCGTTGTGATCAAGGCGACAGACGGGGACAAAACGCTCTACCAAACTTTGAATATCTGCATTGAAAACCCGGTGCTTACCCCCACCAAAAGCCTGATCAGTGGAAAACCAGGTGAGAATAGCTTACAAGTGAATAACGGCAACGCTGTGATTGATGGAGATGCGCTCTTCGTTACTTCCAATACAGTGTTTGATACCAATGAGTTTGGCATAGTCTCAAGGAATGATAAAAGGACCGCTAAGTTTGAATTAACTGATCAAGTCAGAATTACCGGAAACCTCTATGTAGGGAAAGACGAATCCGGCAATAGTAAGACCATCTTGAATGAGCTGACTACCTTCGGAAAATGTGATCTTGCAGCAACCTCCATTAACGGTAAAGCAACAATACTCGGCCCGGTCGAAATTAACAATTACAGCTCTGGCAGCACTGATACATTTAAAGCCAATGTCCCTGTATTAGCAGAAAAAACCCTGGAGGTAGCCGATACACTCACCGCTAATGGCCAGTTCAATATTGCGGGTACGTCACCCGTCACGCTTTGTAAATCACCTGTTCAGCTTATTACGGAATTAAAAAAAGAAAGCGGTACCTACGTGGCTAAGCTCACTGTACAAACCTCAGGTTACCTGATGATACCCGAAATAACTGACAATCAAGGCTTGAGTGGCTTTGAGTTAAAAACGTCAGTACTATACAAAGGCCAACATGATCCCCAACAATACACCTACCAATGGGGTTTGAACGATGCACCAACTCAGCTCCCGCCCAACCCCAACCTGATCATCCCGCTGAACCCCGGAGCTACCGTTGATTTTACTTTTAGTATTACTTTCACCGCTCTGCCAGGACGATACCTGAACTATCACGTATTCTGGATGCCCATGGGAGGAGGTGGAACCGGTAACGAATCAGGCTACAGTTTTACCGAACCTCACACTAAAAAAACGGCCGAGAATCGTGAAGGAGACAAGTATCACCAAGAACATCTGGCAAGGGTTGAAGAACGCAACAAACGTCCTGAAAAAGCTCTATCCTTTATCAATGACCTGCAAGAGGCATTTGGCCAAACCCTCAGCCCGGACCAGCATGCCGCCCTTGCCAAAAGCCTGGAAGCACTACTTTAGCCCGATCTTCCACGTAAACCCTATTCAATGACACAAAATAAACAGACTTTACCCCACAACCTGCTGACCTATAAGGTGAGTACCGACCCGGACCCTTTGTACATCAATGACCCGGACAGTAAGCTCCTGATCACGATCGGGAAAAACACAGAGGTGTACCTCAATGAGATCTTTATCGAGGTTCCGGCCGACTCTGTCAGTTCGGCAGATACACTTTTTTTGACTGATCCGGCACTGACTTACCATATGACGCCTGATACAGACTGGCAGCTCCTTGAAGTAAGCACCAACAAATCCGGCAACGTGCCGGTGATACAGTTCTCTGTCAAGCCTAAAGATAGCACCAACCAAATCACGGAAGACCTGCACCTGACCATCACCGGAACCTCCAATGCCGACAAAGGCACGGTCGAGGTGGTGATTGGAGAGCATTCAGGAAAATCGCCAGACCAATATGAATATCACGAAACTAAATTTCCAGTAACCAAATCAGCAGCCATGCCCTTCTACCTCAATAACCTCATTTCCTTTGATCCAAAGGATCCCGATACCCCTAAGCTCTCTTTTAAAACCAGCGATGAAATTTACCTGAATTGGGATAGCAACGGGGCTTCTTACGAGCTCTTTCCGAAAAACCTGGTTTCACTAGAAAATGGCACTACCACAGAAACCCATATTACCATTCCTGCCGGAGTCATTTTCAAAGACCAACCGATCGTGATCAGAGCTACTGATGGAGATAAAACCCTCTACCAATCTTTGAACATTTGCATTGAGAACCCGATACTTACGCCCACAAAAAGCCTGATCAGTGGAATACCAGGTGAGAATAGCTTACAGGTGAATAATGGCAACGCTGTCATTGCCGGGGACTCGCTATTCGTTGAGGCCCCTGCCGTGGTTTTTGACACAACCGGATTCGGGGTAGTATCAATGAATGATTCCAATACAGCTAAGCTCGAAGTAACGCATGGAACGGCCATTACCGGAGACCTTTGGGTAAAAGCCGATGAATCGGGAGAAAGCACAACCCACGTGGACAAGTTATTTGTCAATAAAGACAGCCAACTGGGCGACACCCTCATAGTTGGCGAGACAACCATGAATGGCCCTGTTGGCATGTCTGGCCCAATTACCATGAAAACCAGAGGTTCGGATGGCGATAAGATTGAGGCCGATCTAGATGCAGATTTTAAGAAAAATTTGCAGGTAAGCGAGCAACTCACTGTTAATGGCTCCATACAGGCCAATGGCGGAATTGTAGCAGGGAACAGGCCTGTGGGTTTGATAAAGACGCCTGTCCAGTTTATTGCCAGTAATACGACCATTTCAGGCCATTTTAATGCCCTTACTGACGGATACCTGATTTTACCAAACATTTTTGATCGTGGCGTTTTTTCTGCGCTGTTCTCCACAGTATTGGTGGCATACCCCGGGCTTGGTTACAACATCGAGTACGGGCAGTCTCTTTTTCCAAATGATAACGGTGACTGGCTCCAGACCAATTCATTGATTATTCCATTACCCCAAAGTGCCCAAACCCAACTGACCTTTTCGGTAGAAACCTTTTTTTCGGTTCCAGCTACTTCTAAGTATTACGTTTATTGGGTGCCGATGGGCGCTGGTGGCGATGGTGGGCAAAGCTACCAATGGTTCCCGAACGCAGATACTGAGTCCCTACCAGAGGAGTTTCTTAAGGTACGGAGAAAACATGATGCACAAATAGAGAAACTCCGTCAAAAACCCGAAAAGGTGAGGTCATACATCCGGAAGCTGGAAAAGGCCTTTGGTCAATCACTCGATGAAGAAATGCGAAGCGAGTTGGTCAAAGACCTGGAATCCCTATTGTAAACCTCTTCAACCAAAACAGACATGTCTAAAAATGAATCCTTCCCGCCAGACTTATTGACCTATGAGGTCAGTACGGATCCGGATCCCTTGTATACCAATGCAAAGGACAGTAAACTCCTGATTACCATCAAGAAAAACACAGATGTGTACCTCGATGAGATCTATATACAGGTTCCGGCTTCTTCAAGCAGTGCGGCTGATACGCTCTTTTTGACTGACCCGGCACTGACTCAGCATTTGACGCCCGACACGAAGTGGGTGGTCAGTCCGGGAGAGGACAGAAGATTTGACGACCTGCCGTATAAAGTATTCATCATCAAACCCAAAAACAGCAACATCAACCAAATCACCGAAGACCTGCACCTAACCATCACCGGCACCACCAATACCGACAAAGGCACTGTTCAAATATTGATCAGTGAAGAATCAGGCCGCCAGGCAGGAAGTTATACCCCCCGACAATCAGAGTTCTCCGTGACCAAATCGGAACCCATACCCTTTTACCTTAACAATCTGGTTGCCTTTGATTCAAATGACCCGGACACCCCCAAGGTTTCCTTTAAAACGAGCGATGAAATTTACCTGAGCTGGGATAGCAACGGAACTTCTTATGAGCTCTTTCCGAAAGATCTTCTCACTACCGGAAACCCTACGACCAATACGCATATCACAATTCCGGCCGGAAAGATCACAAAAGATCAAACCATCCTGATCAAGGCTACTAAAGGAACTGATACATTTTATCGTTCATTGCTCATTAACATTGAGGACCCCGATTTGACTCCCACCAGTAGCTTGATCGGTGGGGCGGGTACAGGAAAGACCAGCTTTAGTGTAGCCAATGGCCAGTCCATCATCAATGGCCAAGCCACCATTAACGGAGATCAATTTAGCATAGACGCACCCACTGTGATTAACGGAGATCTGGCGGTACAAGCACCAACCGCTGGTACAAGCACTACCCATGTAGACACATTATCGGCAACCAATGCAGATGTAGCAGGTACTACACATACCCATGGCAATTTTCGCATGTATGGCGATGCCGCAACACAAGAATTCGCATCTGATTTACCAGTATGGTTTAATTCGGGTTTAACAACAGTCGGTGTCATCAATGCCAACGGTGGGATTAATGTTCCTGCCCTAAATCCGGTCAGCCTTTCTCAACCTCCCATAAAGCCCATCTCCACCAAATTGACGTATGATTTCTCCATTGTCGCGGAACTTAAAATGTTCACGCAAGGCCACTTGGTGATCCCTGACATCGGAGCTCATTATGCTTTGTTCAGCTTTAAAATCAGGGCACAGGTCTGGTATCCGGGCAGTACTGAATCCGTGTCCTATGAATATTTTTATACAGAGAATCCATTTGGCAAATGGCACGGGACCACGCGGATGATCCCTATCACTCAAGGAACCTCTGTTACGCTCACAATAAGCCCTAAGTTCCTGGTTAGTATCCCGGGCCAATACCTGAATTTTGACCTCTTTTGGCTGCCTATGGGCGCTGGCCCCAATGCTTCGCCCAGTTATGAGTTGACCTACTTTCGCCCTAAGACTTCTCAGGCCCTGGAAGGTGAAAAATTTCACGAGGAACATATGTTACAAGCAGAAAAACTTTTAAGGCGAACAGAAGATGTTAAAAGCTTTATCGGGGATTTGGAAGAAGCCTTTGAAGAGTCATTAACTCCGGAGGCTCATGAGTTACTCACACAAAACCTGGAGGAGCTACTATAGATCATAAGGTGAAATAACGGCTGAATGTGAAGCCAGGACAGGTCTCATAAAAGGTTTGACACCAGATCCAAAGCCCTTTTCACTTAGCCAACCTATTCATCATAACTACCCATTTAAAATCAGAAACCATGTCTTTTTATTTCGATAACCTCATTCCGGTAGACTCAATTAGCACTGGTCACCCAAAACTTTCTTTCAAAACCACAGATACCGTCTACCTGACCTGGCGAACCAGCGGAGGGAGCTTCACCTTGTACCCCAATTCAATTCTGGGTGAGACTGGCAGTACTACCACCGATAACCATTTCACTATTCCAGCCGGTAAGATCCTAAAAGACCAAACCCTGCTGATTAAAGGAGTCAGCGGTGACGAAACCATCTACCAATCCGTGACCATTTGTATTGAAAACCCTGAATTGACACCCACCAGCAGCATTATCAGTGGTGCGGGGAGTGGGAAGCCCAGCTTTTGTGTGGGTGACGGGACGTCCTCTATTGTCGGAGATTCTCTCACAGTGAATACACCCACAACCATTACAGGAGACCTCACGGTACAAGCCCCGGCCGCTGGCACAAGCACCACTAAAGTAGATATATTAAAGGCAGCGGAGGCACATGTAACAGGCACCACACATACCCATGGCGCTTTTCGCATGTATGGCGATGCGTCAACGCAGGAATTCAGGTCTGATTTACCGGTATTCATTGATTCAAGCTTAACAACAGTAGGTGCCATCAATGCCAATGGTGGAATTCAGGTTCCCGCAATCAACCCAGTGAGCTTGTCTCAACACCCGTTCCAGCTTATCCTTGGTAAACAAGGGACTTTAACCAGAATACTCAAAGTATTCACAGAAGGCTACGCGATCATACCTCAATTCCAAAACGATTCAGATTTGACTGGTTTTGAGGTGACCGCCAATGTAACCTACCCCGGAAGCCCCGATACAGTAAAGTACTTCGCCAAATATCAATTCTTCGATAACTACGCTACCCCATTCTTTGCGGGTATGGTGATTCCCCTCACCAAGGGTGCCAGTGCCACATTTACTTTCAGTCCTACAGGCACCGTCATTCAATATTATCTTTATTGGATGCCTATGGGTGGCGGTGGGCCGACAAATCCTGCCGGTTTTGATTTTCTTACCCCTCCAACTGGTAGTGCAGAAGCCATTGAAGGTGAAAGGATACACCAGGAGCATGTGGCACGGGTTGAGGCACGATTAAAGCGGCCTGAGAAGGCGAACTCCTTTATCACCAACCTGCAAGAGGCCTTTGGTAAAACCCTGAACCCGGACAAACATGCCGCGCTTACCAAAAAACTGGAAGAATTGCTGTAGCCATTCGTTCAATGAAAATGCCACGACATAATGAAGAATAATCAGACTTTACCGCCCTCGCTTCTCACCTATGAGATTAGCACCAGTCCAGGCCCGTTAACCACCTCCACCTCCGGAGCAAGTATCTCAGTGGTGATAAAAGCAAATCCCGCGGTTTACCTGGACGAGATCATCATAGCTATCCCGGCCGGTGCCACTTCTTCTGTTGATACTGTTTTCCTCACCTCTCCTCCCCTATCCAATAGTTTGTCTGCCAATTCGGGCTGGGAGATTCAAGCGCTGAAGCCGATAAAGTCTTCGAAGACCTCTGTCTCTCTTCAGGAGTTTAAGCTGTTACCCAAAAGTCAGGGCACTGATCAGATTTCACAGGACCTCACCTTTAAGGTAACAGGAACCACCAACGACTCTGTCGGGACGGCCAGCCTGATCATTTCTGAGCATTCAGGGAATCAGGCCAACCAGTATGTCTTTCGGAAGTACTCACATGACATTGTAAAACAGGGACCTCGCCCATTCTTTTTGAACAATTTTATGGCTTATAGCAGTAAAGATCCCAATATTCCTAAAACAACCTTCGAGTTGGCAGAACCAATTGAGCTTTCCTGGGATGCTAATGGTGCCATCTATACCTTATACCAAGGCAATGAACCTAAGCCTGTTTACAGTGGTGTATGCAGCCATTTTTCTGTGGCCTCCGGTGTTCAGACTGACACAACTTTTGTACTCAAAGCCACCTCAGGAAATGAGACTTTATTGCAGTCCATTACTCTTCAGGTGAGTAATCCGGTGCTTACTCCTACCAGTAGCACTATTGGTGTGGCCGGTGCTACTCAATCCGCCTTGTCTGTTAAGGGGGGAACGACCAGTATCACCGGAAACCAGTTCACAGTAAACGCTCCTGCTGATTTTCAGGGCGCTTTGAATGTGGTGGGTGCCACTACTCTTGCCAGTACGGCACTCACAGACCTTACTGTGTCTGGCGCGACCAGCTTTAAAGGCTCGCTGAAAGCAACCGGAATAGTTTCAACAGTGCTGAATCCCAGGATTGTGTACCTGCTGAACTCAGGTGCATTGGGAAAACCAGTAGCCACCAACTTTACGGTGAGTAGCGATGGTTTTTTCTTATTTCAAATGAGTAATGTGGGACAACCAGTTGGCAGCAGCAGTCAGTTATATGCCCAGGTGTTTTACCCGGGCAGTAATACTCCGGTTATTTTTAACAGTTTTTGCGCTACTGGTCAAACCAGGTACCAAACCATCCCCGTCAGCGCTGGTACAAACTTCCACTTATTGGCCACTTTTTTTCACGTTGAGGGCTCCGTTGTATGGCTGGGAGCAACACCGCCAACGCAGGTCGCAACTCAGAGTCTGGAAAACACTGAGCTACCTCAAGAGGTGGCCGATTTTCAAAAACAAATAAAAGACCTGCAGGCAGGAGCAAGCAAAGAGGCTTATGCCAGGAGTTTTGTGGAAGAGCTACAGGTACAATTCGACAAAGAACTGAGTCAGGAAGCTACAGACCTTCTGATAACCAAGCTACTGAATATAGAGCGTGGAAGCTGAGTTGAGCTGTCCGAAAGCGTTTACAAGCCCGTAATCAAAAAACTCTTGCTATAAATTCCGCTTATCTCTGTGGAATATCCCGCACTGATTCCAGGTGAGTTTTTTAGAGTTATGGCTGAGCTGAATTGAAAAGCAATTGGTCCGATCTGGCAAGGATTCTCCCCGGGCAAACCCGAGTTTTGTGTCATTACTTTTCAATAAAAGTCAATGAACAACATAACCAAATTCATGATTGCCATCTGTACCGCGCTTATCGCTGTGGTAAGCAGTGCGCAAATGATTAATGACAACAAAACCATGGAACAAAACACAAAAACGACCCTTATTGTAACTTCTACCATCAACCCGGCCGAGATGGAGTCGCTACAGGCTTATGTACAAAAAGTAATGCCTATGCTGCTGGAGCTCGGTGGCAAGGTAATTAAGCGGACCAAAATCACGGATGTATACTTTGGAGAGAAACCTGCAGAATTGCTGCTGGTGATGGATTTCCCATCAAAAGAGGCTCTACAAGCCATGTTTGATAGCGAGGCTTATCAGGCGGTAATTCCTTTGAGGAACAAGGGCTTCAGCAAGGTGGATATTCTGTTTGCTGAGGAATTGAAGTAACCCTAAGTGCGAGATTGGCTAAGGACGCTGATGAAAAGATTCTGAAACAAGTTCAGAATGACTCTCTTACTTAAATGTATAATGGACAAAGGCCCAGAGTTACCTCCGGGCCTTTGTTGTTTAGAATGTATTTACTGCTTCTTAGTTCAATCCGGCAGGATCAACCCTGGTGGGTGTATCGGTACCGGAGATAATGCGCTCAGCTGCAGATGAAATGGCTTTAATGGTATTGGTCATATGTGCCATATCCAAAGTGCTCACCTCATCTGATGATTTATGGTAATCCGGGTCTACATCAATGGGTGTAGTACTGATGGTATGAGCAGGCACACCCAAACGGGCCAGTGTAGCATTGTCAGAGCGGTAGAACAGATTTTGAGTCGGATAAGGGTCAGCATAAAATTCGTATTCTGTGCCTTCTACAGCTTTCTGCAGCAGTGTACCAAAATCAGATTTATCAAAACCAGTGATCCAGGCAGTGTTAGGCCCGCTTACGGCTGGCTTACCGATCATTTCGATATTAAACATGGCTACAATCTCATCGGGATTGAGCTGCTGAGAGAAGTATCTTGAACCAAAACCACCCATTTCTTCAGCGGTAAAGGCTACAAAAATGATGGTTCGCTCAGGTTTTGTGCCCATGTCTTTAAAGTATTTGGCCAGGGTAAGTACGGCTGTAGTTCCCGAAGCATCGTCATTGGCTCCGTTATAAATGGTATCTCCTTCTACTCCTCTGATGCCCAGGTGATCGTAGTGGCCACTGAAAACCACGATCTCGTTCGTCCGATTACCCGTGATTTTGGCAGCCACATTACCCAATGCATTCTCCTCCATCGTATTGGTGACCTTGATATCTACGGACTTCAAAGAAGTAGCTTTTGTAATCGCCATGACCATCCCATTGGCAGCATCTAATTCCATTACGCGGTTGGCTCTGGTGAAAAAGCCCTTATAACGGGTGAACAGGTTTTTATGACTTGGGTCAACCAACACAACTCGCTTTCCTTCTGCCCTTCTTGCCTCGTTAAAAGTAGCTTGAAAATCGGTACCGGCAGGAATAGTGAATACCTGTGCATTGGTCACATCCTTTAATTCAAAGCTTTGAGCACTTACGCTGGCCAGAATATCTTCTTCCGCAATGGTCTTCCCGTTGATGGTTACCGAGGCACTTTCAGGAGTCAGAGAGTACATATTAAATTTCTGCTGATAGCTATTGAGACCATCCAGGTATTCGAGGCCTGTCTTCTGAAACTCTCCTGCAATAAATTTCGCAGCCTTATCAATGCCGGGAGTAAAGGTGCGTCTTCCCTCCATATCATCTGCAGCCAGGGTTGAGATAATACGGGTTACCTCGGCCTCATCAATCACAGGGGCCTGCTGGCAACTGGTGAAGTTGGAAAATGAAAAAAGAGCAAGAGCAAAAAGAACGGTAAGTTGCTTCTTCATATTAAGCGTTAGTCTTTGGTTTAAAATTGAGCGGGAAGTTAGAACATTTTTATGCTTGTTGCTCACCATAGAAATAAGATTTGGTGATTGGCATGGGCATGCTTTCACAATTCAGGATTAGAACCGCTACTACTCTATGATATTCTTATTAGATTAAGCCGGAGATACCATTGAACTCCCCCATTACTATATCAGACAGAATCGGACTTGCCAAAAGATCATTGCTGGGTACCGCTATTGGTGATGCCTTTGGCGACAGCTTTTTTGGTGAAACCACTGCAATACTCAGGCACATTGAGCAAAGGACCATTCCTGAAAGCGGTTGGAAGTTTACGGATGATACAGTAATGTCGATTGCAGTATTTGAACAAATTGAAAAACATGGCGGTATAGATCAGGATGAGTTGGTAAAGCAATTCATAAAAAATCAAAAAACTGACCCAAACAGAGGCTATGGAGCTACATTAAGACGCCTGCTACGGGAAGTACAAGAAGGAGGCAACTGGCGGGTCTTGGCTGCAAAGGTATTTGATGGTATGGGGTCTATGGGCAATGGCGCAGCCATGCGGGTCAGCACTATAGGTGCCTACTGGTTTGACCATCTGGAAAAAGTAAAGGAGCTGACCACCTTATCAGCAGTAGTGAGTCACACCAACAAAGAAGCAATTGCGGGTGCGATAGCGATAGCAATCGCCACAGCACTTAGCACCCGAAGCAGGCTTAAATCTGTCACTATCAAAAGTCAGGATTTCATTGAAGAAGTAGTGCGTCACCTACCTGAGTCTGATACCAAAACGAAAATTGCTAAAGGTCTTACAGTTTCCAGAGGCTCCCACCCCGACTTTCTAATCACAATACTTGGTAACGGATCGAAAATGCTCGCCCAGGATACAGTACCTTTCGCAGTCTGGTGTGCAGCGCATTACTCCAGACATTTCGAAGAGGCACTTTGGAGAGCCGTTTCTGTTCTTGGTGATCGCGACACCATTTGTGCAATGGTCGGAGGCATAACCATAATGTCAGCCGATGACTCAACCATTCCCCTGGCCTGGATCAACCAGGTGGAGTCATATGAAGCAAGTATTTTCAGGAGCACAACAGTTTAGCTTATATATTGTAACGATTAGGATAAACCCGGCATCCTTATAAAAACTGATTCTGGGTATACATTACAATATTCATTTATGCAACACCGTTGCAATTAAGAAAGTAATCCACTACTTTGTGGGTTCAGGGGTCTTTGTGGTGTTAAATCTGTATCAATACTATAGCAGCGCATGCACCAAAAATTAATGAAACAAAGCTTTCTCTTCCTGGCACTGGTCTTTCTCAGCAGCTCCTGTGCTTCCATCATCAACGGTAATCGCAGTAATGTAAATATCAGGACCAGCAGGGCGACCAATCTGGTGGTTGAAGGTGATACCCTGCTTCGTGACTCAAACCAGACCGTTTATCTCAGGGTAGAAAATGACAGGAATCCGCTTCGGGTCACTACTTTCGATAGTCTCGGTTCCAATCCGCTGTATATCCGCTCCAAAACTTCGGGCACCTATTGGCTCAATGGATTTACGGCTCCGGTATTTTTCGCAGGTTTTCTGGTAGATGAAATTACGGGTTTGAAGCGTAGATATCCGAGAAACGTCTATATCGATGTGGATGGCATTAATAACAGCTACCTGCCCTACTTTCCCATGGACAGCACGCTGCTCGAACGTAAAAACAAAATCACCTTCGCTCCTCTATCCATCGTTCATGAGTATCACCCGGCTTATGAATTTGGTTATGAAAGGCTACATAAGAATAATTTTGCAACGCAAGTCAGCCTGGGGGTATTCAGAAGCTGGGATAATAACTTTGCCCGCAATAGCAAAGGTGTCAAAGTTTCAATCGAGGAGAAATATTTCTTTCGAAGTCAGAACAAAACCCGCTTCTATGTCGGTTTCACCTTTGAACATCATAACAAAGCACATGATGCTGATCTGAGGTTTGTTACGCTCAACAGTAGCGGAAACCCTATTTGGGAGACCGGCACATTTACCCAGCGCACGACCGTAGAAAAACGCTTTTTTTCCTATACCCCCCGCATTGGTTTTCAGACCTACATCAGCCCGAGGTTGGTAGCCGAAGGCTTTTTTGGAATTGGCCTGCGCCACAGGAACGTGAAACACAGGAATATCTCCCCTAACGTTCGCTATACCTCAGACGATTGGATTTGGTTTGATATCGAAACAGACTCAAACAGACCCGGCAGGGAAGTGGGCAGCAACTGGGACCTTAACTTCAGAATAGGCTGGGTATTCTAGCAAAAAGAGGGATTTCAGCTTATTTTGCTACTTCATTTATTTTTTCTCGTAAAAAGATAAGATCCGCTGTGACATTTCAGCAGAAATGTTGTCTAACCCTTTAAATGAAGTCTCCTTCTAAAACTGAGTTTCTGAAAATGATTGATATGCACAAGGGCATCATCCATAGCCTTTGCAGCCTATATTATCAGTCGATGGAAGATCAGAAAGATGTAAGACAAGATATCATCCTGCAACTTTGGAAAGCCTTTCCTTCTTTTCGGGCAGAGGCACAATCGGGCACCTGGCTATACAGGGTGGCCCTGAATACCATTCTCAATAAGAAAAAGCAGGAGGCACGCAGACCGGGCCATGATTCACTGACTGTTATAGAGCAATTAAGCTTCAGTGCTGTTACACAAACAGATGATGACCTGCAATTGCTAAAGCAGGTTATAGCACAGCTACCCGATCTGGAAAAGGCGATCATGGTACTGCATCTGGAAGGATACCAGAATAAAGAAATCGCACAGATGTTGAACCTCAGTGCTTCAAACATAAGCACGCGCATGCATCGCATTAAAACGCGCCTGAAAGAAACTTTTAAGAGTCAACCCTATGTCACTCGATAGATTTAAACCTGCCTGGCAACAGCTGAAGCTGAACCACTCCTTTGAATCCATATCTCATGAAGAGGTTCTGGCCGTTATTGCTCAGCCTGCAACCACTGGCAAATACCGCAGCCTGATGGTCAACCTGATGATGCTATTGACTTTTCTGATGGTTTGTTACTAGTTCTGATATGAGTTTATCCATTATCTACTGGAACATCGATCCATTTATATTCCCCTCTTTGGGCTTTCCCCGCTGGTATGGCGTAATGTGGGTAACTGGAATCATCATTGGGTACCAGGTTCTTAAACATATTTATAAAAAGGAAGAGCGTGCCGAGGAGGAACTTCAGAGCCTTGCTATTAATATTATGGTAGGCTCCGTAATCGGGGCACGGCTGGGGCATGTTTTCTTTTACGACTGGGCTTATTACAGTCAGCACCTGATCGAGATTCTCCCAATACGGTTGGAACCTTCTTTTGCCTTTACCGGCCTTAGCGGTCTGGCCAGCCATGGCGGAGTTATCGGAGCGCTGCTGGCCCTGGCCTGGTTTAACCGAAAGCGTAAGCTGCCCTACCTCTATCTGCTCGACCGTTTGATGATCGGTGCAGCCTTTCTCAGCTGCTTTATAAGGCTTGGTAATCTTATCAATTCAGAAATTATTGGAAAAGCCACCAATCTTCCCTGGGCTTTTGTCTTTACCAGCGTAGATCAGATACCGAGGCATCCGGCACAGCTCTACGAAGCGCTGTTTTATCTTATTACCGGTTTTCTGCTCTTCAGGCTCTGGAAGAAATCTTACACCAATCAGCGGGGCTATGTATTTGGGCTCGGAATGATCATGATTTTCCTACAGCGTTTTCTGATAGAGTTTCTGAAAGAGAATCAAGTAGGTTTTGAAGACCAGCTTGCCCTGAATATGGGTCAATGGCTGAGCATTCCAATGATTCTGATTGGTCTGGCGATTCTGGCTTATGCAAAGCGATCTCCCCTGGCTTAGTTAGAGGTTGGTCAATGGTCAGAAAATCAGGAATTAGGGAACCGGTTATCAGTTGATCGTTACTCGTTATCCCATCAGTACCGATAAAACCTTGTTGTGCAGTAATAGACATTTTTCATCTAGTGATTACTTGATTATCAATATACACCAACCAATCACTAATTAACCAATAACCACGTTAGCCAAGTGTGGGGAAAGACCACTTGCGCTTTACAGCCAGGATACGTACCGATATGATATAGATAATGGTGAGGATGACGGCCCAGTCGTCATTGGGAATAAATCGCTGCAAGAGCAGGTAAAACACTCCCCCTGTCAGGCAAACCGTGGCGTAGATTTCCTTTCTGAAAATCAGCGGAATTTCATTGACCAGCGTATCTCGCAACACTCCTCCAAATACTGCTGAAATGGTGCCCATCATCACGGCTATAACAGGAGAAAGCCCAAATTCGAGGGTTTTTTGAATGCCCAGGATGGTGAACAGTCCGATACCAACGGAGTCGAAGAGGAACATCGTTTTTCGGAGTTTTTCAAATACCTTTTTGAAAAACAATCCGCAGAGAACACCCAGGCCAATCATCAGCAGGTAGTTGAGATCCTGAGTCCAGCCAACAGGCTGACTGCCGATGAGCAAATCTCTGAGGGTACCTCCCCCGACTGCCGTGACAAAGGCAATGACTGAAGCTCCGAAAATGTCGAGTTTCTTGTTGGAAGCCAACAGCCATCCACTTACCGCAAAAACGAAGGTTCCGGCCAGGTCTACTCCATAAATCAAATCGGTACTATTGACGAATTCCATTTGGCCGCGAAGGTACATTTTTAGCATTGATTGCAAAACACCTGTTCTGATAATTCGTCATTCTGGCACAATAACTGCTTCTAAATCATTATTTTAGAAAAGTCAAACTCATCCAATCATGAAAAGATCAATACTCATTTTAACCCTTGCATTAATGGCTACGGCCATTCAGGCTCAGACCTCAGGCTTTGGTATCAGCCTTAAGGCTTACGACCCCAAAGCCCAGTTCAACGAAAATGTTGACAAAATGGCCTTTGGTATATCTACCAGCTATTTTCACAGGCCGGAAGCTTCTCGCTTTACTTATGGTGGTGAATTTGGAGTAGCCATGTACAGTTCCGATGAATATGACATACAATTTCGTGGTCAGACCATAGGCATAGCAGAAGAAGACTGCTTCTTTACCCTTCATGGTTTTGTGCGCTACGATATGGTGAAGAAAAGAAGTTTTTCGCTCTATTCTGAGGCCAGAGTGGGTGTCACTACCTTCTTCAGTACTACTGATGCTTTACGGGAAAACACCGGCTTTAATGGAGAATTTAAATTTCATGGTACCGCCTTTAATATGGGAGCTGGTGTAGGTTTAATGGTCAACCCGGCAGCTCTGTTTGACAAGGAAAGAGAAGCATCCGGTGTATGGCTCGATTTCGCCATTAACGGCCATTCGGGAAGTAATGCCAACTACCGCATGCATCCTGAGGGACAGGGTACCTTTAGCCTGGCCGATGGAAAGCATGAATCACTCACCCACTACTTCGGTTATAGGGTTGGGGTGATCTTCGGTATTTAAGACACGACACTATCAGAGATTTACAAATGAGCCAAACCCTATCCAGGTGTGGCTCATTTGTTTTATATCAACGAATAAGCTTCGCTCTTCGGCTATGAACCCTTCTCTTTCATATCGCCTGTTTGCCTATGCTATCACTGAATTGACTGTATGACCAAGTTTGTGCAAACGGCAAATACATGTTCACTGAACTTCATTATATTGGCTTGGATATTTACGGGCGGAAAAGTTCGCTCATCACTTTATCCCAAACGGTAAAATACCGAGTAAAATTACTCAACTTAAAAACATAGAAATCAGGTAGTTATGAGAAATTACTTCATTTTTTTATTAACAATTGCAAGCCTTAGTCTGAATGCACAGAAAACCTCCCTGTTCAATGGAGAAAATCTGGATGGCTGGATCATTTACGGTACCGAAAAATGGTATGTGGAAGATGGTTTGCTCATATCTGAAAGTGGTCCTGACAAGCAATACGGCTATCTGGGTACCACAGCATCTTACAAAGATTTTGAACTGACGCTTGAGTTTCTGCAAGAAGCTGATGGCAACAGTGGGGTTTTCTTCAGAAGTACAGTCGATGGTACAAAGGTCAGTGGCTGGCAGGTAGAGGTGGCCCCTCCTAACAAGCACTCTGGTGGTATTTATGAATCTTATGGAAGAGGCTGGCTTATCAAGCCTGATCCTGAAAAAGAAAAGTACCTGAAGGAAGGTAAATGGAATAAGATGAAGATCAGGGTGAAGGGAGATGATGTAACCACCTGGTTGAATGGTAAAAAAATGATCGAGATTAATGATGCCAAAATCGGTAAGGGTGAAGGCGGTATCTGCCTTCAGATTCATGATGGTGGTGGTATCAGGGTAAAATGGAGAAAGATTGTACTGAAGGAGCTATAGTTCCTTTTCAATAATTTTCACTCGAAACTAAACCCTTGAAGCTCATTGAGGTCAAAAACCCTTAATGAACCGATTCAGTATTCTACTCCTGCTTGTTTCACTCAGCAGCTTCATTTCATGCAGCTCAGATGAAAGTGTGGAATTGCCGGAGCCAACATCGGATTCCCCCAATGTACTACTTATTATAGCAGATGATATGGGATTAGATGCTACTCCCGGATTTACTGAAGGTAGTATCAAGCCTAATATGCCTAACCTGGAAGCCCTGATGGCTTCAGGTCTCACTTTCGAGAACTTCTGGTCGGCACCGGTATGTACCCCCACCCGAGCTACCATTTTAACGGGTCGCTATGGTATCCATACGGGTATTTTAGGAGTTGGCGATAACATTACCACCAGCGAGACTTCCTTGCAGTCCTATATGGACAATAACAGCTCTGAAAGTTATAGCCAAGCGGTAATAGGCAAATGGCACCTATCCAATAACAGTAGTAACCCCAATAATATGGGGATTAATTACTACGCAGGGCTTTTGGGCGGAGGGGTTGCCTCTTATAGCAACTGGACCCTTACGGAAAACGGGAATAGTTCTCAATCAACAGAATACATTACCAGCAAATTCACAGACCTGGCGATTGACTGGGTGTCACAACAGAACAGTCCCTGGTTTCTCTGGCTGGCCTACAACGCACCACATACTCCTTTTCACCTCCCCCCTGCCAACCTTCATTCTCAAGGTAATTTACCAGTAGATGCTGCTTCCATTGATGCCAATCCAACTCCCTATTACCTGGCAGCTATTGAGGCCATGGACAGTGAAATCGGCCGGCTGCTCAAGTCAATGAGTGCTGAAGAAAGAGCCAATACGGTCATTCTCTTTGTCGGAGACAATGGCACGCCCAATCAGGTGGCTCAGTTTCCCTATTCTCGTCAAAAAGCCAAAGGAAGCCTCTATCAGGGTGGTATCAATGTACTCCTTGTGGCGGCAGGCCATGGAGTAAGCCGGGCCGGGAGTCGTGAAGCAGCCCTGATCAACTCAACAGATCTTTTTGCTACCATTGCCGACCTGACGGGATCAGGAAGTAGTGATATTCATGACAGCCGTAGTTTCAAACCTTTATTCACTATCGAAAACCAAAAGATTCGTGACTTTGCCTATAGTGAAGTAAATGAGAATAACGTGGCCGGTTATGCCATCAGAAATGAAACCTATAAGCTGATTGCCTTTGAAAACGGAGATAAGGAACTCTTTAACCTGATCAACGATCCTTACGAAAACACCGACTTACTGAGTGGTAACCTGAATGCTCAGGAAAATGCCGCATTGACTGCTCTGGAGGCCGCGGCCGCTGAAATAAGAAGATAAAGGCCCGAATTAGACATTTAAGGCCCGTAACAAATCCTGCTTATAACTTTCGCTGACTCGCAGTATTTTATCGTTCTGCATTTTCAACTCATAGTCGCCATAACCGATGGCGATCAGCTCTGCTACGAAATCTGTGTTTACGATGCTGGATTTGTGAACTCTAAGAAAATTGCCCGGAAGCTTTTGAATAAAACGGGTCATTGTCTCACGGATGATATGCACCTTCTGTTCGGCAAAAACCTCCAGATAATTGCCTGAAGACAGGATATACTCTACCCCCTGCATGGCAATAAAATAGGTGCGATTACCAAGCTTGATGGAGATTCTCGACAGTTGAGGTACGACCTGAGACTGTCTGTAAGCAGCAAGCAGGCCTTCGAGCTGCTTGGTTTGATTGAAAGGGTTCTCTCCAGATTTCATCAATCGAAAACGGTCTATAGCTTGCTGAAAACGTTGCTTGCTGTAGGGCTTTAACAAATAGTCGAGCGCAAAAAGCTCGAAGGCATCCACTGCAAACTGATCATAGGCGGTGACAAAAATCACAAAGGGTCTTTCTGCAGGTGGGATGGCCCTGACCAGGGATACACCATCCAGGATCGGCATTTGTACATCCACCAGTAGCAGGTCCACCCTCTGACTGTTCAGAAAGTCAAGAGCCTCTTGCCCATTCTCAAACTGTGCTACTACCTGAATATCATCCATGGCATTTAAAAGAGAAGCCACACGCGACCTTGCCACCTTTTCATCATCCACGATCAAGGCTTTCATCCTCCTATTCATCGGCATTTTCAAGTGTTATTTCCTGATTTTCGTACTTTCTGAAGGGTAAGGTGATCTGTACCCTGGTGCCTCCTTCCTCTCTCCCTCCGATGGTAAAGGAACCCTCACTTCCAAAAAGCATGTTCACCCTTTCTCTCACAGTTTGGAGGCCTACTCCCTCCTTTCTACCCGGTTTTATTCCACGCCCATTGTCCTCGACACTAAGCCTTAGTTCTTCTTCCTGTTTTTCAGCCCTAATGATCAATAGCTCACCACCTTTGTATATCGGGAAGGAATGATTGATCACATTTTCGATAAGAGGCTGCAAAAGCATATGAGGGGTTGCCGCGTCCAGACAGCTTTCATCAATTGACCATTTCACGCTTATTTTATCTCCGAAGCGAATCTTTTCAATGGACAAATAGCGTCTGATAAACTCAAGTTCTTCTCTTAACGACACGTACTGCTGGTCGCTTTGCCTTAACGATGTTCTGAGTAAATGGCTGAAATCTTCCAATACTGATTGGGCCTTGTCCACGTCCTCTTCCATCAGGCCCGACACCGTATTGAGGGTATTGAACATAAAATGGGGATGCACCTGGGCTTTGAGGAGGCTCATTTTCGATTTGGCCAGAGAGGCCTTTAACCTGAGTTCATTGAGTTCACGTGACTTGAGCACACGGAGACTGTTGGTGGTAAAAGCAATACCAAGTATCAGTAGGCAGCTGGAAAACATATCAAAGGCTGTGGATGGAAAGAACCTCCCCTCCGTGCCTGTCCACTCAGCTCCCTCAGTGATAAAGCCCATGCTGCCAGAACTATTCAGAGGGATGACAACTTCTTCAAAGTTGATTTTGTCCCAGACAAAGGCATATATCAGTGCCAACACCAGGCCCATAAGTACCGAATAGAGCCAATAGTTTTTGAACAAACGCTGTATGGCCACCCAGCAGGCCAAGGGAATAAAGCTAAGGCTGAAAGCCCAGGCGATGAGTTCATCTTTTACTGAAACCAGACCAAGATCAGACTGGGGTCCGAAGATGGTGGTTTTGAGTACAATAAACCCTGAGGCAATCGTCCAGATCAATGCAATGAGTAACAGCAGTCTTTTGTATTGTTGTAAATCCACTCTGAAAGCAGTATTCATGATAGCAAGGTAGCCTGCCGGCCGAACATCTCCGGGTGATACATCCCAAAATTTAACCAATTCAAAACATCATCCTCTGCCTTTGTCCCACGATAACACTTGTTAACAGTGTAGCGGGTTTGATTTGTCCTGAACGGTCAAAAAAAATCACGCTATGAAAACACGATTAATACTGAGTTTCTTCCTTTGTACCTGCTTTGGGGCCCTTCAGGGTCAGATCACTACATCCAAAACTACTCCTGCTGCTCCTTTGAAAAAAAGCCTCGTCAAAGAAGTGGTCAATAGCCTGGGGCAGGTAATGATTGATGGCTACATTTTTCAGGAAAAGGGCAAGGCGGTTGCCGATCACCTCAAGGCTAATTTCAAAAGCAAAAAGTACGCTGACATTAAGAGTTTTAAGTCCCTGGTGGGTATACTACAGCAAGATGTTCAATCCATTATTAATGATGTACACTTCAACCTTTTCTATTTCCCTTCCAGTGCCGGATTTAACTGGATAGACCCGGGAGACAGTGATGAAAAAAAGCAGGATGCCGAAAACCAAATGAGGATTGCCTCAGAACTGAAAAATCATGGACTGCCCAAGCTTGAAATTCTGGATGGCAATGTGGGCTATTTAAAGATGGCCAGTTTCAACTCTCCTGTTCACTTTGTGGAACAGACCGTGGCTTCGGCCATGCAGTTTCTGGAAAATACAGATGCCTTTATCCTGGATGTAAGAGATAATGGAGGTGGTCAACCTGCATATGTGAACCTGATCCAGAGTTACTTCTTTAAGGAAGGCCAGCTCCTGGCGATGAAATATAACCGCGGACCTGACAGCACACAACATTTCTACAGTCTGCCGGGCTTGAACAGGGACAAATATCTTGAGAAGCCATTATATGTACTTACCAGTGGCGGTACAGGCTCCGGGGCTGAAGTAATCGCCTATGCCATCCAGTCGGCCAAAAGGGGCACCATCATCGGAGAAAAGACCATTGGAGGAGCTCATGGTTTTTCTACCATGAACCTCAGCTTCGAAGGGCATGGCAATCTGATCGTAGGACTTCCTGATTCAAGAATGATTGACCCCAACACACAAACTAATTTTGAGGCTGTTGGAGTTATCCCTGACATTCCTGTCGGTACAAGCAAGGCATTGCAGCAAGCTCACCTTGAGGCCATCAAACAGCTTAAAAGTACCAGTCAGTCTCCCGAGGCGGCAAGCAATCTGGCGAGTATCATGAATAAGATAGAGTTTGAGATGAGCAATGAGAATACCGGAGCTTCTGATTATAGCATATACACAGGAAGATACGGTATCAGAACCATCAGTGAAGAAGGCGGTACGCTGATGATTCAGCGCGATGGTGGCCCCAAGCTTCCACTGGCACCAGTTGGTAAGGATAAGTTTGTACTGGATATACAGCTTACCCCACAGCCGAAAATTGAATTCGAAAGAACGGATGGGAAAGTAACCGCTTTCTATCTGATTCAGGGTAGTAATAGAACCCTTAACACAAGAGACAATTAGAGTCTGTCCATAAAGTCCCCTGGCCGCGTTACACTTGTTCAAAAAATGCTCGGTTACGCAAGTAAGCTGTGCTTTTTTGAACTGCACAAGCCTTGCCAGAGAACTTTCTTGTTCAGACTATGACCCAGCGAATAAGCAATATTTAAACCAAATTCATCCTGACCCATCCCGGGATGCCTTTCTCATCCCGGGGTATATTCACCAGCCGTGATCATTTGAAAGTCGGGCACACTCTCCTTTTGAAGAAATGGTGTTTTAGCTATCTTCAGGGATATGAGTACTTCCTTCACAATCGGGCTGGTAGAAGAAAGAGATATCCCTCAAATACTGGATATCTACAAGCCATTTGTACTGACTACGGCCACCTCCTTTGAAACGGAGGTACCTGCGCTTGATGTCTTTACAAAGCGCGTGTTACAATATGCCCGCCTGGCTCCCTGGCTGGTGGCCCGTTCGGGAGACACCATTCTCGGCTATGCCTATGCCACGGCACATCGAAGCCGCGGAGCCTATCGCTGGAACCAGGAAACTACCGTATACGTGCATCCCGATCATCGAAAGAAAGGCATTGCCAGAGCCCTCTATGAAAAACTCCTGCACCTGCTGACGGAATTGGGCTATACCAAAGCCCTTGCGGTTATCACTTTACCCAATGATCCGAGTATTGGCTTTCATCAAAGTCTTGGTTTCAAAAATATTGGCGAGATGAACAATATTGGCTTTAAGTTTAATCGATGGCATAACACCAGTTGGTGGGATAAAGACCTTCAGGATGAGGGTTTTATTCCGGGTAAACTTAAACCCCTGAGCTACATTGAAAACAATGGGTTCTTCTCTGACACAAAATAAAACCAAAAAACAGCCCTGATCGACCCTCTGAGGTACTTTGACACAAATGACGCAACAATGTCATAGTCCTGGCGCAACACCATGGTGATGGTCTCAACTACATTGGAGGCCTGACAAAATCGATAACAGATGAACAATAAAGAACTTACCAGGCGCCTTAAAGAACTCAGAAAACGAAAGGGATTCTCTCAGGAAGAGCTGGCCGAAAAAACCGGCCTCAGCCTCAGAACTATTCAGAGAATTGAGAATGGTGAGACAGAACCACGAAGTGATTCATTAAAGAGGCTTTCCCGAGCCTTTGACATTCCCGCAGATGAGATCATAGACTGGACCATCAAAGAAGATCGGGGGTTTCTGATGAGCCTTAATCTCTCCGGCCTCATTGCCGTGCTGTTTCCTATTCTCGGCATTTTGGTTACGCTCATGATGTGGTTGTCTAAAAAAGACAAGGTACATGGAGCCAAACAGTTGGGCAGGTCGATTCTGAATTTTCAAATAACCCTCACCGTACTTTACTTATTGGGCAGCATATCCACAATTTTCATGCTTCTCAAAGCCTTTGACGATATGCAGGCAACAGCCATGAGCGGTGCTGAAACAACCGCAGACTCCATCACTTCAGCATTTATGCTACAACTACTGATCTATGGAGTTTTCAATGCCTATAACATTGTTTTCACGATTGTCAATACACTCAGAATCAAACGTGGAAAGGAAGCTCGTTACTTCCCCTAGTTCGCTTTTATAAAAAGTTAGCCATGACTTTTCAGAGAATTATGACTGAAGTCGAATCAAATTCCGGTTTATTCGGTTAATTAGTCAATGCCCTCTTCATCCAAGCCCAGCCTCTCTCCTGTTTTGATGGTCAACTTCATCGGGACTCTGGGTTATAGCATCATCATTCCCTTCCTGGTTTTTCTGGTTGATAAGTTTGGTGGCAATGAATTTATCTATGGCATTATGGGGTCGGTATACCCTGCTTTTCAATTCTTTGGGGCGCCTGTATTGGGCAGATGGTCTGATAAATACGGTCGAAGACGCATTCT
Organism: Roseivirga sp.; assembly: GCA_021404565.1. Lineage (GTDB taxonomy): Bacteria > Bacteroidota > Bacteroidia > Cytophagales > Cyclobacteriaceae > Roseivirga. Next base: position 2,049 of record JAAWWF010000047.1, on the reverse strand, counting down.
CTTTCTCAGCCAGGCAGGAACATTACTGGCCTGGATCATCTTTATGGTGGCACTGCTGGTACCCAAAACCTCTTTCCTCGAGGTGGATCAATCCGTTCTGGGTTCATTTACCTTAACCATCCCTCTGCTTATTCTCTTTGCAGCCAGGGCACTGGACGGTATTACAGGAGGAAATGTGTCAGTGGCCAATGCCTACTTGTCCGATATTTCGACTGAGGAAAACAGAAAGGCCAATTTTGGAAAGATGGCCATGTCTTCCAGCATGGGGTTTATACTGGGGCCTGCCATTGCCGGACTTCTGGGAGCTACGGTTTTTGAGGAGATCATTCCTGTCGGTGTGGCTATTCTGATTTCCGCGGTTGCGTTGATCGTCATTTGGTTCAAATTGCCTGAATCGAAGACTGACTTAGTCGCCCCCGACCTGGCCAAATTTAAAATCAGAAAGCTCTTTGCCACAGAAGCCAAAGACTGCTATGAGACCAAAGAAAAAAAGAGTAAGGGTGTTTCAGGAGTGTTTAAGATCAGATTTATTTCTTTCCTGGTAGTGATCTATTTCCTCACTTTTCTTGGTTTCAGCTTCTTTTACGTTTCTTTCCCCATGCATGCCCTCAGGGTACTGGAATGGAACGCTTTTGAGTTGGGAATCTTCTTTTCTGTACTCAGTGGTATGATGATTCTGGTGCAGGGTCCATTGCTTTCCAAATTGTCGAAAACGGTATCTGACGAGGCCCTGGTTTGTGTGGGGAGTCTGCTTCTTGTTTTCAATTTCCTCCTGATAGGTTCTACCAATATAGTGTTGTCTTATGGAGCTCTGGCATTTTTTGCTTTGGGCAATGGCTTAATGTGGCCTTCATTTCTATCCATTCTATCACGATATGCTGGAGATGAGCAACAAGGAGCTGTACAAGGAGTAGCCAACAGCGCTGGCAGCCTGGCGAGCATTATAGGCCTTATTCTGGGCGGCTGGTTGTACGGAAACATCGGCAACGTGACATTTTATACCGCTGCCACTTTACTTTTTGTGATTTTCTTGTTGTCGTTTCGCTTATTTGGTATGAAAAAGAGAAATTCCTCCACATGACTACCGATTTTCAAGATTTACTATCAGACATTAAACAGTGCCGCATTTGCGAAGAATTTCTGGACCTTGGTCCCAATCCTGTTGTGTCTGCCAGCGAAAAATCAAAAATACTGGTCATTGGTCAGGCACCAGGCACCAAGGTGCATGCCTCAGGTATTCCCTGGGATGATGCCTCTGGTAAGAACCTGCGAAAGTGGTTGGGCGTAAGCAATGAACAATTTTACAATCCCGACCTCTTTGGCATAGTACCCATGGGCTTCTGCTATCCGGGAAAAGGCAAATCGGGAGATCTGCCCCCCAGACCTGAGTGTGCACCAAAATGGCACGACAGCCTTCTAAACCACATGCCCGAAGTACGGCTCACCCTATTGATAGGGCAATATGCCCAGGGTTATTACCTGGGAAATCGCAAGAAGAAGACACTTACTGAGACCGTTCGGAATTTTCAGGAGTACCTGCCTGAATTCTTACCCCTGGTACACCCCTCACCCAGAAATGGAATCTGGATGAGGAAGAATGAGTGGTTTGAAGATGAGATCGTGCCGGAACTCCAGGCAGTGGTCGGAGAAGTTATTCATAAAGAACAACTTTCTTCCAACCAGTAAGCAGTCTATAAACACAAATGCCAGCCCTTTTGGGCTGGCATTTGTGTTATTCTGTATATCTCCGGACTACTACTTCTTCACCATCACTTTCTTTCTGATCACATTGGTGCCATCATAGAATTGAACGATATACAGGCCACTGGTGTAGTTTGAAACGTCTACTCGGAGGGTTTTCTCCTTGTAAGCTTCCCGGTTAAACACTGGCGCTCCTGCGGCATCATACATGTAGATATCTACCTCCTCTGCACTCAGCTCTGACAGATCAATGGTCAATACCTTGCTGGCAGGGTTAGGATAGATACTGATTTCCTCAGCCTTTCTCAGGTTCGGCAGATCAGTAAATTCTTCTCCCGCTGATACTGG
>JAAWWF010000031.1 GCA_021404565.1 Roseivirga sp. | reverse complement strand
TCTTTTGAAAATCAGGGTATGGAATAAGTTGGACCCTAAAAAAAGAAAGGGGGCTTGATGAGGATTAAGTTTTTCTGGATTATGCCAGGCCCTGTCCTCCTACATGCCCACCACCACCACCACCACCACCAGGTTCTGGTGATTAACGACAACCTTTTTATTAAGCTGGGTCTCATAGGAGGCTCAGTTCCTTTATATGGAGCAGACGATTCTTTCCAATTTGACCCTCATTTCTTCGGGTACTATTTTATTACCCCTCATCATTGGGCTTACACGTTATCGTAGCCTCGATGAAACACAAAAAATCCTTGGCTTACTGATCATCATCTGTACAGTTACCGAGCTTACCACGAATATCATGTGGTTTATGCGAATGAGAAACCTTCATATTTACCAAGTGTTTTCAGTGCTCAATTTCAACCTGATTCTTCTGGTTTTCAGAAATCATCTGGGGAAACGTTGGAAAAATCCTCTTATGAAGTTTCAGATCACCTATACGTTCTTAGCGATAGCTAATTCCGTTTTTATTCAAGGCTATTTTTCATTCAATTCAAATGTAACAACATCCAGTTCACTGATATTCATATCATTATCAGTCACCTATTTTTACAAACTTCTCAGGGAAGTGAAATATCAAAAACTGGAAAAAACACCTATGTTTTGGATTAGTGCAGGTATACTTATGTACTATTCCAGCACATTAATCCTATTTTTGCTCGGAGAAGTATTTGAAGGCTCCACTTTAGCTCGCGAAGTCGCTTTAGCTGCCTGGGGGCTCAATTCGATCTTCAACATGATGATTAACACTTTTTATTCGCTTGCATTATGGGTGAAACATCGGAAGTAAACCTGGTTGAGATCATCCTGATCGGTATGCTGGGCATGTTTCTGCTTGGTTTTGCAGTGGTGGCATTTTTTATTGTATATCAGCGAAGGCTGCTCAAACAGCAGGAAGCCAATCAGCAAATCAAGGAGGAATATCAAAAAAACCTACTGAGGGCTTCTGTCGACAGCCAGGAAAAAGAACGTCAGCGTATAGCCGAAGCCTTGCACGATGAGGTGGGTGCCCTGATCACTACCTCCAAACTGCACATTGGCCAGATCAAACCAGATACCCCAGAAGCCAAGCTTACAGAACGCCTGAGCAGTGCGACCGATATTCTTACGGAAACCCTGCAAAGTGTACGGCAAATCTCATTGAACCTGAAACCACCTGTACTCGAAGCCCTGGGACTGGTAGCAGCCATCAGAAGTCTGATTCAAAAAATTAACACTTCGGGAAAGGTAGAAATTAGCTGCAGCGGACCTGATGAGTTGATGGTTCCGGCTGAAGAGTCATTAGGCTGCTATCGTATCGTGCAAGAGCTGCTTCAAAATGGATTGAAACATGCTCAGGCCACCGAAATCGAGCTTGATATTCAGCAAATTGGCAGAAGCATTCAGATCGACTATCAGGACAATGGCATTGGCTTTGATTTCGACAAAATGGCCTCCTCAGACAAGGGCCTGGGACTAAGAAACATTCAAAGTCGACTCAACCTCTTAAACGGAACCATTTCGGCTCAAAACAGACCTGATGGAGGCACACACTTAAGAATAGAAACCTTTAAATCTATACAAGCAAATGATTAAACTGGCACTGGTTGACGATCACAACCTCTTCCGACAGGGCATCAAATTACTTCTTGAAGATATCGGCTCTGTAGAACTGATTATTGAAGGGTCGAATGGTCAGGAACTTCTGGATGCCATGGAGGACCAGGTTCCGGACATCGTTCTACTTGATCTGGAAATGCCGGTACTCAACGGCATCGAAACCTCAAAAATCATCAAAGACAAGTACGAAGATGTGGGAATCATCATTCTCACCATGTACGATGATGAGCAGATGATCGCTCACCTTATGGAAATAGGTGCCAACGGTTACCTGCTCAAAGACACAACCCAGGAAGAGCTGCAAAAGGCAATTCAGAGCGTCTATGAAAACCAGTTTTACTTCAATGATTTCGTATCAAAGGCCCTGCTCTCGGGAGTAAGAGCAAAACGCAAACCAGAACCTAAAATCGGGAATAATATTGAAGTCACACGCAGAGAGTCGGAAGTACTCCAGCTGATCTGTGAAGAGCTTACCACCCAGGAAATGGCCGACAAGCTCTTTCTCAGTCCACGCACCGTGGAGGGTCACAGACAAAACCTGATAGAAAAGTTCGGAGTAAAAAACACTGCCGGATTAATTATCAGGGCGATTAAACTAGGTTTTATAACTGTTTAACTCATGTTCAATATCGCAATTACGGGGTAGCGAAATAACGTTGTAGATGGGTTCGTGTACTCTCGATACAGAACTATCTACTCAGAGATTGCCACGGTCACAGTCAGACTACCGTCTGCCAGCTTCCTCGCAAAGACGAATGGGAATACTATTGTTTCCGAGTTTCAAAGTCTTCTATCCCCTTCTTCAATCGGCAGATCGTTGATACTGGCAAAGCGCTTGGCCATAAGCCCGTTTTCATTGAACTCCCAGTTTTCATTGCCATAAGCCCGGTACCATTGGCCAGATTCATCGTGATATTCGTATTCAAAACGTACGGCAATGCGGTTTCCAGTATGAGCCCAATACGACTTTTTCAATTTATAGTCCAGCTCCTTTTCCCACTTGCCGGTAAGAAAAGCCTGCACGGCTTCCCGACCATTGATAAATTCCGAGCGGTTTCTCCATTCGGTGTCAATAGTATAGGCCATCGAAATCTTTTCAGGGTTCTTGCTGTTCCAGGCATCTTCAGCAGCCTGAATTTTCTGCTTTGCGGTTTCTTCAGTAAAGGGTGGTAGCGGATATTTCTTTTCCATAGTATGATAGTTTACAGAAGAACCGCAGGAAGTTTCCGAACGTTCATTCGGTAATTAAAAATAATCTGGAATGCTCAAAAAAAGAAAAGAGGCTGTCTTTTTCAAGACAACCTCCTACATAACTCAACCAACTTCACTTCTTTCTCTTCAACCAACCGCACTCACTGTATACAAACGGCCACACACAAACCACACGCTCGATTGCACTCTACTCGATCACAACTCGTCCTCCGGCCGTATTGTACTCATCAATTCTTTTAGCAGTCCATTCATCTTACGGGTATCCTCCAGCATCAGATTAAGGGTTTCCTTTCTGCTTCTGGGCAACCATTTCAATTCCTTCAGATTCCTGGCCTGCTTCTCAACATTCTCCAAGGTGAAAAGGAGTTCGTCCGACAGCTTTGTAACCAATGCAGGCTTAATTTTAACCTCTACTACTCTACTTTTATTTTGAACCCGTCCGTTCGCCATGCCTGATTGTTTACGGGCACAAAAGTATAGTATTCCTATACTAGACAAATCGGGTAAAAACCTAATTCCCCTCATAGGTGAAACGCCTAGGTGGTGGCCGGGATGCAGCATATTTCTACCATCTGTGGCAGCATCTGGGAGGAATGGCGGACCTGGCCGCAGGTTATCAGTCTATTAGTGACTAGTTATCAGGGCTGTTCTGGGATAATGGTAGTTGGCATCGATGATTGCAGGTCTACTGAGAATGGTCCAGGTATATGCCATACCCTGTCAGCACCGTAAGTCGAACGGTATATGTTCCTCCCAGACATAAATCACTCTGGGCAATTTTGACTAACTCCAAATAAAAACCGTTTTGACATTCAGTTTTGGACGGTTTTCGCTAAAATTGCGCTTTCAATATTAACAGGGAATGTCATGAGTGAAAACGAGACCAAAGAGTCGCTCAACTTTATTGAGCAAATGATAGAGGATGATCTGAAATCAGGTAAGAACTCCTTTGTCCAGACCCGTTTTCCTCCTGAGCCGAATGGTTACCTGCACATTGGTCATGCCAAGTCGTTGGTGCTCAACTTTGGGCTTGCTGAAAAGTACAACGGTAAGTGTAATCTGCGCTTTGACGATACCAACCCTGAAAAAGAGAGTGAAGAGTATGTCAATGCCATTAAAGAGGACATTAAGTGGCTTGGTTATGAGTGGAATGAGGAAGCTCGATTTACCTCCAATTACTTTGAAACGCTTTATGGCTATGCTGTAAAGCTGATTAAAAAGGGTAAAGCTTATGTGGACGATCAGTCTGCGGAAGAAATCTCTGCCGGTAAAACCAACCCCACCATTCCCGGTATTCCCAGCCCCTACCGTGAACGATCGATTGAGGAAAACCTGGACTTATTTGAACGCATGAAAAACGGAGAGTTTGACGAGGGTACTTCGGTACTCCGCGTGAAGATTGACATGGACTCCCCGAACATGCACATGCGTGACCCGATTATCTACAGGATTAAAAAGGCACATCACCATAATACCGGTGACACCTGGAGTATTTATCCCAACTATGACTTTGCACATGGTCAGTCGGATTCAATAGAAGAAGTGACCTACAGCCTTTGCACCCTTGAGTTCAGAGACCATAAGGCTTTGTACGACTGGTTTATCAGGGAGCTTGAAATCTTTCCTTCAGAGCAAACAGAATTTGCCAGATTGAATCCCAGCTATACCCTTGTGAGCAAGCGCAAGCTGCTGCAATTGGTAGAAAACAACCATGTTACGGGTTGGGATGATCCGCGCATGCCTACTATCTCTGGCTACAGAAGAAGGGGCTACACTCCTGATTCTATTAAAAACTTTGTGCATAAGGTGGGCATCGCTCGTAGAGATGGCATTACAGATATTGCCTTGCTGGAGTACAGCATCCGGGAAGACCTGAACAAAAAGGCTAACCGTGTTTTTGGTGTTCAGGACCCTCTCAAGGTGGTAATTACCAACTGGCCTGAGGGCAAAACAGAGATGATGCAAGCGGTTAACAATCCTGGCGATGAAACAGCCGGCACGCGCGAAATCCCACTGACCAGAGAGATTTACATTGAGCAGAGCGATTTTCTGGAAAATCCACCCTCTCCAAAAAAATGGTACCGATTAGGACCTGACAGAGAGGTGCGCTTAAAGTATGGTTACATCATCAAGTGTACGGGTTATACCAAAGATGAGACTGGAAACATCACAGAACTTCAGTGCGAGTACGATCCTGAGACGCGCAGCGGACAGGATACGAGTGGGAAAAAGGTAAAAGGAACCCTTGGCTGGGTTTCAGCCGAACATGCCGTATCTGCCGAGATTCGCATGTACGACAGACTATTCCTGACAGAGAACATGACCGCAATCGATGATGAGTTTACGAATCACCTGAATCCGGGCTCTCTGACGGTAATTCCCAATGCCCTCCTGGAGCCTTCATTAAAATCAGCAAAACCGGGAGATCAGTTTCAGTTTGAGCGCCAGGGCTATTTTATCGTGGATAAGGATTCTACGGATGACCATTTGGTATTCAATCGTACAGTAACACTCCGCGATAATTGGGCAAAGAAGAAATAGATGGGACTCCGGACAAAGCCTTATCAGGACCTTCAAACCAATGAAATTGGAATTATCGGCATTCCGCTGGATGAGAACTCTTCTTTTTTAAGAGGGCCAGCCAAGGCACCGCAACTGATCATTGATGCTATTGCTTCTGATTCTGCCAATTACTTTACCGAGAATTTAATCGACCTGAATGAGCATCCGGGCGTTTTCTGGTGCGGCAACGTACCCTTCATAAATTACCTGGACATCAGTACACCTGTCGATCAGATATTGGAGGCCGGGGCTATCCCCTTTACATTAGGGGGCGATCACTCTATTGCCTTCCCCATTATGCAGGCAATGGCCAAAAGGTATCCTGACCTGAACATCATTCAGTTTGATGCTCATGGCGATCTATATGATGAGTTAGCGGGCAACCGGCACTCACATGCGTCCCCCTTTGCCAGAATCATGGAAAATGGTCTTGCAAAAAGTCTCACCCAGATAGGCATACGCACCATGACCCAACATCAGAAAGAGCAAGGGGAACGTTTTGGTGTGAATGTGATCCAAATGAAGGACTGGACCTCAGATCTTGATCTTCAGATTGATGGACCTGTTTATCTATCCTTTGATATGGATGCGCTTGACCCGGCTTTTGCGCCAGGAGTTTCACATCATGAGCCGGGAGGTTTTTCTACCAGAGAAATGATCACCATAATTCAAAAACTGAACCTGAACATTGTGGGTTGCGATGTGGTAGAGTACAACCCTGACCGGGACCTGAATGGTGTAACGGCCATGGTTGCTGCCAAGATAGTGAAGGAACTGTTGGCTAAACTTCTTTAAGCTTCAACCTCCGAAATTTTATTAGCATAAGATCGTTATTCTCTGGGACCTTTAAGGTTTTAAAGTCTTAATTTACGAGGCATAGTTGGTGAGATTATTGCTTGTAACTGAGATGATAAACCGACCGATAAATGTTAAGTCGAATGTCAAACTAAACGCTTAACCTTAACTACCGTTGACTATTACTGACGTGAAACCCATTTCCCTTATCATATTATACCTGGGAATGATTTCTTCTGGCGGTCTCGTACAGGCACAGTCCGACCAACCCAGTCCCAGAAACCAACCCGTTATGATCTATGCAGATCATATAGGAGGTGCTGTGCTTTTTGGTGGGTTTGTCAATGGTAAAAGGACGAATGACACCTGGCTCTGGAATGGCAGCTGGCGACAACTCATCACGGAAAATGCTCCTCCTGTTCGTAGTGGGCACTCCATGACTTATGATACTTTAAGGAAAAAAATCGTGCTATTTGGAGGCCGGGGCGTAGACAGTTTACTGAATGACACCTGGACTTTTGACGGGGAAGACTGGCGACAGATTAAAACCGAGGGCCCTCCGGCCAGACAGTCGCATCGGCTGGAATATGATCAAAGCAGGCGCAAGACCGTACTCTTCGGAGGCTCTGGAGCAGATCGAAACAGCCTTTCAGATACCTGGCTTTTTAATGGAAGAAAATGGGAGCAGCTGGAAACGGAAATTCCCGGCAGGCTACAACATGCCATGAGTTATAACCCTGAAAGAAGAAGCATCATCCTATTTGGAGGTTTTTCCCGGCTGGATGGTGAAAAGACGGTTTTGGCCGACACCTGGGAGTACAAAGCAAAAACCTGGCGTAAGATGAGAGCCGAAGGCCCCGTGGGTCGGGATCATCATGCCATGGCTTTTGATCCAACGAGTCAATCCACCTTGCTTTTTGGAGGCTATCGTGAGGGCTATCTGGGTGATACCTGGCAGTTGGTAAAAGGTACCTGGCGCATATTTACCCCCAACGGGCCAAACAGAGCAGGTAAACCCACCATTTTCTACGATAAAATCTCAGCACAGCTTATCATGTATGGAGGCTGGGACAGTGGCAATAAACCGCTGACAGATTTCTGGATTTTCGATTTGCGCTGGAAGCAATCGAACTAGCCATGTGATTGGTTTCACCACAATTCTCCAATCTGATACATTAAGTTCTGAGTCTTTTTATTGATCTGTCACCCAATAATTCAGCTTGTTTGTTGGAGTCTCCAATACCACCTTCAGGAATTTCATTTTCCGCCATTCTGTTTGCTGTCTTTTCGAAAGTCGCAACGTGACCTCTCCCGTCTTCAATTCAATACCCGCTACCAGTTTTTCGTAGCGATCATCCCCTCCTACCTTATACTCGTTAGTAAAGCTCACATAGATTTTAGCCTTCCCAGAATCACCAATGGGCTTCCATAAGAGTACAAGATCAGTACCAGAAACCGAGGCCCTGAGGTCAGCGGCATGTACCTCTCCGACAAAAGACACTCCATCCAACTCTCTTGAGATTTCTGAAGGAATATCAACCCCTATAAATCCTAAAACCGAAGGGAGAATATCTACCACAGCGGGTTCGCCCTCGGTAAATCTGCTGTTTAACGCTGTGTGATTGGTGGTGATCCAGGTAGTTCTTTCGCGTTCACTTTGCCCGCCATGGGACATGCCCGTTTCAGCATCTCTGCCATGGTCAGTGGTCACCACAAGCATCCATTCCTCACCTTGTTTTTGACGTTCTTTGATGGCATGCCAGATTTGACCTACCTGACGATCGGCCAACCTTACAGTCTCATAAAAGGCTTCACTGTCTCCTTTGGCATGAGCCACGTCATCCGTGTATTCCAGGTATACCCAGGAAAGATCAGGCGCTTTGGCTGTGATATAATCTGCCGTTTCTTTGGCAACCCGGTTATCGATTTTTTCAAATCTGTCAGCTGTTTTGGGATAGGTCTCCAGGTCTTTTTCCAGTCCATCAAAGGCATAATCTATGAGCTTGCCACCACCATCAGCAGAGCCTTCTCCAACCAACACAGTTCTGTTATCGAGCCAGGAAGAAAAAAGGGCCGTATGCAGCTCAGGTTTCACCTCTTTTGCTATCCTGAAGATATTGTAATAGTGGTAATTGGGTGACTGATTATAGTTATTCACCACATTGTGTTTGTTGGCCCAGGTGCCGGTGATCAGGTTCATATAGCCGGGTGCCGAAATGGTGGGAGTTTCGTTATAAGTATCCTTCTTCCCGCCCTGATAAGCCCGGGTATATCCTCCAACTGCTGCTATTTCATCCAGAAAGGGAGTTGATACTTTTTCCAAAACATCGGCAGGAATTCCGTCTAAAATTATGAAAATCGCTTTTTTTGGTTTTTCCTGATTATGGCTTGTTCCACAACCAAACAGAATGACCAGCAAGAAAATCCAAGTGTTTTTCATACAATTGCTTTGCCTGAACCTGTTACTGAATCAAAAAAAGTCGCAGGCTTTCTCCCTTTTTGATCCAGATCAAAAATAGCTAATTTCCATTGAGGCAACTTTGTACATAAAAGAGTCATCCATGAAAAACTCCACACTTTTGATCAGGTCGTTACTGATCATAGCGATAACAGCGGGTATTCCACATGCCCTGGCTTTCTACAGCCCATCAGATCCGAAACCAGCTGTCAATACGCAGTCTGAAGAACTTTCGGTTGAACCTCCTACAATCGAGCAGGATACCATTCAGACTATTTGGTTGAGCAAGTATGAGGTAACATTTGAGGGCTTGCAGGAAAAAGCGGTCTATCAAATTAAGAAGGAGGGTAATAGCCTGAAGTGTTACTCGATAGAACTGATTGATGCCTTGGGTAATCGATACCCTGACAGCACGCTCGTAATGTCTCAAATTGAGCTTGACGAATACACCGCTAAATCCAATTACAAGATTGAATACGAAGGCAACAAATATGATGTGGAGAGTTATCTCGTCATGAACGAAGCTGGAGACATCAGCCTCAATTACACTTACTACGAGTACAGTGGGAAGGAAACGTGGAAAAGATTGTACTAACCCCTGAATAAAACATGTTATGGAATTTCTAACAGAGACATTTGAACTTGAAGAGTTGCAATACTTCTTTGACTATATAAACAATGGAAGTGTTTTCTACCTGATCATACCCTTTTTTATACTTGAGCTGATTCGGTATGCAGTTCTTAAAAAGCTTAACTGGAATATACTGGGCGATTCGTTGGCCAACGTAGTGACGGTTTTTGCTTTCATAATGATAGAGTTTGTCCTGGGTGCATTGCTTATTTATCAGCTTTACTTTTATGTATATGAAAACATAAGCCTGCCCCATCTGCCTTTGAATATCGTAACAGTATCGGCATGTATTCTTCTGGCAGACTTTGCCTATTATTGGGATCACCGGATTATGCATAGAATAGGTATCGGGTGGGCCACACACACTGTTCATCACAGTTCCCCACACTTTAACATGTCGGTAGCTTACAGGTTTGGACCTTTGGATGCAGTGTTCCCCATCTTCTTTTCGTTACCCATTGTAATGCTGGGTTTTAATCCATGGATGTTACTATTCGTGGAGCTCTTTGTGCAATCTTTCCAGGCCATTTTACACACCGAAGTAATTGGTAAACTGCCCGGGCCTATTGAATACATTTTTAATACACCATCACACCACCGGGTACATCACGGGTCGAACGAAAAATACCTGGATAAAAACTATGCCGGCATATTTATTATCTGGGACAGAATGCTGGGCACTTTTGCCAAAGAAGAAGAAAAGGTGGTTTACGGTATTACGCAGCCATTGAACAGCATCAACCCCATTAAGGTCTTTTTTCATGGATTTACCAGGTTGTACCATCAAATGAAATCTGCAAAAGGTTTGAGGAGTAAACTCAGTTTTCTCATCAGGCCACCAGGCTGGACTCCTCCGGCCGATTGATGTTATCTGTTATATTTCAATTATAACCGCCCAAAAAAGCAGTGCCTCAGGCTAATGGAAATAAACCAAGCATACCCCCAATTCCCCGGGTCTTAATCTATGAGAATATCCAAACGATAAAGGTCAGGTTCAACAAGCTTAAAGCGTTGGCAGTGCAATGAACACGGGCATGAAAAAGAGAATATTATATAATTGGATTTTCGGAGCTTTAGGGCTCGCCATGTTTTTCTACTCTGTTAATTCTCTTCTGGCATGGATAATTTTCATTATTACCTGGCTCGCTGTTGATAGTCTTCAGATAAAAAACCTCCTCCCAAAACAGAAATTAATGAACAGACTTTTGATCAACCTTCTATGTATCGTTATCACGGCTCTCATGTACTTTTACGCTGTGACCAACTGGAGACTATGGACGGTCTTTGTTATCATCTGGTTCGGGGCTGATTACCTGGCCACGAGATACCCTAAAGAGAAAAACGGAAAATAACACAGGGAAGTAGCTTTGCTAAAATACCCTGACAATGTTGAAGCCGAAGAATATATCTCCTTCCCCCCAATCTCCTTCCGCATTGCTAATAAACCCCGGTTCGTTGGTAGACTGCGCATTGGAAAAGAGTAACTGGAACACATGACCTCCTGTTTCAATGTTAAGGCCAATCGTTAGTGGATTATGATAAATTGAACGATCTGCTCTGCTGAAATTATAAACATAGTCGAGGTTAAGAGATATACGCTGATTTAGTTTTTGTCTTCCTCCAAACCCCAATGCGAATTGTTCATGATCCTGAAAGGATTCGAAGACAAGGTTTTGTCTCACAAAAGTCGGGGCAACCTGTAAAGTCAGATCATGGTTCAACTTCCTCGAAATCAGCAACTGGGTGGTATAACTGAGACGATCAGAATAGCGAAGGCCGGGGTATCTCTCTTTGGAAAGCTCTGTATTCAGATTAACTGTGCTGTAGGCTGTGAGGTTTACAGGAAAGGCCTTTCCCCGTCTTTTAAGACTGAACTTTACGGAACCAGCGAAAGTTCTTCTCAAAGACTCTCTGCTCATTCCAATTTGCAGACCATTCATAAGGCCATAGACCATTTGTATCTTGGTATTGGCATTGTCTAATCCAAAAAATGTAGAATCAGCATTTTTCAGCGTACCGAACCTGTGTGAAACGTACATATAAAGTTCTCCTTTCATTGCCACCTTGGTCGATTGCAAATTGCCAATCTTCATGGCCTTAAAAGCCGGTGTTTCAAAAGTCTCTTCTACAGTTTCCTCTTCCAGTAGTTGGAGTAAGTCGTCCTGCCCGTACAAAACATTCAGTACCGAAGTAAAGGTTAAAACCAGAATTATTTTTTTCATAGGACTAATTTTGAGGGAAACCATCTTCGACCCATTTAGCTATGCGCTGTCTTTCAATAGCGGGCATGAGCCCACTTGGTGGCATGGGGTTGGTAGTACTGTTTACTCTTTCGACCAAATTGCCCGATTCCGTATAGAACCTTACATTCTGATAGGAAGTGAGATTTACACCCGTACTGGCCGCAGGCCCTGAATGACATGTGGTACAATAGTTAGTCATGACTCCCTGAATTTCAGGGACATACCGAATAACACCCTGTATGGGAGGAAGGGTATTGGGGTCGGTATCTTCAATCACAGCGGTAGTACAGGCAGATATAAGCAATGCCAGATTCAGGGCTATCAACAAAAGTTTCTTCATAAGGCTCAGATTAATTCCGGACATTGATTCCGTCAATGGTTATGGCAGTAGCTTCTTCAGGGTTAATAGTAATCCACCGACTTCTGTGAGTAATATCTCCAGCCGATATGAAACCATCTTCATTTACATCAGCTATGACGGTGACGAAGTAATTTCCGGGATGCAGGTATGTAAAAGTAAAGGAGTCATATTCACTCAATATTTCGGGAAACCTGAATACAGAACCAAAAGATGCCTCCTTTAGATAACCATCGGTATCGGTAAGTGATTCTCTGGACAAGTATACAAACCAGGGTTTCCCATTGATCTCCTGGTTCCGTTCAATGTTAACAGTCAAAAAAGAGAGATAGGGATGATCCTGAATCCTGAATGGATCTCCGGATGCATCTGCGAGAGAGAATATATCATCATTTGCACCTTGTTCTGCCAGAAAAGTGGCCGACCTGGCCTCCGTATCTCCCGGATTGACATACAGATATTCAGTAGAAAAGCCTCTCGAAAAATCCCTGGCCGGTTCGTTCAATGGAAAACCTACATATTGTGCCGCAGCCAGTGCCAGATCGGGGTTTTCTCTTTTGGCTTTAAAAGTCATATGCCTGGTGGGTACAAGGTTGAGTCCCAACCGACTGGTATAGGCATTAAAATACAGGCTGTCCCTTTTAAAACGGAGTTCCATAAACATGGTAGCAGCACCTCCTCTGGCATCTACCAGACGGTAATATTTGCTGTTATCATTGTCGTAACGGATACTATCCAATACAAAATAGCTTGTTCGGTAAAGCCCGTTGAGCAACCCTCCATTCCTGGCCATAATGGTTCGTTTATCTTTGAAGTCTGTGACAAAAAATGAGGTCAGCAGATCCCCCGCAGAACCTCCTTCAAAAATTCCGAAAATGTGAGATGAAGAGACGGGTCTGTAGTCAAAAGCAAACCAATCAAGATCATCAGCAATGATTCTCATGGAACCGGTCCAATGTCCTTGCATATTTTCCAACAAGTCAAAGCCGTCTATATTGATATCCACCGGATTGACCTCCGGTGAAAATTCAGTTGGTTCTTCAACTGGTCCCTCATTTGCAGCTATATTTCGGATCTCATCTTCACAGCCCAGTGTAAAAAACAGCAAGGGAATGATCCATACCTCCTTCTTAAAAAGTTTCATATTTCTTATTTGATCTAACCCATAGTTCTTTCAGCACCTTGCCTGATATTTGTTGCTCAACCAACAATGTATCGTTGGCCATTTGTGTTATTCGAAACTCCCAGTCAATTCCTTTCCTGGTTGCCCCCGATATTCCATCTATAAATGAGCCTCTTTCTCTCTCCAGGTTTTTGAACAAATACTGCTTATTCTGGGCGTTATGGCTGATTCGTGTAGTACCATCGTAATAGTCCAAAACCAGGGCTGTCAAACGCCCTTCCTTCATTTGAAGCACATAAGTGGCTTTGAAAAAGTCATTATCTATTACCCAGCGGCCGGTGATATCCGGCTCAGACCTTGTGCAGGAAAAGAACATAAAAAGCACCATTAAGTATCCCCTTTTGTAGATGTCGCAAATCACAATTCAAATATGGATCACATTATTCTTGAGAGTTTTGACATAGATCAAAAAACGCCAAACCTGACAGTTGCACCTTTATTCTTGTAAATGAATGAAGATGGATAACGGACAGTCATTATTAGAAAAAGAGGCCTACACTTCGTTGGAATGGTTTAAAAAAGAACAGGCACTGATTTTTGGTAATACCTGGCAGTTTGCAGGCCTGGAAGAAGACCTGAAGGCCCCGGGAGATTTTCTCAATGTACAATGTGGTTTGCAGAACATTATGGTGATCAGAGGTGAAGATCATCAGCTAAAAGCTTTTCACAACCTATGTCGCCACAGGGGGGCACAGCTTCTGCGGCCGGTTGGAAAGAGTAAAAAAGTATTGGTTTGCCCCTATCACGATTGGGTCTATAATCTTGATGGACAACTGATCAAAGTTCCGGGGAAAGACGAGGAGTTTCCGGGCTTAGACCTGAGTAGAATATGTCTTCATAAGGCTTCGGTAGGTATATGGCGTGGTATTATCTGGGTTCACTCCAAACCTGATGCTCCGGCCCTGACTACCTGGTTTGAAGGGCTCAGTTCTCATCTTGGCCCGCACAACCCTGAACGCCTGATCGAGTACCCCGGGACAAACTATGACAGAGTAGTCAATGCCAACTGGAAGATCCTGGTGGAGAACTATATCGATGTATATCATCTGAGTCATCTTCACTCCCATACCCTGAAAATGTATGACCATACCAAAGCAGTGTTTGGTTTCAAAAACAACCATTTCTATTTCCATGAGCCTCTTGCAGAGATATATCAAGCTCATTTAGACAGGCTGATCCCTTATAAACGCATCGCAGAAATGACCGATCCACACCTGGGAGCCTATGTACCATGGCTCTTCCCTACCCTGGGACTTTCTGAATCGGAATGTATGTGGAATATTTTTCATCTCGAACCTCTCACACCAGAGACTACAAGGGTGAGAATAAGGACCAAAATGGAACCCATGAGCCAGGCAGAGTATGATAAACAGGCTCAAAAGTCAGAGAAATCATGGTCGAAAATCATGGGAAAGGGCACCAAATTCAACAGTAAATCAGAAGAGGACCCCTTTGCCAGTTGGGACTTTATGGAGGAGGACATTTATGCCTGCGAACAACAGCAAAGAGCCATGAACACCCCTCTCCCTATACATGTTCATTATGCAGCCCACAGAGAGAAACCTATTGTCAGCTTTCAGCAACTCATCAGGCACTGGCTGACTCAGGCAAACCATAGTGAGGAAACACCCTGCTTAATCTTTTCTTCGGATACGACTGAGCGTTTCCTGGGTAATACCCAGCACGGAGGCCACATACCCCAGGTTTACCCGTTGAGTCACATCAGGGAAAAAGGAAAGCAATGACTCGTACTTCTCTCTGGCACTTAAAAGTGCATAGCCGCGAGAATAATCATCTATTAGTGCCAATTGCTCTTCTGCCAGGCAACGTCCAAATCGCTCTATTGACCTGAAACGATCATATAATTGTTGCAAACTTTCTTTAGTGATAAATGCCAATTCCGTGTCCTTTTCAAGAACCTGCAAAGATTCTGAACCGGGAGTCTCCTGAATAAAACTTGACCAGGAGGTAAGGAAATTATCTTCCGGATAAATCCAGGTAGTCACTTCCTTTTTGGTATGGTCGTGATAGGTTCTGCACACCCCCTTTAGAATAAAGTACATATGCTGGCATACCTGGCCTTCATGTATCAGGATATGTCCTTTAGGAAAGGTTTTTACTTTGTAAGTTTCCAACACAGCTTCCTCCTCCTCAGGAGTAAGTGTAACATAGTACTTCATATAGCTGAGAAGTGCTTGCATACGGTAAAACTAGAAAAATATGATTAGCCACAAGGTATAAACTAATGGTCTCTCTCCGCCTTCGGAAGACATTCTTTAATCGAGACAAGTACCTACTGTCCGGATCTGGCAAAGTTTCCGTAATCACTCAGCTTATCGGTATTAATAAGGTCTACACCAAGTTCCAGCAGTTTCTTCCATCCTTCCTTGTTATCGGGATTGGCCCAAAAACGGAGTCTTTTGCCCTCGGCATGTGTTCTTTCCACCAGTTTTTTGATTCGATCCTGTTCCGACTGTTTCATTTGACCTCTGCCACGCCAGAGGCTATAGTTGAGCATATTCTGGCTTATTACCGGCATGAGAGCAGCAGGTATTTCTTTACCTAAATCACTTACTCTCCCATCCAGCGCTGCCAGTGCTACTTGCTCCGCCAAAACCTGATCTACCGGGCGACTTCCCGAGATAAACACTTTAACAGGCTTTGTGCGCTCTTCTTCTCCATCCCGTACAGCCGAGAGCATATGACTATACTTTTGTAATAAGGGTTTTAATGCCATATATGTAGAATCTGCCTGAGTCTTGAAGTCGATCATGAGATAAAAGAAATCATCATAACCCGGGTAAACGCCACCTTCGTTTTCTTTAACTCTGGTGGAAAGTGGTTTCAAATAGAGTTCTTCCAGGGTTCTGGTACTATCCAGCGAGTCGGGAAGGTAGTGGTACACATAAAGCTCTCCTTTTACCAGAAATATATCTGCTTCCACAGAGGTGAAGCCCTCATTCAAGGCATCGAGCAAAGGTCGCTCGTGCTCATAGTCATTATGAGCATGCGCATTGGGTAATGGGGTCTGACCGCGGACTGCAAAGACCTGTAAGAAAACCAGTCCGGCCAGGAGGTTCCTGATGAAAGAACCCAATACGCTTGCTGTGTATTTCTTCCTCGCTCTCATAAAGTCAATTTTCATTTCATCTACCAGGATCTGTTGATCCTCAATTTTCTCTCTGCTCAAGGTACTCAAATCCCTCTTCGAGCACTTCAAGTATATGGTTAATTTCTTTTTCGGTGATGACTAAGGCAGGTTTTAAGTTAAGGATATTACCCTGGATCAGCTTAAAGGAAACGCCCCTCTTCAGACAGAATACCATCAGTTTATGCGCCTTCTTGCGAGCTCTTGTTTTTGTCTTGCGGTCCTTCACCAGGTCTACAGCCAGGTTGAGTCCAAGGCCCTTCACTTCTCCAATAAGCTTGAATCTCTTCTGCAATTTTAACAGTCCTGCTCTGAAGAGCCCACCCAGTTCACCTGCATCTTCTACAAGGTTGTAGTCGAGCACATAATCTATGACAGACTTAGCCACTGCCGAGCAAAGCGGGCTTTTCTCGTGAGTATAATGACCAATGGATTTATGTGCCACGGTGTTCAGGTCTTCACGGGCAATGATACCTGCGAAAGGTACAATCCCCCCACCAAAGCCCTTCCCGACTACGAGGATATCCGGACTCACAAAATGCTCTGAGGCAAACATTTTCCCTGTCCGACCAAAGGCAGTATAGATTTCATCGAAGATCAGGAGTATACCGTTATCTTCGCATATCTCCTTGATACTCTGCCAGTAGTAGGCCGTGGGTACTGTGGAGTTATAAAAGATGGGTTCGGTAATGAAAGCAGCGATGTCATCATGTGCTTCCACTACTTTCTCAAACTGTTCGATGTAGGCATTGTCTGTTTTCACCTGATCGGTGTACCCCCAGGGGTTGCGGTAGTAATCGGGTAATTCCAGGTGTAAAGCTCCTGGCATCAAGGGCCCCAGGCCTTCTGTAAAATGGGGGTCAGCACCTACAGATACGGCCTGAAAACCCGCCCCGTGAAAAGTCCCTTTGAAAGAGAGTGTCTTCCACCTGCGGGTATGCTGTCTCGCCAGCATTATGGCCATTTCAATCGCCTCCGACCCTCCAGGGCAGAGCAGCACCCTGGAGAGTTCATTCGGAGCGATCTCAACCAATTTCTCAGCCAACTCCACAGCTGGTCGATTGGTAAATCTTCTGGGGGCAAAGGTGAGTCCTGAAGCCAGCTGATCTTCCAAAGCCTTAAGCACATAAGGGTTGTTATAACCTACCGTGTGTACCCCATTGCCATGTAAATCCAACAATTTATTCCCCTCGCCATCATATAAATAAGCTCCCTCTACTTTGGTGACAGACTTAAATACAGGAGTGGACAATGCCTGATGGAGAAAAGCATCGGCATCCCGTTCCAGCAGCTCTTTATCAGAAGCCGTGTCGAAATCACTGTCCTGGAATATCCGGATGTTTTCGCCCTGATTAACCGATGCTTTGGATTGACTGGCCATCATTTAGCTTTTTTAATTTCCATAAAGTCTTTAAGCCGGCCTTCGATGTCATACATTTTGAATGAGAATGTATCGTCAAACAAATCCACCCGACAATAGTGATTGCCTCTTTGCACACGATTGGAAAAGGCATTATGGGTAGGGGTAAAATCCTCGAGATGTCCTCCCGCTCCTCCACTCTGGATATACACCACCCCGTTTTCTTTATCTACCTTACCATCGGTGAGTGGCCACGACCGCTCATAGGCATGTACATGACCAAAAAAAACCACATCGACCCCAGCTGATTCGTATAGCGGAATCAGATCCGTAAATTTTTGATCACCTTTGCCGGAAGTTTTGCCAGCCCAGGTGTTTCCGTAGTCGTTTTCATCAGAGGACACCGGACAGTGATGGTGTGCCACGAACTTCCATTTGGCCGGTGATGCAGCCAGTTTTTTCTTTAACCACTCGTATTGAGCACCTCCTTTTTTCAATTCCGCATTGGCGTTGCTGTTGAGCATAAAGAACTCTGCATTTCCGAAAGTGAAACTGTAGTAGGCTTCGGTATCAGGCAGTTTGTGATAACGCTTATACCAGTACAGATCACTTTCACCATTACCGGCTACCGGAAAAACCGGGATACGACTGGCTACGGGAGTAATACCGGTGAAGTATTCATAATTCCATTCGAACTTGTGAGGTTTTTTACCACCATCGGTTACATCTCCCAGGTGCATAATGAAGTGTGGACGCTCTTCCCAGATTAACTCTCCCAGACGGTGGTTTACATAAGGCCTGCTTTCCGTATCACCGATTATATTGAAAGAAAAAGCTGATTCATTTTCCACAGCTGTTCCAAAAGTCAAAATTCCTGATTTCATCTCAGTGCCATCCTGAGCTTTAGCTGTGATTTGATAGTAGTAGGGTGTTTCGGGTTCTAAACCTTCGAGGGTTACTTCCTGGATATAAGCGGTGCTTCCAATCTCTTTCTTTTTATCGAGTGGAATTGTGGTGCCATAGGTGACTGTCGCATTCGCCATTCTATCTGTTTCCCATAGGATATTGATACTGTTTTGTGTCGCTAAATGGAGGTATGGACCAGCATTGAAATGGAAGGTATCATCGAAGAGTTTACCCTCTTCGACCAGTCCTTGTAATGTATGGTACCGTGTCTGAATTTCATCGAGGTTCAGGGCTTTGCTATGTAAACAGGAAGCCTTGAGCAGATTGGACAGCTCCATATAAGGTTCGTTCTCAAAATAGCCTGCCACCTCCAGTTGCTGCTGATCAGGTACTTTGAGCGTACCACCCACCACATCCGATTCCGCCAGTAGTTCACCATTGAGGTAAAGTTTCATGCGCTCCCCGTCATAGGTACCTACTACATGCCCCCAATATTTTTTCCAGCCTCGTTCCAATGGCACTACCAGAGATTCACGGCCCTGAGCAGTATTGATATAAAAAACCACTTCCTTATCATAATACCCCAGTAACCAGGAAGGCTCGTCTTCTACTGATTTGCCCCTTGCTGTGATCAAAGTACCTACGGGAAGATTGACATGGTTGAGCAACCAGAGTTCGGTGGAAAAAGCCAGCTTGGGAAGCTTGTCCGCTTCGACAAAGTCAGTCAGCCGGTCAGTAGGACTTTGCTCATAAAACAAAATGGGCTCCCCCAGTGTTTTGAAGCGCTGAAACCTGCTTTTGGGTGGCTCAATCTTTTGTCCCGGATAGTTTTGGGCATTCCTGGCCAGGGTATAGTTGGGGTGAAAAGTCCAGTCTCCGATGAGGCCGGATTGGGCTGAAACACTAAGGTATGCACACAGCAATATCAAAGAGATGAGGGTTTTTTTCATAAAAATGGATTGTCAGGAGATCTCAAAATCGGAGACACGGAAGTAGCCTTCAAGAGTGATAGATTCTTCTTCAAGTGTGACAATGGCGAAGCTGTTGTTCTCCGGCCCACTGTAGTCAACCATACCTAAAATGGTATAGTAATGTATGTCATTGATCAGCTTATGACGCTCTTCATGTTTATGCCCCTGGAAAACAGCACTGACCTTGCCGCTCTCTTCCAGAATAGCTCTCACTTTGGCAAAATTTTTAATGTGATGCTTCCCATTCTCTATGTCTTCCAGCATCTGATGGACAAACACAATGGTCGGTTTTTCGGTAGCTTTCAGATCCTTGTCTAACCAGTCCAGCTGCTCCTGTGGCACATTCGCATCGAACCATTGAAAGTTATCATGATCATAGGGACTGCCATCTGGATTAAAGCAGGCATCAAGCACAACAAAATGGTAATCGCCTTTATCGAATGAGTAGAAAGTTTCAGGTTCATCAATCCCCGTATTCTCTATCATGGACTGGAACTGTGACTTTGAGAGACTATCCATATCATGGTTGCCCAATACGTGATAGCGAGGTCCCTTAAACTCTGCGTAAATCGCTTCAAAATCTCTGAGGTACTGCATGGTGCGCTGCTCATCAGGTTCAGGGTCCTGATCTTTAAAATCACCCAGATGGATCATAAAGTCAACCTTTTCCTGATTCATCACATCGACACAGGCTTTCATTTTCTCGGCTGATTCACGATAGAATCGGATTCCTGATTCTTCTCTGTCAGCATAATGAGAGTCGGACACCAGACCAAAACGCACTTTACCACTTCCCTGCCTGACACATGAAGGCAGGGCCGCAAGTGCGAGTGCGGCACCTGAAGTTTTTAAAAAGACCCTGCGATTGATTTTCCAGGTCATGATTCGAGCTTAACTTAGTTTATTCCAGGGGCCTGTAATGGCCACCGTATCTCCATTCTCCTGAATATTAACAAACAGGGTTTTTCCGGAAGGTGAAAAGGTCAAACCAGCAAACTCTGATTTTGAGCTCATATTGCGACCGAAACCGTAGAGCTCCCCGTCCTTATTGATACCGCGGATATGATTGCGTTCTCCATTATCCTCACAGAGGATTACATCTCCCCAGGGAGCAATGGTCAGGTTATCACAGTTGTGTAACAGGCCTTTGTCTTCTGACTCAGCAAAGAGCTCCACTACTCCGGGATTTGAAGATTCACCAGCCGTACCTTCTTCGGGAGAAGGTTTATAACGAAATACCTGCCCGAGTTTTTTAGGTCCGCCATTAGTACAGGCAAAGTAGATTTCTCCATTGCCATACCACATGCCTTCTCCCCGGGCAAAGCGTGCTGCCCCCTGGTCAAAGCCTCTGAGTCTGAGATCGTCTTTTGGAGACTCCACATCCTGCATGTCGATCCATTCTACCTGGATTTCTTCCTGCAAGTTGGTAGTACGTCCTTCCCAATTTCGGGTATCGAAACTCTTTTTCCCTTTGATCATCATGGCCTGGAGCTTTCCTCCTTTATGCAAGTCTCCTTTTACATTGGGGATGTAGCGGTAAATCAGTCCGTCATGTGCGTCTTCAGTCTGGTAAACAATGCCTGTAGTCGGGTCCACAGCCACCGCCTCATGATTAAAGCGCCCCATGGCAATGATTGGCTGAGGACTGGCCAGCTGTGTATCCATTGAGGCAGGTACTTCAAACACATAACCGTGATCTTTCTCGATCACTTCTCCTTTTACATTGGTATCTTCTTCACAGGTCAACCAACTGTTCCATGGGGTTACACCTCCTGCGCAATTCCGGTAGGTCCCTGCCAGGCTCAAGAATTGCTTCTCTACCGTCTGACTTTGTTCATCATAAATAATGGTGGAGGTTCCCCCAAGCCCCGGCATTGTACCGGAACCGGCATCGTAGAACTGAACCTGTTCCATTTGACCTACCAGTTCATTCTGCTTACCAAAGGGGCTATGCTCCAGGTTATTCGGGCTATTTTCATGATTACAGACCAGAATTACTTTGCCATCTGAGCCGGCAAAAGCCCCCATACCATCGGGGCGGCCGGGTACGACAAAACCATCAGCCATTTGGGTGCCTGCTTTGGCTATTACCTTATAGGAGAAGCCTTCCGGCAGATCGAGATAGCCTTTCGGGTCTGCCTTCAGTAGCAGCCTGGCAACCGTCTCTGATTGCTCGGTGCTTAAGGTACAGCGGGAAAGGGCCGCAAAGCCCAGACTTACTATAGTTGCTTTCTTGATGAACTCTCTTCTGTTAGAGCCTGATGTTTTTTCCATGATAATTGGTTAGAACCGGTTAGCATTCAATTTGCCTATCCCCTGGGTTAATTCCTATTCGCTTTCTTTAAGCTTTTGTGAAGTCCTTGATAGCTGTAATTGATTGTTATTCTATAAGGCTATTCAATGGCTCAGTTTTACCGGCT
Source organism: Roseivirga sp. (assembly GCA_021404565.1). Taxonomy (GTDB): domain Bacteria; phylum Bacteroidota; class Bacteroidia; order Cytophagales; family Cyclobacteriaceae; genus Roseivirga. Next base: position 148,223 of record JAAWWF010000031.1, on the reverse strand, counting down.
GATTCCACCTCCAGCAAAGACGCTCATGGTCCTGCTGTGTAGAGGCTGCTGATCGGGATTACAATTAGTACTTAGCCGGAGACCAGCCCGCCCTGCTGCACAGGACGGGATGGCTGGTTTGTATTCGACTTAAACTAACCTAATCTACCGTCAGAAGGATCTGTCTCCGGCTACAGATTCGTCCCCTTCTGAACTATCTTTGGTTCACAACTGTCATCGGCTTGGAAAACCTGCAACAGAGGTTTACCTATTATTATTTCACTGCTTTCGGCAATGCCTTACCGGCCTTTGGCTGTTTATAAGCTATACCCAATGCTTCAGCAACTGTGGCCGCCAGCTGATTTTGATAATACTGCCCTTTAATGCCAGTACCCAAAGCCTTTGTATCGGGCCCTAAAGCGGCTATCCAGATCTGATCAGCATCTTTCACACTGGTACCATGCCCTTTCCAGCTTTCTTTAGGCACTGTACCCCTGCCATGATCGGTTGTGATCAGCAATGTGGTTTTGTCTTTGTATTGGGGGGTGGACTGGATGTAATCCCAAATCTCTTTGATGAACTCATCCGTCTGCCGGGCTGACTTGAGGTAATGGTCATATGCTCCATCATGTGCAAAGTCATCGGTCTCGCCATAGGCAATATAGACCAGCCTGGGACTATGCTTCTTTACATACTCCATCATATAGTGGTGAGTAAAGGCATCAAGTCTGACTCCTCCCCAGGGACTGGGGATTTCGTCCTGAAGTTTGTTGAGGAAAACCTCTTTATCCGAAAGGGGCTCATCTGCAGACTTCTCGAATCCTGCATTCACCGGGACTCCACTTCGCTCTTCATTTACGATATAAGGAAAGACATCCCAGCTACCAAAGGCTGCGACTTTCCCCTGAAAGCCATCTTGCTGATTGATATACTCCAGTACCGTGGTATTGGGATTGGGTATTTTATCATTGGATTTGATGACGGCATCATCAGCAAAACCGGAGAGTATTTCATTATAGCCGGGATAAGAAAACCACATCTGATTGGTGCAATTCACTTTGCTGTTTTCCCAGCGATTTCCATAAAGTTGCCCCTGCTCAGCAATAGTGGACCAAAAGAAAGGCATCAGGGTTTCTCTACGCTCTTCCTGTCCATCTTTCCAGAACAGGCGCTTTAGCTCTTCCGTGTTCTTCACATAGGTCTTATCACCAATAAGGGTTGAATCCGCTCCACCAAAGAGTTCCTGCCATCGCAGGCCATCCAGGGTGATAAGAAATACATTTTCTGTCTTTTGGCTTTGTGCACAACCTGAAAAAGTAATCAGGACAAAGGACAACAATAGCGTTAGTTTGGTTTTCATAATCTTCTCAGTTGTCTGGTTTCCATCATGGGGCCAGCGTATAATATTCTGAATTTCAGTAGAAGTTAATATTCTTTGCTCTGACTACCCGAAATAGCACCTTCGGTTTTTATCACAGGTAAGGCAGGACAAAATGGAGTTGAAGAGGAGTATTGACTCCTCTTCAACTTAAGAAAGGTCTAGTTTTCCCACCAGCCTTTGATGTTAATATCATCTGCACCTCCCATATCTGAGACAGCCTTCTGATAGTTTTCGGCATTGAGTGACTGTTCCTGATCAGGATACAGGAACCTTACCGGCACCGCATCGCCATTCACATTGTCCTGGCCAGGTGTAATATTGGTTGGTAAGCCTGTTCTTCTCAGGTCATACCAGGCTTCCATACCCGTCATAAAAGAGGCCAGCCACTTTTGACGCATGATGGTCTCCAACTGGTTGTCATACACTACTCCTGGCTGAGTCAGGTAAGTTGGCATGTCCTGCTCTGTATTCCAGTACTCAAATGAAGCGATAACGCCAGCTTCATAATGATTTTTGGCATTAGCCGTAATCAGCCCTCTTTGTGCAGCTTCAGCGATCAAAAACTGAACTTCTGCAAACTGCATCATGCAGGCACGCACGGCATTGGGCGAATCAAAGAAGAGACTTTGATTCAGTCTGGAAACATTGGAAGCCCCTCCATTAAATGTGGAAGCATTGTTTTCACTCAGACCATTCGGCATGCCCACAAACAGGGTTGGGTCGTCATTTGGATTATCGGTTACCTGGAACCATGTGTTCAATCGGTTATCATTGTATTGCTTCAATACTGCTTCGCTGGTTTCGCTCAATCTGTGCTCATCAAAACCTCCGATTCTGCCTCGTCCTATGGGGAAAGAAGTAGCCACACTCACTGCCGGGTAAGTCAATACTGCGTTATCAGCATTTCCTTCTAAAATCGGCTCGTTATTCACAATGCTTGTGAACTGACCGGAGATATCCATACGATTTGAAACCCGCATAAGATAACGCAGGCGAAGTGAGTTAGCCAGCTTTCTCCATTTCAAGAGGTCTCCATCATAAAGCAGGTCCCCCCCGAAGATGGGCATTCCCTGAGCCAGCAAACTATTGGCTGTACTCAGGTCAGACTGTATTGACGTATAGATACTCTCCTGGCTGTCGTAAGCCGGTTGGAAGTTTCCTTCAGTCTGGCCTTTGATGGCCTCGCTAAAAGGCACAGCACCCCAGTTATCGGTCAGTTGAGAGTACATCCAGGCTCTCAGAATCAAAGCGATGCCTTCATAGCTCGTGTTTTTTGTACCCTCGGCCCTGGCTGATTCCAAGATGAGTTCCACCTCGGTGAGGTTACCATACAGGCTGTTCCAGGTCCCACCTTCAGAACCCCAGTTATAGCGATCGAAATCTGTAAAGTTGATCTTTGCCGTAAGTTGCGCCACAATATTGCCACGGCTCCAGCCATCGCTGATATAGCGGTCCATATTGTTGGATATAACAGTAGACAGTAACAAATCAGAAGTAACAGATTCCGGTTCGTTGTTATTGGTATTGATGTCATCAAAGTCATCAGTACAAGCCAGCATCAGCAGGGCTATTGCTAAAAATGAAGTGAGCTTTTTCATCGTTGAAATACTTTTTCTTTGAGTGATGCGCATTAGAATGTCAGGTTGATATTGAAACCGATACTTCTCGAAGTAGGCGTGGCCATATCTTCCACACCCGGTACAATGGTACCTCCATTGAAGGATATGGTTTCTGGATCGAAATGTGGGTTTTCTGTCCACAACGCAAGGTTTCTGCCTACCACAGCCACAGTAGCGGCTTTGAAAGGCAAGCGGCTCAGCAATGAAGATGGCAGGTTATAGGCGAGCCTTACTTCTCTCAGCTTGAGGAATGAGGCATCATACATGCCCACTTCTTCGTTACCGCGATTATACCTCCACCAGTAGTAATCTCTTCCGCTAAGCCTTACAGTGTTTGGAGAGTAAGTGCCATTGCCATTGTCTACAACACCTTCAGAGATGATACCTTCTTCTCGTCCTTCAGCCGTGAAGTCCATCATACCGGAAGTACCACCAATCAATACGGTTCTGGAATTGACCACACCTCCGTGTCTCCAGTCAAAAAGCACACCCAGGGTAAAGTTTTTGTAGCTGAAGGTGTTCTGGAAACCTACCATGAAATCAGGGTTATAGTTACCCAGGTTTCTTAGCTCAGGATCACGGATTGCAAAGCCATCCTCATTGTGAATTACCTGACCAAAGAAAGGACTGTTAGGATCTTCTACCTGACTGAAACCTGTTCCGTACACATCACCTACTCTACCGCCTACTTTGGCAAGTACCTGTACATAGTTTGATGAGATCGTATAGGTATCCAGATCATCGATCAGCTCTTTCACCTCACCGCGGTTTCTTGAAAAGTTAATCGCTGTATTCCAGGTAATACCATCAACGGACTGGATGGGCGTACCACTCAGTACCAGCTCAATACCCTGGTTCTGAATCTCACCGGCATTCACAATTCGTGAACTAAAACCTGATGTAAGGGATACAGGGAGCGTAAGAATCTGGTTTTGGGTATTGGAGCTATAGTAAGTAGCATCGAAGTTCAGTCTGCCATCAAAGAAGCGTAAATCCAGTCCCAACTCTATCGAATTGGTCTCCTCAGGCTTTAGATTGGCATTTTTGAGAATCGAAGAGGCGCTCACCCTCTGAGCAATACCAAAAGGTTCGTTAAAGGCGAAGGTATTGCGCAAGGCGTAGGGATCGGTATCATTACCTACAATTGCCCAACCGGCTCTAAGCTTGGCAAAAGAGATGGCAGCCGGCATTTCCAGCATATCTGACAATACTGCACTGGCACCCACTGACGGGTAGAAGTATGAATTGTTGTCTGATGGAAGAGTACTTGACCAGTCATTTCTGCCAGTGATATCCAGGAAGAGCATGTTTTTATAAGACAGGTTTACAAAGCCGTACAAACTCTGTACTTCCTTATCTGAATCGAACTGATTCTTGGAAAGCGGCTCGGCTGCGTTTCCGAAGTTGAAGATACCAGGTACCGACAGGGCATTGGCACTCACTCTCTTGTAACGATTCTCTTCTGTTCTCAGATTACCTCCCAATGAAGCTCCCAGATCCCAGTCGGTGTCGATCTGCTTTTTATAACTCAACAGAAAATCCGTATTCTGCTCTTTGAAGTAGATATCATCTTCTCTGTACTGGCCTCTGGCGAAACGTTGTGTACTGAAGGCTCTCTTCGAAACACGCAATTCATTGGAAAGGTCAATTCCCGAACGGATCATCAAATCCAGATTTTCTGCCAGATTGAAATCCACACGAAGGTTTCCGAAAATCCTGTCTTTGTTGAAGGAGTTGGTATTCTCATTCATGGTAAAGAAGGGGTTGTCGTGCCAGTTGTAGTTATAGTTGTATTGCTGCACCCCTTCCAGGCCAGGCTGCCAATAATCCTGCAACGTGGCCATATCAATCTGACGACCGAACCATACCCACAGGTACATGATATTTTCTGTACCGTAAGAATTGTTAGGCCGGTTTTTGCTATTGCTATTCACATAGTTCAGCGAAGAACTCACTTTCACACGGTCATTGATCTTATAGGAACCATTCAGTGAGAAGTTCTCTCTGTTATAATCCGTGTTAGGCAGAATACCTTCACTTTTCAAATTGGTATAAGAAGTTCTGAAATCACCAGCTTCATTGGAACCACTCAGCGATACATTGGTAGTATAGGTCGAGCCTGTTCTGAAGAAATCCTCAATATTATTCGGACTGGCAGTCCATGGCATACCCAACGCTTCATCGGTAAAATTACCATTGGCATCTCTCGGGCGCAGCGCAAAGTCTCCAGCTCTCAGACCACCACTTGTAGGGCTGTTGTGCTGAACAATGCTCTGTCCGTTAAAGGCCGGCCCCCAGCTTTCATCGATATTGTCATTAATACCGGCCCCGAAACCATCGCCAAAGGCAAACTGCCCACCAGCACCCTGGCCATAGCTATTCTGGTAGCGCGGGATTCTCAGGGCATTTTCGAAAGTCACATTCTGGTTTACATCAATTCTGAATCCCTGGCCTGACTTGCCCGACTTAGTGGTAATCAGAATAACACCATTCGCTCCCCGCGAACCATAAAGGGCTGTTGCGTTAGGGCCTTTCAGTACCGAGATCGTTTCGATATCGTCAGGATTGATGTCCTGAGCACCATTTCCATAATCTGTTTCCAGGTTACCTTCAGAGCGATTACTTACGGTTCTGTTGTTGATCGGAATCCCATCTACTACAAAAAGCGGAGAGTTCTGACCGGGAATCAGTGAGCTTTCTCCACGAATGGTGATCAACGATGTAGAACCTACACCGGAACTTCCACCCACTACCTGAACACCAGCCGCACGACCGGCTAGAGAGTTCACCACGTTGGTTTCACGGGCCTGGGTCAATTGAGAGCCATCCACCTTCTGTACGGCATACCCCAGAGCTTTCTGTGATCTTTCCACACCGAGGGCCGTTACAACTACCTCTTCCAGAGAAGTCACATCTTCTACCAGGTTGATGTTGATCTGGGTTCTGCTACCAATGGTTTCTTCAATGGTGATATAGCCAACAAAAGAGAAAACCAGGGTTTCGGCATTATCCGGCATGCGCAGGTTGTATTTACCCCGGCTATCAGTCACCTGACCGATAGTAGAGCCTTTGACAGAAACGGTTACAAAGGGGAGCGGTTCATTAGTAGTCGCATCATAAACGGTACCGGAGATTGTTTTTTCTTCTTCGGAAACCGTTAGATCGGAATGGGTGTATGCACTTAACTGAATTGTGCATAGCGACACCAGTAATAGTGAGTAAAAAGAAAGCCGCAAGGCAAAGCGTGCAGGCTTCTTAGCACATTTTTTCATAGTTTTGTGTGTTTTGCTAAAGTTTTCTTTAGTGAAATGTTGATTGTTTAATATGGCCTGGTGATCCCGCCAAAGATGTATCAGGCCTGATTGAATGAAACTGAGGTGCCTTAGGGCACTTCTTTTTTTGTCGAAGTCTTTACATAAGCATTTTGGTTGAGGTCGTCATGTTCTAGATATCTGATAGCATCTCTTCCAGCAATCCGAACGAAAGGGTCATTCCCGCTCCGCCCAGTCCATTGATAATCGTTACCCCTTCTTCAGGAGTCAATATGAGTTCTGTAGCACCACTGGTCATCTTGGGATATACACCATGCCAGTGAGAGTCAATTGTCCAGTCTTTAAAGTCAGCGAAAGTCCTGAGATAGTCCAGGATCATCTCATCCACAAAAGCTTTATTGAACGGATCGAAATCCAGTCCGTATTCATGGGAATCGCCAATCGTCAGTTCTCCCGCCCCGTTTTGCGAAACCATCACATTCAACCCCCATTTCAAATAAGCAGGGTGATTTTGCTGATAGTAATCATGCAGTGCCTGATGTGAGGGGGTCTGCTTAAAAGACTCATAATGCACCATGGTAAGGCCTCCGCACAAAGCGGGACCGATCTTCCATTGATTGGGCTGTGATACCAGCCGCATCATCTGCAGTTTGCTTTTGGTAATATCTGCCGCGGCATATTGCTCAGGGTACAAATACTCAAAATCCGCTCCGCTGCAGACGTAGATCAGGTCTGCCTCAAAAGTCTTGTTACCTGCCTTTACCCATGGATAGGAAACTTCTGTGGCGACATGCTGCCAGTGGAAAGTCACGTCATACTGCTCTTCCAATACTGCGGGAAATGCTGCAATAGCCTGCCGCGGGTCTACGATCAGTTCTTCATCGCTGGACAAGACACCGAGTAGTCCTTTTTTCACTACCGCTTCTGATTTTACCCCCCCTGCTGAGAGTAATTCATATTGTGGGTTCCGGTCTGTAAATTCTTCAATCACAGCCAGTTCTTCCTGCCTGTAAGCCATGTGCAAACTGCCTACCTCACCGTACCAGATACCGGCCATTTCGGCCATTTCTTTCCAGATACTCCGCGAGATCATGGCACGGTCATACATTTGTCCGGTAGGTTGACCAATGGGCCAGACCATGCCAAAATTTCTAACGGAGGCTCCCTGGGCAATTTGCCCTCTCTCAAGTACGTCTACCTGATAGCCTGCCATGGCCAGCTTCCGCGTGGTGGCCAACCCAACAATGCCTGCTCCTATTACGATTGCTCTTTTTTGTGTCATGCCGGAGTTGCTAGTATGATGTGATCAGAGGTGATCTGATGCTGATGTTTGTGTTTCTTTTTGAAATAAGCCGCAGCCATTCCTGTCAATACCAGCCCTATGACTGAGGTAATAAGCAGGGAGTTTTGAAAAAATTCTGTCCAGGACATCTCTTTAAAGCCGGCCAGTTCTTTGTAAAAGAGAAAGCTCATACTGCCTAAATAGCCAAAGCTATCGGCTACATACATGAGAAAACCGGCATTCCCGGCATGCCTGAACGCGGCCATAAAACGATCGAAAATGACGCAGTTGAAGGGTACGTAGGCAAGATAAAGCCCCAACCCGATAACCACCATCCAGCTAGTGACATCAATGGCCTGCATGGTAAAAAATACAGTAGCCACGAGGATACAAGCGAACCCCGCCATAATGAGCCAGTGGTTGACCATAAGGGCCTTCATATTGTTTCTTATCAATACCAGCAGGCTGATGATGACCAGCACGGTAATAGAGATGGGGACCTCAGTAGCTGTAAAAATGCCGGGATTATCCGTGAAGCCCTGTTCCGCCCAGATATTCGAGACAAAGTTATCCCTCACATCCCTTAGCAGCGTGAGTATGATATAGGCTAATACGAGCATCAGAATACCAGGGGCATAGGATTGAAAGAAAGACCTTCTGTCCTCGCCTGTCATAGGTACCCGTTTATTCTTCAGTTTTTCGTCTTCTGGTGTCGGTTCGGGGGTCTGATCGAGCAGCCATACAAACACTACCAGGGGGAGCATAAATACAAGCCCTGTAAAAAAGGGCATCCACCACTGTGTGATTCCATAGTTGATCATCAAGTTGGCACCAACCGACTTGACAAGGCCAGAGGAAAAGATAAAACTCACTCCCAGAAAGGCCCCCATAAATTCTGTTCGCCTTCTTCCTTCCAGATAGCTGAAAACCAATCCCCACACCATTCCCAAAGGGAACCCATTGATCAGCAGAAAGATGATGTTGTAAGGACCGGGTACCAGGGGAAAGGCAAGGAGTGCCAGCCAGGCAACACCAATTAACCCGAGAATGGACAAGGCACGGGTCTTATGTCCCATTTCTGAAATAAACCGGATGCCATAAAACTTGGAGAGTGTGTAACCGACTGTCTGGGCGAAAATGAGCCAGACTTTATAATCGATACTCAGCCACTCCAATCCCTCAAAGGTGGTGGCAGTAAAAGGCTTTCTGAAGGCATACATGCAGGAATAGGTACCAAAAGCAGCCAGTGCCCCCACCAGGGCAACCAGTCGGTCGTCAGATTTCGCCAGGTACTGCTTCAGGTTCATGTCAGGCGGTGATTATCTCCTTCAATTCATCCAGTTCATCAATCGCATGGGTTGCTCCCATATCCAAGAGGTCCTGACAACTGTACATGTCTGAGCTAATGCCCACGACAGCACAGCAACCCGCATTGTGCCCCTCTTCAATATCAGAGCGGGTATCCCCTACTTTGATCACTTTATCAGCATTTCCCAACTCAAAATGGTCCACCATCTTCTGGATCATCAAAGGTTCGGGTCTGCCTTTGGCTACCTCATCTGAGGTGACTGAATAATCAATCAGGTTTTCGTTTTCCCAATCCATCCGGTCGATAAGGATATCAGCAGTAGAGCGATAATAACCCGTGTCGAGCACTACTTTGATCTCTCGTTCTTTCAGAAACCGGAAGAGGTCGGTTGCTCCGATCTTTTCCTTTATATCATGGTCGGTGCTGTATACTTCTTCTACCTTATTACGAAAGAGTTCAAAAGCACCAGAAACTACTTCTTCGGATACTTCCCCAGAAGCACTCATGAGCAACCTGATGCCCTCTTTTTTATTCATCCCCCCAATCTGACCCATGACCTCTTCAAGAGAGTACTCATAGCCAAACCGGGCGATGGCTTCCTTCACACAGCGATATACCGTTTTCCCTTCGTCTACTGTGGTTCCTGCCATATCAAAAACCACGGCCTTTATGCTGTTTGTATCTGTTTTACTCATTGTTATTGTTCACAATTACTTAATGTCCTCTTCGTGATTCTTTACTTATTTTGCCTCAAATACCCCCTGATGAAATCTGACATACTCAGCGCCATAGGCAAAAAACTCCGCGATATCCGAAAAGAAAAAGGGATGAATCTTGCCGAAGTGGCCAGCAAAAGCCAGATCACAGCCGGTTTGCTTTCGAAAATTGAGAACTTCCGCACCATGCCTTCTCTCCCTGTACTCCATAAGATTGCCATAGCCCTGAATGAACCTCTCTCCGAGATTGTCAAACCTGTGGATGAGGAGCCCGAACAGGCTTATACCCTCATTAAACATGGAGAAGGAGAGATTGAAGCCCGGTATGATTCGCAAGGACTGATTTATGAAAGTCTTATGTCTAAGGTGATTCAAAGTACCCCGGTAAAAATCAATACTGTGACGGTAAAACCCGGTGTTTATCGCAAACCACTCTCGAACGACTGCTATGAATTGGTTTATCTGCTGGAAGGGGAAATTATCTATGGCTTGGAAGATGAATTCGTTCATCTTAACCAGGGAGATACACTTTATTTTAATGGTCAAATTCCTCATTCCTTAAAAAATCCCGGCAGCAGTGACGCCAGGTTGTTCAAAGCTTACTTTATGAATCAGGGCCTGTAAAGCTTACCGCATTTACGAAACCATATTGTTCATATATGTAAAACTATGAAGATTCGAACGAAGGAAAATCTATTCAGTCGGGTTTAACAATATAATAACTGCATTCACTCAAAATTAATACATAAAACACTATTAATCAGATATTTAAAACAAACTGACAAGTAATTTTTACTTCCATACAGTGCATATATGTTAATTTCCTATGAACTCGTAATTTGAATATTTGTCAACTTTTTTAGAATTAATATCAGAAAGTATCAGCCCATGAAACACAGGTATATACACATACCCATTCCAGCAGGTTGGCTTGCTCACCCTCTTTAGCAGGAAAGAAATGATTGTTGTCGTTCCAGCGATTGGCTGCAAATAATACTTACCAGCAATTGCCTATTTATACTGCTTTCCGTGTTTGATTACAATATCCACATCCTGTAACAGGCTGATGTACCTCAGCACATCTCCCTTCACTGCGATGATATCCGCATATTTACCTTCACTCACTGTACCTACCTGATCAGATACTCCCTGCATCACAGAAGGCCAGTAGGTAGCTGCTTTGAGCGCATAGATGGGATCGACCCCGAAATCGTTTACCCAAACATCCAGCTCATGCCAGGTAGACTGGCTGTGAAACTTCATAGGCACACCGCTATCGGTACCAATCAGCAGTACCAGTCCGGCTTCTCTCAGCTGATTGAACTTCCTTTCCAGCGTGGGGATTCTCACAGGTGTTAGCTGAAAATAAGGCAGGCGATTCGGATATTCGATGGATTTTTTAATATCTGCGACCACCGAATCAGGGAGCCCCAGATGCCAGGAGTCATTATCCAGCTCTTCAGGGTTATCACGCACATATTCATAATCATAAAGCACCTCCACGGTGGGGGTCCAGAACATAGGCCCTTTATTCATCTGAGCCGTTCTTTCTTTGATCATTTCCATCACATCTGCCGGATATTCAGGAGCTGAGGAAAGTCCTGTATGTTCAAAATTATCTACTCCCGCAATCAGGCCTCTTCTTATCTCTTCAGGTCGGTGGCTGTGCGCCACCACTTTCAATCCGTGTTTGTGTGCTTCATCTACCACGGCCTTTACCTCTTCCATGGTCATCTGGTCCTGATCTATGAGCTTAATGCAATCCACACCCGCCAGGGCCAGTTTTTTCACCTTAGCCCGCGCGTCTTTTTCTCCATCTACCCCCCAGCGGAATTTCTCTGTTCCGGGGTAGGGCTTTTTCTGTATAAAAGGGCCCGACATATACATAGTAGGACCAGGAATCTCACCCTTATTGATACGGTCTCTCACATCAATGCTTTCTTCAAGCGGAGCTCCGAGGTCACGGGCACTGGTGACTCCAGCCAGCAGTAGCTGATGTGCTGAAGCAGGCATGATCACGTCTTTCAACAGTGGTAAATAGGTCTTGTCCCAGTAGGCATAGTCACTATGTCCGGTGATCATCAGGTGCACGTGCATATCCCAAAGGCCCGGCATCACACTCATACCTTCTGTAGAAATTACTTCAGCCCCTTCAGGAATAGGCAAAGACCCGACCGTTCCTACCGCCTTAATGCGTTCTCCTTCGATAATAATCACCGAGTTTCGAATAGGAGTGCTACTAAAACCATCGATAAGGGTACCTCCTACAAGGGCTTTGAGCTTGTTTTGAGCAGTGAGAGAGGAAGTAATAAAGAATAAGGCCAGGAACAGGCCTATGGTCCGGGAAAGGAGTTTCATAAAATGTTACGGTTGCTTGATTAATAATAAGGTTAATAATCAGAAAACCGAAGGGCTATTGTGTATAGCGACCTATAATCCTGAGTTCGGTTATTATTTAGAGTTCAGACCGCCTATAAACAGTTAGTTTCACCTAAAAGGCAAGCAGCCATAGCGGGCTACGGCAAGTGCTTTTTAGGTAGAAAATAGCCGTTTAGAGGTGTTTTCATTTAAAAGCTATTCCATAAATTCAAATATCCTGCGTTTTCTTTATTCGATATAGCAGGCTATATCAGCACAAAGATGCCTCGACTATTCAAAATTTATGAAATTCTGAACCTATTAAGAATAAGCGAACTCAGGTTAAAAATGTTTCCATGGTTAGTGGTTTCAGAAGTGCCCCACATAGCCTATCTTCAGCATGAACTGCCAACACACACCATCATTATGAAGTTCTCTTGCGTAGCAGCGTTCTTGTTACTTTTTCATTTGTCGCTGCCCGCCCAAAACACTCCCACCTCTCTGTATGCTAAGGCAGATAGTGCCATGAAAGCACGAGACCTGGAGTTGGCCACCTCACTTTGGAAAGCGTTTTTGAAAACGGGTCACATGGGAAAGACAAGAGGCTTCGCCTATTCCAAGTTAGGGGCCAGCTATTTCAATTTATATGTCAACGACAGTGCTATTAAATACATGAACCTGTCCATTGCCGAAAAGAGCAAAACAAGTAATCCCAGAGACACCACCTTTCTAAGAGATCATGCCATACTAGGCTACATTTATCGCTACGAGGTCAATCAGGCCCGAAAAGCATTGAAGCACTATGAGGCTGAGCGGTTAATCATAGAAGCAAATCCTGAGATAGCTACAGAAGGGCAACGGTATCAGAACTTCTATAACCTGGCTACCACCAATCGTCTGCTCGAAGATTTCGACCGGGGCTTGAACTATGCTTACAGGGCCCTGGATGCAACGATGAAGGACCCCAATGCCAAACCTCATCATTTGCCAAATTGCTATGCAGTAATTGCCAATGCGCTTAACAACACCCAGCGCTATGAGGAAGCCGAAGAGTACTATAAGCTCAAAATATCAAGCAATATTAAGCTGAATGGGTCAGAGAGTCCTTCCCTCTCACTTGACTATTACAACCTTGCTGTAAATTCAAACAGTCTCGACAAGCCCCGGCAGGCTGTACGTATCTTTCAAAAAGGCCTGGACCTTATACGATTGAACACTGAAAACCCTAACCTCGAATCGAGTATTTATATTGGCTTGGGTCGGTCTTACAGATTGATGAATGACTTTGAAAAATCGGTAATGTACGTTCAAAAGGCCATTGGTCTGGCACCGGAAATTTCTTCGGACAGGGCCCTTGCTTATCGTCAATACGCACTTTATCATGAGGTGCAGGGACAATATGATCTGGCCATAAACAAATACCAGCTTGCTTTGGCAGCCCTCATTCCAGGATTTCAGGCAGCCGCCCCTGAAGCATCTCCTGAAATTGTTGATTTACTCACCCAGCCACTGGCTTATGAAATACTCAGCTATAAGGCCTACTGCTGGCTGCGAAAGTACCGGGCAACTCAGGATAGGACTGCGCTGACAAATGCTTACAGTGCCTACAAAAAGCTGGATCAATCGACTGACGGGTATCGCCAGAATTTTGTTCTCGAAAGCTCACGACTTCACTTTCAAAAAAAGAATCACCGCAATTATGAGCGGAGCATCGAAGTGGTTTATGAAATGTACGGGCATACTCAGGATGACTCTTACCTGGAGCAGGCCTGGTTGCTCATAGAAAAAAACAAGTCTCTGTTACTACTCGAAAATGTACTGAGGGCTGAAAAATACACGAATCTGGGTATACCTGATTCAATCCAGGAGCGGATGACGATTGCTTCGAAATCTTTGTTAAATGCTCAGAAAAACCTCAATAGTTGTGAGCTTCAAAAAGATTGCGAGCAGGACCAGATTATATCCATCAGACGGACAATCTCATTAGAAGAAGAGCAGCTTCGTTCTTTCAAGAGTGACATTGAGAAAAGCTTTCCTGAATACTACAGCTTTACAAGCGACAATGAACTCCAAAGCCTGGCAACTATTCAATCAGCATTGAAAAACGATCAATTACTTATCAATTACTTTGCCGGTCAGGACTACTACTACTTCGTGGCTATCTCCGGTAATGAATCATTTTTGGGAAGAATTAAAAAAGATCAGAATTTTGACACCGAGCTTTTTCGATTTTTAGAGGAGATATCAGGAGAAACGCTTCAGAATACTTCTATGAAGAAAGCACTAGAGCGCTATAGTACCGCTGCTTATTACCTGTACAACAAGTTGATCAGAGATCATTTTGACATAGCCGGGTATCGAAGGCTGATTGTTATTCCGGACGGAGATTTGGCAGGAGTTCCGTTTGAGGCTTTGATTAGCAATACGCCTGGCTCCGAATCTCGCGACTTTCATCAACTTCAATACCTGCTCAAGACTCATCGGATCAATTACGGCTTTTCTGCCACACTATGGTCGAAAAACATAGCGATTAACAGTTCCCAACAGTCGCTGAAACTGATGGCATTCGGCACTTCACAGGTCGCCAACCGACCTGAACTCGCCACACTAAATGCCATTGAGAAAGAACTCAACACAATTTCCCAAATTCAAGGCAGCACTCTGTTTTCTCAAAAAGAGGCCACGGCCGAAAACTTCAGGGCAAATGCGACAGAAGCCAACATGATCCACCTGGCTCTACACAATATAAACGACTACGAAAATCCGCTCAACAGTCAGCTGGTTTTTAGTTCCGATACAAGTACCCGAGATGGCAGTCTTTATTTGTATGAGATCTTTAATCTAAAGATGAATCCCTCACTAGTCGTTTTGAGTGGCTGTGAAACAGGAGTAGGTAAATGGCAAAGGGGAGAAGGCACTTATCATATGGGGCGAGCTTTTCTCTTCCATGGAAATCCGGCCCTTATCATGAGTCTTTGGCGGGTGAGCGATGCCACTACCGCAGAGATTATGGATTCTTTTTACAGTAAACTTCAACAAGACGCCTCTTCATCAGAGTCCATTCATGAGGCCAAACTGGCGTACCTGCAAAAAGCGGATGGAATAACGGCTCACCCAAGAAACTGGGCGGCTTTTATCAGTATTGGACAAGTAAAGGCTGAATCCAAAAAAATCGATGCATGGCTCATAGCCATAGCATCGATTATACTTCTTTTAATCATTGGATTCAAAGCCCGCCAAAGGCGTGTTCAATCACATTAACAAACTGAATTGACCCGACTAAAAAATTCCTCCTCCGCAAACGCAGAAGAAAAGTTCATAAAGCGCCTTTAGGATAAAAACTCCACTGGCAGCTGTCACGCTATAGGCGGCAACCATCATGTATTGGGGTCTATCGGGCTTTGGATCTTTTACGGTTGGGGTTGAAGTTTGATCATCATCATCTCCCCCTCCTCCTGTTGTAGTATCATCTGACATAGTCGTAGTGGTTTTTGGTTAAAAAATTGGTTATCTCATTTTCTTAAGCAGTTCCTGCGCTTTCTTCTGATAGGTGGTAGATGATCCGGCCAGTTCTTCCAAAAGCGACTTTGCATTATCGTAATCCTCTCTTTTTATATAATTCAGTGCCAGGTACCAGGTAGCCTGGGTTTCAAAATCTCCATGTTCATTGATCACCCCCTTGAGTAAATCCAGAGTTTTGGCCGTGTTTCCATTCTCCATGTAAGCAATAGCCCCGTAAAAGCGAACAAACACGCGCTGATCCTCAATCAACAACTCATCGAATAACTCCACTGCTGTGGTGTAGTCTCCATCATCGTATGCTCTGAAGGTTCTAACCAAAAGAGTAACATCTTCATCGCTCCTGACCCTCGGTACAATCACATTTTCATAGGCAGTAAAGTATTCCGCATAAAGTGTACTCTTGTCCACCTGACTTCCTCTTGACAGGGCAAACCAGGACACTGTAGCTATCACTGCTAATCCAATAAAAGCAGCAGCTATCCTTTGGATCGTCCAGTAGACTACCTTCGTCTCTTTCTTTGATGTCAATGGATTCTCCAACCCTGTTTCCAGCTTATCAATTCTCTCCAACAGACTCTTGTGCTTTAGCTTACCCATCCCTTCAGTCATGGTCTTGATATCTTCAAAGAGCAACCTAAAGTCAGTATTCTGAGCCAGTCTTTGCTCTACCTCATTACTTCTTTCTGCGTCTAACTCGCCTTGCAAGTAGCTTTCAATCAACGCTATGTCGTTTTCTTCAGCCATTTGCCTCTAGTTTTGACGGTATAACTTTCTCAGTCGTCCCAGGCATTTGTATTTCAAATTCTTTACTGTATCAGAGTTTTTATACTCCAGCAATTCTGCTATTTCAAGCAGACTTTTTTTATAATAATAATAGAGCTCCAGCAGTCGCTTACAAGGATCTCCCAGATTCTCCAATGATGATTCTACCTGCTCAAAAAGCAATTCTTTTTCAGCCTTATCCTCATCATCTTCGGGCACTTCATAACGGTCCTGCATTTCACGAAACCTCCTACCCGAATCGCGCAGCTCCCTAATTTTATTTTTGCCTATGGCAAACAAATAGGTCTTCAGATCACTGGTCAGTTTTGTGAGCCTGCCAGACTGTACATTCTCATAAAACTGAATGACCGTGGCCTGATAAACATCACGAGACTCTTCGAAATCACAGTAATAATTCTTATTGGCCCACATTATAAACTCATCTCTGTAAGACAAGTAAGCCTGTTCGAACCCTTTTAAATCACCCTGAGTCATTGACTCAAGTAGATTCTGATTAATCATGCAATGCTATCCTTTATGTGAAAAGTGAGAAAAGGTAACCCTGTACCAACATGAATTTTTCCGTATTAGTCAAAAAAATAAAAAAATCGTGGCAGAGGTAGAAAATTAAGGCATTTCGGGACTAAATCCAACCGCCTAAAGATATGACGAAACGGTGCCTTTAAACTAAATCAGAAAAAAATTCAAAAACCTGGGTTACCTTTTTCTGATTCTCCCATTAAGCTTTGAATTCTTTTCATAAGAAAGGAAGACAACTAAATCAAGTCAGTTAATTCTGTAGGATTGGTAGTTGAGGTAAGTCAATCTGAAAAGCTCCCTAGACGAGGGAGCTTTTGCTTTATAGGAGCTTCAGTTTTGCCACCATTTCCTCAAGCTCAGCCTCGGTATTGTAATAGTGAACAGAGGCTCGAACAATCTCTGCTATCCCCCGGGCCTCCATGTCCAGTCTGGCATTGGGTGTACCCAACCAGGAGACATTGATCCCATATTTCTTTAGGTGATTTTTGACCTCAACAGCGCTACGCCCATCTACACCAAAAGACACGATCCCACCCTGAACTTCACCCACGTCATAAGTGCTTACATTATCAAGTGAGTTTAGTTTTTCTCTCAGTGATGAGCCCAGGAAATGAATTCGTTGCCATATATCATCAATCCCGATCCCGAGAATATAATCTACCGCCTTTTTGAGACCAAGAATTCCGGAAAAATTACTCTCCCAGTTTTCAAACTTTCTCGCATCATCTCTGAATCGATACTCGTTCGTGGCGGTCCATTCTGCTGAGTGCAAATCAACGACAGCAGGAATCAGTTGCTCTTTTACCCGCGAACTCACATACAAAAAGCCCGTTCCTCTCGGTCCACGCAGGTATTTGCGACCCGTGGCTGACAGCATATCGCAGCCTATTTGCTCAACGTCAAGTTTAATTTGTCCGGCAGACTGGCAGGCATCCAACAGATACAATATATCGTACCTTCTGGCAATCTTGCCAATGGCCTCAACAGGGCTTACTAAACCACTATTCGTTGGTATGTGTACAATAGAGATCAGGCGTGTGGCATTGGTAATAAGTCCATCCAAAGCCCCTACATCCACTTGACCCTGCTCATCATTTGGCACTACTTTTACCGCCACATCCAGGTTTTTTTGTAGGTGCAGATAAGCCAGATAGTTGCTTGAGTAGTCGGCCTGACAGGTGATAATTTCGTCTCCGGCTTTAAAGGGAATGGCCTGAAAAGCGGCTGTCCAGGCTACAGTGGCATTTTCCAAAACGGCAATCTCATCTGCATTGGCATTAAGCAAATGAGCAATAGAACCATAAACTCCTTCAATTTCTTCAAAGTATTTGGCATGCACCTCATAGCCTCCAAAAGTCATTTCCTCCTGAAGGTAATCCAGCACTGACTCCCTCACCACATCGGGTGGCAGGGAACTCCCTGCATTATTCAGGTGAATTACATTTTTTACTCCCGCAGTTTCTGATCGAAACCTTGTGATATCATTATCAGTAAACATGTCGGAAATATAATGAAATGCACCTCAGATATCTATGGTAAATATAGTTTGGAACCGTTTTGGTTGAGGAATTCGTATTCTATCTTTAAGAGCCATTGTAAAAACGAAAACTATATGCTGAAAAAACTGATTCCCACCTTGCTGTTGTTCTTTATTTCAATGACCGCCTTTGGCCAGATAGATAAGGCCCAGGTCGCGGCCTTTGCCAAAGAATTTTCAGAAAAGAATGATCTCCCTCTTTCGGAGGTAACCGGTATTTTGGATCAGGCGGAATTCCAGCAGGAAATCATCGATAAAATCAGCAGACCGGCAGAGGGTACCATGACCTGGGGTCGATATCGCAAGATTTTCATGACCCCTGAGCGTGTTGAAGCAGGCGTAGTCTTTTGGAACGAACATGCCGAGGCACTGAGGCAGGTAAGCGCAGATACAGGTGTGGCTGAGGAAGTCATACTGGGTATCATAGGGGTAGAAACCTATTTTGGCAGAATCAAAGGCAGCTATCGCGTGCTGGATGCACTATACACATTGGCTTTTGGTTACCCGAAAAGATCACGTTTTTTCACAAAGGAGCTCGGCCATTTTCTGGAACTTGCTAAAGCAGAAAACCTTGAAGTTACCGGAGTACTGGGCTCCTATGCAGGTGCTATGGGCTATTCACAATTCATGCCCAGCAGTTATAAGGCATATGCCAGAAGCTTCGACAAGGGTGGCACCAGCGACCTTATCGACTCACCTGAAGACGCTATTGCCAGCGTGGCCAATTACCTCAAAGTACATCGCTGGAAGACGGGGCAACCTATCACCTCAAAGGCTACCATGACCAGAGAAATCTCCAGGCTCCGCAAACAATCACTCAGGCCTAAGAATAAAGTATCGGATTATACTGCCATTGGCTTTAAACCGGCAACGGAGCTCCCGGCCGACCTAAAGGCCACTATGATCATTCTGGAAAATGAAAACGATACAGAGCATTGGTTCGGCCTTGAGAACTTTTACGTGATTACACGCTATAACCACAGCAAGCTTTACGCGATGGCTGTCACACAACTTTCTCAGGAGATTAAGACGGAGAGAGGTATTAGGTAGCTACCAACTGCGTTATCAAGGTATGAGATAAGAGGTAGAAAGGATATCGCTACTCCTAACTATTAGCCAGAAAACTCAAAGCGAAATATATCCTCCTTTACTGATAAATAACCCTTACAAGAAGTTGACAATTATTGATTAAATTAGAAGATGACTTTTGAACAGAGAAAACGGAAAGTTATTAAAGGAATTGAAGAGCTTAAAAGCGAAGAATTACTTGCTCAGTTGGAAACGATAATAGATTCTGGCTCCGATACTTTTGAGTCCGAGTTAATGGAATTGTTAAAACTATCTGAGGAGTCTAAGGTTCTTACCCCTCATCGCTCAACCAGAGATTTAATACGTTGAGTAAGCCATGCAAGTGCTTTGGACTGACATTGCTATTGATTCACTTAACAATGTATATCGGTTTGCTCTGAACAAGTGGAACGAGGTTCTGGCTGAAAACTTACTGGAATTAGTTGACCGATCTATCGACAGTATTATCAATCATCCCGATATTGGTATAAGCATACCAAACACTTCATTCCGATATCTGATCATGCACAAACATCTTTCGCTCTACTATCAGTGCAAAAAAGACTCCCTTAAAATACTTTTGATTTGGGACAATCGACAAAACCCTAAAGCACTCTCTGCCTTACTGGCAAAGCACCAGCCTTGACCTATTATAGATACAGCAGGTTGTCTGAGTTTAACCCTCCAACTTATGCTTCACCCTTGAGAATAGGTGCAAGTAACGACCACCAGAAGCAGAAGATAGCTGACTCCCGATAAGCTCGGTTGACTGAGCTAGGGGTAATATAGTAAGAAAATCCTACTTCTTACTACCTACCTATTAGCCACCAGCTGTGCCTTCCAATATCTCCTGTCAGCCACAAAACTCATAGCGAAACATCTCTCTTCTACAGCATGGAAATATCAAACGTTTGCTTAACTTTGCTAACAGTCGTTAGGCAAATCGAAAATTGATATGAACGAAGTATATATAGTTTCAGCTGCCCGTACCCCGATCGGGAGCTTTGGAGGAAAATTAGCTGGTTTTACCGCTACGCAACTAGGTTCAAAAGCCATTGTTGGTGCACTTGAAAAAGCAGGCGTAGAAGCCAGCCAGGTTCAGGAAGTATTGATGGGCAATGTGGTTTCGGCCAGCCTGGGTCAGGCACCTGCACGTCAGGCAGCTTTAGGAGCCGGCATTGGTCATAACGTGCCCTGCTCGCTGATCAATAAGGTTTGTGCTTCTGGCATGAAATCTATCATGTTTGGTGCCCAATCTATTATGCTGGGCGCACAAGATGTGGTAGTTGCCGGAGGTATGGAAAGCATGACCAATATTCCTTACTACCTGCCAAAAGCCCGTTATGGTTATAAATTTGGTGGTGGAGAAATCATCGATGGATTGCAGAAAGACGGACTTTGGGAAGTTTACAATGAATTTATGATGGGTAGCTGTGCGGATAACACGGCTAAGGAAATGGGCATCACCCGTGAAATGCAGGATGAGTTTGCTATCAGTTCCTACAAAAAGACAGCCGCCTCAAGCGAGGCCGGTCTCTTCAAAGACGAGATCATTCCTCTAGAAATCCCTCAAAGAAAAGGTGATCCTGTGGTAATGAGCGAAGACGAGGAGTTCAAAAACGTATTCTTCGATAAAATACCAAAGCTAAGACCTGCCTTTAACAAGGACGGTACGGTTACCGCTGCAAATGCTTCTACCATTAATGATGGGGCTGCCGCCATGGTATTGATGAGCAAGCAAAAGATGGAAGAGCTTGGGCTAACCCCAATCGCAAGGATTCGTGGTTTTGCTGATGCCGCCCAGGATCCGCTGTGGTTTACTACGGCTCCTGCTCTGGCCATTCCGAAAGCCATGGCCATGGCCGGTGTTGAAAAAGGTGATGTAGACTATTACGAGATCAATGAGGCTTTTTCAGCTGTGGCTATTGCCAACAATATGAAGCTGGATCTTGATCCTGAAACAGTGAATGTAAACGGTGGTTCTGTGGCCATTGGTCACCCACTGGGCGCCTCAGGTACGCGTATCACTACTACTCTCACTTCAGTGCTGGCACAGAAAGAAGGTAACATCGGTGTAGCAGGTATTTGCAATGGTGGTGGTGGAGCCTCTGCCATTGTAATCGAAAGACTATAAGCAAAAAAAGGAGGCTTGCCCGATAAGCTAACCTGCACTCGGAAAGACATTTAGATTGTCTGACACAATAATTTATCAGGCCTTTCGTATTTTTGCGAAAGGCCTGACCTATTTATGAAAAAGTTAATCTTCACCATTCTCCTCTCTGCCTTTGCCTTAGCCACCATTGCTCAGCAAAAGATAACCACCCGCTATAAGCCGGAAGATAAGATTGTCAAAGAGGTATATTACATCCTGGACAGTGATAGCTCCTTGATTCATGGCGACTACGTGAAATACTTCCAGGAAGGCGGGGTATCTGTTGAAGGCAAATTCAATGAAGGCAGCCCCGTAGGCACCTTTACCGAGTATTATGAAAATGGTGAGCTCCTACAGCGAATCACCTATGAGGAGGGAAAAAAAACAGGCCCCTTTGAAATCTTCTCCAGAAGCGGAAAGCCAATTCAAAAAGGTAAATATGTAGATGGCATGCTGGATGGATTGGTCATTGCCTATCATGAGAATGGCAATAAAAAAACAGAGACCAGCTTCGATATTAATGTCCCTAGTGGTCTGGCCAAAGAATACTTCTCTAATGGAAATCTGAAAACAGAATTTAATTACCTGAAGGGAAAACAGCATGGGGCCGCCAAAACCTACCATGAAACCGGTGAACTTTCTTCTGAATTCACTTATAACATGGGAGTAATTGAAGGGGTTTATAAGACGTTCTACAAAAACCGTCAGGTTGAATTTGAATACTTATATGTAGCAGGCTACAAAAATGGCCCTTTTAAAAACTACGATGGAGATGGCAGCCTGAGAACCGAGGGAACCTACATAGACGGGCTTTATGACGGACCTTTCAAAACCTATTATCTGGATGGAGCCCGCAAGGAAGAATTCACCTTTGTAAAAGGAGCCAAAACAGGTAAGAATCTGACTTACTATGAATCAGGCGAGGTGAAGATTATTGAAAACTATACACGCATTACACAAGATGTGACCATCGATACCTACTATAAATCGGGAGCTGTCAAAACAAAAGAAATCTATGTGAATGCCTCTAAAAACGGGTTATGGAGCTTGCACTATGAAAATGGTAAGATTCAAAGGACCATCCCTTATTCCAATGGCGTAGTCAATGGTTTTGTGAAGGATTATAGCGATCAGGGAATTCTCGAAAAGCAAAGCCCTTATCAATACAACCGCAATACGGGTATAGAAACTGCCTTTTACCCCAGTGGTAGAATCCAAAGAACCACAAGCTATGTCAACGGCCTTAAATCAGGGAGACATCAGCTGTTTTATGAGAGTAAGAAAGTCAAGGTAAAAGGCAACCACCGCTATGACCTGAAGGAGGGAACCTGGCAGTATTTTGATGAAAAGGGAGAGATCACAAAGCAAGAAAGATATTCTCGCGGAAAACTGATTTCCAGCTCAGAAAACTGATCGGAGACGTTCACTCATCCTATTTTTAATTATTTTTGCCTCCATGACGGAAGGCATCAAAGAAACAGGGTTTCAATTCCCCGGACAGCAGGATTTTTACAGAGGAAAAGTGCGTGATGTTTACTTTTTCGAAGACCAGCTCATCATGATCGCTTCCGATCGTATTTCAGCATTTGATGTCGTGTTACCAAAAGCCATTCCCTTCAAAGGGCAGGTACTCAATCAGATAGCCTCTAAGTTTCTGGCAATGACCAATGACATTGTACCAAACTGGTTAAAAGGAACTCCTGATCAGAACGCCAGTGCCGGCCTGAAATGCGAGACCTACCCAATTGAAATGGTGATACGCGGCTACCTGGCGGGGCATGCATGGCGAGAGTATCGCGATGGTAAACGTACCCTTTGCGGTGTACCCATGCCGGACGGACTCAAAGAAAACGACAAATTCCCTGAGCCCATCATTACTCCCAGCACCAAGGCCCACGAAGGCCACGATGAAGATATTTCAAGAGAAGAAATTCTGGCCCAGGGGCTGGTGAGTGAAGCAGAATACACTCAGCTCGAAGCCCATACGAGGGCACTGTTTACACGAGGTACTGAAATAGCTGCTGCTCGTGACCTGATACTGGTCGACACCAAGTATGAGTTCGGAAAGCATGAAGGAAATATCTACCTGATAGACGAGGTGCATACCCCCGACTCATCGCGCTACTTTTATGCCGATGGCTATCAGGAACGACAAGACAAGGGAGAAAAACAAAAGCAGCTCTCCAAAGAATTTGTAAGGCAATGGCTCATCGAGAATGGTTTTCAGGGCAAAGAAGGACAGACGGTTCCTGAGATGACTGACGAAGTTGTGAAATCAATTTCCGACCGGTATATTGAGCTTTTTGAAAATGTGACGGGCGATCGCTTCGAAAAACCTGCAGAGGCCGATCCTTTGAATAGAATAGAAACCAATATCAATAGATATTTAAAAGAGACAGAATGAAATTTTCAGTAGATAAACAAGACAAATACACCCTGCTTACCCTTGGAGAAGAGAAGCTGGATTCTACCATATCACCAGAATTGAAATCGGAATTTGTGAACCTGCAAACAACCGGGGTTACAAGCTTAATCCTTAACCTTTCTGCTACCAAATATGCCGACTCCTCTGGCCTCAGTGCTCTGTTAACCGGTAACCGCACCTTTTCTGAAAACGGAGGTTCTTTCGTTTTGGCGGCCATAAGTCCTTTCGTAGAAAAGCTATTGACCATATCTCAGCTTAACAATGTACTGAACATTGTGCCCACCAACGAAGAGGCTGTAGACCTGGTATTTATGAACGACCTGGAAAGAGGATTTGAAGAAGCCGGAGAAGAGTAGCTGGTCTTTTGGGCATATCCGTCAAAATACTAGGCTCCAATTCCGCTGCTCCTGCGCACCGTAGAAATCAAACCTCTCAGCTAATAAATGTTGAGGGGAGGCTTCATCTGATTGATTGTGGTGAAGGTACCCAATTGCAGATGAAGCGTTTCCACATTCGGGCACAACGCATCAACAACATCTTTATCAGTCACCTGCACGGTGATCACTACCTGGGTCTGATGGGCCTGCTCAGCACCATGCATTTGCTCGGGCGTAAGAAACCGCTTAAACTGTATGGCCCAAAGGGGCTGGCGGAGATCATCACCCTTCAGCTCAAATACTCTGAAACCGTCTTCAACTATGAGGTAGAGTTTCATACTGTGGACACTCAGGTACACAGGGTAGTGCACGAAGACGACTTTATTCGGGTACATAGTATTCCTCTCAACCATCGCATCCCCTGCAGCGGTTACCTGTTTGAAGAGAAGCCCAAGAAAAGGCGCATTATCAAAGAGATGTTACCTCCAGATTTCTCTGTAAGGAATATTGTAAGGCTCAAAAACGGAGAGGATATAGAGGATGAAGAGGGAAACATAGCTTACGAAAACACCAAATACACCCATCCACCCAAGAAGTCTTTCAAATACGCCTATTGTTCTGACACTAAATATGATGAGTCTATCCTGCCCTATATTCAGGGAGTAGACATGCTTTACCACGAATCGACATTTCTGGATGAGCAGGCAGAACGGGCAGCCAACACCTTTCACTCTACAGCCAAAGAAGCCGCTACCATTGCTAAAAAAGCAGGAGCCGGCCGCCTGTTGTTGGGGCATTTTTCTATTCGCTACAAAGAGCTGGAGCCACTCAAAGAAGAGGCCAGGACTGTTTTTGAGAATTCAGATCTGGCGATAGAAGGTGAAGACTATGTGCTGGGGAATAGTTAAGACAACCTGTAGCTCAGGTACATTCCGGTAACCTATCAACCTGATCACGCCTTTCACTCTGATCTGGTTTGCAATACGATTCAGTGACAGGCAGAAACTAAGAGTCACCAAATTCCATTTCACCACCTGCTTTAGATCCTTCATACTTCAGGATTGGAAAGCAGGTGTAACCTTAAGCCCAACATAGTTCGTTTGAAAAAAGTGTTTCAGGCTGTCATATTTAACACTTCTCTTATTTTCACTCTGATCTCTTGGGGTGAATCAGTGAAATTCCGAGTGAATTGATTGCATTGAAAACTATGTGCTTTTATGATCTATGCGACTCTATTCAAGCAGGAGGGCGGCAAGGCCGATAACAGTGCGAAATACAAGGTGGTTGGATTTGGTACGCGTAGGCCAAGCGGGTAAAAACCAACCTTGGATTTGGTGTTATCGGAAAGGGTTTTTGGTCCATTTTGGCCGCAAAAAGGACGAATGATTATTTATCGGCCATATGGTTAAGGTGGATAGTAGCTAAACTCAGTGTAGGCATACAATTATATGCCTCTCAAGAAATACTGCAGATGTTCATAACCAACACCCAACACTTCGCTCTGACGGATTTCTTCTTATGAAGCTATTTTCATTATTTATACACTCCTTTAAGCTTCCATTGGGGAAATCGATTAAATTCACAGCATGTCAACCTCTATTCTGAAAAATAAAAAGACCAGCCTCTTTATTATTCTTGCCGGTATCTTTATCACCAACGCACTGATAGCAGAGCTGATTGGTGGTAAGATTTTCTCCTTTGAAAAGACATTAGGTGCTGATCCATTGGAAATCCCGCTCTTTGGTGATTTCCTCCTTCAGTTCAACCTGACTGCCGGAGTGTTGCTCTGGCCGGTCGTCTTTATTCTCACCGATATCATCAATGAATACTTCGGAAAGGAAGGGGTGAAACGGCTGACCTATATCACCGTAGGGCTGATCGCATATGCCTTTGTGGTTATCTACCTGGCCATGGAGCTGGCTCCGGCCGATTTCTGGTTGAACATCAATGCTACCGACAGTGAGGGGAATCCCTTCAATATCAACACCGCCTTTAACAAAGTACTCTCCCAGGGACTCAACATCATTTTTGCCTCGTTGGTGGCCTTTTTATTAGGTCAGTTTGTCGATGTGTATGTCTTCCATAAGCTGCGTAAAATCACGGGCAAGAATAAAATCTGGCTGCGGGCTACCGGCTCTACCCTCGTATCTCAGTTCATCGATAGCTTTGTGGTACTGATTGTCGCCTTTTACTTTCTGGCAGACTGGTCACTCGTACAAGTGCTCGCGGTAGGCATCACCAATTATATCTACAAGTTCATAGTCGCAGTGGTACTCACCCCTACCCTTTACATGGCTCACAATGTTATTGATGGCTATCTGGGCAAAGAGCTCTCGGAAGAAATGATGGAACAGGCCGCTGAAGAAAGCGGTGATAAGTTATTTTAGTTTTTTCTACCTGAAAAAATTATCCAGGATCACTGCTGTAGCTACTGACACATTGAGTGACTCTGCCTCACCCCTTCTGGGAATATGTACTGGTTGAGTAATCAGAGGAATCAGGTCCTTTTGAATACCTTTGGATTCATTACCCATCAATAAGATACCCGAAGGCTCTAGCTGGCTCTGGTAGATATTTTCTCCCTCAAGTAGTGCACCGTAGATAGTGAGATCGGTCTTTGGTAAGAAATCAGATAGCTCTTCATACCAAACCTGTACTCTCGCAAAGGAGCCCATGCTGGCATTCACCACCTTGGGATTGAAAACATCGGCACATTCTTTGGAGCAGATCACCTTAGATATGCCATACCAGTCAGCAATCCGTATAATAGTCCCCAGGTTACCCGGATCACGGATATCATCCAGGGCTATGACCAACTCCTCCTCTCCTATAGACAAAGGAGTATTTTCAGGCATAGAGGCGATGCCAAGTCCTGCATTGTTGGACTGGAAAGTACCTGCCTGTACCAGCTCCTTTTCATTGACATCAATCACTTCTCCTCTTAATGACAGCTCCGATTCCAGCTCCCTTTTAAAATCAGCCGTGAGCAACAAATACTCAACCTCCAGGCCTGATTTGAGCAATTCTGTCACACCTTTTGCCCCCTCAACCAAAAACTTTCGTTCTTGCCTGCGATATTTTTTTAATTGTAGAGATTTAAAGTACTTTATTAATCGTTTAGATAGCATTGTTAAGGAATTAGTGAAGCAGGCCACAACTCAACTTTTTACCCTTTTTTTGATAGTCAGTTGTCTCTGTGGGTGTGTGGGTACGCGACATTTGGAAGATGGTGAAAAACTTCTTTACAAACAAAGTATCACAGGTACCGACAAGGCTGATAAAGGCGCTCTATACGATCAAATCATCTTAGAGCCTAATACCCGTATCCCTCTGATCGGAGCTTTGGGAGCCAACCTGTATGAAAGAGGTAAAAACACCTTTGACACCGCCAAAATCAATGGCCAAAAAAAGAAATTCATTGCTAAGATTGACGAAAAAATAGCCAAAAAGAAAGCTCGTGGAAAATCTACCACAGGCCTGGAAAGTAAGAAAAACAGAAAAGTCGATCGCTATAACAGCCATTTAAGAAATGGTAATTTTCTGATGAGAACAGGAACTCCTCTGGCGGTTTACGATAGCACATCGATTGAAAGTTCCAGGCAACGGATTCTCAGCCACCTGAAAGATGATGGGTTCTTTGCTGCCGAGGTATCCATAGGACAAACTGAGCATAAACGAAAAATCGATCAGGTATTCATCGTTGCGGAAGGTGATCAACGCTTTATCGACAGTCTTAACCTGAGAACCGGGGACACGGCTATCACCAGGCTTCTGACTGATAATAATAGTAGTTCGTTACTTAAGATCGGGGAAAACTACAATGTGGACCGACTGACAGCCGAACGCAGTCGCCTCAACGATTTACTTAGAAATAACGGCTACTTCGAGATGAATGAGAGCTATATCACTTTCGAAGTAAGGGAAGCTCCCGGAGAGACTGATCTTTGGGTTACCACAGTCATCAATAAGCCGGCTGACAAGCCAAACCACCAGGCCTACGCCATGGATTCGATCATTATGAATACAAATGGTTCCGACACGGTATCAGATAGAAAAAGCTACCAGAATATCGCTTATAGTTTTGGTGTACTGGACTACTCTCCCAAGGTGCTGGACACCCGACTAATCTTCAGACCCGGAGAGTTGTACGATTATGAGAAGGTGGTCAATACACAGCGGCAGCTATTGAATATGGATATGTTCCGCTATGTCAATATCAACTTTGACACCACACTGGTGCCCGGAAAATTCGTTACCAATATCTATACGGCTCCGCTGAAAAAGTATCAGCTCACCCAGGAATTAGGCGTCAATGTAAGTCAGGGTTTTCCAGGTCCATTTTATAATGTTTCACTGATTAACCGGAACATCTTCAAGGGGTTGGAAATTTTCAGACTCAACGGTTTCTTTGGAGTAGAAGGTATTGCCTCTGTCTCTGAAAGAGATGGTGTCTATCGTAGTTTTCAATATGGTACCAATGCCTCATTGACTTTTCCACGGTTCCTCACCCCATTCAATTCCAGAAATCTTAACCTGAAAACTTTTAATCCCAATACGCGGGTTTCGCTGGGTTTTTCCTTTACCGACAGGCCTGAGTACACCCGAAATAATATCAACGGTACCTTTGCCTACACCTGGCAGAACCTGAAGGGCACCAAAAACTACACCCTCAACCTGGCAAATGTCAACCTGATAGACACCGTACGCATTGACCCCGATTTCAAAGTTCAATTGAATGAACTGGCTAACCAGGGTAATACGCTCAACCTGGCTTTCAATCCATCTTTTGTTAGTAGTACCTCTTTCAATGCCATTATCAATGAGAATTACGCCAACCCCAATAGTCCTTCTTCTTTCTTCAGGTATTTTATAGAAAGTGGTGGTACTCTTTACGACCTTATCGGAACAGGCGTCCTGGAGCGAGAAGGTCTCGAGTTCTACCAGTTCTTTAAGTTTGAGATAGATTACAGGCGTTACGTACCCAAAAACAACGGAAATGCCTGGGCTTACCGCTTTCATACCGGCATCGCCAATCCCTACGGAGAAAATGATGCCCTGCCCTATGAAAAGTTCTTCTTTACCGGTGGTAGCAGCAGTAATCGGGCCTGGAGTCCCAGACGACTTGGCCCGGGATCGTCTTTCCCCTACCAGCTGAATGAGGCAGGTCAAAACATACGAGATGAGAACGGAAACCTGGTTCCAAACCGCAATAGCTACCAGTTTGAGCAACCGGGTGAAGTATTGCTGGAGATGAATGTTGAATATCGGAGCAACCTGGCTGGCTTTTTCGACTGGGCATTCTTTATTGATGCCGGCAATACCTGGAGATTGAGCGAAGTAAGCACAACAGCCTCTGAAGGCCCCATTCGAATCTCACAGGGCGGTGAATTCAAACTGAACCGTTTTCACAAAGAGATTGCTGTCGGTGCTGGTTTAGGCCTGCGACTCGATTTCTCCTTTCTGGTGTTTCGTCTGGATATGGGGCATAAGCTCAGAGATCCTCGTTTCCCCGAAAAAAACCGCTGGCAAAGACTCTTCAAACGCAATTCACAGACAGTCTGGAATATTGCTGTGGGTTACCCATTTTGAGTTGAACGACTTTTCAATTACAGGTAAGTATAAACACCTGTGAACGCTTCACTCTCCGTCAAGCAGTGTTTTCATTATTCTCAACAGTCCACATCGGAGGGTGGATCCACCGAAAACAGTGCGAAATACAAGGCGGTTGGCCCGGGCTCGCGATGGCCTTGTGCGGCAAAAACCGGGCTTGGATTTGGAGTTTTCGGAAAGGGTTTCCTGCCTGCCAGAGTACCTCAGTACGGCCGGCACGGTTGTTTCTTTTTGGCCGCAAAAAGAAAGTAAAATGAACTAGCACCCAAATGAGTTGTACTGACAACTCTTGGAAATTCAATAGATACGTTGCTTAGGCAGAATAAAAAGAGCCTCTAACAAAGTACTTTCTCCTATGTTTTTCTAATAATTCAGCAAATCTCCAAGCACTGCCTCTACCTTATCAGCAGTGGGCAGCATTGCCTTTTCCAGATCAACATTGAGTGCAATAGCCGGTAGATTAGCAGCTCCGAAGGTCATTACCGGAGCATCCAGCTCCTGAAAGCACTCCTTAGATATTCTACCCGCCAGTGATTCGGCAAACGAGTTCATCAAGGGCTCTTCGGTCAGTACCAGGGCCTTATTATGTCTTTTTACAGAAGCTATCACAGCTTCCCAATCGAGCGGATTCAAGGTTCTTAAATCAAGAACTTCAACCTGCCCTTTGAAAGCTTTACTGGCAGCCCGTGACCAGTACACCCCCATACCGTAGGTAATAATGGTACATGATTCTCCGTTTTCAATGGCTTCCTGACTAGCCTCCTGATCAATGCGCGCTTTACCCAGAGGTATGATATATTCGTTGTCCGGCTCAAATGTCTTGGCCCCTTCGGTGCCCGGAACTTTAGACCAGTACAGGCCTTTGTGTTCCAGCATCACCACCGGGTTAGGATCGTGGAAAGCAGCTTTCATCAGCCCTTTCATATCCGCTGCATTCGATGGATACACCACTTTGATCCCGCGGATATTCAACAAGGTAGATTCAATACTACCGGAATGGTAAGGTCCACCTCCACCGTAAGCGCCTATTGGCACTCTAATCAGTGACTGAACAGGGAATTTGCCCATAGACAGGTAACAGCTCTTTGAGAGCTCTTCTACCAGCTGGTTAATTCCCGGCCATATATAATCTGCAAATTGAATTTCAACTATAGCCTTGGCCCCGACAGCAGACATTCCGGCCGTAGAACCAACGATATACGCTTCCTGAATAGGTGTATTGAAAATACGGGCATCGCCATATTTCTGAGCCAGCGTGGCAGCTTCTCTGAATACCCCCCCAA
Source organism: Roseivirga sp. (assembly GCA_021404565.1). Lineage (GTDB taxonomy): Bacteria > Bacteroidota > Bacteroidia > Cytophagales > Cyclobacteriaceae > Roseivirga. The sequence continues at coordinate 117,031 of JAAWWF010000031.1, read as the reverse complement.
GGGTACCTCCCACATCCTGACCATAGAACAAGGCCTCCGGATGAGATTTCAGAATATCGTCAACTGCATGAAGTCCGGCATCTACCATGACTACTTTTTCAGCACCTCTTGGCTTGCGGTTTCCTTTTTCTTCTGTAATCAGAGTGGGCGCAAACTCGTGATCCATAACTGTGGCCGGATCGGGGTCATCAGCGTTGAGTGCTCTGGCATATTCTGACTGAACGAAAGCTTTTATTTCATCTTCCAGTTTTACCAGCTCCGCTTCTTTATAGCCTACCCTCTTTAAAGTCTTTCTGAGTACCGGAATCGGATCGGTTTTCTGGTGCTCTTCAAAATCATCACGGTACCATTCTCTGCGTACTCCGGAAGTATGGTGTCCTAGCAAAGGCACCTTGGCATGTACCAGAATAGGTGCCCGGTTTTCTCTCACATAGTCGAAGGCCTTCTTCATACCCTCATAGGAACTAACGAAATCGCTACCATCCACCCTCATACGTTCCATACCCTTGAATCCGGCTGCAAATTCATAGGCATCCATGGCACGCATTTCTTTACCGGTAGCCGAAATACCCCAATCATTATCCTGAATAAGGTAGATGATGGGAAGCTGATGTAATACAGCCATCTGAAAAGCCTCGGAAACCTCTCCTTCCGTTACAGACCCATCTCCAAGGGAGCAAACGGACAAAGGTTTATCATCGGTTTTCAGCAGTCCCTGCCCTTCCAGGTAGTGGATGGCATGCGCCATGCCTGTGGCGGGAATTGCCTGCATACCCGTGGCAGAGCTTTGATGGGGTATGGTAGGGAAACCTTCCCTCTTCAGTGATGGATGACCATAGTAGGTTCTGCCTCCTGAAAAAGGATCGTCTTTCTTACCCATCAGCTGCATCATCAGCTCATGAGGTTGCATGCCGATACCCAACAGTATGGACTCATCACGGTAATATGGAGCTGCGTAATCGTAAGGCTCAAGCAGCATTCCCGTAGCCAGTTGGATGGCTTCATGTCCTCGTGAAGTACTATGTACGTACTTGCTGCAGATGGATTTATTTTCTTCGTAGGTATGAGCCATGTTCATGGCTGTATGCATCAGCCTATAGGCTTTTTCAAGAACTGACTTGGGAGTTGATATGGAATTCTTTTGGTTGGTATGAGGGGCTTTGCTTTCCGTAACGTTCATCAATTAAGGTGATTTGCGGCCAAGTTAACCAATATCGACAGAAGTCAACAAGGAAAACTAACGATTGTTAGGTAATCTATACTGAGTAACGAAATAAGTATTTAACTGTTCATTTCAAAACACGGGTAATTTGATGAATCTACTCATATATACTGAGTCTTGTCGGGTTCTATACTAACTCCAAACTCGGCATGAAAGGTTTACCTATCAATTATGCCACAGAAAATCGCAGGGCGTTACGCTGGTTTATGATATTTTTGTGACCATGAACGGAACGGACAAGGAATCGATCTCGAGCATTTTCAGAAATATTCAGGATCACATCTGCAGTGAGCTGTGCAAAGCTGACGGCCGGGGAGAGTTTCATGAAGATAAGTGGAGCCGACCAGGAGGAGGAGGAGGCAGAACCCGGGTCATGCGACATGGTAATATCATCGAAAAAGGCGGTGTCAATTTCTCTGCTGTACATGGAAAGACTCCTGAGAAGATTCTAAACTCGTTTGGCCTTACTGAAGGTGACTTTTTTGCCACTGGCGTTTCTATTGTTATTCACCCTGAAAACCCGATGGTACCAATCATTCATATGAACATCCGGTACTTTGAAATGTCAAATGGCACCTATTGGTTTGGAGGCGGAATTGACCTCACGCCCCATTATGTAAACAGAGAGGATGCGGTAAATTTTCACTCCCGCTTAAAGGCGGTTTGCGACAAACACCATCCCTCCTACTATCCAAAGTTCAAGCAATGGGCAGATGATTACTTCTTTATAAAACACAGAAACGAAACCAGGGGCATCGGAGGTGTTTTCTTTGATCAGCTTGGAGATGATAAGGAGTTCAGTAAAAGAGATCGACTGGATTTTGTGAAAGATGTGGGACTCGCCTTCGCCCCAATCTATACTCAGTTGATGAGCAAAAACGGCCGATTGCCATATGGTGAGCGTGAGAAAGAATGGCAAATGCTCCGCAGAGGTCGCTATGTAGAATTTAACCTGGTTTATGACCGGGGTACCCGCTTTGGCCTGGACACTAACGGCCGTACCGAATCTATCCTCATGAGCTTACCCGCGCAGGCCGGCTGGGAGTATGATTTTCAACCAATAGAGGGTAGCAAGGAGGACAAAACGCTGAAACTACTTAGGAAAGGAGTCAACTGGGCGGATGATTGATCGGTTAGAACAATGGGACCAGGAACTGTTTTTGTTTCTGAACGGAGCGCACAATTTCCTCTTTGATTTCCTGATGCCCTGGATCAGTGATAAGTACGTATGGATTCCACTCTACGCCCTGCTACTCTACTGGCTCATTCGCTATAATAAAAAGCGTGAGCTGTACATCATCATCTCTATTGGTTTACTCATTCTGATCAGTGACCAGCTGGCCTCTGGTTTTCTGAAGCCAACTATTGAAAGGCTACGACCTTGCTATGAACCCGGTATATCTGAACAGGTACACCTGCTTAAGGGCTGCGGAGGACAATACGGCTTTGCTTCTTCACATTCCTCCAATTCATTTGCAGTTGCCATTTTTTGCTGGCTCTTACTCAAAGATCATTTGAAATATATCTGGCTGCTAATCCCCTGGGCTGCCCTGGTGGCCTACAGCCGTATCTATCTGGGCGTACACTACCCCGGTGATGTCATAACCGGGGCAATAATCGGCATTGGTGCGGCCCATTTACTAAAAACTGTCCTGGACAAAACCACCAGGCACCTTATACCACAAACCTGAATAAACATGGGCAAGAAAGATGCTGCAATCGTTTTTAAGTACTTCAAGCGTGTATTCGATGACTTCCAGGTACTGGTATCCGTAAATCCTATAGACTTTTCAGGCACGGAGCTTATCATCCACCCTGATGATCGGGTAGAAATCACCAAGATGCAGTATGACGAAGACATCTATGATGACCTGGCCGAAGATGAATTTCAGGAAAGCAGTCCCCTGGAATTTCAGCTCTATATGAAGAAGCAGCTTTTTGAGAGAAAGAAGTAAACCCTAGACCAATCCGTTCTTCGCAGCGAAGCGAGCAAGTCCTGCAGAATTCTTAAAGCCGAGCTTGCTCAATAGGTTCTTTCTGTGAGTCTCCACGGTATGCGTGCTGATAAACAGCTCTTCAGCAATTTCATTAGTAGTCAACTCATTCGCTATCAGTTTTAACACCTCTATTTCCCGTTTAGTCAGCTCTGCCTTTTGGGTCGCTTTTTGGCTTTTGTCAATGCTGTCAAACAGGGTATTGGTAATCTCCGCTCCATAATACCGCTGTCCCGCATGGACCTCTTTGATAGCCCTGATCATCTCTTGTTTACCGGAATTTTTCATCAGACATCCCAGTACGCCTATCTCAATAAGTTGCTTTGTGAATTGTGGGTTGTTGTGCATTGTCAGCACCAGGATTCTGACCGGGTGTTCTTCTTCCTTCAGCCTTTTAGCCACTTGAACCCCGTTCATTCCCGCCATATTAATATCCAGAAGAAGTACATCCACCTCAAACCGGGCTAACTGCCTCAGTGTCTCTTCACCGGAGGCCGCTCCGCCAACCACAACAATACCCTCCAGGCCTTCTAGGATAGACCGGATACCGTCAACAACGATTTGATGATCATCAGCGATAAAAATTCTGATCATCCTTCCGGTTGGTTTTCAGTTGTGTATAAAAGAGGCTGCAGGAATACAGCCCTATGTTGGTAGGGAACATAAAAAGGAGTCTGGCAATCACTATTAAGTTAAGTACTTAATAGTAATATTCATAATCAACTATTATGAAAGACAATATAGTATATCCCTATAAATACTTAATAAAAATCATTTACAATTGGAATATCAATTGACACAGTCGTTCCGGCCCCCTTGCCAGAATCAAAATGCAGCTTTGCATCGAGTCTGGCCACCCTTGCTTGCAGGTTTTTTAATCCTATACCCTTTTTCTGCATGGCACTCTCCACATCAAAGCCTGTTCCATTATCCTGTACGATTAAATTGATTTCATTACTATTCCGGTTCAGTTGAATAACCGCTTCTGTCCCCCTTGAGTGCTTCAGAATATTACTGATGAGCTCCTGCACAATTCGGTAGATTTGTAGTTCCTGCTCACCACTAAGTCTTCCATCCATTTGCTCTCCGGCCACCAGTTGAACTTTCAACTTCCCTGTCGCTTCCACAGTATCTTTTAGGTCTTGCAAGGCAGGCACCAGGCCAAACTTTACGAGCACACCTGAGAGTAAATTGTGCGAGATATTTCGCACCTCTGAGCTGGCCTGATCCAGCAGTTCATTGGCTTTGATATACTGTTTCTTATTGTCTTCGCGAAGATCATCTATACGATCTTCTACTGCGCTAAAATGCAGTTTTACCATTCCCAAAATGGCTCCCAGTTTATCATGAAGATCGGTAGCAATTCTTTGGCGTTCTTCTTCTTGTCCTGTCAGCACTCCCTGGAGGGAGTTGATCTCTTGTTGCTGGAGGAGGTCATTGATTTTTTGGTTGGCTAGTTTATTCTGAGCAGCTCTCCTCCTATTTAAGAAAAACAGCAACATCAAAAGAAGCACCACAACCATGGCATATACAATGATCTGCAATCTAAGCCGGTCGGTTAGTGCCTCGCTTTGTTCTATTTGATAGAGTTTACTGAATTTTGCCAAATTCATTACCTGCTCTTGCCTGAACACATCGTCATGCGAATCGTCATAAAGTTTAAAATATATAAAGGCCGAATCATACCTACCTGATTTCTCGAAACTTTCACCCAATCCATAAAATGCTTTGCCCTGTCGGGTAATGTCATTTGTTAGCCGCGCAAGTAGCTCAGAAACCTGATAATAGACCATAGAAGAATCCGGTATACCTAACCACAGATAAGCAAGACCAAGGTTATTACTAAGACGAATCCGTGTTGCAGTATCACTTTTATGAAGAACCGAAACACCGTTTTTATAAGTCTTTATAGATTTCAACACCAAACTCGTATCCCTTAATGCCACACCCTGTTTGTAAAAATTCAACCCCTGACTCTTCAGCATCGAAGCCCTGTAGCTCGTTTGCTCAAGGCTATCTGTTGTAAGGCCTTCCTGATTGATATGAGTCAGGTAAAGCCGGTCCGCCAGATCAAAATAATAGAGTGCCGAATCAAACTCGCTAAGTTTGGACTTAAGGCGGGCTACTTCATGGGTAGCTTTAATGCGATCAAACGGACTGTTCGCTTTACTGGCACTCCTCCCAGCCCGTCTGTAATGATAAAGCCCTGTCTTAAAGTAATCAAGTCCAACGTCTAACCCCTGCAAAGGTAGTTGCCCTAATTGCGAGCTGTCCAGGTCGTATAAAAAGTCTCCGACAGTCGCATAAAGATCGGCCAATTGAAGATGAATTCTGGCTCTGCATAAAGCCACACTTTCACCTTTTAATTTACTCAGGGCTTTTTGATTTAAGTAAATAGCCTCACCCCAATTGTAGTTAAGGGCTTTGACAGAAGCCTCTTTTACCAGTTTAGAGACACTTTCAGAGCACTCGTTTTGAGCTGACAAGGGATGCAAAACTAGAGTTGAGAAAACTGCAATCAGACAACATACTAGACAATGAGTCTTAAAAGATTTACGAGGAGTTGCTTTTGACATTACAAAACCTCATCAATCTCCTACCCCGGGTGGGTAGTGGATACACCCGGATCCACCATGTGTATTTCTGGTTCCGTGAATAATTTGAACCCTCACACTATCTTCTCCTCGAATGCTTCTTTCTCTTAGAGTGATGATATCATAAAAAGAAGCATCACCATGTGGCCTTTCAAAAGAGGCCGCTAACGATTTGACAACAGGGGCCACTTTAATGGTAACAATTCTCTCATTTCTATTATACTCACTACGTCTTCTCCCTGGTGTCTGTCTGGGTGGTAAAACATAAGGAAGTTCAGGATCAAGTTTAAACCTAATGTGTAATAGAAGTACCCTTTTTTGTTTATTTCCCTTTACCAGCCTGTAAACTTCCTCGATAAATAAGTATGGCTTTAATATCTCTGTATCCATTGGTAGAATCTGTTTAATCTGCTAATTCACGTATGACTTCAATTCTCGATATAACCGCTCCTGAACCACAAATAATTTTTGGTGCATTCAATGTAGAAGAAACATTTTCTGTTTCCATTTTCACAACATCTGTCAGTGTATCTTCAAGTATAATTCCAATCAACTTTCTCTTTTTATTAAGACCGGTTTCTGTAAAGTAAACGGGCCCGCCACTATCACCTTCACAGATAGCTGATTTGCCACCTGCAGCGAATTGTGTATCCTTATCAAACCCCAACTCTTCTTCCTTATCAACAAGTTCATTTGGCTTATTAGCGTAAGTATACTCAGAGATAATCTCCTTCAAGATTGCTTTTCGTTTACAACCTGTCCCCAAGACAGCCTCGGTACTGTTGCTGCCATAACCCACGATTTCTACTTCTTTTTTCAATAATTTAAAATCAGATTTTTCCGCAATTATTGGCATTTCTACAGCTCTTGGAACTCTCCTTTCTAATTTAAAAAGCACTAATTCTCCATCCGAGCTGTACTTTAACCTAGCCCTTTTGTCAACAAAAAACACGCGGAAGTTTTTGCTGCTAATACAAGACTTGTCACTCTTCGGTTTGGGCAAATTGATCCCAATCACATAGTTGGTCAACGGGTCACTCAGAATATGTGAGTCGATGTTATGACTGGCCGTAAGTACAAATCTGTTATTTTTAACTATTACTCCAGACCCTCTACCCGACCATCTAACATACTTCCCATCATAAACTCCAAGTATTACGCATTCAGGAAATTCATTAGTATGTCCGCCAGTGTTTTTTGTACCCACTTTGTCTTTTGCCTGTAGGGTGCTTTTTCCCGCTTTTGAGGAAGCATCATCTTCGACAACTACGACCTCTGGATCTTCATTTTTTTGTGCCATTTTATTTAAATCATTATGGGTTAACAAAATTTTCCACTTCGCTGATCAAACACTCAATTGTTTCCTTCACATCGCCACTCGAAGAGTCTTTTAGCATTAGAAGTCCTTGTTTTATAGTTGGCCATCTACCCTTTATCGGTTTTTGTGCCAAAATTTCAAAATCGATAATGTCGTGACATCTGTCGACTTGTTGTGGTTGTTCCGAATCCATCAGCTATTCTTTTTTGGTTATTTTTTATTCTTCTTTAACATACCCTGAAAATCAGTAGAACTAGATATCTATCCTTAAGACTGGGTTTTTAAGAAAGATATGAATGTGAAACTCAATACTCTTTGCAGGATTTAAACAGTCATTCACTTAGTCCAAAGAACCGAATAGTGAAAAAAAGATCAGAGAAATCAGGCTTCGTTTTATCGCCTTCCTGTATTAAGTGAAAGTGAATTGAAAATACAATATTATTATAAAAACTACTAGTAAGAGAAGACAGTTAAACCTTTAAAATTCTTCTAATTCTTAGATTTTCTATTATCAAATTTACCAAAATCAATCTCGGCTAACATCACAGACAACATGCATTTAGCACTATCCCTGAATTCAGGGATCAACGCTCAGTTCGTCAAAAGAACAAGTCAACTCCCTCTCTCTAAACCACTTAGTTGACATAGCAGAGAATCACTGGTAAATCCCACATAATTTCCCTCCCCAGCACCTTGCATTTAACATTTTCTTAATACCTTTGTCGCGGCAAAGGGGTGCGACCAGCTCCTGCTGAACTCCCCCAGGCTGGGAACAGAGCAAGGGTAGGCGGTAGAGCGGTGCGACATCCCGATGCCTTTTTTTATGCTCTTTTGTGTAAAAAGACCTTTTCTGGAAAGTCTTTTTGACGACAAACTCCTGCAGCACTCCCCTGCCTTTTTTTATTCCCCTCCTTATTGTATTATTACTCGTCCTACATTTTTCAACTATGTCTGTTTATCTCGCTGAGTTTGTCGGCACTGCCGTACTACTCTACTTTGGAAATGCCATCAATGCGGCTATCACACTTAATCATTCTTATGGCAAAGATGCCGGCTGGATTGTCACCACCATAGGTTGGGGACTGGCCGTAGCTCTTGGAGTCTTTGCTGTTGGCGATATCAGTGGAGGACACCTTAACCCGGCTGTCACCCTTTCGCTGGCCATTGCCGGTGAGTTTGAATGGAGCATGGTACCAGGATATATGCTGGCCCAGGTATTGGGTGCTATGCTCGGGGCCACACTCACCTGGTTGCAGTATTTACCACATTGGGGAAAAACTGAAGACCAGGGAGCCAAACTAGGTGTCTTCTGTACTTCAGGAGCCATTCCACAGAAAGGCTCAAACCTTGTCAGTGAGATTTTGGGCACGATGATCCTGATTTTCGGGCTGATGTTTATCGGGGCCAACGAATTCGCAAACGGACTGAATCCCCTGGTCGTAGGCGGCCTGATTGTGGCCATAGGTATGGCGCAGGGCGGAAGTACCGGCTATGCCATAAACCCCGCCCGTGATTTTGGTCCAAGACTGACACACTTCCTTCTTCCTATAAAAGGCAAAGGTGGCTCGGACTGGGGTTATTCCTGGATTCCGGTGCTGGGTCCACTCGCAGGTGGAGGGATGGGAGCTGGTCTCTATTACCTGCTATTCAAGGACGGCACCAACACCATCGGCTGGGCCTGTATTATTTTTTGTGTGCTGGCTATTTTTTACGCCATCTACGAAGAGTCAAAGAAGTAACATAACAACATGCAGATAGATCAAATTGAGCTTTACCATGCCGCGCTAAAGCTAAGGCACCCTTTTGTCACCTCCCTGGGTTGGAGAGATCATGCCAACAATATTTTTGTTCGTATTCGTACCAAAGAGGGTATCGATGGCTGGGGCGAGTGCTCTCCCTATCCTCCTATAAACGGAGAAACAGTAGAAACCTGCTTTATCATTGGCAAGCTACTGGCTGAAAAACTGATGGGTACCAACCCGCTGGAACTCGATGCCGCAAGTGCCATAATGGACAAAACCATCTATGGTAATACGAGCATCAAAAGTGCTATCGATATTGCCCTGCACGACATAGCTGCCAAAGCCAAAGAACTGCCGCTCTACAAGTTTTTGGGAGGTGAGATAAGCAAGCAGATCTATACGGACTATACGGTGAGTGTATCTGATGTAGAGCAAATGGCATCAGATGCCAAAGTAGTAAAGGAACGAGGCTTTCCTGTAATGAAAGTAAAGCTGGGAGATGGCGGAAGAAAAGACGTAGAACGTATCAAAGCGATTCGTGAAGTGGTAGGAGGTGATATTAAAATCAGGATTGATGCTAATCAGGGCTGGAATGTAACCGAGGCAGTCAATACACTACAGGCTCTGGAGCCTTATGATATTCAATATTGTGAAGAGCCCATATCCAGACAGGAATACCCCAGACTGAAAAAGGTAAAGCGACACAGCCCAATCCCAATCATGGCAGATGAATCTGTTTCAGATCACCATGATGCGGAAAAACTGATCAAAATGAAGCTCTGTGATATGATAAATATCAAACTGGGCAAATCCTCCGGGCTGGTCAAGGCTCAGAAAATTATTCAGAAAGCCGAAAAAGGGAATATACCAATGCAAATTGGTGGTTTTCTGGAGTCCAGAATTCTCTTTACCGCCAATTGCCACCTGGCCCATACTTCCGATATGGTGCAGTATTTCGACTTCGACAGCCCCTTATTTATGGAAGAAGACCCTATCCTGGGTGGAATGGAATATCAGCCAGATTGGGAGATCATACTTCCTGAAACACCAGGGCTGGGCTTAACGGTCAAGGAAGAAATGTTGGCAAAGTTTCGAAGAGAAATCTTCAAATAAATTGATTTTCCAAAGCTATCTGATTAACTCAACCACCACATCTTCCAGAATAATACGAGACAGCTCTTTGAGCTCCCCTGCCTCGAAATGCTGGTCATAAGTGGAAATATCATCATCTGAAAAATCCCCACCTCCATAATTGACATTATCAGCAAAGCGAATACCATTGACGGTCCTGATATTATAAGGAGCTCTGAAACGATTGCCGAATTTGTTGTAGCCGAGGTATTCCATAAAACCCGTGGACTGATCAAACCAAAAATAAAAGACATTGTCAGGACTATGGCCTCCTCCTAATTCTTCAAAAGTTACTTTGATCTTATCATAGCCTTTACCCTTGACAGTAACTTCACCCACAAACTCCTTGATGACGGCTGCATCATTGAGCTTATATGGAAGCATGGCAAAATATGAGACACCATTTACATCTTCAATAAACCTGTCGAGTTGCCGATCTGTCAAAGTGACTTCCTCACTATTGACCGTGCGTTTGAAAACTCCGTTTTCGTAAACATCCTTCACTTTATCTCCATCTTCGGTAAAGCTACGCTCATATCGATAAGCCTTATCACTCTGCTCCACCACATGTCTTTTTCCACGAAAGGTGAATGAGATCCGGGCTTGCTTATACAAGTCTCCACCATGAGCCTCAATGGCTCTATCTACTATTTGCTGTGCTTTATCATCTACAGGCAATGTTTCCGGTTTTTGCTCCGCCTTTTTGGCACAGGAGTGAAGTAGCAAGGCTAGTAATAACATGATGACCGGAGACGATTTCATAGGGCAATTGGTTTGGAATCAGATACTGCTTAACCGGAGGCCTCTCCCATTAATTCCATTTGCCTCAGCAATGCCCCTGACTTAGTCAATCAGGCGACACCTGTGGCCCATCACCGAGGTATCAATTTTGGCAAAGATTCCCAAAACGAGAAAGCAAACAGAGGCCAAAGGCCATTTAGAGTCCCTTTTGGCCTTGGTATATCGATTGCATAAAGGGAATGTGTGTGTATGCGTGTATATAAATTATGGAGGCAACAGTAGAGAATAAAGAATCGAGAAGACGGAGAAAGAACACCAAAGGCCAGAAAAAGCATTGGGCCATATGGCTTACTTTTGGAGTGGCTTTTGGTGTGATCATATGTGAAGCTATCACCACTTTAGGCATGGTTTTTCTTCCACTTTAAGCAGTATTACAAATCAGGTAATACGGTAGACTTTTTAGCCTCATTGAGCACGAAGGAGCTGCTGACATAACCAACTCTGGGCACCAATGCCAATTTGCCTGAGTAAAACTCATGGTAAGCATCCAGATCTCTGACAATCACTTTCAGCAGAAAATCGTACTCCCCACTCATCAGGTAACAGTCCATTACCTCTGGTAATTTCATTACTCCATCATAAAACTCCTGGGTCTGCTCAAAGCGCTTTACATCCAATTTTCCTGAAATGAAAACTACAATCGAAGGGTTCAGCTTCTTTCGATTAACAATGGCTACGTACTTCTCTATTACACCATCTTTTTCAAGACGTTTTATCCGCTCGTAAACCGGAGTTTTAGTAAGGTTGAGCCTGATAGCAATCTCTTTCACATTCAGTTTTGCATCCCCCTGTAAGAGATCAAGAATTTTCCTGTCAATAGAGTCAAGTATAGCCATGGTCTTTTTTCCTGAATTGCAAATAGGTTGGAAGTCTACAAAAGTAATAATTCCTATTGATATATATAAATCAGGAAATATCACCAATCTCTATCACTTTTCTAGACTATGACATTGTACTCATCTAGTTTTGTAAGCCATAGAGTCTGTTACAGATGAAAAAAGCTTTTTTAACCATAGCCTGTATAACATTGATTACTACCTGCGAAAACTCACAAGAAACCTGTATTGATTTTACCCGAAACGATATCGGCCAATACTTTGAAAATGTAAAGAAGGACCCTGTAGCACTGCGCGAGTTCCTTTGGCAAATGCCAAAAGGTGGGGATATTCATCATCATGCCCTGGGTTCGGTCTTCGCTGAAGATTATGTCAATCTTGCCCTGGATAAAGGGCTCTATATCAACCCGGATACTTACCAGCTCTACTTTGATGAAACAGATGCCCTGTCTAAAGATGATGAGCAAGCCATCCCGATCAACACTTTAATTGACCGTGATTCCTTGGCCAAAGAGCACATTATAGATCACTGGTCGGTAAGAAATCATAAAGAAAATGGTCGTGATGGTCGTCACTGGTTCTTTTCCACTTTCCAGAAATTTGAGCCAGCTATGATTGGCAATGAGCCCTATTTTCTCTCAAAACTATGTAAGGCTGCTTCATTGGAAAATGTGCAATACCTGGAAACCATGGTGGCCGTACCAAGTATTGTCCAGCGGGTTGGCAGGCTGACTGAAGGCAAGGAGTGGAAGCCACAAACATCCGTAAAGGATCACCTTGATGATTGGTTCAATCACTTTGAAGAGAAAGACATTGATCAATGGGCTGAGTATAATGCGGAAGTCATGGATCATTGGATCAGATCAACGAATACCCATGGAGTAACCCTCAAGTTTCAGGCTGTCGGTCTCAGAATTATTCCTGACCTCCCCATAACTTTTGCCCACTTGGTATTGGCATTCAAAACTGCTTTGATCACCAAAAACCTGGTAGGTGTCAATTTTGTTGCTCCCGAAGATCATACGATCTCCCTCTCTCACTACAAGACACACATGGCGATGTTTAGATTTTTGAGATATAAATATCCGGAAGTAAAGCTTTCACTTCATGCCGGTGAGCTGGTACCTGATAAGGGAGATGTGCAAGCGAATGACCTCACCTACCATATTGATGAGGCCATTACCATAGCGGAAGCACAGCGCATCGGCCATGGGGTTGATATACTATCGGAGCCTCGCAAAGACGAACTACTCACGATTATGCGAAAGCGACAAATAGCCGTAGAACTCAACCTCGAAAGTAATGCGGTAATTCTGGAAACTACCCCAAAGACACATCCACTCCAAACCTACCTGGAAGCTGATGTTCCGCTTTGTATTTCCAGTGATGATGCGGGTATTCTCAGAAGTGACCTAACCCGACAATATGAAATGCTGGTTGAATACTATCCGGGGATAAGTTATGGCGAGTTAAAGGGGCTGGTAGAAAATTCGATTCAATATTCCTTCCTTGATGAAAATGACAGAACAATAGAGTTGAAAAAGCTGAAGCGCCTGTTTCAGGAATTTGAAAAAAATAAAAGGCCCGGGGTTCAAACCCCGGACCTTTGAATTTCGCCATGGCGAGCTGCCTGATTTTGTACATAACGCCTAACCTTTAATAAACCAGGCTCACCCACCGATGAAGCGAAATGTTTATGACTTCCTGCCGCCAATCATCAGCAGTTCATTCAGATTGATCTCAGTAACATAGCGCTTTTCGCCAGCGTTGTTTTCATAAGAGCGATGTGTAAGCTTGCCTTCCAGCGCTACCTCTTCACCCTTGGCCAGGTACTCGGCCGCAATCTCGCCTACCTTACCCCAGGCAATTACATTGTGCCATTGGGTATCCTCTACCTTTTCACCTTTTGTGTTTCTGTAATAATCAGAGGTGGCCAACGAAAAAGTAGTGAGTTTCTTACCCGTAGTGAGTGTTCTTACTTCAGGATCCTGACCGAGTCTTCCGATTAACTGTACGCTGTTTCTTAAATTTTTCATAACGGGATTTTTTGTTAAATTTTTCATAACGTGATTATTTAAATGTTTAAAGTTTCAATGCGTGTCGCTTCGATGATCATGTTGTTGATTCGTTAGTTTCGAATTGACAGTGGCAAAGTAACAGCAGCCTCAAAGGTTTAGTCGGTTCTTAAGCGCTTGTACTCGGTTAACATTCGTTTGTAAACGTTTGTAATTGGATATATAATTAGTAATCAGTAGTTTAAGAAATAATTAATTCGCTTCAATTGAAAGCACTTTTATGGTGAATTTTAATTGACACCGGAAAACATTCTCTGACAACACAAGAATTCAGACATATGGAAGAGCGGCAATGTTTAGAGTGTGGAGATGCGATTTATGGACGTATCGATAAGAAGTTCTGTTCCGATCAGTGCAGGAACAGTCACAACAATAAACTGAATAGTGACAGCAATAACTACGTTCGCAATGTGCACAATGTGCTGAGAAAGAACCGCAGAATTCTTGAAGAGCTCAACCCCAATGGTAAAGGAAAAAGCACCAAAGCCAGATTGCTCTCGAAAGGCTTTGATTTCACCTACCATACCAGCACCTATACCACCAAAGCCGGAGCGACTTACTATTTCTGTTATGAGTTTGGCTACCTGCCCCTGGAAAACGACTACTATGCCCTGGTAAAGAAAAAGGAGTATACTTCTTAGTTACCTGCTGCTCAATTCCAGGTAAAAAGAAAACGATTACTCAAAAAACAAGCCTATCGTAGCTGGCCGACTGGCAAAACAATTATATTTAAAAAGTTCAACCAATTATCGCTTTTTCCTCAAACGAGTTAAAAGGAATTTAGAGTGCCATCATTTATATATGTCAAAAGGAGGCTTACTTTTCTTACTCTTTTTTCTGTGTTTTAAAACATACGGTCAGGACTACGCTCCTGTTGAAACCTATCTGGTTGATAGCCTCGACCTCTCAGCCGTATCTGAAAAAGACCGTGCACTCATAGATTCTGTTCTTACCATCTATCGGGGCTGTGATGATGAAATTTGTATGCTCAAAGCCATTGGTGAGATAGTTCAGGACAGCTGGGATGCCAATGTTTGGCCTAAGTACAATCGTTGGATCCACGACTATACGGCTAAAAGACTGACTGATGAAAGTCTGGATTCAACCACAGTGGTTAACCTCAGTGTCTCTTATGCCGGGGCACTCAATAACATAGGCTACCTATTCAATGCCACTGACCAGATTGATAGTGCCCTTTACTACTACGACCGTTGTCTGGTGATTCAGGAAAACATGGGAGATAAAAACGGTATGGCAGGAACCCTGATCAACACCGGTTATATTTTCCTGAATCAGGGCTTCATTGAAAAAGCGCTCGAATACTACTATAGAAGCCTGGCGCTGCAGGAAGAACTGAAGAACCAACCCGGAATAGCCACCGCCCTGAACGGCATAGGCTATATGCAATACAAGCTGGGAGATGTAGAAGCTGCACTAAAAAGCTATGACAGAAGCCTGGTAATGAGACGTGAGCTAGGTGATGACTATGGCACCGCTACCTGCCTCAACAACATTGGCCTGGTATTTAAAGATGAAGGCCAATGGGATAAAGCCCTGACTTATTTTCAGGAATGTATGACTCTCCAGGAAAAACTGGGAGATCAGAATGGGATTGCCATTGCCCTCTCTAATATAGGATTTGTATACAATGGCATGGACATGTGGAACAGAGCCCTTGAAAACTATCGTCAAAGCTTACGAATTATGGAAAGCCTTGACGATAAATCGGGTATTGCCAACGCCCTTAACAGTATAGCCGGTGTTGAGTTGACCAAAGGAAATGAGAACACCGCCAGACGCGGAGCACTTCGTAGCCTTACCATAGCCAGAGAGATTAAATTCCCCGAAGCAATAAGAGACGCAGCACAAACCCTTCACAAAATAGAAAAGAGGGCCAGGAACTGGGAGGAAGCGCTGACATACTATGAGCTATATGTACAAATGCGGGATAGCGTTTTTAACCAGGAAACCGTTACAGCCTCCATTCATCAGCAATACAAATACCGCTATGAACGACAATCCATGGCCGACAGTATTAAAAATGCCAATGCCCAACAAATAGCAGAGGCTCAGCTGATGGCCAGTGAGGCTGAAACGGATAGACTTAGTGCTTTGTCTACCAAACAAAGACAACAAACCTATTTTCTGGTTTTCGGTGTGTTTTCGGCATTCATCTTCAGTGCTACCATCTTCAATCGAATGAAGACCATCAAACGACAAAAAGAAACCATTGCCTCTCAAAACGAAGAGCTGGAGCTACAAAAGAAAAACCTCTCCAATTTTGCCCATACCATTTCACATGATTTAAAAACACCCATCAGCGGTATTGTAGGACTCCTGAACCTTGTAGAATACGAGAATCCCGAGCTCAAAGGAGAGTTGCGAGAGCGCCTTGAGTTGATCAAGAAAAGTGCCCTGGATTCCAGCAATCTCATTACAGGGGTGCTCGCCTATTCCGAGGCCGGCCGAATGTCAATGGATGTATCCAACGTGAACCTGAACAACCTGCTCAAAGGCATTATCAAAGACATACCGAATAAAAACGAGGTGCAGGTTCAAGTGGCAGAGGAACTCCCTACCCTGTTATGTAATACCTACCAGATCACCCAGGTTTTCACAAACATCATAGGCAATGCAATCAAATACAATGATAAAGCCAAGGGACATGGAACGGTTTCTGTTCAATACTCCAAAACCCAGGAGTTTCACGAGTTTGTGATTTCTGACAATGGCCCGGGAATTCCTGAAGAATCTCAATCGACCGTATTTGAAATTTTCACTAAGTCGAATCAAGAGAAGAACGTAGAAGGAACCGGTATTGGCCTTTCAATAGCCCGGCAGCTGGTCAATCAGAATGGAGGGAGCATTAGGTTGAATTCTCCGGGAGAACAAGGAGCCAGTTTCACTTTTACCTGGCCTCTGTAATTGATCAAAACCAGACCTGAATTCGCACAGCTAGTATGGCAATAGAAATAGAACGTAAATTCCTTTTATCCAATTCAAGCTGGCGCGAAGAAATATACGGCAGTTGGCAAATCTCTCAAGGCTATCTCAGTTCAGCACCTGAACGTACCGTAAGAGTCAGAATATTGGACCAACAGGCTTTCATAACTATCAAAAGCAAAACACAAGGTACCAAACGGGCCGAATTCGAATATGAGATACCTATAAGGGATGCCAGGGAACTCATTCTGCTTTGTGAGAACTCCATCATCGAAAAAGTAAGGTACCTGGTCAAGATTGAAAACAAGACATGGGAGATTGATGAGTTTGCAGGAGATAACCAGGGGCTTATCGTAGCCGAAGTAGAACTGGAAACAGAAGAGGAAACCATCACCCTTCCCCGATGGGTCGGCAAGGAAGTATCTGACAAACCACGATATTTCAATGCCTCACTGATCAGGCATCCATACAATCAATGGACAAAGAGCGAGAAAGAAAATTTCTAACCTAATACTTCCCTCCCGCTCACGGTTGCCTGCTACAAAAACCTGGATTTCACTACATTTATCTGAACAATAACCTCATACCAACTATATTCTGGTTTAGAACAATCGTGAGATTAACCGCCCAAAACCTGACACTATTTTTTCTCCTTCTTTTGCCTGTTAATTTATTTGCTCAGGAAGAAGAGACGGCTATAGCGACCTATCATATGCATTATAATCAGGCAATGCGTTTCGTTAAGCTTTCCCTTTATGCCGAAGGCATATCAGAATTAGGCCGGGCCATTGAAGTTGCGAAACAGAATAATTTTGAAGAGCAGTACTTCCAGGCTAGCATTGACCTGGCAGAAACACTACGCAAGACTGAGGATTTCAGTCGAGGCCTTAAAATACTTCATGCCCTGGGAACTACTAACAGCCATCCCCTACAGGAGGTGCGCAGACTTGGACGCTTAGCAGCTATATATCATGAGAGGGGGTTCCCTAATACATCCCATCAATATGACTCCATCATGATCTTTCTTGAACCGGCCATGACCCTGGCAGAAACGCATAATTTCGAACTGGAGCTGGCGAGCCTGAAAAATGAATGGGGTTATCTGATAAGGGGTACTTTTGGCAGTGAAAAAGGCATCCCTATTCAGCAGGAGGCGGCAAGATTATTCTTAAAAAATGGTGATAACCAAAACTATGTGGGCGCCATGACCAAGATTTTGGAGCATTACGTCTATGAGCAAGTAAACATCCAAAAAGCGGACTCTATCTCACCCATCCTCATCAAAGAGGTAGAGGGAACCAATTGGTATACCGCCAAGAGCCAACTCTATCAGGTAGTAGCCAATCATGCCTTGTACAATAAAGGCGATTCCCTTACCCATTTCATATGGATTGCTAAATCGCTCGAAAATCATGTTAAGAACTCAAAGGCTGTTCACTCCAACCAACTGGATAACCTGAGAGTAATTCATGAGACAGAGGAATTTCAAAGAGAGGCGGAAAATACAGCGCAAGCCTTAACAAGACAGGAAGAACGAAACAAGGAACTGGCACTATATCTCTCGGTTTTAGCAGCGATGATATTATCCATGATTTTCCTCTTTTACAGAGAAAGAAAAACAAAAAGAGCCAAAGCCATCGTCAACCAGCAGCTTCAAATAGCCAACGAAAAGTACCAGATGCTTATGGTCGAGAGCAATCACCGGATTAAGAACAACCTGCAAATGATTATCTCAATGCTCGAATATACCGGCAAGGATGTGAACCCGTCTAACACCAGGGCCCTGAAAAGAATGTCGGGTAAAATTCATACGATCAGCGCTCTTCATAAGCACTTATATAGTGATGCGCACAATGAAAAAGTAGATCTGGGCACCTATTTCAAAGAGATCATTTCACTGTATCTTCAACTAAGCCCGGACAATCTGGAGGTATTTGAGCATTTTGATACCATCGACATTCCTAACGAACGACTTGTGTACTTTGGATTGATATTTAATGAAATGCTCTCTAACACGGTAGAACACAATGCACATGATGTAAAACAGGTGCACATCAGTGCCATCCGCAGAGAGGACTCATTTACGTTTGAGTACCGTGATGATTCCAGTCATGGAAATGACAGAACAGAACGGACGGGCAGCCTTCTGATAAGACAACTCATCAGTCGCATTGGTGGACAGAACTTTCAATTTGACCCGAATATTGGCCAATATCAATTTCAGTTCAATGCATAAAGCAAGGATCGTTATTATAGAAGATGAGTTTTTTGCTGCTGAGCATGTCAAAGATCTGGTCAATTCTCTCGGTTTTTGGGTAGTGGGAGTATACCACAGCGGGGAAGATTTTTTAAAAAACACCCAGTGGAATTTTGACGCTGCCATCGTAGATATTTTTCTTTCAGAAAAACTCAACGGACTCGATGTAGCCAGAAAGCTCAAAGAACACAAGAAGCCATTTGTATTTCTTACTGCGAACCAGGATAGCATTACACTGCGGGAAGCTGCTCACCTGCAACCTGTCTCTTACATAAGCAAACCCTTCAAAACCAACGATGTAGCAGCCGCTCTGGAGATTATTGCTCATAAATTACCGAAAATGCTTGAGGTTAGAGGAGCCAATGGCGTTGAACAGCTCAACCCGAATGATATCATTTTTATCAAATCAGATGGTGTATACATTGAACTGCATACAGTAAACGGCATGGTTGTACAACGCAAGTTGCTAAAAGACATCATGGACCAGTTGCCAGATTTCTTTATCAGGGTACATCGCTCCTACCTGGTAAATGTTAATTACATCGGACAGCGGTCTTCGTCTCACTTGATCGTCAAAGGTAAAGAGATTCCGGTTTCGCGGGGTTTTAGAGAAAACCTGCTACTCCTCTAGTCTCAATCTGTATCCACTCACGACAAAAACCCGTTGCTCACAACAGGTTTCATAAAGCTATCGGACCCTTTTCTATATTCATATCAAAGACATCAAAATACATCATCAATACACTCTACTTTAATCCTGAAGGTCCTGGCAATGAGTCAGGGCCTTCTTGTTTAAGGACACCAAAGTCTCCTTCAATACTTTAGCATCATAACCTCAGTACTTCAAGTCAAAAAGTTCTCTGCTCTAAGCTATCCCATCAAGGCAAAAACCTTAGATTTGCAAAGCATTTTAACCCTCAAAAAATAAATCAGCATGAAATTCTTTGTAGATACTGCAAACCTTGACGACATCAGAGAAGCCTATGACCTCGGTGTACTCGATGGTGTAACCACCAATCCATCATTGATGGCCAAAGAAGGCATTTCAGGTCATGATAATGTAATCGACCATTACAAGGCTATCTGTGATATAGTAGACGCCAATGTAAGTGCTGAAGTAATCTCTACAGATTTCGAAGGCATGATCAAAGAAGGTCGTGAGTTGGCAAAAATTGATGATAAAATCGTAGTAAAGGTACCCATGATCAAGGATGGGGTCAAAGCGATCAAGCAATTCACAGCTGATGGTATTCGTACCAACTGTACCCTCGTATTCTCAGCAGGCCAGGCCATACTCGCAGCCAAAGCCGGAGCCTCTTATGTATCTCCTTTCATCGGTAGACTCGATGACATTGGCTTTGATGGCCTGGAGCTTATCGAGCAGATTGTTGGTATTTATGACAACTTTGGCTTCGGAACAGAAGTACTTGCTGCCTCTGTTCGTCATACCATGCACCTGCTGCAGTGTGCAGAGATTGGAGCCGATGTGGTTACTTGTCCGCTTAAGGTCATCACCAGTCTTTTGAATCATCCTTTGACGGATAAAGGACTGGCACAGTTCCTTGCAGATCATGCAAAAGCAAATGGGTAAAACATTAGTGGAAGCTTCGGGTTATACGAATGACCCGAAGCTTTTTCAGCAAATGTATATTATCAAGGTTAAAGGCAAAGCCAAGATTCCCGACTACATCCAGCTCAGAGATGAGAACTTTGTTCTTATCGCTTATTTCAGGGCAGATCGCCCTTTAAAAAAACTGGAAAAATATGGACTGGAGGGCAAAGAAGTTGCGTTACAAGATGTAATTAATAACTTGCCCTTCGGTAAATTACAAAAGCTGGAAATCTAAATATGTCCTTCTCTTCAGAGCCCGTAGTACAGATCGAAAACGCCTGTATCTTTCAGGAAGAAAAAACAGTACTCAACAATCTGAACCTCAAAATTGACAAGGGAGAATTTGTCTATATAGTAGGCAGAACCGGTAGTGGTAAAAGCTCCCTTCTCAAGACCCTCTATGCTGATTTGCCCTTGCGTATGGGCACCATGAGGATAGCCGGGATCGACATCAACGGTATATCTCGCAAGCAGGTACCTCAGCTGAGACGAAAGCTCGGAATTGTCTTTCAGGACTTTCAGCTTTTCACCGACCGTTCCGTAGCTGAAAACATCTACTTTGTAATGCGCGCTACCGGCTGGAAAGACAAGGCCAAAATGAAAAGTCGCCTGGCCGATGTACTAATGCGAGTAGGACTAGGTGCTGTAGCTACCAAAATGCCGCATCAGCTTTCTGGCGGTGAGCAACAACGAGTGGTAATTGCCCGTGCCCTCATCAATGAGCCTATGCTGTTGATTGCCGATGAACCAACAGGTAACCTTGATCCGGAGGTTTCTGACGGCATCTTCAAAATCTTTATGGAGATTAACAAAAGCGGCACGGCCATACTCATGGCTACGCACGATTATCATTTGATTCAGAACTATCCGAAAAGGGTCTTGAAATGTGGAGATGGCTGCATTGAAGACAGCACTACGGAGGCGCTGGAAATTTCTAAATCGAATTAGTTTCGTCTTCCCTCGTTTTTACCGGGTTCTTAGCCTCCTCCAGTATATCCAGCTGACTGTTAATCAGGTGAAGCTTTTGTCTTAGCAAGTGAACCAGTCTGTTCAATACCTGTTCACCTCCCTGGTCTGCCTCAAAGGTCGCCCGAAGCTCTCCATAGATAGCATCAAGCTCCTCAATATCAGCCTCCAGGTAATTAAAGAACTCTTCTCCCTCCAACTCCAGAGAAAGCTTAGAGCTTTTTTCGGTTATGATGGATGTATAAAATGCTTCAAACTCCTCAAAATCCTCTATGCTCGCCATCGTTGGAATCTCCGCCTCTACGGGTACAAACTTATCAACGGCCAGGTAAGTTACCGCAATCAGCAGTACAGCTACGGCCGCTTTCCAGAGCCAGACGCCCCCACTTAACGGTTTCACTTTTTCATATTCAGTGTCCAGGTCAGAAGTGATACGATCCCATAACTCCTGCTTCGGTTCGGCCACATCAAACTCATTGCGATGCTCCTTCACAAATTCCTCTAATCTATCCTGCATTTTGTAACTCTTCTTTTAAAATCTCTCTAAGTTTCTTCTTCGATCGGTTAAACTGCGACTTTGAAGTAGACTCGGTAATTCCCATAATACTGGCTATCTCTTTGTGGTCGTAGCCCTCCAGCAAGTAGAGTGATAAAACCATGCGATAACCTTCAGGCAACAGCTGAATACAATCCTTTACCTGCCTGACTTCATAGGTAAAGTCAACCTCATAGTTTTCATCCGGCCTCTCATTATACTCAGTAGTATCATCCATGGGCTGCACATCCAACCTTCGTTTTTTCACCAGATTGATTGCGTTGTTCACTACAATCCTTTTCAGCCAACTGCCAAAGGAAGCTGTACCCTTATAAGATTTAAGATTCCTGAAAGCGCTTACAAAAGATTCCTGCAACACGTCTTCCGCCTCCATCTCATCATTGGTTATGCGCACACAGGTATTAAACATTGCTTTGGAGTAAAGTTTATACAACTCATACTGCGCCTGCCTGTCGCCCGTCATGCAGCGATTAATAACCGCCTGATGTAAATTTTGGTACTTAGCTTCCAATATTATGAATTCAACTCAAAGACATAGGCTGATGCTAAAGGTTGCAGCCACACAGAAATTTACAAAAAAAATACCCCGGTCTTTCGACCGGGGCATTCTTTCTAAAGTCTTTTGCTAATCCTTAGCCTTTGTTAAGATCTTCCAGCCCTGTCTTTGCCGCCTCAAAATCAGGGGCAAGTTGAAGTGCCTGATTAAATAAAGCTTTTGCATCCTCATTTTTCCCCTCTCCTATGGCGATCAATGCCCTAAGGTTTAGGATAGCCGCCTTGAAAGGAATTTCCTGAACTTGTCCGTTACTTGTATTGAGCTGTACCTTATCCTCAGCCTTTACCTTCGAATCAACAATCTGGAGGTTGTTAAGTGATTCAGTATAGCGTTTCAAAGAGTATTGCAAATAGGCAATCTGATATAGGATATTGATGTTCTCAGTCATTAACCACATAGGCTGATAGAACTCAATGGCTTTGTCATACAATCTCAGCTGCTCATAGCTGAGTGCTACTATCTCTGTGGCGATCATATTACCCGGAAACTTCTCAAGATAATCGAGTGCTACCAGAGCACTGGAGGTATACCTTCGGTTGTTGTAGTAAAACTCAGCAAGACTTCTCATCACCGTAGTATCACGGCCATTAAGTACCATTAAATCCAGGAGGGCTTGTTTTGTAGCTTCCTGATCGTTGTATTTTTGAGCAAGCTGATAGGTAGCCACAGCCTTTGTATACTCATTTGAAATGTAAGTGCTATCCTGCGCCATTGCTCCTGTAGAAGCAAAAAGCACACATACCACCACCAAAAACTTGATTCGTTTCATTATAGTCTGATTCTGATTATTTTAGTTTCTTAACAACTTTCAATCCTTTTTCCCTACCCAGTGCCAGCATGTAGTCGTAGGCTTCGTTGAATTCATTACGGATTGTCCCCTCTAAAACTGCCTCCTTCAAGGCTTCTTTTATCTCTCCGATTGCTCTTCCCGGAGACATATCAAAGGTTTCCATGATCATTTCTCCGGTAATAACGGGCTGAAAGTTACGAATTTTATCTTTCTCCTCTACCTCGCGCATTTTTCTTTCAACCACGTCAAAATTCTTCAGGTAACGCTTTACCTTGTGGTGGTTTTTAGAGGTAATATCCGCTCGGCAAAGCATCATAAGCGCTTCCACTTCGTCTCCTGCCTCAAACAATAATCTGCGAATGGCTGAGTCCGTAATGTGCTCTTTTACCAGAGCAATGGGCCTTAGGTGCAACCTAACCAGTTTTTGTACAAATCTCATAGACTCACCCATGGGTAATTTCATTCTACGAAATATGCCGGGAGTCATTCGCGCACCCTTGTCCTCATGACCGTGAAAGGTCCAGCCCACTTTCTTGTTAAAGCGCTTGGTTGGTGGCTTGGCAATGTCGTGCATAATGGCCGCCCATCTGAGCCAGAGATCATCGGTATACTTGCTGATATTGTCCAGCACCTGTAAAGTATGGTAGAAGTTATCTTTGTGCGATTTATCTTCTATGGTCTGTACTCCCTGCAGCGCCACCATTTCCGGGAAAATGTGTTTCAGCAAACCACAATGAAAGAGCAATTTGAAGCCGTAAGAAGGTGTTGGTGACAGCACTATCTTATTAAGCTCTACAATCACGCGTTCAGCCGAAACGATCTTGATCCGGTCGGCCATTTTTCTGATCGCCTCAAAAGTATCAGCCTCAATATCGAAATTCAGCTGAGCAGCAAAGCGAATGGCCCTCATCATCCTCAGAGGGTCGTCACTAAAGGTTTCTTCAGGTGCCAAAGGGGTGCGGATCATCTTTCTTTTAAGATCACCCACTCCGTCAAAGGGGTCAATCAATTCACCATAATTCTCCTTATTGAGGCTTATAGCCAGGGCATTGATGGTGAAGTCTCTTCTATTCTGATCATCTTCGAGTGTGCCGTTTTCCACGATGGGCTTTCGGGAGTCATGTTTATAGGACTCTTTCCGGGCTCCGACAAACTCGAGTTCATCCGCCCCGCTTTTGATCATAGCCGTGCCATAGGTTTTGAATATGGAGAAAGGCAAATGATCTCCAAGTGCTTTATGCACTCCCTCAGCCAAAGAGATTCCACTACCCACGCACACGAAATCAATATCTTTTGATGCTCTTTTCAACAGAATATCGCGCACATAACCTCCAACCACATAAGTTTCCAGAGATTTATCTCTGGCTACCTGTGCTACCGTATCAAAAACCGGTGATTTAATGTGCGAAGAAAGATTCATTTCTGCCCCTGATTTTAAAAGGAGGGCAAAGTTAACAGGAAATCAATGGTCTCAAAAGAGGCATGGTCATCACCCTTTTCAAACTTTTTGGTCCAGCCCCTAATTTCTATTGAAAAATACTACCTTTGTGTCCCATAAGTTAATGTCTCATTTAACCTACTTATGGCATCTGCGAAATACATTTTTGTTACTGGTGGTGTAACTTCTTCTCTGGGTAAAGGTATTGTGGCCGCTTCATTGGGCAACCTGCTTCAGGCCAGGGGATATAAGGTTACTATTCAGAAATTCGACCCTTACATCAATATCGATCCGGGCACTCTCAATCCTTATGAGCATGGCGAATGTTATGTGACCGATGACGGTGCGGAAACCGATCTGGATCTTGGACACTACGAGCGTTTTCTGAATGTACGCACTTCGCAAGCCAACAATGTAACTACCGGCAGAATCTACCATAATGTAATCACCAAAGAAAGAAGAGGCGATTACCTGGGGAAAACGGTACAGGTGATTCCTCATATCACCGATGAAATTAAAGACAACTTCTTTAAGCTTGGTCAAACAGGTGATTACGACATTGTGATTACTGAAATCGGTGGTTGTGTAGGTGATATAGAATCACTGCCGTTTATTGAGGCAGTTAGACAAGCTAAATGGGATTTGGGAGACAACAATGCACTGGTGATTCACCTGACGCTTATCCCCTACCTGAAAGCAGCCAAAGAGCTCAAAACCAAGCCAACCCAGCACTCTGTAAAGCAGCTGCTGGAAGCAGGTATTCAGCCAGACATTCTGGTATGCCGTTCGGAGCAGTCTCTCCCCTTAGATATAAGAAAGAAATTAGCGCTCTTTTGCAATGTGCAGCTCAACTCAGTGATTGAGGCCCTGGATGCCTCCACCATTTATGATGTACCACTGCTGATGAGAAAAGAGAAGCTGGATGAGCGCGTGCTTACCAAGCTGAAGCTTCCGCATAAAGATCAGCCTCAAATAGATGACTGGAGAAGCTTTTTAGGGCGCCTCAAAAACCCCACCAATGAAGTAAACATTGGTTTGGTGGGTAAATATGTAGAGTTACCCGATGCTTATAAGTCTATTGCCGAAGCGTTCATCCATGCTGGAGCGCACTTAGAGTGCAAAGTGAACGTTCACTGGATTTCTTCAGAAACTATCACTCCCAAATCCGTAAATAGAGTACTAAGACATATGGACGGGGTATTGGTAGCTCCCGGCTTTGGCGAAAGAGGTATTGAAGGAAAAATTGAGGCGATTCGCTATGTGAGGGAGAACAATGTGCCTTTCTTTGGCATTTGCCTGGGGATGCAATGTGCTGTCGTAGAATTTGCCAGAAACGTATTGGGTCTGGAAGGTGCTGCTTCTACCGAGCTCAAAAAAGACACTCCATTTCCGGTCATCGACCTAATGGAGGATCAGAAAAACATTCAGGATTACGGTGGTACCATGAGGTTGGGTCAATATGACTGCAAAATCAAAAAATCATCGAAAGTAGCGGCTGCTTATGACACCGGTATGATTAAAGAACGTCATAGGCACAGATATGAATTTAACAATGAGTACCTGAAAGATATGGAAGGCAAAGGTCTCAAAGCTGTAGGAATCAACCCGGAATCGAAACTGGTGGAGATTGTAGAGCTGAGTGACCACCCCTATTTTGTAGGAACTCAATTTCACCCCGAGTTAAAAAGCACGGTAATGAGTCCACATCCTCTGTTTGTGAGCTTTATAGCTGCCGTGGCTAAGAACAAAAAGAATCAATAGCTTAGATAAGAAGAGAAGATGGATAGAAATCAAATCATAGGATTTGTTTTGATGGCGGTGTTGCTGATTGGCTACATGTTTATATTCGAGCAGCCAGAGGAACCTCTGGCTGACCCGGTAAACACTGAGATCACAACTCCTGACAATGGTCAGACGGAACCTGCACAAAGGAACACAACTCCACAACAAGCCACTATAACACCAGATACTACCCAAGCAGACTATAATGAACAATATGGTATTTGGGCAGCTGGTATTACAGGAGAAGAATCTGATATCACGATAGAAAACGATCAGGCAAAATTCACTTTCTCCACAAGGGGTGGTTTGCTTAAAAACGTGGAATTAAAAGAGTTTACCACCTGGCAAAAAGAGCCGCTCATTCTTTTAAACGAGCAAAGCAGCAGTCAGACACTTACACTCCAGACCACTAAGGGGAATATCAATATTTCCGATCGTTACTTCAATGTCAACAGATCAGGTACTACTATTTCCGGTACGGATTCAACCACGGTTACCTTTACGCTCCCTATGGACGGTAATAGCATTGTGCATACCTATAAAATAGGTGGTACAGGTTATGAAGTAAAACATAACATCAAGGTAAACGGACTGCAAAACAACATTGTAGGTGATCAGATGAGCTTTGTATGGCTCAACGAGATGAGGCGTCAGGAGAAAAACCTGGAAGATGAGCGAAACAAATCCACCATCATTTACCATACCCTGGCAGATGAAACCGATGAGCTGAAAGAAATCAGCCAAAGCCCGGAGTCAGAGCAGATCGCTGAGGGAATTAAGTGGGTAGCGTTCAATCAAAAGTTTTTCAACGCAGGAATCATTGCTGATAAAAGCTTCAATGGAGGCCTGGTGTCTACCGAGGTTCCGGTGACTGATACCACCACGGTAAAAGGAGGAGTCATGAACCTGGCCATTCCTATGGGAGACATTTATGCCGGAGCTGACTTCAAATACTACCTTGGACCTAACAATTTCAGAGGTCTTAAAAAAGTCACTCCGGACTATGAAGAGAATGTCTATATGGGCTATAAGGCGGTTAGCTGGGTAAACAAGCTTATTATTGTCAACCTCTTTTACTCTTTAGAATCTGTAATCGGCAACTATGGTGTGATCATCATCATCATTGTACTGATTATAAAGCTTTGCCTCTTCCCCCTATCGCGCAAATCCTACCTGTCTATGGCCAAAATGAAGGCACTTAAGCCTGAACTGGATGCGATGAAAGAAAAGCTGGGCGGAGACCAGCAAAAGATGCAGCAGGAGCAAATGAAGCTCTACAGGCAAGTGGGTGTCAACCCCATTAGCGGTTGTTTGCCGGTTTTACTGCAGATGCCCTTCCTCTTTGCTATGTTCTTCTTCTTTCCCAACTCCATTGAGCTAAGGGGAGAGTCATTCTTATGGGCTACCGACCTTTCTACCTATGATGTGCTTTTCTACCTTGGGTTTGAGATTCCTTATTATGGTTCTCACGTGAGTGGATTCACCTTGTTGATGACCATTTCCACGATCCTGTATACCTGGTCAAACAATCAGGTAAGTACGGTTCAAGGGCCTATGAAGACCATTGGTTATGTAATGCCATTGATTTTCATGTTCGTACTGAACTCCTATTCTTCAGGGCTTAGTTTCTACTACTTTGTTTCCAACATTGTAACCTTCGGTCAGCAGACCATGATCAGACGCTTTGTAGATGAAGATAAAATCAGAGCGACCCTGGAAGAAAACAAGGCAAAAAATGCGAATAAGAAGAAGTCGAAATTTCAACAAAGGCTGGAAGATGCCATGAAAGCCAGTCAGGAAGCTCAAAAGCAAAAGCAGGGGCAAAAGAAGAAAAAGTAAAACCTTCAATCTCAAAAAAAGAGGTGGGCTTTTAACTCACCTCTTTTTTTTGTCCAATGCCTGCATAATTCCCTGGAAAATGGGTGCAAAAGCGCCTGTGAATAGGACTGGCCAGGACCTGTAAAATCGTGCATGACTTCGTTCTGATTTTCGTCAATCTTTCGATTAAACTTCTATCTTTGTAGGCTCTTGATTTATAGCAAAATTCCTTGATCAAAATGAGATTCACCTATTTCGGACATGCCAGTTTCATGATTGAAACAAAAGGAAAAAAGCTGCTTTTCGATCCCTTTATCACTCCTAATGAACTTGCCAAAGACATTGATGTGGCGACACTCAGGCCTGATTATATCATTCTGAGTCACGGGCATGCGGATCACGTAGCTGATGTAGAAACTATCTACAATCATTCAGAGGCAACAATTATCTCCACTTATGAGGTAGTAGGTTGGTTTCAGGCCAAGGGTCTTGAAAGGGCTCACCCCATGAATCACGGGGGCAGCTGGCAGTTTGATTTTGGTAAAATCAAACTGGTCAATGCGGTGCATTCCAGTTCTATGCCCGATGGCAGCTATGGGGGGCATCCGGCAGGTATCGTTATTCAAAATGATGAAGGTACCTTTTACTATGCCGGGGATACAGCGCTAACAAAAGACATGGAGTTGATCGGAGAAGAGTTTGACCTCACTTTTGCTGTACTTCCTGTAGGAGATAACTTCACTATGGGCGTGGCAGATGTCATGAGAGCAACTAAAATGATCAGGTGTAAAGAGATCATCGGAGTTCACTTCGATACCTTCCCTTATGTGGCTATAGATCACAACGCAGCATTGGCCATGGCCAGTGAGGCATCAGTCAAATTAACACTACCTAAAATAGGTGAGAACATCTCATTTTAATCAGACAAATGGGTAAAATTATAGCAATAGCGAATCAAAAAGGTGGGGTAGGTAAAACCACCACTGCCATGAACCTGGCGGCCAGTCTGGCCGTGTTGGAATATAAAACACTCGTGGTTGATGCCGATCCACAGGCAAACACTACCTCCGGTTTGGGGCACAACCCAAAGGAAATAGATCATAGCATTTACGAGTGCATGGTAAGCAAGGCCAATATCAGAGAATGTCTTGTGGAAACAGATGTAAATTTTCTTCACCTGGTCCCCTCTCATATCAACCTCGTAGGAGCCGAAGTAGAGATGGTGAATCTTGACAGGCGAGAAGAAAAAATGCGCGATGTGCTCAACGAAGTTAAAGATGAGTATGACTTTGTACTGATCGACTGCGCCCCTTCATTGGGTCTTATTACCATCAATGCCTTAACGGCAGCCGATTCGGTCATCATACCGGTACAATGTGAATATTTTGCATTGGAAGGCTTAGGCAAACTGTTGAACACAATTACCATCATACAGAAGCGTTTAAATGCTGAACTCGAAATTGAAGGCATTCTGCTTACTATGTACGATGTACGCCTGAGGCTCTCCAACCAGGTAGTCGAAGAAGTGCAAACACACTTTAAGCAAATGGTCTTCAGCACCATCATACCCAGAAATGTTAAATTGAGCGAATCACCCAGCTTTGGGGTACCTGCTATTGTACACGATGCAGAAAGTAAGGGAGCCATGGCTTACCTGAACCTGGCCAAAGAAGTGAGTGATCGTTCAAAATCTTAATTTTCAATTATGACTAAAGCTCCAAGAAAGAAGAACGCACTGGGAAGAGGATTAGGGGCTCTTTTGGAAGATTCGTCTACCAATGAGGCAACCTCACTGGGCAGTACAAGAGTATCTTCAGGCTCAATTAACGAAATATCACTGGATCAGATCCAGGTGAACCCTTTTCAACCGAGAACCCATTTTGACAGGCAAGCCCTTGAAGAGCTGGCCGAATCCATCAAGGTGCAAGGCATTATTCAACCCATCACAGTCAGAAGGCTGAGTGAGGGCGAATACCAACTCATCTCTGGAGAAAGAAGGTTTCAAGCCTCAAAGATGGCGGGTCTGGATGCTATTCCTGCCTATGTACGTACAGCCGATGACCAGCAGATGCTGGAGATGGCCTTGATCGAAAACATTCAAAGAGAAAACCTTAACGCTATCGAAGTAGCACTCAGCTATCAAAGGCTTCTTTCAGAATGTGATCTTAAACAAGAACAGCTCGGAGACAGAGTAGGTAAGAACAGAACAACCGTTAATAATTACCTCAGACTACTGAAGTTACCACCAGACGTTCAGGCCGGACTGAGAGATAAAAAAATCTCCATGGGCCATGCCCGCGCCATTATTAATGTGGAAGATGTAGACATGCAGCTTCATATTTTCAAAAAAGCGGTGGAAGAAGACCTTTCTGTAAGAAAAGTCGAACAATTGGTACGCGATTTGATGATACCGAAAGCGGAAAAGGTCAAGCCTCAGAAGCAAGACGGAAGCACGCACAGGAAGTACGAAGTACAACAAATCCAGAGCAAGCTTTCTTCACACTTTGGAACAAGGGTGGGCCTGAAGGCCGATGGTCAGTTCAGAGGAGAAATTAAAATCCCCTTTGTTTCTACCGAAGACCTCAACCGCATACTTGAGATCATAGAGCTGTAATGAAACTAAAAGTCTTTTCGATAATCCTTCTGCTACTTGCGGCAATGAGCCTCAATGCTCAACAAGAAAAGACAATAACCAAAGGTGGCAAACTTGGTAAAATTGACACATTAAACCTGGCGAAAGCCAACGAGGCACCGGAGGAAATCAAGCTCAAAAAACCACGCAAATTCTACGACCCGAAAGTAGCATCCAAAAGATCAGCCCTTATACCCGGATGGGGGCAGATTTATAATGATAGCTGGTGGAAAGTACCAATCCTCTATGGTGGCTTTGCTTTGTCTATTTACTACATAGACTTTAACAATGAGCAAAGGCTTTTCTATGAAGGTCTTGCTAAAGACCTGATTGCCCAACAGGCCGCGGGTACTGCGATTAATGAAAATGAACTCAGGGTTTACAGAAGACGGGCCGATACCTGGAGAAAAAACCGGGACCTGCTCTATCTGGTCACGATAGGGGTCTATGCGCTCAATATTGCCGAGGCGGCTATAGATGCCCACCTTAAAGGTTTCGATGTTGATGAAAATTTAGGATTGAATCTCAAACCCAAATTAGGTGTTATCAACAACGGTGCCCCCTACCTTGGAATTGGACTTACTTTACCTATCGGAAAATAATCTGACTGGCAATAGAAGAATTCCCTCACAATCTCAAAGGCATTGCTAAATTTGCCCCCCAATCAGAAATACGGATATGAGATTATTGCTACTTGGCTATGGCAAAATGGGCCAGATGATAGATCAAATGGCCACATCAAAAGGTCATGATATTGTTGCCAGAATCAACATTGATAATAGAGCTGAGCTGGAAACTCTTGATACTTCAAGCATTGATGCAGCCATTGACTTCAGCCAGCCCCAGGCTGCAGTAAATAATATAAAATGGTGTATTGACCACCAGATTCCTGTAGCGGTTGGTACCACTGGCTGGCTTGATCAAAAGGCAGTGCTGGACGCATACTGTACAGAAAAGCAAGGCACTTACCTCTACTCCTCCAACTTCAGCATTGGTGTAAATATCTTCTTTAAGGTAAATAGCTTTCTTGCCGGTCTGATGGATGGTCAGAAAGATTATGATGTTTCAATGAACGAGATTCATCACACTCAAAAGCTTGACGCTCCTAGCGGAACAGCGATTACCCTGGCTGAGGGCATCATAGAAAATCTTAGCAGAAAGGACAGTTGGGTGAATGACAGCAAAGCCCGGGAAAATGAACTCCTCATATCATCTGAGCGAATCGACCCGACCCCCGGTACTCATGCCATTTCCTATAACTCCCCTATTGATTCGATAGATATCCGGCACACAGCCCATGGCCGGGAAGGTTTTGCCTCGGGAGCCATTTTTGTGGCAGAATGGATAGTGAATCAACGAGGTGTATTGACCATGGATGATTTCTTATCATTCTAATCACGCTTAGTCATAAAAAAAGCCCTTGAAATTAATCAAAGGGCTAAATAGTTAGTTAGTAAGTAATGCTCTTTGCTGTTTAATTCAGCACTATTTTCTTGGTAAAAATCGATTCAAGTTCTTCAACATCCTTAACTCCCCAAAGCATCTTTTCAAGAACAGCCGTGTTCTCATGCCTGATAGAATATACAACAGATACCACGCGGGATAATCTCTCTGTCACTTCTTCTTTAGACATCTTGCCCTTCTTCAGCATCTTCTTATAGTGTCTGTCCAGTTTCTTAACAGAGTTATAGATGGCAGGCTTTTCAGTGGTGGGTGATGGGTCTCTGTTAATGGATGTTTGTTCCGGGATATACACATACTGCTCTTTCAAGGCAAAGAACATTTTGGTGAATTCCGCTCCCAGATAATGTTTCTTCTCATAAGAAGGCACCTCTACCTCCTCTATCTCATCAGAACGGTCAAGGAACTCAAACTCATCCTCAGTCTGAGCAACGACAGTCACTGCAAATGCCAGCATGACTGCCAGCAAATAAAATTTTCTCATTCGGTTGTGTAGTTTAGTTTTATAATATTTTAAGTCAATCCCTTTTTGAAGTAGTTTCTTCTAAGATATACTTATGTCACAAACTTAAGTATATCTCTGAAAAAACGCACACACATAGCGACCAAAATCAGTCCTATTTTCGCGCATCAATCGATTTAGCTTGAAAAAAAGAACGAAAATCTGAAGAAAAAACGCAAGAGTCGCATGAAAGACACAAAATGAGACACTGCTTTTACCGGGATTCAAAATTGGACTCACCAGTTTATTGGCTCCTTTCCCTGATCCGTCAGGTACTTGTTTGCCTTAGAAAAATGTCCGTTGCCAAAGAACCCTCTGTGTGCTGAAAGTGGAGAAGGGTGAGGTGATTTTAACACAAGATTTTGGCTGGTATCCAGAAAAGCAGCCTTTTTCTGTGCATAGCTTCCCCAGAGCAAATAAACAATGCCCGTTCTTTGAGCCGCAAGCCGGTGTATCACAGCATCGGTAAACTGCTCCCATCCCTTTTTCTGATGTGAGCCCGCCTGATGTGCCCTTACAGTAAGTGTAGCGTTGAGTAAAAGAACACCCTGCTCAGCCCAACGGTCCAGCGATCCCTGTGGAGGAATCTCACTCCCCAAATCTCCCTTAACCTCCTTAAAGATATTGACCAAAGATGGTGGAAAGGGTACCCCCTCTCGTACTGAAAAACAAAGTCCATTTGCCTGACCCGGTCCATGATAAGGGTCCTGGCCCAGAATAACCACCTTTACCTGGTCGAAATCGCATTTGTCAAAGGCGCGAAATATTTCCTTCCCGGGAGGATAGATCGTCTGAGTTTTGTATTCAGTCTTTACAAATGAAGTCAGCCTTTCAAAATATTCTTTTTCGAACTCATTTTTTAGTTCATTTTTCCAGCTTTCAGCAATTTTTACGTCCATTGAATTTTCAAGAGTTGGGTTAGCATTTCTAAAACTAATTGATAACTTTAAATCTTAGAAGTGAATGATAAAATGATTGTTAAGGCCATCACAGAAGGCGTTCAGGTGAGCGTAGAGACCAACTATCAACCGGAGTATTCCAGTCCGACTCAGCTCCACTATGTCTTCACTTATCGCATCACTATCGAAAATCGCAGCGACTACACCGTAAAACTGCACCGCAGGCATTGGTTCATTCATGATGCCAATAATACAATCAGAGAAGTGGAAGGTGAAGGAGTAGTAGGTCAACAGCCCATTCTGGAACCGGGACAGATTCACCAATATGTATCAGGATGCAACCTCCGTTCCGGACTTGGTAAAATGCATGGCACTTATCTGATGGAAAAAGTAGTGGACGGTTCGCAATTCGAGGTGATCATCCCCGAATTCACCATGATTGTCCCTTACCTTCTCAATTGAGGCAATTGTTCCCTGTTTTTCAGTTTATACAATATTGGCTTTATAAAGTCAATGAACATTCACTCCACTCACCTTTTCTGTATCGCTTTTATACCGAGGTAATTAAACCTGATGATAAGGCAGGGTTTGAACAATTAGAGGACCTGAGAAAAACCCTGTTGTCTGACTCAAACAAACTGCAAGTCGTTGAACTTGGGGCAGGTTCACGCATTGACAATGGCAAAAACAGAAAGGTGGCCGATATTGTCAGGCACGCCAGTACCCCTCCCTCCTTTTCGAGGCTTTTGAACCGTATTATCACTCAGCAGCAATTCAGCACCATACTGGAATTGGGCACTTCCCTTGGACTCAACACCTTATATATGCAGCAGGCCTGCCCCTACGGAACCATTTACACACTGGAAGGTAGCCCTGCCATAGCTGAGCGGGCAAAGCACCATTTTGACGAGTTTGGCGCCTCAAACATTCATATAATAGAAGGTAATATAGACGATACGCTTGGTCTTGCGTTGGCAAAAGCAAAACAGATAGACCTGGCCTACCTGGATGCCAATCACTGCTACGAACCAACACTGCGTTACTTTGAAAGCATCCTTCCTAAACTGCATCATCAGAGCATTGTAGTCATTGACGATATTCATTGGTCAAAAGAGATGAACAAAGCCTGGAAAGAACTTATCAAACATCCTGGAGTCAGCCTTTCTGTTGATCTCTTCGAAGGAGGTTTGCTCTTTTTTGATCGTGAAATAAAAAAAGAGCATTACGTGTTGAGCTTCAAACGCTGAGCTTGAGCAGTTTTATAAACAATTCATTTCCTGCACGTGGTGGTATGGAATTGTGGGCTGTTTCCATAATTTCAATATTAAAAAATTCACTAAAAAGGGCTTCGTATTCGTTCTTATGACCACCAAAGGGAGGATGGTCTTCAAATAATGGGATATTAAATAACAGCCCGGCAATCTTTCCTGTTGGTTTTAGCAGCTGATTTGCTTTGGATACATAGGCCGACCTAAGATCTGGATTCAGGGCACAAAAAAAAGTCTGCTCCAAAATGAGATCGTATTGTTCATCGTGGTCAAAGAAATCCTGACAAAGCAAATGCTTTTCCGGAAAATCAGGTACTCGACTCTTCAGGTTTTTCAAAGGAGCCAGGGAAAGGTCCATCACAAAGACCTCTGTAAAACCCCGCTCATGCAAATATTCAGCTTCGTAGCTGTTTCCCGCACCGGGAATCAGGATTTTAACTGACTTATCTTCGAGCTGATCTATATAGGCCTTCAAAGGGGTTGAGACATAGCCTATATCCCATCCGATTTGTCCATTCTGGTACCTTCCCGACCAGTAATCCTCATTCAATAAATCCATGCTTCAATGCCTATGTAAACAGATTGGCATATTTAAAAAACTTTTTAGTACTTCGCCCAATAATTACCCCTTTTGACGTTAAATAGGTGGTATTAAACTAAGGGTTTAGTCGGATGAGTGA
This sequence comes from Roseivirga sp., assembly GCA_021404565.1. GTDB lineage: Bacteria > Bacteroidota > Bacteroidia > Cytophagales > Cyclobacteriaceae > Roseivirga. Next base: position 81,158 of record JAAWWF010000031.1, on the reverse strand, counting down.
AAATGCACAAAACAAGTCGGGAAAGAGAGATCAGATCAGGATCATTCTCATCATCGCCATTGTGATTATAGTAGCAGGAGCAGGATACAAAATTTATACAGACAATCAGGACAGACAGGCGCTACAGGCCGAGTATGACCTGACAAAAGAAAGGCTCACTGGTCAGCTCGACAGCATTGGTTCAGAGCTAAGCACCAAAATTCTGGAAATTGCGGAGTTGGGCGGAGATATAGATTCTCTGGTAACTCTGAAAGACTCAATCACTGATCAGCGTGACCAGCTTCAGAGAACAAGAAGGGCAAATAAGGCACTGATTCAAAGACTGGATAAAAAAGTTACCGGATATCAGGAATTGCTGGTAGCCAAAGATGAACAGATCGCGGAGCTTCGAAAACTCAATGAAGATCTCTTGGTAGAAAACACCGGACTGAAAGAGGATAAAAACGAATTAAGTGCCACCATCAGGGCGGCAGAGGAAGAACAACGAAAACTTGAACAGAAGATTTCTCTGGCAGCCAAGCTAAGGGCTGAAAACGTAAAGTTTTATAATGTTAATAAGCGAGGCAAAGAAAATGAAGGGGGGTTCAGGGCACGTCAATCTCAAAAAATCAAGGTAACCTTTAACCTGGCAGATAATGATGTAGCCCCTGTGGCCGGGCATCAGATTATGATTCAGCTTGTGGACCCTGCGGGCAATGTGGTTTTTGATGTGGCCAGAGGTTCAGGCTCCTTCAAAGTAGATGGCAAAGAGCAATTCTATACCGCCATGCAAGAGATACTATTTGATAACACCAAACAGGAATTGAGTTTCGTGTACGACAAGGGTTCAACTTTCGATAAAGGAGATTACAAGATCATCATCCTTTCGGATACCTACGAAATTGGCCAGACCGGTTTCAATGTAAGATAATTTCGTTCATCCTTCCTGATAGAATGTCGCGGAGCAATTCGCGGCATTTTACGTATGTATAAGACCGACCAAGCTTATACTCCCATTGCTCATCACTAACCTGATCGCATAGTGCGTCCCTTGTGCAAACGTTCGCATAAAGCACTGCTTCTTATTCTGCATAGGTCTGCTTATCTTTCTTTGATATACAAAAGTACAAACCCCTCATGCGGCCTTTCCAGAAGAAACTCTCTCCCTCATTTTTTGCAGTACTCAGCTTACCTGCTACGGCCATGGGCTTTGCCCTTTCGGTACAGATTGCGGCATTGAGCTGGATACTCAGAACAAAGTATCAACTTGACGTTGAAGACATTGGTATTGTATGGGCAGCTGGACCAATAGCCGGTATTTTTGGTCAGGTGATCATAGGATTTGTAAGTGATAAGTTTTGGTTCTGGGGAGGGAGAAGACGTCCGTATATACTCATAGGAGGCACAATTGCTGCTCTGATGCTACTCGCACTCCCGAATATTGGCATTATTAGTAACTCCCTTGGATTCAGTGGTATTCTTACGGTGGCAGTGTGTGTGGCCTTAATGCTGGACCTAGCCATTAATGTAAGCTTTAACCCGACAAGATCTATTATCGCGGATGTAACCCCCGAAGGAAAAATCAGAACAGGGGGATATACCTGGATGCAGACAGTTTCCGGTACTTTTGGAGTAGCAGCCTACCTTGTCACAGTTATCTGGGACAACTATGTACTGATTAATATCGGAGTGGTTTTGGTTTTGCTCTTCTCAGTTTTACCGACATTTTTCATCACCGAACCCAGGTCCTTAAAAGAAGAACTTCGGGAGCAGGAATCTGTCAGTCTTAAAGAATCTCTTAAGACCATATTCCCTCTTATGGGCTTTTTGCTATTTGGCCTTTTCGGCATTGTGAACAAGCTGTTTTTGGGAGAGTCATTAGATCACATTCAAAACATTATGGTATACATTGGCCTGGCTCTCACCTTTTTAGGTGGTGGCTGGGTACTTCTCAAAAGCCTACCCAAAGAAAAGAATGCTCTTGAGTTTCAAAAAATACTCCTGGCACATGCATTTACCTGGCTTGGCATACAAAGTATGTTTGTCTATTTCACTTCCTATATAGGCGATGTGGTCATGCCTACATTAAAGGATGGAGTAATTGCCAACTCCTTTTCTACAGCTCTGACAGGCAAGGATTTAAGCAACATTTCTGTTGATGATGCCACTGGCAATATCGTAGCGCTTTCATTCCTGTTTATGAATCTGGTTGCTGCTTTCTTACCAACATTGGTTTTAGCTCCAATTGCCAATAAAATTGGTAGAGTGAAGACCCATATGATTTGCATATTTATAGCCGCGTTAGGCTATTTTGGTCTGGCTCAATTTGGCACCTCTGAAATAATGATTTACGTGCTTATCAGTGTTGTGGGAATAGGCTGGGCAGCTACCATTTCACTGCCCTTCGCTATCATGTCTGAAAGGGTGGACCAAACCAAAATGGGACTGTATATGGGTATTTTCAACCTCTCTGTTGTGTTACCACAGCTTATGTCGAGTCTTGGCATAGGCAAGATGCTGAAAGACTCTGCCCAGGATAATTTACTCTTCTACATCTGTGGACTGGCATTGGCCATCTCGGCAGTTTTCTGGCTTTTTGTAAGAGAAAGCAAAAAGTCCGATGCTAAGCCTGCACCCTCTGGCGGTCACTAAACTATATTGAAGTGAGGCATATTCCACAACTACTTCAAATCATTGCCTTGTGTCTATTGATCAATTCTTGCGAAACTATGCCCACTTACAGCTCAATTGAGGAGTATCCCGTCTACGATGGTGCTGACCTTGGGGTTCAATATACCCAAGGACAAACAGACTTTCGCTTGTGGTCGCCAGCTGCTTCAGCAGTGCAGTTACATATTTACTCCGCGGGCGATGGGGATAACCTGATCAAGACCTATACCATGTCCCGGGACAAACAAGGCACATGGATTCAACAGCTAGAAGGTAATCATAAGAACGAGTACTATACCTTTCAGGTAAAACAAGACGGTGAGTGGAGACAGGAAAAACCAGACCCCTATGCAAAAGCAGCGGGAGTAAACGGGCATCGAGCCATGGTTATAGATCTGAAAGTCACCGATCCTGAGGGCTGGGCTGAAGATCAAAGACCTCTCCTTTCTTCGTATAATGACATCATTTTATATGAGCTTCAGGTCCGAGACCTTACTATACATAAAAGCGCTGGTGTTGAGAACAAGGGCAAGTTCATTGGCCTTACAGAGTCCGGCACAACCAACCCGGCAGGACTCTCCACGGGCCTGGATCATATCAAAGAACTGGGGGTAACCCATGTACATCTCCTTCCCTCTTTCGATCACCGTTCAATAGACGAGAGTCGGCTCAATGAACCACAGTATAATTGGGGCTATGACCCTTTGAACTACAATGTGCCGGAGGGCAGTTTTTCTACTGATCCCTTTGATGGTAATGTGCGCATACGCGAGTTCAAGGAAATGGTAAAAACCCTGCATGAAAATGGTTTAAGAGTAATTCTAGATGTGGTCTATAACCATACGGGCCAAAGTGAAGATTCCAATTTCAACCAGTTGGTTCCCACTTATTACTACAGGCAAAATGCTGATGGTGGTTTTTCTGACGCCTCGGCTTGTGGTAATGAAACCGCCTCAGAAAGGGCCATGATGCGCAAATTCATGGTAGAATCTGTCAAGTACTGGGTTGAAGAGTATCACCTGGATGGTTTTCGGTTTGACCTCATGGGCATTCACGACATTGAAACCATGAACCTCATAAGTGCTGAGCTGAGAGCCATAGATCCGACAATCTTTATTTATGGGGAAGGCTGGACAGCAGGCCCGAGTCCCTTGCCTGTAGAAGACCAGGCCTTAAAGGCCAATACCAGCCAACTGGTGGAGGTAGCTGCATTTAGCGATGACATACGGGATGGGCTGAAAGGAAGTGTTTTTGAGCATGAAGATCGAGGCTTTGTAAGCCAAAAACCAGGGATGAAGGAGAGCATCAAGTCTGGAATTGTGGCCTCTACAAAACACTCTCAGGTAGATTATAGTAAGGTGAATTATTCAAAGTCTCCATGGTCTCCAAAGCCATCTCAAACCATTAACTATGTCTCGTGTCACGATAATCATACCCTTTTTGATAAACTGCGGATTTCTATGCCTGATACTTCAGAAGAGGAGTTGATTAAAATGCACAAGCTGGCCGAAACCATTGTTTTAACCTCACAAGGGGTACCTTTTGTCCATGCGGGTATGGAAATATTGCGCACCAAAGATGGTGTGGAAAACAGCTTTGAGTCTCCTGATGAAATCAACTGGATAGACTGGAACAGAAAGACACAGTATAAACCGCTCTTTGACTATTATCAGGGGCTGATTACACTTCGTAAAAACCATCCTGCCTTTAGAATGCCTACAGCCGAAATGATTCAAAAGCATTTGGAATTCATTGAAACAAAGGATGAAAACCTTATTCTTTACCAGTTAAAGGATCATGCCAATGGAGATTCATGGAAAGAAATCATGGTTATTCTGAATGGCAACGCACTGAATAAAACGATTAGCATTCCTAAAGCAAACTGGCAATTGGTATGTGATGGCATGAGAATTAAAGAAGATGGTATTCGCAGTATTAGCTCTCCAGTGCTGACTATACCAGCCAATACTGCCTTCATAATGTATAAAAACCAGTAATGGCATATATCAGGATGCTATTTTTTATTGCTCTACTCGTAGTAGTGTACTTTTTAGTCAGAAAGCTCTTTCCCGCATCGGACTACAAGAAATGTGGTAAATGTGAGGGTAAAGGTTATTGGGTTGCACTACGGGGCCGCGAAAGCTGCGATGCCTGTGCCGGCTCAGGTAAAGTACTGCGCGATCGTTGAAACTCGTCACAGCTTTAATTCGGTCTCGAACACTTCTACAGCATGCCCTTTCAACAGCACCCTGTCTCCCCTGAGTTCAGTCTCCATTTCTCCTCCTCTTGCGGAAGCCTGGTAGGCCCTGAAGTTTTCTTTCCCCAGATGTTGACTCCAATAAGGCGTAAGAATTGTATGCATAAAGCCAGTAACCGGGTCTTCCTTGATCCCCAGGTTAGGAGCAAAATATCGCGAAACAAAATCGTAGCTTCCCCTCTCAGATCTGGCCGAAACTATTACTCCGTTTTTTGCCTGCCTGGTTATAAAACCATCATCCGGGTCGCTATTACGCAAATCCATCTCATCAGACATAATTACGATGAGCTCGTTCGGTACAGTCAATACCTCGTTTACCAGACCTCCGAGTTCGTCTTCCAGTTCAGTTTTGTCAAAATCTGCAAGTACCACAGGACGGGCACCTGGAAAGTCCATCACGATTTTCTCTTCTTCCAGCCTGGTAAAAAGTGTACCACTTAATGTGCTGAACTCTATCTGCTTATCTTTTGACCAATAACCATGTGACCATAAAATATGCGCTGTGGCCAGCGTGGCATGCCCACAGAGCGGTACTTCCGAAGCCGGAGTGAACCATCTTAGATTACAATGTTTCTTATAAACCTTAACAAAAGCCGTTTCTGACAAATTCATTTCAAGTGCTATCTTTTGCATCAGCACTTCGTCAAGGTCGTCCTCAACGATACACACAGCAGCGGGATTCCCTTTAAAAAAATCTTTAGTAAATGAGTCTACCTGAAACAGTTTCATATCAGTTCTTCTTTTTCAAAACGCCCTGCTTGTATGCTACATTAAGTATTACTCCCACCAGAACCATCGTCATACCAAGATAAGTCATAAAGTCGAAGCTTTCATCAAAAAGTACCCAACCAAAGCCCAGGGCATATAGAATACCAATAAATTGAATATTCGCCACTTTAGCCAGTTCTTCGGATTGATAGGCCTTGGTCATAAAGTATTGAGCAATTTGTGTCAAAACTCCCACCAGCATCAGAATCAACCAGTCTGACCCCCTAGGGGTTACCCAATCAAAAAGTAAATAAATGATTGTAACAGGCAATGTAACAAGGGGGAAATAGAAAACAATCACCAGTGGATGTTCACTCGTTTTTAGTTTACGAATCATGTTGTAGGCCACACCGGAGAAGAAGGCAGCCCCCACGCCAATCAAGGCCATTATAGGAGAAATCCGCTCGTCAAAACCCTGTATGACCATAATACCTCCAAAAGAAATTGCGAAGAAAACCCATTGAAGCCAGCGAACAGACTCTTTGACGATCCAAATACCCAATATTGCTGTAAAGATGGGGGACAGAAACATAAGGGTCACAGCACTCGCGAGCGGAATACGCTGTATGGTAGTAAAAAAGAGTATCAGTCCCAACGAACCAGCGACCCCTCTCATAATCAGCACTTTCTTGTTGTTACCGAAAAGCGGTACCTTTTGCGATCTCAGCACCACTCCTGACATAATCAGCGAGACGATTGACCTGAAGAAAATCACTTCAATAGCCGGGATGTGATCTACCCACTTAACCGCCACATTCATAATAGCGAAAACAAAAGTGGCCAACAGCATGTATTGTACTCCACGACTAAGCATGCGCGAAGTTGAAATTTTCCTTATCAATAAGGAAGCATAGTGCGGTAATATTACATTAAGAAACAAAAAGCCTCTATGGCACTCAAAACAGGCATAAAAGCACCCGATATCAGGCTAAAAAGCACCTCAGGCAATGAGTTTTCACTTGAAGACGACATGCAGGGAACATCTTGCATTATTTATTTCTATCCGAAAAACTTCACCCCTGGTTGTACCGAAGAGGCCTGCAGCTTCAGAGATGCATTTTCAGAATTCAGGAATTTAAATATTCCAATTTTCGGTATCAGTCGTGACTCGATAGAGAGTCATATTAAGTTTAAAAAAGCACACAATCTACCCTTCGAATTGCTTTCCGATCCAACCGGCAAAGTGTGTAAAGCTTATGATGCATTTATCCCTGTCCTACGGATTCCAAAGCGTATCACCTACCTTCTGGACGAAAAACATCAGATTATAGCGGCCTATCAGGACATGTTTGCAGCGCGGAGTCATATTGAACAAATGATCAAAAAATCAAAAGATGCTAATAACTAGCATTTTTTTGCGTTTCCCTTATATCTTTAGCATTTTGGGCATCCAACTCATATATGAATGATTAAAAAGTCATTATTACTACTTACCGCTCTTTGTATCAGCGCCTTAGCTCAGGCACAGCACTATACCACTACTGGCGATTTTGACAGAATTTCAAAAGTAACTTTTGGACTCGGTTTGAATGCTTACACAGGTGAGCTTAGGAGAACTACTGACACAAAACTCCAGACAGGACTCAGCGCCTCCCTGGCCTATGAACATCTTTTCAAAGACAACATAGCCCTAAGAGGTTCTCTTTCTATCTATTCAATCAAGGCAGATGATGCTCTTTCGGCACTGAGGCCAAGAAGAGAGCGAAATCTATCATTCAAAGCCACCAATTTTGAGTTTACGGCCCAGGCATTGTATTTCGCCTTTAGGCATCCACCATCAGGATATAAAGATCGGGCATTTGCAAACCCATATTTTCACTTAGGGATAGGTGTTACTTCTAATAAACCAAAAGCGGAGCTTAATGGGGAAGAGTATGAACTGAGGCCTTTGAGAACAGAAGGAGTAGATTATGGAAGTTTAGCGATGGTGATTCCTGTAGGTTTTGGAGTGAATATCTTTATCAACCGCAATGTGGACTTACAGTTGGAAATGCAATATACACTAGCGCTCACCGGATATCTGGATGATGTTAGTGGCAATTACCGTGACCCCTCCTCTTTTGGAGACCCAACCAGTCCGGCTGCTCTGTTATCTGACAGGAGAGTAGAATTGGGGCTTGACCCTGCACCTGCAGGAGACCCAAGAGGTGACGGAGGCAACGATTCTTATATCAGAGTTGGCTTCAGGCTTGGTTTTTATCTACCCAAATCACTGTATGGTAAGTCCTCTATTCGCTGTAAAGTGACTAAGAAGACTAGATAATTCTCCCGTCAGCAATTTCAATTTTTCTATCAGCCATATCGGCTAATGATGCATTGTGCGTAACAATTACGAATGTCTGGTCCAGTTCGCTACGCAAATCAAAAAAAAGGCCGTGCAGTTCCTGGGCATTTTTGGAATCAAGGTTACCGCTAGGCCCATCGGCAAAAATAATGGCGGGTTTGTTAATGAGTGAAGTGAGTGATCTGGCCACCGCCACTCTTTGCTGCTCTCCTCCAGACATCTCTGAAGGTTTGTGTTCTGATCGATTCCCAACCCCCAACCGGTCAAGAAGAGCCCTGGCTTCTTTTTCTACCACCTTGTCGTTCCTCTGACCCAGGAAGGCTGGTATCATTACGTTCTCCAGTGCAGTAAATTCAGGAAGTAAATTGTGAAACTGGAATACGAAACCTATCGATTCGTTTCTGAACCTTGCCAGTTCATTTGAATTAAGCCGCGAAGTGCTTTTACCTTTAATAACTAACTCACCTGAATCGGGCGAGTCCAGAGTACCCAGTATATGCAGCAAGGTGCTTTTACCCGCTCCTGAGGCACCAACAACCGACAGTATCTGACCTTTGTCCACAGTCAGATCTATTCCTTTCAATACCCTTAGGGCCCCATAGGCCTTTTGTACCCCCGTAGCTTTTAACAACTCCATTTTTCCTTCAAAATCCAAACATACAGATTTATAACGTACCAATCGACCAGCACGATTTGTTCCCCCAAATTTGTTTGTTATTATAAGCCCAATGGGTTACTTTCGTGCCAAAATTTTCGGCAATGAACATACACGAATACCAGGCAAAAGAATTGCTCAAAAAACACGGAGTAAAAATACAAGAGGGCATGGTGGCAGACACTGCCGAAGGTGCTCTTGAAGCAGCCAAGTCTTTGAATGCTTCTACCGGCACCAGCTGGTACGTGGTAAAAGCCCAAATCCACGCAGGCGGTCGTGGTAAGGGAAAAGTACAGCAGACCGGATCAAACGGTGTGGTACTTGCTAAAAGTCTGGAGGAAGTGCCTGAGAAAGCGGGTGCCATTCTTGGAGGGACTCTGGTAACTCATCAAACCGGTCCGGAAGGGAAAACCGTAAACAAAGTGCTCATAGCACAGGATGTTTATTATCCGGGTGAGTCTGAGGTGAAAGAATTCTATATTTCCATTTTACTCGACCGTGCCAAAGGCTGCAATGTCATAATGGCTTCTACGGAAGGTGGTATGGACATTGAGGAAGTAGCTGAAAATACTCCTGAGAAAATTATTAAAGAGTGGATTGATCCTCGTGTAGGTCTTCAGGGTTTTCAGGCACGTAAGGTTGCTTTCAAATTGGGTCTGGAGGGCAAAGCCTTCAAGGAAATGGTGAAATTCATTTATTCACTTTACAGTGCCTATGTGAGTTCAGACTCCTCAATGTTTGAGATAAACCCTGTATTGAAGACCTCCGATAACAAAATACTGGCGGTAGATGCGAAGGTTAACCTTGATGACAACGCCTTGATGCGCCACCCTGACTTGTTGGAGTTACGTGATATCAGCGAAGAAGACCCCGCTGAGGTTGAAGCAGGTAAATATGGACTCAGTTATGTAAAACTGGATGGAAATGTAGGCTGTATGGTTAATGGTGCCGGTCTGGCCATGGCTACTATGGATATCATTAAGCTATCAGGTGGAGAACCAGCCAACTTTCTTGATGTCGGAGGAACTGCCAACGCAGAGACCGTTGAAGCAGGTTTCAGAATTATCTTGAAAGACCCCAATGTTAAGGCAATATTGATCAACATTTTTGGTGGTATTGTTCGCTGCGACAGAGTAGCGCAAGGTGTCGTGGAAGCTTACAAAAAAATTGGCAATATTGATATTCCGATCATCGTAAGGTTGCAGGGTACTAATGCAAGCGAAGGCGCCAAAATCATTGATGAAAGTGGTTTAGCAGTACATTCTGCTATCTTACTTAAAGATGCTGCAGCTAAGGTACAAGAGTTACTTTAGTCAGTAAGGCACCCGTAGTTCAACTGGATAGAATACCAGATTTCGGCTCTGGGGGTTGAGGGTTCGAATCCTTCCGGGTGCGCAATAAAAAACTCTCTTTTGCTAAGCAGAAGAGAGTTTTTCCTTTTTAACACAAAATTGATTACATTTATACATCCTCGCCTACCCAAATTTTTGTAGAATCACTGTCAACTTGTTATTTTTGCTAAAGCGGTAGACATCCGATTATATCCTGTGATGAAAAAATTAGTTTTTACAATTGTATTCGTTATGCTCTTTGCAGACTTTGCTGATGCGCAAAGTTTCTATTCGAGAAGAAGGGATCGGTCCTGGATGTTTTCCTTCGGTCTGGGTGTTTCCAGCTATCACGGAGACTTACATGATGTAGTTTATGACGGACTTGGTTCTGCAGTAGGTTCTAACCTCGGGATAGGCCTAAGAAAAAAATTCGGATCGCAGATCAGTATGAGGCTTGACCTCAACTGGTATGGTATAGGGGGAGACGATGCTGATAATGGTTTTTTAGCTGGCAAAGATCCAGGGCAAAGAGGAGGACCACGTGAAGGACAGAGAGATACGCGCTTTGTAAGAAATCTAAGTTTTCAGGCCCGTAATATAGAAGCTTCCCTTTTCTTTACATTCAACCTTATTCCAGTTAACGGTAGTTACACCAGACGCCCTGTCTTAAATCCATACCTTTTATTGGGTATTGGTTTTACTACAAACAACCCAAAAGGGGAACATCCCGACACTGGTGATTTGATCAACCTAAGAAAACTTAATACAGAAGCCCTATCAGGTCTTGGTTATGGTTCTAAGGCATTGGTAGTTCCCCTCGGAATTGGTGTTCGCCTCAAGGCTACTCAATATGTGGACATACTGTTTGAAGCAGCCAGGAGATTTACCTTCACTGACTATCTGGATGATGTAAGTACCGAATTTCCTAGCATTCAGGAATTGACCGATGCTGGAAGAACTGGAAGTTTAGAAGATGCTCTGCGTCTCTTTGACAGATCTGCTGAAGCAGGCTATGAGACTCGAATGCCCGGGGATGACAGAGGTAATCCAGAAAAGAACGATGCCTATTATATCTTCCAGATTCGCCTAGAGCTTTACCTTCCTGACAATTTCCTTAAGCAGTTGTTCCAGCCATCTAGAAGAAAACCAAAGTTCCGTTAATCAGAAGGGACGTCAGACTATTCTTAATTTTATCGGATTCCCTGAGAAGATAATCTGTTTTTGTAGGTAGGGCCCAAGTGTGCCTTACTTAACAACACAGAACCTCTATCAGACATTAGAAGATATACGGGGAGCAGTAGAATATAATATGTAATCCTATCTGGTATACTTCATAATCTGCAGGCTCATTTAGCCAAAAGTGAATAGGAAGTCAGTGGAGACAATTAACAATATAATTAATGAAGAATAGCCAAATTTGGCTAATAAACAAGTTTCCCAATGGAACTTACTTAGGAGAGCAAGCAAGACAAGACTAGCTTACATCCAATGCCTGAAATTTCGACTCTCGGCTTTTATACTCGCTCACCAGTTTCTTTAGGACAGCTACCACCGAAAAATCATCCATATCATTCAAAGACTTCTCAAGCTCCGAGCACAGGTCTCTGACTTTGTCAAATTCCATCTCGCGCACTTGTGAAATCATGATTTTGGGATGATGAGTAGCCAAAGTATTTTCCTTATCGTCCAACAATTCTTCATAGAGTTTTTCCCCCGGCCTTAGTCCGGAAAAAACAACATCAATGTCTACGCCTTCCTGCAAACCAGAGAGTTGAATCATTCTTTTAGCCAAATCGAGAATCTTAACAGATTCCCCCATATCGAAAACAAAGATTTCTCCCCCATCCCCCATTACACCTGCATCCAAAACCAGGTTGCATGCCTCAGGAATGGTCATAAAGTACCTGGTAATGTCAGGATGAGTTACAGTAATTGGCCCCCCATTCTGAATTTGGTTTTGAAAAATTGGAATAACCGATCCATTGCTACCGAGTACGTTACCAAACCGTGTAGTAACAAACTTAGTACTCACCGTTTCAAGGCCTCTCAGGAAATTATTCAGGGATTGTACATATATCTCAGCAGCCCGTTTGGTAGCCCCCATTACATTGGTAGGGTTTACTGCCTTATCCGTAGAAATCATCACAAACTTCTCTACCTCATATTCCACTGACAAATCAGACAGGTTTCGGGTACCCAATACATTGCACCCCACCGCTTCCCAAGGATTGGCCTCCATCATGGGAACGTGCTTATATGCTGCGGCATGAAATACATATGAAGGTTTGTAAAAGTCAAAGGCCATTTTGAGGCGCTCTTTATTCGAGATGTCTGCAACAAAGCAGACCAGTTTTTCTCCGACATTTTTAAGCGCCCTGATTTCATTTTCTATTTCAAAAAGGCCTGTTTCGGATTGATCAAGTAAAACAATCCTGCTCGGATTGTACATAATTAACTGCCTGACAAGTTCACTGCCGATACTGCCGGCAGCTCCAGTAATCAAAATACTTTTGCCGGTAAGTTCTTTACTTACATATTTGTTCTGGATATCAATCACATTACGCCCAAGCAGATCTTCTATCTTGATCTCCTGAATCTGGTTGGCGCTGAATTCTCCCCCGATCCATTGATCAGCGGAAGGGACTGTACTTATCTTAATACCAAACTCCAGGCACTGATCTACCAATTCGTTCTTTCGATTTACCGGAATATTGTTAGCGGCAAGAATAAGTTCCTGAGGATTATGTTTAATTGCCAGTTTCTCAAAATCCTGTCTTGCTGAGTAGATACGGATACCTGAAATGACATTGTTGATCTTTCGGGTATTATCTTCTAAAAAACCTATGATTTTTACGTTAGACGAAACATCATTTTCCAACACTTGTTTCGTGGTAATGCCATGCCTGCCAGCACCGAAAATCAGCACTTTCTTTTGAGATTGCGATACAGTGCGATAATAAGAAAACAACTCTTTGACGAGTAACCTATAGCTCACCAAAGCGACAAGTGATACAAAAAAGGCAATGACCGCTACGGAATAAGGAACTGAGTTTTCTGATAAGTAATTAATAGAGAAGACTACCCCCAACGTAAACAAGTTTGCATATAGAACGCGTAAGGTATCCTGTAAACCAGTGTATCGAATGATACCGGCAAAACTCCTGGTTACCAACGACCCGATAAGGCCGGCCATCATGAAAATCAGGACTCCTCTAAGGAAGTTATATTCATAAAGGGCCTCTATGTCAAAGTTGAGTCTTAGCATATACCCCACAAGAGCCGCTATAGCAAATGTTACCAGATCGATAATCACAATGATCCATCGAGGAAGGATATTCAGGGTTTTAATATGCTTTATCATCTCAGATTAACCTGTGTCAAATTTAAGAAAAAACATCACTTAACACATCCTGGATGTGCGAACGCTCCTCATCTGTCATGTTTGAACCGGAGGGTAAACACAGCCCTTGTTCAAACAAGCGCTGTGCGACTCCTGACACATAGCTGGGATATTTACTAAAGACCGGTTGCAGATGCATGGGTTTCCAAAGCGGTCTTGATTCAATATTTGCCTTCTGCAGCGCCAACCTTATAGTTTCTCTGTCAGCCGAACAGGTATTGGGGTCTACCTCTATGGTAGTAAGCCAAAAATTAGAAAAATAACGGTTGTCAGGTTCTGTGAGAAAACTGAGACCATCCACCTTCGCTAATTTCTTGTGATACCATTTATTGATAGCCCTCCTTTTGGAAACCCATTCGTCCAATACCAACATTTGCCCACGACCAATTCCCGCAACAATATTAGACATGCGATAATTATAACCTATTTCGCTATGCTGATAATGTGGGGCCGAGTCTCTGGCCTGAGTCGCCAAAAATCTCGATTTTGTTACCCATACCTCATTATTTGAGAGCAGTGCACCACCGCCTGAGGTGGTGATTATTTTATTGCCGTTGAAGGAGTATATGCTTAAGTCTCCAAAACTGCCCAGTTTTTTACCATTATATGAACTCCCCAATGCCTCAGCAGCATCTTCAATTATTGGTACCTCGTATTTTTTGCAAACAGCAATAATCTCGTTGAGCTTAGCAGGCATGCCGTAAAGATGAACCAGGATCAATGCTTTGGGAAGCTTTCCTGTTTTTGATATTCTATCCAGAATGGCCTCTTCCAGGAGTTCCGGATCGATATTCCAGGTGTCGTTTTCACTATCTACCATTACTGGTATAGCTCCTTGATAAACTATTGGATTGATAGAACCTGAAAAAGTAAAACTTGAAACAAGTACCTCATCTCCTCTGTTTACTCCTAATATGATAAGAGCCAAATGAATGGCAGCCGTACCACTGGATAGGGCTGCGGCATGAGCTACACCAGAATAAACCTGCAGGTCTTTTTCAAAACCGTCTACATTCGGACCTAATGGAGCTATCCAATTGTTGTTGAAGGCCTCTGAAACAAATTCAGATTCCTGTCCTCCCATATGAGGAGATGACAAATATATTTTGGGGTTCATTAATTGGGAGATGAGTCTTTGAATTTAATTGGTTTTGCAGGCATACCAACACACACAGCATTGGCCGGTAGGCTTTTAGTAACTACTGCCCCGGCTCCGACAGTCGTATTCTCGCCTATCTTCAATTGATTGATGATTTTGGTCCCTGTACCCACAAACACTCCCGGTTCAATATCGACCTCTCCAGAGATGTTAATCGAGGGCATGAAAGCAGAGTAATCTCCGATATTGACATCATGGCCAACAGTGCAGCTGAGATTGAGAATTACATGCTTGCCTATATTGATATTAACAGTGATGATACAGCCCGCACAAATAACACTTCCTTCTCCAATTTTTACCCATTCCCTATTTCCAATATTTACTGATGGATGAACCAATACCGGGTATTTGACATTTGAATTAGTAATAGCTTCGATAAGGTTTCTCTTAACCAGTGGATTGCCAATGGCAAAAACTAAATAAACCTCTTCAGCGAGAGCATTCAAATCATCCAGCGAGCCCAGAAAAGGGGCTCCATTAATACTTTCAGCAGAGGTGTCATCGTCATAGAACCCAATAAAGTCCCATTCCCGAGTCTCCTTATTGATTTGTTCTATTAGCATTTGGACTTCTCGTCCAAACCCTCCTTTTCCAAAAACAGCTATCTTTTTCACTTTGTGTTTTTAATCAGATATCACAGGTTCAATTCCCTGTAAATTTTGTCATAGTAGCCTGCCCCTCTGCGCTTATTCCGTCCCTTTTGATTGTCTTCCAGAAGGTTAAAAATAGTATTTTAAGGTCTTGATAAAAAGAAATGTTGTCCACATACCATACATCAAAACGGAATTTCGATTGCCAGTCAAGTGTATTTCTTCCATTTACCTGTGCCCAACCTGTAATTCCCGGTTTCACATTATGACGCCTTTTCTGCACATCATCATAATACTCAAGGTATTCCACTAATAATGGCCTTGGTCCTACCAGAGACATATCTCCCTTTAACACGTTAATCATTTGAGGTAACTCGTCAATTGACAGCTTTCTTACCACTTTACCAAAACCGGTGAGTCTTTCAGAATCGGGGAGCAGGTTACCTGATGCATCCACTTTGTCATTCATTGTCTTGAATTTAATGATTCTGAATATTCGTTCATTTTTTCCGGGACGTTGTTGGAAAAAGAACGGTTTACCATTATTTAAAATGGACAAACTGATCAAAGTAACCAGAATCACAGGGCTGGCAACCAACAAAATCACTAAGGCTATCAGGAAATCCATGATCGGCTTAACGAGTGATTTATACATGGTTTTCCGTTAGTTGTGAATATTCATCCTCAAGGGCCTTCCAAACTACTTCACGACCATATCGTTCCTCAACCATTCGCCTGGATTCTTTTTTCATAGAAGCAAACAACTCAGGTTCGCCAATCATTCGTAAAATGGCCTTTTCCAGCGCATTCGCATCTCTCGGTGGGATGAGTAAGCCATTGGTTTCGTGCTCTACGATCTCGTTGCACCCATTAATATCTGTTAATATGCCTGGTAAACCCAAGGCCCCAGCCTGCAACGGCACATTTGGAAACCCCTCTCGGTAACTTGGAAAGACGAGAAAATCAGCGGCCAGGAGGTAGGGACGAACATCTGGCTGAAAACCAAACCAAATTATCTCAGGGTTACTATCCATTTCTCTCATTGCCTCATCACTAAGCGGGTCCAGGTCAGGCTCAAAATCTCCTATCAAAAAAAGCTTCACATCCTTCACATTCTTCATGGCTTTCATTAGCTCATTCATTCCTTTATCTCCGGTAATTCTTCCAATAAACACGGCAACCTTAGCGCCTTCAGGGATGTTCTTACCCTTACGAATAGCAGCTGCCTGCTCATCGAGGTAGGGCGTCCTCTTGAAGAAATCAGTATCTATTCCATTACTACTTCCATTGGCAATGACTTTAATTTTGTCCTGGCTATCATAAATGTTCTGTTCGATAAAGGCTCTCAATGCATGTGAGTTAGGATATACCCGGGTGGCAAAACGATAGGTGATACGTTCCGCCCAAATCAAGACCCTTTTCTTAACCCCGGTGATTTCCATTAATGGTAATCCCGCAACGGTATGCATGCGTATAGGCACACGTGCCAGATAGGCTGCTATCATACCAATAAGCCCTGCTTTGGGTGTGTGGGTATGCACAATTGTTGCTTTTTCCTTTTTTATTAAAGAGTAGAGTTTGAAAATGCAGTACAGATCACGTAAAGGTGTGATTTTTCTGGTCAATGGAATAACCCGGTGTGGCACTTGTTCCTCCTGTACGAACTCTCCGATTTCCGCACCATCAGCAGATACAGCTACAACTTTGTAGCCTAAAGAAGTAAAGTGCCTAAACTGCCCTTTGAGAAGGTATTTCAGCGAGATTGGGACGGTAGTTATTCTGAGCAATTTCAAGTCTTCTCTTCTTTAATCGAATTTTTTGTTTTTTAATCTCCATCCTGATCACAGGAAACATGACCAGGGCAATCCAAAACATGGTGAATCTAAGCCCCATATGGGTCAGACCATACGCAAACAAAGGGAGTGCATAAATAACATAATACCAGGGAAGTTTTCTTATTAAAGACAATACAAACATAATGAACAAAGCTGTCCCTGGAATTCCGTAACAAAAAATGATTGTCCCGATCGAAGAATGCATTTCGTGCCTGTCAATATAGGTATCGAATCTATTATAACCTCCTTCACCGGCTCCCAAAACCAGGAAATAGGGATGGTTTGAGATCCTGTCATAGCCCCTATACTCCCACTCTGTAATCTCGTCAGGACGATCTGCCTCATTTAGTTCACGTACTTCAAGATTCCTTTGAAAAGTTTTACCAACCTGAGAATTAAGAAGTGCAAAATACCCAATGCCACCAACCACAACGAGAACGAGTATATTTCTTATAGATATGATGCCATTGGCAATAAAGTAAACACCAAACAGAATGATCAAAGCTCCGAGAGCTGCTTTTGACACGCTGATTACCGCCAAATAGCTAAATAGAAAGAAACTGCTATACACAATGAGTTTTGGTATTTTCAGCATCGTTTCCAATACGAGTACAATGGCTAAACCGCACAAGGAATAATACCCCAGCTGATTTGGGTTAGTAAAAAATAATGCCCCCCTTATTCCCTCATTGTCGGTAGAAAAAACAAAGGAGAAGCCGATTTGTAAGGCAGCTGCCATAATACAGCCATACAAAGTAGTAGAAAGGAAGGCCCGCCCATACTGCCTGTAGAGGGCCAGTGCAAACCCCATGACAATAAGGTTGTAGTAATAAAATGCACTAATTATATACCAGCCCAAGCCGCTGTTTCGCTGGCCCAGCAGAAAAATGAATACCGCGAAATTGATGATGGTCAGGTAGATACAAAATCTCAGGAATTTATTAAAAACTTCTCTGCTGTCTTTGTACATTTTAAAGCCATTGATCACGAGATAAAGCCCCACAATCGCTGCTATGAACAAATCAGAAGGCTGAGCACTTCCTGCCGGAAAAAAATAGAAAGGGAAGGCCATAAGGTAGATAGCCCAGGCTTTGAGCCATCCTTTGGCACCGAAAGTATGTTTGATAATATCAAACATTAGCCCTTGATATGTTTATAAACCTTCTCACTACTTCTACCCTTTGCCACATGTTCATGAAAATACGTCAAATCAACCATATCTTCAAAAAGAGAAACCAGTTCAAAATCTCCTTCAGCAGGTACTTTTATTACCCTCTCGTCATCCGTATAGTCAAAGACATAGCCGTAACCAGGAATCTCCAGTTGCGCGACACACTTACCTGCCCCCATTAACTCTAATCCAACTGTTGAAGCCATAATCACACCAGCTTCTACCTCCATAATCGCATCAAAAATATTGGTTGGTGACTTCATGATATGGTTGAGGTACCGGGTTCCAATCTCCATGTACTCATCTACATCTTCACGTGGGTGACATTTTATACTCACCACGATTTCATTTGAGTTCAAATAATCTGCTGATCTTCGTATAAAGTGTTCAAAGATCTTTAGTTTTTCATCCTTTGAGCAGAACCCTAAATCATCTATAGGGTTGGTAAATATACCTAACCTCCTTGTTTCATTTGGTATTACTGCAGCCTCTTCCACTTGCCTTAGAAAATTATCAAAACGGGGTGAGCCAGCGACCACTACCCGAGTATGGTCAGCTACTATCTCCCTGAAATGATTGGCGGAGCGTTTTCCCCAGGTCAGTACTTTTTCGGCTCCGGCTCCACCATATTTACCCTCAGATTGATTTGGCAACGGAAAACGAATACCTTCCTGCAATAGATAGAAAGGTATCTTTTTTTTCTTTAACCATGCACAAATTTTGTTACCCGGAAAGGCACCATCATTCATAAGTAACACCTTATCAGCCCCTCTAAAAGCCGATTTAATGAATGGTCTGAGCTTTAGTAGCCAAAAGGCCGTTTGCACAAGGATCCTCAGCTTAGAATCACTTTTACCCAGACTCTTCTTACCGGAACTGGGTTTCAACTGTTGAGGTAAATCAGAGAATTTGATAAAGTCCAGGCCTTCCTCCATGAAGGTATCTACAGGGCTCTGCATTCTTCTTAACTCACAGAGAGAGATATACTTCACCTCATCGCCTGCAGCCTTTGCAATTTTTGCAACCCCAAGACTCAGCTCCAGATGGTGATTCGGATTAGTTATAAGAATTGCCAGTTTCATTACTCCAGAAAAGAAAAATAAGATTGGGTCCCCTCCTGCTCAGCAAAGCGTGTGACGCTTTTTGGCGCACGATCGCTAAACCTGGTTTGTAAAGAATCATCTTTCAACAACTTATTAATGGCATCTGCTATGGACTTAGCATCTTCAACCTGTGTAAGAAATCCGTTTTCTCCATCCTTTATCAATTCATTTGGTCCTGTAGGACAGTCAGTAGCTACACATGCTGTACCACATGCCATAGCCTGAACCAGTACTCCGGGCATACCCTCGTGCCTTGAACTGAGAATGTAAATGTCGCAGGCCGACATATATTTGAAGGGGTTTTTATCGAAACCTCCGAAGTGGATATTATCTGAAATGGCAAGCACCTGTGCCTTATCCCTGTAATACTGTTCGAGTGGGCCTTTTCCCAAAATATAGAGACCTACTCCCGGGTTTTTCTTCAATAAGATACTAAAGGCCTCGAATAAAGTGTCGTAGTCTTTTTGCCATTCAAACCTTCCCACAGCCAACAACACCTTATCAAATTTTTTAAAGAAAGGATCTGCTACAGGTTCTTCCTTTCCAGTAAGCAAATCATTATTGATAATCGGGTTATTTACAACCACAGTTGTATTAGGTCTGGTTTTTAAAATCTCTACACATTCATCAGCTACACCTTTTGAGACAGCTGTGACCCAACTTGCTTTTTTATAAAGCAACTTTTTGATCCACAGCATCAGTTTCCTTTTGCTTTTGTTCTTTTTAGGCGGGAAAAGAATATTTCTTTCCGAAACCACAGTGGTACCCTTGTACCCGCTAAGCCAGGCAGCCAGCATCATAGGCATTGAAGCCCCTCCGCAGGTAGAATATACTACATCGTACTTGGTAGTTTTAAGGAGTCTTAATAATGGAGTGACCATAAACCAAAGTGATCTCGCTCTAAGGTCTATGGTTTTCACATCATCAGGCAGATCATCAATAAACTCTCCTTCTGCTCTCATCAGAGCCAGATCACATAAATAGGCAGATCGATCAAAGCCTTTGAGCAAATTCAAAGTAACCCTGTCCGCTCCTCCATAACCGAGGGTAGGTCTGACGAATAATATTTTTTTCTGTTCGGACACTAGCCCAGTTGGGAAAAATCTAAGGTGCCATAAGTGTACTCCGCAGCCAGCCAGTAGTCTTTTAGCTCATCAGTCAGTCTGGCATAGAAATCTAAGTTGGTAGCAGCTGCAGCCTCATGATCTGTACTTGCATCTCCGAAGAACAAGCAATCTCTCCTATCCAATTCTTTTCTTTGAAGCACATCAATAACAATGGATTCCTTGCTCTTAGGACTTCCATGTACCTCATGGAAGTAACCGGAAAGCCCTCTTTTCTCAACAATATCCAGAAGTTCAGTTTCAGGAGTACCTGATGCTACAACACAATAGTGCTGAGCGTCTGAAAGCTGGTTGATCAATGTCTCGAAGCCTGGTACAAAAGGAGCTGCTATGACTTTTTGTTTTACCAGGGCCGAGAACCGGTTGCCAAGTTCTGCCCCGGCTTCTTCAGTATAAGTTTGGTTGAGCAGGTTTTCAGCAATCCATTTGAATTTACCGAAACGGGATATCCCTTGATTTTCGAGATGGTGCTTTTTTACTTCTTCAGAAATACCCAGACCATCATAGAGTTCAACGAATGCTTCAGTCTTAATATCTCCTGACTCCAGTACAACTCCGTCAAAATCAAAAAAGAAACACTTGTAGTGTTTCAGGTCATGGATGGCAGGTGCTTTGATGTTCATAGTATCGAACTATTGTGCGTTTTGAGAGGCAATTTCTTCAATTACCTGGATAATACCCTGCCCCATATCTACATATTCATTGGATACCAGCTTGTGTCCAATCTTGGGGGTATAAGCATAAGGCGTGATGTTGTAGTGGCCACTGGTTTCACCCTCATCCCCCAAAAACCTTACATTGACTTTTTTATCCAGAATTTCTCCGAACATTTTATAAAGGTCAGACACCTGCAGTCTGTCGTTACCGGTAAGGACATATTGTTTGTTAGCGTACTTAGGTTCCAGTATGGAGGCGCTCAAACGTGCTGCATCATAGGCATGGATATAGTCTCGCTGGTCGCTCGACTTACCACTGTGCTCCATGGCGTCTTTGTCCATATAGTTCTTTAGTAATCTGTATACCCCATTGGCCATATCCGTTCTGGGGCCATAAAGGCTACCATATCTAAGAATGGTATACTCCAATCCATACCGGTTGTGAAACTCTTCTACATAGTTCTCACAGGCCTGCTTACTACAGCGGTAAAAACCACCTTCACGGCTATATACATAGACAGTCGAGCCAAAGATGAATCTTTTAATGTTGTTGACACGGGCAGCTTCAAGCAGATTTACAGTACCTTGAATATTGATAGCTACGGTATCCAGAGGTCTTGTTTTTGCTGCATTTAAATCGGCCAAAGCCGCTAAATGGTATACATAATCAAAACCCTTTAGTTGTTGACAAAGTTTATCGGCATCTCTGACGTCCCCCTTCATAAAATGCTGATCTGCCCTTAGGTATGGTGATTCAACGATATCGAAAACGGTTACATCATAACCATTATCAGACAGAGCATCTGCAATGTGACTTCCTAAAAAACCTGAGGCTCCTGTGACGAGTACTTTTGCGCTCATTTGCTAAAGTGATTTATTACGTTTTGAGCTGCTTCCGTTTCCATATTAACACGGACTTCGCTGGCATAAGAACCAATATGAGGAGTCAGTGTACAGTTATCGAGGCTGCAAAGAGGCCCGTTGTAAGGTTCACTCTCAAAGGTATCAAGATAGGCTGAAGCTTTCTGGTTTTCATTGAGAAAGCTAAAAAGCGCTTCTTCGTCAATCAATCCTCCACGTGAGGCATTCACCATCATCAGGTTAGGCTTGGCTTTTGAAAGGAAATCGGCATTGATCAACCCCTTAGATTCTTTCATAAAAGGTACGTGAAGGGTGATGATATCGGCCTGAGCAGCCATGTCATCTAATGATACCAGATCAATATTGTTGGCTTCAGCAAAGGCTTTATCAGGAGATAGGTCATAGGCCAGCACCTTTACCTTGAAGGGGGCTGTTAGCTCAACCAATCGCTTCCCCACCTGACCAAGGCCGATAATTCCGATTATCTTACGAGCAAGCAAGGATCCCATAGGCTTTTTCCACAGGCCTGTGGTCATATTGGCATGTGCGGTAGCGATACTTCTGAGGCTGGAAAGAATACCTCCTAAGGTCAGTTCTGCCACACCATCGATATGTGCGGAGGGTGTATTTTCAACCTTGACTTGCAGGGCATCCGCGGCATCAAAATCCACGCTGTCCATACCTGCCCCTAAGCGGCACAGATATTTCACAGATGGTGCGGCAGACAGTACTTCATGGTTCAGTTTTTCAGTGCCGGCTATCATCCCATCGAAGCCAGGCATCAGCTCTTTAGATTCTTCAATTGTAAGCTTACGTCCATGAGGATTGAGTACGACCTCAAAACCTGCTTCTTTGAGCATTTCCAGTGGCTTGGGATCTACCTTACCAAAGGAGGAACTTGTAGTCAGTATTCTATAAGCCATCTTCTGAGCTTTTATTCAGTATATCTTTGATTTTGTCTAAACCATCTAGCCACCATTCGCTGATACCTACATCAAAATATGTATGGATATCGCGTCCTGTCACCCAGGTTCTGAGTACTGGTGCGCTCTTTTTACCCATCCACCACCAGGGATTAGGACCGTCATGTGACTGAACCGTATATTTTCTAAAAGCCCATACTCCCTGGTCGTAGTAGTAGGCCTTTTTATAAGATTGTCTTTCAGTGGATACGTTTCTTTCAACGTTACCGTAAGGAACAAGCAGGCCGTCTTCCGCAATCTCCATCGCCCTGAGAGGATGGTCGTCCTGGGCTTCCCAAACCGTCATACAAGAATCAAGTTCTTTTTCATCATCCAGCTTTTGCAGGCAACGATCGATAATGGATCCGTCAATGTAAACCGTATTACCAAGTAGCAGAACCACATTCTCCAGATTGTCATATCGCTCATCTACCCACTCAACTGCATGCTTGATGACATCACCATGGTTAATCGTATCTCCTCCCAGCTCATCCGGTCTGGGAATTACCGTGGCCCCATGTTCTTCAGACGCTGCTGCAATGCCTTCCCCATCAGTCGACACGAATACCTTGTCAATCTTCAAGGCATCCAGAGAGGCTTTAATCGGGTAATAAATAAGGGGTTTCCCTTTTACCTCAAGAATATTTTTATTGATTATGGACTTACTGCCTGCCCTGGCAGTTATAATCGCTACATTCATATTTTTTCGTTTTCCTTAATAAAACTCAGAATCTCATTGGCTCTGATTTGCCAGGTATACTTATTCATAAGGTCATGATTTCCTCTACCTCCTATCCGCTCACAAAGGTCTCTATCATTTATCAATCTCTCAACACTTTTCTTCCAATCTTCTACATTAGTGGCCTGTACCATTAAAGCATTTAAATCATCTTCCAGCACCTCTCTGAGTACAGGCAAATCTGAACATATCACGGGTTTCCCTGCCTCCATGTATTCAAAAATCTTAAGTGGTGACATGTACTTGGAAGTATTTTTACCACTTCTTAGCTTTATATCCTCTTGATAGGGTGCCAGTAAAACATCGCACTTTTTCCTGGCAATTGCTGCTTCTCTGGGTGATACAAAACCATGAAAGAATACATTCGGCAGTTCTCTGTTTTCAGGTACGCCCAATTTAGATAAATCAGATTTATTCCCGCCAATGATGTGGAAATCTACTTGAGGTAACAAGTCCGATAATTCCAGAATAAGCTCTATTCCCCTACCCTGGGAGATGGTTCCCACATAACCCACTTGTCGTCTGCTACTATTCTGAGCGGGCCAGTCATATGTGTTCAGGCTCTCCTTATTCAATTGCAAAACCGTGGCCCCGTCATGGGCCGCTAATATCTGATCTGGTTTGATCTTATCTGTTTCACTCAACAGGATATCTTTAAGAGCTTTGCTCAATACGACCACTCCTAAGAGCTTGTCTGATTTCAGAAGTTCTTCAAAAGCTTTGGACTGCTGCTTATTCAGCACCCCCATGGGATCATGTGTTTCATAACAAACAGGAATACCCGCTTTGGCAGCCTGCAGGCATGCGAAAAGTGATCTACCGAAGACTACATCGGGTTTGAGCTTTTTTAGTTTTCTAACGGTCTGCCAGGCATGTATCCAAAGGCGCAATTTGGGTATTTCATAGCCATGCAACTCCAGCCCAAACGCCTCAGTGCCATACCATTCCCAAATATCCGGATCTCCATCAATCCTATTCTTTAAGCCAAATAAAGTCACCTCATGTCCCATCTTATTAAAAGCATGGCACATATTCATTACATGAACGCTATTGGCCTTTTTAGAGGGAATGTTTGAATCAGACAGGTAGGCTATTCTCATAAATCTTATCGATCCAGTATGCGGTCACGAATTGAGGTTTTTTTCAAGATTGTTTCTTTTACAAATCTTTGCAGGAAAATTCGGTTTTGTAACCTAAGGCCAAACCCTGGTTTTCGAATTTACAGGAGTAAGACATGGGTCTATCTGTACCTGATTACCATCAGCGCCCTTTCCGCGTTTTCTTCCTGAGGAAGTCCTCTGTGGATACCGCTTTGATCTGTCACCACCATTGATCCACTTTTGGCCAGAATGGGAATAATGGATTTGGTAGGTACTAACGGGGCTTCGGTGTCATTGAGTTTGTAGTTATCTGAGATCAATTTATTGAGCTTTCGATAAGGGCCATCCATATGGGTACCCTTTACATAACAATAGGGGCCAAAGCTCAGGTCTGTCGCATCGAGTGTATAGATAAATGCTTTCAGATTATTCCCATAATCATCGTAATGAAAGCCTCCTCTGCTCTTTGTGCCTTTGTTAAAGTACAGGTTGATGTTTGAGAGAGAAAGAGGCGTATCTCTCTTTGAAATGATGGACATAAGACCTTCGTGCTCAGCAATGCCTTTTAAGTCCAGAGCGGCAATTTCGGAGAGTTTATCATAATTAAAAACGTCAACCATTCCCTTATCCTCATCCTGCCTTACACATGCCACTGGTTTGCCATAATCAACAAAGTCAGAGTATGTTTTCAACCTTCCGTCCGTGGATTGAACCGCCAGGGAGTCGTCTTCATAGAAGCCTTTTTCTCTTGAAAATTCATTGACTTTTGAAAAAAGATTTGAATTGGCATTCTGAATTTTATTGACTGTTTCCGTGTCCAGGAAATCAGGAACCACAAATATCCCTTCGTTTTTAAGCAAAGTAGCTGCCTTTTCCAGATTCTCTACTGAATTAAGATCGGGAACTGTAACCTTGGATAATCTTTGGTGAATTTCATCAACCGTCAAAGCCATAACGTGCTCCAGATGGTCATCGTAGATGCTTGATAATTCTTTGGTGGTTATCTTGCCTTCCTTCTTTTTTGCATTGGCTCTTGCTATGCGCACCTCAATGTTTGCCAGTTTGAATTTCATTGCTTCATATTTTTGGAATGAACTCTATGTATCACTTCTTAATTCCGTTTTACGGATTCTACCTTCTTCTTTTAATCAGGGCATCGATTACTGTCAATTTACCACTATTATTTAATGTGTGGGTCGACAACAAATCCTTATCCCAGTTAGGGTAAACAGATTGAACCGTCTTTTCTTCAAATTCCTCTTCATCCAGTCTTACTATCTCCCTCAGGTTCATAGCTCGTCCGTAATGCCCTGAGTTATCCTGAGCCGGACGATAGATTCGGCCCTTGTGTTCAAAAATGTTGCCGGCAGGCCTGGCAAACTTCACATCAGATATAATTGGATTCAGAGGATGAGGAGTCCATTCACCGGAAAGCAAGTCATCTGAGTAAAAGAGGAACAGTTCGTCCAGCGTAGTAGCTCCAGGCACTTCCTTGATGTTGGTAAACATCCAGTATTTATTATTGTGTCTGAAGATGGTAGAATCAGAAGCTACAACATTGTTCATGATGTTACTGTGATATTCCCACTTCAGTGGAAAATCAGTGCACCGATAAAGATCTATTGTCTTATTATCATTCGATTCGGGAATCATATATAGTTCAGCTCCTTCTTCAATCAAAAAGGGATAGGACAAATGAAAATCCGTTTCCAATACTTTTTGAGGAGTAGAATACTCACCCTTTTCATCCATTTCGATCACTGAGATATGGGCTTTTTTCTTACCCTTCAACAGCAATTCTTCGAGAAAAATGTAATACTTCCCGTTCCTTTCAATCACAAAAGGGTCGGCCCAAATCCGATCTTTGGGTGGTACTATTCTCTTAAATCTGAAAAATGAGCTGGATATGTTCTCCTTTTTTTTCAGTTCAAAAAGCAGTATCCACTGATCGAAGTAGAATTTCTTACTGATTTTCCTACGAAACCTCTCCCAGTAATTCTTAAGGAAAACGCTCCTCATTTGAGCGTTTGTGGGCATTTTGTATAGCCTGTTATAATAAAAAGAGGGGGCTGCATTCTGCTCATCTACCTGTTCAAAGAACTTCTTTTCTCCTAATCGGTGCAGCTCTTCAATCTTTCGTGGCAGCATGCTGCTCGCCTTCCAGTAAAGTGTATTCCTATTACCAATGAGGCTCTTTTTATTGGTTTGTATGGTAGACTCACTCAGTGTAATGCCCCCATCCAGATCTTCAGTGAGAATTTGTAAAAGAGCTCCATTCTCATCCCAGCCCTCAAGTACCTCCCAGGTACCTGCCGGACCACCCCGGTTCACCTTGTTATCACCATGATGATATGACCAGATACCGTATCGGGTTACGGTCAGAATGTCTCCACGCAAAATGTTATAACCTGACCTGAACAGAAGGTCGAGATCATAAGCCCTGATCTTTTCTATATCCTCCGGTAGTACCCGGTCGCTGAATTTGGTACTTTTGGTACTAATTTCCAGTTTTGGGCAATCTATTAAATCCCATAGATTCCTTGGTATGAATGCATTAGGTTTGGGATTATTCCTTCGTTTATCTAGCTTTCTGAAAAGCCTGAATAACCTCTCCTTCGGGTGCGATATCAACCCCTGAATAAAGCTCTCTCCCTGGCCCTCCAAGTCTGCCTTCTTTTTAATTACCAACGCTATCTCAGTATTAGGAGAGGCATTTATTCTCTCCAACATATGGTAAGCCCATGAAGGAATCTGATCACTTTGTATTAAAAGTCCTATTCTGATTTTTCTATCAAACATGGATATCCGATATCATTTTGGAGATAATAATTGGTCCGTTTAGTCAGTCGTTTAAAGTCTGAGCTCCTCGAGTGTTTCTGTCAGAAAATTCTCTATTCGACTTGTTAGTTTTTCTGGTGTAAAGTGCTTGTGAGAAAATTCATAAGCCTTTTGAGAAATGGCAGTTCTTCTGTCATCATTGCCAATTAACTGAGTCAGATCTGTGCTCATTTGTTCGAAGGTTCCCGATACATTACCTAAACCTTCAGAGGCAATCAAACCATCGGGATCATGATCCAGTGTAATGGTAGGACAGGCATGGAGCCAGGCCTGAATAAAGTTATTCCCAAAACCCTCTGGCTCGCAGGTATGTACCATGCAAATTGCCTTTTCTAAAACCCCATTTACAAATGCAGGGCTACGCTTACCCAGATAGTGAAAATTGCTTGTCTTGCCTGCTTCTTCTACCATTTTTTCATAAGCCAGAGGCTGCTGGATGGCTCCGATCATAATGAAATCAAGATTAGGGTTTGTTTTCTCAAAGCTTCTTGCCAGCTTAATATAGACTTCAGGTCTTTTGATTGTTTTCAGATTAGCCACCCATAACACATAAGGTTTGGGCCAGCTAAACTCCTCTTTGTCCAATGCTGCGGCATTCCATACAGTAGCCTGTTTCTTTACCGGCAGCTTATTGAGGTACTGACTATTGAGTACGGTAACAGCGCTTGCCTCCTTAATAAAATGGTAGCTTCTGGCACTCTTTACCATTTGTTTAGCATAGTTAAGTACTGCCCGCAATGGGTTCAGACTTTTACTTGGTGTATAAGAAAATCTGATCACATCACGCCTGCTTGAGACAGCAAAAACAAGCGGGATGTTCAATGCTCTTTTTGCGGGGATCAGGTTATGTAAACTCTTCTTATTAAAGCGCCAGTAAATGATATCGGGTTTATGTTTCTTAAGAAACGTCAACACACTAGCCTTATCAGAAATATCCATTGGTTCAATCAGATATTTGCCTTCAGGGTATTGTTTAGAAGTATTTTTGCCGACAGCTGCGTAAACAACCTCATGACCCCGGTCAGTCAGGCCACTGGAGATAAGATCACATTGCATTTCACTCCCCCCTAGGGATTCACTAATATGAGCGTTGACTATGACTAGCTTCATTGGTTTGGACCGTGACTGCGAATCGAAATGCTTTAAAACTTCTTGTACACAGGAAGTTTTGGATACAGGATGGTACCGTCATTCACTACTGAGACCTCTACATTAGACTTCTTTTTCATCCAGTCCTTCAGGTGATAGACATATTCCGGAACCGTATTTTTTGAGAATTTCGTCTCAGTGAAGAGTTCAAAACCTACCGGTTCATTTTCCTCCTTCACTCCCAATTGGTACTTGTTATAAACCTCTTCGAATTTTGGGTCGTCCCAGAAATGATCAAATCCTCCCTGCATGTCCATACCGCATAAAACGATGTTCTCATATCCCATCTGGTAGGCCAATACAATTAGCAGAGCCATAGAACTACGCAGTTTTGGAATGAACTTCGTGAGGTTTCCGTGCGGGAGCAGATCCAAAAGATCGAGGTATTCGAGCACCAGGTTGATATCCGTTTCTACCATCATATGCAAAGGGTACTCGTTCAGGAAATAAACCTCACTGTCCTTCAACACACCAAAACGCTTATCAGTGACATCGAGCTTACCATTGGCGATGGCACTCCCCCTCAAGATAAAAGGCACATCTTTCATTCGCGGCTGTCGACCCTCCAGTATATTGAGGGTCATGTTTTGAGTTTCCTCATCCTCAGGCATCTGAAACATGTAGAAGGTTGGGATAAAATCGTGCAGGAACCAGTAGTTAAAGCCAAAAGAATCGTGTTGCCCTATATGTTTCCACTGCTCATCGGTGATCCGATTGATACTCGGTCCGCTACCCAGAATAAAAATGGTGTCGGATTTTTTATGTTTCAGGATTTCATCACTGATGATCTCACCGGTCCATTTCTCAATGGTCTTCTGGTTGTTCTTATACATATTCACCATTTCGGTGATAGTAAAATTGAAAACCTTGTCTTCTCTTTGCTTATGATTGAGCAGCCGTTTTGCGATTTTCCTGATCATCTTCGGAGATATTTTTTTAAAGTTGTTGCAGGGAAGCCATCCTGCAGAATTCAGGATTTTCTTCTACCAACGAGTCGTAGGTTCCCTTGGCCGACAGTTTACCATCTTGCAGGACTATGACCATGTCAGAAGACTTTATGGTTGAAAGGCGATGGGCTACCATAATGATCGTATAACTTCCCTGGAGGGCCTCAATACTCTCTTTGATCTCCAGTTCAGTGGCGGAATCAAGGGCGGAAGTTGCTTCATCCAGAATCAGAATATCTACATTTTTATAAAGCTCACGTGCGATAGAGATTCTTTGCTTTTGCCCTCCGCTCAGGTTGATACCATTGTTCCCTATTTCTGTGTTTTCTCCCTCGCCCAGATTTTGAATAAAATTATCTAATGAGGCATCTTTAATGGCCCTTCTGAACCTCGCCACATTCTCTTCAGTCTTTTCTGACCATAGGGTAACATTGTTAAAAATGGTATCGGTAAATATTGCCGGGTCTTGTGTGATATAACCTATTCGGTTTCGATAGGCACCAGTATCAACATCTATTAGGCTGATCTGATTAACAAAAACGTTTCCTCCGGTTGGAGGTAGCAAACCGGCAATCACATTTGCCAGGGTAGTTTTACCACTGCCACTCTCTCCCACAAAGGCTACTGTACTATTTTTCTTAATGGTAAGATTGATATCTTCTATCACATTTTCTTCTCCATAAGCAAAGGAGAGATGCTCGATTCTGATATCATCATTTAATTTTTCGAATTTTTCATTTCCAAAAACCTCCTTATCGTCCTCAAGATCTTTGAGCAGAGCACTCATATTCTCCAGGGAGCCTGAGGTTTCAAGAAACCTGTTCCAGTTAGTTTGAAGTACCATAAGCTGGGTAAGGGCCCTATAAAAGAACAGCAAACTCAATACAATGCCACTCATGGGCTGATCAAAGTAAGTAACCTGCACTCCTATGATCAACACCACTACAGTGACAATCAGAGGTTCACGACTTGCTTTGAGTACCGAATCATAAAAGCCAAACTTTAGCAGATCTTTCTGAATCTGGTCGACACTTCTTTTAAGTTTTCTGCCATAGGTGCCGATTTCACCAGTGGCTTTAAGGTATTTGAAGAAGAGTACCATTTGAATAATAATACCCTCAAAATTGTTGGATTCGGTAGTATATGCTCTGGATAGTTTTTTGGTTCTGTTATAGATACCTCGAAAAATCAGGTTGGTGACACCTCCTCCTATCGCCACAAAAAATGTAAACTCGGGGTTGGCATTGAATGCAAACAACGCGTAAATAAAAACGAGTGCTCCGCCCTGTATCGTCATAGAAAACGAATGAAAGGCTGTCTTCATCCGGCTTGTCTCACCTGTCAGTGTATTTTGGATACGTCCTGCATCTGCGGAAATAAAGGAAGTGTATTTATATCCCTCGAGGCCATTGATACTTTGGTAGCGAATGCTCTTCATAAAATGTTGCTGCACCCGCACCTTGTACATGGACTCAGCAAACTTGGCGATTCCTTTCAGAATAAAGAAGACCATCATGGACAGCAAAATGCTCATCACACTGACTCCGATACCACTGGAGTCCAGGTAATCGAGGAGAAAGCTAAAGTTGCCCAGGTTCTCTGAATCAGGACTCTCACTACCCACTGTTTCTAAAAGAGGTAAAAACATGGCTAAGCCGAAACCATCCAGTATTCCCACCAACAAGCTTGTGAGCATCACTACAAACACCCGATAGCCAAGCTGCCCATAGAAATATCTCAGATACGGCAACTTATTTCCTAGGTTAATCTTTGCCATTTAATTGATTAATGTAATTCTTAATTCTATAACACATCAGTGATACCCTCTTCCAATAAGGATATAACCGCTTTTTTTATCTGTACTAATCCCAGGGCCTGTCAGGCCAAAATCGGTAAACTCTCCAATCTGTGGTAAGGCTTTTGTCGTGTCCCCCGCTTCAAGAAGCTTTTGAAAGAAGTCATCTTTCAATTCCCATTCCCACTTTTCATTTTTCACCCAAATATCCGGATTCCTATGCTGATCCATCAAAAACCTGAAGGCTGAGTCCGTAATCCCTATCCACTCCAGGAACATGTTTAAATTCTCAGGCTGGGTCTCTGAGTATTTTTTCACCATTGCCACACCTTCTTCCCGGGTCATTCTTCTAAGGCGAATTTCTCTTGAAGCATGGTCTGTTACCTTTCCATAGCCGCATTTCAGAAATTTGATGTAATCATGTACATCTGAGTAATTATAACAGTCGACATCATTGTAGGTATCAAAGGTGCGCGTTTGCGGCTCCGTTTTATAGCCATACTCACGAATCATCTGTTCGTGCTGAGCTCGACTGTCCCACCTGATATAGTTATTTAAATAGATACCTCGTACACCTACCCGCTCGAGTTCTTTATCATCAGGGTATTGGTACTGTACTATATCTTCCTGGGTAATACCGTCAAATTCATCAATCAAATCTTCTGCCTCAAATCCCATCAGATCGTGTTCTTTGCGATACTTCCGGGTCATTTCCACTTCATCGAGGTGAGAAAACATACCCACCTGATCTACTCCCTGGTGTGCGCCCCAAATGATCAAAGGTATTTTAAATTTTACCGCCATCTGAACCGGGTAAACCGTTTGGCCTGCGAGGCAATGCCAGTACATACTACCCATTTTCCGAATGGTGGCCCTGGTAATTCTTTTTACGGTATCCGGCTTCACCGTAAGGGTCATGATATCACAATCGAATCTGATCCTCAGGTTTGCGAGATTCCTGATACCCTCCGCAGTATTGTAGTGCTTATTGTAAGTAACCAAAAGCGGATTCATGCCATATACATTTTTAATGGTATGAACTATGAAGTAGGAGTCTCTGGCACCGCTGACCGGAATGATACAATCATAGTTGTTTTGGGAAGTGTTTTTATAGTCCGCCAGAATGGTCTTCAGCTTCTCAGCCCTCGGAGCCCAGTCAAGACTGTCTTTTTCTTCGTGAACACGGCACCCACTACATACACCTTCATCGTCAATAACAAGATTGAGGGGGTGATTCTCAGGATACAGACATCTCTTACAGTAATTCATATCTCTTCCTTCTCTATTCTTACAAACAACATATCTTCCAACACCTGATCTGTTTTTTTAGACAATCTTCCATCTTTATCAAACTGATTCTCCTTATAATCTGCATGGGTTTCAAGTCTCACATCAAGCTGTTGAGCAATACTTGCCTTCGTTCGATTCACACTATGCTCGGTAAAATGAAAGAAGTTAGCCGCAGAGGCCGCACTGATTTCAGTCTGACTCAATACTTCGATAAAATCATCGGCATTTTTTGCACCACCCGCTGCGATGACCGGTACATTGACTGCCGCACAAACAGGCTTGATCAAATCGAGATCGTAGCCCTGATATGAACCATCTCTATCCACAGAGTTGATCAGGATTTCTCCGGCACCCAGTTTTTCCGCAGAAGCTGCAAATTCAGCGGGGGTCTTACCCAGGGTTTCTTTTTTGAGGTAGTCATATACCCGATAACCATCGGCTGTTTTCAGCGCATCTATAGATACAACCACGCATTGATTGCCAAATACATCAGCAGCTTCTGATATCAGTTCAGGTTTTTGTAGCGCCATTTGGTTAAAAGAAATCTTGTCGGCCCCACAATGCATCAGTTCCCGTATATGTGCTACTGAACTGATTCCTCCTCCGACCGTCAATGGCACGTAAGACCTGGCGGAAGCAGATCTGACCATTTCATAATCGGGCTGCTGACCTTCTTTGCTGGCACTTATATCTAGTAGAATAATTTCATCGATGCCCCAGCTGTTTAAGAACTCAAGAGCAATGAGCGGTTTACCGACCGGCAGGTAGCGTCCGAAATTGATGCTTTGCACCACTATTCCATTTCTTACCACCACCGTGGCCACAATTCTTTTCTTAAGCATGGTTATAGGGCATTAAAAAAACTTCTAAACAACTTAAGTCCACTGGTCTGGCTCTTTTCAGGATGAAACTGAACACCAAAAATATTGTCCTTCTGAACAGCAGCAGTTACTTCAATGTCATACTTACAGTGAGCTACTACATGGTCGGGGTTTTCGCAGTTGAAATAGTAGCTATGATCAAAATAAAAATTCGCATTAGCCTCGTTTCTTGTGAAAAGTGGACATTCTTCATTAAAACTCACGTTGTTCCAACCTACGTGTGGCACCGCAAACTCCGGTTTTAACTCCAGCTTTTCCACCCTTCCTTTAATCCAATCAAGACCGGGATGAATTCCTTTTTCATTTGAATCAGTGGCGAGTAACTGCATCCCCACGCAGATTCCCAGAATGGGCTTTTGCCGGTTGAGTACCTGTTCATTTAAGAGGGGTATTAAATTCCGGGATTTCAGGTTTTTCACTGCTTCCTCGAATGCACCTACTCCGGGCAAAATCAGGGCATCAGCCTTTTCAATTTCTTTCGGATTATCAGAAATACTTAACCTCTTGTATCCCAAAAACTTAATGGCATTGCCAACGGAGTAGGTATTACCAACTCCATAATCAATAATTACGATGTTTGGCTGCTTCATAAACCCACACCTACTTCAAATTTTGGAACATATTCACCAAGTTTCTTCTTCTCAAAAAGATCAGTATTCACTGATTTGTCTACCTGATACCAAAAGTCCTCCACACTAATGCCTATGTATTTACTAAAGCTCTCAATATATTTTGGAGAACAGGAACCATCATATTTCTTAAGCAACTGAATACCCTCATCGCGTGTCATGCGCTTGTTTCTGATATCTTCATTGACGTAATCTGATACCCTGCCAAAGCCAAACTTGAGGAATTTTATCTTTTGATTAAAGGTAACCCAGTCTTCATCCAGGGAAGTAATGCCATGAGGGTCACCGATTTCCCAGGGTTTGTCGGTACGAACATCCAGGCCTCGCAGGGCAGAGTAGTTTCCATTATCTACGAGTGACCAGTCTTTCCAGAAATAGCCAAGAAAGGTAATTCTCAGGTTGGCCTCATCCATATCCCTTTCTGAGGGGTAATGATATTGTAGAATCTCTTCTTTCCTGATTTCTTCACTTATCAACCAGGTAATATCTCCTCCACCCAGGGTGTTCATCTTACGCAGGTTGTTACCATCACTGCCATCCTTGCCCATTACATTCAAATCGCCCAATTGAAGCGCTGTATTTTCTCCCCACCAGATAAGAGGAATCTGATAGGCGATTGCCAAGCGGGGCACACTGCTAAAAAGGGTCAACTCCGTGGATTTACACCAGTTGGTGTATTCGAAAAATGCCTTCCTCATGAGCTTGCGCCATACCTGGGGGGCCGGATTGATCGAAATACAATCAAAGCCATGTTCAATCATATTAGCAACATTGTCCACGCCTCTTTGCGTTACCTGCTCAGGAGGGTATCCTAATGAAACAAGTAGTGGGTTCATTTTCAGCACCTCTTTAACGAAAACAGCCTGCCTGAGGCTGTCTTTGCCTCCACTTACTCCTATGATACAATCGTAACCAGAGTGGTTGTTTTTCTTACCGAATTCCACAATACTATCGAGTTGTGCTCGTCTCGCATCCCAGTCAACGGTTTTCAGACTTTCATGATAGTTGCAGGCAGGACAAATTCCGTGTTCATCGAAACGGGTACCCGGTCGCGTATCAGTCTGTAAACATCTTTTGCAGTATTTCATGCTTTATTTAAAATTCCATATTCGATAATGTCATGGTATTCACCATGATTGAAAAGGGCTTCTTTTCTGACTCCTTCCTGCTTCATACCCAACTTTACGGCTAGTTTTTGCATGCCTACATTGGCAGAAGAGGTGCCGCAGTGAACCCTGTGCAGGTTCAATGCTTCAAAACCATGCTTGATTAAAAGAGAACCTGCCTCAAACATGATTCCCTTACCCCAAAACGCCCGTTCACCTAGCAAAAAAGCTATCTCAGCATTGCGATCAACCCAATTGATGCCCTGCAAACTTATGTTACCAATATGGATATCGCTTTGCTTATCTACAATAGCAAGTATCAAGGCGTTGGTTGAACGCTGACTACTCTCTGCAAATGCTTTGAGCATGGGTACTGTCATGGGAAAACGACCATGTGAATTAAATTGAACAATCTCAGGGTCGTTTAACCAGAAACTATAGTTTCCGGAAACATCCTTTTCTTCCAGGGCCCTCAGATAAACCGAAGTGCCTTCCAAGAAAATATCTCTTCTAATTTCACTCATAATGACTTGATTTCAGAAAGGAGTATTGCATCGTCAACTACTTTGCCTACACCACTTCCACTCAGTGGGTCGTGTAAAACAGGCTTACAAAAATATCTTAAAACCGGTCTGTTCATGGCGATCGCCTCAATTAAAAAATTAGAGAACATTCCTATGACCATGTCAGCATAGTGAATCAACTCGTTTACTCCCACTCTTCCATTGTTAAGCGTCAGTCTTCCTTCGATTATAGGGTGGAGCAAGGTTATATTCTGATTGGGATGGGCTGTTAGCACAAGGTTGATACCATCCGAAACTGTGGACAGCGAGTCGATAAGTCCGGAAGTAGTTTCAATTTCATCAAAGCCAAATACCCCACGAGCATTTTCAACATTGGATAAAGGTTCAGGAGCAAAAACAACCAGTTTCTTCCCAATATCCAGCCCAAGCTGGTCATAGAGCTCTGCTTTCGAAATTGCAGGAGTCCATTCCTCTAAAAACTGATGGTAAAAGTTACCTGTTACCACGATCTGACTATGCTTGGTTAGGCTATTTTCGTGAGCAATCCCCCGTGCCTTCTCATCAATGACGCCTATTTGATGGGGATAGATCATTTCTCCTGACATTTCAAACCGGTCCTGAAATCGGGTGTAATGATCTATAAAAGCGGCTGTGGTTATTTTTCTCTGATTAATGGTTTTGATAAAGCCCAGTTCTATGCGGGAGGTATATGAGGTACCGGTAAGTAGATAATCAGGTTTGAAACCGTCTGCAATAGCCACAGCATCTTCTGCCGATGCCTTTAGTACTTCCAGTCCAAAATCTTCGAAAAAATCATATTGTCTATCACTGACAATCAGGTAGTCGGTGAGCTGATTTATCTTGACATAGGCCAAAATTGCCTTGGCTCCTCCCGGATCGCTGAATACAAAGAGTCCTCTTCCGACTAAACCCTCAAGCATACTATCTAAGCTCGTCTACGTTATCAGCCACCTTATAAAATCCACTTATCACGTCATTCACATCCTGTTCAGACATGCCGGGACGCATATATTCGTGTGTGATTAATTCGTGAAAATGGAGTTTTTCAACATTCGGACAGATACCAAGACTATAATCGACAGTGCCTTTGTATTTCTCACAATTGAATGAGCAATGTGTTGCTCTTTGCTGATAAAGCGGTTGCAGATAAAGCGGTTTTACATACCCTGCACCTATAAGGGGTGTATCTTCACGGAGTATAGCCGAAGGTATCTCTGCCTTAAAAGCATTGACGAAGGTATTACGGTCTACTCCTACTATGTCTTTAAAATACCTGAGTGCCTGTACATAATACACGTGCTTGTTACCACTTTCAACTACAGGAGTTTGAATACCATCAATTTTACCCAGCTCAAGATTCAGCTTCTCTACATTTCGAATTCGTTCTTCTATTAGCTCAGGCAATTTCTTTAGTTGCTGTATTCCTACAGCAGCTTCCATTTCTGTCATTCTGAAATTAAAACCATGAGAGTTGAAGACATTCTCAATCCCCTTGGGTTCTACTATGTTCTCTCCATGGTTCCGGATCAGGTAAATTCTCTCCGCCAGCTCTTCGTTGTTAGTAGTAAGCACGCCACCTTCACCTGTATGTATGTGTTTATGATAGTTGAGACTAAAAATCCCAATATCACCTAGGGTTCCTACTTTCTGGTCTTTGTAAGTGGCCAAAGGGGCCTGAGCACAATCTTCAATCACATATAAATTATGTTTTTTAGCAATGCTCATGATCTCATCCATTTTAGCAGGGTTGCCAAAAATGTGCACCACTAATATGGCCTTGGTTCTTGGCGTGATGCAGCTTTCGATGCTTTCCGGAGAAAGCCCGAAGTTGTCTTCGTCTACATCTGCAAAGACGGGGACTGCTCCATAGATTACAGGAGCCAGTGCACTGGCGCTCATGGTGTAAGCGGAAACGATTACCTCATCTCCTGCCTTAATACCACAGGCACCTATGGCAGCAAAAAGACCTGACGTGTTTGAATTCACCGAGATGGCATATTTACTATCAAATGCAGCTGCCCAGTCACTTTCGAATTGCTGTACTGTCGGACCGCCATAAAAATCTTTGTGCCAGGCACCCAGAAATTGTGAAAGGTTGCCGCTGTCCAACACTTTCATGACTGCTTTCTTTTCTTCTTCTCCTATGGTATTGTAAGCGGGAAACAGCTCAGTTCTTACCGGTGTGCCTCCATTAATTGCAAGCTTTGGCATATATCAGGGTTTTATATAATTCAACATTCGTATGTTCAGGTAAGCCGCCTCTTCAAAATTATCTTCTTTGTGCTCACCATTCAGTATATCAGCAGCTAGCTGTGCTACAGGCTTCATATAATTTTCAAGACAATTGTGTCTTGACTTATTTTTCTCGACCAGGAGTGGTTTAAAGTATTCTCCTCCTTTTTCGGCCTTTAGCACCTCTATGGTATTCCCTGCTTCCTTGATCTGAATTCTGTGGTATTCAAAAAAGAGGTCGATTTCGAAGCATGAAAATTTCACATTGGCCAGTCCTGTCACATTGATATTTGCCTTATTCCAAATGGCCTGAAGGGACATGGTGGGGTCATTCGGAAAGGCATCAAAGACCCGGTTAAAAGTCGTTATATCGGTTAGTTTAATCTCATCAGACAACAGATACTGTACTAAATCCAGGGCGTGACCGGCATTATTAACAAAGCCTCGTTGATACCGGACTGATACATTTGTTAAACTCTCATCCTTCTGCACCTGAGAGATATATTTCCTTAACTCAGCAAAGCAGGGTAAAAACCTGCGCATATAGTTAACAATGACTTTGGTATTCGATCTGTGATAGGTCTCGATGAGTCCAATAAGATCATCGACTTCTGAAGCAACCGGCTTTTCACAGATGACCAGGGGAACTTCTGACTCAAATGCCCTTGTCAGGAACCTGGCATGGGTAGTGGTGGGCGTACATATACTGACACAGTCGAAATCCGAGAAATTTACCTGATCTATGTCGGTAAGGAATTCAGACCGATACCGTCCGGCTACTCTTTGGGCCAGCTCAGTGTCCAGGTCAAAGAATGTGATTTGAAAAGCCTGGTGTAAAAAGAAAGCTTTGGCGTGGGTTTGTACATAGTCACTCTCAAAATCGTAACCTGCACCTATATTGCCACAACCAATGATGAGTATTTTATGACTCACGTATTCTTCTTATTCAGCAGAAAGGTATATTTAATCTCAGCCACTTTCCAGTCTTCTTCGTTGTCAATGTCCTGTACTTCACTTTCCGGCATTTCTATGGGCAAGGTAAAGTCAGTAAATAGCTTACCATCATTCAGAAAGGCTGCTGTTCTTAAAAAATAGAATTGGCCGCTATCATGAAAAGCGGGAGGCAGATCCTGAGAACGCGTATTCATATGCTCAGGCCAGTTCATTTTCACTTTACCATCTTCCAATTTAAAAGATCGTTGAATAGGAAAACCAAATCTTACAACTGGTACAACTGACTTAGCTTCTGACTCAGACAAGAGTTTGAATGCCTGACTTAATTTATCAGAAGTAACAAATGGAGCAGTGGGATACAGGCAGCAAAAATACTTAAAGAATTTTCCGGCTTTTCTATAATCCTCCAATACTTCTTTTAAGACATCGGCTGTAGTGGAGTAATCGTCAGAAGTTGCCTCCGATCTTATAAAGGGGACTATTGCACCCGCTTTTCGGGCTACTTCAGCTATTTCTTCATCGTCTGTAGAAATCATTACTTCATCAAAACAACCTGCCTGTAAAGCAGCCTTGATTGAATAGTTGATAATGGGTTCTCCAAGAAACTCTTTGATATTCTTGCGGGGAATTCTCTTGCTGCCCCCCCTGGCAGTAATTATGGCCAAACAACCTTTCATTTCTTAACCTATCAAATCAAATGTAAGTGCAGTTCCTCTTTTTACGTCACGATTAACGCGCTTACCCAGAACTGTATCGAAGTATTTGGGTGCCAAGCCCAATCCAGGTCTGATGATCCGGGTGTTCTCTTCAGTCAATACCTCTCCCGCCTTCATGTCCTCAACGACATAAATGGACCTCTTAAAGGTAAGGCTCTTCTTTTCTTTTTCCAGAATGCCATAGGTAACCTTCCCCAATCCCTGGAAAGCTCTTTCGGTCTCATCGACAAGAGATTTGAATTCAGCAGGTTCCATTGAAAAGGCAGCGTCCACTCCTCCTTCTGATCTGTCAAGTGTAAAGTGTTTTTCTATTACCCGGGCCCCCAGTGCTATGGAAGCCACAGAGACACCTACTCCCAGAGTATGATCTGAAAGCCCTACATGACAATCAAAAAGCTGAGCCATATGGGGAATGGTACTAATATTGGTATTATCGGGAGTTGCCGGATAAGTGCTTGTGCATTTTAGCAGAATGAGCTCCTCACAACCGTTTTCCTTCAGTGTTTTTACGGATTCTTCAAGGCTTTCGAGCGTAGAAATTCCGGTTGACATGATGATAGGTTTGCCCGTCTGAGCGATTTTTTTCAGCAGAGGCAAATGATTGTTCTCAAAGGAAGCAATCTTATAAGCCGGCACGTTCAGCTCTTCCAGAAAATCTACGGCAGAGTCATCAAAGGGAGTACTGAAGCAGAGCATTCCATGCTTGTTAGCTCTTTCCATTATCTCCTTGTGCCATTCCCAGGGTGTATAGGCTTCCTTATACAGATTATAGAGACTCTTTCCTTCCCAGAGGGAGTTGGGGTCTGATATAAAGAACTCACCTTCCGACACATCAATAGTCAAGGTATCAGCTGTATAGGTCTGAAGCTTAATCGCATGCGCTCCCGTTTCAGCGGCAGTGTCTACCAGAGCCAGCGCCCTTTCAAGAGACTGGTTATGGTTACCACTCAGTTCGGCTATGATAAATGGACTATGGTTGGCTCCAATCGGAATTTCTCCAATGAATATATCTTTGGTCATTTTTTACTTATTTGATATACAAAGCTAGGTATTCCCTTCACTATCTTCTCTTCTTTCAATTGATACCCTGCTCTTATAAAACTCTTCAGTGAAACAGTATTACTCTTAAAAATATAAGCAGTAATCAGAGAACAATTGCTGTTTTCAAACATCAGTCTTGTTCCCAAATCTATCATACGTGTACTATGGCCTTTACCCCGCTGATTCGCATCTACTACAATACTAATGACACTGTTGTTCAGAGGATCGAGGTCAAATCTGACATAGCCTGTATCATTTCCATCCTGGTCGCTAAAAATGTAAATTTCAGAAAGTCCTTCTAGAATTCTGGATCTAAACCATTTAACATGATCAGCATAGGGAATGGGCTTTTGTGAATACGAGTTTTTACGGGCATCTTCAAGGTTAGCCCATTCATAAACACTTAACATATCATTGTTTCCCGCTTCTCGCCAGCTAAGCATTTCAGAACCACGTGATGTATCTTCCTGTTTTTCTCCCAGCACATCACCAACAGTGAACCCGGTTGGCTCTAAGCCCTCTATATTAAACAGCCTCAGAGCCCCATCTCTTGTTTTGACGGTTAGCCCATGAACATCCACAGATAAAACAGTTCCGTCCTTAACAGTAGCACCAATGGCTGAGCCATCCAATTCGGCTTTATGGATAGTGATTTTACTGTTTTTAAGATAGGTAAAGGCACCAGGATAAGGAGCAGCCTGTGCCCTGATCCAGTTTCTGATTTGATTACGAGACCAATTCCAGTCTATCAGCCCGTCCTCTGGTGTTCTTTTGCCAAAGAAAGTAGCTTCATGGTGGTTTTGAGGATGAAGTTTCACATCTCCCTCAGCCACTTTTTTAATTACCTCTTTAAGCAGATCGGGATACTCCGCTTCAAACTCTCTGAGTACATCTCCACCTGTGGCATCATTGGAAACAGGAATTTCTTTCTGTAGAATGACGTCTCCCTCATCACAGCCCTCAGTCATGACATGTGCTGTGATACCTGTTTTGGTTTCTCCGTTTATAATCGCCCAAACATGAGGAGTCCTTCCCCTGTATTTCGGGAGTAAGGAGCCATGAATATTAATGGCATAGCCAGATGCGTGATAGAGGATATCTTGTTCTACAATAAACAGGTAGTTAACAGATAGTACCAATTCTGCAGGCCTTGTCTGTAAAAACTTGGCGGCCCTCCCTTTTCGG
The DNA here is from genome assembly GCA_021404565.1 of Roseivirga sp. GTDB lineage: Bacteria > Bacteroidota > Bacteroidia > Cytophagales > Cyclobacteriaceae > Roseivirga. The sequence continues at coordinate 39,206 of JAAWWF010000031.1, read as the reverse complement.
GGGTTACCGATAAAATGAGGTATGCCCTTTTCTTTACAAGTATTGATAATCTGATGAGAGTTGCGGTCGGTGAATACAAAGACGAGATCAATCTCATCTTTTATATGAGAAAGACAGATATGTCCCAATTTTCCACTTACCAGCAGCCCTACTTTCATTCAGGGTTTAATTTAGAGTGAATAACAACATCTTTAAACTCCCCCTGGAAAAGACAGTGGTCCTTGAGCCTGGCATCTTCAAAGTAATCACAGGCCATAACGGCTTCGTAAAGATGGGGTCTTAAATCGAATGCGTAAGTGTATATTTTTTTCAAACCCAACTCCTGAAAGGCCACCTTTTCAATCAATCCAAGATAAATCGCCCAGTTTTCTGCGAAGTGCTCATTTTCAAGGTGGGTATCCATGATAAACGATATTTCAGCATTTCTGTCTATCCAATTGATATGAACCAGCCCTCCGTAGCCAATACAATCAGTTCCTGAGAGATATGAAAACAGCAGTTGGTCTGGTTGCTCCTGATCAAAGAGTTTGGGAATTACGCTATCAAAATATCGGTCTTGATCTTCTTTAGTGAGCGGGCCTGCCTGACGTAAGTGATAAATCTGCTCATTGCGCCATTTCATTATCAGGTACCTGTCCTCACTGCGAATGGGAGTAATGGCATAGTCACCCTGATTGAAGCGCTGTCGGTCTAATGTCTTATATGCGGGGTTGGCTGGCACCACAGTTTATAGATAAAAATCCGTTTTGTTATCAGGCATAGTAATCTCCGCTTCTGCCGGTAATAACCATCGTTTCGGGTACCTCTGAAGGGCTAATTCTGCGTCCTTGAGCGAGCGATGAGCAAACCAGGCCATTGAGCATAATCATGCCTGTAATGATCTCTTCGGGAGTAATAGGGGCTTCACCGCTTCCCTTGTTTGCCGCAACCAATTCCCGGAATGCGGTTATGGTAGCACTCTCTTTCGGTGATTCCAAATCCAGCAGTTCTGTTTTTCCCAAGTAACCGGTAGAGGTCATGGCCTGCGCTTCGACAAAGGCCCCGTCTGAATATATCGTCACAATCCCTTCTTCACAAATCAACCGTGTATTCAACCCAATCCCCTGATTGACAGACCCTTTTACTCCATTTGAAAACTCGAAGTACGCATTATCTACTAAAGGGTCATTATCGATAAAATTGTGATCTTCAGGCTCGTAATCGTTAATGAAAGAACAACTACCCTGAATAAAATTCACATCTGTAGAGCCGGCAAAAAACAGAATTAAATCTACCGAGTGGGGATGTGCCCAGTATAAGTTTGCATGCCCATGTTCAATGACAACTTCCTTTAAACTACCATACTTACCAGAGTCAATCAGTTTTTTGACTTCCCGATATACTTTATGGTACCTTCGGTTTACGCCATAGCCGAGCTTTACACCTGCCTCACCGGCAACTTGTAATGACCGCTTACAGTCTGCTATGGATCGACTGATTGGCTTTTCAAAATAAATGATACTGGCTCCGTTTTCTACTGCTTCAGCAATCAGGTCTGTTCTGCCCTCGGTTCTTGTGGCAATACAAAGGAAATCGGGCTTAACTTCTGATAAAAGCTGATGCCCATCACTATATAGTCCCTTTACAGAATGCTCTTCTCCAAGCTCTTCCAACCGGGTTTGGTTCACATCGCAGATCGCCTTTAACTCCAGTCCTGGGATTTCCTTAACACACTCTAAATGTCCTAATGGCAACCAACCGGCTGCAATGAGGCCTTCTAATCGGCTTGATGGTCCGGCCCCCATTCGGCCAAGACCAATGACAGCTGCATTTAGTTTTTCCATTGAATCAGGGTTGAGAGCAGGTAATGATTTCTTGATGCGTATTTGAGGTATTGTGCATCCAGTTCTGTATAGTGGATTGTATCTGTAATAATATTATCGCTATTGAGTTTACCTTTCAGGATCATGTCAATGATATGTTCAAGGTTTCGTCTAACATTGAACCTTTGCTCATAGGGTTCCAGGCCTGTCTCATTAATGTTATTAAGGGCTTTTATATTAAGCTGCTTGTCGTAGACATACCTCGGATCCAAAGGATTGAAATCAGGATTTTCCTGTCCTCTACCCGGGAATCCCATATTGACTATGGTCCCCCCCCTATTGGCCAACTGTAGTGCAAATAGCCAATCGGACCAGAGGTTGGAAGTATTAATCACAATGTCAAGTCCTACTCCATGGGTTTTATCAGCTACTCCATTGAGTGCTTCAGACGATTTTTTAAGCACCTCACAACCCGGCATTCTTAGCTTCTCTTTCAGTCCTTCGATATTTGAGAAGAGAAAGGTTTTGGCTCCGCTTATCTCACTCATTCTGGCGCTTGTATAACCCAGTGTACCTCCGCCAATGACTCCAATATTATGGCCTTGTCTTGCTTCGCCCGTAATCAATGCATGATAACCTAAATGGTATAGATAGGCTGGCGTTAACTTTGCCGCATGCTCCCCGGGCAGCTTAATAAAGAAGTCGGAGTCCTGAAATTTTACATGAGTCCGGTGTGACTGAAAGGTCAAAACCATATCACCTGGAGACAGATTGGTGACCTGACTACCTGTATGTGTAATTTGAGAGACATGACAATAACCCATAAGCCTGGGGTATACCTTACCAGGCCTTAAAGGAGGCATACCAATGTAGGCTGCATATTCTGTTCCGGGGGAAATGGCAGAGTAATGTGTCTCACCTATTACTTCATGCTCTCGGAGTTGGTCTGTATCCAGTGTCTCAGACTTCATAACCAGGTCTTTAGGACCCAACAGGTGATAAACTTTTGATACTATCTGTGTCATATTTATTGTATCAGATCGACATTCGATCCATTTTCATTTCTCAGTTTTTTCGAAATATGCAGAAATGCAGGAGATCACAAAATTCTGTTCGTCATCTGTTAAGGTTGGGAACATGGGCAAACTGATGCAATGTCTGTAATAATTCTCTGCATGCTCCAAATCACCTTCCTTCCATCCAAACTGTCTGTAGTAAGGCATCAAATGACATGGGATATAGTGGATTTGTGCAAAGATAGATTGGGAACGAAGATGGTTATAAAGTCCTAACCTATCTGCAACTTCAATAACATAGAGGTGATAAGCATGTCCCTGTACCACACCTGACTGTCCTTTTATAAATGCCTTACCGGCAAATGCATCAAGGTAGTTTTGTGCAATCTCTCTTCTCCTTATCAGGCCACTTTCGGCTCTGCCCAGCTGACTTTCTCCCAGAACGGCCTGAAAATCGGTAAGCCTGTAGTTAAATCCTAATTCCTGCATCTCCATGTACCAACCGGGATAAGTTTCTGAATCTGGTTCTCCTGTAGCAAAAGCTTCAGAATTCACGTAACGCTCATTATCTTTAATAATACCATGAGTCCTCAATTGCAGAAGCTTACGGTAAAGGGCTTCGTTATTGGTCGTAATCATCCCGCCCTCTCCTGCAGCGATGTGCTTAACCGGGTGGAAGGAGAAGATAGCCAAATCAGCAAAGTTGCCGTTACCACAGTTTTGCACCGCACCTGTTGAGTCGGTAAACCAGCCACCGGGAGCGTGGCAGGCATCTTCGATCAGCCACAGGTCAAATTCTTTGGCTAACTGTCTGAAGCTTTCTAAGTCGCATGCCCTGCCTGCAAAGTCTACGGGAACCACACCCTGGTAAGTTCCTTTAGGTGAGGCTTCCAGGAGTTTACGAACCTCATTCACATCCAACAGCAACGTTTCAGGGTCAATGTCAGCAAACACTACTTCACCTCCGCAATACCGGATACAATTGGCTGAGGCGGCAAAGGTAATGGGAGATGTAATAACTTTATCACCCGGTTTCACCCCCAGAGCCATTGTACTCAAGTGTAGTGCGGCCGTACCATTGGAAACAGCCACGGCATAGTCCGAACCTGTATAATCCGCGAACTTCCTTTCAAAAGAGGCAATTCTGGGACCTTGGGTAAGGTAATCTGATTTAAGAGCTTCGGTTACTACACGGATGTCTTCTTCGGTAATATTTTGCCTTCCATATGGTATAGCCTGTCTCTTTGCCTGTCCGGATTTGTCTTCAGAATGGGGTTTTGTCATGTCTTATTTTGTTGCCTGAACCGGGATATCTACACCGCTTACTTCAGCAAGGGTTCAATTCTATTATAAAAGCTCAAATCCAATTGGAGCGCTTCTTCGAGGTAAAGTTCATCTTCCGATGAATGTGTCAGGCTCTTATTCGTTGAGTTGAGTTTTGTGGGTATAGCATCCTTTGAAAACTCAAGTCCATATCGTTCACAAACAGCTTGAATCGAAGCAGAGATATTCTTAAAGCTGGCCAGGTAATCTATACCTTTTGCAAACTCAAAAGCATCGTCAGCATCCATTTGTGAAGAGAATGTAGAAACCAGGTAATTGGAATGACTCACAGGAGCCCTTTCAGACCATTCTTTCAAACTTGCCCTGGGCCAGTAATCCCAAATTGATCCATGTTGCTGCAACACTGCAAGCCTCTTCAACGGATCATCATAATATTGTCTCCATGAGGATATAGATCTGCTTTTGGGGTCCCGTACCACACCGATCTGAAAATAGTTATCATTTATAGCCTCTCTGTCAAAAACAGACAAGCCAAAATGAGCACTGGAGATATAGGGAAACAGGCCGGTTTTTTCCTCTGTCAATAGTTTTAGAAATAATGGTGTATGGGAACCGGGGAAAAAATCATGGTTGTGTTTATAGAACTGTGATGATATATAGGTACTGATAGAAGTACCGGCACATTTTGGAATGTGCCAAAAGAAAATAGGTTTTTGATTTTTGTCAATTGGTTTGATGAGATCCTTTAGAAGGAAATTTTCGATGTAGTGATCGGTCACCTCTTTCGCCTTGCGGTCTTCCAGTGTTAAGAGTAGTTCACAGAGGGTTCTGGCAAAGTGGTCGTTGGTATCCACATCCACCTTAAGCTGGCTTATCAAACCATACGCGTGGTCAGCAAGTACTTTTGATGCATCCTGTGCTATTAAGAAACTCAGATTCAGATTGGTTCGTCTGTCATTCGGAAGTTCCCTGAGGATTCTCACAAGCAGTTCAACTGACTTTTTCCTATCACCACGAATAGTCAGATAGTTCGCCCGATAGAGATTTTTGTGATAATCATCCTGCGCGAGATTAAATTCCCATGCAGGAAAACCAGGCATGAGTTTTTCCCTTAGGTTAAACGCCTTTATAAAGGACTTGTCAAGAGCCTTGGTTACCAAAGACCCTTTCTTTTTACCTGTATTATCCATCGGGGTTTACCTGAAACAGAGCCGACTACAAGGCAAATGTCGGGTCTACGTGCTCTTTTATTAAGCTTCTGAGGGATTCAATGGTTTCCCACTCTTCATTGTCACCTGAATTATAAGCGAAGCCTTCTTTTACCTTATTGGCGCCAAAATGATTAATAAAATCACTCAGTTCCCAGGGAGTAACAGTAGGCAGGATCACATAGTATTTACCCAGGTCGTAGGTATTGAAAGCGTCTGAAGAAGTTATCATCTCTTCGTGTATCTTCTCTCCGGGCCTTACACCTATTACTTCTTTCTCGCAATCAGGGCCAATAGCGTTAGCCACATCCATGATTTTATAAGAAGGTATTTTGGGAACAAACAATTCTCCCCCCCAGGCATCTTTTAACGCATGCATAACCATATCCACACCTCCCTGAAGTGTAATATTAAATCGCGTCATTTTGGGTTCAGTAATTGGCAAAACCCCCTCAGCCTTTTTCTTCATAAAATAAGGTATTACCGAACCATTGGACCCCATGACATTGCCATAGCGTACAACAGAAAACCTGATAGGATTCCAACCCTTGATATTGTTGGCGGCTATAAAGAGCTTATCGGAAGTAAGCTTAGTAGCCCCATAAAGGTTAATCGGAGCACAGGCTTTATCTGTTGAAAGAGCAACAACCCTTTCCACATTAGTTTCCAGTGAGGCATTGATTATGTTTTGTGCACCATCCACATTGGTCCTGATACACTCCTCAGGATTATACTCAGCAATATGAACATGTTTCATTGCCGCAGCGTGAATCACATAATTCACACCCTGCAATGCCCTTTTAACCCGGGCATGGTCTCTCACATCACCGATAAAATACCGTATCTGAGGATAGACACTTCGATGGAACTCCTGCTCCATCTGAAACTGCTTTTGCTCATCCCTTGAAAAGATGATCAGTTTTTGTATCTCCGGATGCTTCGTGAGAATGTGCTTAGTCAGAGCTTTCCCCAGTGATCCCGTTCCTCCGGTTATCAGAATGGTTTTATTTTCTAAAAAATTCATGCTTTTCTTCTTCTGAATAAGGCTTTAAAACCCTTGCTCTTTTTCTCATCTTCATCGTCATAGTAGCCACTACCATAGCCATAACCGTAGCCATAACCATAACCGTAACCATAACCATAACCATAGCCATAACCGTAGCCATAACCATAGCCCTTATTGACTTTAAAATCGTTCAGCAAGAGTGCTGCATTTGAGACCAACTTTCTCTTGGTAATATCATTAAGGAAAGGGAATACCCTTTTGACCGTATAATTCTGACGAATCACGAATATGTTCAGGTCTGCAAACAAAGTGAGATTGAATGTATCAGCAACAATTCCCAGAGGAGGAGTATCGATCACCACATGATCATATTCATCTTTAAGAGATTGTAGCAGTTCTTTCAGTTTGTCACTGAGTAGTAGTTCTGCCGGGTTTGGTGGTACTGGCCCTGCAGAAATCAAATCGAGGTTCTCAAAGGCTGTCTTTTGTACGATTGCTTCCCGCTCGACAAACCCTGCCAGGTAATTAGATACACCAAAATCATTAGACACACCAAAATCACCAAAGAGTTTGGGTTTTCTTAAGTCCAGACCTACTATCACTGTTCTTCTACCAGACATAGCAAGCATAGAAGCAAAGTTAATAGAACAAAAGGACTTGCCCTCTCCTGATGCATTGGATGTTATCAGTACTGTTTGGATAGGTCTGTCTCTGGCAAAATAATCAAGATTGGATCTTACTGCCCTGAATGATTCAGACATAACCGATTTAGGGTGTTCCAGAATTGCCAGATTGCCCTCGTATTTATTATGGCCTATCATGCCCATGATAGGAATATCTGTGAGCTCTTCAATTTGTTTTCTGAACTCTATCCTGTCATTAAGAAGCTCTCTGAGAACAAAGAATAAGAGTGGGATAGCGAAACCCGCAACCCCCCCAATTGAATAGTTAATCGGCTTATTTGGAAAAATCGGTGACACCTGACCCGATGCCTTATCAACAATTCTGGAATTCGCCTCATTTGAAGCCTTTAAAATACCCGCTTCAGCCCTTCGTTCCCTGAAGAAAAGGAACATGCCATAATATAAATCATAAATCCGCTCAATATCTCCATACTCCCGTTGAGACTCAGGATACTTTCTGAACTCTGCCTCCAGCGAGTTTAAGGAGTTTTTAATGGCTACATTTTTTGATCTCAGTTCGTCAATTTTGGCTGAAACAGTACTCTTAAGAAAATCTGTCAAACCATTAATCTGAATGACAATGCGCTGTACTTCAGGCGTGGAATAGGCAAGCACAATGGACTTCTCCTGCTTTTCAGCGTACAGTTCCTGTAATCGACTAATGTATTTTTGTAAATCGGCCTCACCTTCGGCACCCAGTGTACTCGGAATGACCACCTGATCGATATTGCTACTGTCATTCAGATAAATCAAATTCTGACTAAGTGCGCTGATCGCCCTTTCATTGACACCACTTTCTATCTCAAGCTGGTTGATTCTGGACATGAGGTTATTACCCACGTCAGAAAATGTTGTCACCCTGTTTTCAATTTTCACCTGATCCAGCTGAGAAGCATAAATCCCCAGGGTGTCTTCTAAGGCCACCATTTCTTTATTAACATAGTTAATTGTGCGGTCTGCAGACTGGTTCTTGCGGTCGAGTTCCTCCGACATGTAAGCATACATCAGCGCATTGAGGAAGTCAGCTCCTTTTTTTGGATTTGTATAAGTAAGACTTAAAGCCGCAATTGAAGTAAATTCCCGCTGATAGGTCACATTAAGCCGACCATTCCATTCGTCAATTAATTTTTCTCTCGATCGGAATTGAAAATAGAATTCTCTTCCTGAGTAGCTGGCAGTATTGCTGAAATCCAGCCAGAAGGCATAATCATCAGTCACCACTTCCTCATAAGGGCTGTAAAGTCGAGAAGTTCCGTGGTTCTCATCTTCTTCCAGCGTAACCCGGAAGAGGTTATTTTCAACAAAGCTAACTCTGAAAAGTTGATCATAGATTTGGTCATGATCCTCAATTTGAACAACCTCAAACGAGAGAGATTCATACTCTTCGATGGTTTTAATTCTACCCTTGGAATAATATTGAATATCGAAATTCAGCGTGTCCAGTGCTAATCCCGTCATTCTGTCACTTCTCAGAATCTCCAGTTCATTGAGAAAGGTAGATGTATTGGAAACGGTGAACATAGCCAGCACACCAGGATCAATGCTGGAATTGGCCTCAGGAATAATCAGTGTACTTGAAAGACGGTATCTCTCATTGGTATACCTGTGAAATACGAATACGATAAACAGACCTATGAACACAGCAATCACCAGGAATGGCCAATTGCGGAGTATTTTAAAAAAAATCAGTTTTATGTCGAATGCCGATTTTGAGGCACCCTCCTGATTGTCATCTAGTAAATCGAACTCACTGGCCATGTTGTTAGTTATTATTCGTTAATACACTAATAATCAAAGCGGTACCTGAAATTACAGAGATAAGAGTCGCAAAGGTTTGAAGCGCAGTCTCGCCTGTTCCCAATTCTCTGATTTTCAATGGTGGAACATAAATAATGTCATCAGGCTGAAGGAAGAAATATTGTGTTTGAATAAATTCTCTTCCGGTTACATCTATTTCATGGATTCTGACCCCATCAGGGTATTGCCTGAGTATCTTTACATGGGCCCTGTCAGCATTCAAAGTCAGATCTCCCGATGCCGCAATAGCCTCAAGAATATTGGCCTCATACTGTCTGATGATATTAGGACCGGTGGAGCTTACCTCACCAAAAATTGTATAAGGTATACCGCTGAGTTTGACACCTACTAAAATATCTTTGATACTGGGTCTGATAAGTTCTTCTATGGCATACTTTAGCTCAGTAGTAGTCAGGCCGGCAGCTTTAACTCTTCCTAAAGCATTTATCTCAATATTTCCATCCTTATCTACATTGTATCCAGTCAGGTAAGGGTCTTGAAACAAAGGGTTAACGCCATTATTTCCGTTGGATCTGTTTTGGTTGTTATTCAGGGAGTTTGGACGGGCAAAGACCGGATAGTACTTTTCTACGGCTTCGATCTGGCTACTATAAAAGTTAACCAGCAGTATGTCATTGGGCTGGAGTTTGTAGTCAACCCTGTTAAGGGTGATGAGGGAATCAATTTTCAGTCCATCATCCAGATTTTTGTTTTGAAGATACACCACCTTCTCGTTGGGAATACAACTGCTGGCAAAAGCCAGAATGGTCAGTGAAAGGAGTAATGACTTTACGGTGTTCCTTATGCTTCTTTTTTTGTTCTTCATTCGACTTCGTTTGTTGCGGTTTGCCCCAGCTCAAAGGCTGCCCTGGTCATGGTTAAGAACGACTCCATTTTATGAAGTGGTATCATATTAGGCCCATCACTCCAGGCTTTTTCAGGCTCGGGATGTGTTTCGATAAAAAAGCCATCAACACCTGCTGCCCCGGCAGCTCTTGCCAGGTATGGAGCGAACTCCTTCTGACCTCCCGAACTACCTCCTGCACCTCCGGGCTGCTGCACACTGTGAGTCACATCAAAAATTACAGGAGAAAATTGACGCATGACAGGAAGGGATCTCATATCTACCACCAGATTGTGATAGCCAAATGAGACGCCTCGCTCAGTCAGACAGACCTTCTCATTCCCAGTAGATTTCACCTTACTTACAGCAAACTCCATATCTTCCGGAGCCATGAATTGCCCTCGCTTGATTTTAACAGTCTTACCTGTTTTTCCCGCAGCAACCAGCAGATCGGTTTGACGACACAAATAAGCGGGGATTTGCAATGCTTGCGCCACGTCACTCACAGGTTTTGCTTGATTCGACTCGTGAATGTCGGTGACAATAGGCAGGCTAAACTCACGCTTAATCCTGTCTAGTACGTTCAGGCCTTCCTCTAACCCTACTCCGCGCTGCGAATTTACTGAAGTTCTATTAGCTTTATCAAAGGAGGCTTTAAAAATGTATTCAATCTCCAATTTCTCGCATACCATCTTCATTTTCTCAGCTACTTGTGCACAAACATCATAACTCTCTATGGAACAGGGACCTGAGAAAAGCACCATCCTTCCAGTACCCAGAACAATATCATCGGTAATGTTAAATCCCTTGTCAAAAATCTTCATAATACTAAATCCTCAATTATTTGATCATAGTGCCCCTTTGATTTCAAAATCAAATCGGCTAATGCCCTCAAAGCCCCTTCTCCTCCTTTCTTATCCAACACCAAATCTACCCTGGCCTTTACAGCCTCGTGCCCGTCTGCAGGAGTGGCCCCAAGCCCACAACGTGTGAGCACCGGCAGGTCATTGATATCATCCCCGATAAAGGCCACTTCATGTGCCTCCAGACATCGCTCATTAAGTATTTTCTGGAACACAGCTTTCTTGTCGCTAATACCATGGTAGTGCACATCGATCTTCAGTTCCTCGCATCGGTTTTTGACTACGGCAGAGGCTCTTCCGGTAATCACTCCTGTAAGGATGCTGTACTGCCTTAAATATTTGATGATTTGCCCGTCTTTGACATTGAATCTTTTGAACTCCTGACCATCGTTGTCATAGATAATACCACCATCAGTGAGTACACCATCAACGTCAAATAAAATGGCCTTGATTTTCTTTGCTTTATGAAGAATTTCTGGGTGAATGGACACGGTGGCTAGGTTTGGACAAAAATAGCATTTAATACTGACCTTACATAATACTCGAAGGGGGGGCAAGAACATCTGAGCAGGGCCTGAATATTGACTATTATTTCCAGGCGTTCAGACTTACCTTGTAATTCATCATCAACTTCTATCTTAGTTGGCCACAATTTCCTTTAAATCTCCGGCAAGCTTTCGAGAGAATTTTTCGGCTCCTGACTTATTCATATGTTGGGAGTTATAGAAAAAGGTTTGGTCACTACACATAGGATCAGCCGAATAATCGAGGAATTCCAAATCAAATTTGGTCGCTAGTCTCTGATAGATACCCATCACCTCAGCCCTGTTTACAAAGTACCTCTGAATCCCCTCAAACTCCGGGGTATACACCAGAATTACCTGAATATCATTCTCCTTACACCTCTTCAGGTAGGACTCAAAAGCCATTACGACTTCCTCCTCAACATCCGCTACGATTCCTTCTGGTGAATTCTCTACAAATTTCTCAAAAGTACCATCCCAGGATCTCGAACGGCCTACGTATCCTTTATGTTTTTCGTTTCCTGAGATATGTCGTACTCCCAGGGACTCTGTCGCTCCAATCGTGATTAAATCCCATTGTTTTCGATACCTGAGTAAAGGCACATTATAGTCAAACCAACTCAAGCCCTCGTAGGCTTTGGTGGCCATCAGTACTTTCTCATTGTCGAGGTAGGGCAGAAATTGTTCACGGCTATACAAGCCATTTCGTCTTGAAAGAGTTGACATACTTACAGATTGGAGTACATAACGGGGCTTGTCGTTCTGCTCCAGATAAGCATCAAACCTTGCTTGTTGCATGGGGAACAGATAACCGTCCATTCCCAGATTGTAAGCATTGAGCTGGAGAGAAGAATCTAATATCTCCGGAGAAAAATGGACAAAAGCCCTTGAGCCTCCCATGATGACCATATCTGCTTCGACCTCTCCGTTTAATATGGCATTCCATTCTGCAAACTCCTCATACCTCGTCTTTTTCAAGCCTTTGGTAATCACTAAATCGAGGGGATATAAAACCACCAAAACGGGCAGTATGAATATCAAGAGTTTTTTGATCAGCTTCTTCATCGGTTAGAATTGAAAATATATAAACTCCTGAGTTTCTCCTCCAAAGAGGAACATCATGGCAATAATTGCATAATAAATCCCCCACCTTACCCATCTCGGTGTTTTAGAGTCGGTCCATTCCATAGCATGCTCCTTATCTCGATTAAACCATTCCATCAGAATCAGTATGATCAGAAAAATGAAGGGTCTTTTGGTCCTAAGAAAGGGAGGACTGAACAGGGAGGCATCAAAAAGGTTGACCACATAATTCCAGCCCTCAGCTACCGTGGGAGCCCGAAAGAAAATGAATGAAATATTAATCAAGATAAAGGTCAGCAGCATCTTGAATATATCCCGCAGCAAAGTACCTTTTGAACTTAAACGATCGCTTTTTTTCAGCTTTCGGGAACTGATTGCACCCAGCTTCCCAAAAAAGATAACGGGGGTCAGGTAAGCAGCCTGAATCAATCCGAAAAGAACGTAATTCCAACCTGCGCCATGCCAAAGCCCTGAGATCCCAAAGGTCATCCAGACAGCTAGTAACAACCCTATCTTTCCCCAAAACCGAAAGCGGATATTCAGTGGCAGAAACACATAGTCGTTTAGCCATGAATACAGAGAAATATGCCAGCGTCTCCAGAATTCCGAAATAGATCGGGAGAAAAAAGGAAAACGGAAATTCGTCATCAGGCGCACACCAAAGAGTTTGGCAGTACCTATAGCAATATCGGAGTAACCACTAAAATCCGCATATATCTGAAATGAGAAGCATACCGCACCCACTGCCAGGGTGGAAGCACTGAGAGACTCATCACCGCTAAAAGTGCTTTCAACAATCTTTGCAAGGGTATCGGCCACCAACACCTTTTTGAAGAGGCCCATCAATATCTGTCTTAATCCATCTTTGGCATCTTCCGCATTAAACACCCGCTTTCTCAGGATTTGAGGAAGCAAGTTAGATGCCCTCTCAATGGGACCTGCGACCAGTTGCGGAAAGAAGCTGACAAATGCACCAAAAGCGATAAAATCTTTGGTTGGTTTGAGTTGGCCTTTATATATATCCAGGGAATAGGACATGGTCTGAAAGGTATAGAAGGAAATACCTACGGGCAGGATGATATTTAAAGTACTGCTTCCTGAAAAATCTACACCAAAGGTACCCCAGGCGTTTATCCATGACTCAATGAAAAAGTTATAGTATTTAAAAAACCCCAGAAGCCCGAGATTGGCCAACACACTCAACCTCAGAAAGAGCCTTTTAAGCTTCAGGTTATCTGTGCCTTCAATTTTTTGCCCTAAAACATAATCAGCTACAGTACTGATGAAAATCAGGAGCAAAAAGCGGTAATCCCACCAGCCATAAAAGAGATAACTGGCGCAGAGGAGCGCTAAGTTCTGAAGCTTCAGATTCTTATTTACTACAAACCAGTAAATCAGAAAGACTACCGGCAGAAAAATGGCGTACTCAAAAGAGTTAAATAACATTTACAGCAGCATTTATCGGGATATTGACTCCATTGAGATGACTGGGTGATTTTGTCAGAAAATCGACCACTTCTGCTACTTGGGTAAGCGGCAGAAGTTGTTTCAGGGGATGCCCCTCTTCTACCGAATCCACAATTCGTTCATCTAATATATTGAGTAACCCCGTCTTCATGAGAGAAGGGGAAACAGCATTGGAGGTAATATTGAATTTGACATTCTCAGCGGCAATGGTTTTGACAATTGATGCCATGTAGGCCTTAGAAGCTGTATAAGAAGCATACCCCATGGGAGGCGCTCCTATAAGGCCAGCCGTCAGAACGGTAATCAATTTGCCCGCTTTCCTTTTTCTGAAAAGCTTGACACATTCTTGCATAAGTCTGACCTGTGGCAAAACGTTATTCATGAAATCTGCAGTAAATACAGCCTCTGGAGTTTTATGAAAATGTGCTACTTCCATACCCGATATAGCATTATTCACAAGCACATTCAACTCCATAGAGGGCAGTTTCTCTATCAGGTTATTTAGGCTTTCAGCATCTGAAAAGTCGCAAAAAACACCATGGGCATTAGTAAGTTTATTTTCGATACTTCGGGCTTCAGAAGCGGACTTAAAATAGGTGAAGAAAATTTTGACAGAGTCATCGGTACATAACTTCTCAAGAATAGCTCTACCCAAGCCGGATGCCCCACCGGTTATTAAAACATTCATACTCAAATTTCCTTTACCTGTATTTCTCCTTTGGCCACTACATCAGTACCTCTGACAATGGTAAATTTAAATTCAAACAGGCCAACAGATTCATAAAAATCCGCAACGCTGGCCTTAAACAGGAGCTTATTACCTAAATAAACCGGCTTGCGATATTTGATACTTTGAGAGATCAGCATTACATTCCTGATGGGCAATACCTCTCCGACAAAGTAGGAAACGTAGCCATTCAGAATGTTACCATGCATTACCTTTGACTCGAAACCCTTTTCTTTTGCATACTCACTGTTGGTATGCAGGATGTTCTTGTCTTTGAAAACATCGGTAAATGCCAGATAAGCCTCTTCAATCAAGTCAAAACGGAAAGAAAAAGAATCACCTTTGTTCATTGAAGCTTCGTCACCACTGCATCGCACATTTCGCCTACATTTTTGAAGGATTGAATCTCCATAGATGTAAACTTCACCTTAAAGTGTCTTTCAATTTCAACCACAAGCTGAATGTGATTAAGAGAATCCCACTCTTCTACATCGGCAGCGGTTGTTTCTCTTGAAAGGACAATATCATCGTCTTCAAGCACATCTATAAAAATCTCATTGAATTGTGAGATTACATCTTCAAATTTCATAGTTATTATTTCTTTTTTAAAAAACAGGCGTACATCATGCTCACCTTAAATTTCTCTGCTTTCTTAACACTTACATCTTCGGCATAAATGGAAAAATCTTCTACCACCTCAAAACCTGCCTTTTCACAAACCTCGATGATTTCTCCCGCATTTCTGAAAAGATAGATATGGTCGATAGCAGCAGCATTGGTAGGAACCGTGATAAATACGGTCCCATCGTCCGTCAGCAGGGCGTGCAGCTTTTGCATAAGCGCTATCGGATCTTCCACATGTTCAAGTACTTCTCCCATAGAGATAAAATCATAAGCCTCGACTGGCTCATGCTTGAAAACATCCTGGTGTACATAATTGAGTTTTTTACCGGGGTTAAAGTTCTTACACAAATCGAGTGAAGACTGACTGATATCCAGACAGGTAAATGAGTTATTACCATCTGAACATAAGTCGTAAGCCCAATTGATAAAAAGGCCATGCCCTCCCCCTATTTCGAGATAACGATTGATTTTCGATGGGTGCTTTTTTATCCTTTCGATAAAAAAGTCAAAAATCTCGTAATGGTGCTGCCATAGAAACTGAGACATTAACAGACCATGAATATATGGTTTCATATACTCCTCATTTGAATAGACGAGTCTGTTTACCTCATCGAAGGAGGAATACCGATATCTACCTGAAGAAACAAATTGAATTTGCTCATAGACCATTTCCTCGATCATGTTGAGGTACTTATCAACGGCATAATCCATATCCAGACCATCCTTATCCAGGATACGTTCGTACTTGCTTACAAATTCATTGGCTCTTGCCAGATACACCTGATCATCGAGCCTGAGACGGGCTTTCAGTTTTTTATGATGCCTGGCCGATTTAGGCTCAATTAAATCTATAATATCTGTTATCTCCATATTCAAGGAATATAATTGTTTTTCGATAAGCTCTTTATGTTCTTCAGGCCATTGTAATACTTACATCAAATCCCTGGTAACTATTCAGGTCAAGGTACCATAAGTTTTCTTTTTGGACAAAACCCAGGTTGTGGTAGTGATCCTTAACCAGGCCGTTCTTTCTGGTAGGAAGGTACTCACCAACAATGCTTTTAAAACCAAGCTTTTTCACCTCATCCACCAATCTGTTGAGCACATATTTCTCTACTCCCCTTTCCAGTACTCTACAGCTCATAATCCACGTATCGATGAATAATTCTTCTTCAGATTGCTTTCTCCCAATCAATACACTTATGAGTCCGTAGTCCCCAAATTTATCTGAAAGTTTCACCGAAAACCCGATAGAGTTTTCACCCTCTCGTATGTCAGCAATCTCTGAATCAGTATATCGCACAGTTCTTAAATTAAACTGATTGGACCTTTGGGTAAGCTGAGCGATGCGTGCAATGTCAAAATCGGAAAAAGGCTCAAATGTGCCTTTCATATCAAGGCTATCGAGAAAGCCTGACATATCGGTGAACGACTTGCTTAATGCCTTTCGCTTAGCTTCCTCCTGGTATTGTCTGGTCCGGTCAGAATCGTTTTCTGAATAAGAAATGGTTTCAAACAAATTGAGATTCATTAAAAAAGGCAGGTATTCTGCAGGATCCCCTGGTAAGTCGGGTACGCTCACCTCAGGAAGTTCTCCCTTGACTATGTCTCTTTCAGCCGGATTATCATCCAAGAAGACCATTGAGTCATAGCCTATATTCAAAACCTCTTTTATATACCTGATATTGTCAGCTTTGTTAGACCAGTTGGCAACAAAGACCGCTATATCATCCAAACTTAAGGCCATATCTGGATGCTTCTCAAAGGGTTCTTTGGCCAGCATCTCTTGATTTTTGCTACATACAGCCAGTATGATTCCTCGGTTTTTTAGCTGCTTGGCCCATTTTTGCAAGTCGGAGAAGGCCTTACCTATGCCCAGATCTCCCAGCTGAATATTCTCCAGGCCATCATCTCCGATAATACCTCCCCAAAGCGTATTATCAAGATCCAGAATCAGACACTTTTTAATATCTCCGGTAAAAGCCTTCAAAAGTTGCACAAGTTGCTCGCCCAGAAGTACCGTAAAGTCTGTAGAAAAGGTTAAATCAGCAGTAATATATTGTTGTGGAGAAAAAGCCTGTTCGTATCCCTTTCTCAAAATCAGCGATTGCACATCGGCCAGATGTAAGTATCGGTTCTCCATGCAGAGGGTTCTCAATTGGGTATTGATAACACGAAGCTGGTAGAGTAGTGATGACACGGTAGTGCTACCAAGGGACCCAAAAACACTATCATCAATTTCTTCCAGGTTTGAAACAATCACCTGACAACCTGCACGCGATGCCAACAAATCGACCAAACTCCCCAATTCACTTACAAATTCAGATGCGAAAGCCCTTTTCCCGGCTGCATCTAATCCGTAAAACCTGGGGATCAGCTTGCGAGCCGAATGACTGATATAGACATAATCAGGCTTGAACGCATACATCTCTGAGTTTGGGTTGACAATAGTACTTTGAATCTGATTGTAATCGGCCTCATACAATTCGATATTCAAATTGTTGATTTTTGCCTGATACTGAACCGACTTTGTCAGGAATTGAGAAGCGTGGTTGGCTAGCACCGCCACCCTCACTGTTTTCCCTGTCTCGGTTGCACTGTACTTTTTGGCTTGTTTTCTTAGGGTATTAAAATCCATGGAGATATTACTAAACACAATCTGACCTCAACAGACTCCTATTGATTCTAAAAATTGTTCGTTGCGGAATCAAAACGCTAAACTGCTAACTCAATCGCTAAGATTCAAAGAATGATGCTACTATTCTTTGCAGAGCTCTAAGATTCTACCTACCCTCACTCTTCCGAGGTTATTTATCGCATTGAACTTATGCAATCGTTAGCCCTGAAATTTAATACATAAGCCGTTGTACTCTTGTCCGTAAACCTATTACTTTCGTTCGTACAATTGGTTCACTTAATTTCTGATCATCCCGATGACCACCGAGGCTATTCAGCAACAATACTTCGTAATTGATTTTGACAGCACCTTTACCAAGGTAGAGGCGCTTGATATTTTAGGAGAAATCTCACTCCTCGGTCATGCCGAGAGAGATGAAAGGCTCCAAAAAATTAAAGACATTACCGATGGCGGTATGGATGGGTCACTCTCTTTCCGAGAGTCGCTGGAGCAGAGGATTCAGCTGTTGGACGCTAATGAAAAACACCTGAATGAACTGGTAAACCGCCTTTCCAGACTTATATCGAAATCTGTAAGTCGGAACAAAGCTTTTTTTGAGGAGAATGCAGCCAATACCTTCATTGTTTCCAATGGATTCAAAGAGTTCATCATCCCCGTAGTCACACCATATGGCATTAAAGCGGAAAATGTTTTTGCCAATGATATGGTCTTTGACGAAAAGGGAGATATCATCGATTTCAACCGTAACAACGTTCTGTCGGCCAATGGTGGCAAAGTAAAACAGCTACAATCACTTGATCTGGATGGAAGCATCCACATGATTGGTGACGGCTATACTGACTATGAGGTAAGAAAAGCAGGCATTGCCGATAAATTCTATGCTTTTACCGAAAACATTGAAAGACTGACCGTAAAGGAAAACGCAGATCATATAGCCCCTAGTTTTGACGAAATACTATTCCATAATAATATGAACGGAGCCTTATCTTTTCCAAAAAACCGCATCAAAATGCTGCTATTGGAGAATGTGCATTCCAATGCACTTGAGAAACTGAAGGAAGAGGGTTTTAATGTAGATAGCTACCCGGCCGGTCTGGATGAGGACGAGCTTTGCGAAAAGGTCAAGGGCATACACGTATTGGGTATTCGTTCGAAAACCCAGGTAACGGCCCGCGTGCTGGAACATGCCGATAAGCTTATGGCCATTGGTGCATTTTGTATAGGTACCAATCAGATAGACCTGGATGCCGCCCTTGCAAAGGGAGTGGCTGTATTCAACGCCCCTTATAGCAACACACGCTCTGTGGTAGAGCTGGCCATTGCAGAGATCATTATGCTAATGCGCGGTATTGTAGATAAGAGTACTGCGATGCACCAGGGCAAATGGAACAAATCTGCCAAAAACAGCTTTGAGATCAGAGGTAAAAAACTGGGTATTATAGGGTACGGAAATATTGGCTCCCAGCTTTCGGTACTGGCCGAAAACATGGGCATGAATGTCTGCTACTATGACATGGAAGAAAGACTGGCACTGGGTAACGCCACCAAGTGCGCCTCGCTGAATGAGCTTTTGAGTCAGGTAGATGTAGTGACACTGCACATAGATGGCAGACCTGAAAACAACGGTTTCTTTAAAAAAGAGCATTTCGACCAGATGAAAGACGGAAGCTACTTCCTGAATCTCGCGCGCGGCCCGGTGGTGGATGTACCTGCCCTGAAAGTCGCGATGGCCTCTGGTAAAATCGTAGGGGCTGGCGTGGATGTGTTTCCGGAAGAGCCCAAAAGCAATAATGATCCATTTGAATCAGAATTAGCCGGAGTAGGCAACCTTATTCTGACGCCACACATAGGTGGCTCTACCCTGGAGGCCCAGGAGAATATAGCCGATTTTGTGCCGGGTAAGATCATGTCTTATATCAATACAGGCAGTACAGCCAACAGTGTAAACTTTCCCAATCTGAGCTTGCCTGCTTTTGATCATGCGCACAGGCTCATTCATATTCACGACAATAAGCCGGGAGTAATTGCGAAAATCAATAACGTTCTGGCAGACCATGATGCAAACATTTTGGGTCAGTACCTCAAAACCAATGAGCTGATTGGTTATGTGATTACCGATATCGACAAGGAGAATGGCAAAGACCTTATCAAAGCGCTGAAGCGAGTAGACCATACAATCAAATTCAGAATACTCTACTGATACGTGGGAGTCTATTCCAGAATGACGCGCCCCTTATGGGTGTATCCATCCGTAGTGATGCGATAGAAATAAATTCCTGCTTGCAATCTTTCCAGACCAAAGCTCACCCGCTCTGAATTAAGGCGTTGCGTAAACAGCGGTAGGCCGGCATGATTGTATAAGGCAAAACTTACCTCAGGGTTATCCATAAACACCTTGGAAAACACGTTCAATCTATCACCTCTTGGCACCGGATTGGGGAAGACAAGGAAGGGCTCTGTCGTAAGGAAATAAGTGGACGAGACTTCAGTCGAGATCTGTTGCCCGTTTTCGAAATGAATGGTGGCGCGGTACTCGTTGAGTCCCTGGTCGGGACTGCGGTCCAGAAAGTTTGTACCTAAAGGCAAAACACCAGCCCTTAGCGTGGCAATTTCTTCGAAACCACTTTTTCGGATTTGTCGTTCGATGGTTATTTCATCCACTCCGGCAATTGTTCCGAGGTCTACATTTACGAGTACCCCTTCTTCTCCCTGTGCCTGGCTGAAGAAGGAAACCAGGTAGCAACCTACTCCCTGTAAATCATAGTCAAATGTAGCTGCTCTTACATGATTGGCACCGTCAGCAAGTACCGGCCTGATGGCAAATAGCTTTGTACCATGAGTAGATTTATTGAAAGTATAGGAGGTGTCAGAGACAAGGGCTATGGGCTCCAAAAGCGCATCACCAAAAGTTGACACTTCATAGGCCGTGGCTTCGGGCAAACTATTCCATTGAAGGCGCACCGAGTCAGCACAGCTGAATCCTACTCTGATACGCTCAGGACGTGAAATCGTAAAGATATCTGTATTAAAAAACTGTGTTCCTACGACCATTCTGGCGATAGCCCCTGAACGCAGTTGTGGCGCATCCCACCGATAATATCCTTTGCTCAAGTCCACATTGGCAGCAATAAGCTCCCAGGACATTCCATTGTCAATACTGTATTCCAATTGACCGGTAGATTCATCCAGTGTACTCTCCCAGCGAAAGTAGCTTGTGGTTTCTCCATTATAAGGCATGTTGTCGCTGCCTGATGGAAACGACCAGTCAAAAGTGTTTGCTTCATCCAATTGCCAGGCCACGTAAAACTCCTGTGCGCCTTCAGGCAGGTCAAAGGCATCTACTTGAATGGTAAACCTTCCGGCAGTCGGATTCGCTACACCTATCTGTTCTACATTGTTAAGTCGGTCCACACCCCTCCGGGCAATTTCCCCAAGGCGCTCAGGCCTTGAATCTAAAATCCAGGGCAGGAATTCCTGATTAGCCGCATCTCTGATTTTCAAATCAAGGTCATTGACCAGGGCTATATTCGCATTGGCATTGGCGGCAGGGTCGTTCCATACCAGTGTCACCTTCAGATTGATCGCATTGGCCGGGATGTCAAGGTTGAAGGTCTGATTTTCTCCATTCGTCAAAGTACCCGTAAAAAACCGGTTCGCTTTAAGGTTTTCAATGGCACGATAGGCATTCACGTTCCCATAGCCCGTCACATAGTCTGGCCCTTTGTTACCAACATCGCTGGCACTATTGATTAAAAGTGATTTCACCAGAGCAGACGCAGGCAAAGAACCCTGCAAATTCAGGTAGGCCTGCTGAATCAGAACAGAGATACCGGAAACAAGGGCTGCTGAATTGGAAGAACCCGCTACACTATAGGTGACAAGTTCAGGTTTAATACGACCATCATGGGCCGGCCCACGGCTGACAAAAGCTACCTCTCTGCCCACCGTATCTACTGAAGCGACCGCCAAAGTGTTTTTAGACATTTTGAAATTCCCGGTCATATTCGCCACGGGCTGATTCCCCATATAAGTGCCTGTTTCAGGTGTTGAAGCTCCCAGGTTACCAGCTGAAAAGACATGCAGCAGGTTTGGGTTGGCATTGGCACTGAGGTCGTAAGCTTCTGCAAAAGCTCCGTAAAAATTCTCAATCTCACTCGTGCCGTATGAATGGTTTTGAACCCAGGCGTTGAGGTTCAAATAGTCTTCATTGGCATCGGGAATCAGTTCATCCAGCAAGGAACCTGTGATCGTGACAGCTCCGGCCACTCCCCTACCATTCAAAGAGCTGTTTCCGGCTCCGGCTGCAATGGTAGCCATCTCCGTGGCGTGGTTGGTCGGTTCGTCTCCTTCGAGAGGTGAAAAAAGGTGTCTGGCTCGCAGGTCCATATCCATGACATCAAACATACCTTCGCGAATAGACAGCACCATACCCCGACCATCAAGTTCCGGAAAGTCATGATGAACACGGTTCACTGCATTGGGATTGAGATTCATATCCAGCACACGGCTTTCGGTCTTCACATCCAACGACTCTTTACCTATATAATAGACATCAGATCTCTCCAGGAGCTCGCCCATCATTAACTGATCAACAACATTTATCCTGATCAACTCAGTGCCCAATTGTTTAAATGCAATTCCAAGTTCCTCCAATCTCAGCCTGAGGCCAGCCATATCATATGACTTGATCAAATAGTTTTCAGACTCAGAAGAAAAACCCTTAGCGAGTAGATTAGCTGAGAGCTTCCAGTCACTGTTCACTTCCCAAAAAGAAAAATCTGTATTGGGTATTATAGCTTCCAGATTTTCCGGAAACCTGACAATGGCCGTGGAGGCATCAAGTTTTCTGACCAGTGAGAGCCCCCTGGCCCTCAGCTGACTAAAACCTTCTGTTTCCAGGTCTCTGATAAGATAGTACTCATTCTTCTTTGCCTGATTACGACTTTTCAGTGGTAATTCCTTTAGAACAAACCCTTCCCATTTTCCCTCTGAGATCTCCTGTCCATTAGCCGATAAGCTAACCATCAATATCAAAAGGACACAAAGGAAATGCAGTGTGTTTTTTCTTATCATTTCTCAATAATAGACAATTCTTTCAAATACGCGAAACTTGTAAAAGTAATATTTTTACCACCTCACTAATCCTCAATTATTTGCATTACGCAGCAAATAATGCACTATGTAAAGCCCCTGTTTTGCATTAAAAAATAAATACAGTAACATTCAGTGTTGATTATATCACATTGTCAAATTTTTATCAACCTTATTATAAACCTCAACAATATGAGAAAATTCAAAATTATTTCTTTGGGGGCGTTTGCCTTCATTCTATCATTAGGTATTTTCGTTTCCTGCCAGGAACAAGGGGTAGAAACTATACCGGAAGAACCACAGGAAATCAGTTCTGAAACCAAGGCAAAATTTGAAGAGCTGGGTTTTGATGTGAGTGACATTCGCATGACAGATGACACAGACCTGCTGGATCCTGCAAGTGAAGGCGGAAACTATATTCTGGAGGATGACATCATCATTACTCCTGAAAATCTGGAGGCGATGCTCAAAAGCTCTATTAAGCACACTGGTGCTGTAGGCGAACAGTATCGAACCAACAACCTCGTAAGCAGCCCACGGACTATCAGCGTAATAGGCTATACGGGTAACAATTTCAACGGATTGGATAACACCATGCAAACGGCTCTGCAATGGGCCATTAACAACTACAATGCACTGAATACAGGTCTTACCTTTACACTCACCTACGGTACTAACTGGCCGTCTTATGACATCGTGGTCTACCGCGTTGGTGGTGGCGGTGGAGGATCTGCCGGTTTCCCTAGTGGTGGTGACCCTTATCAGTTTGTACAAATTCAGTCTGGTACCAGCAATTTTGGCACTAATACTACTGAGCATGTAATCACCCATGAAATAGGTCACGCTGTTGGTTTGAGACATACTGATTACTTCAACAGATCTCTTTCTTGCGGTACTGGCGGCAACGAAGGTTCTGGTGGTGTGGGTGCTGTACACATTCCCGGTACACCCACCGGCTTTGATGCCAATTCTGTAATGCTCTCATGTTTCAGCGCCAATGAAGATGGTGAGTTCGGGAGCTTTGATGTCGTGGCACTGGAGTTCCTATACTGACCATAAAACATTACTCTTCGGGGGACGCTCCGGGGAGTATATCAAAAATCTCCACAAAAAATCTGTGATATAATCGGAGATGTACAAACAAGAAGGACCGGAAGTGATTCCGGTCTTTTTTTTGAGACGAGGAAAACTCGAAACAATCGCTTATTTTGGTATTAACAACCCGAGTTTAGTAATTATTTAGTATTCAGACCGCCCATGAACTTTAGTTTTGACTAAATGGCAAGTAGCCATAGTTTGGCTAAAGCAAGTGCTTTTTAGAGAGTAAAATGGCTGTTTAGAGGCGGCTTCATTTAAAAGCCACTCCATAAATTCCAATATCCTGCATTATCTTTATTTGATATAGCAGGCTATACCAGCACAAAGGTGCCTTGACTATTCAAAATTTATGAAATTCTGGACCTACTAAGAATATATAAACCCAGGTTTACACTAACCAAACATAGATGTCAGAATCAAGCGACCCAAAAAAATTCGGCTTTTTGCTGGAGCGTACCTTCCGTATCACGAAGCTTAGTTTTATCAAGGTTTTCAATAAACTACAGATAGATGTTACACCTGATCAATGGGTACTGCTAGACACGCTCAATAGTAAGGGGGAGCTCACCCAGAAAGAAATCAGTGCGCTGAGTTTCAAGGATGCTGCTACCATATCACGCATTATAGACAAACTGGAAAAGAAGGAACTGGTCACCCGCAGATCAGAGCAGAAAGACAAGCGAAAAACTACCATCAAGCTGACGGGAAAAGGCAGCAAGACGGTAGACACCTGTCAGGGCGAGATTGATAAGCTCAGAAAACACTCCTGGCAAAATCTTACGGAAGATGACTATGAGAATTTTCAGCGCATCATGAATCAGGTCTTTGATAACTTCGACTCCTACCAATAAGCCAGAGTGACTTGTAGCATAGCGGCCCTCCCTGGTTGAATTTGACGCGCAAAATCAATACATTTGTCATGACAAATAAGTTTTCTTATCTAAAAGCATGACAATGAACTACATGGTTTCTGATACTCCGGGAGTAGAAAGTGTCGATAATGACATTATGCCCATCAATGGCACCGACTACATAGAACTCTATGTAAGCAATGCTAAACAGGCCGCTTACTACTATAAGGCAGCTTTCGGTTTTCAAAGCCTGGCACATGCCGGACTGGAAACCGGTATAAAAGACAGGGAGTCTTATGTGGTAATACAGGATAAAATCCGACTGATTTTCACCTCTCCTCTCAATAGTAACACTGAGATAGGCAAACATATAGACAAGCATGGTGATGGTGTAAAAGTGAATGCTCTTTGGGTTGATGACGCTACCTATGCCTATGAGGAGGCGGTAAAGCGTGGTGCCAGATCCTATATGGAGCCTACGACCGAAAGTGATGAAGACGGCCAGGTGGTGCGCTCAGGCATATACACTTATGGTGAAGTGGTTCACATATTTGTAGAGCGCAAGGACTATAGCGGGGTCTTTTTGCCAGGCTATTCTAAATGGGAGCCTCGTTTTGAAGCCCCTACTACAGGACTGAAATATGTAGACCATATGGTGGGGAATGTAGAGCTCGGAGATATGAACAAGTGGGTGAAATTCTACGAGGACGTATTAGGCTTTAAACAGATTCTGTCTTTTGACGACAAGGATATTTCCACTGAGTACACTGCTCTGATGAGCAAAGTAATGAGCAATGGCAATGGTCGGATTAAATTCCCGATTAACGAGCCGGCAGAAGGCCTTAAAAAATCACAGGTAGACGAATATCTCGATTTCTATGAGGGCGCCGGGGTTCAGCATGTAGCCATGGCCACTGACAATATTATCGAAACAGTTACCAACCTGAGAGATCGGGGTGTAGAGTTTCTGAACATTCCGGATACCTACTACGCCTCTTTACTTGACAGAGTGGGCGAGATAGATGAGGACCTGGCTCCTCTCAAGGAATTAGGTATTCTTGTAGATCGTGATGATGAGGGCTATTTGCTCCAGATTTTTACCAAAACGGTCAATCCACGTCCTACCATGTTTTTCGAAATTATTCAACGCAAAGGAGCTACCTCTTTCGGAAAAGGCAACTTCAAAGCGCTTTTTGAGGCCATTGAAAGAGAGCAGGATCTGAGGGGAACACTCTGAAGAAGAAATAAGAGTCCAAAGGTTAAATTGATTACCCTTGCTGTGGAAATGGCGAGGGTATTTTTTTGTCATCAAACATCTCGCAGCGCTTTCAAGGGATTCTTAGCCAGTGCTTTCAAGGTATGGAACAGCACCGCCAGGCAGGTCACCGAGGCCAGCAGCGACATGGCAATAACGAAGGCATCGAGGGGTACCTTGATACGATAGGCAAAATCCTGCAACCAAAGCTGAGAAAGGAAATACCCACTGGGCACACTGATGATCAGCGTAACGAATAAAATGACAAAGAACTCACTGTAGACAATGCCAATGATATTGGTGTGAGAGGCTCCGAAAATCTTGCGGATACCCATTTCCTTAAAGCGCTTCTGAACCACCAACGAAACGAGTCCGAAAACCCCAAGCGCCCCTATGATCACCGAAACCAGCATAGACAGATTGCCAATATCTCCCCAGATTTTCTCAGAACGATAGAGCTCTCCAAGGTCTTTGGTGAGCAACGACTGTGTAAAAGGCTGTTCATAGGCTGTCTCGTACCATAGATCTGAGATCCCCTCCCCTACTCCTTCATCATTGGCGCCCACATACCTTACCAACATATAGTCTTCCAGGTCTTCTCCCGGATGGATTACGAGTGGTTGAATTCGCTTGTGAAGTGTCTCATAGTTAAAATCTTTTACCACTCCCACAATGGTGTATTTTTCTCCATCATGGTACATGGCCCGGCCCAGGGCCTCAACAGGGTCGCCAAATTCAAAGGCTACTACTACCGTTTCGTTGACAATAACCGGCAGTGTTTCTGTACTCTTCAGAAATTCAAATTCTATACCTGTCAAAAGCTGAATCCCAAGACTTTCCACATAGTCTTCACCTGTATGATTCACATTCATAAGAATGGAATCCAAGCTGGTACTCTCAGGTTTATAGTACTCTGTTTCAAAGGGCTTACCGGGTATGGCCCTGGATCGTGAAACGGCTGTAACTCCTGCCACAGATAGTACCTTATCTTTAAAATTCTCGTAGTTGGAATTGATGCCGCGATCTCTTATTGGTACCACCATTACGCCTTGCTGATCAAAGCCTAAATCTTTGGATTTGACAAAAGCGGCCTGCCGGTTGATAGTCACTGCTCCTACGATGAGCACCACCGAAACCACAAACTGAAAAATCATCAGGCCCTTTCTCAGGTAACCAATACGGCCGATGGTCACTACATTCAGCAATACATCGGTCAGCTCCATTCTGAGAATCACAATGGCCGGAGCCATGCCGGAAATAGTAGCAGTGATAAAAATCAAGCCTGAAATCATCAGCCAGATTTGCCATTGACCTATCGGGTCCAGAATCAGATTGGTATTCAGCAGTTCATTGAAGGGTGTCATCAGAAAGTACAGCCCGAATAACGAAGCAACTATCGCAATGGAAATGGTCAGGAAGGCCTCCAGAATAAATTGCAAAAATATCTGAGGGCCAAAAGCGCCTGACACCATCCTCACCCCCATTTCCTTCAACCGCTCAATGGAGGAAGACACGGCAGAGTTGATATAATTGATGGTGGCCAGAATAATCACTACAATGGCAATGATAATCACCACCCTTACAAACATGATGTCACTCTGATGCTCAATCTCAGCAATGGCTTCAGAGTGCAGATGTATATCCAAGAGGGGTTGTAGCTGAATATCCTCTTCCGGAAATCTCGCCTCCAGCCAGGTTTGGTACCGGTCGTTAAAGGCTTCAATGTCCGTACCCGGCCTGAAGTGGATATAATTGTAAAAGCCGTTATAGCCACCGGTGAGTATATCGTAAGACATGACCTGCCTCAGTGTGGGCATCGATGCCAGAAAGTCAAAGTCAAAGTGCGAGCCAACAGTGCTTTCCTTTCTCACTACCCCAGTGATCACCAGATCGTGCAATAGTTCATAGCGTAAAGTCTGACCGATGGGGTTTTCAGAACCGAAATACTTAACGGCCATTTCCTCACTGATTACAAGAGAATAGGGTTCTTTTAGTGCAATTTCAGGATCTCCACGCATCAGTTCATAGCCAAACACATCGAAGAAAGATGAATCAGCGAAAAGGAACTCTTTCTCATAAAACCCGATGTCATCCTGGCTCAGCAGAGGTACATTCCAGTGCTTGAAGAGCAAAGTAGCACTCTCAACCTCCGGAAACTCCTCGGTGAGGGAACGCATAATCCTGGGACTGGTTTTGGCCAATAGTTGATCGTTATCTCCCAGGTCCTCTGTTCTGAGTAACCTTACGGTATAGTCAGGGTCATGATGAAAGCTATCGTAGTCAAGCTCGTATTGCGCATACAAAATCAGCAACACAGTGAGTGTAATACCAATCGTAAGGCCAGAGAGGTTTACAAAGGTGGTTACCTTTCTTTTTACCAGGTTCCGGAAGGCAATTTTGAGATAATTTTTGAGCATTGAGATGCTTAAGGTCGTGATTTATCATGGAGATTATCAAAAAAAATACCAAATCGCTTAAACTATCCTGAATGCTCCTAAAGGGTGCTTTTGCCAAAAAGAGTAGCCTCACCTAGTTCGGGACTGAACACCAAGGGAGGGAATTACGGTCGTTATCGAACAAGAAAGGAATAGCAGCCTGTTTTCGATAAAGCCCTTTTACACTCCAGCCATCGATGCTTCTCCCAGATAGTCTCTTTAATTTGTGAGCTGGGTAATTTCCCCTGTCGCTATTTCAAGCAGATAGACATCCATATCACCGTCATCAGGAGAAGCGTAGAGTATCTTTTTACCATCGGGAGAAATTCTGGGATAGAACTCAACCCCTTCACTGTTGGTAATGTTTTCTTCGTTGCTCCCGTCAATGTTAATCCTGAAAATATCGGCCTGACTTCTGGTCATCCGTGTCTGATAGATCAGGGTATTTCCATCAGGGTGCCAGGTAGGAAACATCTCCGGTAGCTCTGATTTCGTGACTTGTTGCAGCTGAGAGCCATCTGTTTTCATGATATAAATATCGAATTGCCCGCGTCCTCCCCGGGCAAAGGCAATTTGCTCACCATCCGGAGATAGTTGAGGGTTCATCTCATCTGCCGGATCATCGGTAATTTGTTCCAGGCCGGTCTTGCCAATCACCTTTCTGAAAATATCGCTATTGCCGTTTCTCCTGCTGGTGAAATAAACAGATTTGGAGTCTTTTGACCATTCAGGATAATCATCTCCATCACGACCGGGGTGGTTCGAAATATTAGTTTCCTGGTCGGATTTAGTGCTGCGGATGAAAATCTCCTGATTGCCGTCTACCACGGTTTGATAAGCGATCCAGTTACCATCGGGCGACCATACAGGATAATGCTGATCAACAGTATCTGAAGTAATCTGCTCGATTTTTCCACTGATCAAATCTTTGCTGTACAGGTTAAAGTGGCCGCTCCTCCTGGAAGAAAAACCGATGGATGTTGCTTGACTGTCAGCCCATGAAGGGCCCGTATCTGTCTTTCTGGGATCACGTTTTTGCTGTAGGGTTGTCACAAAAAAGGAAATCACTATGGGGAGTGACAGGCACAATGAAAATAGTTTATTTCGCATGATTGAGTAATTTTTGGCTCAGTCAAACAACGCAAACCCCAATATTAAGAAGGAGCCACAACACCCTTTTGTGACCAATTGTCGTTAATTTGAGGTGAATGGTTGAGTCCTGAATGGCTCGATCAGATCCGGTCGTTTAACTTTATTTCATGACAATTAACAGCCTCCACATCTCACTCGATACGCTTACCAGGCGAAAGCAGATACTCTTTATTTTTTCAGCGCTTAATACCCTGGCCCTGTTACACTTTGGACTACTTCAGCTCAGGCATCTGTTTTCAGACTACTATTTCTATAATCAAACTGCCCAGGTTGTATGGCATCTGAGTACTTATAATATCTGGGCGATCGGGGCTATGATGCTGATCAGCTACCTACCTACCAAAGCCAAATGGTATCAGCATCTTGGCTTTTTTATGGCGATCACGAGTATCTATAGCTTATGCTCATCCTTAGTGCATAATGACGGTCTGTATCAGATATGGAGAGGACTCATCATTAATATGACCGGTCAGATTCATTTGAATATCCTCTATTACCTCACCATTATATTGTTGATCAGAAGTTTCAGGACCAACTCTCCGGTGAGTACAAAACTTAAAAGCAAGTTGGTTATTGAGGAGGGTAAGATTACGCGCTGCTTTGACAAGGAGGAGATTGTATATATCAAAGCAGAGCAAAACTATGTAACCATTAGTCTAGTAGATGGAAAAACAAGTATGCTCAGAAAAACGTTGAAGGAAGTGGAAGAGCTTATTCCGGACCCCGAATTCCTGAGGATCCAAAGGTCTTACATCGTCAACCGGAATTTCATAGCCGAACTTAACCGGGCAGCCAATGGCACGGACCTTATTTGTCGCACCACAAGTGGCGAAGAGTTTCCTGTAAGTCGTAAGAAAAAAGACTGGCTCAGATCAAAGCTAGCTTTAACCTGAGCCTATGATGCTCTGATTAGTTAGCCTTTACCCGGGTGTAAGACTTATTAATGATTTTCCACCCCTCTTTGAGCTTAAGCAAAAGTAAAAAGTCGGTGTATTTCCAGCCCTGGGAGAGTATTTCAATCTTCACATTAGCCGCATTGTTTACAATGTCTACCGCCACGATTTTTCCTCTTCTGTCATTCTTCACGTTAGGCTTGAAATAGGTTACATATTTGGCAATAGGAATATACCTCATACTGCCATCGGGATTTACACCGTAAAGGGCTGCGGTCTCGGTAAAGGCTCTTTTAATCCTGGGAATATCGCCATTGGAAGTTCCCTCGATGTAGTCGTTGGCGGTTGCTCTTACGGCTTCTTCATCTGTTTGAGCCAATGTGATAGCACTGATACCTATCAGCATAATGAATGATAGCATTGTTCTTTTCATGTTGTTGTTTTGAATCGTTGTTATTGTAATTTTTCGCCTCAGGTAATATGCTTACCAAATATGGTATGGCCATAATCCGAGAGGCTACAAAGTGGACAAAACCTGGCTCATTCACCTATCGAAAGATAAAACCGGACTTCGGATTTATAAATTGGCAGAAACGGACTCCTTTTTTCGATAGGCTGCCGGAGTAAGACCGGTGGCTTTTTTAAAAGCTGTATGGAAGGTAGACGGTGAGTTGAAACCACAGTCAAAACCGATAGCTTCGACCGTAAGATGCGCCTCGCTACGCAGCATTTCTCTGGCCGCCTCAATGCGATAAGAATTGATGAGCTGCGAAAAGTTCTGGTTCAGCTGATCGTTGATGAAGGATGAGAACTGATGGGGCGTCAGGCCGGTCAGCTTGGCCAGAACCGGCATAGACAGTTCAGGGGATTTATATCGTTGATCTTCCAACAGTACCGTCTTTATCTTCTGACTGACTCTATCAACCTCATGGGAAGGCATGGTGGCAGCGGGCATCGATTTAGCCTTATTGGGTTTGCTCTGCTTTCTGGAACCGGTAATGATAATCCAGGCCAGCAAGTATACGGCAAACGAAAAGGTGAGCGCCCCTGTAAGATAAGAGGTGAAACTTGAGGTAAGGTAGGCAAGCCAAATGAGCGTAACGCCTAACAAAACACCTTGTGTCCAGCCTGCTTCCGGGAAGGCTTTCTTGCGAATATATAGCTCTCTGACTACCAAAAAGACGGCATAAAGTGAGTAAGCTCCCCAGTAATAATAAATCCCTGTGACGATTTGTGTTCTCCAAAGCCATCTGTCCTCATCATAAGACACAAAGAAAATGGCATAAAACGCCAGTAACAGCAGAGGAATTAAATGGAGCAGGCTTTTGGGGTCAAAGACTTTATTTCCGTTGATTTGGGATTTAGCAAAGTACAGGCTCATAGGGCCTATCGCCATACAGCCTAGCAGACCGATCAGAATGTAGTTTTCATTCAGACCGCTATCGAAATAAAAGAATACAGATTTACCGATTCGGATGACGAGAGCAAGCAGCAGTAAGCCCAGGTAGACGTTGGTATACCGTGTCTCCCTTTTGTTAAAGAGAAAATAGCTGGTGAGAAATAGTCCGTTGAAGACTCCCAGCAAACTCATAATAAGAAGCAGCTCTCTAGAAATGACCCTGAAGTTTGATTTACAAAGTCGACTCTATCATTTATCCAGAGTCGTGACCATATCAAACGTACTAAAAAGTTATCGAAAGGTTTACAGAGTGGTTAAAATTCTGGATACCCTAAGAGCATTGTGCAGCTAATATTAAGACATCATATCACCATCCCTTGAATCTCTTCATGCCTCTTGGCCGGGTCAGTCTGTTCAAACCAAATTGAATCATTAATTCATGAGAGCCCGCATTGACCCGGCTCAAAGTGGCCGGACCGGTGGAAATATCATAGGAATAGGCGAAATAGTAGTTCTCACTTAGCTTCAGCCTGAACAAAGCATCAACAGATTCGAAAGAGCGATAAGACAGGCCTAACCAAACAAGGTTCCTGATGCCAATTATTCCATTGATATCGAATTGAAGGGGAAGTTCTGGTTCTGATCTGATCAAAGTGTTAACATCCAACGTCCAGCCGGTTTTCAGATAAAACAGGTAGCCTGCGTCCAGATAAACAAAAGGGTATATGTCAGCTCCTTCCTGAAATGCTATCTGTTGAAAATTCTGCTCAAACAGATTCGGAACCGAGATTCCGATATGGTAGCGGTCATCATACAAATAAACCCCTGCCCCAAAATTGGGCCGAAAAACACTCCGGTTATCAGCCACAAACAAGGGATCATCAGCAAAACCTTCGAGTTCTCCAAAATTTGACTGATCGTTGAGAAAACCTCCCTGTAAGCCAAAAGATAAAAAGGTCTTATCACTCATTTTTAGTGCATAAGCCCCTGTGATATATACTCCGGTTTGGGTAGTCACCCCTATTTCATCTCTGATGACCATTCCCCCTAAAGAAGCTGTCTTTTCTCTATTGATTGGAGAGTGCATTGATAACACCTGCGTATTAGGAGCTCCATCGATACCGCTCCACTGTTTTCGATACAAAAAAGAAGCTTGCAAGCCACCACCAATCCCAGCATATGCGGGGTTGATCAGGAGCCTGTTAAACACATATTGTGTATTGAGTATTTGTTGTTGTGCCAACCCGGTAAATGGCATTACAGTCATTAACACAGACATCAAAAGCAGTCTTTTCAGTCTCATTTGCTTAGCGTTTTAGTACAAAAAATCCGGTGAGAGTTTCAGAACCATCATTGGGTTCTATGACATAGAAGTAGGTTCCATTGGGTACAATTTTATCACCGCTTGTAAGTAGTCCACGGTTCGGGATACCATTCCATCCACGGCCCCTGTTGTCATAACTTTCCAATTCAAAAATCAAGTTTCCCTGTCTGTTGAATATGCTCACTTTGTTATTTGGGAATTTCTCAGCGTCACGGATCTGCAAGACATCATTGATACCGTCTCCGTTAGGGCTGAACAGTTTATCGACCACCATATTTTCAACAGGATCAAGGAAGTTGATCAGTCCGTCACCATCTGTATCATCATCAAATAAATCGCCATTGTTATTGGCATCTTCATCGATCGTAAAGATTCCATCCCCGTCATCATCACTATCCAGGTAGTTGGGTATTTGATCGCTATCAGTATCATCATTTTGTGGATCACCGTCACCATCGGGGTCCTCTTGTCTGGTAGGTACGGAATCGCCATCGTCATCGGTATCAAGATAATTTGGTGTGCCATCACGATCTGTATCATCATCCTCCAGATCGCCATTCATGTTGAGATCTTCTAATCTGTCAAAAACACCATCTCCATCTGTATCAGTATTATCAGGTGTAAACGTGACCTCCACTTCAGCCGAAAGATTGAGGCCATCCCATTGACCGGTCACTGTCACCACCTCTACAAAAGTATTGGTGAGCATAGCAGTATAGGTTCCATCGCCATTGTCAGAAACGGCAGTCAACAAAGCACTTCCGGTAACATTTAGCGTAACTATCCCGCGGGATGTGCTCAGAGGGTTTCCATCTGAATCAACTAACTGAACTGTGATCAGACTCGATGTGACGCCATCGGCTACCAGACTTGTTGGTGAGACTGTGATGGTAGTATTGATCAGATCAGGCTCCACTTCATCATTATCGGTAATAATGATATTCTCAGTTGTAACGGTGCCAAGGATGACACCAGCAGATGGATTGCTAATCGTTAAGTTAGCTGTCTCATCACCTTCAATATCCGTATCATCTTGTACGGTAAATGTGACCGTTCCAATAGCCTGGCCATTCAAAATGGTAACGGTGGTATTGCTGAGTGTATAATCTGTATTGGTGATCCCTGTCCCACTAACTCCCAAATCCACAGTTTGGTCTCCACTTACAACTTGAGATGCTGTGGCGGTCACAGTGATAGCAGTGCCTGCTGTTTCTGTACCGGTATTAGCCGAAACACTTAAATCAACGGTAGGAAAATCATTATCGGTAATGATCACATTCTGAGTGGTAGTTGTCCCTAAGGTCACTCCTGCTGAAGGATTGCTAATTGCCAGGGTAGCAGTCTCATCTCCCTCAATATCTGCATCATCCTGAATGGTAAAGGTGACCGTTCCCGTAGTTGCTCCATCCAGGATCGTGATGGTGGCATTATTAAGCGTATAATCTGTATTGGTGATTCCCGTTCCGCTTACTCCCAAGTCAACCGTCTGATCGCCATCTACTGCTTTAGATGCTATGGCAGTGATCGTAATCACTGTACCATCAGCTTCGGTTCCTGCATTAGCCGATACACTTAAGTCGACTGTAGGAAAATCATTATCGGTAATGATCACATTCTGAGTGGTAGTTGTCCCTAAGGTCACTCCTGCTGAAGGATTGTTAATTGTCAGGGTAGCCGTCTCATCTCCCTCAATATCTGTATCATCCTGAACGGTAAAAGTTACTGTTCCGGTAGTCTGACCATTGAGAATGGTAATGGTGGCGTTACTAAGCGTATAGTCTGTATTCGCAATACCGGTTCCGCTTACTCCCAGACCAACCGTTTGGTCTCCATCCACTGCCTGAGAAGCGGTGGCGGTTACCGTGATTACCGTACCGGCCGCCTCAGTACCGGTATTAGCCGATACACTTAAATCAACGGTAGGAAAATCATTGTCGGTAATGGCTACATTTTGGGTAGTGGTAGTGCCTAAGGTCAAACCAGCAGACGGATTGCTGATCGTCAGGATAGCCGTCTCATCTCCTTCAATATCTGCATCATCCTGGATAGTAAAAGTCACTGTTCCAGTAGTCTGTCCATTCAGGATGGTAATAGCCGCATTACTCAGAGTATAGTCTGTATTGGCAATACCTGTCCCACTGACTCCCAAATCAACCGTCTGATCGCCATCTACTGCCTGGGATGCCGTGGCGGTAACCGTGATCACAGTGCCGGCTGTTTCTGTACCAGCATTAGTGGATACGCTCAGGTTAATGGTAGGAAAATCATTATCGGTGATGACTACATTTTGGGTAGTTGTAGTACCTAAGATTACACCAGCAGAAGGATTACTGATCGTTAAAGTAGCCGTCTCAGTTCCTTCAATATCGGCATCGTCCTGAATGGTAAAAGTGATCGTACCCGTGGTCTGACCATTGAGAATGGTAATGGTGGCATTATTAAGCGTATAATCTGTATTGGTGATTCCCGTTCCGCTTACTCCCAAATCAACCGTCTGATCGCCATCTACTGCTTTAGATGCTATGGCAGTGATCGTAATCACTGTACCATCAGCTTCGGTTCCTGCATTAGCCGATACACTTAAGTCGACTGTAGGAAAATCATTATCGGTAATGATCACATTCTGAGTGGTAGTTGTCCCTAAGGTCACTCCTGCTGAAGGATTGCTAATTGCCAGGGTAGCAGTCTCATCTCCCTCAATATCTGCATCGTCCTGAATGGTGAAAGTGATCATACCTGTGGTTGCGCCATCCAGAATGGTAATGGTAGCATTGCTTAGGGTATAGTCTGTATTTGCAATACCGGTTCCAGTCACCCCCAGATCAACTGTCTGATCTCCATCTACTGCCTGAGAAGCGGTCGCAGTAACCGTCACTACAGTTCCTGCTGCCTCAGTGCCAGCATTAGCAGAAACACTCAGTTCTACAGAAGGAAAGTCATTATCGGTAATCGCAACGTTCTGAGTTGTCGTAGTTCCTAAGGTCACACCTGCTGATGGATTGCTGAGCGTCAAAGTAGTAGTCTCGTCTCCTTCAATATCCGCATCATCCTGAATAGTAAAGGTTATTGAACCGGTCGTCTGGCCATTCAGGATTGTTATAGTGGCATTACTAAGTATATAATCCGTATTCGTAATGCCTGTTCCGCTTACTCCCAAATCAATCGTCTGGTCACCATCTACCGCCTGTGAAGCCGTAGCCGTAACAGTCACTACCGTTTGTGCAGTTTCTGTTCCAGCATTCGCTGAGACACTTAAGTCAACGGTTGGGTTTGCAGCAAAGTCATCATCAGTGATGGTAATGTTTTGAGTAATTGTAGCTCCCAAAGTCAAACCAGCAGACGGATTGCTGATCGTCAGGATAGCCGTCTCATCTCCCTCAATATCTGTATCATCCTGAACCGTAAAAGTTACTGTTCCAGTAGTCTGACCATTGAGAATGGTAATAGCCGCATTACTCAGAGTATAGTCTGTATTGGCAATACCTGTCCCACTTACTCCCAAATCAACCGTCTGATCGCCATCTACTGCCTGGGATGCCGTGGCGGTAACCGTGATCACAGTGCCGGCTGTTTCTGTACCAGCATTAGTGGATACGCTCAGGTTAATGGTAGGAAAATCATTATCGGTGATGACTACATTTTGGGTAGTTGTAGTACCTAAGATTACACCAGCAGAAGGATTACTGATCGTTAAAGTAGCCGTCTCAGTTCCTTCAATATCGGCATCGTCCTGAATGGTAAAAGTGATCGTACCCGTGGTCTGACCATTCAGAATCGTAATCGTGGCATTGCTCAATGTATAATCCATAACGGTAATTCCAGTACCACCTACTCCCAGGTCAACAGTTTGATCTCCGCTTACCGCCTGAGATGTCGTGGCTGTCACAGTGACAACCGTGCCAGATGCTTCGGAACCGATATTAGTAGATACACTTAACTCTACACTTGGGCTGACTATATCATCATCTGTGGTTGTAACAGAAACTGTCTGATCAGCCAATGGATCATAAGTATCATCACTGCTACCATCATTGATGGTCAGTGTGATTAAGGTTGTCTGATCGCCATCGCTTAGATTGTCATCCACTCCGGTCACGGTTAT
The DNA here is from genome assembly GCA_021404565.1 of Roseivirga sp. GTDB lineage: Bacteria > Bacteroidota > Bacteroidia > Cytophagales > Cyclobacteriaceae > Roseivirga. The sequence continues at coordinate 2,040 of JAAWWF010000031.1, read as the reverse complement.
TGTTTGTGGGGTGTTCCAATTGGCATTGGTAAAGGTCAGTGTGGATGGACTTACATTTACTTCGCTCACATCAGCACTGGAAAGATCAATCACCACATCTGAGGCTGGTTGCGCATTAAGCACTACCGTAAAACCATCGGTTGTAGCCGACTCTGAAACAACACTGGTTCCGTCACTTTCTACAATGGTAAAACCGGCTGAGTCATCATCGGTAGTAGTCACTGAAACCGTCTGGTCAGCCAACGGATCATAACTATCATCGCTGCTCCCATCATTGATGGTCAAGGTGACCAAGGTTATCTGATCGCCATCGCTTAGGTTGTCGTCTACACCGATCAGGGTTATTGTTTGTGGGGTGTTCCAATTGGCATTGGTAAAGGTCAGGGTTGATGGACTCACAGTTACTTCGCCCAAATCAGCACTGGAAAGATCGATCATCACATCTGTGGCTGGCTCGGCATTGAGCACTACCGTAAAATCATCGGTTGTGCCTGACTCTGAAACAACACTGGTGCCATCGCTTTCTACAATGGTAAAACCGGCAGAGTCATCATCGGTAGTAGTAACGGAAACTGTCTGATCAGCTAATGGATCATAAGCATCATCACTGCTCACATCATTGATCGCCAGAGTGATCAAGGTTGCCTGGTCACCATCGCTTAGATTGTCATCCACTCCGGTCAGGGTTATTGTTTGTGGGGTGTTCCAATTAGCATTGGTAAAGGTCAGGGTGGATGGACTTACATTTACTTCGCCCACATCAGCACTGGAAAGATTGATCACCACATCCGAGGCTGGTTGAGCATTGAGCACTACCGTAAAATCATCTGTTGTACCCGACTCTGAAACAACACTGGTTCCGTCACTTTCCGCAATCGTAAAACCTGCTGAGTCATCATCGGTAGTAGTCACAGAAACTGTCTGGTCTGCCAACGGATCATAACTGTCATCACTACTTCCATCATTGATGGTCAAGGTGACCAAGGTTATCTGATCGCCATCGCTTAGGTTGTCGTCTACACCGATCAGGGTTATTGTTTGTGGGGTGTTCCAATTGGCATTGGTAAAGGTCAGGGTGGATGGACTTACAGTCACTTCGCCCACATCAGCACTGGAAAGATTGATCACCACATCCGAGGCTGGTTGAGCATTCAGCACCACAGTGAAATCATCAGTTGTACCCGACTCTGAAACAACACTGGTGCCATCGCTTTCGACAATGCTAAATCCAGCAACATCATTGTCAGTGATGGTGATGTTCTGGGCAGTTGTAGTGCCTAGTGTGATTCCAACCGATGGATTGCTGATCGTGAGTGTGGCAGTCTCAGTGCCTTCAATATCTGCATCGTCCTGAACAGTGAAAGTCACAGAACCAGTAGTCTGTCCATTCAGAATGGTGATAGTAGCATTACTAAGCGTATAGTCTGTATTGGTAATTCCTGTTCCGCTCACTCCCAGATCAATCGTTTGATCGCCATCTACTGCTTGAGATGCTATGGCAGTGATCGTAATCACTGTACCAGCAGCTTCGGTTCCTACATTAGCTGATACACTTAAGTCGACTGTAGGAAAATCATTATCGGTAATGATCACATTCTGGGTAGTCGTTGCTCCCAAAGTCAATCCAGCAGATGGATTGCTGATCGTCAGGGTAGCGGTCTCAGTTCCTTCGATATCTGCATCGTCCTGAACGGTAAAAGTGACCATACCCGTTGTGGCTCCATCCAGAATGGTAATCGTGGCATTACTTAATGTGTAATCAGTATTGGCAATGCCTATTCCGCTTACTCCCAGGTCAACTGTCTGATCTCCATCCACTGCCTGTGAAGCTGTGGCAGTAACAGTGATTACCGTTCCTGCTGCCTCAGTGCCAGCATTAGCAGAAACACTCAGTTCTACAGAAGGAAAGTCATTATCAGTAATCGCAACGTTTTGGGTGGTAGTCGTTCCCAGTGTCACACCGGCTGAGGGATTACTAATCGTCAGCATAGCCGTCTCATCACCTTCAATATCTGCATCGTCCTGAATGGTAAAGGTGAC
>JAAWWF010000053.1 GCA_021404565.1 Roseivirga sp. | reverse complement strand
AAAAGTGACGGTAAAATCTATGCTGGTGGCATTGGCTGCCGGGCTGCCAGACAAGGTGATACTATTGACTAAAGGAGCCACCGCGCTGGAGACCACCGTGGTAGTATTATCTGAGCTGGTATCGGTACCATCATTGACAATCAGGGTGAACGTGGTGGTTTCAGAGGTTGAAGAACGATTGTCTGAAGGATTAAAAGTGAGCACCTGAAGCTTAGACTCCAGGTCTGATACCGTGGTGCTGGCAATGGAGTAGACACCTCCTCCGTCATCACTAAGTCCGGTACCTGAAAGTACCCCCTTTGCAGCAGCATCCAGGGTAATGGTGGCCGAAACATTATCGCCATCGGCATCGGTAACCGATACGGTCGAAAAAGGACTAAGTGTATTATTATCATTCACAGCCTGATTGACAGCCGTACCCGATATAGCCGGAGCTGTGTTGGCACTGCCAAAGGTCCAAAGGGTCAGAATCTGGTTGGTGAAAGCCATAGATAAATAAAGGGTACCACTATCTCCGGAAGTCGCAGTTGGCGTAAAGCGGATAGTGAAGGTAGAATTACCTCCGGCAGAAGCAATATTAGTAGCAGGTAAGGACACAATAGAGTAGGGTCCCGTTGCCTGCATTGAACTTGTATGTATACCTAACTGAAAATTGGCTGCCGTGTTGGTAATGGTAAAGTCCACATCTTTTGTGCTACCTATCGCCACGTTGCCAAAGCTATAATCAATGTTGTGTGTGCCTGCCGTAAGAATCTCAGGGTATACCAGGACTCCATTGTCGGTAATCCTGATCTGGCCTACTGCTGAATGGATCATCAGAAACCACATAATGAAAAAGAAAAACTTTTTCATCGGGTTCTCAGATCCGGTACCACCAGGGTGATGGCCTTTATTATTAAAGGATAAAATTCTATACCAAATGCCATAAGAGCTTTTGGAATAAAATATAGGAGACCCGATCAGGCCTTGCTCAGTGCATATAGGAGTCCTGGTAAAAAATGGACAAGCCCTATGCTTTTTTTGATGAACAGACCTGGTGATGAGAGGTCAAATGAGATTGTCTGATTAATCAGGAGTATGATTGAATGAACAAGAGATAGATTGCCTGGGGTCAATTGCGAGCTTCTTTCGCAGCCTATGCTTGGCTTTCTTTGCACTATCCGGGGTAATGTTCAGGAGTAGAGCGATTTCCTTGGTAGAAAGGTTTGCTTTGAGGTAAGTACAGAGGCGTATATCATAGGAAGTTAGTCTAGGGAACTGTGATTTGAGTTGATGCTGAAAACTTCGATTGGATTGTTCCAATTCCAGCAGTAAATGGTCCATCAAATGTCTTTCCAGTATGGTCATGAGGTTGGTTAACTAGTTAATGGTTAATGGTTAATGGTTAATGGTTAATGGGTTACGAGACTTGATTAATATCGGTCTGACTAAAAATCAGTCTCTTTATATCTGTCATCTTTTATCTAATGCGCATGGTCTTAAGTAGTGGGTACCTGTGAGGTTTTCGACACATTCTTTTGCTGAAAGTCATTGCGATCAACGGCATTAATCTCTCCATCGAGGTTGAAATCACCATTGGTACTGTTATAGTTAAAGGGGTCACCATTTTGACTTTGCCAGGTAGTTAAATCCGTGGCATCCACATCTCCATCTCCATCTGCATCGCCTGCTATCATAGCGAACTTACCTCCTGTCAAGGCTGTAAGGGCCGAGGTGGTTTGGTAAGTATTAGCTGAGGAACCGGTGAAGTCAATGGTATAAGTGCTACTGCTTTCTGAAACAGCATTGGCCGACATAATGGGCAGATGGTTGCGATGGTAAATCACCACGTGAAAATCAGCCCCGCTGTTTCCTGAAAGCGACACGGTGAGGTTGCTGCTGCCATCAGTGGCCCTGATAGTACCGTCATTCATCAGAAAGCCCGCTGCGGAACCTACTTTTGTACTACTCAGAGCTGCTGCTGCTGATCCCGCTTCCCGAAGCTCTACCAATACCCAGTCTACAGCATTAGCGGGTACCGACCCCGCACTCTCGCCACCCGCATGACCATTATTGGTGTAAGGCTGACTCAATGGAATACTGGCATTCAGTGTAGTGTTAAGGTTTGTACCATTGAAGGCTCCTTCTATAAACACCGTAGCCGATACGGTAACCGATGAGGGAGCCGCGGAGTAGTCTACGTCAAACTTTTGAAGGCGATGATTTGTTCTGTCAACCACCCATGCGTCACCGGCAGCATCAAAGGCAATATCCACAAGACCATCAGAACCGAATTCCCCATTTCCTGTACCTCCTCTGCCACCAAATGTGGTAACATAGGTACCGGTATTGTCATATATTCTTACATGTTCGTTGAGGACATCAGCAACCCAAATATCTCCGTTTGGATGAATGGCCACCGATCCCGGAAACAACAGCTCATCATCGGCACCACCTAAACGACCAAACTGCATCTGGTAAACTCCTGCACTATTGAATTTCTGAACTCTGTGATTGCTTTGGTCTATCACCCATACATTGCCCGAAGCATCAAAGTCAAGGTCTACCGCACCACTCGCGTTGAACTGGCCATCACCTGCTCCTTCTGAACCAAACTGTGATTGATAAACTCCTGAATTGTTAAAAATCTGTACCCGCTCATTATTCTTATCAGCCACCCAAATGTCTCCGGTAATTGGGTGAACCGCTACGCCTTCAGGAAAGCTAAGCTGGCCGTTACCTGTGCCATTTGTGCCAAATTGAGACAGGTAAGTTCCGGTACTACTGAACTTTTGAATACGATGGTTGTCTCTGTCAACCACCCAGGCATTGCCCGAGGCATCAAAATCGATTTCCAACACACTGTTGTTAAACTGACCATTGCCCGAGCCGGTAGACCCGAACTGCGATTGATAGACGCCCGAACTGTTAAAGATCTGGACGCGGTTATTGTTTTTATCTGCCACCCAGATATCACCCGTGCTGGGATGCACTGCCACTCCCTCAGGAAAACTAAACTGACCGTTTCCGGAGCCATTACTACCAAACTTTGAAACATAGATGGGCACAGGCGGAATAACCGGATCAGGGTCGGTATTGACCAATACCTCAAAGGAATCTACTCCAATATCATCAGAGCCGTTTTGAAAAATAACCAGCCGGGCTCTTACATGAGTCGGGCCGGCCAGTACCGTATGACTCGCTTCTTCCCAACCATCAGAATTGTCTGACTGACTGATCACATTGATCGGTACTATAGCGTCTGGTGAACTCCAATCCGAACCGTTATCATAAGCAACCTCGAAATGAATGGAATCTCCATTGTCGTAGCCTACATACTGGAAGCGTAATCTTACATCTACCTTGGTGGTAATAGCCACCGGATCAAAAGTAAGCGTGGTATAGCCTGTGCTGTTATTCGCATTTCTAAGGTCAACCCCTCCGGCAAATTTGCCATCATAAGCAGTAGGGATCTGGGGAGTGGATGAACGGATTTCCCAAAAGTCAGCACCCAGGTTATAAAAAGCGGGACTACTGGTGAATCCCCAGTTGTCTGCGGCAGTACCTTCAAAGCCCTGAAAGGCTACCTGCTGGCCACTTGCTATAAACGCGTTGAGTAAGAGGAGGCTTAGAAATATTCCTTTCAAACCCCTGTTTAAAAAGTTCGATCTCATGTGAAGAAATAGGTTTTGGCTATTTCTTCAAAACTCCAAAATCAACTTTTAAACGAGAAAAAAGCGGATATGACAAAGAGCGGACGAAATCAGATTAGCAACGGATGTTATAGCTTAAACAGGGCCTCCTCCATCTGCTGAGTGGTTTTGAAGTCTAATTTTTGACGCAAGCGGTATTTGGCCCTCACCACACTATCTCTTGAAATATTGAGGATGCGGGCGATCTCCTTATTGGACAGGTTGATCTTCATCAATGCCACCAGCCGTTGATCATTGTAAGTGGTTTCTGGGCTAAGTTTTTCCAACTTCGAAAAGAAGTCGGGATAGGCTGCCTCAAAGTATAATTTGAATGCTGTCCAATCTTTATCGGTGGTGATACTGGCATTGAGCTTTTCCAGTAGCTGATCTATGGTTCCACCTTCGGGAGAACGTGTTTCAAGTTGCTCTCTCAATTCTTCCAGCACCTGGTTTTTATCAAGTAACTCACGGGCATATTGATTCAGCTTTTCCCTTTCAGTCTCCAGTTTGTTACCAAGGGCTTCAGTCTCCTTTTTCAGTATGAGCTGATCTTTTTGGCTGAGGGTCAGCTTGTTTTTCATTTGCCTTCGCTGGCTTAGAATAAGCAGGATCAGCAATACCATTCCAACGGACAAGCCTGCAATCAGTTGATAACTCTTTCTGATCTTCAGGTCCTTGATCTGATTCTCTTGCTCTTGTAACCTGTTCTGATTTCTTAGTTGTTCCCATTCGAAATTAGCCGTGAGCTCTGCTATCCGAGCCTGACTGGCCTTGGCTGATATTGAATCTTTCACCTGAGTAAGGGACTTGAAATACGCAAGTGCTTTTACCGTATTGCCACGTTCCTGGAAGTAGGTGTGGAGAAAAGCGTAAATGTCTCTCTTCAGTAGAGAATGGCCTACAGACTCGGCTATTCCAAGAGATTCATCCGTGAGCTTTAAAACACGCGAAGTGGTCCATAAAGATTTTACTAACTGTGCTTTTTTCAACAAAACTTTGCCTACTCCCGCCTGGTCACCCACTTCTCTTCTCAGCTGCTCCGACCTACCATAGTATGACAGGGCTTCCTCAACCTGGCCCTGTACAGCATAGGCAAAGCCAAGGTTTTGAAGACAGATAGCTGCCTGAGATTTGTCACCTGCTTTTTCAAAAATGGCTAATGCTTTTTTATTGTATTCAATGGAAAGGCCCAGGTTTTGTTTTTTATACTCCAATACAGCCAGATTTATATAGATTTGTCCTGCCCTGAAATCAAAGTTATTCGACTCGCATAGTTCCAGCCCCTGCCTGAGATATTTTTCTGCATCATCCAATTCTCCCAGCACTTCTTTGACATAACCAATATTGAGCAAGTGTGAAACTTCCAGATTGGTATTACCGATTTGCCTGGCCACGGATACACCCTCAAAGTGATGCTCCAATGCTTTAGCGTATTCACCCGTTCTGAAACTCAGGGTACCCATAGCCATGAGAATGGAAACTCCTTCCGCTGGCAGTTCTTTATCTGACAGTTGTTTTGCCTGCTGTAACAAGGCCGCTGCTTCCTCGTACCGGGCTTGTTGACCTGCCAAGGTTGACTTTACTGTCCAGGACCTGATGAAGCCCCGGTTGTAGTCCGATTCTTGAGATAGACTGAGCGCTTCTTCAGCGAGTTCCTCTGACTCTACCGGGTTAATAGTAAGCAAGTAACTGGCAAGTTCGTTCAGCAAATCCACGCGCGCCTCACCCTTGGCATTCTGGAGTACAGTTCTCAGACTATCAACTTCATTTTGTGAAAAAGCATGGAATAAGGATAAAAAAAACAGAGCAACTGCAAAGCGGCTCTTCCTCAAAAAATGTTCAGGCATAATCGCCCCAATATAATGAGATTCTTTATAGAAAAACCATCACCTCATGCCATTGTGTTGTTGGCTTTATCTGCATTTTTCGTCTCAACCTGTGCTTGGCCTTTTTCACACTATCGGGGGTTATATTGAGCAACAGCGCAATTTCTTTAGTGGAAAGATTTGCCTTGAGATAGGTACAGAGACGAATATCATAAGAAGTCAACCCCGGGTACCTGCTTTTTATTTGCTCCTGAAAACGACTGTTGCTACTCTCCAACTCCTTAAGCAAATGGTCCATTAAATGTCTTTCAGGTACGGTCATTTCAGTCAATAGTCAATAGTCAATAGTCAATAGTCAATAGTCAATAGTCAAAGGGCTACGAAGACAGCGCAATGATGGTTTATCTCATAAATCAGTTTCTTAAGTCTATCATCTCAAGTCTAATATCTATTGTCCTAAGTAGTGGGCACCTGCGAGGTTTTTGTCACATTCTTTTGCTGAAAATCGTTTCGGTCTACTGCATTGATTGCGCCATCCAGGTTAAAGTCTCCATTGGTACTGTTGTACACAAAAGGGTCTCCGTTTTGATTTCGCCAGGTGGTTAAATCTGTGGCATCCACATCTCCGTCTCCATCTGCATCGCCTGCTATCATGGCAAACTTACCTCCCGTTAATGATGCAAGGGCCGAAGTGGTTTGATAAGTATTGGCTGAGCTACTGGTAAAGTCAATGCTATATGTGCCACTGCTTTCTGAAATGGCATTGGCTGACATAATAGGCAAATGATTGCGATGGTATATTACCACATAGAAGCTGGCTCCTGAGTTACCGGAGAGCGAAACCGTGAGATTGCTCGTGCCATCGGTTGCCTTAATGCTGCCGTCATTCATCAGAAAGCCCGCAGCGGACCCCACTTTTGTACTAGCCAGGGCACCGGCAGCCGATCCTGCCTCCCTGAGTTCTACCAATACCCAATCTACGGCAGTTCCCGGGGCAGTAGCGCTTTCCGTACCACTATGATTATTGAAACTACTACCGCTGTAAGGTTGAGCAGTAGGAAGACTGCCATTCAGGGTTGTGTTAAGAGTAGCGCCATTGAAGGCTCCTTCCAGAAAAACGGTAATGTCCATGGTAACGGAAGATGGAGCAAATGACATGGTGTAGGTTTGTTCACTGCTTATAACCTGAGCAAAATCATTTCCATTGCTATCGGTAATATCTTCTGAACCTGAAAAATCGAGATCCAATTCACCATCGGTATTCAAAGTGCTTACTGTTAAATCGAATACTGAAGAGCCCGTTATCGTGCTAAAGCCGCTGAGACTGGCTGTACCACCAGACCCCGCTCCTGAAATAGCAAAATCTGCGATAGTGATACTGCTTACGTCCTCACTAAACGTAACCCTGAACGTGACGGATGTAGCATTAGTGCTCGCATCTGTAGGATTGCTCCTGACAATACTCGTTACCGTAGGAGCCACAAGATCTACGGTATGACTGGTACCGCTGCTAAAGGCTGCCACTGAGCCATTTGTGCCATTTCCATTACCGCTGGCATCCACAATATCCGTTGAAGCATTTAAATCGAGCCTGAGCGAACCATCTCCGGTAATGCTTGTAATCGGTACGGTCCAGGTGGTGCCTCCATCAGAAGTGGTAGGGGTGCCTATGCTGCCATTAGCCGTATTGGTTTTGGTGAGGGTAAAATCGGTGTCGGTAACTGCAGAGGCATTCTCGTCAAAAGTCACCAGAAAATTCATTGAGGATGCATTGGCGGCCGGTGAGCCGGTAGGAGCGATACTCTGAACGACCGGGGGTAGATTATCCGCTGCGGAGACTTTCACCAGGTCCAGGGCATAACCTTCCTGAAAATCATCACTGATAAACCTGAATCTGACGGATAGACTGGTACCTCCTGAGTTGGTAAATGAATCCGAAAAGGTTTTGAAAGTGGTCCCTACCGCTGCCGCAGCATTGGAGCACTCATCCGAGGCTGTTCCGTCCAAGTCTGTATCCTGATATAGATTACCCGCATCATCATTATTATCGTCACAGTCTCTTCCAGTAAACTCCATCAGCTTGGTCCATGAGCCGGAACCAATTTTGTACTCTACCGTCATTAAATCCTGTGCAGTAGAAGCACCGGTTTCACCGGGGCCCTCGTATAATTTCAAGCCGGGAGCGGCAACAAAATGTGAGGCGAGCAAAAAGCTAACATCAAGGTTGGTATAACCGGTAATGTCTATGGAGTTGGTGGTCAGCTGTGCTTCATTCCCATTTATGGCATTCGCCACCTCAGCAATTTCTTTAGCATAAATGATTTTACTCCCACTCTCACCTGTAAAATAAGGACCATCTCCCGTTGAGATTACTGCTCCATTCATCCACTGCTCTTCCAGTAGAAATGATGCACTGACAAGGTCTTCATCAAAGGCCGGACTCACTGTATAGGTTGTACCAACTGTCCCCTCAAAGTCTTCTGTATACAGAACGGTTTGAGCCCCTGCATTTAAGCACAGAGAAAAAAGGAACCCGGAAAAAACGATTTTGAAAAACCTGAGCGTATGCAGTTTATTGAGATCCATTTTTGGAAATAAATAGCGTTTGGATAGTGCAACCAGGATCATGCAATAGACTTTCTGTTACGGCCGTAACCCGCCTGCGGTCGGGCAGGCTCACTCTGAATCAGTCACTACGTTTCGTTTGTCTTTTCACCATAGCGGTGCTATGCTTTCAAACCCAAACTTCCTGATTCTCCTGCCTGCGGCAGGCAAATTGTGATTTACGCCCTCACTACGATTCCTATTACATGAACCAGGTTCAAGTTTACAATAGCAGGACTACTTGGCAAAAAATGATGGGGGTACAAATTTACCGTCCGTTCTTTTGAGATTGCCGGACTTTGAGTATTTCGTTCTTCAGCAATTGGCTCCCTGGGCTAAGCAAAAGCGCCTCTTCCAGGTTTTTGAGGGCTGATATCGTATCCCCTAAATGCAGCTGAGCCAGGCCGGTAAATGTGAGCAGCTGGTCTTTGTTCGCTTCAAAGTCTGCATTCTGGTTGATGGCCACAACAGTCCTGAACTGTCCTAGTTTCATGAGCAGGTCTGATAGCTGCGCATGCGTCAGATAATCCTTGCGGCCCTGTTGGATTGATTTTGCAAAATAGGAAGCTGCCTGCTTCAAATCTCCTGCTTCACGATAAGCGGAGGCCAGGTTGTAGAGTACGCTCGCACTTTGTGGCTTTAGCTTCAATGCCTTTTGAAACTGTGGGATAGCCTGCCCGGGACTATTCAGGTTGTTGTAATACACCATGCCCATTACATTGTAGGCATTTGAATAGGTGGGGTCGATTTCGACAGCCTTCTGATAGCCTTCTATGGCCCTGTGATAAAAGCCTTCAGCCTCAGTTGCCCCGGCTTCCTTCGCCTTTTGCTGGTATTGATCTGCCAACAAAAAATGAAGCTTTGCAGACTTCGGGGCTCTGTTTACATCAGCCTTAAAAAGTGTGAAACTATCTTTCCATTCGCTGCTGCGGTAATTATCGTAACCCATGGCCACCAGGCAGATCAGTGATACTGTAATTACTTTCCCTGCAGGGGCTCTGCTTACCCAGTGAGATACCACCATGCCGAAGCCCAGAACAGATAAAAAGGCAAATCGCTCTGCCACAACTCCGGGTGCCGGTATCAGCAGGTTTGTATAAGGTGCAATGGCTATGACCCACAGACATAAGCCCAGGTTCAAAAGATCCCTTTGCTTTCTTCGCCATATCAGAATCACCAAAATGATCAGGCATAGCACCAAACCGAGTATGGTTTCAATGCTTAGCCAGTCGCCCGTAGGTGCCTGATTGTAACCATAGTACGACACCAGGGGATAAGGATAAACCACCATTTTGAAGTAGAAGCAGATACTTGCAAAAGCGGTAGACACAAATTCAGCAGCAGATTCGCTGAAGAACAGAGGGTTTTCATAAAAGGCATAACCTCTCTCCAGGTTGCCTCCCAACTTCAGATTCATCCATAGATTTCTGAGCCAGCCAAAAGTAAAAAGCGTTACAAAAATGCCCAATGCCCTTTGGAGGCTTGCCCTCTTTACAAACCACAGCACAAATGGAATGATCAACACCATAGGGACTGCCGAAACCTTAGAGAAAATGGCGATTGACATGCTGAATCCTGCCAGCATCAACCAGATTCCTTTGTTTGTATGCAGGAACTTTATGGCATACCAGAAAGAAATCAGGCCAAGCAGAAAAGCCAACAATTCATCTCTGTTCTTCAGGTTGTTTACTACTTCGCTGTGCATAGGATGTACTGCAAAAATGAGCACGGCCCAGAAGGCCCAATATGTTTCGTTCTTCCATCCAAGCTGGCGTAAGGTTAGGTAAAGAAGACAGCAAGCCAGGGTGTAGATCAGCAAGTTGATCAAATGACTTATGCGTGGGTTTTCACCGAAAAGTTCGTATTCAAGAGCAAAGGTTGAGGTGGCAATCGGCCGAAACTCAAAGCCCTTGCCTTCATAAAATCCCATGGGGGACAGGAAAATATCGCCAATCCCCGCAATGCCCTGGCTTACATAAGGGTTAGCGCTATTAATAAGCTGATCATCAATGGCATAACCATTCGACAGGCTCATGAAATACGAGCCCAGGCAGGCAACTGCAATCACGATCAGGGGCCATTTGTTTCCCCATTGCTTCTCTACTGACAACTTCATTCTGATAATCTTAAAGTAAGGGATGATTTCACAATTGTTGTAGGTTGAGCATCTGAGCTTAGGGGTACATTTTTGATGGAGTGAGGTCTTTTGGCTGAATAAGAGTCTTTTTCAAAAAACAGATTTATGTGGATATCTTAACTTTCGGTTATGGCCAACAGCAAGTTCGCAAAAGTGAGGAAAGAATTGAAAGGTAGCGGCTACCTGGACGACCTGGAAACCAGTGATATTTATTCAGCACTGATGATTTTAGGCGATTGGACCATTATTGCGATGGCCATAGCAGTCTCTTACTACACAGAAAATATCGCGATCTACCTGCTAAGCATACCAGTGATCGGTGCCAGAATGATGGCGCTTGGGGTATTAATGCATGAGGCGAGTCATGGCAATCTGTTTAAAAAAGCCGCGCTGAACGGACCCCTGACCAATCTGCTTCTGGCCTGGCCCCTAGGCCGTAATGTGACTGACTATAAAAACGTCCACAGGCAACATCATCAATACTTAAAACAGGAGAGCGATACAGAAAAACCCCTGGAGGCTTATCATGAGTTTCAATTCCCCCTTTCTAAAAAGAAGTGGTATACCATCCTGCTATCTGACATCATCGGAATCAATTACCTAAAATACAGACTGAGCAAGGTCTTCAGCAGATCGGAAATCGGGAGTGCAGAAAGTGACAAATCAAGGTTTACCATTAACAGGCCACAGGTGTACACGACTTTGATTGCGATAGCCGTCCTTATTATTTCGGGGTTTTGGCAAGAGTTTTTGCTCTTCTGGCTGATCCCCTACTGTACCTGGTTTCAGGTATTGCTTAGGCTTCATGCCAGCTCAGAGCATTTCGCCATCCCAACTAAAACGGGTTTCCAAACCAGAACCTTAAAGATCAACCCGATTGAGGCATTTTTCTTCTTCCCTCATCATATGAATTACCACTGCGAGCATCACCTCTACCCCCAGGTGCCTTTCCGCTATTTACCGGAGCTTCACATGCGCTTGCTCGAGGAGGTGAATTATCAAAGTAATACCCATCTCACTCATGGTATCAAAGGACTTTTTACAGAGCTAACCAATGTCTGAACAGCTCTTTCAATATTCTATCGTGGTGCCGGTATACAACTCCGGCAAAGTGGTCCAGACGCTATTAACCGGAATTTATCAACATATGAGCGGTCAGGGCGCTTTCGAGGTGATTCTCGTAGACGATAGTAGCACCGATGATACCTGGAAGCAGCTAAAGGCAATTCATCCTGGGTTTGAAAACCTGAAAATAGTGCGTTTGAGCAAGAATTTCGGGCAGGCAGCCGCTACACTTTGTGGTATTTACAGGGCTAAGGGAGAAGCGATCATTACGATGGATGATGACTTGCAATACCCTCCCTCAGAGCTCCCAAGACTGATTGGGTATTTTTCTAAGCACGACTACTATATGGTTTTGGGTCTTCCTCAGAAGAAGCGTCAACCCTGGTCTTACCTCATCAGTGAGCAGCTCATCAGACTTTTCTTCCGACTGTATCAAGTTGGGCACCTTAATGGAAAAAACATCTCTTCCAGCTTTCGTATTTTCAAAAGTGATTTAAACTTCTCTGAGGATCTACCGCTCGGTAGGGTCTACAGCATTCATATGGCTACCCTTATGATCAGCCCGATTCATATAGGTGAGCTTTCTGTTGAGCATCGACCATCAACTCTCAAAAAGAGTCGATATAGTTTCTTTGGCAGGCTCAAAGGCTTTTTGCAATTGCTACTAGAGTTTAATGTGAGTCCCATGGACTTGTTAAAGGTTCCCCTCCTACTGCTTTTTGTTACTGCCTTGGCCATTTGGTTATTTCTGGGATATACTTCACTTACTTATCACCTGCCTACCCTTATTTTTTTGCTGGGAGGGTTACTGGCCATGGGGCAGCTTATGCAGGCCTGGTACCTCAGGCAGATTAACGCGCGACAATTGGGAATGGCCCCCTACCTGGTAATTGAAGAACATGGATAAACAGATTCAGCATTCCAGACTTGAGACAGAGATGACCGGTATCAGAACAGGCAGATGGACGGCTAATCATATTTATCTACCGCAGCTGAAAGCTGCTCTTGATCAGAATGATTTTGAGCTAGTCAAGCTTAATCTGAATGGAGATGATCCCGAGACATATATCAAGTTGGATCAGCTGAATAAGCCTTATTATACGGTAGGGATGGTTCAGGAATATCGTATCAATTTTAATAAAATCAAGACCAAACCCCTATATCATCCAGAGGTTGTTTTCCACAGACTGAATGAGTCCAATGTCTCCCGTCTTGAGCAATTGGTAAGGGATTGTTTTAAGCTCAGCCCGGGTTCATTCTTCATCAATCCAATGCTTAAAACACGACAAGCGGAATACCTTCATCTGCTGGTGGCTTATATTTCAGGCTATCGGAATGACATTAGAGATGATCATTTTTGCCACCTCCTACAATACAAGGGAGAGTATGTGGGCTTTATCGCCCACCGCTACCAGGGAGAAAACGGTTTTGCAGACTATGCGGGTGTAAAAAACCTCACAAGGCAACCAGGCTTTTATATCGACCTCGTACGCTTTATTCAAAACTACTGCATTGGAAAAGGGATTAAATGGGGCCATGCCTCTGCTCAGCTGCAGAACACGGTGGTACATAAGGTTTATCAAAAAGAAGATATGGTTCCTTTTAGGTCAGTCATCAATATTCATATCAACAATTCATAGACCCATGCGTCCTTTTGCAATAGTCCTGTTCATTTTATTCTTCTGCAGCTCATGCTCTGAGCAACAAAACCAGGTGAGTTTTGAAGAAATCAGTGATCAGTATGTTGAGGTGAGAGGCTCCAGAATTCACTACAAAGAGATGGGTGAGGGCGATCCGATTCTGTTTGTTCATGGCAATCTTACCCATTCATACCTTTGGCGGGATGTGATGCCCCGCATGGCTAAGCACGGCCGTTGCATCGCGGTGGATCTTGTAGGCATGGGCAAATCGGACAGGCCCCGAATCGCCTATAACATTCAGGACCAGAACGACTACTTTTTTGAATTTATCCAAAAACTGGGTCTTAAGAATGTATTGTTGATAGGCAACGAATGGGGAGCTACCCTCAGCATGAATTACTTTGCTATGACGGACCATAATGTAAGAGGACTGATACTCATGGAGCCTGTTATTGGTGGAGCGACTACAACTGAGCTTATGGCTTCGGGTAAGCCACTTTTAAAGCAATACGGTACTTTGAGACAAGACCCTGAGCTTGATAAAAAGGTATTAGAAGAAAACCTGCTCTTTGACGAGATTCTGCCACAGTTTAGCCTTAAACCTCTGGCTAAGGAGGTGAGAAACGAGTATCAAAAACCCTTTATGGAAGACAGCTACCAGATGCCTTTGCTGGGCCTTTTTGAAGCTTTGCCTGTTGGCACAAAACCCAGGGCATCTATAACCTACCTCACGCTACTAAGGGGGCCACTTTATTCCATCAACAAACCCAAACTGCTGATCAGGTCTGAAGACAGCTATTATCTTACCTCTGAAGGAATCAACTACATGAAAGAACGAATGAGTGGTTTGAATATCAAAAGTGTGGGTAAGGCCGGTATTTTGATTCCCGAAGACAAACCAGAAGAGGTATCGGATGCCATTGAGCAGTGGTACTTGGATCATTTTGGCAATTGATCCATCGGGGAACCCACTCATTGTCCCCCTATTAAACACATCTGAGGCCACTTTCGTACCGGAGATATTCTATCTTAGCCGATGAAGTTGATCGAAAAATTCTCTGAAAGTTATGCTGGAAGGCATCTGAAGTTTCCTTCTGAGCCTTTGTCTTGCCTTCTTAACGCTGTTGGGGGATACTCCAAATTTCTCTCCCATTTCGACTATAGAAAGCTCTTTTTTCAGATAATAACACTGTTTAAGGTTGTACTTGGTAAGTTCGGGAAACTTTGATCGAAGTAATTCGGTAAAAAGAACGACTTCATCCTGCTCCTCTGGAGAGACCCCATTAAAAAAATTCATCAGATAGACTCGATTGAACATTGCAGGGAGAAGCTGCCAAATACAATCAAAAAAACAGGGGGACAATTGGTGCCGACTTAGGGACGACCAGAAAAAAATCAATTATTTAAAACAAAAGATTTGAATTCTCCTGAACTTGGAAAATTCAGCTTTCTATATAAACGTTGAACCGATTTTTTAACACTATCATAGCTAATGTCCAGAATCTGAGACACTTCTTTATAGGATAAACTCAATCGAAGCAAGATAATGAGGTCCAGTTCGTAGGAGGTGAGTGCCGGGAATTCCGTTACCATCTTAGCCACAAAATCGGGGTGTACTTCTTCAAACTTGAGTTTGAAATCGTTCCATGAAACTTCGTTCTCAGCATCTCTTTCCAGTGCTTCCGACCATTTTTTCATTTCTTTCATCCCTTCTTCTTTCAGCTTCTCCTCTTCCAGTTCTCCTATCTTTTCCTCAAACCCACTGATGAGTGAATTTTTAAACCTAAGCTGCTCCGCGTAGCTCTTTAGCCTCAATTCATTGGATTCGATTTTTGCCTCTAGCTTCTCGTTAATCAACTGCTCGGCCATAGCCTCCTCTTCTGCCAGTTTTTTCAGTAATTCGGCTCTTTTGACTTTCCCTTTGTGCCTTTGATACAGAACAACAGATATTGCGATGGCTGTAATACTCAGTGCCATCAGCATAATGAGCCTCGTTCGCAGCAGAGACTGTTCCTTTGATAGCAACTCGATGTTACTCTGGGCCAGTTCCAGGTTTTTTTCCTTTTTCTCCAGTTCGTATTGCGCTGTCAGCTCATCGACCCTTGCCCTGTTCTGAATCAGCGCTATGCTATCTTTGACACCCGTGTAGCGTTTAAAATTATCGAATGCCTTCCGGGGGTCACGGCTGTCATAAAAGTTGGATAGAAACAGGTATATATCCCTTTGCAATTCTCGCTCTCCTCTTTCATTAGCCGTTTTCAGTGCCTCCTGCGATTTGGCGATCACCCTCTGGACATCCCCCATTGCTTCATAAATACGGGCCTGATTAAGTTTCACCACCGCTATGCCTCTAAAATCATTTACTTCTATCCTGTATTTGATGGATCGGTCATAATAATCCAGGGCTTTTTGGCGCTCGCCTTTGATGTTGGAAGCAAAGCCCAGGTTATTCAGGCTTCTGGCCCTCAGAGCATTTTCATTGTATTTAATGGCCGCATCAAGGGCCTTTTGGTTATATTCAATAGACTTTTCAAGGTCTCCTTTTTGATAGTAAATCAGTCCAAGGTTGAGACATATCTGCCCTTTTCTGTAATCCAGATCCGTACCATTACAAAGAGTAAGTGCTTCGTTAAAAAAGCCCTCAGCCTCATCGAGATCACCAAGCCTTTGTTTAATCGTACCGATATTTATAACATGTAACACCTGCATCTCAACAGCACCAATGCTCCTGGACAGTTCAAGACCTTCAAAGTGATTCGTAATGGCCTCATCCAATTTGCCTTTACGAATATTGATTACTCCCGCCATCACTTGTGCCCTGACAATACCCAGCGTATCATTGTACTTATACGCCAAATCACTTGCAATGGTAAACAGACTGTCTGCCAGCACCAGTTTGTTTTCAGACATACGCGTACTACTTAACACTAGTAAGGGTTCAATCTTACCTGTCTCATAGCCGATGTCGTCAGCAAGTTTTATGGCGAGGTTAGCCAGGCTGTCAGACTTATTAGCAGATACAACAGCAGTGATGGAAGAGAGTTTGCTGAGCGTATTGATAAGGGCTTCACCCTCCAAAGAGGGAATCAGTGCTTCAAGACTATCAGTTCTATGCTGACCCGAAACCGACCTGACAGCTGTCGTCAAAACGATTATCAGAGAAATCAGAAAGGCGCGCTTTGTCTTTAGCCACGAACTGTAGTGCATGAAATAGAGCTTAGTGAATCAAATTAAGGTTGCCACCAGGGGTACAATATTCACATCAATTTAAGAATATCCACAAAAAACAGGGGTACAATATTGGGAGGGCAGCCCAAAGAGGGTGTTTCTGAAGTTAGCCGGCAAGCTACTAGTAGAGGAGAAACCAGGGGGGTATCTTAAGCCAGAAATGTCATTCCTACTTCCTACAGCACCGATGTGATCGAGTCTCCGGATTTTACATATAGCTTTTTTCGCAGTCGGTGTTTGGCCTTTTTTACACTGTCTGGTGTAATATTCAGGAGCAAAGAAATTTCTTTCGTGGAAAGGTTTGACTTAAGGTAGATACAGAGCCGAAGGTCATAAGAGGTGAGCCGCGGATAGCGCCTTACCAGACTGGCTTGAAAGCGGCCATTGGCATGCTCAAGCTCGGATATAAGGTGGTTCATCAATCGCGTTTCCTGTATCGTCACGAGGTGGGTGTATTGGTCATTGGTTATTGGTTATTGGTTATTGGTTATTGGTTATTGGTTTT
>JAAWWF010000080.1 GCA_021404565.1 Roseivirga sp. | reverse complement strand
CTTTTTTTTTTTTTGGTCAATTTCAATTTCATACCGTTCGATATGAATTGATGTAAAAATATCTTCGTAGACTAAACGTTCATTAATTAAAATTGCATCCTCAAAATTATATCCCTGCCATGGCATATAAGCCACTAAAACATTTTGTCCCAAAGAAAGTTCACTAGATATTATCCCTGGTCCATCAGTTAACATTTGACCGGATTTAATTTTTTCACTTTCCCAAACTATTGGTCTATGATTTATACAAGTTTCCTTATTTGATCGTTTATATTTTTGTAAATCATATTTATAATGTCGTCCAGAGTTTTCACGAATAATAATTTTATTTGCAGTTACTGATTCGACAATTCCGTCTTGTTGTGCGTTTATAACTATGCCAGAATCTAATGCAATTTGATTTTCTAGTCCTGTACCAACGATAGGTTTTTGTGGCAATAATAGTGGAACTGATTGTCGCTGCATATTTGAACCCATTAAAGCTCGGTTGGCATCATCGTGTTCAAAAAATGGTATTAAAGATGCAGCAACGGAAACAACTTGAATTGGAGAAACCGCAATAAAATCAACTTCAGATGGAGTAACAGTTAAAAAATCTTGCTTGTAACGTATTGGAATTAAATTTTTGGTTAAATAATTCTCCTCATTTGTCGAAATATCAGCAGGAGCAATTTTATAAAAATCTTCAATATCAGCTGTTAAATTAATAGGAGCTCCAGTTTTAATAACTTTCCCATTGATAACTCTCCAAAAGGGTGTTTCTAAAAAACCAGATTCATTAACCCGAGCACATGTTGTTAGTGAAGCAATTAAGCCTACATTTTGACCTTCAGGTGTTTCAATTGGACAAATCCGCCCATAATGACTTGGGTGAATATCTCGAACAGCAAAACTAATTCGATCGCGATCAAACCCTCCAGGTCCTAACCCACTAATTCTTCGTCTATGTGTCAATGAGGATAACGGATTTGTTTGATCCATGTATTGGGATATTTGTTGTCTTTTATACAACTCTCCGAGCCCACAA
>JAAWWF010000021.1 GCA_021404565.1 Roseivirga sp. | reverse complement strand
TTGGCCCTACCCCCCGCTTTCGCTTCGCGTACATGGACCGACCCACCCCTAGCCTCCAGTTGTCGCTCGTCCTTGGTCGTCAAGTCCCCTTGGCCAGGCGTTGCGTGTATGTTAATCCGGTGCTTTTCGGTATCGGCGGTCGCGCCGTCCTCGGTCCGCTCCCAGAAATGTGCATACGTGGTGGCAGCCGAGGTTCTGTGTGCTGCGGCCATTTCTGCTCCTGCTCCATCCAGTCCATGGTAGCTGCACCATCGTGAACCTCACCAATTTTGTGGGAAACACCAGTATAGTACAGTACACGCTCGGTAGTAGTTGTTTTACCTGCATCAATGTGAGCAGCAATACCGATGTTACGCGTAAATTTTAAATCTCTTGCCATTGTAGTCTAGGAATTAAAATCTAAAGTGTGAAAATGCTTTGTTCGCATCAGCCATTCTGTGGGTATCGTCCTTCTTCTTCACAGCAGCTCCCTCTCCCTTCGAACCAGCGATGATTTCACCAGCAAGCCTCTCCATCATGGTCTTCTCTCCTCTTTTTCTGGCAAAACTGATCATCCACTTGATTCCCAGTGAAGTTTTACGACCGGGACGCACTTCGATAGGCACCTGGAAAGTGGCTCCTCCCACTCTTCGACTCTTAACTTCTACTGAAGGCATGATGTTACTCAATGCTTTTTTCCAAGTCTCAAGACCATTCTCACCCGTACGCTCTTCTACCAATGCTATCGCATCATAGAAAATTCCGTAGGCAATACTCTTCTTCCCGTCAACCATCAGGTAGTTCACGAACTTCGTTACCAAAGTGTCACTGAACTTTGGGTCCGGAAGAATATATCTCTTCTTTGGTTTAGATTTTCTCATTAGTTATAAAATTCTATTTTTTTACTTTAGGTCTCTTCGCACCGTATTTCGATCTGCGTTGAGTTCTACCATTTACTCCAGCGGTATCTAATGCACCTCTGATAATGTGGTATCTCACACCGGGAAGATCTTTTACTCTTCCTCCTCTGATCAATACAATTGAGTGCTCCTGAAGGTTGTGACCTTCACCTGGGATGTACGCATTTACTTCTTTACCATTAGTCAACCTTACCCTGGCTACTTTTCTCATAGCTGAGTTAGGTTTCTTTGGCGTAGTAGTATATACCCTTGTACAAACCCCTCTTCTTTGTGGGCAGCTGTCCAGAGCAGGAGATTTCGACTTAGAAGTCAATTTCTTTCTGCCCTTTCTTACTAATTGTTGTATAGTAGGCATTTACAATTATTTAGATTTTATTTTCCTAGTTACAAATTTCGGACTGCAAAGGTAGCAAAAGAAGTAAATGAATCAAACACCTCAGATTAAATTAATCGAAGCGCTAATTCACTCATTTTCACAGCCTAAACCGACCTCAGTTCATAAAAAAATGGGTTGCGGTAAGCAACCCATTTCATATTGATTCAATTTTTATTCTATGCTTCTCCCATGGTACCTCCAAAATTCATTGGAAACCGGGGCACTTCGTCTGATTGTTTGACAGGACCGAAAGCAGCTTCGTACTTTTCGACATTGTCTTTGAGTGCGTGAAGTAGTCTCTTGGCATGCTCTGGCGTGATCACGATTCTCGATTTCACTTTAGCCTTGGGCACGCCTGGCATCATCTTAATAAAGTCGATCACAAACTCACTGTTTGAGTGAGCAATCATCGCCAGGTTTACATATTCACCATCCGCAATTTCTTCGGTCAGTTCTATGTTAATCTGGTTTTGATCTCCTTTTTGATCTGCCATTTTCTAAAATTCTACTTCCTGACCTGTAGACTCTGATCTATAGGCAGCTTTCGCGGCCATCAGGTTTTCGTACTCCTCTTTATTACCAACCAGCAGGTCTTCGTATTTTCTGATACCGGTTCCCGCAGGAATCAGGTGACCAACAATTACGTTTTCTTTCAGACCTTTCAAGTCATCGGCTTTACCTCTGATAGAAGCTTCACTCAATACCTTGGTAGTTTCCTGGAACGATGCAGCTGAAATAAAGCTCTCAGTACCCAGAGAAGCCTGGGTAATACCCTGAAGTTTAGGACTCGAAACAGCAGGTTGTGCATCACGCACTTCTACCAGTTTCATATCCCTTCTTCTCAGGCTTGAGTTCTCATCACGCAACTGTCTTGGAGACACAATCTGACCTGCTTTCAGGTTTTCAGAATCTCCCGGCTCCATTACTACTTTCATATCCAGAATAGCATCATTCTCTTCTCTGAAGACGAACTTATCTACTACCTGACCTGGTAAGAAACTGGTATCGCCAGCATCTTTGATCTCTACTTTCTGCATCATCTGCTTCACGATCACCTCAATGTGCTTGTCATTGATTTTCACACCCTGCAGACGGTATACTTCCTGAATCTCATTTACCAGGTACTCCTGTACTGCTGTAGGACCCTGAATATTCAGAATATCGTTAGGTGTAATAGCACCATCAGACAATGAGTACCCGGCTCTTACAAAGTCATTGTCCTGCACAAGAATGTGTTTAGACAATGGCACCATGTACTTTTTCTTCACACCATCTTTAGACTCGATGAAGATTTCACGGTTACCACGCTTGATACCACCATATGTTACCACACCGTCAATTTCAGAAACTACGGCAGGGTTAGATGGATTTCTGGCCTCGAACAACTCAGTTACTCTTGGCAGACCCCCGGTAATATCTCTCGATTTACCCATGGTTCTTGGAATCTTAGCCAATGGCTGACCAATCTTCACTTTGTCTCCGATTTCTACAGCAAGGTGAGCTCCTACAGGAATGTTATATGCTTTAGAGTCAGTTTTAGCGTTTACCACCACGGCAGGGTTCTTAGCCTTATCCTTAGTATCGGTAATCACTTTCTCTCTGTGCCCCGTCTGCTCATCAAACTCCTCTTTGAAAGTGATACCTTCTTCAATGGCATCGAAATCGATAACACCGTCAAACTCAGAGAGGATTACCGCATTATATGGATCCCACTTACAAAGCTCCTGTCCTTTCTCAACCTTCTGACCTTTCTTCACAGAAAGGAAAGCACCATAAGGTACATGGTTAGAGATAAGCAGTTTTTTGGTTTTTGGTTCCAGAATCTGGATTTCTCCTGTTCTACCCATTACCACCTCCGTACTGTTGCCATCAGCATCAGTAGAAGAAAGCGATCTTACTTCTTCGAATTCGATCACCCCCTCGAACTTAGCAAGGATAGTGGCATCAACCGCAATGTTTGATGCAGTACCCCCAACGTGGAAAGTTCTCAGCGTAAGCTGTGTACCAGGCTCACCGATTGACTGTGCTGCAATTACACCAACAGCCTCTCCGCGTTGTACCATCTTGTTGGTCGAAAGGTTTCTACCGTAACACTTGGCACAAACACCTCTTTTCGTCTCACAAGTAAGTACCGACCTGATTTCTACATCTTCTATAGCCGTTTCTTCAATCTGCTCGGCAATCACCTCAGTGATTTCCTCACCTGAAGACACAATCAGCTCTTCGGTAATCGGATCGTAAATATCATGAACAGAAACACGTCCGAGAACTCTCTCGAAAAGTGTTTCTACTACATCTTCATTGTCTTTCAGAGCAGCTACAGTCAACCCTCTCAAAGTACCGCAATCCTCTTCATTCACTACGGCATCCTGTGCTACATCTACCAGACGTCTGGTGAGGTAACCTGCATCCGCAGTTTTCAGTGCTGTATCGGCAAGACCTTTACGTGCACCGTGAGTAGAAATAAAGTACTCCAATACATCCAGTCCTTCTTTAAAGTTAGAAAGGATCGGGTTTTCAATGATAGCTCCTACTGAGCCGGCCAGGTTTTTCTGAGGCTTGGCCATCAGCCCTCTCATACCGCCCAACTGACGAATCTGCTCTCTTGAACCCCTGGCTCCTGAGTGCATCATCATATAAATAGAGTTGAATCCCTGACGGTCTTCCTCCATTTGGTTCATCAGGTCATTGGTCAGTTTCGTGTTAACACGAGTCCAGATATCAATCACCTGATTGTAACGCTCATTATCAGTAATCAGACCCATCAGGTAGTTCTGCCATACAGCATCTACTTCCTCTTTGGCTCCGGCTACGAGGTCTTCTTTGTGTCCTGGAATGTGAATATCATTCAATCCCATTGACAGACCACCTTTATATGCCATTTGGAAACCAAGCTCCTTGATATCATCCAGGAACTGAGCAGTTCTGGCAATACCAGCAATGCTGAATACTCTGGAGATAATTTTCTGAAGCTTCTTCTTGGTCAACAGCTCATCTACATAGCCAACTTCTTCCGGTACTGTTTGATTGAACAATACTCTACCGGCTACTGTCTCGATCATTTTCTCAACCAACTCATCGTTTTCACGAACCTTGGTTTTCACATGAATGTAAGCGTGCTTAGAAAGCCTGCCTTCATTCATGGCAATGATTACTTCTTCTGCACTGTAGAAACGCATGCCTTCGCCCTGCTCTTTGTGATCCTCGGTAGATTTTCTACCCTTGGTCACATAGTACAGCCCCAATACCATGTCCTGAGAAGGTACAGTAATAGGAGCACCGTTGGCAGGGTTCAGGATGTTGTGAGAAGAAAGCATCAGCATGGAAGCTTCCATCACAGCATCATGCCCCAGTGGCACGTGAACAGCCATTTGGTCACCATCGAAATCCGCATTAAATGCAGTACATACGAGTGGGTGAAGCTGAATCGCTTTTCCTTCAATCAGCTTTGGCTGGAAGGCCTGGATACCTAACCTATGCAAAGTAGGAGCACGGTTAAGCAGTACAGGGTGTCCTTTCAATACATTTTCAAGGATATCCCAAACTACAGGATCTTTGCGATCAACAATTTTCTTAGCCGATTTCACCGTCTTCACAATTCCTCTCTCAATCAGTTTTCTGATAATGAAAGGTTTGAAAAGCTCAGCGGCCATGTTTTTAGGCAGACCACACTCATGCAGTTTCAGCTCAGGACCTACCACGATCACGGAACGACCGGAGTAATCCACCCTTTTACCCAAAAGGTTTTGACGGAAACGGCCTTGCTTACCTTTGAGCATATCACTCAATGATTTCAGGGCTCTGTTACCATCAGAGCGTACTGCATTTACTTTTCTACTGTTGTCGAACAACGAATCGACAGCCTCCTGAAGCATACGTTTCTCATTTCTGAGGATTACTTCAGGTGCTTTAATATCTATTAATCTTTTCAGACGGTTGTTTCTGATAATCACCCTTCTGTAAAGATCGTTCAAATCTGATGTAGCGAATCTACCACCATCAAGAGGCACCAATGGTCTGAGCTCCGGTGGAATTACCGGCACCATTTTGATGATCATCCACTCAGGACGGTTCTCGATTCGGGTTCTCGCATCACGGAATGCTTCTACTACTTTCAGCCTTTTCAAAGCTTCCGCTTTTCTCTGCTGAGAAGTATCAGTTGCAGCCTGGTGACGAAGTGCGTAAGAAAGCTCATCGAGCTCAATTCTGGCAAGCAACATCTCCAGCGCTTCAGCACCCATTTTGGCGATGAATTTTTGTGGATCATCGTCATCCAACATCTGGTTTTCTCTAGGAAGCTTATCCAGAATATCCAGATATTCATCTTCCGTAAGGAAATCCATATAAGCGATACCTTCTTCTTCTTTGATACCAGACTGAATTACGACATAACGTTCGTAATAAATGATCTGGTCAAGTTTCTTGGTTGGCAAACCAAGGAGGTATCCGATTTTATTAGGCAAAGATTTGAAGTACCAGATATGAGCTACAGGCACCACCAATTCGATGTGCCCCATTCTCTCTCTTCTTACCTTCTTTTCAGTTACTTCAACACCGCAGCGATCGCAAATGATGCCTTTGTATCTGATTCTTTTGTATTTACCGCAATGACATTCCCAATCCTTCACAGGTCCGAATATTCTTTCACAGAATAAACCACCCATTTCAGGTTTGTAGGTTCTATAGTTAATGGTTTCCGGTTGGGTAACCTCTCCATGAGAAGACTCAAGGATCGATTCCGGAGAAGCCAAGCTAATAGTAACCTTATCGAAGTCGTTGTTTAGTTTTCTATTCTTTTTAAACGCCATAGCTTTTTTTAATTCTAGTTGTTAGGCACAAAGCCAAAAGATTTAAAAGGTATTAGTCGAGCGTGATCTCCAACGCCAAACCTCTCAATTCGTGAACCAATACATTGAATGATTCAGGAATATTTGGTTTAGGGATGATTTCGCCCTTCACGATAGCTTCATAAGCTTTCGCTCTACCGATTACATCATCTGACTTCACAGTCAGGATTTCCTGAAGTACGTGTGATGCACCGAATGCCTCGAGTGCCCATACTTCCATCTCTCCGAAACGCTGTCCACCGAACTGCGCTTTACCACCCAGCGGTTGCTGCGTAATGAGCGAGTAAGGTCCGATAGACCTGGCGTGCATCTTATCGTCAACAAGGTGACCCAGTTTCAGCATGTAGGCAATACCTACAGTTACAGGCTGGTCAAATCGTTGTCCTGTCAATCCATCGTACAAGTAAGCACGTCCTGCATCTGGTAAACCAGCTTTAGAAAGCTCTGCCTGTACTTCTTCCATGGTAGCACCATCGAAGATAGGCGTTGCGTACTTGTTACCTAATTCAAGCCCTGCCCAGGCCAATACTGTTTCGTAAATCTGGCCGATGTTCATCCTTGAAGGTACACCCAGTGGATTCAATACGATATCCATTGGAGTTCCATCTTCCAGGAATGGCATGTCTTCTTCACGAACAATTCTCGCAACAACACCTTTGTTACCGTGACGACCCGCCATCTTATCACCTACTTTCAGTTTACGCTTCTTAGCAATGTAAACTTTTGCAAGTTGAACAATACCTGTTGGTAACTCATCACCCACCTCTATAGTGAAACGCTTACGCTTGAATTCTCCAGCGATTTCGTTTCTCTTAAGGTTGTAATTTTTCACCATACGAACGATCAGGCCATTTGTCTGACTGTCAGTAGTCCAACCATCCAGGTTCAAATCAGAGATCAGGTTTACCTCAGCCTGAACATTGTAGTTACTTTCGTCTCTATAAATGTTCTTTTCAGGGAAGAGGTTTTCGCTGATGTTCGACTTGTTGAATTTCACTCCTTTAGAGATTACTTCATCTCCAAACTTGTGCATCACACCCTGAGAAGTTTTACCCTGTAGCAGCGTAAACATTTTATCAACCATCTGATTTCTCACAACAGTCAAATCTTTGCTGTACTGTGCTTTCAGTACTTCTACCTCTTTCTTGGACTTAGCTCTCAGGTCTTTGTCCTTTTTAGGACGTGAGAACAGTTTCGTACCTATTACCACACCTCGAAGTGAAGGAGAAGCTTTCAAAGAAGCATCTTTCACATCTCCTGCTTTATCACCAAAGATAGCTCTCAGCAGTTTTTCTTCAGGTGTAGGATCTGTTTCGCCTTTAGGGGTGATTTTTCCAATAAGGATATCGCCTTCTTTGATTTCAGCTCCAACCCTAATGATTCCGTTCTCATCCAGGTTCTTCACTGCTTCCTCACTTACGTTAGGAATCTCAGAAGTCAATTCTTCTTCTCCACGCTTGGTATCTCTTACTTCAAGCTCGTATTCATCAATGTGGATAGAGGTGAAAACGTCATCTCTTACTACTCTTTCAGAGATTACAATCGCATCCTCGAAGTTATACCCCTGCCATGGCATGTAAGCCACTCTCAGGTTTTTACCAAGTGCCAACTCACCGTTCTGTGTAGAGTAGCCTTCGCACAATACCTGCCCTTTTCTTACCGGCTGACCTTTCAGTACAATCGGAGTAAGGTTAACAGAGGTATCCTGGTTAGTTCTCTGGAACTTAATGAGGTTATATGTTCTATACTCATTATCAAAGTTCACAAGCTCATCTTCTTCGCTCTCGTTGTACTTGATAATAATTTTCTTCGCATCTACATAGTGTACAACACCATCTTCTTCCGCAATCACGAGTGAACGTGAATCGCGCGCAGCTCTTGCTTCAAGTCCGGTACCTACAATAGGAGCTTCCGGCTTCAACAATGGCACCGCCTGGCGCTGCATGTTTGATCCCATCAAAGCACGGTTTGCATCATCATGCTCAAGGAAAGGAATCAATGAGGCTGCTACTGATACAATCTGGTTAGGTGCTACATCCATATAAGTCAGCTCAGCCGGCTCTACCAATGGGAAGTCCCCTTCGTACCTTGCTTTCACTTTGTCATTCCTGAATGCGCCACCATCTTCAATAGGGGCATTGGCCTGAGCAATGTTGTGGGTATCTTCTTCTTCAGCGGTAAGGTAAACCACGTCCTCAGACATGTTTACATTACCTTCTTTCACCTTTCTGTAAGGTGTTTCGATGAAGCCCATGCTGTTTACCTTAGCATGCACACAGAGCGAAGAAATCAAACCAATGTTCGGACCTTCCGGTGTCTCAATAGTACACAGACGACCGTAGTGTGTATAGTGAACGTCACGCACCTCAAAACCTGCTCTTTCACGAGACAGACCTCCAGGGCCCAACGCTGACATTCTTCTTTTGTGAGTGATCTCAGCCAGGGGATTAGTCTGGTCCATAAACTGAGACAACTGGTTGGTACCAAAGAACGAGTTGATGACAGAAGACAATGTTCTCGCGTTGATAAGATCAACAGGCTTAAAGTCTTCATTGTCACGAACATTCATTCTTTCCTTGATGGTTCTGGCCATACGTGCCAGACCTACACCAAACTGAGCATACAGCTGCTCACCCACAGTTCTTACCCTTCTGTTTGACAAGTGATCGATATCATCGACTACCGCCTTAGAGTTAATCAAGCCAATGAGGTACTTAACGATTGAGATAATATCCTCAGTTGTCAGTACCAGTTTCTCTGAATCAATTTCCAGATTCAGTTTCTTGTTGATTCTGTATCTACCAACTTCACCAAGGTTGTATCTCTTATCAGAGAAAAACAAGCTCTGGATAATATCGCGAGCAGTTTGCTCATCAGGAGCCTCAGTGTTTCTAAGCTGACGGTAGATTTGCTCTACAGCTTCTTTCTCAGAGTTTGAGTTATCCTTTTGAAGGGTATTATATATAATAGTGAAATCTGCAATGTTGATATCCTCCCTGTGCAGGATGATCGTTTCAACACCAGAATCCATAATCAATTCTACATCTTCTTCTGCTACAATAGAATCTCTTTCCAGCAGCACTTCGTTTCTGTCAATAGAAACTACTTCTCCCGTATCTTCATCCACGAAATCTTCTGTCCAGGTTCTTAAAACTCTGGCCGCCAGTTTTCTTCCGATGATTTTCTTAAGAGGAGCTTTTTTAGCCTCAACTTCTTCAGATAGACCGAAAAGGTCGAGAATGTCTTTATCAGTTCCATAACCAATAGCTCTTAAGAGCGTGGTTACCGGGAACTTCTTTTTACGGTCGATATAGGCATACATAACGCTGTTCACGTCAGTAGCGAATTCGATCCATGAACCTTTAAAAGGAATGATCCTGGCTGAGTACAATGGTGTACCATTGGTGTGCTTGCTTTGGGCGAAGAATACACCAGGTGATCTGTGTAACTGAGAAACAATTACCCTTTCAGCACCATTGATTACAAACGACCCTTTTTCGGTCATATATGGAATATTCCCCAGGAACACTTCCTGTTCCATGGTCTCGAAATCTTCGTTGTCCTCATCATTACAAGAGAGTCTCAATTTAGCTTTCAATGGAACCGAGTAAGTCAGACCTCTGTCAACACACTCTGAAACATCATATTTCGGAGGGTCTACCAGATAATCAACAAACTCCAATACAAAGTTTTCCCTGGAATCAGAGATTGGAAAGTTCTCAGAAAAAACCTTGAATAATCCATCCTGGGTTCTTTTATCCGCTGGGGTCTCCAACTGAAAAAAGTCTTCGAAAGATTTTACCTGAACATCCAGGAAGTCAGGGTAATCCAATACCGACTTGATGGATGAAAAATTTATTCTTTCTGATTGATTTGCTATAGCCAAGGCCGTATTTTTTTAGTTCAAATTAATCTATGGGGTGTACTCAAAGCGTACACGGGCTTTTGGAATGTGCCTTAAAAACACATAGAAACAGGAAAAGACCCGTGATTCCGTTCCGAAAAAATCGGACCGCAACCAGGGCCTGTTCCATTGCCATAACCGAAGTATGGCTAGTCAAATTATTTAAGCTCTACTTCAGCACCTGCTTCTTCAAGCTGCTTTTTCAAAGCTTCTGCTTCGTCTTTTGCTACTCCTTCTTTGATAGCTTTAGGAGCACTGTCTACGATTTCTTTAGCATCTTTCAGTCCAAGACCAGTCAGTTCTTTTACAAGCTTAACAACTGCAAGCTTAGACCCACCTGGAGCAACGAGTACTACATCAAATTCTGATTTTTCTTCAGCAGCACCTTCACCACCATCGGCTGCAGGAGCAACTGCAACAGCTGCAGCAGCAGCAGGTTCGATACCGTACTCACTTTTCAAAATATCAGCTAATTCATTTACTTCCTTCACAGTCAAGTTCACCAACTGCTCTGCGAAATCTTTCAAATCTGCCATTGTAATTTTTAATTTAAAATTCTAAAACCTTGATTAATAATTAATTTTCACGCTCAGACAACGTCTTGAGAATACCGGCCAGCTTGCCACCCGCTCCCTGGAGACCAGAGATAACATTTTTAGCAGGAGACTGTAGCAGTCCAATAATTTCACCAATAAGCTCTGCTTTCGACTTGAGCTTGCTTAAGGTATCCAACGTATCATCTCCAATGAAAAGATCTGTGTCGATGGAAGCGCCTTTCAACACTGGAGTTTCTTTTTTGTCTGATTTTTTTCTGAATTCTTTGATCAGTTTGGCAGGAGCATTAGCATCCTCAGCTGAGAACATAATACCTGAAAAACCTTTCAAAACCGCATCATTGAATGGAGTGTAATCTGTATCCATTCTTTCCAGAGCTTTCTGGATGAGCGTATTTTTAAACACTTTGTATTCGACTCCTTTGTCGAAACAAAGTCTGCGTAATGCGTTCGTATCAGCTACCGACATACCGGAAGCATCAGTGATGTAGAAGTGATTGTTTTCAGAAAACTTCTGAAACAAATCCTCAATTACTACTGCTTTTTCTTCTCTTGTCATGATTATAATCCGGATATGGAGCTTTTATCTACTTTAACACCTGGACTCTGAGTCGTAGACATGTTGATACTTTTAAAATAAGTACCTTTTGCCGATGCAGGTTTCATTTTAGCGAGGATCTGGATTACCTCAGCAGCATTTTCAGCGATTTTCTCCGGAGAGAAAGACACCTTACCAATGCTAGTGTGGATGATTCCAGCTTTATCAACTCTAAAGTCGATTTTACCTCCTTTAACTTCCTGAACTGCTTTTGCTACGTCCAAAGTAACTGTACCAGATTTGGGGTTAGGCATTAAGCCTCTTGGTCCCAATACTCTACCAAGACGGCCAACTTTGGCCATTACTGTAGGCATTGTAATGATTACATCAATATCAGTCCATCCTCCTTCGATTTTGGTAATGTATTCATCAAGGCCTACAAAGTCTGCACCAGCGTCCTTGGCTTCCTGCTCTTTGTCAGGAGTACAAAGTACCAGTACTTTCACTTCTTTACCCGTTCCGTGAGGAAGTGCAACAACACCTCTCACCATCTGATCTGCTTTTCTGGGATCAACACCTAAACGTACATCGATATCTACAGAAGCATCGAAAGTCGCACCATTAATCTCTTTAATAATGCCTGACGCCTCGTCTAACGAGTACTGCTTAGTTGGATCGTATTTACTTAAAGCTTCTTTTTGCTTTTTTGTCAACTTTGCCATTTGTACAAATCTTTAGTTATTCCAGGGAGCGGTTCCAGTAACCCTCAATCCCATACTTCTCGCTGTACCAGCTACCATTTTCATGGCTGATTCGATTGTAAATGCATTCAAATCAGGCATTTTTACTTCAGCAATCTCTTTTACCTGAGCCCAACTAACACTACCCACCTTCAGGCGGTTAGGTTCAGATGAGCCCTTTTTCTGTTTAGATGCCTCAAGCAGCATGACTGGTGCTGGTGGAGTTTTAATTACAAAGTCAAAAGACTTATCAGAATATATGGTAATCAATACAGGCAATACCTGTCCCATTTTATCCTGAGAACGTCCGTTGAATTGCTTACAAAACTCCATTATATTAAGTCCCTTAGAACCTAAAGCGGGACCTACCGGTGGAGAAGGATTGGCTTGGCCTCCTTTGACTTGTAATTTTAGGTAACCAGTTATTTCCTTAGCCATTTCAATCTTGTTTTTCGACTTGCATGTAACTTAATTCAACAGGAGTATTTCGGCCGAAAATCTTAACCATAACATTAAGTTTTCTACGTTCCTCAAATACTTCCTCTATAGTTCCGGTAAACCCACTGAAAGGACCATCCATTACTTTTATGGTCTCTCCAACAATAAACGGAGAATCTAGTTGTTCGTCAAAATCATCAATCTCTTCGACCTTACCTAAGATACGGTCGACTTCGCCTTGACGTAACGGGACTGGTGGTGTGGAAGCTTGACCAGCCTTTTGACCTAGGAACCCTATGATACCCGGAATGCTTTTTATCATATGCATAACTTCGCCATTGGCGAGATCAGCCTGTACCATGATATAACCAGGAAACATGTTACGATCGCGCGAGCGTTTTTTACCGTTGCGCATCTCGTAGACTTTTTCAGAAGGAATCAATACCTGAGGTATAAAATCTGTGAAATTCTCACGATCGATTTCGTTGTCCAGATATTCTTTCGCTTTTCTTTCCTGGCCAGACACAGCCCTGACCATATACCACTTGACTTCAGCCATTTTCTATGATCTTATTTATTGATAGTGTAAAACCAATCCATTGCATTGTCAAAACCCATATCTATTACACCAATCATAAGCGCAAAGATCAGAGAAGCAACAAGCACCAACACCGAGCTACTCTGCAGATCAGAATATTTCGGCCAACTCACCTTATGTCTCATTTCTACATAAGACTCCTGGAAAAACGATTTCAGTTTGTTCATTGGTTTAACTTTTTATTATTACTGCACGGGAGGTAAGGCTCGAACTTACGACCTTTGGTTTTGGAGACCACTGCTCTACCAACTGAGCTACACCCGTGTATAACTAAAAATACCTATCTCCAACTTTTAATTGCCCTTTTTCAAACTCTCGACACGACTTATTTACCAAAGCGTGTACTCAGAAAAAGTGCACATCCGCCAAGGCGCAAACCTCAAACGGGCTGCAAATGTAGATATTTTCTATTAATGAAACAAACGCGTTTCCGAAAAATCGAAAACGCGTTTGGTATTTTTTAGACTATCTAAGAAGCTTAGTCAAGAATCTCAGTTACCTGACCGGCACCTACTGTTCTACCACCTTCTCTGATAGCGAATCTCAAACCTGGCTCGAGAGCTACTTTGTTGATCAGATTCACCTCAATAGTCACGTTGTCACCTGGCATTACCATTTCGATATCAGCGGGAAGGCTGATTTCACCAGTAACATCAGTAGTTCTTAAATAGAACTGAGGACGATATTTCTTAAAGAATGGAGTGTGACGTCCACCTTCTTCTTTTGAAAGCACATATACTTCAGCTTTGAAGTGAGCATGAGGATTCACAGAACCAGGCTTACAAATAATCATACCTCTGGTAATGTCAGACTTCTCAATACCTCTAAGCAGCAAACCAACGTTATCACCAGCTTCACCTCTATCGAGGATCTTACGGAACATCTCAACACCAGTCACTGTAGATTTCAAATCTTCAGCACCCATACCGATGATATCAACAGGATCTCCAGAGTTGATTACACCTCTTTCGATTCTACCAGTAGCAACAGTACCTCGACCTGTAATAGAGAATACATCTTCAACCGGCATCAAGAAATCTTTGTCAGTCAAACGCTCTGGAAGCGGAATGTAATCATCTACAGCAGCCATCAATTCATTGATTTTTTCAACCCACTGAGGCTCGTTATTCAATCCACCAAGAGCAGATCCCTGAATTACAGGAATATCGTCACCTGGGAATTCGTAGAAAGAAAGCAATTCTCTTACTTCCATTTCAACTAGCTCAAGAAGCTCCTCATCATCAACGAGGTCTACTTTGTTCATGAAAACAACCAATGCAGGCACACCTACCTGACGAGCTAAAAGGATGTGCTCTCTGGTTTGTGGCATAGGACCATCAGTAGCTGCTACAACAAGGATAGCACCGTCCATCTGGGCAGCACCAGTCACCATGTTCTTAACGTAGTCAGCGTGACCCGGACAGTCAACGTGAGCATAGTGTCTGTTTGCAGTTGCATACTCAACATGCGAAGTATTAATAGTAATACCTCTCTCTTTTTCTTCAGGAGCGTTGTCGATCGCTGAAAAATCTTTTATTTCAGCAAGACCCGCGTTTGCTAAAACAGTAGTAATTGCAGCAGTTAAAGTGGTCTTACCGTGGTCAACGTGACCGATAGTACCAATATTAACGTGCGGCTTGGAACGGTCAAAGGTTTCTTTAGCCATAATTGAAAATTAGTTAATATTTAATCAGATAAATTACTTTTCTAAACTTGGTTGACATTCAACCAATACTGAGCCAATGACGAGATTTGAACTCGTGACCTCTTCCTTACCAAGGAAGCGCTCTACCCCTGAGCTACATCGGCTTTTTAAGAGAAAATCCAACGCTCTCAGCTCCATTAACATCAAACTCAGAACCTTGATTGTAACTCAAAGTCAGAGCGGGTGACCAGGTTCGAACCGGCGACCTACAGCTTGGAAGGCTGTCGCTCTACCAACTGAGCTACACCCGCTTATTCATCGAAGCCCGACATAGATAAACAAGTTATCCAACATCAAACTTTATCGATGAGTACCACACACTTTCGCTAAAGCTACAGTGCGCGTTGTGGGGGGAGCAGGATTCGAACCTGCGAAGTCATAAGACAACGGATTTACAGTCCGTCCCAGTTGGCCGCTTTGGTATCCCCCCGGCAATTTCAATCTCTAAAAGAACATCGTAATGATTCCTCCCTTAAAAAGGAAGTGCAAAATTATACCCTTTTTTATTTTATTCAAATATTTCTGACAAAAAGATCAAGTATTTTCTGACTGATAAAAAAACGGCCTTTTCAGGGCCTGAAAGCTCTTTTGGCATAAAAGTTTTATGGCATACAATGCATGAAAAACTCTGGACAATTGTTGGTCTTGGGATTCCAAATACTTACCTATATTTGCATGATTTGAGAACCGCTCGGGCTCTTAAATTCTTCTGGTATTTATCAGCCATTAATAAACATCATAATCACGATCAACCATAACTCTAAAAATGTATAGAGTAAAAGCAGCGGAAGGACAGGAAAAGGAAGTGGAGATTGGAGGAGATAGCATATCTCTTGACGGGCAACCCATCGATTGGGACATTTCCAGAATATCAGAGTTTCATTACCATATTATAAGCGGAGGTAAGTCTTACAATGCCGAGCTGGTAAGTGCAGACTATCAGCAAAAAGTACTCACACTCAAGATAGAAGATCAGGTTTTTGAGATGAGTATTAAGGACAAGATGGACCAACTGCTGGAGAAGATGGGAATCTCAGCTCAAAACACGGCAGCGATTGCCGAGGTAAGAGCTCCTATGCCGGGCTTGATTCTGGATATTCTGGCAGAGGTAGGACAAACCATCAAAAAAGGAGATCAGCTGATGATTCTGGAGGCCATGAAAATGGAAAATGTGCTAAAAGCCCAAGGCGAGGGTACCATTACCAGTATTGAGGTAAGCAAGGGAGATAGTGTAGAAAAAAATCAAGTGCTCATAAAATTTTAAGAGAGTCAACAAGCATGAAATATAAAAGAGTCCTACTCAAGTTAAGTGGAGAAGCACTGATGGGAAACCAGCAGTATGGTATAGATTCAGAAAGACTGGAACAGTATGCCATGGAAATAAAAGCCATACATGAGCAGGGTGTAGAGCTGGCGATTGTAATTGGTGGAGGAAACATATACAGAGGGGTACAGGCTGAGGCTTCAGGTATAGACAGAGTACAGGGAGACTACATGGGCATGCTGGCAACGGTTATTAATGCGATGGCCATTCAGAGTACGCTTGAGAAACATGGTATGTATACCCGACTGATGTCTGGTATTAAAATGGAAGCTGTGTGCGAGCCATTTATAAGAAGAAGAGCTGTACGCCATTTAGAGAAAGGACGTATCGTGATTTTCGGTGCGGGTATTGGTAACCCCTATTTCACCACAGACTCCACGGCCAGTTTACGGGCTATTGAAGTAGAAGCCGATGTAGTGCTTAAAGGTACACGGGTAGACGGTGTTTACACGGCCGATCCGGAAAAGGATCCGGATGCCATCAGAATCGAAAACCTCTCATTTGATGAGGTAATATCTAAAGGATACAATATTATGGACATGACTGCATTCACTTTGTGTCAGGAAAATAATGTTCCTATTATTGTTTTTGACATGAATAAGCCTGGCAACCTGATGAGTCTGATGAGTGGCCAGGAAAATGTAGGTACACTGATAAGTAATTAACAGACAAATGGAAGAGATAGATTTTTTTCTGGAAGCTGCCGAAGAAATGATGAACAAGGCAGTAGACCATTGCCGGGTAGATTTGACGAAAATTCGTGCCGGCAAGGCAATGCCTGCCATGCTGGACGGTATAAGAGTGGAATACTATGGATCAATGGCACCTATCAATCAGGTGGCATCGGTTACTTCTCCTGACGCACGCACCCTGTTTGTAAAGCCTTTTGAAAAGAATCTGATTGCTGAAATAGAAAAGTCTATCAGAAACAGCGACCTGGGTCTCAACCCTCAAAATGATGGCCAGCAGATAATTATATCTATTCCTCAGCTTACTGAGGAACGCAGGATCTCTCTCGTTAAACAGGCCAAGGCAGTAACGGAGAATGCCAAGATCAGCGTGCGGAATGCACGTAAAGAAACCAACGATGAGCTGAAGCAGTTGCAGAAAGACGGAGCGGCAGAAGATGCCATCAAACGGGCTGAAGATAGTGTTCAGAAACTGACCGACTCTTATACCAAGAAAATGGATGACTTACTAAGCCTGAAAGAGTCAGATATAATGACTGTATAGATACAAACTTTACTTTATAGAGAAGGCCTGCCTTATTCCGAAGTATCGGGAGGCAGGCTTTTTTATGTCCCGGGATCTGTAAAGCATCAATCTTGTTGAAAACAGACTTATCACATTTCAATACCTTCTCCCGACAACTCACTTAAAATCGCTTTCCAGGATACTGTAATCGATGTAACTAGCTATCGTGTTCAAAGGCATACATTCATATATTCACTATTTGTATAAAAAACAATTTTCGCTTTATTCATTTTTCATACATTTAGAGAATAAATAAAAACTCATGAAAGGAACTAATCTCGGTGAATTTGAAGAAGTGGTTTTATTGACCATTGCGGCTTTGACAGACGAGGCCTATAGCGTAGCCATTTGCGATGAGATAGATCGTGTGACGGAGCGCAAGGTAAAACTGGGCGTGGTACATGCAGTACTAAACAGATTGGAGAAAAAGGGCTTTGTGAAATCAGAGCTTGGTGAAGCCACCAAAGAGCGTGGTGGTCGCAGAAAGCGGTTCTTCA
The DNA here is from genome assembly GCA_021404565.1 of Roseivirga sp. GTDB lineage: Bacteria > Bacteroidota > Bacteroidia > Cytophagales > Cyclobacteriaceae > Roseivirga. Next base: position 51,370 of record JAAWWF010000021.1, on the reverse strand, counting down.
CTGTAACACATGCAGGCAAGGTGGCCCTTACCAAGGTAAAGGCTCAACGAGATGAGCTCTGGAGCTTGATCCCTGACTTTAATCTGAAGATTGCATGACGCACCCTGCCGGACATAGGCCTCCTAAATGGGCCAACCGGTTGCTGGAATGGTACTGCCGGCCTGAGTTGCTGGAAGACCTTCAAGGAGACTTGCATGAATACTTTGACAGGAATGTGGCCAGAATGGGTTACAAACGAGCCAGAATAAACTTCGTTCTGGATGTATTCAAATTCATGCGCCCTTACACGATCAAACGCCCGACAGCTATTTATCAATTAATTCAAAAGACAATGCTCACAAATCACGTTAAAATCACCTTCCGAAACCTTGTGAAAAACAAGACATTCTCACTTATCAATATCGGTGGCCTGGCAATTAGCATGGTGATTTGTCTGTTAAGTATTTCATTCATATCAGAGCTGAACAGCTACGACAAATTCAATGTCAATCACGAAAGAATTTACAGGATACAAAGTGCATATCAGCGGTCTGGTCAACCGGTACTCAATCTCGCCTCCTCCTCTGTTTATACTGCCAAAAAAATCAAAAACAGCTTTCCGGAAGTTGAAGACCTGACCCTGGTCACCTATGGTTTTCAGGGCAATGCCCTTACAGCCAACAACGACTATGTGTCGTTAAATGGGCATTGGGCTACTGAATCGTTCTTCAATGTATTCTCCTTTGACCTGAAGCAGGGTAACCCTAATACTGCTCTTAAAGAACCTTATTCTCTCATCTTAACGGAACGTATAGCCACCAGTCTTTTCGGTCATACACAGGCGGTTGGAAAAACCATAAAGCTCCAAAACGATCGGGAGTACAAAGTGACCGGCATCATGGCCAATGTACCGGCAAACTCGCATATTCAGTTTGAAGTGCTCTGCTCGTTCAAAACGAAAGAAATAGAGGAGAGAAACAATGAAAGATTTGACTCCTGGACAAGTCTCTTTAATCATTACACCTACCTGCTGCTACCCCAAAATGCTGACACTGAAGCATTAGAGGCTAAACTTATTAACCTGAGTGAGGAGGAAAATGCTAAAGTCAACAACCGTAGCATAGTTCTCGGGCTGCAGCCACTCGACAAAATAGCCATCGGCACCCCTCTAATGAATGACCTAGGTTTTTCAATGGATCAGGATGTAGTTTTCATGGTCATCGGTCTCACCTTTATCATTCTGTTATCGGCTTGCTTTAACTACACCAACCTCTCTATTGCAAGGTCATTTAAAAGAACCAGAGAAATAGGCGTAAGAAAGGCTATGGGCTCAACGAGAGCTCAGGTATCGAGACTTTTTTTGACTGAGGCCATTGTTATATCAATACTCGCCCTCCTCATCGCCTATCCCATTTTTGAGGTTACCAAAGGTCAGGTCCTGAGTTTTGATAGTGAGCTACAACAAGCCATCAGTTTTGAGACTAGCCCTAAACTCCTTGTGACCTTTGTAGGCTTTGCACTTTTAACAGGCTTAATGGCCGGGTTTTTACCAGCCGTATTCCTGTCTAAAACAAAAGTGGTAAATGCGCTGAAGGGTATTTTTTCTCGCACCTCAACCACTTCTTCCTGGAATATGCGAAAGGCCCTGCTCGTGGCACAATATACCTTATCACTGGGTTTTATACTGGCCACCACCATCTCCTACTCTCAATACAAATATGCGCTTGACTACGATTTAGGCTACCAAACGTCAGGAATAGTGAACGTAGCTCTGGGTGGTCAGGATGCGCAAACGGTTATCAATGAGTTTTCTAAGCACCCACAGGTGCTGGGAATTTCCAAATCTATGTTGACCCTTGGAACCGGGAGATATCTGGATTTTTATGGCCACTATCAAAATTCTTCAGATTCATCGCAGATCAGCTACAATATTGTAAATGAAAATTACCTGCCTTTGCATGACTTTGAATTCATAGCAGGGAGCAATTTTGACAAGGAGAGTGAATTAGTGGGACAGAGCAGTATCATTGTCAATGAAGTACTATTAAAGCGTTTCGGGGTTGATTCCCCCACAGAAGCACTTGGGGAGCAAATGGTGCTGTCAGGTAATAAATACAGGATACAAGGGGTTGTTTCAGACTTCCATTCATCTTCTCTCTCTGATGAAATTATGCCCTTTGCCTTTCTGTCTACTGGTGGGTTTCCTAATGCCAGCAATACGCTGAACTTAAAAATATCCAACGACAACCTTACGGAGACCATGAGCGATCTGAAAGGAATCTGGAGCACAATTGATAAGGCTGCACCCTTTGAAGCAGAATTTTATGATGAGCAAATAAAACAGACCTATGTAAGCTTTTTCTCCATCTTCAAAATTGTAAGCATTCTAGCCACTATAGCCATTTCTATTGCTGCGCTTACCCTGCTGGGCATGGCCATTTATACCACCGAAATTAAACTCAAGGAGATCAGTATCAGGAAGGTTTTAGGTGCACAAAGTAAGCATTTGGCATATCACCTCTCCAAAGGATTTCTTTATCCCCTGGTTCTGGCGCCTGTGATTGCCATCCCACTCACCTATTTTGTTTTTGATGAATTTATACTGACAGGAATCTCATACAGGGCCCCTATAGGCATCCTTGAGCTCTCTGGCGGACTGGCAATCCTTGCTCTTATCGTTGTGTTGACCGTAAGTGGCCAGATTTTCAAATCAGTCAGAGCTAACCCTGGTGCAACATTAAGGTCAGAGTAAAACTTTGAACAGACTCTAAAACGAAGGCATTGATAGAAAAGCAAACATCCAAACCACCAAAATGGGCTTCCAAACTACTGGAATGGTACTGCAGGCCCGAATTGCTGGAAGATCTTCAGGGAGATTTGCATGAATACTTTGACAGGAATCTGGCAAGCAAAGGACCTGGAAGAGCCAAGCTCAACTTTGTGCTGGATGTATTCAAATTCATACGGCCTTATACCATCAGGAAACTCGAAATACTCAATAATCTAACAACAATTGTCATGTTTAAGAATTACTTCAAGACCTCTCTCAGGAGCATTGCCCGGAACAAGCTTTTCTCCGCCATTAACATTATCGGGCTGGCCATCAGCATGTCCGTTTGTCTTTTAGCCATCAGTTTTATTGCTGAGCTCGATAGTTATGACAGATTTCAAAAAGACTCAGATAGAATCTACAGGGTAAAAAACACTTATCAGTTCTTACAGGAAGACCCCAGTGGGTTTGCCTCTACCTCCATCTTAGCGGGTAAACTTATCCAGGAGCAGGTTCCTGGTATTGAAGCCTCAGTAATAATGCGCAGAGGCTTTAGCGGAGATGCCAGGCTGGGTGAAAAGGTTGTACCTGTAAGCGCTATTCAGGCCTCAGATGACTTTTTCAAGGTGTTCTCTTTTGAGCTTTTAAGAGGTAACCCGGAAACAGCCTTAAGCGAGCCGCATTCCATAATACTGACAGATGAGACCGCGGAGAAAATGTTTCAAGGACAGGACCCAATGGGACAGACCTTCCAGATTGGTACTGATGAGACCCCCTATCAGGTGACAGGCATCGTAAAAAAACCACCTCACCATTCTCATCTTCAGTTTCAGTCTTTGGTTTCTCTGATCACCTATGAAGAACAGCGAAAAGAGACCCCTGATGAAACTTACTGGATCAGCTGGAGCAACATGTGGTCTAACTACGTCTATCTGAAGCTGGAGGAGGGTAATTCACAAGAGGACATCGAGGCCAGGTTGATGCCGATTAACGATAAGCAAAACGAACAATCTGACAGAGTTAAAATCAACATCAGCCTGCAGCCATTACTTTCGATAGTTGGCGGTGAGGATCTCTCAAACCAAATAGGTATGTCCATGGGGTCAGAGGCTACCTGGATTATTGTGGCCCTTACTTTTATCGTGATCTTGTCTGCCGGCTTTAATTATACCAACCTATCCATAGCAAGATCGCTCAGAAGGGCCAAAGAAGTGGGTATCAGAAAGGTAGTGGGCGCTACACGCGGGCAGGTATTTACCCAGTTTATTATTGAGGCTACTATTATATCACTGATTGCGCTGGTTTTCGCCTACCTGCTATTTTTCATCATCAAACCTGAGTTCCTCAACCTGGAACCAGAAATTCAGCAAATGCTGTTACTGGAAAACTCGCCCAAGATTCTGGTCTTCTTTCTACTCTTCGCTGCTTCAGTGGGTTTTCTCGCGGGCTTCTTTCCTGCCGCCTTCCTGTCAAAGCTGAGAGCGGTGAGCGTGTTGAAAGATGCCAGCAGTACCAAGCTGTTTTCTAAAGTAAACATGCGAAAAGTGCTGATCGTAACGCAGTTTACCCTATCCCTGATCTTTATCATTTCGGCCTCCATCGAATTCAAGCAGTATAAATATTCGTTGGCCTTCGACCTGGGTTTTAATACCGAGAATGTACTCAATGTCCGACTCCAGGGAAATGATATGGATCAAATGGCCAATGCATTTTCGACTATTCCTGAAGTAAGTCAAATCTCCAAATCAGCCATGATCACCAGTGTGGGTAGTCGCTATGGAGAGAATATCAAATATGAGGACCCGACCGACTCAACTACATTGTATTACAATATTATAGATGAAAATTATCTGCCACTAATGGAGAACCGCTTTTTGGCCGGGACCAACTTTGAAAGCCGCCCCTTGCAGGAAGAGGAAGAAAGCATTATTGTGAACGAGCAGGTACTTAAACGTTTCAATATCGGAACTCCTCTGGAGGCAATTGACAAATATGTACAAATTGGCAGAGGAGACGGAGTTAGGAAGCTTCGCATTATCGGAGTAGTAGAAGATTTTCAGTATGCCACTATTCAGGATGGTATAGAGTCCTTTGGCTTCAGGTACCAGCCCGATCGACTCGAAATACTGAATCTGAAGATTACTTCTACTGACCTGATGGCCACCATGGATAAGCTGGAAGCCGCCTGGGACGAGTTGGATCAGGTACATAGCTTTGAAGCGAGCTTCTACGATGAGCGCATTCAGCGGGCTTACGCGGAACACTCTATCATCTTCACTATTGTTGGTTTTCTGGCCTTTCTTACCATCTCCATTGCAGCCCTGGGGCTCTTAGGCATGGGGGTTTACACTGCCGAAACCCGCCTGAAAGAAATTAGTATCAGAAAGGTACTGGGAGCTTCGGAAGGCAGTTTGGTAAGCTTATTAGCCAGGGGCTTTATGTGGCTGCTCGTTATCTCAGCGGCAATTGCCGTACCGGCTTCTTACTTTCTGTTCGACAGCGTGATTCTGGCGACTGCCGTGAACAAGGCCAGTATTGGTTTCATAGAACTCTTTGCCGGGGTAATCATCATTTTCGCCATTGGCTTTGTTACCATTGGTACGCAAACCTGGAAGGCCGCCAAATCAAATCCAGCGCAGACTTTAAGGTCTGAATAGCATTCAAAAATCCTGACTCACGAATGAATCGGGATTTTTTTCATCTATTTTATCGACATATACGAATATTATTTCATAGATTTAATCGACATATACGAATTTAATAAATGAAAGGTACGAATATTGGTGAGTTTGAGGAGCTGGTGCTGCTGACCATCGGAGCTTTGCACCCGCAGGCTTATGGGGTTTCGATCAAGAATGAGATAGCAGCCTTTACCGGTCGCAGTGTCACCCTGAGCACGGTACACAGCGCCCTCAACAGGCTGGAAAATAAAGGACTCGTAACTAACCACATGGGAGAAGCTACCGGCAAACGGGGAGGTAAAAGAAAGAAGTACTTTATCATTACCTCCTTTGGTGTGAAAACACTAACCGAGGCCAGAGCCCAGCGAGAGGCCATCTGGAACCTTATTCCTGATGCCGCATTCAAAGTAAATCTTACTTAGTTGCACCAGGGTAAGTACCATACTCCCCCAATACTAGCTCAACGTTTTCTACGGTGGTTCTGCAAGCCTGCACTGGTAGAAGATATAGCCGGTGACCTGGAAGAGGATTTCAACGATTTTGTAACTGACTATGGCCTTGGTCGGGCCAGGTATAAATACTGGTTGGCGGTTATCAGGTTTCTGAAACCATTCGCCATCAAAAAAATTCATATCACAACAACTCAAACGATCATGTTTAAAAATTACTTCAAAACCTCAATCAGGAGCATTGCCCGTAACCGGCTCTTTTCTGCGATCAACATCATCGGTCTCGCTATAAGCATGTCTGTATGTCTCTTGATGATTTCTTTCATCTCGGAGCTTTTCAGTTATGACAAGTTCCATGAGAATCCTGACAGAATACACCGGGTCATCTCTTATGAGCAGTTTTTACAGAATGAACCACAGGGGGTAGCCGCCACATCCATTCTGACCGGAAAAAGACTCCAGGCCGAAGTACCCGGCATTGAAGCTTCTGTCATTCTCAACCGCAGATTTGCCGGGGATGCCAGTTTTCAAAACAAAACCGTCTCACTTAAAGGGCTATGGGCCTCAAAATCCTTTTTCGAGGTTCTCTCAGGATTCACCTTGCTACAGGGCAACGCAGAAACCGCTTTGCTCTCCCCTAATTCAGTGGTGCTCACCGAAGAAGCGGCCACAAGAATCTTCGGTACAGCTAATGCTATGGGCCAGACTATAGAAATCAGATCAATCCCCTTCACTGTCACCGGTATTGCTAAGCAGCCACCATTTAATTCACACATTTCTTTCGAGGCACTAGGCTCTATGGTGACTTACGAGAACATGCTGAAGCAAAGGTCAAAATCAGGCAACTGGCTAAAATGGACAAATGTAGGTAATGACTACGTATACCTGCTTCTTGACGAGGGCACTGAGCCAGGCTCAATTCAGGCAAGCCTTGACAAGATGAGTGAGGAAGAAAACCTGAAGATTGATCGCTTCAAGATTTACCCCGAGCTTCAGGCTCTTACCTCCATTATGCCCGGACCGGCTTTATCAAACAACATCGGCAAATCAATGGACAGCAGTATACTAAGTACCTTGTTTATTCTGACCACCATTGTGATTCTTTGTGCGGCATTTAACTATACAAATCTCTCTGTTGCCAGGGCTTTTAAGCGATCGAAAGAGATTGGGGTCAGAAAAGTGGTGGGAGCCAACAAGGGACAAATCTTCTGGCAATTTATCCTGGAGGCCATTATCATTTCTCTGACGGCTCTTTGTATTGCCATTCTGCTGTTCTACCTGATCAGACCTGAATTTCTGAACATTGACCCAATGGTGCAACAAGCCACTAAGATGATCGCTACCCCAGCGCTATTTGCTTATTTTCTGGTGTTCAGTGTTTTTGTCGGGCTCATGGCAGGTTTTTTTCCAGCGGTTCATCTCTCAAAACTCAAGTCAACCAATGCCCTTAAAAACGCTCCGGGGTCGGGTCTTTTGAGCAGGATGAACATGAGAAAAGTATTGGTGGTGATTCAATTCTCGTTGTCCCTGATATTTATCATTTCAGCTACCATCTCATTCAAGCAGTACAAATATGCAGTAGCCTTTGACCTGGGGTATAACACTGAGAATATTCTAAGCGTGAGACTTCAGGGGGTCGACCCCACTAAAGTAGCTACTGCCTTTGAAGCCATACCAGCAGTGAACCAGGTAGCCAGATCTTTTGATTTGAATGGTCTGGGTAACGGAGACCGTACACGGGTAACACTTGAAAACTCGGCAGATTCAGCCTATCTGTACTATAATTTTGTAGACGAGAATTTTATACCACTAATGGAGCATAAGTTACTGGCAGGGGCGAATTTTGAAAGCAGGCCCGGTTCAAGAGAAGAGTCGATTATTATCAATGAGAGGACTTTAAGGAAGTTTAACATTGAATCTCCTTCAGCTGCGATCGATCAGTACATTCAGCTTATTCGAGGCCCAAGGTTAAGAATAATCGGTGTGGTGGAGGATTTTGTATACACTGACATCAGCAGAAACATACATCATTTTGGTTTCAGATATTCCAATAGCAGACACAACTACATTAACCTCAAGCTCAACCCCTCTGACTTAGTCAGGACCATGGAACGTGTGGAAAGTGCATGGAACGCTGTAGCGGACGGCAAGGAGTTTCAGGCGGAGTTTTACGATCAGAAACTTCAATCGACATATTCGCAGTATGCCACTATTTATACCATTGTGGGATTCCTGGCATTTATTACCATTTCTATAGCCGTACTTGGTTTGCTGGGCATGGCCATCTACACGGCAGAAACGAGATTGAAGGAAATCAGTGTGAGAAAAATCCTGGGAGCTTCGGAGGCCAGCCTGGTAAAATTACTGGCAAGAGGGTTTATATGGATGCTGGCCATAGCGGCCCTTATAGCCGTGCCCCTCTCCTACTACCTCTTCGACTCTGTAGTACTTTCAGAATCCGTTAACAGAATATCCATCGGCATCACGGAGCTGTTCTCCGGGGTGCTTTTCATATTCCTCATAGGATTCGTCACCATTGCCTCACAAACCTGGAAGACCGCCAAATCAAACCCTGCACAGACATTAAGGTCTGAATAGTATTCATCCACCATGAGCAAAAAAGACCAAGCATTCGCTTCGGTCTTTTTTTGCATTTCAGTACAACATTACTGCCAGTTGAGTCATCCTGAAAAACAGTTGAGGACGAGATTGTTTTTTATTTAATCGTCATTTACGAATTTTATCTTTAGATTTAATCGTCATTTACGAATTAAATTGTTTCAAGAAATGAAAGGGACACATTTAGGAGAGTTTCAGGAATTGGTTCTTTTATCCATTGGGGTGCTATACCCCGAGGCCTATGGAGTAGGTATTAAGGAAGAGATTTATGCCAAAACAGGCCGTAAGGTCACGTTGAGCACGGTACATGCTGCGCTGAACCGGCTGGAGAAAAAGGGACTAATTAAAAGTGAGCTGGGTGAAGCTACCAAGATACGGGGCGGTAAACGCAAACGATATCTCACAATCACCTCCTACGGTATTAAGATGCTGTCGGAGTCAAGAGCTCAACGCGAACAGTTCTGGAATGCCATTCCCGAGATTGTATTCGATGTAAACTGACAATGAATCAAACCATACAAGATCACCGACCACCCAGGCTGCCTCAAAGATTTTTGAGATGGTACTGCAAGCCTGAGCTGCTCGAAGATATCGAAGGAGATATTCATGAGGACTTCAACAAGCGCCATACCCGGTCAGGTAAGCGCCAGGCATACCTCTATTATTTCCTTGATGTCATTCGGTTTTTCAGGCCTTTTGTGATCAAAAAACTTTTCAAAACTCAAAATACCAACACCATGTTCAAACTCAACACTGTCATTGCCTTTCGACATCTGGCAAAAAACAAACTGTATTCATTTATCAACATCACCGGGCTGGCCATCGGTATAGCCGCCTGCCTGATCATTGCTCATTACGTGATTTTTCAGCTGAGCTATGATAAGTTTCATGAAAATGCCGATCGGGTGTATCGCGTACACAACAACACGCTTCAAAACGGTGAAGATCTGGGTACCGGGTTTTACAGTGGCTATGCCCTGGGCCCCTCTCTTATACGCGATGTACCTGAAATAGAAATGCAGTCGAGAGTACATCCATATTACGGAGGGGCAGTGGTAAACAGGGTGGTCGACTCTGTGAGCATGACACCTTTCCGAGAACAGGACATCTTGTTCGTTGAGCCAGCATTTCTGCAGATGTTCACCTTTAATTTCCTACAGGGAAATCATAATACGGCTCTCAATGATCCCAGTTCCATTGTGATCACCGAATCAACCATGCGCAAATATTTTGGCAAGGAATCAGACAGGGTGATAGGGCAAATTCTGAACGTGAATGGGGGCTGGGCCAATGGTAATTATCTTATTTCGGGAGTGGTTGAGGACTTCCCGGCCAATTCCCATTTTCAGTTTGACTTTCTGTTGCCTATAGAGCGGGTTTTAATGCGAAACCAGTATACAGAAGAAGGTACGGATTGGGGCTGGACCAATTTCTATAGCTATGTAATGTTAAGCCCACAAAGTACCGAAGCCGCGGCTGAAGCCAAGATGGCCGATCTAATGCATACCTACACCCCGGAAGACCTGGAAGCTGACGGGCTAAAACAAACGCTGAGTCTTCAAAATGTGCCTGATATTCACCTCAGATCGGAGATTACAGGAGATGAATTCGGGACTGTGGGCAGTATCAATTCGGTGTATTTTATGGTGATCATCGCTGTGTTTATACTGCTTATCGCCTGGATCAACTTTATAAACCTCTCTACCGCTAAAGCAACGGAGCGTAGTATGGAAGTAGGCATTAAAAAGGCCATGGGAGCTCTCAAGCCTCAGTTGATGTCACAGTTCCTGACTGAGTCTTTCTGGGTTAATCTTTTTGCGATTGTACTTGCCATAGGCCTCACCTATACCTTTATGCCTATGCTCAGTGAAGCACTTGGCGTGAATCTGGTTGTCGACATCACAAACCCGACCATACTTGGCGCCCTGGGAGTACTCATATTGATCGGTCCGCTTCTGGCAGGTTTCTATCCGGCATTGATTCTGTCTTCGTTTAAAACTGTCACAGCGCTTAAGGGGCGGTTCGTTTCAAAAAAGAGCCATGCTTTTTCCGTAAGAAAAGGACTGGTTGTCTTTCAGTTTGTGATATCGACTTTTTTGATAGCGGGAACCTTTACCGTATCCAGACAACTCAGCTTTATGCAAAATCAGGATACTGGTATCGACATGAGTAAAACGCTGGCTATTAAAGGGCCGGACACCAATATTTCACTTGCGAGCTTCGAGTCTTTCAAAAACAATATGGAACAGGTGGCTGGAGTAGAGGCTTTCTCCTCCTCACGGAGTATCCCCGGCAATGGCTATAACTGGGGCACCGAAGCCAGAAGGTCAGGCACAGACCGATCAAATAGCGGAAGTGTGAACGTTACCTGGGTGGATGCAACCTTCCTGAACACCTACGGCATTGAGGTAATAGCTGGGCGTGATTTTACAGAGGCTCAAAGACAAGCGCGGAACGGTATGATCATCAATGAGGCAACCGTGGAAGCCTTTGGCCTGGGAAGCCCTGAGAAGGCGCTCACTGAAAAGATCATTTTAAGTGGTGATACCATGGCCATTCGCGGGGTAGTAAAAGATCATAACTGGCAGTCGCTGCACAAAGCCTACGGCCCGGCTATTTTCCTGTATCGTTTTGCTTCTGCTGATTTCTTTTCGGTGAGTGTCAGTCCTCAAAATACGAACAAGGTGATTAGCGAATTAGAAAAGCAGTTTGATATCGCTTTTCCGGGCAACCCCGTTGAGTATTACTTTGTTGATGATTTTTTCAACCGACAGTATAAGGAAGATCTGGCTTTCGCCAATATTTTTAAAGCATTCTCCGCCTTTGCGATTTTCGCAGCCTGCATGGGGCTTTTCGGGCTTGCCTCCTACAGCGTGGTTCAAAAGGCAAAAGAGATAGGCATCCGCAGGGTTTTGGGAGCAAGCGGTACACAAATCACGTTTTTGTTCTCGAAAAGGTATCTGCTGCTCACGGTCATTGCAAATACCATAGCCATTCCCATCACCTATTTCGGTATTAAATCCTGGCTGGAGAACTTTGCCTTCAGCATAGGTATTACGGCAGAATTGTTTTTGGTACCGATGGTATTACTGCTGGTGATCGCAACCCTTACCATTTCGTTCCAGACCGTACGGGCTGCCATGGCCAACCCGGTGAAAAACCTACGAAGCGAATAACCTCATTTGAGTCAGTTTTAAAGGCTGACTCAAATTTTTCTCTATTTGGTCTCCATTTAAGAAAATAATAATTCTATATTTGGTCCTCATTTAAGAATCAAATAGAATGAAAGGTACTTATTTAGGAGAATTTCAGGAGTTGGTACTGCTCACCATCCTGGTGCTGGCAGAAAATGCTTATGGCGTAACGATACAGGATGAGCTCGGCAGCAGAACGGGCCGGAACATCAGTCGCGGTGCCCTGCACACGGCCCTTACACGCCTTGATGAAAAAGGATTTATCACCTCAGAATATGGTGGTGCTACTGCGGAGCGAGGTGGCAGGCGTAAGCGCTTTTACAAAGTAACCAATCAGGGCACAAAGGCCCTGGAGGAGTCCAAGACACTTCGCGATCAGTTATGGAGTGAGGTACCAAAAGTAGCACTGGGTAAGTCATGAGTTCTACTGACGAAAACAGGCCTCCAAAATCTGCTTATAAGCTCTTTAAATGGTTTTGTGACAGCCGTTATTTCGAGGAGCTCCAGGGCGATCTGGAGGAGCACTTCTATCGCAACCGTGAATCTCTCGGTCATAAAAAAGCTTCATCTATCTATTGGAAATCTGTTCTGGGCATGATTCGCCCATCGGTTATCAGTCAGATCAAAATCAAGTATCCACTAAACAACAGCGCCATGTTCAGAAACTACTCCCTGGTTGCCCTGCGCAGTATCGCCAGAAATAAGCTCTTCTCCTTCATCAATATCATAGGCCTCGCTATCAGTATGGTTGTTGGGCTGTTGGCCATTGCCTTTATCACTGAGCTGTATAGTTATGATGCTTTTCATGAGAAAAAAGACAGGATACACCGGGTAATTATTACACAGCACGAAGGAGATCAGGAGCCCGCTTTCTATGCCTCCGTTTCTCCTCTTCTGGGGCGACAGTTGGAAACAGACTATACCAGCTTTGAAAAAGTAGTCACCATTTACCGAAACCTGAATGGAGATGTAAAAAAGGGAGACAATACCGTATCGCTTAATGGGTTTTATGCCACAGAGGACTTCTTTGATGTATTCACATTTCCTATGATTCACGGAAGCCCTTCTAGCGCCTTATCTGATCCCTTTTCATTAGTTCTTACCGAAACCTCAGCCTTAAAAGTTTTCGGAAAGATTGATGTGGTTGGGGAGGTTATCTCATGGAACAATCAAAATCAACTTAAAGTAACGGGGGTTGTCAAAGACCCACCCAGAACTTCTCACATGAATTTTCAGGCCATCGCTTCCTTCGGCTTTCTGGAGAAACTCAATGCCCGCAATACCGGACTCATGAGCTGGCAAAACATGTGGAACAGTCATGTATATATTTTGCTTCCGGAAAGTGGCTCAACCACCAACCTTCAGGCAGACCTGGACAAAATCGCGGCTCAGGAAAACCCTAAGCTTTACAACAGTTCTTTTGAACCGGAACTCCAATCACTGACCTCCATCTTTCCCGGAAGGAAGCTCAACAATCAACTTGGAGCAAGAATGGAGTTAAAAAACATCAATTACATTGTGATTCTGGCCATTATCGTTTTGGCCTCGGCTGCCTTCAACTATACCAATCTGTCCATTGCCAGAACGCTAAAACGGGCCAAAGAAGTGGGGGTTCGTAAAGTAGTGGGTGCTCAGAGAAGACAGGTTTTTTTACAGTTTATCATAGAAGCGGTAATCGTATCATTAATGGCCCTGGTTATCGCGTATTTTCTCTTCCAACTGGTCAGGCCTGAGTTTCTCAGCCTCAATCGTGACATACAGCGCACGAGCACCCTGGAGCTATCAGCAATTCACTATCTGTATTTCCTCCTGTTTTCTGTTGGTGTGGGAATTCTTTCGGGTTTTTTCCCTTCTGTAATTCTATCTCGCTTAAAACCTTCGGCCATTGTAAAAGGAGTTTCCCGGCTTAAATCAGCATCGGGACTGAGTTTGAGAAAACTGCTCGTAGGTATCCAGTTCACCCTTTCTATTGGCTTTGTGCTTCTGGTAGGCCTTGCGGGCAAGCAGTATGATTTTGCCCTTAACTACGACCTTGGGTTCGAAACGGAAAATATTCTCAATATCTACTTGCAAAACAATGACGTTGACCTTCTAAGCAATAGTCTTGCGCAGTTGCCGGAAGTTGAGACCATATCCAAGTCAAGCTGGGTACCGAGTGTAGGAGGTATATGGACTAATCGCGGAAAATATATTGAAGGCAACGATTCAACCACTGTCAACCTGATGAATGTCAATGGAGCCTACATCAGCAACCTTGGCCATGAGCTGCTGGCTGGCGACATTTTTACTGATGGACTTGACAGGACTCAGATCGTTGTAAATGAACAATTGGTCAAACGTTTTCGGATGGGGGAACCTATCGATGCACTAGGAAAGCGGGTGAGGCTACAAGGCCGTAACCGCACTATTGTAGGAGTGGTCAGAGACTTTCAACATGCCACGCTGGATAATGAAGTGGCTCCCTTTGCCTTTCTATCAGAGCCGAATGGGTATCGACTTTTGAATCTCAAAATCTCATCTGATGACATGGCTGAAACCATGTTGAAGATAGAGGCAGCATGGTCAGAATTGGATCCCGTTCATGAGTTTCAGGCCTTTTTCTATCAGGACAGGATAGAGCGGGCCTATGCTAGCCTTTCGACTTCTACAAAAACCTTAGGTTTGTTAGCCATTATTGCCATTGTCATCTCCATTCTCGGCTTGCTTGGGATGGCCGTTTATACGACAGAATCTCGTATCAAAGAACTTACGATCAGAAAGGTACTTGGCGCCACTACCAGTCACCTGCTACGGCTCCTCTCCAGAAACTTCGTCATCATGTTTGTGGTCACTTCGGCTGTAGCCGTACCCCTGAGTCTTTACGCTTTCAAAGAGCTGATTATTCCCGGAATGGTACATACTATCAATATTGGCTTTTGGGACCTCAGCAGAGGATTGCTCATCATATTTGGGTTAACCGCTGTCATTATAGGTTCACAGGCCCTCAAAGCCGCCAGAAATAACCCCGTTAAAAATCTCAGAAGTGAATAGTATGAAGACAAGGCCATCAAAGTTTTGGACAAGTCTTTTTTAAGAGGTTTTGCAATGATGATTTCTTTGAAGAGTTGCAGGGCGATCTGGAAGAGAAGTTCTATGAGAATGCTGAACTGTACGGGCTAAAAAAGGCCAACCGCTTTTATCGGGCTGAGGTATTGAAAATGATCCGGCCTTCTGTTCTAGGCAAACCAAAAAATATTCAAAAACTGATTATGTTCTCACTTTTTCAAATGAATTTCAAACTGGCTATGCGCAACCTAGTCAGGCACAAGGTGTTTAGTGCGGTCAACATTTTCGGACTGGCAGGTGCATTGTGTGTGAGCCTGTTTATGGTCAATATGATCTACACCGGACTCAATATAGATAGTCATCATGCCGATGCAGACAGAATACACAGAATTATAAACCATGTAACCTCCAGCAATCGTGGTAAGCAGTTGTATGCCTCTATGCCCTTTCGCGCGGTAGAATTATTGAAAGAAGACATACCGGATTTTGAAGCCGTTAGCCATATCAAAGCTGGATTCCGTGGCTCTTTCAAAATCAACGGGGTAGAAGTATTGATGAAGGGAATTAAAGTGGATTCTTCCTTTTTCGACATGTTCAACCTACAGATGATCTCAGGGAATCCCCTGGCGATTTTCTCCGACATCAACTCTGTTATCATTACTAATGAAGTAGCAAACCGGTATTTTCCCGGTGAGGACCCCATTGGCAAACAAACAGAAGAAGGCTTTGTCGTGAAAGCTGTCATGGCCTATCCTA
The DNA here is from genome assembly GCA_021404565.1 of Roseivirga sp. Taxonomy (GTDB): domain Bacteria; phylum Bacteroidota; class Bacteroidia; order Cytophagales; family Cyclobacteriaceae; genus Roseivirga. The sequence goes on along the minus strand of JAAWWF010000021.1, from coordinate 35,877 downwards.
AACATAAGTCACACTTTCAGTTTGAAATAATTGGTCCGTTAGAACAGTTCGGAGCGGGGCGCACATCTAAAAATGCCTACAAACATAACCTCGCCCACTACTATAGCGACTACGCTTATGTGAAGCTGAGGGAGGGCATTAGTCCCGAAACACTTGACAGCAAACTCGGCCCGTTTTCTGAAAAGATTAACACCCTCAAAGACTACGACAAACTTAGCTATCGATTTGTAAGTCAACCGTTGAGAGATATCATATTCGGGGAGATTATTTACAATGAGCCGGGGCTGATGGTAGGTTCAGATGGGCTTGTTACCTTTCTGGTATTGATCACGGTAATGCTACTGATGGCGGGTTTTAACTACACGAACCTGTCAATCGCCAGGGCTACCCAGCGCACCAAGGAGATTGGTATCAGAAAGGTGTCCGGGAGTAGCAACGTTCAGATCATTCTTCAGATTCTCTGTGAGACAATGACCCTCTCCTTTTTCTCTCTGCTCATAGGCCTGAGCTTTTATAAGTTCTTCTCTGATGATTTTATGGCCCTGCTTCCCTCCATGTCGAAAATCTTCGACCCTCAACTGGATCTGACAATCATACTGATATTCGTTGCCTTCACCTTTGTCACCGGTGTAGTAGCGGGCATTTTCCCTTCATTCTTCTTTGCCAAAATCAATCCGTTAAGCTTGTTTAACCCAAGGGTAAAGCATAAAAAGCTGTCGTTTTTAACCATGCGCAAAGTGCTGGTAACCTTGCAACTCACGCTCTCTATGTTTTGCATCATGCTAATGTTTCTCCTACAGCAGCAGGTGGTACTGCTTAAAACCTCACCCAAAGGTTTCGAAACGGAAGGAAGGTTTATTGTGCGCACGGATTTAGCAAAAGCAACTCTGCTTAAATCGGCATTTTCAGGAGTTCAAGGGGTCGATGCCGTAACACTGACTTCTGATATCCCTGGGGAAATCACTAATGGCTTTACGTCCTTCTTCGACCCCGTTGATAATGACACCACACTGATAGTGCTGTCATTTTGGGCAGATGAGACATTCCATGAGGTGATTAACCCCAAGCTACTCGATGGCAGGTATTTCAGCCCTGACATCATAGATGGCTTGCACAAGGAGGTACTCGTGAATGAGAAATTGCTCAACCTTATCAATATCAGTCTGGAAAAGGCTGTTGGTACATCTCTGAAAAATAGAAGCAGCGAATACAAAATTGTAGGCGTGCTGGACGGCATGAACGGCAACAACCCTTTGATGGGTACAGATCAGCCTGTTATGATAGTTTCCGGAAAAGCACAACAGAATCAATCTATATTATTAATTAAGGTGAATATGAAAGCTTTGCCAAACACCATGACCGGACTGGAAGCCGCCTGGAAAGAGCTTCATCCCGAAGACCGTTTTTTACCGGAAGCACTGGAGGACCATCTACAAAAACCCATGGCGGAGTTTGAAAACATCATCAAGGTGCTACGATTCCTGGCCTTCACCATCATTGCCATTTCATTGCTCGGTCAGTTGGGAATTGCTCTTTACAATGCTGAAACCAGGGTCAAGGAAATTGGCATCAGAAAGGTGCTGGGGGCAAGGATAGAATCCATTATCAGGCTACTGCTCAAAGGAACCATCATACCCATACTGATCGCCAGTGCCATTGCGGGGCCTTTAGCCCATCTCCTCTTCTCCCAGGGTATCGCAGCCTCCTTCCGAAATCCGCTAAGGCCCGGTCCATGGCTTTTTATTCAAGGCATACTGCTTTTGGCTTCTATAATACTTTTCGTGGTGGTATCACAAACCTGGAGGGTGGCCAGACTCAACCCTACTGAATCATTGCGAAATGAGTAGGTCAAGGTCCGATATCAGACCTCCTGAATTTTATCAGAAGCTCTTACGGCATCTGTGTAACAGCGAATACCTTGAAGAGTTGGAAGGTGATTTGGATGAGAAATTCCAGGAACACCTGAAAGAACATGGGATAGAAAAAGCAAGAAAACGCTACCGAAACGAGGTAATCAAAATGATCCGGCCATCCGTTTGGAAATCATCCTGGCAAAAAAAAGCACAGTCACTATCCCCTATGTTGCTGGGAAGTCAGTTCAAAATACTGGCAAGGAATATTCGGAGGCAGTGGGCTTTTTCTTTCATTAACATTGTGGGACTGGCCCTCTCTATGGCCATAGGGATTTTAGTCATTACCATGCTCTTTGAGTTACAGCGCTTCGATGATTTCCACGAGTCTCCGGATGATGTTTTCCGGGTAATAACCCATAGAACCATCGGTACAAACACCACTCCCTTAGCCGCCTCTCCGGCAGCTCTGAGCCATGCCATGCTTGAAGAATTACCGCAGATCCAGGCTGCAACAAAATTGAATGTATTTCACAAAAAGGCTTATCGTCAAAAGCATCAATTCAACATCAGCGGGCTCTACGCAGATACTTCTTTTTTTAAGGTACTCAACTTCCCTTTGACCGAAGGGAATGTGCAACTTCTCAATCAACCGGGAAGCATCTTCATCACCGAGAAACTATCAAAGAAGCTTTTTCGAGATGGCAAGTCTATCGGACAAGAACTCACCATCGAAGGAGAAGGAAATTTTCTGATCCGGGGAATACTCAGGGATTTGCCTAAAAATACCCATCTCAAATTTGAAGCACTGATTCCTTTCAGTCATCGTAACACAGCTCCCGAATCAGTATCCTGGACACAGAACTGGACCAATACGTCATCCGTCATCACCTATATAAGAAAAGAGTCGGCAGGTAGTTCAAAAGACATTCAGGCCTGGCTTGATAGTAAGACCGAAGACCAATACACTGATAAGAAAGTAAAAGTGGCTTTCGAATTGCAGCCCTTGCAAAAAGCAATCACAGGGAGACAGCTTTCGCACCAGCCAGGTACGGTCATTCCCAGTGTCGTTATTTTTATTCTCTCCGGGGTGGCCATTGCAATTGTCCTGGCCGGTTGCTTCAACTACACCAATCTGTCTATTGCCCGCGCCCTTTCACGCATGAAGGAAGTGGGAGTAAGAAAGACCATAGGCGGTTCGAGGCTGCAAATTTTCTTTCACTATTTATCGGAAACGGTCCTTTTGGCTATTCTCGCATTTCTCCTTGCCCTGGTGATATTCCTGCTCATTAAACCTTATTTCCTCAAGGTATTCTGGATGATGGAATCACTTTTTGATCTGGAGCTTACAGTATCCATGATCTTTAGGTCATTTCTGTTCTCCCTCCTGGTGGGGATTATAGCCGGCCTTTATCCTGCAATGGTCTATGCAAAAATTAACACACTAAGCGCACTTAAGGGGAATGCCACAGTTAAGCTCTCCCTTAAAAAAGGGCTCAGAAACTCGCTCATTGTTATACAGTTTTCCCTTGTTTTTGCCTTTGTGCTTGTCTCACACATTTCTAAAAAACAGTATGCTTATATAGACAAGTTGGATAAGGGATTTGACCTCGCTGGACTGGTGTCTCTACCTCTGAAGGGAAACGATCCGAAATTGCTTGCCTCGGCATTTTTGTCCATCCCCGGAGTTGAAAATGTGAATTTCACTTCTACCATGATGGGCGGGCCGATTAACAAGGTTCCTGTGACCCATGCTGCAACACGAGATACGATGAGTATTCGTAAAATGGCTGCTTCGGATGGGTTTCTATCCACCTACAAAATCACGCTGTTGGCGGGAGATTCGATCATGGTCGGATCAAACTCCGTGCTTATCAATAAAAGATTGGCCACATACCTGACACAAGGAGAACCCACCGAAGCAATTGGAGAGGTATTGGTCATAGATGGCAAATCTTATCATACAGTCGGAGTGACGGAAGACTTTATGTTTGGTGCCCAACAAGATCGGGTCGCCCCCCTCATCATAGCCCAGACTTCGGCAGACCTACAATATGCTACACTGCGCTTTGGAAAACCACTGAATCCTGAGTTCTACGAACAATTGGATTCAGCATGGAAGACTGTTGATGCTCAAAACCTGCCGGAACCAGTGAGCCTGGCCCTTCACTATTCGCGGAACATACAGTTTTTTAAAGAGATGATCAGGGCTACCGGCTACCTTGGTTTATCGTTGATCGTCATTTCAGGTCTGGGGCTTTTAGCCATCACAGGCTACCAATTACAGTTGAGGCAAAAGGATCTTAGCCTTCGCAGGGTATTGGGTGCTCGCCCCTACCAGCTACTAAGCAGCATTTCCGCTCATTTTATCATGTTGCTATCGATTGCAGCTACTATAGGCGTGTCTGCCGCCTGGTTTTTACTTGATAGTTCCCTGATTGATATGTTCTACTATCGTATTCAGATCGGTATGGGTGAGCTTCTACCCGGAGTGATTTTTGTGTTTACTACCTCAGGCCTCTTTATTTCCAGCCAAATCCTGAGGGTAATTCGCATTAACCCCGCCATACTGCTGAGGCAAGAATAAGAGATCCTCTGTCAGTTTCCAACAAAAAACCCCAGTGCTTAAAACAGGCTAAAACATCTGGTTCAGGCCATTTTGATGTTCACTTCAGATACCGAGTCTTCAAATAAGTAACAAATTCGGCAAAAGCTCGTCTTCATTTAAGAACATGCTTGAATATTATCTTAGATTTGATAAGGTAACTCCAGGCTCGGACGCAAAAAGACTAGCTTATTACATCCATGAAGGATAAGATTCAAACGCCTCCTACTTTTTACACCAGGCTATTTCGCTGGTTCTGCAAAGAAGATATCTATGATGAATTGCAGGGTGATCTGGACGAAGAGTTTCTTTTCAATACACAGAAGCTGGGCCATAAAAAAGCTCGTAGGCTCTATCAACGAGAGGTCATTAAAATGGTCAGACCTTCGATAATCAAAAGTCTCAATACTCAACAATTACCAAACAACCATACCGCTATGTTTAAGAATTACACGCTCGTTGCCCTGCGCAACCTGGGGAGGAACAAACTATTCTCCTCTATTAACATTATCGGACTTGCCATCAGCATGGTGGTCGGATTAATAGCCATTGCCTTCATTACAGAAATGAATAGCTATGACGATTTTCACGAGCATGGTAGTCGCATATACCGTGTGGTGAACACAAGAACCCCATTGAATGAAACTTCAGACGAATATGCCACAACTTCTGTTCTTACCGGCAGGCGCCTGGTCAATGACTTCGCAGGTTTTGAGGCCGTTGCCCCTATTTATCGCGGGCTTAGTGGTGACATGACTCAAGGTGAAGTGACGATCACCCAAAGGGGCATTTACACCAGTAATGACTTTTTCAAGGTGTTTTCCTTCCCTTTGATTTCAGGAAACCCTGCCACAGCCCTGAGTGACCCTTACTCGGTTGTGCTTACTGAGGAGACTGCCATGAAGCTCTATGGAAAAACAGATGTGGTGGGAGAAGTGATAGAGTATTCTAACGGAGACCAATTGAAGGTAACCGGTGTGGCAAAAAACCCTCCGTTTCATTCCCACATTCAATTCGATGCCATTGGTTCACTCGAGACCCTGATCACCAAAAACAGTACTACCGTAACCAGCTGGGGCAACATGTGGAGTAGCTATGTATATGTGCTATTGCCTGAAGGCGCCAAACCTGAGAATTACCAGGCCAGCCTTGATCAATTAGCAGCAGAAGAAAATGCCAAGGTAAATCACTTTCAGGTAGCGATGGGGTTTGAGTATTTGAGCGACATTGTACCGGGCAATGGCAAGTACAACCAGATGTATACAATAATGCCTAGGAAAAACGTAGAATCCATAGCCATTCTGGCATTGATCGTAGTCTTATCGGCATGTTTTAACTACACCAATCTATCCATCGCCCGATCTGTAAAACGAGGAAAAGAGGTAGGTGTCCGCAAAGTGGTTGGGGCTCGTAAAACACACCTGTTTTCACAATTTATTGTCGAGGCAATATTTGTAGCAATCCTGGCTCTGGTCATCGCCATTCTGCTTTTTCAGGTAGTTCGTCCGGGCTTCCTTACGCTGAATCCCTATATGGATCGGACCACACGACTCGAGCTCACTCCTGTCATGTATCTCTATTTCTTTGGTTTTTCTTTGACCATTGGATTCCTGGCCGGTTGCGTACCTGCCATGCTCATGAGCAAGCTTAAGCCTGTGAGTATTCTCAAAGGAATTTCGACTATCAAATCATCCCGAAGACTGGACATGCGTAAGGTGCTGATTGGTCTTCAGTTTACCTTATCTATGGGGTTTGCTGTGCTGGTAACACTCGCCTCAAAGCAGTACAAATTTGCATTAAGCTATGACCTGGGTTTTGATACAGAGAACGTGCTCAACGTAAATGTGCAAGGCAATGATACAGAGCTTTTAAAAGCCGCCTTTCTCAAGGTACCTGAAATCAAAGGAGTTTCGACTGCTTCAATGGTTCCCAGTACGGGCAGTACCAATTCAGACTATGCCCGATACAAAGATCCAATGGATTCAACAACTGCCTATACGATAGATATAGACACTGAGTATCTCTCTAACATGGGGCATGAGCTGTTGGTAGGAGAGAATTTTCGAAAAGGTGAAACCAAGGATAAAATCATCATCAATGAGCTGATGGCAGAAAGATTAAAAATCGGCTCTCCGGCTGAAGCACTTGGTCAACCACTCTACTACTACGATCAGAGCTGGACAATCATCGGAGTCGTCAGAAATTTCCACCACGGCACTGTAAACAACAAAGTCGAGCCTTTTGCTTTTACCTCCGGTAGGCAAAACCACTCAAATCTGAATTTAAAATTAGTATCTGGCGACATTACTTCAACCATGAGCAAGTTGGAAGCCGCCTGGAAAGAGGTAGACCCGCTTCATGATTTCAGTGCCACCTTTTACGATGATCAGATAGAAAGGACATATTCAGACATTTCTGCTTCTGTAAAGACTTTCGGCATGCTGGCAGGCATCGCCATTTGTATTTCTATACTCGGTCTGCTGGGCATGGCCGTGTATACGACAGAATCACGCCTGAAAGAGCTGACTATCAGAAAAGTGCTCGGAGCCACCGTATCTAATCTGGTACTGCTGTTGAGCAAAGGTTTTATGCCTCTGTTCATCATATCGGCAGCTATTGCCATACCAGCAGCCTACCTGATGTTTCAGAGAACCATCGTAAAATACGCTGTGTACAAAATCAATGTAGGCATATGGGAGCTTTCGGGAGGAGCACTGCTGGTCATCGGTATTGCCTTCCTCACCATCGGTTCTCAAGCGGCTAAAGCTGCCAAAATGAATCCGGCTAAAAACCTTAGAGATCAATAAGGCAGATTTATGGAAAGGAAACATTTTTCAAAACTCGATTCTTATTCATTGATGATCATTGCATTGTCCGCTCTGATCGTCTCAATCTGGCAGGTCAACCAGCAGCGGAAACATGATAGGATTTCCGTCCGCCCCTATCTTGACTGGAGTCAGTCGATGAACCAGGACGGGTACATACTGATTGACCTGAAAAACAAAGGTTTCGGGCCTGCCTTCTTTGAACAAGGTGAGCTTCATGTCGGAGATCAGCGCTTCAAAGACTGGAAACAAGGGCTCAAGCTAGCCGACAGTGCTATTACAATAAAGAGCAGCACTTCGTTGGGTAAGTTTACCTTATTACCGGGTGAGGTTATACACCTGGTTGCGGCCAAAGGTGGAACAAAGAATATAGATATTACTTATAAAGTCAGTTTTGAAGATGCCTATGGTCAGCAGTTTGAGGACTATATGCAATATGTAGGACAGCCTTTTTAAAACAGAAAAATGAAAGGAACACATTTGGGAGAGTTTCAGGAGATAATCCTACTCACCATTCTGGTATTAGATGATGACGCTTATGGGGTGACCATTAAGCGGGAGATTAACCAAAGAGTAAAGCGAAGTATCAGCCGGGGTGCTTTGCATACCGCTTTGACACGCCTGGAAGAGAAAGGGTTTATCACCTCAGAGCAAGCTGAAGGAAGTCCGGAGCGCGGTGGCAGACCCAAACGCTATTATACCGTGAGTAATCGGGGTATTGAAGCCATACAGGAAGCCAAGGCACTGAGAGATCAACTATGGAGTCAGATTCCCAAACTCAGACTACAACACCCATATGCCGGCTGACCGCACTACTCCTCCCCGGTTTTTCACGCGTCTCTTCGAACGATTCTGCAAACAGAATCTTTACGATGAGCTACAAGGTGACCTCGAAGAGGAATTTTACCTGAATTTGGAAGAATTTGGTATTGCCAGAGCCCGCAAGCTGTACCGCAGAGAAGTGCTGAAAATGCTTCGCCCTTCAGTTGTTAAAAAAATCAGGAATCAGCCTACTTATTATAACCATACCGCCATGTTTAGAAACTATTCCATAGTTGCCTTTCGCAACCTCTCCCGTAACCGGCTCTTTTCAGCTATCAATATCATAGGACTTGCCATCAGCATGGCTGTAGGTCTTATTGCCATCACTTTCGTGAGCGAGATTTATAGCTACGACAACTTTCATGATAATCGTGACAGGCTTTTTCGCGTGGTGAGCAATCTGCACAGAACCAACGGCAATGTAACCGAATACGCCACCGCCTCTGTTTTTGCAGGAAACCGACTCGCCAATGACTTTGCCGGTTTTGAAGCCGTTGCCCCTCTGACCAAAGGCTTCAGAGGAGAAATGCGTAAAGGAGAATCCAGCATTGCCATTCAGGGGATTTATGCCAATAACGACTTTTTCAAAGTGCTCTCGTTTCAGTTGCTGGCTGGAAATTCTGGCTCAGCACTTACAGAACCCAACAGTGTGATTTTAACTGAAACTGCTGCTCAGAAGCTCTTTGACCGGTCCGATGTGGTGGGAGAAATTATTGAGTGGAAAGACCAAACCCCCTATAAGATCACGGGAGTATTGAAAGATCCTCCCTCCAATTCACACCTCAAATTTGACGCGATTGCTTCATTGAAAACACTCGAAGAAAAAAACATAAGTACCGTTACCGATTTTGGAGTGATCTGGGCCAGTCATGTTTACGTGCTCCTGCCGGAAAATTATGACCTTCAGCAAATTCAGACCAATCTGGACAAACTGGCTGAAGAAGAAAACCCAAAGCTCAAATACTGGCAACTATCTCTGGGGCTCGAAAGATTTGATGATATCTTCCCCTCTACGGGAAAAGCAAATCAGTTTTCTACAGTAATGCCTAAAGAAAAGGTCACTTCCATCGTTGTGTTGGCCCTTATCGTCCTCTTTTCTGCCTGCTTCAACTACACCAACCTCTCTTTGGCAAGGTCGCTTAAACGGTCTAAAGAGATAGGGGTCCGCAAAGTTGTTGGTGCCGGTAAGACACACCTCTTTCTGCAGTTTATCATAGAAGCCATTTTAGTAGCTGTTATAGCAGTAATCATCTCTTACGGACTCTTTCAGCTGATCAAACCAGAGTTCCTGGCATTGGATTTTTATATCCAGCGAACTACCACCCTGGACCTCCAACCCATCAATTATCTCTATTTCTTTCTCTTTGCTGTAGCCATTGGTATTCTGGCCGGCCTCTTCCCTTCTCTGCTGATGACCCGATTCAAACCGGTAAATATCCTAAAAGGTGTGTCTGTCAAAACCAGTAAAGGGGTAGGGCTGAGAAAAGTGCTGGTAGGTATACAGTTTGCCCTTTCTATGGGCTTTGCCACCCTGGTAACCATGACCTACAAGCAATACAAATACGCACTCAACTTTGACCTGGGCTTCACCACAGAAAACATTCTGAATGTTGAAGTCCAGTCAAACACTCCCGAGGTTTTAAAAAGTCAGTTCCAGGCCGTTCCTGAAGTGGCCGGAGTGTCCTCTGCGAGTATAATGCCAAGCACCGGTAACTCTATGTCTAACTTTGTGAAGTACAAAAACCCACTGGACTCAGTAACAGCTTACACGATGGACATTGGTCCCGACTACCTGACAAATATGGGGCATCAGCTCCTTGCAGGTCCAGGGTTCGAAAAAGAGGGCACCGGAGATAGAGCTATCGTAAACGAGCTTTTCCTCAAGGAGATAGGCATCAATAAGTCCTCCGAGGCAATTGGTGAACAAATCAGCTTTTATAATAAAACATGGATGATCACGGGAGTAGTGAAAGACTTTCACTATGGCACGATCAAAAATGAACTCGAACCCTTCATCTTCACCATGGGACGACAGGACCATTACTACCTGAATGTGAAATTGAAAACCAACGATATAACAGCTACTATGAACAGGCTGGAAAGTGCCTGGAAAGAAGTGGATAATGTACATCCTTTCGAAGCCCGGTTTTATGATGACTGGCTGCAAGACACTTATTCTGACATGAATGCTTCTCTCAAGACTTTCGGGCTTCTTTCCGGGGTTGCTATATGTATTTCCATACTCGGCCTGCTTGGCATGGCCGTCTATAATGCAGAGTCGAGATTAAAAGAACTGGCTATACGAAAAGTACTGGGCGCCACCCTATCCAGTCTTATGCTCCTGCTCAGTCGCAGCTTCATGGGCATATTTATACTTTCTGCCTGCGTGGCCATTCCCCTGGCTTACTACATATATGAAGAAACCATCGTTTCCACAGCCGTTTATAAAATCAATATTGGTTTTTGGGAATTGGCTAGCGGGGCCTTGCTGATTGTGGCAGTTGCCCTGCTGACCATCAGCAGCCAGACAATGAAAGCAGCCCGATCTAACCCTGCGGAGAGTCTGAGAAACGAGTAAGCCCCTCACTACCCTCAACAAAAACAGCTCATATGAATATATATGAGCTGTTTTTTATTTCTTTTTTGGTCCGTGTAACTAATCAGGATTTAGCACGTCTACAAATTAGAACGTGCTATAATCTACAATTATGAAAGGATCACATCTGGGAGAGTTTCAGGAGCTTGTACTCCTGACCATCATGGTGCTCAAAGAGAATGCTTATGGTGTTTCAATCAAAAGAGAGATCAAGGATCGGGCTGACAGAAGCATCAGCCGGGGCGCCTTACATACGGCCTTAAGCAGACTTGAGGAGAAAGGGCTGATCGAATCGTGGCAGGGAGAAGCCAACAAGGAACGTGGCGGTATGCGCAAAAGGTATTACAAGGTCACCGATACCGGAGCCGCAGCACTCAGGGCTGCCAAGGAATTGAGAGACAGCCTTTGGAATGAAATACCTGGCCTGAGCCTGCAGTATCAACATCACTATGCCTGAGTCGTATCACACACCTCCGGCTCTTTACGCCCGCCTTTTTCGAAAAATTTGTAGAGATGAGCTTTTCGAAGAATTGCATGGCGACCTCATGGAAGAATTCCATTTGAACAGCGAGGAGCAGGGAGTGAAGAAAGCACGAAGTCTATATAAGAAAGAGGTAATTAAACTGATTCGTCCATCGGTCATTAAACGCAGTCAAAAACTCAAACATCAACTTAACAACACCACCATGTTTAGAAATTATACCAAAGTGGCTTTTCGAAGCCTTGCGAAAAACAAGCTCTTTACCTTTATCAATATCACTGGTCTGGCCATTGGTATGTCTGTAGGGCTACTGATCGTCAACCTGGTTTTCGATGCTCTTAAATTCGACCAGTTTCACACTAAAAAGGATCGGATTTACCGGGTACTCACTACCCCGAAACGTGTAGGTTTTCGCTGGGACGAAACGGCTACCGCCCCCAATCTGCTAGGACTCAAAATGAAAGAAGAACTGCCCGGAGTGGAAGAAGTTGTAAGAATCAGGAGACGCTTTTCCGGAAGAATCAAAAAAGAAGATGGGAGCCTTTTTACCCAGGGTATCTATGCAGATGACAATTTCTTCAAAGTCTTTTCTTTTGACCTTAAGCAGGGAAATCCAACGGAAGCACTTGCCAACCCCTTTTCCATCATCCTTACTGAGACGCTGGCTGAAACACTTATGCCCGGAGAAAATGCCATGGGCAAACTACTCACCATCCCTGACAGAGGCGAGTTCCTCGTTACGGGTATTGTTGCCGATCCGCCAGTACATTCTCATGTCAAATTTGATGTGATTGTATCCTTCAATACCGTGGCTCCTTTAGAGCAGCAGGGCTCTATTTATGAGGCTTCAACCGATTGGGAAGACTTTAGTAGCAGCTATGTGTATTTTCTCCTGGAAGAAGGTCAGAACCTGGAGAATGTTCAGGCCTGGCTCGATAAGGCCGGAGAGGAAATCTACGAGCCATACGAAAACCTGACCACGACATTTGCCACTCAAAGCATCACCTCCATTGTCCCTGGCAAAGACCTTAACAATCAGATTGGTGCTGAACTCATTCCGCTTCCTATTATCATCCTCGGAGCTGTCGCCATGATGATTGTACTATCTGCTTGTTTTAACTACACCAATCTGAGTATCGCCAGAGCCATGAGACGCGCCAAAGAGATTGGTGTGCGTAAGATGGTGGGTAGCAGCCGCAAGCAAATCTTCAATCAGTTTACGGTTGAAACCGTCATGGTCACCGTGATAGCCGTGTTTTTTTCGGCCATGCTCTTTGCGGTAATCAAGCCCTTGTTCATTACCAGCATTCCCAGGATAGACCTGATCATGCAATTTGAAACACCTCCGGTATTATATGCCTACTTCCTGCTTTTTGCCGTTTTCATAGGCCTGATAGCTGGATTGTTTCCTGCGCTTTTCTTCTCCAGAATCAAGCCGTTGGCAGCATTGAGAAGCGGTTCTTCTATGAAACTCTTCTCACGGGTTAACATCCGTAAAGCTTTGATCGTGGTGCAGTTCAGCATTTCCATTCTCTTTCTTATCACCATGAATGTGGTATCGAAGCAGTACCGTTACAGCATGGCTTATGAAATGGGATTTGAGAAGGAAAACATTCTTAACATCACACTTAACGGCAATGATGCCCAGCGGCTGACCACAGAACTTGAGAAGATTCCCGAGATCAACAAAATCTCCGCCTCCTCCATGTTATTGGGTACAGGTGCCGTAAACCGCACCATTCTCAAAAACCCTCAGACCAATGACTCATTGTACAACAGTTACATCTCGGCCACCCCTGATTTCTTCGATATTCATGGACTGGAACTATTGGCAGGTGAAATTTATGAGCCCCGCCAACCGGAGGAATCTTTGAACAAGATGGTGGTCAACGAAGAATTTCTGCGCTTTCAGGGTTATGAGTCTCCGCAGGATATTCTGGGAGAAGCCTTCTATATCAACACCAGCCTCGTTACCGTGGTGGGTGTCATCCGGGACTTTAACTTTCAATACCTGGAAGAGCCCATCAATCCCCTGATGCTTTTCGAATCGCCACCCAGCCTCAATTTCCTGAACCTGACAGTTCAGGGGCAGGATTATGTAAACACGATTGACAAAATTGAGAAAGCCTGGGAAAAAGTAGATGAGGACGCAGCGCTTCAGGCCAGATTTCTGGATGCAGAGCTGGAAGAGGTCAATGGCTTCCTGTTAATCTTTGTCCGGGTTTTTGGGTTTCTGGGCATCGTTGCCGCTAGCATTGCCTGCCTCGGGTTATTGGGAATGGCTGTATTTAATGCCGAAAGCAGAACGAAAGAAATTGGTGTCAGAAAAGCGGTTGGAGCCAATGTTGGACACCTCATCATGATCCTTTCCAAGAGCTTTATGAAGCTGATAGGCCTGGCGGGTGTCTTTGGAGGACTTGTTGCCTATTTCCTGCTGGAAAAGGTGGTATTGGCACAAACCTATTATCATGTAAATGTAGGCATACTGGAGGTACTCAGTGCTGCCCTGCTACTCTTCGGACTGGCTATACTGGCCGTTGGTTCTCAAACCTGGAAAGCTGCCCGGGCCAATCCCGTGGATTCTTTGAGGTACGAGTAGACTTCTTTTGGGTTGGCTAGAGGTAAGAGGTAGGAAGTATGAGGCATTCATGCTTCTTACCTCCTACTCCCTACCTCAGTCAACGTAGCTTTAGCTGAGTTGGCCTACTTGTCTCCCGGCTTATAAGTCTTCTGTGCTCTGGCCTCTACGTCTTCTTTATAGTAAGCCACTTCTTTAAACTCCACATCGGCATAGCGCTGAGCCTGATCATCGAAATGCGGTGAGTTCGGATCGTTGCTCTGTCCACCGGCCAGCATGGTTTTGGCCTTCACTTTATCACCAAATTCTACCATGGCCACAAAGCTGTTTCCTCTGTATCCGTAAATACGCTTAGTCCCATTAAAACTTCTTGCACCATAAGCCGCCAGTGCTCCCCAACGACTGGTGGTCATCCCTACTGGTATACTGGGTGCGTTGTCATCGTACTGCAGATTCATATCTCCTGATAATCTCTGAAAGCGGTTATACTCTCCCCATGGGGTTTCCCATGAACCAAAAGCTTCAGTTATTTGAGCGACTGCCTCTTCAAAAAGCGCGATGCGCTCAGCATAAGGTGAACCCGTTCCGAAATAATTAAAACGCTCGTTGCCTCTGAGTCTCTCAGGGTTCTTACCTTTACTATTGTAAACCATACCATAAAAATGTGCGAGGGTCATGGCCACAGACTCTTTTGAGGTCTTCAGATCCCAGTTCTTCAACACATCATAAGGTCCTTTCAGCGCTCTCTTTTTAGCAGGATTGCTATCAAGCGCCTTCAATAAACCTGGAATCACCTTTTCAAAGGCCGGCAGGTAAGGGTCATGAGCCAGCTCAATCAACCCATCAATGGTAAGGTCTTTAGCCTTGCTGAGCATTTGTACAGCATGCACCCCTCTGAAGTTTTCTGCATCGGGTGCCATGTAGAAGGGGTAGTCCTCTTTTTTAGGACTGAACTCAGCTGCCGCAGTAAAAGGAGTCGAGTTACAGTTTTGAATCCATCCGTTGCCGGGGTTCACGATTGTAATAATCTCATCCAGCTCATGCATTCCCTGCCAGTCAGTAGCCGGGTCAGATCCATCTACAGGTCTGGAGTAGTCGAATTGCGGATCGCGCTTAGGGATGAAATCGCCATGATAGTAGGCAATGGTGCCATCTGCATCAGCATAAACGGTATTGTTCGAAGAATTTCGCCTGATTTTCATCATTTCCCAAAACTCTTCATGATTCTTAGTTTTAGTACGGGTAAAGGATTGAACCAGGGCATCCACGGGTTCCCAGTTTAGCTTGGTCGCTACCCACTGGTCGCCACTTTTGGCTGTAATGGGTCCATGATGCGTTCGGTAGGTTGGGAAAGTACGTTCTTTCATCTCCGTGCCATCCTTATACTTCAGGGTTACTCCTGATACCTCCACATCGCGCCATTCATCTCCATATTTGTACTGTAGCTTGCCGTCACGTTCTTCCACAGTCTCCAGAAAATCATCCATAAAGTCTACACGGGTGGAGGTGTGCATCCAGCCATTGTGTTCATTAAAACCCTGGTAAATAAAGAACTGCCCCCAGGTGGTAGCGCCATAAGCATTCAGTCCCTCCTCACTTACTACCTGAGATTCTCCACGGAAGTAAAAAGAGGTATGCGGGTTAATCAGCAGCATGGCATTTCCTGAAGCGGTATGTTCACCGGAAATGGCGAAACCATTCGACCCCTTAGGCTCCTCATCAAAAGCCAGAGCAGGACTTAGTTCCATAAATGCCGTTGACTCACCTTCTCCGTAAAAGCTTTTGATTCTGCGTGTAGAAACACTCTCAATATCCCCACCAATAGAACCTTCAAAGAAGAACATGGGAAACCAGGGCTCGAATCGATCAAGCACCTTAGGTCTTACTTCAGGATGCGTATGCAAGTAGTAGTTAATACCATCGGCATATGCCTGACACAGTTCCTTCAACCAATCAGGAGCAGATTCATAGTGGGCCTTAGCCTCGTCTATGGTCATATAAAGTCGCGCCCTCAAATCACTGTATAATGCTTCTTCGCCTTCGGCTTCGGCCAACCGACCAATCGCCCAGTAGTAGTTGCGCTCTACCCGGGGAAAATCGTCTTCGCATTGTGCATAGAGCATTCCAAAAACTGCATCTGCATCTGTTTTGCCATAAATATGAGGTACTCCAAAATCGTCACGGATAATAGATACTCGCTCAGCCTGGGCTTTCCAGCCCTGAATCTCATCTGAGACAGGTGGTTCGCAGGCAATAAATATGAGCAGGAAAAAGAGGGGAAATAGTTTTTTCATAAGGCTGATATGATTCAAAGCCTTAAGATGCAGCCCTCACTGCTTTCTTACAAAGATTATTTGTCGAGCGGAGCTTTGAGACTATTTAGCCAGCAGGAATTTCACCAAAGCATCCATTTGTTGCGTACTCTTAAGTGTACGCATATTCACGCGATACTTTCCATTTACAACCAGGGTGGGTACACTCTCAATTTGCTTGTCCAACCAGGCCTGTTGCATCACAGTCGCTGCAGCCTTCACTTCCTTGTCATTATAGGCGGCATCAAATTCCTGGGCAGTAACTCCATTAGCAACAAAGATTTCTTTTATGGCAGCCACAGAAGCGATTTCCTTCTGGTCTTTGTGGATATAGTCGAAGAACACTTTCGTGAGTTCTTTACTTTTCCCCAGCTTTTCCATGGCAATAAAGGCCTGCACAATACCATTACCAACTGCAGGGTTATCTCGTGGTATATACGTCACATGAGATTTCTCGAAACTGGTTCCCTCGGGCAATGCTTTAGCAAATGCCTGAAACATCTCTTCTCCCTGGTAGCAGTGCCCGCAGAAAAGCGAGAAAAACTCGGTAACCGTAGGTTTCTCCGTCTTGGTTTCCGAGACTACTTTATAATGTACACCTTCATTAAACTGTGCCTGTACAGATGCTATACTCAAACCGAAAAGGCATAAAAAAACGAGCGTTCTCATATCAATTGCTTAAGACTTTGAAACTAACATTGATTGTTCGGTAAAACTGCATTAAGGTTTCGTTTTTTTCAATAATCGGACCATAATATTATGCAAGGTAATCGACCTTAGACTTAATTCATTCCTCAACGCACACGGTAAAGTCAGAGGTACAATTTAAAAACCAGTTTGGAAAAAGGAAGGTCAGCCACTGATCAAAATCAATCAACTACTTTATCAGCAAGTCGTTAGACTGCACAGGTCAAAAACTCAATTGATATGAAATCAACCAGACACTTCTTATTTGTCCTTGCAGGATTTTTTGCCTTACACCTTGCTCATGCCAATACAGAGGACACAAAAGACAATACCAGAACAGAACCAACCATTGAAGAGGAGGTAACCGCGCTGATCCGCAACTTTGACAAAGCGGTACTGGAGCGTGACCTGGCCTCATTGGAAAGCTATCTGGCGGATGATTTTATCATGATCACCCCCATCGGTTCTGTCTTGAGTAGGGAACAGCTTTTAATGCCCTTTCAACCCGACCGTACTGTTAAGAGCCAGTTGGTGGCTGCGGAAACGGCAGATTTTATCATACATACTTACGAGTACTCGGCCGTGGTTTCTGCCATCACCAGCCATACCTTCGAAGCCTCTTCGAACAGGCCTGTATCAAAATACAGAAACACCTATACGATCATTAAAAATGGCGACCATTGGCAAATAGCCGCCATTCACGGATTCAAGCTGTCCAATTGAGGTTTTTCAACCTCCGATTTTCGTGGGTTCTGCCAGGGATATAGCCTTGTTAATACCACGTTTGCCGTCCTCATAGAGCATTCGCTGGCGTGGGTCATTACGATTCAACTTTCTGAACTGCTCTGCAGTAAGTCCTACCCGTTCTCCGTAGATTCTATAGTAGGCCGCATTGATTTCATCCATTACCTGGATATATAATTCATAACTACTACCCCGATCCGTCTTGAGTGAAACCACCGCTTTTCTGGGACTATCGGAAGACAAGCTCGACCCTAATTTGCCGCGAATGTAAGATTGCATTGTACCGGGCAGTGAGTTAAAGACTTGACCATCCGTCAGACCATCAGGCCCTACTTTCGTGGGATTTAATTGCCCGAAGTTTAGTACAAAATCATATACCAGATCTCTGATTTGTGTCGCATCGCTGATTATCTCCTCTTCTACCAGAATATTGTTAAGAGAGTTAAGCTGAATCTTAAAGACATTTTTCTCATTCAAAGGTACCTCAGGTGGTTCATCCAGTTTGGGAGGTAGCACCATCGTCAGCCCTTTGTTCGTGGCGATTTGAGTGGTGACCAAAAAGAATATTAATAAAAGGAAGGCGATGTCGGCCATTGAGCCGGCATTTACCTCCGTGCTTTCCCGGTTGCGTTTGCGTGCCATAGTCAGTTGTTTTTAAAAGATTAGTTAAATAACTAATTATATAGTTTTTAAACAACTAAATGAATAGTTAAAACAGCTTGCCCAGAAAAAAGGGTGCGCTCAGCGAGTGCACCCTTGATTATTTTTTCATGAATTTATTCCTCCTTAGTCGTCTCCAAAAATGGAGGCCACACCAATTCTTACACCGAACTCGCGAGCCTTACCTCCCTGAAAGGATTGTACGAACTCCAGTCTGAAAATGCGAAAAATGTTGTCTATCGTATAACCTACCTCTATATAATCATCAGAGGTTGGAGTGGTCAGATAATTCACAAACAGATTCTCCTTAATGCCACTATAACGGAGCATGGGCAGCTGTGTGAAAAACAACTTACGAAAACGTATGTGGGAGAAGATTGAAGCATATTCCTGAGCGGTACTGTATTGATAGTAATCGAGCAGACGATACCCTCCTACCACTTTTAAAGGTGCAAAACTCAACCTGTTTCCCTGAAAGTGTTTAAAGTCCATGAACAGTAAATCAGGATCACCAAAGAATTTACCTGCCGTAGCGTCAAAATCAATTTTAGCACGCACCCCAAGATCGAACTCGGCTTTCATACCCAATTCTAAATGGTCGAAATCTACTTCACTGCCAAAAGTACCTTCCCAACCTTTACGATATCTCAATCTGAATTCAGGCGAAGCATCTCTGATCGGAATCAGCCTGCCATTGAATTTACGGAACTTAATCCAGGGCTGTGTTCTGATCGCAATGTTGGTGATAAAGGCCTTGCTGTCCTGAAAACCTCCTGGAAACACCTCGTTGTTCAGCGGTAGGTTTGACCTGAAATCACGTCCTTCTCTGTCGAAAAAACTGTAGGTAGTATTATTGAACAATTCGCTTCGGGAAGCCCATTCGGCTGATGCTGACACCACATGCCTGTATTTAAATCTTCTGGCAAAGGAAGCCCGAGCGTAGGTCTTTTCATAAATGCGCATGTAATTTTTCTTGGCCAGCAGCGAATAGGCCGTATTAATAAAAGGGTCAATAGAGCCCGGATTGAACTGAGCGATGTACTTACCGCCAGATACCCTGAAGGTATTTCGTTGCTCACGCTTACCGATACCGAAGACCGTTTCAAGCTTACCATAAAACCGTTCACTGGCAAAACCATACCTGATAAAGGGCACAATTCTCAACCTGGTTGTGGTATCATTTCTCCAGTGAAAATTACCGGTCAGGTCCAGGTTCCAACCTTCTACTGTGTTATAACCAAAGTTGGAAATAAAACCAGGGTAGTGAAAACGTAGTCTTTCTCCCAGCTTATAATAGCCTCCACCGATGAGGTCTGTCATTTTAAAACGTTCTCCGTTTTTTAAACGGGAGGAATCGGCCTCGGCCTGTTCTTTCTCGGCAACATAGGTGCTGTCATCGCGCTGATAGCCTCTAATTTCTTTGTCGGTAAGTGGTACCGGTCTACGGGTTGCCCAGTAAATTGAGTCCTTTTTCGCAGCCAATGAATCCACCCTGTAAGAGTAATCCGAAACAAGGTTTCGCTCTTCCTGCTCTTCCTTTTCCTGCTTTTCGTATTCCCGCATCAACTTTCTGAACTGCTTACGGGATACCTGCTTATCTTCCTTAAAAACCTCTTTTACGCCTTCTTCAACATTCTTCGACTTAATCGATTCAATTTCTTCAGGTGCTGCTTCAATCTTCTCGTCCACCAGGATTACACTTGCATCCAATTCTTCGTTCTTGGTGACTTTATAGTTGCTCACTGAAGCCAGGTAGCTGAACTTTCCGGCCAAACCGAAAATAGACCCGGAGAACTCAAACTGCTGAGTAACCGGCATCCATATCTCGTCCTGAATAGGAGCAAATATCTGCTGAACCCTCACCTTAAAACCCATCAGGCTCGTCCTTACATCCAGGCTATGAATATTCCAGAAGTCTTCGCGGATGTAGATTTCTCCCTCAAATACATCATCTCCTTTCGAACGAGGAGTTACCTTGATCTTATTGATCTCAAAACCGCGCTCCATAAAACTTCCCTGATACTCAAACTTGTAATAGCTAAAGGCCCTGGGTGATAGTGGCGAAACGGCTCCCACCACTTCCGGCTGATAAAAGCTGCTGTTGATGTAGGCATTGGGGTTGGCATTATCGTTATCCTGCCCTGAAGCCCTTACCGAGATCACCTTTTCTTTAAACGTGTTGGGACGCTCAAAATAAATTTCACTCACCGACTCCGAGGTGTATACCTGGCTGGTATCTATTCCTTCCTTTTCAAACTGCCTTCTTAAAATCCAGGGCACCTTGGTAACTTCTCCTGTACCCTTCATATATACCTCAGCGGAATAATTATCGTATTGCACCAGGTGGTACTTGGCCTTGGCAATGGCCTTTCTCATAATGGTATAAGAGGGGTCTTCAGATTTCCCGGTAACCGTCACCGTGGTAAGGTTTATCACCTGGGGAGACATGCTTACATTAATTGTCTCAAAGTTGCTGCCAATGGTTACGGTGCTCACCTTGGTGGCGTAGCCCATGTATTGAAACACCACCTCGTATGTGCCTGCCGGTAGCCTAAGTTCGTAGAAGCCGTCCAAGTTTGACGAGGTTCCCGTACCTACCCGTTTTACATAGATCGAAGCAAAAGGCAGGGTCTCTCCTTCATCGGTTTTGATAGTACCACGGATACCCTGACCAAGGGCACTTGAAGCGATACACAGGGAAATGACTGTTGTGAGTATGAGTTTATGCATTGATTTGAGGTTTCTCTCCTTTGGAACAATTAACAGGCCAATTCTACCTGAGTTTTACAAAAATGAATCAACAGTGGATAGACGATATAAACGGACCAAAAGTATGCATCAAAAAATTAATTAAATCCATCTCGTAATGAACGTTCCTTTTACTTCAAAGTAACAAGTCATCGATCTTCAAAGCTTTAATCATGACAACCGTCTGACTCTACTTAGTCACATTGCCTGAGGATTCGGTTGCAAACCTCATCAATTAAGGGTTGAAAACAGCGCCAAGAACTGTTAAGTTTTGATAAAAAATGTAAAAGTTACTGATAGAACTTTTTTTGCTCAATATACCCGATTACTGATTCGTGAAGCAGGTACCTGACCGAACGTTGATTCTTAATGGCGTCTCTGATAAAGGTAGCCGAGATATCAAGCATGGGTGAAGATATGTATCGGATGTTCTCGTGCGACACCTGGATTTTGTCCTTATTCACATTGGGGCGTGGATATACGTATAGGCCATAGTGGTCCAGGATAGACTGATAGTTTTTCCATTTGTGAAAATGCACCAGGTTGTCTTCTCCTATGATAAGCTTGAAATCATGATCAGGGTGTTTATCATAAAGATATGCCAGCGTATCAGCGGTATAGCTGGGTCTGGGCATATGAAATTCCACATCCACTGCTTTGAGCTTATAGTTGTCGGCAATAGCGAGCTCCACCATTTTGAGGCGGTCAAACTCATGCAGCAGTGAACGACTGCTTTTGAATGGGTTTTGTGGAGATACAACAAACCAGACCTGATCGAGATCGGTATGTGTAGCCATGACATCGGCAATCACCAGATGTCCTATATGGATGGGATTGAAAGAACCGAAAAAGAGACCTATTCGCAAGACGGGTTATTTATTGAGAAAATCGTCCACAAGCTTATCAGCGTTGTCGAATGAATCCTGTAAGGCTTCATTCACGAGGGTCACATCGAATTTATCTTCGAAACCCATCTCAAATTCAGCTCTGTAAAGCCGCTGTGACAGACTCTCCCGGGATTCTGTACCTCTGGCGGTTAAACGTTTTTCCAGCTCGGCAATGGAGGGCACCTTTACAAATACGGCCAGGGCATCATCTCCAAAGTATTTCTTCAGATTCATTGCGCCTTTCACCTCCACGTCAAACACTACATGTCTGCCGTCATCCCAAATTCGTTGAATTTCCTCCTTCAGGGTACCATAGTAGTTTCCGGTATAGACTTCTTCCCACTCCACAAAAGCATCTTGCTTTATCTTCTCCTGAAATTCGTCTCTGCTGAGGAAATAGTAGTCTTTTCCGTTCTCTTCCGTTCTGCCACGCTTATCACGGGTACTGGCAGAAATAGAAAAGCCCAGATCGGGCCTTTTTTCAAGTAAGTGTTTTACAATAGTCGTTTTCCCCGAACCGGAAGGTGCGGCAAAAATAAAGGCCTTTCCTTTGGTCATGCTAAAGGTTAATGCTGTTCTTGATTGATTGAGCTAAATCGCCCGGAATGTCCTGTTTGAATTGGGTCAGCTTAGTCTGTATGCATTCACGAAGTCCCTTTTCTTCAAGGAATTTCCCATTCGACTGCACACAGGTTCTGATTTTTTCTTCAAACAAGGCTCTGGACTCTTCGTCCGCCTCGTCATCAAGAACGAGCTGTACCAGCTCCGAAAATCTTTCCTGATCTACCAGATTACCCTTTTCACAGTAACACTGCTTAAACGTTTGCTCAAACCACATTGAGAATTCACTCATGGCTTCAATTTTTATTGGTTAGTTGTTATATCCCATTTCCTTCGCGTAAGAAACGAGTTTCTCACGCAGCATATTTCTCGCTCTGTGCAGCCTTGACCTTACAGTTCCTATTGGAATGTCCAGAATCTTAGACATTTCTTCATAGGTAAAGCCTTCCAGATCACTAAGAATAATCACGGTTCTGAAATCAACAGGTAGAGCATTCAATGCTCCTGTAATTTCATCACCAATCATATGCTGAACCGTTTCAACACGCAAATCGGTAGTGATATTCTCACCAGCATCATCCGAGTTATAGTAAGACTCTACCTCGTTATAGTCAACTTTGGCAGGTTGCTTACTTTTTTTACGAAACTCGTTAATGAAGCTGTTTTTCAAGATTCGGAACAACCACGCTTTTGCATTAGTTCCTCTCTCAAAGGAATTGATAAAGCGAAATGCTTTAAGATATGTATCCTGAACCAGGTCTTTGGCATCGTCTTCATCGAAAGTAAGTCGATAGGCAAAGTTGTACATAGAGTCCACGTGAATCATGAATTCTGTGTCGAAAATCGAGGTTTTCTCCTGCTCGGAATAGTTTTGGCGTACTGCCTCTTCTTCTATTTCAGACATAGGTCAAAATTAGCAATTATAAGTTTCATGTTATACGTTAGCTCCAATGTTTTGATCATTGAAAAAATCTATGACTTATAAAGAGAAACAAGCCCGCTTCTCACTTGTTTATTCTTGCCCTATTCCTGTTT
Source organism: Roseivirga sp. (assembly GCA_021404565.1). Taxonomy (GTDB): domain Bacteria; phylum Bacteroidota; class Bacteroidia; order Cytophagales; family Cyclobacteriaceae; genus Roseivirga. The sequence continues at coordinate 12,486 of JAAWWF010000021.1, read as the reverse complement.
TTTGCACCATACATGACTACTGAGAAACTTCGCATACTCTTTCTCACCTACCAGGGAGACATGGCTGGTTCTACCAATTCCATTGCCTACCTGGCCAAAGGCCTCGCTGAACGTGGACATTATGTATCCATAGGTATCAGAAAAGAAAGTCTGTTGTGGAAACTCCTGGAGAATACCAGGGTCAACCGAGTAGCCATGACTTTCAGCGGTAAATTCGATGTTACCAACTGGAAGCAAATCAGGGATGTAGTCAAAGCGCAAAAGATTCAGCTGATCAACGCTCAGTCCAGTCACGACCGTTATACCAGCATTTTTGCTAACTGGCGTTACAAGCTGGGTGTAAAAATCGTGCATACGCGAAGGCAAATGCCCATGAGCCTGGGCGGACCACTTCAGCTCTATTTGTACAATAAAAAAACTGCTGGGGTCGTGGCCGTTGGTGAAGAGGTAAAAAAAGGCCTGGTGAAATTGGGTATCAAGGAGAATCACATCAAAGTGATTCATAATGGTACACCCAAAGAGAAATACGAAAACCTTGACTCTACCTACATCAATTCATTAAAGGTAAAATTCAATATTGCTGAAGACGATTTTGTAATCGGCTGTGTTTCCCGGCTTAAAAATCAGGAGCAAATTTTCGAAGCACTGAAGCTGATTGACAGGCCTGTTAAAGCCATATTCTGTGGCTTGAAAAAAGAAGAACCCTTTGTCAGCCACATGGCACAGTTCAAGACAAAACATCAGATCTACTTTGAAGGAGACATACCCGGAGATAAAGTGCTTAACTATTTCAAGCTCTTCGATATCAAAATTCTGGCCTCCACCATGGAAGGGCTTTCACAGTCACTGCTGGAGGCCATGGCCCTGGGTGTGCCCGTAACAGCCACTGCCTTTGCCGGCAACCTGGACCTTATCAAAGATGGTCAAAACGGACTTTTCTTCGATGACGGAGATATTCAGAAAATAGCCTCCAACATTGAGCGCCTCAGAGATGATAAAAGCCTCAGAGATTCATTGCAAGCCCGGGGACTGACCACTGCTTATGAGACCTATAGCATAGAGAATACCATCAGCAATTATGAGGCATACTTTGCCGGTTTAATTGGACAATAAATAGTAAATACCTGCTAAATTGCTGTTCGAAATTTGTGCAGAATGGATTATCTCTCATCGCTGAATGAACCCCAATACGAAGGTGTAGTCAACACGGAAGGCCCGGCCATGATCATTGCCGGTGCAGGCTCCGGAAAAACACGGGTGCTTACCTATCGCATTGCCTACCTTATCAAGGAAAAAGGAATAGATCCATTCAATATTTTATCGCTGACCTTTACCAACAAGGCCGCCCGTGAAATGCGCGAACGGATCGAGAGCGTGGTGGGCAATGATGCACGCAACCTCTGGATGGGGACTTTCCACTCGGTGTTCGCACGGATACTCAGGTCTGAAGCAGACAAACTAGGTTACCCCAGCAACTTCACCATTTACGATGCCGATGACTCCAAATCCCTGATTAAGACTATTGTGAAGGAATTCGGGCTTGATGATAAAGTATATAAAGCCAATACAGTACTCAGCAGGATTTCAGGTGCCAAAAATCGCCTGGTATCCTGGCAGGAATACATTGACAATCCGCTTTACCAGGCTGATGACGAATCAGCCATGAAGCCTGAGATGGGACGCATTTACAAAGCCTACTGCCTGCGCTGTTTCAAGGCCAATGCCATGGACTTTGACGATCTGCTATTTAACACCAATGTGCTTTTCAGAGATCATACAGATGTTCTGAACAAATATCAGCATCGCTTTAAATATGTCCTGGTAGACGAGTTTCAGGATACGAACGTTTCGCAGTACACCATTACAAAAAAGCTCTCGGCAGTGAGCCAGAATATCGCAGTTGTAGGGGATGACGCTCAGAGTATTTATGCCTTCCGTGGGGCCAGCATCGATAACATCCTCAATTTCGAGAAAGATTTTCCCGATCTGAAAGTGATCAAATTGGAGCAAAACTATCGTTCCACTCAAAATATTGTAAAGGCGGCCAACTCAGTAATAGCCCGTAACAAGGCTCAGCTCAAAAAGACCGTCTGGACCTCCAATAGTGACGGCACGCAGATAGAACTCATCAAGTCAATCTCTGACAATGAGGAGGGCCGATTTGTGGCCTCCGCGGTGTTTGAACAAAAGGCACAAAAGGGTTATAAGAACAGCGATTTCGCAGTACTGTATCGTACCAATAGCCAGTCGCGTGCCATAGAGGAAGCTCTGAGAAAAGCTGGTATTGCGTATAAGATTTACGGGGGGCTCTCCTTCTATCAGCGTAAGGAGATAAAGGATTTGATGGCTTATCTGCGCTATGCCATCAACACTGATGACGAGCAGGCCTTTCGCAGAATTATCAACCTGCCGAAGCGCGGTATTGGTAACACTACCGTTGAGAAAATAGTGGTGGCTGCTTTTGAGCATGATATCCCTTTGTGGGAGGTGCTTGAAAATGTAGATCAGTTTCTACCCGGCAGGGCTGCCAATGCTGTCCGCGATTTTGTGATTCTGGTCAAGAGCTTTCGCATCTATGCTGATACAAAAGATGCCTACGAAACTGCCAGCCATATAGCCAAGCACTCAGGTCTCATGAAAGACCTCTACGAGGACAAAACCATCGAGGGCCTCAACCGCTACGAAAATGTTCAGGAATTGCTGAACGCCATTAAGGAATATGTAGATACTCCTGAGGTAGAAAACAAGAGCATCGGAGCTTTCTTACAGGAAATAGCCCTGCTGACTGATCAGGATAATGACAAAGACCAAGACACTGATTTTGTAACCCTGATGAGTATCCATGCCTCCAAGGGGCTGGAATTCAGCAATGTCTTCATTGTAGGGTTGGAAGAAGACCTTTTTCCCTCACAAATGATGCTCAGCAGCCGGGCCGACCTGGAAGAGGAACGCAGGCTTTTTTATGTGGCCATTACCCGCGCCAAAGAAAATCTCTACTTCTCTTACGCCCTTTCCCGCTATCGTTTCGGAAGATTGCTGAACTGTGAGATGAGCAGATTTATTGACGAAGTAGATCCTAGTTTCCTGAAGGTCAACACACGCTATGGAGGCAGAAAGCCCCAGCTTACTACCCGTAGCGACACTCAGACTCCTATTTCTTCCAACTATGCCAGAAGTCTGGTAAATAAAAGAAAGGCCGCCCCTAAAAAGCCACTGCAATATCACAAACCATCATCTGATTTTGTTCCCAGTGATACCTCGGGACTACAGGTAGGTATGAAAGTCGAGCACCCAAAGTTTGGTTTTGGCAAAGTAAACCGCATGGATATACAGGGAGCCAACAGAAAGGCCAGTGTGGTTTTTGAAAATTTTGGTGAAAAAACCCTGTTGCTGAGCTTCGCCAAGCTGAGAATTGTAAAACCCTAACCTCCCTTTTATGAAACAACTCGCTCTACTTCTGCTCATTCTTGGTGTCTTTTGCCTACAAGCTTGCCAACAGCAACAGGCTGGTTACACCCCGGAGGGACTCAGAAAGCTTACTTCGGAGGAGCTGATTGAAAAGGCAAAGCACTGGGAGTTGGTGCCGTATCAAACAATGACTCTCAAAAACTCAGAAGGAGCTACCATTTCATTCGATTCACTCCTTTCTCTTTGGCAGGTTAACCCAATGGCGGTGGACTCATATGTGAATGAAAACGATAGTATCGTAGAGGGAGTTATTCGATTGTCAACACCTGAGGACTCGATATTGAATCAACAGATTATGGTCGCCTACAATACCGGACCTGATGCTAAATCGGTAAAAGTAAACTGCGAAGACCTCAAATCAATACTGGACGATCTGTATGAAAAAGACCAGGGTAGCAGAAAAGGCGGCAGCGCCCCTCACCCGGCTGAAGACTTTAAATATCTTGAAATCGCTATAAGTATTATAGAACAATGTGGCATGCCCACCCTCGAAAACGTTGATAGAAAACACATCAATACACTTTGGTTGGTCTTTCAACATGGCACCCACAGATATCGAAAGGAGTATTTCAGCTACTTCCAAATGGCTGCTGAAAAAGATGAACTAAATAAGGGTAGTGTAGCACTGATGCAAGACAGAATTCTTATGGGTGATAAAAAACCTCAGATTTATGGCTCCCAGGTACGAGGTAGCGGCCCTGATGGCTCATTCGAATTATATGAGTTGCAGGACCCCGAATATGTCGATCAGAGAAGGGCTGAAATGGGCCTGGGACCCCTAGAAGAATATGTGGCCAGATGGGGAATTGAATTCAGTATACCACAAAAGCAAAAGTGAACGTTATAGCTGAAAGAATACGAAAAACAGTACCTTTATAGGGAAACACGGCTAATCTTTATATTTTAGCCCAATAGTTGTAATAACATATCAGGAATAGCCCTGAACTAACAAGTCCGACACCAAACCCGGCAACACAAAACCATAACCTCCCCGTCTGCCAAAGCAGCCGCGCAGGTAGATTAACAAAAAAGCATGTCATTAGAGTATAATACAGAGAGGAACGAGGTTGTCCTCAAAGAATATGGCCGTAACATCCAGAAGCTTGTGGCCTATGTAAAGACGATGGAAGAGGGAGAAAAACGCTCCCAGACTGCCAAAACACTGACCGATCTGATGCGTCAGATTAACCCGGCACTCAAGGACAACCCTGAGTACGACCAGAAAGTATGGGATGATTTGCATATCATTTCAGATTTTGAACTTAATGTGGAATCTCCTTTCCCTATGCCTGAAAAAGCGCTGTTAGGAAAAAAACCTCAGCGACTGGCTTATAAAAGCAGTGATGTAAAATACCGTCACTACGGGCGCAATATCGAGACCATGATTCAGCAAGCCATTGCCATGGAAGACCCCGAGTCTAAAGAAAATGCTGTTATTCACATCGGTCGCCTGATGAACAGCTTCTATGCCAGTGTAAACAAAGACAATCTGGATGAAGAGGTAGTACTCAAGCAAATCAAGCAAATGTCGCAAGGCAAGCTCGACATAGACCTGGAGAAGGTAAAGGAAGGCGGTCTTTTCAACAGTACTGTGAGAGAAAGAAGGGGTGGCGGTGGCCATAGAGACAGAGACGATCGCGGACACGGTGGAGGACACGGTGGCAAAAGAAGAAACTTCCAAAAACGTAGAAGATCATAAAATAAATGGCCTCATTCATCATTGAAGGCGGTGCCAAACTGAACGGTGAAATCGTTCCGCAGGGTGCCAAAAATGAAGCGTTGCAAATCCTTTGTGCGGTTCTGCTTACTCCGGAAAAAGTTACGTTAAAAAAAGTACCTGACATCAGGGATGTAAACAAGCTCATTGAGCTGTTGGCAGCCATGGGTGTTGAGGTCAACTTTCTCGGTAATGAAACCTATGAGTTTTGTGCCAAAGATGTAAACATAGATTATCTGGAGACTCAGGAGTTCAGGACCAAAGCGTCTTCGCTGAGGGGCTCAATTATGATTCTGGGGCCATTATTGGCTCGTTTTGGAAAAGGAAAAATATCTAAACCCGGAGGTGATAAGATTGGTCGCAGAAGACTGGACACTCACTTCATTGGTTTTCAAAAATTAGGAGCCCGTTTTCTTTACGAAGCAGAAACGGGTATGTACCATATTGATGCGAGCGATCTTAAGGGCACCTATATGCTGCTTGATGAGGCCTCTGTCACAGGTACAGCCAACATTCTGATGGCAGCAGTATTGGCCAAGGGTAAAACCTCCATTTACAATGCTGCCTGCGAGCCTTACCTACAGCAACTCTCGCGCATGCTCAATAGTATGGGTGCCAAGATTACCGGTGTAGGCTCCAACCTACTGCACATCGAGGGTGTCGAGGCACTGGGTGGTACTGAGCACCAAATGCTCCCCGACATGATTGAGATTGGTAGCTTCATAGGCATGGCGGCCATGACCCAATCAGAAATTACCATCAAAGACTGTCGTATTGATCAGTTGGGCCTGATTCCTGAAACCTTTAAAAGGTTGGGAATTGAAATGGAGTTCAGAGGAGACGACATCTATGTTCCGGGCCAGGAACGATACGAAATTGAGACGTTTATTGATGGTTCTATCATGACCATTGCTGATGCCATCTGGCCGGGTATGACTCCTGATTTATTAAGCATTATTCTGGTAGTGGCCACACAGGCCAAAGGAACGGTCCTGGTTCACCAGAAAATGTTTGAAAGTCGCCTGTTCTTCGTGGATAAACTCATCGATATGGGTGCACAAATCATTCTCTGTGATCCGCACAGGGCTACGGTAATTGGTCTGAACAGAGCACAAAAGCTCAAAGGCATTCGCATGACTTCTCCTGATATCAGGGCGGGACAAGCACTCCTGATTGCCGCCCTTTCGGCCGAAGGCACCAGCATTATTGATAACGTAGAGCAAATAGACCGGGGGTATCAAAACATCGATAAGCGTTTCAATGCGCTAGGAGCTCAAATTACACGTACCGACTAACATTATTGCGTAATCTTTCTCAGCCCTTCTCGTCTTCAAAACGTACGTAGATAAATGGGTTTGAAGCTTAGAACAACTACATTCAGGAAGAAAATCTGGTCCATATATTTTATGGAGCTCATGATCGTGATTTTGGGCATCAGTATTGCCTTTCAGGTTCAGGTGATTTATGAAGATAATCAGAATGCCAAACGTGAACTGATTGCACTGGAAAGGTTTCATAGCGAGAATGAGCTGAATCTCAGGGAATTTGAGAGCCTCATGCCCTACCGCATCAACATGGAGCAGAACACACGGATTCTCCACCTGATTCTGGATTCTCCCTTTGCCACAAACCGTGATAGCATTGCCAACTATGTTTTTACCCTTCAGAGAATCTCTACCCCGGATCTTCCAACAGAAGCAATGAATGGTTATCTGAATGGCAACTACGACCAACGCAACCTCGAGCTTGAACGGGAAATGCAGGCCCTTAAAGCCCTGTATGCCGAACTGCAGGAACTCACAAGCCACTATTGGGAAAAGAAGACCACCTACTTCTACAACCCTATTAAAAGTGAGGTGGATTTCTCAAAGAAGGCAGTAATCTCCACCGATAAGCTTACGAGTCTCTCTTTTAGAAATGATCTCTGGAGCCTTTTTCTGGACGAAATTGAGCAAAACAGGCTTTATAAAGAGTCTTACGACAAGCTCATTGATGTACAGTCTCTGACAGAAGAAGCGCTCAGCTCCAGGCAATAATTCCATCGAATTCCGCAATTGCCGCTGTTTTAAAATCAAATAGGTTTTAAATTACGATACAAAGTTTCCCATATGCGCTTGATTCGATTGCTAAACAAACTGAACTGGAAAATTTACCTGATGGAGCTTATCATTGTTATAGTAGGGATCACTATAGCCTACCAGGTCAATATATACTATGAAAAAGGACTCAACCGGCAGCTTGAACTTACCGCTATAGAAAACCTTCGCAAGGAGAATCAAATTAATCTTGAGGAGTTTAGCAGTCTGGAGGCTTATCGCAAACGCATCTCTTCAGAAACACGAAGCATATTCAGGCTTCTGGGGGAAAAAAATGTTCGCAAAGACTCTTTAGAAGCTCACCTCTTTTACCTTGTACAAACAGCCACACCTGATTTACAACAAGAGGCGTCTAATTTCTATCTCAATAGTAACTATAGCAATACCAATCTTGAATTAAAAAATGAACTCCTGACACTCAAAACCTACCTGCAGGAACTTATGAGCTTATCAAATGGATACCAACAAAGCAAATCAGAGGACTTCTTCAAGTTTCTAAGAAACGCGGTAGATTTCCCTGCTAGAAAAATTGTGAATATGGATAAGCTGACCTCTCTGGAATTCAAAAACATAATCTGGAATCAGGGCTCTGATGAGATTGAATTGAATCGCCTTTATAAACAGGCTGTGGAAAAGTTAGTCGAAGTACAAGACCTGGTTGAACAGATTTTAAAAGACGCGGAATGAATACCTCAGAAGAAGCACTTCATGGACAATCGAGCTGGTTGAATCGCTTTCAGGACTACATTGGGGAATTTGTATATGGAGGTATAGATGGCAGTGTGACCACCTTTGCCGTGGTGGCCGGGGCGGCAGGAGCCCAACTAGACAGCGCCATTGTGATTATTCTCGGTTTTGCCAATCTCATAGCCGATGGTTTTGCCATGTCTGTCGGCAGCTATCTCTCTACCAAATCTGAAAAGCAGAAGTACCAAAAGCATAAAAACATAGAATATTGGGAGGTAGATCACCTACCCGATAAAGAAAGAGAAGAGGTAAGAGAAATCTATGCGGCCAAGGGCTTTGAAGGTGAGTTGCTTGAACAGGTCGTAGATCAAATCACAGCGGATAAAGATCGCTGGGTAGATGTAATGATGAAAGAGGAACTGGAGATGGCCGAGGAGACTAAATCTCCCATTGCTATGGGAGCCGTTACCTTTGTCTCCTTTATCATTCTGGGCTTTATTCCATTGATCATCTATGTCATCGACTATACCGTGGGTACTGAGGCCGATCTCTTTCTTTACAGCTCGGTAATGACCTTTATCATATTCGGGCTGATTGGTTATGCCAAAAGTTATGTAACCAATACCAGTCGAATTCGTGGTATGTTCGAAACGCTCTTTCTCGGAGGCTCGGCTGCCTTACTTGCTTACTTTGTGGGTGATCTTCTGGAGAAACTGATCGTTTGATCCGCCTCACGCATCCTTTACAGGTCTTTTTGAGTCATTATTATGTGTTTTCACATCAAACCATTTATTTTAGCTTCGAATGGTGAAATTCGGTACTTCTCGCAGGCTCAGCAAAGTGAATAAAGCCAACTTCCTTACCTACCTCATTGAGATTTTCATTGTAATCTTTGGGATTACGGTAGCCTATCAGCTTAATGTATACTATGAGGATAAGAAAGACCTGAAGCTGGAAATATCTGCCATTGAAAAACTCCATACCGAGAATGAATCCAACATTCATCAGTTTGAATCCCTGATAGAAGACAGGTTTGAATTAGCCGAAAACACCACGGAACTGGCAAGAATCCTCTACTCGGGAGGTAACCTGGAAGATGACGGCATTTCGCACTACCTCTTTGATATTAACAAGACCTTCAAGCCCATTATACAATTTGAAGGCTTGAATTTTTACCTCAATACGAACTACACTAACAAAAACTCAGACCTTAAGAGTGAACTCATTTCTCTGAAAAACTACTACCTGGAGCTACGTGACCTGATTCAGAACTATGTACGTATGAAAGAAAAGTACTATAGTGAGTTTCTGGTAAGTGAGGTGGATTTTGGAGAAGAGCGGATTCTAACCTTTGATAAGATCAAAAGTGTGGAATTCAAAAACCTCGTGGTTAACCTGCTTTCAAACGAAAATGATCTGAACGAGCTTTTCGAAACAGCCTATCAAAAGGCACTGGACGTAGACCTGCTAATCGAAGAAAAACTGGGGCATCACCTTTAGGCTTTTACCGGGAAGGTGGAAAACCGCCAGCTAGCTAAACCACCCTTCCTCCTACACCTTTACTGCTTCCAGACTTACCTGGTGCAAACCACATTCCTTTTTGCTGGTTTCCCACCACCATCTGCCCGCACGGGCATCTTCACCCGGCTCAATGGCTCTGGTACACGGGGCACAACCTATACTGATATAACCCTGGTCGTGTAATTTGTTATAAGGCACGTTGTGCTCTTTCAGGTAATCAATCATCTCATCGTAAGACCAATCGAGTATAGGATTATATTTAATAATCTGATTGGCCTCATCCCACTCCACCAGATCAAAGTTCTGACGATTTTCAGACTGTCCTGCCCGTAGGCCGGTCACCCAAACCCTGTTACCTGCCAGGGCCCTCTTCAACGGTTCAACTTTTCTGATATAGCAGCATTCTTTCCGGTTGTCTACTGAAGAATAGAAGCTGTGCATTCCTTTTTCGGTTACCAGATCTTCCACCCTTTCGAAATTCGGGAAGTAAGTTTTGATAGGTTTTCCATACCTGGCCCTGGTGCTATCTACCAGGTCATACGTTTCTTTGAACAACCTTCCTGTGTCAAGTGTAAAAACTCCAACGCCAATATCATTGCTGAAGACAGCATCTGTAATTACCTGGTCTTCCTGACCAAAGGCCGATGAAAAAACTACCTGACCAGGAAACATATCAGCAATTTCTCTGAGGCCATCAGCCAGGGAAAGGTGCTGTAATCTGTGCTTGATTGTTTCTATTGATATCACAGGCTTTTATTTTTTGAGTTTTACAGTAGACCAGGCACGTTCGTGCAGGTAATAGAGAATCATCTTGGACACTACTTCTACCGAGCCAATAGACATGGCCATTGCAGTATTGCCGGTAATCAAATAGGATATAATCATGGTATCGATGGTGCCGACAACACGCCAGCTCACCGTCTTTAGCAGGCTTCTGAGGTTACTATCACCTTTCTGAGCGCTATCAATTTTTCCTTTAATCGCTGTATCTAAGAGCATTTTCTGGTCCTTTAAACAGGTTGATTTTACAAATCTAGGTAATCTCTACCGTTTTAGTAGGGTAATAACGCAAAAAATTTTCTCAGGGTTTCCTCAATACGTCTTTTAGCGTCTTATTTTCCAAAACTTTGAGCGTATTATCGCGCACTTCGCTCATAACAGTGTTGAGCCCACAAATCTCTTCGGTGCAGTGTTCGCAGCGCTCGTAGTAGTTCAGACTCACACATGGCAGGAGTGCTATCGGGCCATCCAGCATACGGATAATTTTAGCCAATGCCACTTCTTCGGGAGCCTTGATCAGGTAGTAACCTCCTCCCTTTCCTTTCTTGCTACCTAAGATGCCTGCCTTTTTCAACTCCAGGAGAATATTCTCCAAAAACTTTAGCGAGATATGTCTCTCCTGAGAAATCTCAGAGATAAGAACAGGTCCCTTGTCCATATTTTCGGCAAGGTAGGTGAGTGCATGAAAAGCGTATTGGGTCTTTTTAGAGAGCAACCTGAAAAAGTTTATGTAGCAAGTTATCCAAAATTCTAAATAAAAAAAGGAGCATAATGCTCCTTCAATATTTTAGATTGGCTGATTCTAGTAGTTATTCAGCATCACCGGCATTACAAGCATCAGTATGTCTTCACTTTCATCTTGTTCCGCAGGTACAATCAGTCCCGCACGATTAGGCTGCGACATGTGAAGCACAATCTCTTTTGATTGTACATTTCCCAGCATCTCTACCAGAAATTTTGCGTTGAAGCCAATTTCAATATCCTCTCCATCATGCTCACAAGCAAGGGTTTCTTTCGCCTCATTGGAGAAGTCAAGATCTTCCGCAGAAATAGACAATTCACTGCCAGTAATCTTCAGCCTGATTTGATGAGTGGTTTTGTTAGCGTAGATGGAAATCCTTTTCAATGAACCAAGTAATTCATTACGATCAATTCTCATCTGGATAGGATTCTCTGTCGGAATCACGTTTTCATAATCTGGAAAACGCTCATCAATCAGTCGACAGATCATTTTAATATTATTGAAGTGGAAGTAAGCGTTGCTCGCATTATACTCCACCACTACATTCGAGTTTTCAGAAGGCAAAGTCGATTTCAGCAGATTCAAAGCCTTGCGAGGAATGATAATAGCCATTCCTGTGTCAGAAGCTACGTCTACCCTTCTGTATCTAACCAGTCTGTGACCATCTGTAGCCACAAATGTGGTATTTGTCTCATCCAGTTTTACGTACACCCCTGTCATTGCCGGACGCAACTCATCGTTACTTGTAGCAAAAATCGTGTTGCCAATAGCACTGCTCAACACATCTGTAGACATATCTACATTGTAAGCATCTGATACTGCCGGCACCTTAGGAAAGTCTGTGGCATTCTCACCCGCCAGCTTATAACGACCATTGTCAGAATTGATCTCTACACTGTAGGTCTCTCCGTCAATAGTAAATGTCACTGGCTGCTCCGGCAGGTTCTTCAGGGTATCCATGAGGATTCTGGCAGGTACAGCGATGCTTCCATCCTCCTTGGCTTCCACATCAATTTCAGTGATCATGGAAGTTTGCAGATCGGAAGCTGTAATCGTTAACAGACCATCTTTTATTTCGAACAAAAAGTTTTCTAAAATGGGCACCACCGGATTGGTGGTAATCACTCCGTTAATGTTGGAAAGGCGCTTCAGTAATTCAGCGGAGGAGACAATAAACTTCATAAAAGGGTGATTTATTTTAAGCGCCTAAAGTTAAAAATAAAATCAATAAGGAGAATTAAATACTCCTTTTTTGCCAGCCTGATAAAGAGGCTATAAACTCTCCCCTTAACCCTACAAAAACCGGGGTTCAGAATTTTTTCTTTCTCTTTTCGGAACTATTACCCTACAAAATTGGTAGATTTTATATCCTTTTATATTTTTTCTTTACGAATCTGAATGGCGGGGCCTCGAGGGCCTTTGCTAACCATCGTATATGCCGTCTTCTGTTTGACAAAAAACAAAAACACTAACTA
>JAAWWF010000033.1 GCA_021404565.1 Roseivirga sp. | reverse complement strand
ACAGTGGACAAGAAAACCCGACTTAACTGGACAACTTGCCTTTTTGGTGAGTTGTCCTTTTTGTTTCTACTCCCTGCCCCTTGGGCTAAGCTCTTGTATATCGAAATGCTTCTGGGTGGCTCTATATCCATTAGGACATTTTTATCCTTCAAATGGCGGTTCGTGGCGGTTGCAAACCGCCAGCTTATGGGAAGGGGGTTAGTGCCCGATAGGGCGTGCCCCCTGGACATAAACAACCATTTTTTTTCACTCCCCGCCTTAGCGGGGAAAGCGGGCTGGCCTAAACGAAATCTTCTTTAGAACGGCTCAAACCAAAACGAATCTTCAAACATTAAATAAAACCCTTATGAAAACGAAATACTTTCTCTACGCGCGTAAATCAACGGAAGATGAAGAACGACAAGTGATGTCGATTGAAGCTCAAATTGTTGAACTAAATGATTTTGCAGAACGGGAACGCTTGGTGATTGCGGAGACTTTTGTGGAAAGCAAGAGTGCGAAAAAACCCGGAAGGCCAATCTTTAACGAGATGATGGCGAAGGTTTACGAGAGCCGCGAGCCGGTGGGTATTTTAGCTTGGCACCCCGACCGGCTCGCGCGGAATAGTGTGGATGGAGGTCAAATCATTTACCTAATCGACATCAAGCGCGTAGCAGACCTCAAATTTCCAACGTTTTGGTTTGAGCCTACTCCGCAAGGCTTGTTTATGCTTCAAGTAGCTTTCGGGCAATCCAAGTATTATTCGGATAACCTTTCTCAGAATGTGAAACGTGGGTTGCGGCAAAAGATTCGAAGAGGTGAGTACCCTACAAAGGCACCTCTGGGCTATATGAATGACGCGAATATCAGAAATATCGTGCCGCATCCCACCAACGCGCGAATCGTGAAGAAACTGTTTAAGGAATACGCGACCGGGAGACATTCGTTAGAAACCGCAAGACACTTGCTATTTGAATGGGGCATCGGAAGTCGGTCGGGTATTCCATACGGAAAAGCAGCGTTGAATCACATTCTGAGAAATGAGGCTTATATCGGATTGATTGGCCTGAACGGGGAGGTTTTTGAGGGCAAGTATAAACCGATTATCGGTCGGAAACTATTTGAAGAAGTGCAGCGGGTTTTGGTGGAACAAGGGCGGCCCCGCAATCGCAAAAACAGCCATAATTTTCCCTTAACAGGGCTGTTGCGATGCGGGGAGTGCGGGGGAGCTATTACCGCTCAATACGCCAAGAAACGGAAGTACATTTACTATCGCTGTTCTAAGCGCATGGGCTATTGCTCACAAGCATATACTTCAAATAATATGCTTGTGGAGCAATTGCGCGCGCTGGTGTATAAGGTGGCGTTGTCTGACGAATTAACCGAAATCTTATTGGCGGAATTGGAGCGGGAAAAGCGGGAGGATGAAGTAAGTAGGCGGTCTTTTTCTCAAAACCTCAAAAAGCAGCTAAGTGAGAATGAAACGAAGATGGATAAACTCGTGAATAGTTTTCTGGATGGGGATATTGAACGGCCAACGTATCTGAAAAAGAAAGACCAAATCTTAAGGGATCGAGTAGAGTTGAACGAGCAGAAAGCCAGTTTTGAGAAAAAGGGTGCCTTATGGTTTGAACTTACACGAGACTTCTTAGAAACCACGCGGGAGGCCACTTCTGTGTTAGAATCGGAAAATTTAGTTGCGCTGCGGGCCTTTGTGAAAAAAATTGGTTCGAACCGCCTTTTGTTGGATAAAAATGTCCTTTTGGATATTGTGCCACCCTTCGATATAATCTTGAATTACAAGTGCTTAGCCCAAGGGGCAGGGAGTAGAAACAAAAAGGACAACTCACCAAAAAGGCAAGTTGTCCAGTTAAGTCGGGATGACAGGATTTGAACCTGCGACCTCTCGCCCCCCAGACGAGCACGCTACCGGGCTGCGCCACATCCCGAACTAATTATTGGGGACGCAATATTACGCATTTCAGCCCTATTGACACAACTGTTATTTCAACATTCTTCATACATAGCTATTTGATTATCCTTACATTTACACATAATATCTTTGGAAGTCTGATTTTATATTCCTTACATTTATATAAATAATAAATTAAGGAGATGAAAGGGTCGTTTTTAGGCGAGTTTGAAGAGGTAGTGCTACTTGCCACCTGGGTTTTGAAAGATCAGGCCTATGCCAACACCGTAAGGGCTGAGGTAGAAAAGCACACACAGCGTAGTATCAACCTCAGTGCCATTCACTCTGCACTGTATCGCATGGAGCGCAAGGGTTTTCTGGACTCAAAGCTGGGAGAAGCCAGCGCCAGACGTGGCGGCAAAGCCAAGCGCCATTTTTATGTTTCCAATAAGGGTACAGAAGCCCTGAATGAGGCAAGACGCATCCGAGAGTCTTTCTGGCAGCTGGTCCCTGCCGCACCTTTTAAAGGGGAAAATCTATGAATCGCCCTCCCAGGTTCCCCATGTGGTTATTAAGGCTGATTGCCAATCGGAACATTGTAGATGAAATTGAAGGCGACCTGCATGAAGACTTTCTGGATAACCTGGAAAGCAAGGGGCTGAGCAAAGCCCGCAGGATTTATCTCTGGACGGCCTTTCGCTCTGTGAGGCCTTATCTGCTTGCCCACAAACAAGCTTATCGAAAACCAAAATATATAGACATGGTCATCTATCATTTAAAAATGGCTACCCGCCATATGTCCAAAAGCCGGGTATTTACCGCCATCAACATTTTCGGACTCACCATAGGCCTGGCCAGTAGCCTGGCCATTCTGCTCTTTGTATTAGATCAGCGTCAAACGGACGATTTTCAAAGCCGCCAAGATCGTATTTACCGCCTGGAATCGGCACTTGAACGCGAAGGAGTGATTACCCGCAATACCTACATTCACTCCAATGCGATGCCCACCATTGCCAAAAACATACCTGGCATAGAAACCTATGTCCGGATGTCAAAAAGCCCGAGAACGCTGTTATCTGAGACAGAAGGCAAGCAAAGCCTGATCGAGGAGGATTTTCTCTTTGTCGACCCTGACTTTTTCAAAGTATTTGACTTTGAGATATTGAGCGGCAACCCCGATAAGCTCATTGATGAGCCCTCCAGTGTGGTCATTACCGAATCTGCCGCCCTGCGCCACTTCGGGCATACAGATGTGGTAGGCAAAACCATCAGCTCCAACTCTGAAGACGCTGAGCCCAGAATCATAAGTGCCTTAATGGCCGATCCTCCGGGCAATTCCAGCCTTCAGTTCGACTTTGTTTCGGGCAATGCAGAGCTGTTTCCACCCAGCGGACATTATTCTTTTAAAACCCGCTTTAGCCTCTCCTTACCTACTTACCTGCTGCTGAGCCCCGGCACTTCACCCGATGAGGTGGCTGACAAAATTGTACCTGAGCTCAGCAAGCACACCGATAAAAAGAACCTGGTAGAGAGTGTCTATTCTCTGAATAGCTTTGAGGACCTGAAATATGATATTGCCGTATCGGATCGCCTGATAGCTCCGGTAGATAAACGGGTGATTGGTATGTTTTCCATCATTGCCGTTTTTATCATCAGCCTGGCGCTGATCAACTATATCAACCTTACCAGTGCCCGTTCTATTCAAAGAGCCCACGAGGTAGGGGTAAGAAAGGTAGTGGGAGCCGGTAGAAAAACCCTGGTCAATCAGTTACTCACAGAGTCGCTGGTGATATGCCTGATAGCCCTGCCCCTGGCCATTCTGGCCCTGGAATTGATCATTCCCTCCTTTGAGACCATACTGGAACGAAAGCTCTTCTTCGAGTATAGAACGAACCCGGCTTTTCTGGCCGCGCTCTTAGGTTTTACGCTTCTATTGTCTGGTATAGCGGGCCTCTATCCTGCCCTGCTGCTTTCACGCTTTAAATTCAGCCATATGATGAAGGGCCGTCCTGAACATGGTCAGAAAGGCTCCTTACTGCGCAAAGCCCTCGTAATCTTCCAGTTTACCTTTTCCATTGCCTTGATCATCTGCGTGTTTCTGGTGCAGAATCAACTCGACTTTGTAAGGAACAAAACGCTGAGCTACTCTCCCGAGCATATCATCGTGCTCAAGGGGCAATTCGGTATGCTCAGCAAGAACTATAAAACGGTAAAAGCTGAGTTGGGCCAGTTGCCGGGAGTTGACATGGTATCTATGGCCAATTCAAGCCCGGGAGACGACCGGTTTATGACCTCCACCCACCCTAAAGTATCCGCCCGAATGTCGCGCTATGTGGTGGATGAAGACTACCTGAAGCTGTTTAACCTGAACATGGTGGAGGGCAGTTATTTCAACCCTTTGGCCGACAGTGCCACCACCCACGTCATCATCAATCAGGCGCTGGCCGATGTACTGGAGTTGGAAGACCCGCTCTATAGCACGGCTTTTAAATTTCATGGTCGACATAACAATAAGATTATCGGCATTGTAGAAAACTTCCATTTCGAGTCGCTGAGAGATGAAATAAAGCCTGTGATCATAGCCCCTGCTGCCTCGCTGGCACCCGCTCTTACCCAGGTTATTGTTAAAGTAGAGAACACTGAGTTTGATCAGACCATTAAAAATATCGAAGCCGTATGGAATAAATTCTTCCCCGATGTGATTTTCGATTATCAGTTTCTGGACGACAAGCTGGACAGGCTCTATACAGCCGAGTACCGACTTTCTAAAATCTTTGGACTCTTTACCGTTCTGGCCATTCTTATCACCTGCCTGGGGCTCTTCGGGTTGTCCATGCACATCAGCGAAGTGAAATTGAAGGAAGTAAGCATCAGAAAGGTACTGGGTGCCTCCATTACACAGATCATGCGATTGCTCTCTGGGCAAGTGTATTGGCTCGTAGGCATTGCAGCCCTGATTGCCTCTCCCCTGGCCTGGTACTTTATGAACCAGTGGCTGCAGGACTTTGCCTACAAAACGGTCATTTCAGCAGACACTTTTGTGATCACATTGATTGCCTGCCTCATATTGGCCACACTGACCATCAGCTGGCATGCCTTAAAAACAGCTCGTACGAACCCAGCAGAAACTTTGAGAAATGAATAAACCCAAACCTCCTCAGCTACCCCTGAAACTTCTTCGGCTCTTCTGTGCAAAACATCGCATAGAAGAGCTGGAAGGCGACCTTTACGAGGAATTCATTGAAAACCTCGAAAGCAAGGATATTCAATCAGCAAGGAGGCGTTATACATGGACAATCATCCGTTCTTTCAGGCGCTACATTTTCGAATATCAACCACAACATCATAAACCCTCTTACCTGACAATGATGATCAGTCATTATATTAAGACGGCTCTTAGAAGCATCAGAGCAAACAAAACTCTTACCCTTATTAATCTGACTGGACTCTCCGCAGGCATTGCCAGCAGTCTGATCATTATTTTGTTTGTAGCTGATCAGTATCTACTCGATGACTTCATACCTGACAGAGAACACATCGTACGCTTAGAAGGTCAAAGTGACAACTATACGAGAGTCGGCTTCACCCCCTTATTGCACCCCGGCCTGGGGCCGGCAATTGCGAACATGTCGCCTAATGTAGAAAGCTTCACCTGCTTGAATAAGGCTGCCATCAATATAAAAGTAAAACAGGGGAAAGACATCGTGTTTTTTAAAGAGAGTTTTCTTTTTGTTGACTCCAGCTTCTTTCAATTGTTTCCTTTCGAACTCTTAAAAGGCCACCCCGACAAGGTTTTTGAAAACAGCAAGAGTGTTGTACTCACAGAAAGGATGGCTATAAAGCTTTTCGGCTCCGAAGACCCCATGGGAAAAACTGTCAATACCAACCTCGGCAGAAGTTCTTTTATAGTCACAGGTATTCTCAAGGATATTCCCGCCAATTCAAGTCTTCAATTTGATCTTCTGTCAGTGCAAGATAAAAATCACTCCCTCAACTCAGGTGCCTTTGGCCCAGTTCCCATTTATCTAAAACTGGTACCTGGTACTGACCCTGAGGCGCTGGCACAACAGTTTAGCAAAGAAATAGGAAACCTGACAGAAAATGAATTCATAGCCAGGCAGCAATACCGCTTCACCCCGTTTGATCAGATAAAATATAATACCGGGAGTACGGACCGGGTAATACCCGCGATGAATAAGAAGGTTATCGATCTCTTTGTGTTTCTGGCTATATTCATACTGCTACTGGCTACCATCAATTATATCAACCTTTCAGCAGCCCGAGCCCTTCGAAGAGGACAGGAAGCCGGAATCAGAAAAGTGATTGGAGCAGGCAGGAGGAGTTTTACGATGCAGTTTCTTACCGAATCTTTACTGCTTTGCTGGCTTACTTTACCCATAGCACTCCTTTTGACCCACGCCTGTCTTCCGGCATTTGAAAATGTACTCCAGAAACAGTTATTCAATACCTACCTGACGGATCCGATTTTCCTGCTCATTGTTTTCGGACTGGTATCGCTACTCGGACTGGCAGCCGGAATATATCCCTCTGTCATCATATCACGGTTCAGATTTACAGATTTTTTAAAGGGGAAAATCGGTAGCAGCAGGAAAGGAAACTTGTTCAGAAAAGGTCTGGTGATTTTCCAGTTCACTATTTCCATCATACTTATTCTGGGCACTCTGATGGTAGAACGGCAACTGGAATTTATTCAAAAACGTACTCTGTCTTTTCAGGGAGATCAAATCCTCGTTTGCAACAGGGCTATCTCCACCAGGTTGACACAGCTCAAAAACACATTGGCAGGTATCCCCTCGGTGAAGAGCGTAAGCCTTACGACCAGCCCTCCGGGAGGAGATGACGCCTATATGTATGGTTTCAACAAAACCTTTGGAGAGATTGTTTACTGGCACGAAATAGACGAAAACTATACCCCATTGCTCCAGCTTAGAATGTTGCAGGGGAAGGCTTTTGACAAGGAAGAAAAAGGTTCATTAAACAATCAGATACTTGTCAATGAAACCATGGCAAAGCTTATAGAGACCTCCAACCCGCTAAACTCTGAAACCCCGTTGAGCGAAACGTATACGCTCCTGGGTGAGCAATTGAGAATTCGGGGCGTGATCGAGGACTTCCACATACAGTCCTTACATGAACGCATCAAACCCATGATTTTCACATATAGCGGAAGCAACTCGGAAGCAGGAAGTTTAATGATAAAAATAACCCCGACTGACATGGGCAAAACTATGGCCCGGATCAACGAAAGCTGGAAAGAATTCATTCCTGACATCCCGTTAAACGCCACCTTTCTTAACAGCCGGTTTGAGAGTCTGTATACGGCAGAAGTAAGACTGGGTAAAGTCTTCGGGATATTTAGTCTGCTGGCTGTCCTCATCTCCTGTATGGGGCTGTTTGGCCTCTCACTGCACGTTGCGGAGGTTAAAACAAAAGAGATCGGTATCAGAAAGGTATTAGGTGCATCAGTTACCCAAATTATGAGCCTGCTTTCCGTTCAGACCTACATATTAATCGGTGTAGCTACACTTATTGCAGCCCCAATCGCCTGGTATTTTGGGGATTTGTGGCTCCGGGAGTTCGCTTACCGTCAGAACCTTTCGATTGGCACTCTCATACTCACACTCCTTACCTGCCTGACACTGGCCACACTCACTACCGTATGGCACACTATCAAGACAGCACGGGTTAGTCCGGCCAATACTTTAAGGAATGAATAAAAAAAGTCAATCCTCTGACCACTTCCAGTCGTCAGAGGATTGATTTTACTTTCTTAACCTGAGACTATAAACCTTACCATCATAAGCACCAAAGTAAAGGTTTCGACCATCCCGGGCGGGGGAAGAAAAACAGGCCATAGGAATTTCATAAGAGCTAAGCAGCTTACCATCTCCCTTGTTGAGCACAAAGAGCTTGCCGGGGGCATCGGGTTTGTAAGCATTGCCAGCTGTGAAAATGACATAATCGGCTGTCACTACCGGTTTGGTATAGACATTTAATCCGGAATCAAAGGTCCATTTTAAGCTTCCACCGGAGGTATGGAAAGCAAACATTTTACGGTTATCCGACCCACCTATATAAAGCACCTCTTCGTCTATCACCGGATCGCCAATGATCCAGCCACCAGTAGAATCAGCATAGGTCCAGGCATTCTCCTGTGTCTTCAGATCAATGGCTTTGAGCTCGGGATTACGAGACCCGAAGTAAAGCCTGCCCTCGTGGACCAGCAGCTCTGAAGCGATACCCCCAAAGGTTTCGTAAGGCTTCTTCTCATAGGTACGTTTTTTCCAAAGCAATTCATTTTTGTCCAGACTATGGGCATAGACCTGCCCTCTCCAGTCTCCAAAGTACAGAACCCCTTCTGCCACATAGGGGCTGGATCTGACGGAAAAACCATATTCGGAATTGATGGTTTGTTTTAGCTCGCCAGTTTCGGCATCTAAGGCCAGCACCGCACCCAGGCTGGAGCCCACGTAGAAAACGCCTTCATACACGGTAGCCCTGGATCTTTTATCGTCATAGGGATCAATCTTATACCCCCAAAGGGCATTGCCGGGATCGTATTTCCAACGTTCCTTTCCGGTCATTTTATCGAGTGCATAAAAGATATTACCAGATTCAAAGAAGACAATATCGTTATACACTGTGGCCGTAGATTGAATTCTGCCACGGGTATTGAAGCGCCATTGCTCTTTGCCTGTTCGCTTATTCAAGGCGTAAAAGTTGCCATCTTCGCTACCTAAGAAAATCGTATTGTCATCTATTACGGGAGAAGAAAGCACCCTGTCCTGTGTCTGGAAAGACCAGTTTTCTGTAAGGCTTTGGGCCAAGATGGGTGAAGCGCTGAACAAACAGCAGCTCAGGCTAATCAGGTATGTAAAGAGTTTTTTCATATTCGACCTTTGTTGATTGCCTTAAAGCTATGCTGGGGGCTGAAAAGTAGGTTTGCAATAGCTTGTCAAAAACTTATCAAATGCCCCTCAAATAGATAATTGTATATTTTTGCTACTGATGGAGGATGAAAAGGTATTTATAGAGCTATGCAAAAAACTGCTGGCCAAAAAGCTCAACTGGCCGGAGGAAAAGCAGCTGAAGCAGCGCGATTTCGAATACCTCAGCACTGAAATTTTCAGACTTACCAAAATTGAGCTGAGTACTGCCACACTCAGAAGAATCTGGTCCAACAACTACAAGAGCCTGCCACAAGTCCACACGCTGAATGCCATGGCGCAATACCTGGGCCACACCAATTGGCATGACTTTAAAACAGAGCAAACCGCCCCGGCACCAATTGACCAAAAGAAGAAGCGACCAAAGCAAAAGGCACCCATTGCCATTGCTTTGATGGCCGTGCTCACCTTGCTGGCGGTTATCATTATATCTCAGTCTGGAAGTTCGCCCAGGCCAGCCACCAGTCTCTCCATCAGCCAGCCCCCCTCCGGCACAGTACCGGCTACGGTTGGTTTCCACTACGACATTAGCCAGGCCACAGAACCCATCAGCATTGAGCTCTCCTGGAATCCATTTGAAAGAACAGTACTGAACCCTGCAGACAGCTTTTATACCGGGGTGTACTACTACCCTGACTATCATCGGACCAAATTGCTCAGAGGTAAGGAGGTATTGACTGACATACCCGTCTATGTAACCACCCCTGACTGGCACGCCCTGGTGATGAAAAAGGACAATGACATTCACCCTACCTATATCGAAGCGCAGGATTTTTTGACAGGTGGACAGATGGGTTTTGACATGGAGACCCTAAGCCCCTACCTGTTGAATGAACCTGAATTAGTTCACTCTGTATTTACTTTTTCTAACCCTGTGCTGGAACAGTTTCAGGCAGACGAGGTCAGGCTCCAAACCCGGATCAAACACAATCCTCATAAATCGGACCCCGCCTGCACACGAGCCATTCTCCTGCTTAAAGCGAAAAACGGTAGGGCCTCTATTCCAATCATGGAAAAAGGCTGCTATGGTAATTATGGTATAGGTTTTAGCGAGAAGGTTATCTCAGGAAAAACAAACGACCTCTCACCGCTCGCGGCAGATTTGAGTGAATATGTAGATGTTCAGATCAATATAAAAGGCAAAGAAGTAAGCATTCAGGTGGCTGACAATCCCGTTTATAGTTTTACCTATGAAAAAGCACTGGGCACCCTCAAAGTGGCAAAGCTGATGATCAACGGGCTCGGATCAGTAGACAGCTTTGCTGTGATGGATGATGAGGATTCTTATCAAGAAGACTTTTCAGCGTATCAGGTTCCCTGATTGTTCTTCCCGCCTACGCTGCCCTCCTTTCTTTGCTACGTTGAAGTCTTATTAAAAACACTCCAAGTAACTACATTCGTCTGACCACTTTGAGTGGTCGGGCGACTAAACTTCTTCACTTTTGGATTCCCTCCATTCGCTGCGCTACTGTCGGTGACCCCGGGTGGGGAGGCATCAGGCAAAAGCCTTTCTTACAGAAAGGTACTTTTCTTTTTTTGGGTGGTAGAGGGACTGGTCACCCTGATCAGGTTCTCCTCCCCCCCCCAGGATTACCTCCCTGTCGGTCGGTGATCCCGGGGGGGGGGGGTGCCATCAGACAAAAGCCTTTCTTGCAGAAAGGTGCTTTTCTCATTATCAGAGAGTGCTCAAGCAAGCTTGGCACTCTCTGATAATGAGAAAAGCCTCGCTAATGCGAGGCTTTTGCCTGTGGAGTGTATTGGATTCGAACCAACGACCCCCGCCCTGTCAAGGCGGTGCTCTAAACCAACTGAGCTAACACTCCTGATATTCACCGAAGCTCTCGCCAAAGTGAGTTAAAAAGAACGGCAGACCGAAGTCTGCCGTTGCAATATTAAGAAAATTTCGTTTTTGATCCCTTAGAAATTGTAAAGCTTTTTGTAGTACTCATCAGCCATACGTGAGGCCTTAAAGTATTTATCTACATCTGCCATACTCTGCCAGTTCATTTCTACCCACTTTTCGTGATTCTGATAGTATGTAGGTACCATCTCCTCTTCCATAATGCGCATCATATGATCTGCGTCCTGCTGATCTTGCTCACCTTCCGGTAATGAGGTATCTACTTCAGGAATCACAAAACCATTCACTCCATGCTCACCGAATTCAAGTATCCAGCCATCGTTGGTAGAAAAGTTCAATGAACCGTTCATTGCGGCCGTCATACCGGAAGTACCGGATGCTTCCAAAGGAATACGCGGGTTGTTCAGCCAAACATCACTCCCCTTTTTCATCAGGGCAGAAAGTCCAAGCTCATAACCTGTAAGCACGGTAGCATTATGGTACTTTCTGGTGAAGTGTACCAGCCAGTTAAAGGTACTTACCGCTGAGTGATCGAGCGGATATGGTTTACCAGCCCAGATGATCTGAACGGGATAGTCTTTGTTGTTCAACAATCTTTCGAAGCGCTCAACATCCCTCGCAATCAGGTCTGCACGCTTATAGCCTGCAAATCTTCTGGCCCAAACCACAGTGAGTACGTTTGGATCGAAAATCTTTCCGGTTTGGTCTGCTACCAGGTCGAAAAGCTCCTGCTTCAATTCCTTCTTACGCTTGTCAAATTTCTTAGCATCTTTCTTCTCACTGGCCTTTAGAATCTCTTTATCGGTCCAGTAAGCTTTATTCTGAGCATTGGTAATAGGAATGATCTCACAGATATCGTCAAATTCACCCCACATCTGTGCTGAAACCTCCTGGTGCTTTTTAGAAACCGCATTGGATTTCTTAGACATGCGTAAGGCAGCCAGTGTATGATTGAACATACCGTTTTCAAAACCTACCAGCTCCTCAACTTCCTTGATGGAAAAACCATTGAAGAATCCCAGCTTGTGGAGGAAATGCGGATCATTCACCTCATTACCTGCCTTAACCGGAGTATGGGTAGTGAAGACTACCTTCTCACGCACCTTATTCAGGTCTCCCAGCTTTTCATACAGCTTAAAGGCTGCAGGCAAAGCATGTGCCTCATTAAAGTGATAAAGATCTACTTTATGCCCTATAGCATCAAGCAGCTTGGCTCCACCTACTCCCAATAAAATGTACTGAGCAATACGGGTGGAGATATTATTGTCATATAGCTTATGCGTAATCGTCTGAGCCAGGTGATCGTTTTCAGGATGATCTGTCGAGAGCAGAAAAAGCGGTGCATTACCAAATACATCTGGTGGCAAATAAAAGACCTTCACCTTTACAGGATGATTATCAACACTGATCTCAAGCTCTATTTGGGTGTCTTCAAGAAAGTTGTAATGACGTTCTTGCCAGAGTACATCCAACTCGTTGTTATGCTTTCTTACCTGATCGTAATAACCGTACTTCCAGAGTATACCAATACCTACCATATTCTGCTTCAGGTCGTAGGCACTGCGCATGTGTGAACCGGCCAGAAAACCGAGTCCTCCAGAATAGATTTTCAAAGGCTGGTCGATTGCGAATTCCATAGAGAAATAGGCCACCGGCTTTTCATAGCCTTTACCAAATTTATAGGGGTGTTTGAATTTCATTTTTTCTTAATTCAAGGCTCACAAAAAAGAGCCCTCAAAAATACAGGTTCATACATCCACTTATACGATGACCCCATAAAAGTTTAACGCAAACGATTGTAAGAAATCCGTCCGCTCTTTGTCTCAAAGCCTGTCAACATTTTGTCTGTCAAAACATATCTTGCTATTCATTATTATTATTTATAAATCTAATTTCAATCTGTTTTTCAAACATAATTATTTGTTATTCACATTTTATTAACTATTTATTTACGTTTAGTACAATTATTATCGAGCAATATGGCTTAGATTTGGCTTAATGTCATCTACACACCGGTCACTTTTACTTGTAGTTTTTACAAGCTCTTTTTTGAACACAATAGTGTTTGGTCAATCCACCGAAGGTCCTCTTAGCGGGTCGACAAGTTCCAACGTGAGCCTTACCGGCTCTTCTGCCAGTTGGTCTAATACAGCTAATGCACTCTCCTCAGATAACAGCTATGCCTCTTCCTCACTAAGCTCTAATGGTGATTTCACAGACTATCTGCAAATCACCAACTTTGGCTTTAATATTTCTGCTTCAAATACCATTGTGGGCATAGAGGTAGAAATTGAAAAGTTTGGTGACAAGGTAAAAGACAACCAGGTCAGAATTGTCAAAGGCGGCAGTATCAGCACGACCGACCAAAGCGATAATGCCAACTGGCCTAATACCGACCCCAATTCATACACGCTATATGGAGCCAACAATGACCTTTGGGGAGAAACCTGGCTTCCTACAGACATCAACGCTTCTGATTTTGGTATTGCTATCAGCGCCCGCAGGGTTGGTGGCGGTGGTGGTTCAGCCGTGCCTAATATTGATCATATACGCATTACAGTCTATTTTGAGATCCCTCTTCCCGTCAAGCTGACTCATTTTTCTGCCAGGGCTGAGGGGACCAATGCGCGATTGCAGTGGGAGACCGGCTGGGAAGAAGGCAACAGTCACTTTGAGATAGAGCGCAGCACTAATGCCCTTCAATTTGAAAGCATCGGATTTGTACCCGGAGGCAACAACAGTTCTGAGCGCATTACATATCACTATGTAGATGAGGCTCCCAATCCTGGCCAGAATTATTATCGATTAAAACAATATGATTTTAATGGTTCATTCTCCTTCTCTGAAATTGTAAGAGTAGCCATACAAACACCGGTGCCTGAATATCACGTTATCTCCAATCCCCTAACATCTGAGACTACTTTCATCATTAATGACCCCTCCCCTGAAGCCTATACATTGGGAATCATTGATCCGTCAGGGAAAATTGTAAGGAAATTCTATCCCAACACGCGTGAAACACAGATCTCCAGAAGCCATTTCCCGGGATCAGGCCTCTATTTTTATCGCCTTACCCGCCAAAACAGACTACAGGGCTCGGGAAAATTCTGGGTTCGCTAATTTTGTTTTACTTCATTCTGCCCACGTAACACTCTTCCCGATTTGGGAAATCAATCCAATATAAAGACATACCATGGTCAGAAAGAGGCCAAAAAACGCCAATCCGGGCATTGGTTCGAATCTTGTTACTTACGGTATCGTGTATCACCAATACACTATACATTAAGGAACTACATTGATTTAAATACCCACAAAATCCTTGTCTGCGGACAGGGATTTTTTTTGTACCAAAACCTGTTCTGCATTCGTTCCTTTCAATGAACAAACAAAAGGGTCTAAGACCCACAATCAAGACTTACAAATTCATGCAAATGAAATCACTTAGAATTCTAACAGTACTTTTTACCTTACTCCTTCTCACATTCAGCAACGATGCATTCGCACAAAAAAGGAAGCGTAAGAAGTATGACCCCGCAAAAGCTCAGGCAACCATTGTGGCCTTCAAGAAAACTGACCCTTCCCTGGCTTCATTCTTTTCAAAGGCATACGGATATGCTGTTTTTCCATCGATTGGTAAAGGTGGAATTGGCATTGGCGGAGCGGCAGGCAAGGGCCTGATTTATAAAGGAGGCAGCCTGCAGGGGGGCTCTAAAATGACCCAGGTCACTGTCGGATTTCAGTTTGGAGGACAGGAATATAGCGAAGTGATCTTTTTTGAAGATGCTGATGCCTATGGCCGTTTTATTAACAACAAATATCAATTTGCGGCTCAGGCTTCTGCCGTAGCACTCAAATCAGGTGTTTCGGCAGATGCCAAGTACACTGATGGTGTCGCTGTATTTACCATGGCCAAGGGTGGGCTTATGTATGAAGCTTCCGTTGGCGGGCAGAAATTTAAATTCGTACCAAAGAGCGATTTTTAGAAGGAATAAACCTTTCAAACCAACCAATTGAGCAGAAGTATTGTACCTGCTCAAAACTCTTTTTTGGCAGACAGAGTATAATCTGGATATGAACTCTGGTCATACTGGTCTGAAGCGACTTACCCATTGGCATCAGGGAATCGCAGGAAAAACAACTGCTGCGATTCTCCTTACCTTGCTCTTTGCCACTATTCACTTTAGTCAGAAGTATGGCTGGTCCCAAGCTACCGGCAGAGAGCTATCTCTGAAAGACACACTGCTTATTTACCTGGGCTATGAGCTCCTGGCTGTTCTGAGTGTATTGATCTTCTGGTTTCACATCCAATTTCCCATTAACAAGTCGGCTATTGTCAAAGCCATATCCGGTCATTTGGCTGGTATGGTACTATTTGCTTCCCTGCACAGCCTTCTTTTTAGCTTCGTATATTATCTGATCAACCCGGCCTGGCAGGCTTACTCCTTCTGGTTGTTATTGAAGGATGTAGCCCTCAACTATTTTAACACAGGGCTGATTTTCTACCTGATGGCCATTTTATTTGCCGAGTTGTACAACTCTTTCCTTCGCACAGAAGGGCCAGGAAACAGTCCGTCCCTCCCGGAGCAAGCCACGCTGAGAGTGAAAGACCAGAGCAAAACCCATATTTTTCAGCTCACCGACATTGCCTATTTCACCTCCGCTGATAATTACGTTAAAGTGCATTGTGGAGAGCAGACGGTATTGATGCGTGAAAGCATGGCCAGCCTGGAAAAACGGCTCGACCCGGAAATTTTTCTAAGGGTTCATCGCACGGCCCTGATCAATAAGAATTTTATCTCCCAGATAGTGCGCACGGGTAGTGGGGAAATGAACCTGGTGATGAAGGACGAGGCGGTGCTTCCCATCAGCAGAAGAAGGAAAGACGTAAAGCTACTGCTACAGAAGCCTGATTGAGTCCGGCCATTCACGACAAAGGCGGAGCCACTCCCCACATTAAACTCTTCTGCCTATAACAATTCATGACGATAACCGAAGATCGAAACAAGATCATTCAAAAAACAAAAGTCATGAAATCAACGATATTCGCGATAAGCCTCTTAGCGGCTTTCTCCTTTTACACCAAAGCACAAGACTTACCCATTAAAGACAAAGGCAAAACAGTCACTGTTTCTACTAAAGTAATGGACAATTATACGGGCCATTATCGCATAGAGACTATGTCGCTGGTTATCGAAATAGTGCGTGAAGAAAATAGCTTATATGCCATCGTAGCCGGCATGGGGAAACTGCAGCTCACTGCCGGCACTGAAACCGCCTTTTTCAATAATGATATTCAGGCCCAAATTGAATTTCCAGATGAAAAGAACAAAGCTAAAAAGCTCACCCTTTACCAGGCGGGACAGCAGCTGACAGGGATAAGAATTGACCCACCGAAAGAGTTGACTTATGAAAAAATAGCTGTCGGTACCAGCCGTATCGACTATAGCAAAACATACCAGGCCTTTGAATCTGAGTGGAATCTGATCATCCGAGACGATACGGTTGGTAGTGCCAGCATACACCTGCGTCATACCATATACCATAATGAGCCGGCCTATCATGGTGGCTCTGTTATCAGGTATAACTCCATGGGTAATAAACCCTTTGCGGACATGGGGTTCTTTGCAAAAAAAGACTTCCGCCTGCTGGAAGCCAGAAATGCCATCAGTCAGAAAGACGAGGTGATTGGTACTCTAAGTGGCTCCACTCTCAGGCAGTCCACCTTCAACATCAACACCGGAGAAATCATAGAAACCAAAATTATCAACTTAAACGAACCCATATTTGGTTCGGGAATCTACAAACTGCTTTCCATGGAGCTCAAAACAGATATGACAGTAGAATTCCCCGTTTCAGGCTTTGATGATATAGCCTGGGAAAAAGCCCATATTTCAGCCAGGGAGGTGATGCATGTCGAGGCATTGAATAGAACATATAATGCATGGAAGGTGGAGTATTCGTCAGGGACTATCAAATGGATTAGCAATGAAGCCCCTTACCTAATCAAATGGCAAATGCCAACCGGAATGATTTGGGAGTTGAAAAAACTCCTCAAGTAAAGGATACAAGGTTATGAACTTAAGGGTAAGCCATATGACCTACCTTTAAGTTCATAGCACTAAACAGACATTTTCCAGACACTTTCTATAAGTACTTGGATAATTTACTGATAAAATACTGCCAGAGATTGAACAATTCTGACCAGAATCTGTTATAATTGATAGGAAGGAAGCTTTGTGAGCTTCTTGTTTGACTTACCTAAAGTTTGATATGATGGACAGATTAAAGAGCCTGAACATGAATGTTCAAGTGTTGCCACTCAATGACTCTGAAAGACAAAAGCTATCCAGAGCATTGCATATTCTTCAGTGGTTTCTGGTATCAGCCATCGCTATCGCCACGGTAAGTCTTTGACCCATCAGATGAACTATTTATGATTAACCCTTTTAACTGAGAGGAATTAAAACTCCTGTCCTGATATTAGTGCAGAGATGTTATCCCCCCAGCCCCAACATTGAGGCCCTCAGTCATAAAAAGTCTTTTCCCAACCTCCAGACAAGCAAAGTTATTAAACTGTCAATAGTCGGATAAGCCCCAAATCCTCTCGGTCCGGCTCAGCACCCGCTCCTTATCAAGATTTTCGGTCTCTGATAAAACCCGCAAATAACACTACCTCCAAGTCCTTACTTCTGACGATGTATCCAAGGCTCAAAACTGAGTACTTAGATCAAAAAAAGATGAAGGCAGATATACCCACTCATGTTGCTATATCATTCACAGAACAGGATGATGAGATTGCTCAAGTCATCAGCAAAAGACTGAACGATTATGGGGTGACAACTTACTACTATAAAGACAAAACAAGTGAGAACTGGGGAAGGGAGCTTGAAGACCTGACCATCGAGAAGTATTCTCAGGCAGAGTTGGTATTACTGATTCTTTCCGAAGCCTTTTTCAAAAAGAAATGGACACGGAAGGAACTGGAAATAGCTTTAAAAGAACATGAAAAAGGAAAACGATACATACTTCCATTGACCGTGGGAGAAATTGATCTTGACCTGATTCCAAAAGGGATGGTAACGCAAAATTGGACAAACAACTCCAAGTTCATATGCAAATTGATCATAAGAAGACTGATAAGTGGAAAAGACAGCAAAGGAGAGGCGAAAGGGTATGATGACAAGTCAACCAATAAGGCTAAAGAAAAGGAGGGGAAGGTAGATCAAATGATAAAAAATAATGGGAAGGTTGGTGAACAAATTAACATAACCCACTTAGGAACATTTAACCAAAAGGAATCCTAATGGAGGACAAGGTACTGTATCGGCTGCTTTGGGTTGACAATACCACCTTTGCTAAGGTGATCATAGCAGTCATATTGGTTCTTCTGTTGTTATCGAGTTTTATCACTCTATGGCACCTTATCCGCTATTGGAAAGAAAACAAGGCTGTACGCAAAGTTGCACGAAGGTTGATAAAATGGGAAAATGATCAGAAAAAAACATCAGACCTGAAAGATCCCGAAAACAGGCAAAAAACAGACATCATTCATCAACCAACCCTGGATATCGATATGCTGATATCGGGGCTCAGCAAGAAGAGAGCCATCTATTTTAGGTTGTCTATTCTGATGCACCTCAAAAAAACCAGGGTAAAAATTAATGTAGACGTACTTCAAAAACTTACGCGGATTGCCGAAGCAAAAAAATGGACCGTCAGTTTTCCAGGTTTTGTTATGTCACTAAGTATGCTACTCGGTATGCTGGGAACTTTTTACGGCTTAACTAATATGGTTGGCGATATCGGCACAGGGTTGACTGAAGTAGATAAGGCCTCTCTTTCAGGTCTCGAAAAATCTCTCAGTGGTCTTGACAATGCCCTTGGCGGAGCCAATGCTGCATTTTCAACCACGCTTGTAGGACTTGTCTGCACCATTTTTGTTTCTTTTTACAATTACCTTCTGATCCAACGACAGGCGGTATTTTTTGATATTCTGGAGAGTGTCTCGACAGAAAAAATACTTCCATTTACATTTCCAAACCTTGAAGAGGGAACCATTCTGGACCAAATCAGCGATCGGTTAAAAGACTCATTTGAGGACTTTAATGGGGCCATAGACCAAAACAAGGAAGTGTTGGATGGCCTGGATGGAATTTACCAAAGATTTGAAATAATTATCAGACAGGTAGAAAAGATTACCACCAGAGAATCCAGTACACAACTTAGAGATGCTGTACAAAGCATGGTTGGGCTCAATACGAACCTTGAAACGCTCATTAGCGAATACCGAACCCAAGACATTCTGGATGAGATGAAGGAGCTTGAAAAAACGAACCTCTCTTTCTCCAAACAATATAACCGATTGTTACTGGACTCTCGCTGGATACCATCAACACGAATTATACTCTGGATCATTGTAGCTCTTCTATTGGTCATATCCGGGGATAAAATATATCAAGTGGTCGAAAATCTCATAAACAATGTCAGGTAAACACTTTTCGGTTTGGCCAATACTCATAGACATGGTCACCTCTGTACTGATCATAATCATACTGTATTTCCTCCTTGAAAAGATTCTCAACAGGGAACAATTGGAACTGATCGTTATTAATAAAAAGAAAGAGGTTTTTGAAGCGGCTTTTATCAATAAGTTCAATCAAGAGGTTAAGGTTGACTCGAGCATTCTCATCTCGAAGGGTATAGATCATGTTCAAATCACATTTAGAGACACTCTGATCTTTAGATCAGCTTCGTACTTCATGGAAGAAAAAGCACTTAAGACTATTAAGGCCTGTGCTCAACAGATCAAATCATCAGGCGATAGTATTGGTCTACGCTTAATTCGAATTGAGGGGCATACTGACTCTGATCCTTTTAAGGGCAAAATTGACTGCAGATTAAGAAGTACGAACGAGGATTGTGATGATCTGCTTAAAGATAACTGGGACCTCTCCTCCCTCCGTGCATTGGGTATTCTGAAACAGTTTGTGAAGTGCCAGATAGATTCGACTATTCTTTCGTCCAGTGGTTACAGTAGTCAGAAACCTTTAACACAAGACAGTTCTGCAAGAGGCAAAGCCCAGAACAGAAGAGTTGATATAAAAATCTATTTCACTAGATTTTCAGACCAAATAGAGCCATGATTAAGCGTCTGAAAAACATCCATCGCTCTTACAAGGCTGGCTACATTGATAAGACCTTATTAATTTCTGAACTTGAAATCAACCGGCTGGACTTATTAAAATCGATCAACGGGTTTAAAGCTTGCAAACCAGAGATTCGAGCAGCCGGACTTATCGCACCCTTCAATGAATGTGAGCATTTGCTTTTCACCTGTCAGCAAAAGATATCAAACGAACAATTTGAGGAAGCGATACAGGCCATTTACAAAAGTAAAAGACCTATTCGACAATTACGCGAAGCGTTGGATACACTGGCTGAGCATACACTGGCACAGAAGAAACTCAAAAACATTTCCGATCTGGTCAGATCAACTTCAATCTGCGAACTACCAAGTTACAAGAGATATATACTTCAACAGGAATTGGTGTCAACAGCCATAAGTAATCTTCAGTTTTCTAAAGCCCGAGTATTGCTCAGACACACAGTTCCTGACAGAGTCCAAGGTCCCGGAAAAATCAGCAAGCCACCTGAAGAATATCTTGAGCTTAGGTTCAGGAAATTAATTCAGATTAGCCAACAGGCGGAACCCTGGTCATTTCACATAAAACAACCAGGAATACAGTTGGATTTCAGGATGACCAGGGGCATTGAGAATCTGATGGAGGGATACCCTGATTTATGTCTTAATCTTCTGAATGACCTTGAACTCTTGCTGGAAGAGAGAAAGGTTTTCCTGAGTGCACTTAAAGGCCTGTCTCAATCTCAAATGCCCAATGTTGAAACTCAAATATTCAACTCGCTTATGACAGGAGGCTGGCCATCCGCTATAGATCTGCTGATATCCCTGCAACTCGAAAAGCTGAAACTCAGACTAAGTAAAAATCAAACACAACTCACATGACAAATCTGACAGAATCTAATAAGTTAATTATTCAAAAAGGCATTGATCATACCATAGAGCCTGGCTATGATATTCATATCCAGAAGAATGGCAAAATACAAACAGTCTATAAAGACGGTAGCAAACCAAAAAAGAGTCTCTTTGGAGGAACCCTTGTATTTGCTGTAAAATGCTTTCCTATCGAATACATAATCAAGGATTCCTGCTTACACAAAGACAATAAGCACTCCTTTTATATCACCATCAGACTTGAAATAAGGGTACTCAATGCCGAGTTACTGATACATACTTTAAGAGAAGACCCCTTACAGTGTTTTCATAACAAAATTTCCTGTTTGATTACAGATTATGTCACGAGTCTGGACTGGGAGGACATTAAAGACCACAAACTTTTTCACGACCAGACCTGTGAATTACTCGATGAACTATTTACAAGAACTAATGGTGATACAACCACCTACAGAACTGTAATAGCTGAATATGGAGAAAGGTTTGGGCTCGGGGCAAGTAGTTTTTACATCACCAGGGAGCTTAGAGAAGATGATGAGGTATTGAAGATAGGTAAGATAGAAGCCGACCATAGAATTAAGATCAAAAAGGACGCACTCAAAACCGAGCGGGAGAAAAAAATGGTTGAATCACAATTGGATATTGATGGAATAAGAAAAGATCATCAAATATTGTCCAACCACAAAGACATCCAGGCTGAGGCATCTGGAACCGCCTTTAGGGCATTCTTGAAAAAGAATATAGATAAAGCTAACAGCCCAGAAGATTTAGCCTTCCTAATCAAAGAGAGTAAGATTGTGCATAACGCTTCATTCAAGATTGAGCCTGATATAGGACATCCAACTCTTTCTATCCCTCAGGTAAGCAGCACAAAATACTATGGTAAACTCTATGAAATCTTACGGACCGTTGATCAAACCTTAATGGACGGTGACACCATAAATAAGCTCTCCGCTCATATACTTCTTCTGGCCGGATACATTTTGAAGGGGAATAATAAGGGTACCCTGAAAGCCGCCAACAAGATCAACAACATGCAACTATCTGATTCTTTTCTTAACCGGCTCAATCAGGATTTAAAAGAACTGAGAGACAACCTGAAAACTTAATCACAATCTAAGCGTCATGTCAAGAGAACAAGATCATAACAGAGACTCAATTTCCCATGAAATTGAGCAAACCGCGATCAATGATTCAACAGGTAATTCAGAACAAAGCACCAATGAAAAACAGAAAACGGATAAAAACACACTGCAAAAAATAGAAAACAACTCGGAGGTAAGTAGTCAAATCAATATTAAGGAATTAAAGGAGGGTGTTTTCTATATGAACCCGCCTCAAAATATTTTTGATTTAGGCCAACAAACACAGCTTGAAAAAAATGAAGAATCCGATTATCAGAAACAGTACTCTCTCTTTTTTGATGACCAACAACAATCACGTCTGGAAACGAGTCTTTCAATCAACAATGTTCTCATCATATATGGCGGCTATGAAGTCGACAAACTTCCCCATGCCCTGTCTCTGGCCTGTCATTTTAAGAAAGGGCAAGTTGATACCAGAAACATCACACAGTTCCAGTTTCTTGACCAAAAACAAGTCATAAATTTTTGGTCAGAAATCATTTCGCCAGACACTACTGACAATAGCATTCTAATCATCCCCACCTCCCTAAGCCAGGGGAATGAGCAGGTCTTAAATTGCATCAATTTAGTTGCATCAAAAAAGTCTGAACTCACCAGGCTAAGTAAGAAACTTGAAGAAAAAAAATCTCAACTTATTTTCGTTGTTGATCAAGCCAAAAATGAACCATTCACTGGTCAAATATCAAAGTCTCTTTCTCATCTCGTACTCCCCTTAAGCGCGGATCAAATCAGGCATTACACTCTTTACAGGTTGGAAAAACTGCAAGCCGATGAATCCCTCAACGACTACCAAAAAGAGACTATTGATCAAATTTCAGAGAGCTTAATCACTCAAATCACCTATACCAGACTCAATATGTCTCAAGTTAATCAGGTTATAGATGAGGTTAATATGAGACTCAAAGGGGACGCAAGTCCTATGGTAAACAGTAAAGATTTAAAGAAGATTGTACAGGGGGTATCGAATCTTACTGATTGGGTAAGTGAATTGTCCAGTCAAAATGAAATATGGAATCGACTAATGGCCCTATCACTTTGCACATCAGTGTATAATGAGGGAATATCCATTATTCAATACAGGTTCTTTTTCGAAAAGCTTCAACAATACCTAAGCCCACAAGAACCTGTCAATAGTGTAAACCAGACTCCTCTACAGGTACAAACTGATCAATTGTGGCTTCACCGCTGTCGGGCGACTAAACTCGATCACCTTTCAACTAAAGGCTGTGTTTCGATCAATTTCCTTCAAAATGATTATTCAGAAAGGTTATGGCGAATATTCTTAACTGACTACTCTTTCTTGTTTGCTCAACTGCTTCCTCTTGTTACCTCTTTGATAAAGGATGAGGTTCTGACTGAGTTAGCTGCAAAATTATTCGGTCGGCTTTGCGAACTCGACCGAGAACAACTAAGACCCATCATTACCAGGCTGAGTAATTCCAACAGCCATTATGAAAACACAGGGGTTGCTCATATTTACGAGGGTATTTGGAGTAGCAATAACCCTCACTATATAGCCTATGCAGAATATTTACATGAAGACCTGGCCAAAGATGCGGATCAAATCTCAAATTTCGATCGTGTATGGACTTACATACTTATTGTTTCCAAATCTGCCAGAAGAGATTCGGAATCAGCACTTAAAAAATTAAAGGAGGTCCTCACAGTAGTATGGATTACACCATTAAAATCACTTAAAGCCCTTGATAAAAAAGTTATATGGCATCAAAACCAGTTATTCACTTCCATAACTATTGAAGACCTGATCGAAGTGGGGTCTGCCTCAAATGAAGTAGAAACCATCGAAAGAAAGCTAGAGCAGCTGTCGAGCATAAGAACCTTGATCATTCAGGTAATCTCTAATATGTGCTTTGAAACCAACCCCCATGATGTGTTCTCCCATTTGCAAAAATGGATAAGCGCTGATGACCCGATAACTCAAAAAACCTTTGCGAACCTTATATTGGGAACTGACGGATTAATCTCACAATTATCAACTACTCAAAAACACTACGACCAGGAGAACAAGAGGTATCGCAAAAGCATCATGATCGTCTCCATGATTACACTAAGTGAAGAGTCTGCCAGAAACATTGCAAAGTTTATCCAGTCATTTTTCCCAAATCATGCTACCATGACCTCCAGCGAAAGAGATCATCTCAAATCACAGATAATGAGTTGTTTTGAAAAGTGGCTGATAGATATAGGAACAAAAAAAAAGAAGCTCCATATGTTAAGTGTCTTCTTTGCCTTTTTGGTCGCTCTTGGTGATGACCTTGGGAAGCGCATCCTCGAATCAATTAAAAACTGTAAATCAAATTCAGAATTTGAGGCATGGCAACCTATAGCGCTAAGAATAAAGGACCGAGTAAAAAAAGAAACCAAATATTTGAAAGAGAAGACTAAAACGGAACTACTAAAAAGTTTAGGTATGCCAAAAAGCAATTGAACTCATAAACCGGCCAATCAATTAAGGACCCATTTTGTCTGCTGAGAAATCCCACATATTGTGGCCCAATGAAATACCTTCTTACCCCCGCACTACCTTTCCGAAGACAGGGACTGAGATATCGTTCATATCCACTTTGCAAGCCACAATAACCCTCACTAACCTTCGCTCCGCTATGATTTCGAACCGGAATTCTCATCCCTCAGCAAAAACTTAAAACATAAATTGAGAAAGAGGTTGAAACAAAAAAAGACTGCCATTTCTGACAGTCTTTTGTGGGCGCTGAGGGATTCGAACCCCCGACCCCCTCGGTGTAAACGAGGTGCTCTGAACCAACTGAGCTAAGCGCCCTTCATTGTTTGGGTGTGCAAAGGTAATATTGGAATTGATTTTTGCAAACACTTAAACCAAATTATCTAAATATTTTTTCAATCCGTTTCTTCCCGTGTTTTCTGCATTTTAAAAAAGCCTTTTTCCTTATCTTGCAAGCCTTCATTTTTTTGCATAAACTACATCATGACGCTGGGTCAATTCAAGGAAATCTTCGACCAATACTACACCCCGATAAAGAATTTTCTTTATTACAAGTGTGGCGATGTGGCTA
Organism: Roseivirga sp.; assembly: GCA_021404565.1. Lineage (GTDB taxonomy): Bacteria > Bacteroidota > Bacteroidia > Cytophagales > Cyclobacteriaceae > Roseivirga. The sequence goes on along the minus strand of JAAWWF010000033.1, from coordinate 54,002 downwards.
TGGCAGAAGACCTGACTCAGGATGTATTTATGAAGGTATGGGACAAGCGGGAGGAAATTAACCAGGAGACTGTAAAGAGCTACCTTTACACTATTGCCAATAATATGCTGCTCAATAAGCTCAGGCACAACAAAGTGGTGATGAACTTTGCAGAAAAGAACAAGGATAAGCGCAACGAGCAATCACCTCATTATGCACTGGAAGAGAAGGAGTTTAAGGCGGAGCTTGAAAAAACTATCGGTGACATGCCCGAAAAACAACGGGAGGTTTTTCTGATGAACCGCATCGATGAGCTTACCTATAAGGAAATTGCCGACAGACTGGAACTCAGTGTAAAAGCGGTTGAAAAACGCATGCATGGCGCACTTGGCTACCTTAAAGAAAAAATTAAGTATAAAATATAAATTTATTAAATTTAACTGTTGGAAAAAGACGACCTCATAGAGAACTGGCTGGAGCTTGAAACATCTCCGGAAGAAAGAGAAGAGATGGAAAGGATTATTGCCCTTACCGAATCGCTCGATGTCCCAGCCAACAAAACCAAAGCAGCTGCCTGGGATGAATTGATGAGTAACATCAACGAGGAAGCTGAGGACAACGAACGCGTACTTATTCCTGAACAGAAAAGCACTTCACGCTGGCTTATTCAAGCCATCAGCGTTGCCGCCCTCTTGGTTATTGGCTATTTCAGCCTAATTGACGATAACAACCAGGGCCTTGTCAATTTTAATACTGCCACCGCAGAAATAATTACAGAGACTCTACCCGATCAATCACAGGTGACATTGAACGCAGGTTCATTCCTTTTCTATGATTCAGATGATTGGTCTACATCAAGAGAGGTTTCGCTAAAAGGTGAGGCATTCTTTGAGGTGACCCGGGGAAGCACTTTTACTGTAAATACTGATCTGGGAAAAGTGACTGTACTTGGTACCAGTTTTAATGTATATAACAGAGATACAGATTTTAACGTAGCCTGCTTTACCGGAAGTGTTCAGGTAAACATGGATGCCAGTCAGGTAGTACTTAAACCTGGGCAAAAAGCTACAATAGACAAACAATCCGGCCGTTTAGTGGTTCAGGATTTTAACCCTCAACTATCAGCAACCTGGAGAATTGGAGAGTTTTATTTTGATGCAGTTGAATTGACCAAAGTGATCAAGGAGTTGGAAAGACAGTTTGATATCAAAATAGAAGTGACTGGGGATATTTCAGATCGCTTTTATTCTGGTTTTTTCAGCACACAAAACCTGGCTGAAGCACTTCAGTTGGTCTTTGTACCTATGGGTCTAAGCAGCCAAATCAACGGCAACACCGTAACGGTTGAATAGTGCGATTTTTCTTTTGCCTGATTTTATTTTCAGCACTCACTGTGCTCAGGGCTCAGGATGCCCAAAATACTACCATCGATGAGCGCTTTTCAAAAGCCCCATTATCGAAGGTTATTCGTGTTCTCAAAAACAAATACAAAATTAAGGTGGCTTATGATGATGCTCTGGTTACAGGAATCGTTATCAACGGCAGCTATAGGGACATCCGTATTACCGACTTTCTGGATGAAATTCTCCCGGAACATGGTATTGACCATCAGATTCTGAATGGTAAGATTATACTGACTCCCAAACGTGTTGATATTAACCTCGATCAACCCAGTCTTTTCGACCTCACAGTATATGGTGTCGTTATTGACTCAAAAACAGGTGAAACCTTACCCAATGCACTTGTAAGGGTAGCCGGATCTCCACTGGGCACCATCACCAATTCCGATGGCTATTTCTCCCTACCCAAGGTACCGAATGACACCAGTACAATTGTAGTCTCTTACCTGGGCTACAAGAAAAACGACATCCGCTTAGTCCCCGGCAATACCCGTCAGACCCTCAGAATCATGATGGATGAAAGCGTTAAAAGCCTGGCTTCTTTCACGCTGCAAAATGACAGAGAGGGAGATAAAATCAAGTATGGAGATGACATCAGCCAAATTAAAATCAACCCCAATGCGCTTTCAGGACTGCCGAGTTTAGGTGAACTGGATGTTTTCAGATCGTTGCAGCTGCTTCCCGGCATTAGTGGCAGTAGCGAGAATGCATCGGGTCTGAATATCCGAAGCAGCCCATCCGCGCACAACCTCGTTTTATTCGATGGTTTTCCTATTTACAGACTTGATCATTTTTTCGGGGTATTCAGTGCCATTAACTCGGATGCTGTCAGGGACATACAGGTATTTAAGGGAGGCTACAAACCTCGATATGGAGGTCGTATTTCAGGCGTAGTGGATATTACCGGGAAAACAGGAAATTTCAATGAACCTACTTACAATTTCGGAATCAACTTGCTGAGTGCGCGATTTAGCATGAACGCCCCCATCAACAGCGGTAAAGGAGCCTTACATGTAAGCTTTCGCAGGGCATACACCGATATCATCAGGAGCAAGCTGTTTGAAAAACTCTACGAGCTTTATGGCAACAGTCAGTCCGGCACCGAAGAGCTTGAGCTTAGCGGGGATATTCGCCCTGATTTCCGTTTTCAGGACCTCCACGTCAAAACTACTTACAATGTATCTAAAAGAGACATCGTAAGTTTTAGCCTGTACAGGGGGCGCGATATACTCAATGTGGGTGCCGACTATGTAGATGAGGATGGTAATGACAATTTCACCTATAGCTTTCAGGAAGATACCGACTGGGGAAACAGTGCCATTGGAGCCACCTGGTCAAGGAACTGGAGTTCAAACTACTACTCCAGCCTGCAGGCCTCCCGATCTCTTTACTTTTTCAACTCCAACTTTTTCGAAGAGCTACGAAGCAATGCCAACCCCATCAGAACCGTAGATGAAAACCGATCCAACGAGATTACCGATGTTCAGCTCAACTTCCTGAACGAGGTTAATGTAGGCAACAAACACGAGTTTGATATAGGTTTTAACATCTCCAACATTCTCAACACCCAGCTGGTAACAAACGAACGAGCACTGGATATGCCTATTTCAGCTTTTAGGGAGCAGGGTACCATCATGGCTCTTTACGCCTCCGACAAATTCAGGCTAAGCAAAAAACTGGAGCTTAACGCTGGCTTCAGGTATGAACTCACAGATATTACTTCAGATAATTACATTGGCCATAGAGTGGCGTTGTCCTATCGCCCTTTTCCAACCTTCGAGTTAAAAGCAGCCAGTGGAAAATTCTTCCAGTTAGTCAATGATATTGTATGGGACGATCCGCGTAACAGGAATCAGAACTTCTGGTTTCTTGCCCGTGATGAAGAAGATAATATTCCTGATGCACCAGAGGACTTCATGGTACCTCGCCTACAAGCTGACCACTGGATTGCCGGCTTTAATTATTCCAAAAACGGCTTGCTGGTCGATGTTGAATTCTATGAGAAGCGGGTCGGGGGCTTACTGGATATCAGCCTCTCCTATGCTTCATTATTAGGGAATAATATTGATAACAGGGCTACCGAACAGTACTCCCGGGGAAGTGGTATTATAAGAGGGGTAGATTTTCTGGTTCAGAAAAATGTTGGTCCTTACCAGGGCTGGTTTGCTTACACCCTCAGCAAGGCGAGAAATCGCTTTGATAACATCAACAATGGTGACGAAATAAGGTCCAGGCAAGACCAGCGGCATGAGCTTAAATTTATCAACTCCCTCTCTCTCACAAATTGGAATATTTCGGCTTCCTGGATCTATGGCAGTGGTAAACCCTACTACGTACCTCGGGTAAGATTTATCAGAGATAATGGAGGAGTGGTACGGGATTATGACCTGATTAACACAGATAAAGTCGTGAACACACTGCCCTCCTATCAGCGTATGGATGTGTCAGTCGCTTATAAGTTTTCCAATGAGACAAGCTCGGGAGAAATCGGAATTTCCTTGTTCAATATCTTCAATCGTAAAAACATCCAAAGCAGGGAGCTGGACCTATCTCGCATTGATGCAAGTATTGCCATTGAAAGATCGCCTCAGATTGCCTTCCGCGACCTTCGCCTGCTTGACTTTACCCCCTCTGTTTTCCTCAATCTGAAATTTTAACTTTTTTAAGATTCGAGGTAGGGTATCAATCTCAACCCGTGTATTAACATCGAATGTACGGAGAAGAGCACCATATCATGTGGGAAAGGGAATGGCTCGAAGGGAAGATTTCGAGGGAGGAAGCAATGGAACGAGCCGGTGAAGTGGAAGATATTGTGGCACTGCTAAAATCGGGAGAATCAGCATCGGAATTTGATGTAAAATCCTATGTACCCAAGGCGGTTGCCTGGGAGATGCTGGAAGAAAAGATTTTAGCAGACAAAAAACCAAAAGTTATTACAATGCCACGGAGGTATTGGATAACGGGAGTAGCGGCCTCTTTCATCTTAGCCATAGGTGCTCTTTTTCTTCTTTCTCAATCAGATCAAATGGTAATCGATACTGCCACGGCAGAGTCAAACACCATAAGCCTCCCAAATGGATCAGCGGTTTACCTTAATGCCAACAGCAGCATAAACTACTCAGAAAAGACCTGGGAACAGGAGCGACTGGTTGAATTAGAAGGTGAAGCATTTTTCGAGGTAACCAAAGGAAACAGATTTGTTGTGTCTACAGCGTTTGGAAGTGTAGAAGTATTAGGCACAAGCTTTAATGTGAGGGTTAGAAACCAGAGACTGGAAGTTTCATGCAAAACAGGAAAAGTGAGAGTAGCCTCTCCAGATAATAATTCGAGTCAGATTATCACACCTGGTCTGCGGGTGGTGGCCACAGCGGGGGTTGTTTACGAGCCAGTGAAGGTGGATATAGGTCAGGTGGGTAATTGGCGCGATGGTGAATACGATTTTGAATCTGTATTACTGACAGAGGTACTCGAAGAGTTTGAAAGACAGTTCGATATAGAGCTGAAGTACGACAAAACAGATCCGGAGATAAAAGACAGGGTATATAACGGTTATTTCAGCAATACCAATCTGAATGAAGCCATACAGTTGATCTGTAATCCAATGGGTTTAGGATATAAAATCGATGACAGCGCAGTGACTATTTACAGCAAGACTGGAATACAGTGAGGATCGAATAAAGACAAATTTGGTGGCTGAAAAATGACAGATGGTTAAGCAGTTCATGTCACCAGTTTCTTAGGTTGAGGCGAGAGGCCGTGAGGACGGCCTCTCATTTTTTTGCCCAAATGTTTTAACCCGCTATGGCCTCGTTGAGGTAGGCATTAAATGGAGCTATCCGATCGAAAACCTCCTGTGTTTCTTTCATCAAATTTCCGGAAAGTACAGCCTTATCCTCTAACTGATAAAAAACAGTATAGCTCTTGAATTTCAGTAGTTCAACATCCGGATGTTCCGCATCATAGCCTTTAGGCGGTCGTTTTAGTTTATCACCATTCATTCCATCAAAGTACTCCTTGAAAGACCTGTCTTCCAGAACCTCCTTCAGTCTATCTGCATTGTAATCTATCTCCTGTCTGATCTTCTTCAAACGATCTGCATCGGGCTGGTACATACCTCCAGCCAGGATGGTGTTTCCCGGCTCCAGATGGAAATAGCGAATCGCCTGGGTGCTCTTTCTCCCTCCGGGTGCAATGCAGGCCGAGAAGCTCGTTTTGTAAGGTGTTTTGTCTTTGCTAAAGCGAACGTCTCTGTATATCCGAAAAATGCATTCTTTGGCGGTAAGCCCTTCGAAGGCATCATCCTGTTTAGCCAGGTGTGCGATGAACGTATCTACCAGCTCAGCAAAAGTCACACGGCATACGTCAAAACGTTTCTTGTTGGCCGTAAACCATTCCTTATTGTTGTTCTCTTTGAGTTCTTCCAGAAATGAAAATATTGGTTGTATATCCATAGTCAGTTGATTTTATCTACAATGGCCTCAAGGCCCATGCCTCTTGACCCTTTTATCAGCACATGACCTTGTGGAATGACGTTATTCTCCAGGTAAACAGACAGTTCCTCTTTCGTCTTACAATAGACCCCTTCTGTATTTGCTGAGGCCGCTGCACTCATAAGCTCTCCACAAAATATGACCAGGTCGACCTTCAAGGCTACCGTCAAAAGCCCAAGCTTCCTATGCTCCTCTTCCCTGGTTTCGCCCAGCTCATACATATCACCTAGTATTACCGTTTTATGAGAATCGGGCAGCTCAGCCAGGTCTTTCAGAGCCGCCTCCATTGAACTGGGATTCGCATTGTAGGCGTCCAGAATAATCGTCTTGTCTCCTCTCCTAATACTTTGCGAGCGATTGTTATCAGAAACGTATTCAGCAATGGCTTGATGAGCCTGCTTCTCATTGGTATTGAAAAACTTACCGATACACAGAGCCGTGCAGATATTATCGAAATTGTAGTCCCCGTGAATCTGCGTCTGTACCTCCTCGCCATTCTCTCCTCTGAACTTCACCGCAGGTTTGCTGGCCATAAGTTCTGCATGAAAATAGTCCCCCGACTGAGGGTAATAGTGAGGGTTTTTCATTCGCCTCTGGGCCATGTTTCTGAGCACCTCGTGTTTGGAATTAACAAAGATCACCCCATCGGTTTTTATCAGGTAGTTATACATCTCGCTTTTTCCTCTGATCACCCCTTCTATTCCACCAAAACCTTCCAGATGTGCCTTGCCTATGTTGGTAATAAGCCCATGGGTGGGCTCGGCAATTTCACACAAGGCTCCTATTTCTCCCACATGGTTAGCTCCCATTTCAATAATCGCAATTTCAGTATCCTGCGACACCCTCAACAGAGTAAGTGGCACTCCTATATGGTTATTGAGGTTACCCAAGGTAGCTGAAACCCTATAGCGGGTAGCCAGCACATCCCTGATCAACTCTTTCGTAGTGGTTTTACCGTTTGAACCGGTAAGCGCCACAAAGGGAATATCCAATTGCCTACGATGATGTGTGGCCAGTGCCTGCAGGGTCTGCAGTACATCTTCCACCAGAAAACATTGGGCACCAGCATCATAATCCGGATCGTCAATAACAGCCAACAATGCTCCCTTCTCCAGGGCCTGGGCTGCCATTTTATTGGCATTAAAGTTGGGGCCTTTCAAGGCAAAAAAGAGATTGTCCTTTTCTATAGATCGGGTGTCCGTAGAAACTCCGGTAGCTTTGAGAAAATGCAGGTATAAGTCTTCGATATTACCAGTCATATGTGCCTTTTATGACCACAAGTTAATACAGATTCCACATCTTGCATCGTTAAAATGGGGTGCATGTCACAATTGCTTAATTTTGCGTTGTAAACAAAATATGAGAATATTATTCTTCCTTATTTTATCCCTCTGCTTTACAAGCTTAAACGCTCAGTTTGAGTTTAAGGAAAACCGTGCTATTCCCATAAGCGTGAATGGACAGAATCTCTCAAGAGCATGGGAAGGAGGAATAAACTCAGCCCAGTTTCAGAAGATGGACCTGAACAATGATGGCACAGAAGACCTGGTGATCTATCACCGGATTTCAGGAGAACTCACTACATATTTAGCGGATAACGGAACCTTTGTTTTTGCCCCGGCCTATAAAGCATTCTTTCCAGAAGAGGTAACTGACTGGTTGGTACTGGCCGACTTCAACTGCGATGGCCGAAAAGATATTTTCACCAGCACTACCTTTGGTATCAAGGTCTTTGAAAATATCACCACTGGCAACCTACCGGAATGGACCGAGGCGGTCGAGTTCATCACTTTCGATAATGACATCAACCTGCAGGTAAATGCCTCGGATATCCCGGGCATTGCCGATATAGACGGAGACGGTGACCTCGATATTCTTGCTTATCGCTTCAGCACCTCAAATACCATTGATTACTATAAAAACCTGAGCATAGAAAACACAGGAAACTGCGGAGCCCTGGTTTTCACCCGGGAAGACCGCAGGTGGGGCGACCTGGAAGAATGCGACTGCAATAGCTTTGCTTTTGGCAGTCCCTGTGCCAGTGGAGGAGTGGCTAATACGGAAAATGACAAATTAAAATTTGCTCCTGAGGCTGCCGAGCATGCCGGTGGTAAAACAATATTGCTACTAGACCGTGACAATGATGGTGATGTGGACCTTATTACCTCAGATGAGTTTTGTGAGACGCTTTACTATATGGAAAATGTGGGAAGTCCTCAGTTGGCCCGAATGGAAGGCTTTGTGAGCTTTCCAGAAAACAGCCCGGCTGACGATGAGTTATTTCCCGCTGCCTTTTACGAAGACATCAATTTTGATGGAGTAAAAGATTTGATCATTTCAACCAATGCCGACAACAACATCGGCAACCTGATAGACTTCACCAACACCTCTGCTTTTAGCCTCAACACGGGCACTACCGCCAATCCTGTTTTCAATGGAGCACCCATAGCCTTCCTTCAGGATGAAATGATAGACCTGGGAGAAACCACCTTCCCTACCACGGCCGATATTGATGGTGACGGTGATCTTGATTTACTGGTCGGAACCAAGGGCACTATCTCCTCTGGTGTACTGACTGCCAGCATATTTCTCTTTGAAAATACCGGCACCCGTTTTAATCCAGAGTTTGAGCTGACAAACAACGACTACCTGGGAATGAGGTCGGCTGGTTTTAGAAACTTAAAACCTCAGATAGTTGACCTGGATGGTGACGGTGACCTGGATCTCGTCTACCAGGTAACTATACCCAACGGTAACCAGACTACTTTGAGATACAGGCTCAACGAAGGATCGTTCTCTTTTGGAAATGAGGCAGTGGTGGGACTGACTGTGAGGGAAACAAACCAATATCACTTCAACGATATCGACAATGACGGGCTGGCGGACCTATTGATCAGCAATCGACTCGGCAGCCTGATCCTACATCTGAACCTGGGCAATATGACCTTTGGAGAGGGTATAAATGATTTTGCAGGCATAACCAATGGCTTTGATAACCTGAACACCACGGTGAACATAGCAGATCTCAATACCGATGGGATCAATGAACTGATCACAACAGACATTACCGGAAAATTGGAAATTTTTACCGGAAGTATAGGTCTTGATTTTACCCCTGATCAGAGCTTTACCGAGGTATTTCAGTCAGGTTTTTCTTCTACCCTCATCACTTCCCGAATAGATGAGTTGGCTCCCTTTACGACAGCCGATATTTTTGGTACCGGCAAACCTGCCCTGATCGTGGGAAATAACAGAGGAGGTCTGTACGTCTACCAAAACCTGAGTTCCAGCGGAGGTGAACCTTCGGCTACCGAGATCAAACTGGTAGCCTTTCCAAACCCGGCTGATGATCAACTCTTTCTACAAAGCGATACCGAAGGTTTACTGAGCATATACAATATCAGGGGGCAGCGAATTCAGCAGGATGTTCCCATAACTCCTGTGAGTCAGCTGGAGATTTCCACTAAACATCTGCCAGCTGGTGTCTACTTGTTAAGGGTTACCAATGGCATCAATCGGCCGGGTATTCAAAAAGTAATTGTAGCTCACTAATGCACCTGTTGTTGTACATCCAGGTGAAGGCCAATGAGGATATTCAATTTGGAAATCCCTACTCCGATTTAACAAACCCTGACGAAAATCTCATGCTTCTGGATGCCGATAATCACTCAGAAGATCTGGTCATTAACCATCAGATTCAGATGATTGAAGAAGCCACCCGGGTTATACTCATTCTGGATGTAAACCACGATATCGCTCCCGGAAGTATCGTCAGACTATTGGAAAAGTTGTTTCGGAAAAAGAACAGCCACGTCTCCATTTTCCTCAATGGCGAGAATGCTATCATAGCCAATATGTTAAAACTCACCACTGGTGAAATTCATTCTCAGCTTGATCAACAAAGTCTGAAGGCTGCTATCGAGGGTTTAGTAAGCTCTCATTAATCCGCCCCCCTCATATGCCGCTTCTCAATCTTCCATTTCGATGAAGGAAAGAGATGATTATATTGATTTATGAAAAACCTGGTTCTCCTCCTCTTATTCAGCTGTAGCCTTAGCTATGGTCAGCAAAAGCCTCTCAAAATCTTTATCTCGGTAGATATGGAAGGTATCGGGGGTATCGGCACCCCTAAAATGGTCAGCAGCAGTGGCAAAGATTATGCGCTTGGCAGAAAACTTATGACCGCAGAGGTAAATGCCGTAGTAGAAGCCATTTTTGAGCAGGGTGACGCTGAAATACTGGTAAACGACAGCCATGGTGACATGCAAAACCTGCTACATGTAGAGCTGGATCCAAGAGTAGAATACCTACAAAGTAATATCAAACCCTTGGGTATGGTTCAGGGATTGGACGCCAGCTTTGATGCTGTAATCTTTATCGGTTATCACACCCGTGCGGGTACTGAAAATGGTTTCCTGTCCCATACCGGCTCTGGTTCGGTAAAAGGCTTGTGGATCAATGGTACCGAAGTAGGTGAAGGCGGCCTGAATGCTCACTTTGCCGGAGCCCTTGGGGTGCCGGTAATTCTGGCATCAGGAGATAAAGCCTTTGCCGAACAAATACAAGAGCTTTTCCCCATAAAGACAGTGAGCACCAAGGAAGCTGTAGGAAGCAGTGCCGCCAGGATGATCCACCCAGAGAAAGTAAGAGAGCTTTTGAAAGCACAGACCAAAGCGGCTTTACGGGGTTTATCGAAAGCCAAACCTTTGACCGTAAAAGAACCCACTACTTTCAGAATAAAGCTGGCCAGCCCCACTCATGCAGATGTGGTAATGAGTATTCCCGGGATGAAGCGTATCGATGGTTTTACCATTGAATACGAGGCAGAAAGTATGGACAGTGCCTATCGTATGATCAGGATCATCTACAAGTATATTAAGTGGTAACCCAGTCAATGGCTGGTCTTAGTTAATAGTGAACTCATCCGAATCCAGATGAGCTGGAAATTTTTCGCGGAACCGGAGAAGTTCATCAGCACTTAGCTTAACCTGGATCAACTCTTCCAATTCTGACAGCGCCAGTGTTTCTCCTTTGGGTGAATATGCTCCAGAGTGCCCGTTATAGGCAATCCCTTTCCCATCTTCCCCTACCCTATTCAACCCGATAGAGTAAGCCACATTTTCAATGGCGCGAGCTTTGAGCAAAGCATCCCAGGCACTGATTCTAACAGCAGGCCAGTTGGCTACGTACATGATCAGGTCGTACTCTAAATTTTGGTTGCGGGCCCAAACCGGAAAGCGGAGATCATAACATATCATCGGGCAGATTTTCCAGCCCTTCCATTCTACCACAAGGCGTTCTTGCCCCATGCCATAAAAGTTATGCTCATCGGCCATGCGAAAGAGGTGACGCTTGTCGTATTTCTGCCATTGACCATCCGGCTGCATCCAGATCAGGCGATTATAGGCCACTCCTCCCTCCTTTATGATATAGGAACCCGTCACGACTGCCTTTTTCTGAGCGGCCATTTGTTTCATCCACTTAAAAGTGGTGAGATTCATGGGCTCTGCCAGGGCTTCATGTTCCATGGTAAAACCGGTCTGAAACATCTCAGGCAATACAATGATGTCGGCAGGCTCAGCAATCTGCCATATTTTCTCCTCGTACATGGCGAGGTTGGCTTCTACCGAATGCCAGTGTATCTCGCTTTGGATGAGTGTAAGTCTAAGGTCTTCCATGGTTATATTTTACAGAGGATTTCAGCAGCCGCTTTCAGGGTCTCCTCTCCTTTGGCAAAACAAAAACGCAGTACCTTATTATCCTGCTTGTCCTGATAAAAGATGGACATGGGAATAGAAGCGACCCCATGCTCTTTAGTAAGCCATTCAGCTATCTCCGTATCCGGCATATCGCTGATTTGACTATAGTTCATTAGCTGAAAATAGGTTCCTTTGGCTTTTACCGGTGTGAAGCGTGAGCCTTTCATTTGCTCCAGAAAGTAATCTCTCTTTTGCTGATACATTCCGGCAATGGATTCGTAATTATCAGGGTCTTTCAAATGGTCGGCAATGGCATACTGTGTGGGGGTATGTACCGTGAAGGTATTGTACTGATGCACCTTTCTTATCTCCGCCATCAGGGCAGGCGGAGCAATCATATAACCAATGCGCCATCCTGTAGCGTGAAAGGTCTTTCCAAAAGAGTAAGTCACTATACTCCTTTTGCGAAGTTCGGGGGACCTGAGCACCGACTGATGCGGCATTCCGTCAAAAACGATATGCTCATACACCTCATCTGAAAGCACAAGTATCTCTGTGTCTCTGGTAATATCTTCCAGCTGCTTCAGATCATCAGCACTGATTATCGCCCCGGAAGGGTTGTGGGGAGAATTGATCAGGATCATTCTCGTATGATCAGTAATCTTGGCTCTCACCCCTTCCCAATCTATGGCATAGTCAGGCTGAGTCAGTGGTACAGCGATGGCCTTACCTCCGTTTACATTGATAATGGGCTCGTAAGCATCGTAGGCCGGGTCCATAATGATCACCTCATCCCCTACATTGATGATGGTGGTCATCGCACTATTAATGGCCTCAATCGCCCCGGAAGTGACTGTAATTTCAGTATCCATATCCACAGAAATACCATAAGCCCGATTGAGTTTATCACCAATACGCTGTCTGAGAATAGGTACCCCGGGCATGGGCGCATACTGATTCATCCCTGTTTTCATATAGTGATGTACCCCGTCAATCAGCTCAGGGGAAAGAGGAAAATCTGGAAAGCCCTGTGAAAGATTAATGGCATTATGTTCCATTGCCATCTTAGACATAATGGAAAAAATAGTCGTGCCTACATTGGGCAGTTTGGACTGTATCTGCATGGGCGGAAGTTAGGGAGAGGAGTTGGGTTTGGCAAGGCAGAAACATACCATTGAAAATTTCATCTGTGTCATTGCTCACCTGCCTGACAAGGGAGGTACTAATTCCTGAGACCCAAAGAACATAACTTCAATTAATGAATTGGTATCTACAGGTAATTAGAAAATATGCCACTTTCAACGGCAGAGCCACTCGACAGGAGTACTGGACATTTACACTAATCAACTTCCTCATCGCAATGGGTATTCTGATTATTGAATCCATGTTTTTAGGCACATTTGATGAAGATGGTTATGGCATTTTATATATAATTTACGCCTTCGTAGTGCTCCTCCCCGTTGTTGCAGTCAACGTAAGGAGATTGCACGATATTGGCAAACCGGGTTACTTCTTGTTGATCACGCTTATCCCTGGCATAGGAGGAATTCTTATGCTGATATATGCGCTTAGGGAAAGTGATTACGGAAGCAACAGATACGGTCCCCATCCAAAACAGGTACAGGAAGAAGACTATTAACTGACACAACTATTTAATGAATAACCAAGATCGAGAACTGAGCAAAAGAAAAACACACCTCTTAATGCTCCTGATGCTGGCAGAGGCCGATGACCACGACCATGAACTGGAGCTGATCTTTATAAGTAAGGTGGCCAGCCGTCTTGGTGTCTCGGACGAAGAGGTAGCTCACATAGATAAAAACCCTCAGACAGTTACTTTCATCATACCTCAAAAAGAGCATGAAAGGATGGAAATACTGTATGACCTGCTCTTTCTGATGAAGTTTGATCAGCATGTAGATGAGGAAGAGATCGACCTGATCCACCGCCTTGCTTTCCGCATGGGCTTTCGCCCCACCATGACTCAGGAAATGATAGAGGTGATGAAACAGCACATCGGCCAGCTCGTGCCGCAGCAGAGCCTGCTAAATATTATCAGGAAGTATATGAACTAAGACACCAACTGCTAAGGGAACCATAATTTCTCAGACCTGTTATGAACACATGACAAGAGACATGTCTGGTTTTCCTGAATACCATCTGGATTCGCACGATCCCGCCAGGCTTCACTTTGCCCTACATCCTATAGAGGCTTATATCAAAGAACATAAGGATCATGTCTTTAATGCGCATCGAAATAGCTTTTTTCAATTAATCTGGTTTAAAAAAGCGGGCCTGCACTATGTTGATTATGAAACGGTAGAACATCCCGCAAATGCTATCTTCTTTATAAACACACATCAGGTTCACAATTATTGCGAATTTGCCCCCAATGAGGGTTTTGTTTTCCATTTCAACGATTTCTTCATCCATCGGCAGGAAGACAACTCTGACAATTGGCTCAGATACAGACTCTTCAACGAGATCGGAACCCCATTCGTGGTACCCAATTCTGAGGAGTTGAACGCCATAACACAACTCACTCATTGCCTTTTGGTAGAGCTATCGCAAGGGGAATACAACTATGAGCAACAGATTTATTACCTGTTTCGCACTATTCTTTTAAAGGTAGAACGGCTTAAACACGTACAATACCCCGAATTTCCCGCTACTGATATGCACCTGAAACTAGTAATCCAGTTCAAAGAACTGGTGGAACAGTATGTTCATAAAAACCGCTCTATAGATGAGTTTGCCTCTGAACTGGGAACCAGTAGCAAATCACTCACCGGCTATACCCGCAAATACCTGCAGCAAACACCCGCTGTAACTATTCAAAAGCGAAAAATTCTGGAAGCAAAAAGACTGCTCTCCCATAAGGAGCTCAGCATTCAGGAGGTGGCCTATAGACTAGGATTTGAACAACCTACTTATTTCACCAAGTATTTCAAGAAAGACACGGGCATGACGCCAAAAGATTTTGTGCGGCTGATCAGTTGATCGCCACATTTTCTAAAACTTACCACTCTTCTTCCCGATTTTACCATTTTCTGGCCCACTGCTCTTGGTTATGTATGTGTATTTGAAAAACTGAAAAATTTAAAACGTACATACAATGAAAACTAAATTGACAATGAGCTTACTGGCACTGATAGTATCGGTAAGCGCCTATGCACAATTACCACAACCCGGATTTACAGTAGACAACAGCACTGCCATATTGATAACGGATCCGCAGATTGACTTTTTGAGTTCCGATGGAGTTACCTGGGGAGTGGTAGGTAAGAGTGTGGAGGAAAACAACACAGTTGACAATCTGGAATCGCTCTTTAAATGGGCAAAACAAAATGACATTCTGGTATTTGTATCACCTCACTACTATTACCCTCATGATCATGAATGGGAGTTTGAAGGAGTCCTGGAAAAATTAATGCACAACATAAGTATGTTTGATCGCGAAGGACCTCTTTCGGTAAAAGGCTTTGAGGGCTCAGGAGCCGACTGGATGCCTCAATACAAAAAGTATATCGAAGGGGATAACGTAATAGTTACCTCTCCTCATAAAGTATATGGCCCGGAGACCAACGACTTGGTACTACAGCTGCGAAAAAGGAAAATCGACAAAATCATCTTAGGCGGTATGTCTGCTAACCTTTGCGTAGAATCACACATGCGTGAACTGGTAGAGCAAGGTTTTGAAGTAGCGGTGGTAGGTGATGCAACAGCAGCTGCGGTCATCCCTGATGCAGACCTGGATGGCTATGCTGCAGCCATGACCAACTTCAGAATGATCTCCAGTCATGTATTCACTACCGATGAGGTACTGAAACTGAAAAAATAACACCACAAAGATGTTTCATGGTGCTGGGTAAAGTCTACGACTTTGCCTGGCTTTTTATTGCCCACCAGTCGATTATCTTACTTGTGATTCGCTTTCCCTCTTATCAAAGTATCTTTGCAAAATGAATGATTATTGGTGAATTTGAGAGCATCAACCTTCCACATCCGACATGTTAAAGCTCCTCAAAACACCTGCTCAATGGCTGGCATTTCTACTTATTTTTTCAGCACAAACCACCTTTGCACAGTCAGAAGATCCGCTCAATCCTGGCTGGGATAAATATCATTCCACCGCAGAAGCCTATGAGCTGCTGGAAAGCTGGGCCGAAGCATTTCCCAATCTGACCAAGCTGTATTCCATAGGAGAAACACTGAAAGGCACTCAGCTGGCAGTGCTGGAAATCTCCAACAAAAGCACCGGAGAGGCTCATACGAAACCCGCCTACTATTATGATGGTAATATCCATGCCGGAGAACTTACAGGAGCGGAAGTGGCACTGCACTATGCCTGGTATCTGCTCACCAACTATGAGAAGAGTGAGCGCATTAAAAATCTGCTCGATACTCGCGTGATCTACATCCGACCCAAGTTCAACCCGGATGGGGCCGACCTGGCATTGCTAACCTCCACCGTATTACGAAGCACTCCCAGACCCTATGATCAGGACTTTGACGGTCTGCTGGACGAAGACCCCGGAAATGATCTGGATGGCAATGATATCATCACGGACATGCGCGTGAAAAACCCCAATGGTAAATTCAAAATCAGTAGCAAGGATCCGCGGGTAATGGAACCGAGGGGGCATGGAGAGACCGGAGGTATCTATTACGATATCTATACAGAAGGCATTGATGATGATAATGATGGTGCCTACAACGAAGACGGTGTCGGTGGAATTGATATGAACAGAAATTTTCCACGCAACTGGGGCCTCGAGTCAGAACAGCTGGGAGCAGGCCCATACCCTCTCTCAGAACCTGAAACCCGGGCGACCATTGAATTTATCAATAGTCGCAGACATATCGCGGGAGTGTTTCATGGGCATACTTCGGGAGGTTTTCTTTTTCGTCTGCCCTCAACTACCAACTGGGACAACTATAATATGGCCGACCAGCGCCTGATCATGGAGCTATCAAATATGTATAATACCACCACCGGGCAGCGGGTAATCCCCAGCTATAGCAATCCAAGGCTGCACAGGCACGGTACGCTTATCAGCTGGTCGTACTGGGACTTTGGGGTGGTAGCCTATGTTCCGGAATTCTGGGGCGGTTTTGTACAGGATTATGACGGTGACGGTCGGGTAACGGAATATGATAACCTGACCTGGAACGATCGTGAATTAAATGGAGAAGGTTTTATCAACTGGACCCCGGTAAGCCACCCTCAACTTGGAGTTGTTGTTTGACACCTGTCCGGGACCGGAGATTAGTATAATGGAGAAGGTTTTATCAACTGGACCCCGGTAAGCCCCCCTCAACTTGGAGAGGTAGAAGTAGGCGGCTGGAACAGAAAATTTACTTTCCAGAATCCCCCCACCAAATTTCTGAAGGCAGAAATAAGCCAATATGTAGAATGGATGCTTTGGTTGGCTGAAACGAGCCCACAGCTCACTATTAACAGTACCGACCTGCAAGCGATAGAAAAAAACAAGGTAGTAAGGCTCTCAGCTGAAATACAAAACATCGGTTACCTGCCCACTAACATTACGCAACGCTCTATTGAGGCAAAGCTCTACCAGCCGGCACGAGCTATTTTGGAACTGGAAAATGCCAAGCTGATTTCCGGCAAACTCCGCACCGACCTGGGCCATATCAGTGGCTCAAGAGATAGTGGTGAATCCGGGACGGAGAGCAAAAGGACTGTAAACTATGCCATCAAAATCACTGGTAAAAATGCCATAGCCAAATTGACTATTCGCTCCGATAAGGGAGGTATTGTGGAAAAGCTAATCAAGCTCAATTAGCAAGACGGATATCGTGAGTCAGGAATTGGATTCAGACTCAACTGGAAACATGCCCTCGGAGAATTGAGCGAGGAGAAGGGTACAAAGGGAGAAACCTATAAAGACGCAGTAAGAAGAATCTGTCTCACAAGGGTTCTACAAGGATTTGATTAAAATTGGGTCGGTCTTTATCAAAGAAGTAAACAAACTGGAATGATCACATTTTTAAGAAAGCTCAGAAGGTCAGATATGACAGGCACCGGGTCTTCCTTTTCCACAGGCAGATATTTAAAATATGCTCTTGGCGAAATTGTACTGGTGGTTATCGGCATTTTGATCGCCTTGAGCATCAATGACCATAGTCAGTACCTCAAAGACAGGAAGAAAGAGGTGTACACCCTGCAAAGTATCAAGTCCAATCTCAATGAAGATATAGGGTTGCTTTTTAAGATTATCTATTCGAATCAGCAGGTACTGGCCAAACTCGACACTGCCAGTATCATTTTAAGTGGGGC
The DNA here is from genome assembly GCA_021404565.1 of Roseivirga sp. GTDB lineage: Bacteria > Bacteroidota > Bacteroidia > Cytophagales > Cyclobacteriaceae > Roseivirga. Next base: position 36,133 of record JAAWWF010000033.1, on the reverse strand, counting down.
CCGGGATTGGCCGGTTTATTCTTTGACCACCAATTTAGAGGCACTTATTGAGACTTATCACTTTACCACCAATCGTACAGGTATCGACCAGATGATTTCCTCCTCACAAATGGACATCATTCAAAATCGCCAGCTGACAGAGCAGCTTTTTCTGTACTATCGCGACATAGAGGAAAATACAAAGGGGAATGAGACAGAAGTTGCTGAATACAGTCGTATCACTTTTGGTCCCGCATTGCTCGGCTATGACGATATGTCAAACCCTAAAAAAAGTCTTATTGCCTATCGTAGCGACCCCTTATTTGGCAATTCTGTATCGTTTAAACAGAAGGCTATGAGGCTCATGGTGGCTGAATATTTGAAAATCCAGAAAAAAGCGCAACGATTGGTCGCTTTGATGGATGAGGAATTGAATCGACTCAAATGATCCACTAAAACCAGATTAGGCTATGCTCAACTTCCTTAGAAAGTTCAAAGGACTGTCTGCCCCAGGCAGCGAAGAAATAAAAGACACACGGCCTCCCCGTACCACAGGCAAGTATCTGAGGTATGCCGTTGGCGAGATTTTCCTCGTGGTCATTGGCATTCTTATCGCTCTAAGTATCAATAACCTTAACGCAGAGAGAAAACAGCAGAAAACTGAATGGAAGACTATTGAAGCCCTCAAAGCTGAATTAGAGGCCAACATCAGCGAAATCACCAATATCTATCAGTTCAACAAAAAAACTTCGGATACCCTGAGTCTCTTCGTCAACGGAGAACTGGTATTCCAAAATAGTCAGGACAAGGCCCGGATCATCCGCGTAGTAGCCGGATTTGCTCCTTTTAAAATCAACGCACCGATACTCGCACAGGAACTGGGTAATAACAACAAAATCCTGGTCCGAACCGAGATCACAAACAAACTTAGGAATCTCGAATTCACTTATTCCAGCCTCACCACCAACATGTCTTATCTCGACAAATTCTGGAATGACCAATTCCTGGCCCATATGATCAAAGAAGGTCAAATGACTTCTTTTTCGAGCGGCTATATCAACCATTTGCCCCCTACCCCCGCTTTTATAACACTGTTCGACAGTCCCGAATACAAAAATCTGATCTCAGCCCAGGGCATGCTATTACTAGCGGTGGTCTGGAGTCAACAGGCCGCCATTGACCAATCAAAAGATCTGCTTGAATACCTGAAAACGCTGGAACAATAAATCATCAGGTCTGGCTTATGAAAATTGAAAAACCAGTAACCCATTGCATCTGAAAATGAACACAACAACTCTTTCAAAGTACCGTTCTTCGCTGCTGGTAGCCTTAACTGTTTGCCTTCTTGCGGTGAGCCAACACGAGGTGCAGGCCCAAAAAGCCATTCTTCTGGAGCATGTCAACATCATTGACGGAACGGGAGGCCCTGTTCAGCAAGATAAACATGTGCTCATCCGGGAAGGTCTTATTCAGGGGATTTTCGATGAAAAAGAGCAGATAGAGGCCGATAACATCGAAAGAATTGATCTCAGCGGAAAATATCTACTGCCTGGTCTCTTCGATTCGCATGTACACTTTGCTACCAACCCAAGTGGGTCGGATAAACTGGAGCTTGCCAGGGCCAGGCTATCCCGGTATCTCCAGCATGGTATTACGGGAGTTCGCGATATGGCCGGAGATGTGCGCCAGCTGGCCTACCTGTCCCGGCAGGCTTCTTTAGATGAAATCCAGTCACCCGACATCTACTTCTCTTCATTGATGGCGGGTGCCTCATTTTTTGATGACCCGAGAACGGTCGCCTCAGCAAAAGGCTACGGCCCCGGAGAAGCCCCCTGGATGAAAGCCGTCACTGATGAAACCGATGTGGCCTTGGCCATTGCAGCAGCCAAAGGCACTGGCGCAACCGGCATTAAAATCTATGCCGACCTGCCGGCCCACCTGAGTAAAAAAGTAATTGAGGAAGCGAAGAGACAAGACTTTCTGATCTGGTCGCATGCCAGCGTAATACCCACCATGCCGGGTGAGCTGGTAGCTGCCGGAATCAATGGCCTGTCACACGCTTCCCTCCTCGCATGGGAGGTAGCTGATAATAAGTCCGAGAGTGGCAAGCAACGATACAACAATACAGACCTGAACACCAGGGACCCCAGGTTCCTCTCACTCCTCCGTGAAATGGCCAAAAAGCAGATCTACCTCGACCCCACCGTGAAAATTTATAAAGGCCGAGATAATGCCTATAACAATGGTCTTAAAGCCACCCAGGCAGCATACAAGGCGGGAGTTCCTTTGGTGATAGGAACAGATATGAGTATGAATTCTCAAAACGTAGCTCATTTCCCTTTGATTGACGAGATGGAGACTCTCGTCAATGAGGTGGGCATTCCACCTTTAGAGGTGATCAAAGCGGCTACCCTGAACACTGCCCGATTCCTGAGAATAGCAGATACGGTAGGCTCGGTAGAAGAAGGTAAGAAAGCCAATCTGCTGATTGTAGATGCCAACCCTTTGACAAATATCACCCATTTAATGCAGGTGCATGCTGTATATAAAAACGGTAAGAGGGTTGATTGACCCACTCAATGCTCTTTTAAAATACTCCCAAGCCAAATTTTTTGAGCATTGAGAAAGTCTTTAGCTAAAACGTGTCCCCCAGACTCAGTCGCACGTTTCATGCTATGCCCCAGGTCAGGAAATACCTTGATGGTAAGATGACTCAAGCCGCTTCTACGCCAACCTTCAGCCACTTCCACAGCCGGTACTGTAACGTCCTGTTCACCGAGTAGTACAAGAACTGGAATGTGCTTCATCTCCGCCTGAGTCTTAACAGGATCATACCTGAGCTTTTCTGCAAACTGAATCATCTCTTTCGGAGGATTGTCCCAACTTGGAAACTGAGGGAATCTTGGCAAACCCAAGAGATCGAACCAAGGCTTCTCTTGTGCTTCCAGAAAATCAACTTCCAATAGCTGATGGTCACCGGTTGTATCACGCACATAATTATGTACATGTTTTAATATACTCATGCCATTTTCTGCCTCTTCCGAATTATACCCGGCCCTTTCAAAATCATTTCGTTTGTCAAAAAGAGTTTGCGCGCCATCCTTAACCGATCCGCCATTTGCAATGATAACAAAGTCCGGAGAGGCCCCTTTTGTTACTGCCAGGGGTATGACCCAACCGGCCTGACTATGTCCCTGATAGCCCACTGTTTTTACCTGACGATGCTCTCTGAGCTGCTTCATTATCATGGCTGCATCACCTGCCAAAGGTTCGTATTCGTCCATGCCTCTTTCTCCTCCGGAAGCTCCAGTTCCTCTTTTATCGTAAATAAATGCCGCGTAGCCCATTTCTGTAAAGCGGTATGCCGCCTCAACAAGCGCTGTCCGGTAGATGGGGCCTGCTCCATGTACCAGCAAAATGGTATGATAGGGTCCCTTGCCCGGAGGCGTAAAGAGGGTACCCTTCAGTCTTATGCCCTGGGCGTCAAATATGAGCTCTTGCTGCCTGGGACCATCTAAGCATCTGGCAAAATGGTGCCGCTCTCCAAGCGTTTGCAGCATACCAATGAGCTTACTTCTTTTCTTTGGGAAACGAAACTCGACAACGGGCTCATCATGTTTAAGGAGTGCTTTTCTGCTAGTAAAATGTCCCTTTCTGACCTGAATTAAAGTTCTTGATTGGCCGGTATTTAAATTGACCATTCGAAGGCCACCATATTCGCGTGGAGTAACCATTAAGGTATCGCCATTTAGCTCATAAATTCCAGGGTATTTCTTTAAATCAGCCGAATGATCGTCTAAAGCATACAACCGTAGCGAGTGCTGCCGTGATCCGGCAATAAGCTTCCCTGAAATAACCCCACCTGACCTGACACCTTGGAATTTTACATTTCCAGAGTTGAACTCGATGATCAAAGAATCGCCCTCTGACCTGACATTTCCTATCTCCAGCTTAGCCGGTAATTTCACGTCAAATGACAAAGCAGCGTCAGCGAAAAATGAGAGCTCCCCGCTTCTTATTTTAGATTTCTCCTGACAGAGAGAAGCTTCAACATGGACTTTAAAGCCAGGGTAATCTGTTGTGCCAATCCATCGGCTTTCATTCACTTTTATCGTTCGGCTGAATGAGAAAGTAGAGCCGGGAACTGCCAGCAGAGAGAGTAAGAGGATTGTAATTTGAGTTTTGACCAACATTTTCATTTTCAGACCAAAGACGGCCAAAAATCGTTTTTGAGCTGTATCTCCCCATGGGATAGCACAAAAACGTGTGCATTTCAACGCTTAGTTTTCTGCCGGTAAACGGACGGACTTACTCCTTTGATTTTTTGGAAAGTTTTAATAAAAGCCGATCTGGAGTTGTAGCCAACAGTTTCTGCAATTCGCTCAATGCTCCAATCATAATACTCCCGGTTCTTCAGTATTCGGCAGGCCTCCTCCACGCGATATTGAGATGAGATTTCAGAAAAACTCATACCCATATGTGCATTCAATATTTGTGAAGTATTGTGTCTGGAAGCCTTCACAAACACGGCCAGTGCTTCAAGGTTAAAGTCCGGATTCTGATACAGTTTTTCCTCCTCAAAAGCGTGCAGAATTCTCTTTTCGATTCTTTGAATTCTTTCTTGAGGCAGCACAGCTTTCTGATAGGTTTTCCCATCGGTCAACCAGTTTCTATTTAAAAACCGTGAGTCTCTCAATACAGACCCGGAGACAAAATAGACCAATAAGGACAGGTAGACAGCCGGAAGGAAGTCTCCAAGGTCTCTGGTAAACAGGACTCTGGACAAGAAGTAAGCAAGCAAGCCCACTCCAATACCGAGTAAGACCGCTATGAAGCCCTTTCTAACAGACACCTGAGAAGAGGCTCCCCTGCTTCTCAAAAGCATAATGACCGAAAGGACCAAATAAAAGATGAGCACGGCAGCAAGCAGCCACTCAAAATGCTCATTGACGTTAAGCGGGTCGGGATCAAACCTGATTGTAATGATTTCACGAGCAGCATCGGGGTTCTGATTCCGTTCCAAAGCAGTTTGCTTGAAGTCATTCGGTTGAAAATAGAAGAAGCCATAATAGAGTGTATAAAGCACGAAGGGAAGAAAATGTAACCTGATCAACCTCTCATACAGTAGCTTCCTCTTTAAGGCATAAGTGAGCCAGAGAAAAAACAGCGGCCCTAGTAAAAGTGCAGTCGGTTGTGAAAAGTTATAAAGGAATATGACCCTTTCAATCAACCTGGTTTGCTCAAGCAAAACGTCCAGAATCTGCAAGCCCATAACGACTAGCAAAAGGCCTGAATATAGGTTGCACCGGTCTGTTCTACCTTTTAAAAGAAAGAAGTAAGCCAGGTAGAACGCCTGAGCCGAGCCGAGCAGAAGGAATACGGATGTAATATCAATTGAGACCCTGTCCATTCAATAGTAAGTATACTCTTTTCTATTCAAGCTTAATCAATGAATTCTCCAAAAGGTCGGCAAGGGTCAAAGCAGCCCTTTAGTCAAAAAAACGTATCTTCATAAAGCCTCAGCTTATAAGACCATGATACTTGATGTCTACACCCATTTCAGAGATACCCCCGGTTACAACAAGCTTGTGGGAGAAGACTATTGCCTGATAGAATACAAATGCCCCATTGAGGCTGAGAAGTTTAAGCTCTGGACAGAATCTCACTTTATATCCTTTGTCATCAAGGGAAAGAAAGACTGGACCTCACTGGACAAGACCTACCAGATCAAAGCCGGAGATGCCCTCTTTATCAGAAAAGGGGTTTATAACACCAAGCAGTATTTTGAAGAAGACTATTGTACCATTCTGTTCTTCATGACAGATGATTTTATCCGCAATTTCATGAGGGAATACAAAGGGGCTGACATCAAATCTGTCAATCCTCCGGACCGACAAATCTTTGAGGTAAAGGTGGACCAGAGCATGGAATCACTCTTTCAGTCTGTTTTCAGTTATATGACCAAGGGGGGGGATATTCCCCGTGAGCTGGTGATGATCAAGTTCAAGGAGCTGCTGTTTAATCTGATGATGAGTGCTGGCAATGAGCAGATCATTCAGTTTTTCCACTCAGTACAATCACTTGAGAAAGCGGGGCTGGATGAGATAATGCGAAAGAACTTTCACTGCGAGCTGAGCATGGAAGAGTTCGCCAGACTGAGTGGCCGGAGTCTTTCGACCTTTAAGCGTGACTTCAAAAAGCTCTATAATGACACACCTCAGCGCTGGCTTATCAATAAACGGCTGCAGTACGCCCGTACCCTGCTACTCACCACAGACCTGAACACCAATGAGGTTTGCTTCGAATCAGGCTTTGCGAACGTGAGCCACTTCAACCGGGCCTTCAAGGAAAAATACAACCTTCCCCCCAATCAATTCCGACAAGCGCAGCTTCAGGACACCTGAAGCAATCTTGAATGTTAAAGGGTCAATGTTGAATTGAGCACGTCAACATTAATCATTCAACATCCATCATTCTCCATTCCCCAAAAAGACCTGACCTTCTCAGCAAATCATTTGAACCTGAGCGCAAATCCGCTGCGCCAACCCGCCTCTACCTTTGTTTCAAATCAAATTGATATGAAAAAGATACTCATGTTTACCTACTCGATAGTCGCTTATGCCATAGGCTTTGCCTCTATCCTTTTATGGATTGCTTCCGTTAGTGATCTCGTACCCGAGCTCTCCATTGATGGCTCTGCAGAACTCCCGGTCTACCTTGCTGTGCTCAAAAATCTGGGATTGGTCATGCTCTTTGGCCTACAGCATAGCATCATGGCCCGCAGACCAGTAAAGGCTTTCTTTGTGCGCTTTTTCCCTAAGCATATCGAGCGCAGCACCTTTGTGCTGATGTCCGGTATTCTACTTACCCTGATGGTGCTTCAATGGGAGCCCATGGGAGGTCAAATCTGGCAAATAGACCCGGAAAGTCCCTTATATATGATCTCTTATGTGCTGTTCTTTGCTGGCTGGGCCATCCTGTTTATCAGCTCCTTCCTTATCAATCATTTTGATCTTTTCGGTCTCAGACAGACCTACCTGGAGCTAAGAAACAAGCCATATACGGAGCTAAATTTTAAAGTGTATAGCTTCTACAAGTACATTCGACACCCCCTCTACGCAGGTGGAATCCTGGGCGTGTGGGCTACTCCGAATATGACCGTAACACACCTGGTCTTTGCTCTGGGTATTACTGCTTATTTCGTCATCGGGGCTAAGATTGAAGAGAAAGATCTGATCAACGATTTTGGAGATAGCTATCTCGACTATAAAAAGTCAACCCCCATGCTGGTTCCTTTTACCAAACGAAATAAAAAAGCAACCATTCATTACGCCAAATAGAAAAAACCATGAAACGTAATTCAATCGTACTCGAACGACAAAAGCCACTGATGGCCTCCTATATAGTAAACCCGGAAAAGGCCTGGGTTACGGATATGGCCACTGTAGAAGGCCAACATCTGAGCGACCCCTTTCACACCAAAGTCATGGTCAACGAAGAACTGCAATATCCCTTCCCCATAGGCGTCCACAGAGCCGTGGGCGGCTTGCACGATGCGCCTAACCCCGGAGACATTCTCTGTACCGCCATGGCGGCTTGTTTTGAGAGCACGCTCAGGCTGGTGGCCAATAGGCTGGGCATCGTATTGAAATATACCTCGGTAAAAGCTACAGCCGAAGTGGATGTAAGAGGCACCCTTATGATCGATAAAACCGTACCGGTCGCTTTTCAAAAAATGGGACTGCAGGTAGAAATCAGCACTGATAGCCCAAACAAGGGACTGGTAGAAGTGCTACTCAAAGCTACCGAGCATAGCTGTATTATACTGCAAACCCTAAAGGCAGCATTGTCGGTAACCATACAGCATCAGATTGTAAGCGAACCTCAACTTGTAGACCAGGTATAATCCCCATTCTCAACTTTCATATGCAGTCGCTACCCCCTCTTAAGGTGAGATAGCGACTGTTGTTTTACCCCACTTCTCAAAAGCAGGTACATGCCTCTTCCTCAGAACTCTCCAGAAGGAATTCCGTTGGGAAATACCACGCGCACATTTTATCTTCACCGCTCATCATGAGTCGATTTTTTATACTTACCCTGCTACTCTCATTTGCCCAGCCTAATCTGCTTTCTCAGTCACCCGGAGAGGTGAGTCCTTACCTTGTTTGTGACATCAATAAAGAACATGCCTATGCGCTTTACCTTCCTTCAGGGTACACTCCTGATAAAGAATGGCCAGCGCTGTTTCTGTACAGTGCCGGGGGCAATGGCATGGCCGGAATGGAAAAATTCAGACCTGCTGCCGAGAAATACGGCTATATTCTGGTGGGCTCACATAATTATCGGAATGGCCCGGTAGATAAGGGCTTTGAGGCTGCCAGAATCCTCTTAGAGGAAATCACGAAAAAGTATCCGGTGAACATGGAACGAATCTACACAGGAGGCATGTCTGGCGGAGCACGCATGGCCACTACCGTAGCTGTAGTCACCAACAAAATTGCCGGGGTAATTGCGATCGGGGCCAGCTTTAACTTTTTGAACAAGCCAAATACGAAAAACAGTTTTGCCTTTGTAGGCATCGCTGGTGATAAAGACATGAACTACCTGGAGCTGGTGAAAGCGACTGAAGAAGTAAGAGAATTGGGCATCAAAAGCCACCTGATAGCTTATGATGGTAAGCACCGCTGGTGTGAGGAACCTCAGGCTACTGAAGCTATTCAATGGCTGGAACTACATGCCATTCAAAAAGGCCTGAGCAAAAACAAGAATGATTTCTCATCAACCTTTATGATAGAACAGTTGGAAAGAGGAAAACAGCTTGAAAAGGAGCTCAGATTTACCGAGGCACATTCCCTATACCAAAGCCTAAAGCTTTTCTATGGTCCTGAAGAAGTGAAAGAAATCGATCTAAGAATAACAGTGCTTGAAAAAGAAAAGGCTTTCAAAAAACAAAACAGAATCTATAGCAGCATTCTGGAGAAAGAAAGTAAACGTGAACGCGATATCCGAACCGGTTTTAATAACATAGATATGGTAATGCGATCAGACTCTGTATATCGCTGGTGGCAGACTCAGACCACACAATGGAGGAAAGAGCAGAAAAACGCCAAAACCCTGGCAGCCAGAAACTCTGCCACCCGTTCGCTTGGCTTTATGGGGCTGTTTGCCTTCTCCACAGCTTCTCCTCATATATCAACCGGTAAGTGGACAGAGGCACTTCCTTACCTGAAAGTAGCCGCGCTGATTAACCCCGAAAATGCAGACCTCAACTATTTTATGGCTAAAATCTACGCTTTAAACAAGGATCAGCGATTGAGCAAAAAACACCAGAAGAAAGCAACTAATGCAAGTTTTAAGCGCGAAGACGGTAGCTCCGAAATCACACAGGAACGCTTGATGAATGTTAAGGAATTTGACTGGCTGCGCTGGCGGGTGATCAACGCACTTTTCTAACCCCGTAGTCCTTTTCCAAATTTTGCTTCAAAACTGTCACGTTTCACATGGCCCAGCTGTCGTATAAGTTGAACCAGGAATATTATGGACAACTATCAACACATTCTCTTCCCCTATGCCTACAATATCTTAGGGTCCGCAGAAGATGCTAAAGATACCATTCAGGATGTCATGACCAAGTATCTCTCCCGGGTCAGTCCTGAGGTGGAAAACGAAAAAGCCTATCTGGTCAGGGGAGTGATCAATCAGTCTATCAATGTCAAGAAAAGAAAGAGCAAAGAGGTCTCTTCGCAGGTTTGGCTCCCTGAGCCCATCGCCACAGAGCATGCGGACACCCCGATAGAGCGTAAAGATGTGCTCACCTATTCTATGTTGGTATTGCTGGAGAAACTAAAACCGAGGGAACGAGCCGTATTTATATTACGTGAGGCTTTTGACTACTCCCATAAGGAAATAGCCGAAGCTTTTGACTGCAGTACAGACAATGCCCGTAGCATCCTTAGCAGGGCCAAAAAGAAGTTGTCTCGTCATCAGGAGCGGAAAACACTGACCCAAGATTCTACTGATGCACAATCATTCCTTAACCGATACATTGAGGTAATTCAAAAGGGAGACACCAAAGCACTGGAGCAACTTATGGCTGATGATATTTGCATCAAGGCTGATGGAGGCGAAAAGGTAAATGTGGTAAGGGAAATCACCATTGGCAAATCCGATGCCATTGAGCTGATGTTATTCGTATATAAGAGCTTTCAATCTTCACAGGCCATTAAGATCTCATCTTTGAATCACCAACCGGCCCTCCTCTTTTATTATGGTAACAGACTCAAGAGCTGCCAGGTCTTTGAGTTGTCAAACAATAAAATCGCACAAATCTACTCTGTTATCGATCCGGAAAAGCTGAGAATATCTTTTTGACATAAACTGTCACACTTTAGTGCTCTGCTTTGTCAAGTAGGCCTGAACTAAAATTTGACAAATATGCCAAGCCTATTACGAATTGATTGCAGCCCGCGAGTTACACAATCACATTCCAGGCGACTCGCAGATTTCATCGAGTCGCAATGGACAGCCAAACACCCTGATGGACAGATCATATATCGTGATCTTGCCAAGTCGGATATTCCACATATTAGTAATGAAACCATATCAGGATTTCACAGCCGGCAAGACGAGATGACCTGGGCGCTGAAAGAAGCCACGTCCCTTTCCGATGAGCTGATCAAAGAGCTGAAGAGTGCTGATGAGCTATTGATAAGCAGCCCGCTCTACAACCTTTCCTGCCCCTCTGTGCTCAAGGCTTACATCGACCAGATAGTGCGGAGTGGCCATACCTTCAGACTAAGACCCGATGGAAACTATGAAGGCCTGTTAAAAGGCAAAAACGCATACCTGGCCCTCGTCATGGGAGCCCACTATACACAAGAGGCACATAGGCCACCAGACTTTCAGCAGGCTTATCTAAGAGCCATACTCGGCTTTATCGGACTGGAAGTATCCAGTGTATTCTCTCTGGAAGGTACGGCTGATCCATCAGCTCTGAAGCAAAACCTCCCCACTATTCACAATCAAATCACCCAACAGTTCTCAACCCTATGATGCAGCCAGACTATTTCAACGATCAATTGGAAGACAAAGCCGTCATCTTCCACCCTAACGAAGGGGAATCCTTTAATGCAAACGGCATGACACTCACCTTTAAAGTAACCAGCGAGTTGTCCAACGACCAGTTAGGTGTATATGAAGTGGTTTTAGCACCCCGGGCGATTGGTGCCAAGCTCCATTACCACAGGTTTATGGACGAAGTATTCATAGTAAACCAGGGTACCCTGACATTACAGCTTAGGGATTCTAAACATCAGATAAACCCTGGTGCCATTGCCTATGCCCCTCGGTTTACCCCTCATGGTTTCAGAAATGATACAGATCAGGAGGTGCGATTGACTCTCATATTCAATCCTTCGCAAAAACGGGAGGGCTTTTTCAGAGGCCTCAGACAAACCCTTGCCACCACACCTATAGATCCTGAGAAATACCTCAAGCTCTATAATAAGTATGACAGCTTTCCGGTGGATACCGGCAATATGCTCCCGACCAGGGACTAACAGGGAATAGCTTGCTTTTTTGCCATGCGAGTACTAGAATGCTGGTCGATTGATCAATCGGTATGCTGGGTATAGGTACTTCGTCTTTTCGCTGTTTTTGGGTAGCGGTGTTTATAAGCTGTTCCATGAGTCTCAAAGCTCAGGCAGATGGGACACTCTCTGCCGATTCCCGGAAGTTTGAAGGACTCTACATTGGAATCAATTCAGGTACTCAAAGCATCTTTTCGACAGCCACCATCAACGAGCTAAGTGTACCCGGACAAAGTTCCAGATGGACAGCTGAGTTTTTAATAGCACATCGCTGGCAATTTCTCAACAACCGCATTGTATTCGGACTTGAGGTTCAGGTAGGGCTTACGGATGGTAACCTTGACCGCACCTTTAACGGCCTTCGGCAACTTGAGATTCACTTTTCAAATAATAGCCAGACGGGTCTTGGCTATACGCTCGGTTATGTTGCCGGAGAAAAACAGAACCTGCTACTCTACACCTATCTATATCAGACACGAAGAAATTTTGATATAAGTCTCAAGGATGATGGAAGGGTAATACAATGGCAGCGAGATATCCAAACAGTGCTTAGATTTGGCCTGGGCCTGGAGTACAACCTGGGCAAGCGTTTTAGTACCCGTCTGACCGTGGGAAGTCAATCTCCCGACCTCAATAATGATATTGACATTGAAGAGGTACCTGAACTCACATTGGGTTTTATCTACCAATTCTGATTCAGACACTATTCACAATCGCATAAAAAAACAGCATCCGGATAATCCGTATGCTGTTTTTGATATTATACAGACTCTCAAATGAGCCTTTGGAAATCAGGAGATTATTCTCCGTCTTTCTTTTCTTCTTCGTCAGACGCTGCGTCAGCCTCAGGTGCCTCTTCAGTAGTTTCCTCAGCCGCCTCTTCAGCTACTTCTTCGGTTACTTCCTCAGCTACAGCTTCTACTGTTTCTTCTACAACTGCATCTTCTACCACAGCTTCAGGAGTAGACTCAGCAGCTTTTTTCTTACCGCCTCTTCTTCTTCTGGTACTTTTCTTAGCAGGTGCAGCTTCAGTCAACAGCAGCTCGTTGTAGTCAACCAGCTCGATAATACACATATCGGCATTATCACCAAGTCTGTTACCAGTTTTGATTATTCTGGTATAGCCACCTGGTCTGTTTGCTACTTTCTCAGCTATTTCACCAAACAAAGTCGAGATCGACTCTTTGTCCTGAAGATAAGAGAATACCACCCTTCTAGAGTGAGTACTATCCGTCTTTGCTTTAGTGATCAAAGGCTCAACATACTTTCTCAAAGCTTTCGCTTTGGCTACTGTAGTTGAGATTCTTTTATGCTGAATCAAAGAAGAAGCCATGTTAGAGAGCATCGCTTTTCTATGAGATGCTGTCCTGCCTAAGTGATTAAATTTCTTCCCGTGTCTCATGTCTATTAATCCTCTTCGAGTTTATATTTCGACAAGTCCATTCCGAAAGTCAGGTTCTTGTCTGCTACTAGTTGCTCCAATTCTGCGAGTGACTTCTTACCAAAGTTTCTGAATTTCATCATGTCAGAAATCTCCAGTCTTACCAGATCACCCAGGGTTCTCACGTCTGCTGCTTTCAGACAGTTGTAGGCTCTAACTGAAAGATCAAGATCATTCAGCTGAGTTTTCAACAGCTTACGCATGTGCAGCATTTCCTCATCCACTTGCTCTGGCTCATCCAATGCGCCTGTTTCCAGGATCATGTTCTGATCAGAGAATAACATAAAGTGCTGGATCAAAATGTTCGCAGAACCTTTCAATGCGTTCTCAGGATGGATTGAACCATCCGTCTCTATATCCAACACAAGCATTTCGTAGTCAGTCTTCTGCTCTACCCTTGTGTTTTCTACGCTATACTTTACATTCTTGATAGGTGTGAAGATCGCATCAATCGGAATGAATCCGAAAACCTGCTCAGAAGGCCTGTTTTCTTCAGCTGGCAGGTAACCTCTTCCTTTTTCAATTGACAATTCGATTTCGAATCTAATTGAAGAATCCAGGTGACAAACCACATCCTCAGGGTTCAGGATTTCAAAAGCGCTGGTGAATTTTCCAATATCACCGGCAGAGAAACTATCCTGACCTTCGATGATCACATTGATCTTGTTATCTACAGTATCAGAGATTTTCTTGAACCTTACTTTTTTCAGGTTCAGGATGATTTCAGATACATCTTCTACAACACCCTCTATCGTTGAGAATTCGTGCAATACACTAGGAATCTTAATTCCTGTGATTGCATAACCTTCCAAAGAGGAAAGCAATATCCTTCTCAGTGCATTACCAACAGTAACCCCGTATCCTTTTTCTAATGGCTTAAATGTGAACAGACCGTGAAAATCGTCTGCCTTTTCCATCACCACCTTCTCCGGGATTTGAAATGCGAGAATTGACATATTATTGAATGTTTAAATGTTCTACAATTAGATTACTTAGAGTAAAGCTCGACAATAAGCTGCTCCTTGATATTCTCAGGGATATCTTCTCTTACAGGAAGATTGATAAGCTTACCGTTCATCTCAGATTTGTCCCACTCTATCCAGTTGTACTTCTGAGCTGAATTCGATGCTAAACTATTGGTGATTGCCTCAAGAGATTTTGACTTCTCTCTCACACCTACTACATCACCCGGCTTGACGCTGTATGATGGAATGTTCACAATCTCACCGTTAACAGTGATGTGCTTGTGAGAAACGAATTGTCTGGCGCCTCTTCTGGTTGGAGAAATACCCATTCTGTAGACAACATTGTCCAAACGAGATTCCAACAACTGGAGCAGGATTTCACCTGTAATACCAGACTTTCTTGAAGCTTTGTCGAAAAGGTTCGCAAATTGTCTTTCCAATACACCATAAGTGTATTTAGCCTTTTGCTTCTCCATCAACTGGATGGCATATTCCGACTGCTTTCTTCTCCTACCTCTGCCGTGCTGGCCTGGAGGATAGGCTTTCTTTTGTAGTGCTTTGCTGTGACCAAAAATGGGATCGTTAAATCTCCTTGCTATTTTAGCCTTAGGGCCTCTGTATCTTGCCATTACTACTTAATTTCTCAATTAAAATTAAACTCTTCTACGCTTGGGTGGACGACATCCGTTGTGAGGAAGTGGTGTCACATCCCTGATTACGGTTACCTCGATACCAGAATTCTGAATTGTTCTGATAGCAGACTCTCTACCTGCTCCAGGACCTTTCACGAATACTTCTACTTTTCTCAACCCTAAGTCGTGAGCCTTTTGGGCACAATCCTGAGCTGCCATTTGAGCGGCATATGGAGTGTTCTTCTTAGAACCTTTGAATCCCATTTTACCAGCAGACGCCCAAGAGATTACCTGACCTTGTAAATTGGTCAGAGAGATGATGATGTTGTTGAAAGAAGCTTTGATGTGGGCCTGACCCACTGCGTCTACTACAACTACTCTCTTTTTAGCTTTATCTTTTCTTTTCTGAGCCATTGTTCAAAATATTTGTAAGGCCGTTGCCAGCCTACTCATTCTGTTACTTAGTTGCCTTCTTCTTGTTAGCAACTGTTTTCCTCTTACCTTTTCTGGTTCTAGAGTTGTTCTTGGTATGTTGACCACGAACCGGAAGACCTCTTCTGTGTCTCAAGCCTCTGTAGCAACCAATATCCATCAATCGCTTGATGTTCAGTTGTACTTCAGATTTAAGTACACCTTCTACCTTAAACTCTTCACTGATGATGGTACGGATCGCTTTCTGATCCTCATCCGTCAATTCACCAATTTTCTTGTTGACATCGATGCCTGCTTTGTTCAACACATAGTTAGCAGAACTACGACCCACTCCGTAAATGTAAGTCAAGCCAATCTCAGCTCGCTTGTGATCCGGAATATCTACTCCTGAAATTCTAGCCATAATTATCCTTGTCTTTGTTTGAATCTAGGATTCTTCTTGTTAATCACGTATAACTTACCATTCCTACGGATTATCTTACAATCAGCACTACGCTTCTTGATAGACGCTTTAACCTTCATGATTGATTATTTATATCTGTAAGTAATTCTTCCTTTTGTTAAATCATAAGGAGACATTTCAAGTTTTACTTTGTCTCCAGGCAGAATTCTGATATAGTGCATTCTCATTTTTCCAGAGATATGCGCCAGTACTTCATGCCCGTTTTCTAGTTCGACTCTGAAGCGCGCGTTTGAAAGCGCCTCCATGATAGTCCCATCTTGCTCGATAGATGCCTGCTTAGCCATACTAAATATTAAATACTTCTTCTATATACTTATGAGTTGTCAGTATCTCGGTACGATCTTCAAAGACAGCTACTGTATGTTCATAGTGGGCAGAAGGCTTACGATCTCTCGTTCTGATGGTCCAGCCATCATTTTCCTGCACTATGTTCCTGGTTCCTAAATTCACCATGGGCTCGATGGCTATCACCAAACCATGCTGAAGCTTAGGACCCCGACCTCGTTTACCATAATTGGGCACTTCCGGACTTTCATGGAGGCTTTTACCTAATCCATGACCAACCAGCTCGCGCACTACCGTGTAACCTCGGTCTTCGACATACTTTTGAATGGCATAACTTACATCACCCATTCTGTTGCCGTACTTAGCTTGTTCAATACCTTGATACAACGACTCTTTCGTTGCCTTCAGAAGGGACATTGTCTCTGGAGTGATTTCTCCTACGGGGTAAGTATAAGCGGAATCGCTATGGTAACCTTTGTAGAAGACTCCACAATCTATAGAGATTATATCACCGTCTTTCAATTCATATTCACTCGGAAAACCGTGAACTACATTTTCGTTCACCGAAATACAGAGTGTGGAGGGGAAGCCATTATATCCTTTAAAGGAAGCTTTACCTCCATGATCTGCGATAAACTCTTCAGCGATTTTATCGAGATCTTTTGTTTTTATTCCGGCCTTTACCTGCCGGGCTACTTCTCCGTGAGCCTTTCCCAGAATCTGGGCACTTTCACGGATCAGTTGTATTTCTTCTTCAGTCTTATATAAGATCATCTTATGCAACTGCCACACCCTGTGACCTACCTCTCATCTTGCCTGACTTCATCATGCCTTCGTAGTGTCTCATTAACAGGTAGCTTTCAATTTGTTGCAAAGTATCCAGGATCACCCCTACCATAATCAGCAGTGAGGTTCCTCCATAGAATAAAGCAAATGCCTGCCCCACTCCTGCCTGTACAGCAAAGGTTGGGAGGATCGCAATGATCGCCAGGAAAACAGATCCTGGTAATGTGATCCTGTCCAGTACACCACCAATAAAATCTGATGTCGGTTTACCTGGTTTCACTCCCGGTACAAACCCACCGCTTCTCTTCAGATCATCCGCCATGTTCGATGGATTTACTGTAATAGCTGTGTAGAAGAATGTAAACAGGATGATCATAATGGCAAACACGATGTTATAGGTTGCCCCATAAGGATCGGCAAATGCCACGGTTACTTTATTCCAAAAATCACTTGAGTCTGCCCAGATACCACCAATTAAGGTAGGTAAGATCATCAATGCCTGAGCAAAGATAATGGGCATAACACCAGAGGCATTTACTTTCAGAGGAATGAACTGACGCTGACCGCCATAAACCTTACCTCCTACTACCTGCTTGGCATATTGTACTGAAATGCGTCTGGTAGCTTGTACCAGGGCCACAGTCACTAACACTACAAAGAACAGAACAATCAGCTCTACCACAGAGAACAAAGCTCTGGAGATACCATTAGTGAAAATGAATTCATTAATAGCTGCCGCTGGTAAGCTGGAAATAATACCGATCATAATCAGCATTGAGATACCATTACCAATTCCCTTATCTGTAATCTTCTCTCCCAACCACATACAGAACATTGTTCCTGAGGTCAAAAGAATCATAGAAGAAATAGTAAAGAGGGTATTGTCAATAACGATAGCCTCTGAAGGAATAGTCACCTTCAGGTAACCGACACTCTGTGCCAGGGTTACCAGAATAGTAAGTATTCTCGTGATTTGAGTAAGTTTCTTTCTGCCCGACTCACCTTCTTTCTGCATCTTCTGGAAGCTTGGTACCGCTACCGTCATCAGCTGAATCACAATAGATGCAGAGATGTAAGGCATGATTCCCAGGCCAAAGATCGCTCCGTTGCTGAAGGCACCGCCCAGAAGGTTGTCCAGGATACCGAGTATACCGGATGACTCTCCTTTGGTGGCTTCCAATATTACAGGATCAATACCCGGTAATACTACAAATGAACCCAGTCTGAAAATGATCAAGAACCCCAGCGTAGCCAGGATTCTGTTTCTTAGCTCCTCAATGGAGAAAATGTTCTTTATGGTAGTGACAAACTTCTTCATAAAATCACAGCGTTGTAACGGTACCCCCTAATTTTTCAATTGCAGCTGCTGCGGATGTTGAAAATTTATGGGCAGTTACATCCACTTTAGAAGTCAAAGCACCTCTTCCGAGGATTTTAATCAGGTCATTTTTACCAGCTAATCCATTGGCCATAAGCACCTCTCTGTCGATTACAGCAGCTCCGGTCTTTTCAGCCAGTTCCTGTACTGTATCCAGATTGATTGCTTTGTACTCAACTCTGTTAGGGCTGGTAAAACCAAACTTAGGCACCCTTCTCTGCAAAGGCATCTGACCGCCTTCAAAGCCCTCTTTACGAGAGTAACCAGATCTTGATTTAGCACCTTTATGGCCTCTTGTAGAAGTACCACCTCTACCGGACCCTTGTCCTCTACCAATTCTTTTCTTATTCTTAGTAGAACCTTCTGCAGGCTTTAATGTATTCAGTCTCATCTTAAAGTTCCTTTACAGATACCAAGTGATTCACCTTATTAATCATTCCAGCAATCTGCGGAGTCAATTCGTGCTCTACAGTTCTGTTTATTTTTCCAAGACCTAAAGCCTGGATAGTTCTCTTCTGCCTCTGTGGGCGGTCGATCGTACTTTTCGTCTGGGTGATTTGAACCTTTGCCATTGCTTCTTAACCGTTAAAAACTTTAGACAATTCAACTCCTCTTTGCTGAGCTACTGTGTAAGCATCTCTCATGTTCAACAAAGCATCAAAGGTAGCCTTTACCACGTTGTGTGGGTTAGAGGAGCCTTTAGACTTTGCCAGTACATTGTGCACACCAGCACTTTCAAATACAGCACGCATCGCACCACCTGCAATTACACCGGTACCTTCAGAAGCTGGCTTTACCAAAACAAAACCACCACTGTACTTACCTAATGCTTCGTGAGGTACTGTACCATTCAGGATCGGTACCTTCACCAGGTTTTTCTTCGCGTCATCGATGCCCTTAGTGATAGCATCAGTTACCTCATTGGCTTTACCCAATCCGTAACCTACTACACCATTACCATCTCCTACTACCACGATAGCAGAAAAGCTGAACCTTCTACCACCTTTTACTACTTTGGCAACACGCTTGATAGCTACAACCTTTTCTTTAAGGTCTATATCACTCGCTTTGATTGCTCTAATATTTTTCTGTGACATCGTGATTAAAATTTAAGGCCTCCTTCTCTGGCACCATCTGCCAAAGCTTTGACTTTACCGTGATAGACATAACCGTTTCTATCGAATACCACACTGGTGATACCACTTGCCACGGCCTTTTCAGCCAATTTTTTTCCTACTTCTTTAGAAAGCTCCACATTGACATTGCCATCTCCTATATCTACAGAAGATGCGGCTACCATTGTGTGACCAGCTTCATCGTCAATAATCTGAGCGTAAATACGCTTGTTACTTTTGAATACTGAGATTCTTGGTCTTTCAGCAGTACCAGAAATCTTATTTCTAATACCTTTCTTAATTCTAAGTCTACTTTTACTAACAGCCATGACTCTAATTATTTAGCAGCAGTTTTACCAGCTTTCCTACGAATATCCTCACCAACGAAACGCACACCTTTACCTTTATAAGGCTCGATTTTTCTCAAAGATCTGATTTTCGCTGCTACCTGACCGATTAACTCTTTGTCAGTACTTTCCAATGTCACAATCGGGTTCTTTCCTTTCGCCATTTCGGCTGTTGTCTTCACCTCAGCAGGTACCGCCAAATAGATATTGTGCGAGTACCCCAGGTTAAGCTCCAGGATGTTGTTGGAAACAGAGGCTTTATAACCTACACCTACCAACTCTAATTGTTTCTTGTACCCTTCAGTTACACCAACAACCATGTTGCTGATCAATGAACGATAAAGGCCATGCAAAGACTTGTGTCTCTTTTGCTCAGTAGGTCTGTCTACTGTCAAAACACCGTCTTCGATAACCACAGACATATCAGGATTTACTGCCTGAGTCAGCTCTCCCTTCGGTCCTTTAACAGTAACCACATTATCAGCAGCTACGTCTACAGACACTCCTTGAGGAAGATCGATCGGTTTCTTACCAATTCGTGACATTTCTTATCTCAGTTATTAATATACGTGACATAAAACCTCACCACCGATATGCTCAGTACGAGCTTCTTTATCGGTCATGATTCCCTTAGAAGTAGAGATGATGGCAATACCCAGTCCGTTAAGAACTCTTGGCAACTCGCCTGCACCTGCATATTTCCTAAGTCCCGGCTTACTAACCCTCTGCAACTTCACAATTGCTGGTGTTTTAGTAGTCGGATCATATTTCAATGCTATTTTAATATTGCCCTGAGGACCATCCTTTTCGAACTTGTAGTTCAGGATGTAGCCTTTGTCAAACAATACTTTTGTTATTTCCCTCTTCACATTCGAAGCCGGAATTTCCACAATTCTATGGCTCGCTTTGATCGCGTTCCTTAGACGGGTCAGATAATCTGCTATTGGATCAGTCATTTTAATTTATTTAAAGAGCCCGCAACTCACATTGCAGGCGTTCCCGACCTGGCGATATCACCCAGATCTATGTTTTATTTTCTATTAATTCAATTTCGCGGCCCGAAAACCGGCCTGCAAAAGTACGGAATTAATTTTACGAACAAAAGAAAAAGCGACTTACCAGCTCGCTTTTGTTACTCCAGGTATTTTACCCGCTGAAGCCATCTCTCTGAAGGTTACCCTTGAGATACCGAATTTTCTCATATATCCCTTTGGACGACCAGTCAGCTTACACCTGTTGTGTAGTCTTACAGGAGAAGAATTTCTTGGAAGGGCATCTAAACCTTCCCAATCACCTTCAGCCTTCAGGGCAGCTCTTTTATCAGCGTACCTTGCAACAAGTCTTTGTCTTTTTCTTTCTCTAGCCTTAACTGCTTCTCTAGCCATGTCAATTATTTTTTACCAGATTTAAAAGGCATACCAAACGCCTTCAACAACTCGTAACTTTCTTCATCGGTATTAGCGGTAGTCACAAATGTGATATCCATACCTGAAATTTTGCTCACTTTATCGATAGAAATCTCAGGGAAGATGATCTGCTCTTTTACACCTAAAGTGTAATTTCCTCTACCATCAAATCCTTTGTCATTTACACCTCTGAAGTCACGTACCCTTGGCAGAGCAATGTTCAGAAGTCTATCCATGAACTCATACATGCGCTCGCCTCTTAAGGTCACCCTTGCACCGATAGGCATTCCTTCTCTCAACTTAAAGTTCGAGATCGAGTTCTTAGCGATGGTAGGTACAGCCTTCTGACCAGTGATAGTAGTCAGTTCTTCTACTCCTATGTCTACGAGTTTCTTATCAGCTACAGCTGCACCAATACCTTTGTTCACTACTACTTTCGTGACCCTTGGTACCTGCATTACTGTAGAGTACTCAAATTTTTCTTTCAAAGCGGGAACGATCTCGCTCTGATATCTATCTTTTAATCTTGGATTAGCCATGATAAGTTACCTCTGCTACTTAGATTTAAAATATCTTTCCAACTTACCGCTGTCATTCACTTTTCTTCCAACTCTGGCAGCTTGTCCTGACGCAGGATCTACTACCATAAGGTTAGAAAGGTGCACGGATGCCTCAGTCTTTTCAATTCCCCCGTTAGGGTTGGTTGCAGAAGGTTTAGTGTGTTTAGAAACAACATTTACTCCTTCAACAATTGCTCTGTACTTAGAAGGAATCACTTCCAGTACTTTACCGGTTTTACCTCTTGAGTTTCCAGCCAATATCTTTACAGTATCGCCTTTCTTCACATGAAGCTTTGCAGGTACATTTACGTTAGTCTTCATCGCTTATAGTACTTCTGGGGCCAATGAAACAATTTTCATGAACTGCTTCTCGCGCAATTCTCTTGCTACCGGGCCGAACATACGAGTGCCTCTTGGCTCATCGTTTGCAGTCAACAGTACAGCAGCATTATCTTCAAATCTGATGTAAGAGCCGTCTTTTCTTCTCACTTCCTTCTTGGTTCTCACCACGACAGCCTTAGATACAGTTCCTTTTTTCAAGTTGCTTGAAGAATGGGCCGCTTTCACAGAGACCACTATCTTATCACCAACAGAGGCGTACTTCTTCTTTGTACCGCCCAATACGCGAATACAAAGCACTTCTTTAGCACCACTGTTATCTGCAACATTCAGTCTTGATTCTTGCCTGATCATGATTACTTAGCTCTTTCTATGATTTCAACTAATCTCCAACGCTTATTCTTACTCAGCGGACGAGTCTCCATGATGCGTACAGTATCACCGATACCGACATCATTCTTTTCGTCATGAGCCGAAAATTTGGTAGTCTTATTAACAAACTTTCCATAAATCGGGTGCTTCTCTCTTCGCTCAACAGCTACAGTGATGGTTTTATCCATTTTGTTGCTGGTCACGATCCCGACTCTTTCTTTTCTAAGATTTCTGGTCTCCATGCGTTCTTTACTTTGCAAGTTGTTTGGCTCTCAACTCAGTCTTCAACCTGGCAATCATCCTTCTTGAATCCCTGATTTTCATTGGGTTTTCAATTGGTGAGATTGCCTGAGCAAATTTCAATTTGCCAAGACCATCTGTTTCTCCTCTGAGTTTCTCTTCGAGTTCCTCGATAGAGAGTGCTCTGATATCTGAATTTGTCATCTTATGCCACGTAGTCTCTGCGTACTACAAATTTTGTTGAAACTGGAAGCTTCTGAGCTGCAAGTCTCAAGGCTTCTTTTGCCAATTCTATATTCACACCAGCTGATTCGAAAAGAATAGTACCTGGCTTGATCACAGCTACCCAGTAATCTGGAGCTCCCTTACCTTTACCCATTCTTACTTCAGCAGGCTTCTTTGTTACAGGTTTGTCCGGGAAAATCCTGATCCAAACCTGACCTTCTCTTTTCATAGCCCTGGTCATTGCGATACGAGCTGCCTCAATCTGGCGACTTGTAATCCAACCTGGCTCCAAAGATTTTATACCGAAAGTTCCGAAGTCAAGGTTGTGACCGCGCTGAGCGATCCCCTTAACTCTTCCCTTTTGCATTTTTCTAAACTTGGTTCTTTTAGGCTGTAACATCTTAATTCTTCTTTAAAGGGCTATTACTTTCTTCTATTTGGTCTACCACCACCAGCGTTTGATCTGTTTGGTCTACGACCTCCACCTCCACGCTCGTTTTGTCCACCTAAACCGACATTTGGAGAAAGATCTCTTTTACCAAATACCTCGCCCTTGAAAATCCAAACCTTGATTCCGATTTTACCATAAATCGTATCTGCTTCAGAGATAGCATAATCGATGTCGGCTCTCAATGTATGCAAAGGAATTCTACCTTCTTTGTACATCTCAGTCCTTGCCATCTCAGCACCACCCAAACGGCCGGCACATTTGATTTTGATACCTTGAGCTCCTACACGAATAGCACTGGCAATTGCCTGCTTCATTGCTCTTCTGTAAGAGATACGAGCTGCAAGCTGTTGTGCAACTGACTCACCTACCAATTTAGCGTCAAGCTCAGGTCTTTTGATCTCGAAGATGTTGATCTGAACGTCTTTGCCGGTCAGTTTCTTCAACTCTTCTTTGATACGGTCAACCTCTTGTCCGCCTTTACCAATAACTACTCCCGGACGGGCCGTATGAACAGTAATGGTGATTCTCTTCAGAGTTCTTTCAATGATAATTTTTGAAATACCTCCTTTAGGGATACGAGCGTGCACGTACTTTCTGATCTCCTGATCTTCCACCAGTTTAGCAGAAAAGTCTTTGCCACCGTACCAGTTAGAATCCCAACCTCTAACGATGCCTAGTCTGAAACCAACGGGGTTTACTTTCTGTCCCATTTCCTAATTTTCAGTTTCGTTATTTACTACTTCATTATCTTCAGCGGTAACTTCTGGTTGATTGTGTGAATCAACGATTAAAGTCACGTGATTTGATCTTTTTCTGATCCTGTGAGCCCTCCCCTGTGGTGCAGGTCTGAGTCTCTTCAACACACGCCCACCATCTACGAAAATTTCTTTGACGAAAAGATCTGCATCTTCCAGTCTTTCATCTTCGTTTTTGGCTTGCCAGTTAGAGATTGCTGAAAGCAACAGTTTCTCCAGTCTTGCAGCGCCTTCTTTAGGCTCAAACTTCAAAACATTGAGAGCTCTGTTTACTCTTTCACCTCTGATCATGTCAGCTACCATCCTCATCTTACGAGGAGCAGTAGGCACATTTTTGAGTTTTGCTACAGCTTCCATTATCTCCTTCTATCTTTTTTTGCAATGTGTCCACGGAAATTTCTGGTCGGAGCAAATTCACCGAATTTATGTCCTACCATGTTTTCCGTTACAAATACAGGAATGAATTTATTTCCATTATGAACAGCGAAAGTGTGTCCAATGAAATCAGGTGCAATCATTGATCTTCTGGACCAAGTCCTGATGACAGACTTCTTACCAGACTCTTCCATCGCGTCTACTTTTTTAGACAAACGGAAATCTATATAAGGTCCTTTTTTTAACGAACGTGCCATGTCTTATTTCTTATTCTTTTTACCAATGATCAAGTTGTTCGAATATTTCTTCGGAGTTCTGGTCTTCTGACCTTTTGCATATAAACCGTTTCTCGATCTTGGGTGACCTCCTGAAGATTTACCTTCACCACCGCCCATTGGGTGATCAACCGGGTTCATAACTACTCCTCTTACTCTTGGTCTTCTGCCCAACCATCTGTTTCTACCGGCTTTACCGAGATTCACATTCATATGCTCAGCGTTACCAACAGAACCAACAGTTGCAAGACATACAACCAGCACATTCCTCATTTCTCCTGAAGGCAATTTCAACGTGGCGTATTTACCTTCTCTCGCCACTAGCTGCGCATAAGATCCGGCACTTCTTGCCATAGCTCCACCTTTACCAGGCTTAAGCTCTATGTTGTGAATTATTGTACCCAAAGGAATTTTGGACATTGGCAATGCATTACCTACTTCAGGAGCTACATTCTCTCCCGAAATAACGGTCTGTCCGACCTGCAAGCCATTTGGCGCGATGATATATCTTTTTTCACCATCGGCATAGAACAACAGTGCGATACGAGCCGATCTGGTCGGATCATACTCTACAGATTTCACTGTTGCAGGTACATCGTATTTCTCTCTTTTGAAATCGACAACCCTTATTTTCTTCTTATGACCACCACCTAAGTAGCGCATAGTCATTTTTCCAGTATTGTTACGACCGCCTGAACGCTTTGATACAGCTGTCAGGGATTTCTCTGGGTTACTTTTCTTGACGGTTACATCAGCAAAGTCAGGAGCGATTCGCTGCCTGGTTCCCGGAGTCATTGGTCTAAGTTTCTTAACGCCCATTTTCTATCAATTAAATGCTGCTGTAAAAATCAATGATATCACCTTCAGCAACAGTTACAATTGCCTTCTTAAATGATGCGGCACGACCTTTTACAATCCTGGCAGAAGTATACCTTGATTTGGCCTTACCCTGATAAGTCATGGTATTTACATCCTCTACGGTAACACCATACATATCCTCAACAGCCTTCTTGATCTCAACCTTGTTGGCATTTTTATCTACCACAAAGCCGTACTTACCCTTCTCATTCAAGGCTGAGACTTTCTCTGTAACTAATGGTTTCTTTAATACACTCATTTCCGTTACTTCAATAAGTTTTCAATTTTTTCAACTGAGCTCTCACTCAACACCACACTCTCAGCATTCAACAGATCATAAGTACTGATCGTGTCAGCCGTTACTACCTTAGAGTTCTGCAGGTTACGCCCAGACAACACAATGTTTCTGTCGTTTTCGCCCACCACTACCAATGTTTTCTTCCCTCCTAATTCGAGGTTGTTCAACAGGCTGATATACTCCTTAGTCTTTGGCGCATCGAAAGAGAAGTCTTCCAGCACTACCAAACCATTATCCTGCGCCTTATAAGCAAAAGCAGATTTTCTGGCCAGCACTTTCAGCTTCTTATTCAACTTGAAGCTATAATTTCTCGGACGCGGACCGAATACTCGACCCCCTCCTCTGAAAATAGGAGACTTGATACTACCCGCACGAGCTGTACCAGTTCCCTTTTGTTTCTTAATCTTTCTCGTAGAACCTACAATTTCAGCTCTCTCCTTAGACTTGTGTGTACCTTGTCTTTGGTTGGCCAGAAATTGCTTCACATCCAGATAGATGGCGTGATCGTTTGGCTCAATACCGAAGATATCATCGGACAGGTTCACTTTCCTTCCGGTGTCTTCTCCACTATTTTTTAATACTGCAATCTCCATCTTCTTATTTCTCTAGGACTACGATTGAATTCTTAGGACCTGGTACAGAACCACTGACTACGATCAGATTCTCTTCAGGCACTACCTTAAGCACTTCAAGGTTCAACACCTTGACACGATCTCCACCCATTCTACCGGCCATTCTCATACCTTTGAATACTCTCGCAGGGTATGATGCTCCACCAATAGAACCAGGGGCTCTCAATCTGTTGTGCTGACCATGAGTTGCTTGTCCAACACCACCAAAACCGTGGCGTTTCACAACTCCTTGGAAACCTTTTCCTTTTGAAGTACCGATAGCATCTACAAAGTCACCCTCTGCAAACACATCGCCCACTTTCACCTCATTACCAAGCTGAACCTGACCTTCAAATTCTTCGCGGAAATCTCGAAACTCAACAACCTCTTTTTTAGGAGTGGTACTTGCCTTAGCAAAGTGACCTTTCAATGCGCCTGGAGTATTTTTCTCCTTACGCTCTCCGTATCCAAGTTGTACTGCTGTGTATCCGTCTGTCTCCTCATTTTTCACTTGCGTTACCACGCAAGGACCAGCCTCTATCACCGTGCATGCGACACTACGTCCATCGGCACTGTAAATGCTAGTCATTCCGATTTTTTTCCCGATTATTCCAGACATCTTAATTATTAGTTTAGAACACCCAAAACAGAGTGCTCCCGTCAAACGGACTGCAAAGATAGGAAATTAATATTTCAGGACAAGGGTGGGTATAAAAAATAGGCGGATATTTTCGCAACCTTTTTATCCACATCGCCCAGAGGCATAATCAAGGGGTTTTCAGGGCATTCAGGCTGATCAAAACACTTTCCAAGAGTTCAAAATCGGAAGACCGCGAGTCTAATTACAAGGAGAAACTATTAATAAACGACCGTTCTTTTTCCAGCGAAGAAAACCGGCACAGGATTAATTACTAATGCCTGGCACAGGATTATTTTCCACCCTTATCCAATCACCATTGATATTCATGATACTAAAGCAAGTAATTCGAAAAGGCACAGTTAATATGGCTCCACTACGCGGAGCTTTTCTCAAATGATTTTGATCTACCCTGTGAGGCTTTACCTGCTTCACTGATTTTAAAAAGTCGAACCAGGGCTCTATTTTAAAATCATCAGACCTGGGCCAATGTTGAATATAACTGTTATCATCTATCAAGACTCTTTACCAGCCCTCCCTCTCTTCTGACACTTGCAGCACTACATACTACGACTACTCCCCAGGCACAAGGGATTAAACTTCAATACATCATCTTTTTTAGAGAAGTCTTGATCACTACACTATCTTCCCATAAATTAAGGTTAGCAAAAAATACGGGTTCTAAGGAATCATCGGGCTTATCATAAAACTCTAAGAGGGTTGTAAAATCAATTTCGATATGGATAAGCCCTAGGCCTACATTTGGCCTTGATTATTTGCAAGAAAATAGCCAGAGAGATAAAATAAGAACCAGCAGACTTCTATACATTGTCAGTCAATAATGTTAGCATCACACTGGTTCACATTAAGGAGTAAAAAATATAAGTACATCCTCTCCTTCTCTCCAACGAAGAAACCCTTCAAATTCTTCTTCAATAATAAATTTGGCACTACAATAGTCAGGGTCATTTCGGACTTTCAACCAATCTCCATTCACGTGCACCACTCTTAAACAGAGCATTTCAGTATTAACATTATACTCTTGCGCCTTATCTGTTGGGTTTCTTCGCAATCGATTTGTACGAACAGCCGGGCTTACCGTACTGACTGTGGGCAAAAACTCTCGCCAACTTTCTAACACCTCTCCTTCTAGGTAGACCCAGTGCGTAATTTTATAGATATCATCGGTACACACTCTGTACCAATTACCTCGCTGCTCCATAACCTGTAGTATAAGTAGGCTACTATGACTTCTCATATACAAAGGATAAAACTCCAATGTATCACTTTCTGCTATTAACGAAGTACGTATGCTTTTCACAGTATCCTCATAGTGTATATCCACATGGAAGACTGGTTCAGTAAGTGTATCGGGGTTACTGTAAAACTGTAGTCTTTGAGAAAAGGTGTCTTCAAAATGAATAATACCCAAACCCACTTCAGAGTTTGAGCTACAACCAAAAACAGCTATTAGAAGAGAGAAAAATAAAAGCCCCCTTTCCATAGACCCCTAAAACCGATACCTGACTAGCTCCAATACATCATCATGCTTATTGAAAGCCATGAACATAACACCCTCTTTTGATACGATTGGTGAAATATAGTATCCCTCTGGAAAAACCATTTCCTCACGAACCGTAAAATCCTCATTAACAATAATTAGATAGAATGGCTCCTTCTCAGCAGGTTTACCGATAGGTCCTTTGTGGATTCGAAAAAAATAAGACTGATCATAGTTTTGAAAGATTGGGTAAAACTCAACTGATTGATTATGATGATCTATAATGCTTTGATATTTATCACTATTTAAATTGTAGGCAACAGCCTTATTTGAGGTGATAGATGAGTTTATATATACGGTACCTGGTTCACCTTGGCCAATAAGTACCACCTCTGAAGAATAACGTGGATTAATGACAAACCCAGTATTCAACCTCCTGAAACTAAAACCACTTATATTACCGAAACTCTCTCCCTTATCTCTAGACACAAATCTAGGTACCTTAATCAAATCAATTTTATTATTAGCCAAATTAACTGCAGCAATATATCGTACAAAACGACCATCCGCCCCTCTTTGAACAGCACTCAATAACACCTGCCCGCTAATTGCATCGTACTGCAATCCTGAATACCTATTAACCTCCAGGCGCCCACGAGAGAAATCAAAACCTTCCAAAACTGAACTTGAATCATTGAGTCTCAATCGACCCAGAACCTTCCCGTCAAAATTGATTATGGTTATATATTTTAAGCCAGCTAGTATAAAGTTACCCTCCCTGTAATAAGCGATTCCTCTAACACCGTCAACAAAATCTGGCCCGGCTCCTTGTAGTTTTACTTGTTTAAAATACTTTCTGTCAGAAAAGTTGATGATTGATATACTATGATCTAAGTAGTTATAAGCGGCCAACCACTCCCCCCCCCTCATTTTTCCACAATATGGGCTGAATCAAATTAGCAGAAGTATATGAAGGTAGTTCAATGCTCAATATATCAGTTTTCACCACCTCTAAAGCAGATCTTTTCTTTTGCGAGCAAGCACTTAGCAAGAACAAAAGACCAAACCCAAATAAAAACAAGGGCTTGAATATTTTATTGGTCATTTGGCTATCAGAACTCTGGGTTTAGCAATGAGCATTCTTCAGGATTAGGTCCAGGTTCAATAATTCGAGATTCCTGCATATTTGGAGAACATACATCAATAATAGTTCTGACTACTGTACAGGCATCATAATCGTAGCCACTACAGTTGTTATCAAAATCCACATGAGCTTGATTTTGTTGACTACTGCCACAAACCCACATTTCTCCTCCTGCTGTACAACTCTGATTACCAAAACTTTGCGCAAACAAAATACTAGTATTAAGAAGTGTAAAGATTAAAATACTGAAGACACTTTTTTTCATTGATTTATAGATTTAATTAAAAATTAATTATCAAAGTAATTTAATATATATTTAAAATATAACAAAAAAGCGATTTAAATCAATTAACAACCCTTAAAGGGCCATTCATTGAGACTTTACTCAATCAACCTGAAATAGCAATCAGGTGATTATAAGTTAAGACATAAAAAAACCGTGACA
Organism: Roseivirga sp.; assembly: GCA_021404565.1. Lineage (GTDB taxonomy): Bacteria > Bacteroidota > Bacteroidia > Cytophagales > Cyclobacteriaceae > Roseivirga. The sequence goes on along the minus strand of JAAWWF010000033.1, from coordinate 6,230 downwards.
CTTTTACATCAGGGTTTCTAATCTATATCCAAGTCCTACTATACCTTGATTTCTACACCCACTCCACCGGGCAACTCAAGCTTCATCGGTGAATCTACAGCTTCAGGACTGCTAGAGTAGATATCCACCTGGCGCTTGTAAGTGCAAAGCTGAGATTGCTTTCGTGACTTTTTATTCACATGCCGAGATATCAGTACTGTATATCTCTCTTTTACCGTTCACTTTGAAACCTGACCACTTGCAATACCCTTCAGAACTACTACCTCATCAACCTTACCGCCCCGTTCAGTACTTCCTGAAAGGGCTTATCATTTAAGACACCACTATATACGGCTTTGAAGCTGTAGGCCCCCGACTCTACAGAATGCCCGTTATAGGTACCATCCCAGGGCTGAAGCACGTTATCGGTATTAAAGATGAGTGTACCCCAGCGATTAAACACCTTCATATTATAGCTAAGCGCCTCAAAGCATTCGAAAATGGGAGAAAAGGAGTCATTCATATTATCTCCGTTTGGGGTAAAGGAATTCGGTAGTGTCACGCGTGGCTTGTGGCCGGTAATCTGAAGATTAAGAGACAGTTCGCAATTATTGGCATCAATGACGGTAACCACATAATCACCAGGAGTCAATTCTGTCACCTCATAATCACCGACTCCCGTGGCTGGATTCCAGATATAGGTATATGGGCTGACTCCTCCGCTTACTTCAAGATAGGCAGAGGCTGTGGGCTCATTCATGCAGGCGCTGGTGGTTTCACTTTCCATTGGCATCGCTCACCTGCACCCCATAACTTCCTTTGGCAAGACCGGTATTCTGGACATTGGCTGGCGCATCACCTCCATTCCAGGAAACGGTATATGGGGCGGTACCCCCGGTGATATTGATCCTGGCAAGACCGGTGCCGGTACCATGACAAAGTACGTCTTCAAAGACAATAGCACGATCCAACGGTTCAGCGCTGTTCATAAACACACTGAGTGCAGCCGACTTTGTACAACCTGGTGCATTCGTAGCAGTAACAGATACCGTATGTACCGGAGCCGAGGGATCCCAATCGATGGTCACAACACTATTATCATTGTCTCCTATAATCATTCCACCCTGTACCTCCCACTGGAAAGCATTCCCCAGATCTCCATCTACGGTATAATCGAAGGAGTCTACATTCAGACAAATCGAAGTTTCTCCGAGAATGTCATTCAGCACTACCTCTGTCACCTGGATCTCCTTAGTTACAGTTTTTTCAATAAAGCAGTCACCTTGGCCACCTGAAGCATAGAGACTGACATTGTAGGTACCTGTCCGGCCATAGGTATGGAAATTATCCTTTCCTGTAGCGGTGGTGCCGTCTCCAAAATCCCATTGAAAGTTATCAAATTGAGTAAGCCTGCTATTCTCCTCATTAAAGTCGGCAAAGAACTCAAGCGGACTATCTACGCAGGCAAATGGTGCTACCTCACCGATGGCCAGGTCGTTGGCGATAATCTGCAGGTCTATATTACTGAGGCCTGAACCCGCGACATAGCCGAAAGATTCGATAGGACCAAATCCATAAACATACGCGATAAAACCACGTTCGTCACTACTGGTAAGCGTAATGTCTTGCCCCTTAACCACCTCGATGACGGCCACGGAGATATCCGGATTAGGCACGAAAGGGCTGAACTCTGAAGACACTGAATTGCCATTGAGTAAAACCCCGCCTACTTCCTCTGTCGGAGTAATCACATTGAGAAAATACCTATCTATCACATCGGAAGCCAGGGCATTGAAGGTGATCTGTCTGAAGGTCTGCTCGTTGGGACTCACCATTAGCATAAAAGGGTCTCCCGGACCAAATTCATCAAAGGGCAAATCGCAGCTCAGGCTTTTACTGAATTGTGCTACCTGAATGGGGAAATTAGCGCTAAGCCCAAGCGGCTCGTTGGTGTTAATAGTTTCAAAGTCTCCAGGCTCCGCGAGCACCACCTCCTCTGAGCCATTCACCGTAATGACTGTATTGGGTCGTGAAGCAGTCATGCGTACCAAGTAACCCCCATCCCGGGTTTCAAAGGGCAATACAGTAAAGTCGCGCCCCCAGGTAGTCACAGGAAGCATCTGCTCAAACAGATGATCTCCGGCAAAGGCTCCGCCAATCTGCCCGAACTCGGAGGTCGCAGCATTATAACAAGTATCATCGCTGACCCTCGTCCACTGGTTACCACCAAAAACCGCAAACTTTTGTCCATTACACTCATCCTGCGCTGCGACAGTTTCTATCAGAGTACCAGAAAGATCTCCCTGGGCTTTGACCTGATAAACCTCACCCTGATCTAAGGTGATCTCAAAAAATCGTCCTGCTTGTCTACCACCGAGGGTTCTGACAGTAGGTTTGATCCTGATTCGAGTATTGTCTTCCACCCCCACAACCAGTAGCTCAGAGTCTGAAAATCGGTCACCATAGATATCGTTTGAAGGTGCATGCTCAAAATAGGAAGCCACGTAGTATTGGGAACCGAGAGCCGGAGTGGGGAGAATAATAGAAGCATCGGCACTACGAAACCTACGATTGAATGCGAACACACTCACATCTGCATCAGCCGTGATATGGATTCCTTTGTTTTCGATTCGCTCTGAACCTGAAGCGGCATAAGGGTTATTCCTTTCAGAGGCTACCTCGTATTTGAATGTCTCTCCCGGTAATACCTGAAAATTGATCAGACCCTGCCCGGGTACTGCAATGGTGCCGTTGGCAGGTTGTGCTGCAGTAATGAATATCTCCAGAGACGACTCCAATGAGCCATCCAGATTCTGCATAAAGCCGAACCAGAAGTCGGTACCTGCCGTGCTTCGCTCCTGAGCGGTAAGCTTAGCTCCTGCCAAAACCAAAAGCAGTACTATGGAAACCCTGGAAATAATCGACATCTCTGATTAGTACCTTAAACGAGCAAAAGGTACTCGTGTTTGTGAGATTAAAAACAAAAAAGCCCTGACGTTTCCGTCAGGGCTTCCCATTATAGCTTAGGTATTGTTATACCTTGATTTCTACATCTACTCCACTTGGCAATTCAAGCTTCATCAGTGCATCTACAGTCTTGGCGCTGCTAGAGTAAATATCTACCAAACGCTTGTAGGTGCAAAGCTGAAATTGCTCACGTGATTTCTTATTCACGTGTGGAGATCTCAGTACTGTAAATTTCTCCTTTACTGTTGGCAATGGAATAGGACCACTAACAATAGCTCCAGTCGTTTTCACAGCTCTTACGATTTTCTCTGATGACTTATCCACCAGGTTGTGATCGTATGACTTCAATTTAATTCTGATCTTCTGTGTCATTATCTTATGAATTTACAGCTTATTCTCCTTTTGATTTTTTGATCACTTCTTCAGCGATGTTTTTCGGCACCACGTCATAGTGTGAGAAAGTCAAACTGGCAGTAGCTCTACCTGAAGACATTGTTCTCAAATCAGTAACGTAACCAAACAGTTCAGAAAGTGGCACATCGGCCTTCACAACACTAGAGTTACCTTTAGTATCCATGCCTTTCATCATACCTCTTCTTCTGTTCAGATCACCTGTGATTGACCCAGTATATTCGTCAGGAGTTACCACATCCACAGACATGATTGGCTCCATCAGTTTCGGACCAGCCTTTTTAGCAGCTTCTCTGAAGCCCATTCTTGCAGCCAGTTCGAAAGACAGAGAATCTGAATCCACGTCATGGAATGAACCATGATAAAGTTTCACCTTCATGTCCTCTACAGGATAGCCTGCGAGTGGTCCATTGTCCATAGCTGTTTTGAAACCTTTCTCAATCGCAGGGATGAATTCTTTAGGAATCACACCACCAACAATCTTATTCTCAAACTGCAGACCTCTGGCCTCTACATCTTCGTCTTTTGGGCCCAATTCAAATACGATATCGGCAAACTTACCTCTACCACCTGATTGCTTTTTGTATACCTCTTTATGATCAACAAGAGTAGTAACAGCTTCTTTGTAAGCCACCTGTGGTGCTCCCTGGTTTACTTCTACTTTAAACTCACGTCTCATACGATCCATGATAATATCTAAGTGAAGCTCACCCATACCTCTCAGGATGGTCTGACCAGTCTCCTCATCAGTGTTAACCACCAATGTAGGATCCTCTTCAACCAGCTTGGCAATAGCCATCCCCAGTTTATCAACATCGGCCTGAGTTTTAGGCTCAATGGCATAACCGATTACAGGATCAGGGAAGTCCATAGATTCAAGAACAATTTTGTTCTTCTCATCACAGAGTGTATCACCTGTTTTGATATCCTTAAAGCCTACCACAGCGGCAATATCCCCAGCGTGAAGCTCTGGAATTGCGTTTTGCTTGTTGGCATGCATTTGGAAGATTCTTGAAATTCTTTCCTTCTTACCAGTTCTTGTGTTAAAAACGTAAGAGCCGGACTCGAGCATACCTGAGTAAGATCTCACAAAGCAAAGACGACCTACGAATGGATCGGTAGCAATCTTAAATGCCAAAGCTGCAAACGGATCTTGAGGAGAAGGTTTTCTTGAAACTTCTTCTTCCGAATCAGGGTCAGTGCCTACAATACTATCTCTGTCTAAAGGAGAAGGCAAAAGCTCCATCACATAATCGAGCAGTGTTTGAACACCTTTGTTTTTGAAAGCAGAACCACACATCATTGGAACGAAGTCCAGGTTGATAGTAGCCTGTCTCAAAGCAGCAAGGATTTCATCTTTGGTAATTGAGTCAGCATCCTCGAAGAATTTCTCCATCAAGGTGTCATCGTACTCAGCGATTGCTTCCAGCAGACCTTCTCTGTATTGATCCACCTCATCCTGCATATCTTCAGGAATCGGCACTTCTTCGAAAGTCATTCCCTGATCGGCTTCATTCCAAACGATCGCCTTGTTTTCAACCAAGTCAACCACTCCTTTGAAATTCTCTTCAGCACCAATAGGCAATTGCAATGGAACTGCTTTTGTACCCAACATTTCCTTTACCTGACCACAAACCATTAAAAAGTCTGCACCGGCACGGTCCATTTTGTTTACAAAACCAATTCTGGCAACCTTGTAATTATCTGCAAGTCTCCAGTTAGTTTCTGATTGTGGCTCAACACCATCAACAGCAGAAAACAAGAACACCAAACCATCCAATACTCTCAGAGAGCGGTTTACCTCTACGGTAAAATCCACGTGACCGGGAGTATCAATAATATTGATATGGTACTCATCTCCTTTATATGGCCAGAATACAGTAGTTGCAGCAGAAGTAATAGTAATACCTCTTTCCTGCTCCTGCTCCATCCAGTCCATGGTAGCTGCACCATCGTGAACCTCACCAATTTTGTGGGAAACACCAGTATAGTACAGTACACGCTCGGTAGTAGTTGTTTTACCTGCATCAATGTGAGCAGCAATACCGATGTTACGCGTAAATTTTAAATCTCTTGCCATTGTAGTCTAGGAATTAAAATCTAAAGTGTGAAAATGCTTTGTTCGCATCAGCCATTCTGTGGGTATCGTCCTTCTTCTTCACAGCAGCTCCCTCTCCCTTCGAACCAGCGATGATTTCACCAGCAAGCCTCTCCATCATGGTCTTCTCTCCTCTTTTTCTGGCAAAACTGATCATCCACTTGATTCCCAGTGAAGTTTTACGACCGGGACGCACTTCGATAGGCACCTGGAAAGTGGCTCCTCCCACTCTTCGACTCTTAACTTCTACTGAAGGCATGATGTTACTCAATGCTTTTTTCCAAGTCTCAAGACCATTCTCACCCGTACGCTCTTCTACCAATGCTATCGCATCATAGAAAATTCCGTAGGCAATACTCTTCTTCCCGTCAACCATCAGGTAGTTCACGAACTTCGTTACCAAAGTGTCACTGAACTTTGGGTCCGGAAGAATATATCTCTTCTTTGGTTTAGATTTTCTCATTAGTTATAAAATTCTATTTTTTTACTTTAGGTCTCTTCGCACCGTATTTCGATCTGCGTTGAGTTCTACCATTTACTCCAGCGGTATCTAATGCACCTCTGATAATGTGGTATCTCACACCGGGAAGATCTTTTACTCTTCCTCCTCTGATCAATTTCATTGGGGGCTGCTGAAGGTTTTGACCTTCACCTGGGATGTACGCATTTACTTCTTTACCATTAGTCACCCTTACCCTGGAGCATTTTCTCTTAATTGGTTTGGTTTTCTTTGCGTAACTAGATTATACACTTCTTTTTAAACCCTTTTACCCTT
>JAAWWF010000052.1 GCA_021404565.1 Roseivirga sp. | reverse complement strand
GTCAATAGTCAAAGGGCTACGAGATATTGGCAACCGGGTTCCTTTTTTGTCTATACCTTTTCTTAAGTCTATTATCTTTTGTCTAAGTGGTCGGAATCTGACTGGTTTTAGTGGCATTTTTCTGTTGAAAATTGTTACGATCTACCGCATTGATCACCCCATCGAGGTTGAAGTCACCATTGGTGCTATTATAGCTAAACTGACCTCCGTTTTGACCTCTCCAGGTCGTTAAATCAGTAGCATCCACATCTCCGTCACCATCAGCATCGCCAGCCAGCATTCCAAACTTAGCCCCGGAAAGGGACGCCAAACCGGTTGTCCCCTGATGGGTATTTGCAGATGCGCTGGTAAAGTCAATGGCATAGATACTGCTGCTTTCTGAAATGGCATTGGCCGACATAATGGGCAGATGGTTTCGATGATAAATCACTACGAAGAAGTCTGAGCCGGTATTTCCAGATAAAGAAATCGTAAGATTGCTGGTACCGTCAGTTGCCTTAATGGTTCCGTCATTCATCAGAAAGCCTGCCGCTGACCCAACTTTGGTTGCATTCAGTGCTGCTGCTGCCGAACCGGCTTCTCTTAGTTCAACCAATACCCAGTCTACCGCATTGGCCGGTACAGCACCTGCTGTTTCAGCCCATGCGTGACCGTTGTTGGTGTAAGTTTGTGTGGTGGGGATACTGGCATTTAAGGTGGTATTGAGGTTGGTGCCGTTGTAGGCTCCCTCCAGAAAAACGGTTGCCGCTACGGTAGCTGAAGTGGGGACTACTGTTCCGCCAGTTCCGTTAAGTGTAATGGTGTAGGCACCTTCATCGACATCAGTATTAATCAAAAGGAGCTCTGCCGTTTTGGCCCCATTGGATGAGGGTGAAAACCGAACGGTAAAGGTGGTAGAACCAGAGGCTGCTACGGTGGAAGATGCAATATCTGTCTGAATGGAAAACTCTCCTGATGTCTGGACATCGTAGGCATACAAAGCCGTTGCACCAGTATTGGCAATGGTAAACACCATATCTGAATTGGTGCCAGGACTGACTGTCCCAAAATCAAAAGAGCCTCCATTGGCAATTGAGCCGCTCTGCTGCAAGTCGATTTCCGGAACTGCTGAGGGTGTATCAAAAGAAAAAAGACTGACTACATCATCGAACTGGCCCAGTGCATAAAGGTGCTTTCCGTCAGGTGATACGGCAACATCTTCATTATTGTTCAAACCAAAATCCGTGGAACTGGATCCAACTGAACTACCATCATCAATAAACTCCTGTGCAAAAGATAAGGCTCCTGTACCCGCGTTTCTGTCAAATACGGTAAGCATATCTGCTGAAGCTACCGCTAAAAACGCCAGGCTATTATCTGTCGAAAGCACCCAGTCTTCCGAACCATTCAATGATGTAATTCCAGCGTCAGAGTCATCAATAAAATTCAAGGTTCCAATCGCACCGGTGGAAGTATTTCGACTGGCCCAAACAGCTCTGTTGGCTGCCCTCGGGGCAAGGTAGATGAATGCATTATCATCCGAGATCACTATTTCTTCCAAAAAATCCAGCGTTGTACTATTTACCACGTCAGAAACAAATGTCAGTTTTCCAAAATCTGCTGAGCTTGGATCGGTTTCTCTGGAGAATATGTTGAGTGCATCGCTTGTAGCAGCGGAGACATATACAAACTCGCCATCAGGACTGAATGTTGACCAACGTGGACCATTCAGGTTTGTGATGGTACCGCTTGCGCTATCATCTCTGAAGTCTTGCAGGAAGGTCAGCGTACCATCAGTCGTGTTACGTGTAAAAACCGTAAAACCTGATTGTACACCTGTATTGGCAATTACAATAACATGCTTATTGTCCGGTGAAACAGATACGCCCCAGGCACCATCCAAAGTGCTTATAGTTCCTCCTGTCTGACCATCGTCCTGAAAAGTCTCAACAATAGAGAGCACCCCTGTAGTCTTATCTCGCGAGAATACATTTAGCGCATCATCCGAACCACCAGATACATACACAAAGCCTCCATCTTTACTGATGGCAATACCTCGTGGTGTATTGATTAAAACACCAGTAGAGCCTTTGGCTACTTCTGAACTGTATGTGACCTTACCAGTACTGGCATTCCTTGAAAAAACGGTGATACCGTCAGTACCGTTTTGTACAACAACGTAAATGAACTTACCATCCGGACTGATGGCCATTTGCTGAGGATTGTCCAGATTAACAGTTTGTCCCGTTACACCAACGGCTTCAACATGGGTTAGTTGCGCAAAAACACTGTTACAGCAAAGGGAGATAAAAAGGCAGGCAAGGAGCTTATTCATGGTTGTCAATTAAAGACATGACATGAAAAAAGTGATTAGCTCCTGATTAGAAAAATCTCAGGTATCAAGGGTTAAAGTACCTCTCTGAATGGTTATGGTTTTCTTCTAATCGGCAGGGTGACCTGTTCTTACATTGAGCAGATCGAGCACTTCTTTTTTCCTTCTCCGGCTTACTTCCAGTCGGTGTCCGTTGCTCATTTTCACCTGACCTCCATTGCCGGGAATATAAACAGTCACCTGATCCAGGTTGACGATATGAGATTTGTGAATCCGCAAAAACCCTTGTTTTTCAAGCTGGTCCACAAATGAACCCAGGGTTCGGGTGACAAGTTTTTCTGTTTTATCCTTTAGATAGACCTTACAGTAATTATGATCGGCAATTAGGTAGAGTATATCTTTAACAGCCACAAGTTCGTACCCCGAATTTGTAAGCAGCGTAATCTTCTCTCCCTTTGGCAGGCCCTCAGCTAGTTTTTGGGCTACCGTTTGGAAGGCTTCTTCCTGATCAATCCTGGATTTTATGTTTTTGAAGCGATTTATCGCCTTTTGCAGTTCTTCAATATTTACAGGCTTCAGCAGGTAGTCCAGTGCAGAGGCCTTAATCGCCTGCAGAGCATATTCGCTGTAGGCGGTAACGAAGATTACATGAAAATTTTTGAAGGTGGTTTTTTGAAGTATCTCGAAACCATTGTCCTGCCCGAGCCTTATATCCAGAAAGACCAACTCGGGCTGGTATTTGTCTATGCTCGCCACCGCGTCTTCCACAGTTTCAGCTGCGGGAAGCAGCGAAATCTCAGGGTGTTTCAGGAGAATCAATTCGGTAAGTACTTCCCAGCCCGATTCCTCGTCATCAATAATTAAGGCTCGTATCATAAATCTTTTCTTCCTTCAGTAAATGTATGGATACTTTAGTACCCATTGCTTTGCCGTCTTCGATCAGGTCCTCAATGATTACTTCCCCGGATTTCTCCCCTTTGAACTTATTTACGAGCTCATTGACAATTTTAGTGCCCATGCCCTTATCCTTTCCGTCCGTCACTCTTCCTACACCATTGTCTTTTACATGAATGAATAACCCTCCATCAGACTGGAACACGGCTATTTCAATTTTCCCTCTCCTACGCCCCTTGAGAGGGGTAATTCCGTGCCAGATTGAGTTTTCCACATAGGGCTGAATGATCAAACTGGGAATGAGCTGACCTGCCCCTACCTCATCACCAACAGAAATGGTATAATCGAATTTATCTCCCAACCTGAGATTCTCCAGGTCCATATAAAGCCGTAGTGTTTCCAATTCCTCTTTTATCGAAACCATGGAGATATCTGAAAACTCCAGCACTCTTCTGATCAACCTGCTGAACTTCTCCAGGTAGTTATAGGCAGCCTCGGGGTTCTTTTTCAATACCACCTTCTGAATAGAATTGAGAGAGTTAAAAATGAAATGAGGGTTAAGCTGGGATTGCAGAGCTTTTCGTTCTGCTTTAGCCATACGCAAGCTAAAATCAAGCTCCCTTTGAGCCTTCCGCTTGTTTTTTCTGATGATTTGGCCAGCCACAAAAACCACGAGGGCCACAAAAACTGCTGCCAGCAACACAATGAACCACCATCGATTCCATATCGGGGCGGCAATGACAAAAGACAATTCTGCTACCTCACTCCGACTATTAAATGCACTTTCTGCCATCACCTGAAAGGTATATTCTCCCGGAAGCAGACTACCGAAGTTGACCCTATTCTGGGAAGTTTGACTCCAGGTTTCGTTGAGTCCCAGCAATCTGTATTGATAGGAGACCCTATCGAGACTGGTAAAGTGAAGCCCATCAAAGTTCAGCTCAATATTTTTACTGGTATGCTTAAGCTCAGGCTCTCTCCGGACAACAGGTTTTCCTTCAACACTTAAACCTCTGATATTCATAAGAGGCCCCGCCTTCTGAGATTCCAGGGCATTCAGGTCAATGATGGAGATGCCCTCGCTGGTAGCCGCGTAGATTTTGTTATTATAGATTATCACGTCAGAAACGTCCTCGCTGAGTAGTCCATCAGTTTTGGTTACTCTGCGTGTTATAATTTCATTATTCTCCAGGGTAACCTTGTTTAGTCCTGTATTGGTAGCAACCCAGAATTCCGTATCTGAAAGTGCCAAAACGTTTCTGTGAATGTCAGAAGTCAAACCGTTTTTAGTCGAAAAATTGATCCATTGACCATTCTGATATAAAAAAGTGCCTAAGCCATGTGTCGCCAGCAAGTAGTCTTCTTCGTTTAAAACCACAATGTCATTAATGATTTCTCTCATGGCCGGATGACTCCTCACTTCCTTATATTCAAAATCTTTATTGAATGAGTATAGGCCACGTGAAGTGGAAAGTAAAAGACCATCCTGATAAGCTTCAATATCGATGATGGCATAGGGAGTAGCCTGGTACCAGAGGGCAGAGGGCCCTTTATCTATACTACGATTGGTTTCATCCGTTACATCATCCATCAGCCTATGGAAATATTGCAACGGCAGGATACTAAAACCCCGCCCCGTACCTATAGCTATCAGACTATCTTGCCAATAAGCAAAAGTTTTCGAAGACCTTCGCACTACGTCTGTCTGTTCAGTTCCGCCAGCTCTTACCAACATTTCTTCTGCGGATATAAGAACCTCTCCTTCTTTTCTGCCGCTGATTATCTTCCGTATCCTGGCCCTCGCTATCACCTGGTTAACGAGTCCCATTTCTATTTTATCTCCCTCGAAGTATCCGAACTTGCCATGGGCGCCTCCAAACCAGGTCTTTTCTCTGTCTTGAAGCAATGCCGAGATACTGCCGACTTGCTCACCAGCGTAGTAAGAAAAGGACACATTCTCAAGGGACGGGGTATAAAAAACTCCTTCTCCCGATGTAGTGAACCAATAAGCACCTTCTCTGTCTCGCAGTACATGGGTCACATTTTTCCCCTTCAGATAATGCTGTAATTCATGCCTGTCAGGCCTTGCATTATAGACTCCATTATAAGAGCACACCCAAAAGGAGCTCGTTTGGTATTTATGCAGTTTGCTGATTTGACCTGTTGGCAATTCAGCATTAGCAAACAGGTATTGGATATAATAATCAAGCGCATCACTATGTCCCTTGATAAGGACAGTCTCTTTATTTTTTAAGTAGCTCAGATAAAAAGTGAGCGTATCATGATTCGATTTCACAGTTCGCTGCACATCCAACAGGCCTTGCTCGTCAGCGTATTGAAGTTCAGCCATCAGTCGGTGGGTTACCCCATATATCCTTCCTTTTTCCTCTCTGAAATTTAAAGGTCGATCTACCCCTGATGAATTAATATAGCTTTTGATCTCACCGGTTTTAGTAATTGCAGCTACGCGGCTCGATGAACTTAACCAGATTGTACCATCTGTACTTTCAAAGAAGTTTTGATAGTAGGTTTCAAGGTCAACCTCGGACATCTTCTGATTATTATCCGGGTTGAAGAATTGACCATTCAGGTAGTAGCTGAGTCTTCCATTGTAGGCAGAGAACCAAATACGACCCTGACTGTCTTGATCTATCCTGAAAACCTCATTATCGGCCAATCCATCGCTCATATAAAAGTTCTCGAAGCTTCTGCCGTTGTATCGGCTGACTCCCGTTTCAGTGCCAAACCAGATATAGCCTTTATCATCCTGCATGGCACAATAGACAATATCGCCAGCCAGGCCATCCTGAACAGTGAGGTTGACTGAAGTGAGCTCAAATTCCTGGGCGGAAAGACCAACTGAAATCAGAAAAGTACAGAGGACAAAGGCGGCTCTCATGGCTACCAATTACGCAGGAATATGCTGGCCAAGCAAATCTGCCTCTATCCTGTCTGCCTTAAGAGCATGCCTGGAATAGACTCTTCGGGGTCGATGTCCAGCTTCTTTCTAAGTCTGTGTTTGGCCTTCTTCACGCTATCGGGAGTAATGTTGAGCAGCGTGGCGATTTCCTTGGTGGAGAGGTTAGCCTTTAAGTAGGTAGACAGTCTGATATCATAGACCGTAAGTGCTGGATAGCGAGTCTTTAGGATTCGCTGAAAATTATCATTCGAAGCCTGTAACTCCAGCAGCAAATGGTCCATCAATTGTCTTTCTAAAATGGTCATAGCGTTCAGTTTGAAGGCACTTGCCTGGTTTTACTGGTATTCTTCTGTTGAAAGTCATTTCGGTCCACCGCATTAATAACTCCATCCAGGTTAAAGTCAGCAGCACCATTTGATCCATAGCTGAAGGTGACTCCATTGTTTGTGCGCCAGGTGCTCAGGTCAGTGGCATCTACATCTCCGTCTCCATCCGTATCTCCTGCCGGCATTCCGAACTTTCCACCTGATAGCGCAGCAAGTGCTGAAGTCGTTTGGTAGGTGCTGGCCGAGCTGCTTGTGAGATCGATGGTATAGGTACCACCACTCTCTGATATGGCAGCCGCTGACATTATGGGCAGGTGATTTCGATGATAGATCACCACAAAAAAATCGGAACCGGTATTACCACTTAATGAAATAGTGAGGTTGCTGATGCCATCAGTGGCTTTGATACTCCCGTCATTCATCAGAAAACCGGCAGCTGAGCCCACTTTTGTTGAATTCAATGCGGCTGCAGCAGAACCAGCCTCCCGCAGCTCTACCAACACCCAATCTACGGCATTGGCCGGGATGGCTGCGCTTTCCGAACCGGCATGATTGTTATAAGTACTGCCGGTATAGGGCTGGGCCGAGGGTATGCTGGCATTTAAGGTGGTGTTGAGGTCCGTTCCATTGAAGGCTCCTTCTAAAAAGACCTTTGCTTCAACGGTTGCAGCGCTTGGTGCAGCAGCAGGAACTGTGGCATAAATGTACTTGACCCGGTCTCTCGAAGGAGAGTTCGTTTCATCTATAAAAAAGATATGAAACGCATTGCTACTATTTGAGAGGATGACATTATCATCTGTATGAAAGGCACTGTGATAGGTGACCCGGTCTCCAAAGTTCACAGAGTTTCCACTTCTTTCTCCTATTCTTAAATACCCTTTGTCTCCAGACACATTTCCGGTGTAGACCACACCAAACTCATTTCCGTTCAAAACCTGAATAGAGGCATCATACACCTCTTTAATAGCGGAAGCATTGGAAGTACCTGTGAAGTCAGTTGCAGCTTCATACTCTACGGCAGAAGACAGGGTAATAGATTTATCAGTGTTGATAGTTCCTACTTTGACATATGCCTTTTTAGGGTTGGAAACTGTTTCATCGGTATAACCCACCACGAAGGTGCTATTGTCAATAACTCCTACCGGGACCCTTCCTGAGGTAGAGCCAAAAACAGCTGGGTGCACCTCAACCGGAGTTTCAAAGGAGAAGGAGTTTCCACTGAGATCTCCCAGTACCACCTCACCAGGGTCTCCGGAAGTACCTCCGTCTTCATAGCCAATCAGGATCCTCGTAGAAGAAACTTTTTTCACGGTAGGATAACCAATTGAGGTTGTGCTGAATGTTGACTCATTGTAAGCTCCGGAGGTTTGAAATGATAGTGTTGACCCGGATACAACGCCTACTACGGCTGTTCCATCATAATTACTGGAAGAGCTCTCTCCTCTCTTGTCGGCATATACAATCACGAATTTTGAGTCATCCAAAGCGACTCCGGTTATGTTGGTCATTTCAAAATCTCCGAATTGTACCGGACTACCTACAGACTGTATCGTGGTGCCGCTAATGGTAAGTATACTGGCTCTGCCAAAGTCTGAACCTGAGGCTGGACTATATTCATAGGCAATAATTGCCTGAGTGGCTGACAAGCCTATTATTTGAGGATAGGTGTTGTCTACAGTGACTATATCCATGCCCGTGCCCCAGGTGATAGCACCCGTAGAGGTATTAATTTGACCTACCACAGCATAGATGTCTGCAACAACGGCACTTGAACTCGAATTCGAGCCCTTTCGCTTAAAGGCGGCAATGACATGGGTTGCGTCCAGATAATCGACTGAGAGGTAATAGGCTTCATCATCAACCACGCCAGAGGCATCGCCCAGATTGACCGTAGTGCCTAAGGTAGGCACTCGCTGAGCAAAGGCGGCACTGGTAAACAGAAAAGTGAAGAGTAGCAAAAAACAGATCTGACAATTCATAAAGAGGCAATCTTTATGATCAAAAAACACAGGATCTCCATAAAGGGAAAATCAGGATTTCAAGCAACGCCCTGAGCATTCAAAGTGTCAGATTTATCTATCCAGTGGTCATAAGGTCGTTCTCGAGGTTTATCAAGGACATCAGCTCTTTTTTCTTTCTTCGGCTCACCTCCAGTCTTCTGCCATCAGACATTTTTACATAGCCTCCGTTGCCTGGGCTGTAGAGTTTGATTTCATCCAGATTGATCATGTAGGATCTGTGGATTCTCATAAAACCGGCATTGGTAAGCTGTGCTTCATAGGCCCCGAGTGTTTTGGTAGTAAGTCGGGTAGATTTATCCGCGAAGTGGACTTTTGTGTAATTGCGATCTGCCACGAGATATAAAATGTCAGAAGCTGAATGGAGCTCATATCCCTCGTTTGTGGGAATTGCCAGTTTATCGGAGCGGCTGTGATCCACAACCTGAGCCTGAGGAGGCCGTAGCGGTGGAGCCTTATCCGTCTGCTCAATACCTTCATCTATCCTGGTCCTTGCCCGGGAGATGGCCTCCCTCAGCTCAGCCCTGGAAACCGGTTTGAGCAAATAATCTATCGCGGCAGCCTTGATCGCTTTCAGTGCATATTCGCTGTATGCTGTAACAAAAATTACCTCATATTCAGCAACGCCTGTCCTTTCCAATACATCGAAGCCACTTCGCCCGTTTAGTTTAATATCCAGAAAGATCAGGTCAGGAGCATGGGAATTGATTGCTCTTATAGCACCCTGCACCGTGTTCTCTGATGGTATCAATTCAATGTCTCTATGCTCTAAAGCAATCAGCTCTTCAAGCACTTCACATCCCGATTCTTCGTCATCAATAATTAAGGCTTTTATCATAAGTAGATTCTAAAAGTGAAATATGAAGCGTGACTTTGGTTCCAAGAGGAGATTCACCGTCTTTCAAATCTTCAATATTGACCTGACCAAACCTATCAACTGCGAAGTTATCGACCAAACCCCTGGCTATTTTAGTGCCTAATGCTCCTTCCCTTATTGAGGCTTGCCGGCCAACACCATTATCAAAAATTTCAATAAAAAGATCATCTCCTCTACCAAAAACCTTGATATCCAGAATACCGGGTCTCTTGCCTTCCAAAGGCATAAGTCCATGCCAAATCGCATTTTCTACATAGGGCTGGATCATTAAACTTGGTACTTCCTGTCCTAAATCAACTTGATCTTCTACGCTCAAATTAAATTCAAACTTCCTTTTGAGTCGTTCGTTTTCTAATTCCACGTACATCTTGAGAGTGTCCAATTCTTCTCTCAACGGAATGGTAGATTGTTCTGATAATTTCAAAACCCTCCTGATCAGCTTGCTAAACCTTTCCAGAAAATCATAGGCCGCCTGTGGTTCCTTTTTCAGCACCATACTCTGTACAGAGTTGAGAGAGTTGAAGATAAAATGTGGGTTCAGCTGGGATTGTAATGCCTTTCGCTCCGCTTCTGCAATTCTCAGTTTAACGGCAAACTCTTTCTGTTCATTAAGCCTCTTTTTCTTATAAAACGAATTGGTTACGAGCGTGACCAGGAGCGTTAGTATAGCGGCTAAGGCCAGAATAAACCACCACCTCAACCAGAAAGGAGCATTGACCGTAAATTGAATTGTGCTTAGCTCACTGGGGGTGCCGAAAGCGCTTATGGCTCTCACCTCAAAGGTATAGTCTCCCGGTCTCAGGCCACCAAAATTAACCGACCTCTGATCCGTTTTAATCCAATTGGTATTTCTCCCAAGTAAACGGTATTCGTAAAACAGCTCATCGTGACTTCGATAGTGTATGCCATCATAACGAATCTCCAGGTTTGGAAAACCAAAATCGAAAGTGATGTTATCGCTCAATGCTACTTCTGTGTCTTCGCTATACATTGAAACATTAAGCAATGGCGGAATATCTTCTACCTCCCAATCACTGCTTCTCACGATGGAGATTCCTTCACCCGTTCCCAAAATCAACTCCTGGTTTCCTAAAACAATATCAAAAACCTGTTCGCTGTTTAGCCCATTGTTTCTGTTCAGGCTATTTACCCTAACCTGGTCTCCATCAATTTTTAGTCGGCTGACTCCCCCATTGGTGGCAACCCAAAGCAAATGATCGTCCTGAAAAACAGTTTTCCTGACAATGTTGGAAGCCAATCGATCTTCTTCTGTGAATTGAACCCATTCTCCCGCAACTTTGAGTAACAAGCCTGACCCGTGCGTTGAGAGCACATATGTATCGCCCAGCACCGCGATGTCATTGATTCTGATATCCATCAGGGGGTGTTCGGAAATCTTTTGATAATCAAGGGATTTACTGAGGTAATAGAGTCCTTCTGCTGTACCTACCAGCAAACCATCCTGAAAAGGCTCTATATCGATAATATAACCTGTCTCTTTTTGAACAAACTCCGTCAGGCTACTCAAACCATCGAGGACACGGGCATCTCTTACTTCGAAAAATGACATATCGAATAGCTTATCCAGCTGCCTCTCGTTTACAATGAGTAAGGTTTCCCGGTTTCCTATCACGTACTTTCCATTCCACTTCAGGACCATCTTTGCGGCAAAGGGTGCGCGTCTGAGTATTTTCGCGTGACTTCGCTCAACCAGTTGAGACTCTATGGCCAATATGAATGTGTTTGGCTTAAATCCGGTAGCAATGGCCTTGGTAAGCAAGCGCCCTTGTTCTTTGCTTTTATAAACAAAAGCCTTTCCGTCCTCGATTTTTCCGAATGTCCCCCCACCCCCACCGAAGGTTATCCTGCCCTTATCCTGTTGAAGAGACATGATCCCCCCAATTTTTTGATCTTTGTACCTGGAAATGGATTTATAGTTCAATGAAGAGGCGTACATAACCCCACTACCCAATGTTGTTATCCAATAAGAGCCTTCTCTGTCTTCCAATACATGGGTGACAATGTACTCTGACAGAAATGTTCTGGCTGTTCCCTTCACTCTATCAACCAGGACAGCACCGGCATAGGTACATGCCCAAAGCTCATCATCTCTGTAGCTGTGTAGCTTGGAAATTCTCGGTAATTGGAAATCGGGATTGTTGATCAATCTCAAGGTGTAGTCAGTGGATACCTTAAAGTCAAACTGAGTGAGGTGAGCCGGGTTCTTGCTTATATATTCATCGAAAGTATCTAAAAATTGGTCCTCCGAAACGGTCGAAGGAATGGCCACAAACTTTCCTTCAGACCAAAATTTCATTTCCGCCTTTCTCCTTCCGGAAAACCCCCATACCTCACCATTTTTCTCCTTAAATGTATTAATATATTGCTCCGTGCCCCCAATCAGGTTTGTCACTTTGACTTGCCCCTTCAGGGTTAAACAGACCACCTCTGTCTGGGTAGTCAGCCAAATGGTGCCACGGCTATCCTCAAAAAAATTAGTGTAGTGAGATTCTAAATTCACCTTTGCCAGCGTGGAATCATTCCCTGGGTTGTGAAAGTTTCCGTTGAGGTAATAGCTTAATTGTCCGTTAAAGCCTGAAAACCAAATTCTTCCCTGCGAATCTTCGTCAATTCTAAAAACCTCATTGTCCCCTAGTCCATCAACCAGATGATAGTTCTGAAATCCATGGCCATTGTATTTACTTACCCCTGTCTCCGTTCCAAACCAGATATAGCCTTCGGTGTCCTGATGAGCACAATACACGTTGTCACCTACCAGGCCATCTTGTACGGTAAGCTGTGTTGTAGTCAATTCGAATTCCTGTGCTCCTGAGAACCGGGGAATAACAAAAACCAGGAAGATGAGGGCTTTTCTCACTACCCGAAGTAAAAAAATTTGAGTGTTAAATCAACCTCAAAGTAAATATTGTGCCTGCAGGTACTCCTGAATGGCTTTTTCAGGCGGGGCGCCAACCTTCTTTCTGAGCCTGTGCTTGGCCTTTTTAACACTATCAGGGGTAATATTCAGAAGTAGTGCTATTTCCTTGGTAGACAGACTTGCCTTGAGATAGGTACATAGTCTAATATCATATGCGGTCAGTTTCGGGTACTGAGTCTTCAGTCTTTCCTGAAACCTGAGGCCTGAGGCTTGTAGCTCTGAAAGTAAATGATCTATTATGCGTTGTTCTAATACCGTCATGATCAACTGCCAGGTACTTGAGTGGACTTTGAATCGTTTTTCTTTTGATAGGCATTTCTGTCTACGGCATTGATTACTCCATCCAGGTTCAGGTCCGTCTTACCATTACTCGAATAGCTGAACATAACTCCATTCTGAGCCCTCCAGGTGGTAAGGTCAGTACCGTCAACATCTCCATCATCATCAGTATCTCCGGCTATCATGGCAAAGACACTCCCTACCTGAATGGCACCGTCTGATCCATTATTGTAATTGCCCGCCTGGGAAGTGGTAAAGTCATGAGTATAGACACCAGCGGTCGGATTCACTGCACTGGCCGACATTACAGAAAGATGGTTTCTATGGTGAATCACAATGTAATAGCCAGTACCATCAGTCTGACTCATGGTAAAATCATTGCCATCCTTATCCACTATCGTTCCATCACTTTTCAGAACTCCTGCCCTGTTAGTTCCCACTTTAGCACCTGAGCCCGTCCCGGTTCTTAATTCTACTTCTACCCAGTCTACTGCACTAGACGGAACGCCCGAAGAGGTCTCGTTGAGGATACCACTATAAACAGTACCAGGGTTTGTGGGTAATGATGAATTGATGGCCGTACTCATTGAACTGCCTGATAATGGACCTTCAAGAAACACCTTCAGACTCAGGGCAAAGTCATTGTTGGTAATGGTAAAGTCTTTACTTTGGCTACCGCTCTCTGTTCCGTTGGTCACCGAGCTGATTTCTACGGTTAATGTCTCAGTGTCTTCCAAATCACTGTCATCAACTATGGTGATGGTAGCATCGCCCTCAGTATCGCCTGAGCTGATCACTATAGAGGTTGAGGATATTGTAAAGTCGGAGGTGACAGTCGCTCCACTGGTGCTCAGGTTTACTGTTACCGTGGCTCCGTAGCTATTGGACAGGGTTGCGGTCACCGTACCAGTAGTGCCTATAGCAGATTCGCTTAAAGTTGAATTGGTCTGAGATAGAGTAACAGTTGGTTTGGCCACCACATTCAGGGTAGCCGCATAATTGCCAGCGCTATCATCGGTACCATCGTTTACTTCAAACTGAAAACTGGTATTGGTCGAGCCGTTTTGAATGTACTGCAGGTTTCCTGCATCCAGATTGGCTTTAGAAATTTGATAGTTGATGCCCACCTCCTCTCCTGCATCATAGTCATCTCCGTTGTCAGCATCTAAATACAGCGTACCTGAGGCCGGGACTGATTCAATCAGCAAATGATCTAAAGGATCGGAGTCGCTATCGGAATAGCTGAAGTCTGAAGTGGCAAAGGTGTATACTAAATCTTCGAAGGGGCCATCTGAAGCCGTAAAGGCACTCGCTGTGGGGGCGGTGTTGGAAGAGGGTACCGAAAAAATCAGGTTATCCACCACCAGCTGCATGTTGCCTCCCCCTTTCTTAGTAATGGAAAGACTCGATACGTCTGTCCAGTTCAATACAGCAATCGAGGCAATCGACCCAGTGATATCAACTTCAACAGCAGAATTGCTCCCTCCTGACGGTGTCAAAACCACCGTAAAACTCCCAACAAATCCGTCAACCACCGCCAGAGAAATCAGATTGATGGCTGTTGAAAAGGAAATATCCAGTGATGAAGTAGCCGAGTTTTGAAACAACCCGTTGTTTACAACTCGCGGATAAAAGTTGGAAGCTGTAAACAAGTCGGGGCTACCATTTGAAAATGTAGCCATGACAGAATTCACAGTTTGAGTTATGGTGTCAGCATCATTTGCCGTTTCCAAATCAAAAATATCAGAAACGTCAAAAGCAGGGAATGCACTACCAGCCAAGTCTCCGGTAACGGCAGTTGGGAATGTATATTCGCCCACTGTCCAGTTTGAAATATCATTGATAAATGAGGCTGCCGCTCCTATCGTACCATTAAAGGTTGTAGTACCGCTATAGTACCCCTCAGAAGGTGATGCGTTGGTCGCCAGGGCCGTGGTTCCATCGGTTAATCCTGTTCCACTAAGACTAATGTCTGTGTCTCTGCCAAAATAGGCCAGGAAAACACCGGGATCTGATTGGCTTCTTCCGGTAACAGCAAACAAGTGATCGGAATTGGAAGTCCCGAAACCATCATCCGTTGAATTGAGCACTATACCCAAAGTACCGCCACCTGTAATAGTTGGAGTGTCCTGGTCAGCGGAAGTAATTGAGATTACCGTGCCTGCGCTTAAGGTATTGGATGTATTGTTTATCCATATGAGCTCCCCTTCACCGGTACCTGTATCGAAGACGCTTCCGTTCCATTCGTCATCCGTAAAAAGAATGGAAGAACCAGGAGGTGCATTATCCAGCAAAACGAAGGAGAAGCCATCATCCTGATCTGAAGCTCCATCATCATTATGATAGGCCACAATAGCAATATCACCCGGTGCATCGATGGCCCCATTAGCATTTTGGGCATGTAATGAGCTCGCGAAAAACAGGGATAATACGAGGGAGCTGAGGAGTATATTTTTCATCAAACCAGGCTTAGTAATTTCCAGATAGTATGGATGAATTAAGCCTGCCAGAGAAATAGGACAAAATAAAGAAGGGGACATCTGTCCCCCTGGCCGGAGACAAGTGTCCCCCACGTTCGTTATATGGTATTATGAGTGATTTTCTAATTGATTCAGGATAAACCGATCCAAATCCCGGGTATCAGAAAGCCCCAACTTTGTACTTAAACGGCCCTTAGCTTTGGAGACAGATTTAGGGGTAATATTGAGGATAGATGACATCTCCTTGGTTGAAAGACCAAGTATGATCTGGGCCACCAGTCTCTGGTCATTTAGCGTCAGGTTATATTGCTTAAATGACGATAGGGCTCCGGGGTAAATTTTTTCAAAAAGAATGGTAAAATAAGCCCAGTCTTTGCCTTCGGTTTTGGCTCCGTCTAAAATTTCAATCAGCTTCTCTTTGTTCTCGGCAGATTCTGAAAACTCAACTTCCAGTTTGGAAATTTCAGATTCAAACTTGCTGATTCTGGATGCCTGATCTTCCACACGCTGATTCAGTAATTCCTTATCTTTTTCCTTGATTATCAGCTGTTTTTGCAGTCGGCTTCTGTTAATAAAGTAAACGATTGAGCTGGCAACAATCAAGAGCAACAGGACAATGATAATGAGTCGTTGCCGGGATCGTTTAAGCTCTGCTATTTCCTTTTGCTGGCGTTCTTGTTGAAGTTCGAGGCTGAGCTGGGCATTGTTAAACTCAGCGTTTTGAAGCTTGACCGCTTCTCTCTGCTCTCTGGCGTCCACAGTATCTTTATGGATTTGATATTGCTTAAAGTGTGTGAGAGCCAGGCCATAATTTTGCCTGTATTCGGCCAATTGATAGTTGATATTCTCAATATCCATTAAGATAAACGGATCATCAGTCTCCAGTGCTTTTTGCCCGATATCATTTTTGATTAAGGACTCACAGTCTTCATATCTCCTCAAATCCAGTAAAGTCTGGGCTTTATAGCGCAGCACACTTATCAGTCCTCGTTTGTCTCCAGCCTCATCCCTGATCTTGTATGCCTCGTCATAGTAGCCAAGAGCGTCTGTCATACGCTCCAGCTTGCTGCTTGCCCGTCCCATTTGGGTATACACAACAGCAATCATTTGGGATGCATTTACTTGTTGAAATTTCTCCAGGGCCTTCAAAAAATATCCATAGCTCAAAGAATAATTGGCTCTATCAAATTCCAGGTTTCCCAGATTACCATAAATCTGACCTGTTCTTATGGGAATTCGCATCTCTGATGAAATCTCCAATGCTTTTTGCAAATTCCTTTCTGCACTTTCGGCATCTTTGAGGTAAGTATTTACAATCGCAATATTCATCAGGCAGGACATTTCCAAAGAACGATTTTCCAAAACCTTTGAAGCCACCAGGGCCTCCTGTAGGGAAGTCATTGCCAAACTCAACTGATAACGTTTCAGGTATGCGGCCCCTAAGGCAACACCTGTACGACTTATTTGAAGCTGATGATCAATATCCTTAGCGATTACCCGCGCTTTTTCGAGTAAAAAAATTGCCGAATCAATTTGATTGAGTACATTATAGGTCACTCCAAAGGCAAAATACGCTTGTGACTTTCCAAGCTCATGCCCAATTTCATTTGATTCGCTGAGAATTCGATTTGCCTCACTTTTTGCTTCAGCAGGATCGATATTAATAAGCCAATTTACCAGCACAAAACGTGTTTGAATCCTATCCTCTCCCGACAGATTTTCAATTACATTTCTCAGACTGTCGACTTCCTCTTGTGCTTGACAAACCAGACTACAAAACACTCCAATCAGAACTAGCAATCGCTTCATTGATAGTGAAGTAATAACTATTGTCCAAGTATTCCAAGTCGGTCAATTTGTACTATTTAGAAGCTGCTTGTAATTGGTTTATATGGATTTGCACTAATCTTTTTCCTTAATCGATGCTTTGCCTTTTTGACACTGTCGGGAGTAATGTTCAGGATGGTAGCGATTTCCTTGGTGCTCAGGTTGGCCCTGAGATAGGTGCAAAGACGGATATCATATGAAGTAAGTACCGGGAACTGTGACCTCAGCCGTTGCTGAAAGGACTGATTGGATTGATCTAGTTCGAGCAGTAAATGATCTATCAAATGTCTTTCCATAATATGCGTAAGGTTGGCTGACCGATCGGTATGTTCGCAGGTCAGTCTAATGAGGCTTTACATTCTCAATCAGTCTTTTTAAATCTGCCATCTTTTATCTTAAGTCTATCGTCTTCTATCTAATGTCTTTCTCCTAAGTAGTCGGAACCTGACTTGATTTCGACACATTCTTCTTCTGAAAGCCATTGCGATCTACCGCATTTATGGCGCCATCCAGATTAAAGTCTCCATTGGTAGTATTGTATATGAAAGCAACCCCATTCTGAGTACGCCAGATAGTCAGGTCGGAAGCATCCACATCTCCGTCTCCGTCTGCATCTCCGGCAGGCATAGCAAACTTACCTGAAGCCAGTGTGCTGAGGGCTGTAGTACCCTGATGGGTATTGGCTGCCACACTGGTGAAATCAATGGTATAAACTCCACTGCTCTGAGAGATGGCATTGGCCGACATAATTGGCAGATGATTGCGATGGTATATCACTACATAAAAATCGGCTCCACTATTACCGGAAAGCGAAACCGTCAGATTACTTGTTCCATCGGTAGCCTTAATACTACCATCGCTCATAAGCAAACCAGCCGCTGAGCCCACTTTTGTACTTGCCAGTGCTGTGGCTGCCGAACCTGCCTCTCTCAGCTCCACCAATACCCAGTCTACTGCATTGACAGGAATGGCCGTGGCTGTACCTCCACTATGACCATTGATGGCATAGGGTTGTGTCAGTGGTATACTGCTGTTGAGACTTGTATTCAGGTCCGAACCATTATAGGCCCCTTCCAGATAAACCGAAGCAACAATCACAGCAGAGGTCACTACACTCACATTGTGTACAATGCCTCCTGTAAAACCACCATTGATGGCCTTACCCCCGGCATCGCTGATGGCCGTGCTACTGGCATTCAGGTCGAGCCGAAGGGTGCCTACTCCTGAAAGACTGCTCACCGTTACCGTTCGGGTACTTCCACTTCCGGAGACATTGGCAATGCTGCCGGAAACACCGGAAACATCAAGACTGAAATCAGTATTATCTACACCTGATACTGTTTCGCTAAAAGTGACGGTAAAATCTATGCTGGTGGCATTGGCTGCTCGGGCTGCCAGACAAATGAAGGGGTGCTAATACTCGGAGGCAGGCTGCACTGGAAACACCCGGGAGAGAGAATTGTTTGTAGTGGAGACCACAACACCAGAACAGACCAACAA
>JAAWWF010000032.1 GCA_021404565.1 Roseivirga sp. | reverse complement strand
AAAAGTGACGGTAAAATCTATGTTGGTGGCATTGGCTGTCGGGCTGCCAGACAAAGTGATACTGCTAACCACAGGAGCGACTGCACTGGAAACCACCGTGGTAGTATTATCCGAGCTGGTATCGGTACCATCGTTGACTGCCAGGGTGAACGCAGTGGTTTCAGAAGTAGCAGAACGATTGTCTGTAGGATTAAAAACAAGCGCCTGAAGCTTAGATTGCAGGTCTGATACAGTGGTGCTGGCAATGGAATAGACGCCTCCTCCGTCATCGCTAAGGCCTGTGCCAGTAAGTACCCCTTTTGCTGCAGCGTCCAGGGTAATTGTGGCTGAAACATTATCTCCGTCTGCATCGGTAACCGAAACTCCGGAAAATGGACCAAGTGTATTACTATCATTTACAGCCTGGTTAGGAGCAGTGCCCGATATAGCAGGAGCTGTATTGGAACCAACGCCAGTGCCTGAAAAGTTGATTTCCCAAATAACAGGCTGCAGAAAGTAGGTGGTAATTCTGGATAAACCAGTATTCCCACTTGTAGAGGTAGGGGAGAAGCGAACTGTAAAAGAGGTAGTACCTCCTGATGAGCTAAGGATTCCGGTCGGCTCTGTCACAAATGTAAAAGGACCATCGATTGTGCTTGGGTGCCAGGTATAATCGGTACTGTTATAGTTATTGGTAACGATGAATGTCAGGTCTTTTGAGCTGCCAACGGCTACCTGACCAAAATCGAAACTACAGATGAATCTTGCGCTCGTCTGCGTCACTCCATCATGCACCTGAGTGGTACCTTGTGTAAGAGGTAACTGAGCAAACAATCCCTGAATGATCAACAGACCAAAAAAGGTCAGCAGTACTTTCCGCATAGCAGGTAAATTGAGGGCATGGATATCTGTAAATAAAATGGATGTCAGCCCATATCTGATCGTGAGCTTATTCAGGCTTTGCTACACCTTTTCAACATCTTAAGAGAACAATTTTGCAAAGTGTGGGGAAACCGGAAAGCCGACTTAGCGAGCGTAGGTCCTGGCAGTATGAATGCCTGTTATGACTTGATAAACCAAAAACGATATCAATTACTTAATTTGGTTTTCCACGAGGGCCTTAAGAGCTGAAGGCGCTCTCTGGCAGGAAGATACTCCGGGTTTTTCGCCAGTGCTCTTTGATAGTAAGTTACTGCCTTCGAAACTCTTCCTGTCATCTCATAACAGGCACCAATATTGAAATACGTCTCTGCCTTATCCTGTCCTCGCTCCACTGCCTGCAGCAGGTTAGGTATTGCCCTCGAAAAGTCTGACTTGAGGGTATATACCACCCCCAGGTTGTTATACACATCAGCATGGTCGGGGTAAACCGAAATAGCCTTTTGGTAGGCCCGGATAGCTTCTTCGATCAGGCCTTGCCTATATCTGGTGTCAGCAACCCCATTTAGCTTTACCTGGGTCACATCTCCGTACATCATGTTCAGTTTAAAAGAGTCCGGGGCCCTGCGCGCATCGGCCTTCATAAGCGTATAAAAGTCTTCCCATTCGCGAGCCCGTCTTATGTCAAGCGCTACAAAGGTGATGACCGTAAGCAAGAGCAAGGGAACCAGCCTATTCCTCAGCTTTGGGGTGACCGTTCTGACAGCAGCCTTAAAAGGGTTTTGATGGATAATTCCGGTAAACATCAAAGCCAACCCCAATATGGCATTGAAGGCAAAACGCTCGGCAATCATACCAGGTACAGCAAAGGGAAAGTTGAGATAGGGAGAGATAAAGAGCACCATGAGCATCAGCCCCATAGCAAAAAGTTTATTTCTTTTTACAGAATAACAGAAGCAAATGATCAGAACGGTAACCAAGGCCAAAGCCAGGTAAAACTGAGGACTCTGCCAGTTCAAAATTTCTATCTGGTTATAGCCATAGTATGACAAAAGAGGATATGGGAACAATTGTAGTTTAAGGTAGATAAGGAAGGAGTTGAAAGCTGTTGGCAAACGGTCGATGGCTGGTAAGAAACTGAGCGGGTTCTCAAAAAAGTAAGTTTCTCTGCCCAGGTCGATAGACATGAGCTGAACCGGTAAAAAATAGACCAGGGCCGTGAAGGAGGATAGGGCAATCGCAAGCACAACCGACTTCTTTAAGGCGAGCTTATCAAAAAACCACAAAAGCAATGGTATGGCCAGCATAAAGGGAGCAAGCGTAGCTTTGCACAAGGCTCCAAGGGCCATCATTGAAAAGCCTATCACCAATCTTTTTTTTGCTGGTTCTTCTGCAAAACGGATAAACTGAAGCAGTGCCAGGAATCCAAAGAGCGACACGAGCAGTTCTTCCCGGTTTTTAAGGCTATCGACTACCTCGGTATGCAGGGGGTGAAGGGCAAAAAGAAGTGCCGTTAAAAAGGGAATCCAAGAAGGGTACGCCTGCAATAATAAGCGTAAGCAATTCAACAGCACACAGAGCAGACTCAAGTATAAAAGCAGGTTGACTAAATGGCTAAGCTGAGGATTGAAACCGAAAATCTGCTTTTCAATGGCAAAGCTGATCATCGGCAAGGGACGATAGCCGTAGCCATCATTACCATCAAAGCCAGCCTTATCGTACACTCCGGTGAGAATGGCAGGAATGCCGGCCAGGCCCTCAGACACGCGAGCATTTACTGCGGTGGTTACATTCTCATCATCCAGGGCATAGCCATTGCTCAGTGAGCCACCAAAGGCCGCCAATGTGCAGAGGGCCAGTATCAGGTACTGATAACGAAGAGCGGGAAGCTTAATGAATTCCATTTTAGTAAAACCAACATCAGGATTAAGGGGAAAAACAGGCTGATTTGAGCTGTCAAAAGACTTTTCAATCTTTTGAAGTTAGATAAGAAATCGTCACCTCATGGATCTGGCAAAGTCCAAAAGCCCTTTTTGGTCGCTTATCAGTACCCTAAATTCAGCGCTCATCTACACAAAGTGTATCCTCACTAATTCATATCCATCGCTCATCAAAAATCTCCAACAATCCGCCCTATTCTCATTTCCTTGTTATTGTCTTGTTGTGTATTCGGTGCTATGGTTAATGTCTATTTTTCAAACCTCCGCAAACTTATTTGTCTCGATCTCTCAGGTTTTGAGAGAAAAAATGACTGGCCTTCCATTGTTGCGGTGGCGGGTGACTGGCTGATCGTGGGAAGCTGCATCAGCCTGTCTGTTTATACTGGCAGTTGGCTAATCTATCTGCTCAGTATTCCGGTCATCAGCGGGCGGATGATGGCTCTTGGTTTTCTCATGCATGAAGCAGGCCACAACAACCTGTTTAAAAACCGTTGGTTCAATCGATGGGTCTCGGAGCTTTTCCTGGCATGGCCTCTCTTTTTGAGCATGCGTAAATACAGAAGTGTTCATGCTAAACATCACAAGTATTTAAAAACTGAACGAGATACAGAGGCTCCTCTCAGTCAATACAAAGAGTATCAATTTCCTCAAAAAAAGGCCTTGTGGTATGGTATGTTATTACTTGACCTTTCAGGTATTCATTTTTTCTACTATGCCTTTAAGAAATTGTCGAGCAGGCAGTCAAAAGCCATCAACCCGATAAGTGCTCCGGTACTGAATGCATTTTACAAGGCTCTCCGTACAGGTTATTATTTGCTGCTTTTTAGCAACCTCGTCTATTTTGATCTTTGGTGGGAATATGTTCTGTTCTGGATCATCCCATACGTTACCTGGTTTCAACTGGTAGTAAGGCTTCAGGTATGTTCTGAGCATTTCGGATTGCCTCATTCAGTTGGGTATCAAACCCGAAGCCTGGTGCTCAATCGGGTAGAAAAGTTCTTTTTCTTTCCACATAACAAGCACTATCATACAGAACATCATATCTATCCTGAAGTGTATTTTGCCAGGCTTGAAAGCTTACACCGCATGCTGATTAAAGAGCCCGTATATGCAGCAAATACTCAGGTAACCTATGGCATTTCAGGCTTGTTCAAAGAACTCACCTATGACTGAGTCCGGGATCAAATACTCTATCGTGGTTCCGGTTTTTAACGCTGTCAATATGCTGGAAAGACTTATACACGACATTGCGCTCTTCATAGAGCCTATCGGTAAATTTGAAATCATATTGGTAGATGATTGTAGCAGTGATGGCTCCTGGGCCCTGTTAAAACAGCTCAAAGCCAAGCACAGCTTTCTGAAAATTTACAGACTTAGCAACAACTTTGGCCAGGCAGCGACTACACTTTGTGGCATAGATCGTTCAGCAGGTGAGGTGATCATCACCATTGATGACGACCTGCAATATCCGGCCAGCGAAATTCCCCACATGATCCGGTTTTATCATGAGAATCAATACCCGATGGTATTGGGAATAGCCCGAAAAAAACAGCATTCCAGGCGTTATCTCCTGGCGACAGTTCTGGTGAGACTCCTGTTCTGGTTGCGACCATCGGGGCATCTTAACGGCCGGAATATTTCTTCCAGCTTCCGAATTTTCAGCGCCATGCTCAAAAAAGCAGTCAACCATTATGGACAGAAATCCGGCAGTATTCATCTGGCCAATCATCTCTTATCACCAAGATTCGTTGGTCGGTTAGAGGTAGACCATCAACCTGATTCATCAGGTAAAAAAAGCGGGTATTCATTCAGAAAACGACTCAATCACTTCACCGACCTGCTGATGGTATTTAATAAAGACCCTTTGAGCTGGGTACTCTGGCCTGCCATTCTTTTGATGATCGTTGCCCTGACGGGATTTGCTATACCCTTCCTTGGTATCGCAACTGATTGGCTCAATCACCTTATACTCTATCTGCTGCCGGGAGTCGGTGCCATTCTTCTTCTAAGTATTATGATTGTCGGCAAATATGTAGGGCATATCCGTATCCATCAGCTTGGCATGCCCCCTTACCTGATACTTGAGGCGTATGAATAGCCTTGTTTCACTTTCCACTTATGAAAGCCAGCTGCTGGGCCTGAGAATCGGTCGTCTCTCAACATCAAAAATTGACGCTTCCCTCCTGAAAGAAGTCCTTGAAAAAGACCAGTATGATGTGCTTAAGGTGAATGTAGATGCCAACGATCCTGAGCTCTACTATAAGCTCAATAGCCTGCAAAGGCCCTTTTTTATCCTGAGTATGCTCCAGGAGTACAGAGTGAATGTAAAACGCCTGAAAATAAAACCCCTGCTTCATACCAATGCAGTAATTGCCCCCTTATGCGATGAAAACGAACCCGAGCTTCTACGGCTGGTACAGGATTGCTTTGCAGAAATCCCAGGGTCTTATTTCCTGAATCCCGGATTGGAGGACTACTACAACCCCAGGAAACAGGCTGCTCTACTAGCCAGATATATCGCCAACTTCAGACCTGAACGGCAAGCAGGCCACTACTGTCATCTACTGAGGTATAAGGGCTGTTATGTGGGTTTTATGGCGCATACTTATATTGAGGGTACGGGCTACGCTCATTATGCCGGAGTAGACCCTGACACGAGGCAGCCGGGTTTTTATGTAGATCTGATGCGCTTTGTTCAAAATTTTGCCATTGGCCAGCGTATCAACTGGGGCTATACTTCGGCACAGATTCAAAATACAGTGGCACACAAGGTCTATGTGCGGGAAGACATGGTTCCATACAGGGCCATGCTCAACATCCATATCAATAATTTTTAAAATCTATACCTCAATGATGTCAGGGGCTCCGAAAATGAAATCAGGGCGATAAGACTGGGTATAGGCGCCCACATTTTCGAAAGCCACCAAATCTCCTATACTCAAAGAGCCCTCATAATGGCCCAGCAGGTCACTTTCCATACAGCTGATGCCAACCAGCTCGTGGTTGCGTTCCTTAGACTGAGATCGCTTAATCACATGAAAGGGCAGCTGTTTTTGATGTCCGCTGGGTTTCAAAAAGAGGTTAGTCGTATTGAGCAGGGCAATAGAGCGACCGGCAATCTCCTTCATGCTCATGACTTCTGCTAAAAAGCCAAAGGTATTCGAAACCAGGGCCATTCCGGGCTCCAGTGCCAACCTGACAGAGGCTGGTAGCTCACTCAAACCCATTGGCTGTGCAGCTCTGGCGTATTCTCTCCAGGTAGGAATGGTATAATCGAATTGAGCCGCCAACGAAACAGGCATTGCTCCGGCCAGTCCACCACCCACGTTTAAAAGCTCAATAGGGTAATCAGAAAAAGATTCTGTGTAGGCCTGGGTCAGTTTGCTCACTCTCTTGCCAAAGGCTTCAGCACTTCGCAACGTTCCGGAGAAGTGCGTATGCAACATCCTGAGGTTGCATTGAGCGTTTTTCAATATCCCATGTAGCTCCTTTAAGGTCTCATCAGTGAGTGCTATGCCAAATCGCGAGGAATCTAAAGAGGGGAAGTTCAACCGCAAACCTATATGGACAATGCGCTCTGTCTGTGCCAGCAACCTGAGCTGTTCCAGGCTATCCGCGACTATCATGACATCCTGGTCTGCACAAAATTTAAGAAGTTCATCGGTTAAAAAAGGGGTATTCACCCAGATGTGGTCAGCGGGTACTTGCCTTTGCAAAAGCATTTCCAGCTCCATTATCGAGGCGCAGTCAAAGCTCAATCCACTATACAGAATCTCATCCAAGATACCGGGATAGTAATTAGCCTTAATGGAATAACAGAGTTCCAGATTAACACCAAATGCCTCTCTGATTTCTGCTATGTTTTGTCGGAGGCTGCTTTTCTCAAAAAAGTAATAGCCAGTTCCACTCTTCTCTGCCAGTTGCAGAAGTGCTTGCCGGGTCATATAATGAATAACAAGTTATGATTCAAAATTCCTGATTGGGTGTGAGTCTACAAATGGCAGACTACAGATTGGCTATCTTTCAGGGGATAAAGATATTTCATAATTGATTCCATACAACAGCATTTCTCCCATTGAGGGGGTACACTTAGTACGATTCTTTCCAAAATCCCGGCAAAGATTCAAGAGTTCCGATGCAAAATTCTAACTCTCAAACCAGGTGAACCATTCAAAACCTTCTATTCTCTCTCTAAGAGTCAATAGTTCGGCATCAGTCTTTGCCTTATACATAACATAACCAAGATGCCTGGCCCCTTCTGTAAAAGCGGCCACAGTTTCGGTAACCGATACACGCCAAAAAAGATCGATGACAGATTCGCCAAAAGGATGCTGATCTGTCACCAGAGATTGGATTTCTCCATCCCCGGTAGCCCCAATCATATACACACCATGCGGCACAAACTTGTGCGTATTGAATGGGGTCATATTTTTGTTAAGCAGCAGGTCAGTCATAAACTGCCATTCACTTATCCCCCTGCTCATCTTCACCAAATCGGGAATACAATTGCCGCCAATTCTGGGTGAAAGATCAATCAGCTTCAGTTGTCCGTCACAATCTATTATATCAGCATTGTAGACACCATCCGGCAGTCTCAAATGACGGATAATCTTCTCAAAAAAGGCTCTGTGCCGGACATTATCCTGAAGTTCTTCCAACATCAGGTGGACTGTAGGCACTAACCAGGCATTCACCCCTTTCAGTGTGCAAGACTCTACCAGCAATTGCCCATCCCGGACTAAAAAGTCACCTCCGTATTCAGGCCCTTCCAGGTAAGCTTCGATGATTACCTCTTGCAGCCGATGCTTCCTGAGGTGGTTGATTATTTCGGCTGTTGTATGACAATGGGCAACAGATTTACTCCCCCTACCCACGGCAGGCTTTACTATAACTCCTTGTCTGAAGGAGGAAATGAATGAATTAAGTAATTTGGAATCCTTACCACTATAAATAAAAGTTTCAGGAACACATTCCGGACAAGACTGTCTGAGGCTTGTCTTGTATGAAGCTTTGTGCTGAAACTGCATAACAAATGCACTTGAATTACCTGGCAATCCCAGAGCAGCCTGAACCTCGGCCAGGACGGTAAGCGCCAGCTCTGAACCAGCGGTAAGTACCTGTACTGCTCCCAGCTCTTGCATCAGCGCGATAAGCCGATCCACATCAGTAAAGGCAAAATCATGCCCCTGATCTGCCGTGGTAAACCCTTTGTCCTGACAGCGATTGGTTACCACATGTACTTCAAAGCCCAGCGTTTTAAGCTCGGTAATAAGCCCAAGCTGAAAGGTTCCGCCTCCCAATACCACAACCCGCTGTTTCATCATATCTGGCTCAATATAAGATGTCCCACAAAAACTCCTGACCTTTTATCAATCGGATTGATAAAAGTGAAATTCTTTCTGGTTTTAAGTCCGCCTGCATTCAAACAGACGCTTGGCAGCAAGGAATGCCACTTCTTGCCAGAAAAAACATGAGGAAGAAACTTAAAATCTTGGTGATCATCGGTACGGTCTTTATCACCACGGTCAACATTGCACAGGCGCAAAGTTTAAGAAAGAAGGCAGAGCAAATTCGCTCATCCATTGAGGAATTGGACCTGGATAAGATCATCGTGCTTTATGCAGATACTGTACGTTATATCGATCCTAACTTCGGCTCAGATGATCGTTTTTCAAGGGCTACCATCCGAGAGTTTTTCGCGCCTATGTTTCAGGCCGGCAGCACTGCTGACCTGAAAATACATACGGCAGCAGTGGATGAAAAAGAAGGTTCTGTGATCATCCGGGGGTCCAGCTATGATACTACAGAAAAAGGCAGGCTTCCCTTTCTGGTCTACTTTAAGTTTGAAAATGGCAAGATTGTGAAGCAAATGGATTTCCCCGTGTATTCGGTGGAGTCGCTTCGTAATGCCCCCCGGTACAAGGGCTATTTTAAAGAAAAAGAAGGGAATTAAAGAGAAAGAAAGAAGCCGCTTCCCCATGAAGCGGCTTCTTTGTGCAAATTCAGCAACAACTAAAGGGCATCATTTAATCCTCCAGTCTGTTGCAAGATTCCATTGCCTGATCTCCTCGTTCGTCATATAATAGATACTTTCTGCTGGAGCCGATTTGAGTGTATAGAAGTAGAAAGCAGGGCCCTTTACAGAACCCAGCATTTGGGTAAAATAAGCCAGTTGATATTGATGTGCCGGATGATCCTGTGGCATTTCATCTCCTTTGATATCTTCCCCCGCCCAGGAATGTACTCCCAACTTCGCTCCTTTAGTTACTGTACGCTCTACTCCTGAGGCAAAAAGATCCACTCCCCCTGAAGCAATGTGGCTTTGGGAAAGCACTTTGGTATTGAGGCCGGCTTCTCGTACAATTCGCCCTGTGTGCATATTGATATCATCATTGATCGAGCCATCAATCTGATCGAGCACAATCGTATGAACTTCCGGGTGCTTTGAAAGCATGTCTCTTATCTGTTGATAGGTGATAGTACCAAGTGTACCTGATAAAAATGCTTCTTCTCCTCTTACCTCCAATTTGCTGGTACCTGCTCCCATTACAGCCTCATTGGCAAATATTTCAACCTCAAACTTCTTACCCTTCTCATTATTGAGAACGCCTTTGATTGTCACATCAAAATCCTCGGTCAGAGACACATCAAGCTGGCCTGCCGCCACAGCCGTTGGCTGAAAATCATCTTCTGCCTCCAATATATTCCCTTTCAGATAGTTGGCCTCTGCGGTAAAATCACCCTTTTCCATCAATTTTGAATCAAAGGAGAGAATGATATTCTCTTCAAGTTGGGCAAAAGACACGATCAGAAGTGTTTCCTTGTCTTCTTGTTGAGGGAAGAAAAAATCAATCGCAAATCGTTCATTGTTAATCGATACATAAGTAAGATCGATGGCCTTTATTTGGGCACTTACTACTGAATCTACATTGGTGGCAACAATGCCAGGCTCTTCAAAACCAGCCCAGCATTTACCCTTATACCAATAGCCATTCTTATTCAGACAGGAAGATTGTCCGGATGCTGAAATCAACATCTTCCCGGAAGTACATGACCCTGCCACTATCAGGAGCATAATCACTACCAGAAGCCAGGTTTTGTGAAAGAGCCGCATTAGTCTTCCTTTTTCTTAAACACAAAGAGTATTCTGTTTTTGCTGGTTGTCCCGGTTACATCCACATCATCACCAGCTCCTACACCTACTCCATCACTCGAACTCTCTACGAAATCTACAAACTCAAAACTCAATTCATCCATGGTGTTTAAAAGGTCAGTCAGGTTTCTGGACGCCTTATTTTCATAAAGGAATTCCTGAAGCCATTTCAGCGATTGCTTTGATTTTGATCTGCGCCTTTCTACCTGCACACCGGAACCGAAGATGAAACCTCCTTTTTCAGCCACCAGGACCACATACTTAGGCATGCTCTCCTTTTTATAGTTCTCAAGGGTATAAGTACCTTTTTGAGCCATGGACTGGTTACCCAAAGTCATAAATGCTATGGCAAACATTATTGTTGTTATAATTCTTTTCATCGCTATTTTCCTTTTTGTTTTCGTTACTAATTCAATTCCTGAATGGCTCTTTCGATGATCTCATCACGATTGGGTATTGAAGGATCCAGTTCTACCAAAATGTCAGGATCTACACCATCATCGAGGTGTCTGTCGCGGGCATCTATAAACTCGCTGACCGACAGGGAATAGTACCAGCCATTGATAAGTTGTCCATCGGCTACAGAGCCGCTTCCCCCTCCGGTACGCCCCCCAACGAACGTCACATTGGGCATTGGGTCCATCAGGTACAAAAGAGTGGTCGTGGCACTATAGCAAAGCCTGTTGGTGAGCACCATCACTGGCTTTGTATAGGTTATCCCCTCCGTGGGCTCGAGTGTAAAGCGACTATCCGAAAAATCAGTTGAGCCAGGCCCGGTTTTGAACCTTTCAAAACCTGCATATACTTCGTGATTCGTAAAATGTGATGCAAGTTTTCCGGCCCCGAAAGGATCTCCTCCGGTATTTCCCCTCACATCCAGAATAATTCCCTTGGTATCTTCAAATTCTGTCAGGATGAGGTCCACTTCTTCATCTGTTATCACGCTTTCAAAATCTCTGAAAATGATGTAGCCGATGTTGCCGGGAAGCATGGAATAGATAAAACCACCCAGCCTTTTCTCATTGCCTTGTAAATATGTGTTACTTATAAGTTCCTCATCCAGGTTTTCGGGAAATCCCACCTCGAGGTCAAAGAAAGCCTGATCCCCGCTTTCAGGGTTAATTAAGGTGGTATGGGCATCACTCAACGATAAGGTCATTGAACTTAGCACAGAGAAAAGTGAATCTTCTGAAATAGTATTGTCCACCTGTAACCGGGTGTTGGCATATACATTTTGCCAGTCTACTCCTTTGGCTTCAAACATCGCATACTTCTCACTGAATACCCTCCAAAACTCTTCATACACCTGCACATTGGTCGATTCGGGTTGGGGCTCAAAGGCCAATTCTTCGCAGGCCGTGCTCCAGAGTAACAGGAGGCTTGCCAGGGCAATTATCGGTCTGTTTT
Organism: Roseivirga sp.; assembly: GCA_021404565.1. Taxonomy (GTDB): domain Bacteria; phylum Bacteroidota; class Bacteroidia; order Cytophagales; family Cyclobacteriaceae; genus Roseivirga. The sequence continues at coordinate 105,687 of JAAWWF010000032.1, read as the reverse complement.
TCATCTTATTTCTTCTTTTTAGGTAGGTAGAATGACATACTCAGGTCATGTGAAGCCATCGCTTGTCCAAAACCTTCAATCGGTGTATATTTCTGTAGCTTCCACTCATAGGCCAGTATCCATGACGACCTTCGCTTTGCAGGAAAGTGTATTGCCAACCTTGATCGGATCCGGGTGAACTTATTCAGACTGGTCAGTTCCCCATATTCAAAGAGTCCATGTTCAAAATCCTGAGTGTTGTAATCTCCTTCTTCCAATGCTCCCTGAGGGGCTGAAAAAGCAAAGGAGTTATCTTCCTTTACAAAACTCAAAGGCGCAACCGAAAGCGTATAGCTCAACCGGCTACTCTTACCCAAAATCTGAACTGAACGCTCAACCCTGCTGATAATGGATAAGGAGCTGCTCAAAAGGCTCTTTACCATATTATTGCCCAGAAGCTCATTTTCCAGGTTTTGCCTTCTCAAGTCCACTCTCCCACCCAGATACCAGGTATCAAATAGTTCTGTGGCGGCAGGCAGCTTTTTCATGTAATCGAAATGCAAGTTGATCACAGAGCTCGATAACTGAATGACCTGATCATTCGATGATTGTAGTTTTGATGAATGAATTTCAATCCCCCCACTTGAGATACTATTATCGGATACCCTACCCCTGTAAATACCAAACGGCACCGCTGTTCCACTTAACTTCAGAGGTGAACTCTTTAAATCCTGAAGACGCTCAATCCCCGGACCGAGTTTAAACTTCCAAAACCCTGTTTTAAGATTCTGCCTTTCGTTCTCTTGTGCCATGAGTCCCTGCGAAAAAAGCAGTGCAACCCATAGCAGCAATATTGACCTTTTCATTTTGCTACTCGTTTTTTGATGTCTCAAACCTAAGCAGCAGAAGAGGTTCTAATGTCTGAGATCAAGAAGTCAGACCTCTTTAAGTCACCATCAAGGGCGATTTTATCTTGGGAAGAAAATCAGACCTTTTAAGGCGACTAATTCCGTTATGCGGACTGTTTGGAGGTTTTGAATTGACGAGGCGTCTGGCCGGTCACTTTTTTGAATGTCGCATTAAAGGTGGCTTTGCTATTAAAACCAGCCTCAAAAGCAATACCCAGGAAGCTGAGGTGCTCAAAGTCTTTGTTTATCAAAAGTTGTTGAGCTTCTCTTACCCGGTATTCATTGATGAAGTTGAAAAAGTTCTTACCTGAAAACTGGTTGATTAAAAATGACAGTTGTTTTTGATGGATGTCCGCCTCTTCTGCTAGTTGGGAGAGCGTTAATTCCTGCCTTTTGTAGAGTTCTTTTTTTTCGATCAGCTTTTCAATTGCCTGGTATCGTTTCTTATCTCCTTCCAATGGAATTACCCTGGTACCCTGATCAGGTTTTTCCTTTCCTTCCACCTGCTCTTGCTCTCCGGGTGTTTGCATACCGAGCACCACCGTTTGTTTGTAACCATGAATGGCCAACCAAAACAACATGACTGAATTGATGATGGTCTCGGCATAGTAAGTACTTTCCTCCAGCCCCGGCTCAATTTCATCTACAATGGGAAAGAGAAAAGTCATCAATAGAAGAAAGCAACCAATTCTGAGCCATGACAGGGTTTTATGGGTCATTGAAGAAAAGTTATCTTCAGCCTTCTTTTTCACCCTGGTAATAAATCGTATAATTTTAACCAGATAGGTGATCATAAAAATCAAGGCAGCCAAATAGTACAGTCCCTCAAACCATCCGTAAGCATCTGACTCCAGATCGGGTGCATTGCCGGTCAGGGCGAAAACAAGGAGTACTGACCAGATTAAAAATTCGAGTATTCCAGGTAAGAATAGCTTCCAGGTAACTCTTTCTCTTGGAAAACCGGATATCTCACGGGTATAGAGGTACAATAGTACCGGGAAAAGGAAAAAGAAATTGACAGGTGCAAAGTAGAGCGAGGGATAGTCAACAAACACATCCCAGTCTTCTAAAACCGAGAGAGAAGAGGTTAAACCAATGGATACCAGGTAAAGACTCAGGTAGGTATAAGTTTTGGAATTGTCAGGCCTGTTCAGGAAGATCAGCAGCCCCAGAATAATCCCCTGGGATATGCCGATAATATCTATAATGTCCGATGCCTCCATATTAGTCCTTCACCTGTTATTCAAAAATAGGACGATTGATTCAGGGCTTCGAGTCAAATTTTAAAATAAAATTGAACAGGCCACCATGAAATCGGCCTATTTGTCAGGCAGATATCTCCTCTATTTCAAGGCTACTTCTGGCTATCCAGCTCCAGGGACATAGCAAGCTTAGCAGCTTCATAGGCATTTACGATACCTCCTGAAACAGATAGTTTGGAGAAGTTTACCACTTTGCCCTGAGAACCCGGCTCTACTACCTTAAGGCGCTTGATCCTTCGCACCGAGCGCATCATCACATCTTTGACCTGATCGGGAGTTAATTCCGGAAAATACGACAGCAGCATTGCTGCTACTCCGGCTACTACAGGAGAGGCCATGCTCGTACCCTGGGCCTCCTGATAATTGTTTTCAGGAGCAGTAGAGTAAATGGCTACGCCAGGTGCAAAAAGGTCTACGGACTTACGTCCGAAATTGCTGAAATTGCCAATATATTCATCTTCAGCTCCCCAGGAAGAAGCTCCCACCTCAATCCAGTGATCCCAGTTGTTTTCTTCTCCAAACTTGTCATTCGGAAAGTTGGCCTCTTCATCGATGTTTTCAGCAGAATTACCAGCTGCATGCACCAATAAAACACCCTTTTCTGCTGCATAGGCTATTGCTTCTGACACGTACTGTCTGTTTGGCGAAAAGCTCTTACCAAAACTCATATTGATGATCTGTGCCCCATTGTCCACTGCATAGCGGATAGCATTCGCTACATCTTTATCACGCTCATCACCACTGGGCACAGCCCTGAGAGCCATGATCTGCACGTTGTTGGCTACTCCATCCATACCAAGTCCGTTGCCCCGGCTCGCAGCAATAATTCCAGCTACATGAGTCCCGTGAAAGTTGTCTGTTTCCAAACCAATCACATCATTGTTACCATAGCCCACCTCATCCAGTTTGTCAGGATCATCCCCAACAATGTCGCGTGGATTAAAGTCTACATTGAATGAGTATTTGGCCGGTTCTGCCAGCTGCTCCATATCTACTTCGAGCGCCTCAACCAGGGCTGACAGCGGCATTGATTCATCTGTCGCCTCAAAAATCACCATCATATGACGTTTACTTACATCAATGATTGCGTCTTTGGAGTTGATTTGACTTATCTTCTGATAGGTCACTTCATCTGTGTCCAGGTAGGCCTCGAAAAGCTTATTGTATCGGGTGACCGCGCGTGTAATGCCGTCATAAATGCTGAACTGATTCAGGGCTTCACCTGCTTCCGCTTCGAATTCCTCTTTGATGTCAGTCCACATGGCGAACTGATCTTTATCTTCATCCGCTACATTTTCTGCCGATACCCCGTCAAACTTCTTCTTTAGTTCGCGGTACAGACGGGTGATTTCAAGTGTCTCAAAGTCTATGTTTCTGCCATCTTTGCCTCCCAGAAAATTCCAGCCATAGATATCGTCTACATAACCATTGTTATCATCATCTATGCCGTTTCCGGGAATCTCATCTTTATTGATCCAAACCACACCTTTCAGGTCCTCGTGCTCAATGTCTATACCTGAATCAATCACGGCCACTACCACGGTTTGTGTTGTTCTGCCACTTAGCAGCTCATAGGCTTTTTCAGTACTGACACCATTTACCTGATCGGCTACAGGGTCAAGGTTAAACCAATTTTTAGGTGGTTCGTTTGCCGGCACTGTTACCACTGATGTTTGTGCCACTCCACTAAATACCAACCCGACACACAGTGCCAAACACATTAACTTTCTCATACTTATAATTTATTCAACCCTTGTCACGATCAAAAAACCAGGACTGGGGTTCGTTTCTCTCAAACCAAAAAGTGCAATCATTACCATAAGTCATTGCTGACCTAAGGATATCAATCACGAAATATACTTAATCAGGTAATCTCTTACAGACCTGTCTCATGATTTTTCCAACAGACGGCCTGATCCAGTACCTTCTCATTCATTGCAACAAACGTGCCTCCCTCTAAAATATTGATTGATCCTAAAGTCATTCCCGGATTAAAACCAGCATCAGATTATCCATTTTTACTATGCTTAGTTATGCCTGGGGAATTCTCAATCCCTTACATAAATCCGCATTTTCACAAAGTCAAAGGTGACAGCATAGGGTCTAAAAAAGGCATGAGAAATCAGGCCACCGATTCTAAAGCCCATGGAATGCTCCAGGCCAGGTGGGAAAGGTCCGAAAAGTCCAACGATCTGGTTTTTGTTAGACAATGCACCCAGAGAGACTTTATCAATCATAAAAGGTGTAACGGAAACGGCACCACCTGCCCCCTGGCCTTCAAAAGAACCCGAGTCGGGAAGTTGAACTCCGGCAGCGTCCAGGGTCGACTTGGGTGCTGTAAAACCAGCACCCGCCATACCGGTATCCACCAGAAAGAGTTGATCTTCTCCCTGCATGAGCTTGCCTTGTGCCAATATCAGATGATCAGCCGCCAGCCACATGGGGATGACGATGCCTTTGGGCTTGAAGTGGGAGGTTTTGTTGTACAAAACAAGTTCTCCAGCCTGATAGTCAAGTGTAGCATGAAAATGATATAGCAAGTTGGTACCGATAATACCCGATACCTCTTTTCCACCGACAGCCTGGGCATATTGTTGGGTAGGCTGTATATGTACGGGTAGATGTTCTATTTCCAATTTTCCCAGTTTCAACCGTTCTACGTATCCCAGGGTAGTTTTAGCCTTGGCCCCTCCTGCGTAAACAGCTTCCTTTTGGTCAAAAGCTATAGCACCTGCCAGCTTCGCAAACTCACTATCAATGATCGTTTCACCTCCTCCCGTATCGATAATAAAAAGACCTTCTTTCCCGTTTACTTTCATTTTCACTGAAGGGAGGAAATCTATCGTCTCCATTTTAATGACCACCTTCTTGTATACCTTCTTCATGGTGTAAGGCTGCAAACCATTGTCTGTAAAATGGGTGATTTGCCTCATTCTGTACAACGTTTTGGCATTCGTCAGGAGCTTTGGCAACCTTTCATAGCTGTCTTGCCGATAAAGGGTTTCAGCCAGCAGTTTTGAGGCCAGCGAATCTCCCGGCTCATTATTTAGGTGACCATTCAAAAGTGATTCTGCTTTGTCAAACTGATTACCCAGCAATGCCAGTCTCGCCAATTGTAAGGTGGTTTCTGCATTTTCTGTTTGCCAGGGTATTTTCTCATATTGTTGTGTGGCCTTCTCGAATTCACCGTTTTGAAAGGTTTGATTTGCTTTATTCAATAATCGATCAACACTTTGTGACCACAGCATTGGTGAGGCGATTAGCAATAAGATTGTTATTTTTAGTTTCATGTCTGTTTGGTTAGGTTTCAGACTTAAGAAGAGCTGAGTTTCCTAATTGGCATGTTTCCGGATTGTTGTTTTTATGTATAGAATAGATAAATCGACTTACCAAACCCTGCGCAACTCCACCTTTTGGATTGGAAAGCATATTGAGGTTTCCGGATCGAGAAATATGGTTAAGCTCGGAACTGGTATGGAGCGAAAGCTACAACCCCGGCTGGTCTCTGTATTGACTGTGTTGGCCTCAGCCAAGGGTGAAGTAGTATCCCGACAGGAACTCATCGAAACCATTTGGTCTGACTATTATACCGGAGACCTGGCCCTGAATCAGTCGATATCAAAGTTGAGAAGAGCACTCGGCCATACTGCGGGTACTGGTGAAATCATAGAAACTATTGTCAAGGCAGGCTACCGTCTGCTGTTGCCGGTTTATACTCAAAAGCCGGCACCTGGTATAGTCGCGCCTCTCTTGCCTGCATGGGCATACAGATTGGCACTGATCGCACCCTTCATTGGTCTCTTCCTTTACTTCATAGTTTTGAAAAAAGAGAGCCCTGAGCCTGTGATCGTAATGGATGATCCTACAGGCTTGATCTCATCTGACTTACAAGCCAAAATCCAGAAGTTGGCTACAAATCCTCAAAACTACGATCAGGTACTGCAGGAACTTAAAGAAGTATTGCCCGATTCGGTATTTCGCATTGTCAGAGAGAATCAGACTCTGATGATTTATGGTAGCTCCGAAGCCCCACTTGAGAACCCTGAATAAAGATCAAAAGCTAAGATTCATACCGACCCGTTTCAGGATTTTTCCGACAGGTGGCAGGATCCATGACCTTACCATTCATTGCAACAAACGTGCCTTCCTCCAAAATATTGATTGCTCCGATGGCTACCCCAATATTGAAACCCGCATCAGAATTGGTAAATCTTTCGGGTCTGTAAGCCCCGGTAAGCACTATGGTTTTGCCGGGAATGTTGCCTATAAAGCGGGCTGTATCCACCAGCGTATCAGAGCCATGCGTAATGATAATTTTGGCACTATCGGCTTGCTCGCAGAGCGCTTTGATAATGGCCCGATCTTTATCAGTAATATCCAGGCTATCTTTTTTTAACAAGCCATTGATCTCGTACTGAAAGCCGGGTTCTACATTCTCAAGAACTCTTGCAGCAGCCGGCTCGTCTATTTCAAAGGCATATCCTTTATTCTTTTTCGGATAGTCTTTATCGATAGTGCCTCCTGTTTGGATGATCAGGATTTTCATAGAGGGTAGTTTTATAGGTGAACTGATCAAAGATAATCAACAAAACCAAGTACTACTCAATCAGAACATATCCTCACCGTAAGGTTACCTCTAAAGATACCTGGCCAGTTCGGCATACAGCTTTTCCTTGTCACTGGGGCTTGGTGCGGCCGCATTGACCAACTCACCTTCTTTGTTCACAATAAAGTAGCGGGGAATACCGAAGCCCTGGTTTGGCCCTATACCCAGGTAACGCAGCAAACCACTGGACCTATCACCAGAAAACCGGAGATTCACGGAGTTGAGCCGATTCCTTTTTACAGCAGCGATCCATTTTTGCTCTGCCTCATCTCTGTCCATAGACAGGTAAATCACCTTTACCGGTTTGCCCTCGATAAATTCATTGAGTGGCTTCTTATACCTTACTTTAAATTCCTGAATACAAGGTCCGCACCAGGAAGCCCACATATCAAAATACAATACTTCTCCCTTATACCTTTCAATCACCTCCTCAATAGAAGCAAAGTCATCAGGGCTTTCAAAAATCTCCATATCCGCTGTAATGGGCTCCTGCGCCAGCAAATATTTATCCTCCAGTGGGTCAATCTTTGATTTCAGCATATCCAAAAAAACCGAGTTAGGGTATTGGCCTTCGAAGTCAATCAGGGCTGGTACCAGAGAATGATGCCGGTCGCCCAGAACTGCATGCTGGCCCAGGTAGTGTGCCCAAAAAGGTTCCAGCAGAGCCTTATCAAGCTTCTCTTTAAATATTTCACTACGCTCCATATGATCGGCCTCCGGGTAGATCTGCTCAAAATGCTGCTGCAGGTAATGAAAGTAATAGCGCGTTCTCCGGCCATCCGTATCATTTAACTGATCAACCCTCAGTGATTCAACTCCCGTGAAATTGCTGACACCTTTATCGGTCAGCAAATCGAGTAACAGATAGCTCCAGAAATAGTCGGTCTCTTTAGACAGGGTGGTATAGAGTAGTGCAGACATTTGGCCTGAGGCTTTTAAGTCATCCCAACGAAGCTGCTCTTTCTGCCTTCTCCTATCCACCTCTGTCATAAGCAATGTCTTGGTATTGGCAACCTTCAGCATTTCCTTCACCCATGGCTCATCTTTGTAATATTCCGTTCGCTTGATTTCACCAGAATTGAGCAAGGCATTGGCCGCTGCGTTGGTCCCCTCGAAACGGAAGCTGCCAATAGGATCTTGCTGATCGAAGAAAATCTCGTCATTACTCCCCGGAGAGAGCCAGAACCTAATATTGACCCCAGCACCATAATGGTAAAAAGTGGCAAAGCCACTGCCAGGGGTGGAAAGTGTCACATTGAATCGGCCATCCTCTTCAATGTCGAGCCGATAAGGGTCTGCAGAGACATCACTCTCGTTTTGGGATAGATAAATATTGAGATAAGTGGGGTGAAAGTTTTGGATTTGCCCCTGAATGTGTGACTGACCGATAGCCGGCAACTCACAACCAAGCAAGGACAAGAAAAGGAATAAACGACACATAACGAAAGAGTAAGTTGACTAACTAAATTTAACGGTAAAAAACTATAAATCTCACATATATAGCACTTTATCTCTTCATATCTGTCGGATTGTAACTGGATTGGAGACTTCACGTTTAGCAACTAAAACCTATCTAAAACAGATGAAATATTTTTTGACGAGCCTGTTGAGCATTTTTTGCGTATCCGCCTTCAGCCAAAGCCTTTCCATCACCTATATCGCCAACGAGGGAGTATTGATTGAATCAGCTGGTAAAAAAGTAATTATTGACGCCTTGTTTGATAAATACTATGATGCCTACCTCTTTCCTGACGAGGCGCTACTAGAGAAGATGATTTCAGGAAAAGCTCCCTACAATGATGTGGACTTAATGCTTTCTACTCATATCCACCGTGATCACTTTGCCCCTACCATGACCGGACGGTTTCTCAAGGGACACCCTGAAACAAAGCTTATTTCTTCGACACAACTCACCCAGAGCATAAGTAAAGACTATGCAGAAGGTAAATCTGTAGCTAAACAGCTAGAGGGTATTACACGTGATGAAGACATACATCAACATGAGATCAATGGATTGAAGGTGTCCTCATTCTTTATTTATCATTCGGGAGGCAGCCGTACCAGAAGTATCGAAAACATGGGTTACCTGGTAGAAATTAATGGCACGAAAATTCTGCATTTGGGCGATTCAGACATGAACCCGGATCGCTTTAAGGAACTTGACCTGAAATCGCTGGGCGTGGATATTGCCATGGTACCCTACTGGTATATGGCTGATGAAGCGGGTACTCAGATTATCAGAGAGTATATCGTCCCCAAACACCTCATTGGCATTCACTACCCAAAAGTGGGTTCGCCTATGGCCCTTAAAGAAATTGCAAAGAATTTTCCAGAAGCCAGGGTGTTCAAAGAGGTCTTTGAGAAAGCTGAATACTAGAAACCTGAAGCTGGTCTAACCAAAATCAAGACTTACGGCCATAGAAGCATAGAACCAGCTTTGATTTCTGATGCCCAGCTGTTGGTTGGTTTCTGCCATATCGCTTACCCTGCGCATCAGCCTTTTGTATTCCTGCTCGGGTAAATCGGTGGTATCAATGGCTTTAAGTTTTCGCACCTTTTTCCACTCGGCAATAGACTGATTGTGATCGAATACATAGAGCACCAGATCTCTTTTACTATCCAGGTCACCCTGTACTTCATAGTCGCATATACTGGCCACCGGCACTTCCTTTAGGCTTCCGATCTTGCCCTGAATACGGTCGATTACAGAACGAGAGAATATGTTTAAAAGACGGCCATCCGCAGTCATTTGTACAGACTGAGGACGACCATCACCAGCTTGGGGTTGATTTGACATAATCTATTTAATTGAGGTATAGCAAATGTATAACTCAGCTGAATAGCCATAAAGCTTCAGGTGTGGACAAAATGAAGACGTGCACTCTGATTGTCAGGCACTTAGAGGACTAATCGTAGACAAACCTCCTTCCTTTATTGTTGTTGCCTAAAAAAACAGAAGAACAAAGCATGGAGTAAATACCATATGAAAAGTTTATCTGCAAAATCGAAACAACCTGAAATTTGGCCCGTATTAAAAGATATTCTACAGGAAGAATAGTCTGAATATCCATAAAATGACCAGATACTCATGAGCCAGTCTTTGCCTCCGAAATGGATCATCCGCTTATTAACCAGGATGCTCGATCCTTATAAGCTGGATGGAATCTACGGAGACCTACTGGAGGAGTACAATCTGAAAATTGAGCAAAGTGGTCGAAGAAGGGCTAACTGGTACTTCCTGATTGCCTCTATCAAAATGCTTGGCCACAAAGGGCTGAGAAGAAAGTACACACCTCAGGGTACCCGGTCCCGAAGGCCAGTACTTTGGTATCAACTCAAGCTTTCTACCAGGTATATCCGCAGGAATCTACTGTTCTCTACTGTCAGTGCCCTTGGTACAACCTTTAGTTTGATTGGCGTTATACTCATTGGATTCTATTTGTCTAAAGAGTTCTCCTATGATGACTTTTTTTCCGACCAGGATCAAATCTATAGGGTCATTCCCGTATACCACAATGAGAGCAATGACCGCCCAATGCCTGGTGCTCCCCCTGCCCTCGCGCCCCTGCTCACAGGCAAGAACCCAGCTATTGCTCAGGTTGCCCGATTCTACATTTCGGATATCAACAGTACTCTGGGTTATGAAGAGACAACCTTTGTTGAGAACAGGGTCTTTTACGCAGACTCCAGCTTTTTAGAAATCCTGGACTTTCCGCTTGTTTCGGGTAATCGCTCTACTGCCCTTGATGAACCCAATTCTGTTGTACTATCGAAAGCATATGCGGTTAAGTATTTCGGAAAAGCAGATGTAGCCGGAGAACTATTACGATTTAACAACGATCGCCTGCTGAGAGTAACCGGTGTGATTGAGGTACCGGAAAATTCCCACCTGGACATCGACATCTTGATGTCCTTTTCCACCTTCATCATTCCCTTTGGCTATACCGATGATATGACCAGCTGGCGCTGGAATAGCTTCTTTACTTATGTCAAGCTTCACAAGGGCTCAAACAGAGAAGCCCTGGAACAGTTTATAGCCGGGGTTTGGGAAAGCAATCAGGACAGAGACCGTGACATCAGCATCAGACTACAGCCTGTGGCCGATATCTATCTGGACTCCGAAGAAATCTACCACCCATATTTTGCCTCACACTATCGCACCGGCAATTTGGTGGTGCTCAAAGGGCTTATAGGAGCAGTGATTCTCATCTTGTTTATTGCCGGTTTTAACCTGATGAACCTCTCTTCCGCCAGCCTCACCAGAAGAGGTGACAACCTTAACATCGCAAGGGTATTGGGTTCCAGGCCTGAGACGCTCTTTAGCCAGTTTTTCCTGGAATCACAGCTATTGTCACTTGGTGGCCTGGCGCTGGCATTGGCTACCATACAACTGTTTTCTGTAGAGTTCTCTACCATGATTGGCTATAAAATCGACCTGCTTCAACAGGGCCAGGCAAGCTTCATCCCACTCCTCTTCTTGCTTACGGTGGTCTATACACTGGTGCCCCTTATTCAGCCACTCCTAACGCTGAGCCGCTCCAGCTTTGGAAAAACCTTAGTGACCAATCAAAAGTTTGGCTCTGCAAAATCTGTGGTCATGATTTTTCAATTGGTGGTAACAGCCGTTTTACTCACCACCACCTTGATGGTAAAGGATCAGCTGACCTATGTGGCGGAAAAAGACCTAGGTTTTGAACAGGAACAGGTATTAGTAGCAGAAGTAATGGGAACTGAGCTGGAAGAACATTATTCCTTATTACGCCAACAGCTCCTGAGCAACCCTCATGTCAATGGCGTCAGCAGATCAAAGTATGCCTTGAATGGTAAAAGTGGTGGCTCTCCTTTAAAACTGGAGACGCAGGACGATTCGGAATCATTTGGTGTAGCAGTTTACGAATCTGACTATGACTTTCTTGAGGTTATGAAAATCCAATTGCTATCCGGAAGAGCCTTTTCAAGAGAGATCAAAACTGACTCAGCACAAGGAATCATTCTTAATAAAAAAGCAGCAATCCTTCTGGGGCTCAATGAATCCAATGCGGTGGGCAGCAGAGTACAGCTGTTGGACTGGGAAAAAACTGTGATTGGGGTAGTGGATGATTTTCATTACGCCTCCTTACATGGCGAAGTACGACCACTGGCCATGGTGTTACCATTCACACATACCACCAAAGTTCTGATCAAAATGAATCCTGGAGACTTATCGGAAACTGTAGTCGCCATTGGTGAAACCTGGAAAACGGCACTGCCTCAGGTTCCTTTCGATTTTCGTTTTCTTGATAGCGCTATCGATCAGCTTTATCAGCAAGATCGACAGTTTTCACAGTTGATTTCCACATTTGCTATAATCGCCATAGCAATAGCTCTTATGGGCCTTTATGCCGTATCAGGGTTCCTCATTCAGCTTAGACTCAAAGAAACAGCGATTAGAAAAGTGCTCGGGGCCAGTTTTAGCAGCATTCTTAGGCTCTTATCAGAGCGGTTCTTTCTACAGTTGATGATTTCGGTTCTTATATCAGTTCCGGTTTCGTATGTCATAGCCAGTCAATGGCTTCAGAGCTTCTCTTATGCATTGGCGCCAAGTGCCGCCCTTATACTCATCGCCATTTTGATAATTATTACGTTGGGCACAACCACTATTCTCTGGCATTCATGGAGGGTAGCGGTATTAAACCCTTCAAAAAACTTAAGAGCAGAATGATAATCCATTCTTTAAAAACACTTGATAATACATTGTTAACCAAAGCACATCCGGCACTATGAAAGGAACGAACCTTGGAGAATTAGAGGAGTTGATCCTCCTGATTGTGGCCAACCTATATGACGATGCCTATGGCCTGGCCATTAAAAAACAGATCATAGAAAAATGCCGCAGATCCGTCAGTATCAGCACGGTACATGCCACCCTCCACCGACTGGAAGGAAAGGGATTTCTGCTATCGAAATATGATGACACAGCCAGTGCCTCCAGGGGTGGCAGGCCAAAGCTTTTGTTCAGGGTAACGAGTAGCGGAGAAGAGGCCCTACGGCATAGCCGATCGCTCAGAAACGATTTATGGAGTACCATACCGGATTTTGTCTTTGGTAAAAACTGATCATGGCCAAATCATCCAGTCCTCCAAAATGGGTCAATGCCCTGCTCAATAAATTTCTGGATGCACATCTGTCCGATGCCATCATTGGAGATTTGTCAGAGGCTTTTTTTGACGATCTGGAACACCATGGCTACTCCAAGGCCCGAAGGCGCTACATCGCGGGTGCCCTTGGCTTTTTTCGATACTATCGATTCAAAAAGAAAGGACAGTTCTATCAGTCACGATTAAATGCATTCGACATGTTTTTCAACTATCTCAAAACCTCCCTTCGCAGTTTTTCCAAGCGCAGGGCCTACTTTTTATTAAATATTCTGGGCCTCTCCATCGGCATCGCCTCTTTCCTGGCCATCCAGAAATACGTTCAGTTCGAGAAGAGCTTTGATCGATTCCATAACAAACCTGATGAAGTAAAAAGAGTACTGCGCTACGATAGCAACAACAACAGCTATATGGTTGGCAGTGATCCGGACGTGGCGGTTGATCTAAAAGCCGGCATTCCCGGTTTTTCGGCTGTCACGCGCTTCTACCAGAGAGACAACGGGGCCTTTCAGGTAGAGGAAAATGGACGTAAAGAAGTTTACGAAGATCTTAACCTTCTCTATGCTGACACTGATTTTTTCTCGGTATTCAAATTCGACTTTCTGCATGGCAACAGTCAAAACTCTTTAGAAAAGCCCAATGGACTTATTCTAACAGAAAGCATGGCCTTACGTTTTTTTGGCCAGGTTAATGTTGTCGGGAAATCAGTTTCGTTTAAGGACCCTAATTTCCCTATGATTTCCGCCAGCGTGATAGCAGTTGTAAAGGATGTACCCAAAAACTCACACTTCAGCTTTGAGGCAATTCTTTCTATGAGTACACAGGTGCGAAATGGCCAGCGCCTGGACCAACTTGGCTGGAACGCCTTTGACACCTATGCCAGAATTAACGAAAACTTTCAGGAGACCCAGGTTCAAACTCAGCTTGAAGCCATTGCAAGAAATCACTTTGTTAATAAAGAGAACATCAGTCTACACTTGCAGACCTTAACCGACATCCATTTGGGCTCAACCGATTTGCAGGGTATTGAGGGAGGCACGGACAAAAGGCTTATCAGCTACCTTTCCTTTACCTCAGTGTTCATACTGTTGATGGCCTACTTCAACTATATCAATTTCTCCACGGCCAAGTCGCTCGAAAGAGCCAGGGAAGTAGGGGTGAGAAAAGTACTTGGCTCTGGAAAATGGCATCTGGTTTCGCAGTTCCTGGTGGAGACCTTCCTGATCAATTTCTTCAGTCTGCTGGTGGCACTTGTCTTGTTGATGGCCCTCGCACCTTTGATTCCGATAAGAAGCATTGGTTTTGGTTGGGAAACACTCTTTCAGTTTTATGGCGATGAAGCTATATTATTGACCAGCGCATTGGTACTTGGCACTATGATTTCTGGTTTCTACCCCGCTTTGCTCATGTCGTCATGGAGCCCATCCGTTGTGTTGAGGGGCAAGCTCTCAGGATCATCTGGTGGGAAAGTTATGCGCAGTGTTCTCACCACCGCTCAATCTATCGTTTCACTAGCCCTGGTAGTTATTACAACGGTGATTTATAGCCAGGTCAATTTTATGATAAGTCAGGACAAGGGCATGAATATCGATCATACACTGGTAGTAGAGACTCCCACCATTACCGGAGATAATTATCGTACCAGCTTACAGACCTATCGAAACAAACTCCTGGCTCACCCCTATGTCAAATCTGTTTCTACCGCTTCTACCCTACCCGGAAATACACTCAACTACGAGACCCCTATCAGGTTCCCAAATCAGCCGGTCAGAGAGTCTGTACGGATCTATACCGATGGCATCGATGAACAGTTTATTCAACACTATGACATTGACCTGCTGGCTGGCAGGGGTTTTGACATGAGCTTTGGCAATGAGCGAGCAAATGCACTTCTCAATAAAACCGCGGCTGACCTGATGGGCTTCTCCAGCCCTGAAGAAGCGCTGCAAAAACTGGTAATCATGGAAGGCGATACCGTTAGAGTAATTGGTGTGATTGACGATTATCATCATTTCTCACTCAAGCAGGGTTTTACGCCTCAAATCCTCAGGTACTATGGCACCTGGATACCTCATTTTTCGGTAAAGGTTAACTATAACGAAAGCACTCAATGGTCCGACCTTATTGAGAAGATGGAAGAAGACTATTATGCTTCTTTTGGAGAAAACCTCTTCACCTATCGTTTTCTGGATCAGAGTTTTAATGCCCAATATGAAGAAGACAGACAGTTTGGAAATATCTCCGGTTTCTTTTCAGCCATCGCCATCACAATTGCCATTCTGGGGCTGTTAGGCTTCGTGGCATTTACGATATCGGTAAGAAGCAAAGAGATCGCCATTAGAAAAGTACTTGGGGCAAAGAAGCGCTCTATTATATTTAATCTCTCCAAAAACACACTGATTCTCAATATTTTGGCAGGAGTGGTGGCTTCCACCTTCTCTTACTACTACCTCACAGGCTGGCTCGATCAGTACGCTTTTCAAATGGACCTGACAATCTTACATTTTGCCCTGCCTGTAATAGGCTTACTGGCGGTCGTGGTCCTGGTTATCGTTATTCAGTCGCTTGGTCTGTTGACAAAAAACCCGATATCTGCGATTAATAATGATGGGTAAGGAGAGCTTATTCATTCCCCGTCAAACCAAACCTTAAAGGCATTGACCTTTTCGCGGCTGACAATGATCTCCCGATCGAAGTTTTGAGAGAGGATGATCTTTAAGCGGCTGTTGGAGTATACCAATACATCTTTGATGGCATTGATCTCAATGATAAAGGTGCGGTTGACCCGGAAGAATTTCTTGGGATCGAGCATTTCTTCCAGGGTCTCCAGCTTATAGTCAATGATCAGGCGCTTGCTTTCATTGGTAACGATATAGGCATTACGTCCTTCAGCGTAAAAGAGATCGATATTATCTGTAGTGACCGAGCGGATATGCTCCCCGATCTTCACCATAAACCGGGTTTTGTAGTCGCGCTTGCTCAGCATTTGCAGCGCACTTTGCAGGTCTATGACCGAAGTAGCTTCTGCCTGACCTGGCTCCTGCAGTTTGCTCTTTAAGCTCTTGAATTTCTCCAGGCTTTCTGAGAGTGCATCAAAGGTGATGGGCTTAAGTAAATAGTCGATACCATTTGCTTTGAAGGCCTCTATGGCATACTCATTATAGGCAGTGGTGAATACAACCGGAATATCAAAGTTTACCTGCTTGAAGATGTCAAAGCTCAGTCCGTCCGTTAGCTGAATGTCCATAAAAAGTACATCAGCCTCACCATCTTCGTTCAGCCAGTTGACCGCCTGCTTTACACTCATGGCAGTACCGGCTATTTCAATGCTCTCATCATAGCGATGCAAAAAGCGCTGGATTTTTTCGGCAGCCGGAATCTCATCTTCAATTATAAATACTCTCATAATGGTTATTTCAAATCAAGCAGGGGTAATTTAATGAAAACATCACCATAAGCCTTGATCTGAATCACCGGTCTGTCGGTAAAATAGGCAAAGGCTTCGTGAAGCCCGTTAAGGCTTTCTTTTACATACTTACTGGCGCTAAGCTTATCATTATCGTTATGCTGAATTACCAGATAATCTTCGTCCTTATCACAGCTGATCTGAATCTTCAAAGGCTGGTATTTCGAGATGATCGAGCCGTTGATAATACAGTCGAGCAGCATGGGGGTAGAATTGGGTACCAGCAGGCGCTCGTCATAAGGACCACAGACATCTATTTCCAGACTGACTTGCCCTGGGTATTTCTCTTTAAACAGGTAAAAGATTGTTTTGGCAATCCGCAGCTCTTCCCTCAGCGGTACCAGTTCTCTTTTCCGGTTGTCGAGGATATAGCGGTAAACCAATGACAGCTGATCTACAAAATCCTCTGCCGCGTCCTTATCGTGATGAACTAGAGAAATGAGGGTTTCCAGGCTCTGAAAGAGCAGATCAGGATTAATTTCGTTGTTAAAAATCTCAAGCTGATGCTCCAGGTTTTGCCGCTTCAGATCTTCCTGCTCCAGCTGACTCTCGTTTTTCATGGTCAGGAAATAGATACTCAGATAGAACAGGGTGTACAAAATAGAGCTGATGGAAAAGGTAGTTACCAGTGTAGTCAGCTGAGGCTTGTATGAGGAGAGGTACTCATAGCCCATATAACCCTTGAAATAGGCTGTCACCCCCAGGAAGGCCATGCCCGCACCAACTAAAAGGTTCAGAAAGAACAGAGAGCCCACTGTAAGGGGCTTCTTAAATGACTCTCCCGTGTATTTTTCAAGCAGCACTGTACTAAAGCGGATAGACTCGGAGACCAGATAGGCCAACCCAACACACACCATTAATTCATCGGTTATCAGACTCTCGAAAATCTGATACAGCCGGTTGTTTACCAGCAGAATCAAGAAGTACATCATAAAGCCATAAAATGGCGGTACAACCACCCTGAACATCGGCTGATTTAAGAGGTGCTTTCTCATGCTTCAGTCAGGATTGGGAGTCTTACTTCAAAATAATGATCGTCTACCACCACAATTTCTTCCGGAGAAAAGAAGGCATATCGTTTTCGGATGTTGTTGAGACCAACCTTATGAGAGCTGGTTTTGGAGGGAGTGCCGGTCTTATTGTTGAGCACGATTAAATGCGTCTCGTCATTCCTCACATTAATCTTCAGCGGATCATCATCGGAAATGATGTTGTGCTTTACTGCATTCTCTATCAATAGCTGCAATGTGAGTGGAGGAATGGGCAACTCTAATAATGGCTTGTCAATATCAATTGTAAGATCCACAGCCGTAGCATAACGAATCCGGAGCAGATAGGCGAAATCTTTCAGGGCTTCAATTTCTTCTTTGAGGCTGACCGAGCTCACATCCTTCGTGTTCAATACATAATTAAAAGTATCGGCCAGATTACGGATAAAGGTCTCTGCCACCTGGGCATCTCTGTAAATCAGCGATGAGATGGTGTTCATACTATTGAAGAGGTAATGCGGGCTCAGCTGACTTTTGAGCGCTTCAAACTGAAACTCCAACTGTTTACGCTCAGCCCTCAGCTTTCTGATCTGCCCAACGGAGTATTCACTGTACGAATAAGTATTGAACTCAACCAAAGCGACCACAAACAAGCCAATAAATGCGAGAACCATCACTTTTACCTCCAGCTGACTGTCCTCCACATTGGCCTGAAACAGAGTAAAGTTCATCATACCCACCTGATTGGCTATCCATATAAGAAAAACGAGCAAACCAAAGACCCAGGTAAAGTCCACAGCGATGCCGGTGACAAAGCGAACCAGAATGTTCTTGCGCCAGGGCAGTTTTTGATTGAGGCGGATGTTAATAGCATTGATACCTATACCCGTAACGATGGAGGCAATCACGGTAAAAACATAAAGGTCTATTTGCGCACCTATGTTCGGCAGCATATCATACTCACCGTAATAGATATAGGCAAAAAACAAGAGCCCGATGACCGTAAAAAGTATCAGCTTAAAAAGCCGCGACATAACAATGTTATTGAGTTGGATACGGAATTCATTGCCTCAGAGCCGAAGCAATTGGTTCGTGACTGAAATTAATGAAAAAAGCGGAACCGGCTAGGGTTCCGCTTTCGGATAGAAAACATTGTATTAATCAATACATCTGGCCACGCGGCCGTAGTATGTATCTGAGCGGATGGTTCTGGCCACCTCTCTGTACAATTTCTTTACTTCATCGTCTGCATCGCCCATGCTGCGGCAAGCTTCTTTCAGAATCTCTGACTTGTAGTAATCCGAATCGATTGTGTCGGCAGACTTCAGAATGCTCATCATCTGGCTCTTGGTGAGCTTATTGTCCATAATACTCTTAAGGATATTCAGCTTATAGTGATCAGAATCCATGTCAGCTACTTTTCTCAATACCTGATCATAATTCTCTTCTGACAGGTTTTGCTCTCTAAGTACCTTCTTCAATATTTCACTGGAATAATGATCCGAATCGATATCGTCTACAGTCTTTAAAAGAGAAGGAAAATATTTAGCCGAGATTTTGTGATCATCAAACAGTTCGTGAACGATCACATTACGATAGTGATCTGAGTCCATGTCCTCCATTTTCTCAAGAATAGCCTCAATCACCTTGTCAGATACATCACGCACACGCAGCATGCCTCTGAAGGTCTCGGTAACGTAGTGGTCTGAGTCTATATTGGCCACAGCATCCATCAAGTTGGCAAAGGCCTCATCAGAAAGGTTAGGGCGATCCAAGGCATCTTTCAATACTATCGTAGCATAGTGATCAGAATCAATATCCGCAGCCGACTTTACAATCTGATCGATCACCTTAGCACTAAGGTCTTTTCTTCTGAGTAAGCCTCTCATCACTTCTGATTTATAGTGGTCAGAGTCCATGATTTCTGCAGCGTCCAGCACCTTCACTACTGATTCATCGTTCAAATCTTCGCGCAGGGCTCTTTTAAGAATTACTGACACATAGTGATCAGAATCCATTCTTCTCATAGAGCTCAAGAATGCTTCGGTGGTCGCCTCGGTTTTGAAGAAAAGGTCTCCGTAATCTTTGAACACCTCAGTGATATAGTGATCTGAATCCAGCTCACTGGGCACATATTCAGCCAGTTTTACCAGCTCGCTGTCAGAAAGGCCTTCCATTCCTAACACCTCTCTCAGGTAGATGCTGCTTACATAGTCGCTTCTGATATCATCTACCTCATTCAGCACACCATTCAGACCTCCTTTGTCATAATAGCGCTTTACACGACCTTCAGCACCGATGCCTGTGGTACGAATTACCTCTAACAGTACATCCGCCAACCACTCTTTGGCCTCATTGTCATACTCTACTTTTCTACGACCTTCATAAAATTCATAGTTGATCGTACCATCGCTATTAGGTTCGGCCAATACTTCTCTGCGATTGCCAAAAGAAGTTTTTCTGATCTTCAGATAGCCTCCACGTGAAATTGACTTAATGCTTTTATCATCTTCTGTGAATTCGATCTTACCATCGTATTCTATATCAAGCTTGTTTCCTCCATTTCTTTGGGAAAACTGATAGCGACCATCATTCATTGAAATGCTCGTAGATCTCTTTTGAGCCTGAGCTTCCTGAGCCATTACAAACATGGCGAGCAAAGCCACTGCTATGCCCATCACTAAACTTCTTCTCTTCATTACTAGTGTTTTCATTATTCTGGTATTTTGACCTGATCTTCATTTGGCAGGTGACCAAACCTGCCGAAAGACCATGTTGTTAAACTGAGTTTTTGATCTTTGGTGAGTCCCTTTTTGAGGAACTGACATTACAATGATCAAAAGATTATATACAACAAAAAACCCCTTGGCATTGAACTGTAATTTCCCTGCACTGAATTGTTGAAAGAAGGTAATTGTCTAAAATATGGAGGCATTCAAACTTATAAATCCCGCTCTGAAACGTATGTTCTAACAGTTGACCTATGACAATTCCTTCACTGACTTCTCATGGTCATTCCTGTCCAAAATATCCCCCGGAGAGGTAATCAATCCAGATTCACATAATATGGGAAGCTCATTAAACAGCTGTTTCACACTGTAGCGCAGTAAAACCAGAATTGGATTTAGCGGTTTGTGAATGGGTAGTTACTTGGTTCCTTGATTATAATAAAGGCCACAAAAAACCGCTCACCTGACGGCAAACGGTTTCGCTGTTTTTGACCTTAAGGTATTCGTATTAATTGTTTATCTGGCGGACTACGTCCTTCCAAATTTCTTTAAGCCAGGCTTCTCCTTCACCTTTGAAGGTGAGCTTTCGGCCTCTGTTATAGTAATTGTAGTATAGCTCTCCATCTTCTTCTTCCACAAGAATCTCCTTTCCCTCAGTGCGATCTTTAATCACCAGGTAACCATTTCTGGAAATAGAACGGATTGCTTCTTCCTCTGTGTCAAGTCTCACCTTTCCCCTGACCTCAATTAAGAGCCCGTCAAAATTCATAATCCTGTGGCTCGAGCCATTATCATAGCTAAACCAATCGTGGGCTGGTACTGGAGGCACTGGTGCAACAGGTCTCACTGGGCTTACGGGCCTGACTGGCCGTACGGGCGATACGGGAGCTACCGGAGCAACGGGGGCCACAGGCATGACTGGTTCAATTGCCGGAACGGGTGGTACCGGAGGCACAGGTGGAACGGGCTCAACCGGGCTCACCGGAGGCACGGGAGGAACAGGTGGTACAGGAGCCGGAGGATAAATACGGGTCCATGATCTGCGCGAACGTTTCTTCTCTTTGTCCTTTTCATCCTGTGCTTGCAGACTGGTCAGGGAAAAGACCAGCAACAAGGCAATCGAAAAGAGCCTTAGAATCTGTTTTGAGTTTTTCATGATTGATTAGTTTTTGACATTGTAATGATCCGAATTCCGGGAATCAGAAAAAACCCGGCTGTAATGAACCGTATGATCCGTGCATTGAACTGCTATTCATAGCGCATTGACTTGATGGGGTTGGCTGTAGCAGCCTTGGCTGTCTGCAGACCTATTGTCAGCAATGAAACGGCCAATGTGCCTAACAAGGCGGCAATAAAGGCCATGGCCCCTATTTCCGTTCTGTAAGCAAAGTCATTGAGCCATATATTCAATACATAAATGGCAATGGGCACAGAAAGCGCAAAAGACACCAGGATTAATACAGCGTATCCACGTGAAAGCAGGGTGATAATGCCTGAAACGGAAGCTCCCATCACTTTTCTGATACCAATCTCCTTGGTACGCTGGGTAGTAATGAGAGATGATAAACCCAATAAACCAAGAGAAGCAATGATAATAGCCACTACAGAGAAAGTACCAATGGCACCGGTGAGGCGATCTTCAGACTCGTAAAGCCGCGCAAACTGATCATCTAAAAAGTAGTAGTCAAATGGCACTGTTGGAATGGCTGCAGTCCACTGATCCCTGGCCAGCTTCAGCGCATCCTGCTCTCTGCCAGGTTGCACTCTTGCTACGGTATAGCCATGTATTCCGTTGGTGGGTCTGCGGTAATAGTGAATTACCGGAGCCACATCCTGCACCAATGATTCGAAATTGTAATCTTCCACTACGCCCACAACCTTCATCTTACGGCTGCCGAAGTTGAGATACTTGCCTTCAATGCTCTCCCAGCCATAGGCATCAAAAGCAGCTTTGTTCACAATGGCCGAACCGGTTCTTTCCTCTTCGCTATCCGGAATAAAATCCCTGCCTTCGATAAAGTCGATTTTGAAATTGGAAAAGAAGTTATGGTCTACATAAGTAAAACGCATCCGCAAGCGCTGCTCGGGGGTAAATCCATCAGGAACCACAAAGGTGAATCGGCCCGGAAAATTACCAGGAATTGAGGCGGAAGCACTTAATGAGGTTATTGATGGATTTTGCTTCAGGGTGTTTCTCATGGCCTCCAGTCTGTTGGGGGCTTCATCTGCGTTGGGAAAGTCACTCTGGTTAATGGGCAAAACAAGCAGGTTTTCTTTGTTGAAAGCCATATCCTGATTCTTCATGTATTTTACCTGCTTACCAATGACCAGCGTGCCCACAATGAGCAGGATGGAAAAGGTGAACTGCAGTATCACTAACCCGTTTCTGATAAAACGATTCGTTTTGCTCGACTTCAAAACCTTTCCCTTCAGCGAATCTACGCTCTTGAGAGAGGTGAGATAAAATGCCGGATACAGCCCGGAAATAATACCAATAAAGACTCCCAGTCCGACCAATCCGGCCAGGTGAATGGGTTTCTCGGCAAAATCGAGGGCCAGTTCTACATTATAAAAGTTATTGAATTGAGGCACCAGTGCCCAGGCGATGGCCAGACCTATCGCAAGAGATATAAACGCGATGCTCAATGATTCTACCAGGTATTGGCCAATCAGCTGGCCTTTCAGGGCACCCAATACTTTTCTCATTCCCGCTTCACGCGCTCGCTCCATAGAACGGGCTGTAGCCAGGTTCATAAAATTAATAGATGCAATGCTGATGATGATCAGCGCAACAGCCAGCAGGATAAAGGCATACTGTCGGTTATTATTGAATTCATCATAAATGTCCAACAGATTGATCAGCTTGAAATTGGTAGTTTCAGCGGTTTGCTCATTCCATGTTTTAGCGATAAATGGCTCAAAACGTTCCTCCAGGTCAGCAATATCAGTTCCGGCACGGATAATGAAATAAGTTTCCAAAAATGAAGAGCCCCAGTTACCAGCAATTCCCTCGTACTGAGGATGACTCTGGAGGGGCACCAAAACGTTGGGCTGTAAGCGGGTATTATAAGGCACATTCCCAATGATTCCTGACACGATGTATTGATTGTTTAGCCCGGTGGCCTCTACCGTTTTACCAATGGGGTCCTGCCCGGGAAACAACCGCTCAGCGGCTTCCTCAGATAACACGATAGAGTTCGGGTTCCGGAAGACCTCTTCCCTGTTACCTGAAATCAGCTCATAATCGAAAACCGAGAAAAAGGAGTTATCAGTAAGAATGGCTTCCTCATAAAAGCGCTTCTCACCTACCTGAAGCCAAAGCGGGTTGTCTACCACACGAACGCCTCCTTCTATTTCAGGGTAATCGGCCTTCATAGCATCCAGAGTAGGTGCCCAGGTATCGTAAGTATCCTGTGTACCAGTAGGCGTGATTCGCTGCTTATAGAGCAGGTGAATCTGCTCAGCCTGCGAGTGCATTTTATCATAGCTCAACTCACTTTCAGAATAAAGCAGTATGAGTACTGATGCGGCTATACCCACACTGAGTCCAAAAATGTTGATGAAAGTGTAGCCCTTGTTCCTCATAAGGCTTCTGAGGGCAATTTTGATGTAGTTTTTGATCATGACCTTTGTGTTTGTTGTAGTTGTTGCCCGCTATTTATGGGAAAACGTGACGGCAAAAACCGGATATAAGTAAGCTATTACCTATCTAAGACTAAAGTTGGACTACCTGAACTGCGCTGTGGTTACACTCAAAAGTCTGATGAATGGACTGAACTGTAATACCGAAACTTACTAAATTCACATCCAAATTGACCTGATATGAAAACCAAACTCTTCTACTTCCTCTGCTCATTAGCCATTGTTGGCTTTTCAGCCTGTAACTCCCCCGCTAAAGAAACTACGGAAGAACCTTACGGTAATCCTGCAGCCGAGGGGTTTAATGCAGCCGAATCAGATGATCAAGCCATTGCCATAGCTGATGAGGTGATGGAGGCCATGGGAGGCCGCCAGGCCTGGGATGAGACCCATTACGTTTGCTGGAAGTTTTTTGGAAGAGATGAGCTGGTTTGGGACAAGTGGACCGGAAATGTGCGGATAGACAGACCTAATGGCAT
This sequence comes from Roseivirga sp., assembly GCA_021404565.1. GTDB lineage: Bacteria > Bacteroidota > Bacteroidia > Cytophagales > Cyclobacteriaceae > Roseivirga. Next base: position 81,496 of record JAAWWF010000032.1, on the reverse strand, counting down.
GACCCTGCTGACCAATATCCATGAAGGAACCGGTAAGGCTTTCATGAACGGAAGAGAAATTACCGATGCCGATTCGGTAAGCACCCTGATGGGTACGGCCAAGCGCATCTGGATCAATCACTCTTACTGGCTGGTGATGCCCTTCAAGCTCAAAGACTCTGGTGTCACTCTGAAGTACGTGGGTGCTGACACAACACAGGATGGAAAGTCTGCTGATAAGCTCATGATGACCTTTCAGGAAGTGGGTGTAACCCCGGACAATAAATATGAGGTTTGGGTCGATAAAGGGTCAAGACTGGTTTCTCAATGGGCCTTCTATCAGACTTTTGAAACCGATACACCACGGTTTGTTAATCCCTGGGTTGAATACAATAAGCACGGTAATGTCATGCTGTCAACCAGCAGAGGACGAGGTAAAATGGAAGACATTATGGTGTTCGAAGAACTACCTGAAAGTTTATTCACCTCCCCTGAAAAGCTCGACTTAAAGACACTGGTACAATGATCAGGGTACTTTTTTCAATCAGCACAGTATTACTGCTCCTTAGCTGTGCGAGCAAAAAAGAAGAGCAAGCGATTCGAACACCTTTCTGGGAAGCCGGCAACAGTGGTACAACAGCAGGTTTCAGGGGCCTGAGTGCCGTATCCGAAAATGTAGCCTGGGCCAGTGGCAGTGGCGGCACAGTAGTGCGCACTATCGATGGTGGCCAAAGCTGGGAGAATGTGAGTGTTCCGGAAACAGATACCATCCAGTTCAGAGATATTGAGGCATTTGATGAAAATACAGCCATCGTATTGAGTGCCGGATTACCCGCGGTTATTTATAAAACAACTGATGGTGGCCAAAACTGGGAACAAAAGTACTTCTCCATGGCAGAGGGCACTTTCTATGATGCTATGGATTTTTGGGACGATCAAACGGGAATAGCCTTTGGTGATGCGATAGATGGACGACTGCTGATTCTACGCACGTTTGATGCCGGTGAAAGCTGGGAGGAGTTACCCTTCGAAAATCGCCCGCAAGCCATCGATGGTCAGGGGGGCTTTGCGGCCAGTGGCACTTGCCTTCGCACCCAGGGAGATGAAAATGTCTACATCGGTCTGGGAGGTTTGGAATCGAGCGTTTTTTATTCCCGGGACCGCGGAGCTTCCTGGCAAAAAAGTGTAGCTCCTTTAGACTATGGCCCGAGTGCAGGAGTCTTCTCCATACAGTTTAAAGATGAGCTGACCGGTATATTGGTAGGTGGCGACTACAATGGTGACTCCCTGACTACAAAAAACAATGTTGCCTATACTTTAGATGGCGGGGAGAATTGGCAAAAAGTAATGGACGGTATGGAGCCTAATGGCTATCGCAGTTGTATCGATTTTCTGGATGAATTTGTGTTGGTAGTGGGCCGTGGAAGCTCAGACTTCTATCGTGAAGGAGACCTGGCCTATACACCCATGGAAGGAAAGTACTATGCTGTCAGCACCTCAAAAGATGGCAAAGCTGCCTATGCCTCAGGTCCTCGTGGTGCAGTGGCAAGGCTCAGGTTTAAATAGAACCTCTTCTGTCAAAATGCTGTGACGGCACAACCAGCAGAGGCTTTCTGTCTGGCGGTTGTTGCTATTTTCCCTTTGAGAGGGGTTGTCTGTAGAATTAGCTAACCACATGCTTTAACCAGCTGATACTAAGCGGTATATTTTAGTCAAAACACATCTGTATGCTGCTCAATTATTTCAAAATCTATCTCCGTGGGTTCAGGAAGAATAAGCTCTTTGCTTTTATCAACCTTCTTGGCCTCGTACTTGGATTCACCACATTCCTGATCATCCACGAATACGTGTCCTTTGAAAGGCAGTACGATGATTTTCACAACAATCCCGATGAACTCTACAGAATAGCCAGTAAACGCTTTTCCAGGGGAGAGGTGATTTCGGAGAGTGCAGCAGCCGTACCCCCGCTAAGAGCTCTGATGAAGGCAAGTCTGCCTGATATAGAGGCCATCACAAGGGTCTATAACGATGGCAATTGCATTATCGGGTACGAACACCCTGCCGGCACCAGGGTGTTTAATGAAGAAAATGCCTTTTTTGCAGATGAGACCTTTTTTGAAATATTTGGCTTTCCCCTTATCAGGGGCAATGCCGCAGACGTGCTCAACGATACACGCGAACTAGCGCTATCGGCCAGTACAGCCGAAAAATACTTTGGCCGGGAAGACCCGATTGGCAAAACCCTGAGAGTAACCGGTCAGGCACAAACTGACTATGTAGTCAGCGGGATATTCAGTGATCCACCGGCCAACTCACACTTTAAGCCGGAAATACTCTTTTCATTCAGAACCTACATCGAAGTAATACACCCTGACTGGGGCGTAGAGCAAAACTGGGTCTGGAATGATTTTTACACCTACGTAAGAACCCACCTGGACCTGGAAACCCTGAGCCAGCAGGTAAATGACCTGGCACACAACACCTGGCAGGAGCAGTACACAGCCAGGGATATGGACTATCAGTTTTATGGGCAGCCCATAATGGATATTCATACGAAAAGCGACATTGAGAAAGAATGGGAAGCCAATACAAGCGACAACCTCTTAGACTGGTTTCTATATATCGCCATAGCCGTGCTACTGATCGCCTGGGTAAATTACTTCAACCTCTCGTTGGCCAAAAGTGTGGAGCGTGCCCGTGAAGTGGGCGTACGAAAGACTTTCGGTGCCAGTAAACTGGATATCAATAAACAGCTCCAGTCAGAGGCCTTTTTTACCAATATGTTTGCCATTTTGTTAAGCATTTTGCTCTTCTTCTCTGCACAACAGCCCGTACAACAATGGCTTGGCGTTTATTACCCCGCAGAATTAAACCCATCTCTGGCGATTGTCATACTCGCCCTCCTGTCGGGTAGTCTTCTGGCCTCTGTCTATCCGGGTATCTTTCTTTCCAGACTCGGCCTGCTTGAATTGGTACAGGGGCGCCTGAAAGCCCGACCCAAGGGCAAATGGCTCATTAAGGGACTGATCACTTTTCAGATGCTGGCCATTCCCATACTGATAGGGGCCACCTACCTGATTAAACAGCAGACAGAAATGCTTATTTCGCAAGACCTGGGCATCGATACTGAACAGGTGGTTAGCATCAAAGGGCCCAGAAATGTGGTCCCCGGTCAAAGTGCACTGACCTTCGACCGACTCAAAACCGAGCTTGAACAAATGGCCTCGGTTCAAAAAATTTCTTCTATGTCCCTACTTCCGGGTCAACCCATCAACTGGTATTCCTCCTTCTCACTTCATGGCGACTCCTCGGCCAGTCAATATATGAACATCAATATTGCCGAGTATGAATTTGAAGAGGCCTTGGGCATCGACCTGGTGGCAGGCCGTGCATTCGATAAGAGCTTTAGTGATTCACTCAGCCTGGTGATCAATGAGTCGGCAGCAAAACTTTGGGGTCTGGATCCTGCAGCAATCGTTGGCCGCACTTTTCGTTGGGGCTACTCTCCCAATATTCCTTATTTCGATAAGCAGGTAATTGGCGTGGTAAAAGACTATCAGCAACGTGCCAACTCCAGAGTAGACGAGCCGATGATTTTTTCCCTGGCCAGGTATACACCTTCCGATTTTCAGGAGAAGTTTATTCTGGTAAAACTACAAGGCAACTACAGTACATTGGCAACCTCTATTAACCATATCAGGGAGCAATGGTCTGATTACTACCCCAACGATCCGTTCAACTATGAGTTTCTTGACGGAGCCTTTGCCAGAATTTTTCAAAGTGAAAGTCAAATGCTGCAGCTCATCAGTGTGTTTGGTGTGCTGTCAATCGCCCTCGCAGGTTTGGGCCTCTTCGGGTTGTCATCGCTCATTATTACCCAAAGAACCAAAGAGGTGGGGATAAGAAAAGTACTTGGCGCCAGTTTGTTCAATGTAATTCGTCTGCTCAGCCGCGATTTTCTGCGCATCACCCTGGTGGCCTATATACTGGCTGTTCCTCTCATGCTGCTTTTGGCTAACAACTGGCTTGAAAATTACGAGATCAGAACAAGCCTGAATGCCCTGTTTTTTGCCTTGCCATTACTCATAAGTATTTCTGTTGTACTCATGGGTACCTTCTTTAACTCCCTTTCTTTGGCCAGAAAGAACCCGGTTGATTCGCTCCGACAAGAGTGAAAAAAGATAGCAGGCGCCTCCTTGGACGCATCTGCTACCCTTTTTCTTTTATTCATACCGCAAACTCTTCACAGGGTTGGCATAGGCTGCTCTCAGCGAGTGGTAACTGACCGTAAGCAAAGCTACCACCAATGAAGCACCACCCGCAATCAGGAAAATGCCTGCCCCCATGCTCACCTGATACTCAAAAGCGCTTAACCAGTCTGTCATAAAGAACCAGGCCAGGGGAACCGCAAGGCCAAAGCCCAGTACCACCAATAGCAGGAAATTTCTGGCCAATAAGAGAACCAGATTGCCTACTCCGGCTCCCAACACCTTGCGAATGCCTATCTCTTTGATGCGCTGTTCTGCCGCAAATGAGGCCAGCCCAAACAAGCCCAGTAATGAGATAAATACTGCAATGGCTGCAAAATAATTGGCCAGGGCACCAATATTGGTTTCCCGTTCATACAGATCAGCATAAGATTGATCCAGAAATTCATACTCGAAAGGGTATCGGGGATTAAATTCTTTAAAGCCTTCCTCCACATAGGCCAGCGCCTCTTCCACGTTTTGCCCGTCAATTTTAAGGAAAACATATTCGGCTCTTTCCGGCCTTAGGGAAATGACCAGAGGTTCAATCTGAGTATGGAGTGAAGCAAAATGAAAGTTCTTCACAATGCCCACTACCTGACCTTCACGCCCCCAAAAGTTCACCGGATAATTAAGAGGCTCCTGTAGGGCCATGGAAGCAGCCGTTACCTCATTGACCACAATATTGGCCGTATCACTGCTCAGTCGTTCGTCAAAAGCACGGCCTCGTTCCATCTCCATATCAAAGGTCTGGAAGAAATCGTGTCCCACCAGCAGTAGCTGAAAAAGAATACTACTTTCGGGGTCTTTTCCTTCCCAGCGAAAGCCACCGGAAGTAGAGCTCGAGAGATAAATCGGTACTGCACTGGAGGTCGTCATACTTTTGATATTCGGATTTTCCAGCATGCGCGACTTAAACACATCGAGCCTGCTTGCCAGGTCTCCCTCCACGGGAATGTAGATCAGGTTATCTTTGTTATAGCCCAGGTTCTTGTCCTTCACAAAGCTGATTTGCTTGTGAACTACCATGGTACCGATAATGAGGAAAATGGAAATGAGAAACTGAAAAACTACCAGGCCTTTCCTGATACCTGCACTCCAGCCTGAGCTACGAAAAGTACCCTTCAGCACTTTCACAGGAGCAAAAGATGAGAGGAAAACCGAAGGATAACTCCCGGCCAGAATTCCCACAACCAGCGCCACTCCCAAAATCATTCCGGCCTTGGCAGGCTCCAATATCGAAAAGGTCATCTCCTTACCCGTAAACGCATTCAGCCCAGGCAACAATACCATGGCCAAAAGGCTGGCCAGCACAGAAGAGATCAAGGCCATAATGATGGATTCCCCCATAAACTGGGCAATCAATTGACCACGGGTAGAGCCCGTCACCTTTTTAATCCCAATCTCTTTCGCCCGCTTAGAAGCTCTGGCTGTGGCCAGATTCATAAAATTGATACAGGCAATTACCAGGATAAAAACTGCGACAACTGTAAATAAACGGACATAGGTAATGCGTCCCCCGGCTTGCTTGCCATCCTTGAAGTTATTGTAGAGGTACTGGTCTGCCAGGCTTTGAGCAAATAGCTCTATGGAAGAACCTTCGTCATGCTCTTTAATGAAGTTGAGAATTTTAGCGTTGAAAGCATCAATATCCACTCCTTCATGCAGTGTCATAAAATCTCTGATACCATTATTTCCCCATTCTTCAAGCCAGCCGTTCTGCTCCATCCATGGGGCAATCGGCAGCATAAAGTCGAAGTTGATAGTGGAGTTGGCAGGTACATCGGCAAAAACTCCTCCCACCCTATAGTCTCCCCAACCATTGATGGTAACGGTTTCATTAAGAGCGGACTTTCCCGCAAACATCTTTTTAGCAAGAGACTCTGACAGGTAGGCCACATCAGGTGCCACAAGTGCTTCCTTTGCACTTCCCTCCACAAAGGGAAAGCTGAAGATCTCAAAGAAGTCCTGGCTGGCTACGCGACCCGTTTCTTTAAAGCTCTGATTATTGACAATAAAGAGCCTCTCCTGCTCCCAGGTGACCTGAGCAATATGTTCCACCTCTGGCAATTCTTCCTTGAAGGCATCCTTTAACGGACCAGGGTTAGCATTGGTGGTAAAAATATCAGCCGAGTAAACCTGATGTTCCATGACCCTGTAAATCCTATCGGTTTTTTCATGAAACCTGTTCATTGCATACTCATCCTGGATATATAGAAAAAGCATGAGACTGGCGCAAATTCCAACTGAAAGCCCGAGAATATTGAGCAGGCTATATCCCCTTTCTTTCCAAAAGACCCGGAAAGCTGTTTTTATAATGTTTTTGACCATGGTTGATAGTTTTAAGCTATTGAAGTTGAGCTAATCCGTAGACGAGTCCTATAGCTCTTCATTACGTTAATGATCTAAAAACCAGGGCTTGGGTTGCTTGGCGAGACTATTAAGGGGCCAAAACCTGGCTTAAGTTTAGAAGAACAGGAATTTCTTCCGCTTATAAAGAGGTGTCCTTTTGGTTCTGGTAACACCCGACCCCCTGGTGGTACCAAAACAATATGGCTTTTTAGAATTGGCCACAAGCTGATTCAGATTCAGACTAAAAAAGAACCCGAATGAGTCTCTTTTACTGGCAAAAAGTGCCCCCAGGTTTTGAGTACCCAGCGTCAATATCCCCAACCTTGCCGCTGCTCCCAGCTGTACGTCTCCCAACTGGTTTACATAAACCGGCATATATACTGCCTTTCTGCTTTGCTCCCATCGTGGGGTAATGGTCACATTATGCAGGTAATTGAGACGGTAATCAGCGCCCATCAAACTAGTCATATCCACTAAGGCATTTGCATTCACATACCAGTCATTGCCAAAATTATAGTCATAGTTCAGGTTCAGGGCGGTAGGCAGGGTTACCGTATATCTACCATCAATACCTTCAGTTAGTGCAAAAGTTGAGACGCTATCTTGTAACTCTCTGAAGCTCGAGACCCCCGAAAGCAGGTTATCAAAGTCTATATCCAGGCCCAGCCCTGGTCTAAGCCCCGTGATACTGGTAGAAGCGTCACCCTGCGCAAATTCCATCGTGCCCAGATCAGTAATGGAAGCGCTTATCCGAAATTCATAATCCACATCTGGCTCCAGTCTTGTACCAGCAGCACTCTTTCTGGAAGGCCGACTCTCTCTGCGCTCAAACACTACGCCAATGTCCAGGGCTCGCCCTGCTTTATTCTTAGGGGGTAACCCCGATAGAGATTGATTTCCGTCAAACTCCTCAAAGGGATCAAGGTTTGCGGAGTATCCAAAGTCCATTTCAAAGTTTGTAAACAGGCCTAAACCAGAACCATTTATGCTATAGTCTAAATCTTTGAGGCGGGCAAAAATGCTACCATAAGAATTAATCATCTTGGCAGTAACCCCTACTTTCCATCGGTTGTAACCATCATCTGAAACTACAGCAGCATAGGTAAAGGAAAGCTCCCGCCACATAGCCGCTGCAAGGTCTCCCTGCTGGTTTTCCGCCATGCTGTTGAGAAAACGGAAATCCGTAAAGCGATTTACCTGTGTGATGAAGTCGGGGGAAATATCATTGCCGCTTACATGTCCTCTGACTTGGTATTGAATGCCAATCGCCTTATGGTTAGGGAGGCTGATCATTGCTGAGAGGCCTCCCAGCCCTAAATTGGCTTGTAGGAATTTCTTGCGGTTGTCAATATTACGAATGATTGAGCTTGTTTCACCTTCTTGCTCAAGGTTGGCAATGTTATTGGTAATAAAGGCATTTCCATTGATAAGGCTGATGTCCCACTTGTAAGGAGAACCGGCAATAGAAGCTGGTTGCACCCTGGCACCCAGTATACCCGAGAAATCAGAGTAGATAAAACCATTAAAGCGCTGCGCCTGCAACCCCAGGTTAAGTACCAGTAGTGTAAGCAGAAAAACCTTTCTTCTCATCCGTAGTTCATAAATTTATCACCAATCTACCATCAACTAATACGAAACAGTCTCAATAATATTGAAACCTGAGTTTGAACATAACTATAACGGCCATGAACAAAATTACCCTAGCCCTTATCTCCTTATTTTTTCTAAATCTAAACATTTGGAACGCAGCACCCTCCGATTCACGTGAAATAACCGTATGCCATGTACCTGCTACAGAGCAGTTTGCGGCATTCTCTGAAGATGCCGAATTTCGAAGAGCTCATAAAGATCCCACACCTTTGAACTTCCACAGCGAAGAAGGAAAGACCATAAGCTTTGACACACCTGATGGTAAAAAAGGCAGCGGCTATGCCTTTGAAAATGCCACAAAAACCAAAAACTATCTTTTCGTTATTCATGAATGGTACGGCCTGAACGGGCATATTAAAAGCGAGGCGGAGAAACTCTTCAACGATCTCGAAAACATAAATGTAATTGCCCTGGATATCTATGATGGAAAGGTAGCGGACAATGGACGTGATGCGGGAAAACTGATGCAAGCCGTCAAAACAGAAAGAGCCGAAGCTATCATCAACGGAGCTATGGCTCATGCTGGCACCGATGCCAAAATCTATACTATCGGCTGGTGCTTCGGTGGAAGCTGGTCACTCCAGGCATCACTGCTGGCCAAAGATCAGGCTGCCGGCTGTGTAGTCTACTATGGCATGCCGGAAAAAGATGTCAATAAACTCAAAAATCTGGGCACAGATGTACTGGGGATCTGGGCAGCCAAAGAGCGTTGGATCAACCCCACAGTGGTAGCACAATTTGAGGCAGATATGAAGGCCGCAGGCAAAGAACTTTCATCCAATTCTTACGAGGCTGGTCACGGCTTTGCCAACCCCAGCAACCCCGTGTACGATGCCGAATCTTCTGCCGATGCCTATGCCAAAACACTCACTTTTCTCAAGTCAAGAATGAAGTGATTTACCAAAAAATGTATGTAAACTCACCAAAAACTGGTGTGAAATACATTTTTTTGAAAAATATTTTCAGCCCCTTTTTGGGGCTTTTTTAATGCCTTCTCATTTGGGCCTTCTCCGGAAAGCCAACAAGCCTGGCTTTTTGGCTCAGGATGTTTATCACACTAATTAAATCATTGATTATCAGATACTTATGAAGTAACTGATTCTTTGATAGTTAACTCCTCACATCCATTGTCCCAGGAAAGATTCCACTAGAAAATCGGAGTTTTACCCCAGCTCAGACCTCCAATTCAACTGCGTAAAACTGTATGTGAACGACAGAGAATTTTTTGTGAAATGCGTTTTTCTGTATATTTGAATCTCTTTATGAGATTCAAAACGCAAAAAAGCGTATGTCAACCGAAGCTAACCATAACACATTAAGAACACTGATCGCACTGATCATGATGGTGTGTTTGTCCTTTGGTTTGACCGCCAACAACGGCCTGCTCGACAAAGGAATTTCCAGAGAAGAAGCCACGGCTGATCTGAACTTCTATTTCAAGGTAATTGATGAGCAGCATGGCAACCCTTACCTCTACATTTCAAGAAATGAATTTCAGCAACTGATTGCAGATAAAATTGAAGCACTTCCTGAGCAGGTATCTTACCAGGCCATCTCAAAAATGCTGGTAGAGCTGAACCAAAAAATTCGTTGCGGACACACCAGCGTTACTTTCAGTGCTGATTCTTTCAGAGCTATTTCTGAAACCCCCAACTTCTTCCCTTATCCGGTGTCCATTATCGATGGTGAGCTTTTCATCGATTTCGAAGATGGTGAGCTGCCGTACGGTGCTAAGCTGAACGCAATCAACGGCATTGATGCTGCTACCGTCCTGAAAGAGCTTTCTTTACTTCCTGTAACTGATGGCTTTATCGAGACGAAGGTATTGAGAGACATTGAAAAGAAATTCGGTCACTACTTCCTGATGAGATACGGGGCCAGCGAGCAGTTCAGCGTTGCTTACGAAATGCAGGATGGTGTGAAAGCTGAAGCTTCTATCACTGGTGGTACAGCTACTCAAATGCTCACCAACAACTACTACCGCCCTGTATACAAAATGCATGAGCGCTACATTCACTTCACTCACTTCGAGGCTGTTGATTCTTTGAGCACTTTGGTAATGACGCTTAACACCTTTAACGCTAAGCCTGAGTGGTTCCTGAAAAGAATCATGTCGAGGTATGATGAAGAAGCTCAGAAATTCAACTTCGACAACCTGGTAATTGATATTAGAAACAATGAAGGCGGAGATCGCAGATTGCTGAACATTCTTTATCAACTGGTATCCGGACAAACCCTGAGTGATCCTTCCACCAACTCTACCAGAACCCTGGACATTGATGTAGATCAACTTAAAGCTGTTAACGGCTCTATTTCCGAAGATGCCGCTCTTAAAGCTGAAGATTACCTGAGTGAGCGTTTCGTAAATGCTAAAGATGGCAAGTTTGCTACCGATCAAATCGACTGGTATGCTGGCGATTTCAAATTAGATCTGGATTTGTCAAAGTTGAAATTCGAAGGTCAGGTTTATGTATTGACTTCAGGTAAAACTTATTCAGCTGCTGCTGACCTTGCCAGAATCTTGGGTAACCTTGACAATGTAAAACTCATTGGTGAAGAGACTGGCGGAGCACACATTGCCAGAACAGCCAATATACTTTTGAATTATGAATTGCCTAACACCAATATGAAAGTACAGGTACCGGTGATTTATGAAGAGTTTGTCAACACCAATAAAGAGAATGGCGTGGGTCGTGGCACTTTTCCTGACTTCCTCGTTACTCAAACTTATGAGGATATGATGAGCAGAAAAGATACTGCTTTTGAATTCGCCTTAAACCTCATAGAACAGAACAGCTCCTTAGGTTCGAATTAATACCCGCCCACAGAGAGCAAGTCTGAGCTAGAAAGTTCACTGGTAAGGCTTGTGAAGTTTCAAAAAGCGCAGCCTGTCTGCCGACAAAGGCAGGTTTCCTACCGGAAATGAGCATTTTTGAAACAAACGTAACGCAGCCAGAGGACTTTACAGACAGACACTAATTAATTCCAATTCCTTTCACTACATTTTTTCGGAATACTTACCTTTATAGAATGAGTAAACCGGAAAAGACCCTCTTCCTTCTGGATGCCATGGCCCTTATTTACAGAGCCCATTTTGCATTCAGTAAAAATCCCAGAATCAATTCCAAAGGCCTTAATACAGGTGCACAGTTTGGCTTCACCAACAGCCTTTATGAGATCATAGATAAGCGAAAACCTTCGCACATAGCGGTGGCCTTTGATACCAAGGCTCCCACGTTCAGGCACGAGCAATTTCCTGAATACAAGGCTAACCGGGATGAAACACCCGAGGATATACGCATAGCCGTGCCAATGATTAAAGACATCGTAAGGGCCTTTAATATCCCCGTGCTCGAATTAGATGGATACGAGGCTGATGATGTCATTGGCACCTTTGCCAAAAAAGCTTCTGCCGAGGGTTTTGAGGTATTTATGATGACTCCCGACAAAGATTACGGGCAGCTGGTAGAAGAACATGTCTACCTTTATAAACCTGCCTTTATGGGTAATGGAGTAGATATACTGGGTGTACCTGAAGTACTCGCCAAATGGGACATTGAACGTATAGATCAGGTGGTGGATATGCTTGGGCTGCAAGGTGATGCTGTAGATAATATTCCCGGCATTCCTGGTGTAGGGCCTAAAACAGCCTCTAAACTGCTCAAACAGTATGGTACTGTAGAAAACCTGGTAGAGCATGCGCATGAGCTAAAAGGTAAGCTCAAAGAGCGGGTAGAGGAGTTTGGTCAGCAGGGAATTCTTTCCAAGGAGCTGGCCAGGATTCATCTGGAAGTTCCTCTGCCATTTGACTCAGCCCCTATGGAGTACAAAGGGCCGGATCGTGAGGCTCTGAAGAAGATTTTTGAAGACCTTGAGTTCAGAACCACCATCAAACGAATTTTGGGAGATGGCAGCGGTGGCGGTTCAGCAACAACGGCAAAAAAAGCAAAACCAGCGGCATCAGGTTCAGGCCAGATGGGGCTCTTCGGAGATGCCCCCGCTTCCACAGCAACCACCACTGAAGAGGATGAGTCACAGACAGCTCTAAAGCAGGATATTACCACCAAAGAGCATAGCTATCACCTGATCGATACACCCGCCCTGCGCAAACGATTGGTAAAATACTTGCTTGCCCAGAGCGAATTCTGCTTTGATACAGAAACTGATAGCATCGAGCCTATCGAAGCCAATATGGTTGGCATGTCCTTCTCCTATCAGGCGGGAGAAGCCTACTACGTGCCCACCCCTCATGATGATAAAGCCGAAACTACGCGCATTGTGGAAGAATTCAGAGCTGTATTTCAAAGTTCAGAAATCCTGAAAATCGCACAAAATGCCAAGTACGATATTCAGGTTTTAAAGAATTACGGCATGGAGGTAACGGGGCCTATTTTTGACACCATGATTGCGCATTATCTGATAGATCCGGATACGCGTCACAACATGGATGTACTGGCAGAAAACTACCTGAACTACACACCTGTGTCCATTACCGAGCTCATTGGTAAAAAGGGTGCCAAGCAGGGAAACATGACAGATGTGCCAGTTCATAAAGTAGTGGAATATGCCGGAGAAGATGCCGATATTACCTTACAGTTAAAACAAAAACTCGCCCCGATTCTCAACGAAAACGAGGTAGTCAAACTGTTTGAAGAAGTAGAATTGCCGTTGGTAAATGTACTGGCTGATATAGAGTATAATGGTGTGAAAATCGATACTGCAGCATTGGCGGCCATGTCAGGTGAGCTTCAGGAGGAAAGTCTGAAGGCACAAACCGAGATTTATGAGCTTGCCGGAGAAGAATTCAATATCGCTTCGCCCAAGCAATTGGGTGTCGTCTTATTTGATAAGATGAAGCTGATGGATAAACCAAAGAAGACCAAAACAGGCCAGTATGCTACCGGTGAGGACATTCTGTCGAAACTGGCCAATGAACATACCATTGCCAGGAGAATTCTGGAGTTCAGAGAGTACCAAAAACTCAAATCTACTTACGTAGACGCACTACCCACCATGATCAGCGAAGTAGACGGGTTGGTGCATACTGACTACAGGCAGGCGGTAGCAGCCACGGGACGTTTGAGCTCTAACAACCCCAACCTACAGAACATCCCGATCAGAACTGCCAAAGGCCGTGAAATCAGAAAGGCTTTCATTCCACGAGATGAAAACCACATTCTGATGGCGGCAGATTACTCCCAGATTGAACTGCGTATTGTAGCCGCATTTGCCAATGACAAGAGCATGATTGAGGCCTTCAGGAGTGGGCGTGACATTCATTCCACCACTGCTTCAAAAGTATTTGGTGTGCCACTTGAAGAGGTAGATCGAGACATGCGTAGAAAAGCCAAAGAGGTGAATTTTGGCTTGATTTACGGTATTTCAGCCTTCGGACTTGCTCAAAATATCGGAATCTCCCGAACTGAAGCACAGGAGATCATCACCGCATATTTCAATGAGTTTCCGGGAGTAAAAAGCTATATGGATGAGCAGGTAAACAAAGCCAGGGAGTACACCTATGTAGAGACTGTACTTGGCAGACGGAGGTACCTACGCGACATTCATTCTAAAAACATGGTAGGTCGGGGGCATGCCGAGCGAAACGCGATCAATGCTCCCATACAAGGCAGCGCAGCAGATGTGGTCAAGGTGGCCATGATCAATGTAGATAAATGGATGAAGAAAGAGCATCTAAAGTCCAGGATGATTATGCAGGTTCACGATGAATTGGTTTTTGATGTGTACAAACCAGAGCTGGAACTGATGCAAAAGCATATTCCTGAGTTGATGAAAAATGCTATCAAGCTCGAAGTACCCATGGAAGTAGAAGTAGGTATTGGAGAAAACTGGCTCATCGCTCACTAGTCGGGTCATTAGTTGATTGGAAGGTAAGTCCTAACTAATCCGTACATATTACTTTACGAACGGCTGTATCGGAATTTAAAAACCGCGTTCTCTCAGCGGTATGAAGAAGTATCTTCTCACTGCTGGAAGGATGGTCATTGGCTTATTAATCGTTGCTCTTAGTTATGGGCAAGAACAGCAAATGGCTGTATTCGGAACTGCCGAAGGACTTTCTGACAGCAATATTGCAGATGTGCACAGAGACCGGCTAGGCTATCTCTGGGTTGCGACAAGTCATGGTCTTAATCGATACGATGGTCTGGATTTTCGCATTTTCCGATATGACCCGGAGGACACCAACAGCATCAGGGCCAATAGCCTTGACTTTCTTTATGAAGACCCACAATCCAACATCTGGGCTACCCTCTCCATTGGTGGAGTAAGCAAATACAACCGTAAAGAAGATCGCTTTCAACACTTCACCCATGATCCTGAAAATGGAAGTAACCCCAACAATTTTGTTACGGATGTATTGGTAGATTCCCGAAATCAAACCTGGATTGGCACCAACAACCGCATCAACAAAGTGTACGAGGTTTGTGGGCTCTTTCAACCTGTAATCGTTGAAGGAGTTGATGACCTTCAGGTGTATAGAATTTTTGAAGATTCGAAACAAAACATCTGGCTAGGTACTGATAAGGGACTTTTTCGGCTTGATCCCGAAAGTGAAAGCTTCAAAGAAGTACTGGATACGGAAGGAAAAAAGCTGGATGATGTATTTCGGTTTCTGGAAGACGGAGACCGCAACCTATGGTTTTCATCATACGACTATGTATATAAACTTCAGGCCGATATACCTGAAAAAATTGAAAGGCCTCACGGTCGTTTTATTACCAGCCTGTTTACTACTAAAAACGGAAATGTCTACATCTCTCAGTACGATGATCATATCTATGAATGGACGGATGAAAAATGGAGTAAATTGAAAGATCATACAGCTCATGTAAATGGCCTTCGATACGGCTATGCAAAAGCCGGAATGAGCCGGATCATGATAGAAGATACCGAAGGACAGCTTTTTATCCATGACCTAGATGCTCAAACAACTCAACCCATCACTACACCAGAGCAGGAGTTTAAGTCCTTTTGGATTGGTCCGGACTCGGATGAGCTTTGGCTCGGTACTCGGGAGTTGGGGCTTTTCAAAGTTGACCTCAGTCCACAATACCTGGGGAAAAAGCAGCTGAATCCACTGAATACGGAGTTTAGGTATGCCAACCATGTAAGTGCCATCACCAATCTGGCTGACAACGGACTGATAGTAGCCTCGGGAGGGGCCTTACATCAATATTGGCCACACATTGGCAAGAGTGAACGACTAAGCAGCCGCCATATTAATGCACTCACCAAAGAAGGCGTTTCCGCCATAAAAGCACTCAACGACCAGGATGTATTGGTAGCCAATGGGAAAGGCTTATTTGAGCTAAATCTGAAGACCAAAAAGACAATAAAGCAGGATTATTTTCCCGAAGGACGCACCTTCGATTTTCTCATTGAGCAAGACAGTCTCTGGGCGATTGGTCAATACGGGCTGGCAGTACATGATTTGAAAAGCGGAAAAGAAGTTCTGTTTAAAAACCTTGACAGCATTCCACCGATACTTGGTAGTCCGAATGTCCGTGCTCTGTATAAAGATAAACAAGGGACGATTTGGATCGGTACCGTACGAGATGGGCTTTTCAAAATCAATTTTGCCCAAAATACGCAACGCTTTGAGGTTGAGAATTTCCGGTATGCCGGTGCCCGCACGGGAGTTTTCAAATCTCAGACCATTAATCACATTCGGGAAGATGAGGCAGGCCGCTTATGGACAGCAGGCTTCAGCAGTGGACTGATGGAGTTTGATCGTACTGAAAAGCGCTTTATCAATCATAATCCTGAAGGAGAGCTACCAATACCCAATATACAAACATTGGAGCTGGCCGATGATGGCAGTATCTGGATGAGCGCTCTGAATGGTATTCACCGATACGATCCGGAGACAAAGGCATTTCGTCAATTTAGCGTTCAGGATGGGCTCCTTACCGACTCTTTTGTTTTGAGAACCTCTGCCAAAACTTCTGCAGGCAGGCTATTTTTCGGAACAGGAGAAGGTCTGGTTTTTCTGAGCCCGGCCGACTTTAAGCCCGAGATTTCAGACCGCAAAGTATTGATAGAAGAGCTTCGTGTAAACACAGATGGCACTTCGCTGAGACTACCCGACACTGCTATCGGCCATGAACTGACCCACAAACAGAGTTTTGTTTCTTTTGATTTTATCTCCATTGACTATCGTACTCCTGAAAAAACCTCTTACCAATACCAACTCGAAGGCCTGGAAGAACAATGGCATTCTGGTAAAAGCCGTCAGGTGCAATATGCCAATCTGGAGCCGGGGGTCTATACATTCAAAGTGAGGGCAGGTACCGATGGAGGTAACTGGGATGAAAATTATACCAGCCTAAGCTTCACCATCGCCAGTCCATACTGGCAACAAACCTGGTTTCAGGCATTAGTAGTGATATCACTGCTGAGCCTCATCTACGGTTTCTACCGTTTCCGGCTGAATGTTAAACTTTCCAAAGCGCGCGTATTAGAAAATATAAGGCAAAGTGCAGCTGCCGATTTTCACGATGAAATGGGCAACAAACTCACTCGCATAGCACTCTTCTCAGAGGTTTTGGAGCAAAAGCTCAATGGCACCTCACCTGAGATTTCAAGCTATGTAAGCAAAATTAAAGACAACTCACATGTGCTCAATAACTCAATGAGGGACTTTCTCTGGGCACTCGATCCTGCAAAAGATACCGCTTTCGATCTCATCATGCTCTTAAAAGACTTTGGAGATGAACTATTCGATAATTCTGGTGTGAATTTTCACGGAGCCTCGATCAAGGAAGCTTTTCGGGAGTACCCGCTGGATATGGACTGGAAGCGACACCTGGTCATGATTTTTAAAGAAGCCATGCACAATGCATTAAAGTATTCTATGGCCAAAAATGTGACTCTGAAAGCAACGCTTTCGAGCGATGTACTTAACCTGTCGCTTACCGATGACGGACAGGGTTTTGACCCACAGGAAATAGACAATGGCTACGGCCAGGCAAATATGAAACGCAGGGCCGATCACCTGGGAGCTTCTATCAGTATTGAAAGCGAACCCGGCCTGGGCACCATGGTGACCTTTATAGGTACACTGACTAAAAAACACGAGACTTATGATTAATCTGGATACGAGGATAAAAGTAGCAATTGTGGAGGACGATCCGGAAATCAGGATGAACCTCTCTTTGATTATCAATGCAGCAAATGATCTGATTTGTGAGCACAACTTTGAGTCGGCAGAACTCTTTCTCAAAGAGGTTGGCGACGTGGCTCCGGATGTGGTACTCATGGACATTCAGCTACCAAAAATGAATGGCATAGAGGCTGTACGAGAGCTTAAAAGCAGGTACAGACATATAGAAGTACTGATGCTCACTGTACATCAGAACGACAAACTCGTGTTTGACTCTCTCTGTGCCGGAGCCTCAGGTTACCTGGTGAAAAACACGCCACCGGCCAAAATTGTTGATGCCATTCAGGAGGCCCTCCGGGGTGGTGCACCTATGAGCTCTCAGGTAGCACGCATGGTTGTTCGGTCATTCCGCCAGAACCAGGACAACCTTTTGACTCAGCGCGAGCGAGATGTACTCGAACAACTCTGTGAAGGCAAAAGCTATCGCAGCATTGGCGATACCTTGTTTATCAGCCAGGACACTGTGCGGAGTCATATCAAGAGCATTTACAAAAAGCTGGAGGTCAACTCTAAATCGGAAGCCGTAGCCAAAGCGTTGAGAACACGTATTATCTGATTTTTTGGCATTTCCAGAATAGAATTCCACTCTAAATCAAAACGGAGTGCCCTCCGACACCCCGCTAAGACTACTGAAACTATTACTAAAACTTACTCTCTTTCCATCCTGATCCTTTTAAGAAAAGTCGGTTGAATATCACTGGTAGACGGAGTACCGATTACAGGCTTGGAATCATTTACATATAAGTACTTCCCGTCAGGGCTGAAGCCCAGATCGTTGGGTAACGACAATGTGCCAAGCAAGGCAGGCCCATCAATATGTCCTCGTAAGCCAGAGCCTGCTATCAATGTGGAATTGCCCTGTAGATCAAGCTCATAAATTTGATTGGCCGCTCTGGCCACTACATACAGCCTGTTTCTGAAAAAGGTAATGTGGCCGTTATTGTTGCCCGGGATATTGGTAAGCACCGAGGACTGCCCTTCCGGAGTGACCTTTACCACACTGGCATTGCTAAAGTTGGCCACATAGAGGTTCCCGTCATTATCAATTGCAATGCCGTTAGGACAGTTGAACATTGCACCCGAAGCAAAAATGCTCACATCTCCTTCGGGAGTCACTTTCCTCACAGTGTTATCGCCACAATTGGCAACATACAGGTTCCCGGCCGGATCAAAAATTACTCCGACCGGTCCGTTCATACCTGAAGCATAAGTGCTCACCTGACCTTCTGGTGTCACTTTACTTACTGAGCCACCTTGTATATTCGACTGGTAGATATTGCCATCAGCTCCAATGGTGTTGCCGGAAGCTCCAACAAAACCTGTTGCGAAAACCGAAACCTGTCCCTGAGGGGTGATTTTGTATAAAGTGTTGCCAGGTGGGCCTGACAATGAGCGACCGAAATCGGCACAATACACATTGCCCTCTGAATCCACCACAACCCCTCCGGTACCAATAGGCAGCTCTACAACCGTTTCTAGAATATCCGTTTTGGCCAAGGTCAAACTCGTACCGGAAAGAAAAAGGTGATTCTCAGTGACTGTAGTACCATCGGCTACTGTCAGCACCAAAACCCGGTAGGTGATGCCCTCCACTATGGCCTCACCATCGCTATCCTGCAATGAAGCAGACAAACCTGTTTTGATAGCAGACCCGGTTTTGGCTACCTGGTGGTAGCGTGTGCTGCCCAGTGTATTCGCAGCCATCAGATCGAAGCTGCTTGCTGCTGTACTTTTTACCAGTATTACCCTGTATTCACTAATGGAACTCTCATTCTCCGAAGGGCTAAAAGCAACTTCTATATCAGAGGCATCTCCATTATTCTCAATGTCAAGTACTGTGACAAATGAAATACCAATGACAAGATTCTCCCCACCTCCATTACCATCATCAGAGCCACAAGCCGTGGTAAGACATATCAATAAGGTAAGAGTAAGATGAAAAAGTCGTTTCATGACAAGAGGCTGATTAATTGCTGCGATAACGCCTTCATCACTCAGGTGGCACAGGTCTGGCCTATATAAATGCCGGCTTTCACTGCAAAACCACATACATATGTGATAGCAAACCGGGGGGTTACACGTAAATTGATACAAACCGACCTGATGTTATGAAACGAGTCACCTCCCTTACCCTACTCCTCGTACTGTGCTTCTCCACCCTCCTCCAGGCTCAGTTTCCCAATCAGCTAAAGCTGCCCAAAGACAGAGAGTTCGATTTCTGGATTGGCGAGTGGAACGTTAATCTCAGAATTCAGCAGCCGGATAAGCAATGGAAGGACGGGATAAAATCGAAAGCCAAGATTTATGCAGTCAATGATGGCCGGGCCATCCTGGAGCTATGGAATGACCAGCGACCTGATGGAATCAAAGGCTTCAGTCTGCGTTACTACGACTTTGAAAAGAAGAAATGGGTACTCTGGCTCAATTGGCCAAGTAAAAACCGTTCCGGGCTCTCTTCCCTTCAAGGAGAGTTTCGTCATGGAAGGGGCGAATTCTTTGGGGGTAAAGGAGATACCCTCACACGATATAGCTTCAGCGATATCTCCCCTTACTACCTCCGCTGGGACGATGCCTTTACCCGGGATGGTGGCAAAACCTGGACACACAACTGGATCATGGAATTTACCCGTACCGCAGAGGCTCCCGACTGGCCCGAAGGAACCCGGGGGCATACCTTTGATAAGGCAGGTCGCTGCGACACTCCCGGTTTTGATGTCTTCCGCAGCCTCACTGGTACTTGGTCTGGTGAAGTAAAACAAAAGGAAGGTGAAGGCTGGAAAAACGGACAGGCTGACCTAAAGGGTTTCGAAGTGCTAAACGGCTGTGCCGTGCTTAATTTTATGACCACTACCATCGAGGGCAAGGCTGAAAAGGAATTCAGCATTAAATCATTTAACACTTATGCCAACAAGCTCGAAGATGGCCGGCTGGCCAGTGATAAAACATCCATCCTCCAGAGATACTATAGTGTTTTGCCAGAAAGTAAGGTGTTTTCAATGACGGAGTTTGACGAGCAGGGAGAGCAGCAAATCATAAGAAAATACGACTGGGATATGAGCACAACCAATAAGGTGCTCATTACTATTTCAGAAGCACCCAAAAGAGAAATTCCTGTATGGGAAAAGGTGAGAGAATTGACACTGACCAGAAAGTAATCCAATCCACAGGTTTATAATTTATTATGGATCAGTGCCTTTATGGAAATATAAAAACCACCCATTCTCTGGCCGTTTTTACCGGTTCTCATTTTCTCTGTCACCATGGCCCATATTCCTTTTGGAATACCCCAAAACATGAATAGATTCGGGAACCAAATAGCCAGCCGATGGACCTCCAGATTAAAGCCTCAGATTTAGAACAAGCACACGAGCGAATCAAATCTCATATTCACAGAACTCAGGTGATGACTTCAAGGAGTATCAATGAATTTGCCGGCTGCAGCATCTATTTCAAATGCGAGAATTTTCAGAAAATCGGAGCCTTTAAAGCAAGAGGGGGGCTTAATGCCGTGCTATCATTACCCAAAGAGGAAAGGAAGAGAGGAGTGGTAACCCATAGCTCGGGTAATCACGCCCAGGCGGTTTCCCTGGCCGCTCAGATGTGCGGTATTCCAGCTTATATCGTAATGCCCGAAACAGCCCCGGAGGTAAAAAAGAAAGCCGTCAAAGGCTATGGGGCTGAAATCACCTTATGCAAACCAACCATTCAAGCCAGAAAGGAGAACGCCAATCGAATTCAGCAGGAAACAGGTGCTTTTCTCATCTCACCCTACAATGATAACAATGTGATAGCAGGGCAGGGCACCGCAGGCATTGAGTTTTTGGAAGATACGGATGGTCTTGACGCACTCATTACTCCGGTTGGAGGGGGAGGACTACTGGCAGGTACAGCCCTAGCGGCTCATTACTACTCCCCCACTACCAAAGTATTTGCCGGGGAGCCCGAAGGTGCTCAGGACACCTACCTTTCTATGAAAGCCGGAAAAATGGTGACCGTTGATCGTCCTGACACGATCGCTGATGGACTGCTGGCCTCGATGGGTGATAAGAATTTTGCCATTATCAAGGAATTGGTGGAGGACGTATTTCTGGTCAATGACGAGGAAATTGTGGCAGCGATGCGACTGATCTGGGAGCGCATGAAAATTATTATAGAGCCCTCCTGTGCCGTTCCTATGGCTGCTCTGCTCAAAAACAAAGAGAAGTTTGCCGGTCAAAAAGTCGGTATCATTCTGAGTGGGGGTAATGTTGATTTAGGAAAACTTCCTTTTTGATATCGCCTTCCTGTGGTTGTAACTGCTTCTTAGTAACTCCACCTCTGGATTAGTGACAACAAGAATCAACCCAGTGCTTCATTTTGTATATTCGCTTCAAGGTTTTTAAAAACGACCTGAGATTCCCTTTTAGCACTTGGCAATCTTAGGTAACCAGAAATAGCATTCTAAAATGGGTAGTGAAACTGAGCCTCGAACCACACCGGTTCCCTTGTTATTTAAGCTAATTGCAAGGCTACCCTTCCATCACCTCTCCTATAGTTATTACCGAAGCACCCCCAAGGTTATTTTGCTCGATGACCTGAAGCTGGCTTATATTCCAATTCCAAAAGTGGCACATACGGCTATTAAAATGGCCATAGCCAAACTGCCGCTAAGTGCTGAAGCCAGAGCTCACCAGCTCGATTATATTCAGGTGCCACAAGCTCAGTTGGACAGGCAGCAATATTACTGTTTTGCCTTTGTCAGAAACCCTTTGATACGATTGATCTCGTTGTACGAAAGAAACATCAACGAAGAGTATCCGGCACATTTGTTTTTTCGGTATGGTACTGTCTTCAGGCACAAAATGGAGTTCAGTGATTTTGTAAAAGCCGTCTGTAATATCCCCGATCGCAGGGCTGACAAACACTTTCGATCACAGCACTGTTTTTTAGTACATAATGGAGAAATGCTGTGCGACTTCATCGGTAAAGTGGAAAACTTTCAGGATGACTGGGATTATATCAATCAGCGCTATCCAATCGGTCCTGTCAAACAGGTCAATTTCTCAATGAAAAAAGATCTCTCGTCTTACTTCACTCCCGATTTATTTGAGATGGCCGTTAAACGCTACCAGCGGGATATTGAGCTGCTGGGCTACGAAGAAGATGTAAAAGAGATGATGCCTTAGTCTGCAGCAACTAGACTTTTGCCAACATATACTCCAGCGCCTTCGGGCCAGTATTAAAGATAAGGTCAAGTATAGACACGGCATGCACAAACGGCCCATTGATTTGAGAATATTCCGGATATCTCGAATAATCCATCCAATCTACGTTTATCTGAACCTCTTCAAAAAGCGATTCATCCATATAGGCCCGGGCAGCAGGACCAGTGATATAGTCAGTAGCATTTAAATCCCTACAAATATTGATCAGGCGTTCATTCTTATCACCCGACAGGTCAAAATCTCTCGACCACCTGAATTCTGTTTCGATTTCAAGCAAATCACAGATTCCGCTGAGGAACCTATAATTGATCTCGCTTAAATACTCTGATTCACAGCCCAGGTACAGTTCTTCAAAAAATGCTTCGGACTCTGAAAAATATGGTGCCTTACCATAGGTCTGCTTGAGGGTTTTCCAGTGTTTCTCTGCCCACCGCGGGTCAGATACACGGGTTTCGGCAATGGGCTGGTAGTAGTTACCTTTCACTTTTACCGGAATAGTGAGCCAGGCCCTACCATTCATCGTTTTTATCTGATTGCGATTTCGCCAATCTCTTCTTGTGTATTGAGCTGTATCATAGAGGACAAAAACATCTGCCTTTCGCATCATCTGGAAATAGCCCTTCCAGGGAATATAATTTGATTGCGTTATCGCAACCACCTTCTTAGTCATCTGTCCTTTCGATATGGAGATTACAGGGCAAAAATACAATGTCCTTTGTATTGACAAGGACTTTTAATCCGAACCGACCTAATCTGTATATTTGCTCACCCAAAGCTATCGAAATTTGAGACATCCGGAGGACATTAACAGCCTGGCAAAGAATCCCGCTTTGCTTCAAAAGATTGCCGGATATTATTCGGAGAAAATAAAGACCAATGGCCCCTCACACAGAGGCGTTGACTGGAACTCAGTCGAATCGCAGGTGCTCAGGTTTGAGCAGCTCATGAAAATAATCCCGCCTGGCGAGGCTGAACCATATTCAATTTTGGATTTTGGCTGCGGCTATGGTGCTCTTTTGACCTATCTGCAAAGTCATCAGGGTGAGTTTGACTATACCGGACTTGATATATCTGACGAAATGCTAAACCAGGCCAGATCAAAGCATATGAGTACAAAGAGCGAATGGATCACAAGCCTGGAGTCTGGTGTTACATTCGACTATATAGTCGCCAGCGGAGTTTTCAATGTTAAACTCGATATCGGGGAAGAACAATGGGAAGACTATATTTTCACCACCCTGGATATGTTTAACAGGGTAGCTACCAGGGGCTTTTCATTTAACCTGCTGACAAATTATGCCGATGTGGAATTCATGACCGATAAGCTTTACTATGCATCACCGGAGCAGCTTTTTGCGCATTGTAAACAGAATTTCTCCCGCTCAGTGAGCCTCCTTCATGATTACCCCCTTTATGAATTCAGCATTCTGGTAAGAAAATGACAAATCTATTGAAGGCCGGGATTCCGATGAAAAAAGTGGTAATTATTCCTACCTTTAAGCATTGCAAACATGCCCCAGTTAGTCATATTTGGAAATACGCAAGCGGCCGTTCTGGCCCATTATTACTTCAGCTCTGATAGTGACTATGAAGTCTCAGCTTTTGCTGTAGATGAACCATTCATAACTACTCCGACTCTGGAAGGTCTTCCTGTCTTATCTGTTGATGAAGCCTTTGAAAAGCATCCGCCTGAATCACACCATTTTTTTGTAGCACTTGGCTATAGCAAGATGAATCGACTCAGGGAAGAAACCTGTTTGAGGATCAAAAAGGCAGGGTATAAGCTGGCCTCCTATGTGTCAAGCCGGTGTACCTGGCTCAGTCAAAAGCCCCCGGGTGAAAATTGTCTCATTCTGGAAGACAATACCATACAACCCTTTTCTGAAATTGGCAATAATATCACCCTATGGAGTGGAAATCATATAGGACACCATTCCGTCATCGAAGATCACTGTTTTGTTTCTTCCCATGTAGTGGTATCCGGTAATGTCAATGTAGGTCATCATAGTTTCCTTGGTGTAAACTCAAGCATTGCAGATGGGGTACGCATAGCTCCTTTTACATTGCTGGGAGCAGGTGTTACCATGACCAAAGATTCTACTGAGCATGGGGTCTACGTTCCACAAAAAGCAGTGCAGCTCGACCAGAAAAGTGACCATTTCATTTGATCATGATGAAGGATACCCCCAATACTTTTTACGGCTTCCCCGAACTCATAAAACATTCGGATACCCTATGGGTACAGGAAAGATCTCAGCTGGAAAACGAAGGGTATTTTATATTGGAAAATGTTATAGAGCCTGATGTTTTGAAAGAGGCCTCAAAACGGTTATATGAGGTTTACCGAACCCAGATTTCAGAGATTGGCGGAATCGAAAACCTGTCAAAGATCAATGAAGAAAACACCATCAGGCTGCCATTTTTATATGACGATTTTTTCCTGCAGTTTTTTTCAAACAACGCCATACTCGACATGTTGAAGGCGGTGTATTGTAACGAATTTATCCTGTTGACACAGTCCGGTTTAATCAATGAACCCCAAAAGGCCCATGTCGGATCTAACTGGCACAAAGATTTGCCTTATCAACACTATGCTTCTGCGCAGCCTATCTGTATCAACATACTCTGCGCTATAACAGACTTCTCCCCTCTTACCGGATCCACCTGTTTTATCAAGGGCTCACATAAATACACAGGAATCCCTGATAACGACACCATTGAGCAAAATGCAATACAGATAACCGCCCCGGCTGGTTCAGTGGTTGTCTTTAATTCAATGCTGCTGCATAGAATGGGGCATAATCGCTCTGATGGCTCGCGTCTGGCTCTGAATCATATGTTCGGAACTCCCATTTTCAAACAACATGCTAATTTTGACAAAATGTCGGAGGGCCGGTATGCTGACGATGAGGTACTGAGAAAACTGTTGGACTACCCTTATGCCGTACCCGATTCTGTTATAAGCTACAGAGAGAACAAGCTCAAATCCCAAAATAGCAATGACTAACTCAGCACACACTGTTATTAGCAACGATTGTCGTCTGGGAGCAACAACTCCGGTGATCTCAGTGATCAGTCCGGTATTCAAAGCCAAAGACATTCTACCGGAGTTGGTACGAAGACTTCATGATACTTTGGCGGAGCTGACAGAAGATTATGAAATAATCCTGGTAGACGACCGAAGCCCTGATGGAGATTGGGAAGTGATAAGAGAAATTTGCAGAACAGATGATAAAGTAAAAGGCATTCGACTCAGTATAAACTGCGGGCAGAATAAAGCGATAATAGCAGGGATGGAAGCTGCCTCAGGTGATTTTCTTATTGTGATGGACTGTGACCTTCAGGAAGACGTTAACAGCATTCGTGATTTATATGCAAAGATTCAGGAGGGCTATGATGTGGTTTTGACGAAGAAAAAATCACGTGAATTCGGTTTGCTGAGAAACGGTATAACCAGGGTGTTTTATGCCATTCTTACCTTTCTTACCAACAGCTCATTTTCTTTCTACAACACAGGCTTGCTATCAATTATTAATAGTAAGGTAAAGGACGCCATGCTTCAGGTAAACACTAAAAACTGGTTTTACTTACCGGTTTTGTCCCAGGTAGGCTTCAACAGGACGCAGATTGAGGTGACCCACCACAAACGTTTTGCAGGTAAGAGCTCATACAGTTTTAAAAAACTATATCTCCACGGAATCAATCTGATCCTCGGACACTCCGTCAAGCTACTTCATATTTCCATTGGTCTGGGGCTTGTGTTTGTCTTCTTTGCCTTGATCTGGGCTGCGGTTCTTATCACGGTCTATTTCAATGGTGATCCACAGTCGGGCTATACCTCGATCATGGTGGCCCTACTACTTTTTACCGGGTTGATTCTGTCCTCCATAGGAGTGGTTGGTTTGTATATTGGTAAAATCTTTGAGCAGGCCAAGAATGACCCCGACTACTTCATTGACCAAACATTGAACTTTGAAAAATAATGGATTTGAGAAATGAGGCCGCTCCCATGTGTATTGTTGTGGGGATGCCCCGGGCTGGCACTACTTTTTTATATTATTATTTGTCTCAGCACCCTGATGTGTTTGCCCCCGCACGTAAAGAGGTCAACTATTTCTCCGTATTCTATGAAAGAGGTGCAGCCTGGTATGATAGCCTCTACAAAGGAATCACACCTGTTCAGTCCGGTATTGATGCCAGTCCATTCTACTATTTGGATGCCCGGTCTGTCCATAGAATTGCAAAGGACCAAAAGAATGCCTTCGTTGTTCTGGGTATCCGGCAACCCTCAGAAATGGTTTGTGCTATGTACGAGAGAATTCGGTCGTCTACCCTCGATATGCCCCCATTTCAATCTTTTCTGGAAACTTTCCATTGGGACATCGGCAGTGGCCTTACACTCAGCCTGAAAGAGTTTCCCTTCTTACAGCGCATTAAGGAGTACCAGGAGCTTTTTGGAGATCGCTTGCTCCTTTACAGTTTTGAGGCACTCAACAAATCTCCACTAAGTGTATTGAATGCTGTAGAATCCCATATCCGAGTGAAAAATCACTTTAACGAAGATAATTTCACCAATATCATCATCAATGCCTCTAAGAGGAGGCACAACAGGAGACTGTCTCAGTTTCTGAAAAACGAAAAGCTTATTGACTGGCTGATAAGGCTACTCCCAAGAAAAGCCATAAATCGCTCCCGGGAAATATTTCTGAAATTCTCAAAAGCCAAAACAGATTCAGGAAAGCCACCCCTGGACCCTGCCAACATGGAGTTATCGCGAAGCTACTTCGAAAAGGAAGATCTTGCCGTTGCCAGGCTCTTTGGCGAATCCGACTTTATCAGAGGTAATCAAAACATTGAAGTTTAGAGGTATGAAAGCTGCTACTTCAGCCATATTACAATCTCCTGAAAGCGGTAAGCCCCTATCTCTTTCTTCCGTGAGCCTTCAGGGAGATGAAACCTGGGAGGGAAAACTCTCTTGTCAGGATGAAGTTTGGCCGATCAAGGAAGGAATAGCCGATCTGGTCAGCCCGCTAGAACTCTCAGCATCGGACGCCCGGTTCAGAGAAGAGTATAATGTCGGTTCCGCCAGGTACCAGGAAGGTATGGATTGGTTGTTTAATGCCTTTTACGAGGACGAAGGCAAGGTTCGCAACCAAATGACCAAAACATTGAACTCTCAGGGACCTGAACTCATCCTCGATCTTGGCTGTGGTACAGGCAAGGATGCTGAGTGCATCATCAACCACAACCCCCAATGCAGGGTAATCCTGGCCGACCTGTCCATTGGCATGCTGGCCGAGGCAAAAAAAAATCTTACCGCCTATAAAGAACAAACGGATTTTTTGCTGTGTAACGGCTCTCATCTTCCGTTTCAGGATTCTGTCTTCGATCGTCTCTTTCACTTTGGAGGAATCAATGAATTCGGAGAAAAACAAAGAGCCATTGAGGAATTCAACCGGGTAGTCAAGCCGGGAGGAAAAGTGGTTTTCGGAGATGAAGGCGTGGCCCCATGGCTGGCACAAAAGGAATACGGAGACATATTGAAAGCTGCCAATCCCCTCTATGCACATGAGCCTCCTCTGGCCGATTTGCCGGCCGGTGCCAGCAATGTCAAAATACACTGGATAATGGGAAATGCATTTTACCTCATAGAGTTTGAAAAGGCAGAAGGGCCACCTCCACTCAACACTGAGTTGACCATTCCAGGTAAACGGGGAGGTACTTTGGCCAGCAGGTATCGCGATAGCAAGAAAAATTAAGTACAGCGCATGACCTGGCAAAAACAAGGAAATATATTCACTCCCGATCAGCAAAGGCCCTGGATTCAAAGCCATGCCTCACTACCCATCGCTCAACACCTGAATGAAGACATTTTTCGCATTTTTTTTAGCTCCAGAGATGAACAAAACCGTTCGCATATCGGCTTTCTCGATTTCGATTTGAAAAGCAGATGTATTGAACATATCAGCGAACGATCTATACTATCTCCCGGGCCTGTGGGCTCTTTCGATATGAACGGTATTTCACCCGGATCTGTGATTTCCTATAAAGGCAGGCTCTATCTGTACTACATGGGTTGGGGAGCAACAAAAAACGGTCAGTTCAACAATGTGATAGGGCTGGCAATATCAGATCCAACACATACCAGTTTTACCAAGGTAAGGGAAAACCCTATTATCGGCCTTGACAGTAAGGATTCTTTAAATCTTACCTACCCCTTTGTCATGAAAATGAGAGAAGGGTTACAGCTCTGGTATGGATCTAACCTTCACTGGGGTGATGGCATCAGACCCATGCACCATCACATAAAAAGTGCCCAATCAAAAGATGGGCTGAACTGGAATAAGGATGATAAGGTTGCGATTGACCTCGACAATTCCGATGAGTTTGCAGTGCTGAGACCCACCGTCATATTCGAAGACGGGCTGTACAAAATGTGGTATGGCTATAAGGGGGCCGCCTATAGAATAGGCTACGCTACATCCGAAGATGAGGTATACTGGCAACGCAAGGACGAAGATTGTGGTATTAACCCCTCTGCCAGCGGATGGGACAGCAAAGAAGTTACCTACCCATACGTTTTTGTTCATCAAGGGAGCAAGTACCTTTTATACAATGGAAATCAGTATGGAAAGACTGGTTTCGGTCTGGCCATCTGGGAAGATTAACCCTACTGATATCCCAAAAACATCATCTTTACCAGATACACAGCACCGGAAACAACATGTAAGAGAAATGCAGCCATAATGGCTTTATCCTTCTTTTCTATCATTCCCTTTTTCATAAGTTGCTTGTTAAAGAAAATCACACTGGTAAGAAAGAGTAGATAACTGGCCATAATAAGCTGCCATCCGAAATTCCCTGCTTTAAAAAACTGACCCGTTTCGTGAATGAAAGCAAACATAAGAAAGGCCACCAACCAGGTAGTCCAGCCATAACTGAGCAAAAGATGCTCTTTGGCTTTTTTGAGGTAGAGAACTACACAAAGTATCGGAAACAAAAGTGTAGCCAACAAAGAGACCAGATAATTGTCAGAGTATAACGACCAAACCTCAAACAGGCCAAAGGCCAGTCCCCCACCCTCATTTCTCCCAGCACTTCCTCCCGCCACAAAAAGCATAGGTGTGATCAGCATCAAAATCACTAACAGACTGTATAAGGCAGCCATCCAGAAGGGCCTCTTCAGCGGATATCGTGACAGGGCCAATAATGGGAATACCAAGGCCAGAACCGGTAGAATACTCGGCTTGATGATATAAATCAGTGCCGTCCAGAGTATTAACAGGCCAAAGCTCCCATTCGCAGGTTTTAGCAGGTAGGTATATGAGGCATAAAATGCCAATATCACAAAGGGCATCACCACAATGGTGGTTGAGTTATGCCAGATGTTGGGAGAGAACTGGCCCAGATAATAGTCGGCCAGATTAAGACTTACCGGCAGGCTAAAAGCGAAAACCAAACCAATGCTGGAAATAATCATCCACCTGGCCATGGTCTGGTTCTTATCACGTAGTACCAGTTTTTCGAAAATTAAAGCTCTGCTGAGTTTGTACTTCCACATAACCGCAAAGGCCAGCAATGCGGAAAAAAACACACCCAAAAATGTCTGAGAAGGCACAAGGTATGATACCAACCAAACCAACCAATAGTACAGAAAATTGGTCATAAAACCCGGTGCGGGATTCGGATAACTGTTCCTTTGAATGTGCACCTGGATATCTGTGGGAACATGTAAGGCAAAAATCGCTGCAAAGACTAAAAAACTAATTCCAAAAACTCCCAGGTCAGCGTATCGCTGCAACTTTCTATCAGGTATGTTGGAAAGCATTGGTTTCAATCGGTTTCAGATTAATTTGCAAAACTATTGCTGCACAAATCTAATTCTTATGATATTTATCTGAAGCAATGACCGGAAAAGAACCCTCAACTTTCATAAGCGATCTCGATACAAAAAGATTTGGCTTCCCAATAGCCAGAATAAATCAGTGGACAGGGCTTGATCCGCTTTCGGTCTGTGATGACCTGAAAAAGAGCGGAGTACGATTGATCATGAGCCGGGTGAATGCCGTTGAAGAACTCCAGGTAGAAAAGCTTAAAGAAACGGGGTTCGAAATAATGGATACCATCATCCACTACCGAAGAGATCTACCCAAATCGACCGTCAAAGAGGCCTTCAAGAAGGGTGGTATAAGCATGCGCATAGCAGGACCAGCAGATATACCACCACTAAGGTCCATTGCAGGCTCCTGTCTTAGAGGGGGGCATTATTTTGCAGACAAGCGTCTGGAAAAGCTTAAATCTATAGAAGTATACGAGGACTGGATTACAAGATCTGTAACCGACCCTACCGTGGCTGACAGGGTATATATCGCTGAAAAGGACGGAGTCATTATCGGTTTTGCTACATTTTCACTAGAAACAGACAAGGGCTCGCCCGGATTATGGGCTGGGATCGGGGCCGTCCATTCAGGTTATAGAAATCTGGGTGTTTGCAGATCAATGCTCCAATTCGGAATCAACGAATATATTGAAGAAAAGAAATACCATTTTTTTGGTTCAGCGGTATCAGAAAACAACCCCTCTGTAAACAAGGTATTCCTGGATATTGGGTGTCTGCCCGATGACAAGTACTACTCCTTGCATTGCTGGTTATAAAATTCTTACCTTCGAAACCGCCTAGTCCAATTCATGTCGCGACCAGATTCACCAGAAATATCGATCGTCACAACTTTGTATAATTCTTCCTCTCACCTACGAGAGTTTTACCAAAGAATGACCAAAGTGGCTGTAGAGTCTTATGACAGTCATGAATTCATCCTGGTCAATGATGGGTCCGTTGATGATTCTCTGGCCATAGCCCTCGATTTGCAAAAAAATGACCCTCGCCTGAAAATCATAGATCTTAGCAGAAATTTCGGACAACATGAGGCTCTGATGGCAGGCATTAGGGCCACCTGCGGAGAGATGATACTGCTCATCGCCTGCGACCTGGAAGAAAAACCCGAGTGGTTGCCCGCCTTCAGGGAAGAGCTATCCAGACAAGAGGCAGATGTAATCTATGGGGTCCATAAGAAAAAGAATGAAGGTTTTTTTAAGAAACAGACTTCTCTTTTGTTTTACAAGGTTTTCAACTGGCTTTCATCTGTGAAACTAACCAGGAACATTATCCTTTTCCGCCTGATGAAAAGCAACTATGTAAAAAGCCTGTTACAGTTTCAGGAGACTGTATTGTTCCTGCCTGGGATCATGGAACTGGCGGGCCATAAACAAAGCCCACTTTATGTAGACAAGAGCTATAAAGGCTCTTCAGAGTATCGCTTGAAGAAGCTTCTCTACATGGCCATCGATGCCATCACCTCCTTTTCCACCCGACCACTGACCCTGCTAATGCTTACCGGACTTCTGGCCCTGGGACTCTCCTTTCTGGCTGTGCTGGTGACTGTTATCTTATATTTTAATGGCAACGAGCTTCCCTATGGTACTTTATTTATCATATACTCTATCTGGAGTGGAGCTGGGCTACTGCTGTCAGGCCTGGGCATGGTAGGACTTTACGCATCAAGGGCTCTTATCGAGGCAAAACGCAGGCCCCAGGTGGTGGTCAAAGAGGTTTATGTCTACAAAGAGGACTGACGATGAAGCACAGGGCTTTTCTATTCTTGTTTACCTTCGTACTCCTTCTGCCAACTCTCCTTGGAGAAACGGTTCTCTGGGATGATACCTATCTGGTAAGTACCTGGGACCGAAACGATCCGTTCCTGCTCGTAGAGTATTTTGATAAGCTGGGAATGCCCTGGCAAGGTTGGCTGCATTATTACCTTTCGTTTCTACCTTACAAGGTTACTTTCTACAAGCTTTTTTCGGTACTAAGCTGGTCTGCCTGCTCGGTACTGGCTTATCAGTTGCTGGCAGCCGTACCTTTCTTCACCCCACGTGACAGGTTCTACATTGCCTTGATAGCGAGTCTGTTTCCCGGTTTTAATCTTTGGTTTAGCATCATTCAAATGCCTCAACCCTTATATGTGGCAATTTTCCTCGCTGGTTGTTATGCTTATTGGCAGGGTTCCATGAATAGAAAATGGCTGCTGAAAACCGTAGGGTTGCTTCTGATTCTTCCCACTTTCGCACTGCAGTCCCTCTATGTGTATTTATATGGTTTGATCTTCGTGTGGTTTTGGTTTACCAAAGATGTTGAGAACGGTTTTTTAAATTCAGCCTTTCAGTTTACAAAGCAACATCTGGCCATCATACTGCTGCCTGTTATCCAGTTCATGCTGCTCAAAGTCTTCTTTCCGATAGATCCGATCTTCGGCACTTACAATGTAATGCAGTTTGATAAAGCCCCCTTTAAGCTGCTGGTATCTCTCGGGGTTCCTCCTCTTTTCATACTTAGAGAAGCCTGGAATGTCTTTACCAAAGACTGGCAATTGTTTGTCGGTTTGTTGGCAATGTCTCTCATATTCGTCAAAGCAGCCCTGGTGATTGTAAAACCTGCAAAGCTCCGGGGTGGAGAAAACAAGAGCCAATGGCGTAACATTATAGCCGCGGGTATCTTTCTTGCCATATGTGGTGTCTTCCCCTATGCACTTGTAAACAAGCCCTATCTCGGAATCAATTATACCGGTAGATTTGCTATGTTACTGGCCTGGCCTGTGTCACTGATTCTGTATGGTTTGATCAGGTATCGCTTCGACTCTTCCAGGCAGCTGGTACAAAAGCTTATTACAATTGTTTGCGTAGTATTTTGCTTTCTCACGTTCAAAGATCAGGTACTTTGGCATACACGATATATTAAATACATTGCCATGACAAGGCAAATAGAGGGGGAAGAAGACAAAATGCTCCCCCTCGTCTTTTTCAATGACCAAACCACCATAGGCAAACCGGCACCACTGATATATTTTGAACTGAACTGGATTATGAATAGGGCCTGGAATAATCCCGATCACTTCGGCTTTTCCTCATTTCAGAACCATGTAAACAAACAGATGATGTTTGAAGAGTTGGAGCAAATACACTACTTCAAAAATCTGAAAAACTCCTTTTTCCAGGAATTAATGCTCTTTTCGAAAAAGGGAGGAGAATACAATCGGGAAGCGGCTACACTCATCACAGTCCGGAATGGCCAATTCGATTCAAACCTACGACTGTGGCTGAAGTGGATTTCCGGCTCTAATGAAACCAAACGTAAGATTACTGAGAGTCTTATCGAGATTGAAATTAAGAATTTAGAAAATCACTCCGATGGATAAGAACAAAGCTTCAAAAGTGGTTTACTTTCCGGGTCTGAACGGTGTCCGAATACTAGCCTGCTATCTTATCATCGCATTTCATGTAAATCAATTAAAAGATATTTACGGATTAGAGAGACTGGAACTTCACCTACTCGGGCCCAGCAGCATGTATCTTACCCTCTTTTTTGTGCTCAGCAGTTTTCTCATTACCTACCTACTACTGGTTGAGAAAAAACTAACAAATAAAATCAATCTGAAAAAATTTTATACAAGGAGGGTTCTGAGGGTATGGCCCCTCTACTTTTTAGTGATCATTCTGGGTTTTGGTATACTACCCCATTTTGCCCCGTTTCAATTTCCGGAAAATAACATACTTGAGTATAGGTACTACTGGGAAATGTTGCTTGCTTTCATTTTCCTTTTTCCACACCTACATGGAATTGTTTTTGATGTAAATACCACCATCGGCCCCTTGTGGAGTATCGGAGTTGAAGAGCAGTTCTATTTCGTTTGGCCATTCGTAATTACATATTTCAAAAGACCTGTTGTAGCCCTGGTTTCGATCATTATCCTCTTTTTGGGTCTTCGCCATATAGACCATATCGTTGGCCTCACCGGAGTTGAAAACTCAGACCTTATGACCAGGCTTCAATGGATCGGTGCCTACTTTAACAGATTCAGGCTTGGAACCATGGCTGTGGGAGGTCTCATCGCATTCGTTTATTTTAAGAAACTCGTCAAAATCCAACGGATTTTATACCACCCCATTACACAATGGGGGGCATGGCTAAGTCTGTTATGTTTTCAAATCTTCCCCTCCATACGTCCCATATTGTTAGAACACGAGGTCTATTCTCTGGTATCTGCCATCATGGTTATAAATATGGCTACCAACCCAAAGACATTGGTATCATTGGAAAACAAGTGGCTCAAATACCTTGGAGAACTTACCTATTCCTCTTATGTTTTCCATATTCCCTGCATCATGCTCTGCATTTATGTTTTTAATAAGCAGCTGGGTATTGACCTTGATTCTATCTGGGGCAATGTGCTTTTATTTGGTTCATCCATGCTTATGACCTTGTGCATTTCCTATTTTTCTTATACCTATTTCGAGTCATTTTTTATCAGATTAAAGCATCGCTTTGCTGTGGTAAAAAACAAAACCCATTGAACCGGAAATTCGCCAAATACTGCTATTTTTGGCAGTTCCAAGAGGGTATTTCCCTTTTTTAGTCAGGTGTGGGATTTGGAAGATCTTTAAATGAATAAAGCCTTTAAGGTTAACCGGTATTTGGTTTTAGTCCTTTTATTGCTGTCTATAATAGCCAGCATATTCTGGCTGTCTTCGCGCTACCCCGCTTTAGATCAAAAAGCCCTGATGGGAGGCGAATCTCCCATTGAAGGTCTCGGCTTCGACAATACCTTTGAAACCACCCCCAACGACACGGTTTGGCAGACCATTTTTTACAACACCGCCAATTGGGTAATGACCAATCGTAAGGGTATGGCTTTTGGTATTTTGTTTGCCGCAGCCCTCATGCTTCTTTTTTCCCTGCTACACGAAAGACAGTTTAAAAACAAATTTCTGAATAGCATACTTGGCATGTTCATCGGAGCCCCGCTAGGTGTATGCGTCAACTGTGCAGCGCCTATTGCTCAGGGAATGCATGATTCCGGAGCAAAAACGGAAACTACGCTGGCCACCATGATCAGCTCACCCACCCTCAACGTCATAGTGATGGGTATTATGTTTTCGCTGCTACCCATGTATATGGTAATGATAAAGCTGGTGCTGACCTTTCTGGTCATTCTCGTGGTAATACCAGCAACTGTTCATTTCCTCAAGGCAAAGAAAGTTACAAGCAGTAATCTGGAAACTGCCGAAGGTTCGATAAAAAAATCGAAAACCTCTGCCCTCTTGTTATCACTGGCTCCCTTTAATTCCGCTACCACCTGGCCCAATGCTATCAAATGGTTGATAAAATCTTATTGGACCAGCCTATGGCATCTCGTCAAGGTGACTGTACCCCTGATGTTGCTGGCGGGGCTGCTGGGCAATGTTCTGATATCGGTGCTCCCCTGGACCAGCATATTGGCCCTGATTCCGGTCAATGAAGGAATTATCATGACAACACTGGTCATGGCAATTATTTCCCTTATAGGTTTGTTTTTACCGGTACCAATTTCTTTTGATGTGATCATAGCAGCTGTAATGCTGGCGATGGGCATGCCTGAAAAGTATGTAGTCATCTTGCTGTTCACTTTGGGTATTTTCAGCATCTATTCTTTCTTCATCGTCTGGCAAGCCATCTCCAAAAAGATCGCCTTTGTTCTCGGAATGAGTATAGCCATTCTGGGCGTTTGTAGCGGATGGACCAGCACCTGGGTCAGCTCTGCTTTTCAGGGCGACATTAGGGAAAAATACGCACTATTCGCCAATAGCTCTCCCAGTGACTGGCAGCTCGTCCAGACGAAGATTTATCCTGCTGTTTCTTTTGACGATTTAGCTGTATCAAGTCTTGATTTCAGTCCCTTGTCCGAATACAACACCCCCGGTAGCAGCATCTCGGCAGCTCCTTTCAGAGCCAATCAGAATACCGGCAACGGCTCATTTGAAAAAATAGCGGGGCCAGCCATTGGAATTCCTGTAAAAGGAGGGTTTGCATTGGAAGATATGCTCGAACCCTTCTCTCAGGGAAAGGCCATTGCCTCGGCAGACTTCAACCAGGATGGATGGCCTGATCTACTATTTGGCACCAAACAGGGCATTGAGCTTTGGAAGAATCAGCAAGGGAAGGGCTTTAGCCAGATGACGATTGAGGGAACTGATGATATTTCTCATTTTATCACCAATGCCACCTTCGTTGACATGAATAATGACGGATGGCCGGACATTGTTTTTACTGTTTACCGAAAGGGTTACTTCCTGTGGTATAATGACAAGGGCAGCTTTTCACCAGCCTCTCTAAAGGCTTTACCATCACCTGAAGATGCCATTTCCGGTACGGGTTTGTCATTAGGCGATGTTGATCATGATGGCGACCTGGACATAGTCGTGGGTAATTGGTCGGTAGGCTGGTACCTTGATGTTAACAATTCCTATCAAGCATCCAACGATGCCCTGCTCATTAATGATAATGGTGAGTTCAGATTGGAAATACTACCTGGCGTGCCGGGGGAGTCTCTCTCAACACTCATTACCGATTTTGACAATGACGGCAACCAGGACATTATCATTTGCAACGACTATGGAATTCCTGATAAGTATTTGGTAGGCGATGGCACTGGGCACTTCACTCCGATAGTAAAAGCGGATAGTCTTTTTCCCTATACCACTTATTTCTCCATGAGTACGGCCACAGCCGACATTGACAACGACCTGGTTCCTGAGATCTACAATACCTCCATCAGTGGTATTCATCTGGATATGACCTATCGCTCAAAACAGCCTGATCAGATTTGTGAGAGCATAGAAGATCCCCTAATAAGAGAAGAATGTCTTGTTGCCACCAAGGCCTATCTTGAAATGTCCACTCATTCGTTAAACGCGAGCAGTCCCTGCAGCGACCCCAACGATCTGGCCTGTACCGCATACAACCTTTATTGGCTTGGTAAGCGAAGTAAGACAAAGGAAGCCCTTAGGGCCTATTGTGAATGGATTCCTGAGTCGGCCAAAGATCTGTACTTTAAAACCTGTGAATTCGATTTGGCACCTGAGCCGGGCGGCAAAGAAAAACTCTCTGAACTAATTTCCCCAAAACGTCAAAGAAATACCTTTTTCAAACGAAACACCAGCAGCTCCTTTGATGAGGTGAGCGACCCATACGGTATCAAATATTCGGGATGGTCATGGAATGCCAAGTTTGCTGACCTGAATAATGATGAGTACCAGGACCTGTTGATTGTTAATGGCTTTGTGATGAATCCGACTCAACACAGCAACCTCTTATACCTCAACGAAAAGGGCAACAGTTTTAAGGATGTTACTGAATCATCGGGTATGAAAAACTTCTCTCCTACCAATAGCTATGTTTATTTCGACTATGATATGGACGGTGATCTGGATATTCTGATGGCCCCAAAGGTCGGGCCTGTTTTATTGTATAAAAACCAGATGAGTCAGGGCAACAGCATTGCCTTCCGGCTCAACGACCAGCAAGGAAACTTCCAGGGTATTAGTGCCCGTATTATCATCCGCTATGGCAACGGACAACAGCAAATGCGCGAGCTTCAGGCCGGTGGTGGCTTCAGGTCAGATAATGACTATACTGTTTATTTCGGGCTGGGTGAGCACACTGAAATAGATGAGGTCAGCGTAATCTGGGCAACAGGTGAAGAAACCAGGATCGACATGAGATTAGAATCGGGTCACATCTATAAGGTGATCCGGGAAAAAGAGTCTTCGTCCCTGGCATCAGCAATCACACCCAATTTAGAAGAATGAAGCTGATGGTAGAAGATTATACAACAAAGCTCTATAAAGAGGGTGGGGTTTATTTCTCAGATAAAACCCGAAGTGTATCCTATCCTGATGATGGGTACAATCGAAATTATTCGCTCGAACAAAACAGCTACTGGTACAGGCACCGGAATCGGTGTATCATAACGTTGGTAAAAAAACACAATAAGGGACGAGCGTTTTTTGACATTGGCGGTGGCAATGGTTATGTGGCCAAAGGGCTTCAGGATGAAGGTATTTCCACCGTTCTGGTCGAGCCAGGTGAAGCAGGTGCACGCAATGCAAAAACCAGGGGAGTGGAACAAGTCATTTGCTCAAGTCTGGAAGATACAGGAATAGAGGCCTCAAAAATCCCATCCGTGGGACTATTTGATGTACTGGAGCATATAGAGGAAGACAAGGCATTTTTGACTCAGTTATATAATTACCTGGAAGAAGGGGGGTTGTTATACCTGACAGTACCGGCCTACCAGTCGCTGTTTTCAGTTATAGATCATTTTGCAGGACATCACAGGAGATATACCCTAAAATCCCTGAGAAAGCTGTTCAGGCAGGTCGGGTTCAAAATTGAATTTGCTACATATTTTTTCGCACTTTTGCCCATTCCTATTTTCATGTTCAGAACCCTGCCTTCACGTTTTGGCCTCAAACCTGACAAAAATGAGATTGAAGTTCAGAGCAAGCAGGTTCATAGCTCAGGAAAAAACTCCGGCCCCTTACTGGAAAAGGGACTGGACTGGGAATTCAACAGAATTAAAAGAAATAAAAATGTCTATTTTGGAAGCAGTTGCCTGATAGTCGCCAGTAAAAATTAATGACTCACCTATTAACATCAGAATCTCAAGAGAGATAGAATATCTATGACAACCCCTGCCGATGTTTGCGCCATTATACTGACCTACAAAAACAGAGTCGATTTTGTAAATCAGGTGGTTAAGGAAGCCCTGAAACAAGGAGTTTCACGGGTTGTGATCGTATCTAACGGGACAGACAAAAAAGTACTCGGCCAAATCGAGGCAGATGACAGAGTCATCATCGTGCCCCTGGAAAAAAACACAGGGTCAGGAGCTGGCTATAGTATTGGCTTTCGCAAGGCCCGGGAAACCCAATGCTCCTACTTCTGGCTGCTTGATGATGATAATTTACCAGCTCCGGACTGTCTTGAAATATTGCTTAAAAACCTGGACGAGCATGCGGACCCCGATGCCCCGCATAAAATAGCCCTTTCGGCCTACAGAAACGACCAGTTCAAAAACAGGAAGCTAAGTATTAAAGGAAATCATATAAGCCTGCAGCCGGCAAAAAACAGCTGCCACGGTTTCCATATCAAGAAAGTATTCAAACTTCTTCGAGACCGAACCTTTTTGAGAAAAGAAGAAAATGCTCCCCCTCAAAATCTGAACATCCTCGAAGCCAACGGAGCCTTCTTTGGAGGGTTGTTTCTTCATCGCGATCTACTGGACAAGGCCACGCTTCCTGAAGACGATTACTTTGTATATGCAGACGACCTCGATTTCAGTCATCGGATCATTCAAACCGGAGCCAGGCTGTTGCTTATCCGCGATGCCCGGATAGATGGGCTTGATTGCTCCATACCCATCGCCAGTCGCAAGGGAATATTTTATCACTCAACCCTTGATTTCGACCAGCCCTTCCGTACGTATTATTGCGCCAGAAATGTCGAGCATCTAACCCGAAAATACTTCGTTACCAATTCATTCGTCTACTATCTCAATGTAGTCCTGTTTATACTTATCATAGGCGGCATGGCCCTGTTACGAGGTAAACTCGGGCGTTTCAGACTAGTGCTCATGGGGCTTAAAGACTCCTGGACGGATAAGCTTGGCGAAAAAACCATGTTTTCGATAGATAGCAAATGATCAATGACAGCCATTCGATAATATCAGACCCACTATTATCTTTGACATAAGCTAAACCACAAGCTGAAACCATGATCCCCTTTTGTAAAACATACGTCACCGGAAATGAGAT
Source organism: Roseivirga sp. (assembly GCA_021404565.1). Lineage (GTDB taxonomy): Bacteria > Bacteroidota > Bacteroidia > Cytophagales > Cyclobacteriaceae > Roseivirga. Next base: position 41,195 of record JAAWWF010000032.1, on the reverse strand, counting down.
TACCTATATCGAAGAGGTACTCAGGAAAGGGAAGGTTTCAGGTAACGGAGAATTCACTCAGAAATGTCAACACTTTTTTGAAGCAAGGTTCAGTTTCAAAAAATGCCTTTTGACCTCCAGCTGTACGGATGCGCTTGAAATGGCAGCCATACTGCTCAATATCAAGGAAGGGGATGAAGTAATTGTACCCTCCTATACCTTCTCCGCAACTGCCAACGCCTTTGTGCTGAGAGGAGCCAGAATCATTTTTGCAGATAGTTCCGCTACAAATCCCAATCTGGACGCCAGCCTGTTAGAGTCTCTTGTTTCACCCAGGACCAAGGCAATTGTGGTCGTGCACTACGGTGGCATGGCCTGTGACATGGACCCTATTATGGATCTCGCCAAAAAACATAACCTGTTTGTGGTTGAGGATGCCGCACAGGCAATTGACTCATATTACAAAGGCAGACCTCTGGGAAGTATTGGGCATTTGTCAACATTTTCCTTCCATCAAACTAAAAACCTGACTGCCGGAGAATGTGGTATGTTGGTAGTCAATGATGAGACAATGTGCGAAAGGGCGCAGATCATTTGGGAAAACGGAACCAACAGGGCCGCCTTCTTCAGAGGAGAGGTAGATAAATATACCTGGGTGGGTGTGGGTTCAGCATATCTGCCTTCTGAAATCACAGCAGCCTTCTTGTACGCCCAGCTCGGTTTCTTAGATGAAATACAAAAACGCAGGAAAGAAATCTGGTTCACCTATCAAAGTGCTTTCAGCAGCCTGGAAAGAGAGGGGAAATGTCGACTACCCAATATCCCCGACTATGCCACCATTAATGGACACCTTTTTTACATCATATGCCAAAGTGAAGCACAAAGAGATGAATTCATAACCTATCTGCGCGAACGGGGAGTCTATGCCGTATTTCACTATAATTCACTACATAAGAGCCCTTTCCAATCTGACAAGCATAAAGGTGGACAGCTGGTAAATTCGGACAAATATTCAAGCTGTCTGGTAAGGCTACCCTTATTCTTTGAGTTAGACGGTAGTGATTTGGAAAAAGTCATAGACACTGTGAAGGAGTATTACCTCAACAAATAGAACAAAGCACATAGGTAAAACAGTTTTTGCACTGATAGCAGTTTTCCTTACCGAAAGCATAAGTCAAGGTGTTAGAGACAATCCCACTGAAAACCTACGGTGATTCACTTCATTAATCCCTATTTTTAAGCACCGTTAAAGTTTAAACTATGTTTCCAAAAAGAGCCCTTCTTACCCTGTTGCTATTTGTCTCTGCCCTGAACCTGTTTGCCCAGGCAGATCTTAATAAGATTGATAAGTACATCGCTACTGCACAAAAAGACTGGAATGTACCAGGCCTGGCTGTGGCCATTGTAAAGGATGGCAAAATTGTTCACAGTAAAGGCTATGGCGTGTTGGAAAAAGGAGGCAATGATGAAGTTGATGAGAATACCCTTTTTGCTATAGCTTCCAATACCAAGGCTTTTATCGCTTCGGCCATCGGCACACTGGTAGATCAGGGCAAGCTCAGCTGGAAAGACAAGGTACGTGATTACCTGCCCTATTTTGAGCTCTATGATAGTTATGCCACTTCTGAGGCTACTATCGAAGATCTGCTATGCCACAGATTGGGGCTGGGCACCTTCAGTGGAGATGTGATCTGGTACAAGTCTGAACTGAGTGCAGAAGAAGTAGTAAAACGGGCCAGGTTTGTCCCTCAGGCTTATGGTTTTCGCGATGGCTATGGCTACTCCAACCTGATGTTTATCACAGCCGGTGAGGTGATCAGGGCAGTTACGGGAATGGAATGGTCGCGCTATGTGGAAGAAACTTTTTTCAACGATCTGCAGATGAATCGTACCATTACTTCTACCACACAGCTGAATAGTCAGGGCAACTTTGCAACGCCCCATAAAGCAGTAAGAGATGAGAACATCCCGATAGAATGGACAAAGTGGGATAATATGGGCGCTGCGGGAGGTATTATCTCAAGCGTAAATGATATGGCCAACTGGATGAACTTTCAGCTGGTAGGTGTGGCCAAAAATAACTCTCCGCTGTCAAAAGCCACGCAAAACCTGATCTGGACACCTCATAACACCTTTGTGGTAGGTGAAGGCCAGAAAAGAGCCAGACCGGGCCGAAATTTCAACGGCTATGCTCTGGGCTGGGGAGTGACTGATAAAATGGGCAGACGCATCATCGCTCATGGTGGTGGCTACGATGGTATGTATTCCCGCGTGGCCATGATGCCCGAAGAAAACCTGGGCGTAGTAGTACTCACCAATGGTATGCGTGGTATCTCCAACGCCATTACGGATTACGTAATGGATCAGTACATTCAGGCCGAAGAAGTCAATTATTCAGCCAATGCACTGCAAAACCTGAGCTACCCCATGTACGACCGCATTGACGATATCAAATCGAAAAGGGTCAGCGGTACCAGGCCTTCTCTTGATACTGATGGCTATACAGGAATTTTCTATACCCAGATGTATGGAGACATCTATGTGAAAAACGAAGGGGGCCAACTGCGACTTGAATTTTCGCACGCTCCTCTACTGTCTGCGAGCCTGGAGCACTGGCACTACGACACTTTTGAGGTAAAATGGGACAAAGAACACGCCTGGTTTGGTTTTGGCACCGTGCAGTTCAACTTTGATGCCCAACGGACGATTACGGGGATTTTAATTGATGTACCCAACAACGACATATTTTTTGATGAGCTTAAGCTTCAAAAAGTCAGCTCTCCTCAAAACTTAAGAGGTAAATAGAAACAGGCCGATGAGTAACCCAACCAACTGGGCAAAGCTATGTCGCTACACCGCCATACTGAATATTGGTGCTGTTATGGCATTTGCAGCTGCGTTGCTGCGCTTTCTACTGAAATCCGTGGAGAGTCAGGGAGATATCAGTCCCTCAGTGGTTAGTTACGGAGGAGTTTATCACCTGCCCTTTCTGTTCGTGGCCATACTCACACTTTTGCTGTCAAAAAGAATGACCTTGGGGCTACAAAAAGGCTTAGTTGGTTTGAACACCCTGATGGCCATATTTACCTTGTTTCAGGTAGTTAACTTATTAGGAGAGTAGTTTTTGCTCCGATGCATATTGACGTCCTCTCAGGGCCATTGCGACCAGAAACGGAATCCAGATAGCATCGTTCATAATGAGGTGAAAGAGGGCTTTATCGCCTACCTGCTGCTCTAAAATCACAAAATAAAACCAGATTGCTCCACCCAGCTTGGTAAGTGCGCCTACCACCATCAGGTACCAAAAACGACCCGGGTGCAAAGCAGAAATGAAATAGACGAGCCCCATAAGCAGTACTGCCCTGCCCTGCCATTTGATAACGGGAGGAGCAACAGCCTCTACCTGTGTCACCCACTCATAAAAAGTACTCGGAAACCAAACAATAAACGCTGCCCACAAAACATTATAGGCGGCCATTAATAATAACAGGCCACGCATCCAGTGAGGGAATATAGGTTTTTGGACTTCCATTGCTTGTCTGAATCTTTGAAAGTGCAAAGTTTGGTCAATTACATTTCTGTGACAAACATTCAATCGAAAAACTGCTCGATGCACATGATTTAATATTTCCTCATCGCCTTTGGGATTTGGGCCCTGAAATTTTGATTTTGTGGTAGTATAGAAGATTGTCTTCGAAGGATTTAAAAATACTATCATGCTACTGGCCATAGATGCAGGAAATACCAACATTGTTTTTGGAATTCACGATGGGGAAAGCTGGATTCACGAGTGGCGCTTTAATACCATTCCGGTCAAAAGTCAGATCGACTATGAGATGTTTTTACGACTCAATTTTCTGGAAGCCAACCTGAGACTGAGGGATGTACAGGGAGTAATCATATCGAGCGTAGTGCCTCAGTTAAATACCATTCTGGCTGAATTCTGGTCTACCCTGATCGAAGCGGAGCACGTATTTGTAGGACCCAAACACTACGACCAGCTGCCGATCACCACACACAACCCACATGAGATTGGTACTGATCTCATAGCCAATGCCACCGCTGCCCATCTGCTTCATGAAGATGATACCGTTGTCGTGGATTTCGGCACCGCCCTTACTTTTACGGTGGTAGAGGCCTCAGGTAATATTCAGGGAGTAAATATTGCCCCGGGCCTCAAAACGGCCATTGCCGCACTGGTTGGCAATACCGCCCAACTACCAGATGTACCTCTGGAACTTCCTGATTCATCGATCGGTAAAAACACCATACACGCCATTCAGTCTGGTGTACTCTGGGGCTATGTGAGTATGGTTGAGGGCATGCTTGATCGTATACAACAGGAGCTGGGCAAAAAAGTCAAGGTGGTTGCCACAGGAGGGCTGTCGTCCATTCTGCATCCCTTACATGATCGTTTCGATGAGGTAAACCCGAAACTCACACTGGAAGGACTCAGGCTTATCCACAACATTATAAGCAAATGAAGACATTTCTGATATCACTTATTTCGGTCCTCCTGGGTTTTACACTGGTGGCCCAGGAAAGACACCCGGTTGACCAGCTTGCCTATTCTAAGCTTCAAAAAGCCTTCTCTAATGCTGATATGATCAACGGGGAGAATACGGCATCAGAACATTGGGATCATCTTTTGACCATTGTCTATCTGGAGGCCAAAAAGCAGATGCAGCCAGCTACTTTTGACATCTTACGCGAATCACAACGAGCCTGGTTAAGCTATCGGGACACAGAGTTTCAAATGATTAACAGGCTGTATTATGCAGAGTTGCAAGGCACCATGTGGCATGCCCCGGCAGCTGCTGCCCGAAAGAGGGTGGTTCGTCAGCGTGTATTATCACTCATGGACCAGCTAAGCCTGCTCACCATGCAGCTTGAGGAAGACCCCCTTGATATAGCCGGTAAATGGGTCGGAACAGGAGCAGATAATAAGAGCTCTATACTCGAAATCAGAGAGGATTTTACCCTGGTGTGGTCAGATCAATCAACTGACAAATATGAGGTAGAATTCTACAGACTTTCTAACCAGTGTTCTGATGCTGTGGTACAGGAGGATGAAAAAGTTATTTCGTTGATAATGCCGGGAAAACCTTCAGACAAGCGTTGTTATTTTCTGGAGTTCACCGATACCCTGCTAAACCTGAAAAGCATGGATAGCAAAACAGCGACTCTTCGCTTCAAACGTATAAACTAACCAAAACCCATTTCCGGAACCTGTACCTGAATGAACCCGATCAACTGGATAGAGATAATAATGCTTTTCGGGGCTTTTCAGGGGGGCATTCTGATCATCGCCTTGCTCAGGAAGAATCCAGCTCAAAACTCATCAAATCGTATCCTGACTGCTTTTGTAGGGAGCGTGAGCTTACTGCTGGCCTTTGTGGCTCTGGGAGGCATGGGCATTCTGAGTACCGCACCCCGGCTGGGTTACCTGGGAGACTCCGTCAGCCTGCTCTACGGACCGCTTTTCTACTTTCATTTGCTCCGACTACTGACCCCTTCCAGGAGAAAAATACACTGGCACCTTGCGCCATTTCTTCTTTTTGTGATTGTGAATACACTTGTTTTCTCCCTGTCACCGGAGCGAGCGCTAGACGGTATCCACAGTACCTTTTACATTGTTATGAGTTCAGGCTCCCTCTTACAAGCCCTGGTCTATCTGGTATTTAGCTGGAAACTTGTCAAACAATATCAGCAAATCGCCAAAAATCAACTTTCGTTTGATGCAGCTGTAGCCTACATCAGGGTGCTGATCGGACTCACCAGCCTTTGTGTGTTGGTTTTCATGATCAACTATGTCTGTCAACTTCTTTCTTTGGCCATGCCCTTTGCCTTTATGAGCTATGAATTAGGCTGGCTGTTATTGGCCTGTGTCACTTTTGTCCTAGCTTATTATACCATCAGTCAACCAGAGATCTTCAGATTGACGATAAAGCCCCTCTCTCAAAGTGAGGTAGTGCCAGATGCCGAAATCGGGCAGCTGGTAAAAAAGCTGGAGGATTGCCTGTCTGCCAAGAAGCCTTACCTCGATCCCGAACTAACTCTTGAGGAGTTGGCAAAAATGGTGGGCAGCCGAAAAGAACTTCTCTCAAAGGCCATAAATCAGGGCTTGGGTGTAAACTTCTATCGCCTCATCAATGATTACCGAATCAGGGCATTTGAAGAGCTTGCAAAGGACCAGAAGAACCAACATCTTACACATCTGGCTTTGGCCCTCGAGTCAGGTTTTCGATCTAAAACCACCTTTTATCAGGCATTTAAAACGCTAAAACAAACAACCCCATCGGCCTATCTTAAATCCCTGTCAGGCCCGTAACTCAACCATATTTCAAGATTTCCACCCAGTCGGCCTCAGGGAGCATACGCAGTTTTTTTCTAAGTCTGTGCTTGGCCTTTTTTACACTGTCAGGTGTAATATTCAGTAGTACGGAAATTTCTTTGGTTGAAAGATTGGATTTCAGGTAGGTACACAACCTGAGATCATAAGAGGTCAGTCCCGGGTGTTGCGATTTAAGCCTAAGCTGAAAGTGGCGGTTTGAACTCTCCAGCTCCAATAGCAAATGATCCATCAAATGTCTTTCAAGTACCGTCAATTGTTATTGGTTATTGGTTATTGGTTATTGGTTATTGGTTATTGGTTAGGGCGTGATTATAGATGTATTCTTCTGCTGGAATTCATTGCGGTCTATAGCATTGATCACACCATCCAGATTAAAATCACTGTTGGTAGTGTTATAACCAAAAGCGTTCCCATTCTGGCTGCGCCAGGTCGTGAGGTCAGTCTGGTCTACATCACCATCGCCATCCGCATCTCCGGCTATCATACCGAATTTACCCCCTGAAAGAGCCGATACCGCACTAGCCCCCTGATATGCCGCAGCGGCTGCGCTGGTGAAATCAATGGTGATCGTACCAGTGGCAGATTGACTTGAGGCTGACATAACGGGCAGGTGGTTGCGATGATAGACCACTACAAAGAAGTCTGAACCGGTATTTCCTGATAGCGAGACGGTCAGATCACTGGTACCGTCCGTAGCCTTGATACTGCCATCGCTCATCAAAAAGCCTGCGACCGAACCAACTTTGGTACTGGCAAGTGCTGTGGCAGCCGAAGCAGCTTCACGCAGTTCTACCAATACCCAGTCTACAGCACCCGCAGGGACAGAGCCAGCTGTTTCTCCTCCTGAATGGCCGTTGGTAGAATAAGGTTGAGACGTGGGGATACTGCCATTGAGTGTGGTATTCAAGGTAGCACCGTTATACGCACCCTCCAGCAGAGCAGTGGCTGCTACAGTGGCAGTTGATGGTAATGCCACTCCTTCTTTGGCAGAAATTTCTATCTGGTCAATCCCTATTTCTTCCGAACCACCTGTGGTCCTGGCCTCTATCAGGATGGAAACCCTTTGAGCCGAAGCAGGTATATCAAAGGTGAATTTCCACTGAGCGAACTGGTTCTTGAGGCTATCAGCGGTCTCGGTATCTGTAGCTGTAATAAAGGTATGTGTAGGAGGAGAAAAAGTACTGCCCTTATGATCGGCATCTCCATCCAAATCTCTGTCATTAATTAATGCCGAAGAGGTACCAACTGTGTTTCCTGTTCCATAGAAAGCACCAAAAATGGTATAGTTACCAGTGGTCAGATCAGCCCGGTCAGGTACCGCCCCGGTTGAATTGGCCCCTGTGGCAATGTCGGTATCAAAGGCATATTTGAATTGCAAAAAATCGTTGGCCCGGTAGCGTTTTATGGTACCTGTATTTCCTGCCAGGTAGGCACTGAATTCAACTTCTCCGTTCTGAAAAGATGAAATATCAAGGGTCTTGAGTATCATAAAGCCGCCTTTGTTGGGGTCTGGCAACGGGTTTTCAGGTGCATCCAGGTCTTCACCCACCCACCAGCTGCTTCCTACAAAACCCGAATACGTGTGCTCTGTATTATTATTAGGTCCGTTATTGCTGCTCACAGACCTGGTCCAAAGATCACTGGCATTGTCATCAAAGGTATTCGTCCTGTAATCGGTCCCTTCCTTGTCTGATTCAAAATCTACAGTGAGCAATGGGGTATAGGTGGATTCGTCCGGTGTTGTATCAATATGATACGTGAAAGCGGTGATGGAAATCAGTCCGAAACTGATGATCAAAAGCGAAAATATCCTTCTCATGAGGGCCAACGGGTTTACTGAAATTCAATAAAAAGGCCCGTTCAGGAACTCAGAAAAAGGAGATTTTAGTAATCAATCATCTGGTAAAGAATTCGCAGGAAATGGTGAGAATTCGTACTCTCAGAAATTGAGTTTTTTAATCAACTCCGCCTTTCTGCGCTGGGCTACCGGTAACAGACTACCATTGGCGAGCAGCAACTCACTTTCCTTTCTGTCAAATGATATAACAAAGCTGAGGTTGACTAAGAATGACTGGTGAATTCTGAAAAAGTGCGCATTCGGGAGCTGGCTCTCAAATGATTTAAGCGTTTTACTTACCAATACTACTTCTCCATCATTCAGATGGAACCTGGTATAGTTATTATCCGATTCGCAATAGATCAGGTCATTTATGTTGGTAATCCTGTATTTATCTTTCCCCGGAATCGAAAGCCTTTGTTCTCCATCGTTCTGTACCAACGACTTCAGCTTACCCAACAGTGCCTGATTTTCAACCGCCTGCCTGGCCTTACTCACAGCTCCCATCAGGTCTTTTGGTACAATTGGCTTGATGAGGTAATCCAGGGCCTCTACCTTAATAGCATTGAGCGCATAACGATCATGACCGGTGACAAAGACAATTTGCGGCCTGGCTTCCAGTTGCTCTACTAACTCAAAAACGAGTCGATCCTTTAGCTCCACATCTAAAAAGAGCAGGTCGGGTTCCAGGTGAATGATATCCGCGAGAGCTTTGTCAATAGTACCGGACTCACCTAACAGGCGTACCTCGGGGCAAAACCTTTTCAGGGCACCTGAGAGATTCTCCCTTGCCTGCCTTTCGTCATCAAGTATATAGGCTGTAACTCTCAAGTTTGCAATGTCATTTGTATGGAAACCCTCACCCCTTGTCCGTCTTCACGATCATTCACAATTACCTGATTAAGATCGTTGATAAGCTTTAATCGCTTTCTCACTATGGCGATTCCTTTGGAGGCATAGCTGCTCTTCGAATTGGTGGCCAGTCCCATGCCATTGTCAAGCACTTCAAAATTCAGTTGACCCTGAAGCGCATAACCTCTGATAAGAATCTTACCCGGGTAGTCTACCTGAGCAAAACCATGCTTAATCGTATTCTCCACAAAAGGCTGCAAAAACATAGGAGGTACTTGTACTTCATGGGCTCTGATATCATCATCCAACACAATCTCATAAGTCCACTCGTTATCCTGAAAGCGTAATTTCTCCAGCCTGAGATAACTTTCCAGTAACTCTATCTCTTCTTCCAGGCTGATTGAGTTCTGATCATATGCATCGAGGTCTTTCCGCATCAGTGCGGCAAACTCGCCCATAAATTCATAGGCTTTCTCCGTCTCTTCTTTCAGAATCATATTCTGAATAGAGTTGAGAATATTGTAAGTGAAGTGCGGTTTGACCTGAGCTTTCAGCAACCTCCTTTCCGTTTCTGAAATGCGGAGGCGCGTTTCCAATTCTCTCTGTGTTTTCATTTTAGACCTTCTGACCAGGTAAATCGTCAGCCAGACAATAGCGGTCAGAAGTATTAAAGGAGCCAGAATGAGAAACCATAATTGCCACCAAAAGGGTCGCTCTACCACAAGTGTTTGCCTGGCAATAATATCACTCAAGGTACCATCGTGATTTATAGCCTGTACTTCAAAGGTATACCTGCCCGGAAGCAATCGCCCGAAGGTAATTTCATCGTTGCCGGTACGCTGCCAGCTGTCATCTAATCCCAGCATGCGATATCGATAGTTGAGCCGGTCCATACTGGCAAAATGAATACCGTCATAGCTGATGCTGATTTCCCGATGAGCAAAACCAATAACTAAAGTATCACCGGCCTGACCCACTCCATCAACAGATAGCCTTTTTAGTTTGATCAGGGGAGATACCTTTGCCTGCTCCCATCTTGGTAAGTCTACCAGGGAAAGACCTGCACTGGTAGCTGCTACCAATTGGTTGCCCGAAACCAATACATCATAAACATCCTCGCTCACTAAGCCATCAGATTGTGTGATACTCTTCACCTGTATCGCATCAGCCAATACTACGCGATCTATCCCCATGTTGGAGGCTATCCACAAAGTGTCAGAACCACTGTGCCAGATTCTCCTGCCGATAGCCGACCTGAGACCTTCTTGTTGGGAAATTGTTCTCCACTCAGCATCCTTACCAATCAAAACACCATGACCATGTGTTGCGACTGCCAACTTCTCTCCTTCCTCAAGCACCACAATGTCATTGATCCGTTTGCCTGACAGTACATCTCCAGCAAACCGACTGATCTTGTAGTCGGGATTAAGAAACAAAACTCCACTTAAGGTCCCCAATAAAAGCCCTTCTTTATAGGCTTCAATATCAGTGATCCAATGGTGGCCCTCAGACAAAAACTCAGTGTATTCGCCAGGTGTTTTCTCCAGGTCTGATTCGTCAAAAACCTCTTCTGACATATTCAGAATAGCATCAAGCTGGTGATTGTTGACAATCAGCAAGCGATTGTTGGTACCAATGGCATAGAGGTCGCCCTTCCACTTCAGAATGGACTTGGCCAATAAAGGTGTTGTACGGTTGATCTTGTCGTTTACCACTTCCATCAAAGCATTGTCTGAACTCAGAAGATACTGGCCTGGTTTATACCCATCTTCAATTGACTTGATCATAGCCCGGTTGACATGCGACTTCATTTTATTGAGAGAGATCTGATCGCCAATTATCCTGCCGAAGGTGCCGTAATTGCCCCCAAATAAGACATCACCGTCTTTGGTCTCCATAAGGGCTGTCACACCAGATAACGCAGGGGATTGTTCGTTACGCAAAGAGCGTGATCTTAAAGAGGACACATAGAATACACCATTGCCCATAGTTGTAAACCAATAGCTCCCTTCCCGGTCCTTGAGGACATGAGTGACGATTTGGTCCTTAAAGTAACTGGTAACCTGATTCTTGTTATTGCGGTCGATAAGGTAAGCGCCTGTGTAGGTACAAAGCCAAAGTTCATTTCTGTAGCCATGGGTCTTGGTTATCTCGGAGTCTAAGCTGATCTCATCATCTGACTGCATCCTGGCAAACCTCTCAAAAAGCCCGGAGCCCTTAACAAGCTGAGACTCTTTTAGTATCAGAAACTCATTCAGCAGGTCTACCAGAAGCTGTTTCGACTCCTCAGACTCAGGCAGGAGTGCTGGTTCCTCCATATCTTCATACAAAGCAATATCTCCATGGGAAATATGAATACCTCGTACGGAATCTCCTTTCTGTCTTAAGAGGACAGTACTCCCGCGCTTAGCTAGGTTGTTTCTGTAATAGTGTACCTCGCCCGAGGTCTTTACTGAAATAACACCATCCACCACGCTAGAAATCCATAGTGTGCCTGAACTGTCTAAAAGCAAATCGGTAAAATGAGAATCAACGTCTATCTGCGCCAGGAAAGGCGTGTTCCCCGCATTGAAAAACCGACCATCAAAGAAGTAAGAAAGTTGTCCGTTAAAAGCTGAAAACCAGATACGGCCCAGCCTGTCCTGCACTATTTTGAATATCTCATTATCTGCCAGACCATCGGAGGTAGAGAAATTTTCAAATTCCTTTCCGTCATAACGGCTGACTCCGGTTTCGGTACCAAACCAGATGTAACCGTCCTTATCCTGAAAGGCACAATAGACTGTGGCCCCTACCAAGCCATCCTTCACACCAATATGGCTGTAGGTAACCTGAAATTCCTGTGCTTTACCCACAGACCATAGCAATGCCATGGCTAATAAGAACAGCAAATACACACGCATATCAGCAATTACGCAGGAATCCGCTTCTATCACAAATTGGGGACAATCAATGAGAATTCGATCGTTATTATCTGGAATTCGCAGGAAAACAGGTTCGAAGAGCTTTGCATCTTAAGACTAATCCGTTAAAGGCTCAAACAGACTGGAATCGTAAAAAAATGAAACAAATTGTCTCCACAAAAATGTTATGCATTCATAACAAATTCACGTTATTGTAAATAGATTAGATCGAATTATGGCTGAAACTTCATACTGGACGGGATCAGAAAAGTACCTATGCGACCCACAACTGGCCCAGGCTTTCCATATGGCCCGTACCCTGGGCATGCCATTGCTTATCGAAGGGGAACCGGGTACAGGAAAAACAGAGCTTCCTCTGCACTATGCAGAAAGTAAGGGGTTAGATCTTCATGTTTACCCTGTAGGGTCTAAAAGTAATGTAGAACAGTTTGTAGCTCGTTTTGACCATGTAAAATACTTGAGAGATTCTCAGATTGAAATACTCAATGCCCAACGGGAAGAAAAAGGTTTGGACTCCAAACTATCTACCGGAGGCCGCAATCCCGAGCTGCTCGCAGACTATGTAGCGAAAGGCCCTGCTGCGAAAGCTTATGGCAGCCCTAATTCTGTGTTGTTGATTGATGAAATAGACAAGGCCCCGAGGGAATTTCCCAATGATTTGCTCTACGCCCTCAGTCACAGGAAATTTATTATGCCTGAATCGGGAGAAGAGGTCTCTGTTTCGGAACAGGAAATGCCGACCATTGTGATTACCTCCAACAGAGAACAAGAGCTGCCCACAGCCTTTAAAGGACGCTGTATTTACCATTACATTCACTTTCCCGATAAGGAGGTAATGCAACAGATTATAGAGAAACATTACCCTGAAGTAGAAGAGAAAGTGGTAAAAGTGGCGCTGGATGTATTTTATCATTTACGCAGGCTTGGGCTGGAAAGGGCCCCTACCACCAGGGAGATCCTGAATTGGCTCAAGTATGTACGTGAGGCATCAACAGAAGAAGCTATCAGAAAAATTCAGGGTCTTGAAGGAATTGGTGCTCTGATAAAAACCCAGGCCGACATGGAGCGAGTGCATCGCATGCTGGGATCAGATCCAATGCAGTTTTCAATGAATTGATATGCTAAGCTCACTGCCAGAATCGTTCCGTGCTTATGGCCTGGCGGCCGACATCAGAACAGTGCTGCTGTTGAGAAAGGCCATGACCCGTGGGATGATCACCACGCTCGGTGATATGTACAATGTACTGAAGGGCATTGTGGTAAAAGAACCTGCTGATATGGGTCCTTTTACGAAAGCCTATTATGCCTATTTCCTCAATATAGATGTGAAGACCGGGGAAACCCTGGAAGATGCCATCCAGAGATCGGAAACCTTTAAGCAATGGAAGGACACCGTACTGGACGAAGCAGATAAAGACACTGACCTCAATATGGAGGATCTGGTGAGTCGGTTTCTCGATGAGGTGCACCTTACCTCTTACGATATAAAGGAGGTGGTTTCAGGCAAAGAGCTTTTTGATAAGAACGATGCCGATCAGCCAGACGAAGATGAAGAGGACCCGAATAAAGACCCTGTAGAACGAGAGCTCGATCGGATGGCAGACTATTCTGATCTGTCACTTCAGGAGCTGCTGGACAGATTGGAGAAAATTCAGAAACAGCAGAAAGCCCGGCATGGAGGTGGAAGCCATTGGGTAGGCACCGGAGGAATATCACCTTACGGCCATGGAGGGGCTGCCAAAAATGGTATTCGGGTAGGAGGAACCGGTGGTGGCAAAATGGCCCGTAAGGTAATGGGTGATAGGAATTTCTTCCCGATAGACCGTGATGCACTGCTCAATGATAACAATATAGATGCGGCCCTGGCCTCAATCAAGGGAGTGATCGAAGAAAGCGCCATTGAAAAGCTGGATGTACCAAAAACCATCAAAACCGGATTAAAAAGAGGCGGTCTGTTTATTCCTGAGCTAAGCAGTGACAAGAATGAAGAGTTGAAGGTAATTGTGTTGATAGACAACGGGGGTTATTCCATGGCTCCTTATATACGCACGGTTCAAAACCTTTTCAGAAAAATGAAGACTCGCTTCGCCCATGATCTGGAGACTTTTTATTTCCACAATACCATATACGACTACGTGTATAAAGACGAGCGCAGAACTCAGCGAATGCCAGTGGAAAAACTGCTCAACTACGATAAAATCTACCGTGTATTCTTCATAGGAGATTCGGCCATGGCCCCTTACGAACTAAATGCCGGCAGCATTGAAAGCCTTCAGGCCATTGTCAAGAAGTTTAAAAAAAGCGTCTGGCTGAACCCTGAACCCCTGCGCTATTGGGCAGGCACCTATACCATTCAGGTAATGCAGCAGATCATGCCCATGTTCCCTCTCACTCCACACGGAATTGAGAGAGCTGTGCGAAAAATGAACTCCAGGACCGGAAGTTGATACGTAAATAGCTTTCGCAAAACTGACTCAAAGAGTTATTCCAGCTCTTTGGCCAGCATCTGGGCCAGCCCGTAATTGTAATAGCGATGCTCTATTATTCTTTCCAGCAGACGCTGCGATTCTTCTACCTGATCGGACTTAAGATAGACCAGACTCTTATACCAATAGCCCTTTTCACTATCGAGCAAATCGCTTTGAATAAGCTGATTCAGGACATTCAGGGCCTGATCAGACGCTGAGAGCTCGGCATGGGAAATGGCCAGGTATATATAAAAAGCGCCATTGTCATCGTCTTTTTGCAGAAGGCCGGAGAATACCCTGGCTGCTTCTTCAAACTGCTGGTTCTCGAAGTAGGCCTGACCTTTCGCCAGCTCAGTATCTGTGACCGTATCTCCCCGCCTTATCAGCGAAGGCAGCTCTGTCTGCTCTAAATAGGAAGTGTACAGCAGAGCAGGGGTGGTGTCTCGGGGAAAGAGAAAGTAAAATGACAACAAAATCAAGAGTAACGCAGCACTTGCATAAACATACCATGGTCGAATGTGTCTTTTCTCCTGGCCGGCCTTATACATGCTTTGGGAACTTGCAATCGCCTCGCTTACAGCCTTACTTGAATCATGGCCAAAAAGGTCTGCATATTCCTTTACCTCAGCAGCTTCATCATTCTCGGCAAAGCTCCAGTCCTCTTCATTAAAAGTATCAAACAGCTGGCGCTCAAGGGTCACTTTCTCTAGAAATACGGAATCAGATGCCATACGAGCGCGAAAGGCTTCCTCCTCTTCAGGTGAAAGCTCGCCTTTTAAAAAGCGCTCTATCAAATAGTCCTCTTCCAGATTCATAGTTCCTTTAGCCGTAAAAATCGCGTATCTCCTTTAATCAGGTCTGTCAGGCTTTTTTTGCACTTGAATACCCTTTGTCTGGCCACTGTTTCTGAATTATAATCAAGGGCCCTTACCATTTCAGCATAAGACACTTTGGCAAAGTAAAGCGACAAAATCTTCTTACAGTTTTCAGAAATTAAATTCAGCTTCTCATTAAAAAGTTCGAATCGTTTTTGTTCCATCAATGCAAGAGCATTATCCTGCTCTTCGCTATATAGGTTCAAAAAGAGCTCGTTTGTTACTCTCTTTTTTGATTTATTTAATTCTCTGAGCCACAAATTTTTACAAACCGTAAATAAGTAGCCTCGAAAATCACCTCTGATTTCGAACTGCTCTTTTTGATAGCGAACTGCAATTTGAAGCAATGATTTTTGGAAAATGTCCTCAGCATCTTCCTCGGCCCCATTGTTCTGGGTAATGAATCGTTTTACTAGCGGAAAACACTCCTTGTATATTTCTTTGATAAGTCCGGTATCTCCTTTGATAAGAGCTTCCTGAAATAAACGACTTGAGATCATTCAAAAATTGATATTAGTAATCAGAAACCTCGTCAGGCCAAGGCCTTTTTTAATCCGGTTGTAATCTTGTATTAGATAAGGCAATAAATATATCTCTTATATAACGCAGGGCCAAGAATTTTACTTTTGTGAACTAGTAGATAAAGTTTAAAAAATGCAAATCATAGGAATTTTAAAAAAGACAATCTCTGTTGTATTGCTTTAATCCTATTTATTAAGGGATCAAAAAATGCTCCATACAGCGAAACACCCGGGCCTGATTGTCAGAATTCTCTCTGAACAAAAAAATAATCAATAAGGAATCTTTGGAGGAATGCCTTCTTCCAATTCCGGAAATCAACATCAAATCGCTCTTGTTCCTGTTGCCAATATCTGTTTGTTTAATCCTGTAATGAGGTTGAGAAAATATTTTTTTTGAAAAAAATAAGGCTCCTGACTATTAGGTTATTTTTGGCCTAAGGCTGCAAAAATGTGTTAAATCCTGTTTGGTGCATCTTCCAGATTTCCTTGTTATATTCACGTAGAAAAATGCCCCGGCATAAAAAAACAGAGTTCGTTTGAAATGAAGATTGTTAATTAATAAGCAATCATAAACTTAGATACACCTCCTATTTTAGTTATACAACTTATCAATTAGTAGAACAAGTGGGAAACCCACCCTTAGAGTGCAGGGTAACAAGTTTTGCTTTCGTGAACTAGTAGTTAAAGTTTAAAAAATGCAACTATGAGAAATTTTAAAAACACGTTCGTAATTCTATTACTTCTATCGCTTTTCAGCTGTAACACCCAAAGCATTTCCGAAGATGAGATTCCCGAAATAGCTTCAAAGGCCGGTGGCTCAACAGGAATTAACGGAAACTTCAATATAGCGATATTAGAAATAACGGTACAGTATCACCCTACGCACAACAGGAATCAAATCAGATCAATTTACGGAGCTAGCCTGGGCCTGATAAACTATGTGCCATGTGTAAATGAACCAAGTAAAGAGGTTTGGCGCATTCCGTATATCACACAAACGGAACTGACCAGCATAATCAATTCCACAACATTAGGCACACCATTATATACTATTGCTCCTCCCACCGCATCCAATGGAGGTGGAGGAGATGATGATATGGCAGGTCAAATTGAGGAAGTCGGTGCAGTTTCAACTATACCTACTCGATTTATGTATGCCAATACATGTAATTAGAAGGTTCAATCGATGACTCCTAAATTATACAGTATACTTTTCTGGCCGATCCTGATTGTGTTTACGCACAATCTGGTCGGACAGGATCAAATACAGGTCTTTGAGGACTTGTCTGTTCAATTCAAAAAAGACATTCCTAATAATAAAGTAGACAGCCTGATTGCTATTTGTAAGGAGGATGGAGACATAGTCTCAATGGCCGTGATTGCTCACAGGTTTGCCATACAAAGAAGGTTCAAAGGAGATGCCATCCACTATGCTCTTATTGAAGTAAATGCACTTCAAAAAGAAGGATTGACGGATACCACCTTCACAAAAGCCCTGTACAACTTAAGTCGATTTTATTATGATATAGAAGACTTTAATGAAGCCATTGCTTATTATGAAAGAGTCATCTTGCAAGACGATATTCCATTGAGAACGGCTCAGGCATATGCTGAAATCGGAAGGTGTTATAATAAACTGGGAGAGTTTTACAAATCCATTGATTATTTTAATAAGGGCCTGCCTCTACTTGAAGACCTTAAAAACTACAGAAGTGCAGCTAATCAGCTAATGAATTTTGCCGAAGCCTACTGGAATATTGGCCAAAAAGAAAACCTTGACAAGAGCATGAGGCTCTTATTAAAGGCAGACAGCCTCGGCAATATCTATGGTATGACAGCCTGGAACAAAAGGAATTTGGTGAACAGAATAGCCAACCATTACATTTCCGATTACTATTATGATTTTGAGAAAGCCCGCCACTACTACTTCCTAAATCTCACTTCCTCACTGGAAGAAAATGATTCTTCTAATCTCTCAGTTGCCCTGAACAACCTGGCCAACTTATACAACCTTGAAAAGCGAGACAGCGCCCTTCATTTTGCACAGAGCGGGTTGATGGTCGTTAAGGAAAGAAAGGACAGGGCCAGGCTTTATGACAATATTGCCGAATACAATCTGATAAATAACCAGCTAGAGCCCGCTCTGGAAAATATACACAAGGCTTTAGAAGTTAATTTAGGCCTCGTTCTCAACCCTAAAGATGTTCCTGACAAATTTCAATTGAGTCAATCGGCTTCAAAACCTCATGCTCTCTTCTGCCTTAAAAAGAAAACCCAAATTCAGATCAGGTTGTATAAAGAGACAGGAACGAAAGAACACTTAATAAATGCCGTCCAAAATAGTCTGGCTGCTGATGAGTTGGTCAATATGATTCACGAAGGCAGCTCTGAAGAGAGATCAGACCTGCTTTGGAGAAAAAGAGCTTCTGAGGCATATTTTCAGGGAGCGTACGCCTCCAGTTTATTACAAAACGAACAAAGTACTTTTTCCTTTATGGAAAAAAACAAGGCCATCTTATTGGCTAAAGGCATAGCCAGGAACACTGCCCTTTCCAGCCTGCCCAGAGCTTTATCTAATCGAGAAATAGCTTTAAAAAGAGAAATCCTGAAATTGGAGAACAGCCTATCGAAAAAAGGTACCCCTGCTTCAAAGAATTTACTGCAAGACACTCTTTTCAACACCAAACGGCTCTATCAGAGTTTTCTTGATTCTCTCAAAAAAGAATATCCTGACTATTTAAAAAAGAAACTTGAAATAGCTCAGATATCACTAAAAACGGCTCAACTTTCACTTAAGAAAGACCAGGTTTTGATCTCGTTTATCTGGAATAAGTTGGACGAGCAAAATGAACTGATTCTGGGTTTGGTCACCGATTCATTTAGTACCAAAACATTTCAGATTAAGTATGAGAAGAGGTTTCAATCCATACTCAACCGATATCTGGCGTTGGTCTCGGAGCCTATTTCAACAAAAGCAGATCGAACTGAATTTCAACAAGTGTCCAATGCCTTATATTTAGAGATTTTCCCTTCTGAGGCCATACGCGCCCTGATAAAAAACAAAGATTTGCTCATTATTCCTGACGGTGATTTGCAAAGCATCCCGTTTGAGGCATTAATCGCAGACAAGCAAACAAATGAGTACCTGATCACCTCAGGGGACATTAGCTACCTCTACTCCATGTCTTTTCTAAATTATAATGAAGGGATTAAGCGAAATGCTGATAACATGCTGATAGGGTATTCTCCTATTGATTTTCCAGGAACAAGCCTCGTCAGTCTGAAAAATGCAAGGGAAGAGTTAAACACTATCGATGGGATTTTGGCTGGCAAAGTCAAACTTGAAAAAGAAGCCTCCAAGACACATTTTCTCGAAAATAGCAGTGGCTACAAAATTATTCATTTAGCAACCCATGCCTCTGCCGGTGAAAACCCATCTATCTCATTTTCCGATGGTGCATTGTCACTGAGTGAACTATACAGCTATGAAAACAATGCTGACCTGGTGACACTAAGTGCCTGTAAAACATCTCTTGGTGCCATGGCCAAAGGCGAGGGCGTCTTAAGCCTAACCAGGGGGTTTTTCTACTCAGGAGCCAAATCGGTTGTGGCCTCTTTATGGAATGTGAATGATCAATCGACCAGTACGATCATGGCCAATTTTTATGCCAACTTAAAAGCTGGTCAGAGTAAATCACAGGCATTGAACAATGCCAAAAGAAATTACCTGAAAACCCATAGTCTCTCAGAGCAGTCGCCCTACTACTGGTCTTCCTTTGTATTGATCGGGGATGATGCACCTATCGAATTCTCCAATAATTTCTACCTCTATCTTATTGCTATTCTGCTGGTTATCCTTTCGATTTTCATTTATATGAAAAAAAAGCAAAAAGCATAGGGTAACAAATCCTTCAGGGTTGAACGAGAGTGTAAACCACTACCTCTTATGACCCAGGATATACTACCCTCGCTTGTTAGTCGGCTGCTGCAAAAGAATAAGGTCGCCTTTGATAAAAAGGAACTCACTTTCCAGATCCAAAGTCACCCCTCGTATCCGAGTTTACATGCCATTACCGGTGTGCTCGACCATTTCAAAATCGAAAATATTGCTGCGCGCATCCCTACTGATGAGGAATCATTGAATCAGCTGCCGGAGACTTTCCTGGCTCAGGTTGAAAACGACCTTGTAGTGGCCTCCCGTAACAAAAAGGGCTTTCAGGTTCTTGGATCTTCACTTAAGGCTGAATCATGGTCGGTAAAAGATTTTCTGGAAAAATTTGGTGGCGTAGTCGTGGCCGTAGAACAGCCAGAAGAGTCCTTAGACACTTCAAAGAATAGCTACCAATCCAATATTTTGCCGGGAGTCACGGGCCTGATACTGCTAACTCTCCTCTTCATATCAGGCCCAGCCCCCGCCTCCATTATTTTTCTGATACTAGCGCTTCTTGGCACAGGTATCAGTCTCACCATAGTCAGGCAGGAATCGGGCATATCCACCTCCCTGGGCAATACATTTTGTTCAAATGCCTCAGAAAAGAAGGATTGCGATGCCGTGCTCAATTCAGCAGGAGCAACGATACTGGGTAAATACAAATTCAGCGATCTGAGTCTGGTCTATTTCATTTCGCTGAGCCTGGCAAGTATTGTGGGTATTATACAGGGCCAAAACGTTGCCGGTGCCTACTACCTCAGCCTCTTATCACTCCCTGTCACACTATACTCTATTTACTACCAGTGGGTGGTTATTAAAAAATGGTGTCTGCTTTGCCTGAGTATTGTAGGGGTTTTGTGGGCCCAGGCGGGATTGGCCATTTTCACTACTGGCCTGAATACGCCTTTGACAACAGACAGTGTATTGCTTCTTTCACTGATTGTTCTGGCATCCTTTGGCTTATGGACCTATCTCAGGTCGCAACAAGAAGAGTTGAGAAGCATTCAAAAGGCCCGGACAGATCACTTCAAGTTTAAAAGAAATTTCGAACTGTTTTCTACCCTGCTTCACCAGCAGGAGGCCATTGATACCACTATCTCAAACAAGGAAGAGATCGTATTTGGGAATGCCCAGGCCCTTACTTCGATTACATTGGTCACCAATCCTTTTTGTGGCCACTGCAAGCCAGTACACGGATTGGTAGAAGACATTCTTGGCCGCTACTCCGAGTTGGTAAAAATTACCATCAGATTCAACATCAGGCATGATGATCCCGAAAGTGAGCTGGTAACAATTACCACACGCCTGATTGAACTGTATGAGAAGCGGGGAAAAGACATTTGCCTCATGGCCATGAGTGAGATTTATGGTGAAATTACCGTGGAAGACTGGTTTGTCAAATGGGCCGAATGCAGCGACCCCGATAGATATTTGAAAGTACTGGAGGAAGGAAAGGCCTGGTGCCATACTCATAAGATCAATTTCACCCCGGAAATCCTCATCAACGGCCGTCCATTTCCCAGGGCCTATGATCGCCCCGACCTGATCTATTTCATTGAGGACCTCTCTGAAGCAAACCTGTCACAAACAACCGCTGAAGCAGAGATCAATGCCATGGCTTAAATGACAAAGCCCATGTAAACATGGGCTTTGTACTATGAACATGGTTCTCTCGCGAAGAACAGACATTGAATGTCTCTAAATGTTCACAACAAAGCTAGCAACTATTTTTTACACCGCTCAAAAGCACAGTCGATTGAGCTCAAACAAAGAAATTCTCTCGCGAAGGATAGACGCAAACCGTGAGTGTCTTTAAAAGTTCACGGCTTAAGCAAATTCTAATACTTAATAAAATGAAAAAGCAAATTTTAAACATTGGTGAAGCCCTGAGCAAAACCGAGCAAAAGGAAGTTATAGGTGGTTTCGGAGTCGTGCCATGGATCTGCGTGGAATACGCCAATTGTAATACAGATGATGACTGCTGTGATTGGCAAAGCTGTGAGTTCTTCCAATTTGGAAAACCTAAGAAGTGCAACTAAGGCCGTGCAGCTGATTCAATCTAAAGACGATTGAAAATTTGAAAAACATAAGGTGGGTGAACATAACTCACCTTATATAAACCTCTTCCATTGAAAAAGTTTCCTGTATACCACCAGACTGAAGCGAAGGACTGTGGTCCTACCTGCATCAAAATGATCGCCCGTCATTTTGGAAAGACCATCAACACACAGCAGCTACGTATCAGCAGCGAAACCACCCGGGAAGGCAGCAGTCTCTTGGGTCTGGCAGAGGCCACAGAAACCATAGGCCTGCATTCACTGGGCGTCAGGCTCTCTTATGAGGAACTTCTCACAGCCCCTCTACCCTGCATTGTACATTGGAATGATAACCACTATGTAGTCGTATACAAAATCAAAAAGGACCAGATACATGTCGCGGACCCCGGGCACGGGTTACTGACCTTTAGCAAGGCAGAATTTTTAGACAGCTGGATAGGAAATAATGCCACAGAAGAGACCCATAAAGGCATCGCTCTGTTGATAGAAACCACTCCTAAATTTTATCAGGAGGAGTTTGAAGAAGAAGAGCCCTTCGGCTTCTCATTCATTTTTAAATACCTTCTCAAATACAAACGCCTTTTAATACAGCTGATTATAGGCTTGCTGGGAGGAAGTCTGTTGCAGCTCATTCTCCCTTTTCTTACCCAGAGTGTGGTGGATGTGGGTATCAAGAACCAAGACCTCAACTTTGTATACCTCGTACTATTCGCCCAGCTCCTGCTCTTCACAGGGCGCGCCATGCTTGAAATAATTCGCAGCTGGCTGCTGCTTCACCTCAGCACACGCATCAATATTTCATTGATCTCCGACTTCTTTATCAAGCTGATGAAGCTGCCCATCTCCTACTTTGATGTACGCATGACGGGGGATCTGCTACAGCGCATCAACGATCACCAAAGAATTGAAAGAATTCTGACTACCTCTTCGCTCACGGTACTGTTCTCCATGTTTAACCTGGTGGTCTTCAGCTTTGTCCTGGCTTATTACAGCATGCAGATTTTTGGAATTTTCGTACTGGGCAGTCTCTTATATTTTGGCTGGGTACTTTTCTTTTTCAAAAAGCGTAAGGAGCTCGACCACAAGCGCTTTGCCCAAATGAGCGGTGAGCAAAGTAAGGTAATTGAACTGATCAGCGGCATGCAGGAGATTAAGCTGCACAATGCCGAACGGCCCATGCGATGGGGCTGGGAGCATTTCCAGGCAAGACTCTTCAAGCTATCTATCAAAAGTCTGACACTGGAGCAAACCCAAAGTGTAGGTTCCAATTTCATCAACGAGCTCAAGAATATGCTCATTACTATTCTTTCTGCCAAGCTGGTGATAGACGGGGAAATTACCCTGGGTATGATGATGGCCATCAGCTACATAGTAGGTCAAATGAACTCTCCCATCTCGCAGCTTATCCAGTTTATGCGAGACCTGCAGGACGCCAGGATATCGCTGGACAGGCTGGGAGAAATCCATAATATGGAAGAGGAACAGAAGTCAGGTGAGGAAAAAATCAACCTTATTCCCGAGCAGGCTGCTATCCATATCAATGACCTGTCTTTCCGCTATACCGGTGGGCTTGCGCCTGTACTGGAAGGCGTGACACTGAACATACCCACCAACAAAACAACCGCTATTGTGGGTACAAGCGGCAGTGGCAAGACCACCCTGATGAAGCTGCTGCTGGGCTTCTACCCACCCGCCAGTGGAGAGATCAAAGTAGAGAATTTTTCGCTCTCCAGCGTATCTCAGAAGGCCTGGCGCAACCGCTGTGGTGTGGTAATGCAGGAGGGCTATATTTTCAACGACACCATTGCTAAAAATATAGCGGTAGGAGAAGACAACATCGATCTAACACAGCTCAAGCATGCCATTGATGTGGCTAACATAGGAGACTATATCGATGCACTGCCGCTTGGACATAATACCAAAATAGGCAACGAGGGTACCGGATTGAGTACCGGGCAAAAACAGCGTCTGCTCATTGCCAGGGCCGTTTATAAAAACCCACAATTTCTCTTTTTCGATGAGGCCACCTCGGCCCTGGATACCAACAATGAAAAAGTGATTATGCAAAACCTGAATCAATTCTTTGAAAACCGTACAGCGGTGGTCATCGCACATCGCCTGAGCACCGTAAAGAAGGCGCATCAGATCGTGGTGCTGGATAAGGGAGTAATTGCAGAAACAGGGAACCATCAAAGCCTGATAGCCAAAAAAGGGAAATACTACCACCTGGTTAAAGACCAGCTTGAACTGGATGGCTAAAATATTCTTTCGCGAAGAACAGACACAAGCTGTGAGTGTCTCTAAAGGTTCACAGCTTATTAAATATGCTTAAATCAAATAGAAAGTGAAAAAGCAAATTTTGAACATTGGAAAAGCCCTGGATAAATCTGAACAAATACAGATCAAAGGGGGGAGCGCTAATTGCCTGATGGATTGTTACGACTATTGCATTTCAATAACCCCGGACAAAACACAGCTCAGTGCATGCGTGAACAGCTGCTACGTGCAGAACTGCTAGTATTCAGTAGCATTTTTTAAACGGGGTCGGGCTTTGGGTTAATAGGCCTCGTGGCAGATTTGCCCGGGCCTGATCTTGGAAAACAAAGATACTCTTTCGCGAAGAGCAGACACAAACTTCGGGTGTCTCTAAATGACCGAAGCCTTAAATACATTTTTAATATAAATAACTATGAAAAAGCAAATTCTTACTATCGGAGAACTTCTAAGCAAAAGTGAACAAAAAAACGTTTTTGGAGGGGATAAAGGTTTCACTCAACCATGTTTCGTTGACTCAAATACCATTTGTGACACCAGGCTCAATTCCTGGCATGGTAGCAATCCCACATGTCAACTCGGAGAGTACTGTGTGCTGATTGAATCAACAGACCCAACTGCATATTTAGGAGAATGTAAATGTGCATAAACCCGGGGGAGGGCCACAGGCCCTCTTTAATCCAACCTCTACAACATGCCAAATAACCCCGAAAACATAGAAATCCGAAGTGATCAGGTACAGGATATCCTCACCAAAATGCCACACTGGCTGGTCTCCAGCGGGAGCAGTCTGCTGCTGGTCATCATTGGTGTGATCATATTTATCTCATGGTTTGTGAAGTACCCTGATGTTATTTCCACCGAGGTGATGATTACCTCGCAAAACCCACCAGAAAAGCTCTTTGCTAACTCCTCAGGGCAGTTCGATACCATTTTGGTAGATGATAGCGACAGTATTAAAGAGGGTCAGGTACTGGCTGTACTGGAAAATGCTGCACTGTATGAAGATGTACTACTCCTCAAAACAATTTTGGATACGGTAACCATTAGCAAAAGTCGCTTCTATTTCCCCATCAATGATCTACCATTGCTTATACTGGGAGATCTGAATAACAGTTTTGCCTCTTTCGAAAATAATTACAAAGAATATGAGGCTCATCGGGTGCTGAATCCCACTGAAAATGAGTCCCTAGCAAATCATTTTGCGCTTTCCGAAGCTAAAATCCAATTGAACACCTTGCTCTCATCGAGAGAGATTGATAAAAAGAGGATAGAATTGAAGAGAAAGGATCTGGCACGACAAAAAGAACTTTTTGGCCTCGGCCTCATCTCACCAGAAGACTATGAGCGCCAGGAGATTGAGCATCTGCAAAGCGAGCAAACTCATGTGAATATGGAAACCTCTATTTCACAAAAAAGAGAATCAATACATAATCTGGAGCGTACTATAAAAAACAGTTCTATTCAGATTAGTCAAAACACTGTCAAACTGCTGAGACAGTCTTTACAGTCATTCTACCAGCTTAAAAAGGCCCTCAAAGACTGGGAAAGGCAATATTTGATCAAATCATCGATTGATGGACAAGTATCGTTTCTTTCCTTCTGGAATAAAAACCAACGAGTGAATACAGGGGATTTGATTTTCACGGTGATACCCGCAGAAAACAAATCCTATATCGG
Source organism: Roseivirga sp. (assembly GCA_021404565.1). GTDB lineage: Bacteria > Bacteroidota > Bacteroidia > Cytophagales > Cyclobacteriaceae > Roseivirga. Next base: position 15,442 of record JAAWWF010000032.1, on the reverse strand, counting down.
TAAAATCATAGCCCCTCCACAAAACTCGGGCAAGATTCAAGCTGGCCAAAGGGTACAAATCAAGCTGGCCAACTATCCTGCGGAAGAATATGGAGAATTGAATGGAACCGTCTCTTCCATTTCTCTTATTCAAAATGAAGACGGCAACTATATGGTCAATGTAGCCATACCCAACAGCCTTAATACGACCTACAACAAGGCCATTACATTCCGTCATGAAATGAAGGGACAGGCAGATATTGTTACAGAAGAGCTGCGGCTTGTCGAGCGCTTCTTCTATCAGCTTAGAAATGTCTTTAACTAAAATACTCTTTCGCGAAGAACAGACACAAACCTTGAGTGTCTCTAAATGATCAGGGGTTTATCATATTCAATAAATCATGTTATTATGAAAAAGCAAATTTTAAACATTGGCAATACTCTTACCAAAGCTCAACAAAAGGCCATTTTTGGTGGATTAAATCCCGGCCTTTCTACGGATAAAGCCTGTGATTGTCAGGTTGCAAAAGCTTCCCGTCATACATGGACAGGCGTCTGCGTAAATAGAGGTGGCTGTAAATGTACATCCGAAGATGGAGGGATTCCGCGTATTTACAGTGTAGCCAGCCCGGATTGTCTATAATCATTATCAAGTAAATGCAGTTCTGACTTTAAGTACTGCATTTACACTCCCCTACGAACTCCTTTTTAAGGATATTCTTGAACTTCAAACTCATACATTTTTGTAACAGAAGATTACATAATACAAAGGCAAAATCATGGAATTCGAATGATTAAAAGGTAAATACTATCGTCTGTCAAAACATCCGTTAGAACCAAGCGGCTATCGTTGTGGATCCGATTGCTAATTCTGTTATTAGAACAAAATCTCGGAGAAATTCTCTGAGGCTTTCATTACCCGAATGGTTTCCAATTTTAGAACTTATTGTAAACACCTATCATCCATTTGTATATCTTCAGGGCGTTAACATCTACTAAGACCCACTTTGAAGCTCAATCCATACGTCATACTCCTTTTATGCCTCATACTAGCTGTAGGTGTGAACTGCGCATCTGATACCCGGCAGCAGGAAGTTCTGGGTAACACGCCAGAAGGCATGGCCTTTATTCCAGCCGGTTCTTTTACGATGGGCGGCCGGTCTGACCAGGCTTATGAAGATGAATTCCCAAGACATGACGTAAAAGTATCGGCCTTTTATATGGACGTGACGGAAGTAACGAATGCTCAGTTTTCGGCCTTCACAGAAAGCACCGGCTACATCACCATAGCCGAGCGGGATGTAGACTGGGAAGAGATGAAAAGCCAGGTACCTGAAGGAACTCCCAGGCCACCGGATTCTGTGCTGATGGCCGGTTCACTGGTATTCCAAAAAACAAGTCAGCCAGTGAATCTGCGCGACTATGCTCAATGGTGGAAATGGACCACTGGTGCCAACTGGAGACAACCTGAGGGCCCCAGCAGCTCTATTAAAGGGCGCATGGATCATCCCGCAGTACACATAGCCTTTGAAGATGCACAGGCTTATGCTAAATGGGCTGGAAAACGCCTGCCAACGGAAGCCGAATGGGAGTGGGCCGCACTTGGTGGTAGCTCCGACAACAAATACCCCTGGGGTAATGAATCTGTGGAAAAGGCTTATGACAAAGCTAATTTCTGGCAGGGCTTGTTTCCTTATGAGAATCAGCTGGCCGATGGCTTTGAAGGCGCTGCCCCAGTAAAATCATTTCCCGCCAATGACTATGGCCTTTATGATATGGCCGGGAATGTATGGGAATGGTGCCAGGATAAATACGATACCCGCAGCTATTCGAAAGACAAGAACAAAGGTGTGGTAAATAATCCTTCGGGATCAGATCGTTACTATGACCCCCGGGAACCACTTTCTCCGAAGCATGTGATCAGAGGAGGTTCCTTTCTTTGTAACGACAGCTACTGCAGCGGCTACAGAACGGCCCGCAGAATGAGCTCCAGCCGCGATTCAGGTTTTAATCATACGGGCTTTCGATGTGTGAAAGACATATCAGAGTAGCTAACCTCTCTGTGACCATTGCCAAAGGGCTTCGGCCAGGCTTTCTCCCCTGTTTTCCTGCTCCCCTGCAGTTTGGCCGTTTACCTTCCATTTGTGCGTAACCACAATCACAAGCCCTTTTCCCGGAATAACAGCGATCATTTGTCCACCATAACCCATGGCCATAGCCGCCTTATCTCCATTGAGGTTGATGGTCCACCAACCATAACCATACCCCTCAGAGACACCATTGGCAGCATTGAACACATGCAGTACATTGGTCGAGATATCCAGGTAACTTTTTGACACAATTCTTTCCCCATTATAAGTCCCTCCCTGAGCGAACATTTGCCCTATCCTGAGCATGTCTTTGGGCTTTAACTCCAGGCGGGATCCGCCAGCTGTGTATCCATCACCAAACTTCTGCCACTTAAACTGATGGATACCCAGGGGATCGAAAAGGTACTTTCTGGCAAATTGTTCTGTACTCATATCCGAGGCATTTGATAGTACTACTGAAAGCATATGAATATCACCAGAGCTATAATTCCACTTACTGCCGGGCCTGGCCACCATAGGCAAGCCAAGCATATATTCCAGGGGATTCCCTGAATCGATCATTTTGTTATGGTCATTGTAGCCTGTGCCCTCACTCCACTTAAACCCACTGGTCATATTCAGCAAATGTTTTATCCTGATACTCTGCTTATCGTCAGGAACTTCACTGATGTAGTTTGAGATGGGGTCATCCACACTGCTTATCATCCCCCTGTCGACCGCAATACCGATGAGTGTGGCCATGATGGTTTTGGTAGCCGAGCGCAAGTGGTCGAGACTGTCACGATCATAAGATCTGAAATACTTTTCGGATATGAGCTCTCCATGGCGGCTTACCAGAAAACTCCTGATGTTGCCGGATTGAGAGGCCATTCGGTAGATATCTTCCAGAGATTGAGGAGGCTCTTTCGAAGCAGTATTCTGACCACAAGCCTGAAGGCCGGTAGCCAGAATTAGATAAAGGGTAAGACCTTGGATAAGTCGGAATCGATTCATAGCACTCATTTTTACAGACTCAAAGTGCGCTGCTCGGTTAACATATCTTACACGGAATTGTGATGGTTTCCTGAAAAGTGAAAATTTCTGCCGGAAAATTGAGCAGACCGTCAGTAAACACCGGTGATAGAGGCAATGCTGACTCTTCAGGAATTTACCTGCTTTTGTTCAAAATGAGGCTTGACCAATGTAAGAAATACGGCTGAGCAAATGCCAGCAGAACCAAAGGTCATACACATCACTACCATCTGATAACGGGCTGCAATAAAAGGGGAAATTCCGGAAAGGATCTGACCGGTCATCATACCAGGTATAGACACCAGACCGACAGCGAAAAGTGAGTTGGTAATAGGAATCAGGGATGCTCTTAAGGCGGTTTTTCGGGCCTCCTCATACCCAATCCCATTCTTAATTTCAGCGCTTAGCCTTTCGCCTGCCAGACTGATGGCATTCATAGAATTCGCGAATATCATTCCTGCCAGCGGGATCATATAGTTGGGCAGGTACCAGGGGTCGAGTTGTAAAACAGCCTGGGTGACGATAATCAACACACTAACCCCTCCTACCAGAATAGAAATAACCCCGATGGCAAAGAGTTTCTTTTTGGGTAATTCCAGCGTCCTCAGCGCAATCCAGCTCGCTGCCAGCAGCATGATCGCCAACACGCCCATCACTACCCAGCCTGTTTCTGATTCGAAAATGTAAGTAAGGGCAAAGCCAATGAGGATTAGCTGTAAAACCATCCTCAGCAAAGCATAGAGGCTGTTTTTAAAATCCAGCTTCCATTTCCAAAGTATGGCTATGACCACCACTACAGGCACAAAAGCCAATAAAAGGTTGATAATGGGAATGGTTTGAACGGTGTCTTTCATGGTGGTGAAAATCCGGATTGTATGGCCGCTCAAGTTAAGGTATTTATGTATTATTCTGATACAGTACGCATTGACTGAAGCCAGGAATCGCTAATTTTACTCTGTAATGCTATACAGGCTTGTCAGACTCTCCTTGCCCCTCAATTGCAAGGACTGTATCTTCTCCTCTGCATACTCAGGCCCCAAATTCAGCTCCTCCAGTAGAAGTCCTGAAATCAAAAATTCGTGGCCTACGCGATTACACTGCTCCTGAATGCGAGCGCTTGTGTTGAGTACATCTCCGTTATACACGATCTCCCGTTTGATATCGCCAATCTGAGCGGTGATTACCTCCCCAAAATGCATACCTGCCTTAAAGGCCGGTACCGCTCCGTATTTGTTCAGATAGTACTGTTGACGCTCAACTACACGGTCTTTGATTTTGAAGAACAACCTCAGACAATTGTTATTGGTCAGACCCACTTTCGTCTTCCAGGTAAAGACGATTTCATCACCTACATATTGATAGATCTCGGCAGAAGTAGCCTTTACCGGAGCTGATATTTCGTGAAAGAAGTCGTTCAGAAAAGAGTAATACCTAATGTGCCCCAAACGTTCTGCTATGCTGGTAGATGACTTTAAATCGAGAAACATAAAGATTCTATGTTCTTTAGTGGGCTTACGATATTTCCCTAGCAGAAACTTAATCAGGATGCCCTCTCCCAAAAGCAAATTGAGCTGCCTGTGAAATGAGAACAACACGTATAAGACAAGAATGTACCCATAAAGAATGATCTGCTCCCGATCTACCAGCGAGTTGTAGAAATCATTGAGTTGCTTTCCTTCAAAATATCCTATGACCAGGCCTATGGTATTGATAAGGGTATAAATGACAAGCAGGTAGAGAACTGCTTTGATGAGTATTGCCAGAATCAATGGTAACGTCAGTATTCTCTTTCTCCATTTTGAGAGCACAAAAAGTTCGAAGAACCAAAAAGAAAAACCTGTGCTAAAACCCACCAGAACAGACCTATAGTCAAAGGTTTTCTCATCCAACACCTGGAAAATAATCCCTGCTAAAATCCCAATCAAAGAGACTTCTGCGAGTAACCAAAACCTCCTGGACAATTGCGGTATTGATAAAACTGAGCTTTTCATAGATATCAGAGGGCCGGGGTTAAAGGAGATTGCCGTGCAGGTCATTAATGGCATCTATGAAATTTGTGCCATAACCACGGACAATCTCATGCCCTGACAGATCGATTAGGGAAACCTCAACCTGATCATCAGACTCATTAAACTTCAAATGCTCCAGGTCGTCCAGAACAGCTTCTATTGCCAATTCTGCATGCGCTTTCTTTAATTCCATCATCATTTCTTAATTATCAAACATGTTGGGTTTTCTAAAGCCAGGGGTCATTTTCTCAAGTACCTGTCCAATCTGGAGCAGTTTATGGTCATGCCACTTTTGTGCATGAATTTGAATTCCCACAGGCAGGCCCTTCGCTGTTTGCCCAATAGGAATGACCAGAATGGGGTGGCCTGGAACTGTTGTCGGGAAGTTAAACGGTATGAATGCCGAGGTATAGGGAAGCCTCTTTTCATTAATTGTGAAAGGGGTTCCCGGTGATTGATGATTAAAAGCAGGTCCGGCTGAAACCGGAGTAATCCAGACATCATATTGATCGAAAAACTTAGTGAAACGGTCAGAGATATCATCCTTTTGTTCAAGTGCCTGAGCATAGCTCCGAATAGACAAACCGGCTCCTTTGCCCATGGCCCGGGCCCATTGTTTATCTTTATATTTTTTGCTGATAAATGTGGAGGCTATGAGCTTTTTAAAAGGAATACCTTTTAAGGCCACACCAAAATCGAAGCCTGCAATTTTGCCCCACAGGTCGACCAGCCTATCTGAATTGTATTGGGGCCTGTCATTGCTCAGTTTCATCCCTGGCTCCTGCCCGATCTTCTCAACAAACTCAAGGTAAATCTCCTTATACTCCCTATCCAGGTCTACCCTGCCCAATGTATCTGAATAAGCTATGTTTAGCTTCTCATTGGCATCAAGCGAATATTGAAAGAGATCTACCGGAGGGTTTTCAGAAAATTGCTGTTCTTTGTTTGAAAGTACCTTTAGCATTAAAATGAGGTCGCCTACGCTTCTGGCCATAGGTCCCGTGGTGGTTAAATATCTACCAATTCGCAATTGACCCGGGCTGTGCATATTCCCCCTGGCTGGTAAAGCCGACTCAGTGGTGCGTAGTCCACAAACTCCGCAGAAGTGAGCAGGAACCCGTATAGAGCCTCCGGCATCCGCGCCTAACTCCAGGGCCGTAAAGCCTGCTGCCAATGAAGCGGCCGAACCACCTGAGCTTCCCCCCACAACACATTCCAGGTCATATGGGTTATTGGTTTTACCAAACCAGGCATTGTCCGATTGCCAGTCTAAGGCAAAGAGCGCAAGGTTGGTTTTGCCCATAATAATGGCTCCTGCCTCTTTCAATCGCCTGACCAATTCTGCATCTCGGGTGGCGATGTTCGATTTGAGCCTCGGATTTCCATTTGAGGTGATTAGCCCTTTTACATTGAAAGTATCCTTCACGGTAACTGGCAGGCCATGGAGTAAGCCCAGTGATTTTCCCTCTCCCATCAGTTGGTCTTTTTCCCTTGCTTCCTCCAGAATATCCGCTTGATCTCTCTTATCAGTAATGGCATTTATGGCAATGTTATATCGCTTTATCTGAGCCAGAAACTGACTTGTTACCTCAACTGACGATATCTCTCCAGCGGCTATTTGCCTCACGATTTCTTCCGCATTTTCAAACAGTATCGACTTCATTTCTATGATTTTGGACAATGGAATAAACAGGGAAGTTTTAGTGGAAGTCCGGTCTCGATTGTACCGGGCCTCTCACCAAAACACTCAAAACCTGACGCTAGAATTCGATCTTATAACTGATATTGGGTATCATGAGCGAACTCGTCTTTTTGACCATGGCTTGCTGCTTGTAATTGTATACATAACCATCGTAATCCTGTGACCCGATAAGGTTTTTGAACTGGAGTGACCAAACGGATGAACGCTTTGCCTTATTCTTTCTCAATGTTATGGTCAGATCGAGATTGTAAATAGCAGGCTCCGAATCTTCAAAAGCTCTCAGGTCATCAGATACCTCTTCTCGTGCAGCCAGTGAGGCCTGCATATCGATAGGGGTAATCCTTTTCCCTCCCATTACAGTCAGGCCGGCATTTACGCCCCACCATTTATTGTCTGAACCTTCAGCCTGCCACTCTTTACCACCAAGAAGGTTGAATGAGTAACCTCTGTTAAATCGGGTATCACGCCAGATATCATCACCGCCCTTGTATTCTGATTCGAATACCGAGCCGGTAGCCAGATAGTAAAAGTCATTGGCAAAGAACCTTTCCATGGTCACATCAACTCCATAGTTTCTGCCTTTGCCCGTGTTTTCCAAATCGCGATTGAGAAACCAATCCTGCTCAAAATTCAGCATGGAAAATGAGGTACCGGCTTCAACCGGTACATTATAGAGCGACTGGAAATAAGGCTCTACCTTGAACCTCACATTGTCGTTAAGCGCCCAGTCATAGCTCAGTACAAAATGATGCGCTCTTGCCATTTCCAGATCCTCATTCACAGCATTTCCATTGCCATCCTGGATAAAGTAGATCTTAGGATCTTCCATTTGGCTATGATTACCATAACCGAAGCTGATTGACTTATAAGGGTCCATATTATACTTAATACTTGCACGTGGCTCCAGTGTAGTTTGTCTGTTTAGTCGAAAGTACTGGCTATGCACACCCAGGTTTGCCTCCCATGAGTTATTGATTCTGAATTTCGCTTGTGCAAAGGTCTGGAACCTGTAGGTGCTACCATCTTCTTCCACCAGTGTTTTCAGGTCTTCTCCCTGATTGGGTGCTTCGCGCATATCCAAATCATATGTGTGCTCCGATCTGGAGATACCACTTCTCAAAGTGATCTTTTTAGAAAACTTATGATTCAAGGTGATGGAGGTAGAGCTTACCTCGGTATTACTCTTCACTCTTGACTCGGGCATAAGAACGGACAGATCCGTTAATTTGTCCAGATCCCAGTAAGCATGCTTGACGGAAGAAACAAAGCTCGTTTTCAGCAAAGTCTTATCTGATAAGTTGATTTTGTGGCTAAAGCCGGTCATGGCCGTTTTGAAACCAAATTCCTCATCGATCAGGTCATCTACTTCTTCCCACTCACTACTATCCAAGAGCGGGTCTTTATTTGACTTACCAAAATCCTTTCCCCCGATTCCCCAGAAAGAAAATTCACCGGCTCTTTTGGTGGGGAAATTCAGTTTGAATGATAAATCCTGGTATCTCGTAACACCTGCATCTTCCGGTAAAAGCGGCTCAATCAAGCCCAGCGTTGAATAACGGTAGTTAAACAGGTATGAGGCCTTGCTGTTTTTGAAAAGGCGTCCCTCAGAAGCAAAGTCGATTCCTAAAAGTCCCGCTTTGAAAGAGTGTTCGTTTTCTTCCGTATTCCCGGTTCTCAGGTTCATATCGAATACGCCTGCCAGACCATTGCCATACTCGGCCGGAAAGGCTCCTGTAAGGAAATCCGAGTTATCCAACACCTGGTTGCTCAGCAGGGTTACCATACCCCCGCCCGTAGTGGAAGCTCCGGCAAAGTGACTTGGGTTGGGAACCTCTACACCCTCTACTCTCCACAAAACCCCCTTGGGAGCGTTGCCACGTACTACAATGGCATTCTGACCGAGAGACGAGTTGGTTACTCCTGCAAAGGCCGTTGCCATCCTGGCCGGATCATCCAGGCCTGCAGCATAGCGCTCGGTTTCTTCCACCGTGAACGCCCTGGCACTTACCGCTGCCATTTCGTTCAGCGGCAGGTCTTTCGGGCGTTCACCGGAAACCACTACCTCTTCAAGGTCCATCAGTGATTCCTTGAGTTTTACTTTGAGGTAGTTCTGCTTTCCTGTATGCACTACTACATTAGGAATAGACATGGGCTCATATCCCACAAAGGTGATGAGCACAGTATACCTGCCGACAGGCACATTGACCAGGGTGAATTCTCCATCGGCATTCGTTATCCCTCCAATTATGGGATCAGTATTGAGTATGCGAACCGTGGCGCCAGGTAAAGTAATTTCTGAAGTTTCATCCATTACAATACCACGGACAGTTTGCGTGAGGTCCTGTGCTTTAAGTAGACTGCTAAAAGCAAGCAGAACAATGATAAGTGTTAAGCGTTTTGACATTGTGTTTGATTTTTGAGTTGTAATTTTTGATACAAATCAAGGGCTCAAACAGGCCCCAATCGCCCAAACCTACAGTTTTGGACGTTTCCCTATGCATTCGGACGCCTCCCTATGAATTTGGACTTCGGGTTCGAAACCCTGACCTGAACGGCTTGGGGAATATTGCAAGCTGTAATCGGTCTTATTTCTCTAAAAAGTTAACTTGAATGAAAAAATAAGTAAGTGATTACATAAAATGCACCTATGAAACTTCTTACGGCAATTATTTTATTGACAACGACCACAAATCTTCTTTCACAAACCAAATCTCCCCATGGTTTTGCTGATTCTTCCATTCCCGAGCTTGCTCAGTTCGAATACTATATAGGAGATTGGAAGGCAGAAATGGAAATGATACAACCTGATGGCTCTTTTAAATCAATTCCTACCGCCATGACAATCAGCGGAAAATTCCTTGATGACCACTTGACCTATCAATCTCAGTTTACCACTGCCAATGGGTTCTTCTCAACAGATATACGCACCTATAACCCTAAGACTAAAAAGTGGGAAGCATTATTTCTGAACGCAAAGGCCCAGCGCTGGCATCGTTTTTCAGCAAGCCTGAAAGATGGAAAGATGACCACAATTGTAATAGGTGGATACAGCGGAAATGAAGACTTTGATGTGAAAACAATTGATACCGTAATTTCCGATAATCAATATTTAAAACATGTCTATCATTCTAAAGACGAAATGAAAACATGGACCTTGATGTACAGAACTACCGTTACCAGGTTGAATTAACGAGCTTCAGGAATTCTGTGCCTGATCAGACTTGAGTTTAAGATACTGAGAAGGAGTTACTCCCGTAATCTTTTTGAAAATACTGTTAAAACTGCTCTTAGAGTTGAATCCGCTGTCATAGGCTATCGCCAGTAGGGTGAGTTGCTCATGTCGGGATTCGCTCAACAACCTTTTTACTTCTTCAACACGATAAGTATTGACAAAATCAAAGAAACTCTTGTGGAGTTGCTCATTGATGATCTGTGAAAGATGATTCACAGAGATATTCAGGTACTGAGCCACATCTTTCAGACTCAGTCTGCCATTGAGATAAGGCTTTTCCTCTTCCATATAGGCAAGCAGTTCCTTCAGGTATCTTTCGGCTGCCTCCTTCTTCAATCCGGAATTCTTGTATCTATCGGTATCAGCGCTGACCGTCACCCGGGCTTTCTCAGGTTGTGGTTGCGGCCTGGGAGTGGCCGGGGCCGGTATGTAAATGGCCTGCTGCTTGATGCCATAAAAGCCCAGAAAGAAGACTGCTACCGTAAGTGTTCCATAAATCAACTGATTGCCCAACTCCTCGTTAGTGATAAACCAGTCCAGAATATAGCTGACCAATACAGCGGTCCAGACCACCCCCATTCCTGCCAAAACATACCTCAACCATTTCAGGTCAATCTCTTCTGTATACGAAAAACGATTGGATATATTCCTGGCATGCCTACTAAGTTTTACAAGGGATAAAACTACATAGACCGGCCCCAGGAAGTTGTTAAGAATTGTAGCAATACTCAACACCGGGCTTCCATGCTCTACCAGTTCAAGGTAGTAAGCCAGTTTCTCTTCCGCTCCGAGCAGATAAAAGTCTAAAAGGAAGTAGATCATGAAAATGAGAAAAGGCAATCCGTGAAGCAGGTAAACCGGCTTAAGCTTTCCTTTCTCACCGATCATCAACAATACATAAACAAACATAAAAGGCCCCTGTAGCATAGGAAAGCACTCCCCCAGTCCCAGCAAATGAGGGTATTCAAAATGAATACCCGTGGAATGAACATAATATTCTATCAGGTGCAGGCCCATAAAGGCCAACCATGCACCCAGCACATAGTCGCCATGGGATTTGCCCTTTTTATTAAAGACAAGCAGGGATAGAAATAGGGCCTGAGAAGCTCCCAGAACAAAAATAATGTCCATCTACACAGTGGTGCGCTCTGAATTTGTAGCGTAACGGAAGTTAGTAAGAACTTCTGAACCTGCCGCATCGACCCTGCCTATAAGCAAGAGTTGCGCTATTTAAACTGCACATCCCGATCCCGGAGTCTGGATAACCCTTATAAGGGGCCATCCTTAAATTTCTGGCTTTTTATAAAAACTTCAATTAGTATAATATAGATTCGTTCTTTATATTTACTTCAATTAGTATAATATAAATACCGATCATGAAGAAAAACCGGCTGGGAGAATTTCAGGAGCTCATACTGATGACTGTGGTAATTTTGAAAGAAGAGGCTTATGGTAACGAAATTGAGCGTTACCTGGAAGGTTGTCTCAACGAACGGCTGAGCATGGGGGCTATTCAAACTGCGCTGAAGCGGATGGAAGAGAAGAGTTTTCTTACCTCGGAATGGGGAGAAGTGACACAAAAGCGAGGGGGTAAACGCAAGCGGATCTATACAGCTACACCCTATGCACATCAGGTACTTCGCGATATGAAAAACCTGAGAGCACGCATGTGGAGTGCCATGCCTGACCTGGAAATGGGCACCTCATGAAACAACAGTCAGTCACAAAGCCACCGCGCTGGCCAGTCAAACTGCTTCGTTATTTCCTTCGCCCTGAGTATGCAGAAGAAATAGAGGGTGACCTGGAGGAGCGCTTTCTGGATGATACGGAACGCCATTCCCTTCGCAAGGCAAAACGCCTATTTATCTGGCAGGTAATTAAATTATTAAGACCCGCTTTGGTCAGAAAATTCAGCGGGACGCATCAATTAAATCACTACGGCATGCTCAAAAACAACTTTAAAACCATCTTCAGAATTATCAGGCATGAAAAGCTATACACCGGTATTAATATTACCGGATTAACGGCAGGACTCTCGGTTACCCTACTCATTTTGGCCTATGTACATTTTGAGTTTAGCTATGAAAGCTATAATCCCTCGGCTGACCGGGTAGCCCGGGTTACCATTGATTACCTGGATGGTGAAACACTGATAGATCAGGATGCAGAATCATATCATTTGTTAGGGCCAATGATGAAAGATGAATTTCCGGAAGTGGCTGATTTTGCCAGGGCCTACGGCATGGCCGAATCCGTATTGAAAGTAGAGGAAGATCACTTCAGGGCAACCAGGGTATTCTCGGTAGATCACAGCTTCCTGTCCATGTTTGGCTACAACCTTATTCAGGGAGACCCGAACACTGCCCTGAAGGCCCCACTGGAGGCCGTTTTAACCGAATCGGCCGCCATAAAGTATTTTGGAACAACTGATGTTATAGGAGAAACCATGTGGGCCTCTGTGATAAATAACAAGCTCAAAATTGTAGGGGTTAGCCCTGACAGCCCGGCTAATACGCACCTGAAGTTTGACCTGCTTTTTTCCTATAGCACCATGAAAGAAACGCTCGAAAAGCGCGACTCCCCCTGGAACGCAAACGACACTTTTACCTATCTTCTCCTCAAAGATGCCGGTCTGCACGATACTTTCAAACAATCGGTACAGAGGTTCTCGGAAAGGCTGGTCAAAGAAGAGAAAATTAAAAATGAGCGGATTGTTGCGCAGCCTGTGGAAGACATTCACCTCTATTCTCACAAGTCATTTGAAATTGAGGCGAATAGCGATGCCAGCATTGTTTTCTTCCTTTTCGCTGTTGGTCTGCTGGTAATCATTATTGCGCTGGTTAATTATATCAATCTGGCTACGGCCAAATCTATGGACCGGGCCAAAGAAGTGGGCATTCGTAAGGTAATCGGTTCCACAAGCAATCAGCTGAAAATCAGATTCTTTATCGAGTCATTGGTAATCAACATGTTGTCTGCCATTTTCTCCATTATCATTATCTATCTGGCATTGCCTCAATTTAAACACCTCGGGGGCCTGCCTGCCGATTTCAACCTCTTTCAAAACCCTCTTTTCTGGACTGTATTCGGGGGACTGGTAACCTTCAGCACTTTGTTTGCCGGTAGCTTTCCAGCTTTTATTCTCTCTTCATTAAAGCCCATAGCGGTGCTCAAAGGCAAATTTTCTCATTCCGCCCGGGGCATATTGCTCAGAAAATCCCTTGTGATCTTCCAGTTTTCAATTGCCATTTTCTTACTTATTCAAACACTCACCTCCACAAAGCAACTGGAGTTTATGCAGGCCAAAGACCTTGGGCTCAATGCGGAACGCATGGTGGTCTTATCCGCCCCTGCTACAGCCAAAGAGATGAAGAGTTTTAAAGTTTTTAGAGATGAACTACTGAACAACAGTGCTTTTCAATCTGCCTCGCTTTCTACAACAGTGCCAGGTCAGTCCACCAGCACAATGGGCAGTACCACCGGCATCAACCTGGTAAATGCACTACAGGAGCACAATTTCAACTTTTACATCTACCATGCCGACCATCATTTTATTCCCGGTATGGATTTTGAAATGCTGGCAGGACGAAACTTCATTAATGGGGTGAATGACAAGCGAATCATCGTCAATGAAGAGGCCATCAAACTCTGGGGTATCAACCACCCTGAGGATGCCATCAATCAAAAGGTTAAGTTCTGGGGAGAGGAAAGAACCATTATAGGAGTGCTGAAGAATTTTCACCAGACAGGGGTCAAGTCTGAGTACATTCCTATCATTTTTCGGTATGGGAATTTTGGTGACTTTTTAAGCATCAGAACTAACCAGGGAGATATTCGGGCTCACTTGGATGAACTAGAGCAGCTTTATACTGCTCATTTTGACAGCCCTTTTGAATTCTTCTTTCTGGATCAAAAATTCGATGAGCTCTTCAGATCAGATCAGCAGTTTCAGACGGTATTTAGCCTGCTGAGTGCCTTTGCCTTATTGATCACCTGCCTGGGGCTACTGGGCCTTTCTTCCTACACTGTGGCCAAGCGCAGAAAAGAGATTGGCATCCGCAAAGTGCTGGGGGCCAGTGCCCGACAAATGGTGCAATTGATTTCCAGAGATTTTATATGGCTTATTGGTATCGCTACACTCGTGTCGTTGCCCCTTACCTATTACATTGTCAATACCTGGCTCGATAGTTATGCCTACCGCATTGATATGACGCTCTGGCTGTTTGCGCCACCAGTATTTCTGGTATTTGTCATTGCCTTCATCACCATTTTCTCACAAACTCAACGCGCGTCAGAAAGGAACCCGGTGAGTTCTTTGCGGGATGAATGACACCTTCAAACTGCCCTGGAATCGTTTTGGTTACGAATTATAAAACGAATATCCTTTTATCGCCTGATCATTATCTTGTTTTTTATAAGAGATTCACCAGTCGAAATCAGTACCAAATACAAACCATTCTCATAGGCTGACACATTCACCCTCAATTCATCTTCTTCAAAGTCATTTCTGCTGAATACAGTTTTGCCAGACATATCCACAAAGCTTATATCTACCTGATCGGCACTGAGTTCTGTCAGGTCTATTGTCAGCCATAGGCTTGCCGGATTTGGATAAATAGTCACTCTCAAGTCTTCAGCCTTTTTGACGCTTTGCAGATTGTGAAAGCTCTCTACGTCAGAGTCAGAAGTAAAACCCAATGTCAATTGATTCGATGCAGCATTGCCATTACCGGCTACATCCTGAGTAACATTGGCATTTATGATCACGTCAGCTACAGCACCTAATGAATTTACCTGGAAGGAATAGGTATTTGAGGCTGTCTGAATCAAGGAACTGGCCGTGCCACCGATTACAGTGATTTCACCCAATGTAAGTCCGCTTATGTCTTCATCAAATGTGGCTGATATGAGATAGCCTTCCACAGAGTTGTTCTCGATGGCCAGGATCACCCCCGGGCTGGTAAAATCAATGGTAATGACGAAGGCATCGCTGGTCAGACTGCGGTTTCCGGCTAAATCTATGGCTTCAGCTGTCGTATTCGAGATCATCTCAGGTAGGTTGAATCCCGTAATATCCAGGGTCCAGTCTCCGTTAGCATCTGCCTGAACCGATCCTATCAAACCTCCGGGTGAGAAAACCTCAACCATAGCTTCGGTTTCCGCTGTTCCATGAATCAGTAGGTTCCGGTCGCTGGTGATTCCATCAATTGTACTACTACCTGTATCATCACTGATGCCTGTGATAATGGGTTTGGCAGGAGGTTTAAAATCAATGGTAATCACAAATCCATCGCTGGTGGCACTGCGGTTTCCGGCAATATCTACATTCTCTGTTCTGGAGTTCCGGGCCAACGTACCGTCCTTTCATTTCGTATTCACTTTTTGCTTTCGATACCCCTCTACCTCTGCCCCCACCTAT
>JAAWWF010000008.1 GCA_021404565.1 Roseivirga sp. | reverse complement strand
CTATGCCCGGAGTAGTAGCATCGCCCAGGCCAACAGTCACTGTCTCTGAATCGAAACTCACCGTAGCGGCTCCATACATTTCGAAATTACCCGAGGTACTGTCCCATTCGAAGGTCAGACCATTTGGTGAAAAGCTCATGGATTTAAGTTCAAAATCAGCCGTAAGCCCCATAGACACATAGTCAAGACTTCCACCGGTAACTTGCAAACCGGGGCTGCCAGCAGTGCCAAATGAAACAGTAATTTCGTCCGTTCCGAGCTTCACAGTAGCAGCCCCAAACAGCTTAAATACATCTGAAGCGTAGGTCAAAGTAAGACCCTGAGGTGAAATTGTCATCCCATCTACCGTAAAGTCATCGGTAATGGTAACAGAAGGTACCGAGTCGTCAAAGGTGATTCCTGAAACGCCAGGCACAACTGTTTCAGTGGCATTCAGTTTGTTCAGGATGAAAGTTGAAAGGAGGATAAAAAAATATGATAATTTTCTCATGGCTAAGCTCTTAAGAGATGAGCACAAGGAATTTTGACTATCACAGCCATCGTATTCGTCTATGCTGAGTCAAATTCAACAAGCTCAAATAAAAGCATAAACCCCTGATTTTCAGGTTTATAAAAAAGCTGAGGACAATGGATAGGTCCTGAGTACACTATCTCGTTTATTGAAAATAGCAATTTATTTATAATAAAACTTGTTATTGTTTACATTTTTAGGATAGAAAAACTGCCCAACGCCTGATTTGGTTTTTCGCAGGTCGTATGAGTTTAGTAAACCTCGCTTCCTTCTTTATTTGCTAATGCAGCAATTTATTTAATCGTAATCCCTGAAGCTTCACATAGCCACTGACAAAGAATCAGGAAGCATCATTTCAAAACGGCTATAATCGCTGCCGATATTGCCGCTCGGGAATGACAGAACTGTTACTACCTCGATACGATGATCTTTCGGGTAAAGACATTGCCATCAATGGAAAGCTTGTAGAAGTACAATCCACTGGCTACTCGTGAACCATCGTAAGCGGAGAGGTTCCACTGAAGCTCCTGGTCTCCTGCAGGCTGTATCGTTTCACTCAGCAACTCCCTGATGGGGTTACCACTGTTGTCAAATACTTTTATGGCTACCCTGGAACTCTTTAACAGCTTATATCGGATATTGACCTGTTGCTGTGTAGGGTTAGGATAGGTTTTCAATTCTATGGCCTGTTCCAGTATGATATCGTCCTCCAGTCCGGTGACTACTTCTGGTAAAGAAGCCGCATAAACAGTTCCTCCATCCTGACGATTGACATCGTCCATTCGGGCACTGATCGCCAGGTTTAGGTCGGTAACCATCACTGAGGCTCCGAAGTAGTTATGTGCTGTGCCTTCCGGATCGTCCAGCACTTGCTTGAGAACCCAGAGTCCTCCTTCTTTTTCGTAATAATAGCTTTGACCTACATCCAGGTTGTCTCCCATATTAGCCTTAGGAGCTCCGACTACCAGCCTGAAATCAGACATGGCCACTGACTTACCAAAATAGTCGTTAAGTCCACCATCGGCATATACTACCTGCTGAATCTCTTTCCAGGTGTCCTCCTCATTTCGGAAGTAGTAGACTGAGCCGGCATTGTTCGAAAGTCCGTCAGCCAAAAAGGCTCCGGCCACAATATCGTTTCGGTTAATGGCTACTGAAGTTCCCAGAAAATCCTTTTCAGTGCGGGCGAAGGCTTTCAGCTTGTCAGTTTGCGTATAGGTCGTTCCATCAGAATTAAACACATAAGCTGCTCCGCTTTTATCGATGAAGTCGCTTTGGTTGGGTGAGCCTACCACTACGGTGTTGGCATCGTTGATATCGATACTGTATCCAAAATTGTCATTGGTGGCACCATCATCAGCAGTAAGCTTATTGGCGAAGGTCCATGTTCCATTGACTTTCGTAAAGTCATAAACCGCTCCACTGGCTGCAGCTTCTCCATTGGCTTTGATGGCCCCGACAATAATTCTGCTTCCATTGGTAGCTACCGAGTGGCCAAAGTAGTTGCCAGCTCCGGCATCAGAGGCCTGAATCGTATTGGTCAGTTGCCAGTCGCTACCATCAAACTCATAGACCAGGGCCTTTCCGGTAAAGGGCCCTTGTTGGAAGGTACCGATTGCACCCACCACCAACACGGAAGATTTCATATCAACTGAGAAACCATAGTTTTGGAAAGTGTTGCCTTCAGCATCTACCAATACCTGAAACTCATCCCAACTGTCACCGTTTTTCTGATAAATAATGACTTTACCGGCATCCTGTCCGGCACTGGTAGTTGAATGAGGTGTACCCACTACCAGCCAGTTTTCATCCATGGCCATGGACCAGCCATAATGCTCATGGTCATTTGAGGCAGACCTTGCGAGTTCTGTTAATTCCTGTGCTTTCAGACCTTGTCCGAAGGAGAATGCTAAAATTAAAATTGCTGCTAACTTTCTCATGGCTTAGTCTTTAGTAAGATTAAAAGTGATTGTTTGTGGTACTCCGGTATAGGTAAAGGTTCTGACTCCTGCCTCTCCATCGGCTAATGAGAAGCCATATGGCACCACCACATCGATTGTGTAGGTCTGCCCTACCACAAGGTTATTGAAATGAAATTTGCCTTCCTGGTCTGTAATACTGCTGGGCTCGAAGGCCCCTCCCGTGCCTTCAGTGTCATAAAATCCATCTCCGTTTTCATCTATAAAGACCATCATCCCTGTAAATGGAGTGTCTTCATCAGCATTGGTGATATTGATCGCACCACTGACCGCAGATTCATGTTCGATAAAAGAGGTAAAGTTTGAGTAGACCGGAGCATTGGTACTGTCTTGTAATACAAAGTAGAAGTACAGCGAGTCTCCGTTTATCACCGTTTTCGGGTTGAAGGTCAGGCTCGTTTCAGCAAATCCACTCTCATCTGGTATACCGTAGTCCAGGGTACCGATATGTTCTCCGGTATAAGCCGCTGTGTCATTCCAGAAAACGCTCAGCTGTGTTGAATCAGGGAAGTGCGCCCAATACTCCATGTCAATGTCAATGAGTCCATCGGCTCGTTTCTCAGCACTGATTTCTCCGAATGAAACAGGGTGGAAATAGTTGACACGAACACCTACTGAATCCACGTTATTCGATTCCCGGTAAGAAATCAACAGATCATATTGCCCGGGCGTCAGGGTAGAAAACTGATGCTGAAGACTGTCATCCTCAGGTTCATGATTGATAATAAACAGATTAGCTGCTGAATCGGCTTCAAATTTCGTGATACGATCTGTTAGTTCCATCAGTGGAGGTTCATCTTCCGCTATCTCAGTCTTTTCAATTTCATAGATGTCGTAGAAGCCATCAGGACCAATGACAGAAACATAGGCTTCATCTACCTGTTTCCCCATGTCCAGTTCTACGAAAATGGAACTCTTATCTGGCGGGATCTCGAAAGATCGAACATCTTTGACCCATACAGTCTCCTCTACTCCCTCCGTTCCATCAATACCACTGGCCATATTGGCAACACCCCGCAATGAGTTATCAAGGTTTGCACGACTGCCTAATTCATTTCTGATCTCTCTCTCGATACTGCTGACCGTTCCAGAGCCTATTACATCCACATGTCTGTTGCTGAATTTGTAGCGAGCACCAAAGTGGTGTCTGCCAAAGAACCAGTAAGAGGCCCAGCCGGCACCATAGCTGCTGCTGAGGTGATGGGGATTATAACGTATGCCGCCATCAACACTGCCCAGAGTTTTACCCCCGACAATCGGCACGCTGTGCGGCACTTTGAGCTTGACATCGATGAGGGCGTCAAAATTACCACTCGCAGATAGTTTCGCGTTGGCGTTAAACTCCACCAAAGGATCTGAGGGAATTTTCATATGAGCATTCACACTGTATGAACGTCCCCAGATGAGGTTCATACCGATGCTACCATCCCCTAAAATAGATCTCCAGTTGTTATGAGAATGGCGATAGGCTCCTATGAGCAATGATGCTTCTAAAAACACTCCGGACCCGCTGATGGTTACATCATCTTCCTGGTAGATCAAAGCGGCTTCATGACCTGCGAGAGACACCGGACCACCAAAAGTAAAGGCAATTGAACCTTTGAAATATACTCCGGTGAAGTATTCGTGCAGTCTGAAACCACCAACTCGAAGGGTTTCTTCAACACGTGTTGACGGATTGGCCAGATTAAACATACCTCCTTCAATATGGACCAATTCTATACCGGTATCTCCTATAGGAATGGCCGAATCGAAATTAGTGGCATCAAAGGCTATATCAATGGAGTTGAGTCTGGCAGGACTGCCCGCAAAAGTCATATCGGCAGTTACCTCGTAGCCCGGAGGAATGGATACATCAAGCTTTGCTTCATGAATAGCATCATTTCTGAAACTGATTTTCACTTCTTTAAAGTCTATAGCCCCGAGGTCTACGTGTTGAATATCAATGGTGAAATCGTCCACTTTGATTTTGTCATGACCCGAGGTAATGATTTCCAAACCTCCTGAACCGTTGTTTCCCAACTGTACCTCAACACTCCATACTTCGTCTATTTCTATGGTACCCGATACTTCAAATTTGGAGCTACTGTATTTTACATTGACGTTTTTTGTTGTGACTTCCAGGTTACCAAGTTTGAAGTCTGAGTTTACCGTAACATCAAATGAGTGCAGGTTTCCATTTCTAAACTGCATACCCGGATGGCTGGAAGTGCCCATGTCTGCTTCAATATCTTCACCACCCAATGAGAGCTTGATATCTCCATGAAAATTGAAGTAGTCATTGCTGCTATCCCAAACAACTCCTACGTCACTGGTTTTAACTGTGAGGCCTTTTAGCTCAAAATCTTCCGTTATGGAGAGGTTGATGTGTTTGAGATTTCCGTTTTGAAAAACCATACCCGGGTTGGAGTTAGATCCCATACTGATGGTAGCATCGTGACCTTCAATAGTGAATTTAGCCGAGCCGTACATCTCGAAATGATTCTGGCCTTTGTCGTACTGGAAAGTAAGATTTGTTGGTTTGAAAGCGAAGGCTTTCATATTGAAATCCCCGGTCAGGCCCATATTGATACGTTGAATTACCTTATTTTTGACGGCTATACCAGGGTCACTATCGGTACCCAGACTGATATCAATTTCTTCACCGTCAAATTTGGCTGCAGTACTACCGTAAATCTCAAATTGATTTGCGGATTTGTCCCAATGATAGGTCAGGCCGGTTGCTTCAAACTCCATGGTTTTCAGCTTAAAATCGGCAGTGATCCCCATATTGATATGTTGTACAACATTGCTATTGATGACAATACCGGGGTCATTGGCATTGCCCATCAACACAGCTATACTCTCTCCATCAAAAGTCGTGGAGGCTGAACCATAAATTTCGAAATGATCGGCCGCCTTATCCCATTCAAAGGTGAGCCCATCCGCAGTAAAGCCCATGCCTTTCATATCGAAAGAGGCTGTGATGCCCATATTGATATGCTCCACCACTCCAGACATCAATTCAATACCCGGGTCATTCTCATCTCCAAGACTTACCTTCAATGTCTCGCTGTCAAAACTCACCGTGGCGGCACCATAAATTTCGAAGAAATCAGTACTCTTGTCCCACTGAAAGGTCAATCCATCAGGTGAAAAGCTGAGGTCTTTGATATTGAAATCAGCACTGACCGAAAGATTGACTTTCTCTACTGTACCGCCACTGATCTCTATGCCCGGAGCATCTGCATCTCCCAAACCAATGGTCATCATCTCTGAATCAAAACTTACATCAGCACCTCCATACATCTCGAAGTTATCATTAGTACCATCCCACTGAAAGGTCAGTCCATCTGGAGAAAAGCTGAGGTCTTTAATATTGAAATCAGCACTGACAGAAAGATTGACTTTCTCTACTGTACCGCCACTGATCTCTATGCCCGGAACGTCTGCATCACCCAAACCAATGGTCATGGTTTCTGAATCGAAACTTACATCAGCACCTCCATACATTTCGAAGTTATCATTGGTACCATCCCACTGAAAGGTCAAACCGTCAGGGGAAAAGCTGAGGTCTTTAATATTGAAATCAGCACTGACAGAAAGATTGACTTTCTCTACCGTACCGCCACTGATCTCTATGCCCGGAGCATCTGCATCTCCCAAACCAATGGTCATCGTCTCTGAATCGAAGCCAACAGTCGCAGCTCCATAAATTTCAAATTCATCAGAGCTACTGTCCCATTGGAAGGTCAGGCCTTGTGGTCTGAACAAAAGACTCTTCATATTGAAATTGGCACTGACTGAAAGGTTTACTTTCTCAACCGTACCTGCATTAATCTCAATACCAGGGCTCTCTGCATCACCCAAACCGATGGTCATGGTTTCTGAGTCGAAGCTTACATCTGCTCCTCCATATATCTCAAAATTATCGGTAGTACTATCCCATTGAAAGGTCAATCCATCAGGAGAAAAGTTGAGGTCTTTGATATTGAAATCCGCACTAACCGAAAGATTTACTTTCTCCACCGTACCGGCATTGATCTCTATACCGGGAGTGTCTGCATCTCCCAGGCCAATGGTCATCGTTTCGGAATCGAAGCTCACGTCTGCCCCACCATATATCTCAAAATTGTCGGTAGTACTGTCCCATTCAAAAGTCAATCCACTTGGGGAAAAACCCAGGTCTTTGATATTGAAATCCGCACTAACCGAAAGATTTACTTTCTCCACCGTACCGGCATTGATCTCTATGCCAGGAGCATCTGCATCTCCCAAGCCAATGGTCATGGTTTCTGAATCGAAACTTACGTCAGCGCCTCCAAACATCTCGAAATTGTCTGTAGTACTGTCCCACTGAAAGGTCAGGCCATCGGGTGAAAAACTGAGATCTTTGATATTGAAGTCAGCACTTACAGAAAGGTTTACTTTTTCTACCGTACCGGCATTTATTTCTATACCGGGACTGTCTGCATCTCCGAGGCCAATGGTCATCATCTCTGAATCGAAGCCAACAGTCGCAGCTCCATATATTTCGAAAATGTCATTCGTACCATCCCATTCAAAAGACAGGCCCTGAGGTGAAAAAGCCATCGATTTAAGACTAAAATCGGCCGTAAGCCCCATAGATACGTGATCCAGACTTCCACTGGTAACCTGTAGACCGGGACTGCTTTCAGTACCAAATGAAACCGTAATTTCGTCTGTTCCCAGTTTCACCGTGGCAGCCCCAAACAGTTTAAACACATCTGAGGCATAGGTCAAGGTGAGTCCCTGAGGTGAAATGATCATCCCCTCTACCGTAAAGTCATCGGTAATGGTAACTGAGGGCACCGTATCGTCAAAAGTGATTCCTGAAACACCCGGCACCACTATTTCAGCAGCATTCAGTCTACACAGCGTGAATGTAGAAAGGAGGATAAAAAAGTAAGATAATCTTCTCATAATTAACTCGTTAAGAAATTAGTGCTCAGTCAAAATGGCAAACCCAGAGACGCTATCTGTCTACATCAATTCGTTTTAGCAAAGTTAACCGGAGGCATAAGCCATTCAGGATCAAGCCTGTAGACAAATTGAGGACGCAAAGGCAGCGGCTATATTCACAATCTCGCTTTATTAAAACACGAGACCACTTATGAAGCATCTCATGGAATAATAATTTAAAGTGATTTTATAAAATCACGTAAGTCCTGCTCGGCTCCGAGGTCCAGTTTCTTTTTAAGTCGGGTAAGCGCCTTACGTACTGAACCACTTTCCACATTAGTAAGTAAGGCGATTTCTTTGTTCCCCAGGCCGATGCGCAGATAGGCACAAGTTCTCTGTTCGTTATTCGTAAGGCCAGGAAACCTCTCATAAACATCATCAAAGAAGCCGGGGTGCACCTCGTCAAAATGGAGCTTAAAGTTATTCCAGCTCTTATCCAGATCAGAGGCACCTTTGATTTGTCTGGAAATTTTCTTGATATCCGGAGCGTATAAGCGGTTGGTAACTATATCAAGTCGCTCAAGCTCTTTGAGCAAGTTATTGAGTAATTCGTTTTTCTGAAAATCGAACAATGCAGATGAACTCAGTTCTCTCTCCTTACCTTCAATTTGCTGTTGTAACAGCTCTTTTTCACGAGCACTCAGCTCTACAATCTGATCCTTCTGTTGGCTGATTTCCAGGTTTTTTCTTTTGATTTCCCGATAAGACTCGCTCAATCGCAACGTTGCACTTAAGCGTGCTCTGAATTCTACCGGGTCAAAGGGTTTTCTCAAAAAATCTACTGCCCCCACTTCCAGCGCCTGACTCAAATCCCTCGATTGGGTCATTACTCCAGTGGCTACAATCACGGGAATTTCCTCAGTCTCAGGATCGGCCTTGAGTAGCTTAATTGCTTCGATGCCATTCATAATGGGCATCTCCCAGTCCATAATCACCAGATCGGGGTACTCAGATTTTACCAGTTCGAGACCTGTCGGGGCATTTGGGGCATAGATTATTTCCAGATTGGTGCCTGATACAAAATCGAGGATCACCTCCAGGTTGGAAGGATCATCATCCACCACCAGAATTTTCTTGTTTGAGTTGGCTGTTTCGGTCATTGTGAGTCTGAAATCATTATTAAACACGGATCATGTAATAGGTTTTCTATTACAGCCATAATTCACTTTGAATCAGTCGCCAGGCTTCGTTAGTCTTCTCACCATAGCGATGCTATACTTTCTAAGTCAAACTTCCTGATTCTTTGTGATTTACGCCTTCATCACGATTCCTATTACATGAACCGAGTTAAAAGATAAAAAACTATTTATCGATTCAACAGACCCTTACCGGTTTTAAGAGGCTTGTGGTCTGAAGCACATTTTTCTGTACTGATTGAGGCTGCCCTTACGAGCAGCCTCATCTTCAACCAAGAGCCTTCCGACTCTGCACTCACCACAAGTATTTTTATTTCCCCGCGAACGGGGTTTTTAATCGCCTATTTAGTCAAAGTGACCACATACGCTCCAGCCACACCGTTGGCGATTCCGCCAGAGCCGGTATGGGTAAATGAAATCACGAGTCTGCTCTCTGTCAGATCAGTAATCGTAATCGTTTTCCCATCATCGAGGCTAAAGCTGGTAGAAGATTCTCCCAACCAGATCCATGTACCGCTGGATTCAAATAGCTCACCGGCATTGGTAGTATTATAAGTACCTTCTGCCAGTGTGGCGGTAAAACCGGTATAACTCACTGAATGATCCGAGCCATCTACCAGTATCGAACCGCCATTTGCCAGTGACCAGGTACCCCCAAGTTTTTCGAGCGCCAGCTCTTGCTCAGTTGGTTCAGTTTCGCCCGAGCCTTTTGTCTTACAGGCATTGAACGTAATGGTAAACAGGACCAGTAGCGCGAGGGCTCTAATTACAGCTGCGTGTTTCATGGACTTCTTTTTCATGTTAGTGGCTTGCGCAAGTCAATGGTCATCAGATTTGTTGCTTAAAAGCGGCACCTTGCTCGCAGGCCCTGGCGACAGAATAGTATCGGCACTCAATCGCCCAACATTATCGCAGTACTCGAAAATTGGATTCATCATCTTTTACCTGTGGTTTGTGGTTGTTGATGTAGGGCAAAAGTAGATGGCTTCTGACAGGATAACAGGCCTACTGTGTAGACATCTTAGGGACAGAACTGGCGAAAGCTCATTAAATTGAGAGTGAAGGATGAACTAAACAGGCCTTTGCCTCCACAAGAAGACCTCTTTCCCTCATCAAGGCTCTTGCTGGTAAAGTGTAGACAAAGCAGGGACATACCTAAACTAATTCGCAGATTTATAATTCCGTAACCATAATAACTCCTTGTTTTACCCCGATTTGTTTCAATATTAAGGTGTAAACAATTCATGATACCCAACCACATTGTAAACAACCAGGCGCGCTTTATTCGTGGACGGCTCATTGTGCTGACTCTGCTACTTGCGCTTTACTGCCAGTCTCTTCCAGGGCAGATACAATCCCCCGAAGACTTCGATAAGCTTATAAATGAAGGTCATATGCTTATCCGGGAGGGTAAGCGACAGGCATCCTTTGATACGTTTTTCAAGGCACTGAATGAAGCAAAGCACCAGGAGTCGGAGAAATACTTTGACGTGCTGACAGCACTGACCTTCCATCTCTACTATTCAGATACTTATGGCGAGTTTTATCCGCTGGAAGAACGCTTCCGTTATATAGATGAAGCTATCAGGTTAGCTCTTGAGCTAAAAGAAGACAGTATATATACCAACAAAATTTACCATAAAGGAGTCCTCCATAACATTAATGAGTCCTCAGATTCAGCCCTTTTCTATTTTGAAAAAACCATTGAATGGGCAGCAAAAATCGGCAACAATAATATCCTGCTTCAGGCTTATAGCTTCAAATCGCGGATACTCCGAAACAGAGGTGATCTCGATGCGGCCTACAAGCTACTGATAGAATATGAGCGTGAAGCCGCCCGGCTTAAAGACTATATGCATCTTCAGACCGTGACTGAGGCCCTGGGTCACTTTTTCACCGTTCAGGAAGACCATAAAAAGAGTATTGTCTATTTCAAAAAAGCAATAGTTCTGGCCCGGGACCATAATATCGATGCGTACTACAGTCTTGCATCACTTGCCGGTTCATATATAGACACCGACAGTTTAAGACTGGCAAGAATTGTGCTGAAACAAGCAGTAGACGAAATAGAACGAGTACACATCGAAGATGAATACGACCAGGGATACTCCTTTAAAAAGATGTCGGCCAACAACACGCTCGGCTACCTCCATTCGCAAAGACTACAACAGTATGATTCTGCCTTGTACTACTATGAGCTTGGCCTTTCCGATGCAGAGAAACTCAACTATAAGGAGAGCATTGTCGAAACAAAGGAAAATATTTCTGAAGTCTACCAGGTACTGGGCAAGTACGACCAGGCCCTGGACGTGCGCATAGAAAACTATCCACTGGTTCTTGAGATATCGAACCTTAATCTCCGGGTACAGGTCGAGAAAAACATGGCAGAAAATTATGAGTTACTGGGGCTATATGAAAAGGCTGTTGAGCATTTCAAAGCAAATCAGGTACTCAGTGACAGTCTGCTCAATATCCAACAACTTGAAGCCGTTGCGCGCCTTGAAACTGAATATGAAACTGAAAAGAAGGAACAGGAAATAGCACTGCTCAATGCCCGCAATGACCGTCAACAAGCAAGGCAGGTAGCCTTTATCGTTACTGGCGGACTCCTGGCAGTAATACTCGTTGTTGTTTTTATCGCTTTAAGAGGTAAGCAAAAAGCCAACCGTCTGATTACTTCACAAAAGGAGATCCTGGCCGAGAATAACCAGCAACTCAAACAGCTGGGAGAATTTAAGGAAAACCTTACCCATATGATCGTACATGACATGAAAAACCCGCTCAATGCGGTGATTGGTCTGTCACAGGGAGAGGCCAGTCAGCAGAAGTTATCGACCATTGCACAATCGGGGCATCAAATGCTCAATATGGTCTCCAATATGTTGGATGTACAGAAGTTTAAGGAGACTCAGGTAACCCTGAACACTGAAGCTCATCTGTTCAACAACTTATTTAAAGAGGCCTCTATTCACCTGGAACTGTTAATGCACGCCAAAAAAGTGGCACTGACCAAATCTATACCCAACAAACTTTATGTAGATGTTGATGGTGAACTGATTGTAAGAGTAGTAGGCAACCTGCTTTCCAATGCCCTAAAGTATTCTGATTTGGGGGGAGAGATTTTGGTTGAGGCTTCCATTGATACCCCCGCCAAAGAGGTCACTATTTCTGTCATTGATCATGGCCCGGGCATTGCCACAGAGCAATTGCCCAATGTTTTTGACAAATACTGGCAGGGTCACGATCAGGATTCACACTACTCTGGCTCCACAGGTTTAGGGCTCACCTTCTGTAAACTGGCCGTAGAGGCACACGGAGGTAAAATCAGCGTGGACTCAGAATATGGCAAATCCACCACCTTCAGTTTCACCATTCCCATGGTGCAGGCAGAGCATATTGAGCAAAGTGATATGGAAGTAGCCAAACCCATTGATCTGGGTGAGTCGTTGATTCTGGAATCAGACATTGCCGTGCTGTCAAAGTATTTCTCCCAGCTGGGCGAGTTAAAAGTACATCAGGTCGGGAAAATCAACAGCATCATTCGTGAACTGGAAGAGGCAGAGGTAACCTCACCTTGGAAAAGCAATCTCATTTCTGCCATGCATCAGGGCAATCAACAGCGTTTTGATGAGCTGGTGGCAATGCTCAAGTAAGCTCCCCTAAAGATACTCACCTTCCAAAAATAGATGTTTTCGTCCCGGATAGCTTCCACATCGCATGTATCTTCTGATGACAAAACGCCACTTATAATCCAAAAAGCGTAGACAAAACGTGGACAATTTACCGCCCCCGATGACCTTGATCTGTAAAGGGCTGGAAATTGAGTTGTTTTGCATGTTCATTTGAACCTGCTGGTAAGTCTTATTATTTCAAACTAAATGAGGCATATCCAGGGGCCGAGAGTGGGCATTTTAAACTTCAACTGATAGAATAAATACCATGCGTGTAATTCTGGTCCGCAGACTGGTACTACTATGCCTTCTTTCCTATACGCCTCATATTGGGGTCAGAGAGAGCCATGATGTACCCGGTAGTGTCTTCTTATGGGAGGTTCTCAACTCACCTTCACTTCACGCTGTTTTTCTTACCCCTGATGTCATTTATTATTCTATCATAGTACTAGTCTTCGGGGCGATGCTTTGGAGCTATTGCTGCTACAGAAAGAAACAGAGACTGGTCCAGGACCTGATCGAGAAAAACAACTTCCTGATTCTCCGAAAGAACAAGGCGGAAGAACAAATTGGAACACTGGAAGAAAAGTACGAGGCGGCTCTTAAGCTGGATAAGTTTAAGGAAAACTCTATCCAAATGGTAGTCCACGATATTCGCAATTCACTTAATGCCATCATGGGATTGTCGCAAGAAGAGCCTTCACCAGGGAAAATGGAAATCATCAACCGTTCGGGAGAATGTGTGCTGAACCTGGTGACCAATATGCTCGATATTCAAAGACTGAAAGAGGCCAAAATCGCTTTGGACAAACAACACTGCTTTGTTGCTGATCTGCTAACTGAGTCAATAACACCGCTGAAATACCTCCTGGAAAGCAAGCATATCCGAGTCATTACCTCAGTACCGGAAACTCTTTTACTTTATGCCGATCTGGTGCTGCTTAAGAGAATACTGGGTAATCTCCTATTTAACGCAGCAAAATTCTCTCATTACGACTCCAGGATCGATGTCTGTGTAACTAAAAATGAAGAGGACGGCAGGATCGGTTTCTCCATAACCGATTACGGTGAAGGCATTAAGGAGAACGAACTTCCATACGTCTTTGAGAAGTATTGGAGTACCGGAAATACCAAAATCAGTCAGGCTTCATCAATCGGCTTGGGGCTCACCTTTTGTAAACTGGCCATTGAAGCCCATGGTGGTACAATTCAGGTAACTTCTGCGCCTCAAAAATTTACCACCGTGAAATTTAGCATCCCTGTAGCCAACATTGACCGACCGCATTCTCAACCTGAAAGACCTTTTCAAGACAAGTCAGATTCGATGATTCTGGCCAAGGATTTACCCCTTATAGCAATGTATGCTGAAAAATTATCGAGGATTGAAGTACATGAATACAGCCAGGTGAGCAGAATTGTAAAGGAATTGGAACAAGCAGGTGTTACATCTATCTGGAAAGACAAGCTAATGTCTTCTGTTTATGAGGCCGATCCGGACAAATTCCGAGACCTGGTAGCGATGCTGAAATAGTCTTACATACTATCGATAAAATCTCTGAGGCTGTCTTCCGGAGTCAGGCTCATTTTCTTTTTCAGCCGGTTGAGGGCTCTGCGTACCGAGGCACTCTCCACATTTGTCAAAGTGGCAATTTCCTTATTGTTCAAGCCAATTTTGAGATAAGCACATACGCGTTGCTCATTGCTCGTAAGTTCTTTAAAAGACTCCCCTACCTTCTCCAGAAAACCGGGATGCACCTCCTCAAAGTGCATCTTGAAATTCGACCAGCTGCGATCAAGATCGAGGAAAGACTTAATCTCCCTTGTGATCTTTTTTATCTCCGGTGCATATAGGTTATTGGTTACCGTATCCAGGCGCTTGATTTCATCCAAAAGCTTGGTCAGCAGCTCGCTTTTTTGATAATCGAAAATAGCAGCGGTGCTAAGCTCTCTTTCTTTTTGCTGTAGAGAGCTATTGAGTAACTCCTGCTCTTTCGCAGCCATTTCCTCAATTTGCTTTTTCTGTTCCTTAATCTCCTTGTAGGAAGCTGAAAGCCTAAGTGTTGTACTCAGACGGGATTTGAACTCTATAGGATCGAAGGGTTTACGCAGAAAATCAACAGCACCTGTTTCCATGGCCGTTTTCAGGTCATTAGACTGTGTCATAACCCCCGTAGCTACTATAATCGGGATATCAGCGGTCAGCGGATTCTTACGAAGATTTGCGATGGCATCAATACCATTCATAATAGGCATTTCCCAATCCATGATGATCACATCCGGCAATTCCTGTATGGCCAATTCACAAGCACGCTTGCCATTGGGTGCATAAAGTACTTCATCCTCATGATCTGCTAAAAAGTCAAGAATCACTTCCAGGTTTACCGGATCGTCATCGGCAATCAGAATACGGTTCAATCGGCCATTTATAGTCATGCTACTGTTCAGCTATCTTCTAAATTAATTCCTCCTTAGTTCCTGTATTCAACAATTCGTTGTATTTGGGCTGGTCGCCTTGATACACAGACGCCTGCAGGGCGTTAATCCATCGCTTATTCAGACCTTTGCTTTCCAACTTACTTATCAGCTTGTTGATCGCGCTTACCTCATGTACCTCCAGACTGGTAAGTTCAGGTAAAAGTTCGCCCAAAATTTCAAGTTCCTGAGCGCTAAGTGATTCTCCACTTTTGTTATGAAGCTCCTCCACCTTTGATATCTCAGTTGCTGTTTCCTCTGCCAGAGGTAAGGTAAATATCATGGAAGTGCCCTTGGAAAGGTCCGATTTGGCCATGATAGTGCCACCATGGGCCTCAACCGCCAGCTTGCAGAAAGACAAGCCCAACCCTGTAGAGGGCGCTAAACCTGACTTGCGGGCATCTTTGTGCCAGAATTTATTAAAAATGTAAGGCAGTTTTCCCTCCGCAATGCCGTCTCCCTCATCTCTGACAATCAACTCCTGAAAGCCATCTTTCAGCTCACCCAGTTTAACAGTCACTACCTCTCCCAGCTTTGAGTACTTAATTGCATTGGTCAGCAGGTTGATCATCACCCTGTCTAATAGAGCTCGTTCTACATTGAACATGATTCCCCGTGGAACAAGGTTATCAAAGCGCAGGCTCTTGGCTTGTAATAGCAAATGCACCTCATTCGCTGCCTCACCCACCATTCTGTATCCTTCTACCGGCTCAGTAACCACCTCCACTTTGGTTTCTTCAAAGCGCTGGATATCCAGCATATTGGTCACCAGATTAAGGATGTTATAACCCGACTGGTTGATCTTTTTCATTTTCTTTTCATCAGGCGTTCCCCTCGAAAAACCGATGATCGAATTGATCGGGTTCTTCATATCATGAACTACCATACTGGTCAACCCCTCTTTGAAGTCAGATAGCTGCTTTAGCTCGTATTTTTGCGTAGCAATCAGGTCATGATCCTTCTTTTTTCGTTGATAACCCCGATAAAACACAATGGTAGAAACTACCAAAACCACAGAGAGCACAGCCACGAAAATCAGGATCCCTATCTGTCTCTGAGACCTGAGCTCCTGTAAATCGAGATCAGCCTTCAGCAGCTCATTTTGCTTTTCCGTTTGTGATGTCTCGTATTGAATCTGCAGCTCACTTATTCTGTCTTTGGTACTTTGATTAGACAAGGAGTCATTGATTTCTGTGTAGCGGAGAAAATTTGTAAATGCTCCTTTATACCTCCCTTGGATAGAATCTAATCTATAAAGCACTCTTAGCGCTTCTCTTTCCTGCGGGATCACTCCCGTTTTACGGGCCGAAGCTACCGCCTGATTAACCCAGTTTCTCGACTGAACCAAATCTCCGGTACTATAGTACATATCGGCCATTTCGGTCTGTACCCTCGACATGTAATCAGTACTCTTGGTACCTTTATAATAGGCCAAAGCTTGCCTGAAGAGCTTTTTGGCCTCGTTATAATCTTTCTCATTTTTATAGAGCTTAGCCAGTCCGTAAATGGATCGAAAGCGGTAGGGCTGGTAAGCCCTTGCTGTATCCCGGGCTACCTCCTCAAAATGATATTTGCTTCTCTCAAAATCGTAGTTGTCTTTATGACCAAAGGCAAGGCCCAGGCCATAATGTGCTTCATAAATAATTCTCCTTGAATCATTATCTATTCCCAGTTTCAGTTTCCCCTCATAGTTCTCAATGGCCTTGTCAAACTCACCAATAGACCGGTAATAATCACCCAAACCGCTGTAAGCCATGGCACTGGTTCCCATCACATTATCGTATTCCGGGTGGGCCTCTACCACCTCCAGAGCCAGCATAAAGTATTTGAGTTCCTCGTCTCTTTGATCCAGGACTCCATGGATAAAGGCCATATTAGCCAGACCAATAGGGTATTTACGGGGAAGGTTATCCCGGGCTATTTCCATAGCCTTACGATAGTAGACTTTTGCTGAGTCGTATTGACTGACATTAAAGAAGGTCAGTGCCACATTGGTGGCACAAATAATGGCCGACTCATAATCGCGGTTTTGCTCACTCAGGCTTAGGCACTCAAGGGCTGTCTCCCTGTAGGTCAGATCATCTTTGAAGCGCCCATTCACATAGAACATTATCTTAAGTACCCTGATCTTATTAAGTACTGCTCCTTCATTATCGGTCTCTGCAAGAAGTTGATTACCTAGTTGGCTGGCGGCTTCCAGTTTCCGTTGATCGCTCAGTTTTTCCAAAGAATCAAGTAGCACTTCGAAGCGTGCCGAGTCAGGCTCTTCCTGCGCTACCAGGTGGTGGCAGTTAATGACCAACATGGCCAGTATGCAATACTTAAATATGCTACTCTTGATCTTCATAAAGTGCTTTTAACAGCTGATTGTATTTAGTCTGATCACCATCATACACAGCACCCTGCAGGTCGATTTTCCATCGCGAAGTTACATTCTTTTCTTCCATCTTCCTGAAGATGCGGGTAATCGCCCCTACTTCGTGTACCTTCAGCTTCACCAGTTGGCCGGCAAACTTGTCCAGCACAGAAAACTCATCAGGCTCAATCAAATACTCCCTGGGCTGAATTTCACCATGTGAAAGGTGAATATAGTCCGCACAGGCTTCCCGGCTGATACTTAATTCGAATGTAAAAGAGGTACCTTTTCCCTGCTCAGAGTCTGCCCATATGCGTCCGCCATGTGATTCGAGTGCCAGCTTACAGAAGGTGAGCCCAAGCCCGGTGGACACAGCCAACCCGGATTGTTTTTGGTCTGACTGCCAGAACTTATTGAAGATATGGGGCAAACGATCTGGTTCGATACCGGGTCCTTCATCGATGATAGAGATTCTGAGAAACCCATCAGGAACAATTTCATGGGTCACTTTAACTACCCCTCCGTTTTCCGAATATTTAATGGCATTGGTCAGCAAATTCACCAGCACCCTCACAATAATGCCCTCATCAGCGATCAGACCTATCTGTTTGGGGACCAGGCTTTGAAAAAAGATACTCTTAGCCTGCAACAGGATCTCCACCTGGTTTTTTGCCTTTTGGATAAGCTCATCTATAAAAACCTGCTTCTTTTCCGGTTTGATCCCCGTTTCTTCGAGCTTTTCCACCTCCAGCATGTTCGTTACCAGATTAAGCATCTGATAACCAGACTCCGCGATCTTTTTAACATTTCGGGCAGTAGGCTGACCATCCGACAGCCCAATAATTGCATTGAGCGGATTCTTCATGTCGTGCGCAATCATCTGGGTAAGTCCGGTCCGGAACTCTGATAGCATCTCCATCTGGGAATTGACCATCAGGAGTTTTTCAGCCTGAAGCCCCAAGGCATTTTTCTGCTCCGAGATCACTCGGTTCTGTTCCTCCAACAGGGCATGTGCCCTCTTTTTACTCTTATAAAAGCGGTAGTAAATAAGGGCCAATATGAGTACTCCAACAAAACCGGCAATGGTCAGGTTTCTTACCATCCGCTCGGCATCCAACTTCTTATAAAGGGCTGCTTCTTCCTCAGCTTGCCGGAGTAAAAGACTTTGATTCTCTTTCTCATTCTGATAGCGGGTTACCAGCTTAGCAAGCTCCGGAATGTCCTGTCGGGAGTCGATTGTTTCATTTGCCTCACGAGCCATTTTCGCGTAGTAAAACGCTCTTTCAAAATTACCTTCTGATTCATAATAATCAGTCAGCGCTTCAGCCCCCTCGGCAATAGAAGTTATGGCCCCAAGCTCCTGGCCTATAAACAGGCTTTTTAGCAGGTTTTCCAGGCCGGTTTGCTTTTGCCTTAAATTCAGATGAGCCTCCCCCATACTTCGATATAGAAAGGGAAGCGTTCTCCTGGAGCTTGACATTTCCCTTAAAGTCAGTGCTTGTTGATAATAATCGAGGGCTGCTTGATAGTCGCCTTCCTCCTTTGCCAGTGTACCCAGATTTTGAAGAGCGCTGGCCTTTCTGCTTCTTAAGCCAATTTCGTCAGCCATTTCATAGGCTGACTGAAAGTAATACCTGGCGGAGTCATTCTGATGAAGGCGTTGAAAAACCAACCCCAACCCTACACGCACCTGCGCCTCCAGCCTCCGGTTGTTGGTCTCTTGTGTTATTTTTAATGATCTCTTCCTCATGGTCAGAGATTGGTCGTACTCTCCCAGGGCTATGTAAAGCACCGATATATTGGTGAGTGTAGTGGCCAAAGCAGCCTGATTACCAGACTTTTCTGCGTACTCCAGAGCCAGCAAATACAGTCTCAGGGCCTCAGAGTCTGCTCTTAACCTGCGATGGGCCTGGGCCATGTTTACCAGCACTACACCTACCACGTTGTCGTCACCTGCCTCTTCAAAATACGCCCGGGCTTCTTCATAATACTTCAGAGCCTCATTTACCCTTCTGCGTTCGACCAGAATTATTGCCAGGTTGACCTGGGTCATCATCGCACCGCGTTTGTCCCCTATGATCTCCTTATACCTGATGGCTTCATTATAGGCGTCAATGGCCTTAACATACTCTTCTTTGGCATAGTAGTTTACCCCAAGGCTGTTGAAGGATCGTGATATTCCCTCAGAAAAGTCTATTCTTTTTGAAATTTCAAGTCCTCGCTCACCAAGACGAATCCCCTTGTCGGGGTCAAATGAATTGTGCAAATAACTCAACCTGGCCAGAACAGTGGCCAGGCTATCATCTTCCTGTATGTGAGTTTCTATGAAATGGCTGAGGCTGTCGATTTCTTTTGTTTGGGCATGCGCTGACGGATAACTCAGGCATGTAATTAGCCAAAGCAAGCTTATTTGCGAGGTGAGCCTTAAAAGAGCGCGTATCAATGAGTAACCGGTTGGTGGCTTCAAGTTAAATCTAATGTTCAGAAAAAAGAAGAGCTAACTCCTTCTGAGTTAGCTCATTTCACCAAAACACTATTTTGTATATGGAACCTAAAATAGTCACTTCAAAACAGCCGGCCTGAGCCTTGAGCTGTTGCATGATGAGATATCTGTGATCATCACGACCTTTTTGAGATTGAACTCAATATGCAAACGTCAAACAATGTATACCATTGCACGCAAGCTGTCTTTATCCCCAATCCCATCTCTGAATTCAGGTTGTTTGTTAGATATCATGAGACCAACAAGTCTCTTATAAACAACCTCTCACTACTCTATGATGAAGAGCAGCCTTGGTATGACTCCAGTTATTTGATCGAGGTGCTCAATACTTTTATTGAATTGAACTTATACAAATATACGGGAATTAGCGGGAAAGGGGTAAACTTTACGTAGACAAAAGGTGGACAAAATGCTTTCCTGAGTCTGAAAAGCAAAAAAACTCCTGTCAAATGTAGCCCCAATCAACAAGCTTGTTATATATCTCCAGGCAAATCCAGGCATCTGTTGCTGCATATCTGATTTGCTTCTGAGTGAGCACTTCGTTTTCCCAATTTGAAGTCTGGGCGGACTTTGAAATTCTGATTTCAAGAATCATCGCAGCGAGATTTCTGGCTCCTATACTATTCGCTCCCAGTTCCTTCATTTGTGGGTTCAAATCCAGGAAACCTCCGGGTTGAAAAACCCTCAATCTTCTTAGGAGGTTATAGTCATCTTCAAGGCCTATGCCTACCTTAATCAAATCCTCATCTTCCAGAAAATCGATGAGCTCATCGGTTAAACCCGATGACTTAATTCTGAGCAAAAATACCTTCTCTGCTGTGGCGATCTGGATAAGAGAGACATTTCGGATTTGACCTTTTTTGAAGGTGGGTCGTGCTTCCGTATCAAAACCTACTACGCTACTACGAGAAATCTCTGCCATAGCCGAAGCAATTTGGTCTTCGGTATGGGCGATTACCACCTTGCCCGGATAGGAGCTCAGGGGCAGTTCCATGATTTCATCCTTCGTAATGGAGATGGGAAACATCATGCTTCAGCTCCCGTCTCTGTGTTGTCTGCCTGACGCATTCTGATTTTAATTTTGAGATAGGCAAAGACCATGGTCATCAATGGACTGATGTAGTTGAAAAAGGCAAAGGGAAGGTAGGTAAGCGTAGGCACGCCCAAAACGGTGGAGTGATAAGCCCCGCAAGTATTCCAGGGAACCAGCACGGAGGTAACTGTACCTGAGTCTTCAAGCGTTCTGGAAAGGTTTTCTGGTGCAAGCCCCATTTCCTTATAGATATCGGCAAACATTCTGCCGGGCACAACAATCGACAGGTATTGATCTGAAGCTGTAACATTAAAGAAAATGGTACTACCGGTAGTAGCCGCTACTAACGAGCCAGCTGAATTAACCTTGGAAATAATGGCTTCCGCGATTCTTTTCAAGAGCCCGGTTGATTCCATGACACCTCCGAAAATCATTGCAGACAGTATAAGCCAAACCGTTTTCAACATACCATACATACCTCCTGCAGTGAGCAGTTCATCTACCATCTCATTACCCGTAGCAATACTAATATCTCCAAAGAGTGCCTGCATCGATCCTAAAAAACCGAATTCCAGGTTCGAAGTAGTAGCCTTGAGATTTTCATATTCCGCTCCAGTCAACTGATAATGAACTCCTTTATGTACTAATTCACCAATGGACAAAATGATATCCTGTTGAAAAATCAAGGCAAAGACACTTCCCAATAGTGCTCCTATTAAAATAGCCGGAATGGCCGGCACCTTTTTTATTATAAGTACTACGACTGCAATAGGTACTAAAAACAGCCAGCCGTTGATATTGAACCTACTTGTAATAGCAGCTAAAATCTCTTCCGTTTCAACTGCCTGTCCTGAACCACTACTGGTGAATCCTAAGATCAAAAAGATAATGAGCGCAATCACAATAGAAGGTACTGTTGTATAAGTCATATAACGGATATGCGTAAACAAATCCGTACCAGCCATGGCAGGTGCCAGGTTGGTGGTATCTGAAAGAGGAGACATTTTATCTCCGAAATAAGCACCGGAAAGCACAGCACCGGCTATCATACCCTCATGAAGTCCTAAAGCCTTACCAATTCCAATCAAAGCTATACCTACGGTTGCGGCAGTAGTCCAGGAACTTCCTGTGGCGATAGATACAATTGAACACACTATACAGGCTGCGAAAAGAAAAATAGTAGGATTCAAAATTTGCATACCATAGTAAATCATAGCTGGCACAATGCCACTTAATAGCCATGTCCCAGCCAGTGCCCCTATGAGCAAAAGAATAATAATCGAGGCCATCGCAGAACTAATACTCTTTACAATTCCGTCCTGTAACTCGTTCCATTTGTAGCCCACCTTTAAGGCTACAAGGCTCGCTACTGCAGCAGAAAGAATCAGAATGATCTGATTCGATCCATCCAATGAAGAATCCTTAAAAACATAAACGTTGATAAAGAGAGCGACTACCAGAAAGATGATTGGGATGAAAGCTTGAAGAAGACTTGGCTTGCGGTATTTATAGGTCATAAGGATTTGATAGTAGAAATTGAAATATACTAATTATTTCCTGACTGTGTGATGAGTTCGGCCAGCTCTTTGCCAAGTAAACTACCAATCGCCACTCCCATTCCCCCGAGCCTTACACCCAGAAAAACACGGTCGCTTTGTTGCCTTAAAACTGGTTGTTTGGTGTCACCGAATGCCATAATTCCAGACCAAACCTGCTCTATCTCATAGGATTGCCCGGGCAAAATCAAGTTTATCAGATCTTCCTTCAATCGGGAAAGGATTTTGTCAGGCACTCCAAATTCAGTTGTGGTTTCTCCTTCCAGGTCCAGGTTTCTACCTCCCCCGAAAATAATCCTGTTTCCATAGTTGCGGAAGTAGTAGTAGCCTTCATCATAGTGGAAAGTACCCTTGAACTTTAAACCTTGAACCGGTTTTGTTACCAACACTACCCCTCTGCCGGGTTTCAAATTCGCCTCCTGAACCAATTTTCGTGTAAAAGCATTGGTACAAATTCCAACCCGACCGGCTTTTAACACGGTACCATTTTCGAGCTTTACATCCACATGGCCATTGTCTTCCACGAAATTCCTCACACCCGTTCCGGTCAAAAGATCAATGCCTCTTGCCATCGCCAATCGCTGTAAGGCCTTCATCATTTTGCCGGTATGAATCTGAGCCTCATATTGATTGAAAACGAGACCTTTCACCCGGTTAGTATCAAAGCCGAGGGCTGGCGTTTTTTCGGGTACATTCTGGTAAACATCATGCTCAAACAGTGGTTTGAGCAATGAGTTGACACGATCCGCCTGCTCTAGTGCTCCAAGCTGACTCTCAGTTTGTAACAGTTCATAACCCCCATGATTTTGATAATCAATAACTTCATCCCCAAGCCGGGTTCTCAGGAGCTGAAGTCCATCCCACCTCCGTTTTACCAGCTTAAAAACCGCTGCTTCCGGCAGTTTCTCCAAATCGGAAAGCACCTCAGTAAGGGAACCAAAACAGGCAAAGCCTGCATTCCGTGTACTGGCACCAGAAGGAAACACACCTCTTTCTACCACGGCAACATTGGTGTGGGGATGTGTCTCTTTCAACTCAATGGCAGTAGAAAGCCCCACAATTCCTCCCCCGATAATCAGGAAGTCATATTCCGTAAACGACTCACGTTCCCAAAAACTCAGCATGCATACTATTTTTGCTCAATAATGAATAAATTAACACAAAATCCAACGAATGATTGATCCTGCTGTACTTCTGGAAAAAGCGAAAACATCGAAGCGCCATTTGAGAATGCTCAACTTCGGGCTTAAGCGGATGATCCCCTTCAACAAACCTCATGGTTTTGATGTGGTGGAAATCGGAGATCGGCATGTAAAGATTTTGATTCCTTACAAGCGTAGAAACTTCAATCATATTAAAGGCTTACATGCTTGTGGGCTTGCCACAATTTCAGAATACGCCACGGGCATGGTGCTCCTCAATACCCTTGATCCGAAGGAGTATCGGATCATTATGCAGCGAATGGAAATGGACTATCACTACCAGGGTAAAATGAACGCTTACGCAAGTTTTTCGGTCACTGATGCCTGGTTGAATGAAGAGGTGATCACCCCCCTGAAATCACAGGACTCTATTGTGGTGCCTTGTGAAGTGAAAATTCATGATGCTCAAAACAACCACCTGACTACTGGAATCATCCACTGGCAGGTAAAAAACTGGAGCAAGGTAAAAACCAAAGCCTGACACCTACCATCGGCAGAAAAAGGCTTCATAGACAAACGATGAATATTTATTTTGAAGTACTATGAAGCACATTCTCTCCCTTATTATCGTTATGTCAGCTTTTCTCAGCAGTTGCGACCAGCCTCCTGTTTCCCTGGAAGAAAGTGAAGACTATGTCTATTTTGTGACTCGCCTGGGAAACGACACCCTCGCCATTGAACGATACAAGCGACAGGACGATCATGTTATGGCCCATGTAGTGCTCAGAAGCCCCAAAACAGCCTTGTTGGGCTATGATCTCAAATTAGATAACGAGGGAGGTATTGCGGACCTGTTAGGGTATCGCCCCACAGACACACAATTCAATGCCATAGGGTCTGTAGCCACACAAACCGTGAGATTTTCGGCAGATACCCTGATCAACGAAGTATTGGCTGCCAATGGTGATAAACGCAGATTTACCATGACCAGAAAGCCTGGAACACTGCCTTTTATCGATATGGTGCATTGGCCCTTTGAACTGGCCTTTCAGCAGGCAGCCAAATCACCGAATGACAGCATCGCACAGAAGCTCCTAACCGGCCGAAGAATTTCGGGTTTTATCATTCATAAAATGAGGAGGGACTCCCTGACCTTTCGCCATCCCTCACGGGGAGTAATGGGCGTTAAGACCAATGCAAATGGGGACTTGCTAAAGCTGGATGCTGCACTCACCACCCGTAAGCTGGTAGTCACCCGAACCAGGAGTCTGGATTTTGAAGCCATTGCCAACGACTTTTTGGAAAGGGATAAAAACGGTAGCCCCTTTGGTTCCCTATCCGGTGCCATTACGCAAGAGTTTTCTTTCAAAGGGGGAGATTTTAAAGTGCAGTATGGTTCTCCACAAAAGCGGGGAAGAGAGATTTTCGGAGGGATTGTTTCCTGGGGAGTCCGCTGGAGGACCGGAGCGAACCGTGCAACCCATTTCAAAACCTCAAAAGACCTGACCATTGCAAATGTGAAGGTTCCGAAAGGCGAGTATACCCTGTTTACTATTCCGGAACCTGACGGAGGCACTCTAATCATTAACAAACAAACCGGCCAGAATGGAAGAAGCTATGATGTTTCACGAGACCTGGCGCGGGTTCCGATGAGCCTGGGTAACCAGGACGAGATTACAGAAGGATTTACCATTACTGTAGAAGAAACCTCAACCGGAGGGATTTTAAAATTGATTTGGGATCAAAGTGTTTTTTCTGTAGACTTCACTTTTTAAACTAAGAAGACGACTATGTCAGACGTAATGATCAAAAACCTGGAAGAGAAAACAGGTAAGAAATTCTCAGAGTGGATAAGCATTGTCAAAAACAGTGGATTGCAAAAACACGGAGAAATCATGAAGCTTTTGAAGTCTGACGCTTATGGATTGACACATGGTTATGCCAACCTGGTGGCGCATAAAGCCAAAGAAACAGATGCCGGTTCGGCAGCAAGTGAAGACTCGCTGGTAGATGATCAATACAAAGGCAAAGAGGTCTTAAGGCCAATTTATGATGGCCTGATAGCACAAATACAAAAGTTTGGCGGTGATGTTGAGCTGGCTCCCAAAAGGGCCTATGTAAGCCTGCGCAGGAAGAAACAGTTTGGTTTGATTCAGCCCTCTACCAAAACCCGTGTAGATATCGGCATTAATATTAAGGGCAGAGAAGCTGAAGGCAGCCTTGAAATAGCGGGAAGCTGGAATGCTATGGTTTCTCATAGGGTGAAAATCACCGAGGCCTCCCAGGTAACCGATGAAGTGATTGGCTGGCTCAAAGAAGCCTATGAATCGGCAGGCTGATTTACAACTACCAGGGCTACTTTCACAACATAGAATCTCAGATTAGCACCAGTACTCTTTTGATGATATTGTAGACGAGCGACTTTCAGACTATCATCAGGTCAATGAAGGTTCGTATCACCGCTATATTGTTATTACTCTCCTCAATAATCATCGCTCAGTCTTTTGAAGCGAAAACCTATGGGATGTTACTAGGCTCGGCCATAGGTGACGCTGCCGGTGCTCCTTTCGAGTTTTTTTACCCAGCCCAGCGAAGTAAATGGACGTCTTCAAAAACAGCTCTGACCTCTGAGGGAATCAGAGAACTGGCACTTAGTTTTAGCCTAAACGCTCATTTCAGAAAAGCCAGCAGCTATGCCCATTGGGTAGACTATGCTCCGGCTGGTACCATCACCGATGATACACGGCTTAAGTTTATTCTGATGAATACCCTGCGTTATCACCCGGAGCCAGATGCCTCTGCCCTGGCGAAAGAGATTCTGAATTTCCCTCAAAGGTTGCCGATGGAGGCACCGGCACTTTGCGAAAGCTGGCTTTCAGAGTTCTCTAAAGCCGCCAGGTGGCAGCTTGATATGAGAGGAGATACCAGCGCCTTGCCACCTGAAAGACTTTGGGCGGGCACCCCGAGCATAGCCGGGCAAATGGCACTGCTGCCGCTGGCAGCCCTGCGACACCAGGACCTGGATTTTACCTATAAACTGGCCTGGGAGTTGGATTTCCTGGATCATGGGCTGGCCAGGGATATGAATGCAGCTGTAGTAACCGGCCTGGCCGCAGCGCTTCAGCCGGGAGCCGACTGGACTCTCATAGAAAAAGCGATGCGAAGCACAGATCCTTATGGCTATGGGAAAGCTGCCTATGGCCAACGTGCTCTGCATCGCTGGCTGGATTTCACCCACAAGGCAGTTGAAAGATCAGAAGGTAGTCCCGGAAAACTCTTCCAGATTTTGGAAAGAGAGCTCGAAGCCGTGGTTTGGTGGGAATCCTGGGTGCCCATTGTGGTGGTTTTTGCCTGTGCTGAAATAGCCCGGTTCGATCCGCTGGCAGCCATGCAATTGTGCATTGAGTTCGGGCACGACACCGACTCATACGCTCAGTTGATGGGAGCTTTTATGGGTGCACTCCATGGGCCAGGCATATTTCCTGAATCAATACAAAAGACCCTTGTCCATCGCCTTCAATCAGACTATCAGGAGGACCTGAGGCAATGGGTAACACTTCTGAATTCGTCAAAACTTTAGAACAAAATCATGATCAAGAAAATACTCCTTGGCCTGCTTGCCTTCATTATCATCGGGCTCATATCAGGCTACTTCTACTTCACTGCAGGCAGCGAAACCTATCCGGAAGTGTTGGCTGAAGGGCGAGCAGCTCCGGACTTCATCGGCACAGATCAACGCGGACAACAATTACAACTTTCCGAGCTTACCCGAAAGGGACCGGTGGTACTCATTTTCTACAGGGGACTTTGGTGTCCGGCCTGCCAGAAACACCTGGGCGAGCTACAGGCCTCACTAGATCAGTTCATGGCCATGGGAGCCAGTGTAATAGCTGTGACCCCTGAACAAACTGAACAAACCAATCAATCCATACCTGTGACAAGCACTTCTATCTCTATCATTCATGATGAGAACAATGAAATTATGGAATCATACCAGGTAGGTTATCGATTGGGTACCGGAAGTCTGCGGCTTTTTGATGTAATGGGCATCAATCTGGAGGAAGCCAATGGTAATGATCAAAACCTGCTACCCATTCCAGCGCTCTACCTGGTGGGTGAAGATGGCAACATCCTTTACAGCTATGAAAAAGCAGGAGGCATGGTACCCGAGTATTTGCCTGTAGCCGATATTCTCGATAAATTATCTGACTAAATACCTCCGTGATTTTCAACAAAACATTCCGCAAACCCTCCTTCTTCCACTGGGGCTGGATTCTGGCCATATGGTCTACCATTGCCTTTATCTCCGCTTCCATGCTTTATATTAAGCTCGATGCAGGAGAATCTGTTCCTAACTGGTGGTCGCTCTTTGGTGTAAAACTGGTTATATGGCT
This sequence comes from Roseivirga sp., assembly GCA_021404565.1. Lineage (GTDB taxonomy): Bacteria > Bacteroidota > Bacteroidia > Cytophagales > Cyclobacteriaceae > Roseivirga. The sequence continues at coordinate 245,072 of JAAWWF010000008.1, read as the reverse complement.
TTTTTGGGGTTTTCTCACTCCCTTTATTTTCTATACCGGTAAAAAATTCAGGGTAGACAGAAAGAATAAGTTCATTGGACTGCTTTATCACATACCTGCCAGTATCATTCTGGTTTCTTTGAATATTCTGCTCTACGCAGTGATTGTAGTGGTGATTAATGACCCTCACTGGAGTCTCGATTCCGAGTCTTTGATCATGACTTTCCTGGCACTGCTTATCAATCAATTCGAATGGTACTTCCTCATCTACTGGGGTATTATCATCGTTGGCTATGCCTTTGAATATTATCAGCAAATAAAACAGAACGAGATCAATGCACTCCAGCTGGAATCCAGGTTAGTGAAGGCTCAGCTTCAGGCTCTGAAAATGCAACTACATCCGCATTTCCTCTTCAATACACTCAATACCATCTCTGCACAAATTCGCTTTGACGAGAAAAAAGCGGCCATCACCATGCTGGCAGGCTTGAGTGATCTGCTGCGAAGGGCCTTACAGCAAAGAGAAAAGCAGCTATTGCCCCTGTCAGAAGAGATCTCGTTTATCAAACAGTACCTGGAAATAGAAAAAACCCGATTCAAACACAACCTGGATTTAAAGCTGGACGTTGGCCCGGGTACTGACTTGATAGAAGTACCTGGATTTCTGCTGCAACCTATTGTTGAGAACGCAATCTACCATGGCCTCACCAAAAAAATAGGAGCCCAGCGGCTGGAAATCAAGACAAGCATTGAGGATGAACACCTGCTTATCACGATCTATAATGACGGGCCTTCCCTGCCCCAAGGCTTTGTACCAGGACAATCCTCAGGCATCGGCCTCTCCAGCACATTAGACAGGCTTCAGCAGCTTTACGGAGAAAATCATAAATTCGAGCTGATGAATGCAGAACAGGGCGTATTAGCTACCCTCTCTTTACCCATATGAATTTCAGTGCCATTGTAGTTGATGATGAAGAATACGCGAGGGACATCGTAAAGTCTCTCCTTGCGCAGGATGCTTCTATCGACCTGCTGGCTGAATGCAGCAATGGAGCTGAAGCAATTGAGCAGATCAAAGCACTCAAACCCGACATGGTTTTTCTGGACATACAAATGCCGGAAGTCAACGGCTTTGAAGTAATTGAAGCTACACGCAACACGTACAATCCACATTATATATTCACGACTGCCTATGACGCCTTTGCCCTCAGGGCCTTTGAAGTGAATGCCCTTGACTACCTGCTGAAGCCTTTTGATGATGATCGCTTTTTTGATGCACTTCAGAAAGCAAAGAACAAAGCTGAAGACCCCATTTCAGAGGCAATGAAGAAGAGCTTGCTGGCACTTATAGACTCAAGCAAGAAGACAGCTCAGGCATATATCAAACGAATTTCTGTCAGGACTGGCGGCAGAATCCACTTTATTAACGTTGAAGATATTGACTGGATCGAAGCAGATAACCAGTATGTGAAAATTCATACCGGGCCAAAGTCACAGGTTCACCGCCAATCACTCTCAGAGTTGGAATCCCTGCTGGACCCTGCTCTATTTATCCGCATTCATCGTTCTACCATTGTAAATATTGATCGTATTGCTTCGCTCGAACCACATTTCCGGGGAGATTTTGTGATAAGCCTGAAGGACAGCACTCGGCTGAAGCTGGCCAAGAGCAGAAAGGAAGCCTTGCGTGAACTAATGGGCTGGTAACACTTTACAACAGGAAGAACCGCCTTCACAACAGGAGACATCTGCGGACAACAGCCGTCTTGTATTCCCCTCCCTTTAACGCCTAATTGTTTTCAAAAAAACAGAAATGAGAACTCTTATCATCGCAGTTTCACTGCTCACTTCAATCTATCAGATGAATGCCCAGGATACAGAAGACAAAATCAAAAAAGTCATCACGGACTTTATCACATCCACTGATGAGCAAAATGCCGAAAAGCTAGCGGCTACCATGAACGACAAAGCCATGCAGTATGTTATTTTCGGTCCCAACTTACTCACTTTTACCAAGCAGGAATATGTGGATCAATTAAAGGCCAAAAAGGTGGGTGGTCAGCCAAGGACTATTGACTTTGAGGAAACTCTTTTGTCCGGTGAGACTGTAGCAACCGTCCGGCTTACAGCCAGTAGTGCCGTCATCAGATTTCACTATCAAATCACTCTTTTGAACCATCAGGGCAATTGGCAAATTGTATCGATCAGTACAAAAGCCGAACGCATTTAGAGGCCGATTTCATTCCCCTTTGACATACATTTTATTATCAAAGGGGAACATATTAACAAGGGTGTTCAAAGACCAAAAATCTCAAAAAACCCATTTTTAACTATCAAAAGGGCAGTTTTTTTGAATTTTTTCAGATTTTTATACACCCACTTTTCTGTACTTCACATACAAACGAAGGTTAGACAATGGCTCATTTGAATAATCCAATTCTCAGTCCACCCTTTACCTACCCCAACAAATTGTTTTTTTCATCGGTTGTTTTATAAATTTGGAATAGTTCCGAAAGGAATTATTTCTCTAAACCTAAACACTTGTGTCGATGACTACCCAGTCCATTACTTCGCTAATGGGGCTCTTTGCGCCATTCACGAGGAAAAGAAACCGCTATCTCCAGAATAGGGAGAGTTTCTATGAAGGTAGAAATTACCTCTCCAATTACGGGAGGCTGCAAAGTCTCGTGAGCGGTACCTCAACCAATCAAATTTCGACTCAGAAAGCCATAAAGTTTTACGGCCTCGATTTCGGTGCTTCCCTGAAGCAGGCAATCAATCATTTAGGTAAACCCAATTACACCAGTAAGAGGAGCTCACTGCTGAACAAGCACAAGTCTATTTATTATAGAATTACCATCTCTAGGGTTAAATGCATTCTGCAACTGCATTTTCTACACGATAAGTTCTTCCTTGGGCTTATTGAGATCAGGAGTTTTAGTCAGGAATTTAAAAAAGAAGTGGCTGATCTGATTCGAAAAAAATACAGCATTGACAACGAAAACTGGGTAGGCAAAATCGTTGATGATGGCAGACACAAGATTGAATTGAAAAACGATATTGTGCCTTACATCATGTATCAGTCGGGTAATGAGGATATCAGAGAACAAATAAGATTGGAACTGGCCAGGTTCAGCCATTCCAGACAAAAATATTATGACAAAAGATCAGACCTTATTCTGGAAATGATCTAAAACTTTCCCTTTCACCTAAACACTCTTTCCAGTAGAGTTAAAAGCCGGTTTTTATACCGGCTTTTTTTATTGCCGCATCCTTTCCAGATAGGGTGCTATCAAGTATATTTAAATTTTGCGAGCCAATCGTTTGTGTCAATGAAAGCTAAAAAACGCAGGAGTACAGTTTGTCATAACTGCGACAGTGCGCTTGAGGAGTCTTATAATTTTTGTCCTGTTTGTGGTCAGTCAAATTCTGATAACAACATAACATTCTGGGTGCTTATTAAGGAGTTTATTGACAACTACCTGGGCATTGATTCCAAAATGGCTCATAGTTTTCTACCCTTTCTCCTAAGACCGGGTTCTCTTACCAATCGATTTCAGGAGGGAAAGATCAAGCACTTCATTCACCCGATCAGGCTGTACCTGGTAATGAGTATCTTCTACTTTTTTACAATTAGCTACTTGTTGAACGGAGTCAACTTCACTTCTCTGGAACAAAATGCGAAAAGCTCCATATCTGCTGAACTGGATGATTTGATAAAAAGTGATCGCCTGAGCCAGCTGACGGATTCAGTAAAAGTAAACTTTGTGCCTGACTCACTTCGGACTGAGTTTTCGGATGCACAGACCTTTCAGGCATTATATGATTCTATTTCAGGTAAATACGGGTCAGATTTTGGAGATAATCTTGACATTGACCTGACGAACATCAAGCTGCCTGACGAAAAAAAAGAGCCCTATTTTGAACGCATGCACAGACTTGCCAGGGATGTAAGAATCTCTGACGATGCCTTTATCGACTCTCTGGGCAGTGGTAATAATTCAATGGATTTTAACTTTTTCGGAGAGTCACAAACGACTCATCTAAAAAGTCAGGTGAGAAAAGTTTTCAAGAATGATGAGGGCTTCAAAGGGTTTATGTTGGGTAATCTACCCCTGATGATGTTTATCCTTATCCCCCTTTTTGCCGGGGTATTAAAATTGATTTATGTCAGAAGAAAACACCTTTATATAAAGCATGTGGTACATGCCCTGCATGTACATTCATTCGCTTACCTGATGTATGCGCTCTGTCTGCTGGTCATCTTCAAGGTAGTCACAGAGGGTAATTTCCCTGGCTGGGACGTGGAAGCCGTAAGAGGGATCTTATCCGGGATATTCTTTATAGGGGTTAGCACCTATGTTTACGCTTCTTTCCTTAAAGTATATGGCCAGGGCTGGTTCAAAACATTGATTAAGTTCAACATTGTAGGCTTTATCTATAGCATCTTCCTCTACATCTTTTTCTTTGTAGAGGTCTTTATCAGCTTCTGGTATTACAATGGGTGATAAGGTATCTAAGTCTTCAAGTGTTGAAGTGCTTAGGTGTTGAAGTATCGGGTGTTTTTAACATCCATGATTGGTGGTATTGTATATCAGAAACCTGAAAGCAGACAACAGCAGTGATTGGTGCGTCTTCAGAAGATCAGTGAATGGCTTTCAATGACTCCAGGTTAGCCTGAATAATCTTATCCGCCAGCTCTTTGGTGATGGCTGTAGAAATAAACAAAGTCTCATACTGAGAAGGTGCCAGATACACTCCGCGATTCAGCATTTCTCTGAAATATTTACCAAACAGCTCTGTATTGGTGGTCTTAGCCAGATCAAAATCAGTCACTTTCTCATTGGTAAAGAAGAGGGTGATCATAGACCCGAGTCTGGTCATAGTATAGGGCAAATGCAGCTCATCAAGGTTTTTCTGAAAGCCGTCATGGATATAGCCGGTTATCTCATCCAATTGTCTGTAGAGACTGGCATCTTCGTTGATCTGGGTCAGCATGGCCAGTCCTGCTGCCATCGCAATAGGATTTCCTGAAAGAGTGCCTGCCTGGTAAACAGGACCTTGTGGCGAAACATAGTCCATGATTTCTTTCTTACCTCCGTAAGCTCCTACCGGCATACCTCCACCAATAATTTTACCAAGAGTTGTGAGGTCAGGTGTTACACCAAAAACTCCCTGAGCGCCTGATTTGGAGAGACGGAAGCCCGTCATAACTTCATCAAAGATCAAGACAATCCCATTTTCTGTACAAAGCTCTCTGAGCCCTTGTAAATACCCTTCATGGGGTAACACACAGCCCATATTACCGGCTACCGGTTCTAAAATCAAAGCTGCGATCTGATCTTTGTTAGCTGCAATACCTTCTCGAACAGCATCCAGATTATTGAAGGGTAAGGTGACTGTATCCTTTGCCACGCCTTCCGTAACCCCGGGGCTGTCAGGCCTGCCTAATGTAATAGCTCCACTACCAGCGGCAATCAAAAATGAATCACCATGACCGTGATAGCAGCCTTCAAACTTGATGATCTTATCACGGCCAGTATAGCCTCTTGCCAGGCGAATGGCTGACATGGTAGCCTCTGTACCTGAGTTGACCATCCGTACCTTCTCAATGGAAGGAACCATGGAGCAGATTAGTTCTGCCATTTCTACCTCAACAGCCGTTGGCGCACCAAAGGACAAAGAGCTATGAATAGCACCCGCTACCGCCTTTTGAATTTTCTCATTGGCATGCCCTAAAATCATCGGGCCCCAGGAGTTAATAAGCTCGATATATGCATTATCATCCTCATCGTAGAGGTAAGCTCCCTCAGCTGATTTGATGAAAATCGGGTCACCCCCTACGGCTTTAAATGCGCGAACGGGAGAATTTACTCCTCCGGGAATAGAATGCTGGGCTTGTGCAAAAAGGCTTTGGCTACGGTCGGTTTTGAGCATTTGCTGTGTCTTCTACGGGTACTACCTGCGAATTGGTGATTCTGAAAATTGGGATAAAGCGGTTATCATTTGAAAAACGATAATCAAATTCTTCCGTCAGGGCTCCTTTGATTCCGGCTTTTCTCTTCAGGCCTACCTGAAAATATTTTCCGTACTGATGGAGCAAACGCCCATAAGTAATGATGATATCATAGCCCAGATAAGCGTCACCCAATCGTTCGTCTTTGTGTGGGTAGGCGTTATAAGCAAATTCATATCTTTCACGAAAATCTCTTACTTCTTCCTGGTCATACTGTATCCAGTTGGAACCGGTAAAAATCGCGTTGATACGCTCAAGTTGCTCAAAGGAAAGCCCTTGTTCTGAACTGAGAAAGCGTGAGCTTCCGATATACATAATGGTGTCTTCCCGGGCATCAATGGCGCTTATAGTACTGGCTGAAAGTGATTGGGCATCTGACGCCACAAAGATATGACCGATGCTATCCGGTAAGATCAAAGGCTCTTTTTTTAGAAAATCACGCTCATCATAGATTTCCCAGTCCTCTTCTCCTGCTTCTCTTAATGAATCCATCTCGGCAAGCATGTCTGCCACCACCAGAGAATCTTTATCGACTTCTTCCTCCTCTACCAGCATCACCTGGATTTTAGAAGACTCTTGCGGTCTAATCATTTCAAAGATCGGCACGTTGAAAGAGTCTTTTTCCAGAATCTCTTTGTATAAAGAAGCCCTCGGCCTGTCGCCAAGACCACTGTAGAACACGGCTACATTTTTGTTTTCCCTAAAGTGAACCTTCGCATATTCTGCGGCAGCTATGGCAAGTGACTGGTTACTCGGATAATACAAGAAGGCGAAGGGATTGTCTCTGATAATTTCATCATTGGAAGAAAGCGGATTGAGCATATTGATTTGCTGTGCTTTGGCAAACCTCGACACTTGAATAACGGAACTCTGGAATACAGGGCCTATGATAAAATCCAACGAACGGGCTTCATCTGTCTGAAGCATATCCCTCAGGGGGACGCTTTGATCTCTCGTATCAAAGGTGATCAGGTTGACTTGCAACCCCTCCTCTTTGAGTTTTTCAAGGGCTACTTGTGTTCCTTCATAAAAACGCATGGTCCAGTCTTTCTGAACCCGCTCCAATCTTGCAGAGTCTTCCAGATAGCTAAAAGGCAGGAAGAGGCCTACATTGTAGACTTCCTTCTTAGGAGAGCCGCTAATCCCTTCTATCCCCAAATTGAGAGAGAGATCGTACTCTTCAGATAAGCGCTCAAGCAGATCGATGTCTTGCTCAGATACATCCAGTTTCAGTATCTGATCTGCCAGCTGAGAAGCAAGTACCGTCTCCTTAGGGTTTTCGCTTAGCAGGGCCGTTAACAGCTCCATATCCGTAATCTGGGCAAAATGGAAGCTTCTCAGGTTTTGGGCCTGCTCGTCAAAAGCTGAGCTCTGTATTTTATCGAGGTAGTTTATGCCTTGTCTCGGATCATCTTCTTCGAAGTAAAGGGTGCCCAGCCAATAGTTTACCTCATCCAGTTCGGACCAATCGGGAAACCGCTGTGCTATTTGCAGAAACATGCTTTTGGACGTGGGAGCATCGCCTGACTTATAAGCAGAGACTGCATAATAATAGGATGCGAAGCGCACCATTTCATTGTTCTCCTGAAGCGAGGTAAGAGGAGCAAGCTTTACCAGAGCCAGGGCGTACTGTTCTCCGGTAAAGAGTGCTTTGCCTTCTTCAAAAACAGATTGAGCATCCTGTGCCAGGGTCTGGTTGAGAGATCCGGCTAAAAAAATTGTCAGTATTAAGGTCTTCAGAATCAAACGCATATTATTCCCATTCTATGGTGGCAGGAGGCTTGGAGCTTATGTCATAAACTACCCTGTTGACTCCTTTCACACGGTTAATAATTTCGTTCGATACGTCCTGCAGAAAATCGTACGGCAAGTGACACCAGTCAGCCGTCATACCATCTACACTGGCCACGGCTCTCAGGGCCACTACGCGTTCGTAGGTTCTTTCATCGCCCATTACCCCTACTGACTGGACAGGCAACAGCATGGCTCCTGCCTGCCAAACGTCATCATAAAGGCCTTTTTCCTTGAGTCCGTTGATGAAGATGTGATCAACCTCCTGTAGTATCTCTACCTTATCGGCAGTGATATCACCCAGAATTCTGATTCCAAGTCCGGGTCCCGGAAATGGGTGGCGCCCCAGAATCTTCGGGTCAATCTCCAGGCTTCTTCCCACATTTCTCACCCCATCCTTAAAGAGTGATTTCAATGGCTCCACCACTTTGAGATTCATCTTCTCTGGCAAACCTCCAACGTTGTGATGTGATTTTATTGTTGCCGAAGGCCCTTTGACAGAGACTGATTCGATGATATCGGGATAGATTGTTCCCTGGCCGAGCCATTTTACATTCTGTATTTTTTTGGCTTCCTGATCAAAGACTTCTATAAACACTCGACCAATGGCCTTTCTTTTACCTTCAGGATCGGTAATTCCTTTCAATGCCTCGTAGAACTGATCTTTGGCATTGACACCTTTTACATTCAGCCCCATGCCCTGATACGATTCGAGCACCTGCTCAAATTCGTTCTTTCTGAGCAGTCCGTTATCCACAAAAATGCAATGCAGGTTTTCACCAATGGCCCTGTTGATCAGTACCGCTGCTACGGAAGAGTCTACCCCTCCTGAAAGCCCGAGTACTACTTTGTCATCTCCCAATTGTGCTTTGAGTTCGGCAATGGTTGCTTCCGCAAAAATTTCCGAAGTCCAATCCTGAGTACAGCCACAAATATGTACCACAAAATTTCTGAGGAGATTTTTACCTTCCTCTGAATGCGTCACTTCAGGATGAAACTGAATACCGTAAGTTTCTTCTTCCTGTACTTTGAACGCTGTAACCTTAACACTGCTGGTACTGGCTATTATATCAAAGTTCTCCGGCAAGTCAGAGATGGTGTCAGCATGCGACATCCATACCTGTGAATCGAGACTGATCTCCTTAAGCAAATCGTAATGAGAGTCTACTCTGTTTAACCGCGCACGACCGTATTCTCTTATTTCTGAGGGCAGTACATTTCCACCATATTTTTGGGCCAGTAGCTGTGCTCCGTAGCAAACACCAAGTACCGGAATTTTTCCGCGAAACTGATCCAGATTCAAGTCAGGAGCATCTTCTTCCCGCACAGAGCAGGGACTACCCGAAAGGATGATTCCTTTGATGTTGTCTGTAATTTCCGGAAGGTGATTAAAAGGGTGGATTTCGCAGTACACATCGAGCTCTCTAACTCTGCGTGCAATAAGCTGCGTGTATTGTGAACCGAAGTCAAGAATGAGAATCTGCTCTTGCATGCGCAAAAATAATATTCGTCCTGACTAATCACTAATATTTAAAGCCGAATTCTGAGGCCGTTTTTGCAAGCCCTCCCTATCTGCTTCCAGACAGCGTTTTCACCCAACAGGCCTCTGCTCTTTCAGAAAAGAAACATTGTATGCTGCGCAATGAATGTATAGTTTTATCAGTGTATCTATAATCAAAAAACAACCTTATGGCAGGCTATTCTCCGAACCCACTACTCAAAAAGCTCGGCATCAAAGAGAACTTTCGCATTCAGGTTTTTAATGCCCCGGACAGCTACTGGGAAGACCTTGGCCCACTACCGGATAATGTGGAGGGAGTAGACGAGGCAGGTCCGGAAGAAATCGACTTCATTCACTTTTTCTCCAAGTCAGCTGATGAAATGAAGAGCCAGATTGCCTCGCTCAAAACGAGCCTAAAAAAGACAGGGATGCTCTGGATCTCCTGGCCAAAAAAAGCTTCTAAGGTACCCACCGACATGAGTGACGGTATTGTAAGAAATACCGGGCTTGAAGCCGGGCTGGTGGATGTAAAGGTCTGCGCTGTGGATGAAGTATGGTCTGGTTTAAAATTTATGTATAGGATCAAGGATCGGTAATTAAGCTGTTAGTCGATGGTCAATAGTCCATATTAGATGAACAATGGGCTCATTCCGATCTTAAAGAATCAACAGGATTGGACTTGGCCGCCTTAAAAGAAATCCAGCTTACTGAACCCCAGGCGATTAGTACAATGGCCAGACAGGTAACCAGAAATGGCATATAGCCCAGCTCAATTCGGTATTTAAAACCCTCCAGCCATTGATCCATAAAAAACCAGGCTGCCGGAATAGAAAGAGCAAAACCAATCAAGACCAGCTTTGAGAAATCTTTGGAGACAAGCACCAGGATATTTGTAACAGAGGCACCCAGCACTTTCCTGACTCCTATTTCCCTGAGCCTTCGCTCTACTGAGAATGATACCAGTCCCAACAAACCAAGGCATGAAATGATGATGGTAATGGCAGAAAAGCTGGAAAAAATATCACCAAAAACCTCGTCTTTGCGATAAGCCATGGTCAGTTGCTCATCCAAAAACTCCCATTCAAAAGGTCGGTCTCCAAATATTTCCTGCCAGGCAGTTTCCAGTTGATCGTGAGCAACCTTCAAATTTCCGGGTTGCAGTTTGACCACTATGTTACCATAGCGCCTGGCATAGTCTTTTTGCATAAACATGACCAGGGGTTCAATTTCCTCATGCATGGACTTCCAGTGAAAATCTTTGGCCACCCCAATGATCTCCCCATGCTGATCATTGCGGCTGATTTTAGTTCCAATAGGGTCTTGCAGATCGAAGTATTTTAAAAAGGCTTCATTAACCACAAAGCCCTGCTCCATATCGGTAGCCATCTCTTTATCAAACCATCGCCCTTGCGTCAGTGCTATACCCATGGTGGTATTAAACTCAAAATCCACAGGCATAATACGCTGCATGCTTCCTTCATCATTACCGATCTGAATGCGATTGCCTGAAAAATTTCCTTTGGCCACGGAGCCTTTGGTCAGAGCTGTGGATTTCACCACAGGAAGCCGGTTCAACGCTTCTTTGAAAACGGGCCCTTTCGATTTAATTTCTGCACTTGGCAGGGGGATATAGACAATACTTTCCTGGTCATACCCAAGGTCACTGTCCATAAGGAAATTGAGCTGATTGAGTACCACAATGGTGCAGGTAACAATAGCGGCCGAAATACCGAACTGAAATACCACCAAGAGCTTTCTTACCGAGAATTTGCGATTTCCTACACTCAATGTAGACTTGAGCAGATTGGTAGAGGCAATTTTGGAGAGGTAAAACCCGGGGTAGCCGCCTGACAGCAAACTGATCAGCAATAAAATAATGAACATGCCTCCCAAGAGTAGCCCATTTTCAAAGAGGGTCATTGAAAGGTTCAGGTCAAAAGTGCTATTAACATAGTCGAGTGACAATGCCACGAAGCCAAAAGAAATAATCATGGACAGCATGGTCACCAAGAATGCCTCTACTATGAATTGATAGAGAAACTGACTTTTGCCGGCACCCAATACTTTTCGCACACCTACTTCCTTCATTCTGATGGTGACCCGGGCCGTGGTCAGGTTGATATAATTGATACAGGCAATGGCAAGGATGAGCAGGCCAATGAGAGCAAAGGTCAGTACCTGGTTGTAGTCACCGACTGAAGAAGTAGGCAAGCCCAGTGTATTCAGGTGGATGTCCCAAACCGGCTGCAAATAATGCTCATAAAAGATATCTTCGCCAGCCCTGCGCTTTAACAGGGCATCTAGCTTCTTATCCACCTCAGCCGGGTCGCTACCGGCTTTTAGCTTGACATAGGCCGGCATGTGCGTAGAGTTCCAGGCACCTTTAAAGCCACCGATAAGCTCCCATGCCTTCTGTGAAGCGATTACCTCCATAGGGTTTCTGGCATATCGCAAATGGCTGTTTTGAGGTTTATCTTCAAAAACACCTCCGATGGTGAATATGATCTTTTTGCCCCTGATTTCTGCCTCAATGGTTTCGTTGATTGGGTTTTTCTCTCCGAATATCTGCCGGGCAAAGCTCTCCGAAACCATCACTCCATAGGGCTGGTCATAAGTACTTTCGAGAGATCCGGATTTCACATCCAGACCAAAAATCTCCAATATGTCTTTTCTGAAGTAGTCAATCCGGATGTCGAAAAAGTTCTGGTCCTGAATCTTCAGAGGCTTATTGACATAAAGTGTGAGACCGGAAGCCGCATGAGTAACTTCGGGTATTTCCTCCAGCATAGCCTCTATGAGTAAAGGGGAAACATAGTTTGCAGAGCTGGGCACATCCCCCATAAATGAGGTACCATTGACCCGGTACACTCGCTCTGAATCAGGTATGGATCTATCGTAAGAAAGCTCATTGGTAACATACAGCCCGATAATCAGTACCGATACCAGTGCCAGCAGTAAGCCCGCGATATTGACAGCAGAGTTGACTTTGTGTTTCAGGAAATTTCTTTGGGCAATAAGCAGGTAATTCTTTAAGAGATCCATACTACTTGGTTTGTTGATGATGAGATTGCTTCGATGAACCCGATTGATACGCTCTGCATCCAGATCGGTCAGCACGGCAGCCAGTGCAGCATCGAAAGACTCGCCTTGCTGCATCAGATCGTCAACAGCGCATGAGACAAAATCCACGACCTCTTCTTCAAGCAAAAAGCTGTTCAGTCGTCTCTTTTGAATGACTCTGCTGATATGGTGAACCTGACCTTTAGAGAGCATATTTTATTCTGACCTTAATGATTCGACTGGGTTTGCCCTGGCTGCTTTCAAAGAGGTATACCCTGTAGCCAACCAGGCAATAAGCAAGGTGACCACCCCTGCCAGCAAAAAGGCACTAAGACCTATATCGATTCTATATTTGAAGCCCTGAAGCCATTCTTCAAGGAAGAAATAGGCAAAGGGAACTGCGATGGCGAAGCCTAATAGAATAAGCTTCGAAAACTCTTTTGAAACCATCACCAGAATACTGGACACTGAGGCTCCAAGTACTTTTCTGACACCAATTTCCTTTGACTTTCTCTCCACAGAAAAAGAAACAAGTCCCAACAAACCCAGGCAGGAAACCACCATTGCAATAAAAGCGAAGCTCTTAAAAATGCTGGCGAAGACCGTTTCTTTGCGATAGTTTGTTTCCAACTGATCGTCTAAGAAGCTCCATTCAAAAGGTCGCTCGGGATAGACCTGATTCCAGGCGTCATCCAGCAAAGCCATAGTAGTGGAGATATCTCCATCGTTTAGCTTGAGTACCATATTGGTGTAGTTCCAGGAATAGCCCGGATTCATATGCATGACCAGAGGTTCAATTTCGGAATGGAGAGATTTGAAATGGAAATCTTTGACCACTCCTATGACCTGTCCCTCTTCACCCCAGCGAGATATCTTCTGACCTAGAGGTTTATCTAAAGAAAAGTATCTGGCAAAGGACTCATTTATTATTAAGCCCATTCCTGCATCGGTAGCCTGCTCTTTATCAAACCACCGCCCTTCTTTGAGTTCGAGGCCCATCGTTTGTTCATAGTTGAAATCTACGGGTAGTACGAGCTGAAAACTACCTTCTTCGCTGGCACCAATTTGAACGTTATTGGCCATTAAGCGACTCGTAGCAAGAGAAGACCCCGTCAAAGAGACCGAATTGACTGCTGCCAAATCACTAAAAACATCTTTGAGTAATTGGCCTTTCTCACCCATTTCTGTATGAGGTACGGACACGTATATGATGCCGTTTTTATCAAAGCCCAACGCTTTGTCCTGCATAAAACTTAACTGCCCGACAATGACAATTGTACAAATGATAATGCTTACAGAGATTCCAAATTGAAACACCACCAGGATTTTTCGCATTGAAAACTTGCGATCACCTACAGCAAAACCAGATTTGAGCAAATCGGTAGAAGCAAATTTTGACAAATACAGTCCGGGAGACCCTCCTGTCACTATACTCATTAGAATCAAGGTCAAAAACAACCCTGAGATCAGACCGGGGCTATCGAAAACAGAGGGTGACAGACTCAAGCCATAAGTGCTATTGATCAGGGGTATGGTCGCATACACAATTATTAGAGCAGATGTAAAAGCCAGCACACTTAACATGAATGCTTCAATGATAAATTGAGTCAGAAACTGACTTCTACCAGCTCCCAACACTTTTCTCACCCCAACTTCTTTTGTACGAATAGTGATTTTTGCGGTAGCAAGGTTGATATAGTTAATGCAGGCAATCATCAGAATCAACAAACCTATCAATGCGAATGTATAAACCTGTGTGACATTACCCTCTGACTCTATACCCGTTCCACGGACATTCAGGTGAATGTCTGTAACGGGTTGCAGATAGTGCTCATAAGTCAATTCCTCTGTGACTCTTCTCTTCAACAGCTCATTGATTTGAGCCACAACCCTTTCTTCATCAACCTGATTCCTGAGTTTCACATAGGTCAGCGTATTCATGTCATTTACTGTCCATTCTGGCTGATAGTCAGTAATCGTCTTGTAGGTTTCCTCAGAAGACAAGAGGTCAAAAGCATCCCAGTCATTATTGAAGTGCGTATTTTCCGGTAGATCCTTAAGCACACCTACCACTGTAAATTCATAGGTCTTATCCCCCTGATCTACTGCTATAAGTTGCCCCAGCGGATCAGCCTTATCAAAGACTCTGGCCGCAAAGTTCTCCGTGATCAGTACATTATAAGGGTCATCGAAAAAGCCTTCAGAAGCTCCCTTCACCAGAGGAAAACTGAGCACATCAAAGAACGCCTCCTGAACGAAAGAGAATTGGTAATTGAAATGTAAATTTCCTCCGGCCTTCAGCGGTTTTCTGGCTGATATTGACCGTACGGACACCACTGTTTCTACCTGAGGAATTTCTTCTGCAACGGCAGATAGAAGCATGGGAGAGGTACCACCATGATGATATACCTGATCCATCATGGAGTCTATGGTATTGACCTTAAAAACTCTATCAGCGTCCCTGTGAAAGTCATCGAAAGACAACTCGTACTGCACATACAATGCAATTACCATCACCGAGCTCAGGCCCAATACCAACCCTACCAGGTTCATTACTGTATTGGCATGGTATCTAACGAAGTTTCGCTGTGCCACTTTAAAATAGCTGCGGAGTAGTCTCATGTGGCTACTGCCATCCGCCTTTCTGGAAATTGTTTCCACGTTGTTGCTTTTATCAGCTACGAATTCAGAAAAGGTCAGACGAACTGCGCTATCAAAACTATGGCCCTGATCCATACAGTTCTCTACTTCACAACAAATGAAGTCGATCATTTCCTCCTCCAGAGAGAAACTATCGGGTCTCTTTCTCCTGAGCTGAGATTTTATAAATAGTACTTCCTTTTTAGACAGCATTAGCTGGACATGATTAAGTTCATAGTCTTTGAGAAAGCGAAATACTCGTCAATTTTCACCTTTGCAGCTGCGTCACCTTTGGACGTAAGGGAATAATACTTTCTGGTTCGGTGATCTACCACTTCTGAAATGGTTGTCAATACACCTTCTTTTTCCAGTTTGTGCAGTGTGGGATACAAGGCGCCAAAAGTGAGGCTGATCTGGTCTGATGAAAGCTCTTTTACTTTTTGGGTAATCTCGTAACCGTACATTCTGCCGTTTTCCTTCAACAGTTTCAATACGATGGTGCGGAGGGTTCCCCTTATCAGGTCTTTTGAATACATATGTTATATATAAGAAACTTAAATATAGAGGTTAGTTATATGTTATGCAAATGTGACTGGGGTAAATGGTGGGTTTTGAGAGGTAGCCGAGGCTTTAGGTGGTCTTAGAGGAGATGTGTAAGAGAGGTAGGAAGTAGGAGGTAAGAATTCTTATTTC
This sequence comes from Roseivirga sp., assembly GCA_021404565.1. GTDB lineage: Bacteria > Bacteroidota > Bacteroidia > Cytophagales > Cyclobacteriaceae > Roseivirga. The sequence goes on along the minus strand of JAAWWF010000008.1, from coordinate 229,392 downwards.
CTACTTCCTATCTCTTACTTCGGCCACCGGGCGTAGCGAGGGTGACCTATCTCCTACCGCAGGTCTCCTCTACTCAATTGTCTTAAAGAAATGCCGATAACCAATGGTGAAGGTGTTCCAGCCCCAGGAATTGAGGGAGAAGTTGATATTGGTATACAGGGCTATGTGCTTAAAGCGATATGAGACTTGATTCCGAAGAAAGGCCGGTGTATCTCTGTTTTGGATATAGCCGTGATAACCTGACACATCGCTGCCGAAAAACCACTGTCCTTTGGTGTATTCCACGCCTACGCCATAGGTACCTGCATCGTTTTGAAAAAAGTCAGAGCCATTCGGTAGAAAATTCTTATTAGTCTGCCAGGTATAAAAACCAAGCATTCCCTTGATCAGAAAGCTGCTGTCATCAGTTTTTGAGAGTGTCTTGCTGGTTGTGGCTTCCCAAAAAAACATGCTCGCATCTGTAAACCGGGCATTGGAGATATTGCCTCCGGTGGTAGTTTTAGAGTGTGCTCTGAAAGTGATATTCGGCCATTTCGAAGTTTCCTCATTGGCTATGCGCACAATGATGCCAAAGGCCGTATCTCCCGTATTCCAGCCAGTGGCGCTTCGCCCCTGTGCCCTTCGTTCATTGCGCAGGGCATCGGTGGTCTCCCAGATTTCCCAGGGAATGCTCTGCACGTACAAGAGTGCTTTGTCTTTGGCAAGCGGGATATTGAATTCAGACCAGATATTTAAGGTGCGATCTCCATTGCCACTGTGGTATTCAAAAGTGGTTTCCGACCAAAGTTCGTTGTCAATCTTGCCATTGCGCAGCACCGGTACACGCAGTGCATTTGGCCCCATATAGCCTGGTGAAATGCTGATATACCGATCGCGATCGTTGCCCGCAGCAGCAGGGTAGTTGTGCAGGTTATCCCACCAATCGAAGTTCTGGGCACTGAGTTGCGCCACAGATAGCAGCACCAACAGGCTGAAAAAAAATCTCATCTCACGAAATAACTCTAAAACTCAGGTAAAGTTCCCTGAATTGAAATCTGTGCAAAAAAAGGGTAAAACATGGATAATGCAATAGCTTATCAAATGATGAAAATCGAAGATCAAAGTTCATCAAGCATTTCTATAGCCAGCTTCTGGTACTTGCCTTTTGCATCCTTTTCAAGTCGTTTGAGCTCCTTCCTGGCAGATGATCTCTTGCTTTGCCTTATGAGACTCAGGGCATAATACCAACGAGCCGGATCAGCATAGATTGAATCTGATTCTTCTGCCACCTCCAGTAAGCTTTCAGCAGCTTTTTCGGCATAACCTTGTGCCAGCAGGCTTATGCCCAGATAAAAGCGGGCTCTGGAATTATCCTCATCCACGTAGAGGTAACCGAGCAATTCCTGAACAGCAGCTTTAAAATCTTCATTTGCATAAGCCTCGAGTGCTCTCTCCATTTGACTGATCAAAGTAGGGTCATCTTCTGTAGAGCGAACCGAATTATCAGCCGGATAGGGCTCAAAGTAGCTGACATATAGTTGCTCTCCATCAATTGGGTCGGCCTTGGTAAAAAAGCCTATGGAGATAATGGCCAGTACCAGCACAGCTGCAGCAGCAAACCAGATTTTCCTAAAAGGAAGCAGCTTCGGCACTTCCGGCCCGTAATCTTTTCGGATATCCGTCAGCTGTCGATCAAGTGAATTAATATCTTCTTCCACCAGCAAAGCCTGAACCTCCCGCTGAAGCTCTACTTCTTTGGTCAGAGAGGCATCCTCGCGCATAGTTTGCTCAAAGTCCAGCAACGCCTGTCCGGCCAGCCTGCCTTCCAGGTATTGCTCAATCAGCTCATATGTTTCCTGATCGTGGTTCATTGGTACTTCAATTCGTCAAATCGTACATCGGCCCGGATCATTGATAACAGCTGCTCTTTGCACTGAAACTTCCTTTTCTTGGCATAACCCACGCTGCTCAACCCGCACTCACTGGCAATTTTCTCCATAGTAACCCCCTTGAAAAACAGCTCCAGAATTCTGCGGCAGTCATCACCGAGTTTCAGCAGCTTATTCTTAAAGAGCCTGTACTTTTCCTGGGTTTCCATCTCTTGAATAAAATCTTCGTCACTCTTATATACCCCATCGTCCTTAATAGATACCTCAGAAAAAGACTTTTTATTGAGCCGCTTCATCCAATGGTTGCGACAGATGGCATAGATATAGGTGGAAAGCGCAGAGCTGAGCTTGAAATCAGCCTGTCTTGCCTTGCGGTACAATACCATAACCGCTTCCTGAAAAATATCCAGTGCATCGTCACGGCTACCGCTGTTGCTTTCTACCAAACGCACCACAGGAGGCAAAAACCGGTCGTAAAGCTGCCTAAGCACGGCATTATCGGCATTTCTCAGTCCCTCTAAATAATCATGATCCTGTAACTGCATCTATGGCACCTCAACAACTGGTGAGCACTAATGTAGAAATTTTTTCTTCTGAGAAGGTAACCTCTCCCCTGCTTACTGTATTAACCCACAAACCAACCTTTCAAAAATCATCAATCAACAAGACAATGGAGGAAATATCAAACCAATCGACACTTGATCAACTGGCAGCCCAAAGACACCGGGAAATGGTGGCCAATGAAACGATCTACAACAGTGAAGAAGAGAGAGCAAAGGCCATCGCTGCTGCTACTTACCCTTTTCAGGGAAGCTTGAAATTTACCATGCCCTTTCCCGGAACAACTCAGGTCAGTGGCACACTGAAGCTTTTGAATGGACCCAGTTTAAAAATCACAGGTAGTTTGCAAGGATTTGGGTTTACCGGAGAGGCCTCCTTACCCTATATCAGCGGTTACTTTTCTACTGACCCGAGCGACTTAACCTCTGTTCCCCTTTGGCTTACTCTAAAGAAGATGTCACCTGATGTTCCTCAGATGGAACTAGACATTTATAACCTTTCATACGCACCTGTAGGCAGAATCGCAACCTCCGTGGTGATGCTTTTACCTTTCAGGGAACTGATTGGACAAGTGGTTTTACAGCAGAGCTAAAATCACCCGGCACTTCTGAACAAAAACAACTCGACAATTCACTTTTTAACACAAACACTATGATCAATTTAAGATTAGCCGGAATTAAGGTAGAACCAATTTCCGGTGGCAACCCGCAATTATTCGGAATGGTACAATCACAGGATTTTGATCCAGGCTCAGTCATTCCAGGTACCTTTATAGCCGAGATTTTCAATGAAGAGGGGACTGACCTCATTGTAAAAGATGTGCAAAACGGACTTCCTCCGGTAGGTAAAGGAGGAGGAATGCAAATGGTGGCTACCATTATACCCAATACACCAATCAGAGTACTCAGCTTTTATCAGGAAGATGGCAGTGCCGCACCTATTGACAAACAACAGACAGTGGTTCCCTATCCTGAAGGCGGCTGGGGAGGTAAGCAGATTGAGTTGATCTACGTGCTTGCATAAACCTCCGGAACCTTCAGGTATAGGTGTGAAAGGGAGTTTCTTCATGATTTGACAGAGCTCCCTCTTTTTAAACCCAAACCTGACCAAACACATCAATATCCACTATATTTTATTATTATTTTTGACTATCCTTCAATAAAATTTTATTTTCATCAAAACCATTAAACATGTCACAACAAACTAATCCTTCACAAGAAGACGAAGATGATTACGATGTAATCATTGAGGGGGCGGGCATCGGAGACCCCGTTACTGTCTTTGGTCTGTCATTTAAAGGAAAAAAGGCACCTACGCCTGAAGCCCCCCTGAGCGAAGTAGTGGTTGGTGTTTCTCTATTTTGGGAAAACTCCAATCGAAGAATAGATGTGGGCCAGATAAAGATCAATAAAATCTCCACACCAGGACCTTACCTATACGCCATTCCTTATGACGATAAATTATTTGGCATGGAGGTAAACCAGGAAATACCCACTGTCATATATTTATCGGTAAGTGCAAAGGATTCACTGGGCCATGAGGTCAGGTTTGGCAATGCACAACCCATAGGAAACGGGAAATATGTGATATCATCTGATGAGATTACCCCCAAGTACTTCGATACTATTAACAACATACTGGATCAGTATAAATAAGGAGGTTTAAAGGAGAGATTGCCAACCACATCGTATAAGAATATTTACCTTATTACCCTATTGACACTCGCGATATCCACAGGATTAAAGGGTCAGTCGGGTGATGTATTGACCAAACTGGAACAAGCGCAATCTCTTTACAGCAATAAACTCTACGATTCCTCTCTGGTGGTACTCAAGCAGTACCTCAGGCAAGCAGAGGTATCAGAAGACTGGGTAGCTGTGGCGGCTGCCCAGTCTTTAATGTCAAAAAACTACAATCGTAAGAGAGAAAGTAAACTCAGACTTTCGGCTGCTGATGCTGCTCTGGGCACTATTATGAGGCACCTCCCGGATAAGGATTCTCTGCTTGCCGATGCCCTCAAAGCAAAAGGTGACGCTTTTATACCCTTAAGGTCATACGACAGCTCAATTCATTACCTGCAACAGGCTGAAGCAGTTTATTTAAAACAATCCAACTGGACCCGTATTGCCAGCTGTCGCGTAGGTGTAGGCTCCAACCTCTACCGGCTCAGGCAATTCACCTCGGCTGATACAATACTAAGCGACACCCGAAAGCTGATTGAAGACAAGCTTGATCCCCTGCCCAGCATCTATGGTACGGTGCTTAACCTCCTGGGGGCAGTCTATAACAATACCGGAGACTATGAAAAAGGGCTCGATAACGCCATCAAATCAGTCCGTTTTCGGGAAAGTCAAACCTCATCCGGCCAAAGGCTCATCTATGCTTATAACAACCTGGGGATAGCCTACCTGAACAGAGCTGATTACGATCAGGCACAGGAGGTACTGGAACGAGCCGAATTGACAGCTCAGACAGACATAGCCTCAAATGCCAGCCCCCTGGCGAGCATTTACAACAACCTGATGCTTATCCACCTGAGAAAGAAGAACTATCCTCTTGCGCTGGGCTATGGTTCGAAAAGAGCCAACCTGGTCTCTAAGTACAAAGTCAGGGTAACTGAGGCCAGTGAGATTATCTTCTACAATAATCTGGCCCTCATCCAGATCCAAAGCGGGGAGTTCAATGTGGCCAAATCGCACCTGGACAGGTTCTTTAAACTGGCACCCGAGTCCCGACAAACCCTTTCTAACCTGGGTTTCTACCATCATCAGCTAAACAACCCAGTGGAAGCTACCAAATACCTTAACCTGGCGATCGGAGTTTTCGACAATGACAAAAATCCTGAGGTAGCCAAACTTTATCGGTACCTGGCAGAGATGGCCGCACTGAATGATGACCCAGGGGCAATTGCCGAGCATTTCAGAAAATCAATTTCCATACTCGTGCCCGGTTTTCAGACCGACACAGAATGGTCAGTGCCAGTACTCAGAGGAATTCGCTCAAAAAGAGAGCTGTTAAAAACACTGATGAGTCAGGCCAGATACCTGGATGGGTTGAACACCCAACCAGATGCGCTTAATAAAACCCTTACCACAGCCGTGGCCCTGGTCGATTCTATGTATTATGACCATAAGGCTGAAGGCTCCCGTGTCTTTTTGAAATCAGAAGCACTACCCCTCTACGAGTTGGCTATTAAAACACTTTTCAGCAGCTACAGTCAAAATAACGACAAAGGTACCTTATCTACTCTCTTTGATCTGTTTGAAAAAGGAAAGTCTTCGCAACTATCAGATCTCTTGCAGATTAAGAATGCCAATATGATGGGTGGTGTACCCAGCCGATTTATTGAGCAGGAAAGGGCTTTGGAGATCGATGTTGCTTTCTATGAAAGTGAACTTTACAAGGCCCGGCAGGAGGAGGACAGCATAAAGACCCGTCTCTATAACACCTACAGGCTAGAAAAGACCAATGAGTTGGACCAGCTCCGAGAAATGTTCAGAGCCAGCTATCCCAGGTATTATCAGGCACGTCATGGCCTTAGCAAACTCAGTCTGGCTGAGGTTCAGAAAAAACTCGGCAAATCTGATGAGCTATTGATAGAATACTTTGTCGGGGAGAACAGTGTATTTGCTATGGCGATTTCTGAGACGGAAGTGGCGATTCAGGAGATTTCCGAACCTATGGCCTCACTCAGAAGCCTGACGAGCCAATACACCTCCACCATAAGCAATACCTCCTTGCTCCAGACCAATCAGAAGATAGCTTACCAACGCCTGATCAGTCGTGGACACGGTCTTTATCAGCAATTATTAGCCCCCCTGCTGAACCATTTACAAAAAGCACCCGAAACTCTATATATAGTACCTGACGGCTTCCTCAATTACCTCCCTTTTGAGGCCTTGATTACTGAATCCATACCATCCGGGAGCACTCCGGATTTTATAGGCATCCCCTACCTGATAAAGAAGTACCCCGTTCGCTACAGCTACTCGGCCTCAGTACCACAAAATCCAAATAGAAGGGGCTGGAAGAAATCAAGAGTCCTGGCCATGGCCCCTTTCAGTGCAGAAAACCTACCCGATACAGGTGATGAAATTGAGGAGGTGGACAAGTACTTTTCAGCATTGCTTTTTCAAGGTGCAACCGGTACGGAAACGGAGTTTCAAAGCCAGGCAAATAGCTTTGACGTATTGCACCTTGCCACGCATGGTACCATTGATGTTCAAAACCCCGGACAGTCTTACCTAAGTTTTGCGCCCGACACGACAGATGGCAGACTGCATGTATATGAACTTGAAAACATGAACCTGGATGCCAAACTGGCGATTCTCAGTGCCTGTGAAACCGGTAGTGGCAACTTTGTTGCCGGTGAGGGAGTGATGAGCCTGGCCCGAGGTTTTACATATGCCGGTGTCTCAAGTATTTTGATGAGCTTATGGAAAGTGGATGATCGATCCGGAACAGACCTGATCTCAGGTTTTTATGAAGGCCTGTCGGCAGAAGTAAATAAAGCCGGAGCTTTACGGGCTGCTAAACTGAGCTATCTTGAAAATGCAGATCAGCTTCACGCCCACCCCTACTTCTGGTCTCAATTTGTATTGGTAGGGGACCCCGCTCCCATCAAATCCATACCCACCTGGCAGCTATGGATTACCCTGGCAGCTTTAACACTGCTTGGAGGATTGGCTTTGGTGAGAAGAAGAGCTCAAAGGAATACCTGATTCGTTCTGAAATTCGTAGAACTACCGAGTAAATACATTCGTCCGACCACTCCAAGTGGTCAGACGAATATTAATCATGAAGGTGGTTAAAGTGTCCCTTTGGTACTGGGTAACAATCCCAGTTCATCAGGATTCCGTCTTACCGCCAGCTTAATTGCTTTGGCAAAAGCCTTGAAGATTGACTCAATTTTATGGTGTTCGTTATCTCCTTCCACCTTTACATTCAGATTACATTTAGCTGCATCTGAGAATGATTTAAAGAAGTGCATGAACATTTCCGTAGGCATATCTCCAACTTTTTCTCTCTTGAAATCAGCTTCCCAAACCAACCACGGTCTGCCACTGAAGTCAATAGCTACCTGAGCCAGTGCTTCGTCCATGGGCAGCAAAAAGCCATAGCGATTGATGCCTCGCTTGTCTCCTATAGCCTCGGCATATGCTTCACCTAAAGCCAGGGCAGTATCTTCAATGGTATGGTGCTCGTCTATGTGCAGGTCACCTTTCACCTTTACTGTCAGGTCCGCCCCGGAATGTTTACCAAGCTGATCGAGCATATGGTCGAAAAAGCCAAGGCCAGTATCGTTATTGCAATTGCCCGAACCATCAAGATTCAGTGAGATGGCAATATCCGTTTCTTTAGTTACCCTGGTTACTTCTGCCGTACGCGGAGGCATCTGCAGAAACTCAAAGATTTCATCCCAACTCATGGTAGTCAGGGCAGCTCTGTCATTGGCTTCTTTTGCAATGAAAATTGCCCGGGCTCCCAGGTTTTCTGCCAGTTGAATATCAGAAACCCTATCTCCGAAGACATAAGAGTTTTGAAGGTCATAATCTCCATTCAGATACCCGGTAAGTAGTCCTGTTTCCGGCTTGCGCGTGGGGGCATTTTCATAGGCAAATGTGCGGTCGATAACAATCTCATCAAAGACTACCCCCTCCCCTTCCAGTGTTTTCAACATCTTGTTATGGGCAGACCAGAAAGTGTCTTCAGGAAAGGAGTCCGTACCCAGACCGTCCTGGTTGGTGACCATTACCAGCTTATAATCAAGCTGCTCAACAATTTTACGCAGGTTAGAAATCGCTCCTGGTAAAAACTCCAGTTTTTCCAGTGAATCTACCTGCTCATCTTCAATCGGCTCTACGATGATAGTGCCATCACGATCTATAAAGAGTACTTTTTCCATATTATTTTCTTCTTTAGCCACGAGGCTTACTTTTCTGTCAATTCTTTTATCGTCTGAATCAACCTAAAATTCTCATATTTCGAACCTACTGTGATTCTCAAACCATTGTCACACAAAACCACCCTGGAGCGGTCTCTTACGATGACCATTTTACTGATGAGTTGATTATACAATTCATGTCCGTTTTCCACTTCCACTAAAAAGAAATTGGCATCTGACGGGTGAATTTTCTTTACCATGCTCAGCGCTTCAAGTCCCTCTTTCAGCTCGGCCCTGTTTTCGAGTATTTCGGCTACCATCTGATCTTTGATGGCCACATTTTCCAGTCCATTCAGTACGGTTTCCTGTGTAAGTCCACTGATGTTATAAGGAGGTTTGATCTTATTCAGAATCTCCACCAGGGCCTCAGAAGCATAAGCCATTCCCAACCTTAAGGAGGCCAGGCCCCAGGCTTTGCTAAAAGTTTGTAAAACCACAAGATTGGGGTATTGCCCAAGCTTTTGCGAAAGGCTCTCTCTGGCAGTAAAATCGATATAAGCCTCGTCTACCACCACTATACCAGCGAATGAACACAGCAGCTCTTCAATCTTCTCAGCACTTACATCGTTGCCTGTGGGGTTATTCGGTGAGCAGACAAAGATCAACTTGGTGGTTTTGGTAATGGCAGCTTTAATAGCTTCTACATCCAGGTCATATTTATTGGTCAATAAGACCTCCTTCACGGCTACATTGTTGATATCAGCGCTCACCTTATACATGCCGTAGGTGGGCGGGTTTATGATTACTTCATCTTTACCCGGCTCACAGAAAGCTCGGAACAAAAGATCTATGGGCTCGTCACTTCCATTACCCAGGAATATATTAGCTACCGGCACTTTCTTCACTTCACCAATTTTTGCTTTCAGATCCGCCTGATAAGGATCGGGATAACGGTTCCATTTTCTCTCGGTAATTGAGCCAATCGGGTTTTCATTGGCATCCAGAAACACGCCTTCAGCTCCCTGATATTCGTCACGGGCTGAAGAATACGGCACCAATGTCTGAAGGTGAGGTCTAAGTAACTTTACAGGATCAAACATCTTCCAGGGATTTAAGTCGCAGTGTTACGGCATTTTTATGAGCTTCCAGCTGCTCAGCAGCCGCCATTTTTTCAATAACGGGTCCAAGCTTTGCCAGGCCCTCTTTTGAAATTTCCTGATAGGTAATCTTTTTCACAAAACTATCGAGCGATATGCCACTATACATCTTCGCATAGCCATTGGTTGGTAGCGTATGATTGGTACCCGAAGCATAGTCACCCGCAGATTCAGGGGTGTAATTCCCCAAAAACACTGAGCCCGCGTTGATAATCTGATCGGCCACATGCCAGGGTTTTGATACTGAAAGTATCAGATGTTCGGCTCCATATTCGTTCAGCAGGGCAATGGCTTCTTCTTGCTTGTCAAGCACAATCGCCACGGAGTTGTCAAGTGCTTTTGAGGCAATCTCAGCTCTTGGCAACTCTTTCAGCTGAGCCTCTATGGCCTTGCTTACCTCCTTTACCACCGCCTCACTATCAGCCACCAAAACCACCTGCGAATCGACCCCATGCTCTGCCTGTGACAGCAAGTCTGCCGCTACGAAAGCAGGCACAGCACTACTGTCTGCATACACTGCGACCTCAGAAGGTCCCGCGGGCATATCGATGGCCAGCCCATATTTGGTAGAAAGTTGTTTGGCTGCCGTCACGTATTGGTTACCCGGACCAAAAATCTTATTCACTTTGGGGATAGTGTCTGTGCCAAAGGTCATGGCAGCAATGGCCTGAGCCCCCCCGGCTTTAAATATTTTGGTCACCCCTACCAGATCAGCTGTGAACAGAATAGCGGGGTTAATACTTCCCTCACGATTAGGAGGAGTGCAAAGCACAATCTCTCTGCAACCTGCAATTTTGGCAGGAACAGCGAGCATCAGTACTGTAGAAAACAAGGGGGCCGTTCCTCCGGGAATGTATAAGCCTACCTTTTCAATGCCCACAGATTTGCGATAGCAGTTTACCCCGGGCATCGTTTCTACCTTGAGGGTTTCTGATCTTTGTGCCGAATGAAAAGCTTCGATATTACCTTTAGCTATCTCAATGGCCTCCTTCAGTTCTGAGGATACCAGGCTTTTAGCCGTCTCTATTTCAGCAGCAGTCACCTTCAGTTCCTCCAAATCGACTCCGTCAAACTTACTGGTGAATTCTTTGAGGGCCTTATCCCCTCTATCTTTCACTGCTTCCATTACAGGGTGCACCTGCCTCTCTATTTCTTCAAACTCCAGGGTAGGTCGCTGTAGTAGTGCTCTCCAGGAATTTTTAGCCGGATTTACAACCAGTTTCATAGTATCATCTTTTCGATAGGCACTACAAGAATCCCCTCCGCTCCGGCATTTCTCAGGTCTTCAATAATTTGCCAAAAATCGTCTTCCTGAATCACCGAGTGGATAGAACTCCATTCTCCATCTGCCAGGGGCATCACAGTCGGGCTTTTCATGCCCGGTAGAATCTTCACAATCTCATCCACATTCGCATTGGGTGCATTGAGCAGTATGTACTTGTTGTTCTTGGCAGTTTGTACTGCATCAATTCTGAAGATCAGCCTGTCAAGTATGGCCCTTTTTTCAGTGGAGAGCTCTTTGTTCGCAAGCAATACAGCTTCTGATTTGTAGATTACCTCTACCTCTTTTAAACCATTGCTCATAAGCGTACTGCCAGAGCTTACGATATCGCAAATTCCATAAGCCAGACCAATGCTGGGTGCAATCTCAACCGAGCCGGAAATTTCATGAATATCAGCCTCAATATTATTAGAGGCTAAAAAGTCACTCAAAATTTTGGGATAAGAGGTAGCCAGGCTTTTACCGGCAAAGTCCTGAATGCCATTATAAGGCTGGTTTTTATCTATGGCAAGGGACAACCTGCATTTTGAAAATCCCAGTTTTTTGTGCCAGTCTACCTCCTTGTCTTTTTCTTCTGCCTCGTTTGCCCCTACAATGCCAATGTCTGCAATACCATCCTGTACATAACCCGGAATATCATCATCTCTTAAGAAGAGGAATTCCATGGGGAAATTGGTGGCCGAAGCCACTAACTTACCGGTGCCATTGTTAAACTTGATACCACACTCTTTGATAAGCTTTAATGAATCATCGCTTAGTCTTCCTTTTTTCTGAACAGCGATACGTAAAATATTTTCCATCTGATTTATTCAACCAAGAATTTTAGAAATTGATTAAGTTTTTTTGATCGTATGTACCGGCAGAACCTGCCGGGCAGGGGTATATTGTTCATCTCTCCTACGAGAGATGATGGAAGTTGTGCACGTGATGTGCGGTTGCATTATTGTTGAAGAACTCAACCATTGGCCACAAAGGTAATCGTTGTCTGAAATTAGGCAACAAAAGAATTCACTTTCTACCTCGGAATGTCAGCATGTTTTCAAGTCTTGTCACTACATGTCTACAAAATGTCTCATGGTGAAAAGAGTTGAAATCAGCTAAAAATCTGCCATCACCTCACATTTGTTGACTCACAAACAACTATTAATCAACCACTTACATCCATAAAAGATATCATAAACGGAAAGAACATATTGCCTATTTAAGTGGCAATAAATCTTACTTTGTCTACTTCTATTTGTCGTTGCAATACCTACTTTTGTTATGAAGTAACAATGGAGTAAGTTATATGATTTTATATCATAAACCATACTTCGACAGCTTTTGTAAGAAAGCATAAACCTCGATCAAATACGATGAAATACTGGAGACGCAAAGCGTTGGTCCTCGGGCTATGCGCTGCCTTTCTGAATCTGCATGCACAACAGGCACAGTTGGTAAGCGCCCTTATCAATGGCTGTGATGCCAGCGATGGGCTAAGTGAATATATGTTTGTGTATAGCGGTGGTACAGATATTACCAATGCGCAAGCGAGCAACATCGATGTGCGATATGGGAATGTATCCGCAGCTACAGCCACCGGCATTACCGATAGCTATACCTCCAACAGTTCGTTTGTAACCGATCTCAACAACCTGCTTCCCGGGTCCTGCGATTTTTCCTTTGCCTCAGTCACTTTTGGTGTTACAGACATTACAGCAGGAAGTCATATCCTTATTCTCAACGATGGCGTTACTACCGCCATCGATTTCGATGGACTGTGTGGTCAGGGGTTGGGCACGGTCTATGTTTTGTTTTCAACTGATACAGACTGGCCCGATGCAGGAGCTTTTGAAGACGACCCCTCCACCAATCGATTCTTCCGTTCGGTGATTAATGGTACTACTACAGATTTTGACTACAACAATACCAGTCAGCTACACTGGAGCACTTCTACTAATGGAGATTATGTTCAATGGAATGATGGAGGTGGATCCGGAGCCATATACAGCAACTATACCAACTGCACTCCCGTCAATACTGATGTACTGCCGGTAACTCTGCTGAATTTCGAAGCCCAGCCCATGCAAGACCATGTTGCTATACGCTGGGCAACTGCTAAAGAAGTTGATAACAGCCATTTTACGCTATACAAATCCAGCGATGTAATGAACTGGACTGAGGTGGCCATGATAGCAGGCAAGGATGTTTCCACAGAAACCGTTCATTACGAATACATTGACAAAAACCCTCTGGCCGGTCGCGCATACTATCGATTGAAACAAACTGATTTTAACGGACTGTTTGAGATATTCGAAATCATCTCAGTAACATTCGACCCGGCTGAAGTAGCCTTAAAGTTATATCCCAACCCGGCCACCGATTACATTTCAATCAACTGCTCTGAATCGATTAGCTGTATCAGTCTGATCAACAGCCAGGGACTTGTGTATCGGGTAGATGCCCTGACCAGTTCCTCAATGGCAAACAGGTTTGACATCAGACAGTTACCCAAAGGCATCTACCGAGTATTAATACACGGAGAAAAAACAGTGTTTAGAGAAAAGCTGATCAAAGTGAATTGAAACTAAAAAACCAGATTCCAAAAACCGCTAATCACTTTTCCAGACAATTTTTTCTTCGGAAGTTCTCTTTCAACCAGTAACCTTTAAAAAGGCAGTCTATCCATACACACCCAATAATTTGTCGTTGTCTTAACAACCTGAATCACATACAGCGCAACCAGTAGACTAACACCCTCAAAAGCAGGTACATACAGACAATATTAATAGTTTATTCATACCAAAAAGGCTCCCGAATCTAGTCCGAATAAATACTTTTATAAAGTCAAAACACTCTTGCTTTCTGATTCTCAGAGAACAAGGCCCTATATGAACCTGAATAGGGAATAACCTCAATCACGTATGATGAAATACTGGAGACGCAGGACGTTGGTTTTGATGCTTTACGCTATATTTTTTGATCTCTCAGGGCAACAGGCCCAGCTGGTCAGTGCACTGATCAATGGATGTGGTGCAAATGACGGCCTCAGTGAGTTCCTGGTGGTTTATAGTGGAGGCACAGAAATTACCAATGTACAAGCGAGTGATATTGATGTGCGATACGGTACGGTCAGTGCTGCTACAGCCACTGGTGTTACCGATAGCTATGTCAGCAATGCCACGTTCATCACCAGTCTCAACAACCTCCTACCTATGAGTTGTGATTTCTCCTTTGCCGGGGTGACACTGGGCGTCACTGATATTCCGGCCGGTAGCCACATATTGATTCTGAACGATGGGGTAACTACGGCCATAGACTTTGACGGATGGTGCGGCCTGGGCCTGGGTACTGTATATGTGATGTTTTCTGATGACCTCACCTGGACCGATGTCGGCACCTTTGCCAATGGCCCTTCATCTGATCGCTTTTTTCGATCGGTCATCAATGGCACCACCACCGACTTTGACTACTCAGACCAATGGGCTACTGGTGATGGAAATTATGCACAATGGAATGATGGTGGAGGTACGGCAGTGATTTATAGTAATTATACCAACTGTACACCCACCAATACCGATGCCTTACCGGTATCATTGATCAGCTTTACTGCCCGGGAAATTAATGGACATACAGAGCTCCGCTGGGAAACCGCTGATGAGTTAAACAACAGTCATTTTACCATTTACAAATCGCAAGATGGTACTCAATGGTATGAGCTCGACCTGGTAGCCGGTTATGGCACCACTGAAGAAAAACAGGTTTATGTATACCGGGATATAAACCCATACCGGGGACGCACCTACTATCGACTAAAACAAACTGATTTCAATGGTGTTTTTGAGTTTTTTGAGGTGATTTCAGTTCTTGTGGAGACAGTCGGTGAAGCCCCCGAAGTATTCCCCAATCCCACGAGTGATATACTTAATATCCATAGTCGGGAAGTTATTGAAAGGATTTCCTTTGTCAGTAGCACGGGCGCTGTCTATACTGTTCCAGATGCTGCCAATCAAAGCGTAATTTCGCGTTATAGTATTACTCATCTCCCTTCCGGAGTTTACACCATACTGATTCACAGCTCTGAGCAGGTTTTCAGAAAAAAGATTTTGAAGGTGGAATAGTTTTTTCTTTTTGCCGGGATGACAGGTCCTGGATTTTGACAGGTAGTGCCTCTCTTCTTCAGACTCCTTTTTTTATATTGGATCATGAAGAACAACACCGGTCCTATGTTTCCCGAGCGCTATTACCACATTTACAATCGGGGCATAAACGGTGAAGATCTTTTTAAGGAAGAGAGGAACTATCCTTACTTCCTTCAGAAGTATTTTAAGTTTGTACTTCCCGTAGCTCAAATTTTCACCTATTGTCTTTTAAAAAATCACTTTCATATATTGTTGAGAGTAAGAACTGAAGCTGAAATACGTGAGCATTACCTTGGTAAAGTAAAGAAAACAGACGTCATGCCGATTGAGGCGCTGATCAGTAAAGCCTTCAATAGTTTTTTTAAAAGCTATTCCGTCACTATCAATACCACCTACCATCGCACTGGACGGTTATTCGAAGAACCCTTTCTCAGAATTCAAGTAAAAGACAATACCTACCTAACCACCCTTATCATGTACATCCATAACAATGCTGTAAAACATGGTTTTGTAGAAGACGTTTCCTGCTACCCACACTCCTCCTACCTAGTCCACCTAAACGATGATCCAACAGAGTTGGAAAGAAAAGAAGTAATTGAATGGTTTGGAGGTAACGATACATTTGTGCAAATGCATCAGAATTATGGCTCAGAAGGCCGTGAGCTGGATCACTATTTTCTTTAAAAAAACAGAATTTATGGAAGGTGTCCCTTGAAGGGACACCTTCCTTGGAAAAAAGAAAATCAAATCCTTTATTTCGTCCCAAAACCTTTATCCCCTATTTTCGCTCCACAAAGTTTGAGTTATGAGCGAGATCAATTGGACCACCGTAAAAGAGTACGAAGACATTACCTACAAAAAGTGTGGAGGCGTAGCCCGCATAGCCTTTAACAGGCCGGAAGTACGCAACGCATTCAGACCCAAAACGGTGGGTGAATTGTATCAGGCCTTCCACGATGCTCGGGAAGATACCAACATTGGAGTAGTCTTGCTTTCAGGCGAGGGACCTTCTGCCAAAGACGGGGGCTGGGCCTTCTGCTCAGGCGGTGACCAAAACGCCAGAGGTCATCAGGGCTATGTAGATGATGACGGTATGCCCAGACTCAACATTCTGGAAGTACAGCGCCTGATCCGCTTTATGCCCAAGGTGGTGATAGCAGTGGTACCAGGCTGGGCTGTAGGAGGTGGACACAGCTTACATACCGTATGCGACCTTACCCTGGCCAGTAAGGAACACGCCATATTCAAACAAACGGATGCTGATGTTACCAGCTTTGACGGAGGTTATGGCTCCGCCTATCTAGCCAAAATGGTGGGGCAAAAACGAGCCAGGGAGATATTCTTCCTGGGCCGCAATTACTCCGCACAGGATGCCTTTGAGATGGGAATGGTCAACGCAGTGATTCCTCATGCAGAACTGGAAGACGAGGCCTATCAGTGGGCACAGGAGGTTTTGGCAAAATCCCCTACCTCTATCAAAATGCTCAAGTTTGCTTTCAACCTGACGGACGATGGTATGGTAGGTCAGCAGGTATTTGCAGGTGAAGCTACCCGACTGGCCTATATGACAGATGAAGCCAAGGAGGGGCGCAATGCCTTCCTCGAAAAAAGGAAACCTGACTTCAAAGACATTAAGTGGATCCCCTGATAGATTGAATTTTCCCAATTACCCTCATTCACCTTGTTGAGTCTTCAGAAATAGGCTTATGTTTATCCTGTGGTGAATAAGAAAGGAGTTGTCAAAGAACTGAAAACCCTGGGTCTGTGGTATGCAGCCACCGTGGTGCTGATCCTCCTGGGGCTATACCTTCTGGTAATTTTCAATGATTTTGGAAATGGAAGCGATTTCAGTCTGTGGCTTCAGCTCTCAGCAGCCCTCACCCGCTTTACGGCTGCTTATTTTCTGGCTTTGCTACCCTACCTTGCTTTTGTCCTGGCCCGGTCATTGACCCGGGATTATAAAAGGAAGAGACTTCCGGGACTTATCAAAGGCGTTGGCCTTAAGCTAATTACCCCTACCTTAATCATTTGGGGTACACTACAACTTATAGATGGCTATCGTCTGAATGAAAGCTTTGATTACCAGTGGGACCATACGATCGAAAACCAAACCGGCACTTCCCGAAACCTACACCTCATCGACCAGAAGCAAAGAGGTATCCATGTATTCGATTTGCTACAGGACAGCCTGGACCTGGAGATTCTGAAGACCAACAACTTTGAGTGGATCACACTAGTACCCTACATCTCGCAAGAAGAATACGATCAGCCGACTATCCGGGTTAATTTCCAGAGAAATGATTCGATTCCCCACTTCAGAAACCTGAGAAGAATTAAGAAGCTCGCAGATCAATATCAATTTAAAATCATGCTGAAGCCGCATATCTGGCTGAGCAATACCAGCGGAGGCGTATGGCGCTCAAATATTGAAATGAAATCGGAAGAAGATTGGAAAAAGTGGTTTACCAGCTATGAAAACCTGATGCTGGCTTATGCCCGGATGGCAGAAGAGCTGGGAATCGAACTTTTCTGCATTGGCACAGAACTTAAGACTCCTGTAATGCAAAAACCAGAGCGCTGGCGATTACTCATTCGCAAGGTTCGCTCGGTATATTCGGGAAAGCTCACCTACGGGGCAAACTGGGATGCCTCGCTTGAAGACTTTCCCTTCTGGGATGAGCTCGATTTCATAGGCGTTCAAGCCTATTTCCCAATTGCTAAAAGGAGATACCCCAAATTGAAAGAGCTGGAAAAGGGATGGAGATCACATTTCCAAAAACTGGCGGACCTTCACGAACGCTTTGACAAACCCATTCTGTTTACGGAACTGGGTTATAAAAGCACCCCTAATGCCGGGATAGCCCCCTGGGAATGGAACAACTTTCAAAACCGTTTTTACCGTAAAATCTCCAAAAAGACCCAAGCGCTCTGCTATCAGTCCTTTTTCAACACTGTATGGAAAGAAAAGTGGTTTGCCGGTGTGCATGTCTGGCAATGGCAATCGCGCGGCACCAGCGATGGCAACAACAACTCCTTTGGCATTCAGGGAAAGCCCGCCCTGAATATGATCGCCAGGGGCTTTCTTCAATCAGTGGTAAAATAGCCTGATTTTGTTACTCAGCAGATATAATCGACACATCTTAGTTTGAGGGCTGCCTATGTTTGCATAGATTTAGATAGTGTTTCGTCAATTGTTCATTTTACTCTTTTTGCTCCTTATTGCCATACCCGGCTTTGGACAAATACTTACCAATGGTTCTCTGGAAGGTATACCGGGTACCCGAACACCTGACAACTGGATCAGTTGCCTGGCCAGTAGCACTGTAGACATTCAGCCCGGAACCTGGGGAGTAACCAAACCCCCACAGCATGGTGATACCTACATCGATATGGTCTGTCGGGGCTCTAACTATACTGCAAACCCGGCAACTTCAGAAACCTGTGAAGAATTGGCCCAGGTACTTAACAATCCCCTGGAGGCAGGTAAGTGTTACCGTGTAGAAATGTATATGTCGATTGAGCCTACCTTTGGAACAGCCGTAGGCATTACCCAGTTCACAGGCCCGATAAACATTCAGGTCAGTGGCGGTACTTCACTATGCAGTCGCGATGAAATAATAGTCGAATATGATAACATTAACCATGAAGACTGGAGAAGATATGTAAGCTACTTCACTCCCGATCAGGACCTGAATGCCATCTGGCTTGAAGGGCGATTCACGGGACCTGACCTTAATTTCGGGCATGTTCTGGTAGACAATCTGGTCATAGAAGAAGTTAATGCTCCCGAAGTGCACGAGTTGGTGCTTTGTGAAAACGAAAGCATCAACCTGAATGCCTTTCTGGCCGCAGATGCACAGGCATTTGACTGGAGCACGGGAGCCAGCACCCCTGAAATTGAGATCAATGAGAACGGCACTTATACTGTGGATATTACCCTGGGAGAATGTGTGATTCGCGAGACTTTTGAGGTGACCCTGCAAGAGGCTCCCGTTGTGGAACTTACTACTGACCTGATGATTTGCCCGGGTGAAGAGATCATTCTCGATGCCTTTGACCCTGCTGCCGATTTTCTGTGGCAGGACGGCTCCACAGGTTCCACTTTTACTGCAACCGATGCAGGCACTTATAGCGTGACGCTTACGATTGACCAGTGTGTCACCAGTCATACTGTTACCATACTGCTAGACAACTGTGAAGCCATACTGGAAATGCCAAACGCCTTTACGCCAAATGGAGATCAGAAGAACGACTTGTTTATCCCTATCAGAATTTCAGGAATCACCAGCATGCGAACGGTAATTTATAACAGATGGGGAGAGAACATCTACACCACACAAAACCTGAATATTGAATGGAATGGCCACTTACCCAGTGATGAACCAGCTCCGGCATCTACCTATTACTGGAGAATCAGCTATACCGACCTTTTCGGTGAAAACCATAGCCAAAAAGGTACCGTAACCATTATGAGATGAAAAAAGAAAACTATACAGCGATTTCAACTGAATTGTTGAAAGAAAAATTAAGAAGAGCTAACCTTAACAGCGGCATTTTTTTAGGCTCTATGATCCTGATTATGCTAACCATTATTACGCTTCTCATATTAGGCGAAACACAAGGAGGTTTTGCCGGATTCGTTGCCATCCTTACTCCATTCACAGTCTACTACAGTCAAAAGGCTGCGGCTATAAAAACTGAGCTCTGTAAAAGAAACAAGGGCTGATTTCATCCCTCTTTCGGCAATACATAGTCTTCGTAAAACTGCCTTGGGCTCAGGCCCTGATGTTTCTTAAAAAGCCTTGAAAAGTAAGAATAGTCTTCATAGCCGAGCTCATCAGCTACCTGAGATACAGCATACTTGCGGCTGGCCAATAACCTTTTCGCCTCCAGTATCACCCTGTCGGCAATGATCTGAGTGGCAGTCTTACCCAAAATCTCATTACTCACCCTGTTCAGGTGTTTTGGGGTAATATGCAGGCGTTCTGCATATTGAGCAGGCGACTTGATATCCTTAAAGTGCTGGTCTACCTCCGATTCAAAAGCCTTTAGCAAGCTACCATAGCCACTCTCACTTACCTTCACTCCCACTGGATCATAAGCGCGTTGTAACTCTATATAGATAAGCGTGATCAGTGCATGTTGCTTTGAAAGTTTTCTTGGTTCGTTATGCTTGCTCTCCTGAAGCAATACTTCAAACCAGGGCTTGAGCAACGTCTGTTTTTCTGAACTCAACCCGATTTCCGAACTATTCTGACGGGAATAGAAAAAAGGAAAATTCTCAGCTTCAAAACCTCCCCCCTCCAGGCTGGCCGTCTGGCTGAAATCGGCAGAATGAAAGAAAACGAAGCCATCGGTATCTTCAGAAAGCTTCCAATGATGTATCTGGCCAGGGTTTAAGGCATAACAGTGCCCCGGCCTCACCACATGGCGGACAAAGTCAATCTCATGAATCCCCTCACCTGAAGTAAAAAATACGGTCAGATAGAAATCGTGTCTGTGGGGAACAGATATTTTGTTGTGATGCTGTACCAGGTGATCTTTAAGCCTGTTCACATAGACTCCCCTTCCCTGCCTGAGCAGAAAATCATCCAGATGTAAAACAGGGATATCAACCATACTCAAATCTGCATCAAATGTCCGAATTATCCTACTATTGAAGTCATTCATGGTAGCTGTGTATTAACTCATCAAGTACCTTTGTTTTCAACAAAAACAAGGTGTTATGCTCAGACTAGGCCCCATCGTGAAATCAAAATGTCCGAATTGTGAAAAGGGCTCAGTATTTGCCTCTGGTGGTAATATTCTAAAGCTCAAAGGCCCCGAGATGAACACCACCTGCCCCGTATGTGAGTATAAGTTTGAGCGTGAGCCCGGCTACTTCTTTGGTGCCATGTTTATCAGCTACGGACTGACCATCGCCCAGGCCATGGCCGTATATTTTATCATCTGGACCATTGGAGTGGACCTCTCTGTTGATATGATTATGCTCATCATTACCCTGGTACTGGTCGTTTTGCTCTTCCCCAACTTCAGAGCATCGCGAGTTATCTGGATGTACATCTTTACAAAAAAGAAGATTTAGGATCAGCACCTAAATCGGCTCTATCCCTCTGTATTCAACGATTTACTCTTAGAATCTTCCTCTGGTTGCATTTATTAAAACTACAATTAAGGTAAAAATGCAACTTTTTAACTTGGAAGCAGTCTCTATAATAACTACGTTTAAGGTAAATATAAAAATCATGGGTAAACATCACTTGGGAGAGTTCGAAGAAATCGTGATGCTCACCGTGGCCATTCTGCATGGAGAAGCCTACGGAGTTGCAATCATCGAGGAAATGGAAACTCGACTTAATCGATCGGTAAGCATAGGCTCTTTACAAACAGTATTAAAGCGCCTGGAAACAAAGGGCTACCTCGAATCAGAAATGGGCGAAGCTACCAAAATGCGGGGCGGCAAACGCAAGCGCTACTTCAAGGTCACCAATTTAGGGAAGGAAGTGCTAAGACAGTCAAAAGATCAAAGACTGGGATTGTGGGATGCTATACCTGATTTAGCTTAATAAACATGAGTCCGGATAACGATGTAAGGCCTTCAGCCCTCTTTCTCCGCCTGTTCAGGTGGTTCTGCGACCCCGACATAGTCGAGGGCCTGGAAGGAGACCTGTTGGAGCGTTTTGAAATCCGGCTTCATAAAAAAGGTCAACGAAAGGCCAAATGGCTTTTCATCAAGGATGTAGCCCAGCTTTTCAGGCCAGGCCTCATCCGGTTTTTTAAAGAATCTCAAAAACGCAACAGTTTAGGTATGTACAAGAATTATTTCAAAACGGCCCGGAGGAACCTGCTCAAGCAGAAGATGTATTCCTCTGTGAAAATCGGAGGCTTTGCTCTTGGCATTGCAGCCTGTCTGCTCATAGCACTCTATATAAAAGATGAGCTCAGCTACGATCAGCATTACGAAAACAATGATCGCTTTTACCGTATTGCTCAGACGGTATACTACGGCAATGAGTTTAAAATGGCGTGGATGCCTGCCCCTACTGCCCAGGCCCTTTTGGCCGACTACCCGGAGGTAGAAATGGTAGGCAGAATTACCCCTACGGTAATTGGTGGTGGTAATAATCAGCTTAGAAAGGCAGAAAGTCCTCAAAACTCGAATGAGGACAATTTCATCTATGCTGATCCTACCATTCTTGAACTCTTTGAAACTCCTATGCTGATGGGAGATCACTCAGCATTGCAGGAGGCCAACACTATTGTGCTTTCAAAAAGCAAAGCTGATAAGTTCTTCCCAGGTGAAAACCCGATCGGGCAGCTGATGATTTTAAATGAAAATGCATCAAACCCTTTGAAAGTAACCGGGGTCATGGATCAACCCATCCACAGATCTCATTTTCAATATGACTTTCTGGTAAGTCTTACCGCTGTCGAATTTTATAATGGTGAGCAAGGTAACTGGGGCGCCAATAATTACCCCACCTATATCCGACTTAGCGAAAAAGCAAGCCCCGAAGCCCTGGAAGCCAAACTTCACGAAATGGCGACCAAATACGTGCTACCACTTCAACAAGCCAGAGGCAACGTGAACGCTCAGGAGTTTGTAGACAAAATGAAATACGAGCTACAACCGGTAGCTGACATCCACCTGTATCCAGAAGGTATCAGTGATCCCTTTGAGCATGGGAATATCAAATTCGTTTGGCTCTTCGGAGCAATTGCCGGCCTTATTCTTTTAATCGCAGTAGTGAACTTCATTAACCTTTCTACCGCCAAGTCTACTAACCGGGCTATGGAAGTAGGGCTTAGAAAGGCAATCGGTTCTCAAAAGCATGACCTGATCATACAATTCCTGATTGAGTCGGTGATGTTTAGCATACTCTCCTTCGTACTCGGAGTTTTGCTCACTTCTCTACTGCTCCCCTACTTCAATATTATGGCAGATAAAACGCTCGTACTGCCCTTATCCGAATGGTGGTTTGTACCAGGACTTGCACTGGCTTCTCTTTTGATCGGCACCATGGCAGGTATCTATCCGGCCTTTTATCTCTCCTCTTTCAAACCCATACAGGTGCTGAAAGGCTCTGTAAGTCTCGGGGCTAAAAAATCAGGTCTGAGAGGAGTTTTGGTGGTATTTCAGTTCACTACTTCCGTGGCCCTCATCATTGCCACCCTGGTGGTAAGTCGGCAGATGAACTATATCATGAATACGGAAATCGGCTTTGACAAAGAGCAGGTGGTAACACTTTCAGGCACCAATACCCTGGGTGATAGGGTACCCGCCCTTAAGAACGCCTTGCTACAGCTGCCCGGTGTAGAGAATGTGACGGTCAGTAGCTATCTACCCGTTGCCGGTACTTACAGAAATGGTAATCTCTTTTGGAAAGATGGCCGGACACAAATGGACCAGGGACTGGGTGCTGAAATCTGGAGAGTTGACTATGACTATGTTTCAACCCTAGGGATCAAGCTCCTGGAAGGGCGTGATTTTTCTACAGAAATGGCCACGGATTCCAGTGCCATTGTGGTCAACCAGCAAATGATCAAAGAGCTCGGAATCACCGACCCTATAGGTAAGAAAATCACGAACAGCTCTGACAATTCTCAGGTCTGGACCATCGTTGGCGTAATTGAAAATTTTCACTACGAATCTCTGAAAGGCGAAATCGAAGGTCTCGGTATTGTATTGGGAAATAGCAATCGCACCATGTCTGTAAAGGTAAATACGGACGAGATTGCTACCGTCATGGCCTCTATCAACGATACCTGGGACAAGGTGGCACCAGAGCAACCCATTGCCTATGATTTTCTGGATGAACGCTTTGCCCGCATGTACGATGATGTATCCCGCACCGGAAACATCTTTACCAGCTTTGCCATTTTCGCAGTATTTGTAGCTTGCCTGGGACTATTTGCCCTCTCCGTATTTATGGTAGAGCAGCGCAACAAAGAAATCAGTATTCGCCTTGTGTTAGGCGCCTCGATGAATCACGTGCTCCGGTCTTTGGGTTTCAATTTCCTGAAACCGGTATTGATAGCCCTTTTCATTGCGATGCCCATTGCATGGTATGTCATGCGTGACTGGCTCAATGAATTTCAATACAAGACGACCCTCTCCTGGGATATTTTTGCCATTGCCGCCATCACTGCCATTGGCATCGCGGTACTCACGGTAAGCTACCAATCGCTCAAGGCTGCAGTAATGAAGCCGGTAAACGGACTTAGAAATGAATAGCCAACAAATCATCGAGGCTTTGCTGGACTTTTCACCGAACATCCGGTATGTGGCAGTTTATCATGCAGGAGACCTTATCTACAGGCAAAAAGATGATGTGACTGCAGGAGCCTCGGCTTCTGAAACAGACCGTTACGAAGAGTTACTTGTCAACCCAAGCCTCCTGATGCTCGCAGGTCAAAGAGGGAATATTGATTGCGGAGGACTCAACCATCTGATCATAGGCTACGGCAATTTTTATCAGCTGGTAAAAGCCACAGAAGAAGGTCACCTGTCGGTGTGCTTAGATCAGAAATCGGATCTGAATAAACTACCTGAGGAGATATTCGCATTTGTCCGAAAGCAATTCCCCAGACTTGGACTCACTCAATAAAACAATACCGCTAACGCCAAATCATTGAATTCAAACAACCCCATAACGCCTCCACAGTTTCTGATCCGGCTCTTCCGTCTCTTCTGCGACCCTCGCATGGTGGAAGATATTGAGGGAGATCTTGTGGAAAGATTCGAGATCAGGGCGAATAAAAAGGGACATAGAAAAGCCAGGTGGTTAATGGCAAAAGATGTGCTCCTGCTTTTCAGGCCGGGCATTATCCGAAGCTTTAAAAGAACTCAAAAACTTAACCAATACGACATGTTCAAAAATTACTTCAAGGTTGCTTACAGAAACCTGTGGCGACACAAAAGCCATTCAGCCATCAATATCTCAGGATTGGCCATAGGAGTAGCTGCCACGCTTCTCATGCTGTTCTATGTCAAACATGAAACCGGCTATGACCGCTTTCATAAGAACTCGGAAAACATCTATCGTGTAGGGTTGCATGGCAAAATGCAGGATTCCGAGTTTCATCAGACCTACACTACGAGCATGCTGGCGTCAGAAATGCAGAGCGTTTTCCCTGAAGTAAAGAGTGCCGTACGATTACAAAAAGTAGGGAATATTACATTTCAGCTCACCTCAGACTCCAATGCCGGTCAAAGTTATCTCGAGAATAAAGGCTATTTCGTTGATGCGAGCATTTTTGATGTATTCACACTCAAGCTGCTTTTGGGAAAGGGCAAAGAGCCACTTTCAGTCATAAACCAGATCGTCCTCACAGAGAGTATGGCCATCCGTTATTTTGGAGAGAACTGGCGCGATAAAGACATTCTGGGCAGGTCGCTCACCACCAGCTTCAGCGGCAGTCCAACATCCATTCAGATTGCCGGAGTGGTGGAAGACCTACCTGATCAGTCGCATTTCCACTTTGACTTTCTCATGTCCAATGAAAATATTCCCTCCTCCAAAACAGCCAACTGGTGGAACAATGGTTACTTCACCTATGTTTTGATTGAAGAAGGTACAAACCCTCAGGAGGTGGAGGCCAAACTTCCGCAATTGTACGAGAAAAACCTTCCTGCCCGGGCTTTTGAAGATGGTAATGAATGGTGGTCTTTTTTACAGCCATTGACGGATATCCATTTACGTTCCAATATATCGGGTGAATTAGGGGCCAATGGAAACATCACCTACGTCTATATATTCCTGATAACCGCCAGCCTGATTCTCATCATGGCCTGCGTTAATTTTATCAACCTTACGGTTGCTCGTGCTTCAAGTCGTTTCAAGGAAATGGGTATCCGGAAAGTCATAGGCTCCAGAAGGCCTCAGTTGATTCTGCAGCACCTGATCGAAAGCCAGGTTTATTGCTTTATTGCCATCATACTGGCGGCTGGAATTGTCCTCTTGTCGCTACCTTACTTCGAATCATTTGCTAAAATCAGTATAGACCCGACTCAATTAGGCTTAGGCACATTACTACCAGGTCTGGTGGTATTCTCGTTCCTTATCGGCACAGTTGCGGGTATTTATCCTGCCCTGTATCTCACTCGCTTTACCCCCGTAAGGGCTGTCAAGGGAGCAATAACCGAAAGTGGTAAAAAGAACCTGTTCAGAAACGGATTGATTGCTTTTCAGTTCATTGTCTCTATTGGCATTATCACGGGGTCCCTGATCATCTCTCAGCAGCTTGACTATATTCAAAACAAGCAATTGGGCTTTGAAAAAGACGGTGTATTGGTGTTGGAAAACACCTATTTACTGAACACCTCCTATGAGACTTTCAAAACCGAGCTGGCGAAGAGCCCTGAAGTGATTTCCTCTACAGCCTCATTATCCGTACCCACCAGGCGTTTCGCAAATGTGCAATTCAAGCCGCAGGATCGCGAAATCATGGTCATGGACTTCCTCTTTGCAGACGAAGATTTCCTGAGCACTTACGCAGTTCAAATGAAAGAGGGACGTTTTTTTTCAACTCAATTCGGGGCTGATTCATCATCTATGATTATTAATCAGGCACTTGCTGAAAACCTGGGATGGAAGAATCCTATTGGTAAAAAAATTGACCTGTTTGGGAATACCGGTTTTACACATACAGTGGTGGGAGTAATGGAAAATTTTCATCACAAATCACTCCATTATGAAATGGAGCCATTGGCAATTTTGCCAAGCTTCTCCCCTCAGTCGTTTGGCAGCCGATATATATCGATACGCATTGAAGGAGATGGCATTCAAAATACCATGGAACATGTTGAAGATCTTTGGGGTCAGTTCTCCAATGCCCCACTCAGTTATTTCTTTCTGAACGATGAGTACAACGATCTTTACCAGGGTGAAACTCAAACCAAAGAAGTCTTCAGTCTTTTCTCAGGATTGACTGCAACGATTGCCATTATCGGTCTTCTCGGCCTGGTAGCCCACTCCACACAGCTAAGAAGAAAAGAGATTGGGATTCGTAAGGTACTCGGGGCTACAGTAGCTCAACTCATTGGAATGCTATCCAGGAATTTTCTGGTTATCATCCTGGTCTCCTTTGTCATTATGACCCCCATTGTTTGGGTAATGATGGACAATTGGCTGGACGGCTTCTCCTATCGCATTGATATTCCAGTGTTCACCTTTTTGGTAGCCGGGTTATCCGCAATGTTCATATCGCTGATTGTCATAGGTTTTCAATCGCTTAAGTCGGTATTAACAAATCCTGCCACAACACTTAGGAGCGAATAGATCAGGTGTCATAAATGAAATTAAACAACCCCATAACGCCTCCACAGTTTCTAATCCGGCTCTTCCGTCTCTTCTGCGACCCTCGCATGGTGGAAGATATTGAGGGAGATCTTGTGGAAAGATTCGAGATCAGGGTGAATAAAAAGGGACATAGAAAAGCTAGGTGGTTAATGGCAAAAGATGTCTTGCAGCTATTTCGGCCAGGTATTATCCGAGCATTTAAAGGAACTCAAAAACTCAATTACTACGACATGTTTAAACACAACTTATTGATAAGTCTGCGCAGTTTTGCCAGGCATAAAAATGCCTTCTTCATCAACCTGACAGGGCTCACCAGCGGCCTGGCCTGTGCACTCTTTATTTACCTCTGGGTGAGCGATGAAAAGAGTATGGATAAATTCCATACGCTCGATGGTCAACTCTACCAGGTAATGCTCAACCATGAAGAGTCTGGCCTGCTGCGCACTGAAGAATGGACTCAAATTCTGCTGGCAGAGACACTGGAAGCTGAAGTACCAGAGATCAAGGTGGGCCTTCCCGGTACACCAAAAGAATGGTTTGGTCAAATGCCGCTGACCTATGAAGAAAAGACAATCAAGGCAGAAGGTAAATTTGTCGGAAAGGAATACTTCAATGTGTTTTCATATCCCCTGATTCACGGCAATCGCGATCAAGTGCTTACTAAAAAGGAGAGCATTGTTGTTTCAGAATCTCTGGCAGTCAACCTCTTCGGGTCAACGGAAGCCGCAGTAGGCAAAACCATAGATTGGTCTTTGCTTAATTTCAGCCAAAACTACCTTATCACTGGGGTTTTTGCCGATGTACCTGCGCAGTCAACGGATCAGTTTGACTTCGTCATGTCGTTTGATGTTTTCAAAGGAATGGTGGGCGATGGTGCTCACTGGGGCAATTACAATGCCGTGGCCTGGGTAGTACTGGAAGAAAACACCGATGTAACCGCATTGAATGCCAAGCTTGGCCCCTTTGTTAAAGAACGTGCCAACGGTTCTAATGTCAACGTATTTCTGCGTCCCTACTCTGACAAGTATCTGTATGGAAAATATGAAAATGGTGTGCAGTCAGGGGGTCGTATTGAGTACGTCAGACTCTTTTCGATCATAGCCGTCTTTATCCTGCTGATCGCGAGCATCAATTTCATGAACCTCTCTACAGCTAAGGCCACCAGACGGACCAAAGAAATTGGGGTCAAAAAGGCCATTGGTGCCAGACGAGCACACCTGATCTTCCAATACCTGGAAGAATCACTGCTACTTACCACCTTTTCCGCCCTACTGGCTATTGGTCTGGTCTGGCTCTTACTACCTCAGTTCAATAACCTCACTGACAAGCACATAGCCCTTTCCTTTGATCAAAACCTTATTTCCGTCATTGTGACAATCATTATCACCACAGGGCTGGTAGCGGGTAGCTATCCTGCCTTGTACCTCTCTGGTTTCAAACCTGTAGAAATTCTGAAAGGCAGAATCCGCAGCTCAGTAGGCGAGCTTTGGGCCAGAAAGGGCCTGGTGGTTTTCCAGTTTGCCCTCTCAGTAACCCTGATAGTAGGTGTAGTGGTGGTTTACAAGCAAATCGAGTATGTACAAACCACTAATCTCGGCTACGAAAAAGACAACGTATTGATGTTTAAAAATGAAGGCAAGGTCAATGCAAATTTGCGTTCCTTTATGACCCGGGTTGAAAACATTCCGGGGATTTTGAGCGTAGCCGCCACCTCACATCCAATTGTGAGTGAAGGTGGCTTTACTACCGGAGTATCCTGGCAGGGTAAGGAACCCGATGTGGAGGTGAGGTTTTCTAACATGACCGTAGGGGGCAAATTTATTGAGACATTGGGAATGGAATTGCTCGAAGGCAGGGATTTTGATCCTAACAAAGAAACCGACTACGGAGCAAAAATTATCTTCAATGAAACGGCTATCAAAACCATGGGCATTGAAGACCCCGTAGGAAAATCTGTATCGCTATGGGGTAATAAGGTGCAGATTATTGGAGTCGTGAAAGATTTCCATGCTCAGTCCCTGCATGAAGTGATCAGCCCACTGTTTATCAGGCTTAATGAGGAGTTTCTCACCGATATGGTTGTGCGTATGGCTGCCGGACAAGAAAAGGAAGTTCTGGATCGACTCACCTCCTTTTATACCTCGTACAATGAAGGTTTCACCTTCGACTACAGGTTTTTAGATCAGGATTACGCCTCGCAATATGCCGCTGAGCAGAGGATTTCTGTGATCTCGCGCTTCTTCGCGGGAGCGGCCATTATCATATCCTGCCTGGGGCTTTTCGGTCTCGCTGCCTTTACCGCAGAAAGAAAAGGCAAGGAAATTGGCATTCGCAAGGCATTGGGAGCAACTACAGGTAGTATCGTGCAGCTTTTGTCAGGTGAATTTAATCGCATGGTGGGGCTTTCTATCATCATTGCCATGCCGGTAAGCTATTACCTCATCAAAAGCTGGCTGGATGGTTTTGCCTATAAGATAGACCTGAACATCTGGTACTTCGTAGGAGCAGGTATGGCCGCACTCTTTATCGCCTGGCTCACAGTGGGGCTACAAACCCTCAAAGCTGCACGGATCAACCCATCAAAAAGCCTAAGAAACGAGTAAAAAATCCATTTATCTAATCGCCCGAATTCCAATCGTCTAAACCAATCGTCTGACCACTCAGAGTGGTCGGACGAATTAGACTCACGAATTGGATCAGACACAATCATCACGTTACCTCCCAAGGGGTAAAAAACCAAAAACATGAAAACAATATTCACCCCAATCCGCACATTGGGAATCAGCATCTTTATGCTCACCATACTCACAGTATCAAACCAACGAGCCACTGCACAGAGTGATCAACTAAGTCAAACCATACTGGAGCAGGACGCCCTATTCTGGAAAGCCTACAACGGCTGCCAGATAGATGAAATGGCCGGTTTCTTTGTAGACGACTTAGAATTCTATCATGATAAAGGGGGCTTAACTGACTCCAAAACAGTACTCAAAGAGGTATTAAATACAGGCCTGTGCGGAGAGCCCGGTTCCAGATTAAGAAGAGAGGCAAAGGCCGGAACTGTTAAGGTCTACCCGCTCGATAATTATGGCGCCATCATTACCGGAGAGCACACGTTTTTCCGCAACAAAACCGGTCAGGACGAATACCCCGAAGAATCGGCCAGGTTTACGCATGTCTGGAAATTTGAAAACAATGTTTGGAAGATGACGCGAGTACTCAGCTACGACCATCAGCCTGTGCCTTACGAAAACACAAAAGAAGAGATTCAGATCTCGGCCGAAGCACTCGCTTTGTTTGCCGGCACTTTTCAAGGCGACCAAACAGGCACTGTGGAAATCTCCGTGGCAGCCCCTAACCTGGAGCTAAAGGCTACCCAGTTTGGTTTTACTTTATACCCTCAAACAGTTGATACCTTCTTTATCAAGGAACGCCCGATCACCTTTAGTTTTGTAACAGATGCTGCCGGTAAAGTGATCAAAATGGTGGTTAAAGAAAATGGGGCAGTCGCTGAGGAGTTGAAGAAGGTTAAATAGCACTTAACGGTTGGACCACTCAAAGTGGTCTGACCACTGGCCTGGACTTTACCGCTCAACCGGACCCCTGCCCTTTTCCCATCCGGCTTTGATTTTAGGCAGTCGATTCTCCAACTTCCTGATATGAGGATTGAGAACACAGATCAACTGGTAGACTTATATGGAACAGCCCGGGGCAGAGCCAAAGACAAAGTACTTGAGGCACTGGAGAAACACTGCATTAATTTCATCGGTAAATCTCCCTTTCTCGTCTTGTCTAGCTTCAATTCTACTGGGCAGGTAGATGCCTCCCCCAGAGGTGGAAGTCCGGGTTTTGTAAAAGTGCTGGACGAAAAAACCATTGCCATTCCTGATGGCAAGGGCAACAACCGCCTGGACAGCTTTCGCAACATTGTGGATACTGGCCGGGCGGGTTTGCTCTTTCTTATTCCGGGTATGGATGAAACACTGAGACTTAACGGCACTGCTTATCTCACCACCGAAGCGTCTATTATTGACCTGTTTACTGACCAAAGACATAGACCGAAAACCTGTCTGATTATAGAAATTGAAGAGGTATTTCTTCATTGTGCCAAAGCACTGATGCGTTCGGAGCTTTGGTCGGCCAGCTCTCAAATAGAACGTTCAGAACTCCCGACCATTGGGCAAATGCTCAAAGACCAGCTGAATGATGATGTGCCACCTGAGTCGCAGGAAGCCATGGTGGCCCGATATAAGGAAAGCCTCTAAAGTGGTAATTGGTTAATTAGGGAGCAGAATAGAGAGTAAGCCGACACCCAGATCAGCATATTGCGACATCCTCTTTTGACTGACTGGCAGAGTTCCATCAATTCTCCACCACACGGGAGAAAGAGCCTGGTGCTTTCCTTTGACAGTAAAGAGCAAAACGATATTTTAGTTCACATTCGCAAACCGCATAACGGGCTAACCGTAAAACCAGACCAAAACAAATCAAAGCCCAACACCACACAATGGCCACCTGTGCATAATGGATAGAATAATAAGTGTACCGGTTAGCCACACTACATGGTCGTGGATATTTAAAATGGCCTTAAGAGATGCGCGCAGAAGCAAGTCACGGCTGGCGCTTTTTATGTTATCCATCATTATAGGCATTGCAGCTCTGGTATCCATCAATTCCGGCAGCATCAACCTGCAGAAGGATATAGCGAACAAGAGCAAAGAACTTTTGGGAGCAGACCTGAAACTTTTTAGCAAGGAAGCTGCATTAACCTTTCCGGTACTCGACTCCATGCCTCACAAGCTATCACGCGAGGCAATCTTCCAATCAATGGCATTTTTCCCAAAGTCACAGGACAGCCGACTGGTAAGCGTAAAATCATTGGAAGGTGAATTCCCTTACTATGGAAGTATCCAGACAAAGCCAATAACCGCAGCATCTACCTTTCGTGATGGTCCACCCAAAGCCCTGGTAGATCAGGCAGTGTTACTTCAATACGACTTAGTTGCAGGAGATTCTGTAAGAATTGGTGAAATGACTTTCACGATTGAAGGAGCACTTGTCAGAACGCCTTCCGCACCCTTGACAGATATATTGCCAAATCCCATCGTCTATATTCCCATGGCCTATCTGGATAGTACCCGCCTCATCGGGTTTGGCAGTCAGGTGGAGTACAATCATTTCTATAAGTTTACTTCGCTTCCCGAAGATTTTGACTGGGATCGCTGGATCACCCTTGGCCCGGGCAGCCGAGGAACGCTCGGCAGAACTCCCAAAGCCACTGCCGAAACACAAAGAGAATGGGTGAGTGGTCACTTTGATTACACCACAGACTACCTGAATCTTATTGCCTTTATCGCCCTGCTTTTAGGCAGCATCGGGGTGGCCAGTGCCGTAAACATCTATACCAAAGAAAAAGCCAGATCGGTGGCCATACTGAGATGCCTCGGTGTTACCAGTAAAGACACTTTCGTGATATTTCTTGTTCAAATCAGCATTTTAGGATTTTTAGGCTCGCTGATCGGAGCACTGGCCGGGGTGCTGATACAATCCATTCTACCAACCGTCTTTGCCGATTTTCTACCCATTGAAGTCAGCCTTAGTATATCATGGTCTTCCATTCTTATAGGCATACTCACCGGTGTCATCTTCACCGTTCTTTTCGCACTGGCATCCCTTATTACTCTCCGGAAAATATCTCCCCTGATTACACTCAGGGGCCTGGGTCAGCATAAGGGTAAAAGGATTGATAAAAATCAACTCATCATTTATTCGGTCATCTGCATCTTTATTATCGGCTTCAGCTTTATTCAAACAGGCAGGTGGCTGGACAGTCTGATCTTCACCTCCTATGTGGTGATCTCCTTTAGCCTGCTCATAGCGACAGCCAAAGGCAGTATGTGGATGGTCAGGCGCTTTTTCCCCTCCAAATGGAAATATGAATGGCGTCAGGGAATGGCCAATTTGTATCGCCCCAACAATCAAACACTTGTGCTGATTTCCTCTTTGGGTCTAGCTGCTTCCCTTATTACCATCCTGTTTTTTATTCAGGCCCTGCTGGTTAATAAGCTGGAAGTTCAAATGAACAATGACCTCCCTGACCTGATGATTTTTGATATTCAGGACCACCAGCTTGAAGAGGTGGAAACCTTGGTAAAGGATAGAAATATGGTAATCACACATAATGTACCAGTGGTCACCATGCGCCTGAAATCCATCAATGGCATGGTTCCTGACCTGGAAGAGAAGGATCCTTTTGACCAAATCAACCCGGAATGGCACGTTACTTACCGCGACAGCCTTACAGAAAAAGAAAAGCTTTTGGATGGTGTACTTCATATGCCCGAAGAAAGACCTCCCTGGCTTATGGGAGTGAATGAAGATGCGATTTTGGTCAGTATGGAAGTGATTCATTCCGCCATTCTTGAGCTGAACCTGGGAGATACCCTTATCTGGGATGTGCAGGGTATACCCATTACCACCATATTAGGCAGCAGGCGCCTGGTAAATAACGATCGGGTAAACAGTAAATTCCATGCTTTTTTTCCTACCGGAGTGCTGGAGCAGGCACCCAAATTTCATGTATTACTGACAAAAACAGGAGGGCTTGAGCCAAGGGTAGACCTACAGAAAGCAATAGTAAAGAACCATCCTGGTGTATCCGTTGTGAGCTTCGATATTATGCTGGAGACACTGAACGGCATCATGAAGAAAGTGTCCTTTGTTATTCGTTTTATGGGAGTACTCAGCATACTCACCGGCCTGCTGGTACTTATCAGTTCGGTTATTCTCTCCCGGTTTCAGCGAATCAAAGAAAGCGTTTTGCTCCGCACCATGGGAGCCAGCAAGCGGCAAATCTTTAGCATCAATGCCCTGGAATACTTGTTTCTGGGTGGCCTGGCCTCAATCTCTGGTATATTTTTAGGCATACTGGCCAGCCTGGGCCTTGCCTACTTTTATTTTGAGGCTACCTTCTACCCTACGTTATTGCCCACCCTTATCATCAGTGTATCAATCACCCTGATCACTATATCCATTGGACTGATCAACAGCAGGAGCGTTATCAATAAGCCTCCACTGGAGGTTTTGAGAAATGAAGTGCAATAATAAGCTTCCGCTTATCGCAGCTTTAGGTAAACTCTCCTCATCATTTTCTTTATCTTGTTCTGATAAACCGAATCAACCAATGAAATTCCTCCGTTACTCTCTTTTCCACTTTGCCCTGTGTTTGATGCTTAGCTGTCAGCCGGCCCAAACGCAAACTTCAGACAATAACCCTGAGCTGGTAAGCATTTACCGGGAATGGCGCAGCTTTGAAACACCTCCTCTAAGAGAAGGTGCTCCAGACTATACAGCCGCCACCTTTGACCAACGCTGGCCGGAATTCAAGAAGCTTCAGGCCAAACTGATGGACATTGACACCACTGGCTGGAGCACCAAGCATCAGGTAGACTGGCATGTCATCTGGGCTGAGATGAATGGTTACGATTTTAACCACCGCATTCTCAAACCCTGGGTGCGTGATCCGGCCTTTTACAAATCACTCTGGATGTATCGAAGTGATGTACCCGCACATGAAGGACCCACACATCATGGTACTACTGAAATCTGGACTTATGATTTCCCTCTCAGTGCTGAGGCTAAACAAAAGCTACTGGGAGATTTAAAAGTCATCCCTGCCCTGAACAGCCAGGCAAAACTGAACCTTACCGGAAATGCCAGGGAGCTATGGATTACGGGCATTCGCGATATCAGAAGCCAAAGCCAGAACCTGAAAGGCCTGCTGGACCGGGAAGGTATTAAAGGACAAAGTGACCTGGAATCGGCCATTCAATCAGCGATAAGTTCTACAGACGATTTGGTGAGTTGGCTGGAGGACGAAGCCAAAACGAAAACCGGTCCTTCCGGTATTGGTAAAGAAAACTATACCTGGTATATGCAAAATGTACACCTGGTACCGATGACCTGGGAAGATGAGGTAATGTTGCTCAAGAGTGAGCTGGCTAGTGCCTGGTCTGATCTAAAACTTGAAGAGCATAGAAACAGGAATCTACCGGAACTCAAAGATGCTGACTCACCGGAGGCGTACAATGCCATGGCCGAGAAAGCCGCTCGCAGCCTGATAGACTTTTTAGACAAGCAGGACATTGTGACGGTAAAAGATTACTGGGAGCCAGCCCTGAGGGAGCACCTGGGAGCTTATGTACCCAAGGAGCAACGCAATTTCTTCCTGATCGGAGAGCATTACGATCCACGCCCTCTCTACTCTCATTTTTACCACTGGTTTGAACTTGCCCGCATGGACCTTGAACCTCATGCCAGCGAAGTACGAAGAAAGCCCTTGTTGTATAATATCTTCGATTCCCGTAATGAGGGTACCGCCACGGCTGTGGAAGAAATGTTTATGCATGCCGGCCTGTATGAGGATTCTCCACGTGCCAGAGAAATCGTACTGATTATGATCGCACAAAGGGCCGCCCGTGGCTTGGGTTCTCTCTATGCACATGCCAATGAAATGACCATGGAAGAAGCTGGTGGCATACATTCAGAATACACTCCTCGTGGCTGGATGAAGACCGAAAAAGAGTTACTGATTTTTGAGCAGCATTTATACTTGCGCCAGCCGGGATATGGCAGCAGCTATATCACAGGAAAGTATCTTCTGAAAAATGCCATGGCTGAATTCGCCAGGGTCCAGGAGGCGAAAGGAGAGGTGTTTAAAAGCAAGGACTTCTTTGACAGACTTAACGCCATTGGCAATATCCCTATTTCACTGGGGCATTGGCAGATGACAGGACTTGATGCAGAGGTGAGGAAGATTACGAACCATTAGGAGTAAGCAATCGTAATACGCATCTGGAAAAGGTTACTGCATATACTCCAACTGATTAACTATGACCCGGGACATCCTCGAAATCAACAACTTTATTGTGCTGATAGAGCAGTCTACAGCCGAACAAACCATTGTTGAAACATGTGGATTTGAAGACAGCGTTTTGGGGATGGCCTTCTACGGCTCAGGAGAGGTGCGGCTTAACATTTGCATGGACGACTACAGCCACGAGCTTCACAACACCAAAGGCATGGCCATATCCTTTTATGGAGATGCGAAAACACAGTTTGAGCATACCGTATCGCCTGAGCAGCCACTTCAATGTGTTTGCATTGTCTCTACACTGAAAAACCTGCAGAAACTACCAAAGCTGGAGCAGGAAATCTTTCAGGAGCATTTGGGCCGGCTTATTAAACCTCTGGCTCCTGTCGTAGGTGGCCCGGGTTTTTATATGACCCCGGAAATGCAGGAGGCGGTGGATAAGATTTTCAACACTACTTACCAGGGGACCACGCGCATGATGTTTCTGCGAAGTCAGGTGACAGAGCTCCTCTCCCACTTCTTTGCCGGTCTCGCAGATAAAAACACCCTGGAACGCAAAAATCCGGATAGAGAAAAACTATACGAGGCCAGGGAAATCCTTACCAACAACCTGGTTACACCGCCCTCTCTGACAGAGCTCTCTAAACTCATAGGCCTCAACAGCTATAAGCTTAAAAAGAACTTTAAAGAGCTTTTTGGCGTGCCTGTTTTCAAGCATCTGCAAAACGAGCGGCTCAACAAAGCTCATCAGCTTTTACGCAATGGTGACACCACAATTCAGGAAGCTGCCTGGGGGGTTGGCTATGAAAGTCTCAGCTCTTTCTCCAATGCCTTTACCAAAAAATTCGGCTTCCGACCCAGTGAAGTGATCAGGTAATCGGTATGTCGGTTATTAGTTATCAGAAATTAGGGATCAGGAGGGCAAAGCTCCTCCTCTCCACCATGCTCAGGGTCCTGCTGCGCTGAGACCGTTGACTGGCCAAGGCAGACAACCGGTCAGACCAATCTTGTGCTTCTGTAGACATTGGTCAAACCGTGGGCACCAGGCTCTCTTTTCCAACTAATCCTTTCTGAACAAATCGGAATCCCTTTCCGACAAATCATTCAGCAGGGCAGGCCACACCTTTGTCATATCAAAAACAAAAAACAGATATGAACATCAAAAGAGCAATTACAGCAGGTAGCCTGGTATGGCTCGGTATTTTCAGCCTTTTCGCCATTTTCAACTTTATACCCGGCATCCGGGATTCGGAGTCGATTCAGGGCTTGCTGATTGGTGTGGTCATCATACCCATGGCCTGGCAGGGTACTGCCTATTACTACAAAAAAGGCGCTGGGGGACACGGGCTGAGTATTGCCCTGATCATGATGGCGGTAGCCATGGCCCTCGATGCGATCATCACGGTACCCTTAATAGAAATTCCCCTTCACGACAGAAATCATTACGAGTTCTTCACCTATCCGCTTCTCTACATCCTCGTAGCGGAGAACATCCTGGTGATTTGGCTCTACTGGAAACTTAAAATCAAACATTGACAAGGAACAGGACCGCTGTTCGCCTGCAACTTCCTCAAAACTCAAAATCATCATGAAAACAACCATCTCCTTACTCGCACTTTTAAGTACCGGCTTGTCTGCCGGGCTCTTTTACGCCTGGTCCGTTTCCGTTATTCCAGGCACTAAACGAATGGCCGACCAAAGCTATTTGGAAGCCATGCAGCAGATCAACCGGGCGATCTTGAATCCGGGGTTCTTTGCCATCTTTTTCGGGGCACTCTTACTAATGCTTTGGAGCTCATACCTGGAATTTAAAGCAGATATAGGTCCCTCCTTTTTCTTCACCCTGGCCGCGCTTATTGTATATCTGGCAGGCACAGTAGGAGTGACTGCAGCTGGCAATGTACCACTCAACGAAGCCCTGGACCTGATAGAACTTAACAAGTTGGGAGCTTCAGAACTGAAAGCAACCCGACAGGCCTATGAGCTCAAATGGAACAGACTTCACAATGTCAGAACCGTCTTCTCGGTCATTTCATTTGTGCTCTTACTCCTGGCTATTCGCAATCCCGCTCAGGTAAACACCACATTCATCTAGACTAAAAACTCAATAAACAAAGGGAAACACCCTTCATTATCATAATTCAAAAACCTGCTCCGATCGCTATCGGAGTTAAAACAACAAACAATGAAACAAGAACAAATTCTCGTATTAGGAGCCACCGGTAAGACCGGTCGCAGAGTAGCAGACAGACTGACCAGCATGGGTAAAAATGTACGCTTAGGATCACGTAGCGCCTCTCCGGCATTCGACTGGCATGATCCCCAGGGATGGGCCGATGTACTCAAGGGGATTAGCAAAGTCTATATCACCTTCCAGCCTGACCTGGCAGTACCGGCAGCCCTGGAGGCCATCACAGCCTTTACCAAAGAAGCGGTAGCTGCAGGTGTACAACAGCTCGTAATTCTTTCAGGAAGAGGTGAGGCAGAGGCTCAACGCTGTGAAGAGATCGTTATGAGCTCCGGCATCGACTGGACCGTGGTCCGCTGCGATTGGTTTAGTCAGAACTTTAGTGAAAGCTTCTTTATAGAACCAATTCTCTCAGGCCATCTGGCTGTCCCCAGGACAGAAACCAGGGTACCTTATGTAGATGTAGATGATATTGCCGATGTGGTAGTGGCTGCGCTTACCGAAGCGGGTCATACCGGCAAGGTACATGAGCTCACAGGTCCTGACCTATTAACCTTCCACGATGTGGTAAACGAAATATCCCGGGCAACCGGCAGGGAAATTCAGTTACACCCCATTAGCCTGGAAGAATATGCCGCTATGCTCGAAGAGCACGGAGTACCCGAGGATTACCGCTGGCTCATCAACTACCTCTTCACCTACGTGCTGGACGGACGTAACTCCGGTACGACCAAGGGTGTGGAGCAGGTACTGGGCAGAAAAGCAAAAAGTTTTGCCCAATATGCTGTTGAAACAGCAGCCACGGGTGTCTGGACAAACTGATAAAGAAAGTGATCCAAAACAAAAGGCTCG
Source organism: Roseivirga sp. (assembly GCA_021404565.1). Lineage (GTDB taxonomy): Bacteria > Bacteroidota > Bacteroidia > Cytophagales > Cyclobacteriaceae > Roseivirga. The sequence continues at coordinate 190,305 of JAAWWF010000008.1, read as the reverse complement.
GCTAAAACCGGGCCTTTTATTGGTCAATAACACCAGCCCAGCGTAAAATCCCGACTTCTGCTTCCAAGACAATGCCTGGGAAAGCTTACCAGACAAAAGATTAAAGATCCTTCTTCTTCAGGTATGAAATGGCTGAGAAGTAAGAAGCGATAAACAAGCCCAGGCTCACCAGTATCCAGATAAGAAAGACCTGAAAGTTACCGATCACCAAATCACTCATAGGGGTCGCTTTGGGTGAAAAGACAGCCCATAAAACGGTAGGTAGCAGATAAACGCCCATCACAACAATCATATTAAAACGGTAAAAAACAAAGAAGTAAAGGGCCAGTTGAAACAAGACCTGAACCCAGGTAAAGAGTATAACCTCAGCACCAATAGCAGGCGTTGCACTGCCCGATAAGAGGTTGAATGCGAGGAACCATAGCAGCAAATTGAGTGCACAAATGAGAACTGAAGTGAGAAAGCGAGCCGTGACCATGGCCTTTTTGGTAATCGGTAAGCTGGCTGTGTGAATCCATGTCGATCTGGTTTTCAACTCAGACATGTAAGCCGCCATAACCACCGTAGATATAGAGCTACCGCTACTGGTAAACATGCCCACCGTATTGGTATTGATAAAAATGGTCACCATCCCTACCGCCAGCATTAAGAAGGAAATGAGGAGAAAGCTTAGTCGGTAAACGCTCAGGTCTCGGACCATCAGCTTGAAAATCATATTGTAACTCATAAATCTCTCACTTTATAGAATTTAACAGACAGCATTGCAGACCCCAACATCAGGAGTAGTGTTATTCCCAGACTCCCCAACCCCAGCAAAGCGATGTGGATAGTGTTAATCCAGTCAAGTGCTCCTTCGGCAAAATCCAAAATACCTTCCCGGACATCCGGGTCCAGCAATATGATCACCATGGCAGTAGCCAATAACACCTGAATAATGACTACCGTAAACACCCCCCTGGCCAGTCCGAACCGAAAGTAAAAGGGAAAAGAAATACTATTGGAAAACCAGATAAACAGAAGGAAAATGCACCAGAAAGCAGGATAGTGAAGTAGACTGAACGTTTCAGAGTAGCTGGCTCCATATATAAAATAAGCCGGCAGCGTGGCCAGTAATAGTACCACCAGTGCTACACAGGCCAGTATGGCTGAAGAGATATACCGAGCCTTGACCAACTCCTTGCGCTTCACCGGAAGGCTTGCAAAGAAAGTATTGCTATCAGACATGTCATCGATTTTCAAAAAGAGCAATGAAGCAACTTTAGACCCCAACACCGATACCAGGAAAAACATAGGGATGGCCACCGTCAACTTTGCGTCTCCTCCAGCACTTACAGGGCCACTCTCTGAGCCCAATACACCAAACGACAGTATTGCATTTAGCACAAAGAGAATGCCCAGGCTGATAGCCAGATAAAGTCCATTGGCACGAAAATCTTTTGCCACTAATCTGAACAACATCACAGTACCTTCCTGGTCTTCATACCGGTAAAAAACATGATATCTTCTAACGAGGCGGGGTCGTAGATGGCACTATCGCCAAATACAGCCCTGGCCCCTTTTACATTATGTGTAAGTCCCTCAAAACCGTAGGCACCAGATCTCACCCCCAAAAGGGCGCTTTTAGTGTCTTCATCCAGCAAGTCATTACCTCCTTTTACCAGGGCATAATCCTCGAAAACCTCATCTTTGGTCTTGGAAAATATCACACGCCCATCCTGCACATAGGTGATATAATCAGCTACCTGCTCAATATCAGTGGTGATATGGGAAGAGAACAGAATGGACTTATCCTCATGCTGCATAAACTCTCTGAAAAAATCGAGTACCTCTCTTCTGATTACCGGATCAAGTCCTGAAGTAGGCTCATCCATAATCAGGAAATCCGCGTGATGAGACATGGCTATGGCGATCGAAGCCTTCATGGCCATGCCCTTAGAGAATTTTTTAAGGGTCTTCTTCAAAGGCAGATTAAAATGGTTGACAAGTCCATTGAAGACAGCTTCATCCCAGTTTTCATAAAAGGGAGCCACTACATTTTTCAGCTGTCTCAAATTCAGATGCTGATAGTAGTTAGGTGTATCATATACAAAACCTATTCTCTTTTTGACCGCCACCTCGTATTCCTGATGGTCCTTTCCAAAGAGCTTTACCTGTCCCTGCTGCTTCATCACCAGATTCATGATGATCTTTATAATAGTCGTTTTCCCCGCTCCATTCGGACCAATTAAGCCCATGATATAGCCCTGAGGCAGGTTAAAGGACACATCCTCCAGCCTGAAATCGCCATAGTCCTTGGCAAGGTTTGATATTTCTAATGTATTGATCATACTTGTTTCTTTTACCTTAATCTTCACTGCTGTCATAAAGAATGGACAGCATTTCATTGAGCTCTTCATAGGAGATATCGAGCTTTTTGGCCTCTGTAACCGTATCTGCCATCATATCTTCTACTGACTTCATTCGCTTCTCTCTCAGCAGTTCTTTATTCTGAATCGCCACGAAAGTACCCTTGCCTCCTACGGTATCGATAAAGCCCTCTTTTTCCAGCTCTTCATAGGCGCGTTTGGTGGTAATCACACTGATATGAAGCTCTTTGGCCAGCTTTCGAATGGAAGGCAGTCCATCGCCCTCCTTTAGCTCACCGGAAATAATCTGGGCCTTAATCTGTCTGCCGATTTGCTCATATATGGGCTCTGAGGAGGCATTTGATATGATTATCTTCATCTTTTCCAGGTATCCAAACTGTGCAACAAACAGAGGACTAAGAACTTACATATCCAGTTCCAGGCTCTAATTGTTTATACAGTTCATAGTGTATATACTGTATATATATGCAATGCTAGAAAATTAATTTGGAATGTGCAAGTTCAAGAGTCCGCAGGAAGCAGTACTCAGGAAACAGAAATCAGGAAAAAGTGGAATCAAACGCTGTTCAGCTTTGATTTGAAGTGTTGAATAAATCTTAAAAAAATTCTTTGTAGTACCTTAAACTGGTGGTTGTCAAGGGTCAAAAAGAGTACTCTTTCAGAGTTACTTCTGTCTGATATTGGGTAAAAGTCATCTTTTATCACACCCATTATCACTTAGGTTTCTCCTCTAATCTTGTTCCTTTTTGATAGGCCAAAAAGGAACGAAAAAAGCATTTCCGAAAACACCAAATCCAAGACAGGTTTTTGCCGCACAGGGCCACCCTATCCCAGGCCAACCATCTTGTATTTCGCGCTGTTTTCGGTTTAGCCCCCCTCCTAAACGGCTGAGAAAGTCGAGTTCAAAATCACAAAGGCAATAGGACAATATCCAGTGCCTGATCACCCAAAATCAGGATGGAGCTGAAGATCATAATCAGTATAATGGTAAACAGTTGATACCTCCAGCCGGGCTTATGCTGCTTTGAGACTTTATAAACCAATACTCCCAGGAAAGCAGAAACCACTATGGAGAGCGTAAAATCTCCTATTCCCAGAAAGTGGCTGATTCTGCCTTCATCGTTGAGATTGAAGAGGTTCATAACTCCAGCCAACAGTCGGGTATAGAGTGTGAGTAAAAGAAAGGGATACAGATTGGGATTCCAGCCTTTCTTGATGAGCCACCGATAAACCAGGCAAGCTTGTCCAATGGTAATCAGGGGCCCGACTGCGCTGACTAAAATCCAGTGCCAATCCTGTTGATATTCTCCACTTTGCAGATAGACCGTATTCAAAGTCATTACTGCATCATAGCCCAAAGCAATGGCTACAAACCAATGCGTCAGTTCATGGATACCCCAGGTAAAACATACAGCAAACAGCACTACTCCTGCGTAGCGCAGACTACTTAAAACCACTTTCATAAACATTCTGAATTTCTAACCCGGGAAACTAGTATTCGCAAAGTTATCCCCGAAGAAATCAGGGGCGACATTTCAACGACATTTGCCAGAACGAGCCTAGAGTAGCTCTAAGGCCCACTTCGAAACCTCGTAGTGTTTCGATTTAATCCGCCTGGCAGTTCTGATAACTACGGAAATATTGATCACATAAGCAGCAGTCAGCACTGCAAAAATGATTGGAAAGGTGGTGTTCAAAGCTCTAGCCAGAAAGGGAGAAATGGCCAGCAGGAAATAGCTTATCAGTGACCAGGTAATCTGGAAATTGATTACTGCCCGCCCTACTCTGTCTGCCAGTTCATGATAGGAATATCTGTTCCACAGCACTATGGGGAAGATGAGATTACCAAAGGGGACGATTACAAAAAGCAACACCGACAGATTGATAGACTCGATTCTTTTGGCCAGCATTCGTGGGTTCACCGCTTGTTCTTCTGTTAGCTCGGTAGTCTCTACCTTCAGTACTTCGGCAATCACCTTGATGGTATAACCACGAGGTCTGTTCTTGTCATTCTCAATCCGCTGAATGGTCCGCAGCGACAGCATCGTTTGCTCAGCCAGTTCAACCTGACTCAGCCCGGATTCTTTCCTGTATTTGAGCACGTTTTTACCGATGGACATAAGATCAAAGTAATGATATTTTCGTCAATGTTTAAACCAATCTGAGAGGTCCAAAGGACAATTGGACAAATATATAAGATAGCACAAAACTGGTCTTTGTAATGGCTTCTTTAGATCCTTCGTTCCTCAGAATTAGAAGGAAGCTGTAGTACCCTCGAAACAGACTGAAATAATCACCCTCATCAACCGCCACTCTTCTTTTCCATTCTGAACGCAGTGAAGAATCTATTCCTTCACAATAGGTTAACGCCTGAAATTTCATAACTTAATAATTAGTTATACATCGTTTCGAGTTTTGAAAAGGTCCTTATTTCTCATCCTAATGTTCCTATCCGGCAGCTTCATCTGCTATGGCCAGATGACGTATTCTCAATCACAGAGTGATTCTCTTGTGAATATGGCAGAGCTACTTACTGGCAAATGGGGTATGAATGAATTTATCACCCCTGACACATTGATTAGTCCGCCTGAAACGGGGATTATTAAGGTTATGGAACTTGATTTATCAGATTACCGAAGAGGCACTATGCGTGAGGATTCCATGAAAGATGGAGAATGGTATACTTTTTCTACTTGCCAATCAATACCCAGACTCAAACTAAAGGCTGGTCAATTCAACATTCATTTTACCGACACTTATGGTCAGCGGGAGATGACGGTTCAACTGGAAGAGGATCAATTGACTTTGACATCGAAGTTCAACACTTTAAAGTATACCAAACTTGAAGACTAAAGTATCAAACCTTCTTGCTCTGGTATTCGCGCTTCTGGTTTCATGTCAGACCTCCCAAAGTGAGCTTGAAATAGATATTCTTAATGATATTCTCCCTGAACTTCTAAGCGAATACTCTGATATAGCTCCACTTAAGTATAGCCATGGTGCTCGTACTTTATTTATTTATGATTCGTTTACTTCGGCTTTGGCCGACTCTTCCATTAAGGATTTGTATTCCAGGACGATGAATACCGGTGATTTTCAAATGTTCTTTGAGGTTGATACTATATGGAGACCGCTGGTTATGAAACTCACTACTGACGACTCTGCACCAAAATCATTTGAGCCGTCTGAATTGAATCAAATCAAAGAATATGAAATAGTAAATGCTTCTAAAGCTGTCAGACTTCAAAAACAAAGCACTATAGGCGTTTCCAGATTCTCTCATATTTTCTTCAGCGAGAATAAGACCAGAGCCTGTTTTTATTATTCATTCCTATGTAATTCAGAATGCGGTGAAGGATACATTGTCTTCGCAGAAAAAGTAGGTAAAGGTTGGAAAATTGCACAAGCAACCAACCTGTGGGTGTCCTAGGAATCAGATAGTTTCACCCAATTTCCAACAAATAACCGAACCTACTACAGGTATTTGGCAAGACAATTGTATACTTAGGGATGATCAAAAATTACAGTGAGTGAGTCAAGGAAATATTGCAGAAGCCTACATGCACAGATTAGTCTCGGAACTACCTCTGACGACCGGTTTATGCCCAATGGTTATATGCAGGCCTTTGCCGAAATGCCCGGCCTGGTACTCACTGAAAAGCTAGACGGTCAGAATAATTGCTTCAACAAAGGCGGAGTCTTTGCCCGCTCTCATACCCAGCCCTCGGTACACCCCTGGGATAAACCCATGAGGGAGCGCTGGCAGCTGATTAAAAACGATCTGAAAGAACTGGAGATTTTTGGCGAGAACATGTACGGCATACATTCCATTGCCTATAAAAAGCTTGAATCCTATTTCTATGTATTTGCTGTACGCGAGGGCGATCGCTGGCTCTCTTGGGAAGAGGTAAAATTTTATGCGGCTATGCTGGACTTCCCTACCGTGCCTGAAATTGAAATCACTACTCCACTAGCCGACTTCTTTACCACAGATAAGGATGAAAATCAGGTACTCGAAAAGTGGCTGACCCATAACCTGGGCATGCCCTGGCAAGAAAGCGTGGAAACTCCCGGCCTGCTGGGTGGTTATGACCCTTTGACTGACAAAGCCTGCTCCGAGGGCTTCGTTATTCGCAATAAAGAAGACTTTGAAACGACCAGTGGCACATTACCCGTTGCAGGTAATGAGTTCAACAACCTGTTTAAGCTGGTAAGAGCTTCGCATGTTAAAACGGATGTGCATTGGACCAAAACCTGGAAACCAGCTTCCTTGATCGACTATTCAAAGTACAACTGGTTCGGTTATGAATTTATAAGCAAGTCATGAGCTGGCAGTTCCCATTATACCAACCCGGTAAGCCCGTTAACTGGACGGCCCTTGAACAAAGATTCGAATGGTTTCGCGATATGAAGGGCGTACCACAGGACCCTATCTGGCATGCGGAAGGGGATGTTTTTACCCATACCAAAATGGTGGTAGAAGCCTTATGTGCGTTGCCTGAATTTAAAAAGCTGAGTGAACAGGACAAGCATATTCTGTTTACAGCGGCACTCACGCATGACATAGAAAAGCGATCTACCACGAGCACCGAAGTAATTGATGGATTGGAGCGTATCGTTTCTCCCGGCCATGCCAAAAAGGGAGAGTTTACCGTAAGAACCCTGCTCTACAAAGACCTGCCAACTCCCTTTCTCATTCGGGAACAGATTGCCAAGCTGGTTCGATTGCACGGGCTTCCGCTTTGGGCCATAGAAAAGCCCAACCCTGCCAAGGCCGTAATCGGGGCAAGCCTCGTTGTGAATACGGAACACTTGTCTATGCTGGCCAAAGCCGATATCCTCGGGCGAATCTGCAATGATCAGGAAGAAATACTGCTTCGCATTGAACTGTTCAATGAGTTGTGTAAAGAAAACAAGTGCTTTGGCAATGCCCGGGCTTTTAAATCTGACTATGGACGTTATCTGTACCTGAACAAATCAGAAGCTTTCCCGGATTACCTTCCTTTTGACGATCTGAAGTTCGATGTATACCTGATGTGTGCCCTGCCTGGCAGTGGTAAGGATACCTATATCTCTCAAAACCTGGACCTTCCCGTCTTATCTCTGGACGACATTCGCAGAGCGCATAAGATTGACCCTCGTGACAAGAAGAAGAATGGCCAGGTAATTCAGCTAGGCAAAGAGAAGGCTAAGGAGTTTATGAGGGTAAAGCAATCTTTTGTTTTCAACGCCACCAATATCACCAGTGATATGCGCAGCAAGTGGATCTCTCTTTTTACCGACTATGGCGGAAGGGTAAAAATCACTTATCTGGAGGTGCCTTACAAACAGCTTATCTCACAAAACCACAACAGGGAACACAAGGTACCTGAATCCGTGGTGGACAGGATGATCACAAAGCTAGAAATCCCAGGGCCTCAGGAGGCACATGAGATTGACTTTCAGGTCACCAGCTCTTCATCGGATTCATCGTATAGCAGGTCTCACGGGAATAGTCGGCCCTAACTACTCCTCTTTTTCATTCTTACTATCGCAAAGAGTTTCTGCATTAAAGCTCAAACCTTAAAACAAGCCAAATTCGGTACCGATAACCGTCACAGGTTTATAACATCTGCGACAGAGATTGCCTCAGCCTGCTCGTGGTGCCCTATGCTAATTTTGCTCATATTAATTTTTTTTAATAAAAATTTATTAGAAATGATAGTTTCTTTACATTTCATAATTTTTATCAATTTTTAATTGATCGTTTTCTCAATAGTATCTCAGATTATTCTATAATTGTGACAACAGCGTATTTCCTGACATAAGTCTTGACTAATGCTGTAAATAAATACTCAATACATAACTATAACCACTTTCTATTAAACACAAAAAAGTATGAATCATTTAAAACTATTGACTTTCCTTACCTTAATCGCGGTTGTCATCTCTTGTGAACAAGCAGAAGAGTTGAATGAACCCAATTTGGTAGAAACCCAATCGATCATCATCGATGACGTTCTCTATGAATACGGTGAGGAGAAAGACCCTATTACCGGAGAAACGACCAGGATTATCGGTGATAATGCCACGATAATTCAGGAATTCTTTGATCAAAACGAAGAATACGGCAGATGGGTAAATTTCGACAATAACGAAGTGAGGTATTATTCAGACTTTGATGATATGCACAAGGCGGTTCAAACCGCAATGAATGTCACTACGAGTAACAATGAATTTACAGACGATCAGGATGCGGGAGGAATACCCGGAGAAGGAGGGTCTGGTGAAGGCGGAGGATCTGCTGGAGGAGGCGGATCCACGGGAGGCGGTGGCTCTACCGGAGGCGGTTCAACAGGTGGAGGAACCACTTTTGCCTTCGATCAGTGCCCGAATGTACCCATGGTACAGCTCGCTGAACATTCGAATGGAAATGGAGCTCGGGTAGATATGTACCACACATTCCAGGGAGGTGTAGTTGTGGATTTCTTGTCATTCCCTACATTTTCAGGAACAGTAAATTTCAACGATATTCTGAGCTCTATTAAAATATGCCGTAGTACTGCAAACTGGGTTGAATTCTATATCTATGAGCATGCTGGCTTTGCAGGAAGCAGAGAAGTGTGGACAATAAACACACAGAGCGAAGCTATCGCCAGCGACCTGAACAACTATGTACGTAATAGAGGTCTCCTGGGTATTGGAAGAACGGATTGGAATGACGTGGTTTCTTCTGCCAAGTTCATTATTCATTAAAACCTGAGATTCTAATATTCTATTGTTTATAAAACGAACACTTAAACCTGAACGAGGGTGTCAAATGACAGTCTTGTTCAGGTTTTTTTAGAAAACAACCGCCATCATCAGCATATTCACCCACGACCCAACAGATCATCAGCCACGCCTCTTTTTTATTCTGAGCATCGCGAAGAATCTTTTCCCTTTAAGTCAATAGAATCCAGGTCCATAACAGTCAAAGTTCCGTGAGCTACCTCTCAGGAGGCTCAACTTCTTTAGATCCTTCGTATCTCAGGTTCAGAAAGAAAATGTAAATCGTAAATCAATTAGTACTTTTAACCCATGCCTCTACTACCTGATCGGTTTTACTCTCCATTCTACATCTTTATCAAAGGGGCATCATCTTTATCCGATCATGAGATTTTGGCCAGGCTCGGGTTAAAAAACTTTAGTCAGATTCAAAACAAGAGTATAAAACCGCTAGGGAGTCCTGGCAAGTGCCATCTGTACATTGCAGAAGATAATCACTGGAAGCAGCTCATGGATGATTGGCAATACTCACTCTGGTTTGATCCTGAAATTCGTGATCGACTTAAAGTGCTTAGCAAGCAATTCGACATTTTCTCCTGCTCCGTTGGAGATATCGATAGCTCTTATGATTTCAGGTACTATCAGAAAGGTGAGGTCATCAGAGAGTATGTGATGGAAGATCCCAAAATGAATGGTGGTGAGGTAGTAACCAATCTTGGCACACCACTGGCCGGAGAAAAAGCAATTAAAAAGGACCCACTCGAAAAAGTACTCCACATTGCAAGTTTATTGGGTATTGATGTCCAACATAGTTCTTCTAAAATCAGGTGTTACCAAAGGCCGGAGCTGGCATCCGAACAATTCACATTTAATGAGGACGAGTATTGAAATCATCAGAAGATCCAAGAGATTACTTTTCGCATCGCGAAGAATCTACCCCTATTCCTAAGGCCACATTGGTCGGACCAATTGCCTTTTAGAACTCTCGACAGTAACATATGGCACAACTTCTTTAGATCCTTCATGCTTCTGGATTGGAAAGAAGTTGTAATGCTTCAGGTCCGGGCCAATACCGTCCCTCTTTTTTATTCTGAGCATTGCGAAGAATCTTTGAACTAAAGGACACTAACCCAAGCTGCTACCATTTTCCCAAAGCTCGTTATATTAGTCACAAGTAAATACCCGTGACCGAATCACCCCTCATACTGAATATTCTTATCGCCTTTGGTGCCTTCCAGGCCATCTTTCTGGCCACCGTCTTTTTGTTGCAACCAAAGAAGACGCTTCCCAAAAAGTTCTTTGCCTTCTTCCTTATCATCGAGGGAATCACACTAATTGAACGATTGCTCTTTGAAACAAACCTTATTGAGAATACCCCTCACCTGCTTGGCATCAGCACTCCACTTAACTTTATCAAGCCCCCCATTTTGCTCTTTATGGCCATGGCCATTACCAGGCCGGAGTTCAAATTCAGGAAAATCCATGTGCTACACCTTCTTTTCTTTTTACTCATTCTGATCATGAACATTCCTCTCTATATGATGACAGGTGCCGATAAGATTACATTTACGAGGGAGACGATGATGGCGCTGCCAGATTACACAAACTTCAATTTTTACTTTAGTCTGACATTCTTCGCCAATATCGGGGCCTATCTGTTGGTAGCCATACGCGCTTTGAGGAAGTATTGCGAGCATGTTAAAAACAATCAGCTGGCCAGTTGGTATTTGAGGATTCTGAAGCTCTACACGGCAGCCCTGGTTCTCGGCCTGATCTACTTTGCCATACTACCTTCCGGACTGATTGAAATCCCTCTTTTCAATACCATCAGCATGTTAAGCATGACCTTTCTGATTCAATCCATAGCTTATCGTTTCTTTATAAAATCAGACCTGCTGAACACCAGAAGCTCTACTGTTGGCGACAATATTCAGCGACTGCTCAGTGATGAAAAACGAATCAGGGAAAAACTGGAAGTGGAAAAAGCGCACCTCAGCGATTCGCTGGATCTGGAAAATTTTGCCAAATCTCTCGACCTGCCTAAAAAATATGTGTCCGACCTGATCAATCAAAAATTCGGTAAATCCTTCAAAGCCCTGATCAATGAATACCGGGTGGAAGAAGCCAAGGCCATGATGGGAAAAGAGAAGGACCTTAAGGTACAATTGATTGACATTGGTCTCGAATCAGGCTTCAACAACAAGGTGAGCTTTTATCGGGTCTTCAAACAGTCTACTGGTAAATCTCCCTCCCAATACCTGGACGATTTGCGTTCCGACCATTCGGCCAAATAACACACCATTGACATCAAATGGAGGTAACAAAACGGTTTTGTTACCTCAAATCAATCTCTATAGTCCATATTCGATAAACCCAACAAAGGGCAAACGAATAAACTTTCACATAGATCAGATGATGCAACCAACCATTCCCTACCTGGTGTTTCCGGGAAAATGCCGCGAAGCCATGGCTTTCTATCGACAACTTTTCAACGGAAAAATCACCACCATGCAAACCTTTGGTGAATCTCCCATGGAAGCTCCTGCAGAATGTACAGACCTCATATTTAATTCAGAGTTACAGGCCGGAAGTCTGGTGATTAAAGCCTCGGATAACCTCCCAGACTACCAAACCAACCCAGGTAACAATATCTCTCTGTACGTCACCTTTCCCGATCAGAAAAGTCAGCAAAGCTGCTTCGATAAGATGGCGGAGGAGGGCAAGGTGTTATTTCCTATCAGCAGTGGTTTTGGTATGATCAGAGACCAATACGAAGTACAGTGGATGTTGGTATTCAAAGGCTGATGCCATCTCCTCACATTCCATCAAAAAGTTTAAATTAGACACTATGAAATTCACAGGTACGATAGATATCGACAAGCCAAAAGAGGTAGTAGCCTCATTTTTTGCCAACCCCGAATACCTTGGAGAATACCAGGAAGGTTTTTTAAGAAAACAACTGGTAAGTGGCACTGCCGGACAGGATGGAGCCATTTCTAAAATGTATTATCAAATGGGCAAAGGTGAGATGGAGCTCACAGAAACCATCACCAGCAACCGACTACCGGAGGTCTTTGAAGGTCATTATCACCACAAACACATGGATAACACCATGAAATGCACTTTCACAGCACTGAGTGAAAACCGTACCCGATATGATACGGAAATAGAGTACACACGTATCAATTGGCTTATGCCGAGACTCATGGCCATTCTGTTTCCCGGTATGTATAAAAAACCTGCTCAACGCTGGATGAATAATTTCAAGGAATTCGTAGAAAAACAGCCATAACCATGTGGGAAGAAAACCTTAGACGCTTCGATAAAATAGTGGCCATGTGCCCTGAACTTGCCCGCCTTGGCAAAACCATGCCCTACACCTCTGCCAACGGGCATATGTTCTCCTTGCTCAACAAAGCCGGAGAGCTGGGCTTCAGACTCTCCAAAGAGGACGGTGAAAAGTTTATGAACGAGCATCAGACTACACGCTTTAAATCTCACGGAGCCTTTATGCGCGGCTATGTATTGATTCCTGAAAATATGTTTGACGATTTAGAGCTTGTAGCCTCCTATCTGGACAAGGCACACCAGTATGTACTTACACTGGAGCCTAAGTAGAAATTGACCACTACTAGAACAAGATCAGTTGAAGACAATACATAGCTCTGCCAAAAAATTGGTTATTCAAGAACTTTAGATCAAATTCCATACATCACCGTTTTGCAGGTAAAAAACCAAATGAACTTCCTAAATCCCTTGCTCGAGATTTACCTTAGTTACCCACAGGTGGATAAATATGAAGTAATGCCTTTTTATAGAGAAGTCTTATGGCTCTTTTCGAAGCACCTGGATAACAGGCTGAAGATGTTCAAGCATCGGGTGAATATTGAAATTGAAGAAGCCTTTTCCGAACCCGGGAATTTACATTTTGGCAGCATCTATACATATCAGACAAGAATCGATATTGAAGAGTTCGTAAACTTCAGCGAGCAATCTAAAAGAAAAGTCATTTTAGAGCTCGTGTACGCTGGTCTTACTTCACTGGCGAACGAGCATAATTGGGATCAAAGATGTATTGATGACGCTTATGAAAAGAGCGTGGAGGACAACTATCGATTTGTTTATCGGTCTGATTTTAAACTAAGCCGGAACAAGAAACAAAAAGGGCGCATACGCATTAACCTCACAGAACATCTGGCGACATTCACTTCTGAAATCGGTCGGATAAATGATGAGAATTTGATGGCACAAGTTCTCTTAGAAACTGATCAGGTAAATTTTTCCTGGGGGAAGGATATCAGAGAATTCGGATGGATGGACTCGAACAACTTTGGTCTTAAACTCGCGAAAGGTCAAATATGGTTGACCTCTAACCCAGAATTAGAAGAGGTCAGTATTAGGTATGTCCCAAAACACAGCAAATTAGAGCACCTTGAATCTTACTTGAATAATCTCAAGAAACCTCTAACAGCGTATAATTACAAATAAGCAGCTTTTAGGAAAGGCACATCAACGCGTATTCACACTGGAGCCTAAGTAGTTTCTATCCACGATACTCTATCCTTTAAGTCTCATTGCCCATTTGACGGGATGGATAAAAAATACAATCTTGGTTCGGGAAAGAACAACCTCGCATGGTACTGTCTGTCAAATACTATGCGTAAGTTCCACAAGAAGATGAACCCATGGATCAAGAAAAAGCTCACACTCTGCTAGCCCGACAATTGACGGATATTCTAGCCAATGCCGAACGAATTATTCATGGTAACGACTCAGCAGAAGAAATTGAGTCCTTTGCCAGATACTCTCTGGAACTAAAGCGATACGTGAATGAACGTATCGAAAGTGAAGAATTCAAAACGGCAGCAAATGCAATACCTGACATTGACTACAAACGATCACAAATTCAAATTTGGCAGTATGTAGTTCTTCCCGCCTGGTGGATAAGCATCTACAAAGATTATCAGGCACGGAAAAAAACAAAGGCGGAAGTGAATTTAGTTCGGGGGAAGTATGCAAGTCTTCAACTCTTAGCCAAGAGTCAGTTCAACTAAGTAAGGATCGCAAAATCGCTGAATAAACAATCCATCCGGGATCAAAAAGCTATATTGCCACCTGAGGGTGAAACACAGGGCATAGCCCTTCATTACCATCGAACCGGATGCCTCTTAACGAAACGGAGGTCCTGCCACCCAGCCTACGATAGACTTGCGCCTGCCTTTCGTAATCGGTGTTACCCTGTGAAGTATGTAGGAGGGAAATATGATGATCGTGCCCTTTTCCCTAGGCACCTGCACCACCTTATGGTTGATCATAAACTCCAGGTCACCTCCCTCATACTCATCAGGATCTGAAAGCTGTACGGTAAGGCTGATTTTACGGTCCGAAATTTCACCGCGACCAAAATCCTGGTGCCAGTTAAAGTGATCACCCACGGAGTAATTTGTTAGTTGAAGGTTTTGATGAAATCCCAAAATGTCAAACCAGAAGCGTTCATTGTTCACCTGCATGGCTATGCCGGCCATCTTCTGATAAATCCAGGCGTTCTCAATCTCATTTTCAATAAAGATGACAGAACTCTTTCTAAGTTCATCGTCTTCACTGGTCGTTCCACTCAAAGTAGCCTCATCTGCCTTTTCCTGATCCCACAGTGCCCTCACCCTATCGACTTCATGAGGAAGGAAGTAATTAGGGTAGCAAACAAATTCAGCATAATTGTGCTTCAGAGGTAAACCGAAAGAATAGTTGATAGACATGTTTTGATCCTGAAAAGTGAATTCTAAAATAGCAATTGTTCTACTCCAATGCCGCACTATCAAATAGATTTTATTGAATTCAAAAAGTCTTCCTAACTTCTGACTGTTTTGGAGTCAGCATTGCCTCTCAGCACAAAACCGTATCGCTATGAAAAAGTCAGAATCAAAAAGGGATTTTTTAAAAAAAGGACTGACCCTGGGAATAGGCCTGCCATTGGTCGGAACAGGTTTGTTATCCTGCATGGCCGAAGGCGAAAGTAAAAAGACCCCATTGCGCATTCTGATTTTGGGTGGTACCAGCTTTCTGGGACCTCATCAGGTGGCTTACGCCATCAGCAGAGGCCATAAGGTGACGACCTTTACCAGAGGCAAAACAATCCCTACCGTTAATACTGAAGCCTTTGAGCAGGTAGAAAGCCTTATTGGTGATCGGCAGGACAATCTCACCGCTCTTGAAAATCGCGAATGGGATGTAGTGATAGACAACTCAGGCAGGGCGGCAGACTGGACCCACAGAACGGCTGAGTTGCTCAAAGATAAGGTAGGCATGTACCTCTACATCTCTTCTACGGGGGTATATTACCCCCATCGCGAGGCCAATGTAGATGAAGATACGCCCGTGCTGCTGAAAGACCCGCTTAAAGAAGATGGTACCGCCCCTGAGCGCGACTCTTTTGGCGTAATGAAGGCCAAATCGGAGCTGGAGGCGATCAAATCTTTTGGGGAAGACCGCACTACCGTAGTAAGACCCACCTATATGCTAGGCCCTGCGGACAGAACCGACCGGTTTATGTACTGGCCATTGCGTCTGGCAAAAGGGGGCGATATTTTCGTTCCGGGTAAGGCAGATGATCCCGTACAATACATTGATGTACGCGATGTAGCCGAATGGTGCATCAGACTGGCAGAAAATAAAACAGCAGGCACCTATAATGCAGCAGGCCCGCAAAACCCACAGGGTGTGCTGGAATTTGCTGAAAAAGCCAGCAAAGCCTTTGATGTGGAGTCCAACATTGTGCTGGTAGAAGACACGGCTTTTCTTAAGGAACAAAGGGTTTCATTTATCATCCCCTGGATTATGCCCGAAGACGACTACTATGCCTCTGCCCTGGTGCAGAACAAGCGCGCCATTCAGGCCGGACTTAGCTTTCGAGAAGTAAAAACTACGGTAAAAGATACCTACGACTGGTGGAATTCTGAGGCGGTGGATACTGAAAGAAAAACCAAATACGAACAAAACACCAGAACCGTTCTGGCCAGGGAAAAGGCGATACTGGAGGCCTGGCAGGTAGCCAAAGGATAAGGATTATTACATAATCTCATTTTATTCAATCTTTCATTTCTACATATCGAGATTTATCGATATGTTTGCATTGTGGATGAACTCAATATCATAGACATCAGTAAATCACTCTCCAATCCGGTGCGCTTAAACATTCTGAACTGGTTGAAAGAGCCGGAAAGTAATTTTCCCCCTCATGAAACGGTAAAGCATTTCAATGACGGGGTTTGTGCCAGTTACATTCAGGAAAAGACTCAGCTTTCACAATCCACCATCTCGACTTACCTGAGCATGATGGAAAAGTGTGGGCTACTGATTTCTACACGCCATGGCAAATGGTCTTATTTTAAAAGAAATGAGGAAGTATTAAGGTGTTACCGCGAGTATTTTGAGTAGTCTTTCTCTATAACTCTCTAAAAAATTGAACATGAAAATATTAATCATAGGAGGCAATGGTACCATCGGGAAAAGGGTTTCAGATCATCTTGCCCAGGAAAACGAAGTCATCATAGCCGGACGCAGTGCTGGTGATGTAACAGTGGATCTCACTGATAGCACTTCCATCAAGGCCATGTTTGAGCAGACAGGTAAGCTTGATGCAATCATTGGTATAGCAGGAGAAGCCAAATGGGCACCCTTTAGCGAATTGAGCGAAGAGGACTATTATATAGGCCTGAGAAGTAAGCTGATGGGGCAGGTTAACCTGGCAAGAATCGGTCAGGATTATCTGAATGACAAGGGCTCTATCACGCTCTCTACAGGTATTCTGGCAGACGACCCCGTAGTGAAAACGGCCAGTGCCGCCATGGTCAATGGAGGTATTCACAGTTTTGTACAAGCAGCCGCACTCGAGATGCCCCGTGGTATCCGGCTTAATGTAGTTTCGCTTGGTATGGTTGAAGATGCCTATGAAAAGTATAAGAGCTACTTCCCCGGCCATAACCCCGTGCCTACCCCCAAGGTGATCAATGCCTATGTAAGAAGTGTGATGGGTAAGGATAATGGAGAGGTGATCAGGAAGTATGAGTGATGACCATTCAGATTTTCCAGCCCTGAAGGAGATATGAACTATATCAAAAAAGTAAGGGATCAATTGCAGCAGTTATTCGAGTCAGGTTCCCTCCGCAAGACTCGTCAGGAAACGTTCCTTTCACCAGACGCCAGGTATCGGATTCTTGCTTCTTATCATGCTCCTAAGGAGGAAAAACTCAACTGGAAAATCACGCAAGTTGAAGTTTTTGAGGTAGAACATGAAGCACGTCTTTTTCATTTCATCTGCAATGATGATAGTTTCTTTCATGCCTGGCTATCAGTTAAGAATACCGACTATCTAATTTGTTCATAGGACCTCTATGGCGGACAAACGGTTCTCGACCTTACCACAAGGCGCTTATCAGGTTTTTCACCTGACAAAAATGACTTTATTTGGACAGATTTCATTTATCTCCTGATGGTAAAAAATTGGCCGTAACAGGCTGCTATTGGGCTTGCCCTTACTCAATCAGGGTTTACGATTTCAGTCAGCCTATGCAACTTCCATTACCCGAATTGACTGATATTGCACTTTTGGAAAACAATGAAACCATAACAGGCTGGAAAGGTCACAACTCTATAATCACTAACCTCCGAGAATTCATAGAAGTATCATAAAGCTACCCCTTCATTGCCTCCCTGATATGTGGCTGGTACTGCATGGCACAGACGATATTGCCTTCGGTATCTTTGAACTTGATCAACGAGCCCACATGAGGAATCTCCGTTTTCGGCATCAGTATTTCTCCTCCACTGCCGGAGACCAGTGCTGCAATCGCATCTACATCTTCAACGCTGATGCTGCACTCAAAACCAATCCCCTTTTCTTCGGTCATTTGGTATTTGCGGTCTTGCAATGCGCCTATTAGCTGTCCGTTTTCACCAGTGCTGCTTTTTATCTGAGCAAAATCAGTCGGGCCATAACTATCGAAGCCCCATTGAAACACCTTAGCATAAAAGGCCTTGGCCCTGTCGATATCATCAATGAAAATCGCGAAATGTGAGAGTGTGTTATCCATATCTTTTCTGTTTAAAATCTTTGCTTGTTGTGTTTTAAGTCGCCATCACTCATTCTTCTCCAAGTCGTCTGTCGCCCGAGTTGTCTGACCACTTTGAGTGGTCGGACGACTGGTCCGCCTGAATGATCATAAGACTGGTTTCAAAGCCGGTCCGACATGCTGTCTGACCTAAGTCTTCGTTACCCTCTCTATCTCCTGATCACCAGATTAACGAAATCACCTTTGGTGAACTTGTGCCAGCCCACGTTCACCCCAGGCCCCTGTAGGGGGGCGCCCTACGTCCTGAATGTGAGGTTTCTCCTTAATGGCGTATTCAAGAGTCTGACCTAACGCTTATTCACCAATTCCCCAATGACCAATTTACCAGTTACCCTCCCCGCTGCTTCCTGGTAGAGCTATGGCCAATGACATAACGCCAGACGCCATCCTCTTTTTCCATAAGGGCCGTCATGGCTCCATTGATACTGAAGGCAAAGCCCGACTTCATTTTCAGATCTTGTTCATACTCTGAATAAATACTGACCTTATTGTGCGCTAAAACCTCTACTCTTCTCTCCAGCACCCGCATTTCCGCACTTTCCAGAGTGCTAAAAAGACCTTCCAGCGAAGCGGCCAGCGTAGCATGGTCGGGATAGGTAATCTGACCATCTTCCACCCAATAGAAACGCTCCTTTTTGGAGTAGAAATCGAGAAGTCCCGTTGCATCTCCGCTGTTTAGTGCAGTTACAAAAGCTCCCAGGCGGCTTTCCACTTCTTCGGTCACCTTGGATTTGTTTACCATCTCAGAGGCTCCTCCTTCGGTACAAGCGGCCAGACAGATCAGGCATAACAGTGGTAGTACAATCTTCTTCATATCAAATTTCTATGGTTCGTTTTGCTTTATTGCTGCTCAGGCTCTCATGCAGTTCTGTTTTGAGGGTATAAAACCCTGACTCCCGACAAGACACAATCCTGAGTTGCTTTTCAAATGCTTTTACCTGACCCGGAGGCAGTCCTATCAATTCCTTATACGATCTGTTCATGTGAGAGCCATCCCAAAAACCTGCATCAATAGCACTTTGTGCCAGCTGCTTTCCCTGCAAGATCATATTGAGGGAGTCGACCACCTTCATCCACATAATAAAATTTTGAATGGGCTGACCCACCTGTTCTTTGAAGAGATGCCTTAAACGACTTTCAGACAGGCAGACATGCTCGGCTACATCGGCTACCTTGAATTGGCGATGTTGTGCGCCTGATATAAAGGCAACCGCCTTGGCAATTCGCTCGTCCACTGAACTCATCTCCCGACTGCCTATCAGTCGATTAAAAATTGTCTGACAGCCCTCCATCAGTACCTTACAGTCTGACTGAACCAGCAGTTTTTTAAAAAAGTCGGTGCTGAGTTTTCTGATATCTGACTGTTGCAGATCGGCAATTCCCCTGCTACTCAGGTACTTTTCACAGAGTCTTTTCGCATAGTCGCTGTCTTTGTCCAGGTAGATAAAGAGTTGGATACTGCCACAGCTATCCAACTGATGCAGATGCCCGTCTTTGATAATGGCTGCTGAAAAAGCCGTCCAGTCAGTATCAGCATCTTTTAACCTGAACTGTTTATCGATATCGAAGACCAATTGCAGTGTATTATGCAGGTGGGGGTCGGTATGAAAGGAGGTTCCCCAAAACATACAGATGCCATTCCAAACATAGAGTGCTGAGGTATCCCCTTCGTTTCCTTTCTTCATAAGTTCGGGATCAAGATACAAGCTTTTCAAAGTCCCCGATTGTAAAATCTGGCTGAATCCATTACCACAGTTGATTTGAGGTAATATCCGTTCGGATTTATCGTCTTATTCAGAGTTCAGAGTGAGTTTTATGAAAAGAAACTGGAAATACATTGCCACAGAAACACTGATCGTAATCATTGGCATTATGATCGCGTTCTGGATCAACAACCTATCCTCCAACTACAAAGACAGCCAGGCCCTAGAAGAGAACCTAACCAGTATAATCAATGACCTTGCCGTAGATCTAAGGAGTATTGATGAAATCATTGCCAGTCAAAAAGAAAAAATTGAGGATTTCAAAAGTATGAAAAGCATGCTGACAGGAAAAAATCCGGACTGGCCCAGTCTGTCCTCTCTCATCTCAAAACAGCAGTCGAGCCCTACCTTTTACCCCATTACCAGCACCTTTCAATCCACCGTATCGAGCGGAAAGATTGACCTCATCAAAGACCTCAGCACAAAAAAGGACCTGTTTCAACTCTATGAATTCACTTATAAAAAAGCCGTATACAATGGGCAACTCTATGATCAGTCTCACATAGAATATTATGACAAGCGACTGGTAAGCTATATGGATTTTGACACCAATAACATCATAGACAGGGAAGGTATCAGAAGTCAGCAGGTCCTTAACTCTCTCAGCTACCTGATTGATGAAGCGAGAGATTACATTGAACTGCTGGAAAATGTAAGGAAAGAAAACCAGGCTTTGAATGCCGTCATAGGCCGATCCTAGTTTATTGATGAATCAGAGTATACGGGTTGCTTCTGATAAGAATCAGGTCGGATTAATACTTATGAATAAATCTCATTTTCAGGCATTGATTAAGCTGTATTTCAGAAAAAAGTTGAAATGTTAATCAAAGGTTAAAAGTGTTAAGAGCTTGAATTCCGGGCGATGGACCAACTAAATTCTGTTATGAATCAGCTCAGCAGAAATAGCCTCATCATTTCCCTTTCCCTGCTCTTTTTGTCAGCTAACGGAATGGCCCAAGAGCCTTCAGAGAAGGAGGCCATTAAGCAAGCTATCATTCAAACCTATGCGCACCCTTTATATGGAGGCGGTTCGCTTGAAGATATTCGCGCAGGACTACACGAGGGTTTTGAGATGTTTGTGCTCTACCAAGGGGAGTTCAGAAAGAGCTCGAAAGCTGAATGGATCAAAAGACTGGAAGAGGTGCGCAGCAGGCCAAAGAAATCCAACAGACCCAAAGTAAAACGCAGCTATGAATTTGCTATGATCGATGTAACGGGGCAAACGGCCATGGTGAAGCTGGAAGTTTTTCAAGACGACACTCTCAAGTTCACTGACTACCTGACCCTCTACAAATTCGAAGATGGCTGGAAGCTTATGAGCAAGCTTTTTAGTTTTCACTAACCGGTTCTCATACTCACCCAGTCGATCTCCTTCAACTAAAGGAAAATTACCCCTGATTGTCGATTAAGTTAATCGGTTTAATAATTATTTGATCTCACTAAAACCCGGAAAAGGACAAAGAAAAAACCCATGATCTCTCAATCACAGGCTTTCTAAAAGTCTAATATCTAAAGTCTGAAATCTATCGACTATCGACTATCGACTATCGACTAAATCTAATTCCCGACATCTTTCAAAAGCTCCTCAATAGCCTTTTCCAGTTGCTGATCGATTCCTTTATCGATTTGGCCAGGCATATTTTTCACCTTGAATTCCGGCTCAGTTTGCAGGTTTTCCATCCACTTGCCATCAATATTTTTCGCACTTACCGGTACTACTCCCCAGCGCGAGCCATCAGGCAGTCCTTCCCAACCGGCAAAGCTACAGGTACCCGGCACGGGCATTCCCACGGTCTTACCGATTTTCAGGTCGGTGTAGCCCTGAGAGAAGCAGTGTCCATCACTGTAGTTCGATTCGTTGAACATGGCCAGTGTAGGCTTGGTCCAGCGAGAGGTTGGTTCACCTCCTACTACTTTGGCTTCCGTTTCATAGGTGATAAAAGGCACTCCTGTAAAGAACATTGCCAGGTCAGCCACCAGGTCTCCACCACCATTAAAGCGTGTATCCACAATCACCCCTTCTTTGTCCAGATATTTGCCCATCATACTTTCGTAAATAGTTCTAAACTGTCTGTCTCCCATACCAGGGATATGCACATAGCCGAGCTTGCCACCACTTTTAGCCTCTACTTCTTTCTCGTTCATTTTTACCCAGCGGGTATAGAGCAAACCTCTTTCGGCACCCAGAGACACAGGCTTCACAGTAATCTGATGCTTCTCCTTTTTGTTAGCAGGATCATATAATTCCAACAGTGTAAACTTATTGGCCTTACGATTCAGGTAGCTGGCCACATCTCTGCTCGGGCTGATGGTTTCGCCATCGATCTTCTCAATGACCATACCGGCTTTCACATTTAAATTGGCCTTGTCCAGCGGACCGCCCTTGATCACTTCAGCAATGAGGATACCATCGCCTGAGTGACTGTAATCCATAAAGATTCCCAGTGAGGCAGTGGCATCTCCGTTCTGGATATTGCCATTGTAGCGGCCACCCGCATGCGATACATTGAGCTCGCCCAGCATTTCAGAAATCATTTCTGTGAACTCATACGAGTTACCAATATGAGGCACGTATTTGGCATACTCTTTTCTCATATCATCCCAGTCGATGCCATGGAAATTGGAGTGGTAGAAAATGGCATTGGTGCGCAGCCAAACATGGTCAAACATATAGGCTCTTTCGGCATCGGTGTCCAGGCTCATTTCTCCGCGGATAGCCACTGGTTTAGTGCTTCCTGCGCTGGTATTCACCTTAGAAATACGACCGCCACTGAGCAGATAGAGGTTTTTCTGCCCCTTATCCCATCGGAGACTGCCGAAACCCGCGTTTAGCTTGGCTACCATTTTTGTAGCCCTGGTTCGCAGGTTGGTCGACCATAGGTTCATGCCGCGTTCAAAGCGTGCCAGGTAGTACAGGGTTTCATTGTCTTTAGACAGTACAGCATCACCCAGGCTGGAAGAATGTATCGTCAGACGTGCCTTGCGATCAGTCATATCTTCCCAGTCAAAAACAAGATCTTTGGTTTCAGCCTTCTTCTCCTCTCCCTCTTTCTTTTTGTCTTTGTCTTCTTCCTTCTTGCCTTTTTTGGCCGCCTTGTCCAATTCCTTTTGGAGGTCGTAATCTTCTTTGCTCAGGCGATACTTATCCCAGGCATCTTTGGAAAAGAACATGCTGTACACATCCGTCTGAGTTTGTCCACTCGTAGCATAGCTCTTCAATCCATTGCGGTTGCTAAACCAAAGCATTTGCTTACCACCATTCACCCATTTAGGAGCATAATCGCTGTATCCACTCTCAGTCAGGTTAATGCGCTGCGAAGCATCAGCCGACATCAGCAGTACCTCTCCATTACTCAGGGTTTTGCTCCAGCCTATCAACAGCCATTTGCTATCGGGGCTCCAGCGATAATACTTATCGCCATCACGCATATGATAGAGGTCTTTTTCTGTAAGCAATGTGGTGGTATTCTTAGAAGCCAGGTCCATGATTTTCAGGGTCCTTCGCCCTTCTATGAAAGCCATTTTCTTTCCATCAGGAGAAAATTCTGGCAGGTAGTTGTCGAGCTTGTTGCTCACCAGTGCTTTTTCTTCCAGCAAGGTGGAAGCAAAAAAGAAAGGCTCTTCCTGCTCACGCAGGCGTTTCGTTTCGAAGATGTGCCAGAGGCCATCACGCTCACTTGAGTAAACGACTGACTTGCCTTCAGGACCCCATTTTACAAAGCGTTCCTGCTCAGGTGTATTGGTAATACGCTTGGTCAGCGAACCATCTATAGAGGTAACAAATACCTCTCCTCTTGCGATAAAGGCTATTTCTTTCCCGTTTGGAGAGATGTCCATCTCACGAACGCCACCATTGATAGAGATAAAACTATCGGTGTTTTTGATCGCCTGAGTGGTGATATTGATAGTAACTTTTCTGGGCCTTTCTCCATCGCGCATAGTATAAAGCTCACCGTCATAAGAGAAGCTCATCAGGCCATTGGCGATGCTAAGCGAACGAACGGGGTGCTTTTTCAAAGTAGTGAGCTGCTCTGTCTGACCAGGGTTGGCCAGCGACATTTTATGCACATTAAAATTTCCGCTCGACTCACTCAGATAATAGATAGTCTTTTCATCAGCAGAATAAACCGGGTTGCGGTCTTCTCCTTCAAAAGAACTGATCATTTTATGCGTATCTGTTTTGCTATCGTACACCCAGATATCCCTGGTGATAGCCGAAGTGTGGTGTTTTCTGAATTCGTTTTCTCCACCCTTTTTATCATGGTAAATCATTTGTTTACCATTCTTACTTACCTGCACATATTCGGCCGGTATGGTAAAGACTTGTTCCACTCTGCCCGACTTCACCGGCACCTGATAAAGCTCGGGTTGAGAGCCTGTAGGGTATTGGCGATGCTCTGCCAGATCTTGTCTCATGCCACCAAAAATGACATGTTTGTCATCTGATGAAAATGAAAACGGCACCTCATCATTGCTATGGAAAGTAAGGCGGTTGGCGGGTCCTCCCTGAGCATTCATGATATAGATATCGAAGTTGCCATATCGATCGGAGGCAAAGGCAAGCTGTTTGCCGTCTTTGCTCCATACAGGCATATAATCGTGCCCCTGGTGAAAAGTCAGCTGTGTGGCATCACCTCCACTGGAAGCCACCCGATACAAATCTCCTTTATATACAAAGGCTATCTGCGACCCATCAGGTGAAATAGAGGGGTAACGCGCCCACTTGGGCTGTACCTGTGCTGTAGCCAGTGTGGTGACCAACAGCAAAAGCATGGTTGTGATCTTGAGTTTTTTGAAATACATGTACTTAGTTTTTTTGAGTCTGGAAAGATAACAAAAAAGTATCCTCAGCAGATGGCTATTTTTACATTCGGAAATGGGCGGGCGGCAGATTTGCACAAGGTCAGAACCTTGCGAATACGATTCCTTTTCAACAAATTCCGGATTGAACTACAGCCAATGAAACATCCGGTAAAGAAGGTACTCCTCATTCTCAATATTCAAACACTCGTTGTCGCAGCACTGGCGGTCACTTCCACAGCCCTCTGTATCCATTATAAATTCGAGGCAGAGTTTCCACTCACCCTGATAGCCATGTCGATTGTTTTTCCGGTGGTATTCTCTATTGGTGGGGCCTACAAACGCAGAGAGGCGGCCCTGCGGGAATATGCGGCCATCAAGGGCTATTTGAGAGCCATTTATTTTGTTTCGAGAGATTGGCTGGAGAATCCCAAGCCTGAGAATGTGGATAAGATGCGCCAAATCATTCATAGCTTCTTTAGCAACCTGCGCTATACCTTTACCAACCCGCAGGTGGAGCTGGTCAAAAACGAGGTGAAAATTTACAATGACTTTTCAAAATTTTCCCTCTACATCAAACACGACCTGAGAAAGGAAGGGCTGCCTTCCGGAGAGTGTTCTCGTATCAATCAGTACCTGCAAAAAATGATGATCTCTTTTGAGTCTATCAAGCATATCTATCAGTACAGAACCCCGCGCACGCTCAAAGCTTTCAGTTCACTTTTCATTTTCGTACTCCCCATCATCTACGGTCCTTATTTTGCCTTTGTGGCAGAGCAAATGTCCTGGGGGCTTGAATATGTTACTCCCGTACTGCTCACCATGATTTTGGTAAGCCTTAAAAACATTCAGGAGCACCTGGAAAATCCGTTTGATCAGATTGGTGAGGATGATATTAAATTCAACGTAGATAAGTTTGTGGGCACACTCAAGAACAATAGCTGACCTTAGGCCGGTTTTGCGGCCACAATAATACGCGAGATATCTCGCTTAATAATTTTTGATATATGAAACTCACCATCAACGGATACTCAACAGCCCTTTTCGCCACCTGGTTTTTTGTGGATGAACTGGCACTGCTTTTTGATGCAGGTGATGGCATAGCCAGCGGGCTGACTCAAAAGGCACGCAAGGTCAAAAATGTCTTTATTTCTCATGCCGACCGGGATCATCTGGCTGGTTTGCTGGCTTTTAATCAGTTGAATGCGAGACCAGGAGCTCCCACCATTCATTATCCCAAAGACTGTGGTTCCTTTCCTGCCCTGGAAAGCTTCAGCAAGAAATTCGATCCACACGTATCCGGCACCATATGGTCTCCCATAAAGGAGTATGAAGAGATCAGCCTTCGGGGTGATGTGTATGTGCAGGCCTTTCCCAACGAGCATATACAGGTGGGTCACCCCGATACCAAAAGCCTTAGCTATAAGGTGTTTGAGACCAGGAGAAAGCTAAAACCGGAATTCACCGGTCTGGCAGGTCTTGAGATTAAAAAGATCATTGAGGAACATGGCAGAGACTTTACCACCGACCTGCTGAAAACCAACAGGCTGAGCTACTCAGGTGATACCCCCATTAACTATGAGCTTTGGGATGGCTCTGAAGTGCTGATACATGAAGCTACTTTTCTGGGTGGCCCCGAAGACGCTAAAATAGAAACCCACGGCAACCGACACAGTCTGCTGGAAGATGTGATCAAAATGGTATCAGAGATTAAGGTGGGCAAGCTGATTTTAAGTCATTTCTCCTCACGTTATTCACCTGAGCAGATTGATGGCCGTATTCGCAAACTTTGCAAGGAATTTAAGCTGACCATTCCTGTTTACAGGCTGCTACCTGGCGAAATACACAGAGATATACTAAGAGAAAATCCTGTGAATGGGTAGTGAATATAGTTTCGGAATAACTGCCATCACCGGACTCTATTATTTAGTCCTGTTTACAGTATAACAGGGTTGGTTGTTCCGAAGGTTTTAAGCAACTTTCTGATACAAAGATGTTGTTTAATCTAAATGAATGGAACTAACCGAAGACATATCTCAAATCACTAATCCTGAGCTCGACTTAAATTCAATAACTGTTCTTGGCATTAAGTTAGGGCACTCCAGAGAGAGTATTCCAACAGAATTAATATCAGAAGGACCTTATGGAGGCTGGCTTCATATTACCAATGGAATAGTTATTAGGATTTCAGAAGAAGAGCCTAAAAAAATTGTCGAATTTCTTCTTAAACCAGAACTGTTAGAAGGTTTAAAAATCACCAGAGAGAAAAGAATAGAAAAGAGATTCGGGACAACCACATCAATAGAAAAACAAGGAGGGACCACTTTTTATTTTTATGAAAACCAAAAAATAGTAGTTGGATGGGATGATCTCAACAATAAGCTTTCCGGTGTATACGTAGGAGAAAACATAGTTAAACAAACCAAATTCCGCATAACAGACGTCCTTGACAAATTCTATGAATTCAAAAGCATGGTCCCTAATTGTAATGAATGGAATGCCAGAAGTTTAACATATAATGAACCTAGATTCTATAGATTTAAGCAACTAGAATCCTTAATGCACGCATTTGAAATCGGAAATGATTTGCTAAAGGATTTCCAAAATCGGAATTTTTTAAACAACCGTTCAATTAAAGATTTTCAATCAATAGTAGATGATATTGAAAAGTATGTAGCCGACAACGAGTTTGAAACAAATCGTTGGGAAAGAAAAAATGAAATACTGAAAGATGTTGACCGATTTGATATGTTAATCCAGAGCTTCATGAGGTTTTCTGAAGAGATGAGAGGTCTTCTTAGGTTCAATAGTGGATGGTTAGAGACTGGCTCTGTCGTATCGAGATATTCTATTTACAAGACTCAAAAGCTTATAGACAATATTGATTTGACGGAATTAAACGAAATTGAATCCCTTCTGGGTAAAGTGTTAGACCCTAAGGAGAGAGTTTTCACAAAAAGCGAATTGATGAAAAGGTTCAATTTCCCAGACGTTGATTTACATTCAATTGATATGGATAACTATTAAAACGAATGTATAACATCGTTTCTAAAATCATAGCCTTCCAACGGCCGACAACACTTTATATAAGGTCACAAATGCCCATTAACAAAATACGCTTATTAATCCTCTGGAGCTGCTTCCTGACTATTACTGCTTATGCTCAGGACACTGAACTTGATGTACTGAGCTATAAGCTGACTATTGAGCCGAACATACAAAACCAATCCATAGAAGCTAGCCTTCTGATTCAATTTGAAGTAGCAGATGGCACTGAAAAAATAGCTCTGGATGCTTCGAATCTCGAAATTGACGGGGTATCAGGAACGAGTGTTTTATCCTATAATAAAGTTGGTTCAAAACTGGTGATAGAGCTCTCTCCACAAAATCAAACCCAACATGAACTCACCATTGAATACCATGGAAAGCCGAAAAGAGGGCTTCTGTTCAATCCCGATTTAAACCAGGCACATACCGTCTATTTTACGGACCAATGGATGGTTTGTAATAACCAACCAAGCGACAGGGCGACCTTTTTTCTCAATATCATACTCCCCAAAGGAATGCAATCCATAGCCAGTGGTAGCTCATTAGGAGTTGAAGATAAAGGCGAAAAGGCGCTTCATAAATGGCATCAGGACTACGAAACACCACCTTATACCTATGGTTTTGTAATCGGATCATTTACCGAAGCAACTGAGCAAATTGGTGATGTAAAACTGCATTACTATTCTTCTGA
The DNA here is from genome assembly GCA_021404565.1 of Roseivirga sp. Taxonomy (GTDB): domain Bacteria; phylum Bacteroidota; class Bacteroidia; order Cytophagales; family Cyclobacteriaceae; genus Roseivirga. The sequence goes on along the minus strand of JAAWWF010000008.1, from coordinate 161,762 downwards.
ACTGGATGAGTATAAGCTCAAAGAAGTATTTACTGAAACTGCAAACATCCTGGAGTTTTTTGAGCAGAAATCAGGCCTTGAATACGTTCAGGACTCCTACTCTCAAATATTAATTGGCGACAATTATCAGGAGATGTCCGGCCTTTCCGTTTTGGCCAAAGCCTATCCCCCTTTCGTTTTTAAAGATAGTTCGGAAATCCACCTGACCTCTCATGAGCTCGCCCATCAGTGGTGGGGGAATATGATCACCTGTGAGGATTTCGGGCATTTCTGGCTCAATGAAGCATTTGCAGTTTACATGTCTTCGGCATTCAGCGAACATAAGTTTGGTCTGAAAAAGTACCAGTCTGATATAGCCATATACAAGAACATCTATGACGATCTGGTTAAAAGAGGAAAGGACAGACCACTGATTTTCAAGGAATGGAGGCCCTCAAGAGATAATCGCAATGTCATTTACTATAAAGGGGCTTATGTACTGCACCTTTTGAGAGAAGAGCTTGGTGATGAAGCTTTCTGGAAAGGTATCCGCTCATACAGCACCCGCTACTTTGGAAAATCCGTAAAAACAGAAGATTTCAAATTGGCTATGGAAAAAGCTACAAGTACGAATCTGGACGATTTTTTTGATACCTGGGTTTACAAATAGGAGATATAGCAAAGGCTCGAGGGTCAGACGCTTTCTGAATACTGCTCCCCCCCTTTTATCGGTCTGACCAATCTTGTGATGATGTATATATTGGTCAGACCGGGCTACCAGCATTAAAACAAACTTCTGTAAACTCAACCTTCCCTCCTAATGTGTAATAAGCATAGTAGAGTATCACCTTGTCTTTATCGATAATCTGAGAACGCTCAGTGAGCTGTATAGCATTGAGCCTTGCATTTTCCTCGATCAGGGTGCGCATTGATGCACAGGCTCCTGCCGAGACAATGGCAGGTCTTATTTGTGCCAATAGTACGTCCAGGTTGTACCCTAGCGGGGCTGAGTGTTCAAAGGGTTCCCGGGTGTGTTTTTTGGCAGTTTCTACGGCACCACAGGCTTCATGCCCTAAAACAACGATAAACCGGGTACCTAACACGTGTACGGCATATTCAATACTGGCAATAGTAGCGGTATTGGCTATGTTTCCTGCTACCCGTGCTACAAAGAGTTCACCCGGACCTGTATCAAAAATTTGCTCAGGAATCACCCTGCTATCAGCACAGCTCAACACCACTGCATAGGGCCTTTGGCTTTCTATACGGTCTCGTTTCTTTGCCAAACATTTCAGCCGGCCTTTTCTGTACCGCTTATTCCCGGCTTTAAGACGCTGATATATGGCCTCAGGGTCATTTTGACAGGGAATAAAACATGGTTTCCCTGATTGCTTTTTCTTATCTGCCATACCTGCTTTATTTATTTAATTGAAAAAGAAATAATTTAACTAAATAAAACAATATAAATAAAACAAAAACATCCTCATGAGGCATTCAGGTGATTGTACCTACGAAAACAGGCAGTTCAACCTTCAGTGGTACTGCAAAACTCAGATCTAAGACTATATACCCGTCCTCAGGGTTTCTTGCAGATAACTCACCTGGCAGTTGGTGAAAAGAGACCACCTTGCGATGGCCTCTGTTTACAGAACAGGATGGAAGTCAAACACATCTGGTCCAATGCTTATAAACACTCCCCCCCTTCGGTAGTCTCTGCGAAGCAGGACCCTGAGGATGAATAAGTGGCAACTACAGGTCTTCTAATATCCTGACCCTTATTTCGGGAAACTGAGCTTCGAGTGCAGCCTTGATTCCCAGCACATGCCCCGCCCCCACAATGACAACCGCTTTTTTATGGCTAAACTCCTGCATTTGTTCACCAATGTTTTTGGCCATGCCTGCATTGCGTCTGTCCCAAACAGCACCAGCGGCATCACAGGGCTCGCAAGGTGTTTCCCTGAAGGTAAACCGGTTGGAGACTTCGTAAGACCTTATCGTTTTAGAGCGATTGGTATGCTTGCCCAGACGCCCGAAGATGGCTGGTAGTATCGCCCGGTTATAGCTTCGCTTATTATGCCTGGTAAGTCTTTTCACCTGGCCATCTTTCCTACTCGCAATAATACACTCGCGCCATAGTTTAGTATAGAGTTTAGCTTCATGCTGATGGTCCATGGCAAATACACGGTTCATATCCATGGCAATAGCCAGCCTGGCAGTCAGGTCACCGTTCTCATTTCTGGTAGGCTTTCTACTCCCATTCAAACCATACTTAGCCAGGTATTGATAGTACGACCAGTTGGCCTTATCTCTGTTTACAGCAAAGTAGTTTCTGAGAAAGCCGAAATCATCATGGCTCATGGTCTGTATGCTGCTTGCCATCAGCTGATCAAACCGATCACAATCCTGCTTAAAGGTGCGTCTCAAACTATCGCCCAGTGGTAAAAACCACTTAGACTCATAATTGGCCAGGCTTAGCGAATCGTCTGGTCTCTGCCGCTCTACATAAATGGCATCGGGCCCATAGCGCCTGGCAATTCTGAGCAGGGGTTTATAGCTGTGTTTTACAATCTTAGGTACATCATGCATGGTACCAATAATCAATACTTCCTGACGGTCGTTCTGATACCCATCCAGGTTAAAATTCAGAAATAAAAGGGGTAAAAGGATCGATAAATTTTTCATTTCGGATTTGTTTTGTGTTTGACGTACGATCCAAACGTACAAACACAAATCGGCCTCTAAGCCTTATTATCGGGTCTTGTGGCGAAACCCTACGATTCTGTGGTGGAATTGACAGCGGTTTCTATGGCCTCCTGGTATGTTTTGGAAACGGGCACTTCCAGGTCACTGGTAAGTACCACATTTACCTTGCGGTTTCCAGTGCTCCACTGCTTAAAATGATGAGGATTGATCAGGTAAGATCTATGGGCTCTGACCAAATCTTTAAGAGATTCTTCCACAGCCGTAAGCTTGTTTCTGATCAACTGCTTTTTGATTTCTTCTCTCTCCCGGTAGGTCACCTCTACATAATTATCAGCGGACTGGATACAGATAAGGTCGTTGAATGCCAACCGCAAACTTTCATAGTTACCGACACCCTTGATCTCTATCTTCTGCTCTTCCAGTTTCTTCTCTTTATACTTACCAAAAGACCAGCGACCGATGCCCACAATCGGGAATATAGTAAGCACAGCAGGCAGGTAAATATTGGTAGCAAAATAGAGAATGGTATAGGAATTAGGGTGTGATTCCATGACGATATAGAAGTACACCAACCGCACCACGATAAAGGCAAATACAAACAAAAAAAGGAATTGGCCCAACTCTGCACCTACCGACCATTTTTGAGCATTTCGCCTATAGAGCCAGTATTGAAATGGCAGTGTAGCCAGGTAACATAGTGAAGCAAACAGCCCGTATACCGGCAGGTAAATCAACTGCTCCCTCGGACCAAGCTCAGTAACGTCCAATGGTTTGGTGAAATAAAGAAAGACAAACACCCAGATGACCAAACCACCGGCAATCAGCAGGTGATGTCGTAAAGAGGGGTCAAAGGGGTAAGATTTCTTCAAGTTTCGTAGCGTTTCAGTGGCCGAATTAAGAAGATAATTATGAGAAAGCCATGATTGTTTTGAGAGAGCTTGAAAAAGCGGGTCTGCTACCTCTGTGAGACTCTGTGTAACACCAGCAACTCAGTTATAGCGCAGAGATGGGCAGAGGACCGCGGAGATACATGGAGAATTCAATGAAAGGAGGTACCCACTCGGCATTTAGTTCCTTTGGCCCAGACCGCTTAGAGTGATCGGACGACTGATCCCCTCCTCTGTGAAACTCTTATCTCTCCGTGAGACTCTGTGGAACAACCACCAGGCCAGTCGCTTCTTTAGATTCTTCCTCGCGTCAGAAAAGGAAAGAAGCTTATTTCAGAGTCTTCCAGCCTACTCCTATATTTTTTCAAAGCCCGTGCAACCATTTACACACTGCCTCAATCTATTACTTACTAAAAAGTAGAACATATTATAAAAAGCTTCCGTATATTTGTTCTACAATCTAGTAACATACAATAGATCATCTTAAGTAAGAACTTATGAAAGAGACAAGATTAGGCGACTTTGAAGAGGTCATTTTGCTATTGGTGGGTATTCTGGATCAGGAAGCTTATGCTTTTAAGATTGCGGAAGAGTTTGAATCTCAGACTCAGCGCTCGGTTTCTATAGGAGCTGTGCACTCTACCCTAAACCGCCTTGGCGAAAAAGGATTTCTCACCTCCGAAATGGGAGAGTCTACTGCAGAACGCGGTGGAAGACGCAAAAGGATCTACTCCATTACCGCCTCCGGTCAGAGGGTACTGCAGGAGTCCAGAGATTTTAAAGTGAGCCTTTGGAACCAGTTTCCCGCATTTGCGAGTGGCAATCTGAAAATAGAATGGCTGAACCTTTAGTCGGTACCATTGAGTAATAACAATCCCCATATTAACCCACCTAAGCTGGCAATCCGCCTGCTGCAGGGCTTTATCAAAGATGAGCTGGTAGAAGAGGTACTGGGCGATCTGGAGGAGAAGTTTCACAAAACCGCTGAGAATAAAACCCTGAAAAAGGCCCGGAAAAACTACTGGTATCAGGTCATCCGGTATATCAGGCCTTTCGCCATTAAAAAATTCAAAATACCGGGCTTCCCGGGACAAACCGCATACGACATGTACAAGCATTACCTTAAAATCTCATGGAGAAACCTGGTGCGCAGCAAGGTTTTTTCTTCTATCAAGATCGGGGGCTTCGCCATTGGCATTGCCGCCTGTATTCTTATTGCACTCTATATTCAAAGTGAAGCAGGCTACGACAGGCACTACACTGAGGGCGACCGCATTTACAGGGTAGCCAACAATTACCAAAGTATAGATGGTAACGACATGTGGGTGAACCTGCATGGCCCTTTAAAGCCCGTACTGGAAGAGAATTTTCCTGAGATAGAACGGGTCAGCCGGGTGGTGCTCTGGCGCTGGGGTAATGCCGGAGAGAACCATGTTCGCGCATTGAACTCACGCAACAATATCTACGAGGAAGGTTTCTTTTATGCAGATCCGGAGCTATTAGAAATTCTGGAGATTCCCATGATCTATGGTAGCCAGGAAAGAGCACTCACAGGACCCAACAGCATTGTTATTTCAAAAAGCAAGGCAGACAAATACTTCCCCGGCCAGAACCCGGTAGGCGAACAATTCATATTAAATGACACACCGGAAGATACCTATACCATTGGTGGAGTGATGGAAGATTTCCCTGTCAATTCACACCTCCAGGGGGATTTTATACTCACACTTGCCGAAAGAACAACAGGTCCGGGCACCACAGGTTGGTGCTGTACCAACTATACCTACTACCTGAAGCTTACCGAGGCAGCCGATAAAGTGGCACTTGAAGAAAAGATGGTAGCCCTGAGAGACACTTACTTAATAGATAAATTTCTGGAAGCAGGTATGACCGATGTAGAAGATCTTCAAAAGCATCAGTCTTATTACCTCCAACCTGTCAAAAATGCTTACCTCAATCCCGAAAACATTTTTGATGGTCAGGTTCACGGCTCTCATGATCTGCTGTGGATTTTTGGTACAGTAGCCGTAATTATCCTGATCATTGCCTGTCTCAATTTCATCAATCTTTCTACAGCCAGGTCTATCAAAAGGGCCAAAGAGGTAGGCCTTCGCAAAGTAGTTGGTTCAGTCAGGTCCAGCCTTATTTACCAATACCTGGCAGAATCTGTCTTCTACAGTATTTTATCAGTTGCGGCAGCGGCCGTAGTTGCTTTTCTGGCACTCCCCCTCTTCAACTCCATTGCCGACAAAACACTGGTAATTCCATGGACATCTCTTTGGTTTTTGCCTTCACTGTTAATCGTTGCGGTACTCATCGGTATTCTATCTGGCCTCTATCCTGCCTTCTACCTCTCTCGCTTTAATCCCATAGAAGCTTTAAAAGGCAGGGCAACCAGCGGTGTAAAATCCACTTTCTTTCGCAGCTCAATGGTGGTTTTTCAATTCACTGCTACTGTCATATTGATCATCGGGGCCCTGGTAATGCACAGGCAGTTTGAGCACTACATGAACAAGTCACTCGGTTTTGAAAAAGAGCAGGTCATCAACTTGCTTCGAGTTAATACACTGGACGAAACAGAGCGGGATGTACTCAAAGAAGAACTACTGAGGCTGTCTACCATAGAAAGTGCCACACTAGGCGATTACCTGCCTGTAGCAGGTGCTGCCATTACCAATTTTGGTTTTCAGGTAGAAGAGCGCAAGGCGACCGACCCCGGCTTTGAGGCAGCCCGCTGGAGAGTAGACGAAGACTACCTCAATACCATGAGCATGGAGCTGATAGCCGGTAGAAACTTTAGCAAAAGAGCATCAGACAAAGAAGCCATTATCATCAATGAGCGTATGGCTCAGCAATTTGCCCTTGAAGATCCTGTTGGTACCTGGTTGATTGATATGTTCGATGGCAGGTATCAGGTCATCGGAGTGGTCAAAGATTTCCATTTCGAGTCGCTGGTTACGAGCGTAAGGCCACTCGCCATGGTGCTGGGCAAAGGTCAATCCACCCTATCGGTAAAGGTAAAAACTGACGACATGCAGGGAAGTATAGCGGCTATTAGTGATGTATGGACAACTGTAAAATCCAATCAGCCCATCCGCTATAGCTTTATGAATGAGCGTTTTGCCCTGATGTATTCCGATCTGTTACGCATTAAGGAGCTCTTTCTCACCTTCTCCATACTCGCGATCATAGTCGCCTGCCTGGGGCTCTTCGCCTTATCTGCTTACACGATTGAGCAGCGCAGCAAGGAAATCAGCGTGCGTAAAATACTGGGTGCCAGCGTGAATCGGATTTTCACACTTTTGGCTACTGATTTTATCAAACTTGTAGTTATCGCGAGCCTCATTGCCGTCCCCATTGGCTGGTATCTGATGGACAATTTTCTGAATGACCTGGCTAACAGAATCGATCTCAGCTGGCCCATTTTCACCATCGCTACCCTTTCGGCCTTTGTCATTGCCCTGATCACCATCAGCTATGAATCAATCAAGGCCGCCCTCGTGAATCCCGCTTCAAGATTAAGATCAGAATAGACTCCGGTAAAATCAGTGAAGAAACGAAACCACCATACCGATACACAACCTCCCCGGATAGCGGAGAAACTACTTCTGTGGTTTTTACGCGATGACCTGGCAGAAGAGGTACTGGGTGACCTGGGTGAGAAGTTCTTCCAAACCTGTGAAAAGCAATCACTGAAAAAAGCAAGACACAATTACTGGTACCAGGTCATGCATTATGCAAGGCCCTTTGCCATCAAATCCTTCAGGTCAAAACGCATAAACACATCTATGGTCAGACACAACTTTGCCATCAGCTTCAGGCAACTCTTAAAAAGCAAAGTGTACTCCTTTATCAACATAGGTGGTTTAGCTCTGGGAATGGCCGTAGCCATGCTCATAGGCCTGTGGGTAAACGATGAGCTCAGCTATAATAAGTATCACGACAACCACGATCACATTGTCCAGCTACTGAGGCATGAACCCTCAGCTACCAGCACCACAATGACCACCGGGATGGGTACTTTGATCGCTGAGAAATTTCCTGACCACTTCGAAAGGGTTGTCATGGTTCGTGGCAGGGTTGAGGAGCGCACACTGGCCTTCAACAACTTGAAATTTACCCAAAGCGGATACTTTATACAGGAGGAAGGCCCAGGATTACTAGGCCTGAAAATGAAGTATGGGAGCCACAGCGGCCTTGCCGACATTAATTCCATCATACTATCAGCCTCAGTAGCCAATAAGCTTTTCGGAGATATTGATCCGATAAACAAGGTGATCAGGATGAATGCTGAATGGGACCTGAAGGTAACAGGAGTTTACGAAGACCTGCCGGGAAATTCTGAATTCAACGATGCTTCATATTTTTCTACCCTTGATCGTTACCTGAAGGACCGTGCCGGCCTGAATGTCTGGAGCAACTACAATATGTATGTCTTTGGACAGCTCAATCCACAAAGCAATATTGATGAAGTTTCGGAGCTGATTGAGGCCGCTTTTATGGAGAGGCTGGCAGGGCAAAACGATGGCAATACGGCTTTCTTTCTCAACCCCATGTCTGAGTGGCACCTGAACTCTGAATTTGAAAACGGGCAACGTGTTACCAGCAAAGCACAGCTTTTTGTTTGGTTCTATACCGTCATCGGGGCTTTCGTGCTCATTTTGGCTTGTATCAACTTTATGAACCTGAGTACGGCACGCTCAGAGAAGCGGGCGCAGGAAGTAGGCATCAGAAAGACACTCGGCTCTACCAGATCAGAGTTAGTCGCACAGTTTTATATGGAGTCATTACTGTATAGCCTCCTGGCCTTCGCGCTGTCCCTTGTACTTTTAAGTGCAACCCTCCCCTGGTTCAACAATGCTTCCGGTAAGAGCATGATACAACCCTGGCTGGATGCAGACTTCTGGATGCTGTCCATAGGTTTTATGCTGGTTACGGCCTTTTTGGCGGGATCTTATCCTGCTGCCTATTTATCTTCTTTCCAGCCCGTCAAAGCATTGAAAGGTACTTTCTCTACCGGCAAAAGGGCATCCTTGCCAAGAAAAGTTTTGGTAGTATTCCAATTCACTATTTCCATTGCACTGATCATTGGTACCATCACGGTCAATAACCAAATCCGGTTTGCCAAAAACAGACCTGTTGGCTATTCACCCGAAGGCATGATAGGCCTGAGACCAGCCTCACCTGACTTCAACAAAAAGCTACCTGTAATCAAAGAACAGCTCAAAAACACCGGAGTCGTTGCTTCTGTGGGCGCTGCCAATTATGCGGTGAGCACCACGAGGGGCTGGAGCGGAGGTTTTGAATGGGCAGGTATGGAAAACACACAAAACATCTCCTTCAACACGATCAGCATTTCCCATGACTATGGAAAAACGGTGGGCCTGGAGTTTGTGTCAGGCCGTGATTTTTCACGCGACTTTGCTACTGATAAGCAAGCCATACTTATAAACAGATCGGCTATGGAGACCATGGGGCTTGACAACCCTGTCGGTCAAAAACTGACGCGTGTCTCAGACTGGAAAGATCCTGAGCACTATATCATCATAGGTGTGGTGGAAGATATGATCAAGGGCTCCCCTTTTGAGTCGACCAGTCAGTCAATCATGTTTTTAGAGCAAAGAGAGATGCGGTGGCTTTACATACGTGTAAACCCAGCTGTCAGTCTTTCAAGCGCTATCCCTGTGATTGAAGCTCAATTCAATCAGGTATATCCTGCTGCCCCTTTCGATTTTCAGTTTACGGATGCAGAATATGCCTCAAAGTTCGAAGCGGAAGAACGCATCGCCAACCTTGCCGGTTTCTTCAGTCTGTTGGCCGTAATTATCAGCTGTCTGGGACTATTTGGTCTGGCTTCCTATGTTGCCGAACAGCGAACCAAAGAAATTGGCATTAGAAAAGTGCTGGGAGCCTCCATATCTCAGCTATGGCATTTACTTTCCCGAGACTTTGCCATGCTCACACTCATCGCCTGTCTTATTGCCATCCCTCTTGCCTACTCAGTCATGAGCGGCTGGCTGGCAGATTATGAAGATGTGAGAACTCCCATTTACTGGTGGGTATTTGCCTATGCTGGTGGAGGTGCACTTGTACTGACATTGGTTACCGTAAGTTTTCAGGCCATCAGAGCCTCCATTACCAACCCGGTAAATGCCTTAAGAAGTGAGTAAGCTCAACCACCATATCGACCACAAACCTCCGGCCTCAGCCGAAAGACTACTGCTATGGTTTTTACACGATGACCTGGTAGAAGAGGTGCTGGGTGACCTGGATGAGAAATTCTTCCAAACCTGTGAAAAGCAGTCCCTCAAAAAAGCAAAACGCAATTACTGGTATCAGGTCATTCACTACCTGCGGCCTTTCGCCATAAAAACATTTAAATCAAAGCTTAACAATATCACAATGGTCAAACACAATTTCAAAATCAGTTACAGACAAATGCTCCGTAACAAGGGCTATTCTTTGATCAATATCGGGGGACTTGCCATGGGTATGGTAGTCGCCATGTTGATTGGCCTCTGGGTCAATGATGAGCTTGCTTTTAACAAGTATCATGACAATTACGACCAGATAGTACAGATATTCCGACAGGAAAATGATGGTACTGAGCGTTTCACCAGCCCCTTTCTTGCCACTGGCATCGGTGCCCTGCTCAAAGAGAAATTCCCCGAACGCCTAAGTGACCTCAGCATGATCCGGTCACGGTCGCAAAGTCGGGTCCTGGGAGCGGGTGAAAACAGGTTCACCTTCGAAGGGCACTTTATTGAAGCTCCAGGGCCTGATCTGTTAGGCCTTAAGCTCAAATATGGTCAGATCGATGGCCTGAAAGACCTGAACACCATCATGCTATCCGAATCGGCTGCTTACGGACTTTTTGGTGAAACAGACCCTACCGGCAAGCTGGTTAAAATGAACGCAGGTCGTGAGCTGGAAGTAGTGGCCGTTTACGAAGACCTGCCGGGCAACTCCACCTTTAAGGAGAAAGACTTCTTTGCACCACTTTTAAGACTTTTTGGCGGAAATGAGGGCTCACTCAATGTTTGGAACAACTACAATATCTATATCTATGCCAAAATGCAGGAAAACGCAGACCTGGCTCAACTAAGCACATTAGTAAATAATACCATCAGGGAGCGTCTAGGTGAGAGGGCCGATGATCGTGATTCGCGATTTATCGTCCACCCAATGACTGAATGGCACAAAACAGAGTTCCGAAAAGATGAAGTGGTCGTAAGCCAGGCCTATAAGTTTATCTGGCTTTACGCCATCATTGGCCTGTGCGTTCTGGTATTGGCTTGTATCAACTTTATGAACCTGAGCACTGCCCGATCGGAAAAAAGGGCAAAAGAGGTGGGCATCAGAAAAACTCTTGGTTCTATCAGAAAACAACTGATCTCCCAATTCTATATGGAGTCAATGCTCTACACCTTGCTGGCATTTGTGCTCTCTCTTGGCTTGCTTTGGGCTCTACTCCCCTGGTTTAATGAAACCTCCGGAAAAAGGATGGATGCCCCCTGGGCTCTTACAGAATTCTGGCTTCTTTCCATAGGCTTCGTCCTGTTCACCGCCATTATTGCAGGCTCCTACCCTGCCGCTTACCTCTCGTCATTCAAACCCATCAAGGCCCTCAGAGGCACTCTTGCAGCCGGCAAGTACGCAGCACTCCCCAGAAAAGTGCTTGTCGTTTTTCAGTTCACTATCTCGGTGGCCCTCATTATTGGCACGATTACAGTCAATAATCAGATTCAGGAAGCAAAAGACCGGCCCATTGGTTATTCACCGGAAGGCATGATTTCACTCAGACCGGCCTCACCCAACTATGGTAAAAACAGAAAGCTTCTTCGCACTGAGCTGATGAATACCGGTGTAGTCAAAGCGGTAGGTATGTCCAATTACCCTGTAATCAGTACCCTGGGCTGGAACGGAGGTTTTACCTGGGAGGGTATGGACCCTGGCTTTACCAGTTCATTCAACACCATCACCATATCTCATGGTTATGGTGACGCTGTGGGCCTGGAGTTCATAGCCGGCCGTGACTTCTCAGAAGAGTTTGAAACAGATAAGAATGCCATATTGATCAACCGCTCCGCCATGGAAGCCATGAAGCTGGAAAACCCGGTAGGTACCGTGGTGCGCTATGCTCCAGGCTGGACAGATCCGCGAAACTACACCATTATAGGTGTGGTAGAAGACATGATCAAAGGTTCTCCTTTTCAGCAAACCGATCAGTCCGTGATGTTTCTCGATCAGGAGTTTACCTCCTGGATGTATATCCGGGTCAATCCCGACCTGTCTGCAAGCCAGGCACTGCCTGAAATCCAGGAGGTCTTCAATACGATACTGCCTGAAGCTCCCTTCAACTTTAAGTTTGCCGATGATGACTATATGGCCAAATTCGAAGCCGAACAGCGCATTGGCGGCCTGGCAGGTTTCTTCACCCTGCTGGCCATCTTTATCAGTTGCCTTGGCCTTTTCGGGCTTGCCTCTTATGTAGCGGAGCAGCGCACCAAGGAAATTGGCATTCGTAAGGTTCTGGGAGCCAGCGTCACCAGTCTCTGGAAACTCCTGTCCAAAGACTTCACACTGTTGGTGCTCATCTCCTGTCTCATCTCCATCCCCATTGCCTATAGCGTGCTCGATGGCTGGTTGGAAACTTATGAGGTGCGCACTAAGCTGTATTGGTGGACTTTCGCCCTGGCAGCTATCGGAGCTTTGCTGGTCACCATCATCACAGTGAGCTTCCAGGCTGTCAAGGCATCTGTGGCCAACCCGGTAAAGGCACTTAGAAGCGAATAATCCCTAAACAAATGGCTGAAAATTGAAACGAAAAGACAAACATATCACCCCGCCCAGGCTCGCAGAGCGCTTTCTGCTTTGGTTTCTTAAAAAAGACCTGGCAGAAGAGGTATTGGGCGATCTGGATGAAAAGTTTTACAGTCAGCTTAAAAACAAATCACCGGGAAAAGCAAAGCGCAACTACTGGTTTCAGGTATTCAATTATCTGCGACCCTTTGCGCTCAGAGCTTTCAGTACAACTAACAAAAATTGGTCAAACTTTCTCACAATGCTCAAACACAACTTACTCATCAGCTATAGAAGCTTTATGCGCTTCAAAAGCACCTTCTTCATTAATCTGACGGGCCTTGCCAGTGGTTTGGCCTGCACCCTGCTCATTTACCTCTGGGTAATGGACGAAATGAAAATCGATCGCTTTCATGAAAAAGGAGATCGCATCTACCAGGTACTGCAGCACAATCGCTGGGGTAGCTCAGTTCAGACCATGACCAATACGCCAAGATTGCTGGCTTCCTCTCTCAAAGAAGAGTTTCCCGAAGTGGAATCCTCTGTATCTCTCAATGATGACTGGGCCGATACTCCGGGTGTGGTAAGCTTTGGAGAAACAAAGTTTAAGGCCAAAGACAATCAGATAGATCCTGATTTCTTTAAAATCTTTTCTTTTCAGCTCCTTCAGGGAAACCCCAACAACCCAATCCCTGACACTAAATCGGTACTGATCTCTGACCAACTGGCAGCCAGGCTTTTTGAAGAAGGTGCGGATGTCGTAGGGCAAACCATTCACTGGGATCAGTATGACATGTCTGGAAACTATCTCATTACAGGAGTTTTTGAGGCGCCTCCTACCCATTCTTCAAAACAGTTTGAGCTTCTTTTCTCAGAAGAGCTGCTGGTGGAGCGAAACAGTGACTATGCAGGTTGGGAGAGCAATAACGACCGTACTTTCCTGCTGCTAAAAGAAGGCACCGACATTGCCGCATTCAACAGCAAAATTGAAAACTATTTAAAAACAAAAAACGATGGGGAGAAGAATACCCTCAGCGTTCAAAACTTCGGGGATCGCTATCTATATGGCACCTTTGTTAATGCTCAACAGGCAGGAGGTCGTATCGTGTATGTACGACTCTTCAGCCTGGTAGCACTCTTTATCCTCATCATTGCCTGTATCAACTTTATGAACCTCACCACGGCCAAGGCCAGTAACCGTATGAAGGAAATCGGGGTTAAAAAGGCGATAGGCGCAGGACGAAAAACACTCGCTTCTCAATATCTCAGTGAATCTCTACTCTTATCTTTTACCGGGCTCCTGGTGGCCTTGGTCATCACCAATCTATTTCTGGCTCAGTTCAATGAAATTACCGGTAAGCAGCTGGTTTTCACACTGGACCCCACACTGGTAATTGGTGCCCTTGTAATTACCATCATTACCGGCCTGTTATCGGGCAGCTATCCGGCACTCTACTTATCGGGGCTACATCCCATTGCCATGCTTAAGGGAAAACTAAAGCAAACCTTTGGAGACACCTGGCTCAGAAAGGGCCTCGTGATTTTCCAGTTTGCCATCTCAGCCGTGTTGATCACCGCTGTTATGGTCGTGTCACAGCAGATTGACTACATCCAATCGAAAAACCTGGGCTATAACAAAGACAACCTCCTTCGCTTCGACTATGTAACCACTGAAGACCCCGGCTTCAGGGCTTTTATCCAGGAGCTGAAGGCTATTCCGGGTATTGTCAACGCTGCCGGAGCAGTGGATGATGCTACCGGTGAGCATGGGGGAACAAGTAATGTTTCATGGTCGGGAAAGGAAGCCGGCTCGCGCACTTATTTCGAAATCCTCAATGTAGGTTACGACTTTTTGGAAACCATGAACATCGAAATGGCGGCCGGTCGCAGTTATGAGACAGGACGTGATATAGGTGGCAGAAGCAAAATTATCTTCAATGAAGCCGCCATTAAGGCCATGGGCCTCAAAGATCCCATTGGTAAAACCGTACAGATTCAAGGCGAGCAATCAGAGGTGATCGGGGTGGTCAAAGACTTCCATTTCCAGTCGATGTATAAGAACATAGCTCCCCTATATATACAGCTTGGTAAGGAGTTGGAGTACACCCTTATTCGCTTACGACCAGAAAACATTTCTGAGACCATGGCCGCCATTGAAGAAGTTTATGACGCTCACTTAGACGGAGTGCCCTTTGATTTCACCTTCATTGACGCTGATTATGACAATATGTACCGTCAGGAGCAAAGTATTTCAGCCCTTGCCAGGTACTTTGCAGGCATCGCCATTGTCATTTCCTGCCTTGGTTTGCTGGGGCTCACCGCCTTTACGGCAGAGAAACGCTCTAAAGAGGTCGGCATCAGAAAGGTGCTGGGCTCAGGTAGCTGGCGCATTGTCTACCTACTCTCTTCCGATTTCACCCGCATGATCCTGGTCGCACTCATGATTGGTCTGCCCATCAGCTACTTCGTTGCAAAAGAGTGGATCCAGAATTTCGCTTATGGCATTGATCTCGGCATCTCGCAATTTCTGTTCGTTGCTATCCTTACCATAGGCATTGCCTGGCTGGCGGTAGGCTTGCAGACAATGAAAGCCGCTAATGCCAATCCTGTGGATGCACTGAGAAGTGAATGAGAGTAAAAACCATATCAACCCTCCCCGGCTGGCAGAGCGCTTTTTACTTTGGTTTCTCAGAGAAGACCTGGCTGAAGAGGTGCTGGGGGATTTGAATGAGAAATTCTATTCAACCATCGACAAAAAATCAATTGCCAGGGCTAAAGCCAACTATTGGTACCAGGTTTTGAGATATATCAGGCCTTTCGCCTTAAAACGAAATCGGTCAAACCAAAGCCCCGGAATTCAAAACATAATCGCCATGTTCAAGCACAACATTCTCATTTCGTTTCGAAGTTTCAAGCGATTCAAAGCTACCTTCCTTATCAACCTTCTCGGATTGGCCACCGGCCTGGCGAGTGCCCTTTTGATTTACCTGTGGGTAAATGATGAACTGAACACTGACAGGTTCAATGAGCCGGACAGTGAGCGGCATGTACAGATCATACATACCTACCCTACCTCGGGCACCTACCACACCAATACCAACGGAGCAACACCTAACCCCTTATTTGAAAGGCTTGCCAAAGAGATCCCTGAAATAGATTATAGTTTTCCGGTCAAAGCACATCAAAATTACAAGGGGGTTCTTTCGGCCGGAGACAATGATTCCAGGGCTAAATATCAATTTGTGAGTAAGGATTATTTCAACGTTTTTCCCGGAGACTTCATTCACGGCAACAAGCATAAAGTACTATCAGACAAGAGCGAGATTGTTATTTCTGAAAGGCTGGCCCTGAGTTTATTCCAATCTACAGACAAGGCCATGGGCAAGCTTGTAAAGTTAAAAGACGAGGGCTATGGCGGCTCTTACATAGTTTCTGGTATATTCAGAGCCGCACTCAATTCCTCCACCCCCTACGACATTCTGCTTAGCTACGAACTCTTCAGGCAAAAAGATTTAATGCAATGGTATAACAGTGGTACCCAGGCACATCTGGTCTTAAAAGAAGGAGTCGATCTTGATCAGTTCAATATCAAGATCAAAGGCTTTTTGAAGACCATAGCCGAGAACTGGAACGATATCTTATATGCTCAGCCTTATCCTGAAAAGTACCTCTATGGCAATTACGAGGAAGGATTACCGGTGGCGGGCAAAATTATCTATGTAAGACTTTTTTCCATCATCGCGCTTTTTGTCCTGACCATTGCCTGCATCAACTATATGAACTTCTCGACCGCTAAGGCATCCAGAAGGATTAAGGAAATCGGAATTAAAAAGGCCATTGGTGCCGGACGCAAATCTCTCATTTTACAGTTTTTCGGAGAATCACTGTTTATGGCTTTCCTCTCACTCATCATAGCCCTGGTGCTGGTCGTTATTTTGCTCCCTGAGTTCAATCATCTTACCGGAAAACAACTCAGTCTGAACCTCAGCAAGGACATGATATTAGCTGTGCTCCTGATCACCACCCTGACAGGTCTGATTTCTGGTATCTACCCGGCCCTCCGTCTTTCAGGTTTTAAACCAGTGCTGGCTTTGAAAGGAAAGCTCAAGGATGACACCAGAGGACTTTGGCTCCGAAAAGGCCTTGTCGTCTTTCAGTTTGCCATATCGGTGGTACTGATCGCTTCAGTGATCGTGATTTATAAACAGGTAGAATTCATCCAAACGATCAACCTGGGCTATAACAAAGATCATATCATCACCTTTCCAAAAGAAGGCAAGCTCATAAATGACAGTGAGGCTTTCTTTTCAGAGATCAGAAGTATTCCGGGAGTGACGCTTGCGTCACATATGAGTGGCGACCTGCCGGGTCAGGTTAGTTTTTCGCAGGGCTATAAGTGGGAAGGCATGAGTAAGGAAGACAAAAGCCTGAGGTTCTATCAGATTCGCGGAGGATATGACCTGATTGAATTACTCGGTATTAGCCTTAAAGAAGGTCGTGATTTTTCCACAGATTTTCCCACCGACCGGGACGCCTATATTTTTAATGAGACTGCCGTAGCGATGACCCGTCTGAAAGAACCGGTCGGTCAGAAGATCGGCAACTTTAACCCGCGGGCCAGAACGAAAGAAGTGATAGGTGTAGTAAAAAACTTCCATTTTCAATCCTTGCAGGAAGAGGTGAAACCTTTCATTTTTTCACTAAGCGACAAGGGTAACAAGTTTATTGTAAAGATTCAGGCTGGTACGCAAGCGGAAACCATTCGTCAGATTGAAGCATTGCATGAACGCTTAAACGAGGGTTATCCATTTGAGTACCGGTTCTTAGATGAAGATTATCAGGCACTTTATGCCTCTGAAGAGCGGATCACCATGCTTTCCAGATACTTTGCCGGAATAGCCATAGCCATATCCTGTCTTGGGCTGCTGGCCCTGACGGCTTTTAGCACACAACGAAGGTTTAAGGAAATAGCCATCAGAAAAGTACTGGGGTCGAGTAGCCTTGGAATTGTCAGGTTGCTATCTCTTGAATTCATCTTCCTGGTATCATTGGCTATCGTAATCGCCTTGCCAATAAGCTACTACCTGGTAAGAAACTGGCTCGATAATTTTGCCTACCGCATCAGCCTCGATCCCTTGTATTTTGTTGTGGCGGGGTTACTCATGTTGCTTGTGGCCTGGCTAACTATTATGACACAGACGGCCAAATCAGCCAGGGTTAATGTAACAGAAAGCCTGAGAGGTGAATGAAAAATGCTGATAACCATATCACCCCTCCCCGGCTGGCAAAACGTATACTGCTCTGGTTCTTAAAAGATGATCTTGCAGAAGAAGTACTGGGCGACCTGGATGAGAAATTTCATCAAACCGTCTATCATCACTCACAGCTGAGGGCCAGATGGAACTATTGGTTTCAGGTACTGAACTATCTCAGGCCTTTTGCCTTAAAAAGAAAACGGTCGCCCTACACAAATCAAACCGCTATGTTTAAACACAACCTTCTTATCTCCTTCCGAAGTTTTAAGCGTTATAAGAGCACTTTCTTAATAAACCTATTCGGCCTGGCCACCGGCCTGGCCAGTGCACTCCTCATTTACCTCTGGGTCAATGACGAAATGCAAATGGGTCAATTCAAAGAGAAAGATAGCGACAGACACTATCAACTATATGTAAATTCTGAACTTTCCGATGGCATTCATACGCGTGAACACACACCATTTCCATTAGTAAAAGCCATCGGAGAAGAATTGCCGGAAGTCAAAAAAGCAATCTCGATTTATGATGAGCCCTATTACAAAGGCGTCATTTCATTTGACGGTAATGACCTGAGGGCTGTGCCTCTTTTTGTTAGTGATGGCTATTTTGATGTGATCGGTTGTGACTTCGTTGCGGGAAGTAAAACAGGTGCCTTGAATAATGAAAATGTGGTGATTTCTCTTCAGCTAGCGAATAGTCTCTTTAGTGACCCACAAAAAGCGATTGGCCAAACTGTGAATTTTACTGGTCAATATTACAAGGGCCCATATGTAGTCAGTGGTGTCTTTAAACCAAACCCCCGATCTACGGTAAACTTTGACATCTTAATAAATATAGATCATTTCTTAAGTGTCTGGAGAACAAATCTTTACAACTGGTATAATGGTGGACCTCAGACACACCTGGTGCTACAAGAAGGAGTTGATCTGGATGAATTCAACACCAAAATTGAGGGCCTTTTAAACAAGCTCAAAGGAGGGCCTCAAACGTTGATTGCTCAAAAGTATTCAGACAAGTACCTCTATGGGAAGTTCGAAAATGGCGTACCGGTGGCTGGCCGAATGGTCTATGTCCGAATCTTCACGCTCATTGCGATTTCTATTCTCATAATTGCCTGCATCAATTATATGAACTTGTCCACAGCCCAGGCTTCACGAAGAGTCAAAGAAATAGGGGTCAAAAAAGCCATCGGTGCCGACCGTAGAAACCTGATTTATCAGTATTTCAGTGAGAGTTTGTTTATCTCTTTCATTGCTCTTCTTCTGGCCGTAGGTATTGTGCTCCTTTTGCTGCCGCAATTCAATACCATTACCGGAAAATCTCTCTCCATCGGGCAGGCTTCTTCCATAGTCATTACCACCTTGATTGTCACACTCGCAACCGGCTTAATCTCGGGAATATATCCTGGCCTCTACTTGTCAGGGTTTAAACCTATTCTGGCCCTGAAGGGAAAGCTTCAATCAAAATCAGGAGGCCTCTTGCTGCGAAAAGGCCTGGTTGTCTTTCAGTTTGCCATCTCGGTAATACTCATCATTACAGTCGTGGTCATTTACCGACAGATGAACTTCATCAAGGTTTCCAACCTGGGATATGACACCGAACATGTCATTTCCTTTACGATGGAAGGCAAGCTGCGTCAGGAAAATCCGGAGCCCTTCCTGGCAGAAATCAGAAAGTTGAGTGGCATAGTCAATATTTCCCACCTATGGGGTGAACTTCCAGGTGATGTCAGTAGCAGTAGTGGTTTCCGATGGAAGGGACAAATCCCGGAACAAAGAAACACGAAATTTAATATTATCGAAGGTGGGTATGACATCGAAAAGGTGTTGGGTATCGAATTAATTGAAGGACGGTTCTTTTCGAGGGAATTTGCTACAGATGATAAAACCACTGTGATCAACCAGTTTGCTGCAAATCTATTTGGTTTTGAAAATACCATTGGAGAACAATTCGATGGCAGAGAGATCATAGGCATCGTAAAAGACTTCCACTCCAAAGGCTTCCATGACAAAATAGGGCCCTTCTTCTTTAGGTTGAATGACAGTGGTGAATACTTTGTTGCGAAAATTCAAGCTGGACGCCAAATCGAGACTATTCAGCAAATTGAGGCACTTTATAGTGAGTTTAATCCTGGCTATCCGTTCGAGTTCAAATTCATCGATGACAAGTATCAACAACTTTACCTGGAAGAGGAAAGAACTGCTACCCTGTCGAAGTACTTTTCTGCCATCGCCATTTCCATATCCTGCCTGGGTCTTTTGGCCCTTACAGCATTTAGCACTCAAAGGAGGTTTAAGGAAATCGCCATCAGGAAAGTTCTGGGCTCCAATAGCTTTGGAATTGTGCGGTTGCTATCCGGCAGCTTCATAGGTCTGATTTTTCTTGCCCTTCTCATTGGCTTACCCATTGGGCATTATCTGATGAAAAACTGGTTGGATGGTTTTGCTTACAGAATCGACCTGGAACCAGGGTTCTTCATTATCGCGGGGGCGCTCATGCTGTTGGTGGCCTGGGTTACCATTATGACTCAAACAGCCAAATCAGCCAATGTCAATATAACTGAAAGCCTGAGAAGTGAATAGCATCCCTTGGATAAATCAAAAAACCATATCACCCCTCCCCGACTGGCAACTAAACTATTACTCTGGTTCTTAAAAGATGATCTTGCAGAAGAGGTACGCGGTGATCTGGAAGAGAAGTTCCATCAAACCACCAGCAGGCATTCAGCATTTAGAGCCAAAAGAAATTACTGGTATCAGGTACTCAGTTATATGAGGCCCTTTGCCCTCAAAAATAATCGGTCAATTCACTCAAATCAAACAGCCATGTTTAAACACAACCTTCTTATAAGTTACCGTAGTTTTTTGAGGTTCAAAAGTACCTTCTTTATAAACCTGACCGGACTAACCTGTGGACTGGCGGGCACCTTACTTATTTATTTGTGGGTAGCTGATGAAGTCTCCATGGATAAATTCCATGAAAAGGAGAACAGGATTTACCAGGTGATGCGGAATATGGACAGGAATGGAGGGATCACCACTACCGCTTATATGCCCGGCAGATTGGCAGACGAGTTAATAACCAACTATCCCGAGGTAGAAGCTGCTTCAATGGTATGGCCTCCAAACTTCTTTGGTAGTAATGGCTATCTCTCGTTCGAAGACTCCCAGTTCAAGGCCAGTGCTCAATTTGTAGACGAGGACTTTCTCAGGATTATGTCTTTTCCCCTTATTGAGGGCAATTCCACCAACATCCTGCAAAGTAAAACTGAAGTGCTGATCTCTGAGACTCTGGCCAATAAGGTCTTTGGATCAACTGATAATCTGATTGGCAAAACCCTTCACTGGAACGAAGGAAGAGCTACCGGAGACTATCTGATAAGCGGTATTTTCGAAGATGTACCGAAAAATTCCACCATGCAATTCGATATGCTATTGAATGCTGAAGTAATGATGGAGGCCTACAAGTACATGGAGCATTGGGGCAATAGTAACCCAGAGGCGATGGTTCTGTTAAAGGAGGGTGTATCTCCGGAAGCCTTCAATTCCAAGATCGAAAAACTCATCCAGAATAAGGTCAAAAACTCAAGCTCGACCTTGTTCATTCAAAAGCACTCAGACAGATATCTCAACGGGTCTTACGAAAACGGTGTGATTGCCGGGGGTAGGATCTCATATGTAAGACTTTTCTCAATTGTTGCTCTGATTATACTTGTCATTGCCTGTATCAACTTTATGAACCTCTCTACGGCTAAGGCTGCCGGAAGACTCAAGGAAATTGGTGTAAAGAAAGCCCTTGGAGCCAGGCGTAAAACCCTGATCACACAATACTTTACCGAATCATTTCTAATAACGTTTTTAAGTGCGTTGCTTGCAGTAGGTATCACTTCTCTCCTGCTACCTCAATTCAATATAATCACTGGTAAATCCCTGTATCTTGATATCAATGCTGAGCTCGTTATCAGCATACTGGTAATTGTGGGCATTGCCGGCTTGTTAGCGGGAAGCTATCCTGCCTTATATCTCTCCGGGCTCCGAACCACAGAATCACTTAAGGGCAAGCTTGTAAAACGGTTTGGCGACATCTGGGCCAGAAAAGGGCTGGTCGTTTTCCAGTTTTCCGTCTCAGTCGTCATGGTGGTAAGCGTATTGATCGTAGCCCGCCAGTTAGACTTCATTCAGTCCAAAAACCTGGGCTACGACCGAGACAATGTAATTATGTTTGCTAATACAGGTATTGAGGACACAAATTACCCGAACTTCCTGGCAGACCTGGAATCCATACCGGGAGTTCTCAACACTTCATCTACCGGGCATGACCTGACAGGAGATCATGGCCAAACCAGTGGCATCAACTGGCCCGGAAAGGAAGCTGGTCAGCATGTCGACTTTATCAACCTGGAGATGAGTTCGGGCTTTATCGAAACCATGGGCATAGAAATGTTGATGGGACGCACTTTTGACCGGAACCGCACCAATGAGGAAAGTAAAATCATTTTTAACGAAACTGCTATAAAGCAGATGGGCCTCGAAGACCCTATTGGCAAAACCATCAAACTCTGGGGTAATGAGAAAGAAATAATCGGTGTGGTAAAAGACTTTCACGCTCAATCACTCTACGAACCCATACTCCCCACCTTTATTCAGGCCTACCCGGTACTCAACGGTACCGTGGTAAAAATTCAGGCCGGGACCAAGCTTGATATCATTGAGAAAATAGAAGCCAGCTATGAAGAGTTCAGCAACGGGTTGCTTTTCGATTTCAGGTTTATGGATGCCGATTATCAGGCGATGTACGAGAGTGAAAAAAGGGTCTCTGCTCTCTCAAAGTACTTTGCTGTGGTCGCAGTGATCATTTCATGTCTGGGCCTGTTAGGACTAACTGCCTTTACCGCAGAAAAACGATCAAAAGAGATTGGCGTCAGAAAAGTACTGGGAGCTGAGGTCTGGCGTATTGTGTTGTTGCTTTCCGGAGACTTTACCAAAATGGTTTTGGTAGCCCTGAGCATCGGACTACCGATCAGTTATTTCATCGCTCAGCAATGGCTGCAGGACTTTGCTTTCGGGATAAATCTTGATATCTGGTATTTTGGTCTGGCAGGTATCATTATGGTTGCCATCGCATGGCTTACCGTGGGGCTCCAAACCCTGAAAGCAGCCAGAGCCAATCCTGTAGATAGTCTCAGAAGTGAATAAGAACAAACAACATATTACTCCACCCAGGCTCGCTGAACGCTTTTTACTCTGGTTTCTTAAAGGAGAACTGGCCGAAGAGGTACTGGGCGACCTGGACGAAAAATTTTACAGTCAACTCGAAAAAACCAGCCTGCGAAAAGCCAGATGGAACTACTGGTTTCAGGTATTTAACTACCTCCGTCCCTTTGCCTCCAGGTTTTCCAGAACAACAAACTCAAACAACATAGCAATGCTCAAACATAATCTACTCATCAGCCTTCGGAGCTTCCAACGGTCTAAAAGCACCTTTTTCATCAACCTTATTGGTCTTACCAGCGGCCTGGTCTGTACCATGCTCATCTACCTCTGGGTTGTGGATGAATTAAGTGTAGACAGATTTCACAACGACAGTGACAGGCTGTACCAGGTCATGCACAATGATGTTAATAATGGCGAGATAAGAACAATGCCTTATATGCCCGGAAGATTGGCTGACGCCCTTATGGCCGACTTTCCCGAGGTTGAATCTGCTACCATGATCGTTCTTCCCGGCTTTTTTAGCAGTGGGGGGTATATCTCCTACAATGAGAAGTACATAAGTGTCAAAGAGCAATTTGTCGATGATCAGTTTTTTAATACAATGACCTTTCCTTTGGTCCAGGGAAACCCCAAAACCGCCATTGATGATCAAAGCGATATAGTGATCTCCAGAAGCATGGCCCTCAGGCTATTCAACACAACAGATAATGTGATCGGCAAAACCCTTCGTTGGGACGAGGAAGATACTGGGGGAGATTATATCATTTCCGGCATTTTTGATGATCTGCCAAAATCATCTACCTACCAGTTTGATGTACTTATCAATTATGAGCAGGTGGTGAAGGCCAACCCCTATATGGAGGAATGGTATAACAGCAACCCTCATACACTTGTCAAACTAAAAGAGGGAGTTTCTTTGGCTGGTTTCAACTCAAAAATCAAAGGTATCATCAAAAACCATGTCGAGGATTCCGAATCGACTCTTTTTGCGCAAAAATTCTCTGAGCGCTACCTCTATGGCTCTTACGAAAACGGTCAGGTAGCAGGTGGTAGAATTGCCTATGTAAGACTATTCTCATTGGTAGCCATGGTCATTCTGATCATTGCCTGTATCAACTTTATGAATCTTTCTACGGCCAGAGCAACCAACCGATTGAAAGAGATAGGGGTGAAAAAAGTGCTGGGTGCAAAACGAAAAACGCTCATTGCTCAGTACTTCACAGAATCACTTATGCTTACCACAGGTGCTAGCCTGCTCGCAGTTTTTCTCACATCATTACTCTTACCCAAATTCAGCGAATTAACTGGTAAAGACTTGTCTCTTTCCATCAACCCTGCTTTTGTCATCTCACTCCTCGGTCTGACATGCATTACTGGTTTTCTGGCCGGCAGTTATCCGGCACTGTACCTTTCGGGTCTTCAGGCCAGCGAATCTTTGAAAGGCAAATTAGTGCGGGGACTTTCTGC
Source organism: Roseivirga sp. (assembly GCA_021404565.1). Lineage (GTDB taxonomy): Bacteria > Bacteroidota > Bacteroidia > Cytophagales > Cyclobacteriaceae > Roseivirga. The sequence goes on along the minus strand of JAAWWF010000008.1, from coordinate 137,456 downwards.
TATATGGGCCAGAAAAGGACTGGTCGTTTTCCAATTCTCTACCTCGGTCGTGCTGATCGTTACAGTACTTATTGTTTCACAGCAGGTTGATTTCATTCAGTCTAAAAACCTTGGATACGAACGAGACAATGTGCTTTACTTCAGTAACAACGGTATTCAAAAAGCAAGTTACTCCGGCTTTATTTCACAGCTCGAAAGCATCCCGGGTGTTATCAGCACCTCTACAGCAGACCATGATATGAAAAGCGAGCATGGTCGTACTTCTGGTATCGACTGGCCGGGTAAGAGCCCTGAGACGAAATTCGATTTCATTAACCTGGCTATGGGTACGGGTTTCATAGAAACGATTGGTCTGGAAGTAATTGAAGGTCGTCCTTTTGAAAAAGAAAGAACTAACGAAAGCTCTAAAATCATATTTAACGAAACGGCCATTCGCATGATGGGACTGGAAGATCCTGTTGGCAAGACTATCAAGCTCTGGGGTAACAAGAAAGAGATTATCGGTGTGGTCAAAGACTTTCATCCCGAAACACTGCACAAAGCCATTGAACCCTGTTTTATTCAGACCTACCCTATGCTCAGTCGCACGATGATAAAAATACAGGCTGGTACTGAGGTAGAGACTTTGAATCAAATAGAAGCTGTGCATAAAAATATCACCTCTGGTATACCTTTCGAGTTTCAGTTCATGGATGCAGACTTTCAACAGATGTACCAAAGTGAAAAGCGAGTTTCTTTCCTCTCCAGGTCCTTTGCCATTGTAGCCGTCATCATATCCTGCCTTGGCCTGTTAGGACTCACTGCTTTTACAGCTGAGAAAAGATCGAAAGAAATTGGGGTTCGCAAAGTATTAGGGGCGGAGGTCTGGCGGATTGTGTTACTACTCTCGGCAGACTTTACCAAAATGGTTTTGATAGCCCTCATCATTGGTCTGCCCATTAGTTATTTCATTGCTCAGCAATGGCTACAGGGTTTCGCCTTCGGTATTGGTCTCGATATCTGGTATTTTGCTTTAGCTGGTACCATCATATTGACCATTGCCTGGCTGACAGTAGGAACTCAAACCTTGAAAGCCGCACGGGCTAATCCGGTAGACAGCCTTAGGAGTGAATGAGATAGTTTTGATCGAGTGTTCCCCCGTAGAACTTCCGCCTGCCATAACATGGTGCTATGGCAGGCTCCTTCTGGTTACTTTTCATCTCAAAGAGTTTTGGAATAGATAATTCAATAAGAGATGTGCGAGATGCGATCGGGACTGTCAGAGTTGATCTACACTTACCAGATATGAAAGCTGACACAGGCCCATTCCTTATAAAATCACTATTCCGCAAAACACCTGCTCAAAGTTCTCTCATCTCTTTTTCGTATTATTATACAGATCAACCAACACGAAATGAGCCTCAGACTAAAGATTTCCGCGATTCTTATTACCCTCCTTGTGGCCTGTCAGCCCTCTACCGAGCAAGGCACCAATGAAACTGAAAATGACAATCCCAAGCTGGCTACCTCAGTCAATGGGATGGTGGCCGCAGCTCAACCCCTCGCTACCCAGGCGGGTAATGCCATACTTGAAGCTGGTGGCAATGCTGCCGATGCCGCTGTAGCCACTGCCTTTGTACTCGCTGTGGTAGAACCCACCATGAACGGCATTGGCGGTCGAAGTCAAATCCTGGTCCGCAAAACAGATGGCTCCTTTCAAGGCTATAATGGAATGACCGAGGTACCTGCCTCTTATGTATTGCCTGACGAACCCCTGGCCTCAGGACATGGAACCGTTGGCACGCCAGGTGTAGTGGCAGCACTGATGAGACTGCATAAAGAGCACGGATCAATGCCCCTGGAAACATTGATGGAAGCCGCTATTCGCCATGCAGCTGAAGGCTTCGAGGTATTACCGGGAGAGGCTGCCCGTCATAAAATTGCGCATAAAGCCATGCTAGCCAATGCCGGATTCAGAAGGCAAATGCTTAAAAACGACTCGGTGCTCTATCAAGCCGGTGAAATACTGAAGCAACCTGACCTGGCCCAGACCCTGAAGAGGATTTCCGAAACCAATGGCAGGGACTTTTACGAAGGTGAAACGGCCCGCCAGATAGCTGAGGACATGAAAACCAATGGAGGCTTTGTCTCTCTCGAAGATCTGAAAAACTACAAAGCCCTGGATGCCCGGTATATTTCCACTGATTACAGAGGTTACGAAATTCACTCCATTCCCGCCCCGGCAGGAGGTGGATTGATTGTAAAAGCACTGAACATTCTCGAAAATTTTGATCTATCTGGTATGACCGATGCCCAATGGGGAGCAGTCATAAATCAGGCCCTGGCCATCGCCATGGAAAGCAGGTTTGCAGACTATTATGAACCTGATCTTGATGTCGTGAAAAGTAAAAGCTGGGCTGCAGAACAGGCCGCAAGCATTGTTGTACCGGCAAGAGGGCCTTCACAGGCTACGGGGTTCGTAAAACCGAAAACAAGTCAGCTTCTGGCTCAGCAGACAGACTGGGCTGGAGATACCTGGGAAAAGGACAGTCACCATACCACTCACTTTGTCACGGCAGATTGCCAGGGCATGGTCGTTTCCATCACACAGACGGTGGGGCCTCTGTTCGGCTCCAAAGTAATCACTCCCGGAACAGGTTTCGTTTATGCCTCCACCATGGGCTCTTACCTCTCCAGTTCCGATCAGGCACCCGGCTCCAGGCCCCGCACCACCATCGCTCCCACAGTAGTGACCAAGGACGGTGAAACCGTCATGGTATTAGGTGCGGCAGGCGGTATCCGCATTCTCTCTGGCATTGTACAAACCATTTCCCGTAGTATAGACAGAGGTATGACGCTTGAAGCAGCTGTGGCAGCTCCAAGAGTCCATCCGGGCAGTACCCGCAACATGGAATCACGTACCGCTGTTGCCAATGGCATGAAAATCAATGCGGAATATACTCCGGACAATGGATGGGCAACCCCTGACTCCACTACCTGGGCACAGGCAGGTTTCGATATTACGATCGTCACGCGTTATGGCGCTTTTGCCAGGGTACATGCCATTAGCCGTGACCCTGAAACCAATACCTGGACGGGCATGGCAGATCTCGACTGGGAGGGCACTGCTGAAGGACCTGAGGATTCTGATTGCAATCAATAGTCATAGTCCGCTCAGGGAATAGGCATGGAGATGTCATCCCCTCAACCTTTTGCGCCTTCTCATTCCATAGAAGGTAATGTCTGGTAATAGGGATTAGCTTAATTTTCTTATGTCTTCTTATTAACCGAATCCTCTATGAAGAAACCTGCTTTTTCACAAATCCTTGCCCTTTTCTCCGTTTGCCTGTTAAGCCTCCAGCTCAGCGAGGCTCAGACTTTACCTTTGACCTGGGAAAACATCTTTACCAAAAGTTATGGTGTACGTCAGGCCGCCATATCCCCTGATGGCTCCAGTCTTGTCTTCACAGCACGGACCCCGGAACAAAGCGGGCTTTTTAATATACCAACAGATGGGAATGGTAGTCCTGAGTTCTGGACAGCCGGTGCTTCACCAGTCTGGTTTGCCAGCGGTCATAAAGTGCTCTTTTCGAGGGCGGGAGACCTTTGGAGCATTGACGCAGGCTCGAATACTCCGAAACGCCTGACCAACGATCGGGAAAACGAACGGGCCGCCCGTCCCTCCCCCGATGGCAAATGGATCGCGTTTTACAGTACCCGCAGCGGCTACAACGATATTTGGATTGTACCCTCAGATGGATCTGCCCCCGCCAGACAGCTCACCAAAAACGCGATGGCCAATGACGACTTTCGCTTTGCTCCTGCCTGGTCACCAGACAGTAAACAAATCGCCTATTACTCTAACAAAAATGACTATTGGGAGGACGACATCTGGCTCATTGACATAGCAACTGGCAAAGAGCGACAAATCTCAAAAGGACTGATGGCCATGTCTACCCCGGTATGGTCGCCCGATGGATCAAAGATTGCCCTGATGGCCGTATCCAAATCTGAATACTGGTATGAAGACCTTTCCTATATCTACCTGCTGGACCCGAAAGCCGGAAAGGAGGAGATTCTGAAAATGCAAGTGCATGCAACTGACCTGCTACATAACCATACAGTTACCTGGTCTGGTGATGGTAAGGATATCTTCTTTCCTTACCAGGAACGCTCAGAAGTGGAGCTTTGGCGTGTACCAGCCAAGGGGGGAGTGGCCACCCGGGTGACCAATATGGGAGGTACTTTTCGCTCCTACCATGCATCGGCCGATGCCTCACATTTCGCATTTGTACGTTCTACCGCTACCCGTGGCAGAGAGGTTGATGTCATCAGGGCTTCCGGAGGCCAGGCGGTTCAGCTTACCAATCTCTCTACCAAATGGAAAGGCCTGGTGGAGCCAACTGAGATCAGCTATCGCAGCTATGATGGTCTGTATATCCAGGCTTTTCAGTTCAATCCTCCCGGCTTTGACCCCGGAAAACAATACCCCAGCCTGGTGATGGTACATGGGGGAGGTACCAATACGGCTTACAAACAATTGAGCCTTACTGAGCAATACCTGGCACAGCAGGGTTATGTGGTACTCATTGTCAACTACAGGGGCGGTTCGGGTTTTGGCAGGCCCTTTCAGGACCTCGGCACCAACGACTGGGGACATGGGCAGGCACTGGATGCTGCAGCCGCAGCAGACTTTATTCGCGAACAGCCCTGGTCTGATCAGAAAGTTGGTATTTATGGCTATAGCTATGGGGGTATTACATCCATGGCAGCCATTTCACAAGCTCCCCATGCCTTTGATGCTGCCGTACCCATGGCAGGCATTTATGACTTCAGCGATGCCTATACCAATGCCGATCGCCTGGGCAAGATTTTTATCAAAACCGGCCATAGTGGCTCACCGGAAGAAAAACCTGAGATTTATGCTGTGAGCAACGCACTTTCGAGAGTACATCAGGTAAAAACTCCTTTGCTCATTATGCATGGTGAAAAAGACGTGCGTGCCCCCTTCCGTCAGTACCAATTGGCGGTGGAAATACTCAAACGCGAGAACAAAGTTTTTGAGAGTCACTCCTACCCTGGTGAACCTCATGGTTTTCGTAACCCTATGAACCGGGTTGATCTTTATGCAAGGTTAGAGGCCTGGTTTGAAAAGTGGTTGAAGTAGTTAGCTTTGCCTTTGAGCATGAAGAGAATTTTCAAACCAACCATATTCGTGTTTTTCATTCTTCTACTAGCCTTAAGTTGTAGTGGTAAGAAATCCAATGGCATTCTCCACCCTTTTGGAGAAAGCTTACCTCATGATGCACCCCACCCCTTCAAACCGGAGCTCACCCCTAATGGAATGATCATCCACGGTGGTAGTTTTTCACCAGACCTGCAGACTTACCTCTATACCCTCTCCGATGCGCAATACCAGCGATTTGATGTATGGATGATTGAGAGAGCGGATGACACTTGGTCTCAGCCTAAAAAGGCTTTTTTCAACTCTGAATTCAACGAGCATGGTGCCAGACTCTCCCCTGATGGTAAGACCCTCTACTTTAGCTCTACCCGCCCAACAGGCATTGAGGGAGTAGCAGAGACCTGGCATATCTGGAAATCAGAAAAGGGACAAAACGGCTGGTCTGAACCCACATTTGTAGATATACCCAACCTAAGGAACAAGGGGATGTCACATCCATCCATTACCGCGTCAGGAGCTCTCTATTTTCATTCAAATAATCCCGACTACAGCGAAATGACACTTTATACAGCTCAATTGAAAGGAGATGACTTTGGGGAAGCCAAGAAGCTCGCTATTACAGAAAACAGCCTCGCCTGTACACCCTTCGTCACGGCTGATGGACAAACGCTGATTTATGCGGCTATTGGCAACCGACTGGACTTAATGATCAGCATAAAAACGGCTGATGGAGAATGGGGTAAGCCTGTAATACTTGATAAGAGAATCAATACAAACGGACAGGGAAATCCCTACCTGACACCTGATGGAAAACACCTGTTTTACACAACAGGTACAGAACCTGAAGTAGGAGAAAGCCCGGATTGGCAGGTAAACCGGGTGAATTTCTCATTGACAATAGCCAAAGAAAACAACTGATAAAATGAGTGCAGAGAAAGTACTTCTTCCGGCCTTCCCCGGAAACGGGATTGTCAAAGTGACCAGATGGCATGTCAAATTAGGAGACAGAGTCAAATCTGGCCAGTTGCTGGCTGAGGTTGAAACCGATAAAGCTAGCATGGACTTTGAGAGCTACCACAATGGAAGAGTCCTTTATTTGGGAGCAAAAGTTGGTCAGGAATTACGAGAGGGGTACCTGCTCATCATCATAGGAGATAAAGGGACTGACGTATCCGCTATGATCCGAGAGTCTGTTGAAACTTATGCCCTGAACCGAAATACTGCCCCTTCTATGGCTGGGCGAGTAGCTGAAATCAAAATGTTTGCAGGAACTAAAATACCACATAACTGGCAAATATGTGATGGTTCAGAAATGAAGATTAAGGATAAGGAAGCCTTATATGAGGCTATCACTAACACCTTTGGGGGAAACGGGCGAGACACCTTTTGCCTACCCTCCATACCCTCCCCTACAGCCGGAGTTAACTATATAATCTGTACCGGAGATCAATTCTGAAAAATCAGATTAACCGCTAAACTCATGGATAAGCTCTGAGAAGTGCCTTATCTGACGCTTCCACCGCTGGTAAGACCCGTAGGATAACGCCAGGAGAGTGACCACCATTCCTGCCAGTATCAGGTATTTGTTATCATCGAAGACCAGGCCGGTACTGAAAAACAAAATCAGGGACAGTCCAAACAGAACAGAGCTGACAACCGAAAAAACGGAGAGCTTTTTCAGAATGGTTATTAATCCCACCAATGAGTCTACAATCGTGGCTCCTTTTACCCTTTTCATCACCAAAAAGTAGCCGGCCAGATCATTCAATATAAAGAGCAACCCAAAAACGATCAGCACTATATTCGCCCAAAGCGGCTTTTCCGCACCATCAAAAGCATCCTGATAAGTAAGTAAAAACACTGTCAACAGGCCCGTCTCAATCAGCAGTTTGGCCCTGATCCTCTTTAGCTTCGGATGACCGCTCACCTTGGTCATCTTCCGTAATTCAGCATTGTTCTTATCACTGCTGCCGGCTTGCTGCCAGCTCCCTTTCAAGTCATCCAGTTCCATAATATTAGCTTAAAATCCGTTTAAGTTTCTGCTTTATTCTATTCATCCGCACCCCCACATAATTCTCGCTGATGCCAATGATTTCCCCGATCTCTCTATGGCTGTAATCTTCCAGGTATAAGGATACAATGGCTTTTTCCGCATCATTGAGCTGTCTCAGGGACTCATACAATCGTTCTTCATTTTCAGAAACAGAGGTTTGCCCCACAGCCCCATATTTCCTGCCCATATCTTCTTCCAGGTCCATTGCAACTTCCTTTTTTCTAAACACTGCCATAGCTGTATTCAGGGCAATTCTATACATCCAGGTAGTGAATTTAGACCTGGCTTCATAAGCCGGGTAGGCCTTCCAGAGCTGAAACACTACTTCCTGAAAAAGGTCCTCACGATCCTCAGGGCTATCGCGATAGATTCCGCAGACCCTGTGAATGATCTGTTGGTGTTCTTCAATAAGCTCCAGGAAGGTTTCTTCCATTATCCACGTTTTTTAAAGGCAAAGGTGCGTCCCATGCGTTCGGCCTTTACTCCGCTTATCCCAGCTCCTTTCGGTTCAAAAGTCATTGTTACCTCTACTTTCTTTCCAAAAAATGTATCGTTTCCTTTGGGATAAATCTGAAAGGCCGGGCTACCGCCTATCTGGGCGAAAAGCGCATTTCCATTCTTCTTTATTTCCAGTCGCATTTCGCTCGTTTCTGATAGATATGTGCCTTCATAACGTTCCAGATCGGCCTCAGCCACCTCAATGCTTTGTTCAATCACAGGCATGTCAAAAGGCAGTCCGTATACCATCTTTTCAAGGTCCGCTCCTATGGCTTTCATTGGCAGAGAAGATACGTTACTTAAGATAATAATGCTGATTTCCTCTGAAGGATATATGGCCAGGTAGGAAGAGTAGCCCCAGGTACCACCACCATGATAGAATTTCGCAGGACTCTCAGAGCCCACAAACCAACCGTAAGCATAGGTCAATTCCGGATTGAGAACCGTTTTGATACCTGAACTACCGAGTAATTGTTTCGCATAGAAGCTTCGGCTCCATTTCAATAGATCCTCAGCAGTAGCATGCATATCTCCAGCCCCTTTGAGCATAGAATAGTGACGGTACGGAGCAGGAAGGCGCTTTTCCTGAAGCAGGTGATATGCCCTCACTAGTTTGTCAGAGTCATCAGATCCACTTTCAGTCATTCCCAATGGAGTCAAAATCTCCCGGGTCAGTACCTGCTGATAGGGTTGATCATAAACTTTCTCCACAAGGGTTCCCAGCAGGTAATAACCGGGACTGGAATATTTCATCTCGGCTCCCGGTTCAAACAGCAGTTCCAGTTTGTTTATTTCTGAGATTACCTGATTGCTAGATAGTTCCAGTTTAGACTTTTTGAGCCAATAATCCTCAATTCCCTCGTTGTGAGGCAGGCCTGAAGTGTGGGTAAGCAATTGGTGGATAGTCAGGTCGCCAATTGTCCTGGTCAGGCCGGGAATATAGTCGCCCACCTTATCGGTATAGGACAGCTTTCCACGCTGTTGCGCCATGGCAACCAGTGTTCCTGTAAAGGTTTTGGTAATAGAAGCAATGCGATAGACAGCTCCTTTCTTTAATGGGATAGCGTCCTCCACCGACTTCATCCCTATTGCTTTATGAAAGACTACCTCATTGCCCCTGGCGACAAGTAGCTCACCACTGAAAGACTTCTTGGCAGCAATCACCTCCAAATAGGTATCTAAATCACTTGCAAGATTGCTTTGAGAATAAAGGCCAGTCACCGACAAAGTGATGAGCAGAAATATAAAGGCGATTTTTAAAAGATGCATAAGCTTGAATTTCCCTATAGGTTGAGAAATGTGCTTAGAACCTTACACCTTACTGAAAATAATTTTTAAACCCCTCACCAGACTTTGAAAAACCGGGAAGATTAACACCTCTTCCTATGCCTTTTGGAGGATAAGAAGAGGCTATTAATTATATCAGCTCAGGTTGCCCTGTTCCGCTTTCGACAAGGGCCTTCAGGCTATTGCCGATAAAGAAACCCCAGGCATCGGAACAGACCTCATAGCAGTTGAAATCAGGCACCAGTCCTTCATGGGTGAATGACAATTTAGTTTGATCATCACTATTCCCGATAAGCTCCCAGTGCAGCTTTGTCCCCAGCCATTCCTCCCTGATGCCCCTCAGGCCGGCATGTACCTGATTGGATTCTATACATTCCCAGCTTACCCTCTTATTCAGTTCAAAATCAGCAACCCTGAATCGCCAGAATGCCTCTCCGAAAGAAACCCTGAACTTCACATCATCTGCATCGGGTTGTATGTCTACTTCCCCCCACCACTCGTCAATGCGCTCAGTAACGGCTTTAAAGACTCCTATTTGGTTCGCTTTGATAATGACAGACTTCTGATAGTCCTTTGTCTGAGTTTCCGTATTCATAATAATTCAGTTTAGTTAAGTACATGACCACCCGAGTGATTTAAAAAAGTGCCCGTCATAAAACCGGCCAGGTCAGAGGCTGCCAATACAATCGCTTTTGCCGTCTCCTCCCCTTTTGTCAGCCTGCGTAGCGGTACCTTCTCCTCTACCCAGCCCTGCATTTCTTCACGACTCAGGCCTAGGTTCTGCCCCATAGTGGTAAAAGTGTAGTCAATCACCGGTGACTCGGTCATTGCTTCCGATCTTACGCCAATTACCCTGATACCTTCAGGACCCCATTCCGTTGCTAGTGACATGGCCATAGCTTCGGTTGCAGCATGAGAGGCTGTCAAGGCGGTGGTCCAGGCCGGTGCAATTTTCGAAAGTGTGGAAGTAATAAAGATGATCGTGCCACCTTGCTGAGCGGCCATATGAGGATGAGCCGCTTTGGCAGTGATGAACTGGGTACCTGTGGCTGTTCTCATAGGAATGAGTAATTGATCCAGAGAAACTGCGGTGGCAGGTCTGCCATGATTGTAAGCTGCCGGATTGGAACCGGAAAGATTGACAACGATATCCAGCTTACCCGACTGTGCTACGACCTTTTCCAGGTAGGCTTCTACAGCAAGTTCATCCAGGGCATCTACCACATTGCTGGTTACTCCTGTAAGACTAAGCAACGCCTTTTCATCAATGTCTGAAGCAAAAACAGTTGCCCCCTGATCAGCAAAGGCCTTCACCACCTGCCTGCCTAAATTACCTCCGGCCCCGAATACTACGGCCGTTTTGTTTTTCAATAGATTGTTTTCCATTGTTTCTGTTTGATTGTTTATAAAAAACCGGTTGCAAAAAGAAATCGGTTGTAAATATACATATCTGGTTTTATTTTGCAATCAGTTTTGTAAAACTCCATGGAAAAGACCAGAAACTATAAGTCTTATTGTCCTCAATATCTGGGGCTCGATGTATTCGGAGATAAGTGGACCTTGTTGATTATCAGGGACATGATGATTGATGGTAAGCGACACTTTCGCGAGTTTCTTCAGTCTGAGGAAAAGATCGCTTCCAATATTCTCACCAATCGACTGAACATGCTGGAGGCCGAAGGCATTGTAACCCGGCATGGGGACCAGAGTCACAAACAGAAAATCATCTACTCACTTACTCAAAAAGGGATCGATCTCTTTCCCATTATCATGGCCATTGCTGAATGGAGTGTTAACTACCAACCTGTAGATAAAGAGAAGGCGGAAAGGGCCAAAAAGATCATCGATGGTGGCCCCGAGACTCAGAAAGAGATTATGTCAGCACTGAAGAAGCAGCATTTGGGTGATTCTTATTGGCCTGGTGATAAGGGCTGATTAAAGCTCAGTCGACCATCTCAACGACAGGATTCTCTTTCAATTACCTTGAAATGAAAGGACTCCAGGAAAACTGCATTTGTCATTGCCGCGAAAACTGTAATCTCCGATCAACTCTATACATGATGGCAAAGACCTGGGGATTTGAGCTTTTATTCGTAAAACCACCCCCGCCACTAAGTCTGTTCAAGCGAAAGAACCTTTTCACGGCCACCTGCCTGCAGCAGGCAGGCCCCTCTTGGTAGGAGGGGATCAATTTGTATTGAGAATTGTTTGTTCTACTGGTCTGTGTTGTGACTCACACCATATTTTTTCCTTCATGCAAATTGGTTTCACAAAGGCTGATCAATTCCCCTCCTCTTAGGAGGGGTTAGGGGTGGTGAACGAGTGCCATTCTCAAAGTGGCAATAATCCATTCTTTAAGTTTCTATTCGTGGAAAATCATTCCGGCTGCCATACCTGCGAAAGGTCTTTTGAAGGCTGCTCCTCCTGAAGGGTCTTAGCTCAATTCCCTCAACTCACTTAGTCTCCAGCAGATTCTTCTCAATCCTCTCAAAGATGCCATCAGCAGCCTCACGATAGCTCACATGGGCTCCCTTCTTCCTGATTTCTATGCCCGCCTGCTCATTGAGACCTTTGGCAGTAGCGGCATGTTTTGCCAGGGCCTTCAGGTCAATGGGCTCCGAGACCTGGGCCACATGTGCCAGCGATTGAAACATATCCACCACATATTTATTGGCATTGCCCTTACCTACCCCATGATCAATGGCCCATTGACTCAGGGTATCCATCATATCATAAAAAGGAGTGATAAATCCTGTCAGAGTCCAGATGCTATGCAGTTCGTCTTCCGTGCTCATGCGCAATGGCTGACCGATATAAGAGAAAAGTGTTTGCGTATGCTCACTCGAATTAAAAACAGGTATAGGACAGTTATGATTTACCACACTGGGTAAAGGGATGGCCCGGCATGCATGTGAAGCAGGATGGCAAAGCTCTTTCAGTTCAGGGTACCTCAGAAAAGGGATCACAGACACAACCAAATGTCGTTTATGAAAAGTCAATTCACGAATCACAGTCCTTGCATCACCAGGCCTCAAAGCCATAAAAACCACATCAGCCGCATCGAGTACAGCCTGATTTGATACCCTTTTCTCAACCTGACTGTACCTATTGCTTAGTTCATCAGCCTTCTTTGAATTTCTGGGAGACAGATAAACCTCCAAGCCTTTAATATTTGCGGTGCAATAGGCCTGCACCAGCGAAGAGGTGATTTTGCCCACCCCGATAAACCCGATTTTCATATACCTGTTTTAGTTGCGGCCGAAACTAGGCATTGTTCTCAGCCTTCAGTTTCAATTTTATATATGAGGTTATAAGCCCTGATAAAGTTGAGAGCGAAAGACTATCAACCGAAAGGAGTCATCGATCCATTCATAGTACCAAAGTATCCATTGTCCTCTATAGGAAATAAGACAGCATTTACCTTCGCATTATCAAAACAACAACACAATGAAAACGCAAATACTCCTCTACACGCTATTATTGATAATGGTCAGTAATTGCTCTGATGAGCCGGTCGACCCGGTGGAGCCCCCCATTGACCTGACAGGAAAAATCGTAATTCCACCGGGCACCCGGGATACGGTACTCTTTTTCAATGCTGTGGACAATGTTATGCTCCCGGTATATATCTCAATTCCTTCTGGTTTGGATGCACCTGTTCCGGCCACTGTGGTCATGCATGGCTCAGGCGGCAACTGGAAAGACAGTGACACCGATAATGATGGCATTGATGATACCATTGAAGAATGGACGCTTTCCAGTCAAAACAGACAATGGGAAGCCTTGCTGGAAGCCGAAAATATCATCTCCGCCTTTCCCGGCAGCTATTACAGAAGAGGCACTGTTGAAAATCGAGGGGATTGGAAAAAGCCTCCACTCCAGTTCGCCATCAGTGCCAGCTTCATCAGGAACTACGATGCCTATGGTACGCTGGAAGTATTGCGCAAGCTTGTCAGCGAAGACGGTACTCCCCTGGTGAGTTCAGACAAAGTGGGATTACTCGGCTTCTCGCATGGCGCTTCTGCTGTGCAAAGTACACTCTTCGATACCAATGCCGTACCTAACGGCTGGGAGTGGTCACAGTCATACAGCGGCACTTCCTACACCACAGAAATCAAGTCCCCGGCACCTCTGCCACAAGAGGGCGGCTTTGCGGTAGGTGTGATGTACTACCCCGGCTCCTTTCACAATAGCTACTATGGCAACCCCTGCTCCGGCACCAGCATTTTCCGAACCTATACCGATTTCATTATCCACCTACCTTCTGACGACTCTCTGACACCTAATTCTGAATGCATGCTGGAAACGGTGGCCAGGAATGCCGGGGGCCTTGCTACCATTCACCGCTATGAAGGAGCAGACCATGGCTTTGACGGAGAAGACTCTGGTATAGATGGACAGTCCAGCACGCTGGCCAGACAAAGAACGATCGATTTTCTAAAGCAGAAGCTGGGAGCAAACTAGCCCCGTAATAGACCGGTCAATCCCTTTCACCTTTTCACGGCCCTGTCATTATGAAGGGTCGTGATTCCTTATTCCAATCAGTCCAGCCTTTGAATTTTTCCAGTATCACCTCCTGACGTGAACGTCCGGTCGACTGATAATACATTTATACGCATCTTCCCTCTTTGACAAAAAGAGGGGATCAAAGCAATGCAATTTCAATAGCTTTACATGGGCTTTGACCTCTAGGAGACACAAAAGTGGAAGCTTCTTTCGATTTTCATTCTTTGATATTAATGCTCGGAGCCCTTCAGGGTTTCCTGCTTTCGGTTTTTCTGTTTACTCATACAAAGCGAAAGAAGCCCGCCAACAAAGTATTGGCCTGGCTCATCCTTATGTTTTCAGTAAACCTGCTGGTACCCGAGTTGACAAGGAATTTTCATAAGGAGCTTCCTCACCTTATCTCAGCCTCGGATTCCCTGCTATACCTCTTCGGACCACTGATTTACCTGTACACCCTGCTTTTAACAGGAAGGTCGAATACACTGAGTAAAAAGGATTTACTTCATTTCATTCCCTTTCTATTGGGTACCCTGGTGATGTTGCCGTTCTTCTTACAGCCGGCAGACGCCAAGCTGGCTTATATAGAGGACGTAAAGATCAATGGACTGCCTCCGGTTTTTCTGATTGGCTGGAGCCTGGAGTGCCTGCATATAGCTGTATATATGATATTCTCTATTCGGGTCATCACCAAATACAAGAGACGTATCAAGGAGAGTTTCTCTAATCTCGACAAGATCAATCTGCAGTGGCTCTACTATGTACTTACCGGAAATCTGGCAATCTGGACACTCTATTCCGCTATTCTCATTACCTATCTTTTCGGTACACCATTTGAGTCCTTCAACCTCATTAGCCACCTCTTTGGTTACCTGTCGGCCGTTTTTATTTATCTCATAGGCTACAGGGCCATCAAACAACCTGAGGTATTCACGCAGATGGTTGTGAATACAGCAGGCGATACCAAAAGTCCATCGAAGTACCATCGGTCGGGACTCACCGATCTGAAAGCAGAAGAATACAAAGGATTGCTGCTGACTTTTATGGGAGACGAGAGCCCTCATCTCAATCCGGACCTTACATTAACCGACCTCTCTGAAGCACTCTCTGTACCCAACAATCACCTTTCTCAGGTCATCAATGAAAAATTCAATCAGAATTTCTTCGATTTCATTAACAGCTACCGGGTTACGGAGTCGCAGGCCTGGCTGAAAGACCCGGTGAGAAGCAAAGCCACCATGCTGGAAATAGCTTTCGAGTCCGGCTTTAAATCCAAGTCCACCTTCAATGCAGCTTTTAAGAAGCATACGCAACAAACTCCTTCGGAATACAAAAAGGAGCAAACCCAACTGAGTCGCACTGCCTGAACCAGGATTAAAGCCTCTCTTTTCAAACAAAAACATCAAAAATATGACCCGACCCTCACGGTCGGTCGATAATCATCCCTTTTGTCCTCATTCTTGGGTTCAAAAACAAGGAAGTCGTCAACAATAGAAAATGCACTACTCCCATAAAAGGAAATGCTAATTCCGCTCAGGTCAGATTCAATACTCATATCATGAAAAAAACACTCATAGCACTCATCTTTTTATCCGTTCAGTTGAGCCTGACAGCCCGGCAGACCAACACGAACTGGTCTTACCCAGCTCCTTCAGGGGCATATCAGGTAGGCACTGTAGCATGGACCCTGGAAGATTGTTCCAGAACTGAAAAACTCACCCCTGACAAGCAATGTCGGAAATTTACCGTACGGGCCTGGTATCCGGCAGCAAGCACTACAGGCCGGAGCAAACTTGGCTTTCTCGAAGGCTATGACCTTGAAAAAACAGCTCCCTTTTTCGGCCTGCATGGTGCACGTCAGGAAGAACTGAAAGCCAGGGCTCAATCAGTCAAAACCTCAGCCTATAAAGATGCCGATATCACCAAAAAGAAAAGCCTCCCGGTCATTATTTTCTCTCACGGTTTCGGGCTGTCTCTTTCCGAACTCCATGCCTCCTTTGCCATCGAGGCGGCCAGTCAGGGCTACCTCGTTTTTGGTATCAACCATCCTTATGAATCAATGGCGACTCACCTGAACGACCAGATCGTATACCTCGATGCCGCCCATAATCAACGGCTCACTAACTCGGTTTTTGCCAATGCTTCTAAGCTCGTGGCACTCCCTACCTTGCCGGATGACCTGGCCAGAAAGGAGCTTATGAAAGAGGTATTGGGCTCGATGACCGAGATGAACACGAGACTGGAAGAATGGGTAAAGGATCAGCGCTTTCTGATCGATCATCTTATTTCAGCCGACAAAGACAAATCCAGCAAATGGCACCGCAAAGTAGATAGCAAAAGAATAGGTACCATGGGGCATTCCTTTGGTGGAACCACTGCGGCTCAAACACTTATGGACGATGCACATGTAAAGTCCGCTGTGAATCTGGATGGCCTGCAAATGGGAGATTTGGTCAACAAAAATGTTGACAAACCTCTGATGATGGTGTCAAGCAAGATTTATCAGGGACTTAACGATTCGGTTTTTGAAGGTGCTACGGGTCCCATCTTCCTGATACATCCAGGTGATAAAATGACCTATCACAATGTCTATACCGATATGGTACTTTGGCCCGATAGCTATTTTGATAACAGGAGACAGGCCATTGGTGAAGTTGATGGAGCCACGTTTGTTCGGATGATCAATAAACTGCTGCTCACTTTCTTCGATCATTCTCTGAACAAAAAAGAAATCAATCTCAACAGGGTTCTCAACGATTACGATCAGTTGAAGCTGATCGAAAACTGATTTTTTTAACTGCCTGGTATAGTAAATGGTGAAGTACTGGAATTGCGCAATCCTGTTTATGTTCATGGTTGATACATTAAGGGGATCGTCAGCGCAATTCCTGCTTCCCATGTCAGGGATTCAAGCCGGCATCAAATTAACCCAACTCTAAGCTAAAAGCGGCCTGGTATTAATCCACTCTACAGTGTCACGACCCTACCGTCCTGGAGGGTCGTGCTATCTGTTTCCAGTAGTTCCTTAAGTTTAGACAGATTTTCAGCTACAGCCTTTCGTGTTTTTCCTGCAAACCAGCTTTCTATGAACCCGGGAAAGATCGTATTCAATTAATGGAGAACCCAACTGAGAACACCGGGGTCATCCAGATAACCATACTTCCCCAATCCAAAAAACACTCCCCCTCTTCCCAAATCTGTTAAAATTAAGACATATTTGTGTTCGGCCGAAAAACAGAATCCATGCGTATCAGTAATATATTCCCTCTCTTCTTACTCATTTTTCTGTGCAGTTGTAAGGAGAAGGAAACTTATATTATTCCAGCTACTGACCCAGACAATGGCGGCTTGTTTCTGCCTGATGGTTTTGGAGCCCTTGTCGTCACCGATAGTATAGGTCCATCCAGGCATTTGGCGGTGAATGACAATGGTGACATATATGTCAAACTACGGATTGCTACCGGCAGACGGGGTAATATGGCCCTGCGTGATACTGACGGTGATGGCAAAGCCGACATCATTGAACGCTTTGGTCGATACCCGAATGATGGGGCCTTTGCTACCGAAATGCGCATTCATAAGGGCTATTTGTATTTCAGCTCAGAGCTGGTAGTCTACCGACAAAAACTGTCAGAATCGAAGCTGATTCCTGAAGGCAGGCCGGAGGTCATTATGATTGACAAATACCCGATCCGCTGGCATAATGCCAAAACACTGGCCTTTGACAACGAAGGAGGTATGTACGTGACATTTAGTGCTCCTACCAATGTATGTGAAAACTGGAAGAGCGTGAAGGAAGGTGAAGTGGCCAATGTAAAAGGAGAATACCCCTGTTCACAACTCGATATTCTGGCGGGAATATGGAAATTTGATGAAGATAAGCTACAACAAACCCAGGCGGATGGTCAGAGGTTTGCTACCGGGGTGCGAAGTGTGGTGGCCATGTCATGGAATCAGGAAGACAACAGTCTGTATGCCGTGAATCACGGAAGGGACTATTTACACGGTCATGCACCCCAGCACTATAGTCAATGGCAAAACGCCACCTTACCTGCCGAAGAATTTATGAAGATCAAGGAGAACGATAACTTCGGCTGGCCCTACACCTATTACGACCATTTTAAAAAGAAGAGAATGCTGGCACCTGAATACGGTGGAGATGGTGTGAAAGAATCGGGAAATTTTGCCGACCCAATCATGGGACTGCCCGCACACTGGGCCCCCAATGATCTGTTGTTCTATAAAGGAGATCAGTTTCCTGCACGATATAAAAAAGGTGCCTTTATGGCCTTTCATGGATCAACTAACAGAACCCCCTATCCACAGGCTGGATATATAGTGGCATTCGTTCCTTTTGAAAATGGAGTACCCACAGGTAAGTGGGAAGTCTTTGCCGATGGATTCGCTGGTACAGATACCATTCGCAACATGCCGGATGCTAAATATCGCCCAATGGGTCTGGCAGAAGGACCAGATGGCTCCTTGTATATTTCAGAGTCAAAACAAGGCAAAATCTGGAGAGTTATTTATGAAGGAGACCCGCAGATATTTGGGGAAACTGAGCTGGCAGGTATGGAAAAGAGAAAATCGAGAAGCTATATCAAAATGCCGGATGAGAAGGAAGACGACCTAAGTACGGCCTCTCATTGACCTATGACTCCAGTTTTCTAAAACAAACTCAACAACCACTCTAACGAACTAAAAATCAATTGTTTATAATGTATTTACTACAATTAAGGTAAATATAATCTTTGTGCCTTGACTTCCTATTAACATTATTACTACATTTAAGGTAAATATAAGACAATGAGTCATTCTCAGCTGCCTGAATTTGAAAAGATAGTTCTCCTGACAGTGGCCGTACTACAGCATGACGCTTACGGAGTAACCATTCTGGAAGGCATTGAAGAGCGCCTGGCGAAACCGGTAAATGTAGGTTTACTACAGGTAGCCCTAAAGCGCCTTGAAGATAAAGGCTATCTGAAATCGCACCTTGGTGAAGCCACCTCCGAGCGTGGCGGCAGGAGAAAGCGCTTCTTCACGGTCACCAATTTTGGAAGAACCATTTCAAAGACATTTAAAGAACAGCAAATAGAGCATTGGCATTCTTTTCAGGCAGTAGTTCTGGCCAGCGCCAAAAGATGCCTCTGGTGGATATTTGTCCTTAAGATAGACGTTTATTCTTCAGGCGAATGTTTTGTCTTCAGGTGGATGTTTGTGTCCCACAAACATCTCGCCCTCCCTTAAAACTTCGGTACCAACTCCAGCCCTAAGCCATCGATATAAGCCTTATACTTCGCCCAGTCATCATTGAAAAAGTCGTTGATCTCTCTCACAATCGCATCGGCATGCTTCTTAGCTGTATTGTAGGCATAGCGCTGGCTTTGTGTAACTGGTTTATAGCTGTTACTGATCTTCCCCCTAAGGTTACCCAATCGCCTGGATAGTGCATTCGGATCATTTCTAAAACCCTGCACAGGCTTCTCAAAAATCTTCTCCCGAAGTTCAGTCACACGCTTTTTAATCTCTTTGGTTTTGTCCTTTGCCTCTTTCTCTTCCTTGATCAGGGCATTTAACTGCCCCATAGTTTTATTCGCACCATCGAGCTTATCTACAGCCTCCGTCACGGTGGTAACCAGCGCATAATAGTCAGCGATAAAGCTTTGCTTCTCAGCCATAGCTGCATCGTCCCAACCGGTACGCTGGTCTCTCAATACATTGATCGTCTGACTATGCGATTCGTCCTGATAAGTCATTTTCACGGTATAGATACCCGGTAATACGGCATAACCTCTCGGAGGAGTCGCAGTTTTACTAGTAGATTTTCGCGAACCGGGCTGTCTTACCCCGTCACTTTCAAAGCCCCAATAGACACGGTTTACACCAGCATCCGGTGTATAGTAACGCGTTCTTACTACCTTACCACTGGCATCAGAGATCTCCATTTTCACCTTGTCTTTGGCTCCCTTTTCTACCTTGGCATAATAGCTGATAGCCGCGGCAAAAGGTTTGTTCTCCCCCATAAACAAGCCATGTCCTGTACTACGATAGCCCCAGTAAGGGCCCACAATGGCATTGGTCGCATCAGGAATGGGGAAGACATGTACCGTCTTTTCCTTCACCTTTTTAAGGCCAATCTGCACAGCCTCTCTCAACGGACGAATATCGTCCAGAATCCATAAGGCACGGCCAAAAGTACCGATGACCAGGTCATGCTCCCGTGGATGAATCTGCAGGTCCATAGTTGGTACAGTGGGGTATCCATGGGTCCATTTGGCCCAGGTTTCCGAGCCATCCATACTCACATAAAGCCCTGATTCCGTGCCTAAAAACATCAGGTTCGGTTCAACAGGATCTTGTACAAAGGACATAGCAAAACCAAAGACATCACCCTCATTCACAATGCGTCTCCAGCTCCGGCCATAGTTAATCGTACGGTACACATAAGGCGACCAGTCATCTCTGCGATGCTCATCGAAAACGACAAAGGCGGTACCCGCTTTATACGTACTGGCTCTGATTTGCTGTACCCAGCTATTGGCTGGCAGACCAGGAAATTTACCGGCACTGTTGGTCCAGCTCTCACCACCATCACGCGTCAATTGTACATTGCCATCATCTGTACCCACCCAAATTGTGCCCTCGGCCATGGTACTTGGCTCTACTACGGTAATAGTCGTATGGTTCTCTGCTCCGGAGTTATCATAATTGAGTCCTCCGGTATCGTATTGCTTTTGCTTTTCAGGATCATTGGTAGTGAGGTCAGGAGAAATGATCTCCCAGTTATCTCCATGGTCGTTGGACTTGAACAGGAACTGCCCGCCAAGGTAAATGGTCTTTTTGTCGAAAGGATCAATATTCACCCCCGCATTCCAGTTAAAGCGAATATCAGTACCATCAGGATGTTCCGGCTGTATGCCCACCATTTGGCCTGTCTTACGGTCATAGCGCTGGATATTGGCCCGCTGACTCAGTGAGTAGCCATAACGCGTATCCAGAGGATCAGGTACCACATCAAAGCCATCACCACCTACAATGCGCTCCCAATAGCTATTACGGATGCCTCCCTGCTTAAGCAGCTGGCTGGGCCCGAGCCAGGCACCATTGTCCTGCATACCCCCCATCACATTATAAGGCGTTTCCATATCATAGCTCACATGGTAAAACTGGCCAATCGGCAGGTTCTCCATATAGTGCCAGCTTCCCCCACGGTCGCGGGTTACTTCCATACCCCCATCATTACCCAGCACTATAAATTGCGGATCGTCCGGGTGGATATACAAGGCATGATTGTCTACATGGATAAAGCCGGGGTTTACCCACATCTGAAAACTCTTACCCCCATCTTCACTGGCCGTGGCCATGGTATGCAGAGAATATACCCTGTTTTCATTCTGAGGATCAACATAAATATCGGCATAGTAAAAAGGCCGGTTACCCAGCTGAGAATCTCCTTTCCTGGAAATTCTGTACCATTTATTCCCTCCATCATCTGAGCGATAGAGTGCATTTTCCTTAGACTCTACATAGGCATAAATACGATCAGGCATAGAGGGTGCAATGGCCAGGCCTATCCGTCCGAGGTCTCCCTTTGGCAGGCCGTGCTCAGCCGTTTTTCTATCCCAGCTCTCACCACCATCATGGCTGATATAAATACCCGATGCTTTACCACCTGAGTTAAAAAACCAGGGCCAGCGCCTGTGCTCCCACATGGCAGCCACCAGCTTGTTGGGGTTGGTGGGGTCAATCACCAGATCGGCAATACCTGCTCCCGGAATATCATAAAGCACCTTTTTCCAGCTTTTACCTCCATCAGTAGATTTGAAAACTCCACGCTCTTCATGCTCCGCCCAGGGAGAACCAATGGCCCCTACCCAGATGGTATTCGGATCATCCGGATGTACGATCAGGCGATGGATATTCTTTGTTTTTTCCAGCCCCATATGCTCCCAGGTCTGGCCGGCATCACGACTGCGATACACGCCATAACCAGAGTTAAGCGAGTTTCGGGGATTACCCTCTCCCGTGCCTACCCAGATGGTGCTGGCATTGGAAGGATCGATAGTCACCACCCCGATAGAAGCGACCTCCTCTTTATCAAACAGCGGCTCCCAGCTCGTACCTCCACTGACAGACTTCCACAAACCACCTGAAGCGGTACCTGCATAAATGATATTGCGGTTGTGTCGCACCACATCAATGCTGGTCACCCGGCCACTCATCCCTGCCGGACCAATAGAGCGGGGCTCCATGGCCTCAAACATAGAGAGGTCGGTTTGAGCAAAGGCGCTAAGGGAGAAAATCAAAAAAGTAAGACTGAAGAAGATTCTAAGGCTTTTCATAAGAAAGAGTTAATGCCTAAAGATAAGATGGGAAGAGATTGGAGGGAGAGGGAATTATGTGGGTGGCTTCAGGCATCGCCTGATATAGTAACAAATTCTACTTTAACCAAAACACAAACAAACTTTATAACACCTATTTTTTAAATATCAAAACAGAAATTGTATTTTAAAGCAATTAATAATTTAATCTAAAAATATTAAATTCATATTTACTCAATTTAAATCCTCAGGTAAAATACTTCACCCGAAACTCATGAATACAACATGACCCCATTTAAACTTATAATTCTAATCTCTGGTATCTGTCTGTTAACATTAGCTCTTGCAATTGGAATTACCTACTACTTCGGTCTTGATACTTTAGGCGAGAAATTTACCACAGGTGTATTTTCACTTCTTGCAGTTAGTGTCCCTATAATCATTCAATATGTTTCAAAGGTCAATAAACAAAACTCCCAAAGTGAGGGCCTTAAGTTTGCCAAAAGCCAGAACTCCTATGACATATTTATCTACGGATTTAGTGGAAGCGGAAAATCCACTTTGATTCAAAGACAATTCACTCTTGATACCCTACCTCTGAAATCAACCAAGCAGGTAGATTACTATAGTGTCCAATTAGCAGGTGGTCTAAAGGATATCCCAAACAATAACTATGTCGCTCTTAATATAGCTGACTATAAAGGGCAGGACGTTACCCAACTTCATGAGGCGGCTAAAGAGAATCCGTTTATTGATGCCCTTTTAATTATTGCTGATTTAGCTCCAGCCTATAATGACGAGGGAGAAAAAATGAACTCCGACACAGAAGTGTTGGATTATGTGTCTTCAGATTTTAACAGAATATTTTACCGTAGAATTGATGATCAGAGACATAAATATTTATCTGAATTCGCCTTACAGCCAGTAATTAAATATGTCCTTGGGAATAGCTTAAAAAGTATTCGTTTTGTAATCAACAAGGTTGATCTACTAGAGCAAATGGTCAAAAAGGGTCTCCTAACTATTAACACTGACTCAGACTCATTCGCCATAGACCTTTACTCCGAACCAATTCAGCATTTGAAGAACTTTTGTAAGGCGAATGATATTGAGGACTTCAAAGTTGAAGTCATAAGCGTCACTCAGCTTCGAAACACCAAGGAGATGTTCGCGGATTTAATTAGAGAATTCAACGCATGACATAACAGATGAATAAAGAAGAAAAATATAGCCCTATAGACTACAAGGTCGAAAGAGATCTATCATCGATCAATCATAAGTCGAAATTACCAAAACGTAATTTTCCAAGACTCTTAGTCTGGGTGTTGTTCATTTTGTGCTTGATATCATTTTCAATGAACATCTACTATCAGAATAAACTAGCCCAAACAAATGCGAGATTAGATTCTATTGTGGATCGTGTAGACAAGCTCGAGTGGAAGTTTGAGATAGAGTCAAAGGAGGAAGAGGGGAACTAAAACCAAACAATAGTTGAACTAATTAATAGACTCAGGAAGGTATAACTCAATCAAAGCTTGACTCTGCCATATTCCCACCACTGTGGGTACCTGCTTGTAGCAGACCGCATCTTCATCAAAATGCCACCACAACCTTGATACAGCTTAACCAAATTGGTTTATTTTCGGGGGTGTAGAACCTCTTCCGCGCACAGTATGAATAAAACCAATAAAATATTACTGACCATACCTTCTGTACTAGGACTCAGCTATATACTGACATTTTTGTTTCCCACAGAATTACAATGGTTGGTTACATCAATGAAAGTCTATTACATCCAAATCGGAATACTTCAAGGCCTTACCATTCTTCAAATAGCCATCTTAATACGAAAAGTATGGTCGTTTAAAAATTTAGAAAGGTCTAGAAAATCAAACTGGACCTGGATTCTGATATTATTTAACCAAATATTCTGCTTGATTTTCATTTGGAAAACGGTGGATGAGTTTGAAGCATTAAATAACAACACAGTGCCTGAGAATGGCTATAAAGCATGGACTTGCGATGCAGGTATTATCCAATTGCACCATCACCTCACCAGACTTTTAAACCCGATCTAGGTTATCCACTGACTTTTGGGCAACTTCGGTAGATCAACACCCGACTCATCGATGTCCAAAATCTTTAGAAAAATAAGACAGCAAATGCTCATCAAGGGCAGTGTAAGAAAATACCTGATCTACGCTATCGGAGAGATCACACTGGTTGTTTTCGGAATTCTGATTGCACTGTCTCTGAGTAACTGGAAAGAATCCATTGAGCGAAATAAGCTTGAAAAAAGCTTATACGGTGACCTGATCGATGAATTACAAATCGATTTGAGTGAGATCCAGGGAAACAGAGCTTATAACCAAAAATACCTGTTACGGTATAGAGAGGGAAGCAGCATCATATTGACTGACAGCGAGCACGAACTGGTGGATACACTGGCTCATATCGCACTCGACCTTACAAAGTTCTCGGATTTTAAGAACGAAGGTTCTGCTTATGAAAAGCTGGCAGTAAGCGGAAAAATTGATCTGGTATCCAGTAATGACATCCTTAATTCACTACAGAATCTCGGAATCCTTTACACCTATATCAACAGGATAGAACAGAATCAGGTCGATTTTATGTATACGATTGTGCCTAAAATAACCGACTTTTTAAGGATAAATCCCTTAACGGTTATGCGCCCGGACAAGCTGTATGGTTATAACTTCCACAATGACCTGGAACTTATCATTTCCATTGGAGTTGAAAAGGAAGGACTCTATCAACAGGCAGAGGAAGACCTGAGCAGTCTGATTAAAGCTTTGGAAAAACAGATAGAATAATTTCCTTCCAGCTTGATAAGCAGAAACACTCACAAAAGGGTGTCATAGTTTGCAAAATACCTGCATTTTCTAGTTTGCGATAAGTGATATATTACCTCCCGCCCGTGTTGGTGTTCCTCACCAACACGCCACCACTGCCCCGGGTACAGCTTAACCCAAATTAGTTTATTTTCATATATGGAACCCAATTATGTACAGTTCTTCACAGCTACCATACTCAAATGGAAGACCCTACTTTTCAACAATACTTATAAGGAGATCATTTTAGGTAGCCTTTCTTTCCTTGTAAAAGAAGGAAGAGTTAAAGTCTAGGCATTTGTTATTATGCCAAATCATATTCACCTTATTTGGCAAGTATCTGAGGACCATAAACTAGGGGATGTACAACGCGACTTCCTGAAGTTTACCAGTCAACAAATACAGAAAGACCTTCGAACAAATAACTCTGAACTACATAGAGAATTCGAGGTGAACTTAAAAGACAGGAAGTACCAAATATGGCAACGAAAGCCCTTAAGCATAGACCTTTACAGTCGTGAAGTGATAGAACAGAAGCTGGGTTATATCCACCATAACCCCGTGCAAGGAAAATGGGATCTAGCTGATGATTTTGTTCAATACCCCTATTCTTCCGCAAGCTTCTATGAAGAGGATGATTCTCGTTTTCCTTTCCTCTCACATTATATGGAGTACTTTTAAGGAGATTAAGGTCTCATAGACAGCGGTTATAAAATTCGAAGTTTTTTCAGTTTGTTGGTGAAGAACACCAACAAAGGCGTCACCTCCTTATATCTCGTTTGCAACGCGATACCACCACACCACGTTGTAATCCCTATGAAGAAGTTGGTTCTAATACTACTCTCTGTCTTGTTTTATTCTTGTCAACCAAGAATAAGTAATAATCGGGAAATTTTGGACAAAGTCTTTGCAAAGTCAGCGTTTGACATTGAAATCCAGCAATGGGGCTGTTTTGGAGGAAGCAAAGAACATTTCGAACTTACTTTGGAAGATGACAGGTACCTGTTGAAATCCAAAAGCACCGGGAAAAGTCATTTAGTATCAAAAACAAAAATTGATTCACTTAAGGTTTACCTTAAAACCAGAATCGGAACTAAGAGTAATGGAGGTTGTACCTCAAGTGAATACCTTAGAGTCGGTACATTACTTCACTCTGTCGATTATGAACACAATTATTGTGATGGTATGGAGGCGACTATACTCAATGATCTTCTTAACTATCATGAACTCATTTTTGAAAACGAAACTGAAGAGTGAAATTTGGTTCTCTGCTCCTCTCTACTCAGTTCCTGGTTCGTAGCGTAGAACCTTAAGTCCCCCCTCCCAATCCTCGTTTGCAACAAGGAATGTGGAGAACGGCATTTAATGCCCCACAACTATACTCTTTGCCCATCTTTAGTCATTACCTGAGTAGTTATTGCCTCACAAGCCATAGTTTGCAAAATACCTGCATTTTCTAATTTGCGATAAGTGATATTTTACCTGAAGCACTATCTTTTCAACCTGGATGGAAAAGGCCTGAAAAATACTAGATCAAAATCTGGCTATTCCATTTTCCTTCTGTCAATTTGCCGCTTATAAACAGGCACGAACAAACGGATACTTGTAAAGGCGTTTTGGTATTTAAAAGAACATGAAAAAAATAGATCGGACGGTAATTGACGAGTTATTTGTACCCATTCCTACAGGAACTGTTGAAATGAGAGATGACCGAACAAAAAAAGCCTGGACGGTTAAAATTGAACCATTCCTACTATCCAGATTTCCAATAACCCAGGAACTGTATCAAGCTTTCACAAATGATAACACCTCAACCTTTAGAGGTAATCAACTACCTGTCGAGACTGTTTCCTGGATTGAGGCCATAACTTTTTGTAACAGACTATCCGAATCCATCGGAAAAAATCCTTGTTACTCTATTGACCTGAAAGCGGAGAAAGTAACATTGAACTCAAAAGCAGATGGCTTTCGATTACCAACAGAAGCTGAATGGCAATACGCCTGTCAGGCCGGTACTCAGCATATTCGATACGGAGCATTAGAAGAAATAGCCTGGACTAAAACCAACTCCAATAATCAGACTCAGGAAGTTGGACAAAAGCAGCCTAACGATTGGGGGCTTTATGATATGTTGGGGAATGTTTGGGAATGGTGTACAGATATTTATGACGAAACTGTTTATGGATCATATCGTGTGTTTCGTGGCGGTGGTTGGTGCGATCAGGAAAGAAGCGTAATGGCTACAACCAGAAGGAGAAGTCACCCTTTCTCTTTCAAAATAGACGATTTAGGGTTTAGAATAGCTACCTCCCCCATTCCTCCTTTGTAAGGAGAAATCTTGAGAACAGAAATTATAATATTTAAACTATGCAAAACAGAGACTTACCTGAGCGCTGGCAACAAAAAGTCATGGAATACCTTGAGCTTAAAGGAGAAGGTCACGAGACCAATCTGGGAGCCGGTGATTTTCCGGCAAAGAAAGTTGTCAGGATCAAGTTTCGTGATAATTCTTTTGCAGAGTTCAGGTACACACTGGTGATGGAAGCACCGGAGTTTAACGAAGTAGGTATATTCACTGAGCATTGCGGATATCACATTTTCAACCTTTATGGCATCGATATTAGTATTGTGGATATTGAAGTCAACGAGTAACAGTTTTTTGCCTTTGAATAACCCTCGAAACGAACAACCTGACAAAATGCAAATGGCCAAAAAGGACGACTGGAAAACCAAAGAAATGCCTGATGAAGTTGACTTCTTCGATTTGAATAAGGTGCTTTCGATCAAAGAATATGAGCAGCTGTGTTATGGGTTGATTCCATCACAAATGGAAGACAAGTGGTTTATCTATGTCGAGAATGAGACTATTTACTTCCATAGAAGTTGGGTAGGATCCTGTATCTACCAGGTAACAATTGAAAAGCAGTCAGACAGAATCATTTTGACCAGGACTGTTGTAAACAGAAACAGGGATCAATATAAGTTTAAGGATAATGCAGAAGATCAACGAGTCCTTGGCTATTTGATTGACAGGTTGCTGGTAGGCAAGAATGTTCCGTTTCCAACCAATGACCCATCCATTCCTGAGCAAACGAACTATTCGAAACACAACATAGTAGGGTATGGGAGAGCCAATACGGAAGAATGACTCTCTACATTATCAATCACACTCCTCTGACTACTTCACTTTACCAAATAACTTTCGGTTGTAGATATAAGAAACCACCAACATAACCAATGCTATCATAGCAGCCACGGCTCCGCCATCTTTGGCCATTACGTGAGTAACTATCGCCATAATAAAATCAATGGCGAAACCCAGGTAAGCCAGCTCTTTCAAAATCTTTGACTTATTGGTCCAAATGGCTATAAGACCAAGAACCTTGGCAATGGCAAGGGGGTAAATAACGGCAGCAGAAACTCCCAATGACTCAAACATTTCCTTTACCATGTCGTGCATGAAAACATACATAACAGCCGTAAATAGCATATGTGCTGAAAAAAGGCCCGTAATCACCCTGTAAATAATAATGTCTCGCTTGTTCATGTTATCATATTTAAATTTTAATCACATTTTATACACCACGGAAATATTTTCCACGGTAAATATTTATTCAAATTTTTTTAGCCTCTGAACTTGTCAAGGATGTCACTTAGATACCCTGCGTTTTTAGCTGAAATGTTATTGTCCAGTGCCTTTTGTATTACACTTTCCCGTTGATTAATCTCATCAAACAGTGTCTCTCCTTTTTTTGAAATTCTGACATATACCACCCTGCGATCCGTCTCACTTGCCTTGCGCTCTATCAGGTCCTTATTGATCAGTTTGTCTGCCAGGCGAGTTGTATTAGGCGATTTTTCAGTAAGACCATCCTTTACCTCTGACATCCTGGTCCAGTCTCCAACACTCCTAAGAATCCTCAGGATATTGTATTGCTGTGGCGATAAGCCAAATGGTTTCAAATCCTCAATAAAAGCGTTCTGAACCCAATTAGCTGTAAACACCAGGTTAGTCACAAACCGATGTTTATCATTTACGAATCCCGACTTTATCTCCGAATCAATTTTTGCCATACTGGTATATTACTTTGGCAAAGATAGGAAGTTGAAATTTATTTTCCCAGGAAAATATTTCCATGTTTTATAATCTTCCGGAAATCAGCAGCGCCCTCGGCACTGGTTGGCGTCATACGAGCCCCACCAACAGTGCAAAAACCTCTTATTCACGAGAATAATAATGTGTAAGGGTCAGGGCAATTGGCAAAGTAATAAGCTCCATCACTGGCCCGGCAAACACCCGGAAAGTCACCCTTATTCTCTTGCATGTCCATAATCACCTGAAAATGAAGATGCGGTGGCCAGTGGAAGTTCTCTTCATATGCACCCAATGATGCAAAGCCCTGACCTTGCTTAATCTGCTGCCCTACCTCCAGACCAGCCAGAGAAGACGTACTTAAATGACCGTAGAGCGTGTGAAACACAGTACCATTCACTGTGTGCTTCAAAATGATCACGGGACCATAGTCGCCATGGACCTTTCGGTTATCAAATGAATGAACCTCTGCATCTAAGGGGGCAAACACCTCCGTACCGGCTGAAGTCCAGATATCTATGCCCAAGTGAATGGTTCTGGGCTCTTCTTCCTCAAAAAGCTCGCTTCTGGAATATAAGCCCCTCTCCTCTCTGTATCCACCCCAACCTACCTCACCACCTTGTTCGGCAATTTGGTCGGTAATGAATCCACTGAATTCATCAGCATTGTTCAGGTCCACCAGTCGAAGCGGCTCGTTATCTTTGCTCAAATCAAGTTTAACGGCCTTATTCATATCAAACGCGATCACCTGTGCAGGCTCAATAGTCGCTTCTTTCAACAAAGTATCTATATCCATTTGTGCTAAATTCAATATTAGTTTCTGGCCTGACGCAAATCGCGCTGGACATAAAAATCGTAGTTATTTTTGAGCCATACAATGCCCTCCCCTTACTCCTTCTGACAGGCACTTATGAATTCGTCTTCTGCCGGGTCAGACAGTTTTATAAGACTTATACATGCTCATGGTTGATAATTACAGCGCTTTTAAACAATTTCCTTCTGAAAGCAATATTCACCCCATGGCCAAACCAGCAAACAGTATACCCGGTGAGCAACTATCCCTTTACGATGACTTAATAGGGGACAACCCACAAATAGAAAGAAAGGGAAAGACAACGCCCTATACATCTATCAACGGGCATATGTTTTCTTTTTTATCGGCCACAGGAGTAATGGGTCTGAGACTTTCGAAAGAGGACCGCGAGGAATTCATTAAAAATTTCGATGGAAAATTAATGGAGCAACATGGACGGTTGATGAAGGAATACGTTGAAATACCTAATGACTTGTTACAAAGAACGGCAGACTTAAAGCAATACCTTCAAAAGAGTCTGGAATACGTTTCAGCCTTAAAGCCAAAACCGACCAAAAAGAAAAAGTAAGGTTCAGTTCTTTGATTCACGCTACAGTAGATAGGGCTATCGCTTATAAAACTCGAAATATGAAAAACGATAAAGACTTTGTCAGAATGGCCATTGAAACGGCCAAAGCATCGAAACAAAACAATAATCTGCCGTTTGGTTGTGTGCTGGTAAATAAGGATGGCGAAGTCATTTTAAAAGGAGAAAACACCATAAACTCCGACAAAGATTGTCTTGCCCATGCCGAAATCAATTTGATAAGGGAGGCCAGCAAAATCTATGATTACGCTTATCTCAATGACTGCTCTATCTACACCAGTGATGAACCATGCCCCATGTGCACTTCGGCCATTTACTGGAGTGGCATCGGAAGACTTGTTTATGGACTGAGTAAGACAAATTACTATAAAATTGTCGGTAGGGATAACCCAAACTGGGTCTTCGAAATGCCTACGAGAGAGCTATTGGAAAAAGGTGGCAGAAAGCTTGAAGTGGTAGGTCCGCTTTTAGAAGATGAAGCCTCTGTTTTACATCAAGATTAAGATGCATTGTGAAGAGAAGGCTAATAACCCTTTAAGTATAGAGAAATATGGTCGTACTGGATGAAACAGACTTGTACCTTCTCTTTAACAAGTATGAAGACGTGTTCTTGTTGAATAAGAAAACCCAACAGGAATTGTGGCTCACCTGTATGTCGGGAGAGCCGGCTTGTGGGAAAATAAGCTTAAGGGATGACTGGATAGTAATTGGAGGAGAGTCTCTTCAACTCTGGTCTGATAACAAGCTCAAAACTATTGAAGACTCCGACCTTACATGGATTCATGACCTCAGACAAACCGGAGATCATGAAATTGAAGTTTTGATCGATCCCTGGTCGGAAAAACCTGCCATCTGGAGACTCAATTTAAAAAGCTCGAAAAAGACCAAAGTAAGAGATTTTAAAGATTATCAGGACCGGGAATATACTGATTCTGTACGCTGGTAATCCTACAGCTGAAAAACCCGTCCTTCGGATAGTCTCTTTCTAAAATATGAGTAGAATTGATACCTTAGGTGTGGTGAGGCTATTCGATAAAAAGGCAGAAAAAACGGTATGGATTTCCATTTTGGCTTCGGTCCCACTCCTATGCTTTGTGGTTTGGAAAGAAACAGGAGAAATAGGAACGACAGAAGTACTTATTATCATCGCAACCCTTTTAGTAGCCATTGGAACACTGTATTTTGTCAAGTGGTATTCAAACAAAAAACAATAAATGGACCTCTTCTTTGTAATTGGCAACGTAGCCTTCGGTTTGATCATGACCCTGATTGGTTTCAAGGTTTACAATCCTTTTAAAGGAAAAAACGAGCCTGAAAAGGAGGAACTGTGGTTTAAAAAATTCGGTACATTTTTTAAAGTCGCTGGCATCATCATTTTGATCGGTGGCCTCATCCGGCTGTTCGCTCAATTGTAAAAAAGATGACCATGGTTTTTAAAAGAGACAACAACAAAAACAAGAGCCTCTACTACCAGATATATATAGTAGTCGAGTTGTTTATCCTGTTCCTCCTTTACTATTATGGTATTCACTGGTTTCTACTTTTATTGCTCACACCTACCATTTTGCTTGATACCTGGTCGAACATGCGATGTGCCAGGCGACAAAAGAAATTCATCAGGGAGATAGAGATTACTGATGAGGGTATCAAATGCGTTTTAGCAAATAAAAGCTCTCAGTCGATTCCTATAGAAAAGTGTCTCTTCTCCATCAGAGAGAAAAAGTTTGAAAAAGAAAAAACCGAAATTGAGATCAGAAGTAAGCGGCTTTTGAAAAGTAAGCTTATTGGCAGACTACACATCAAACACTGGAGCCAGATTCCTGAGATCAAAAATGAACTGCTTAAACATTCCATTACGCAGATCAAGTACAGGCCAGAAGGCTATTGGTCAAAATATGGAACACTGACAGCAGATGTAGTGATTACCACTACCGCTTTTACAATAGCAGCTGTCGCAGACGTCAGTGGAGATTTGGGCACAGCCTCTGGTTTGAGAGCTGATGGATTTATGCCCATCCATCATATCAAGGATAACCTGAAAATAGACGAGGATAAGTAAAGAAAAGATGATTCTTTACTTCTGCTAGCTTTTAGCATAGGTAATCATAGGAGGTTTGCCTAAATCAACCTATCGACCAGCCCATAGGCCCACATATGAAGCCAAAACTCATAGGTACTTTATCTTTCCTGATCCTGCTTGGTTGTCAGTCAGCCTCAGGCCTGATTGACCATGATGGCAACATCTACCCTACTGCCAAATATGGCGAGACTATCTGGATGATGGCTAACCTAAAGGTAAGGCACGACAGAAGCGGTAATCAGGTAGTCTACTACTCGCCTAATGAAGACACTTCTAATATTAAAATCTATGGCCTGCTATACGACTACGCCACAGCCTGTGAGGTTTGCCCCGAGGGTTGGAGACTGCCCACAAATCCAGAGTGGGAAAACCTCTTTCAATTATCTGAACAGAACAAAGCAGGAAAATACAAGGACCGTGAGTTCTGGGAAGGCGAAACCAATAGCAACAGCTGTAACTTTTCTGTAAGACCTGCCGGATTAGGAAACAATGGAGAATACCAAAATCACTTCGGGGATAAGACTCTGTTTTGGTCTGCTACTAAAGACGGTGAACACTTTATCTGGACCTTTATACTGGAAAAAGGGAAAGACTCGATACGAATCGCATCTCAACATCCTACTTACGCCTTTTCAGTCAGGTGCGTAAAAAACAGTGATTGATCGATGCGCGGGCATTGAAAAGGTCCGGGAAAAGTAGGAAAATCACTTACAGGTCAGATCGCCCCACTCATAGGAATGGCCGGCTCATTAATTGATTTGAAAGTAATAAAGTGCTTCAATTACGTTAGCTTGAAAAAAAGCAGCGATATGACCAGGAAGGAATTTATCAGAATGTGCGGTTTGTTGGGAATAGCCGTCCCATTTTCCTCTGCTTTATCTTCATGCGGCAGTGATGATTCGCCTACACCCGGTTTTACCGGCAAGGTGCTCATCATCGGGGCTGGTGCAGGTGGCCTGGCGGCTGGTTATCTGTTGGCTCAGCAAGGCATCGATTTCCAGATTCTGGAAGCCTCTTCGGTGTACGGTGGCAGAATGAGAATTAACACCGATTTTGCCGATTTCCCCATACCACTGGGTGCTGAATGGCTCGAAACCGGCACCGGGATCTTCCAGGAAATCGTAAACGACTCTTCTGTTCAGGTAAACGTACAGACAGTACCCGATAATCCGGATCGAAAATTTGTCAATTACTCCTGGTTCAATTTCTTCGAAGACTATATCGTGCCAACTGTTACCGGAAAAATCAGTTATAATGCCATCGTCAGTTCAATAGACTACTCTGGTGACCAGGTGGTGGTAAATACCGGTAATGCCCAACTTACGGCCGATAAGGTAGTGGTTTCCGTTCCTTTAAAAATTCTTAAAGACAATGACCTGCAGTTTACCCCTGCCCTGCCGGAAAACAAGTCGGCAGCCATCAACGGCCTCACCATCTGGGAAGGCTTTAAGGCTTTCTTTGAGTTCTCCGAAAAATTCTATGATGAAGGCCATGTAGTCAATATTTCTCCCGAAACGGATGGTCAGAAAATTTACTATGATGCCACACTGGGCCAGAATTCTGACAAAAATATTCTGGGGCTCTTCAGTGTAGGCAAGCCGGCAGCTGAGTTTAGCACAATGTCCGGAGATCAACTGAGAAATTTTATCCTGGGAGAGTTAGATACCATCTATGCCAACCAGGCAACGCCAAACTATATCAAGCACATTACACAGGACTGGAATAAAGAGCCCTTTATAAAATCCGGTTACCTGACCGATCATGCTGACTGGAGAACGGTAGAGCGACTTGGAGAATCAGTGGCTGGTAAGGTCTACTTTGCCGGAGGGGCCTACAGCAACGGAGAAGATTGGGTTTCAGTACACACAGCGGCACAGTCAGCGAAAAGAGCCGTTGATGAGTTGGTGAGATAAATCCCAGTCGCGGGAATACTGTATTCTGATCTATGGTGTTCAAAGTATGCTAACCGCAACAAAATCAGACCAGGAACTGAACCGGCTTTGTAATTGGGCAGAAGGATATTCTACCAGGGTCAGATTCAGTAAGTCGAAGTGCTTCCTGCCTTCCAATCCTGAGGAACCGAAGGATCTAAAGCAGGGCTTGTTCCTAGTTAGAATGTGTTTGACTATTGATAATGCGCATGGCCAGGGAGAAGGTGTCTTTGGTAACCACATTATCTATCTCCTTAACAGATTTTACCAAAGGTGCTCTTTTAAGATCCGGGTGATTCGTCAGATGCCCATCACATCCCACAATGGTTTTGGCCATTGGATTCTTCTGGTCGTTGGCAAAGGAGTATAGAAATGCTTTCCGATAGAGCCGGTACTTATACCAATTCTGGGCCAGCCTGTTAATCGACTGAAAGTATGCTGTTAAGGATGGTTCGTCTCCAGTGCAAACCTCGAAATCCTGATCGGCCAATGTCTGCGAATCGACATTGGCATGAAGGCCCCAACCCGTCAATACCGGTTCTGTCTGCGCCTCCTCAGCCTGATAAAATAAGTCGGATCGAAACCAGGTTGAAATGATCATCACCCTGCCTGAGGTAATGGTCCTCATCAGTGATTTGAAATCAGAAATCTGCCCCTGCTTCAGGTGGTATTCTTTTGCACTCTTGCCAGTACTGGTAATCCAATGAATCATTCTGACTATTTGTGTGATCAGATAAAACAGGGAATCTCTTTGGAGACTCCCTGCTTTCTTTTATTAATCGGTATTTGGATCAGGCCTGTTTTCTGACAAGCCTGCATAAATCAATCGGAATCAAGCCAGATCAAAACGATCAAGGTTCATCACCTTATCCCATGCCGCTACGAAGTCTTTCACGAAGTGTGCTTCCGCATCATCACTTCCGTAAACTTCAGCCAAAGACCTGAGTTCAGAGTTGGAGCCAAACACGAGGTCTACACGTGAAGCATTCCATTTAACAGCACCAGTCGATTTGTCGCGGCCCTGGAAAGTTTCTTCAGCATCTGAAGTAGCATTCCATGCAATATTCATATCCAGGAGGTTTCTGAAGAAATCATTGCTCAATGACTCAGGACGGTCGGTCAAGACACCCAGATCGGATCTGTCAGCATTCGTATTCAGCACTCTCATACCACCTATCAATACCGTCATCTCCGGAGCAGTCAGAGTCATCAGTTGTGCTTTGTCTACCAGTAGCTCTTCTGCAGACACAGAATATTTTCCTTTCAGATAGTTACGGAAGCCATCTGCAAAGGGCTCCAGCACTGCAAACGAATCAACATCCGTCTGGTCAGCAGAAGCATCTGCCCGACCAGGCGTAAATGGTACCGAAACATCATGACCCGCATTTTTAGCAGCCTGCTCTACACCAGCACAACCCCCCAATACAATCAGGTCAGCCATTGAAATAGATTTGTTACCAGACTGGGCATCATTGAATTCCTTCTGAATGCCTTCTAATGTATTCAAGGCAGCATCCAGTTTCACAGGATTATTCGAGTTCCAGAATTTCTGTGGAGACAATCTAACCCGGGCACCGTTGGCACCACCACGCTTATCAGAGCCGCGGAAAGTGGAAGCAGAAGCCCATGCTGTAGAAACCAGTTCGGACACCGACATAGCTGCCGTCAGTTTGCCTTTAAGCTCAGC
Organism: Roseivirga sp.; assembly: GCA_021404565.1. Lineage (GTDB taxonomy): Bacteria > Bacteroidota > Bacteroidia > Cytophagales > Cyclobacteriaceae > Roseivirga. The sequence continues at coordinate 101,587 of JAAWWF010000008.1, read as the reverse complement.
TACATCAGCTGCATCTACCAGGTCATTCGTGGCAGCAGGAATCGGATCTTGCCATACCATTGTTTCAGAAGGTACTTCAGAACCAGCGTATCTTGTTACAGGTCCCATATCTCTGTGTGTCAGCTTAAACCAGGCCCTTGCAAAAGCATCAGCAAACTGATCAGGGTTTTCATGGAATCTTTTAGAGATAGGCCCGTAAATCGGATCCATTCTCATGGCCATATCGGCCGTGGTCATCATAATGGTCACTTTATCACCAGAGTCATCTACCTGGGGCGCATGATCATTGTCAGAGAGGTTAACAGGATGCCACTGATGTGCACCAGCCGGGCTCTTGGCCAATTCCCACTCGTAACCGAACAATACATCAAAGTAGCTATTGTCCCAGGTAGTTGGTGTGGGTGTCCAGGCACCTTCTACGCCACTGGTAATCGTGTGAACGCCTTTGCCGCTTTCAAAAGTGTTTTTCCAACCCAGGCCTTGCTCTAAAATACCCGCGCCTTCCGGCTCACGGCCCACGTATTTATCCGGATCAGCTGCACCATGTGCTTTACCAAAGGTGTGTCCACCAGCAACCAATGCTACCGTCTCTTCATCGTTCATAGCCATACGGCCGAATGTTTCGCGGATATCTCTGCCAGAAGCAACCGGATCGGGATTGGCATTAGGTCCCTGTGGGTTCACATAGATCAAGCCCATCTGAACAGCGCCCAGTGGATTCTCCAGCTCTCTGTCACCAGCATATCGTTCATCACCAAGCCATTCCGTTTCTGGTCCCCAGTATACATCATCGCCCGGCTCCCATACATCTGCACGTCCACCGGCAAAGCCAAAGGTTTTAAAGCCCATGGTTTCCAACGCTCTGTTACCCGCTATAATCATCAGGTCAGCCCAGGAGAGTTTTCTACCATACTTTTGCTTTACAGGCCACAGCAGTCTGCGCGCCTTATCCAGGTTACCATTATCAGGCCAGCTATTGAGCGGAGCAAAACGCTGTGCGCCATAGCCTGCACCACCTCTGCCATCGTGAATACGGTAGGTACCCGCACTGTGCCATGCCATTCTGATAAAGAAGGGTCCGTAGTGACCATAATCTGCAGGCCACCAGTCCTGAGAATCAGTCATAACAGCATCTACATCCTTATTTACCTCATTGATATCGAGGCTTGCATATTCTTCGGCATAGTTAAAGCCTTCATCCATAGGATCAGATAAAGAAGAGTGCTGACGCAGAATATGAAGTTTCAACTGGTTGGGCCACCAGTCGCGGTTAGTGGTGCCTCCACCAGCGCTTTCGTTGAGTGCTCCGTGCATAAAGGGGCATTTCCCCTCTCCATTTGATGTGTGATTGTTATCCATTTGCGATTAATTAGTTTATATCTATACCAGTGAAATTATGATTAATTTTGCTTATATCAACCTATTCTCTATTGATATAAACTATACTTTATTGACCAGAATTATGATACTTTTCCAGGCCTGTCAGTATTGAGTTCATCCAGTTACAATTCCTCGTTTAGAATCTACTGAAAGTATCCCAATGAATCAATCGTTCCAGTGTCTGACGGTGACATATCTGCCATTAAATTGATCGACAAGCCATCATGCAGACCCATCTCTATTGCCTCACAATATATCTGCTCAAATTATTCGGTTCAGGCCCCATATGGTTAAGGTTTGCAGATCAGTGATATTTACGAAACTGAAAGATTGAACAGATTGCCTATCTTTCTATAAGCAATCGCACCCTTTCCTACTGACAACAAAAGAAAACATGAAGGTCAAATCGTTTCTAATGCTTACCGTTTTCCTCTGCACTTTTATCTATGCAGCAGAGGCACAATCGACAAAAAGAGAGCTAAAGCAAATCACGCTTTCGGGCAGAGGTTATGACCTTGGCCTTCAACACGGACAAAAGCTCAAAAAAGAGATTGGGGAAATCGTAGATCTTTGGAAAAAGAGTACCACGCGCGCCTTGCGGAAAGACTCCGATATTGTACTGGAGGAGTTCTTCGCCTATGCAAATTTCGCTGAGACGATTAAGAAGTTAACTCCCGAACTTTACCATGAGGTAAGAGGCATTGCCAATGGATCAGGGCAGCGCTTTAACGACATCATGGTACTGAATCTGCTGGATGAATTCTGGGTATTTATCGAAAACCCCGAGAACCATCACTGCAGCGATGTGGGTGTGCCTTCTGTCAATGGAAGCCCCAGCTATATCGCTCAGAACATGGACATAGAAACCTATACCGATGGGTACCAGACTCTGATACGACTTGAGGCTGAGGGTGACAGTCCGGAGCAGCTAATCCTTACCCATCCCGGACTCATAGCCCTGAATGGAATGAATGAAAAAGGAGTAGGCGTTTGCGTTAATACCATTATGCAGCTCAAAGCCTCATCCAGTGGTTTGCCTGTCGCTTTTATGATTCGCAAGATCATCGACTCCACCAAAAAAGAGGATATTCTCAACTTTGTAAAGACCTCCAAACATGCTTCGGGACAGAACTATATTATTGGCATCCGGGGTGAGGTTTACGACTTTGAGGCATCAACCAACAAAGTGGTAAGATTCAAGCCAGACAATGAAAACGGCACCGTCTATCATACCAATCACCCTATCGTGAATGACGATATTAAACCGCGTCATGAACGATTTGCGCCCAACCAACCAGAGAACAAGCTTCCTGTTCGCTCCAACAGCTATGTGAGACTGGATGCCCTTCAAAAGCGAATGAACTCCACCTCACGGGTTACAGACGACCTGATTAAAAAGACCCTTAGATCAAAGGATGACCCGAATAACCCCGTTTGCGTAAATCGTAGAGAAGGCCGCTTTGGCTTTACTTTCGCTTCCGTAATTATGACCCTTACGGGCCAACCTTATCTGCAAATTACGCCAGGACCGGGAGATGAGTCGGAGTACAAAAGGGTTGATTTTGAGAAATAACCTGGCTAAAGAAATCCGAAGTCAGGTCAAGGAGTCCCTGTCTCCATAAGTTCAGACCGGACCCTACTCAACTCTAACCCGAACAACAGGCCGTCCGATCTTGCAGGTCACTGCCCAACCGCAGGCCGGAATGTCCATAAAAGATAGTCTATGCATTATCCGGATTGAACAAAACTCATCGAGAAAGAGAGGGCAATCTACCTTTTAAGTTTACCACTCTTTTCTTCATTCTCTAATTTAGTATCGACCTCTTTGATAAGCTCGTTTTTCAAGTCCGAAAGTTCTTCAGGACTGATTGACTCATCTTGGGCTTGCGCGGGTTTGATCTCGGTTCTGATAACAAGTTTTCGAGTTTCTAATGGCATGATAGAATGAGTTGATTTTTTTCAATCTAATCAATCGTCAGGGCTTTCCCTAGCCCCGCTTGCCTGGACCCCGGGTTGGAAAGTAACTTATGAACGGTGTCCTTTTGGAATTTCTGTTAAGACTGCCATTTGCAGTATGCGATCAATTGGCTGTCAAACCCACTCTGCGGACACCATCCCTCATTTATACCAATCATCTACGCTCCAACATCAGCTTATTCTGCTGGTAGAGATAGGTAGCATAGTTTCTCCAGTTATCGGTAGCCAGTTCAGAAGCTCTTTTCATATGTTCCACCACCTTCTTTTGGTTGCCAGCCTTGATATAATACTCCCCCATGGCCAGGTGTGCAATCCAGGCCTCAGGGTTTTTATCAAGGTTATCTTTCAACAAACGATATGACTCCTTTTTGTCCCCTCTTAGCAGGTAGGGACTCAGCCCGTAATAGTACATATCAAAGCCTTTTGCCGTAGCCAGGGTTTCCTTTTTCAGCTGATTGCCCGCTGTCTTCTGACCACTTTGAATGAGCAAGTCAGCCTTTCGCATTTTGTTGTGAAACCCTGCTTCCATTTCAACCGATTTTTCAATGAACGACAAAGCTTGTGCAATCGCAGAAGGGTCTTTTTTCAGCGTTTCCACCGACAAAGTCATATAATCGCCTGCGGCCTTTTCCTCTTTTTCGCCTACATCGGCCAGTATATTTCCCGAAACGTCCGTGGAGATGGTAAAGCTTGCCTTGGTTTTCTCCCAGCTCAGCACTACTTCAGCCGACTCAGCCTTTCGGTCCGTGAAATTATAGCTCAGCCAGTTTTGATAGTCAGTTGATTCCGTTTTGGCGGTTACTCTCACAACATCATTTTCCGGACTATATTGAAAGGCACCCCAGGTCATATTGCTCGAAAAGACAAAGGTCCACTCCTTTTCAGAAACCAATACCACCAGGCCATACTTACCGGCTGCCAGCGACTTGCCTTCAATCTTAACATCATGGGTAAACTCGATAGTGGTACGCTGGTTAGAACCTGCCCTCCAGGCAAACTCTTTGCCGTCAACCACGAAGTCATAAGGAACAATACCCCCGAAAACCTTACGCCCGTTCGCCAACGGACTGTGATATACAATGGTAACATCGGTGGTGCCAATTCGCTGAATAATGCTGGCCCGCTGGCTCAGCTTGGTAGATGATAGCATATCCTGTGCAGATAGCGGTACTGAGGATAAGGCTATAAGCAGACAGGTAATAAGGATTGAATTCTTAGACATGATTTTGAGTTTTTGATTTTCGAAAACTCAATTAGGGATATTTGATAATGATCAGCCCCTCACAACCCATTCAATCAGATTCAGCTTGGTACAAAAGCAAACACAGGAGGTTTACAAGGCCTTCAGTCTTACCTTAAAGGGCTCTTTAGGCCCCAGAGTCATGGGCGTAATGAGCTCCATGGGCGCTGTATTGGCATCTTCAAAGCGAAAAGCACCAAATAGTCTTCGCGCCATTACTTCCATTTCCATCAAGGCAAAATGGTTACCAATACACATTCGCGGACCAAGGCCAAATGGCATATAAGCCTCCTTTGGGTAAGGCTTCAAATACCTGTCAGGCTTGAAACTATCAGGATCTTCCCAATAAGCCGGATGCCGGTGCATTGCGTAAATGCTTAAAAACACCGTATCTCCTTTGGCAATGGGTTCGTCCAGTATTTTGTCATCCGCAACCGCCTCTCTGCTTACAGCCCACACAGGTGGATACATTCTCAATACCTCCTGTATTACCTCTTTCCATGAGAGTGGGTCCTTCTCATCTTCAATACGGTTCAGCACCCCTGGATTTTCCAAAAGACTATGGACCAGAAAAATCATGGCATTTGTTGTGGTCTCCTGTCCCGCCAGAAAAAGTGTGACGATCTCGTCAAATATTTGTTGATCAGTCCATCCCCCCGACTCCCTCGCCTGCAGCATTTCCCTTACCAGGACACAACCGGTACCCTGAACTGTAGACAAGCGAAATATTTCCAGAATCATGGTCTGCAATGAGGTAACTGCCTTTTTGAATCCTCGGTTCGTTCGAGTGGGCCACGAAGCAGGAGCCATAAATGGCTTCTTCATCCGGTCGTTCGCATAATTTCTCAAAAACCAGAGGTGGCGATGCATATCATCCATATGCGACAGCTCATCAGGATTAAGCTCGAACAAACAATTCAGCAGAATGTCTCGGGTCCATTCTAGAAAGAGGGGTTGTAATTCCAAGGTGTCATTTGGCTGAAGCTTTTTAAGCTTATTTGCGACTACGGACTCCATGCGCTGCTCCAGCCCATCGATGATATCTCTGTGAAAGCCCCGTTGAAGTTTCCGTCTGTTATCAAGCCAGATTTTGCCCTCCGCAGTGAGCAATCCATTCCCGAGAAACTCTTTAAGCCCCCGATAGGCAAAGCTCTTTTCATATGCCCGATGGTTTTTCTGCACCACATGCCCGATTGCTTTCGGGTCCAGCAGGATCACGAAATTCCGGAAGGCAATGCGGGCCCTGGCCATGGACATCCCCTTTTCCGCACAAGTCAGTACAAAGCCCCTGGTGTCACGGGCAAAATGCGGGGTATGTCCCAGTAAAAAATGTGACTTGAAAGGCACCTCTTCCATTGCCGGGTAATAATAGGGATTATTAAACAGCCTCAGAGAGATTCACCTGGGAAACTGACTACCATGTTGTGCTCAGAGTCTTGCAGAGCAATGACTCTGAGCGGAGGTTATAAGCGAGATTTCTCGCCTATTTAACACTAGCTTCTGCCAGCCATCACACCGCCATCTACATCCCAGATAGCACCTGTAACCCAGACGGCCTTATCAGAGAGTAAGAAAGCAATGGTCTGCGCTACATCACCAGCCTGACCGATACGGCCAATCGGGTGGAAACCATTAAACCCGGTCAAGGCCTCTGCTGCAGCATCTGCACCACCAAATACTGACTCATATACCGGTGTGGCTACCACGGCCGGAGAGACTGCATTGACCCTAATGTTATGATCTGCCAGCTCCATGGCCAGGTGTTGTGTAAGGGAGTGCAAACCCGCCTTTTGCATCGAATATGCTGAAGAAGGTGTAGCCTTTACTGCTTGTTTCGCCCACATAGAACCTACATTCACCATAGCACCACCACCTGTAGCTACCATTTTCCTGGCCACAGCTTGTGTGATAAAATAGAAACCCCTGTTCAGGTCCTGATACGCATCATAATCTGCTACCGTATGATCCAGAAATGCTTTTGGGCCAAAAATACCCGAAGCATTGACCAGGTAGTCTAAGACATCCAGGTCGTTGATAGTATTGATTAGTTCTTCAACTGCCACAGCATTGGTGATGTCCACCTGATGTGTGGTTACAGGATCGCCATTAGCAGATTTAACCGCACTGAGCTTGGTCTCGTTGGTACCTACTACATGGACTGACGCTCCTCCTGCTATTAAGAGTTCTGTGGTGACGCGACCTATGCCGCTGCTACCTCCTACTACGATGGCTACTTTTCCTTCAAATTGATTCATGATTATGTTTTGTTTTAGAATTATGAACAGACAAGTCTGTATGTATTATTGAAAATTTTTTACTGAATGATTATCTGAGCCACTTGCCGGGCCTCTTCTATCGGCCATACTTCCATGTGCACCTGACTTTCGGCAATGGCACCTTCATAGAGCAGGTAGAGTCTGTCGGCCAGTCTCTTTTCATTGCTCACCTGCAGGTTTTCTCTTACTACCTTCTGAATAAAAGCACGGAAGTTGTTTTTCTGTTTTTTGATCTCTCCATTGATTTGCTCATCGTCCTTAGGGATCTCAGAAACGGTGTTCAGGCACCAACAGCCCCGAAATCCGTCCTGGTAATAGAAGTCTTTCAGGAAATCAAAAAGGCCGATAACCCGCTCTTTTCCTTCCTTTCTATCGTCCAGGTAGGTTTTGAGGTCATGGATAAATGCAGCATCCATTCGCTGCAGATAGGCCAGACATATCTCCTCCTTTGACCGAAAGTGCTGATACATACTCGCTTTGGCTACCTCTGACTTTTCCAGTATCTCGTTGATCCCTGTACGGTTATAGCCCTTCTCATAGAAGAGTTCCGAGGCGGTTTGTACAAGTCTTTCTTTGACAGGAAGCTTTCCACTCATAACGCAATGATAGATGATTTTCAGAAAACAGACAAGTTTGTTCGTTTTTTAGTTCCCTTCCATGATAGAATCTTGATTAGAATACTCAGAGTCCGCTGCGAGTGACTCTGAGCGTGGGAGGTCAGGATAAGAAAGGAGCTGGAGCCATTATCACTAACCGCTTTCCTTGAACAGTCTGACGTACCGTCCGACTGAGGTTTTGTCAGTGGCTTTAACCCGCATTATTCATTAGAAAAATGAATAATTGGCGAAAATGCTGGTAATCAGCATTTTGCCAGGGTTAACTCTTGACGATACTGTCATGACCCTGATTTTATACATCAGAACCAGACATTTGAAAATCACCATTTTGGTTTTGATATTCTTAAGATAACTCATGGATTTTCAAATCGTCTGATTATGCAATATTTAGCTACTGCATAATTAAGGTTTAATATACGTACCACTACGTACGTATTTACGTAGCGGTACGTATGGTCTTCTCTTCCAAATTCTCCCATCTTTAAGTCTACTTAATACAACCAAAACACAATCTATTTTTAAAATTATTACCAGACACAAGTTTTGACAGACTTGGTCTCAAACCAGAGATTACTGTAATGATTTGTACACCACATTTTTTCAAAAAACAACAAAACCATTCGATATGACGGGGAATCAAACACTGGCGCATTATGACATGGTGCTGGGGCTATCTCAAAACACCATTAACTACCAGTTTCATCAGCTTCATCGGGGCAGGGTGATTCACAGAGACTGGGCGGTGCTCATGGGCAATGTGAATAACCGCGGTAAAAAGGGTGATCCTTTTGCCCTGCTGAGAACTGCGGAAAATGAATCTGCATTCAATGATAAGATAGATCTCTGGGTGGACTTACAGGAACAAATTGCCGATGCGTTTGAGGATCAGGATTTTGGTGAAATAGGAACTCTTACAGGTCAGTTAAAGGCCGCAAATGCCGATTTCGATCTCGGCTGGGACGCCTCTATCAAGGCACCTACCATCAACATCCTGGACCAGAACACCCAATCGCTGATTCTCAACATAGCCTTTAGAAGCGGCAGGTTGCTATACCGTACCAACTCTCTTACTGAAGTAACTGAATTTGATCTTAAGAATTGTGTGTATGCCTTTGAGGTCCCTATTGGCAAGCTTCAGATCACCAAAGACCGGATGGTGCTGAAAGCACAGGAAGAAATGGATACTGTGATTAGAGAGAGTGGCCTGAGCGATGATGATTTCACGATAGAAAGCCTCTTCCTGAATTTTGAGAATGCCAACATCATCTCATTCGATCCGGGCAGAAGCAATTTCCCTGAAGAAGCGGCTCTGCCCTTACAGGTATCTGTCAAAAACTACTTCGATCAGACCCTGGCAGGCAGTGACAATCCTTATGTACTGGGTTATGGTGTTTCAAGGCGAAAGATCAGTAGCTCCGAACCAGCCATGTTTCAACCCACATCACTGAACTTCTCTACTTCCTACAGTTCACAGATGGACCCTGAAACACCGGTTCCGGGTGAATTCAGCGCTTTTAACTTTTTAATGATGCTGAACAACCGGGTACCTCCCTATGATCAAAACACCGGGGTACTACCCCATAGCCTGATCGAATCCGGCAAGGACACCTCTTCTACCATGGATGGCGTATTCGCTATACAAAAGGACCATTTTCAGACCTACATCCACTCTCTGGATGAATTTGTAACTGCTCAGTTCGAAGCCCAGGGTGTTGAGAGAAACGGAGGCTTCAAAGATGGTGTTATGGTGGGCCTGAAGCATGATAAGCATAAGGTGAATGACACGATCGACTCTACCTATACCATTACACGCGAGTCAATACAAAACAATGCTCATGACTCTGGTATCTCCGTACGCTATAAGATTGAAGTGAGGATCCGGGTCGGGGTACACATTGGCAAAGACTGGGAGATTCATCATGCCACCCTTTCTACTGCCGGGCAGCACACCAAAGGAGACATTGACAAGGTCGGGTCCGTAGGTTATTTAGACTTTCAGGTGAAAGCAGCCCAGGAAGGTCAATTCAGCCTTGAACATGAATTTACGGCCCCGAATATAGCCTTTGATAAGAGTCCCAACCTTTTCGAAGGAGATGCCGGCACTGTTTTCCTCAACGTAATGCTCACCATTTTCGGTGGAGTCATTCAGATCATCCGTGGAATTGTCAATGCCATTGCGGTAGATCTGGGCAAAGACTCCGCAATTGCAGGTAACGAGTTAGTAGCCACCCTGGCTGACCTGGATGTACTAAACCAAACCAACAAGGTCATACTCCCCCTGGGCAAAATTTACACTTTTAAAAACCTGAGGCATATCCCGGATAAGGATATCATCGCCTATGATATCGCTTATGCCCCGGTAATGGAAACTGAAAACGCAGCATCATGAGTTTAGCAATAGATCCAAGTCAACAAATCAGTAAGGCTGACAAAGTAAAAGTGGATTTTTACAGTGAGCTGATGAACAACTACTTCCCGGAATCATCCATAGAAGCTGGCGAAGATATACAATCACTTATGGTGGCCCCGGAAAGACCCCTGCTCTTTTGCCTGGACAAAGACGGAAAACTACAAGGTATCCTCAGAACTGAAGGATCTGAATCAGGATGGATAAAGCTGGAACTCTCCACAGGCAAAGTGGCCTCATTCGAGATTGAGTATGACTCTGAAGAAGAATCTTTTCGCATTGCGAAGGTAGAGGACAACAAAGTCTGGATTTCAAGAGAAATGAAGCTAGCCCGTACCAACTTTGAAAGGCTCGAAAGACGGATTAAGTGGGACAGCTGGTCTCCTGCTACGGCAGGTGAGGTCATCAACAAGGTATCTCTTGGAACAGAGCATGCACTTTATGCCACCAAAGAAGCGGAAAAGGACGCCCTTTATTACCTCATAGACCTTCAGTCGGATGAGCAGAAGCCTTATACGCTTCCGGAGAATGCTGTGGAAATCAGGCAGTTTGAGCTGGGGAATTTCCAGAATACGAACGGGCTCTTTTTGCTGTATGATATGGCAGGTAAAACGCACATGTTGTACCAGTCTTTTCCCATTCCGCAATTCCCCAAACAAACCACTAAGGCCCGGCTTAAATCAGGAGAGCCCATGAACTGCTTTGCCCTGCTGGAAGGGGAAGATGGCCAGGACATGCTTTATGTAGCCGGAGAAAAGGTATATGAATTTGTCGGCCACGCTGATGGACGGGGTTTTCACCTGAATGAAGTTCCGACAGTTCCCGGAGGTGAGATCAGAAAAATAAAAGCCGCAGGACATGGTGCTGAGCGCAGTATCTGGAGCCTCAATGACAAAGGCCTGCACTACTGCACCAATCGGTTCTTCAACCAGGAGACGGCTGCTTTTGAAACAGGCCCATGGACCGAGCCGCTGGTGATGGCTAAAAATGCCGATCAATTCAGCTGCCTGAAAGGACCGAATGTTCAAAATCAGGTCTTTTCACTCAGCACCCGGTTTGGCAGCGAGCTTACACGCCTTTGGCAAGACAGCGTGACCACGCTGTGGAACACCCATAAACTATCCGTTCATGCAGCCGACAGTCTTAAAACGGTCGAATCCTATTCGGCCCATATCCGGTTTAGCACTCAGACCCGGCTCAGGACTTTTCATGGTCTGAAAGTAAAACTGAAGGCTGAATCCAATCTATTCGTTTACGTAGACAGCAAGAGCTATCATATCGGCCCTGATCACGAAGTAGAAGTGGAGTTGAGCATGGTACCGGAATTCACGGTGATTTGCCCTGTAAGAGATATAGCATCCTCCAGACTTATCCTTGGTGCCGATTTCTTAGATGGTGAAATTGCCATTAACCTTACTGACAAGGTGCTGGAACGCCTGGAAGAACAGGCTCCTTCCGGAGATGCCCTGGCAGATGCCCTCCTACCCGATGGTAGTCATTTGGTGGCCGAGGGTACTGACCCCAAAATGCTGAAAGAAGCCGCCAAGGGCATACAAGGCCTGGTGAGTGCTGCTAAGGACTTAAGAAGCGAATCCACCGCAAACTTCAAACGTACTGAATTCTCAGCTGTGGGAGGCGGTGTGGGTATTACCACCACAGCACCTCTGGCCCAGGGCGGACATACCCTTGGAGATTTCTTGCATTCTGCCTGGGATGGCGTAAAAAAGGCTTTCAGCTTCGTGATTGAGAAAATTAAGGAGGGCTTTAAGTTCATTATTAAAATTGGTGAGCAGATCTTCAACTGGATTGTTAAAACCCTGCATGAGATCGGTAGCTTTATCCAGAAGGTTTTCGAGGCCATAGCGGTGGCTTTCAAAGACCTTTTCGAGTTCCTGGCTTTCTTGTTCGACTGGCAATCTATACTCGACACCAAGGATGCTTTTAAAGAATATACCAATGCGGCCATTGAGAGCTTGCGTGATGGTGTAGCCGATATCAGAACTTTCCTGGATAAGGAATTGAGTAAGGCCATTGATAATTTTTCTCCCGAGCTCAATAATCTGCCCAGTGGCATCAGCAATCTGGATGTGGGAGAAGGTGACGAAAACGAAGGTGATGCCGATCCCCGATCCAGCTGGTTGAATTCTAAAAAGGATTCGATTCAGAACAGCAAGGAAGGCAAAATTTCTACCATGCCCACTGAGTTTTCTGATGTATTCGCCAGGTTTATCAGTGATGCCGAACCCATTTTCGCCCAATTAGGAGAAGGGTTTATGCAGCAAATCAGCATGATTGGAGATGCCTTTCAGAGCGTGGTTCAGGGTAAAATGACCTTCGGAGACTTTCTTAAAATGCTGGCCCAAAAGTTAGCGGGTTTTGCCCTGTTCCTGGTAAAGCAACTGATCGATTTGCTCCTCAGCTCGCTGATAGCCCTGATTGAGGTGGCCAAGGTAGGCTTAAATCAGGAATGGAAAATTCCGATCATTTCGAGTATTTACCGAGACATCACCGGCAGCGAACTTACATTCCTTGATGTGACCTGTCTCTTTATCGCCATCCCCACCAATATTATGTACAAAATTGGTGAAGGAGAGGCTCCGTTTGGTGATGACAAAACGAAGCAGGAATTCGTAAAATCAGGTCGCCAGGTATTTCAACTTAACATAGCATAACGTCATGAGTGATTCAATAGAAGTAAAAACAACCTTTAAAATAATAGGGTACACAAAACTGGGCATTGGCTCGCTGAATATGCTGCTTTTTCCTGCAGGTCAGGTGGCGGAAGCTACCGAAAGTGACCTGGGATTTCTGTCTGATATCAGCACCGGTTTCAGTGTACTGGGTATGGTTACCGGCACTACCCTGTACATCAAAAAATCCATAGACAAACATGGCCTCCTAAAGGTGTTGGCTTACGGACTCCTGGCTATTGGTATTGGTTTATGGGTGCTCTTGTTTGTTCTGATGAAAACAGACAGTGTTGGCAAAACACTGAGTCTTGCCAAAAAGGCCAAAAAGTATTTATCACCAGCCTGTGAATCCCTATATGGTGGCTTCATTATCGCTACCATGGTGGAAGATCATAAAAATGAGCTCACAGCCTCAAACATCGGGGATGTGTTGCATTACCTGCCTTCGGCTATTTCTTATACGCCTCTTCAAAAAAGTCCCTATTACGCCATTGTGATTCTGATACGAACCGGAGGACTGATTACCAGTTCGGTGGCAGGCTTTATAGAAATGCTGGAAAACGGAAATGAGGAGCAGAGAAAGCTGGCCGAAGACATGAAGAAGAAAAAGAAGCTACCTGTGTAATTGGTCAGTAGTTAAAGGGTATTGGTTAATCGTCAATAGTGGCTCTTTGGGAATCGGGAATCTCAACAGATCACAAAAATCTGCTCCTGTAATTCCGCTTTCACCGGAATTACAACTACCCATTTCGAAAGCCTCTTGATTAGCGCTCACCCTGGAATACAGGTTAAATAAAAGATAAATTATGGCACAAACACTTACCGGTTATGATATGGTACTGGCCCTGTCAGAAACCACCATCAACAAGCAGTTCGCAAAGCTTCACCAGGAAAATGTGATTTATAAGGAATGGAAGCTGCTGGCAGGCCATGTTTTCAAGCAGTCTGCGAAAAGGAAACCATTTTTCATAACGGGTGGTGACAAAAACTTTAGTAGCAGACTCAATATCTGGATGGGCCTGCAGCAGGACTTTGTAAAGACCGGAGATTTCAGTCTGCTCAGCTCCCTCACTGAAAACCACAACAATTTTGACTTTGGCTGGAATACCGTTATGAAGGCTCCTGTGATTCAGATTGAAGACCGCAACACACAGGAGGTGGTTCTGAATTTAGCATTTCAAAGTGGCCACCTCTACTACCTTTCCGACCCCACGAGTAAAGTATCTGTCTACGATCTCAAAGGTTGCGTTTACAGCTTCAGGGTGCCCATTGGCAAGCTAAAGATCAACAAACAGGCCATGATGCTGCAAGCGCAGGACGAAATGAACAGCGTGATTCGTGAAAGCGGACTTAAGGATGCTGATTTTACCATAGAAAGTCTGTTCCTTAATTTCCGTAATGCCAGGATCAATCAGTTTGATTCGGGCCGCAGTAAGTTTCCTCAACACATGGCGGTTCCGCTCACCGCAGCCATAAGCAACTATTTCAACCTTTTTCTACCCGACTCAGAGAATCCCTATGTGCTGGGTTATGGTGTAAGCAGGGCCAAGATAGGTAGCAGGGAAAAAGCTATGTTTCAGCCTACCTCAGTAGGTTTCTCTACCTCCTACAGCTCCCGTCAGGGCACAAGACAGCAACCCGGGCAATTCAGTGTTCTGAATTTCCTGATGATGGTCAACAATGCCAAAGCCCCAACCAGTCAAACAGCCGGTGTATTGGCCCGCAGTCTGCTGGAATCGGGAAAGGCTCAGAAACCTCCGGCCAGCGGCATATTTGCCATTGAACATAAGCTTTTTACAACATACCTGTCATCGTTGGACAAGTATGTGGAAACCATCTTCTCTTCCCAAAAGGGCGTAAATATTAATGGTGGCTTTAAGAGTGGTGTTATGCGCGCTACCCAACGGGATTATCATAAAAAGCATGATACGATTGATACTACTTACACACTTACCCGTGAACCTATAAAAAACCTGGCGGGTGCCGGAGGCATTGAGGTGCGCTATAAACTGCAGGTACGGGTCCGTGTGGGCATTCATATTGGTAAGAATTGGGAGATTAAAAGTGCTACACTCTCGACCAGCGGCCCCTACACCAAGGGCGACATTAAAAAAAAGGGGTCGGTAGGATATCTTACCTTCCAGCTCAAAGGTGGCAAACAGGGCAGGTTTGATCTGACCAATAAGCTCACAAAGCCCAATATTGCCTTTGACGAAAACCCCAATATGTTTGAAGGTCCTGTGGGCAAAGTAATCGGGAGTATAGTCACCCTGATCTTTGCCTGGCCTATGGCCATTGTCAACGGCATTATTGGGCAGATTGTAGCCGATTTGGGGGTAAACACAGCTGTGAAGGACAATCCCCTAATTGATAGCCTTAACCAGCTTGATCTGCTTAACAAAACCAACAAGGTGATTTTACCCCTGGGCAAAACTTACACCTACAAAAACCTGCGCTACCTGGCCGATAAGAAGCTTGTAGTGTATGATATAGCTTACTAAGAAGAAAAAGACAGAGATCGGCAATCTCTGCCTTAAAAGTCATTTACTCCACGTCCAGATCACACTCTGCCGTGTCTAAATAGTCATCGACCGTCATTACAGCTGTATATATACCCTCACTGTCATAGCCAAAAAGCCAGCAGGTTTCCGTTACACTGTAAATACAGAACCCTTCCCCAAACGGGACTACATTACCTGATACGCTCATAATGTGATGATATTGGGTATCACAATCTTCACTATCAGGGCTTACTAATCCAGATGAGCCTACAGCAGGTAGTGTAATTCTCTGAGATAAGCCACTGACAATGAAAACTATCCAACGTCCCCTTCCCGTTTGCTCCATTTCAACACCATCAAGAGCTCTGGAAGCACTTCACTTGATAGCAATTCACCTTGTACGCTGATTGTAAACTGTAAATTAGTCTCTTTTGTGAAGCTATAGCCTCCTATAGAGATGTCAGATGTATAGGTAGCCCTTTCAGTGATGGTATCATCAATAGTGACAGAAGCCTCATCGGTTTGAGGAGCGCATCCAAAAAAGGCCCGAAAAACAAGAGCGGGTGCTCCATAGAAAAATGGCAAACTCCAGGTATCACCACAACATTATGAGAAGCTTATGCACACTTTTAACAGGTTAAAAAGCCGATAGAGGCTCATCACCTCTACCAGCTTTTCCAGACAACCTATAGCAGGCTACACACTCCAAATTCGATTCCTTCATCCATAGTGAAGATAGTCGTGAGAACACCCTGGCTGTCAAAACCTGTTTCGAAACAGGTTGTTACCGTATCGTAAATGCAAAGACTGGCCTGTGGTGCTAAAGGATTAGGCACAAAGGAAATCAGAGTACGTTCGGTTTCACACTCTTCATATTCCACTCCTGCAGTTCCTGAAACTGGCGAAGAACCGTTTCCTGATCCTTCACCTACAGAAACTACAGCTGAAACTGTCCATTTTCCATCTCCCACTTTTTCCATTTCCACACCATCCAGGGTTCTTGACAGCACATCGACCGTTTCGATTTCTCCCTGTTGATTCAAATTCACCTGCATTGTCACCTCCCTTTTAAACGTGTGTTCGCCCAACGTCATATCCGAAGAATGGGTAATGATTCTGGTTAGAGATTCTTGTACACTGACAGGTTGTTCATCTGGTTGATCAGCACAACTATAGACAACAGTTACAGCTAAAATCATACTCATAATAAATTTAACACTCTTAATTTTCATGATTAATTGATTTAAGTTAATACGTTATTATATTTCATTATATCAGTACTTCATAAAAGCAAAAGGTCATCTTGATCATCGATTTTTTTTCAGATGAACATATCACCATGCTCCGATGTATTATTTTATACAGGCACATTTTTTACTAAAAAGAGTAAAGCCTCACTTAATTTCTGGCTGACCAAAGTCCGTTTAGTTTTTGATTTGGGAGGGAATAGTATCGTAATACAATGAAAAAACTCAGTAGACGAAAACTGATCAAAAGAGGAATACTTGCTACAATAGGCCTGATTGTACTTGACACCTTATGGTTTGAGAAGTATGTGATTGACTGGAACTATTATGATATATCAAAACCAGGAAGGGACAAGGTCAGGATTGTTCAAATCTCAGATCTGCATATGGACAAGCTTCGAAGCTTTCATAAATCCATTGCGCGCAAAATCAACCAAAAGAAGCCTGATCTGTTATTTATCACAGGCGATTCTGTTGATAAAACTGAGAAGATTGACGCGCTCAGCGAATTTCTGGCACTTATAGATCATAGCATTCCCAAATATGCCATTACGGGTAATTGGGAATACTGGGGAGAGGTGGATCTGCTGAAACTGACCCAAACTTATGCTCAGCATAACTGTAGGCTACTTATCAATGAGCATGAAAGCGTTGCCATCAGGAACCGGAAACTATCTATTATCGGCATTGATGACCTGGTGGGTGGAGAAGCTGATTTCAGGACTGCCATCCAAGATCTGGATACTACGGACACCCATATTGTACTCTCACATTGCCCCCAACACCGCGATATCATAGCTCAGGAAAAAGGAGCGTTACATATTGATCTGGTGCTCTCAGGACACACTCATGGGGGACAAATTACCCTTCTGGGGATAGTTCCGTTCAAACCTCAGGGAAGCGGCCGGTACCTGAAAGGATGGTATCAGGATGCTGAACCAAAAATGTATATCTCGAAAGGCATTGGCACCAGTATTCTCCCGATTCGCTTTGGTGCCCGGGCTGAGATGGTTGAAATGGATATTTAAGTCCGGGTTTTAAGCATGAAAAAGCCACCTGTGAATACAGGTGGCTCCAAAATTAGATCTCTGTTGTTCTCTTAAGAAAACTGGCTGCTGATCACCCCGTCAAAAGCGTACATAGCACCCATAAAACCAGATGAGTTACCTCCACTTTCGAATTGTGCCTGCAAAGCGGTAAGGAAGGTTGGGAGGGCAGCCATAATATTGGCAGCGCCACCGCTATTCATTGTCTTTTGCGTAAGGCCATCGTTGTACACTGTTAAAAATGAATCGAAGTGTGGATCAGTCGTATTGTCAAACTGATACGCTGCGGGCACGGATCCCGGAGAAGAGCTGGTTCCCTCACCTTCTTCTACAATCGCATTAATCAGTGCATTGATTTGTGCCATGCCTGCCGTTCCGCTTGATGTAACCTTCTCACCTGCTGGTGCCAGACCAGTGAACAGGGCTGTTTGCGAAGTACCTCCACCCGTAATTGAATCAGAAACCAGGTCACCATTACTAAAGGCCTGTGGTGTGGTTTCATTTAATAAGGTTTTGATTGCTCCATAAAAGTGCCCGATAGAGGGGTATTCTGATATATTAGGTTTCAACTCCTGACTCGTGGGAGCGGCCCAATCCGGGTATTCTACCAAACACATGGCATTGATACGCTCAGCGAAAGTAGAAGCATCCAGCTTTGCACTATAATTACTGAAATTATAGGAATTGCCCCCGATGGTTACTCCTGTAGTTGCAGGATTTGGAGATTCAAGGCTAAAGTCCAGGTGAGGAATGGTGGTGCCTTCATAGGCAAAAGTGCGCTTGGTGAAATCATAGGATGTACCAAAGGCCTGTGCGATATTCCAGGCACATTGGCAATGATACATTTCCTGTTGTGACACTTCGTCAATGGCCGTACGAGCGGCTGAATGGCTTGAGTCTAATGAATGATAGGCTACGCGATAAAAAGGAATGGTCCAGAATTCAAGGTCAATAGCCATGGCCAGATGATTCTGTAAATCTGACAATTTCCAGTCGGTTACGTTAGGAGTGGTACTCATATCTAATGTTTTTTGGTTATGGTTCCCAGAATTTAGGAGAAAGCTCAGTTGTTTCATAATTTTAGAAAGTGATTATTCTTTCTTCTGTAGTGAACAACCTAATTATGTTGTAAAACAACATACAAAAGCGCTCAGATTTTGGTTTCTGGAGATATTGACCAGTATAACAGCGAGAGCATATCTATCAATTTCCAGAAAAACTTCGGATCACATCGCCTTCATTTTGTTATTTGCATCGTACTGGGTAAAACGGTAAAACATGGAATACAAAAAAGTTGAAGCTTCACAGGTGATCATTACGGAATTGATGCTCCCCTCCCACTCCAATTTTGGCGGTAAGATTCACGGAGGCTACATATTGGGACTGATGGATCAGATTGCTTTTGCCTGTGCTTCCAAGCATTCAGGCCACTATTGCGTCACCGCTTCTGTCAACCGGGTAGATTTTCTTAACCCGGTGGAGGTCGGTCATCTATTGACCATGAAGGCCTCTGTCAACTTTACCGGTCGCACCTCCATGGTGGTGGGTTTAAGGGTAGAATCGGAAAACATCCGAACCGGAGAGATAAAACACTGTAACTCCTCCTATTTTACCATGGTAGCCAAAGATGAGAGCGGTAAAAGTGTGCCGGTCCCCGGCCTTATCCTGGATACTGAAGAGACCGTCAGGCGTTTTGCCCGCAGTATAAAACGACAGGAGCAGGCCCGCATGCGCGGCAAAGACTTTGAGCCCTCACAGTTTAAGGCAGAGGACTATCTGGAACTGGTGAAACAGCATAATGCTAAGATACGCCTTGCGTAAACAACTGAAGTTGCAAGTCCTTACTGAATCCAAAGCTTAGTGGAAAAGAAAGACATTAAACATATCCACTTTCGTTTGAATATGTTCTGGCAGAACATATTCCACAAAAATGAAGAGTCTGAGACTGCATACATCAAAGGTTTTGAGGTCGCCTGTACACAAAAAGGTGGTCAATTTTTCGGGCCCACAGAGTTAGAAGAGAAGGCTATTGAAAAACTGGCTCTGGCCATTGAAGTTTGGGATCTGGAAATTCCCAAAAACAGGAATAATATTGCAGCTTTGATAGAGGGTTTCTCGGTGACTGCTTCCCCTAATTTTGACACAAAGAAAAGACCTGATCCAGACTATCAGCATTTAACCAAACAGTTTTCTTCATTTATCCATGAGACTCATGACATCAAAGACTTTAGCTGGCCAGCACAAGTTGATACCTTCGCTCACAGGAATAATAAATCCTGGAGTGAGGCATTGGTAAATTTAATTGAACTCTTTGTTAACAAGGGCTTTTATAAACACTCCTATCCTCATCCCCAAACGATTTACGGAATTCATATGGCCAGCGGCTCCAGAGTTCTTCCAATTGTAAGAAAAGCCAACCTCAAGCATCACAATAAATCCGAGATTACTGTAAACGGTCAGACTATTAGTATAGGTGCTGTATTGAAATTGGGGGACCTAATCGGGGAAGATTATCGAAGAACAGTTCACCATGATGTTAAAATCACAGATCCATCCTGGGATTTGTACAATGCTTCGAAAAAGGATTATCAATATGTAAAACTCTTTTATGCCAATCGTCAAAATGACCGCACTGAAGTATCTATCTTCGAGGCAGCAAGGCGGCTTTGTAACGGAATCAGGTCAAAAGTGAGATTTATAGCTAAGACTAAGGAGAGTCTTTTCGTCTATACTGACTGTTTCGAGATTGATATTAGAAGTGCTTTGGCCAATGGCGAAGTAGTCCTAACAAACGATGAAATGGATGAGATGCAGGAGCAAACTCTGCGCTATCATTTTAAAGAACCTTTGGAGAATTATTTCAAAGGTTTAATGACTTATGATGAAGTTATTCACCGGTTTTATTGGGACAGGATCAATTCAGAACACACTCCTGACCCTTTACCCTCGGTAAAATGGCAGCTAACCTTTAGTGGCTGGTATAAAGTAAAACGAGATGGAAAAAGTGGACAGATTCGGTAAAGCCTGACTGCATTTCCTGTACTTATTTCTGGTCAAGGCCTACTATTCCGTTAACCGTCTCCGAAAACAGACGCTCCCCCTGTTCTAACACCAAATTCGGCAGCTTTTCAGCCCCTGAAAGACTGAATAAACTTTCCTGTCGCAGGTTTTCAAAACCTGTGACAACATATGAGTACCCGGACTCTGTCCGGTTAGCAACACAAAACCTCGATACAAAACGGACAGAGTCCTCAACTTCATTAAGCGTCACAGGGCTGGAGGCTCTGCGACAGAGGGATGTACGATTGAAACAAAAAGTTGATTATATCTCCCTAAAGTAATTCGATGGGAATAGGACCGCTCCCTCCTGTATACTGCCCCGCACTTGAATAGACATAGTCTTCGGGAGCATGACAAATACCTGCTCTAACAGGATTTTCATGGATATACTGAACCCTTTGCTCCTCCATAAGCTCTGTATCAAGGGTAACAGGATGGTTTTCATGAATCCATACCTTAATATTTTTATTAGATGAGCTCCGGTCTCCCTGGCTTTCTATAATCCATAGCATCCAATTTCTTCTACTTTCTTCGGCATCATTCTTAAGTGTTTCATAAAGTAGGCCTGCAGTATATCTCTTAAAATCGCGTATGATACCAGAAAGCTTAGCTTCCCCATTCGCTGTCACAATTAAATGAACATGGTTAGACATGATCACATAGGCATGAATAACCAACCCCTTTTTCTCAATACAGTACTTGAGGTTATCCACAATTATACGCTTGTATTTCTCACGACTCAAGAGGTCTATCCATTCAACCAGGGTCATCGTGATAAAATGTGGGATTTCATTCTCTGTAAAACGATAAGCTGTACTCATATAAGTCAATATAAACAAACAAGCTTAATCAGATTGACCATTAGCTAGTCCAGATCTTGAGCTTTTTTTCATCTCCAACCTGGTAAAACGGACAGAGTCCTCACTTTCATTAAATGTCACAGGGCCAGAGGCTCTGCGACAGGTAAGCATAATGCGCGGATCGAGTTGAGCTAAGCCATAGTTTGGAAAAAGAACCCTGTCGCAGGTTTTCAAAATCTGTGACAACATATGAGTACCCGGACTCTGTCCGGAAAGCCAAGTCATTTCGGTAGACAAATCAGTCTCGAATTTCCCCATTGATCTCCCCCTCTTTCTGATCCAGGTTTACTGTATCTGTCAATCATCTCCAAAGACAGCGGCCACTCCTATTCTAACGCCAAATTCAGCAGCCTTCCAGCCTCTGAAAGACTGGATAAACTCAAGCCGGAAGACCCGAAAAATATTATCGATAGTATACCCCAGCTCCGTATAGTTATCTGATGTGGGGGTACTCAGGTAGTTAACAAACAGATTTTCTTTGAGACCACTAAATCGGAACATGGGTAGCTGTGTAAACAGGAATTTTCGAAATCTGATATGAGAGAAAACAGACAAATACTCCTGTGAGGTGCTGTTTTGGTAATAGTCGAGCAGGCGATAACCTCCCGTTACATTCAATGGTGCAAACTCCAGGCGATTGCCGGGAAAGTGTTTGAAGTCCATAAATTCTAAATCAGGATTTCCAAAGAAAGAACCTGCCGTGACATCAAAATCAATCGTGGCACGAACGCCAATTTCGAAGTCAAATTCTGAGCCTATCTCCAGCTGATCGAATTGTACCTCACTGTTCAGCAAACCGGCTATTCCCTTTTTATAGCTGAGTCTGAATGTCGGGGCGTTGTTATTCACTGTACGGATTCGTCCATTATAACTCCTGAGCTTAATCCAGGGGCTTACCTTTAGATTCAGCGTGGCAATCAACGCTTTGTTCTTCACAAAGTTTCCTACAGCGACTTCCTCATTAAAGGGAGCATTTCTTCTGAAAGTCCGGCCTTCATTGTTGAACAAGCTATAGCCGGTGCTATTGAAAAGCTCTGTACGGCTCGCCCATTCAGTGGCTGCACCCAGGTCAAATCTATAATTGAATCGCCTGGACCAGCTGAAGCGCAGGTAGTCCTTTTCATAGAGCTTCATAAAATTCTTCTCATAAATCAGCGTGTAGGCTGTATTGATAAAATCGTCAACCGAACCGGGATGATACTGAGAAATATAGTGTCCGCCTGAAACTCTGAATGTACTGCGGGCTTCCCCCCTTCCTGCACCAAAAACTGATTGCAAGCGGTAGTAAAGCTCTCCACCCGTTAAGCCATACCGCACATTCGGTGTAATCCTCAGCCTGGTGGTGGTATCGTTTCTCCATAGAAAGGTTCCTCCTAAATCGGCATTCCAGCCCTCCACGGTATTAAAGCGAATAGTTTCCAATATGCCATCATAGTCGAAACGCAATCGCTCCCCCAGCCTGTAGTAGCTGCCGGTGAGTAGCTGCATGGGTTTAAACCTCTCACCGTTATTAAGTCGGCTGGAATCAGCATCAGCCTTCTCCTTTTCAGCGATATAGGTACTATCTGCTTTTTTATAGCCTTTGATCTCCTTTTCAGTCAAAGGAACAGGCCTGATCTGAGCCCAGTACAAAGAATCCTTTTTATAGGCCAGTGAATCAAATTTATAAGTGCGAATCGAGATAAGATCCGGTTCTTCCAGTTGCTGCTGTTCCTGTTTCTCATATTCCTTCATCAACTTTCTGAATTGCTTACGGGATACGCCTTTGTCCTCTTCAAACACTTCTTTCATCCCTTCGTCTAACTCCCCCTCCTTTATTGCTTCTATCTCTTCCGGTGCCTCTTCAATCTTCTCATCTACCAAAATCACGGAAGCATCCAGGTCTTGATTTTTCGTCACCTGATAGTCACTCACAGAAGCCAGGTAATTGTAAGAACCTCCAAAGCCGAGAATGGAGCCGGAGAAGTCATAGCGCTGAGTCACGGGCATCCAGATTTCTCCTTCAATAGGAGCAAAAATCTGCTGTATTCTTAGCATAAAACCCATAATTCCCGTGGTCAGATCGAGACTATGGATATTCCAGAAATCTTCCCGAATATAAATCTCACCTTCAAAGAGGTTATCCCCCCTTGACCTTGGTGTTACCATGATTTTGTTTATCTCATAACCCCGATCCTTAAAGCTCCCGAGATAAGTAAACTTGTAATAAGAAAATGCCCGGGGAGACAGCGGAGAAATGGAGTTATCAACCTTGGGAAGATAGAAGCTGCTGCTGATAAAAGAAGCCGGGTCGGCATTGTCGTTTCCCTCTCCCGATGTTCTTACCGAAAGTACCTTTTCATTGAAAGTATTGGGCCTTTGGAAAGAGATTTCGCTTACTGATTCGGATGTAAAAACAGAGCTGGTGTCGATCCCCTCCTTTGCCATGGTTTTGCGGAACAGCCAGGGGATTTTGGTGATCTGACCTGTACCTTTCATATATACTCGGGCAGAATACTCATCGAACTGGAGCAGGTGATATTTCGCCTTGGTAATGGCCTTTCGCATGATTGTGTATGAGGGGTCTTCCTGTTTACCGGTAACGATGACAGTGCCCAGCGCAATTACCTGTGTTTTCATCTCAATATTCAGGCTGGTGAATTGGCTGTTTACCTCAACGTTGACCACCCGGGTTTCATAACCCATAAACTGGAAGGTGATTTCGTACTGCCCGGGATTCAGGCGCAACTCATAAAATCCATCAAGATTGGACGAGGTACCACTCCCTGTTTCTTTGACATAAATCGAGGCAAATGGTAAAATTTCACCCCCATCACTTTTGATTGTCCCTCGTATGCCCTGAGCACAAACCGATATCGCTCCGATCAGGATCAAAAGAGTTGCTATGAGTAATTGACGCATGGTTTTGAGCTTTTAAAAATGAAGTAATGAGTGGTCAATCCGACCTGAGATTTCTCCCACTATCAATGGCTAGATGCCAACTCTTGGTCGAAGGATGCATCAGTTATAAATAATTTTTACCCAATTGTAAAACAATTAATTAAATAACTGTATATCAACACCTTACACACCTACCTGTGACTAGTAAAATTGCTAATAGCTTCTTTAGGATTTTAAGGTGGGCTCTATCAAGCCTCCTAACCTCCGGACATTTATCAAAACTCAAGAGCCTATTCTACCGTCAAAAACACATAAGCTCTTATATTTCAATTCTCAAACCGGCCAGCGCCCCTCGCATGAAACAACACTCAACCAACTACGAAAACACTTTTATAGAAATCGCTGAAGACTGCCCGGTCAGTCAGGGAGAAATCCCCCCGCTAAAAGGAGATAAAAAATCCCTGGCCAACCTGCAGTTTGAAATGCTGCATGACAAGCCTTATCAATACACTTCTGATGATGTCTTCTTTAAGGTCTTCGCTACCCGCAAAGACCTCATTGATTCCGAACTGGAAACCGCACGACAAGAGTTTTTCTCCAAGGGACAACCCTGCTTCAGGGCCTCTCCCCTGACCAAACGATACGGCTGGGGTGTACACAGTAATGCGGAAGGTAAAGTGGCCTTGTACGGGGCAGAATCAGAAGCATATGAGCGCTTTGTAGCTGATAGCACAATAGCCAAGGTAACCGCCATGCGCACTAAGCGAAAGTAGCTTTTCCCGGCCGCATCCGACTCCGGGAAAGTACTCCTTGACTAAAAAAACGGTTTAAGAAATTGCGATTGCCGTAAAAGCTGCTGAAATAGAATACAGATACATTTTTCAACTAAAACCAGCATTATGAAATTAGGTGCATTTTCCGTCAGCCTCAGTGTCAAAGATATTCACGCCTCAAGGGCCTTTTACGAGAAATTGGGCTTTAGCGAGTTCGGTGGAAACATTGAGCAGAACTGGCTTATTCTGAAAAACGGAGATACGATTATCGGTTTGTTTCAGGGCATGTTCCCCAACAACATTATGACCTTCAACCCGGGCTGGGATCAGAACGCTCAGAACATAGAAGAGTTTACTGATGTCAGAGAAATTCAAAAGCAACTCAAAGCAGATGGTGTAGAACTGACCAGTGAAGCAGATGAAACAACTTCCGGCCCCGCCAGCATGACCCTGATTGACCCCGATGGCAATGCCATTCTGGTGGATCAGCACAGGTAGTAGTCGGTGAATTGGGAAACAGTAAATCGGTGGGAATTGGTTAAATAGTTTAGTTGTGACTCCCACAGCATTACTGCCTGCAATGATGAATGTTAAATGTTTAATGATGCAAAAGGCTGGTTCCCTTTAGAGAGATGCCCAAATGCTTCAGCGGAGGAGCAAGGACTGCGGGAGCACACACCTGGCGACAAGGGTTAATAGTTAGTTGGTTATGAGGTCCCTTCCCTTCAGTACCGGTAAACCCAAAAACCTACTTTAGATTACATAGTAGAAAGAACCTTTTATCGATATATAAAGTTAGGAGATTACCAGGTCGGACGGTTGATAAAAAACCTGTATTCGGGTAACCGGAAAATTGATAGATTCTATTGTTACCGATATCAAATACTTCTCCTCACCTCGGTCCGAAACATGTAGAAGCACGCCCAGTTGTATTTTTAAACTATTTAAAATTCAAAAAAATACAACTATATTCATGATTGTTTAAGACCAAAAGACTATCCATGGATCTGGCCGAGTTTATTCCCAATGCACTACAATATGGTATTTCAGGCCTGAGCGCCATCGTATTCCTCCTGGCTTACAATATGCTTCAGGTTCAAAACAAGAAAGAAGAGCCTAATCCGGCAATGCTCAAAACGATTAAGTCATTTATGATGGTTGCTTTGATATTCTCTATACTTTCAGCAGGCTCGTCCTTTATAGAAGCCTATTTTGGCGGTGATAGCGAGGCAGGACAACTCTATAAGAAATCACTGGTACTGAATGCCACCAACGCCCTCACCTTTCAGGTGAAGGATTTACAGCAAAGGCATGAGTTTGACAATGGTAATGTTGCGAAAACCGGTAGTTCACTCGACCTCAACCCTATGTCGGAAGATGAGTTTAACTTCCGGGTTTTGAGGCTTGCCGCCTTCAACAGCATAAGCGCTTTTGGCGGGCAGCGTGATATTCTGGAAGAGAGTCTTGAAAACCTGGCGCTAAGACGCTTTGATTTTACAAAAGGTCAAATCAATCGTGTATTGGCCGAATTAGAAACCCTCATAGGCCTGAGGTATGCCTGGCTTGACAGAACAGCCATAGACCAGGCCAGCAATGAACTGAACAGGCCCACCGCCAGCCAGACCATGCAAACAGCTTCGGTTTCCCTTCCCGAAGAAGTATGGATACTCTCTGACTATCCATCGAATAACACTCCCGCTGTGGTAATTAATTTCGAAACACTGGAATCTCTTAAAAGTGAACTGGAACTTCTGAAAAATCTGACACCTGAGGAATAGCTTGACTTAGAAATACTGAACGCTGATTTATTCTCTCTCTTCCCTGTTTCTTTGCAGTCTATGACCTTATGTCCATGCTCTTCCAGTAAAGCTTTTAGTGACTGCTGCGAGCCTAACATACTCAACCGATCTGCCCCGACAGCCCTGGCCCTGATGCGGTCTCGGTATACGGCCTGTACACTGGTAAAAGCTGAATACCTGCATACCACAACTCACCCAAAAACAAGGCCCGATCACAAGGTCAGTGAGATAGAAGCCTGGGCTAAAGAAAATAGCTGGAACCGGCTGGAAATTATCAGTACGGAGCATGGGAATCGCAACGATCAGAGAGGTATCGTTGAGTTTAAGGCCTTCTTCACCAATAGCAAGGGTCAGGCCCAGGTTCATCACGAACGGTCAACCTTTCTGAAAGAAGACGGGCAGTGGTTTTATGTGGATGGAAAGTTTGACCCCAAACCCACAGACCTTAGCAAAAAAACCTCCCGAAACGATCCCTGCCCCTGTGGAAGCGGTAAGAAGTACAAGCGATGCTGTGGCTAGCTGGTTTATTGGTGAAATAGTCATTAGGAAATCAGTAGATCAGGGAATCGCTAGAACAGGCACCTTCTCCGTCAGTACCGGTATTAAATCAGGCCAGGAATAAGCGCTCGTTTAAAGCGCATCTCTAACAATTCACATCAGCTGTAAGTACCAAGGTCGGACGGTTTCTTTTCAGAGTGCCTAGCAAATTGAGGCATTTGCTCTCCGCTTAGCCAATTAAGCGGTTCACCATTTCCCCGATCCATTGATCCAATCACATAATTCACCTATACTTGAAAGTTGTTTATACCTCCTTGCCCTGAATGAAAGTCTGTATTGCCGAGAAACCCAGTGTAGCCAAAGAAATAGCCTCGGTAATCGGTGCTGATACCCGTAGAGACGGCTACTATGAAGGCAACGGCTACCAGGTCACCTGGACCTTCGGGCACTTTTGCACTCTTTATCCACCGGAAGATTATAAGGCCCATTGGAAACGCTGGGACCTCAATACACTCCCCATGCTGCCAGACCGTTTCGAAACCAAGGTGATGGATGACAGTGGGGTAAAGAAACAGTTTAATGTAATTAAGACTCTTTTTGGAAAAGCCAGCCTGGTCATCAACTGTGGTGATGCAGGCCAGGAAGGAGAATTGATTCAGCGTTGGGTAATCAAACAAGCGGGTTACAAAGGGCCCGTAGAAAGACTCTGGATTTCATCGCTGACCACGGAAGCTATCAAAACCGGCTTTGACAGCCTGAAACCCGCAGATGATTTTGACCAGCTCTATTATGCAGGCAGTTCTCGTGCTATTGGTGACTGGTTGTTGGGCATGAATGCCACCCGTCTCTATACGCTAAAGTATGGCGGTTTTAAGCAGGTACTGTCCATCGGCAGAGTGCAGACTCCTACCCTGGCCATGCTGGTAAATCGCTATCATGAGATAGAAAACTTTGTACCCAAACCCTACTGGGAGCTTCAGACCAAATACCGGGATACCGCATTCAACAGTACCGAGGGTAAATTTTTCACCAAAGAAGATGGTGAAAAGCTGCTCAATCAGGTTAGCGGTAAGGACCTGTACGTTACGGGAGTGGAGAAAAAAGACGGTAAGGAATATGCTCCCAAACTCTTTGACCTGACCAGTCTGCAGGTGTACTGCAATAGTAAATTCAGCTTTACAGCCGAGGCCACTCTTAAGATTGTGCAACGTCTTTACGAAATGAAGGTGGTGACTTACCCCAGGGTAGACACTACCTTCCTACCCAACGATATGTACCCCAAGATTCCGGGCATCCTCAAGGGCCTCACCAAATATGCCTCTTTTACAGAATCTCTTATTGGCGGCAAAATCCGTAAGTCTGCGAAAGTTTTTAATGACAATAAGGTAACGGATCACCACGCTATCATTCCTACCGGGGAAGAGAAGTACCTGAATGCAGATGAGCAGAAGGTATACGACATTATTGTCAGGCGTTTTATCGCAGTTTTTTATCCAGACTGTAAGGTGGCAAAAACCACAGTAAGTGCTGAAGTAGAAACCGTGACCTTTACGGCCAAGGGTAAGGAAATACTTGAAGAGGGCTGGCGAGTACTCTTCCCGAGAACCAAAAAGAACAAGGAAGAAGACGAGGAGGAAAAGAAAGAGGAAGAGGAAGAAAAGCTGCTTCCCAGCTTTGAGACCGGAGAACATGGCCCGCATGAGCCCTCCTTTGTAGAAAAGACCACCAAGGCGCCCAACAACTACACCGAGGCCTCGCTGCTCCGAGCCATGGAAACAGCCGGCAAGCAGGTAGAAAATGATGAGTTGCGCGACCTGATGAAGGCCAATGGTATTGGTCGCCCCTCTACCCGCGCCAACATCATAGAAACTCTCTTTAAGCGGAAATACACAGAAAGGCGTAAGAAGCAGGTCGTTCCCACGGCTATGGGTATTCAGCTGATTGATACCATTCAGAATCAGCTGCTCAAGTCTGCTGAGCTGACAGGACAGTGGGAAAAGCAGCTGAAAGAAATAGAGAATGGGGAGTTCAGTGCCAAGCGCTTTATCGCCAATATGATGAAGATGGTGGAAGAGCTGGTGTACGAGGTCCGTTCTGAAACAGGCCGACCCAGATTGGTATCTGCTGAAGAGGCTAAGGCTGCCCAAAAAGCTGCTAAGAAAGCAGCAAAGACTAAGAAGGCACCAGCCGAAATGACCTGCCCGAAATGCGGAAAAGGCCGGGTGCTCAAAGGCAAGAGCAGCTATGGTTGTAGTGAATGGAAGGCCGGTTGCAACCTGCGACTGCCCTTTGTCTTTATGGATAAAAAACTGACCGAGAAGCAGGTAGAAAGGCTGGTCACCAAAAAGGCTACGACCAAGCTTAAAGGCTTTGTGCTGGATGGTGAAAAGGTGGAGGGTATTATCCACATCAACGATACAGGAGCGCTCAGCTTTGAAAACAAGAGCCCGGTTAAAACGCCTCCGGCTCAAAAAGAGTCCACAATGCCATCCTGTCCCAAATGTGGTACTGGCAGGCTGATCAAGGGCCAGACTGCTTATGGCTGCAGTCGCTGGAAGGCTGGCTGTGATTTCCGTTTTCCCTTCGCAGATATTAAAGCAAAAGCGAATGGTAAGCCGCTGACGAAAGAGTTGGTGCTGGAGATAATTGGGAGTTAGTTATTGGTTTATTGGAGAATAGTTAACAAGAGTCAGTAATCAAGTCATACTACCTGACGTTGGCCTTATCTAGTATAGGAGAAATAATTAGACAGCTAATGAAAAAGATTTCACATAATAAGCCCTTTTCAACAATTGTTTTGTGTTTACTATTGGTGGTTTCCTGCCAGCAAAAGACTAAGGTTGCTAATCGTGATTCAGAGCAAAAACAGGAGCTCTTTTTCAGAACTTATACCAGTGATACGCTTGAAGAAAATCCGGTTTTATTGTTGGTACTACACGGTGATTCCCCCTTTAATAACCCTTCCTATCAATATAGGGTCGCCAGACTTTTGGCAGAGAGCAACACCAATGTCGTTGCGGTTGGTGTGCTAAGACCCGGCTACACCGATGAAGAAGGGAATACTTCAGAAGGGACCAAAGGGTTTACTACAGGTGACAACTATACGAAAGAGGTGAATGAATCAATCCATGAGCTAACAAAAGACCTGATCACGGAACACAAAGCCTCCAAAGTGATTTTGGTGGGCCATTCGGGAGGTGCGGCCATATCGGCTAACCTGATTTCAGAATACCCTGAAACCTATCAGTCGGCAGTTTTAGCGGCCTGCCCTTGCGACCTGGACGTGTGGAGAGGTCATATGGCAAAATTTCAGCCCGATTTCGATAAATGGAAGGAACCTGTTAACAGTCTTTCTCCTATCAAACTGGTTGATCAAATAAATGAAGATGCCACCGTCATGCTGGTACATGGTACAAATGATAAAGTGGTCCCTCTCGAAATCGTTAAGCAATACGAAAGTGAGTTGAAGTCGCACCAAAAATCAGTAGAGCTTCTTGAGATAGTGGACGCTGGGCATGACATTTTGTTTGACAAACAGGTTTTTCTTGCCGTAGAAATGCTCTTGACAAGACAAAACCCGAATAAGTGATATGCCACAAAGCAGCCGACCAACATCCTCAAACATTACCCTCCGTCACGCCACCATAGACGATCTGCCCCTGCTCCTGCATTGGGACAGACAACCGCATGTGATTGCCTGTGACCCGGATGATGACTGGGAATGGGAAAAGGAGCTGCCCATGAAAGTTTCCTGGCGGGAACAGCTGATGGCAGAGCTGGATGGAGAACCCATTGGCTTTGTGCAGATCATAGATCCGTGTGAGGAAGAAACCCATTACTGGGGCGAGATAGATCCGAACCTTCGCGCCATCGACATATGGATTGGAGAGGCCTATAACCTAAACAAAGGCTATGGCACCCAGATGATGAAGCTTGCAATTGCACGCTGCTTCACTCCTCCAGAAGTGAAAAAAATTCTGATTGATCCGCTCGCCAGTAACACCAGCGCCCATCGTTTTTATAAGCGCCTGGGTTTTACTTTTGTGGAAAAACGTAGTTTTGATGAAGCTGAGTGCTTTGTGTTTGAATTGCTTCGAAGTAACTGGTTGAGTAGGTAATCGTGTTAGTCAAGAAGGCTAACACGAGCAAGGCTATAGTGATTTTCGTTAAATTGTCAGGTCGATTCATTAGCCTTAAAACCATCCATGAAGCAACTCTTATACCTATACCTCATCTTGCTCACCAGCGTAACCCTGGCTCAGGAGCCTGCGGAGACAGCCGCTCCCGACATAGAAGCAAAAGATCTTAGTCATCTTTGGTTAAACAAATTTCCAATAAGTCATGAGGGAAAGGAATATAAAAGACCAGAACCAGTCGGATATTTTGGCGAGGACTACCAAAGGTTTTTTATGCACTTCATCTCAATCATTCAAAACCCCTCCGATAAGAGTGAGTATTTGATTTATGGAAAAACCAGACTCAAAGGGAAGATTAGTGAAATACAAGGAATCTTAAAGATTGAAGAAATAGAAGTGCATAAAGAGGAACCCGAGACAGGTATTATCCAGGGCACCTACCATTTCTATGAAGACTCAAAGGAGAAAGGAAGTGGCATATTTGATGGTGTTTTCAAAAGCTATTTTATGTTGGTTGACAACCAAATACATTATGACACCACACATTGGTATGCGGATGGTTACGAAAACAACCAATTTGAAGGAAGCTGGACCAGTTACACTGCCGGCAAAAGTTACGTTTGCAATTGGGGTGATTATCGGATTCCTAATAGGAGAGGCTTCGATATAGGAGCCGGACAAATGGGAGTAGACTCCAAATATATTGAGAATGGCTGGGAGAATTTTGAACTCGCCACATTTCCAATTGCTAACTCAGAAGAACACCGTAAACAGATTGAGGCGGCTAAGAAAAAAGAGGCAGAAGTGTGGTGGAAGTAGCCTTACATTACAGTTTAAAAATTATAGGCAGAGCTCTTTCTTCTAATCCAGGCTTAATAATCATGAATTGATAACCTACCACAAAATGACAAGCAAAGAAGTTGAAAGCATGATTCATTTCCTTTATCGGCCAGAAATGTATATTACTAAGGCACAAAAAACCACTGTTGTTACATTTATGAACGGAGCGGATTTTGGGAAACTAGCAGAGCCATACTGGACCTACTTGCTAACACAATTTCTTGAAGTTGATCTCAAAATTATGAAACCTGCCCTGGGCTGGCCTCATCAAGTCGAAGTCTACTCAAAAAACAACCAAAAAGACTGGTTCAATGGATTCAAAGAAGTCATGCTTCAAATGATTGAGCAGTCTGATCAGATTCCGTACACCACTGAGTTGAAACGCTTGAAAGAGAGGTATAGTGGGAATTAACTATTGATCTATACTCATTCGTCAGTAAAACACTTCTGCTTTAATACTGTACATAAAAGAGCACGGAGTCTATTTCAGATGCTTATCAAACCAGGCCAGTATTTCCTTTTCTTTCATAGGGTAAATACTACTACCATGATATCTGCCGGGAAGCACTTCGATATTTCTATCCTCTTTGGTTATGTCATAGAGTTTTTGCGCAACATTGGCCGCATCATAGCGCTCCAGCTCATCTTCGCAAGCGATATAATAAGCGTTTTTCAATGGCCGGACCACATTCCTGCCGCCAAGTACTTTAAAGGCGACAGCAGTTGCTGAGAGCGTAATAACAGTATCTACATTCCAATCGTAGAGCTGCATGCCCGCAGCTAGCACATTTGAGCCATACGAACTTCCCATAGCTCCGATCTTTCCGGTTTCCACTTCCTTATTCGCGTTCAGCCAGTCGAGAGCCACCTGAAAATCGGCAAAGGGATATACAAAATTCCCGGGTGTCTGAGGATCAGATTCACCATTTCCCCTGAGGTCGAAAGCCAGCACATTGTATCCTTCGGCATATAGCTTGCGGAATGTTCCCCGCTGTTGCCATATTTCTTTACTCCTCCCCCCTCCATGAACCAGGATGATGGTAGGTCTCTTTTTTTCGTTGTCTTTGTTCATTTGAAAAACAGCCACAATCTTCTTCCCATCATCAGTTTTTAAATCAAACTTTTCGAGCTCCTGCCCTTGCAGAGAAAGGCTTAGCAATAAGAGCACGGCTACAGTAATATTCCTTTTCAGGTCAGGCATAAGGGCAATTATTTTTCTCTTCAATTTCCACAAACCTGCCAAATAAGACTTTCCGATTCTTGCTATTTAGAAGTCAGAACTTTTTAAAGAGATCAACCAAAGAATAAAGAAATCAGCAATCAGGACCGACATGCGTCTGGTACAAAAACATTCATTGCATAAAGTCAGACTTTTCATCAACTTTCATCCATGGCCAGACTCATTACCAATAATCAGCAACTTTCCTCCTTTCCTGAATTAAAAACCAGCTATTCCGAGATCTCTGTCTTCAACAATGATATTGAAGACCTGCCAGACGAGCTTTGGGAGCAAAAAGAGTTGCATAACCTCAATATTTCGGCAAATAAGCTTAGCAGCATTTCTGAGAAGCTGGGGCAATTAGTAAATCTGGAGATGATTGATTTTGGTCACAATCAGCTCGCCAAAATCCCGGAGTCCATTGGTCAATTGACACGGTTAGAGTCCTTTGTCTATCTGCACAATAATCTACTGGAAAAACTACCCGAGAGCCTCACCCAATTATCAAAACTGCGCTACCTGAACATCAGCCAAAACAAGCTCACCAATCTTCCTGAAGATATTGGAAACCTGGGTGAGCTTGTTGAGCTCAAAGCTGAGCGCAATCAGCTAACGGAGCTTCCAGAATCATTTACCAGATTGAGTAAGTTGATTGAGGTCAACCTCTCAGATAATACCATCAACTCCTTACCTGAAGACTTTTATAAGCTGGAAAAACTTCGAGTGCTGAATCTGGAAGACAACCGCATCTCCCAGCTCCCGACCGACAATACAGCCTTGACAGAACTACATATGAGGAACAACAAAATCGCGGTTCTTCCCGCAGAGATTTTAAGATTACAACAGCTCCGCAAACTGGACCTAAGAGGCAATCTGCTAAAAACGCTCCCCGATGAATTGTTGGAACTCTCCCTACTGGAAAGACTGGATTTAAGATGGAATCTGGATCTCGAAATTCCCGATTGGGTGAACAAATTCAGGGAAAGGGGCTGTATTGTTTATTACTAGAAGCCAGTCAGACGATGTCACTTAGCCATTTGCTTGCAGGATGTGAAACCGATAAATTCGAAGAATGGATAAACTTCAGCTTTCCAAACTTGTGATACTGATCACCTTGCTCCTGGCATGCTCTAAGAATGAACCGGAAGAAACACCGGTAATTCCTGATCCCGAGCCAGAACCCATCGCATATAATGTATCCGTACCCATGGGAGGCAACAGCTGGATTATTAACAACCTTGCGGAAACCTCCACGATCGTGTCAGATGATGGCATTCGCAACTGGAGAAATTCAAACCATATCATACGAGTCTATTTTTATGTCAACAGCCGAATTGACATTTCACTGGGTATGATGGCCCGGGTAAATTCCGGAACCAGCAAAATCAAGGTGGCTTATGAGGGTAATTCAAAAGAGATAGAGCTCTCAAACACCCAGTTTGAAACGGTTGACCTGACCAGCATTGAGATAAGCGAGATAGGCTATCATTACGTTGATTTACAAGGACTGGAAACCAATTCCGGCACTTTCGCAGAAGTCAACACCTTGCTGTTAGCCGGGAATTCCGCTGTCAACTTTATCAAAGATGACTTTTACTTCGGGCGCAGAGGTCCGTCAGTACACCTGGGCTATCAGGTACCGGTAAACGATGACATTGAGTGGTTTTACAATGAGATTGAGGTACCCACGGGTGAGGATGTAATAGGCTCTTATTTTATGTCCAATGGTTTCAATAATGGGTATTTTGGCATTCAGGTCAACTCAGAATCAGAGAGGAGAATCCTTTTTTCTGTCTGGAGCCCCTTTCAGACAGACGACCCCACTACCATACCAGAAGAATATAAGATCAAGCTTTTAAAGAAGGGAGATGATGTCGTATCCGGTGAATTTGGCAACGAGGGTTCGGGTGGACAGAGCTATAAAATTTATGACTGGAAAGCCGGAGTCAAGTATGGGTTCCTCCTTCAGGGAAAACCTGCCGGAAATGATTTCACTGATTATACCGCCTATTTCCATGATCCTGAACTTGACAGCTGGCAGCTGATAGCGAGCTTCAGAAGACCAAAAACCAATACCTATCTAACAGGTCTGTATTCATTTTTAGAAAACTTCATTCCCAATACCGGTGCACAAACCCGTAGCGCTAATTACCTGAATCACTGGGTACGTGATGTGAATGAGCAATGGCATGCCATTGACAAGGCTACCTTTACGGGAGATGCCACCGCCAGAAAAGAGGCGCGACTAGACTACCAGGGAGGTACCCGAAACGGGGCTTTTTATTTAAAAAACTGTGGCTTCTTTAGTGACAGAACTGTACTTGATATCACACTTTCTCATGCGACACCAACCGTTGCTCCAATGATTGATTTTAGCAGTCTGGATTAGAGTAACATCTTCAGCGCTCTTATGAAATCTTAACAGCTGAGCTAAACATCTGTGTTTGAATTCTCAGTAACAGGCTTAGTGAATGTGTTTATCAGAAAAGAAGAACCGATCGTACCTCTCTCTTAACCTCTTCTAAAAAGCAATGAGTTTTTTCACATTGCCTATAATATAAAGTCCAATTAAAATCACCATTTTAATAAGGAATACAGTTTCGCCTCTCTATTCATAAATCAGACTTAACTACTCGAATAAGTCTTTTTTAAACTCAACCAATAACCCTCAACCATGACCGGAAACAAAACCCTGGCTGGCTTTGATATGGTCCTGGGCCTTTCAGAGCCCACAATCAATTTTCAGTTTTGGCAGCTCTACAGACTCAATATCATACCAGATCAGTGGGCACGACTGATTAGAATTCCATCCAGCACTCAACAGGACTATATTGCCTCAGACCTTTCGGTTCGTGACGCTGAATTCAAATCAAAAATAGACCTATGGCACAGCGCAACTTTTCAAATTCAATTTGATTCACCTTGGTTCCATATAGGACCTCTCCTTCCAAGACCTGTAGCTCCAACGGATTTAGATTTTGAATTCGGTTGGGATGTAAGTGTAAACGCGCCCAAAATCTCCATCCAGGATCGGAACAACCAAAACATGAGCCTCCTGGTATTTTTTCAGCATGGAACACTCTACCATAGAACAAGGGCAAACTTACCAGTGGAATCCTACTCTCTTAATAATGTACTGTATGCCTTTCATGTGAATACGAGCAAAGAAAGGATTACAAAGGGTCAAATGCTCCAGGATGCACAATCTGAGTTCGAAAGTATGGTCAGAGACAGTGATCTTTCAGAGCAGGACTTCACCATTGAGCGTCTTTTTCTAAATCTTGGAAATGCCGGGACTCACTCGATAAACAATGAATTGAGTGATTTTCCTGAAGAACTCAGGCAACCCTTAAGAGAAGGCGTACAGGCATATTTCAGGTCGCTGGCCTCCAACAATGAGGCTCCCTTTCTGCTGGGTTACGGCATTACCTCCTCAGTTGAGTCAGCTGACGAACAACCAACTTTTCAGCCCACTTCCTTGGCTCTATCAGCCTCCTTCAGTAACAAGGAAGCCCCGCCATCTGCTCACCCAGGTGAGTTCAGCGCCTGTAACTTTTTAATGATGCTGAATCACAGAAGTCCTCCATCCGGTACAAACACAGGAGTTTTGCCATTGAGTCTTCCAGAGTTGGCAGTAGATACAGGTGCCGGCACTGATGGTGTTTTTTCCATTGGACATGACAGTTTTCTCGAATACATAGGGCAAATAGATCAATTCGTGCAAGACAAGTTTAATGACATGCCGGGAGTCAGGATACGAAACCGTTTCAGGGATGGTGTTATGACTGCGATTCATAACGAAACACGCATAGATGACCAGATAGAGACCCTCATGACCGTGACCCGCGAACCGCTGACCAACACGGAGGACCCTATGGGTCTGAGAATAAGGTACCGACTCGAAGTAAGAATCACCATAAGTATATATGCCTGGATTGTACGTATGGGCAGGATTACGCTTTCTACAGCAGGAACACACCTGAGAGATTCCATTGACCAGGCCGGCAGACCCGGCTACCTGGACTTTTACATTCGCACAGGTACGAAAGGACGTTTCCAAATGTATCATAAGTTCACCGAAACCCCAATAATGGCCTATGACCAACCAACTAATGCCCAATCGGGGAGTTTTTTGGATGCACTCTCCCGACTCGCAAATCCGGCTAGTGCCATTGTAGATCACATCGTTAATGAACTGGCGCTAGACCTCGGCCGAAGACATACTTTCCAGGCAAATGCATTGGTGAATAAGCTTCATGACATAGACATACTCAATAAGAGCAACGGCACCATTTTGCCATTGGCACAACTGTACACCTTTGACAACATTCGCTACCACAACGACCTGGGCATTATCACTTACGATATCGCCTATGCACCTGTAGTAAGCTAACCTCAACTTTAAAAAAATGACCGCAGAAACAGACTACTTAGCAAGCAAAGAAGACAGTGTAACGGTTGACTTCAAAAGCGAAATGATGGAAAATTATTTCCCGGAGTCTATCGTAGAAGCCAGTGAAAACATACGTTCGCTCATGGTAGACCAGGAAGAGCCCATGGTCTTCTGCCTTGACAGGGAAAGCAAGCTTCAGGCCATTCTCAGGGTCGAAGGTTCCTCAGCCGGATGGGTGAAATTGCCCCTTTCCGAAGATAAGGTGACTGCCTTCGACATCGAATACAACAAGGAAAGTGATACTTTCAGAGTAGCCAAAGCAGAAGGTAATAAGGCCTGGGTCTCTCAGGAACTGGCGCTGAAGACCACGCCCTTCGAAAAGCTGGATGAAATTATTGAATGGGATGAATGCCAGTCTGATAATCCGACCGAAGAAATCCACCGTGTGGCCCTTGGCGTAGAACATCTCCTTTACGCTACATCTTCTGCAGGACACAACGCTCAATATTACCTGCTGGACCTCGTAACCCAACAGCAATCGCAATACACTTTGCCCGAAAGCGGGAACAAAATCCTGCAATTTGAGCTGGGTAATTTTGAGAACTCACATGGCGTTTTTGTGCTCTACGAAGTCGGCCATGACACCACCATGCTCTACCAGTCATTTCCCGACAGAAGGTTCAATCGCATGACGCAAAGAAGACTCAGCACGGGAGATACGATCAAGTGTTTTGCCTTGCTTGAAGGTGATCGCGGACAAGATATCGTATATGCCGGGGGCAAAGGAATTCATGAATTCAGACCTGCGGCTAACAGAAGGGATATTGAAGTCACCAAACTCCCGGGAGACGACAAGGAAGTCAGCAAAATCAGGGTGGCCGCTCAGGATGATGAACTGAGTGTCTGGGCACTGAACGATGATGGACTCTATTACCAAACCAACCGGTTTTACGAACAAGCCAGTGATCAGTTTTACATTGGCAAGTGGACGGATCCCATCATCATGGATGAGGATGCTGAACAGTTCAGCTGTGTAAAAGGGAAGAGCATCAGAAATCAACTCTTTACCTTCAGCAGCCAACAAGGCAGCAGGCTCACGCGCTTATGGCAAGACGCTGTCACCACACTTTGGAACAAACACGAAGTACATATTCAAGAACTTGACAACCTGAGAGAAGTAGAATGCTACTCCTCACATATCAGATTCAAAACAGATACACCGCTACGCCTCTTTAAAGGACTGTCGGTGAAGCTCAGTGCCGACTCGCACCTGTTTGTTTACGTAAACTCCACCAGTTATCACATAGGCCCCGATGAACCTGTGGAAATAGAGCTGGACCTATCGGGAGAATTCACAGTGATATGCCCCGTGAAGGATATCTCCAGTGCCCTGCTCTTTATTGAAGCTGATTTTCTGGAGCACGATATCGTCATCAACCCGGCAGATAATGTAATGAAGAAGCTGGGAGAAAGCTCCGCCTCAGCTGAGGTAATGTCGAAGCTTAAGAAACCCAATGGGGAGTTGCTGATACCTGAGAATGTAGAGAAAGATAAACTCGATCAGGCTGCCAAGGCCATTCAGGAAATGGTAAAAACAGCCGAAGAGATGGCAAAAACCGCTGACCAAAAGGCTAAGGCTTCAAAGCTCTCGGAAGAGCGCATGCAAACACACTTTACCCAAAATGTCATATTGGCAACGGGAACCGGTCACGCGCTGGGCGACTTTTTACATTCGGTTGTCAACGTGGCCAGAGAAGTAGTTTCCATTGTTTCTGAGGTCGTAGGAGATGCCGTCCACTTTATCATTACTATTGGAGATCTCGTCTGGGACTGGGTGGTAAATACCGTCAGGGAGGTAGGCAGTTTTATACAGACAGTCTTTGAATCGATTGTAGTTTTCTTTGAAGACTTATTCGAGTTTTTAGCCTTCCTCTTCAACTGGCAAGGCATTTTAAGGTGCAAAGATGCATTGAAAGGTTTAGTCAATAATGGTTTCCTGAGCTTACGCGATGAGATTGGTAGCCTACGGCAATCCATCATAGAGCAACTGGATAGAGGAATTGAAAATTTCACTCCGGAGCTCAACGCCTTACCTGCCTCCTTATCATCCCAATTAGATGTGACAAAAGCCCCGGCAGAAACTTCTGCGGATCCAACCTCCAACTGGATCAATTCAAAACAGGGTTATCTGGAAATGGCAGATGAACCCGTCCCCACTGAAATCACAGATGTATTAGGGGATTTTGCAAATGAAGTAGGCCGCATTTTTGCGGAACTGGGTGAAGCCTATCTCGACCAGCTCAACGTACCTGCAGAAGCTCTTTCAGAGTTGATCCATGGCCGAATGAGCTTTCTCGAATTTCTGCAAATGCTCTTAGACCGATTTGTAGGTTTTTCATTGTTAATAGTCAGGCAGCTGATGGATCTGATCCTGACAACCCTGGAAGCCCTGATCGAGCTTGCCCAGGCAGGTATGAACCAGGCCTGGAACATCCCATTACTATCTCCACTGTACAGACTCATTACCAGAACCCCTCAAAACCCACAGGGAAGTGAGTTGACCTTCCTGGATTTGCTTTCTCTTTTGGTGGCGATACCTACTACCATATTTTACCGGATTGGAGAAAGAACAGATCCATTTCCAGACCAACAAAGCGTAGTGAACTTTGCTCAGAACAGCCGAAACATATTTCAAATTGAAGCAGATCAACACTTTATCCATCCCAAGGTGCTCGACTATGCTGATGTAGGACTAACCACTTTCAATGCCTTTCTCTTTCCGATCGATGAAGGCATAAAAATGGCCAAAGCCCTGGCCACTGGAGGTGGCGCTGCCTTCACAGCCCCAACCGGTTTTATCCCAAACAGCATTAGCGCAATTTCAAGCCTTGGCATCATACAGACTTGTCTTGATGGGCTGAACACGGTTAACAAAGAGCATCATTGGGTTCTTTACCCTTTACTTATAAGCGGAGCTACGCTGGGCACCGTAGCACTGGCATCAAATGTAGCTAGTGGCGGGGCTGTGGCGAGAATCGGGGTTGAGTATGTCATGCCTTTCGTCAATCTGGCTGTTGGTGGTTTCACGATCTTCACAATGATTGATGATCCTGATGAAAACCTTACCGTACGGAATGTAGGCAGCACCATTCACCAAACACTTGCTCCACTTTCAATACCCCCCATGAGAGTGCAGCCTCTGTATCCCTTTGTGATAGTCGCCCGAACCGGAGGTTTGGTCGGCCGGGCTGTAGGTGGCTGGATGGAAATTGGAGAAAATGAATCTGGTGATTAGATCGCAGTTTAAATAGAACAGTATCCTTTTAACTCACTCCTCCCGGTTCGAACTCACACTAGTGGGCTTGGTCAGTTCTTTCACCAGGGTGTACAGGAACTCCTGGCCTTCATCATAGGCAGTAACCTTCAGGCGTTCGTCCTGACCATGCGCATTGCTGCCTTTGATATCGTAAAAGATACCTGATACACCATAGGTAGGAATACCCGCATTACGGGTTCTGTAACCATCAGTAGCACCAGTAGACATGGTGGGGATTACCGGAGTTCCCGGCCACATCATTTCGGTAATCGATTCGATGGGCCCCATTACTACAGGATTAAGTGAGGTGGGTTTGCTCTGCGAAGCCGGGTTCATAGGCGTTACACTGATGTCATTATTGTCAAATACCTCTATGAGTTTCTCCCTGATTTTCTCAGGGTCTTCACCAGGCAGGATTCTGCAATTCACCACCGCTTTGGCGGTCTGTGGCAAAGCATTCTCTGCATGGCCGGCATCCAGCATTGTGGCTACGCAAGTAGTGTGCAGCAAGGCATTGTAGTAGGTATTTTCAGAAAGTCTTTTCTCTGCCCCGGCTGCCGGTGGCGTCTGTGCAATTCCCGTCATATCTTCAGCTAGTTGACCTGTCTCCAGTTTGGCCGACCTTTCAAAATAGGTGCGGGTTCC
This sequence comes from Roseivirga sp., assembly GCA_021404565.1. Taxonomy (GTDB): domain Bacteria; phylum Bacteroidota; class Bacteroidia; order Cytophagales; family Cyclobacteriaceae; genus Roseivirga. The sequence goes on along the minus strand of JAAWWF010000008.1, from coordinate 59,787 downwards.
ATCATTCAGATTCAGAGGGAAATCGAAATCTTCCAGGTTCATAATGGCCCTGGCTAAATGGTAAATAGCATTGTCTTTGTGAGGACGAGAGCTATGCCCACCAGGGTTCTTTATTTCCAGCTGAAAACTTTGATATACCTTTTCGCTCAGCTGTACTCCGTTAAGGGTCTTCTTTCCATTTTTCTCAAGACCCCCTCCGCCTTCGTTGATCGCGAACTCAGCATCTATCAGGTCCCGATGATTGTCAATCAGCCAGGTAATACCGTTGTGGTCTCCTCCTTCCTCATCGGCTGTCAGGGCCACGATGATATCACGGTCTGGTACAAAGCCTTCCTTTTTCATACGGATCATATTGGCGATAAACATGGAGGCCATGGCCTTGTCATCACTGATACCGCGAGCATAGTAAAAGCCATCCTGCTCTCTGAATTTAAAGGGGTCGAAAGACCAGTCTTTGATATCGGCCTCCACCACATCGATATGAGCCATTAACAGAACGGGCTTCTTAGCACCATTGCCTCTGAGCCTGGCCACCAGGTTCCCTTTTTTAGGATGAGGCCCGCCTATGAAGATGTCTTTTTCAGGGATTCCTGCAGCCCGTAGTCGGTCCGCCATAGCTTCAGCAGCCTCTGTGGTATTACCGGTAGAATGTGTGGTATTGATCTCAATCAGCTCTTTAAATATTTCCAGAGTCAAAGCACGATCGCGCTGGGCAAAACTGAAAGACTGACAAAAGAATGCGAGGAAAAGGACTAAAAAAATTCGGTTGGGGGTAATGCTCTTCATAGGCCCAAAGTCCGAAAACAAAAAAGGAAATCAAAATGTGTTACCTGATCGAAATCAACCAGAGAGATAGAAAAACAAAGAGAGGTTGATGCAAAACACCAACCTCTCTTAAAGTTCCTTTCAAAAACGATTCATCTGTCAGCCCCCTTAGAAATCAGGTACTGTACTACCTTTCTGTGTCTGTTTCTGGAGGCCGCAGACAGGGCCGTTCCCTGACCATCACTGTATTGATTCACCCTCGCTCCTCGTTCCACCAGAAGTTCAACCATAGCAAGGTGACCATTGCGTGCTGCTGCATTCAGGGCTGATCCCTGGCCATCATTCTGACGGTTGATATCAGCACCTTTATCTAATAACAGCTCCACCGTTTTGTAATGTCCGTTTCGGGCTGCCGCATTCAAAGCAGAGCCCTGACCATCGTTTTGGCGATCTATATCTGCCCCTCTTTCCAACAGCAATTCCACAGTTCTGCGATGACCGTTGCGAGCCGCAGCATTGAGTGCAGAACCCTGACCATCATTCTGCAGATTGACATCTGCGCCCTTATCCAACAGAAATTCGACCATACGTAGGTTTCCATTTCGTGCGGCAGCATTCAACACAGAACCCTGGCCATCCGTTTGAGCATCTATATCCGCCCCTGCTTCCAGCAACAGCTCTACCGTGCTGATATGACCGTTTCTGGCCGCTGCGTTCATAGCGGAGCCCTGTCCGTCATTACGTCTGTTCACATCCGCCCCTCTTTCCAACAATAGTTTAACCGTACTGTCATGGCCATTTCTGGCTGCTGCATTCAGGGCCGAGCCTTGTCCGTCATTCTGTCTGTCGATACCGGCTCCACGATCCAGCAATAATTTCACCATATCATCATGCCCGTTTCTGGCTGCAGCATTGAGTGCAGTCCCCTGACCATCGTTTTGGGAATGAATATCTGCGCCTTCAGCGAGCAGAAGAGTAACCGCCTCCAAATGGCCATTGCGTGCTGCTGCATTGAGGGCTGACCCCTGACCATCATTGGTCGCATCGATATTGGCTCCTTCCTTCAGCAACAATTTCATGGTTTCTACATATCCGTTTCTGGCAGCTGCGTTAAGGGCCGAACCCTGACCATCATTCTGATAATTGATGTCAGCTCCCTTTTCCAGGAGAAACGCTACCGTGGTCGTATGACCATTTCTCGATGCCGCATTCAAAGGGCTTCCCTGGCCATCAGATGTTTCATTGATATCTGCTCCTTCTTCCAAGAGGTAAGAGACTAACTCCGTATAGCCTCCACCAGCGGCTTCTGTCATGGGCGAACCATGATCTCCCGCATCAAAGTTCACATCAGCACCCGCTTCGACCAAAAGCCTGGCTATTTCAAGGTTACCGTTTCTGCCAGCAGCGGCCAGTGGCGTGCGGGCGTTAGACCTTCTCCAGGTGTATTTCCCGGATACAGTTTCTATATAGCCCGGATCAGGGTCTACGCAATTCGGCTTCTGCGCTTTCAGCAGCTCCTTTACGAGATCAATGTCCTCGTTGCGTACCGCTTCGGTAAGATCCCCACAATCAGCCTTTAATGAGCCTTCAGGTTTTGAGTTTTCTTCAGCTCTCTTTTCCGGAGCATCAGTTTCTTCTTTTACCTGTGGCTGATCAATGTTGGGTGATTTCTGAGTTACCTCACCAGGAAGATTTTCAGGCTGCGCTCCCTGAGCATAGCTTACATTGGGTTTGTTGAGCATTACCACAAGGGCAAAGATGAGTGGAGCTATAAAGGCGTATTTCCAGTAGCTGTGGTGGTTTGACTTTTTGTTGTTCATTTTGAGTATGCGTTGTTTGATTAATGACTGATTATAATTTGTAGTAATGGCCAGCGGTTGTGTATCACAGGCTATTCTGACCAAGTTGAGCTGATAGCTCTCTTTTACTTCAGATGATGCATCGACCAAAATGCCATCTGTTTGATATTCAATGTTCTTTTCTACTTCCTTCCTCAGCATCCATACAAAAGGGTTGAACCAGAGCAGTACTACGGCCAATTCTGATAAAAGCAGGTCTACCGTATGCCCTTTATTCACATGGATCTTTTCATGGTTAAGGATTTGCTCATAGGTATCATAGTCATAGCTGGCAGGGTTGATAAAGATGTATCTGAAGAAGGAGCATGGAGCTATAGGGCTATTCATATTCACGATAACAGCTCCATCATCTTCTATTTTATCACTATGCCTCGATGCCTTCCAAAGAGTCGCTATAATCTCGCCAATCAGCTTAATTAAAAGGACCACTGCACCAAAGGCATAGATGGCGATCAACCAAAAAGAAAGGCTTCTTCCCTTCTTTTGACTCTTCACCTCAACCGTTTCTTTGTTGATGGGTGTGGTTGGGTTTGATGCTTCCGAGAAAGTAGCTGTTTCGTTCGTTAGTTCATTAGATGGCAGATTTGCAGGCTTCTGATTTTCTATAGCTTGCTCCTTATTGTCCGTGATATCTCCCTGCTCACCCTGATCGATTGAATCTGAATATTTAACCGAAGTCAAATCGTTTTCTCCTTTGTCAGTGGGTGCTATCAGCTCGCTTACAAAACCCTGGTTTTCCGCTATTTGCGGAAGTACCACAAAGGGTAAAATGCAGGCAAGTACCAGACAGGCAATCAGATAGATGCGGTTGGCTTTGAAGAAACTCTCGCGCTCAAGCACAAGCTTATAGAAAGCCAGTAAGACTATAATTACCACAGATGCTTTTGTCAATAACAGAATCATAGGTGCATTATTTAGATTTGATAATTCGAATCAACTCCTCCCTCTCGGCCTCTGAGAGATTCTCTTTTTTGGCAAAGTGTGCCAGCATATTGGTAAAAGAGTTTTCAAAAAACTTCTCCTTGATGTCTCCTATCTGAGCCTCTCTGTATTCTTCAAAATCCTGAGCGGGACTATATTGATGGGTATTCCCAATCATCACTGATTTGAGTTCACCCTTTTTCACCAGAATCTTCACCAGGGTGGCTACGGTATTATAGTGAGGTTTAGGCTCCGGAAACTCCTCAACTATGTCTCGGATTACGGCCTCTTTCAAACGCCATACTATCTGCATGATCTGGCTCTCCCTCTTGGTAAGTTCTTTCATTGTATTTCAATTACACTACAAGCCTACTAATTTTTTAATACTAATACTAATTTTTTCGTATAAATACTAAAAAATTAGTAGATCAGGAGTTAAGGTAACTCACAACTCCGGCTTCTCTTATCTCAGACTATCCCGCAAGCCCTTTATTACAGCAGTCTTAATATTTTAGTCTGCGCCCTCACATGGGTTTTTCTTAAAAGATGAATCAGGTACTTGGTAATCCGTATGATCTTTATAATATTTACATTATTGTATAATATGAAAAAGACAGGCGTAGGCGAATTTGAAGAACTGGTGCTCCTCACCATCTGTGTATTGAAGAACGAGGCTTATGCCTTCAGCATCAAGCAGGAGATAGAACAGCGTACCGGCAGGCGCATGAACATCAGTGCCGTACACACCACCCTCTACAGAATGGAAGACAAAGGACTGCTCAGCTCACAAATGGGTGAGGCCAGCAGTATCAGAGGAGGAAAACGCAAGCGGCTGTTTTCTGCCACTTCCTTTGGAGTTAAATCCCTTTCAGAAATCAAGGATGTCCGCTCAGCACTCTGGAATGACATTCCCGCCTTTGTACTTAAAAATGCCGAGCTATGAGCCAGGTCAATCCTCCAGGGCTCATCCGAAAGCTATTGCACAAAATGTTTCCGGTAGATCAGATGGAGGAGATCGAAGGGGATCTTCTCGAAGACTATACCCATAACCTGATACAGTATGGCAAGATGAGGGCTGGTCTCTTCTACTGCCTGGATGTATTAAGGCTTTTCAGGCTTTATCGCCTGCTCTCAAAAAGAAAACAACAAAAAAACACGGTCATGAATAAACTTATCTTTTTCCACCTCAAATATGGTCTTCGTTCACTCTACAGACAAAGACTCTATCAGGCCCTGAACGTGGGAACTCTTACGTTAGGGTTTAGCTGTTTCACGCTTATTTTTCTTTTTGTGTACAATCAAAAGCACAAAGACAACTTTTTGGTTAACTCGGAGCAAATTGTAAGACTGGGATATGTTTCCAACACAGGCGAGCACACCAACTTACATGGCGGCATGCCTGAGCACCTGCAAAAAGACTTTGCCGAAATAGAATCATACACGCGCCTGTATGGCACAAATATGGAAGTAAGCCTTCCCGATGACGAAGAGTCATTTACCGAGAGTGTTGTGTACTCTGATTCGGCTTTTATCAACATTTTTCAAATGGAGTTGCTTCAGGGGCGCAAACCGACTCCAGGCCAGAAGGAAGTGCTGATTTCAGAAAGATTGGCCAACAAGTTATTCGGACATCAGGATGTGCTTGGAGAACTGCTCTCCACCTCTTTCAGGAACAGGTCGAACGACTATGCAATCACAGGCATATTAAAGGATGCACCTGTCAATTCCAGCTTTTCAAACGACCTGGTCATCCCCATGAGAACTGACAGGGAGCATCCGCTCAATGCCAATTCATGGTCAACCTACACCACATATTTTAAAGTCGCCCCCGGCACCGATCTGGAAGTACTGGCCGGCAAAATCCCGGAATACCTGACCAGACATACAGAAGTTGAGCCATTGCTTACCAATAAATATCTTTTCCGATCGCTTGAGGACATTAAAAGCGATCCTGCTATTGGCGATCTTTTTATCGACAGTGTTGACGGTCAGGTCGTATTTATCTTCTCCATTGTTGGCCTTGTTGTCCTTTTTCTGGCCATCGCCAATTATGTAAATCTGCTGGCGGCACTCTCATTGAGAAGAATGCAGGAGATGTCGATTAAGAAAGTAATGGGGGCATCGGTGCGAGCGCTCGTAGTACAGCAGTTGATTGAATCATTCATCATTTGTGCCATTGCTCTGCTGTTTTCTTCATTGATTGTGGGCTACTTGCTTCAACCCCTGCAGTCATATCTGGGAGTTCCTTTAAAGTTCTCGCCACTGGTCATAGGACTTGTAGTCGCCATCATGATTATTATCCCCATCGCCCTGACCCTTCTGGCATCGCTTTACCCCGCTGTACTCATGTCGGGAGTCAAGTTTCATGAGTTGCTAAAGGGCAAGATGAGTAATTCACCAAAGAGCCGCTTTGTAAGAAATGCGCTGCTCACTGTTCAATTTGCCATATCATCTTTTTTGATTGTAGGTACCCTGACTTTTGTAAAGCAGATTGGCTTTATTAAATCCCTGCATAAGGCAGACGAGATAGGCGAAGTACTGATACTCAAAGGCAAGCTTGACAAAAATGATCAACTGATGAAACAGGGCTTGCTTTCTCTCCCGGAGGTAGATAAAGTCAGTATTTCATCCCTCGCTCCGGGCCCTGATGACAACAGTGGAGCGGGGTTGGCAACCGAGGACTTTGAACATCAATTTGATCTCTGGGTAGTCGACAGAGACTTTTTGGATATCATGGGACTTGAAATGGCCGAGGGCAATAACTTCTACGATGACGAAAGGAATCGTAGTACGCATGTTCTATTCAACGAGGCTCTGGTTGACATTGCCAAGGAAAATCCTTTTGGAAAAACTTATAAACTCCTTCAGCGAGACAGGGAAGTCATCGGCATCATCCGCGATTTCCCTATTCAATCAGCCAAACTGGCAGTGGACCCGGGTATGTTCGTTCAGGCTGAGGGCCTCAAAGATTCTCCCATGTTTTCTAATCTATTAAATAAGGTGGCCATCAGGTTGAACACTTCTGACTATGAAACCGCTATTGGCAAAATAGAAGAGGCCTGGACACAGGTTTACCCCGATCAGCCATTTGATATTGAGTTTATGGATGCCCGCCTCGACCGGGTATATACAGCTGAATACAGAATGGGGCAGCTTTTCAGTGTCTTTACTGGTGTAGCAATATTGATATCCTGCCTTGGGATACTTGGCCTGCTTATCTACCTGATCCAGGTAAAAATGAAGGAATTGGGTATCAGAAAGGTGCTGGGAGCCAATTTTTTCTCACAAGTTAAAATCCTGACGATCAACATCTGGAAAGTACTGATCATCTCCAATATCCTCGCCTTCCCCTTGTCGTTTTACTTTCTGCAAGACTGGCTGGAATCCTTCGCCCACAGGACAGAAATTACTACGGGTCTTTTTGCAGGTACATTTATCATCTTCTGCGCCATCATATCCTTATCTGCCTTGTGGCAGGTACTCAGGGTAAACAAGCTGAATCCGAGCGAGGTGTTAAGAACTGAGTAAGAAGTTTTTTGCAGACCTGAGGCAGCCACAAATCATTCGCTCCTTTTGAAATGTTTCCATTCTCAAAAGGAGTGTTAAAACCCCGTCAAAAGCTGTAGTTCATCGACAATATCACTCGCCATTTTTGAATGAGATGCATTTATGCCTAGCATTGAAAATGCCATATGTTAAATCCCCCTCGTTCGCCTTTCTCTTTGCTGTATTCATCTTCCTCTTTTGTTCCTGTTCATACAAGCAGACTGAACAGCTTACAAATTCACCTGACGATAGTTTTCAATCTTACTCCATCGACCTGAATGCGAAGGAGAAAAAGCTTAAAGAAGCAGTAGAATTTATTGAGCTAATGGTATTTGAGGACACCGATGAGTCTCTTATATCAGAGGTTAAATTGTCGTTAAAGTATAAGGACATGTACATTCTTGTTACCAATGAGGATCAGGATATTATGTTCTTTGACGATCGGGGTAACTTTATACGAAAGTTCAATCAACTGGGTGAAGGGCCCGGTGAATACAACCGGATCTTAGATATTTGGGTCCAGGAAGACATTATTGGAATTCTGGATGGCTCCGGGTTTAGCATTAAAAAATATAATCTTGAAGGCGAGTTTATAGGTTCGATAAGCCTCCCATCTCCCGTCACCCATATTCACCCTATCAATGATCAATTCCTTATACAAACCAACAATAATGCATATCAGGACTCACTCTCCTATAAGTGGATATTAACGGATAAATTTCTGAATCCTGTCAATACATACCTTCCCTTTGATGCCCCTCACGCTTTTGAGATTGCCTTCCCTGCCAATTACATCAGACCTTACAAATCCGGACTGCTGTTCTACAGTATGTTTACCGATAGCCTTCACACCTTCACAGGTCATGAATTTCAGCCCTTTGCCCACATAGACTTTGGAGATAAATGGTACTGGAAAGACATTACCAACCCATCAATGAAAGAGGTCAATGGCGTGCAAACCTCAGATAAAGCCTGGGACCTGTCCTTATCGGTTACCGGTAACTTCATTTTTGGCCGGACACCACTGGGTTTTCAGGGCTTCTTAAATTTTATGATTAATCGTAAGACTGGCCTTGCCACAAAGCTGAATATGACCAAACCTGATGGCAAACTCTACACCATGGATATTGAAATGGTAGATGATGAAAGATTTCTATTCTCGCTGCCCTCCGATGAGATAGGTACATTGCTCAAAGAGTTTGATCAGACACAAATTAAGTACCGTACCGGAACTACACTCCAGAGGATAGAGTCGCAGGAAAACCCTGTATTTATATGGTTGAAATTTAAAGATTCAGATTAATCGACCAGAGGTTTTTTTAAGAATAGATTGTTATTGAAATTGGAAAGAACCCAGAAAACTTTCCCATGGATCAGACGTATTTCAAAGTCGATATAGAGAATAAAATCGCTCAGGTAGCTTTCAACAGGCCTGATAAAGCCAATGCCCTGCACATGGAGGCCTGGCTGGAAATGAAAGCCATATTTGAAACGCTCTCTGAAACGGATGAGGTACGCGTCATTGTTCTTTCCGGAGAGGGTAAGCATTTTTGTGCCGGCATAGATCTGGAGCTTTTAATGTCGGTGGCAGGCTTTCAGAAAATTGACTGTGGGGGCAAAAGAGCTGAGAAAATCCGTAAGCTGGTACTCGACCTTCAAGGAACCATTACAGCGATCGAGAAATGTAGTAAACCAGTCTTAGCAGCTATCCACAACGGGTGTATTGGTGGTGCGGTTGATATTGTTACCGCCTGTGATATGCGCTACAGCACTGAGGATGCCTACTTCACTATCAAGGAGATCGACCTGGGTATGGTAGCTGATATCGGCACCCTCCAACGCCTGCCAAAGATCATTGCCCCAGGCATAGCCGCAGAAATGGCCTATACAGGCAGAAAGGTTTCAGGCAAAGAGGCTCAGAGTTTTGGATTGGTCAACAGCTGCTACAGCTCGAAAGAAGAGCTGATGGATGCTGTCATGCAAATCGCATCCAGCATTGCCGGTAAATCCCCCGTTTCTATCAGAGGTACCAAAGATGTGCTTCGCTATACCCGTGATCACTCTGTGGAGGACGCTCTTAATTACATGTCCACCTGGAATGCTGCTATGCTCCTCTCCAATGACCTGACCGAGGCCTTCAAAGCTACTATGCAAAAGCGAGCACCGGAATTTGAGGATTAGCTATTATTATTTAATCGCGGAAAAATCCGTGGGTTCCAACAAAACATGGGTTAGTGAATCCACCAATCGGCCATCTTTAATAGAGTTGGCGTAAACCTCTTTCCAGTTTTCGTCCTTGCTAAAGCTGTCCCACATTTGTGTTCTGGCTGCGGTATCTGGAAAAGTAATGAAGTATACCAGGGTGTTCTCCGCTCCCTCCTGGCCCGCATCCAGGTTGAAGTAGGCAACATTCTGCATTCCGTTATTGTTAAAAATCTCCATGGTATGGTCCCTGAAACGGGTATGGAGGTTGTCGAGCTTTCCTTCATTGGTATAGTAGGTTCTCATAGAGAATATCCTTGGTCCTTTATTCCCCTTTTCAATATGAGGTGAGTAGTCAGTATAGTTCAAAAACAGATTTTCAATGGAACTTACCAGTGGGCCATTGGCCCTTGAGTCTGCATAAATTTTACCCCAATCTTCATCAGCTATAAAGGCTTTCCAGGAAGCATCTCTCTGAGCTTTGTCTTTAAAACCCAACAGATAAACCAGCTGGTTCTGGTCATTCTCTATTGGGGTCCAGTAACCCATGCCCTGCATATCATATTGCTCAAAAAAATCGAGTGTATGATCACGAAAGCGTGCAAGTAGTTCGTCCAGCTTGCCAGGAGCAGCCGTATAAGTCCTCAATTCAAAATAAGCCGGGGCTTCTTTGGTTTCTTTTTTTCCGGTAGTGGTTTCTTCTGATTTATTAGCGGAACCGCAAGCGCAGAGCAGCGCTAACAGCAAGATGGGAAAGTACTTCAAGGCTGTATGTTTAAGGTTGAAGGGGTAAGTTAAACAAAGCTTGAAAGGATGCATCTGGAATTGTTGATTAATCCCCGATCTCCATGAAACTCAGTATTACAGGGAAGTTATATATAAGTAGCTATGCCACAGAGGGACTCAGAGGGTCACAGAGCTGCACTGAGAAAATCATGGCCAAAAGGCAGACTATAGGAAGGAAATCAAGCCCCTATCAGATGGTTTTATAATCACCACTACCTCAATCTCTGTGAAACTCCGTGGCGCTCTGTGACTCTTTGTATCTAACTAATTGTTCCACTGAGTAACTCAGAGAAACCTCAGAGTTACACTGAGCAAATCGTAACAAAGCAGGCCTTAGAAAGGAAGTATAGTCTCAACGAGATGGCTTCCCTTCTTTAATAACCCCTGACTCTCTGTGAAACTCAGCATTACTCAGTGGCTCTTTGTGTATAACTTCCTTTTACACAGACAGACACAGAATCAAATGAGCCCCCTTCGTTACTCACTTTTCAACACCTTCAAATAATAGCGCTTACCATGATTCTCCATCAGGATCAGGTACATGCCATTACTTACTTTAGAAAAGTCGAATACCATCAGCGTATTTTCTGAAGTAACTGGAATCTGCTGCTTTCTACCCTGAGCATCCATCACATGATGAACTGTAATTCGATCAGTATAAGAAAAGGACAAGCTGAGTGTGGTAGAAACAGGGTTAGGGTAAACCTTCAGTCCGGGAGGTAACACATCCTCAAAACCTGTTACTATCTCATCCACGTCATTGATATTAACAATCAGCGTAGCATCATCGGTGAGGGTACCATCTGTTACCTGCAAATTCACTGTAAAGCTCGTGGCTGTCTCAAAGTCCAACTGGTTCTCATCGGCTACGGTCAGCACTCCAGTTCCCGCATTCAGCGCAAAAGCACCAGAGCTATTGCCATTTGTGATGGAGTAGCTAAGGGTTCCGTCTCCTGTATAAGTAGCACTCACCGTACCCACCACGGTGCCATCAGCACTATTTTCATCTATGCTCATACTGGCATCTACCATTTCGAGTGTAGCGGTATCATTCACATCATTTACCTCCACAGTCAGTGTGGCATTGGCTGTAAGTGTACCATCAGTTACTTCAATACTCAGGGTAAATGAAGTGGTCATTTCATAATCCAGTGGACCTGCATCTGCCACCATAAGCTGCCCATTAGCAGCATTGAGCAGAAAAGCACCTGCTGCATTGCCATCTTTAATAGAATAGTTGAGGCTTTCTGTGCCCGTATAAGCAGCACTGATGCTACCCACTACCGTACCGGCAGCACTGTTTTCATCTACATTGAGGGTAGCATTTGCCATTTCCAGCATAGCAGGTACTTCTTCCGCCCTACAAGTACCTACCTGATAAGAAAGGACATCTTCAATGGTAGTTTTATCTCCCAGACCGGGATAGCTGTAAGTGTAATAGAAATACACGGTGCTTCCTGCTTCCGCATTGAGCGCAAAAGGCACATTAGGGGTTACATTATACCCCGGAAATGCCTGTCCCTGACTAGTGGCATAATACAGAATACAGGTAGGACTCCCCACGCCCGTTTCATTGGGAATAAAGGTAATCGTGGGATTTTCTGCATCATCTGAGAAGAGATAATTGAAATCACCATTGGTAGAAACGCCCTCGCAGGAAGGAGCTTCCTTCACCTCAATAGCCACCGACTGTGAAGTAGCGGTATTCCCACCATTGTCTGTAGCGACAGCAGTTAGGCTATAGTTCCCTATTTCTCCGGCCCATTCCATACTAAACGGTTCTTCAGTATCGGTACCGATGCTGTTATTTTCTACAAAAAACTCTACCTGGGTTACTGTACCATCAAGGTCAGAAGCGGTGGCGTTAATGTTAAAAGGTTTGCCCTCAAAAAACTCAGCATTCGCCACGGGAGAAACGATAGAAACAAAGGGAACTATGTTGGTACTTTCACTCACAATCACATAGAGCTCATCCTTGTCTGAATAATCGCCATTGCTTACCGCTAATTCGAACAAATACACCCCCTCTACAAGTCCGGAAATCTGTGGACTCACCACTGTATTGTCAGAGTAGGTAACAGCACCAGGCCCAAAAATCTGGGTCCAGGTGTAGCTCAAATCACCATTGGCAGGATCACTACTTCCAGAACCATCCAGGCTCGTCTGACTGTCGGGAGTCACTACGACAATGTTTGCTCCTGCATCCGCCACTGGTTGGCTATATGGCAGGTCACCTTTGAGCTCAAAGGTCATTTTACCGAGGTTGAACTCGCCATTTTCGAAAACCAGTCTTAGTATGTGGTCCCCTCCGGCAAAGGGCAAATCACTTACTGTCAGGGTTTCCCAGTTGTTCCAGCCATCAGTCGAAGCAACAGCTATAGGATCGCTGATGACCTGTCCGTCCAGTTCCAGCTGAAACGGCCCACCTCCATTCTGATTATCTGAGGCGTAGCGGAAGGACATATCATAAAGCCCCGGATCTTTCACATTGACGGTATACTCTACCCACTCCCCACCGGAAATCCAGCCCAGGGTGGCTCCCTCCGCTGTAATAAATGCCACATCAGCACCTTCATCTGTTCTGTAGTCACCTTCGTTGTTGGCAGACACGTCACTATAGGAAATTCCCTGACCATTGCCTCCCTCAAATTTATCGTAGTGGCCTGCCTCTATGGTACCCGGAATATCGAAGGGTGTACCCAGAAAAGGCACCTGCTCACCTACCTGTACAGAGACCGTATTCGTTACCTTAAACTCTTCATCCACATAAACTCTGGCGTATAATCCATGAATTCCGAGGCTTAAATCAGTGGCCTGCATTTCAAAAGGTGCCTGTGTCTTCTCCCCTATCAGCGTAGTACCGTCTATAAACTCTACCTTGGTCACACCCTCACCATCGATGGTGGCTGAAAGGTTTACGCTGCCATTGGCATAGGCCCTGTCGAAATCAGAAGTCAGCACGGCATTCACGGAAATATCCCGGCTGGTGGCCATTTGCATGGCTGGTACGCTGAGCTGATACCCATCAGAGAAAGTGACCGTGATGGGAGCATTGGAGTAGTTATGAGCCACATAGGTGACTTTTCCGTCCTTCTCAAAAGCAGCGGCAATAGGATAATCCGCTGTGAGTTCATTTTTTACAGTGCCCATGGCATTGATGGAGTGCAGCCAGTGGTAGGTCTGAGCATCCGAGACTCCAAATTTCAGGGTTCGCTCCTGCTTGGCATTATAGAGTGCTATGGCCTCAGCAGGATCGATAAAGGAGAGGTATTTCCAGATGACATCATGCCACAAATTAGGGTTGTCGTCATTGCCCAGTATACCCGTATTTACCTTGAGTTCATCCCAGATTTTTTGCACATAATCTTGATTTTGCCCCAGGTATAAAGAGCCCCCGTGGATCGGATACATCTCAATAACATAGGAAGCCGTAATGTCAGAGGTCCAGAAAGTGCCATTATCATATGAATTACCCCATACCCTTGACACCATGCCATACTGTTGATCATCTCGGAAATTTCTCTCGTTCATATCGAACCAGTATTCTTCAATGGCCGTCTGCTCAGTGGTGTACAGGTAAATTCCCAAATCACGGATTTCATCGTTGCCTGTAATTGTTCCCCAGTGAATCAGTGAGGAATTGAACTGCATACTTTCAGAGGTAGATTCCTGATCGTTTCCGTTAGGAAAAGTGGCAAATCCATTGGCCCAGCAATGACCAGCATACGGACTGAAGTTTCTTAGAAATGGGAAGAGTTCATCGTTTCTGTTGGCCGAAGCCGCATCCCGAACCAGATGATTGATCATCTCACCCCATTCATCTGCCCAGCCAGGTTCAAACTGTTCCATAAAAGCAGCGGCATGGATAAAATAACCCCAGTGAAAGTGGTGATCATTGATATTACCATCTTGCCCGTGTCCGGCAGGGTAGCCCAACATGGCGGACCAATCGCTGTTATAGTAAAACAAAAATGCCACCTCTGAAGACTCGACCGTTAGCCAGTCTTCCAGTCTTTCTTTGATCGTGGCGATCATTTTATCACGTGCCTCAATGTTACCGGTTTGATCGGCTATTCGCGCGGTTTGAATCAGGCGGTTCATCACTTGTCCCTCATTATAAGAGTCGGTCCAGGTAGCCAACTGATCATTTTCAAGTTGGGTGATTTTGGCTTCCATTTCAGCGGGACTGAAACCATCGCTGTAGTTGGCCAGATAGGGCATCGTGGGTAGAATACCACTAAAGGTGTTCTCTACGCTAAAGGTATTACCAGCCATCGTCTTAATCTCTCCCCTCACCGAGCTATAGCTGTATTGCTGGGGCTCGGGAGAACCCGCAGCCAGGTTATCCCATTGATGAGGAAGCAATCCCATCAGCACATTGGTTTCTACCCCTTCTTTGATGTCTGTCTCTACCACAAAATCTGTTTTTACTTTGCCCGTACTTTCATCATATGCCCAGCTGGTGGTTGTATTAGCGGGGAACACATAGGCGTATTTTTTGTACTCTTCTGCCACAGTACTTATACTAGTGGCAGTCAAAGGAATCATGGCCATAGACCAGTAATCTTTTCCATTCAGATCTGAAGTATAGGTGTCACCACTTTGTGTCCAGGTGCTTCCTGAAGGAGCATAGAAAACAAAGTCGCCATCATTGCGGGCATTCTCTATGATCAGCATTTCATCTGATATCGTTACATCCCCCAGGTTTACCTTAATGCTGACCTCGTCATCACTCGCTTTATTGAAGTATAAAAAAGGCATGGCAATTCCGGCAGTGACCTCTATTTGATGAGAACCGTCATCCCAGTTCATACTCACCGTCCAGTCTGAGTAATCTGATACCGTTGCGCGTGAAGCATTCAAGCCGGTGACTCCTACAATAACCGGCTCCTGATCGTCAAACACTCCCCAGGGAATATAACTCACGACCAAACCGGAGTTAACGGTTTTCATGGCCATAGGATAATTGAAGAGATTACTCACATGATCTTCCTTGATCAGGTAAGACCACCAATCGTTCGTGGGAACAGGTTTTCCCAATGCATTACCACTCAACTGCGGAGTACCGGAGGGGAAACTGTTCCGCCCGGCTTCATCTACCCCAGGAAAAGTATTGGTATAACTACCGGAACCAACCGTGGTCGTCTGGGACAAAACTGCCACAGGATTAATAATCATTAGCAGTAGAAATAAGAAGAGAAGGGCTCTTAGTACGTGGGATGGATGTCGCATTATGGTCAAGATTAGATGTAGGGCAAGCTAGACTAACGACAGCCCGGAACATAAAAAACTACTACCACAAAAACACATCAGTCAATACAACAAAACCTATGTTTTATCTAAAATAAGCCCTCCAGAGAATATTTCTGAATAATTACACTTTCTACAGGTACTACTTCGCAAGAGCATAGTACAGCACTCATCCGCTCTGGCTAAATGACTGACTATTGAAGTATTAACATCCTGCATGACAAATTATTGAGCAATTTCCGGTGACAAAAAACTTCTTGATCCCGGGGTTAAAATCCAACGAAAGAAATCATTGGCAGACGCTCATTGAAAGAAACTTCGATTCCTTATTTTGTGTTAATACCTCCTCGATTAGTGCTCTTCAAATCGTATCTTTCTTCTGAGCTTTGTCAAACAAAGAGTTAACAGTATGCCGGACAGTATCTTCAAAACGAAATCAGTCAATGAGATTCATGAGTCATTAGGTCTTGACAAACCTGCTCACCCCCTGATTACGGTCATAGACATGTCAAAACTCACCTGCGAGGAAGAACGTGTAGGGTCCAGAATCACCTCAGATCTATACTGCATTGCTCTGAAAGATGCCAACTGTGCCCTCGACTATGGACGCAACCACTATGACCAGGCCGAAGGTATGCTCTTGTTTACAGCCCCGGACCAGGTGATTACGCTTACCAGGGCTCACGGGCTCAATGAGATCAATGGCTGGCTACTCTACTTCCACCCCGACCTGATCAGGAATACGCCCCTGGGAGATCGTATAGAAGATTACTCATTTTTCGGATATGATACCCACGAAGCACTGCACCTTTCTGAACACGAAGAGGTTACCATGAATCATTGTGTGGGGCTCATCCAGATGGAGATCAATGAGCGCATTGACAATCACAGTCAGCGTGTAATCGTCTCCAATATTGAGTTGCTCCTTAACTATTCTATCCGTTTCTACGAGCGACAATTCAATACACGAACAGCACAAAATAAAGACCTCATTTCAAAGGTGGAGTCCCTGCTTAAAGACTGGTACAAATCAGGTCAGTTGGTGGAATCAGGACCACCAACGATTAAATATCTGGCAGATGAATGTCACCTTTCTGCAAGCTACTTAAGTGATGTATTGAAGAAAGAAACAGGCCGTACTACCAAGGATCATATCAACGATTTCCTGGTAGACAAGGCAAAGAACCTATTGCTGAGCAGCAGCGAATCCATCTCCGGCATTGCGTACAACCTGGGTTTCAACTACCCCCATTATTTCAGCCGTCTTTTCAAAAACAAAACCGGCATGACTCCCCAGGAATATCGGGAAGTCAACTGACTATCGTCTGCTCATTGGTGGATTGGTAAATCGTTTTTTGTGGTTTTCGCCTTAGCCCTTCCCTCCGCCTCGGACCTCGAAGCTTAAGGCATTTGATTAAACCCTCAGTCCTTTAGGTGAGCAAGTCCTCCCAAAGATTTGACTTCGGTCAACCCTCAATTCGTGGCCTGTGAGATAATCTTGCTCACTGAAATACCAGTGAGTATAGCAATCCCTAAAATGTGTTTTCCTTTCCCCAATCTGTGCTCAAAAAGCCCTGTGGAGCAAGCGACATTTGACCTGTCAAATTGATAATCAAACAAAAACCATATTCAAATGAGCAAGAAAATATTAATCACAGGAGCGAGTGGAGCCTTTGGTTCATTGGCAGCAAAAGCACTTATCACCAACGGTCACAGCGTAGTCGGTACCATGAGGTCTGTTGGTGCTAAAAATGAAACTATCGCCAGGAGCCTTCAGGACTTGGGTGTACACCTTGTAGAAATGGATGTAACCGATGAAAACAGCGTCAACCAGGGAACAGAGAAGGCCATTGAGCTGCTTGGAGGACTTGATGTGGTCATCAACAATGCAGGTATTGGTGCAATGGGTATTCAGGAGTTTGCGACAGCCGATGACATGAAGACCATATTTGATGTGAACGTCTTTGGCGTACAGCGATTGATGAGAGCAGTACTGCCTCACCTCCGTAGCCAGGGTCAGGGAACCATTATGCATATTTCAAGCTGTATCGGCAGGCTTGCCATGCCATTTTATGGTACCTACAGCGCTTCTAAATGGGCACTCGAAGCCCTGGCCGAAAGCTACAGAGCCGAGCTCTCTGCATTTGGTATTGAATCCTGTATAGTAGAGCCTGGAGGCATGCCCACCAGTTTTTTAGATGCCATGTTGAGGCCGAGCGATAAAAGCAGGGAGGCCTCTTACGGAGAAATGAGCCAGGCACCCGAAGCATCGTTTGCAGGCTTTCATCAGGCACTGCTCGCCAACCCGCTACAACGCCCCGAAAAAGTAGCAGAAGCAATAAGTGACTTGCTGGATCTTCCCTTCGGTGAAAAACCTTTCCGTACCACCGTTGATTATATGGGTATGGGAGAACCGGTTACCGAATACAATAACATGCTCCACGGGATCACCCGAGGCCTTTATGGCAACTTCGGAATGGAAGGTATGCTAGGTCTGAACAAAGACTAAAGGGCGAAAAACAATGTCTATCCAATCAGGTCTTTTCTGTAGATTCAGTAGGGACCTTTTTTCAGGTTCAAAGGCCAAAAACTTTTTCTCTAAATCTATCGATAAAGGCAAAGCGACCACTGTACTCCAAATACATAAGCACATAAACCAGTAAGTACTCAACTATAATAACAGTGTAGGATTCCTCATAAGTCTCGCCATAGGCACTATAGGTGAAGAAGATCAGGAATGACCAGAGCAGGGGATAAAGCCTCTTTGACAAGATAGCCAGCGGGATGAGCATGGTAATGTACCAGGGATGTACAATGGGAGTGAATGAAAAATAGATAACGTACAGCAACAACAAACGCTCAAAAAGATCCTTCCCGACTTTTGACAATGAGATCCATACAAAAAGCAGAGAGGTCAGGGTTGGAAAAATCAGACTGATATTACTGGTTACGTCCTGACCCAGAAACCTGAAACCGAGCTCCCTGACCAAATAGAAAAACCCTGTATTAAACTCAAACCAGGTAAAGTACAACCCAAAGCTGTTTTTGAAATTCCAGAAGGTCTCACTATCGAGGATCAGATAAAAAGCTGCAGAACTGAGCAGAACTGTCACGAGCGAAAAAGAAATGAACTTCTTCAGTTCCAATTCTCTGAAGGCTGCCACCATTAAAAATATGGGATTGACTTTCGTACAAATAGCCAGTGCAAGAGTCATTCCTGCTCTGGCTGTTTTCCGCTGTACCAGGAAGAACAATGAAAGCAACAGGCCTGTAATGGCAAATCCTTCAAAATGAAGATTACCGGTTAATTCAATAATCACCAAAGGATTCAACCAGTAAAAACCGGTAAGCCACAAAGCCCTGCCATGAGCCTGAAGTAAGCGTCTGAGTATAAAAAAAGAGACAACCTCCGCCAGAAGCATAATCAGTCGCATTACCACAATATTCCCTTCATTCGGGGAACCAATCAGACTTGAAATGGCAAAAACAAACTGACTAACCGGAGGATAGACCGAATGATACTGCTTAGAATTAATACCCGCGGGAAACTCTTGTGAGTGAGCTTTGTAGAGCTCTTCAAATTTTTGCAAGTTGAGAGAATCTCCGGCAAAATGCTCTCTATAATCGTTAGGCACAAAACGAAAGGCAGACTCTCCCTCCAGTTGAAGCTCACCATCCCAGGTAAAGCGAAAGTAGTCATCGGACAGATGGGGCGTGACCACTAAAAAAACCACTCTGAAACAAAGACCGGTAACAAAAAGGGGCACCCATGACTTACGGAATCTGAAGAAGGCCATGGTAAGCCAGAGCCCTAAGGCAAACAACAGTGCGTAAAGGCTAAAAATGGCTAAGTGATCTGTCCGCTCGAAACGATAAGCCAAAAGAAGATACCCCGTCAGACTTAGCAGGACTACTCCACCGGCAACAAGACGATTTAAGCCTGCCACGAGAAGGTTTTATATTTAAAAAACAGAGACAAGGAAAATCCCATCAACAGAATGCTGCCATATAAAAAACAGGCTGGGTTCAGCTCAACAATCGCAACAGTCACCCAAAACACGCCATAGCAAAAACCCAGAACCTCGAGCAATAGCAATCTGCCTTCATTTTTGAAATCATAACCCTCACGAATGCGCCTGAGCAAGGAAACTGTGGATCCGAATTTTGGGGTGCGAACAAAAGCCGAGTGTTTTCCCCTGTAGCCTTCTATGACCCCTCGTACCATATAGATGGAAATGCCCGTGGTCATAACAAAATAGATCAACACCGAGGGTATAAAAAGCAGAACCGCCTTCACCTTGTTGGCTGATGATTTCCAATGCCCCACAAAAAAGACCAGCATCAGTAAGTAAAGAACGGATACTCCCAACATGGTCAGGGGCGCGTGGTAGGGTAATGTGATTTCCTCAGCCTGTGTGAGATAGAATACGGCAGGGCTTAGTAAAAGAACCAGTACGGCCAGTAAGTAAACCGAGCTGTTGAGTAAATGGAAGGTACCCACGAGCTTAGCACTTGTAGCCGCACCAGACCGCCAAAGGGACCTGATATTTTTCCTCAAACATTCGGCCGCTCCCTTTGACCACCTGAATTGCTGTGTTCTGTAAGAATCGAAGGTCAGTGGCAGTTCTGCGGGAGAACCTACATCAAACAGATATTCAAACTTCCAGCCCTTGATTTGAGCTCTGAAGCTAAGGTCGAGATCTTCTGTCAGGGTATCAGCCTGCCAGCCTCCGGAAGACAGTATACATTCCTTTCGCCAAACCCCTGCGGTACCATTAAAATTAATGAAGCCATTGGCGTTCTTTCTGCCTAAATGCTCTACGCTGAAATGTGTATTAAGCATCAAAGCCTGGGCCCTTGTCAACACGGAATGTCCCTCATTGATATGAAGCCAGCGTGTTTGAACCACTCCTACCCCGGCATCCTGAAAATGTGGTATAGTTTGCATCAAAAATTTCTGATCCGGCACAAAATCGGCATCGAAAATAGCGATAAATTCTCCTCTGCATCGCTCAGTGCCGTAAGCCAGAGCACCGGCCTTATAACCTGATCGATCATCGCGCTGAATGTGGATAAACTCATAACCTCCCTCCTCGTTCTCCTTTAAAAAATCACCGATCAGGTCGCTCGTTTCATCGGTAGAATCATCAAGAATTTGAATTTCCAGCTTGTCTTTTGGATAGTCCAGTTTTGATACTGCTTCCAGCAATCTCTTTACCACATATTTCTCATTAAACAGTGGCAATTGTATGGTCACAAAAGGCAGCTCTTTCAGCTCTCGATTGTTCTCGATTTTATGTGGCCTCAAGGCCAGAAGCATGAGGATAAACTCATGAAAAACATGAACGAAGAGCAACAGGTTTACCAATACCCAAAATCCGAAAAGCACATTAGCCATGTCTTTCAGGTTTTATTTGAGTCTTGATAAACAAAGGGAGCACCAGCAGATCCATGATCAGTGCCAGTATGATTCCAACTAAAAACACCCAGGAGAAGGGCCTTACCCATTCAAAGTCAGAAAATCCGAGCGCGATAAAACCCACCCCCAGCACAGTAGACGTCACTATAATCGGGAAAATATGAAGCCCGGACTCCTGCGCTCTGTTCTGCGTTACGATATAGATAGAATCATCTACACAAAGCCCGGCCAGCAACGATAAAAAGAAAAGCGTCAGCGGGGTGATGGCGATCCCTGTGGAGAGCATTAGCGCCAATACTGCAACCACCGGAAACAGATTTACAAAAATCAGCCCCAGGCTCTGTCTCGCAGATTTAATGAAGATCATGGTCAGAATACTCGCTGCTACAATCCCCACCAGCAAGCCGATGATGATTTTGATAGTAAAGTTGTAGGCCCCCTGATCCCCCAAGTAGCTTCTACCCGTTAGCTCAAAGTCCAGACCACTCAACTCGTACTGATCAAGTAGATCATCAAGCGCTCCATATTGTTCTCTGGAGGTTTCCAATCCATTGTTTCTATAACCAAAAGCGATCTTGGCAGTTCTCCTGTCCTCAGACAAAATACTGCCTCCCCCAAAACTATCTGCATATTGATCCAAATCGGACTTGAGGCTGGAAGTGACCTTTTTTGGCAAAGACAAGGCGCGAGGATGTCCGTTTCTCTGGAAACGTCTGAATCGCTTCACCAATAAAGCAGGACTTTCAAGATAGGCCGGGGAAAAGATATGCACAATTTCTTTTTCAAGGGAATCGATTTGCATCAGGACCTCAGCAGACCACAACTCATGGTCTTTGACCTTAACGATTACTTCTGCCTGCTTGTCTCCGAAAAAATGCTCATTCAAAATCGCCCCGGCCCTGGTTAGCTCAGACTCTCTGGCCATGACTGCCCCTTCAGCGCTATCGATCCTGAACTGGAAAACAACGAGCACCACAACAATAAGACTTAAAGAGAACAGGCTTCCAAAAACCAACTTCTTATTGGTTTGACCACACTTGAATAACCGTTGGTGCGTTGTGTTTAGGTTTAAAAACTTAGTTTGCCCGATCAAAGGTTTTGCCGCATTCAGGGCATAAATCAAAAGGTAACGCGAGCTTAAAAAAGCAATGGCCACTCCCACTATGGAAACCAGGGAAAAATTGAAGAGATACACATTTTCGGAGAGGATCAGAAAAATCAAAAAACCAATCATGTTGGTCAAAGAGGTGATCAACATCGGCCGCTGAACTGCATTGATAACCCTCCTCCTGATAGCCTCACTTTCCAGCCCCTTATCCACGCAGAGCCTGTGATGATACAGAATGTGCATGATATCTGTGAAGGAAAGTACAATCACAATACAGGGTACCGTAATCATATGGATGGTAAAGGGAATCTCTAATACTCCCATAAACACCAGCGTGCAAGCCAGATTAAAAGCCACCATAAGTGCAATTAGCAGCAGTCCCCTTAGCGATCTGGTCAACAGATAAAAGGCTGATAATATCAGCAAAGTGCTGACAATGGCCAGCTTGATAGC
Source organism: Roseivirga sp. (assembly GCA_021404565.1). Lineage (GTDB taxonomy): Bacteria > Bacteroidota > Bacteroidia > Cytophagales > Cyclobacteriaceae > Roseivirga. The sequence continues at coordinate 37,478 of JAAWWF010000008.1, read as the reverse complement.
ATCATTGCGGGTTATCCGCTGGACCTCTTCCTGGATCAAGTCATTCTGTAAAAAATGCACCTCCAGTTCAGGCTGAGATAAGACAACCTGGGAAAAAGCTTCGATGGAGCTCTGACTTAAGCCCTCCCCTGATTTGGTAGCGATAAACAACAAGGCAAAACGCTGGTCAGCCGAAATAAACTTGCGGGTAATATCAGTGTAACTTGCCCAGTCCGCATAGCGAGCACTGAAATCCACCTCATCCTTCAGGTTCAGAAAAGGTTGTCTTCTTACGGTTAAAACAGACTGCCTCGGGTAAATCAGGTTGGTGATGCTGGAAACCTTGTCGATGCCTGGTTGCCCCTCCCAGAAACCTACAAGTTGGTCAAGAAACTCAAAAGCGTCAAAAGAGTCCCATCCGTGTACATTTTCAAGAATCACAACACTTTCTCCGGGCCCCGGCTCGGCAAAATTAGATCGAAGCTCAGTATACCGATTCAAGGCTGAGAAAGAAGCCAGGCTATAGCCGGTCAGGTCTGTTTCAATAGCAATATTCCGTGCGCTGTAAAAGCCAAGTGCCGTTATCAGCGCAATAGCAATGTATATAAACCAACTCCTATTTCCCATCCATCAATCCGGTTAAGAATGGTTTCATTTTTTCGGCCAGGTAAGCATGCCCTTCAGCACTGGGGTGGCTGTCGTAAGGTAGGTTGGTGAGGGCTTCATTTGTAAAATCAAAGCCTGCATTAAGCCAATCTATTTCGGGTAAGGCTCTATTGAGTTCCTCGGTTTCGGGGGTAGTATCCAGACAAACGAGACCAAATGCAATACCTCTATCCTCACAAAGATTCACTATCTCATGGATAATACACATGGCTACCATCAATTCATCAATCCTCGCGTCCTTTCTCCGGTCATCGGCCAGTTGTTGCCAGTTCACTATAGCCGACCACTCGCGACCGTACCAGTTGGTGTACATAGTCTCCCAGGGCTGGTAATTGATCTTCAGATCGCATGAGTTAATATAGGGAAAGCGTGCCTCCCTCATCAAGGATTCCACGGTTTGACTTGAACGCTGGTAACCCATCTTCAGGTTGGAACGGTAAGTTTGTGAAAGGCCGTTGCGCATCAAATGAAAGGATGAAAAATTCAGAACTACGGCCTGGAGCGAATCCTTCTTTATTGCCTCTCTCAGTTGCATGAGGGACTGTACCGTGCCGTAGCCAATTACTCCAGCATTCCTGAAGTTGAAATCCGGAAACTCCTTTTGAAGAAGGGAGACAAAATTCTCATCATCATTTACCCCATAGCCATAAGTAAAGGAGCAGCCCAACATAAGCACGGCTGGATTTAGTTCATTTTTACCAGCCGGTATCACGCGATAATTTCCCTCACCATGTGTGGCCGTAAAGCGGACCGAATCATTAAGGATAATGCGGTATTGCCCTGGATTCAGCTGTATGCCGAGTTCGCTATGTCCTATAAATGCATTTTCAGGCTCTGTCCTGATGGAATAGTCATCCACATAAAAAGTACCCCATCCGAGGATTCGAAGGGCCAGTTCCATACACAATACAAACACAGCAGGATATAAAAAACACCATTTTACAATGGTTCTCCACCTGCTTTTCATTAAGCGAAATTAGCAATAAACGTGTACCTTAAAAGACATGACAGTTAAAACCCCACTTCTTATATCAGCCTGAATGCTTCCATATTGGCCTATGATAGCAGAGCAGATCAATTCGCGTTTAAGCTGGTTGAGTAGAAATATGCTAATTTTAGAATAGCAGATATAACACTATGAAAAACACGGCATTGAAATACCTCCTGATCTTCCTTTCCTTCATCACCTGCCTGGCTTGTCAGCAACCCGAAAAAGCAGTCGCTGACAGTTTCACTGTCTCTGGGACAATCAAAGGACTGGATACAGAGTTTATGTCTTACGGCTATCGCAATGCCGAAGGGAAAAGGGTTTTTGATTCTGTTTTTGTCGAAAATGAGCATTTCACCTATACCGGTATAATCAGCGAGCCCACCTTTATCATCTTCTGGCCCAATGTAGAAAGTACCATGAAGCGAACAGGTCGGGGTTACTATCCGGCAAAGTCATCACAGTTTGCCTTTCTGGCCAGCCCCGGAGACGAGATCAAATTCGAAGGTGAAATCACCGACTTTGTGAATGCCTACCCCACTGGTACTGCCGCCAATGATGATCTTTCCAGCATCAACAAGCGGATTTTCCCTTTGCTCAACAAGGCCGTAAACCTTCAGCTCAAAGTGGATAAACTGGAAGATGGCGACCCGATGAAACAGGAGTTCACAAATTCCATTAACAGCTATAATGCGGAGGTAGCCGGCCTGAAAGAGCAATTTGTTACCAGCCACCCCTCTTCAGAGGCAGCCATCTGGTACTTGTCGGACATGATGGTACGCAGCCAGGTAACACAGGACAAAGCGATTGATATTTTTAAAACCTTTGATACCAGCCTGAAAGATTATACCTATTACAAAGAGGTGGCCATGCGGGTTGAAGGTATCGAGTCTACGCTGATTGGCAAAACCATGCCCAATTTTGTTACCAACCTTACCATGGACGGCAGTGACTTTGAGCTGAATTCACTGAGAGGTAAACATGTATTGATCGATTTCTGGGGGACCTGGTGTGGCCCCTGCATTGCAGAAATGCCTAAAGTAAAAGAGTATCAGGAAAAGTATAAAGATGAGCTTGTAGTACTGGGGGTAAACAGTGGAGATACAAAGGAGAAAATTCTCAAATTTATGGAACCCAAAGGCTATGACTGGCAGCAGGTATTGGCCGGAGACGGTGACAAAAGTCTGGTATTAAAGCTCAATGTAGCAGGCTTCCCCACCAAGTTTATCTTAAGCCCCGAGGGTGAAATTCTACACCGGTTTGTAGGAGATACAGAAGAAGCTTTTGATGTACTGGACCAGATCCTGGACTAAGTTCAACCAACTGATTTTCGGCAGAGAAATCGACTTTTCGCTAGAATAGATCTGATCTGCTTCCAACAATCTAATCCCAAAGATTTCGACTTATTGGTTGTAGCTTTGCGCCATGTCTATTAAAGATCAAGCGGCCATACTAAACAAGCTCGGCATTGCCTCGCTTAACCCCATGCAGGAGGAAGCCCAAAAGGCTATATCATCACAATCTGAGGTGGTATTACTCTCCCCAACCGGCACCGGCAAAACACTGGCCTTTCTGCTCCCCCTGATTCAAACCCTTGATCCGACACTGGCGGAAGTACAGCTGCTGATCATTGTACCCAGCCGTGAGCTGGCCATTCAAATTGAGCAGGTAACCCGGGAGATGGGCTCGGGCTTTAAAACCAATGCCGTATATGGAGGCAGGGCCGGAAGTAAAGATAAGATTGACATAAAGCATCGGCCAGCCATCCTCATTGGCACACCTGGCCGCCTTGCTGATCACATTCGGAGAGAGAATTTTGCTACAAATTACATTCAGGCCCTTGTACTGGATGAGTTCGACAAATCACTGGAGATAGGCTTCACCGTAGAAATGGAGGAGATACTCTTATCCATGCCTCCTCTGCAAAAGAAGGTACTCACTTCAGCAACGCAAGGAGTAGAAATCCCAGGTTTCGCAGGGCTGAAATCCTCTCAGGTCATAGACTACCTGAAGGACGAAAATACCCAGCTGAAGATCAGAAGCATCATCTCACCTTCAAAAGACAAACTGGACACGCTGCTACAGGCCATTTGCCAGCTGGGTAATGAGCCCGGTATCATATTCTGCAACTTCAAGGATAGCATCGAACGTGTGAGCGATTTTCTTACCGAAAACGGCATAGCACATGGCCGCTTTTATGGGGGAATGGAACAGCAGGACAGAGAACGTGCCTTAATCAAATTCAGGAATGGAACTCACCGGCTACTCCTGGCTACCGACCTGGCTGCCAGAGGCATAGATGTTCCCGAAATCAGGTTTATCATCCACTATCACCTACCTACCCGCGACCATGAATTTATTCATCGAAACGGGCGGACGGCCAGGATGAATCAGGATGGTGTGGCTTATATAATTCAGTGGGAACATGAAGAGTTACCAGACTTTATAGCCCAACCCGAAATTGAAGAGTTAACGGAGTCCTCACTTCCCGGGAGACCTGCATGGAAAACCCTGTACATTTCAGGAGGCAGAAAAGATAAAATTTCCAAAGGCGACATAGCAGGCCTGTTTTTCAGGCAGGGTGATCTGAAGCATGACGAACTGGGCATTATTGAGTTAAAACAAGACTCCGCCTTCGTAGCCGTAAAAGCTACCAAAGCAGAGAAGCTCATCGGCCTGCTGAACAATACCAGGCTTAAGAAAAGGAAGGTTCGGGTCAGCCACATTTGATCCCGTAGTGGATAAGCCTGCATCCCAAATAGGAGACAAATCTTAGTAACCGCCAGTAGAGCATTTCGACCGATCTCCAAAAGACTGTTTCAAAATGATTGTTTAAGCGTTTAATAACAGCAAAGCCCCTCTTTAAACAGATTTTTAACGATGCGCTATTTTTTGAAACCAACCTTTTCTGTACTACTCATAGTGCTGGCTACATGTACCACTTTCGCTCAGCAGAGCTTCCCGTATGAGCAACTTGCAGGAACCAGCTGGAACCTGACTGATTTTGATGCCCGCTATCACAGAAGTGCCATTAAGGGCTCAGCACTGCTTTTTGAAAAATTTATGCTGGGCCAAATCGTCAATCCCGATGGACAGAAATCTGAGCCACTCTATCTGAACTTCGATACAGTGGGTAAAAAGGTTTTCTCACGCAGGCTCAGCAAGCCCAGGGAGATTCATGAGGTAAAGCAATACACCGTAGATCACATTATTGTTTTTGAAACAGCTGAAACCGATGAAAGGACCTTTATTAGGCTAATGCCTGAAAAATTCACCAAAAAGAAGTCGTATCCCACCTTTTATGAATGCATGCTCAATGAGAACAGGTTCTTTCTAAAGGAGAGCGTCATGGTTTTTGTGAAAGGGGGAGCCGTAAAATCAGCCTATAGTAACAAAGACAGGAGTGATAAATACCTGCCCGTTTATCTTTATTATTTACAGACCCCTGATGGTCGTTACAAAGAGGTAAGTCTGACGAAAAAGTCGGTTTTAGGAGTTTTCGATCCGGAAACGAAAGCCAAGGCAGCAGCCATGGCCAAGAAAAAACGCACCAAGTGGACCAACGAGCAAAAGGTGGCTGAGCTACTTTCAGCCCTCAATCTTGACTAAGATTCCGCTAATTTCTTTTCAGCGGACAGCAAGGCCTCCCTTGTATTGATGTTTTGGAAAAGCTGATCTTCATAGAAGCTGTTTTGACTATCGATTATCACCTCTTTCAGGTTCAACTGCTGCACAGCCCACCTCATTTTCAATTGTCTGTCGGCAATGAACTCTTCCAGTTGCTTCAGACAGTTTTTGTTATACAATCCCGTAAGAGGCTCCAGCTCACCCTTATGCCTGGGTAGTACGGCCTGATAATTATTCACATTCGACAACAGATGTTCGAACAGTTTTGTAGAGACAAAAGGGGTATCACAGCTCAGCACCAGATTCCACTCTGAATTACTGTCTGTAAGTCCTGTCACAGTGCCTCCCAAGGGCCCACTTTCAGGAATAAGATCAGGAATCACGGGATAGCCAAAAGGCTCATATCCCGGACCATTCGCAACAATAAGGAGCTCCGACACCAGGGGCCTTAGCGCATCGATGGCATAGGAAATCAATGGCTTATTGTTCAGCCGTACAAGCCCCTTATCCTCACCCATGCGCAGGCTCTTACCTCCAGCCAATATGATTCCCGTATATGCCATGCCCTGAAAGCTACAAAGGCAGTTGATGATAGACAAATAGTTGACGTACCACCATAAATCTGAAAAAGCCATAAAGCAATGCTATCTTCACTATATGAAGCATCTGAACATTTTGGTACTGCCATGTCTGTTATTACTTTTTGCCTGTCAGGGTCAACAGACTGAGTCAGTGACGCAAGAGCCACCTTCAATCGATGAGCCAATTTTCGTAGACAGCAAGGGAGGAAAAACCTGGAATATCTTCGGACTGCAGATTATCGGCAAGGTTTTCAGCGAAGACACCAACGGAGCCTACTCTGTCATTATAAGTACCACGCCCCCAGATGGTGGGGCACCACCGCATATACATGAGATTGAAGATGAGCTCTTTTATGTACTGGAAGGAGAATTCAGTTTCACCTGCGGAGAAGAAACCTTCTTGGCAAAGAAGGGAGCTGTCGTGGTATTGCCCAAAGGCATACCCCACGCCTTTAAAAATACTGGTGGAACCACCGGGCGCATGATGAATACCATTACCCCGGGAGGCTTTGAAGAGTTCTTTGAAGAGGTAGACAGGCTCCCAAAGAATGGACCGCCTGACCCTGTTGTGCTGTCAGAACTGGCAATGAAATACAAGCTTCGGTTTATTCAAGCCGATTAGTCATCCGTTTTACTAGTGTCAAGCCGAAATGCATAGGTATTGACCAGACCTCTACATCTATACATTAGGCGGAAACTATACGCTTATTGAAAGTAAATTATCATGGAACAAACACTTTTTCCATGAAGAAATTATACTTATTTATTTTTTTGCTGAGCTTTCAGCTCAAACCCGTTGCACAAACTCAGATCATTCCATGTGAATTTACCTGGAAGGCAGTACGCCTGCCAGGAGGTGCCGTAGCCGATTATACAAGTCCTCAATTACTCGCACAGCCATATCAGGGGCCCTGCATGGCTTTCGCTCTTGTCGCTGCCCTGGAATCACAATACGAAATAGATCATAACCGACCCAATCGCAACCTTAATCTATCGGAAGCCTACATAGATTACAAAGTCAACAGTTGGGATAACAACAGTCTTCTAAGCGTATTCAGTGGGGGTAAGGCTATTCCCGAGCAAACAGCAGGGAACTTTACTCAGCATTGTAACAACGAGCAGGCTTGTGATCTTATAGGTCCTGTGACAGACTGTCTGGACCTCGGCCAGTGCTTCGAGGTAATAGACACCTGGGTAGAACCTGGCAATTATTGGGATCAGACGGTACAGTGTAAAACCTGCCCTAGCGGTATGAAATGGGCTCGTGGATCAGGAGTTCAATTGATCAATAACAATATCAACAACCTAAATGATTTTAAGACCAAACTCATGCATGATGGTCCCATGGTGCTAAAGCTCAATGGTCATCAGACCACCAATACATTTTTTAGCTATGGTGCCGGTAGTAACTTATCATTTCACGCAGTTACCGTTATTGGCTGGAAAGATGTACCAGGAGGCATACAACTCCATTTTAAAGATAGCTGGCCAAGTGCTGCAGGCTTCAAATATTCCAACGTACTGACTTATAATCAGCTGGAATCGCTCATAGAGGATGGTGAAACTCCGGGAAATGGCTTTGAGCTTTTCCAGGTAAGAAATGCTCATGTAGTAGGTGAAAGAGTACCCTACATTAACTTTAGCTACTTTTCTCCTGCAGATCAATGTCCTAAAGTTACTGTACCCCTCTCGCCTCCCAGCATACACGCTGTGTTCATCAATCGGCCTGCAATTATCCGGAATCAGCTGACTACTGTAACCGCTACTCTGAATTGTAATGGCGAGCCGGCCGTAGATTGGGACTGGTCTATTCCCAGCAGCGGACTACACCCCGTCACCATGAACCCATGTAACAGCAGTCTTACTTTTTCTACCAATACACCCGCCAACAGCATGGAAATCAAGGTAAGAGCCAAAGCAAGTAATGGTTTGTGGTCTCCGTGGACGACCCGGACTTTTATGGTTACCAATAATCAGTTTTAGCGGATCAATCGGCAAAGTTTGAGAAAACTGATTGATTTGAATGTGCCGTACTTTTATGACCTATACATCCAGGAGGGTAGCAAACCCGATAACAGTGCGAATACAAGGTGGTTGGATTTGGCACGCGTGGGTCTTGAGCGTAAAAACCAACCTTGGATTTGGTGTTATCGGAAAGGGTTTTTCGTCACTTTTTGGCCTCAAAAAGAGACAAAAGAGGTTTTGGAAACGAAGAAGTTAAACCTTACCTCTAGAATGATTGATAGAAAGAAATCTAAATGTACGACTCCCAAGAAATGCAGACTGGTCAGTTTTAACCAGTAGGTTCCAAAGGAAAAGCTCACACCATTAGTCAGAGAACAAACTCCACAGTCTGCTGGAGTTTGTTCTTTGCTCTTTATCACTATTCTATGCCTCATAGGGGCTCTTCGCCTGCCTCATTCCGTTCAAACGCTCTCGTCTGAATTCCTCCGGAAAGGGCTTTTGATCCCTCAGTCGACTTACCACCATTTCCCCCACAGCCGGCCCCATCTTAAAACCATGACCCGATGAGCCACAGAGCATTACCGCATTGGAGAACTTGTCCGGTCTGTCCATGATATAGTGTCCGTCCAGAGAACTCTCATACACACAGGTATGATGCTTTAATAATTCGGCTCCTTTAAGATCGGGAAAGCGATTAGCCACCACTGCACTCATTTCTTTCAGAATAACCTGAGTTACTCCGCGGTCATCTTTGTCGGGGTCCAATGACCAATCGCGTTGGTCATAGGCCAGTTTAAACCCCTGGTCAAAATGGTCTGGGATACCATAATACATATGATCACCTTCACGAAATTCCAACCAAATTGGAAGATCGTCTCCCGAGTGTCCGGGAGGAGATTGATAATAGTAGACCTCTTGCCGGGTTATATTGATCACCGAATTCAGGTCGGGGAACAGAGCTTTCATCCAGGGACCACAAGCAAATACAAATTGATCAGCTACCAGTCTCATCCCATCTTCACAAATCACCGCTTCAACCTTGCTACTGCCCTCAATGGAAATAACCTTATTATTGACGTAAGTCCCTCCTGCTTCTTCAAACTTTGCTTTAACTACTTTACAGGCCCTGCTTGCTTCTAGGTAACCCACTTTAGGCTCATAAAAAGCACTCGTTATGTCTTTCAGGTATATTTGTGGATAACGTTTTGCCACCTGATCTAGCCCTACCTTATTCAGGGCATAGCCCTTTTCTCTCATCAAAGGTTGTGACAGCGTGGCATATGCGGGATCAACACCACGAAACATCCAGAGCGACCCTTTTTCGTGATAGAAGTCTTCACTCCAGGCCTCACAGTAGTGCTCCCAAAGTCTGAAAGATCGGTCGACCATATCGGTATAGACCTGGCTACCTCCGTAAGCCATACGAATGATCCGCGTCTTTCCTCCTGATCCGGCCCTCTCGTGCCCTGGTCCTTCCTTGTCTATCAGCGTCACCTCATAACCTGCTCTTTGCAACATATAAGCAGACCAGCCCCCCCAGGCTCCGGCTCCTACCACAATGATTTTGTTTTTTGTCATTACACTCTTTCTGATGTCTATAGGTCCTATCCCCCAATCCAGGCTCTGAAATTAGGTGCGTTCTCCTTACTTACCACTACCTCTTCATTTACCGAAGGGATCAGATCAAGCAGGATTTTACCCTGATCTGACCGAAATTTACCTATTGCCTCAATATTCACAAGGTACTTCCTGTTGGCTCTGAAAAACAATTGAGCATCCAGCTCCTCCTGAAGATCCGACAAGGTTTTGTCAATAATGTACTTATTCCCCTCCCGGTCTTTCAGAAAAACGATGCGATACTCGGTAAAGCAATAAGCAATGTCCTTCACATTGACCGACACAAAATCTATCCCTTTCTTTACCACATAGCGTTGTCTGCGGCTTTCCTTTTCAGATCCTTTATTGAACAACTCATTGAATTTGTGTTGGATAAAATGGGTCTCCAGCTTTCTTACCTTATCAAGGGCCTTTTTCAACCGATCGGCCTGAATTGGCTTGAGCAGGTAGTCTACAGAGTTATATTCAAACGACTCCAGGATGTAATCGTCATAGGCTGTAGTAAAGATAACCGGAAAACGAACTTCATACTGTTTAAATATCTCAAAGCTGCTGTCGTCTGACAGCTGAATATCTACAAAGGCCAGATCAGGCGCAGGGTTGGACTGCAACCAGGCCAGGCTTTCCTTCACACTTTCCAGGGTCGCCAGTATGGTCATAGACGGATCAATCTCCAATAACATAGAGTTGAGCTTATCCACAGCCGTTGACTCATCTTCTATGATCAGCACTTTCATTAATTGGTCAGTTTTAAAAGTGGTAGCATCAATTCAAAATACACCCCGTCATTTTTAACAATCACTTCCCTGTTTACCGTAATTCTAAACCGCTCCTTCAGATTATTCAAGCCGATTTTCGTGGAGTGATAAAGAGACTTCTTCTCAACCATTCTATTCTGAACGGATAAAGCATCCTCTTCAAGTCCGATCGTTACCGTCAGGGGTGAACTTTTAGAAAGCTCATTGTGCTTCACCACATTTTCCAGGGCGATAAATACGGAGATCGGAGGAATCAGGTATTGACTCTTCTCATCCTCTTTGATCTCAAACATCACTTTCAGGGCTTCGCCAAACCTTAGTTTAAGCAAGTCGATATACTTTTGAAGAAAAACCAGCTCATCTTCCAGTATCACCAGCTCCTGGTCTTTATTGCTGAGGATGTAGCGATAAACTTCTGCAAGACTCTCTGTAAACTGTTTGGCCTTGCTCTGATTCTCATCAATCAGATAGGAAAGACTATTGAGAGAATTGAACATAAAGTGCGGATCAATCTGATTTTTCAGTACTTCCAGCTCAGCTTGGGCTTTGGCACGTTCAAGCTGTTCTCCCCGTACCAGGTCATCCTGTCGCTGTTTAATCAGAAAAACAGTTTCATAGACATGCGTGATGAATACTACTGAAATCACACAGACAATCACAGTGGTTTGAATCACCTGCCAGTCAGCGGCATTGCCGGTACCGTAATACCACAGCAGTAACATGCCTATGACCACCGGTGCAGTATAAAACACATTCATAGCCAGTAACACTACCGTCTTCTGCAATGGGTGGATAAACCAGTCGAAACGTTTCTGAAGCTTAAAGAGAAAGAAGCGATTGCCCTCCCATACAAGGAAGGTCATCGCGATAAAGAAGCCGTAAGTGCCTAGCAAATAAGTGATGGAGCGATCGTTATTACTGATCAAACCAGTGGCATTGGGGATCACAATACCAAAAAACTGCACACCAATAATGCGAATCAACTTGTCGTTGACCTTCATTTTGTCCGGTTTATCAGGACTGCTCACAGTTTTGGTAGTTTCAGGCATGAATTCTTCCGCTTCGCGCAAAGTCAGTTGTGAGCGTTAAAATTAGGGATATATTCTTTTTTGCTAACCACTTAGGGTTTTCAGCACCACTGCCCTTAGCCAAAAAATCACCAACTTTTATCCCTCGACATGGCTTCTTTCCGGTTCGCGCATCAATCCTTCCGGTTGGCGTTTTTGAAAAAATTTTATGTAAAACGACTCCCTATATTCGATCATCAATTGAATTACAAAGCACCATGCAAACCTCAAGAGTTATCTACTTTGAAATACCAGCCACACGGCCCGAGGACTGCATGAAATTCTATCAGCAGGTGTTTGGCTGGCAATTCAGTCAGTTGAATGATGAAGCTTACTGGCTTACCAAGACAGGTTCAGATGAGCTACCAGGAATCAACGGAGCCATCAAACCAGGATCAAAGGCACAGCCGTCAGTGATCAATACCATACAGGTCACGCACCTGGAACGAACGATCCTGGCCATAGAACAATATGGTGGTCAATTGGTATCTGCTAAGCAGCTACTACCGGGCATTGGTAAACTGGTCTACTTCAAAGATCCTGATGGCAATGTACATGGTGCTCTACAAACCGATGGCACGGCCAAATGAGAAATTTTTAAATTGTAGCCTATGAAACGACTGACATTTGTACTTTTCAGCCTCCTTTACTGCAGCACGGTAGTGCAGGCACAAGATGCCGAGGAGGCTCCCGCCTTCGAGATAGTAAAGTACTTTTTTGTAGAGCTGATCACCAACCCTGACCGCCCACAATTGCCTAAAGCACAGGTCGATTCTATTCAGGCAGCTCACATGGCCAACATGACGAAGATGGTCGAAGAGAAGAAGCTGATGCTTGCGGGCCCTTTTGAAGGCGGTGGAGGTATTTTCATATTGAAAGTCGATACCATGGAGGAAGCTCAAAAGCTTACTGCTCGTGACCCAGCCATAAAAGCCGGCAGACTGATCACTAAAATAAGGCCCTGGTACACCACCACCGGTTCCTTTGTGGCGGAAGAGAAATACAAGGAAAATCAACCCTAATCACAATACTATGAACAATCAAAAAATCAATCATCTGGCCATTTGGGTCCTGGCGATACTGGTACAACCATTACCTATGCTTTGGTACAACAAGATCTTCTTTGGTATCCGCTGGATGGAACTCAATAAGCTTGTGGAAGAAGACTTTGCTGATGCCAGCATGCTCAACCTGCTTTGGGCTTTTGCCGCGGCCGTAGCCATGGGCTATATCATGGCTTATATGTTCAGGGCCATGAACGTTACCAAAGCCGTAGACGGACTAAAATGGGCCTTCGTGCTTTGGTTCGGGCTCCTTTTTCTGGAGCTATCAACTCAGAATGCCTTCACCCTGAGACCCTTTGAGCTTACCCTGCTCGACACCATCATCGTTCTTCTTAAGTATGAAATCATTGCTGTAGGCGTAATTCTCTGGAAGAAAAAGCAAAAGGCGTAATTCCCTGAACCGGGCTTTAGCAGCCTGATAACATCAAAAAACATCTGCGATTCCCAAGCCTCCGAAAAAGGAGGCCTGGCATCGCTATGCCCTTACTATTTCAGCCAGGGGTATTAAACCAAACCATTACAAACCTTAAAAACCCATATCATGGATATTTCAAACTTAAATTACCTGGCCATTTTCGTAGCCGCACTCTCCACTTTTTTAATCGGTGGACTTTGGTACTCCCCCCTGCTCTTCAGCAAGCTTTGGATGAAGGAAAACGGATTTACTGAAGAAGATCTTAAAGGAGGGAACATGGCACGAATATTTGGCGGCTCCTTTATCCTTGGCTTCATCATGGCCTTTAACCTGGCCGCCTTTCTCGCAGATTCAAGCGACCTGGCCTGGGGAGTTACTGCCGGAGCACTGGCGGGTATCGGCTGGGTAGCCGCAAGCATGGGAGTGACCTATCTGTTTGAAAGAAAATCGATGAAGCTCTTTCTTATTAATGCAGGCTATCATGTGATCAGCTTTCTGGTAATAGGAGCCATTGTGGGAGTCTGGAAATAAGCTCCAACTCTCGCAAACAACTTAAATAGCATTAGTGCACTTACGGGTTCTGAATATTTAGTAAAGGCCCTTGGTAAGACGAGAATAACTGTCTTATCAAGGCCTCTTTTTTGCCCTCCGAAAAAGGTCTTATCTTTCTTTGGCTATTAGCCCAATACGATGTCAAAGTTTACTGATAAAACGATCTGGATCACCGGAGCCTCCTCAGGTATAGGTGAAGCCCTGGCCAAACAGCTATCCCAACAAGCATGTAACCTGATACTTTCCGCCAGAAGAGAACGAGAGTTGGAACGCGTTAAATCGAGCTGCCACAACCCTGACAGGATCAAAATACTAAGCCTCGATTTGGCTGAAACCGATACGCATGCAGCAAAGGTCAAAACAGCCATTGGCTTATTCGGGCAAGTTGATGTCCTGATCAATAATGGAGGCATCAGCCAACGCTCATTGGTCAAAGACACCGTTCTGGATGTGGACCGAAAACTCATGGAGGTGAATTACCTGGGTACTGTAAGTCTTACAAAAGAGCTCTTACCCCATATGATAGAGCGGGGCAACGGACATTTCGTAGTAGTCACCAGCCTCACGGGTAGATTCGGCACACCTTATCGCTCGGGCTATGCAGCCAGCAAGCATGCGCTTCACGGCTTTTATGACAGCATGCGGGCAGAGTTGGAAGACCAGGGCATCAAGATAACCCTGGCAGCACCCGGCTTTGTCAAAACCAATGTTTCCATCAATGCCTTTTTGGGAGATGGTTCCAAGGCCAACGTGATGGACACTGCACAGGCCAATGGTATTTCAGCAGAAGGTTGTGCCGGCAGTATTATCAGGGCCATGTCAAAAAACAAGAGAGAGGTTTATATCGGAAAAGAATCCTATGGCGTTTACGTCAAACGTTTCTTCCCGGGGCTCTTTGCCCGATTGATAAAAAGAGTGAAAGTGAGATAAGCCGTATCATGCATTTGGGTAATAAAAAGGGATGAGTAAGCAGGCAATCCTGCTTCTCACCCTATAAATAAGAGTCATTCACAACAATGGATCTTATTCTTTAATGCGGAAGTTCATACTCCTCTTCATTTCCTTTATCAGCGCCAGCGGGTTTTAGAAAACGGAAACAAAGCCAACCTGCCAGTACCCACAAGCACACATAGATAATATCTGATCCCAATGCATTTCTTGTACCCTCCATAATAGCTCCGCCATGGATATCCGACACCATATTAAAAGCACTATGAAACATCGCAGGCATCCAGATTATACCCGATTTATTGTAAACTGAACCAAAAGCATAAGACATCCCAATACAGCCCAATGGCATCAAAATGAGCCCTCCGAAAACCGGATAATCCGGAAAGTTATGCCCCATAAGTATCCCGGGCAGATGCCAGTACCCCCATATCAACCCTACGAAAAAAAGCCCCTTCTTCACACCAAAACCTTCTGTAAGAAGTGGCTGCAGGTAGCCTCTCCATCCATATTCCTCACCTAACGCAAAGGTCACCACGTATAAGAGATTACCTACGAAAAATGACAACAGGAAATTTCCAGCATACAAAAACACATTCTGGGGAGCCCCTCCTCCAAAAATCATCCCCATCCGTGCCAGCATCACCTTATTGCCATCTCTAATAATGTAACCGGGGTCAAATTCGGCCAGCCCCAACCCAAACAGTAAAGAGAGGTAAACAACAGTCACGATTAATGGGATAACCATGGCCACCAGCATCCATTTGAAGGACTTTAAGGGATTCCATCCGATTCCCTTAAATGGGGATTTTTTTCGAATGAGTCTGGCTGCAATTCCCGACAAAGCAGGTATCCACATCAGCAACATTACCCAGTTTGAGTCAGTATCACCATCTACATAGATAAGTATATAAGGTATAGCAGATAGCACTGTAACGAGAGCCAGAAAGGTGAGAATATCTTTTTTTAGGTGTTTTTCCATATGCTTAAGATGATTGCAGTTGCGAAAACCAGATACTGATTTCACAAAACGCTCCACAAGCTTAGGTGTCCTGTCATTAGTGTCAAAAAGAGATACATAAACTGATTGCTCTCATGTTTCAAACCTGATGAATAATTGACTTAGTGAGTTGACATAGTATCTCGTATAGTTGTCCCATTTAAAGGAGCAGTTGATCAAGCCTTCTCATTTATCTCTGGATTATCCCTTACTTTCAAAGTGTGAAAGCAAGGTTTAATTTCTGGAAGCATGAGTATAGCCTACCTCTAATCTTAGGTCTCATTATTTTCATTGTGCTCAATCTGAATGGACTGGAATTGACACTCGGAGCTTTTCATTCCGGTTCCCGGGTGTACAGAGTTGCTATGCTTTACGGATTTCTTTCCAATGCCAGTATCTTCTATCTGGTGGCTGATCGGCTCGTTCCCCGGCTTCTGAAGAAAAGGCACTTCCTGGCCTTCAGCCTCTGGTTCAGTCTCATATTTGTGATCTTTACTACATCCGAGACTTTCATCGACATTGCCCTGTTAAAACAAATTTATCTCAATCTTGATGAGCTGATATACGAATTGGCTGAATACAATGTCATATCACACATTTTTGTTATGGTAGCTGCTGTTATATATCGTTTTTCAAATGACTGGTTTATGAATGAACAGCTTCAGCGGCAGCTAAAAGAAGAAAAGCTAAGCTCCGAACTCTCATTCCTCAAGTCACAGATCAATCCACATTTTCTTTTCAATACACTCAACAACCTCTTTTCCAGCGCCCAGAAAAACGGAGATGAAGAAACCGCAGCCGGCATTGCACAGCTTGCCAACCTGATGCGGTACATGTTGCATACCAGCGACCAGACCAGTATAAGACTGGAGGAAGAAATCAAATACCTGGAAAGCTTTATTGAACTTCAAACAATGAGATGGCGAAACAGTGAACAGCTTCAACTCTCTGTTTCATTTCCGGAAACACCGGCAGATATACATATTAAGCCAATGATCTTGATCCCCTTTATTGAAAACGCCTTCAAATACGGAGTAAGCAGTCATATACCATCGCGGATCATTGTCTCTTTGGAAGCATTTTATGGCTCAGTAATTTTCCATTGTACCAACGACATCGTGAATGATAATCAGCTGGAAGCTTCTGGTATTGGACTGACCAATGTCAAGCGCAGACTTGAGCTACTCTACAAAGACAGCCATCAGCTTGATATCAAGCAGGATAAGGATCAATTTACGGTACAATTAGAACTGACATAGCATGAGGTGTGTAGTAGTTGATGATGAACAACTGGCCGTAGATGTGCTGATCCGGTATATCGTGAAACTTAGCTCATTGGAGCTCAAGGCTGCATTTACCAATGCTGTGGCAGCAGTAGATTATCTCAGTCAGCACCGGGTAGATTTGCTTTTTCTAGATATTAATATGCCCGACCTCAATGGTATGCAGTTACTCAATAGTCTGGAGCATAAACCTATGGTGATCTTCACCACAGCCTATGATGAATACGCTGTTCAGAGTTACGATCACAGCGCTACAGATTACCTGCTTAAACCCATTACTTTTGATCGATTCATTAAAGCCGTTACCAAAGCACAAGGGCAATTCACGTTGAAAAACGTTCAATCAACAAATCCTTCGATAGCTGTTCAGGATAAACCCGAGATACTTCAAATCAAAAGCGGGAATTCGACTCATTTTATATCGGAAGACGATATCTGCTACATTGAAGGAGCCGGCAACTATGTGACAGTTTTCACCGAAAAGGAAAAGATCATGAGCCTTATGAGCATGAATAAAATGGAAGAAATGCTAAACCCTGACCACTTCGTGCGTATTCACAAGTCTTACATTGTCGCAATCGTTCGAATCAGGAAACTGGATCGTGCCAGTATAATGGTTGGCAGCACTGAACTACCTATTGGCAATACCTATCGTGACCGACTATTCAAGGCACTTCAAAAATAAAGGCCATGCCTCCCGGCACAGCCTCTTGTTTTTTATGTTAGGTCACCCTGGATTTATTTCAGAGTCTCAGTCTATCAGACAGATTCTGAACATTAAAAATTCAACATCTCACATTTATCATTTTTAAGCAAGCTCTCTCATACCAACCCAGGTAAACCTGCGGTTTACATAGTCAGGATTCGTGAAAGAGGCATTTCCTGCAGGGTTTCCTCCCGTTACGTGGTAATCAGAGAAGGCCGCATTCTGATTTACATAAATCCCCCCCGTCAGATTGAACGACACCGGAGTAGCCGCCAGCGACATCTCATCCGCAATATATTCCTTCATTTCAGGATCAGTGGTATAAGCTCCGCAAGAGATAGCTCCCTGCTGTTCTGCCAACTCTTTAGCGAGCGCTACAGACTCTTTGGTATCCTTTGTCTTGATCAGCAAAGCGATCGGTCCGAAAAGTTCCTGCGAAAACTTCTCTTTTTCCATAGAACTCAGTTCTATCACCGTTGGAGTTTGTGTTCTTGCCGTTTTGAACATCGGGTTTTCGATAGAGCGGGTTTCCAGCCATACCTTGCCACCCAAATCACCGGCAGCACTCTGAGCGCGATTGCAGGTATTAATATTCTGCACTGCTCCCAGCACAAAAGGTCCTGCTTTGGGGTTATCAACCAATCCGGTAGTAAAGTCAGCAAACTTCTTAGCTACCTCATCAAAGCTCACAATACCATCAGGAGTTTTAACTCCGCCTTCAGGGATAAAGAAGTTTTGAGGAGCCGTACACATTTGTCCGGAGTAAAGAGCCACTGAGAAGGTAATATTCTGAATAGCTTTGTCCAGGTTGTCTACTGAATCGAGAATGATCGAGTTGACTCCGGTCTTTTCGGTAAACACCGCTTTTGGCAATGTCTCCAGGTAAGAACCGAATTCAGAATTACCAGTGAAATCTATCAGCTTTACATTTTTATCTTCAGCCAGTTCTTTGGCAACAGGCGCATCCGGTGTATCTACAACCAGCTGACAAGCATCGGCATCAAAGCCCGCGTCACGCATTGCATTTCTTATCTCAGCCACTACGATCGCCATAGGCAGAATAGCACCTGGGTGAGGTTTCACCAACACTGAGTTACCAGTGATTAAATCTGCATAAACACCCGGTACGGAGTTCCAGGTAGGGAAGGTAGAACAACCAATGACTAAACCGATGCCCTTCGGCACTGCCCTCCACTCTTTGTTCAACACCAGGTTGTATTTGCCCATCGGCTTGTCCCAGGTCTGTCTTTCCGGAAAGCGACTCAGCTCCTCATAGCCTGCAGCCACAGCTTCCAAAGCACGGTCCGCAGCATGCGGTCCTGAAGCCTGAAAGGCCATCATATAGCCCTGTCCTGTGGTATGCATCGTGGCATAGGCATTTTCAAAGAAACGCTTGGAGAATCGCTCCAACGAATCGATTAGTACAGCGGCCCTGTCGGCTGCTGATACCTTTCTCCAGGCATGGAAACCTTTTTCTGCTCTTTCGAGCAATACCTCTTTCGAAAAAGCAGGGTATTTCACGTTCAGTTTATCTGCAAAATAAGGAGACTCCTCCTCGCCTATCCAACCCGATTCACCCTCTTGCTTCAGCTCCTCAAAGTTTTTTCCCAGATGTGCTTTGAAGGTAGCCCTTCCATCAGCATCAGCTGTTTCTCCATAAATCTTTGGTGAAGGATGCTCAGGATACTGAGCGTGGAATGCACGGCTGTGCAAGGCTGCTACCGCTTTATCAAGTATTTCTTTATGTGCAGATGTCAATCCCATAACTAACGTTCGTTTGGTCACGAATTTAAAACAATGCCATGACAAAAGAAATTATGAAAGAGGAATGCTCAATTAATAGTCAGGTACTTCACAATTCCTGCCAATTTTCCATTCAACCGTAACCAGGACAGCAGCCATTTTAAACCTTCGATTGGGCTCTCCAGCCTTCTGCCCTTATTCATGCCATTAATCGGTTCAGACGTAAGAAATAGCACTCATAATAAAACATTTAATAGCCATTTTCGATTTAACTTTGAGGGCTGGATAAGAGGGCGAAACAGAATGATCAGAGAAAGAAAAACAACGAACATATTACTGCTGATCATTGTGATCCCGCTGGTGTTTTACCTGTTGAAAACCCTCTCCTTTATTTTCGTTCCCCTGGTATCTTCTATGTTCATCGCCCTGCTGTTTTTGCCGCTCATGCGCTGGCTCAAAAAACGCAAGGTCAATAAGGGGCTCAGTATCGCCCTGGTGATCGTGATCATAGCAGCCATTCTGAAAATCAGCGGAGAGCTGATCCAGCTGTCAAGCAAGGAGCTATTATCCACAGACAATGCCTTTTTTGAAAAGGCTCGAGTCAAGCTGGCTGATCTGGTAGTATCTTTAGAGCAGTTTTTTGGGGTGGAATTTATCCAGGGAGAAAACGAGCTATCATCTCTTGTCAATCGTGATACGGTTTCCAAAGGCTTTGCCCCCACCCTGGGTTTTGTTACTAATACTATTTCCAGAACCCTGACCATGATCTTTTTTGCCGTGCTTTTACTGGCAGGCTCGGTCGACTTTCAGAAGTTTCTCAATACTACCATTCTTAAACAGCAGTTTGCTTCGGTAAAAACCTTCATTAAAATAGAAAACGACCTGCTCAAGTTTATCAAAGTGAAATTTATGGTGAGCCTGCTGACGGGCATTTTCACGGGGCTCGCATGCCTGGCCTTTGGGGTAAGCTTCCCCATTTTCTGGGGTTTATTTGCCTTCCTCATCAACTTTGTGCAAATGATCGGGTCGATTGTCACAGTAGTGTTGCTCGCTGTTTTTGCCTTTGTAGAAATAGATCAAACCTCTGTACTCTTGTTCTTTATCTTAACTACCACGGGCGTTCAGGCCGTTTTCGGTGGAGTGCTGGAGCCTATCTTCATGGGCAAATCCTTCTCCCTTAACATTGTTACCGTGTTGGTAATGCTGATGCTTTGGGGTTATATCTGGGGTATACCTGGCCTTATCATGTCCATACCCATTACCGTCTTTCTGAAAATTCTGTTGGATAAATTTCCCAATACCCGGATCATCTCCAACCTGATGTCGGGCAACCAAAAGGATTCCTGACATCCCCGATAGACCCGATTGTATTGACAATTTGGGGACAACCTTTAAATTGTCAGGAGCTTCGCTACACGCTTTCTTTTCGAAAGCCTTATCTTAGGTGACCACAATACCCTTTCCATGAAGAATGTTTTTAAGTTTCTGGGCCTGGCCCTCCTGCTCTTTGTTCTCTTTATTTTGATCAAGACCTTCACCTTTACCTCTCAGCAATTGCAGGTAGAAGCGGTCAGTAAAGTCGACATTTCCGAGGCAGCCATTGCACGATTTTCTGAAGCGCTCAGAATTAAGACTATCTCTCATGAAGACCCGGCAGATTTCGATTCCTCCGCATTTGAGAACTTTAATGCGCTACTTTCTGCCAACTATCCGCTGGTTTCTTCCACCCTAGATCGAAAAACTTTCAACCGTTATAGTCACCTATACACCTGGCATGGCACTGACGAAAGCCTTAAACCCATTGTGCTGATGGGGCATATCGATGTGGTACCCATCGCTTCTCATGACCAATGGACGAACGACCCTTTTTCAGGTGCAGTAAAGGACGGTGTTATCTGGGGTCGCGGCACGATTGACGATAAATTTTCTGTTATCGGGATTTTGGAAAGCATAGAAATGCTGTTAGCTGAAAACCATCAACCGGAGAGAACCATCTACCTCGCCTTTGGGCACGATGAAGAAGTGGGTGGCGAACTGGGAGCCGTGCCCATTGCCAAATATCTGGTAGATCAGGGAGTGGAGGCCGAATTTGTACTGGACGAAGGCTATGCCATTACACAAAAGCTGGTACCGGGTGTAGATCCTGATCTGGCCTTTATCGGAGTGGCAGAAAAAGGGTCAACCACCATAGAACTAACAGTAGAGCTCGCGGGCGGACATTCCTCACAGCCAGCTCCTGAAACAGCCATTGACATACTGGCAAGTGGAGTTGCCGCCTTGAAAGAACACCCAATGGAAGCTACTATTTCAGAGGCCATGCATGGCTTTATGGATCAGGTGGGGCCCGAGTTGGGTTTTGTCAACCGAATGGCTTTTGCCAATCGCAATATTTTCAAGCCCATTATCATCAGTACCTATGAAAGTGCCAGTGGTGCGGGTAACGCTCTGGTACGTACAACTACCGCCCCTACCATATTTGAGGCTGGTATTAAAGAGAACGTAATTCCTTATAAGGCCAGGGCAGTGGTCAATTTCAGAATCATTCCGGGCCAGACGGCTGATGACGTTATGAACCATGTAGTGTCCACCATCAACGATGAGCGTGTCCAGGCTGAATTCTATGGCTTCAACACCAATCCATCTCCTGTATCCCCCATGGATTCAGAGGGCTACAACATCATCAATAAGACCTTGAAACAAACCTTCGATGGGGTACTTACTGCGCCCAACCTGGTGATAGCTGCAACTGACTCCAGGCATTTTACCGGGGTGAGTCAGAATATTTATCGCTTTGTGCCATACCATATCAACGAGAGCAATATTCAGTCTTTCCACGGCATAGATGAGCGCATTCCTGTAGAGGATTACAAAGATGCCATTAGATTTTACCGACAGCTTATTCTCAATTCCAATTAAACAAAAAAGGCATTGAACGTCATCCCAGAAAGGAAAAACATCCAACACCTCTGATTCTTATTTTATTAGGAAAATCGGGGTTTTAAAACCAATGTCCGGCCAAATCTCTGAATGGCCATGGAATGGCTGCCAGAATAACAATAAGCGCAATAAGATAGAACACTGAAATTGCCTTGAATTTAGCAGCGGCATCTGCTGCCTTCTTAGATTTAGAATGGCCTATGGTTATGAGTACGATGGCAATAATCATCATCAAGGTATGCTCCATAGTGTAAAATCTTCTTATACTATCTCCCATCATATCACCCGTAAACCTCACCCAGGGGCTATAAAAATACAGAATCAGCCCTATCAACAATTGGGTGTGCGTAGAGATCATCGTGAAAAGCGCCAGTTTGCGGTCACCTTCACTGTAAACACCAGTTTTCTTTTTAGAAAAGGCATTGAAAATGGCAACGAGTAGAAGGATCAAAACAATCCATCTTAATCCTGAATGAGCGTGTAATAGTCCGGTATACATGGGTCAAAATTTTGCATGAAGTTAATCACAAAACCTTTTATCTACCTCAGGCCAGTAAATTTTACTTTGGTCTGGTTCAGACTCGCATCCGCATGACTTTATTTGCAATCGGCCGAAAAGCTTAATCACCCGGTTTAAAAGTCGATCGGAATCCGCTATTTTGAGTAATGGCCTTTATTAAAAAGCTCCTGATCTTCAGTCTCCTATTTCTGACTTTTGTCCAGTGCCAACCTGGCAACCAGCCAGAGAACAAGTATCGCCCGGCTATTTTTGCACTTACCACCACAGACATCGATCGATCGATGGACTGGTATACCCAACACCTCTACTTTACCAGGGATACCATCATGCATTTCCCTGATTATGGTATCTCGGTGGGTATGATGCATCAGGGCGGTTTCTTTCTGGAGCTGGTAGAGTTTGCCGATGGCATCAGTCGCGATTCCTCTTTACTGCCTCAGGGGTATTTTGAAATTGACGGTTTCTTTAAAATTGGCTTTCAGGCAAAAGATATCGCTGCGCTTTACGAAAACATGGCGGCCAACGAGGAAATCAAAATGGTGGCTCCCCTTGGGGACCTGTCTCCTCCTGCTGACAATTTCCCCTGGCCAGATCAGTTCTTTCTTATCGAGGACCCCGAGGGCAACTATGTACAATTCTTTTTCATTGAAAGAAGGACAGGCCGAACCTCAGGAAATGCTCAGTCCATTTCTCATGGCCATCAGCTCTCCTGATATAAAAGCCTCCATTGCCTGGTACCAGCAACAACTGGGAGCCACCTTGATTGATCATCTGCCCGAACCAGACAACGAGCGCGCCATCCTGGACAAAGACGGTTTCATTTTAGAACTGTGCGAGTTTTCCAGCTATATGCATATTGACAGTATGGATCTGCCTACGGATGTGAGTCTTTCCAAAATCCAGGGAATCCGCAAACTCTCCTTTAAGGTAGATGAGATTGAAGCACCATATGAGCTACTCAAGACTGCCGGAGTCACCTTTGATTTCGAACTGACAGAGCAGAAATCGATGGCTTTCGACCGGTATTTTATGATTCAGGACAATTACGGCAATAGCATACAGTTGCTTCATTCCGATCAATAGCCCGCAGATTCACTCCTGATTTCTCCCGAATTAGATAATACAGTTCACCCCGATCCCAACTCGGTACACAGAATGCCCGATTCATGGCAAACGGACATCCAAAGAGAAGCCTGGGCCCGTATAATCTCATGTATCACGCATCTTCTGGTCCAAGGTGCTGAGTGATACAAAACGCCCGGTCAGGCGTCTGTAATCCAAAGGTCTACTCAAAATATCATGAACAACAATCAACCGTGTCACAGTCAAAACTCAAACTCAACTGGAAGTATGCGCTGGGAGAAATAACGCTCATTTTTATGGGAATTAGCCTGGCTGTCGCTTTCGACAACTGGAATCAACAACAGAAGAAAGACAAGTCTCAGCGCCTGATCTTGAAAGAGATCAGGACTGACTTACTTGAAGATTCCATCCTTATCACTACATCGCTTGCCAATACACAAAGGCGGATGGATGGTGTAGACTATCTGGATAAAACACTCACCCGCAAAAAGGCTTACAGTGATTCCGTCAGCACTATTTTAGCACAAGTGCTCATGTTTCCGCGCATTTCTTTTATCAGTGCCGGTTACCAGACACTCAAATCCACAGACATCACGCTGGTTCAAAACCAGGCCCTAAGGCGGGACCTTGTCGAATACTATGAGTACATGCACCCCAAGGTGGTGCAACAAATGGGAGACGTGGAGTTTGAATTCAAAACCTACTGGACCCCATGGATTCTGGACAATATCCAGGAATTCAGATACTCAAGAACAGCCGTGCCCATCGATTATAATTCCCTATTGGATGATTCTCTACTCGTCAGAAATTTCAAAATCAGCAAAGACAACAATACAGGTCTCTACTTTGGTCTGCTGGAGGCTGAAAAGAATGTAAAAGCACTGATTGCCAATATTGAAAAGGAACTCAAGCTTCTGGATTGACCAACCTTTCTGAATTCAACACAAAGCAAGTCGGGTGAAATCGCCTTTAATCTGATCTGAGCAGCGCATTAAGCCTGCGAGCGGTTAGAATGCCTGCGAGATTCGGGATATATTTATTGTCGCATGACAGCGATTGATATATCTGAAAATGAAAGCAGCTTACTATTCTAAATTCCAGGGTCCGGTAACCATAGAAAACCTGTCCGACCCCAGCCCTATTGAAGGTTCAGTAGTACTCAAGGTGGAGGCCACGGGAGTCTGCCGGTCTGACTGGCATGGCTGGATGGGACATGATGCCGATATTGAGCTACCCCATGTACCAGGTCATGAGCTGGCCGGCACGGTGTTGGAAACAGGCAAAGGGGTTTCGCACTTCAAAAAGGGAGACCGCGTAACAGTGCCTTTCGTCAGCGGCTGCGGCAAATGTGCTCAGTGCGCCTCAGGAAATCAGCAGGTATGCGACTATCAGTTTCAACCTGGCTTTACCCATTGGGGCAGCTTTGCCGAGTATGTCAATATTCATTATGCCGAGACGAATCTGGTGCATTTGCCCGAAGAGATAAGTTTTGAAACAGCTGCCGGCCTGGGTTGCCGGTTTATCACCTCCTACCGTGCTGTGGTACACCAAGGAAAGGTTTCAGGGGGGCAATGGGTAGCGGTACACGGCTGCGGTGGTGTCGGTCTTTCCGCCATCATGATTGCCCAGGCCATGGGGGCCCAGGTGATTGCCATTGATATTGATGATCAAAAGCTTGCCTTTGCCAAAATGATCGGGGCACATCATACCATTAATGCCAGTAAAACCGAGGTGATCGAAGCCGTAAAGGAACTCTCAAAAGGCGGAGTGTATCTATCAATAGATGCGCTGGGAAGCAAGGTTACCTGTTTTAACTCTGTGGCAAACCTGAGAAAGCTCGGGAAACATATACAGGTGGGACTGCTGGCTGGTGATGATTACCTTCCTCAAATCCCCATGCACCTGGTGGTAGCCAATGAGCTTGAAATCATCGGGAGCCATGGCATGCAGGCACACGCATATCCTGAAATGATGGAGATGATCCGCAGCGAAAAGCTGCAGCCGGCTAAGCTGATCGGCAAGCTTATTTCGCTGGAAGAAGGCACCGCCCTTTTGCCCAAAATGAATGAATTTCAGGGAATTGGCGTACAGGTAATTAACCAGTTCTAAGTCTTGTCAGGCATGATTCCAGTTATCAGGTTCATCATTCTCATTGGGTGAAAGGCCAATGATATCGCCCTCGGTATTGACACCCAAACCTAACACAGTGCGATTGGCATAACAGAAGTAGCTGGTCACCTGATTTACCTCCAGGATTTCTCCATCATCGGCCCCGGCTTCTCTTAAAATATCCAGATCTGAGGCCTTTATGGTAGCCGGAGCAAGTGTAAGTTTTTCAGCATATTTCAACAGGGCCAATTCCTTCCCATCAAAAGATGCTTCAGGCTTTCTTGCCTCCAGTGCTTTTCTCACAGCAACAGATCGCTCTTCATCGTTGACCAGCCTTCTCATACCCTGATAGTGATGCTCTACACAATAGCTGCAATCATTTAGCATGCTTACATAAACCCCAATGGTTTCGAGGTACCACTTAGGGAAAGTGTTGCCATTGTGATGCAGCACATATTTGTAAATATGCATATGCCCCTCCATAGAATGTGGCCGCAGGCTATGGACCATCATAATATTGTCTACATTATTATCAGGCCCCTTTACGCGCTTGTAAAGCTGCTTCAGCTTGCCTTTGGCCTCCTCATATGGTATTGTTTTGATCCAGCTCATAAACCTCTTATCATTTCTAATGGTCGTGCAATAAACTAATCCCCGTTAATAAAACCATGGGCAACTTCCTTAGTTACAAACGCCAGAAGAAAGCAACCGAGACAAGAAAGGCTTTCGCCAAAGCAAAAAGTCTGTATGGCAAGCATATGGAAGACGCTCCTGTTGCCAGCACGACAAAAAAGGTACGCACCAATTTTGACGAGCTGCTTGATATGAGAAACAGCCGGTCAGAGAGATTTCAGAGAGGATATAAGTGGTTTTTCTTTTTTCTGGCTATCGGGCTGGTCATTTTTGTCATTGTAAACTTTATAATCTTATCTCATGAATTGAGTTGATTCTTTTAAGCCAAGTCGGTCACTTACTTTTTCCCGATCAGACGAATCACGAGCGTGATGAGTATATAGGTAATTCCCAGCAAAATCAAGCCAAATTTGACACCGGCACACCAATAAGCCAATTGGGCCATCATATCGCTTTCCACTCCGAGATAGAGCCGGATCAACGCTACATTTTCAACGGCATCCAGCAGGGCCGCCAAGAGCATCCCCATTACAAATAGCTGACCAATTCTTTGGAGTAAACCGACATTGGCTTTACGCCTTATCAGCTCTGTGAATGATGCTAAAAAAAGACCATAACCCAGCATGAAAGGATAGTCGAAGGCGAGATTCAGTCCTGCATAACGCATGGCCATCCCCTGCCAGGAATCGAGCATTAGCAGCGCAGCATCCAAGCTTCCTGCAAACTCAAAAGACAATATTCCCTGTGGAGCTTCAGCTGTTCTGAGTGGAATACCGGTGAGGTACATAATGCCCATTGTAATCAGGGTAACAACCAGAGAAAGCCAACAGAATTTCTTTAATCTTTCAGCAGGATATGATTTGAAAGGTTTTATCAAAACTTCAACGCTGCGTAGCCTTTGAGTTGATAGGTAGTCATTACAGTAAGCATGGAAGTAGCTACGCTTATCTGAGGTACCATTTTTTCATGATCTATGCCTCTGCCCTTTAGTGACTGCGAACAGGCAAACATCTGTACTCCAGCCTCCTCGAGTTCCTCAAACAGTTCGAGGTACGGACTATCTACATCGTATTTCTTTTTATACTCCTCATTGTTCATTACCGAGTAGGCAGCCCCTCCGTGAATGGCCAACACCACATGCATATTTTCCTTCGGTACACCACCCATTACATGCAGGTTCATGAGCCGGGCCACATTGTACAGGGAATAGGCTATCTCGTCCGGATCACCATCATTGGTCGCAATATCAATCACAATCTTGTACTGCTGATTAGGATCGGGCTTTTCTGTGGCATAAGGGGCATCAAAAATTCCCCCGAAGTTTGCGATAGAGGGGTTGATTCTGCCCTGCCCCAGAGCAAGTTGCGCAGTAAAAAGAAAGGTTAAGATGAGTATCAGAGGCTTGATTCGATTCATTTTCAAAGATTTTTCTGTCAGAAGCTCAATAGAAGCATTTCCTGAGAATAAATCAATCAAATCAGATAAAGATGGTTTTTGAAAACCTGGCGACCAGGCACAGAAATCTAAGGACGTCTGACCTTCGGTCTGACGGGGTTTCCGGCCCTGGTCCAATTGTACAAACTACCAATTACCAACTTTACAAACTCACCAATCACAGATCGCCTCAGTCCCACTTAAAGTAGGCATAGCCTTTCAACTGATAGGTAGTAACAGCAGTAAGTGCAGATGTAGCAATCTTCACTCCGGGCAGTACATCCTCCGGTTTTTGACCGAAAAGATTAAGTGACTGACCACAAACCACGAGGTCGACACCGGCATCTGCCAGCTCTTTGTAAAAGTCTACATAAGGGCTTTCCTCCTCATATTTCTTTTGATAAGCCTCCTGACTTACCACAGAATTAGTAGCCTGAGCATGCACCACCACAGCTACCTTCAGATTTTCGGGCTTCACCCCGCCAATGGCATGCAGGTTGATCAAGCGGGCAACGTTATTGGCCGAGAAATTCAGTCGTTTGGGTTTGTCCATATCATGCACCAGTTCGATCAGAATTTTATACTCACGATCAGGATCGGGTTTTACTTCTATGTCTTCCAGGTCCAGAATCCTGCCGTAGTTTTTGATCAGCGGATTGACCCAAGGCTTCGGTGCTCTCTTTTTCTTTTCAGGTTCTTTTTTCGCATCCTGTGCAAAAGTGAGTTGAGTAAAAAGGAGTATGACCAGAATAAATGTTGTTTTCAATTTCATGGATTTGACTTTGATTCAAAGAAAGATAATCCCCTTGCTGAATTCAAACCGACCATAGAAAAGCGCACAATTGAAGTGCGATAAATGGTTTTTCGCAGTTTCCAACCATCGCTCGGTTTTTACATGATTTTGGCAATCAGCACGATAGACATATGCATGAATAATTACCCATTCAAACGTTGTCATTCGCCTTGGTTTAAGATATCTTGATTGCAAGTAAACGAAACGGAATGGGATCCTCGACCAATACATTTGATGACAACCTCTTGCTGGAAGCCTCCTGGGAGGTGTGCAATCAGCTTGGCGGCATTTATACGGTAATACGCTCCAAACTACCCGCCACCCTCGAGAAATGGGGCAAGAACTATTGCCTGCTCGGACCTTTGGTCAATGATAGTATTGACATAGAGTTTGAGGACCTGACAGAGGTGGATTCCCCTGTTGGTAAGGCCGTAAACCAAATGCGCGACATGGGCTACGAGGTGAAATATGGTACCTGGTTAGTATCAGGTCGTCCAAGGGCCGTGCTACTGAATCCCGAAGGAGCCTTTAACCGACTGCAGTCAATTAAAAAAAGACATTTTGAAGACTTTGGTATCCCCATAGGCACGGATGATTCTCTCTATGATGTATCCCTTCAGTGGTGCGATGTGGTCACCACTTTCCTCAAAATTCTGGAAGAGAAAGAAGACAAACGAGGCGTTGTTTTCCACGGCCATGAGTGGATGTGCTGTGGTACGATACTCAGCCTCAAAAAGAGTCAGTCAGGCATCAAAACCGTCTTTACTACCCATGCCACACGATTAGGACGGGTGTTGGCGGTGAATACAAGCGATTTCTATAATCAAATGCCTCATATCGATGACGAGGCCATGGCCGTGAGGTTTGGTATCCCTGGTATTCATCAACTCGAAAAACAAGGTGCTAAATGGGCGGATGCCTTTACAACGGTGAGCCAGATCACCGCGGAAGAATGTAAGCATCTGCTGGGTACCGAACCTCAACATGTTACTCCCAATGGCCTTAACCTGGAAAGGTTTTCATCACATCACAGGATTCATGTGCGCCACGACCGGTACAGGGCCAAGATTGATGACTTTGTAATGGGCCATTTCTTCCATTCTCAGCCCTTCGATCTTAACAAAACCATCTACCTCTTTACCAGTGGTCGCTATGAACATGAGAACAAGGGCTTTGATATTACCATCCAGGCATTGAAGCGACTCAACCACTGGCTGGTCAAAGAGAAAGTTGATGTGACGGTCGTTATGTTCTTTATCACCAAAGCAGAGGTCCATTCCATCAACCCGGATGTACTACATTCAAGGGCTTTGCTGGAAGAAATCCGCAAGACTTGTGGGTCGATAGAAAAGGAGATTGCCAACCAGTTGTTTATCACCGGAGCCTCTTCCACAGAAGACTACCGTCTACCCGATCTTAACCAGTTTATGACCGACTACTGGCGTTTGCGTTACCGCAGAGCAATTCAGTCGTGGAAGACCGACAGCTGGCCCTACATCGTCACGCACAACCTAAAGGACAACGACAACGATCCTATCGTGAATGATTTCAGGAAAGAAAGTCTGTTTAACAGCCCCTTAGATAAGGTAAAAGTCGTTTATCACCCAGATTTCATATCACCCTCCAATCCGCTCTTTGGTATGGAATATTCACAGTTTGTAAGAGGTTGCCACCTGGGTGTATTCCCCAGCTACTATGAGCCATGGGGCTATACACCCCTGGAGTGCATTGCCAGGGGTGTGCCGACCATTACCTCTGACTTGTCAGGCTTTGGCTCCTATATTGAAAACCTGAATGATAACCCGGACGAAACAGGAGTATTCGTTCTGAAAAGAAAAGGTAAGGATCGCGATCGGGTAGTTAATGACCTGGGCAGGTTGCTACTTCAGTTTTCTAAAAC
Organism: Roseivirga sp.; assembly: GCA_021404565.1. Lineage (GTDB taxonomy): Bacteria > Bacteroidota > Bacteroidia > Cytophagales > Cyclobacteriaceae > Roseivirga. Next base: position 7,110 of record JAAWWF010000008.1, on the reverse strand, counting down.
CAGCCAAAGCTATCGGGAGATTCAGCGCAATAAACTGGAAGACTTCTCTAAGGTGTTCGATTGGATTCATCTGACTGAGGAGTATGACCAAACCTATGACATAGCGACCAGCTGAATCTGAGGTTTCATAAAAATATAAGACAGGTTGAACCCACGTAATCTTACGTGATATTGAGGGGGTATCTACCTCTGTATCATTCCGGTAATTACCACCTGTTTTGCTCTTAGACGCTGACATACCTTTGAAAAGTATTAAATCACTTTTTAACAAAACACTATGTCAGGAATCACTAAAATACTCATCCAGCGTGGAGACGACACCACGAACACCGCCATGAATGTACGTTTTACAGGTATGGTATTTTCATCTACCTCCGAGTCGGTTGCTTTTTCTTCCCCAGGTATTTTTGAGCCGGGAAACAAACCAATTCCATTCACAAACACCTATTTCGATCTGAAATCGCAAGCTGATTTATCTTTCGAAACAAATGCTCCTCAGGTAGTAACAGGAGAAGATAGCATGGAAATCTTTATTTCTACTGGAGATGCTTCAACTGGCGAACAAATCATTTGGGGAATTGTGGTGGTAAATGCCCATGCCAATGGCGAGCTCACAGACATGAGCGTGTTTGATCAAACAACTCCTGCCATCAAGGTGCTCAAGAATGACGACAACTGGACTATCCAGGTACCTCCGGTCATCACCAAAGGAACCTGATTAAAAGGCCAGGCCGGAAGCTCTTAAAGAATTTCCGGTCTGGCTGTTTACTGCTTTAGAATCTGAGCAAGTTGCTCTTCCGTTACCGCCAGAAACCCAAGAGGTACCAGGCGTTTTGAAAGCTCCTTCCAGTTTTCATCCTTTCCGAAGATCAGCTTGAAAACAGGCAGTGCTTCTTCCAGGCGGTTGTTATTAGCAAGGGCTACTGCTTTCCAGTATTTCATTTCCAGGTTATCAGGAAACATCTCCTCAGCGGCTCCATACTCCTGAAGTGCCTTTGGCATGTCACCATTCTCTACCGCCACATCTCCTGCATTCATATGCTCATAAGCCAGCTTTACCGTATAAAGCCTCCGTAATTCCGGGAGTGGTGCAGCGCTATCATCGACTCTCAGGTCGATTTTATGATTGTTCCAGGGCTCTTCCGATTTTTCTCCATCCACCACTATCAAAGCAGCAGACTGTCTGCCTCGGATATCACCTCCTTGCCCCTCTGCTGCCTCCAGTGCCAATAGTACCCTTTCAGCAAGTGGTTTGCCATGGCTATCTTCAAAAGCTTTGGCCATAGCGCTCCAAACAGTGCTGTTTAACATCATGTTGGCCTGTACTGAATAATTCACACCTTGTTTATCTCCGGCAAACTGAATGCATTTGACACCTGTGTGAGCAGCCACCCTTCCCTTAGCATCGAGGATTGCCACCTGGCGAACATCTTTTCCTTCATCATCACCTAACAAAATATCGAGTGCTTCCTGAGGCGTCTTGCCTTCTTTGAGCAAGGCTAAGCCGCGCAGACCAAAAGATTTATTGGTAAAAGACTGGGTGGCAACAACACCTACCCCCGCCTCACCCCAGGAAACCCCGGTACCTACAGAAAACCAATGTGATTGTACACCTACCGCCATTTCGCCTGTTTCAGCATCACGGGCGACAATAGAATAGGTATGTGCCAGCGGTGAATCAGCCTTGAATACCTGAGCCTGCGAGCTGTGGGTAGAGATAACAAAAAGGACGAGCAGTAAAATGAGGAATAGTCTTTTCATAAGCTTAGCAATCTGGTCGGAAAAGATACGCAATGGCTCTGGTCTATAAAACACCAGATTGATGAGAAACTGAAGACATGTATGCTCACAGACAACAACCGGAAGTACATTTTCTCGTAAAGTTGGAATAAGGTTTTGAAAAATATACCGATCGGTATATTTTTGTATCACAGATATGAACAAAGCGGCTCGCACCAGGCAATACATCATTGAGCAAGTAGCCCCGATCTTTAATAAGCAGGGTTATGCCGGAACGGCTTTGTCTGATATTGAAATTGCCACAGGACTGACCAAAGGTGCTATCTATGGCAATTTCGGCAATAAGGACGGCCTGGCGATTGCTTGCTTTGAGTACAACATCAGGCCATTGCAAAAAGGACTGATCAGGGCACTGGCTAGTCCGGGGACTTGTGTAGACAAACTCAAAGCCTCGATAAACTTCTACAGAACCCACTTCGAAGAAGTGGCCCAAAGCGGTGGCTGCCCTTTGATGAATACCTCTGTGGAAGCAGATGATACCCTGCCATTCCTTAAAAAACGGGTGCAGGAAAGCGTTTTGAGCTGGCAGGGCGATATTTCAGCATTGCTGACAAACGGTCAACAGGCACGAGAAATAAAAAACGAAATCAATGTCCGGCAGTATTCTGTAAGCATTATAGCCATGATAGAGGGCGGTATACTACTGGCCAAAGCCATGGATGAAGCCAATTACTTTTACAAAGTACTGGACACAATTGAATGGACGATAGAAAGAGATTTAAAGATAAGTAAATGAGAAAAGTTGTAGTAACAGGTATGGGGGCTTTGACCCCTATTGGAAATACACTGAATGAATATTGGGAAAACCTGAAGGCCGGCACGAGCGGTGCTGCGCCTATCACAAGCTTCGATACCACTAAGTTCAAAACAAAGTTTGCCTGTGAGCTAAAAGGGTTGAATATGAACGATCATATTCCACGCAGTGAAGCCAGGAGATACGACCCCTTTACCCAGTATGCCCTAATCGCGGTAGACGAGGCCATTAAACATGCCGGCATTGATTTTGAAAAACTCAACCGCAATCGCATCGGTGTTATCTGGGGTTCAGGAAATGGAGGAATTCAAACCTTTCACAATGAGGTGGTAGAGTATACCAAAAATGATGAAACACCTCGTTTCAACCCTTTCTTTATCCCTAAGATCATTGCTGATATAGCCTCAGGTATAATCTCTATTAAGTACGGACTCAGGGGAGTAAATTTTACGACCATTTCAGCTTGTGCTACCTCCACCACAGCACTGATCGATGCCATGAACTATATTAAATGGGGCAAGGCAGAGATGATCATCAGCGGTGGATCAGAAGCCCCCATAAGTCCCTCAGGTATTGGCGGCTTTAATGCCTCGCGCGCACTCTCTACCAATAATGACAACCCTGCAGGAGCTTCCAGACCCTTTGACATAGCCCGTGATGGTTTTGTGATGGGTGAGGGAGCCGGTGCCCTGGTTTTGGAGTCCGAGGAACATGCCCTGGCCAGAGGTGCCACGATCATAGCTGAGATAGCCGGAGGAGGTATGGCAGCAGATGCCTACCACCTTACAGGCACACACCCAGAAGGCGAAGGCGCTTACCTGGGCATGATGGAAGCCATGGATGATGCCTCAATTGGCCCGGATGATATTGACTATATCAATATGCATGCTACCTCCACCCCTATTGGTGATAGCAGTGAGCTGATTGCGATCAACCGCGTTTTCGGTGAGCAGCCGGATTTGAATATCTCTGCTACAAAATCAATGACCGGGCACCTGCTGGGAGCGGCCGGAGCCATTGAAGCAATTGCCTGTATCATGTCCATTCGCGATGGTATCATCCCTCCTACCATCAATACGGAAAATGTAGACCCGGAATGGGATGGCAAATATGAGCTTACACTTGGCAAGCAGCAGCAACGCACAGTGAACTATGCCATGAGCAATACTTTTGGTTTTGGGGGGCATATCGCCAGTGCAATTTTCAAAAAGTATTAAGAGCCGCCTTCGACTCCAGGTGTAATAGGAAGGTAATGGGAAGCAGGAGGTAAGAAGTAAGAGGAAATTTAAATCCTCCCTTACTTCCCGCCTCTTACATCCCTATTCAATAATTATCCTTCTGTTCACAGGGCCATTGGTAGTTTTCATTCTCAATTCATATATCCCTTTATCAAGACTCCTGACATCCAGACTGAATTCAGTTACACCTTTGCCAAACCCCTTTCGGTATTGTGTAACAAGACGCTGATCCACTAACTCCAGGGACAGTAATACAGCATCGCGGTTTGTTGAACTCAACTCGATATTGACTATGTCGTTTGCTGGATTCGGATACACATTAACCCTCAGGCTTTTACCTTCTACTTTGGGAATTGCCCCTCCCCCACCGGAATCATGTGTTACATAGAGTGTCCGGGCCGGGCCTACACCGCAACTATTGACACCGGAAAACTGCACATAACCATCAGAACCACTTGTTCCTGAAAAAGCATTGAGATGAGTGGAAGTAGTTGTAATATTCAACATTTGCCAGTCTGCTCCGAATATATTGAAGGAAGAAACAACCTGATGTGGATAAGGTACCAACCATTGATAACTGCTTGCACCGTTGGTTACCGTACCCGTATAATTAACATAAGCTCCAGATTGCACAGTGGCAGGCCCTGAAATAGAAGCCGGCATGGCTGGCTTTCCGGCCCATATATCACGCTCTATCACTACACCATTACTCAATGTAGCCCTTACCCAGGCACTAAAACCATTTTGCGTTGCTGTGAGGCTCACTCCCGTACTACTCGAACTGGTGATGGTAATATTGGATGAGGAAGACCAACTCGTGGCAGTAATACCTGCCGGAAGATTAGTAAGATTATAATTCGTACTTGATCGTGACATACAGGTGAATTGAGATCCTGCAATTTTTACCAGATCAAAAAAAGCCTCTTCAACCGCCTCTTTCGCGTTTACTCTGCCATAACCCATCTCATTATTCCAGGTGCCCTCAGGTTTTCCTGAAGTAGTATTGTAGCTGTACCCACCTACCTTTTCTGCATTCCTTCTGATCAGATTCATCACCTCCACACCTGTAAGTGCTGGGTCTACAGACAGGATAAGTGCCGCAACACCACTTACGATAGGTGCAGCAGCAGAAGTGCCGGTAAAATCACCATCGTAGTTTCCCGGGTTTCTCCCCAATATCCCCGTGTTATCCAAAGTCCAGAGATCTCTTCCTGGTGCCACTACATCAAGCTGGCTTCCATAGTTACTACCTTTGTTACTTGTCGGGTATGGCGTACAACCTGTTGGTGACCAGCGCTTGTCGCAAAAGGAAGATGCACCCACAGCTAATGTATTACTTTGATCAGCCGGAGTAGACACTGATCCGCTATTTCCATTTCCTGTAGCCGCCACGACAACGATTCCCAATCCGCCTCTTCCGGAACTTGTAGCATTGTTGAGTGCGGTATATATAGGTGTATTTGCATGATCGTAAGACAATGACATGTTAATAACATCCGCACCTAATGCGACTGCTTCATTAATACCATCCAGCAGCCACGATTCTGAGTATACACTCCCACCTCTTGATGAGTAAGTTATTCTGATCGGAATAACTTTTGAGTCGTATGCTACTCCTGCTATACCTTTATTATTATTAGCCACAGCCGCAATTATTCCTGATACGGCCGTACCATGATAGTCATTACCCTCAGAATAACCTCCCAAACTTCTATCTGTCGCATCATAACCCGGTAGTAAATTAGCGGACAGGTCCTCATGATTTAAATCTACTCCATTATCAAGAACGGCCACTTTGATACCCTGTCCTGTGGCATACTGCCAGGCTCCTTCCACATCGATATCCGCATCAGCTGTACCAGTAGAGCCATCATTTTCAAGTCCCCATTGATTATGGTAGAAACTATCACTGGTAGCTAACTTTATGATCCTCAAGAAATCAGGTTCGGCATACTCGACATTTTCATGTTTGTTCAGATAGGCAATGATATCCAGTATATCAAAGGCATCTGCCCCTGAAATTTCCACCAAATACAAATCCTTCATATACTTTACAGGAGTAAAAACGGTTTTGAACTTTTTAATAAGACTTCTGGAAGGAGCTATCCCATTCATCTTCAGGAAAATCCTGTCCTGGATGACCTGTTTCTCTCCATCTTTGGAAATCAATACCGGACTGAGCTTTTTCATTTTCTCTCCATACTTGCGCTTCATATGCTGCTTTGAGATTTGGAATTTGCTTCCTACCCTGTCCGTAGCTCTCAAAAAACCTCTATCGCGCCAAACAAGACTAAACTTGTCATTACCAGCCCGCGCTTTAAGTTGAGCTTCTGTTACAGGCCCGGCCTCAAACCAGAAATATTCCTCGGAGATTTCAAACTCTATTTTGCCCTGAGTTTTAGTAGTCATAAAAACCTTCTCCTGGGCCATAGAAAGATGACACGCCACAAAGGTGGCCAGTAGTAAAATTTTCTTCATGTTGATATTATTCGGTCACTAATAAATATTTTAGAGCGCATTAAACCTTTCTACAGGGCGATTGAAGATTACTGTCACAAAGGTGGCCAGTAGTAAAATTTTCTTCATGTTGATATTATTCGGTTAATAAATATTTAAAAGCGCATTCATCACTTTCTAATAGTCTTGAATGAACCTATACTATTAATCCTTAGTATTGAAATCTGAGCAGAGGTCATCACAAAGCCTCAGCCCCTGATTAAAAAGAGTCCCCTACCGGAAGCTGACAAAGCAGAAAATATAATGCCGGAAAGGGTAGAAAGCAGGATTTGTCCTAAGGGAAAAAGGCAGGAAGCGTGAAGCACATTTGCTGGTGGCAAGAAGTATGAAGTAACAGGTATGACTGTCCTACTTCATACTTTAAGGATTGAAGCAAAACGAAGATTCATGCCTCTTACCTCTGAAGACAACCGAAGAGCTCACCAATCTCTGACTTCCAACTGAGTTCCCATCGAACCCTAAGCCTGAAAACCGGCCCGAGATTTGCTTCAAAATGGTCTGTGAACTCACGAAACACAGACCAAGCCAACCACCTGCTATCCCACATCCCTCGATTACTGTCAGCGTTGGCAAGTGATTGCTTTTTATTAACTAAATTTTTAGTTAAATTCTTAAATAACTTATCAAGCAACAAAACCCTACCCATATGAACATCAAGGTGAATACTCCAGTTGCTGGTTGCAATTGCTGGCTGCTCCGCATCCAAAGAACCATCTGCCCTCATGAAGTTCTCAACCTAAACCGAGAACAGGTGGGAAATCCCCCCAACTTTGAACCCCCTTGACGCCCCCCCAGCGCTCT
>JAAWWF010000030.1 GCA_021404565.1 Roseivirga sp. | reverse complement strand
CACGGTGTTGAAGGTCTGGATGCTGCTGGAAGCATTATAGACCTCAATATACTCTACTTCCGGCAGGCCTTGTGTAGGAGAAGGATTGGCCATAATCTCGGTGATGATAACCTCATTGGCAGCCGGTGTAGCCCCCAGGAAGAAGTTTGAGTCAGTACTTGCGATGGCATTCCCTGCGCAATCATTTACACTTGAAGTTGTCAGAGTAAACTCGGTTCCTCTTTCAAAGGCTGCCGTGAGGTTAACCAACACACTGGTACCAAATTCATCTTCAATTTCTATATCTGAAACGGTTACTCCACCTGAGATGGTAAAGTCCGCTGCTGCGATGCTTCCCACATCCATTGACTCATTAAAGGTGACGCGCAGCTGCTGATCTGAAACAACTTCCAGTGAACTAAGCTCTGGAGCAGTAGTGTCTGGCGTATTGTCGAAAACGGAGTTCTGTGCCCCTGGAGTACCCTGGCTAGCACTTGTTGCAGCGGCATAATCAGAGGAGTCAAAGCAGGCCGCTTCCGGGTTAATCAATTCTATGCTATAGCCTCCGTCTTGTTTAGATTCATCGTTATAAAAACCGGTATTATATTGGAGTGAGTCCACAATCTCCCCATCTCTTCTCTTAAGGAAAAGTGTCTCTCCTGTGTTTGACAGAGAAGGGAAATTAGAAAGTCCCATTACATCTCCATAAGCACTGAAAAGTGCTGAGTTTGAGGTTGATGTCAAAATCAGATAGGCACCTGCGGCAAGTTCAAAGCTCGAGAGCGTAGCCGTGCTGCTATTATCAGTGAATTCAAAGTCCTGAAGTTTAATATTCTCTGTGCCGGCATTGAAAATTTCCACAAACTCGGCATTGGGTAAGGGAGAGGCTGCATCGGGATCGGGGTATATTTCATTGATGACCAAATCCCGGAAAGCCGGATCAACAGGGGCCTCAAAAGTAAAGTTGGCAATAGCACTTGAAACTGCATTACCATTTTGATCTTCTACTCTGTCGACCGTCAGGGCATAGTTGGTATTGTCTGTAAGATCAGATGCAAATGTGAGTAGTACTTCTGTCTGACTCTCCGAGAGCACTGCACTGCTCGGGTTACCCAGGCCATTGTCCAGTGAATAGTGGTTAAGGATTTCTCCGTTGGTTTGGTCCAGGGCCTCATCAAAGACTATCGTGATCTGGTTTGTAAAGGTGGAAGACACAGAGAGAACCGAAGGCGTAGTAATATCATAGGTAACAGATTGACTGGAGGCTGCAATCAGATCACCGAAACTATCTGTTAGATTTTCAATGTCCAGTGTATAAGCTGTTCCCTCCATCAAATCTGTAGAGAAGATCAGTGTAACACTCAATTGATCTTCATTATTGAGCACAGCAGAAATAGGATTTCCCAGGCCATTGTCAATGGTGTAATTAGAAGCTGTTTGGGCGGTGACGGTTTCGAGTGCATTGTCGAAATTGAGTCTCAGGGTGTTTTCATTGATCACCACAATGCTGGAGAGCTGTGAGTCGTAAGCAAACTGACTTGACAGATTGGTCGAGGTATTACCATCTGTATCCTGAAGGCTCTGGATGTCCATCTGATAGGTAATCGCTTCAGACATCTTTTCGTTGAAGGTGAGAGTCACTATGAAAGCATCTGTGGCGTCTTGCTCCACAGTTTTTACAGTAAGACCATTATCAAAGCTATAGGAGCCTGACGCTTCTGCGGATGATTGTACAAGTTCCTTTGAAAACTGAACCCGGATGGTTGAATCAGTCAATGAGGCAATCGACCCGGTGCCAATTTCGTTAGTTGCGAAATTACTGCTAAGATCTGCCTGTAAGGCGTTACCATTCAGGTCTTCCAGAGCACTAATTGTGATTGTATTGGAAGCATTATTTCCAAGGGAAGCGAACTCCAGGATCACAACATTGGTGTTTCGGGCAGAGCGTGTAGCGGTTGTGGGATTACCAATACCATTGTCAATAGCATAATTGGTTACAGTTTCCGCTATGGTCTGATCAAGAGGTTCGGAGAAGATTAACTCAAGTTCTGTGGGACTTAGCACCAGCAGTGAAGAGAGACCGGGGGGCAGTACATCATAGGTGAAATCAATGTTTCGGGTGGATGTGACCTCATTCATAGCCAGATCCTGAATGCCTTTGATTGAGATGGTGTTTTCCACTTCATTCTCGAAACCTGCAGCAAAAATCAACTCCACAGATTGCTCATCGGGTTGGAGAGTAGCCGAGACCGGAGTTCCGATATCATTGTTAACACTGTAGTTGTTTATGGCCTCAGCGGAGGTGAGTTCAACCGCCTCATCGAAGCTTACGAGCAGGGTGTTTTGATCAGTTGCCTCCACGGCATCAATTCCGGGCCTGTCTGTATCGTAGACAAATGTTGTGTTTAGGAGCTGAAGAAAATCTCCTCCACTGTCCTTAATACTCTCAAAGCCGATAACGAGGTCCCGGTTTTCATTAAACCCTGTTTCAAAGATCAGATGCACCAATTTGGCATTATCGTCATCCTGAAGGGCCGTTTTGGGGGAGCCGATGCTGTTGTCTACCACATAATTATCTACTGTTTGAGCCGAGCTGGTCTCAACCGCCTCTGTGAAGTACACATCGAGAAGCTGTGAAGAAATGACAATCACTGTGTCGATGGTATTTGAGAAGTCAAAGCTCTCCACCGTGAGACTGATGGTATTGCCGAGGGTGTCAGTCAGGTTTTCAAAAGTGAGATCATAGCTGGTACCTATCTGCAACGCCTGATCAAACTCCAGACTTACGCGCGTTGGCTCTTCCGTATTGAGGGAATTGGTAGCGGGATTACCAATTCCCTGATTTAAAGAAAAATTGCTCTCCGTTTCCGCAATAGACTCTGCCAGTTCTTCATCAAATATCAAATCAACAGTGACGGTGTCCTTGAATACGAAGCGCTGGAAGACCGGAGCTTCATCATCGAATAGAAAGCTCAGCTCATTTGTGTCAATGGCGTTTCCTGCACAGTCTGTGGTGCCGGTGACAGTCAGGGCATAAATGGTACCAGAGGTCATGGCTGATCCCAGTGTCAGGGTAACAGACCTTATACCAGGAGTATTTGCTGAGGCATTGGTCACTGTTATTCCATTGTCGAGAGAATAGGTGCCATTGGTCAGGCTCGACTCATCCATGATTTCATCAAAGGTCACTACCAGCTCCTGATCAGAGCTTGCAGTTACAGAAATGAGATTGGGGCCTGTGGTATCAGGTGTAGTATCAAAAACAGAATTTTGACTAGCCGGTGTCCCTCCGGCTACATCTACAGAAGCAGTCCAGTTGTTGGCGTCACTGCAGGTCAACTGCGGGTTGATTTGCTCAATACTCCAGCCCCCATCAGATTTATCATCGTCCTGATACCAGGTTTGGTCATAGGTCAGGCTGTCTATTATGTTACCGAGGTTATCTTTTAATATGATCTGCTCCCCACCATTGGAAAGGCCGTTCCAGGAAGTAACACCCACAACATCCCCAAAAGATTGATAATCTGCAACACTGCCGGTAGGGGTCAGTATTACGTAGCCTCCGGGAGCCAGAACAAAATCTCCTACAGTACCACCTGTAAGGTCAAAATCTCCTAAGTCAATATCTTTTGAAGAGGCATTATAAAGCTCAATAAACTCATCTGAAGAGCCACTGGGTAGGGTCTGAGGGTTGGGTTGGCTGGCTCCGGTCGGATCGGCAAAAATCTCATTGATTACAATCTGACGACTGAATGTTGCTGTAGCATAGCTCACTTCTGCCGTAAGTCCATCAGCCAAAGCATTTCCACTCAGGTTGGTTACATTGTTGATGGTAAGTGTATAAGTGTTGTTGACCAGTTCATCTGAAAAGGTCAGCATGACGATGGCCGCATTGCTGCCGTCCACCACGGCTGATTGCGGTGCGTCAAATCCGAAGTCCAGCGCGAAATTGTTCGTTGTAGCTGCACCAGTTGCTTCCACATCCTGATTAAAGGTGATCTGAATTTCTGTGGCTGATGTAGCCGTGATCGTGCTCACGGCTAAGGGCAAATAGCTGAAGTTATCAACCAATCCGGCTGCCGTAGAAAGTGTGGAGTTGTCCTGTACATTATCCACACTGATAACAAAATTGTTGTCAGTCAGGTCTGTGGTAAGGGTCAGGGTGACCTTGTTGGCATCCGTGCCATCGAGCTCTGCAGTGGCAGGGTTGCCTATTGCATTGTCAATGGAGTAATTCGCTACAGTTTCAGCACTGGTTTCATCAAGGTCCAGGTTGAAGAGTAACTCAATTGTATTTTTGCTGGTGACAGTAGTGCTGGTTATGGAAAGCGCTTCAGCGAAGGTAAAAGTGTCCTGAAGATTAGAAGCAGGCGTATTACTTGCTGCATTCTCCACATTGTTTACAGTTAAAGTGTAGTTGTTGTTTGCCATGGTGGAGGTGGTCAGAGTCACCTCATTCACAGCTGTACGACTTGCGGCTGTCACAGAAATACTGTTATCGATACTGTAATTGGCAATGAATTCAGCAGTAGCCTGGGTTACCTCTTGGTTGAAAGTGACCACAACAGAAGTATTGGAGGGAGCCGAGACGGACGAAATATCCAAGGCCAGCAATTGCTCATCAATGCCCACGTCATCCATGATGAATTCTGCCACAGAGCCACTGCCACTACCACGACCCACCGTCATTTTGATCACTACATTTGACTCACCACTGGCCGAAACAGGGAGCTCATATTCGTAAAGGGTATAGCTCGTAGTATTATCATTCGGGAAGGTAGTCTCGTCCCCGATGTCCACATCATCCAGAAAATTACTGCCCCCATCAATGGAAGTTGAAAAGTTGAGCGTAGCGGGTCTGGTGGAGGTGGAAGAACCATTTTGCTTCGAATAAGCATAGAACTCCATTTTCGGGTTGGTGATGCCCGTCAAATCAAGTGAAATCAATACCTCTCCATTGAATGAAGAGGTAGGAATTATGTTTATCGATGAGGAGCCTGTTCGCGCATCAGTGCCCTGAAAGATCCGGCTACTGGTGCGGACATCATTTCCGGTCCAATTGGTAATGAAAACGACATCGGTGCCAGTTGTAAACGATTGTTCAAAACTTTCTGCGTATGGAAATGTGTTGATCTGACTTAACGCTATATTTGCCGAAACAGTCAGAAGTAGAGTAAGGAGGATACTTTTCAGGTTCACGAAAAGAAAATTACTAAAAACTCTTCTGAGACGTATTAATTATAAGTAAACAAATCACATTTTAAACGCAGAGAAATGAAAATCGCTGTTGTAGGAGCTACCGGACTGGTGGGAGGAGAGGTTCTCGAAGTCCTTGATGAAAGAAATGTTCAATTTGACGAGCTACTGCTGGTAGCTTCAGCAAGATCTGCTGGTCAGAAGAAGGTTTTTAAGGGTAAGGAATACACTGTGATTACCATGGAGGAAGCTGTAGAGCAGAAACCGGATTTTGCCATTTTCTCTGCTGGTGGAGGTACTTCACTGGACTGGGCACCAAAGTTTGCTGCGGTGGGTACCACGGTAATTGATAATTCGTCAGCCTGGAGAATGAGCCCGGATCATAAACTGATTGTTCCTGAGGTGAATGCGACTGATTTGACAGCTGAGGACAGAATCATTGCAAACCCAAACTGCTCTACCATACAAATGGTGGTGGCACTGGCACCATTGCATGAAAAGTATACCATCAAAAGAGTAGTGGTTTCTACTTATCAGTCAGTGACGGGTTCTGGAAAAGCCGCTGTTGATCAGATGATGAACGAGCGTCAAGGCACAGAGGGAGATATGGCTTATCCCCACAAGATTGATATGAATGTGTTACCACACATCGACATTTTCATGGATAATGGCTATACCAAGGAGGAGATGAAAATGGTCAACGAAACCAAGAAAATTCTCGGTGATGACACCATTCAGCTTACCGCTACTACGGTAAGAATCCCTACGGTGGGTGGTCACTCTGAGGCTGTAAATGTAGAATTTGAGAAAGACTTTGATCTGGATGAATTGACAACCTTGCTGGCGAGCACTCCGGGCCTTATCATTCAGGACGATCCTGCCAATAACGTTTATCCCATGCCGCTCACGGCTCATAAAAAGGATGAAGTTTTTGTAGGAAGACTGCGCAGAGATGAAAGTCAGGCCAATACCTTGAATATGTGGATTGTGGCTGATAACTTGAGAAAAGGTGCAGCTACCAACGCAGTTCAGATAGCGGAGTACCTGATGAAGCAAATGACAGCTGTTTGATCTCAGAGCTAAAAAAAACCGAAATACAGAAATTTATACAGGATCATCTTTATGATGATCCTGCTTCATTAATGCTCAGCGCTGGTAAGTACCCTCATATTCCTATGAAGGAGGTTGTTGAGCAAATTCAGTCAAAACGAAAGGCGAAGCATAAATTACCGGAGTACTTTGCCACTGAAGGCATCATCTATCCGCCTCCTTTGTCAATGGAGCAGTGCTCTTCGCAAGTTACGGCAGCTTACAAGGCTTCTTTGGTAAAAGGGGATGCGATGATTGATCTGACAGGTGGCATGGGAATCGATACATATTATTTGTCACAATCCTTTCAAGAAATCCATTATATCGAGCGTCAACAAAACCTGGTCGAGTTGGCGGAATATAATTTTCATTGTTTAGGGGCTCATAACATCAGGTCGCATCATTTCCAGGCAGAGGATTTCCTTAATGAGCTGAAAGACATGGTCGATCTGATTTACCTGGACCCGGCCAGAAGAGGGACTCATAACAGCAAAGTGGTACGTTTTGAAGATTGTGAGCCTGATGTAATCCAAATACAGCCTCTACTGCAACAAAGCGCCAGGAGTCTACTCATCAAGGCCTCTCCCATGTTGGATATTAAAGGAGCCATCAATGACCTGGGTGAGGTAACAGCCGTCCATGTGGTGGCTGATCGTAATGAGGTCAAAGAACTGCTGTTTTTTATCGATGAAAATGCCTCCGGAAATCCGGGTATTCATACTATTAATTTCAAATCAGAAGGGAAATGGTGTTTCGGTTTTGACTATGAAAGCGAGCTTGAGGCATTGCCTCAATTTGGCACAGTTTCGAAGTTTATTTACGAGCCGAATGCAGCGATTTTAAAAGCAGGGGGCTTTAAGTCAGTTGGGGAGCAATTCCCAGGCATGGTAAAGTTGCACGCCAATACACATCTTTATACTTCCGATCAGCTTATTGAAGACTTCCCCGGACGTTGCTTTCAGGTGCTTGATTCTCTGCAGATGAACAAGAAGCACTTACGGAAAAAACTGCCCGAAATGCAGGCCAATATCTCTGTACGCAATTTCCCAATGAGCGTACAGCAAATCCGCAAAAAAACAAGCTTAAAGGAGGGAGGAGAGGATTATATCATTGCCACTCAGGATGTGAATGGACCTGTGCTGCTCCATTGCCACAGGCTTTGATGCTCAAACACCCCATAAATCCACTCCCATCAAATTTCGGTTTTTCTCCAAGGTAGATTTCTCTAACTTCTCACAGAACAATTGCCTTGTTATGAGAAAACTCAGCCTTCTTTTTATTGCCATCCTATTCTTTCAATCATCCTGTAGTCAACAGACCTCAGAAGTAGCGAAAGGGCCGTCAATGGTCAGCTCAGCCCATCCCCTGGCAACACAAGCCGGATTGGATATTCTGGCAAAGGGTGGGAATGCTTTCGATGCAGCCGTGGCTATCGCTGCTGCACTCAATGTGGTAGAACCAATGATGTCCGGTATGGGAGGTTACGGTACTATCCTGGTCTATGATGCTAAGGAAAAGAAGGTGCGTTATCTAGATTCAAGCGGAAAAATCCCTTTGAATACCAATGCTGACCTGATGAGAGCCCCAACTCCCGATTACCTTAAGAACAGGCGAGGGGCCAAGGCGGTCTCGACCCCCGGCAATGTAAATGCATGGGCAGCCATGTCTTCCGAGTATGGTAACCTGGAATGGGACAGTCTATTCGAAACAGCCATTGACCTATCTGAAAACGGTTTTAAAGTATCCCCAAGATTAGGCCGCTTCATTAAAGGTGCTTTTCCTGAATTTTCAGACTATACCAAGGGCTTTTATGGCAAAGAAGGAAGTCCATTGGAGCCAGGGGATCTTCTGATTCAAAAAGATTTGGCCGGAAGCTTTAAACTGGTAGCCAGACAAGGGAAGTCCGCTTTTTATAATGGATCGATTGGTAGGGCTGTCGATGGTATTATGAAATCTACCGGTGGATTTTTATCTGCCGTGGATTTAGAAAATGACAAAGCCGAATGGTGGGAACCTGTAAAGGTTAACTACAAGGGATATGACGTCTATACTGCCTCTCCTCCGGCTACCGCCTTTCCTTCATTGGTTCGGTTGGGCCTGATGAGCCAAATGCCTGAAATGGAGCATAACAGCAAAGAGTACCTGCATGCTTTTGCAGAGGTAACGAAACATGCATTCTGGAGCCGACTAAAATATGCCGGAGATCCGGAAATCACTCCTCCTCCATTGGATTTGCTGTTGTCAGAAGATTACTGGACAAAAACGGTTGCTAATTTATCTGGTAATAAGGCTTCTACATTTATACCGCCAGGAAAAGAAGTTGAAAGTAAGAATACCACTCATTTTGTGGTGGCAGATCAATGGGGAAATATCGTAAGTGCCACCCAAACCCTGGGTAATGTATTCGGTAGCAGGATCATGGCAGAAGGTACCGGCATCTGGCTCAATAATTCATTGGCTTACTGCACTTATGAACCCAAAGGTAACCCCATGGATGCTATTCCCGGGCAGAGAAAACTGTCAGGGGATTGTCCGACCATCATAATGAAGGATGGTAAACCCTGGGCGGCCCTGGGTACTCCCGGTGGGCATACCATTGGGCAGAATGTACCACAGATTGTACTTAACCTGCTGGAATTTGATATGGATATGCAGGAGGCCATTGATGCACCTAAAGTCACTTTTATTGAGCCTAATACGCTGGCTGTAGAAAATGAAATTGATGATAAGATTTTCAATGACCTGAAGAATAGTGGGCATGATGTCCAGAGAATAAGTCGTATTGGTAATGCACATGGCCTTAGAATTCTTTATGATGAGTCGGGAAATATTTCCGGCTATCAGGGTGGAGCCGATAAGCGTGGCGAAGGTCTTGCCAAAGGGAATTGAAGTGACCTGTTTTCATTATTGCTATTGCTGTGATTAATTACCTGACGCTCGAAAGAATAGAGCAGATGATACAGCTTCAGAGGTATGACATGGCCCTGAAGGAAATCACGGAACTCCTGATGCAATATCCCGAACACCCTGAACTTCACTTTCTTATGGGAGAATGTCATCAGGCTAAAAAGAGTCTTTCAGAAGCTAAGAGGAGTTTTGAAAAAACTATATCCATACAGCCAGAGCATGTAAGAGCTCTCAATGCCTTAGGCGGGATTTCTCTTGAATTGAATGATAACTCCAGGGCCAAAACGTACTTTGAAACTGCTTTGACCATTGCACCCTACGAATCGGCATTATATGGAAACCTCGGTAGGCTATACCTCAAAGCTCGAGATTATAAAAAGGCCATTGGTTATGCCGAGGAAGGCTTAAGTCTCTATCCGCAAGATGAACATTGTCTCAATACCCTTTTTTGGGCCTATAGCTTACAAGGAAACCACGGACGCGCGAATAGCATACTTAGAGAGAACTTAAGGAACAACCCTGAAAACATTGAGACCCTTACCAATTTGGGCCATGAGTTCTATCGAAAGGACGATTATGCCCAGTCAGAACAGGTGTTTAGTTCCCTGTTGCTGCTTAATGCAAACAACGAAACATCGATTGAGGGTTTTAAGCGAGCCTCCACGGCCAATAATTGGCTGACCAAAACGATGACGAATAAGCGCATTGCAAGAGATGCGCAGAAATGGATTACGCTGTCAGTTCTTTTGGTAGCCTTACTAAGGCATATACCAGGGTTTCCTGTGAAAGTCTATTGGCTCTTAATACCCTTTCTGGTTCAGGTCTTCGCTCTGTTTACATTGATATTAGGCATTGGTAAGCTATTGGCCTACCAAAGGCAAAAGCGGTTACGTGCTCAATTTACTTTTCAGGAAATGGTAAATGCCATTGTATTGGTGAGTCTGTTTTTGGCCTTTCTGGTTACAATTACGCTTACCGGTGTAGGCTTAGCTACTAAGGATGCTTTTCCAATTGAGCTGTTTCTTGCCAGTCTTTACTTTGCACTGTTTCAGGTTTCCTTCGGGATCCGAATGGATTGGTTTGTGAAAAGCCTTCTGGTGAGAAGAACGCTTCTTACTATGGCTATCAGTTTTGCTCTTATTGCCTTGTTGTGGACAGATCAATGGTGGCTCCCGTTCTCGCTAAGCATTCTTACATTGATTCTGGATGTGGCTCACTTCAAAGGGTGCGTTTTCAGAAAATGGAACTAATCCTGCTTCTCTATCCAAAGATTATTAAAAAATGCTCATGAGCTTCAAGCTGATGTATAATACCACTAGAAATAGTAAAGGCAGACCGTAATACTTCAAAACTAATATCCGGTTTTGTTTGCTGGTCCACCACAATACCCACCAGGGTTGTATCATTCCCATGATCAGTGTGAAGAGCCCAAAGCCCATTAATATTTGTGAAATTAATTTCATAAAAATGGAAAAAGCCATTGCTGAATGATCAACAATGGCTTTCTGAATATTTGTACTCTAATTATCTTAAAGAGTTCTTTTTACTTCCTGAATCTCGAAACCTTCGATGATATCACCTACGAGTATATCATTAAAGCCCTTAATGCTCAGTCCACATTCGAAGCCAAACTTCACTTCCGCAACATCATCTTTGAATCGCTTGAGTTGGCCAATGTTTCCTGTGTAGGTCACAATACCATCTCTGATCACGCGAATCTGGTTGTTTCGCTTCACAAAACCTTCGGTTACGTAACAACCGGCTACCGTACCAACCTTCGATATTTTGAAGATATCGCGGACTTCAATATTACCCGTGATAACCTCTTTCTCAGTAGGCTCAAGCAGACCTTCCATGGCATCTTTGATCTCGTTGATCGCATCATAGATGATAGAGTAAAGTCTGATTTCGATTTCTTCGTTCTCCGAAATTCTTCTTGCACCAGCAGAAGGTCTAACCTGGAAACCAAGAATAATCGCATCGGAAGCCGATGCCAGCAGTACATCAGATTCGGAAATCTGACCTACAGCCTTGTGAATGATATTCACCTGAACCTCTTCCGTAGATAGCTTCAGCAACGAATCAGAAAGTGCCTCTACAGAACCATCCACGTCACCTTTTACAATCACATTGAGCTCCTTAAAGTTACCCACTGCCAATCGTCTGCCGATCTCATCCAGTGTAATGTGCTTCTTGGTACGAACACTTTGCTCTCTGAGTATCTGCTCACGTTTGTTGGCAATCTCGCGGGCTTCTTTATCGGATTCCATTACGTTGAAGCGATCGCCCGCCTGTGGTGCACCTGGTAGTCCGAGCATTTGCACCGGAGTAGCAGGTCCTACCTTCTTCAGGCGTTGACCACGATGATCAAACATCGCTTTTACCTTACCAAAATGTGATCCGGCCAATACAATATCTCCGATTTTCATGGTACCACCCTGTACCATCATGGTAGTCAGGTAACCACGACCTTTATCCAGAGTTGCCTCAATTACTGAACCGACAGCGTTCTTATCGGGATTAGCCCTCAGCTCCAGCAGTTCAGCCTCCAGCAGTACTTTTTCAAGTAACTCGTCAATACCAGCACCTGTTTTGGCTGATACTTCCTGGCACTGATATTTACCGCCCCAATCTTCCACGAGAATATTCATCTGAGAAAGTTCTTCTCTGATTTTATCCGCGTTGGCATTGGGTTTGTCTACTTTATTAATTGCAATTACAATGGGCACCTGCGCTACCTGAGCGTGATTGATTGCCTCTTTAGTCTGAGGCATCACGTTATCATCGGCCGCAACTACAATGATTACCACATCGGTGATTTTCGCACCACGGGCACGCATCGCTGTAAAGGCTTCGTGACCCGGTGTATCCAGGAAAGCAATTCGCTTGCCTTCATCGGTCATCACATCATAGGCACCAATGTGCTGGGTAATACCTCCGGCTTCACCTTCGGTTACCTTAGAGTTTCTGATATAATCGAGGAGAGAGGTTTTACCATGATCTACGTGACCCATGATGGTTACAATCGGTGCCCTGTCCAGCAGTTCTTCCTCTTGATCCTCTTCTTCTACTACATCTATTTCTTCGTCAGCACTGATGAACTCAACATCAAAACCAAATTCATCAGAAATAATCGTAATGGCTTCCGCGTCCAGTCTCTGGTTGATGGCTACGAACATGCCCAGTCCCATGCACACAGAAATCACTTCATTTACAGATACTTCCATCAGTGTTGAAAGGTCGTTGGCAGAGATAAACTCTGTTACCTTCAATACTTTAGATTCTTCCTGTTCCTGAAGCATTTTTTCTTCAGCGGCATCGGCAGCGGCACTTCTTTTCTCCTTACGGTATTTGGCACGATTGGCTTTGCCGCCTCCTTTGCCACCACTCAGGCGGGCAAGTGTTTCCTTGATCTGATCCTGAATTTGCTTATCAGTAAGCTCCTCCTTAGGTACTCTTCTGTTTCTATCGCCACCACGTTGGTTGCCACCGCGTCTGTCACCGCCAGCCGAGCGACCTCCTCCACCAGCTCCGGGTCTTTCAACCCTGGCTTGCTGAATTCGTTTTCTGGGACGTTTTTTCTTATCGTCACCTGCCTTTTGATTCTGTTTAGACTTATCGTCTTTTGGCTTCTTAACGGCAGGTTTAGGTAGTTCAATTTTACCAAGTACCTTAAGACCCCGAAGTGAATCTGCTTTCGCTTCGATCACTTTTTCTCCGGTTGGCGTTTCCTCAGTTTTAGCAGGAGCCTCCTCGGGCTTTGGTTCCTCTTTCTTAGGAGCTTCAGGCGCTTTTGCCTTTGCCTTTGCTTTTGGTTTGGGATCCAGGTCTATTTTGCCTACCACCTTAATTCCAGGCTTCTTAGGCTCTTCTGTTGCTACAACCGGTGCAGACTCTGGTTCAGGGGCAGGCTCAGGAGTTGGTTCCTGTGCCGGTGCTTTTTCTTCCGGTTTTTCAGCTACCTCTTCCTTCTTGGGCTCCTCTGCTTTAGGGGCTTCAACTTCAGGAGCTGGTGCGGGTGCAGGCTCTGGTTCTGGCGCGGCAGGTTTTGGTTCCGGAGCAGCTGGTGCTTCAGAAACTACACTCTTAATCAGTACCTTCTCCTCCTCTTCGGGCTTTTTAGCCGGAGCAGCAGGTTCTGGAGTACTACTTGCGAGACCCTCGCCATGCTTAGTACCGATGGTGAGATGTGACGCCTCCTCCTTTTCAGAAGCAGAGGCCGCAAACTCCTTAGCAAGCATACCGTACTGCTCACCAGTAATCTTGGAATTAGGGCTGCTGTCGACTTGAAAGCCTTTTTCAGACAAGAAGTCTACGATGGTGCTTCTGCCCACGTTTAACTTCCTTGCCACTTGGCTTAATCTCATCATCTTTTGTTCTGACATGTTCAAATATCCCTTTTTTTATACTTAAAAAAAACTTCTATTGCTGATCAAACTCCTGTCTTAAGGTATCAAAAACGAATTTTACCGTCTCTTCTTCCAACTCAGTTCTTCGAACAATATCTGCCGGGTCAAGTGCTAATACACTTTTTGCAGTATCGAGACCAATGCGCTTCAGCTCATCGATTACCCAGCTCTCGATTTCATCACCGAATTCATCCAGATCCACATCCTCCTCTTCAGAGCCGGATAGTTCACGGAATACATCGATTTCAAGGCCCACCAGCTTAGAGGCAAGCTTAATATTTTGTCCACCTTTACCAATGGCCAATGATACCTGGTCAGGCTTAAGGTATACTGCTACACGACTCTCATCATCCAAAACCTTCATGCTGGAGATTTTGGCAGGACTCAATGCACGAGATATATACAACTCCATGTTATCCGTGAAGTTGATTACATCAATATTCTCATTTTGCAGCTCGCGAACGATACTATGGATTCTTGATCCTTTCATACCCACACAGGCACCTACAGGGTCAATTCTGTCATCGTAAGATTCTACAGCTACCTTAGCTCTTTCTCCCGGTTCACGTACCACCTTCTTGATAGTGATCAAACCATCATATACTTCGGGTACTTCGCTTTCAAAGAGTCTTTCAAGGAACTGACCAGAGGTTCTGGAAAGGATAATCTTAGGATTACCATTGACCATATCCACCCTGTCTACTATCGCCCTTACAGACTCACCTTTTCTGAATCTGTCTTTTGAGATTTGCTCAAATTTTGGAATGGAAAGCTCGTTGCCCTCACCATCCATCAACAGCACCTCTCTGCTCAGAATCTGGTAAACTTCAGCGTTGATGATTTCACCAACCAGATCTTTATATTTCTGATAAAGAATATCTTTTTCGAGATCTTTGATTCTTTGAATCAAGGTCTGACGCGCAGTCATTACGGCTCTTCTTCCAAAGTCTACCAGTTTGATCTCTTCTGCTACTTCCTCGCCAATTTCAAAATCGGGCTCAATCTCACGGGCATCAGTCAGACTGATTTTGTCATAGTCCCAGATGTCTTCGGAATTGTCGTCCACAATTTCTCTGAAACGCCAGATCTCAAGGTCACCCTTATCAGCATTGATGATAATGTCAAAATTATCATCTACCTCAAATTTCTTCCTGATCATGGTTCTGAATACATCTTCCAGAATCCTGATCATAGTAGGCCTGTCTACGTTCTTGTTCTTTGCAAACTCTGCAAATGATTCGATTAAAATTCCACTGTCCATTTTCTTTACTTAAATGACACTAAAACATTCGCTTTTTCTATTTCATCAAACCCAATTGTTATCAATTGGTGAACTGTTTTCTTTTTCTCTTTTTCCTCCTTGTTAAACTCAATAGAGGTGTCAGATACCGATTCCAGCTTTCCGGTTACTACAGAACCATCGGAGAGCTGAATCTTCAGACTTCTTCCAATGTTTCTGGCGTACTGCCGGTTCAAGAGTAGTGGATGATCAATTCCGGGTGAAGATACTTCAAGTGTATAAGCCTGTTCAATCAGCTCATCCTCTTCTACTCTGTGGCCAACGGCCCGGCTTAAGTCAGCACAGTCGTCAATATTGACACCTTTGTCACCTTCGAGCAAGATCAGCACCTTCATTTTTCCTCCTGTACTGCCTTTCACAATGATATCGACAATAAAGTAGGAATCGTCCTTCAGATTTTCCTCTGCTACCTGCAGCAGTATTTCCTTGATCTCCATTACTAAAACTTTGATAAACAAAGAGGGGACTTTTGCGTCCCCTCAGTTTGATTATCGGTAAAGTATCGCAAAAGTAATGGTTTTTTAATTCATTTCAAATATTGAAACGAAACCTATTTTATTGAGAAAACCGTATTAAATTTCGAGACAAACCCGAGTGTTATGAAGAGAGTAGTGTCGGCCATATTAATATGCCTTATAGTAATTTCCTGTTCGGATTCGGGGGGTAGTTCTGAAAAGAAGAATGAAAATATTAAGCCCCTTGTAGCTGCACCAGCCTTTGATGCTGATCAGGCCTATGGTTTTGTACAACGGCAGGTAGACTTTGGGCCTCGCGTACCAAACTCTAAAGCACACAAAGAAGCATCGGCCTGGTTTAAACAACAGTTCGAGTCTTTTGGTGCTAAAGTATATATGCAAGAGTTTGAGACAGTCCACTATGATGGAACCAAACTGGAACTGGTAAATGTAATTGCTTCATTCAATCCCGGAGTGAAAAAACGCATCTTACTGGCAGCTCACTGGGATACCCGGCCTTTCGCAGATCGCGATAGTGAAGATACAAATGCACCACTGGATGGCGCCAATGATGGAGGGAGTGGTGTTGGAGTCCTGATGGAAGTGGCCAGGGTAATTGGTGCCAATGAGGGTCCGGAAGTGGGTGTTGATATCATACTATTTGATGGAGAAGATTGGGGAGAAAGGGATGAAGAAAGAGGAGCATCATTACCTCCCGGGCAAGAAACCTGGTGGTGCCTGGGTTCGCAATATTGGAGTCAGAATAAACACATCCCTAATTATTCAGCATTTTATGGAATCCTGCTTGATATGGTGGGGGCAAAGGATGCTACTTTTTACTATGACGGAACCTCTCAACAAAATGCAGCAAGAGTAATGACCAAAGTTTGGGATCGTGGAAAGGCATTGGGCCATGAAAAGTATTTCATTCCGAAGCTCGGAATGGGTAATATCGTTGATGATCATGTGTATGTTAATAAGATGGCAAGAATACCCATGATTGATATAATCGATTACAGGCCTGCTGAAAAATGGAGTTTCACCCCCGTGTGGCATACCCAGCAAGATAATATGGAGGGCATAGATAAAAACACATTGAAGGTGGTAGGCGAGGTAGTTCTCAGTATGTTATATAATGAGTAGCTGAGCATTAAAAATGTAAAGCAAGAAAGCTCCTTTTCGAGGAGCTTTTTTTATGCCCTGTTCCCTTGGGATGACCCAGGCAAAGTCTGATTTCGGGATCTAAAGGAGTGGTCCGGACATTTGTAACCAGTTTACCTAACGATCGTTTGTTAGTGAATCGGGAATAGACTAATTTTCCGAAGTAAACTATACTAGGAATGGATTTTGAATTAAATGAGGACCAACGAATGATCGCGGATATGATCCGTGACTTCGGGGAAAAAGAGATTACGCCCTTCAGAGGAAAGTGGGACGATGATCAGGAGTTTCCGCTACAGGTGTTCAAAAAACTGGGCGAGCTCGGCCTGATGGGAGTACTGGTTCCCCAGGAATATGGTGGCTCGGGTTTCGGTTATTTTGAATATATCACTACCATCATGGAGGTGACTAAGCTTGATCCGGGAATTGGCTTGTCGCTCGCAGCACATAATTCTCTTTGTACTGGCCATATCATGCAGTTTGGCGATGAGGAGCAGAAAAAGAGGTGGTTGCCCAAACTCGCTACTGCTGAGTGGATTGGAGCTTGGGGTCTTACAGAACCCAATACTGGTTCTGATGCCGGGAATATGAAAACAACCGCCCGAAAAGAGGGTGACGAGTGGGTAATCAACGGTACTAAGAACTGGATCACTCATGGAAAATCAGGTGATGTAGCTGTGGTCATTGTACGCACTGGTGAGGTAGGTGACTCTCACGGTATGACAGCTTTTGTGGTAGAGCGGGATACTCCGGGTTTTTCTGGAGGCAGAAAAGAAGATAAGCTGGGTATGCGTTCATCTGAAACTGCCGAGATGATCTTTGAAGACTGTCGTGTGCCGGAGGCTAACATGCTGGGTAATGTTGGTGAGGGCTTTGTACAATCTATGAAAGTGTTGGATGGAGGTAGAATTTCCATTGCAGCCTTAAGTCTTGGTATTGCAGAAGGAGCTTACCTCGAGGCCTTGCAATATGCCCAGGAGCGGCAGCAGTTTAATCAGCCAATATTCAACTTTCAGGGCATTTCGTTCAAACTGGCTGATATGGCGACTAAACTGGAGGCGGCCAAGCTGTTGACTTTCAGAGCGGCTGACCTAAAGAACAAAGGAAAGAGCGTTACGAAAGAGTCGGCCATGGCGAAGTACCATGCTTCTGAATGTGCTGTGGAATGTGCTACTGAGGCTGTCCAGATTTTTGGAGGCTATGGCTACACCAAAGACTATCCGGTAGAAAAATACTACCGTGATTCGAAATTATGTACTATTGGTGAAGGTACTTCTGAGATACAAAAATTAGTAATATCGAGGTCTATCCTGAGATAAACAGGTGGATGAGCAATCAAACGAGGCTGATTTCTTGACAGAGATCAGCCTTTTTTATGCGAAGGGCTGGTGGGGTTGAAATTTTTCATACCTTTGCAGTCCGATTGAAAGGAGGTGTTTTAATAATGATTATTATCAACGTAAAAGAAAACGAATCTATCGACAAGGCGCTCAAGCGTTTTAAGAAGAAATTCGAGAGAACGGGTGTCCTTAGAGAACTGAGGTCAAGAACTGCTTACGAAAAGCCTTCTGTCACCAATAGAACTGTAAAAATCAAGGCTGCATACAAGCAAAAGATGTACGCCAAAGAAAACTACTAAGCCATTCCTAATGTGCTTATAAATTACTATGTTAGTACTGTGTGTTGATACGGTGCTAACATGGTAAATTCCTTCCTTAAGTATATTTCATTCGAAAAGAGATACAGCAGTCACACTGTCACATCTTACCAAAACGACTTAAGGCAATTCAGTAATTTTATCGCAGAGAAATTCAATACCACTGACTCTGCAAAAGCCACCCACCTTATGGTGAGGTCCTGGGTGTTGTCTCTGATGGATGACGGTATAAGTCCCAAAAGCGTGAATCGCAAAATTGCCAGTATCCGGTCTTATTATAAGTTTTTGCTCAGGCGTGAGCTGATAGAGAAAGATCCGACTTCGCGGGTTAAGCTTTTGAAAACCGCTAAAGAGCTTCCGAACTTTGCAGATGAGAAAGAGTTGGTCATAGAGTTAGATGGAGACTCCTTTAAAGAAGGCTTTAAGGGGAGTCAGCAGCGCGTGATCATGGAGTTGCTTTATGGTACAGGCATTCGACTGAGTGAACTGCTGGGTTTGAAGGCATCTGATATCAATCGGCATGACCGGACGATCAAGGTTTTGGGTAAGCGAAACAAGGAGCGTATCATCCCGATTTCAGCTGGTCTCATACAGATTATTGATGATTACATCAATGAGAAAAATCATACCTTTTCTTCCCATCCAAATGACTATTTAATCGTAAACAATAATGGAGGAAAGGCATATCCGATGTTGGTTTACAGAACAGTAAAAGAATACCTGAACAACTTAAGTTCAGTGGAGAAAAAAAGCCCCCACACCCTGCGTCATACTTTTGCAACGCACCTTTTGAATAAGGGTGCAGACCTTAATGCTGTGAAAGATCTTTTAGGGCACAGCAGCTTGGCCGCAACGCAGGTTTATACCCATAATTCGCTTGAGAAATTAAAAGCCGTTTTTGATCAGGCACACCCTAAAGCATAAGTTTAACCCTTTAAATTTTAAAATTATGAAAGTACAAGTCCATTCAATCCACTTCGATGCAGATGTCAAGTTGATCGATTTTATCCAGAAGAAATTAGATAAGCTGGAGACTTTTTACGACCGTACTGTTGATGCTGAAGTGATATTGCGAGTAAATAACGAGGGTATTCAAAACAAGACTGTTGAGATTAAGCTCAACATACCAGGTGATCAGCTATTTGCTGAAAAGAGTAATGGTTCGTTTGAAGCGGCTACCGACCATTGTACCGAGGCGTTAAGAAGACAGATTAAAAAACACAAAGAGAAGATGATGGCACATTGAGTGCTGAAGAACAAACAACAAAAACAAAGAAGGCGACCCATTGGGTCGCCTTTCTCATTTTTATCTCTCTTATTTTTAAAGTCCGAAGGCTGCTTTTACTTTATCCACGTAGTCCAGCTTTTCCCAGGTAAATAACTCTACTTCTCTTGCATGACTTTTTCCGTCTGCTCCGATAAAACTTTTGGTAATTGTTTCGTTTTCACGTCCCATGTGGCCATAAGCTGCTGTTTCCAGGTACATAGGGTTTCTCAGCTTGAGGCGCGATTCAATGGCTGCAGGTCTCATGTCAAAAACCTCAGTTACCTTGCCGGCAATCTCACCATCACTCAAGTTTACCTTGGAGGTGTCATAAGTGGTGACATAAATACCCATTGGTTCTACAACTCCGATTGCGTAAGAAACCTGAACCAATACCTCGTCTGCAACCCCGGCAGCAACCAGGTTTTTGGCTATGTGACGCGTAGCATAGGCAGCGGAACGATCCACTTTAGATGGGTCTTTGCCAGAAAATGCTCCACCACCGTGTGCTCCTTTACCACCATAGGTATCCACAATGATCTTACGCCCGGTAAGGCCTGTGTCACCGTGAGGTCCTCCAATCACAAATTTCCCTGTAGGGTTGATGTGATACTTGATGTCATCATTGAATAATGCCTGAATATGTGCAGGAAGAGAGGCTTTTACTCT
Source organism: Roseivirga sp. (assembly GCA_021404565.1). Classification (GTDB taxonomy): domain Bacteria; phylum Bacteroidota; class Bacteroidia; order Cytophagales; family Cyclobacteriaceae; genus Roseivirga. The sequence continues at coordinate 172,844 of JAAWWF010000030.1, read as the reverse complement.
TGGGATCAGAATGTTGATAATATCTTCTCTGATTTTGTTCAGCATTACCGCATCGTCCCCATCAAAATCATCGTGCTGTGTAGAGACGACAATGGCTTCGATTCTTTGAGGTACATTATCATCAGAGTATTCAATGGTTACCTGAGATTTTGCATCTGGTCGTAAATAGAGAATGTCTTTGTGCTCTCTTCTTAGGGTAGCCAGTTCTATCAGTATCTTATGTGACAGGTCCAGCGCCAGCGGCATGTAATTGTCAGTTTCTTTGGTGGCATAGCCAAACATCATTCCCTGATCACCAGCGCCTTGCTCTTCCTTATTCTCTCTGTCTACACCTCTGTTGATGTCATCAGATTGTTCGTGAATAGCAGATAGTACACCGCAAGACTTACTGTCGAACTGATACTCAGCTTTAGTATATCCTATTTTTTCAATTACATCTCTGGCGATTCTTTGAACGTCCAGATAGGTGTTAGACTTAACCTCTCCTGCCAGTACCACTTGTCCGGTAGTCACCAGCGTTTCGCAGGCAACTTTTGAATCGGGATCGAAAGCCAGGAAGTTGTCGATAAGGGCGTCTGAAATCTGGTCAGATACTTTATCAGGATGTCCTTCAGATACAGATTCTGAGGTGAATAAATAGGCCATACTTTTAATTAAATTTCTTGAAGGGCACAAAAATAGAGGAATCGCAACAATATGAAAAGGTTTGTTGTAATTCTGTTATTGACTATAAATGAGAAATATTGTTGGTGATTTTTGAAGTGTCATATCGCCTACACTCCATTTACCTACAGGCTTTGTCAGGATGTGTTCGTTTTTACCGGTAATGTCTTTGGCTATGCATAAAAAGGTGTCCTTACGGGCCGTTTTGAGTATGTCTCTCAATAATTGCTCGTTGCGATATGGGGTGTCCATAAAGATTTGAGTACGGTTCTTTTCGAAAGATTCTTTCTCCAGGCTCCTGATGCTCTGCTGGCGCGCTTTTTTATCAATGGGTAAATAGCCGTGAAATGTAAAGGACTGACCATTGAATCCACTGGCCATCAATGCCATTAGGATTGAGGAGGGCCCCACATAAGGAATCACCTGAACTCCGAACTGATGTGCCATATGTACCAGTTTCGCTCCGGGATCTGCTACACCAGGGCATCCTGACTCTGAAATAACCCCGGCAGTTTTTCCCTCCATCAGAGGTTGAATAAGCTCGAAACAATCTTCGAATGATGTTTTCTTGTCCAGTATTTCGAATGTCAGATCTTCTATTGTCAGCCCCAGTTTCAAAGAGCTGATGTATCTTCTGGCGGTTCTTAAATTCTCAACAAAAAAGAAGTCACAGGCTAGAATTGCATTTTTAGCTCCCTGGCTGATGGACACCTCTTGTGTGTTTTCGGCAATTACAGTAGGAATCATTAGTAATTTACCACTCATGATTTGAGATAGTTTATGGTAATATCATAGAACTCCTGTGGCTTTTCGGCATGAAGCCAATGACCGGCCCCGGCAATCGTTTCGAGCTGACAATTGGTGAATATGCTATGAATCAGGTTGACATCTGAATCCTTGATGTAATCGGATTTTTCACCTCTTACGAAAAGCGCTGATTTGTCATAACTGGTGTTTTGATTCAAGCCTTTACCTATTTGCTCTATTTGCTGTGCGATAACAGGCAGATTGATCTTCCATGCAAAGCTACTACCGGACCGTGTCAGGTTTTTCAGCAAGAACTGTCTTATACCTATTTCCGGAATATAGCCGGTAAGTTGCTCATCCGCTTCTCTTCTGGATTTTGTGTTTTGCAAATCGATAGAAAAGAGTCCTTTAAGAATAGTAGAATGGTGAACAGGGTAAGACTGAGGACCAATATCTGCCACAATAAGTTTATCTACAATTTCAGGATGGGTAGTGGCAAAGGTCATTGCTGTTTTACCTCCCATGGAGTGTCCCAGTACATGAGGACGTTCAATATTTTTCGAGTGGATGAATTGTTGAAGGTCGGCTGCCATGGATTCATAGCTGAACTCATCTGAATGAAAGGACTGTCCATGATTTCGTTGATCAATGATATAGACCTTGAAATCCTCGGCAAATCTTTTGCCAAGAGTTAACCAGTTGTCGGATGAGCCAAACAAGCCGTGGAGTACAATAAGAGGTTGGCCTTCTCCCAATTCCCGGAAATATAAATCTTGCATTTATCGCAGTTCTCTAAGGTAAAGTTGAATGGTGTTTTCCAGCCCAAGGTACAGGGCATCGCAGAATAAGGCGTGTCCGATAGACACCTCATCCAGGTGAGGTATCTGCTCCTTCAGGTATTTTAAGTTTTTTAGATCCAGGTCATGTCCGGCATTGATTCCCAGCCCCAGCTCTTTTGCTTTATTGGCTGCCTGCACGTAGTTGGCTACCGCAGTTTTTGGGTGATTAAGGTAACCTGTTGCATACATTTCGGTGTAGAGTTCGATTCGATCGGTTTCCACCAGGGCAGCGCCTTCTATAATGGACTCGTCTGGTTCGGCAAAGATCGAAGTCCGAATACCCAGTTCTTTTAGCTGTGCAATAGTATCTCTCAGAAAATCAGCATGTTCGTGAGTATCCCACCCGGCATTGCTTGTGAGTACATGGGGAGGATCAGGTACGAGTGTTGCCTGATCTGGCTTCACTTCACTGACTATTCTCATAAAGCGCTCATCGGGGTAGCCCTCTATGTTAAATTCAGTGGTGACCACCTCTTTCAGATCGTAAACGTCCGCTGTAGTGATATGTCTTTCATCAGGCCGTGGATGGATGGTGATTCCTTCTGCTCCAAACCGCTCTGCGTCCAGTGCTACCTTTACCACATCGGGGTTATTTCCACCCCGTGCGTTTCTTAAAGTAGCTACTTTATTTATGTTCACACTTAGTCTCGTCATTCAAAACCTTTTAAATGCATAACTTTGCGCGCAAGTTAGTGATTTAAGAAATCGAAAATATTTCCAATGAGTTTAAAACAACAGATTGAATCTGATATTAAGAAGGCCATGCTGGCAAGGCAGAAAGATGAGCTAAAAGCACTGCGTGCCGTGAAGTCTATGATTCTTTTGGCCGAGACGGAAAAGGGAAGTTCGGGAGAACTTACTGAGGATGCTGAAAACAAAATGTTGATGAAGGCAGTGAAGCAGAGAAGAGACTCAGCTCAGATTTATAAAGAGCAGGGGAGAGAGGATTTATGTGCCGTGGAAATGGAAGAAGTAGCCGTGATTGAGAAGTATTTACCAAAACAACTTTCTTTAGAGGAAGTAGCTGAGGTAGTAAAGGGCGTAATTGCTCAGCTAGGTGCTTCAGGTCCGCAGGATATGGGTAAGGTGATGGGGGCTGCCACTAAGGCGCTGGCCGGGCAGTCAGACGGTAAGACCATCTCGGGCATTGTAAGACAATTACTCACTCAATAATATTTGAAGACCCTCGATATCATATTATTGGTGCCACTCATTTTTGGGGCGGTTATGGGTTTTCGCAAGGGCCTGTTATTAGAGATTGTAGGTATTCTCGCTTTTGTTCTGGGTATCATCGGTGGTTTCAAGTTAATGGAATTGGGCATGACTTACCTCGATGGTTACTTTGAGGATTTTGATCACTTGCTTCCCTTTATATCATTTCTAATCATCTTTCTGGCTATTCTATTGCTCGTAAACCTGGTGGGTAAGGCCGTTAAGAAAGTAATGGACATGACCCTGTTGGGAGGCGTTGATAAATTTGCCGGAGCCATTGTGGGGTTGGCAAAGTGGGCCATTGGTTTGAGTCTGGTATTATGGCTTACCCAGAACTTTGGGATAGTATTGCCCGGTCAGGATGAGGACCTGGTGCTCTATCCGTATCTGGCAGAGTTGGGCCCCAATCTGATTAGTTCAATATCTGTAGTGCTCCCCTTTGCCGAGGAAATGCTAGAGTCAATAAAAGAATTGATTTCTCCTGTTTAAGTGATTCTGTTACTCGATAATTTCGATTCCTTTACCTACAATCTGGTAGACTATTTCAATCAGTTGGGGGTCTCTGTGAAAGTGTTCCGGAATAATGATGCTCTGGAAGAGATCGTATCTCACTCTTATACCGGGGTAGTGCTTTCTCCAGGGCCCGAAAGGCCTTCTGCTGCAGGAAATCTAATGGATGTTATAGCTCACTACGATGGCAAATTACCCATACTGGGTATTTGTCTGGGGCACCAGGCTATAGGAACATACCTTGGTGCGAGCCTTGAAAAGGCGGCTTACCCGATGCACGGAAAGTTGTCCGAGGTAAAAACTTCAGAAGGCATATTATTTAAGGGGATCCCACCGGGAATTGAGGTTGTAAGGTATCATTCGCTGGTGCTTAAAAACCTGCCGGAAGCAATCAAACCGGTGGCTTTTACCAGCACAAATGAGCTGATGGCCTTTGAAAGTAAAGGGGGTAAATTATGTGGAATTCAATTTCATCCGGAGGCAGTTTTGACCGAGTATGGTTTGGAGATGCTGAAAAATTGGGCTAGTTTTTCAAATATTGTTTAATAGCTTCGTGTTAATTTTTAAAAATAAGAATGGCGTTACAGGTTAAAGAAAAGCAAGGATACGACTATATAGATGAGGGTGAAGGTGAGGTGCTGGTATTACTCCATGGGTTATTCGGAGCACTAAGCAACTGGGAGAGTGTGGTAGAGAAATTCTCCACAGAATATCGTGTTATGATTCCTATGCTACCTATCTATGAAATGCCGATCAGACAGGCAGGTCTTGACGGTTTGGTTAAGCATGTAGAGGGTTTTGTGGCCATGATGGGGCTTACCAATATGAAGCTTATGGGCAACTCTCTTGGCGGTCATGTGGGCCTGATCTATACGCTGGCTAATCCTGATAAAGTCAATGGGCTTATCCTTACCGGCAGCTCAGGCCTGTTTGAAAACTCTATGGGTGGCAGTTTTCCACGTAGAGGAAGCTACGACTATATAAAAGAGCGTGTAGAATACACCTTCTATGATAAAAACACGGCAACTCCGGAATATATTCAGGAAGTATTTGAGACGACAAAGAGTATTCCCAAGTGTATGAGAATTGTAGCGATTGCAAAATCGGCACAGCGTCATAATATGTCTAAGGAGATACCTAACATAAAAGTACCTACTTTGCTCATTTGGGGCCTTAACGATACCATTACCCCGCCCATGGTAGCGCATGAGTTTGACAGGCTGATGCCTGATACTACATTACGCTTTATAGATAAGTGCTGTCATGCACCTATGATGGAACACCCTGATCGTTTTAACGTTATCTTAAAAGAATTTCTGGACGAACAGAAAGTTGCATGATAGCACTGGAGCTGATTAATCATATGATCCCCCCTCTTAAACTAACCGATGATGGCCATAAGGCTATTGTTTGGATGGAAGAGTTGCGGACCAATCAGCTACCTGTGGTGGAAAAAGGTAGATTCCTTGGGTTTCTCTCAGAAGATATTATTCTCGAGGAAAACGATAAAACCCGTCTCGTGAGCCAATATGACCTCTTCGCTGAAAGGGGGTTTATATACGAACATCAGCATTTCTATGATATCATTAAGATGGCTTCTGAGTATGAAATTCAGATGGTGGCCGTACTGAATGAAAAAGGTGGTTTTTCTGGTGTCGTACCTATTGAAGATACCATAGCGGCTTTTGCGCAAAGCACCGCTGTACAGGAAACGGGTGCTATTCTGGTTATTTCTATGAATCACAGAGATTACTCACTTGCTGAGATTAGCAGAATTGTGGAGGGAGAGAATGCTCGAATCCTTAGCAGCTGCCTTACGAGCGATCATACTGATTCGGCCAAGATCAGGGTGACACTCAAGATCAATAAAATGGAACTCTCTCATATCACCGCTACTATGGAGCGTTTCGGTTATAAAATTATCGGGCGTTTTCAGGAAGTAGAATCCAAATCCAACGATCAGGAGCGATACGATATGCTGATGAAGTATCTCGACATTTAATTCTCTCATTTATGAAAATTGCCCTACACGGAAAAAGCACTTCCAAAGAGGCGCTCTCTTGTGTGAGTGACCTTGTAGAGGTATTGAAGAAACGCGAGGTAGCGCTGACCATAAGTCGCGATTTTAAATCAAGGCTTGTTAATTCAGCTATAGATACTTCTGGTATGGAGGTGTTTGATCATGGAGATGATCTTTCAGCATTAGATTTTATTCTGAGCATGGGCGGAGATGGCACTATGCTGGATACCATTACATATACAGGCGCTTATGAAACACCAATCATCGGAATCAACCTGGGCAGGCTGGGGTTTTTAGCAACTACCCCCAAAGACCAAATAGAAGAAGCTGTCGAAATGTTGTATGAAGATGCTTATTCCATAGAATCAAGATCACTGATTCATGTAGATTCCAATATAGGTCTTTTTGAACCCTTTAACTTCGGTCTTAACGAGTTCACTATAGTAAAAAAGGAAACTTCTTCTATGATTTTGGTGCACACCTATGTAGACGGAGATTACCTTAATGCTTATTGGGCAGATGGTTTGATTGTCTCTACACCTACCGGTTCTACTGGGTACTCACTTAGTTGCGGAGGACCCTTGGTAGACCCTAAGCTCAAGAATTTCATCATTACTCCGGTGAGCCCGCACAATCTGAATGTGAGACCCATTATAGTTTCTGACAAAAGTACTATTACCTTTGAAGTGGAAGGGCGTTCACGTCAATTTATGGCTTCGCTCGATTCCAGATCAAATAGTATAGACGATAAAGTAGAATTATCCGTTAAAAGAGAGTCATTTGAGGCTAAACTGGTACAGTTTAAAAAGATGACCTATTTTGACACGCTTAGGCATAAGCTAAATTGGGGAGTAGATGCGAGGAATTGAATTAACAATATTTAACTGGCAATCAGCCAGATGTCATAGAGATGTTATCTAGCTTGCAATCATATCGTACGGATAAACGAGCACGTATTGGTGCTGTGAGTAAGTGGTTGATCGTGGTTGCTCTGATGGTTTTAACAAAGACCACGGAGGCCCAAAACTCCGAAATTGGTTTTGAACTAGGAGGATATAACTACCTGGGAGATGTAACAAGATCTTACGATCCCGGAAACAACAGGCCAGGTGTTCAATTCTTTGTCAGAAAGCATGTTGATCAGGCGCTCAGTCTGAGATGGAGTCTTGGCGTAGGCCAGATCAAAGGTAGAGATGACGAAGCATTTGACGTATTTTCAGCAAATAGGCGAGCTTCTTTCGAAGGTAATTTTGTGAATGCAGATTTACTCTTTGAATATCATTTTCTCGATTATAGGGATGAGAAGTTGCAGCAATACTGGACACCTTATGTTTTCTTTGGCCTCGGACTTTACCGTTTTGAAGGCACGGACAATTTTGGTCAGAACTACGATCAGACGGTCAATTTGAGACTCCCGGTAGGTGTAGGTATCAAATACAAGCTTAACAGAAGGTGGACTCTTGGCGTAAGCACTTCAGCTATCAAAACCAATTCGGATCTGTTGGACAATGTATCGGCTGCTACTCCCAATATTAAGGACTATCGTGGTGGTAACCCCAATGATGATGACTGGATGTTTTTCACTGGTTTTTCATTGAGCTATACTTTCTACAGAATAGTTTGTTTCAAACCCTGGTCGAAATAGTCCCTCTTAAAGAATCGGTTATGGTTTAAAAACCAGAAGCATTTTTGTACATTCGCGGTTGTTTTGCGCGAAGCTGTCAAAATGAAGGAAAGAATCGACTCAAAAAAACTCCCCGAACACATCGCGGTGATCATGGATGGCAATGGCCGTTGGGCCAAGGGCAAGGGCGCTGCACGCGTTTTTGGTCACAAACATGCGATCAAGGCCGTGCGTGATGTGACGGAAGGTTGTGCAGAATTGGGTGTTAAATTCCTGACTTTATATGCTTTCTCTACTGAGAACTGGAACAGACCCAAAGCGGAGGTGAATGCACTTATGCAACTGCTGGTTTCGACTATTAGTTCTGAGGTTAAAACATTGATGGACAATGATATCAGCCTTACGACTATAGGGGATACCAAGAGCCTGCCGGTGAAAGCACAGCGAGAACTGGCAGAAGCTATAGAAAAGACAGCCAATAACAAGCGAATGAAGCTGGTGTTGGCACTAAGCTATAGTGGTCGATGGGATATCGTGAATGCCGTTAAGGCTTTGCTGAAAAAACAACAGAATGGTGAACTGAATATAGATGAGGTGGATCAGAATCTTTTTGAAAGTTATCTGGACACTTCAGGTATTCCTGATCCTGAGTTGTTGATAAGAACAAGTGGTGAACAACGCATTAGTAATTTTCTGCTTTGGCAGATGGCTTACACTGAGTTTTTCATTACAGATACACTGTGGCCCGATTTCAGGAAACAGCATTTATACGAAGCCATTGTCGCCTACCAACAGCGGGAAAGGCGTTTTGGTAAAATAAGTGAGCAGGTAAATACATAGAGTTGGAATGAGGAAATTATTCATTGTACTGGGAATTGCTTTGTGTGTCGTCCGCCTCGCGGAAGGACAGGTAAGGTATGGGGTGAACGCAGGGCAAGGCGTGCAAATAGACTATACTAACCCAAAGGTATTTGAGATTGCCGACATTAAATTTTCCGGGCTAAAAGTGCTGGAAGAAAGGGCTTTGGTGTCTTTTACAGGCATAAAGGTGGGCGATAAAATCCCGATACCTGGTCGTGAAATTTCTGAAGCTATTAAAAGACTTTGGAAACAGGGAATTATCGCTGATGTTGAGTTTTGGCTTACAAAAATAGAGGGAGATCGTGCCTTTTTGGAAGTGAAACTAACAGAGCGACCGAGGATTCTCGATTTTGATATTGAAGGCGTTACCAATACGCAGTCATCGGAAATCAAAGATCAGGTAGGAATTATCGGTAAGGTGGCAAGTGCCCCGCTGATCAAGAATACCGAGCTTTTGATAAATAAGTTCTTTGTTGAAAAAGGTTATCTCAACACGAAAGTTAAGACCGTTCAGGACTCTGATACATTGGTGAATGATGGTGTTCGTCTCAAATTTGTCGTGGATAAAAAATCAAAGGTAAAGATCAACAAGATCAGCTTTGACGGGAATGATACCTTTTCGAATTCAAGACTGAAGAAAACATTAAAGAACACGCATGAAAAACCCAGGTTTTGGTTGATTTCTGCACTTTTCGACCAGGTATTCAAAACCAACCCCAAGTCTATACGGAATTATGTAGACTCGTCTTATTCGGTATCTAAACGGGATCTGAAAGAATTTTTGAGCAGTAATGTCAAGCTAAACTTTCTTCAGTCTTCCAAATTCATCCGCAACGACTTCAATGACGATAAGGGAACGCTCATAGACTTTTATAATTCCAAGGGTTACAGAGATGCAGCCGTGGTCAGTGATAGTATCTTCAGCATCAATGATGATTTCATCAATGTAAATGTGAAGGTAGATGAAGGAAACAAGTATTACGTCAGAAATATTGACTGGGTGGGGAACCTTAAATACACTGATGAAGAGCTTACGACCAGGCTGGGGATCAAAAAGGGAGATGTTTATAACCAGGAGAAAATAAGCCAGAGAACGCAGTTCGATGGTGAAGGCGGAGATGACATTAATTCTCTGTATATGGATGATGGCTACCTTTTCTTCCGGCTGGATGTAGTAGAGGTAAGAGCCGAGAATGATTCCATTGATTTGGAAATGAGGCTCAATGAAGGTGAGCAAGCCACGATTAAAAGAATTATCCTGAAAGGGAATGATCGTACCAGCGACCACGTGGTACTGCGGGAAATCAGAACATTACCCGGGCAGAAATTCAGCAGGAAGGCGCTGATCCGGACTACAAGAGAATTGGCTCAGCTAGGTTTCTTCGACCCTGAGCAAATCAATCCAAGACCAATCCCGAATCTGGCCGATGGTACTGTAGATATAGAGTTTGAGCTCGTTGAAAAGTCATCAGATCAAATTCAGTTGTCAGGTGGTTTTGGTGGACCTTTTGGTTTTGTCGGTACTGTAGGTTTGTCACTGAACAATTTCTCTGTTAAAAATATTGGTGACTGGAGTAAATGGAGGCCTTATCCTTCGGGAGATGGTCAGAGACTGTCTCTGCAGATTCAGTCTAATGGTAGAAGATTCCAGAGTTATAACCTGATTTTTTCTGAACCCTGGTTGGGAGGAAGAAGGCCAAACAACTTTACTATCAGTGTTAACCGGACCGTAAACAGAAGTATTGATATTTTTACAAATGACCTGAATGGCTTTTTGAAAGCCAGTGGTTTTACAATTGGTTTGGGTAGAAAGTTAAGATGGCCGGATGACTATTTCCAGATATCCAATAACATCTCTTATCAGTATTATCAGGTATTCAATTTTGGTCAGACCCTCGGTTTTTCTACGGGCGATGCGAACAGCTTGACCTTTAATACTATCATCTCACGAAGTAACATTGACAATCCCCAGTTTCCGAGATATGGTTCTCAGTTTACTTTGAATGTAAACCTCACACCTCCGGTATCGCTTTTTGACAAGGATAAGTTTGAGAGGTCAGATTTAAGTACTGCCGAGCGCTACAAGTGGATTGAGTATCACAAATGGATTATGGATGCTTCCTTCTTTATTCCATTACCTAAGAAGTTTGTGATCAATGCCAGAGCACATCTGGGCTTCATTGGTAGCTATGGCGACAGAACAGATACAGGACCGTTCGAAAGATTCTTTCTGGGGGGTAATGGTTTAAATGGTGCCAATAATTTTATAATTGGACAGGACATTGTGGCGTTGAGAGGGTATGACGATAATAGTATCGTGCCGATCGACCCGGTCTCTGGTTTCAGGGGAGGCTTGATTTTTAACAAGTTTGTAGCAGAATTGAGATACCCTATCTCACTGGCTCCTACGTCTACCATTTATGTGCAGGCGTTCGCTGAAGCTGGTAATGCCTGGAATGACTATTCGCAATATTCACCAAGAGACCTCTTCAGGTCGGCTGGGTTTGGAGCGAGAATCTTCTTACCGGCATTTGGACTTTTGGGTATTGATTGGGCCTATGGATTTGATTCAAATACAGCTCTTGGTATTACCAGTGGATCTCAGGTACACTTTACGATCGGGCAACAATTACGCTGATCAACATGTATAAAATTCTGAACGCCATAGCATTATTATTATTAATATCTAACTTCGCGCTTGCTCAAAAGTTCGGGCACATTGATTCGGATTATGTTCTGAATAAGATGCCGGAGTATGCTGAGAAGCAAGCCGAAATCGATCAATTAGCAAAGGACTATCAAAAAGAGGTACGGAGTTTGTTAAGTGAAGTAGAGAAGATGCGATCTAAGTTCAGATTGGAGCAGGTGGCCTTTACTTCAGAGATGAAAAAAGAGCGTCAGGCCGAGATTGACAAGAAGGAGCAAGAGGCTCTGGAAAAACAGTCGCAGCTTTTTGCATTTGACGGACTTTTTTTCAAAAAGCAAGAAGAGTTGCTCAGACCGCTTCAGCAGAAGCTCTGGGAGGCTGTGGAAGTAGTCGCTAAAAAAAGAGGATTAGACTACATTTTTGATAAGGCCGCAGATGTGGGAATCATTTACTCCAATCCGGTGCATGACTATACTGAATATGTATTGGAGGAATTGGGATTACTTGAAAAAGAAAACTAGAACATTAAAATTTAAGAGTAGAAATCATGAGTCGTAAATTATTTGTAATGGCAGCTATGCTAATGACTACCGTAGCTGTAATGGGACAGGATTTTAAGATCGGCTATACCAACATAGACGCGATCGTTTTTAACATGCCTGAAATGACAGGTATCAATTCTGAGCTGGAGACCTTTGAAAAGCAGTTGGGAAGCCAGGTGAATGGAAAAAGAACTGAAATCAACACAAAAATTCAGCAACTACAGGCTATGGCGCAAGACCCTAACGCTGTTCAACTGGTATTGCAGGAGCGTGAGAATGAGATTCGTAAAATGAACTCTGACCTCGAAGCTTTTTCTGTACAGGTACAGCAGGCCTATGGTAATAAGCAGGCCGCCTTGCTGAACCCTGTTTATCAGAAGGTTCAAAACGCCATTGATGAGGTGAGAAAAGAAAAGGGATATGCCATGATCCTTAACGCTCAAATTGCCGGTGGTGGAGGTATTGTTTTGGCCGCTAATGACGAAGACAATATTACCGAAGCTGTATTTGCCAAGCTGGGTGTACCAATGCCTACGGATGCAAATGCTGGCGGAGCTCCTGCAGCTACTGCCAATAACAACGAGAACTAAGAGAAATTGATTAATCGCATTACTAAGACCTCTTCTAACGAAGAGGTTTTTTTATTTTAGGCCATGATTATTCCCGAATTCCTCAAAAAAGGTGACAAGGTAGCTGTAGTAAACCCGGCTAAAAGACTGCAATCAGATATGACAGCGGGGCTTGAGGTACTCGAGTCCTGGGGGCTCGTTCCGGTAATAGGAAAGAATGCTGAGAAGCAGCACAACCTGTTTGCCGGCACTGACGAAGAGAGGCTTGCCGATGTACAATGGGCTATTGACCACCCTGAAGTAAAGGCTGTGATTATGGCCAGAGGTGGTTATGGCACTACGCGTATTCTGGATCACCTTGATTTTGATAAGCTTCTGATTCGGCCGAAATGGATATGTGGATTTAGTGATATCACCAGCCTTCTTTGTTGTCTAGATAACCTGGGGCTGGCATCAATGCATAGTCCTATGGTCGCTTCTTTGTATAGGGACACCAGGTCTGATGAGTCATTGAGAAAGGCACTGATGGGCGAGTCATTGACTTATGAGATTAAAGCCAGGAAAGAAAATAAGCCGGGGAAAGCTGAGGGCAAGCTTATTGGTGGTAACCTGACTATGATCTGTAACTCAATCGGCACCTCTTCAGAAATTGAGACTGAAGGAAAAATACTCTTTTTGGAAGAGGTGGGGGAGTATATCTACCATTTGGACCGTATGCTGGTGCAGTTGAGGCGTGCTGACAAACTTGATAACCTGCGAGGAGTGATCATTGGTGATTTTTCGAGTATGAAAGATCACAACGATACTTTCGGTTACTCGACTATTGAGGTGTTGGAATCTCACTTCGATAAGCTTGGCTGTCCGGTGGTATATGGTTTTCCGACCGGACACGAAAGTCATAACCTGACCCTGGTATGTGGTGAAGAGGCAGTATTGGAGGCCGATCCCGAAAAAGTTACGCTTAGTTTTAGGTGATGAGAAAGCCAGCAAGCAAGCCAGCCAAAATAATGAAGGGTGCAGGTATTTTGGTGTAAGTAAGCAGGAGAAAAGTTCCGATGACCACAGATACATTCAGAACGTTGTTTTCAATAGGCTGAAAAAGCACAAAAGCAGAGGCCACCACCATGCCGGCACTGGCAGCATTTACACCTTCCAAAGAGGCTCTGACCACGCGATAACGCTTCAGGTCTTCCCAAAACCGGATTACAAAGAAGATGAGGAATGTACCGGGAAGAAATATACCTATGGCAGATACGAATCCACCCAGAATCTGGGCACCCAGGCCCATGTCGCGCACGGACAAAGAGCCTATAAAAGAACTGAATGAGAACACCGGACCCGGTACAGCTTGAACCATACCGAAACCCGAAAGAAACTCCTCAGAGCTGAGGTAGCCTTTAAACTCTACAAACTCTGTATTCAGGAAGGGAATAAGTACCTGGCCTCCTCCGAATATCAGACTTCCATTCCGGTAAAAGTTCTCGAAAAGCAGTACGATACGATCTTGCGTAAAAGCACCTAATAAAGCCGCTGCTACCAGCACAAGCCCCCAGAGGGTGAAGTTGCCCCACTTTATCTTGATCTTTTGCTTCTCTTCAGGGGCGTGTTTTTTGTATTTAAAGGCTGTAATGCAACCCGCAAAAATGAAAACTAAAGGGAGGGCTATGGGCTTGGTAATAAAATAGGTAACAATGGCCGAGAGCATCATTAAGCCCATGGCCGTTTTACTTTTAATTACCTTGGAGGTTATGATATAAGCACCATAGCTCACAAACCCTACGGCCATTGGCTGGATAAAGCGGGTAAATTCCAGGCTGAAGTTTTTCGCCTGATAATTGTTAATCAGAATCCCCGCCAGCGTCATAATGGTCACTGCAGGCAGTATCCATACCAAAAGAGTAAGATAGGCCAGATTGGCTCCTCCTATTCGGAAACCGATAGCAGTGATGGTCTGTGTAGAAGTAGGCCCCGGTAGTACCTGGCAGAGGGCATTGAGCTCGATAAGCTCTTCCTCTGTAAGATATCCCCTTTTCTTTACCATAATCTTGATTAGCATGGCAAAATGGGCCTGAGGTCCGCCAAAGGCACTGACAGCCAAAAGCAAGACATCCCGGAGGAAAATGTAATATCTGATTTTCTTGATCAAAGTATAGGGCTTTGCACCTGTCTACTTCTTTAATCCAATCTCTGCGAGTCTCTGATTGAGAAATTCACCGGCTGTGATGTCATCATACTGTTTTGGATTATCGCCATCAATACAGTTTTCCAAACAGCTCAAATCCATTTCCGAGCGTGGGTGCATAAAAAATGGAATACTATAACGCGATGTTTTCATAAGCTCACGTGGTGGGTTTACCACACGGTGAATGGTCGATTTCAGTTTGTTGTTGGTGAGTCTTTGCAGCATATCACCCACGTTTACCACTACCTGATCGGGCAGGGCGGTAATTGATATCCATTTGTTGTCCTTTCGCAATACCTGAAGCCCATCGGCACTGGCACCCATAAGAAGTGTGATGAGGTTGATGTCTCCATGCTCGGCAGCTCTTACGGCATCGGCAGGCACAGCTTCAGGGTTCTCAATAGGGAAGTAGTGGATAGGCCTTAAAATACTATTGCCGTTGTGCACCTTATTGTCAAAATAATGTTCGTCAAGTCCCAGGTACAGGGCGATTGCCTGAAGCATTTTGATACCCGCACTTTCCAAAGTTTTGTAAACCTTTAGACCTATCTGTTCAAGTGCCGGTAATTCTTCCGGCCAGATATTGTCAGGGTATTGATCTCTAATAGGGTCATTATCGATTACATGCTGACCTACATGGTAAAACTCCTTAAGGTCACCGGTAGTTCGGCCTTTGGCATGTTCCTTTCCTTTACCAATATATCCACGCTGACCCGCAAGCTCGGGGATTTCATACCTGGTTTTCACTTCATCCGACAAAGAGAAAAACTTCTGGATGGTGTCATATAAATGGGCTGTTTGTTCATCGGTCAAGCCATGGTTCTTTATGGCTACAAAACCAATGTTGTTATAGGCCTCACCCAGTGCGTCTACAAATGCTTGTTTTTTTTGCGGATCTCCACTTGTGAAGTCTGCAAGGTCTAATGAAGGGATTTCATCGAAAAGTCTTTCACTCATGATATTGGACTTGAAGGTTATTCAAATTTAATAAATATATGATTTCAGTCCTTATGACAGCACCTCTTTCAGCACTTCGAGTGATTTGACTTCCCTAAGTGCATCGGTATGAAGCTGATAGAAGCGGAGAATATGGCTTAATAACTCCCTACGAAAGGTACTGGAGATTCTCAAAGGATCGCCAAGGGGTTGTGATAAAAACTCGTCTATGATTTTGCGCTCTTTGTCCTCAGTGGTAAGGTGCAATCCATAGTCCGATAGTTGAAGTAAAAAGTCATTGGCCGAATCAGGTTTGAAGCCCAGGTAGGCACTGGCTTTCAGCAGAAACTGGAGATGGAAATTATTCACGCCCTCTTTCAGGTGGTCGAATACCTGAATGGCGTTAAACATGAAGCTGAAGAGGTCTTTGTTTTCAGCTTCTTCACGTAGAAGCTTGGTCAGTACTTCGGTAATAAAAATGCTAATGCCGGTTTTTACAGGATGAAAAGGAATACTGGTAAAAGGAAAGCTACACCTGGCTTCAGAAATCCGTTGTATGTCTTTGGCGGGCTTATGATAGACTACCATGTCCAGAAGTGTTAAGGGCTGATACAGGGCTATTTTACCTCTTGATCGGGCACTTCTGGCACCATTAACGATATAGCTTTGCATGCCGAAGGCCTCAGTGAATATTCGAACGATAATAGAAGATTCCCGGAATTTGATATAGTTCAGAACGATGCCACGGCTATGATGAATCATCAGATCACTGCAATTTTTCCAACAAAGGTTTCGGTACCATCTCCATTGGATGAAAAAACGAGGTAGACACCGGTCTGCACGCGTTGTCCATTATAGTCTCTGCTGTTCCAGAGGGCAGTGCTGCCCTGGGCTCTTATTTCCCTTACCAGTTTTCCTGATACATCCGTGATTTTGACCAAAGCATTACTGACTAATCCATTGATCACCACATCCCGCGTGCTATTAATGGTTACAGGGTTGGGTGAGATGGTGACATTGCTGTGTTGACCAGTCCCTTCAGTGGCATCGCTGCGAAAGGAGACGGTGCCCTTGTCGGTACCAATAAAAACTTCACCGCTTGTGGACTCAATGGTGAGGGACATGATCTGATTTGACGGAAGCGGACTGTTATCGACTGTAAAATTGTAAACAAGCTCTTCTCCTGTTTCGCTAAACAGCCAGAGTCCACTTGTTTGAGTGCCAAACCACTTTCTGTTGCCCGGATCCACCGCAATGGATGTAATAAATTCATCCCTTAGCAACACCCGGTTTTCGAAGATGGGAACGCTGGCTGATAAAGAACCACCATCGAGGACACTCCCGAAATTAGGAAAGAAGGCAATACCGTTACTGGTGCCCACCCAGATGAAGAAATCATCATCAAGTACAAGGGAGGTTATCTCACGACCAGGCAGCCCCCCCTGGCCTCCATTGGTATTCAGGTATCGTTCTCTGTTTGTAGTCTCATTGAATACCAGAATGCCGCCACCTCTGTCGGGGTCAACCGGCAGCCACTTATCTCCATTGGGGGCGATGAATATGTCGAGAGGGTAGGGTGCCCCGCTATTGGCCAATCTATAAGAGGTCCAGGTATCAGTAGCTATTTCCCAGCGGTGCAGCGAGCTGTTAAAGCCATAATTGGTCATCCAGATGGCTCCTTCTTCATGGGCAATGCCTGTCATATTTACTGAACTGCTGACTGCGTTAAGGGTAGTGCCTGGTGATACTTCATTTACTACCTCAACACCATCTGATGACATAGAAACAAGTCCCCGGTCAAAAGATGCCAGGTATATGGGGTCGGTGCTTTCGATGCCAGCGGTTTGATAGTCAACCAAATCGAAAAGCTGTCGGTTATCGGCTTCTAATGCTGTGTTTTTCCAGCCATCGGCTATAGTAAAGGAAGAAAGTATGCCAGTTCTGCCCAGAGTTCTTGCATCCTCACTAAAGCCGCCATGTACCAGCAGCACCTCATTGCCTTGGGAGTGCAGGCTCCAGCTATCATCACTTGAAGGTCCGTTAGGAAGAAAAGACTCACCAACTGAGCTTCTGTAGCGTGTGAGCCCGTTGAGGTCGTCTCCCACCCATAGATCTGTGCCGTGGAGCAGGAGATTGGAGGCTGTATTCTGGCTTGAAGTCAGATTACTGAAAGTATTGATGTCACCATTCCTAATTTCAAAAACCGTATTTTCAGTCAGGACAAAGGTGCTGTTGGTGGTTGCCTGAAAATCTTCAATGGAAAGGTCAAACCTGAATGCGAAGGTCCATTGATCAGCCAGAAGTTGAAATAAGTTGTTACCCGATGAAGCTATTAACTCTGTGCCGTTGGTGCCTACTCCTGTAAAGTTTTGATTTGTGAGCTGTCTGTCCCAATTATTAAAATCCTGCCGGTTGACATCTGCACTGAGGCTTGCCGAGAGCATCCCTTTTGAGGTGGCTGCATAGATTCGGTTTTGAAAAAATGCGGTCTCCAATACAACCAGTCGCTCACCATTTTCATCCAGATTTTGATAAGACTCTGTGATTTCGTTGGTCGTAGGGTCAATAACTAAAATGCCCTGGTCACTGGAAAGATAGACCAGTCCATCGTTGAAGGCAATGTCGTGAAAGGTTTTGCCACCTATCAGTGAAGCATCTCTGAAAGTCTTGATATTGGTAATGCTGCTACTCCTCATTAAGTCAATATTACCATTGGTATAGCCAATCACCAGCAGGTCGGTATTGGGAGAATGACCGATGGCTCCAATGCTCACATCAGAAAGCCCGTCATTTTTAGTAAGTATGTTGATGGAAAGATCTGTCAAATCTACATAGAAGAGTCCGTTTGGGGCTGCAGCATAAATGCGATCAGCAGATTGGGTAATGTCATTTACCTGATTGTATGAAAAGTGTGAACGCCATGTCAGAATGGGTATTTCTCCCTGAGACATAACCGGTAAGGAGGCGAGCGTGCCCAATACCACAAACAGCAATGCTGTAATTCTTTTCAAGTTTCTGCGTTCTCTTTTTTTTCATCCAGGCCTTCGTAGAAATATTTTCTATTACGTGCCTGATAAATGTCCTGCTCACCCAGTTCTACGGTTTTTTCTGAATCCGTGAGTCGATAAGAAAACGAAGCGAGTGAGCCACTTATGGTGCAAATAGCATGAAGCTTCGTAACAAATTCAGCAATGGCCAACAACTGAGGCATTGGTCCGAACGGGTTACCATTTGAGTCCATATCGAGTCCGGCTACAATCACACGCTTTCCATTGTTGGCAAGCTTCCGGCATACATCTACAATCTGATCATCGAAGAACTGAGCCTCATCAACTCCTACTACATCGCTGTCTCCGCAGAGAAGAATAATATCTGAGGCAAATTGAACCGGGGTAGATCGTATGACGGTTTTGTTGTGAGAAACCACATCTTCTTCGTCATAACGTACGTCAATAGCCGGCTTGAAAATTTCCACTTTTTGTCGGGCAATAGAAGCCCTTCTCAAGCGCCTGATGAGTTCTTCGGTTTTACCCGAAAACATACAGCCACAGACTACTTCAATGGAACCAGCAGTGTGCTCTCTAGATATTTTGCTTTGGGGCTCTAAAAACATTACTCAGAATACTCAATATGCGGAAATTTATTTTGTTCGGCTACACTTACCGAAATATCAGCCTGCAGTGTTGCCTGACAGGCGAGTCGCTCATTTGGCTTTAATTTACCAAGGTCTGCAAATTTTTGCTCCAGATCATTAACAGGAGAAAGGTTTTCCAGTCCTTCATGCACAATCAGCTTACAAGTAGTGCATCTGCCTTTTGCTCCACAGGCATGCATCCAATCTATCTGATTTTCGTGAATAATATTCAGGATAGTTTTAGAGTTATCTTTACTGGCAACTACTTTATTATTCAGGTTTCTGATCAGGATCTTAGCCATAATTTTTAATTTACAAATCAAAAGAAATAAGGCATGAGCTACAAGTTAAAGCACGATTCTATCCGGGGTTTTTCAAGTAAAGTATCCAGGTCCATTTGCGACAGGTTTTATGATGCTAATGACCGGGCAGATGGGGCCAGCTTGATGCAGTTTACCAAATCGAAACAGGCGAACGCCTTTTTGGTAAAAATACTCTTTGAAAAATGGCAGGACGAAACCAATAACCTGAAGAGCCCTTATTTTGATTTTAAACATGAGAAGGTAAAAGAGGCGCTGAAAACCTTTATGAATGTGTTGTCCGGCTACATCAGTGTAAAGCGTAAGGACATTGAGCCTTTGCTGGCGCGGGCAGTCGAAGAAACCGTCCTGATTACTTTTGACCCAGTGGCATTTGTGCAGTCGGTAATGGCGCGATCGGGAAACATTTCTAATAAGTACATTAAAACCAGAAAGACATCCTTTAAAAAGCTAAAGAGCCTGAGTTACGTTGCTGAATCAGATTTTGAGGCTGAATCCCCGATAAGCCCTGAGGAATTTGTTGAAGTTTTCGGTGCGAGCACAAGTGACTTGTTTGAGGAAGAGGTACAGTCATTTTTTGATCAGATTGAGGATGAGCTAGAAGAAGATGAAATTATTCCAGAAGCCATTGAAGAGCCTGTTTTTGAACCGGAACCCGAGCTTGAACCAGAACCTGAGGTTAAGCCCCAACCTGAACCTGTAAAGGCTTTGGTAGAAGAAGAGGCAGAGTCAGACACAATCAATGACCGGTTTAATGGAAATGGTAAGGTTCAGACACTGGCTGATAAGCTGAAGCAGAATACCCGACAGAGCCTGGAATCGAGCCTGAACCTGAATGAGAGGATCATGTTTACCAACTCACTGTTTAGTGGGGACAAACAAAAAATGAGTGAAGCCCTGGCGGATATAGAAGAGGCTACTGACCTGGATGAAGCTAAAGTGAAAAGCTATAAGTACGGGGAAACCTGGGATATGGAAAGTGATGAAGTAGCCGCTTTCTTTGAATTTATAGAAAGAAGGTTCAACTAATTTCTTGTCAAGATCTGTGTTCTGTGCATATCGACTTTTAAAAGCACGAACAGCATAATGGTAAAGGACCAAAGGGAAGAACCTCCATAGCTAAAGAAAGGTAGTGGAATGCCTACTACAGGAAAAAGTCCCATGGTCATTGCAATGTTGATGGTAAAATGGAAAAAGATAATGCCTGCTATACTATAGGCATAAACCCTGGAAAACTGTGACTTTTGCCTTTCTGCTATGGCAAGAATTCGGGATAGCAGTAGCATAAAGAGAGTGATCAATATCAAACTGCCCAGCCAGCCATGTTCTTCTGCCAATGTACTGAAGATGAAGTCAGTGCTCTGCTCAGGTACAAAACCTCCCTTGGTTTGTGTTCCCTCCAGAAAACCTTTACCGGTAAGTCCACCCGAGCCGATGGCAATTTTTGATTGATTCAGGTTAAATCCAGCATTTTGTGGGTCAATGGAGTCAGGGTAAAAAATCACCAGAATTCTGTTTCGCTGATACTCAGGCAAAACCTCGTCAAAAGCGTAGCCAAAGCCAAAACTGAAACCAATACTGCTGGCAACAAGAATCAAGGTTATCAGAATGTTCTTCACTGATCTGGAGGTGAGTAACACCCAGACTATCCCAACAGCTACTACCACGATGATAATCGTCTCTATAGGCAGTATAATGGTCATTACGCCAATGATGGCTGCAGAGAGCCCCACGAGAAGGTAAACAGGCGGAAAGCCCTCCCGGAAGACCGCCAGCATAAATGAGAAGAAAATAAGAGCCGAACCAAGATCTGGTTGAAGCATGATCAGGGCTACAGGGCCGAACATGATGGCCAATGCTTTCACCTGACTTTTGAAATCGCTGAATTTGACCCCAGAGCTTGAAACAAACCGAGCGAGTAGCAGAGCAGTAGCAAATTTTGTAAGTTCTGCAGGCTGTAACCTGAATGCCCCCAGCTCGAACCAGGCCTTGGCACCGTTGGTCTCTTTACCAAAGACCAGAACGGCCATAAGCATAAGAATGAAGATTATATAGAGAATGGGGGCCAGGGACTCATAGATTCGGAAATCTACAATGAGAATGATGGCTATGAGCACCAGGGAGGTACCTATCCAGAGTAGTTGTTTTCCTGAGTTGGTGGTTAGGTCGAAGATGCTGCGTGCCGCAGAATCGTCATAGGTAGCGGCAAAAATATTGAACCAGCCTAATGTAATCAGGACAAGATAGATCAGTACTACAGACCAATCCAGGTTACCAATGCCGCCTTCATTTCTCAATTGTCTTGCTCCTCTTCGTTGCCTTTCTGTACGGCCTTCAGGTATTCACTCTTTCTGATGTACTCTTCCCGCTTAAACCAACCACTGTGATCAATCTCTCCCTTGATGAATTTTTCCATTACCAAACTGGCAGTAATGCCTGAGGCCAAACCACCCCAGCCAGCATTTTCGACATAGACAGAGATGGCAATTTTTGGGTTGTCCTTTGGTGCGAACGCCATGAAAACAGAATGGTCAATGGTTTCGTCCTTGATCCCGTTCTCGGCAGTGCCGGTCTTTCCTGCAATCTCTATTCCGGGAATTTTGGCGAGGCTGGCTGTTCTCTTGGCAGCCCGGGCCATTCCTTCAATAATGGCAGGATAATATTCATTTCCCTTACCAGGATATATCTTCTCAAAGTCGATCATCTCAACCGCTCCGTCTTTTTCAAATCCCTTGACCAGGTGTGGTTTGATATAATAACCCTGGTTAGAAATAATCGCGGCCAGATTGGCGACCTGTATGGGGGTGACGAGCAGCTCGCCCTGACCAATACAAAGGGATTGAACGGTACTATAGGCCCAGCTATGCTTAGGGTAGATGGCATCGTAGTAATCGGCATCGGGTACAAGTCCGGGTTCTTCTCCGGCAATATCGATTCCCAGTGGAGAACCAAAGCCAAATTTGCGGACAGCGTCTGCCCATCTGTCCATGCCTATTCTGCTGTCTTTAAACAAATTCGGATCATCTCCCTGGTTTACTACCCTCCTCATTACCTCGTGAAAGTAATTGTTGGAGGACCATTCTATGCCCTTTGTCACATCATACGACCCCAGGGCAGCATGATCTCCGATGCGTTCTACCTTGGACACAATCTGTTCGTCTGCTCTGATTACTCCTGCATCGAGACCTACCAGTGCCTGCACGGTTTTGAAAATGGAGCCGGGAGGGTACTTCGCCATAATGGCCCTGTTGAAAAGGCGTTTGTTGGTATCAGCGGCAATCAGTTTATAGTTATTACTGAACTCTCTTCCTGACAGCTTGTTAGGGTCGTAGGAGGGACTTGAGACCATAGCCAGGATTTCTCCTGTTGAGGGCTCTATCGCTACAATACTTCCCCTTTTACCTTCCATCAGCCACTCGGCATATTTCTGAAGCTCCTGATCTATGGTGGTGATGAGATTTCTGCCTGCTATGGAGGTGGTATCCAATGCCCCGTTTTTGTAAACTCCTTTTTGGATGCCGTTTACATTGATGAGTTTATATTTTGCCCCTCTTTCCCCTCTTAGCTCTGGTTCGTAATACTGTTCAAGGCCTGTAAGGCCGATATGGTCACCAGAGCGATAATAGCTGGTGGTATCTCTATCCAGCTGGTTTTGACTGATTTCTCCGATATAACCGACCTCATTGGCGAGAATCGAAGAGGAATAGCGTCTTACGGTTCTTGGATTGGCATAGAAGCCCTTGTAAGCATAAAGTTCGTCCTGGATTTCAGCGTACTCTGTATGAGAGATTTTTTTGAGAAAGGGAGAAGGTTTGGCTCGATGGTATTTTTTGGCGGCCCATATTTTCTCCTCAAAAGCTTCATGGCTGATGTTGAGAAGCTGACAGAACCTTGTTGTGTCTTCTATAAAAACATCCTGTGGAATGACCATCAAGTCGTAAATAGGCTCGTTATACACCAGCAACTCATTATTACGGTCATAGATCAGGCCTCTGAAAGGAAACTCAACTATTCGCAGGCGGGAATTGCGCTCAGCTCTGAACTTGTAGGTGTCATCCGTGACCTGCAGGGCAAATAATTTGACGAGAAAAACGACTCCTATCAGAATGAAAAGTCCCTGGATTATATAGCGTCTGTTTTGAAGCATTTAGCTTTTGCCTTTAGGATAGAAAAGATACTGTATCGCGATCATAAAAACCAGCGAAATTACAGCTGTGAGCCCCGATTTTGACAGAGTTATCCAGAATAATCCTGACCCGGCAGCCTCCAGAAAGAAGAAGGCGAGCGTATGTAGAATGATGAGGGGACCGGCATATACGATAAACCAGGCAAGCCCATAATTTGCTACGCTTGGTAGCACGTTTACCTCAAAGCCACTGCGCGGTATAATGATGCGCAGCCATATAGGCCTGAGAAACATGAGAAGTACGGTTGCTGCAGCATGAATGCCGATGGTGGCTGCAAATACATCTACCAACAATCCAATGATCAAGGCGATTCCCATCCCCTTGGTATGTCCCAGCTCTACGGGGAGCAGGAGCATAAAGAGTAAATAGAGAAAACAAAAACCCAGATTGAACAGCGCTATATGCTCAAGCACAAGTACCTGCAATGGTATAAGCACAAAAAGGCTGATGGTCAATATGATAAAGTTTCTGCTCACTGTTGGTTAAGAGGATCGCTTTGTACGAGAGAGTCTTTTTCTACTTTAAACCGATTCTCGATCACATAAACATACTCGAGTGCACCAAAGTCTACAGAAAGGTCAACATCAATGTCCCAATACTGTTGGTTCGGGTCGGGCTCAATGGCAGAAACAAAACCAATGGTCATGGCTTTGGGAAAAATGGCATTGAAGCCGGAGGTAATGACCGTATCTCCAACTTGTAAGACCACATCCCGTGTTATATAGAGCAATTTGGCCTTTTGCGGATCTACCCCATCCCATTGTACTGTTCCGATTCGATTGGATGTCTTATGCCTGGCGGAAATGGCGTTGCTGGTATTGAGTACTGAAATAGCAGTGGCATATTTTGAAGATACAGATCTGATTTTACCTACAACACCGAGAGAGTTGATCACCCCCATGTTCGGAGTAATACCGTCATCGCTGCCTCTATTGATGATAAAAATGTTTCGGCTTCCGGCAACAGAATTATCTATTACCTCAGCATAGCGGGGAAAGTACTGGATAGAATCTGTGGTATCGGAATCAATTTCCAGCCGAATCAAAGTGTCAGGAGAGACCTTCTGATTCAGGAGCAGTGCTCGCAAACGCTCATTCTCAGCAGCCAGTTCTTTATTTACCTTGTTTAGCTCAAAGTAGTCCGAAATCTCATCGCTGCTTTCGGTAATTGAACCTACTACACCAGAGGCGGTATTGATAAAGACAGTTTTCTGATAGTTGTTATTAGAGATAATCAGCCAGATACATAGCACTTCCAACACCAAAAAGGTGAAGAATGCTCTGAACTTAAATAAAAAGGCTAATAGCTGACCCATCCATTATCAAGTCATTAGGACCGCACGGTATGAGTTGATGTTTTTCAGGGCCTCACCGGTACCTCTTACTACAGCTCTTAACGGATCTTCAGCAATATGAATCGGCAGCTTGGTTTTAAGTGCCAGTCGCTTATCCAACCCTTTGAGCATAGCGCCCCCACCTGTCAGGTGAATACCACGATCATAAATATCAGCAGAAAGTTCTGGTGGCGAAATCTCAAGAGCCTTTAGTACAGCTTCCTCGATTTTAGATACAGATTTATCGAGGGCAAAGGCAATTTCTGAATAAGAAATCTTGATGACCTTAGGAATACCCGTCATCAAATCTCTACCACGAATTTCATAGTCTTCCGGTGGCTCTTCCAGCTCGGTAAGGGCTGAACCAATGGCAATTTTCACCTTTTCTGCAGAACGCTCTCCAATCAGCAGATTGTGTTGCCTTCTCATATAGTCCAGAATATCTTTGGTAAAGGTATCTCCGGCTACTCTGATAGATTGATCACAAACAATACCTGAAAGGGCGATTACGGCAATCTCTGTTGTACCACCCCCGATATCCACAATCATCGAACCCATTGGCTCGTCAATTTTAATACCTGTTCCTATAGCCGCTGCTATGGGCTCGTATACCATGTATACCTCTTTGGCATTGGCATGTTCAGCTGAGTCACGCACCGCACGTTTTTCCACCTCGGTAATGCCTGAGGGGATGCAGATGACCATGCGATGAGAAGAAGGCATGATGCTCTTCTTTTTCAGGTCGATCATTTTGATCATTCCTTTGATCATCAGCTCGGCCGCTTCAAAATCTGCGATGACGCCATCCTTCAGTGGTCGGATGGTTTTAATATTCTCATGCGTCTTTTCGTGCATGTTCATCGCCTCTCGCCCAATAGCCAGTACCTTCTTGGTGGTCTTGTCTATGGCAATGATGGAAGGCTCGTCTACAACTATTTTATCTTTATGAATAATGAGGGTATTCGCAGTACCCAGATCTATCGCAATATCGCTTGTCAGAAAGTCAAAAAACCCCATTTCTTATCGGTCTCCTCAGTATTTGTTTGTTCCTATGAAAGTTACAAATAACTATCAAATAAAATCTTTAATCCTTCTCTTCTTTTAGTGCTTAAAATGGCGTGTTCCGGTGAACACCATCGCCATATCATTCGCATCGCAAAAGTCTATAGAAAGTTGGTCTTTAATAGACCCGCCTGGTTGTATTACAGCAGCCACGCCTTCGCCATGAGCAATCTCAACACAATCAGGAAAAGGGAAGAAAGCATCTGAAGCCATCACCGAGCCCTGAAGGTCGAAACCAAAGGCTTTTGCCTTTTCTATGGCCTGCTTAAGTGCATCCACCCTGGATGTTTGTCCAACCCCGCTTGAAAGCATCTGACCTTCCCTGGCCAGGATGATCGTATTGGACTTGGTATGTTTACATATTTTACTCGCAAAAACGAGTGCTCTGTCTTCTGCCTCAGTGGTTGCCTTTTTAGTAGCCTGGTTGAAATCTGCAGACTGATCAGTCACCAAATCTCTATCCTGTACGATGATACCATTGAGTAAGCTCTTGAACTGCTTTTTGGTAGAAAGGTTCTGCTGTTTTACCAGCAGAATTCTGTTCTTTTTCGCCTTTAGTATTTCCAGAGCATCCGCGTCAAAAGAAGGAGCTATAAGCACCTCAAAGAAGAGTTTATGTAATTCTTCAGCAACGGCTGCATCGATATTTTGATTCGTTACCAGTACTCCTCCAAAGGCACTGACCGTGTCAGCAGCAAAGGCTTTAAGATAGGCGTCTTTTGTGTCTGTACCGATGGCGACCCCGCAGGCATTTGTATGCTTCAGAATAGCAAAGGCATTTTCATTATCGGCAAACTCCTCGATCAGTGAAACTGCGGCATCTATATCTACCAGGTTGTTATAAGAGATGGCCTTTCCGTGAAGCTGATTAAAAAGCTCTTCGAAAGGTCCGAAAAACTGGCCCTGTTGGTGTGGGTTTTCGCCATACCTCAAAGTGCTCCCTTGTCTTTCGCTCGCTTTAAACCGCGCCAGTTCATCTTCCTGATTGAAGTAGTTGAAGATGGCAGTGTCATAGTGAGACGAAATATCAAATGCATCAGCCGCAAACTTTCTCCTGTCCTCTATATCTGTATCTCCTCCCTTTTCTTCCAATAGATTTGTCAGAGTTGGGTATTGTTCCCTGCTCGAAACAATGAGCACATCTTTGAAATTTTTGGCTGCTGCTCTGATCAGTGATATTCCCCCGATATCAATCTTCTCAATAATGTCCTGCTCTTCAGCACCTGAGGCTACCGTTTCTTCGAATGGATAAAGATCAACAATAACCAAATCGATGGCAGGGATGTCAAATTCTGTTGATTGTGCTTTGTCTCCTTCGTTATCTCTTCTGTGCAGGATCCCCCCGAATACTTTAGGATGGAGCGTTTTTACCCTGCCTCCAAAAATGGAAGGATAGCTAGTAAGGTCTTCTACGGCTACTACCTCTGCTCCCTGCTCCTCAATAAATTTTTGAGTACCCCCGGTAGAATAGATAGTAACTCCCTGCGCTTTCAGCAGCTTTACAATAGGGGCGAGGTTATCTTTGTAAAAAACGGAGATAAGGGCAGACTTAATTTTAACCTTAGACATGAAAAGGGGGGATTTACTTAAGTCGCAAAACTAGAAATTTTCCTAGTATTTAAGAACTAGATTGTCAATGACTTTCGGATAATTTTCATGTTCCAGTTTTTGTACTTTTCTGGCAATGACTTCCGGGGTATCCGATGGAGTGAGTTGACAAGTAAACTGTTCAATTATATTGCCCTCATCGTAGCGGTTATTGACAAAATGAATTGTGATGCCTGACACCGTTTCTCCGGCTTGTTTTACCGCCTTGTGCACATGCATTCCGTACATTCCCTTGCCTCCGAATTTGGGGAGGAGCGCAGGGTGAATGTTGATGATCCGATCTTCAAAATCGGCCACCAGATAATCGGGCACAAGCCACATAAAACCGGCCAGAACAATCAGGTCTATTCCTTCTGTTTTTAACCTGTCGCTGACTACCGTACTATCGTAAAACTCATTCCTTGAAAACACATAAGATGGTATGTCAAACCGTTGGGCTCTTTCCAAAACATAGGCGCCTGGTTTATTACAGCATAGCAGGCTTACCTCGATTTGTTCGTGCCCCTTAAAATGTTGGAAAATCTTTTCAGCGTTGGTACCACTACCAGACGCAAACACGGCTATCTTCTTCTTTCTCATATCCAGATCATACTGATCACCCCGAGTAACATAATCACCTTACAGAAGGTACTGAGACGATGATACTCCCGAACGGTATCGGCTTTAGCAAGCCCAAATATGAGGAAAATAAGTGTAACTGTCAGGGCGATTGGCAAAACGACAGAAATACTACCAATCATCAGCATTACAGTGATACCGAAGATGAGAATGATTAGATAAATGAACTTTTTGGTGTTGGCAATGCCCCAGATAATGGGCAGGGTTTTACATCCAAATCGCTCATCACCTTTCAAATCTTCCATGTCTTTGATGATTTCGCGAATGAGGGTGATAAAACCTGAAAATACAGCATAAGTGAAAACCAGGTATTCCTTTTCTCCAAAGTATTCTCCTACCAGAAACAATGTCAACCCGGTAAGCATGGCTATGACAAGGTTGCCAACGAAAGGAAGTCGCTTAAGTAAGTTTGAGTAAAGCCAGAGAAAGAAGGCTGCGAAGAAATTGATAATACCAATGACCGGAGATATATAAAAACCAATGGCGATACCCAATAGATTTAGCGTAGTGTGCCCGGCAATCACCCATCTGCGTTTCAGGAGGCGTCCTACCTGTACACGATCTGGTTTGTTTACATAGTCAATTTTTATATCGTAGTAATCGTTGATGAGGTATCCGGCTGAGGTGATAATCACTGTGGCCGAAACCATGAGGAAGAAACCTTTGTCTTTGATTATTTCCTGCCAGTTGTTTCCTCCACCAAGTAGAAATATGGCTGTCAAATACTGAGTAAGGCCCACCATCAGGAGATTGAGGGCCCGAATCATTTTCAGGTAATTGAAAACGTAAGATGGTTTTGCCAGCGAAGCGATTTGCATCGGGTTAGTTTACGTTGCAAAGATACGCGGGTTGGGACTTTTTTTAAGCAGAATAAGACAAAAAGCCACTGTCTCCCTCATACCGTGATAAGCGTAGTCGTATCAGGTATATAGAGTAATTCGGGCTTGAACGCTAAATAATAACCGAACTCAGGTTATGAATAGAAGTCGAGTATATGCTGGCTGACCAATTGGTAGATTTCTGCTACCTGCTCATCTTCCGCAAGGGCCTGGTGTTGCTTGTCAAGAGTCTCCATGTCTCTCCTTATAGCAGGGCCTGTCTGGGCCTTGTCCGGGCCAATTTCCAGCGATTTGTTTAATGTTTCTGAGATAAGGGGATGTAAAATGGCAAAGTCAATTTCCTGCTGGCTTAATATCTGTTTTGAAAGGGTAAGCATGTGATTGGTGAAATTACATGCAAATACTGCTGCCAAATGGATAAGTCTGCGCTGACCACTATCCAGCATTTGTACCCTTTTGCTCAAAGAACCGGCCAAAGCTGCCAGCTCATTCTGTGCTTTCAGCGTTTCGCCCTCAATACAAATGGGTACATGCTGAAAATCCACATTTTTCCCTCTACTCAGCGTCTGTAATGGATAGAAAACGCCAATATCTTCGGTAGGAGCATAGCCAATGGCTTTGATGGATAGTGTGCCGGAGGTATGTGCCAGTACTGCCCCATCAGGCAGTTGTAAATCCTCTGTGAGTTGGGTCACGGCATCGTCAGAGATGGCCATTATAAAAATACTCGCCTCACTTCTCGAAAAATCAAGATTATTGGTAGGTTCAGCCTGGTAACTGCTCATCGCAAACCTTTCCGCCCTCTGAAGATCTCTGCTGTAAATGTCAGTAACGGTATGTCCAGCGTTTTCGAACGCCAGGTGTAAATGCCAGGCTACATTGCCGGTACCCAGGATCGCTATTTTTTGTTGCATGCTTCTATTTAGCCATTTTCTCAATTCCCTCTACCAATCGGTCTAAATCATAGAGAGTCGTATATACATGGGGGGTAATCCTGGGACCGTTAACTTTTTCCCATTTGATAGGGCTGGTGTGAATTTTATAATCCTGGAATAGCTTATTGTGTACCAACCCAGCATCCATGCCTTCAATTCCGAAATTGAATAATGCCCGACTCATGTTGCTTTTGGTTGAGGTATAAAACCGCACCTTATCCAGGTCTTTTACTTTATTAACCCAGTAGTTTTTAAGGTATTGCAGACGGGCCTCTTTGCGTTCACGACCAATGGCATTGTGGAAGTTAATGGCGGAGCCAATCGCCTGCTCAACCGCAAAAGATCTTGTTCCGATATTCTCGAATTTCCTGATATTTTCAACCTGATTCTCGGGTGATGCCAGTAAGGGCCATACGTCTTTGACCTTGGGTTTTCTTATATAAAGCATGCCTGTGCCAAAAGGAGCACAAAGCCATTTGTGCAGGCTGGTGCCAAAATAATCGCAGCCAAGGTCTGGAATATCGAAACTGAGATGTCCGAAGGTATGAGCACCATCTACCAGAGAGTCGATGTTATGTTCTCTGGCCAGCTGGCACAATGCTTTGGCCGGCATGATATGACCGGTCCAGTTGATCATATGGGTAATATGAAAAACGCGTGTTCGTGGTGTAATAGCAGCTCTGAACTTATTGATGATTTCATCGTCACTTTCTATAGGGATGTCAAAATCGAGCCACTTGAGTACTATGCCATCCCTCCTCTCACGCTGCTTCCAGGCGTTGATCATATTAGGGTAGTCATATTTGGTCAGGACTACCTCATCACCTGCCGTAAGATTAAGCCCGAAGATTACCGTGTTAATTGCCTCCGTAGTGTTTCTGTTGATAGCCAGCTCGTCTGGAGAGCAGCCGGCTAAATCTGCCAGTTTGGCCCTTAGAGGCTCTCTACCCTGATCCAGGATTCTCCACATATAATAGGAAGGTGCTTCATTGGAGTAGGCATAATATCTGTTGGCTGCGTCTTGTACTACCTTGGGTTGAGGGCTGACTCCTCCATTGTTGAGGTTGATGATATTCGGGGAGATAGTGTAGGCCTGTTGTATTCGTGCCCAAAGGTCCTCGTTCTGAGCCGCTTGCTCAGGTACCAGGGAGCTAAGCTGCACCAATGCGTCTTTTACATTTTCGGCCACACTCCTCTGAAAGAGGCTGCTAAGCGAAAGTGTTCCAGCGGTAAGAAAGGACTTTTGAATAAAGGATCTGCGAGACTTCATGACCTGATTTATTTGATCAGGATCAAATTAGCCAATTTTAGATGTGAAGAAAACGGAGTTTTGATAAAGGACTCTATTCTACGCCCTTGTCTCTCATCATTTGGAATTCAATATACCTTCTGCGTATGGCTATGATAAAGCCAAGGGTCATGATCAATGTTCCGATCCATAATACATTGATATGAGGCTTTTCGATTGACTCTACAATGATATAGTCCTTTTGAGTAGTATTGACACCCAGAGTTACGGATCCCGAATCCGGATTGATACTTTCCAGGGTCAATCTGGATGCTACTTCCTTTACCACATCCGGTGGATTGGCAACACGGCCATCTCTTTTGATAACATACAGGGGCTGGGCGAGGTACTTCTCTCCATCTTCGGCCAGTATTGTGATGTTAGCTTTCACGGCAACCTCGTCTTCTCTTAGGTCGGTGAAACTGACATTTTCTACACGCTGTAGTCCTTCAAAGGTGGCTACGTAGTCGTTCACAAAGAACCTATCGCCTTTTCTCACCTCTTCCATTACTTTCTCGCTCCATTCTACTTCTTCGTCAAAGAAAGGAACAGCAGATACGTGAGTGTAAATGTCACGGTTCCAGAGCTTCTTTATATCCGGTGAGGCCATGTCTCCCATCTGCTTATTGATCTGAATTCGTGGAAACAATGAGAAAGCCTTGCCGGTTACTCTGTGCTTAAAATCTATCTGATAGTAGGTGTTTTCAGGGTTTTGAGAGTAGAGTGTGTCCCCTGGCTGGGCCCAGGTTTTGCCTTCAATTACAATAGGTTGTCTCGCAACTTTGTAATAAGGGTCATCTGTATCTTCTACATAAGATTTCTTAATCAGCTCTGGTAGGTCGGTTGCTTCTATGAGTTCTTTGCGATAGGTTATTTCATAATTATCCATTTGCGATGGCTCGTTCAGAAAGAGTGGCAGACTGGTAGAATTCCTTTCATCAGTCCACGCCAAGCTAACGGTGAGGGTGTTGAGCGAGATATGCCTTGAATAACCCTCTGAAAACATGATTCCCACCAGCATCAGGGCGATACCTATATGCGCTACCGAACCACCTGCCAGTTTGTAGCTCTTAGATTTAAAAAGCTTGGTCAGGATAGTGGCATTGGCAACAATGGAATAGATTCCTGCTATTAGTATCAGGATATAAAGTGGGTTGAATATTTTGGCTACTATAAATATGATGGCTGATATAAGCAGAGCAATGATGAGAGGTATGGCGATGGCATTGGCAAATTCCTTTTTGTCCATCTTGTTCCAGAAAAAGAACTGCCCGGTTCCTGACAGTATAGCTAGTGCGATAGCAAACCATACCTGGAATTTGGAGTAATACTCAATTTGATCTGCTGGTGGTGCTATGTTTGAAACTTTGCCGAAGAGCTCAATTATTTTGTTAAATACTGGTATAGAGGTAGGTATAATCACCTGAAATGCCATTAAGCAAAGCGTGAGTGCTCCTATGAAGATCCAGAACTCCCGTGAATAGGTTGAAGCTTCTTTTTCCGAACTTGGAATCTTACCCCACGCCCTGACGGCAAAGAAAATCGATGCAACGAGGAAGAAAAGTAAGTAGATCAATAGCTGACCGGAAAGTCCTAAATCTGTAAAGGTGTGCACCGAAGCGTTGGCCAGAATTCCACTACGTGTAAGGAACGTTGAATAGAGAATCAGTATAAAGGTGGCAATCACCAGTACAATTGATGTCTTTAAGGCAGTTGCGCTCTTTTTAAAGGTGATCATGGTGTGTATGGCAGCTACCAGTACCAACCAGGGTACATACACAGCATTTTCTACCGGGTCCCAGTTCCAGTAGCCTCCGAAGTTCAGGGTTTCATAAGCCCAGTAACCTCCCATCAATATTCCTACGCCCAGGGTCAGCGCTGAGAAAATAGCCCATGGCAAGGCGGGTCTGATCCATTCTTTATACTTACCAGTCCAGAGTCCTGCAATAGCATAAGAGAAGGGAACCAGTGTTGTAGCGAAGCCTAAGAACAGGGTGGGAGGGTGGATGACCATCCAGTAGTTCTGAAGCACCGGGTTAAGGCCGGTACCGTCATCGGGCACATAATTGGGGTTGATCAGGAAAACAGGATCATTGAGCACGTCTCTCAACAGTAGAAAGGGTGAGCTACCCAGCTTGACATCGCCAAATACTACTCCAAGGATCATGGAGGCAAGAAAGGCCTGAACGAAAGCAAAAACTGTCATTACCGGAGCTTCCCATTTCTTATTGGTCTTAATTATTACAAAACCCAGAAGAGCCTGCCAGAGAGCCCAAACCATAAAGCTGCCTTCCTGGCCTTCCCAGAAAGAGGCTATCATGTATTCTGTAGCCAGATTCACAGATGAGTGACTCCAGGCATAATGATACTCGAAATAGTTATTGTAAATGATTGTGAACAGCACCGATACCACACCAATCACAGCCAGTCCATGAATGATAAAGGTCAATCGGGCAAATCTGATCCAGGGATCCTGGCCTATTTCCTTATTGACAGTAGCCTTGAAGTAGGCAAAAGCTGCTACGATTGAAGTAACAAAAGAGATGATAATCAGGAGGTGTCCAATATCTCCCAGGCTTTGGTGAATCATAGGCTTTGCTCAGATAAAGCGGAAAGGTGGTCCGTAATTACAGCTCAGTTTCTTCGTATTTGGAAGGGCATTTGAGTACTATCCGATCTGCAATGAAGCGATCGTTCTGATAATTTCCCACAACCACTACTTGTTCAGATCTGAGAAGGTCGGCTGGCATAGGCTCATTGTAATAAACTGTCTGTTCCTTCATGTTATTATCTACCAATACAAAAGAAACAGAGAGCTTATTGGGGCCGGCAAAGATGCCTGTCGGTTTGCCGTTTGCGTCTTTTTTCAGTTGTCCTACTACGTGAATTTTGTTGGATTTGCCATTTTCGGCCAGCTCATAGGCCTCATCAAAGCTGAGGTAGGCACTGGCGTCTGCTGAGGTGGAGATAATAACAGTCACGGCTACCGCAATAACTATTAAACTGATAATGCTCGATTTTTTCATACTTCTACTGTTTAGAAAAAAATGACCTTGTAAATCTGATGGGCTTCACCCATCACCAACCTTTGCTGTGCCTGAACGCAGTTTTTCGTTTGGCTGCGCAAAATTACGACACAAACGTCTAAGAATTAACCTTTTCCTTAAAAACCTCCCCCTCTATTTTGGAAAGCTTACGGTCGACTTTGACCATATAGAAAACGATCCCCAGAAAAATAATAAGGATGACTCCCACCACCACGTAAATCTTTCCGTTAGAGCGCATCACATCTGCCATTTCTACCGTGTTATTTGCATAGTCGGCTTCAGTGATTTCGTATTTTTCGCCTGCCTTAAGCTCATCTGTGTCCTGTGCTACAGCATTCAGGCCCATGAATAATAATGCTACTATGAGGTACTTCTTCATATCAATTGTCTTCAAGTGCTCTGGTAATTCTTTTTGTTCTTAATCTCAGCTCAGAAAGCCAAACGCCTAAAAGGGTCCATCCAATAACGGCAGGATAGAAAACCATTCTGAGCTTGCTGTCCAGATCGTAAAAGTTAAATCCCGGATTACCACCATTTCCCGGGTGGAGTGAGTCTGTCATTCTTGGTAGAATAAAGAGTAGCGGGATCATCGCGGCATAGGCAAATACATTATATACACCACTCACCCTGCCTCTTTGCTGCTCATCTTCCATGGAGTTTCTGAGCACCAGGTAGGCAAAATAAATCAACATACAGATAGCAGCAGCATTTTGTTTAGGGTCGCCACTCCACCATTCGCCCCAGGCGTATTTGGCCCAAAGCATGCCGGTAAGCAGACCCAGTACACCAAATAAAATACCCGCATTAGCCAGCTCTACCGACTTGTCGTCAAAGTCAATATTTCCGGTTCGGAGGTGTTTAACAGCATATACCAGTGAGCCTGTCAACAAAATGATCATACCAAACCACATGGTGACATGAAAGTGTTGGTTGCGAATGGTTTCGTTAAGAATGGCCAGTCTGGGTACATCTGAGAGGAGCCCCGCAATGATTGTAAAGATCAGAAGCGCTACGGCTAATATTTTCCACCAGTTTTTCTTCATGTCATTCGCCTTTGTGGGACCTCCGTTTTTAAACCACCTTTTAAGCTGGTTATTAAGTAAACGGTTTCACGGACCCGTTGCCAAACCTCCTGGCCGCAAAATTATTAACCAAAGTGCAATTAATCTAATTAGTAAGCCTCTAAAAATAAGATGCCTAGCTTCGCCAGAGGTAGGGGAATAAAATGTAAGAAACGGCCAGGGTTATGGTGTTAATGGCCAGAAGTGTGATGATCTCATCGGTGCTTGAGGCCCGGTCGAGACCATCCATAGCATTTTTGGAAAGTTTAATCACTACGAGAATGAGAGGAATGATTACCGGAAAACTCAGGATAGCCATGAGCGAGGTGCTGTTTTGAGCTTTAGAGGCTATGGCCGATACCATGGTAAGGCAACTGGCAAAACCCATTGAGCCTAAAATTATGGCCAACAGGAAATATCCATAGTCCATGCCTTCAATGTTCCATACACCTCCTGACATTACCAGACCATAAAATACAAAACCAAGTAGGGCTAAAAGTACCGAGAGCGTAGTGTTATAGATTACTTTGGAAAGGATGATGGCTTCCGGGCTGGCAATGGAGTAAAAATAAAGCTGACGGCCCTGAGATTCCTGGATAAAACTCTTAGCCACGGTATTAACACTGGTAAAGAGGATGATAATCCAGAAAAGCGCATTCCATGTAATGTTATCTATTACACCTGCTTTCAGGTTAAAGCTCATATAGCACACAAAGATTGTGCTTATAAGATAGAGTAGCATTCCATTGATGGCATAGCGCTGACGCCATTCGGTCAGAACCTCTTTTTTTATTAATTCGAAAATTTGAGCCTTTTCCATTTAAGAAAGCAAAGATATGTACTAGGTTTGTAACCTTTTAAGAAACAGAGCGCTAAATGGCCGATAGTAGAGTAAGACATCTTGCAAAAACGATTACCTGGCGGGTTGTTGGAACTATTGATACCATGATCCTTGCCTGGGTAATTTCAGGTGATATAACCACAGGTTTCAAGATTGGAGCAGCGGAGGTTGTTACAAAAATGATTCTGTATTATTTCCATGAACGGATTTGGTATAAGATTAACTTTGGGCTCGATCGCAGAAAAGAAAGAAAAAACAGACAAGAAAGGGCAGAAAAAGTGTCAGAAAATATCATCCATCAGAATTTTAAAATTGATAGTGGTAAAAGGCAGTCTCTGCTAAGACAAAAGCCACTTTTAATATGGTTTACCGGCCTTTCAGGCTCAGGTAAATCAACCATGGCAAACCTGCTTGAATCAGAGCTGCACGCAACTGGTTATAAGACATATATTCTTGATGGTGACAATATCCGCCATGGTCTCTGCAATGATCTGGCTTTTACTGAGGAAGACAGAATGGAGAATATTCGCAGGATCGGAGAGGTTTCCAGATTATTTCTCGATTCAGGAGTAATAGTGCTTTCTGCCTTTGTATCTCCCTTTGCCAGAGACCGGGAACAGGTAAGGCAATTGGTGGGGGACGAGAATTTTGTTGAAGTGTTTGTGGATTGTCCACTTGAGGTGTGTGAGCAGCGGGACGTAAAAGGCCTTTATAAAAAGGCCCGTGAGGGTAAGATCAAGAATTTTACAGGAATAGATTCACCCTTCGAAAAGCCTGAAAAGGCAGATATTGTTTTAAAGACAGCAGAGGTAGATGCAAAGATCCTTCTATCAAATCTGCTGGATTATGTTGAACCAAAAATTAGTGTAGAAACGAATGTCGAAGTATAATTTGACTCACCTAAAAGAGCTTGAATCAGAAGCTATTTATGTGATTCGTGAAGTTTTCGCACAATTCGAGAAGCCAGGAATTCTTTTTTCCGGAGGCAAAGACTCGATTGTTGTAACCCATCTGGCCAGAAAAGCATTTTGGCCTGCAAGGATTCCGTTTCCTCTTGTACATATTGATACAGGCCACAACTTTCCCGAAACCATAGCTTTCAGAAATGATCTGGCTAAGGAGATTGGGGCAGAGTTGGTAGTTCCTTTGGTACAAGAGTCTATCGACAAAGGAAGAGTGAGGGAAGAAACAGGCAAAGATGCGTCCAGAAACTGGCTTCAGATTACCACCCTGCTCGATGCTATTGAAGAAAATGGGTTTGATGCTTTGATGGGAGGCGCCCGTAGAGATGAAGAAAAAGCAAGAGCAAAGGAGAGATTCTTTTCTCATCGCGATGACTTTGGCCAGTGGGACCCTAAAAATCAGCGACCTGAGCTTTGGAATATCTTCAATGGTAAAAAGAATTTCGGAGAGCATTTTCGCGTGTTCCCTATTAGTAACTGGACAGAGATGGATGTATGGCAATACATTCTTTCAGAGAATATTGCTATTCCCTCTCTTTACATCGCTCATAACAGAGATGTGATCAGAAGAGGAGGTACCTGGTTGCCTAACTCAGAATTTATCAAACTGAGAGAGGGCGAAGAAATAGTTAACAAGAAAATCAGATTCCGAACACTGGGTGATATTACTATCACAGGTGGTGATGAGTCAGATGCTGATACACTTGAAAAAATTGTAGCTGAAGTAGCGGCTGCCCGACAGACTGAAAGAGGTAACAGAGCAGATGACAAGCGTTCAGAAACATCAATGGAAGACCGTAAAAAGGAGGGTTACTTTTAATGGATAATACTTATTTAGATATGGAACTCCTGCGTTTCACCACGGCAGGAAGTGTGGATGATGGTAAGAGTACATTGATTGGACGATTGCTCTATGATAGTAAATCTATTTTCGAGGATCAGCTTGACCAGGTAGAGACTTCAAGTAAGAAAAGAGGTTTAGATCATACAGATCTGGCATTGCTGACGGATGGTTTGAGAGATGAAAGAGAGCAGGGTATTACCATTGATGTGGCTTACAGGTACTTTGCCACTCCAAAGCGCAAGTTTATCATTGCCGATACTCCCGGACACATTCAGTATACCAGAAACATGGTTACCGGTGCTTCTACCGCAAACCTGGCGCTCATCCTGATTGATGCCCGACATGGAGTAGTGGAGCAAACCTGCAGGCACAGCTTTATCGCTTCCTTATTGCAAATCCCACACCTTGTCGTGTGTATCAATAAAATGGATTTGGTAGACTACAGCGAGGAGGTCTTTGAGAAAATTAAAGCGCAATACGAGTCATTTGCTGCTAAGCTTGATGTACATGATATAAGGTTCATCCCTATCAGCGCGCTGAAGGGAGAC
Organism: Roseivirga sp.; assembly: GCA_021404565.1. Classification (GTDB taxonomy): domain Bacteria; phylum Bacteroidota; class Bacteroidia; order Cytophagales; family Cyclobacteriaceae; genus Roseivirga. The sequence continues at coordinate 134,365 of JAAWWF010000030.1, read as the reverse complement.
AACGTTGTGAACAAGTCTGAGAAAATGAGCTGGTATCAGGGGTCTACCTTGTTGTACACGCTTGAAAACATTCACATTGCCAGTGACCAGAATCATATAGATTGCCGTTTCCCGGTTCAGACCGTAATTCGTCCTAAGCAGGATGAGTATCACGATTTCCGAGGGTATGCTGGTCGCGTAGCCGGAGGAGTGTTTAAAAAGGGCGATGAAGTGGCTGTATTGCCGTCTGGCTTTACCTCCAAAATTCAGGCAATTCATACGATGACAGGAGAGATAGATGAGGCTTTCGCGCCTATGTCAGTTACTATGACCCTAGAAGATGATATCGATCTTGGTCGTGGTGATATGATCGTGCGGACACACAACAGACCTGACGTAAGCCAGGAGGTAGACATCATGCTCTGCTGGTTTAACCAGACAGGCCCTATGCCAAGAGCTAAGTTTACTTTAATGCATGCCAGCAATGAAGTGAAGGCCATGATTAACAAGGTTCAGTATAAACTGGATATCAATACCCTTCATAGAAACGAAGAAGATCTGGATATAAAGATGAATGACATATTGAGGGTTTCGGTACGAACTACCAAGCCATTGATGAAAGACTCTTACAGAAAAAACAGGTTAACAGGCTCTGTAATTTTAGTAGATGATGCTACCAACGAAACTGTGGCAGCAGGAATGATCATTTGATGATGAACAGAGAAAAACTCTCATCTTTATTGGATACTGCCAGAGAAGCGAGTCTGCTTGCCGGGCAGCAGATTCTGGAGATATATAATTCCGATGATTTTGAGGTAGAGCTAAAAGGAGATAATTCCCCTTTGACTAAGGCAGATAAGGCAGCTCACGATGTGATCATGTCTTTTTTAGAACCCACCGGAATTCCTGTGTTGAGTGAAGAAGGCAGAGATATACCCTATCAAGAGCGCAAAGGTTGGGACTACCTTTGGGTAGTCGATCCGCTTGACGGAACCAAAGAGTTCATCAAAAGGAATGGTGAATTCACTGTTAACATAGCGCTGGTCCATAAGGGAGAACCCATTCTTGGGGTAGTATATGCTCCTGTCCTGGATAAGCTCTATGCAGGTATTGCTGGTTTGGGTGGCACCCTGACTGTGTCCGGAACAACTTCAAAACTTGATCAGAGAGAAAAACTTGACTTGTCTAGGCATGGATTAAAAGTGGTGGCTTCAAGGTCTCATCTTAATGATGATACGCAGGCCTTTCTTGATCAGTTGACAGCTCCTGAAATTGTGAGCATGGGTAGTTCTCTTAAGTTCATGGTAATTGCTGAAGGTTTGGCGGATGTGTACCCCAGGTTTGCCCCCACAATGGAATGGGACACAGCGGCAGCTCATGCTGTACTTGCATCGATAGGTGGTAAAGTTACTAATCAGGGTGGAGAGCCCCTTGAGTACAACAAAGAGAACTTGTTAAATCCTTATTTTAAGGCGGAATAATAGATATATGTCAGAATACAAAATTGCAATCATTGGTTTAGGTTATGTGGGTTTGCCACTGGCCGTGGCTTTTGCAGAGAAATATAAAGTTCTGGGCTTCGATATCAATGAACCTAGAATTGCCGAGTTAAATGACGGTCATGATCATACCCTTGAGGTAGAAGAAGACCTTCTGAAATCCGTTTTGAATGGCAAGGAGGCCGGTCACGGACTATATAATACATGTTTGGTTGAAGATTTGGCCGACTGTAACGTTTACATTGTCACCGTTCCTACCCCGATTGACGGAGATCATAACCCTGACCTGACACCGCTGATTAAGGCTTCAGAAACGGTTGGGAAGGTGCTCAAAGAGGGTGATATTGTTATTTATGAATCTACAGTATACCCTGGAGCAACAGAAGAAGAATGTGTACCGGTTTTAGAGCAAAAATCAGATCTTGTGTATAATGAGAGCTTCTTCTGTGGGTATTCCCCAGAGCGCATCAATCCGGGGGATAAAGAGCATACTGTCAAGAAAATATTAAAGGTGACTTCCGGGTCTACTCCCGAAATAGCCGAGCAGGTAGACAATCTCTACAAAAGCGTGATTACTGCCGGAACCTACAAAGCTGCCAGCATAAAAGTAGCTGAAGCTGCTAAAGTGATCGAAAACTCGCAAAGAGATATAAACATCGCCTTTGTAAATGAGTTGGCAATGATCTTTAACAAAATGGACATAGATACGGTAGATGTGCTGGAAGCAGCCGGTACGAAATGGAACTTTCTCCCTTTCAGACCGGGGCTTGTAGGTGGACACTGTATTGGAGTAGATCCTTATTATTTGGCTCAAAAGGCGAAAAAAGTAGGATACTACCCACAGATTTTGTTGGCCGGCCGCAGACTCAATAACTCCATCGGCCCCTATGTAGGCAGTCAGGTGGTGAAGCTATTGATGAAATCGGGAAAGGTAGTGAACCAGTCCAGGGTGCTCGTATTGGGTATCACTTTTAAAGAAAATTGTCCGGATATCAGAAACTCCAGGGTAATTGACATTGTACTGGAGCTGGAAGACTTTGGTGTTAATGTGGATGTTTATGATCCGTGGGCAAATGCTGAAGAGGTCAAGCATGAATATGGGTTGGATTTATTAGAATCAGCCGATTTCGATCTGTATGATGGGGTTGTGCTGGCCGTGGCACATCATCAGTTCGAAGAGGGTCTTCTGGAAATGACCAAAAAGGGCACTGTTATTTATGATGTAAAATCATTTTTTCCTAAGAACAAAGTTACTTCAAGACTATAATGGCAAAGACGCTTATTACAGGAACAGCAGGATTTATTGGATTCCACCTGGCTAAAAAGATGCTGGAAAGAGGTGATGAAGTAGTTGGTTTGGACAGCATCAACGACTATTATGATCTGCGCGTTAAATATGCACGTTTAGAGCAAACAGGTATAGATAAAGCTGATATCCAGTATAACGAGCTGGTGCAAAGTAGTAAATACCCTGGCTACCGTTTTATTCAATTGAAACTGGAGGATGGAGCTGCTCTGAATGAGTTATTTGAAAGAGAGCAATTTGATACAGTAATAAACCTGGCCGCTCAGGCAGGAGTCAGGTACAGTCTTGAAAATCCTAAGGCCTATGTTGATAGTAATATAATAGGCTTTGTCAACATTCTCGAGGCCTGTAGGCATAATGGGGTAAAACACCTTTCATACGCCAGCAGCTCATCGGTTTATGGACTTAACGAGACCAGACCGTTTTCTGTACAACATAATGTTGATCATCCTATCAGTCTGTACGCGGCAAGCAAGAAGAGTAACGAACTGATGGCGCATACCTATAGCCATTTGTTTGGGTTGCCTACTACGGGACTGCGGTTTTTCACCGTTTATGGTCCATGGGGAAGGCCGGATATGGCACTGTTCCTGTTTACCAAGGCAATTCTTGAAAACAAGCCAATCAATGTCTTTAATAACGGAAACATGTCGCGGGATTTCACCTATGTAGATGATATCGTTGAAGGTGTCACCAGAGTGAACGATAACCCTCCCGGAGGTAACGTGAATTGGTCTGGTGCGGATCCTGATCCGTCTACTTCTAAAGCACCTTATACAGTTTATAATATTGGTAACAATGCCCCAGTCAAGCTGATGGATTTTGTTGCCATAATAGAGAAATGCCTGGGTAGGGAGGCAGAAAAGAACTTTATGCCAATGCAGCCGGGAGATGTCAGTGCCACTTATGCCGATGTGCAGAGCCTGATAGATAACCTTGGTTATCAGCCCGATACTCCACTGGAAACCGGGGTAAGCAATTTTGTGACCTGGTATCGCGAATTCTATAACGTTTAACAGATATGTCGTTTTTTGCACATGAGACGGCAATAATAGATGAAGGTTGCACGCTGGGTGATGGTACAAAAATCTGGCACTTCTCCCACGTTATGCCTGATTGCACCATTGGAAAAAACTGCAATATCGGTCAGAATGTAGTGGTAAGCCCTCAGGTGACACTAGGAAATAATGTGAAGGTTCAGAACAATGTGAGCATTTATACCGGGGTTCATTGCGAAGATGACGTTTTCCTGGGGCCATCTATGGTTTTTACCAATGTGATCAATCCCCGAAGTGCCGTGAACAGAAGAGGGCAATATGCAAAAACTACAGTGCGCAAAGGAGCTACCATTGGTGCGAATGCAACGATAGTGTGTGGCAATGATATTGGCGAATACGCCTTTATCGGGGCCGGTACGGTGGTTACTAAAGGTGTTCCGGCTTACGCATTAATAGTGGGTAATCCGGGAAGACAGATAGGTTGGATGAGCGAGTTCGGGCATCGGCTGGTGTTTAACAACGAGGGGGTGGCTGCTTGTAAAGAGTCAGGTGTTACCTACAAACTGACGAACGGTCGTGTAGAAAAGAGATGATGAAGAATTTTGCACTCATAGGAGCAGCGGGTTACATTGCTCCAAGACACTTGAAAGCAATTAAAGAAACCGGTAATTCTTTGCTGGCAGCCTTTGATGTATTCGACAGTGTGGGAGTGATGGATTCATACTTTCCTAAGGCTGACTTTTTTGTAGAATATGAGCGTTTTGACCGACATATTGAGAAGCTGAGATACGAGCGCGGAATACAGCTCGACTATACAAGTATTTGCACACCAAACTATCTGCACGATGCACATATAAGAATGGCGCTTAGAGCAGGCTCGAATGCTATCTGCGAAAAACCTCTGGTACTCAATCCATGGAATATAGACTTTCTTAAAAAGATTGAAGAGAACACCGGGAGCCGCATATGGAATATACTGCAGCTCAGAGTGCATCCCAGTATTATCGCTTTAAAGAAAGAAATAGGGAGTGGTCCTGCTGATAAGGTCTATGATATTGACCTCACTTACCTGACCTCCCGGGGGCATTGGTATTACACATCCTGGAAGGGGGATACTCAGAAATCCGGGGGCATTGCCACAAACATAGGAGTTCATTTCTTTGATATGCTCAGCTGGATTTTTGGTAACGTAAAATCCAATCAGGTGCATATTCACGAGCATGATCGTGCATCGGGTTATCTTGAGTTAGAGAGGGCCAATGTAAGATGGTTCTTATCTATAAATGAAGATAACCTGCCAGCCGTTGTCAGAGAAAAAGGGCAAAGAACCTACCGATCGATTACCATTGAAGGCAAAGAGCTTGAATTTAGTGGTGGTTTTGCTGACTTACATACAGCGGCTTATGTGAATATTCTCAAGGGAGAAGGGTATGGTATTGAAGAAACAAGACAGGCCATTCAGATTGTTCATGATATACGTCATGCTCAACCGATTGGGTTGAAGGGGAGCTATCACCCACTGACCAAAGAGCCACTGGCACAACATCCGTTTCTAAAAAAATAGAAGTATGAAAAAGATTCAAATGGTTGATCTAATCAGCCAGTATGAAGGGATAAAAGAAGAGATCAGGGTCGAATTTGATCGTGTGTTAGACACGGCAATGTTCATCAACGGTCCTCTCGTTAAAGAATTTCAGGAAGCCCTGGAAACATATCTGGATGTAAAACATGTCATCCCCTGTGCCAATGGAACAGACGCACTCCAGGTAATCATGATGGCCTATGATTTGCCCAAAGGAGCAGAGGTGCTGGTGCCTTCTTATACATATGTAGCTACTGTGGAGGTGATCGCCCTGCTGGGACTGAAGCCCGTTTTTGTAGAGGTTTACCCCGATTCATTCAATATCGACATTGAAGACCTGGAGTCTAAGATTACAGAAAATTCAGCAGCCATTGTTCCTGTACATCTCTACGGTCAATGTGTTGATATGGAGAGACTGATGGCTTTGGCGGAGAGAAGAAATTTACTGGTAATTGAAGATACAGCACAGGCCATAGGAGCCGACTATACCTATTTGGACGGAAAGACCGTAAAGGCCGGAACAATTGGTAATGCAGGAGCTACCTCTTTTTTCCCTTCAAAGAACCTGGGCTGCTATGGAGATGGAGGAGCCATCTTTACTCATGATGACGCACTGGCTGCTAAAATCAGAATGATCGTTAATCATGGACAAAGCAAAAGATATTACCACGATTCTATCGGGGTCAATTCCCGATTGGATTCGCTTCAGGCAGCTGTACTTAAAATCAAGCTGAAGCATCTTGATAGTTATAGTCAGGCCCGAATTGCCGTTGCCGATAAGTATGATGAGGCCTTTCGCTCTACAGGATTGATTGAGCCTCCCTTCAGGTCCCCGTTTTCAAATCATGTCTTTCATCAATACACCGTAAAGCTGGCGGATGGTGTCGACAGAGATGGTTTGAACGCTTTTCTTTCAGAGCAAGGGATTCCCTCAATGATATATTACCCCGTGCCAAACCATTTGCAAAAGGCATATTCATATTATGGTTACAAGGAAGGAGACTTTAAAATAACTGAGGCTCTATGCTCCAGGGTTATTTCTTTCCCTATACATACAGAGATGGAAACTGAACAACAGGATCTTATCATCTCTAAGGTAATCGAGTATGTCAGTTCCTGAAAACAGCCCTGAAACTGCTGTTTAAGGCTGTTTTTGTGTGTCTCCTAAAATAGATTTTTTCTCTATTTATTTGTTTGTACCGAATAATGAGTAGTTTTGCTACTCGTTATTCGTCATGAGTCAATGTGACTCACATGGCGAAGCTGTGTCCAGCTATCACTTATTACGGATCATTATCTGCCACCTCTATGCTTGAGGCTCTTATTTCATCAAAGACAAGAATACGCTTATTGCTTAGGTTTTTTCTGAACCCTGAATCGCAGGCCTATATGAGAGAACTTGCTGACGAACTGAATGAAAGCACTAATTCGGTACGATTAGAGCTCAACAGGTTTCACGATGCCGGGATGCTTGACTCAGAATATGTGGGTAATAAGAGGTTTTACAAGGCGAATAGCAGCTTTCCGCTCTTCAAAGAGGTAAGGAGTATACTGCTGAAACAAACAGGGCTTCACCAAGTAATTGAAGATGTAATTGAGAAATTAGGCGATTTGAAGATGGTTTACCTTACCGGAGATTTGGCAAAGGGAAAACAGTCAGATGTGGTGAGCCTTGTTCTTATCGGAGACCCTGACAGGGAATACCTCGTGCGGTTGATCAGCAAAGCAGAGGGATTGATTAATAAGAAAATACAATATATAATATACTCTGAGTCCGAATCGGCAACTATTGATTTTGGGCGCGAAAAATTTCTTCTTATTTGGAATGAACACTAAGGTCGGTACATACTGGACGGCATTTTATACGAAGCCCCGAAACGAAAAAAAGGTGGCGGAGCGACTCTTGTTACAAGGGTTTGAGGTTTATTGCCCAACAATTACCGTTGTCAAGCAGTGGTCTGACAGAAAAAAGAAAGTAAAAGAGCCTGTTTTCTCTTCTTATATTTTTGCTCACGTTAACGAGCAAAAAAGGCAGCAAATTCTCATGGATCCAGCCATCGTGAGTTCGGTATTCTGGCTCAAAAAACCTGTGCATATCAGAGATGCAGAGATTCAGGCGATAAAGGAGTTTCTTGATGATTTTCCTCAGGTTAAGGGTGCCGTTCTTGAGATAGCACCAGGCGATCGGGCCGTAATTACAGCAGGCCCCTTAAGAGGCGAGGAAGGCGTGGTAAGACAAAAAAGAGGTGGTAAGGTGTTGCTGCAACTATACAGCCTGGGCCTCGAGCTTCAGGCTGAGGTTTCCATAGGGAAGCTTGATACTGTCAAGTAGACTGATTTGAAGGAATCTAATAACAGGCTAAAAAATCTATTTGTGGAATATATTGAACATATGAATACAAGGAAAATTCAAAGACCATTAGGATTGCTGATCGTCTGTTTGATGCTTTTTTTGATATCACCTCCATTGCTCTCTCAGTCGCTTTCAAGCACCGATCTGACTACAATTAAGGTCGATGACCTTTCTGATGAACAGTTGATCAATTACATGCAGCAAGCAGAAGCCAGCGGCTACACACAAGAGCAGTTGGAAGCATTTGCGCGTCAGCGGGGGCTGCCAGAGGTAGAGATAGCAAAGCTAAGGAGGCGGGTTTCACAGCTTAAACTCGCCATGGGGCAGAACAGCAATGGAGTCAATGCTACTGGGATGAGGGCGCCCCTTGACATGACTGAGGAAGAAGTCTTCGGGAGACTGGCAAATTCTGATCTTAATAATCCGCTTGACTCGGAGGAGCCAATGATTTTTGGTTTTGACCTGTTCAAATCGGACAATCTCAATTTCAGTCCGAATCTCAATATCCCTACACCGACTGACTATGTTCTCGGACCTGGTGATGGTATCATCGTTGATTTATGGGGGGCTACACAACAATATTGGAACTTTGAGGTGAGTTCTGAAGGGACGGTAAGGCCACCGGATTTGAGTCCGGTTTATGTAAACGGCCTCACAATGAAAGAAGCGCAGGTCAAGATTATAAACAGACTGAGCCAGATTTACGGAGGATTGAAGCCTATCGACAATTCTGATCCGACAATTTTTTATCAGGTGAGTCTTGGCAACATCAGAACAATTAATGTCACCATTGTCGGAGAGGTTCAAAGCCCGGGAAATTATGCTCTCAATTCTCTGTCAACGGTTTTTACTGGATTGCATGCTGCTGGTGGTCCTACTGACAGGGGTACTTTCAGGTCTATCAGACTTATGAGAGACAACAAGCTGAAGACTGAAATTGACCTTTATGATTTTCTGGTAGATGGTATAAAACCGAATGACGAGTTACTCAGGGCCGGTGATGTTATTGTGGTGAAGCTCTACGAGGGTCAGGTTGAACTGGCAGGAGAAGTAAGAAGACCAGGGCTCTATGAAATAAAGGAAGGAGACTCTTTTAAAGATTTACTACAGAATGCAGGCAATTTTTCAAGCAATGCCTTCAAGGCTTTTATCACCGTAGAAAGGAATGCAGATAATGGAAAAGTAGTCCTCAATTTAGCGGCAGATGAGCTTGATAAAAACTATCCCGCAGACGGAGATATTGTATCCGTAAGGCCCAACCTGGAAACTTTCAGTAACAGGGTGCAGTTGGAAGGAGCGGTTCAGATTGACGGAGCCTATGAGTTGACTGATAACCTGACAGTGAAAGCCTTAATTGAAAAAGCCAGCGGTCCCAGAGGAGATGCCTATATGGAAAGGGCGACAATCTATCGCATGAATGCCGACCTTTCACAACAAACCATACCATTTAATCTGCAGGGAGTACTATCAGGGGCTGATGCTGATATTCCACTTATGAGAGAAGATATTGTAAGAGTGTCTTCGATATACGAATTGACGGAAGAATACTATGTCGAAATTAGTGGTGAGGTAGCACTTACTGGTACATACCCGTTCATTCACGGTATGACGGTTGAAGATGTCATACTTCTTGCAGGGGGATTGACAGCGGGTGCATCGGGTGCAAAAGTGGAGATATCGAGGAGAAATACTGGTGGAGTGACCAATTCACTATCGGAAATAATTACCCTTAATATTGATAAAAACCTTAGTGTAAGAGGTGCAGCTCAGGAAATTGCGCTTAATCCTTTCGACCAGATTTTTATCAGGAGGACACCCAATTACAATTTACAGCAGCAGATTACAGTTGAAGGAGAAATTACCAGTCCTGGTGCCTATGCTATAAGTAGAAAGGATGAAAGAGTTTCTGATATTATGAAACGTGCCGGAGGCCTTACTCCATATGCCTATCCTGAAGGAGCCATTCTCATCAGAAGAACAGAGTTTACCCAGAAGAAAAGCCCTAAGGAATTAAACTTTGCTAAACTAAAGGAGCTTAGAGATAAAATCCTGGCCGATACGAGTCTTGCGGTAAATCAGGCGAGAAATGAATTGATTCTTCGTCTGGAGAGTAGAATTGAATCTCTTGGAGAGGAGTTTGATCAGGAAGAAAGCATAGGGAGTACATTTAAGAAAAGACTTACTGAAAATATCAGTGTTGTTGATTCAATGGCATCTCCTGTAGAACTAAGTGACAGAGAGCCAACGGTGCTCGATCTCAATAAAATTTTAGAAAACCCCGGATCCAAATACGATTATATAATTCGGGAAGGTGATGTGATTTCGATACCGGGTAAGCTCGAAACGGTGCGTATTGCAGGGGAAGTAATCTCTCCGCTAAACCTGAGATATGATGATTCGTTTTCTTTTAAAGATTATGTAAACGATGCCGGTGGTTTTACCTCAAACGCAAAGAAGGGAAGGACCTATGTTCAGATGGCTGACGGCCGTAGAAAACAGACAAGACGGTTCTTATTTTTCAAGTTCTATCCCAAAGTAGAACCTGGGTCAACAATCTTCGTGAGTAGAAAGCCAGACAGGGCTCCTGTGAATCTTCAAAGTGCAATTGCAGCGGTTGGTTCTATCGCAACGCTGGCACTGGTCATTGACAGACTTAGTAATTAAGAAGCCTTTACCTGATAGTATTTCTGTTCGCACTTACCTAAAAAGCCAAACTTGCTACAGTTATGGGAGCAAAAAACAGTAATGAAAATATTGACGTGGTAGAAGTTCTCAAATCTATTTGGGTCTCCCGAAGGTTGATCATCAAGGTGACCATTGTTACTGTGATATTGGGCGTGATATATTCGCTTCTCGCGGCCAAAGTGTATGAAGCCACAACAACTATATTGCCTCAGACCAACGAGGGAGTTGAGGTGCCAAGTAGAATCAATGGACTGGCATCACTTGCCGGAATTAATCTTGGAGCCGCTGCACAATCTTCCGAGATCGGTGCAATACTCTATCCGCGAATTGTAAACTCCGTACCATTCAGGCGGGAGATTTTGAATACGCCTATCAATTCATCAAAAACATCGGATTCGCTGACCTTAAGGGAATACAAAACCCAATTTGCCAATAATGGTATTTTGGGTGGCATTTATATGTACACGATCGGGTTGCCATCTACAATCAGGTCATGGACGAAGAATGAAAGTGCGGAAGCGGGTCAGGTTTTTGTCGATAGCCTTTTTTTGACCATATCTCAGGAAGAGCAGGAAATGATTGCCGGTCTTAGTGAGAACCTTACAATATTTGTAGACGCGAAAGACGGTACAATTTCTATTACTTCGAGAATGCCCGAGCCCGTTGCTTCCGCACAATTAGCGGTAAGGGCACAGCAACTTTTAAAAGAGGCCATCACAGATTTCAAGATCAAAAAAGCAAAAGAAGAGCTAACTTTTACGAAAGCCCTGTACGAGGAAAAGAGGTTGGAATTTGAGAAGAAGCAAGAGGACCTTGCCAATTTCAGAGACAGGAACAAAAATATTACACTATCTATCACAAGAAACCAGGAAGAACGGCTTGAAGCAGAGTACTCATTGGCCCTGAACATTTTTAATGAGCTTGCCACTCAATTAGAGACGGCCAAATTAAAAGTAAGGGAAGAAACGCCTTCGTTTGCAGTGCTCGATCCGGTAGTTGTTCCTGGCAGAAGGTCTTCACCCAAGCGTGCCATGATTGTAATAATGAGTGGCTTTGCTGGTGTTTTACTCGGGCTCTTTTTTGTGTTCGTTAAGTACTTTATGGCATACCTCAGGAAGCAGTGGTAAGTATTGATGACAATGGCATGAATACGGCCGTTTGTGTTTATCCTGAAATCCCGCCTCATCGGTTAAGATGCTGAAACGCACCTTAAAACGCTTATCATCTAAGATAAGTCGAGAGTATTTAGAACGACTTATCCGGCCCGCCATCATCTTAGGAGGTGGCAATGTAGGGGCTGCTGTTCTGAACTTCATGTGTGTGGCTGTGGCCAGTGCCAGTCTGGGCATTGACCTGTTTGGTAAATTTGTTATTATCCAGACAACGGTACTCATTCTGGAATCTCTCTTTAAGTTCCCGACATGGCAACCCATTATTTATTTTTACAATCAGGCTGAGAAGAAGGACATTAGGGCACTCCTTGACAAGAGCTACTCCGTAGAGGGGCTCACCTCAATTATTTCGTTCCTTTTTTTCCTTTTCTATGTCTTATTCTTGTCCAGGTTCTTTAACCTGCGTTTTGCTGAAGAAGGTATAATTTATGGCATACTACTCCTGTTTAAAATAAACGGTCCTTCCATAGCAGTCTTTAGAATTTTTAATGAATTCAAATTTCTAAGCTACACAAAACTTGCTTCCTCAGCTCTAAAACTCATACTTTACCTCTGGATTGCAGCCTATAGCAGTTCTCTTTTTAACTTTATTCTTGCCCTCACTTTTGTGGGCTTTGTTGAACAATTTCTGCTCTTCATATTCAGCAGGACCGTTCTGAAGAGTCTGACTGTTCCTCTCTCCTTTAAATTCATATCCCCTGCAAGCATATTCAGAGACAAGCCATTTGTTAAGTATCTTTTTATTACCAACCTCCACGTTTCTGTCAAAGTGATCATTAAGCATTTAGATATCATCGTGATTTCGTATGTGTTGGGAGATGCAGGTGCGGGGTTATTGAAAATTGTTAAAAACTTTGGTATTGTTTTCAAGCAGTTGATTGACCCCTTGTTTCAGGTCTTATTTCCTTTCATTGCCAGTTCTACCGATGACCGAAAGAAGGTAATTGGTATTATGGTTAAGCCTATGAAATATTTGGGCCTTTTTTGCGCAGTTTTTACCGGTCTTTTTGTCATTCTGGGGCAGTTCACTATCGATCTGTTTTTTGGAGAGGAGTATCTTGTAGTGTTTTGGCCAACGGTTGTTTTCCTTCTGGCCGCGTCTATAGAAGTAATCACAATTTCATTTCACCCCACACTGCTATCATATAACAAGCCCGGGCTTTCTTTAAAAATATTGTCTCTGACCAGTGTGGCGTATTTCGGGGCTATTTTAGGCCTGGCTCCGTCTTTAGGAGTCATGGGCGTCTCCATCAGCTATCTCATTTTCTATATAGCCTGGAGCATAATTATGTACTATTCGATTAAAAAATTATTGAGCAATGGATAAATTTCAAATGCAGGATGAGCAGTATCTCTTCCCTTATCATCACATACCTAATGTGGATACTAAAAACGGACAGCTCTCCATTATAAGAAGGTTGGCCTGGGGGCATGAGTACGTTTGCTATCAGACTCATATGAAACTGAAAATTGAAGAGCTGAACCCTGATTCAGTTGTCGAAGTAGGCTGTGGCGATGGTCATTTGATCATGAGTCTTGACGACAAAATTTCACGCAAGGTGGGAGTTGATTTATCAGAGCGCTCAATTCTCATGGCCAATGCCTTCAACAACTCAAATGTTGAATTCATTTGTGATGATGCTTCAAATGTTGATGGTGAATTTGACGTTGTGGTTTCCCCTGAAGTATTAGAGCATATACCTGATGAAGGTGTTTCAGATTTCTTCAGGTTGCTGGATCAGAAATGTAAGCCCGGAGGAAAAATTCTCATATCGGTACCCACTACCAATATGAAACTGCATGAGAAACACTATCGCCACTACGATATTGAGCTGTTTACCAAACAGATGAAAGACTCTGGAATCGACTGTAAAATTGAAACTGTTGAATACATTTATCACAGTGATTGGTTTATGAAAAACTTCATTCGTTTTTCCCATAACAACAAATGGTCAATTGAATTTGCATTCATGCGCAAGTACGTTTGGAACAGGGTTTGGAACAAGCTGAGGTTCTCTAAACCCAATAAAGGACACAGACTGGTGGTTCTGCTGGGAAAAGCGTGAAAATAATCTATATACACTCAGGACGCCTACCTTCTAAGGCAGCCAACTGTGTGCATGTAACAAAAATGTGCCAGGCGCTGGTACAGTCTGGGGCGGATGTAACACTGGTAGTACCAGATGTGGCCGGGAGAAAAAAGACAGTCGAAGAAATTCTCGATTATTATGGCATTACTTCATCCACTTTCAAAATTAAAAGGATATCAAGCCCTGTATCAAAAGGAACGTTGCCCTTCTTTTTGTGTGGTTTGTTCTTCTTTCTTTTAAAAAAGAGAGACCATCACATTTACGGGCGTTCGATCTTTGGTTGTCATTTAGCTGCTTTACTGGGATTCAAAACTGTGTGGGAGTCGCATGCCCCCGTATGGGATATGGGTAAGTTTCAGACCAGGGTCTTCAGTCGATTACTCAGGTCCAGGCACTTTTTAAAACTTGTGGTCATTTCAGGTGAGCTGAAGAAGCTGTATTTACCATGGTTGGAAAGTGATAAAATAGAGGTTTTACACGATGCGGCCATTCCCTCGGAGCAGAGTGAGTTTCCTCAGCTGACAGATTTGGAAAAACCTGTTATTGGTTATGTGGGTGGCCTTTATGAGGGGAAGGGGGTCAGCGTCATATTAAAAATGGCTGCAGGGCTACCGAATATGAACTTTGTGATCTTCGGAGGGTCTGAAGAACAGATTAGCTCCTGGCAGCAAAAAACAGAGTCAGAAAATGTCACATTTAAGGGGTATGTTTCTCAATCAGACATTGAAGAGGCCTATGAGGCCTTTCATATTGGTTTGCTTCCCAATCAATCTGTTGTACATACACACAGTGGTTCCAGGCTCAATATATCGTCATACACTTCTCCGTTGAAGCTTTTTGAGTATATGTCGCATAAGAAGCTAATCTTATGTTCTGACTTTCCGGTTTTGAGAGAAGTGCTTGATGATGAAACAGGATACTTACTACCATGGAACGACCCGACTGCATGGATCAATGCGGTTAAAGAAATCATGGCAGCGCCTAAACTCGCACTGGGCAAACTGCAAAAGGCACATCAGCATTTCTGTGGTCAATACACCTGGGAACAGAGAGCACTACATGTGCTGAATTTATACAAGTTTTAAAGTGGAATTAGCTCGCGAAAACCACATAATGCAGAGGTTCCTGAACAAGGTGGGATTGTTTCTGCTTTGGCTCCTCTTATTCATTTTTGTAATAACGCCTGTTTTCAAATTGGGAGGCATGAAGGTGTTTGCCCTCAAGGTGTTCCCTCCATTACTTTCAGTCTTCGCTTTTGCTTATCTCAAACAGTTGCCAAGGAAATTTTTGGTCCTATTGTTTGCCCTTATTCTGGTGCTGAGCTTTTCCCTGATACATTATACGATCGCAGCTTACAAAGACAACACCTTTCTATTGCGGGTGGGTGTGGGTATTTTAATGTTGATAGGGGCTCTGCTCATAGTGAGCCTTTTTAAAAGGGCCTACGGTAGTGCTTTTCGGGTCAAACTGATCGATGCCATCATCATGTCTACCACTATCAATGCAGTGGTGATGTGCTTGCAAATATTATATCCACCCTTTCTTAATGCCGTGAGCATGTTCTTTGAAATAACTGTTTTGCTCAATGGCAGAACAGCCATGGTGGAAAGAATTAATGGGTTAACCTCGTCAGGAGGGGCTGTGCTGTCAGTAATCTTTGCCTTTTCACTTATTCTCCTGCATTTCAGAAAGAAGGTGGCTGAAAAACCTGGCCCTAAACGGTGGCTGGTCATGGTGGTCATCGCTATGAACTTGGTAGGTATTCTTCTTTCGGGCCGTTCAGGCATGATCGTGTTGGCACTTTACTTTTCATTTTATTTTCTTTCTAATTTCAGTCTCGCTTTTCTTATAAAAACCCTTTCAATTGTACTGATTGTCGTGATCAGTGGATTGTATGTATTGGATCGATATTCCGAAAACTCCAATACCTATCTTCTGGCCTTGAAAAGGAGCTTTGAGATTGTCTTACGGCTCCGGGACGAAGGAGCTTTGAGAACGGATTCATCGGATAGTCTTATGACCATGTTTATTTTGCCGGAAGGAACCAATCATCTGTTCCTTGGTGATGGCAATTTTGGAAGGACAGAAGGATTGACTTACGTAAACTCAGATGTATTTTATGTTCGGGTTATTTATGGTCTGGGGTTTTTAGGACTCCTGGTATTTTTAATCCCGTTTCTCGTGCTGGCGGCCCTGGTGTTGAGTAAGAAAGGCCAGTTTCAGTCCCTACTCCTCTTTATTGTAGTGATGTCCCTTATTCTCAATCTCAAGGAAGTATTCTATTTCGGTACGGCTGGCTATACGCAGATACTTTGTTTATTGTTGACCGCTCATTTGCTGAGTGGACATGAGTCATCTAAATCAGATAAGCAGGGACTGATTGCCGACAGAATGCCGGAGTAAAGCGAAAAGATTTGAAAGTACTGATTTACTACGTTGTCACCACTGAATCTCATCTTGAAGAATTCATAAGCGATTTTGCCCCGGTATCTCAATTTGACTATGCTCTTTTTACTTCAGTACCACTCCATGTAAAACCTGAGCGATTGGAAGTAATTCACATTGAAGAGCGCGATGGATTGAATTTAAGGCAATTGAGTAGGGTGGCTAAAATGAATCCACAAAAGTTTCTTGACCTCTCTTCTTACCATTATTCCATTTATGCAGATAGTAATATTCAGGTAGCACCTGATGTTCTTTCCTATCTGGATCGTAGCAAACCTGTGGTTTTATTCAAGCATAACAGAAGGAATTTCTTATTGAGTGAGATCTGTTATTGCTATTACACTGGAAAAATGTCTTTTGTGATTATGCTAAAAACTATTTGGCAGTCACAATCCCTTAAATTCAGAAAGGGGCTCTACCAGGGAGGCTTACTGATAAGAAAATCCAACAACGCAATTGTTGAAAAGCTAAACTCAAGTTGGTATGATAATTACCTCAGGCTGACTACTGACCGGGATCAGATATCGCTTGCCATGGCAGTTTATCCCCTTAAGCAACAAATAAAAGTTGTAAACCAGGTGCTACATTCATCGGAAGGGATTACGTTACGCGCTCATGATAAGGTAGTTTATGATCTCAAAGGAGATTTACTCCAGAGGCTATTTGTCTTTGTCCGAAAAATAAAGTCAAAATGAAGAAGGAATTACGTCAATTAAGCCCATTGACATTCTCTTTTCAAGGTCCATATTAAAACAATCTTCAGGAGAGATATTAATAAAAAAATGCTCAGAATCTATCCTGTTCTTTCGCCTAAGTTTAAAAAAGCAACAGCATGAAAACAGTAGTCTGTTTTGTCAATTTTCACTGTTCAGAGAGCATTAACGAATCGTTAGAAACTCTGCCCAAAACCATGGAGAAGATCTCCGTGTTTGTGGTTGACAATACCTCTGATTTTTCTTTTGACAAGAATTATGGTTTTGAAACAAAGGTTTTAAATCCCGGTAAAAACCTTGGCTACTATAATGGAATGAACCATTGCATTTCATACCTCGGGGAAAATAAGATAGCTTTCGATTGGTTTTTGGCCAGTAATCCGGATGTGATATACAATGATGTTTTCTTTGAAAGCTTAGGTCAACTTGATGCAACTGAATATCAAAAGACGATCATTGCACCCAGTATACTCAGTGGCAGAACGGGAGTTGATTTAAACCCTCAGATTGCCAACAGGCCATCCAGAAGAAAGATGAAGTTCCTGGCGCGGGTTTTTAGCAGCTGGCTCGTTGGTAATATCTACATTTCAGCGATCCACTTTGCCAACAAACTGTTTAAGGTTAAGAACAAAAACTACCAAAGGGAAGAAAGTGATATTTATGCACCTCACGGTTCTCTGGCAATTTTCCCGCCCTCTTATCTTCAGAAATTTGGCCTGAAGCACCCCTGTCTGCTTTTCGGAGAGACGATAGTAGTGGCGGAACAGGCAATATCTACTGGTTTCAGGGTTCGTTATTTGCCGGACCTTCAGGTTATTCATAAAGAACATGCCACAACCAAACTTGTGCACAGCAAAAAAGTGATGGGCTACAAAGGCGAAGCTGCAAGGTTAATGTACAGTATGTACTGGAAATGACTCGGAGTTTTATAGAAAATTTGAAATGGGCTTTCGTGACAACTCAGCTCACCAATATCTGAATGACAGTTAAATCCAGGAGCCTTTTCGTTATTCGTTTTATCAAACTGTCAAGACCAAAGGAAACGTCATGCTGTTAATTGTTGGTGTTGGCCGATCTGGAACGAGTCTGCTTCAAAGCATGCTCAATGCCCACTCTGATATCTGTTTTCTTCCAGAAACTCAATTTTTGAGAAACTATGTGATCAACAGACCTTCCAAAAAAATCGAGAATCCATCAGAAAAAGAGCTGTTGATAAGTGCATTGAATAATGACGATAGCTTTCAGAGATCAGAAATTGATGCGAAGCTCTTAGTTGAGATTGGCGATACTTATGCTGATATATATGACAAGTTTCTGAATACGTACCGTGAGAGGAAAGAAAAGGAACTGGTAGGAGATAAGGACCCGCGGATAATCGACTTTATTTCGGGCCTGGTGAACCTTAAGGGAGCGTTAAAAGTAATCCATATCATGCGCGACCCCAGAGCCGTGGTAGCCTCAAGAATGAAAGCTGACTGGTCGAAGAAATGGCCGTTTTTTATGCATATCTTCTTGTACAGGGCGCAATTTGAGCGGGGTAGAAGTCAGGGCAATGCACTTTTTGGACAAAATTATCATGAGCTTTATTATGAAGAGTTGATAGCCAGTCCACGAGAACAACTGGATCAGATTTGTGACTTTCTGAAAGTTCCCTGCGAACCCGAAATGCTCAATTTTCAAAATTCGGCCAGGGAGCTTATAGATAAGAAGGAGTACCAATGGAAAAAAGAGACAACCGGACCACTGCTCTCAGCTAATGCAGATAAATGGAGAAAATCATTGAGTAAGAAGCAGGTTTATCTTATAGAGTCAGTTTGCAACACCATCTTCAAGGATCATATTTTCGTAAGAACCCCAAAACATAAAGTAGGTTTTGGTACACTAATAAAGTCTTTGTTGTTAAGACCCGCTGCCTGGACTTTTGCTATGCTTTACCCATTACGCGGTGTCTTAAAGAAATGAAAAAGCCTCGGTTTGAAGTCCTGCCCAAGGGCAAAGTTCTGCTCACAACCTCCGATGCGGTATTTTTGGTACGGGGCAATACGGTCTACAAAACTGACCATAAGTTTAGGGCAAGAGAGCTATCAGGAAGCTTCGATTGTGGCTGGTTCTGGAATAGTTTGGCTAAATTTCGTTGGACGAGCCGTCTTGCGCGATTAGGTTTTCATGGCCTCTATGCCTATCGAAGTACTTTTGTAGGCATTCAGAAAGGACATATCGTGTTGCTGGATAAAGCCTCCGGAAAGTTCGTCTCTGTTTTTAGTGATTTCCGTGGTAGTCGTCCTTTGTCCCTGCTCATTACACCAGGTAATGAAATCTACTTCGGTGAGTATTTTGGCAATGCTGAACGCGCTGAAGTTCATATTTATAAATCTGTTAACGGTAACGACTGGATTAAGGCCTATACCTTTGAACCCGGTGCTGTCAGGCACATACATGGAATGGTTTGGGATGCCTATAAGCAGGGGATCTGGGTGTTAACGGGAGATTCAAATCAGGAATCTGGTCTTTGGTTCACAGATGATGACTTTAAGACACTAAGAAAGTACTCGGACAATTCCCAAAAATCGAGGGCAGTAGAGATTGTTCCCATTTCAGAGGATAAACTTCTGGTACCCATGGATACTCCCTTGACTCAAAATCAGGTAAACTGGTTTGAC
This sequence comes from Roseivirga sp., assembly GCA_021404565.1. Taxonomy (GTDB): domain Bacteria; phylum Bacteroidota; class Bacteroidia; order Cytophagales; family Cyclobacteriaceae; genus Roseivirga. The sequence continues at coordinate 114,883 of JAAWWF010000030.1, read as the reverse complement.
GTGGAGACCGGTTCCTTTAGTTCAGTATTAGAGGTGGAAGGAAGTGTCTTTCATATTATTGAAACCTCTGGCTTGTATTGTCTGTCTACAGTGACTGAACCAAGTGAGGTGAACAAAACGAAGAAAGTGTACCTCTATGTTAGTCTGGATGGTCGTAATTGGGCAAAACTACTATCAATAGAAAAAGATTTTGTTCCGGTCAGGCACCAGAAATATTTTGGATATGCCGAAATTTCCTTTGCCCAGACTCCAAGTGATACGGAGTATATATATGCACATGCAAGGGCAATTAGAGGGCATGATGGGAGAACCCTCCGATGGAAAGTATCAGAAGTAAAGCAGATGCTGAATGATAAATTCAGTTAAACGAATACTTCGTACGATCAGGCACCTGAAATTGAAGCAGGTGCGCTTTCAACTCTTCTATCGGCTAAGAGGAAAAATATTGAAGCCTCAGCAGCTGGTAGGGCAGATGAAATCGGCAGATACTGCCGCACTAATATTGCAGCCTTCCCCTGTAATGGGTGGTTCTCTTTATAAAGCGGATAACAGGCAGTTTTGCTTCTTAAATCTGGAGAAGACTTTTGCCAAAGAAGATATCGATTGGAATTTTGGGGAATTTGGAAAACTCTGGACTTATAACCTTAATTATTTTGACTTCCTCAGTCAGTCTGAGCTATCTGAAAATGAAGGTTTGACATTGATGAACCATTTCGCTTCATCTTTTGATAAACTGGTTGACGGATTGGAGCCTTACCCCATTAGTCTCAGGGGTATTAACTGGATCAAATTTATGACCCGGCATGGTTGTGCAGATCAGAACCTCAAAGCTAGTTTGCTAAGGCAGTATCACATCCTCAGCAAGAGCCTTGAGTTCCATCTATTGGGAAATCACTTGCTGGAGAACGCATTTTCTCTTCTGTTTGGAGCTTACTATTTCCGGAATGATACCTTTTACAAAAAAGCCGAAAGGCTCTTGAACGAGCAGTTGGAAGAGCAGTTGTGCGCAGATGGAGGCCACTTTGAAAGGTCTCCCATGTATCATCAAATCATATTGTATCGTTTACTTGACTCTTTAAACTTAATCAGAAATAACCCCTGGAAGTCAGGTGGTCTGGAAGCCCTTTTGGAACAAAAAGCAGAAAGCATGCTGGCCTGGCTGTCTGAGATAACCTTTTCTAACGGGGATGTTCCTATGGTTAAGGATGCGGCATTTGATATAGCCCCTTCTTCGAGAACGTTAGCTGAGTATGGTGCCTTGCTGGGGGTTAAAAAGCTGCCGGTAATCACCTTGGGAGAATCAGGGTATCGAAAGTTTGATACAGGAGGTTTGGAATGCTTTTGTGACGTAGGAGGTGTAGCACCAGCCTATCAACCAGGACACGCGCATGCAGATGAGCTCAACTTTGTATTATATGCCGATGGGAACCCCGTAATTGTCGACCCGGGAGTCTCTACCTATGAGGCAACTATGGATAGGTTTAGGGAGAGGTCCACAGAGGCTCATAACTGTGTGACCATAGAAGGGGCCAATTCTTCGGAAGTATGGAGTGCCTTCAGAGTGGGCCGGAGGTCAAAAGTCTACATAATTGAAGATTCAGAAGTCTGTACAAAAGCGTCACATAATGGTTATTCGCGGCAAGGTGTCACAGTTTTGCGCAGTTTCAGCACAGTCGATGATAAAATAATCATCGAAGATGAGTTACGATGCAAAGATGACGTTCGGGTTGAGCTGAATCTTCATTTTCATCCCGGGCAGAAACTCACAATTAGTGACAATCAAATTCTGACAAACAAAGTGTCCATTCAACTTTCAGGTTATATTGATATTACCTCGGAAAAGTATAAGTTTGCCGATGGGTATAACAGGCTCGTTGATGCACCGTTGGTAAAGCTGGTACCTACCGCAAAGAGTAAGATCGTTTTCAAAAATGTTAGTTGATATAATTGCAGGGGCCAGGCCCAATTTCATGAAAATCGCACCGATTATTCATGAGATAGAAAGAGTGAAACACCCAAAGCTGAGTTATAGATTGGTTCATACCGGGCAGCATTATGATAAAAGAATGTCGGAGGACTTTTTTGACCAACTCAACATCCCCAAGCCGGATGTGAATCTTGAATCAGGATCGGGTACTCAAGCTGAGCAGACGGCAAAAATAATGGTCCGCTATGAAAGTCTTCTTTTGAAAGAACCTTCTGATCTGACGTTGGTAGTTGGTGATGTTAACTCAACAATGGCCTGTTCAATAGTGGCGAAGAAATTAAATCAACGGGTGGCACATGTTGAGGGAGGTATCCGGTCTTTTGATCTGAGTATGCCTGAAGAAATCAACCGTATGGTGACTGATAGTATCGCTGACTATTTCTTCATTACCTCCGATACAGCCAATAAAAACCTTATTAAAGAAGGAGTCCCCGGTGAGAAGATATTTTTTGTTGGTAATACCATGATCGATACGCTCCTTGCCAATCGTAAGCGATTTACCAAACCATCGTGTTGGGATGACCTGGGACTTCAGAAGGGAGGTTACATTGTAATGACCTTGCACCGTCCGGCCAATGTGGATGAGGAATCGAGTCTGATCGAATTGATTTCGACTATCATTGAGAGTGGTGAAGATGTTCCTATCATCTTTCCTATTCACCCGCGCACCGCACAAGTATTTGAAACGGCAGGTTGGGAGCACCCAAGACTTAAATTGGTAGATCCGCTACCTTATCTGGAATTCAATTTTTTGGTTGAAAACTCAATGGGCGTTATTACCGATTCAGGTGGAATTACGGAAGAAACTACAGTGATGGGGGTTCCATGTATGACTCTCAGGGATAATACAGAACGACCGGAAACCTGCACAGTGGGTACAAACGAACTGCTGGGAACAAATCCCCGGGCGGTGGCTCCTGCAATAAGAAAATTACTCGATGGTAAGTGGAAAAAAGGAGGGATACCTCCTCTTTGGGATGGAAAATGTGCTTCAAGAATTGTGGAACAATTGGTAAAGATTAGTGACGAAATCTAAGGAAGTAGTTATCATTTCAAACTACTACTATCCCGAGATGGGGGCTGCTCCGGGTAGAATTACCTCTTTGGCTGAGGCCTTTCAGGAAATAGGGTACAAGGTAAGAGTAATCTGCCCTCTTCCGAATTACCCAGATGGCAGAATCCACAAGACTTACAGGGGTAAACTCAAGGCTTCTGAAATTATCAGAGGTGTAAAAGTTGACAGATTATGGATTTACCCATCAAAGAGTAAAAACGGCTTTTTGAGAATGCTGAGTATGATCTCTTTTGCCATGAGCATCCTGATCTTCTTACCCTTTATTAAAAGCAAAACAACCAATTGGTTTATAGTACAGAGCCCCCCGCTGTTTGTTTCTTTCTTTTCGGTTTTTGCGATAAAGCGTTTTATGGGCAAAAAAGTTTGTCTAAACGTTTCTGATTTATGGCCCGGGTCAGCGGTTGAATTGGGTGTCTTGAAAAAGGGGAAGCTCTACAAGCTTTTATGTAAAATGGAGTCCTATATATACAGGAAAAGCGACTTGATCTCAGGTCAATCGCAAGAAATTGTAGATCATATAGAAGGATTTACGAGTTCTCCGAAATTTGTGTATAGAAACCTGCCCAGAACAAACTCTTCGGGCACCTCACATGACTCCTTGAACGAAAACAGGAAGGTAGTGTATGCTGGCCTGCTGGGCTTCGCGCAGGGAGTTTACAAAATTTGTACAGAGATCAATTTTCATTCTCTCGGTTTGGAATTTCATATTTATGGCAATGGTATGGAAAAGGAGCAAATCCAGGAATTTATTGATCAAAACCCTGAAAGAGGCCTGCATTATCACGGGACTTTTGAGCAAAAAGAGGCTGGTCAGATATTGCAAAAGTACGATGCCGCATTAGTTCCTTTGGTAGTCAGGATTCACGGAGCTGTGCCTTCAAAGGTCTTTGAACTCGCCAACCTTGGAGTCCCCATTCTTTTTGCAGGCGGAGGGGAAGGAGCAGACATTGTGAATAAAATGGGACTTGGTCTCACCTGTGATCCGGGAGATGTAAAGGCAATTGAGAGCATGTTGTTGAATTTCAAAAACCTGGAAGAAGCTGAACATATTTCGATAAGGAAACGACTCGATGAGTCAAGTAAGCTCACATTTAACTACGAAGAGCAATTCAAGAACTTTGTAGAATTCATAGAGATGGATCGCGAAACGCAATCTTAGATGTTCTTGATTGCAGGCTTCAATGTTAGAGTTGATCTGATCTTCACGAAGTCAGGACTATAATAATTACATAGACAACCGTATGTTTGCAAACAAAATGGCTAGTCGATCTTTGTTAATGACGGGGTTTAACATTGAATTGAAGATGTATTTCAGCAGATGATAGAATTAACCCCCAATCCTATTTGGGCACAACGAAAGTTTTAATGAAAAAAGCACTCATAACAGGTATTACAGGTCAGGATGGGGCGTATTTGGCGGAACTCCTTTTAAAAAAAGGTTATGAAGTTCACGGGATTAAGAGACGAGCCTCCCTCTTTAATACTGATAGAATAGATCATTTATACCAAGACCCGCACGAAACTAATGTCAACTTCCAGCTACACTATGGAGATTTGACTGATTCTCTGAATTTGACAAGAATCATTAAAGAGGTGGAACCTGACGAGATTTATAACCTTGGGGCTATGTCACATGTCAGGGTCAGCTTTGATACACCCGAATATGTTGCGAATGTGGACGGACTGGGAACGTTGCGAATTCTTGAAGCAGTGAGATTGTTGGGGCTGGAAAGTAAAACACGTATATATCAGGCCTCTACCTCCGAGCTTTATGGCATGGTTCAGGAAACTCCTCAAAAGGAATCGACCCCATTTTACCCTAGATCCCCATACGCAATCGCCAAGCTTTATGGTTATTGGATTACCGTAAATTATAGAGAAGCCTATGGCATGTACGCATGCAATGGTATTCTATTTAATCACGAGTCACCTCTTAGGGGCGAGACTTTTGTTACAAGAAAAATCACCCGATCAGTCGCCCAAATTGTTCTGGGCTTAAAGGACTGTATATACCTGGGCAATCTCGATTCAAAGAGGGATTGGGGGCATGCAAAAGACTATGTTGAGGCAATGTATTTGATGTTGCAACTAGACAAACCTGAAGATTTCGTCATTTCAACAGGAGTAACTACGAAGGTCCGTGATTTTGTTTATAAAGCCTTCCTCACTGCAGGTGTAGAACTGGAATTTGAGGGAGAAGGCGTTCATGAAATTGGTAAGGTAAAACAAACGGAGATTGACTCTTTGAAACCCGGGCAGGTGATTGTTAAAATTGATCCCCGGTATTTCAGGCCAACAGAAGTAGATATCTTGCTCGGAGATAGCACAAAGGCAAGAGAACTGTTAGGCTGGCAACCGAAGTACGATCTGGATGCTTTGGTAAATGAAATGGTGAATGCTGACCTCAAACTTTTTAAAAAGGACCTCTATCTCAAAAAAGGGGGACACGACATTTTTGACTACCATGAATAAGAATGATAAGATATATGTAGCCGGGCACAATGGAATGGTAGGTTCTGCCCTGGTAAGGCATCTCTTACAGGAGGATTTTGAGAACATTGTTACACGAACCTCAAAAGAATTGGACCTCAGGAATACGACATCAGTGATGGAGTTCTTTAAAAAGGAGAAACCCGATTTTGTATTTCTGGCGGCTGCCAAAGTAGGCGGTATTGTGGCGAACAACACCTATCGTGCAGATTTCTTATATGAGAATCTGATGATTCAGAATAACGTAATCCATGCTGCGCATACTTTCAAAACAAAGCGTCTCCAATTTCTGGGTTCTTCCTGTATTTACCCAAAACTGGCTCCCCAACCTATTAAGGAAGATTATTTGCTCACTGGGTTGCTGGAACCTACGAATGAGCCCTACGCGATAGCAAAAATTGCTGGTATCAAACTTTGTGAAACATATAGAGATCAGTATGGAGATGATTTTCATTCTGTAATGCCTACCAATCTCTATGGACCAAATGATAACTATGACCTCCAGAAGTCTCATGTGTTACCTGCTTTAATACGAAAACTCTTTCTGGCCAGTCTGCTGGAGAAAAATGAAATTGAGAAAATTAAGAATGACCTTAAATCTCAAAGTGGGTTTGAGGGCGATGTTTATGAGTTTTTGAATCAGCAGGGCATTTCAATCAAAGAAGGAGGAGTTGAAGTTCGCCTTTGGGGATCTGGAAGCCCTCTAAGAGAGTTTCTTCATGTAGACGATCTGGCGAAAGGCTGTGTGTTTCTGATGAAAGCGAGCCTCAAAGCGTCATTTTTGAATATTGGAAAAGGAGAAGATTTAAGCATAAAAGAACTTGCTGAAAAGGTAAAGTACATTGTTGGCTTTGAAGGAGCTATTGCCTGGGATGATACTAAACCTGATGGGACACCCAGAAAGTTGATGGATAGCAGTAAAATGTTTGACCTTGGTTGGAAACCGGAGATTGAGCTTGATGAAGGTATTCAGGGCGTTTTTGAAAATTATCTCAAGACAACCGAAAATGCCATATATTGATAAAAATGTTTTTACCGACTTTTATTTGGAGTCATTTTGCTGAGTTCGAATACTAGAACTACTTTTACACATCCCCTTGATGTGGATAATAAAATATACACCTCTGTACCAGATTTTTCTAAACAAGGCCTGCAGTTGGACAGGCCAAATTGCCTGATGTTTCATATAAGAATGCATTTGCCGACAAATTTATCTATATGTTAAAAAATATCCGTATTCCCGTTTTAGCAATGCTTGTGTTGCTTGTCTTATGTCATACCAATGTGTACTCACAATCAGGTGGACTTTCGAACCTGCAATCTGTCAATGTAGATGATTTGAGTGATAGTCAAATTCTCAACTATGTAAATCAGGCAAAAGAGAGGGGGCTTTCTCAATCCCAAATGGAAGCATTGGCGAGAGAAAGGGGCGTCTCGGAGAGTCAAATAGCTAAGTTAAGAGCCAGAATCATGAGCTTATCTGGAGGCACCATGGTCAACGGTAATGGGGTTGACGATAACAGAACCCGGTCAGAAGATATGGCAAGCGCCTCGGACGTTTTTGGGATACTCTCAGGGGACGCCTTACCGTCTTTAACGAGTGAAGAAAAGAAAATCTTTGGATTCGAACTTTTTAGAAAATCGAGACTTTCCTTTGCCCCGAACCTTGATCTACCCACGCCTGTTGATTACATATTGGGCCCGGGAGATGAACTGACCCTTGATCTCTGGGGAGCTACTCAGCAATTTTTTAGATTTCCTGTTTCTCAGGAAGGGACGATACGACCTCAAAATCTTGGTCCCATTCAGGTCAACGGGCTTTCGATTGAACAGGCAACCAGGAAAATAATTAATAGATTGAGCCAGGTTTACGGAGGGCTTAAAGGACAAGGGGATAAGCCGCCTTCAATTTTTTACCAGGTGAGCCTTGGTGCCATCAAAACAATTAATGTTGAAGTTTTCGGTGCAGTAAGTCAATCCGGAATGTACGCACTTCCGTCCCTGGCAACGGTATACACAGCTCTTCATGCCGCAGGTGGGCCCAGTACTCTAGGTTCATTCAGGAACATAAGAGTTGTGCGGAACAATAAATTACTCACCACAGTAGACATCTATGCATTTCTTACAACCGGTGCCAAAACCGGAGATTTAAGGCTGAAAAGTGGAGATGTGATCATTGTACCCCCTTACGACCTGAGAGTGGATTTGACTGGACAGGTGAAAGTGCCGGGGCTTTATGAAATGAAGGAAGGCGAAACGGTTGATGATGTATTGGGTTTTGCCTATGGATTTGCCGATAGGGCTAATAGATCCCTGATCACAATTCATCGAAACGGAGCCAGTGAAAAAGAAATCATTGACGTAAAGTCAGACGAGTTTGAAAATTTTACTGTAGCCAATGGCGATAAGATTAAAGTAGGAAGAATCTTCGATCGTTTTGCAAATCGAATCACCATTCAGGGAGCTGTCGCCCAAATTGGAGACTACCAACTTAAAGATGGACTTACCTTAAAAACTGCCATTGAAAATGCTGGCGGCCTGCGAGGGGATGCCTTTGGTGCCAGGGGTACAATCTACAGGCTTAGAGAAGATTTGTCTCAGGAGATTTTGGCCGTAGATATTAATGCTGTGTTGAACGGTTCAATGGCTGATATTTCACTTTTGAAAGAGGATGTCATCAAGGTGCCTTCTATATATGATTTGCAAGAAGAATACTTTGTAAGAATAGCAGGGGAAGTTCCGAATGCTGGCATCTTTCCTTTTTTCAGACAAATGAGCGTACAAGATCTGATCGTATTGGCCGGAGGTTTTATGAGCTCATCTTCCGGGGCCAATATTGAGATTTCCAGGAGAAATCAGGAATCAGGAGACATGGGGTTGGCAGAAATAATTACTATCTCTATAAACAAAGACCTTTCCCTATCCAGTGATGATCGCTCTCTGTTGTTACAACCGTTTGATCAGGTATATGTCAGAATGTCTCCGGGATATGAAGTTCAGGGAGATCTGCGGATAGAGGGAGAGGTGAATGCTCCTGGCTTATATACAATAAGTCGAAAGGATGAGCGCATTTCCGATATTATTAAACGAGCTCAGGGAACTACTGGATTTGCATATCTCGAAGGGGCCATCCTCATTAGGCAAAGTGAATTGTCGTTAACCAACAAAAATAAGAGTCCTATTTCTACTCAAGATCTTGACCAACTGAGGTCGAAAATTCTTGAGGGTCAAAATCAACTTAAAAACGAAGATGCTGAAGCCTTAATAAAGAGAGTGAATCAACTTAAATCGATGACTCAGAACGCCAATCATGAAGACATTGGAGGAGTGGAGATCAGGCGTGATATCATGCGGGATTTTGCCAAACGCGATTCGCTGGTGGACTATTCGGATTTCAGAAAGTTGGAGCCGGTGGCTTTAGAAATGGGAAAGATAATGATGAACCCTGGGTCAAAGGATGATATCATAGTAAAACCAGGAGATATAATCTCAATACCATCAAAACTCGAGACAGTAAGAGTAGCCGGGGAGGTTACCTCGCCCCTTAACTTTAGGTACGATGAGTCCTTAAGTTTTAAAGATTACATCCGTATATCTGGTGGCTTTTTGATGACAGCCAAAAGAGGACGTAGTTTTGTCCAGTACCCCAATGGAGAACGCAGGGGTGTGAAAAGGTTCCTTTTCTTTAAGAAGTATCCGAAAATTGAGCCTGGGGCAACTATTGTCATTACTAAAAAGCCAGAAAGGCCACCTGTCAATTTTCAATCTATTGTGGCAATGGCTAGTTCGTTGACCACATTAGCATTTATTGTTGAGCGATTGTCACGCTAGGGTTTTTTGACCGTGAATTAATGTTGTATGCCAGTGAATAAGAAATCTGAAGTTCGGTATGAAGTTTCCATTATTGAAATGGCCAAGTTGCTATGGAAAGGGAAACTTTGGGTAATCAAAGTTTCCTCCATATTCGTTGTTTTAGGACTAGCAATAGCCCTGACTACGCCAAAAGAATGGCAGACCTCCACAAAACTGTTTATGGACTATAAATCTGGTGGTCCTAATCTCGGAGCACTCAGTAGCCTGGTCGGTTTGGCAGGAGTAAGGTTGCCTCAACTCCAATCGGGGGGAAGTCTGACTCCAATGGCTTATGAAGAAGTTTTGAAGGACAACGAGTTGATCTTGGATATTCTGGATGATAAATTCTACTTTTCAACGGTAGGAGACAGTTTAACACTTAGGGATTTTTATCTGGAAGAGACCAGGAAAAGCCCTGTTTCCTCTGTTTTGGGTAGCTATAAGTATATTCTTAAGCTTTTCAAGAAAAAGCCTTCCGATGAGGGCGGATCGTCAAAAAGCATGGGAGGCAGTTTCTTGAACATCTCTCTGGAAGATGAGGGTTTAATAGATCGTTTTAAGGAAAGCTTGAAAGTGTCTGTTGACGTGGAAACTTTTATGTTGTCTATAAGCATCAAACTGCAAGACCCTCAAGGCTCTGCACAGGTAAGTTTGAGGTGCTATGACAAGCTTAAGGCCTTTCTGGATAAATATACCAAAGAAAAGAACTTAAAGAATCTGGAGTTTGTAGAAACACAACTTGAGGCGAAGAGGAAGGAGTTTTTGAGCGCGCAAAAGGCTTTGGCCGATTTTCTTGATTCTAATCAGGCCTTAAGTACCAGGGCAGCAGAGTCAGAAGTTGAGGTGTTAAGAAACAGGAAAGACCTGATTTATAGTGTCTATCTGACTTTGAGTAATTCTTATCAGGAGGCAGTTTTGGCTGCACAGAGCTCGAGTTCGTTTTTAGCTAAAGTAGGACCAACCAGAGTTCCGGTGGTGCCTTCAGAACCGCAAAAGCTTAATATCCTGATCACCTGGACGCTTTTAGGAGGAATTATTGCCTCAATAATATACCTGGTAAAAAATAGAGATCGTGAACCTGCAATTGTTGAAAACAGCCAGTGAGGCCAAGAACTCCTTTTAGGAAATCTAAAAACTTCTGATTTAGGACGTTATGATTACCCACGACCAGATAGACGCTTATAATTCGGAACTGCAACAAGCAGACTTCGAAGAGGTAATGCAGTCAGTCAACGAGCTCTTTGACGGACGATTGGTGATGACCTCTTCCTTTCAAACTCAGAGTATCCCGCTACTTCACATGATTTCCAGATTAGATTTTGAAGTACCAATTCTTTTTTTGGATACTGGATTTCATTTTAAGGAGACACTGGCGTTCAGAGATGACCTGCTGGAAAGATGGGGACTAAATGTATTGAACGTTTCGAAAACACTGGGCCACTCCGAGTTTTTGAGGATTTACGGGCCGTTATATAAGAAGAACGTTGACAAATGCTGCCACATAAATAAGACCATACCTCTGAGAAGTGTTGTTGAACACTATAGCGCCTGGATTTCCGGAGTCAGATCCGACCAGACCTCTTTACGCCAGAAACTAAGATTGTTCAATCTACAAAAGGATGGTAAGGTCAAAGTGTGCCCTATGATCAACTGGACAGAAAGAGATGTGTTTAAATACATGGCAGAACACAAACTGCCGGAACATCCGCTTTTGAGTAAAGGCTATATGAGTGTAGGCTGCAAACCTTGCACCTCACCTGTGTATGGCGATAGCGAATCCCGGTCTGGAAGGTGGCAAGGCGAGAGTAAAACAGAGTGCGGTATTCATAAAGAAGAATGAGAGTATTAGTCACAGGCGGTTTAGGGTATTTAGGCTCTGGACTTATTAGAATACTGAAAGAAACTAGTAAGGTTGAGGAAATTGTGGTTCTGGATAACCAGAGATCTGGAAGGATAGAGGCCTTTTATGGACTGAATGATCCTCGTTTCAGGTATATCGATGGAGATATCTCTGATGTTTACGACCTCGACTTTGCTCTGGAAGGAGTCGATTGTTTGATTCATTTGGCGGCCCTGGTTAACACGCCTCTCGGTGTATACGATGGCTCCGCCTTGTACACCAATAATATTAACGGGACAGAGGCTTTAATGGAGAAGGCAAAGGCAGCCGGAGTCAGCGATGTGATTTTTGCGAGTTCATTATCTGTCTACGGGCCTGTCGATCAGGAAGGTAAAGTTCATTTTGGTTTATCACCCTACCCTAAGTCCAAGCTTGCTGCCGAAAAAATCATTTTAGATATAGCCAACAACTCAGGCATGAACTCCTGGATACTCAGGTGTGGAATTCTTTATGGAAAGGCACCTGTGGGGCATTTTGATTCTTTTGTTAACGGTATGGTACTTCAAGCCGCGTTAAGAAGAAGAGTAACAGTTTTTGGTTCGGGTCAACAGCGGAGGGGCGTTACCAATATTACGCAAGCAGCTTCTACTATCAAAGACTGTTTAAACCACAAAATAAGCCCGGGTATTTATGACGTTTTTGATGCAGTGGTATCCCCACTGAACATCGTGGAGATTTTACGAAAACTCGATCAGATGCTTGAAGTGAGCTATACAGATCAGGACGTAAGGGTGAGATATGATATTCTTCCACAAGGAGATGAAAGAATTGAACAGCTTAACGTATTGGAGGAAAGAGTTACAGAACTCTTCCGGGATTATACATTATTCCTTAATTCCTAAAGACGAATATATCTTGTACCTTTCTTTTTTTGATGTGCCTCGACTCCAACTAATTCAATCCCAAACTTTAAAGTATTACAAAAATGAACGATAATCCCTGGAAAGGAACGAATGTATTAATAACGGGTGTTTGTGGAACTGTCGGCAAGGAATTGCTAAGGCAGATCAGCAAGCTCGAGCCTGAATCAGTAATTGGACTGGATAATAATGAAAGCGAATTATTCTTCCTTATGGAGGAGTATAAGACCAATCCAATTATATCTCTCAGCATTTGCGATATCAGGGAAAAATCCCACCTGCTGAATTTTTTTGATTCCGTAGATATTGTACTGCATGTGGCAGCTTTGAAGCATGTGATCATCAACGAAAAAAACCCCGGAGAGGCGATTCTGACTAATATTATTGGTACTCAAAATGTAATAGAGGCAGCTAAAGCAACGGGTGTCGGACGTGTTATTTACACATCCAGTGACAAAGCAGTGAACCCTACCAATGTAATGGGTACATCCAAACTTATGGGAGAGCGTCTTATCACCGCTGCGAACACTTCAGTGAAAGGCGGCAAAACAGTTTTTGCGTCTACAAGATTTGGGAACGTTTTGGGTTCGAATGGGAGTGTGATACCACTATTCAAAAGACAAATCGAGCAAGGAGGACCTGTAACATTGACTGACCCCGATATGTCTCGTTTTATTATGACTCTTGAAGAGGCGGTTAGCCTGGTGATGGAGAGTGTGTTCCTGGCAAAAGGGGGTGAGGTCTTTGTGACCAAAATGCCAACTATCAGAATCGAAGACCTTGCCATTTCTATGATTCGTCATCTGGCACAGGAAAAGTCAATAGAAATAAAAATTATCGGAGCTAAACCAGGAGAAAAACTCTACGAAGAGCTTATGAACGAAGAGGAGGTAAGGAGAACCTCTGAACTGGAAAGATACTTTGTGGTAAAGCCTGCCTTTAAAGTAGGCGGTTTAATGTTGGATACACTAAGCTCTTATCCCGGATTTGTATCTGATACGATAGATAAAGTATATCGATCTGATAAGGAGGAATTTATGAAGGAGGCTGAGCTACTCGACTATTTAGTAACAAACAAAATTATTTAATACAGCGATTATGAGAATACTGATTTTAGGCGCGGATGGCTATCTGGGCTGGCCTACTATGATGCATTTTGCCAGCAAGGGGCATGAAGTTTTAGGCGTAGATGATTACAGCAGGCGTTTGATTGCCATGCAGAGTTCTTCTGAGGCGCTCATGCCAAACCCTAATTTGGAAGAGCGTATAAAGGTTTTTAAGGAAATTACAGGTCATAACCTGGAATGTAGAATTGGTGACCTCAAAGACTTCAGGTTTTTTGAATCATTATTCTCTGAGTTTACCCCTGATGTGGTAATTCACTATGCCGAACAACCATCTGCTCCATATTCACTTCGGGGTTATGATGAAGCTCACTATACGCTTACCAACAATTTGGAGGTAACACATAATTTGGTGTGGGCGATTATGAACCATGCTCCGGATTGTCATATTGTGAAGTTGGGCACCATGGGAGAATATGGTACTCCGAATATTGACATTGAAGAAGGTTGGTTGGACATTGAGCACAAGGGTAGAAAGCAGAAATTTTTATACCCGAGACAGGCAGGAAGCCTCTATCATACTACCAAGGTATTGGATACAGACCTGTTGTGGTTCTATACAAGAACCTTTAAACTTAAGGTGACAGATCTCATGCAAGGACCTGTTTATGGAGTTTCCACACCTGAAACAGATCTGGATGATCGTCTTCTGCCTAATTTTCACTATGACGATATTTTTGGAACTCTTGTTAATAGGTTTTTGGTACAGGCAGTTGCAGGTGTACCACTGACCGTATATGGAAAGGGTGGACAGATCAGAGGTTACCTTAACCTTAATGACACCCTTCAATGTGTGGAATTAGCTTGTATGAACCCCGCAGGCGCTGGTGAATTGAAGATTTACAATCAGTTAACCGAAACCTTTTCAGTAAACGAACTAGCGGCTATTATTAAGCGGGTGGGTGACTCAATAGGTTTAAACGTTGAGATCAAGCCTATTCCTAACCCTAGAAAGGAACCTGAAGATCACTATTATAACCCTAAGAATACGGGATTGCTTGATTTGGGTTTAAAGCCGCATTATCTGACTGATGATTTAACTGCATCGATGTTGGAGAAAGTCATTCAGTTCAAAGACTTGATAGACGAATCGAAAATAATGCCTCGTGTAATCTGGAACAAGTAGATATGAATTGGTTAATTACCGGAGGCTGTGGCTTTATTGGCCGAAACCTCATCAAAATGCTGATCAATCGGAATCCCGAAGATTCCATTCGTGTGATTGATAATTTTAGTGTTGGCACTCCTGATGACCTGGACTATGCTACTGATAACTATAGAGAAGAAACCATAAAGCAGGCAGACTGGTCTGCAAAGGAGATACAGGTTATTCAGGGAGATATACTGGATGAGAACCTGGCGATTGAAGTATCTTCCGGAGCAGATGTAATCGTCCACCTGGCGGCTAATACAGGTGTTGGGCCTTCGGTGGAAAACCCGCGAATGGATTGTGTTACCAATGTAATAGGTACTTTCAACTACCTTGAGGCTGCTCGTAGAAACAAAATCAAGCGATTTGTTTTTGCCTCCAGTGGAGCTCCTATAGGAGAGTGTAATCCACCTATACATGAAGAATTGGCTTGTCATCCCGTCTCCCCTTATGGGGCCAGCAAGATGGCAGGAGAGGGGTATTGCTCGTCTTACGCCCGAACTTTTGGAGTTGGCACGGTTGCCTTAAGGTTTGGTAACGTATATGGACCTGGCTCTACACATAAAAGTAGCGTGGTAGCCAAATTCATAAGGCAGGCGCTAAATGGAGAAACTTTGGAAATTTACGGAGACGGAAGTCAAACGCGTGATTTTATCTTTACCGAAGACTTGATTCTGGCAATCCTGGCAGGAGCAACGACTGAAGGAGTAGGAGGAGAGGTTTTTCAAATTGCTACCAATCGTGAAACAACTGTTCTGGAAGTTACAGATCTATTGGTGAAGTGCCTGCGTGAAAAAGGCGTTGACAGCTTTGATGTTATCCATGGAGAAAAACGCCTGGGGGATGTTATGCGTAATTTTTCAGACACCTCAAAAGCAAAAGAGCTACTTAAGTGGGAGCCTGGCGTGGAGTTGAAAGAAGGACTCTTGAGCACGGTGGAGTGGTTCATGAAAAAATGACCTTCAAACAGAACCATAATTGATGAAGAGGTGGGTGTTGATCTAATCCTAATTCTGGTTGGTTTTATCATTATTCAGGTGTACGCCTTTTGGCGTTTCTTTACTGATGACAGGATCATGACCTTCTTTTTGCTTCTGGCATCATCAATTATGTTCTTTTCCAATTGCTTCATATTAGTCTATCAGTTTGGTCTTGGTGGTAAGGAGTTATTCTCTTACATAGAACCAGAATACCTGATCAAAGGTATTACCATAAACCTGGTATTCATCATTGTGTGGGTGTTGGGATATGAGCTATGCTCGCCTATCAAGATTCGTATACTTAAAGAGAAATCTTTTGTTGAGGATCAGGTGGCCTTATTCTCATGGCTCGTGTGTATGGGGGCCTTCTTTTGGCATTATAAACAGGGATATGCCTATGGCCATGCCACCCAACTGTACACGAACAACCCGGCAGAAGCAGGGAGTTTTGGTTTGATCGGAGGGCTGAAAATTCTCTTTTTAGCGCTCACTACCAGCTTATTACTCACTTACTACCGAAGAAAGAAAGCCGATGAACTGACTGGATTTTATAGCAAAAAATGGCTTTTCTATGTGTTTTGGGGAGTACTTATTTCTGCAATCTTTATAGGTCTGGTGATAGACAACCAAAGAGGAGATGCTGTTAAACCACTGCTAATGATAATCGTCATCGTGTTGATCAATGGTTTTAACAAGAAAAGGATAATCGGATATGGAGTAGGTGTTGTACTGATACTGTTTTTAGTGAGCCCAATTCTGGATGTTCTCCGGGTGGATGAAACAGGAACTGACAGCCTGGCCTTGGCTCAGAGTGTCGTTGAGTCCAACGAGCAATTTTCAATGGACGAATCCAGTGGTGTCCTGAATTTTGCTCTGACCTATTACACTTATGAGATAGCCCGTAAATCTGCAGTGGCCAGTACTTCTGCCTCTTTAGCTGAGTATGCAGATACCTACGGACCCGTGCATTTCAGGACTTACCCTTCTATTTTGTTTGAGTTTACACCCAGAATGATCCTGAACAGCAAACCCATTCCCATTTCGATAGATGGTACCTACGAAGGAACGGCCCGTGCATTAGCCTCGAGGGAAGCAGGCCTGACTAATATCTGGTGGGATTCAGGAGGCGGCATTTTATACTGGCAGTTTTCCTGGTGGGGCGTTATTATTGGTGGATTCCTCGTAGGAGGACTCTGGAAGATTTTTATTTCTATGGTCTTTAATTCTAATGATATTTTTTCCAAGGCAATCTTCCTTTCTTCTATAAGCTGGGGTCTGACCTTGCTGGGTGGATTGGATAATTTTTTACTCGACTTTGTGAGAGGTATCAAACTAATTTTTCCATTCCTCGCCATTTACCTCTTCTTCTCAATAGTACGGTTTTCAAAAAGGAGAAAGTTGGCCTGAATTTTTTGCTTTACCGAAACTCTTTCTTTCAAACGGGAGGCACCTGTTTGTCAATAGTCAATCTAACAAGTGAATGAAATCGCTTATTAAAAAGCTGTTTGGGGGTCAAACCCTTATGAAGTTTTCAGGAACCTTGCTGGTTAAACTTCTGGGAACCGCCATAGCCTTTCTTAGCCAGGTGGCTTTAACCAATATTTTGGGTGCCAGTGAATATGGTGATTTCGTCTATATATTTTCCTGGGTAATGACACTGTCTTTAATTGCAAGACTGGGCTTTGACAACCTGACGATCCATTTATTGCCAAAGTATTTAATCGATCAGAAACAGGAGCTGATAAAGGGCCTAATTAGGTTTACCCGGTTGTTTGCCCTTGTATTAAGCCTGGTGATTGGTGGAATTTACTTGTTAAGTGCCTTTTACCTTGTTGAAACTGAAATGTGGCTGTGGACGGCAAATACTATCGCCATGTTAGTAGTGTTACCATTGATAGTTTTGGCTTACTTGAACCAAAGCTTGCTGGTAGCACTCAAAAAAACAGTGATTGCCAATATTCCCATTTTAATATTGCGCCATTTGATTCTAACCATTGGGGTGTTTCTGGTTTATCAATTTACAGGCACAGTTGATGTTCAAACCGCAATGTTGATCAATGCCATCGCCATTTTCCTTGCTTTTGCCATGTCCTTTTGGTGGATTTCCAGAGAGATGAAATTCCTTTCGAAACTTAAGAAAATCAACATGGTGCCGCGTGAGTGGTTGAGGAAGTCTTTACCATACACCATATACGGTGGCGCAAGTTTCCTAAACCGAAGAGCGGATATTCTGATGCTTGGTGCTATAGCTTTGTCTGTTGACGTGGCAGTGTATAATGTGTCTTTTCAGCTGATATCCTTTTTGGCCCTCGGAATTAACATTGTGAATCAGATTGCCAAACCCAAAATTGTGGAATTCTTTGCTAGAAACGACCTTGGGAAAGTGGAAGCCTATTCTGTGAAAATGGCTTTGCTTAACTTCGCTTTCACCTTGGTAGCATCACTGGTATTGGTCTTTCTGGGTAAACCTATATTATCTATCTTCGGTCCTGAATTTGAAGCAGGGTATGAAGTAGTTATGATATTTGCTCTAGGAAGAACCTTGAGCGCTCTTTTTGGCATTTCGACTGTGATATTGGCGATGTCGGATTATCAGAAGTTGATATCCCGATTGGAATTAGTCTTCCTACTGCTGAATATTCTCCTAAACTATTTGCTTATTCCGATTTACGGAGTCGTTGGTGCAGCAATAGCTACGAGTATCGCTTTATTTTTGAGAAGACTCACAGACTATCTGTTTTGCATAAACAGGTTTAAAATTAACGTTGGTTTATTTAATCTTAAACAGATCATTAGCCTCAGGTAACCTTCAAACTGGTGTTCCGATTTGTCAATGTTGATAAAGACGATCGTCAAATTTGGTTTTCGAAATAAAGATAACAACCGCTATGATAACGAAAATTCAGCGCTCACTAAACACGCTAAGAAAAAGGAATACTAAGCTAAGGCATAAAGTCCCTTATTCACTCAGGCAAATTCTGCTTAACTCTTCCTATACAAGAAATAAGTTGAGGAATACCTTCATAGCCAATAAATATCGTTCAGAAGATATTAATGTTTATCACTGCTGTATCCAAAAGACCGGCAGTGTTTGGATAAGCAGTATTCTTAATGACCCGTTGGTGTATCAGTATTCCGGTTTGACATTATATAACTACCAGGGAGCGATTCGGCAGAAACAGACCGATCCCTTGATACATCTTAAGGAACCTTTTCCGAAAAAGTCCATTGTGAGTGCGATGAAAATCAGCCATGAAAACTACACGAATGATATCTTAAAGAACCCGGGTAGTTCAAAGGTGTTTTTCGTTATGAGAGACCCTCGTGAGCTGGTAATTTCATGGTATTTCTCAACCAAGAAAAACCACATACTGGGCAATCATTCCAATATGGGAGTTCACAGAGATAAGTTGAATGAACTGGATCAAAAAGAAGGGATTAAATATGCGATCGATCAGTTTTACAATAAAGATAAGTTTGGGTTGCTTGAGAGTTGGATGAACCACAAGGATGACAAAAATATCCTGATTCTGAGATATGAGAATCTCATATCTGATTCCGTCAATGAGTTTTCGCGCCTTTTTAAATTTCTCGATATCAGAATATCAGATGAGAAACTCAAACAGCTAATATATGACTATAGTTTTGAGAAAATTACGGGAAGAGAAATTGGTGTAGCGAATGAGAACTCTCACTTAAGAGGCGGTGGAAAGGACAGTTGGAGACAGTATTTTGACGAAGAAATCCTGGCTTACTTTTACGAAAAGTCTAATGATGTTGCTAAGAAAATGGGATACGAATGAAACTCATTTTATGCTACCACAACTTCGTTGATGATGAAGAGGACAAAAATGGTCCTTATGCAAAACTCTACGGTCAATCCAGAAGTATTACCCGTGAAAATCTATCACAACAACTGTCGTGGTTGAAGCAGGAGTTTGATGTCGTGGGGCTTGATGAAATGGTTCAGGAAGATCGATCTTCGAGAAGATTGGCGATTACGGTTGATGATGGCTTCAGAAGCATGGTTGACCATGCTTATCCCGTTCTTAAAGAGCTACAGGTACCTGCCACCTGGTTTATAGCTTCTGCCTATGTTCAAAATTCTGAACTGCATCCATGGTGGTTTTTACTCGACTTTGTGAGAGAAAAGGTCAGCCACAGATTTGAGTTCGCATTTGAAGGAAAATCCATAGTACATGACCCCGTGAGCAAAGACTCCTTTTTCTCAGAGATGAGGTCTCTTTTTTTAAAGTTACCCGCCCCTCGAAGAAATAAACTACAGGAGCAGCTGGAACAAGCGATACGACAATGGGTTGACATTCCTCAAAACTCATTTATTCGAGAGGATGAACTTATACACCTTTTCAAAGAAACGGATTTAATTGTTCCTGGCTGTCATACGCATCAACATGTCAATTGTGGTATTGAACCCAAAGAGTTTATCGAAGAAGAATTAATAACCAATCAGGCATTCATAGAAAGTGTTTACGGCAAAAAGAGTCCCTTTTTTGCTTTTCCCTATGGCCGTAAAGATAGTTATAGAGTAGAACAGGAGACCAGAGAAGCTTTAAGAAGAGCCTCCATCTCTCATGCCTTTACAACTGAAAGGAGCTATATGAAAAAAAATGGGGATGATTACTTTATCCCCAGGCTTACGATGCAGCCCAACTGGAGTATAAAAAAGATGAGGTACTTTGTGAAAAACCTGAATCAGGTAAATTTCCTGATGAAAGTTAAAAGGGCTCTGAACTGATTTAGTGTGAAAAAAATCCTCTTCGTTTGTAGTAGCCAGTTGAAGCCCAATATGCTCACAGTTTTGAGCAATTTCGGAGATATGCTTGTCGGTCACTTCGAGCTTGCCTTGATCACCGGTGTATCAAATAAGTACAGCACGACTCAAATTGATACATGCTATACTACCCATACGTTCAACGAAAAAAAGAGACTTTCACAACTGAGGTTCCCTTATCATTCGCTTAAAGAGTACCTTAAAGAAAATTCGGCTGATATAATAATCAATGTAGCTCACCCCTATCCAATAGGCTTAGCAGTCGCAGTGTTGGCAAGTAAGCATGGCATAAAATCTGTAATCAGAATCACAGGTGACATTTTCAATGAGAGATTCCTGGCGAAGAATCCTTGGCACAGGTTATGGAAAATTCTGTTTTACGAACGTATAATGCTCAGGATATTGAGAAAGGCTGACAGGGTCCTGCCGATTGGCCGTGGCATAGAAAAAGGGTTTCTCTCAAGAGGTTTTCCGGCTGAGAAATTAGTGCGGATAGCTCAACCATTCAGGTTGAATTTATTTGAGAATAAAGATGGACTTGAAAAAAATGAGCTGAAGAAGAGTCTTGGACTTGCCACTGACAAGAAAACGCTACTGTTTGTAGGAAGACTGACCTGGGGAAAGGGCATTGACCGGATCATTGAAATGATGGATAAACTGCGGCAGGAGCATTTTGATTTTCAGTTTTGTTTTGTGGGTGACGGACCTTTTTTACAAGTACTGGAAGAATTAGGTCATGAAGACATTATCTTAACTGGTAGGCTGGATAGAAAAGAGATTCCTGTTTATTATCAGGCCGCTGATCTATTCGTTTATCCAACCAGAACTGACGGGCTGCCCAATGTGGTAATTGAAGCCATTGCCGCTGGTTTACCTGTTGTTTCTACTCCTATTGGGGAAATTCCGTATCTCACCAAAAATTATTTTGAATCACCGGCTCAAATTACCGAGTACATCCTCAAACAGAATTATACGGCTGACGAAGCCCATTCCTGGTTCAATTGGGAAAACCAAAAGAATTCGTATTTGTCAATATTCTCTAATCTTTAACATGACAGCCCAACGAGTGGAACAATGAACAAACTGGCAAAAAGATTAAGGCAGATTCTTTCAAAAGAAAAAAATATCAGGACTGAACTGTTTAGTTCTCTGTACATTCGTCCGTTTTTCAGAGCAGGTCTTTCAATTTTCTTCAAAAAAAAGACGCCTGAGAAATGGATATTTCTGGTGGGTTGTTATAACTCCGGTACTACTATTCTGAGAGATATACTGGGAGAACATGGAGAGATCTCGTGTTTACCAAAAGAGGGAGTGCGTTATACCAATATATTCAAACGACCTGATGATATAGGTTGGGTAAGAAACTGGGTGTATTGTAAGGATTACATTCGCCTGCCTTCGGAAACGGAGGATAAGGCAAAATCAAGAATAATCAAAGACTGGAGTCCTTTTTGGGACTCAAAAAAGTCTTTCTTTCTCGAAAAATCTATCTCGAATATTGAAAGGATGGAATGGATTGATAAGAACTTTGATAATGTCTACTTCCTTGGAATCTTAAGGAGTGGTTATGCTGTTTCGGAAGGAATCAAGCGAAAGGCTAAGCCCAAAGCTCCCGCTATAGATGAATACGGAAGTTCTGAATATTCATACACAACCACGGCTGAGCAATGGGTAATGGCCAATACCAACATGCTTGAATATGCCGAGAAGGTTTCTAATTTCAAGCTTTTGAGATATGAACAGTTTGCCGAAAAACCTGTGGAATTGCTTGACGAAATTTGCACTTTTCTGGGTTTAGAAAACAGCTTTGAAATAGCCGGGAATGAAGTTACAATTGGTCAGAAAAAGGTGAAAATTCAGAACATGAACCACAAGAGCCTCGCAAGGCTGAATTCTTCGCAAAGACAAGAGATTAATGCAGTAGCCAAACCTCTTCTGACCAGGCTCAATTACGAAATTTATGACTGAGGGTAAATTACTGATCTCGCTCGATACTGAAATAGCCTGGGGAAGAGTGGGTCATAGCGACCAATCTCAACTTGGGGCCCTTTACCAGAAGACAAAAGAAGTGATCAGAAGGCTTATCGAGCTATTTGATAAATACGATATCCCTGTTACCTGGGCTGTTGTAGGAAGGTTGGTAGACAAGCGTAATGCCAATGATCAGGCAATCAGAGGTATGATGGCGGAATTTTACCCAGGCATTGAGCCCAATGAATACGAGGGAGATTTTTATTCTTTCCCGGATTTAATGGATTTGCTCGCTGGCAGCACAAGCAAACCGGAAGTTACCTCTCATTCATATAGTCACATAGTATACGGTGATGCCGATGCTACACTAGCAGAGACTGATTTGTCTGAGGCCGGAGAAGTTTTAAAACAGCATCAGCTTTCGCCCGCAACGTTTATCTTTCCCAGAAATTCCATTGATCATCTCGAAGCTGTAAAGGCAGCCGGTTTTAGTCATTATCGAAGAAAGGGACAATCCTGGCTGGACCGTATCCCCGGTAAGCTCAGGCAGGTCTCCTCCCTGTTAGACATTTTGTTGCCAATAGCTCCGGAAGTAGGAAAGGCCAGTCTGCATCAAACTGGTTTGATCGGAGTTCCCGGAGGTCTGTTGTTTCGCAAGAGCAACCTGGGACTTAGGAAGATAGTACCGGTTTCAGCATTGAAGCGAAAAGCACTCCTGGGGCTCAAAAAAGCAGTACGAAAAAGAGAAATTTTCCACTTATGGTTTCATCCGTTCAACTTTGCCTACGATTCTGAAAACCATTTTAAGGAGTTTGAGAAAGTTCTACAAAAGGCAGATGAGCTGAGGAAATCCGGGGAACTGGAGATACTTACAGTCAATAGAGTTAAGATCGCATGAAGGATCAAAGAAGTAGACTCGAAATAAAAATGGCTGCTGCGAAACGGCTGTTTATGCTTTATTTTCTGAGCAAGAAGCTTGGGTTGATCAATGTCCTTGAATATCCCAAATCTGGTGGGACATGGTTTTGTGAAATGTTGTCGGAGGTACTTGGAGTGCCTTTTCCGAGAAACGTTGCACCGAAACTTCAAAAGTCCATTATGCACAATCATTACCTGTTTCATCCCAGGTTCGGAAGAGCTATCGGCATTTTACGTGATGGCAGAGATATAGCCGTTTCAGCATATTATCATTTCCTCCATGAGAATGACCGGAACCCTAAGGCCATGGTGGCAATGCATAGAAAAGCCCTTCCCTTCAGTGATTATGATGACATCAGAACAAATCTTCCTGAATTCATTCATTACCTGTTTGAAGTATACAGCCAGGGTGTGACCCATTCTTCCTGGTCCGATCATGTAAGGTCGTGCTTAGGCAGCACCTCAGTATGTGTGGTGAAATATGAGGACTTGTTGGCTAAACCTTCGAAAGAGCTTATCAAGGCTTGTGAGTTTCTCAACGAGAAACCAGATCTAGCGATAATTGATGAAGTGATTAACAATCACAGCTTTGCCAGTAAATCGAAGAGAAAACCGGGGGATGAGAATTCTGCGAGTTTTTTGAGAAAGGGCATTGCGGGGGATTGGAAAAATCACTTTTCGATAGAGTCATGTCAGGTGTTTAATAAGTTCGGTGGAAAGGAATTGATTATGGCAGGCTATGAAAGTGATGATAGCTGGATCAAAAATTGGGTAGAGTGATTAAGGTTTTGAATCTGACTGAAGAGGGTAGAGGGGGTGGTCCCTTAAAGAGAATTTCCCTTGTTGGCAAAGAATTACAACACTCGGAGGTGGAAACCCTGGTGGTGTTTCCGAACAAAGGTGCCGATGAGTTTGAAAATTCTCTGAAATCTTTGGGAGTCGGATATAAAATGATTTCCCTACACAGACTTACCAAAGAAAAAAGCCATTTAATGGCTTACGTGGTAAGCTTTATCTCTGAAATATGGGCCATAAAGAACATTCTCAAAGAACATAAGATCGATATTATCCATTTGAATGGTGCCTGGCAATTTAAGGGACTTTTTGCGGCAAAATTATCACGTTCAACCAAGGTGGTGTGGCATCTCAATGATTCCAGTCAGCCTGCGCTGGTCAGATCGCTTTTCAAGCGTATCTCCGGATGGGCGGATGGCTATATTTTTGCTTCCCAAAGAACTAAAGATTATTACGAAGGAGTGAGTAAGCGGATAAGCAAACTCCCGTCAAAGGTAATTCAGGCTCCAGTAGTACAACAGAAGGAAAAAAGCACAAAAACCCTCAATCTTATAAAAGATAAAAGCGAAAGCTTTAACCTGATCTCAGTAGGATACCTGAACCCTAACAAGAACTTTGAATTATTGATCAAAGCTGCAGCCCTTCTTAAAGGGCAAACGGATAAACAAATTAACCTTTATATTGTCGGGGGCGCACTTGCTTCGCAGAAGGTATATGCTGATCAGCTAAAATCCCTTATTTCAGAACTTGATGTGAGCAATGTCCACCTACTGGGGCATCAGAAAGATGTTCATTCGCTGCTGAAGGATTGCCAGGTTTATGTCTGTACTTCCAGGTTTGAGGCAAGTCCTATATCCATTTGGGAATCTATGATTAATGGGTTATATGTCATTTCAACCGATGTAGGGGATGTGAAAAATATGTTTGAAAAATACGGCTTTGGTAAGGTTTTGCCAGGTTTTGAGGCGAGTCAGTTGGCAAATGCAATATTGGGGGTTCTCAAAGATGAATCTGTATTGGAAGAAAGCGCCCTTATGGCAAAGAAAATGGCTGAATCAGAATTCAGTTTAAAAAAGGTGGCACGACAACACGAGAGTATTTATAAAGAAATTGTAAATTCGAAATCTTAAGCTTTACTTATACCTCAACTGCCATCACCAAAACCTGGCTTACTGTAAATAGAGATTTTTTCAACAGGATATACATATGATAGGAAGTGAAGGTTGCTATAGATCCAATCTCTTTTTTAAGTATAATTTTTCAAGGTAGTAGAAGTAGATGCGCGTCAGTATAATCACTGTAGTATATAATGGGGAAAGATTTATAAAATCTGCTATTGAGTCTGTTCTCAACCAGAATTATGGTGACATTGAACATATTGTAATAGATGGTGATTCTTCCGATGGCACAATGGAAATCATCAATAGGTATAAGGACAAAATATCAACCATCGTTTCAGAACCTGACAAAGGTCTCTACGATGCAATGAACAAAGGATTAAGCCATTGTACAGGAGAGATTGTTGGGATTCTCAATGCAGATGATTTCTATAAAGATTCAGGAGTTATTTCAAGAGTGGTCGAATGTTTCAAGGAAAAAAACACTCAATCAATCTACGGGGATTTAATTTACGTAGACCAGACGGCCATCAACAAGGTAAAAAGGTATTGGAAGGGTGGGATCTATAAAAGGTCCAAGTTCTTGTTTGGTTGGATGCCACCATACCCCACGTTTTTTGTAAAAAGAGAGGTTTACGATCAGTTTGGAAATTTCAACATTGAGTTAAAATCTGCCGCTGATTATGAATTTATGCTAAGAGTTCTCTATAAGCATGAGATATCATCTTATTACTTGAATGAGACACTCACTATTATGCGTGAGGGGGGGCTTAGCAACTCCTCAATATCGAATCGACTGAGAGGGAATAGCGAGGACTTTATTGCATGGAAGATCAATGACATAAAGCCCTTTTTTTTCACCAGGTTCCTTAAGCCTCTTAGAAAGCTGAAGCAGTTTGTCGGAACCACTTTGTTTTAGTTTTTTTGATGCGACAGACTTGTGGTAGGAATAAGGCGTTACAAGTCCAGCAATTTCTTTGTCCACATAGATAGAGAGCATGGAATCGAAAGGAGTGCGGTTTCAAAGATTGAAATGATATAAATTGGACTAATAACCGTTGTGGTGTTGAATCTGCTAGACATATAATAGAGTCCGATGGTAACTTTGAAGGAACATATGAAATTGATAAAATAATATGGTAGCTATTTCCCCAGTGTATCGTTATTTGCCAAAAACTAAAGAATTTATAAGTTGTCAAAAGTGAGACTTTCAATTATTGGAGGATCGGGTTTTATTGGTTCAAGATTGTGCGACCTTTTAAAGGCTGAAAATGAAATTGATTTTTCTGTTTTGGACAAGAAGTCTTCTATGTCACATAGTAGTGAGTACGTAGACGTCAATGTACTTGACCTTGATAGACTGAAGCTTCTTCACGAGGGAAAATCTGCGATTGTCAACCTGGCAGCAGAGCATAAAGATGATGTGTCCCCGGTAAGTTTATACTATGATGTTAATGTAGATGGTGCTCGCAATATTTGCGAAGCAGCTGAAGCCAACAATATAGATAAGATCATTTTCACCAGTACAGTAGCTGTTTATGGCTTGAATAAGCCTAATCCGGATGAAAACTTCGAGACAGATCCCTTCAACGATTATGGAAAGAGTAAATTGGAAGCGGAGAAAGTTTTTATCGAATGGCAGAAACGTGATCCGGAAAAAAGAAGCCTGACAATCATTCGCCCAACTGTGGTTTTTGGTGAAAAAAACAGGGGAAACGTTTATAACCTACTCAAGCAAATAGCCTCCGGCAAGTTTCTGAGAATTGGCAATGGAGCTAATATAAAGTCGATGGCCTATGTGGGTAATGTTGTTTCCTTTATTAATCACTGCATTAAGAATAAGGACAAAGGAATTCATATTTATAACTACGTAGATAAGCCAGACTTAACGGTTAAGGAACTGATATCCGTGTGTGAGAACTCGCTTGCCAGGAAAGTGCCAGGTATTTCGATTCCATATGGGTTGGGAATGGTTGTAGGCTACGGATTTGACTTTCTCTCTAAAATCACTGGAAAATCTTTGCCTGTGAGTTCAGTAAGAATCCAGAAATTTTGCGCTACAACACAGTTTGACGCTACGAAAGCACATTCTGCAGGCTTTAAACCGCCTTTTTCATTGCAAGAGGGCCTGGACCAGACCTTAAAACACGAGTTTTAGCATGTCCGATGCTGACTCAGTTATTAGTCAGGCCTCTAAGGTATTTTCCGTAACCTGATTTTTCAAGCTCTTTGGCAATTTGCAGCAGTTTATCCCTGCTGATATATCCCATTTGATAGGCGATCTCTTCAATGCATGAAATCTTGATGCCCTGTCTTTCCTCCAATATTTGAACAAATTGTCCTGCCTGGATTAATGACTCGAAGGTACCGGTGTCCAGCCATGCGGTCCCCCTGTCCAGGATACTCACCTTGAGCTGGTTCTTCTCCAGGTATATTTTATTAATATCCGTTATCTCCAATTCACCGCGAGCACTGGGTTTGAGATTTTTGGCAAACTCAACTACCTGGTGATCATAAAAATACAATCCCGGAACAGCGTAGTTTGATTTAGGAACTTCAGGTTTTTCTTCAATGGAAATTGCCTGCATTTCATCATCAAATTCTACCACGCCATACCTTTCAGGGTCATTAACCCTATAGGCATAAACAATGCCGCCTACAGGATCCGAATTGGTCCTTAGGAGTTTCGGAAGTCCGGATCCATAAAATATGTTGTCTCCCAGTATGAGAGCAACACTATCCTTTCCTATAAATTCTTCTCCTATAATAAAGGCTTGTGCAAGCCCTTCAGGTTTAGGTTGTACAGCATAAGAAAACTGACACCCTACCCGACTTCCATCACCCAGAAGTTTTTCAAAATGAGGTAAATCATGAGGAGTAGAAATGATAAGAATTTCTCTTATACCAGCCAGCATCAATACCGATAAGGGATAATAAATCATCGGTTTGTCATAAACAGGCATTAACTGCTTACTCACCGCAATGGTGAGGGGGTGTAGTCTGGTGCCGGAACCTCCTGCCAATATTATTCCTTTCATAGCTTAAAATTTATAGCACTTTTCAAACGTTGGTAATCCCTTATCCTTGTCTGATAGCCTATACGGTGTTTTCAACACCGGCCAGTCAATGGCAAGGTTGGCGTCATTGAAAATGATACCTGAATCTGCTTCGGGGGCATAGTAGTTATCACAGCGGTAAGAGAAAATGGCAAAATCAGAAAGCACCAGAAAGCCGTGGGCAAATCCTGATGGTACGAGAAATTGAGTTTTAGTTCGATCGTTGAGCCTTACGCCATGCCACTTTCCGAAGCTGGGTGAATCTTTTCTAAGGTCAACGGCTACGTCAAATACTTCTCCTACAAGCACTCTGACCAATTTGGCTTGAGAATATTCACCTTTCTGAAAATGCAGTCCTCTTAGTACTCCCTGATCAGATCGGGATTCGTTTTCCTGTACCCAATCGTAGTTTTCCAGAACCGTTCCCTGGACACTTTTTTTATTATAAGCTTCAAAAAAATACCCTCTGCTATCCTCAATAACCCTTGGTTTGATGATATAGCAGTCTTTCAGTGGGGTATGCTCAATGGTCATTGGCTATACTGGTTATCATAGTAGTTCTTATATTCACCTGAGGTCACATTATCCAGCCAGTCTCTGTTTTTCAGATACCAATCTACGGTCAGCTCCATCCCCTCTTCAAATTGCAGGGAGGGTTCCCACCCAAGCTGCCCCTTTATTTTATTGGCATCAATAGCATACCTGAGGTCATGTCCGGCTCTGTCAGTTACATAGGTGATTAGCTTTTCAGAAGTGCCTGTTTCTCTACCTAGTCTTTTGTCCATTATTTTACAAAGCAGCTTGACTACATCAATGTTGGTCCATTCATTGAAGCCTCCGATATTATAGGTTTCTCCATGAATGCCATTGTGAAAAATGCAATCTATGGCCCTGGCATGATCTACTACATAGAGCCAGTCCCTTATATTTTCTCCTTTTCCGTAAATTGGCAAGGCCTTGTTCTCTTTAATATTATTGATGCAGAGGGGTAATAGTTTCTCAGGAAATTGATTAGGCCCGTAGTTATTTGAACAGTTGGAAACAATCACCGGTAGCTTATATGTGTTGGCATATGCTCTTACAAAATGGTCTGAGCTTGCTTTAGAGGCAGAGTATGGAGATTGAGGATCATAAGGAGTCGTTTCTAAAAAGAATCCTTCATCGCCTAAGGAACCAAAAACTTCATCAGTAGATACGTGATAGAAGAGCTTTCCTTCCAATTGAGTTTCCCACGATTTTTTAGCAGCATTCATCAGTGACACCGTCCCAAGTACATTAGTAGTGACAAAGGCAAGTGGTTCGCTGATTGAACGGTCTACGTGTGACTCCGCAGCCAGGTGAATAACGCTGTCGAACTGATACGTACTAAAAATCTCATCCAGAAACGCGGTATCAGTTATGTCTCCCTTGATAAAGTGATAATTCTCCCTGCCCTCAATGTCTTTGACATTTTCAAGATTGCCGGCATAGGTCAATTTGTCGAGATTATAGATATGATCTTGTGGATAGCTGTTTACAAAAAGCCTGACTAGGTGACTCCCGATAAACCCTGCTCCTCCTGTAACCAATATCTTTCTCATAGTGCGAAAGTAGCGAATAGCTACAAAAAGGCAATTGCACTTATAGAGGAAATAATATTGCCTCTTTCAATTCCCTTTATAAGTAACTACCTTCGCAGTTGTAAGTAGAATGTATGGAGCATTTTTTTCTGTTGACAGGCACCGCCTTTTTGGTGACCTTTTTTCTTTTCCCCGTTTTTATCAAGTTGTTCAAGAGAAGGAATATGCTGGATACACCGGGCGGCAGAAAGATTCATACTGTGGAAACCCCTTCCATGGGGGGCGTACCTATTTTCGCAGGTTTTGTCATTGCCATCTTTATATGGATACCTCTGGACACTCTTAGAGAGATTAAATATGTACTTGGCGCCCTAGGAATCATGTTCATTATCGGCTTCAGAGACGACCTGATCAATCTTAGAGCTATACAAAAACTACTAGGGCAAGTGGCCGCAGCCCTGATCATAGTTGCTGTTTGTGATATTAGGTTTACTTCCTTATATGGGCTTTTTGGTATATACGAAATTCCTGAAGTTTTGAGCTACGTAATCTCACTGTTCACAATCATTGTCATCACTAATGCCTTTAACCTTATAGATGGTATTGATGGATTGGCCGGATCGGTCGGCTTGGTAAGCAGCATGTTTTTTGGTGTATGGTTTTATCTGGCTGGCTTAAGTGCTTATTCATTTATTTGCTTTGCTCTGCTGGGGACTATCCTGGCTTTCTTACAATTCAACTGGGCGCCTTCCAAAGTGTTTATGGGGGATACAGGGTCTTTGTTAATTGGCTTTTTCCTGTCAATCATCACCATCAGGTTTATCGAAGCCAACTATATAATGTCAGCTACGGAGCCCTTTAAGTTTGTGGCCTTTATCGGACCCGCAGTAGCCGTATTAATAGTGCCATTATACGATACTCTACGCGTGTTTATCAAAAGAATTATGAAAGGGAAGTCACCTATGCACCCTGACAGAACACATTTGCATCATATATTACTGCGTTTGGGCTGTACTCATGCCCAGGCCACAGCAATTCTGGCTACTGTTAACGTTATTTTCGTGTTACTTGCTTTGGTGTTGAAAGACTTCTCCGATGCTATAGTCTTGCCCACTTTGCTGGTGACTGCGCTGGCGCTTGGTACTATGGCTGAAATGATTTTCAGATCGATGATCGAAAAGAGAAAGGAAGAATTGAGAGAAAGAAACAGGGCTCACAGGCAGGAGGCAAAGGTGGTTCCTATCTCCAAGTCTGCGGGCTAGCAGGTCCAGATTCCCTGGTATTCCTTTAAGTACTATGAATTCGGGTCCATGAGCATTAATTTCTAACCTTGGTTTGATTTCTCCCTGTGCTAATGGTCTTTTTTTTATCTTGCACACTTATCATAACATCCATATGGCCATGTTTTTAAGGCTCTTCAGGTATACAATGCTTCTCGGTTTTATTTTGATAAGCAGTCCTGAGCTAAGTAATGCCCAGACCCTTCCCGACTTTTCTACGCTTAACATAGACGAATTAAGCGATCAGCAGATTCAGTCTTTATTTAGAAGGGCCACTGCGATGGGCTACTCCCAATCCGATATTTTTGCACTTGCCAAGCAACAGGGGCTTTCGACCGAAGAACTGACAAAACTTGGAGACAGGTTCAACCAGGCTCAGAGTAGCAGGGTTAATCAGGGCAGTGCCAGCCCGGTGGAGGACGTAAGGCTCAGGCAATCTTATTCAGACTCCCTGCAATCTTTGTCGAAAAGAGAATCAGATGTTTTTGGACTGGACTTTTTTAGCAAAAACAGTCCTTTCCTTACATTTCAGCCTTCTGCAAATGCACCTACTCCCCGTAATTATGTTCTTGGAGTTGGTGACGAGTTATTCATTGATATCTATGGCAATTCGGAACAATACTATCAGGCCCGTCTAAATCCTGAAGGCAACATTATTATCGAAAATGTGGGGCCTATAAGAGTCTCCGGGCTAACCATAGATCAGGCTAGCCGCAAGATTCAGTCGAGACTGGCGGTTTTTTATACGGGCTTGAAAGGAGAGAACCCCACAAGTTTTATGGATTTGAGTCTGGGGCAGACAAGGTCAATTAAAGTGAGTATAGTTGGTCAGGTAGAGTTACCCGGAACCTATAACCTTACTGCCTTCAGCACGGTTTTAAGTGCCCTGTATGTATCCGGGGGTATAACAGAAGAAGGTACGCTCAGGGCTATCAGGGTTGTGAGAGATGATAAACTATTGAAGACTGTCGATCTCTACTCCTTTTTGATCAACGGAGCTACAGATAATAATATTGGGTTGGAAGAAGGTGATGTGATCATTGTAGGACCTTACACCAACAGAGTAACTCTGCAAGGAGCTGTGAAGACTAATGCAAAATTTGAATTGAATGATGGAGAAACCCTGTCAGACCTGCTGAATTATGCTGGGGGCTTTAGTGAGGATGCCTATACGAAAAAGGTTAACCTCGTGAGAAATCGTGGAGGAGAAAAAACGGTGGCCAATGTTTTTGAAGAGCAATTTGAAGTTTTTACTACCTCGGCCGGAGATGTTTATTCTGTAGACAAAATTCTTGATAGGTTTTCGAACAGAGTAATTATTAAGGGAGCCGTTTATCGTCCCGGTGACTATGCAATCACTACAACCCTGAGTGTGAAAGAACTGGTCAACAGAGCCGATGGTGTACGGGCAGATGCTTTTTTAGACAGGGCATTTATTGTAAGGACCACCGAAGATCTTAATACAGAAACGATCTCTTTTAGCTTAAGAGACGTCTTAAATGGCAATGCCCCGGATGTTGAGCTTCGAAGAGAAGATGTACTCAATGTGCTTTCCTCGAATGATTTAAAAGGAGAACGATACGTAGAAATATCAGGTGAAGTCAATAATCCCGGAATCTTTTCTTTTGCAGAAGGTATGACGGTTGAAGATTTGGTTCTGATGTCGCAGGGTTTCAAACAGTCTGCCACTGGAATGAGGGCAGAGATTACGCGGAGAATTACCGATGAAGCACAGACAGCTTATGATTTGTCAAGTGTTGTCATTGTAGAGCTGGACAAGAGTCTGGCAAACGATAGCCAGAACACTAAACTCTCCCCCTTCGATCATGTAATCATTCGCAGGAATCCCAATTTCCATTTTCAGCGATTCGCAGCCATCGAAGGTCAGGTAAACTACCCCGGGCAGTACGCCATAAGAAATTATGGTGAACGGATTTCTGACCTCATTGAACGCTCAGGAGGCTTAAATCCCTACGCCTATGTTCAGGGTGCCACTTTGGTACGAAAGACGGAGTTCTATGAGGAACCATCCGAAGATCAGAGGCAGGTAGATGATCTTTTAAAACTGAGAGAAAAGCTTCTGGAAGATCCTGAATCTCTCTCTGAATCAGAATTATTCTTGCTGAGTCGTATAGAAAAGGAACTGGAGCAACTTTCAAGTGAAGATACTTCCAATGAAAATCTTTCAGATTTTGCCAAAAGAGAGCGACTTCAGGAAATTCTACAGAGAAACTCGCTTCTGGGTGATGTGCAGTTAAAGCAGGCTGAAGCGATTGGCATTGATTTGGCCAAAATCATTGAGACTCCCGGCTCTGTTGATGACCTCCTGCTTGAAGAAGGAGATGTGTTGATTATCCCGAAAAAGGTTGAAACGGTCAGGTTAAGAGGTAAACTCTTGTACCCTACGACCGTGAGATTTGAAGAGGGCAGGTCGCTTAAGTACTTTATCGACAATGCAGGTGGTTTTGATAACAGGGCAAAACGCAGTCGTACTTATGTAATATATGCCAATGGTCGGGTAGCCAAAACGAAGCGATTCCTGTTTTTCAGGTCCTATCCGAAGGCAGCACCGGGAGCCGAGATTATTGTGCCTTCCAAACCTATCAAGCCGAATATAGGTCCTCAGGAACTCATCGGTATTACGAGTGGTCTGGCAACGCTGGCCTTACTTCTGAGTCAAATTAATTTTTAAGGATATGGAAGAAAGTAACATCCTTGAAGAGCGTTTGAGCCTGGGCCTGGTAATAAAAAGGGTACAGGGTTGGGTAATAGGAATGCTTAAAGCCTGGAAAGTGATTTTCCTGGGGACATTCGTCATTGGCGGACTTTTCTTTGCCTATCAAACGTTAAAAAAGACAAACTATACTGCCCAGACTACTTTTGTTTTGGAGTCAGATGCCACAGCAGGGGTTGGAGGACAGCTCTCTTCGCTGGCAAGTCTGACAGGAGTGAACCTGGGTTCTTTAGGAGAGGGTAGTGGAGTATTCCAAATTGACAATATTATTGAACTCTACCGCTCTTATCGCATGATGAAGAAAACCCTGCTGACGCAGGTAGAAGTATCAGGGAATGAAGAACGGTTGATCACGCGTTATGGTAGAGAAAACGAACTAGATAGAAAGTGGAAGGGCCTGGGAATTGATTTTGAAGTTCCTGAAACCCAAATGGTGATAAAGCATGATAGTGTGCTGAAGGAAGTAGTGGAGGATATCCTAAAGAAGAATCTTGCCGTTGACAAGCCCAACAGAAAACTAACTATCCTCAGTGTTTCCTACAAGTCAAATGACGCGACCTTTGCAAAGGCATTCAACGAAGTGCTAGTGACTCATGTCAATAGCTTTTACCTGGAGACCAAGACGAAAAAAACAGGAGAAAATCTCAGAATCCTGGCCTTTCAAACCGATAGCGTTAAGAAAGTGCTGGACGATACTCTTTTGGAACTGGCTAAATTTGAAGAGGAGAACACTAACCTGAATCCGTTGCGAGCACGTATCAGGGTGCCTTATCAAAAATTACAAATTGATGTACAGGCTGCAGGAGCGGTTTATCAGGAGATGGTTAAAAATCTGGAAATAGCCAAAATCTCACACCGGAACAATCAACCATTGATTCAGGTAATAGATGAACCTGTTTTTCCGCTTAAGGATGATAAGATGAAATGGTATAAAGCCATGGTTTATGGACTTGTACTAGGCGGAATTATGATGGTATTCTTCCTCACTGTCAAAGATGTATGCAGATCAGCACTGGAAGAGGTTGAATAGATATTGTTAAATAAAGGCTATCCGGTTTTATTTCATTGATGAATGAGGGTAGGCAGAGAGTAGTCGAGTAAGATAAGTGTGATAAAGAAATTCAGGCCCATACTGAGTAGTGCCTCTTTTACAAATTTTGTTCATCTTGGACTCAACCAGGGAGTCAATGTAGGAGTAGCATTACTCATCACCCCAATGCTCTATCAACGCCTGGGTGCGAAGCACTTCGGCACAGTTACCTTTAGCCTTTCCATTGTGATGTTCCTGAGTATAGTCGTACGTTATGGGTTTCATTTAAATGGCCCGAAACGTATCGCTTTGGCGATTAACGATACTAAAGAAACGTCCGGTATTATCAACGAAATACTTTTCACCAGAGGTATACTCGCCTTTGTGACAGCAGGAGTAATGTTACTCGCCATGGGGGTATTGAATCTCTTCTCTGATTATGCCCTTATCTTAAGCTTTTCTCTGATTGTGCTATTTGGTGATGCTCTAATGCCACTCTTTATGCTTCAGGGCCGTGAGAAGCTCTCACTTTTGTCAAAAGCCAATGCTGTTTCTAAGCTTTTCTATCTGGCTTTGGTTTTCTTCTTTGTGCATAATATAGAAGATGCCAAATGGGTGAATTTCTTTTTTGGTGGTACTACATTGCTCACCAATACGATATTACTGGGGATCATTTACAGGCGCTGGTCTTTACATTTTGAAAAAGTTAAATGGAGTGCTTTTGTAGCAAGGCTTAAAGATAATTTTGAGTTTTTTGTGTCCACCATTGCGGGCCATGTATCAGTCCATGGTGGGTTCCTTATTCTTAAAGCATATGTGTCTGGAGAAGAACTAGGTCAGTACTCATTGGCCCAACGTGTTGCCTTTCTGCTAAGGATGGTTCCAGTGTTTCTTACCCAATCTATTTTACAGAAGGCTTCCAGGCTTTTTGCCCAAGACCAAACACAGTTTGATGCTTATCTTGGCAAAGCATACAAAATGGGGTTAGGGATAACCTTTGTCATGGGAGTAGCATTTATGATAGCATCTCCCTGGGTTATTTTGATCGTTGGGGGGGAAGAAGTAGACTATAGCTCGGAGGTCTTACGGATTCTCTGTTTTATTCCTTTTTTCGGAATGTTGAATGTTGCTAATATGATTAAAATACTTGTCGCAGAACGAAAAGATATTTTATCAAGAGCTACCTGGGCCACTGCGGGTATTATGTTGATCATGAGTATTATAGGAAGTAAGCTCTATGGTGGCTACGGATTGGCTGTGGCCTTGCTCATTTCAGAGGTAGTGAGTTTTGGAATTCACTACTACTTGCTTAAGCACCGTACGCATATATAAAAAGGCCTGTGAGTTTTTTTAAAAAAATACTGTTTTGACTTGTAGTCAGTGGATTGGATTACATATTTGCAGGTGAAGTTTTAATTATGAGTAAGAGTATTGTCATTACAGGAGTTGCCGGCCTTATCGGTGCCAGAATGGCCGATTGGATTTTTGAGAATCGGCCTGAATACGAAGTTGTTGGAATAGACAATTTGAGCGGTGGATTTAAGGAAAATCTGGATGAGCGAATAATTTTTTATAAGCTTGATTGTGCAGATGCTGAGGTTAAATCGATCTTCGAGAAACACCGACCTGCGTATGTATATCACTTTGCTGCCTATGCTGCAGAAGGATTATCTCCATTTATCAGGAAATACAATTACCAAAACAATCTGCTCGCCACAGCGAACATTGTGAATGAATGTATCCGATACAATGTGGAACGCCTGGTGTTTACCAGTTCTATGGCCGTATATGGTAAGGGCACACCTCCTTTTAATGAATCTCATCAACCTGCACCAATTGACCCTTATGGTGTGGCGAAGTATGGTTGTGAAATGGATATTCAGATTGCCGGGGAACAACACGGGTTGGACTGGTGTATTATAAGACCTCACAATGTTTATGGTATCAAACAGAATATCTGGGACACATACCGGAATGTATTGGGTATCTGGATGTATCAGCATATAAACAATCAGCCCTTGAGTATTTTTGGAGATGGCAGTCAGAAACGAGCATTTAGCTTCATAGACGATGTATTGGAGCCACTTTGGAAAGCGGCTTCAGCTCCGCAGGCTTCTTGCGAAATAATAAATCTGGGTTCTGCTGTCGAATACTCTATACTCGAAGCAAGTCAGGTATTGACGAAAGTTATGGGAGGAGGGGACACTCTTTTTCATGAGCAAAGACACGAAGTCAAATATGCCCACCCTACCTGGCAAAAGTCTGTAAAACTGCTGGGGTTTGAAGATAAAACGGACCTTACTACTGGCCTCAGTATTATGTGGGAATGGGCTCAAAAACAACCGTATCGTGACCGCTTTATGTGGTCTGAGTATGAGTTGGACAAGGGGATTTATGATTTCTGGAAGACTAAAAAAGAACCTGTAAAGGAATAATCACCGTCTTATTTTTCAGCTATCAGAGTTACGGTAAATCTGATAGGGCAAACTCCTTTTACCTTAAAGGACCTGAACAGCTTTAGAAAGAAACGCGAGTTTTCGATGGTTTTGATCCATGAAACTCCGACACGGATGTTCCGTAGGAAGGTGTATTTGAATTTCGGTACGGGAAGAACGGTAGAAAATTTCTTGAAACCTGCGGCTTTCAGGGTTTCAATCATATCGGTATAAGTAGATTCATTCACATGGCCGCCCTCCGGGGGGAGCTTACC
Source organism: Roseivirga sp. (assembly GCA_021404565.1). GTDB lineage: Bacteria > Bacteroidota > Bacteroidia > Cytophagales > Cyclobacteriaceae > Roseivirga. Next base: position 77,502 of record JAAWWF010000030.1, on the reverse strand, counting down.
GGAATGAGAGAAATCTTTAATTCGGGTTATGTCTGCTGGTCCAAAGAGCTTATTGGGCATTATAAGGATCAGTTTGCCATTGTCATTCAAGGTCTCAAACATTGATTTTAAATGAAGACTGGCGTCTTCCGGGACCAGATGTTCCAGCACATTATCTGATATGGCGACATCAAATTTTTGAGTGGGCTTGTAAGTAATCACGTTGCCCTCCTCAAAAATTATATTTTTGTGAGATTTGAGTTCTTGAGGTATCAGCACATCTACTCCGGCCAGGTATTTTGTATTGAGTTGCCTGGCGATGCTCTGAAGCATATAGCCCTGCCCACAGCCAAAATCAATGACGGACTGGTTCTTAAGTTCCCGCGAAAAGAGTTGAACGGTTTTGTCTTTAGGATTGACTACGGGGCTTACTTCTTCGTGCCTGCCATAGATTGAAAGCAATCGGGAATAAAACTCCGTATATAACAGTTGCCTTTGGTCGAAGTCTTTCTCCTTCAGTAATTTGTTGTGGTAGTGCTGCTCTACCTCAAAAGCCTGCGCAAGTATATCTTCAGCAATACCTTCCGATTGACTATAGTTTTTAATTTGAGGATAGTCCGGGTAATCAACGTTGGTAATAGGAGAACTCATGGCAGCGCTGAAGTTTTTTCGAGCCAAAAATAGGCTTTATGACTAAGAATATTGTATGTTCAAAACGTCTTTCTGTTAGGCGAGCGATATTATTTGATTAACAATTGATTTGAACAAATGATCCATCATAATGGTGACTTTTATCCCGATGTATTCCTCGCTGGGGCTCCTAAATCAGGTACTACTTTCCTTTTTAATCGGCTGGCAGCACACTCTGTTATTTGCGCTTCAAACCCGAAGGAAACGGATTATTTTCTTGACCCTAATAACCCGAACAAAAAATCGGATAGGACACTGGCAAAGAACCCTTATCCCGATCACTATGACTCATTGGCAGATGGTTTAGTGCATTTGGATGGGTCCGTATGGACAATCTATCAAACAGAGCTGGCGGGGAAAATGAAAACTCTGGGTCGCAAACCTAAAATCCTGTTCATTCTAAGGGAGCCTGCTCGTAGAATACTGTCTTCGTTTCAATACACATCCAATAACTTGTCTGCCGTTAAAAATTTATCTTTTTCACAATATGTAGAGTGTCTTATGAGCTCGGAGATAGATATAATTGAGAAGGCTTGTAAGAGCAAGACAGCGGCATTCTCATTACAGAATGAGCTGTCTTATTCTAAGTATTCCATTTATCTGGATAAATGGAGGGAAGCTGTGGGCGTAGAGAACATGAAAATATTCCTGTTTGAAGATTTGAAAGCTGATCCTGATTTGTGCTATAAGCAGGTATGTGATTTTTTGGGCCTTGAAACAGAAGAACTGGAAGTAGATTTTGATGAGAAAAACCAATCTGTGGTAATCAAGAATAGATTTGTCCACTACTTTTTGCACAGGGCATTTTCGTTAGTCGGCTTTAAGGTACCTTTTAAGCAACAACTTAAAAGAATCTACAGTAGGTTACAACATACCGAGGCTGCCAAAGTGAATTATGACAAGGATCTTTCAAAGCTTAAAGCATATTACCGGCCATTCAACGAAAAGCTATCTACTGACTATCAACTTGATCTGAAGGCATGGAAATAAAGAGCACCAATATGAAATCCGTGGGTATTGTTTTGGTGAATTGGAATGGACTGGAACATACCTTAAAATGCATAAGTTCCCTAAGGGAGGTCAGCTATGCCAATATGACCATCATCCTGGTAGATAATGGTAGTGAACAGAAGGAAGTAGAAAAACTCAGAGAGGTTTCTAACATAAGACTCATTGAAAACCCCGGAAATTTGGGATTTACCGGGGGAAATAATGTCGGGCTTAAATATGCCTACGATCAGGGGTTCGACTTTATTATGATGCTCAACAACGACACCACTGTCGAACCAGATTTTCTGGAGCCTCTCCTCGCTGCTTTTGACGAATCTGTGGGAGCGGTTCAACCCAAAATTTGTTCAATGCATGAGACGGATATCATATGGAGTGCCGGAGGCAAGCTGAATCCATGGATAGGCCTGCCTACCACCATAGGAGAAGGTCTGTTGGATCATGGTAGCTATGACGATTTCCGTGAGCTAGACTGGATCACAGGCTGTGCTTTATTATTCAGCAGACAGATGATCGAAAAGGTGGGGTACCTGGATGATGACTTCTTTATACTCTTTGAAGATGCCAACTGGTCACTTCGTTGCAGGCATAAAGGTTATAAGCTGAATTATGTACCTACTTCTAAAATCTATCATTTCGAAAGTGCCACCGCCATTGCCAGAACAAAAGGAAAAGAAGGTTTCAGGTCCCCTTTTCGGCAGTATATAAATATCAGGAACCATCTGTTTTTTGTCAGAAAAAGCTTGCCCGCCAGGTATCTTCCTACCGCCTATTTTTATCAAATCATAAAAATTACTAAGTACCTATTGTATTATGTACTTCGCGGCCGATGGCAGAAATTCAGATTCACTTTGAGAGGAGTAAAACATGGCCTTGGGAAATTCAGAAAAATTGAGTTTAAATAGAATAGCTCTCATTTTTTAAAAGAGTTGGATGGGCCTGACAGGAATGCTAGGTTTACATTTTAGAACAAAAGATGACTTCAGGGGCCATATTTTAACTGAAATAGCCCTAGGGTTAAAAATATAATTCCAGAGTGTTTGTGCTGATAGCCATAGTACTAGTATTAGCTTATGCCATTTATTTGGCATTTATACTCAGTGGTATTGCAAAGGGGAAATTTCACTATCTCCTTATTTACCTTGTCTCATTTTTACCCATTTATATCGTCTTTCTCTCTTTCACTTACGCCTACCTTGAAGTAGAGATCATCACCAAGTTCATACAATACTCTAAGGAAATGGTAATCTTATTTACCATGATAATATGGGTTTTGGGCAGAGAAAAGAGTTTACTTAACTCATACTGGAACTTCTCGACACTCGACTGGCTTTTTATAAGTTTTGCAGGATTAAGCTTCCTCTACCTTATCTTACCCATCGGGGAAGCAGATTTTGTAAACAAGGCTACATACTATAAAAATATCGTTCTACTTTGTTTTGCGTACTTGTTTGGCAGACAGATCAGGTTCTCTTATGAACAATGGCAGCAGACTTTCAAGGTAGTCATTACCATCACCACAGTGGCATTTATTGTGGTAATATTAGAGCGCCTTACTTCTACCCACTTTCACTCTTATGTCGGCTATGCCAGCTACATTTCAGGCATGCTTGATATAGAACCAGCCGGAGTTTACGGTCTTAACTGGACCTTTCAGGCTCAGGGTGGGCAGCCGCGCTACGGTGCCATTTTTTCAAACCCACTGGAATTTTCAGCCTCAATGCTTATTAGCTTTGCCATAGCACTCATTTACCTGCTCTTTGTAAAGTTTGAATCCAACAAGTTCAAATATTTAGGGTTGCTTTTTGCTGTGAGTATCTGCGTGATGTTGGCGTATTCAAGAGCCACTTTTGTAGCATTCTTTATCATGGTACTTTTTATGGCTATGCTATTACGGTTCTATAAAATCATAATTGCAGCAGGTTGTGCCGGAGCACTTTTAGTAATATATATCCTCTTTTTTGCTCCTGACGATACCCGGTATTTTGTGGAGGACACACTGCTATTCCAAAACTCATCAAGCATAACGCATGCAATAGAGTGGCTTGAAGGGGTGGATAGCATGATTCAAAACCCTATGGGCATAGGTCTGGCTACCAGTGGTAATGCAGGAGGAGTAGATGATGACCTGAAAGTAGGGGGAGAGAATCAGTATTTGATCTTTGGTGTCCAGCTCGGCTTTTTAGGCTTGATAATTTACCTGGGTATGCTTTACTATGGTATACGAAATGGCTGGCGGGCCTACAGGACAGCAGATACTCCGGCAGATAAAATTGTCCCCTTTATAGCGGCTTCGGTTAAGTTTGGGCTGCTACTACCTCTTTTTACAGCCAATGCGGAGTCATACCTCTATGTTTCCTTATTTTCCTGGTGGCTTATTGGAGCTACAGAAACTATCTATCAGGCTCAGAAAAGAACAGCTCTAGTCAGGTACCAAATGAAGCTTAGCCAGTGAAGAAGAAAAAGCCGAAAGTACTGATAGATGCTTTTCATCTGTATAATGCTTTGACGGGTATTAAGACTTATTCTGTCCTTTTGTTTGAGGCCCTGGCCAATGACGAATCACTCAGTTGTGATTATGTGATCTACCCCGACTGGAAAAAAGCAACGGAATCACAATTCCTTAAAGGGAAACTTGGGTTCGTTAAAAAGCTGATTCATCATGGGAGTTTTCTTTTACATAAGCAGCTTTTTTTGCCGGCCTATGCCCTTATTAAAAGTGCAGATGCGGTGATATCTCTGGATTTTGTTTTGCCAAAGGTCAAGCCGGGAAGGAAGAGTTTCGTAGTGATTCACGATGTTTTTTTCTGGGAAATGAAAGAGAACTATCCGAATGCCTGGAGAAAATATTTCACCGGTATGATTCATCAGGGAATCGGGAGACAAACAGTATTACTGTCAACATCTGAATATACCTCGGAGAAGATCAGGAAGTTCATTCCGAAGCAAAACCCCATAGAGGTGGTTTACCAAAGCCCCAAGTTGCTCAATAACCTCGGTGAAGATGATTCAACTCTGCAGGAGTCTGGTCTGGTCACAGGACGTTATTTCTTTCATGTTGGTTTGTTAGATAAGAGGAAGAATTTACTGACACTTATCAGGGCCTTTGCTGACTACATAAGTAAACGGCCTCAATCCGAAATGAAATTGGTACTGGCTGGAGAAAGAGGTATAGGGAAAGCACAGGATGTCTACGATCAAATTCTACTGACGATCGAAGAATTGCGGATAAAACAGCATGTGGTAATGCCGGGATTTGTTTCCAACAAGGCTTTAGGAACTTTGTACCGTAATGCTTTCGCCTACATTTTTCCATCCTTTGATGAAGGTTTTGGCATTCCGGTATTAGAAGCCTTTCATGCCGGTATTCCGGTCATTATTTCAGACCGTGGAGCGCTGGAAGAGGTAGCTGGAGAAGCAGCGCTGGTTTTTTCTGCAGACGACCCCGGAGCTTTATGCAAGCATATGATCAGTCTGGAAGATGATGTGGTTCGTCAAAGGTTTATAAACCTTGGTGCTGAACGGCTGAAGTCGTTTTCAAAAGAGGCTTTTGCCCGTAATTTTGACCAGGTAATTTCAAAGCATATGTACCTCTGAATATCATGAAAATCTTACAGGTTCATAGCAAGTATAAGAAGAGAGGTGGTGAGGAAACGGTCGTTGAAGAAGAGAAATCCGTGCTTGAGGCTAATGGTCATTTGGTGATTCAATATCTAAGAGACAATGCCGAAACTAACGATTATTCACGTCTTGGACTGATTAGACTGTCGCTAAGTCAGCGGAATAACCGACATTCCGGGGATGAACTTAGACGCCTTATTGCCCGTGAGAAACCTGATGTTTGTCACGTGCACAATGTATATCCGCTTATTTCGCCTGCCGTCTATGAGGTGTGCAAAGAGCAGGGTGTACCTGTGGTACAAACACTGCATAACTATAAAATGCTCTGTACTAACTCTTTGCTTTTCCGTGAGGGGAAGGTATGTGAACTCTGTCTGGGTAAAAACCTAATGAAATCCATCAGGTACAGCTGCTATAAAGGTTCATTACTGGCAACAGCGGTACAGGCAGATACCATTCAATACCATCGTAAAAAGGGAACCTGGCATGAGCTGATAGATACCTACGTCTGCCTGACAGAGTTTCAAAAAAACAAAATGATTGAAGGGGGACTACCTGCAGGTAAGATCAGGATCAAACCCAACTTTGTAAGAAAAACGGATATAGATATTTCATATGAAGACTTCTTTCTTTTCGTAGGGCGACTCGATGAATCGAAGGGACTTGTTGATCTTTTGAAATTGATTGAAAATAGAAGTGAGAGCAAATTCGTACTCATAGGAGCCTCTGATTCCCCAAAGCTGTACTCCGGGTTTTCAAATGTTACATATCTGGGTGCGCAAAACAGAGAGGTGGTTCAAAATTATATGAGTAGGTGTAGATCCGTGATCTTCCCTTCCAAATACTATGAGGGTATGCCCATGGTGATTCTGGAAGCATTTAGTTTAAGAAAAACAGTAGTCGCCCGCAACGTAGGTGCTATGTCTTCCATGATTCAGAACGGAAGAAATGGGATTAGCTATGATGGGCCAGAGGGGTTAATAGAGGGGGTAAGGGTATTAGAAGAGCAGGAGGGTCTGGCCCAAGGCCTGGGAGAAGGTGCTTTTCTCGATTATAAAAAAATGTATTCAGTAAGCCAGGGTTATCAAAACCTAATCGATCTTTACCGCAGTGTTCTGGAAGAAAGCCATGGAGTTTAAAAAGTATAAACTGTTTTTACCCGAGTATGCCAATGTGGATTACGAAAGTGCCTCTGATATTATCATTGAGCATGCTACCCAAAATAAGAGTTTTGGTGTATCTGCTCTGGCGGTACATGGTTTAATGACCAGCTTGTCGGACAGCACATTGGGGGAACTGATTAATAAGATAGACCTGATCGTGCCGGATGGGCAACCCGTAAGGTGGGCGCTCAATAGCTTTTACAAATTAGGCATGAAAGATAGGGTCTATGGCCCTCAACTCACTCTGAATGTTCTTGAAAAGGCCGACCAACATGGCCTGAGCATATTTCTCTATGGAAGCAATCAGGTCACCTCAGACTTATTCAGAGCATTTATAGAAAGAGAATTCCCAAACGCGCCTATTGCTGGCCAGCACATAGATCGTTTCAGGGAAGCAACAGAGCAAGAAGACCGCACTGACATTGAGTGGATCAATCAGTCAGGTGCCCATATAGTGTTGGTAGGCAGGGGTTGCCCAAGACAGGAGTTATGGGTAGCCAATCATAAAGGCAAGGTCAATGCCGCCATGATGGCTGTCGGAGCTGCCTTTGATTTTCACGCTGGTACGTTGGCACAGGCACCCAACTGGATGCAGGATAATGGTTTGGAGTGGCTTTTCAGGTTGATAAAGGAACCCAAAAGATTATGGAAACGGTATTTTGTAACGAACAGTCGTTTTATTCTAAAATTCCTGAAAAATAAGCTGCTCTTGCGCAGAGCTTATTAATTTTAGCGCTCGAAAGAAGCACCCCCGACAAGAAGTTAAAACATGAAGAAACTCATAGTAACCGGAGCAGCTGGTTTGATAGGCAGCGAAGTAGTCAGTTATTTCGCCCGACTGGATTGGGAAATTGTAGGAATTGACAATAATATGAGGGCTGACTTTTTTGGGGAAGGAGGCGACACTCGCTGGAATGCAGCCAGGTTATCAGAGAAGTTCAAAAACTACAGGCATCATTCGCTGGACATTCGCGACCGACAAACCGTTATCGGCTTCATTGCCAGCCAAAAGCCAGATGCGATTGTTCATGCAGCAGCACAGCCCAGTCATGATTTGGCAGCATCCAGGCCATTCGATGATTTTGACGTAAATGCAGTTGGAACACTTAATTTACTCGAAGCCCTGAGACAATACTCAACAGAAGTGCCCTTTGTACATATGTCAACCAACAAGGTCTATGGCGATGCACCAAATTTCCTCAATCTGGTGGAAAAGGAAACACGTTGGGATTTTGCAGATGTGGCGTATCAAAATGGTATCAAAGAATCATTCTCAATTGATCAATCCAAACACTCTGTTTTCGGTGCTTCCAAGGTTGCCGCTGATGTTATGGTACAGGAGTACGGTCGCTATTTCGATATGCCCACATGCTGTCTTCGGGGAGGCTGTCTTACTGGCCCTAACCATAGTGGTGTGGAGTTACACGGGTTTCTAAGCTATTTGATTAAGTGCAATGTCATTGGAAAACAGTACACGATATTTGGTTACAAGGGAAAACAGGTGAGAGACAATATCCACTCACTGGACGTGGCGCGGTTTATTGATGCTTTTCTGGAAGCTCCCCGAATTGCAGAGGTTTATAATTTAGGAGGAGGTCGTGATAACTCCGTTTCAATACTCGAAGCCTTTGACCTGATAGCCTCTATTTCTGGTAAACCAATGAACTACGTTTATTCAGAGCAGGCGCGTAGTGGCGATCATATGTGCTACATCTCGGATCTTTCGAAAATGAGGTCACACTTTCCTGCCTGGGATATTACCAAAAACCTGAAGACCACCTTTGAAGAGATTTACCTCTCCTGGGAGCAACGCAAATAACTATTTCAGGATGTAGGCTACCTTAAATTCAAGATGGAGATTCCCTCTGTCCGTTCCGGGTACATAGTATGGTAGTGTAAAGGGTATATGAAATAACTCCCACTGATAGTTAAGAGCTCTTGTATACATGATGTTACCACTGACAATGAATTTATCAAATGTCAGATCTGCGAAGGCGTGAATGTTATAGTCGACCCAATACCGTCTAAAATCCTGGGAATTTTCAAAAGCTCTTCTTAGAAAGTCATTGTTGTGTACCAGTCGTTCCAGGGCTACGCCTATTCTGTTTTTACCCTCAACCCTTGCAACGCTCAGATAATGAGCATTACTTCCCGGTCCTATGGCAGAGCCGAGCACTTCTCCATTGTGTGTGTAGCCCTGGCGTACTCTTGAATGTGTATACCAACTGCCTGTACCCCTGAGCACCGTGCTTGCGCCTTGAGCCATTTCCGTCCATTCCCAGTTAAACTGAATAAAGCGTCCTGCTACTTTTGTATCAAAGAGTTTATGTATGCCAATTGTTGTAGCACTGGAATGTTCCGAATTTAAAATTAAATCTCTGAAGTTTGCGGAAGCATCGTTACGGTGAAACTCTGCATAAATTTCTGCTTTAGAGTCTGGCCAAACCCATCTGATAAACGCACCTGCAGCCTGGTCTCTTTGAAGCTCATCCCGGCCACCGGTATTGTTATCATTGTTCCGGAATAAGTTTGAGAATGCAGGAAAGTAATCATCCGTTTCCTTAATAAATTCAGTGTAAGCCTGTACCCATCGGGTCAGGCCGAAAGTAAACCCCGGGACCCATTTAGGAGAGTAGCTAAGTGAAAAACCCTGGAAATATCTTGAGTCCTCAATTTTTGGGACATAAAGTGTTCTACCTGTATAAGTTCTGGTTGTATCCGGTGGTGGATGCCCCGAAGATTCTAATCTTCCGGTTACGAACTGCCACTCGAAGCTTCCTACCTTTGTTTTTAGGGGTCTTGAAGTGTTGAAAGTGACATGAGGAAACCCTTGAGCATTATTGCTCATCATGATGCTATTTCTGATCGCAGGTCCCCACCAAAGGTTTTCAGTAGAAATACCGAGTGACATTCCCCATTTATTAAGCCGTAGGCTTGATTGCCCTGGTAGAAACTTCTTGTATGCCCTGTTTCCGTAGCGCTCAGGAGTATCAATGTTATTGAACCAAATGTACCTTCTAGACCATATCACATCAAAATGATCTTCTGAAAAGCCTTTATAATTTTTGTTTTGAGCGTAAACAAATTCAGGTTTTAACTGAAGGGACAAAGGGCCAATTTTTGCAAACACTCCAACGCTGAGCAAGGTTTGAGCACCTCTTGACCGAATCATGGCACCATTATTTCTACTGTCAGGGTGATTGCTGTCATAGCTGAGGCGTAGCTCAGCAGGTAATAGCTTTATCAGGCCTTTTCCCTTAAAGAAAGATAGCTTCTCCTGAAAGTAGTCAGTTGGTTGGAATATATCCGTATCCAGTGTTAAACCATTTTCTCCAAAATGGAAGGGCCGAAAACTAAAGGAGATAGTAGAGTCAACTTTCCCCAACAATTGTTGTCTTCTTAAGTAATCTTCAATCACCGGTGTTCCAACGGGAAGCGTTTGTGCACTTAGTTGAATATATACCAGAACGGAGAAAAGGGCAGTAAGAGAAAGTTTCATTAATTGATAGTTATAGCTCTAACAACAATATTGTCCATAGACCAACTTTCGTCACACTTCTGGTCTGATACGTTTGATTGAAAAAGCTCATCATAAAAACTGAAAAAGACCGCAGCATCTTCGTGGCTGAATGTACGCTCGATGTGATATTCCGAAGTTCCTCTGACTCTTCCTGAACAAAACCCTCTTCTTAACCTTGTAGCACCGGTACGTGGCTGATTGGCAGAGGGATGTTCCTGTGGATAAGATTGAAGAAGACAGAGAGCACTATCGCAAGGGCCGTTTGAGAAAGTTGTCTCAAAACCGGTGTAGGAATCCAGAGAACTGGCTGAGAGGCCACTATTGACAGCCATAATCCATTTGTCAGGAGCGTCTGGATCCAGACCATTGGAATTGCCATCCCAGGTGTCGTGAATAAATAGGGTAAAAGAGATGTACAGGTAGTTGTGTCTGGGCAAATCGTTGAGATGAAGTGAAAAACCACTGTTGTTGTAATTGCCTATAATATTGGTTCCAAATTTCCGAACAATTTTGCCGCCATTGATATTCGACAAATCACTTTCTTCGAAGTTATTGTCATATACTATCACATCACTTGTGAGCTCGTTCTCACCACCGCAGCCCGTCAAGGTTAACATGATTACTGCAAGCATGAAGAGATAGGAGGTTGAATCTTTTAGCATCCTGATGTACATATATGAGTTTCTTTAAAGGCCTACACCAAAATGCGAAATTTACGTAATTCTTGGCGGCATTTATTAAAAGATGATTTTTTTAGTAATTGGTTACAAAGTGATGCTGATTGAAGGTATTTTCGCAGACAAAAAGAACAGATGCCGACTGGTAAATTAGTCTTGAGAGCAGCAATAATAATACTCGGGTCAGTATTCTCGACAGGAGTTTCAGCATATCAGAGTGCCGCTGATTTGGCCGATACTCTGAATGCGGAACTATATTCCGGAGTATTGTTGAACTCGAAGGATGATTTTTCTCCACTGTACCTGGTAAGTAATAACTATGGAGAGGTTGATGAGCAGGATGCTTTTTTTCTGGGGGGTGAACTCAGTTATGTGAAGGCGATGTCCCATAACTTTACGATTTCCACCGGATTCTCATTTAGAAACGACTTACTATCATCGCATTTTTTGAAGCTATCACTCCACGGGATCTATTTTAAGGCAGGTAGAGTAAAGGAGACCATCGGTGGGTTAAACAATGATATTTCATCAGGTTCGATGGCCTTGAGTAAAAATGCACGACCTGTTCCAATGATTGCGGTAGGGTTGGAAGACTATCTGAACGTACCATATACGGCTGGCTATTTTCAAGTCAAAGGAAGTTTAAGTCACAGGTGGTTGGAAGAAAACAGATACATATCAAATGCGCTTTTGCATGGTAAGACTTTTTATCTAAGGTTAAACCTGGACAAACTCATCGGTTTCAAAGCTTCATCAGGAGTGGTTCATTTTGCCCAGTATGGAGGTATATCTCCTCAGGGAGATAAGCAACCCAGTGGCTTTTCCGATTACCTCAGAGTTTTCCGGGGGGCTGGAATCCCAAATCCAAATGGTACCACTCAAGGTGAGAGCAATGGCCTTGGTAATCATCTTGGAATCATTGAAACCCTGGTAGAAAAGAGACTGGGCAAGCATAACGTTACCATTAATTATCAGAAACCGTTTGACGATGAGGGAGGCATTCAGTACATCAGTCTGACGGATTACCTTTTTGGTATTGAGTGGAAGTTGCCTGAAAAGAACTCTTGGCTGGAAAAAGTTTATGTGGAATGGATACAAACGAAATGGCAGGGAGGACCTGGTTTACCAGACCCGACAGACGAGATTCCCACAAGAGAGGCCAACTTCGGCTATGACTTCGGACAGCGTGATGATACATACAATAACTGGCTTTACAGGTCCGGCTGGACGTATGAGGGATTGGTTTTGGGTAACCCCCTGTTTTTGACACATGACCGAACCCTGAACTTTTTGAGTCCCTATCCCGCACACCAAACTTCTATTGCAAATAATAGAATAAGGTCTTTACATATAGGTGTGAAGGGAGCCATTAAATCTGGATTGTCGTATAGAGGTTTGTTTACTTACACAGAGAATTTCGGTACATATGCGGGTATCTACGATGGGCGATTCAGTTGGAATGGGGTTGTCACCGACCCTGATTTTGATTATCCCTTTAAGTTCGGGAAAGTTCAAAAATATATGATGTTGGAATTAACCCACGAAAGACCCTTTAAAAGGGTGCCATTGAATCTGAAACTTCAGCTAGCCAAAGATTTTGGGATGCTTTACAGAGCTTCAGGGTTGTCTTTTTCTGTACATTATGAGCTTAAACAATATTAAATATTTGGGTCTCTTAAATTCTTTTAATGAGTTCCCTATCTTTGTCCAATGTATAAATAATCTCAGATCAAATAATATTGATTTGAGCTTGAAAAAAAGTGAAAAAGCGATTTAACAAATATTTCCCCTTGCTATTTATTACAGGAGAGATGATTGTCATTACAATCCTGTTTTTTTCAGCTTTTTTTATAGCCTTTGGGTCGTTTAATCTTGAGTCCCCCTATAAGGAAGCTTTCATTACATATCTGGTCATGTGGCCGGTGCTCTCTTATTTCAAAAGAGATTTTAAGATTGGTCGTGCGGTCAGCTATTATAGTACTTTCAAAAAGGCCTTCTCAAGTGCGTTTATTTTTGTTTCACTGATTTCCCTGGGCTGGTTGTTCATCGCAGGAGATGCCATAAGCCGACATTTCATTATGTCATTGGTACTTCTCCTCTTCGTCTGGATTACCATTTATCGGGTATTTGTCCATTTGATCTTAGATCGATACAGAGCCTTCGGTGGTAATATAAGGTATGCATCCATTATTGGCTATGACCAGCTTACCTTCAATCTATTCGATGTTTTGGAGAAAAAGCCCCATTATGGCATCAGATGTAAAGGTTTCTATACCCTTAAGACTAAGGTTGATGCCAAAGAAAAGTATCCGGTGGCTGGCAATGTGAATGATCTGTTGAAAGGTGACCTTTCGCATACCGATTTCCTTTATATAAGTGAAAAGGTAGATCGCGCGACACTCAACAAAATCATTGAGAAAGCTGACAATTCGTTGGTTAAGGTGAAATTATTACCGGAATTCAGGACTGATTTCGTGAAGACTTTTAGCCTGCGAAGATTTGGAGCCGTCCCGGTTGTTGATATCAATAACCTCCCATTGGACAGCACATGGAATACTGTGGTGAAGAGAGCTTTTGATCTCGTGTTTTCCTTTTTAATGATCTTTTTTGTGATGAGCTGGATGTATCCGATTTTTGGACTTATAATCAAGCTTGAGTCAAAGGGGCCAATACTCTTTAAGCAATTGAGGCATGGTAAAGGAAACGCGCCCTTTTACTGCTATAAATTCAGGACGATGGTCATCAATAATGAGGCCGATGTATTGTGGGCAAGGAAAGATGATCCAAGAGTTACAAAGTTTGGCGCTTTCTTAAGGAAAACCAGTCTTGACGAGTTTCCTCAGTTTTTTAATGTCCTAATCGGCAATATGTCCATTGTGGGGCCAAGACCGCACCCCTTGTCACTTAATCATTCTTATGAATCCAGGATTGAGAAATTTTCGAGGAGGCATGCCTCCAAGCCTGGTGTTACCGGCCTGGCTCAGGCCATGGGGTACAGAGGTGAGATAGTAGACTATTATCAGATGAATTCGAGGGTACGGTTAGATAGATTTTACCTACAAAACTGGTCTTTCTGGCTGGATGTGAAAATCATCTTCCTTACCGTGTATGCTTTGGTACGAGGCCAGGATCTGGCGTACTAGTTTCTTTCCGGACAGTCGGCTGGCTTCAGGGGCTTTCTGTGTAAAATCCAGAGCAAAAATTAAAGGACTTTTTCAAAGCGGTCCTGGTTATTTAAGACCGAACTGTCGCGAGTAAGTAAAGATTAATCCGGCATTCTTTCCAGGGTAATTGCCCCATTCGATAACACCCCTGAGTCTGAGGTTAGATTTCTTCAATGGTAGCTCCAGATCTCCGCTGATACTACTCAACTTTATTGCCGGATTAAAGGTCTCTCTAAAAGTACCCCGTGTTTTGAGGTGTCGATAGTTGAAGCGGTAAGAGATTTGTTTAAACCTTCCTTCAAGGCCCAGATTGACACCATTGACCATGTTTTTAACGAGAGCATTAGTCCTTGCTCCTGGATTCAAAATGAGGAATATAGGATTCCCGATAACTCTTTTGTCAAAGGTCCATCCCGACTGATAAATTGAATTATTAAAGAAATTGTCAGGTTCGATAAATTCATTGCCTTCTTCATCATATTTAATAGCATCCTGACTGTTGGTTCTGATAATTTCCAGGTTGAAGCCATAGATAAGGCCCTGCTTGGAATTTTTCTTTATGCTGAAGCCAACAAGTCCGTCTCTCCAATTGAAAGGGGTAAGGCCAGATTTGTCTTCCCACATGAATTGCCAGTAATTAGTGAGGGTAAACTTTTTTAGCCTAAAGCTAGCATTGAGGTCATAGGTACCCAGGTGATTTCCCAGGGCATTTAGCTGATCTATTCTATCTGCATTTTCATTACCGCTCGAAGCGGTGAGAATCCTCCAAAAATCAGAGAGTCCACTGGGTTGGCCTGTTCCTGTTTCATCATTATGACCTGACCATTGCGCACTGTGATGTAGACCACCAATAATTTGCAGTCTTTTATCAAGCAGTTGTGCACGAAAGTAGAGGTATTTTTGATGCAAATAGGCACCGCTTTGATATCTGTCTTTTTCCAGCCAGCCGTGAGCTAAATAAGCCTTAAAGCTTAGGAAGCTTCCAAAAATCGGTGATTTCCTCCAATTCGGGGTTTGCACCACCACTTTTGGAATAGGACGGGCGTTGTTTCCATAAAACAGGTTGCCGATGCTAAGAGTGGTGTCATTAAGACCAAAAAACTCTTCTCTGGCACCGAAATGAATATCAACAAATTTGGTACGAATTCCGGCATAAGCCTGAATAACAGAAAAGCGCAACTCGCTTCCTGCAAAACCATTGGCTTCCAGCCCATAGAAGTAGTTGAGCTTTTGAGTCGTAGCTGAAGGTTTCCTGCTGAGATCAAATGATGTCCACAGACCCAGATGATCATCTTCATTCAATCTGGCACTGTTGTTTCCAAGAAACCAGAAAGGAAGCATTGACTTGCCGGAAAGGACTGCACTTTGAGCTACTGACAGCACATGACCTTCATGGGTGGAGTCAGTAGCTATAGGATGCTGATATGCCAAAAGACCATGGTTTACCAGCCCAAGTACTAAAAGAAGTTTGAGTTTTGACCGCATATAACACTAAGACCCGAATTAAAGACAACTAGTTGTACCACTAACTCTTATAGGCCTTAAAATCTTTATGATCTTTTTGGAATAACTTTTCTTCAGGGAGTGACTGAAAGTACTGATAAGTGATGCGCAGACCTTCGTCTCGTCTGATTTTGGGTGACCAGGCAAGAATCTCCTTCGCTTTGGTAATGTTAGGCTGGCGCTGCATAGGGTCATCTTTCGGGAGTTCTTTAAACACCAGTTTTTGGTCAGTTCCCGTCAGCTTAATGATCTCCTGAGCAAATTGCAGAATGGTAATTTCGTCTGGGTTACCAATGTTCACCGGATAGACGTAATCAGACATTAAAAGCTTAAAAATACCGTCTACCTGATCACTCACATAGCAGAAAGATCTGGTTTGTGACCCATCACCAAACACTGTGAGATCTTCTCCGCGGAGCGCCTGCCCGATGAAAGCAGGTAGCACCCTTCCGTCATTGAGTCTCATTCTCGGTCCATAGGTATTGAAAATTCTTACAATGCGTGTTTCAATCCCATGATAGGTGTGATAGGCCATCGTAATGGCCTCCTGAAAACGTTTAGCTTCATCATAGACCCCACGTGGCCCGATTGGATTTACATTTCCGTAGTACTCCTCTGTTTGCGGATGCACAAGAGGGTCACCATAAACCTCAGAAGTTGAGGCAATGAGCATTCTTGCCTTCTTAACCCGAGCCAATCCCAGCAAATTGTGAGTTCCCAGAGAACCAACCTTAAGGGTTTGAATCGGGATTTTCAGATAGTCGATAGGGCTGGCCGGTGAAGCAAAATGAAGAATGTAATCAAGTTTGCCAGCTACATGCACAAACTTAGAGACGTCATGGTGGTGAAACTCGAAATTCTCAAGTGGCAGTAAGTGCTCAATATTTGACAGATGCCCTGTGATTAGGTTGTCCATGCCTATTACATGAAAACCTTCCTGGATAAATCTGTCGCACAAATGAGAACCGAGAAAGCCTGCTGCTCCGGTGATTAAGACTCTTTCCATCAGATGCCTATCCCGTAGTAATCGAAGCCCAGGGAGGTCAACTCTCCTTTGTCGTAAATGTTACGCCCATCGAAAACGACTTTTTGATTCATCAGCCTTTCCATCACCTCAAAATTTGGAATGCGGAATTCTGGCCACTCAGTAACCAGTAGCAACGCGTCTGCATCAATCAGGGCATCATAACCATCTTTTGAATAAGTAATTGTGTCCTTAAGATCGTGTCTTGCCTCTTCCATGGCGATTGGGTCGTATGCTTTAACTTTAGCACCGGCCTCGAGCAATGAATTGATAATGACAATGGATGGTGCTTCGCGCATGTCGTCTGTTTTGGGTTTAAAAGAGAGACCCCATACGGCAAAAGTGAGACCGGCAAGATCTTTCCCAAAATGTGACTCTATTTTATCCACCATCACAGATTTTTGTCTCTCATTTACATCTTCTACAGCCTTTAGAACTGACATCGAATAGCCATTTTCCTCGGCTGTCTTAATCAAAGCTTTAACGTCTTTAGGAAAACAAGAGCCACCATAACCTACACCAGGGTAGATGAATTTGTTTCCAATTCGGTTGTCGCTTCCAATCCCCTTTCTAACCATGTTCACATTGGCTCCCATGATTTCACAGAGGTTGGCAATATCATTCATAAAACTGATCTTGGTCGCAAGCATTGAGTTGGCTGCATACTTGGTCATTTCTGCAGAAGGCACGTCCATAAAAATTGTGGGATGACCATTAAGCAAAAACGGTTTGTAAAGCTTTTTCATGGTCCCTTCGGCACGGTCAGATTCAACTCCCACAACGATACGATCGGGTTTTAGGAAATCCTGAATGGCAGCACCTTCTTTGAGAAATTCAGGATTTGAAGCGATATCAAACTCAAGTGTTGAACCACGGCTGTCCAATGCAGCCTGAACGGCTCCTTTTACTTTTTGAGCTGTTCCTACAGGAACGGTGCTTTTTGTGACTACCACCATATAGTCACTCATGTTTTTACCAATCTCTGTTGCCACGGCCAGTACATATTGAAGATCGGCACTGCCGTCTTCACCAGGAGGTGTACCTACTGCTATAAAAGCCGCTTCACAGTCCTGTATACTTTCAGCGAGATTAGTTGAGAAATTTAGCCTGCCCTTCTCATAGTTTTTGGTTACCATGGTTTCTAGGCCCGGCTCATAAATCGGCATAATGCCCTCCTTCAGGCCTTCAATCTTCTTTTCGTCTATGTCTATGCATGTCACTTCAATGCCAACTTCGGCAAAACATGTTCCTGTTACCAGACCTACATAACCAGTTCCAACTACAGCTATTTTCATTTTCTAAAAATTTTTGATTCCAATATCAGGACGTCATAAATAATTGAAGGCGAATTTAGCTGATTGTACAGAAAATACAGTTGAAAAGCCTTCTTTTTTAGATGGTTGAACTCAGCTTTTCCGGGATAGGCTTAATTGCCAATTCCAGGCATCTCTCAGTGAGTCTTCCAGACTCAATTCAGTTTGCCAGCCGAGAAGTCGTCTGGATTTGGCTACATCGCCAAATACCTTTTCCACATCTCCAGGCCTTCTGGGCCCTATAGCATAATTGAGTGAACATTCATTCACCTTCTTAAAGGTCTCCACTACTTCCAAAACGCTGTTTCCCTGTCCGGTACCAATATTGAAAATATCAAAATCGCACTGAGCGTTGCCTGATAAGTATTGAAGACTTGCTACATGAGCTTTTGCCAGATCTACTACGTGTATATAGTCTCTAATACAGGTGCCATCAGGAGTGTTATAGTCACTGCCGTGAATGGCAAGCGGCCCTCTGAGTCCGATGGCACTTTGAGTAATAAAAGGAACAAGGTTGCTGGGTACACCCAATGGTAACTCGCCTATGAGGCTGGAAGGATGAGCACCGATTGGGTTGAAATATCGAAGCGCTATGGCTCTGATGCGCTTAGATGCCCTGGTGGCATCCTCAATGATTTCTTCGCAGATCTGTTTGGTGTTTCCATAAGGAGACTCTGCTGGTTTTTTTTCACTAAGCTCTGTCACTGGCAGGAAATCAGGTTCACCATAAACAGTGCAGGAAGACGAGAAAATGAGTCTGGGAGCATGATATTTCTCCATCAGTTCCATGAGTACCAATAGTGAGCCCACATTGTTCTGATAATAAAAGAGAGGCTTTTCTACTGACTCACCCACTGCTTTGGAGGCAGCGAAATGAATAGCACCGTCAATAGGGTTTTCCTTAAATACACTCTCCATAGCCCGATTGTCGTTACAATCGACCTCGTAAAACTTGAAAAGCTGCCCTGTGATCTTCTCAAGGCCATTAAGGACAGTTTTGTCGGAGTTGGAAAGGTTATCTACAATTATAGGTGTGTAACCCGAATTGTGCAGTTCCACCACAGTATGAGACCCGATGAACCCCATTCCACCCGTTACCAGAATATTCATAAGTAAATGTCAGCCACAAAAATAGCACCTCAGGTCTATTAATAAATAAGCTATGTTATTTTTGTGCTTTAAAACTCGATAGAATGCCCAATCTACCAGAAGAAATAAGACAGGAGTTGGAGAATAGCGAAGTATCAAATGCGGAAGCATTGGAGCAATTCAGAATGCGCTATATAGGTCGCAAAAATATAATTGGGGAGCTATTCTCACAAATGAGAAATGTACCTGCTGAGGAGAAGAAAGCATATGGTCAAATGGTCAATGACCTGAAAAACCTGGCCCAGGCCAAGTTTCAGGAGCATATTGATGGTTTGTCAGCAGGTGGAGCAGAAGCTGATGATCACGTAGATCTGACCTTACCACCCCTCGATAGCGAATTTGGCTCTATACATCCACTTACTGCAACGCGTCAGCGCTTTATAGAAATATTTGAGAGAATTGGGTTTAATGTGTCTGCGGGTCCGGAAATAGAAGACGATTGGCACAACTTTACAGCCTTAAATTTCCCTGAAAATCATCCGGCCCGTGAAATGCAGGATACCTTCTTTATCGAGAAGAACCCCGATATAGCGCTAAGAACACATACTTCTTCGGTGCAGATAAGGGTAATGGAAAATGAGAAACCACCGATCAGGACTCTTTCCCCGGGTCGGGTTTTCAGGAATGAGGCAATTTCTGCCAGGGCTCATTGTGTCTTTCATCAAATGGAAGGGCTGTATATTGATAAGGGTGTTTCCTTTGCCGATTTGAAACAGACACTCTATCACTTCGCAAAAGAGATGTACACGAAAGATACTCAGGTGAGGTTCAGGCCTTCGTATTTTCCCTTTACGGAGCCGAGTGCCGAGATAGACATCTCATGCCAGATTTGCCATGGTGATGGCTGCAACATCTGTAAGTATACCGGCTGGGTTGAAATTGGTGGCTCAGGTATGGTAGATCCTAATGTGTTGGCCAATTGTGGTATAGATCCGGAGGTGTATAGTGGTTTTGCCTTTGGTATGGGAATAGAACGTATTACCATGCTTCGCTATGGTATTAAAGACCTGAGACTCTTTACGGAAAACGATATTCGTTTTTTAAAGCAATTCAACCCATTGTAAGCGTATGAACCTGAGTGAGATTAAAAAAATTGGTATTGTAGGTGCCGGCACGATGGGGCAGGGTATTGCTCAGATTTGCGCAATGGCTGATTTGCACGTGGTGCTTTATGATATTAATGCCGCGATGCTTGTTACTGCCAAAAAGCTGATTACCAGAAATCTGGATAAGGGCATTGAGCGCGGTAAAGTCAGTGAGGAGGTCAAAAAAACGACATTAGAAAATATTGGGTTTTCATCTGAGTTTGATGATTTGAAGGCCGATGTAGTCATTGAAGCTATTGTCGAAAAACTGGAGATAAAGCAGTCACTCTTCCAAAAGCTTGAAGCCTTGAACGGTGCCGATACTATTCTGGCCTCAAATACCTCTTCCATTCCAATTACCAGAATTGGAGCCTCACTGGAAAGGCCTGAACAATTTGTGGGCATGCACTTTTTCAACCCTGCACATATCATGAAGCTGGTAGAAGTGATTTCAGGAGCTGCCACTAGTCCGCAGGTGGCCCGGTTGATAAATGAGTTGGCTAAGAAGCTGGGTAAAGTTCCTGTGATGGCCAAGGATGCTCCAGGTTTTATCGTAAACAGAGTCGCCAGGCATTTCTATGTCGAAGGACTTAAAGTACTGGAAGAGGGTGTGGCCGATGTTGAGGCTATAGATCGACTGGTAGAGGCTTCTGGCTTTCGTATGGGGCCTTTCCGTCTTATGGATTTGATTGGGGTAGATACCAACTTTTCTGTGACGAGCTCCATGTTTGAAGCATTTCATCAGGACGGTAAGTTTCGTCCATCACGTATTCAGGAACAAAAAGTGGATGCGGGCCATCATGGCCGCAAGAGCGGCAGGGGGTTTTACAACTACAAATAAATCTGAAGGAAGAATGTTTAGCAGACTCAGATATTTGTTGTTAAGGTCTTGCTAGAGCAAATCCTCGATCAACTTGTCAATAGTAATACCTTCAGCTTCAGCTTTGAAGTTCCTTACAATTCTGTGCCTTAGAATAGGTTTCGCTACTGCTTTTACATCCTCAATGTCTGGCGAATATTTACCGTTGAGCAATGCATTACATTTGGCAGCAACAATAAGATTCTGAGATGCTCTTGGGCCTGCGCCCCACTCAATATACTCTCTGGTCATTCCAGGAGCATCTTCGCTACCATTTCTCGTTTTATGCACGAGTTTTACGGCATATTCCACCACATTATCTGCCACTGGTACTCTTCGTACCAAATGCTGGTAGGCCAGCACTTCTTCACCTCCCAGTACTTTGTTTACACTCTTTTGCTCATCTGTAGTAGTACTTTTTACAATGTCCACCTCGGCCTGGAAGTTTGGATAGCTAAGCTCAATATTGAACAAAAAACGGTCCAGTTGTGCTTCAGGTAGTGGGTAGGTACCCTCTTGCTCTATCGGGTTTTGAGTAGCCAGTACAAAGAAAGGCTTGTCAAGCGGATAATGCTCTCCGGCTATGGTCACTGAATATTCCTGCATGGATTCAAGCAGAGCTGCCTGAGTTTTTGGAGGAGTTCTGTTGATCTCATCCGCCAGAATAATATTAGCAAAGATGGGACCCTTGATAAACTTGAAATTCCGGTCCTTATCCAGGGTTTCGGCTCCCAGAATGTCGGAAGGCATTAAATCTGGAGTAAACTGGATTCTGTTAAAGCTTAGATCAAGTGCTGAGGCTACAGTCTGAATAAGAAGTGTCTTGGCAAGGCCCGGAACTCCTACCAAGAGGCTATGTCCCTGGCAAAAGACAGAAGTTAGCAGTAAATTCACCACCTCATCCTGTCCTATAATTATCTTTGAAATTTCTTGTTTGAGATTCTTGAAATCCTGGAAAAAGCGGTCAGCTAGGGCCACCTCAGACTGTACTTCGGTCATTCTTTTTAGTTATTGATAATGTCGCATCTGTTAAACTCGGGATCGATCTGAATATACACTTCCTGCATTTTCTCGCGTAGATAATCAAGCTTCTTCTGTGCCCTTTTCATTTGTGTAGTAGCCGCCTTAAGCTTTTCATAATCCTGATTCAAATTTGCCCTGTGAGGGGGTATTTTTCTCTTAAAGAAGATAATTCTGGCGGCTTTTGTTTCAGCATCTGCCTGGATACTGGCGGCTTTGGAAATTTCTCCCTCTTTCATGGCGTCAATCGCAAAATATAGTGTTGGGTCTATATTGGCAGCCGGAATTCTGTTGGCTCCATATGGCCCGCTAATATAACCGCCATTTGAACTTGTACTGGCATCGTCAGAATATTGTTGCGCTGCCCGTTCGAAACTTATACTGTCGGCTAAAATCTCCTTTCTAAGGCTATCGAGAAAATTCATTGAGGCCTGCACATCAGCTTCAGAAGGTTTAGGCTTCATGATAATATGACGACTGTTGTATTCATTTCCTCTGCGTTCAATCAACTGTATCAGGTGTATACCAAAAGAGCTTTCGATCGGCATTGAGATTTCTCCGGGCTTAAGACTTAGTGCGCCAGCTTCATAAGAAGGGTCCATACTGCCCCTTGTAGCAAAGCCGAGGTTGCCACCATTACCTGCAGAAGGTCCTTCTGAGTAAGAGGTTGCCAGAATTTCAAAGCTCGACCCGTTAAGAGCTTGCTCTCTTATCTTGATTAATTGACTTTTCACTCGTTCAATCTCTTGGCTACTGGGTTCGGGTACTTTCACAATTACCCCTACCTCATATTCTATACCATATAAAGGCAGGGTGTCCTTGGGGATGGAATTGTAGAATTTTCGTACCTCAGCAGGAGTAACCGTCACCGTGCTCAGGATATTTTCTTCCTGCTCACGAATCAGCAGTTGCTCTTCAATACCGGGTCTGAGCTCATTCATGAACTGGTCCACGCTTTTTCCGTAGGCCTCCTGAATGGCTCTTTCTGATCCAAATTGTTGGATAATACGCTGCATCCTACCCTGGAGTTCATAGTCAACCCGACTGTCATCTAAAATAACCGAGTCTATTTCAGCCATGGCCAGCAGCACCTTGTTTTCAATAAAAGATCTCAAGATGAGGCATCGGGCATCTCCATCATAAGAACGTGCCTGCTCACTGGAAAGAAAACCGATATAGGCCTGCTCCAACTCACTTTTCAGGATGATGTGATCGTCAACTTTAGCAATGATCTCATCTACAACCTCGCCTCCCTGCCCGAATATGGGCTGCGCGGCCAGCACAGCACTGAATAGTACTGTAGCGACCAGTCTATTCATATATTTCAAAGTCCTCATTTTCTTTCGCTCTTTCATAAATATCATTCTCCAAACTCTTCGTCAATGCTACCTTTCTCTTATTGATAATGATCTTCTCAATGTCGTTTCTAACAAACTCTAACGGAGAAGCCTCCTCCGAAATTTTGTACTCGTTAATTTTGAAGAGGTAAAGATAAGCAGAATCAGATTCTTCAACATACCTGTTTCTTCTTAGAAACTGAATCTTGTTTTCGATAGTGTTGAGGGGCGAGTTTTTAATCACATCATCGAACTTCAGCCAGGTAGAATCCTCAACAGAATAGTTATCGGCAAACTGAAAACAGTAAGATTTTAGTGATTCTATGTCCTGAGGTCGATCTGACTTGATCCAGCGTTTAACGTCACTTTTCTTCGGGGCTTCCTGCGAGATTTTCACATAGCGGCCTCGAACGATATTTTGCTTAAGTATAAAGTTGTCTCTGTTCAGCTCGTAGTATTCTTGTATTTCCTGGTCAGAAACTTCCCGGTTCAACTCTTGTTCTATCTTTTGTTTTTGGTATTCGTGCGAGATCAGTATAAATCGATACTTGGCTACTTTTCGTTCGATGTCGCTTAAGTCAAGCTGGATATTACCTGCTGCCTCCTGGATGAGAAGCTCTTCTTTGATCCAGTTTTCAACAAACTTTGCTACCACCTCAGCACTGTCTTGACTGGTAAGGTCAGGGCTTACCAAACCTGTTATATCTCTTTTATAGAGCAGGGAATTACCTGCACGAGCTACAAGACCGGCCTCCTGATCTTTATTGCCTTTATCGTAGCCCAATGATTCGCAGTTTAGCAAAAGAGCACAGGTGGTAATGAGCAATATGTATGTCTTTAGCTTATTCAATGGGTAAAAGTGCTGCTACTTTCTTCTTGTTAATCTTAACTTTATTCTCTTTTCTAAGATTTGCGACCCATTCACTGTCCAGGTAGTCCTGATAATCAGCCGTGACTCTTCCCTTAATCTCATTAAGTGTATAAAGCCCGGCTGGAATGATGCGCTGAATCAGGTAAAGCTGATCCTCTGCTTCATTCAAAATCAACTGATTTTCAGTGAGTTTACCGGATGCGAAAATAGGCAAATCATCCTGCGTAAAGGTTCTTTTCACAATTTTTAACAGCGAATAATCAGTTGAGGGCAGGTTGGCTTTTAATACACTATCCGGGTCATAAGCCTCACTTGAAGCCTGAAGTGTTTGCTCTACCTTTGGTAAAAGCAGCGAACCGGTATTGGATCTGCCACTGATTACATAGCTTACTACTCTTTCCGCAGCCGGGTATGCGGCACGGTTTTTCTGGAAATAATCAGCCAAACCAATACTATCTTCTAATGCTTTGTTCCAGATTTCATCTTCCATGATTTCGAAAAGCAATAAACCTTCTTCGTATTCCTGCAAAAGCAGTCTGTAATCAGGGTATTTGATTAATGCGAGGGAGTCTTCATGAGCGAAGACAACCTCTTGTTCAAACTGAGTATAGTTGTGTAAGTAGTTCCTGTTGGGACCTGCCGGTTTTGCTTTCAAAAAGGTGATAAAATCGCCCACTGTGGCCGATCGCGTACCGATTTGGAAAAGCTTCTGCGAACCGAGGCTACTCAGGCTATCAATGTTGCGACTATCTTCTTTCAGACTTTCCATAACCACATTAAGGTTATTTCCGTCCATTGTGAAGCCGTTGTCTTGTTTTAGCTTTTTCAATACCTCTTCTGTACCGTATTGCAGTCTGCCCGAACGCTTAACACGATCTGCATATTCAATCTTTACGTCTTCCAGGTCTGGAATCGCCTGCTTATCATCCAGACGGATGATGTGCCAGCCAAAAGGAGTTTCTGCCGGTGAGCTATAGCTGCCCTTTGTATTTAATTTGAATGCATGCTCAAGGTATTCTTCAGGTAATTGACCTATCCCGGCCAGAGGCAGTGCACCATTTTTAGTTTTAGACCTCCCGTCTTCAGAAAAAGCCTCGCAAAGGTCATTCCATGAGCCTCCGTTTTGCAGAGAATCGTAGACCTGTTTGATAAGTCTCTTTCCTTCCGATTCGCTATGTTTTGCCCGAGCTACGAAAATATGTGAGGTACGTACTTTCCCTCTGGCTGGCCGCAGACCAGTGACTTTGACTATGTGGTAACCAAACTGTGTCTTGATTACCGGAGATACCGTTCCTACCTGTGTGGTATAAGATGCAGTTTCAAAAGGGTAAATCATGGAAAAGGCCGTGAACCAACCCAAATCACCTCCTTTTTGTGAGCTACCATCATGAGAGTTCTTATTAGCCAGTAAGGCGAAGTCGGCTCCATTTTCGGCAAGCTTTCGCAGGCTGTCAATTTTTTGGTAAGCCGCCAGGGTGTCCTTTGGGGTAGCACCTTTGGGCCTCCGAATCAAAATGTGCGAGGCCCTGACTTCCTTTTTTGATCGTTCGTAGGCTTCATTAATCAAAGCTTCTTCCTTGTTAGGGTTGTCCAGATAAGGTTTGGCTACCTGACTGGCGTAGCTTTCATATTCTTGTCTGAAGGAAGATAGTGTGTCTGTGCCTTGCTTTCTGGCTTCCAGTACTTTTAGCTTGAAATTGATGAAACGATCAAGGTAGGAGAGGAGAGAGTCTTTAGTGACCCAGGTATCGGGGTCACGATTTTTCTTGAAGGCGTAGAGAAACTCATCTGCCAGTATGGGAGTGTCATTAATTCTGGCTATTTCGACTGAATTTTGAAATGCCAATAGATTTGAAGAATTGATCAACAGCAAAAAGCTGACGAATGCTAATAAACGATTCATTTTATCAGGACTCGAAGGTTACTTGTTTGTAAAGTTTCAGGGTGTTTTTCTTTGCAGAGACTTTGAACTCAATCTTGTCCATTATCTTTTTAACCAGCATAATACCCACTCCTCCCTTTTGCTTGTTCTTGATCAGGTCTTCCAGAATGGGCTCGTTGTATTTCATGATGTCAAAAGCAGCTCCTGTATCGACTATTTCAAACCAAATACCTTCAGGGGTAAAGTCGATATTGATTTTCACATAGTCTGCCTGGTCGGAAGGATGACCGTGGATGATAATGTTAGCGCACACCTCGTCTACTGCTAAAACCATCATATTGGTTTCAATATCCGAGACATGATGTTCATGCAAGACGTCCGTAACGAACTTGCGCATAAGCCTGAGCTTATTTTTGCTGCATGGTATATTAAAACTATAGCCCATTGATCTCAGCCAGTGCGTCTTCTTTGGTTTGTTTTATAGTCAATAATTGATCGAGTCCCAGTATGCCGAAGACCTTTGAAACTTTGTCTGACAACCCGAAAATTATAAATATTATGGCTTTTTCATTCACCTCTTCTATGTAGGACATAAAAACGCCCAGCCCAGCGGAAGAGATATAGTTGAGATTGGTACAGTCCACCAGGATGTTCTTCACATCTCCCTCAAAAGATTCCCGAATTTGCCTGTCGAGTTCCAGCGAAGAACTGGCGTCTGCCTCTCCTTCAACGGAGATCAACAGATAATTGTTTTCTGTTGTTTTACTAATTTCTATCATAGCTTCCTTCCTATTATTACGTCATTTATTTGAACTTGATCACTACCATGGTGTAATCATCGTTCAGATCTTTATTACCACAGAACTCATAAAGCTTGCCAATAATGATCTTCTGGATCATCACGGGGTCGTAATGGTAGTTCTGTTGCAACAGATTTCTCAGCCTTTCATACCCGAACTCCTCCTGTTCGTCATTGGCAGCTTCTGAAATTCCATCAGTGTATAACACCAGAATGTCGTCCTTTTCGAAGGTCATGTGATTGACCTCCACAAAGTTCTGGTACTTCTCATTCCGTAAAATCCCCAGCCCTAAGCCTTTGTTCTGAAAAAATCGTGCCTCAGATTCCTCTTTACAATAATAAAGTGTAGGACAGTGCCCGGCTCTTGAAAATTCCAGCGTTCTTTTTTCGGTATCTATTATGAAATAGGATAGGGTAATGAACGAGGTTTTTTCCAGGCATTGACTCAATGCATTATTTGCGTTGACAAGAAAGTCTTTTGCTGAGAGATTCAATTGTGCGAGACTTTGGAAAATCCCTTTCATCTGAGACATATGAAAGGCTGCAGAAGTACCTTTTCCACTCACATCACCAATGACCACCGCAAATTTGTGGTCACTCAGCTTGAATGTATCATAGTAGTCACCGCCTACTTCGGCCGCTGCCTGCGTAAAACCATGGATTTCAAAGTGCTCATCATGCTCAAGCTTTTCGGGTAGCAGTGCGCGCTGCACGCTCTTGGCAATGTTGAGTTCCTCTTTGTAACGTTCGTTTTCAAGGGCTTCTCCCAGCAATCGAAAATTCTCTACCGAAATACTCGCCTGGCTTACAAAGGTATTGATGATATTGATCATCTCTTTGTTAAAACCATCGCTCAACTCGTTGAGCAGATACATATAGCCTGAGATGGTCCCCTGAATTTCCATGGGGATGATCAGTACCGACCGGAAGTTTGATTTTCTAATCGTGACCAGGACCCTGTCAGTTTCAGAAGAGCGCTCTAGTGGTGATTTCAGAATACTTCTCTGCTTGCTTTGTGCAATCTGAGCTCTTAAGGTACTTATGTTAACACGGCTTACATTTCTGGTTCTGATCTCAGGTTCCTGTCCATCACGGATAATCTCAATCCATCCGGCATCAGCATATACAGCGCTCATCGAACTGGAGAGCAGAATGTCGAAAATCTGGGTTTCGTTTTCACCCTGTTGAATCGATTGGCTGAGGCGTTGAAAGTTGATGGCCTCCTCCATTTTTTTCTCGAATACCGATGAGGTGGGCAGATTAAAGAGGATTACCAGCAGAGAGAAGAGGCTGTAAAACATCAGGAATGTAAACAGCGAAATAACGAAGAGGCTTTTGATATCTATGAATGTCGTCTCTGTAGCAGGGGAGACGTAAACAGTCATGAAGAAGTAGAAGAGATAAATGGTGATGAGAAGTATCAACAGAATACTCTTCCATTTTTGCTTAAAGTTCAGGTAGGCCACCCATTTCAGGTTGGCTGAAAGTAAGAGGGCCATAATAGTGATGGCACCGTATAACAGCTCAAAAACTAAGTGTTCTTGCAGCACCAGCCCTGTCAGGTTAAAGAAAATAGAGGCCATAATGGTGACCTCATAAATGTTCCACCAGATGACCAGACGCTTTGACTTCTGATAGAGGATGAGCTTTTTCCAGACAGTGAATGTCGATATCAGGAAAAGCGATATCAGCGCTTCATCAATACTGAGGAGCAATTTGCCCAGATAAGGATCTTCTCCCAGCTTCGAATCGGCAATTTGACCATTAAAGAGGTCTATCACCAATGCCGTAATGGTTGTAACCAAACCGATGGCAAAAACCCGCCAGATCAGATCTACGAAATTGCTGCTTTCTGCTTTTTGAATCCGCAGTCGGTAGTAGATAATGAAGGAGATAAAAAAGAAGGCTTCCAGAATGACCGTGGTATTTCTGGAGATACCGAGGTCTACATCTGAGCTTTCTGCAAATATGACGAGGCCTTCAAGCAGCGTTTTGACCAACCAAAGTAGCACACCTATCACCAAACTGGCGCGGAGGTAGAACTTTGGTGTGGGTTTGAGTTTCATAGGGTTTTAATGCACTCGAATTTACAAATTAAACAATACGCCAGCTTCTCACATAGAAAACTCTGGCGCATTGATTTGCGCCTAAGCCTTTAGCGACATTCCCAACTCATCGAGCTGTTTGCTGTCTACTGCAGCAGGTGAGTCTATCATGACATCACGTCCTGAAGTATTTTTAGGAAAGGCAATGTAGTCTCTGATAGAGTCAGAACCACCAAACAGAGCGCACAGCCGATCGAAGCCGAAGGCGATACCACCATGTGGGGGGGCACCGTACTCGAAAGCGTCCATCAAAAAGCCAAATTGTGCTTTCGCTTCCTCATCTGTAAAGCCCAGATGCTTAAACATAAGCTTCTGTATGCCTTTGTCATGAATACGAATGGAGCCTCCGCCAATTTCCACACCGTTGATCACTAGGTCATAGGCATTGGCCCTTACCTCACCAGGAGCGGTATCAAGCTTAACCATATCTTCCTGTTTGGGAGATGTAAATGGATGGTGCATGGCATGATAACGCTCCGTTTCTTCATCCCATTCGAGTAAAGGGAAATCTACAACCCACAAGGGTTTGAAGACATCCTTATCTCTCAAACCAAGTTCGGTACCCATGTGAAGACGTAATTCGTTCATTTGCTTTCGGGTGGTATCGGTATTACCCGATAAGACCAAAAGCAGATCTCCTGCTTCAGCACCGGCCTTCTCAGCCCAGGCTTTGAGATCTTCCTGGCTATAGAATTTATCAACAGATGACTTAAAGGAGCCGTCAGGATTACACTTAACGTAAACCATACCCTTGGCACCTACCTGAGGTCGTTTCACGAAATTGGTCAGAGCGTCCAACTGTTTACGGGTATATTCAGCACAGCCTTTAGCACAAATGCCAAGTACCAGTTCTGCCTGATCAAATACATTAAAACCCTTGTTTTGGGCCACCTCATTTAGCTCCACGAATTCCATTCCGAAACGGATGTCGGGCTTATCACTGCCGTAGCGTCTCATAGCTTCGGCATAATCCATTCTTGGGAAATCACCCTCAAAGCTTACTCCCTTGATTTTCTCAAAGAGGTGGCGGGTCATTCCTTCGAAGTTACCCAGGACGTCATCCTGATTTACGAAAGACATCTCACAGTCTATTTGAGTAAATTCTGGCTGACGGTCAGCTCGAAGATCCTCATCTCTGAAACATTTCACAATCTGGAAATATCTGTCGAAGCCAGATACCATTAGTAGTTGTTTGAATGTCTGAGGAGATTGTGGCAGGGCGTAAAACTCACCCGGATTCATGCGAGACGGCACCACAAAATCACGAGCACCTTCGGGAGTAGATTTAATGAGTACAGGTGTTTCCACCTCGATGAACTCCTGCTCCGCCAGGTAGTTGCGAATGGCGATGGCCATGCGGCTTCTAAGCTGCAGTTTTTCTCTTACTTCGTTTCTGCGCAGGTCAAGATAGCGGTATTTCATTCGGAGGTCCTCACCACCGTCAGTATTGTCTTCAATGATAAAAGGAGGTATTTCTGAAGGGTTGAGCACCTCCAGATCAGTCACTTTTATTTCTATTTGTCCGGTTGGGATTTTGTCATTTTTTGAGAAGCGTTCTACCACAGTGCCCGTGGCTTTCACCACAAACTCCCGGCCGAGACTTCGTGCGGTTTCCAACACACTGGCCTCAGAAGAATTCTCCTCAAAAGACAGCTGAGTAATACCGTAGCGGTCGCGTAAATCTATCCACATCAGTCCCCCGGTATCTCTTACTTTCTGTACCCATCCGCAGAGGGTTACCGTTTGGTTTACCTGTTCAATTCTCAGTTCTCCACAAGTATGTGTTCTTAACATTGCTGCTGGTATTAAATTTTGAGGTGCAAATTTAGCAATTGTTTTAGCTTTTGGGACTAATATTGCGTTGGATTAACCCGCTGATTATCGATGACGCTTTCTGTTCAAACCGATGCCCATTATATGAATGAAGCCCTTAAGCAGGCAAAAATTGCTTTTGAGGTAGGGGAGGTGCCGGTTGGGGCTGTTATCGTGGCTGATAACAGGATCATTGCCAGAGCTCATAATCAAACGGAACAACTTACAGATGTAACAGCTCATGCTGAAATGCTTGCGCTCACATCGGCTTTTAACTACCTGGGTGCCAAATACCTCAATGAATGCACACTCTATGTAACGCTGGAGCCATGTGTAATGTGCGCTGGAGCTCAATACTGGGCGCAGCTGGGGCGATTGGTCTATGGAGCAAGCGATTCTAAACGGGGTTATTCGCAGGTAGAAAGAAATCTTTTGCATCCGAGAACAGAAGTAGAGTCAGGATTGTTAAAAGAGGAGAGCGAAGCTTTGATGAAAAGTTTTTTTTCTAAGCTCCGATAGTTTTTAAATTCGTAACAAATCAAATAAATATTTCAACTATGGCTTTTGAATTACCAGACCTTCCTTACGCATTCGATGCTTTGGAACCTAATATTGACGCCAGAACGATGGAAATCCATCATGATAAGCATCACGCTGGCTATACAAGTAAATTAAACGGAGCAGTGGCAGGAACAGACCTCGAAGGCAAGAGCATCGAGGCACTTTTGGCTGATAACACCGATAACGGTGCCATTCGTAACAATGGTGGCGGTTATTACAACCACAACCTCTTCTGGACCGTAATGTCTCCTGATGGTGGAGGTGAGCCAACCGGAGAGCTGGCTGATGCAATCAATGAAGCTTGTGGCTCATTTGATGAATTCAAAACAGCTTTTTCAAATGCTGCAGCAACCAGATTTGGTTCTGGCTGGGCATGGCTTTGTGTACAGGCAGGAGGAAAGGTAGAGGTTTGCTCAAGTGCGAACCAGGATAACCCCCTGATGCCGGGTATTGGCTGTGGAGGCACACCTATTCTGGGTTTGGATGTGTGGGAGCACGCTTACTACCTAAACTATCAAAACAGACGTCCTGATTACATCAATGCATTCTTTAATGTGATAAATTGGGATGAGGTGGCAAGAAGATATGCCGCTGGAAAATAGAGCAAGATTTTCAAACTGAGAAAACGAGGGCTCTTTGAGCCCTTTTTTTATGCGTTATCTATATATCTTTTTTTACATGGTTGCTACCTACGGGCTATACGCTCAGGAGTTGGAGTATACTTTTGGTGAAATTGATGTTGAAGACCTAAGAATGAAGATCTACTCAGCCGATAGCGCGGCCAGTGCTGTGAAGCTATTGAGCTATGGTCATGCCTACTATAATGAGGGTACCCACCAGATTAAGCTAGTGATCCATGAACGGGTAAAGGTGCTTAACAAAGAAGGTCTCGGTTTTGGCAACCTGGCATTGGCCTTTCCAAATATTATAAGAATTGGGAAGCTACGTGCCAGTGTCTATAACCTGAACGATGCCGGAGAAATGGTTGAGACCAAAGTCAACAGGCGCAAGGTTTTCAAAGAGCGCACCGGAGATAGAAAAAGAAGCATAAAGGTTACTTTTCCGGACGTAAAAGTAGGGAGTGTTATAGAGTATTCTTTTGAAGTAAACACAAGGTTGGCCACGACTTTCTACCCCTGGTACTTTCAGGATTTCATTCCTGTCAGACACTCAGAGTTTTTTGTGGAGTTTCCAACCTTTGCCAGCTATAAAGTGAAGGTGGTAAATGACCGTTTTATGGACTACATCTCACCACCCAACGATGAGACCCAGCGGTATATTGCCAAGAATTTACCTGCCGTACGGCCCGAGCCCTTCGTGGGTAACCTGAATGATTACCGTTGTGCGGTGTCTTTTGAGGTGTCGAACACTTCCCAATTCAGAACCGTGGGAGATGAGCAATTCGTTGCAGACTGGTCTGGTGTAAACCGAGATTTGCTGTTTAATATCAGCTTTGGTCAAAGGCTTTCCAAAACAAAGGAGATGGCCAAACTACTCCCTCCCTTAGAGGGCTTGTCCGACCGGGAGAAAATCCGCCTGATCAGGCAAACCGTAATGCAGCAAATGACCTGGGACAAGACAGAGGGTCTGGCAGTGTTGCTTCCATTGGAAGAAGCCTGGGAGTCAAAGATAAGGCCCGCACAGGAAATAAACATGCTTTTGATAGCCATGCTCAGAGAGGCAGGTTTCGATGCTGATCCTGTTGTGATCAGTACCCGCGATAAGGGAAACCCTGATCCGGGCAACGCATTTATTAATCAGTTTAATTATGTCATTGCCCATGTTTCTTTAGGAGATGAAGCCATTTTGCTGGATGCAGTCTATGAGCAGTACCCTACAGGTTTGTTGCCAACGCGGTTAATAAACAAAATAGGCCTGTTGGTAGATTATGAAGCTCCCCGCTGGATCGATCTTAATCTGAATGGGGAGAGAGAGGTTTCTATCTACTCATCAGAAATAAACTTCGATGAGGAGCTGAATATGGAAGGAGTTTTGACCATTCTTGAAGATGGTGTCACTGCTATTCAACAAAGGAGATTCCTGAAATCAAGGACTGAGGCAGAGGTTTTGCAATATTACCGTCAACGATTTTCCAGTTTGGCAGTGGAGTCAGTTCAGGTAGAAAACCTTGACAGTACTACTGAAAAGCTGAAGATTCTACTTGCATTCAGAAGAGAGGCTGAAGAGGCTTACGGGCCCGATGTCTTCCTCAATCCGCTGATCTTCAAAAAGATGATAGAAAACCCATTTAAAGCCAGTCAAAGGTTCACTCCGGTAGACTATGAGGTGC
Organism: Roseivirga sp.; assembly: GCA_021404565.1. Taxonomy (GTDB): domain Bacteria; phylum Bacteroidota; class Bacteroidia; order Cytophagales; family Cyclobacteriaceae; genus Roseivirga. Next base: position 44,070 of record JAAWWF010000030.1, on the reverse strand, counting down.
CCCAGGCGTTGAGGTGGGTTTATACGATTAAGCTACCTGAGTCTGTTAAAATAAAGGCACTTCCCGAGCCCATGGCTCTGTTGCTACCCGATGACGAAGGTCTTTTTATCTATAACATAGCCGCTGAGAAAAATCAGATCAAGGTATTGATCAAGTATAGTCTGCAAAAGACCTTTTTTACCGTGAATGAGTATCCAAAGCTCAGAAATTTCTTCCAGGAAGTAGCTTCCAGCCAGCAGGCTATGTGCCACCTGGTACGCTAATGTGACTTCAGCATAGTTGAGCTATACTTTGTATTGCTCGTACAGAAACCTGCCCGATCGGTTGATATTTATACCCTGCCGCAATATTACTATTAGCGTATTTTATTATATTGCCAACGGAAAGGAAGGTTTACCACAGTTGTTCGACAGCTGGGGTAAACCTTTTTTTATGTGTGTCTTTTTGTGTTGAGAAAGCAGCTGTTCTAAAAGTCAAGCGAACCTGTTGATTCTATAAGTTGGAATTCATCCGCAACTCTCATTCGGCTGATGTTATTTGTCTCCGGCCCCGATGAAGACCACCCGTTTTATGACCATGACCGAACGATTATGAAAAGAAACCTGTACATCATCACGCTAATGGCTATCACTTTTGTAGCCCGAGCCCAGTCCCAGGAGTTTACCTTTGGAAAGATTGATAAAGCCGACCTGGAAATGATAGCTTACCCGCTTGATTCAGGGGCAGAGGCTGTTTACTTGGTAAACACGGGGGATGTAACTTTTAATAAGAATGATTTCTATATGTATATGACCCGTCATGTGCGTATAAAGGTCCTTAAGGAGGCAGGGTTTGACAGGGCAGATATTGAAGTACGATACTTGAGGGGAGCGGCACCAGCTAAGGTCAAAGCCTCAACTTATAACCTGGAAAATGGAAAAATGGTGACTACCAGTGTATCTAAAAAAGACTGGGTTGATGAAAAAGTGAATGATAAACTCTGGACCAAAAAGCTATCATTTCCTGATGTCAAGGTAGGCTCAATAATTGAGTATACATATCGACAGAAAGTAAGTTACTTTACTGATTTGCCAAGCTGGAGTTTTCAAATGAGTGTTCCGGTTGTCTACACAGAATATCGCATCGAGGTTCCTGAATATGGTAAGTATCAGCCAGGGTTGCAGGGTTATATCCAGCCGGTTGTCTATAATCCCAATGGTGGCTTCTACCACCTTATTTTCAAAGATGTACCGGCCCTGAAAAAGGAGCCTTTTGTGGCTACTATGGAAAACTTCCGATCGAAGATTGACTTTGAAATCAAATCGTTTAGCGCCCCGGGCTATGGTACGAAGGTATTTATGGAGAGCTGGGATGCCATTAATAAAACCCTGAGTGAAGATGAGGATTTTGGCGGAGCCCTGGACAATACTAACCAGCTGAGAAAGATTTATCCTGAGGGGAAAAACTGGGGTAACAATGTAGAGAGTCTTGTTGATATCTATCAGTATGTGAGAGATCATTTTAAGTGGAATGAGCGCTACGGAATTTACCTGTTGGATTCTCCCAAATCTGTGTGGGAAGAAGGAGAAGGAAATGGAGCCGAAATCAACCTGATCCTGGGCATGTTCCTGCGAAAAGCGGGGATCTTATCCGACCCGGTGATACTGAGTACCAGAGGAAATGGCTACCTGAACCGGGGATTACCGCTGACAGATCAATTTAATTATGTACTGGTCTGTGCCAATATTGGTGGTAAGGAGTATCTGTTGGATGCTACCGATAAATTCCGGCCTTATAACGTACTGCCAACCCGGGCTTTGAATGGAGATGGATTCCTGGTTTCTCCGGCAGGTGCACGTTGGACGAACCTTGGGATGAATAAGGAGATGGATTCGAAGACCATTACGGGCAACCTGAAGTTAGATGATGATGATCAGCTTGTTGGTGATATTTCCATAGTTGCGCGTGGAACAGCAGCGGCACGTTTTAGGAGAGTCATAGCTGAAGAAGCCAAGAAATCTGCAGAGGATGACCCTTCAGATGAGGAGGAAACAGATGGAGATGAGTATATGGATGATTATAAGGTAGGAGAGGTATCCGGTTTTGAAATGGTTAATGCACAAGATCCATCTAAATCACTGGAGCTTAAGTATAATTTTACCACCGAGAATAATGTTGATTTTATCGGAGACAAAATATTCGTAAACCCCCTGGTTATTAAGTATCTGGATGAAAACCCGTTTAAGCTTGAGCAGAGGCTATACCCTGTTGAACAAGCCGCCCCGGAAAACAATACTTATATCTTTAACCTTGATATCCCGGAGGGTTACGAGGTAGAAGAGCTGCCGAAAAGACAAAATCTTGTGTTGCCTAAAAAGGGAGGTAAGTATACCTATATTTCAGCCGTGCAGGGTAACAAAATTCAGGTAATGGTTCGTTTTAGTCTGATGAAAACGCTTTACCTCCCTGATGAGTACCCTTCCTTAAAAGAGTTCTTTAACTTGATTATGGCGAAACAGGAAGAGCAAATAGTGCTTAAGAAGAAAGCAGAATAGAGAAACATGATGAGACGAGTCTTTTTTTTACTGGTAATGTTGCCAATAACCCTTGTCCAGTACGGGCAGGATTATGCAGTCAATAAGATCCCTTCAGAACTTAAGAGAAATGCCGATGCCGTCATCCGGACCTGGGAAACCAGGTTTGATATTGAAAACCGGGAAATGGCCAGCTACCAGGTGAAGAAGGCGATAACAGTGCTGAACGATGATGGCAGTGACTGGGGAGAATTCATCGAGGCATATGATAAGCTTGATAAAATCAGGAGAATCAAAATAGCCATCTATAATGCCAGTGGTAAACTGGTGAAAAAGGTTAAATCAGGTGAAATTGAAGATATTGGTTATACAAGTGCCGGTTCTGTTTATGATGACAGCAGGCTGAAAGCCTATGTTCCATATGGCATAGAAGCTCCTTATACCGTGGAAGTTGAGTTTGAAAAGCTCAAGAAATCCTCTCTTTTCTATCCCCGATGGAACATGAGACGGGCCTCAGGTATTTCTGTACAGCATGCCAGTCTGGTAGTGAATGCCCCTTACAGCTACGATATTCGGTACAGGCAAGAGGACTATGACGGTGAGCCTCAAATAACCAAGCAGGCCGGGGTGACTAATTACCTCTGGCAAATTGAGAATCTGCCCGCTTTGAAAAGAGAGTTCCGGGGACCCGGAGTGTCTCTGTTAAGCCCTCGTGTAATTCTGGCACCTAAGGACTTCAGCATGGAGGGGTATGCCGGCACTATGGACACCTGGAAAGATTTTGGCCTCTGGATTAAGCAACTGAATGCCAACCGTGATCAGCTGCCTGCCGCACTTGCTCAGGAAATCAAAGATTTGGTAGAGGATGCTCCTGACGACCTGGAAAAAATCAGGCGTATCTATGGCTACCTACAATCAAATACGCGCTATGTGAGCATACAGCTGGGTATCGGAGGGTTTCAACCCTTTGAGGCATCCAACGTGGCTGAAAATGGCTATGGTGATTGTAAGGCATTGACAAACTTTACCTACAGCATGCTTAAGAATGTAGGGATTGAGTCTTTTTATACACTGATCAGGGCAGGTGATAATGCCGATGATATCATCACAGATTTTCCAAGCAGTCAGTTCAACCATGTGATTCTGTCTGTACCCATGGAAAAGGATACGGTATGGCTGGAATGTACGAGCCAGCAGGCTCCATTCAACTTTCTGGGAGGATTTACCAGCGACAGGCATGGCCTGATGATCACGGAAGAGGGTGGGGTTTTGGTGAAAACGCCCGAATATACAGCCGAACAAAATGCTCAACTCAGAAAAATAGAAATCGATATGGATGCTGAAGGGAATGCGCAGGCCAAAGTGCTTACCCGCTATAAAGGGCGCCAGTATGACGACAACTACTTTCTGGCATCTAGAGGTAAAGAAGATCAGCGAAAATTCCTGCTCAATACGATCGATATTCCTGCTTTTGATCTGGGGAAATTCAAATACGAAGAACAGAAGAGTGAGAACCCTGAATTGACAGAAGAGTTTGATCTTACCCTGCGCAAATATGCTTCTACAACCGGTAAGCGTTTGTTTTTTGTGCCCAATCTGCTCAGTCGTTACAGTTCCACACCTCCAAAAGATGAGGATCGCAAGTCGGCAATTATCAACCGATACAATTATAAGGATATTGATACGGTGGTCTTTAAGCTGCCTGAGGATTACAGACTTGAATTTCAGCCCGATCCGGTGGATGTCGTATCGGAGTTCGGGGAGTATAAGGTCTCATATGATTTTGATCCTGAAACAAACGAGCTAACCTATGTGCGATACATCAAAGTATTTAAGGGCACTTTTCCTGCAAATAGCTATGCCGATTTTCGCGGTTTTTGGAGAAAGGTCAGTCGTTCTGATAAATCCAAGCTGGTATTGATAGGCTCGACCTGATGATGTCTTTATTTTCAAATCTCCAGAGGCCTTACGGGATAAGGCCTTTTCTTTTCTTGCTGCTCTTATGTAGTGCCACTCCGGTTTTTCCCCAGGAGAATGCGAATAAGGTTCGGGAATTTGGCCAGGTAGATTCAGCTCATATTGCCATGAAACTTTACGAGAAAGACACTTCGGCTTCTGCTGTAGTGCTTTTCGATAATGGACGCTTAGGGTTCGATTATACCAAGGGAGGATTCTATTTCCGGTATCATACGCAAATAAAAATGCTTACCGCTGATGGTTTTGAGTTTGCCGACCTTTCATTGCCTTTTGAGGGCAGAAAAGGGATTGGCGAGATTAAGGCAGCCACGCATAACCTTGAAAATGGAGAGCTTGTTACACATGAAGTCACCGAAGATATGATGGTGACAGAGGAGGTTGTTGACAAATATCGCTTATTGAAAATTCCGTTTCCTGACGTGGTGGTGGGCTCCATTATCGAGTACTCTTATGTCATGTATGCAGAGAGCCCTTTTGAGTTTCTGCCCTGGTATTTTCAAGGGAGTATCCCTGTGATCAGCTCGAGCTTCAATATGTTTTTTCCCAGGAGCAGTGACCTCAAGCCCAGACTTTATGGCTACAATGATTTGCAGAGTTACGATTTAAGTTTGGGGGGGAGGCATAATCTTGTAATGCGCGATATTCCGGCATTTAAGGAAGAAGCCTATGTAAAGAAAATTGATGACCATTATTCAAAGGTGGCATTTGAATACGTCAGCGACTATGCCAGTAGCTGGGAATCCCTCATTGACATTATTCTTGAAATGAAGGATTTTGGCACAACGCTGGAAAAACTAAAAGCACTCAAAAAGATTTTCCCGGAGGAAAAAGGATGGAAACCGGATATGGCTTCTTTGAAAGAGATTCACGGTTATATCGCTGAACATTTTGAATGGGACGGTAATCGCGGACTGGGCTTTTCTGATAAACCGAAAAAGGTTTGGGAGGCTGCTACGGGGACTTCTGCAGATATTAACCTTATGCTCTACATGTTTTTGCGTAAGGCAGGTTTTTCGGCAGATCCGGTCTTTTTAAGTACCACAGATCATGGACTCATAAATTCTGAGTTCCCCACTTTCAGGCAGTTTAACAATGTGGTGGTAAGAGCCAGCCTTCCTGAAAAAGACGTGTTGCTGGATGCTACGAGCAAGCTAAGACCTTTTAACGTATTGCCAGATGCCTGTCTGAACGACAGTGGACTAGTGGTACTTAAGGGAGAGGCGCAATGGGTAGCCATGAACCTGAACAAAGAAAAGTCAGTACAGTCTATTTCAGTAAAATATGATGTTGATGAACTGGGAGAAATCTCTGGCTCAGGCAATATTCAGTCCTCCGGATCTGCAGCTGCTGATACTCGTGAACTTTTAAAAGATAAGGATGAGGAACAGCTCAGGGAGAGAATGGAAGAGCGCCTGCCTGCACTGGAAATTGAAGAGGTAAAATATTCCGGGCTTGGTGATACCTATGCCAATTTGAAGGCCGATTTTAAATTCAGCTCAGAGGATTATGCTGAAGAGATTGGGCAGCGGTTGTTTTTTACACCCCTCGTACTGAAGGAGCTTGATAGTAATCCGTTCAGGCAGGCAAGCCGAATGCTTCCAATTGATTTTGCGATGCCAATCAACAGACGATACTTCTTTAACATCAGTATTTCAGATGCCTATGAGATTGAAGAACTTCCTGAACCGGTAACTTATGCATTGCCAGGTGGGGGCGGAGGGTATTCCTATATTCTTCAAAGAACTGATGAGGGCATTCAGGTGCTTGTCCGTTTTACCATAAACCGGTTGATGTTTCTTCCTGAAGAGTATCCGAATATCCGCGAGATGTTTAACCTTATCCTGGCCAAACAGGAAGAGCGCGTGGTATTGAAGAAAAAAGAAATCGAGTAGTCTTTTGGAGGCTCTTCTGCGTAAAGAACCTCTCCAATATTGCTAAAGGAGAGGTTTCAAAATGCTAATTTTTATAAATGACTGCTATGAGGCTTTGCGCATCATTTCGGCAATGTCTTCAGGGCTCTTGCTTTTAGAGAGGCTTTCTCCATGCTGGCTTATGTCCAGCCCGATGTCCTCGGCTACCTCGTTTACTCTCATTGGAATAATCAGGTTGGTAAGCTTAAAAAGCAGGTAAGATGCACCAAAGGTGAAACCACCTACCAGGAAAACGGCCGCTAAGTGTCGTAGGAATGTGGTAGGATCTCCATAGATTAGACCTACATCCTTGGCGAACACACCGGTCAGGATCATGCCTACAATACCCCCTACACCATGACAAGGAAATACATCCAACGTATCATCAATGCCGGTTTTGTTTTTGTAGTAGACTACTATGTTGGAAACAATGGCCCCGGCTACTCCTATAAAGACACTTTGGCCTACAGTGACGAAACCTGCAGCAGGTGTGATGGCTACCAGGCCTACAACTGCTCCGATAGAGGCTCCCAGCCCTGAGATTTTTCTACCCATCAGCGCATCGTAAAAGACCCAGGCCAGCATAGCAGCGGCAGAGGCTACTGTGGTGGTGGCAAAAGCCATTGCTGCATCAGAGTTGGCTCCCAGTGCCGAACCGGCATTGAAACCAAACCAACCGAACCAGAGGAGACCGGTACCCAATAGTACAAAAGGGATATTAGCAGGCTTGTGGGTGGCGCCATGGCTTTTTCTTTTGCCTAAAATGATAGCTGCGGCTATGGCTGCAAAACCGGCAGACATATGTACCACAGTTCCTCCGGCAAAATCAAGTACCCCCCATTGTCTTAAAAACCCTTCCGGATGCCAGGTCATATGTGCCAGGGGAGCATAGACCACAATGCTGAAGAGAACAATAAAGAGCAGGAATCCTGAAAACCTCACTCTCTCTGCAAAACTACCGGTAATGAGTGCCGGTGTGATAATGGCAAATTTCATCTGAAAAAGAGCGAATAGAATAAAAGGAATGGTGGGAGCAAGGTCGGCCTGGGTGGCACCACCTACACCTTTAAAGAAGGCAAAGGTTCTTGGATCGCCAATGATTCCGCCAATGGAGTCTCCAAAAGCAAGGCTGAAGCCACCGGCCACCCAAACCAGGGTTATGACTCCCATGCAGATAAAGCTCTGAAGCATGGTGGAAATAACGTTTTTACGGCTGACCATTCCTCCGTAAAAGAAGGAGAGGCCTGGTGTCATTAGTAAAACCAGGCAGGTAGCTGCAAGCATCCAGGCGGTGTCACCTCCGTCAATATTGGCATCGGCAACAATCTCACCACCACTGTTTACATCAAAGAGGCTGATGATGGCTATGAGTATCAATAGGGTAAACCCCGGGATCCATTTTTTTTTCATTTTTTGTAGTTCGATTTAATAAAGGGCTTCTCAGGACCCTTAAAAACAATTACTTACATAAAATAAGAGAAATGGGGGTGAAATTTTGTTGTGATGAACTAAAAACCTATGAAAACGATTCCAATTCCGCTTTTCGTAAGACCTTAAATGGAGAGAATCCGGAAAAGGGTTGTTTTCAGGTTGTCGATAAGCCCGTTTTTGAGAAAAGGAGAAAGAACCAGTTAAGAATCAGCTCTTTTCTTTTAACAGCTCCTTCAGGTCGTTGAGTTCGTCACGCAGCTTCGCAGCTTCCATAAAGTCCAGCTCTTTGGCAGCCTTTTCCATAGATTTCTGGGTTTTGGTGATCATTTTCTCCAGAGCTGTTTTGTCCATATAGGCCACTACCGGATCAGCGGCTATTGAAGCTTCAGTGTTTTCAATATAATAGCTTTTCTTGCCCTTCTTGGCATCGGCAACGCTGGTTTGGTTCATAATGGCCTCCTTGGACTTTTTCACAGTCTTTGGTGTGATGCCATGCTCAATATTATAGGCCATTTGGATGGAGCGTCTGCGATTGGTTTCATCAATGGCTTGCTGCATAGAGTGGGTGATTACATCGGCATACATGATCACCATACCGTTTTCGTTTCGTGCGGCCCTGCCTATGGTTTGTACCAACGAGCGCTCATTTCTTAAAAAGCCCTCCTTGTCAGCATCCAGAATGGCCACAAGTGATACTTCTGGTAAATCCAGCCCTTCACGCAGCAGGTTCACACCTACCAAAACATCAAAGATACCAAGTCTGAGTTCCCGTAGGATTTCTACCCGGTCCAGTGGACTTACTTCAGAATGGATATAACGACATTTTACATTGGCCCGCTCCAGGTAGCGGGTAAGCTCTTCGGCCATTCGCTTGGTAAGGGTGGTTACCAGGGTACGCTCCTCTTTTTTGGTACGAACATCTATTTCATCCAGTAGATCATCGATCTGATTCAGACTGGGGCGTACTTCGATCACAGGATCAAGCAAACCGGTGGGTCTGATTACCTGCTCCACTACGATACCTTCAGATCTGTTAAGTTCATATTCGGCTGGGGTGGCACTCACATAAATAGTCTGGCCGGTCAGGGCTTCAAACTCGTCAAATTTTAAGGGCCTGTTATCCAGGGCCGAAGGCAGGCGGAACCCGAATTCTACAAGATTCTCTTTTCTGGAACGGTCACCGCCCCACATAGCACGTACCTGTGATGTGGTTACATGGCTTTCATCAATCACCATCAGGAAATCTTCAGGGAAGTAGTCCAGCAGGCAGAAAGGGCGCTGACCCTTTTCGCGTCTGTCGAAGAAGCGTGAGTAATTTTCAACGCCAGAGCAGTAACCAAGCTCCCGCATCATTTCCATATCAAATTCGGTGCGCTCTTTTAGTCTCTTTGCCTCCAGAAATCTCCGGTCATCTTCAAATTGCTGTACCCGATCCACCATTTCATCCTGAATCTCATTGATGGCCTGGTGCAGCACATCTTTGCCTGTTACGAAGAGGTTGGCAGGGAAAATACTAATGATTTTTTCATCCGAGATTTTCTTGCCTGTGGCCGGGTCTATCATCTGGATGGCCTCAATCTCATCTCCCCAGAAGTAAATGCGGTAGGCAAAATCACCATAGGCGATAAAGATGTCTACGGTATCCCCCTTTACCCGAAAGGTGCCACGTTTGAATTCCGCTTCCGTTCTGCTATAAAGAATGTCTACCAGCGAGAAAAGGAGCTGGTTTCTGGCCACAATATCGCCCACCTGTAAGCGGACTACATTTTTTCCAAACTCGTCAGGGTTACCAATACCATAAATGCAGGAAACGGAGGCGATCACGATTACATCCCGTCTGCCGGTCAGCAAGGCAGAGGTAGCCGAGAGCCTGAGCTTTTCTATCTCATCGTTGATAGAAAGATCTTTCTCTATGTAGAGATTACTCCCCGGTATAAAAGCTTCTGGCTGGTAGTAGTCATAGTAAGAGATAAAGTACTCAACAGCATTTTCAGGGAAAAACTGCTTGAACTCTCCATAAAGCTGGGCTGCCAGTGTTTTGTTATGGCTCAAAATCAGGGTTGGGCGCTGCGTCTCGTGTATCAGGTTGGCGATTGTAAAGGTCTTACCCGAACCAGTTACTCCCAGCAACACCTGGGCAGCATCTCCTGATTCTACTCCTTGTGCCAGTTTCTTAATAGCCTCGGGTTGGTCGCCCGTTGGCTCAAAGTCAGCCGTGATTTTGAAGTCCATAAATCAAAGCTAAAAGAAAGTGGCCAGATGAATAACTCTGAGGTCTAAAATCTAAATACTAATATCTTTCTGGCTCAGGAATTCCAAATCCTCCAAGCCTTTTCAGCCTGACCATGGAGCATTTCCAGTCCGTTTTTCACCCAGCATTTGGCGTCAATGCCTTTTTGCATAAAGGCCGTGATGAGAGGGTTGTACACCAGATCGAAGAGGTAGTGACCCTGTGTCAGCTGATTATAGGGTAAATCTGGTAATTCGGTAGTATTGGGGTGAGTACCTAACGGAGTGGTGTTGATGATAAGTGTTGAAGTCTTGAAGTGTTGAAGTGTTGAAGAAAGGTCTTCGTATGTTAATAAGCCCTCACCAGAGCTACGTGATACAAACTGATAGCTGACGCCTAAATCTTCGAGAGTGGCCTTCACAGCTTTTGAAGCTCCGCCCGTACCCAGAATCAGAGCTTTTTCCGGTATAGGGTTAGCGCCTATCCATTGAGTGAGTGAATTGCTGAAGCCGTCATAGTCGGTGTTATAACCCTTCAGCTTTCCATCTCTGATGGTAATGGTATTGACCGCCCCAATGGCTTCGGCCTTCTCATCCAGTTCATCCAGGTAAGGAATCACCTGCTCTTTATAGGGTATGGTCACATTCAATCCGATAAGCTCAGATTCGGCCTTGATAAGGGCCGGAAACTCCTCAATGGATTCGAGTGGATAAAGATCATAGCTAGAATCCGCTATGTTCTCTTTTTCAAATTTCTCAGTAAAGTACTTTTGAGAGAAAGAGTGACTTAAAGGAAAACCGATGAGTCCGAACTTCCGCATGATCAGTCATTTTTCAGGTAAGCACCCAGCCTGTCGATGGCCAGCACAATAAGGAAGCCGCCCGCTGCAAAAAGAACAGCTTGTAAGAAAAAGGGCTCCTGACCGGTTTTAGCCAGATAATCTGTAGGTAGTACGTTGGCTTCTACCAGGGGTTTGATTTCATTGTGTCGGTCTACATAGGTCTGAATCGCCTCTTTCCAGGGCCAGACCTTATTGAGCGAGCCAATCATAAAACCACTGAGTACTCCTACGGTCAGGTTATGGTATTTGTTGAATAGCCAGCTCACTACCCGTGCAAAGCTCAACAGTCCAACCAGACAGCCTGCCATAAAGATCAGAATTTCGCCTATTCGCAACTCCTTGAGTGCGGTGAGTACATATTCATATTTGCCAAAAAGGAGCAAGATAAAAGCACCGGAAATACCCGGTAAAATCATGGCGCAGATAGCCACTGCTCCAGCTATAAACAGAAACCAGGAAGCTTCCGGAGTTTCGGCAGGTATGGCAGAGGTAATAAAGTAAGCTGCAGCACAACCGGCTATTATGCCGAGAAATACACCTACATCCCACTTTTTGATCTCTCTTAATATGATCAGAGCCGAAATGACGATCAGTCCGAAAAAGAACGACCATACCTGAATGGGATAGGTGGATAACAGATGAGTTATGACCTTAGCCAGTGTGAATATGCTGGTGGCAATACCGAGCCCTAAGGCTGCAAGGAAAGTACCGTTAATATGTGCCCAGAGTTCTTTGATTTTGAATTTGCGGAGCAGGCCAAATGCCTCCAGGTCAATGCTTTTGATAGAGTTGAGCAGTTGCTCATAAATACCGGTAATAAAGGCAATGGTGCCACCGGATACGCCAGGTACTACATCAGCACTGCCCATGGCAATACCTTTCAGGTAAAGTAAGAAAAGGTCTTTGAGTCCTCTCATGAAGGGCTTATTTGCTCAGAAAGTGGCTGAAAGTATCACCTCTTAACCCGAGGCGTATGGTTTCTAACGGGATCACCTCATTGGGAGAAATATTACCAAGGTTTACGTTGGTACCCATTAGCTTAATAAAATATACCTGTTGTTCCTTTTGTGGGGCTTCCCAGATAATTTTCTCGAATGGAATCTTAGTCAGAATTTCCTGCACGAGTCCTGATCTTACCTCGCCACTGGATCTGAAAAGACCGACATTGCCGCTCTCACGGGCCTCACCGATGACCTTCCAGGCACCTGCATCCAGCTCTTTCTGCATGAGCTCAATCCACTTATAGGGAGGTATGATCTTTTCCTCATCTTTAGAACCTACTTCTGACAGGACGGTGGTTTGTTCAGCGAGTGTGCTGATATACTCACACTTTTTATCGTGATCCATTTCAATAGACCCATCAGATACCTCAACATAAGGCATTTGATATTTATCTATGACTTTGCGATAGTCGTCAAACTGATTTCTGACTATAAAAGCTTCGAAAAGTGTACCACCGAAGTAGAAAGGAATTCCTGCCTCCCGATATACATTTAGTTTATCATCAAGATTTGGTGTTACATATGAGGTAGCCCAACCGAGTTTCACGATATCTACATACTCCCCACTCACACTTACAAAATCTTCCGCTTCACGGATACTCAGGCCTTTATCCATGGCCATAGTAAAACCCTTATCCCGAGGTTTTTGTGTCCTTTCGGGCACATCATTCAAAAAGTAATGCATTCAATCGTTCTTTCTGTACTGGTCTATAATCTTAAAGAGTGCTTTCTGTGTTTCCAACTTGGGAAAGAATTCAAAAAGCACCTCATGATTTTCGAAGTCCAAAATTAGTGCATTTTCTAAATAAGTAAAGGCTTCTTTGTAGCGTCCTGCTGTGATTTGATAAACAACCATGCGATAGAGCAAGTCTGAATCCTCTGGATCTTCTTCTAAAGCTCTAGTCATCAGCTCTATGGCCTTATCGGCTTCTCCCTGCTCATGGTAAATAAAAGACCAGTCCAGCCACAGGTCAGCATCATTTGGTTCGAGCATTACTGCCTCCTGATAGGCCTCCAGGCTCGATACAATATTGCCCGTTTTATATTCAGCTTCCGCAACCGCCTGCCAATAGTTGGCATTTTCAGGGTCCAGCTTTAACGCTTTGTTAAGAAAGTGAATGGCTTCATAGAATTTTTCCTGTGCTGCCAGGCTGCAACCGATGCCATACCAGGCGTCTTCGTAAAACTGATCTGTCTTGGTGGCCTTGCGGTAATATTTTATGGCCAGTTCGTACTGCTCCAGCTTTTCATAGGCGGCACCTATACAGCAAAAAGTCTCAGACGAAGGCCCTTCGTTAGACAGGGTGTTTTTATAGGCTTCCAGGGCTTCCGGATACTGCTCCAGGTTCATGTAGGAGTTGCCCAGATTAAAATAGGCCGAGGAGAAAGTGTCATCAATTACCAGGGCGTAGTCATAGGCCTTTACGGCATCCTTGTAGCGCTCCAGCTTGTTATAGACGATACCCAGGTTGTACCAGGCATAGCTGGAATAGGGATCCTTATCTATGAATTGAGTATAGTAGGCAACACTGTCCTCCAACTGCCCTGTTACATCCAGGCAGTAAGCGAGCTCATAGAGAGCGCTCTCGTGATTGAGGTTAATCTCTATCGCTTTCTTATAGTAATCAATGGCCTCACGGTAGTGCGAGTTGGTCTGATAAGTGAGGCCTATATTATAATAAACCTCCGACTTGTCTTCAGTATGGTCAAGTGTACTTAGCAGGATCTCAACAGCTTTTTCATACTGCCCCATAAACGAATAGATGGTAGCTTTTACAGTATTCAGCTCCACATCGTTGGGATGTAGGTTTTGAGCTTCCCCGATTACCTTCAGTGCTTCTTCATATTGCTCTTTGCCAATCAGGCACTGAGACATAAGCAAGCTGATCTCCTGTGAAAAAGGATATTGCTCAAGCGCCATTTTGCTTGCCTTATGGGCTTTGCCATACTGCATATGCTCCAGATAGTACTGAACAATCGTCTCGTACTCTGTAACATCGAAAAATGAGAATGTTTTTTGCTTAAGTTGCTCCTCGAATCTTTTTATCAGCCCACGTTCCTCTTCTCTACTCGGATAATCTTCTTGCATGTAAGTTGCTCGAAATGTTTACTTAAAGTACTTAAAACTTAATCCTGAAACCAGCTTAGCCGGGAAAAAATTCCGAACCAAAAGCGGGTAATTTTGCCACCAATAATTAATCATCTGACAACCAGTTGTTTAATTTTCAATGACAATTAATCCAGGTCTCCCATAGACCTGAGGCCCGCCACCGACCAGCTGATTGAGTCTTCTACTGGTCTGAATTCAAAGCCCAGGGTTTCTTTCACTTTGTCGTTTTTAAAGTGATATCGCATGCGCGACAGCTTGGCCGTGTCTCCCGTAATCATCGCGCTTTTGCCTACAATTCTGGAACGCACGAATTCTAATGCTACCGCCACTCTTAAGAGCCAATAGGGGACAGGCTTTTTAGGAGGTTCCTTCCCAAACTCTTTGGCAACCGCTGTAAAGAAATCTTTGTAGTCCATGCTGCCTGCGCTCAGTACAAACCGCTCATTTTTGATATCAGAGGCCATCAGATCAATGACTACCGTAGCCACATCCCGTACATCCACATAATTGATGGTACCCTCCGGGTGAAAGGCTTTTTCGCTGTAGGCATATTTGAATACAGAGGTACTACCCTGCCCCCAAAGACCCGGCCCCAGTATTACAGAGGGATTGACAATTTTCACATCGAGACCTTCCTGGGCGCCCCGCCATACTTCCAGTTCCTGGGCATGCTTGGAGCGGGCGTATATTGAATCATATTCGGTTCCTTCCCAAAGATCCGATTCCTGAAGTATCAATTGGTCGCGTTTTCTGCCTATGGCCGCTACAGAACTGATGTGTACAAAATTTGTGACTCCTGCTTTCAGGCAGGCGTTTACGAGGTCAGCGGTTCCTTGTACGTTCGTTTTGTACATTCTGGCCTCATCCCTTTTGTCAAAAGAGATAATAGCTGCTCCATGGATCACAGCTTCTACACCCTCCAGTGCCTCGGCCAGGGTAGTGGTATCATCCATGTCACCAATTACCCAATTAATTTTATCGGCAGCTTCGCCCAGCAAGACCATACTGCTGGTCTGTCGTTTGATGGCTTTAACTTCATAGCCCCTGGCTAACAGGTCTTTGCAGATAAAGCTTCCTAATAGGCCTGTGGCCCCTGTTATAAAGATCATTGAATCAGAGAGTATTATTCAGCAGCTCCAGCTGCATTAGTTTTTGAAAGTATTTAGACTGGATCGTCTTTTTAAGTGCATCAATATGCCCCATATGATGGCAATCGGTACCCACCAGCCTGACGACTTTTTGGTCTATCAGCTTTTCGGCAAATTTCTGTACTGGTTTACCGTAAGCCCCGGCCAGTGACCCCAGGTTCATTTGAAAGACTACCTCACGATCTATCATTTCTTCCAGTAGTGCTTTGTCGTGGATCAGGTACTCATACCGCTCGGGGTGCGCATATACTGGCTTATAGCCTTTGATATTCATCAGGAAGATGGCCTCCTTCATAAAAGGGGGAGGACTCATAAAGCCTGTTTCGAAGAGTACATAGTTTCCACCAAAGGTCATCAGAGGTTCATCATTCTCCAGCATCTTCAGGAAGATGTCGTCCATATAGTACTCTGTGGCAGCCTCCATGGTAATGTTAATGCCTTCATCCTTAATGGCGGCCTGCATTTTTTTCAATCCACCCAGAATTATTTCAGGTGTATTGTCAAAGCTACCAGGAAAGGTATGTGGGGTGGTAATTACCTTCTCATAGCCCAGAGCTTCCATCTCACGAAGTATTTCGAGTCCCTGTTCCACACTTTGAATCCCGTCATCAATAGCGGGTATGAGATGGGAATGTACATCTACTTTGAGGGCAGATACATCCAGAGGTATCTCTTTTTTTCTCTTAATAAATGAAAACAGGCTCAAAAACTCAGATTCTTGGTGACGCGGGGCAAAGGTAGCTAAAAGCTATTTGTTTTGGAGTGCTATTTACGGGTATTCCCCTGCCTGAGTTGTAATGAAGCGCTTACAGGTATGTACCACAAGTAATTAAGAACATTTAGTAGTACCTTTACAGGCTGATTTTATGGGAGGATATTTAACCACATCGAACGAGAAAGAAACTGCTGTCATGGTGGCACTGATCAATCAGGGGCAACCGGAAGAGAAGGTGATAGAATACCTGGATGAGCTTGCTTTTCTGGCTGAAACCATGGGCCTGGAGGTAGTCAAGTCCTTTACACAACGAATGGACAAGCCTGAGGTGCGCTCCTTTGTAGGGAAGGGTAAGCTCGAAGAAATTCAGACCTATATCAAGGCTGAAGATATCAAAGTGATCATTTTTGATGATGACCTCAGTCCCTCACAGCTAAGAAACCTTGAGAAAGAACTGGGAATCAAGATTTATGATCGTAGTTTATTGATCCTCGATATTTTCCTGAAACGAGCCCAGACAGCCCAGGCCAAAACTCAGGTGGAACTGGCCAGGTCCAACTACCTGCTGCCCAGACTTACCCGTATGTGGACTCACCTGGAGCGGCAGCGTGGAGGTACTGCCACCCGTGGTGGTGCGGGTGAAAAAGAGATTGAGACGGATAGAAGGAATATCCGAAATACGATTACGGTACTGAAAAAGAAGCTTGAGAAGATTGAGAAGCAAAACGAGGTACAGCGTAAGTCTCGGAAGAGCATTGTAAGAACCGCGCTTGTGGGCTATACCAACGTGGGTAAGTCTACCATTATGCGGATGATGACCAAAGCGGATGTACTGGCTGAGGATAAGCTCTTTGCTACCGTAGATTCTACCGTACGCAAGGTGGTATTGGGTGACGTCCCTTTTCTGCTTTCTGATACGGTTGGGTTTATAAGAAAGCTACCTACTCACCTGATTGAGTCCTTTAAGTCTACCCTGGATGAGGTAAGAGAAGCTGATATTCTGCTGCACGTGGTAGATGTGTCTCATCCTTATTTTCAGGACCAGATGGAAACAGTAAACCAGACGCTTGCGGATATAGGGGCGGCTGACAAGCCGACCATCATTGTGTTTAATAAGATCGACCAGTTTAAGCACGATCTGGATGAAGATATTCTGGAAGAAATGGAGAACCCTCCGGTGACCCTGGATGAGCTGAAGCAAACCTATATGGCCAAAGAGGGAGTACAGTCTGTTTTTATCTCTGCTACCAAAAAGCAGAATATTAAAGAGCTCAGGGCTGTGCTGTTGGAAGAAGTCACGGAAAAGCATATGAAGATTTTCCCCAACTATCTGAAAAACGAATACTATTAATTATTTTTGCCGTCTTTAGAAAGCATTCCCGGCCTCGTAGTTCAATGGATAGAATAGAAGTTTCCTAAACTTTAGATGCAGGTTCGATTCCTGCCGAGGCTACTTCTAAAAGCTCAGCATTCGCTGGGCTTTTCTTATTTTAAGGATTACCTTATCAGTATGAGTGTTCCATTAAAGAATTTTCTGACAATAGCCAGTTGTTTAGATGTGGATGTGAGGGAATTGATAAAGTCTACGAAGTGATTAGTTTCGTGAATTATGAGCCTAATGGACTAATATTTGGTGTTGATGATTTCCGTTAATATTTGTGTTGCCGACTGATCAACAGCCTTCGAAAGCATCTTAATAACTGACTTATTGAATCTGTCAATTATTGAGTCTTTGGCATTAATCATCTGATCTTTATTTTCAATTACCTGATCCTTCATTGTAAGAAGTTGCTGTTGAAACTTCAATTCGAGCATTGCATTTTCCAGTTTGTGCTCCAATGCCAAAATATCAATGGGGTTATCTAAGTATTTATCTATTGGCATTTTACCTGTTACCACAAGCCCGTATTCATCTAAGGCTTTTTCATAGAGTTCAGTTCTCCCATCAGGAGTTTCGATTTCCATAGTCACTTTGTTGCCACTCTGACTAATTCGCACGACTACGTTGTCATCAGGATATTTTTGAATCAATGTCTCATTGAAGTAATTCAATATCTGAAGACCCGCCTGCCTGTATTCCGGAGCAAATTCGATACTTCTATGAATTTGATCTTTTTCATCAGATGTTTCCCAGAACAGCAATAACATACTCAACATTGAGAGTACAGTTGACTTGGCAGTTTCAGTAGTCTTTGGGTTCGCGTATCGGTGAAAAAGCTCTTCGTCTATAATATTGTTTGACAATAGTAATGAGACAATTTCTTCAACTTTGGTATCCGCCAAATCGGATACATCTTTAAGTGAACCTGCAAGGTTTCTCAGCTTAGCTTTGGCCCTTGGACTAATGGATTTAATACTTTCAGCTCTGTTCATTACTTAGGTTTTACTTTTTACGATATCCTTAAGTAAATCTTTCATCTCATCTGCAGCGTTGCCCTTCTCTCTCAATTCTGTAACTTCTTTGTCCAAGCGATGTAACTCTGCTCTCAACCCATTCAATTCTTTCATGTGCCGGGCATTTAACCGATTTCGGCCTACAAAATAGGTCGAGACAAGTCCCACTATTATTGAACCAAACAACAACACTAGTCTACCAGTAGTGAGCCAATTAGTAATATCTGAGACTACTTTGGTATCATCTCCTTGAAAAAGTAATAGAATGATGTTCAATTTTTTTATTTTGTCAATTGAATATAGACAATATTATGATAGTTAAGGAACTGTTAATGATTAAGGTTTGGATGTGCAGGAATTGATAAAGTCTACGAAGTGATGGCACCGGGAGGAGCAACAAGATACAAAGCTGATTACATCTGGTTCAAAGGTGACAACGTTGGTAATGGCGACTATAATGTAACTAAGCACGCTGCTGATGATGCAGGATTGAGCCTAGACAGATTAAGGACTTTTGAAGAGCTAAAACAATATTCCGTTTATCAAGCGAATTGCCTTATTCTGTTTACGGATGAGGCAACTGCAGCAACTGACCTTTATCGGAGGTTTAGAATGATGGAAGAATACAGTTTAGAGCCTTATAGAATGGTTTTTGTTCTTGATCGAGCATTGGATTCCGATCATCATTCAAAAAATGAGATTAATCCATTTTTGTTTCAAGTGTTTCCTGGTGTGTTCAATGAAGTATCAACGCCTTACCCTTCAACTTATGATGCTCTTAAAGAGGTTTATAATAGGATGGAGAAATTCTCCGTCCTATCGGTTATAAATCAAAACAACCAATTTAAGAACTCACTAGAATTCTCTCCAGAACACAAACAAGCAGGTATTCAAATACTTAATTATTTTCAGGAAACGCTTAACCAGAAATTTCCAGATAATGAGGTTACAGTCCGTATTGGGCAAAAAGGCAATAGGGTAACGATGGAGATTGTAACCCCAGATGGTTACACGGAACTTTATGAAAAAGCCCTGGAAGAATATGGCTTGGTAGTAACCGGGCAAAAGCCGGTGGAAGAATATCTACCCGATAAGTTGGACCAGATGGCGCTTGAATTTCGGCTTCAGAATATCAGTACTGAGCTTGAGTATACCAATAAGCTGCTAACTATGAAAGACTAGGTCATCGGCAGCCATGAGAGAACTATTGATGGTCTGAATGAGCATATTCTAAAACTTACAAGCGCCTATATTAACATTTCTGAACGCCTGGCAGATATCACTGAAAAGGCGGTGGAGAGTGATGATATGCAGCCAGTCTTCACCATTCTGGAAGAAAAGCTAAAAAGCTCCAGTAAAGAAGATCTTAAGGAGGAGCTGGAAGCGTTTAAAGCAGAGAAACCCACGCTCTGGGAGGCCATACAAACCCATGCCTATAAAATAGCTGAGAAGGCCGTATACACCCAAGGTAGTACTGAGCTTATCAATTTGCTTACGCAGATTTAACTTATGTCCGCAGTTATAAATGAAACTTCATCCTTCAGAAACCGTTCTACATCTCTTTGTTCAAGATAATGGTTGCCCCTCATGTGATCAAACAGTTTCGTCTCCTTTGCAAACTTTGTTAAATCCTTATGAGGGCCTAGCCAAATCAGATAGAAAACATAGACCCATACTTCTAGAGGAAGTTTGTTTTTTACCAGACCTAGAAGGTTATCATAAGGCAAGTGGTTTTCCTTAATCATTCTGATGAGCTTGATAGTTTTGTCAATGCAAATAAGATGTAGACTATATGCTGTAAAAAAATCTTCGATTGTTTTTCCCTTATGGATGTAAACTTCTATCAGTTTTTTTAAACTCATTTTTAACCCATTGATTCCTTCCCAGTCACGTGTAAACGTAAGCCGATCTATCTCTTCCATAATCCCCTCAAGGTGAAAGTTGACCTCATTCCTTGCACCTTCAATCTTTATTCCTTTTACCTGTTCGTCTATCAAATATTTCTGAGTAGCCATTTCTTTCTGGTTGTAGAGAAGTTGAAGACGGCTTCGCTGTTGTTCAAGCCTTGTGTAGCCTAGCTCTGTTTTTTGCCCAAGAAAGGACATATAGATGTAGAGCACGCCCGCCAATGCCCAGAAGGAGGCCACGGTGCCGCCAAAGTAATCTCCCATCTCATTTAGGCTTAATAGGTGTTCTTCAGGCAGGAACAGACTAACTACCCCGTGCAGCATTACTAGAACTCCTATTACAATCAGTACTTTGACCCATCCTTGTATTTTCCTTATCTCTTTTTTGTCATCCTCAGCCTGCCTCTCAGACACTCGCTCATCAGCTTCAAGTTGTTTTGTGTCTTTTTCAATTCTTGATTCTAATTCTCTAATGATACTTTCGAGGTTCTCTTTCATTGAGATAAAATTAAGTAACTATATTGAGTCATGTAGCCCACCCACAAACATATCTTCCGCAGGTTCTACTGGCTTAGTCTGTGGGTGATTGCGGCTTATATTGTGTGGTTTGGATGGTTGGTTTAAAGAGAGGTTTTTATGGCAGAGTCTAAGTATGATTATACATATCAGGAATTGATGAAAATTCGAAGAATGGACGATTTGTTTTCTCGATTAGAGAAAGAATTTGACGCTCATATCGACAATTTTCTTATTACAAAGAAGCCTGGTCTATTTAATGCCAAAATGTTAAATACTGATGGGAAAATTTTCTTGAACATTAACATTAAGGGTTTAAAAGGTGAGCCTAATAAAATTCAATATTCTACTGAGATTGATTCCAACCCTGTTGGAAATTACTTTAAGGCAGAACTCAATGAAGGAGTACCTGAAGGTCATAAGAAGAGATATTTTTTATTGCCCGTCTGTTCGTTTAGATCCAATGAACAAAACTTCGAACCCAATGACATGGAGTTAGGTAGAAGTGTTGATATTTGGATTAAGTCAGCCTTAATTCATTACGAATTCGAATTACCGGCATACTATGAAACCAAGGAGGAAACATATACTAACGAGTTCTTTTATGAACTTAAGTTTGTTGACAAAGATGCTGACCTTGAACCTTTTCCACTTAAAACCCAATTGGCCATTGATGCTTATCTGGAGGATGCAATAGTTACCTCAGAAAAAGAGCAAGAGAGGACAGGTAAAGACTATTCTGAGGTAATTGAAGCTGCTCAAGAGTTAAGAAAAACACAGGCTGAGCTCTCTAAAAATGAGACGCTGAGAAAGCTCTCTAACTTTTGGGCAAAGGCTCGTGTCAAGAGCATCCCTTTTTTAAAGTCTCTCTTTACCAAAGCTGCAGAGGCCTTTTTGATAGAGATAGGAAAGAAGATGATTGGGTTTTAGTATGTGGCTTGTGGCTAAACTTGCGGGGATTGCGGCTCCTCTAAATCCGATCATCTCTCAAGAATGATCTCTTCTCCTTACTCCTCTATTTTAATAAGATCCCTCAGTATAGTCCTCTGAGACCTTTTTAAAGATAATACTTACAATAGTGAAACATTATAAAACCGAATGAAGTATAATACTTACAATAGTGAAACTTATGAGAGATATTAAGCTCGGAAATTTCGAAGAATTAGTGCTTTTGCTGGTGGGGGTATTATACCACCAGGCCTACTCTGTCAAAATCGTGGAAGAGTACCAGAAGCAAACCGGGAAAAAGATCAATATCAGTGCCATCCATACGGTGCTTTATCGCCTGGAGGAAAAGGGGTTTTTAGAATCACGACTGAGCGAATCTACCGGAGAAAGGGGAGGCAAGCGCAAGCGACTTTTTTACCTGACACCCTATGCCAGCAAGGCACTGGATGAACTGACTACTCTCCGCGAACAACTGCGCTATCAGATACCGGCACAAGCACTTAACTGGAAGAAGGGATAAAATGGAGGAGATAAAGCGACAACCGCCATCATTGGCCCTCAGATTTTTTCGCTGGTATTGCCGTGCAGACAGACAGGAAGAATTGGAAGGTGACCTCGAAGAATTCTATTCCCTGAGGCTCAAAAACGGAGACCCGATATGGAAGGCTAATGCCTTTTTCTGGTGGAACGTGCTCCGCTGCTTCAAATCATACTCCAGATCAAGAACTCAAAAAAATCTAATGATGACCTCTCTTTTTAAATCTTACTTTAAACTCGCCTTAAGGCATTCCTGGAAAAATAAAGGCCCTGTGACCATTAATGTGATGGGTCTGGGTCTGGCATTGAGTATGTGCGTTTTCGTTTACATACTTCACGCTTATAACATTGAGTTTGATTCCTTTTACAAAGACACGCAAGACCTTTACAGAGTACATGCCATCACCGAACAGAACGGAGAGGAAAGACGCAACGAGTTTTCCCCGGTTGCCCTTGACTATAAGTTGCGCAATGACATCAGTGGCATTGACCAGGTAAGTAGTTATTCTATTCAAAGGCTTAAAATTAAAAACAGGACAGATTTCTTTTCAGAAACAGTAGGGATTGCTTCTGCAGATTTTCCCGAGATGTTTGACATCCCGCTTGTATACGGGTCATTTGACAACTTTGGGGTGCTCCCCATGGTTTATCTGACCCAAGCAACAACTACCAGGTATTTTGGGAATGAGATGGCATTGGGAGAGGAGCTTACACTTTATCTGTCTGACAGTAGTAAGTTAGAGGTGACGGTCGGTGGTGTGTTTGACAAGATTCCGCTGAATTCAACCTTCAACTTCGAAATGTTAATGAGCCGGGAAGACTACAACCGTACCCTGGGTCTGGATGTCAATGACTGGTCGGCCCAACTGTTTACAGGGCATTATCTGAAATTAACTGCTGGCCAAAAAGAACGCATTGCGGCTGATATTGATCAGACAATTGCTCTTCAGAATGAAAGCAACAAGCTGGTCAAGATTAAAAGATTTGAGCTGATTTCCTTTGCCGCTCCTTTCCCATCTGATATTATAGATGGGGCGAGCTATGTCAACAGGCGCCTGCGACCAGAGGCCTTGATCATCTTCACAACTTTGGCAGTTATCGTATTCCTTACAGCATGTTTTAACCTGGCAAATACTTCCATTGCCCTGATTGCAAGAAGGCTAAAGGAAATAGGCGTTCGCAAAACACTTGGTTCAGGCAGTCGGCAGATTCTGGTTCAGTTTTTAATGGAGATGGGCATTGTCAGTTCATTCGCATTTGTCATTGCCATATCAACGGCTAACTTAACATCAAAGACCATTATGGGCCTTTTTGGTGCACAGTTTATGCTTCAGGATGTCGATTTGACCGGAGTCATCATCTTCGTTATCGGTTTCCTTTTATTCACAACCCTGGTAGCTGGTTTATTACCCGCCTTGTACGCCTGGAAGTTTCAGCCAGTGGCGATCATGCGCAAATCGGTTAAACTCAAAGGAATCAACTGGCTCAACAAGTTCCTTACCGTAGCTCAATACAGCTTTACAATCATCGTGCTGATTACCGGAATTACCTTTTGGCAGAACTCAAACTTCCTGGATGAATTGGACCTGGGTTATACGACAGAAGGAGTGATCAACCTACCCGTAGACAACCGATATGTAGAAGAACTCAGACAGGAAATTGATCGAATTCCTGGTGTGGTTACAGCGGAGGCGGCCAATCATATTGGCGATTTTGGAAGGTACAGCACGAAAGTGCAGTTTCAGCTTGTTTCAGACACTGCATCTCACCTGGTGCGATTTCATGGCGTGGGCGACAGCTACCTGGATGTGATGGAGGTTAAAATAAACTCAGGAAGAGGCTTTATAGAGAATGCCGGATCCGACAGAGACAAAATTCTCGTAAGTCAGTCTTTGGTAGATGAGTTTTTTGAAGGCCGTGATGTGGTAAATCAGGTAGTAAAGATCAATGGTGAACGAAAGACGATCATTGGAGTAACGATCGATATTATTGATGACGTAGTAAAAGCTGCGCAGCTATTGCCTACGGTAATTGCACTTTCAGACAACAAGGAAAACGAGCATTTGATTGTCAAAGTGAGTGGCAGAAATCTCAATGAAGTGGAGGATCAACTTAAGTCCATCTGGAGTAAACATGTTGATGAACCTTATGCGGGGGTACATCAGAAAGATTTTGCCTTTGGCCCGCTTGGTAGAGATTCAAAAAATCTTCAGAAAATTTTCCTGGCCATGGCTGTCTTAAGCGCATTTTTGAGCATAGTGGGCATCTTTTCTCTAGCACAGATCAATGTGGCCAGACGGATTAAGGAAATCAGTATACGTAAAGTACTTGGCGCTTCATTCAAAGAGCTTTTGCTTACGGTTAATAGGTCGTTTACATTTATACTGCTCACGGCTTTGATACTGGGGTCTGCCCTGGGCTATTTGGTTTCCGATCAGGTGCTGGGCCTGATATATAAGTATCATGCAGCGGCTTCCGTACCCGTAAGTCTTTTAAGTGGAGCTTTTGTGGTCCTGCTCTCTTTGATCATTATTGCCAAAGTGGTGCTTACTCCGGCTAACGCTAACCCAGTTTATGGGCTAAGGGATGATTGAGGGGAAATTGGTTTCTTATGGTTTTACTTCCCAAATTCGTCAAAGAAAGCATCGTGATCTTTCAACCCTTCGAAGCCAAAAATCCAGGAGACTTCGGAGTGGTCAGAAAAGTCGAGGCCACCTTTTGTGATAGCCTCATTATTATATCTGTCATCAACACCGTTAAACTGATTTCCCAGTTTGATGGCCATATTCCAGTTTTCAATCAGGCCAGGGTGAGTGATTTTATCCTGCCAGTTTACAATCTCTTCTGATCGGTAGCCGGGGGTGCCGTTCCCAACCGCATTACCATCGGGAATCTTGTGGTAATTGGTGTTTGCCTTTACAAAAGCCAGGTTCTCTTCACCCGTTACCTTTTCATTCCAGTCGCTGTGTTGTACAATATGGATACGCTCTTTGGTTGCCAGATCAGGCAAATTCAACTGGATGCCACCGACCAGGGCAGCAGAAAAATCTGATTGTCCTGCTTCAGAAATCCAGATATCGCCACCCGCTTTAAGCACTTTTAGTACTAACCCGGTTACTTCGGCAAGGGCCTGGTTGAAGTTGGTATGTGCATCGGACCAGTGATTGCTAAAAGTTGCCTGAAAAAGTTCATTGGCTGGCACGTAAAGTCCTTTCTGAGTACCGTAAGTACCTGCAACAGCATGATAACTTACCCTGGAGAATCGGTTGTCGTGTAAAAGTGTGCCCAGGGCGGCTACCGAGTGTAGATCATCTACATCTGTTTTACAATCAAATTGAACTAACAGGAGGTCTTTTTCAACATTAAACCTGCCCAGGTTTTTCGGAGATTCCCGTTCCTGGCTTGCACAGGCTGTAAATAAAACCAATAAGAGGAGAGAAGGCAGTTTTTTCATATTGACTCAATGCGGTGTAAAATCATCGATGAGTAAGTTAAAATCTAAATGTCAAAGTATATAAGCTGATCCGGTCCTTTTGTTCTCAAATATTATCAAACTCGTGATAGCTGTATAGAAATCTTTGGGAATGCCTGTTGAAGCGAAGCTTTCATATCTATTTAAAAACACCTAAGTTTATAGTCATGGTGTGTCACAGAAAGTTCTGGGCCTTATTTTTCTTACTCACATTTAGCTTGTTTGGCTTTCGTGAGGCGATCCCCTACGAGGAGGTTGTTCCGGCCATTGTTTGGGATGGAGAAGAGGATAGTGGTGAGCATGATGATTGGGGAGATGAAGAGCATGACGCTGAACATGGTTTTCAGGGTCTACCCACAGAACATCACCAGGACATCATTCCTCAGGACTATCTTGTCGAATCGAAGACAGGTTCAATTAAGAAAACGGAAACAGAGGATAGCTCTTTTTTCGTTTCACAAAACATAGAAATCCCACTGGACGACCTACTGATTGATCAGCCGGCCAGTGCTACTGGATATACCCGTTATAACTCACTCTGTAAGCTTACCTTTTCCTTACGGGGGCCTCCCTTATTCAATTCTTAATTCGGACGAGCTATTCAGAAGAAGTACTTATACAACCTTTTTTTCTATAGAATGGCTCTGATTTTTGGTATTTATTTGCCGGAAATCTCACAGGCACATGAAGATGAAGATTTTCTGTCTCCGTGCCTTTTATCAAGTATTTAAGAAATTAAGATTGAAAAAATGAAACTAAGATATCTATTGATGATGGTGTTAATTGCCACCATCGCAGGGTGCGGATCGCATTCTGAAAAAGGAAATAATGAAGAAGGTGTCAATGCAGTAAGTGTTGCCAACCAAAAGGAGAAAGGTCACAAAGAGGGTGACGAATCTGCCGGTCATGACAAGGGTAAGGCCAGTCATAAAGAAGGCAATGAAAAGGCCGGGCATGACAAGGAAAGAAAGCAAGAGGAGCATGGTTCTGAAAGTGCTTCGGAAGAACGTGGTGAGCATGCCCGCGATGTAGGCGAAGGAGGAGAAGGTGAGGAAGATGGTACCTCACTTGCACTGACACACAAGTACGATCAAACCAAGAATGGCATACGGCTTATTTTGGCTTATGATAAAGACAAAAATGCTTTTGTAGGTACAGTGCAGAATGTGTCACGAAAGACTGTCGATCGGGTCAGAATTGAAGTGCACCTTTCAAATGGTAAGGAGCTGGGCCCTACCAAGCCTATAAATCTGGGTGCTGGCACCAAAAGAGCGGTAGAACTGAAGGCTACCAGTACCGGTTTTACAGGATGGAGTACTCATGCTGAAGTGGGCAACTCAGAACATGGTTCCGGAGGAGAAGAAGGTAGTGAGCATGGAGGCGAAAAGAAAGGAGAGCATAACTAGACTAATGCCTTTTTTAATATTGAAAAGCCCGGCTGTGTCGGGCTTTTTCTTCTTTGGGTCGAATTTCTGCTCTGTGTGACTCAGGTCACCAAGTGAGACATGCGAGTCCGTTATCTTGCCTGAAAAAATGATCAGCTTATTCAAGAAAAGAACGGCAGGCTTTGAGCAGCTCAGTGCTGAAGCGTTCAGAACCTTACAAATGAAGTCTAACCCGATCATATTGGATGTGAGATCTCCTGAAGAACTGTCAGAAGGCATTATTCCAAATTACAGACAGATCAACTTTTTCAATACCTCCTTCAGGGAAGAATTGTCCCGGCTCGATCGCTCCAAAAGCTATCTCGTGTATTGTCGCAGCGGAAACAGAAGCCGAAAGGCCTGTAAGATGATGAGCAGTATGGGATTTGAAAACCTGTATAATCTGGCGGGAGGGATTCAGGCCTGGAATGCCCTGGTCCGTAACTAGTCTTAATCTTGAAATAGGTTTAATTTATCAACTTATGGATATTCAGGACATAGTCAATCTGCAATTGAGAACCTTCAGGGAACCAGCTCTGAAGGAGCTGATGGCAAGTTGTAATCTGGTAGAGGTACCGGAAGGAGGAATGATTTTGAAAGAGGGCTCTTATGTGAAGACAGTGCCCATCCTACTTTCTGGTCTGGCCAAGGTGGTTAAAGAAGAAGATGGAAAGGAAATTCTACTCTACAATATCTATCCCCTGGAGTCTTGTATCATGTCTATTTCCTGTAGTCTCAACCAGGAAAAGAGTCCTGTTAAAGCTTTGGCCGAGCAACCCAGCAAGGCCCTGTTAATTCCAGCCCATAAGATTGGAGACTGGCAGCGACAGTTCCCAAGTTTCAATCAGTATGTGATGGATCTGTACGGCAAGCGGTTCAATGATATACTGGATGCTTTTAATGCGCTGGCTTTTCAGAATCTGGACCAGCGGATCATGGCTTATTTTAAAGCAAAAATCAAAAACGCGGGATCTACCCGTTTATACATTACCCATCAGGAAATTGCAGATGAACTGGGGACCTCGAGGGAAACAGTTTCCAGGTTATTGAAGAAACTGGAGCATGAGGGCATTGTGGCCTTACACCGCGGCTGGGTGGAGCTTATTTAGTTCTGGGTTACATGAAGCGAAACTCGAAACATATCGTCATTCCGGAATCTTAGAACGAGCAATTCTGGCCGGACCGGTTGAGATTTGAAATGACTCTATTGATTGTACAAATCAATGTACCGCTGATCCAGCTCAACTGAGTCTTTGTACTTCTTTCTAAGTCCTTTCAGGTCTTCCTTTAGTTTAGAGACGATCTCCGCATATTCCGGTTCCGCATATACATTATTGAGCTCATTCGGGTCTTTCAGTCGATTATAGAGCTCCCATTCGTCCACATCATGATAAAAGTGAGCCAGCTTATATTCCTCAGTAACAATGCCATAATGGCGCTTCACCATATGTACAGCGGGGTACTCATAATAATGGTAATAGACCGCCTCACGTTCCCAGGTCTCCTCTTTCCCTTTCAAGAGTGGCAGAAGGCTCTCGCCCTGCATATCTTGTGGAGCGTCCATGCCTGCGGCATCTAAAAAGGTCTGGGCGAAATCAAGGTTCTGCACCATTTGGGTATTGATACTGCCTTCTTCAACGACTCCCGGCCATCTGACCAACAGAGGGGTTTTAAACGACTCATTGTAAATAAAGCGCTTGTCGAACCAGCCATGCTCCCCTAAAAAGAAGCCCTGATCTGAGGTATAAACCACGATGGTGTTTTCAGCCAGACCACTTTCATCCAGATAGTCCAGAAGCCTGCCCACATTGTCATCGACAGAAGAAATGGAGGCCAGGTAGTCCTGCATATAGCGCTGGTACTTCCAGATCATTTTCTCCCGATCAGTCATCTCAGGCCAGTTAGCCTTGAAGAAATCATTGATGGAGTCCAGTACGGGCTTATAGGCTGCCTTTTGGGCTTCATTGGCTCTGCCATACGGTCCGTAAAATGAGTTGCGGAACTCACGTACTGAGGGTTGAACGCTTTCGCCCATTTCTTCCAATGTTTCAGGCCTGATCTTGGAATCATGGCTGTACATCATATGAGTCAGCAGATTCATTTCAGCGGTTTTCGCTGCCGAACCCCTGTTTTCATAGCTGTCAAAAAGTGTTTCAGGAAGCGGAAATCGCTTTTTCGTAAACTCAGCAAACTTATCGGGTCGGGGCCACCAGGGGCGATGCGGAGCCTTGTGCAGGTACATCATGAGGAAGGGCTCATCCTCCTTCCGTTCATCTTTCAGCCAGTTGAGGGTAAGATCGGTGATGATGTCGGTGACATAACCGGTAATAGTCGTGTCACCTTCATTGGTGATAAACCTTGGGTTGATATAGTTGCCCTGGCCTGGAAGGATTTTGAACTCGTCAACCCCCTTAGGATTATTGCCAAAATGCAGCTTTCCGAACATAGCAGTCTGATAGCCATTGGCCTGGAAAATTTGTGGGAAGGTGATTTGAGTTGTGTCAAAGGGCATGCGATTATCAATCTTTCCATTCAGATGATTGTGCTTGCCAGTGAGGATGGTAGCCCGCGAAGGCGCACAAATAGAATTGGTAACACAGGCATTGGTAAAGAGCATACCCCGTCTGGCAATGCGATCAATATTCGGGGTTTCAATCAGGCGATTGCTGTAAGCGCTGATGGCCTGATAGGCATGGTCATCGGACATGATGAAAATGATATTGGGTCTGCTTTGACTGGCTTCTTCTTGCTCAACTGCCGGTCCACAGGCAAAGAGTATCAGTGTCAGGAGAAAAATAAGGGACTGTTTCATGAAGGCTGAATGATGTATCAGTACAAGATACGATAATTCAGAAAGCCGAAAGGACTCCCCTGATAAAGTGAGAATATACCCGCTTCTATAAATCGGTTGAGCTATATATTCAAGCTCTTATTTTCGAAAAAGCGTAAAACAGCTCCGTGGCAATTTGCATTGAACGTTCATCGTATTTCTCAGCTTCGAGATCGGTACCATCAAAGGATTTAGGGTCTTCATAACGCAAGGGAATCCGCCTGTCCGTTCCGGGAATGAAAGGACAGTTCTCATCTGCATCTGAGCAGGTCATGACGGCAGCAAAGCCAGTATCCGGGTTAGACTTATCATCAAATGTCTTTGAAAACATAGCCAGCGTTGGAGTCTCGATAGCATAGTGTACCTGGTAACGCGGGTTCTCACCGCCTGTCGAGCTAACTTCAAACCCCGCTCTTTTAATAGAAGCCACGGCACGTTCGTTAAAGGCGGTAGCCTCTGTACCACCCGAATAACAGAAGGCCTCAATACCATAAACATGGGCGGCTACCTGTGCCCATACCTGAGAAAATTGGCTCCTGCGTGAGTTATGGGTACATATGAAGTTTAATCGTATGGACTCCTTATTATTAATTCGGGATTGAATATAATCTACAAGATCACGAAGCACAGGCCTTCTGTCTTCGGGAATTGAGTCGAAGTCCAGTCTCTCAATGGTAGCCTGTAAACTTGTCAAAAGTGGTTGTATGGTGGCCATTTATGGTAACGTTAAATTAGCAACAACCTGAACCCGGAGCACAAGAACCTCCTGAAGTAGCACCGAGTGCCGACATTCTTATTCTGGGCTTTTGCTCCGGAATACCGCAGTTGTCCTTAGCCAGGCAATCCGTCATTTTCGTTACCAGCAAAAAGTGACTGCCGTTAAAATCCAGCCCGTATTTGCCAATCGTTTCGCCCTGGTATTCAACTTCTATTTCCCAGTCTTCAATACCCAGTTTTTCTTCAGATAGTTGAATGATGTCATTGAGCTTCTTAGGAGCGAGTCTGTGATCGTAATCATCGGCCTCCCACAACTGAAAATTAACTACCGTTTCATTCCTAAGGGTGCCTCCGCAATCGATAAAGCGCTTGTTGATCACGCCTACTTCGGTGACATGAAAATGCTGCGGTACAAAGCTTCCATTAGGTAGTTGAAAGGCTACTTTATCCAGACTAGCCAGGCTGTTTTTAACATGCGATAGTTTCATCTTCAGGTAATTCGTTTTTTGCTAACTAAGTTTAGGTTATTCAGCAACAATCTTCTTTAGAAGCCAAGCCATACTGATCAAAAAGGGTATTGAATAGTCCTTTGATTTCCGTCCATCTGGAGGCATTGATGCAGTAACTCATGCTTACTCCTTCAATGGTTCCCTGTACCAGACCAATCCCTTTTAGCTCTCTCAGGTGCTGACTGATGGTCGCCTGGGCCAGGCCTAATTCCTGCACCAAATCGCTGTTGATACAGGCATTGGCACGGAATAAATGGTGGAGTATGGCTATACGGGCCGGGTTTGCCAAAACTTTGGCCACTGAGGCCAACTCATTTTGCTCTTCAGTAAACAGATCCGTTTTAGTAACTCCCATAGATTAATTGCTTCATTGCAATATTACGATGAATAAGAACTTGAACCAAAATTTTCATGAGAAAATCTCACTGATCGAATATTTTCTGCTTTCCTGTACTGGCGAAGTAAGAGTCTGGTGCTGAGGGGCGGATTAAACTTTTACTTATGTGATCTACCTCACTGACATTGATCTGGCTGATAGCTTCTTTTGGTGAAAAAATAAAAAGTCATGGTAAAGAATATGAGCAAAGCAGATGGCATCGTCAGAATCATTGTGGCACTGGCTATTGCAGGTTTATGGTACGCAGAAATTATCGCGGGCACCCTACTAATTGTATTGGGTGTAGTAGCTGCAATATTTATCATAACCGGGTTTATCAGTTTTTGTCCGCTCTATGCTGCTTTTGGATTAAGAACAAGGGCTAAAAAGAAAACCACCTGATTGCTTCTGGTGGTTTTGCAGGTATAGTAGTGTCGGGCCAGGACAATGGTCAATCCAGGTTTTGAGCGATTACCTGATCGCGCTGCTTTTTTCCATCAGGGTCGGCAGTGATTTTGAACTGACAGAAGTTCTCACCCCAGGCAGAAGTTCTGATTCTTACCGGTGGGTCGTTGTCATTCATAACATTGAGGATAACCTGTGCCACTTCTTCCGGGGCCTGGAAAGTTGTCTCCTTGCTGGCAGCAGCCCGGGCTTGTATACCGCTCAGGTAGGCCTGGAAGATGGGCGTGTATTCATCATCGGGCATGCCTGTTTCACCGAAGGTGACTTTGGCCGCTGAATTAAAGAATTCAGTACTGATGCCACCGGGTTCCACACAGGTGAGGTTGATACCAAAGTACTTGGGTAATATCACTGCCAAAGACTCAGTATAACCTTCCACAGCAAATTTTGCTGCACAGTAGAGTTCGTTAAAGGGCTGACCCACCAGACCACCTACAGAGGTAACATTAATGATGTGGCCGCTTTTCTGCTTTCTCATTTGGGGAAGGACTGCGTTGGTGCAACGCACCACTCCATGATAATTGACATCAGTTACCCATTGCAATTCTTCTTCGGTAGCCTGCTCTGTGTTTCTGGCAAAACCAGCCCCTGCATTGTTGATGAGTACATCCAGTCTGTCTTCTTTTTCTATGATAGTTGCTACTGCCTCTTTTATGCTTTCAGTGTCTTGTACGTCCAGCCTCAGCAGGTTTATCAGAACACCATTATCCTGAGCTTCCTTAAGTAGTAGATCTTTCTTAGCCAGATTGCGCATGGTGGCATATACTGTATGACCTTCCTGAGCGAGGAGAATGGAAGCTTTGAGGCCCAGACCTGTGGAGGTTCCGGTAACGAGAATGACTTTTTTCATAATTACAGATTTAATAAGTTGAGCGAATAAATATTCGGTTATTGTTTAAATTTTTTAAGACTTGATTGCGTCCCAGCAAAGGCTGAATGACTCGTTGATGACCTTTTCGGTCAAAGGAGTTTTTGTATCTACTAAATGTGCTGCCAACTGGCGACTATAACCTGAAAGCAGATTCATCAATATGGCTTCATCTGCCTGTTTGATGATCATTTGCTGTTGACCGGTTTCCAGCAAATCAGTCAGATAGGCAGTGAATTGATAGCTCAAACCACGACTCTCTTCCGATATAAACGGTGAGTTGAGAAACTGCTCCATAAAGACCATTTGCGCATGGTTCTCCACCCTGTATTGCAGCGTGCGTTTCCATACTTCCAAAAGCTGCGGCTTTACCGGAAGGGCTTTCAGGTCATCAATCATAGACAAGGTACCCCCGGTTTTTAATTGCCGGTAAAGTTCATTGACCAACTCTTCCTTACTTTCGAAGTATACATACAGAGTTCCAATGCCGATTTTAGCCGTTTTGGCTATTTTCGACATAGTGAGTCCCACGATACCTTCCTGACCGGTGAGGCTCAGCGTAGCATTAAAAATGGCCTGCAGTTTTTTCTCGTCTTTTGGTTTCACAGCACAAATATAGGTGAATATTTATTCGGTTAAAATAGAAGAAGGATTTTTTCTACATTCAATGGACGCAGACTCTTCTTTAAACCATGAGCCCACTATGTGGGATGTCATGATGAAGGCTAAGAGGAATGTTGTTAAATTAAACGTCAAATTCACGTATAATGAAATTGAGCTTTAAGTCTTTCATCATTGTCAGTTTTATGCTCCTGCTTAGTTCATCCCTTGTTCAGGCACAGGAGGGCGCAGGTTATTGGAATATTACCTCCCCCAGGTCCATTCAATGGAATCTGAATGATTCTCAGCATTTGCCACATCAGGATAACATCGAAATGGCGGGCAAACGGGTAGCAAGCATTGTTACCTATTCTGTTGATACAAGTGGTATGCTTACACTTAACCGTCAGGTGTTTTTTCCGCAGTTACATCCTTTTATCAAGGATACCGCTCCTGGCTGGCATATTTACAGGGCCTACCTTAAGGCCGATCATGGAGATGACATCCTTCCTAAAATTTTTGTTGCTGATAAGCGTTTTGTTCCCGGTCCTTTGAAAGCCGTAAAGATTGATGGGATGCTTAATTTTGAGCATAAGGCCTCCTCACAGGGGTTAAGCATGAGTCGGAGGCTATTCCCATCGCCTTCGGAAAGACTTTTCGTTGAGCATATTACCCTAACCAATACGACTAAGACTACTCTTAACCTGGAAATAGGAAAAGTATTATCTCAATCTGAAGATCGGGGTGCTGATGGTATGTTTATCACCACTGTCACCTCAGATGCCCCACAAAGTGTTGAGCTAAAGGCTGATGAGACCTTCACCTTCTCTGTCAGAATTATGGCACAAATGGAAGGAGAGAATTTGCCGGATCAGACCAGCGAAGCGGCTATGGCAGAACGGCAAGACTTCTTAAATACCATGGCGGAATCTCTCGTTTTAGAAACCCCGAATGCCACACTCAATACCCTTTTTGAGTTTTCTAAAATTCGTGGCTCCGAGAGTATTTTTGAATCCAAACTGGGCTTGATTCATTCTCCGGGGGGAGGACGGTATTATGTCGGTATCTGGGCAAATGATCAGGCAGAGTATATCAATCCTTATTTCCCGTTCCTAGGCTATGACGTGGGCAATGAGTCTGCCATGAGCACATATCGGGCTTTTGCCGGAGAGCTGAATGACCAGTACAAGCCATTAAGGTATGCCTTCGAAATTGAAGGAAACGTTCCTCCCTTTACACTGGACAGAGGGGATGCCGCCATGATCGCCTATGGAGCCAGTCAGTTTGCCCTGGCCCTGGGTGATAAAGAAATTGCGGAGGAGCTTTGGCCCTTGATTATCTGGTGTCTGGAGTACAACAAAAGAAAGTTGAATGCCGAAGGTGTAGTGATGTCGGAATCAGATGAGATGGAAGGGAGGATTGAAACTGGAAATGCCAACCTTTCTACCTCTTCTCTGTATTACGGAGCCCTGGATCATACGGCTGATCTGGCGAAATCATTAGGCAAGGGAAGAAAGGTTTCTAATCAATATCGGAAAGAAGCACAAGGTCTGGTAAAAGCCATCGAAGCTTACTTCGGAGCCAATGTAGAAGGCCTCGACACTTACAAATACTATAAAGAGCATAAATACCTCAGGCACTGGATTTGCCTGCCCTTGGTGGTGGGAATCAACGATAGAAAGGATGCTACGATCGAGGCCCTTTTTGACAGGTTATGGACCGAAAATGGGGTGCATGTGGAAAAGAACAGTGACAATGAGGCCATCTCCAAAATTTTCTGGGACCGCGGAACGCTTTACGCATTGAGAGGGACTTTTCTCTCAGGAGCCACCAATATATCACTGGAAAAGCTAGAAGAGTTTTCGACTCAGCGATTATTAGGAAAGCGTGTACCCTATGTGGTTGAGGCTTATCCTGAAGGGAGTATGGCCCATTTGTCTGCAGAAAGCGGTTTGTATGGCAGGGTGTTTATTGAAGGCATGTTTGGTATTAAGGCTACCGGCCTGGACAGTTTTTCACTATTACCTCGTCTGCCCAAGGGCTGGAATGAAATGGCACTTAGAAGTATCAAAGCCTTTGGCCAGAATTTCGATATAGAGGTAAAAGGAGCGGGCGCTTTTACCCATGTAAAAGTTATCGACAACCTGACCGGAAAGACCTTACTCGATACAAACTCTTCTTTAGAAAAACGGATCAACTTCCGATTCAAATAACGCTGACCTCATGAAAGAATTATTACTATGCTGCAGCCTGGCCCTTTGCCTGCTCGCCTGTGACAATACAACATCAGTCATTGATCAGCCTGATCATTCAGCCATTGTTCCCATACCCAGCGAGGGCGTGTTTGATTCACAAGCCCTGGTTTTCTCTGCTCAAAGTCAGATTTACGCGGAGGGACCTGAGCTCAGACCATTGATCAACCTTTTTGTCGAGGAGCTTAAATCAGTTACAGGATTAAGTCTGAGTATTGCTGAGAATCAGGGAACTCATGTCGATTTAATCTTTGCAATTGACACGGAACTGGCAGCAGACGAGTATAAGATCAGTGTTACAGATAAAATAGCGGTTTCTGGTGGGAGCTATCAGGCATTGGCTATGGCTAGAAGTACCTTGCATCAGCTGGCGTTTGACCATGAAGGTTCACTTGCGTTTCCCATAATGAGTATCTCTGATACCCCCACTACGAAGTACCGGGGTCTGATGATTGACCTGGCCAGACAATGGCATACTGTAGAGACAATTAAGAGTCTGATCGATCTGGCCTCCTACTACAAAAGCAATTATGTACACCTGCACTTTACAGATTATCAGTCTTATACCTTGCCTTCGCGTAAATACACGAAGCTGCCAACAGAAGGGCGCAGCTACTCATTTCAGGATTTAGAGGTACTTGAAGCATATGCTCAGCTCAGGGGGATCACTTTGATACCTGAAATCGATATTCCTGGTCATGCAAGTTCCATTGTGAAGGCTTATCCAGAGATTTTCGGTCTAAAGGACATTGACGAAAACCCCTGGACCATCAATATGGGTAAGGAAGAAGTGTATGAAGCCCTGGAAACCATCATAAGCGAAATCATTCCCATTTTTAATCAAGCCCTTATATCCACATTGGTGGCGATGAAGCCATTTTTCATAAGGTAGGTGATGACCCGGATGTAAAAGCTTATATGAAAGCCAATGATCTGGGTGAGGACGTGCACGAACTCTATCGTCATTTTCTGGTCAGGATGAATGATATCGTTAAGAGTCTGGGCAAAAAAATGGCTGTATGGGAGGGGTTCCGAAAGGAAGGAATTGTACCCATTCCAAAGGATATCATTGTCTATGAGTTTGAAACCAATCGTTATCTGCCCAACGATCTGGTGGCCGATGGCTATACGGTGGTGAACACCTCCTGGAAGCCACTGTATGTAGTTAATCGGAAGAAATTTGCTCCTGAAACTATCTACAAGTGGAATATCTCGCGCTGGGAAAACTGGTTTCCCAGGGCCCCTTCTTTTAACCCCATTCAGGTGGAGAACTCCTCTCTGATCATAGGAGCCCAGATGTGTGCCTGGGAACAGGGGGAAAAGGTCGAATTCAAAAGCCTGAGAAAGCGACTGCCGGTAATGAACGAGCGCATCTGGAATCCACAGGAAAAAGTGAGATTTGAGGTTTTTATGAAAAGACTTGAGGCTACTGACGCCAGGCTCTCGCAGCTGACAGGCATTACCGAACAAGACAGCGTATTGCATGGCTACGACTATGTGGACGACCGACCTGATAAGTAGCTACAGAGCGGTCACCTGCTGGTGTAATACCTTGCTCCAAATCTCTTCAGGTTTGATGTTTAGTTTTTTTCTAAGCCGGTGTTTAGCTTTCTTCACACTGTCAGGTGTAATGTTGAGTAGTGTGGCAATCTCCTTAGTGCTCAGATTAGTTTTCAGGTAAGTACAGAGTCTTAGCTCATAGGCGGTAAGGCTAGGGCAGATGGCTTGTAATTGAGCCTGAAACTGCTGATTTGATTGTTGTAGCTCCAACAGCAGGTGATCCATGATATTGCGCTCAAGTACTGTCATGACCTTCGAAACCTGATCGATTTATTGTTCGTCCATTTATCTTCCATCTGATCACTACAAGCCGGGTACCTGGCTGATTTTGCTGTTGTTCTTTTGCTGGAAGTCATTGCGATCTATAGCGTTTACCACTCCATCCAGGTTGAAGTCCGCTTTTGAAGTGCTGTAGGCATATGTAATGCCATTTTGGTTTCTCCAGTTGACCAGGTCTGTAGCATCTACATCACCATCACCGTCAGCATCTCCTCCGGGCATTGCAAAAACTCCTGTAGACACTTCTATCATAGGATTAGTACCAAATGCCTGACTTTGGGCAGTGGTGAAATCTACACTGTACTTACCACTACTTTCGGTAATAGCACTGGCAGACATCAGCGGTAGATGATTGCGATGATAGACCACCACAAAGAAGCTGCTTCCTGTCACGTTGGCTGCTGATATTGTAAGATCACTCGTGCCATCGGTGGCTTTGACAGACCCGTCATTCATCAGAAAACCCGCAGAGGAACCCACTTTGGTAGAGCTGGTAGCAGTAGCGGCAGACCCTGCTTCCCTAAGCTCTACCAATACCCAATCCACGGCTGTGGCGGGCGGACTCCCAGCATTTTCAGTACCTGAATGGCCGTTGTTGTTGTAAGGTTGATTGGTTGGAATACTGGCGTTTAACGTTGTGTTGAGGTCTGTCCCGTTAAAAGCTCCTTCCAGAAACACCCTGACTGCCGCGGTGGCCTCAATATCATCATCGGTGATGGTAGCTGTGATTTGGTTAGTGGTGCCCTCATTGGCGTTGGTTGCTGAGGTAATGTCTACGATAATGGTTTCATTTGATTCGTCCAGCGCATCGTCCGCAAAATTGAGGGTAGCTGTACCCGTAAGGTCACCAGCATTGATTACAATGGAACTGGTACTTGCCGAAAAATCGGTATTACCGGCAGTACCTCCAAAGCCCAGGTTTACAGTCACATTAGAAGCTGCCGCTGCCGATAAAGTGGCTACAACCGTGGTGGATCCACCTGTCTCCGAGGCCGAGTTGGTGCCTCCCTGGAAAGAAAGGTCTACATCGGGTGTGTTGCTTTTGTTTACTGTCAGGGTGAATGATTTGAACTCAACCTCTCCGAAGCCTCCGCTTCCAAGTCCATCTCCGATTGTCAATGTCCAGGTGCCAAAAGGGCTTTCGCCATTGTAATTGTCAAGGTTGTCAAGGGGATTGGTTCCTTCTGGTTTAAAGCTGGTAGTGATGGGGTTTTTTCCAGCGAAATCAGAGGAGCCGGGTGAGGAAGTGGCCTGCTGGTCAAACTCTACTGTGACATCTCCCGATAAAGGTGTGACTCCGCCATAAGTGGCTGGTATGGTTCCGGATCGTGCATGCAGGCCAAACACATCATAAACTACCACCACTTTGGTCCCATTGGGAGAAGTAAGCCAAAAGGCTGTTTCCTCATGAAAAGTAGTGTTGCCAAATCCAGAGAGGAACAGTATCGACCTGTTCCATGTAATGCTAAGATTGATATCGCTGATGGTTGTACCTGCTGGTAAATCGACACCGGACACAACGTCCACCGTTCTGGTGATTGTGCCACCATTCACATTGCCTGTACTACTATTGGTTTTAGAAACCTCCTGAGCCCATCCGGCAGGGCCCAGGAGTAAAAGAGTAATGAGTGTAAGTAGTCCCAAACAGCCGGAAAGAGGTTTTAATCCCCTCCCGGATATCCCATGAAAAAGTGTTTTCATTCGATCAAAAGTGTTTTGTGGTCTGACTGACAGAGCCTTGTCAGGGTATCTGCCGAATTATAAAAAGTGAGGTACAGTAGGTATTCTTAATGATGAACAAGTGGTAGAACAGCCTTAGAGCTTCGTGCATCCTCTTACTGTTTGGTGTTATACTTTTTCACCACAATGTATGGCTTAAAGGTCGTTCGGCATTATTTCCTGAATCAGTCAATACTTTACCAAATCGGTCACTCCTTGACAGGATCAGTCAGATAGTCTTATCTTTAATCTGCCTTCCACTGGCACTTTGTACAGACCACCTCACGATTTCGATCCCTGGCCATATTCATGTTGGGGTTGATTAACATTTCTTTTATGGTGAAGAAAATACTGGATACCGGGGTTTCGGAAAACAACGAGAGTATCGAAAATAAGAGGGTGAAGATCCTCAACATGATGTGCTGGGTCTGGTTATGTATCAATGCTGTCTTTATCAGTGTGGAGCTCACGATTAGCCCTGACACCCGGCAAAACCTGCCAGTCCTCTTGTCATCCGTTACGCTCAATGCCTTAACCCTCTGGCTTCAGAAGGTCGGTAGGTATCATCTGGCGCGCACGATCTATATGATCAACTTGTGGGCTACTACCATGTTGTTTGCCTTTTTGCTGGAGCCCGGGCGTCAAATTGAGTACTTTCTCATGCTGGTGGCCCCTATGGCACTGATCTTCTTTGATTCAAAAAGGATAGGCCTGATGCTACTGGTTGTGAGCATGCTAAGCTTTCTCATCCCCCAGGTATGGATGCATCCCAATAGCTGGATGGCACAGGCGCCTGTGGCCAAGCAGGCACTTTTTGTCAGTGTTTATGTGATGGTGAATTACTTCAGAAAGCTCAACGCTATCAATGAGGCAAGGCTTGCAGCAAAGGTGGGAGAACTTGAGGACCTGCGTCAGTTTCAGCAAAGATTCTTCTTGAACGTGGCTCACGAGGTGAGAACCCCTTTGACCATTATCAGTGGACATCAGCAGAAAATTACCAACAATGGTATTGACGCTACGGCTGTAAAGAAGTCGGGTAGTGCGATTGGCAAAGAGGTAGAAAAAATGAAGCGCATAGCTGATGATGTGGTGCTGCTGGCCCGGCTGGACCATCAGGAAAAGGCACTGAAGATGACGGTTTTTGATTTTGCCAGGACTGTTGAGCGCAATGTACTGGCATGCAGACCGCTCTTTGAGAATAAGGGAATTGACCTGAGAATCTATAATCACTTTGAAGCTCCTGTGCTGGTTTCGGGCGATGCCGTGGCCCTTGAAAGGGTCGTGAATAATCTGCTAATGAACGCATTGAAGTTTACAGACCAAAAAGGACTTGTAACGGTAAGTCTGGTAAGAAAGCCGGGAGGCATAGTTGCTCTAAGGGTTGAAGATTCCGGGATAGGTATTGATCCGGAATACCAGGAACTTATATTCGACCGGTTTTATCAGGTGGAGAATGAGATTACACAAAGTGGTGGAAATGGAATAGGCCTGGCCTTTGCCAAAGAGGTGATAGGAAAGCATAAAGGGCAAATTTCTGTAGAAAGCCAGTCTAATCAAGGAAGCTTGTTTACCGTAGAACTGCCCGTGCAAAAACGCGGGTCGGAAGCTCACAATCCGGTTCTAGCGGAACTGATAGTGGAGAATGAAACAGCTCAGTCGAATAATCAAAAGCATACTATCCTCCTGGTAGAAGACCATACAGAGATGCTTGACTACCTGCAGGACTTGCTCACTGGTTATCATGTTCTCGTTGCTAAAAACGGGGAAGAAGGCCTTTCAATCCTTAGTAGAAATTCTGTAGACCTGGTGATTACAGATTATATGATGCCTAAAATGAATGGTCTGCACTTTGTAGAGGCCCTGAGAAATACTGAAGCCACTGATGGCTTACACACTTCCGTGATTGTGTTATCTGCGATGTCAGACAGTGATCTGAAAGTTAAATTTATCACATTGGGCATCGATGACTTCCTACAGAAGCCTTTCAACGAACCTGAGCTACTTGCCAGGGTAAAAAACTGCTTGCTGAACAGGGATAGTAGGATCAGGTTTCAACAGATCAAAGAAGCAGAAGAAGAGCCTTTAGAGCCATCGGATGACTGGCTGGGGGAAGTACGAATGTTTGTGGACCGTGAATGCAGCTCCTCTCAGTTTAGTGTGGAAAGTATATGTGAGTACTTTGCGTTGAGCAATAGCACCCTTTTTCGTAGAATTAAAACTGCTACAGGAATGAACCCCAACGGCTTTATCCGCGAGGTACGTTTACAAAAGGCAAAGGCTCTTTGTCGTGAACAGAAACCCGCCAGCGCCAAGCAACTTACTTATTCGGTAGGGCTCAAAAATACCACACGTTTTCTCAAGCAGTATGAAGAACGCTTTGGAGAAAAACTGTCTTTCTGAAATTGCCTGTTGGCTGAAGCAATGTTGCATTGGTCTGTACTAAGTTGTGATCCGTCTGTTTTGCGAATCAGCGCTGGCGTAAAAAGCGTTTTCACTCTTATGAGATTATTTTTTATCTGCTCCCTTGCATTGCTCACGCTTAATCTTCCAGCCCAGAAATTACCCTGTGCCAAAGCAGGTTCTCAAACACTTTCGCTGATGACAGGAGAGTGGAATATCACGGCTACCGACCGTACCTCTCCCGGCAATTATGAAGAGAACAAAGGGAAATCTACGATTACCTGGGGCATTTCAGGCTGTAGCCTTCATGAAGTCTATCAGGGTATTTTCAAGTCACATGACTATGCCGTAGAGTATGTAACATACCTCAGCGATTCATTGTCCACCCAACGTACTTTTTTCGACTCTGAGCATAGCAATATCATGGTTTTTACAGGGGAGATCAGTGAAAAGTCCATCCTTAACTATTGGTATCGTGATCCCGAAAAGAAAAGGATGCAGGTGAAGAATGAAATCCGGTTTATCAATAAAAACTCCTTCGAAAATATCTCCCATCTCTCCACCGATTATGGCAAAACCTGGCAGCTAACGCATAAGTGGGTTTACTATAAACATCGCTAGTTAGTCATGTGGTACTGCTTCCCGCTATAGAATTTTTGCAACGCATTTACAGATAGTCCGATGAGGCCCAGATCGAGTACTACCGAAATTGCCCAACTGGTATGTATTGTTTTCTCTGGCGTTATTTGATCGCATCCTATAAGAAAGACAACCACGAGAGCTAGTATGGTTCCTATGGCTATATGAGTTAATTGAATAGCGCGTGAGAGTTTCGATGATAAGAATAATTCTCTATATGATGAGGTTGAAGGTGGACGACTAAGAATTCTCGTCTTGTTATCTAATTCCTCTGGTGTGAATAGACTCTCCAGGTTCTTTGCATATAACTGTAATATACAGCCTCTGTAAAGGGCTCCTAAGCCAAAGACTATTAAAACCTCTGTGGCATTGAGGATATCCAGTGTGATGTCAATAAATGGTAATTTGAATGAATCTCCAACATTGGAGCGAGTAGTTAGTAGAGTAGACATAAGTATGAAGGCCCAGAAAGTAATAATTGAGTTGTGACTGGTTTTCAAAGCTTCGCT
This sequence comes from Roseivirga sp., assembly GCA_021404565.1. Lineage (GTDB taxonomy): Bacteria > Bacteroidota > Bacteroidia > Cytophagales > Cyclobacteriaceae > Roseivirga. The sequence goes on along the minus strand of JAAWWF010000030.1, from coordinate 1,273 downwards.
TATTCTTTGAGATATATTTTCTGAGGTTCCAGCCATATTCATTTTCACTAAGAAGTTGATTGTGAGTTGTCCATTTAATATACAAAATAACCTTTTTAGAAATGTTTTGAGAATATGGTGAATTATGCTAAATAGAAATCCCAATCTTATAACAAGAGTTACCATATTTGATCCTTCTTTTCTGGTCTTGGGTCAGGCGTTAATATAAATGCTGAATCTTCTTCCTATCTTAATCTAAAAGTGAACCTCTGCTGTAGGAATTCGGAAAATTTGATCATGGACAATCAAGAAGATTTAGAAAACAAGATCAATCAGCTCCATGATGATATTCGGGAATTGAAAGCCAGCCGGAATATATCTCGTGGCAGGATGGGGCTTGGTCTAGTGTTGGTAATGCTCGTTTCTGTCTTTCTCTACAGCCAATACAGATTCAATAGTAATCAACAGGAAATACTGAAGGAGCAGAACCGTATTGCTGAAATGCAGGCGGGCTTTAATCGATTCCAGGTTATTCAGGACCTCTACAAGACGGGCAGGAATGATACCCTGGCGGTAGATGACCTGTTTAGCTATATCACGAAACTGGATACTGGTACGAGAAGAAAATTTCTTGAACGTGTGCTAAGTCGGGAGGAGTATAACTACCTGAGTCAGGAGTCCTTTAAGTATTACTTTGAGCAGATCAACCCCAGTTCTGCAGAATACTTCCTTAAGCATGCGAAATCCATAAGTATTTCTTGGGGCAGGATAGTTAATCGATATGTCATATCAGGCGCAGACGGAGCTAATGCTAAACTGGGAGATAAGGGGATTCTTAAAAAAATGAAGAACTGGTACACCCTTGAGCATTTACCCGTTGGTAAATCGTCTTTTGTCCAGCATCGTTTTCTTAATAGCTCTGATCACGATTATGTCGGGCATGTCAAGGATATAATAGACCATATCGTAATGAACATCAATATTGTTTATGCGGAGGGAAGAATCGGGGGCAGTAGTATTCAAACCCTGTCTGCGGGCAGTTTCCAAATGCTGGAAGACATCGATCTGCTGGTGAATTATGTGAAAGAAGCCGCTTTCTATAGCCCTGAGACCATAAGAGACTATGTAGACATTCAGGGTTATGAAGGGGTAGGAAATAAGGTGCTTTTCGATTTACAGGACCCATACCTCACGGCCACCTACCGCAATAGTAAGACCGGGTTCTTCTATATTATCAATGCGGCTAAGATGCGTTATGATATTTATCGGGCTTATTTTGATAAAAGCCCGACAG
>JAAWWF010000004.1 GCA_021404565.1 Roseivirga sp. | reverse complement strand
GATAAGTGGTAGTGCCACTGGACAGGGTGACATCGATCTGATTGCCTGTGATCAACTGACCACTTCCGTTCTCAACATCATCTCCTGTATTGGCATTGACCCAGCGGTAGCTGCTTCCTCCTGTAACGGCAAGCGGAATCGTAGTTCCGGTACAGCCTTCCAATGTGGTTGTTACCCCATTGTTCAACAAGGGAGCCCCTGGAACGGTGAAATGTTGAACCGATAGAGGACTACTCTCATCCCAGTCCTGACAGGCACCTGTAGAAGTACCTTCTACATGGTATGTACCTGTGCTGTTTACATCCCATATCAAATCGCCTCCTTCAGACCGTGGGGTGATGGCCAGTTCCTGATCACTCCCATCTTTAAATATTTTATAAGAGACATGAGACTCTTTATTAGTCAGGCGAACTGCAAACACATTCTGGCCCACACAGGAACCGGAAGCCAGCTCAATTAGTGGTTTTGCTACTCCCGGTGCTGTTGTGACGGTCACCTTGGTTCTTGAAGCAGCAGGTTCTTCACAGCCCTCAGCATTCAGTGCGGCCACGTAAAAATCAGTACTGGCGGCTGATACCACAGGGCTGTAAGTACTCGAACCTGTTCCGGTAGGACTACCCGGGATGATTGAGGTGGCCGTAGCACTACTATACCAGCGATAAGAAGTACCTCCATAGACATTGATCTGAGCAGTGCCATTTACACAGACAACCAGTGTACTGGAGCTATGGACTGTCGCATTACTAAGAGCGTTCACTAAAATAGAGGCAGGCGCCCTGGCCGGACCAACATTCCCTAATGCGCTTACCGATTCAACCCAAAAGGTCGTAGTGGTAGATACTGTCCTCGTCAAATTCGCACCTGTGTGAATGGAACTTCCCCCTAATTCGTTGGTGTACCACCTATAGTAACTCACGTCATTTCCACCCTGACTGGCAGTAACGGTGGCGGCTTGTCCTGCACAGGTGCTCACCGTAGTAGTTACAGGTATATCAAGATCTGTTTCACCTTCGATCTGTCCGATTAGCTGAGGTCCTGAAAACAGGACAAAAACAAGTGCCAGGGCTCTCAAAAACCCGGTAACAAGCTGATTTCTCTTCTTCATCTTCATCTTAGTTTCCAGTAGTTAATCGATATCCATAGTCATATACCTTCAGGATATTGTCATCCTTATCCAGTATGGTCCTGAGCCTGTTGAAGCTGTCATAGGTGTATTTCGTCTCCAGGTTATCCACCGATGTCTGCGACACCGTACCCCCCCAGCCTGTGTAGAGATAGGTCTTCATAAAAGCACTTTCCGGCAGCGCTGCTCGTATATTGTCCAGTTCGGTTCTTAGCAAGCTGTTGTCCGAGCTGTTGTTAACCGATGTAATGGTTGCAGCTCCTACCAGGGCTTCCAGTTCATCAAAGGACATGTTGGAAATCTCCGCTACAGGATACTCATTGCCATAAGCCCAGATGTATGCTTTTTTAAGTCCATAGGACTGATTCACATCACTGGATATGGGGAACTCGGCTGAAGAGATCACCTTGTTATTGCTGTAGGCGTAGATTCTTAGCGGATAATAGGTCCCCCCTCTATCCCATTTGGCTATACTGGACGGTAGCTTACCGTGATAACCTGTTTCAATTCCCGAAACCTGATTATCGTTTACATAGCGTTCATTTCTGAGAATCAATGCAGGATGCACAGCATCGCGTACGTAAGCATCGCGTACTATACTTCCCTGGCTGTTCTGCCAATTCTTTCCGGTTAGCTGAAAGTGATCCGGTGGCATATCCGCAGATACCTGAGATGCATACTCATTTTCAGTGGCAGTAGATAATTCTCGTTGGAATTGATCATACTCTGTTTCGATAGTCTGGGTCAGATAATGCCACTTGGGCTCTATCTTGTACTGATTGAACCTGAAATCACTACCAAAATCTGAATCACAGTTAAAACAAGTCCTGGTGGTTTCCCTCTTTAAGTTCATGCCCCAGACCAGGCCTAAGCCTTCATAGGTCTGTTCCTGGTAGATATAGCGTGTATTGGTTAATGGATTGAGGCTGCCTCCTTCATTGGCATATACAGTTTCACTGAGCTTTTTACCATTACGATGACTCACATCGTTCTGAATCACCAGTGGGAAGCGGAAGGCGTATTCCGGCAATTCATTTATAAACTGGTGAACAATCATACCATTGGTCCTGCCGTTGGCGGGAATACCAAAGAGCAACTCTGAAGAAATACCTTCGGGGCAGGGCTCATCATTGCCTGCACAACCTGTGGGTACATTTTCCAGCCCATAGAATTCTTTCACCTCACTGTAACCTATATGGCCTCCCTGAAACAGTCCTGTAGGTACAATGGAGCTTGTGTTCAGGCTCACAGATGTAATCCTGGCATCGGTGGTACAGGTGGTGTTCTCCATCCCCTGCCCTGTGCCTACTTCATTATAAGAGTATTCTCCTCCCATAAGGGCCGGGATGAACAGGTTGCCACTGGATTTTAGTGATTCGCCCAATCTGTAGGTATAAGACTTGGTAATGGAGGCATTGGTAAAGGGGTCGTAAAAGGTGATGGTTTTTATTCGTAGACCACCGGTGACAACATTGATCCCGGAGGGGTCTTTGAACTCGTACTCAGCCTTGATGGACTGGGGTTGTCCGTCACTAAAGGCATACAACTCATATTCCCCTGCTTCTAAAAACCTTCTGTTTTGAGGAGCGCCAATCTGCGTTACCTCATAGTTGGTCAGATTATAGAGTTCGAACTCTCCAGTGCTTTCGTTCTTCTTTCTGATCTCGGCATACCCTGCCCCATCTTCTTCATCGGAGTTTATATCAAAGGTCACATATGTTCCTCGGTCAAGGGTAAATCTTGATGACTGTTCATCGGTACTGCCAGAGGGGGCTGAGGCTCCGGCCAAAGCAGTCGCTTCAGTCAGATCATCTGGTCCGGCAGCATGTTCATGGCTTTCATAGTCAAAAGAAGTGCTTCCTCCTGTTGGGTAGGTCATTTTCTTGAGTACTCCGGTACTGGTTCCATCCAAATGCACACTCCTGTTGGCATTGGCCAGTCCGTTAAGGTCCAGTTCTTCATTACGATACCTTGGAATCAGGCCTGTATTACCTGATTTTTTATTATAAAAACCCCAGTAATCCTGGGCTTTGCTGGTCATTGAAGGTACTCCGGTTGGGTTGTGGTACTCAAACTCGTAACCCGGCAGGGAATTACCGCTCTCATCCTGTTGCACTACAGCATCCAGTTTTAGCTTGGTGTTTGAACCGAAATAGCTGTCATTAAAAAGCTTGAATTTCTGCACAAAGACTCCGTCTCGCTTTACAATGATCTCTTCGAGTCGTTTGCTGCCGGTTAAATCAATTCGTTCGGTAGCCGATTCTTTGAAAGTGACTTCGTAGCCATTGGAACTTGTGATGCGCGAAAGCCTTTTGGCATGTGTCACAGATTGATTGCTACAGATATTGATAGTAGACAAGGGACCTGACTTAGATTGATCTCCATATACTTTTACCCTGAAACTGCCCGTAGTGGAGAGTCTCTGGTCGTATTGCTGAATTTCTTCTTCGTATTCAAACCTGATCCAGTCTCCGTTATTGGTGATTTCCTGGAGATGCCAGGTACTCTGATGTTCAGGAACTGTGGGCAGTGTATAAGGTGAATCACTACTGCCACATTCGGTTTCAGTGTAGGTTCTTTCGGTCTTATTAAAGGTGTATTGGGTACCGTCCGGGCCGGTTAATACCCAAACGTAAGTATCTTCGGTTCCTGTCAATACAGGCCAGTCTGGCTTGCTTGAGAATACATGTTGGGTAAACTCAACATCATCCAGGGTATATTTTACAGGCTGTCCGTCACGGTTGAGCACGAACTTACCGCTGCCGCCAGGAAAACTGTATGAGAATAAATCGGGTTGCAAATCGAGCAGACCATTAGCCACCGAATCTGCTGTGGTTACGGCAAAGCCGGGGGTGATAATGTAGTTTTCTTCGGAATCACAATTGTCAAACTGAGCATGATCAATGGTATTATCATTGAGAAACAGCTTGTCATTGTATAAATAGCCTTTTCTACCTCGCTGGTTGACTGCGCTCTCCCGGTACTCATCGGGTAGTCCGCGCACGGTACGGCTAATGGCACCACCTGCGCTTAGACTCCAGCCTGCTCCTATCCAGCTGGCGTGTTCTTCCACTCTCCAGCCTGAAGCATGATAACTCAGATTAATCGGCAGGCTCAGCTGTGGCGTCTTCAGAACATAAATGGGCACCTGAATACTTGGTGTACCGGTATAATGACTGACCGGCAAATCCACAAACTTGTTCATGGCGGCCACATTAGGCGAAGGTGGTATCACAGTCACCTCGGGAGGTTGAGGTCCCTGGGCAAACAGTCCGAATGACACTGTGCAAAGGATGAATGTGAAGAGTAAAATCCTTTTCATATTGGTTGTTTGAGGTTTATCGTTTTTTAGCCAATCGTATTTCAGAACATCAGACTTATACTCGCCAGGCTTTCGCTTAAGGCAAATACCTAAAACAAAGGATCGAGATGGCACTCTCGATTTCGTTCACGTTAGATTTGATGTTACCAAAACCTTTCACGGACACTCTGATGTTGGTTTCAGATTCTGGCTTTCATTACTTAGTAAGGAGCAGAACCAAAAGGTGAGCAACAACCCTGATTTTTTTATTAAAAATTTTCAACCTGAAAAATCGACCTGGAAAAATAAATGAAGGCCAGGCCTTCTTTCTGCTCTCTCATATAAGAAATAAGCACCCTGAAACGCCTCTATTGAGTATTTCAAGTCTGCCGCTTATGTAAATAGGGTCTGTCTATAAAGTTCTCTGGAACCGCTATCTCTACCTATCGACAAGCAGACTAACAGACAGAATTAAATAATCATACCCTGGCAGCAAGTTTACACGAGATTTGAACTGATAAGTAATTCGTAACACTCGCAGAGAAGATTTTGGCATCGGATTGTATTCCTATGCAACATCATATAGTTGAATCGAACCCTGCACTATTAAAATCTATTCTCCATTTATCAGCCGGAGCAGTGTTACCATAGGGAAGCATGAAGGCAGATCAAAGCTGAGTTAATGTACCCCTGTTACAAAACCGAGACATTTTCACAAGGTGAATGTTAAGCAAATGTCGAATCTGAGTCAGAGTTTTATCGTTGAGCAGGTGCCATTAGTGTTCCTCGTCAACTCTTTCAAAAGCAAAGCTCTGATATTGTCATAAAGGATTTCTAGTTTTCGGACAAGGGTTTAAGATGTTAGCACAACACTTAAAGTTCAAAACCAAACCTGACCACCCAGGGATTGGGATGTGGACTCGTTTCATCATGGAAGAAATTGTAGAGGGCAATGAAATTACCGTTAACTTTTTTGGAGACTTTAAAGCGATTGCCTAAACCCAACATTCCGCTCTGTTTCCATTGCTTCCCGAAACTGACATCATCTTGCGCAGGTACTTCTGAAAGGTTCCACTCATACAGAGCTTCTGCATAAACAGACCTGAAAATGGTGTAATCAAAGAAAGTTTTGAGGCCCAATACCTGATCGTCAAAATTAAACTTCAGCCTTTTTTCCGTCCCGATCCGGTAAGATCCTCCGAAACCAAATCGGGCATTTTGATTCATCAGGTAGCTTACCCTAAGTGAAGCATCAACAGAAGCAGGCTCCTGGCGATTGACCTGAAAATTACCGCCAAGCTTAAGGCGTTTCAAAAATGGATCTCCTTTATAAGGGTTTTCGGGCCGTTTCGGGGCTTCCTCCACACTTTCCAATGAAGGAAATTTCTCTTTGGCTTCTGAGATTTTCGCCTGGGCTGCGTCAAGTTTCTCCTGTAGACTTTTGGCTCCGACCTTTTTCAATTCTTCGGCCTTGGCTTCCAGTTTCTTTTTAACAAAATCGTTGGTCTGCATGCCGTCCATGTTTTTGCGATACCCCTCGGGTAGAAACTCATACTTATCAATTCTGTCTTTCAACTTTTGAATTTTGGCCACCTCTTCCAGGCTTGTAACCCGTTCGAGCAACTTCTGATCCCAGTTCTCGAATTCGGCTGTGTATTTGTCCAGAATTTCCTCAAAGCTCCCTGCTTTTTTCATCAGTTTGTCAAACCTGCCTTTGGGTATGATATCATCAGACAGTACCGACTCAAGATTTGGTCCGTTCAGTTCTGGTAGTTTGATCTTCGCGTAAAGCAGTTTGAGTTCATCCAGTTCCGTAATGGTTACCTGCAATTGTTTAGCTATGTCAAGGTCAGGGGGCGTGATCTTGCTACTGCTGAGTATTTTACTTTGTAGTTCACCTATCTTTCCCAGCTCCGTATCGGGCATCAGTGACTGTAGTGAATCGAGAAACTGACCATTGAGTTTGGCTCCCAGGTATTTTTCTAAAGAGAGTTTGTTCACGTCAAGCAAACCTGCGAGGGAATCGACTTTAGTTGTTAGTTTATCAATTCCTAACTGATCAGTACCAGGTTCCGGTATCCTGATCACCTTGGCTAAGTCTTTAATTGAATCTACCGAGGCAACAGGCAATTGAAACTTGGTAAGTGAATCTAACTGTCCAGGGTTCAATGACGCAACCTTGTTCCTCAGCAACTTATTCAGTTTCTTTTCAAGTTTGGCCATTTCCTTTTGAAGAGTCTTGTTGGCAGATGACAGCTCTTCCGTCATTTTCTCAATAGCCAGCGGCTCACCAGGTCCTTCTTGTGCGAGTAGAGGTAGGGTCAAAATGCAGAGCAATAGTATAAATGTCAACCTTTTCATATAGTGATTGAAGATAAGAATATTCATAGGCACCCCATTTGACAGCGGGCTATAATACTGAGTACTTATTCACCAGAAAAGGTGAGCATGATGAATTGATTTATTTGGAATAGACATTTCATAAGCCGTTACAAGAATATCAAGTCAAGCCTGAAGCTGTGTGTAATCCCGGATATCTATGATACAAAACATCTCACATATCTAAGGCTATTCCCGTGTTTGAGTTTAGTCATACCCCAAAACCTGCCAACTTACCCGGGGTTTAAAAATTGACCGACACTAAGTTTATTGAGAGTAGCATGTGGATTTAAAGTTTTACCATTGCTTCAGTATTATTTCTCTATATGATCAATAGGGCCTTAAAGGACACTTACAAGACACAAAAGACCTTTTCTGATTGGTACGAGGATAGGAAAGTTAGATAAAATACATTCTGTTCCGCTGGTGTAATAGGCATAAGGCAGGTCCTCATCCTTGATTATATTCAGACTTTCACACATCAACCGAGACCTGAAATGAAAAAGCTATCCCTCCTGCTCATCGCGTTTTTGATCACCTCCATAGCTGTTGGACAAACGAACGAAGAACTGCAAAAGGAAATAGAATCCCTGCAAAGCCAGATTCGCAATCTCAGACATACCTTCAATGGGGTAAACAAGGGCATAGACGACCTTATGTGGTACAACAAAGTGGGTGATGTGGCCCATATCGACAAGGTAGAACTCACCGGCCCCAAACGGAGAGTAATCAAGAATCCGACAGGTCAGGGAGCACAGAATCCTGTGCGGTTTAAGTCCTACATCTTTATCCCCAAAACAGTAGATTCAAACAAGAAATACCCGCTGATGGTATTGCCTCATGGTGGTGTTCACAGCAATTTCAACACCTTCTATACCCACATCATCCGCGAAATGATGGCACAAGGCTATATCGTTGTTGCACCGGAGTATCGTGGAAGTACAGGCTATGGACGTAGATTTTATGAGCTGATTGACTATGGTGGACTTGAGGTGGAAGATGTAAAGGCTTCTCGTGACTATATGGTTGAGAACTATGACATCGTGGATAAGAACCGGATTGGGATTTTTGGCTGGAGCCATGGCGGACTCATCACCCTGATGAATCTATATAATCATCCGGGAGCGTACAAGGTAGGTTATGCGGGTGTTCCCGTAAGTGACCTGATTGCCAGGATGGGCTATAAATCAGATGGCTATGAAGCGCTTTACGCAGCCGATTATCACATTGGCAAGGAGGCCTATCAGGATGTGGAAGAGTATAAAAAGCGATCTCCTGCCTGGCAGGCTCATAAATTGCAGACTCCCTTGCTGGTTCACTCCAATACAAATGACGAGGACGTGAATGTGCTGGAAGTAGAGCACCTGATCAAATCGCTGAAAGCCGAGGGCAAGAAATTTGAATCGGAGATTTACGAAGACATCCCCGGAGGACATGCCTTTGACCGCATTGACACCAGGATCGCCAAGCAGGTAAGGCTCAAAATATACAAGTTCCTGGCAGGTTACCTGAACCCTCCTACTCCTTTAAAAACACTCAAAGAGCTTCAGAAGGCTGGTTATGGATTTTGATATCCACAAAATCAAACTTGTATAAGTTTAATTCAGAATGGTCTTGGCATCTTATCAAGACCATTCTGAAATTCTCCTGGGCAACTATGCAAAGTCGGCAAAGTGGATTAGAACTTCTCCCCCGGCTGAATACGCACTTCTTTGTACCTCACATATCTTCTCACTTTGTGGCACAGGAGGCACAGGTGCATTCAAGGGCACATTGATGCAAAGTGGCTTACTGTTATCATTGCAAGTCTCACATTGGAAAGGAAACACACCAACTGCTCCGACATTATTCCCAATGCTTCTATTAAAAAAGTGGGTAACTAACGGATAAGTTGCCCCTGCATTCCATGTGCCTCCACCGGACATTTCATAGAAAATCAATGCATTGGTTCCGGCCACACAATTTATACTTATGGATTCATTTAACGGGCCCGATCCAAAACTGGTATTCAATGAAAACTCGGCCAGATTTATCCCTGAAGGAAATCTCTTAGTAGGACAGTCATTGGGTGCTTCTCCAAAACTAATATTTCCTGATAAACCCACTCCGAGTGGAGTTATATAGGTTACGGTCTGGCCATTGTCCAACATAAAGGCTCCCTGAGAGTTTGAAATTATGCGGGATATAAAGGGAATGGCGTTGACATTACTGATAGACCCTGCTACTGTGTTGAGAGTAAGAAATACTTCCACAGGTGAGTCAGAACTGTTTTTGATGCTTAACTGTGTGCGAGACATTGTTAGATGTTTAAAAATGGGAATTGATTTCTGAATAAAACTAGGCTCATAAAACTTAGTGAGAATCACCATAAACAGTGATTTCGATAAGTACTCAATCCCCTCGTGGAATCGTGTTGAATGAGGTTGGGGAGCATGAAAACCTGATACAAATCATCTCTCAAACTGACATTCCTAAACCATATTTTGAACCGATCGAGCTACCTTAAGACTCATAGATAAATCATTATCAGAGTCGATTATGCTCACACCTTTTCATTATCGTTTGGTTTATATCCTTGTCATTGCTGTATTTCTATCGGCCTGTAGAGATGAAGAAAAACCTATCAAACCTGAACTGACCACAGTTACAGAGTCCGTCTATGCCTCACTCACCATCAGGCCTGATAGTGCCTACTTTGCTTATGCTTCAGTAAGTGGTCTGATTGAAAGCATCTCTGTGGAAGAAGGTGACCCCATTGATAAAACGGCTGAATTGATGCAGATTGTGAATACCTCACCAGAGCTCAGTCGGCAGAATGCGGCACTGACTCTTGAGCAGGCCCAGCAGAACTTAAATGGTGCCTCAAACTTCATCAATGAGCTTGAGGAGGAAATCAGCATAGCGATCCTGAAACTTGAAAACGACTCCATCAACTTTGTCAAGCAGCAGAATCTGTGGAAGAAGAACATTGGTACTCAAAACGACTATGATGCCAAAAAGCTAGTTTATGAAACCTCTTCAGCCAATGTGAAATTGCTTAAAAATCGCTTGAAACGCACCCAAAGTGACCTGGACAACCAATTGCAACAGGCTCAGAATAACTACCAGAATGCCATCACCAATGCCAGGGACTATACGGTAAACAGCCGTATTAACGGAAAAGTCTACGAGCTATTAAAAGAGCCGGGAGAGATTGTGACCTTACAGGAACCACTGGCTATGATAGGAAGCGCCTCCGATTTTAATATAGAAATGCTGATTGATGAGGTGGATATTGCCCGGGTACAAACCGGGCAAACAGTACTGATTGCCTTAGATGCCTATCCGGGAAAAAGCTTTAAAGCCGGGGTCACCAGAATTCACCCCATCAAGGATGAGAGTACGCAGACGTTTATGGTGGAAGCTGTCTTTGAAAATCCTCCTGAACGGCTGTTTGCGGGTCTGTCAGGAGAAGCCAATATTGTGATCAGTGCTAAAGAGAATGCATTGGTTATTCCTCGAAAATACCTAACTGATCAACAACAGGTAAGAACAAATGAGGGGCTGGTATCAGTAACCACAGGTCTGGTTAACCTGGATAAAGTGGAGATCCTATCCGGCATTGAAGCAAGCACCAACCTTTACCTTCCTGAACAATGAACTGGTCTGTCATACTCGGTATTTCCAAAACACACCTGCTCTCACGCAAGAAGCAGTCGTCTATTGCCGCCCTGGGAGTCACCTTTGGTATTGGCACCTTCATTACCCTGGCCAGCTTTATGACAGGGCTTAACGGCCTGCTTGATGGGCTTATTCTGAACAGGACTCCTCATATTCATCTTTACAACGAAATTGCTCCCAGTGAGCAGCAGCCTATCGATCTGGCGGCCGAATTTGCCGAAGGCTTTAACCTTATTCGGTCTGTCAAGCCTAAACAAAGCCAGGTAAGGCTCCACAATGCGCTACCAATCCTGGGGCAGCTCAGAGATAACCCTGAGGTGCGCGGGGCGATTCCCCAGGTGCAGGCACAGGTTTTCTACCTGGCAGGTTCTATTAAGCTCAACGGTCTGGTCTTTGGTGGTGATATTATGGAAGAGGTTCGACTCTTTAATATGAGTGATTATATAGTCGAGGGAGATGCTCAGAGCCTTGCCAGAAACAGCAACGGCATTATTCTGGGCGCGGGCGTAGCCGATAAAATGTCTTTGAAGGTGGGCGATCGCATTCAAATAAGCTCGGTCAACGGAGGGCTCTTCCCACTGAAAATTGTGGGGCTATATCAAAGTGGACTGGCGGATATCGACAATGTACAGAGCTATGTCAATCTCTCTACCGCACAACGGATTTTAGGAGAAGGCAAGAACTATATCTCAGATATCAATGTGAAGCTCTTTGATATGGAATTAGCACCCGGCATGGCCAAGGAGCTCGCCCGGCAATTTGACCTGACAGCCGTGGATATAAAAACGGCCAATGCTCAATTTGAGGCAGGTACAGACATTCGTAACCTGATCACCTATGCCGTATCGGTTACCTTGCTTATTGTGGCCGGCTTTGGCATCTATAATATCCTGAACATGATGATCTATGAAAAGATGAATGACATTGCCATCCTCAAGGCCACAGGTTTTTCAGGGACGGATGTCAAGATGATCTTTATCAGCCAGGCCATTCTTATCGGCACCATTGGCGGTGCTTTAGGGCTGTTTATCGGCTACCTGCTGTCTAAAGGTATCGAGCAGATTCCGTTCGAAACGGATGCGCTGCCTACCATCAAAACAATGCCGGTAAACCATGATCCCAATTTCTATATCATAGGCATTGTGTTTGCCTTGCTGGCCACCTTCTTTGCCGGGTACTTACCGGCATCCAAGGCTAAGAAAATTGATCCTGTTGACATAATTCGCGGACAATGACACAGACATCACCCTATATCCTTGAAGCCCGGGGCATCAATAAACACTTCAGAGAGCCGGTGGATTTCCATGTACTGAAGGACATTAGCTTTGGCATTGAAAAGGGAGAGTTTGTCTCCATTATGGGCAAGTCAGGTTGTGGTAAGTCCACCCTACTATATATACTCTCGACCATGGATACAGACTATGAGGGAGAATTGTGGCTTAGCGATCAACTGGTGAGCGGACAGTCAAATAAGGCACTATCGGTCATCCGAAACCAGCATATTGGTTTCGTTTTTCAGTTTCACTATCTGCTACCTGAATTTTCTGTGATTGAGAATGTAATGTTACCCGCCAGGAAACTCGGTATCAAATCGCCTCGTCAAATTAAACTTGACGCTGAAGAGAAGCTGGATTTACTGGATATCGGATACCTGGCCGACCAAAAAGCCAGCAGAATATCTGGTGGTGAAAAACAGCGCGTAGCGATTGCCAGAGCCCTGATTAATGAGCCGACTATTATCATGGGAGACGAGCCCACGGGTAATCTCGATAGTAAGAACTCGGAAAATGTATTTGACATTCTCAAGCAGTTGAGCATTGAAAAACATATGTCAATGCTCGTGGTGACTCATGACCTGGATTTTGCGAATAAGACTGACAGAATTATCGAAATGGCGGATGGGAGAATCAACGGAGTCCCCCATCCACTGCATTCGTAATCAGCGCTCTGGTATGGCCAGCACTGGAATATTGAGGTGATTGATAATACCCTGAATACTGCTGCCCAGTACACGCCAGGCATGTCGCTTATTGTAACTGATCATGGAGACCAGGTCGATATCGTATTTATGGCAATACTCTTTTAAAGCATCCTCAAAATGGATGTGATTATAAGTACTGGCTTTGGAGATAAACCCCTCCGGGGCGAGTGCCAGATACTTCCCCATTCGTTCTTCCATCTCTGCAGTACCCTTAAAAATCATAGGCGTGTTGATAGAAAGCAGGTGAAGCTCCAGGCCCATTTTTTGCACAAAGTCAATTACTACCAGAAAGCGGTTCTTATGCTTTTCAGCAAAATCTGATACAAACACCATCTTCTTAGGCCAGAAAGGCGGGTCGGCTTGCTTAGTCACCAAAATGGGCTTATGGCTGGAATGGAGTATTCTACGGGTGTAAGAGCCAATCATCAGGCCCTGGATGCCGCCAATACCATGAGCCCCCATAACGATCAGGTCATTCTCACGGTTCTCGGCATGCCCCAGGATGGCACGGTGCCCCTTGTTAAACTCCAGAAAGTCGTCCACTTCCACACTGGCATCTCTTACATGTTGCGTCCTTTCTGCCAGGTGATCCTTGATTCTGTCAAGCCTTTGATTAATGCTCAGGTACAAGTTTCTATCTGCGTTTTCTACGATTGAAACCCAATCAGCCGGAACATCCTCAATATGCAGGACATCGAGTTTTGCTTTACTTAATCTGGCCAGGTTGATACCCGCCTCCAGTGCCTTATCAGCGGCCCCGGAGAAGTCAGTGGGTACGAGTATGCTATATCCATCTTCCATAACACCTCATTATTGGACTTTGATTGATCGTTTATCACCTACCTCCTTCTCTCCATTGTGAGGCAGTCTTACTTTCAAAATTCCGTCCTCAAATGAAGCCTCAATATTGTCTTTCTTTACATTCCCGGCCAGGTGAAAATTCCGGGTGACCGTGTCAAAGTGAATCTCTTTGGCCAGAAACTCATCCTTGTACTCCTCGTCCCTGGCAGCTTCTATATGGAGTATATCCCCATTCACCTCTATGGTTATTTCATTACGCTTAAAGCCAGGCAATGCCACCTGTACTTCATACACATCTTCATCTTTTTTAAGATTGGCCGGAGGTGTGGGTACCAGCCAGGGGTCGTCAAAAGGAAAACGCCCCATAAAATGTTCGGTATTAAAGAAATGGCCATAGCTATCTCCTATTCTGTGAAAAGGTCCACTTTTGACTCTTCTCCAACTTGGGTTTCTATCTCTTCTCATGGTCTTATTTTTAGTAAACATTTCAAGCTCAGCCATTTATTAGCTGGCTTAATAAATTTAGCATAAGACTTACTGAGAACTTATGACCACCGTCACGCGTGGGCTTGATATTTATCACCAAAAGCAGGATGAAAATTATTTGAAAAGAAAGGTGTTTTTTTTGTCCCAGCTGTTTGCAAATAAAGATCAACCTACTACTTTTGCATCACCTTAAACGAAAGGGAAACACAAAGACATTTTGGAGCGGTAGTTCAGCTGGTTAGAATGCCTGCCTGTCACGCAGGAGGTCGCGGGTTCGAGTCCCGTCCGTTCCGCTTAAAAGCTCAGTCATCTGACTGGGCTTTTTTTGTTTATACACACCTGGTATTAACCAGTCACGGATTGTCTAAAGGTTACCCAACCATTTTGGTAGGCTGTCATCTTGCCAATTCTCCCGGATAGCCCGCAAACCTCACTCTTCCCATAACGATTCAAGATACCTCAATAATTAACACCCACTTTTTATCAAATCCTGTGTATTCTCGCTACTTTTAGTAAAACACTATATTAAGCTATATGCATTTTTTTTCTAGAATAATCCTACTGTTAGTTTCTGACTTCAGATACACATCAAGAGCCTTTTTGACCCTGTTGATCTTTATCGTTTTAAGTGGTCCGGCTCTGGCTCAAAAGAAGCAATCCTTCGAAGAATTATATGGCGAAGATGCCCAGTGCTATAACCGCAAGCGTGAGGGCTATTGGTCGAAAGTAGATTCACACAATCATTTCCGGCCCTTTGGTGGGAATGTTATTCCATTTGCGGAGTTGATGACCTATTTCAACAAGTCGGGAGTCCATTTTATAAATGCCTATGGCATAGGCCAGACGCTACCCAGCAATGGTGACTGTGCCTACTACCTGGATTGTCCGGGCACTGCCGTTACACCAAGCTTGCGGAATGACTTCGTAAATGCCGCTAATTATTTGGAATACCAGGGTCCCAATTCGATTAAAAAGATAAAAGACCCTTTTGAAGGTGAAGACAAGCTCAACCTGGTGCTGTCCATGACTTTCCCCGACCTGGCCAATCCGGAGCGGATTACAGAATACATAGCCCTGTTGGACAGGGAATATCCAGAACAATTCAAGTGGATGGGTGAGGTAAACCTTGTAAAGCAAGCCTTATTTCCAAACATGCAATACGGTGCTAACCTTGAAAACATCAAAGACTGGGCGCCTTTTATGGAAATACTGCGCAATAGAGATATGCCCATCAACATTCATTCAGATATCGGCAACGACACTACCAATATGACTACCAAATACCTGTACTTGATGGAAGATGTGCTTGAAAGGTATACTGACAACAAGATTGTCTGGTCGCATATGGGCCTGTCAAAAGAATTAACAAAGATTGGAGCTGACGAGCATATTGACATTCTGAAGAGGCTTTTGGGCAAACATCCTAACCTCACCCTGGATCTCTCCTGGGATGTACTTTGGAACAACGTCTTCAAATACAAAGACAAGCGCGATAAGTACCTGACTTTTATCAATGCCTACCCTACCCGATTTATAACCGGTACTGACTTTGTGGCTTCAAGAAAAGGTAAGAAGTATGAGACTTACGAGGAAGCAGTGGAAGTAACCAGTCGCATCAATTGTGAAATGAGTGATGAGGCATTCAGAAATATTGCACTCGGCCAAAACTACTTCGACCTTCTTGGACTTCCATTCACTGCCCCGGATATATGTGAATTCCAGGGAAAGAGGCGATGTAAATACAAAGATTAATCCGCTGCTACAGCAGACTTAATACCTCTGCACTAAGCAACTGACTAAAGTACATTCAAAAACCATTTAACAAGAACATTATGCCTTTAATTAAAAAAGCGATTAAGGAGGGCGACAGATTAAAAGTCACCGAAACCTCAATAGATGTTCTGAACGCACCGAGCGACTGTGACTGGACACGTTGGGGCATGCTCGATGATCGAAAATCGACACGTATGTATTGCTTCAAAAAGGACACTCCGAATCAACTGTATCAATTTCTGCTCAAAGATGGATCATACGTATTCGAAGAAGATTTCACCCTGAGTATCGAGGGATTGAGTGCAGCACAAAACACTCAGAAGATTGCGATGCTCAGCACCCCAAATTTTGAAGAAGTTGTGGGTATTAAGGATAAAGAAAAAGGGGAACCAATTCTACCCATTCCCAACAATTACCACGTGTACATGCAAAAAGCCGGTACACCAGAGCATCTTTACCAATTCATTTTAAAAGACAAAACCGGGAGCTTCACTCCTAATGGTATCACCCGTGATTGGTTCGGGTTAAAAGCCTTTCCCGCTGACACTGACTGGAACCGCTGGACCATGACTTATGATAGTAATCATTACCAATTGTCATTGCCTGCCTATGTGTTTTATGCTTTCAAAAAAGGCAGTAACAATGTACTCTACTTTGGTAGATATGGAGCCGATGGTGATCAGGAAGTAGTTCCGAAAACAGATCCGGCAAGCTTCTATCAGGTATACAGCTATGATCCGGCTGACCATCCGGTTGACAAAGAGGGCGATCAATATTACGGACAAGCCAAGTGTGGTAAGCTCATCATAGAAGACTTACCTGGCGATCTGAATATCAGTGACTTATCCATGGTGTTTGATGGTATTGACACGTACCTCTATTTACTCATTGACGCAAACAATTAATTAAAAACTCCACCATCTCATATAACAAAATGACAATGACATCATCAAGCATAGCACCTTCATTTGGCGAATTAGAAGGTCTTATCGGTACCTGGAAAGGCGTCAAAGGCTGGAGTTTGATTTCTGTACCTGCACCGGGAGAAACAGGTTTCAAATTAATCGTTCAGAACTATACCGAAATCCTCACATTCAAGGCGGTGGATGCTGCAGTCGAAAACAAAGGCGGTGATTTGATCCAAAATATCGGAGCCCTCGAATACGAACAGCGCATCCACGACTTTGATACCAAAGAACTTATTCATGTTGAAAACGGGATGTTTCTCTACATGAATGACATCAAAACAGACTCTGGAGAGCTCATCTCTCCCCCTTACCGTGTTGCCCGAAGCGGTACCATTCCACATGGTAATTCTATCCTGATTTTGGGTTCTGTGGATCATTCACAAGGAGAACCCACCATTGGTAAAATATCATCTTTGCCCTCAGAGGAAGACCGACAAGGTGCTCCAAAAGGCTTTTTTTCTCAATTTAACAGTGAGCAGCAAAGGTTGACGGTTCAGGATATTGTGATTAAAGAACCTTCAAAGATTTTCGATGTCTTCAATCCTAATGATAACCTCATAAGAGACAACAAAGGCCTGGAGGTTCTGGACAGTACACATATTGCCTTAAGCTCAGAAAATGAGGGTAGTGTTGACAATATTCCATTCATAAAAACGCATGCCAACGCGACCAGCGCCTATAGTGATTTTTGGTTGGAGACGGTAAAATTGCCCATGTCAGGAGAGAACTTTCAGCAGCTGCAATACTCACAAAACGTAGGTATCGAATTCCACCGAAAGTTTAATGGGAAACCCGGCCTGATCACCTGGCCCCATATTACCATCAATACCCTGGCAAAGGTGGACTAAAGCCGGGTGCATCGGATAAACCTGTGACCTATTCCATTCACAAGGCCTTTGTAAAACCCCATAGGCAGATGAGCTTGAGTGGTCTATTATTACCAGGGTTCCTATTTGATGGACCATTTGAGCTGAAATTCGCCATTCAGTCGATATATACTCAGGGTTTTATGCCTTCAGGGTCTTAAAAAAAAGAGTTAACCATGCATCCTTGCCTCGGATATTGAATCTTTAGACAAAGTCTAAACCTTCTAAACCTCAGGATTCATGTCTGTTAAAACTATCCCCCTCCTTTTGGGTCAGAATAAGGATGAGAGATCAGAGAAACCTTCTTTGTTCAAACGCATCTTTCGCTGGCAATGGATTAGCATACTTTTACTGGGCATTGTTGCCAACTCTCTCATCAATGCAGTATTCGATTACAAATACCAGCGTCCATTGATTTCTTTGAGCCTAGAAGAATACTTCAATGCCCTGATTGGTGCATTTGTTTTTTTGAAGGGTACTCGCTGGATTGCCAGAGTCCTCGACAAAAGAATGGACTGGTCTACAGGGGTTGGCAAAAGGCTTGCTACTCAACTGTCGCTACAGTTGGCCTATATTATCATTTCGGTAAATGCACTGGTCATCTCCATCACCTACTTTATTTATGGCGGTTTTTATAGCTTTGAGGATCTTATGCTGATCAATGTAAGTGTGGTTTCCGTTACCTTTTTCTTTTCATCCATAGATACGGGAATCTACTTTTATAATAACTGGAAGAAGGGGGCAAATTCTCATCAAACCGGTCAAGAAGATACAGGTTACGAAAAACCTATTCAGATATCGCTGGGAAAGGTGCGTCATTTAGTGCCGCAGTCAGACATCCAATGTGCGGTCAGTGATTCAGGATCAGTAGTGATCATCACCAATGAAGAACGAAAACTTGTTTATACCGAATCTCTGGATGCACTCATGAAAAATCTGGACCCCTCCCGTTTCTTCAGGGCCAACAGGCAAACGATTTTGCATCACGGTCTGGTAAAATCGATTAAACCGCTGAATCACGGAAAAATCGAAGCCAGCCTGAAGCAGGTGAATGGTCAGGCTGATGCCATCGTTATCAGCAGAGCCAAAGCCTCTGAATTCAGAAAGTGGCTTAAATCTCAATCTGCCTGACCATTGGCTTTCTACCCTCTTAAAGGATATTTCCTTCCATTCAGAAACTTACCAATAAAGCTACCTCTGACCAGATAGTGATATGAAGTAAAACAAGCTACCGTAGTAAAGAGACTTACCAACAGAAACTTGACAAAGGCTGGTAAATGCCAGTCCACCATCAGGGCAGAAAATATAGCTACTAAAGGCAAATGGATCAGGTAAACCCAATAGGATGCATCTGATATGTAGCGCATCCGAGGAGAATTGCCACTGGCATATCGTACAAAAAGCCCTGTAATACCAAAGACAAAGAACCAGATAATGATGGCGTTCAGGGCCCCGTAGAGTACATCATCTACATAAGACCTGAAAAAGAACCTGAGTGTAAAAATCAATACAGCAGCACTGAGGAAAAGCCAGTCACCGCGCATCATACCGGTAAGCAGGTGTTTTGACTTAAACAATACCCAGCCCAGGAAATAGAAGATGCTGTAAAACAGCATGACTTTGACATCGGGAGTGAATAAAACACTCGTTGTCGCCCAGGTGTCCCACATCCATACCAGCATGAGAAAAATAATGATTGAGAAAAGTGGGATAAACAGGAACCTTCTCCACATAAACCATTCAAAGGAGCGTGTAATTCTTGCTGTAAATGCCGGTACTCTCCTGAACAGCGAGGCCAAAAGAAATGAAAAAGCAGTAATAAAGATGAGGTAGTATAAAAACCAGAGATGATAAGTGATTTGTGGAAATGTAGTAAGCGTGGTAACCGCAGGAGATACGCTATCCTTAAATACATCTGACATATAACTAAAGCATGTGGTAATCAAAGGATGAAGCAGCAAGAGAAAGACGATAAAGGGCATCACAATTCTTGATAGCCTGTTTTTGATCATAAGCCCCGGACCTCGCTCATAAAAAAGCAACGCCCCAAAGAAACCGGCTATGAGGAAGAAAATGGGCATTCGGAAAATATGGATAATGCCGAAGATAAAATTGAGAGATAGTCCTCTGGCATTCGGATCTTTAGGCCAGAAAACATCGTCTCCCAGGCTATAGGGTTCTGTGGCGTGTAGCACAATCCCCAGCATCATCATGACCGCCCGGAGGGCATCGAGTGAGTGAATTCTTTCTGTTTTCATAAAAGTGACTTTCAATGTTGTTGTTGAGTTTTCAGAAACAAGGACTTTAATGCCTGCCATAAATCAGCATCACAACCGTGCTAAATGCTTGAAATGCTATCAATTTGAGGTTGAAGTGCGAAGGACTTTCTCTTGCTTAAGGCCTCTTTCTATCCCTGTTATCCTCCTTCCGATCACTTTGCGTATCTACGCTTGTTAAGAAGGCTAACATCATCAATCCATTGAAAGAGCAAGGCGTATTTATAAGTTTCAAATTCCAGGGCCTGAGTCAGGTATGCAGGGTTTCCGATTTGTGAGCCCGTGAGTACCTTGAGTAAAAGTGTACTGCTCCCTTTATTATGTGCTCGTAGTCTGGCCATCATTCTGACGGATTGCCAAAAGACAGGATCATCCTGAGTAGTAAAAAAAGCTATGTTCGGATATGCCTGCACCTTGATATGCCCATGGGGCGAAAATGCTTTCAGAGTTTCAAGCGCTTTTCCTCCTGGTACTTTATCTGTGTTGGCCATAGGGTCGAGTTCGGCTGAGCTTAGAAAGGCGCCTGCAAGAAGCTCCGGTTCCTTGTTAATCGCACTGGCCACAATTCCACCGGCAACTCCTGTCCCTTGTACAAAGATCTTTTCAGGATGTGCCAGGGCATTGTCTTTAAGGTGTGTTAAAGCACCAATCAGCTCATCCACTGACTTGAGCCTGTTTTTCCACTGAACCTTCTTTCCAGAGCCACGGAGGCCTTTTAAGTGGACATAGACCAGAATCATTCCCCTATTGAGTAAGGGCATCAATGCCGGGTCATACTTCATCTGAATACCGGGTTTTTCAGATGATAACGAAACAAGGGCAGGTC
The DNA here is from genome assembly GCA_021404565.1 of Roseivirga sp. Classification (GTDB taxonomy): domain Bacteria; phylum Bacteroidota; class Bacteroidia; order Cytophagales; family Cyclobacteriaceae; genus Roseivirga. Next base: position 383,007 of record JAAWWF010000004.1, on the reverse strand, counting down.
GCTCTTTCAACCAGCGGTCTTTGTCTTTACCCATGAAAATAAGAGAAACATCTACCTTTGCGCCCTCAACCACTGTTGCTTTCTGCTCCCAAATCTGATATAAGTGTCCTCGCCTGGATTTTTTAAAATCAGACCATCGATCATAGCTTTGTTGTTCAACCGAATCTCTTTCAGGCGGATACCGCTGGGTCGTATCGAATTCTATCAACAGGTCAAACTGTATTTTCTCCAAAGGCCCAAAGTAGTCCTCAGCAAAATTGCCTTCAGTCTCCAAAAACTCCCGGATATCGGGTCCATCGGGATTTCCCTTTGCCACGGGGGCTACCACATTCGGGTTCCGTATCTTCATTCGGGCAAACTGTCTCTCGAGGTTCGAGCGTTGATACTCATCAACTTCGAGAATAGAACTCAGTTTGGCCTGGGGCACTTTGTTCTCATAATCTTTCCAAAAACCAGCATTGTATGCCGCTTCATATGACTGTAGCGAATTATGGTTCAGGTTTCTGTAATTGTCCGATTCGGGAATGGGTAAGATTTCAGACCTGGGCTGTGTTACAAATATTTCAGAAATGGCCGAGTATGGAGTGTTCTTCTGACTGATCGTATCCTTGAAGATAAACTCATCCACCCTTTTGATTTGCTTCATCTGCCACCTACCCTGGTGCTGCATATAATCCACATCTACCTGATAACCATAGTGTTTGATGCTCATTCGCTGCAGGTTGCAGATATGTCTTCTGTGTTTCTGTCCTACCCGATAATTCATTTTCTTAATCACAAAAGAGGTCTTATCAATGTAGATTTCTCCGCTGAGGATGTACATGCGGCTGGTTCGGCCTGTCGAGGCCAGAATCTCCTCCAATGGTCTCGGGGCTTTTTTGGGTTCAAACTTGAGCATATAGTCCCAGCCTCCCGTTTTGTCGGGGATCTCCAATAACTCAAAGACATAATCTTTAAAATTCTTATGGTCCATAAAGTGGGCGAGATATTTCACCAGATCCTTACTCAGTGTTCCCAGGGGTCCCGCCTCGATATTGGCTTGCAGGCGTTCTTTCGTGTTATTTTGGCTAATGCGGGCCTGATGAATGCTAACCAGGTCCTTCTTTGAAGTCTTATGCCCAAAATGATCGTGAAGGCGGTCCTTGGCCCTGCCCAGTCCCCTATAACTTGCCAGCCAGGTACCATATCTTTCTGATGATTTCCACTCAGGCCCCCAACCGAGTTTTTGGTTGTACCTCTTTCCATCATATGGGCTTTGTTGAAAGGTGACGGCTGCATCAGCATACTTAATCACAGCTCCGTTCTCCAGAATTCGCTCCCGATAGTAGGCATCATACAGTATCGTTTGATCCTGGTAATTGTCAGGGATTCGGGCGATGGCTCGCTTCAGTACCTCCAGCGGTTTCAATTGCTTATCTCTCACCACTGTCACCCGGCCCAGGTCCAGCGTATCAGGCTTCAGGATTATTCGGTTCAGTTGACCGTGATTGAGCTGAGCTACCTGCATTTCCCTGCTGAGATACCCCACACTGGAAAAGATGATACTCGCAGCCTTATACCTTTCCGACACCCAAAAAGAGAAACTACCTTTTAGGTCAGTGATGGTCCCGACCGAAGCACCTTTGATTCTTACCGTTGCGAAAGGGACTAATTCGTTTGTCTTTTCTTCCAATACCAGACCCCTGAGCTGAATAAAGCCTCCGGTCTGACCGCAGACTGTTTGGCTAAGGACAAGACAAAGAATTGTGATGAGGCTTTGCCTGAGCATATGCATACTTTGAGTTATAATGTTTGACCTTGGTTTTCAGGCATGACCAATTCCATTTATTTGATCAAACTATAGTCAAAGCGGCCGACAGTGTGACAGAGTGCTTAAAAAAATGCTGAACTGCCTATAATTCTCGTTTGAATTGTAAGCAATGTTTGCTCAGATCAGCTTTTGACCATCCGCACAATTAGGCTGTGATGTTTGCCTCTTCTTGTGCAAACTTTGCAGCATCGACCTATAAACCATAGTTCGGTTATAAGCTTAACACAGACCTATGAAAAACGGAATCTTCCTTTTGCTACTGCTGGCCTTTGCCTGTAAACCTGAACCCAAAACAGTTATTAGTCCCTGGGTGCCCTACGATCAGGCTGGAGACCTTGCCGAAAACGCGGATCATGCTTCCCGCAGAATGCGTTACAAGCGTATTCAAAGCACTTATAAGGACCGAAATGATATGTGGACCGATATTCAGGAGCAGATCGCCTATTTCTCTGAAGAGGATTACCAGCGACTGAAACCGCTTATTATGGAGCAGGATATTCCTGGCATACAAGATGAGATCAAGTCGGGTAACTTAAGCTATGAAGAGCTGACCCAGTGGTATCTTTTCAGAATCGTGAAATTCGAAAATGACAGAGATAAACACCTGAATAACATGATTTCGGTGAATCCGAATGCTGTTGCTGAGGCACGCCAAAAGGATAAAGCCAGAACTGACAGCGATCATCCCATTTATGGTATACCGGTAATTCTGAAAGATAATATCGGCATGGAAGGTCAACCGACTACTGCCGGTAGCTACGCCCTGCGCGACAATAATGCAGGCGATGCTTTTATCACAAAACAAATAAAAGCGAATGGTGGCATCATACTGGGAAAAGCCAACCTGAGCGAATGGGCCAATTTCTATTGTAGTGGTTGCCCCAATGGTTTCAGTACGGCTGGCGGCCAGACCCTCAACCCTTATGGAAGAAAACAATTTGACACTGGTGGCTCCAGCTCCGGCAGTGGCTCTACTATTGCAGCAAACTATGGTGCTGTTGCGGTGGGAACAGAAACATCCGGTTCTATCCTCTCCCCTTCAAGCTCCAGTTCACTGGTAGGACTTAAGCCTACGGTAGGCGTCTTAAGCCGTGGTGGAATTGTACCGCTTTCGAGCACACTGGATACACCCGGCCCCATGACCCGCAGTGTAATTGACAATGCCATTTTGCTCTCGGCCATGGCTGGTGAAGATCCTAAGGATGGAGCCACAAAAGATAATCCCAAAAACGTAAAGTACTGGGAAGACCTGAATAGCGGAGACCTCAAAGGCATGCGCTTTGGTGCCCTAAAAGCCTTTATGGGCGACTCACTCTATAAACTCAGTGTAGAAAAGATCAGCTCTCTTGGTGGTGTCATTGTAGAGATAGACCCTGAGAATACAAGACTCCAGGGCTTTCGCAATCTGCTCAATGCCGATATGAAGGCCGACATGGTGGACTATCTTCGGGATTACGCCTCATCCAATGTGCCCTTTGGCAGCATGAACGATCTGGTAGAATTTAACCGCGGTGACAGTGCTATCGCCATGCCTTATGGCCAGGGACTTTTTGAAGGAATACTCGCAGAAAAGGTAGAGGGAGATTCTTTGGTGGCTATGAGAAAGGCCATTCGCGAAAATGGTATCAAATACTTTGATGTACCTATGACTGAGAACAACCTGGACGCAGTACTGTCTATTAATAACTTTAGTGCCGGATTTGCTGCAGCTGCCCACTACCCCTGCCTGACCGTACCTATGGGCTACCAGACAACCGGCCAGCCGAGAAGCCTTACCTTTATTGCCAGACCTTTTGAGGAGGACAAACTCCTGAAAATGGGCTATGCCTATGAAAAGGCAACGAAGGCCAGAAAGATACCAGCTGGCTATAACTAATTCGTTTGAGTCGATCAGGGTCTTCTGCCATGAGGTCCTGATCGGGTCTAGACCTTTGATCTGGATGCTACCACTCAATCAGCCCGGTCTTATTAAATGTCTTCAGTTTTGGAACTTACTTGGGTTCTCCTTTAAAAAGGATTGCTTCCGATCTAGGAACCCGAGCCTTTGACAACTAACTGAAAGGATCCATAAATTTGGCGCTAACTCTACCTTTGAAGGCCTCCATGTCGAAAGATTTGCCGGGATCCTTTTTCCCCTTGCCTTCTCCCCTCACATCATCGCCCGAAACATCGGAATGCCCAACAATATTGGTGAGGGCAATATTATAAGTCTGCATCCACTCTATGCACTTGCTGACTGCGGTATTCAATTGAGCCTCGGAATACGGGCTTTGGTTGTCGATTTTATCAATAAACTGAGAATAGTCATTCAAGCCCGGCACGAGGAGTTCAAAGCCCAGAAAGTGGCTATTCAAGCCATTGAGTTCTTCGAACCGGCTCTTTCCGGCATGCGCTGCCTTTTCCGGCCCCGCCAATCCTTCTATCCATTCTCCATCAGGAGCAATAAAGCCATGAACCGATAGCCTGCTGAGCCTGAGCCATTCGGGAGCATGAAGCTGTTCAGAGAATTCTTCGAGCGGCTTACCATCATAGGTATTTGCTTCCTTGTCAAATCTTCTGAGCCATTTAAGCGCGTCTCTTGTAATATACTCACTCATAGAATGAATAATGATGCCTTTGGGTTCTATGGCCATTTCTCTGGGGTTTAGTCTTTAGAGTTCCGAGTTAGTCTCGCTGCGCTTATCTTATAATGTTTTGGGTCAAAAGAAATTTAATAAGTTTTTATGACCTAGTCAAAGTTTATAGAGGAACAGTGATATAGCGCAAAGAGAGTTAAAACATAGGGAAATTCATTCTATCAGCTCTCTTAGAGGTCTGTTCTATAGCCAAAAACTAGCCAATCTCCTTATATCCTTCGCCATTTGAGTATCATTATTTAGTTAAAATCGTGGAGAAGGAAACCATCTCTTCTGCTTAATAAATGGAGTACCTGGATCGATAACTTGAGTAAACCAAAAATCAGAAACATGAGACTCAAAAAAAAACACTCCTTCTGGGTGCTTATGATACTCTCAATAAGCATCAGTGCATTTACATTTTCCGGAACTGGTTCGGAAGGTTTATGCGATGACATCAATGCGCACCTCCTCACCGAGGAATTCCCATTTTTAACACCAGACATGGTAGATCAACTTGACCCAATTATGGACATACTTATACAATGGTCTCACCGATACAACGACTGTCAAGAAGGCTATAAACTGGGAAAGCCGCTAAGAAAGCGTTTTTTGGCAAGCCTAAGTGGACATCCACATCGAGAGTTTTTCAGCGAAAAAGACTTGAACACGATGACCGAAGAACAATATGGACAATGGACTGCTGAATTCGATCAGGGTATGAGAAGAGCCATGTTGGGCGTCAAATCAGATACTTCTCATCACATTAATTTCGATGAATTCAGAAATATCTGGCAATCAAGTCCTGTAGGGCAAAGGATTTTCCTGTCTTACACTCAACATGATCAGGAAACAGCCCTTAAATTCAAAGAATTGTTAGAAGCATCCGGCTTTGCCGTTTTCAATTACATGAAATCTGATAAAAGCTTTTATACCAATGCTGAAAACACAGGTGCTTTTTTTGCCGAAGCAGGGCAACGAGTGATCATTTGCTCAGATAGTTCCAAAACTAGTTTTGGAACGAATTATGAGTCCTGGATGGCCTCACAACTCAAGTCCCTGAATTCACTGCAGGAGTTAGTTTACAAGGACATTTCCGAATTGTTTCCCATGTCTATTCAAAAGACCGAGCAAGCCCATATTCCAGATAAAAGCGAATTTGATTGGGTTAAGCAGGACTTATCAAAAATGACATCCCTATCAGCAAGACTATCCTATATTCAAGTAGTGAGGTCACAACTACGAGAAATCAAGAAGCTAAGCAATTTAAATATAAGTCCTGGAGTCTGTAACAGGTGCCACTTGCCCTGTAGTTTTAAATATTGCCTGAGGCCTGGGCTTCCGGAGTTAAAAACAGGTTGTTCATGATAAGCTCTTGCTCCAGAACAGGTTATTCATTCGCCACGATTATTTGAAACTGGCCACAAAAACAAGCGCTTCTGATTCAATCAACTTTATTCGGGGTTATGAAGAAAAACCTAGAATCCGGCAGCCTGCTGTCAACCAAGTTCATGAGCTTGCTATTCATGATATTGATTATTTCTCTCTGGGGATGTAGTAACTCAGCCCAAACCGAAACTATGGATACGGGGACAGCTCCCGTCATAAAACAGTCTGAACTCATCAATCTGATTGGAAATGACTTTCTGATTGATGATCAGCACTCCTATATCGGGTTTAAGATCAAGTACTTTGGTTTTAGCCCGGTAAGGGGTCGTTTTGATAGTTTTGACGGTACGGTTTTCTATAACCCTGAAATTCCCGAATCACTGTCTGTCTCATTGATTATCAATGTTCAAAGCATCAACACAGGTGTTGAAATGAGAGACGATGACCTGCAGACCGAAGGCCCCGGTTGGTTCAATGTGAGGGATTTCCCACAAATTCATTTTTCCAGCAATAAGGTTACCGTCAATAAAGACAGCACCTTTACCCTTTCCGGTGACCTGACAATCAATGGCATTACCAAAACCATATCTGCTGATTTTTCCACTCCCACTCCTATGACGAAAGATCTCTGGGCCAATGATCAGGTTGACTTCAGCGGAACCCTCATCATCAACAGAATGGATTTCGAGGTTGAGGGGGGAGATTTTTGGAGTAAGGTAATGGAGAACGGTGTAACCCAGCTATCACATGATGTGGAAATAGAACTGGATATTCATACCCGCAGAACCGACTACCTGGCCCGGATGGCCTCAGAAGATTCTACTAACATTCGGGTGAGCATTCCTGCCCTGGCGGATGCTGAAAGTATTGTTGCTGCCATAGAAGAATTGAAAAGGCTAAGGAAACTCCCTAATGGTCCCTTATCAGCCGGAGCTTTGAGTACCATCGGTTATACCTTTTTTGCCAGGCAACAACTGAAAGAGGCCAGATCAATATTTCTGTTACGGCAGGAGTTCTACCCGGACAGGCTTTCTACTTATAATCAACTGGGTATCATTGCATTGGCAGAAGGCGACACGACCAATGCCCGGAATTTGTTCCTCGAGGCATCAAAAGATTCAACTGACTCCCGGCCTATGGAATACCTAAAGCTCATTGAAAAGATCACTCAATTTGCAGGTAAGATATAGCCATCAATAAAAGTCTGTCCTGGTTTTTAAAATAGATTTTGATGTACATCTTCGTATTGGGATACTATCATGATCTATACCGTCAGACATTACATGAATATATATCTGTGGGGCTACAGAATCCTATGGCTTATTACCTTCTTTATGTTGGGTATTTCAATGGCTCGGTCACAAAACCATACCATGAGGCATACAGTGCTGGATGTTGAAGATGGCCTTAGCAGCCGTACGACAGCTCTTTTCTTCATGGGTTCTCAAAATAGAATGTGGATGTCCGGAGGTTATGGACTTGATCTCTACGATGGGTCCAGATTTACTAATTTTAGCGTTGCCAACGGGCATCTGCTGAACAATGTCTTTACTGCCATTGCAGAAGATCATCAGCAACGATTATGGCTCGGATATGTCAACGAGGAAATACCATTAGGTTATCAAGTCCAAATCTTTGATCTCAAGACTAAAACCAGCCAATGGTGGACAGATCTGGTAGATTTATCCGCATTACAAGGCAAGAAAGTCCAATGGATTTCTCCAGACCCATACAGGAAGATGCTTTGGGTCATTACCGAAAAGAGCCTTTTTGCATACAATGAGCGAGGCCAGTTAAGGGAATATTTCGTCAGCAACAGGCAGATAAAAAGTGCTCATGCATCTGTGAAAGGGGTTTGGATTCAGTTGGATAATGAATTCATTTTAATTGACGGACAAGGCAAACAACTGAGGTCATTTGATTCAGACCCTGATAAAAACTTCATCATTATCGGGTCAGACTCCCAAAGTAACTTATTTTCTTTTGAGCAGAAGGACCGTGAAAACCTGAATAAACAACATATCTATAAAAACAATGAGCTGTTTCAACCAGGACCAGAATATATATGGAAAGAAACCCTGTTCATCGGAATAAACCCACAACAGGACCTTATCTATGCCCGGAAACCCGGTACTTTGTTTGTAGTATATGATACAGCCCTGAATGAGGTGGCGCAATTAAATCCCGATGTGGATTTCTACAAACATCCCTTCCACCCTTACTTTGATCATTACAACAACTGGTGGTTAGCCTTTGACAAACAGGTGCACATCTTTAACTACGACAAAGTACCATTTAATACCTGGCTCACAGATTTTTTCATATTCGGGGAGACCGGCTTTGGCAGTCGTGGAATATACCCTGCAAACGACTCAACAGTCTATGTCAGCGGTCTGGGTGGAACTTACATTATTGATCCCCGAAATGGAAAAACCAGCGAGTTGCTGGTTCCCGATCAATTGATGAAAGGATCATTACTCTACAAATTCAGAAGAATGGACATTGCTGAGCTGTCCGATGGAACTCTGCTTTTTTCCACTGAAGGTGATCGCATATACACCTTTACCCCAGGTACACAGCGTTTCGCCCGTATTGCCCCCGCTGAAGTTCAGAAAGATGAACAAGGTAATTGGATAGAGCAAGTCAGAATGAATTGGTCTATGCTGGAACATGGTGATAAAGTCTGGATAGCGCAGAACAGGCTCTCCTATTTTAACCGAGGCAGCACTACTCACCAGGAATTCGATGACTACAACGGCTATGAAGAATTGGCCAGTGTAAACATATATGATCTGCATGCTACCAGTGATAGTATTTGGGTAGGAAGTGCCAAAGGCTTGTATTTGCTGGACCCAAACAAGGGTATTATTAATAAATACCCGCTAAGAGCCGAGGTAGTTGGAAACCCTGAACACATACTTCATATCAATTCTTACGGAGACGGAAAGCTTTACCTCGGCACTCGTTCGGGTGTGATCATATTCGATACAGCATCCGGGCAGGTAACAGACCGATGGGATGTCTCCAGAGGACTGGCAGATAATACAGCTTATGCTGTATATAAGGATGATTATGGACGACTTTGGGTACCTGGTAATTCAGGTCTGAGCTTGGTTAACCTGCAAAACGGCCAGGTACAGATATTCAGAGAAGAAGACGGTTTGGCACATAATGAGTTCAACACTACCTCCCATGCACAAGCTCCTGATGGCACCTTGTATTTTGGAGGATTAAACGGTGTTACTTCCTTTCATCCCAGGGATTTCCCTCTGACCGCTACAGCAAAAGATGTACTTGTGCTCTCAACCGTTCGGGTTCAAAAAGCAAGAAGTGGCGACTACTCTGACTACAACTATATCTCGGGCAATGAAACCAGGCTCCAACTAAGGCCTTCGGATATTGGGTTAGAACTGAAGTTTGGCATTCAGGACTACCTGAGTCGAGAACTTGAATCTTTTGCTTATAAAATTGAAAGCCTGGGGAACGAATGGATCTATGCGGCATCGCCCGAGATCAGAATCAACCGTCTGCACTATGGTGAATATCGGCTGCTGGTAAAAGCGCAAGGAGCTAATGGTGAGCTGTTTGCAACCAAAGCCTTTGGGCTGACTGTAGTACGTCCTTTCCATCTTACCGGTTGGTTTTTGACTTTAGTCGGGCTAATCATAGTGGGGCTGGTGGTGATGGTCGTGCGATACAGAGAGCAACTGTTGAAAAAACGTCAGCATACCCTGGAGAATGAGATAGACCTGGCTACCAGGGAAATCCAAGAGCAGGCAGAAGAACTACGAAGCCTTGATAAGCTTAAATCAAATTTCTTTGCTAACATTTCTCATGAGCTAAAGACACCCCTGAGCCTGATTCTTGCCCCTTTGGAAAAAGCTATAGGTAAAGAAGTACTGGAAACTGAGCTAAGAAGTGATCTGTCGCTTGCCCACAGAAATGCGGAAATGATTAAGAAGCTGGTCAACGAAATTCTCGACCTGACCAGGCTTGAAAATGGCGTGGCACAACCCCGCTACTCGAGGGTTAAGCTGAACACTTTTATCAGATCCATTGTGGATAACTTTGACCACAAGGCGCAGGCCGGCAAGATTGACCTGAATGTAATTTCAAACCTGAGTGAGGACATAGAATGGGTACTCGACCCAACGATGACTGAAAAAATCATCAATAACCTGATAAGCAATGCGCTGAGGCACACTTCGCAGGGTGAGGTGATATTGATGGTGGATGCTAATGAAGACCTTAATATAGCAGTAAAAGATAGCGGTAGTGGCATATCTGAGGAAGACCTCCCCTATGTCTTTGACCGGTTTTTCCAGACCAAAGATCCTAACAAGAAGGCCGATGGAGGTACAGGAATTGGCCTGGCGCTGAGTAACGAACTGGCACAGGCAATGCATGGAGACTTACAGGTAGAAAGTCAGCTGAATCAAGGGAGCACCTTTACCCTATCACTTCCGTATATTGAGCATTTCGTTTCACCTACCTCCCTTCCTCAAAATGAGTCCTATGAGGACTACCCTCTACTAATTCCTTCTAAAAGGACCATTCTTGTTGTAGAAGACCACACCGACCTGCGAACATTTATTCTCTCCAGTCTGAAGAATCAGTTTGATTTATTAGCAGCGGCTAATGGACTCGAGGCTTTAGAAAAACTCAGGCAACCTGATCATGACATTCAGTTGGTAATCACAGATCTGATGATGCCGGGAATGGACGGCATGCAACTACTGGAATTCGTTAAGTCTGATGAAAAAACCAGGCATTTACCGGTGATATTGCTTACCGCCAAAAGTGCCGAAAAGGACAAACTGGAGGCTTTCAGACTGGGTGTGGATGACTATCTGACCAAGCCTTTTTCTTTAGAAGAGTTAAAAGCCCGCATTAAAAATCAGCTGAAGATAGCGTTCCTTCGCAAGCTGGAATCAGCCAACTCCGAAGATAAAGAATTAACGACAACGGACCTTTCTGCTCAAGATCAATGGTTAAAACAGCTTCGGCAACTTGTTGAACAAAACGTGGCCTCGGTCGAGTTTAATATAGGATCCCTGGCTGAGAAAATGGGAGAAAGTGAACGGACTTTTTATCGCAAAATCAAGAAGTTTACAGGCTACTCTCCTAATGTTTATTTGAGAGAAATACGACTTCAAATGGCCAGAGAGACACTAGAGAGAAATGCCGTTTCAACTGTATCAGAGTTAGCCAGAAATATAGGATTCAGCTCTTCCCGCTATTTCTCTAAGCTCTTCAGAGAGCGTTTTGGAAAGCTTCCGGGCGATTACTTAAAGGCCAGCTAAATAAAAGACGGAAGGCCGCCCATCTGGCGACCTTTCTCTTGACTATATACCTCAACCAAATAGCCATCAACAAATATTATAGTCGAAACCTCCTATAGAGTTATTCGGTTACTTTCTTACTAAGACCTTCTTTTTGGTAAGCAGACCATCAGCAGATATAAGCACCAGGTACATACCACTTTTATAGCCGGATATATCCACTTTCAATTCATTTCCTTCAAAATCGTTTTGGCTGAACACTGCTACGCCCGAAGTATTCACAAAGACCACATCTACCTTCTCGGCCTCAATAGCAGACAGATCAAGGGTCAGCCATGAGCTTGCCGGGTTGGGATAGGTCCTGACCTTCACATTTTCGCTTGCGGTCTTTTGCAGACTGCTAAAGTCTTCCCGGGCAGATACCGGGGTAAAGCCGAGACTCAATTGATTTGAAGCGGTGTTATCATTACCGGCTATATCTTGTACTACATTGGCATTAATACTTACATCTGCTACCGTACCTGTTGAATTAATAAGGAATGTGTAGCTATTTGCACTCACCTGGCTCAGCGCACTGGCAGTACCTCCCGCCACGCTTATATCGGCCAAGGCTAACCCGCTTACATCTTCGCTGAAAGTAGCATTGATCAGATATCCTGATACCGAATTATTATCAATACTGATGACAACATCAGGGCTTGTAAAGTCTATGGTGATGACAAAGGAGTCACTGGTAGCACTGCGATTACCGGCAACATCAATGGCCTCCGCAGTGGTGCCCGATACCATCTCAGGTAGGTTAAAGGCAGTGATGTCAAGCGTCCAGTCGCCATTGGCATCGGCCGTAGCACTGCCAATCAGGCCACCAGGAGAGAAAACTTCGACCGTAGCATCGGCCTCAGCTGTTCCATGTATCAGCAGCCTGCGATCACTGGTAATACCATCTGTAGCACTGGTGCCAGTGTCATCGCTAATGCGTGTAATCACTGGTTTGGCCGGAGCAGTAAAATCTATGGTGATCACAAAAGCATCGCTGGTAGCACTACGGTTTCCAGCCACATCTATCGCCTCTGCGGTAGTGCTGGCTACTATCTGTGGCAAGTTAAAGGCAGAGATATCGAGCATCCAGTCACCGTTAGCATCTGCTGTAACTGTACCGATCAAGCCCCCCGGAGAGAATACCTCTACCGTGGCATCTGCCTCTGCGATACCATGGATTAACAGATTACGATCGCTGGTAATACCATCAGCACTACTGCTTCCAGTGTCATCGCTGATATGGGTAATCACAGGTTTGGCAGGCGCTGTGAAATCAATAGTCAAGACAAAGATATCGCTGGTAAATCCGCGATTTCCCGCAGCATCAATGGCCTCTGCTGTTACATTGGAGGTGCTCTGAGTCAGATTGAAAGCTGTGATATCCAGGGTCCAGTCGCCATTCGCATCGGCCTGAACAGTACCAACCTTAAAAGTGCCTGAAAAAATATCTACGGTGGCATCGACTTCTGCCGTTCCATGAACGAGCAAATTGCGATCGCTGGTAATACCATCACTATTACTACTGCCTGTATCATCGCTAATCCCCACAATAATCGGTTTGGCAGGAGCTGTGTAGTCAATGGTTAAGACAAAGATATCGCTGGTTAAACCTCTGTTACCTGCGGCATCAATGGCCTCGGCAGTTACATTGGAGGTATTTTGAGTGAGATTAAAAGCCGTGATATCCAGCGTCCAGTCACCATTGGCGTCCGCCTGAACGCTCCCCACCTTAAAAGTGCCTGAGAAGATATCTACCGTAGCTTCGGCTTCAGCTCTGCCATGAACGAGCAAATTACGATCACTGGTAATGCCATCAGTACTACTCACTCCTGTATCATCACTAATACCGGTAATAGCGGGCTTAACCGGAGCGCTAAAGTCAATGGTTAAAACGAAGATATCACTGGTTACACTGCGGTTGCCAGCAGCATCGATGGCCTCAACGGTTACATTCGAAGTACTTTGGGTCAGGGTGAAGCCTGTTATATCCAGAGTCCAGTCGCCATTGGCATCTGCCTGAACTGTACCTACCTTGATTGTGCCTGAGAATATCTCTACTGTAGCATTGGCCTCCGCTGTACCATAAATGAATAAATTACGATCGCTGGTAATGCCATCAGTACTACTCACCCCTGTATCATCACTGATATGGGTTACAGCTGGCTTAACAGGGGGCGTTACATCCGCATTGCCTGCCGCCACTGTGGTAAAGGTATGCTGGTCTCTATCTGTAACAGCTGTGTTCGTTTTACTATTGCTATCCTGTACTATGCCCGCTTCTAAGGTAATATAGTACTTGGTATTATTGTCCAGGCTGGCGACTGGTAAGGTGAGTACAGCACCGCTTATACTGGTCTGAGCTACTGTAAAACTCTGTTTTTCGGTATCAGTATCATATTCCACAATGCGGATGTTTCCGGCACCTGCCGATACATTAGTATTGAATGTAAGGGCTGCAGACACATCGATGGCAATATCTGTGGTACCCGTTGCAGGTGAAACTGATGTAACAAAGGGACCATCAACTACCGTGAGAGTTACCACATCTGAGGTTCGGGTACAGTTATCTTTGATCACTTCAACATAATACTCAGACTGATCGAGATCAAGTGTAAGGTTGTTAATGCTCAGCTCATGTGTAGTAGCTCCTTGAATGCTATTGGCTGCCAATGTATTGGTATCATCCTTCAGTGTTTCGCGATCGGCAGTAATAAATAATGTCTGATAGTTTACAGCATATATTTTGTCCCCTGTTATATCGAAATTAGAACCAGACACGGATTTAAGAATGGTCCAGGTGAGCCCATTATCCTCTGAGAGATATACTTTACTAAAACTATATGCGTATACCTTGTTGCTCTCAATGAGTAATTGATTGATGTAATTACTACCGATTTCTGAAGCCAGTGTCCAATTATCTAAATCAGTTGAGCTGAAAAGACCTTTATTGGTCCCCACCAAATACCTGTCTCCTATTTTCAGTGCATCCGTGCATCTGTCTGTATCCGTCAGACCAAAATCTTCAGTAGTTACAGTGACACGTACTGCGTCCCCACCTGGATGAATAATTGTCTTGCCTGGAATAAAAACTCCGGGACCATTAGTAGCATTTGCCGTGGTACCCATTAGTAAGTCTCCATCCACAAAGACATTTGTGTTTCCAAAAAGACTGCCTAATCTTGTGATGCGTGTCCATGTGCGACCATCGTCAGCAGACTGTAATAACCTACCAATTCTTGATGTCGCATAGAGAATTCCCTCATGTATAAAGCATCGATTCATCCCCTGCACTACATCTCCGACATCACCAGTAACCAGGCCCGAATCTTCATTCAAAGTAGTTCGCCAGGTATTGCCTTTATCCAGAGAGACAGCAACACCGAGGTTGCCCGTGACCAGAACAACGTCACCTTCAACAGCAAGGTCTCTAATCTCAAACAAACTAAACCCGGAGGCTAAGCCTTTTCGTTTAAAGTCCCAGGTCTCACCTTGATCTTCGGAAACCAGCAAGCCTTGCGAAGTAGCTACATATATGTGATTTTCACCTTCAGAAATAACACTACTGTATGTAAGTGTGGGGCGGTTTAAACCAGGAAAGTCGTCATCCCCATTTACTTTTCGAATGAGCACCTCTTTTTTTTCATACCACTGATAGACGGCTCCGGGAATATCCTCCACCCCGAAAACGCCACTGGTGCCAGTAGCTGCAGTCACATCAACGGGCTGAGCGGGAATTAACTCGGTATAACTAATTGAAAATTCCTCTGTCTTTGGGAAAAACGATGAACCATAGGAAACAACATAATTAGTGGTTCCTTCCTGTACATCAATATTGCCTACAGCATCCACGTCAAATTCGGTTGCCCCTGTTTTCCATGAAATGGTCTGATAAACACTGGCGTCATAATCGGGAAGAGATTCTTCCAAATCATTTACTATGATGGAGCTATGAGAGGCCAAACCATCATTCTCATATGAGGTATGGTCGCGAAGACGGTTATCTGCAATGCCAGACAGGGTACCATAGGCAGCTACCAGATTGCTAGTATTATGAAGCGCTGGCGCCCCCATCAAGCTTGTAATTTCTGATTCATCCAGAACCTTGTCCCAAATAGTAATCTCGGCCATTTTGGCATCCAGGAAACGATTGGGCCCATCGTCATCATACTTCATACCAAAAGAAGCCAGCCAATCATCGGTTACCGGCATGTCCAGAATACCGCTGTCCTCTTCCGTACCATTAACAAAAATCTTAGCCTCTCCTGTGGCATGGTTATAGGTATATCCTACAAAATACCAGACATCATTTCCCAAGGTAGTAGTAGAATTGATCCTGTCGTCTCCATCCCATAAAGCGAGTTTTTCGGTACTCCTGATATAGAAGCGACTTTCATCCTCTACATCTGTATTTTGCAAGCCAAAAAGCACATCAAAGTCACCGCTGCCAATGTTACTTTCCTTATTCACCCACATAAAAACGGAGCGGCTTTTACCAACTAAATCATCTGCTACTGAGTTAACTTCGATATAGTTATCCGCGGTTTCTTCAAAATCCAGGTAGGTAACCTGATTAATCGATACTGATCGTGTAATCATGCCATCCTCACAGAGGATCTCATCAGCGATGTTGTCTACTGGCGTTGCATCACCAGAGGCCGTCATACTCCAGATATCACTACTTTCCACAAAATCTCTGGTAGCGATAAATTCATAATTACCCACAACCAGGCTTGCTGTAAATGCTCCTCCGGTAGCTACCTGTGTACCACCCTCTTTCCATACTAAGTTATCGTACCAGTGAATGGAATTAAACCCGGTAATCGCCTGAACATTTTTAAAGTCAACGGTAAAGTTCTGCATAACCCCGTGATTGCCTTTTCCTGAATGATCTGTAAGCATACTGATATCATCCGTACATGACCCGAAAACGGAGTAATACCCCACCAGATTAGCATACCTGGTATGTCCATTATCAATCTTTGCCGACATGCCTTCGCGAATTTCAACCACTGTCAACACCTCATCCCAAATAGAGATTTCAGCCATATCACCACTAAAATGGTCGGATTGCGTGGTAGTGCCATCAAACTCCTGCCCTAGTGAATAGCGTGTATCCACTAAGGCCTCTTGTTTATTATTAAAACGATCGTTTTCTATCCCGTCTATATATACCACCGTTTCTGTGGTGCTGTGATCATAAGTATAGCCCACATAGTGCCATTTACCATCTCCCATATCAAATGAGGCTGACTGAAAGTTACCACCATCGTATATCTCCAGGTTTTCACCACTATTATCTATCAGCAAATTTGAAACATTACCGGAACCCGTGGCCGCGTTCATTCCAAAAAGTACTTGTCGGCTAGATTTAACATCCAGCTCTGATTTTACCCACATAAAAACTGAACGGTTTTTTCCAGACAAATCATCCTGCAGACTATTCAGCTCTACCCATCGATCTTCAGCTTTATCGAAGCTAAGGACACCGGTAATGTTGGTATTAGCTTGATAAGTAACGGTTCCAGCGCCTTCAATGATTGCATCAGCGAAAATATCCGCTACCATACTTACTCTGTCAAGTGTTGCATCACATACCTCCGGTATTGCCATGGAGGCCTCAATCGTAGTAAGTGTTTCTGCTACAGTCATCACTACAGGTCCTATAGGAACAATCACATCATTGTCTCCGCCTGATACTCTCTTATTTGAAGAGAGAACCGCGTCACCTGAATTGAAACCAACTTCTTGATTTTGACCATATCCGGCATTGAGCATGATCATAAAAACCACTCCATACGTGAGCAATTTCACCACTTTTATAACCTTGGATTCCATAATAGCGTTTGTCGTTTTTTTGATGTTTTGACATTCGCAGGCAAAATTAGTCCTGTGATTGTCGCATGAAAAAATATGTTCTCAACTACAGGTTTCTTGTTCTGAAATGGGGTTGTGGATTATTTAGCCCGGAGCCAGGATTCTGCCGCTTCGGACAAAAGGAACTATTTGGAGTAGGCTACCCAGAATTACCCAGGTGGTATATGGGGAATGTCGCCAGAGGTAATTACGACTTTGACTCAAACATAGCCATGAATGTGATACAGTCCTTCTTTTTGTTCTGAATCGTGGGATTTTTGTTCTGAATGTCAAATTGTTCTCTGGTATTGAGGGAGGTTTATTCGTTTCTGATCATCACATGTGCTGAATTAGCGTTATCAATACAGTGTCCACGATAAAAACGCTTCGGAAAGCTTCCGAGCGATTACTTAAAGGCCGGCTAAATAAAAGACGAAAGGCCGCCCATCTGGCGACCTTTCTCTTGACTATATATCTCAACCAAATAGCCATCAACATGTCATTTAATCAGGAGTCTGAGAGCAGGTTTCCTGATCAAGATTAATTTCTTACAATTTCCATTTCTACCCTCCTGTTCAGTGCTCTACCTTCTGCCGTACTGTTATCGGCCCGCGGATTACTGATGCCATAGCCTTCAGCTTCCAATCTGCCTTCTGCAATACCCTGAGAAACGATATAGCTTTTTACAGCGGCTGCACGATCTTTTGATAGACGTAGGTTGGTTGCCGCATTACCACTACTATCGGTATACCCTGATAGTTTCAGCAATATTCCTGCATTCTCCTTCATTAGTGTCGCTAAAGCATCTAATGCGGCAAAGGAACTTTCAGTAAGCGTAGCACTCCCGGAGTTAAAGGCGATAGATTCCTGAGCCAGAGACAATGCCTTTTCAATCTTTTCTTCTTCCAGCCTGGCTAGTCTATCCAATTCTCGCAGTCTCAATCTCTCTATCTCGGCAGGACGTTCTAGTTCTGCCTTTGTTTCGGCTTCTTTTCTTTCTTTCTCTGCAGCTAAAGCAGCTACACGTGCTGCCTCCTGTTTGTCCATTTCCTCCTGTTTGATCTTAAGGAAAAGCGCCTTGTAGGCTTCTTCGGCTTTCAGATTCATTTCCTTGCGCTTGCCTTCTTCCAGACTACTCAGGTAGCAGAGTGCATTGGCCTTGTCTTCAGGGTTCACCAGGTTTTCATCAAAGATTCTGTCTTGTATGATCTTCTCTACCACAGCCTTCCCTTCAGCAATGCAGGCATCCTCACGGTCTTCTTTTTTATTGAGTTGGA
Source organism: Roseivirga sp. (assembly GCA_021404565.1). Lineage (GTDB taxonomy): Bacteria > Bacteroidota > Bacteroidia > Cytophagales > Cyclobacteriaceae > Roseivirga. The sequence goes on along the minus strand of JAAWWF010000004.1, from coordinate 364,742 downwards.
GATGCAGCCCAAACTCATTAAAACCATCTGCCAGGAATGGTGCGTCCTTTTGCCCGAAATCGTAGTTATAGGTAAAGAGGAGTTTTGGCAGTAACTGTACTCCCACTCCCGCGGTTACGCCATAATTATCGCGGTATCCAAGAGTGGCTCTGAATTTATCTCTGAATTGTATCTCACTCATTACATCAACCTCTGCACCAATGGTTTCTCTCAATCGTACCCCGACATATGGAGTAAACGTGAGGTCCGGGTTAATGCTGAATTCATAACGAGCTCCACCGATAAAATCCGGTACGTTGTCGTCATTGATCTGTATATAGGCATCGTCTGAAAGGCTTTCGTTAATCACCGTAGGTACGGCTATATCAATTCCCAATTTACCTCTGCGATAACTTGCTGTGAAGTCAAAACTCAGAGAGCTTCCGTTCTGCCCTAACAAGTCAATCAGCACGTTGTCAACCGGATTTTCAGGATTGACCCTGTCTTCATTAAGACTGAAGAAGGAAAGCCCTACCTGAGTTCCCAAGGACAAACCGTCATTACCTTCCCCTAAGAGCTTATACCCAATACCGCCTGAGATTTTCACCTGGCTGGTAAAGCCAATATCGGCTGTGGTGATGTTGGCACTGAATGCCGTTCTGCCTCTGACTGCTCCATTATAAGACAGCGCGAAGTTTTTGGGAGAACCGATTAACCCTCCAAACTGATCTCTGAACACCAGATGCAGATACCGGTTTTCTTCAAATACATTGCTGGATGGGTAGGCAATGTTTCCAGCATAGTAATACTGATTGAACAAGGGCACTTGCTGTGCTCTTACTTCACTGACCAACAAAGTCAGGATGAAGATAGCTACGAATTTTACGTAAAGATTTTTCATTTGCTTTTGCATGACTTTATTGATTTATCGGTTTCTGATAATGGTAAGGAAGCCTTTAATGATGCGATCGCCATTATAGATGTTGATCTCATAGTAATAGGTACCATCAGGTACCGGTTCGTTTTTGAAAGTGCCATCCCAGTCGTTTCGATAGTTCACCTTGCTATAGATGAGCTTACCTCCCTGGGCAAAGACCTTCACTTCGTTGATAGGGTTATCGAGCAAATCTTCAATAACCCAGGTTTCATTTACACCATCTCCATTTGGCGAGAACACGTTTTTGACATCAGCTCCGGGAGTATTGGTAGTGAACTCTCTCAAGGGTTCTACCACTACCTCTTCGATATTTATGGTAAAGGTCTGGTCAAAAGTGAGTCCTCCTCCATCCGTTACCCGTACCAAAATGGAGCGGGTAGCCCCTGCTTCAAAATTGATTAATCCGGCCGTTCGGAGCGTGGCGCCACTGATTTCGAACTCGGCATTATCCGTATCTCCGGTGCCGGAAATCAGTGCGTAGGAGAAAGTATCTCCGTTATCCGGATCGAGGGTCATAAATCCTCCAACCTCCTGTGCTTCATCAGCTTCATCAATGGTTGTATTGCTGAGGCTGAGGGCAAATGGGGTTTCGTTCGTGTTGGTAACACTAATGGTGAAAGTTTTGGAAAAAGTGCCTCCCTTACCATCATCCGTTTGCAGTCTGATATTATAGATGGCCTGATCTTCAAAATTGAAAGATGCATTATTGACCTTTAGATCAGTGCCATCAATTACAAAATCTGCATTGTCAATATCTCCTGTTCCGGCCACCAGGCTATAACTATGGGTATCTCCCGCATCCAGGTCTGTGGTAGTTAAAGCGCCAATGGTCGCATCGAGCGCATTGTTCTCAGCGATGCTACCGGTGCTTAAGCTGATATCTGAAGGTGCATTATTGAAATCGTCATTCGTAATAGTGACTGTAGCAACATCACTGATATCTACTCCCAATGTAGTACTCAAGCCAGATAGGCTAACTGTCAGTGTTTCGTCTGACTCAATCACCAAATCATTGGTCGGAATTACGGTGAAAATTTGAGTCTCTCCCACTGTGCCTGTAAAAGTCAGGGTTTGACCAGCGATGGCTGTGTAATCACTATTGGCCACCGTAGCAGTACCATCTGCTGTTGAAACCTCTACAGTAAACCCATCCTGTACAGCGTTATCCAGTGTAGCCGTTAGCGTAATGGCCCCGTCACCTTCATTGCCTGAGGCATCGGCCATGGTAATAGCCGCAGTGTCATCGTTGGTGATGGTAAGCGTGGCCTCATCCGAAATCACCACCGTGGCATTTGTACCTGCCAGGTTGCTTATGTAAACACTAAACGTTTCATTAGCTTCGAGTTTGCTATCGAATCCTGGACTGATATCGAAAGTTTGGGTTTCACCGTCTGTGCCGCTGAAGCTCAGGGTTTGTCCGGCAACTGCATCATAGTCATTGTCTGCTACGGTGGCCGTACCATCGGCTGTAGATACATCTACTGAAAAACCACCTGTTACATTTCCTTCCAGGGTCGCGGTGACCAAAAAGGATTCTCCATCTTCAAACTGACTTACATCTTCAATGGTAACGAGGGCATCATTATTCGCAATAGTGTAGCTAAATACAGCTTGCGTCCCCAGGCTAGACTCCTGCGGGTTGGATAAGGTAATGATCACGGTCTCATCTTCCTCGATCAAAGCATCGTCAACAACAGTAAGATCAATATTCTTACTGACATCTCCCGCTCCGAAATTCAGCGTACCAGAGGCCAATGTATAATCTGTTCCTCCCCCTGAAGCTGTACCGGTTATGGCATAGTCAATAGAAGAAGGCACCAAACCCGCCATGTCCTGAGTCACCTCAATACTCACATTGGTAATGGATTCAGGGTTACTTGCAGCGGCATTTGCAAAGCTTATAACCGGCAACCCCTGAACAGGGCCGACCAGGTCAGATGTGCTTTCCAGACCTGTGCTTTCAATATTGGATGGTGTAACTCCGAAAATAACATTCTCACCGATCAGGTCTTCAGTCAGTGTAAGCGTAGTACTGGTTGCACCACTGATGGGTACCAGTTGATTGCCCGTGGAGCCGATATATATATTAACAGTCAACGTCTGATTAGATTGATCTACGGAAGCGATCTCAATGAGTCCTCTTGTGCTTCCACGGCTCTCTGTCAACTCAAAAGCAATCACCAGACCTACTCCATCTCCACCACCTGCCAGTTCAACTCTGTTTTCAACCAGTGTCAGGCCATCGCCTTCAATCAATGATATGACATCCTCACCAGTAACAATAGTGGCCAGATCAGTTGGCGTAAGACTTGTCAATGCCATTTTCGTAGCATTTTTGGAATCGAAGCCATCAAGGTTATTCACATCAGAATCATAATAGCTGATGGGGTATGCCCCGAAGCCAATGCCCAAACCAAAGACCACATCAACGTTAGCAGAAATGTCGTCAGAATTTCCGGTGATGAAATCCTGGGTGTATACAGCATTGTCAAGAATATTCAGGAAGGCATTTTGACCACTCTGATCAGCAGGAAGCTGGAACTCATAATCTTCCAGAGTGGTACCACTATATATGGTTGCCGGTGGTGCATCATTGCCTGTGTACCATTGGAAGGTGGTGCCACTTTCAAGGTCATTTTCATCATCTGAGTAGCTATAACTTCCAGTGAGGGTCTGTCCTACCTGCGCTAAGCCAGAAATACTGGTACCTGTAGCTACCGGTGGGTCATTATCATCGTCAAGAATAGTTACAATTCCCTCATCGGTAATGGTTACAGTATTGTTCGCGCCCGTCACCAGGTTGCTCATGCTGATGAGCACAGTTTCGTCTTCTTCATCATCAATATCAGCGATTGGGCTGATAAAGATTTCCTTTATTTCACCAGCAGTCCCGTCAAAACTCAGGTTTTGGGTGTCTGTACCAGAAAAATCTGTTCCGGCCATGGCGGTACCCTCAGCTGTAGTTACGTCAACTGTAAATCCACCAACTACCCTGCCATCCAATGCCAATGTCACTCTAATTACACCATCATCTTCATTACCAGATATATCCGCTATGGTTACTTCGGCTGTACAGCTGGTATCGTCATTTCGGAAATCCCAACCCTTATTGATCAGACTTTGTCGGGCAGCATCTCCGGCACAGTAACGGAGGTTTTCTACATCAAATTCCTGATTGGCTACCAGATCCTGGGCAGCCAGCGATATGAGAAGTGCGTCATAGTTCTCAATCGAAAGCCCTGACAACTTGACCATTCTACTAAAGTTCGTCACGTTGCTCAGATCCCATTCGGAAAGGTCCTGATCGAAAGTAGCAGCTTCATCAAACATACCTGAAATATTGCTTGCCTTACTCATGTTCCAACCACTCAGGTCCTGATTGAAGTTGATTGCTTCATCGAACATGCTGCCAAAGTCTTCACCGCTACTTACATCCCAGCCTCTGATGTCCTGGTTGAAAGGTGTTTCGTTAAAGACACTACTAAAATCAATCACATTGCTCACATCCCAGTCGCTCACATCACCATTGAACATAACTGCTTCTTCAAATAGATCCTGCATGTCTGTGATGCCACTTACATCCCAGTTATTCAGGTCCTGATTAAAAACTTCTGCCTTTCTAAAGACCTGCTCTAATTCTTCGAGCATAGGAAATCTCCAGTTATCGAGTGGCTGATTGAAGGCTTCAGATTCCTGAAACATGCGCCTGATACGAGTAGCTTTGGCCAGGTTCCAGTCACCAATAGGCTGATTAAATGCTTTCGTTTCCTGGAACATTTCTTCAAAATCCGAGCCGGACGAAACATCCCAGTTACTGATGTTACCATTGAAGAGGTCTGTTTGCTTAAACATATGATCAAAAAGCTCCACATTGCTCACATCCCAGTCGTTCAGATCCTGGTTAAAAGCATCGGCTTGCTGGAACATAAGCTGCATTTTGGTTACGCTACTTACATCCCAACCGTTAAGTCGTTGATTGAAGGCTTTTGCTGAACTGAACATGGTCGTCATATCTGTAACATTAGAGACATCCCAGACTTCCAGTGGCTGATTAAACAAATCGGTAGATTGGAACATCCCCTTCATTGAAGTTACGTTCGAAACATCCCAGGAAGAGATATCGATATTAAAGGCATCGGCATTACTAAACATAGATTCCATGCTGATAATATTTGACACATCCCAGCCTGAGATATCCTGATTGAAATTGCCAGTGGAACTAAACATGCCTGACATATCAGTCACATTGCTCACGTCCCAGCTAGTAATGTCTCCATTAAAGTCGCTGCTGCTGAAAAGACCTGTCATATCGATTACATTGGAAACATCCCAGGTAGTAAGGTCCGGGTTGCCCAGATCGGTGTCTGAAAACATTTCCGATATGCTCGTTACATTTGATAGGTTAGGAACATCAGTGGCATTAATGGTCAGGGCAAATGGTAATCTTGCAAATGCACCTTCCATTGTGGTCCAGGGATTGCTTCCCCATTGGTCAATACTGGTAATAGGCGGAGGGCTGGATTCAAAGGAGTAGGTATATATCCTGGGAAAAGCCCCGAAAATCGTTACTGTATACTCTCCTGCGGTGGCATAGACGTGTTGTGTATCTCCGGTCACATTGGTGTCTACTGCGCCATCGCCCCAATCTACACGGTAGTTGTATCCTTCTCCTGATGTAGGCAGTGTTACTGTAAAGTCATCTCTGGTTGTGGTCCATTTGGTGATGAAAAAGGCCGTGGGGTCATCATCATCAATGATGGTACCTGTGGCCTCGTCCGTGATGTCCACATTATTGCCGGCACCAATAACCAGGTTTGACATGACAATGGTAAAGGTCTTATCTGCTTCTACCGTAGCATCAGCAGTCAGTGGTATCAATATGGCTTTCTGTTCACCAGCCAGCCCCTCAAAGTTCACAGTAAAGTTCGTGAGGGCTGTATAGTCGGTCCCTGCCATTGCAGTTCCATCGGTAGTAGTCAGGTCTACCGAAAACCCTCCGATCACTTCTCTGTCGAGCTCAAGCAGGAAAAACAGGTTACCATCATCTTCATTGGTGGCCCCATCTGAGATGGTGACTGTAGCCATACAACCCTGACTATCACCGCTAAAGCTCCAGTCATATTCATCTTCGAGAAAGGTTCTGGCCTCTGACCCTTCACAATAGAATAATCCATCTGCCCCCACAGTTAACTCCTCTGAGCCTATGGCCTGTGCTGCCCAGCTTATTAGTGTAGCATCATAACTGGCCTGAGACATGCCAGACTCATTAAAAAAGTCTTTCAGGTTATTCACTCCGGTCATGTTCCAGGTTCCCAGATTTTGGTCGAAGGCCAGGGCGCCATCGAACATACCTTCAAGGTTGGTAACATTGGAAACATCCCAAACCGAGATATTCTGATTGAAAACATCAGCTCCTCTGAACATCTGTTCCATATCCCGGACGTTCGAAACATCCCAAACCGAAATGTCCTGATTGAAAGCATTTGCATTTTCAAACATCTCAGCCATGTCAGTGACCGATGACACGTCCCAGGTTGAAATATCCTGATTGAAGGCATCAGTACTTTTGAACATATCCGTCATGTCAGTAACATTAGATACATCCCACTGGTCCAACGGTTGGTTGAAAGCATCGGCATTATCGAACATATCGGCCATGTTGGTCACATTGGAAACATCCCAATCATTTAGTGGCTGATTGATGGCATCTGCTCCAAAAAACATCTCTTCCATGTCTTCTGCAGCCGATACATCCCATACGCCAATAGGCTGATTAAAGGCATCGTTTGAATAGAACATGCCATGAAAGTCAACTACATTGCTGACATCCCAACCGGTAATGTCTCCATTGAATCGGTGAATATCACCATTGTCTTCCGCATCATTCGTGAGCTTAAACATGTCTCTCATAATGGTCACATTCGAAACATTCCAACTGCTGATATCTCCCTGAAACATAAAGGCATCTTCGAACATCCGTTCCATGCTAATCACGTTAGCCGTATTCCAGGTACTGATATTGCCATTGAAATTGTTGGCGCGGATGAAGAGTTCTTCCATATTCTGGACATTGCTCACATCCCAATTGGAAAAGTCTTCATTGGTAAGCGCATGACAATCACTGAACATCTGATCCATACGAATTACCTGCGAAAGATCAGGTGCATCGGTAGCATTAATCACCATGTTGGAAGCACCTTCAAATGCGCCTTCCATGGTTTGCCATGGGTTAGTACCCCATTGTTCAATTGAGCGCAGTTTCAGCCCCAGGTCTCCCCCATCTTCGTCTTGCTCTGAGAAGAATATCCATGGGAAGGCACCAATGATTTTCACGGTATGTACACCAGGCGTGGCATAAGTATGAGTGGCATCACCGGTTTGGTGAGTATCTACCAAACCATCTCCCCAGTCTACTCTGTAGTCATTGCCACCACCATTAGTCGGAATGATCATTTCTTCATCGGTAGTGGTGGTTTCCCAGGTCATTATAAAAAAGGCTGACTCGTCATCGTCATTGACTATGGTGGCCGTTACGTTCTCTGCAATGGTCACTTCATTTCCGGCATCGGTCACCAGGTTGCCAATGTTGATTGTAATAGTTTCATCATCCTCACTGTCCGTGTCTTCCGTAATATTGATTGCCACAGTTTGTACCTCTCCTGCTGTTCCGGCAAAGGTTATTGTTTCGGCAGCGAGAGCTGTATAGTCCGCCCCCGCAGTAGCCGTACCGTCTACTGTGGTCAGGTCAACAGAAAAACCACCGTTAACCGCTTCGTTCAGCATCAGAATGACGGTAATCGTACCATCATCTTCATTGCCTCTCACATCGGTCACAGCCACACTGGCTACACAACCAGCAGTATCACCCACAAAACTCCAGCTGTGATCATCGATCAAAGACTGGCGGGCTGTGGTGCTCCCACAATATTTTACCCCCTCTGCCCCTAGCATTACATCATTCTGCACATTTTTTACAGACCAGGCAATGAGCGTAGCATCGTAATTATTATCACTCAAGCCGGCATTATCGAACATATTGGCCATGGTCGTCACCATATCGATGTCCCAGCCTCCCAGGTTTTGATCAAAGGCATCGGCTTCACTAAACATGCCTGACATATCAGTTACATTCGCTACGTTCCAGCCGGAAATGTCCTGATTGAAAGCATCAGCTCCGCTAAAGGCCTCGCGCATGTTGGTCACATTCGTGGTAGTCCAGGTAGACAAATCCTGATCAAAGGCTTGGGCGCCTTTAAACAGGGCATTGATATCCACCAGTACAGACAGGCTCCAGCCGGACAAAGGCCGATTGAATAGAACAGCTCCTTCGAACATACCGGCTAGCGAGGTGACTTTGTTCATGTTCCAGGCATTCAACGGCTGATTAAAAGCCATGGCATTTTTGAACATAGCGGCCATATCGGTAACGTTCTCTACATTCCAGCCTGAAATGTCATGATCAAAGACCGCAGCGGCTTCAAACATACTGACCAAAGTAGTGGCGGCACTGACGTTCCAGCTGCCAATATTCTGATTAAAACCAGCAGTGCCAGAGAACATCCCGGAGAAATCAGTAACACTTTCTACATTCCATTCGGAGATATCGCGGTTAAAGGCCTCAGCATCCTTGAACATACCGCTCAAATCAGTGACAGTGGAAACTTCCCAATTGTCTACGTTTCTGTTAAAGGAGGTGGCTCCGGCAAACATCTCACTTAAATCAGTGATGGGTCTGTCTTCAGAACTAAACCAATATTCCAGGTGCTGGTTAAAGGCTTTGGCATTGGCAAACATCCGCCTGGCCGTGTTTACGTTATAGGTACTCCAATCCTGAATGCCCTGATTGAAACTTTCAGCACCATCAAATACACCTTCCATGTTCTGAATATTGGAAGTGTTCCATTCACCAATGATTCCATTAAAGGATTTGCAGTCTTTGAACATCTCTTTCATGCTCGTAACTGAGTTGAGATTCGGATTATCGATGGCGTTCATAACCATGTTTACGGCCCCACTAAAGGCGCCTTCCATGGATTGCCATTCGTTGGTACCCCATTGGTCGATTGACTTTAAGAGTGCGGCATTTTCGGCTGTTCCTTCTGCCAAATGGATTCCAGGGAAGCTACCAATGATCTTCACCTGGTAATCGTCAGCAAGTGTATAGGTATGTGCGGCATTACCTGTCTGATTTAGCTCTACCGTACCATCACCCCAGTCTATTTGATAATCGTAACCGGTGCCCATGGTAGGAATGGTTATTTCCTGGCTAGTCGTGGTGGTGGTCCATGTAGTGATAAAGAGTGAAGCCTCAGTTTCATCATCGAGAATGGTGATGGTACCGCCATCGGAGATGTTTACATTGTTTAGTGAAGTGTTGGTCACCAGGTTCGCCATGCTCAGGTTAATGGTTTCATCAGACTCTTCCTGAGTATCGGCTGTAGGTACCACTGAGATAGTTTGTGTTTCTCCTGCTGTACCGACAAAAGTGAGTACCTCTGCCGTTAAAGCCGTATAATCTGTTCCTGACGAGGCAGAACCGTCTGCAGTGCTTACTTCTACTGTCAATCCTCCATCTACAAAGGCATCGAGGGTTAAAGTCATGTCAAAAGCACCTCCATCTTCATTGACTTTGATATCGGTAAAAGTTAATGTGGCATTACAAAGCTTGCTGTCATCGTCTATGGTCCAGCCATCATCATTAATAAGGGATTGACGATCTGTTTCGCTGGAACAATACTCCAGACCATTCGCTCCCAGCGTCAGGCCATTGGGCACAGTCTGACCCGCCCAGCCTGTTAAGGTAAAATCATAGTTGGCCTGGGAGATGCCCGAGTTATCCAGCATATCATCAATGGTGGTCACATTTGTTAAGGCCAAACCTGCCAGGCTTTGGTCAAAAGCCGTAGCCCCGCTAAACATGTCTTCCATAGTGGTGACTGCGGCTGTATTCCAACCTGAGATATCCTGATTAAACTTGGTAGCAAATTTGAACATATCACTCATATCAGTCACCTTACTCACATTCCAGGTGCTTATGAGATGATTGAATCTACCGTTATTCTCAAACATACCCTTCATGATTTCCACACTGGATACATCCCATTTATCCAGGTTTTTACCGTAAAAAGTATTAGAAAACATCTCAGACATATCGGTGACTTTGCTTACGTTCCAGTTGTTCAGGTCTCCTCCATAGTTGGTGTATTTGAACATCTCTTTCATGGTGGTAACAGAGCTGACATCCCAGTCACCCATACGGCTATCGCTGATGCGGTTGCGGTTGTTGAAGCTTATCCCCCTGAACATGGCTTCCATGGTCGTGACGTTCGAGACATCCCAGTCACCGATGGTACTACTAAAATTAGTGGCCTGCTCAAAGGCAAAACTCATATCTGTCACATTGGAAGTATTCCAGGATCCAATTTGTCCTCTGAAGTTGCTAGCCTTCTTAAAGATGTTTTTGAAGGTGGTTACACTAGCCGTATTCCAGGCATTAAAATCTTCAGAAGTCAACCCTGTCGCTTCTTCAAACATAGACTCCATAGAGGTGACCAATGCCAGATTGGGACTATCCTGTGCTGTTACTGACATATCTGGAGTTCCGGCAAAAGCACTCTCCATAGACTCCCAGAGGTTAAAGCCCCACTGCTTTACTTCTTTGAGCCGGGTGCGGTTAGTAAAGGAAGAACCAGTCATGTAGATTCGTGGAAAGGCCCCCGTAATTTTTATCTGGTGTCTGCCGCTTGACGCATAGGTGTGAGTCGCATCCCCGGTCTGGTCAGTATCCGTGTTACCATCTCCCCAGTCTACAGTGTAGTTGTAACCTGCCCCGGTGGTGGGAATGACGATCTCCTGATTGGCAGAGGTGGTCTCCCAAATCGTTACGAATTCACCCTGTGCATAAGCACTGGCCGAAATCATTAAAAAAATCAGTACCCCAATGCCTCGACCAAGGAGGCTGCCTGGAGGCTGGGGTATTACATTGTTGAGTAGCATTTTAATTCTCATACACACTTGTTTTTTCAGTAATTACTGATCTGTAGCGAATAAAGCTTATGCATTACCCGCGTGAAAAATTATGTTCCGAACCGGGGCTGGTTTGTTCTGAAAGTGTGGATGGTTGTTATACCCTCACCGTGGTGAGAAAAACTTCCCCGCTCTTCCGGCCTTTCTTTTTAAAGGGAAGGAATTCAGAAAAGATGATGTACCTATTAAGCAGAGAATGCTGCTTATTGATTTGTTGCCGATGCCACAAGGGCACGAAAAGTGAATGGCTTGAGGTATACAATCACTCAGGATTGACGAAGCTATATTATAAAATGATATAGAGAGTTGCCTGAAATTGTTCTGAACCCCGGGATTTTTGTTCTGAAACTGATAAGTGGTTACTCTTTGACTTCAGAATAACAATGAGTTGTTGCGAAACATTTCGTATAAGCGAGATTTCTCGCTTATCAAATAATGATACAAAAGAAACATATGGTTAATACGACAAGTGGCCAAAAGGACAGATTGGGCTTTGGAATTTGATCATTCAATCGGCATAGCCGATGGCTACTCCACCCTCAGCTTCTTGAGCAAATCATCACGATAGTTCTTGCCTATAGGGACCTGTTCATCGTTGATGATCACATAGGCAGAATTAATGGCTTCCATATGGTCAACATTAATAGTATAACTGCGATGGGTTCGATAGAAGTTTTTAGGCAGGCGTTCTGAAAGATCTGTGAGACTTCCTCTGATCAGATGTTTCTTTTTATCTGTTGTATGAACTTCGACATAGACATGATCGCTCTTTAGAAAGCCTATTTTGTCGAGTTTGATTTTATGAAACAGGTTTTTCTCCTTTACAAAAATGGCGTCCTTGATGAGAAGATCATCCTCCTTTGATACCTGACTTCCTTTACTCTCAGCATAGTTGTGCAGAGCCAGTTCTACAGAGGTGTATAGATCATCCCGATTGAAAGGTTTTACCAGGTAAGCGGGTGGCATCACTTTTTTAGCCCGCTCAATGGTCATGGCATCGGCATTAGACGTCAGAAAAATAAAGGGAAAATCGAAGTCTTCCTTGATCTTCCAGGCCAGGTCAATTCCATCCTTTTGTCCTCTTAATTGAATATCGAGAATGGCAATGTCAGGCTGCTCATTTTCAATGGTTTCAAGCGCCTCTTCATAGTCGATGGCCGGTTCAAGCAGCTCATAACCCAGGTCTTCGAGGATCATGCAAATATTGTCGGCAATGACCACCTCATCTTCCACAACCAGTATTTTTACTTTGCTCATTTAGGCTGTCTTCCTTTCAATCGTATCGGTGAATATAACAACAAATCTCGCGCCCTTGTCCCCCATATATGTAACAGTTCCATAAAGTTGTTTCGCAAGTCGTCTGACCAACCTTAGTCCCAGGCTTTTCGCTTTACTCAGGTCAAGGTCGGCAGGTAAGCCTTTTCCGTTATCTGCCACGGTAAGTTTGTGCCGATTCTCTCCCACTGTTTCTAAAGACACTGAAAGTGTCGCCTGATCATTAGCTGTAAATGCATATTTATAGGCATTTGAAATAAGCTCGTTCAGAATGAGCCCTAAGGGGACCGCTATATCAATATCAAACTCTTTTTGATCACCTGCCCGGACGGACGTTTTCACCTTGCTATCTCTCTTATAGATTGCACCTAACTCAGCCACTAAAAGCCTTGCATATTCCTCAAAATCAATGGTGGCCAGGTCTTCATTCTGATATAGTTTCTGATGAATGAGGGCCATAGCTTTCACCCTGTTCTGCCCTTCCATAAAGGTAGCCAGGGCTTCCTCATCCTCAATACCTCGGGATTGTAGATCCAGCAGGCTGGAAATTACTTGTAGGTTATTTTTTACCCGGTGGTGAATCTCTTTGAGTAACACTTCAATTTGACCATTTCTCTCCTGAAGCTTGTCATTTTTGATCTCTATTTCCTGCTTCGAAGCTATCAGTTCACTAGTGCGATCTCTGACCGTTTTTTCGAGCTCTTCTTTCTGATTTCTGGTAATCTCATTGACCCTGGCAAGCGCCACGTTCTTCTCTTTCTCATTCAATTGCATCTCTCGGCCCAGGGTATAGAAATAGAGCACCAAAAACACGAGTGTTCCAATTACCTCATTCCAGGTATACTGTCCGTAAGACTTTTCCAGGTTGAACAAAAAGTTTGTGGAGGTAAAAAGAGTCAATGCGGCAAAACCAGTAATCCCAATCACTACGGGCCTTTTATAGACCGGTATTTTGGGCATGAGCTTAACGAACATATATATCAAAAAAATGCCCTGAGGCAGGTAGGTTAAGAAGCCTATCTTATTGGCCAGCAGATAATTATCATAATGGAATTTGATATAAAACACCACCAGGCAGAGTATCCCCAGTAAAACGAGTACCGCATTGAGAATTTTATTGAATCGTGGTTGTGTTTTTTTTAGATAAAGGAAATCTTTGATCAACAATATATTAGTAATGCCCGAGCCGTAGGCAAGAAAAACGAGCATATCCCAGGCAAACTTGGGACTATCAGGAGCAAATGCGTCCGTAAAGTAGCCGATCATCTGGCTAAAGAAAATGGCCTTGAAAATTACCGTTAAAGACAACCAGAGATAGGACCTGTGCCGGTTGCCAATATACAGCACCATACCGTAGAGGAAGAGAATTCCAAAGCAGCCAAATACAAGAGATCGGTAAAATGTGCTGTTCTGAAGGCCTGCATAAAACCCCGTTTCATCTGTCAGCTCGAAATTGAGAATAGGCGCAAAGTTTTTTCTCTGGACAATCTTGAGATATATTACATTTTGGCCCCTGGGAATTTCCAGACTCAGGTACAACCTCGCATCCTGAATCCTTCTTTCGCTTTTCTTAGAATACTCTCCGCCATAAGCTTCTTCATTTAAAACACCCTCTGTCATAAGGTAGGCCGTGATATGAGAAACATGGTTGAAACGTAATATGCTACCTACCTGACTCTTCCCTTGACTTGAGATACTGATTTTAACCCAAAAAGTGCTTCGGTTGCTTTCCGGAGAAAATGTGCTTGCCGGTGCAAAGTCCGTTCTCCCTAAAGCGACTACCTCCTCCAGGGTCAGTTCGCCCTTATTGTCTTCCAACACACTCAGATCCTCGTTCAGGGTTATACCATACTCCGACAAATAATCATTAACGACAAACCCACTTTGTGCATTAGCCAAAAATGGTAGCGCACAGAACAGACAAAAAAGCGCCTTGAGAAAACTGATCATACCTTTTCTGAATTTCTGAAATCAACAAAGCTGACTTTCCACTGAGACCCTTCTTCAAACTCATAGTCCAGCTTGCCATAAAGCTGCTTTGCCAGCCTTCTTACTAACCGGAGTCCCAAACTTTTTGCTTTCATAAAGTCAAAACCATCCGGCAATCCAGACCCTGTATCACTTACCGTCATCTGATGCTTGCCCTCTCCCAGAGATTCTACCGATACCCTGAGTACTCCGGAATTCTGTTCATTGAACGCGTGTTTATAGGCATTAGAAATCAGTTCATTTAAAATCAAGCCTAATGGAACGGCCGTATCAATATCAAATTGAGAATTACCAGAGGTATTTATGCTGGTTTTAACACCACTGGCCATGGGGTAAACCGCAGAAAGTTCCTTCATCAGGTTTTTGGCATACTCTGCAAAATCAATCGTAGCCAGATTCTCATTCTGATACAGCTTCTGGTGAATAAGTGCCATGGCCTTTACCCTGTTCTGCCCCTCCATAAAAGTAGCCAGGGCTTCTTCATCTTCTATCCCCCTTGATTGCAGATCCAGCAGACTGGAAATCACCTGTAAGTTGTTTTTTACCCGGTGGTGAATTTCTTTGAGTAGCAGCTCTTTTTCCTCATTCTGTTTGCTGATTTCATCTCTCTGCCTGGCCACTTCCTCGCTCTTTTCACTGATCTCACGATTTTGTTTGTTCTTTTGTAGATAGCCCATAATCGCCAGTACCAATAGCAGCCCTGTCCCACCCGCTATCACAATTGAGGTTTTTGTCTTCTCCTTTTCCAATGCTACTTCTTGCTCTTTCTCTTTATTGATTAGGTCAGTTTCATAATCGGCAATGGCCCGGGACAGGTCTGTGGAATAGGCATCTTGAAGTGTTTTTACAGTCTTTTGGATATAATCAATGGCTGCCTCTTTTTCGCCTTCACGCACTAAGAGTCTGGCCGATCTCTGGGCCAGACGCCAGCCTGCTTCACTGTCTGTTTTACCCTCTGCATTCCTATTGAGCTTTGTCACCAGCTCCGATATGCCGGAAACCCCAAACTTTTTAAAGATTTCTTGCTTGACCCCAGACCTCTCCTCTACTGTCTCCAGTATTTCAAGGTAAGAGAAGTAGCTTTGATATCGGGTAGGTAAATTCTCATGTAATTCATTCGCCAACAGGAGAGATTTTTCGTCTTCACCACCCATAAATGAATAGGCGCCCAGTAAGTTTTCTATATTGATGTAGTAATAAGGGCTTCTCTTGGTTTGTGCTCCGTCCAGTGTATAGATCTCTTCCGCGAGTTCGATATACCCTTTTAGATCCCTTTTTCTGTATAGATAGTTGAGCACGTGAAAAGAAGTCAGTGCCAGCATAGTGGTGTCTTGCAAAGATCTCGAAATCTTCTCGTTGGCTCTGGACAATTCGTAACCAGCATCGATGTTTCCCCCTATATGCCAAACTCTCAGTTGATGCATATCAGCCAGTAATTGAGCCCTTTGCAGGTCATCTGAGTCACCGGTGAATTGAGCAATATAGTCTTTGGCTTGAGCATTAATTTTATTAGCCAAGTCAATATCAAGAAGCCCATTGGCGGCATTTTCGGTTTCATACCATTTCAGCCAGACATAGTCCAGATCGAGATCAGTTCCCGATGCTGGTGGTTTTACCTGGGTGGCCAGAAAGTCTTTGAGGCCTCGATAATCGATCCGCACTCGTTTGGTGGCTGACTCATAAAAGCGCACATAGTCAGCGTAAGAGTCCTGCTCATTCTCAATGATCCTTCCCAATACCTGATCATAGGAAGAGTGCTCTTTTCTGGTATTTAGAATGAGTGTTGCGGAATCGTAATTACCTTGAATAACCTGATCCTCAATACTCATTCTTATGCTGTCCTGAATAGGCGTATCCGCACCTGTCTGACCGAACGACTTACCATATGGAAACATCACTAATATAGCCAGAAACAACCCTCTGATCATACTGCTTTCCTCAGTTGTGTTTCGGAAAAATTTACCACAAACCGGGCTCCCGCATCCTGGGTATAGTGCACCTTGCCATAAAGCTGTTTGGCCAGCCTTCTTACCAGTCTCAGGCCCAGGCTTTTCGCTTTCGCAAAGTCAAATGCCTCCGGCAATCCTGTCCCACTATCTGACACTGTCAGTTCATGTTTCCCCTCTCCCAATGACTTCAAAGACACATGGAGTTCGCCTTCCCCATTCTGATCGAAGGCATACTTATAAGCATTTGAGATCAATTCATTGAGAATCAAGCCCAGGGGCACTGCAGTATCTATATCAAATTTAGCCTCTGTTTCAACATTAATGGTTGTTGTAACCCCATTTGAAGCAGGATACAGCGTGGCCAGTTCCTTCATCAGTTGTTCAGCATACTCAGCAAAATCAACTGTTGCCAAATTTTCATTCTGATACAGCTTTTGATGAATCAAAGCCATGGCCTTAACCCGGTTTTGTCCTTCCATGAAGGTTGACAGAGCGGTTTCGTCCTCTATCCCTCTCGATTGCAGATCAAGCAGACTTGAAACCACCTGCAGATTATTCTTTACTCTGTGGTGGATTTCTTTCAGTAACAGTTCTTTTTCTGAAAGTGATTTTTCAATCACCTGATTCGCTTTTTTAAGATTACGTCTGCTTCGATAAATAATACTGCCTATGATGACCATGAGCACCAATACCACAATTGTCCCATAAATCAGATAATCCTGTTGTCTTAGTTGGGCCACCTGCGCTTTTTGAGTTTCACGCAGTAACGTATTCTGGGCCTCTATCAGCTCCGTTTCAAACTCAGCCGACATTCGGGCAATGGCATCAGTTTTCGCCTGGTCATTGATCTCTTCTGATATCTGCATAGCGAGATGACTGAACTTATAAGCTTTTTCAAAATCGTTCAGTCTGGCATACAGATTGGCCTGGGCCAAAGCGAGGCGATACCTCACGTTACCTGCGCCAGAGCGCTCGGCCAATTTCCATCCTTCGATGGCATATGGTAGAGCCTCTTTCCATAACTGGTTTCGCTTAGCTTGATTTTTCGAAAACACAGAATCTGCCAGAATCATTTTTTGTTCTACCAGGCTTCCGTAAATATCCCCTCTGGATTGAGGAGCTACACCATCAGGCAGGTTGGCCACCGACTTCACAATGTAGTCATGTGATTGTTGAAAGTTCCCTTTTAGAAATTCGATTCTCGCCAGGTTTTTATAATAGTCTGCTGTTGGCCATGTAGAACGATTGACCTCCCTGGCAAGCTCCCAGCCCTTGGTGAGAGACTCAAAAGCTTTATCGAGGCTATCCTGTTTAATCAAGGTTTGCCCAATGTTGGTATATGCTGTGGCGGCTGACAGTTTATTGCCTATATGAATATTGATGGCCAGGGCCTGCTTCATATACTCTTTTGACAATTCATATTGATCCTGCTGTTTCAATACCAAGCCATAGTTCATATAAAATGCCCTTAAACTCATGGTATCGGGTGTACTTTTGATATATCTGATTCCATCCAGGAGAAGCCTTGAGGCTTTTTCAAGCTTTCTCATATAGTAATAATCCAGCCCAGCATTATTATAAGACCTTGCCATCCAATAGTCGGTGCCGTCTGCGAGGTTTCGTTCAATAACACGTTCGTAGTGGTAGGTCGAGCTGTCAAATTCAGATCTGGCTTCAAAAAATTTCCCAAGTTCAGATTGCGTAAAAGCCAATTCTTGTTTGGAGTCAAGTGTTTCGAAAACAACAAGCGCCTCTCGATAGAAATCAAGACCTCTTTCATCACCATTGAGCCGGTATGCTTCAGCCAGAGCTCTGAGTGCCTGACCCTCCAAATGAGGAGAGCTCACTGAATTTCTCTTTGCCAGCGTTAAGGCCCGGTCGAGATAAAACTCGCTCGAATCGAGGTTTGACCTTCTCAAACGCTGACCTATCAGTATATCCGTCTTTATCTTCAATGTATCATGAATGCGACTATTCCTGGCCTGTATTAACGAATCAACGTCAGCTTGGGCATAACATAACTTTGTTCCCAAAGAAGCGAAAAGAAGGAAAGACAGGATTGTAAACCGTAAATTCATTATGTCAACAAAGGTAACCCATCAATTCCTGTTTTCAGGTCATACAGGCTCAATTTTACTATCAAATAATAGCCCCTGCCAATAGATGATTATAACAACATTGGAGTATCCTATCTGACGAAAATGATTGCTTTTACCTTTCATCACTTTTATTAACCATTCATTTTATCTAGTTTAATCGCAGGCAATTATATTTGTCGAACAACCGATGTACCACAACACTAACTATAAGCGGGTCTTAAGACCTGCCTTATTGGTATACCTTATCTCAGGTCTGCTATTTGCCTTTCAGCAAAGCCACGCCCAATGTGACTTTGAAGAAGTAGCCGAAGCACAAAACATCACCCACACCTTTAATGCAGGAGTACTTGGCGGAGGCGTTTCCTTTATGGACTTTGATGGAGACGGCTGGGATGACCTTACTTTCGGAACAAGCAAGGGAGAACTCATTGAGATATACAAAAACAATCAGGGTC
Source organism: Roseivirga sp. (assembly GCA_021404565.1). Lineage (GTDB taxonomy): Bacteria > Bacteroidota > Bacteroidia > Cytophagales > Cyclobacteriaceae > Roseivirga. Next base: position 346,033 of record JAAWWF010000004.1, on the reverse strand, counting down.
AATTCGAAAAAGTGAGCCTTACGGGTATTACCAACACTTGTGAGTCTAAGCAGGTGGCCTGGATAGATTTTGACAATGATGGTGATAAGGACCTCTTTTATACCTGTGCCGAAATCAATGCAGTACTTTACCGCAATGATGGAAACCTGAATTTCACCGATGTAACGGCAGAAATGGGACTCACCACTCCTGATGCACTGAGCATGGGTGCCAACTGGGCTGATTTTGATCGCGATGGCTGGCTCGATTTATACATTACCTACTATGGTACCATCCGTAATCAACTCTTTAAGAATCATGAAGGTACGAGCTTCAGCAATATTTCACTGGAAACCAATGTTGACCCGGCTGGCAAACCGGCCTTTTGCGCTGTGGTATTCGATTATGATGGTGACCAATGGGAAGATATTTACCTGGCCAATGACCGGTCGACTCGAAATGACCTAATCAGAAACGTAGCTGGTGAAAGTTTTGAAGATGTAAGTGCCATTTCTCATTCGAATCTCGCCATGGATGCCATGGGCACTACTATCTTGGATATGAACGGAGATGGACTCTTTGAAATCTACGTTAGTAACTCCCCTGATGGTAATGCCCTGCTTTTTAACAATGGTGATGGCACTTTTGAGGAGATAGCACAAGAATCGGGTACCATTTTTAACAGTGTAGGCTGGGGAGTAAACACCCTGGATATTGATAATGATGCCTGCGATGATCTATACGTCAGCGGTAGCGTGGTGGGAATTGAAGTACCGTCCAGTGCCCTTTACAGGGCCATAGGTCCACTCCATTTTGAGACTACTCAGTATCCGGGCATGCAGGGTGATACACTTTCAAGTTTCAGTAATGCTGTAGGTGATTTCAACAATGACGGTAAAACGGATATTGCCGTAAGCAACTCTAATGGCACCTATAGCCAGCTATGGCAAAATACCTGTATCAATGATAATCACTGGCTTAAGCTTCAACTGGAAGGCACGATAAGCAACCGTGATGCGATTGGCACAAAGGCCGTGGTATACATGGACGGGATACCCAATTACCAGTATAAAACAGCCGGAATCAGCTTTATGGCTCAGAATACCGATTACCTGCACTTTGGCCTGGCTGAAAGTACCACAGTAGACTCCTTGATTGTGTACTGGCCGAGTGGACTTACGGATAAACTCATAAATCCCGGGATTGATCAGGTTGTTCATTTATCTGAAGGCTCAATGGCTACGCTGGTGCCACTAACCACCAGCCACAACATAGAATCCCTCTGTACCGGAGAGGAGGTGACTTTATCCGTAGGTCTTACTGGTAGAACATATGATGTACAATGGTCTGACAACAGCATGGGCAATAATTTGATAGTATCCGAAAGTGGTGACTACCATGCCACAATAAAGTTTGCCACAGAAAGCATTTCATCTGAAACGCTGTCAATTGGCTTCTATGATCTTCCCGAGGTCACTTCCAGGGTAACAGATGTGACCAATGATGGATTAGGGGAAATAGCCCTTACTCCTCTCACAAGTGGTTACAGTTATCTTTGGAGTCACGATATAAACCTCAACGCTCCCATTGCCTCAGATCTGCAACCAGGCAACTATGTCGTAAAAATTGCTTCCGGGGCGGACTGCTATCTTACCCTTACGTTCGAAATAAAAAGCAACATCGTCACGGGACTGGATGATCCATTGGTACAGAGTATCAGCTATAAACGACAGGCTGACCAGCTCATCATCGAGCTCCCGACCGAACTACGCAGTAAGCTACAGCAGTCACAAGTCCTCAACACCAACGGTCAAAGACTACACAAGGCAAATCACCAACCCTCTGAAACCGGTCATCTTGCGATTGCCAACATACCCCACAGACAAACCATCATTGTTCAACTGCGGTTTAGTGATGGCAGACTGATCAAAAAGCTCTTCTTCGAAGATTGATTCAGCACTTGTGCTTTCTTGCTTCTTAGCAGGATATTCACAACCTTATTTTGTTCTTACCGATACTAGGATTAGACTTTTTTCTATGAGACTCAGCCTGATATATCTTTTCATTCTTTGTAGCATCCCGGCAATGAGCCAGTCATCAGCAGACAGAGCAATGCTCAATCTGATTGACCGCTTTGACCAACAGTACTACAGCTTTGCCCCCCCTGCACTTACACTCGATTTTAAAGTCAACCTCAGCAATCAACTCGATACCAGGCGCCAGAACGAGCAGAAAGCCTTCTTTTCACAGCTTCTGGCAAAGCTTGGAAAGATTAACAAAGAAGAGATAAACCCTGATCTCCGCATGGATCATGATATTCTTAGCTATGAAGCACAGCTAAACCTTGAGAGACTTGAACTTCTGGCAAACACCACTGATCATAACGAGATTGAAAAACTGAATCGAATCTTTGACTTTACTAACGGACCAGAATGGTACGCCTGGTTTATAAAAAAATGGACCGGTACCTCAATGAGCCCTAAGCAAGTAATGGCTTTCGGAGAACTAGAGGTGGAAAGAGTCAAAAAAAGGATAAGCCAATTGGATTTATCACAACCCAAACCCTCCTCAGACTATACACAAGACGTTGACCTTATTATTAAGACACTCGAAGCCAAAAGAGCTCACATAGCCAAACAGATTGAGCGTTTGTTGCCTGATTATGCCGCTTTGCCAGAGCTCAATATAGAAAGAGGTACCAATGCGAGAATGGCGCAGGCTCCGGGTTACTACAATGGCAACACTTTCTATTTCAATCTTTTTGATAAACCCTTTGATCTGGCAGACTGTGATTGGCTGCTCATTCATGAAGGAAATCCCGGTCACCATTTTCAGGTGAATTTCCATAACGACCTCACCGTAAAACCTTATAGATCTGGTCTCCGCTATATGGGATTTGTAGAAGGCTGGGCTGCTTACACTGAGAATTTGGGTTGGGAATTGGGTCTGTATAAAAGCCCGTATGAAGAATTGGGCAAGTGGAATTGGGACCTAATCCGGTCAGTCAGAATTGTGCTTGATGTCGCACTCAACTACCATGGATGGAGCGATGAAAAAGCTTTAACTTACTGGCAGCAACACATTAAGAATCAGGATGATATTGGCATGCGTGAAATCAACAGAATGAAAAGATGGCCTGCCCAGGTGCTGACTTACAAAATGGGAGAAGCAGCCATTCTTAAGGTCCTGGAGGAAGAAAAACTGGAATTGGGCAAGGCTTTCAGCTACAAGAATTTTCATACACGAATGTTGGGTAGCGGTATCATTCCGGTAGCACTCATTCCTCAACTCTCAAAACGTCCACTATGAAAATACTTCTGTTCGGTTGCTTCTTAATGTTTTCTGTCCTTGGTCTTTATGGCCAAAGCTTCAAGACGATCAATGACCTGAGTTATTTTGGCACAGATGAAGCCGATGAAAAGCATAAACTCGATCTCTACCTGCCTGAAGGAATAGAACAACCTCCTTTGCTTATTTGGATTCATGGAGGTGCCTGGGCCTTCGGTAACCGTAAAAACGAAAAAGCCCTTGCTACCAAATTTGCCGGGGAAGGCATCGCAGTGGCCGTCATCAGCTATAGATTAAGCCCGGGTGCCTGGGCAGACCCTAAGTTGGATAAAGGGATTCAACACCCTGAACATATTATTGATGTGGCTCGGGCTTTCGGCTGGCTTCATAAGAACGCTGAAACCTACGGTTTTTCACAGCAAGACATTTTCGTTTCGGGATACTCTGCGGGCGGGCATCTCTCGGCCCTACTGGCCACTGACCTGCATTACCTTAAAGACCAGGGCCTGAATAAAGAAGTGATCAAAGGATTGATACCCATTGCCGGAGCCTATGATATCTCCGCTTATCATGACACTCACTATCGATACAATGGCCCCGAAATGGCCGAAAAACATGTAAAAGCCGTCTTCGGCCATAGTGAAGAAGATTTTCTTAGCGCATCCCCCACCAACTTTGTGAACAACCTGTCGGTTCCCATGTTACTCATTTCAGAAAATCAGAGTTATGATTACACCCTTCTTTTTGAAGAAGCTATAAAAAAGGCAGGGAAAAGGAATGTCGATTACCTGCATGTAAGAGAGCTCGACCATTCTGGACTTTATCAGCAACTGGCTGGGTCAGAAACAAGCAAATACAGAGATCAGATTGTGAATTTTATTCTTAAGTGGAGTACAAAGAGACCTTAGCCGGCCGCCTGGGCAGGTAAATCAAAGCTATCCGGAATCAAGCACAAATCCTCACCATGAGCACATTGCGATGCTCTGAAAATTATAATTTTATTTCTTTGGTTTTTGTGTCTTTCCGCAACCTTAACGTCTTAATACTAGGTTTCTACAGTTGTAACTTAAAATGGCCATAACTATGGCCGTGTCGAAATTTTAAGTTTTGAGAGTTGTTCATTATTAATAATGCCGATTCAGCAGTCGATTGACCGCTTTCTCAAGCATTTGGGTTTTATCATTATTCCTTAACCCTTGATGACCTTTCCGCAAACTAAGGGACTAATCGTTGATAACTGTTAAACTGATATAAATCCACTATTATAAATAACCTCACAACATGAGAAACGCTTTAAAACTATCTCTCGCCATCCTGTTGGTAACTGTTTTTGCCTGTAGCAGCGATGATACGCCACCTGTAATCCCCACTGTAAGTTTTGAATTTGACAGACCTATCGTAGAACCAGGAGACGATGTAACCTTTACGAGCACCAATACTGATGCCGACACTTTCCTCTGGGAATTTGGAGATGGCAATACTTCTACTGAAGAAAATCCGGTTTATGCCTATACTACTACCGGTTCATTCACTATTACACTGACCGTTACCAGTACTACCGGTGATACTGGCATTAGCACTTCGGCTATCACTGTGGGAAAAAGATTTGTAAGAGCATTTCTCATCACCTCCATTAATCATACTGATGCTTCTGGTAAGCCTTGGGACGATGATGGTAGTGGTCCGGAGCTATATTTTGGGTTCAAACCAAGTAACGTAGAAAACCTTACAATTTATGATCGTGGTACAGATGTGACTGCCAATGACCTCCCGACAGGCGGTACCTTACCTCCTGAAGCTCAGGTTGAATTAACCAATGAGGACTGGGATTTTCTGTTTCTCGATGATGACGACCCGCTTGGAGCATTTACCGCTGAAGAACTGATGGCCGCCATAACCGCAAACCCGGCCACTACCCCTGCTGACGAAAAAGACTACGATGCTGGTCAGGGAATTTTCACATTGACCGTAGCAGAGTTCGTGGTGCAGATTCTTTATGATATCAAAAACTGATCGTTAAGTCATTCTTAAAAAATCAAAGCGCCTTGTCGGGCGCTTTTTTTGTTGATGTTCTTCCCATCTGTATCTGGCCTTCTATATTACATTCCAGAGGTTTGATATACGCTTGCGCTCACACCAGGTGTTGCTGACATAGAAAAGACCGCCAACCAGCGAAACTCAGGCGTCAGTTTCCACTGTATTTGTTAAATTGATTGCGGTCATCATAAAAACCCCGACTATGTCCCAAAAAGAAACGCACGCAACTCAGGAATCCAGAAGACATTTTTTAAAAACACTAGGCATCACAGGAGCCGCTTTTTCCATAGTACCCCGTCATGTGCTGGGTAAGGGCTTTATTGCCCCCTCTGACACCCTCTATCTCGCAGGAATTGGTGCCGGTGGCAAGGGATACTCTGACCTGGCAGAGCCTTGTAAAAACGAAGCCGTAAAGGTGGTGTCATTATGTGATGTAGATGACAGGAGATCTAAAAGAGCCAGAGAGACCTTTGAAGGCGCCAGCTATTACAAAGATTTCCGCAAGATGCTCGAAAAAGAAAAGGGTATTGATGCGGTAACTGTATCTACACCCGATCATATGCATGCCATGCAGGCACTCGCTGCCATGCAACTAGGCAAACATGTCTATGTACAAAAGCCGCTGACTCACGACATCGCAGAAGCACGTGAAATGACTGAAGCGGCTCACAAGTACGAGGTGGTAACCCAGATGGGCAACCAGGGAGCCTCTGGTCCTGGTGTTCGTAAAATGCAGGAATGGTACAATGCTGGACTTATTGGTGATGTAGAGGAAGTCTGGTGCTGGACTGACAGACCTGTATGGCCCCAGGGCATTCCATGGAAAGATGGAAAAACAGAAATACCCAAAGAACTCGATTGGGACCTTTGGTTAGGCACGGCCCCAAAGAAAAATTACATAGACAACCTGGTGCCCTTTAACTGGCGTGGCTGGTGGGACTATGGTACCGGAGCCCTGGGCGACATGGCTTGTCATATCATTGAGCCTGCTTTTAGGACCCTCGAGCTCGGCTATCCTACCGGTGTTGAAGCGAGTGTAGGCTCTGTTTATACCGGTCCGTTTAACCGTGGTTACTATCCTGAGAGTTGCCCTCCCTCCTCACACATCATACTGGATTTTCCTGCCCGTAGTGACAAACCTGCAGTAAAACTCCACTGGATGGATGGCGGTATTCAACCAACCCGCCCTGAAGGACTCGGAGCCAACGAAACCATGGGAGATGGTGGCAATGGTGTGATCATGAAAGGCTCTAAAGGCACGATGATGTGTGGCACATACGGTATCAACCCAAGGCTGCTCCCTGCCTCACTTCATGAACAAACCGAAGCCGTGCCTGAAACCATAGCACGTGTACCCGAGGGCCATTATGTACAATGGGCCAATGCCTGTATGGCTGGTTATAAAAAGAATGAGTGTAGCTCTGATTTCGATATTGCCGGTCCCTTGACTGAAAGTATCCTGATGGGTAACCTGGCACTGAGAAGCTTCGATATTCGTAAGAAAAAAGGTGATCGTTTTGAGTATCCCGGTCGCTATATCAAGTTGCTTTGGGATGGCCCCAATATGAAAATCACCAATTTCGATGAAGCCAATCAGTTTGTGAAGAGAGATTATAGAACGGGTTGGTAAAGGCTCTGTTTGCCAATATCACGATCAAATAGTCATAAGTACTCCTGGGCATTGCTCTTATCACAGTTTGGTTTCCAGACTATACCTATGGGTGACATAATTCCTTCAAGAGCCTATTACGAATAACAGGTATAAGGACTCACACTTGATGCAGTAAGTAAAATCGATGAGGGTCAAGGTGTCAGGCCTGGACCTACACGTTGAGCAATTCGTAAAAATGAGTTCGAATCTATCGGGTTAAATTGGTTCTCAACCTTTAGTTTCCTTACTTAAATGGAGCTAACCTGAATTATTAGTGAGTAACTCTCGAAAAACAGTCTCTCCTATCTGGCTCCTGAGCTTTGTTTTGCTGTTTTCAGCTACTTCATGCCCTCAGAACCCAATAAAATACACAAATCAGGCCGTACAGTTTAGTCCTGATACGGAGATACTCTTTGCGGAGACTGATAGTATCAAGACAGATCTTCCCCTGGTTATCTGGCCCAAATACATCAGACCCAACAGAGAAATTATCATCTCTTTCTTTCTTGAATACGGCACGACCCGTCAGTTTATCCTGCGAGATACCACACGGTATCATCCAGACATGATAAATAAAAAAACCAAAAAGTCCATTACCATTAATTCACCGCTGGAAGTTCGAATCTCAACTGGTTATGGTGTACTCACTTATAGTCTCAGGTATACAAACCCAAAAACTGGTGCTTACCGGGAAGCCTTCGAGCCATATAATTGGCCTGAAACACAGCCTCAGGCAAGACCCGTTATCGCCAAAGTCTTTACTGACAGCACCAGCTATCTAAACCTGAAAAACACTAATCAGCCTCCGTCATGATTGCAACCACCCAAAGACTCCAATTAGATAAGCTGACACTGGCTGACGCTCCCTTCGTTTTCAAACTGGTCAACGAGCCTGGCTGGATTAAATTTATTGGTGACCGTGGTATCCGAAACCTGAAGGATGCCGAAAACTATATCATCAACGGACCTCAAAAGAGCTATGCCGATTTTGGATTTGGCCTGTTCAAGGTTTCACTCCTTGACGGAACTCCGATAGGCATGTGTGGACTGCTTCAGCGAGACTACCTGGATCATCCGGATATCGGTTTCGCCTTTCTGGCTGAGTTTACCGGTAAGGGCTACGCTCTGGAGGCCGCTAACGCAACTATGACTTATGCCAGGGATAAGCTGGGTCAGAAAACGATCATGGCAACCACCCTGCCCGAAAACGAAAAGTCTATCAGCCTGCTTGAAAAGATAGGCCTCCGCTTTGTCAAGCTTACCAAAACCAGTGTAGATGGCCCTGAAGTAAAACTCTTTAGCAACTAAACAGAATGTTACATTCAGGCATTGCAGTGTTCTTATAGAGATTTATCTTAAGCCCTGATGACCATCAACCCGAGAACCATCTCAATTATATTATTCAGCGGATTCTTCCTCTTATCCTGTGGCACTGATAAAAAAGAACAGACAGTGAATGAGCCTGACTCTGTTATAGCTGAATACCCTGATCACGTGGGAGATATAGCCGCTGATGCTGAGTTGGACGATCCTGAATTTCAACCCTGTCAGGAATCTCGTATCCCCCAATACTATGCGCTGGGGGCCAATTTCCGTGTGCCCAATAAGCAGCTGATGGATCATTTTGGCACAATTGACCTCAGTGGCCAAAGCGATACCGGCTACTTTACTATCCGTTTTATTGTCAACTGCCAAGGTAAGGTTGGTCGCTTGCGTGAGCAATCAATGACCACAGACTATCAAGAAACAGAGTTGAATGAAGACCTAAAACAGGCCATTCGTAATAAATTAATGGAATTCAACCAATGGCCCACAGGCAGGGACTTTTATCAATACCTTAGTTTCAAAATAGAGCAGGGCCAAATCAGGGAGGTATTACCATGAAAAAACTCATCAGCCTTTTACTCATCCTCATTCCTGTTTTCTATAAGGCACCGCCACCACCAAATTGCGAGATGTATAAAGACAATGAGCCTTGCTATCAGGCCTGTAAACAGTCTTATAGGGCCATTCGGTACCCTCAGGGAAGCCGTAATTCACAAATTAATTTCGATAAAGCCATAGAGCTTTGTGAAGACTTTGCCTATGCTTATCACGAAAAAGCAGTCCCCTACCTGAAACGTGGAGACTTTATTACCTGGCGAGTGCTCATGGACAAGGCCGTGGCTCTGGAGCCGGAAGAGAGGCTCAGTTACAGAGGCTGGTGTCGATATCAGTTTCTCAGAGATTATCAGGGAGCCATTGATGATATAGAGCGCCTTGAGGCCATGGTGGATTATGATATCGGTTATGCTCAGAATGGAGATTGTCACCTGATAGTAGCCAAAGCCCTGGCTTACAAAGGCCTGGGACAAAACGATAAAGCGCTGAGCATTCTCGAAGCCTTCGTGGCTGATCCTGAGTTTTATGCCTTACCCTACGACCTGCTACACCTGGGCGTGATGTACCTGGAGAAGGGAGCTTATAATAAGGCCCTGAATGCTCTCAGGGAGCAGAACAGGGTAAACCCTCAACTAGCCGACAACTACTACTACCTGGCACAAGTATATCAGGCGCTCGGCAATCAAGCTGAAGCCCAAAAGCAGATAGAAGAATGTATCAGCTTATACGAGCGCGGACTTTACCGCAAAGATGTCTACACTACCCCAATGGATGCTGTTTCCAGAGAAGAAATAGAAGCCTTTGCCCGCTTGATCGCGTAATGATTGGAATATTCTGAAATTCGTTTGAAATTCAGGGCATGAGGTTATTATCTGTCAGTTTGCTATTACTACTCTCCGTTTCTGTTCAGGCCCAGTTCACCAAAGCTGATTCATTGAGAGGATCCATCACACCCGAACGTTCCTGGTGGGACCTCACCTATTACCATCTCGATATTGAGGTAGACCCAGAGACTAGGTTTATCAAAGGATCAAACACCGTACAGTATGAGGTGCTGGAGCCCTATCAACGCCTGCAAATAGATCTTCAGGCTCCTCTAAAGATTACCAGCGTCACACAACATGACAGAAAACTGGAAGTGGTAAAAGAAGGTAGTGCACACTTTATCAAGCTGATCCATCCTCAGCAAAAAGGACAGGTAAATGAAATAGTCATAACATATGAGGGCAATCCCAGAGTAAGCCCTAACCCACCCTGGAGTGGTGGACTTACCTGGCAGAAAGACAGTAATGACAAGCACTTTATCGCTACAAGCTGCCAGGGAGATGGTGCCAGCCTTTGGTGGCCCAACAAAGATCATATGTACGATGAGGTAGATAGCATGCTTATCAGTGTGACCGTACCCGATGGCCTCATGAATGTTTCCAATGGTCGTTTGAGAAAGGTAGACAGAGGAGTAAGACGAGGTTCTAATAACACGATTAATAATACCTGGCATTGGTTTGTCTCCAACCCCATTAACAACTATGGGGTAAATATCAATATTGGTGACTATGTAGAGTTCAATGAGGTCTATAAGGGTGAGAAAGGCGATTTGGATTGTGTTTACTATGTATTACGAGACAACCTCGACAAAGCCAAAGAACAGTTCAAACAGGTAGGTCCGATGATGAAAGCCTTCGAGCATTGGTTCGGTCCCTACCCCTTTTACGAAGACAGCTATAAGCTGGTGGAAGTACCTTACCTGGGTATGGAGCATCAAAGTTCGGTAACCTATGGAAACGACTACGGCAATGGCTATCGCGGCACCGACTTAAGCGGTAGCGGCTGGGGCCTCAAATTCGATTTCATCATCATCCATGAATCGGGTCATGAATGGTTTGCCAATAATATCACTAACAAAGACATAGCCGATATGTGGATTCACGAAAGTTTCACCGCTTATTCTGAAAACCTTTACCTCGACTACCTCTACGGCAAAGAAGCCTCAGCAGACTACGTAATCGGAACACGCCAGCGAATCCAGAACAATAGCCCCATTATAGGTCCTTATGGGGTAAACAAGTCTGGTTCCGGAGACATGTACTACAAAGGAGCCAATATGCTACACACCATCCGTCAGATCATTGACAATGACGAATTGTGGAGAAACATCTTAAGAGGACTAAACGAAACCTTTTTCCACCAGACGGTGGATACAGATCAAATCGAGAGCTATGTCTCCAACAAATCCGGGATAGACTTCAGTAAAGTATTTGATCAGTATCTAAGGGACAAGCGCATTCCAAAGCTGCAATACACAGTCGATGATAACAAAGTCGGTTTCCAGTGGATCAATTCGATTGAAGGATTTGACATGCCTGTCTACGTAGACATCAATGGCAAGAAGGTTGTACTAAAGCCCACCACTCAGCATCAGGTACTGGACTTAGGAAGAAAAATCGAAACCTTCTCCATTGATCGCAACTTCTACATAGAGGATGAATTGATTAAGAAATAGCCGGACGAGAAGTCTGTCGGTTTACAAAAACAATAAGCGGTCTTATATCCTGTCCAAGATCATCCGGTTCAGGACCGAATGAGTAATTTTGGCTATGTCAAAACAACGCTATAATTTACTCAGAATGGCACTAGGCTGCTTTCTGGGGATTACCATCATACAAGTGATTAAATCATTTGACACGGTGACCACCGGTCAATTTGTGGCCCTTGGACTCGGGCTTCTTGCGGCAGTATTCAACTATCTGCCTGAAAAGAAAGACATAACCAATCAGGACCGGGCATAATCTACTACCTCGATTTTAATGATCAAAATCAGTTATGCATCTGTGACTGGTCATGCCCTGTCAACAGCCTCCTGCTTAGCTTTATACAAACGATAAAGCCATGGCAACACTGATTATTTATACCAGCAGACACGGCACTACCCAGAAGATTGCCGCCCTCCTGTCGCAGGAGCTAAAAAACCAGCCAGCAGATATGGTTGATTTGAGGAAAGCGAAACTCCCGGACCTGAAAGACTATGATCAGGTAATTCTGGGAGGTTCCATCCACATAGGCCAGATTCAGCGCAAACTGAAGCATTTTTGTAAAAACCACGAAGCGGAGCTACTCACCAAAAGGCTTGGCCTGTACCTCTGTTTTATGCTGGAAGACAAAGCCAAAGAGGAATTTCACAATGCCTATTCTGAATCGCTGAGGGTACATGCGACAGCACTTGGTATGTTTGGTGGAGAGTTTCTGTTTGAGAAAATGAATACCCTCGAACAAATGATTATGCGCAAGGCCACTCATGAAACAGAATCGGTTTACAACATTCATGAAGAAGCTGTAGATACCTTTATCAGCAAAATGAACGGTTAATCAGGTTTTTCTGAAACCAAAACCTTAGATTCATGGCTCAAACCAAGCTATGAAGAAAACAATCATTCCTCTGTTCATCACCCTGGTTATAGCGGTGTCCTGTAGCTCCAGAAATGCGAAGAAAGGACACGATGGTTTTGTTCAAATCCATGAAGCCATTCCTGATGTTGCCTACGACATCAGGTATTACAGCACTGATAATTTTGTAGGAGCGCGGGTCGATGGATACCTGAAACCTACAGCCTATATCAGTCTTGAAGCAGCCTCAGCATTGAAAGAAGTGCAAACAGAGCTCAATCGTGAAGGATTAGGCCTGAAGGTATTTGACGCCTATCGCCCCCAGAAAGCCGTTGATCACTTTGTGCGCTGGGGCGAAGTAGTCAGCGATACTTTGACCAAGGCTAAATACTATCCTGAGATTGACAAGGTACGTGTATTTGAACTCGGCTATGTAGCCAAACGCTCCGGTCATACACGGGGAAGCACCATTGATCTCACCATTATCAACCTGGTGACCAAAGAAGAATTGGACATGGGAAGCCCCTGGGATTTCTTCGGCCCGATCTCCCATCATGACACTGAGCTGGTAGGAGAATTCCACACAGCCAATCGTAACAAACTACGCACCCTGATGCTGAAACACGGCTTTAAGGAATATGCCAATGAATGGTGGCACTACACCCTGAAAGATGAGCCCTACCCCGATACCTATTTCGACTTTGATATAGAATGAATAAGATTACCACAATAGCCTTTGATGCTGACGATACCCTTTGGGTGAACGAGCCAATCTTCACCCAGACCCGCATAAGACTGGAAGAGATTGTGGCGCCCTATATACCCATAGAAACACTGGAAGCCGACCTTTACAAGTTTGAAAACCAGAACCTCTCTCTTTTTGGATACGGAGTAAAAGGCTTTATGCTCTCCATGATAGAAACAGCCCTTGAAATGACAGATCAGCGGCTGAGTGGAGCTGATGTGCAACATATCATCGATCTGGGCAAAGATATGCTGCAACACCCCATAGAGGTGCTTCCAGGCATAATTGAAACCCTCGAAGCACTCAAAGATCGTTATGAACTGATGATCATTACCAAGGGAGATCTGTTTGATCAGGAAACGAAAATAGCCCGGTCTGGCCTTGCCCACTACTTTAACCGGGTGGAAATCGTAAGCGAAAAAAACACCGGTTCCTATCAGGAACTTATAGACCATAACGGACTGGATATCAATCGTTTTGTCATGATTGGCAATTCCCTGAAATCAGATGTTTTACCAGTTTGTAAAATCGGTGGAAAAGCCATCCACATCCCCTTTCATGAAACCTGGGTACATGAAAAAGTAGAATCACACGAGACTGAGGGGTTTGAATACCTGGAACTGGGCGATGTCAGAGAGCTCATCTCCCTGATGAAGCGCTAGCCTGATATTTCTTTGTCAAAAAAACCAACTCAGATTAAAAGACAACAAATCTCTTTGATTAACTAAAAGCTGTATCTTGCTATTAAATTAATAGCAATGAAATTACCACTTCCCGGAAGCCCTGTAAGAGGCTCACAATCTGGTCAGCCTATCATGGCACTCTTCGATCTGCTGGGCCGTAACTGGGCCATGGGCATTTTATGGAACTTGAATGACGGAGCTCTGAATTTCAGGCAGTTACAGGCCAAATGTGAAACCGTTTCGCCCGGAGTACTTAATACACGCCTGAAAGAGCTCAGGCAGGCCTTTCTCATTACGCACAATCAGGGTGGTTATATGCTTACCGATACCGGCCAAAGCCTCTTCGACCTCCTTTACCCACTGGGACAGTGGTCAAATCAATGGGCATCAAAATTCATTAAGAATGATTAATCAGCTTCACTATATCAGCCATTCGCTCGACCGGGACCATTTGCAAAGGCATGTGAGCATCGAGTTACTACTCTCGCAAGGAGAAAGTCTTATTCTGCCTGTATGGCGAAGCAGAAATCTCTTTCTGATCAGCGAGGAGCAAACACAAATCCAGATGCTCCATCACACAGAGCTCTCCTTCGATCCTGAAGAGTTGATATTTCTGGGCCACTATCGTTCCAAACCTCTCTTTACCATCGACTACTCTCCGCTGGAGCTGGACGATATAGACTGGATGCAACCCGATTACCGATTTGAAGAGGTAAGAAAACTGATTACAGCCATAGACAAGGAAGAGGCTAGTTTACTCGCCTACGCCCGTGGCATGCTTACCTGGCACAGAAACCACCTCTTTTGTGGAGCTTGCGGTAATCCGACTGTATCTCAATCCAATGGCCATGAGCGGAAATGCATTAGCGATCTGTGTGGCAAGGTGGCCTACCCACGAGTCGATCCGGCTGTCATTGTATTGATTGAAAAAGATTTTGATGGGATTCAAAAGTGCCTGCTAGGGCGAAGTAAGCGCTACCCTACCGGTATGTATTCAACCCTGGCCGGTTTTGTAGAACCAGGTGAATCTCTGGAAATGACCGTCAAACGTGAAATGATGGAAGAAGTGGGGATAGAAGTTACTGACATCCGATACCAGGCATCTCAGCCCTGGCCCTTTCCCACCAGCCTTATGCTCGGTTTCTTTGCCACTGCTACGAGCACCGAATTAACCCTTGATACCGATGAAGTGGAAGAAGCCCGCTGGTTTAGCCGTGAAGAATTGAAGGCACTTTCTGCCTCCGGACAAATCCATTTATCAAGGCGCGATTCAATCGCACACTACCTTATCACCACCTGGATGAATCCGAAAGATTGAGAAACTTGATGATGGAAATCCGATCTTCTTAATCAAAAATTCATAATAAAAACGTCATTTCTTATAAATTTTCGGTAAACACTCAAACCAATTAACCACCTAAATAACAGCTACTTACCTACTAAAAAAGGGCATAAAACCTGTCAATTCCTCTTATTCTTTCTCCTTTAACCTCCTGAGCTGATCAGATACCTTGGAGCAACCAACCTGCTACAAGGCACTCTATGATCATTTATCAGGCGCTCTCATTTTTAAAGAATCAGCTCAACAGTTATCTGAAGTTTCAGTTGGGCGATGACTACGCAGATACCGCCTTTATCTCAAACCCTGTAGGTCAGGATGGCTCAGCCGCTGCAGATACCGGTGATCGTATTTTACTCACCCTTACCAATGTTGAAGAAGAGCGCATAGGCAAAGTACAGGCCCCTCCTTTTAAAACCATTAATGGAAGAGAAGTCCGTGTCCAGCCCGACATAAAGCTGAACCTCTACATCCTTTTTATTGCCAATCGCAATAAATATGAAGAATCACTCAAGTTCATTTCCCATGTGATCACCTTCTTTCAGGGCAAAAATGTATTTACCCCACAAAATTCACCTGAACTCGATCCGCAGATTCAAAAGCTGATAGCCGAGCTCTCTACCGTTTCTTACGAGCAACTGAATAACCTGTGGGGTGCCATTGGGGCAAAGTATATGCCCTCAGTACTCTATAAAGTGCGCATGATCACTATTCA
Source organism: Roseivirga sp. (assembly GCA_021404565.1). Classification (GTDB taxonomy): domain Bacteria; phylum Bacteroidota; class Bacteroidia; order Cytophagales; family Cyclobacteriaceae; genus Roseivirga. The sequence goes on along the minus strand of JAAWWF010000004.1, from coordinate 330,334 downwards.
AAGTGATGTAGTCTTCGACAGTCCAACACAAGTCAGTAAACCGGAAATCATTCTATAATGGCCAGTTTCTATAAAACATTATTCAAACTCCGGATTAAACACAGCTACTACAACAGTGGTTACTGTAATGATTTTTCAATTGTTCCTCTTCCACATACAGAAAAGCTGGCCAAACAATATAAGCTGCTTTTCAGAATTGTAGAAAACGGCATGGATGTGCTGAGCCTGATGACCGGAGACAACACCCCTCTTCACGATTTGGCCAATGATAATAAACTCAGCTTCGCTTTAATTCTCAACAACAGCAGCTTACTCAACTTCTCAAGCCTACCTAAAAAGACAAATTCAAGACAACTATATCAGATAGAAAATCAGGAGGCCTTTGGTAACACTTTTACCTTAAATGAATGGGATATAGTAGATCCGAAACCAGCAAGATTTACTTATGACCGACAAAGTGCGGCTAATGAAATATCATTGAAGTCCATCGGCCCTTTTGGGGACTCTGAAACCCGAAATATGATAAAGGACGGTAGTCGATTTACATCCACATTCGATTTAGGCAACCGACCTGAAGGCAAGTACCTGCTGACAGCTACGGAAGACGGACAAGAAAAAGAAGCCTATGCGGTCTATGCCTCAGAGGAACTGTGGAAAACAAGGCCCTTTGCGCTCATGGACATCTTCACCAGCCAACTCGACTATAACAATGTTAAAACCTACTACATAAGATTGGCAGGAAAGAGGATTGTTTGGACATACAGGGTGAACCTGGGCAAGGATTATTCAGGAAGCGACATTTCGATAGAAGACAGTCGTGAAAACCCTGAAGTGCTTTTCAAGATGGTTGGGAATACCAACCAGGCAAGTGGTAAAACACTCACTTTCAAGTCATATCGAGCCGATATACCTGATAAGAGAGCCAGAATCCGCTTCAAACAAACGCCCATTAATGATTTCAACCTGATTATAGAAAAGAACGGAACAAAAACCGAGATCAAAGGACTACCCAATCCCCCGATCGATCAAGTAAAAACAGAAATGCATATCAACATTTAAAAACCTAATAAAAAGCGTATGGCAACTTACAAAACACCCGGAGTGTATGTAGAGGAAATATCTACACTACCCGCTTCAGTGGCTCAGGTCGAAACCGCTATCCCTGCTTTCATCGGCTATACCGAGAGAGCATCGAAGAAAGGCGAAGCGCTAACCCTGAAGCCCACCAGAATCAAATCACTACCGGAGTATGAAGAACTCTTTGGTGGTGCACAGGAAGAAACCACCCTTACAGTGAGCATAACCGATCAGGGAGGCAACCGCACAGTGGTAGCTAACGAACCCTCAGCCGGTTCAAAATACCTGATGTGGTACAGCATGAAAATGTACTTTGCCAATGGCGGAGGTCCTTGCTATATCGTATCCGTTTCAGGCTATAAGCAAGATGGTGCGGTCAGTAAAACCGACCTTTCCAGCGGTCTGAGTATGCTTGAAACAGAAGATGAGCCAACACTGATCGTATTTCCCGATGCAACGGGGGTCTCACAGGCAGCCTCATTTTATACACTGTACTGCGAGGCACTCAGCCAGTGTAACAAGCTGCAGGATCGTTTCGCAATTATTGACACATACAATCAGGGAGATACGGCTCCGGCCACACTCAGAAGCACCCTGTCTTCAGATTACCTGAAGTACGGAGCGGCTTACTATCCTTATCTCAAAACCATTCTCAACTTCGAGTACGATGATACTGAGGTAACCCTTGAACATACCGAAATTGCAGATGATGATTCAGAATCTGAGGGAGCGCTACATGATGCTAAGCTTAACACGCTGAAAGGCAGCAACGATGCACTCTACAATCAGATCAAAGCTGAATTAGGACTGCTATCAGTAACGCTACCTCCGAGTAGTACCATGGCTGGTGTATATGCCAGGGTTGATAGCGACAGAGGCGTTTGGAAAGCTCCGGCCAATGTATCCCTGAATTCGGTAATCAAACCCACCAGAAAAATCACCAATGAAGAGCAGGAAGGTCTGAATGTAGATGTTACCGCTGGTAAATCTATCAATGCTATCAGGTCTTTTACAGGCAAGGGAATTCTGGTATGGGGTGCGCGCACGCTGGCAGGCAACGACAATGAATGGCGTTATGTTTCAGTTCGCAGGTTCTACAATATGGTAGAAGAGTCGATCAAGAAGGCCACTGAAAAAGTAGTTTTTGAGCCCAATGATGCCAATACCTGGATCAAGTCAAAAGCTCAGATAGAAAACTTCCTGGGCAACCTCTGGAGACAAGGTGCACTAGCCGGAGCAGTACCCGAGCAGGCCTTCTTCGTCAACATAGGACTGGGTCAGACCATGACCGCCCTCGATATTCTGGAGGGAAGAATGATCATAGAGATTGGGATGGCAGTAGTACGACCAGCCGAATTCATCATACTCCGATTCTCTCACAAAATGCAGGAATCCTAAGACATTCCTCTTTTCAGAGAATTCAATAACACATTGATTATCAAATAATAACAATAAATAACTTAAATCATGGCAACAACTTATCTATTACCAGTATTCCACTTTATGGTAGACTGGGGAGGAACCAACATAGGCTTTTCTGAAGTCTCTGGACTCACACAGGAGTTTGATCCCATCGAATACAGAGATGGCGCCAGTCCGGAGTTTACCAAAGTGAAAATGCCGGGACTTCGTAAATACAGCAACATTACAATGAAGCGTGGCATTGCCCCTGCCGACAACGAGTTTTTCGACTGGTTGAACAGCACACAAATGAACGTACCCGAAAGGCGCGACCTGACCATCAAACTGCTGAACGAGCAACATGCTCCGGTAATGACCTGGAAGGTAAAAAACGCCTGGCCACTGAAAGTAGAGGGGCCAAGCCTGAAATCTGACGGCAACGAAGTAGCCATCGAGTCAATAGAGCTGGCTCATGAAGGTATCACTGTAGAAAACGGCTAAGCTTATGCTGACAGAATATCCGGCAGTAGGATTTCATTTCCTGGTCACCTTCGACATTTTCCCACAGTTACCCTATGATATGCGGTTTCAGTCGGTTTCCGGCCTGTCCGTAGATGTAGAAACTGAGGACTTTAAAGAAGGTGGAGAAAACAGGTTTGTGCATAAGCTCCCTGTTCGAACCAAATACTCGGACATAACGCTGCAGCGGGGCATATTCATAGGGTCAGGTTTGGTGTTATGGTGCAGGCAGGCTATTGAAGATTATAATTTCCAGCCTGCCAACATTCTCATCACCCTGCTCAATGACATGCATCTGCCTGTTTCCGCCTGGTATGTGGTGGGGGCCTATCCTATCTCCTGGTCTGTCTCCGATTTCAAAGCGGAAGAAAACTCTATTGCCGTTGAGACCCTTAAGCTGAACTATAAGTATTTCAAAACTTACAGGATCTGACATGCCCATAGAGATAAGAGAGCTGGTGATCAAAACCAGTATTAATGAAGAAGATCAGCCCACTGGTAATGGTGACAACAATGCCGCCATATCCAATGAGGACCTGATAAGCGAGTGCGTAGCACGCGTAATGGACCTGATGAAACAACAGACCGAAAGATAGATGTTTAGTTTACCCACCAGTGGAGAGCTTGTAAAGATGAAGTTTGTGCCTTGTGAAGAGGCCGATTTCTCTGATGTCAATTTTGATCATGCCGATGCCTATACAGCCCTTATCAACCCTGAAACCTTTGATGAGAACTATGAGGTAAAGTTTGATGAAAAGACTCCTGACGGTGCCATTGGTGCCGATTTGAAGTATAAAAAGATGATGCCTGATACCATTGATCTTTCCCTGGTATTTGACAGCACCGGCATACTTCAGGACGACAATTCATTTGGTACCAACCTGCTGAGCACCAGCACTACAGAGTCTGTACCAGACCAGATCAAAGCCTTTAAAAAGGCAATGCTCGAATACCAGGGAGGTGTGCATCAACCCCGCTACGTGGTCATCTACTGGGGTTTAACGGAGTCCAGTGATGTATTCAAGGGGCGGCTGACTAAGCTGACGCTTAACCATACCCTCTTTCATTCTGATGGTACACCTATACGGACCAAAGCCAAGATCACACTGAAACGTTCCATTGACATCAAAACACAACAGGATGTCAAAAAAGACAGCTCACCTGATCTTACGCATATACGAATAGTCAAAGAGGGCGATACCCTGCCCCTGATGACATCGCGCATCTACGGAGATCCCAAGTACTATCTGGAAGTAGCCAGGGTAAATAGGCTTACCAACTTCAGAAAGCTTGAGGTAGGCAGTGAAATAGTGTTTCCACCCATTGATAAATCCGTAGCATGAGTGTACAAGTCACAGATCCTGTCAGCACCGGAATTGTCAGCTTTAAGGTAATTGTCAATGGCAATGATCTCAACAGCAGCCTGGCAATAAGCGCTGTGATGGTGCACAAAGAGGTAAATAAGATCCCCTTCGCCAGGATCACGCTGCACGATGGAGATGTGACCATACAGGATTTTGAAGCAAGCAACGAAGCATATGCTGCTCCCGGGGCTGAAGTAGAAATTCAGGCCGGATATGAGTTTGAAGATGTCACCATTTTCAAGGGCATTCTCACCAGGCAACGCATTTCTGCCGGTTCTGGTAAAACCTCTCTTCTGATGATTGAGTGCCGAGACAAAGCTGTTTCTACCACCCTGGGTCGTAAAAACGCCTGCTTCCATGAAGTATCAGACAGTGATGCCATTGAGGAAATTCTCGGTAATTATGACCTGAGCCCTGAGGTGGAAGCGACAGAGGTGACACACAAGGAACTGGTACAATACCACGCAACAGACTGGGACTTTATCCTGAGCCGTACAGAAGCCAATGGTCAATTGATCATGCTTCAGGACGATGCTTTTATCATCGCCAAACCAGATGCCTCTAAAACACCCGTGCTGGTAGCAGGCTATGGCAATAACATACTCAGTTTTGAAGCCGAAACAGAAGCCAGATTTCAATACGCAGCTGTGACGAGCAAATCCTGGAGTGCGGCTGATCAGGACCTGGTGGAGGATGAAGCGGAAGAACCAGATCTGGGAACACAGGGTGACCTGCCCGGAGATGAATTGGCGGACGTGATCGGCCTTGAATCCCTGGATATGCTTCATGCCGGTCAATTGCCGGTAGAAGAGCTCAAAGCCATGGCCAGTGCCCAGCTGCTCAAAAGCAGGCTCGGTCGTATCATAGGCACTGTTAGTATTCAAGGTAATGCAGATATCAAGCTGGGCGAATTCATCACACTCGAAGGAGTGGGCAATCGATATAACGGTGACGCCTTTATTACGGGCATACGCCATGAAATCAGCAATGGCAACTGGCTTTCGCACATACAGTTTGGTCTGTCGCCAGAGTGGTTTTACGAGAAAAAATCCATTAATCACCCTCCCGCCTCCGGCTTATTGCCCGCTATCAGCGGCCTGCATATCGGTATTGTGATACAGCTTCAGGACGACCCTGACAGCGAAGAACGCATTCTGATCAAGGTACCAGCGATTGACGCGGAAGACGAAGGAATCTGGGCACGTGTAGCCCGACCAGATGCAGGAGATAGCAGGGGCATTTTCTTTATGCCCGAGATTGATGATGAGGTAGTGATTGGCTATCTGAATGATGACCCCAGAAACCCCATCGTTCTGGGTATGCTGCATAGCAGTGCCAAGCCGGCCCCTATAACCGCCAATGACGACAATCACGAAAAAGGCATTGTCACAAGAGATGAATTGAAAGTACTCTTCAATGATGAGCTGAAAAGCATGGAGCTTTCAACCCCCAATGGCAACAAAATATTGCTATCGGATGATGAGGGAGCGATCAATATCGAAGATGAAAACGGTAACAAGCTGATGATGAATTCGGATGGCATCACTATAGAAAGTGCCAAAGATCTGATACTCAAAGCCAGTGGTGATGTCACGGTGGAAGGAACGAACATTGGCATAGCCGCCAATGCAGAGTTCAAGGCAGAAGGCAGTGCCGGGGCAGAATTGTCTACCGGGGCCATTGCGGTCTTAAAGGGCTCGCTGGTACAAATCAATTAAAAACTCATGCATTAGAGCAGACAACAAACAGGACCAATGAGAATCTCAAAACATAAAACGAAATAGATGGGAGCAGCAGCAAGAGTCGGAGATATGCACACCTGCCCCATGGTTACCGGTACGGTACCCCATGTAGGCGGACCAGTGATGCCTCCCGGAGAAGCCACGGTGCTTATAGCAGGCATGCCTGCAGCCAAGGTGGGCGATATGTGTACCTGCGTTGGTCCTCCCGACTCAATAGTGATGGGTTCGGCTACCGTCATGATCGGTGGAATGCCCGCAGCCAGAATGAACGACTCAACTGCCCATGGAGGGATGATTGTCGCAGGATGTCCAACAGTATTGATCGGATAAAACAATGAAAGAGCAAGATACGAACAGATCATTTTTAGGCAGAGGCTGGAGCTTTCCACCTCAGTTCACCAAACACGAGCAGGGTGTTTCCAGGCTTGAGATGAGCGAAGGTGAGCAGGACATTCTGGAGTCACTCAAGATTTTACTCAGCACCCGTCTTGGCGAACGCATTATGCTGCCCAAGTTTGGCTGTGATCTGGCCAATATGTCATTTCAGAGCGTATCAAGCTCATTTCTTACCTACCTGAAAGACATTGTCAGAACGGCAATCCGAACACATGAGCCTCGTATCATCATCGAATCCATCGATATACTCACCGATCAGATCCTGGAAGGCCTTGTAACGGTGGAAGTAGACTTTGTGGTCAGGTCCACCAACACCCGAACCAACTTTGTGTATCCCTACTATATCAACGAAGCAACCAACCTTTAAATGAAAGGAGAAAACACATATCGCAATCCGTTGGTCCGTGATGGCCAAAGTCAGTCAGGCCGCAGCTTACCGGCCCTGTCTCCCGACTACATCAAGGTAGACGAACGCGACCGTGATGACCTTATCTCCTTTGCCAGTGAATACAGCAAGCTCATTCAATATTACGATGAGAGCAACCAGCGAAACGGTGATTGGGGAGCATTTTTTAAAGAAGGCACCAGCCCTGATGAGCCTCATTATGCCTTGTTTCTGGCCTTTACCTGGCTTTTCAGGCTGCTCCAGAAAGACCTGAATACAATGACCGGGCGCCATCTGAACCACTATTACAAAGAAATTCTACAGCTCAAACATAAACCCGCTAAAGCAGACACAGTACACCTGCTCTTTGAGCTTGCCAAGAATACCGAGCAGCAGCTGTTGCAAAAAGGCACCCTGCTAAAGGCCGGAAAAGATGCCCTGGGCAAAGACCTGCTCTACGCCATCGACAAAGACATTGTGCTCAACAAAACCAAAGTTGTTGAGTTGAAAACACTCTTTCAGGAGCCGCTGTTTGATGAAAATGGCAAGCTCAGAAAGGTAGAAAACTATGGACTATATGCTTCACCGAAGGCCAACTCAAGCGATGGCCTTGGAGCAGATCAGGACCTGGAAACACTCAGTTGGAAGCTGCTGGGCGAATCACAGGAGGGAGATAAAAACAGCATGCCCAAGGCAGAAGTTGGTTTTGGCATCTCCTCTCCCATTCTTTTGCTCAAAGAAGGCACACGTAGTATAAGGCTCGACATGTTCCTTAACAGACCACTATACCACGACTTCCTGCCTCACTTCCTGGCCATCACCCTGGAAGATAGCTCACTGGTTCAGCAAGAGGTAACAGACCTGCAGAATCTGCTGGCAAGTGTCACTACACTTGGAGAAACTTCTGACGCACTAAAAGTCATACTGGACAAGGTAAACCTATTACTGGAAACTGCCCTTCGCACGAAAGCACGGCCTGAGCTTGAGCTGGATGCTACATTCCTTACACAAGGACAAGAGCCTCAGAATGAGAGAGGCAAACGAATCAGAACCTGGTGGGAAAAACTGGGCCTCGGTCTTCAGATAAATGCTGAAGAAGCCGCAGCAGATCAATTCAGTCATAGCAAGACCTTCTCTACCCTGCAGTCGATGATGGATTACTATCTCGCCATTGCCCTGAGAAAGAGCTTTGTAGTTTCATTGAGTGGAGCAGAAGAATGGATCGGCCCTTATACGCTGGATGCTATTTACGGCCACAGTACCCACCTTGCACTGGAGCTTGAACTTTCCGTAGAGGATCCCGCTATTGTGGCCTACCAGAAAGAGCTGCTACTCGGGGGCTTTGATGCGACACATCCCCTGATGAAAGTGATGCTCAATCAAGGTGACAGCTATCAGTATAGCATCCTAAAAGACTTGCGCCCTTCACAGTTCAAAATAGATGTTAGCGCGAGGGGCGTAAAAGACCTGGTGCTTCAAAATGATACAGCCAACCTAAACCCCAACAAGACTTTTCAACCCTTTGGGCCTCAATCAGCCCTGAAAACGAACTTTTACATAGGAAGTGCAGAGGCATTTCAGAAAAAGCTCAGTGAGTTGACTATTCATGTCGATTGGGCTGACCTGCCCGAAGATCTAAAAGAACATTACAAAGTTTTTAATTCAGATCTCTCTGCCCGGTGGGATGAAAAGATCAAAGCACGTCTGGCCGAAATTGATGAAGAAGAGGAAAGAATATCAGCCACGCTGCAATCTGAAGAAACCCAAAAGCTTTGGGCTGAAAAACCTGAGCTTCGCAAAAGAGATGAAGCTGAAGTAGCTGCAAAGCAGGAGAAACTGGCCGCTTATCGCGAAAAGATAGCAGCCAGCAAAGACGAACACGCCATTGACGCGGGGTTTTTCAAAGGGCAGTTTGAAATGCTCAATGGAGGCAACTGGCAAGCACTGACCAACGACAAGGGCCAAAAGGAACTGAGACTCTTTGATAAGGATGAGCCTGCAAAACGCAGCTTTAGCCTCACCCACAGCAAAGACAGTGAGGCTTCATACAAGCGTCCAAATAAGATTCAATCTATCACAAAGCTCGATAACCAAAGCCTGGAAGGCTTTGTAAAGCTACAGCTCACTGGTCCGTCAGAAGGAAAATTCAAAGGCTTTGGTCATTCAAGATTTCAAAAGCTCTATACCGAAAAGATCATAGAGCAGCTAAAGCCAATGAATGAAGAAGTTACCATAGAGCTACCTAACGAACCCTATACCCCGGCCATATCGGCCATCTCCCTGGACTATTCCTCCAGACTGGTAATAGATATTGAAGAAGGCAAAGAATCTCATGAAAAGGTATTTCAGATTCATCCTTTCGGTGTTGCGGAATCAAGTCTGAAGTCCACAGAAGAAAAGGCCTTAACTGTTTTGCCGGCACACAGCTCTGAGGGGGCATTATACATTGGCCTGGAAGGTCTCACTCCTGCCCAAAATCTGTCGATTCTATTTCAGCTCAATGAGAAGACTGTCGATCATGAATTTGTGGGCAAAGTAGGTGTGAATTGGAGCTACCTGCACAATAATGAATGGATAGGCTTTGACCCGAACGATATTTTGGAAGACAGCACTGAGGTGTTTACAAAGCCCGGCATTGTCACTTTTCAAATGCCCAAAGAAATTTCTGATACCAACAGCCTGTTGCCCTCCGGCAAATATTGGATTCGGGCCACAGTCCCCAACAATACACAAGGAGTAGCAGATGCTCTCAACATTGCCACACAGGCCATTACAGCCACCTTTGTTGATCAGGGCAATGATCCGGCACATTTGGCCACCGCATTGGCCTCCAAGTCCATTAAGAAACTTAGAACAAGTAATTCGGCCATCAAATCCATTACTCAGGCTTATGCCTCTTTCAACGGAGAGCTAAAAGAGCAGGATGGCAGCTTTCATACACGAGTGAGCGAGCGCCTGAGACATAAGCGAAGAGCCATTTCCATTTGGGATTACGAGCACTTGATCCTGGAGGCCTATCCAAAAGTGTATAAGGTAAAATGTCTTAACCACTATGACCCCGAGCAATCTGCCTGTGGCAGGGAAATGAGCCCTGGTGCAGTGACCCTCATTGTTCTTTCCAGAAGCGAAGACGAAACGGAAGTAAGCCGGAAGCTGGCTCCGGTCACCAACGTGATTACGCTCAATGGCATCAAGAGCCTGCTGAAAGACATCACCCCCCCTTTTATAGCCGCCAGAAATAAGCTGTTCGTTAAAAACCCCAGCTATACCAGGATTAAGATTCACTGCGCTGTCAAATTCAACGAGGGACTTGATCAGGTATACTACCAGGCTGAGCTACAGTCAGATTTGATGCGCCTTCTTTCCCCATGGGCCTTTGATGAAGACAAGGCCATCAACTTTGAAAGAAAGCTCCACAAGTCGCTAGTTATCAACCACATAGAAGAGCTCTCTTACATCAATTTTGTATGCTGTTTCAAAGTATTCAAAGTACAGGACGGCCCGGTTGATCAGCTGATAGAGGGAGAAACCATCACAGCAGCAGGACCGGCAGACATACTCATTTCCAACGATGAGCACGAAATCCACTTAGTAGTTGGAGACACCTGCGACTGCGATGAGCTCGGAAAAGATGAGACAAAGGAACAAGTAACAGCCAGCGGCATTGGTGCCATGGTAATTGAAACAAACTTTAAAGTGGCCCAAAACATATAGCATTATGAGCACAACACTGATTATAGAAGAGCTGGAAGGGCTTTTTAAAGCCGGAGCCAAACCGACCGAAGACCATTTTAAAAAGCTCATCAACACCTATTTAGTCAATAATGATAACAAGGTGGGCATTGGCACAGATGATCCGAAGAACACACTGGATGTAAGAGGCCAGGCCGTGATTGGTGATGGTTTTGGTGGCGAAGAAACTGCCCCAACCAATGGCCTGATTGTAGAAGGTAATGTGGGTATAGGGCACAAATTTGCCGATGAGGCCCTGCACGTGAAAGGGAGCCTCAAGCTGGAAGATGGCGGGCTGATTATCGGAGGTCAACCAGTGATTAATGAAGCCGGTGTATGGTTGGGGAAATTCCCCGTGGAGGAAGACGAGGAAGAAGAACCCGGCTCTCTTCACTGGACTGATGGAAATGGCAAGGTGACAACTGCAGTAAAAGTAGGTATTGGAGAAAGTAGCCCCTCAGCCGATCTCCATGTAAAAGGAAACGTGCAAATAGACGAAGGTAACCTGAACCTCAGTGGCCTGGTAACCAAAAAAGAGGTAGCCTTTACAGCGCACGGTTATAAACAAGACGACTCTGAAAAAGAAAATCGGATAATTTTTCAGGCCGTGCTACCACAGGCTCAGCCCTCTCCTTTCAACTTCTTTCAAAGCTCTGTTTTTCAGCCTGATGCAGCTCATGCAGGAACCTACTTCCTTACGGTAAGCATCACCATGACAGAAGGCCTGCAAGAGTCTGAAGCAGAGCCAGGTAAAGATGATGGAGAGGTATCTGCCTCTCCCGAAGGTACTGGAAAGCCTAAGGCTGACGGAGGTATTTTCTTTTCAACAGATGGCGGATCCACTCCTCTCCTGGTTGTCAGGCACCCCGGATCATCCCTGCATTCGGGCGCCTCTATTGTCTGTCACTTCGATGGCAACACAGCGCTGAGTCTTCATACACATGAATCCGTAGTCGAGATCGATCATATTACCCTAACCGGCTATAGAATTTAAAAACTCAACATTGTGAGCGATATTCTGAACATATCAAGAAAGGCACCTGACTCCAGGGCAAAGAGCTTCGACAAGCTCACAGGCGATGGTATCCGCTACATACAGCGTGTGGCTGGCAACAACTGGAGCGACTACAACAGCCACGACCCGGGAATCACGATGCTTCAGGGCCTGGCCTATGGCATCAACGATCTCGCCTACCGCACCTCCTTCAATATTGAAGACCTTCTGGCCGAAAATAACGGCAAGGCAGGAAAACAAACCCATTTCTTCGAAGCAGATAAAATACTCACAACCAATCCCGTGAGCATCAGCGATCTGCGCAAAGTCATCATTGATGTAGCAGGTATTAAAAATGCCTGGCTGGAACCCAAAACCGACACTAATTTTCATTCCGATGGCCCGACAGTTTTTCACGATACGGATAAATCACGGTTGACATTCGACCAGTCTGATAAGGCACAACCTGTTTCACTCATTGGCCTTTACGATGTTCTGCTGGAGTTTGAATACCATGAAGCCTATGGTGACCTCAACAGCAACTTTGTAAATCTGCCGTTGGAGATTAATAACCCCGAATCCGGACTTAATGGCTTCAAGGCAATGATTGCAGCTCAATATCCCTATTGGGACGACAAGTTGTTTCCGGACACTGACCTCAGCGACCTTTCTGAAAATCAGCTGAGCGAGTTCAAACAATCTGTATTGCTCAATCACCTGCAAGATGTAGACGTCACATTTTATCGAGGCCACGATAAGCTCAGAATCACACTCGCAGATCTCCGTTATTTACATCAGGACAGGGCGACAGTACAGGTAGCTGATCGCATCTCAGGCAACCCTATGACTGCTGCTGAGGAAGAGCTGAAACAGGCCCTGATTGATACACTCGCGCAGCTCTCAGAAAAGTACTATGACAAGGTAATACTGGTCAAAAACCTGATCAAAAAAGTCAACGATCGCCTGCAAAGACATCGCAACCTTTGCGAAGACTTTATCAATTTTAAATCACTGAAAGTAAAGGAATTAGCTCTTTGTATCAAAGTAGACCTTAAACATCAGGCCGTACCGGATAAAGTGCTTGCACGAATTTTTCATGCTCTGGAGCTCTTCCTGGCACCTTCGCTACAATGGACGACTCATAAAGAACTGATTGAGCGTGGAATAGCCATGGATGAAATCTTCGAGGGCCCTGTCCTTGATCATGGTTTCCTTTCTGATGACCAGATGATGGTTTCCGATCGAAGGAGGATGATCTATATCTCCGATCTCATCAACGTCATTTCTGATATTCCCGGAGTTGAGTTTCTGGGGGAGATTGAAGTCGGGCTAAAAAACGGACGCAGCTTTGAGCTTTACAGAGACAAAGATAAGTGGCATGTCAACCTGACGGGTGATGATGCTGAAGTCAGCTATTTCGTTCCCCGACTTAACATAGATCATTCAAACATTCGCTTTTACAAAAGCGGCATTCCTCTTTCCACCAATCGCGATACCGTAAATACTCAACTGCAAGAGCTCAGATCTACCGAAACCAAACAGACTATCACCGATGATTCGTCTCAACAAGCTCAGAGGAAAGGCCAAAGCCGAAATGTGGGTGAATACACGTCCATCCAATCAGAACTGCCCCTCACCTACGGTATTGGAGAATTTGGCCTCTCACCCTCTGAAAGTGCCGAACGAAAAGCCAGGGCACATCAGCTAAAAGGCTACCTGCTCATCTTTGAACAACTACTGGCCAACTACCTGGCTCAGTTAAAAAACGTCAATCAGCTCTTTTCACTGGACACCAGTATTAAGCACACCTATTTTGTGCAGGACCTCTATGAGGTACCCAACCTGGCGCCACTGCTCATCGACTTTCTTGGCGAAGGTGGCTTTACCAGCAACCCTGAAGAAGACGATCCCGCGCTGTTAAAAAGCAAATGGAACAGTTTTATAGAGAATGCTGAAAATGCCTATCTCCTCCATGTTCAGTCCATTGCAGAAGGAATCAAAGAAAATACATCAGGAGAATCTGAGTCTGTCTTTCTCAATCGTAGAAATCGCTTTCTCGATCATCTGATGGCTCGTTTTGGGGAACAGGTAGAGGACTATGCCAACATCATGCACAGTATAGATTCGGATGTTTCCGGCTATCAGCTGATAGAAGATAAAGCCCTCCTCTTGAAAGACTACCCAAAAATAAGCGCCAATCGTGGTAAAGGGTTTGACTATACCGGAGCTGACAAAGAACTCTCCGGACTTGAAATGCGCATAGCCCGACTGCTCGGAATCAGCGCCCCGGGTGAGGCAGACAACCGGGCGGTTTTCCAAAGTGTACAAAACAACGAAGGTCAGTATAGTTTTCTGCTGAAAAATCAGGCTGATCAGGTAGTGCTCCGGGGTGTCTCCTTCTATGATGAAGCTGATGTACTAAAGGAGATAAAAACCAGCCTGGAGAATAAAGGACTCGAATCAGAGAACTATCACAAGCAGATCTTAGCCGAAGGTGCCTTCTATTTCGAATTCAGTGTAGCTGGAAAAACCATTGCTCGCAGCCCGGAATACAGCAGCGATGGCGAAAGGCGCCTGGAGCAAATCATGCTCTGTATTGACCACCTGCGCATGCACGAAGAGCAGGTACTGATAATCGAGCATATGCTGCTCAGGCCCAAGCTGATGAACCGCGACAAATTACTACCGGTATATCAGATCACAGACGATCATGGCAACGATATCTGCTGCCCGGGTAATGCAGATCCTTACTCCTTTATCATCAGCGTGGTATTACCCAGCTGGCCTGCACGTTTTAGGAATCTCGACTTCAGACGATATGTAGAGGAACGCATCAGGTTAGAAACACCGGCCCATGTTTTCCCAAAAATCTGCTGGGTTACCAAGGAAACCATGACCCGTCTTGATGATGCGCTCAGCTCCTGGCAAAGTGCGATGACTGGTATCGATTTCAATGATGAACTCTTTGTATCCGACTTTCTGGGGCGCTCTCTCGATACTTTGATCGTCAATGAGCTCTCAGGTCTATCGGAAGGAGAAAACAGCCTGAAGGACAATATACAGGCCGCTCTGACCATGCTCAACGAGCAGCTTGCATCCGAAGAAGCAACTACTGAATCGAGGAAAAACGATGTATTTAAGATCGATCGTCTGGAGAAGATGTACAAGCTGCTTGAACGATCGGACCGGCACAATACCCTGATCGATGCTATGATGACCATGCGCAACGTGTACCCTACCGCTACACTCTACGACTGTCAGGACAGCAATGCTGACAACCCGATAGCGCTCAATAAAACTAAGTTAGGAACTTTCAAACCACTAGAAGATGAGTAACGTAATATTCAGCCCATTCTATAAATCACACCCGGTATTTAAGGCCGACCAGGTACTCTCTGATGTGCACCTGAACGACATGCTGCAATACCTGGAGAAGGAAAACACGCAAACCAGGAGTCAGCTTATCGGAAGCGGTATACTTGAAGGTTTCGCCTTTCAACTAAAGAAAGAGAACGATGTGACCACCCTGAATATCAGCAATGGTAAGGGAGTGACTTCCACAGGGCAACTAATTATTCAAGCTGATGATGGAGGTTTGGTGAGCCACAGCCACGCCATCCAATACGAGTATGAGCACCTGGCATCAGAGTTCCCTGATTTGCCTGAGGGTAGTATGGTCTACGCTCTGGTACCCGATCGTCCTGACGATATTGAGAAACCTGAAGGACTTGTTCCGCTCAGCACCCTGCTTGACAATAATTTCGACACCGGGCTGGCAGCTGTTCAGGAATCCGTTGATATTCAAATACAGTCCTGCTTTATCACCAACTGTGATGAACGTGGGGTCCAGCGCAAATTTGCCATCAAATACCTGCTCATTCAGGTGCCCGGCTCCATCGCATCAGCGCAAACTGACCACCAATCCACACTTCGTAGGATTGAAAGAATTCAGATTGCCGCCTCAAACAACCCGGAACTTCCAAAAGCCTATGCCAAAGCCTGTTCCAATGAGTTTATCGACTGGTTGCATAAAGAGATTCTGGAGGTTAAAGGACAGCTGATTCCCGACCTCAGGCAATTTGTTTCTGTGACTGACTTTCAGCTTACAGGCCTGAATTTAAAGGGTAAAAGAGACCTCACACTCAATAAGAACCCTCACCATCTGCAGTACTTCTATGACTTCCTAATCGATCTGGGACAGACAATCGAAGAAATCATCAGGCTGAGGCAAACAGTCAGGCATCAACTGTATCAGCTTACAAACCATCGCCCCCATCATCTGATGCTGGGACACGTCAAAGGGCGTCTGGCGATATTCAATAAAAACCATTTTCAGCCAGTCTTACCTGATCGGCAAGACAGAGATCAACTTGAAAAACTGGCCAGCCTATGTCAAAGGCTTGGAAGCATGCTAACTACTTTCAACATCCCGGTAAAAGCTGATGCTGTTCAGATTACACCCACCAATTCCCGGAAATACCCTGTTTCAGAAGCCACCATTCCTTTTTACTATGAGCTGGCTCTAAAAACGAGTACCTGGAGCACATCGGCTTTTCAGGACGAAATACCGCTCTCCGGTTCGCTCGATTATTTCCACGATAACAAAGATTCCCTGCTCATAGAAAGAATTATCGGGCTCGGTAAAACAGTGGCCCTGAACTCCTTGCTGAAGCTTAAGAGAAAACACCATTTATCAACCGGAATAATAGCCTTAAGGGTGAGTGAAAAAGATCATGACGTGCCTTATTCGATTCCCAAAAAACCAGAACCGGGAAGCATAAATGAGTTCAATTTCAAGGAATTCATCATAGAGCACCCGGGTCTGTATCATAGCAGTAGTGTGCCTAAGGGAGGAACTCTAGTGGTCGTTTTCAAGGCAGAGCCCGGCCAGACAGACGGCCCTGTAGTTGCTACACTGGTGCTCCCTTACGTATGTTGTGGACAAAAGCAGGCTGCTCCTGAGCCAGAGCCTTTTGTACTAAAAGCCACTGGCGATCAGGGAAAAGTATTGACCGAAAAATCACTGGACATTACAGTGCTGGACAACGACCAGTTCGATAAGGACAGCCCAATAGAAGTCGATTTTATATACGACCTGGCTGCTACCAACGACCAGACCCTGGCCATTACCGGAAAGCAAATCGATATTAGGTCGCTGCAAAACGACCTCTTTGACAGAGATGCGCCCATTCAGGTAGACCTCATTCAGGAACTGGATGCCAAAGATGTGCAGACAAAAACCCTCACCGACAAGAGCATCGATATTAATGTATTACAAAATGACAACGTAGGCCCGGGCCCGGTAGAGCTCGATTTCGATAAAGACAATTAAAAAAACAGATCTCATGGAACAAGTAATAAAAACTATAAAAACCAGAAAGGGAGGCACGGTTTCCCTGATCAAGCCAGACAAAGGGCACCCCTTTTTCAGATATCTGGCGGGGGCTGTAGCCACCTCAGACTCTTTTCGCTATGTCATCAGGCAACATGGCCAGGAAGACACCGCCACCGTCAATATTCAGGTAAATCTCCCCCAGTCAGATCAAAATGATGATCAAAAGGATTTTAACAATGCCCTCAACGGTTTTCTTAACTGTGTAGATGCCTTTATGGACGGTTCGCCAGGCACAATGGCACTTACCAATCTGCTGGGCATTGATGAAGGAGATATACTCAATGATGACTGGCTCCAGAAAGTATTTGCCAATTTTAAGTTCCTGGACTATGCCAGAGAAGGCGAAGCACTGGTCTTTGAAAACCATCTGGGGCATTATTATTACTCGGCCAAGGAAGGTTATTGGGAATATGAACCAGGAGGCAGCTCAGCGGTCCTTCATTTCCCCTCCTCTCCAGAATCAGAGGAAAATGATACCGAATGGCTGATCAGCCACTTAAAAACCATCCCCACCAAAACAGAAGATGGTCTTTATCACCTGCCTGTTTCCATCGATACCCAGCTGAGCATCAATGGCAAGGAGCTCCTTTCCTTCAGAATCAATAAGATGAGCTACTATGGAGAAACTGCCATTCCTGAGTTCGTGGATCTGGAGGCTGTTGCCTGGCCCTATGTATTAAAAGTGAAGCTTGAGAGTAATGAACAACGCGATTTTGCCATTCAGGGCACAATAAGCGATGGCAAGGGCTGTCATCTGGATATTGATACAAGATGGCTTGTAAATCAGGACCTGAGGGAAAAGCTTGATGAAGAGCGGATTCACCTCGTTCAGGGAGCTTTAACCTTAAATGACATTCGCTTTACCAACCTGGAAGGACTTTGGGAAGCTGCCAAAATGAATGTGGAAGATCAGGCTGAGCTGGACAAGCTGATCAACATTGAGTGCCTGCTGAAAGGTAAAAAGATCGGTAACGTAAGATACATTATCAAAGAAGAAATAGTCGAGCTCACCTACCTTGATGGTACCCGCCAGAATATCAGCGATATTGTGGTAGAGCACTTTAAACAGTACTTTAATGAGGATAAACCTGATGGAGAGCCCAGAAACAATGCCTTTGATCTGGCGGCACATACGAGCTATCGTGCTATTGCCAAACCCGTTCTTACCATAGCCGATACCCGAAAGAAAACCAGCAATAACCTGGCGGAGGCCATTCGCAGAAGAACCATCAGAAACGGAGACGGCCTTGCAAAAACAGCTCGGGCATTGGCGCAGCTCTTCAAAGTAGAAGAAGAAAAATCAACCGATTACCTGCCTTTCCCAGGTGATTATCCCGGAAGGATGACCCCTGTACCAGATTTGACGATGGTTGACCCAGGGCCTAAACCCGGGACAATCAAACCCCGCACACCGAAGCCCGGATCGCATCTTATCACCCCAGATGATAAACCCACCCTTGCACCTAAACCCGGTACCATTAAGAAGCCGGGAAGCGTGACTCCAGGGTTAGATATAACACCTGGCATCAAACCTGCACCTAGAGATATCAAGGAAGCGGGAACTATAAAACCAGCAATCAAGCCGGTAGATAAACCTATTAAGCCAGTTAGTGCTAAGCCGGCCGTTAAGCCCGTTGCCGCAAAACCAGCGGTTAAACCGGCTAAACCAAAGACAAGCCCTAAGCCTGCAGCCAGCGGCACCATTAAGCCTGCTCCGGCTTCCCCCAAGCCAAAGATTAAAGCAAAACCAGCGTCTGGTGCCACAGCAGCACCCAAAGTGGCACCGAAGGAGGTATCTCCTGCCAAGCCTAAAGCAGTGGCAAAGCCAAAAGCGGTGAAGACACCCACTCCTATTAAACCAGTTACCGGGATTGATAAAGTGGAGGCCAAACCTTCAACCATCAAAAAAACGACCAAACCTAAATAATCTACGACTTGGACCATTAGCCGGTCCATATCAGAAAGTTCTCTTGTCTCTGAAGGCAATGAGAACTTTCGATGTAGTTGTTAACAAACACCATGAATCACATCATTAAAAAGCAAACGTTGGAAATTGACATGCCACCCGGCAGTGACGTTTGGCATATCCAGAACAGCTTTAAAGAAATATTCAATCGGGATTTACTTCCCAGGCTGGAAAAGGTATGTGATGAACTGGGTTTTGACAATGGCGTAGGTCTAAGGCTTGATAAACTAACCATTGATGTTGGCACTATCAGCTCGACAGAACTTACCAGTATATGGGCTGAGGAAGTAGAAAATGTTTTCAGGCAGGAACTCTTAAGCCACAAAAGGGCTAGGTTCAATGACGAGCAGATAGAAAACCTTAGTACTGTAGAACAGTCAGAGCTTAGTACTTTTATGTACTTCCTCGAAAAAGGCGCACTCCCCTGGTGGGTCTCGGATGATTTCGAATTGACCCTGGAACAGCTCTTTAAAAAACTGCTCACAGAACAACCTTCAGAGCTGGTCAGGAAAATACGAGCGGTAAAGAATAAGACAAGTCTTGTCGACCGACTGTTGTATCAGTTTGAGGCTAACCAACTCCGCAAGTTGCTACAACACTTTGAAGAACCTAAAACCATAGCCAATCTTCGACTCGTCAAAGGCATACTGGAGAAGGGATCAAACAAGCTTTCTGAAGAACTGGAAATCTCATTCTTCTTCACAGAAATGGCTACGACCATTAACCCGACACAGGATAAAGACGACCCTAAGAAGCCCTTTGAATTATTGTTTTCCCATATCAGAGAGTATTCCGAAGGTTCAGGCAAAACAGCACTATCATTAATCCATAAACAACTGACTGACAATAAGAAAGAACTCAATTTATCAAAATCACTTGAAGAAGCGAAGGTCATACAGGCTGCCATAAATGTGATCTCCAGCATCTCAAGTTCGACAAAGTCAGAAACTGAAATAGCTGCTGAGCGAACTGTTTCGAAAACAGAAGGTAAATCTGATCAGCACAGTTATGGGATCAGTACTGAGACCAAAGACAAAACATCTGAGTCAGCCTCCAAATTCTTCGAACCTTTGGATCGGAAAAAAGAGAAAGGTGGGGTTATTGATAAGACTGCACTGAACAAAAGCCATCTCTTCAAATCTCTGGAGGATGACGGAAATGAAGACAGCACAGCTGATAGCAAGACCTCAGAAACCATAGGTCAATCCCATTCCACCGAACATCAAAAGCCCCGGATTGCCAACTCTGAATCTGCTTCAGGTGAACGAGAATTACTTTCTGATCAGGACAAGCGTGCCTGGGAGCATATTGAACGAATCAAAAGGCAACAGCTTGCCAAACTAGAACAAGGACAAGGGAGTCGACACTCTACTCCTTCCCCGAAACCTGATAAATCAGTTAATTCCAAAGACGGAAATTCTCTTACTCAATCCTCCGGGTCAGAAGCTAATACCCCTTCTACGAGCCTGGGTCAATCTGACCTGAATCCCGAAAAAGCAAGGATCGGGTTCACAAAAGATAAAATGTCTGAGGGCAATCAAGCTGTTTCTGAAAATACAAGATCAGAGAAGAATAAGGAGGCCGAAGGTGATAGTAAGCCTGACCATAAAGCATTTTTGAATGAGAAGACCGATAAGCGTCAGGGCAATACATCTGAATTCCCGGGCTCAATCAGAAAGCCAGATCAGAACTCCCTTAAATACTGGCAGGAAGAGCTGGAATCCATTGATGAATGCTATGTCCAAAATGCGGGTCTGATTCTTCTCTGGCCATACCTTGGCCAGTTTTTACAGGCAATGGGCCTGGTAACGGACGGGAACTTTATTTCTGAAAAAGAACAGAAGCAGGCCACCCTGGTGCTTCAGTATTTGCTCAAGCCTGAGCCCGAGCTTGACGAATACAAACTGCCTCTAAACAAGCTTTTATGTGGTCTGCCCATCAGCGAGCCAGTGGGTAAATCTATCAACCTGTCAACCGAAGAGCTCGACAAATGCAAAAAACTGCTGGAGGCTACTATTCACAACTGGTCGGCCCTCAGAGGAACCAGTGTTGAAGGCTTTCAGTCTTCATTTCTGCTCCGCAAAGGAGTTTTAAAACGACATGACAGTCATTGGCTGCTACAAGTAGAGAAAATGCCTTTTGACATGCTAATGGATCAGCTCCCCTGGCCCATCAGTATCGTGAGGCTTTCCTGGATGAACAAACCAATATATGTAGAATGGTAACAGACGAACTCACCGGAAACGCCATCAGTCTTGAAAAAGACCTCCAATGGTTTTATGATGTGGTTAATGCCAGACTTAGCATTCACTTTAAGCTCAACGGGCAAAAACCCGATATTTTTGAGCTCACACCTCCCGAAATTGATCCGAACGGTTCACGTTACGAAAATTTCATTCACCATTATCAGCTTTCCTTTGCAGAGCGTTTTGTGCTGCTATTAGCACTCGTACCCCATGTCAAACCAGAGTTGCTGGATGTATTCTTTCAAAAGAACCTGAACCTGGAAAGAGGACATACCGAGTTCGGAGGAATTCAGGGCTCTCATCACGGAGGCTTCATCCCTACCGGAGAAACGGCTATGTTTATCCTGGCTGGTGATAACCTGCAGGCCCGTTTCTCTCTTCATCATCTTTTTGACGGTAAGCACTTTTTCAGCAATCACAATATCCTAAAGCTTGAATCGGTCAACCCGGAAGAGCCCTTCCTAAGCGGAGTGATCAATATCTCCAGGGAGTTCCTCGATTTTTTCACCATTGGCGAAATCAGAAAGCCCAATTTCAGTGCAGATTTTCCTGCCCGACTTATCGACACAGATCTCGACTGGGAAGACCTGGTATTGGAGAATAATGTGATCCGGCAGATCAATGAAATAAAGTCCTGGATGGAACATGGGCATAAGCTTATGGATGACTGGGGACTTCGCAAAAAACTCAGACCAGGCTACAGGGCCCTGTTTTATGGTCCACCCGGAACCGGCAAAACCATGACTGCCTGTTTATTGGGCAAGGCCACCGGTCGGGACGTTTACAAAATTGATCTCTCCATGATCGTTTCAAAGTACATTGGAGAGACAGAAAAAAACCTGGGCAAGGTCTTCGATCAGGCAGAGCACAAACAGTGGATCCTGTTTTTTGACGAAGCTGATGCCCTTTTTGGCAAAAGAACCAACGTGGAAGATGCCCATGATCGTCATGCCAACCAGGAAGTGTCGTACCTGCTGCAGCGAATAGAGAATTTTGACGGCATCATCATTCTGGCCTCTAACCTCAAGAGCAACATGGACGAGGCCTTCAGCCGCAGGTTTGAATCCATCATCAACTTTCAGCTGCCCAAGCCAGCAGAGCGTATTAAAATCTGGAAAAACGGCATTTCTCCCAAAAGTCATTTAGAAGCCGGAGTTGACTTGCGTCAGGTGGCTCAAAAGTATGAGCTTTCAGGGGGCTGCATCATGAATGTAATACGATATGTATCGCTTCAGGCACTTAGCCGCAATAGTAGCGAACTGCTGCTCGATGATATAGAGACCGGGATCAAAAAGGAATTCTTAAAAGAAGGAAAAACCGTTTGATTCGATGGCCGAGGTCAAAACAGCTCCCATATCGAAACCCAGTAACAAGGCATCAGCCAAGGCAGTCAAAACCAAACCAGCTGTTCAGACCAAGCCAGGCCCTAATGATAGTTTAGAGAAGCTTATTCAGCCCTTTTTGCAAACCAACCGGCCCATTGGTTCGGAAACCTCATTTCGAAATGGAACTTCGACCACCTCGGGCCTTTGGAAAAACAGTATACAAACCAGGCTCAAAGTGGGGCAGCCGGGAGATAAGTATGAACAGGAAGCAGATGCCGTAGCAGATCAGGTTGTCACCAACCCCAGACCGGAAATCTCCAAACAAGCTGACAAGGAGCAATTAAGTCAGAAGCCTGAAATCCAGCGAAGCGCTGTAGCCGAAGAAGAAATTCAAGCCTCACAGGAAGAAGAGCCAGAGCTTCAGGCATCCACAGAAGAAGAGCCTGAAGTACAGTCGTCCCCTGAAGAGGAAGACCAGGTTCAGGCAATGCCAGGGGACACTGACCAGGCTGAAGATGGCTTGATCCAAAGTAAGGACGGAAGTACCACGGTTTCCCAGGGCTTTGAAAGCAAACTGGACTCGGCAAAAGCCGGAGGTACTCCCCTGCCTCAATCCACCATTAGCAAAGTAGAACCACATGTCAATGCCGACCTAAGCGGTGTCCGGGTTCATACCGACAGCAATGCTGTTCAACTTAACCAATCACTGGGAGCACAGGCTTTTGCCAATCAGAATCACATCTTTTTCAATGAAGGTAAATACAATCCGGGCACTACAGCCGGAGACCATCTGATTGCACATGAGGCTACCCATACCGTGCAACAGGGTGCCTCACTGAAGAAAAAGCCGGTAGAAGAAGAAGCTCCTGAAGACATCAATATGTCGGCTGCAGAACCAGCTACCGCTCCACAACAGGCAGCGGTTCCTCCGGCAGACAATCCGCCTCCTGCCGACAGCAATGCCTCTGCCAATACAGGAAGTCCGTCAGATTCACCAGCTCAAACAGGAGGTGCTGATGCCCCACAGACTCCTTCAGGTAGCACAGATACGGCCGGGGCCGGCAATCCCCCTGTGAGTCCACCCGCAGCAAGCGGAACCGGAGGCCCTCCCGTCACAGAGCCACAGGAGGATCTTCAGAAAGAAAACCCTATTACTCAAAGAGCAGCCAGCTATCAGGAAGAAGAAGTAAGCGAGGTGAAGGCCCTTGGAATGGAGGGTAACTCTGAGCAAGCAATGGCCAGTTTCACTGGTGCAGGCGCCTCACAGGTAGCCATGGCCTTCCCCACTATGGGTGATACCCTCAACCAGAAACTAGGAGCGGAAAAACAATCTGCATCGACTGACGCACCCAAGCTCACAGCTGGAACCAATGGTGTAAAAGATCAGAAAACCAAAAATGCCAATGACCCTGGCAATGGTACCTCAGCTAGCTTAAATGACGGAATAACAGAGGCTGAACCAGGCGCTCTGCAATTGGAGCCTCATCAGGAAGGAGCACCACTGCCTTCTTATAAAGTGGACGATAAGCTAGACAAGGGAAAACCTGCCAAGGAAGAATCGGGCGGATTCTTCTCCTGGCTGTTTGACAAGTTCAAAAACCTGATGGGTGGCATTAATACCCAAGATGCAGGGCTTAACACCAAGGCCGGAGCCTCTCCCAAAATAGATACTAAAGGCAAAGCGAACCCACAAAGGGCTGAAAACCAAAGCAAGGAAGCCAAAGATCAGGTCAACAAAGAAAAGCAGGAATCCGCCAAAGAAATCAATAACAATCCCGGACAACAAAACATCCAACCCCTCTTCTTTGAAGAGCCAAAGGAAGTCGTCATAGATGCCACCCTTCAATCGACCGCTACCACGGGCGAAGATCAGGCCATGGCAGACTTTGTCACATTACCCCTTCCCGAGTCAGTGCGCAGACAAACTGACCTGGATCTGGCTCCGAAAATGGAGAAAACGCTCGCCAAACCCCGACAAGAAACCCAGGCGGCTGCTCAAAAAAGAGATACCGACAAGCAGAAAGCCATCAACGAAAAGCAGGCTGAGGTAGAAAAAATGAACAAGGATGCTGAAAAACAACAGCAGGACCTTGTAGATGAGAATCGAAATGCCATCGCGGCAGAACAAAAAAAGGGCGTAGAGGAAGCTGAAACGCAAATGAACGCTTTCAGCTCAGAGGCGGATAAAGAAAAGGCCAAAGCCAATAAGGATGTAAATACCCGTATTAAGAAGGATCAGGCGGAAGGCGAGAAAAAGCTCAAAGACGCAGAAGGAGAAGCTGCCACCAAGAAGAAGGAAGGAGAAAAACAGGCGAAGACAGAAAAAGAAGCAGCTAAAAAGAACAGCAAGGACAAAAGCTGGTGGGGTAAGTTTAAAGATGCAGTGAGCAGTGCCGTGAGCTGGGTTACCGAGAAGATCGGGAAGATTTTTGACGCGATCAGAAAAGCAGTAAAGTTCATCATCGATAAAGCCAAAAAAGCAGCACTCGCGCTGATTGAAGCAGGCAGGAAATGGATCATTGATAAGCTGGACAAGTTCGGCAGTTGGCTCAAAGAAAAAGCCAATAAATACCTGAAGCACTTCCCCGCACTCAGAAAGCGCGTCAATGCCTTTATAGATAAAACCGTAGATGGCGCCAAAAAACTTGTAAACAAGGTAGCTGACGGCCTGAAAAAAGGCGTAGAAGCCCTGGCGAATGCCCTTGGCAAAGCCATCAACTCTGTACTCAGTGCTTTTGAAGGTGTGCTGACGGCCGCTGTGCAGTTTGCCGGGGCCATGCTCAAAGGAGACTTTGCCGAAGCTTTAAAGATCGCCTTTATGGCCACCTGCAAGGTGGCGGGTATTGATCCCACTCCCATTCTCAACTTTATCAACAAGGCGGGGGAAACGATTGGTATTATTTTCAAAAATCCGGCTGCCTTCTTTGGGCATGTAGCTGGTGGGGTTAAGCTGGGTATTGACCAGTTTGTCAAGAACATTAAAAAACACCTGATCAGCGGCCTCATCTCCTGGCTTACTGGTGCCATGTCTGATGTACCCATTCAGCTTCCTGAGAAATTCGACCTCAAAGGAATTTTCTCTTTGGTTATGCAGATTCTTGGCCTGACCTATGACCGCATTCGTGCCAAGGTGGTAAAGCGTATTGGGCCCAAGGGTGAGCAGGTAGTCAGTGGTATGGAAAAGACCTTCCAGTTTGTGAAAGACCTCATTACCAAAGGCCCGATCGCCCTCTGGGAACGCATCAAGGACAAATTTACTGAGATCAAGGAGATGGCCATGGAGAAAATCCGCAATCTGGTCACCATAGAGGTGGTTAAAGCGGGTATCAAATGGCTGATCGGTCTGCTCAACCCTGCCAGTGCCATTGTCAAGGCGGTACTCATGCTCTACGACTTTGTTATGTTCCTGGTGGAGCGCAAAGATCAGATCATTGGCTTTGTCACCGCTGTGTTCGATACCGTAGGCCCACTGGCAAGAGGACAGATCAAAAAGGCCGGTAATGCTGTAGAAGGTGCCATGGGTCGTGGTGTGCCCGTTATTCTGGGGCTCCTTGCCAACCTGGCAGGCCTGGGTGGTATTGGCAAATCAGTCAGTAAAGTGATCAAGACTATTCAGAAACCTGTGGATAAAGTGGTTGATCCTATAATTGGCTGGCTGGTAAAGCAGGGTAAGAAGCTTTATGGTAAGGGAAAAGGAGTTTATGACAAGGGTAAGAAGAAGCTTAAAGACCTGAAAAACAGGTTTGTCAATTGGGCAAAGAACAAAAAAGGCTTTAAAGACAAGTCAGGAAAATCTCACGAAATCTTCTATAAAACCAAGGGTAAAAAAGCAGAGCTTTGGATGGCTTCGGCTCACCCCAAACCCATGACGGATTGGATCAAAGTAGTGAAAAACGATAAAACCGCTACCGAAGGATCTGCATTAGGACGCCTTAAGACTTTGTATGGAGAGATTGAGGGACTAGAAAAAGGAATAGAGAGCATTGAGGATACACCGGAAAACAAAACAAAAATAGAAGGTATTCAAAATACAATTCAGCAAAAGATAAACCTTCTACCTGACCTTATCAACGAAGCCAATATAATTCAGGAAACCGTTACTGAAACATCTAATGTCACCTTTCAAATGAACGGTTCAAAGGCAGGAATTGTAATTGCCAATCCTTTGACAAAATTTGCCGGGAATACCCAAGGTCAGGTTTCTAGTAAAGCAGATTCATCTACCGGAAGCAACCCTCTTAGCTGGACAGACATTAACTCCACTTTTAACAGTGCTCTGGAAAAAACGGAAAAGCTATTTGGTGACGCACCTTCGTCCCGGGGCTATGAGACAGGGTACAACAGCGACAATCAGCCAGTCTGGAGGAAAAAAGACTTTCCAGACAAAACCGTTTATGCAAGACAGGTGATGAGAGCTCATGTTTTGAACAATAATCTGCACGGTCCGGCACAAACCTGGAACCTTGTCCCTTCAAGCTACAAATTCAACTCCAAGATGGAAAGAGATGCAGAAAAACCTCTGAAAACCCGAGTAGAGGCAGGAGAAAAACTAAAAGTCAAATTTATAACCAGTTATAAAAGTGGCACAATCCAAAACAAGGACAATCAAGCCCAAACTTTTAGCAAAACTCCATTTATCGATTCTATCAAATTTGAGGCTTACAAACTCGATGGTTCCTCAGAAACTCCGATTACTATCCCGACTATCAAGGACGATCAGGATCCCATACTCAATATGGATGCAGATGAACTTTTAAACCTTCGCAAGGCTGAATATGCCAATGATTTAAGGCACCACCTTAAAACCAAATCACAATGGCAATATACCCTCTATAAAAACAGGGGCAGAGATTTTAGCCATATCCCTGATAAGACACTTGATGAAATTTCAAAAATGGCCGATGGACCAGGATATACCAGTGCTGATGACAGAACTAATGCAGCTAACGATCTCGATATAGCTATTTTGGATAATCAAGAGTCATCCCAACGAAAGACTCAAAAACAACTTGCCGAACAATTGGATGTAACTCCAAAAACCATCGAGAACAGCCTAGGGAGACTAAGGAAGATTAAATTAATACTTCTTGCACTGGAAAATAATCCTTCTGCCACAGAAGAGGAGTTAATCATGGCCACCGGTAGTGCCAGTGCAGGACAACGCATTTATAACAAGTTTAATGCTGATCGAGGTCGTTATATCGATACTCTTGGAGATCGTATTAAAAAATTGAATTAGCATTAGTTTTTTAACCTCATCTCATTTAGACTATATGTTAACAAACCTACTTCAAAAGTCAAATTCGGCCAGTATACCAGCCTCTATAAACAATAAGGGAACTTATAATAATACGCTAATTCAAACCAAACTCACTATAGGCCAGCCCAATGATAAATACGAGCAGGAAGCCGACCGTGTGGCCGACCAGGTAGTAAAAACCTCTGCCTCTCAAAAACCTGCCATTCAAAGGAAATGTGTCACTCGTGATCAGGAAGAGGGCGTTCAACAAAAACCCATTCTTCAAAAAACGAGGGAAGAAGAAGTTCAGACAAAGCCCATTCCATCAATTATGAGAATGGATGAGGAAGAACTGAAGCCTAAAATCCAACTTAAAGCGGAGGATGAAATTCAAACTAAAAAAGACAATCAACCTTCCCGGATAGCTCGGCAAAACATTCAGACTAAAATTGAACAGAGCAGAGGTGGTGGCAGTCCACTCCCCACTTCTACCCGATCGTTTATGGAGTCTCGCATGGGTGCCGATTTCAGTCAGGTCAAAATTCACAACGATAGCAATGCTCACAAGCTGAGTGCAAAACTGAATGCCCAGGCCTTTGCTACTGGTAACAACATCTTCTTCAATCAAGGCAAATACAACCCCGAAACCAGATCGGGAAAACACCTCCTGGCGCATGAGCTAACACACACCCTGCAGCAGGGAAAATCCGTAATCAGAAAGCAAGAGCCACCCAAAACCGAGGCTCCTCCTGCTGAGCCCAAACCTAAACTTAAATTGATCTTTGACCGGATGAGGTTCAGCGAAATGGAAGATGGGACAACCTATCTGGCTTTTGTCAATGCTCCGATCCGCGTTACCAAAAAGGGGACCAATCTTAGGATCGAATTCACGGGTTCATTGGCTGGGACTCCCCCCCGAACTATCCCGGAAGCCGGATTTGAAATAGGCAGCGTAAAACCCATTGAGAGTGGGATGATGATCATGAGCTCTCAAACACAGACCGCTCTTGACCCCGAAGCAGACGATGACATTACCTACGTATACCGCTACGATGGGTCTAAGGCACAGCAGATCAGAAGAGGTTTACAAGACCTCTTCTCTCCGAGCGAAACCATTCTGGAAGAACCCTCAGGGCTTAAAACAGAAATGACTCCTTCGTCAGTCAGGTACTCGATGCCTGGTGGTAAGCTTACAGTCACCTATGCACGGACAACCGGAATGCTCACGGTCACAGAATCAGCCACAAACAGTGTTTTGCTCGATAGCTCCAAAAATGGCTATAAGAAAGTGCTGGACGTAAGGATCAAAGCTGACGGCACCGGCCAAATACTCTTACAGGCCGACTCTGGTCTTAGCACCATGAATATTAACCTGTCGTCCGGGGCCTTAACTCCAGACGACACAACGGATGAAGCAGCCGTTCAAAAGCAACAGGCCATACTAAAGGCTATTGAAACGGATTATGGCATTACCTTTACTCAGGAAGGAAGAATGCTTTCTCTGGCAGGGGCTACCCAACTCAAAACCTTTATTGACAACCTCTCGGACGAAGCGAAAATCAAATTAAAAAAGCAAGTCAAGCAAGACGGTCTCGAATTCAGGGTCAATCTTGCCAATCAAAACCGGGAAAGTAAATTTTCCGGGGATTCACTGCTGGTGGGAGGTCAACTGGTGGTCGCAGATGAAGAGGTTGCTTACATTCATGAATTCGTCCACTTTATATTTGATGTGGTTGGTCTGGCTACCGATAACCTTGACCTTGAAAATCCAGCCAATAGTGCACTGAAAACTCAGGCGGAAACACTGAAGCTTGATAAGTCATTAAGAAACAACACTCAGGCCCTCCATCAGCTAAGCTCGGATACTACCTTAAATCAGCTCTGGATGGACCTGTTGGCTCCTCTCGATACAGGAAGTGTCACAAGCATTGCTGTGCCCGAAGGCTCAGAAGCTGCCAAACTAGCCAAGGAAAGCCTCTATGATCTTACTGAAAGCACCGGTGCAGGCCATCCACAAGACAGTGTGAATGAGTTTATGGCCAGCTACATTACTACACTCACATTTGCCAGAAGCAAGTTCATAGCCGCAGTAAAAGAAGGTAAAACAGCTGGTGTCCCTGTCGCTCCTAAATTCAGGATAGCATGGGATCAATTCAACGACAAAGGACTCAACCTCGGATCAAACCCTTTCTGATATGTATCAATCTGATTATCATAACAAATCTAAAAGCCAGCCGGTCAGTATTAACCGGGCAACTACCCTTTCCGGAAGCCAAAGGAAAGTTCAGGCTAAGCTCGTAATTGGACGACCTAACGACCGTTATGAACAGGAGGCCAACCGTATGGCTGATCAATTGACAAAGACTCCTCAAAGTCGTACCACTCCGGTGCAGCGAAAATGTGCCGCCTGTGAAAAAGAAGAAATTCAAAGGCAACCCATCAATGATGAGGCTATTCAAACAGAGGCGGCACCGGGAGGGCCAATCGGACCTACAGCTCAGGTCGAAAACACTATTCAACAGACCCGTGGACAAGGTAGTCGCTTAGATAATCAGACGAAAAGCCATATGGAACATCACTTCGGGGCTGACTTCTCCAGTGTTAACATTCATACTGGTAATACCGCAGTCCAATTGAATCAGGAATTAAATGCCAATGCCTTTACTGTGGGTAATGACGTTTACTTTAATGAAGGAAAATACAGGCCCCATACTGCTCAGGGACAGCATCTGCTTGCCCATGAGCTTACACATACCTTACAGCAGGGAGCATCACACCCGGGAATAAACCAATCTCTATCCGAAAACACCATTGCGGGCGACTGGAAAATTGGCCCGAGACGAGGTGCCAATCCACTAAAACCCGGAGGGAAAACAGACGATGAAATAGTAGCGGAGGCCTTCGCTGAGCTGTGCCCGTTAACTTCCTTGGTAGGCAGCACAATTAAAGTGGATACGACAACTCCTGTTCCAGCCAGTAACCAAAAAGGATGTGGTTGCCTGCGTACAGTAGAAACACATATGCCGGGGGCCAAAAGCCACACGCCCATAATCAATTTAATACCTGACATATGGTCCAACCACCAGGGCCGGAATGACCCAATTGTCATCAATATTCGCCATCCGGACGCTCCTTTTAAATCAGGCCACTGGACCGGTCAACCACATTCGGCTACGGAAGAAAGACAGTCGAGACCTTTATGGCTCACCATCGGTCACGAAATATGTGGCCACGCGAAAACTAATGTGGAGACAAGAGGAGCTGACAGGGCAAGCAGGTCTTCTCCCAGCGGACATAACAAGGCGATTGATGCTGAAAATGAACTATCAACTGAAAAGGGAGTGCCAGCATCAAAACTGAGAGGACTTGACAAAAACCCTCTCTTTTTATCTATGCCAGCAAACCCTCACCGGGGAGAATCTTTCTTACAGGAAAGGGTTTCGGGCTATACTCAATTCAATCAAACCGACCTGAACATCAGAGCAAATCAGGCTGTATTTGACTCATTGGTGGAAACCTTAAAGAATTTTAAAAGAGCTAACCGAATAGATTTGCACATACAAGTAGAAGGTGTGGCCACTATCACTGAAAGTCCAAATACCGCGACTGAACGAGCCATAAAATTAAGAACTCACATTGAATCACTGGTTACTGGAAATGGCCTGTCAATGACAATTAATGGAAGATTACCCCGGTTTGGAAAAAACCTCGAAAGCAAGGTCCCTGATATAAATCCAATGAATGCCTTTCATGGGACAACAGACGGATATTGCCTCATCTACTTATATCATAAACCCTGGTCTGAAGGTTAAGCGACAAACTAAAGCATGAGGACAAACACCAGCAAAGATCACCAGGACAGCAGACAAAGCATTGCTCGTTCTGTGCAAAGAACAGCGAGTAGCTCTAAATCAATTCAACGCAAACTCACCATCGGCCAGCCTAATGATAAATATGAGCAGGAAGCTGATCAGGTCGCTGAACGCGTTATAGGCAGATCCGCTGAATCTGTCAGTGCTATCCCGAAAACAGCTTTAAATACCGGTACACCAGGGCCGGTTCAACCAATGCCCGGGATCCAAAGAACGGATCAGAAAAAGGTACAAAAAGGACCTTTCCCACATATTATGGGAGTCCGCCAGCAAATCGCCAGGCTCAAACCAGAAACAGGGAAAGATCCTGTAGCATCAAATGATGTCAGTAATGGAATTCAAAGAGCAAAAGGAGGTGGTAGTCCTCTCCCCATAAATACCCGTTCTCAAATGGAATCCGGTATTGGTTCCGATTTTGGCGAGGTGCGAATTCATAATGATAGCACCGCCCATAAGCTAAGTGCAAAGCTCAATGCGCAAGCTTTTACACATGGCAATGATATTTTCTTTAACAAAGGGAAATACAACCCTGAAACACAAACGGGCCAACATCTGCTTGCTCATGAGCTAACACATACCGTACAGCAAACCGGTAAACAAGCGATTCAAAGACAAGAGGAGGACGACTATGAAGACGCACCGGAAAACCTGGATGATGTCATCAACTACGATCTTACAGAACTGTCAAAAGACATCATGCAAGCTCAGGACAGAAAAGACTATGAGACCTTCGCCTTTCTATTCCGCACAGAGCTTATTCTGGGAGGGCGCAGTTATCAGTCTCTATCACAATACTATACCTTTTACAACACTGCCTATAACCTTGCCGGCTCAGAAGAAGAGACCCTCGGGTATTTAGGACCTGGTAGCCTGAGAGATTATCCACAGGCTTTTCCTGTCACTTGGTCCGATATGTTTTTTACGGCCATGTACCTGGAGGGATTTGACATAGAAAAACTAAGAGCAAAAGCACAAAAAAGTGGAGAGGAGCTTGCTTTGCTGGCTGAAAAAATCCCACCCTACCTTTTCGAGCATGGTCTCCCGGTTACCTATAAGCAATTAAAAAAGCTCCGCAGATTTCAGCTCGATTTTGCCCATGCTCAAATGGTGCAGAACCACCTTGTAAAAGATTATATGCGAGCAGGTTTTGATTTTGTAGGCCATGGGTGGGTATATCATTTTGTTTCCAGCTGGAATCAGATGGTAATTGACAGCGCAGAAGCCATTCAAAAGGGGAAAATCACCATCGATCCGAAGGATTATGACGAGTTCATAGCCAAGCACAAAGGACGTGTTGAAAGCATGGCCGATCGTTTTAAAAGTACCTGGGACTCCATCAGCCTGGAAGAGGCCCAGGATGACGAAACAAGTCTGAAAGAAGCCTCACTGGCTGTGATGCTTTTAAGCGGATTGGGAAGCCTGGCTGGTGTTATGTATCAATGGCAGTATGCTTTCGACCTCTTTGACTCTAAAAAGCAACTGACTCTGCCCATGTTAACGAGCCTGGAGCCCAATGACAGAGCTAAGAAAGGAATAGACTGGGCGTATGAAAATGGCTATTTCGGTGAGGCTGGCGATCATATCATGCAAGGACTGAAAGAACATGGCTGGCAAATCATAGGCATGGTTTTACTCATGATAGGCGCGCTCACTGCCAGTCACGTTTATCCTCCCCTCGGCATAGCACTTGATGTTATGCTCCTTGTCTGGGCAGGCATTAGCGTAATAAATGCCCTCGATAATCTGAGACTTGCGGTAAAGGCATTCGAAACCATCAGTTCTGTCGAGGACATGCAGAAAAAAAGCGGAAACCTGGCCCAAAGCCTGGTGGCTGATGGACTGACAGTCATATTAGAGCTGGCCACAATGTTTGTTGCACTCAAAGTAGGTAAAGGCATACGGGCGGCCAAGGCAGAAAATCCGAATATGGGGATACATGAAGCACTTGCCAAATCTCTGGACGATGGTACCGAAGCAGGAATTGTCGCTCAGACACACAAAGCTCAGGGCTTCCTGAAGGCCAGCCAGCATAGTAATGCCGCAAAAAATGCACTGGCAGAGGCCAAAGGAAACCTGCCTCTGGCCAAAACCATTTTTACCGCCCTCAGGCAACAGGAAAAACATATTGCCGCGAAGATAGCCGAGGTGCATGGCGCCAGGTTTGAAAAGGTACTGGGAAGAGTAGAAAAAGCCGACCTGACCTCTGTTGAAATACGGCTGCTTGATAAAGCCATGACGAAGATTCAGGTGACTGAGGCCCTCTCTCCTACCCAGGCAAGATTTGTAGCGGAGACACTGGGTAAAATGAAGCTGCAAAAGCTCCTCATTTTCAGCGGTGTAGACAATGTCGATCTTATTTGGGGCTCGGCTCGATATTGGGGCATGACAGAAGGAGCCGTATATGGGGCACGTTATCCTGTAAACACCTTCTGGCAAAGGCTAAAAGCCATGGTGCCGGAGAAAGAAGGCATGGTGATTTTTCAGGGGCAGGCGGCCCAGTTATTCGGTCCACATATGTTTGTCGGGCCTTATAGTGCTATGAAGCGAGCACTTGGTCAGCATAAAGCCGGCTTTGGCGATATAGTCTTTGAGCAAGCTACACTCCACGGAAAAAATATCATTGTAACCAGGGCCAGGATATCTCGCACCCACGAAGGGCGATGGCACCACGCTCCGAATTTTGGCAGTAACGACCTGTGGGCAGCTGCCAGACTGGGAGGTCGTGGATTTCTAATCGAGCCAATTTGTTATCTGACACTGGATGCTCTGGGACCTCAGATAGTAACCAACATTATGATAGAGTCCATTGTGGACTTGTTTACGGACTAAGAAAGCGTGACATGATATCCTGATGCATTGTTAGCCATGGCCTGCCTAAAACACGCAGGCGACTGAAAATTGAATTTCAGCCTGAAAAAACCTAAATTATACTCAGTATAAGTAAATCTGATATTCAAATATGCTAACCTATTCAAGATATAAGACATCAGGACGTCAGCACAGCAGTGTAGCCTCTGCTTTACAAAAGAAAGAGTACGGTTCAGCATCTACCATCCAGACAAAGCTGACCGTTGGAAAACCCAATGACAAGTATGAACAAGAGGCAGACCGTGTAGCAGATCAGGTAGTTAACAGCGCTCCATCTCAAAAGCCTGCCATCCAAAAAAAATGTGCCGGCTGCGAACAGGAAGAAAAGGCTCAAATGAAACCTGCTCTTCAAAAAGCAGAGGAAGAAGAGATTCAGACAAAGCCCCCTCCTACCATTATGAAAATGGAAGAAGAAGAGGTACAACCTAAAATCCAGAGAAAAACGGAGGAAGAGGATATCCAGACCAAGCCTGAAAAAAGTACCGATAATACTACGGCCAGTACCTATGTAGAAAGTATCATTCAGACCACTCAGGGGCATGGCTCTCCCATGGCTAAGTCAACCCGGGCCGAAATGGAGAATGGTATCGGGGCAGATTTTAGCAGTGTGAGAATTCATACCGATAGCAGTGCCATTAAAATGAATCAGGAGATGGGCGCACGGGCATTTACAACAGGACGCGATGTCTACTTTAACACTGGTGAATATCGACCTGAAACTAAATCGGGAAAGCAACTGCTGGCGCATGAACTTACCCACGTAGTACAACAATCGCCAAACCTGCAAATGAAACGGTCGGCTACAAAAATTACGGCTACCGGCAGGCCACGAATCTCGAGATGGAAGAAAAGCGGCAATACTGCCACAGTATCAAGCAAAGGAGACACCCTGGCAGGTCTGGCCAACAGCATAACCGGAAATTGGAGGGACTGGGGCTGCATCTGGATTGACAAGATGAAAAGAGCAGATAAAAGCTGGAATAATGACTACTACAACTGGTTGGAAATCGGTGATACCTTCGACATATCGAATCTGCAAGCCACCACCGGAAAAACTGTCACAATCGTTATGAGGGGCAGAAGAGACTTATACCTTCAGGCCGTTCAGGCACTGTATAGTGGCAACATTGCAGGTGTTGGTAATTTGACAACTCAATTGGAAAACATATCGGACGGAGGAGCCAATCCTATTCAAAACCTTACTGTTGCCGGTCATTCGGCAGGAGGCTCTATGTGGGGTGACAATAACGTTCGTTTCGACCCTTGGGCTGAAAATCCGGAAAAACCTGTGCCTAACGGTATTGGTTCGCACAGCAAAAAAGGACCTAAACGGTGTTGGTTTACAAGGAACGCTCGAGTAAGATTTACGGGCTGTAGCTCCGAAGGCGTGGCTCAGTCTACAGCACAAAACTTTTTGAGAACCGGGGCTACGGCAACAGGTACGAACCACTGGCTCTGCGGTTGGGCGAGACCTTTTGTTGGTCGTTGGGTAACAAAAGACAACAGTCCCTGCCATGAAGTCACTTCAACCGGTACGCATCACACGACCTCTGCGGGATTACATGGTGAGCCGGGTCTATGGGTGACTCACAGTGGCCTGAACTGAGACACTATTATCGTAAAAAACCAAAAAGGCCATGCTGAAGTTTCAGCATGGCCTTTTTGATATTTTACTCTCATCAGGTATGCTACCCTACCAACCTCAACTTAACAGGATTTACCTTATTCTCAATCCAGCCAAGTACATCAATCAGGCTCATCAGCTGATTATCAACGCCTTCATTAACAATAAGAGCAAGGTTCTCTTTCTCCTGGTTGTAGGTTGCTTCCAGGTCATAGCCTGTTCTTACCAGGGTTCTCAGCAGCTTCATTACACCATGGATACGTTCGGGGCATTTATCCTGATGATATTCAATGAGCTTCCTGAAACTCTCCACTTTATACTCAAGCAGATCGTGTTCACCAAGTTCTATGAGGTTCAGAATCTCCAATAATCGGTGTTCAATGAAAAAACCATTCTTATCACGGGAGAGCTCAGCGCTATTTCTCAATAAGACGAGTGACTGCTCAAAGTTCTTGTTCACAAATTGCATACAGGCATCAAAAAAAACCCACTTACAATAGCCCAGATTATCATTTTCAATTTTGCTATGCCTCATGGCCTCTTGCCAGAGCTCCAGGCAGGTTTCATATTCCTTGCGAGAAAAAGCCAGAACAAATCGTAATTCAAGCACTTTCAAAAGCCCTTCACAGTCATTGCTGCAAAGCATCTCTGCTTTTCTGGCATAAAGCTCCGCCTTATTATGTTTTCTTGCCTTGGTAAGCAGTACAGCCATTTCATGATAAAAATCGAAGAGCTGATCCTTTGAGAGTGCCCCGCCATGTGACTTTAAAGCCTGATCAAGTCGTAACCCATGCCAGTATGCCTTGCCAACTCTATCTTTTAACAGGTTAATCTTAAGTGCCAATAAATGATGCCAAAAGCCCAATGAAGGCGTCCAGCAGGTCTCGCAAAGAGCTTTAAGCCGGTCAACCAGGCTTCTGTCTTCCAGGCTGCTTTCAAACTCCGCAAGCCCTCCCTCCACGAGGCGTCTGTACAGGTTTCTGGACTTTACCTTTGTAAGGTGAACTTCCAGATCTCTCTCTACCTTGGCTGAATCAATGGTGAAATCCTTAAAACTCTGATCAGAAATCTCCTGGAGCAGGTCCAGGGAAAGTGCCTTCATTTGAGGCAGATCATAATCTTTTGCAAGCTTATTTACCTTTTTAAGTATTGCTATGGCCTCATCCTCTATGCCACGATGAACCAGCGTCTTTGCCTGAACAAAGAGCTTTCGACATTCCAGCTCAATGGCCGAATTGTCTGGTGAGTCGTTTTTAGTGGAAGGAAAAAATACCATAAAGTCTAGCAAATCCTGCTTCAGCCGCTTTTTTAATTGACTAAAGCCAGAATCGGGTTTGCGATTGTATAACAACCTGCATACCTGTTCATTATCCTTAGATAGCTGATTTTTAAGAAGATCGAAAAGTTGTAGACGTTTCGTGGCCGAACCGTTGCTCTTGCGAAGATAATAATCTCTGATCAATTCGCATTCTGCCGGCTTAAAAGTCTGAATTATCCGGGAAATACCCTGTAAATGCATAACGTAACAAAAACTACTGTTGAAAATAATTTTAGTACGTCATTCCCAGCATCTAAAGTAGTAATTTGCCTTTGGATATCACAATATAAATTCAATTTTATTGACATAAATTCATATTTATTAAAGCACTCAGAGACTCACAGCTCAATCTGAACCAGAATATATATAGTCTCAAACGCCTGACTTGTCAACTCAACTTACTTCCGCACCAAATACACAGCGAGATTGATCGGTCCCCTTTCCTTCCCCGTTCACATAAGATCGCACAAAGCATTGCCCGAATCCTTAATACATTTATAAATCATTAAATCTTAAACTCTCTATGAAGACTTTTTACAAACCTTTCCTCTTTCTTCTCACCCTGGTGGTTTCAGTGGGCCATGCCCAAACTGCC
Source organism: Roseivirga sp. (assembly GCA_021404565.1). Lineage (GTDB taxonomy): Bacteria > Bacteroidota > Bacteroidia > Cytophagales > Cyclobacteriaceae > Roseivirga. Next base: position 292,276 of record JAAWWF010000004.1, on the reverse strand, counting down.
GATGATGTAGTCAAGAGCATTGTTAAGGAAGCCAATGAAAACTCGCAGCTGGAAATACTGGCTCATGAGCTGATGGACGTTATAGGGCCACGACTTGTAGGTACCCCTCAGATGAAGCAAGCCAATGACTGGGCCGTTGCCAAATATCAGGGCTGGGGCATTACTGCCCGTAATGAGCAGTGGGGAGAATGGCGTGGCTGGGAACGCGGTATTACGCACATCGACCTGGTAGAGCCCAGGGTAAGGACACTGGAAGGTATGATGCTGGCCTGGAGTCCTGGTACTCCTAAAAAAGGAGTAACAGCCGAATGTGTGATACTGCCAGATGTAGCAAATGCTGAAGAATTCAAAGCTTGGCTGCCAAACGCCAAAGGCAAGTTTGTTCTCCTTTCTATGAATCAGCCAACAGGCCGACCTGACTACAACTGGGAAGAGTTTGCCACGGATGAGTCATTCAAAAAGATGAGGGATGAACGCAATGCGATGAACAGAGCCTGGAGACAGCGCATCCGTAATACAGGACACAGCACCCGTGGTGCTAACAGCTTACAACAAGTACTGGAAGATGCCGGAGCGGTAGGAATTATCCAGTCAAACTGGTCAAGAGGTTTTGGCGTAAACAAAATTTTTGGTGCCAATACTAAAAAAGTACCCACTGTTGATTTATCACTGGAAGATTACGGACTGCTGTACAGACTTGCTGAGCACGGTAGCAAGCCTCAAATCAGACTGAAGGCTGAATCGAAAGACCTTGGCCCACAGCCTACATATAACACTATTGCCGAGATCAAAGGCTCTGAAAAACCAAATGAGTATGTAATGCTCTCTGCACATTTTGACTCCTGGGATGGTGGAACAGGTGCTACCGATAACGGCACCGGTACCCTGGTAATGATGGAAGCTCTGCGTATTCTTAAAAAGATTTATCCTAACCCAAAGCGTACCATTCTCGTGGGCCACTGGGGCAGTGAAGAACAAGGACTTAACGGTTCCCGTGCCTTTGTAGAAGATCACCCTGAAGTGGTAGATAATCTGCAAGCACTCTTTAATCAGGATAATGGTACAGGTCGCGTGGTGAGGTTGTCCGGTCAGGGCTTTCTGCATGCCTATGACTACCTGGGCCGATGGATGGAAAAAGTACCAAGAAACATTAGCTCTCAGATAGAAACTACCTTCCCCGGCACTCCCGGTGGTGGCGGATCTGACTATGCTGCCTTTGTGGCTGCCGGTGCTCCCGGTTTCTCTTTGAGCTCTCTCAACTGGTCTTACTTCTCTTATACCTGGCATACCAACCGGGATACTTATGATAAGATCGTGTTTGATGATGTGCGTAACAATGCCATTCTAACGGCTATATTGGTTTATATGGCAAGTGAAGATCCTGAGACTACTTCTCGTGAAAGGTCTGTGCTTCCGGTAAACCCCAGAAACGGTCAGCAGCGTACCTGGCCTACCCCAAGAAAAGCCAATAGAAAAGGTGGAATGAATTAATTCTCACCAATACTAATCGGTCAGGTCGTATTCATCGACCTGACCGATTATTTTATTAGCTCACTTAGTCCACCTTATTCTGTTCTCAAACCTCAGCCACCCTGCCCCTGCCGCAGCCAGCAGGGATAATATGGCAAACACCGGCCCTCCTATTCCGGTAATCAAGTGAGTGCCAATAGCCCCGATCATCACTACAGACAGTATAACCGCACCATAAAATGCCGTCTTAGGCACAAGCATTAACAGGCCTCCTAATATCTCCAATACGCCAATCAGTATGGCAAATCCTTCATTAAAGCCCCAGTTTTCAAATCGCCTGACCATACCGGCATTGGGCATCACCTTGGGGTAACCGGACATTAAGAAATTCAAACTCACCAGGACACTGAGACCCCAGGCCAATACATTTTTCACCTTTTGCTTCATGTTTTTTTGATTTCAAAATCCAGAATGAACAGACTAAAATCAATCAGCGCGGGCTGGTTTGTGGCCAGAGACAAAATTCTATGGTAGAATTCGTCTTATATTGAGTTGGTCAGAAAATAGATTCGCTGCCCGCCAGTTTTTCTCTTATGAAGTATACCTATGTCTTCTTTATTGCCCTGATCTCAGCGGTGCTACTTTGGACCAATATCAAGCTGTACACTCCCAGACTTAGTCCGGAAGAAGAGCAGGAGGACATTGTGCTGCAACTCAACTTTCTGGAGAAGAAACTCAAAGAAGATGACCTCGGCAAGAACATGCAAAGCATCTTTCCGGAAGGCTATGTATTTATATATGCACTCTATGGATTGACATGGGCCGAGCTGGCTGCTAATGAACTCAACCAAGCGGCTGAACTACAGCTGAGAGCTGTGAATGAAGCCCTCTATGCCTACCAGAGTGTAGATTCAGGTACAGGCCAGGGAGTTTTTCAGAAATCACTCAGTCCGGAATACGGGATCTATTACAGCGGCTGGCGCAATTATTTGTTGGCCAAATTACTGAGCATTCCGGGAGATCATAAGGAAATAACCCGATACAAGTCCCTTTTCAAGAGGAGGTGTGACGAAATAGCGCAGGCCTTCAGGAAACACAAAAGTCCATATCTCTCCTCCTACTCTGATCAATCCTGGCCGGCTGATTCCTTCCTTGCTATTGCCTCTCTGGCCATTCACGATCAGCTTTTCGGGCCTGTATATAAGAATGATATCGCTGACTGGCTTCAAAAAGTAAAACAGCGACTTGATTCGGATACCAATATGTTGGCTCATAAAACCCACCCCGAATCCGGTAGCGTTTTAGAAACCCCAAGAGGTGGTTCCATGGCCCTTATGTTGCGTTTGCTGGCTGAAATCGATACAGAACTGGCGAGGTCTCAATACGCCTTGTTCAAGCAACACTTTGTATCCACCGCCCTGGGGCTCCCCATGGTGCGAGAATACCCCAAGGGTTCTTTTGGCCTGGGAGATATCGATTCAGGACCGGTAATTCTGGGCACTGGGTTCGCGGGGACCATTGTTTCCATTGGTACGTTTAAGGTATTTGGAGAAGCAGAAAGAGCGCATCGGCAGTACAGCACCGTTACGGCTTTTGGACTGGCCAGGACGGATGAAGTTGCTAAATCGTACCTCTTGGGCATGTTGCCGATGGCAGACGCTTTTATTGCCTGGTCGCGTACAGCTCCTACCCTGATAGATTCAGAGGAACCGGACAATTCGGGTTCTTTATGGCGATTCAGTTTTCATCTGAAATCTCTGTTGATCCTGATACTTCTCTTTGCACTTTATTATAGAAAAGCCCTAATTACACGCTTTAAGTCAAAGTTTGAGAATCAAAAAACATGAGTCAGATTCAACACAGCATCAGGGAATATGAGCCTAAGGATAAGGCTGCCTGTATCACTATCTTCAACAGTAATGTACCTGAGTATTTCTGCGATGCTGAGCGTGAAGAGTTTATAGAATGGTTGGATAAAGAAGACCGCGCTCCTTATTACGTTCTTTTGGATGGAGATTTGGTTCTCGCCTGTGGCGGCATATACGAGGATGCCGAGGAGCAGATGACCGGCCTGGCCTGGGGCATGGTGCTTTACTCAAAGCACAAACAAGGACTTGGAAAACAGCTGACACTGCATCGGCTGGAATTGATGGAAAAGCTATTTCCACACTACGCTCAGCATTTGTCCACTTCTCAACATACCGAAGCCTTTTACAAGAAATTTGGCTTCGAGACGACAGAATGCATTAAAGATGGCTTTGGGCCGGGTCTGGACAACTGTAAAATGAGGAAAGAGGTTAAACGCTAAGAGCGACAGCCAGGTAGTTCAAATACAGTTGAAGTGAGCCATAATGGCTAGGAGTACTCAACAGGCTAATCCAGCTCAGGTGGCTTTCTGCGATTCTTTTTCTCCGATAGCTTTTTCTTGCCTTCTATTCTCCTTCTAACAGAAGCTTTGCTCGGTTTGGTAGCTTTTCGGGCTTTGGGTACGGTAAAAGCTTTAACAATCGCCTGACGAAACTTAGTAATCGTGTCTTCCTTGTTCCTGAGTTGAGTACGATACTTTTCAGAGTGGACCACAAAGGAGCCATCATTGGTGAGCTTCGTACTCCATTTTTTTAATAAGTGCTCTTTCTCTTCCTCTGTCAGTACATAGGAATTACCTGGCTTAAACCTCAATGTCACACGGGTTTCCAGTTTGTTTACATGCTGCCCTCCCGGGCCGGAACTTCTGGATGTGGTAAAAATCAGTTCGGGCAAATAATCCCGGTTGGCAATCTTTTGCGGATCAACCACGCTTGAAAACGAGCTTATTTTCTGAGGAGCTACTTTCATCAAAATAGTAGCCTTCAGAATCGAAATCCTTGAGGCCTTCAGGTTCGTTGATCCTGTTTTTGATGATGTAACGCGCCATCATTCCCCTGGCTTTTTTCGCGAAAAACGAGATCACCTTGTATTCACCATTCTTAAAATCAAGGAACTCCACATCCACAATCTTTGCCTTCAGCGCCTTTCGGTCAATTGCTTTGAAATATTCCTGCGATGCCAGGTTAATGAGTACTTTATCTCCCTGATTTTTTAGGTCCCGGTTAACCAGCTTTGCAATTTTATCTGCCCAATAGCTATAGAGAGTTCGGTAATCGTCAAAGGCCAGTCTCGTGCCCATTTCCAAACGATAGGGTTGGATTACATCAAGAGGTCTTAGCAGGCCATACAACCCGGATAAGATTCTTAAATGCTCCTGTGCATATAATATATCTTCATCGTCAAGCTCTTCTGCCTCCAGGCCAATATAAACATCTCCCTTAAAAGCATAAACCGACTGTTTCGCCACTTTTGGGTGTTTTGCAGCCCTGAATTTCTGATAACGGTTTACATTAAGTTCTGCAAGGTTCTCGCTGAGATCCATCAGGGTTTGAATCTCTTCCGGACTCTTTTCCCTCAGCACACCAATAAGCTCCAGAGTCTCTTTTTTGAACCTGGGGTAAGATGCCTGAGCATCACAAGGTGTTTCGAAATCAAGGGTCTTGGCTGGGGAAATTACGAATAACATAAGGGCATTTTTGTTCGGTCAACAAACATACTACATGTTCAGTTTCTTTGTTTAGTAAATTTGATAAGCCAACGTCAGAAATGTGAATATTTTACTGGCCCAGCCTAATAGGTTGCCTGACAATTTCAGGTAAACCAACCTTGTTTGTCTGATCTTTATTTTATCTTTTCAACTTTATCAAAGTCCGACACGGTTAATGTTGTTGAAGAAAAGCACAGGTCTGACTTACTTTTTCGGTTTATAACCAAATACAATGTCACTCGCCCAAATATTAGAGGCCATCGCTGCGCTGGTGCTCAGTTCTTACTTCATCATCATCACTTTTTCGTTTTTCAGGTTTCGTCTTTCCAGAAAAAAAGAAGAACTCAGTTCGCTGATCGAAAGCCTTCAGCTAGACCAGGGAAATTTCGATCTGCAAAAGAATTTTGACAAGGAGTTCTCAAGAAACGATTATTTGTTACCAGTCCTCTTTGTATCCCTCCTCTCCTTTTTCGGCATATTTCTACTCTTGCTCGGATGGATGCTATATGACAAACCGGCTGAAGGTGAATTGGTTAAGAGTATGCTCTGGTCTGGTAGTGACTTTTGGAATGACCCGATATATGGCAGAGAAAAGAAAAGCCTAGCTGTAGTAGGTTGGGCGCTCTTTGGAGGTTACCTGAGTGGAGGGCAATACATCTACAGAAGATTTTCTACCATTGATCTGACCCCCGGTAACTTCTTCTCTATAGGTATCCGCATGGTATTGGCACCTGTGGTTTCGCTAATGCTGTCTTACCTTATCACTTCAGATGACCCTTCCTCCCTCGCTTCAAACGCTATATTGGTCATTGCCTTTCTGACAGGTATGTTTCCAGAGAGGGGGTTAAAGCTTCTGCTGGATAAGGCAACCTCTTTCTTTCCAAGCAAAAACAGCCAGGAGGTGGAAAACCTGCCTCTGGAAGCGATAGAGGGAATCAGCTACTTACACAGGCTTCGTCTCAATGAGGTGGGTATCGATAATGTACAAAACCTGGCACAATTCAACTTCCTGCTGCTCATCATCAAAACACCATTTCCTGCACGTATTCTGCTCGACTGGGTTTCACAAGCCAAGCTTCTGATGGAATTTCGGGAGTACGCTCCACAGCTTCACAAAGTAGGTATTCGGTCGGCCCTGGACTATCTGGATGCCCTTGAGGAGGATGAATCCCGATTGGCACAGATAGCCAAAATCACAGAACTGGAACCTCTTATGCTTGAGATTAATCACAAAAATCTTCAAAAAGATAAGTCTGTGTGGTTGCTGGATCATTTCAAGAAAAACCTGGAGCAGGTAAGTTTGAAGTAGGCCGAAAAATCAATTCCTGGCCTTTCTGAATTGATAATATTAAAGACCTTTGTACCCCATTAACTCAATATACTTTGGCTTTTGATCCTTATCAGATAGACCTCCCCGTTACCGGAATTATTGAAGAGGTACAGGACCACCTGTCTTCCGGCAATACATTGATCGTAAACGCTCCTCCCGGAGCAGGGAAAAGTACGCTGCTACCACTTGCGCTCCTGGACATGGACTGGCTGCAGGGAATGAAAATTCTGATACTTGAACCGAGGCGACTGGCAGCCAGAACCATTGCCGAGCGCCTGGCTTACTTTCTGGATGAACCTGTTGGCAATACGGTGGGCTATCGGATTCGATTTGAAAACCGCAGCTCTGAAAATACAAGAATAGAAGTACTTACAGAAGGCATTCTAACCAGAATGATTCAGAGTGATAATGCCCTGGAAGGTGTAGGAATGGTGGTTTTTGATGAGTTTCATGAAAGAAGCATTCATGCAGATGTAGCCCTTGCCTTGTGCAGAGAAGCTCAGCAGGTGCTTAGACCAGACCTCAGGATACTGGTGATGTCTGCCACACTCAACATGCCCCAACTGACCTCTTTGCTCGATGCGCCTGCGGTTGTGAGTAAGGGAAGACAATACCCGGTAGACATAAAATATGCCGGTGACATAGATGAATACCTGATGGCTGAGCTGGTAGCTCAGACCATTAAAAAAGCCAGTAAAGAACATGACGGTGATATCCTGGCCTTTCTTCCTGGTCAGCGGGAGATTCTTAAAGCCAATGAAATACTGAGAAGAGATCTTCCGGGCTTTTCAGTACATCCTCTTTATGGGGTACTCCCACAACACAAACAGAATGCCGCGATTTATCCTGATAAAACAGGCAGGCGAAAAGTAGTACTGGCCACATCGATAGCGGAAACGAGCCTGACCATAGAGGGTATTAAAATCGTGGTTGACAGTGGCTTTGGGCGCACTTCCAGATTTGACCCCAACTCCGGCCTTTCCCGTCTTGAAACAGTTCATATATCCATTGATTCTGCCGATCAGCGAGCCGGCAGGGCGGGTAGATTAAGTCCCGGAGTATGCTACCGAATGTGGTCTTCCACCACCCAGCAGCGTATGACTGAGCACAGAACTCCGGAGATTATGGAGGCAGACCTGGCCTCACTCGTGCTCGATATGGCCCAATGGGGTATTATGGACATTCAGCAGCTTACCTGGCTTACTCCTCCCCCCAAAGGGCCATTGGCACAGGCAACCGACTTATTACATCAGCTCGAAGCGTTGGAAAATGGCAGAATCACCGCCCATGGTAAACGGATGCTCAAGCTCCCCTGCCACCCCAGGATAGCTCATATGTTACTTATGGCGGAAGAGCATGATACTGTAGCCCTGGCCACTGATATAGCGGCCTTGCTTGAAGAGCGAGACCCATTGGGCCGGGAAGCCGGTATTGATCTCAATACGCGAATAGATGCCCTGAGAAGGTATAGAAAGGAAAACAGGGATGGCCGCAAGCTCACTCGCATAGAAAAAATAGCCGATCAGTACAGACGCCTGTTTGACCTCTCTGCGGATAACAGTCATGTCGATCCCTACGAAACGGGTGTACTATTGACGCATGCTTACCCAGAGCGCATAGCTTGCGCAAGGCCCGGTAATAATGCCCAGTTTCAGCTCTCAAATGGTCGTTACGCCATGACCGGGCACCGTGAAGACCTGGCAGATGAACCCTGGCTGGCTATCGCCCACATTGACGCCAGAGACGGGATGGGAAAAATCTTTATGGCTTCCCCCCTCAACCCCAAAGATCTTGCTCCGCTGGTAAAAGAGAAGGAAGTAATTACCTGGGACACTGATGAGGGCGGATTGATTGCCTCTAAGAACCTCTGCATCGGTAGTATTGTGCTTAAGAGCAGCCCTCTGCCAAACCCCGATGAGGCTCACTTGCTGGAGGCTGTATGTGAAGCCATCAAAAAAGAAGGCGAAAAGCTATTGGACTTTAACGACTCCGTCACCCAATGGCAAAACAGGGTACTCAGCCTTCGCAAATGGAATCCGCAGGGAGGCTGGCCGGATGTAAGCACCCATACCCTTTTACTGACTAATCAGGAGTGGCTTGGTCCCTACCTTAGCCAGGTAAAAAGACCTGAGGATCTTAAGAAGATCAACCTGACCGATGTATTGAAGCATAGTCTCGACTATGAGCAACAACAAGTACTGGATAAGCTGGTTCCTCAAAATTTCACAGTACCCAGTGGCTCGAAAATCAAACTGAAGTACCGGGATAATGCCCAGCCACCAGTGCTCGCTGTTCGCATACAAGAAGTTTTCGGGCTTGCTGAAACTCCTACTGTCAACAATGGTCAACAAACCGTGCTAATGCACCTGCTCTCCCCCGGTTTTAAACCTGTCCAAATCACCTCAGACCTGAGAAGCTTCTGGAATGATGCCTATTTTGAGGTAAGAAAAGAGATTAAAAGGCGCTACCCAAAGCACGTCTGGCCCGATGATCCATGGAATGAGCCCGCGATTCGGGGGGTAAAAAGAAGGAAGTAGTTCCTTGGGCTATCTCTCTTGCTAATCGGTTTTAAGAATCTTCTGATAATATTGCTGATCCCCTATGGTGATTTGTAACAGATACAGACCACTACTTAACCCAACTACCGGAATACGAAGTGTCTGCTCACCAGGGTATAGTTTACTACTATAAAGGCCTTTACTTTCTGTGCCGGCATAGCTTACCAATGTTACAGTCACGCGATCACTCCTTTCGAGAGAGAGTGGCAGCGCCAGTTCTTTTGTAAAGGGATTAGGATAAGCACTGATCTTAACTTTTTCCAGTACAGGTTCATCGATGCCGGTAATGACTCCTTCTGCACCCCCTGTTCCATTGTTCTTGAGTGGAACATATTCATAGCTCAAGGACTGATTTGTACCATCAGCATTCAATAAATAGGCCATATCGACCTGTAAACCTCTATATTCATCTGTTGTGCCGTCTGGCCAGGTCACATGCACTGTCTCAATCTGACTCACACTGCCTAAGCCAAAATGCAGCGATTTGCTATCGTCAGCCGACCAGCTAGTGCCGGAAAGAACATAACGGGTATGGGTAGCCGCGGCAGTCTCCACCATCACCATTGCTCCAACAGGCACCCTGTCCATTGCTTCTGACATCAATCGGATAATCAGCCAATGGTTATTATTATCCAGCTCATTAATGAAGACCTCAGAACGATCTACGGTACCACGATTAGCAATAACAAGGTCCGGATCACCATCATGATCAAGGTCGGAAATGGCTGTGCCATAAGTCCCTTTATCTCCGGCAAGGGGTTCTTCTTCAAACAGTTTGGTAAAAGTCTCGTCACCATTGTTTCGATAAAGCACATTGGCGTAATCAGAGTAGTCAGAATCATTGCCTATATAAAGGTCGAGGAATCCGTCATTGTCAAAGTCGAGCCAGCTGACGCCCCAGCCCATTCCCTCATCTCCCACCCCGGAAGCGGATGAGATTTCGGTGAAGCTCTCACCCTCATTGTTGCGGAAGAGATAGTTCTGAAGTCGGTTGGTCAGATAGAGATCAGGCCAGCCATCGTTATTAAAATCCCCAACACTTACGCCCATTCCTTCACTATCCGAAAGAATACCGGTACTCACCGAAACGTCTTTAAAGAGGCCACCTCCATCATTTTCGAAAAGGAAATTACCTGAGTGTCCATCATGCGCTACATAAAGGTCCAGGTCATGGTCCAGGTCGTAGTCTATAAAAGTAGCTCCCATAGAAAGCCTGGCCATGCTGATACCTGACTCGGCTGTATAATCAGAAAATGTGCCATCACCATTATTCAGAAAAAAGCGATCGTCTTCCATTAGCAAAAAGATGAAAAGGTCTTTGAAGCCATCTCCATTCACATCTCCCCAAATAGCAGCCGTGGTAAAGTCTGAGATATCAAGGCCTGCAGCCAGGGTTACATCCGTGAAGGTCTGATCGCCATTGTTATGAAAAAGCAGGTTTTTATCACCGGTTTCAGTAGTCAGGTAGAAATCTAAAAAGCCGTCATTATCATAATCGGCCCAGATACTCTGGTTATAATCACCTACCAGGTCAACACCAGCCATTTCAGCAACATCTTCGAAAGTACCATCTCCTATATTCCGAAAAAGAGTATTATGGCGGTTTTTACGAGCAATGTAGAGATCATCAAAGCCGTCATTGTCAAAATCCACAACAGAAATGCCACGTGAAAAGGCTACTCCTAGCCCCGTCTCCTCTCCCATTTCCGTAAAGCCCTGACGGAATCCATAAGAGAAGGTGTTTACAAAGATGATCAGGAATATGACCAGGAATAAGCGCATTACTCCAAAGGTAGATACCTTATGGCATTTTGGCTATGCAAACGTTAGCATTACAGTTCCCTATTGGTCGAACCACTTTGAGTGGTCTGACCAATGGAATCCCGGAAGAGGGTTATCAAGAACCGAGTTGAAGCTGATCTAATCAGTCATCAGAATAGTCATCACCATAATACTTACTGGTGATACGGGTGTGGAAGGTTTCGGCCTTGATGGGCTCGTATTTAGCGGCACCACAGCAGGGCAGCACCTCCAGTATTTCCTCTTCCCATACATACACTGCCATAGGCACGCTGATACGAGGTTTTCCATACATCCCCTTGCTGGTAGGTTTGCTTACCCTGTGCGTAGTAGACGGGAGCCGATCGTTAGTGATGCGCTGCATATAATCTCCCGTGTTGAGAATAATGCTTCCTTTAGGCGGATTGAGTCTGATCCACTTCATGTTTTTACGGTTCAGAACCTGTAGGCCTTCTACTGCTGAAGATGGTAGAATGGTAAATAAATCTACATCTTCGTGACCAAGCATGCGGCCTGCTCCTGAGGCATCATCAGCCTGTGCAACCGGGGGATAGTAGTTGAGCCTGAAACCGAAATTGGTATGGGTGAGCTTTTGATCATAGGCATGGGGATCGCAGCCAAGGTAGCTGAGAATACTTTGCATAATGGGTAGAATCAGCTTTTCATGCTCTTGTACCAATGACCTGAAGAAAGGCTCATAGCCAGGCTTTGGCCAGAAATCACTCTCCTTATAATTCGCGTTTCTGTTACCGGGCAGATCAAAGGCTCTGCGACAGAATACCCAACCCTCTACCAGATCAGGATGTATGATGGTAGTTTCTTTAATAGGGAAATAACCCTGATTTACAGAACCGTGACGCTGCGCTTCAAAGGGCATACGCTCTTCCAGGGTCATTTCTTCAAATACCTGACGGGTTTTTTCCTCAGCCTCATCGTACATCGCCTGATCAATACCGTGGCCTGTCAGCACTACAAAACCGATTCCCTCCATGGCCCTGCCGAGCTTGTCTGCAAAGGCCTTCTTCCTGGCTTCATCACCTGCAAAGAAGTCCCTCAGGTCGCAGGTTTCTATCACATAGCCATCGTCAAACTGGTCTTCTTCCTCTTTCTCGGCAAGGTTATAGGTCTGGTCTTTTTCTACCTGCTCGTATCGCTTGAATTCCTGATTAACGGCTTCTATGCCGTGTTCTTTTGACGACTCCATTTCTTAAATGATTGTGGTGTAAATGTAGCTTATGAGTATCACTAACAAGATGGCAGGAATGACCCATTTGACCAAGAAAAAATATGCACGCGGCAACCTGCCTGCTGCCCTGTCACCGAAGATCTGCTTCAATGCTGTTTTCTTTTTGATAAACCAGGCAAGGGCGATAATACTGATAGCGCTGCCCAGCGTTTGCATACCTGAGCCAAAAATCATATCCAATACCCCGATCAAATCCGGATTGAGTGCACTGGGAACAATCAAAACCGCCTCAATGACTCCGATTAAAAGGATAATCTGTGCTCGGTTGAGCCTGGTATAGCCTGGTTCAGATAGGGCATTGGCAAATACTTCCAGTGCTGCCAGGTTGGATAAAAAGGCGATTCCGGTCAGTGCCAGTAAAAACAAGCTCCCGGCTACTCTGCCGAAGGGCATTTGTGCAAAAAGCTCTGGTAAGGTATTGAAGATCAGCTGAGGGCCGCTGGTCATGTCCAGGTTGAAAACCAAAATGGCCGGGATGATAAACAAGGAAGCAAATAAGGCAGAGGCCATATCGCCAAAGCCGGTAGAAACAGCCACTTTGGGAATGTCCTGATCGTTTTTCATATAGCTGCCATAAACGAGCAGAAAGGTACCTCCCAATCCGAGAGAAAAGAAAGCCTGCCCCAAGCCAGCAAAGACCACATCCATATTCAATTCTGACCAATTGGGAGTGAGAAACTCGGTGAGCTTCTGCCCCACTCCTTCAATCGTCAGTGTATTGATAATCAGATAGATAATTACTACCAGAAAGAAAGGCACAATAAAGCGGCTGCTCCGCTCGATCCCTTTTCTGAGACCAAGGTGAATTACATATAAGCTGATCAACAGGATACCAAACGTGATGAGCATTTGAAGGGTACCATTCCCTAAGCCTGTACTGTAAGATGCAGTAGTCTCTGGTCCGAAACCTACCGTTATGGAGAAGAATGTAGTGTAGGCTACATTACCTATTACTACCAGGTAGTAAGAGTCGGCTACCAGCACGGTAATCAGCAGCAGATAACCTACCAACCTGCCCCAAACCGGTCCCAGCGTGCGCGTAAAAGTGCCTAATGGGCCCTGGCGCATTTCACGTCCCAAAGCCAGCTCACTCATAAGGGCGGGTATGGCCAGCAGGATCGTAAAGAGTAGATAAACGAAGAGAAAAGCACTGCCCCCATTCTGCCCCATCATGTATGGAAAACGCCAGACATTACCCAAACCCACAGATACACCCACCATAGAAAGTATGGCTCCTAACCGAGTTGAAAAAAGCTGACGTTGTGACATCTGGAAAACCGAAAATAAGCTTTTGTATCCTCAAAACTCCCCATGGGCAGGTCAAATTTGAGAATATGTTTCCAGCATTGAGACAACATATTCGTGACTCCCGCATTTATCACACATTTTAGGCCTGAAAGATGCGTTGGCATCGCTTTTGATTTTATCTTCGCGACATCCAATCTTTCACACATGAGACGTTCACTTAAACAGATTTTACTACTTACCCTTGTCACTATTCTCATCTCAGGTTGCCAAACGAGCAATGCCGTAAAAGGAGGCGTCATTGGTGGCGTAGCCGGTGGCGCATTGGGAGGTGTAATAGCCGGTAAAGACAATACCGCCACGGGTATTATTATAGGAGCTGCTATCGGAGGTACAGCGGGTGCTCTGATAGGTAGAAAAATGGATAAACAGGCCGAAGAGCTCAGAAGAGATTTAAATGGAGCCACCGTTGAGCGAATTGGAGAAGGTATTAAAATCACCTTTGATTCAGGGCTTATGTTTGCCTCTGATAAGTCCATTCTCAATGCCACAACTCAGTCAAATCTTGCAGAGCTGGCGAATACACTTCAAAAATACGAAGACACTAACATCCTGATCGAAGGCCATACAGATAGCACGGGCAGCGATGACCACAACCAAGCTTTGAGCGAACGTAGAGCAACCTCAGTAGCCAATTACCTGCTGGGTACCGGAATTCCTGCCACCAGATTGACCAAGGTAGGTTATGGTGAAAGTCAGCCCGTAACGGATAACAATACCTCCAACGGACGAATGAAGAATCGCAGGGTTGAGATTGCGATTTTTGCTAATGATAAAATGAAAAGGTTGGCTAAGAGGGGGCAGCTATAATACACTCACTTTGAGTTGTTTTATTGCGACAGGACCACTTCTGGTAATCTGATGACCGTCTTTTAGTACAAAGCGAATAGGCTTTATACCCTTGCTGACTTTACTCAGGTCCAGTTCTATTTGAGCTTTCCCGGCTATCCGAGTATGTTCCAGGGTCAGGTCAGAGATACCTCTGATATCTGTAATATGGATTCGCTCAATGTTGGAGTTCATCACTTTTATATCCAGCGTAAGTGGTATTCGTGGAGGTACCCTTCCCAAAGGCCTAATGCAGGGCTTTGGGTGAATGAGGAATGGCGAGCATTTGCTCACTATCATGCTGAACCCACAATGTGGCTTTCTTTTCACGAAGGAGTGCCTGGACCTTTTCCCATGAGGCTGATGTTTCTGCCACATTCTCATTAAAAAGCGGAACGGCTTGTGACCTGACTCCCGTATTAAAAAGCCAAAGGTCACCAGACAATATAATCGGGCCGGTTTCGGGTAAATTCACAAACAGTACCTGATGCCCTTCGGTATGCCCCGGGGTGGGAATTACTACCACTGTACCATCGCAAAATACATCCAACTCTCCATCAAGCTTAATAAACTCATTGTCATCCAAGCCTTCCAGCACAATACCGGGTGTCTCACTTTCAAAAAGGGCCTGATACTCTGCTTCCTGAAGAATGATAGTTGACTCTGAGAACAGGCTCATGTTACCACTATGGTCGGGGTGTTTATGAGAAACGGCCAGGTATTTCACATTGTCAGGACCAACCCCGATTTCATCCAGCTGGCTGCTGAGCGTCTTTTCCATGGTGGAATAGTATGGAGAAGTCACCTCTCCCATGGGATGATTTACCACCGAGTCTGCAAAACCAGTATCCCAGATAAGGTCTCCTTTGGGATGCCTGATTAAGAAAGCGGTGTTTGTGAAGTATACAGGCGCCTTGACCTCCTCACCTCCATTGAGCTGTGAAATATCATTGACCTGGATTTTGCCCACATCAAATACGTACATTTCCAGAGAGGCTATGTCTTGCTCTTTGGACTTATCTGACTTTTTGCCAGTACAGCCAGAGCCCAGTAGCATGATCAGCAGAGCAACTGTCCAGGAAAATTTTCGATTCATTCGCGTTTTATTTGATCACTTCGGGAGCATGCGGTATCCCCTGTTGCTGGTCATAATCATGCTGAATCCACAGGGTCGCGTTCTTCTCTTTGAGAAAAGCCTCTACCTTGTCCATTGAGGCCAGGGTGGCATCTACATCGACATTAAATTGTGGTACACCTCTCAGCTCTCTGTTTTTAGAAAAGTGCCAAAGGTCTCCAGATAGCAAGACCGGTCCGGTTTCGGGAAGATCCAGAAATAGTACCTGATGTCCGGCTGTATGACCAGGTGCTCGCATGATCACCACAGAGCTATCTCCGAATACATCATGATCTCCCTTGAGCTTAATGGCTTCATTATTTATCAGCGATGCTACTGCAGGGTTCGGCTGTGCACCTTCAAACAAACCAGCATACTCTTCTTCCTGAAGTAACACCGTGGCTCCTGTAAAGAGGTTCATATTGCCTATATGATCACCATGCAAGTGCGATACTGCGATAAAATCTACATCAGCTGCATTGTAGCCAATTCCCTGCAGTTGGCTGCTCAGGGTTTTGGGCATCTTCATCAAAAAACCAGGGGAATCATTGCCATCAGCGGCTTCTGCCAGTGCATCAGGCAGGCCGGTGTCCCAAATGAGGTCACCTTTAGGGTGCCTGATCAGGTAGGCTGTATTGGTAAACTGCTTGGACTGACCAGCATCTACTCCGGCATTAAAAAGTGAAATATCTTTCACCAGGATATCTCCAACCTCAAAGGCATATACCTGTAGCCCTGGTTCTTCTTTCTCTACTTCTTTCTTATTGTCCGTACTTTTTGTTCCACAGGCAGAGAGGAACATTAAAGCTATAAAACCAATAGCCGATAGTGTTTTGATAGATTTCATAATGCAATTAAAGGCTTTCCTGAACACGCTTAACCATCTCTCCTATTTTATTAGGCTCCAGCCAGCGGGTTACAATCACCATATCGTTCGTTTTATCGACCACCACAAAATTACCTCCAAAACCGGCTCCGAAGTAGATACTTTCGTCCTCTACTCCTCTCCATTTACGTCTGCCCCGGTTGAGCCACCACATATAGCCGTAGCTGGGGTTTGGCTCAGATGAAACCTGGACGGCTTCTACCCAATCTTGAGAGATGATTTGTTCATCGTTCCATTTGCCATTATTTAAGAACAGCAGACCGAAACGGGCATGATCCATTGCACTGATAAATACACCACCACCGGAGTGTCCTCCACCGGTTACCGACTGCATTTTAATACCATCAATGTTGACCCAGGCATGATCATAACCGTACCAACGCCATGTAGTTGATGCCCCAATGGGGTCCATCACATGCTCTTTGAGTACCATAGGCAAAGGTTTGCGCCACACCTGCAGGAGCGAATAAGCGAGGACATTGACACGCACATCATTATATTCCATCACAGTGCCGGGTTCTACCGGTTTTTTGAATCTCCAGTCATCAATACCGCCCTCTCTTGGTGGTCGATCGGCCCAGTCTTTAAGCCCGAATAGTTCTCCCGACCAGGCTGAGGACTGATTTAAAAGCATTTCCCAGGTGACCTTACTGTTATGCTGACCATCGAAAGTGCCATCCCAGACATAATCGCCTGTTTTGTCATGAACGCTTCTGATCAGGCCCTTGTCTATTGCCAGGCCGGCCACGGTAGACAGATAACTTTTGGTGACTGAGTGTGTCATATCTACCCTGTCCACATCGCCCCATTGAGCAACAATATAGCCTCCCTTAATAATTACCCCTGCTGGTCCGCCACGATCGCGCATAGGCCCCAATACATCGTGATATGGTTCTCTTCTGAACCCCTGGAGAGAGGCAATTTTTGAGTCTTTTGATCCGGAGTATTCATTGTCTTCAGCGAACTGGACTGCTTCTGCAAGTTTGATCGCATTAAGCCCCTGAGATTGCGGACTGCGTGTCTCCCATTGGCCTCTGGGTGGGTAATAGGTCTGGCTGAAGAGCTGCTGTCCGGTAAAAAGGACTCCAAAGAGCAGCAATATACTGAGGTGCTTCATAGTATGATTTTTGACCGAGATAGAGAGAATGTTCAAATTTTACAAGTGCTGTTTTGTCGGTGGTATCACTGGTAATGGTGGAGGTGGTATGAGCAATTACGAATGTCATCTACTGGACTCGTCACGGAGAATTCCTTGGCAGAGGAAAAGGCTGGCAGATCAGCTGTTAGCGTCAGAATTCATTTATATTGCTAAGCAAATGACGGCTATACGCTGAAATCCAGAAAACTATAAGCCTCTGAACGCGATACGTACCATATTTCTGTTTTGTGTTGCTTCACTATTTGCCTCCAGTTTAAAATCACAAAGTTTACAACCTGATAAGATGTCTTCCACTGACTTAATCGACCTTTATATTGCTACTTATAAGTCCAAATTAGCTGATTTAGAAGACTTTATGAATCCCCCTGCCCGGGCTGCGGAGATCATTAAGTTGGAAGAAATGACTGGAAACAGTCTGCCAGAATCTTATAAAGAGTTACTCTCCAGGTATAATGGAGAAAAAAAATATTTCGGAATTCTGAACTATGGGTTTATGTCCTTAACCGAAGTGGAGAGACAGTATCTATTTATGAAAGATGATCAGGATGTGGGAGGTTATCAACCCAAATTAGAACAGCCCGGACGCGCTTTTGCCACACTGGTGGGTAAAAACAGGCTCCCCTTTGCTCATGATGGTACAGGAAATTATTTCTGTTTTGATTTCGAACCTGACGTTAATGGCGTAAAAGGTCAGGTAGTTTATATTGCTTTTGGCGATTCTGATCCACTAATCGTATTGGCCAATAGTTTTGAAGACTTTCTCACTTTCCTAATGGAATCTGTCAAAAATGGCCAAACTAAGTTCCATGATGACAGAGAAGATTATGACTTTCGCGGAAGCATCGAAAACCTACCGAACCATGTAGAGGTCTGGTTTGAGACGCTTTTCAGGCTCTCAGATATGGCTAAGGCACTGGTCAAATAATTCTTGCTATCCGGCCCTAAAAACGAAAAGAGGGCATGACCCCTCTTTTCTACCTAATCAAAAAACATGTACGGTATACACGTCTTTGAATTTCTTTCTGCGCCAAATTAACTAAACAATGCGTTTAAGTAAAATTAAATTAACATTAGCTTAAAGAAGGACCTCAAAAAGTCCTTCACTTTTTCATTTCTTATCAGGTAACCTAGAAGATATACCTGATACCAAATTGTAGCTGCCATCTCGAATTCAAGCTAAAGTCATCTACAAAAGTAGAACTCTGACTTGTATCGAAGGTATAAATAGGCGTTTGGGTACCGGCATCTACATTAATACCAATGGGTTGTGTGTTCACAGGCAACTGCCTTACACCCCAGTCTGAATTAACGAAGTTACCTAGATTCAGGAGATCGAGACTAAACTGAATGGTATTCGAATCATCCAGCTTAAGGTCTTGCAGCACTCTCAAATCCCAGCGCGAATACCAGGGGCTCAGTATAGAGTTTCTTTCCGCATACTTTCCTCTTCTCTCGTTCAGGTACTCATCCTGATTGATGAAGTTGTTGAGTGCAGTTCTTTGTGCGGCTTGTTCCGCAGCAGAACCCGAGAAGTTATAAGTATTCAATTGCTGTTCGGTTGGGATAAAGATCAGGTCATTCAGCCCCGATCCATCATTATTGGCATCTCCTGAATAGGTATAGTTGAACCTTCCACCCTGGGCATATTCAAAGAAGGCTGAAATTGTGGTTTTCCATTTACCTCCATATTCAAAAGCCTTGTTGGCAGTACCTACAAAACGGTGCCTGTTACCATAGAGTGAAGGCGCCAGTCGTGCATCGTTCACATTGTTAACAGCACCATTTCTTTCGAAAGCATCGCCAGAAATCTCTGCCTGAATGGAGCTTATATCCTTGGCATCAAGGAAGTTATACCCCAAAGTAGTGTAAAGACCATTGCTCCATTGTTTTTTAACTTCTACGGTCCAGTTGAAGCTGGTACCCAGGCTTTCGCTGGTGAATACATAGGCGTTCTGGCCTACTCCACCAAAGGGATCAATTGATTTATCCACGCCCCTGTAATATCGCCTGTTGTCTGCCCCATTCAATACACCTGTAGGTGTGCGTAAACCAAAGTTCCTGACCATCATCGCATTCATATCTTCTGTATATATCAGGTCAGTACTCACAAACCACCCATCTCCGAAACTACGGTCATAACCTATATTAGACCTCCACACCTGTGGAAACTGGAAGTCAGGGTCGGTCATGGTGTAGAAAAAGAAGTCAGGATTGGCTACCTGATTACCCAGCCAAACGAATGGGAAACGTCCGGTAAAAATCCCAGTGCCTCCTCTTAGCTGAAAGCTCTGATCTCCATTTACGTCCCAGTTAAAACCAAGTCTTGGCGACCAAAGTAATTTGTCGGTGGGTAGATCGGTATGATTGAAAAGTACACGCTCATTGTTTTCGTCATAGTAGACAATTTGTGGAGAATAGGTGCCGCCAAATGCCCCGATGGATGGGTCCAGAATGCCTCCCTTTCGATCAATATTTTCCTGTATTTTCTCATCAGTATCGAAGAACAGGGGTTTGTCTACTCGTAGTCCGTAAGTCAGGGTAAAATTGTCTCCTATCGTCCATTTGTCCTGAATGTAGAAAGCCATTTGCCCGACATTGGTTTCTGCCAGGGCCCAGTTATTTGCACCAAAAGTAGTTTGTGCATGAGAGACAATCGCGTCCATACTGCCGGCATTTACAAAGGCCAGAAAATCGGCTACACTGTTAAAGCCAGGTCCAAAAGTACCTCCGGGATAAGGCACTCCAAAGGGTTCATAAACTCCCAGATTGAAGGAGTTGTCGAATTGAAATTTCTCAAATGAACCACCAAGGGTTATGGTATGACTACCGGCATAGATATCGAAGTTGTTGCTGAGCTGAAACACATCCTGATCGAGCCGGTTATTAATGGAAAACGGCTCATGACCTGCTACGATATACCGAACACCATTGTTATTGATATTCAGCACCGGAAAGGGATTGCTAAAAGGGTCTCTGCTGTCTTCAAATTTGGTGAAGCCAATTTGAAACTTGTTTGAAAAGTTATTTCCCAAAAGAGATTTCAGTTCAAGAATTCCCGATGAGATTTTGTTATTGATTCTATAACCCGAGTTAAAAAACTGCAAGGTGGTAGCGTCTGGTCCTCTTCTCCCCAGTGCGGAGGGGTGTGCGTTTTGCTCTCTGAAGGCATCCAGAAAGTTATAAGTAGCGGTAAGTGTATGGTTTCTGTTGATATTCCAGTCAAGTTTGATAATACCCTTATGGTTATCTGTATTGTGGGTATAGCCTTCGTATGCGCCTGTTTCGTAACCAAATCTTGAGCTCAGTATATTGCTCACCGCCATCAAGTCTGAGGCTGTTACTCTCGACACGTTTTCACCCGTGGCTCCTGCCCCGGCTGCCTGAAAGTTTGAACCCAGGTCTTCTCTCCGCTCCAATTCAAAGTTGGCGAAAAAGAAGAGTTTGTCTTTGATAACCGGTCCGCCAATGCTAAAACCCGTTTGAATCTGACGCAGTTCAGGTACGAAAATATCATTTCCACTGACCTTCTTTCCTGTAAAATCCTGATTTCTGAAAAACCCGAAAATCGTTCCCTTCAGGTCGTTGGTACCACTTTTGGTCACCGCATTGACAGCTGCTCCCGTAAATCCGGCCTGGGTAACATCATATGGAGCAATGGAAACCTGAATCTGATCAATAGCGTCCAGTGAGATGGGTTGCGCATTTGACTGGCCGCCCGGTGTTGCGGCATCGAGGCCGAAAGGATTGTTGAAAATGGAGCCATCCAGGGAAAAGTTGTTGAACTGATCGTTTCTACCTCCAAAAGAGTTACCGTCAGACGAGGGAGTCAGCTTGGTAATGTCCTGAGCTGAGCGTGAAATCGTAGGAATTTTGATTAGGGTGGCATTATCTACTGTAGTAGAGGCCCCGGTTCGGCCCGAGTTGATTTCATTGGACCCGGCAGTGACCTCTACAGCTTCGAGTGTGGTTACATTCTCTGATAATTGGAAATTAATGACCTGATTCTTTCCGAGTGTAAGGAAAATGCCGTTGCGCTCTTTCCCTTCAAAGCCTACGAAAGTTACACTTACCTTATAAGGTCCGCCTATGCGCAGGTTGGGTAGATTATACTTTCCATTCGGTCTGGTGATTACACCATACTGAGTACCTGTGGGCTGATGGACCGCTACTACGGTAGCTCCGGGCAGCGTACTTCCATCCGCAGCCGTAACCGTTCCACTCATTGAAGAGGTGGTGACCTGGGCCAGTGACAGATTCAAAAAAGTGGTGAGGATGACTGCCATGAGCCCCACAGTTCGGTAAATTCTTTTCATATACTCCGTTGTTGTTTTGTAATGTCTAAGGAAGTTAGCCAACTTAACCTTCGGATGACAGTTGTTTGACACAAAATACGTCTAGAGAATATAATTTTTGTCCAATAGAAGACCACTCAGACTATTTTTAGCAAAAACAGCCAAAACAGGTCAGAAAGGTATATATCAGTCAATAATATGTCTATCGATAAAGAGACGCTTAGAGAGAATATTAACCTGGAGTTGCAAAAGGTGAGGAAGGACATCACAGATTTGGAAGAACTGACCAAGCCAATCTCTCCTGAGAATTCTATAGGCCGCATCAGCCGTATGGACGCTATTAATAACAAAAGTGTAAATGAGGCTTCACTGCATCAGGCCAGAGATAAGTATAACAAGCTGGAAGAGGCACTCTCCAGAATGGATGAGGCTGGTTTTGGGCTTTATGTGCGCTGTGGAGAACCTATTCCGGAAGGACGCATTATGCTGATGCCCCACTCCCGGAAATGTGTACGCTGTGCATGACGCTTATTTCAGGCATTAATCCACCATTGACGGAGAAGCTGATTTAAGCTACCTCTTTTTCAAGGGCACAGCTTTCTCCTTTCTCAGGTACCACAGCCATACGAGCAGGCTCATGATAATCAACGGACCCACTCCATTTTCTCCATTGGCAAAATGGGTAATACCCGCAGCCAACATGATGATGGCTAATGCCCCTGCAGCATGACTGGCCAACTTGGGTACAAAGAGCAAAACCGCCCCCAGCAGCTCCAGCACACCAATAACCTGATGGAAACCATCCGGATAACCCCACTTCTCAAAACTAGCACTCCAGATATCACCGGATGTAAATTTGGCCTGACCGGCAAGGATAAACTCAAGTCCTAAAAGTACCTGTAGAATCCATGCTCCTATATTTTTAATCTTTGCTTTTTTATCGCTCATTTGATTTTAGATTTCATAACTAGCATTGATTAATTTTAATGGGATGGGCTGAGATTTTAGTCTCAAAACACCTTTTGAGACCAGCAAATATGATCTTCGGCCAAAGCGTCTGATAACCGGAATTGAATAAAATCAGGACTGCCTAATTTTGTCTGTAATTTGAACTGGATCGATCAAATATTGTCTTTTAGTGTAGCACTCGGGGCGCTTATGTCCGGACTTATCTGGTTTCAAAAGAAGGATTCCCAGAGAAGAAACCGTTTTCTGGCCTTGTTGATTTTCCTGATCAGCTTACAGATAGCCAAGGATGTAGTGAGCTTTGAATGGCATCCGGCTGTCTACCTGGGACTGCAGGGTACTTGCTTGTTTCTCGGCCCCACTATCTATCTCTATGTGCTTGCCATGCTCGGCCTTGATACCGGAACGGTTTATCAGGTAATCAAGCGTTATATGTTCGGAGTAGTATATCTTTTGGTTGTCAGTACCCTGGTTTTATCCCTTCCTGATTCTCCTCAGATACATCGGTATATTAACCCTCCCCTGGCGGTGACAGTGGCCTATACCATGATGTTTGCACAGCTTTATCATGTGCTCTGGTACTTTCAAAGATCACTTAACAGAATTAAGCTGCATGCCAAATCGGAAGCAGGCACTCAAGGTAGCTTTCAGGAAAGGAGAAAATGGCTTTTCAGGATAGTGTTCGCACTCATCGTCATTGTATCGATCTTCATCCTTCCTCTGCTCTTTATCACTGCTTTTGGAGAATCGGAGATATTGAACTACCTCAGATATGGGTTTCTGCTGTCATTGTCTATTGGCCTGAATTTCATTACCATCAAGTCATTTAATTACCCTGAAGTGGTGCTGAGTTTTCCGCAAATCAAATATGGAGACACTGCCCTTTCGGCTGATCTTATTCAATCTATTCAATCCAGACTGAACAGCTTGATGACCGAAAAACAGCCCTACCTGGACAGTGAACTGAAGCTCGATAGTCTGGCCAGTATGTTGTCGATAAGGCCGGTACAGCTATCGCAGGCAATCAATGCTCAGTATGGCAAGAACTTTTCAGAATACATCAATGAATACAGGGTGAATGAGGCAAAACGGATTCTCAGAGAGGATTTTGATGAGCACCATTCTATGTATGAAGTAGCTCTCGACTCGGGCTTTAACAGCAAAGCCACTTTTAACAGGGTATTTAAACAAATGACCGGAAGCACTCCTACGAGCTTTGTGAAAAGCTCCGATTGATTTGACTATTGATCGAGCCACCGTTTAAAAAGGGAGCTCTTTTCTTCGCTGATCAGAATTGGCTGATCTGTTTTGAGTTTTGCCTCTACCAGAAGTTTCCCTTTATGGTATCGATGAACTTCTTTGATAAGTGAGAAATGAATCAGATACTGTCTGTTAGCCCTGAAAAAATCATTGGGATCCAGTTGTTGTCCCAACTCATCCAATGTGTAGTCTACCATGTGTTTTCTGTCCGCAAGGGTCACTAGAGATACTACACCATTTCGCGTTTGGAAATAGGCAATATCCCTTGATTCGATAGAGAGCAATTTATCCCCCTTTTTGACTAAAAACCGGTTTTTGTATTTCTTGTCGTCCAGTCTGATGTGCTGAATAAGGGTATTAATATCCCGTGTGTGATCTTTCTCCATGAAGGCCGACCTCATCTCTTCATACTTTTTAAGACTGCTGGCCAAATCATCTGTTTTGATAGGCTTTAGCAAATAATCAATACTATTTACTTTAAATGCCCTTAGCATATATTCGTCAAAGGCAGTGGTAAAAATAACCGGGTTGGTTATTTTGACATATTCGAAAATTTCAAAACTGATACCATCGCTCAGTTGAATATCCATAAAAATGAGGTCTGGAGCCTGATGGTTCTTAAGCCATTTTACGGAATCTTCTACACTGTCGATTACATCTATAATTTCGATTTCCGGCTTTATTTCGTCCAGTATCTTTTGCAATCGCCTGAAGGCTGGTGCCTCATCTTCTATAATCAGGACTTTCATTTTGTAATCAATTCGTATTCCCGCTGGTGTACTACATCGATCAACGGAACCGCAACTATGAAGTTTTTGGCAGTCGTCATGATATCGATAACCTTATTTCCGAGTAATTCATAGCGCTTCTGAATATTGGCCAATCCTGTTTTGGTAGATTTATCAATCACATTCTTCTTCTGAAGGTTGTTTTTCACTACAATTGACTTACCATTGTCCACGTAAACCTCAATAGAGAGTGGATTCATTTTAGACACCACATTATGTTTAATGGCGTTTTCTATCAGCATCTGTAAAGTCAATGGAGCTATGTACTGTCTGCGATGCTTCTCTTCTACTTCAAAATTCACATTTAGATTTTCCGGGTAGCGCATTTTGAGAAGAAACACATAGGCTTTAGCAAAATTAAGTTCCTCTTCTACGGTGACCAACTCACGTTCTTTGTTCTGTAATATATAACGATATACTTCCGACAGTTTTTGGGTAAATTCAACAGCTATATCAGAATCTTCCGGAATCAGGGCAGTTAGTGTGTTGAGACTGTTAAACAGAAAATGAGGGCTCATCTGATTCTGTAATACCTCAAATTGAGTGCGGATTTGCTGATTTTTAAGCGCTTCATTCACGTGAATTGTCTGTTTCCATTGCTCGAAGAAATACACACATTCGTATAGAATGCCAACAATAGTGGCAGCTGTTACATTTCTTAAAGTATGACTGAATACTACAGCAGGTTGGGTGATCTCATCCCAACTCTTAACCCCCAAGGCCAGACAACCTCCGAAATCACCAACAATCAGAAAAGTAATGAGACTTAAAGCTGTAATCAGAAGCCTTTTAGGTGTTTGAGGAATAAGCGGATATCTTCTTCGAAAGTACATGAACATCAGGAAGGCTCCGTTCCAAAACATGGTTGTGAAGAAGAGTGAAACCACCAATTTTTGACCGAGCGTTTCTCCCTGTTCCCTTCCCATCACAAAGGACATGATTGTGGCTAATACCGGAATTCCAATCCACCTTACATGTACTTCCTTGATTTTCATGGAAATCAAAGTTAGCAAAAGGGTTGATGCTCTCTAGTAGCACCGGACTAAAACAGGGAATTTTGCTGGTAAGACCGGAAAATGACGGGGCAAACCTGAAACCTTTTTCTCTACTCTAGATACGTCCATTCCCATAGATAAATCCCGTTCCAAGCCTAATTATTCCGGTCCCAATTAGTCTCATATTTAACCTGTGAGGAGCTACACCTACTTTTGGCCATTGTCAAATTACTCATAAACATGAACTACAAAAATCCAACCCGATTCATCCTATCGTTGCTATTGCTGATCACCGGTTTTCCAGCCTTGAGTCAAACTCAGGTAGTTAAGGGAAAGGTCCTTGATGCACAATCAGAATTCCCCCTTTATGGTGCTAATATTATTCTTATCGGTTCAGACCCTCTTATCGGGGCAGTAAGCGACCCCGATGGTAACTTCAGAATTGAAAAGGTGCCTCTTGGAAGACAAAGTTTTTCCATACAATACATTGGTTATAAGCAAATTACCATCCCTAATGTACTGGTCACTTCAGGTAAGGAAGTCATACTTGAGCTCAAGTTGGAAGAATCTGTCGAAAACCTACAGGAAGTGGTGGTAACCTCTGAAACCAATAAGGATCTGTCCATCAACGAATTGGCCAAGGTATCTGCTCGTACTTTCAGTCTGGAAGAAGTCACTCGTTTTTCCGGAGGAAGAAATGATGTGGCTCGTCTGGCTACCACCTTTGCTGGAGTCAGTGCCCCTGATGACTCTCGCAATGATATCGTGGTACGAGGCAACTCTCCTGTAGGCTTGCTCTGGAGAATCGAAGGCATTCCTGTGGCTACCACCAATCACTTTGCTACGCAGGGTGCCACAGGAGGTCCGGTTAATGCACTGAATACAAACCTTCTACGCACATCCGATTTTCTTACCGGGGCGTTTCCAGCCGAATATGGTAACGCCAATTCAGCAGTCTTCGATGTGAACTTCAGAAATGGAAATGCAGACAAGGTAGAATTTACCGGACAGGTCAGTGCTTTCAGTGGGCTTGAGTTTATGACAGAAGGGCCTATCAGCAAGAAAAACGGATCATCATTTATCATTTCTTATCGCTATGGAATTGCAAGCCTGGCCGCTACAGGTACTGCAGCCGCTCCTGTCTACCAGGACCTCTCGTTTAAACTAAACCTTGGTAAAACGAAACTGGGTAAATTCGAACTTTTCGGGCTCGGAGGCCTCAGTAGTATCGATTTTAAAGGAGAAGAAACAGACGAAGATGATCTTTTTGCCAACCCAAATGAAGATGCTTTTGTAGATAATGAACTCGGACTGATTGGTCTTAGTAATCTTATCCGAATAGATAAAAACACTTACTTAAAGACCGTATTCGGGGCTTCTACCAACTTCAACGAGTATTTACAAGATAACCTGATACGGGATGTAAACGACAATATTACCGGTGCCTACAGAGCCGTAAATGTACGCAATCGGGAAAATCGATTTACTATTTCCTCTACCCTCAATAAAAAGTTTAATGCACGCTGGAGTCTTCGGGCGGGGCTGATCAACGAGAAATACGATCTGAATCTTTTTGTAGAAGATCGTGATAATCGTGCTGAAATACCGGACAATAATAATGATGGCATTCCAGATCACTTTGTTGAGGAAATCAACTTTACAGATGGCTATAACCTGTCTCAGGCTTTTGCCCAAACTGAGTATAAGGTGACAGATGACTGGAGTATTACTTTCGGATTGCATAGCCAGTACCATGGATTAACTGAGGATTTTTCTTTGGAACCACGTTTTGGAATGAGTTGGCAGGCAAAACCAAATCAACGCTGGAGTCTGGCATATGGACAACATGCTCAGGCCATTCCCTCACCCATTCTTTTCTTTGAAGAGGAGGTATCTCCGGGGGTATTCGAACAAACCAATGACCAACTGGAGTTTATGAAAAGCCATCATTTCATTCTGGGTTACGATCTGAACCTTGGTACAGACTGGCGCCTTAAAGCAGAAGCCTACTATCAGCGCCTGAATAATGTACCTGTCCAGTCTACCCCTGGTAGCTACTCTATTCTAAATGAAGGTGCTGATTTTGAGTTTGAGCAATTTGGTTCGCTCATAAATGACGGTACCGGTAGGAACTACGGTCTTGAACTAACACTTGAGAAATTCTTTAGCAAAGATTACTACATGTTGCTTACCACCTCTGTATTTGACTCGAAGTATAAAGGGAGTGATGGTATTAGTCGAAACACAGCATTTAATAACAACTTTGTTCTCAACGTTCTCTTTGGCAAAGAATGGAAATTTGGTCCTGATAACAAGAATGCCTGGACATTTGATATGAAAATGACTACAGCCGGAGGCAGGCCCTATACCCCCATTGATCTGGAAGCTACAAGAAACAATGCGGGCCGGGAAATACTGCGGGATGGACTGGCATTTACGGAAAACTATGGAAACTACTTCCGGCTGGATGCCAAATTCGGTGTTCGACTGAACAGCAAAAAACGAAATATCTCACATCAGTTTTTTGTAGACTTTCAAAACCTGACCAATCGAAAAAATGAGTTTGTCAGACGCTATAACGAAGTAACTGATGAGATTAATTTGGTAGAGCAAATTGGTTTCTTTCCTGATATCATGTATAGAATTCAGTTTTAAACCAAACCCGGCTCAACCGCCAGGTTCTGAGCCGGGTTATTACAAATACTTCTTAAGGTTCTTCTTAAAGTACGCAGCGCTGTCAGTGATGCTTTGCATAGAGTTATGAGCAAAGTTGCCCCCCTGCTCTAAAAAGTAGAATTCAAGACCTTCCTGCGAGGCTTCAGACAGTACAGCATGATAGTCAATCGAGCCATTACCAAGCTCTGTATAGTCTCGGGTTACCTTATCCATATCCTTGATATGCCACATAACAAAGCGCTCAGGCTGCCTGGCAATCAGCTCGGCTGAGCTTAATTTGGATGAGTGTGCAGCCCAGTACATATCCAGCTGTAGCTTGACCAATGCAGGGTCAGTCTCCCTCATGATGATATCATAGCCCGTCTCTCCACCGTAATCCACAAACTCGAAATCATGATTATGGTAGGCAAAGCCCAGGCCCGATTTGGTTACCTGCTCTCCTATCTTATTCAACACTTCAGGCAGTTTTTTAAATGTCTCGTGCGTTCTGGCATCAGGAGCCATCCATGGCCAGGTGATATAACTTTGATCAATCGCTTTGGCCCCTTCAATGCTACGGTCTACATATCGTTCCAATTCTGAAGCCGGCTTATCCCAGTAGCTAAAAAGATCGTAATGTCCACTGGACGTAGTCAGGCCACAGTCTTCCAATACCTTTTTGAAGTCAGCTGCTTTATAGCCGTAATACATTCCTTTTTCCGGATCAAAACCATAAGTCTCCAGGTCCTGATAACCCAGACCTGCCACTTTTTTAAGGCTGCCGGCAGGATCCTTAGCCATGGCATCTCTGATGGTAAAAAGCTGAAGCCCCATTTTATAATTTTTCTTCATATCCATCCAGCTTAGGTCTGTGTTAGGGATTATTGCAGCCGATAACACAGCGCTACCGGACTTTTGTATAAAGCTTCTTCTGTTCATTGTTACTCTTTTCTCTGATCAGATGGTTTATTCCCATAAAATCGTCTGAATCTAATCATTTCCATTCTCCGGTCAACATTACTTTTTTGTATAGGGTCAGTACTGTAACACCAGCTGTATTTTTGGTCATTTCAAGCTCTTTCACTAAAGCATGACAAACACAGCCCTCAAAGCTTCGTATAACCGATTTCATGGGTTTGAATTTGGTAGACAGACCAAAACCTGTTTTATTTCATATTATGGACTCATTGGGATGGGAAGCAATTATTATAGTCTTTGGTATTGTACAGGCGGTTTCGCTTGGCTTGCTGTTGCTGATTTCCCGAAAGCGTCCCTTATCAGCTGCATTGTTTGGAGCTTTGCTCATTATCGAAGCCTTTGGCTTGTTAGAGCAGTTTCTTTACTTCAGCAAGATCGTATACCAGGTACCCAATCTGCTGGGGTGGTCTTACCCCTTCAACATCATTAAACCAGCACTGCTTTTACTCTTTGTCAATGCCTACTTTCTCAAAGGTTTCTGGCTTCAAAAAAAACACCTCCTTCACCTTATCCCCTTTGTTGTCTACCTGTTGCTGTTTATTCCACTCTTTACGGCCACAGAGGAGCAAAAGGTAAACTTTCTGAACAGTATGCAAGATGATGTATGGACGGACAACCTGCAGGGTATCATTTTCTTTGCTATCAACAGTCTGATCCATATCGTATACTTTGTCTATACCCTCTCGATTGTAAGAAAATCACATGATCTGGTAATCCGTAGCAACGATATCACCTCATTATGGGTAAGCAGACTCGTGGTGTTTTTTGCCACCTTCTTTGTGTTCAGAATTGTACTCTATTTCTTCAATGGCTTTCACCTGCTCTCCAACCAGACATTTGCTACCATTGTGATGCTGATCTCCAGCTTTACCATTCAGTGTATTGCCTGGTTTTTGTTAAGAAATATGCGCTGGCCCAATTTCAAACCAGAGGACATTCCTTCCATGAAAGAAATTGACCTGCTTACTAAAGTATTGAATGAAGAAAAAGCCTACCTGGATGATGCATTAACCCTGGAAAAACTGGCTAAATCTGCCGGACTGACTGCGGAAAGAGTGACCAACCTCTTTCGTGTATTCTATAAAAAGCCCTTCAAGGAAACCATCAACACCTTACGGATAGAAGAAGCCAAACGACTGATAAAAGAAAACGGACCCAAACAGCTCAACCTGCTGGCCATTGCCATGGATTCTGGCTTCAATAACAAAGTGACTTTCTACCGGGCCTTTAAGAAAAATGAAGATTGCTCCCCCTCAGAGTATGTAAAGAGTCTCTTTTCACCTTCCCTAAGCGATCATTTATCATAAAAATTGGTTTCATCTGCCCTTTTGAAACCACCAGGGCCTGAAAATGACATAGTATAGACCCAAAAAGGTCTCAAATATGTCTACACGATTTTTCATAATACTACTTCTGGTCTGTCATTTTTCGTTGCCTGCTCAGCAAGCTGGCTCAGTTCAAAAGCGCCTCGACAGGCTGATCTCCTATTGCAAAATAGAAGTACCTAAAGACACCCTGTATCAATGGAACTCATGGGTGACACTTGGAGAAAACACCTCCGCACAGGTACCCGAACGCAACGAAGCCTGGCGAAGGTTTTTGCTAAGTTTGTACGCTCATGTCGGGGCCATGCCCAATCAACGGGTGAACCCACAACAGCTGACCGCCTGGTCGCAGTTTCTAACCTTTCCTTTTCTGACAGGCAGAATCTTTGATTTAGAGAAGCATCAACAAGTCAAAAAACAACCTGATATCATCACCACTTCCGGTAAAGGTGACATCCCTATGTTGCTTATACCGCCTCAGGGATTCAATACAGAGCTTTTCGAAGTGTTCAAACAGCGCCACGATTCCAGGTTTAAATTCTTCGAAATAGCATTTCCCGTTGGAAAAAGTTCCTTTACCTATCCTCAAACTACCTCATATGAAACAGCGCCATGGTTATCAGCCGTTGAGCAAGCAATCAAGGAAGAGGTGTCTGGGATGGATAAACCCTTCTATATCTCGGCCATGGGCTCTGGCCTTTACACAGCCCTCCGCATCGCAGAAACCTACCCCGATCGGGTTAAAGGAATTGTCAGTATTGATGGTCAATTCAGAACCAGAAGAATCGATACCAGGACAGGTCTTTTTGCTGAACCAGATTACCGAAGCACCATGGCCCGACATGTTTTCCCGCTGTCACTCGTAATTCAGGTAAGCCCCGGAACCCTGGCCAACAGCTATGCTTTGACGAAGGATGTTGCCAGAAATCAACAATACCTGAACGCCATTAGTCCTGAGGCGGTGAATAGTATTTTCCGCTATAGTCAGGAGTTTAGAACTCAGGATATATCAAGCTTTTTCAAAAAGCATGCGATCCCTTTACTCAGCTTTGTTGCCCAGCAAGATGATCAATCTCCCCTGGCAGGGACAATGGGAGTAATTACAGCCTGGCAGGAGGTTCAAAATCAATTCCCGCATTACCCCATATCGTTGATTAAAATAGCAGACAGCAGAAGCCTCAGCTTTATGGACCAGCCAGCCCTGTTTGATTATTACTTTAACCAATTTATTGAAACACCTGAGAAGGTCGTTTCTCCTATCAGTACCCATACGCCTATTCAGGTTGAGCGAGCGAGTCCCGCTGCCGAGATCAGCCAGGTAATTGCCTCTACAAAGCTCAACCTGAAATATTCCCGGCCTGCAAAAAAAGGTCGTGAGCTCTTTGGTAGCCTCATTCCCTTCGATCAGGTATGGCGGGCTGGTGCCAATGAAGCAACCACCTTTGAAGCCAGTAATGATCTATTGATCAATAGTGAGCTGTTGAAAAAAGGACGCTATAGCCTTTTCTTTAAACCCGGAGAACAGAGCTGGACAGTCATATTTAATGCCGTGCCTGATCAATGGGGTGCTTTTACCTATAACCGGGCCTTTGATGCCTTGACGCTCAAAGTAAAATTCGCGAAGACTCTTAAAAGCCAGGAGTACCTGAGGTATAGCTTCGAAAACCTGACTCCCGATGGTACTGATCTAATAATGGAATGGGGAGATACACAGGTTAGACTCAATATTGAGGAGTTCTTTGGACTTCCACTTCCTTCAGATCATGTACTTGGCTGGAATTGGACGGAGCTATTAACCGACAAAGCTGATGATGGTGTTAACACGGATATGACAGATGGAAAAGCACTCTCCTACGTCCAGCGAAGAGACTCTCTGTGGTTTAAGTTCGATCTGCATGCCTTCCCAAACAAAAAAGCCTTTGCCCTGAACCTGCTCTTTGATACGGACAATGATCAGCAAACAGGCAGCAATTGGTTTGGCACCAATACTGCCTTTACTTTCGACAATGCCCTTACGCTTTGGATGCAAAAATCAGGATCGGGATTTCAGGGCTTACACGGCATGATGAGCCCCGGAGATTTTACCAGTAACAATCAGAACCTGACTATCACCAACAACACCACCTATTACCTGGATCAGGATCGAAAAATGTACATAGTCGGTTTTAAAGTCAGTGACCTGAACATGAAAGGCAAAACGCTGAGACTGATCGGGGCTGTGGGTGAGTTTCGCACCTGGAATGATGATATAGGCGATACAGTGTCGGCAACTCTTCAGATCAAGTAAGTGAGACGACTCATGAACAAATCACAAACAAAGGTTTTCAGGCTATCGCTGTTGTTGATCCTCATCTATTGGGTTTATGATGTTACCAGTCTATTCCAGTCTGCTCCTGCCATTCCCGATGATACCAGGGACTTATTGCTTCGTATCGCTCTTGTCAAGACCCTTAGCTTCACGATACTCATTCTCCTATTAAAAGGTCAAGGGGATAGTTTCAGCACCATTGGCTGGAGAAGCAGTAAATGGGTATTTCAACTGCTGAGAGGTATTTTGTTTGGGCTCCTGACCTTTGTATTGGTCAATGTGGCACTCACCCCTTTCCTTAATTCACTTTTTCCCTCTGCTAATGCCGACCCCGGTATTATGGCGCACTTCGCAGATAAATCCTTTCTATGGATTTGGTTGCTCACAGCCATATTGGGCGGAGGTTTGGTGGAGGAGTTTCAACGCGTATTCATTCTTACAAGGTTTGAAAAATGGAAGGGTGAAAAAGTGATTGTGCTGGTTTTGTTGATCGATGCGATTTCCTTCGGTATTGGTCATGCATATCAGGGAATGACAGGTGCCGTTTCTGCTGGTCTTACCGGTGTTATTTTCGGACTGATCTACCTGAGAAGACGATCATTTATCGAAGCATTCACAGCGCATGCTCTGTATGATATCATCGGTATTACGGTGGGTCACATGATGATGAAAGCGAATTCAAATTAAGATGGAAAGGGTATGACTATTGAAAAGTAATACGCCCTTATGATGCCATGAAATACATTTAAAGCAAAGTACAGATACATTTAGAATACACTTTCAGTGTATTCTGAATAATCATCCAATGGAAACAAACAGATTAAATACGGTACTCATCAAGGCTAGAGTCATCAGCATAGTTTTGACTGGTATGCTGTTTATTCAGCCTGTGGCAAACAATAAACAATCCGTTAATAAGATCAGTCAGCAATACCTTAATTACTACCGTAACGGCCAGGTGAATAAGCTTGTAAGGTTTTGGGCTGATAGTGTTGTGTTTGAAGATAAGACAGCACAGATCTCTGGAGAGGCCTTATTGATTAAAGGGCGTGATAATGTAGAAAGGGAATTAACTGAACTTTTTGCCTCAGTCGAGGATCTCAGTTTCACTCCTGAATTTGGTTTTAGCAGTGGGAATTTCACCATTTCCGCAGGGGCTATCTCCTACCAAATGCCGGTTTCAGCAAACGCTAAAACCAAGGTGACTTTTGACGTGGTGACAATTCTGGAATTCAAAGCCGGAAAAGTAGTCAAACACGCAGACTATGCGGACTACCAAAGCCTGATAAAACAACTGAATAAATAAGAAGATGAACTATCAAATCAGAAAGAGAAAACTCATTCAAATCATTGGTATGGAGGTCAGAACTACCTTCGTGAATAATCAACAAAGAGAAGATATCAATAAGCTTTGGCAACGAATGTTTGCGGAAGGAGTACTTCAGAAAATCCCCAATAAACGGAGTGAAATTGTTTTTAATCTCTACTGCGACTATGAAGACAAAATGAATGGAGCGGTGACCGTGATTGTGGGCTGCGAAGTGGACAGCTTAGACCATGTGCCGGATGGGCTAAGCGGAAGAGCCTTTGAGGCTTACCGCGAAGCACATGTGAAAGTAAAAGGCAAGTTGCCTGAAGTGGTGTACCAAGCCTGGGAGCAAGTAGAAGCAGATGGGGAAATAAAGAGAAGCTATATGGTCGACTCCGAGCTTCCGAATTGGTGTACCAAGCCTGGGAGCAAGTAGAAGCAGATGGAGAAATAAAGAGAAGCTATATGGTCGACTATGACCTGTATGATCTGGGAAAACTAAATCCGGAAAATTGTGAAGTAAATATTCGTTTTTCAACCCTATGATATGATGTTAAAAAGAGTTTTACTGAGCATGTCCATTTGTCTCGTTTTGGCACTACATGGTTGCCTAAGCAAAAACAAAACAGTCGATTTTAAAGGATTAAAGGCCATTAACGGCACCAAGCTCTTTATCAACTCCTTTGGTAGCGGCTCACCGCTCCTTGTCATTCATGGAGGCCCGGGCTTGAGTCATGACTATTTTCTACCTCATCTGAACGAGCTGTCCAAACAACATCAGCTGATCCTTTATGATCAACGGGCGGCCGGCAGATCCTCCGTAGAACAGATCCCTGACTCCATGAATCTGGATACTTTCATCAGAGATATTGAAGCCATTCGTCAAGAGTTCGGACTACAAAAAATCAATATCCTCTCCCACTCCTGGGGAGCCTTACTGGCCACAGAGTATGCCATTAAATATCCCGGCAAGGTCTCTGCGCTGATCTATGCCGGTCCTGTACCTATGAGTCAGGCTTATCAGCAGCAAGCCGAAGCCTCGGCCGGCTCAAGAATGGATGATGCTTTCAACGCCAAACGCATGGCTATTATGGAGTCTGAGGATTTTCAGAATAGAACGGCAAAGGGAATCGAAGCCTTGTTTATGCATAATTTCTCGCTCACCTTCTCTGATACTCTCGCCCTGAGCCAGCTAAAGCTCAACCTGAATGATAACTTCATAAAGGGAAATCAAATGCTTCAACGCTTTACAGGGCTGGAATCTTATGACTACTTCTCTGACATAAGCGCTTTCGATATGCCGGTATTAATCATCAGAGGAGAGAATGACATCCACCTGAAACAGGCCGATGATCAAATGGTTTCTGCAATGCCCAATGCAAGCCTGGTCAATATGCCAACAGGTCATTTTCCATTTATCGAAGCCAAAGAGGCTTTTATTGAAACCGTAAATGAGTTTCTGAAAGCTGCCAGGTAAATCCATTTCTCAGCTCATTCCTTCATTAGATCCTTCATACCTCAGGATTGGAAAGAAGGAATGCCGATGATATTTCCTGGAAGCCGTGGATGCAATCCCCTACAATTGAGGCATGACGAAGGTGCTCAGAGAAACCTTGAGCGCTTTTCCTCGCAACTCTATTTCGCCCAATGACTTTTTACGGAAGGGCATATCTGCTGAAAACAGCTTAAAAAGAGAGTCTGAAGCCAAAATAGGTACTCCCAGCTCATTGCATTTAGACTGAATACGGGCGGCAGTATTCAGGACGTCTCCGGAATAGGTGATATCTCTTTTAATGATACCGATCTCACCGGCAATCACTTTACCTGTGTGCAACCCAGCCTTAAACTCGGGAATAAAGCCATATTTCACCTCAGTCGATAGTCGGTCACGCCCTCATCTTTAAGCCAGGTAATTACCACTTCATCCCCTACGTATTGGTAAATCTGCCCCTTATTATACAAGATGGCATTGGTGATATCGGCAAAATAGTCCCTCAGGAAATCATGATAAAGTCGGTTTCCCAGTTTCTCTGCTGTGGCTGTAGACGATTTTAGATCGAGGAACATAAAAATGCGCTCTTCTTCTCGCGCATCGTGGTACTTGCCCAGAATAAGATTCCACAATACCCCATGTCCGAACTTATCGTTTATCTGTATCAGCAATTGCGTGAAGCCTACCACCACCGACCAGGATAGAATATTCTTTATGTGGACCGTATCGTACAGATAAGCCCTGTAGGCCTCGCCAAAAGCCGGATCGTTGGCTAAAACACCTGTATTTAAGGGAACCAGCACCAGTCCCATCAACAATGTAATGATGCTCACAATGGTGATATAGACGAGTACAATCAGAATAATTCCAAACCAATAGGGTCTCTCACGGCATCGGTCTTCCAGAAAGAAAACCAAAAAGGTGGCGCCCAGTGAAATGGCAATGACCGCGGAAGCCAGGTGAAAGAGTAAATTCGTTTGAAAGGCATAGCCGTCTGAAACTCCTAAAGAGTAGGTAGAGGTGAGAGTAAAATGTTCGACCACTGCAAAAACGACTGCCATAAAAAGCCAGGCATATGAGATCGCCTTCAGCTTGGACAGTTTTATTCTCAGTTTCTCGCTCATAGTGCCAAAATTAGGTCTTATCTCCGAAGAGTGGTTGATCTCTGTCAATTTCAGGGTCTCCATGATCTAACGATCGATCTGATCTCCCTTGAAGAGACAAAAAATATGAAATTTCTGAAATTTATATTTCAACAATCGCAAATCTGATAACGATTGAAGATCAGGCAGGTTCGGTTTTGAAAGATCTTTATTGAAATAATAAACAGATCAGATTCACATGATTCATTATCCTTAAAGGCATTCCATGAAGAACCCCACTCCATCTTGTCATTTTCATCTACAATATCATTTACGATCTGGAATTCGTCCCTTTTTGAGGCCAAAAACGGACAGAAAAAGCCTTTCCGAAAACACCAAATACAAGCTCGGTTTTTGCCGCACAAGGCCAGCGCGTGCCAAATCCAACCGTCTTGTATTTCGTTCTGTTTTCGGTTTTGCCGCCCTCCTTGGCGGATAGAGGAGTATCCAATGCCCATAAAAAAGAGGCTGTCTTTTCAGACAGCCTCCGAGATAATCAACCTTTATTTACTTATTAAACTATGATGCTTTTCTACTCACCGATGCGGTAATACTTATGGCTACCCACTTCGCTCAGGTAATCAGCCTGATTTACCAATTTGCTTAAGATTGGGTTTACCATTGGATCTCCCTCACCGATCAATTCGTTGTTGCTGTTAAAGACTTTGACCTCATTGTTGATTTCTTCCATTTCTTCGAAAAAAATCTCTTCTTCCAAATCCATTTCTTCCTCTAAAAACATAAGATCGATCTCGGCCAGTAAAGTAGCCTCCTCTGCAGAGATAATATCAGCTTTCATTTCATTGGAGTTTGCAGCACTGGTTTGAAAGAGGGCTACAATTGCCAGCATTGAACCTAAGATGATACTGAGTGATTTTTTAGCGTTGTTGTTAGAGTTATTCATGACCTTGTTGTTTTAAGTAAATAATTATTGTTGACCTGTCTCTCTTTATCCAAGGCCCGTGCCAACAATTTTAAATAACTGATTACCAGACATTTAAATACAAATCAGTAAAAGTGTCCGAAAATAGATGTAACGAAAACGTACACTTATCGAACAGTTTTAGCACAACTTTGTACGATAGAAGTCATCTATAGGCAGTCAGAAGAATAAGCCCTACACTAAATGCCTGAGGATTCTTTGATTCTCTCTCCCCTGATAAATACTACTATTTTTAGTTTAGCTAATTATTTTAGCTAATTTTACTAAATGAATCGATCTGGACATGCAGATTTACCCCTGCATTATGGTACGGT
The DNA here is from genome assembly GCA_021404565.1 of Roseivirga sp. Classification (GTDB taxonomy): domain Bacteria; phylum Bacteroidota; class Bacteroidia; order Cytophagales; family Cyclobacteriaceae; genus Roseivirga. Next base: position 254,239 of record JAAWWF010000004.1, on the reverse strand, counting down.
ACCTCCCTGGCTGGCACAACGCATGGCCACTCTGGGCAGAGCCATCACTGAGGCTGTGGTCATGGAGTATGGTAAATCCGTGATGATTCAACGGCTCAGCGATCCGCTATGGTTTCAGTCTTTAGGTGCCGTTATGGGCATGGACTGGCATTCGTCTGGTATTACCACTTCTGTAGTGGGTGCTTTGAAGCGGGCCATTAACCCTATCTCCAGAGAGCTGGGCATCTATGTTTGTGGTGGCCGTGGTAAGCATTCGCGCAATACTCCTGATGAGCTGATCAAGGTGGCCGAGAAAACCGGCCTGGATGGAGAAAAGCTGGTTCGGTCCAGTAAACTCAGTGCCAAGGTTGACAATACGGCCATTCAGGATGGCTTCTCTATCTACCTCCACTCCTTCTTTGTAACAGATGCCGGAGAATGGGCCGTGGTGCAACAAGGAATGAACGATGCCACTGGTTACGCCAGGCGCTATCATTGGCACTCACAGGCCTTCCAGGATTTCCTGAACGAACCTCACACCTCCGTAGTCGGGCAAAACCAGGGTAGCATACTTAACCTCACCGCAGAAGCCGCCACAGCCACCAAAGCAGGCATCATGAACCTGACGGAGGAGAAACCTGCGGCAATTATGAAAGAGGCACAACGTTTTGTCATGATGCCGGCTCATCATGATGTGAAGGCAAAAGACGTGGATTTGAAGAGACTCGGGAGCGTGCTGGCACTGGCCCACAATACGGATATCACACAGTTTGAAGAGCTGTTGCTTCTGTACGGAGTCGGGCCAAGAACCCTGCAGTCGCTCACCCTGGTCAGTGAAGTTATCCATGGTACTCCTTCCCGTTTTACCGACCCTGCTCGCTTTTCCTTTGCTCATGGCGGTAAGGATGGCCACCCCTTTCCGGTTCCCCTTAAGACCTATGATGATACGCTTTCCATTCTCAGAACGGCTTTGGATAAAGCAAAGATTGGCCATACTGACAAGAGCAAGGCGATCAAAAGCTTATCTACCATTGCCCAGCGCCTGGAGAAGGAATTCGTGCCCAATGCCAATTTTGAACAGGTAGTGGCCAAAGAAAGAGCAGAGTCACATAAGTATGGTGGCATGACGGTCTTTGGACCGGCCAAGAAACCCAAAACAAAGCCCAAGGCTCAGCTCTCGTTGTTTTGAGATATGATGGACCAACCTCCTCCCGCAGTAAATTTCAATTCAATTTCAAAGTCTGTAGAAGCGGACCTTCCCGCGGAATGCAGGCTCCTCCTTGAACGAGGGGAGTTTTACACGAACCTTTATGAACTACTCTATCTGCTCCAAAGCCTGTTTTAAATCTTCCTCCAGGTCTCCGACATGCTCCAAACCAACAGAGATGCGCATATCTCCCAGGGAAATGCCCAGTGCATCGAATTGCTCAGGGCTCAGTTCCTTCAGGTAGCTAATGGCCGGAGCATAGATAAGGCTTTCATGCCCACCCCAACTCACACCAATCTTAAAGAGCCTCAATGCATTGACAAAAGCCTTGATTCTATCCAGGTCGTCTGTTTTTAGCTGAAAGCTCATCAAGCCTGTATATCCAGTCATCTGTTCCTCGGCTAGTGATCTTTGATCAAAATCAGGAAGTCCTGGATAACGTACTTTGGCAATCTTTGGCTGGGCGGCCAGAAAGCTGGCAATCCGCAACCCGCTTTGCTGATGCCGTTCCATGCGGATCGGTAGGCTTCGTAGACTTCTGAGCAACAGCCAGGCCTCAAAGGGAGCGGTTTTTGCCCCGAGCCATTCGTATTCCCTGACTGAAATGGAGTCAATGACATCCTCTTTGCCAATCAACACCCCGGCCACCACATCACTGTGCCCGCCTATGTACTTAGAGCAGGAATGCATTTCCAGGTCCACTCCTATTTCGAGTGGTTTCTGATAAAGAGGAGTTGCCCAGGTATTATCGCAGATGGTCATGATACCTTTTGCTCTTGCCAACACAGCTATTTTTCGGAGGTCCTGTAAGGAAAATACGGCTGAAGAAGGTGTCTCCAGGTAAATCATACTGGTGTTTGGCTGAATGGCTTCTTCAAACTCGGAAACTTCTTTTCCCTCCACAAAGGTGATGGATATATCAAATTTGGGCTTTAGATAAGAGACCAGAAAGTTATTGGCTGGTCCATACATATTCTTGATGGAGATTACGTGGTCTCCTGCCTTCACGCAGTGAAGAATAGCGGCTGATATAGCTCCCATCCCCGATGGAAAGAGTTGGGCCTTTTCTCCGCCAGCCAAAGCGGCCAGCTTCTCCTCTACCATTTTCACGGTAGGGTTTTTACCACGGGTATAGATAAAACTGTTCAGTCGATCATCAAAAGCCTCATCGATAGCATCCCAGTCCTTAAAAGTAAAAAGGGAGTTTTGGAAGATAGGCGGCACAACAGCACCGGCATACCCAATTCCTTCATCATGTGCCAGTATGGTTTCCGGCTTTTTAGGCTTCTTCATAAGCTCGATCTGTACTTAATTCTTTTCCTTATAAAAACAGCCCCTGCCGGTAATGGCGAGTATGGGAGCAATAATCAAATTTGCCAGGGTCATTAGCTGCGAGTGCCAGTATTCCGTGACCGGCACACCAAGCGTAGCCGCCATAAACACCCCTGTGGTCGTCCAGGGAATGATATTCTCTATCATGGTGCCATAGTCTTCAATAGACCGGGAGAGCACCTTGCGCGGGATACAGTATTGATCGTACTTTTTACTAAAGGCATCCCCTACAATAAAGCTTGTGGCACTTTGATTGGAGGTGGTAACATTAGTAAAGGCTGAAGCAAAGAGCGATGAGAGTATAACGGTAGATCTTGTTTTCGCAAAAGCAAATACCCTGTTGACCAGGGTTGGCATGGCATCAATCATATCAATGGAGCCAACAAAGGTAAAAATCATAAAGAAGAGCATGATGGCAAAGTTCAGCTCATAAAGCCCACCCCGGGTAAAGAGGGTGATGACGTTTTCCGGCACTGCCGTCATCCAGGTAGCCATACTGGTATCAAAACCTGTATTGAGAGCCGTGATGACGTTTTCCATGGTATAATCCTGAAATATCAGCGCCAGGATGCAAGCCACCATGGAGGAAGTAAGCAAAGTGGGCAAGGTGGCTTTTCTGGTGATGGAGCCATAAAGCACTACCAGGGGTGGTATAAACAGAAACAGATTGAAGTGGAACATTCCTTCAATGGCTGTCAGTGTCGTGGTAACCTGAATGGTATCAATCACGCCTCCGCCAACGGGTTTCACAAAGCCAATAATCAGGAAAGACAGGGTGGCAATGAGCGCAGCGGGCAGAGTAGTGTTCATCATAGACCTGATATGGTCATAGAGATCAACCTCGGCAGCCAGAGCCGCCAGATTGGTAGTGTCTGAAAGTGGCGAAATCTTATCACCGAAATAAGCTCCACCGACAATGGCACCTGCAGTAATGGCCAGGTCGGCATCAATGGCACCCGCCATACCTATCAACACCACACCGATGGTACCCACAGAACCCCAGGAAGTACCTGTAAGGGTAGAAAAGATAATGGGGATCAGGAATGAGAGCACATAGATATAATCAGGGTTAATCATCTTGATGCCATAATAGATCAGCATGGGAATGGTACCTGAAATAATCCAGGAGCCGATTATCACCCCAATCGCGAAGAGTATCAAAACAGCAGGCAGGCCCCTGGCGAGCTTTTTGACAATGGCTTTGAGAACCTTATCCCATTCAAAACCCATGATCAGCAGTTGACCAATGGAAAACATGGAGGCTATGAGAAAGACAACCTCCAGGGGAAAAGCTGTCTGCCCGAAAAACAAAGGTCTTGCAATCAGTCCATAGCCGATAAGAATGGATAAAAAAAGTACAGGCATCAAGGCATGGATAAACCTGACCTTGATTTCTTTGGGCTCCTTCATTTAAAAAATTAAAGACGGAAGATAGAGAATTCACTGAAAAACTCAGCCTCAATTTCTATGCACAGAATTTGATCCACTACCTCATACAACAGAACTCTATAATATCACACAACCAATTTTCTCACACGTTTTGTCATTTAACGAAAGATGCGCTTCATTCATCTAAAGATTTCCGGTTCGGACCCTCCAAATTAATACTTTCAGGTAGTTGAACTATAGAAAAGTGTTTGGTTAGACTTGATCAACTATCGGACTTTGGAAGGAAGGACGAAAAGGTTATCAAATTACAGGGTTTAAAACTGTGTGTGTATAGTGTGGAGGCCCTTTGATAGCCAGTCCTCACTCAAAAGAGTGAGGACTATTTTTTTCACGCAACCTCCATTATCTTTTGGTTGTCTTACCTATGATGGAATTTCAACCTATATCACTCAATCTGGTAGCAGCAGGAATTCTGTTTGGCATTCTTCAGATCGCTTTTCTACTCTATTTTTTCCTGAGGAAAAAAGCTTCTTCGGCTCATCGTGTACTGGCACTTTTTCTTTTAGCGCTTCTTTGGGCTCAGATTGAATCATTTCTCAATCATTCAGGCCTGATGGCCCGTGTACCCCATCTGCTCAATACGGCAACACCTTTGATCTTTCTCTTTGGCCCTATCCTGCTTTTACATACCAATAAGCAGCTGGATATTTCGGTCTCCTTATGGAGTAAGATAATCCACCTGATTCCTTTTGTGTTGTATTTCGGGTATTCTTTCTTTTTCTTTCTACAGCCGGAAGCTTATAAATACAATGCCTTCGTAAGAAGTTTCCAGCCAGATTCGGAACTGCTGCAGGTGAGTACCAACTTTGACATGGATCCCCTTAATATTCAGGGGTTGGTGGTAGTAGAGTTGCTCTCCCTCCATATGATCCTCTACAGCGTGTATAGCCTTTATCTCACCAGGACCCATAAAAATCACCATGCTGCAGGCTGGCTACAGTTTACCAATGCCACACTATTGCTTGGAGGAGTTACCCTTTTGCTCTCACAAGGTGGAGTGGTCAATGGATATCGCTTTTTCAATGGCTTATTGCCCAATTTCTCAGCAGACCTCTTCCCTACTTTTGCCACCTATGCCATCAGCTTTTATGTACTCAAAAACGGCCTGGTGTCTAAAATCAGGTCACCTAAGTACTATAAATCAAGCATAGCCAAGGAGCTAAAACACAGCCAGGTCTCTAAGATCAAAAAGTCCATAGAAGATGAAAAAGTATTTCTAAGACCCGACTTCTCTCTGCAGCTATTAGCAGAAACCTGTAACCTCAGTACCCATCACGTATCACAAATACTGAATGAAGAAATGGGTTGTACCTTCTTTGAACTGACTAATAAGTACAGAATTGAGGAGGCAAAAACGCTGCTTTCAAAGCCTGAAGATCATTTTAAAATGGAGCAATTGGCTTACGATTTGGGGTATAAATCAAAGTCTACCTTCTTCAATGCTTTTAAGCGAGAAACCAACACCACTCCTTCCAAATACCGTCAGTTGGTGCTTAAATAGGTTTTTCCCGATTGGTTTGTACTCAAAACCCGCTACTCAGAGGACATAAGGCAGCGAGCATGAAGTAAAATGCTTCATGAAAAAACTCACACTAATGGTAGTGCTATGCCTGACAACACTCATAGCCTACGGTCAAAGCAAATTGAATACAATGAACCCTCAATCCTGGGAGGAGGATTTGAATTACCTGGATAAGAAAATCCAAAAGGAGTTCAACTCATTTACTCCCGGTCTCAAGGGAGAGTTTTCCAAAGAAGTATTATCCCTAAAGTCAAAGCTCGGCAGCCTGAAGAACTATGAGGTGGCTGGCGAGATTATGCGGATTCTCTCCACCTTAAAAGATGGCCATACCGAACTGAATATCGGTCATCCTAAGGTTGGCTTTCACAGAGTTCCTCTTAGCCTCTACATCATGGAGGGTGAATTTTATGTACTCGCAGCCCATGAGAAGTACAGTCATCTGGTTGGTGGCAAGGTCACGGCCATTGGCGACACTCCCATAAAAGAAGCTTTTGAGCGTCTGAAGCAAAATATGTCTCACGACAATGACATGGAATTTTTACATGCCGGTCCGGGATATATATTATTAACAGAACTACTTGCCTATCTGAACCTTACAAAAGAACATTTGAAGTCTGACTTAACTATTAAACAGTTAGATGGCACCGAAGTAAAAACCACCTTCACTGGTATGGAGATCAGTGCGTACAATAAAGGTTCCTGGAAAACATACAGGCAAATGAATGGGTTGGAAACTCCTCTGTATCAGAGTCAAAACAGCTCTTATTATTGGTACCAATATCTGCCTGATGGAAAAACCATGTACTTCAACCTCAGCCGTGTAAACAATCAGAAAGGCAAAAAATCCATTAAGAGTTTTTCCAAAGAGCTCTTTGCAGAAATAGACAAGCTGAAGCCCGAGAAGCTGGTGATAGACCTGCGGCTGAACAATGGTGGAAACTATCATCGCTCTGAACCAATCATAAAAGCGATCGAAGAACGCCCCTGGCTTAATCAGAAGGGAAAGATATGGGCCATTACGGCCAGAAGGACTTTTTCAGCAGCATCTACTACCTGCATCCATTTGAAACAACGCACTAATATTCAACTGATCGGAGAAGCAGGCAGAACCCATCCCAATGCCGCTCAGAACAATGAATATATGAGCCTGCCCAACTCAGATTTTCTGATCGAATACACCACCAGGATCAAGAAACACTGGCCTGAACACCCGGATTACGATCGGGTTCCGGTGGACGTAGAGGTACTCCCGACTTTTGAAGCTTATCGCAAGGGAATTGACCGGGTACTGGAATACCTTATCAACAATTAACCATCAATTTCCCCACAAAACCCTCAATTCAATCAAGGTTCACCTCGAAACCAGGGGTGCGCCATAGCATTAAAAACTCAAAGAATGTCAAAATCTATATCAATAATTATCATCTATCTATTCACTGCCAGTGCCTGTCACGCAAAACAAGAGGAGATTGTATTTGATCCCCCTACTAGCCTGGAAGAAGCCATATCACAATCAACTATTCGTGTGGAGGCCCTGCTTGAAGAATACCCGGGTCTGTCGGTTTCTGTGGGCCTTGGTGATTCCATTGTATGGTCAGAGGGCTTTGGCTTTGCCAATACGCAAGACAAGGAGGCCATGACATCTGGTCATCATCTGCGCTACTTTAGCCTATCAAAATCCATCACCGGTATGGCCCTGACCAAGCTCATCGACTCGGGAAAACTGGATATTGAACAGAGTGTGACTCAGTATTTACCCGAGTTACCCGCTCATTATCAACCTGTAAAGGTCAAGCACCTGATCTCACATACAGCGGGCATCAGGCACTATAACAAGGGAGAATGGATGAAGCTAAGTCAAAACAGCTGTCAAACTGCAGCAGAGGCCTTAGATGTCTTTATCAATGATCCTCTGGAGTCGATACCGGGTGAGGTCAATCAATACAGCTCTTTTGGGTATGTGTTGCTTTCACGATTGATTGAGGAGATCAGCGGCCTGTCTTATTACGGGTTTCTACAAGCTGAACTCTTTACCGCCAATGGAATTGAGCATATCCATATGGATAAGTCAGCGGATGTGGTGAATGAGGTCAGCTACTATAGTCGCTGGAGGCCGAAAAAGCAATCAGGTAAGGTGGCCCCCGATGTGAATAACACCTGTAAGTTCGGAGGTGGTGGCCTGGTTGGTACGGCTTCTGATCTGGTAAAACTCCACCTGAAGATGCTCGATGGAGGTTTTGCCTCTACCGCCAACACAGCTGCCTATTACCAGAGTTTCAGTAATACTAAGGGCGAATCCGTAGGTTATGCCTTTGGTTTGGGTAGCAATACGGCCAAATCTGGTGCTCCTTACAATGCCCATACCGGTTCAGGCATGGGGGCCAATTGCGTTATGATGATCTACCCTGAGTCCAAGGTGGTGGTTGTGGTGTTGGGAAACCTGGAAGGCAACCTCATGAACAGCCATATAGGCAAAATTACAAAGCCTTTTCTCGAATTGAGCAACGGAATTCCTGAATGAATTCTACGGATGCCATCCCTCAAAGGAATGGCATCCGTGGTTAGTCCCCGCATTAGATCCTTCCTTCGTCAGGATGAGAATACGGGGAATGCAGGATAGGAAGCCGGATTCAGTCTTCTACTCCATCCTCAATGCCTTAACCGGGTTGGTTCTGGCTGCCTTGAGCGTTTGCAGGCTGATGGTAGCCACGGTGATAAGCAACGTGACAGACAGGGCTATCAAAAAGATATCTGCACCCAGGGGAGCTCTATAAGCAAATCCCTGAAGCCATTGGGTAATCAGGTACCAGGCCAGCGGCATGGCCAGTACAAAGGCGAGCATGGTAATGACCATAAAGCGCTTATTGATCATATAAAGAATACTGGACTCCCCTGCTCCAAGAGCTTTTCTGATACCGATCTCCTTAAACTTTCGCTCTACCGTAAAGGCAGTAAGTCCATATAGTCCAAAACAGGAAATGAGGATACTGATCACAGCGAAAATCATAATGGCCTTGAGAATGTTGTTCTCATTGTCATACAAGGCAGTCAGGTTGTCTTCTAGAAAAGAGTACGACAGTGGCTCAGAAGGCTCATATTGTGCCCAAATGTCCTGAAGTGCTGCCACGGCATTGGCCCGGGTGGCTTCGGTTACCTTAATGGACAGGCTGTAAGGACGATTGGTGCCCTGCATCACAATGGGCTGCACTTCGCTGCGAAGCGATCGGAAATTAAAGTCTTCTACTACCCCGATTACCGTAAATAGAGGTCCATCATTACCAATGTGCAAGGTTTTGCCAATGGGTTCGTCCCAGCCTGTAAGTTTAAGCATAGTCTCGTTGATGATCACCGCAGTGCGATCTGTGACTATTTTCCGGTCGAGATTTCTGCCCGTCAGCAAATTCATATCATAGAAGTCTATGAATTTATCATCGACACGGAAGAGCCTGACACTCACCTCGCTCTCTTCTAAACCTCCCAGATACACCGAGTAGCCAATATTACTCATGACCGGAGTTTGCTGGCTCAACGCAAACTCGGAGGTATACTGATTGGCTTTAAGGGCATCGACAAATGGTTGACTATCCTCGTAAATGGCATCGCTGAACTCGGTCATCAGGACATTTTCCTCGTCATAGCCCAAATCAACTGACTGGATAAAGTTGGTTTGCCTGGAAATCATGGCTGCAGCGGCAATCATTACAATCGTGATTACAAACTGAAATGTAATGAGTAGCTGACGGGCCAGATTGCCCTGCTGATTGTTTCCTCTGCCCCTCAATACGCTGATGGTTTTAAAACCGGCTATCATCAGAGCCGGATAGATTCCGGAAATAAGTGTGATCAGCAGAATCAGTCCCAGAATGGTCAAAGACATCAGGGTGTCGATATCCGTTAAGGCAAGGGTGCGGCTGGTAAACTCATTGAAAGTAGGCAAAGCCAGGGCCACCAGTACTCCTCCAATGAGAGTGGCTAGTAGCACCATTACCAACGATTCTACCAAATGCTGGAGAATCAGCTGTTTTTTACGGGCACCGATTACCTTTCTTACCCCTACTTCCTTAGACCTCACTGTGGCTTTGGCAGTGCTGATATTCACATAATTGAAAATGGCAATTAAGAGTATCGCCAATGCTACTGAGGCCAGTATATAAATAAATCGTGTGCCTGTCATGGCCTTGGAAAAACGGATATCAGCTGACTTCAAATAGACTTCATTGAAAGGCTGTAAATACATATCATAACGCTCTGCCCTGTCAGGCATATGCTTTACTTCAAAGGCGGGAAATTTGGCCTCCAGCGCCTTCACATCACTTGACGGATCCAGCAGCAGATAGGTAGAAATCCCCTGGGTTCCCCAATTGTTCATCCACTGCCTGTTAAGAGGACCAACACCCGGCACGGTGGTGCTCCAGGAGGCCAATGCATTAAACTGGAGATGTGAGTTTTTCGGTGGATTGGCAACAATGCCTGTGACGATATAATCAAAAGCTCCCATAGCTCTGACTACTTTGTTAATAGGGTTTTCATCACCGAAAAGTGCATACGCTGTGTTTTCTGTCAGGACCAGCGTAGACGGTCTGGTCAGTACATCACTCGGATTACCTTTCAGAAGTTTGAAATCAAATACTTCGAAGAAATTGTCATCCACATAGGAAACTCTGGGTATGCGAATGCTCTTTTCATTATGAGTCAGCGCTACATTTGTGGCTCCCTCGTAACGACTGGCAGCCAACACTTCTGGAAATTCTGTGACCATCGTAGGCCCGAAGAGCCCCGAACTTTCATCGCTTTTAGTAACTCCTGATTCGCTGTTGACATATTTGTTGAGTCTGTAAAGCTGCTCTGAGTTAGTGTGAAAATTATCGAAGGACAACTCACTCTTGACAAAGAGAGCAATCAGTAAGGTGCTGGCAATGCCAAAGGCCAGACTGAAGGTATTGGCAAAAGAATAGAACTTGTGCCTGACAATATTTCTGTAGGCAACCTTAAAGTAGTTTTTAAACATAGCTGTTGAGTTTTTGTGAGTGATTTTTCGCCTAAGCGATATATTTCGCATAGAAAAAAACGTGTCTTTGACAAAATAGAGGCGTGCATTGAAGAGGCCTTTTCGTTTGATTCTCCAATGAAAGAGCTCCACTAAATCACCAGATACATCATCGTAAATGGCCTCTGGCATGATCCATTTCAGCATCATCAGCGCCAGGCGGGGTGGTCTGTGCGCTTTCATTGCTGTGAGAGTTGAGGAATAAGACTGCGGAAGGTATTTCTCAGGGCATCTACCTCTTTCAGAGATTTAAAGCCATAAGCGGTGACAGTAAACAGTCGCTTGCTCTTCCCTCCCCTTGTATTGGTGGCTCCACCGATTTCAGAGACCAGAAAGCCTTTGTCTTCCAGTCGGTAAAGTGTGGTATGCACCGCACTAATATTGACTCTTCGATTGGCCTTCTCCTCTATCTCCAGCTTTACGCTGACGGCATAGGCATTGCCGGGGTTGGCTGCTACCACCAAAAGTACCAGCTCTTCAAACTCTCCCAGGTTGTGTCTTTTCATGATTCGAATACATTATCCTCTATTTTGTAAACATAATACTTCTACGTTTGGAAATGGTTACAGGAGATTGAAAAAAAGTTTGGGATCAGCTTAATAAGCCACCATAATTAAGGAGTTGAAGCGATAGAACTTAGTTCGGTCAACCTCCATCAGCACATTGAATCAGCTCACTGTAATGGATTCTCCATGTCTACGGGTCTATTGATATCCTCACCCTGCTGTAGATCCTTCCTACGTCAGGATTGGAAAGCAGGGAGTGCTGTTGCTCATAACTTCCACAAAACCCTCTCCACCCCTCTTTTCTATTCTGACCATCGCGAAGAATCTATTAGCGACTTATAGAAGAGTTTCAGGTGGACCATGTGCTCCTGGCCCAGGAGGCTCTTGATACCCTCAACACTGCTTTAGATCCTTCCTATGTCAGGATTAGAAAGCAGGGAGTGCTGTTGCTCACTACTTCCACAAACCCCTCTCCACTCCTCTTTTCTATTCCGAGCATCGCGAAGAACCTTCTAACCATGACCTTAAACCAAAGATGTCATCCCTTTGAAGGATGACATCTTTGGTATTCAGAAATAAAACTTTCTCTACTCTGTCCTGAGCGCCCTGACCGGGTTGGCCTTAGAGGCCCGTATTACATGATAACTTACTACAGCCAGCATAATGGTAAGCGCCAACAATGCACTGACTACAAACATGTCGGCTCCCATACCAATACGGTATTCGAAGCCCTCGAGCCATCCCTTCATCAGATACCAGGTAATCGGTACAGATAGCAGCACCGCTATCAACAACTGAATAGAAAAGCCTTTAAAGAGCAGACTGAAGATCACCTTGGGTGAAGCTCCCAGCACTTTGCGGATGCCTATTTCTTTGATCTTGGTATTTACCACCAAAATTGTCAGCCCTAACAGTCCCAGACTGGCAATAAGTATACTGAGTACCGTAGCTATCGTCACGATTTTATTGACTCTGGCTTCATTCTGGTATTGATTCTGCAGACGTTCTTCCATAAAGCCAAAGTTGAGCTCCTGTGAAGGGAAAAGCCTGGTCCAGGCCGGAGTCAATAAATCATCCACCGCGGTAAGGTTAGATCCTGTGTATCGGAATACGAGCTTGGGTATGATGCTGTCACTTGAATTATAATCATCAATACCAGAGAAGATCGGCAGCGGATTCTGCACCATAATCAGGGGTTCAATACCTTCGTGTAAAGAGCTGTAATTGAAGTTTTCCGTCACGCCAATAATGGTATGCTCACCAAACTCAGCATCTGGTAGCTTAGCTCCTATGGGATTTTCAAAACCAAAGTACTCAGCAGCGGCTTTATTGATAATTACTCCTGTCAGCTTATCTGATTCAAGAGAAGGATCAAAATCGCGACCTTCTGCCATCTTAATGTCAAAAGCACCAAGGTAGTTTGCGTCAACGATGAGCAGATTAAAGCTCAGATAATTTCCATTATCCGCGTTAAAGCCAATCTGCGACCATCCCGGGGTACCAAACATATGAGAAGCCATCGCAAAATCGGAGAAATCAGGGTTTCGGCTAAGCTCTCCAATCAGGAGGTTTCCATTCTCCAGAGCAGTATTGATGCGCTGAACAGTACGGTTGGCCTCAGGGCTCGGGTAAAGCGGCACGGTGACCATAGCATTGTACTCATAGCCCAGGTCTCTGCTTTGAAGAAAACCCAGCTGCTTACGCATAATGAGCGTGCTGGATATCAGGAATACAGTTAATAGAAACTGAAAAACCACCATGCCTTTTCGGGCCAGCTGTTTGCCGCCTCCGGATTGAGACCCACCTCGTAATACACTAATCACCTTGAACCTGGCCAGAATCAGAGCAGGATAGATTCCCGAAAGAACCCCAATAATCAGTGCCAGCAAAAGGGCAAAACCTATGGCCGTAAAGTCTGTGGGCAAGATCAGGTTGGTTTGCGCCAACTCATTGAATACGGGCAGCATCAGAAAGGTGAAGAATACACCAAAAAGGGTAGCCAGCAGAGCGATCAGCGTACTTTCGCTCAGGTATTGCCAAATCAAGGAATTGCTTTTCGCTCCCACGACCTTGCGCATGCCCACCTCCTTAGATCTTTTGAAAGACTGACCTATCGATAAGGTAGTATAATTGATACAGGCGATTACCATGACCAGAAGGCCAATCGCTCCCAGAATATACACGTATTGTGGATTTCCCACCGCTGACCTGCCGGGAGGAATTTCCGTGTTTAAATGAATGTCTGTCAAAGGTTGCCATTCGACCAGATAATGGTCTTCCACCGGCACATCACCAAATACATTGGAACCATTGATAGTATTCTTTACCATGGCACGGGTTTTTGGCTCCAGATCTTCGGGCCTGGTACCATCCCTGAGTAATATGTAGGTTTCAGGGGCAATACTGAACCATCCCCGCTGTGCCCCGGCAAGGTTGGCAAGCTCCTCATCATTGTAAGAGATCAGCATGTTATAGGGAAGCGAAGTGTTTTGCGGAGCATCCTCAACAACGGCACTGACGACATAATCGGTAATGCCATCGTTTATCTCAAGAGATAAAGTCTTCCCGATGGGATCAGAAGAGCCAAAGTATTTTTTGGCATAGCTTTCTGAAAGCACAATGTGGCTCAGCTGACTAAATGGACTTTCGGTATTTCCCGCAAGAAGCTCAAAATCAAAAACTTTGAAGAAATTGGAGGTAACCATTTGAACATTATCAGATATACGGCCCTCTCCTCTTCCTACCAGTGTCGAGTACCCTCTGATCAGAGCAAACTCCTCAATTTCAGGAATGTCTCTGATTAATGTCGGGCCCAATGCTGTTGGGGTAGTAATATCGTTAAATATGCGCCCGTCATCATAAACCTCTTTGACCCAGGCACGATAGATATTGTCTTTCTTATCATGGAAGCTATCGAAAGTTACTTCCTGTTTTACATAGAGTGCGATGAGCATAAAACAGGCAATGCCTATGGCAATTCCCATTACGTTCATGGTAGTGTTGACCTTTTGACGCCAGAGAATCCTGGCGGCAATCTTAAAATTATTTCGAGTCATAGCAGTGATATTTGAGTTTAGCCTTGTTGTTTTTTTTATGTTGGACCTGCGAAAAAACCGCATCACGTCCCAGTAATATTGAGTTTTAGCTTTGAAAGCTCCTTTGCTTTCGAGTCTGGCTTCAAAGAGTTCCAGGATATCTCCCCCGATCTCTTCCAGGTAGTCATCTTTGCAATAGAATTCCAGAAAACGCCTGGCCGGCTTAGGGGGCAATATGTTTTTACCCATTCTATTCACTTCTCAGAAACTTCACAGGGTTGGCCTTTGAGAGTCGTAAACTCTGATAGGCGATTGTTAATAATGCAACGACCAGTGTAATAAGTGCTGCTAAAACAGGGATGTCAAGGTGTTTACCGATTGACAGGCTATAGGCAAAATCGTTGAGCCAGCCATTGAGTAAATAGAGTGTAGCCGGTATGGCTATCACGGATGCGATCAGCACGATCCATACAAATGATTTTGAGAACATCAGGAAAATCTGTGCAATAGAGGCTCCCAGAACTTTACGAATACTCACTTCTTTCATCTTTTGCTCAGCCATAAAAGTGGAAAGAGAAAAGAGTCCAAAACATGCAAGCAATATAGCGATGCTACCATAAATGGAGGCTGTTTTAGAGAGTCGCACCTCAGGTTCATAGAAACGATCGAGTCGATCATCCAGAAAATAATAGTTGAATGGTGTTTGTCCTTCCACTTCCTTCCAGGTATCAGACACATGGGCCATCCCTTCGGTTACACCATTAGCCTCAAGTTTGATAAAAAGTATGTCTGTCCAGCGCAGTCTGTTTGAAATCACTAATGGCAACATATTGGTGCGGAGGTCTCTGTAGTGGAAATCTTTCACTACTCCTATCACCGTACCGGCAGTCCAACTATTAGATCCATCAGCATTTCTGGATGGCATTCCAATGTCTTTGCCTACTGCTTCTGTCGCACTGGTCCAACCCACACGTTTCATAAAGGTTTCGTTGATGATATAGCTGTTGTCTACATCAGTCGTCAATTCTTCGGAGAAATTTCTACCGGCTACAAACTCCAGCCCCAGTGTCTCTCCAAAAGCTGCATCTACTGCCATAAATCGTGAAGATTGCGGTTCATCTCCACCTTCATAGCGAAAAGGCATGCCCCAGTCACCACCACCGATAGACTGACCACTGAGTCCCACGGATTTCACATAAGGACTTTGTTCCAATCGGTCCGCAAATGCGTCTTTGTTTGCCATTATGGAAGTATTGTTCAAGGCCACTACCATGATCTGCTCCTTATCAAAGCCCAGGTCTTTTTCACTCATAAAGTCGAGCTGTCGGTTGACAATAGCAGTAGCGATGATCAGCGCTATGGAAATAAAAAACTGTAGACCTGTCAGCACTCTTCTGAAAACATTTCTTCCGTTCAGCTTACCTCCCGTCTGGTTCATCAGATTCGTGGGCTTGATAGCAGACAAGGCTGCAGCCGGATACAGTCCTGAAAGTGTGCCTACTATGCCAGTCAAAATCAGGGTTAACAAAACCAGCTGATAATCAGTGCTTAAACCAAAGCTCAGCTCTTCATTTACCAATTCAGAATAGGCAGGCAAAAACAGATTGACGCTGATCAAGACGGCTACAAAAGCCAGCAGACAGAAGTAAAAACTCTCGGTGAGAAACTGGATGGTCAGCTGTTTTCTTTTAGCCCCAATGGCTTTTCTCACCCCTACTTCTTTCAGTCTCTTCGTAGATCGTGCTGTCACGAGGTTGACATAGTTGACCAGGGCAATTATCAGTATAAAAAGACCTATCAAAGCAAAGGTGGTTACCCTCTTAATGGTAGGTACCCTGTCATTTACATTGCTGTACAGGTATATATCCTTGACAGGCTCAAAGTCATAGGCGCGCCCATCAATGGATACGCCAGTTTCCGGGGTGTTTCGCTTAAAAAAATCAACCAGTTTTGCTTCGAGTGCGTCCACATCTGTACCAGGCTTGAGCTGTATGTAACTCGTATAATTCTGGATCACCCAATCATACCGAAAATCATCCTGGTGAGAGTCAAAAGAAGCCACAAATTCAAAATTTATGTGAGTTGGCAGCTGTTCCTCGCTAAGTACTCCTGTGATCTTATACTGCTCTCCATCGTTTACCTGAAACACCTCCCCCACAGGGTTCTCTGTACCGAAATACTTTGCTGCCATGGCCTCGGAGAGCACGATATTGAAAGGCTCATCCAGGGCGGTTTTCGCATCTCCCCATTTGAAATTATACCCGAAGACTCTGAATAAAGAAGGGTCGGCCAGGATGCCCCCAGTTTCATAAAACTGCTGCCCCTTGTACCTGAAAATGCTCGTAGAGAAACCACCAATACGTACATAATCAGCTATTTCGGCAAAATCCTGTGCCATTTTAGGAGCCCAGGGTCCGGCACTGGATGCTCCTCGGTTGCCGCTTTCACTGTCTACCAGCAGAAAACGATAGGTATCTTCTACATAAGGATGATGGCTGTCATACCCGAACTGTCTGTCGAGATAAACCACCGTAAGAATAAGGCAGAGAAAGCCTACATAGAGCCCTGTGATATTCAGCAGAGAGTAAGTCTTTTCTCTCCACATATTGCGATTCGCAATAAGAAAGTAGTTTTTAAGCATTGCTGTTTTATTTGAGTTAAACCTTGTTGTTCTTTTTATATTCGACCATCTCAAAAAGCGAAGCACATCGTAGACAAAAAGTAGTCTCGCCCTTTTCGCACCAAGCGCTTGAAGTCTGGCCTCGAAAAGCTCATGCACGTCCCCTTCTATCTCCTCCAGAAATTCATTGCGGCAATAGCCCCGGAGAAACCGTATGGCCCAGCCTGGTGGCGATATGTTTCGCTTTTTACTCACTTCTTAGGTTCTGAGCAGGATTAAGTCTGGTGATTCTGAATGACTGAAAGGAGACCGTCAGCAGTGTAATGACCGTGGTGATGGCTCCACCGAGGATAAAAATGACCGGATCGAAACCAATGCGGTAGGTGAAATTGGCCAGCCAGGACTCCGAGGCGAAATAGGCTATGGGAACACTTATCAAAAGCGATATCATGGCAAGCTTAAAAAAGCCTGAGGAAAACCTGTAGGCTATATCGGTCTCTTTTGCACCTAGCACCTTTCGAATGCTGATGTTCTTGCGCTGCTGATCGGCACTTAAAGTAGACAATGCAAAAAGCCCAAGAGCGGCTATAAAGATGGCTAGACTCGAAAAGGAGCTAAGAATTTTCCGTGTTCTGATCTCTGCAAAGTATTCCTCATTCAGTGCTTCATCCATAAAGGTCACTTCAAAGGGAACGGCCTCTACGATTCCATCCCAGACCTTTTCCAAATGCGCCAAAACGGTGACATCTGAACCGGCATCGAGTCTAACAGAGATAAAGCTGAAAAACTGGGGGTTGGTAAGGTGGATCACCAGCGGTTCGATGGCAGAGTATAAGGGTCTGAAATTGAAGTCTTTTACAACTCCTACTACTTTACCTTTCTTGCCAAACTGCGAGAACCACTTTCCTATCGCATCTTCAGCCTTGGTAAGCCCCATCTCTTTCAGCACCTGCTCGTTGATCACAAAGGCTTCATCCATATCCGTTTCAAAGGCCCGATCGAAGCCACGGCCTGTGATAAGTTCCAGTCCGTAAGTTTCTATAAAATCATGGTCTACCAGGTAGCCATACATAGAGGCATTTTGTGTCTCACCTCCTACCGTTTCATATTCTGTATACCAGTTGCCAAAGCCCATGGCCGGTCCTGAGGATGAAAAAGACACATTTGAAACTCCCGGAGTACGTTTAAATTCCGTTCTGATGGATTCCATATTCTTAATCACATCTTCGCTGCCTGCATAATTCATCAAAACCAGCTGGTCCTGATTAAAACCCAGGTTTTGATTCTGCATGTTTTTGAGTTGAGCATTGATCACCAGAGTACCTATGATCAACACAGTGGATATGACCAGTTGGAATACCACCAGGCTTTTGCGTAGCAATACATTAGACTGACCTTGAGCTTTTGAAGATTTCAGGACACTGATGGGACTGAAACCAGATAGTACCAAAGCGGGATAGAAGCCGGCTAGCAGGCCAATGACCAACATGAGCGCTGGCCAGATATAAACAAAACCTCCCTCAAAAAGATCGACAAACAGAAAACTTTGCTCAACCAGATTGTTAAAGGATGGCAGTGTCCATAGTACCAGCAGAAATGCCAGAACAAATGAAAACAAGCTCAGCACAATGGACTCAGTGAGAAATTGAGCAATCAACTGCCTTCTTAAGGCCCCTACCACCTTTCTCACTCCAATCTCCTTGGCTCTTTGCGAAGCCCTTGAGGTAGACAGGTTCATAAAGTTGACGCAGGCGATCAGAACGATGAACAGCGCAATGATAGAGAAGATATAAACGTACTGAATGTCGCCATTGGTTGCAGCTTCTGCATCACGGTGCGAGTACAGGTGAATATCTGGAAGCTTTTGAAATTCAAACTCATAGGATTGATTTACACTTCTCTGAGCGTCTCCAATATTGCGTTCAATAAAATCGGGCAGTTTACTCTCAAGCTGTTGAACATCATAGCCTTCAGGAAAGAGCAGATAGGTGTAGTAGCTGACATAAAACCATTGTCCATTGTCTTTGAGGTCACCCTGGGCTTTTCTGGTTGCCATTGACGCCAGCATACCAAACTCAAAATGGGTGTTGTCAGGTACATCCGCCATTACCCCGGTAACTGAAAAGGGCTCATCCACCCCATCCATTGTAATGATTTTGCCAATTGGGTTCTCATTGTCAAAGTATTTGGTGGCCGTGCTTTCTGTGAGCACCAGTGAATAAGGGGTGCTTAAAACAGTCTCCTTGTTGCCCTGAAGCAGTGGTATGTCAAAGAACTCGAAGAAGGTCGGGTCTGTGTACATAATGGAGTTTTCGGAAAAGGTATTGTCTCCATAATTGAGGGTACCACCAGAGTCCATGAGTCTCACCTGATCGAGCACCTCGGGAAAGTCTTTCACGAAGTTTTTGCCCAGGTTTGGAGGTGTCAGTGCAAATTCAAAATAACTTCCGGGAACCGTGAGATTGCTGACCACCCGTTGAATGCGGTCAGCCTTTACATGATACTTATCATAGCTGATTTCCTTAGTTACATAAAGGAATATTAGCATAAAGACAGCCATCGCCACAGCCATTCCGGCAATATTGATGGTTGAATAGAGTTTGCTTCTGACCAGGCCCCTCCACGCTATTTTGATATAGTTTTTATACATGTCAATTGAGTTTAATTGAACCTTATTGAGTTTTTTGATATTCGACCACCTGAAAAAACGAATCACATCCCAGATAAAGAGCCACCTGGCCTTTACAGCCCCCAGCGTAGCCAGTCGAACCTCGAAGAGTTCAAAGGCATCTCCCTCTATCTCTTCGCGAAATTCATCGCGACAGTAGATTCGTAGGAACCGGGTGGCCCATTTGGGTGGTTGCTGTTCGTTCATTTATTCCAGACGCAAAGCTTCCATGGTACTCCTTTTACCAGCATTGAGAGCATTTATGGCCAATACGAGCAGCACAAGACCGAAGAGAATAGCAATACCAACAGCCAATAACAGCGGACTGATATTGATATGATAGGCAAAGTCGCTGAGCCATTGCTTCATGACATAAACCGCCACGGGTAATGCAATGGCAAGGGCTACGGTGAGCCAAATTGCGTATTGTTTCACGATGATCCTGTACAGATGCCAGGTACTGGCTCCCAGGACTTTTCTGACTCCAAATTCTTTGATTCTGCCGGCAATACTTAGCGCCACCAATCCCATGAGCCCCAATACGGCAAGAAGCACCGCCCATACTGCCGCATATTGAATGATACTTGCCCAACGTTGCTCCTTCGCATATTGCGCTTCGAGATCATCTTCCAAAAAGCTATAGCTGAAGGGTATGCTGGACGCCATTTCATACCAGCTGCTCTCAAGTGATGAGAGTACCTCCCCAGATTTTCCGGGAGCAGTCTTGATCAACAAATCCTGAAAACCTGAGAAGCGTTGAATCGAAAGAAGAACGGGCTTCAGCTCAATGTCAAGGGATTCAAAGTTATAATCTTCGACAATCCCGACTACCCTGGGTGACTTGAGATCGGCATTATCGAAATTCTCGATGCGATCTCCCAATTTAAAATCGGGGCCCAATTCACGTATAAAGGCTTTGTTGACTACGACAGCATCCAATGTATCGGTGGCCAATTTGCCATCAAAGTCACGTCCTTCCAGTATCTCTATTTCCAATAGTGAGAGATAGTTTGTGGAAATACGGTACATAAAATAGGGAATTTCCTTCCCGTTTTCTGTCTCGTAGGAAGATTGAAACCGGCCGTTGGTAAAAGAGGAACTCACCTCTGCAAAACTCAGTACATTGGGATTCGCAGCCAGCTGATCTTTTAATTCCTTTTGAGCAGATGCCTTACCGGAAAGGCGGTTCTTCAAAACGATCACATCCTTTCCATCAAAACCCAAATCTTTGTTTTTCAGAAAATCCACCTGTTGATAAATGATCAAAGTGCCCAGCACCAGCACGATTGAAAGAGCGAACTGAAAGGTAACCAGTGATTTAGTAAAGAGATTGGCGCCTCCCAACTTGACTTTTCTGCGGAAAACATCCAGTGACTTAAGTCCCGAAAGGATAATGGCAGGATAAAGCCCGGCCATAATTCCGGCAAAGAATGTAAGGCAGGTCAACACAGCCACATTTTGTAGGTTGACCATTGCTGCAAACTCGATCCGCTTGTCAGCCAACTCGTTAAAAGTGGGCAAGAGCAGATAGACTAAGCCTACAGCAAGTGCGGCTGATATGATAGAGAGAACAAAAGCCTCACTCCAAAACTGAAAGATGAGTTGTTTCTTGCCGGCCCCAACTACTTTTCTTATCGCGATTTCCTTGGCCCTGGAGGCAGATCGACCAATAGAAAGAATCATAAAATTCGCACAACCTATCAATAATATTACTGAGCCGATGATTCCCAGAATATAAGAGTACATAGGATCACTTGCTTCCGACAAACCGGAAATCTCTGTATTCAGATGTACCTCACTGAGGGGTTGTAAACGGTATTTAAAAGGAGCAAAACCATTTTCTTCCATGTCTGCCACTTTGTGAGGCATATAGTTCGTCCACTGCATTTCCAGCTTCTCATCAAAATTCGTCCTGTCCACAGCCGGGTTTAACAACAAATAAGTCTCATCGGTATTGATCCGCCAATAGTCTTTGAACCTGGCATAATGAGCCGCGTCAGTATAGGGTAGTAAAATATCGAACTGGATGGTAGAATTGGAAGGTACATTCTCTGCGACTCCTGTGACTAAAAACTCTTTGAAACCTCCTCTTCCTATCCTAAACTCTATGGACTTCCCAATGACATCTATTGTATTAAACAATCGATTGGCGGCTCTTTCGGTTAGTACCACACTGCCCTGATTACTCAGGACAGATGACTTATCTCCTCTGATCATGGGAAAGTCAAATGTGGTTAACAAGTTGGGGTCCGCAAAAAAGATCGATTCTTCCTGCATTTTACCGTCAAGTCTCATATAGTACTCATTATGGCTGATTCTTGTAGCGGCCATAACTTCCGGCAGGTCTTCTACCAGTTTTTCTGATAAGGGTAAAGGATGGTATCCTGAAGTACTTCTGATTTCATTTTCAGACTCATAGTTGTCCTTTACCAGGCGATAAATCTGCTCGTTTTTACTATGAAACTGATCATAGGAAAACTCTTCATTGATGAAGAAGTAAATCAGCGTAACTGCTGTAATGCCTAAAGTAAGGCTCAGCGTGTTGATGAAACTTGCCATTCGCTGGCGTCTGAGCACACGCAGTGCTACTGTGAGATTGTTCTTGACCATGGGTTGACTTAAGTTTAAAAATTTGACCTTTTTTATATTTGACCATCTGAAAAAGCGGATTACATCCCAGATAAAGAGCAGTCCTGCTTTTCGGGAGCCGAGGTTTACCAATCGCGCTTCAAAAAGCTCATAAACATCCCCCTCTATCTCCTCACGAAATTCATCGCGACAATAGTTCCTTAGAAATGTACTGGCCCAACGAGGCGGTTTTGTATGATCCTTCTTTCTCATCTGTTAAAGACCAAGGCTTGCTTATTCGTATCGCAGTGTATCCACGGGATTCGTAGCCGCTGCCCTTACCGACTGATAGCTGGCCACCAACAGTGTGGTCATGAAAATCAGTGCTCCCGCCAGTAAAAAGTGTACCGGATTGATATTAATGTGATAGGCGAAATCATCCAGCCAGGACTGCATCACGAAGTAGGTAAGCGGTAATGATAAGAGTAGTGCAATGGCAATAGGGCTCAGAAAAGCCTTATTGAGCATCTTAATGATCGTATAAGAGCTTGCCCCAAGTACCTTGCGAATCCCAATCTCCTTGAATTTCTTTTGTACTGTGAGTGCCACAAGACCCAGCAAACCCAAACTGGCAATGACTACTGCCAGCAGGGCGATTAAAGAAACCATCGCATCATTGCGTTTTTCAGCCTCGTACATTCGCTCAATTCTGGAATCAAGGAAGCCTAGTTCAAAGGGTTCAGCATAGCGTTCTTCCCAGATAGCTTCTATTTCGCCCTTGAACTTATCGATGGCATTCATGTCTACCTTAGCAACAAGGGTAGATTTAAGACTTTGATTGACCTCTATAGAATTAATACCTTCAAAAACGAGGTGTGCATTCATCGACATGATCAAAGGCCCGATTTTCTCATGTAGCGAGCTAAAGTTGAAATCCTTTACTACCCCGATAATCTGGTGCTCGGGAAAGTCAGGTCCTTCCAGCTTGTGCCCTATGGGGTTCTCAATACCATATGCCTTTACAAAAGCTTCATTGACGATCATACCTGTTTCCCTCAAGCGAGTAGTGGCCTCATCGAAGCCCTGCCCCTGAACGATTTCCATATCAAACAGATCGATGAAATGCTCATCTATGTGATTATAATGGAAATAATTAAGTTCTTCTTCCTTATCCTCATAACCCAGTTTTACCCAGCCCCGGTCTCCAAAGAAGTTATTTGCCGCAGAGATTTTTTCAATGCTGATAAGCTGCGACATTTCAGAAATAAAGACTTTTGCCTGATCGGCATTGGCCTTCATTCTGGCCTGCATCATCATACTTTCCGCTTTGGCAGCCGGAAGTGTAAAATAGACCTTGGCCTCTTTGTTAAAGCCCATATCCAATTCGCTCATATAGTGTATTTGGTTCTTCATAATCACGGTGGAAGAGACAAAGAAAATAGCGGCTACATATTGAATTACAATCAGGGAAAAGGCCAGACCATGTTTGCCTTGCGTACTCTTGTGCAGACCCTTCAGCACCTTTGATGGGTTGAATGAAGAAAGTACAAAAGCAGGATATAAGCCGGCAAGTACACCGGTGAAAAGTATGCAGAGTAGCAGCGCCTGAATCAGCGGAGCATCAAAGGCCAATTGTAGGTTCTTGTCTGCAAACTGATTGAATACCGGCAGCAATAAATAGCTGACACCCAGACCGATAAGAGCGGCCATTAAGGTTAATAAGAGAGACTCTGTCAGAAACTGAATGGTCAATTGCTTTTTGAAGGCTCCCATCACCTTTCTCACGCCCACTTCTTTAGCCCTGGTCATCGACTGACCTACCGAAAGATTCACAAAGTTGATGCCTGCTAGAAAAAGAATAACGAAACCAATCAGCCCGAGAATTCTTACGGTGTTGATATCCCCCACAGGCGTATCTCCGTCAATCTGCTGATTAAAATGCATATCTGTGAGCGGCTGTAGGTGAACAGTATACGTACCCTCTTCATAGTCCTCTCCCAGGCCGGTTTCAACCATCCCGGTAAACTTTTCTTCCAGCCCACTTACATCGTTTCGCTCATTCAGCAGAACATATAGCTCCGTACTGAAAGTGTACCATGACGTGAGAGATTGCTCATTCACAAATCGTTTCTTATTTACATCCGAAATCAGAGCTACAAATTCCAGAGAAGAGTTGACAGGTGGATCATTTACAAGGCCGCTGACAACAAACTCAGCATTCTCACCTCGAATATCATATTCGATGCTTTTCCCGATAACATCCGTAGTACCTAACCGCCTTATTGCTTCACTTTTAGTCAGCACAATGTCTGCGGGGCTGTCAAGCACTCCTTCCAAACTACCGGCTATCAGCGGAAAATCGAACATCCTCAGAAAGTCGCTCCCGACCATATCGATCATAGAAGTGAGCTGCGTTCCATCAGGAGTCTGGTATCTAGCCAGTTTGTCTTGCATCTGGGCCGACCGAATTATTTCCGGAAAATCGTTTTCCATGTATTGGGTGAGTACCATGGGTACTACTCCCTCAAAATATTCGTCTCCCTCATCAAATTCATGTATCCAGACCCTGTAAAGTCTGTCTTTCTGGCTATGGAACTTATCAAAGGAGAGCTCCTCATGCACATAGAGATAGGTAAGAATAAAGCAGGCAATCCCTAGTGAAATACCCACCAGATTGATGCCTGTATAGAATTTGTGTTTGACCAGACTGCGCGTGGCAATCTTAAAGTTGTTTTTGACCATCATGAGTTGTGTAATTTTTGACCTGTTTGTACTCTTAATATTTGACCAGCGAAAGAAACGCAGCACATCCCAGATAAAGAGCAGGCTTGCGATCTGCCTCCCCTCATCTTGCAACCTTACCTCGAAAAGCTCATGGGCATCACCGGCAATCTCTTCCAGGAATTCTTCCCTGCAGTAAAATGCCAGAAAGCGATCCGCCCAGCGAGGTGGTGCTATGTTTCTGTTTGATTTCATTAATTGCCGAATGACATATTGGGGATTCGGTTGTAAAGCTTCATGCGCAGTGATTGTGCATCGTCCAGAGCTTTTTTGCCATAAGAGGTAAGCACGAAGTAACGCTTGCGCCTGCCTCCCCTTTCATTGGTGGCTCCTCCCATACGCGACTTTACAAATCCCTTTTCTTCCAGCCTTCTGAGTGCCGAGTGGATCGCACTGATATTGACGCCACGTTTGGTTTCATTCTTTATCTCATCCATTACCGCCACGCCATAGGCTTCGTCATACAGCGCCCCTACTGTTAGCAGCACGAGCTCTTCAAATTCTCCGAGGTAAGTACCTTTCATTGATCAATTGTATTAGTTGTACAAAAGTAAAAGTAATATATATTTCATATTTGTACAACTAATCAAAATGAGTTGCTCGGAAATTGTGGTGAATCGTAAAAAGATCAGGGTGGATTGAGGTGGTATCAAGAGAAGAAATGGTTAGAAAAGGTCTAATAACCCAGAAAGCATATTGCCCCTAACTATCCGATTATAACGTTCTCTGTTTGCTAATGGAGTAGATTAATCAGATATCTTCAATCCCTGTTCGAGACTTCAATATCTGATTAACCAAGCGGTCCGCATGCCTTGTAGTTTCAGGTAATCTGTATTTTTGACACAGTTCAAGTATAATAGCAATAGAACTCTCAAGGTTTATTTTGTGCCCTATTGATACAAAAACGGGCTTCACATCAGCCCGGGAACGTAAAACCGCTCCTACGTCCCTGCTATTCCATCTCAAAGGCACAGAATGTCCTTTTTCCACCTTCAGGGCGGATTTGTCATAGGCACCTATCAATCTCTTCTTAGCACAACCAATCGTGGGAATATCCAACATTACTCCCAGATGTGACGCCATACCTATTCCTCTGGGATGAGAAATTCCATGCGCATCACAGACTATTAGATCTGGCCGAATTTTTAGTTTTTCGAACGCATGTAGAATTGGTGGAATCTCGCGATACGAAAATAATCCAGGGATATATGGAAATGATATCTTCATCTGATGCGTAGCAGATTCCACAGTTTTCATGGTTTTGGCGTCAAAAACAACGATAGCTCCTACCATTTGATCAGTCTCTTCAGAATATCCTACATCACAGCCCGCAATCCAATCAAGATCATTTAACTCAAGATCGACATCAGAAATGATCTTCTCTTTCAATTCATCCTGACGTATATAGTATGGCATAATATCAAAATCATCTTCATACAATCCACCCTCTATCATATTCTTTCTCTCATAAGCCCATACCATTTTCATCACGTCATCACAATTCATTTCTTTAGGCAGGCCACAGCAAATTATGTCCATTAAACCGGACCAGCGTTGCTGACCATCAATTTCTGTTACAAAAGCGAGTAACTCTTGATTTTCGTCAAAATATCTATCCAGATCAAGATCTTCTCTCTTGATGTCAATTCTAGAGTGATCCCTGATATTTCCCTTTAAATCACAACTCAAACTTTCTATCTCCTGGCCCATATCATAAACCACTAGCGCCACGGCACTCTCATACCTATGAATATGGTAACCATTATAATCGCCATTGGAATACAAAAAACGCTTTATTGAACTCATGACTAAATATATATTCCCAAGAACACTTTATAAAGGCCCAATCGCAAGTTCTTCTGGCAGGTCCTGACATTTCATTACAGATAAAATTGTCTAACTATCTCCCTCTCATCGGTTCTCTGATTTATCCGCACAAAGGCGGAATGTTTGACTCTTATAAAAATCAGGGTTCTGTTTTCCATATACTCTTATGGAAGGTCTTCACGCAAAACTAAAAAACGCGCTCCCTTCGGAACCATTCGCTGATCTCAATACTTTTACAGACATGATCACAGACGAGCTCAAAGCACTTAATCTCAGCCTGCCTCCTATTGCCCCTCCGGGTGGTTCTTATGTTTCAGTAAATGTGAGAGGCAACATTGCCTATGTGGCGATTCAGTTTCCGATTCTGGGTGATGAATACAAATACACAGGACGCTATGGCTGGGAACTGTCTACGGCCGATGGCTATAAAGCTGCGGAGTTGACTGCCCTTAATATACTCGCCCAGATTGATCACTATGTGGGATTTGAGAGGGTGGAAGGACTCAATCATCTGGATATTTACTATCAGTGCGCTGTGGGCTGGGATGAGGCACCTAAAGTAGCCAATGGTGCTTCAGATCTATTTGTAAAGGTGCTGGACGATCGGGGAACGCATACGCGGGGAATTTATGGTGTAGACAATCTGGCCAGGAACTTCTCTGTCGGTATTACCTCCTCCTTTACACTGAAGGTTTGATTTGTGGAGAAGTGAACAACCGATATTTCAACCACCTCTCGCAGGCAACTTGCTGTCTATTTCACAGTTTCTACAAGCGGACTCCTCCTTTGAACAGGAGGAGATTAAAGGAGAAACAGCCCTAAATGATCCGCGAGAAGCCTTCCCTTCAGGGAAATAAAGGGTGTGCGATGGAATACAGTCCCTGAATTTCTACATATGTATTACTTCATCCTTTACTATGAAGGTTTGATTATTTCGGCCGGACTTCGCTAGATTGCTAAATGATCATCCGGCCTATTACCACAGGGATCAGCAACAAAAACGACACAGTCCCTGAGTTTGCAGATCACTTGTTTCTTACAGAGGTTTTTGAAAGTACATTTTCGCATGATTTCGGACTGACGGGTTTTGGACTAATTACCTGCCTGAGAGGTCAGACACTCTTTTACATTAATGATCAAAACCTGCTGCTGGACTCAAGTTCCTTTGCCGTTGTCAATAGAGGGAGTCGGCTTAAGCTATCAGGTAAATCTGCCAGTCAGCCGGTTCTGGTTTTCTTCAGGAGCATTCTGGCAGATGTGGTGGCAGCTGAAATCTTCCATAAAAATGTGGATAGCGAAAAAGAACCGACTTATGAAGAATTAAGAGACCGAAGCCTGATAGAGCATATTCACTACACCCGGGCTTCACTCAACAGCCAATTGAGGCAGGTAATGCGGCTCAGTCAAAGCTGCGCTTCCTTTCAGGCGCTAAAAACGGATGCCCTTCTCAGATCCTTGCTCCAAAACCTTTCGGAAGAAAACTATAAGGCCATTGCTATTTCGTCCAGGCTTCCTGTTGTCAAAAAATCTACCCGGGTTGATCTTTACAAAAGGCTCAGCCTTGCCAAAAACTGGATGGATGAGCATTTAACGGCAAATATTGCATTGCAAAATTCTGCCGGTATAGCCATGATGAATCCGGAACACTTCCTGAGAAACTTCAAAACGGCTTTTGGTATCACTCCGCATCAGTACCTTATGCAAGGCAGACTAAAGTTGGCTAAAAAACTCCTGACGGAGACAAGCCTGTCCATTCAGGAAATCAGCGAACAGCTCGGCTTTGAAGTACTATCCTCCTTCAGCTACCAATTCAACAGACAGGAAGGGCTAAGTCCCAGCGCCTATAGAAAACAGGCTGGAATGAGCTAGTGAGACAGAGAGTAGCTTGATGCGATCATTAACGAGACCTCTGTCTGTTTTATTAACCAGATAAAATTCTCAATTTTTAGAAAATTGAGCCACAGGCCTTCTCCTACTTTTGACTAAAACAAAAAGACAACATCATGGAACAATCACAATGGAGTAAATTCAAATTGAGGGTTAACCTGAACACCAGCATAAAAGAGGCCTACGAATGCTGGGCCACCCCTGCCGGTCTGGAAAAATGGTTTTTGAGAGATGCCAACTTTAAGGATGCAGCTGGAAATGAAAAGGCAAAAGATAGTCTGCTTACCGAAGGCGATACCTATGAATGGCTTTGGTACGGCTACCCGGACAGTGTGATGGAAAAGGGCAAAGTGCTTAAGGCAAACGGCAAAGACGAATTCGTATTTACCTTCTCACTAGGCTGTCCTGTGACTATATCAGTCTATCAGGAAGCCGGAGAAACCATTGTTCAACTCGTAGAAAGTGACCTTCCCACAGATCAGGAAACCATGCTTCAGCACTTTGTAGGCGATTCCAAAGGCTGGATATTTTACCTGGCCAATCTGAAATCAGTTTTAGAGGGCGGCCTCGACCTGAGAAACAAAAAGGAAGAGCTGGTGGATGTTATTACGGCCTAGGTTTGGTTAATCGTGGTTAGCAGGTTATCGGTTAATTGTTAATAATATGGATGGGGTCCTTCACTAAATTAAAAGGGGTTCTACTCTCCTGATCGTTGAGGATTGAACTCTGGTCCAAAATCAGTTAAGGACACCGGCCATACCCAAGTTTATCCTAAAAGCCCTGATAACTGATCACGGGTTTACTGATAACCTGCTGCCAAAACCTCTAACGTCTGAGCAGCGAATCTCTACCAATTCCCTGATCACCGGTTAACCAATGTACCAAATTATGCCTCAAAAGGTTTAAGGCGTTCGAGGGTCATTTCACGATAACTACCCCCAATAGGAATTTCGGTCTGCCCTATCTCCAGGTGAGTAGAATTATAGGCCTTTATGTTTCTGCCGGAGACAATATAAGACCTATGGCAACGGAAAAAGTCTTTGTGGGGTAATACCTTTTCCAGGTAGCTGAGCTTTTGATAGCTGATAATCGGTTTACCTGAAGTGAAGATTCTTACATAATTGCTCAGCCCTTCTATATACAAAATGTCCTTGAAGTACACCTGTACCATCTTTTTATCAGCTTTGATATACAGGTAATCTTCATCACTAGTAGGAGCTTCATCTTTCTGGACAGAATCCTGCTTATCGACCACTTTATTCACCGCTTTCATAAAACGCTCCAGCGAGATGGGTTTGAGCAGATAGTCAATAACGTTGAGTTCGTAACCTTCCAGGGCATATTCCCGGTAAGCGGTGGTCAGAATCACTTTGGGTGGATTGATGAGTGTACTAAGAAAATTCAGTCCATCAATATGCGGCATTTCTATATCAAGAAAAATCAGGTCCACCTCCGCCTTTCTCAGCCAATCATTGGCTTCCAGGGCATTCTTGCATTTCGCCACCAGCATCAGCCCATCCAATTGATGGATATAGCGTTCGAGAATACCCTGTGCTACAGGCTCATCATCTACTATCAGGCACTTAAGCGTCATTTCCCGGTTGGCTTAGTTGTGTTAAATCTATCGTCAATGCTATACTGTATTTTTCTGCTTCTGGTCCATATACAAGTGTATGAGCTTGAGGGTAAAGCAGTTCCAGTCTTCGTTCCACATTCTTTATACCCAGACCACCATTTTTCGTGTCCGGCTTCTCCTCTGTCGCCAGGCTGTTTTCTACATTAAAGTACAGCTTTCTCTGATCCACTTTAAGGTCTATGTTCATCCAGGCTCCCTCCGACTCTTTATTGATACCATGCTTAAATGCATTCTCCACAAAGGGCAGCACCAGCATGGGTGGCACTTTTACCTTGCCAATCTCTCCCTTGATACTCAGGTTACAGCTAAACCTGTCCTGATAGCGCTGCTCCTCCAATGAGATATAGTTGCGGATATAGTCGATCTCCCTGCTGAGTTGAATCAGGGGCTTATTCGTTTCATAAAGCATATAGCTCATCAACTCGGAGAGCTTCAGCACCACTTCCGGGGTTTTATCCGACTTCTCCTGTGCCAGACCATAGAGGTTGTTCAGCGTATTGAAAAAGAAATGTGGATTTACCTGATTACGCAAATATTTCAGCTCAGTTTCTACTTTTTCCCGCGCCAGTTCCTGCATCTTTTTTTCAGAGCCAGCCCAGCGGATCACCACGGTCATACCGATAAGGAAAATCATAGGAGAAGTGATGATCATGCCTGCCTGTGCAATGCGAAAAGCTTCAAAAAACGGCCCCTGTTGCCAATCAGGAAAGATCAGAGGGTTGATAAGATAGAAACCCAAAACCCGCTGAATCATTGTGGCAATGATGATAGTAATTAATGTATAGCCCACATATTTCTCGATTTTGCGTTTGAGCAAAAAGCGAGGCAGCAGAAAGAAGTAGTTGAAATATACCAGCATCAGGCGCGAAGGCAAATAAGATGCTTCGAGGGCAAATGCTTCATCAAAATTGTTTTGATAACCTCCCTCTACAAAGGTGAAGATCGCCATATAGACGATCCAGAATACAGTATGCCACAGGAGGGTCTTGCGCTTCATTCAACTCAGTTCGTTCAAATATAGGTTTTTCATTATTTCATAGCTTCAAATCGTAAAACTGAACCGGTTGATAATATTCTGTTGATAGCTCCTAAAGGCAGGTTCACATAAAAAATCCTATCATTTACATAAAATGATAAATCCGTAGTCCTACTCATGAAATGAATCCACATCAAGACATTATGCGTTAGTGACATCAAAATCAAATGAGATAGAACTGCGGTTTGATCAAAAATGAGCAGGAAAAGAAAGCTTATGTTCTTTATACTCTCAACGTTTCTGTTGAGCCTGGTAGTTTTCATACAACTTACTGTCGTCCTCAGGCCCGGGATATACGAGCCGGATCTGGAGAAGAGAATTGCATACGCCAGAGACCCGGCCTTCTCAGACCAACTTTGCCGTGAAGATGTAAAGAAAGCCAAAAGAGATGTAAAGAATGGCAATGTCGTATTTACACAACGATTCGGTTTCGGCACAATGCCCTATCGATTTGAGAAAGAGCTGAGAGAACTTTGTAAAAGCTATGACATTACCTTTGATCTGGAGTTAATCTACGACTTCTTTACTAGTGGTAACACCCAAGGTTGCTATGCAGACTATATGGATGGAGTTCTGAATGAGCGATTCGGACCCGGATTCAAAGAAAATCTTCTTAAAAAGGCTGATAGTCTGTTTATTAAAAATGCTGTTTTAAACGATGCCCCTGTAGACTCATGGTATTGCGATGAGGGACCGTACCTTACCAATACAGCACATGAAAAAGATGATTATAATTTTCTACTTGTCGTAGAACATATACCCATTGAGAAAGATACGGTTACTGATAGATGGCCTCATATGGACCTGGGGTTTATTGTTGAAAAGGATAGTTCAATTGACAATCTACACGTTTCCTATTATGCTGATTATACAAAGGGCAATGCACGATATGAACAGGCACTGCTTCACCGAGCTTCGGAGTACTTAAAGACCATTCATCCTATTTGGATCCCTGGAAAGATAGAAGGTCATTCGGTTCGCACAGCTCATAATGTGAGATTATTCTTCCGGCCGGAATAAGTAACGGAATAGCTATACCTCATTTTTTCAATCCAAAATCAACTATTTTTGCGCAAGCTTTGTTAAGCTGATTCAAAGGAGCAGATTGATGGCAAAAAGAGTAGTTGTAGGGCTTTCAGGAGGGGTAGATTCCAGTGTGACAGCATACTTGCTGCAAGAGCAGGGATATGAGGTAATAGGCATGTTTATGCGCAATTGGGTAGATGATTCTGTAATCATCAGCGAGGAATGTCCCTGGGTAGAAGATAGTAACGATGCTCTGGCGGTAGCCGAGATGTTGGGTATTCCCTTTCATGTGATTGACCTGAGCGAGCAATACAAAGAGCGTATTGTGGACTATATGTTCAAGGAATATGAGCAAGGACGTACGCCTAACCCGGATGTACTTTGTAATCGCGAAGTAAAGTTTGATATCTTCCTTAAAGCGGCTATGAAGCTCAAAGCTGACTTTGTGGCCACCGGACATTACTGCCAGAAAGAAACCATTGAGGTAGATGGCAAAGAAACCCATCGCCTTCTGGCCGGAGCTGATAATAATAAAGATCAGAGTTACTTTCTCTGTCAGTTAAATCAGGAACAGCTCTCAAAGGCCCTCTTCCCTATCGGACACTTGCAAAAGCCAGAGGTACGTGAAATTGCGAGGGCTCAGGGACTTGCGACTGCAGAGAAAAAAGATTCGCAGGGACTTTGCTTTATTGGCAAGGTGAGATTACCTGATTTTCTGCAAATGCAGCTGGCCCCGAAAAAAGGACAGATCAGGGAGTTGGCAACCAATGCCGACAACTTCAACGATTTTCACGAAGCTGATGCGCAAGCATTTGACTCTAAAAAAGAAGAGCTGGAATTTCTGGCCAAACCCTATACCTATGCTCCTTCTGATGGCAAAAAAGTAGGTGAGCATAATGGTGCGCATTACTTCACCATTGGCCAGAGAAAAGGACTGGCTGTAGGAGGTACACCAGAGCCTTTGTTTGTCATTGAAAAAGACACTAAATCAAATACCATCTACACGGGGCAGGGAGAAAATCATCCTGGTTTATTGCGTAAAGGCCTTTTTGTGGCCGATAGCAATGTGCATTGGGTACGCGAAGATCTGGCTCTAAAACCGGGAGAATCAAGACAGCAAATGGCCCGAATTCGCTACCGCCAACCCCTTGAAAAGGTTGAGCTGTTTATGGAAGAAGATGGTCTCTACCTCATCTTTGATGAACACCAGCGAGGCATAGCACCCGGTCAGTTTGTGGCCTGGTATGACGGAGAGGAGCTGATTGGTTCCGGAGAGATAGATTAGAGCTTACAAGTCCAGAGTTCAACAGACAAGCTGCTTTTCGGCATTCAACCATCCAAAACCGAACTTCTTGACATTGGGTTTTAAACCTTTTCAGGTCAAAATTGTCTTACTACCAAACCAATAAAAACATGAGAAAATCTGTAATGATATTGAGCATGCTGCTGATGGTTGGCTTGATGACAGCAGAAGCCCAACGCGGTGGCGGCCAGAGAGGCGAAAGACCAGACCCGAAAGAAAGAGCACAGGCCACAGCAGACAAGTGGCAGGAAGAGTTTGGGCTCTCTGATGAACAGCACACCAAGGTGTATGATTTGTTGATCAAAAGCGGTGAAGAGCAAAGAGTAAAGATGCAGGAATTGCGCGGCAGTGGAGACCGGGAAGCTATGAGAGAAGCATTTGGAGAATTAAGGGCTGCACATAACGAGGAACTGAAGAAAATTTTTAGTGCTACCCAGTGGACGGCTTATGAAAAATGGATAAAAGAAAACCCTCCACAGAGAAGAGGCAGAGGCGGACGAGGAGGAAACTAAGGTTGTTTGAGTTTGAGTAGAGTAGCCATCCCGATTGACATCGGGATGGTTTTTTTATGCTTTAGGGTAAAACTTTAGATACAATCCAGGAGTAATGACTTCAATCCTTCAATAGACACTCACTTATTCTTTTTGAGGCCAAAAAGAAACAAAAACCCTTTCCGAAAACAACAAATCCAAGCTCGGTTTTTACCGCACAAGGCCAGCGCGTACCAAATCCAATCGATTTGTATTTCGCACTGTTTTCGGTTTAGCCACCCTCCAGAGTGAAAAGGGGTATCAATGCCACTTTCTTCCAATAATGACTGAGGCCACTCAGCGCTTATGTGCATATCCAAATAATCACTTTTGTTTTCTCCAAATCTCATTGTCAAAAGTGGTTTTCCATTGATCATGCATCAGTACTTCCATTCTCCCCCGAAAACTATTCGCATCAATCTTCTCCCAATGCTGCCGATACTGAAGCTTCCCTCCTCCTTTTCCGGCCATCTCATTAATAAAAGGGATTTTCTCGCCCTCGGCATAGTGGAGCAGAATGTCTCTGAAGATTTTCTTCTCTGTCACATCTACCGTGCCACGTCCCACCAGTAAATCTCCAGGTCCGTTGTATACCGAACTGATCACGAATGTCTCTGCTACCCCGTCCCAGGAAATAATCGAGGTATTTTCAACCTCCACAGGTCCTCCATTCCTGGAATTAGTGTTCCTGGAGAGTACATAGGTTTTATTAACTCCCCATTCAAAATCCATAAAAGCCGTAATCTTCATTTCCTTATGCACCAGTTCCAGCTTCCAGGTGCCAATCAGATAGGCTAGCTTCTCATTCGGGTTCTCCTTTTGTGCCAGACTCAGCTGAGTAAAGCAGGCACAGAACATCAATGTTATTACAGTTTTCAGTCTCATAATCGTAAGGTTGATTGATTGGTTGTACGCGACCTGAGAAGACAAAAAGGCTTCCCGGGAAGCCTTTTATGCAGATTGATATTTTACTGATCTTAATTCAATCCAGCCTTATTTCAATTTTAACACACCGGACTCACTCATACCTCAGTGCATCAACCGGATTTCTACGGGCTACATTCAGCGTTTGGGTGATAATGGTTATCATAGCCACCAGAACTATGGTAACAGCAGGGATAACAAAGAGCACCCAGCTTAGCCCAATCCGATAGGCATAACTATCGAGCCAGGCATCTGCTCCCAGATAGGCAATCGGCAGCGAAATGATCACAGAGATAATGATCAGCCTCAGAAAGTTGATGGACAAAAGTCCGATGATGTTAGAAGAACTGGCTCCCAGTACCTTGCGAATACCAATCTCTTTAATCCGTTGCTGCATCTCATACAATCCCAGACCAAAGAGCCCAAGTATGGAAATAAGGATTGACAGACCTGAGAAGATTGAGAAGACCAGGCCAAACTGCTGATCGGCTTTGTACTGCTCGTTGAACTGCTCGTTCAAAAAGTAGTATTCAAAATCGCTAGTTGGATAAACATCGCGATAAACATCCTGCAAATCAGCAAGCACGGATTTATAGCTGTCGTCAGCATTTGAGCCTGCATTTATTTTTACTGACATAAAATCTGCATGACGACCCAGTTTATCAAACAGGAAGATGATAGGGCTCACCTGGCTTTTCAGTGAGTTATGATTGTAATCATTGATCACCCCTACCACTTTATAGTGGTTGTTTCCAAACCAGATTTTTTCCTCAATAGCGGCCTCGTTAGAAGCAAAACCAAATAGCTTTCGGCTGGATTCGTTCAGAATCATCACATGATAATTTCCCGGATCATCCACCGCCTCTACTTCAGTTTCTCTATTGAAATTTCTTCCTGCCAGCAGCTCGATATCAAAAGCGGGTATGAATTGATCATCCACGTTGAAGAAGGAGAAATTCAGTCCTTTTCCGATTTCGGTGGTAACTGATTGTAAACCAGTAGTGGTGTTCATATCTCCATCGCCTTGACCGAAGAGTGTGCCTGAAAAAGACACTGCAGCTACCTGCGACATACGTGTTAGTTCATTTTTGAAAGTGTTTCGCTTTTCGATTCGGATATCTCGCTTATCTGTTACCAGCGGAGATTTGACCACAATGGTACGTTCAAGGTCCATTCCCAGGTCTTTAGATCGCATATAGTTAACCTGATTGTACACGGTAATCGTGCCCACAAGAAGCAGCATGGTAGCTGTAAACTGGAAGATCACCAGACCTTTTCTCAGCAAAAGTCCCTTTCCTGAATCCTTGAGCCTGCCGGTAAGCACAGTCAAAGGCTTATAGTTAGAGAGTACGAGTGAGGGATAGAGACCGGAAGCAAGTGCCCCCAGAACAAACATACCTGCTAGCTGAGCGAGCAGCCCGGGGTCGTTGAACAAGTCAAAAGTGAGTGATAGTCCTGTCAGGTTGTTGAAAAGCGGCAAGGCGCCCTGAAGACTCGTAAGAGTAAGAATGAGGGCGAGCAAATTGATAAGAATCGCCTCAGTAAAAAACTGAATAATAAGGGACTTTTTAGAAGACCCGAGCACCTTGCGTACCCCTACCTCCTTACCCCGCTCCATAGCACGTGCCGTAGAAAGATTGATATAATTGACCCAGGCAATAGCCAGTACAAAAGCAGCTACCATCAAAAGAATGTTGACCATCGCCTCACTACCATTTGCCTCTGCTTCAAATGTCCTGTTAGATTTTAAATGAATGTCAGTTAATGGATATACCCTCAATCGTTCATTCCCTCTTTCAGCCTCACGTTTAGTCCAGTACCCCTCATTAAACCTATCCTCAAAATCTTCATCCAATTCAGCCTGATTACTAAGGAGATACATAAACTCATTGTTTCCACCCCATTCGTCATATTTCCACTCCATATACTTAACTCCCGTCTCCCAGGACACCAAAATATCAAAGCCCAGGTGTGTATTTTCAGGTACGTCTTTGAATATGCCATTTACCTTCATAGGCACCTCTGCCCCTCCGGTGGTCATCCCGATCATTTTGCCCATGGGGTTTTCCTCGCCAAAGTATTTTTTAGCGGCACTTTCACTTAGCAAAACCATATTGGCCTCATTCAAGGCTGTTTCCCTGTCACCATCAATCAACTGCCAATCGAACACAGTCAACCAGCCTGGATTGGTCAGATAAACCCGATCTTCATTATAGGCAGTGCCTCCATTATTAAAGAGGATTCGGCCAATCTCCCGGGCCATCGCATAATCATCTATTTCGGGGAATTCCTCTTTGGCCATCAGGCCCGCTCCCGGATAGCACTGGGCATCGGCCACCTGGAAATTACCGTCCTGCATGATGTCCACTGAGACCCTGTAAATGTTGTCGGCATTGGGATGAAAGCGATCGTAGCTCATCTCATAGCGGGCATAGGTAAGTATCAGCAGGGCCACCGTCATACCAATGGTCAGACCAAAAACATTGATGGCGGTAAAGGCCTTTTTCTTTTTAAAGTTTCGAAAGGCTACCAGGAAATGATTCTTAAGCATAATGTTGTGTGTTAATCTGCTTCTCTATAGACAAGCGTTGTGCCACGATATTAAAAACCTGACTGTTAGATAGTTAAACGGAACCCTAACCCCATACCTTTGCTCTGGCGTGCCAGCCTGATACGGCTATCGTCTCACTATGGTACAGTTGAACGGTAAGATAATAGATACGAGATTGTAGAAAAGTCCCTCAGAGTCCTCTTCGAGTGACGCTGAGGGATGGTAGGTAAAAGATTTTAGATAATAGAGTCTTTGTAACAACCTACTCCACTCGCTCAGAATCATCGCTTGCGAGACTCTGAGCCTGGACAACTCTCCTATTAATTCTTCCACCTCCAGCTCAAACGCAGCGAACAGCTGTGACTATTGACTATTGACTAAAAACAAAAAGGCCACACCCGAAGATGCTGCCTCTCTGAAAGCTTATATAGTTCCTTGTACCTACTCGTATCTCAGTGCATCCACCGGGTTACGTCTGGCTACTTTGATGGTCTGCCCGATAATGGTAATCAAAGCTACGGCCAGCAATACTACAGCGGGTAATACAAAGAGGTACCAACTGATTTGAATACGATAAGCATAAGAAGACAACCAGGCATCCATACCTAAATAGGCCAATGGCAGAGCCACAATCACGGAAATCAAAATCAGTTTTATAAAGTCTTTTGCGAGTAATCTGATAATGGTCGGGGCGCTGGCACCCAACACTTTTCGGATACCGATTTCTTTAATCCGTTGCTGTATTTCATACAGGGCCAACCCGAAAAGTCCCAGGATAGAAACGAAAATTGTAATGATGGCAAAGGTGCTGAAAACAGTACCAAACTGCTGATCCGCCCGGTACTGCTCGTTGAAATGCTCATCAAGAAAGTAGTAATCAAAATCACTGGAAGGATATACCTCACGGTAGACCGACTCTATTTGTGAAAGTACGGTTTTATAACTCTCACCTGGGTTGGCACTTCCGGCTACTTTAATGGCTGTATAATTAGACCTCCTGCCGGTTTTGTCAAAGAAGAATACGGTAGGATCTACCTTGGTTTTAAGCGAATGATGGTTGTAGTCGTTAAAAACGCCAATGACACTAAAAATACGTCCCCAACGGTTGATTTTCTGACCTATCGCGGCTTCGTTGCTTTCAAAACCAAGAAGCTTGCGGCTGGTCTCGTTGATCATCATGCCCTGAAACTGACCGGCATTATCTTCAAAAGGTGATTCTATATTTCTGTTGAAGGCCCGACCTGCAAGCACTTGAAAACCGAAGTTTGGAATGAACTGATCATCTACATGAAAGAAGTAGAAATTCACCCCCTCTCCTGCTTTATCTTCCACCCGGTAAATACCCGTACTGGAATTCATATCGTTGGTTCCCTGCCCAAACATGGTTTCTGCAAAAGACACTCCCTCGATTTGCGATATTCTGGCAAGCTCTGAGCCAAACGTCTGGCGTTTTTCATTCTGCTGCTCTCCTCCTTCTGCCACTACAGGCGACTGGACTATAACCGTCTGCGCCAGATCGATACCCAGCTTTTGAGAGCGCATATGATTGACCTGCTTGTAGATGGCCACCGTACCTACAAGCAATAGCATGGTAATCAGGAACTGAAAAACCACCAGCCCCTTCCGTAATAACAAGCCACCCCGCGAATCCTTGAGTTTGCCTGAAAGCACTGCCAATGGTCGGAAATTAGAAAGTACCAGGGACGGATAAAGGCCGGAAGCCAGCGTACCAATAATAAAAACAGCTACTACCTGCATGAGCATCTGGGAATCGTTGAGGATGTTGAAAGACAACTGAACACCCGCCAGATCATTAAACAATGGTAAAACGAGTTGTATACTGGTAACCGTGAGCACAATGGCAACCAGATTGAGAAAAGCCGCTTCTACCAGAAACTGACGAATCAGTGCTCCTTTGCCGGAGCCTAACACCTTGCGTACTCCCACCTCCTTGCCACGCTCCATGGCACGGGCCGTAGCCAGATTAATATAGTTGACCCAGGCAACCACCAATACAAATACCGCAACGACCAAAAGAATATTTACAATGCTCTGGTTACCATTTACTTCAGCTTCATAGGTTTTATCTGACTTCAGGTGGATATCGGTAAGTGGCTGCAGTACCAGTGCATCTCCGCGTTCTTCCCGAGGCTCCGTTCTGGCATAATAGGCCGTATTAAAGCGCTGTTCAAAGTCATCACTCAACTCAGGCTGGTTCGTGAGCAGATACATAAACTCATTGTTGCCATTCCAGTTTTCATATTCCCAACCCAAGCCCTGAATGGCTGTCTCATAAGAAATGAGCGCATCAAACTTCAGGTGATTGTTAGGGGCCTGATCTTTAAATACCCCGTTGACCATCATGGGTATTTCATCTCCGCCAGGAACCACGGTGAGCATTTTTCCCATAGGATCTTCATCACCGAAGTACTTTTTGGCAATACTCTCGCTAATGACCAACATTCCGGGTTCGTCCAGGGCGGTTTCCCGATCACCAGCCAGCATTTCCCAGTCAAATACTGTGAGCCAACCGGGATTGGCGATATAAGCCCTGTCTTCGTTAAAAGCCAGTGGCCCGTTCTTAAAGAGAAACCGACCAATGTGTCTGGCCATGGCATACTCTTCTATTTCAGGAAATTCCTCAGTCGCCAGGAGACCAACCCCGGGATAACACTGAGCATCTGCTACCTGAAAAGCCCCGCCATTATACATATCTACCGTGACCCGATAAATCTTATCCGCATTTGGATGCGAACGATCGTAGCTCATTTCGTATCGGGCATAGGTAACAATCAGCAGACATACCGTCATACCCACCGTAAGCCCGAGTGTATTGATAAAGGTAAAGGCCTTGCGCTTACCGATATTCCGAAGAGCGACTAGAAGATGATTGCGAAGCATAATATTTTGAGTTTTAGATGCCTCAACCAATGCAAGGTCAGTACCAATAAGTTAAATAGTTTAAAATCAAACAGTTACACTTATATCAACTAGATTTTACTGTCTCAACCTGATACGTGATTGTATCATAGTGATACAAATGATGTTTTTGAATCATCTAGCTATTCTCAAAAAGGAAGAATATTACCCGCGGTGAAGGTGCTTTGAATTATGCCTGACAGTTAACTAAAGAAAATTCAGCATATTGGCCGCTCAAACTCAACTGTCAAAAACTTGACCAAGAAGATTACCAGATTCCTGTCATTGCTCCTCATCCTACTCACAGTTGCCTGTGCAGGTGGCTCCGATGATTCTATCGGAAATGTGACTCCCGGTAATGGAGTAGAAGAGTGTCAAAATGGTAATTGTACAGAGTTCATTCCTTCCTACCCCATTTACGATCGGGAAGCTACTTTTCCCAATTGGTTCGCCTCTCCATACAAGCTACCATACGCTGTTGGCAGTACTTTTCAGATAAATCAGGGAAATACTTCCGGTTTCGGGCACAGTGGGTTTTGGCAGTATGGTTATGATTTTACCATGTGCATCGGCACCCAAGTACTTGCGGCAAGAGATGGCACTGTGGTGCACGCTAATGATGGTGCCGGAGATGGCGACCGAAACAATACCAACCTCATTACCATTCAGCACCATGAT
Source organism: Roseivirga sp. (assembly GCA_021404565.1). GTDB lineage: Bacteria > Bacteroidota > Bacteroidia > Cytophagales > Cyclobacteriaceae > Roseivirga. The sequence continues at coordinate 213,208 of JAAWWF010000004.1, read as the reverse complement.
GGCACGGTGGCGCTCTACTCCCACCTGACTAGAAATGGGGTATTTGTAACTGCAGGAGCAGAAGTAAAACAAGGTGATGTGATAGGCCTTAGTGGTGACACAGGAAATACCGGAGGCCTTCCCCACCTGCACTTCTCGGTTCACCCATGTACGAGTTTACCCGGGCTTGTTGGATCCGGTACTGATTGCTCCTCGATACCGGTAAATTTTCTCAATACAGAGTCTAACCCTTTTGGACTGGGCTCTGGCAGATGTTATACCGCAAAGTAGCTGTCTGATATAGTTGACTAAGATTGAAAACAATTTGAAGCCTGACTCGTGTTAATTACTTGAAACGCGCAAAATGAAAGTATTTACTAACTCTATGGCGGCCAGGCTCTTTGCACTGGCAATCGTAACTACGCTGGCCTTTGGCTGCTCCGGAGATGACGGCCCGGGCACACCTACACCAGATCCCGATCCGGACGAGACCGGCTTCGAAAACAGTTCCATCCCCTTTATTTCTATCAATACCAACGGCAATACCATCGTCAATGAACCCAAGGTAATTGCTGATATGAACATCTATATCAACCAAACCCTTGATTTGAACACTCCCATTGGTATTGAGTTCAGAGGCTCTACCTCCCTCAGGTTGTTTGAAAAGAAGTCATACGGTATAGAAACCAGGGATGCTGCGGATGAAGACATTGACCTGGCAGTACTGGGTTTCCCTGAAGAAGAAGACTGGATATTAAATGGGCCTTATAGTGATAAAACCCTACTGAGAAACGTATTGATCTTCCAGATTTCGAATGAAATGGGTCGTTATGCTCCCAGAACGAAGTTTGTTGAGTTACAGATAAATGGTAGCTACAGGGGCGTGTATGCCTTTATGGAAAAGATCAAACGGGATGGAGACCGTGTAGATGTAGAAACCCTGACCACTGCTGATAACAATCCCAATGTCATTACGGGTGGCTATATTCTAAAAATTGACAAGACCTCAGGAGATACGGAAATTGACGATTGGCCGGGAGATCAGGCCTATACTGAAAACCTGGGGTTCAGATCTGATTTTGATCCTAATGGCAATCGCATCAATGTATCTCCCTATGGCCCCAAACAGGGACCGGAGACCTATTTTCTCTATGAGTACCCAAAAAACGACAATATCACGGCTGCTCAAAAGGAATACATCCAGCAGTATATGTCAGATTTCGAATCGGCTTTGCTGGGCGATAACTTCAGCATTGGTCAGAGAACCTACCTGGATTATATTGATCGGGATAGCTTTGTTGATTTCTTTATTCTGAACGAGCTCACTGCCAATCCTGATGCCTATCGTTTAAGCACCTATATGCACAAAGACCGTGACGGCAAGCTGGCCATGGGGCCCATCTGGGATTTCAACCTGGCTTTCGGTAACGATGGTCGCAGCCAGACACAAACCTGGATTTACCGCTATAATGAGATAGCTCCCAACGATTTGTGGCTGGTACATTTCTGGTGGACCCGCCTGATGGAAGACCCGGAGTTCAAAGGTGCCATCAAAACCCGCTGGAACTCGCTAAAGTCCAGTCTGCTGAACAGCAACCGCATCAATGCGATGATTGACACGCATGTGCAGCTTTTGGATGAAAACGGAGCATTGGATCGTAACTACGATAAGTGGAGGGTGATAGGAGTTCCCCTCCCCTTCAACAGCTTTGTGGGTGCTACTTATGAAGAAGAAGTGCAGTATGTGAAGACCTGGATCACCGATCGCATCAGTTGGATGGACAATCAGATTCAGGGCTTCTGATTCAGGAGGTTCCAGAACCCGAATCATTTCATTTCCAACATAGCCCAGCGTATGAGCGTATTGGGTTTTCCGGCCAGCCCAAGCTTGCGAATGATATTGCTGCGGTGTTTCTCTACCGTGCGAATTGAACATTCCCGATGGACTGCTATTTGTTCAGAGGTGTGCCCTTGTTTGATGGAATTGAGAATTTCTTTTTCTGTCTTACTCAATTTATCCTGACCTGGCTGATGGTCGGTATTGATATGGGTTTTAGCCATGGCCAAAAATAGCACAGGGCCAACCAGCAAAACATACGTAGTGCTGCGTAGATACGTACGTAGTCGTACGTATTTTTTAGCGTATTAAACCCGGTTTGAGATATTCAATTCAAGTGTCAATCGGGTACCCTCCTGACCGGACAAAATATTGAACCTGGCCTTGAGCATCTCTGCCCGTTCAAAAAGTGTTTTGAGTCCCAATGATTGACTCATCAGCCGCTTTTCCTCAACCGCAAAGCCCTTACCATTATCTTGCAGGGTAATGAGTACTTTGTTTTCAAGACGCTTTACCTGAAACCTTGCAGAAGCAGCCTGAGCATGCTTAATCAGGTTATTGAGGGCTTCTTGTATTATCCGGTAGATATTCAGGGCATCATCATCACTGAATAATTGATCGATATTTTCCACCTCCCTATCAAAAAACACCTCAGAGCTTTCATCCAGCTTTTCAAGCATTTCTTCCAGTGCGGCCGTAAGCCCCAATCGACCTAAAACCACCGGGTGTAGATCCTGTGTAATAGATCTTACTTCTTCCAACGTAGCTCCTACTGTCTCCACCATTTCGTCAGTCCCCCTGACTTTCGCCTGATTTTTAAGTAAGATTAAATGCTGACCAACACTGTCGTGAAGCTCGCTTGAAATACGTTTCCTCTCTTGTTCCACATTCTTAATCAGGCTTTGGGCAAAACCCTCTTGTAACCGGGCCCTCTTACGCGTAAACTGGCGTGACTTCCAGAGGTAGACCATAATGCATATCACAACAAAGCCAACTCCGAAAAAAATAAATCTCTGATTCTTCAATTGATTTTCCTTTTCAAAGAGGTCTATCCGCGATTGCTGAGCATCGATTGTACGTTCACTTTTCTCTATCTCAAGCGCAGAAGTGAGTGATAATAATCTCTGATTTACCTGAGCATTAAAAAGGGTGTCCTTGGTATTCATCAATTGCTTCTGAAAATAGAAAGCCCTGTCATAGTCACCCCGGGCTTCATAAAGCTCAACCAGCGCTTCATATGCTCCCATTACATTAGGGTCTGTAGATCGTATAGCATTGAACGTCAACGATTTTTCAATGTACGCAATGGCCTCACTTGACTGACCCCGGGTCTTTTTCAACAGTCCTAAATCGAAGTAACCAGCCTGTTGGGTCGTGATTTTCCCAATGTTCTCAGCTGTTTTAATGGAACGAATCAAGTAAGCCTCAGCTTTTTCATAGTCCTCATTTACCTTGTAATAAGCAGAGAGATTATTATAGGCACTGCCGAGGATGGTTGAATCACTAATGGCAATGGAGATATCAATAGCCTTCAGTATGTATGTGAGCTTTAGAGAATCCTTATAGTCATAAGCGAGAGAGAGGTTATTGAAGCTTTTAGCTACCTGAAGGTCGTTGCCTGATTTCTGATAATTAAGATTACTCTTTGTCCAGTATTCCCTGGCCTTCTCCAGTAGGTTTCTGTTATAATGAAAACCGGCAAGGGCATTGTACACATCTGCGAGCTTTCCATACTCCGTGCTGTTCTCATATATTCTGAGCGCCCTGAAAAGGTAGTCGGGCATTTCGCTGTTCTCAGATTTGATTTCAAAGGTGTACTTTCTGTAGAGGGCATAACATAAGTCTGCCACCTCCAGAGAATCAGTGGCTGTTGAAAGTTCCATCTTGAGACTATCAATCTGCGCAGAAACATGCCCAACGCCCTGACCAAAGGCCGGATTTGGAATCAGAAAAATCAGCAGAGCTATTTTAGCCAGGTAAAATCTCACAGGATCAATTTAACAGATGTTTGTTGTGGAGCACCCAGGTAGTCAGGCCGTTGGAACGGCCAGTCAAGTCGAGCTTTTGAATGATATTACTCCGGTGTTTCTCCACCGTTCTTTCTGAGATAAAAAGAGTATCAGCTATTTCACGCGTTGACATGGGCTTGGCGATAAGCTTCAGAATTTTTCGCTCGGAAGGTGTCAGGTTTTCCAGCCTATCAAGAGCAGTTTGTGCAGAAGTAACTTCTTTCATCTGAAAAGCACTGCTATAATACTGTTCTCCGTTACATACCTTATGAATGCAGGCTTCTATTTCGTCCAGCGCATCTTCTTTGAGCAGGTAGCCCGACAGGTTGAGACTCCGTGCCCTGGCTATGAACTCAGTTTCTTTATGATAAGAGAGGATGATGAACTTTGTATCGTAGCCTTTTTCCTTACAAAACTTCGCTACGGAAAGTCCATCCATATAGGGCATTTCTATATCAAGAATAGCCATACAAGGACGATGCTCTGTTATAAGCTTGAGAGCCGCGCTACCATCAGCAGCGGTACCCAGTACCTTAAAACCCTTAGACAAGAGACTGGATTCAAGACCTTTTAACAAAAGCGGGTGGTCATCCGCCAGGACCAACGTAGGTTCGCACATACTGCTTTTCGGGTTCTAATCAGATGAAACATCTAAAAAATGAGTGATTACTATAGACTATGTAATAAAAGTATGTGAATATAAGACATAGTCTTGTAAGCGGTCAATACATATTGATATCTACCGTATGGTTTGCCGGTACATACTTTGATGGAGTAATATTCCTGCACCAGCCGACACCTTGCCTGCAATTATCCTCTGATGCACTGAAAAGTCCGGAATGAGCCCTTTCTTATGGCTAAAATCGCAGAGTCAAAAACTTAAAATCATGCGAAAACCACTTTTTACATTCCTTATAATTTGCTGCTCTGTACTAAGCTTGCAAGCCCAGCAACCTGTTACTTATACACGCCCCAGTCAATTGGCCAAGGTGTTTCAAAGAATAGGCACAACCGACCTTGAAATCATTTATCATGCCCCTCTGGCCAAAGGCAGAAAGATCTTTGGTGAGGTGGTTCCCTTCAATGACAGAATGCACGATAAGCCACACCCCTGGAGAGCAGGTGCCAATGAAAACACGGTCATCAAGTTCAATCACGAGGTTAGTATTAATGGCAATCCCCTGAAAGCAGGAGCTTATGGCCTGCACATATTCGTAACCGAACGTAACTGGGAAGTAACTTTCTCTGAAGACTACCAAGCCTGGGGTAGTTTTTCGTATACCGCAGAAAAAGATGCGCTGAAAGTACCTGTAGTAGTAAGAGAAGCCGATTATCAGGATTGGCTCAGCTACCGCTTTCTCAACCCCAGAGACCATGCGGTTACAGTAGAGCTACACTGGGCCGATAAGCTGATTCAGTTTGAAATCAGCACCAATGTACACGCCAATATCATAGCCGATGTAGGCCAACTGGAAGAGAAAAACTGGCAATATCTGCTGGCAGCAGCCAACAGTACCCTGAAGCTGGATGTCAATGCTATTGACGAGGCCATGAAGCTGACGGACCAGTCCTTAGCACTCAATGAGACACTTTCCAACCGGATGTTCAAAGTTGATCTGCTGGAGAAAAAGGGAAACAAGAAAGAGGCGAAAAGACTAAAAGCAAAGGCCATAGAGGCGGCATCTCCTAATGAGCTTTTTAGCCTGGCCATGAGCTATAACAACAAAGGCGAAGACAAGGAAGCCCAGAAAATTCTGGCTCTGAATCTGGAGAGAAACCCGGAACATTGGTATGCTTATCTGGGCTACGCCAACTATTACCGTACGCATAAAGACAAAAGGGCCATTGAGTTTCACGAAAAGGCATTGGAATATGCTCCCGAGCGTGGCAGAGGCTTTGCCAATTACCAGCTGGGTTATGCCAAAAGGTTATTGGGGATGTAATTGGACAATCAGTGCTCAGAGTTTTCTCTGAATGACTCTAAGCGCGGGTAAATGGGATAAAGGCCCCACCCTTCTTTCCCAATCCTGAAGAATGAAGGATCTAAAGAAGGAATTCCGGGTAAACCCTTTTTAAGGATTTACCTGCTCAGAGTCTTCTTCGAATGACTCTGAGCAGGTAAGGTGTTTTATCTACCCTCAGAGTAATCCACGGGAAACCCTGAGGCTTTGTTTTTTGACTCCGTCTGACCTGCTGACTGTCGGGGTTAGTTAGTCGGACCCGTTTGTGCCAAAGCATAGATGGGTCCGACTACTGTATATTAAATTGATTAATTTCAAAACGGATGGCTATCGCGAATAAAGGAAACCGACAATTCAGGAAAATCCCCCTCTGGAATGCTCTTTTCTGGTTCGTCTTGTGGCTTTTCTCTGTATGGAATAACTATCAGTGGGCAAACAGTGCGGGCAATAGTTTCAGTTGGGACATTGTATTTTCCTGGAGCTTTCCCTACTACATGGTCATGGTGCTGTTGGGGCCAGTCATTTATCTGCTTTATGGCAAGTGGAAATCACAATCTTATCCGCGCCAGATCCTGAAACACCTGTTTCCTGCCATTCTGCTTGGCTTGGTCCACCAGCTGGCCTTGAATGTGTTCTTTGCCATCTTCAGCGCTGCGGCCAAAACCACCCCGCAGTTCAGCATTTCTGAGCTAATACAGGCCCGCTACGACATTGGCTTTATCTTCTCTATCAATGGTTTTCTCTTTTACTGGCTTTGTCTCGGACTGATCTTTCTGGCAGACCTGTATCAGCGTCACCGACAGAATGAAAGAGCCAATATGGAACTGCAAACTGCGCTGAGTAAGGCCAAATTTGAGACCCTGCAAAGTCAATTGCAGCCTCACTTTCTTTTCAACACCTTCAATAGTCTGGCCATGATGGCCCGACAGCAAAAGCACAAAGAGGTAGTAAATATGATTGCTTTGGTGAGCAATCTTCTCAGAGAAACTTTGAGTCTTGGAGATCAACAGCAGGTACCTCTTGATAAGGAGCTTTCCCTGGTCAATCATTACCTGGACATTGAGCAGGTGAGGTTCAGAGATCGATTAACGGTAACTCAGGAGATTGCCGAAGATACCAAAGCCTTCCAGGTACCAGTACTCTTCCTTCAGCCCATTGTAGAGAATGCCTTTCAGCATGGTATCAGCAAAACGGAAACAGCGGCAAAGCTTGAAATCAAAACATTGATAAAGGAATCATCTTTGTTGATCAGCATAAGCAACTCCGGCCCAACACTACCTACAGACTGGAAGTTGGAAAGTCATCTGAGTATTGGGCTATCCAACGTGCTGCAAAGGCTCGATCATGCTTTCGGAGAAAGCTATACCCTAGCCCTGTCAAATCTGGAAGACGGATCTGGAGTTATTACCAAAATCACCCTGCCCATTGAATAAGATCAGGACCATTATCATTGATGACGAAATTGATGCCTGTGAAGGTCTTCAACTCTTGCTGTCAGACCAGAAAGACATGCAGGTAGTGAGTGTCTGCCGCAATGGCCGTGAGGCTGTGGCCGCAATAAACAGGCTTAAACCTGAACTCATCTTCCTGGATATTCAAATGCCCGGGCTCAACGGTTTTGAGGTGCTTGAAAATATTGATTCGGCATTTTTACCAGCGGTGATCTTTGTAACTGCCTATGATGAATACGCCCTGAATGCCTTTGAAGTGCATGCGCTGGACTATCTGCAAAAACCATTTACTGATGACCGCTTTCTTCTTGCGCTTGATTACGCTCGCGAGCGAATCAGAACCGGAACGGACGATAGCATTAAGTCTCTACTGGAACCATCTTCCTTTAAACCAACTCCTGAAGGAAAACTAAAATTAAAGGCATCTGGGAAGATTCACTTCATTGATTATGAAGATCTTAGCAGGATTGAAGGCTTTGATTATTATATCAAAGTTCACGCTGGCGGAAATGTATACCTGGTGCGGGAAAGCATCAAGAACATCATTCAACGCCTGCCTCAGCAATTCGTGCGCATTCATAAATCCAATGTCATCAATCTCGATCAGCTGGTTTCATTAGAACCCCTTTCCAGGGGCAACTACCAGGTAACTCTTTCTACCGGTGACGAGGTGATGATGAGTAAGACCTATCGTGATCAACTGAAAGACTTACTCTGAAGAAGCTGCAGCTGGAATAATGCTTACAGAATCCACCTTAAGTCTCACCTGAAGCCATTTTCTGATCTTTTCGTAGGCATTATCAGGCTGTTTTTCTACAAATGATACCCTTGCAAAACAAATGGTATCCATTTCATCATTCTGCACATTTCGTACATAACCATCCATTACGGTAAAGTCTCTCAAGCCCTCATACTGCACTCTCAACTCCTCTGAGATATCTATTACCGGATACTGACTGGCCTGAAGTTTATAAAGTTCATCTTCCAGCAGCTTGATGCGTTCATCTTTGGACTGAAGGACCTGCTCATTTTTTCGGTATAAATCTTCGATTAAGCCTGACTTCATATTCTGGCTGATCCTCTCCAGCGTCAGCAGATCCTGTGTGTCATCTTTATAAGCCTGGGTAATTTTCAATTCACAGTTCTTCAGGCCATAGTCATCAAGGTGGGCTTTTATCTGATCCAGAGTTTCATCGCTTATAAGCTTACCAAACAGTGTTACATTGATATCGCTTTGCTCCTTACCGAATTCCAGCTCAGTACTGATCACCTGTGTTTCATTGAACTGGAATTCATTTTCGATAAATACTCTGGCATTTTGCTCAAAAACCGACTTTCTGACCAGATTATAGGCAAACAAAACGCTTGGCAGCACAGTGACCAACACAAAAAAGGTGACCCAGCCATGCACTTTTCTTCCCAGCTTTGGATTTTCGAATTTCTTCTTCCTGTATTTCAGCAGTCGAACGATCAGGACAGTACTTACGGAGATAAAAACACTGTTAATGAAGAACAGGAAAAGGGCTCCTCCGAAATAATACCAGTTACCAATGGCCAGGCCATAACCGGCCGTGCAGAGCGGTGGCATTAATGCGGTAGCAATGGCCACTCCGGGAATAGCATTGGATTTCTCCTTTCGCGAGCCGGCAATAATACCTGCCAAACCTCCCGTAAAGGCAATCATTACATCCCAGATAGTCGGGTGCGTTCGTGAAAGCAGCTCAGACTGCGCCTCGGCCAGTGGGGTGATAAGAAAGTAAAGGGTAGAAGTGAGTATACTGATTACCACCGCTATCAGCAGGTTTCGCGCTCCGAGTTTAATTAGTGGAATGTCATAGACTCCTACCCCCAGACCAATTCCCATAATTGGTCCCATTAAGGGAGATATAAGCATAGCGCCAATGATAATGGCCGGGGAATTTACGTTGAGGCCGATGGAAGCGATAATGATGGCAAAAATGAGAATCCACAGATTCGTACCCTTAAACTCAGAGCCTTTGGCAATATCAGCCTTGGTAACACTTTCTCTTTCCTTGTCTTCGTGTAAGTCAAACCGATCTTTGAAAAACAGCTTTAATGACTTTATCAATCTGCTTAATGAACTATCCATAGTTTTAAATTAAAAAATACATGTCACATTACCTTCCCCTTCTTTAGTGCATCAAAAACAGATTAGGAAAGCAACAAATGAATGTTTTTTAGCATCTTCAGGGCAGATGAACGTGGCCATTTACATAGGAATTTTCATGGCGGGATTTCTTACCCTGCTACTCAGTGTAAAAAAGACACGAGAGAGCCACGACTTTATACTGATAACCTGGCTGCTTTTGAGTGCCGGCAACCTGATTTTCTTCTATCATGACTTTAATAACCCGGGTACTCAAAATCTGACGCTTGAGCTACTGGGAGGCCTTTTACCCTTTCTTACCGCCCCCTTATTATATTTCTATGTTTGTGCACTGGTGGTGCCCAGAAAGTTCCGGTTAGTAAGGTATCTCTATCATTTTCTTCCCTTTATACTCATGTATAGTGCCATGCTCTATCATGCAGAAGAGTATCACCTGGTAGTAGACAAGGGCTTTATTCAAATGAGAGGTCCACTCCCCTTCTACCTGGGCTCCTATGGCTTGATACTGGCTTTCTTCAGTTTCCTTTATCCCATGCTCAGCCTGTTTCTGCTTTTCAGGCATAGAAACCGCATCAAAAGTCAGTTCTCTTATATTGAAAAGATCAATATGAACTGGCTGCGCTACTGGATCATCTTATCCATGCTGGGCTTCTGGTTCAGCTTTGTCATTATCTGGGCAGGTTCTTTTCAGTGGATCGATTTCCTTACTTCTTTTCAGGGAGTGGCCGGGGCCGTGGTATTGAACATATCCGTGATCGGGTTTTATGGTGTAAAACAGACCACCATTTTCACCAATCTACAGCCACCAATACCGGTGGAATCAAACGTGCCTCAGCCAGAGCGATATGCGAGCAGCAAGCTGGCCGATGATAAAGCACAAGAAATGGTGGCTAAAGTGAAGCGCTATATGGAGCAGGAAAAACCTTACCTGAACAGTCAGCTCAGCCTGGAATCTCTGGCTTCAGCTCTCCTTATGACCAAACACGACCTCTCTCAGGTGATCAATGACCAGTTCCATACAAACTTCTTTGGTTTTGTAAATGACTATAGAGTGGCAGCTTTTAAAGAGAGCCTGCAGGATAAAAAATACGAACATTACACCTTGCTGGGCATAGCCCTGGAAACAGGCTTCAGCTCCAAATCATCTTTCAACAGCATTTTTAAAAAGACCGCGGGAATAACTCCTTCTGAGTATAAGAAAAGCCTTAGCAGAACTGATTAGGTTTCTGATTCGTCCGACCACTTTAAGTCATCGTACTCATGAAATAGAAAAAGCCCTTGTATCAACAAGAGCTTCAAATTTTTCAACTCATAAGAGTTGAACTTAACCTGCATAATCATACAGATTAGCCAATGGCAACAGCCATCCAGGCCAGGGTTTCCTCGTTAGGGTGCCCATTTCCCTGAATAATCCCTAAATCTCCAACTACAGAGGATGTAGTATTTGACATATATGCCTCTCGCATACTTACCTGAAAACCAGTGTTGGATATATTCTGGAGACGTAAACCAGGTATATCCTCACCACCAAAAGTTTGAATTTGGACAAACACCTGAGGGATTACTCCATCAGGAAAGGCAGGACTAAATTCTACGGTTTGCCAGTCATAGTCGGCTGTAGTAAAGTTTTCTACCGTTCCTATTTGGACTTTGAAATTTGACATAATTGAAATTGTTAAAGTGTTACCTACTCTGTTTTGGGATTTTCGGCTTACTCCCTTAGCTACCTATGTCGGCAAGCTGTGGTGATTTTCGCAAATCGTTGATTCAAATGTCAGGAGGTTTGATTCACCAAAACAGCTCTGATTCCCTGATTCTGAGCACCTGTAAAGCCGGGGAAGACTATCAGGGTAAACCCTTGTTTTGTAGGAGGTTTCCAAGGGTTTTAAACTCATTAAAAATCTTTATACCACTGATAATCAACACGTTAAAGAACTTGACAATAAAACAAACTAGTTACAACTATTTGTTATATTGATGTTTTTTATGTCATTGTTTGGATAATAAAGTATTCATCAAAATCAATACAACCATGAAAAAAGTCTATTTATCTCTTGGTGCAAGTCTTACATTGGTGTTGTTTATCGCAGCAACAACTTATGCTCCTCTTTCTGCCAAGGTCGCAGAGAAAATTGCCGCCCCCATAGCTGGCAATTATATCTCACTGAGTGCCCAGCAGGAAGACTGCAACACTGAGACTTATAATATTTACCCGGAAGCTGCTAAAATGTGGAATGCCAGCTGGTTGGATGTGCATAGACAAGATACAACAGAAGCGATCAGAACACTGAATACAAACGATCTTAGCTACCTCTTTGAGCAATATGATGGTCATCCGCAGAATGGTCGTGGACTTCGTTTTTATTATGGTCTGATGAATGAAGACAGTCTAATACCTAATCTTTTGATTCTGAACACATTAAATTGTCAAGACAAGGCAGATGCTGATGATATGGTTCTTCTCATCACTCCGAAGGGAAGTAAGAAAATACCAGCAAGTGAAGCAAAGCAATATGTTAAACTATGGAAGGACAAGAGCGATGCAAATAATTGGACCAGTGTCTATGCCTACAATTACCGCTGGGACCAGATAAAAGAGTTAGTAGGCGAAGACCTTAATTCAGACATACACATTGTATATGGTCTTCGTACCCTCTCGCCCGATGAGAATAAAACCGAATTCCAATTACCAAAAACGGACTCAAGAACGGAAGAGGCAATATTTGGTAGCATCGTCTATGTGAACGTGCTCTATATTGGAAAGAATGATATTGCTTTGACAAATGACGATGAGCAGTTTTCCAATTTCGCTCGTCCCTGTCCCAGATATTGCGACCCTGATAGTACAGTAGTCATTAATAACAATTATTAGTCGTTTAGAATCATTGGAAATCATTAGTCACATAGCCATAGGTATACCGCTGCTTCCTGCGACTCTCGGTGCAAGAAATTGGAAATTCTTCAACAGCGATGCCAGGACTTTCACCTTGTTAACCTGGTTTATCTTTATCAATGGAATAGCGGCATATTTGGTTGAAAGACTGATTGGCTCCAATATGCCGCTTTTCCATTTATACATTCTGGTGGAAACAGTTACTCTTCTATATATTCTCAAAAGACTTCTTCAACCCTTTTTTCCTTCGAAGATCTCTAATACCACTTTGATTAGTTTTGTTCTCTTATGGCTCTTCAATGTCTCTTTCGGAGATGGTATTTCAGGGTATCCGACTTACATATTAGCAGTAAAAGCGGCTTTACTCATAATATTTTCGGCCGGTTGGTTCGTAAAGGTGCAGAAAGAGAAGACAGTGCAGCATCCAGAAAGGCTCTTTGCCTTTTGGCTTAGTACAGGTGTGTTAATATACTCCAGCGGAAACATGCTGTTATTCACATTCTCCAATTACATTTTTGTTCAGAGAAAGTATGTATTTGTGGCCATCTGGGATGTACACGCTATACTGGTTATTCTCCTTTATCTCATCTATACCATTGCACTTATATGGGCACGCAAGAATCCGACATCATCCTGATCTTTATTTCCAGTGCCCTGATTACGGTTATTCTGGCCTCGCTGGTCGTAGTCTTCGTAGTTGTCTACCAAAAGAGAAATGTGGCACAAAGACTTCAGCTACAAGAGCTGGAAAACAGTCGACAACGGGAAATGCTGCAGGCTACGATTGAAGGTCAGGAACGCGAGAGAAAGCGGCTCGCTAAAGACCTGCATGATGGTATCGGCTCATTGCTTTCAGGCCTGAAGCTGAACCTGAGCCATCAGCAGCGAAACCCTGAGATTAGTAATGATCAGGCAACATTTCTGGCTGATGCCTGCGAAATGATTCAGGAGAGCATCTCTGCTGTTCGGGCAGTGAGCCATAATCTGCTGCCAGCCACACTTGAATCATTTGGCCTGGTTCAGGCTCTAAAGGAGTGTATAGAACCACTGCAGAAGCCCCCCTCCTTTTCGATTCATCTCGGTATTTCAGGTGAACCATTAAGGCTTTCTCATGAGGCTGAACTAGGCATGCTCAGAGTAGTACAGGAACTACTCAACAATACCATCCGACATGCGCAGGCAAATCAGGCAGGCATTACCCTTGAATTTACATCAACCAATATTCAACTGCTTTACATTGACAATGGCATTGGCTTTTCTCCTGATGACAGGCAACCCGGCTTGGGTATCAAAAACATTTACAGCCGTATTGAAGCCCTCGGGGGTGAAATCAATTTCAAACATCAGTCTGCCAACGGTTTTTCCGTCAGTATTCAGATTCCCTTGACCTCATCTACATGAAATCAGAAATAAGAATAGCACTTGCCGATGACCACAGACTGATACGTTCAGGTATGAAGTCCATTCTCAACTCCTGTTCTGATTTTAAAGTGGTACAAGAAGCGGCCAATGGTCAGGAACTTCTGGACGGACTGACGGAAGCAAAACCAGATGTGATCTTGCTTGACCTAGAAATGCCTGTACTTACAGGCAAAGAAGCACTGGAAATGATCAGAAAGGAGAGTGAACAGATCAAAGTTCTCATACTGACCATGCACCAAAGCAAAGCCTTTATTGTACAAATGATGGAGCTGGGTGCCAACGGCTACCTGGTCAAGGACTGCGACCCGGAGGAAGTAATCGCGGCCATAGAAAAGGTGTATCATCACGATTACTATTTCTCAGAAAAGGTGTCTCTCGCCATGTTAGGAGGAATCACAGACCCGGCTTTAAAGGCTACAGCAATGTTAAAATCCCACGGATTGAATGAACGGGAAGTGGAAGTATTACGCCTGATCTGTGAAGAGAAAACTACCCCCGAAATTGGTGAAGCACTATTTCTCAGCCCCAAAACCATTGAAGGATACCGCAAGTCCCTGCTGGAAAAATCCGGTGTTCGTAATATGGCCGGGCTCGTTCTTTTTGCCGTCAAACATGGTTTGGTAGAGGTATAAGAGGAAATGCCAAATGCCAGAATTAAAGACCCCGGCATGGCCAAGGAGTCTGTTGATCATTACCAAAGTCCTTAAGTAGCTATTCTTTTTCATACTCATATTTCAGCTTCATCCGAAAGACACCCAACTCAGACTGTATCCAGTTTTCCAGACTCGAAGAGCGATAAAAGCCTGATTCACTCCCTCCCACAACCTCAAACTTGGTGTTAAACATGGGCATATTAAGTCCGTATTTTTTAATCTTCTTGGCTGAGAAAGATGTTCTGTACCGAAGCTGAGTCTCTCCGTTAATCTCCATGCTCACCTGGTCTACCCCCTTGACACCTTGCTCATAAAGAGATTTCAATTTTTCCCGCCTTTGCTTCAATACATCATACACTCTGAAACGATCCTCCTTCTTTTCAATCAGTTCAAATCCCAGAAAGTATTCTCCCTTTTCCAAAAAGATGTATTCATCTTCTAAATCAATTTCCATCCAGCCTTTCTTCTGAGTAAAATTACGCAGCACCGGTTTTTGAATGAGATCATCTCCCGGCAGTCCTGTGGCTTTGTCCACATTGTACAAGCGCAACCTGAATTTGGTTGTATCAGTATTGGACTCCGCAATAAATATGGAAGCAGATATGATAAAATGAGGCACATCAATCGCTATACGACTGGCCACAACCGTTCCACTATGCTCCGGGTTTTTAGGAGAAAAGGATCTGTACGCCCGTTCCAGCAGTTTTCTCTTTGAGGTCAGGTATTCGTTGATTTCGTACCCGCCAGACTCCTTCCTGTTGACGACATAATCTGTAAGTTTTGATGTAAGTGGCTCCATGGATATCTCCAATTCTTTTCCTCTAAAAGTAGAGATGGATAGATCTTGTCGGTTGTAGCCCAGCCCATAAAGTGTAAGTCGGGCACTCCTTAGACTGTCTGGGATGGTGAGCTCAAATTTGCCTGACCTATCCGTCAGGGTGCCTATTGGTGTACCGACAACTCCTACGCTCAGGTAGGCTATTGGCATCTGGTTGGTCTTATCTTTAACTACTCCTCTCACCACCTGAGCATGTATTGATACAGCAACAGTAAGCAGTAAGATTGCGATCAGGAATCTCATGTTTTTATTGCAATAATGAACAACAAACGTAAGCACTAACATAAAATATAAACGTAGCCTCATTATCGTTTACTGAATTGCAGATTCATTGTACTCAGTTGTATTCAGTTCCCTTAGCATCACCACTTCAGACGTCACAATAAGGTCCGACTTTATCGAAACGGACGTTTGGACCTATTATAAAGGCCAGATTGGAGGAGTAAACAACAAAAACTCAGAAAATTATGTGGTCAAATTATGTTCTCACTTCACTTCGGACTTTACAGCGCAATAAGTTCTTTGTCGGGGTCAACCTGCTTTCTATAGCAGTAGCTTTTTCGCTCTGCACCATTGCGTATTTCAATATTCAATTCAACTCACAGTTCAATACCTTTTTCGATGATGCAGAAAGCATTCACAAAGTAAATGCTGCTAAGATAACCACTACCGGCAATCGCCTGATGGGTATCTCTCCCTTGCCACTGGCTCAGGCTATGAATGCCGATGTAGATGGTGTGGTAGCCACAAGCTACAATCGGGAAAGTCAACTGGTTAAAATCGAAAATCAGCTATTTCGAGAATCAGTAGCTTTTGTAGATGATCAGTTTTTTGAAGTATTTAATTTCCCTTTGCTTTCAGGTGGAATGGCCGGATTCACTCAGCTAACGGATGTTTTTATAAACGAGCTCACCGCTCAAAAACTGTTTGGGGATTCACCTGCCTTGGGTCAGACCATCGAATTTGTAGATGCCAATGGTAAAAAGACTCCCTTTACAGTAGCAGGGGTCATTAAGAAGTTACCTAAAAACACCAGCTTTTTGCACGGTATTGTGGCTCCCATGGCGCACTACATTCAGGCAAATGAAGTAGATGAAACAGCCTGGTCAAGCTGGGTAGATGCCACTTTTATCAAGTCCAATCTGGACAATTTATCTCTCAATAAGCTACTGGATCGCTATCTGGCGGTGCAGAATGAGGTAAACGAAAGTACCGGAGTGGCCGGTTACCAAAGCTCAGGTATACTGGACTGGCCCGCTCTGGAGGGCAGTATTCTCAATGGCAGCTTTATGAGCAACCTTCACCCTGCATCGGTTTTGGGTACTGTCAGTTCGGCCATCACTGTATTGCTGTTGGCATGCTTCAATTTTATCAATACCAGCATTGCCATATCACGCAACAGACTTAAGGAGATCGGCATCAGAAAGGTGCTCGGTAGTAGAAAACTCGATCTGAAGATACAGTTTCTGGTAGAAAGCGTAATTCAAATGTCTTTTGCCCTCGCACTTTCAGGCCTGGTCACCATGCTCCTTGTCGATCCCTACAATGCCATGTTTGATTTTGAGATTGTGGAGTTCAGCCGTATCGATTTCGTTCCTTTCGCAGGGTTCACTATCGCGGTATGGTTGCTCACCAGCCTCTTGGCAGGTATGTATCCTGCTTTCTATATCAGCAGATTCAAGCCGGTGGAGATTTTCAAAAACAAAATCAGATTCTCAGGTAAAAACCTCTTTATCAAAGGCTTACTGACCTTTCAGTTTATGATGTGTGTTTACAATGTTTTCTCCATGATTTTGTTTACACAAAACGCTCAGTATCAGGAGACATTGGATCGCGGTTATGAACTCAAAACCTCGATTAATATTCCCATTCAATCCTCACAGTTTGCCAGCCTCAAAGCTGAGTTTGAGCAATTGCCATCGGTGGTTACTGTCACAGGTACGGAACAAGCCATCGGTTTTAGTGCTCAGTCTACCGTCATCAATCACCTGGGTGCGGACTATGATGTGGCTGCTATTCATGCGGGAGAAGGCTACCTGGAGGCGCTTCAGATTCGATTAACGCGTGGGCAGCTTTTCGAAACCAATCAGCCCGGAAATAGCCGTTATGCCATTGTAAATCAAATGCTGGTCGATGGTCTTAAAAAAGATGTGCTCAACCAGTGGTTTATGCATAATGGGGAGCGTTACACGGTAATTGGCGTGGTGGAAGACTTTAACCTGAAGCCCATCATGCTCGATAATAAGATAGAGCCAACCGTCATCTTTTTTGCTCCTGAAGACAGCTATCGGTATGCCAATGTAACGGTCAATGAAGATCCGCTCATTGCTGATGATCTGATGAAGGAAAAATGGAGTGAGCTCTTTCCTGACGAGATCTACCTGGGCTTTTTACAAGAGGATGTAATGCAGGCCGTTCGCCAGACCAACTCCATTATGATGAACATCAATGGTGTGGTGGCGGTCATCACACTGTTGATTTCAGCGCTTGGACTGTATGCCATGGTATACCTCAATATTCAGAGCAGAATCAAGGAGTTCGGAGTTAGAAAGGTGTTGGGTGCCTCCGTTAGCAATATCCTGTACCTGCTGAACCGTCAGGTAGTAATCATGCTCGTCATCGCCAGTGTCATGGGGCTGGTAGCCGGGCACTTTGTCATCAGCATGATCATGGATATCGTCTATGCCTATCACAAGGAAGTAGAACTGAATAACTACATCTGGCCAGTGCTGATCATTTTCATCATTGCCTTTGCTGCTATCGGATTTCGGGTATATAGCTCAGCCAGAGAAAACCCGGTGGAACAACTGAGGGTTGAGTAGTCGGCTGGTCCGGTGGGTTGTTCAGTACAATTGACCTCAGGTGGGTTGGGGAGTTTTATGACTTTAACAGTCCGGTTATCAGTTGATTAGTTATAAGTAATCAGGGGATTGCCAGATGGACCGTGTCCTTAAGGGATTTCATTGAAGTATAAGAATTATGAGAGCTTGATACTTTTGTAATAGAAATCCAGGAAGAACATCGTCCTTTGAGCTCCCTGTTTTACCAATTACCCAATATCCTGATTAACTTCACCCAATGGAACTAGCCGGACCTGATCCACAGCTCTTAAAAGACCTGGTCACCATGCAAATGCCCTTTGGTAAGTACAAAGGAAGGCTGTTATGCGACCTTCCCGTGCACTACCTGGAGTGGTTTGCCAGCCAGGGATTTCCCAATGGCAAGCTGGGCATGCAGCTCTCTACCATCTACGAAATCAAAATCAATGGTTTGGAAGGGCTCCTCAAACCTCTGAAAAATCAGAGGTGAGTACTCAGCAGCTTCTTCAGACTTTCGGCTGTCATATTCTTACCGATAACCTTTCCATCGCGACCCAGCACCAGGTTTTGGGGTAAAGAGGAGATACTAAACAGCTCTGAAATGCTCCCGTCTGAATCCTGTACCTGTCGCCAGATACCAATGCCATCTTTGGCGATCGCCTCCTGCCAGGTTTTCTTCTTCTTATCCTGCGAAATACTCACAATCTCAAGTCCTTTAGACTGGTACTCTCCATAAAGCTCCACAAACTGTGGGTTTTCGATGCGACAGGCACGACACCAGGCGGCCCAAAAATCAATGAGCACTACCTTACCCTGATACTGCCCCAGGTTAAAATCCTCACCCTTACTGTCTCTTGCTGCAATGGCTGGAGGCGTTTTGCCAATGGCCACTACCTTGGAACGATAGACCTGACGCGCCAGGGCTTTGGTCACCTGACTCTCGGGAATACGTGATTCGAAGGCCTCCAATCGTTGGCTGATAAAGTCTATTTCCTTATTGAAATCTGAAGATTGAATGGCAAAATAACCCGCGGGGGTCTCTCCCATTTCCACAATCAGCACGCGGAATTCCTTTAAAAATGCCTGAATCGCAGTAGCCGACCTTGCCTGAATCTCAGCCAGCGCTTCCTTATCTCCTGCTGCCATGGCCTTATCCGCATCTTTCTTGAGTTGTCCGAAGTGCTTGCCCTGTAGAGCACCATTCTGTTTATCGAACTCGATCATACTTAAGCTCTCCGGGGAGTCCAAAATCTCTACCTTTCCTGACTGATAATTGACCTTAATATCACTACTTACAGAAACGGACAACCTGGCACTTTTTTCGCCATCAAACTCAACCAAATACAGATTTGGCTGATTAAACTTGAAGCTGAAAGAATAAGCTCCGTTTTTGATATCCTGAAGGTCAATCTGCTGATAGCCCAACTCCTTTTCATCAAAAGCCTTTAACACTACTTGCTTCACTTCTCCTGAAACCTTTCCACTGATCTTCATCTTTTGTGCAAAGCCGAAACTCACATAAAACATGGCCAGCAGGCTTACTAAAATTCTTGTTTTCATTTTTGTCCTTTGTTTAAATAATGATCAAAACAAGGCATTACAAAGGTTTCAAAAGTTCGGATACATGAATACAAACCTATTATGAGCCTGTGAAAAGCGTTCGAATAGCCGAATGTTTAAATCCGAACGGTTCTGTAAGACCCAGAAAGTCTACAGCGGTTTATCGGATGGAACGCTTATATTCTGAGGGAGTCTTGCCGGTCTTCTGTTTGAAGATGGTATTGAAGGAAGATTTTGAATTGAAGCCCACATCATACATCACCTCCATGATCGTTTCCTTTGGGTCCAGAGGATTTCTCAGTCTCTCTGTCGCGTATTCGATACGATGAGAGTTGATGAAATCCATGAAATTCTGTCGGAAATGGCGATTGATCACTTCGGAAAGCCTCCTGGAAGGCATATCCAGTTTCGTTGCCAACTGTGCCAGGGTAAGGTCTGCATCTGTATAAGGCTGATGCCCTTTGAAGTAGTCTTTGATACGTTTTGCCTCCTCGGGAAATGGGTTCTCCTCAGAACTGGTATCAGTCAAAACCAGGGTTGATTCCATCTGAGAAATCCCCTCAAAGACCTGAGGCTGCTTCAGACCTTTATAGAACATACCATTGATAAGAATCAGCAATGAAATGCTTACAATGGACACTCCCGGAATTGGTTCCAACTCGTTATAAAAGTGCGTATAAATATCTGTGAGTAAGATTACCGTGAAGATAATCATGGTCCACTGTAGCCAGGATAAATTGATTCTGTCAATGGTGGAATGAGTATTCTTTACAAGTTTACGATAGCTGAGAATATGACGAACACTCAGACTTACATAGGCAATCAGACTGACGTACAAGAGGGAACCGTAGTTGCACAGGCCAAAGCCCAGAAGACCGCTCAGCAGCATGATCAAAAAAGGAAGCGCATGCAGTAAATGGGCTTTTCGCTGTTTGAAGTCATTAAACGACAGGTTCAGCGTGTAAAAATAAAGAAGCGGACCATAGGCAAAACCAAAGATGCAGAGATAAGAAGCAAAGGAACTGTAGTCTTGAACCCACTTCTCGCTGAGGATAAAGGCCATCTGTAAGGCCAGCATGAGCAGAAAAGCCGCCAGAAAGTAATTGACCCTACGCTTTTTGTTCTTGTCGGTAAGCAGAATTACCGCAAAAAGCAGGCTTTGAACACTGACAAAAAGCTGAACGATTTCATTGGGGTTAAACTGCATATTTCAAAAAAGCCCGTGGTCCAGACCGAAGGTCCGGCCAAATTAGTCAAAGTCAGAGAAACAGGTAATCACTTACATTACTTTTATGTCTTTCAAACATAAAAAACCCTGATGATCATGTCAGGGCGGTTGTACTACTGTTAGGCTAATCCTACTTTTCTGATATCACAGGTGTAGCTCTTATATATGAGGCCTCTTCAAGGCAGTTAAGCATAAATTGGGCGGTATGTTTACGGCTGATCGTCAAACGGGGTCTGGGTTTTCCCTGCTCACTTACCACCAACTCTTTGATTTTGTTACGATTCGTCAATCCTACAGGCCTTACAGCGGTCCAGTCTAGGTTGCTGTTCCTAAGTAGATTCTCCTGAATTTCATGCTGGCTGTAGGCTTTCCCTACGTTAGAATTGTCAATAAACCATCTGAACCAGCCTGGAATTTCCTTTCTGCTGTCTCCGACTCCCCAGGCACTGGTCAGTACCAGTCTCTTAATCTGCTCATCACTCATGAGTTCAATCAGATGTGTGAGCATGTTTTCAAGAAAATCTACCGGGGTTCTCAGTCTGGCCCAGGGAAAATCTGAGACTCTGGAAATATTCAGGGCACTTACAACTGCATCACAGCCCTCAATGGCTTTAGCAAGAGCCATTCTGTTTTCCGGATTCCCAGTAAACAGCACCAGGCCAATGCTTTGTATCTTTACCTTTGAGGGATCTCTCACCAGGGCATGTACTTCATAACCTCTTTTTAAGGCTTCAGTCAATATATGGCTTCCGGTTCTTCCAGTAGCTCCAAGCAAAAGGATTTTCATGGCAGTAATATTAAGACTATTACTGCCACGAAAATACCAATCCAGGTTATTTCAGACCTTTTCATGTCAGAAATCTCCTGTTTTTTATCAGAAGGTTCTGGAGATATTGAATCCGAAGTGGATATCCCCACCAAAGAAATCACCATCTGTCTCAGTAATAAATGCCCTTTCAGCCATAGATCGCGCATTGGTGAAGTTCAGGTGAAAAACATGCCCCCCTGTCTCAATTTCAATACCAATTCCCAGTGCATCCTTGAAGTTATCGTTGAGTTCATCTGTCAGGCGATAGAAGTACTCCGCATTGAGAGAAACCCTGCTGGATAGCTTGTACCGTCCGCCAAAACCAAGTGCTACGATATCATTCTCCTGATTCTCGAGCACCTTATTTCTATGGATATAGGTGGGGGTAAGCTGTAAGGACAAAGTTTCATTCATTTTACGGGCAATCAGCATCTGATGGGTATAAGATACCTTTGAATTAAAGTCATCTGTTTCGAATGCAGGATTATCAAGCGTTCTGATAGCAAGGCTACTGAACCAGGTCATGGTCACAGGATTGCCTCCCCCACTTTTCTGCTTCATCAGCTTATACTTCAGAAAGCCATCATACACCTTTTGGAATGAGTTTCGGCCAATGGCAGCCGTTAAGCGATCGTTGATACCGTGCTCCAGAGAAAAGCGAATGTTGGCCCCGTCAAGGCCAAAAAATTCATCTATTCCCTGGTTAATGCGCCCGAACCGGTGTGAGATGACAAACTCAAGCTCACTCTTTTTCCGGGTCTGCACGGTATGGCCATTGATCAGTCTTTGTCCTTTAAATGTTGCTTCAACAAAGGACTCAGGCTCTTCCTGCTCGGCATCCAGCAAATCCAGCAGATCATCTTGCGCTGTGGCCTGGAATGCACAAATAAAGGTCAGGCTCAATAGGATCAGAACTTTCTTCATCTTCCTTATCCCTTTTTATAAGGTTCGAATTCAAACTCGCCAGTAACTTCTACCTCTTCAGCGATGTTTCTCACCACTACCTTGGGAATTTTAATCTTGTGATCTTTGACCTTAACACCAAACTTCACAGCTCCGGTGAGCTTACCTCCCGCGACCGTCAAAGTGGCTGTAGTACTCAGAGGTTTCTTCACTCCATGCACGGAAAGTTCTCCATCAACCGCCAGCTCATAGGTTCCATCAGTCATCGACTTCAGTCCGGCAGGCACCTCAAAATTGCCTTTAAAGGTAGACTTGGGGTATTTCCCTGATTCCATGTAGTTCTCATTGAAGTGCTCCTGCATCAGTTTCTTTTCAAATTCAAATGCCTTGATAAGCATATCAGCTGCGATTTGTCCCTTGCTCAGATCTACTATGCACAGCACCTTGTAATTATTTGCTTCGATATCTTCAAGCGGTGCAGTTGAGAAAAACTTGATGTGCCCTGAGCGGGTTAGGTAACGGTCCTGGGCATTTACAGAGAGAAAGCTCAGGCTTAAAGCGAGTACTAAAAATATTTTCATTGGTTTCATTTTTTTGATTCGTTTTGGTTTTAAAAATCAGGAAGGTTCAATTACAATGGATCGACCAACCAGTACATCAAGAAGCATGCCCTGAACTTCTCCCCTGATCACCAGGCTGGAATTGAGTTGGATGTCATTCAGTTCATCACTCGAAAGCTGAGATTCCATGGTACACTTAACGGTACCAAAGCCCTCAGTTTTCAGTGTAATTACTGGCAAACTGCCCTCAGATACGTCTAAGCCTTCTACCTCTCCTACTATCTCGACAATCTTGTTCTGATACTTGACGTTAGCAGCTTCTTCGCTCTCATCAAATTCAGCATAAAATTCTACTGCATTCACTCTATAATCGGCATCGAGCCTTGACATAGAGGGGGCCGTTTTCAAAAAATTAGCCCAGACAAAATAACCTGCTATGCCGGCAATGACCACAGCGATTAATAAAAGTCTTTTCTTATTCATAGTTATATAGTTTAATTAGCTTCCAGCAGCACCATCGGCTACCCAACAAGCAATTTTTGCAATCTCAGCATCGGTAAGACTTCGCCCGCTCGATGGAGGCGGCATCGTTTTGGCACCGGTTCTGATCTGAATTCTGTTAGCGCTACCCGTGATATTCGTGCTCACTCTGAAATCCGGAGCCTGATTACCAGCATGGCAGCCTGATACGGCACAATTGGTCTGTATGATGTCGTTGACCTGGCTAAAAGTCACATCTGATTTTACCTGGGCCTGCAAGGTTACTTCACAGCCACTGGCGTCTTTTACCGTTACCGCATAGTCTCCCGCAGCAACTGTATTGAAGGTGGCTGAGCTTCCAAAGGAACCATCATCCAGCTTATACTCATAAGGCGTTGCTCCTCCGGTTGCGCTTACTGTAATGCTACCTGTTGGGCTGTCACAGTTACTTACACTGGTTTCTATGGTGGCATTCACCCCATCAGCGTTGAGTACCTCCACAGTTAGCTCAGCGGTACAACCTCCTGCCTCTGTGGCTACAATTACATAAGATCCGGCAGCCAGGTTCTGGAAAGTACCATTAGCTGCGGCAGACTGACCATTCACCGTATAGGTGAAACTCCCACCGGCACCGGTCGCATTTACTATAATGCTACCATCTGTCTGTCCACAATTGGCATCAGTTTTTGTGTCCAGTACCAGAAGAACGCCATTGGCAATACAATCATCCGGAATAGGCTCCTGTTCGGAGGTACATCTCCACATAACCACGATGAGTAAGAAGAGGACCAGAACAGATTTTATAAGTTTCATAGTGTCAAGATTAATATTTGAGTTACCCACCATACACAGCTCTTTTCAAAAAGGCTGCGTCCTTCAGACAATTCAAAAGTAGAAAAGGCTTAGCAGAGACAATCATTCTTTTGGAATACCAAAGGTTGACAGTGTTCTGAAACAGGTTAACAATAGGTGAACAGGATGGCAAAAAACATCGCCTATGCTAAAATAAGGCTTATTTTGAGATAAGCTTGGTAGACATGGAGGTATCAGGAAATTGACATGACAAAATCTGTCAGGGAATCTTCCTTTTTAAGGTTCATTTTTTTTCTCAATCGATACCTGGCGGTCTTCACACTCTCGGGAGAAATACCCATGATGGCTGCGGTTTCCTTCATGTTCAGGTTGAGCTTCAGCAGGGCACAAAGCTTTAGTTCACTATTGCCCAGTTCGGGATATTTCTGCTTAAGGTTTCTGAAAAAGTCCTTATGGACATTCTCAAAGTACAGCTTAAAATCCTCCCAGTCTTTGTCTACGTCCAGGGCATTATCTACTGTATGGCTCAGCTTGTTCAGTTTATTGGCCGTCTCACTGTCTGCAGCGGCTTTGATGGCCTGAATAGACAGTTTCAACTCTTCCATCACTTCGTTTTTCCTGATGAAGTTGATCGTGTAGGAAGTGAGTTCCTTGTTCTTAAACTCCAGTTCCTGTCGGAGTTCGGCTTGCCTCAATTGTGAATTCGCCAATTCAGCCTTGGAAAGCGCCTGTTTGGATTCAAAAAGGTCCTTGTCCTTTCTAATCTTCAGACGCTGCCGGTTGATTACCAGGTAGGCAGAAATGGCCAATAAGAGAATGGCTACCACAAATACGACATTAAGGGTATTGTTAAGATTGTCCTTTTCTTCCAGCAGTTGCCTCTCCTGCTTTATTGCTTCCAGCTCTTTTTCCTTAACGGCAATTTCACTGCGCTTTTCCAGCTCCGCAATCCTGTTGGCCATTTGCTCATTAAAGAGGCTGTCTTTCATCGTCATATAGAGATCTGAATAGCGCAAGGCCTCCTGCAACTGCCCTCGAGAAAGTGATAAGTGTTTAAAGTCCTGATAAATATCTCTGAGCCAGCGCTTCGAGCCAAATTCCTTTGCTGTTTGCTCTCCCTGGCTCAGGTACTTTTCTGCTTCACTGAAATTCTTTTTATGCAGGTAAGCGTTTCCTATGTTCTCATAATCACGGGCTATTCCCTCCTGGTCGTTGATCTTTTTGCTGATTTCCAATGAATTAAACAGGTAAACCAAACCACGATCAAACTCACCCTGCCGTATAAAGAGCTGCCCCAACCTGTTATTGGATTCGGAAATACCATAGTCAAATCCGTTTCCCTGGTGGATATTGAGGGCCTTAATCAGGTAATCATATGCCTGTGTATATTTCTCTTGATAAGTAAGCAGTTCTCCTACCTTATTATAACTGGTTGCTATTCTGTCACTCCTGTCCAGGGGTTCAAAAAGCGAAATCGCCTCCATAAAATATCCCAATGCCCGGTCATAGTTGGTTTGATCGCTGTAGATAAGACCAATATTCAGATTGCAATTGGCCTCTCCCAGTCGATCACCAAGCTCTTTGTAAAGATTCAGAGACTTTAACAGTGCAATAAGGCCTAACTCATAATTGCCGCGTGTCCAATGCGCTACCCCGATAACCCTGTGTGCAAAGGCTTCCCCCGGTGTAAATGCAAGCCTGCGGGCAAGTGTAAGTGCCTGATTTCCGTATTCGTCAGATTTCAACGGATCGATGATCCAGTATTCATAACCAATCTGATTGAGCAGGTTGACCCGGACCGTATCGACTGACTTGTAATTATCCAGAATGTACTTTAGGCTATCTACATCGTTTTGTGCAGCCAGGGGCAGGCACCAGCTTATAGAGAGGATATAGAGGAGGCGCCTGATCAAAGCTTCAGGTAATGATTCCCCATGCCTCAGAAAAGAAAATCCAGGCCATCCACCCTGAAGCAATCAGCTTGAGCAGTGTACCTACCAAAAAGCCCAAAAATGAGCCAAACGCAGACCTCAGGGCCTTCTTTGTATCAGGACTGGCACTCATCTCACCCAGAAAAGCCCCGGCAAAAGGGCCTATGATAATACCCAATGGTGGAAAGAAAAACAGCCCTACGACCAGCCCGATGGTACTGCCCCAAACCCCGCGTTTAGTGCCTCCAAACTTCTTGGTGCCATACACGGGCACCACATAATCCAATGCGGTAACAGCCGCCATGATAAATCCCCAAAGCCAAAGCGTATTCGAGTCAAGGTCTACCCTTTCTGTCCAGTGGACGAGCATCAGGGCTAAAAAACTAATGGGTGGGCCGGGAATAATGGGCAGGAAACAACCGAGTATTCCTACTATTACACAAATCAACCCTAAAATGATTAAGACAATATCCATGGACGACCGGTTTTTGACCGGGTTTAAAGATGCTAAATTTCCTTTATTTGTAATAAGATGGACCTGAGAAAACAATTGTTAACGACCCACTCCAAAGAAAATACGACTCTTATCGCCAATTATATTGGTTCAGACCGTGAACGGTTTGACAAGCTGATGAAATTATTCTTATATGACGAGTATAGAGTGATCCAAAGAGCTGCCTGGGTGGTAGGCGATGTTTCGAGACTCCACCCCGAAATAGTGATGCCCTACCTGCCGGAAATGGTGGAGAACCTGAAAAAACCAGACATCCATGATGCCTCCAAACGTAATACTTTAAGGTTTTTGCAGGAAATTGAAGTGCCTGAAGCACATTGGGGGGATCTTGCCGAGTTGTGCTTCAATTACCTTACTTCTATAGAAGAGCCTGTTGCCATCAAAGTTTTCTCTATGACCGTACTTCTGGGCATTGTTAAAAAGGTACCGGAGCTTAAGGATGAACTTAAATATGCCATTGAAGACCAATTGCCTTATGGTAGTGCCGGATTTAAAAGCCGTGGAAAGAAGACGCTCAAAGTGCTGGAGAAAGTTTAAATTGTCATAAAAAACGCATAGTCAACCGGTTCCATGAAAATCCAAAGGTTCACTCCTACAACCGTACTTCGACCTTATATACATCAGTACTACCTGGCTGAAGGAGATTTTGGAGTGTCTACCCGGGATGTCTTTTTTGCAGATGGCTGCATTGAAATGGTATTCAATATTGGTCTGGACTTCTATAAGGATGACCAGAAAGAAACCTGGGCCAAGCTCATTGGGCAAATCACCCAACCACTGAAAGTAAGAGCAACCGGCAAGGGCAAAAGCTTTGGCATTTGGTTTACACCCCATGGTTTTTCCAGGTTCTCAAATATCCCGGCCAATAAGTTTACCAACAGGACGATTCCCTTAGAGCTGGTTTTTGATCAGAACTTTATTGATTCGGTTGGGGAATATTTATCCGGCAACAACATTCACGGTCTGTTGAATGTCCTCAATGGGTATTTCGAAAAATCGTCCATAAACTCATCCAGGGGACTAAAAGACCAGATTGCCAGCTATTCGTCTGACAGATTGTTGAACGCACAGGAAGAAACGGACTTAAATTCGCTGGCAAACACCTTCAATGTATCTCAGCGATATTTACAGAAGATATTCAGGGAGAATATAGGTGTTCCACCAAAGCAGCTTCAAAGGATTTCGCGCTTTCAAAAGGCACTGCATCAAATGACTGCATCACCTGAAGTGCCCTTCACTTCTGTAACCTACGATGCGGGTTACTATGACCAGTCACATTTTATCAGAGAATTCAAGGCTTTTACAGGTTTCAAGCCTTCTGATTACCACCTTCAGAACCACCCTATCAATCAGTATTTCTTAAAAGCATAAGACTGTTCGCTTTTATACAATTTTGCTAAAGGGAGCCACCTTAACTATGCAAAAAAACCTCATGAAAGATCTTGTCTCTGGTTGCGTTGCTCTGGCCCTGCTATGCCTGATGTGTGTATTGGGTTATCAATTGATCCAAAAGAAAAAAAGCGATATTGAAACTGAGTATGAAACCATATTGAATACTTTGAACGAAGAGACCCTGGCATTTTTTACGAGGGACTACGATCAATGGGCAGACAAGTGGGTACATGAGCCCTATGTCACCAAAAGCTATATGATATTTACAGACAGCACGGTTTCAGAAACACTGGGTTGGGCCGCTATCCGTAGCTTTGGCAAAAATTATATCCAAATGCACCCTGAGCCGGAACCAGTACCCGATTTATTGGATGAAATTGAAATAAGGCTATATGATAAAGGGGCCTGGGTGAGTTTTGAACAATACGACTCACTAAGAGGCCTGAAGAGAGAAACACGGTTGATGGAAAAACATGGCGGCCAATGGAAGATTGTGAGAATGCATACTACCATCTATGGCTTTCCAGATGGTGAATAAGCTCACTTGCTGGTCTGCTAATTACTAATCAACTTAATAACCAGCCCGTGTGAGATTCATCCGTCTGACCTATTCGGTGCTGACGGGAATTTACCTCCCACTGACATCTTGCCCCTCCAGTCCTAATAACTAATTAATAATCAACCAATTACTCACCAGTGACTGCAGCAAAATCTCCGTATGCTTATGAAGGAGAACTCGAAAAGGCTACCGGCTAGTGCCCTCCACCACCATATTCAGGCTTGAGCTTTTCCGGAAAGTATTTCTTGAACTTCTTAACTTTCGGCACTGCTACATTGATTACATACCCGTTGCCGGGGTTGAGTTCATAATAGTTCTGATGATACTTTTCAGCCACCCAGAATTTATCGTAGGCTGTTAACTCTGTTACAATGTCCTTGCTGTATTTACCCGATTTGGTCAGCTTGGTCATATGATCCGCAACTATTTTCTTTTGTTCGGCATTGTGATAATACACGGCAGAGCGGTACTGTCTCCCTCTATCCGGCCCCTGACGATTGAGCTGAGTAGGATCATGCGTAGCAAAGAAAATTTCTACCAACTCCTTATAGGTAACCAATTTGGGATCGTAATAGATCTGAATTCCTTCAGCATGATCTGTATCGCCATAGCTTACCTGACGATAGGTCGGATGCTCCTGAGGGCCTCCTGTATAACCTGAGAATACATCCTTCACGCCAATTACTCTTTCAAAAACAGCCTCGGTACACCAGAAGCATCCGCCCGCAAAGGTGGCAATTTCAGTACCGGCTGGTCTTTTGGAGTTATCAACCTCATCCGTTCCCTGACCCAGGGCCTGCGAACAGGCAAACATTGTCAGGCTTAGGAGGATAGTAAATACAGAATATCGCAGTTTCATAGTCTTAATCTTTGTTAGCTGCAACGACCTGTAGAGCAGAATGGTTTTCAGCTTTTGTCAGACAAAATGCTTTTCAGATCGGCCGGAGAGTAATTTACTGATTTTAAGGTTTTATTGTCACCCTTGCGATATACCAGAAAATGACCATCTGACTCTTCCACATAGCTTTCGGTACCATCTTTGGCCAGGTAGTGAGCCCGGGTAGCTTCGGCTTCTTCCATGGTTTTGCAGGTTTTGCTCATGTTGGAACGCTGCACCTCGTCAAAAAGGGTTTTGAACTTGTCACCCATTCCAAATTCCAGTATCGCACCAGACAATACGTATTGGATATCGCAAAGCGCATCTGCCACTTCTACCAGGTCATTGGCCGCTATGGCTTCCTCCAGTTCTTTGAGCTCTTCAGCTATCAGTGATACTCTGAGCTCACAGCGTTTTGCTGCCGGGATTTGCGGAGTATCGAGAATAGGATGTTTGAATGTCTTGTGGAATTCTGCTACGCTATTAAGTGGTTGTGGTTCTTGCATATTGGAAAATAAAAAAGGCCTGAAAAACAGGCCAATGTTAAGTAATTATTTTCGTCAACAGAACTAGTTGATGTCTTTTTTAAATACGGGTGGCTTTCCTCCTTCAGGAACAAAGATCATGGCCGCTGAGTTGATGCAATAACGCAGACCTGTAGGCTTAGGACCATCTTCAAATACATGCCCCAGGTGTGAACCACTCTTGCTGTCTACCACTTCCCATCTTACCATGCCATAGCTGGTATCTTTGATCAGTTTCACAGCCCCTTCAGTAATTGGAGCATAAAAAGCCGGCCATCCACTTCCTGAGTTATACTTGGTTTCTGAGCTGAAAACCGGTTCAAGTGTAGCTGCAGAATAGTAGGTACCTTTTTCAAAGAACTTGTCGTACTCACCGGTAAACGCACGCTCGGTGGCTTGTTTTCTCAGTATCTGAAATTGTTCCTTTGTCAATCGTTTCTTCCACTCTGCTTCCGTCAGTTCTATCTCATACTTAGCCTCCTGCTTTGCTTTATCCTGATCCTGAGCTTCCAGCTGGCTTCCTCTTACAGACAGCACGCTGGTCACCAACACTATCATAAGACCTGCACAAAGTATAATTTTCGCTTTCATCCTTCTCAATTTGATTCTTTAACTATTACTACGGGCTTATTGTTCCTTTTGGTTGACTAAGCTTTCAGGAATTGACTACCAAACGACCTTTTATTGGAAATAGCACCCATATGATTTTGTGTTCGGTATTCTGTTTTTTGAAAATGGAATGCTGGTAGAGTGCACCTCTTCCAGGGTTTTAGTCTGCCTGATAAAACATCTGATTTATAAAAGGCCTGCAGATAATCCCGGTCCTCATCACAAATAAGGCAGATACCGACTGTCGCTGGTTTGAGAGCGTCTTTCAGTGAAAAATACAACTCCTTCTGAACCTCCTTCGAGGCCATCATGATGGGATTAAAGGAAAAGTAACCATCAACACAATGACTGTGAAAGGGCATTATTTCAGCATCACAGAATACATAGTAAGTATGAGCTCCAAGTTTTCCATTGACCATCTTTAACCTGTTAATATCATGGTCTATATGAATGTGGGTCTGGTAGTTGGTGCCAAAAACCAGATTATGAAGCTCATCTACCTGAGCTGTGCCGGACGTAACCAAACAATGTCCTTCTTTATTCAACATAGAAAAGAGACTACGGAGCTGATCTTCATCCAACATCAGCTCATTTGGCAATTCAGCCTTAGGTGGAAGCAAAACACCGTCTCTGCTAAGACCAAGTTGCTGATAAAACTCATTCACCTCAGTTTCTGAAACCCTTATCAGAGGATTCTCTATACGGTTTCTTTCAACAATGGCAGTTTCTTTGCTCATCAGTAGAATCCCGTCAATGTCGGCATACACATAAACTCTGTGCATGGAAATGTACGCTTTTTGAAGTGGGAAGCAGACTGGTACGCCACTTTGGAAGTACAACTCCCCTCTTTCTATTCTTTTATTAATAGTCGCGAGCTCATCTTCACTCAACGGAACTAAGGCTTTAGAAGTAAATGGGCAAACTAAGATTTGTTCCATATCTATATTACCAGTAAACACCGAATCACCCTACTAACATAAAAAAAACACCCGATATCAGGTGTTTGCATATAAAATTAGACAGAAAAGCCTGCCAATAGATTCTATCGGCCTTATAATACCATCTGAGTTTACTCATCATCAGATGGGAAAAAGTATTAAGCTTCTGGCGAGGGGTCTACAAAAATCTTCTTGTGGCTGGCCATCAGGGAGCTGGAAAGTATAAGCTCTCCACTTACTTCTCTGATGTCTTTCACATATTTTCTGAGTTGCTTTGTTTTGCGTGAACTCTCCGGGAATCGCTCCTCAGCATACTTCAATAATTTCTCTCCTATTTCTTTTGTCCTTTTCATGGGTCTTGTTACGGTAGTTAGCTTTAACTTCTTTATTAATCGTGAATCAGGCGAAATTGTTTCACAATGTGTGTCTATCAATTAACAATTACGTGAACGGTTAACCACTAGTTTACGTCTATTAATTTACGTATTTTTTTGTTTCAAACTAATAAGGTCATGCTCAAGAATTTTGTCAAAATCGCTCTACGTAACCTCCTGAAAAACAAGCTTTATACTTTTATCAATGTCGGTGGTCTGGCGGTAAGTATCGCTGTTTGCACGCTGATATTGCTGTTTGTGCAGAGTGAAACCTCTTATGATAATTATCATCCGAATGGTCAGAATCTCTATCGTCTGGCGCTGGATCGAATGTACCCTGACCATGTATCACACTATGCCATTACCCCGGCCAACATGGCGAAACAGGCCAAAGAAGACTTCCCCGAAGTCACTGATTTTATCCGTTTATGGAAATCGCTGAATGATGTAAACGTTCAATACGAGGACCAGAATTACCTGGAGTCGGATTTTATGGGAACTGATCCCAATTTCTTTGACATCTTCGGGATTGAGCTGGTTCAAGGAGACCCGGACAAAGTCTTTGATATTCAAAATGCCGTGATTCTTACCGAAAGCACGGCTATAAAATACTTTGGCCAGGAAGACCCAATTGGTAAAATTCTCAAAGGTGGTTTTGGCGATCTGATCGTAACAGGTATTAGTGAAGATGTACCGGAGCATACCCATTTTCATTACGACCTGCTGATCAATACGGAGTCTTTACAGTTTTTGCAGCAACCAAATTTTGTAAACTTTTCTGTTTACAACTATCTGCAATTGCAGGAGGGCACCGATCATATCGACTTTGAATCCCGAATGGAAGAGATCGTAGATATTTATGCTGCGGGACAAATAGAGCGTTCTCAGGGAATCAGCTTTGCCGACTTTAAGGCTTCAGGGAATGGCTATCATTATTACCTTCAACCTGTCAGAGATATTCACCTTACTTCTCAGCTAGAGGCAGAGTTTGAACCCAATGGTAACATTACCTACATCTATATTTTTGTATCCATCTCTGTATTTGTGCTTGCCCTGGCAGCAGTCAACTTTATCAACCTGGCCACTGCCCGCTCTACCGAAAGATCGAGAGAGGTAGGAATCCGCAAAGTGTTGGGCTCTTTCAAAAAGCAGCTGATCTCCCAGTTTTTAGTAGAATCCATGCTCATCTCAGTGTTGGGTACCCTAATAGGCATAGGACTGGTATATATGACCATGCCCTATTTTAATGACCTGGCACAGAAGCAGATCGAGTTTGACTTGCTCAGCAATCCATTCTTTATACCAGGTTTTGTCATTTTCTCTGTCTTCATCGGTGTAGCTGCCGGCATCTACCCTGCTTTTGTGCTCTCCTCTTTTAGCCCGGCAGTGGTACTTAAAGGCAAAATCATCTCGGGTCAGCGAGGTACCTGGATCAGAAATGGCCTTGTTGTTTTTCAATTCTGGATTTCAATCGTGCTGATCTGCTGTACACTGATTGTTAATGATCAGATGAAGTTTTTACAGAACAAAGAGCTGGGCTTTAACCGGGAGAATACCCTGGTGATTGAGCAGGCTTTTTCTTTACAGAATCTGAAAACGTTTAAAGATGAGGTAATGAATGTGTCGGGTGTGCAAATGGTAGCCTCTACCAGTGCTATGCCGGGTACAGGTTTTTACTTTGGTTCATCTTTCAGGGTAGCCGGAGCCGAAGAAAATGTAGCGCTTAATTGTGCCGTATTTGATGAGAATTTCATTGCTACTATGAATATGAATGTACTGGAGGGCAGAGGTTTTGACCTGCAGTTTCAGGATTCGCTCAGCCTGATCCTCAATGAGAAAGCCATTGCGGCCCTGGGTATAGAGGGCAATCCTATTGGTCAGCGCATCTCCAACATCAATGCGGCTACCCCTCAAAATAACAGGGTATATACGGTGGTAGGCGTCCTGGCTGACTATAACTACCGCTCATTACATACGGAAATTACGCCACTGGCAATTTTCAGTGACCAGAGCGCACAGTCCTTTGTCAGTTCTATTCCTGTGAAGGTACAGTCGAATAACCTGCAACAAACTGTAGGCTCTATTGAGCGCATTTGGGATGAAATGGTACCCAACTCAGCGTTGTCATTTGAGTTTCTGGATGAGAACCTGGCGCAGCTTTATAATACGGAAGAACGTTCCGGCTACCTGTTTCTGGTTTTTGCAACCATTGCCATTGTCATTGCCTGTGTGGGCCTTTTCGGACTGGCCGCTTACATTGTGGGGAATCGTGTGAAAGAAATCGGGGTGCGCAAGGTATTAGGCGCCTCTTCTGCCAGCGTAGTGTTTATGCTGTTAAAGGACTTTAATAAGCTCATTCTACTGGCTGTAGTCATTGCTGTTCCTGTCACCGTACTTATTATGCGTAGCTGGCTTGAGGGCTTTGCTTATTACCAGGGTATCCGCCCTACTGTATTCGTATTCGGAGGACTGCTTGCGCTGATGGTGGCCTGGCTTACGGTAAGTTACCAGTCTATTAAGGCTGCGGTGGCTAACCCTGTAAAGGCATTGCGAAGTGATTGAGAACTGTTTCTGGAGCTGTAGTTATGTATTTAACCAGCAGCGTTAAGACCATTGGCTTATATAGCTTTCCCGGCAGGTTATTGGTTGACTGGTCAATAATCAATAGTGGTTAACGGAAGAATGGCCTGAACGCAGTAAAACCAATGAAGGCGGAATATCTCCCTTAGCAGGAAAGTAATGACAGGAGTGACTAATTAGAAGAGCATTCCTTCTTCAGGAGAAACTTCCAGTTGGATGCGTTGGCGTTTTTCGATAAACTGATTGATAATCCGCTGTACGTCAGGTGTATCAGGGTATTCTTGAATAATATCTCTGACAGAGGCTGCGGTTTCAAACTGCTGATCTTCTTCGTAAAAACCAAAGCCCTTGTACTTGCCATCTTCAATAAGTACTACTGATTTTTCGCTCTGACTGCGTCCTACTCCCAACAGGCAATAGGTTTGTGAATCGGCTTTGATGGCTTCAATGGCCTGTAGTAGTCGCTGATTAAACTCATCTCCCTCCTCTGTATCTTCTTTGAAAGAGTAGCCGAAATACTGCATCATGGTAGCTGGCAAGCTGCAAAGCTCAGGATGCAGTTCATGGGTTTTTACCAGGGTAATCAGGTAGTTACGAGCCCTGTCGAATGAGGTAAAGCTAATCAGGGGGACGTGTCCCTTGGAAGATTTTCCGATGGACAGACGCTGGTTTCCCCTACCGTCTTCGTAGTGATACAAGCCGTACTTAGCTGTAGTGAATTTCTGAGCCTTGTTAAAGGGTGGGAAATGCTTCTTAATCTCCGAGGACTCCAGCAAAAAGGCGATCATCTCATCTCCGCAAACTTCATAGCTGATGTCATAGAGCTTGTCTTTGAGCCCTTGCTTGTAGACTACGTCTGTGCTGGAGAAGTGATTGCGAACGCGTTTCTTAATGTCGTTGGCTTTGCCTACGTAAAGAATTTTGCCGTGCTCATCATGGAAATAATACACTCCTGTAGCATCAGGCAGGTTTTCAAAGGTTTCTTTGGGCAGATAAGGCGGTAAATCGGCTTCTCGCGAGTTTCTTTTAAGAAAACGCCCGATCTGATCGTTATCATCTTTTTCCACCAGCAGGGTCATCAACTCCGCTGTAGCCTTAGCATCTCCCATGGCACGGTGGCGCGCATGATTGGCAATACCCAATTCATCGCAAAGCCGGCCAAGACTGTAAGACTTGAATCCAGGAATGATTTTTCTTGAGAGGCGTACCGTACAGAGTTTTTTGAGATTCAGATTCCCTCCGAGGTCCTGAAATTCTTTCTTGATAAAGGAGTAGTCGAAATTGACATTGTGTGCTACGAAGATGTTGCCTTCCAGCATCTGGAAAATCTCTTTGGCCACCTCATAAAAACGGGGTGCATCGACCACCATTTCATTGGAAATACCGGTAAGCGTGGTGATGCCAATTGGGATGCCTCGTTCTGGATTAATGAGGGTCTGGTATTCGTCTACCACTCTTTTTCCGTCATGAATGAGAATGGCAATTTCTGTGATCTTGTGATAAGCCGCAGATCCTCCTGTAGTTTCGATGTCAACGATGGCGTACACTCATTTAAAAGTAGCGAAGTTTTTTGGGTTTCACTACTTTGCAAAAGATGAATAAATTGCTGATTCGTAAGTCTACCGGAGAGCTCGTTCCCTTCTCTATTGAGAAATTAGAAAGGTCTTTATTCCGTTCCGGGGCCAGTCCCGAATTGATAGCAAACATTACAGAAGAAATTGCAAATATTCATCCTGAAAAGCTCACTACAAAGTTTGTTTACAAACGCGCTTTTCAATTGTTACGGCATGCTTCTTATCAACTGGCTGCGCGATATAAGTTGAAAAAAGCGATTTTGGAGCTGGGACCTACCGGTTTTCCATTCGAAGAGTACATCGCTCACTTGTTTAGCTTCCAGGGTTTTGAATCAGAAACGGGAATTGTATTGCGCGGGAAACGCGTGAGCCATGAAGTAGACGTATGGGCGAGAAACCACGAGGTACAATACATAGTGGAATGCAAGCACCACCGTACGCCCGGCTATAAATCGGATATCAAGGTGGTGCTCTATGTACATTCCCGCTTCAATGATATAGTTTCTCAGCTGCGCAAAAAGCAAGCTCCGGGAATGCAGTATAAGTGCTGGATTGTGACCAATACACGTTTTACGGGTGATGCCATAGACTATGCCAGCGGTGAAGGGATCAAACTGATGGCCTGGGACTTTCCGGGTAAGGGCAGTCTTCGGGAACGGATAGATATATCAGGCCTCTACCCTGTTACTTGTCTCTGCACACTGACCAATGCCGAGAAACAGACCCTCCTCGATAGAAAAATTGTGCTTTGTAAGGAATTGCTGGAGCAACCGAGGTCCCTGGATTTTATAAGGCAACGTAAGCACGCAGCTGTAATTGAGGAATGCAGATCGCTGGTGGAGACTCGCGTTTCAGGTTAGCCACCATCAGACCAGTCAAAGTGAACGGACCATTTGTAAGGAATAAGATATTTCTTTAACCTTTTGACAAAACACTTCATCTCACCCGGTGGGTATTCTTCTGGAAATCCCTCCAGAGTGAGACCTGTTTGACCTGCCGTCTGGCTTTGGCATGCTTTGCTTTATGTAAACTGTTTGTCCACTCAAGGCGGCCGGTCGATTTGTAATTTCCATGAGCAGGCCCCGAAGGGTCATCTGGATTACACGAAACCAGATAACCGATCAAAACCAGCATTAATAGTGTATTGGTGTTGCTCTAAATTTCCTTGTAATTATTTCTTAACCAGCACTTTCTTTCTCACCACCTGGACACCATCGTAGAACTGAACGATGTATAAGCCACTGGTGTATTCAGATACATCCATGCTCAGTGTTTCCTCTTTGTATGCTTCACACATAAACACTGGTACTCCTGCTGCATCATACATGTAAATATCCACTGCTTCTGCACTAAGCTCTGACAGGTCAAAGGTCAACACTTTGCTGGCAGGGTTTGGATAAACACTGATCTCTTCTGTTTGTGTGACATTCTCAAGATTAGTAAAACCTTCTCGCGAAGAGTTAGACGGTAGACCCAGTGTCAGTTGATTAGAAGGAGTATTGCCATTGCCGGCTACATCCTGAGCGGCATCGGCATTAATTGAAACATCTACCGAACCAGTGGATGTATTTACCAGGAATGAGTAGGTGGTCTGGTTCGTTTCAACCAGGTCACTGGCAGTGCCACCTGCTACCGATATATCTGCCAATGTAAGGCCACTCACCTCTTCATCAAAAACAGCCGTGATCAGATAACCTGCCACGGAATTATTGGCAATGGCAATGGATACTCCTGGTGCTGTGAAATCGATTTTAACTGTAAATATATCACTGGCAGCACTGCGATTACCCGCCAGATCGATAGCTTCTGCCGTCATATTCGCTGTCATCTCAGGTAGGTTAAACCTCGTAATATCCAGGATCCAGTCTCCATTGGCATCGGCCTGAACCATACCAATCACACCTCCTGTTGAGAATACTTCAACATCGGCACCTGCCTCAGCTGTTCCATGGATCAACAGGTTACGATCGCTGGTAACACCATCTGTCGTGCTAATTCCAGTATCATCACTGATACCTGTAATTACAGGTTTGACTGGTGCCGTATAGTCTATCTTAAGCGTGAATATATCACTGGCAGTACTGCGATTTCCAGCCAGGTCGATAGCTTCTGCCGTCATATTCGCTGTCATCTGGGGTAGGTTAAACCTCGTGATATCCAGGGTCCAGTTTCCATTGGCATCTGTCTGAGTCTCACCAATTTTTCCTCCTGGAGAGAAAACCTCTACGGCAGCATTAGCCTCAGCAGTTCCATGGATCAACAGGTTTCGGTCACTCGTTACACCATCGGTGTTACTACTACCTGTATCATCACTGATACTTGTAATCACAGGTTTGGCTGGTGCCGTAAAATCAATAGCTATCACAAAAACATCACTGGTTGCACTCCGATTTCCTGCCAGATCAATAGCCTCTGCCGTAGTATTGGATGTCATTTCAGGCAGGGTAAATTGTGAAATATCCAAAGTCCAGTTACCATTCACATCAGCCTGTACAATACCGATCGAGCCCCCTGGTGAGAAAACCTCTACAGTGGCATTGGCCTCTGCCGTTCCATGGATTAACAGGTTTCGGTCACTCGTAATACCATCTGTATTGCTACTACCCTTATCATCACTGATACCCGTAATCACAGGTTTGGCTGGTGCGGTAAAATCAATAGCCATCATAAAAACATCACTGGTTGCACTCCGATTTCCTGCGAGGTCAATAGCTTCTGCCGTAGTATTGGATGTCATTTCAGGTAGGGTAAACTGTGTAATGTCTAAAGTCCAGTCGCCATGACCATCGGCCTGGACAGTACCGATCAAGCCTCCTGGTGAGAATATCTCTACAGTGGCATTGGCCTCTGCCTTTCCATGGATCAACAGATTTCGGTCGCTCGTAATACCATCTGAATTGCTACTGCCTGTGTCATCGCTGACACCTGTAATCACAGGTTTAGCTGGTGCGGTAAAATCAATGTCTATCACAAAACCATCACTGGGTACACTGCGATTTCCTTCTTGGTCGATAGCTTCTACCGTAGTATTCGATGTGATTTCCGGCAAGGTAAACTGTGTAATATCCAAAGTCCAGTTACCATTGACATCAGCCTGGACAGTACCGATTAAGCCTCCTGGTGAGAAAACCTCAACAGTAGCATTTGCCTCTGCCGTTCCATGAATCAACAGGTTTCGATCGCTCGTAACACCATCTGTTGCACTGCTACCTGTATCATCACTGATACCGATGATCACCGGTTTTGCCGGAGCGGTTACATCAACTACCGTAACATTAAAGGTTTGTGTAGCCATGCCACCATTTCCGTCAGCAGCAGTCAGCGTGACCGGATAATCCCCAGCAGTCTGGCCTGTAGCATCACCAGCAAGTGTGAGAGATGTGGTGAAGCTGATTTTCCTGATCTTGCTTGTATACTGGTCGGCTACCAGGAGGTTCCCTTGTGCGTCAATCGCCAGACCATCAGGATCAAAGAATTTGGCAGTTTCCAAACCACCGTCTAAATCGGCACTTTCACCTTTAATTCCCGCAACTGTGGTTACTACACCATTCTGATCGATTTTTCTTATCGCGTAATTAAACCTATCCGCTACATACAGATTATTCTGAGCATCCATGGCTAAACCAAATGGGCCATTGAACTGTGCATCGGTGCCCGTTCCATCATTCGTCCCTCTACTACCTCCCGCCACGGTTGACACGACTTTGGTAGCCAATTCAATCTTTCTGATACTATTGTTTCCCTGATCAGATACATACAGGTTTCCATTTCCATCCAGTAATAAATCTCTGGGATAGAAAAACTTCGCATCTGTTCCTGTTCCATTTATAAACCCGCTTCCATTACCAGCCAGAACCGTTTTGTTTCCCTGGGTATCGAACATTAATATTTCATTCTCACCATTAAACCCGCTGTGTGACGCGTAAAGCATATCTGTTGCTCTGTCATAAGCAAGCCCACTGACTCCTTTGAGTCCTCCTGCAAAAGCAGTAACAGCTCCCGTAGTAACATCAATTTTCCTGATAAAATCTTCAGGATCGCGGCTAAAGCCCGAGGGTACATACATGATATTGTTATTACCCAGGGCCATTACTTCCGGGTACTTTAATTGGGCATTCGTGCCGGTACCCAGTTGTGTACCAAACTCACTACCGGCTATGGTTGTGACATTCCCATCGCTGGTGATTTTTCGCAGCTTACCCTCAAATCGATCCAAAATGTACATGTTCTGCTGATCGTCCAGAATAATATCTGTCGGCCAGGAAAAAGAGGCCTGACTAAGACTCCCATCTTGTGCAACACCTGTACCTGGTCCGGTACCTCCGGATCTGTTTAGCCCCGTACCGGCAAATGTGCTCACTCCCTTCTGACTCTGGCTTAATGAAAGCCAGGCGGGTTTGGTAGTGGCTGTCACGGTTATATCATCACCATCCACATCGCTTGTCGTAATGTCATAAGTATAAGTGGCATTGTCGTTTACTGTAGTGACGGGTGTGGAAGTAAAGACCGGATCTTCATCACTCACATTGATTACACTAAAGGTCACATTCTGATTAGCCGTATTGCCAGCAGGATCTGAGGCAATCACGTTAATTACATAAGCATTATCAGCCCCCTGATCGAATGGGTTTTCAAAGTCAGGGGCAGTTTTAAAGGTAACTACACCCGTGCTTCCATCGATGTTGAATAAAGCTTCATCATTGCCTGAACCTAAGCTATAGGTCAGCGCATTGGTATCTGTTCCTGTCACGATATATACAGTACCAGTTCCATTTTCTGCAAAATCACTAGCGGTAGTCGCAGACGTCAAAACCGGATCAGTAACATCTACAACAGTCACATTGAATACTTGTGTAGCTGTTCCACTATTACCATCGTTAGCAGTCAACGTGACCGGATAATCACCAGCAGTTTGGCCTGAGGCATCACCGGCAAGTGTAAGAGACTTGGTGAAGCTGATTTTTCTGATTTTGCTCGTGTACTGGTCAGCTACAAGGATATTCCCCTGTCCATCAATAGTCAGGCCATCAGGGTCATAAAATTTAGCAGTTTCCAGGCTACCATCTAAATCAGCACTTTCTCCTTTAATTCCTGAAACCGTGGTTACGACACCATTCGGATCAATTTTTCTAATTGCATAATTGAACCTATCTGCTACGTAAAGATTACTTTCGGCATCCATTGCAAGACCAAAAGGTCCGCTAAATTGAGCATCTGTACCTGTCCCGTCATTTGTGCCTCTGGTACCACCCGCTACGGTCGACACCACTTTAGTGGCCAATTCAATCTTCCGGATACTATTATTTCCCTGATCGGATACATAAAGGTTTCCATTTCCATCAAGCAATAAATCTCTTGGGTAGTAAAATCTGGCATCGGTTCCTGTACCGTTTGCAGACCCGGTACCATTTCCTGCCAGTACGGTTTTGTTCCCCTGGGTATCGAACATCAATATTTCACTCTCTCCATTAAAACCACTATGCGAAGCATAAAGAATGTCTGTTGCTTTATCATAGGCCAGTCCGGTAACACCTTTGAGCCCTCCGACAAAAGCGGTGACAGCTCCGGTAGTAACATCAATTTTCCTGATAAAATCTTCAGAATCGCGGCCAAAACCTGATGGCACATACATAAGATTATTGTTACCAAGGGCCATAACTTCAGGGTATTTCAATTGAGCATTGGTGCCGGTACCCAGCTGCGTACCAAACTGACTACCGGCTATGGTGGTGACATTTCCATCATTGGATATTTTTCTCAGTTTTCCCTCAAAACGATCCAGTATGTATATGTTCTGCTGATCATCTACAATTATGTCACTTGGCCAGGAAAAAGAGGCTTCATTAAGGCTACCGTCCTGTGCCACACCCGTACCAGGTCCGGTACCTCCAGATCTATTTAACCCTGTACCGGTTAACGTGCTCACCCCTCTTTGACTCTGATTCAATGACAGCCAGCCTGGAACGGTCGTAGCGGTTACGGTCACGTCATCGCCATCCGCATCACTAGTCGTTATGTTGTAAGTATAGGTGGTATTGTCGTTTACTGTAGTGACAGATGGTGAGCTAAAAACCGGTTTATCATTTTCTGATGAAATATCAAACGTAACAGAGGCTTCATTGGAATCAGCCTGACCATCATTGGATACAAAGCTTATGATACCAGCACCAGCACCATTGAGGTTGGCCGTGGGTGTAAAGGTAGCCGCATCGAGGGCTGTATTAATAGAAGACAAGGAGCCTGCCGCTGTAAAGCTGGCAGTTCCATTGCCTTCTCCCCCAAAGGTGACGTCTACTTCCCCAATATTCAACGTCCCTCCTGTTATGCTGAATGTGACTGTTTGGATATCAGCTACATCAGCATCGCTTATCTGAATATCGTCATCAATGGCTACATTGATATCATCCTCTGTTACTGTCGGTGAAGTTGGTGGGGTGGCAGTCGGAGCGACATTGTTAATAAGGGTATAGCTTTCATCGGTAGTGGGGATAATACCTGCCAAACCTGCGGTTTCCGGTGAAGCAATTAAAAGGCTGAATGTGAGATCCCAATGGGTTCCATTTCCAAAACCAGAGGTCATTAGGCCACCGGCATATGGATCAGAAGTGTCCATTCGGAAATTTGCGTGACCGCTATTCACTGAGAGCCTGAATTCGTAGGCATCTCCCTTGATAACATCCACCGGAGTGCTTAAAGCAATATTTTGCTCCAGAGTACCAGTACCATCAGAAGTGGTAACTCCCTGGCTGTGTATGGTTGTACCTGATTTCTTAATGGTCAATGTCAGGTTATAGGGCCCGGATACTGTCCAAAACTTCAGGTGAGTCATTGTGCCTGATTCCGGAGCCACGAAAGTCTGATTCACGTAAGAATCTGTTCGATAACTAGTAGTAGACAATTGCTCCAATGCTGACACCGGACCTTTAATATCGTTTCCGTTGGCGATCTCGAGACCAAGAGTACCATTGGAAGACGCGATTCCGGTGACTAAAACATCATAAACAGTACTACTCGCTGCCGTAACGGTACTTATAGTCCCGTCTGAAGCGGCTGTTCCCGAAAGATTAAAATCGGTTTTGTCCACGTTGGTTACGCCCGCATCGAAGGTTACACGAAAGGTCACCTGGTCGGCATCGGTAGTAGCATCTGTTGGAGTTTGCCTTACAATTGAGGCAACCGACACTGAAGGTACAGCTCCTTGCAAGGCACTTTCTACGGGAGTTCCAGCCGTGGTACCATCATTCGGTGTTACTTCAAAGCTAATGAACTTAGCCTTGTCATC
The DNA here is from genome assembly GCA_021404565.1 of Roseivirga sp. Classification (GTDB taxonomy): domain Bacteria; phylum Bacteroidota; class Bacteroidia; order Cytophagales; family Cyclobacteriaceae; genus Roseivirga. The sequence goes on along the minus strand of JAAWWF010000004.1, from coordinate 169,712 downwards.
ATTCGTGAGTGTATAAGTTTGCAATGTAGCTCCGGGTATTGCCGTTTTGTTGCTTCCGGCATTATCGTCAGATCGGTACCATTTGAAGGTAGAACCACTTTCGGTATCTCCAGCATCAGTATCTGCCCAGGTATAAGTACCTGTGAGCTCTTCACCTACTGATATGGTACCTGTAAAGGTGACATTGGTGGCAGTTGGTGCGGCATTACCCAGTACGGTATAAGTTTCATTTGTGCCTGGAGCCGAATCGAACAAGGCATCACCGTCTGTTTGGCTGCCTTCGAAAATATCAATCATAAAATCAAATGCGGCATGACTGCTGTTGTTAGAACTCGTGAAAAATGCCCTTCCATTGGCAAGGCTACCTGAGGTATGTGCATTGAATGCTCTTGTGCCTGAACCTGTGAAATTGTCGAGTACAATGCTGTAGATGGTACCAGAGCTCAACTGAGGTGGTTCTGCTATTGTGAATGTCTGTCCCGATACCGAAGTACTGCCAGAAACATCTATTGTACCCTCGAATAATACCGCATTCACATTGCCCAAAACAGCCGAACCGGAAGCATCTCCCTGAAAAACCCTTAGCCTGGCCGTACCAGAGAAAGAGTGTGTACCTGATCTGGGAAATAGTGTAAAGGCTGTCAGATAATTATTGCTGGATGCCGTAAATGACTGACCAATTAAATCCTGATTCAGGTAGTCATTTTCCGTAGTCTGCTGGTGAGCAACAGCACCATTGCTATAGGCTATATCGGTAATATTATTGGTCCCTGTTGCTCCGTCTATGCCTTTTACTTTCAGCCCAAGAGTGCCACCGGCATGATTCAGGTTATTAATGGTCACATCATAGGTACGCTCATCTACAGGAGTCACAGTGTTGATGGCTCCTCCTGCCGTAGAATTGACTACAAAATCATCTGCATTTACATTTCTGACTCCTTTGTTGAAAGTAACCCTGAAAACCGGGTTGACGGATGACTGTATATCTGAAGCAGACGGAGTAAGACGAGTCACAGAATTAATAACGACCGGAGTGGCCACCTGCAAAGCTGTACTTTCTGCTGCTACCCCGGTATCAGTGCCATTAGAGGGTGTCACTTCAAAGCTTAAAAAGCTCCCTATATCGTCTTGAGTAATAGTATATATCTTCGCGATAGCTCCTGATATTTCAGTTTTGTTGTTTCCTCCTACATCATCAGCCCTGTACCATTTAAAGGTTGATCCACTTTCGCTTCCTCCTACTGGGTCAGCAAAATCATACGTGCCGGTCAATTGCTCACCCACACTCAGGTTTCCCGAGATAGCTACATTGTTTGCAGAGGGCGGGTTAGAAATGATAAAGGTTTCATCGGGTGAAGGCAAAGAAGTACCCAGCGATTCGATAGCCCCGGAAGCAATGTATAGTTTGAAGTACAAATCAGCACTGGAAAAAATACTGGCCTGGTATAAATAGCCTCCGGAATAGCCGGCTCCTACCTGGGCTGAAAAGGCTGTGCTCAACGAAGGGGCCCCTGGTATATTGACCCTGAGCGTATATGTACTACCGGAACTCACCAGGGGTGGGTTACTAAAAGTGTAGGTTTTTTCGCCTAGTGGCTTGGTAACTTGTATGTTTTCGGTAGCCAGCACTGTACCTCCATACCCTTCACCTGAAATCAATTCCAGCGTACCAGGTCCACTATAATTATGGCCTACTCCGTTCTTTAAAATTACGTCCACCAGAAGCCCTGAGTTAACAGGTCTGAATGACTGACCAAAGACCGGTGAATCGGTAATCTGAATATCTGCAGTGGAATTGGCATCCAGTTGTACGGGCATTTTCGCAATGTCATTACTACCTGTGGCATCTATTCCTTTTATATCCAGATTGATAGTACCCCTGGAATTGTCTATTCCTGTGATTGTCACGTCATAAACACTGGAAGAGACCGCGGTAACCGATGCGACCGTTCCATCAGCTGCAGCGGTTCCACTTAAGGCAAAGTCGTCCGAGGTCACCCGCCTGACATCATCACTGAAAGTAACCCTAAACGTTACCTCATCAGCATCTGTAGTAGCATCGGCAGGGCTTTGGCGCACGATAGATGTGACCGTAGGGTCAGCGGAATTTTTTTTCCCGGTTGCTTTGAGATCGGATATGAGCACCAAACCGATGATTATTAGCAAGCTAAAAACTCGAATATTAGACTTTAAGGACATACACGCATAGTTTAAATCAGTATGAAAGTCTATGATTTAAATGCACTGAGGGGGACAATGTGCGTGAACGACCGTGGAGGGTCGCGAATGTACGAGACCGGGGAATGGTCGCCTAAGGCGGACCAGAGGGGTATTTTATTATTAATAAATAATATACAAATCAGGAATAAAATAAGTCCTAACACCTATAACAAAAGCCAAACATGAGGCAGAAAGGAAACCTGTCTATGGCAAAAAAAGCCTGTCAGTTAACAACATGACAGGCTCTATGGCAATGCTTCGTTAAAGTGAAGCTAAGAACCTTTGTAGGGAAAGTAGCCTATAATTTCCACATCCGGGGATTCCATCAATTGCCTCGGTGTGACAACAGTTTCTTTGATATTTACCTTCGGAATATTAGTGTCAGTCTTGAAGCCTGGAATCCAATCAAATCCGCGAAAATCAAGTGCGGCTGGCATATGAATTTCCGGATCTTTCTTCTCTTTGTGATCCTCAATTGCCAATTGAAAGCCTGCATTTTTATAAATCATTCCCACCAGAGTAGAGCAAGCCACCATTTCTTTCTGGTGCTCATCGTTATACTTATTAATGAGCATTTGAATGGCCGTCACCATAAGGTCTGCCCCTGTTTTCCCAAGTTTCGCCTTGAGCATTTCATAAAGGGCGCCATCGGAATATCGAAGTGAGCAGATCACAGCCAATAGCCAGGCCGTCTCATATGAATATTGAATATCCGTTTGATTATGTAAACCTCGGGTTGCTTTGGTTATCTTGTCAAAAAATCCCGTTAGTTGTTCTTTACGTCTGCATACATAGACATTCTTCACCCCATGCCCGATCATGGTATCATAAAGGTGGGCTGAGCCTATGCCACTGGTGCCGGCCTGTACGATCTTGCTTTCAAATAGCTGTGTTCTAACCGATCCTTTGAAGGGGTCAATATTACCCCAAATGGCTGCGTGGTAAATGTTTTTATAGTCATCACCTTCATCTCCTGGATCAAACCATGGAATAAGATACAGGAGTAGATAAAAGGCGGCTGAGTACATGTTATCTTCCCAACTGTGTTTGTCATTTCTCAGGATACTCCATAAATGCATCGCATCAAAGTCCTGATTTTCGAAGATCAGAATGTCTCCAATCTGTAGGTCGGATTCGTGAAGTTCTTTCATGGTATTCAGTTTAAGTATTTCAAATGGTCAGTTTACCCAAAAAGGGTATTTCAGACGGGTCACAGCATCTGTAACCGCTTAATCAGCTCATCTTTGTGGGCACGGCCTAATGGTACTTCTGCTCCATTGATCCGAACAATAAAGAGTCCTAGGTCTATATCTTCTATTTCTGCTGCGTTTACGATATACGATCTGTGTGTCTGTACAAAGAGTGCAGGGTCCAGCTTTTCGGCCAGGTCTTTCAGCGACTGTCTTAGCGTGAATTTTCGCTCCCTGGTGTGAAGCATGCAATACTTATCTTCCACCTCTACCCAGAGGATCTCATCCAGTTTAATCTTGATAAGTTTGTTGCGATCTTTTACAAAGAAGCACGAGGAGGCCAGAATCACTTCCTGATTATTTTCGAATACCTGTTCCCCATCTGCAAATGCATGCTGCAGAGCAAGTTCCATACTTCTCTGGAGCGCCTCAGGATTGAAGGGTTTGATCAGGTAGGCATAAGGCGCAGTTTGTTTGGCCCTGGCAAAGGTTTCCTTGTCATCAAAAGCGGTAATAAAAATTATCGGTGTGGGCCTGCTGCCCTGAAAAATTCTAGCCAGATCTATGCCCGTAAGCTCACCTTCCAGGTTGATGTCCATCAGGACAAGATCAGGATTGTACTCGTTAAAAAGCTCTATGGCTTCTTTACCACGGGCTGCAATACCGACCAATTCATAGCCCAATTCATCTACAAACATTTCGAGCGTATCCGCATAATTGGTCTCATCTTCGACAATCAAAACGTTCATTTTCCTATTTTCTCTCTCTTGGGTATTAGTCTTAGTCATTGTAAGATAGTTTGCTCTGTACAGACAGGGATAAAGATGAGCGCGAATGGTCAGATATTGTCCATAAACCTATGATATACAGGCGTGATTGTTTCATGCGGTACTTCCTCAAACCTTTATACGGTTTCCTTAGCTTCACCGGGCAGGCACACCTTAAAGGTAGTGCCTCTGCTCTGATTATTTTCTACCGTGATGGTACCTCCATTCATTTCCGCAAATTCTCTGCAGAGCTTCAGACCAAGGCCAAAACCCTTTTCGCCTTTGCTTCCGGCCTCCGACTTTGCTTTGTCGCTAAAGATTGACTGAAGGGTTGCTTCATCCATACCCGGTCCCTGATCGGTAATGGCTATAACGGTCAGACTACCTTCTTGACAAGCATCCACGGTAACAGCACTATCAGGAGCGGTAAATTTGATGGCGTTGCTGAGCAGGTTTCTGATAATGGTTGAGGTGGTATTCAAATCTGCATAGATACTCAAATGGCCAGTATTGTTGATCAACTGCACCTCTTTTGACTGGGCCAGCGACTGATAAAGTTCCATGTTCTGCTCCACTACTTCCCGAAGAGTAAAGCTTTCGGGGTGATGAGGGATTCCTCCAGTTTGAGAGGTGGCCCAATTGAGCAGGTTGTTGAGCAGGTGATTCAGCTGGTCTATTGACTGATCTATCTGCCCTCCTATTTCCAGCAGTTTCTCCTGTCGGTTTTTCTTAATGAAATATTCAAGCTTTTGCCCTACCCCCTGTAGTCCAATCATAGGGCTTCTCAGGTCGTGGGCGATGATAGAAAAGAACTTGTCTTTGGTGGCGTTAGCTTCTGTAAGCTCACTGGTTCGTTCATTGACCTGCTGTTCCAGGATTACCTTCTGGTCTTGCAAGAGTTTCGTTTCAAACTGCACTTTCTCCAACTCCTTATTGGCGAGCTCTTTACGCATGACTCCTATTCTGTTGGCAAGTGCCAGAGAAAGCAGAACAGCTTCAAGCGCCCCTCCGATTTCAATACCATAGGAAGTTATAATGGTGCTGGGAATCCAGCCGGCACCCTGTGCAGTTACCAGGACCAAACCGGTGATATAGGGTACCCAGGCAATAAGGTAAAACAGTGCAGGCCGATACCCTTTTCTATAGGCTTTCAGGCCAATAAAGAAATAAGAAGGAAAAGCGATAAGCACCAATAGCTGAGCGAAAGCAAGTAGTTGTAATTCGGTTAAAAACCAGCTCAGCACCACCATTACGGTACTTAAAAAAGTAATCAGCCATACATAGCGGTGAATGTTTTTACTCAGCTCTTTGAGATTCAGAAAGTCTGAAGCGAACCTGCTGGAGAATACCATGCTCAGGCCTGCAAAGGTCAAAAACATATGTCCATCCAGGTGGGGGGCATTATTCCATACATAATTATAAGCTATTCCATTGCTAACCATTGAAGTGAGTATGCCAAAAAGGGTAGCCAATACATAAAACAGATAGGCCCTGTCTTTTAGAAACAGGTACAACATCAGGTTATAAAGAACCATAATGGTCATTATGCCAAAAAACACTCCTAAAAAGATGTTTCTAGTCATATCAAAGCGCTGTTGACCTTTTACCGTACGCAGGGAGAGGGGTATGGTAAACGAAGAACTGGTTTTTACCTTCAGGTAGATGATTCTGTTTGCATTTGTGGGAGACACATCAAAAACAAAATTTAAGGCCGTGTTCTCTTTGATACCGGCATTATACCCGTGCCCTCCCCTGGACTCTTGCCATTCGCCCAAGGTGTTCTTTTTGTACAGACTGATGAACTGCAAGATCGGATGCCCCAGTTCCAGTTTGTAGGTTTCATTTTGCAAATCACCTTTTACTACCACCCGGAACCAGTGGGTATGAGGTGTATACCCCAGGTTGGAGATGGTCAATGGGCTTTCATCAAACCTGTTTTGAATTGAGGTGTTTTGAACATCGTCCAATGAAAGAGTGTCTGATTGATCAACGATATAGGAGACCTCAAGCTCATGACCGTTTTTGTCGGGGCTCTGAAACTCCCATGAAAATGACATGCTTGTTATCAGACAAAGTATAAGACAAAAAAATAGACGCATGTAAATGGGTGAGGTATTGTAAAACACTAAATCTAGGCTGAAATGGTTGATTTTCAAGCTCAGGCCGCAAAAGACTGAGTGCAAAAAGGTATTACTTATTTTTCTTTATAAGCCAGGTTAAAAATATACAATTACAGTTATTGACAGCCGCCAGGCCCATGCTACATACTGCATATTCTCCATAAATACTCAGCCCTCTTTGATCTCTGACATAGAAGCAGAATCAACGGTTTTAGGAAGGAAAATGCTAAAGCAAGCTCCCTCATCAGCAAGATTTTTTATAGAGATGTGACCTCCATTCATCTCAGCCAGCTCTTTGCATAATCTAAGCCCTATGCCAAAGCCTTTTTCTCCACCACTGCCTGTTTTACTCGGACTAAAATGCCCTTTCATTGCCTTCAATTGTTCTGCATCAATCCCCGGCCCCTGATCTGAAACGGAAACAGTGCAGCTATTGTCGGTGCTCTCAGTTCTAATGTTAACTTTCCCTCCTTGCCGGGTAAACTTAATCGCATTGCTCAAAAGGTTTCTGACTATCGTGGCAAAGGCATTGCGATCGGCATACACCGCGCCATGGTCTGATTCACAGATCACTTCAATGTCTTTAGATTCTGCCAGAGACTGGTAGAGCCGGATGTTCTCCTGAATTAAGTCGTAAGTCGAAAGTACCTCCGGATGGTTGGGTATACCATCCGTTTGAGACACCGCCCAATTCAGCAGGTTGTTGAGGAGGTGATTCAGTTGATCTATTGACTGATCTATCTGTCCCCCGATTTCCAGTAGTTTCTCCTGGCGATTTCTCTTAATGAAATATTCAAGTTTTTGCCCTACTCCCTGTAGTCCAATCATGGGACTTCTCAGGTCATGGGCGATGATGGAAAAGAACTTGTCTTTGGTAGCGTTAAGCATGTCCAGACTTTCATTCTGTGACCTCAATTGATTTCGTGCCTTTCTGATTTTCGTATAAAACAGGATCAGGACAAAAACAAACAGAGCTACAGCCAGCAAACCAGTAAGCAGACGCCTGTTGGCTTCTTTTTGTAAAACCAGCTCATTTATATTTTTCTCGAGGGCCCTCTCCTTTTTTTGGGTTTCGTACTTCACCTCCATTTCTGCCAGCTCAAGTTGCTTTCTGACATCAATGAGGCTGTCTTCAAGCGTGGCCTTGATGGCTTGTATTTCAAAGGCCCTTTCAAACGACCTTCTTTGTTTATACAGATTAATAAGCACCTCAAGCCCTGAATTACGGGTTTGTGGCATTGGAAACTCATAAGTGATATCCAGGGCCAACTGTAGGAGTTCTTCAGCCTGATTTAGCTTTCCCTCGTAAATTAACAGCTCGCTATTACCCAACATTCCCTGAACTATGGCCTCCTGAAACTGTTGGTCTTGTGCCATCTGGTTTCCCTTGTTCAAGGCTTGCTGTGCTTTGTCAGTTTCTCCCAGGTAGATAAGACTCCTGCCCATTGAAATCCATATGCCGGTTTCATAGAATTCTTGACCCAGCTCCTTTAGTATAGACAATGAAATCTCCGAGTGCTCCACCGACTTTTTGTGTTCCTTTGCCAATGAATATGAGCCGGCCAGATTGCTATGGGCAAAGGCCATAGCCAGATCGTCCTTCATCGTTTCCAACAGGGCAATTTCCTTCTGATAATACCTTTCAGCCCGGTCAAAATCCGATATTCCCCTCAGGGCATTGGCCATAAAATGATATGAATGGGCGATTTTGTCATTGTCTTTCAAAGCCTCGGCCAGTTGAATCAACTCTAAGGACTGATCGCTCATTCTGTCATAATCGCCCAGTGTATTGAGCATTTGGACCTTCCGGTCTGAGGTAATCCACCATAACAGAGAATCCTGTGTTTTCCTGCTTTCTTCTCTTGCTTGTTCGTATGACAGGTACGCCTGTGGAATATCAAAAGCCATGGCCTGGAGGTCTCCAATCGTAAGGTGCATGTTGGTCTTATCCTCACGGCTCAATTGAATATCGATTGACTTGTTCATAAGGCTATCGAGCTTTTCAGCAGCCAGCACTGCCGGACCAATGATGAAGTTGGCTTGATTCACACTGGCCTTGGTCCAGAGCCATAGCAATTGCTCTGTTTCATCCAGTTCTTCAAAGTTGTACTCCCCTTCCAGAGCTTGCCAGCGTTCCAGCGCTGCAGCAGGCAGGCTATCTGAGGTAGTCCGCAATTGCTTTAGGGACTGTCTTAATTCATCATTCAAATTCACCCGACTGGTCCCTTGCACCGGCAAAGAGAGTATAAGAAGCAAACAGGACAATGCCAGTCTCTTATCAATGTACGAGAATATCATCATTGGCTAAGTAACCTCATAAATAACTGACTTACCACTCTTTGTGCTGGGAGCTTTTGTTTCTTCACTTTGATATTTTTTTAACCGGGTCAGAGCAGGCAGGTAGATTTACCTGGAAAACTGAACCTCCCCCCTCTACTGTCCTGGCGGATAATTCCCCCCCGTTCATCTGTGTAAACTCTTCACAGAGTTTTAATCCAAGCCCAAAACCTTTTTCCCCGGCACTCCCCCTTTGGCTTTTTGACGATCCGGAGAATAAAGCTTTCAACGCTTCCTTTTCAATTCCCGGGCCTTCATCCTGAATGGAAATAGTAATTACCTCATCTGTACATGATGTTCTGACTGTTACCTTGCCGCCTTGCACAGTGAACTTGATGGCATTGCTCAGTAAGTTTCTGATAATAGTCGAAAGTGTATTTAAATCTGCAAAAATGCGCTGAGGCTCGCTCTCGGCCACCAGAGTCACCTCCTTCGACTCGGCCAGGGTTTTGTAGAGTTCTATGTTCTCATTAATGACCTGCTGCACATCCAAATCTTCCGGATGATGCGGGATCCCGCCAGTTTGTGAAGCCGCCCAATTCAGAAGGTTATTGAGCAAGTGGTTGAGCTGATCGATAGACTGGTCTATCCTGGCTCCCATTTCCAGCAGTTTTTCCTGCTTATTCTTTCTTATAAAGTACTCCAGTTTTTTACCGGTACCCTGCAGCCCCACCATCGGGCTTCTCAGATCATGAGCGATGATGGAAAAGAACTTGTCCTTGGTGGCATTGGCCTCTTGCAGCTCTTTGGTGCGCTGATCTACTGTCTCTTCCAATAGTTCTTTTTGCTCTTCCAGCAGGCGGGTTTTGAATTGCTCTTTTTCAAGCTCCTTTTCTGCAATTTCTTTCCGCAGTCCTTTGATTCTATCGGCCAAAGCAAAGGACAACAACACAATTTCGAGGGCACCACCTACCTCTATTGAAGATATTGTAAAGAAGTTGGAAGGCAACCAGCCTGCCCCGTGCATGGTGCGAACAATGATACCCAGGATATAGGGGATCCATGCCACCAAATAGAAGATGGCCGATTTGAACCCTTTTCGGTAAACGACTATTCCTGCAATGATATATGAAGGAAAGGACAGCAGAACCAGCCATCGGGCAAAGACGACAATTTGATTAACCGTGAAAAAGAGCGTGAGCAGGCTCATCAGCAAACTTAAACCGGCAATAAGCCACATAAGCTGATCCAACCTTTTGTGATACTGCCTTAGCTGAAGAAATACAGCGGCAAAACGACTCGAGAAGACCATACTCAGACCCGCAAAGGTGACGTAGATATTGGCATCCAGTCCGGGATAAGACGACCACAGGTATTGTTCTCCCAATCCGTTGGTAGCCAACGTAGTTAAGATGTTGAAAACAACAACACCCACATAAAGTAAATAGGCTCTGTCTTTTAGTGAGAAATAAAGCAAAAGGTTGTAGATGGCCATCACCGCCATCAATCCGAAGAAAACACCCAACAGCAGGCTGGGTCCATCTGTCAGCCCAGGGCCAGGGGACTGAATTGAGGTAATGACTAAAAAGTTGGTGGCTCCTGGCACGAAAAGTTTTCTAAGGCTTTGGTTAGACCTTACTGGTAGATTGAAATTATTCAGAAAAAGGAGCTATATCAAATCTGAGGAGCAAGTAAATGTCTGGATGGCATAATGCCATCTATGGTTCCAGTATCGTCATGTTTTTATTATAATTGAGTAGGTTATTACACGGGTCTCGGGCAATTTTCAAATGCATAGATGTCAGGACCATAAAGAAGACCAGCAAAAATAGAAAAGGTGTCGAGCTTCATTAAGTAATTCAAGAAAATGAATAAACAGAAAAAACTACCCCAAGGAATACCTATTGATGCAATAGAACGGGTATATACAAAAGAGCTGGACAGGTACTCTGATGAATTGATAAATGAAATTAAAAGCTTTCTGAAAACCCCATTGAAAGAGGATGTCATTGAAGGTAGCGTGGAAATTTTTCCAGATGAATATGGAGACGGTGTTTTATCAATTGGACTCTACTTAAGAGCTGAACTGACCGAGCATATTCCTTTTCTTGATAAGGTAAAAGATTTACCTATGATAGATTTAACTGGTTATGAAGAGGAGAATCTTGTAGATCTAATTGTGGATATAACTCAAAGGTGGTTTGCAGAAAGTTGGTGGAAAGCCGGAGGATGGGAATTTAAATTACCATTGACAGTATATGGTCATGATGGATTTGGCAGTGGAACTGCTATTAACTTAACCAAACAGTAAAACCGCACCACAAGCCTTTGTGAAATTGCATTCTTCACTACTCGACTCTCGCCCCCTCTTCCTTCACCAGTGGGCCATTATTAAGACAGCATAATATCGCTGTCACTTGCTCGTAAAGAAGATTGACAGGGGGATAAAAGTCTTGGCCATTAAAAATCCAACAATGCACGAAGCTGATAAAAGCCGGATACTAAATTTTCTAATCAGGAATGAGAATGTTCAGGGTTTTGAGTCCTGGATCTATAGCGATTCTGATTTAGAGTCCAGGCTTGGGGCAGCATTCTATTTTGAATTGATTCAAATCAATTATAAAGATAAAGGTGTGGTGGACAACCTTAGAAAGGTGGTTTTGGATAGTTATATATCGCGAAGCGATTTTGAAAAGTTTAAGTATAGAAATGTCTTGCAAAACGCTGGATGGTATGAGAACAGAAGCATCGAACTTAACCTGTCCGAACCCCCAAACACTCCCGAGATTCAAAATGCAATTCAAATAATCAAAGAGTTTGGAGGTCTTAAGTTTATCTCTTCTTATCGGAGAGACAACTGGACGTTAACCCTCGTTGAATTTTTAAAAGCACCTCACGGAATTACCAATATGAGCAAATATGGCCTCGATAAAACTCTTGTCTGTTTTGCTACCGCTCATAATGACCATACATGCCTTTTTGTAGATTCTGACAACAAATTTTATCAATTGGACAATGTTGTTAACCAGAACCTGTATGAATACAAAGGCTCCGACTTTGAGCACATGATGAGACAGCTTCTGGAGCTTGATAAGGAAGATAACTTTCAGATAGTAGGAAGAAAGAAGGGCTAACAAATAAGAATTATAGCCCACACTCACCCCTCTTTGTATACCGTGATGGCTACAACTGAATAGCCTGAGCTTCACTGGCTGGTGTTAGTTTGAATATACCTGTACTTGTTGGTCAAGAAGACCAACAAGGGCGAAGGTATCCACCCCTCAGTCCGGCAAGATTTCGTTAAATTCAAAGCCTTTCAAGGACAGCCTGCCCGCAGCAGGCGGGCTCCCCTTAAAGGGGAGCATTTTCCGCATTGAAAGTCCTAATTAGTGCTCTATTTCTCCAGCGTTACCACATAGTTCCCCGCAGTACCTGCTGCGGTGCCTCCTGTTCCTGTATGGGTAAATGAGAACTGAAAGGCTGTTTCTGTGAGATCAATAATGTTTACCTCCTCCCCTGTATCCAGTAATACGCTGGTGGCTTCCTCTCCTGTCCATTGCCAGGTGCCAGATGCTCTGAAGAGGTCTCCGGCATTGGTGGTGGTGTAGGTACCATCGGCAAAGGATAGTGCAAATCCAGGGTAGTTCAATGTAATATCCTGCCCGTCTAAGGTGACACTGCCACTGGTTCCAAAGGTCCAGTTGCCTTCCAGTTTTTCGAAAGTCAGGTCCTGAATACTGGGGCCGTTCGGGTCGTCCGGCCTACACGAGGCCAGACTAACGAACAGTAAAAGTGTGTAAAGTAAATATCTGTAATTGAATGGTTTCATTTTCTTATTTTCTGATGATGACTTTTTTCCTGACTACCGACTTACCATCGGTAAACTGTATGATATAGAGGCCGTTATCGAGATCACTGACCCTGAAAGACAACCGTTTCTGGCGGTAATCTTTCCAGCCATTCACTGCCTTACCGGAAGCATTTACCAGGGTAATATCCAGGACAGGAGCCTGTACCTGGGAAAGGTCGATATTTATGATCTCGCTTGCCGGATTAGGGTAAAGTCTGATCTCGTCTGGGTCAATAAACTGATCATCTATACTGGTAACAATCGCCCCAATACCACTGACCGGAAGTGTAACCTGTTGCCCATTATAAGTGAATACCAGGTTTCCTGAATAAGTGGCTTCCTGTGTGGGTGTAAAGTTTACATTAACCTGTCTGCTCTCTCCTGCCATCAGGATCACCGAGCCTGGTGTGACTGAAAAGTCTGCCGGAGCTGAAGAAGCAATCACTTCTACTGCAGCTTCTCCTATATTGCTGATGGTGATGGTAGTGCTGACTGTAATTCCCAGCTGTGTTTCGGGAAAGTCCACCGTTCCACTCACTATCACCTCAGGCTCTGCTACATTATCTATGCTGATTGTGAAGGCCTTCTCAAAGCTACCTCCCCTGCCATCATCTGTTTTTACACGTATGCTATAGCTCGGTTTAGTCTCAAAATCGAAGACTTCAGCAGCTTTCAGACTGGTTCCCTCCACAGTGAAAGAGGCATTGTCTGTATCACCATCCCCAGAGGCCAGAGAGTAAGTATGCGTATCAGCTGCGTCAGCATCAGTCGTGCTGAAACTACCGATAGTGGCACCTACTTCATTGTTTTCGTCAATCGAAGCATTAGACAGTGTGACACCTGTAGGGCTGCTATTGAAGACCAGGCTCAGCTGTGAAGCTGCTGTATTTCCGTTCCCGGCAGCATCGGTGGCCACTCCGGCAGCAATACCTACCGTAGCAGCAGGATTGGCAGAGCTCACAGAGAACGTGTAAGTATCACCATCCACTACTGTAAAGTCGCTGCCTGTACCTCCTGAGATGGTTACATCTCCCAGGTCAAAACCATTTACGGTTTCACTGAATTGTGCTGTCACTGTGTAAACTCCTCCTGTAAGGTCTCCTGCCGACAAGGTCACTCCCGGAGCGGTTTCATCGTTCTGAATACTGAATTCTGTAGCAGCGGTGTTTTCATTACCTGCAGCATCAGTTGCTGTTGCAGATGCGATGTTCACAGTAACGTCACCATCAGCAGCCGGTGTAATATCCGCTGTCCACTTCTTACCGGCAGTCACACTGGTGAAATTACCGGCCGTTCCATTGGTCACGGAAATATCTCCCACAGCAAAGCCAGAGACTACTTCACTGTACTCAACTGTGACTGTGAATACTCCACTGGTGACAGATGTGGCAGCACTGGTAATGCTGACAGAAGGAGCAATCTCATCGACATCAGTCACTGTAATAGTCACATCCTGGTTGACTGAGTTGATACCATCACTGGCGATTACATTGATGAGATAAGTGTTATTGGCATCACCATCTACAGGATTTTCGAAATCAGGAGTGGCTTTAAAAGTGACCACTCCCGAATTCTGGTCCAAATTAAATAGTGTTTCGTCTTTTTCAGTGCCGAGACTATAGGCCAGAGCATTGGCATCTGTGGCTACTACAGTATAAGTCGTACCCGTACCGTTTTCTGCAAAGTCTACTGCCGTGGCTGAGGTAAATACCGGATCGGTATCATCTACATTCGTCACTGTAATAGTCACGTCCTGATTGACCGAGTTGATACCGTCAGAGGCAATCACATTGATTACATAGGTATTGTTGGCATCGCCATCGGCAGGATTTTCAAAGTCTGGTGAGGTTTTGAATGTCACCTCTCCTGCTGCGATATCAAATAGTGACTCATCATTATCTGTACCTAAGCTGTAGGTCAGTGTATTGGCATCCGTTGCGGCAACAGTATAAGCTGTGCCCGTACCGTTTTCGGCAAAGTCTACTGCAATGGCTGAGGTAAATACCGGATCGGTGTCATCTACATTAGTTACCGTAATGGTCACATCCTGATTGACCGAGTTGATACCGTCAGAGGCAATTACATTGACCACATAAGTGTTATTGACATCACCATCAGCCGGGTTTTCAAAGTCCGGTGCTGCTTTGAAGGTTACTTCACCTGCAGCGATATCGAAGAGTGCTTCGTCATTGCCTGTGCCTAAGCTGTAGGTCAGTGCATTGGCATCAGTAGCCACACTGGTGTAAGCGGTGCCCGTACCGTTTTCGGCAAAGTCTACTGCAGTGGCTGAGGTAAACACCGGATCGGTATCGTCTACATTCGTTACCGTGATGGTCACGTCCTGATTTACAGAATTGATCCCATCACTGGCAATCACATTGATGACATAAGCATTATTTGCATCGCCATCGGCAGGGTTTTCGAAGTCTGGTGAGGTTTTGAATGTCACTACTCCCGCTGCAATATCAAACAAGGCCTCATCATTGCCTGCTCCCAGACTATAAGTCAGGGCATTGGCATCAGTGGCCACTACTGTGTAAGCAGTACCCGTACCATTTTCGGCAAAGTCTACTGCAGTAGCTGAGGTGAATACCGGATTGGTATCGTCTACATTGGTCACCGTAATGGTCACGTCCTGATTTACAGAATTGATCCCATCACTGGCAATCACATTGATGACATAAGTGTTGTTGACATCGCCATCGGCAGGGTTTTCGAAGTCAGGAACGGACTTAAAAGTTACCGCCCCTGTACTTCCCTCAATCATAAAAAGTGTTTCATCATTACCACTACCCAGGCTGTAAGTCAGGGCATTGGCATCTGTGGCTACTACAGTATAAGCCGTGCCTGTACCGTTTTCGGCAAAGTCTACAGCGGTGGCAGAAGTAAATACCGGATCGGTATCATCCATATTGGTTACCGTGATAGTCACATCCTGATTTACCGAGTTGATACCATCACTGGCAATCACATTGATGACATAAGCATTATTTGCATCTTCATCTGTTGGGTCTTCGAAGTCGGGTGAAGATTTAAATGTCACTGCTCCTGTGGTTCCATCCATATTGAAAAGTGATTCATCGTTACCGGTACCCAGACTGTAGGTCACTTCGCTTTCATCAGTAGTCTCTGCTGTATAAGCTATACCTGTTCCATTTTCAGTAAAGTTAGTCTCAACAGCAGAGGTAAATACCGGAGCGGTGTCATCTACATTGGTGACTGTAATGGTCACATCCTGATTGGCCGTGTTGATACCATCACTGGCCATTACATTGATCACATAGGTATTACTGACATCTCCATCGGTTGGACTTTCAAAATCAGGTGAAGATTTAAAAGTTATCTCTCCCGTGGTTCCATCCATGTTGAAAAGTGATTCGTCATTACCAGTTCCTAAGCTGTATGTGAGTACATTGGCATCAGTAGCCACTGCCGTATAGGCCGTGCCAGTGCCGTTTTCTGCAAAGTTTGCCGAATTAGAAGATGTAAAGACAGGAGCAATTTCATCCTGATCTGTCACTGTGATGGTTACATCCTGATTGACCGAGTTGACACCGTCATTGGCAATAACTCTGATCAGGTAGGCATTATCTGAATTCGCATCAGCCGGGCTTTCAAAGTCTGGTGAGGTTTTGAAAGTCACGACACCGGTAGTCGAATTCACTTCAAATAGTGCTTCATCATTGCCCGCGCTGAGACCATAAATCAAGTTTCCGGCATCTGAAGCCGCAATCGTATACGCCACACCCGTGCCATTTTCCACAAAATCTACAGCTGTGACCGCAGTAAATACAGGAGCAATCTCATCTACATCCAAAACGGTAATCGTGATCGTTTGCTCTACTGAGTTGTTGCCGTCATTGGCAATGACTGTAATGACATATTGATTGTTCCCGTCTAAATCCTGTGGATTTTCAAAATCCGGACTTGCTTTGAATTCCACTTCGTTGCCTACAATATTGAACAGGCTCTCATCAGAGCAAGTACTTAGACTATATGTTATCGTATTGGCATCAGTGGCCGTGACAGTGTGCGCAGTCCCATGTGAATTTTCAAAAATGCTGGCCGTAGTAGCAGAGGTAAATACCGGAGGTGTATCATCAACATCGGTCACTGAAATGGTAACGTCCTGATTCACTGAGTTGACACCATCACTGGCAATCACATTAATCACATAGGCATTGTCTGTGTTGCCATCGGCCGGGTTTTCAAAGTCTGGTGAGGATTGAAAAGTCACTGCTCCAGAAGTTCCATTGATGTTGAAAAGCGATTCGTCATTGCCGGTACCAAAGCTATAAGTAATGGCACTTCCATCGGTGGCGACAGCAGCGTAGGCGGTTCCAGTCCCGTTTTCTGCAAAATTGACTGACGTATTAGAGGTGAATACTGGTGCAGCATTCAAAGTAGTTACTTCAACTTTAACCGGATCAGTTTGAATGTTAGGTGTACCTTCATCATCCTCTGCAAGCACATATACATCATAGGCTGTTGCCTCTGACAAACCGGTAATATTAAATGAGTGACTAAAATCTCCTGATAATGCCGCTGCAAAATCGCTGGCAATAGTCGCAGCACCTCCACTTCCGGTTCCTGCTTTTACTTCTGCAGCAGTAGGGGCTGTGGCTCCATCAGAAACGACTACATGGTATACATAACCTGCTTCATTGATGTCTGTATTTAGCGTAAAACTGCTAACAGTAGTATTTGCTGTTGATGGCGTACTATTTTCAAATGCTGGTGCTGACACATCACTCACGGCAACCGTAAAAGATTGTGTGACAGTACCGCCTTCACCATCATCTGCTTTAAGGGTCACATCATGATTTCCGGCCTGACCACTGGCATCGCCTGATAGTAAAGGTAAATACTGAATTTTGCGGATTCTACGATTGGTTAAGTCATTCACATATAAATCACCTGAAGGACTTGTTGCAATGGCAAAAGGATATCCAAACCTGGATTGAGTTCCTGCTCCATCAACATAGCCTGATTCAGTCAGTGAGCCAGCATAAGTACTTACCAGACCAGCCGGGGTAATTTTACGAATGCTCCTTTTTAGCTCTTCTATTAAATACAGGTTACCAGATTTATCAAAGGTCAATTCGCTGGGATAGTTAAGATTTGCAGCAGTACCCACACCATCGGTACTTCCGGCTGTTCCAGAACCGGCAAAAGTGGTTACTTCGCCTGTGGTTACATTGACTTTTCGTATCCTGTGATTCGAGTTATCCGCGACATACAAATACCCGTCAGGCCCCATCTCAACTGCTGTAAAAAAATTAAACTGGGCGGCAGTTCCAATACCATCAGCAAAGCCTGCAACGCCTGAGCCAGCCAAAGTACTTACCTGTGAAGTATTAAGGTCTATCTTCCTGATGCGGTAATTTCTCGCATCTGCTACATAAATATTATTGCCATCCACTGCCACATCATACATACTACTGAATTGAGCTGATGATGCATCACCATCTGCATATCCATGCGTGCCATTGCCTGTAATGGATGTTACTTCTCCCGTAGTGGGATTGTACTTTCTTACTCTTGAGTTAGAGAGTTCAGAAATATAAATCATACCGTCAGATCCTATATCTATTCCTTTGGGGAAATAAAACTTAGCCGCTGTTCCTATTCCATCCTGGTAACCCTGAGTGCCATCGCCTGCTACTGTAGTTACTATTCCTGAAGTACTGATCTTCCTGAGTACACTAGTCCCCTCTTCAACTAAATAGAGGTTTCCCTCATCATCAAAGACCATCCCTTTACCACCTGAAAACTGAGCACTGGCTACCGGTCCATCAACAACTCCGCTGGTTCCGTTGCCTGCAAAAGAGGTAGTATATGAACCAATGCCTAAAGACAACCAATCTGGTTTGGTTGTAGCGGTGACAGTAATATCATCTTCGTCTGCATCGCTGGTAGTGATGGCATAGGAATAGCTCGCATCGTCATCTACTGCAGTAGTTGCTGTAGAGGTGAAAGCGGGTGTGCTGTTAGGTTCAATTTCAATGACAACATCATCTGTAGAATCTGTACAACTGCCATTGCTTATTGTCCAACGCAAGGTATAGGTTATACCTCTGGTACCTGAAA
Source organism: Roseivirga sp. (assembly GCA_021404565.1). Lineage (GTDB taxonomy): Bacteria > Bacteroidota > Bacteroidia > Cytophagales > Cyclobacteriaceae > Roseivirga. Next base: position 151,198 of record JAAWWF010000004.1, on the reverse strand, counting down.
AACTGGAAGTCTGACTACTGGCATCGCCAAATGTGCCTTTTCCATCACCAGATACCTCCGACCAGGTGCCGGTTTCTCCGGTAGCTACCGCATTTGCGGCCAGTGTAGCACTTTTTTCAACCTGCTGGTCAGGGCCTGCCGCTGCTGCTGTTACACTGTTAGAAAAAGTAATAAGGACATCATCAGTGCTTGAAACGGTGGCTCCTTTTGATATCGTCCAGCGTAATGTGTAGGTAACTCCAAAGACTCCACTAAACAAGGAGGTTGGACTGGATGCAGTTTGGATGCTGCCACTGTTTCCATTGATAATAGACCATGCACCGGATTCTCCGGTCGTGGAATTAACGGCATTGCCGGCCAACAGTGTAGAGATTAGGGTTAGGCCACAGTTACTTTGATCAGCACCTGCATTTGCTGTGGTAATATCATTATCATTGATCGTATAGGTATGCACTGTGTTGGTACCTAAAACAGCACCGGACGGACTAGACAAAGTAATGATCACTGTCTCATTCGCTTCATTTTCAGTATCGTCAATGATGTTACTGATTGCGATATTGCCAGAGGTTTGAGCGGCATCAATGGTCAGTGTTCCGTTAGCGAGGGTGTAATCGACCCCTCCTCCAGTTGCGGTACCAGTAACAGCATAACTGACCGTAACTTCCTCAGTGCTGGCTTTACTTAAGTTTACCTGAATATTGGTGCTGCTTTCTGACTCTGCTCCTTCAGAAGTTGTTGCATTAAAGAAAATTTGCGGATCTGCATTAATGGTAAAGGACTGATTAGCAGTACCTCCTTTATTGTCATCTGCTGTCAGTGTCACATTATGGTCTCCAGAAACACCAGAGGCATCTCCTGACAATACAAAGGAAACAGGGCTGATTTTGCGGATTAAATGATTGTCATCAGTCAAATCGCTATCCGCCAAATAGATATTGCCCTGACTGTCAACATCTAATCCCCTTGGCCCATACAGCTGTACAATGGCCCCGGTTCCATTTTGCTGTGTTCCCAAGCCTGTCAGTATAGTACTAACGATACCTTGAGGACTCACTTTTCTGACCCCTCCCTGTAATTCGGATGAGTATATATAACCATCATTGGCCACGGCAATACCGTATAAAGGAAAAAAAGAAGCCGATGTTCCCGTACCATCGGCAGTACCACTACTCCCTGAGCCTGCAAAAGTAGTTACTACCCCTTCAGGGCTTATTTTTCGAATTAGATAATTATTTCCATCGGCTACATACAGATTCCCGGATGCATCCACATCAATTCCTCCAGGGCTGTTAAAAGTAGCATTGGTTCCGGTACCGTTAGCTGACCCCTGTTGATTATAGACCCCTGCCAAAGTGCTTACTACTCCTGCTGAATTGATTTTGCGAATGCTATGTTGAGATGTTACATAGAGGTTGTCATCGCCATCTATGGTAATGCCCTGGGTGGTTCTAAAAGATGCCAAAGTACCTATTCCATCCTGATGAACATTATTTCCCGAACCAGCAATAGTGGTGGTTACTCCTTCTGCAGTTACTTTGCGTATTCTATATTGATCAGCTACGAAGAGGTTGCCCTGAGAGTCTATTGTCAAAGAACGCGGAGCTTCAAATCCTGCACTTGTTCCTGTACCATCTGCATGACCGGAGCTACCCGAGCCTGCCAGGGTAGAAACCGTACCATCCGTATCAATTTTCCTGATTTGGTAATTGCTAAAAGCTGCCACATAAACTACTCCTTGCGCGTTTATGGCTACATCATAAGGGGACCGAAATCGTGCTTGTTCAGCTGAACCATTTGTACTGCCTCCTTCACTAGACCCAGCCAAGGTACCTGCCTGGTATTCAACATTGTCAGCGGCACCTAACTGAAGCCAATCGGGTAAAGTTGTACCCGTGATCACAATTGCATCTTCGTCTTTATCGGTAGTGGTAATGGTATATTGATAACTATTGTCTTGTGATGGGGCTGTAATGGCTGAACTACTGAAGCCAGGGACATCATTTACCCCATTAATATCGAATGTAACCGAGGCAGTATTGGAATTGGCAGTACCATCATTGGCAATAAAACTGATAGTAGCTGCATCAATACCATCTAAATCTGGAACAGGAGTGAAAGTAGCCGCATCGAGTGACGTATTGAGGTCACTGATACTTCCCTGGGCGGTAAAAGAGGCGGTACCATTATTATTTCCTCCAAAGGTAACGCCACTGGTACCCAAGGTCAAAGTGCCTCCTGTAATAGTAAATGTCAGTGTAGCGTCATCTTCCGTATCTGCTTCTTGTATCTCAATATCATCAGGGATTGCTACATTCATATCATCCTCAGTAACAGAAGGAGCTGTTGGAGCGGTAACAACAGGCGCCACATTGGCAGAAGCCAATGCTGTGCTAAAGACGAAGTCGTCAAAGGTGACCAGGATAAAGTTCGCTTCACTGAAAACCACTTTATCAACATCATCAAGAGCATCTCCTAGTTGGAAGGCTCCTGCTGCTGATGGGGTTGTGCTTTCCCCGGTAGTAAGTCCGTTTTTGAAACCTTCTATCTTACCAATATTAAAAACACCAAGCGGATCGGAGGATCGGTAAAAGCTTTCAAAATGAAATTCTGTCCCATCAATCGATTCGATAGTTAATGTGGGCTCAGATGAAGTAGAATTCGGTCTGAGTCCTTTTGAACTCCCATTGCCTCCTGCTGTTGATGCAAGCCAGTCTGCTCCCGTCAATGTAAACTTAAGATTGCCGGAAGTATAAACTGCGCCCAGATTCGTGTTATCGGCAGCGGTAATTTCTTCAAAGTCGATAGTCTGGGTAAGTGATTGCTTAGTAATAAGCAACATTGATATCACCAGTGATATTTTGAGAACATTGAGTCCTCCGGGCACATTAAGGGAATTGTAGAATCTTTTCATAGTACACACTTTTAATTGATAGATGATGAGTGCCTAAAGAGGCTCCCGCTATCATGAAAGTATGTACCCCTTTGGTCGAGCTAAAAAATCATTGATGAAGCGCTAAAGTTGGTGGGCGAAACTGGAATAACCGGGGATGAAAATTTGGTCAAATAGGGGATTGGATGATTGGTCATCGGTAATTAGTGTTTGGTTATCGGTTATTAGTTAATAGGGCTGATACTGGAAAAGCTGGAGTGGGACTTGAGGAAGACAGGGAAATGGTGAATGATAGATTTTAAATGTTGAATCAGGGACATCTTTGCTGAAGCTTTGATGCCTCAATTGGAGGGTTAGTGAATTGATTATTAAACATTAGTCGCTTCACCCTTTAGGGCTGGGGCGAGAATTGGTTTTTGAGGAGCGGGAATCAGGTGGCGTGAACGAAGGATTGGAGGACTGATTTCCGCTCCCCGTCAGTACCGTACGCTTGCGCTGTAGCTTTAGCGTAGGAGCAAGGTCAGACGGATGAGAATATTTATGGACTGGTTAATGGTTTGAGAAATAAGGAATAGTTTGAAAATTGTCATAGCGAGTGCAATGAAGCTATCTATGGAAGGTGTTCGGGGAGTTGGGTGAAATCAGCGTGCGAGATATATCGTAAGAAACAGCGAAATATCCCGCATAGCACTAAGCGTTGGTCAACCACCCCTAACCCTTCCTGTCCATGAGGGGAATAGTCCACGAACTCCCCGGAAATGCACAGCGTGGTCCCTCAGCGTCAGCCTGCGAGCGCAAAGTCATAGCCAGCGCAGCGAAGCTATCTCATTGTTATATTATCGATGTTCAGTAATCAAGAGATTGCCACAGTTGGCTGGATCATCTTAACGACTGCAAACTCTAAAAATTTACTCACTGACTTTTCTAAGATGCTTCCTTCGATCAGCATGAAAAAGAAAAGTCAGTAAACGCAATCACACGGCAAATTTCAATTTGAAACTGGTGCCTTGGCTGTTATCAAACTCATATTCTCCTTCCAACTGGTCGCTGAGCATGCGGGTCAGGCGCAAGCCAAGAGATGAAGACTGTGTATTATTGAGCGCCTGATCGGGTATGCCATTCCCATTGTCAGAAACGGTCATTTCGTATTGCCCTTCACTTTTTTCCAGTTTGACTGAGAACAATGCTCCACCCATCTTGTTGGTATAGGCGTACTTGAAGGCATTGGTGCTAAGTTCGTTGATAATCAGCCCAAGAGGTACCGCAGTGTCTACATCAAACTGAATGTCTTTGGCCTCAATGTGCAGATCTACGGCCTCGGCTGCTGCACCAAAGGTCTTTTTGATTTCCCCGACCAGCTCGCTGAGGTAGTCTTCGAAAGGTATGTGCTTCAGATCTTCGTTTTCATAAAGCTTCTGATGGATCAGTGCCATAGAACGTACCCTTCCTTGCCCCTCTTCCAGCAATTTCTTTACACTCACATCATCGGTCTTATCAGATTGAAGGTAGAGCAAACTGGCAATTACCTGTAGGTTATTCTTAACCCTGTGATGAATTTCTTTGAGCAGACTTTCTCTTTCACCAAGGGCTTTGCCCAATTGGTCATTTTTAGTAGAAATCTCTTTGTTGCTGCGCGATTTGATACGGTATATAACATAGGCGATTAGTCCCAGAAACAGAGCTCCTGCTATTGCTATATTCCTTATCAACATTTGCCTGGAGAGCAAGGCGGCATTAGTCTCAAGTTGCGATTCCTGTAGCGCTATTTGCTGGTTCTTTTTCTCTGTATCATATTTAATCTGCAGCTCACCTATTACTTCTGTTTTTTCGGTATTGAAAAGAGAGTCGTTAAGGATTTGATACTCTCTCAGATATTGATAGGCCTCACGGTATCTTCCTAATTGATTTAAGGCGTTCGCCATATTTTCCTTAGCCTTTGCAATTTGTCGCTTCTCACCCAGGGATTCAAAAACAGGTAGCGCTGCACCAGCCATTTCAAGACTGGTTTTATAGTCCTTTTTGTCTGAGTATATCTTACTTAGGTTGAGCTGAAATTTGGCCATTTTGCTTTCAAAGTCATTTTTTTGACTGATCAGTAGTCCTTTTTCATTGTAGTACAAAGCCGAATCGAGATTGCTGCTTTTTTCCTGGTTAAAAACGAACCCAATGTTGATACAAGCCGTTGCAATGGCCAAATCACTTCCTAACTTTTCACCTAGCAGCACAGCGCTCTTTGAGTAATAGAGACTCGAATCTGGTAAGCCTGCTTCAGCATAAATAGCTCCCAATGTATTAAGAGAATTCAGTATGCCCAGAGAATCTTTAAGTTCTCTCTTTACCTCCAGAGACCATTTAGAATAAGGTATTGCAAGTGAGTCGGCATCCAGTCTCAAATAGACTGCTGAAATATTATTCAGTGTCTTTGCCAGACTCACTTTTTGGGTAGAATCGTTTTCGACTATTTTTAGTCGGGCTATAAAGCTCTTTAAGGCACCTTCATAATCGGCACGTCTGAAGTTCACAGCAGCCAGGTTCCCAATATTGCGTGAGGCCCTGTTATTATCCCCTTTGGCCATGGCCACATCATAGCCTTTTTGGAAATAGTAAGCCGCTGAATCAAGGTTATTTTTTCTATAAAACTCAGCCCCGGCTACATTATAGGCCTCATTCACATAATTATGATCATCAATTTTATTGCCATGTGCTGCGAGCAGACGGGAATAATACATTGCGGAATCAGGCACTTTTCTATGAAATGCCACCATCAATTGATGCAGCACTTCAGCCTTTTCTTTACCTCTTAAGTCAGATAATATTTGTCTGAGACTGTCTAAATCAGAGTTTTGTGCCTTTATGGTAAAGGCTGACATCAAAAGTAAAACCAGAACAAATCCATTCTTCTTTGTCATCATACAGCAAAATTTAACTTAAAGCGGGTTCCTGCTGAATTTTCAAACTCATAGTCGCCTTCCAGCTGGTCACTGAGCATCCGGGTAAGACGCAAACCAAGAGACGAAGACTGTGGATTATTGAGGGCCTCATCAGGGATGCCCGCACCATTGTCAGCCACCGTCAGTTGATACCCATTGTGGTTTTGTTCCAGCTTTATGCTGAATAGGGCTCCGCCCATTTTATTCGTATAGGCGTATTTAAAAGCATTCGTACTCAACTCATTGATGATAAGCCCTAATGGCACAGCTGTATCTACATCAAACTGAATGCCTTTAGCTTCAATTTTCAATACCACAGCCTCAGCTCGGGTGCCAAAGGTTTTCTGGATTTCACTTACCAGTTCTTTGAGATAATCTTCAAAAGGGATGTGCTTCAGGTCTTCGTTCTCGTAGAGCTTCTGGTGGATCAGTGCCATAGAGCGAACCCTGCCTTGCCCCTCTTCCAGCAGCCGCTTTACATTTACATCTTCAGACTTGTCCGATTGCAAATACAACAAGCTGGCAATCACCTGGAGGTTATTCTTCACCCGATGGTGAATCTCCTTCAGTAAGCTCTCTCTTTCATCGAGTGCCTTGCCTAATTGATCATTTTTGATAGCTATTTCATGTGAAGTACGGGTCTTAAGTCGGTTATTTCTATAGATGAGTAATACCACGAGTATTAACACGGCTGCTCCTGTAATGGCAATGTTCCGCGTGAGGGTTTGGCGGGAAATAATGGCAGCACTGGTTTCCAACTGGGATTCCTGCAAAGCAATCTGCTGGTTTTTCTTATCTGTTTCATACTCTACCTGCATCGCAGTAACCGCATCAGCTTTGTCTTCATTAAAGATCGAATCTCTCAATGCCTGAAGCTCTTTTTGATGTTGAAATGCTTCTTTATACCTGCCCAGTTTACTAAGTGAATAAGCGAGGTTGTCTTTTGCTTTGGCGATTTCCCTTGGTAGTTTCAGGACCTCATAGAGCCTCAATGCATCGTTGGCAGATTCGTACGATTTTCCAAAATCGCTCTTATCTCTAAAAATGTTCGACAGGTTTAATAAAACACTGGCGGTGGTTTCATTATCACCAGTTTTTCTGCTTAGCGTCAGCCCCCTTTCCAGGTAATACTGTGCAGAATCGGGTTTCCTAACTAGTTTATGATTGAAATAGACACCCAGGTTGTTGTAGGCAGAGGCGACTTCTCTCTCAAATTTCAGGGCCTCGGCCACTAGCAGATGCCTTCGCGAATAGTACAGACCTGAGTCTAGTTTGTTTGAGTCAAGAAAGGTAGATGCTATGACCGAAAGTGTTCCCACCATGCCTACTGAATCGAATATTTCTTCTTTAACCCTTAATGATTTTAAAGCATAGACAACAGAAAGAGAATCCATGCCCATTCTTGCATAAACGGCTGATATATTGCTCAATGAGCCGGAATATGGCTTTTTCATCCGCTGCTCTGTCTTTGCTCTTTCCTCTACAATTCTTAGCCTCTGCATAAAGCTTTCCAGAGCCTTTTCATATTTGCCTCTACCATAGTGAATGATTCCAATATTCCCCACAGTTTGAGAGGCCAAATCAGGCCACTGGTGTTTTTCAGCCAGGTCAGCAGTTCTTTGAAAATTTGCCAATGTAGAATCCAGCTGTCCTTTGCCATAATAATACCCTGCCAGGCCTGAATAAGCCTGTGCCAGGGCATAAGGTCTGTTTCCTTCAATCGACATTTTGATCAGCTTGTTACCATAATATAGGCTTGAGTCAGATTTAAGGCGCACAAAATATTGCATGATTTGCCTGGTAACCCTGGATTCAATAGAATCATTTTCGTTCGGGACAAGCCGTTTAAGACTGTCCAAATAGCCACTTTGTGCTTTAAGCATAGCAGTTGAAACAAGAAAGAAAGCTATTATGAATCCAGTTCGTCTAGACATAATGGGGTAATTTATGATGTACTGAGTCATTCTGATTGTGAAATAGAACCTCACAGTTAACCAGGTAAGAGTTTTAGTAACTCATCACGCTTTTGTTTAACAATAGGTACCTCAGTTGCTCCTACCCTTACAGAATTGCCGGTAATGCTGTCTATCTTATGTACATTGATTAGATAAGAGCGGTGTGCCTGGAAAAAATCACCTGTTGGCAACTTTGTCTCCATGTTCTTTAAGGTCTCTTTCAGTACCTTTTTAGAGCCCATACTATAGATTTCGATATAGTTACCGTCAGATTTTATGTAGTCTATGTCTGACAGAATGATTTTCACATATTGATATTCATCTTTTACAAAGAGAGCGTCTTTTATGGCCAGAGCCTGGTTTTCCTGTTCGGAATTTGAACTGTCTTGAGCACTGTTTTCGTGACTAAATCTCGCAAGGGCTGTTTCTATGGCTGCATAGAGGTTTTGCGCTTCCAGTGGTTTGAGCAGGTAACCATAAGGCATCATAGCAGTGGCCTCTTCAATGGTCTTTTTATCTCCTAAAGAGGTCAGAAAGATATAAGGGATGTTCAGTTCTTTCTTAAGCTCACCTGCCAACCATATTCCGGTTTCCTCCCCTTTCAAAGTTATATCGAGTAAAGCCAAGTCAGGCTTCAGGGCTTTTGCCATGTCCAGGGCTTTCGTAGCTCTAATGGCCGTGCCCACACATTCATAGCCCATTTTTTCTACCATGCTGATAATGGCATGGGCCGTGATGACCTCGTCTTCTACGACAAGAATTTTGACTTTTTTCATTGAGGTAAATGAAATAACTGGAAATGTTTCCTGATTAGTCTATCAGGCAAAACACACTTCCTATATACACACGTGGAATGAAAGAAGCGGATTTAGATACTATTTCCAAATGACAAAAACAGTAGTAAACCTACCTGAAAAAGAGTTTTGAAAAAGAGTTTTGATAGCTCCTCAGGAAAAACTTTTAATCCAATACATTCTGAATGGAATAGTCTTATTTCTTTGACGGAAATGGCTACTTAAAAATATGTTGTAGAAAACAGCTTATTGTTGTGAACTCACTTGTTTCCACAAGCTTTCTGAAATACCTCTACTTCTTCATATCTCTGAAGTATTCAACTTCTAGTTATCCTTTATAGCCTTAATCACAAAGCTCAGAATTACCACAAAAGCGCAGCCTACCATATTGTACCAAAGGAAGCCCATGGTAAATACACCTGCCATTTCATTCACATTGAGATAGTGTATGAATATGATCAATAACTGACTGATTACTGCTGCGATAAATACCGCATTACTCTTGATAGATTTAAAGAAGAAGGCCACAATGAAAATGCCCAGCACAATGGGATAAAAGAGTGAACCAATGAGGTTTACGGCCTGAATCAGGTTATCAAAAAGCGATAAAGTAGAAGCCACAATAATGGCCAGAATACCCCATGCCAGGGTAAACAGCTTAGAGTATTTGAGGTAGTGTTCATCGTCTCCATCTTGCTTGACCCTCCGCTTGTAAAAGTCGATGGTAGTTGTACTGCCTAAGGCGTTGAGTTCAGAAGATGTAGAGGACATGGCAGCCGAGAAAATCACGGCAAACAAGAGCCCAACCAACCCTATTGGCATCGTCTTCATCACGAAGTTCATAAAGATGTAGTCGGTGTCTTTAGTCTCTGCTCCGGGTACGGCCTCCCCTACTAAGGTGATGGCCTTTTGTCGGATAACATCAGATTCAGCCTGTAGTTCATTGACTACAATTTTGGCTTCTTCAATATACTCTTCATTGCCGGCTCTTACGGCCTCATTCAACCCTTCAACAGCCTGCAGTTTCTCGTCAAACACCTTGGTGTACTCTTCTTCGTAAGCACGAAAATCATCGGCTCTTTCAGTCTCATACACCTCATTCTTAAGCGTTTCATTGAAGAAGATAGGTGGCTCATTGTACTGGTAGTACACAAATACCATGGCTCCGATAAAGAGAATGATAAATTGCATAGGTACCTTTAAGAGGCCGTTCATCATCAAACCTAACCTACTCTCTGACAATGACTTACCAGAAAGATAGCGCTGCACCTGCGACTGGTCTGTACCAAAATAAGACAGAAAGAGGAAAACTGCTCCGGTCATTCCTGACCAGAAACTATATCGGTTTTTAAGATCAAACTCAAAATCAACTACATTGAGCTTGCCCATTTTACCGGCCACATTCAAGGCATCATTCATGCCAACTCCGGAGGGTAATGAATTCAGGACCATTATGCCGGCCAGGATCATCCCTCCCATCATTACAGCCATTTGTGTTTTTTGGGTTTGGGTAACTGCCTTGGTACCTCCCGAAACCGTGTAAATAATTACCAGCACACCAATCACGATATTGGTGGCTCGGAGGTCCCAATCCAATAGCGAAGAAAGAATAATCGAAGGTGCGTAAATGGTGATACCGGCTGCAAGACCTCTTTGAATCAGAAAGATGAAGGCGGCCAGCATCCGGGTCTTCATATCGAAGCGGGTTTCCAGATACTCGTAGGCGGTGTAAACTTTGAGCTTATAGTATATGGGCAGAAAGAATACTGAAATAATGATCATGGCCACGGGTAGGCCAAAATAGAACTGTATAAAGCCCATACCTGAGGTATAAGCCTGGCCCGGTGTAGACAAAAAGGTAATGGCACTGGCCTGGGTGGCCATAATGGAGAGACCTATAGCCCACCATTTCACATCATCGCCACCTCTCAGGTAACTGTCAATGTCTCTGTCTTTTCTGGTTTTCCAAACCCCATAGGCCACAATGGAAATGAGTGTGCCGAAAAGCACAATCCAATCAATCGAATTCATGAATAGTGCTGCGTAAGGAGGTAAAACAATACAACAAACACGCCAAGCACGCCCATCAGGAGCCAGTACATCTTGGACCAGGAATCAAAAAATGGAGGCTTGTCGTCAACAGTCTCCCGGGATTTATCTGTCATTTCTTATTGTTTTCTACCGTATTGAGCGGAGCGTTTTTAGGTTTCTCCTGCCCGATCGAGATCATATTGGTGAAGATACGAAAAGCACCGGGTACACCGGCAGGCAACTCTCTGAACCAGGAATAACCGGTATAGATGAAATGTCCTTCACCATATTCACCTACCAGCAAGCCACCGTCTTTGGGCGTTTCACCAGGGTCGTTGCTTGAAAGAATTGGGGTGTATTTGTCGTCCCAGCGATTGGGGAAGTAGAGTCCGCGCTCCTGTACCCAACCTTCAAAGTCTTTCTGGGTGATTTTATTTGGCCCGTTGATGATGGGGTGATCTTTGGCCAGAATACGCACATTGGCGCCTTCTACAGTGACACGATCTCTGGAAATGCTAAAAGGGTAAGGTCCTATCTGAGGTTGATTGCGCATGGAAGTGTTATACTGAGTAATGACAGTTCCTCCTCCTTTCACATACTCCATCAGATTGGGCTGGATGATTCTCATGCGATCAATCGTGTTGTATGCCCTTACCCCCACAATTACCGCATCAAAAGCTTCCAGGCTCTCTGTAGTGATACTGTTAGGGTCGAGTATGGTTACCTGATAACCTACCTGTTCGAGGCTTTCAGGAATGGCATCTCCTGAACCCATGATGTAACCTACATACTGGTTGGTACGCTTAATATTTACCCTTACCACTTTGGTGTTACTTTTTGGAAAAATCGTCTGGATTGGAATATGATCGTAATCAATCACCTTTAATCCCCGATCATAGGTTTTGCCACTATACGTAGCTTGTACGCCCACATAAGCTTCTTCAGGGTTGGCCGGAGGCAATACGCTGAAGGTAGCTGAGAGCTCCTGATTTTTCAGTTTCAGATCGTAGTCGACAAAAGCAGGGTTTGACCTCCAGCCACTGGGCAGATCAAGGCTTACACGGCCTTTTACATCACTTCTGCCAGAGGTAACCACCACTGTTACATTCTTTGGTTCGTTATCCGGGAAGATCAGCACGCTCTCCTTAATCTCTGCCATTACCGGAGGAGTGATTACAAAGGGTCTGTAGATTTCTCCCTTAACACGATCGCTGCGCTTGTAGATTATATCTGTTGTATAGCTAAAAGGCTTGCCGTTGATAAGCATTTCAAAAGTAGCAGAAACAGCTGCCGGGTTTTCCGCCAAGCCAATCATTTGCTGATTATCCACCCTGTACATGCCCAGAGATGCTTCTTCAACCAACCAATAAGGTTGTGAATAAGCCATATTGCTCTTTATTGTTATTGTATCGTTGGTTAGCAGTCGTTGGTTATTGTCTAAAGTCCTGTTCGAAGTGATTTGCTTACCTATCGCAGGAATACTAATCGATTTCAGCGTTGTCTGAATTCCGGACCGATTAATGGCCTCGTAGTAAATGGCTACCTCTTCGCCAGGAACTGCGCTGTATGACCGTGCTGCGATTTCAAGGTAAAGTCCCATGGCCGATTTAATCACGGTATCAAGTTCTCTGAGTTTTACTGCTTTCCAGTACTCATCATCGATCTTCAATAGAGCCTCTCTTGCCTCCAATAGCGTTGGTACTATGGCTGATGGGTTTTGAAAATCATAATTCTTATTGGCCTTCTTGATTAGATTATCAACAGCTCTGCCTCCGTTAACCCTATTCCAGGTTTGGTCAATGTCTTCAAAGACATCTGCCTTGGGCTTCTCCCCTTTCCAGTGCATCAGGAATTCTTTATTCTCCCCCCTGGAGCCCATTCTGCCAAAGCCCTGAGATTTATGTTCGCTGCTGCTGAGTGCTGCAATTTCTCCATAAGACTTACCCAAAAGGGCATTGTATGTACCAAGGTCATAGGTATAAAAACCGTCTTCTCCGGTATGATCCGATCTGAAATTGGCGCGACCGAAGTTGTACGTATTCCAATACAGACCCTTTGGCTGCCATGGTTTTACATACTTAAGCTGTTCTGGATATTTTGTGGGATCATTGGCTATCTCAAAAGCTTCCATAGCCAAAAGCGCGGATGCCGTATGATGGCCGTGCATTCTACCTCCAGGTACTCTTGTGGTATCAAACCTTGCTACCATCACGTCTGGTCTGAACCTTCGGATGTTCCAGACCACATCGGCCAGGGCATCATCTCTGTCCCAGGTATTAAAAGTTTCATCCGGGTCTTTAGAAAAACCGAAGTCATTGGTTCTGCTGAAAAACTGCTCACTTCCATCGGTTCTTCGTGCTGCCAGTAACTCCTGTGTTCTGATAATTCCAAGGTACTCGCGTATCTCCGTACCGATTAGGTTTTGGCCGCCATCTCCCCTGGTCATGGCCAGGTAGCCGGTTCTCATGTTTTTTTCCAGAGACATATAGCCAATCAATCGCGTGTTCTCATCATCGGGATGAGCGGCCATATACAGTACTGACCCCAGTACTTCCAGCTTATTCAGAGCCGCCTTGATTTCGGCCGAATTGAGTTTTTTGGGAGCCTGAGCATGTGATGAGAAGGTAGAAAGGGTAATGATTAATCCAGTCGCAAGAATCTGCTTGAATCGGTTCATAGGTTTGTAAAGTGAGTGATCTCGGTTTATAACGGGGCACAATATATGAAGTTGCCGCAATGTTGCCGAAGGTAATGTGGGTTATTGGTTGAGTGGTTTGTTAAGGTTGGGGTAAGAGGTAGTGAGTATTGGGTAGGGAGTAATGGGTATTGATGACCAGGCACACACAAGGTCCACTATTCGAGCCCCTGATGGTGGTAAGATTGCTTATGGTCTCTGGTACCGTTGCAGGTATAGACCTCCCCCCATTTATAGCCTATTTATACCGGTCAGGGAATACTAAGCGTTTGAATCTCTTTTTAGCAAAATTGTCCTGATCAACTCTCAGCTGATTGCTTTAATTAATATGAAGTCATGTAAACCGATCTGTTTAGGTCGTAGTTTAAAACACTCATAATCTTCAAATCTCATTAAAAGACACGCATCATGTCACATACAACACAAATCAGAAAAGGGCTATTCACTCTTGTTTTCAGCTGTCTGTTGACCCTATCTGGTCAGGCCACTGAGCCCGGCACGCTGGTAGTTCTGAACAAGGGAGATCATACAGCCAGCATTCTCAACGCAGAAGACGGTGAACTGATAGCCACTATCGCAACAGGCATTGCTCCACATGAGGTGGCCATTTCCCCGGATGGTAAAATGGCTGCTGTAGGTAACTATGGTGATCGCCAAAGTGCTGGCAATTCTATTTCCATCATCGACCTTACTCAGCTCAAGGTTGTCAAAACGATATCGCTGGGTGAGTATACCAGACCTCATGGCATTCGTTTTCTGACACCTGATGTATTAATCGCGACCGCTGAAGCACAACAAAAAATTATCAAGGTTTCTATCAAAGAGGAAAAGGTCATAGCAGTCATTTCTACTACCCAAAGAGCCAGTCACATGGTGGTGCTCGACAAGCAACAACAAATGGCATATACCGCAAATATTGTAGAAGGAACGGTGAGTAAGCTCAATTTAAAGTTAAACAAGCTCGAAAAGATTTTCTCCGCTACAGCAGGTATTGAAGGCATCGGTATCAGCCCTGACGGTACAGAGGTATGGGTAGCTAACAGAAACAACAATGAGGTGTTGGTAATGGATGCCGCCAGTGGCGAGATCACGAACAAGATGCCGAGCCCGGAGCTACCATTCAGAGTTGAATTCAGCCCTGATGGAGGTACTGTGGTAGTACCCAATGCCGTATCTGGTGACCTTAGTGTTTTTAATGCTACCACCAAAGAACTAACAGGTACTATAAAAATCTCAGGAACTGAGTGGAATGGAGACACGATTCAAAATCCACAGCCTGTAGGTCTCATAGTGGGGGCAGCTGGTAAAAACGTTTATGTCAACTGCCAGGGAATAGGTCAGGTAGTATCCATAAACCTGGAAAGTATGGAAATTGAAGGGCTGTTTAAAGCCGGAAACGGACCCGATGGTATTGGTTTTTCACCGCTGGTATTGAAGCCTTGATGGCCTGAGTTATTAGTCACTCGCGGAGCGCGAGCGACTGGTTTTGGATTCGTCCGACCACTCCAAGTGGTCAGACGAATACCTACTAAAAGCCCCTGTCGGGGCTTTTGAATTAGTTTATCTAAAAGGAGATTCCACGCTTTCGCGGGAATGACAGAAAGAACTTGAGACAGCCTATTCTGAATTAGCTTTCCTTAAAGTAAAGGTCAAACGACCTACTTCTTCTTCAAGCTCAAATCTTCCTTATTCACTACAATCGGCTTACCCAGACCGGTATTGTTCAGGCGGTTGAGCTGGGTTTTGCCATCTCCTACCAATACATAAATCAGTTCATCCGGATTCATATACTTTTTGATCAGGCGCTGGACTTCTGCTACATCCATATTTTTCAATACAGTCTCGTTTTGTTTGATATAATCCGTTGGCAAATCATAAGTAGAGATATTCTGAAGAATACCAACCAGACCGCCCAGGGTCTCGAAAGACTGGGTATTGCTGCGCAGAATGGAGTTTTTGGTCACACTCATATCCTCCTCAGAAAAGTTAGCGCCATAGTTGTCTAAAATGTCCTTGAAAAGGTCTACAGATTCACGGGTTACATTACTACGCACACTCGAAGCTGCGGTGAATGGAGTGCTGTTAATGCCACGACCATAGTTTGAATAAGCACCATAGGTATATCCTTTTTCGAGTCTGAGCTTTCTGAAAAGGATGGAA
Source organism: Roseivirga sp. (assembly GCA_021404565.1). GTDB lineage: Bacteria > Bacteroidota > Bacteroidia > Cytophagales > Cyclobacteriaceae > Roseivirga. The sequence continues at coordinate 135,743 of JAAWWF010000004.1, read as the reverse complement.
CCAGAGCCTGAACCAAGACGATAATTGGCCATGGTGGCTGCTGCATAGTCGTCATTCTTTCCTTCCATGCTGATGTTACCGATGTTAATTACCGACTGCTTGGCGCCCGGATAGTCAACAAAGTAAATTCTTGAACCTTCATCGGCCGTTTTAATCTCATAAGTGGGAAAAGCCACATCTTTCGCCTCCCAGGCTGAAAAGGCATTCAACGATGAAACTACAGTCTCTTTGTCCAGCGCTCCTACAAAGTGAAAGGAAGCCAGGGATGGAGAGAAATTGTTGTTGTAATAGGCCTTCAGGTCATTAATCGTAATACCGGATACCGTTTCAGTGGTTCCGGATACCGGATTGGCAAGAATATGATCCTCGCCATACAGTGCCTTGTTAAAAACCTTTGAAGCAATGGCATTAGGGTTGGCATTGCTCTGCTGGATGGAGTTCAATGCAGAACTCTTAATTCTGTCAAACTCAGCCTCATCCCAGCGGGGTTCAAAGAGTATTTCCCTGACCAGATCGAGTACCTCGTCATAGTTTTTGGCCAGACAGTTACCACTAATGGTCATATACTCCCTGGAGGTAAACATGTTGATGCGCGCTCCCAACTGCCCTATCGCCTCTTCCAATTCCAATGGTGTTCTGTTGGCCGTTCCCTGCATCATCAGATTATCGAGCAAGGCGGAAGTACCCACTTTGTCAGGTTGGTCCAGGAACATACCTCCCTTAATGCGAATGCTGAATTGGGCCATAGGCAACTCATCCTGAAAAATGTGCAGCACTTTCATACCATTACCCAGCTTGTCGGTATTGATAGGAGGTGCTTCAAAGCTCAGGGTGCCGGATAAATCGGGTGCTGTACTGCGATCTATCAATGAAGCTGTTTTTTCAAATGCCACATCCTTGTCCAGCCCCTCCAGGCTGCCTTCTGCGCCTTGAACAATTACTTCTTCGTCTACACTCGCTAATACAGAGCCCTCCAATACCAATTCTTGCTGACCTACAGGTACAAAGCTGGTAGCGAGATAATTCTTGCCCTTAATGTACTTCTCGTACACCCGCATGATATCTTCCCTGGTCACCTTTTGAGTGTTTTCCAAATCGGTCACCACAAAACCAGGGTCTTCCGCAAAGGTGTTATAGCTGGCTAGCTGCGCTGCTTTGCTGAATACGCTTGAAATACCATTATAGAAATTGGTTTCCTGCCCTATTTTAATTCTGTTTAAATCATCGTCAGAAAAGCCTTCAGCCTCAAATTTCTCGAAAGCCTCAAAAAAGGCAGTCCTCAGGTCGTTTAGGTTGGTACCATCAAAGGCCCTTGCCCCCATTCTTACTGTACCGGCTATTTCATTGGAGCTATTGAAAGCAAATACCCTGGGGGCCAGCTTCTTTTCTTCTACTATTACTTTATACAGGGGTGACTTCTTTCCATTAGAAAGCAATTGCCCCAGCATGTTCAACGCCCACATATCAGGGTGATATTGCTCTACCGTTGGCCAAATCATATCCAGATCGGGCAGGTTGGCAAACTTATCTTCGTAGTAAAGCAGCTTGGTTTCATTCAAAACAGCTGGCCTGGGAGCAATCGTTTCGATCTCAGCTCTTGGCTTTATCTCTCCAAAGTACTTCTCAACCAATGTTTTAGCCTCAGCAAAATCGATATCACCAGCCACCACGAGTGTAGCATTGTTGGGACCATACCACTTCTCATAAAACTCCTTTACATCGGCCAGGGTGGCGTTCTGCAAATCTTCCAGACTACCAATCACGTCCCAGCTATAGGGATGCCCTTCAGGATATAGGTTGGCCAGTTGAATGCCTCTTTTGTATCCATATGGACGGTTATCAACTCCTTGTCGCTTTTCGTTCTTAACTACCTGTTTTTCGTTTTCAAGTCCCCATTCTGAAACGGTATTGATAAAAAAGCCCATTCTGTCAGATTCCATCCACAGGACTTTTTCCAGTGCATCGCTGGGTACGGTTTCAAAATAGATGGTGTTGTCTGTTGAGGTTCCTCCATTAAAGGTTCCTCCCAGCTCATTCATGGTTTTAATGAAATTACCGGCTCCCACATTTTCGGAGTTTTGAAAAAGCATATGTTCAAAGAAGTGAGCAAAGCCTGTTTTACCGGGCTTCTCTCTGTTGGAGCCTACATGATATAGCACAGCCACAGCTACTTTAGGATCTGAGGCATCTTTGTGTAGTACTACCTCAAGACCATTCTCCAGGATATATTTTTCATAGTCAACTTTAAAAGAGACTGACTCTCCTGAATCACCCGAATCACAGGCGGCTATCAGTAAAAATATTGCTGACAGCATCAATAATTTAAATTTCGTTGGTTGGATCATTCTCATTTTGAATTTCAATAAGTAACGCTAACTCTCTGTTAAGTGACAAAAAAAGCCCCTTTCGGGGCTTCTTCAATTTCATCTAAATACTAGTGGACATCACCCATCAGCTTCCTGAGAGGTTTATTAATGGCCAATAGCAGTAGTGCCGCACCAAAGGTGGTGAGTACAATGGTCATATATTGATCAGGCATGGCTTGCAGCGCTTCAGCATCTCCACCACTGGCTTCACCAGCAATCAAACCCGCCAATAAATTTCCGAGAGAAACAGAGAGGAACCATACTCCCATCATCTGTCCCTGATAGCCCTTAGGTGCAAGTTTCGTCATCAAACTTAGTCCTACAGGACTTAAGCTCAACTCACCCCAGGTATGTAACAGATAGGTAAAAATCAACCAGGTTGGGGCAGCTAAATCTCCAGACGCGGCAATTTTAGCAGCAAAGTACATTACAAAGAACCCTGCGGCTACGCCAAACAGTCCAAAGAAAAATTTCAACGGAGAACTTGGCTCCAGATTTCGTTTAGCCAACCAAATCCACATAGCCCCGAAGAAGGGGGCAAAAAGTATAATAAAGGTTGAATTGACAGACTGAAACATTCCTGCGGGAATCTCCCAACCAAAAACGGTACGATCTGTAAATCGCTGGGCAAAGAGGTTCAGTGTTGAACCGGCCTGCTCAAAACCCGACCAGAAAACCGCGGAGAAGACGAAAACAATACCAATGGCAAAAACCTTTTTTCTATCTACTGAACTGAGACCACCCATAACGATGATGGAGCCCAGATAAAGAAAAGCGACAACCGCGATAATCACACCTGAAGCATTCGCTACAGCACTGGCATCAATCGAAATGACTCCGGAAAACATCAGCACCAACAACAGGGTTGCTATCCCTACCGTTATGGCTGTACCCTTCTTAAGCTTATCGCGTGATTGAATTTCTTTGGGTGTGGTAGCCGGTTCAAGGTTACCTACATCCGCTATATTTTTTGCTGTGAGTTTGTACTGAATCAGTCCGAGTACCATACCAAAACCGGCAAGGCCAAAGCCCAGGTGCCAATCATACTCTGCTACAGGGCTTGTTAACAAGGGTGCCGCAAAGGCCCCGATATTAATTCCCATATAGAAAATAGAGAACCCGGCATCTCGCTTGCTGTCACCAGGAGCATACAACTGCCCCACGATAGAGCTAATATTTGGCTTAAGGAGACCAGTGCCAATTACAATAAGGATTAGGCCCAGGAAAAATGAATTGGTATCCAATGCGGATAGTTCAACTCTTTCTGAAGCGCCCGAGAACAATTTCAGAATACCGGGGATTCCCATAGTAAAATGACCCAGAGCAATGATGATTCCACCATACCAAACCGACTTCTTAAGTCCAAAAAGCCTGTCAGCCAGCCATCCACCAGGAAGCGCAAGCAGGTAAACCCCCATCGTATAAAGCCCGTAGACGGCACCAGCCGTTTTATCATCGAAGCCCATTCCGCCCTCGGCAATAGCCACCGGCATAAACAAAATAAGGAGGGCTCGCATACCATAGTAGCTAAACCGCTCCCACATTTCAGTAAAAAACAGTGTCATCAGCCCCTTAGGGTGGCCGAACACAGTACCTTTCTCAGACATTTTTTAGATTTTCTGTTGAAACAATAGCGATAAATCTAACACCTCTCCTACGGTTTTACAAGTAACGGGCTGCTTATGCAATCGATTTAAATCCTACCGTTCAAATAAACGTCAGATATCCAACTGATTTAAGTCATAAGTTCATCGCCTTTTATTTCATTTTTTTGCTGCGGTTAACGTACTTGCAGCCGATTTATGAAATCGTTTGCACAGGCAACAAAAAATCGACAAAAATCAGATGTTAGAAACTGGAGTTAAGTCCAACAAAGCAGGCCTCGAAGCCGCTGGGATTAAGAAAGTAAAAGAAGCTCACTGGAACCTGAATCCTACTGAGCTCATTGAAGAATCGATCAAAAACGGTGAAGGCCATCTTACGGATACAGGTGCCCTCATGTGCGATACCGGCAAATTTACCGGTAGGTCTCCAAAGGATAGGTTTATTGTAAGAGATGAACTGACTGAAGATAAAGTGTGGTGGGGCGATATCAACATTGGAATCTCTCCTGAGTCTTTTGACAGACTTCATATGAAAATGCTGGGTTATCTGGAAGAGCGCAAGGTATATGTACGTGATGCTTATGCAGGAGCCGACAAAACGCACAGACTTAAGCTCAGAGTAATCAATACCATGGCATGGCACAATCTGTTTTGCTATAACATGTTTATCAGACCTGAGTCTTATAAACTTCCTGATTTCGATCCGAACTTTACCATAATCTGCTGTCCTGAGTTTGAGGCTGACCCCGAAACTGACGGCACTCGCCAGAGCAACTTTGCTATCGTGAACTTTAAGAAACGCATGATTCTTATTGGCGGTACGCAGTATTCAGGTGAGATGAAAAAAGGCATTTTCTCTGTACTTAACTTCCTGCTCCCTACAGTAGATGGTGTACTTCCAATGCACTGTTCTTCTAACATGGGCATCGAGAAAAGGGATACGGCTATATTCTTTGGTCTGTCAGGTACCGGAAAAACCACACTTTCGGCTGACCCGAACCGTCTGCTGATTGGTGATGATGAGCATGGCTGGACCGACAAAAACGTTTTCAATTTTGAGGGAGGATGCTATGCAAAAGCCATTGACCTTACCGAAGAAAATGAGCCCGACATTTACAAGGCCATCAAGTATGGAGCTATTGCTGAAAATACCAGGTTTATTCCGGGCACCAGCAGCATCGACTATACCAATACCGAAGTAACTGAAAATACAAGGGTTTCTTACCCTATTCACCATATTAATAATATTGCCGAGCCATCTATCGGAGGAATTCCAAAGAATATTTTCTTCCTTACCTGCGATGCTTTCGGTGTGATGCCTCCGATTCAGCGTCTGAATAAGGGACAGGCCATGTACCACTTTATCTCAGGCTATACTTCTAAAGTAGCAGGTACCGAGGCTGGTGTTACTGAGCCATCTCCTGTATTCTCTGCCTGCTTTGGAGCTCCTTTCATGCCCCTACACCCTACTGCCTATGCTGAAATGCTCGGACACAAAATGGAAGAGCATAAAGTAAACGTATGGTTGATCAACACTGGCTGGACCGGTGGACCTTACGGTGTTGGCTCAAGAATTAAGTTGAAGTACACCAGAGCAATGATCTCTGCTGCACTCAACGGAGTGCTTGACAATGTGGGCTACAGAAAGCACTCAATCTTCGGTGCGGAGATTCCTATGACTTGCCCTGATGTACCCTCTGAGCTGCTGAGCCCAAGAGAGACCTGGCAGAATGATGGGAAGTTCTACGAAATGGCCAACGGACTTGCTGCTCGTTTCAATAAGAATTTCACCCAGTTTGAAGAGTATGCTAATGAAGAAATCATGGCAGGTGCTCCCAAAGAAAACAAGTCCTTTGCCTGATTAATTAGAGGACAGAAACAAAAAGCCCTTTTCAATAATTGAAAAGGGCTTTTTTTGTGGCGTTTACTTTCTACCTCCAGGCTACCTGTTCTCCACTGTTTCCAGTCGATTCAAAGCCGTTTGAAGTTCTCGCTTTAGCTTCATTTGAGTTTCCTTCGCTTTATGCCTCAGCGTATCATATTGCCCCTGAAGTTTATCGAACTCTTCTTTGGTTTCTTTTACCTGTGAATGCCCCTGCTTAAATCGCTGAAAGAAAAGCCCACTCATGACTGCCAGCCCTATGATCAGCCCCCAGACGATGGCATTGTAAAGAGACTGTCCAAAGCTGATGCCCAGAAAGGAGATTTGCGAATTTTGCCCAAGGCTCGATTGTAATTGAGTTTGTACTGACCTTAAAGAATCCTGACTTGCCCTCAGTTCTTCTTCAACATCCATTTTCCCTGCCAGGGCTTCTTTTAGGCTTGTCTGAGTGGTTTTGAGTGTATCAGATAGTGCCGCCCAGAACATATTCAGGTTTGACTGCCTTATGATCTTCTTGTCCTGATAGACTCCCGATTTCTTAAGCATATCAGCATAACGCTGTTCAAGGGTCAGGGTATCAATCGGCTCCTGTGCGGAGCTGTAATTAATGGTGGCAAGTAAAAGGGTGCATGAGAGTAGTAGCTTTATCATCCGGGTCATCATCTATCAGTATTTATTTGAAATTTTGGTATAATTTAAGGTATTGTCATGAGTCGTAAAATGTGTTGGTTTACACTTCAAATAACTGGCTTTCTCTCACAAAATTGTGGTTGGAAACAGAGTTTAGTTTCGACAGCTTTGAATCCATAAAAGTCCCGGCAAAAAGCGTGTACCATTCTGTAAAATCCAGACAGTATTTAACCCTTGTAATTATTGGGCTATTCTGGCTCAGAGCACTCGTGCTAAATGTCATTTTTCAGGTCAATGATGGAGATGATGTTAGTGGCGTGTGGGACCTCTTCAGCACGGCCAGTCTGTATGGAGCTATCAACCTGATTGTAATTTTTGCCTTGTGGTATTGGTCTGGTGGCAACCTGAGGGGACTGGGGCTAAGAAAAGAAGGTGCTGGTAAACATCTACTCATCGGTATGCTCTTTGGCCTGGCGATGCTTTTACAGCATTACCTGCTTACAGGCCCCCTTATTCGTTCTTTTGTTCCCGCAAATGCCGATCAGGGGATTGATATGCCTCTTCTTTTTCAAAATACGGCCGACATCCCTTTCTGGATCTTGCTGTCTGTCTTTAAAGGCGGCTTTGAAGAAGAACTCTGGAGAAGCTTCGAAATGAACAGCTTTAAAAGAGTCTTTGGCAAAGCAGGCCTGGTCTTCGGTTTGATAGCTGGTGCTGTCTTTTTCGGACTTCAACACTCCTATCAGGGGCTAGACAGTGTCATCAGCACAGGCTTTGACGGGCTCCTTTATGGACTGATCTATCTCAGGCGCAGATCAGTCATAGAGGCCATGGCGGCCCATGCTACTTTTGACATTATAAGCATACTGGCAGGCTACTATATCTATGCCGGATAGCCTATGCAAACGTTAACGCTTGTTTTACCCTCAACTTAATACAGGCAAAACCAGAAAAAATCATCACTTTCAGCTCCGTGTTCGCCACCAAATACCAGCGCTATGAAATTGAGCTCCTGCTGAAAGCTCATGAAGACTTTGTCAAAGAAATAGTCTACCAGGCCATCTATGTATCGGCCGGTGAGCCGGCTCCCAGTCGAGACATTCTCAAAAGCCCTGACATCAGAAAATACTACCAGAATTGGGGACGCAAAGGAGATTACGGCCTTTTGCTCGTACACCAACCCAGTGAACAACCTGTTGGCGGCTGTTTTGTGAGGTACTATTCAAAAGACCTTGCTGGCTATGGATTTGTGTCTGAAAATATCCCCGAGCTCAACATCGCCCTGCTACCCGATCATAGAGGAAATGGCCAGGGTACAAAACTCCTTGGCAAACTGCTATGCGATCTGAAACAACTGAATTATCAGGGGGTATCGCTCAGTGTAGATAAACGAAACCCTGTAATGAGCCTCTATGAGAAGCTGGGCTTCAGAGTGGTAAAGGAAGAAGGCAACCCCACCATGCTATTGACTTTTAATTCTTAGCTACTGGTATCGATAAGTCGCACATCTGTCGAAATTTCAATTATCAGCCTACCGCAGGCATATTCAAGCCTATGAATTTGTGACCTTTCACTTTATATTAAGGCTGTTAGTAACTATTGAACTTCTTTGACTTATGGCAAATTACTCTCTGAACATAAATGGTCAGCAAAAGACAGTCGAGGCTGATCCGGATACTCCAATGCTTTGGGTACTTCGCGACCTCCTGGATCTCAAAGGCACTAAATTTGGCTGTGGAATAGCCCAGTGCGGAGCCTGTACAGTACATCTTGATGGCACAGCCGTGCGGTCCTGCTCCGTGCCCGTATCGGCTGTGGGTGAGAATAAAATCACCACCATTGAAGGCCTGGCCGAGAATTTTGATCACCCGCTGCAAAATGCATGGAGAGAGCATGATGTGCCTCAGTGTGGATACTGTCAGGCGGGACAAATCATGAATGCTGCAGCCTTGCTGTCCAGAAACGCGAGTCCCTCAGAAACAGAGATTGAAACGGCCATGAATGGAAATATCTGCCGCTGTGGTACTTATAACAAGATCAAAGCTGCCATTAACACGGCTGCTGCCAACATGTAAACCTGCTGAATGATGACACTTATCAAAACTAATTATAACAGACGTTCCTTTTTGAAAGTATCGGCCCTTGCAGGTGGTGGACTGATGGTAGGCTTTAACTGGGCCTGTAGCCCTTCTGAAAATCTGCGCAAAGCCCCTTCGGAATGGTTTGACATGAACGCCTTTTTGTCTATTGCCGATAACGGGCAGGTGACTATCATGTCCCCTAACCCGGAAATAGGTCAGAATGTGAAAACCTCTATGCCCATGCTGGTAGCCGAGGAACTGGAGGTACCCTGGGCAGATGTGATTGTAAAACAGGGCTTGCTGGATGAAGGGGCTTTCAGGCGGCAGGTGGCCGGTGGTAGCCAATCGATACGCCAGGGTTGGAAAAGCCTGAGAATGGCCGGAGCTACGGCAAAGCAAATGCTTATTAATGCGGCAGCACAGAAGTGGGGAATATCTCCAGCCGATTGTACTGCAAAAAACGGTATTATCAGTGGTGGTGATAATAAACTGAGCTATGGTGAAATCGCCTCTCTGGCAGCGACCATGGAGGTGCCGGAAGATGTAACACTAAAAGACCCTAAGGATTTCACCATCATAGGCACAAGCCAGGACAATGTCGATCTGGAATCTATTATATCGGGTAAACCGACCTTTGGTATTGACTTCGAACGAGAAGGTATGCTCCACGCTGTGGTAATGCGACCTCCTGCCTTTGGCATGTCCCTGGAAAGCTATGATGATACGGAAACCAGGGCTGTGACCGGGGTCAGCGATGTGATCCGGTTTGGTGATAAAATTGCCATACTGGCTACCAACACATGGGCCGGTTTTAAAGGAAAGAAAGCACTTAAGGCCAACTGGAAAGGAAAACAGAAACTTGAAAATACCGATGAGCATGACAGGAAAATGCTGAAACTGCTCGACACCAAAAGCTCAAAACCTAAAAGAGAAGACGGCAATGTAGGCAGGGCTTTTGCCCAGGCAGACAAGGTGATAGAAAAAGTGTATGAAGCGCCTTTCCTGCCACACAATACGATGGAGCCCATGAATTTCTTTGCCGATGTAACAGATAGCAAGGTAGAACTGATTGGCCCTGTCCAGACTCCTTTAAGAACCCGTAATAGTGTTGCAGCCCTGCTGGACCGTCCCAGAGAAGAGGTAAGTGTGGCCATGACACGCATGGGTGGCGGTTTTGGCAGAAGACTTTATGGTGACTTTGCACTGGAGGCAGCGGAAATTTCCAGCCTGGCTAAAAGACCCGTCAAGGTCGTTTTCTCACGTGAGGATGATATGACCGCAGGGATCTACCGCCCGGCATCAAAATACAAGTTCAGAGCGGCTGTAAAGGATGGCAAAATCACAGGCTATCACCTGACAGGAGCAGGTATTGGTAGCAGTCGCAGTAGTTGGACCAGGGAAAACTGGTTTCCGGCCGGGGGCATAGAAAACTATAAAGTGGAATCACATAGCCTGCAGAGTAATATCACCACTGGTGCCTGGAGGGCTCCTATCACCAATTTCCTGGCCATCGCTGAGCAGTCTTTCTTTGATGAGCTAGCCACTGAGATGAGCGTAGATGCTGTACAGTTGAGACTGGACATACTGGAAAGAGCGAAAACCAATCCAGTAGGTAAAATCAGCTATGAGCCTGAGAAAATGATCGGTGTGATCAAACTGGCTGCCGAAAAGGGTAATTGGGGCAAGCCTGAAACAGGTGTGAGCCAGGGCTTCAGTTGCTATTACTCTCATAATACTTATGTGGCTGAAGTAGCACATGTACGCATGCGAGACGGCAACCCCTTTATAGAAAAAATGACTACCGCTGTAGATTGCGGTATTGTGGTGAACCCAGATGCCGCTATCAATCAGGTACAGGGAGGTGTGGTTGATGGTATCGGCCATGCCATGTATGGAGATTTCAAATTCATAAATGGCGAACCTCAAGCTCAGAATTTTAATGAATACAGACTGATTCGCGCGGCAGAAGCTCCCAAGGTGGATGTTCACTTTGTGAAAAACACCAATGATCCTACAGGCCTGGGAGAGCCCTCTCTTCCACCCGCTGGGGGGGCGCTGGCCAACGGCATTGCCAAAGCCACGGGAACACGTTTGTACAAAATCCCGTTTGTTAAACAACAGATCACCTTTGGATAGAAAAAACAATTTTCCAGAAGTAAAGAGCTCCTTGTCATGCAAGGGGCTCTTTTCATTTTATAGCTATTGTCATTCACTACATTTTTTACCATTCACATCATGAAGCACTCGAACATCTGCATTACCTTCTCCCTGCTCAGCTTGATGCTGCTCACAGCTTGCGATCATTCTGAAGAACGCAACCCTAAAAAGCTGGTCGTAATCAACATTCGGGGAACCTCGTTTGCCCATGTACAAACCTATGCAGCGCTGAGGCCAGAGAGCTACCTGAGTGGTCTTTTGAGGAATCACCGGGTAACCGAGTTAACTCCGATCTTCAATGCCGTTACAGCTACAAATCTGGCTTCTTTTGAAACCGGAGTTTACCCCAACAGGCATGGAATCATAGGTCATCAGTTTGGCACTCGGACCGACAGTCTGCATGTAGTTAGCGGCTTTGAGAGAAGGTACGAGGTTCCCTCCTTTCTGGAAGTAGCCGACCTCCAAGGTCTGAAAGTGCTTAATATAGGGTCACTTTTATTGCACGGTGCCTTTAACAGTCACCTGCAGCTCAGAACAATCGCGCAGGGTGAGGCATTGGCAGCAGCAAGGCAAATCGCCCTTATTGCTTCCCCTGCTCCCCTTCAAATCCAGGAACCATCAGAATACATACAGCCATTGAGTATTTCAGACTCCAAGGCCAGACAAATACCTATTTTTGGCGACTATCACATCTTCGTTTACGCTGTTGATGTTCAGGGTGAGACACATTTTATCGTTGACAATGATAGTCTCCCCGGCAATGGGTACCTGGCCAGGTTAAAACAGGAAGAATGGTTGGAACTGGACCTGGGCCTGACCAAAAACTTGCGTACATCCACGCGGATAAAATTTAATGGTGGCCCGGGCAATACCTCACTCTTCGTTCGCTCCCCTTTTATCAACAGGGGATTTCCCGAAGCTTTCCTAAAAGATCTTGAGGTCCGTTTTGGAGGATCAAAAGGCTGGCCCAGTCTTGGGGCTTACTTCGGTGGTCAGATAAACTCAACTGATGTCAAGTCAGAAATTAACACTGAAATCGAGTACCTCCTGAATATATATGAACATAGCCTAGCACAAGAAGACTATGACCTGATAGTCATGGATTATCCCCTCCCCGACCGATATGGACATATTTTCTCTATCGATTTCAACGAGCTTCATACAAGGGAAGCTTTTGACAAGATGGATGCCGACCTGGAAGGACTCGTAAAAGCGGCTCATGAAAATGGCTACGAAATACTCATTCAGTCGGGACACGGCTTTTCCAAAAGCCATAACCAGATCAACCTGACAGGCCTGTTAAGCAAGGCTTTTGAAGGCAGCCAACAGACCGATGACCTTCCCTTTCTGGCGATTCCGGGAAAAGTATCGGCTCAAATCTATTTCAAATCTGGAGAAAAAGAAGCTCTGGACAGATTGAAAGAAAAACTCCTGACATGGCAAGACCCTAAAACAGGCAATAAACTCTTTGAAGGGGTTTGGTCGAAGACGGAGTTAGCCCGACTAGGACTGGACCACGAAGATGCCGGAGATCTTTTTCTGCTTCTGAAACCCGGCTATGTCTTTCAGGCCAATGGCTCAGCAGACCATCTCCTCTTTAGCCAGCCAACCTTCAAGGGTGATCATGGTTACTCACCAGAATACGCTGAAAGCAGAGGGGTTTTGATTCATCCCGGGTTTACCATTGCAACCACCAAGCCCCATATAGTGGATGTTGCACCCTCTGTGCTTAAATTACTAGGCATAGTTGCCGATCATGCGATGGATGGCAAGCCTCTTTTCTGATGCTAGTGATGAAAGGTGATGCGATTAAAGAACTCGATTACAACCTTCGGAATGGTTGGTTGTGTCTAAGCTACCAAATGACAACCTATGAAAAAGCTCTTCCTCACATTCAGCCTGCTTTTGACTTTCTCAGTACTGGCACAAGCTCAGTCAAAACTCTCCTATTCAGCACTGGTGAATCAGTCAGCATCAACGGATGATATTATCAATATCTGCATTTTCAGAACTACGGGAGGCGAATGTCTGGATCTTGATAAGGTCTGGAAGACCAACATCACCTTAAATGTGAACTATCAGGTGAATCCCAGAATAAGGCTACAATCAGGCCTGGGCTATAATGTATTCAGTATGGATCAGCTTAACCAGGGACTTGGAACTGACAAGTTCAAGATCAAGTACCTTAGCATCCCTGTCAGAGCCCACTATTTCTTCAACAAAGGAAAAGTGAGGGTGTATACCGGTGTAGGTTTGAGAACTGACATCAGGTTAAACGGAACTACTCTGGCAACTGAAACACCTTCAGTAGCAGATAATGGGAGAGGAATAGCCGCAAGTATGGAAGGGCTATTGGGTATCGAAGTCCCTGTCTCTTCTCGATTTAAAATACACTTTGAACCCACCTACTCCAAGGCAATTACCTCATACGCAAACGATGTCGGCTTTACAGGAGGTTCAAACTCCTTATCCATCGCTCCATATGGAATGATAGACAAATATCCGGGCCGTATTGGAATATCACTGGGGTTTACCTTTCAGCTTTAACAACAGCTGCTGAAAATTTAACAGGACCTGTTAATGCGGTTCGTAAATCACACCCCCGGAACTATCACGAGAGCCCCCAGTTACCGAACTAAGGCAATTGACTTCCTCCCTGGACCTTAGTACTCCCATAAGACCAAAGACAATGGCTTCTTTGAAATCGATAATAGACTCATCTGGTATATGTGCTGTAATAGTATCACCCAAATACTGCTGAAGGGTCTCCGTTAGAAAATGATTTTTAGCGCCTCCCCCCGTAATCAGGAGTCGTGATTCGGGTCTGGCAAAGGGTTTTAGACTCTCAGCTATCTGGTATGCCATATGATGAATAGCCGTACAAAGTTTGTCCTCAATACTGGCCCTGGAACCATCTATCACTGGGATTACGGCATCGCAAAACCATTCGTAACCCAATGACTTGGGAAATGGCTGGGAATAAAAGTCAAGAACATTAAGTTGTTCTAATAGCTGTTGGTCCATCGTTCCAGTCCGGGCTAGCTGCCCTCCATCGTCATAAGCCATACCAGTGGGTATAAGAATGTGTGTGAGGAGCATATTAGCGGGAGAAATATCAAAGGCCTTTCGTTTACCCTTATGCCTGAACGAAGCATTGGAAATGCCTCCCAGGTTCAGACAGAAATCAAATTCGGAAAAAAGGAGCTCATCCCCAATAGGGACGAGCGGAGCCCCGTGGCCTCCCAATGAAACATCGAGTGTACGAAAATCACAAATTACTCTTTGAGCAGTATGATTGGCCAGCTCCTGCCCCGCCCCAATCTGATAGGTCAGCTTTTTATCAATCTGATGAAAAACTGTATGTCCGTGGCTTGCCACAAAATCTACCTCAAGACTGTATTTATCCAAAAACGCCTTTACCAGTTTACCGGTATGCCTTCCAAACTCATTGTTCAGTGAGAGCAACTCTACTGCAGAAAGGTTGACACTTGACTTAAGTTGCTGTCTGAAACCTTCTGTATAATCAATACTCTCTGCATGTTCCAGTGTAAACTGCCATTGGCCTGCTTCGAACTGAAATTGACAACAGGCAATATCAAGTCCATCAAGCGAAGTACCTGACATTAAACCAATTACGCGATAGTTATTTTTCAACATAAATTCCAACAGCCCGGTATGAAGATAAGGGATGTGTTCTGATGTGTCCCAGAATTTAGCACTTCATTTCACTTTTATAAAAGAAATTTTACATAAATACACAGGTCGGGATCAGAGTATAAAGGATTCTAATACAGACAGTTAGTGAATAACAAGAGGGTGCCCAATTAGACAGGTTATCCTCCAAAAAGTGCTCCGGCAATGGTAGCCGTCATCATGGTAGCCAGGGTTGCGGCCATCAATGCCCGTAGTCCTAGTTTTGACAAATCTCCCTGACGTTCGGGAGCCAAACCTCCAATGCCTCCGATTTGAATGGCGATAGAGCTAAAGTTGGCAAAGCCACATAGAGCATAGGTGGAGATTATGATTGACTTCTCGCTGAGCACACCTGATTTCTTCATTTGAGCCAGGTCCAGGTAAGCAATAAACTCATTGATTACAGTTTTCTGTCCAATCAGGCTACCCACTCTTAACGTCTCAGACCAATCTACTCCCATGATAAAGGCAAAGATTCTAAAAATTTGTCCGAGAATATATTGCAGGTTAAAGCCCTCAAATACTCCATTGGTGCTGGCAATTACATACTCATTCAAGCCTGTCCAGCTGCCAATACCATCAACCAATATCCAGTTAATAGAATAGATCACAGCAATAAATGCGAGTAGCATTGCTCCAATGTTTAAAGCAAGCTTTAGCCCATCGGAAGCACCACCGGCAAGGGCGTCTATTACGTTCACCCCAATCTGGTCCTTATTCACCTTGAGCGAGGTATCAATTTTCTCCGGCTCGGCCTCAGGAAGGAATATCTTGGCCATCAGAATAGCGGCCGGAGCATTCATAATAGATGCACTCAGCAAATAGGTGGCAAAAACGGCCTGTTGTTCAGGGTCTCCACCTCCCAGAAAGGAGACATAAGCTCCGAGTACACTACCTGCAATGGTAGCCATCCCGCCAGTCATAAGACAAAGCAGCTCCGACTTGGTCATCTTTCCAATAAAGGGTTTGACTAACAGAGGAGCTTCTGTCTGCCCCAGAAAGATATTACCGGCTGCAGACATGGATTCAGCACCTGAAAGACGCATGGTCTTGGCCATTACCCAGGCAAATACATAAACCACCTTTTGCAAAATACCCAGGTAGTATAAACCAGCTGTTACGGCCGAAAAGAAGATCACAGTAGGCAACGCCTGAAAGGCAAAAAGAAAGCCCAGACTGTGATTAACACCATCAGCAGCGTCACTGTTTTTAGCAAGGTCTCCGTAAAGAAAACCCGCACCATCGAGCGCAAAGTTCAGGAAAGTAACAAAGCCCTTACTTACTGCATCAAAGGCCACTTTGACAAAAGCTACCTCCGAAATGAGCAATGCAATAATGACCTGCATCAGCACCCCGACTCCTACCAGCCGCCAATCGACCTTCTTCCGGTTGCCCGAAAACAGGTAAGCGATGCCAATGAGTACAACTAATCCTACTATTGCTCTTACGATGTCCATATGCTTCTAAATTAGACGCAAAAATGCCTTCCCAATATCATTGGAAAGGCATTTTAAATTGATTTAGCTTCTTCTGTTAATCTCGTCTCTGATCTTAGCAGCTTTTTCGTAGTCCTCATTATTAAGGGCTTCCTCCAAAAGCTCATTCAGTTTATCGAGGCTATAATCCTCCATGCGATCGCCTCCCTCCTTTTCAACTGCCACATGCTGTTCTTCCAGCTCTTCGGCTATCTCTTCTTCATCGGTTAAAATAATACCAGCCTCGGCCAATACCTTTTCATAAGTATAAAAGGGTACTTCAAAACGAATACCAATGGCTATCGCATCTGAAGGACGAGCATCAATCTCTACCTCTTTTTCACCATTGCCACAAACTATTTTGGCAAAGAAAACCCCCTCTCGCAGGTCAGAAATGATCACTTCTCTGATATCAAAGTCAAAACCATGTGCAAAAGACTTGAATAAGTCGTGAGTCATGGGTCTGTTGGGAGTGATTTTTTCGATCTCCAGTGCTATGGCCTGCGCTTCAAACATGCCTATAATGATAGGCAGCCTGCGTTCACCCTCGGTTTCACCCAAGACCAGCGCAAAAGAACCAGAGGTTTGAGACTGACTGGAAGACAGTCCCATGATTTCGATTTTTACTTTGTCCAATGGTAAAAAATTCTAAGCCAGAGCTTCTTTGAGGGCTTCGTTCAATTTGGGGAGCACTTCAAAAGCATCTCCTACAATTCCGTAGTCTGCTGCTTTAAAGAAAGGTGCTTCCTCGTCTTTGTTAATCACCACAATATACTTAGAAGAATTGACTCCTGCCAAATGCTGAATAGCTCCGGAAATACCTACTGCCACATAAAGAGTCGGACTCACTTTTACACCAGTTTG
Source organism: Roseivirga sp. (assembly GCA_021404565.1). Lineage (GTDB taxonomy): Bacteria > Bacteroidota > Bacteroidia > Cytophagales > Cyclobacteriaceae > Roseivirga. The sequence continues at coordinate 118,991 of JAAWWF010000004.1, read as the reverse complement.
TCCTACGTGCTCATGATGAGGCCTCCAGTCCATATCAGACACAGGCTTTGAACAGCCGGTAGCTGCGCCCAATGTCTTGGCCAGGTCTTCAATAACGGCCCAGTTCTCAGGTCCCTTTAAGCCTCTTCCTCCTGAAACCACAATATCCGCTTCTGGTAACAACACATCTCCTTCAGCTTTCTCTGTAGCTGTGATCGTGGCACCAAACAGGGCATCATCAAGGCTTACGCTCAGGGCTTCCACAGCGGCATCACTACCATCTTCTTTCATCTCTATGGCGTTCTTTTTAATCGCGACAATCTTCTTATCAGCGCTTAAGCTCACATTGGCAAAGGCCTTACCGGTATAGATGCTTCTTTTTACGACAAAGCCATTAGAAGTATCTGGTAAACCTACCACGTTAGAGGCTAGCGAGCCCCCCACTTTCACGGCAACTCTGCCCACCACGGCATCTGCCAGAGATGACTTGGCCGTCACCAGAATATCGGCTCCTGAAGCATCCATTGCTACGGCAATCGCTTCTGCATATGGCTGAATCAGCCCGGCATTCAATCTCTCATCACTTACATGGAGTACCTTGGTTGCTCCATTAGCACCTGCTGAAGCCAGCTCGGCCGCGTCAACAGAGCCCAGTGCCACTGCAGTGGTATCACCAATAGCAGCCCCGTAAGAAATCGCCTCACGCGATGACTTTTTAATCTTTCCGTCTTCTGTTTCTATAAATACTAAAACTGACATGTTCTGTTCTTTTTTGAAGGTGGGCTTACAGTACTTTGGCTTCATTTTTCAATAGAGAAACCAGCTCTTCTACATTGTCTGCAGAAATCATCTTCACGGCACCTTTGGCCGGTGGCAGCTCATAAGCTGATACCTCCGTGCGGGTAGTATTGTCAGCAGGTTCCACTACATTTAATGGCTTACTCCTGGCAGACATAATGCCCCTCATGTTAGGAATCTTCCACTCTGCGATCGGTTCCTGGCAACCTGCTACAAATGGCAGCGATACCTCCAGTTTTTCTTTACCACCTTCAATCTCACGTGAGATTGTGGCATTACCTCCGTCAATCTCAAGCTGCATCACCGGTGAAAATGATGGAAGGCCTAGAAGCTCTCCTACCATACCGTGAACCATACCACCGTTAAAATCGATGGACTCACGCCCCATGAGAATCAGATCGTAATCACCTTCTTTGGCAGCTGCAGCAATCTGCTGTGCCACGAAAAAAGAATCTGATGGAAATGCGTTGACACGAATCGCTTCGTCAGCGCCAATTGCTAATGCTTTTCTAATGGTTGGCTCCGTCTCTGCCTCCCCTACGTTAAGTACTGTGACTTTTCCGCCATTCGCTTCTTTCAATTCTACCGCTCTCGCCAAGGCATAATCATCGTAAGGACCGATGATAAATTGCACGCCATTTTTATCGAACTGGGTATTATTATCTGTGAATGCTATGCGTGAAGTAGTATCTGGTACGTGTGTGATACAAACTAATATGTTCATGCTTAGATAATAGTTTACCTGATGTGTTAATTTTGCCCCGAAGATAGGTAATAAAGGCCTAAATAAAAATCACTCAGAGCCATGAATGAAGCGCGGTTGACACTCTTAAAAACCTATTTGAAAGAGGACCCCAATGATCCTTTTAACTACTACGCAATTGCCACCGAATATGTGCAGCAAGCACCTGAAACTGCCAAAGAATACTTTGATCGGCTTTTGTCAGATTTCCCTGACTATCTGGCAACATATTTTCATGCTGCTCAGCTTTATGCCGACTTTGAGGAGTACGAAAAAGCTGAGCTCATTTACAAAGGCGGAATAGCCCTGGCAGAGCGACAGGAGAATGTAAAAACACTTAGAGAATTACAGACGGCCTATCAGAACCTGCTGTTTGAGATGGATTGAAACTTAAACTCATATTCTTGCTATAATTATATAGATACCTGTTATAATAGGGTAACTTTTTTCTATTGCTGGTATAAAGCCTAGATGAATTTAGAACCCGGGAAAAAAACCGATGGGGACAACAGATCTGTTGCATACCAATCTTCAATAAAAACAAAACATAGTCAAACAGCTTTATCCATCAGGGATAACAGGCCGGAAGCGATTGCCCAGAGGAAACTTCAGGAACAAGCTGATAACAGTCCAAAAGTAAAAAAGGCAGCGGAACTTCAAGAACTGGCCGACAACTTTACAGCGACTCAAGAGAAGGCGCTACAAGCAGACAACAATACAGGTCTACCAGATACCCTTAAATCCAATATAGAAGATCTTTCTGGGTACTCTATGGATGATGTGAAAGTTCACTACAACTCAGACAAGCCAGCTCAGTTACAAGCACACGCTTACGCGTATGGAACAGACATTCATATAGCAAGCGGGCAAGAGAAGCATCTGGCCCATGAAGCCTGGCATGTAGTACAGCAAAAACAGGGACGTGTTAAGCCTACGCTCCAGTTAAAGAATGATACACTTATTAACAACGAGCCTTCACTGGAAACCGAAGCCGAAAAATATTCAAAATCATTTACTTCAGGAGATATCACCAAGTCGACAATGCCTACTCAAAGGGTATTGAGAAATTCACCTTTTCAATTCAAAACGATTCAAAGGGTGGTAAATCATTTTCATGAAGTCTTTCAGGGGCATCAACGTGGTAGAATAATGACTGCCACCGATTTAGACAATACTAATACGCACGGTGGAACTGCAACTGTCCAGGGTACAGTAATTGGAGGCTCAGACCAGGTAGACCAATATGGCGCTCGTGGAGCTTCTCCTTTTTGCAGGCAGATGCACTTGCTGAATTCTCATTTAGGGGGTAGCGGTACAGCCGCTGAGAACCTCGGTTGGGGTTCAAATGCATTAAACATTCAACACGCCAACAGGGTGGAAAACCATTTAAATGCCGCAATTAACCATGGTGGAGTAATCAATCATTATCGGGTCAGGGTCGATTATTATCAAGGTGGTCGCCCGTTGAATTATAATAATCTCCAGCAAAACGATCTCAGGGTAATAGCAGCAGAGACGGCAAGACGAGCCATGATAGAAAAACTATACTTCGAAGCAGAGTATACTCCGGACCCAAATACCGCCCAAATAACGACAAGAGGGCTTTTAACGGACAATAGAGGGTTGGATGAAATGGGAAACCTGGCATTTAATAACCACGCCCAATCAATCATCCCTCCCGATCAAAATGCAGATGCAAATCAATTTGATAATCCCCTGACACATTTGAACTGGCAAGATGGTAGTAATCACAACGATGTACCCGGGATTGATCATAATCAAGCAAACATTAACGATTTACCCAACCGCTATACACTACCAGTTCCTATAGTGCCACTGGGACAACCAGTCCCTTTACCGATTGCCTCAGCACCAGCTGCGACTGTCAGGGCTCCACGTCCTCCCATGACCGAAGTGGAATCCATTGGCAGAGTAGCTATGCGACACACAGCTGAAATTCAAGGACACTTGAATGTTAATGGAGCTCAGGCAGCTAAGGACTATTGGAGACAAAGAGCCATGGAGGTTGATCCGCGTATAACAGCTAATCGAAACACTTTTGACCAGTTGGTATATGAATTCTTATTTGGAACTACCCTTCGTGCCAACCTTAACAGAAGCAAAAATCAGATAGCAATAAAATGGGGGTTCTAGTCCCCTAGGTATAAGGTTCAAGATTAAAAGTATTCTCTATATTCAATTCAAGCTCCTTTTTGATGGTTTCAACAGCCTTCGCTAACCTCATTTCTTTAGTGCTGTCTTCCAGCCAGTCATTGACGATCAACCCCAGTACAATACCAATGGAAACAGTGAAAATTTCGAATAGAACCTTGCTAAAATGGTTTCAGATCCCGGCCCAAAAAGAAGTAAATCTCTTAATTACATTGCTGCGCTTTGAGCTGATTAGCAGCCGCATAGCCCAGTGAAACAGACTTATCCAGATCGGTGCAGGCTTCTTGCTTTTGTCTGTTGTTGAGATAAGCGATGGCTCTGAAATAGAAAACTTCACCGTCAGTAGTGCCTATAGAATCTACCACATAAGAGTAGTCTTCTATGGATTTTTGAAAATCGCGGGTTTGGCTCAGAGCGAAAGCCCTTGAGAGTCGGGACTGCTGGTTTTTCCCATTGATTTCAATCGCCTGATCAAATACTCCCAGGGCCGTCTGAAAATCTCCCTGATTGGACAAGATCAACCCCTTGGTAACCAGCGCTCTTTCCATTTGTGGATTGATCAGCAAAACGCCATCTAGTATTTGTAATGCCTCAGGCAGGTTACCCGCTTTCATCAACGAGTCACTTTTGCTAAGCATTCCCATGACCCGTTGTACCAGTACCCCCTGATTGCTGCCTCCGCTTCCTGAGGCACCCGTCAGATAGTTTTTCCTGAAAATAGCCGGAGAAACTTCATCGTAGTAGATAGCACTATCATAATCCACCAGCGCACTATCCATCATATTCAAATCCTCATAAAGCAGGCCCCTTTCATAAAACGCCTCGGCCTTTTTATCTCCACCGCTTTTAATGACGCGTTCAAAGTCAATTTTCGCATAGGCTTTATCTCCTTTGGTCTTAATGGCCATACCCCGGTAGTAGTACACTTTGGTATAGAAAGGATTCAGCGACACTCCTCCATTGTAAAACTCAATGGCCTTGTCAATATCTCCCAGACGCTGATATTCATTGCCCAGCTCCATCCAGGGATATACTGCATTGGTATGCTGAATCGCATTGGTCCATAAACTCACTCTGCCCTCCCATATATAAGATTGCGCCCTGCTTTGATAGGCAAAGAACAGCAATGCCAGCACGACAACAGAATAGACTGCATTCTTCATTATGGCCATTTTAGAGAGCTCATAAAGTAGCAGTCCCAGGCAAATGAATATCCCCAGAATAGGCAGGTACATGTACCTCTCAGCCCACATGGTAGGCCCGAAGGGTGTAAAATTGATCACCAGACCAATATTGACTGCAAAGAAGGCCAATCCTAAAACCCACTGTCTTCGGAATTTTGGGGAAGATTTTTTATAAACCCACCAAAGCGCGAGGAGCAACAAAGCAAGCCCAAGCGGAGAAAGCATATAAAGCATACCGAGCCCCTCTCCTTCTTCCAGTTTCATGGGATAGCCGTAATAGGTCATGAGTTTGGAGGGAGCTATGGATTTCCAGAAGTACAGCACCAGCGTATAGGATGAAAGGCCTACTTTTTCGAAGAAGCTGTAGTAGTCGCTGAAGCTTCCGATCGAATCCACTACCTTACGTGAATCTATACTGGCCAGTCCAATCGCCACCGAGCCCATAAAGAGCGGAATCTTTTCAAGAATCAACCTCCAGGAAAAACCTCTTTTATAGTAGTAGTCCAGTAAGAGCAACACAATGGGCAGGGTCACCGAAGCGGATTTGGTAAACAGCGACAGGATAAAAAAGAAGGCGCAGAAGATCAGGTTTTTCGTCTTGCCAGTGTCTTTGGTAAGGTAGCTTATATAGCTAATGCAGGAGAGAAAAAAGAAGCCCGAATACATCAAAGTACTTCTGGTGCTGATCCAACCCACCACTTCTGTTTGTAGTGGATGAAAAGCAAAAATAGCCGTAACAAAGAGCACCAGTAGTCTTTTCTCTGGAAACAGCCTGGTCATGAGCCACGAGAGCAAAACCACATTGAGCAAGTGGAGCAGCAGGTTTGTGAAGTGATGCACAAAGGCATTTTCCCCGAAAAGACTGTATTCAATACCAAAACTCAGAGAAGCCAGCGGCTGATAAGAGGCGACATAATAGGTCGTGAAATAATTCTTGATGCTTTGCCAGGAAAGGTTCTTGACGTCCTCATTGTTGAGTATTTGCTGATCATCATCCCAACCCGCAATATATTCACCATTGGTGACCGGCCAGTAGACAATAAAGGCTACCAGCAAAATGACTAAGAGAGGAAAGTGCTTCTTAACGTTGGGCATGGTGTTTTGGAAAATTGCAACTGCCAAATTAAGCCAAAAAAGGAGATCATCAACCCTCAAAAACTACTTTTGCCAATACTCACACCTTTTGTGCAATCGCTACCCCAAAATGCTATAATAAAGCTATTTCACAGTGTCTGAGATAGTTTGTCCAGTAGCTCTTTCACCATAGTTACACTGGTGAGCTCCATTTCCGGAGGGATACAGGAGCTGTGAAACTCTGTGGCACCCGTAGCAAACAGACTCTCAATATTTTCAGGTCGCACTCCCCCACCCGGCATGATTACCAGTTTTGGGCCAGCTAAATTCACAAGTTCAGCAAGCATGGCTGCCCCTGCCACAGCATTGCTCGTTAAACCAGAGGTGAGAATACGATCGACCCCAAGATCTATTAGTTGAGTCAGCCCTTCATTATAATCAGTAAGCTCATCAAAAGCCCGATGGAAAGTAATTTTCAGTCCTTCAGCTGCTTCCAGCAGCACCTTCATGGCCTCTAGATCAATGGTGTTTTCGGGAGTCAGGGCTCCAATAACCACCCCCTCATACCCCAGTTCTTTACACAAGAGGATACTCGACTGCATCTCGGCTATTTCCTCAGCTGTATAAACAAAATTGCCTGCACGTGACCTGACCAATACGAAAACGGGGATACTCACCTTCTCTCGTACTTCTTTTAACACAGCCTCAGTTGGTGTAACTCCACCCACTGTCAGGTCATAACAAAGCTCAATTCTATCAGCACCGCCAGTTTGGGCATTGATGGCCGATTGGACAGAATTGGCACAGATTTCTAACAACATGGCGTGAAGATAGACTTTCGGTTTTGTAGAATGAAGGAGTATTCCAATGTTTCTTGGATGTCTTCCGACAGATTTTTTAAACCACGCCCAATCCTCTTTTCAGCATTGCTTCTATCTTTGTGCAATCGTTCGTCCTGGGCCGGAGGCCGGGTATCAACGAAAACCTATAAAAGAAGAATTAATGGAGCAAATTGCAGTAATCGGATCTGGCACCATGGGCAACGGTATCGCTCATGTATTTGCACAGAGTGGATTTAAAGTAAACCTGATAGACATTTCAGCACCTGCCCTTGAGAGGGCCATGGCCACTATTGAGAAAAACCTGAACAGGATGGTGGCTAAAGAGAGAATTGATGAAGCTACTAAAACAGCCACCCTGGCCAATATTACAACGCACACTGTGATGCAGGAAGGCGTTGCAGAAGCCGATCTGGTAGTGGAAGCCGCTACTGAGAATGTAGACATAAAACTTAAAATCTTCGAAGACCTGGAAACACTCACCAAACCAAGCTGTATTCTGGCCTCAAATACCTCATCAATTCCAATCACAAAGATCGGAGCTGCTACCAAAAGACCTGACAAGGTAATCGGTATGCACTTTATGAACCCGGTGCCGGTAATGAAACTGGTGGAAGTGATTCGAGGCTATGCTACCTCAAACGAGACCATGGACACCATCATGGAAGCTTCTAAAAAGCTGGGTAAAGTGCCGGTTGAAGTAAATGACTATCCTGGTTTTGTAGCCAATCGCATCCTGATGCCTATGATCAACGAGGCCATCATCACCCTCTTCGAAGGTGTAGCTGGTGTTGAGGAAATTGATACGGTGATGAAGCTGGGCATGGCCCACCCTATGGGGCCATTGCAACTAGCTGATTTCATTGGCCTGGATGTATGCCTTTCTATTATGAATGTGCTCTATGAAGGCTTTGGCAACCCAAAATACGCCCCTTGTCCCCTACTGGTAAATATGGTGACAGCCGGCTATCTGGGCGTAAAATCAGGTGAAGGCTTCTACTCATGGGGACACAAAACCAAGGAGCTGATAGTATCTGAGCAATTTAAGAGGTAATACAAAAGATTTTAGATCTAAGACTTTAGATTAAAAGACTAAATAGGTTTAAAGAAGCATTCTGAAGAGTCAGGATGCTTCTTTTATGTGGTACTTTGGGTGACCGCTCAGGAGAGAAGCAAAATATTTCGCCTACTAGATTCAGAATATATAAAATGGGTTAGACGTCAAAGGATAGAGACTTTTGTATCGTATTTCATCACAAGGCAACTTGTGACCAATTATCTAATCATTCAGTTAACCAAACCTTCGTCCGTCCAACCTTCGGTACTGACAGAACCATTAACCAATTCCCCGGTTACCCAATTACCTGGCCTCAGGTCAGCCCATACTCACTACCAGCTTGCCAAACTGATTTCCGCTACGCATAGCATCAAAGGCAGAGACAATCTGATCGAAAGGCCTTACTGAGTCTATCAGGGGTTCGATTTTATGCTCGGCTACGAACTTCACCATCTTTGCAAACTCATCATCATTGCCCATGGTAGAGCCTTGCAGGGTGATTTGATTCCAGAACATGCGAAACACATCCAGCTTGGCAGGCATTCCATTGGTAGCACCGTAAAAGACGATGCGCCCAGCGGGCTTCATCATTTTCACAAAGTCGTTCAGCTGATCTCCACCGGCACTGTCGATAACGCAGTCAAAACCTCCACTTTGCTTTATGGCCGCTTTCTGCCAGCCCTCCGTTTTATAGTTAAACCCGGCCTTAGCTCCCATATCAACAGCTTTGTCCAGCTTTTCCTGCTGACCTGAGGTAACAAAAACCCTGGCTCCCGCTGCCAGTGCAAACTGAAAAGCAAATTGAGCCACTCCACCACCAATACCAGAAATCAATACGTTTTGACCAGCCGACACATGTCCATGATGAAAAACAGCTCGAAAAGCCGTTAAGCCCCCCAGAGGGAGTGCCGCTGCTGCTTCCCAGGATAAATGGGCCGGCTTTTCAAAAAGCTGATCCTTATGCACCACGATAAATTCTGCAAAAGTGCCATTGGTTGGCATACCCACAATATGGTAGTTGCCGGCCTGAACCGCAGGATTGTCCCCCCAGTTCATATTCGGATTGATCAACACTTCTTTGCCAATAAAGTCTTCTGATATGTCTCCTCCAACTGACTCCACCACCCCTGCTCCGTCAGAACCAAGGATCGTATCAAACCTGATTCCCGGGTATTTCCCCTGCCTGATCCATTCATCGCGTCTGTTGAGTGCAGCGGCTTTCACCCTGAGTAACACCTGACCGTCTTCCGGAGTCGGCCGGTCCATCTGCCGAAATGCAAGTTTATTGTCGGGATTATCTACCAAAAGAAGTGCTTTCATGGTAACAAAGTTAAGCGCTGAGGTATAAAGAGAAAAGAGAATAGAATTTACACAAACTATGTAGATGCTGACGCTTTCAGGAGAACAAGCTGATAAACAAATCAGGCATTTTAAATACCCCTTTTGGTCCACACTAATTTAAACATGAAAATTATGACAGCTGACAAGAAAAATTCAAAAGTAGAAGCAGTAGTTTCTCAAAGAACGCTTAACTCATCAGAATCTACCAGCCTGGGTGCAGGCTCAAAATCCAGTATGTGGTTTTACCCGGGAGAAGAGCTGGCAGATGGCGAGATGCGTGTAACACTTATGGGAACAGGTTGGGGAAATGTAGTCGGTCCTTCCCAAAAAGGCCCCAGCATTTTTGTCGAATTGGGTAATGCCAGAAAGGATGCTTTTGTGTTTGATGTCGGGCCCGGCTGCATTTTGAATTACAACGCAATGGGGATTCCCATGTCCCGCATGAACCATATTTTCATTTCCCATCTACATATGGATCACTGCTCTGATTTGCCCTTTATCTATGCATTTGGGCCCAATCTCGGAGACCGCTTTAAAAAACTGAACATTTATGGACCATCCGGACCAACTGTGTATAAAGAAGATGAAAGTGAAGGCACGCAGTTGGGGATCAAAAACATGATTGAGGGGATGCAGCAATTTACCCAATGGCATACCACCAGCTTTGCTTCTATGACCTACGGGGCCGATGAAAGCTACAATCTGGAAGGTAATGTGACAGAACTGGACTATCGCGCCTGTGGAGGTACTGCCTACGAAACAGGAGGAGAAGACGAAGAAGACCATGTAATTATCAAACACTTCCCGGCAGTACATATCATTGACGGTGCCATAAGTTACCGACTGGAGTGGACACCAAAAGGACACGACAAACCCATCGTGCTCGTATACTCCGGGGATACCCTGCCCAACGATTTCATGTTGGAATACGGAGCCGGAGCAGATTTGCTGGTGCATGAAACGGCTCCATCGATTGATGCTGTAATGAATGGCGCCAATGCCACAGAGGAAGAGGCTTATGCCATAGTGAGTAACTCACATACTCCCGCCAATAGCCTGGGCTCTATCATCCAGAAAACGAAACCAGGACTGGCAGTCACTACGCATTCCCCCATGGACCCACGCTCTATGGAGTCCTTAATCATGGGGGTTCATGAAGGCTTTCAGGAGTCTGCCGTATCAGCAGGTGTGGCTGGTACCACTCCACTCAACTATCAGGTTGGTGCGGATTTAATGGTATTCAATTTGTCAAAACCCACTAAAGACGACCCGTTGGAAGTAACAACACGAATGTCTTCTTTGATTGATCGCCCCTGGCCGGTGCGCGAAAAAGTAAACCTCAGCGAAGATATTATGGATGATTCAGAAGTGGATTATTATAAGAGTGCTGAAGCTTACGATGCTACAACAAACGAATCCAAAGGTCCTGTTTTTGCCGATGAAGATACTAACACTACAGCATCATGAGTCAATACGCAAGCAATGGCAATAGTAAAAGCCTGGTTCCTATTACCATCATAGCGGGTTTTTTAGGAGCAGGAAAAACATCCTTGTTAACGCATATACTGCATTCCAGTCATGAAAAACAGATGGCTGTTTTGGTAAATGACTTTGGAAAACTCAATATCGATGCAGAACTGATTGTAAAGGTAGAAGGCGAAACGGTAAGCCTAACCAATGGCTGCATTTGCTGTACCATTCGAGATGATTTAATGACTGAGGTACTCAATCTACTCAGGCAAGAAACTATTCCGGAACATATTATTATTGAAACCAGTGGTGTTTCAGACCCGACTTTGGTGGCACATACATTTCAAATGCAGGCCATTCAGGGAATGGTAGAGGTTGAAAGTATCATTTCAGTAGTAGATGCAGACCAGGCATTGTCTCTGCAAAACGAATTTCTGGAGCTGGCCGTTCGACAAGTTCAGGTGGCTGATTTACTGGTATTAAATAAAATCGATCTGATTTCTACCGAAAAGAAATCGGCTCTCAAAACATTTATACAAGACAAAGCCCCTAAAGCAAGGGTTATTGAAAGCGTTATGGGGCGTGTTCCTATTGATTTGATCTTAAATAATGCCAGGTTCCACCTGAATCAACTACCGGAAACAACGCTAGGTCATAATATTGAGTTTGAAACATGGACCTACACAAGCCAGTACATGTTTACATTTATGGCACTTCGGAAAGCATTGGAACAATTACCACAGGGGATTTACAGAGCCAAAGGATTTATACAACTGGAAGCAGCACCTGAGGAACAAGGAACATTTCAAATGACCGGTAAACGTGCCTGGTTGCGAATGGGGTCAGCCTGGGAAAGCACGACTCGCTCCACCCGATTGGTATTCATTGGTAAAAAGGGAAGCATAGACTCCGCAGCCATCAACGACCACCTGGACCTTTGTCAACAAAGCTACAGCCGTGAAGCCTTAAGTGCCCGAACAGAACCTATAATTGTTGAAGATATCAATGCTCTGAAAGTATTGTTTGGGTAAATCACATTGTGCTTTCATGGCGGTAATGGTAGTACTCGCTATTCATTAATAGATGCACAAACGTCCCATCGGTAAACTAAGAAAAGAAAGATATCAGAAAGGAGCCGAACCAGTATCAGGCGGCAAATTAGGAGCTCCCTCACCCCCACTGGCTTTACTTTGCATAGTAATAGCACCGCCACCACCAGCTTCAAAATCGGTGCCGGCACCGGCCGGAAAGGTATTGCCATAGCCACCACCAAAGCCACCCATATCCAGGTCAGTAAACTTGGTAAACTTACCGATAAACTTAAGTGGCACATTTTCGAGTGAACCGTTTCTGTGCTTGGCAATGATTACTTCACCTACACCAGAGGTAGGCATACCGTTTTCATCCTGCGTAATACCGTAGTATTCAGGACGGTACAGGAACATTACCATATCCGCATCCTGCTCAATAGATCCTGATTCCCTCAAATCCGATAGCTGTGGGCGTTTATCACCACCGCGGCTCTCCACCGCCCTACTGAGCTGTGACAGGGCCAAAACAGGAACGCTTAATTCTTTTGCCAGGTTTTTCAGCGCACGGGAGATCGATGCAATCTCCTGCTCACGGTTACCCTGACCTCCTCCGCCCTTGGAAGAGTCGCCTGACATCAATTGGAGGTAATCAATTACCACCAATTGTATGTCATGCTGTTGTTTCAACCGCCTGCATTTCGCCCTTAATTCTAAGATTGAAAGTGCTGGCGTGTCGTCTATAAAGATGGGGGCTTTAGTCAGTTTTGCCGTTTTATGAACGAGTTGTGCCCATTCATGCTCGGCCAGATTTCCTTTTTTGATCTTCTCGCTCTCCAGTTCGGCTTCACCGGATATCATCCTGTTTACCAGCTGAACATTAGACATCTCAAGCGAGAACATGGCTACGGCATGTCCATGATCTACAGCAGCATTACGCAGTGCTGATACTACAAAAGCCGTTTTACCCATGGCAGGTCGTGCAGCGATAATCACCAAATCCGACTTCTGCCAACCGGAGGTTACCCTGTCCAGGTTGGTAAAGCCGGAGGGAATTCCGGTCAGGCCATCTGTATGCTCCTTGCGCGACTGAATCTCTTCAATCGCCTGGGCCATGATGTCCTTCATTTTGGCGTATTCCTTACGAATGTTACTCTCCGATACCTCAAAGAGAGACTGCTCCATTTTATCAAGCAATTGGAATACGTCCGTAGTATCTTCATAGGCTTCCTTCTGAATCTCAGAAGAAATCCTGATCAACTCTCTTTTGATCGACTGCTCAACAATGATTCTGGAGTGAAATTCAATGTTCGCTGCCGAACTTACCCTATTGGTAAGCTGAGTAATGTAGTAGGGACCTCCCACCATTTCTATCTTGCCGGTCTTGCGCAGCTGGCTGGTAACCGTAAGAATATCGATGGGTTCAGACTCCTGGAAAAGGTCATAGATTGCCTGATAAATCTCTTTGTGCGCCTCTTTGTAAAAAGACTGCGGACGAAGAATATCAATCACATTGGTGAGCGCATCTTTTTCAAGCATTAGTGCCCCCAAGACGGCTTCCTCCAAATCAGTAGCTTGCGGTGGCAATTTGCCCAGCTGACTGAGCTCATTTCCTGCCATATTTCTGGACTTGTAACCAAGCCTCAGCGCTGCTGATTTTCCCTTCTCCATGACTACAAATGTATGAGGCTTCCGGTGAAAAATCGGAGTCTCGTCCAACAATATTTTTCACAAGAGTTTTGCACGGTTTTCAGATAGTTTCCCACATTCATTTTCGAGTTATCAACATTCGCTTTACTCAGGCTATATGAGGTACATCCGGGCAGGCATTCTACCTTTTATTTGTGGCTCGCTCTTTTTGTTTTAATTTTGACCGAGCAATCGATTTATTAATGACTGATTCCCCAAAACGCATTCACTTCATAGCCTCTGGTGGCAGTATCATGCACAGCCTTGCTATTGCCTTAAAGCTGGCAGGAAACACCGTTTCAGGCTCTGACGACCACTTTTACGAACCTTCCAAGTCAAAACTGGCTGCCCATAGTCTTCTACCAGATAACGAAGGATGGGATGAGGGTCGTATCAATACGGATATCGATTTTGTGATTTTGGGAATGCACGCCAAAGCAGATAACCCGGAATTGCTCAAAGCACAAGCCCTTGGCATTCAGGTGTTTTCATTTCCGGAATACATCTATGAAGCCTCCAAAAACAAGCAGAGAATTGTGGTGGCCGGCAGTCATGGTAAAACCACCATTACGGCCATGATTATGCATGTGCTGAAAAGCATAGGCAAGGACTTCGATTATATGGTAGGAGCTCAGCTGGACGGCTTCGACAATATGGTCAAAATCTCGGATGCACCCATCATCATCATAGAAGGTGATGAGTACACCACTTCTCCCCTAGATCCTACCCCAAAATTCCTGCATTATCAGCACCATATTGGCCTGATCAGTGGCATTGCCTGGGATCACTTTAATGTATACCCCACCCTCGATGATTATGTAAAGCAATTTGAACTTTTTGCTGATGCTTCTTCCAAGGCAGGTACCCTGGTTTTCTGTGAAGAAGACAATCTCGCCTCTATGATCATTTCGGAGAAAGACAGGGCCGATGTTACTAACCTCCCCTACCGCTCTCACGATCATGTTGTAAGGGAGGGAAAAACTTCTTTGAGACTTCCTGATGGAGAACTCCCCCTGGAAGTTTTCGGCAACCATAATATGCAAAACCTGAGTGGAGCACAAACACTTTTGAAAAGACTGGGCGTGACTGACGATCAGTTCTATCAGGCCATCTTTACCTTCAGAGGTGCGGCAAAACGAATGGAGATTATTGGTGAAAATGACCAGACAACCATTTACTCAGATTTTGCCCATGCGCCATCAAAACTAAAGGCCACCAATTCAGCTATTAAAGATCAGTTTCCAAACAGGACCTTGGTTTCATGTGTGGAATTGCACACCTACAGCAGTCTCAACAAGGACTTTATCGACCAGTACGAAAACACTTTTAATCATACAGATGAGGCCATTGTCTACATCAATCCAGCCGCAGCTGAACGAAAAGGGCTTGAAAGCCTGACGGTAGAAGATTTAAGGTCTGCTTTTAACAGAGATGACATCATTCTCTTCAACGATCAATCAAAGCTTTATGCTCACCTTTCCAGTCACGACTGGACTGATAAGAACCTGGCTTTTATGAGCTCCGGCAACTTTGGTGGTCTGAACTTTGAAGCCCTGAAAACACAAATCCTGTAAGAAACCCCGCTGAACCAGGGGAAAACCAAATATTGATGAACTTAAATCTTAAAAACCCTCTGGCATTCTTCGATCTGGAGACCACGGGTACAAGCATAGCCAACGACAGGATTGTAGAAATGGCATTTCTGAAAGTAATGCCCAATGGCGAAATCCATAAGCTGGTTGAACGCATTAATCCAGGCATGCCTATTCCTGAAGAATCGAGCATGATTCATGGTATTCGTGATGAAGATGTAAAAGACGCGCCCACCTTTAAGGCCAGCGCCAAAAAACTGGCTAAGTTTCTGGAAGGTGCCGATCTGGGAGGTTTCAACATTGTTCGCTTTGATGTACCCGTACTAGTTGAAGAGTTTCTCAGAGCCGATGTAGATTTTGAAGTCGGCAATCGCAAGCTGATTGATGCCCAGAAGATCTTCTTTATGATGGAGAAGCGTACACTCACGGCTGCTTATAAGTTTTACTGCGACAAAGATTTGGTGGGGGCCCACGGTGCAGAAGCCGACACAGTGGCTACCTATGAGGTTTTTAAATCACAGCTGGATAAATACGATGGTCAGGATGTACTCGATATGAGTGGTAAGGTGGTCAGCACGATCAAAAACGACATGAGTTCCATCCATCAGCTTGTAGCCTCAAACATGGTGGACCTTGCCGGTCGCTTTGTATTGAATGACAAAGGTGTCGAGGTATTTAACTTTGGTAAGCACAAAGGTAAACCTGTATCACAAGTACTTAAAGCTGAAAGAGGCTACTATGACTGGATGATGCAGGGCGATTTTCCTCTGGACACCAAACGCAGACTTACGCAAATTAAGCTCAAGGATTTTCAGATGGGGTAAGGGAATGATGAATGATGAATTGTAAATGTTTAATTCATCACTTCTCTGCTGCTTCGTAATACTCAAGTGCCTTAGGCAAGGCCGCATTCAATCTTGAAATTCTCGTCTCGTGACTTGGATGGGTAGAAAGAAACTCGGGCTGTCCTCCCCCGCCACTTCCAGCGGCCATACGCTCCCAAAACTGTGGAGCTTCTCTTGGATCATAACCGGCAATGGCCATAAATGTAAGGCCAAGCTCATCCGCTTCAGACTCATGCAATCTGCTGAAAGGCAAAACCCCTAACACGGTCGTGCCCAGACCAAAGGCCTGATTGGCAATGTTTTGCGTTGCAGCAGGCTTGTTACTCAAAGCAACTGACAATCCCATGGCTCCAAAGTTTTGCAGCATTCCCTGATTCATTCGCTCCTGACCATGCTTGGCGATAGCGTGTGCCACTTCATGCCCCATTACCACAGCCACTCCGGCATCATCACGGCAAATAGGCATAATGCCGGTATAGAAAGCCACTTTACCTCCCGGCATGGCCCAGGCATTTACAAGATCTTCGTCAATCAGATTGAACTCCCAGTTGAACCCCTCCAGTTGGGCACCATAGCCATTGTCATTCATATATTTCTCAACAGCCGTTTTGATCCTGTTTCCCACACGCTTCACGCGATCGGCATCAGTAGAACTCGGAACAACCTTCGCAGAATCCAGTACAGACTGATAACTCTGTGCGCTCAAGGCTAATATCTCGCTCGTGCTCGTCAGACCGGTCACCTGCTTACGACCCGTAAGGGGCACTGTAGTACAGGAATTGAATACAGGCATAAGTACAATTGAAGTAAGTAATAATGTCTGGAGAAATATTCGTTTGCTCATCTTTACAGCTGGTTTCGGCACAAATTTCATTAAATATAACGGCTTGTCAAATCACAGGGCTGATTTAAAATTAAATATCATAATTTAGCCCCTAAAGTTAGTTGAGCATCGAAAACTACGACTTATGAAGATTATTGCGATAGGCAGAAATTATGCTGCTCATATTGCCGAATTGAATAATGAACGCCCAAGTGAGCCGGTTATTTTCCTGAAGCCCGATACGGCCATTTTAAGAAACAATGATCCGTTTTATTACCCCGAATTCAGTAACAATATCCACTTTGAAGTGGAGTTATTATTAAAGATCAGTCGCAACGGGAAGTATATTGAAAAGAAGTTTGCTGATAAGTACTTCGAGGAAATCGGAGTCGGTATAGACTTTACGGCCCGCGACTTACAACAGAGGTGTAAGGAAAAGGGGCTTCCCTGGGAAATAGCCAAGGGTTTTAATGGCTCAGCCCCTATCTCAACTACCTTTAAAAGTAAGTCAGAATTCACTGATCTGGCCAACATCAACTTTAGTCTCAACCAAAATGACGCATTAAAGCAGAGCGGCAATACCAGCCTGATGCTTTTTGATTTCGGTGATATCATAGAATACGTCTCTAAGTTTTTCACTTTGAAAAAAGGAGATATCATTTTCACCGGAACTCCCGCGGGGGTCGGCCCTGTTGCTATAGGTGATAAGCTCACCGCGTATATTGAAGATGAAAAAATGCTGGAAGTTGAAATTAAATAAGTACGCCCTTTCTATTTTATTATTATGCCTGACTTCGTCATTGGCCCTGGCCCAGTATGACGACATAGACGAAAACTATTACGATTTCCCGATCCAACCGGACCGCACCAACTACCTATCCGGTAGCATGGGAGAATTGAGAGCCAGCCACTTTCATGCGGGATTGGATATTAAAACCAATGGCCGGGAAGGATTGAATGTATACGCTTCGGCCGATGGCTATGTCAGCAGAATCCGCGTGGCAACCGGAGGCTATGGCAATTGCATCTATATAGCGCATCCCAATGGTACTACCACCGTGTATGCGCACTTGCAGAAGTTTGATCCTATACTGGCCAAATACGTACTGGAAAAACAATACGAGAACAAAAGCTTCGATGTAAACCTTTTTCCGGGTAGGAATCAATTTCCGTTCAAAAAAGGTGAGGTCATCGGTCTTTCAGGAAACAGCGGTTCATCAGGAGGCCCACACCTGCACTTCGAAATCCGGAATTCCAAACAGGAAGTACTCGATCCGCTGCGTTTCAAATTCGATCAGATCAAGGATAAAATAGCACCAATTGCGCAAAGGGTAGCTCTGAAGACCATGGATATCAACTCTCGGGTAAACGGAAAGTTTGGCCGCTTCGAGTTCATACTTCAAAGACGCGGAAATGAGTACGTATTACCCGATACCATTGAGGCTTATGGAAATATCGGCATTGAGCTTTGGGCACATGATAAGCTGGACGGAGCTCCGAACAAGAACGGCATTCCCATTACGGTTTTAAAAAACAACGGAAATACCCTCTTTGAGCAGGACATTGAGAAACTCAGTTTTTCTTTGCAAAAAAACATTCTCATTCACACCAATTATCAGGCACAACGCGAAACCCGGAGAAGGTATAACAAGCTCTATATTGATGACGGTAATGGTCTCGGCTTTTACGAATCGGAAGACGAACATGGCTTCCTACGAGTATCGGATACCAGTAAACACGCAATGGAAATCAACCTGGTAGATTCCTATGGCAACCAGCGCAATATTTTCTTCAACATAAAAGGGTCATCCCCTACTCCCAATACCAATGTACGGATCAATCCATACGATCACCCCTATGTGCAGGACAATACACTGATGCTCTTTGATAAGAAGAACGATGAGAATAAAATCGTCTTGTCTACTCCTGATGGATCCAAAGAAGTAGAAGCTGCCTACACCGATGGCAGAACAAATGTATTTCTTTGGGACTTAAAGAGCTCACTCCCCCTGGAGGTAGCCTATACCAATAAGAAAGAGGAGCTGTATTTCGGAGATCTGGTTCCAGCAGGCAGTCAACATTCCTTTCTTAGCGATACCTACTCTCTCAAATTCGGCAAGCGTACCCTTTTCGATACTGTCTATATCCAATCAAAGCATGCAGTGGATAAGGCTACCGGTTGGGAGATTCTGGAGGTTAATAAAGACAATATACCACTTAAGGGGTCAATTGAGGTTGAATTACAACCTATTTTGAGTTATGATTCACTTCGAGACTATCATATTTATCAGGTAAACAACCCAAAGTATCCGGCCTTTATCGGAGGTGAATGGGAAGGCGAAAAAATCAGGTTTGGCTTCTCCTCTTTTGGCAAATTTACGCTCTTGAAAGACAAAGAGGCTCCTACTATTAAACAACGTCCGGTCAGGGAAAATGTGATCAGTTTTATCATCAGGGACAACCTCTCAGGGGTTAAGTCTTACAAGGCTACCATTGACGGTAAATGGCTGCTGATGAACTACGATAAAAAAAGAAACCTCATTTGGTCGGAGAGATTGAATAAATCGAAACCTTTGACGGGAGAATTTGCTTTAACCGTGACAGACTATGCCGGTAACGAGCAGATTTTCCAACTAAAACTATAATAACCAATGCCATTACAAATCGGAGACCAGGCACCCGCTTTTGAAGGAGTAGATCAAAACGGAAGCCCTATCAAACTATCAGATTTCGCAGGAAAGAAACTGGTACTTTATTTCTACCCAAAGGATAACACTCCCGGCTGTACAGCCACCGCATGTAATCTTCGGGACAACTACGAAGTACTTCTCAAATCAGGCTATGCCGTAGTTGGGGTCAGCAGCGATTCGGAGAGAAAGCATCAGAACTTTATTAAAAAGTATGACCTGCCCTTCCCCCTGATTGCCGATACAGATCAAAAAGTTCACAACCTTTTTGGTACCTGGGGCGAAAAACAAATGTTCGGAAGAAAATACATGGGTACAATTAGAACTACCTTTGTGATAGACGAGCAAGGCAAAATCGAAGAGATCGTGAACAAGGTTAAAACTGACAATCATACCTCACAAATACTTAAGTAATATTTATACTAATCAATACCAACAACTCCAATGAGCCAACCCAATATCGAAGAACTTGAGAAGGTAGCTTCACAAGTAAGAAGGGACATTCTCAGAATGGTGCATGCCGTAAATTCCGGCCACCCTGGTGCGTCCCTTGGTTGTACTGAATTCTTTACAGCCCTTTACTTTCATGTGTTAAACAAAAAGCAGCCATTTGACATGGATGGAAAAGGTGAAGATCTCTTTTTCCTGTCAAACGGTCACATCTCCCCTGTATGGTATAGCGTGTTGGCCCGCAGCGGCTACTTCGATGTATCGGAACTAGCCACCTTCAGAAAACTCAATTCAAGGCTTCAGGGTCATCCGGCAACAGAGGAAGGCCTTCCTGGAATCAGAGTGGCCTCTGGTTCACTCGGTCAGGGTTTGTCATTTGCCTGCGGTGCTGCCCAGGCAAAAAAGCTCAACAATGACGACAACCTCGTTTACGCACTTATGGGCGATGGTGAGCTTCAGGAGGGACAGGTCTGGGAAGCAGCGATGTATGCCCCTCATCACAAAATTGACAACCTGATAGCCTCTGTAGATTTCAATGGCCAGCAAATTGACGGCCCTACTGAAAAAGTAATGAGCCTTGCTGACCTTAAAGCCAAATGGCTGGCTTTCGGTTGGGAAGTCATTGAGAGCAATGGCAACGATATGAAGGAGATTATTGCGGCCCTGAAACTCGCCAAGTCACTGACAGGCAAGGGTAAGCCCATTATGAACCTGATGAGAACAGATATGGGCTATGGTGTGGACTTTATGGTAGGCACGCACAAATGGCATGGTGTAGCTCCGAATGACGATCAATTGGCCGATGCCCTGTCACAGTTAGAAGAAACCTTAGGCGATTATTAAGCAGCAGAGATCATGACGAAATTTACGTATACAGAAAAAAAAGATACAAGATCAGGTTTCGGTGATGGCCTTTTGGAACTAGGCAGAACCAACCCTAACGTTGTCGGTTTATGTGCTGACCTGATTGGCTCTCTGAAAATGGGTGCTTTCCAGAAGGAATTTCCTGAGCGCTTTTTCCAGGTGGGTATTGCCGAGGCCAATATGATTGGTCTGGCGGCAGGTATGACCATTGGTGGTAAAATTCCGTTTACTGGTACCTTTGCCAACTTTTCTACAGGCAGGGTTTATGACCAGATAAGACAGTCAGTGGCCTATTCCGAAAAGAATGTAAAGATATGCGCTTCACACGCGGGTCTTACACTGGGCGAAGATGGTGCCACACACCAGATACTGGAAGACATTGGCATGATGAAAATGCTACCCAATATGACCGTGATCAATCCTTGTGATTACAACCAAACAAAGGCGGCAACCATCGCAATTGCTGATCATCACGGACCAGTATACCTGAGATTTGGTCGCCCGAAAGTGCCGATTTTCACTCCGGCTGACCAGAAGTTTGAGATAGGTAAAGCACTCAAACTGATTGAGGGCAGCGATGTGAGTATTTTTGCTACCGGTCACCTCGTATGGGAGGCGATTGAAGCCGAGGCTGTACTAGCCGAAGAAGGAATCAATGCGGAGGTAATCAACATCCATACGATCAAGCCACTGGATGCTGAGGCCATTCTGGAATCAGTAGCTAAAACCGGTTGTGCCGTATCTGCTGAAGAGCACCAAATGAATGGAGGACTGGGCGACAGCGTTGCCCAAACCCTGGCCCTGAACAATCCATCTCCATTGGAAATGGTGGCAGTCAACGATTCTTTTGGAGAGAGCGGCACCCCTGCTCAGTTGATGACCAAGTACGGAATTGATGCTAAAAACATCGTTTTGGCAGCTAAAAAAGCAATGGAACGAAAGTAAGAGTTGCTTCCAAACAAACCTCAAAGGGTCCTGAGCATTCGGGACCCTTTTTTATTTTAAACAATTTGGCCTAACAGAATATTAGGTTAGTCCAATGTTGTAAAAAGCAATGGTTCACCCTTTGACCTAAACACTCATGGCCATTCATCATGAACATCGTATTCTGATAGTAGACGACTCCTTCAGAAACCTAAGCCTGATGCAAAAACTGCTCAAGAGTTGGGGGTATGCCGATTGCTCAGTAAACAGCACCGAGCATACCCCTAACAGGCTGCAACGAGACAACTTTGACCTTATCATTGTAGACAAGGTTTTTTCAAGCACGAAAGAATTGGAGGTTGCAAAGAAAATCAGGAAGATTCAACCATGCACTCCTATTATCTGTTCAGCTGACGAAGACCAAGCCGACCTGGCTCAGAAACCCAAAGTCACATTCAGGCCCTTCCAAAAACTCAGGAACCTGCTTCAAAAAGTAATTGAGAACAGAGAGTGCTATGACATTGTCATGATCTGAAGCTATTCAACCTTAATCAGGAAAATGGGTCTTTGATGATAATGAAACTCCTCGACCATGGTATAGGGTCGATCCGGCAGATCCTCGGTATAGCAAAAGAAGAAACCTGGCTCAAAAGTATCTGATTGATTCAATACCTCTTCCCTTCCGGCTTCAACATAATACACTATTGTCAGCGACATTCTTACGTCACCGTATCGATAAAGTACGGCTCCCTCGCTCTCAGAAGCAATCTTTTTCCCTAACACCCTGTCTTCTTCAGCCCCTGTAGTTTCGGCACGGGTAACCGGCACCACCATGGAGAACCACAGTTTTGCCATGATCAACAACCCTACGAGAATCAGATAAGGGCTTACTCGTTTTTTCAGAAAAAGCCACCACAGCAGTGCCAAAAAAGACATCAGTCCCAGGGCCATCCAAATACGGTTGTCGACTACCTCCAGAAAATCGACAAATGGGAAGAGGGGAAGCCCCAAAGTGGGTATTACAAGGCAAGTCGTAATCAGTATGTTCCAATATTTTTTGTGCCATTCCTTGGTCTCCCCATGTACATAGAGGTAGCTAAACCCCATAATCAACAGTGGATACAGGGCATATACATATCGTGACTTCGCATCTGCAGACACCCAGTAAACAAGAAAATTCGCAAAGGTCAGTAAAAAGAGAAATGCAATCAGCCTGTCACTCTTAACCCGCTTAAGCAAGCCTTTACTCCAGAATAAAGGTACCAACAGTGTTGCCGGTAAAATGTTCTTCAGGTTCTCCAGAGGGAAATTTAGTAAGTGCTTCAGCAGTCCGGCAATTCCCGCTCTGCCGGCAGACTCCCCTACGAGGGTTTGCCACCAACCACTGGGGTCTTCATAGAGTGAATACATATAAAAGTATCCTCCCACAATTGAGATAAAAAGAGCGATTCCTGCCAGGTGAGCCAAAGAAAAAAGCTTCTTAAAATTGCGGGTATAGACGAAGTAAACCAGAAGAGAAATACCCAGAAACGGTACAGACGAAAGTCCTTTGGTGAGTATACCCAGGGCAGAGAGTCCGTAAACAATCAAAAAAAGCTGCCAGTATCTACCCTTCTCTCCATAATGGTAAAGCCCAAAAAAGCTCAATAAGGTGATCCAGGAATAGAACAAATCAATTTCGCCCAGAGTGCTGAAGTAAAACAGAATATCTACTGAGGTGAGCACCCCTAGCGCACTGAGGGCCGCCACTCTGAATCCCAGGCGGTTTCTCGCAAAGAGAAAGGTAGAAACCCCCATACCAATAAAAGAAACCACCGAAACCACGCGGGTTGCAAACTCTGAATATTCTCCAAACAGTTTATAAGACAGGATAAGTGTCCAGTTATAGAGTGGAGGTTTTCTGAGATAGATATCTCCTGTTTGAGTAGGCACCCACCAGTTGTCTCTGAATATCATCTCCAGGGCGATCAACCCTCTTCGGGGTTCTTCAAGAAACAAAGGATAAATGCCCAGGTTGACAAATAGAGCTACCACCAGAAGTATAAAAACTCCCAGGATATACCTCGATTCCAGCCTGGAAAATCCTCCCTCAGATATCATATCGCAAAGCTAGCATTTGATTCCATAAATCATTCTGAAAGTTAGCAGTAGAAGAAACGAATTTCCGGACTCCCATAACAACCATGAACATAGATGATTTATAAAAATTGTACTTTTCCAATCAAACTCAACAGCGTTTTTCTATATACGAACGTGACAAAAAAGTAACCAAAACAGAGATAAGGGTAAATACTTATTAAGGTCATCTGGTGTTAAAACCAGCCTCACACAAACCTAAACAACTCAAAAACAGAACTTAAAGACATTTTATTTAACTTTTTTCTATAGCATAAATTGCGGATTTGGCAGACTATAAATTGTCAGTCAAGATAAAACAGCATCATTTTATCACATATCAAATAACAACATACAACTTTCAATAATTGTATTTTACTCATTTAATACTCATCTTAGTCCTACCAGCACCAATTGGTTCTGGTGACTTTACACCTCAAATACCAAATAGATGAAAATAACCAAGACTAAGCCCAGTCCGGCTCAGACGATGAGCCTATTGTCCAAAGGTACCAAGTGTACAGGTAACCTTGAAGCAAGCTCCGCACTCCGCATAGATGGAGAATTAGAGGGAGACGTAATTTCAACAGATAAAATCGTAACAGGTATCGACTCAATTGTCACTGGTACCATTGAAGCCGATGAAGTGATTATCGGAGGCACAGTTTATGGCAGTGTCAATGCCAAGAAAATACTCACACTGCAGGCCACCGGCAAGGTAGAGGGCGATATTCGCGCCCTGGAAATTCTAATTGAGAAAGGCGGTTTCTTTAAAGGAGCCTGCGAGATGGCAGAAATGCTACCAACCATTCAACTGAATACCAAACAAGCCTAAATCACCCAGGTATGAAAACGCGGATCGTTTACATCATACTTTGTCTGAGCCTGGTTAAACTGACGCTATCCGCCCAGTCTGTGGGTATTGGCAGCGATCAGTTCAAGCCTCACGAGTCAGCTATTCTCGAGCTCAGATCAGACACCCGGGGATTACTCATACCCCGGCTTACCAGTGATCAGCGAAACCGTATCAATCAACCCTCCACAGGACTCCTGGTATATCAAACAGACATTATACCGGGTTTTTTCTATTATGATGGCTCTCAATGGGCCCCCATACTCACCACTGGTAATCTTCCTGTAGATGACAACCAATTAATCAGCTTTGATCCGGTAAGCTATCTGCTCACACTGGAAAATGGTGGCACGGCTGACCTTTCAATTCTTAGAAACGGCCGCAGCCTGGAGTCGACCATAGATAATGGAGATGGGACCATTACTTTTGTTTACAATGATGGGACTTCATTTGTTACTTCCAATCTTCGAGGTCCGAAAGGTGATAGTGGTCCGGCCGGTAAGAATGCCAACACCATACTTACCGGCAACTCCTCCCCTGCTACAGGCCTTGGAAAAATCGGAGACATCTACCTCGATACGGTCACGCATCAGCTCTTTGGACCAAAAAACACATCCGGATGGGGCGCAGGAACTCCCCTGGTCGGAAAAGCAGGCGTTGACGGAACAAACGGTAAAGATGGTATCAACGGGCTCGATGGCCGCACCATTCTCAACGGTACAACTGATCCCGCTGCTACAACCGGAAGTGATGGAGACATTTACTTCAACACAACCACATTCAACTTCTTTGGGCCAAAGGCTACCGGCAATTGGGGCGCTCCCATATCGCTGGTAGGCCCAAAAGGAGTTGACGGTGCGAATGGCGCTGACGGCAATAACGGCCTGGACGGTAGAACAATACTCAATGGAATTACAGACCCTACAGCCACCATAGGCAATGACGGAGATTTTTACCTGAACACGACCTTGTTCAACTTTTTTGGACCTAAAGCCGGAGGAAACTGGGGGACGCCCGTTTCCCTGGCAGGGCCCAAAGGCACCAATGGAAAGGACGGGACTAATGGCAAAGACGGAATTGATGGAACAGCACTCCTTCATGCTACCACTTCCCCGGCAATGAGCCTTGGAAGTGAAGGAGATTTTTTCATCAACACCAACACTTATGAGCTATATGGACCAAAATCAGAAACAAGCTGGGGAACGGCCATTTCACTGGTAGGCCCGGCTGGTGCCAATGGAAAAGATGGTGTGGATGGAAAGGATGGAGCCAATGGAACAAATGGCGCAGACGGAGTGAATGGTAAAGATGGTCTGGACGGTAGAACTATTTTAAATGGTACAGATGCTCCTCTCCCGGCACAGGGTAACGATGGAGATTTATACCTGAATACCCTTACTGCCACTCTTTTTGGTCCTAAAACGGCCGGAGGATGGGGTGCTGGTATAGAGTTGATCGGAGCCCCCGGGGCAGATGGAAAAGATGGTAGTGACGGAAAAGATGGAGTCAATGGCATAGATGGTACTAATGGTGCAGATGGTGTTGACGGAAGATCCCTGCTAAGTGGCAATACCAATCCGACAGCCACAACAGGATCAGATGGAGATTTCTTTCTTAATACAAGTACCCAAACCCTGTTTGGTCCCAAGGCAGCGGGCACCTGGAATACCGGAGTAAGCCTGGTAGGTACCGGTATTCAATCTTCAGCCGACAATCCAGATGGTTCTATCACCTTCAACTTTACCGATGGCAGCTCCTTTACTTCACAACCAGATGGTGATTTCAGCAGCACCAACGAATTGATTTCTCAGCTGAAACTCTCCGGAAAGACTCTCCAAATTACTGAAAATGGTGTTACCCAGGCCATTGATCTGAGTGCGATCAGCAGCACCACCGAAATTACCGACAGTGACGAAAACACCAGCATTACCGTTGACCAGAACGACAATAATGACAACATCATTCGCCTGATCACAGGGGGAACCGAATCATTGAGACTGAATAACAAAACACTCGAATTTGTGAATAACCTGGGTACCGTAGCCATTGGCGAAAACACTGCAATGAACAATACTGGAGCGGGCAATGTAGCCATTGGTACAGAAGCAGCATTTCAGAATACCAGCGGCCGTTTCAACCTGGCTCTCGGCTATCGTGCGCTGAGGCAAAATACTTCAGGAGAGGGCAATATTGCTATAGGCTATAATGCAGGTTTCAATGAAACGGGCAGCAACAAACTCTATATCGACAATTCAAATACCAATACTCCACTGATCTGGGGTGATTTTGCCAATGATGTGACCAATATCAATGGTAAACTGGGGATTGGAGTGGCGTCTCCTTCTAACATCACCAATGAGCTGGAAGTGAATGGTAGTGCCGTAATGATCAGCCTGACTGAAACATCTGATCAACGGTTTAAAAAGAACATAGAACAGTTGAGTGGCAGCCTTGCCAAACTGCAGCGCCTGCGAGGCGTTTCCTATGATTGGCGAACGGAAAAATATCCTCAAAAGCGTTTCAAGCCAGGTACACAGGTCGGTTTTGTGGCCCAGGAAGTACAACAGGTATTTCCACAGTTGGTATCCCAATCCTCCGATGGGTACTACTCAGTCTCCTACTCCGGTATGACACCCGTTTTGGTTGAGGCGATCAAAGAACAGCAGCAGCTCATCGCTCAACTCAGACAAATGGTCATAGACCTGGAAACCGAAACCGCCAGCCTTAAAACGGAAGTGCAAGCTCTCAAACTAAAAGTAAAGTAGGGTCATGAAAAGACAATGCACTATACTTACGTTGCTCATTACCCTCTCTATCTGCCCTGCCAAAGCACAGGGAAACCTCATCATTGATGAGGGTACCGTACTCAGTATTGTCGAGGGAAGCACATTCACGTTACAGAATGCAAGCCTGACCAACCATGGCACGATCGGGGCAAGCAATAGCAAGCTCCATTTATCTGCCGACCACAACATAAAACTCAAAGGAAATCCTTTTGAGTTATCAAACCTCTCAATTGATGTGCATGGCCATGAAGTAAAACTGACCACCTCAATGGAAGTAAAGAAAGAGCTCAGGCTGTTGGCAGGAATTTTAGATCTGGGTTCGGAAAGACTGACTTTAGGAGAAGAATCAGGAAGAATTTCAGGGGAAAACAATGAGAACCGAATTACGGCTTCCGATGGCGGTGAAATTGTCAAGATTGCTGAGTTAATTAACCCAAACCGATCAAATCCCGGCAACCTTGGGATTGAGCTTTCATGCGGTCAGCACCTGGGTCGTACAGAAATTCGCAGAGGACATTTAGCAACAGCCCTGCCCTCTGGGATGAGCGTGGCAAGACACTTCAGCATCCGAACAGAAACACCGGTAAGCGAAGACATCAATTTCCGCTTTTATTTTCTGGATGCTGAAAGAAACGCCCCCAACCAACGACATCAGCTTTGGAAAAAGAGTCGAAACCGCTGGCAAGCGATGAAAACTGAAGCTTCCTCTGCTCCATCAGATCCCTTTCCACTTTGGCTGAGTGGAAGTGATTTTGAACTGGCACAGCAATACATTGTGGGCCCGGAACACGACATTGAAGAAACCCTGAGCTCCATTCCTTCCGCTTTCACCCCAAATGCAGATGGCGTAAATGACTTCTTTGAAATTCCATGGATTCAAAATCACCCCGAGGCAGAAGTCTCCATTTATAACCGCTGGGGTGATTTGATTTTGAAGCAGACCGGCTATCATCGATCTCCATGGAATGGGACACATAACGGCAGGCTATTAGCCTCTTCCTCTTTTTACTATATCATCAGACTTACTACAGGTAAAGCTCCCCTGAAAGGAAAAATATCCATTGTCAGATGAAGCAGCAATATTTCAAATACTCTTTGATCTTGCTGACTGTTCTTTGGTCAGTAAACCTGAAAGCACAGCAACTGGCTCAGTACAGTCAGTATCTGGACAATTATTACCTGATCAACTCTGCTGCTACCAATGTTCAAAACAATCTACAGCTGAACTTTGGCTTCAGGCACTATTGGACAGATTTTCAGGGAAGCCCCAAAACAGTTTACCTGACCGCTTATGCTCCACTTTCAAAGCCGGATGTTTCACAACACATGCAATCTGCCATGCGTCTCACAGACAACCTGGATACGACCAACCTCACCACCACACTTGTTCCGAGGTCCACCCACATCATGGGCATGATTGTCACCCAGGACGATATCGGGCTTTTTAGAAAAACCACCAATCACCTAACCTACAGCTTTCATATGCAGCTGACCCAACAGCTACAGATAGCCGTTTCTCCCAAGCTGGGCTGGGTGCATCTTTCCATCAATGAGGATCTGCGGGTACTGGAAGAAAACGACCAACCCTTTCAGGATTTTGTTGACAACTACCAGCGCCAGGGTATGATGGATCTGGGCTTTGGCCTCTGGCTGTATTCCGACCGTCTTTTCCTGGGCTATTCCCTGGAGCAGCTAACCAGGAACAGGGGCTTTAACTCTCAGGAAGTCGATGGCTTTGAATTTCAACCCCACCATTTTCTTATGGCCGGTCATAGGTTCAAACTAAGCCCACGCATCAACCTTATACCTCATATGCTCATTCGCTATGTGTCAGGGAGCAGCAGTAGCATCGATTATAGTGTAAGAGCCGAATATGGACAACGCTTCTGGGCCGGGCTCTCTTACCGCAGGCAGAATGCCTTGGTTATGATATTCGGAGTGGTGATTTCAGACCAACTCTCCTTCGGTTATTCATTCGATCACAGCACTAATATCAGTACCCTCAACCGGATCAACGCGCATGAATTCAGCCTTAGCATGAATCTTCTTCAAAACCTGTATAAATAAACTGACCATGAAAAAGTACTGTTTCTTCCTACTTCTTGGTTTTATCTCCACTTTCACGCTCCGGGCGCAAGACAAGAAACTTACCTCAACACCCCCACTGAGTATCAATAAAATCAATACGTCAGATCTGGAAGAAGCAGTTCCCTTTATCACACTGGATGGCAAGCGCATTTATTTTACACGTACAAACGATCAGTCCTCATCCGTTCTTAAAAATAAAGTGCTTCATGAAATCTGGTATGCCAACTTTAGTGAAGGAGGTCAACTGGAGGTAAAGAAGGCACCAAAACCATTGAATGCCGGCCTCAACTCAGCTGTTATCGGTTTTAATTATGATGGTTCTACGCTTTACCTCTTTGGCACCTACAATAAGCTCTTTCAGGAACAAAAAGGCATTTCTTTCTCCAGTCTTGTAAACGAGCAGTGGTCTAAACCGCTGAAGCTTAAAATACCTGACCTGGACATCGCAGGTGGCTTTTACGGGCTTTATATGCACCCTTCTGAAAAAGTATTGCTCATATCCAAAGGTGCTGAGGGCAACGAAGACCTGTACGTTTCTCTACGTGAAACCGGAAATCAATGGTCTGCTCCCATAAGCCTGGGATCAGTCATTAACACTTCTGATTTCGAGATTTCTCCTTTTATCACCCAGGACCAGCAACACCTTTTTTTTAGCCGTGGTAGTCAAACTGGCGATACAGATATTTTCTACGCCAAACGACTCGACCAAAGCTGGACAAACTGGTCAGTTCCTGAAAGGCTCCTCGCCCCGATCAATTCTACAGGTTTTGATGCTTATTTTTCTATGCTGCCCGACAGCACCATCGTTTTTTCGAGTAACCGAGAAGGCTCAAGTGATATCTACCTGGCCAAACTGGTGCTGACTGATACAGCTACAACAAAACCCATCCCAACTACCAGGCTGCAAAAAGAGAACCTACCTACGACTCGGCTTTTGAACAGCATTGAGCTGGAATCCACCGCCAGGAGCTATGTTTTTTTTGATTTCAACAAGTCTGTTATCTCAAAGCTGCAGCAGCCCGCTCTCGATCAGGTGGTACTACATTTAAAACGTAATCCTGAGCTCATTATCGAGATTGGAGGACATACTGACTACATCGATACAGAGCCTTTTAATCAGCAACTTTCCAATCACAGGGCATTGGCAGTAGCCGGCTATCTTATCTCAAAAGGAATTGATCATGACAGATTAAGACCCGTAGGCTATGGAGAACTTCTACCAGTTTCCAACAATGAACATCCCTATGGCCGCAGCCTCAATCGCAGGGTAGAGATCAGGTGGTTGGACATTGAAGGAAAAACAGTTGCTTTATCAGCAAGACAAACATCTGAAACCCCGGAAGCGGATGGCCTATAGAATGATGAATTGTGAATGATTGGTCAATTCAAAACTTAACATTTCCTGAGCTTCAGCGAAGGGATTACCATTCCGTATGGAAATGTCCGTCCCTATCTGTACGCTCATAGGTATGAGAACCAAAGTAGTCGCGCTGAGCCTGGATAAGGTTTAAAGGAAGCCTTTCTGATCTGAAAGCATTGAAATAGTTGGCACTTGCACTTAGTCCTGCCACAGAGATACCGGCATTCAGTGCCACGTCCACCACCTTATTCACCGATGACCACAAGTCATTGACATCTGTTACAATCTTATCGTGAAAGAGCAGATGAGTCAACTCAGAATTATCGCCATAAGCATCGGTAATCGTCTCCAGCAACCTTGCACGAATAATACAGCCTCCGCGCCAGATTTTGGCAATGTTTTCAAGGTTCAGACCATACTCATATTTCACAGAAGCCTCAGCCAACTGTTTCATTCCCTGAGCAAAAGTGATGATAAAGCCAAAGTAAACGGCATCCTCCAACTCTTCAATGGTAATCATTGTCGGATCAGATTGAGACTTTGGGTAAAGCTCAGCGGCTTTGGCCCTCTCCTCCTTAAAACTGGAGATGGCGCGCATACTCACAGAAGCATCTATGGCCGGAATAGGTGTGCCCAGGTCCATGGCGTTCTGAGAAATCCATTTACCCGTTCCCTTTTGTTTAGCCTTATCTGAAATAACATCAATCAGATCCTTATTCGTCAGCTCATCCGGTTTCAGGAAAATCTCCGAGGTGATCTCAATCAGAAATGATTGAAGTCGGCCCTCATTCCATTCAGCAAACTTCTCAGAAATCCCCAGATTGGTCATTCCCAGGCCATACTTCATCATATCATAGGCCTCTGCGATCAGCTGCATCAAGGCATATTCTATTCCATTGTGCACCATTTTTACATAGTGACCACTTGAACCATTACCAACATGCGCCACACAGGCATCGTCACCCACTTTGGCAGATACAGCTTCAAAAATCGGGCGTACATGCTCGTAGTGAGTCGCATTGCCCCCCACCATGATACTAGGCCCCAGACGGGCTCCTTCTGCACCACCGGACACACCCGTTCCGAAGAAATGAATGCCTTTTTCAGCAAGTTCCGTAAATCGCCTGTCTGTATCAGGAAAATATGAGTTTCCCCCATCAATAATGATATCTCCCTCATCCAAATGAGGAAGAAGGTCTGCGATTACGATATCGACTATTTTTCCGGCAGGCACCAACAACATAATCTTACGGGGGCTGCTCAGCTTAGCTGCAAATTCGGTAACCTGCGTAGTACCATCCACTGATTTCCCTTCTCCCTCCGACCGCAGTCTGCTCAGCATTTCATCGCTTGTATCAAGTCCGTAAGCAGAGAAGTCATGGTCAGCTACATTCAAGATGAAGTTTCTGCCCATTACCCCCAGGCCTACCAGCCCGAAGTCGTATTGTTGATCTGACATATTTTTCCTTTATGGATGAACCTTATTTGGTTAGGAAACATTCCATTGAGAAATGTTCTTTTTATTTTGAAGCGGGTAAGCTTCTTTAAAAACC
Organism: Roseivirga sp.; assembly: GCA_021404565.1. Taxonomy (GTDB): domain Bacteria; phylum Bacteroidota; class Bacteroidia; order Cytophagales; family Cyclobacteriaceae; genus Roseivirga. The sequence goes on along the minus strand of JAAWWF010000004.1, from coordinate 86,678 downwards.
TGAGTTCGATTATTCTTTGTAGGTTCAGAATTACATAAATTTTGAATAGTCAAGGCATCTTTATGCTGATATAGCCTGCTATATCGAATAAAGATAACGCAGGATATTGGAATTTATGGAATAACTTTTAAATGAAACCACCTCTAAACAACCATTTTCTGCCTAAAAAGCACTTACCATAGCCCGCTATGGCTGCTTGCCTTTTAGTTGAACCTAACTGTTTATAGGTGGTCTGAACTCTAAATAATAACCAACTCAGGTTTATAGTTTCGACACAAAGAAAGCAACCTGCTGGAATCAATAAAAACTAAATGAAAAAAACTGATAATCAGGTACTCGTTATTTTCGGTGCTTCCGGTGACCTCACCAGGCGCAAACTGATCCCGGCAGTGTTTAATCTTTATGCCAGCGGCCTTCTACCTGAATGCTATGCTGTTCTGGGGGTGAGCCGTTCAGAGTTCAGTGATGAGGACTACCGCGCCAAGGTGGTCTTTGAAAATGAGCACCTGCTGAGCAAGGACAGCGCCACTGAAGAGAACCTGAAAGGCTTTGCCAATCTTATCTTCTACCAGTCAATTGACACCAAAGACACAGGCACCTACGGACAACTCAAAGACAGACTTGGCCGTGTGGATGAAAACAAGGCCACCTGCAGCAACTATATTTTCTATCTCTCTACCCCTCCGAGTCTTTATGAAACCATTTCAGAAGGACTGGCGGATGCCGACCTGAATACTGAGGATGCCGGATGGAGAAAACTGATCATCGAAAAGCCCTTTGGCTATGACCTGGATTCGGCCAAAAAACTAAATGACAAACTCCTTGCTTCATTCAGCGAAGATCAGATTTATCGCATAGATCACTACCTGGGAAAAGAAACGGTACAAAACATATTTGTAACCCGATTCGCTAATACTATTTTCGAACCTCTCTGGAACCGCAACTATATCAACCGCGTGGAAATCACAGCTGCCGAAAGTGTGGGTGTAGAAAAAAGAGGAGGTTATTATGACGGCTCAGGTGCCCTTCGCGATATGGTGCAAAACCATCTGATGCAGCTGGTAGCATTTGTGGCCATGGAGCCTCCTGTTAAAGCTGATGCTGAATCTATCCGCAATGAGAAACTCAAGGTCTTTCAGTCCCTAAGACCCCTGGACGAAAAAAGCATCCGCAAGAATATTATTCGCGGGCAGTACATCGATTCAAAAATCAGAGGTGAAGAAGTAGCCGGTTATAGAAAGGAAACGGGAGTAGATCCTGAGTCGAAAACGGAAACCTATGTGGCTCTCAAGTTCTTTATCGACAACTGGCGATGGAAAGACGTTCCCTTTTACATCCGCACTGGTAAAAAGCTTCCAACAAGAGTGACAGAGCTGGTTATCCATTTTCAACCCAATCATCATCACCTTTTTGCGAATGATTCGGCCCTGGCCAATGCGCAAAACATGCTTGTGATCAGGATTCAGCCAGACGAAGGCATTCTATTGAAGTTTGATATGAAGATTCCCGGAGCAGGCTTTAATACAGAGCAGGTCAATATGGACTTTATGTACAATCAACTGACGGATGTGTATGTGCCTGACGCTTACGAAAGATTGATTCTTGACTGTATGCAGGGAGATGCCACACTCTATTCCCGTGGAGATGCTTTGGAGGCCGCCTGGGAATTTGTGAACCCAATACTTGAAGCCTGGGAAAATGATCCTGCTATACCCGTTTACGGATACCCGGCAGGCACCTGGGGACCCGAACATGCCGATGACCTGATTGATGGTAAAAACATGATTTGGCGCTACCCTTGCAGCAATCTTACCGATGATGGTATATATTGCGAACTGTAAATTCAACGCCAGTTTTGGAAACTAACATATCAAAAACACCCCAGGCAGTAGCCGAAGCTTTTGCCTCACATTTCATCGCATTGGCAAAGGCCAACGAAACACTTTCAGTGGCCCTTTCAGGCGGTTCCACACCCAAAACCCTGTTCGATCTACTGGCTGAGCATCATGGAAAATCCATCGATTGGTCCAGGGTTCATTTCTATTGGGGAGATGAGCGCTGCGTGCCCCCAACCGATGGAGACAGCAACTACAAAATGACGGTTGATCATTTGTTTTCAAAAATTGATTTCCCTGAGCAAAATGTGCACCGTGTACTCGGAGAAAGTGAACCCGATCAGGAAGCCCTGCGCTATGCTGAGCAAATCACTGACAACCTTCCTTCTGCCGATGGTCTACCTCAGTTTGACCTGATCATTTTGGGTATGGGTGGCGATGGACACACCGCTTCTATTTTCCCTCATGAAATAAAACTGCTGGATTCGACTGGTGTATGCGCAGTAGCCACTCACCCTGAGAGTGGCCAGAAGCGAATTACACTGACCGGAAAGGTGATCAATAATGCAAAAGAGATTTGCTTTCTGGTAACAGGAGCAGGTAAAACCGAAAAGATTGACGAAATCTTCCATCAGGCCGGAGAATGGAAAAGTTACCCGGCCTCGTACATCAACCCTAAAGAAGGCAAACTCACCTGGTTTATGGATGAGGCTGCGGCTCAAAAGCTTTGAAACAGCCCATTAGGCCCAAACCTTACAGTTTTTTGTCGGTATTCCAACTTTTCCAATAATCAGCGTGTCAGAGCATTGAGACAAATCATATGAAACATCTGACATCAGTATTTTCCATCCTGTTACTCATCACTATATGTGCCTGCTCCGATATCCCGGCACCAGACACATGCCTTGACCCGGAAAATGCGGAAAGTGCAAACTGGCTTCAGACAATCATTGATGAGATGGAGAATGACACCTCCCAATTCGCCATCTACGGCTATATAACGACCGGAACTTATGACGGACAGCGTATATTTATTATCAAAAACTGCTGTGTATCCTGCAGTTATGTCGCTCCTGTTTACTCTTGTTCAGGACAATCCCTTGGTTTTTTAAGTTATCAGGGGAATGGGGTACATCCCGATCATATTGACGGTGAAGAGCTCTTTTGGAAAAGGTCCGATTCTGTCTGTACCATATAACAAGGTGAAGTAAGCACTCATACACTTCTTAAAACCTGTTATTTCAAGACTTTTACCCGCCTTTGATCCCCTTTCACAAAGGTTACCATCCAATAAATGCTTAGATTATTGGCTGATTTAATTTTTCACATTAAGCAAATCCATGAAAAGCTTTTTTGATATGAGAAAGGTGCTTTTGGCGCTGATCTTCCTGACAACATCCATAAGCATTACCCGGGCCCAGGGTACGCGCCTGCTGCGCCAACCCAGCATGAGTTCATCCAACATTGCCTTTACCTATGGCAGTGACATTTGGGTTACCGATCTGAATGGCCAAAACCTTAAGCGTATCACCAGTACCCCGGCTGTAGAAAGTGATCCCCACTTTTCTCCTGATGGCAACTGGATCGCCTTCACCTCCAACAGAGGTGGAAGTAACTCGGTCTATATCGTTTCAAAAGATGGCGGTACCCCTACCAGGCTTACCTGGCACCCTTCTGGAGCAGCCGCTCGTGGTTGGTCTCCTGATGGAACAAAAGTACTTTATGCCTCTACACGAGGTACAGCTCCCTCTCCTTTCAACCAACTTTGGACGGTACCTATTGCAGGTGGCCCTTCTACCCGCATCAGTGCGCAGTGGGGTTTTGATGGTTCCTTTTCACCCAATGGACGCCAGATGGTAGTTGATAAAATGAGTCGCTGGGACTTAGAATGGCGTGCCTATCGAGGCGGACAAAACACTCCTCTGATTATCCTCAATCTCAACAATCAGAGTGAAACGCTCATCCCCAATGATAAAACCACAGACATTCAACCCGTATGGGTAGGTCAAACCGTCTATTTCCTGTCAGACAGAGACTGGAATATGAACGTTTGGTCTTACTCTGTAAGGTCTAAACAGCTAAAACAGATCACGAAATTTGAAGGGACCGATGTAAAATGGTTAAGTGCTGGCAATGGCAATCTGATCATTGAGCAGAATGGATATCTCCACCTGCTTGACCCTTCATCTGAAACCACTGTACAGCTGAACATCAATGTGGTGGGTGACTTTCCCTGGGCAGAAACCAAATGGGAAAATGTCAGCAACCGTGCAGGCTCCGCATCGCTTTCGCCTACTGGTAAGCGAGCCTTAATGGCTTCCAGAGGCGAGGTATTTACCATTCCTATTGAAAATGGCGACCCAAGAAACCTTACTCAAAGTTCTGATGCGGCTGATCGCGCCCCTATCTGGTCGCCCAAGGGAGACGAAATAGCATGGTTTTCAGATGCTGGCGGTAGTGGTTACGCCCTCTACCTGGCCAATCAGGACGGTATGTCTGATCCGAGAATTATCAGCATTGGGGAATCAAAAATGGCCTGGGAACCTACCTGGTCTCCAGATGGAACACATATCGCCTTTGCCGATGATGATACCCGTGTAAGAATTGTTGAGTTAGCCACCGGGAATATCAGTACTGTCGATAATGCAGGTAACAACCTGGAAAGAGGTCGTATGGGCCTCACCTGGGCACCAGACTCCAAAAAACTGGCCTATACCAAATCAGGTTCGAATAATTTCCGTAGGATCATGGTGTGGTCCAAAGAAGACAACTCGGTAAACGCTCTGACCGACCCTTTCGCTGACTCCTTTGCCCCTTCATGGGACCGTGACAAAAAGCACCTTTACTTCCTGGCCAGTACCAATGTAGCATTAGGCTCAGGCTGGGCTAATACCAGTGCCATCACGTCAAATCCCAGTTATGCAGCCTATGTGATTGTGCTGCAGGAGGGTGTAGACTCACCATTTATTCCTAAAAGTGATGAGGAGAAGGTAGAAAAGAAAGATGAGAACAAAGGAGAAGAGAAAGGAAAAGAGAAAGGGAAAGAGGACAAGGACAAAGACAAGAAAAAAGGTGGAGACAAGGACGGGAAAGAAAAAGCCAAAGACGAGGGTATGAAAATCGACCTGGAAGGCATAGATCGCAGAACCATCTCCCTTCCCCTACCCACTGCCAACTACTTTGGTACTGCCAGCGGACCTGCCGGCTCGGTTTTCATCAGTCAGCGCAAACCGGGCAACCCGGGAATCACCCTTCAGAAATTCACATTGAGCAAGAAAAAGGCGACTGAATTCCTGACAGGGGTTCGACAGTTTTCCGTGTCGAGTGATGGCAAGAAAATGCTCGTACAAGCCGGACCTCGCTGGCAAGTAGCCAATACTGGTGGGCCCAGCGGTAAAGGAGGCAAAGGGTTCTCGGTAAATCTCAGAATGAAGCTCGATCGCATGGCCGAATGGAAACAGATGTTTGAAGAAGCCTGGCGTTATGAAAGAGATTACTTCTATGATCCGGGAATTCACGGTCGTGACTGGCAGGTGGTATACAATCGATATGCCCCTCTGGTGCCTTATGTAAAGCATCGCGGTGACCTCAACTATATTCTCGATCAGGTAAATGGAGAGCTTTCTGTAGGACACAGCTTTGTGTTTGGGGGAGATTTCCCTGCTACCGATCGTTCCAGTGTGGGGCTTTTAGGGGCCGACCTGGTGATTAACAAAAACAGGTGGCAGATTCAAAGAATCTACACCACTGAAAGCTGGAATCCCGGACTCACCAGTCCACTGGACAGGCCTGGTATGAAGGTGAAAGAAGGCAACTACCTGGTTGGGATCAACGGCAAAGAACTCACCGCTGCACACAACCCTTTTGAAGCACTGGACGGTACCGCAGGTCAGCAAACTGTATTGCATTTTAATGATAAGGCTGAATTTGAGGGCTCCTGGACAGAAGTAGCAGAGCCTATTCGCAGTGAAAATGCCCTTCGCCAGCGTGCCTGGGTAGAAGACAACCGAAGACTTGTAGACAAACTATCCAACGGTAGATTAGGATACATCTGGGTCCCTAATACAGGTGGTCCCGGTTTTGTATCATTCAACCGTTATTTCTTTGCACAGCAAGACAAAGAAGGCGCTGTGATAGACGAACGCTTCAACGGTGGCGGTTTACTCGATGACTATATGGTAGACCTGATGACCCGCTCACTCAGGGCCGGACTGACCAACGAGGTGCCCAATGGTAAGGCCATGAGGCTCCCTGCTGGTATTCTGGGCCCTAAAGTGCTGTTGATTAACGAAAGAGCCGGTTCCGGTGGAGACTTCTTCCCCTGGGTTTTCCGTCAGCAAAAGGCAGGACTCCTGATTGGTGCCACTACCTGGGGAGGCCTGGTTAAGTCTTCCGTACATTATGGACTGGTAGATGGTGGAGCTCTTACCGCCCCTGACAATGCTGTATTCGATCCGATCAACAATGTATTTGTAGCCGAAAATGAAGGTGTAGCACCAGATATTGCGGTACGCCAGGATGCCAAATCACTCACTGATGGTAAAGACCCTCAGCTGGAAAGAGCTGTACAAGAGGTGCTTAGGCTCTTAAATGGTCAGACTCCGGTGCAGGTGACCCCTCCTCCATTCAATACCCCTGCTAAAAAGAAGAATTAAGAGCGGAGACTTTAGATCAGAAGATTTAAGATTATAGACTAAAGGCTGCTAACCATTTGTGTTGGCAGCCTTTGTTATTTCTTATATTTTCACCGGTGATGACATTTTGCCTAACCTAAAAACAATGGTTGAAAATCTATTTAACACGATTAACGATTTTTATGAAACCTATAATCTCGGATTCTTATGGCTTGGGATTATCACTGGAGTCGTACCAATAATAATTGATCGTCAGAAAAAGAAAAGAAATAAGCGCTACATCCGAATCAAAGGCTCAAAGGCAATTACCCTTCCCCTGAAACCAAACATTAACTGGCCGATGAGTATACTCACTGCAGTTTTCGGTGGTACCGGGCTCCTCCTCTTCGCAGTAGATTTGGTTAATTTCTCAATAACGAATGATTCATGGAATTTGCTTGCCTGGACTTTTACAATCTTTTTTTTATGGGGATTCTATAGTCTCAGAAAGCTTTCCTTGAAATTCACGGAAAATGAACTGGCCGTCAATCACCTTCATTATAAAGCCTCAGAGATCAGCAAAATAGAGCTCTGGGATGATTTGATTTATATACAGTTGAAGAATGGTGAACAAGAAAAAACATGGTTGCCATTCAGGTCAAAACACTATGGAAAAGCACTTGAATTGGTAACGGCAGTTGAACTGTTCTGTATCCATAAAACCATTCCCATTGAAAATCACTTCGCCAGTGATATTGAAAACAACGAAATTTTCAACCCAAGCGATCATAAGGTGCTTTCCTGATCGTGTTGGTGTTTCAGGGCAGTGCCCCATAGCCCTTTTATATACTAAGGGGCAAAAAAAGAGCTGTCGAATCTCTCACCTTTCGACAGCCCGGTATTACCAAACTAAACTACTATATGATTTACTAATGGTTAAGGCGCTATCATGTTCTTTTAAAACATCTCTATGATGCAATAGTATAATGGCATCCCCAGTGTGATATTAAAGGGGAAGGTAATTGCAAGTGCCATCGGCACATACAAGCTGGGATTTGCCTTAGGAGCGGCCAGCTTCATGGCTGCAGGCACGGCTATGTACGAAGCACTGGCAGCCAGTATGGCAAACAGCAACCTGTTGCCCGGAACCTCCGTGACAGACCCGCTGACCCATGCCATCAAACAGCCATTAATGACTGGCACTACAATGGCGAAGACCAGCGGAAACCAGCCATTGTCCATAAAGGATTTGATCCTCTTACCACTTACGATACCCATATCCAGCAGAAATACTGCCAGAAAGCCTTTAAAGATATCGGTGGTAAAAGGGGCTATTCCCTCAGCCTGTGCCTCACTGGCCATATAACCAATGATGAGGCTACCGATGATCAACAAGACGCTGCCGTTGGTTACCGAATGCTTCAGAATCTTTGTGGAAGAAACCTGGCTGGGTTGATCTTTAGCAAACAGAGCCATCAGCAAAACGCCTATGATGATCGAGGGAGCTTCCATAAGGGCCATTACAGCTACCATATGTCCTCCGAATGGAATCTGCTGCATTTCCAGAAAAGAAACTGCGGTTACAAATGTTACAGCACTAACAGACCCGTATGCCGCTGCAATAGCACCCGCATTCGATATACTCATGCGGTTCTTCAAAATGAAGAAGCAATAAACGGGTACCGAAAGTGCCATCAACAACCCTAAACAGAGCGACCAGATTATTTCAAGGTTCAGCTCGCTGTGAGCCAACTCCTGCCCTCCTTTAAAGCCAATAGACATCAGGAGGTAGAGAGAAATAAACTTTGACGATGTCGGGGGAATTTCCAGGTCACTCTTCAGCTGAACAGCAACAATCCCGAGGAAGAAGAAAAGCAAGGCCGGATTGGTCAGGTTTTCTCCCAATAAACTAAGGTTCATCTAATATAAACCGTATGTCAAGAACAGTACAGAGCTTATCCCTGTACGCAGATTTCAATATTTCCTTTTAACTGAACTTTTAAGCCCTGAGCCGTAGCCTCTCTGAGCAAAGTGTCTATTTCGTCTTTGGTACTTTTGAGTTCTTCAAGCCCTTGCTCACATTCTCCAAGCGAGCCATCTGAGCATTCCAGGCTTCTCATCATTTGCAGATTGTGAAAACCCATCTTTCCGTTGAGCATGCCAAAGAGCAGGTTCTTTGCGTCTGTTGGCAGATAATCACTATCCACTAATTTGAATTCTTTCTTACTTTCCATTATTCCGATCTTTCTTTTTGTTCATTCGAGCATCAGATCAGTCCATTTCGCTGCAGCACAAGACTTTTTTCTTTTCGCTTACGCAAACATCGGAACAAGAAATCATTTATTTTTATTTATATTATGTATCATAATCATAAACAAAATTTATGAATTATACCTTACACCAACTCAGGGTCTTCTATGAAATTGTTGAGAACCAAAGCATTACCCGGGCTTCTGAGGCCCTTTTTTTATCACAACCCGCTGTATCCATCCAGCTAAAAAAGTTTCAGGACCAGTTCGACATACCCTTAACGGAGGTCATAGGCCGGCAACTGTATGTCACAGACTTCGGAAAAGAAATTGCCCTGGCTGCCAAGACCATACTGGACCAGGCAGAAGAGATCAGATATAAGACCCTGGCCTATAAGGGTGAGTTGGTAGGGCAATTGAAAATTTCTGTTGTGTCTACAGCCAAATATGTCATGCCCTATTTTCTTTCCGATTTCCTAAGAAAGCACACCGGTGTAGACCTGGTCATGGACGTTACCAACAAAAGCACAGTACTGGCCAGTCTGGATAAAAACACCGCTGACTTTACCATGATGTCGGTTTTACCAGACTCAAAGCAAATAGAGCATCTGGCCCTGATGAAGAATAAGCTGTTTCTGGTAGCCAGCCCAAAGCTCATCGAAGAAGAGGGCATTACGGAAAAAGATGTTCTGGAAAAACTCCCGCTGATATTTCGTGAGCCGGGGTCTGCTACGAGAAATGCCATGGAGGATTTTTTGAGTAAGAATCAGGTTTTTGCCAAGAAAAAAATTGAGTTGACTTCTAATGAAGCGGTTAAACAGGCCATGATTGCCGGTTTGGGCTGTTCCGTTACCCCACTGATTGGCATCAGGAATGAGTTAAAAAAGGGAGACCTTCAGATTCTTCCCATCCCTGGCCTGCCAATCATCAGTAACTGGTATCTGGCCTGGCTAAGAGATAAGAAGTTCTCTCCGGCCGCGAAGGCCTATCTGGAATACGTAAGACAGGAAAAAGAGAGAATTATCAGTGAGCAGTTTGCAGCCTTTAACGAAGACTAGAAGAGTGACAATCTAATCCTCGTATTCGGTGGCTGTCTCCGCTAGTACGTCAGCATCTTTCCAATTCATATTAACAATAGGCACTGAATAGATTACCGGCATAGCTGCCCCATGAACCTCCCTAAGACGTGCTTCTACTGTATTAAAAAGTATTCCCCTGGTACGGCCTATGAGCAAGGTTTGTTCAGATTGGCCTATACTACCGTCACTCTGTTTCTCCTTGACCGATACGCTCTGGAAGGTGACAGCCGAAAGAACCAGACTTTCAGTTACGAGCAGATCGGCAATTTCGGCCGACTGCTGCCTGTCATTACAAATGATGTGTAGCAATACCATAAATATCTATTTGAAGAAGAGGTGTTCAGCCCCCAATTAAATGAGCATTCTTCAGTAAAACCAGCAAAACTTTGCAGATGGGGGAAACTCTCTTCTGGGTATCGACTGAAAAGCCCTGTGAGAATTTAACAAATTATCGGCAATGGTGGAAATCCGGTTTGAAGTCCCTCAAATCACAACTCACTCAAAAAGGCAAGCGCCCTTTCCTCGCTATAAGTGAATTCTTTTCCTGAAACCACAAAGCCTACATGGCCTCCCCTTTTGGGCATTTCCAAATGAATATTTGCCTTGCTCTTCGCCAGTTGATGGGGATAGCAATCTCCCTGCAGCAGCGGATCGTTGAGTGCATTTAAAATCAGCACAGGCTGATTGATCTTCTCTACAAAAGGAAAGGGATTGCAATATTCATAAAAATGTTCAGCATCTCTCAACCCGTGCAGAGGCCCTGAGTAGGCATCATCAAACTCTTTGATTTTCTTCATTTCATCCAGCCCGGAGATATCGATATCAGGGTACAGCTCCGCCTTTTTCCGTACCTTTTCCTTTAGCTTATCCAGAAATTTCTTTTCATAAATTCTGTTCGATTTTTTAGCCAGTGCCAACACACTATCCAACAAGGAACAAGGAGTGCTAATCGCTACAGCTCCCAGGATGTTCTCCGCCAAAGGATGCTCCTGGTGCTCCCCCATAAAACGAAGGGTTTGTCCTCCTCCCATGCTGATACCTGCAAGACTGATACGATTATATTCTCCCTTTTGGTTGATATGCTCAATCACCGTTCTTAAATCATAAGTGGCACCATGATGATACAAAATACGCTGACGATTCATTTCACCGCTACAGGTGCGGTTGTTCCAGGCCACAATGTCCCAGCCATTCTGATGAAACAATTTCGCAAGCCCCAATACATAATGCCGGTCTGAATTCCCCTCCAGACCATGAGAAATAAGCAGCAGCTTTTCATTACCGCCTTTGACCCAATCGATGTCGAGAAAGTCATCATCAGGCGTGTCTATTCGCTCTCTTTCGTACACTACCCCCTCAATTTTTCGTTTCAGACTGGGTATAACCGTCTCGAAATGACCGTTGATCAGGTAAAAAGGAGGGCCTTTGTAAGCAGAAGAAATGATAGGCATGAGCTTGAACCGGATTTTTACCGTTTATTTGCGCTCCCAAAACAATATGATAATAATTGTTTTCAAAGTCCGGTGATGGAAATATTTTCGCAACTGATGTGTAAGGTCTGGAAATGTTGTGTGTTAACCATGTTGTGCTGTTGCCTGTCGACATCCAGCCTGTTCGGACAAATCGTCAACGTTGTCAATCAGAATGATGGGTCCCCTATTCATCTGGTGACCATACAATCGGATGATGAGGACAAGGCTGCCATTACCGATGAGCTTGGAGAAGCAGACCTGAAGCATATTAAGCGAAGTGCTACACTGATCTTCCGCCACCCAAGCTACCGAACCGTTACCATTAGTTTTCAGGAACTTATCGCTCTGAGCTATAAAGTGGCCATGCGCGAACGTATTCGGGAAATGGATGATGTAGTGGTGTCGGCAAGCCGTTGGGAACAGAACCCTGATGAAATACCCCATACCATTACAAAGATCGAGCCCGGAGACATTACACTGGCCAACCCGGCTACCACAGCCGATGCCCTCGGGTCCAGCGGACAGGTTTTTATTCAAAAGAGTCAGCTGGGTGGTGGCAGCCCTGTTATTCGTGGTTTTTCGGCCAATTCGGTACTGCTTGTTATAGACGGCACACGCATGAACAACGCCATCTACCGTAGCGGTAACCTGCAGAATGTCATTTCATTGGACGCCAATACGCTCCAGGAAGCCGAAGTAGTATTCGGACCCGGTTCAGTCATTTACGGCAGTGATGCCCTGGGTGGGGTCATGGACTTCCATACCAAAACACCCAAATTCTCAGAGGTTGAGTCATTGTCAGGTTCGATACTCACCCGCTACGCATCTGCGGCTAATGAGCTTACCGGTAACACACAATTCACTTATTCAACCCCCTCCTTCACATCCTTCACCAACATCAGCTATAATCAGTTCGGAGATTTAAGAACAGGTAATAACAGAACTGACAAATTTCCTGATTTTGGTAAGAGATTCGAGTACGTAGAAAGAAGAAACGGTATGGACATGGTCGTGCCCAATGACAATGTGAACAAACAAATTGCCTCTGCTTATAACCAAACCAACTTCCTGCAAAAATTCCGCTTTAAGATGGGTCCCTTTGCCGATGTAAGCTATAGTGCTCATATCAGCTCAAGCTCGGATATACCTCGCTATGACAGACTGATCCAACGGGACGGCAATGTGCTTAGTAATGCTGAATGGTATTACGGTCCTCAAAAATGGCAAATGCATCAGTTGCAAACGCGGATCTACTACCCTACCAAACTCTACGACCAGCTTAAGATTAATACTGCTTACCAGCTTATAGAAGAGAGCCGCAATACCCGTAGATACACCAGCGACCTCCTCACCACCCGCCTGGAAGAGGTCGGTGCGCTCTCGGTGAATGTTGATTTTGAAAAGCTGCTGACCGACACCAATGAGCTGTATTATGGTATCGAGCTTATTGGCAATGACGTTCAGTCAAGTGCTTCAACCCTCAACATTACCACAGACGAAGTCTCAGCCGCCAGTACCCGATACCCGGATGGTGGTAATAAATGGTATTCCTTTGCCGCCTACCTCAGTGCCAAGCAGCAGCTGACTAAGAACCTCTTTATGAATAGCGGCATTCGATACAGCTTTGTGAGCCTCAAATCTGAATTCGAAGACCGCAGCTTCTTCAATTTCCCTTTTGACGAAATCAAGCTCAGCAATGGAGCGCTGAGTGGAAGCTTGGGTCTGGTATACCTGCCAAACGATAAGTGGAAACTGAATACGATGTTTTCTACCGGTTTTCGTGCACCAAACATAGATGATGTCGGAAAAATATTTGACTCAGAACCAGGCACCGTGGTAGTTCCTAACTCTGATCTAAAACCTGAAACCTCGTATAACATAGAATACGGCATTGAGCATAAGCTGGGAAGAGGCTTCCATATCAGGTTTGTCAATTACTTCTCCTTTTTGCGAGATGCGCTAGTACGCAGAAACTTTACTTTCAATGGCCAGTCACAAATTATTTTTGACGGTACCCTTAGCCAGGTACAGGCAGAGGTAAATGCCGGTGAGGCATTTATCTGGGGTTTAAGTTTTGATACCCGGATAGACCTGGGGCAAGGCATCAGCCTGGAAAGCGCCCTTACCTATACAGCCGGAGAGGACACCATTGATAACTTACCCTTAAGGCACGTTACCCCTATTTTTGGTCAAACTTCCATTACACTCAGGCAGAACAAGCTGACAGCTCAATTTCTTATTAAATACAGTGGAGGAATAGATTTTGATGACCTGGCCCCATCTGAGCAGAACAAAACTCACCTGTACACAACTAACGGTGCCCTGCCCTGGACCACTTATAATTTCAATACCTCTTACAAGCTCAATGAGCGCTATAGCATCGGGCTTAATATCGAGAATATTCTCGACACCCATTATCGTCCCTACTCGTCCGGAATAAGTGCAGCTGGTTTCAATGCCATCCTCTCTCTGAGAGCCAATTTCTAACGCTTAATGTTTTGTTAATGCTGAGGTCACTATTAGGATAAAGTCTGAGTGTACCTTGCTAAAGAAGAATCAAATCTCTTCATATTTATTGGGTGTTGAAAAAGAGTCTGTAAAGCGCAGGCTTTTTTTATGCTCTTTCTATATTGTTGGCTTCCCTGCACAAAGACAGTTAAGTTTCTGGCTACCAGCACCCAGCAATTTGTGTCTCAATTTTATTCAGATTTCATAGTCAAAGCCTTATCGAAACTGCTAAATTGCTGCCCGAAAATCGAGTAAACTATGCACGTTGCAATCGCAGGAAATATCGGTTCAGGCAAAACCACCCTTGCAAAGAATCTGGGCAAACACTACAACTGGGATGTACAGTTGGAATCGGTAGAGGACAACCCTTACCTGGCAGATTTTTATGCAGATATGAACCGATGGTCTTTTCACCTGCAGGTTTACTTCCTCAACAGTCGCTTTCGTCAAGTGGCCAGAATCAGAGCTTCAAATGGAGGCACTATCCAGGATCGTACGATCTACGAGGATGCCTATATCTTTGCTGCCAACCTGCGTAAATCAGAATATATTTCTGCCCGTGATTATCAGAACTACCTGGAGCTTTTCAAGTCAATGATTGATCATGTCGCTCCTCCTGATCTGCTTATTTACCTGAAGGCAGATATACCTAAGTTGGTGGGCAACATTCAAAAACGTGGCAGAGATTATGAAGAGCTTATCAGAATCGAATATCTGAAAAATCTAAACGAACACTACGAGGAGTGGATTGGCAATTATGACCTGGGAAAATTGCTCGTAATTGATGTCAATAATCTCGATTTCGTGAAGAATGTAGAAGACTATGCAAATATCTTGGAAAAAGTAGATTTTGAAGTGAATGGACTCTTTAGCTAAACATTTCTCAATACAGTTTTCTTTCTGAGGAAATTCCCCTATATTGAGAACAGTTTAATGAACGACACTCTACTTTTTAATCAAAACTTGACTCGTCCCGGTTTTATATCGGGACATTTTTTTTGCTCTTAACCCTGATTCCGGGTTTACTCTACTTCCTAATCAGCCTGAATCGGCCCTATTATTAGTTTTTATCCTTTTCTGAGAATTTCCCAGGTATGATCTGCCAGTAACTTCACTTCGGCAACGAAATTAGAAAAGGCCTTGCTTCTGCCCCATTCTTCAGGAGCTATCAAAGACAACAGGTCAGTTCCGTCCTCTCTTTCGTATAAATAATAGATTTTACCTATTAAAGGTTCAAAACTCATTTTGGCCTGGTAAATTCTTTCGGATACCTCCACCCGTTTTTTAATAGCATTGGCCTGATCTGCCAGCAATTTCATTTGCTCATAAATCTGCTGCACCTGCATTTCGGTCTGCTCATGCATGGCAGCTACGGCCCGGCCTTTGATTTTACCTTTATCTTCAGGCTTAATCATGGCACCGCCTACAGTATGTGGAAAATGAATCAGGCCAGGGTTTTCGGCAACCATCTCGGCCATTCTATCCATATCCACCTGCTCTAAATCAACCTTTTTTCCTGTCTTTCTCAAATCTTCAGCCATAACTTCAGTTTTAGCTCCTTTGTTTAGCTTTATCGTTGGCTCCCATCTATTACATCTGCAGAATCAGATGGCGTTTTAATACTGTCATTTGGACTGTCAACCGAATCCCCTGAGGGCAATATCGATTCCTTCAGGTACTTTTTCGATCCTGGCAAAGAGGTTCTGGTAAAAATATCATAAGTCACCAGGCATACCCCTATAATAAATACTGCACCCACCGCCACAAAAATCTTCTTTGAACGTTTCATTTAATCAATTAAACAGAAAGTAGCTACTTGTACCAAATCAAGTATTGACGACAAAGTTCACCAATTCCTTTAGTATTTTTCGATCCCTTGGAAGAAAATCCGGACATATCGGTTAGAAAAATCATACATGTAGATATGGATGCATTTTATGCCTCTGTAGAGCAACATGATAACCCTGAACTTCGCGGAAAGCCCCTTGCCGTGGGCGGCAGCAGAGAACGTGGTGTGGTGGCAGCCGCCAGCTACGAAGCCAGAAAATACGGGGTAAGGTCGGCCATGCCATCTAAAACGGCCTATCAAAAGTGCCCCCATATTACTTTTGTAAAGCCTCGTTTTGAACGTTACAAAGAGGTTTCTGATATAATCAGAGAGGTATTTTGTGAATATACCGATCTGGTGGAGCCACTATCATTAGATGAGGCCTTTCTGGATGTAACCCAAAACAAAAAGGGAATGCTCTCGGCTACCCGCATTGCCAAAAAGATCAGAGAGGAGATAAAAGAAAGAACGGGCCTTACAGCCTCTGCGGGTATTTCGGTGAATAAGTTTCTGGCCAAAATAGCCAGCGACTATAATAAGCCGGATGGTATGACCCTGATTGGCCCGGAAAAAGTCATTGTATTCCTTGAACAACTGGCCATAGAGAAATTCTTCGGGGTGGGAAAAGTCACCGCTGAGAAAATGAAGAACGAAGGTATTTATACCGGACTGGACCTGAAAACATGGAGCAAAGAACGATTAAAACTTAAGTTTGGTAAAGCAGGTGGTTTCTATTACGACATAGTACGCGGTATTGATAACCGCCCGGTAAACCCAAATCGCATTCGTAAATCTCTGGGTGCCGAAAACACCTTTGCCTATGACCTCGTGGAACTGGTAGACATGAAACTGGCTTTGGAGCCCATCATAGCCACTGTGCTAAAAAGGTTGGAAAAAGCCGAGGCCTTTGGTAAAACCCTGACGTTAAAGGTGAAATTCAAAGATTTCACGCAAATTACCAGGAGCATCACCCTAGACTCTCCCCTCACCACCTATGATCAAATCACTGATCACACCTTTGAACTTCTGGAACATATCGATTGGGAAAGCTTTCCTGAAGGTGTAAGATTGCTGGGAATTACCAGCTCCAATTTTGGAGGTGAGGAACCTGAAAAAGAAGGCCCTGGTCTGCAATTGACTTTAAACTTTTGAGTTTCATCGCATTGGGGTTTTCGATGCTATCATTTCAGACAATTGATGACCTTTGCTTCTTTTGGAGAACTCATGAAATGTGAAGCTTCACATTTCATGATACAGCCGTTTAAAACTTCCATAGGTAAAGTACAGTTTATGTAATCTCCTGATAAATGCCTGATTTGAGCTAATTGATTGATTTTTGGGTAGAGAAGTAAGTGATTTGTTTTAACTTCGCGATTCAATTAAACCTCTTATGAGTAAACTAATTATCGGTAGCCATGAAGAATTCGCCCAGCACATTGGTAAAGAGCTGGGGGTTTCAGATTTTTTAAAGATTGAGCAAGACAGAATCAACTCTTTTGCTGAGGCAACTATCGACCATCAGTGGATTCATACTGACCCTGAAAGAGCTAAGGCCGAAGGTGCCTTTGGCAATACCATTGCCCACGGTTATCTGACGCTCTCACTACTTCCTTATTTATGGGAGCAGATCGCTGACATCCGTAACATCAAAATGATGATTAACTACGGTATTGAAAAACTCAAATTCAATCAGCCGGTTATTGTTGATCATGAGGTAAGACTGAGGGTAAAACTGACTTCTCTGGCCGATTTGAGGGGGATTACCAAATGTCAGCTGAATGTAAAACTGGAGATCAAGGACAACCCCAAGCCTGCTTTTACGGGTGAGCTTATCTTCCTTTATCACTTCAACGCTTAGGCTCTTTTTTCTTTACGTAAACGGTCTTTTGCAGCTCACAGACCACCTCTCCTTGTGTATTCACAATATTGAGGGGAAAAACAAAGTCTTGCTTACCAAGTTCGGCTACCTGTGTCTTGATGTCTGCTATCTGCTCTTCAGTAAACTTATAAACGCAACGGACGGTGCCTTTGCCCGGTTGTCTGAATCGAATGGTGCTCGCTTTATCCCACACGATATAGCCACGACCTAGAATCTGCATGAGCATCAGCATGTAAAATGGGTCACCCATAGAGGCCAGGGAACCTCCGAAGTGGGTGCCTACGAAATTTCTGTTCCACCAGCGCAGCTTCATTTCCAGCTCCACCCGCATAAAATCCTTACTGATCGATTTCAGCCGGATACCCGCACCCAGGTAAGGCGGATAATAGCTGATGAGTTTTAGCTTTTGTATGGGCGAAAGTTTGAACATGGAAAGGTTAATTACTTACTTTTGGGCTTCAATCTAATTAATAAGATCAATGACAGCAGAAATACATACCGCAAAAGGTTTAATGAAAGTGGAGTTTTATGAAAAAGACGCTCCTAACACGGTAAAAAACTTTGTTGACCTTTCGAAAAAGGGCTTTTATGACGGACTTACCTTTCACAGGGTACTTCCTGATTTCGTAATTCAGGGAGGTTGCCCTAATGGCAATGGTGCCGGAGGCCCTGGTTACAAAATCGACTGTGAACTGACTGGCGACAATCAATACCACGACAGAGGTGTACTTTCTATGGCCCATGCCGGAAGAAACACAGGTGGATCTCAGTTTTTCATTTGCCATAGCCGCAATAATACTTCTCACCTGGACAGAAACCACACTTGCTTTGGTAAGGTGACAGAAGGTTTGGATGTAATAGATGATATCCGTCAGGGTGACAGTATTGATAAAATTGTCATCATAGACTAAGACTTCTTTTTAGCTGATATTAATGATAAGCCGGGCTTTTGTTCCGGCTTATTTTTTGTCACCCTTTTGTTCTTGGCGTCTCGCTAAGAACTAAGTATCATTCACCAATATTCTTGATAAAATCCGTAACCAGGTAGCTCAGGGATTTCCCTACTATAAGGGCCTCTTCAGGAGAACCGGGTGCAGCTTCCGGCAAATGCAGGTAGGCCGGTTTCAATGATCTAGCACATTTCCGTACAAAGTGCCGAGCCTGTTCCAGCGAAAATCCGGAAGGCGATACAGCGCTTGAAGGCATCATGCGAATGGCATCCATATCCAACTCTATACCACAGGGAATATGTTCGTCATAAACATATTCGATAGCAGCCATCAAATGCTTATCCAGATAGGTGATTTCTTCCATAAACTGATACTTCACATTTCTGCTGCTATCCATGGTGAGTAGCATATTCTCCGCGTTGTGAGATTGATGAAGTCCGAAAGCAAAGTATTTGTGCAGATAGCCGCGCTCCTTGGCATAAGAAAAGCCATTACCACTATGCCTTCCTTCCAGGGCCCTGAAATCGGCATGAGCGTCCATATTAATGGCATGAATACCCCGCTTGCGGCCAAGTCCCTGGGCAGTTCCCATCAACAAAGGATAGGCATTATTCTGTCCCCCGCCTATCACAATAGGAATCAGGCCTGCCTCAACCACTGCTTCAATGATCGGACTGACCAGTTCATCTACTTCAGCACAAAGGATGTGGAGTTTCTGTGAATAGTAGGGTGCATTCACGTCCAGATTTTCGGCCCTCGCCTGAACGTCTTTTGTGTCAATCTCGCCCAGCAATACAATCCGGCTTCCGTCTAAAAAACGATTGGACTGAACGTTGAGAAAACTCTGCAAAAAAGCTTCCCAGGCCACTTCAGTACCTGTTCGTCCCATATTGGCCATGACACCCACACTCTCGGGAATGCCTACGAGAGCAAACCTTGCCCCCCGGTCAACATATCCCGTCAAGGCCTTCAGGGTTTCATTTTTACGCAAAGTTTTAATACGCTCGCCAACCTTGATTTCTCCCTTGCGGATGGACACATATGCCTTTAGGTCTATTTGATGAAAAAACTTCAGCATTCACAGTTTTTGATATGGGATTTCAAAATAGACAAAAAGAGTTTACCATAATCAAAGACCCATTTTTTTAAAGATTTAATAATTAATATATTCACCGCCACCACCTTAACCATATACTTCTTCTGTATGAGCTACATACCCGATCCGGTTAAAATTTTCGTTGTTGAGGACGATCCCCTCTATATGAAATTAGTAAACTATGTCGCGGAACTTAATCCGGATCATGTTGTCAGAACCTTTACTTCAGGTAGGGAATGTCTTGAACATTTGCACGAAAACCCCACAGTTGTAACGCTTGACTATTCTCTTCCGGATATGTCAGGTGAAGAGGTACTGACTAAGATCAAAGAATACAATTCTGAGATCAATGTCATTATCGTTTCCTCTCAGGAAAATATCAATACCGCTGTTCAGCTGCTTAAAGTGGGAGCCTACGACTACATCACCAAAGATGATGAAACCCGCGAGCGTTTACTCAATGCGATTAACAAGGCTAAAAAGAACGTTAATCTCAAAAGGCAAATCAGCGAACTGCGCGAGGAAATAGGTCAGAAATACGATTTTCAAAAAAGCATTATTGGCGAGAGTGCCGCCATACAGAAGGTGTTTAAGCTAATGTCCAAGGCCATTAAAACCAACATCACTGTTTCGATTACGGGTGAAACCGGTACGGGTAAGGAAGTGGTGGCCAAAGCCATACATTATAACTCCCCTAAAAAACAGCGGCCCTTTGTGGCAGTGAATATTGCGGCCATTCCTGATAGTCTGATAGAAAGTGAGCTTTTTGGGCATGAAAAAGGCTCATTTACAGGGGCTGTGGCCAGGAGAAAGGGAAAGTTTGAAGAAGCAGACGGTGGCACCATTTTTCTGGACAAAATAGGTGAAATGGACCTGAATCTGCAGGCTAAACTACTAAGGGTGTTGCAGGAACGAGAACTTACAAGGGTTGGCGGTAACGATATAGTCAAGTTTGATGTGAGGGTTATTGTAGCTACGCACAGAAACCTGGCAGAAGAAGTAAAGGCCGGTAATTTTCGCGAAGACCTCTTTTACAGACTCCTTGGTATTCCGATTGAACTACCTGCATTAAGAGATCGTGATAAGGATATACTACTCATAGCCAAGGCATTACTGGGCACTTTTGCCAAAGAGAATAATCTGGGCAAGGTCAATCTTTCAAAAGAGGCACAAACCAAGCTGATGAGCTACTCTTTTCCAGGAAACGTGAGAGAACTCAAATCAATCATTGAGCTGGCTGCGGTTATGTGTGAAGAAAATGTCATCAATGTGGAAGACATCTCATTCAATACTTTGCAAAAAGAAGGTGAGTTTTTGTTCCAGGAAATGACCCTCAAAGAATACACTTTTAAGATTATCAGGCATTTTCTTGAGAAGTACGATGATAACGTAATCAAAGTGGCCCAAAAGCTAGATATCGGCAAATCCAGCATTTACCGATACCTTAAAGAAATGGAAGAGGGCTAATAGCTTACTGAGTTCATCAGTAATTCCTCCACTTTCCAATAAAGCGTTTTGGGTTGCAGTGGTTTGTTCAGGTAGTTTATATCCCTTAAACCGCTCAGTTCTTGCTCAATAGAAGATCTGTCCCTACTCGAAACCAAAATATAGGGTATTGCACTGTACAATGGTTTCTCCTGCATATAGGCTACCATTTCAAGACCTGTCATTTGCGGCATTTCAACGTCCGAAATTATCAGGTCCACCTCATTTCCGTCATCCAGCCAATGGATGGCCTCTCTACCATTTGTTACCGAAGCAACCTGGTAATAGGCTCCAAGCAAATATTCCATTAATCTCCTTGCGCCCAGCTCGTCTTCTACAATAAGAATTCGCCTTTTCATAACTTAACAGGGCTAAAGCCTAATCCATGCCAAGACAAGCAAAAACGTGACATGAGCCATTATAACGGTTGCATATCGCATAATCTGGCATGCATAATGCAAAAACCTCCATTTTTATTCCCAAAGCAAGACGAACGTTCCCACTCTTAGACAGCCAAAAGGTATATCTTACCTCTCATAAGAATTTCAAAATGCCCTATCTTCGATTTCTTTATTTTCGGAAAATGATAAACATGAAGCGACTACTGTTCCTTACGGCTATATCGATATTAATACTTCCCAGCCTGCTTGCTCAGCAGAAGCTCCCCCTCTCCGACCTCACGGTCGACAAGATCATGAGAGAACCCGCTCAGTGGATAGGCACCGCCCCCGGTAACATCTCCTGGTCACGTGATGGTCAGATGATCTTCTTTACGTGGAACCCCGATGGAGACCAATTCTCTTCGGTTCATAAAATCAGCATTGAAGGAGGCACGGCTGAGGCTGATGATGATCGTTATGAGGGTTTTCCTCAAAATCCGATATATAGTAAAGATGGCAATACCATGCTCTTTGAAAGAAAAGGAGATATCTACCTTATGGATGTGAAAAGCAAAGCAGAAACCAGACTCACCGCTACACAGGGTCGGGAAACGAGTCCTGCCTTTCATACCGAAGAAGCCATTGTCACATTTACCCGAGATAACAATCTTTATTCAATTGATACACGCTCAGGTCTTATTTCTCAGCTGACGAACATAGTGATTGAAGAAGGCGATGAGGAAAAAGCCACCCGCAATCGTACCATTAGTGGCAATCGGGAGCAAGACCGCTGGCTGCGCAACGATCAGGTGGTGACCTCTGAGATTCTCAGGGATCGCAGAAACCGTCCCAGAGGCCGATCGGCACGGGCACGCAACTTCATGAATAACATGGAGGATAAGATGGAGGAAATTGAGGTACCCAACGTAAGCAACCTCCAGCTCTCATCGGATGGTAAGTATGTAAGCTTCAGCATCTTCAGAAGGCCGGAGAATCCATCAAAACGCACCATTGTCCCCAACTATGTTTCTTCTACCGGCTATACCTCTGAGATCAACGCGAGGTCTAAAGTAGGTGGCGAGCGTTCTTTCAGCGAGATTGGTATATACAACATCAAGGCCGATAGCTTCTATATTGTGGATTCAGGACAATTACCGGGCATTACAGATTTGCCCGACTATGTAAAGCAATATCAGGATCGTAGCTTTGAGAAGAAGAACCGTGTGGTATCGGCTACGGGAGTTTTCTGGTCCCCGACTGAAAACTATGTAGTAGTTCACTTTGGAGCTGTTGATAATAAAGATCGCTGGATCATGAGGCTTTTACCTGAATCAGGAGACCTCATACCCATTGACAGACAAAGAGATGAGGCCTGGATAGCCGGACCGGGGATTGGGCAAGAGTACTTTTCTGGCACCATGGGTTTTATGCCTGATGGAAAAACCATTTACTACCAGTCTGAAAAAACAGGCTATTCGCACCTTTACACCCACAACCTCAGCAATGGAGTTACGAAGCAACTGACCAAAGGAAAGTACGAGGTATATAGTCCTTCACTCTCTAAAGACGGTAAAAAGTGGTACTTCACGGCCAATATGAAGCATCCGGGAATCAGGCATTTCTATTCCATGTCAGCTAAAGGTGGTAAAACTACTCAGCTTACCACCATGGACGGAAACAATGAGGTTACGCTTTCTCCGGATGAGAAAAACCTGGCCATCCGCTACTCCTACTCTAACAAGCCATGGGAACTTTATGTACAGGCCAATAAAGCCGGAGCAGTCGCAAAACAGTTGACTACCAGTACTAAGACTGAATTTAAAAGATACGATTGGCACGAGCCGGAATTAGTCACTTTCAAAGCCGAAGATGGTGCCAATGTACATGCCAGATTTTATAAGCCAGAAAAACCAAACGGAGCGGCTGTCATCTTTGTGCATGGAGCAGGATACCTGCAAAATGTACACAGCTGGTGGAGCAGCTACTTCAGAGAATATATGTTCAATAACCTGCTGATGGCCAAAGGCTATACTGTACTGGATATCGACTATCGTGCGAGTGCAGGTTATGGCCGCGACTGGAGAACAGGAATCTATCGTCATATGGGAGGCAAGGATCTTTCTGATAACATTGATGGAGCCAAATACCTGGTAGAGAGTCATAATATTGACCCTAAACGCATTGGTATGTACGGAGGCTCCTATGGTGGATTTATCACCCTGTTTGCTATGTTTAAACACCCTGATGTGATCGCTGCCGGTGCTGCCTTAAGGTCAGTCACTGATTGGGCGCACTATAACCACGGGTATACCTCAAATATTCTGAATACTCCGGTAGAAGACCCTAAAGCTTACAAACAAAGCTCACCCATTTATTTTGCTGAAGGCCTGCAGGGAAATTTACTGATAGCCCATGGCATGATAGACGATAATGTACATTTCCAGGATGTGGTTAGACTGTCGCAGCGCCTGATTGAATTGGGCAAAGACAACTGGGAGATGGCGGTTTATCCAATGGAACGGCATGGCTTCACAACTCCTTCGAGCTGGACCGATGAGTATAAACGCATCCTGAAGTTATTTGAAAATACAATCGGAAAGCAATAAGCTGCTGACCACACCAACCTTAAACTAAGAAGATGAAAAGATTAATCAGTGCATTGCTTGTCCTTGGGCTTGTCGCCTGTCAAAGCACCCCCAAGCAACCGGCAAGGGTCATAGAAAGAGGTCTCGTAACCGAACAGGCCATGGTGGTATCTGCCCATCCCCTGGCCTCAGAGGTAGGTAAACAAATTCTCCAAAAGGGAGGCAATGCGGTAGATGCAGCCATCGCTGTTCAGTTCGCTCTGGCGGTAGTATATCCCGGTGCAGGTAACATTGGCGGTGGTGGCTTTATGGTCGCTCGTATGGCCGATGGAGAAGTGGCTACCCTGGACTACAGAGAGAAGGCGCCAATGGCCGGGGGCAGAGATATGTACCTGGACGAGGATGGCAATGCGATAAGAGGCCTCAGCACCCGTGGACACCTTGCTGCAGGCGTACCCGGCTCCGTAGCAGGTTTTGAGGCCGCTCACAAGAAATTTGGCAAGCTGGCCTGGGCCGATCTGGTGCAACCTGCTATAGATATTGCGGCCAATGGCTGGAGGCTTACGGTAAAAGAAGCCGGTAAGCTCAATGGTAACCGCACCAACTTTATCAAATACAATACGGTAGCTCCTGACTTCTTTCTGGCTCCTGAAGACACTAAATGGCAAGAAGGCGATACAGTGAGGAACTCTGATCAGGCCCGAACTCTGGAGCGTATCCGTGACAACGGCCGTGACGGATTCTATAAAGGGGAAACTGCGAAACTGATTGTTGAAGAAATGAAGCGTGGTGGCGGACTGATTTCTCTGGAGGATCTGGAGAAATATGAAGCTGTATGGCGCAAACCTGTGCAAACCAATTATCGTGGCTATGAAGTTACTTCCATGCCTCCTCCGTCCAGCGGTGGCATTGCCCTGGCTCAGCTCTTACAATCTGTAGAGCCTCACGACCTGAACAGCTGGGGTTTTCATAGCGAGCAAGCCGTTCACCTGATTGTAGAGGCAGAACGCAGAGCATATGCCGATAGAGCGGCTCACCTGGGCGATCCTGATTTTTACGATGTTCCCAGAGATGGCATGTTAAAAAAGAGCTATCAGGCAGATCGTATGACCGATTTTGATCCTAATAAAGCGAGTCTGAGTGCTGATGTAAGTGCTGGTGCTCCTGCTCCCGGTGAGAGTGAAGAAACGACTCACCTATCAGTAGTAGATGGAGATGGAAATGCCGTATCTGTTACCACTACCCTCAATGGTGGCATGGGCTCAAAAGTATTTGTAGCCAAGGCTGGCTTTCTCCTGAACAACGAAATGGATGACTTTAGTGTGAAACCGGGTACACCTAACATGTACGGCCTGGTGGGCGGTGAAGCCAACTCTATTCAACCAGGCAAGCGTATGCTCAGTTCTATGACTCCTTCGATAGTAGCCAAAGACGGAAAGCTGTTTATGGTAGTGGGTACTCCTGGTGGCTCTACCATTATCACTTCGGTTTTCCAGACCATTATTAATGTGATTGACTTTGAGATGGGAATGCAGGAAGCAGTATCCGCACCAAGATTTCATCACCAGTGGTTGCCGGATATTGTTGCCTTTGAAAAGGCCGGAGCAGATAGCACACTTATCGCTAACCTGGAGGCAATGGGCCATAAATTCACATCCAGAGGGGGTATAGGCCGTGTAGATGCTATTTTGGTAATGCCTGATGGCAGACTGGAAGGCGGAGCCGACCCAAGGGGTGATGATACCGCCAGCGGTTTCTAGAACCAATCAAAAATTTTCAAACAATAAAGGCTTCATTCAGAACTGAGTGAAGCCTTTTATCATTTTAGACAGGCACTCTCCTATCCCTTTGCTAAATTGAAGTATAAACTCAATCCCCATTGGTCATGAAAAAGCTCTTCAGCATAATCCTCTCTGTATCGGTCTTTTCGCTTTCAGCACAAAGCTTTGACAAAGCCAAGTTGGATGCATATCTCGAAAACCTTGAAAGTCATGATAAAGCCATGCTCAGCCTGGCCTTGTTAAAAGATGGAGCGCCTGTTTACCAAAAGGCCATAGGCTATGCGGCTACCGAAGGCGAGCAGAAAGCAGATAAAGACACCCAGTATCGCATAGGGTCGATCACCAAGGTTTTTACCTCTACGATAATCTTTCAGCTGATTGATGAGGGTAAGCTTAGTCTGGACACCAGGCTTTCAACTTACTACCCGAAGGTAAAGAATGCGGACAAGATTGATATCTCTATGCTGCTCAGCCACAGGAGCGGCATACACAACTTCACGAACGATCCCGAGTACCTGCAGTACATGACCGAGCCAAAAAGCAAAGCTGAAATGGTAAGCCTCATTGAAGGTATGGGAAGTGATTTTGAACCAGGCAGTCGAGCAGATTATTCAAACAGCGCCTTTGTATTACTTGGTTTTATCATTGAAGATATTACAAAAGACAGCTACTCCAGTCAGCTTCAAAAACGCATAGTCGGAAAGCTGAAGCTTCAAAGAACAGCTTATGGAGGTTCTATCGATATTGTTCAGAATCAGGCACGTTCTTACAAGCACAATATGGGAGGGTGGTCTACCGCAACCGTTACCGATATGAGTATTCCCCATGCAGCAGGGGCGATTATCTCTACTCCAACTGAGATTGGCAGGTTTCTTACTGCTCTTTTTACCGATAAACTGATCTCTACAGAATCTCTGGCCAAAATGAAGGAAATCAATCAGGGCTACGGTCGTGGTTTGTTCCAGTTTCCATTTAATGGTAAATCAGCCTATGGACACTCTGGTGGTATTGATGGCTTTGTCAGCAATTCGGGCTATTTTGGGTCCGATGGACTGGCTATCGCTGTCACTTCGAACGGCATGAATTACAAAATGAACGATATTATGATCGGGGTACTTAGCATTTATTTCGGCATGCCTTTCGATATTCCTGATTTTGACAAAAAGAGCATAGAGCTCTCTGAAAAAGAGATGCTCAAATATGAAGGTGTCTTTGCTTCTCAGGGCTTCCCGTTGAAAATTACTGTCAAGTTGAGCAATGGCCAACTCACTGCACAGGCCACCGGCCAGGGAGCCTTTGTACTCACCCCCTACTCAAACTCCGAATTTCGTTTCGACCCGGCAGGCATTGTTATGATCTTTGCGAAGGATGGTAAAAAGGTAGATTATACAACCTTTGAGCTTAAACAAGGAGGTGGCAGTCATAAGTTTATCAAGGAATAACCTTAAACCGGGTTCGCGGTAATGAATTCATTCACTACGAGGGCCAGCTCCTCTCCTTTTTCTTCCTGAAGGAAATGTCCTGCATTGACTATGGTAGTATGGGCTTGATCTTTGGCACCGGGTATCATGCTTTGGAAAATCCCGTCAAGCCCCGACATAATCGGGTCCTTATCACTGAAGGCTGTAAGAAATGGCTTATCAAATTGCTGTAAAATACCCCAGGCTTCACGGTTGGGCTGTGCTGCCGGATCATCCGGGGTTACTGGCACCAGTGAAGGAAACTGCCTAGCACCGGCTTTATAGGACTCATCGGGAAATGGTGCATTGTAAGCAGCCATTACCTCCTCAGACACAGGCGCCACAGTAGCCATGTCTATCACCTTACCTATATTGAACTTAGGGCTGTGCTGACTAAACTGCTTCCACTCATTGAACGAATCATTGGCAGGAGTATCTCCTGTAGGCAGAAAAGTGTTGGCAGCTACTACCCTCACAAAGCGCTCAGGCATATCCGTAAGTAATTTGAGTCCCAACAAGCCACCCCAGTCCTGACAAAAGAGGGTGACGTTTGTCAGATCCAGTTGTTCAATGAAATCCGAAAGCCAATTCAAATGCGTCTGATAAGAATAGTCATTTCTGTCGGTTGGTTTATCTGACTTGCCAAAACCGATCAGATCAGGGGCGACACAACGGTGACCTGCCGCATTGATACCCGGAATCATTGTCCTGTACAGATAAGACCAGGAAGGCTCACCATGAAGCATTAGCACCGTCTCTCCTGTACTTCCTGCTTCATCTACATAGTGCATTCTCAGACCTTCGACATCCAGATAATGTGGAGCAAAGGGATAGTCAGGAAGGTTATTGAAACGTTCATCGGGGGTTCTCACAAAAGGAATAGCCATCGTCTGGTTTTTTGGTATCTCTATAAATCTAACAAATCCCTATCTTTCCTGAACTATGCCACAAGACAATCCTCAAGTATTCGAAATGACCCTGACTGTGGGTAAAGATGACCTGGATGCGATGAATCACGTCAACAATGTGCGATACCTGCAGTGGGTACAGGATGTGGCCGAAGCTCACTGGCGCAAGGTGGCTGCTCCTGAGTGGCTCGATCAATATGCATGGGTGGTGATTAACCATTTTATCGAATACAAGAAACCAGCCCTGCTGGGTGACAAGGTGGTAATCAGAACGCATGTAAATGATAATTCAGGCCCCAAAAGCCAGAGACTGGTAAGAATCTTTCATGGAGACACTGAGAAGTTACTTTGCCAGGCCAGCACCTGGTGGTGTTTTCTGGATGGTAAAACACACAGACCGCTGAGGGTAGCTGAAGAGATTATCGAAGCCTTCTCCTGAAATCACGTATATCCACCCGAATAGCAAGCTTGCCGACCAGCCCGGGGCATGGGGTAGTTTATTATTCTGGACATCGATGGCAATATGATTCGTTTCGGACAAGAGCTGGGAAAATCCTGACTGCTAAAAACAAAGAGGGGCCCGCTCTCCAGCTGGCCCCTCAACTCAAAACTCAAAACAACAATTTATCTTCTTAAAGCAACCGAGCTGCAGTAATCTACAAAACGACTCCTTGGATCTGTATCTTCTACCGTGTAGCTCATCACTATTTCTCCATAGTCTATGCTACCAATTCCTTCTATGAGGTAATAGCCGACTCTCTGTCTTGGCATTACCAGTTTATTTCCGCTTACCTCAGCGTACACTTCTATGTTGGCACCATAGAAATTTCTGATATAGATCACATTACTATATGGGTCGGCATCCTTAAAGATGTTTACATCAAAGTAAGTATATGTGTCCAGTGTTTCACTGTATTCTTCGGTATCAAACCGACCGGTAAACTGATCCCTTGGATCGTAAATTTCCTCGATGATTGTGTAATCACAACTCGATATTAATATGAGGAAAGATATTCCGAGTAAAGCTTTTTTCATGATGACCTCCTTTTGGTTGTTGTTGACTGTACTATTCCCAAAAGTGTGCCAAAAATCGGATCAGCCTAAAGCCACAAGGTCAAAAAACCTGGAGAAGCACTCAATAATCAATTGAATATAAGCGACTTATGAATTAATAAATTAAATTCACGACTTCCTCTTTTCGCACTGATCTCAAGCGATTTGTCAAGAGCAAGTTGCTCCCTTACAAAGATCAGGGCATCACATTCTCCTATTTCACTGAGTAGTTGTCCGTTGATTGCCAGGAGTTCATCTCCTATTTTCAAGTCCTGACTTTGCTGTAGTTTTCCATAAACGGAAGATACTTTCATAGTGCCATCATCCAGAGTGGCCGCGAACAGGAAGCTCTTCTTGTTTATCGGAGAATATTTCTCTTCTTTTTCCGATACATAGAACCTCTTGCGTGGAAAGTCAAGCGTAACGAGCCTGCCCTTTAAATACTCCGCTCCTACCTTGGCTTTTCGGGTATGTGCCATTCTAAATTCAGGTTTTTGCACTTTTTCTCTGCCTATGATGATCTGAGGAACCTGCATGAAATAACCTGTGGTATCCAGTGCTCCAAAAGCCCCTTCACTCATGGTTCCTCTGCCCTCCAATATCCGGATTCTGTCATCCAGCTTATCGGCCTTTAGGGCCTTGTTATAACTGTTATAGGTTAAATCAAAAAAGCCCGCAAAACCGGTATCAAAAAGTACACGACCAGCCTCACCTCTGTTGACCTTCACAGGAATATAGGGGCTCTTGTTAAAGCCCCTGGTTTCCATTTTCACACTCCATGACGAGTCAATACCCGAAAGCCGCTTAAGGGAATTGGTTATGGTGATTTTCTTGCGATCATAATCAATCTGCCAGATCGCTCCGCTCATAAAATTGGCACCAATGATACCATCAAAGGCCAAACAGCGAATCACCTGGGTATTTGAATTATAATCCAGCACCGTAGCTTTGAAATTGCTGAACTTTAGTCCTCCTACCTCCACGTCTCTTTTCATTGTACCAACACGGGCCTTTCCCTTTTTTGCATTGCTCGACCCCATAGTCATGGTCTGAGATGTTCTGAAATCCAACTTTTTGGCAAGTTTGGGAGAGAGCACAAAAGGTGCGCCTGTATCAATCAAGAAGTTGTATACCTCACCATCAATCGTCACATCTGTGAACATAAGGTTTTGCTCAATGCGGATGTCAATTGTCCTTACAAAAGGTTTTGCTTTAGAAACAGGACTGTCTCCAGCGAACCAAAAGGTAGAGATAATCAGGAAGATCAAAGAAATGGATTTCATCATATGCTATCTACTTCATAGACTCGTATTGTGCAAACTTGTTTTGCTGAGTCCCTTTTATTCCATGGTCAATCATCACTATTTCAGGCTAAATAAAGAGATAAGGTAGTTAACTGATCACACAAGTCAATATTAGTCCTGGCCTGTAGCATCAAATCGAAACGCTGATTTCGGGTTATTTTATTGGATTCTTCAGGACGTATTATCCGCAAAGCCCACAGAATGTTGCCGACTCGGATCGGAACAATTGTTAGATGATATGCGAATCGTTACGACTCTTGACCTCTTTCCCCCTGTTCTAACTCCTTGTCAAAATTTCAAAAAATATTAATCTTAGCTCCATAACTAATTAACTAGTTTGAATAAAATTATTGATTATACGTTATTAATACCCCATCAATTGCAGCTATGAAAACCAACCGTCATTTCTTATCAATATTGTTCCTTATCATATTGAACACCAGTCTACACACCCAGGAGTTCAAATTGCAGCAAAATGGATTAGTCTATGATGCGATTACGATGAATAAGCTTCAATTTATAGTCGACTCTCTAAATCTTAAATTTCAACGTTGTGAAAGTGAGCCCACTTATATGAGCCAGCCACAGGCAATAATACATACTCTGTCTCTTAAGACAGATTCTGAAAAAGCACTAGAGTTAATCAAGAAGGGAGCTACTTTCAGCGATATTGCTGGCTCATTCCCCAATGCTAAGACGACCAGAAATCTTTACGTGATACTCACTCGATATAAGAATGATGGTGAATTAAAAGACAAATACCGGGCACTAACACCAAGTGGCCACTACGCCAAACAGTTCACAACAAATCGAGGCCGATTTATTGATCTTTCGAAAGGACAATGGGTATATGACTTAAGCAAAGACAAGTTAACAGCCTTCTATCTGACCGAGGATGCTAAAAGTCAAAGGCTTCCTCAAAAGTATGCACTCATGATTGGATATGCTGATTGTATGATCGATACAACTACCCAAACTTACAGTGACGAGGCGATCAAAAGTCAGTACAACTGGGACCCAAATTCAGCCGCTCTTGAGTTTATTCGCAAGTTTCGCCTGAAGGGTGAAGGACCAAAGAAAGCTGACTTTGAAAACCTGGATGACTATTACAGTGCAGTAAGTGATTTCAACAAAAAAGCTGTTGATCATATCGACTTGTCACTCGAAACAGATCAAGATTTGAGGAAACGGCTTTTGGAAACCACTGAGAAATCTCTTCAAGATGGCGGTTCTACTGACTATTTCGAGTATCTCACCGAGAAGTATCTTTCGAAGGAAAGAGCGCTAGCACTGAAACGATCACGTATAGTGGTTGGCACCTGTAGTATGGATGACCGTCCAAGGCTTCATGCCCTGGAAATAGCCAGATTATCCGCAGAGACTACGGATTGGAGCATATTTCTGCGTTCGCACCTTGACTTAATGAATGACAACTTTAGCCGTGCGTCTGACGGAAGTTACGCTTGGGAAAGCAGGTCTACCTACATAAAGGAACTGGAGAGTCTGGGTATTGGGGTAAGAGATCTTCTGTTTGGAGCAACCCTTCATACTGACCATCCGGCTGAAAACCACTATCAGGGTAGCAACAGGAGAACTGCCAGGGCGATAGTCGAATCCCAAAACCCTGTAGCTTATGTGAATTCAATTCTGGAAGCTATTGAAGACAAGGAGCTCGATTTATATAATCGTATGTGTATGACCTACCTGATACTAAACTACTTCCAACAAAGCGAAGAGAATCGAACAGAACAGAAACGAGCCGCAAAGGCGGCCATTGAGACCTTGCCTGATTTTGTCAGCAAAGAGCTCCTCTCCTATCTGGATTGATTCATAATAACCTAAAGCCTGTCCTCAGGTGAAATGCTTCCTCGAAGACAGTTCTTGCTTATTTCTTCCAGTCTTTCAATGTCTTCATCTGCTCCTCGTAAGAAACTCCCTGATTGATCCAGGCAGGTGCCTCATCTCCTTTGAGGTAATGGCCAAACCATTTAAGGATGCGCATCTGATAGTCAGATCGGTTTTTATCCTGTCGGAGGCCGTGTCCCTCTTTAGCATAAACCAAAAGCACAAACTGTTTCCCTGCTCTTCTGGCTGCATTATAATACTCTATACCCTGTCGCCAGTCTACATTCTGATCGTTGTCTCCTACTTCAAAAAGCAGCGGTGTATTGAGCTTATGAACATTGAATACAGAGGAGTTTCTGATATACCGCTCTACATCTTCATAGGGAGGCACCTCCATACGTTCCTGGCTCACCTCAAAGTGGGCGCTTTCAGGGGCTCCCCCAAAGGCCCAGGCAATCATGCCATACATGCTGGTCAGATTGGTCAGGCCGGCACCGGCAACACTGGCAGCAAAAATATCAGTTTGAGTTACGGCATAACCCGCCTGATAACCACCCCAGGAATGCCCAATGAGGCCTACCTTCTTCTCATCCACCAGCCCCATATCCACTACCTTCTTCACTGCCGCTTCCATGGTGCGTACCGATGAGATACCCGGGTCACCCGCATCGAACAGAATATCAGGTCTGAGCACGAAATATCCCTCCTGCGTGAACACTCCATTGCTATAGTAATTGCGTTGTGAGGGCATGCCATAGCCATGCAAGCCATTAGACAAAAGCTCATAGATATAGGTAATCATCGGATACTTTTTACCAGCCTCATAGTTGGCCGGATAGTAAAGTACCCCCTGCAATTCCTTGCCATTGTGGTTTTTATAGGTAACAAGCTCCGATTTTCCCCAGAGGTAATCCTTCTGGAAGGGGTTGGTTTCTGAAACTTGTTTAACATCTGAGAAGTCACCAGAAACGGTGAAGTAATCCGGAGAGTCGCTAAAGGTTTCCGAAACAAAGGCATACTGATCCGCTTCTTTCGCTTTGGTAAGGCGCCCTACTCTGGCGTCTTGCCAGACATGAGTTTTCAATGGCTTACCAGGAACTACCGACCCATATCCTGATTTCTTTGATTTCTCACCGAACAGGCTGACATACATAGCGGCCTTCTCATCTATTGGTTTACCACGATTCTCAAAATCCACATAAACAATGCGGTGAAGAGTTCCTGTTGCCTTGCCATCGGTAATTTTCCTGGACCTGGATCCATCGGCCCAGAACTGCCAAACATCATATTTAGAATGTATAAAGAAGGATTTACCCGACTGCTCCCAGGAAATAAACCTGTATGGAAACTTCTCTGGCGAAGGGTGATCATCATCCCGATTCACGAAGGAAGCGTTCTCGTTTGACAGCTGCTTATCGGCATTTGTATTCAGGTCCCTTACAAAGAGCTCTCCTCCTTTAATATATGGCAGATATCGTCCATTTGGGCTGAGATTATAGGCGAAGTTAAGCTTGGAAAGTACTTTGGTTTGATTACCGGTTTTAAGGTCAATGATGTATATATCATTATTCCCTCTACCAAACATAGCATCCTGCTCATAGGGAGAAGCATCATAACCGATCAGCTTGTTTAAGTCAGTTTGTAGGTTAACCCTCTCTACCAGATCATTCGTAAGCTGCACATAACTGTTGTCTGCAAGATGCCATACCGCTGTGTACTGATCTTCCCGTTTTCCACGTGCTTTCCGCTCTTGCTCCGGTATTACCTGTACATCTTTGCTGTGCCATATTTGCAAATCAGGTGCTTCATCTGTTAAATCCTGTGCCTCACTCTTGTCGGTTTTGGTAGTGTCCGGCTCAGGTATTTTGTTCCAGGCGGTAATGTTAAAGAAGATAGACTCTCCCTTGTCCGACCAGGTCAGTGATCGGTTGTTAACAACTCTGTGATCGTCAGAGAATCCCGTCATAGCAGTTTGATCAAATACAAAGGTCTCCACTTTTTTGCCTGCCAGCCCTTTCCAGGCAAGGATATGCTGCGTACTATCTTCATAGCCTTCATCTTTAAAGGACCTGAAGACAGAGAGATCATCACTATCATCCCTCCAGTTTAAACCAGTATAAACAGCTTCTTTGTTATCCAGGACGCGAATTGTTCCGGTTGTGGAGTTAAAGAGCTGAATACCATTACCGGCCTTGCCATCAGCATCTATCACCATAGCCAGCAGACTGCCTTCTTCCTGCCAGGAAAACTGCGCTACATTACCAAAATTCACCTCTACTCCGGTTGCCAGGTTTCTTATGACTAAATCCCCCCCTCTGCTTTTCTTTCCCTTCGCGGGATAACGCTTCATGGCCAGGAAGTCAGCCTTATCGCTGAAGGAAAAACTGCTAACATCTTTGATGGTAAGACTGTCTCCCCCATTCAAATCCATCAACCTGAACTTGTTTCTGAGTGGCTTCTTACTCTTTTTTCGCTCTGCCGCGCTGGGTGCGATAAAGTAGCCTAACCAGCGACTATCGGACGAAAAACTGGCTCTCTGACCCTCAGTAAGCACTTTGATCGTGCCTGCTCTCAGGTTATGTAGTCGGTATTCGTTCTTATCATTGTTTCTGCGGATGTCATACACAAACCAATTCCCATCAGGAGAAAACCCACGGCTGAAGCCAAGGCTTTCCCACTTTCCGTAATCTTCTACTTTTAAGGTTCCGGGTGTACTACTTTGAGCAAGAAGGCCTGTGGAAAGAATGGCAAATAAGCATCCAGAAAAAAGGCCTCTGAAATTGAGGTTGGCTGGCATTAAAAAAGACATGAATTCTGAGTTTAGTTGATAGTCTCAATCTACCATCTATTTCTCAAAAATCATGTCTTTCGCATAGAAGACTTATGAGTCTACCAGGTTATTTCTCAGGCGATATTAGTATATACGGCCTGTACATCTTCGTCCTCATCGAGCTTATCAAGCATCTTATCCATTTCCTCGATTTGCTCTTCGGTAAATTCTACCGGTGTGGTTGGATATCGCTTCAGGCTGGCATTTTTCACATCAATACTCATTCCCTCCAGGGCCGATTGCAAGCCACCAAAGGCTTTGTAGTCGCCTGTGACATAAATGGTGGTGGTTTCTTCCTCTTCGTTGAAATCTTCCTCAATCTCTTCCAGACCGGCATCAATCAGTTCAAACTCCATCTCTTCAAGGTCCATACCTTCTGTTTTCAGAAACTCAAATACGGCCTTGCGGCTGAACATAAACTCCAGTGATCCTGTCGGTACCAGGCTGCCTCCTGCCTTATTGAAATAGGACTTTACATTGGCGACCGTTCTGTTTTGATTGTCAGTAGCACATTCTACAAAAACCAGCACACCGTGGGGTCCTTTACCTTCATAGTTTATCTCGATAAAGGCATCCACATCCTTGCTGATAGCCCGCTTGATAGCTGCATCGATGTTATCCTTAGGCATGTTCTGCGCCTTAGCATTCTGAATAGCCGTACGCAGCGCAGCATTCATATCGGGGTCAATTCCTCCATCTTTGGCAGCCATGGTGATGGCTTTACCCAGCTTTGGAAAAATACGGGACATCATGCCCCAGCGCTTCATTTTTCTACCCTTACGAAATTCAAATGCTCTTCCCATATATTCAGTTCCGTTTTCGAAGGCCTGTTAACCGGCCTTCATACTTCTAACGGTCAAAAATAAGAAGACTTGACAATTTGCCGTAACAGGAGCTGTTTCTTTTTTGCGATTGATCAGGAATGGATCATCAACTTATAACCGACTCCCCTGATATTAATGATCTGAACCCTGGGGTCCTGCTTTAAATATTTGCGCAGTCGCGATACAAATACATCCAGGCTACGAGAATTGATAAAGGAATCATCTTGCCAGACCTTGAGCAGGAGCGTCTTTTTGTTGAGTGTTTCGTCCTGATTCTGGCAAAACAGCTTCAATAAATCTGACTCTCTGTAGGTGAGTTTTTTCCCGATACCTGAGAAGAAAAGTTCAAATTTGCGGCTGTCAAACTCGTAATCACCCAGTTGAAAAGTGTCTTCTACCTTTGGTTTCGCTTTCTCCAGGAGTCTGTTTTCATTCAGCATTACTTTGATTCGAATCAACAGCTCTTCTATGCTGAATGGCTTGCGGATGTAATCATTTCCTCCGGACTCAAAACCTTTGATTACGTCTTTGGTCTGCACCTTGGCGGTGAGAAAAAGTATCGGGGTACGCTTGTCAGTTTCTCTGATCGACTGCGCTACGGAATAGCCATCTGCCTTGGGCATCATTACGTCCAGAATGACAAGATCTGGTTGCATAACGAAGAAGGTCCTGAGCCCCTCCTCCCCATTGCGGGCATGCGTTACGCGATAGCCTGCAGATTGTAAATTGTCGCTCACCACCATGGCCAGCGACAATTCATCTTCTACTAAAAGGATTTTCTTATTACTCACTGCCCCCTGCTGTATTGAGTGATACCTTAAAGGAAGAACCCTTTGGTGAAGAATGCAAAAGCTCAACGCTTCCTTTTAAACGTGTCAGGATCGTCTTTACGTAATACAATCCAACTCCCAACCCTTTGATGTCCTGAACATCCTTTGACCGGTAAAACTTCTCGAAAACCCTGGACTGCTCACTTTCAGGTATTCCACAACCATTGTCGTTTACCACAATACTTAACTCACTTTCGTGGCGCGTAGGAATTATGGTGATATCGGCCTTGCCATTGGCATACTTAATGCCATTGTCAATCAGGTTATGGAGCACATTGGTTAAATGCTGCCTGTCTGAGCTTACCCATGGGTCTTCGAGGCTTTGGTATTGAATGTCTACACCCTTGTTGATGTCGCTGTGATAATTGACCAGATCATCAAGCACTTCATTGACATTAATACGCTCTACTTTGAGTTTTGCTTCTTGTTGTTCCAGTAATGAACTGTACAGCACATTATGTACTATATCCGAAACCCTGGATAGTTCCATTTTAGAGATATTCAGGTACCTGGAAGTTTTCTCTTCACTTTCCCGTACATCTTTATTCTCCAGGGTTTCCAGTGATATCTTCAATGTGGCGATAGGCGTCAGCAGCTCGTGTGTCATACTATCAATAAAATCATCTTTGAGACCGGAGAGCCTGCGTTGACGACCAATGGTTCTGAACAGTGCAATAAAGGCAATTGCAATGAGTAAAATTACGGTGACAGAGGCTACGAGTACCACGTTCATTCTGGCCAGGACATGAGTTGTCGGACGATCAAAAACCACAATCAGGTCTTCCATCGACCTGTCATAGGCCT
Source organism: Roseivirga sp. (assembly GCA_021404565.1). Taxonomy (GTDB): domain Bacteria; phylum Bacteroidota; class Bacteroidia; order Cytophagales; family Cyclobacteriaceae; genus Roseivirga. Next base: position 49,080 of record JAAWWF010000004.1, on the reverse strand, counting down.
TTAGGCGTTTTGTGTGCAGCACTGCGCCCAAATCTTCTGTTGTTGTCATTGAATCTAAAAGCTCAAACCTGTAATCTGTGGGTATACTCAGGGCCTGAAACTTATGATCAAGTGTGTCTCTGAGCATTTCTAAATCAAGTCTTACGGTATCAAAATAGAGTTTTCTGCGCCTGTCTACCTCTTTGGTGAGTCCAAAATAGACTCGTTGTTTTCGTTCCATTCCCATAAACAGATCAAATATCTTGTCTCTTATATCTCTGATCGTGTCTGATTTTTCATCTCGCTCATAAGAATAGCTAAGAACAACATCTTCTGTCTTGGGATCTTTTACTTGAAAGGCCGTTTTGGTAGGATCATCCGTCTTCCACTCAACCTTTAGCAGAGTGGTGTCTGTAATATCCCGAACATGGAGCCTGTGCACTTCATCCAGTCTGTGCTCCTGTACTCCAGGTAAGGCTAGTTGAAGAGAGGTATTGATATCCTTTGTGAATTCCTGTTTCTCTCCTTCATATGTGGAATAAAGAAAATACAGCTGTAAGCTGAGCATACACAGCAAAGAGACGGCTGTTATGATTGATAGATATTTCGTTTTTGAGTTCATGGTGATAAATATAGAGGACGCCTAAGGCAGCGACTAATCCCTTAACATAGATTTACACTTCTTATCAATTGTATTTACAATGCCCTAAAGTCACTTAGGAGGTCATTTTTAACCGTTCAAAACTCTCCGTTTCATAATATGGGCACAATTAAAGTTGACAATCAGGTCAATTTTTACGGACTTGCAGAGGTATAAAAAGACATTGCTTTGTTCCGACTGGATTGGCTGACACTCTTTGCTGCTTTTGGCTCCTTCCAGGGCATTCTTTTCTCCATTGTTCTTTGGTTCCGGAAGAAAAATGGTATTTCCAATCGGATTTTCTCCCTGCTGCTCTTAGTTACCTCCATCAGGATTGCTAAAAACATTGTTGTTCATATCAGAGAACTCGATCCTGATTTGCAAATGAGCCTGGCAGTATGGCGGTTGCTCGTTAACATCGGGCTTACCCATCAGTTTGCTATCGGCCCTCTAATGGTGCTCTATTTCCTATCCAAAACTCAGCCAAGATTTGCTTTCTCAAAGAAATACCTCTGGCATTTTACTCCCTATTTTTTACTACTGGTTACATGCCCCTTTCAGTCCTGGCCCTTTTGGCGCGATTTTGCCCTACATGCCTCTTACATATCCATTCTCTTTTACTACCTACAGGCTGTATGGATTTATAGAAATCATCTCAAAAAGCAGGCAAAAGGCTCTCCAAAAACCGACAGCAGGTGGTTGAGGGATTTCCTTATTATTACGGGAATCCTGCTATTGGTATACTCTCCTGCCCTGTTTAAGTATTCCGGCTATATAGGGGGAGCGGTGCTTTATGCTATTGGGCTTTATGCCGTCAGTGCCATCATGCTCCAGGAAAACCGGTTTACAACTTACTTTCAGTCCAAATATCCCGGATCTTCAGTAACGCAGGAAAAAGTGAGTTTACTCAGAGAAAAACTGGAGCTTAAAGTAAAGGTGGATCAGTGTTTTCTGGACCCTGAATTATCACTCTCAAAACTCGCAGCTGACCTTGGGGTTTCGACCAATGCACTTTCGCAGGTAATCAACTCTACCTACCACCAAAGCTTTACTGACTTTATTAACAGTCACAGAATTGATCTGGCGAAGAAGCTACTCTCTGATCCTGAAAAACGGTTAGAAAAAGTGGCCACCATTGCTTATGAAAGTGGGTTCAATAGCCTCTCCCGTTTCAACACTGTTTTCAAAAAAGCGGTAGGAATTACTCCATCAGTTTTCAGAAAACAGGCCCTGTCCTAAACTTATCATCATATTATGATTTGGTGAGCATGGATCGTTTGTTTGAGACTTCTTGAAATCAAAAAACTCATGAAGAAACTCAACCTATCTATTTTATTACTCTTGTTGATTACTAACCTTGGCCTTGCCCAGCAAGCCATAGAGAAGGAGGTAAACGAAACGCTTTGGAAATCTTTTGTAGAAAGCTGGTCGAGATTTGATGCCAAAGCTTTCAACAATCTGCATACTGATGATGTACTCCGGGCAAGTGGCAGCGGCCTCACTGTAGGCCAAGCCTATAAAGATCGTACAGCTCAATCCTTTGCCAGAAGCATAGAAAGAAAAGACAAACGCATGATCCATTTTTGGTTCGAGCAAAGAGTCTATTCAGGCAATACCGGATATGAAGTAGGCTATTACAAAATCGTTAACAGCCGGCCTGGAGAAGAAGAGAGAACATACTACGCCAGGTTTCATGTAGTGCTCAGGAAAGAGAATGGTCAATGGAAAATAGCCCAGGACTGGGATACCGGATCGGTTAACGGTGTTCGGATAGATGAGAAAGATTGGGCAAAAGGAACCCCATTGGTTTTCTAAGGTGCTAGTCTTTCCCCTTTCTGGGGTTCGGGTCGGTATAGGTCTGATCAACCATGGGGCCCGTTTTCATACCGCCCAGCAAATGCAGGTGCAAGTGAAATACAGACTGTCCTGAATTTTCATTTGTATTGATAGCAAGGCGGTAACCGGTTTCCGCAATTCCGTATTTTTTGGCGAGATCTCTTGCCACGATAAACATTTTGCCAACTACCTGCGCATCATCGTCCGTCATTTCATTGATGGTGGTGATGCGTTTTTTAGGTACTATCAGATAGTGAACGGGAGTCTGTCTGCGCAAAGGCACAAAGGCAATAATCTGATCATCTTTATAAACTACCTCGGCTGGGAGTTCACCATCCCATATCTTCTCGAAAGGTGACTTGACAGCCAGCTTCGCATTCTTCTTTTCGGTATAAGCTTTTGATTGGCCCAGGACAGGCACAATGATCATAGAGAACAGGAGGCTAACAAGTATCTTTTTCATAGGGCAATGATATGGAAAAGATAACGCAGTCAGTCACAATAGGTTTGGTCTAAAACTTGGGTGCCCGACAGGTTCTCTGTCGGGCACACTCACCTAAACACCGAGTGTCGAATTTATTGGCTAATAGTATGTAAACATGACACCCTGGTCGCAACCCGGCTTCTCCGGACTACATAATGTTCTGCTCCGTTAAGAGCAAAGTTCCTGATAGTAAATTTGACGAAAATGAGGTTCAGATTTGATGTACGAAAAGGACAAAACGTGGACTATAGTACGGGACAAGCCGTGGACCAGCCTCCATTTGAGTAGACAAGGCTTCCCAAAAAACAACTATTCTTCAGCAAGCCCATGGACGAATGCAGCCACCTGACGAATTTCTTCTTGTGAGAGATCATTGGTAAATGAGCGCATCACGGTAAGCGGGCTTCCATTGCTGATTATATCAATTTTTTGTTCCAGAGACAGTTTGGACAGAGTGAGGTCAGCCGCTCCAAAACGCCCCAGTTTACCATTCGTTCCATGACATGCTGTACAATGGGTGGTGAAAATCAATTGCCCTTTTTCCAGGGCTGATAGAGAGGCGTCATCAGGGTTTGCCTGCTCAAAAGTGACTTGCTTTTTGGGAAAAACGGGCTGATCAGTAAACGAGGCATATCCTGCATACAAAACGAGCACAGTGCTGATCAAAGTGACCAAGGCAAAATTGAGACTTTTTACGTACCGGCTTAGCCAGATAAAAAGTATGAGCACCAATAGTTTCACAAGGTGATAAAGCTCAAACTGATCCGGAATCGACAGAGGATACAGACCCGACAGCAGCACTAAGGCAGCAAAAATCCAATCTGCTTTTTTAAACCGTTGTCTGAACTTCAATTGTCTCTCGCGGTCCCTAAGCATGAAAAGAGAAATAAGCAGGCGTATTATCAGGTAAAGCACCATGAAAACGGCAACAGCGCTATGAATAAGGACAATGTTCTTTTCCATGTTCTTTATTTAAATCAGGAAGGGTCCCCGTTGTTAAGACCGGGGATAAGATCAAGCATATTGGTACGGAACTCATGCGTTTTGAGCAGGACTTCTTTGCCACTGGCTGTCATGCTGTAAAAACGTTTTCTCCTGCCTCCTCTTTCTGCCGTAGCACCTGATTCCATAGATGTGACATACCCCTTATTTTCCAAACGGTATAGGGCGGAGTGCAAAGCTCCTACGCTTGGTCTTTTGCGGGTGTGCTTTTCCAGTTCTTCCTTAATGGTAACACCGTAGGCATTTTGACCAAGGATGCCGATCGCCATTAAAACTACTTCTTCGAATGCTCCAAGATCCCAGTTTCTCATAGTCTTTTTATTCGCTTCTTAATGCTTTTGTCGGTTCATTGGCGGTGGCCCGATAGGCCTGATATCCCACCGTTATCGCGCCAAGGGCTAACACAATGACTGCTGGTATAGCGAAAAATTTCAGGCCCAAATCAATATGAAACGGATAGCTTTGCAACCATTGTCCTCCACCATAATACAAGGTGCTCCATGCCAAAATGCAGCCGATGGCAAGCGGCATTAAGAAGGAGCCCGAGAGCATCTTTAAAATGTCACCTCCCCCGGCTCCCAGCACTTTTCTGATACTTATTTCCTTTAGCTTCTGACTGGCCAAAAACGAAACTAAACCGAATAGTCCCAGACTTCCCAGCAATATCGAAAGCACAGCAAATGACTTAAATACGCTGGCATACACCAGCTCCGATTTAAACTCTGCGTCAAAAGCCTGATCGAGAAAAGTATAGTCAAAGGGGCTGTCAGGAAACCATGTACCCATCAAGGTTTCTATGGAACCAATGGTCGTCAGGAGATTATCAGTATCAAGGTTAAAACTGAAATAGATCGTCCTGTTCGGCATGTAGGCAAAAATGATGGGCTCGTACGACTCCTTAAGAGAGGAATGATGGTAGTCTCTGACTACACCCAGCACATTGAATTCCCTGGAATTGCCAAAGGCTTCTACCTTACCGGTGAGTGCTTCTTCAGCATTTTCAAATCTCAGCGCTTTCAACGCTGCTTCGTTCAGAATCAGACCAGCTCTATCCGTTAGTATCTCTTTGCTAAATGCTCGGCCAGCTACAAAGTCAAGTTCATAGGTCTCAAAATAGCCTATATCGGTAGTATTGAGTTGTACGGACACTGGCTCATTGGCCACATCTCCCTTTTTCTTAAAAGTGCCTGAGGCCAGTGTTTTACCCGGAATACTTCCGCTATGGGTAAATGAATTAACACCAGGCAGGTCTTCCAGTGCTGAGGAGAATGAACTCACCGTTGTCAGGTAGTTACTGCTTGCCATGTTTCTGGGGGCATTGACTACCATCACCTGATCTGCCGCAAAGCCCAGGTTCTTATTCATCAGAAAGCCAGTCTGGTCCAAAAGCAACATAGTGCCTCCAATCAACCCCACAGAAATCATGAATTGGAATGTGACCAACACCTTTCTCAGCCTACTCCCACGGCCAGTACCTGCCAGATTGCCTTTAAGAATGGAAACAGGGTTGAAGGAAGACAACACAAAGGCTGGATAAATTCCTGAAATCACGGCTCCCAGCGTAGTCGCACTCAATACGCCCAACCAGAAACCCTTCTGAGTTGTGATTGAAAATTCCTTGTTGACCAGGTCAGAAAAGTAAGGAACCAATGCAAACAGCAGCAGCAAAGACACCCCCAGCGCGAGGTAGCTTAAGAGCAGGGACTCTGATAAGAACTGATAAATCAGCTGTACTTTTCCAGAGCCCATCACTTTTCTCACCCCTACCTCCTTCGCTCGCTTGACAGATCGGGCGGTGGCAAGGTTTACATAATTAAGGTAGGCGATTAACAAGATCATGGCTGCCACACCCACCAGGAGGTTTACCGCGGCACGGTTTCCGTTCTCAAAGAGTTCAAACTCCAGGTCAGAGTCCAGATGTATATCTTCCAGGGCCTGTAGCTCAACTCCCTCATCTACCCCTTTTTCCATCACGTTCGCCCTGTTTGATTTTAATAAATCCGAAGCCCTTGTCTCAAAATCAGACAGGTCAGCCTGATTATTGATCAGCAGGTAGGTGTGATAAAAAGGCAAAAACCACTCGCTTTGTTTGAAAGTAGGCCATTGATCGAGCGTACTCATAGAAATGAGCATATGCAGCCTGAGATGGGAGTCTGCCCTGGGGTTTTCCAATACTCCTGACACCTGAAGTCGGGCCGCACCATCTTCAAATGAGAATTCCATTACCTGACCAACCGGATCACTATTCCCAAAGTAAGTGCGTGCGAGTTCTTCCGATAAAATGATGCTATTGGGAGAGCTCAGGGCGCTACCTGGGTCTCCTGATATGAGCTGATTCGAAAAGACCTCGAAGTAGCCAGGGTCTGCAAAAGTGGGTTTTTCCTGGTTAAAGAGCGCTTCGCCAATTTTAATCTGGCCATGGGTAAATGGGTAATAAAACCTTACCTGATTTTCAACCTCAGGAAACTTGTCAAGCAGCTCGGGCCCCATGGGCAAAAAAGTAGTAGCGGCATCAAAAACCTTCTCATTCTCAATAGTTCGGTTAAAAGTGAGGCGGTAAATACCTTCCGACCGCTCATGAAATTTGTCATAGTTCAATTCATGCACGGCATACTGTGCAATGAGCAGGACGGCTGTCATGCCTGCCACCAATCCCACCAGATTGATAAATGAACTGAGTTTGTTTTTAATCAGGGATCTGTAACCTGTTCTGAAGTAGAGATGGAGCATGGTAAAGGGGTTTGAGCTTGAGGAATAGGGTTCTGATTTTTTTAGAGCATAGGGACGGATCAGGCTGAAAGCATCGCGGTAAAAAAGTATAACAGCCCAGAACCTGCCAGATTTAGCTACCCGTCTGTAAAAGACCTCACATACATCACCGTACAATATTTCCAATTGATAGGGGGAGCACAAACGCTCAAGCAACCAAAAAGGCCATCGTGGCGGGGGATTAACAGGCTTGCTCATAATGCTTAGACGGTAAGGGTTTACAATATGTTTCCTAAAACCAAAATAAATAAAGAGTTTAATCTTTTGGCCAAAAAAAAATTCCCGACCAATGGCCGGGAATTCAACAAACTATCTAAACGAAATAAATATGAACTGGTATTAAATGATTGTACTCAAACCTGCTTCTATATTACTCTGAGAACCAGACTCTTCTCCATCCAGGATACAGTTCACAATAAAGTCTCCTACCCTATCTGTGCCGTATCCCTGATTTTTAGCCAGGTCTTCTGTTACCAGGCCATTTCTAAGAGAAGCATTTACTGCCTGTCTCACTTCGATTGCTTCATCTATTAAACCAATATGATCCAGCAGCATGGCCACTGAAAGAATGGTAGCTAAGGGATTCGCAATATTTTTCCCTGCAGCTTGAGGGTAAGAACCATGAATTGGTTCGAACATCCCTGTTTTGTCGCCAATGGAAGCCGAAGGTAGTAGCCCCAAAGAGCCTCCTATTACACTGGCCTCATCAGATATAATGTCACCAAACATATTTTCTGTCAGAATCACATCAAACTGCTTGGGGTTCTGGATCATCTGCATGGCAGCGTTATCCACAAACATGGCTTCCAGCGTTACTTCTGGGTAATCCTTTGCAATGGCCGTTACACGTTCTCTCCACAGTCGGGAAGTTTCCAGCACATTGGCCTTGTCGATGAGTGTTACCTTCTTATTTCTGTTCTCGGCAGATTTAAAGGCCAGATGAGCAATCCTGTCGATTTCATAATTGGAGTAGGTACAATGGTCATATGCACCATCTTCTGTCCTGCCTTTTTCACCGAAGTAGATTCCTCCTGTCAGTTCTCTGTATACCACAAAGTCAGCTCCTTTCACACGGTCTACCTTCAGGGGTGACATGTGTAAAAGACTGTCATAGGCGGTGACAGGTCTGATATTAGCAAATAACCCGAGGCTCTTTCTCAGCTTCAGTAAACCTTGCTCAGGTCGTACCTTGGCTGAAGGGTCATTGTCGTATTTGGGATCGCCAATGGCTCCAAACAGAAAGGCATCTGACTGCTCGCAAACGGCCAGGGTTTCATCCGGTAGCGGAGTACCTGTATTGTCAATAGCCACCGCTCCCACATCACCGTAGGAAAACTCAAAACTGTGCCCAAAGCGTTCTGCAATTGCCTCCAGTACCTTTCTACCTTCTGCTACTACCTCGGGACCAATTCCGTCACCGGGTAACATTCCAATTTTCTTCTTCACTCCCATTATATTGTTATTGCTGAGGCTTCAAAGGCCTCTATTTCGTCTTTTATACTTACCAGATAATCAATGTCATCGTAGCCATTGAGCATACATTCCTTTTTATAGGCATTTACTTCAAAAGAAGCTTCGTTCCCATTGAAACTAATGGTTTGTGCTTGCAATTCTACTGTTACTTCTGTCTCAGGATCGGCTTTGACAGCTGCAATCAGTGCTGCCAGATATTCATCTGACACTTGAACCGGAAGCAAGCCATTTCCAAGAGCGTTTCCTTTAAAAATATCAGCAAAGAAGCTGGACACCACTACCCTGAAGCCATAATCGAATAAGGCCCAGGCAGCATGCTCTCTGGATGACCCGCATCCGAAATTTCTGCCAGCTACCAACACCTGTCCTGAATAGGTCGGATTGTTCAATACAAAGTCCGCCTTGGCTGTATTGTCATTATTATATCTCCAATCTCTGAAAAGGTTATCACCAAACCCTTCCCTGGAGGTGGCCTTTAAGAATCTGGCCGGTATGATCTGATCAGTATCCACATCCTCATTGGGCAATGGCACTGCAGTCGATACTATTCTGCTAAATTTCTCCATCTTAATTCAGGTGTTTGCTAATGTCTACAATCTTTCCTTCCACAGCCGTAATGGCTGCCACCAGTGGGCTGGCCAACAGAGTTCTTGCTCCCGGACCTTGTCGTCCCTCAAAATTTCTGTTCGAGGTGGAAACGCAGTATTCACCTGCGGGAACTTTGTCTTCATTCATCCCCAAACAAGCCGAACAGCCGGGTTCTCTCAATACAAACCCAGCCTCGGTTAATACTTTATCCAGACCTTCTGCAATGGCTTGCTTCTCCACCTGTTTCGAACCAGGTACTATCATGGCATTGACACCATCAGCCTTTCTCTTACCTTTTACATAGTCAGCAACTATGCGCAGGTCTTCGATTCTTGAATTGGTACAGCTACCGATAAAAACCCAGTTGACTTCTTTGCCCAGCAAAGATTCTCCGGGATTGAAGCCCATATAATCCAGCGACTTACGAAAACTGTCCTGGCTACCCTCTCCCAGTTTATCGGGTACATTGCCGGAAATCTTAATGCCCATTCCGGGATTGGTACCGTAGGTAATCATGGGTGCGATATCAGCAGCCTCGTAAGTATATTCCTTATCGAATGAAGCACCTTCATCGGTCTTCAGAGTCTTCCAATAGGCTACTGCCTTCTCAAATTCTTCACCTTGTGGAGCAAACTCGCGTCCTTCGATATAGTCGAAAGTTGTCTGATCCGGAGCTATCATCCCTCCTCTTGCGCCCATCTCAATACTCATATTGCAGATGGTCATACGGGCCTCCATAGAGAGAGACTCAATGGCTGAGCCGGCATATTCCACAAAGTAACCTGTACCGCCTGCTGCGGTGAGCTGAGCGATGATGTAAAGGATAATGTCTTTGGCCAGTACACCCGTTGGCAATTCACCATTTACCGTAATGCGCATGGTTTTTGGCCTTGTCTGCAGCAAACACTGGCTTGCCATGACCTGAGCCACCTGGCTGGTGCCAATACCAAAAGCAATGGCTCCAAAGGCTCCATGCGTAGAGGTATGACTGTCACCACATACCATGGTACGGCCGGGTAGGGTGACACCCAGTTCAGGTCCTATTACGTGCACAATTCCCTGAAAAGGGTGCCCCAAGCCATAAAGTTCTACATTGAACTTCTCACAATTTTCTATCAGCGTATCTACCTGATGTTTTGAAAGCGCATCTTTAATAGGCAGATGCTGATTTTCGGTAGGTACATTATGATCTGGTGTTGCCACCATCTGATCTTTTCTAAAGAGCGGTAGATTCCGATTTTCCAGCTCAGCAAAGGCCTGAGGGCTGGTTACTTCGTGAATCAGATGCCTGTCGATATACAGAACATCTATGTTGCCCTCGAGCTGTTTTACCACATGGGCATCCCAGACTTTGTCAAATAAGGTCTTTGCCATCTCAAACTGCCACTTTTACGGTTGACTCGACTAACTGGTGAAGATCTTCGTCTTTTACCTCCTTCTTTTCATCCGCTACTTTCAGAAAGCCTGCGTAGAAAACGTCAAGTTCGTCTCTTGTCAATTCATGTCCAATATTTTTCATGCGGTAAGCTAAGGCCGCGCGGCCACTTCTCGCAGTCAATACTATGGACGAATGGTCGACACCTACATCTTTAGGGTCGATTATTTCATAAGTTTCTCTCTTCTTGATGACACCGTCCTGGTGAATCCCCGAGGAATGTGCAAAAGCATTAGCACCTACAATGGCCTTATTAGGCTGTACCGGTACTCTCATGGTATCGGATACATACCTTGAAAGGTCATTTAGTTGCTTTGTGTCAACACCAGTGTATTTAAGCAGATCGGGATGCTGTCTGAGCACCATCACTACCTCTTCCAAAGCCGTATTGCCAGCTCGCTCTCCTATACCGTTAATGGTACACTCAATTTGGGTAGCACCATTGACTACCCCGGCAATTGAGTTGGCAGTTGCCATACCCAGATCATTGTGACAGTGGGTAGAAAGGGCAACATTGTGCACACCTTTTACATTTTCTTTCAGGTACTTGATTTTCGCACCATACTCCTCTGGCAAACAGTAACCTGTGGTATCAGGGATATTCAGCACGGTTGCCCCTGCCTTTACAGCCTGCTCACACACATAAGCCAGAAAAGCATTGTCTGTACGACCGGCATCTTCAGCGTAAAATTCAACATCTTCCACAAAGCTTTTAGCCAGCTTTACAGCTGCTACAGCCCTCTCCACTATCTTTTCCGGAGTAGTCTGAAGCTTGTATTTGATATGGGACTCAGAAGTACCGATTCCCGTATGAATTCTTGGCCTTTTAGCCCCCGTCAGGGAATCAGCAGCAGTGATTATGTCTTTCTCAACAGCACGGCTCAGTCCACAAACTGTAGCTTCTTTTACTACAGCGGCAATTGCCGCAACTGACTCAAAGTCACCGGGGCTTGAAATAGGAAAGCCAGCCTCAATAACATCCACTCCCAGGGCTTCCAGTCGCTTGGCTACATCCACTTTTTCTTTGGTGTTCAGCTTACAACCCGGCACCTGCTCTCCATCCCGGAGTGTCGTGTCAAAGATTTGTATTTTTTGTCGATCCATCGTTTATTTGGTCTCTATTCGATTACTCTAGTCTCTTTTCTCTTAATCAAATGAATATAAAATGCTTTCTCTGCCCGACCATACGAGAAGGCTTGACTTCTACTATTTCAATTTGAAGTTACTTTTACTATAAAAAACTGATTACCAGACGTTTAATAGTACACCAAATACAATGGCAAACCAGAAAAGAGATCCCCTTTTTGACCTGATAAAGTCGCTTACCAAAACGGAAAAGCGTCACTTCAGACTCTTTGTGAACCGAAGTGGCAATACGGAGGATGTGAAATTCATCAAGCTCTTCGATGCTATGGAATCGATGAAGCGTTATGATGATCAGGCCATTCTGAAGAAGGTCCCGAGCATAAAAAAAATTCAGTTTTCGAATCAAAAAGCTAACCTCTATAAGCAGATTTTATCGAGTCTGCGGCACTACCATATCGGACAGAATCTGGACATTCAATTGCGTGAAAACCTCGACCACGCCAAGGTGCTTTACAACAAGGGATTTTATAAGCAGGCACTCAAATTACTCGACCGCACAAAGCACGTGGCAATAGAAAACAAGCACTTCACAATCAGCCTGGAAGTAATGGAGTTTGAGAAGCTTATTGAGTCACAATACATCACCCGAAGTATTGAAAACCGGGCAGAGGCGCTGACGCGTGAGGTCGATGAAACCGCTAAGATCATCACCTCCTCTCATCAGCTTTCTAATCTGACCCTCAACCTCTACAGCCTGTTTCTGAAAAAGGGCTATGCCCGTGATGAAGCTGACTTTAATGAGGTAAGTGAATATTTCAGGAAAAACCTGCCTGAGGTAAAGCTGGAAAATCTTAGCTTCTACGAGCAACTGTACTACCATCAGTGTCATGTATGGTACAACAAAATAGTTCAGAATTTTCCGAACACTTTTAAACATGCCCAGGCCTGGGTAAATCTGTTTAAGGCAAACCCTGAAATGGCTGAAAAACAGTCCGTACAGTTTATTAAGGGCTATCAGAACCTTTTAGGAGCCCTCTTTCAATTACAGTATTACAGCCGACTTTGCGAGGCCATTGAAGAGGTAGAAACTCTGGCCCGGAACAAGAATATTGTCAGAGATCTTAATACAGAAATACTGGTCTTCAAGTTTCTCTACATCTCCAAAGTGAACAAGCATTTTATGGAGGGAAGCTTTGACACTGGCGTTGAATTGATTCCTGAAATTCTGGATAAACTGAAGCAGTACGAAGGAAAAATAGACCCTGAAAGGGTGCTGATGTTTTACTACAAAATTGCCTCTCTTTATTTTGGCAATGCGAACTATCGCAGGGCCATTTTCTACCTCAATCAGATCGTCTATTTCAAAGATGTGAATCTCAGGGAAGACATTCACTGCTTTGCCCGGATTCTTAACCTCATCGCCCATTTTGAGGAAGGTCAGGATTTTCAGCTGGAGTACCAGATTAAATCAACTTTCCAGTTCATCGGTAAAATGAACGATCAGCAGGCAGTACAAAAGGAAATCTTTCAGTTTCTGCGAAAATCGGGAAAAATCAAGCCGGATGAACTCAAAAAGGAGTTTCAGGATCTTCACGACCGGCTGGCTCCTCTCAATGATGATCTCTTTGAACGAAGGCCCTTCCTCTACCTCGACATCCTCTCCTGGCTTAAAAGCAAGATCGAAAACAAGCCGGTTCAAAGCATTGTTCGCGAGAAGTTTAAAGGGTTGAAATAGTCCTTTTAACCTGGATGTTCCTTCGTTTACAAATTCACATCAATTGGCCATTCTGAATTTCGCACTTCATAGTAATCATTCTTAAGGGTGCCATGATGGAGGTAAAACAAATCACTTGTATTCATATATTGACAAATATTGAATAACTGATTAGATTAGAGGAAATATCTCCCTATGGCTAAACTATCCAACTCACTGAACCTTCCTTTGACTGACGAGCTCAAAAAATTCGTAACCGAAAGCTCGGGAAGTGGTACACTCTATAGTACCCCAAGTGAGTTTGTCAGGGATTTGATCAGGCGTGAAAAACGAAGTCAGGAGGCGCACGCATTGAGAGCAAACATAATTGAGGGCTACCAGGATGCAGCAGAAGGTAGAAGTCTGGAATTCTCCGGTGATTTAAAATCTGATCTGAAACGATATAAGGAGCTTAAAAAGTGACTAAAATAAGGCTCACTTACCGGGCACTTGAAGACCTTGACCATATTTACACGTTTTCATTTGAAAAATGGGGTGAAAATGTTGCTAACCAGTACCTTAGTCATATAGAGGAATGTCTGGAGCTACTGAAAGAATATCCCAGACTATTGAAAGTCAACGACAATATTTCAAGCCGTTTCAAGGTATACCCAGCCGCAAAGCACTTTCTCGTATGTGACCTATTTGATGATGATATTTACGTGCTCACAGTACAACACATGAGTGCCGATCTAATCAACACTCTTCAGGAAATTGTACCTAGCCTGGAAGAGGAGGCGCAAGCACTTTATGAGAGGCTTAAAAGAAGTCGGTAAACTTTAATTGTTACTCGTAATAACCGTGGTGACCACCATGGTAGTGGCGATGGAGATCATAATGGCGGTTTGAATCTCACGAATACTTTTGTTGATCGCCTGGCTGATTTTGATATCCTCGGTAACCTCCTTGATCTTTCGCTTTACTTCTTTATAATCTGACTGGTCTCTGAAGGCCTCTTTGGTAAGATCGGAAACGTCAATCAAGCTAAGCAACATGACATCGCGTGGTTCTGACTGGGCTCCATTGAGTATTACATTGTTCAGTCTCTCACGTACCTTGTTCTCAGGGTTGCTGTTGCTGGTTGGGTATTTGTTGTTAGGAATGATCCAGAGAATTTTATGCTCTTCTTTCCTCAGCACTCCCCTTTCGATAAGTCTTTGAAGGGTAGCCTCCTTCATTTCTCCGGCTTTTTTCGCCAAAGTGTCCAGCCAGTCTTTTACTTTCTTGGTCTTGGTGCCGGACATAATAAGGCCAATGGCCATATTCAACGCTACCTCAGGCTCCTGCGAGCTGCTTTTTAAGTGGAGGTAGTCTCCGTCAATATCGATTTTATCGCGTACTGCCAGCTCCAACAACACCGCACCAGCAAAGCCATAATGCAAATGAGTAGAATCAATGACAAAAGCTCCCTTATCGTCATCCAGGGCGATAAGTAAGAACTCTTCAACTAAGTTTAATTCCATGACCGATTCTTTAACCGAAACAGGCCTTGAAGTGACACCTGATCCGACTGACCAAAGGTCGTACTTTTTTAGTTCTGGTTCAATTGAATTATAATCGTCCTGGGTTCACGATGTGCATTAAAGATCACAGTCTATGAGTTTTCTAAAAGCAGAATGGCGAAAGTTAGCCCTGGTCAACTATAGCATTGATCCGGATATTCTTAAACCCTACCTGCCCTACGGTACCGAACTTGATCTGTGGAATGATCACGCTTATGTGAGCCTGGTAGGTTTTATGTTTCTGAATACGCGCATGCTGGGTATGAAAATACCTTTCCACATCAACTTTGAGGAAGTAAATCTGCGATTTTATGTAAAGAGAAAGGAAGCCGGAGAATGGAAACGGGGAGTTGTTTTTATCAAAGAGATTGTGCCTAAACCAGCTCTTACCTTTGTCGCGAATACGGTATATGGTGAAAATTATGAAACCATGCCGATGAAGCACGTCTGGTTAGAAAAGGAGTCAGCCCTGGAAGTGAGCTATCAGTGGAAGAAAAGCTCAAAATGGCATTCTTTTTCTGTCAACGCTTCTACGGAATGCAAAGACATAGCCGCGGGAAGCGAGACGGAATTTATTACCGAACACTACTGGGGATATGCCCAGGTCAATGGCAGTCGAAGTAATGAATACGAAGTCACCCACCCAAGGTGGCAAGCCTATGAGGTCAGGAGCTTTGATGTCGATGTCGATTTCGGGGCCGTTTATGGAGAAGCCTTTGATTTCCTTAGTAAGGAAAAGCCTCTTTCGGTAATGCTGGCTGAGGGTTCGGAAATTACGGTTGAAAGTAAGAGAGTGATCAGCTCGCGGTGATTTTTGTCTCTTGCGGAGAATTTTCACCAGCCGTCAAAAGCCTTGAAATAGACTAGTACCTTTGATTACCTTTAACCATCATGAAAAAGTTGGGAATAATCGCGGGTATAGGCCCTGAATCTACCATTCAGTACTATCGCTCTATCATCAGCCAGTACCAGGAAAAATTGAATACCAAAGACTATCCTGAAATCACCTTACACAGCATTAACATGACCAAAATGCTGAATTATGTGTTTCAGGAGGATCTGGATGGCCTGGTAGCTTTTTTACAGGCCAGGGTTCAAGTGCTGGAAAAGGCTGGTGCAAATTTGGCCGTTCTCGCCTCCAACACCCCTCATATCGTATTTGATGAGCTGGCAAAAAAAGTAAACATTCCTTTGATCAGTATAGTCAAAGAAACCTGTAAGTATGTGGCTGGCAAGGGTTTGAAAAGAGTAAGCTTATTTGGCACCCAATCTACCATGAGTAAGGGTTTTTATCAGAAAAAAGCAGGCCTTCATGGACTTGAAATAATCGCTCCAGGCAAAAATCAGCAAGCCTATATCCATGATAAGTACATGAACGAACTGGTGTTTGATGACATCAATCCGGAGACGAAAAAGCGACTCGTTTCCATAGCGCAGGGTCAAATTGAATCAGACAATATTCAGGGACTGATACTGGGCGGCACCGAGCTACCGCTCATTCTCAAGCAAGAGGATTTCCCAAATCTCCAGGTCTTCGATACTACCCAAATTCATGTGCAAAGCATTGTGAAGAGAATGACTGAGGATTAAATTCATTGATAAATTGGCACCTGGCCCTTATGGACAAGAAAATCATGTATATCGAGCACAAGACAGATCAAAGCGATCGCGGTGAAGCATGGATTGGAGCGGTGGAATATTCGAAATCCGGAAAAACTGTCTACTTCAATGGTCACGCATTTAAAAGAAATAAGCATGGAGATTTTAATGAGAATTTTCATGGCCTGGAAACAGGCGAAGGATACTGAATTTCCGGGATAAAGAAAAACGGTCAGGATCGGCATTGGGCTGGCGGAGGTAAAATCAAAGTCGACAAGGCAATAGCAGAAGAATACCTCTCTATGGTTGATTTTGATGTTTTAGATAACCACCAATTTGAACTGGTCAATGTAGTGTCAACAGATAAACAGAAGTTTACTGAAATTGAGAATCAATTCAGGAAACCTCCAAATATTTAAGAGCATGAATAAGGATACACAATGGATCTCCCGGGTAACTACAAAGTCAAGCTCCATTGGGTCAGTTTCCATTCTTCTTTCTACGGTCTGCCTGCTGCTACTTTTCACCTGCCAATCTCCTCATGAAGAGGAAGTTGCTTTTCGACTATTACCCCAACCAGATACGTTTAGCTCCTCAGGGGCAAGCGACATGGGTTATGGAGATATAAAAAACTTCTCCTCAACCGATGGTTCCGATTTACCACCATTAAACGGCTTACTGAATGGACTGATTCTCTCCTCTTCCCGTGAAGCCCAGATCGAATTCAGGATTGATGAAACATTGGATATCAAACCGGAAGGCTACACACTTGACATTGAAAAACATAAAATCAACATTGTAGGAAAAGACAAGGCTGGTCTGCTTTACGGCTTTATGAGTCTGGAGCAGTTGATGGAAGATGCGAAAGATCAGCAGGTGAATCTACCTCTATGCCACATCGAAGACTTTCCTCAACTAGCCTACAGGTCAGTTCACCTGGATATTAAACACCACAGAGAGAAAACCGACTACTATTATCGCTTAATGGACCGACTGGCCAAGTACAAGGTGAATGCGATAATTGCCGAAGTCGAGGACAAAATAAAGTATGTACGTCAACCTGAAATTGGAGCAGATGATGCACTTAGCATTGACGAATGGAAAAAGCTGAGCGACTATGCAAAAGCCCGGAACATTGAAATAAGTCCACTGGTGCAGGGTTTGGGTCATGCGTCTTTTATTCTCAAACATGACAATTATAAGCACTTGAGAGATAACCCTGAAAGCGACTGGGCATTTAATCCACTGGACCCGAAAACCTACGAAGTTCAGTTTGACCTCTACCGGGATGCCATGGAAGCAACACCTCATGGTAAATACCTTCATGTAGGCGGGGATGAAGTACACACAACTGGCCGCGGGAGTGGTAAATCTGCCCTGGAACTGAACCTGATCTGGCTGAACAAAGTAACTCAGTTTGCCGAAGAACATGGTCGAATTCCGATCTTCTGGGATGATATGCCTCTAAAGCATGCGGGAGTTTATCGTCCGATGTTTGACCCCAACATGTCAAAAGAAGAGGTGGACAAAATATGGGAAGAGAATGAGCCTAACCTGGTGGAATTTCTGGATCATTTTCCTAAAAACTGCATTTACATGCGCTGGAATTATCAGCAACCCGGAACATACGGCAATCTTAAGGCAATGGATTGGTTTACATCCAACGGTTTTCAGGTGATGGGTGCCACCGCAGGGCAAACCAGGTGGGTATTGATGCCCCAAAATCAAAGTAACATCGAAAACATAAAGTCCTTCGCCCTCTCCTCCATCGACAAGGGGCTTAATGGTTTGCTTCTCACGCTCTGGGATGATGATTCTCCCCATTTTGAGTTGTATATGAGAGGGATCATGGCTTTCGCAGAATATAGCTGGGCAGGTGAAAAGCGAAGCGCAGTGGAATTTAAGCAAGCTCACAGACAGAGGGCTTTTGGTCATGTCTTGTCAGGAGATGATTATGCCTTTATTGATAAGCTGGAAACTCCTGTCGGCCAATGGAAAAATGTATTGCTGGAAAAAGGCGTCAGCAGGAACAATGTTAGAAAAATGACAAAGGCATTAATCGATGTTCCTGACCCGAATAACAAAGGCACCTGGGCATCGAAATATGCAGAGAAACTTATTCTGGCTAAAGAAATGCTGGCAACCTGTGACTCCATTGCTGATCAAATCACTGAAATGAAACAGAAGACCGAAAGAAACAGCTATAGTCTGGAAGTATATGAACAGGTCAATGAGTTGATCAGGTTTTCCTACAACACACTTATTGCCATGGAGCAGTATGACCTGCCCTCGGAGGTAATGAGCGAGGAAGAAGCCCTCAAGAACCTTCAATTGATACCTGCTAAATTCCGGTCTGTGAAAGCAAATTTAGAAAAGGTATATGCTAAAACCCGGATTCTTGAAAAACCAGATGGATATAAACTGGATCAGGACCATCATGTGCACCTGGCCAATCAGGCCCTGTCTTTTGACTGGCAGTTTCTTCCTGAAATTCAGCTGATGGAAAAGCTACAAAAACAGTTTGCCTCCAGAAAATAGGCATTCTGGGTCTGGCTCCTACTCTTTAGTATCCCTTCAACAAAACAAACACTACAATATTGTTTTAATTACCACTATTCACTAGTATTGCAATACTACATTTTAGTATTAACTATGGGGAAATTTCAGATTGGTGAATTTGAAGAAGTAGTATTGCTCACCGTGGGTATACTACATGGCAATGCTTATGGTGTTACCATTCGTAAAGAGATTGAAGAAAGACTGGGGCGTACCGTAAGCGTTGGAGCCCTGCAAATCACCTTACGCAGGATGGAAGAAAAGGGCTATCTAAAATCCAATCATGGAGAAAAGACTGAAAAACGCGGAGGCAGGCCAAAGCTCTATTTCACCATAACTCCTTATGGTAAAAAGACCATTGCCCATACCCGTGAAACGCGCAATTCACTCTGGGAAGCACTGCCCAACCTTGTACTAAACCTCGATTAAGTGAACAGAGATAAGAAAAGACCTCCCCTCTTTGCTTTGAGGCTGTTGAAGTGGTTTTGCAAACCCGAATACCATGCTGATATCGAAGGTGACCTCATCGAGTCCTTTGAAGAAAACAAGGAAGCAAAAGGCATTGCAAAGGCGAAATGGCTACTCTTTAATGACCTGCTTCAGCTCTTCCGTCCGGGTATCCTCAGATCCTTCTCCCCTATAAGCGGGCTCAGCTCAACCGGCTTATGGAAGAGTAACCTGAAATCAGCCATTCGCACGCTGATCAAACGAAAAGAGTACAGCATAGTGAATTCCCTGGGTTTATCTCTGGGTATTGCCAGCACCTTGTTGGTACTCCTCTATGTTCAGGACGAGTTTTCTTACGATAAGTCCATTCCCAATGCCGATCAGATTTTTAAGCTTGTGGAGGAGCGTAAAACTCCGGAAGGAACGACTACGAGGCGTTATGTGCCCTACAGCTTTGCTCGTACGATTCCGCAGGACTTTCCGGACGTGGCCGATGCCACAGCCTTTTCCGGCCCCTATGGTGGCCAGCAGGTTTGGGTGAATAATGAACAGGGCCAGAGGCTGAATTTTCTGGAAGACAACGCTTTGATAGCTGACAATCAGTTTCTATCCGTCTTTGGTTTGCGCATGCTGGCCGGTGACCCTAAAAATGCCCTAAAAGAACCCAATTCTATAGTTTTAACAGAGAGCACTGCCAGGCGTTTATTCGGTGAGACAAACCCTCTGGGACAATTTATATCTGCTGCAGAAAAAAAATCTGTGGTGACTGGTATTTGCGAAGACCCTCCTGAGAATTCACACCTCAAATTCAGCTATCTGGTGTCATCCAGCTCTGTGACCTGGTTCAATCAGGAGAATTTCACTTTAAAATACACACACCTTTATTTACGACTTCACCCTCAAGCCAAAGCGGCTCAACTGGAAGCAAAATTTCCTGAGATGGTGAAAACCCACATGTCGGCCGAAATTGAACGCATCAACCAGCTTTCATGGGAGGCTTATCAGGCAGCCGGTAACGGATTTACCTATAAGCTCAAACCACTTACTTCCATACACCTGGATTCGGCTGATTTCGGAGGTATGAAAGCGGGAGGAAGCATCGTTACGGTAAGGATCATGCTTGCCATTGCCGTGCTTATTTTCTGCATCGCTTGTGTCAATTTCATCAATCTCGCAACAGCTCGTTCCACCGAACGGGCCCTTGAAGTAGGTGTACGCAAGGTTATGGGTTCCCATCGCACGCAGCTGGTTGCTCAATTTTTGACAGAGTCACTCATACTTAGTTTTATCAGTCTTTTTATCGCTTTGGGCTTAGTATTACTGGCCCTATCCTATTTCAATGAGCTCACAAACAAACAGCTTATACTGAATCCCGACATCATCTCAATTACCGGTTTAATAGTAGCCGGAATTCTGGTGGGACTTCTTGCCGGGATTTACCCCGCCTTCGCGCTCTCATCCTTTAAACCGATCGCAGTGCTCAAAGGCAATTTCTCCACTCAAAACAAGGGCAAGTGGCTGAGAAATGGTCTGGTCGTCTTTCAATTCTGGATCGCCATAATACTGATCACCTGCACACTGGTCATTCAAAAGCAAGTAGATTTCCTGGCCAGTAAAGACCTTGGCTTCGATAAGGAGCAGTTGATGGTGATTGAAGGGACCTTCGACCGAAAAGGGAATTTCGCAAAGCCCTTTCTCAACGAGATCAAAAATCTACCGCAGGTAAAGGCAGCAGCCGGCACCATGTGGCTCCAGGGGTTCAGAGGTACCCAGATGGAAGATTATGAAACCGAAGGTTCAGACCAGGAACTTAACATGGCAAGTGTCGTACTCGGTGATGGCTTTGCGGAGGTGATGGGACTTGAACTCATTGATGGCGCCCTCTTTTCGCAGAGCACTACAGATTCCAGTATGATCCTGCTTAATGAAACAGCTCTGAAGAGGCTGGGCCTCGATGATCCTATTGGCAAAAAAGTAGCCATGGTAAACCAGGAGAAAGGTGCTACCATCAAGACCTATTATACCATAAAAGGAATTGTAAAAGACTTTCATTATCAATCACTACATGATGAAATCGGGCCTCTGGTCATGCTCAGCAATGAGCTTTACGCAGAACGCATGTGGGTGATTGCGGCAAGGCTCAATACAGGAATGACCAGGGCGGGTGCTCAAGCTATAGAGGAAAAGTGGCAAACACTATTGCCCGATCTGCCATTCAACTTCAGGTTCCTCGATCAGGTTTTGGACAACCGTTATAAAACCGAGCGCCACACCAGTCAGGTATTTTCTATCTTCTCCGGTCTCAGCATATTTATTTCGATCATCGGCCTGTTTGCCCTTTCCGCCTATACCGTCAGTCTGAGGGCTAAAGAAATTGGTATTAGAAAAGTGGTGGGTGCCAGCGTGAGTACGATTCTGAAATTGCTCTTTAAAAACTTTTCGGCTATGGTGCTACTGGCGTTTCTGCTGGCATTTCCAGTCGGCTGGTATGCCATGGAAAACTGGCTCAACGACTTCGCCTACCGCATAGTCCTCAGCCCCCTGACCTTTATTTTAGCCGGTGGGCTTATCCTTATAGTAACCTGGTGTACTGTAGGCTATCAATCATTCAAAGCCGCCCGAATCAATCCCATCAGGCATCTCAAAAATGAATAAGTCAACTGCTTAAGTCAACAACCACCTGAGTTAAACCACTCTGAATCAGCAAGTTTTAGTTATATTGAGGAATGCAGGGATTCGTTTCTGCTCATTTTTTCAACCTTAATTAAAAACTTATGAAAAAACTAGTTGCTGAATTTGTCGGCACCTTATGGCTTGTGCTGGGCGGCTGCGGTAGCGCTGTACTGGCAGCAGGCTACCCTGAATTGGGTATCGGATTTGTAGGCGTTGCCATTGCTTTCGGGCTTACCGTAGTTACCATGGCCTATGCGATTGGGCATGTCTCAGGCTGTCATCTCAACCCTGCCGTTTCTATCGGACTTTGGGCAGGTGGTCGCTTCGATAAAAAAGAACTACTCACCTACATTCTCGCACAAGTGCTGGGTGGAGTTGCCGGAGCTGCCATTCTCTACATCATTGTAAGCGGTAAGCCCGGATTTGACATTGGTAGCTTTGCTGCAAATGGCTATGGCGAGCACTCCCCAGACGGTTACAACATGATGTCTGCCCTGGTGACAGAGGTGGTTATGACCTTTATGTTTTTGATCATCATCCTGGGCGCCACGCACTCTAAAGCGCCAAAGGGCTTTGCCGGACTCGCCATTGGACTGGGACTGACACTGATTCACCTCATTAGTATCCCAGTGACCAATACCTCCGTGAACCCCGCACGTAGTACAAGTCAGGCTGTTTTTGCTGGCGATTGGGCCCTGGGTCAATTATGGCTGTTTTGGGTAGCGCCCATCGTAGGAGCTATTCTGGCCGGAGTCGTTTATAAAATGATGTCGCCCGAGAAAGAATCGTAACACTTAATAAAGAGTTTGTCTCAAAAGCTATAAAACCAGTCATTCTGAATTTATTTCAGAATCTCAAATACCAGATATTTAGAGATACTGAAACCTGCTTGAAGCAGGCAGGCGAGTTTAGCATGACGGAAAATTTACTATTGAGACAAGCTCTTCTTCTGATAACCCGAAGCCCTTTATAAGAATCCAGATTAGGTAAGCCTTCATAAATACAGATCGATTACCTTTGTCGAAATCTGTTACCATGACCCGTTTTGAAGACCTGAACTTATCGAAGCAGCTGAACAATGCCCTGGCTGATCTTTCCTTCGATACGCCTACCCCTATTCAGTCTGAAGCCTTTCCGGTAGTGCTATCGGGTAAAGACCTGGTGGGTATTGCCCAGACAGGTACGGGAAAGACTTTCGCCTACCTGCTACCACTCTTAAGAGATTTGAAGTTCTCAAAGCAGGTAAACCCCAGAATACTGATTCTGGTACCTACTCGTGAACTGGTGCTGCAGGTGGTAGAACAGGCTCAATTGCTTACAGAGTACATGTCGGTGCGTATTTTGGGCGTTTATGGAGGTACCAATATTAACACCCAGGGCCAGGAGGTTGCCCAGGGCGTGGATATACTGGTGGCTACTCCGGGCAGACTTTACGACCTGGCCCTCAACCGCCTGCTTCAGCTCAAATCAATCAATAAGCTGGTGATAGATGAGGTCGATGTAATGCTGGATCAGGGCTTTCGCTTTCAGCTTCAGAACATATTTGAATTATTGCCGGAGCGCAGGCAAAACATCATGTTCTCTGCTACCATGACCGAGGAAGTAGACGAATTGATCACTGACTATTTCACCAATGCAGCCAAAATCTCAATCGCGCTCAGTGGAACCCGGCTGGACAGCATTACTCAACTGGCTTATCCCGCTCAAAACTTCCATACCAAGGCCAATCTGCTCAGCTTTCTATTATCTGATAAGCAGGTATATAAAAAGGTTCTGGTATTTGTGGCCAGCAAAAAAATCGCTGATCGCCTTCACGAAACCCTGCTTCCGAGGCACGGATCAGAACTTGCCATTATCCACTCCAACAAAAGTCAGAACTTCAGAATCAGGGCCATTGAAGACTTTGATGATGGCCGACATCGCATCCTTCTCGCCACGGATGTGATTGGTCGCGGGCTCGACTTCGACCAGGTGAGTCACGTAATTAACTTTGACGTGCCCTCTTACCCTGAAAACTACATGCACCGTATAGGCAGAACGGGGCGAGCGGAACAGCAGGGAACATCCATCCTTTTCTTCAGCCCTAAGGAATCTGAAGAAAAAGAGGCCATTGAGGCTTTGATGGATTACAAAATCCCGCTCAAGGATTTTCCTTCTCAGGTAGAGATATCCAATACCCTGATTCCTGAAGAAAGACCTAAAGACAAGGAAATCAACAGTGCTCACAAGGTTTCAAAAACATATACTCCCGGACCAGCGTTTCACGAGAAAAAGGAAAAGAATCAGAAGGAAAACCAGGGAGGTTCTTATCGTAGAGAGATGGCCAAAAAGTACAAGAAACCCCGTACCAAGGGAGGGAAAAGAAGAAAATGAGGAAGAGATCAGTACACATTCTGACCTTGCTGTTCATTGTGCTGAGTCAGCCGCTATGGGCTCAAAAAGACATACCTGTTCAAAGCAGAAAGCCCTTCAACATTGGCGAAACCATAGAGTTTAGCTCTGAAGTTCTGGGAGAAAACAGGCAATTGAATATCTATTTGCCCCAGAGTTATGCTGAAAATACAACTCAACCATACCCTGTCATCTACTTACTGGACGGATCTACAGAGGAAGATTTCATTCATATTGCCGGCCTGGTGCAATTTGGTTCCTTTTCGTGGATCGAAATGATTCCTGAATCTATTGTGGTAGGCATTGTGAATGTAGATCGCAGAAGAGATTTCACCTACCCTACGCTCAATAAAAAGGATAAGAAAGACTTTCCAACAACCGGTAAGTCGGCAGACTTTATCGATTTTATTGACAAAGAGCTTCAGCCTCTGGTAGAAAAACAATACAGAGTCACCGCCACCAAAACACTGATAGGCCAATCTCTTGGCGGACTTCTCGCGACCGAAATTCTCTTCAAGCGCCCTCAGCTTTTTGACAATTACATTATCGTAAGCCCGAGTCTGTGGTGGGATAATCAATCGCTTTTGAAAGCTACACCTGTCTCCTATCCCTCGCAGAAATCCGTATTTATAGCAGTAGGCAAAGAAGGAGCCGTAATGGAACGCACTGCCAAGGCACTCTACGAGAAACTAAAGGCTGACAATAAGGCAAATACCGATTTGTACTTTGAGTTTTTTGAGAAACGCGATCACGGAGATGCCCTGCACCTGGCTGTATACAGCGCCTTTGAGAAGATCTTTGCAAAGACCGACAAATAGCCGAAACAGCCTGATTTCAACGTCCTTGGCTTTCCATCACAAAATTTAAACAATTTCCTAAGCTCCGAATTTGTCTTGTTTCCGGTTGTAAACCGTAATTATGGCAAAACCCGGCAACATGAATTCAGCAAAGGTCAACAAGAGCAGCTTAGCCAGCCTCTCATTTATATACTTACTTATTCTCTCACTTTCTTCATGTGGTCAGGCTGTGGCCACCTCAAAAAGCAGCTCAATCAAAGATGCCAGGCAGGCCTTTGAGCGGAGAGAACATGCTAAGGCTTACTCAATTTTTGAGCGGATCTGGGAGGACAAGCAACAGTCACTGGCCGATCGTACCCTTTCTGGTCAGTATCTCGCAAAAATGAACTGGATCCTCTATGGTAAAAATGCCAGGGCCTACGATATACTAAGAGAGCTGGAAAAAACCGACCATGAACGCAGTACAGCCCTTGTTCTGAGAAGTCGGATACTGGAGGAAGAGGGAAAAGTGGACAAGGCGATTGTCATGGCTGAAAAAGCTATGGGAACCGCTGCTTCGGAAACAGAGAAATATAATAGCCAATTGGCTTTTTGCAGCCGCGTACTGGAAAAATCACGCAAAAGTCTTCTGGACAAACCATCACAGTTTGTCGCAAAAACACCCTTGACAAACAGTGCCTACAATATTCTAAGTGAGATTGTGCGTGAAAACTCCAGGGATGGCGAGGCGGCCAGACTCTACCTCTCCTATTCGCTTCTCCTCAAAAAGGGAACAGAGGCCTTTAAGGCATGGATGCTCTTTTTTCATCATAAGGCCATTGACGAAATTCATCCCACGTTGCTCACCGAGCCAGGTAAATTTAAAACAGCACTGGAAAACTACGGAAATGGTACCAGCGACAAGGAGTATGCTGTCACCATTGTTAAGGGCCTGGCTGAATCAGGCTTTTATCATGCGGCTGTCCTGTTGAAGAATAAGGAGTTTGGAACAGAGCCCCATGAAGATGTTCAAATCAATGATATTGTCGTCTATGAAGGCTTTCTTAATCAGGTAAAAGACATCACCCGGCAATTTTACCAGAAGGCGACAGAGGGCAATGGAGAGGCTCAAAGCTTTACCCGACAATACAATCAGGCCTCTGAGCAGCTTTGGCTACAACTAAGCTGGAATGGCGAACGTCCCACTTTTTCGACCGGCCTTTTCACCAGCACACAGAGAGAAAGATTCAAAACATTAACCAAGTTTATGACTACCAGCAATCACTACGGCCTGCATATGGGACATGTGATACTGGATGACCGCAGAACCATCAGTCAATTCGGGCAAAGTGCTGAATTCAGGTATAAGGTCGTTGATCATATGATTTCCAACGGGTACGTGGCCTGGTTTTCTGATGGAAACAGTCAGGTAGGTGGTTGGGCCACCAATGATGGATCTTTTCTGCAAATAAGGGCCGGGCTGGGCGGAGAAATGACCAGAATCTGGCAAATGCTCACAGACCCGGTTGAGTCTAAAAAGATCCTTGACGATATCGATCGGTTTACCAGTCTGGAAGACACCATGGCAGAAGAAAACCCCTATGCATTTCTACCATCGCTCAAGCTAAGGCTGGTGTATTATCAGAGCACAGCTCTTCTCGATTCATTGAAGGCTACCGGACTCGGGGGGCCAGACCTCCGTGTTGGATTCATCAACCTGATGGAAGAGATGGCCCTGGATGCCAAGATATACGCGCATGAGGGTAGGCATTCTATTGATATGAAGCGGAACTATTCCAATAGCTCAAAAGAACTGGAATTCACCGCCAAGCTGTCTGAAATCTACTTTTCCGCCAGGCCCCTGCTCTTTCTGGGGACCATCATAGGGCCTAATATGGGAGATGGCACCTCTCACGGAGACGCAAATCTCAAACTTGTAAAAGGACTGGTCGGCTGGATGAACCAGCACAAAAATAAAATCCGGGGGTTTGACAAATCGCGTCCTACCTTACCACAGCTGGACAAGCTGAGTAACGAACAGCTCCGTGAGGCAGTCAGATCTATGGATCCAATGGCAAATTAGTGTAAATGGGATTGGCTCCGGGACTTTCTTGTCAGTCTTTGGAGCCCTTCCCATTCTTTCTCACATCAACCCTTAGTTGTCTTTCTTAGTAAACTCCTCTCTTCCATCTTTGTAAACAAAAGTCATTCCCCTCACCTTCCCTTGTTCGTTTCTCTCAAATCGTACTTTGGGCAACTCGTTTCTTACAGGTTGTGGAAATGTGATCTGATACAGATCTTCTTCGAGCAAAGCCATTTTGAGCTTTGGAGAACTGCCTCTTTGTATGTACAAATCTCCGTTTTCCTTAAATATGCTTCGCAGCTTGTCTCCGTAAGTCCCCGAGTAATCTGTTATTTCATCTCCCATACTGCCTGACGCATCAGAATCCGGCTTTTTAAAGGCAATCAGGTGGTTTTTACGGTCTATAATCGTCTGCAAATCCATGATCACGCCATAACCAATATTGGCCTGCTCAAAGCCCTCAATCAGGTTTATCTTAGGGTCTTTATAGATTACCTCACCTACTTTGATCTCACCTGCCAGTTGTGCCCGCCATTTCTTATAGGTGGCTACAGGAGTTCTTATTTCTCCATCCTCTACGGGCTCTTCCTTATAAGTCAATTGATCTTTGAGTGCATAGGGCAGGGAAAAACCTCCGGGGTTGCCCGTATCCAAATGAGTTTCTACGGCCAAACCATTGACAGCGATGTGAAGGTTAATCACCCGGGGTTTCTGAAGAAATTCTGTGACCCCCGCATCATTTTTATTCAGTTCTGCTTTCTCCAAAACCAGCCTCGACCCCGGATAATCCAGTGTTACCAGATAGTCTGAGGCAAAGGGGCCTCCGATAATGCCATCCACCGGTAACATACTGCGCAGGGCAATCCCATTCAAAGTTCCTTTTTTTGAAAAACCGGCTCCTGTAATAGAGATATCAGAAGCTTCATATCGTTTGGATACCAGTGTGCTGCTCCCCTGAGACCTGAGCGGGTCCTCTCCCACTACTTTTAAGCCCAATGTCTCAGCAAGCTGATTGTCAATGACATTGGTAGAAGAGCCGGTGTCGAAGATAAATGTATAGGGTCCCTGTCCATTAATTTTTACTTCAACGATGGGCCTGTTGGTCGAAAGATCGAGCGGGATGACCTGCTTTTGCCGGGCTGTGCTCAAAAAGAAGAAGTGACATAATACGAGTGTTAACGAAATCTTATTCATTGTTAATTAGTGTTATCTGAGTTGTGACTATGCCTTTTAAAAGGCTAATTAGATGGTACAAGAATCGGCCAGAGGGTGCTCAGAAACCTGAAAACAATATGAAATTTTCATCCAATTGATATGAATAAGGAGAATCGTCAGTCACACCACGAAGAAATTAAGGTGGGGCAATGGACCATCTCGGCTGAACTGGGCATTGTATCCGGCCCTCTGGGTAAATCTCTGGTATTGGAACCTCGTTTGTCGCGACTGCTCTATCTGTTGGCACTTCAGGAGGGTGATATTGTATCGCGTGAGCACCTGATCTCTCAAATCTGGCAGGAAACCATAGTCAATGAAGAGTCACTTACCCGTGCCATAGCCGACCTGCGGAAAACCCTAAGCAAGAACTTCGAAACACCTCCCGTCATTCAGACTTTGAGAAAACGTGGTTATCAATTGAACTTAAAGAATGGCCCTAAAGCCATGGTGCTTAAATTAAAGATTAAGAAGAAGCACCTTTATCCACTTCTTGGCGTGGCTTGCACCCTAATTCTGTTGCTTTGGTGGGTGGTTTAATTTTGAGTAACATTACCTGTAAACCTTCAGTAATTAGTAAGAACCAATCTAAGGCTTCAAAATTCTTCTTATATTCTCATACTTTTTAACATGCTTTTGTCAAGTGTTAAAGAGCCCAGAAGTCGTTATTGAATGAATCCATTTGTTACTGTAGCTGTTTTTGACCTGCCGCATAACGCCTATATTATCCGGAGCAAACTGGAGTCTTTGGGTATAGAGGTAATGCTGAAGGATGAGCTGACCATTCAGGTAGATAACTTTCTCTCAAATGCGCTTGGAGGTGTTAAGCTTCAAATCAGAGAAGCTGACCTGGAACGGGCAAGACCCATTTTACTCGAAGCAGGCCTTTTAAAGGAGACGCCAGCAACCACAGAAACGGCTAAATCCTGGTTTGAAAGACAGACGGATAGAATTCCACTGATCAGCAGGTGGCCGACCTCGTTAAGAGCGATTTCTATTGTAGGGCTAACCTTGATACTGGCAACTGTAATTGGGGTGGCCCTTGTGCCTCCACCTACCGAAGAACAATTGGCCTCGCGAAAAGAATATGAGAGAAGACAGGCACAGCAAAAACTGGATTGGGTCTATATCCCTAGGGCCGATAGCCTGGTAACCGCCAACCCTACCCTGGCCGTAGCATATATCAAAGAAGTATCTAAAGAGTACCCCAAAAACCCCGTGCTTACAGAAAACCTGGGAATGGCCTATTATGAGCTTGGCTTAATGGAAGATGCCATAAAACAATTCGAACTCTCCATGGAGTACGGAGAGCATGAACATGCACGCGGTCTTGCAAACATAGCTGTCTGTAAAATTCAGTTGAAGGATTTAAACAGCGCTATCGTCCATCTTATCAGGGCCAGTGAACTCAATTGGAAATACAACTATGACCTTGCCGATGCCTATGAAAGAAATGAAGATCTCGTGAATGCCGCAAAGCATTACACGGTATATTTGGATAAGCTCCAAAGCCAGAAACCTCTGATTATCGGGGACGAAGCTTACCAAAAACTCCGGGCCAAAGTGGCTGCTATGAGAACTCAAAACAATAGCCGTGAGTAAAGCTGAGTCCATTGTAGAATGTCCTGATTGTGCTTCGGATAATGTGGCTAAAAGCCGAAAACCTGCAAGCATAGTCGCTTACCTGCTACTGCTGATAGGGCTTCCATTACCCATTTTCAAAAAAAAACAGTATCACTGCTTCGAGTGCGGACTGGATTTCAAAGTTTCCAGGACCAAAAAGGAGTAGTCACTCAACAAACCCTCTCTTACAACAAAGCTGTCAACTCCTTAAAAGCAAGACAGATACCCCTGCTTCTGTATACTCCACATGTCTGATTCTGGGGAAAAAAATCATTTCCCTGGGTAACCCTTTTCCGGCCCATAGTATTAACCCTTACCAAATCATATTTATCCATTTTAAAAACAGAATTATTATGAGTTCAGACAGTACAACAGGCTTAGTCGTTCCAAGTCTAACCCTACCTCTTGAAATGAATGACTCCAATGGGGTCCATATCGGACAGGTCGAAGCATTTAAACTCTTCGCCTCTATTACAGCCAATGACGATACCGGCATCATCATCGACAATGTGTTGCCAGGAGATGAGATAATCATTTACGATGCCTCCGGGATTGCTTCGTTTCGTATGACGGATATGAAGAAAGTCAAGGCCGTGGTAGGCATTGCCAATGCACTGGCTACCAAAGCCCTGGTATATGCCACAGATGGGGCTGCCCTGCCCTTTACCAAAGTATGGAACAGTACCCTGGAAAAAGTAGGAGATGTAGTAGGTGACAGTAAAATCAAGCATTCAAGACGAGATGCCTATGGTCGCGACCCAGGCACCGGTGATTATGCCAAAAACGAAGGTGGGCTCATCGTATGCATGCCCAAGGCCAAAGGTGCTACCTATGCCACCAATGATTACCACCTGACTGGTGATACTAAAAACAAGGGAAGAAAAACCAAGTACTATCCGAAAAAGGCTAACGAAAAGAACATCTTTTACCCATGCAATGTAGATGGAGGCCGAATGTCTGGTGTGGCGGAAATGGCCGGTACCATCCATGTACTTGCTTTTGACGACAAGTTCGGTGACAATGCCGGTGCTTATACAGTAGGAATGATCATTCTTAGAAAAGACAGGCCTAGTGGTAAATCTCGCGATGCACTGCTCAGGGAAATTCAGGGAGCTCCTGGCTCTTTGTAAGGCTCAATTACATCTGTTTTATTCGCCCTCACCATACCGGGAGGGCGAATGTTACTATCCCCTCACCCTGGAATCATGGAGATAACCTACGGTATTACCCGGTTTTCCAAATAAAGCGATTACATATCAAAGCATTCTGGTTTCTTTGTGCCCTGAAAAAAGGAAATCAGAAATGAATAAGGAGCAATTTCTTCGTGAGTTTATGACGGCCGTTTGGAATGAACAGCGTTTTGATAAAGTTGAAAAATACGTTCATAAGCACTACACTATTCATCTGGATACGACTGATCCCTGGGAAGGAAAGACAATCGATCATAATGAGTTTATCAAGCGCCTGAGGTTCTCTTTCGATTCATTTCCGGATATGCATTTTGAAATCACATCGGCCATTGAGGAAGAAAGCCATGTAGCTATCAGCTGGATTCTCACCGGTACCAATCTGGGTATGATTGCCGGTTTTCCACCGACCAAAAGAGCTATCAATACCACAGGTTTTACCATCTATCATTTTACCGATGGTCTGATTAGCGGGCATACCCAGGTATTTGACAGAACCACCGTCATGAAACAGCTGGGATTTGCCTGAAATTACGGCAATTGCCCTACTCCCCCGTATACAGATTATTACTTAAATTGGTAATCTCACCAACTGTGGACCTATGCGATCTTTCTTTTCGCTTTTTTTATTGCTCAGCCTTTGTCTGCCAGGCTTTTCCCAAAGCGGACATGAAATCACAGTCAATCTGAACGGCTACGAAGAGGATGTACTCTATCTCGCATATCATTACGGTAGCAGACAATACGTTAAGGATACAGTTTACAGACAAGCGGATAATGCTTTTGTCTTCCGGGGTGAGACAGCCCTGGAACCCGGCAATTACATGCTTGTACTGGCTCCCGATAACACGACCTTCGATTTTCTGATAGATGAGGATGAGCAACGCTTCGGGCTCACGCTTGATCAGGAAAATATGCTGGAAACAGTGAAACTGACGAACTCTTCCGGTGAAAACCAGCTCTTCTTTGACTACCTGCAGTATTTAGCTAAAAGACGAAAAGAGGCAGAAAAAATCAAAGGAGAAGACTCAGGATCGAGTGACAGCAAAAGGAGTGATTCAAAACAGGAGAAGCGCTTAAACGCACTGAATGAGAAAGTCAGCAATTATCAGCAAAATCTAATTTCTGATAACCCTAAGTCCTTGACAGCTGCCATAGTAAAAGCTTCCCTGAATATCGATTACCCTGATTTTGAAGGCCCGGAAGAAGAAAAACAAACTAAGCTGTGGCGTTATGCACAGAAGCATTTTTTTGACAATATAGACCTGGCAGATAGTCGGCTTTTACGCACATCCTTACTCGTCAGCAAGGTAGATTACTTTATTAAGAAACTGCAGGTTCAACATCCTGATACGATCAACCTGGCCATCGATCAGGTGTTATCTCAAATGAAGTCCTCTGAAGAGAATTATCACTTCTTTGTTGTTCAGTTTCTCAATGAATATGCCAGATCAAAGATTGTAGGCATGGATGCTGTATATGTGCACATGGCAGAGACTTACTATACCAACGGCAGGGCTCCCTGGGTCGAATCTGATCAGCTCGAAAAAATACTGGACAATGCCGCCAGACTTAAGCCATTACTGATTGGAAAAACTGCGCCCAATATTCAACTTAAGGACCGGGACGGTGAAACGTTTAATTTACATGATGTAGAGGCAGAGTATACCATACTCTACTTCTGGCGCTATGACTGTGACCACTGTAGAAAGAGCACGTCTGACCTGGCAAAGTTCTACAACGAGTTTAAGGACAAGGGAGTAAAAATGCTGGCCGTATGCACCAAAGAAGCTGATGAATTACAAGGCTGTTTTGACTATGCAGACGAAAATGAACTGACTGATTGGATACAAGCCAGCAATGGGTCTGACCGGAACCTCGAACACGGCCCTTATCACGTGCGGTCCACGCCTTTGCTTTTCATACTTGATAAGGATAAAATCATCAAAAGTAAGAGACTGGGAGCCTCTCAATTGGCACAAGTGATGGAACAATTAATAAAATAGATGGCGGAAATTTCTAAAGCTCCCCTTCTCGATCATCTAAAAGAATTCATAGCAATAGACCCGACTGAAGAAGAGACCATTCTGGAATGCCACGAAGCCAAATTCTACCCTCGAAAGTCACTATTGCTTCAAAAAGGGATTATCTCCAGGCATGAGTTTTATATACTCAAAGGCTGTCTGAGGGTATATATGATAGACATGTCAGGTACGGAACATACCCTCTCACTCAATATCGAAAACTGGTGGTGTGGCGACCTTAAAAGCTTCATCAATGAAACACCTGCCTCATATTACATCCAGGCCCTGGAAGACACTCAGGTACTCCAGATAAGTCTGGCCAACTGGAATAAATTGCTGGAAAAAGTACCTAAAATGGAGAAACGATTCAGGCTCAGTTTTCAAAACGCATTGATTGCGCAAAATGATCGTATTATCCAGAATATCTCTATGACTGCCGAAGAGCGCTACCTCCAATACCTGGAAAAGTACCCGCATATTTTACAGCGGGTGGCCCAAAAGCATGTAGCCAGTTATTTGGGAATGACCCCCGAGTTTTTCAGCATACTTCGTAGAAAGATGGTCGGGCGTTAATTTCTTTAAGTAGATGAAGACCAGGAGCAACATAAAACTACCCCTGAGTGATCAGGAGAAAGCCAGCCTGAGAAAGAATAAGGTCAAAATCGCACAGGTGCTCGACTATGCTGCGGATGAACTGGAAGTGCTATTGGGCGTTACAACAGAGCGGGCAAAAGAACTTTATGCACTTGCCCTGTTCCAGACCATCCCTTCCATCGGGATTAAATTTGCAGAAGACCTGGTGTTTTTGGGCTATTATTCTATCAATGAGCTGAAAGGTAAAGATGGGGCAAAACTGACGGATGATTATGAACTGAAAAAAGGGTATTGGATAGACTCTTGTGTTGAAGACCAGTTTCGACTCATCGTCCATTACGCCAACACCGGAGATACGAGCAAAACCTGGTGGGACTTTACCAAAGAGCGGAAGGCATTTCGCTCTGAAAACGGTTACCCAGCCAACAGGCCCAAAACCTGCTGGACGGATGTGCTATTAACAGCCAAAAAGGCCAGTTAAAAAGCCTATTACTATGATCAGCGATTACGGTACGCCTCCAAAATCTCCTTCCAGATCACAGCATTTTCGGTACTGGGCTTAAAGCCATTTGCCAGGTAGACTTTGGTAATCCCTTCCAGCGTAGCCTCGTTGGTTTTCGCCCACTCTACCATAGGCTTAACCATGTCGTGCATGCTACGATTCTCTGAATCAAAATCATAGACCTTTTCAATCACCTTCAGTTCATCATCATACCAAAAGGTAAGGTTCCCTGAAAAACCCTCTGGCATGCCAATCTCCTTGAGAAAATCTGTCGTCTCATTAAATCTGCCGGTAATCTTGTTTGCATCAATGTCGATGGATTCAATCTGATAGGTTTAAGCTCCATTCCAGGCAACATCCCACTGCTTCCAGCCGGAATTGGGGTTAAAAACAGATCGAATGCCCTCTCCTTCCTTCTCAGGAGAATACCATGTATAAGTGGTATCTCTGGTAAAGCCTCTGAATGCTTCGCTGGTAAATTCCTGCTTGTTCCAGGCAGCAAAGTAGTTCTCTACCTTGCTGCGCATTTCAGCCTCTTCATCGACAGTAGAGCAGCTCGCAAAGGCAAATACAGCAACGGTAAAAATCAGATAAACCTTTTTCATGACATCAATAAATGATAAAAACCTCAAAGAACACAAGCACCGACAGAGATTAATGGAACATATCACATAACAATGTGATTCACGGTCATGAAGCATTTTGTTTCGCACCTGAAAGTGCCCTTATGACAATGGCTGAGGCTCTGATGCAGGCGATTTAATCAGCCGATAAAAACAGACTCATTATTACCTTTCTTCTCCTCAAAACAACCTTGTTTTAACCTTGAAAACAAAGATAACAGCATGGGAAAGATCTGCTGCTGTAATTGGGAATAATGCCCTGTATTGATGAACTTCAGAAGCTAACAAAACACTATTAATTCAATGAAAAACAACAGAGCCATCCAGCTTCCGCAAGAAACCATCAATTTGCACAACCTTTCAACGGCTCCGCCTCCTGAAAACTCCCTGTTCTGGAAGATGTGGCATACCTGTGAAGACATTGCTCAAGGAGCTCTCGCTACCAAATTTGTACAGGGCATAGGCACCGGTACCTTGCATCCGCAAACCTATGGAGCTTTCAATGTAAGTGATGCTTATTATTGCTTTAACGGGGCTGCAGACTATCAAACTGCGGTCGACAAGGCCACAAATCCGGTGCTTAAAGCTTTCCTCCAGCACAAACATGATAGCTATGAATCGTATAACAATACCTTTCCTGATACCTGGCGGGTAAAAAATGGTGATAGTATAGTCCCTACAGCCGTTTGTAAGGCCTACTCCGATTTTGAGTCAAACATATGTGCAAATGAAGAAGCTATTTACGCCCTGGTCGTGA
The DNA here is from genome assembly GCA_021404565.1 of Roseivirga sp. Lineage (GTDB taxonomy): Bacteria > Bacteroidota > Bacteroidia > Cytophagales > Cyclobacteriaceae > Roseivirga. The sequence goes on along the minus strand of JAAWWF010000004.1, from coordinate 13,486 downwards.
TGTTGCCTTGCGAATACCTGTGGATCTGGCTCGGACAACAGTTGGCCCCTGCTAAAGAAGGGAATCTTTATTCCGATTGGATCACCGGCAATCAGGACCCCTCCGGTGCATTTGCGATGGGCAATTTTATAAATGCATATCAACGGGCTAACCCCATAGACGAAGACAAAGCTCTGGCCATATATAAGCAAGCCATTACCTATGAACGGGATAACTTTGCTACTGCCTGAGGTTGAAAAAGACAGATCAGATTAGGGTTTTAAGGCTGATAAAGGTTATTACAGCTTTCCAAGCTCAGGACAGGTACCTTTCCTTTATGATATTGATATGATGTGTTTCATGACCAATAATGGACCTGAGAAAGTCTTCGAGACTCACCTCATACTGGCGGGCCTGTCCCCTTATTCGCAATTGACTATCGGATAATGAACCGACAAAACTGGCAGATGCCTTCCGTACATTCATATAGTCCGTAACCAGTTCTTTCAAGGTCAGCTCGTTAAACCGACTATTAGCAACAAGGCTGTTTTGGTCGTAACCCCATAGCTCAATAGACTGTCCCCTGCTGGTAAAAAATGCCCTGGGAATCTTTATCCTCTCATGGTCAGTAATATGTCCCACCACTTGCTTGATGCTCCATTTGTCTGCAGCATAACGATAACTCCCCTGCTCCTCTGTCAGGGAACTTAGCAAATCGAACGTAGAGGTAGAAGTAAACAGTGATTGACAGTCGATATCCTTAACTAAATCCAGGTAATATGGAAAGCCGTCTTCGGGTGTGTAGCTCATGTTTTTGAAAGTTCTAACTCAATAAGCGATTTGAGCAACGATTAATTCCCTTTTAGACTAACTGAAATGTGCTAGGCATTCCAGCGATCGTAATCCTCGTGACGACTGTCGTCTTCTGGTGATTGAGGTTTTATGTCTTCAAAACAAGTAGAATTGAAGGCCAGATCCGGTACCTCTTCCAGGTAAACCTCTGTTGATCCTGAATGAACTTCCGTATAGTCCACTGTATAAACTCCCCTAAGCTTCAGGTATTTTTCAGCGCGTTCTTTTTGGTACTCGTAGCCCATATCGGTACGAATTAGTCTCACCTTATGCCCGTTTAACGCATATATGTTCATAGACCTAAAGTTAAACAAGTGCATGTTATTGACATCATTTTCAAGCGGCAACTGGTTGGATTGCCTCTGTTGGTTTCAACCGTTACATTTATCGGGTGAGTGAACAGCAAAATGCCTGCGCCTTATGTGAAAGAGAACGCCCCCTCAACTTTCATCACCTGATTCCCAAGAAGGTACATAAGAAGTCCATTTTACTTAAGCAGTTCAGCAAAGAAGAAATGCAGACCAGGGGATTATTACTCTGCAGTGATTGTCACAAGACCATCCATAAGCATATTGACCATACGGACCTGGGGCGGTTTTATCATTCCAGAGAAGCACTGCTGGACCACCCCGAGGTGGCTAAGTTTGTAAAGTGGGCTGCCAGACAGGATAAGAGGGTGAAGTAGATTCAAATTCAGATATATTTTATATCACAAACGTCTATAATGCGTTAAATCGAAGACATGAAATATTTTGGCAGACTGCTATTCTATACAACACTGTTAATACCCTTCTCTAGTTTAGCTCAGGGCGGTTGGGATATTGGTTATATCCCCATTGACTCTATCAAACCAACGGATATCGGTAAAGACATAAAACTGGACTTCAGAGCGGCCTCAGACACTACTTCAAGGGTGCCAGACTTTCTAATTAATTTTGTTGGAAAAGAGGATACGGCAACAATAATGTTGGATAACAAAGAAATTGAACTAGTAGAAAAAAGAGAGATTCATGTCGACTGGGGCTTTTATGATGAACAGTATCTGGAATGTCTCAACTACAGCCATAATCGCGTTCTTAGAGTGTATCATTCAGTTATTGAAATGATCAAATCAGATTCTCTTTTAGTCAGATTATACATGGAGACATACTACAAAGATAACCGAGGAAGAATCAGCGATATTCCCAATAGGTTTTCCAAGAGTGTCTGGATACCTAAGAAAGAACTAAATGGCGTCATGATAAAGATGTAAAACGGAATACAGCAAATGAGTTTGAATATCCCAAAATTGGTAGGTTCATAAAATCGGTAGCCAGGCAGGATAAGAAAGTGAAGTAGATTGGATTTTGCCTCGTTATTGGGCAACTTCCAAAGAGAAAAAGAGTTCTCTTCAGTGTTTGTAAAGGAACTATCAAATGAATGAAACCGTAAATCTGTCCAAAACTGCCCTGGGCATCAGGAAACCTGTCAAGGAGGTCTTTGAGGCATTTATTGACCCCGACATCACCACTAAGTTTTGGTTTACACACAGTACTGGGAAACTAAGAACAGGAAGAACACTAGAGTGGAAGTGGCAAATGTATAACCTGACCATTCCGGTGGTTGTGCTTGAAATAGTCGAAAATCAAATAATCATCATTGAATGGGGTGAAGGAGATCATCGATCAACCGTAAAATGGGAATTCCTTTCAGTGAACAAAGGCCTCACCTTTCTGACAATTACAAATTATGACTTCCGTACAGGTGGAGACGAGCTTACCAGCCAGCTCAAAGATTCAACCAAAGGATTTACTTTCGTACTGGCCGGATTGAAAGCCTGGCTGGAACATAAAATAAGATTGAACCTCACTGAAGATGCTTTTCCAAAGGAACTGATGGCCAAAAAATGAAAAAGTTCAGATTCCTTATTCTATTCTTACTGGCTGTTATCTCCTTCAATGCCAGGGCACAAAACATTTTCAGAACTGCCTGTGGGGGTAACCTGGTCAGACTGGATAGCCTCTTATCTGGTAATGCGCTGGACACCATAGACAATCGCGGCAGGTCCCTACTTCACTGGGCCGTAGCATGCAATCGCCCCGAAGTGGTCAACTTTTTAATCGATAAGGACATAGAGACAGGTCTGGAGGATGGAGATGGAGTGACACCGCTACATATGACCGTTCGATACAATCGCCCCCTCCTCTTCGAAAGGCTCATTGCTTTACCAGGTAATCAGGGTTGGACGGGACAATACGGAGCAGCTATGCTGGAGACTGCCATTCTCAGAAAAAACCTCCCCTTTGTTAAAAAACTGACAGAAAACGGTGTGGCTATAGACATCAGGAATGACCGGGGGAGCACTCCGCTTGAAATAGCCACCCGAACGGGAACAAAGGAAATTGCTGACTGGCTCATTACGCAAGGAGCTGACAAAAATCTGGTACGGATCATTCAACCTATAGGGGCTTATATGGGGCAGAAAACTCCGGGTATGATACGACAGCTTTTTGCACCCAATTTTATCTCTACTGAAGAATCTGAGTTTGGTTCGGTTTTTAATGCTGCTGCCACGGAGTTTTACTATGCGGTAGATGTCAATGGCAAAAACGAAATCCGGTATTCCAGGCTGGTTAACAACCAATGGAGCCAACCTGAGATCATTCTGTCTCACGAACGCTATAGTTACAATGACCCCTTCCTCTCACCTGATGAGCAACGACTGTACTTTATATCCAGAAGACCGATAAATGGAACGGAGAGACAGGAGTATCATGACATCTGGTATGTAGAAAAAACCGAGGATGGCTGGTCAGAGCCGATCAATGCCGGGTCTAATATCAACTCAGAAGCCAGCGAATTTTATATCTCTTTTACCAATGAGGGCACCATGTATTTCTCTTCCAGCGTAAATGCCCCGGCAGAGCGAAGGCGGTCTGATCTTGATATCTACTCTTCAAAATTTGTCAATGGTGTATTTCAAAAGCCGGTTTCACTGGGTGTACCAGTCAATACTGCAGACTATGAGGCCGATGTATTCGTGAGTCCCGATGAGTCCTATATCATTTTCTGTGGTATCAAAGAAGAGGGCCTTGGCCGGGGAGATTTATATATCAGCTTTAAAAAGCCGGATGGTAGCTGGACCACAGCCGTGAATATGAGCGATAAAATCAACACCACGGGGCATGAACTTTGTCCTTTTGTGACAGCAGATGGCAAGTACCTCTTCTATACCAGCAACCAGGATATTTACTGGGTGGATGCCAGGGTAATTGAAGAGTTTAGAAACTAAGAAATGAGCAAAGAAGAATTAGTAGAATTGGTCCAACAAATAATCTCAATGGAAAATAAGACGGAACAGGAGATTGATCTGCTTATCGACAAGCTTGTCAGCAATGTCCCTCACCCGGAGGTTACCGACCTCATTTTCTATGATGATTTGACTCCGGAAGAGATAGTGGAAAAGGCTCTTAGCTACAAGCCTATAAGGCTATAACAGGCTTCGAGCCACCCTGTTTGCTGAGATACCCAAAGTGATTGAGAGGTTCAGGGAGTAGATGCAAATACCCACATTGCAAATGTGGAATTCAAGCGTCCGCGATGCAAACACGGATGCGGCTAACGACTCAGAAAGTCCCGAAACTCCTCATACCCCTTCCCAATCTTCTCAGATACCTTTTCCCTCGACATTAAGCCAGCAGCAAAATCAGGCATATGCAATTCCTGCCCCAGTGCTTTGACCATGGTAGGTGCAAACTTGATCGGGTGAGCTGTTTCCAGAAATACTCCCCGTTGTCCAGGTTGGCAATGTTGTTTGAGAGTTGCATAGCCAATAGCACCATGCGGATCAAGCAGATATTTGCTTTCTCGCCTGCAATCGGCAATGGTCTGGAGTATCTGATCATCAGAGAGGGTAAAACCGCTTACATTCGGCTGTAATCGCTTCATAAGAGTGATTATAAAGCTCCTGCATCCGCGGAAAGTTACTGGGCATACTGACATCCATGGCATTGGCGTATGTAGCTACTGGGGCCTTGGGCTCATAAGCTCCTGTTTCCGTGTAACGTGGCACCACATCATTAGCATTAGAGCAGGCCAGAAAGGTCTTCCCGCATCTGCGTTTACAACGCAGATGCCGCTAACGAACCAGAAAGTCCATAAACTCCCCCGGGTATTGGCCATCGTGGATTCAAGTTTGATGTGCAGAACTTTCTGTTTCTAATTGACATAAATTGGTAATGAACACAAGCAAGATTCAAAACTATTAGTACTCAGTTCGGGCTTGAAACAAGTCTTTTCCAGCAATCTAATCTGTCAATATTTAATTTTTATTTTAATGAAAATTAACATAGATTAAAAAAATGCTATTCACTCATTCAGATATTCTAAAAAATCTACAAACCTACATAGATTTAAATTTCTCAGAGAGATTTATCACAGAATATAAAAAGAATTCTACTGCCACAAGTTCATTGTTTCTTGGACATCTCGAGAGTGATAAAAAAATTCTTTTAAGAGCAAGTAGTACGAATAGTTTTGCTGGTAGAACCAAGGTTAAACACTTCCTAAATACAACACCATCTTATAACGATTACAGAGTAGACCATCACGTTTATGTAGCGATTGGTTTTAAAAATAATGCCTTAAGTTTACTCGATAGTAATAATAAGATTTCCCTAATAACCGTCCCTCCAGACAATTTGAAGTTCTTTATTCACGGACTAGACAACCTGAATAACGAGTTAAAGGTCATCTTAAAATCCTTTGTAAAGTACTTAGACTCTGAAATCATTGATGTCAGTTATGAAGAAAAGAAAGCAAGACTACTTGAAGTAGAAGTTGAGGAAGAAAAGTCACGAATCAACCTTAAGAATGTACTTGTTTTTATCAACGCAAGTATAGTTTCAATAAAGAGTAGATTTGAATCAATATTTCATGGCGTTCTCCAAGAGTCCAATGTCAAATTCACTTCGGTGTCTTCGATCGATCAAATTGATAGGCACTCTCCCTTCGTTATCATAATAGTCGGTTTTGACGTCCACGATAACGAAGATTTGATTTTCCAAGTTATCCAACGTTGTGAGAAACTGAACGTCCCATTTAAAACCCTCTTCCAGAAAGACATAATTTTAGGCCTTCAAGATATAAACCTCAACCGCGGGGCGGAGATAGAAAAATTACGCGACAGCCTCGAAAAAGATTATGAGGAAGAACTAATTACATTTTCTTCACATGAAGAGTTCGAAACACTCATTCTGAACATCTTTAGAGAACATAAACCAACTCTATTACTTAAATCTTTGAAGCTCACAAATATTGGTCATTTCTCAAATGCTAACATAAATTTCAACGAGGAATTGACATGTATTGTAGGAGAAAATGGTCAAGGCAAGAGCTCCATACTTAGAGCTTTAGCACTATCCATTTTAGGCACAGATCACTTTGATAATAAATCGGATATAAGCCTTAAGGGCCTCTTAAAAATAAATTCGATAGACAAAAACGGTCAAACTAGCTATGCCTCTAAGGGTCAAATAAAACTACAATATTCCTTGGATGGAATTGATTATCAAAACTCTGTTACACTGACAAGCAAGGATCAAGGCAGAATCATTGACTTTACAACATCTGGTGATTTCGAGTTGAAATCTGGAGAATTTAACCTAAAGTCTCTAATAGTCGGATTTCCCCAATTACGAGGAAGAAATACGACAAGTATGGATCAAAATAAATACACTAAACCACATATTGATGATTTAACTCCATTGTTATATGATTCTGACGACCAAAGACTCGATTCGTTTATCAACTGGATAGCCAACCTTTTCGGAGATGCAAAAAATTCGAAAAATCATAAAAACACGAGAGAATTTTCAATAATTCAATATGCTTTCCAAATAATTTCGGAACTTACTGGGAGTCCTCTTTCATTCATTACTGTACAACAATTCACCCCCCCAATTCTTATAGTTTCTTCTCAGGATTCGCCAAGTGGGGTACCGTTAAAACTGTTAAGTCAAGGCTTCAAGATTGTTATTGGCTGGATTGGATACTTTATTCAAAGAAGGGTTGAATCTTTTCCTCTTTCTAGTCCAAAGTCAAGTTCATCAGAAAAATCCATTCTAATTATTGACGAAATCGATAGTTCTATACATCCAATTTGGCAATCACGCTTATTAAAGATTCTCCGAGATAAATTTCCAACAACACAGGTCATTTGCACCACTCATTCTCCATTAATGGTAGCAGGACTGGATAGAGATCAGATATTAGAAATATCAAGAGATAAAGAGGAAATAAATGTTAATGAAATTGAGTTCGATACGTGGACTACGAACTACAGGGATATTCTAAGACTCATCTTCAACACGCCAGAGTATATTCCTACTATAACAAAGGAGGAGCTTCAAAAAGAACTAAAGAAACATACGGAGGACAGAGCCAAATCAAGTCAGCTGTTAGAGACAATTGAAAGATTAATTGAAAATGAAATATTAACTGATGACTTAAAAAAGTATGAACTAGAGCTTAAACAAAAAGAAAAAGAATTGGATAAACTAATTGAAGAGTATAAAAACAAAATACAATAATGCACTTTATAAATAAAGATTCTTTTCCAGAATCCCCGATTGCTCTCCTGGCTAAATTAAATATTGAACATCGCCCTGATTGGAAATTATATAATCAAGCTAGACTCAGCAAGGAAAAACCTCTGCCTAAAAAACCGGTAGCAGCCTGGCTAAATGAGGGGATCAGATTACCTTTAAAAAAACTTTTTCTAAAAAACTGTGGATACTGTGGTATTCACAGTGACACGGGGCACGATGCAGAAGTCGATCATCACTTCCCTATCTCAAAAGATGTTGAAGGAGACTTTATCTTCGACTGGGACAACTATGTGTGGTCATGTCATTCGTGCAATTCCATGAAAAGGAGTAAATACCCTCTGTTAAATCCCTGTTCAGCTAATGAAATGTCCAATCTTTTTTTTCACTCCACTGATGGTAGATACCTCTGTGACTCTTTAGCTCCTAAAGAGTTAAAGATCAAGCTCCAATTCACAATTCAGCATACAAATATCAATGGCAAAAATAGGCCAGCGAGAAGACGACTCATATACCGTAACCTAAACGAGAATCACTTAAGTGGTCTCAAAATCGCCTATGATTTATATTTAGTAGAATGTGATGCTAACGGTCCATACTCTGAAGAAGCCCTGACAAAGCTTAACTATTTTGAAGAGAAAAAAGACCGCCTGTTAGAACTAATTAAGTCAGGGGACTACCTTCATCTAATCAAGCATACGATAAATACCTTCTTAAAAGAAACTTATAAGAATTTACCATTTACTTTTGACCAATTGTTAGAAGAATCTAAATACCTCGATGAATAAATGTGTTCATTAATTTTAGGACGAGCAAAGGTTTACTCCATCAACCACTCCTTTAATTCTCCATACCCCTTCCCTATTTTCTGAGATACCTTTTCCCTCGACATTAAGCCAGCAGCAAAATCAGGCATATGCAATTCCTGCCCCAGTGCTTTGGCCATGGTAGGTGCAAACTTGATAGGGTGAGCTGTTTCCAGAAATACCCCCCTTTGTCCGGGTTGGCAATGTTGCTTAAGAGCTGCATAGCCGATAGCACCATGCGGATCAAGCAGATATTTGCTTTCTCGCCTGCAATCGGAAATGGTCTGGAGTATCTGATCATCGGAGAGGGTAAAACCGCTTACATCAGCTGTAATAGCTTCGTAAGAACTGTCATAAAGCTCCTGCATACGAGGAAAGTTACTGGGCATACTCACATCCATGGCATTGGCATAAGTAGCCACGGTAGCTTTAGGAGAGTAAGCGGCTGTTTCCAGGTAGCGAGGCACCACATCGTTCGCATTAGAGCAAGCCAGAAAACTACCTACCGGAAAGCCCAGTCGCTTCGCAAACATAGCCGCAGTGATATTACCGTAATTACCACTCGGTACCGCTATCAGCAAATCTTCAGATTCCAGCTGTTTCAGCATCCAGGCATAATAGATGGACTGTGGCATCCAGCGAGCAATATTGATTGAATTAGCTGAGGTCAGGCTTAGCTTCTCATTCAACTCTTTATCAAGAAAAGCCTGCTTTACCAGTGCCTGGCAATCGTCAAAGTCTCCATCTACTTCGAGCGCGGAGATATTGCCTCCCAAAGTGGTCAACTGCTTTTCCTGCAGGTCACTCACCTTACCGGATGGATACAAGATCACCACCTTTACACCTTCCACTCCATAAAAGCCGTTGGCTACTGCTCCACCCGTATCACCGGAAGTGGCCACCAGAATTGTCACTTCCTCGTCCTGATCCTGCGAGAAATATCCCAGGCAACGTGCGAGAAATCTGGCACCCACATCTTTGAAAGCATAAGTAGGCCCGTGATATAGTTCCAGGGAGTAAATATCTTCTTCCACCTGAACCAGTGGAATATCGAAAGAGAGCACATCCTCCAAAATAGACCTTAAATCAGCCTCAGGGATATCTGAAGCGAAGGCCTTCATCATTTCAAAGCCAATTTCCGGCAGAGCCATCGAGCGAAAATTATTAAGTACTTCTGGACTCAAGACCGGTATCGATTCCGGAAAATACAGTCCGTTATCTGGTGGCAAACTGTTGATCACCGCCTCTTTAAAACCAACCGATGGTGACTTTCTGTTTGTGCTGTAGTATTTCATGAAATGATAAATTTTTAATGTTTAGTGACGGATGAAAAGTCATCGCTCTGAGATCACAATTCAAGGCCAAAAGCAGTCAGGTTAATATTTCTAAAGTCACCCTGAATTCATTTCAGGGTCTGACAAAATAGTCTTCCAACCTCAGATTCTGAATCAAGTTCAGAATGACAGATCAGTTCGGTTATTGAATTTCTATGGGTCCTACGATTCAAAATTCATCATTCAACATTCAAGATTTTCTTGAGCTCCGAAGTTTTAACGCAGGTGCTCGACTCCCCGATGATTAATCCCCGACTCATGAAACTGGATACCGATATCTGCCTGGTTATAAATCTTTTCAATAGCTGTCTTTAGTGCTTTCGTTTCGGCCTGCGCCTTGAAAAGGCCAAACATGGCCGGTCCGCTGCCCGAAATATTAAAGCCGACAGCCTCATGCGCATAAGCCAGGTCACTGACCTCATCATAATGTGGTATCAGCTGCTTGCGATAAGGCTGAGCAAATTCATCATGAAGTGAATTGCGAATTAATTCATAATCACTGCGCATCAGCCCTGTTATCAAGCCCGCCATATTTGCTGACTGGCTGATCCCTGTTGCCATACCGATGGATTTGGGCAGTATTTCCCGGGCTTCGGCCGTTTTAATAGGCACATCAGGGAATACAATCAACACCTTTAAGTCATTCGGGTAATCAACAGAAAAAGCATCAAAAGGATCACAGCCTTTTACAGCCACAAAGCCGCCTAGCATACAAGGAGCGATATTATCGGCATGCCGGTTTTTAGATGCTACCACTTCCCCATCCAGGGCAAAGGGTACCAACTCATCCTTGGTCAACCCAGCAAGCAAAAGCTCATTGGCTGCAAAGACTGCTCCCGCTGCACTGGAAGCTGAGGACCCCAGCCCACTTCCGGGGGTAAAATTCTTTTCAATTTTGATATCAAAGCCACCTTTATAACCCAAATGATTGCACAGAGACCTCAGTCCTACCGTAGCCACATTTTTTTCAGGATTCATGGGTAGCTCAGCACCAACCGCTTCAATCACATACTGCTCATCTTCCCGGGTAGAAAGGGTGATCTTATCGCCCATCCCATCCAGGGCAAATCCCAGGATATCGAAGCCCGGACCTACGTTGCTTACTGACGCTGGGGCGTGGACTGTTACGGAACGATTCATGTCTCTTTATTCAGCTTTAGTATTTCAATCATTTGTAGTGCCTCAATCTGGTTATTAGTTGAATCGTAAATTGGTTATTAGGGTCAAATCCGGTACAAAAACTCTGTTTCTTACTGTGACTAAAACCTCTTTTCTAATCCGTCTGACCTTTGTTGCTAAGCGATTCGGAGTCCTCTTACCTCTTACTTCAATCAACTAAGCCTTGACGAAGTTGATCCTCCTACCTCGGACACCGAAGCCTAAGGCGAAAGTGGTCTTCCTACTTCAAAAAACCCAACAACTCTAAAAACCCTTTAACTGATAACTATTAACTAATCCCCCTGCCATCAATACAAAACTAACGATTAACCAACCGCAGCACATCAGCAAAAATACCAGAAGCGGTGACTTCTGCACCGGCACCGGCCCCTTTTACTACCAGAGGCTGCTCGCTATACCTGTCTGTATGAAAGAGCACAATGTTGTCTTTGCCCTCAAGGTAGTAGAAAGGATGGCTTTTCTGCACCTTCTGCAAACCTACTTTCGCTTCTCCATTCTTAAAACTGGCTACCACCCTTAGCTGTGCACCTTCGGCCCTGGCATCCTCATAAATTCCTTTGAAATGGCCCTCATGCTCATCCAACAGATTGTAAAATTCTTCCAGATCGTCAGCCTGCTCACAAGCTTCAGGCAGAAAGGGGATTAGCTTTATTTGCTCCATCTCGAACTTTCTGCCGCTTTCCCGGATCAGAATCAACAGCTTACGCATTACATCCTCACCCGATAAATCCAGTCTCGGATCTGGCTCTGTGAGTCCCAGCGTCTTAGCATCTTTCACTATGGTTGAAAATGGCTTTTTCCCATCATAGTTATTAAACAGGTAATTGAGGGTTCCACTCAGAACTGCTTCTATAGCATGTACCTTATCTCCGGATTTGAAAAGATCATTTAGCGTAGATATCACTGGCAAACCAGCTGCTACATTGGTTTCAAACAAAAACTGACTGCCATATTTCCTGGTAGCCCATTTGAGCGCCAGGTATTTAGACATTTCCCGGGTAGCGGCAATTTTGTTCGGGGTAATCACAGATATGCTGGACTCCAGCAATTGTTGATACACCTCGGAAATACTCTTAGCGGCTGTAATGTCAATAAAAACACTATTCCTCAGGTTCATGGACTTCATTTGGTCCACAAATCCCTCAATGTTACCATCCTGGCCATTCGCCAGGGAATCCTGCCAGTGATTTAAGTCCATACCCTGTTCATCGAAGTGAGCCTTGCGCGAATTGGCGATACCCACCACCTGAATGTCAAGACTAAACTCTTTGATAAGCATACGCTGTTGCTTTTGCACCTGGCTTAAAAATGCCCTGCCAACATTCCCCACTCCCACTACAAAGAGGTTGATTTTCTTTACATCAGACAAAAAGAAACTCTCGTGAAGTGTATTCAACGCTTTTTTCAAATCTGACTGATGGATTACCGCTGAAATATTACGCTCCGAAGAGCCCTGAGCAATAGCCTTCACACTGATACCATTAGTACCCAAAGTATTAAACATACGCCCGCTAACGCCTACCTGGTCTCGCATGTTAGAACCCACAAGGGCCAGAATACACAAGTCATTCTCTACAGCTACCGGATCAAGCTTTCTAAGCTCCAGCTCTGTTTCAAATTCGCGACTTACCGCCTCAGCGGCCATGCCCGCATCAGCACTCGCTATGCCTACGCAGATGGAATGTTCAGAGGAGGCCTGGGTAATGAGAATTACATTAACCCTGGATTCAGACAAGGCCTTAAAAAGCCTGAAAGAGAAGCTGGGAATACCTACCATGCCATTGCCCGATAATGTGAGCAATGCTATTTCTTTGATGCTGGAAATGCCTCTGATCAGATGCTTTTCCTGATCCCATTCTTTGGTCACTTTGGTGCTGGGACCATGAGGATCAAATGTGTTTTTTACCCAGATAGGAATACCACTATCAAGGGCGGGTTGAATGCTTGGAGGATATAGCACCTTTGCTCCAAAATGGGACAGTTCCAGTGCTTCTTCATATGACACATGCTCCAATAAATGGGCTTGTTTGACCAAACGGGGGTCTGCGGTCATCAATCCGTTCACATCGGTCCAGATTTCCAGACCATCGGCACCCAGCATATTTGCCAGCAGTGAAGCCGTAAAATCAGAGCCTCCCCGGCCTAAGGTCGAAGTTTCTCTGTCTTCTGTAGAAGCCACAAATCCAGGGAACAAACTCACCTTCGACATAGTCTTTTTAATGGTAGTCAATCGCTCACGGCTTACAGGCCAAAGCAGATTGGCATGACCAAAGTTTTTATCCGTGATCAGGTAGTCGCGCGAATCGTAAAGCTGAATCTCAACTCCCTGCCCTTTCAGGTAATGAAAGATGATGTGCGAAGAGAGTCGTTCCCCACAACTCTGGATATAATCAGAGGTGCGTGCCGTTAATTCCTTTAACAGAAAAATGCCCTTGCACATCTCTGCCAGCTGGGTGAAAAGCTTGTCGATAAAGCCCTCATCTTCTGTCCCTGTCAACTCAGCATATATTTCGGCATGCAGTACCTTGAGCTTAGTCAGTGATTCCTCATAAGCTCTGTCTCTTCGAGCCGCCTGGTCGGCAAGGGCTATCAGCTGATTGGTAACACCTCCTACGGCAGATACCACCACCACAATCTGATCTTCGTTGGCCGTGCTGCGAATAATCTCGCCTGTCTGTTTTATGGCTTCTACGCTTCCTACTGATGTGCCTCCGAATTTTAGTACTCGCATTTTTGGTTATTGGTTATTGGT
>JAAWWF010000029.1 GCA_021404565.1 Roseivirga sp. | reverse complement strand
AAGGCTGTCAATTGACAGCCTTTTTTGTTTAATCAGGGTTTTCAACCTCATTAGCGCGGAGGGATCAATCTACAAAGTTGGGAGAGGAGTTAATTGTTTTGAATGTGCTTTACTTTTATGGCCTATGAACTCCATTACATCCAGGAGGGTGGCTAGGCCGATAACAGCGCGAAATACAAGCTGGTTGGATTTGGTACGCGTAGGACCTGTGCGTAAAAACCAGCCTTGGATTTGGTGTTATCGGAAAGGGTTCCGGCCTGCCTTAGTACCTAAGTACGGCCGGCACGGTTGGGTTACTTTTTGGCCGGAAAAAAGCGACAAAGAAGTTTAGTGATGGAGCAGTTGAATCCTACCTCTTAAACAATAATTAAAAAAACCAGATGTAAGACTCCTTAGAAATACAGACTGGTCCACATCAAGCTCTCTTCAATTCTCTCACTTAATGAGTAAAAAGCCGATCCCTAGTTGAAAAACACTGTTTCGGGCAGACTCATCTATCAAATCCGTCAACCCCAGGTTATACCTGAAATTAATGTCAAAGGAGCCTGAAAGCCTATACCCAAGCCCCAAGACAATGCCCAGTTCTGTTGAAGTCAGATCATCTGTTAGATTTTCCTTCGACCTATCCGTCTTTAGCTCAGCCAGGGTGAGTATACCAAACTGAGGCCCGACCTGAAGGCTTAGTTTGCCAAGGACTTGGAAATCAGTCAAAAGCCGGAAATTCGCGTAGTTATAGTTTGCTTTGAACTTTAGGTTAATGGGGTTGAAGTTGGCGTCTACTGTCTCAATTTCATCTTTAGCTCCTTGTAAGGAGTATTCTACCTCCGGCCTTAAATGGAATCTTACGGTCAGTTTGAAATTATAAAAAACACCTGCATGAAAGCCCAACTTCGACTCCGCCTTTTCATCTATATCGACAACCTTGGACAGGTTAGCGCCCAGTCTAAATCCAAAGCCGGTATTTTGAGCATGAGCAGAGTAGCAAAGCGTGAGTAAGAGTATCAGGTAAACCTTTTTCATAGGCAATAGGAAAGTTTACCCGATAGATGACTATTGACCCGCGAGGGTGACAAACTCGCAGAGTTTATTTTTGCCCGACAGGACGCTGTCAGATTCGTTACTCCATCTGGCTCACCGTTTGGAGCACGAGTCTTTTGGCAACGGGTACTACCGTCTCTTTTACAGGATAAGGCTTATGTGCCTGGAGTAAGAAGGTGGCAGGATTCGGCATGTTTTGGTAGCTTTTTATCAGGCCGAGTTTAATGCCCTCAAAGGTCTCTCCCAGTCCTCGTCTTATAGATTTGATCAGCCTAAGATAGATGCTTCTGAAGCCCTCCCCTGACAATACAAATTTTGAGATCTTATACTGATAGATATCTGTCTTCTTACCAGGAGCCATTTCCAGCATCACATAGCCCTCATCCTTATAGAGGGGAACAATTCCAACAGGTTCTATCTGCAGATCCGACTCCACCGTATCATAGAGTTCCTTCCCCAAGCCCAGGGTACTCTTCATTTCAGGAATGGCATATTCCACAATCTCTTCCAGTGCCTCCATTAATTCAGATTCCTGTGTCATGGCCTCATAAGAGAGCTTAATCTGCTCCAGGTCAATCTTGGTAATTTCCTTGGGAAAGCCGGATTTGAGCAGGGTCTTTCTACTCTTGAAAGATTGTACATCCTGGTAGTGTGCTATCAGGTCTGACAGAAACGGATAGAGCCTGGCCTGGTCAAAGTTATTTTGTACATGTTTGAGGTATGCTAGTAAGACATACTTTTTATATTCAAAATCAATGAGTCCGTTGGTGATCCAGTCTTTATCCAGTTTTTCCATATACCTGTTTTCGATGTTGGTATAGAATATAACGAATTCCTGTGGTAAATGATATTTCACCCCGTAAACCAACTTCAGACAGATCGGCCATTTAGGAATGAAAGATTGGCAGGGATACTGACATAAAAGCCATGGCAGTTCAGGTAAAAGACTGACAAAAATGCACGATTACGGCTTGGCACACTCTATGCTGAGAAGCTCCCAGATATTTGTATTCACAATTAACTTTTAATAGACAATGTCAAAAGTAAACATTACTCCACTTGCAGACAGAGTGCTTGTTGAGCCGGCACCTGCTGAAGAGAAGACTGCCTCTGGTCTTTATATCCCTGATACTGCCAAAGAAAAGCCTCAAAAAGGTATTGTAGTAGCTGCTGGTGCAGGTAAAAAAGATGAGCCTCTTACGGTAAAAGAAGGCGACACTGTACTCTACGGAAAGTACGCTGGTACTGAAATCACTGTAGAAGGCAAAGACTATCTCATTATGAGAGAGTCTGACATTTTTGCAATTGTTTAATCCCCAATCTGAACTAAAAAATTTAAAGAAATGGCTAAAGATTTATTCTTTAACACAGACGCCAGAGATCGCCTGAAAACAGGCGTTGATACTTTGGCAGACGCAGTAAAAGTGACCCTCGGTCCTAAAGGAAGAAATGTAATTATCGATAAGAAATTCGGTGCTCCTACAGTAACCAAAGATGGTGTCTCTGTAGCAAAAGAAATTGAGCTTGCTGAAGGTATCGAGAATATGGGTGCACAGCTCGTAAAAGAAGTAGCTTCTAAAACTGCTGACAGCGCTGGTGATGGTACTACTACCGCTACCGTATTGGCTCAGGCTATTTTCGGTGCAGGTATCAAAAACGTAGCAGCCGGTGCTAACCCAATGGACCTGAAGAGAGGTATTGACAAAGCAGTTTCTGCTGTTGTTGCTGATCTTCACGCTCAGTCTAAACCTATCCAGAACAATAACGAAATCAAGCAAGTAGGTACTATCTCTGCCAACAACGATGAAGAGATCGGTGCTATGATTGCTGATGCTATGGACAAGGTGGGCAAAGACGGTGTGATCACTGTAGAAGAAGCAAGAGGTACTGAAACTGAAGTGAAAACTGTAGAAGGTATGCAGTTTGACAGAGGTTACCTCTCTCCTTACTTCGTAACCAATACGGAGAAAATGGAAGCTGAGCTGGAGAACCCTTACATCCTTATCTATGACAAGAAGATTTCTTCAATGAAAGAATTACTTCCTGTACTGGAGCCGGTAGCACAAAGCGGTAAGCCACTTGTGATCATCGCGGAAGATGTAGATGGTGAAGCCCTGGCTACTTTGGTAGTAAACAAAATCAGAGGTTCTCTCAAAATTGCTGCTGTAAAAGCTCCTGGCTTTGGTGACAGAAGAAAAGCAATGCTGGAAGACATCGCCATCCTGACCGGTGGTACTGTCATTTCTGAAGAAAGAGGTTACAAGCTGGAAAACGCTACGATCGAATACCTGGGTACTGCAGAGAAAGTAAACATCGACAAAGACAACACGACTATTGTTGACGGTGCAGGCACTGAAGAAAATATCGAAGCAAGAGTAGGCCAGATTACTCAGCAAATTGAAAACACTACTTCTGACTACGACAAAGAAAAGCTACAAGAGCGTTTGGCTAAGCTTTCTGGTGGTGTGGCCATCCTTTATATAGGTGCTGCTACTGAAGTAGAAATGAAGGAGAAGAAAGACAGAGTTGACGATGCATTGCACGCAACCAGAGCAGCTGTACAAGAAGGTGTAGTTGCCGGTGGTGGTGTTGCTCTGATCAGAGCTGCTGCTGCACTCGATAAAGTAGAGGCCAGAAACGATGACGAAGAAACTGGTGTGAACATTATCAGAACTGCTGTTGAGTCTCCATTGAGAACTATTGTTGCCAATGCTGGTGGCGAAGGTTCTGTAGTGGTGAATGAAGTGAAGAATGGTAAAGCCGATTACGGTTATAATGCCCGTGAGAACAAGTACGAAGAGCTGATTGCTGCCGGTGTGATTGATCCTACCAAGGTGACCCGTCTGGCACTTGAAAATGCTGCTTCTATTGCTGCATTGCTGCTTACTACCGAATGTGTAGTAGCTGATCAGCCAGAAGAAGCTGCTCCTGCCATGCCTCCAATGGGCGGTGGTGGAATGCCCGGTATGATGTAATCAGCGAAGCTGATTAGTCGATAGTTAATGGTCGATAGACCATAGATTATAGACTTTAGATAATAGATTTAAAAGCCTGTCCTATCCCGATACCTATCGGGAGGATGGGCTTTTTGTTTTTCACCCCTTCTAAGAGGAAATTTCCGCAGCACACATAGATTAGCAACTTTGGAATGGAACTCTGAGTAATTTATTGAGTTTTCCCCAATGCTAAACAAACGAAGTCACTTTTTCCTCTTCCCTTTTTTCTTATTTGACTTCTTATTACCTGACTTCTTCTTCGGTTTGTTCTCCTGAACATTTTTCAGATTTACCTCCTCTTTGAGCTTAGATTTTTCAAGAAAGAAGACAAAAACAATCAATATGAGCAACAAGGTCAGTTGTTCAGAGTAATCAAAAACTAGGACTAATGAGTTAAATAATTTAGAAATGTATTTTAATAAAAGCTTCATTCTGAGGCATCTTTTTTGGGTATCAGACGTCTCATGCCTTAATTAAAAAAGTCGTTTTTCAGACTCCATGTAATGTACAAAAAACAAAGATAGTTGCCTAGGCGGGTTTCTTTTTTTTATAAAAAATCCTGTGAGTTTAATAGCCCTCTCGCAGGTTCTCTGAACCTGTGACTCTAATGAAAAAATGGACTCTGTCCATCCTTTTCGATCTTCAAGGTTCAAGCGCAAGAGGTAAAACAACTGAAATGAGTCGTTTAAGGAAGGTTTCTATCTCAAATGTGGCAACCCTTTCGCAAAAACGTTCTTCCTTTGGGCGTTGGATGCAAGAAAGCCAAGTCTGTCACTTTTTCTTCTTCAACCTGAAAGCCACCCCCAGGTTAAAAGTCTGAAAACTCCCCTCTTCATTGTACCAGCCTTTGCTCTGCAGATATACATTAAGATTTTCACTTACTCCATACTCTACTCCCGCACCAAAAGTAGCGCTGTGGAAGTTCCTGATTCCATCAAATGGTGAAACTAAGCCCTGAGCCTGATGAATACCATAGCCAGAATAGGCATAAGCACTAATCCCCTTCTTTAGAAAGTAATAGCGAAAATCAAGACTCAGCAGAGACTCAAAACGAACCGGATTGGTATTGCTTGCCTCTGAATAGAGTAAGCCTGCCGCCACACCAAACTTTTGAGCAAACATATACTCAGCTCCTACCGCAAGACCCAACGCATTGTCCAAATGCATTCCTGAGAAGCCCGCTGAGAGGTTGATGTCTCCTTTTTCCTGTGCCATAGCGCTTTGTGTAGCAAAAAGACAGAACAGAGCGATTAATAATTTGACAGTTTTCATAACGACCTGGTTAGTTAAAAGGGAATGGAATTAAATTAATATCATCTGGTTGAATTACACTTTTATAAAGGTTCACTGATCAGAGCTTTGTTACCCACTCCACGCAATCAAAGCCTTGCTTAGCATATTAACAACCTCGACCTCGAATGACCCCTGCTTATGAGCAAGCTGCAATGGGTCAATTACTTATGGTATGGCTTTCTGTCGCAGGTTCTCCGGACCTATGACTCTGATAGCACAGCTTCGGTCTACCGATGTTATCAATCCCGTGTAATTCAAACTCAGTTGATAAAACAGATTCAATACCTTTAGAAAGTTCTTCACGATAGATTTCTAACGCCCGTCAGCGAACATTAGCGTTCTTCTGAGAACACCAGAACAGCACCAAACCACTAAAAAAATTACTTCAGACACCCCAATCGCACTTTTTCGCTTGGCATTCTTTTTGACTTAGTGCCCACGTACTTTTTAAAACTGACTTGCCATGCTGAGAAATATGTTCACAATTGCCTGGAGAAACGCCATCCGCCATAAGCAATTCTCATTGCTTAATATCCTCGGTCTATCCATTGGCATAACCGCATCACTTCTTATCGGGCTCTATGTTTTCGATGAAATGTTTTATGACAGTTTTCATGAAAAAGGAGATCGAATATATCGAATCAACCAACCCTTTGTCTGGGGTGATTGGAGTGAGCAGTTTGGTTCAACCGGTCCCAACTTAGCCGTAGCACTAAGGTCTGATGTACCCGAATTCGAAGAAGTAACAAGACTTCAATCTCCTGGAAGACAATTAGTGTCCTATCAATCAGATACAGGCAATCCTGTCTTATTTCGAGAGAGTAGCATTTTGATTGCGGAACAAAATTTCTTCAACATCTTCTCCTTCCCCCTTTTAAAGGGAAGTCCTGATCAGGCACTATTGAATCCACTAAGCGTGGTGATCACAGAAGAAATCGCGTTGAAATATTTCGGTGACGAAGATCCTATCGGTAAAACGTTAAAAATCGATGAAGAAAGAGGCGAGTCAAGATCCTTCATCGTCACTGCAGTTGCCGCGAATCTGCCCGCCAATTCACATATCCAGTTTGATATGCTCACTTCTATGAGCAGTTACCCTCATATTAAAAGAAGAGAGTTTCAATGGATGTGGACAACGTTTGGTACTTATGGTCTGGTGCGTTCGGGCACCAATATGCAGGCATTAGAGGCTAAAATACAGAAAATACCACCTAAATGGGCGGGAACACGTGCGCTTGGAAAAACCTTCGATGAATTTGTTGAGGGCAAAGAATGGACCTTATACATGCAGCCTGTCAGAGATGTTTATATGCAATCCTCATCAAGCGGTAACAGGTTTGGTCCATCTGGTGACTATGTCTATGTTCGAATATTCGGGGCTGTAGGGCTACTTATCTTGCTACTATCAAGCATCAATTTCATGAATTTGTCAACCGCTCGTTCGGCAAATCGTGCTAAAGAAGTCGGTATCCGTAAGACACTAGGGTCCCAAAAAAGGGCACTCATCAGACAGTTCATCTTTGAGTCAGTAATGTTTGTGCTAGTGAGTACTATCATTGCCCTGGTAGCCACGGAAGTATCACTCAGCGCATTTAATACACTGGCCAATACCCGTCTTTCCCTCCATGATAAACTAACTGATACCTTATTCATAAGCTTCTTAGCAGGGTTTATACTATTTCTGGGAATCGCAGCGGGCAGCTACCCTGCCTTTTATCTGTCGTCCTTTAACCCAATCGAAGTACTCAAAGGAAAGTTAAGTGCTGGTTTCAAAGGAAAATCCGTTAGGAATGGGCTGGTTATTTTCCAATTCACCATTACTATTGCCTTGATTATTTCGGCCATGTTTGTTCAGAAGCAATTGGACTATGCCTCTAAGGAAAACCTGGGTTTTGATAAAGACAACATCCTGCAGATTCATAACATTGAGTTGCTAAGCGATAACAATAAAGAAACTTTTCAAACCCTGTTGAAGTCGAATACGGCCTTTGAAGAAATCGGCCTTTCAGATGCTGTCCCTCCTAACATATGGGGAGAAGATAATTATAAACCGGCTGATGATAAGGAAAATAAAGGCATAAACCTCAACAGGCTGAGAGCCACCGAAGAGTATCTGGATTTATTGGATTTAGAATTTTCAACCGGACGTAGTTTTGATAAATCACTAGAGACCGACAAATACAAAATCATTCTAAATGAGACCGCTGTCAGAGATTTAGGCTGGGGCATTAAGGAAAATTATACTGAAGATTCACCCATTGGAAAACAGATTACTTTCGTAGATGCTGATGAAGTGATGCTTTTCGAGGTAATCGGTGTTGTCAAAGATTTCAATTTTAACTCTGTGAAGTATGAAATTGGTCCACTGCTGATTGTTCATGAAGACAATGACAGAATGTGGGAAAGTGGACGTGATTTTATTTCCATGAGACTAGACAAGAACTTTGTTCAAAAGGTATCGGACTTATCGGTTCTTTTGAAAGATGTTGAAAGCAAATTATCGGATGTTAATCCAGGAGTACCTTTCGAGTATTCTCTGATGGATCAGAACTTTGAAGCCCATTTCAGAACAGAACAACAGATGGGTCAGGTACTCAACGTATTCACAGCAATGGCCTTAAGCATTGCGTGTCTTGGGCTATTCGGTTTAGCTGCTTTCTCTGCAGAACAAAGAAAGAAAGAGCTCGGTGTAAGAAAAGTGCTGGGAGCATCTGTTTACCGCTTGATGTATGTATTCACCGCTGAATTCACTGTGTTGATTCTTGTGGCCCTGCTCATCGCAAGCCCAATAGCCTACCTCTTTGTTGACAATTGGCTGACGAACTTTGCCTATAAGACCCCCATCACTCCCCTGGTCTTTGCCATAGCAGCAGTAGGTTCGTTAGGGCTGGCCTGGTTGACTATAGGGTTTCAGTCCTTAAGAGCAGCCAACAGAAACCCTGTTGAGGTGTTGAGAGATGCATAATGGTCCATGGTAGGCAGACGACAGCCTTAAGGCTGTAGATTTAGATTTTAGACATTTGATAATTGGATAGAGAAAGCCTGCTTGATAGAGTAGGCTTCCCAGATCGTCCATCAGCCAATTATAATCAGTCTGATTCTCTGTGGTTAATACTTATTTATAGCGACTGACTCACTTCTACTTCGAAGGTTTTAATCCTTATACATAAGGTAAAATAAACCTAGCATCTCTACAGCCATTGACTAATTTGCAGAAAACAGATCTTCTTCGTTATGAGAACATGCTATTTGCTCTTAGGCCTTTTTCTGACATACTCTTTGCCTGCCCAGTATATGGACCTGGCTCAGCTCGGCCTGAAAGGGAAAGTTGAAACCATCATGGAAAAAGTAGAGGGGCAAACAAAGTATGATCTGTTCCGCGCCTTTTATGAAAACGGTAACATCCAGGGAAAAAGAAAAAACATCTGGGAAGGTAAACTGCTGAACGTTATCATAACAATATACCAGTATGATGATGATGGTAAACTGATTTTATCAAGAATTGAAAAAAATGATGAGATCATTGGCTTGAGTGAATATGTTCACAGTGGAGATACTCTGATCGAAACCCGAAAGACCAACGAAAAGACTGAATTACTCAAGCGATACTTCGATCAACAGAAAAGGCAGCAGATAATAATCAGAAATAAGTCAACGATTACGACCACGCTAGATGAGGATTATCTTCCGGTTAAGCATGTAATATCCTTTGCCCAGGGAGAAATGGTTACTCATTATCAAACCAAGGTGATTAAAAGAGACGATCATGGCAACTGGCTGGAGGTGGAGATCCGTAACAAACACATTGCTACCAAGAAAGAAGTAAAAACGGTCTGGAAACGAGAAATCGACTATTACCAATAATTGAAGCAAATTCAATTCAAAAAAATCATTAAATCAGCTCAGGCCAACCTGTTTTCTATTTCCTTTGTCCGTGATGAATACTCTCTACTTTTTCGATTGATTTCAAACAATAATTCATGCTTCTCAACAAGGTTAGAAAACACGCCATTATTTTGCAGCGAAGGTTAAAACAAGAATCTCAACTCAAAAGGCTCTATACCCACAAAAACCCTACACTCGACAGGGTATTGGATGCATTCAATCAGGTCAAAGCCAATCAGTACGAAGAAGATGACCATAAGAGCTTTGCCCGATGTGAGGAGTATCGCCAAAGGCTATCGGCTGACCAGAGTTTAATCTCTTACGAGATTTTCGGGCTCGATATGCAAAAAAAAGTAAGTGAAAGCGTGAAAGCCTCGTCAACCACAAAATGGTGTCAGTTTTTATACAACCTTTCAAAGCATCCGGGGACTAAAAATGTTCTTGAAATTGGCACCAATCTAGGGGTGTCTGGCAGCTATATATTGGAAGGCCTCAGTTCGGAACAGGATGGCTATTTTGTAACTATGGAAGGCCTTCCCAAATCCTGTGAAATTGCTAACGATAATTTCAAATCAATTGCCAGTGAGGATCGCTTTCAAGTGATTCAGGGGCTTTATGATGAGACCTTTCCTAAACTTATGTCTGACAATATTCTTTTTGACATGGCCTTTATCGATGGAAATCATCAGAAAGACCCGACTCTACACTATTTCCAACAACTCAAGACCAGAACCAGGGGACCGGTCATATTTATTTTTGACGATATCAACTGGAGTCAGGGGATGAAAGAAGCCTGGGCCATTATTAAAGCTGACAAGGACGTAAATTATACTATTGATATGTGGAGATGGGGTATCGTGGTCATAGACGATGCGTCAAAAGATAAAAACTGTTCGAGCAGTCTGCATCTGGCTTTTTGACCCGGGTTAAGCTGGTGTATCAGGTGGTTTTTAACATGTTTCGGTAAGTACAAAGGTTACTTTCTGATGACCACTGATACCAAAAGTAGAAATCTCTTTTACCCCGCTGCAGGAATCACAAAGTCCTGAATAATGTTTTCTTCGAAAGATTGCTCTCCGTTATAGTTTTCTCCGGTGAGTACCACCACCATATTCAGGTCTTTGATTACATAGATCATCTGATCTCCATAACCATGGGCATAAGGTATGATCTTCTCTAGGCCATTGATGGTAAAGGTTTTATTCCACCACTGATAGCCATAACCATAGCCTCCCTGAAAACGAGTGTAGGGCTCAAAAGTGGCGGCTATCCAGCGACCGGAGAGCAGTTGTCGCCCCTCCCAAACTCCATTGTTCAGCATGAGCTGACCGATCTTGGCCATATCACGAGGCCTGAGGCTAATTCCAAAACCGGTGTTTGAAATTTCGTTGGGTCCCTCCTGCCATTCGTAATTTGTGATCTGCAAGCGGTCCAGTATCTTTTCTTTGGTGTAAGCCGAGGCCGTTTCCCCGGTCAGTTGATTGATAACCCCGGAGAGCAGCATGGTACAACCACTGTTATAGGCAAAGCGACTGCCCGGATCGGTGGACAAAGGCTTATCAAGTACATACCTGATCCAATCATTAGTGCCCACAATTTCTACCGCAGGGTTTGCCGAAGAAGTATATGGCACACCCAATTCGTCCCAGTCAAAACCAGCTCGCATTTGTAAGGTCTGACGTAAGGTGATATCCTGTTTTCTCTGGTCGGGGTTTGACAGTGTATTGAGCGGATAATCAGGGAAGAAGCTCAGAATCGGTACGTCCAGCTCCACGATTTTGCTATCGTCAAAGAGAACACCTATGGCCATAGCACTGATGCTCTTTGTCACAGAGTAGTTGAGATGCGGAGTATCGGCATCCATCCCTCCAAAGTAGGACTCATAAGCCAGTTTACCATCTTTTATAATCACTAAACTGCTGACCTTTCCCAGCTCGTTATTTCCGATTTTCACCCTGAGATCATCTAATACAGTGGCATCTAATCCTACCGCAGCCGGCTCTACCGCCTCCCAGTATGGTGCGCTCTCTGGCAAATCATCATTGCTTCCACAAGAGAAAACAGCAATTAACAAAAAGCTTAAAAGTATGAGGGGATTGTATCTTGGGTCTTTCATTCAGAAATACTTTGATGGAGACGTCCCTCACTTTTAAGAGTGGATATCGCTATTAACAACGCAAAGCGGCTTAATGGGAACCATTGAAATTCAATTAATTCAATCCTTCCGTACTTTCAACCACACGGTCTGTTAATTCATGTATCTTTCGGTAAGCTTAATTTCGCAGCAAATGACCAATGAATACCTGAGGCATACCCTCTCCACTATCAATTACCGATTTCGTAAAACTGTTAAAAATGCCGATGATGGCTTTGGAACCCTTAGTCTTGGTAAAGGAAGTCGCACTCCGGATGAAATCCTAAATCATATGTACCAGGTGCTAAAGGCTACCAGGGTATTTATTCAAGAGGAATCTCGACCTGCGGAAAAGCCTGAACAACTTGGGTTTAAAGCTGAAGCAGAGCGTTTTCTTAAAGAGATACAGGTTTTAGATAAGGTGCTTTCCAAAAATGAGCTACCGGTAAACTATGCAAAAAAGCTCCTTCAGGGGCCTCTATCGGATATTTTGACCCATATAGGACAAATATCTATGCTTAGCAGGTTTTATGGAATACCTATCCCACCGGAGGACTTTTCTGCCGCTGAGATTAATACAGGCACTTAATCCCGAATTATGATATAGACATTTTATCACCGAAAACGGCTTTAAACAGTAGGTCTTAACCAGATAAACCCATGATCAGATTCACTTTAATTCTCTCCTTTCTCCTATTCCAATTCCCTCAAAACCAGGAAACCAAACACCTTGGTACCTGGGAAGGAGATGATGGTGTTGACATTGGCTATTTGATTTTGGATAAAGAAGGTTACGCCACCCTGAAAGCTAACGGGGAGGTCATGGGCGGGAAATCTGCTGTTATCAGAGGTATAGAGGTTTATATGCTCTTTGAGATCAACTATCAAAGTGCCCCCGTGGAGATTGATTTTGTCATATATAAACTGGCAGATGATGTAGAAATGGGACGTCTGAAAGGAATCCTGGAGTTTATTGACGATAACAACATGAAACTCGCCCTGGGATACACCGGAAGTCGACCAGAGAATTTTGAAGGAGAAGATACCATCGTTTTCATCAAACAACCCTGATTGCTTTGTCGGTATGTTAATGGCCGTCTTGAAATAGGTTTGTGAGCGAATGGACTTATGAAGAGATATTAAAACATTTCTGTTACCATTTTACTCTGAAGTGCATCCCTATGGAAACAAGGCCTGATGCATATTAAAGTAGTACTCTCAACCTTATTACTAAGTCTGTTTTTCGGACTCATACCGCTCCGAGCCCAAACAGTAGCAGACAGGGCTGAAAGGATTGAAATCAAGAAGGTTAAACCGTCAAAGTCGAAAACAGATAGCCTGCTTTGGCCAAAGCATAAAATCAACCTCACTCCTTTCTCCCTCTTCAGTACGTTTCATCCCGGTCTGGAACTGGGCTATGAGCGGCTTCATGGCAACAGGCTATCTACCGAGTACCACTTTGCTGTCCTGACCAGTCGAGATAACGAATATGCGCGCGATACCGATGGCTTTATGGCCGGTTTTGAGCTGAAGTATTATAAGACCAATTATAAAAACAGTCGATGGTATTATGCTCTTGCCCTTGAGGGAATGAAAAAGAGGCATGAAGCGGAGCTCTTTTACACCATGCCAAGTGATAATGAGTACCTGACTCGGGATCGGGACGACTATTTCCCCAGAATGGTGACGGTGGACAAAGCCTTTTTCACCATGACCCTACGTGTTGGGATTCAGCAATATATCACCTCTAGTTTGGTATTAGAGGCATATACCGGAGCCGGTATCCGCTACAGAGAAGTTGACCACCTCAACGTCAACAATATTGAAGGTCTTTTTCACAGCGGTCGTGACTATCAAAGTCTGGATCTCGAATACTCATCCAACAGGAAGGTTTCCGAACGAGTGTTGAAACTTGACCTTAACCTAAGGCTGGCCTGGACTTTTTAGAGGCGTTGGTCACATTAAACCATTTGTTGCCAGAATCTGCTGAGAATTGACCTATATTAAAAGGGTCTTCTGAATTCTTAGTTATGCAAAGATTTAAACTCCGCTCTTTCATTACAGCGCTCGCGCTATTAGCGATCTGTTCTGTTTCTTTTGCTCAATCGGTCAATCTTGAAGAACAAAAGTGGATTCATGGCTCTGCTGACTGTAGTGTCAACACGGACGATCCGATACAGATAGTACAGTACAACAGCAACACTTGGATTTTACGACAAAACAAGTGCACACACTTCGAAGCTCCTTTTATGTACCTCTTTCTGGGGAAAGAAAAAGCCCTGCTCACAGATACCGGGGCTACAAAAGAGCAAGAAAAATTCCCTCTTTACAAAACTGTAAGAAGACTGATCGACAACTGGGACAAGGAGCATAACACATCAATGGAGTTGGTAGTGCTTCACACACATAATCACGGTGACCATAAAGCAGCAGATGCTCAGTTCAATGGTAAAGCCCGAACTACTGTAGTCGGCCTGCAGCCTGAAGAGGTCGCCTCTTTTTTTTACATCAATAATTGGCCGGATGAGAATGTTACGGTTGATTTAGGTGGCCGAAAGCTGGATATTATCCCTATTCCCGGTCACCAGGAATCTTCGGTAGCTGTTTATGACAGGAACACACAAATCATGCTCACAGGGGACACTTTTTACCCTGGCAGATTGTACGTGGCCGACTGGGCAAGTTTCAGGTCCAGCATATCCAAACTAGTGGCTTTCGCAGCAGACAATCCGATAAAGTATATTCTGGGCAACCACATAGAAATGTCAGTCAATGACGGTAAGGATTACCCAATGGGAAGTAAATACCATCCGCAAGAGCAGAAGCTTCCCCTATATTTAACAGACCTGAAAGAACTTCATGAGGCGTTGAACAAAATCGGAGATACTCCCAAAAGAGATATCCATGATAAATTCATCATCTTCCCTGTGAGATAGCCCGGCTGCAACCTTCTCTGAACATTTCTCCTCCCATGACCTAAAAAGGTCATGGTCAAACTCAAACTAACACTCAAATACTGTATTGCCCTTTATTGCATAAGCATGCTCTATGCCTCCCTGCATGAGCTGGTTCATCACTTTGCCGGTTATCTGGTATGTGGAGCCTGGGGCGTTAAAAGCTTCAACTCTTTTGCAACAGCCTGCGAAGGAGAAAACATCAGCTACCTGGCCACCTATGCCGGGCCTGTCTTCACCTTTATTATGATGTATGTGGGCATGGCTATGCTCAGAGCAAACAAGTCGAATTTCCACAGCCACCTGGGGTTTGCTATGATTTTCGCGCAAATGCCTGTTCAAAGAATGCTTGGCCCTATCATGGGTTTTAATGATGAGCTCTATGCTACCGGCAAGCTTTTTGGTTATACCACGGTCAATACCTGGATTGTCATCATACTGGTCTGGGCTATTTGTGTCCCCCCTTTGATTCAGGCTTACAAGGCCATTCAGAACAAGCAAAGGCTGCTCTGGTTTCTGCTCTATGCTCTCTTACTTCCCTATATTCTTTTTGGGCCTATGTTCTTTTTGCTAGAGTATCTGATGCTGGAAAAAGGAGTACTGGACCAGGCAATAATTGGTATTGGACTGCTGTTTATCATCAATGAGGTGGTGACTATCTTGCTCTACCTCAAAACAAAGAAGTACCTCGATCCTGAAAGGTAAAACAGACCTGCAATGCCGGACTTTAAGACAATAAGCCCGGCATTGCTTACATATCCCACAGGATGCATGTAACTTGCGACACATGGACTTTGAATATACCCGTAGAGAGCCAAAACGTGAGCAAGTCAATAATCCCCTGCACGGTGTGAAACTGACCGAAATTCTCGAGCACTTGATTTTTCAATATGGCTTTGAGGAACTGGGGAATCGCATCAACATTGGTTGTTTCACAAACAATCCCTCATACAAATCAAGTCTTAAATTCTTGAGAAGGACGCCCTGGGCAAGGGAGAAGGTTGAAAAGCTGTACCTTGAATCAATCGGCAAATAGCACTAACAAGCATAACAGATGGGTAATAACAGGAAAAGCAGGCGGAGTATTTCCTTTAAGGACTCCGGAAAGTCAAAGGGCGGATCAGGAGAAAAATCAAGAATTCATCCACGCAGCCAGCATCGAAACCGTTATGATTTCAAAGTCCTTACCAAGGCTCACCCTCCCCTTGCCTCCTCCGTTTCACTCAATGTGCATGGTAATGAATCCATAGACTTTGCCCGACCGGAGGCTGTGAAAGCGCTTAATACTGCACTCTTGATGCATCATTATAAGCTCGACTATTGGGATATTCCCGAAGGCTACCTCTGCCCTCCCATTCCCGGCAGGGCCGACTACATCCACCATATTGCCGATGTATTGTGCGCCAGCAACTTCGGAAGAATACCTACCGGAGCCGGTATCAAATGCATCGATATAGGCACCGGTGCCAATTGCATTTACCCTATCATAGGCCAGCATGAATACGGCTGGTCGTTTATTGGTACTGATATCGACAAAACCTCCATCGACTCAGCTCAGAAAATAGTGGACGGCAACCCCGGCCTGAAAGGAAAGGTAGAGCTGAGACTACAACCGGATTCCAAAGACATCTTTTACTGTGTTCTGCGAAAAGAAGAGCGGGTAGATCTTTCTATTTGTAATCCACCTTTTCATGCCTCAGCCCTGGCAGCTGAGGAAGCTTCTCTGCGCAAGGTCAACAACCTGAACGCTAAAAAAACTGACAAACCCACCCTGAATTTTGGTGGTAAGGGCAGTGAGCTTTGGACAGATGGTGGTGAAAGAAGATTTATCCGGGATATGGTGCGTGAAAGTAAGAAGTTTGCCGATTCATGCTTCTGGTTTAGCACTCTCGTATCAAAGGAGGCTAACCTTAAAGGAACCAGAGAGGCTTTGAATGCAGTAAAAGCACTTGAGATCAAGGTTATTCCCATGGGCCAGGGTAATAAATCAAGCAGAATTATTGCCTGGACCTTTCTTACGGCTGAACAGCAAAAAGAATGGAAAAACACGAGGTGGAAAGCTGATTCAAATTCCTAATTTTTGGAATAATAGACATTTCGTAGGGCTATATCTTTGCCATCAAAGTTGCTCTCACCCAGGAAAAAAAGCACTGAAGTTACATCCTCCAGCTTGGCACCCTGATTCAGATCTGACATGGGAATGCGGTATGAAAGCCACCTCTCAGTAACTTTATAAGGTGCTGACTGACCAAAGATCACCCCGTTGTTTACCTGGTCGCCACCTGCAAAAGTACCGGTCTGAAAACCTACTTTTAAGCGGGCTTTGCTCGTGCCTTTGATGTCCAGATTCAAAAAGCCATTGGTATATTCAGCCAGGTTTTCGCCAGCTCCCATAAGTTCCAGGGCAGCACCCCACCATTCCCCCGTACCGGTTGTCAGGTGAATCACCCCTTCTCTGTCCATTTCTATACCACAGGTGCCCTCCCATGAGTTGAGCTTTACTTTCGAGTTTGGATAAGTCAACGTAGCATCGGTGGTCGGGTCCATTTCATTGTGCACAATCACATAGTTAGCCTCTGTGACCGACACTCCCACACCCCTGTTAATGTTCACCGTATTTATTTCCAAAATGCCCAGTTCGCGCGAAAGAGGCGGGGTCAGCACGGTCTCCATCATTCTAGCTGCATCTCCTCCAAAACTCTTGGTAATGCTGTTTCCGTTACGTGTCAGCCCTTCAAAAATACCCGCGTCTACCATATCCCAAAGGGCATACTTGGCCTCTCCCTTCAGGTTGATCAATCCAAAATGATTTTCCGAACCCAATGGATTTCCCTTATCCTTCCACTGTTCATCAAAGGCTTCAAAATAGAAGCACGACATACCTGCTTCATTGGTCCACTTGCGCATGTACTCATAGTAAAGTTTTTCTTTGAGTTCATCAGCGGCCTTCGAGCCTGTTGCACCATAGGACGAAGCTGCAATGGTGGCCCAACCTGTTTCGCCTATGTGTATTGGTTTGTCTATACCATTTCTTACCATATAAGCCTTAGTACCCTCATACTGGCTTTTGGCGTATTCGGCTGCCCTGGCCATTGCCTTTTCAATTTGCGTTTCCTGGTTTAGGTTTTTCTCTGCATCCGGCACTCCCCAAAAGGCTGGATTGTAATGCGAATCGTGGAAGGGATAAGTATGTAATGAAATGAAGTCAACTGCGCTCATCAACGCTACCAATTCGTCTGAATGATATGTGTTGGCTCCACCACCCCAGGACTCATAATTGTCTGAGCTGGTAATCCAGGTTTCGGCCGGTATTTCGCCTCCATCTTTCAGTGCTTGCAGATGATTGACCCATTTCAAAATCACAGCTGGTTGTACAAAGTATCCTGCTGCCCACTTCACCATAGCTTCATTGCCAACGGCTATCACCTTCACTATGTCAGGGTATTCGTTGACCATGGCAACGGCCGCTTCTATTTCAGCTTTATTATTTAACTCATTGCCCACATCATGATTCACCTGATCGGTCCAGGAACCCTCTGCCTCTATCCAGGTGCCCAACATCACATACATTTCAAAGTCCATTTCCTCCTCTTTCAAGCTTCTGATGGCCTTGAGCAGGTTGGCGGCATGCGCAAACTGCTGGGTATTATAGGTCCGCAACAGCTTCACCCCCATGGCAGCAAGAATGCGCATATCATCTTTCAACTCCTCAACCGTTGGAGCCTGGTCCCTCGACACTTCACGATAACCACCATAAGAAAAAGCCAGGTAGTCCTGGTTTCCCAAAATGTCTACCGCCTGAGGCCCCGTAGGCTGGTTTGTGGAACAAGTTGTAAAAAGGAAAGCGCCTAAGAACGCGAGAAGATACTTGTGAAAATCCATAATAGAAGGCTTAAACTGATATGACCTAACTTAATGAATTCGCATGGATTTTATTAAGCATACGATTGTTTGGTCATTCTGACATCATTAGCATTCAATTCAGTGCCACCTTTCAATTAAAAGCATGTGTAATCAAGCAAAAATCTCTGTTGAGCATATGATGAAAAAAGGAGTTCTCCTTTGTCTTCTTTTATGCTTATAGCTGGTGTGCCCTGCCCAGCTGCGGGAGTGGTGAGAGAAGGTCTATAAGGAAATGGACAGAGAGGAAGAACTAATGTGGCTTAACAGGACCGCTTGATTGTTTGGGATGATCATGTCAACTGGACTATCCGTACCATAACAGTCAGGGGGAAGATTGACCTTAAACAGCAGTCCATTGAGGTTTAGATGATCAGACTTTCAGATTGCAAAGCACATATTCCCCTGGGTACTATCAGAATTCGATTAAATTAGGTGATTGTATCCACCTGATTTTCACAGAATGACACGTCTCTTTTTTGTACTCATCACCCTCTTTACCGCTATTCAACCCTCTGCGCAACAAGCAACACCCAAAACAGAATTCACACGCATGTACCTCCCGGTCTGGCTGGAAGCCCGAGAGCATTGTCTGGCAGTAGCCAAAGCCATGCCTGAGGAAAAATACGGCTATAAACCCACCCAGGTGAGCAAGACTTTTGCCGAGCAAATGGTGCATATCGCCTATACCATACCCCTGCTCACCAAGCGCTATGTACAGGGAATGGAGGTAAAGCCAATTCGGCCGGATGCCTCTAAAATGTCCAAAGCGGAGATTATTGAGCTAATGGAGGAAGGTTTTGACTATGCTACTGAAGTGATTTATACCATTGAACAAGCTCAGCTGGATGAGACCACAGTCATGTTTCACAGTGGTAACACGGTAAGCCGGGCTTTTGCCCTCTTTTATGTGCAGGATCATATGGCCAACCACAGAGCAAAATCAAACCTCTATATACGAATGAATGGTGTGGAGCCACCGGAGTATACCTGGTAAAAGCGTGTGGCATTCAACCTTCAATTTTTGCCAATCAGACTCTCTGCTTTTTCCAGCACCACATCACTGCCTGCTATAAACTGCTGAGGACTGGGCACGATCGGATAATCAGGAATCACACCACGGCCATAAAATGAATGTCCTACATTGGCGGTAGTGTACATCCACATGGGCAGGTTGATATTAACGCCAGAGTGTGGCAGCCTGAGTGTTTGAGAGTTGCCACTTGTATTGCCATCATAACCACCACCGGTCTCCTCCCCCAAAAAAGTAGCCCATTTATGATAATGCAGCACCGTAGCCACATCGGCACAGGTAGAAAAACTCCAGCCATCGGTCAACACGAAAACTTTCCCGGTGAAACGGTTGGCCTTGGGTTGCCAGACTGACAAGCCCTTGTGAGAGGTCATTAGATTTCGTCCTCCAGACCGGCTTACAGAACCATAACCGGAGTAGGCATCGGTTACCTCTATTCTGTCAAAGTATCGGAAGGGTTTATCCGCAAAATAGCTAACAAGCAAAGCGCCATAGTTATCGTCACCTCCCCCATTGCCGCGTAGGTCGAGCACCAGGTTCTTAGCCCCTTTCTCCTTCAGCCCCCGAAAGCTATCTTCCAGAAACTGATCATAATCCAGGCCTGCGTTGTTGAGACTATAGCTACCAAAAGTCCCTATTCTCATATAGCTGTAATCCTTTCTATGATCAAGATTCAAAACAGCCCGCTCGGGTGAGGGTTTGTCGAGTCCTCTGAGTTGTTCCCAGTTCTCTCCTGAAATTGTTACCCTCCGCAATCCACCGTCCAAACCTCTGATGGTAAGGGCATATCGATCGGCATCAGGAGAAACATAGAGCTGATAGTAGTACCGAAAGAAGAGTTCGGTAAGCCTGTATTTGTTGCTATTGATAAAACCATCCGAGGAATGATGCTCAAAAATCCTGCGGGTCACCTCCCTTACCGGCAGTCCATTGATGGTGAGAATCTCCTCCCCTTTTTTGAGCTCTCCTTCATTGGTAAGAAAGTCATCCACATATAGCTTTTCACCCAGGTAAGCTACAGATACAGGTAAAAACAGGTGTTGATTCTTAAATCCAAAATTGGCATTAGCAGGCATTGAAGTGCGGGTATGACCACAACGCACCTTATTGAGTAAAAATGTCACCTCTTTATACAAATCCGCCACCTCCTGTTCATCAGTGATTCGCGATTTTACCAGGTCAAAATAGTAGTCGATAGAATCAGGGGGAGTAAACCGGTTTAAGCCCGAATGATACTTTTTCAGGTTTGTTCTCAGAGTTTCTATATCCTCTAAAGCCTGCTGACTGTTAAGGTTTTGCGCCCTGAGGGATAAACCAAAGATCACCAGCAGAGAGAGTAAAAAAAAAGATCTCGACACGTAATCGCTTACGTGACTAAACGTTCAATAGATACACAGAACCGACAGACGACCAGTTTCAGCACCTTAAGAAAATTTAAAAGCACAATGTTTTGCATGTTGCAACACAGTTGTGTACATTAAACTAAATAATTAGTTAATATAACATCCTTCCTCTTTCCTTTTGATTGGCCATCTCCTCGGATGGTCTTTCTTTATTCAGTCCAGGGCTTTATCGTGACAAATCAGCTTTTCGACCTTATTATAAGCCGCTATGTCGATGAGGCCTATAGTATCATCTTCAGGTGCGTACACCTTGGTATGAATCGGCAACTCATCTCACTCCTCTCTGTTTTTTGTATCGCCTGTACGCTCAGTTGCAGCTCCGAATCGGGAGGACCTTTGCAGATCAACGGATTTCACCTCAGCTCAGAAAACCCTGATGCACTGGCTATATGGTATGCCAAAAACCTGGGCTTTAACAGCGATATCAGCGATGGATCCTTGACTCTGACGAATGAGCTAACACAAATAGGCATTACCCAGGGAAACCTTCCAGCGGATCAGCCCAATGGACAAAGGACGCCCGGCTTTTTTAAGATTGGCTTTAAGACCAGTGATCTTGACGGGCTTTATGCAAAGCTCACAGAAAACGGCAGCGATTTCCGGGGAGATATTTTCTACGACAACAACCTGAAGACCCGCTCTTTGGTATCGTTAGACAGTGACGGCAATCGTGTTCAATTCTTCGAAGACCAGGCTGTCACGGGGCTTACCCCCTACTTCTTTTCATTAATGGCCCTGGACTTTGAACAAACGAAAGCCTGGTGTGAGTCTGAATTTGGCTTTGTCGAAGCTTACAACCTTGACCTGCCTGAGAGAGGTATTTCCATCCGGCTCATGCGCAAGGATGGTGTACTACTTGAGTTGATCAGCGACAAGCGCCTGGTCAGTGCAACGACTACGCTACCCGGAATTCAAAGTGTAGTCTTCAACCGATCAAGATCAGCTAAATCTGAGGGCACATTGGTTTATAAAAGTGCTCAGGAGAGTCAAAACCCAGGTTAGTCTCAATAAATTTCGCATTAGCTACTTTTCAGGCTTAGGAGCTTCTGATAATCTTTTATCTTGTAAACCTGACAGGTTAAAAGATTCAATGGAGTTTCTGGAAATCCCCCTCTTCGATGATGATTTCTTTAAAATGCTGGTTCGGTTTGCACTGAACTTTGCTTTTATCAGCATTATCATCAGGCAATTGTACTACCGTTACACCCAACGGACAGAGTACGTATTCACTTATTATATGGTGAGTATCATCGTGTTCTTTCTTTGCTTTACGCTTAAAAAACTCGAGCTCGATCTGGGCATGGCCCTGGGTCTCTTTGCTATCTTCGGGATTATCCGCTACCGTACCCTTACGGTAGACATAAAGGAAATGACCTACCTCTTTGTGGTCATTGGTGTTTCGGTGATCAATGCTCTGGCGAATAAGAAAATGAGCTATGCCGAAATTCTGACGGTAAATGTGGCTGTGGTGGGAGCCATTTATGTGATAGAGCGTTATGTACTCTCTAAGGCCCATCTGGAGCAGCGCAACATTACCTATGGTACCCTGGAGAATATTAAACCGGAAAACTATGATATCCTGATTGATGATCTGAAAAGCAAAACAGGTCTTGATATTACCAAAGTATCGGTGACCAAGGTGGATTATGCCAACCAGATATCCACGCTGATTATTTACTTTAAAGTAGGTGGATGAAGTTGATACTGCGCGTTTCATTAATCGTGCTTGCACTGGGGATTGTCGGTGTCCCGCTGACTGCCCAACAGACTGATTTTGAAGTTTGGCTGAAAGCCGGAATTAAGTACAAGCTAAACGATCGCTGGAGCTTCGATCTGGAGGAACAAATCCGCTTTGACGATGACGCCAATGCACTTAAAAACTATCATAGCGAGCTGGGTATCAAGTTTGAACTGAATAAATTTCTGGACCTTTTATTAACCACACGTTACATCACCCGAAATGATAATCGCGGTAACAGACAGGGTTTTGAAGATCATTTCCGATATCAACTGGGACTTAGTGCCAAACATGACATGGACCGCTTTGAGCTCAAACATCGCCTGCTCTATCAGCACCGCAATGAAGTGGGGCTTTCAGAGGCAGATGGTGATATTTCACGGAGGTTTTTCCGCTGGAGATCCGGTGCTACCTATAAAATTAAAAACTGGAAGTACGATCCTCAGTTCAACGCAGAGTACTTTCTGGGCCTGAACAAAGATGCAGCAGGCATTGAAAATTCCATCCGGTTTACTTTCGGCACAGAGCGCAAGTATAAAAAGGTGGGTGAGTTTGGTATCTTCTACCGCTATGAAACTACCCTGGGCACCCCCATTGATGAAATCACCCATGTGCTGGCATTGAAGTACACCTATACCATAGGCTAACACATCTCTACTTTCTAAGGTATTCCTGTCGGGCATAGGGAGACCAATTCTTGCCTTTATCTTTCGTAAATTCTACAAGCAATGAGTTTTTGCTAGCTGACAGTTGGCGATAGGTAAGCCTGAAAGACAAAGACTCTCCATTCTGTGTTTCAAAGGCCTCATCCGATTTCAGGTTGGTAAATACCAGTGTCTTATTATCTGACTTACCATGATATACATCCATGGTACTGTATTCTTTATCCATGGCGATCAGTCTCAGATTTTTTGATCTGCCATCTACACCAATGGTATTTTTCATGGTCAAGGTGGAAGAGCCGATACTTGTGGCTATGTTTTCTTCAATAAAGGTACCGCTCAGTGTAGTAATAAAGTCAGCAGTGCCTCCTCCCCCTGCATTCCAATCGCCATTTCCATCAGGCAGGTAAACTGTCACCTTAAAGGTTCCCAAAAGGTATTTGTAGGGGGCTACTCCGGAAGTCAGGTCTTGAGCTGACAGACCGGAAGTCATCACCAGGAGCATAAGAATTGAATAGTAAACTGTTCGCATTTTGTCAGATTGGTTTCTCAAAGAGAGGCTAATTACCTGAGAAAAAGCATCGAAAATGAGGCGCATGGGTTAGTCATTACAATTATTAACTAATTGAATTGCCTTTCCACGTAAACCTTGGGTGTGGTACCCATCAGTTTCTTAAAGGCATTATAGAAACTCACTTTATTACCAAAACCAGCTTCCTGAGCCAAAGCCCAGTGTGTATATTTTTTGGACTTATCAGACTTTACAAGTTCCAGAAAGTGCTTGACCCTATACTCGTTTACCAGGTCTGAAAATGAGGTCTTCAGACTTCTGTTGATTGCCTTGCTGGTCAACACAGTATTGGCGTTAATATCTGTTGCCAGCTGTTGCAGGCTAAAGTCAGAGGCCAGATAACTCTGATATTCCTCCAGGTGCTTTTGAATATCCTTTGCCAGCTTTTCCAAAGCATATTCTTCGCTGGCATTGTAGGTTTGGGTGAGAAAATAAAACGAGGCCGGCTTGACTATGCCCATGAATGCCATACCAAAAGTAAAAAGTGATAAGGATATAAAGGCAGCATCATAGGCCTGTGTGTTTAACGAACCATCACCAAAAACATTCCATATAAAACTCCCCAACCAAAATGCCGTCACCGTAATCAAAGCCTGCTGCCCTTTGACAAGTGTTTGGGGAAAGGAGCTACCCTTAAAGTGCTTGAGAAAAAAATAAGACCGTAAAAGAAAACCACCATTCACTGCGATCACACTTAGGGAAAACCAATAGAAACTCTGGATAAAGTCAGCCCCAGACTCATAAACAGCAAAGGCTTCCACTGACATGGTGAAAATCTTAATCAGAAAGCCGAAGTGATACAGTATGGGTAATAATAACATCCCATCTACCCAGGAAAATTTGATCTTCGGTTCCGTACTTCGTTTTATGGTCAGGTACCATAAAGGCCCAATCAGATAAGCCATTGTATCGGCCACAAACCAAATCTGTGGTAATTGACTATAGCGTTCAGCAGAAAACAGCAGCTTGGCGAGAAGGGCCAATGAGATTCCGGTAATCAACAGAATGAAATAGTAGTTCTGGTTCTTCTTACCCTTATTTCTTACCACCAGTCCCACCGATAGCATTACACCCTGCACCAGACCAATTAAGGTTAAGACCTCGATCAAACTCATCTTTCCAATAAAAGTAATCACGGGCAGATTATCTTCAAACCTGAAGGACAAAGAGGTAGGTAATTACGATTGTTAACCAATCAAATACGGCTCCTACAGCTATTAGATTGTGTTAACATGCCGATTCAGGAGCAATACACAGTTGTAAGGGAAGCTTCGAACTTCTTGCTTAAATTGGAAGTAAATGGAAATAATGGACGATCCGGTACAAAAACGGCAAACTTGCAGATCATTGGGATGTGATAGAGAAAATAGCCCCGATCGCCTATGAAGGCTCTACCATTTCAGTATTTAAAAAGTCCTGGAAACCTGAAGGTTTGTCTATACATCTCTTTCATAGTTGCCATATGCAGTTGCGACTCCCATAGTGGTTTTGACTACCCGAAAGATCTTCCTGAAGATTTCGAGTTTAAAGCTATCTGGCATTTCGAGGGATCGGTAATTGATAGTTCTGAAGGCACTTTTCGGCAGGCTATTTCTTATGACAGTGATACTACCATATCATTTACCCTTACCAAAACTCAGAAGGCGAAAATCTATCAAATCGTAAAAGATATAGATGTTTTTGGCTACCCTGAGGATTTTGAGCCACCCACAACAATGGAGGTGTTACCCTCCTCCGGTTTTTATCTGGAAGTACAAATAAGAGGAGTCAGGAAGAGAATCAACTGGAAAGAGAATGTTTACTCTTCGACAAAAAGAGCCAAAAGGCTTAGACATTTTTTTGACCACCTGGATGAGTTGCTAGATGCCTCTGCGGAAATTCAGGCCTTGCCTAAAGATGACAGGGCATTCTTCTGACTGAGGCACCTACTTAGGCCTCTTTCCCAAAAAATATGATTGTGTCTCGTTCATCACAAATTTCAATTCAGGAAGCACTGAATAAGTGCTATCACCGAAATAAATTTGTGCATCTGAGAGCCTCAGTGTATCGCCATTAACCTTCTTCCGATCGTTGGGGAAAGCCCTGAATCTTAACACTCTCATGTTTTGAGGTGACATCCCAACGAATTCTTCCCACGAATTTTTCCGAATCTCAATATTTTCGGAAGATGCTTCACCGTTGAATTTGTAATCAAACAGTGTTGATTCTAACGTTATGGAGTCCAAGAGGAAAAAAACAGGCTGCTTCAGCTCATCGTCATACTCAAACACGACTTCAAGCCAATACTTTCTCCCCAATTTCTTCGATACCATGTCGAACGAGAACTTCAGATCACAGGAGTCATCATAACACATCCAGTAAGAGTCCGATGACTCACGGGGCATTATGCTGTTAACCTGATCATCGGATACTACTAATTGGTAGGTTTTAGAAAGAGGAGGACATCCGCTCAATAGTACAATCAGGATAAGAGCGAAGTATCGTTTGAATTTCACCTTCATGATATAATAACACCACCTTCTGCCATTTCGATATGTGTAAAGGTAAATCAGTATAAATTTCTGTCCTTAAGCCCAATCGGAAACAGCAGCCAATCCAAACAAAAAAGCCCAAACGTTTCCGCCTGGGCTTTTCAAATATCATTAAGAGTCTTTCTTTAGATAGAAATACCCATAAAGCTCATAAAAGCAATACCCATCAGTCCGGTGATAAACATGGTGATACCAAGACCTTTCAGGCCATCAGGTACATTTGAATATCTCAGTTTCTCACGAATGGCTGCCAGCGCAATAATAGCGAGGAAGAAACCAAAACCAGAGCTAAAGCCAAATACAGTAGCCTCACCTAAAGTATAATCTCTCTGTGCCATAAACAGGGAAGAACCCAGGATAGCACAGTTTACCGCGATCAGCGGAAGGAAAATACCAAGTGAGCCATACAGAGATGGAGAAAACTTCTCAATGGTCATCTCTACCAGCTGTACCATGGCCGCAATAATGGCGATAAACATGATAAAGCGCAGGAAAGAGAGGTCCATGGTAGCCATATCACCACCTAACCAGGAGAGGGCTCCTTCTTTTAAAATAAATTCGTTGAGCAACCAGTTCATAGGTACTGTCATACCCAGTACGAATACTACGGCCAGTCCCAAACCAAATGCTGTGGATACCTTTTTAGATACCGCCAGGAAAGAACACATGCCCAGAAAGTAGGCAAACACCATGTTCTCTATGAAAATTGACTTAATTCCTAAGTTTACTAAATCCATGATCTTCTGTGTTTTAGTGTTCTACGTAACCCGTTTTTGTTCTCTGTACCCAGATGATAAAGCCAAGTACGATAAAGGCTCCTACCGGAGTCACCATCAAACCATTGGTGGTGAAGTCGATACCCATTTCATCAAAAAGGGCATAACCGAATACTTTACCTGAACCGAGGATTTCTCTGAAGAAAGCCACAGCCAGGATAATCCAGGAATAACCCAGACCAGAACCGAGGCCATCCAGTACAGAATCGTAAGGCTTATTACCTAAAGCAAAAGCTTCCAGGCGTCCCATTACAATACAGTTGGTAATGATCAGACCAATGAAAACCGACAGGGTCTTATACATATCGTAAGAGTATGCTTTCAAAACCTCACTCACCAGTGTTACCAGCGTAGCCACTACAGCCAGCTGAACAATGATTCGGATACGACCCGGAACCAGGTTTCTCATCAGAGAGATGGTCAGGTTGGAGGCGATCAATACGAAGATCACAGATACGGCCATGATAAAGGTAGGCTTCATCTGTGTGGTTACGGCCAGTGCAGAACAGATACCCAATACCTGTACGGTAACCGGATTGTCGTCATTCAATGGATCGGTAACAAACTTCTTTCTTCTTTTCGACAGTAAAGCTTCTTTCTTCTTTACTACCGGTGCTTCTAAAGTTTCAGTACTCATTTATACTTGTTCTTTAAGTTTATTGGTTCATTGAAAGCGCACTAGCACCTTTCACGTTCTTCTCAAAATAGTTCTTGTAGCAATCCAGGTATGCCAAAAGCATCTTATTCACCCCCACAGCTGTAAGTGTGGCTCCTGCCATTCCATCTACCTTGGTAGGTCCCAGCTTCGACTCAGGATTTTTCTCTCCTTTGATCATGGTGATTGCTACCAGCTCTCCGCTGGCATCTACAATGCTCTTATTCACATAGCGAGCCTGAACTTCCGTTTCTGTAATACGAGCTCCCAGACCAGGAGTCTCTCCCCTGTGTGCCAGGCTAATCCCCTTTACAGTTGTAAAGTCTTCAGACACGGCCACAAAGCCCCAGATAGCATCCCACAGGCCTGCTCCAAAGGTTGGCAGAATGTAGGTGGTCTCACCGCCAGAGGTATACTTAAATACCGGATACTGACGATCTTCAAGCGCTTTCTTGTAGTTCTTCTCAATGTTTACTTCTTCAGCTACCATTGGTCCACCCTTTTCATTGGTGTCAATCAGGTTGCCTTCGTAATCAGTTACTACCGAAGTAATTACCGCCTTGTACCTGTCGAGTACGGCATCGGCCTCCATACCCTCTAAAGCCAGTTTTTCACTGGGTATTGCTCCCAGAATCTGCTTTTTGGTATCCAGGTCAATGGCCTTTTTCTGAGTTGGCCCCAATACCTGCGCTACACCTGACAACAGTCCACCTAAAATGACGGTCAGCACCAGGGCAAAGATGATTATGTATGAATTAGACTGTTGCACGAGATAACCTCCTTTTCTTGTTTGCTTCTACTACGTAATAATCGATAAGCGGAGCAAATACA
This sequence comes from Roseivirga sp., assembly GCA_021404565.1. Lineage (GTDB taxonomy): Bacteria > Bacteroidota > Bacteroidia > Cytophagales > Cyclobacteriaceae > Roseivirga. The sequence goes on along the minus strand of JAAWWF010000029.1, from coordinate 182,087 downwards.
TTCATAAATAACACCGCCAGCATAATGCCCTCCGGATAAGCCGGGTTCACCACTCTGATCAACACTGTGATCATACCTATCAAAATTCCATATATCCATTTACCGGTTTCGGTTTGCGCTGCCGACACAGGGTCAGTAGCCATAAACACCGCACCGAAGGCCAAACCACCAATTACCAGATGGTAATGAGCGGGTAAATCCATGAAAGCATTGGCACCTGCAAGGTTGAAAATTGTTCCCATAGCAAATGCACCGGCAAAGACACTCACAATGATTTTCCAGCTACCAACACCGGTAGCAATCAAAATCAGCGCTCCAGCCAGGGCCATGATCGTAGAGGTCTCTCCTATTGAACCGGGAATATAACCCCAGAGCATATTATCAAAGCTAAAGAAGTCACCTAAAGCGGCCACTACATCACTCCCTCCTGAAGTGACAGTCTCCTGTGCAATCGCCAGTGCCGTAGCACCTGAATATGCATCTACTGCAGTTTCTCCAGCCATTTGGGTCCAAACCTCACCTGAAATTTGAGAAGGATAAGCGAAGTATAAGAAGGCACGGGCTGTCATGGCTACGTTGAGCACATTCATACCGGTACCACCAAAAATCTCTTTACCTACTACCACACCAAAAATGGTAGCCAAAGCTACTTGCCATAATGGAATGGTTGGAGGAACGATCAACGGAATCAACATCCCTGTTACCAGGAAGCCTTCATTCAATGGGTGACTTCTGATGACAGCAAAAATACCTTCTGCCACACCACCAGCTATATAAGACACCAGCACGATTGGAATTACCCAACGGGCACCGAACAGCAGGTTGTCTACTGAGAAGAAGCTGGTAACCTGCCCCACCGCAAGGTGATGCTGGTAACCTACGTTGAAAATACCCCATACCAAACAAGGTACCATGGCGATCACCACGGTCATCATCATACGCTTCAAATCGATAGCATCACGAATCTGCACACCGGTTTTCTTTGCCGTAGATGCGGGAGAGAACATGAATGTCTCACCTGCTTCAAACAGGTAATACAGTTTCTCCAGCTTACCGCCCTTTTCAAACATAGGGCGCTGTTTTTCTAATAGTTTATGTAAAAACTTCATGCCAACTTATCCGTTTTGCATTAATTCCAAACCTTCTCTTACTATCTCCTGAATATCGTGCTTAGACACATCGATGTATTCACAAAGTGCGAGATCTTCTTCAATGACCTCATAAATGCCCAGTGCCTCCATATTGTCAAAATCTTCTGACATGATGGCTTTGATCAGATAAGTAGGGTAGATATCCATGGGTACCACTTTCTCGAAAGTACCTGTCTGTACAAAAGCACGTTCTTCACCGTTGGTATTGGTATCGAGTACATATTCTTTATCCTTTCCATTAAGGAAGGAGAACAAGCCCCATGCCCTGTGAAAGCTCAGTACATTCTTTTTAGGTAAGATCCACCCAAGAAAATCAGCATGATCTCCCTCTGGCAATACACTTAAAAGATTATCATAAAAGCCCAGGTAGCTGTCTGCTTCTATCTGGCTTCCCGTTAGAGGGTTACCAGAGATATAGCGAACATGATCCTGTTTCAGGTTACCGGCCACCAGTTTGCTGATTGCAGCACCTGAATAAGTTTTATAATATTTTGGAGCGCTTACTTCAGACCCGGCTAAAGCCACAAGCCTTGAAGCATCGTATTTACCTGAATTGAAGAGCTTACCAATCTGAACAACTCCGTAAGGCGATACAGTCCAGACCATATCTCCCTTGTTAATAGGGTCGATGTGGTGAATCTGCACACCTACGTTTCCGGCAGGGTGCGGACCTGATACCTTATTGTGCTGTGCGTTGTCCGCACCTCCAAAGGTGGCAGAAACTTCAGCATCAGAGTTATGATTGACGTGCACATCACCTTCCGTAAATTTCTTAAGGATGCTCACCCCTGTCTGGAAGGCCTCTGCTTCACCATTAAGGGTGAAAGCCTGATCAGCTGCCAGTGGATGGGTGTCGAAGGTGGAAATGAAGATCGCTTTAGGCGAATCATTTTCATTGGCCACCACTCCGTAAGGACGTTGGATGATATTCGGCCAGACTCCGCCTTTCAGCATATGAGCCTGTGCGTCTTCTCTGGACATTGCAGTGAGGTCAGAAACGTTGAAGCTTTCAAACGTTTCGTACTCGATCTCCTTGTCGGCAAGAATTTTAATCTCGAGGATTTTCCGTTTGGCTCCTCTTTTTACTTCGACTATCTCACCACTAACTGGAGAACAGTACATCACATCTTCCTGCATTTTGTCGTATAAAACAGGAGTTCCTGCTTTAACGTTGTCACCCTCAGCTACTAAAAGCTTGGGTCTTTTCATGCCAATAAAGTCGGTGGGTTTGAGTGCAAACGTTTCCGATAGAGGGGAATCTGCGATCGTCTTTTCTGCCTTTCCTGCGAGGTTAATATCAAAGCCTTTTTTAAGCTTTAGAATCTTAGACATACTCTTTTTATTGCGAATCAATAAGGTTGATCAAAATCGAGGCAAAATTAACACAATCTGCCTCAATCAAAAGCAATTTCGCGGCTTTCGGGTGGTGAATTTAGCCCTAAAAAAATGAAGTTGGAAATACTTATTGGATATTTATGCAATAGGTGCTTCTGTGAAGGAATTTCGGATGTATGTAGCGACATTTTCCATAAGCCACATCGGGGTAGAAGTAGCACCACAAATACCGATGGTGTCCGTTGACTTAAACCAGGACAAATCCACCTCCTCTTCATTTTCAACAAAGTAACTTCGCTCATTCTGACGCTTACAGACACCATAGAGTGCTTTGCCGTTAGAGCTCTTCTTCCCACTCACGAAAATGATCACATCTTTTTCTTCGGAAAATCGCTGAAGCTGAGGCTCTCGGTTAGACACCTGACGGCAAATGCTGTCATTGGCGTTGAAGTCCAGTTCTTCCAATGTGCCTTTGGCCTCTCTGATCCGTTCCTGAATCATTTCTCTGATACGATAAAAGCCTGAGGTGCTTTTTGTGGTCTGGCTGAATAGAGTAACGGGACGTGTATAATCGATCTTTTCAAGATCATCATCGTCCATCACAATAATCGCTTCATTTTTGGTTTGACCCGTAAGTCCTATCACCTCGGCATGGCCGGTTTTACCATAGATCACGATCTGTCCGTTCGCCCGGGTCATTTTATCGTGGGCCAGCTTTACCCTGTTTTGCAGCTTGAGCACCACAGGACAAGAGGCATCGACTAATTCAATATTGTTACGCAAGGCCAGCTCATAGGTTTCCGGTGGCTCGCCATGGGCCCTGATGAGTACTTTGGAATCACGAATATTTTCAAGCTGTTCCCGGTCAATCACCTCCAGCCCTTTGGCATTGAGGCGTTTTACCTCCATACTATTATGTACGATATCACCCAGGCAATAGAGCTTGCCATCTTCCATCTCGTCTTCAGCCATCTGAATGGCGAACTCAACCCCGAAGCAATAACCCGAATTTTTATCTATCGTGACATCCATAGTTTCTCCAACACTAACACTTTACTCAGTCATTCTTTCCTGTGCCAAAGCTAATACTTTTTGCACTTGATCTTCAAATTCCAGGTCAGAGGTATCGATCACAACGGCTTCAGGCACCTGAATCAAAGGACTCTCCTTGCGGGTACTGTCCTGCTCATCCCGTTCTCTGAAATTCCGCGCAATTTCATCAAGCGAAACCCTCTCGCCCTTCTCCTCCAACTCTTTCAGCCTCCGCTTTGCCCTCGCTTCATCGCTGGCTTTCATAAATACCTTAAGCTCTGCATCCGGAAAAACCACCGAAGCGATGTCTCTTCCATCCATTACCACTCCCCTGTCTTTGCCCATTTCCTGCTGCTGAGCTACCATGGCTACCCTCACAGCCTTTATGGCCGACACCGGGCTCACCATCTCAGACACGTACATTTTTCTGATCTCTTCCTCAACATTCTGTTGATTCAAAAAGGTTTCGCTTTTTCCCAGTTCTTTGTTGGGCCTGAAGTCGATTGTGATCTCACTGAGGGCATCAACAACCTGTGCCGGATCATTAAGGTCAACCTTATTTCTCAGGAAGTAGAGGGTTACCGCCCTGTACATGGCCCCTGTATCTATAAACTTATAGTCGAGTACCCTGGCTACTGCTTTGGCCGTACTGCTCTTACCACAACCAGAAAAACCATCGATGGCGATATTGATTTTCTTCATTTGGCTGCAAAGGTAATTGTTGAGATGACAGACGCCAGATTATAGACGTTAGAATTTGCCAAACCACAGGCAAACAAAAAAACAGAGCTTGTCTCGGATGAAGAGTTTTTTGAAATTGAACACATGATCAGAAGAGTCAAGATGATTGTTCTGTTGCTTTTCTTAACAACCTGTTATGCATGGGCTCAAACAGAACTAAGTTTCAAAAGTGATAATAAGGAGTTAAATAAGGCATTTAAATGGGCCAGAAATAAAGCTCTCTCCTATGCTCATGACGGTTCTGACCTGGTAGGCCATTGGTATGAGGCAGCCTTGCCCAACAGGGAAGCTTTCTGCATGAGGGATGTTTCACATCAGAGCATTGGCGCAGAAATTCTGGGACTCAGTCAACATAACTTTAATATGTTCCTCAAGTTTGCCCAAAACATTAGTGCAGATAAGGACTATTGCTCCTACTGGGAGATCAACCGATATGATAAACCTGCCCCCGTAGACTACGAAAATGACAAAGACTTCTGGTATAACCTACCGGCAAACTTTGATATGCTTTACAGTGCTCATCGGTTGTATACCTGGTCGGGCAACAAGGCCTATTTGGATAACCCCGATTTTTTGAATTTCTACCAATTGACTATGAATCAATATATCAATCACTGGGATCTAAGTTTTGGAGAGATTACCCATCGTAAGCGATCTATGCACCAGATTAAGGACAATGCCAAGAGCAGGTTTGGTGGAAACCGGGGTATTCCAACATATAATGAGGGTGGTCGCGGAGAAGCTTATCTGGGTATTGACATGTCTGCGTCTATAGTAGCTGCTTATAAAGCGTATGCGGAGATTTTGGGTCTATCAGGGAGAATAGACGAAAGTAAAAAGTATTTGAAAAAAGCCACAAGAGAGCAAAAATTCCTTGATGACTTTTGGTGGGACAATGAACGGCAGGCCTATCGTTCCATACAATACTCCGACAGAAACTTTGACTATTTCATGGTCGGTGACAATCAAGCTTTTCTTCACTATCTGCTCTATTTTGATGCTATATCGGATCCTAAAAAGATAAAAGACATTACTGAGCTCTATGTTACTCACTTTGACAAACTGATTGTAGAGCTGAAATCATACCTACCGATTATCTTTTACGAGAATGGTCACTCAGACATTGCCACTAAAATGATTCTGGATCTTTGTAGTGCTAAAAATCCGAGGAGGGACTATCCAGAAAACTCCTTTACCGTAATTGAGCATATTACAAGAGGTCTGATGGGCATCAACGTGAGTGCTCCGGAAAACATGGTTTCGACATTTTCGAGGCTTGAAAAAGAACAAAACCGGGTGGAAATGGAAAATGTATCTCTTCTATCCAATAAAATCTCAGTTATTCACCTTGGGAGTCACAAAACTGTATTCACCAATCAGTCTGGTCCTGCTTTGTTTTGGCATGCGAGAATGGCGGGACAGCATGAATATCTCTTTGTAAATGGTGAACAAAAGCCTGGTTCTCAAATTCAGGAAAATGACCAATGGTATACTTATCAATCTATTAAGGTTAGCCCGGGAGAAGTTGTTAGTGTATCCACTGAGAAGTAGTCCTTCTCTGAAAAGAGCCTTAAGTCAAATAAAATCTCATTGTCCAAACCTTCCTGCAAACACATCTAACTTTTGCTTCTTCCCTAAGTTTTCGGCAATTTCAAGACTGTTTTTAACCTAAACCCTCAACTAATGAAGAAACGCGCATCTTTATTGACAGTTAAGGCCATCGCTGCCTTATTTCTCTTTTTCTCACTCTACGCCTGCGGTTCTGGCTCCAAATCAGCCGCTGAAAGTGAAAGTGTGGCTTCAGAAGCACCCGACTTTCAAATCTCACTGGCCCAGTGGTCACTCCATCGCAAATACTTTGGCGACCTGCAGGCCCGGGGCGGTTGGCAATGGTTTGGCAAAACACTCAGAGAAAATCCCGATGCGCTTATTCAGGAGGGTGAAGATCCTATGGACTTCCCTGCCCTGGCAGCCAGCTATGGGGTCAATTCCATTGAACTCGTGAATACATTCTATTATGGCAAAGCCAATGACATGGAGTACTGGAAGGCCTTTAAACAAAAATGTGATGAAGCCGGAGTCAGTGTCGGGCTTATTATGTGCGATGCCCTGGGAGACCTGGGGAATGCGGATGATGCCGCTCGTGCCGCTGCAGTGCAAAACCATCATGCCTGGATAGACATCGCCAAATACCTGGGTGCACATACCATACGCGTAAATGCGGCAGGATCAGGTACAGCGGAAGAAGTTGCCAGCAATGCTGTGGATGGCCTCTCAAAACTAGGTGAGTATGGTGCCTCCCAAGGTATCAATGTTGTGGTTGAAAACCACGGTGGCTACTCTTCTGATGGCGCCTGGCTCGCGGACGTGATGAAGAGGGTTAATATGGATAACGTGGGCACATTGCCTGACTTTGGCAACTTCTGTATCGAAAACGGACCTGATGGTTGCGTAAATGAATATGACCGCTATAAAGGCATAGAAGAACTGATGCCCTATGCCAAAGCAGTAAGTGCCAAGGCCCATATGTTTGATGAACAAGGCAATGAAGTGAACTCAGATTTTTCCCGCATTATGAAAATTGTGAAAGCTGCCGGTTTTAAAGGACATGTAGGGATTGAATACGAAGGCAAACAGCTTTCAGAGGACGAGGGCATCAAAGCCACCAAAGCATTGCTGGAAAAGGTTTTTGCGCAGCTGGACTAAGGTAGCCATTGGTCATTTGGGCATTGGTAAAAAGGAAATCATCCGTTCTATAAAACCAGAGTTTTAAATAATCATTGTACTTTTCAGATCGAGTGGCTGGTCAATATCACCAGACACCAGCCATTTTATTCTAAAACCGTTTAGCGACAAGTCCTGATAACGGATGAGTGCTTTTATTATCTTAACATTAGATTTAAGAATTATGGAAGCTACTTTATTTGGCATTTTAATAGTATCCTCTCTGGTACTTTGGTTTTGGGCCATTACTGACATTACCCGTTCCAGGTTTAACAGTGCGAGTCAAAGAACAGGCTGGTTGCTTATTGTGCTCTTTTTTCCCACCATCGGTTCAATCCTGTACTTCCAGCTAAGAAAGCGGTTTACCACCCAAAAGCGAAGAGTTTTCAAACCAGCCTTTAACAGACACTTAGTACGATAATACGCTGCACTTCCGTATCGTAGCTAACCCACTATCAAGTCCTGACTCAAGGCCCTGAGGTTTTATTGGCAAGAGTACTTGCAAAGACTTAATTTGGGACCCTAAATCTCAACTGTATGAAAATCAGCGGTCATATTATAGACATAAGAAACAGGAAATTCTTTGATGGAGAAATAACCATCGAAGGAGATAGCATTGTGGCCATTGCCGAAAAGCAAGATGTTGATGATCAGTATATCTTGCCGGGCTTTGTGGATGCGCATGTACATGTCGAAAGCTCAATGGTAGTACCTTCTGAGTTTGCAAGAATGGCCGTGGTCCACGGTACGGTTTCTACCATATCCGACCCCCATGAAATTGGCAACGTATTGGGTGTTAAGGGAGTTGAGTATATGATTGACAATGGCAATCAGGTCAATTTTAAATTCAATTTCGGGGCGCCTTCGTGTGTACCAGCCACCACCTTTGAAACAGCCGGTGCTGAGATTACCCCTGCCGAAGTGGAATACCTGCTGCGCAAACCTGAGGTAAAATACCTGGCCGAAATGATGAATTGGCCCGGTGTGTTGTACAATGACCCGGTGGTATATGAAAAACTGGCCATCGCCAAAAAGCTGGGGAAACCAATTGACGGACATGCTCCGGGACTCAGAGGCGAGCAGGCTGAGAATTATATCAAGGCCGGCATTTCCACCGACCATGAGTGTTTTACCAAAGAAGAGGCTTTGGATAAATTAAAGCATGGTATGAAAATAGCCATCAGGGAAGGCTCCGCTGCCAAAAACTTTGAAGCATTGATTCCCTTGCTTGCTGACCATTCTGACATGATCATGTTTTGCTCTGATGATAAGCACCCCGATAACCTGGTGGAAGGACACATTAATGAGCTGGTAAAGCGGGCTTTAGCCAAAGGGCATGATTTGTTCCATATCCTGCAGGCCGCCTGTATCAACCCGGTAGAACACTATAATCTCGATGTGGGTACCCTTAAAGAAGGTGATTTTGCAGACTTCATCCTGATTGACAACCCTGAGGAATTTAATGTAAAAGCCACCTTTATCAATGGTAAGCAGGTTTCTGATGGCAGTCGAAGTCTTATTCCCAGAGTAACAAACAAGGTCATTAATAATTTCGACTGTGCCCCAGTCACTAGTGACCAGTTGAAAATCGAAGCCACGGCCAATGAGCTTCATGTTATAGAGGCCATGGACGGTCAGCTGATTACCAACTGCCTCAGAGAGCCCGTTACTGTGGACAAGGATGGAAATGCGATTTCAAATACAGAGACTGACATATTGAAAATGGTGGTCGTGAATCGATATGCCCCTGCCCCGCCCGCCATCGCTTTTATCAAGAGTTTTGGTCTGAAAGAAGGAGCCATCGCTTCCTGCGTAGGGCATGATTCGCACAATATCATTGCTGTGGGAGTCGATGATGAATCGATAACAGAGGCCATCAATATGATTATTGAAGCTGAAGGAGGCGTAAGTGCGGTCTCGTCAAGAGAGCAGCAATTGGTGGCGCTTCCAGTAGCGGGCATTATGTCTGCTGATGATGGATATAAGGTGGCCGAAGCCTACTCCAAAATAGATGCACTTTCAAAGCAAATGGGCAGTGAGCTGGTCTCTCCGTTTATGTCGCTTTCCTTTATGGCCCTTCTGGTAATTCCCGCATTGAAACTGAGTGACTTAGGACTCTTTGATGGGGAGAACTTCGAGTTTAAGTCGTTGTTTGTCGATTAAATCCGGGCAAGTTTGGCAAAGGCTCAAAAGTTGACTAAATTTTTAGGTCTTATCCTGCCTCTTTCTGTTATGAGGGATTGGCTCCGGATGTTTTTAGCTGTTGGTTTGTGTCAAAATCGACTCTCAGAGGCATCAAAGGGCTGAATGTAACGGTTGGCATGATAAGTGCATCACTAAACTAAACTGCTAACATGAGAACTAATACCATTTCCGTACTGCTGATGCTATGCGCATGTTTCAGCGTATTTGCCCAAACTCCCCAACTGGATACTAAGCTTGTTCTGGCACAGGACGACATGAGGTTGAAAAACTATCGTGCAGCGACCCATTCACTTCACTGGTTAATGACCAATGCTCCTGAGCATAGTAAGTCTATCTATATCATGGCGTATAAAGCCTATGAGAAAGCTGCAACAGCCAGCACCGATAAAGCCGAAAAAGTAGTACTGCTCGACTCTATGATGCTCTCCTACCGACTGAAAGAAAAGCAGTTCGGTTTGACAGAACTGGAAAAAAACAACCTGGCATTCCGCTATTACAAATACTTCAGAAAGGATGCTTCGAAGTACGATGAAGCCATCAGTGCTTACCAGGAAATCTATAAGTCTCCGGAGACCGTGATAAACAATAACCTGGTTTCTTATATGTCAATCGTTCGTGCCTACCAATCCAAAACCAAGGCTTTTGATGTGAAAGAGCTCATGGCCATTCACACCCAGGTATCGAAGGTGATTGATATGAAAAAAGCGGCTGGTGGAGATGCTACCAAGATTAAGAAATATACCGATGCGGTGGATCAGATATTCTTTCAAACGGTCAAGCCCGTGCTTAACTGTGATGCGATCAAAGAGCTGGCAACCACGGGTGGCGAAAATGATATAGAATATACCAAAATGATTTTTGCCTGGAGCCTTGAGTTTGGCTGTAGCAATGAAGACTTTTTTGTTGGATTAGTAACGATAATGGCTAACAACCCTGAAACAGCGAACGCTGGTATTTTAAAATTGCTGGCCCAAAAAGCTGTGGCGGCAGAGAAGTATGACGAGGCAATCGACTGGTACACTAAATCACTTCCGCACTGGGAAAATGATGAAAAGAGAGCCGGTATTCACATGGACATGGCCAGAGTATATTTACTGCAAAAAGATAAGAGCAAAGCACGTGCTGCCGCTTTCAAATCGGCTGACCTTGATGCGGGAGAAGCTGCCAGAGCCCTGTCATTTGTGGCTAACCTATATATGAGCAGCTTTGAAGAATGTGCTGAAAAATATAGCCAGATAGACGACCGTGCCATTTTTATTGCAGCTTACGACCTTTTTGAAAAGGCCGGAGACACTGCTGGTATGCAAGCGGCCAGGGAGCAATTTCCAACAAAAGAACAGGCCTTTACAGCCACCTATGACGAAGGTGACATCATTGATGTAGGATGCTGGGTGAATGTAAAAGTGAAGCTCAGAACCCGTCCGAGTAACTAAGTCTATAGGAATTTACTATTCATTTAATCTCACTTCCTTTTGCCATTCTCAATTTTGAGTCGGCAGAGGGAAGTGTTTTTTAATATACCAGTCTCAAAAAATTGAATGTCAGATTTAACAACTTCATTTGCTGCTCCGCGTTAATTGGCACTATTAGTGCAAACAACATTTGAAAGAAGCGGAATAAGGGACGAGTGCAAGCGTTTGCAGCCTGGTTTGAATCTTAATCATTTGATAAAGCCCGCTTAAATCCCTAATTTCTAAATTCGCTAATTTCGTGACTTTAAAGTTTTTGAGATGAACAGACTAATCATAATTTTTCTAAGCCTGATGGTAGCCATTGGTAGCTACGCACAGGACTTAAAGCTACCAGAAGACCCCGAACTGGCTTCTGAAGCCAGGAGGCAATTCGCCCTGGCAGTGGATAATATAGCAATCAAAGAATATCGTGGCGCAGCTAATTCCATCAACTGGCTTATGAGGAACGCCCCCGGTTTGTATGACGGTCTTTATGTCAATGGCTACAAAGCGTATGAGGAACTGGCCAAAGCTGCCTCTGGAGATGAAAAAGAAGCTTTGCTTGATTCCATGGTCATTTGTTACGGGCTCAAAGATGAGCTTTACCAGCTGAATGCAAGGGAGCAGAATAACCTCGCTTACCGTTATTACAAATATTGGAAAAAGGACAAGTCCAAAATCATGGAAGGTATTAAGACCTATGAAAAGGCCTATACTTTTAAGCCCAACCAGATAATCAACAACAACCTGGTCTCCTATATGGATATGCTGAGAAGGGCCAAAGCCTATGGCAATGATATTTCTGCTGATATGGCCATTGAAGTCTATTTTCAGATTAATGAAGTAGTAGATATTAAAGACGATGCCAATGCAGATCATGCCAAGTTTGACAGATACCGGGAGGCCCTCACAGGTCTGCTGATTCAAACTGTAGGTGAGGACAAGCTGAACTGTGAGTTCATCAATGAAAACCTGGCTCCCGGCCTTGATCAAAAAGAAGACCTGAAACTGGCTAAAAAGGTGTTTGGATTATTGCTAAGTCGCGAATGTGGAGACAGCCCCTACTTTATGAAGGCTGCCGGCATTATTCAAAAAGAAGAGCCTACTGAAGGTTTGGCGAAAGTAATGGCACAGCGTTTTGTCGCTGCCAAAGATTACGATAAAGCGATGGAGTTTTATGCCTCGGCTCTGGAACTGTCTTCAGACGATGATAAAAAGGCTCAGTTGCAGCTGGATATGTCTAAGATCTATGCACAACAAGGTGATAAAGCCAAAGCCAGGACTGCGGCCCTGGAGGCAGCCAAACTGGACAACGAACTTTCGAAAGAGGCTTATGGCTTTATAGCAGGCTTATATATGGGCAGCTTCAACGACTGTGCGAAAAAGCAGAGTCAGATTGATGATCGTGCTATATTCATGGCAGCATATGATATGTATCAGAGGGCAGGTGACTCTGCCGGAATGAACAACGCGAAAGCACAATTCCCTACCGTATCGGATGTATTTACGGCCAACAAAAAAGAGGGAGATGCCATCAAAGTAGGTTGCTGGATTCAGGTCAACACGACCATCAGAACCCGCCCGAGTGACAACTAGGCTATCGGGAAAGTTCAAGAGACAGAGCGTTGATAATGCCCTGTTCCAACAGTTGGTCTAAAAGTTTTTGCAGGTCAGCTTTCTTACCAGATTGATAAAGACCTTCTAATCGAATATTGATCCCCTTCTTTGTAAGGGGATTTTTTATGTCTGTCAGTGGAGAAAGCAGTTTGAGCGCTGATTCACTTTGCCTTTGATAGACAAGCAGATTTGACAACTCAATTAAAGCAATGACATTTTCAACACTGGTTTCTGATGCCTGTTCTGGTTGATTATTGACCAGTTTTAATGCAGTTTCATATTGCTCAAAGAGCTCTTCTGCTGATGTCTCCTGATAGGCTTTTATCATCTTAACCACCGGAGGCCAGTCAGCGCTTACTTGCCTTAAACTCTGAATACTGAACTGAATGGTAATAAGGTTGTCAATCACTTGCTCACGCACGTCAAAGCGATCATTATGTGCATTCCCGCCCAGGATATTGAATTCCCTTCTGTCAATCTGGAATTCACCGGTAAAGCCAATCCTTAGGTTTTTATTTCTGTCTTTGGTTAAGGGATATTCTTGTTGCACCTCAATTGTCATCTCTTTCTGTACCCCCTTCAGCTTTAAGAGGCCTGTGACCAGAAATTTACCGGGTTGTACTTCGCTCATAGTGCTACTCTGAAAAACAGCATAGGGATGCTCAGTGGCATCCAGAAAGTCGGGGCTCTTCAGGTGCTTATCGCGAATACGATTGTTGGTATCAATCGTCCTCAGGTCAATCATCACGGTCAGGGAAACCAAGGCTTGCGTCAGACTTGCGTCATATCTTATGATACAGTCGAATTTATTGAAGTTCCCTCTCTGCTTCATTAGTCCCAGGTAGCCGGCCTCGAACTGAATATGAGAATGATGCTTGTCCAGCAGTAGGAATATTTCCTGGCCAAAAGATTGGGAGCTGGTAGTACAAATAAATATGACTGCGATTAAGGCAAAGCTTTTCATGATTGTTTTTGCCCAATCCTATTGGAAAAGAATCGAAAAACAGCCCTGAATGTTCAAAATGGGCTGAGCTGTCGTTTATTTGGTGTGATTGGAAATGGCACCAGACAGCAGCGTCTGACTTATACGCTTGTTTACCTCAGCTACCCTGCTACGGCTTATGTTTAGCACTTGTCCGTCAGTCATCAAAACCTTATTTGATCCATGCTTCTCTTTGTGAATGCCCGTGACATATTTCAGGTTCACCATCAGAGATCTGTGAATTCTGAGAAAGTCCGGGGCTAATTCAGGTTCTATACTCCCCAGAGTGTTTCTTATCAAATCATAGCCGCCTTTTTCGAGATATAATTTCACATAGTTACCATCAGATTCCAGGTATAAAACTTCCTCTGATCTTACGATCGTTCTAAGCCCTCTCCTCTTTACCTCAAAGCCATTAAAAACAGGGCTTCCGGGTGCGGTTTTTTCCTCTTTATTCAAATTGATTCTGGTAAAGCCAAAGACGATGAGCACCGGAAAAATGAAGGAGAAAAACTGAGCCTCCAACCCCCTACCTGTGGTATAAATCACCAATTCAAATAAGCTGCGATTGGGAGGTCTGAATCCGGCTAGGCTTTGTAAAAACTCATTGAGAATCAAATGACTGAATACAGCAATCAACAAGGTCAATAATACAACTAAGACACTCACAAACAGTCTGTTATTATCCCTGACAGTACGATTGACAACGGCAAATATGGGAGGAATAAAGAACGAAATGGAGACAATTTTAATCAGCTTGCTGAAGAGACCAAAATGCCATGGGTAATCAATTTCGTTGGCCAGCATATAAAACCACTCGGGAAGAAACAGCACAATGCCTATGATCAGAAAGGTACCTACACAGACAAGGGTAAGACGCCTTGTAAGTTTGATTTCGCCAGCTGTATTGAATGTTATGCCTGTGAGTACTGACAAGGATTTTTATATTTGAGTGCTGATTACCTGCTTATACGCACCCTCGACCAATTTAGGTTTTCATTTTTTGACCGGAAACCTGCCAAAGTCGTAGATAGATGATAGATCGGCAATGCAGCCGTAAATCGCAGGTTCAACATTGGCAATACAACTCTATAACAACAAATATTAATGGCAACTGAAGCAGAAAAAATTCTTAGAGATTTCGGAAGTAAAATTGAAGAGCTCATCGACAGGGCTAAAGACTCGAGCGGTGATATGCGTGAGGACCTTGACGAGGCCATTGAAGCACTAAAGAAGCAACGGGATAAGTTCGAGGAGAAGATGAAGGACGTAAAAACCAAGAATGAGCCCAAGGTGCAGGAAGCCAAAGTGCATCTCAGAACAGCCATGGAAGAAATGAATAAGGCCTTTCAAAAGATGTTTCGTAAAGGCCCGGATGCCGAGGTGGTAGATGATACCGATGGAAGTTGAATTCACTTCAAATAAGGTATCATTCACAACCATAGCGCCTCTTCTGTTTTTAAATGTCTCTGAATTTGCCCAAATTCAGCTATGGCACTCAGCAAACCCGAAAGACTCTCCCATTACGGGGTTCTCATCATTGCGCTTACGGCAGTTGTGGTTTCCGTTTGGCAAGGCAGGCTTTCTCAGCGACAGTTAGAGATAGCCCTGGAGCACAACAAGCTTACCGTAAGGCCCTACCTTGAATTTGTCAAAAACATAGATGGCGCCAACAATCTAATGGAAATCCACATTGGCAACCAGGGCTATGGTCCGGCCGTGGTTGAAAGCCTGTTAATAAGCTATAAAAACAAGCAGTACGATGCCTGGAACCCTGTATTGGATGCTGCCAATGAAAGTAATAATATCCGGCAGATTTACAATTACAGTCAAGGTTCTGTAGTGGCTCCAGGCACAGACAGAACAATTCTGAGACTCAAGTCGGAGAATGTGACTAAAGGCATCTCCGTGCTGATTAAGTACAGATCTATTTATCAGGAGCTAGACTCCACCTCTATTAATTTCTAATAACTCGTCATTAAGTATTCTCAGCCATGTCAATGAATAAAACCGAAAAGCTTTCTCATTATTCCATAATGGTCGTGGCAGTCTCAGCATTGGTCGTATCAGTATGGCAGGTACGTACTTCCCAGGAACATAATAAGCTTAGCGTGAGACCTTATCTTTACTTTTTTACAAGCTGGAATGACGGTACCTGGCAGGTGCAAATGTTCAATGAAGGGGTTGGTCCTGCCATCATTACCCGGGTCGACTATACTTACAAAGGAGTAACCCACCATCAAATTGACGACTTGTTAAGAGCCATGGACATGATGGGTAAGCGGATTAATTCGACCAATTTCAACGGAGAATCACCTTATTCAGTCGGCAGAGCCTCCTTGTTTCTTCACCTCGATCGTAGTGACAGTGTGCACAGAAAATCACTCGGTGTCAATGTTAGTGTCAAGTACGAATCAATTTATGAAGAGCCCTTTGAGCTGAACCTGGATTTTTAGCAGTTCAATCCTGCCTCAGCACGTCTGCAGGGTTTTCTCCTGAAACCCTCCAGGACTGAAGCACTGTGATAGACCAACTAAGCAGTAAAAAGGCTCCGAAAGCGGCAAAAAACAACAGCGGATTTACTTCTATTCTGTACTTAAAACTCTCCAGCCAGTCTTGCATTGCATAGTATGCCAGAGGACTGGCGATCAAAAAAGCTCCGGCAACCAATAAGGTGTACTCCTTATTAAGCATGACAATGAGGCTCTTCAGAGAAGCACCGAGCACCTTCCTGATACTCACCTCTTTTCTGCGCTGCTCTACCATATAAACAGTTAGAGCCAAAAGGCCAAGCAGTGAAATGAATACAGCCAGGAAAGAAAATACCTGAAACAGTTTAAACTGCCCAGCTTCTTTCTTGTAAAATGCAGCCATTTCGTCATCGAAAAAATTATACTCAAAAGGTCTGTCGAAGAAGGATTCATAAACCTTTCCGGCTTCTTTGAGCACCTGAGCACTCTCTACACCTTCCATTCTCAGGAATAATTGGTTGGTTCCCCAACTACCCAAGGGCTTGATCAGCATGGGTTTTATTGCCTCCTTCAGCGTATTTGAATGAAAATCACTGACAATTGCCACCACCTTTGCTCCAACCTTATCATTCCAACCATAGAGCTTTTTACCTTCAGCTCCATTTGTCCAGCCCATCTTTTTTGCAAAGGAATAGTTGATCATTACCTGACCGGGCTCAAATTTATCTTTGTCAAACTGAGTGGAGGTCCAGATGATATCCATTTCGAGCGTTTCTAAAAAATCCTTGTCTCCAAAAACGACTTGCTCTGCAACCGAATTCGCCCCCTCCCCGTCCTCATTAGGGGCATCCATTATACCGGCAACCATTCCTCTACCAAGTTTGAAGCCATTGAGGCTGGTAGACTTCACCCCACTGATAGTGGCCATGTCGCTCTTGAATGCCGCATAGAGATGCTTAGACTCACTGTGGAGCGGTATCCTCAGCAAAAGTTCAGGATTATAACCCAGCTCTTTTTCTTTCAGGTAATTCATTTGATTCATCATTACCACCAGGGCAATAATGAGAACAGCTGAAGTTGCAAATTGAAAAAGCACCAGGCCTTTTCGCAACCATCCCTTTCCAGATACCCCGGTGGTATGGTTACTGATCAGGGAAAGTGCCTTATAGCGGGAAATAAAGAAAGCCGGGTAAACACCTGCTATCAGACCCAGCTGTATACCTGAAAGCAATACCCAGACTAAAAAATCTCTGCTAAAGAAGTTGAGCACGATGTCCTTGCCCAAGAGCTCATTAAAAATCGGCAGGACTCTTTCCGCCAGAGCAAATGCCAGGATAAAGGAGACCGTTGTCAAAATCACAGATTCCAGCAGCTGGTAATACATCAGCTGCCTTCTGCTGGCACCTATAACCTTTCTCAAGCCTACTTCCTTCATTTTATTGATGGACTGGGCCGTAACAAGATTTACATAATTGATTAGCGCCAGAAATAAGATTATGACACCAATGCCAGAGAATAGCAGAACATAACTGATGCTGTTTTTTGAAAAGAAATCTCGTTCATAAGGAGCATGTAACCTTTGATCGGTTAATGGCAAGAGGCCAAATAAATCATCTTTGAGGAGCATCCTGTAATTGGGCTTCTCCTTTGACTGATTGATCAGTTTTGCGAGGTTTTCTATGTCTGCTCCAGGCTCCGTTTTAACATAAGTAATACAGGTATTTACTCCATAGTTTCGCTCAAAGTCATTTTTAAAATAATCTGGTTTGTAAAGCACCAGATTAAACTGTATGGTACTATTCTTGGGGATTTTATCCGTTACCCCCACGATCGTGTATTTGTCACCTTTATTGACCTTAATTTCGGCTCCTACTGCCTCCCTCTCTCCAAAGAACTTCTGCTTCAGCTCAGTGCTAATTATAGCCTGATAGTCTCCATAAATCCCTCCGGATGGACTTGTACTTAGCATCGGAAAGTCAAAAAATTCAAAGAAGTTGGCATCCACATAAAAGACTCCTTCTGTATTCAGTTTGTCCTCTTTATGCTGGATTAAGGATAGGGCACCACCAACCGAGCCCATTCGGCTATAGGAGATTATTTGGGGGATATCGGGGCTGATCAGCTCCACATAGTCGCTGACAACTGCTCCTCTATACCCAAAGCGTTGATGATCGGTTGTTATACGATATGTAACCTCCTGATCGCTATGAAACTGATCAAAGCTGAATTCATCCTTTACATAAAGGGCAATGAGCAAAACGGTCATCAGACCGATTGTCAACCCTAGAATATTAACGAATGAATAAAGCCTCTCCTTTCTCAGCTTTCTGAATATGACCTTAAGATGATTTCTGAACATGGTTTTCTTTTATTCGTTTCTGAGCGTATCTACAGGGTTTAATCTGCCTGCTTTTATGGATTGAAAGAGCACTGTAGCAATGGCAATAAAACCTGCGATCAGGCCCGTAATCAGCACTATGGAATAAGATATGTTGATCCGGCTTGCAAAGCCATCGAGCCACAGGTTGATGGTATACATGGCGATAGGCATGGCCACCAGAAATGCCAAAAGCACCAGCTTGATAAAATCCCAGCTAAACAACCTGATGATATCCTGAACATTAGCTCCCAGCACCTTTCGGATACCGAATTCTTTCAGGCGCTGATCTACGGTAAACACCGCCAGTCCAAACAGACCGATGCAGGACACAAGCACGGCAAAAACAGAGAAAATCAATATGGCGTTGAATGATGCCCTTTCAATCTTGATCAATCGGTCATATGTAGCCGTCATAGGAAAGCTCTTTATAGGTCGATCAGTGAGACTCGCCCAAAGGGCCTCTACTTCTCCCCGGTTTTCGGCTGAATAGACATTAAGCTCGACAAACAGCGGGTTGTAAAAAAAAGAGCTTACCTCACCGGGAGACATTTCTGTAAGGATCAGTGGTTCTATGGTGGTATTGAGATCTTTGAACATAAAGTTCTCCACCACTCCTACTACAAGCATATTATTAAACAGGGTTCCGACCGGGTTTTCCAGCTCGAGTGTTCTCACCGCCATCTCGTTCAATACAACAGGCCGCTGACCTCCATTTCTTTTCTTAGTGCCACTCTGAAGCAGTGGTTGACCTATTTCTGTATCAAAACCTTTTCCCGAGAGTATTTCCAGGTCCATGGTTTCGAAAAATGAGCTCTCCACTCCCAGATAGGTAACAAAATGCACGCGGCCTGATTCGTCTGTCAGCTCAGTAGGTGCCTGCCTATGATTACTCTCAGCCGGCAGACTGTTGGCATAACTGCTGGATGCGACTGCCGGTATTTTCAAAAGTCCCTGTCTGAAAACATCTACATTTTTATCCAAATCATGGATGTTATCAATCACCAATACATCACTGGCTTCATAGCCCAGGTCTCTGTCTCTCAAGTGATCGATTTGCAGGAACATGGTGATTACCGAGCCAATGAGGCCAATGGAGCAGATAAACTGAAGGACTATGGCTCCTTTGCGCAAGAGCGTGGCATTAAAAAGGCTGAAGCTTCCTTTTGACAGGCCGTTTTTCAGAATCGTCACCACATTACCGCTAGACAGGTAAAGAGCAGGGTAAACACCTGAAAGCAGGCTCAAAGCGACTATAAAAATGAGCACCAGCAAAATCCACTCCCCCGACTGTAGCACTGAATACTCTATAAAACCATTGAATGCGGCCGGCTGCCAGTTAATAAAGGCCTCCACACTGGCAAGTGCCAATACGGAAGACAGGCTAATGAGGATAAAAGCCTCCAGCATAAACTGTGCAATGAGCCATTTGCGGGCTGAACCCATAATTCTTTTCACCGCCACTTCCTTCATGCGCATCGATGCCCGGGCGGTAAACAGGTTGATAAAATTGATGATGGAGATCAGCAAAGCAGCCAATCCTACAATGATCAGGGTATTGGTTCGGCTTTTATCTGCCTGCGGCATCATAGAGCCCCCTGCATCGGATTCGTACCTGAGCTCCCTGAGAGATTCTGCAAAAAAACCGATGTAGTCTTCACCAGCAAGCCACTCTTCATAGCCTTGTCCACCCCGCTCCTGACCGTATTTCGGATATAACACGCGCTTGTTCATAGCTACCAGCTTTTCATCCAGTTGCGCCTTATCAACTCCGTCTTTCAATACTGCATATACATAAGGCCCGAAGGAGGCCCAACTCTCGGCCTGTATGGCTGTTCTGTTTCGTGAGAGCAGTATGTCGAAGTCCAGCTGCGTTTTGAATTCAGGTGATTTACTGACTCCTTTGATGATTGCTGTTTCGTAGTTGAAGAGGTAGGTACCTATCTTGAGTTCTCTACCCAAAACATCAGTAGTACCAAATATCTCCATAGCCACCTGCTCATTGATCACCACCTGACCGGGCTGGCTTAAAACAGTATTGACATCACCCGATACAAGTTTGAATTCAAAAACACTGAGGAAATTTGAATCGGCTTTAATTACCCTCCTCTCCTGGTAATCGCTACCCTCCATAAAGATTTTGTTCTTCTCCAGGTTCCAGAAAGATGTATGTAATGCTACTTCGGGAATATCGGAGAGCACATGAGATAAATTGGAAGAAGTGCGCGCCATCTTACCCAAATCGAAAAAGTCGATACCAATTTGGTATGTACGCTCCCGCTTACTGAAGTCATGCTCGTAGCTTTGCTCCTGATATACAAAAAGAGAAGTGAGGAAAAAGACTGAAAGGCCCAGCGTGAGCCCTGCCACATTCAGTCCGCTGGTCATTACTGACTTGCGAAAGCTTCTTATGGCAAAAATTAACAGTTGTTTTAGCATGGTCGGGGGAGGCCAGGGTTTTTGGGTTTCTATTCGCTCCGTAGTGTGTCTACAGGATTGAGTTTGCCGGCTTTGAGGGATTGAATCGCAATGGTAGAAAAAACAATCAGGAGTGTAAGTGCTCCGGTGATTAGATATACCTGGGGTGAAAGTGATATTCTATCAGAGAAGTCAGTTAACCATAAATTCAAGCCATAAATAGAAATGGGGATGGCTATCAAAAAGGCCAATAAAATAAGCTTTAGAAAATTCAGGCCAAACAGGCGTACTATATCACTGATTGTTGCTCCAAGAACTTTTCTGATACCGAACTCCTTGACCCGTTGATCCATAGTGAAAACGGCTAATCCGAATAAGCCCAGACATGATATGGCTATGGTGAAAATTGAGAAGATTACTACTGAGTTGAATGTACTTTTCTCTTCGTTAATAAGCCTGTCATAGTTGTTACTCAATGTGTACCATTTTAGTTTTTCATCACTAAATCCCGACCATACTTCATTAATACGTTCAATGTCAAAATTGCCCGGAGTCATTTTAACGGCCAATTTATAATACGGACGCACGTTTTTTTGTCCGATCATAACCGGACCTATTGATTGCCTTAAGCCGCTGAAAACAAAATCATTAACCACCCCAACAATACGTCTGTCATTATCTATAATACTTCCGATAGGTTCTTTCAATTGCAATGCTTTCACCGCGGCCTCATTGATCACGACAGGATAAGTTGTGGCTGTATTCTCTTTTCCTTTAGGACTGGGTACATATTCTGGAAATGCTTCACCCATGGTGAATTTCATACTCATGGCTTCAAAAAAGGTGGGATCTGCCCGATAACTCGTTACCGCAGTTTCTATCCCCTCTTCCGATTTAACAATCAGGTCCAATACTACAAGATCGGGTTGATTAGGAAAATGGTCTGCATATGCTGCCGATTCGACAAAGCTCTGCTTCATCAATTCGTCTCTGAATGCTTCAGTCGATGTCTTTAATTTATATGTGTTATCGAGGACAAAAACGCCTTCTGTCTCATATCCAAGGTCTTTTTCATGGAGATAATTCAATTGCTGGAACATGGTAATGACACCGGCAATGAGTGTTATTGAAAGAACGAACTGGACAACCGTGGCGACCTTTCGGAATAGAACAGCATTGAAGAGACTGAATCCGTTTTTCAGTGCGCCATGACGAAGAAAGTTGGTAAACTTTCCGCTTGAAAGGTATAAGGCAGGATAAATACCGGATATAAAAGTCAAAAGGATCAAAAATGTTGACAAAGCCAGCAACCATTCACCTGAATGAATAACAGAATACCCAACAATGCCTGCCAGGCCAACCGGGTTAAGTCTGACGATTCCTTCTACCAAAGCGAGTGCGAGCAATGCCGACAATAAAATGAGCAGGAAAGACTCCATCATAAACTGTAACACAAGCCAGCCTCGTGAGGAGCCCAATATTCTTTTTACGGCTACCTCACCCATGCGAATAGAAGCTTTGGCAGTGGAAATATTGATAAAATTGATTACCGAAATGAGCAAGGCTGCCAGGCTTATTATCATCAGGGTGTTGAATTGAGATCGATTGAGTTGAGGCGCCATTAAATTCAATGTTTCTGAAGATGTCCTCAGACTCATCAAAGGTTCAGCAAAAAAACCAAGGTAGGATTCTTCCGTTTTCCATTGATCAAATGAAGATATACTACTGTTGCTTTTTGCAAAAAGTGGGTAGATATATCGCTCACTGATGGATTCCAATTGATAGTTCAAATCATCCAGCTCGATGTTGTTGTGGGCTAACACATAGGTATAAGAACCTACGCTTCCCCAGCCAGTTTCATTAATCCCTGAAGAATAAGGTTGAGAGATTACCAGATCAAAGTCCAGTTGGGACTTAAAATGTCCAACCTTGCTTACACCGTTAATAATGAGTGGTTGGTCTTTATTTACATAAATTGTTGCTCCTACAACATCCGTGCTTCCAAACATTTTGATTGCAGCATTCTCTGTAATCACGACCGTATTAGGCTTGTTGAGCACCGAGGTGGGCTCTCCGGATATTAGTTGATAATCGAAAACCTGAAAGAATGATGAATCTGACAACAGTACTTTCATTCCTTCAAAAACCTGATTCTCCTGGTAAACCTTTGTCGATCTTCGTTCAAAAACAGTGAATATGTTTACGGAAGGAACTTCGCTCAACACATGTCTTAAGTTATTGGGAGTCCATGCCAAATCACCATTGTTATAGAAATGTGTACTGACCTGATATATGTTATCTCTCTGAGAAAAATCCTTTTCGTAAGACGTCTCCTGGTACAGAAACAGAGAAATGAGGAAAAAGACAGAAAGTCCGAGCGTGAGGCTCGTAATATTTACGAAATTCATCAAGGCAGATTTTCTAAAACTGCGGATAGCGAATATGAAAGTTTTTCTAAGCATGATCTTGATCGTTATTCGTTCTTAATGGTATCTACAGGGTTGAGTCTTCCGGTTTTAATTGATTGAAAAAGAATGGTAAAGAAGGCAATGGCAAATGCCAGAATACCCGCAAGTATAAAAACATCTACCCTTAAGGAAATGCGATCGGCATAGCCCTGCAGCCAGGCATCGACACCCCAGACAGACAAAGGGATTGAAATGAGGAAAGCGATCATAATCAGCCTTAGAAAATCAAAGCTGAAATGCCTCACAACATCATTGACGGTAGCTCCCAATACTTTTCGAATGCCGAACTCATGCAAGCGCTGATCTGCGGTAAAAGCCGCGAGTCCAAACAGTCCAATGCAGGAGATAAGGATGGCCAGTGTAGTGAAAACGGCTACAATGTTGGCCATTTGATTCTCCTTTTCGAGCAGATTTTCAAAGTTTTGCTGTACCCAGTGTGTCGCTATTCTTTCTGAAGTAAACTTGCTCCATACCTCTTTGATTTGCTCCATAGGAGCTTGTTCTGTATCCAGTCTTATCACCAGGCGGTTGCCATTATCTTGCGAATAGCTAAATATGGCAGGACCTACTCCCTCTTTGTATGAACCGTAATTAAAATCTTTTACCACCCCGACAATGCGATAATAGTTACCGAAGAGTTTGCCTACAGGATCTTCGATGCCGATGGCCAAGGCCGCAGCCTCGTTCAGTACTACATTAGAATCTGTTTTCACCAGCTCAGGAGAGAACCAGTCTCCATCAGCCAGCTCCAGTCCCAGGGTTTCAAAGAGGTCCAGGTCTGAAACAAATGTGGACATGACCACACTCCTATCGAAATCCAACTTCACAGAATGAGTACCATTAAAGTCGTCTCCTGGTACGCGTTGTGTGAAAGAGGCTCCTTCCACTCCGGGGATATTGAGAATTTCGTTTTTAAATGCCAGCTTATTCATCTTCAAATCATCTACATTGCCGATGACTATGGACTGCTCCATATCAAAGCCCAGGTCTTTGTTCTGCAGGAAAATCAGCTGATTATATATAAAAAGTGACGCGATGATTAATCCTGTCGAAAGGGTGAACTGCACCACCACCAGTCCGTTTCTAAGGCCTTTGGCTAAATTCAGGTTGAGCACCCTGGAAAGCTTCATTCCTTTGAGCAATGGAATGATTCGGGCTGAAGACAGATAAAAAGCGGGATAAAGCCCGGAAATCAGACCCAGCAGAACTACGCCAATACCAACATTCAGGAGCAAGGAGGGATATTTAGTCAGGGAAATCCCCAAGACATTTCCAAACTCCTGGTTAATCAGATAAACCGTTCCTTCGGCCAATGCTGCCCCTATCACCGTGGCCACAACAGTAAGCAGCATCGTTTCGGTAAGAAACTGAATTATCAAGCCCTTCTTTCTGGTTCCCAAAACCTTTCTGATACCGATTTCTTTGGTACGGGTGGACGATCTGGCAGTGGTCAGGTTCATAAAATTGATACTGGCAATAATCAAGATGAACAGGGCTATTAACCCGAGTGTCAGCAGTGCCTGCTTGTCTCCACCGGCATCAATTTCGTAATTCAACTTTGATTCCAGATGAATATCATCGATGGGTTGTGAAAAATAGGAAATACGGTCTTCCTGACTTATCCAATCATCAAAGCTCAAGCCCTCTTCCTGTCCCGTTACCACCGGAAAAATCTTTGCCTTTGCTATTTCTGTAAGCTTTTCATCCAGAGAGGCCTGTGTCATACCTTCAGCGAGTTTTGCGTAGGTATATCCTCCTACACTATACCATGCTCCGGGCGAGAATGCCTCTTCATTCTGACGGTGGATGAGCATATCGAAGTCCAAATGAGATTTAATCAGTGGCTTCTCAATGACTGCGCTGATTAAATAAACTCTGCTTCTGTTCAACTTCAGCTCCTTACCAATTACATCTGTACTTCCAAATACCTTTTCGGCCATTACCCTGGTCAATACTACCGATCCGGGTCCTGTAAGTGGAGCTTCAGGATTACCCAGTATTACTTTATAGTCGAAGACATCAAAGAACTTATTGTCTGTCCAAATGGTCTTGTCAGTCTCATAATAGTTTTCGTCCTCAACGATTTCCATACCATAACTGACCTGGATTCTCGCATGAGCTTCTATTTCAGGAACCTCATCCAATACAAACTGCAGGTTCGAACCGCTCCAGGCCACTCTGCCCATGCTGAGGAGATGCTTTTCCAGACGATAGGTTCTCTCATGATCGGCAAACCCCTTTTCGTAGGAGGTCTCCTGAAAGACATACAGCGTGATGACCAGAAAGGAGGCAATGCCGATGCTCAGACCGGCAATATTCAAAACGGAAAACAAAGTTTTCTTTCTGCCATTTCGATAAGCGATTTTTAAGAAATGTCGGATCATATTATTCACTTTTTAACGTATCGACCGGGTTGCGTAATACTGTTTTTAATGATTGATAAACGACAGTGGCTGCGGCAATGATGATGGTGCCCAACAATGCCAGTACAAAGGGCTTGTAGCTGATTTCTGTTCGATAAACGAAGTTCGACAACCACTCCTGAGCGAAGAGATAGGCCACAATGGCGGCAATGATGAACGAAATCATGATGAGTTTGAAATAACTCTGATACAAGAGGCTCAGCAATGAACCTACGGAAGCCCCCAGCACTTTGCGGATGCTGATTTCACGAGTCCGTTGCTCATTGGTATAAGCCGCCAGACCGAACAATCCGAGACAGGCGATAAAGATGGCCAAACCTGTAAAGGCATTGAAGACTTTACTCAGGCGCTTCTCTGACTTAAAAAGACGATCGAAATCACTGTCAAGAAAGCTATACACCACGGGTACATTCGGCTCAAATTCTTTCCAGGCGGCCTCTACAGCCTTAATTGCCTCTTCCGGGTTTCCAGGTGCGAGGCGAATAGTGATATAGTCTTTGAAATCGTAATCGTCAAGGTATTCTATGGCCAGGGCTCCGATTTTGCGCTCGAAGGAATGCAAATTGAAATCTTCCACCACCCCTATTACCTGCACCCGGTGGTCGTCATTGGCTCCACGGTTGATGGTCAGATAAGTGCCTATCGGGTTTTCCAGTCCCAATTCCTTTACAGCTGTTTCATTGAGCAGCAGTCCGCTGGAATCGGAGGTTATTTCTTTGTTAAACCCCCTGCCATTTATGACAGTCACGTCCATAGTACTCAGAAAAGAATCATCGGCCTGAAACCAGTTCAAGCCCATGCTACCATCACGCCCACTCATGCTAAAGTCTCTGCGCATGTATTGTGGCAAGCCGGGGATTCCTGTGCTAAACCCTACCTCCGTGATGTGGCTGTTAGGTCTGATGAAAGTCTTAAACTCCTCACGTCTCTCGTCAATCTCCCGGTCATTCTGAATGACCAGCACATTTTCTTTGTCAAAACCCAGGTCTTTCTGTCGGATGTAATCTACCTGCTGATTGATGATCAGGGTAGCGATGATCAAACCAATGGAAATAACGAATTGCGAAATCACCAGTCCATTGCGAATGCCCTTTTCTCCTTTTCCTTTAGGAGATTTCCCTTTGAGCACATTCACTGGCTGAAAGCCTGTGAGGTAGATCGCGGGATACAAACCTGCCAGTATGCCGATAAACGCGGTCACGGCTACCACAATCAGTAGTACGAGTGGCTCACGGATAAATGCAGTACTGATCTCCCAGTCGAAACCCGTTCTGATCACATTGGTGAAAAACTCAACCAATCCGAGTGCAATGAGTAAGGCAATGAAGGTCATGACGAGAGATTCGGTCAGGAACTTAGCGATCAATTGACCACGCTCAGAACCCAACACTTTCCTGACACCAATTTCTTTAGCTCTGAGGGTGGATTTGGCCGTGGTGAGGTTCACAAAGTTCACGCAGGCCAGCACGATGATAAAAAGTGCCACGATAATCATGGAACGCACATAAGTAAGGCTACCATTAGGTCCCATCTCACGAAGAAGTGCCGATTTCAAATGGATACTCTCAATGGGCTGCAACAGGTATTGAATATCCATACCAGATGCACGAAGCTGTTCAAGCGTCATACCGACATCCTGTACGGCATGGTTGGCTACAATGGATTCAAGTTGTTGCTCTACACGGGCTAGTGTTTCAGGTTTGTTGTCTTTAAGCTTAATGTAAGAGTAGTAGGCCAGCCAACCCCAGATATGCTCACCCGGACCATTTGGGTTCTCCTTTGAGAGCAACATATCAAACTGAAAGTGGCTTTGCTCTGGCTGATCTTCAATAACTCCTGTCACCAGCCATTTGGTACCCCCATCGCCTCCTCCACCGAGTTGTCTTCCAACAATATTACCTTCGTCAAAAGCCTCCTGACCAAAATAGCGAATAGCCGTTTTCACAGGCATTACCACACTTCTGGGTTGGGCCAGCATGGTTTCAGGATCACCTGCCAGTAACCCGTTATCCAATACCTGAATAAAATCTTTATCGGCCGTCCAGGCGTTCGTTTCTCTGTATGGACGCTCAAAATCGTGGTCTGGTCTCATGGTAAAATCAGAGCGTTTACTGAGTCTCACAAAAGCCTCCACATCGGGCGAAAGGCCAGCGAGAGCTGGTGCCAGAGGTGGCGGTGTTGTGGCAAACTTCTCGTCTGCTTCTACTTGTTTCCAGTAGGTATTGAGCCTGAACACACGCTGTGAATCTTTGTAAAAAGCATCATAGCTCATTTCTTCCTGCACATAGAAGGTAATGATCAGGCAGGCTGCCATACCCAATGCCAGGCCAGCTATGTTGATCACAGCCGACAGCCGATGCTTCTTAAGGCTTCGGAAAGCCGTCTTGAGGTTATTGATCAGAAGATTATTCATTTCTCAGAGTGTCTACAGGGTTCATGCGCGAAGCAATTTGTGATTGGATGCCAATCAGTACAAGACTGGCTATCATCAGGCAAATACCCACCAGAAAGTAAAGCGGGAAGGAATAGCTGATACTGTACTCAAAATTGGCAAGCCACAGTTGCAGCAAGCGATAGGAAACAGGCAAACCAATCAGGATACTCAGGCCTATCATCCAGACGTATCTTTTGGCGAACAACCGGATAATTGTATCGGTTGAGGCTCCCAATACCTTTCTGATACCAATCTCTTTCTTTCGTGATTGTAAATTGAGTGATACTTGTCCGTACAGCCCCAGCAAGCAGATAAGAATGGATATGGCTGAAACATAGTTGACTGTATTCGAGAGCTTGACTTCTCGTTGATATACCTCATTTACGGCATCATCCAGAAAATAATAATCAAAACCCTCACCTTTCTCAATATCGGTCCAGACAGCTGCGAGTTGAGTCAGCCCCTCTTCTATATTACCTCCACTAAGCTGTACAATAGAAGCGTCTCCGCCAGAGCGTGATTTGCTATTATTCATCAGAAAAAGGGGCTCTACTCTTTCATACAAAGACTGATAGTAATAATCCTTAGTGACTCCGATGATGATATACTGTGTGTCGCCAAAGCCATTGCGGCCTGTCATGACCAATTGTCTGCCCACAACCTCTTCAGGGCTGAGGCCAAGATCCGCCACTGCCTTTTCATTTAATACCATGGCATTTTCCTGATCTTCCAAAGTGAAGTTTCTACCAGCTACAAAATCCAGTTCGAGGATATCTGCATACTGCTCTGATACCCAAATACCATTCATTCTGATGCCCTCTCCTTCAGTTCCGGCCTCCTTTACATTTCTCTGCCTGGGGCTGCGATAACCCGGAATGCTGGAGAGTGATGCAATGCCTTTTACAGATGGGGTTGCGGCCAGTTCCTGCCTCATCAGGTAATTGGATTCATTGCTGATGCGAGGTAATACAATGACAGGATCACTGGTAAACCCCAGGCCTTCGGATTTGATAAAGTCCATCTGCCGGCCAATGACCATGACGCCAGATATCACCAATACAGAAATGGCAAACTGAAACACCAAAAGTCCTTGCCTGAGCTGATCATGGGAGATATTCCATCGGGTACGCTGCTGAATGAGATGACCGGCACTCAGTGAAGAAAGCATCAGGGCCGGATAAATACCACTGAATAATCCGATAAGTAAGGGCATGGTAACAATCAAAGTCAATAAGACGTGATTGCTAAAGATGCTGAAGCTCAGGCCTAAATCGAGGCTGGAGTTAATAGGGCCAATCAACCTTTCCACGGCCACCGCGCCCAGCATCATGGCCAGTGCAGAGAGTACCACCGATTCGGTAAGAAACTGCATGATTAAACCACCTCTGCTGGCACCTACGATTTTTCTTACAGCCACCTCTTTTGACCGCCTGATAGAACGGGCTGTCATCAGGTTTACAAAGTTAACCAGTGCGAGTATGAGTACGGTCAGTCCAAAAGCACCAAAGACATAGATATAGGCATAATTTCCATTGGTACCCGGCTCGTACTGATTGCCATCGTCCCAGTATACATCTCTAAGATTTTGCGCCTTGTAATTCAGTCCATCTCTACCCTCCTGATATTTAGTTCTTAAACCGTTGATTTTTTGATCAAGCACAGATTTAGCCACTGTTCCTTCTGTTCTGAAGTAAGTATAGACAAAGAGCAGTCCCCAGTTGCCATCTAGTCCACTTTTCCAAAAGTTGACTCCTGCATCATGGTTGATCAGCATATCATAGCTGAAATGGCTGGGCAAGTTTGTTTGGCGGTATACACCAGTCACGGTCAGGCTGTGTCGGAGACCCTGGTTTTCATAGACCAGGCTCTGTCCCATTGGGTTTTGATTACCAAAATATCTGACTGCGAGTTCATCTGAAATCACGACAGTGTTGGGTTCATTCAGTAACTCACCTTTCTGCTCCCAGTCGAGTGTAAAGACATTGAAAAAAGATTGGTCTGTATAGTAAATTTCATCTACCGAGATGAGGTTATCGCCTGCTCTGAAGGAAAGCTGAGCGGCAGGGGCAAAAAAGCTGGTGGCACTGGCTACTTCGGGTATCTCCTGTGTCATTGCCGTGGCCATGGGGTGATAGCTCAGCGCATAAGCGTTGGTATTACCGTCCTCACTGGTGCTTTCTGTATTGACACGATAAACGTTATCGGCATTCTGATGATGTGCATCTACCGCCAGCTCACGCTGAATGTAGAGTGCAATAATGAGAAAGAGGGCAAATCCCGTGGATAGCCCTATGATGTTTATGAAAGTATACTGCTTGTCTTTGACAAGTTTGCGAAAAGTAGATTTGAAGTAGCTTTTAAGCATAATATTATTCCATTAGTCTCTTAATGATTCCACAGGATTGACATTTCCTGCTCTTAGCGCCCGATAGCCTATGGTAAGCAGCGTAATGGCCAATGAGGTAGCGATACCCGCTACAAATACCGATGGCCCTATGGATATTTTATAAACAAAGTTGTTGAGCCAATCCAGCATGCCCCAATAAGCCAATGGCGCTGCTATCAGAAAGGCAATAATCGCCAGTCTTGTAAATTCCTTTGAAAAGAGCAGTAAAATTTGCTGCACACTGGCTCCCAGCACTTTTCTGATGCCAATTTCTTTTACCCGCTGATTGGCCATATAAGAGATCATTCCATACAAACCAAGGCAGCTGATAAGAATGGCAACCACTGAAAAAGTCATCAGCATTTCAGAATACTTCTTATCCGCCTGATAGTAATTAACAATGTATTCATCCATAAAGGATGGATTGAAATCCTGATCAGGGTAAAGCTCCTTCCAGGTAATCTCGATTTTATCCAGAGTGGCCTGTGTATCATTTCCCGTGAGCTTAAGCCCCAGGTTAGAGTAATAGGCTTTATCACTGAAAATCACGGCAGGCTTGATTGCGATTTTTAAGCTGGTCATGTTAAAGTCTTTAACCACACCTGATATGGGATAGGCTTCTCTGCCCCCCACCTTGAGCATGGTACCAAGGGCATCAGCCGGGTTCTGAAATCCCATTTTATGCAGGAAAGCCTCGTTGATTACATAGCGATTAGCCTTATCGGAATCAAGGAGTCCCTCCCCCTCAAGCAGCTCCAGCTTATAGGTGTCGATATAACCCGCGTCAGCTGGTTTCAGAAAAGTGGTAAACCTTTGCTTGGTCGTGTCCTGGGTAAACTCTGCATCTGTGCTGGACGACATACCAGAAAAGGGTGCAGACATGGCAAAAGAAAAGTCTTTAACCCCGGTGTTGGACTCGAGTACCGATTGCCAGACATCTTGCTGTGCATTTCCCTGTGGCAGGTTCAGGGTTACCACCTGATCCTGGTTGAAACCAAGGTCTGCATTCTTCACATAGTTCATTTGATAGAGGGCGATCAAGGTGCCTACAATAAAAACCTGAGAAAGTGAAAACTGGAAAACAACCAGCACTCTTCTGAGATTCAGGCTCTTGCCGCCCATCCCAGCGGTGTTACTCTTAAGTACATTGGATGGTTTAAAACCTGATATCAACCAGGCCGGATAAAGGCCCGCAAGCGAAGTGATAAACACCAGCAGGACTACCAAATACACCATCAGGATCGGGTCAGACCATAGATTCAGCTTAAGCTCGATTCTCACAAAATCGCTTACGATCCCCGGTAACAGCCTTTCAGCCAATGCCAGCGATCCGCACATGGAAACCAAAGTAATAGCAAAAGTCTCCAGCAGAAATGCGTAGACCAGTTGAAGCCTGGTACTCCCCAGTACTTTTTTAATACCCACTTCTCTGGCTCTTTTCAGGGCCACAGCCGTAGACATGTTGATGAAATTGAAACATGCGGTCAAAATCATCAGCAAGCTCACACCTGACAAGGTGTAGATCATGTCCCAGGAAATACCTCGATAGTTGAGGTTACCATATTGCTTGTCAAAATGCACTTCTGACAGGCCCTGCAGGTCATAGGTTACTGTGCTCTTTTCGCCATGATATTTGTCTACAAAGGCCTCAAATTGACTGGTAATGGAGCTTAGCTCGGTATTACTGTTTATCAGCACATAGCATCGATCATTGCTGTTGGTACTGTACCAGTTTGTGAAGTCGTCAGAGCTATTGATTGTGGTCAATGAAACAATGACAGAAAAAGGGAAATCTGATTGCTTTGGACGTTCTTTGACAATACCAACCACTTTCAGGTCCGTACTACCATTCATATTCATTACCTGCCCCAGCGCATCCCCATCAGGAAAATAGCGTTCGGCTGTAACGTCATCTAATACTACCGTATTGGGCTCTGCCAGAGATTCGGCATTTCCCTCTACCCACTGCCAGTCAAACATCTTAAAGAAAGATGGCTCAGTGTAGACCAATCCACTGGTTTCTATAAACTCTTTCTCCTGCCCGTTTTTGTCTTTTACCACGAATTGTCCGAAACGCGCATGGCTGAAAAAGGCAGACTCTTCAAGTCCTGCAATGTCTTCTTTGAGGGCTTGAGGCAGGGGTTTTGGCACCCCAATGCTATAGCTGGTGGTTTCGTAAGTCTGGCGAGTGCTTGTAACCCGGTAAAGGTTATCGTAATTCTTATGGAATTTATCATAGCCGAGTTCATACTTCACTATGAGAAACATGACCAGGGAGCAGGTGATGCCAATGGTCAACCCACTGATATTGATCAGGGCAAACGCTTTATTTCTTTTTAAATGACGCCAGAGGCCTACGAAATACTTCTTCATCTTATTCGTCTCTTAAAGAATTAACAGGATTTGCAGTAGCCGCGCGCATGGAACGATAGCCGGTGGTCATCATGGCGATAAAGACCGAAGCTCCTATGCTGATAATGAAAATGGCCGGTCCAATGGGGATCCGGTATTCATATTGCTGCAGCCAGCTATTCATACCGAAATAGCCCAGGACAGCCGCAAAAGGGAAAGCAATCAAAACCAGGAAGAGGAATTCCTGAGAAAATTTTCTCATGACATTAGCTACTGTAGCTCCCAATACTTTTCTGATTCCAATCTCTTTGGCTTTCTGATTGGCCATAAAGGCTACCAGACCATACAGACCGAGACAGCCTATAAAGATGGCTATGCCGGCAAAAACCGTAAGCAGTTGAGACATCTTCTTCTCTCCTTCATAAAACTGTTTTACTTCTTCATCCAGAAAGCTATAGCTGAACTCATACTCTTCGTTTACCTGATACCAGATCTCCTCCAGGCTCTCAATTACGTCATCAGCATTGGCGGCTACTACGCGCATACCAATAGTTCTGTAATCTCGAGTGGCGTTAAACATGGCCACAGGCTCAATCTTATCATCGAGTCTGCCGGTATGATAATCTTTCACCACACCCACTATCGGTGCTCGAATACCCCATACATTGGCAATTCGACCCAAGGCATCTATCGGGTTATCAATACCTGCCTTGCTCAAGAACTCCTCATTGACTACATATTGTGTTGTGGTATCCCCTTTACTTAGCCAATCACCAGCAAGCAGCTCAATGCCATAGGTTTCGGCATATTTGTGATCGGCCATCTTGATCTGCGTATTGATTTCTATTCGAGAGGTATCGGAGGTGTAGAAATAGCCGTTGGTAGAGGAAACTGAACCTGAAAAAGGTGGGCGATAGCTGAAGCTGTAGTTTTGAACACCCGGAAGGTTGTCCAGTTTTGATGCCCAGAGCTTTTGTGCTCCTTCACTCCTGTCGCGCATATTAATATTCAGAATCCATTCCTGATCATAGCCCATATCTGCCGACAAGAAGAAGTTCATCTGACGACTGGCGACAACTGTGCCGAAAATCAAAATCTGGCAAAGGAAGAACTGCATAAAGACCAGGAATCTTCTGAAAAACATATTTCCTTTCCCCTTACTCATAGCACCCTTCAGGGCACTGATAGGCTGAGCTCTGGAAAGAGCCAGGGCCGGGTAGAGTCCAGCCAGTACAGAAACTGAGACCAGCGTACCTACCAGGTAAAGGAGTAGGGTTAGGTCGGTTATGGGGTTGAACGGAATCTCGATTCCCACAAAATCATTGATGACCATTGGCAGCAATCTTTCGGCAAGCCCCATGGAAAGGAGAACCGAAATAAGGGTGATTACGAAGGTTTCACCAATGAACCTCATGACCAGTTGCTTTCTGCTACTGCCAAGCACCTTACGCATTCCCACCTCTTTGGCACGTTTTACAGCCATTGCGGTAGACATGTTGATGAAGTTAAAGCAAGCCGTCACGATAAGCAGCAAGCCTACAATGGAATATGTAAACAGAATCACCTTGGGTACCTCACGACCACTGAAAGTACCAAAACGATCGTCAAAATGGTATTCGGATAGAGGAGATAGCACAAAGCTGCGCTCTTCACTCGTTTCTTTGTCCCAGTGTTTTTCTATAAAGGCGGGAAACTGCGCTTCGATTGATTCTTGGGTTACATTGGTCTCTACCTGAATAAAAGCCACATTGCTACTTGAAATACTACCCCAATTGTTGAAATCCCGGGGAGTCTGGTTTTTCTTAGTTTCCATGGAGATAAATAAACCAAAAGGAAAATCGGAGTTTTCCGGGGCATCTTCCAGCACCGCAATTACCTGCAAATCTGTTCGCTTATTCAGGCGTATGGTCTGGCCCACAGCCGACTCGTTTGGAAAGTACTTCTCGGCCAGGGTTTCATTCAGTGCTACCATATTGGGCTGATCCAATCCTTCGTCAATAGAACCTTCCAATAGCTTCCAATCGAAGATTTCGAAGAAGTTGGGCTCAATAAAGACCAGCTCAGGATTCTCTTCATAGTACTTCATCTTGCCACCAGCTTCCCTTATAGAAATAAGGCCATAGCCATCGTGCGAAACCAGTGTGATATCTTTCACCCCAACTATGTCTTCTTTCACAGCCGGGGGCATGACCAACGGCACTCCACCCTGAGTATATTCACGACCGTCTACGACATCTATGTGACCAATTCGATAGATGCTGTCGACATTACTGTGATAGGTATTGAAGCTGAGCTCTTGTTTGACAATGAGAAACATGACCAGACTACAGGTAATGCCCAGTGTCAGGCCGCTGATATTGATCAGTGTGAATGATTTGTTTCTGGCGAAATTTCTAAAGAGTACTTTAAGGTAGCTTTTAAGCATGGCTGGTTGTTGAATTGAGTTTTCACTGAAATGCTATCCAAAATAGATGCCAAGCTCATAACAACCTAATAGTCAGCTATATAAATACAAAAAACGATTTCCACTGGGTAGAAATCGTTTGTTTTTATAACAGTAAACTGTTTGTTTTTGATACAGTTTTGAGAAGGAGGTTTTTAATTGTTAAAGGAGCGTGAGAGAACCTCGATTATTCACTCCTCAACACCTCAGCGGGATTGAACCGTGATACCTTATAGCTTTGAAGGCCTACTGTAAGCATGCATATCATCAAAGTAGCCAGCACAGCGAGCAAATACACCGCTACACCAATATCAATGCGGTAGACAAACTCGGTAAGCCAATCACTCATAAAGTAGTAAGTGATCGGAGCTGCCAGCACAAACGAAATCACGAGCAACCATACGAATTCCTTAGACAGAAGCGTCATCAATTGAATTACCCTGGCTCCCAGTACCTTTCTTACACCAAACTCTTTCAACCTTTGCTGTGCCGAGAAAGTGGTTAAACCAATCAGCCCCAGAATAGAGATACTTATGGCGATGATGGAGAAGGCATTGAAGATGTTCCCCAATCGGCCTTCCTTTTTGTATTGAGCATCATAGAACGCATCATAAAACTGATAACTGAAAGGCCTGTCTGACACCAAAGCATCCCATTCAGCTTCTATAGCATGCATGGTCTCGCTAATATTTGAAGCATTGAGTCTGATATTTACAAAGGCCGTGGGGTTTTCTGCGAAAGTAAGAATGGCCGGCTTTACTACTACCTTCAGTGACTCATCATGAAAGTCCCTGATCACACCAACCACCGTTCTTTTTTCTTCCCAAATGGTCATTTCCTTCCCTAAGGGCTCGTCCCAGCCAAGCTGTTTGGCAGCTGTTTCATTAATCATGATATGACTGGTTTCTGGATTCTCCAATTCATGGAATGCCTTGCCCGCCACGGTGGTCATTCCCATTGTTTCAACAAAGGAACCATCCACATTGAAAACACTTGGTACGAAAATATCATTGGGCTTACTATCTTCGAATCCCTCAAGACTCTGAAAAGGAATGAACACAATGGCATTCCAGTCAAACATGGATTCGCTCATAGATACTGACTGAACTCCGGGCAAGCGCTCAAGTCCGGCCTTGAAGACTTCTCCCCTGTTCTTTAATTCGGCATGAGTCTCTATGAATAGGGTTTGCTCCCTGTTATAACCCAGAGACTTATTCTGCAGATAACTCAGTTGAGACTGAATTATGAAAGTACAGATGATCAATACCTGGGTAATAAAGAACTGAAAGAAAACCAGTCCGCGTCTCATACCTGACTTTCCTTTAGGAGTCCCTCCCCCTCTTAACACACTTACAGGTAAGAATTTACTCAGCTTGAAGGCCGGGTAATATCCGGCTATAAATGCCACGGTAACGGTTAGTCCTGAAATAAGTACTACAAAATCGAGACTCCAGTAGCTAAGCTGCAGCTCTGTACCTATCAGGTTGTTGAAGTAAGGCAAAGATCGCTCAGAAAGGGCAAAAGCCAGCATGACAGATATAAAGGTGAATAGGCCTGCCTCTACAATCTGCTGAACAATGATCTCCTGGCGCCTGGCACCAATTACTTTCCTTAAACCTATCTCTTTTGCTTTCCTCATCGATCTGGCGGTAATCAGATTGATGTAGTTAAAACAAGCAATAAACAGGATGAGCACGCCAATGGAAGAAAAGATGTATACGTACAGAATATCGCTTACGGGACTCAATGCACGGGAGAAACCTGACTTCAGATGAATATCGGCAAAGGGCAAAAGATAGTTGCTACTCACCGTTATACCTTCTTCATTTTTACGGGTCAGGTGCCCAGGAAATTCAGCCGCGCTAAGCTCATCTATTTTCTGTTGGATAAGTCCCGGATCAGCTCCATCTGACAAGAGCACATAGTTGCTGGCAAACTGGCCCCAGGGGTATTGCTCCTTAGGGTTATCCACCCCTCTCTTTAGCCTGTTGAGGTTAGACAGAATGATGTCAAACTGTAAATGAGAATTGGTGGGGGGCTCAGTAATAACAGCTGTAATTTCAAACTCACCCTCACCGTCTATCTTCATCAACTCCCCTATAGGGTTTCGCTCGTTGAAGTATTTTCGAGCCAACTCACTGGTAATCATGGCAGTGGCTGGTTCTCCCAGTCTGTCGGTGCCCTGCAGAATTTCAAAATCAAAAATCTTCAGAAAATTATCATCTGTCAGAAGCAGCCCCCCTTCATAATAGGCCAACTCACCAATCGTGATGAGTCTTTCTTCCATAAGGCCGCTCACCTGGGTCATCAACTCTATTTCAGGAATGCGATCCATCATAAGCCTCGCTCCCTTGATACTGAAGCCTTCCGAGTGGGTTAAACCATCTCTGGCATTCATGTTCCAGCCAATAACGTGAGTTCTGTCCAACTGGCTGTGAAATTTATCATAGCTTAACTCGTGTCTCACATAAACAAAGAGGAGTATAAAAGCGGCAATTCCCACTGTAAGTCCTGTTACATTGAGTACCGTAAAGAGTTTCTCTCTTTGCAGTCTTCTCAGGGCGAGTTTCAGATAGTTCGTAAACATCTTATTCGTCTTTAAGTACAACAACCGGATTCAAAAGGGCTGCCCGGATGGTTTGATAGCCCACCGTGAGCACCAGAACACCCACAGCCATGATGAAGCCCAATAAGAAGATACCCGCTGACATAGAGATTCTGGTGGCAAAATCATCCAACCAGTTATTCATTAGAAAATAAGCCAGGGGTGTGGCCAGCACGGTGGCTATAAGAATTAGCGATACGTACTTTCTCATCAATCCAAGGGTGATGCCTGACACCGTAGCCCCCAGAACCTTGCGGATACCAATCTCTTTGTACTTCTGGATGACGGTGAAAGCACTCAGCCCAAGCAAGCCCAGTGCTGCGATAAGTATGGCTATACCGGCAAAGTATTTGAATATCTGTCCAAATTTGCGCTCCTTCTCATAGTAAGAGGCGATGCGGTCGTCTAAAAAGCGATACTCAAATGGCTGATCCGGGGCCACTTCAGCCCAGGCATTTGTGAGGTTCAGCATGATATTCTCCTGATTTTCAGCCGTAAGTTTAAGGTTCATGTTATACCGCTTTTTAGTGGTAATCATGATACTTGGCAGGTCACTTCCCTTGGCATTGAAATTCAGGTTTTGATACACGCCTACAATGGTTCTCTTCTCAGGGGCATAGTCATCATTTTTGATGGTCAACTCTCTTCCTATCGGGTTTTCGTAAGGCAGTCGGCTCGCTACTGTCTGACTGATCAATACCTGTTTCTCATATAATGACTCAGCTGACTGATCAAACGATACCCCCTGAACCATGGTCATGTCAAAGACTTCGGGAGTATTGGCTGTGACCCGATAGTAATAGATATTAAGCGAGTCTGGCTTGCCCTCATGCTCAAACTTAATTTTAAGTTGAGAACCATGAGGGTTGGGGAAAGGAGTTGAGGTGACCGCTTCTACGCCTGCCACTTTCTCCAGAGTATTTTTGAAGAGATCAAAATCTGACTGCCAGGGCAAGCTGGGCGAAACGACATTGCTACTGTTTAAACCAATTTCAGCACTTTGTAGCTTATCTACCTGCTTCACGATAATCTGAGTGGCAAAAATCAGGGTGAGCGTGATGACGAACTGAAATACAACCAGGTAATTTCTAAGCTGCCCCTTGCCTACCTTACCATTTTTGCTAAACAGGTCGAGCGCCCTGATACGGCTTGAAAAAAAGGCAGGATAAACACCGGCCAGCATGGTAACCAAAGGCACCATTAACAGTAAAAAAGGCAGTGTATAGGGATCAGTAAAGTAGTCCATACTCAACTGCTTTTCGGCCAGTCCGTTGAGCACAGGCAAGAGCAACTCAACCAGACCCGCTGAGAGTAAAACCGCCAGTATTGTGGTGAAGAGTGTTTCGGCCAGGAACTGATATCGAATCTGTTTTCCACTGGCACCGATGGTTCTTCTTACACCAATTTCCTTATTGCGATTGAGCGCCCGGGCGGTAGATGAGTTGATATAATTAATACAGGCAATCAATAGCAACACGAGCCCGATAGCTCCAAAAATCCAGATAAATTGTTTATCTCCTGATACACCCTGGGCCGTAAATGAATACTGACTTTCTAAATACAAGTCACCATAACCCTCTATGAGAAAGTCAACGTGTTTCAAGCTTGGGTAACCGTTAATCTCGGCCATTTTGGCAATAGCAGATTCAAAGTCATCCTGCTGAGTCCCGGGTTTTAGTAATACATAGAGCAAACCTGAGGGCTGCCATTTCGCCCGTTCCGTTTCAAAAGATGGTTTGGCAGCAGGGGCCAAAAAGTTAAACTGAAACCGGGAGTTGGCAGGAATTTCATTGAGCACCCCAGTGATCAGATAAGGTTCTGTTTCATTATTCATTTCCAGAAACTCTCCCACCGGGTTTTCCCCGTCAAAATACTTGTTCATAATGTACTGAGAGATGACAATGCTCCTCTCTCCTACCAGGGCCTCTTTTTCATCGCCATACAAAAGGGAAAAATCGAAAATATCGAAGATTTCAGGATCTACATGGTAATACTCGTTCTCGAAGATCAGCTTGTCCTGATACTTCATGATAGCGCGAGCTCCAAAATCAATTCTGGTAGCGCTCTCTACTTCTGGCATTTGCTCTTTCATAAGCTCCACCATGTAGTCGGGAAAGCCGGTAACAAAGCCCTGTTTGTATTCAGAGATTCCCCGGTAAATACGATCAGCATTCTTATGAAATTTATCGTAGGTAAGCTCATCGCGTACGAAGAGAGAAATGAGAATGAAACAAGCGATACCTGTAGCCAAACCTATGACATTCGTTACTGCAAAAATGCCTTGTTTTCTAAGTGACCTGATGGCTGTTTTGAAATAGTTCTTAATCATGACATTTGAGTGTTTTGAGTTTAAAGACAGTATTATTGCTTATTCATCCCTTAGTAAATCTACCGGACTCTGCCGTGCTGCCTTGATAGATTGCAGCGATATGGCCACGATTACTACGAGTATGGTGATGAGTATGCTCGTGCCAAAATGGGTCACCGAGATATTGATTCTGTTCGGAAAATCATCCAGCCAGTTGCGTACAAAAAAGTAGCTTACCGGGGCCGCCACCAGAAAGGCGATGGCCACCAGGACCATGTACCCCTGGCTCAACACCCGAAGCACCTGGTATAGGGTTGCCCCCAATACCTTTCTCACCCCTATTTCTTTAGACTTGCGCGCTGCCGTATAGGTGCTCAGACCAATAAGCCCCAGGGCGGCTATCAATACTGCCAGGCCAGAGAAAATTCCAAAGAGCTGGCTAAGGCGTGATTCCTTGTTGTAGAAGTTAGCAACCCGCTCATCCAAAAATCTGGGTTCAAAAGGCTTGTCTGGATTAATACCAGCCCAGGCATCCCGCAACCCATCCAGTGTTTTGCTTATATCTGTTCCGCCAATCTTGACTGACATTTCGTAGAAACCACGGGATGGCTGAAGTAATACCAGCTCCTTACCTCTTTTGGCATTGAAGGTAAAATCCTTCGCTACGCCTATGATGGTTCGCTCTGTAAACTGAAACTGATCGTTGACGGTTTTCACCTTGGTACCTATGGGGTTTTCCAGCTGTAACTCCTTTACCAGGGCCTCATTGATGATTAAAGCTGTTTGAAAATCCGGTTCACTGCCCTCGATAAAATCCCGGCCGGCCACTAATTCTATCCCCATTGTGCTTATATAGTTGGGCGTAACCCACATAGCGTTGATAAAGATGTTTTCATCTTTTGTCACATCGGGTTGCAGCGGAAAATAACCACCCGTAGAGGCAAAGGGGCCACCAATGATACTAGCCACACCGGGTACTTTGCCGAATTCAGATTTTAAAAGGTCGTATTTCTCTTTGATGATCTGGCCACTGCCCATGAGTACTACCTGATCTTTATCCAGGCCTCCTTTGAAATCCATAAAGTGATCAAACTGCTTTTTCATCACTACAGAGGTAATGATGAGCGTGAGTGTGATGGCAAACTGAATAGTAACCAGGACCTTTCTAAAATATGATTTACCATTAGTGAGGGCTGAGGACTTCAGAGACTGAGCAGGCTGTAACACAGAGACAATCAAAGCGGGATAGAGCCCCGCCAAAATCCCTATAACCGGAATCAAGCCTATGAAAAACATCAGAATCCAGGGATTGCTCCAATAGTCCAACGTCATACCTTTGTTGGTAAGCGCGTTGACCCTGGGCAGAAAGTATTCTACGAGCCCGGCAGCAATTAAAACGGCCATTAATACATAAATCATGGTCTCACCAAAAAACTGATGCCTGATTTGTCTTCTGTCGGCTCCCAGAACTTTCCGAAGACCAATCTCCGAAGAACGCACCGTCATTTTAGCCGTAGTAAGATTTACATAATTGATACAGGCAAGCAGCAGAATCAGAATGCCTATTACCGAAAAAGTAATAACCGTTTTCCTGTCTCCGGATATGCCTTCCATGGTAAAGGAATAATCAGCATCCAGATACAGCCCTTCAAAAGGCTCAATGACGCCCTTATAGGTCAGGTCTCTTTCTTCATACTCCGCCTTGACCTGGGCAAGAAAGCCTTCGTAATCATCAAATCCCTCCTTGAAAAGCACATAGTGTACAGCATCGCTGGATCGCCATGAATTAACATCAAAATTGGGTTCTGAAGGTGTTTTGAAAGATGCTATAAATTTAAACTTAAAGCGGGAGTTGGCAGGAAACTCCTCCAGCACTCCCGTGATTTTATAATCGACTGAATCTCCCGCGAATCTTAAGATTTCTCCCACAGGGTTCTGATCTGGAAAGTATTTTGCCGCCATATCCTCAGACAGCACCAGGTCATAGGCAGACTCCAGGGCATTGGCAGGGTTGCCCAGGGCTAGATTGTAGTCAAAAACCTCAAAGAGCGAATTATCGGCATAAAAGAAGTTGTCTTCGTAAATCAGCTGCTCTTTGTAGCTGATGGCCTTTTTCTCATATCCCAAACGGACTACATTTTCCACAGCCGGGAATTCGTCCAGCAGCACCTGGGCCAGGCCATTGGGAGGTTGTACGGTAATTTGCGGGTTTTCTACCTCGGCCAGTACACGATGAATCCTATCTCCCTTTTCATGAAAGCCGTCAAAGGTCAGTTCATCCCTTACAAACAGAGCTATCAGGATAAAGCAGGCAATGCCGGTGGCCAGGCCTGCCACATTGATAAAGAGGTAGCCCCATTGCTTTTTAGCTCCCCGAAACAATACTTTGATGTAATTCTTTAACATGATCTATTCACTTCTAAGGGCGACTGTAGGATTGAGTAATGCTGTCTTAATGGTTCTGAGAACCACAATCATCAGGGTAATGGAAACACCTGCAATACCGACAACCACAAAGGGCAGCCATTGAATGTCAATATGATAAGCGAATGAACTGAGCCACTCTGAGGTTATGTAAAAGCTGAGTGGTATGGTGACCAAAAAGGCCACTGATATCAGCCAGGTAAGTTCTTTGGAAAACAGGGCCACAATCTGGCTGACTGAAGCGCCCAGCACTTTGCGAATACCAATCTCTTTGATCCGCTGGTCGAGCTTATAGCTTATGAGGCCGATCAAACCCAACATGGCTACGAATACTGCCAGGCCGGTGAAAATAGTCACGATTTGGCCCAGGGTTTTCTCCCGGTTAAAAAGCTGATCAAACTGCTGATCGAAAAAGTAATAGTCCAGGGGTTCGTTGGAAAACCTGGCATAGGTAGCTTCCAACGTTTTCAAAGTCTCGGCCACATTCTGGCCTGAGATTCTTACGTTGATCTGGGATGGATAAGGCCTGTAAAAGAATGCAGTAGGCCCTATGGCGCTGCTCATGTCTTCATAGTGATAGTCTTCTACCACCCCTACTACTTCTACATCCTTGCCGTTTACTCCTGCGTTAAATCGAGCACCCAAAGCATCCGTTCCCAGCTGTTTCGCAAAAGTTTCATTAATGATTATGGCTGTACGCTCTCCGTCAAGGTTCTTATCAAAGTCTCTCCCGTCCAGCAAGCGGAAGCCCATAGTAGAGACAAACTGATCATCGGTATACTTATACTGAATGCGGAAACCAGTCTGCTCTTCATTTTTCTGAGAAATGCTGGACAGCGGTAGTTGATCCACCATACTGTGATAGCCAAATGAGGCATTCACCACGGCCGGAATATTAAGCAACGCATTTCGCAAAGGCTCCACCTGCTCATCTTCCTCCCCCAGTTGATTC
This sequence comes from Roseivirga sp., assembly GCA_021404565.1. Lineage (GTDB taxonomy): Bacteria > Bacteroidota > Bacteroidia > Cytophagales > Cyclobacteriaceae > Roseivirga. The sequence goes on along the minus strand of JAAWWF010000029.1, from coordinate 138,788 downwards.
TTGGAATTGTCAATAACCAATACGTTCTCCTTATCAAAACCCAGGTCTTTCTCCAGGCTGTAGTTCAATTGCTGATAAATGAAAACTGAAAATACCGTCAGCGTGAGTGATACCACGTATTGAAAGAGCACCAATGTATTTCTGAACCATTTACTTTGTCCAGCCCCTTTAAAATCACCCTTAAGCACAGAAGAAGGTCGGAAGGAAGTGAGATAGAAGGCGGGGTAAATTCCAGCGAGTAAACCTGTAACCAGCGCCACTCCCAATATGAGCATCACCAACTGTGGAAAATCATACACATTGATATTGAAATTGCTGAAACCTACATTTCTAAGGATCTGCAATGCTGCCTCGGCAAGCCCCAATCCCAGGATTACGGAAGAAAGTGTCAACAAGGTAGATTCGGTCAGAAACCGCGAAATGAGGTTCCCTCTCACCGAGCCAAGCACTTTCCTGATTCCAACTTCTTTAGCTCGTTTGGAGGCCTGAGCAGTAGCCAGGTTGACGTAATTAATGGCTGCCAGCAGAATGATAAATATGGCAATCCCCATAAAGATGTACAGGTAGCTGGCCTTTCCCGGTGGTTCTGCCTCAAACTGGGTATCAGAGCCAAGATGAACATCTGCCAGGTTCAGTACCCAGGGCAGGTTGTTTCTTCGTTTTTCAAGGAATTCGTCAAAAGGAGTTTCATTGCTACTCGATTCATACTGATGCCTTGCAAAGACCTGATCGCTTCGTTCCTGAATATCACTAACCTCAAGGGCCGCCTGCAATTTGAAATAGCTATAGCCAGTAGTGAATGAAAAATTGTCCCTGGTCCAGTCTGCAAATTCCTTTGGAACCCTGGCAAGCACATTCCACTTTAAATGCACGTTGTTCGGAAGGTCCCTGACTACCCCGGTTACCTGATAGCTATCGGTCGAAATCTGGGTGGAGAGCTGAATTGACTGCCCTACCGGATTTTGATTGCCAAATACCTTTTGGGCTACAGTAGCATTCAGGAGTATGGCATTCGGGGCATCAAAAGCTGTTTCCGGGTTTCCATAAATGAACTGCTGATCGAATACTCTCAGATAATCTTCTGAGCCATAATAAACTCCGTCATCAATAAAACTGGCCCTTTCAAATTTGAGTGTACCTGAATTGTTTGGCATTATGTTCACCGTAGCCTCTACCCCGGCAACATTAGACTTCAAAAGGTTTAAATGGGCAGTAGATGACAAGGCAAAACTGCGTGCACTCAGCCGGTAAATGCGCTCATGATCTTTGTAATACTTATCATAAGTAAACTCCTGAAAGACATAGATGGCGATCAGTGCTGCAGAAGCAAAACCAATGGCCAGACCGGTGATATTGATCGTAGCATAACCCTTGTTGCGTCCGAGGTTTCTTAGTATGGATTTAATATGATTTTTGAGCATAACTGTTTGTTTATTCGCTTCTAAGGGTCTCGGCCGGGTTGACCCTGGCCAGTTTTAAGATGTATATAAGAGAGGCACCCAAACACAGGCCAATGATGACTAGCAAGGGCCATGAAAAGCCTAGCAGGTTGAATTCAAATCGGTAAACAAATGATTGTAACCAGGCCTGTGAGGCATAATATGCCACGGGAACAGCAATGGTAAGGCTGATCAAAATCACCTTCAGGTAATCGTAAATGACCATGCCTATGAGTCGCGATATTTTTGCACCCAGCACCTTGTGGATGGAGAACTCTTTTTGCCTGGTCTCCTGCATATAGGAAGAAAGGCCTAGTAAGCCCAGCAAACAGAGAATAACAGAAACGATGGAGAAGCCAACAAATACCTGATTGAGCTCAGTCTCTTTTTGATGCCGTTCCGCCATCTTATCTTCCAAAAAGCTATAGTCAAGGGGAAATTCAGGAATTAATTCTGACCAGGCCGCCTCTATGTCAGTCATTTGCTTTTCAAGATTTCCATCAGAAAGACTTACCACTGCATAATCGGTCGCGCTCAAGCTCATCCCGGCATCTGCCATAAAAATTGCCGGCTCTACAGCTGATCTGAATGACTCTGTTTTTAAGTTAGCCACTACCCCGATTACCTTCAGCGTATCCTGGTTATAAACAATCTGTGCTCCCAGTACATTCTCTTTGTCAATCAATGCCCTGGTGGTTTCATTGATGATCACTTCCTTAGCCGATACGGATGAGGCTTCACCAAACCAGTTTCCTTCCACCATATTGAGGCTCAGGGCCTCCTTCAGGTTCACATCTGAAAGAGAGTGATACAAACGTAATTGCTCATCCGGGTCACCCGCGTATGCCTCAATGTTCTTGCCTTGTAGCATGGTGAGAGAATAGCTGCCGGGTACCCACTTTGCATAGCTTACTGATTCTACTCCTGCTACCTTAAGAAGCTCGGCCTTCAGCGCTATAGATTTTTCTGAGATACCCTCTTTACCCCTTATGATCAATTTGGCGTTTTTATCAAAGCCAAGGTCCGATGTACGGAGGTAAGTCAACTGGTATGCGACCGCCAGGGTGACCAGTATCAGAGAAAGGGAAACTGCGAATTGGAATCCCAACAGGAGATTTCTGCGCCTGGTCCCTTTCTTTTGATCCTGAAAGGATTTTCCTCCTTTAATCATTGAGATCCGACTGAGCTTCAGGGCGGGATAAAGGCCGCTTATCAGACCGATCAGGGTGATAACTACCACCAGCGTTATCAATACAAAAGGCCAGCTATCATTTGGTAATAAATCAAGCTGGGTTAAAGACCTGAAATAGATACTCAACCGCTCTACCAGGGCAATGGAGATGATTCCGGAGATAAGGGAGAATAGCAGTGTTTCTTGAAGAAAACGTGAAATAAGGTGAGATTTCCCCGCTCCCAGCACTTTCCTGATACCAGCCTCTTTCGACCTTCCATATGATTTGGCCACAGCCATATTGATGTAATTGACGCACGCAATCAAAAGCACCACAATGCCAATAGCCATAAAAATTCTCACGTAGTAGATACTGGCCTTAGACGTAGCGCTGGACTCCAGCAGGTGTACTTCTGAAAAAGCACTCATTACCACCTTATAGCTCCCACTCCTGGGTTTAGGAATTCCAAACCTGTCCAGGTCCATGCTCTCAAGCTTATCGGCAAACCCGGCTTTAGCGGTATGTTCATTCAAAAGAAAATATCCTTCAGTGGGCATAAACCACATAAGCTCATCTGGCTTGAAAGATCTCAGGCCTGAAAACTTCAAGGTGGAATTAGAAGGTACATCCGGGATTACCTCAGTAATGAGGTATGTTTCTCCTGATATCTTAATTGATTCTCCAATTGCATTTTCCTGACCAAAACACTTCTCTTTTAACGATTGAGTAATCACAAAACTGTTAGGCTCTCTAAGCGGATTCACCAATGTATAATCCGCTTTGCTGAAGGTGAAAATATCCAGAAAATCAGGGTCTGCACTGGCAATCCCCTCCTGGTAAAACCGCCTTTCACCAGCTTCAATCAGTACCTTAGGGTTGACCATATATCGGGTACTCTTCTCTACCTCATCAAAAGCCCCGGCCAATTGCTCTCCTATGGGTCCAAAGACCAAAGGCTGTTCAATCCGCCCTGTCATGCCCATTTTAGCAATCCGATCTACATTTTCGTGAAATTGATCATAGCTGTACTCACCCTTTATGAAAAAGGCTATGGTCAGGAAAACCGCCATCCCAACAGACAAGCCGATCACATTGATGAATGCGAAAAGCTTGTTTTTAAAAAATTGCCTGAACAGTATCTTCATCCTATCAATTTAAATTCATTCACTTCTGAGTGAGTCCACTGGGTTGGCCATGGCTGCCCGTAACGAGCGAAAACCGGTGGTCAGTCCTCCTATGAAAAATGTAAAAGCTATTGCTACCAGGAACATCCAGGCTTCTATAGAAATATTGTACTCAAAACCCTGCAACCATTGGTTCATAAAATAGTAACCCAGCGGGGCTGCGAAGAGAAATGAAATGGCGATTAGCAGCAATAATTCTTTGGAAAAAATGCTCACAATCTGCATGACCGATGCGCCCAGCACCTTTCTCACCCCTATTTCTTTATTTTTTTGATTTGCCATAAAGGCCACCAGCCCATACAGCCCCAGACAACCGATAAAAATGGCTATGCCCGAAAATACCTGGAACAGAATGAGCGTATCAGCTTCCTGCTCATATTTTTCAGCAATCCTGTCTTCAAAAAGATAAGGTTCGAAGTTATAGTCGGGAAAAACCTCATACCACTCACGTTCTACTGCGGCTATGGTGCTTTTATAGCTGTCTTCATCGCCAACAAAGCGAATCGCACCCTCATAATTGAACCCCGGATAGCCAATGAGAAACAAAGGAGCTATCTCCGATTTCAGCGAATAGGCATGAAAGTCATTCACTACCCCCACTATGGTCTTTTCTCCATTAAAGCCTGTTCTTACTTTCACCCCGATAGCCTCTTCCGGGCTTTCAAAACCCAGCATCCGCACCACCTTTTCAGTAATCAGGGCCTTTTTAAGGATGGTATCTGAAGCAGAAAGGTTTTGTCCGGCAAGCAGTTTCAGGTCAAACAAATCGAGATAATGGTCATCGATGATTTTAAACTGGGCATCAAAATCAGTGTCATTGGCCAGCGGATCATAGTTAAAATTTGACCCCAGGTTGTTTTCAGATAAGGGAGACCCCACATGGAAGCTGAGGGCCTCGATATTAGGAAGAGCCATCAGCCTGTTACGCAAAAGCTGTCCACTGCGTGTACCGGGCTCCGGCATGTTAAAGCTGACAATAGATTCGCGGGTAAAGCCCATATCTGCCTGGTAAAAATGCTTCATCTGTGAGATGACTACCAGCGTGCAGATAATAAGCGATTGAGAAATAAAGAATTGACCAATGACCAGCCCTCTGCGCAAATTGAATTTACCCGAAACACCGGCCATCTTGCTGCGTTTCATGGCAGCTACCGGATTTAATGAGGAAAGTACAAATGAGGGATAAAGGCCTGCCATCAGGGTTACGGTGACAATGATAATACCCAGGTAAAGCAGCATAATCGGGTCACTCAGCAGATCCAGTGTCAATTCATAGTCCAGTAGCCAGTCCAGCCTGTTCAGCACCAGCTCGGCTATTCCGAGCGAGAGAATCACCGAAATGATCGTGATCAAAAAGGTTTCGCTCATAAACTGGGCGGTAAGCTGCACTTTACTGCCCCCCATCACTTTGCGAACCCCCACCTCCTTTGCCCTTTTTACCGCCTGGGCGGTAGCCAGGTTGATAAAATTGATGCAGGCTGTAAGTATAAGAATGATACCCGTAATGGCACAACCCCACATCAGCTGGCTGCTGATGGTATTACCTCCCTGGGTATCATAGGCCTGATTAAAATGTATGTCACTAAGCGGTTGGAGGTAAATCTCTTCTGTTTCCGTCTCATCCGGCAGGTATTTAGCTACCAGATCAACTAGTCGTGCTTCAATATCTTCTTCACTCACAGCTTCGTTTTTGAGCAGATACACATTCGTGCTTGAGCTCACGCTGCCCCAGTTGTTCTTGTCAAAAAGTGGAAAAATGGTATCGGCAGAAGCAAAGGTTACCAGGGCACTTAATGGCATATCCGTGTTCTTCGGATTATCCTCCATCACCCCGGATACGATCAGGTCAATCTTGTTATCATATCTCAGCTTTTTACCCAGGGCCGTAGCCACATTGGTACCCGTGTATCCAAAATACTTCTCCACCAGGCTGGTTGAGAGTATAACATGACCGGGATTTTCCAGCGCGGTTTCTTTATTCCCCGCTATTAATGCCACATCAAAAAGCTCGAGAAAGGAACTTTCTACAAAGCCTACTCCTCCATCTTCGGTATACTTTGTCTGGTTACCCAATTCATTGGTTACCGTAAATTGCCCTTCTTTGGCATATTGCACAATGGCCACTTTGCCCACATCAGGATAGTCATTGGCAAAAGCGGCAGCAAAAGGCACTGCTACCCCCATATCACGGTCTACACTGTTCGCTGAAATCTCGTGCCTAACGAAGCGATAGAGCTTCTCGTAATTGCTATGATGGGTATCAAAACTTTTGTGGTAATTGATGAACTTAAACAGCACCAGTGCTGAACTTATACCCAGTGCTAAACCAAAAATATTGATGAAAGTATAGGTCTTATTTCTGACCAGATTACGAAAGGCGGTTTTGAAAAAGTTCTTGAGCATAATGTTGTTATTCAGACCTTAATGAATCTACCGGATTGGCCGTAGCGGCTTTCAATGAGCGGAAACCAGTGGTAATACCGCTCACTACGAGGGTAAAGCCTACCGCAATTACAAATACACCAATGTTGATGTCGATGCTGTATTCGAAATCCTGAAGCCAGCCTTGCATAAAGTAGTAACCAAAGGGTACCGACAGCAGAAAGGACACGGTGATGAGGATTAACAGCTCATGTGAGAATAGTTTCAGGATTTGTCCCACTGAGGCTCCCAATACCTTTCTCACCCCTATTTCTTTGGTCTTTTGATTGGCCATAAAAGAGATAAGTCCGTACAGGCCGAGACAACCTATGACAATAGCGATACCCGAAAAAAGTTTAAACAAGTCCAGCATATTGGCCTCTTCTTCATAGTCTTCTCTGAGTGACTCCGAATAGACCTGATGATCAAAAATAAAATCCGGGAACTGAGTCGACCAAATCTGCTTCAGGGCCGCCAAAACATCCTGTGTTTGTTCCTCATCGCCCTCAAAGCGAATAGAACCCTGATAATAGTAGTCGGGAGCATTGATCATGACCAGAGGTGTCATGCTTTCGCGTAATGAATTTGAATGAAAGTCGTTGAATACACCTACGATGCGTTTGGGACCGCCAAAGCCTGTTTCTATGGACTCACCTATGGCTTCTTCCGGGTCACTTATACCCATAATATCGATCACCGTTTCCGAGACAATCGCATTTTGAAAGGTAGTATCACCAGCAGTCAGGTTTCTGCCAGCCAACAATTGAATGTCATACAGCGGCACAAAGTTTTCATCGATAATCTTCGCAGCCATATCATAGTCGTTTTCGCTTTTCAATGGAGCATAATTGAAACTGGAGCCTATGTTGGAAGTGCTTCGGGGACTACTAAAGGCAAAAGAGACGTGAGAAATACGGGCATTGCGAGAAAGTTCTGACTTCAGCAAATTCACCTTCATAGCGTCAGGCTCTGGCAAATCAAAGTTGATAATGGAGGTACGTCTGAAACCAAGGTCGGCATTATGAAAGTAGTCCATTTGAGAAATCACCACCAGGGTGCAAATCACCAGTACCTGTGAAATCCAGAACTGCACTACCACCAACCCCCTTCTGAGGTAGACTTTTCCCGCCATAGCTGACTGTCCTTTACCTTTTAGTGCCATGGCCGGCTTGAGAGATGATAAAATCAATGCCGGATATGTACCTGCCAGCAAGGTAACACCGAGAGTAACAAGGCCTGTCAGACCCAGTAATTGTGCATCGTTCACTAAATCAAGAGAGAGCTCATAACCGATGATCTCCGGCATCATATTCAATGCTAGTTCGGCCATACCCAGGGCCAGAATCACGGAAACCAGTGTAAGGAAGAAGGTCTCCCCCATAAACTGCAGTGCCAGCTGTTGTTTCTGTCCGCCCAGTACTTTTCGAATCCCTACCTCCTTTGATCTTTTCACTGCCTGCGCTGTAGCCAGGTTGATAAAGTTGACACAGGCCGTCAGGATCAAAAAGACAGCGACAAGTAAAGGAATCAGTAAAAAATCTTCGGCCACCACACGGTCATTATAAGCACCATATTCGGGCTGGAAATGAATATCGCTGTACTTTTGAAGGTCGAAGTTAGTTGTCGCAGCACTTTCCCCCATATACTTCTCTTCGAAAGCGGGAAGCACTTCGCTGATCTGTTGAGCAGAAACATTCTCGGGCTTTAGCAAATACAAGTGTGCATTTGAGCTGGTAGAATTCCAGTTTTCCTTATCGAAGAAATCGAAGAAACCGTCCAGGGCATCGTATTCAATCATCAGGGTAAACGGCAGCATGGTATTTTGTGGCTGATCGGCCATCACAGCAGTGATGGTCACCACCAGTTCGTTGTCAATTTTCAGCTCCTTCCCTATAACATTCTCAAGTCTTGATTTGTCAAGGCCAAAGAGTTTCATGGCCTCAGATTCGGAAATAACGGCTGTCTTTGGGTTCGACAAGGGTGTTGTTTTGTCACCTATCAGCAGATCAAAGTCAAAAATATCGAAGACGTCATCGTCTGCAAAAGTCACTCCATCATTGAGCTGAAGGTGCTTAAACTGACCATTATTCCCTTTTATACTCACTTGTGCTTCTCCGGCATAGAATGTTCTGGCAAGCAGACCAAACTCCGGATAGTCGTTTTTGAAGGCCTCTGCAAATGGATTGGGAACCCCAGGTTTCTTCTCTGTAACATTCGTATTTATCTCCTCCTTTACAAAGCGGTAAATCTGATCGTAATTGCTGTGATGCTCGTCAAAGCTCTTTTCAAAGATCACAATCTTGAAGAGCACCAGGGCAGCCCCGATACCGAGTGACAAGCCCAGCACATTAATCAGGGTATAAGACCTGTTACGAAGCAAATTTCTGAAGGCAGTGGTGATATAATTCTTTAACATTTTCGGTTGTATTATTCTGATCTGAGTGATTTAGCCGGGTTGACGGTGGCCGAATGCCAGGCTCTATAGCCTGTGGAAAGTATAACCAGTACGACCGTTGTCAGCAGGCCAAAGGCAAATACCCCTACCCCCATGCTGGTTCTGTTTTCAAAGTTTTGCAGCCAGCCATCCATTATGTACCAGGCGATGGGTGTGGCTATGACAAAGCCGATTAAAGTGAGGGCGAAAAACTGTCGGGAAAAAAGCAAAATTATATTAGCCACGCTTGCTCCCAGCACTTTTCGTACCCCCACTTCTTTAACCTTTCTGCTGGCCACATAAGAGATCAGTCCGATCATGCCTATGCAACCTATAAATATTGCTACCCCCGCTGCTATCTGAAAAAGCGTAGAGGCGCTCTGTTCTTCTTTGTAAAAATTGACAATCGTCTCATCAAGAAAATTGGCGTTGAAGTCGTTTTCAGGGAAAACACTTCCGTAAACCTCTTCCAGCCCCGTAAGCATGGGTTTGATATCTGAGGTATTGAACCTTACTGCGGCCGTGGAGTAGCCTCCTCCATAAACCATCACCAGCGGACTAACTGAGCTATGCAGCGACTGTGTGTTATAATCACTTACCACTCCTTTTACAAAGCCCTTACGCCCCCAAAAGGTCATAGGCTGATCTAAGATGTCAGCATAGTTTTCAAGGCCCAGGTCCTTTACCAGTTTTTCGTTAACCAGAAAGTTATGTAGGCTGTCTCTCTCAACAATACCCTCACCTATCAGCAGTTTTATGCCATAGGTTTGCAGAAAATCTTTATCCACGAACTTAATCTGGGTTCCACCTCTTTCAATAAATTCTCCATTCAGGGTCAGTTCGTAGGGCCCTACCCATAAGCTGCTCGAGATAGCACCTGTACTGGCCATGGTTACGCTTTCCACACCAGGTATCTGTAGCGCTCTTTCTTTGAAGAGCTTGTGAGTCTCTACATCTCCCGGTGCTCTGAACTCAAGAACCGATTCTTTATCGATCCCCAGAGGCGCATTGTAGAAATAGTCCATCTGCCTTACCACAATGATAGTGCAAATGATCAGCGCCTGAGAAATCATCAGCTGACTGGTGACGAGCACCTTGCGCAGCGAAAAGCGACCAGGTCTGTCAGCAGTTATACGGTTTTTCAGGGCTACTATTGGCTTATAAGAGGCCAGGATGATAGCAGGATATAGTCCTGAAAAAATAACGGCAAAAAGAAAGGTACCTGTAAGGAAAAGCGCTGCCAGACCATCGCTGAAAATGTTAAAATTCAGGTCTATCTGGAGATAAGTTTTAAGGTTGATCAGGGCCAATTCAGTGGCTCCGAATGAGATAAGCAAAGCCAGAAACGTAGTAAGAAAAGTCTCTCCCATAAACTGGAGTAAAAGCTGTTTTCTACTGCTACCCAGTACTTTGCGAATGCCTACCTCTTTCGACCTGCGAACAGCCAGCGCTGTATTCAGGTTGACAAAATTGATACAGGCTGCAACCAACAGAAGGGCTCCTATGATGCCAATGGCCCACAGCTTGGTAGTACCCATGGTCTTCCCTCCGTAATTGCTCAACTCCTCATCGTAGTGAATCTCAGTAAGTGGTTGCAGTTTACGTGTCAGCTCACGACCTGAATAGGTTTCATCAAAACCTTCAAGCCGGGCCTCCATGGCTTCTTCCGTGATACCTTCCGGAAGTTTAACGAAAGCATTCACACTGGAATAGTTTCCTCCCCAACCATCGACTACATTTTCCTGATATTGATCATTGGTTTCAATAGAGATCAAAAAGTCAATGGGAAAGTCGGTGGTTTTTGAGTAGTCTTCAATGACCCCGGTTACCAACAAATCGGCCTTGTCATTATGCCCGATGACCTGCCCCACCACATCAATCTTACCAAAAAGCTTCTGAGCTTTCGTTCTCGTCATTACCACAGAATTCACCTGTGTCAGTGCCATTTCGGGGTTTCCCGCCAGCCATTGATGAGAAAAAATGGTGGGATAAGACGGATGTACCAGTGCGATGTGATTGCTCGATTCCTGAAAGCGCTTTCTCTCACCGTCGTCGGTTACATAAAACGATTTGGGGGAAATGTTGCCATGTATAAAGGTAATGGGCACCTCAGGAAAAGCGGTGGCAAAAGTATTGACAAAAGGAAACTGCATACTTGCGGTTCGTCCCTTTCCGTCTTCGGTCACATATTCAGAGGTTACCCTGTAAATTCTGTCGGCATCAGCAAAGTGTTTATTAAAGCTGAGCTCAGAACGAATGACCAGGAATAATACCAGTGAGCAAGTGATACCCAAGGTAAGTCCTAATACGTTAATCGCGGTATTGGCCTTGTTTCTGGCAATATTACGCAGTGCACTGATTAGATAATTCCTGATCATTTTTTTGTGGTTTTAGTCGTCTCTTAATGATTGAATAGGATTGGCTGTAGCAGCCTTAAAGGCCCTGAAGCCAACAGTACCTGCCGCGATAATCACAGTAGCGACAATGGCCACGAGAAACACCGGAACTCCTATGGATATACTATAGACATAATCATCAAGGTAGAATGTCTTCATGGCATAGTAGCCAAAGGGTCCTGCCAATAGAAAGGCAATACCTAAAAGCATCAACACCTCTCTGGAGAAGATTCTGATAATCCCTCCTACTGTGGATCCCAGTACCTTGCGGATGCCTATCTCTTTTACCTTTTGGTTTGCCATAAAAGACACCAGTCCGTAAAGTCCCAGACAACCGATGAAAATCGCGAGGCCGGCAAACACCTGCAGTAAACCCGAGATCTGTTGCTCATTCTCATACTGCTGTGCAATCCGCTCATCTAAAAACTGATAGGTGAATACATCTTCGGTAAACACATCACTCCAGACCGCTTCAATTTGTGAGATAGCCTGTTTATAACCATCATCGATTCTGAGCTTCACACCTCCCTCAAAATATTGGTTCGGGCCACTCATCATATACACCGGCTCCATACCGGACCAAAGTGCCAGATTGTGAAAATCCTCAACCACACCATTAATGATATAAGTTCTTCCCCAGCGGGTTTCAAAGCGCTGTCCTACAGCCTCTTCCGGACTGTTATATCCAAGCTGTTCTGTGAATTTACGGTTCAGTACCGCTCTGTCGTCAGGTGCCTCTTCTCTGTAAAACTCACCTGCCAATAGCTCCAGATCGAACAACTCGCCATAGTTGTGATCTACATTTTTGCGATTGGCGTTAAAACTCTCCTCCCCGTTATTAGGGTCCTTGATGTCATCTATATTATTGGTATTGGCTCCTCCCGGAGAAGCAAGGTAAAAGCTGGTTTCACCTACACCGGATATTGCCGCAAGACGAGTTTTCAGCAGATCCATTTTTTCATCGGTCCGCTCAGGGATACTAAAAGTAAGAATGGCCTCGGTATCAAATCCCAACTCTTTGTTCTGGATGAAATTCATCTGGAACACAATCACCAGGGTTCCGATGATAAGTATCTGAGAGATAAAGAATTGTGCAACTACCAAAAAGCGTCTGACCGAAAGCCCTTTACCAGAATTTCTATTCATACTACTGTTTTTAATAGCATGCACCGGATTGTAATTGGCCAGCACCATGGCCGGATAAAAACCGGCAAGTAAGGTAACCGCTACTATAAGTCCGATCAGGAAGAAGATAATGCCGGGTTCTGCCAGTAAATTCAGTCCGAGATCATAGCCCAGTATAGGCTCCAGTTTGATCAGGGCTCCTTCACTCAGGCCGAGTGATAAAATAACCGAAGCTGATGTGATCAAAAATACTTCACCCAGAAACTGAATCACCAAATGCGATTTGTTACTACCCAGCACCTTTCTGATACCAATCTCTTTGGCTCTTTTCACTGATTGAGCCGTGGCAAGGTTGACAAAATTGATGGCAGCCGTGAGTACCAGAATGATGGCGATCACCTGCAGTCCGTTCAGTGTACTTTCACTTATAAGGCCTCCGGGTCCGGTTTCTTCATCCAGGTGAATGCCTGTTAAAGGTTCCAGTGCCAGGTATATATTTTCATCCTGAACACCTATGTTGGCCAGGTAGTTTTTTGAAGCTTGTCTTAGCAAAGCCTCTCCCTGCTCTTCCGATTGACCAGCCGGAAGCTTTATCCACAGACGGGTATCTCCATTTCTTGTACGCCAGGCCTTCAGCTCTGCCGCATAGGGGTAAATTCTGGCACCTTCGTAGAACATGGCATAGTCCAGACCGAAGTCGGTATTCTTTGGTGGATCCTGGTATACCACTTCTATTTTCATGGTAAGCTTGTTTTCAAAGCCTACTGTGCGACCGATGATCGACTGATATCCGGTACCGTTCAACCCAAAGAGCTTATCAGCTGCTGAAGCGGAAATGGCCATGGTATTGGGTTCCCCCAATAAACCATCACCGTTGCCCGCAATAATATTGTAATCGAACATTTTGAAGAAACCCGGCTCGACAAAGGCCATTCCCTGCTCTTCTCTGAACTTTTGCTTTACTCCCTGATCGTTTTCTACAATGAAAATACCGGGTCCGTACCAGTGTATACCTGATACCGTCCAATCAGGAAAGTCAACCCGAACTGCCTCCCGCAAGGGGTGCATGACTGATACCCCCCTTTGCATATCTCCATCGGCATTTTGTACAAGATTAATGCGATAGACCGACTCCGCATCTGTGTGATAGGTATCGAAACTCTTTTCGAATGTGACAATACGGTAGATAACGATCGTACCGGATATACCGAGCACCAGACCCAGTATATTGATCAGGGCAAATGCACGGTTTCTGCGTAAGTTCCTGATGGCTGTTTTGAAATAATTTTTAAGCATGGCTAATACTGTTTTGACATTTCTTAGCCAAAAGGAGTGCCAAAAGTTTATCTTGCTTATTTTCAGCATGTTACACCAAACACAAATCCTTTGAGCACCAATTGTCGTTTGTTTTCAATACATTTAAGTGTTTGTTTTTGATACAGTTTCAAGATGCCCAAAACGGAAGCCAAAATACTCGTTGTAGACGATGATATAGACGTACTGAACACCGCAAGGATGTACCTCAAGCAGCAGTTTACACTGGTGCAAATAGAGAACAACCCTGAGAATATTGCCCTGCACTTCGACCGGGAGAGCTTTGATGTGGTATTGCTCGACATGAACTTTCAGAAAGGTGAAAATGATGGTGCAGCCGGGTTGAGGTGGCTCAATGCTGTGTTGGAAATTGATCCGAATACCATTGTAATTCTTATCACCGCCTATGGAGAGCTTGACCTGGCCGTAAAGGCCGTAAAGGCCGGAGCTACAGACTTTATTGCCAAACCCTGGAAAAACGAAAAGCTCTATGGTACCATTACTTCCGCACTACAGCTCAGACAAAGTAAGCTGGAGATTGACCGACTCAAAAACACGCAAAAAACCCTCGCAAACGACATCGATCAGAAGTTTGAAAACTTCATCGGTGAGTCACTGCCTATTCAGAAGGTCTTTAGCATGATCGAAAAGGTGGCCCCTACCGATGCCAATGTGCTGGTATTGGGAGAAAACGGCACGGGTAAGGAACTAGCGGCACGGGCATTGCATCGCAATTCGGAGCGCAAGCGCGAGGTCTTTATCAATGTAGACCTGGGCTCTATCAGCGAAACCCTCTTCGAGAGTGAGCTCTTTGGCCATGTACGTGGTGCATTTACCGATGCCAAAGAAGACAAACCCGGCAGGTTTGAATTGGCTTCTGGAGGCACCCTCTTTCTGGACGAAATAGGCAATCTCTCACTGCCACTTCAAGCCAAGCTACTCACCGTCTTACAGCAGCGCACGGTCAGGCGCGTGGGCTCGGGCAAAGAAATCCCCATTGATATCAGGCTGGTATGTGCTACCAATATGCCACTTTACGATATGGTGCAGGAGGGTACTTTCAGGCAAGACCTGCTTTATCGTATCAATACCGTGGAGCTCAAAATGCCGGCCCTGGCAGAGCGTAAAGACGATATGGACCTGCTGGTGAAGTACTTTATGGATATATATGGCAAGAAGTACAAGAAACCCAAGATGCGGATCGATCAGAATACCATTGCCAAGCTAAAGCGCTATCACTGGCCCGGGAATATCCGTGAGCTCCAGCATGCCATAGAGCGTGCCATGATCCTGGCAGATGGCAACAAGCTTACCCCTGATGATTTTCTTTTACAAACCACAAAGTCTGTTTCTACTGACGATGACGATATCCTCGATATCTCAGAAATGGAAAAGCGACTGATTCTCAAGGCACTGGATAAGCACAACGGCAATGTGACCCGCGCTGCCAAAGACCTGGGCCTTGACCGACTGGCATTGTACAGAAGGCTGCAGAAGTATGGACTATGAATGTCTAATTGTGAATTTTTAATGATGAATGATCTCAATTTGAAAGCGACTTGTAAATCAAGTCATCCAACATTCAAAATATAACATTCACCATTGCTCAAATCCACCATACAAGCTAATTATCCATAACTTCCGCCAAAGAACAGCGGCAGTACAAAACATTCGATGTCCTCCTCCACCCCCAAACGCATCCTCCCAACCATCATCTTCTCGCAATTTGCGGGTACCTCACTATGGTTTGCAGGCAATGCCATTATCGGGGAGTTACAGGCAGACTGGGCGCTACCTACAGGAGCCATCGCTTCGGTGACCTCGGCTGTCATGTTTGGCTTTATCATCGGCACCTTTGTCTTTGCCCTCTTTTCCATTGCCGACCGTTTTAAGCCTTCAGGGGTATTCTTTATCTGTGCCATTTTAGGCGCTCTGGCCAATGCCGCCATCATCCTGCTACCCGCTTCCTATTTGCTGCTGCTGGTTTGCAGGTTTTTAACAGGCCTCTTTCTGGCAGGCATCTATCCGGTAGGGATGAAAATCGCTTCAGACTGGTTTGCAGGTAAGCTGGGTAAAGCCCTCGGCTACCTGGTTGGTGCACTGGTAGTAGGTACGGCATTTCCCCATTTACTCAACTACTACGGCAGTACACTTTCCTGGAAATTCGTGCTGACGGGAACTTCCACACTGGCCGTTTTGGGTGGCATTTCTATGCTGTTGCTAGTGGGAGAAGGACCACACCGTAAAAAAGGAGCCTCATTTAAGCCGGCCAGAATCATTGAGGTATTTCAAAAGAAAGATTTCCGATCAGCCGCCTTCGGTTATTTCGGCCATATGTGGGAGCTTTATACCTTTTGGGCCTTTCTTCCCCTGATTATCACATTCTACAATCAAAGCCAGGGTGCAGCATTAAACCCCAGCCTCTGGAGTTTTATTATCATAGCCGGAGGAGCCCTGTCCTGTGTACTTGGAGGAATTTACTCCGTGAGATTGGGCAGTGCAAAAGTCGCATTTGGCTTTCTTTCTACTTCAGGCTTGATGTGTTTGCTCTCCCCTCTTTTCTTTATGCTGCCCCCACCCTTTTTCCTTTCGCTATTGGTGATATGGGGATTGGCAGTTATTGGTGATTCGGCACAGTTTTCATCACTCAATGCACAAACCGCCCCCAAAGAACTGGTAGGTACAGCTCTCACGATAGTTGTGAGCATTGGCTTTCTCCTCACTATTCCCAGCATTCAGCTGTTAGGTTGGCTGGCCGATAACATCGATACGCGCGGGTTGCTGCTCACACTGGCCATTGGGCCCGTTTTCGGGCTTCTTAATACCAAAAACCTACTGAACCGATGACCACTGTTCCCCAGGAAAGTAAGGCACTGGCCGAACACTTCTTCCGGCAGGAGTATGCCAAGATGGTAGCCGTAATTACCCGCTATTTTGGTCTGGATAAGGTGAATATGGCCGAAGATATTGTGCAAGACACCCTGGTAGAAGCCATCAGCAATTGGGAATATAAAGGCATACCGGAGAATCCTGAGGCCTGGCTTTACACTGTCGCAAAAAACAAAGCACTCAATCTGCTTAAAAGAGATCAATACCAGCGGACCTATAAAAAAACACTTGAAAGGATTGACCAATCTTCTGTAGAAACCATCTTCTCAGAGGAGCAGATAGCAGATGATCAGCTGAGGATGATGTTTGCCTGCTGTCATCCTGCCATCTCTCAGGAATCTCAGGTGAGTCTGATGCTCAAAACCCTCTGTGGACTCAGCATTGGAGAAATTGCCAGCGCCTTTCTCACCTCTAACGAAACCATCAACAAGCGTCTGGTCAGGGCTCGCAAAACACTGAAGGAAAAGGAAGTAAGCTTCGATCTGCCTGATGATACGGACCTTGACGCACGGCTGGATACGGTGCTCAAAACCATCTTCCTGCTCTTTAATGAAGGCTATAGTGCTTCTAAGGGCAATCGCCTTATTAAATATGAACTGTGTCTGGAAGCCATCAGACTTACCGAGCTGGTGAGTAACCATTCGCAGTTTGCCAGATATTCAGGTCCCAATGCTTTGCTCTCCCTAATGTTGCTTAACGCCTCTCGCTTTAAGGCCCGTGTGGATGGTGATGGCAATTTCGTTCGCATGGTGCACCAGGACCGCTCGCTCTGGAACCAGCAATTGATTAGCCGGGGGCTCTGGCACCTGCAAAAGATCAATGAATCAGAAGAGATCGGGCTCTACCATATTCTGGCTGCCATTTCTGCCTATCACTGCACAGCCAGCAGCTATGAGACTACCGACTGGCCTGCCATACTAAAGATGTACGATGCCCTTTCCAGCTTCGATAAATCCCCACTGGTTCAGCTCAATCGCGCCATTGCCTTGGCACAAGTAGATGGAGCTGAAGCCGCTATCAAAGTATTGCTGGCACTGGAAAATGAGCTACCACCCTCCTATTACCTCTTTCACTCTACTTTAGCGGATTTGTATATTGAGACTGGTGATTTTTCGCAGGCCATCTCACGTTTGGAGAAAGCCCTCCAGCATGCTGAGGTAGCTTCAGAGATTGAGATTATTAAGAGGAGAATAGCCAATTGTCAGGAAAAACTCGATTCCTGAAACTCTATCAAAACAGCGGTATCTAAGTCATCCTGAATTCATTTCAGGATCTCTACTCAAAAAACACGTTACACACCCTGAAACCTGCTTGCAGCAGGCAGGCAAGTTCAGGGTGACACCTGAGATTAAATTGTAAACCCTCTACCGCCCATAAATTGCCCCTAACACACATCAAGGAGGGCGGCAAACCGAAAACCAGCGCGAAATACAAGTGGGTTGGCCCGGGCTCAGGTATCACTGTCAAATGAATTGGAAAAGTTTTTTGATTGGCCTCACCCCCGCCTTCTCCATGAGGAGAAGGGGTTATGGTGTTCCAATTCATTTGTCATAGATTTCGGTTGGATAAGAAAAGCTAGTCTTGCATTTATGAAAGCTTTGTGCCGACTGGTACTCAGGCAGGTTTTTAAATTATTTTTCATAACCCTGTCCCTATTCCGATTTGCCAATTGTAATAAGGCCAAACATCAAACTATAGCATTATGAGAGAATTCATGGCATTTATTTACACCGAGGGAGATCACATGGCAGAAATGTCACCCGAAGAGCAGCAGCAACATGTAGAACGTGTGGGCGGCTATATCCAGGGCCTGATGCAGAGCGGCAAGATGAAAAGCGCTCAGCCACTGGAGCTAACCGGTATTACCATCAATGGCAATCAGGATAGCGTTACTGATGCTCCTTTCAATGAAACAAAGGAGATCATTGGAGGCTACTACCATATGGTGGGCGAAAGCATTGAAGAAGTAGCTGAGATCATCAAAGCCGATCCGCGCTTTCTCGATGGCCCCTGGAAGATTGAGCTCAGGCCTATCCGGGTGGTTGAGGGGATTAATTGAAATAACTATCAACGTTCCAAGGCCACATCCTTCTTATGAGGGATGTGGCCTTTTATTAAGCAATCTCTGAAACAATAAGTAAAACTATATTCAACAATGAAATAGTTATTGACTATCGAAAATGCTTATGTTGTAGTTGGTAATTAAAACATCAGCTATGAGTGATCTTAGTTTGGCCAAGGAGCTAATCAGAAAATGTCAGGAAACCCAAAACCCCTACTTGGAACTAGGAAAGTGTGGAATTAAAAATCTAAATGATCTACCCGAGCTTTTTGAATGTACTCATCTTGAGACCTTGATTTTAAGTGACTACTATTGGACTGATGCCTTGGGTAGGGACCAGGTTGTCAGCGAGAATAATGGAGAAAATAACGAAATACGCTATATACCCTCATGTATATCGAGGTTGAAAAACTTAAAAAAATTCAGCTATACCGGGGGTGAATTAAGTGGTTACATTACAAATATCATCTCACTTTCAAAACTAAAAGGGTTAGTGTTTTTAGATCTTAGGTTCAATTTTATCGAAAACATTGAGCCTATAAAGAATCTAAAAAAAATCGAATCCCTTTACTTGTACGATAATAACATCAGAGATTTCAGCCCACTAACGTCTGTAAAATCCCTAAAATCTCTCGACATTGGTGCCAACCCGAGTAAGGGTTTTAACTTTCTCAAATCGCTCCCTGGACTTAGACATCTGAGTCTTAATTCCATTGAATTAAAGGATATAGATTTTCTTAATGATTCACAGCAACTTCAAGAGCTTAATCTTGAAAACAATTACCTTACAGATATTAGCATTTTGGGAAAATTGACATCTATCTCCTATTTGATTTTAAGGGATAATAATATTTCGGATATAAGCTCTCTTGCAAATTTGAGAAAGCTAGAATCTCTAGATATTAACAAAAATAAGGTCAAAACACTTCCACTTACTGTTGTGCAATTCGTGGAAGATATTCACATGAACAGTGAATTTCATAAAAAAGGTATTTCCCTTTATAATAATCCCCTTGAATCACCTCCCCTGGAAATTCTTAAACAGGGTACTGAATCAGTTTTAGACTGGTTTGAGGCTAACAAGAAAAAACTTGATGAGATAAAGGTCATCCTTATCGGTGATGCCAAGGCCGGAAAAACATCTTTACTGAAGAGGTTAAAGGAAAATTCTTTTGACGAAAATGAAGTACAAACAGATGGCATAAATATTCAAGATATAAACTTCGGAGAGTGTGAAACATTTAAAAAGCAAAACGGTCTTCATCATTTGACCGGGCATTTCTGGGATTTTGGTGGTCAGGAAATCATGAACGCCACGCATCAGTTCTTTTTGACAAATCGCTCAGTATATATTCTGGTCCTCGATGCGAGAAAAGATGTAAAAGTATCAACTCAAATCCGTGATTGGGTCAGGCGAATTAAAGCGACAGGGGGAAACTCCTCAATTATTGTAGTTGCCAACCAAATTGACATCAATCCAGGTTTTGGCTTTGATAATGAATATGAATTAAAAAAGGATTTCCCTCAGATAAAGTATTTTGTCAAAACCTCTTGTAAAGAAGGTTCTGAAATCGAAACGCTTAAAACGCAGTTATCTGAACTTATACCTCAGGCAGAGCTATTTAATACAGAAATTGATGAACGCTGGATTAAGGTTAAAGACAAGCTTCAGAAAGACACAAAACAAGAACATTTCCTAAATGAGGACAAGTTTCTGGAAATCTGTGATGAGTTTGAGTTGAGAAAAAGAGAAGGACAAAAAAATGCCATTGCCTTTCTTCATGATTTGGGAATAGTTCTCAACTTCAAAGAGGTGAAAGCCTATGATTACTATGTTCTTGACCCTTACTGGATTACCTATGGCGTTTATCAAATTCTCACATCTGCTTATGTTGGTAAAAATAATGGACTTGTAGATATGGATAAACTCGACTTCATCATCAATGAGGAGGAAGACAAAAACCAATCCTATCGCTCAAATAATTACAAAAAAATAACTTACTCCAATAATCAAAGACGCTTTTTAGTCGATATTCTAAACCAGTTTAAACTTTCATTCTACCTTCCCGAACGATCCCATTTTATCATTCCCGATCTACTCGATACTGCGGAACCTATCGAAATCACAGAACCCATAAGGCAAAATATAGATTCGGTTCGTTTTATATATGGATATAGCTATCTCCCTAATTCAGTTATGCCACACTTTATGGTTGAAACCCACCTTATGCATCAGGAAATGTGGCGCACTGGTTGTGTCCTTACACATGATGGCTGTCAGGCTCTGGTAACAGCCTATCAAAACAAGATATCAATTTGGGTAACTGGGGATCATAAGAAAAAGAGAGAGTTCATGTCTGTAATTAGGAATAGAATAAACTTAATCAACCTTGATTTAAGCGATAAACCAAGTATGCTAATTCCACTTCCTGGAACTAATCAACATGTTGACTATGAAGAACTTTTAGAACGGGAAAAAGATGGAGAAAAATCTTATACGCTGTATAAACCAGAGAAAAAAAAGTTCAGAATCAACACGCTCTTAGAAGGGATTGCAAGCGAGAAAGAAGTTAGTAATAAGGATTTACTCAAAGAGCTCCAGGATATTAAAGCTGGAGTTATCACGATTAAAGATCAGTTGAATAGTCATTTTGAATACCTTATCGAGCTCCCTACGAATAAAGAAATCAAAAATAGCATTACCGAAACCATTGACATTCTCAACTCAAATCAGGCCGAAGCTGCTAGTCATGAATTAATGCACTTTATCGTAGAAGCTCTAAAAATCCAAAAGGATAGTATTGATGACAGACTCAATCAAGTTTACTACGACCTTCAAAAAACGGATGATTTTCAACTCAAACTTAAGCTTGGAACTCCATTGGCCAGAGAACTGGGAGTGGGTATTGAGGGTGAGTTTGATGTCAAAAACTGGGCAAAAAAGATGTATGAGAAACATGAGTTAAAAATCTTTAAACTTTTCGGCTGGGTGGAGTAATACCCAATACCCAATACCCAATACCCAATACCCAATACCCAATACCCAATACCCAATACCCAATACCCAATACCCAAAATAAAATTCCTTAATCCACAATTCTGCAATGGCCTACCATTGCAGAGTCTGATGATTTTCAAATCATTATTTAGGTTTTAATAATTTATTGCCAGCTGTTGATTTTTAAATATCAGGATTAACCTGACAAAATGCTGATAACAAGCATTTTCGTCAATTATTCATTTTTCTAATGAATAATCCGGTTAATTTCAGAGCCTGACCTTTAAACGCAGACTATGAAAGCCCTTGGCCTCTTTTTAAGCTCCCTCCTTTTTACCTTTTCCCTCTCTGCTCAAAAGCTCCACCTGATGGACGATGCCATGATCCAGGCCTTCGACACCGAGCTATCGGGCGAATCTGCCAAACGCAACCTGGAGTTCCTGTCACGGCTCCACCGTATGCGTGGTTCAGAGGATTACAAGGAAGCCACTGACTTTATCATGGAGCAGATTACGGCCTACGGTCTGGAAGGCATTGAAATGATTCGCATCCCTGCCGATGGCAAGGCCTTTTACGGCACACAACGCTCCCGACCCGCCTGGAATGTGGATTTTGCGGAACTCTGGGAGCTGGAAAAAACGAACAATCAATGGATTCGGAAAGACCGCATTGCCAACTGGGAGGCCATTCCGCTCACCCTTGCTCAGGACAGTGAAAGCGGTACTGCCACAGCCCTGCTGGCAGATATCGGCAGAGGAACCAGCGAAGCAGATTATGCTGGTATTGATGTAAAAGGAAAGCTGGTACTTACCAGCTCACAACCCGGGGCTGTGGCCCCCCTTGCCGTAAAGAAATACGGAGCCGTAGGCATTGTCAGCTACGCCCCTAATCAGGTCACAGCCTGGTGGAAAGAAGATGAAAACCTGATCCGCTGGGGACACCTGGAAACCTTTACCGACATCAAAACCTTTGCTTTTATGGTGTCACTCAAGCAGGCCCGCACTTTTCAGCAGCGACTCGCTCAGGGTGAAGAAATTATGCTGGATGCGAAAGTGGAAGCACGAAAGGAAGCTGGTTATTACGACATTCTCACAGCCGTCATCAAGGGCTCAGACCCTGAGCTCAGCAAAGAAGAGATTGTATTCACCTGCCATCTGGATCATCCCAGACCGGGTGCCAATGACAATGCCAGCGGCTGCGTGGCCATTATGGAAGCCGCCAGAGCCATGTCCAAAATGATCAGGGAAGGTCAGATTCCGCGACCAAAGCGTACCATTCGTTTTGTCTGGTCACCAGAGATCGAAGGCACCACGGCCCTGCTCAATTACCGACCCGAAATGCAAAAGAGCACGATTGCCAATATCCATATGGACATGGTGGGTGGTAACCCCAACACCAAGGCCATCTTTCACGTATCCCGCAGCCCCAAGAGCTTACCCAATATCATCAACAGCATAGGTGAAGCCTTTGGTGCTTACGTAAACGAGGTTTCTTATCAGTATGCCACCGGTGCCAGACCTGAACACCCCATAGTAAGCGAAGAAGGTGGAAAAGAAGAACTGAATGCCACACTGGGGCAGTTTCATATGGGCAGCGACTTTCAGGTGTTTTCCGAAGGCTCTTTCAAAATCCCATCCATCTACCTGCACGACTGGCCCGATCGCTATATCCACACCAACTATGATGTTCCGGGCAATATTGACCCCACCAAGCTCAAAAGATCCGCTTTTATAGGGGCCGGCAGTGCCTATACCATTGCCAACCTGACAAGTGATCATACCGATACAGTTTTTGAACTACTCAAAGAGGCCTCTCTGAAGCGAACCAGTGCCATGCTGGAAAGGCTCCCCATGCTGGACAATGAGGAAGATCGTGAAAACGTGAAATACCATCACTGGCAATACGAAATGGGTGTGATTACTGATATGGATCGCTATGGACTGACCTCAAAAACCCTGCAAAAGCAGGCTTTAACCTTTCTCAAAGACATGGTAAGAATCTGGGGAGCCGGCAAAGCCTACAATGGCAGTACCGCCAGGGTTTATAACCGTGCCAGCAGCCCTAAAGGACCTATGTCAGTTTTCGGTTACAACTACTTCAATGATAAATATGGAGCAGAAAAAGCCGGTAAAATCAAAGTATTCAGCTATTCAGGTATTTGGGGAAGCGGTGGTGCCTATGCCTACGAAATTCTCAATCTGGTAGATGGCAGCCGAAGCATAACAGACATTCGTAATGCAGTATCTGCGGAGTTTGGTCCTATCCCTACAGACTATGTAAAGGAATATTTACAAGCCTTGGCCAGTATCGGAGTGATTGAGTGAGGAGCCTCACATAAGCGAGATATTTCACCCACTACACGAGATATCTCGCTCATTGTTTTATTTAGGGTTCATAGCCCAACCTTTGCATTCCTCCACGTCCTTTGCGGTTAATTTGCACTCCTATCCGCCCCAACCTTTGCGTTTATCTGCGGCTACATTAGTCAATCCTATTCGCCCTGACCTTAGCGTCTCTTCGCGTTCTCTGCGGTTAGACAACAATCTATTCCATTCCAAACTTTGCGTTCCTCTGCGCCCTTGGCGGTTGATCAACACTCCTATCCGCTCCAACCTTTGCGTTTTTCTGCCTTCTCTGCGGTTATCCTGGCCAATCCTCCTATCCACCCCAACCTTTGCGTGTCTCTGTGCCCTTTGCGGTTCACCTCAAGCCTACTTACTCCCCACAGGAATCTCAAAGCCATAGCCCTCAATCTCCGCAGCCGTCATTTCAATCACATTCACATCCAGCTCGATAGCTGTTAAAGGCTGATCCGTAGAGTCAGTCTCTACCTTTACAATCTGATCCACCAGGTCCATGCCCTTAAACACATGACCATAGATCATATAGTCTCCATCCAGCCTGGCCAGACCATTTTCATTCTGTACAATATAGAATTGACATGCAGCCGAGAGTTTACCGGGATTACCATCCCTGCCAGCTCCAAACGCACCGTAAATATGCTTGATGTCATCTCTGAATTCAGGTTCCAGCAGGTGTACAGAGTAGGCAAAGCCTTCAGGCGTATCCGGGCAACCTCCCTGAGCCACAAATTTATCGATGACGCGATTGAAGGTATAGTCATCATAATAGCCTTCCTCAGCAAGCTCAATAAAAGCCTCTTTATGCTTCGGAGTTTCATCATAGAGCCAGATCAGCATTTCGCCAAAGGAGGTATTGATCTGACCAACCTGGTAGGTTCTTACTTCAGAACAAGCACAAAAAAGTAACAGAATAGCAAGGGGGAAAAATCTCTTCATACCTAAACTTATCAAAAAGTAACATGCATTCATAATGACAAATGATCCGCTCTTGCCAGCCATTACAGGCCATCCTCATATCCGATAAATTTTCGTAATTTGGAATGGTGCTTTACGCACCGAAACTAAAACCAGTATATGACCTTAAACAAGTTCCCCGGTACTCAGGTAAAAGCTGAGTTGCTCGAACCTGAGCACGCAAGAGTTTGCGAAATCTTCTACGAATCGCAGCCCGCTGAAACCAATACCATGATGGGATCTGTCAATGCCGGTACCTCCTACTCCGGCTCTCTGTTTGAGGTTGGTCAGGAAGGAATGATCGGAGCATTTTATGGCATTCTTAGTGCACAGCAGGGCTTTGTCGGCCGACATCCTTATCAGAAAATACACAAGTACCTACACCGCATTGTGGGTGAAAATGAAAGCGCTGTACTCGATACGCCCGAGCCGGATTCTCCTGTGCAGTTTTCCTTGATCCAAAAACCCGCAAGTGACTCAGCCTGTATCGATTATGATGGGATTGTCTATGTAGATGTATTCAAAGACCACCTGCGACCCTATGAGGTAGCGGCCAACTATGCCATGATCTACCTGGTGCCCCCCATGGGTGACCTCTACTCCACCCCCAACGATTTTCTCAATGCCGTTGAAGCCACGGCTGAAAACATCATCAGGGCGGTAATGAATTATAACCAGAACTATACTGGCGCCAATAGCCCCAATGGTCTTGAACTGAAGGCTATCAATACCATCAGAGTATGTCTTTTTAGCGGAGGTTATTTCAATACCTTCCATGTCTCTCACAACCAGCTGGCTACTTACATATTTCACGGGCTGGCAAGCGGGCTTCACAGCAAAGACACGAGTATCAGACTTATTGAGTTTGAGAACAACTACTACGAAGCTACAGAGAACGAAATGAAGGTAGACAAGCAGGATTTTAGCTCAATCGTAGAACTCCTATAACCATAAGAAGCATTCTACCGGAGTTTTGGTAGCCCCGCTTTTTATATGCACCTTCTGTTCATTACTGCCGAATAAATACATGCATCACCAAATCATCCCCGGATGGAGAAAGCTATTTCTTTGTCTGACACTTCTATTAGCTGTACTCTCCTCTGCTATAGCCTTTCAAGGCACAAAGACATTAAAACTATCTCAGGTTTATAAAGAAATCATCTCGTCAAATGAGAAAAAACTGACCTATGACCATGTAAAGATTATCGATGACATAACTGAATACGCCAATGACCCGGAGGCCACAGATTTCATTGCCAGCCTCGAAGCCATACTTGATATGGATATTGCTACTGATACCATGGGGATCATCAGCAAAGTCCGCGAGATCAGCATCAATGACCTCCAAAGTGAGCAAATCGCCATTCAGTTTTTGAACCTCAGCAAACTGACCATTGTACAAGGCAGCTTTGATTACCTCACCCTTAACGCGGTACGCATCGACACCGCCCTCATTCAGCTCGTCAAAGTGAAGGGTACATTCCTGATCAAAAACTCACATTTTGGTGAATACAGGGAATTACAAAATGACCATACCAGAAGTGAAATCTATGAGACCGAATTTAACGGACACTACCGACTCTTTGATGTAGGCATAAGCAGCACCTTCTGGATCTACGACTCAAAGTTTGGTGAAGGAGCTAATTTCGAAGTCCACTTCAAAGGCACCTACAACGACTTCTATATGGAAGGTAATACCTTCGAACCCATTGATTCGGCTATTCCCGTTTCAATGGAAGGCTTCTCCCCTAACCCCGCCATTTTCAGAACCCAGGCACGCTTCAACTTCTTTGGCAACCTCCATCAGTTTTATCTGATTGAAAATAAATTCCATGCTGATGCCAAAGAGCAGTTCATTTTTGTAGAAGGCGAGTTTGAATACATGGCCATAGACCAAAATCTGATCGAATCACAGTTTTATCCGGAAGTCACCGTGTCACGGCAGCTTATGTTCCTGGACAATGAGATCACCGGCAATATCATCTTTACAGAACTCATACTACAGGGCAAGAACAACAACATGCACTGGCGTGACCTGGGAGGCTTTAAACTCGCTTCAGCCTCCGTACTGGCCACCATGCTCACGAGTCCGCTGGATGGGCATGAGATACCTGAAGAGCAGATTGCTCCTCTACTCAACCAGACATCTGATGTAGCTTTTACGACTTACCAGGGCTTAACTGACGAGGATTTTGAAGATGAAGACATGTTTCAGGGCTTTATCTCCAGTTATTACAGGCTCTATAAAGTGTTTAAAGACAATGGTCAGATTCGGGATGCCAATCAGACTTATGTAGAAATGAAGGATGTACAACTCAGGCAGTTGAGGTATAAATACAAAACCCATGGGGGCCTGGAAAACTGGATTCAATGGAGGTTGAATGGCCTGCTCAGGTTTTATACAGACTACGGCACCAACCCTTCAAGAGCAATCAGAATCTCAATATTCGTAGTACTGGTTTTCTCGATCTTCTATTTCTTCTTTCCCAGCGAATGGGATACCAAAAGTAAAAAACAGCTGATCAATGATTACCGCACATTTGTAGAGAAGAACAAGCATGGATACATAAAACCGTTCTTTAAGTTGTCTTTCGGATTTTTCAAGAGCCTGCTCAATGCTATGACACTGAGCCTTAACGCCTTTGTGACCCTGGGTTTTGGCACCATTCCCACCAGTGGACTTGCCAGGTACATCTGTATCATTCAGGGCTTTATCGGCTGGTTTTTACTCAGCATTTTCACGGCCAGTTTGATCAACCAGGTGCTTTTTTAAGTCAGAGTCATCTGACATAACAAACTTTTATGAGTAAGAGCTTATATCAATTCAAAGGATTGATCTTGATTTTCAACAGTTTAGCCAACTCGTACACCTTCTGCTTTTCCTTTTCAGAGATAAAGAGAATCGAATTCCCCTTCATACCGGCACGCCCGGTTCTACCACTTCGGTGCGTATAATATTCATTTTGCTGAGGTAGCTGATAGTGAAGCACAAAGCTCAAACCCTTTACATCAATCCCTCTGGCCGAAATATCAGTAGTGATCAGCAGGTCAATCTTCTCGCTTTTAAACTTGCGCATTACCTTATCCCGGTCACGTTGCCCCATATCACCCTCTATGCCTTCCACCATCAGGTTGCGTGCCTGTAGCTGCTTGGTCAAAAGCCTTACCGCCTGCTTGGTCTGGCAAAAAATCATTCCACGTTCTCCTCCATTGTAAGACAGGAAATGCAACAGCTCCTGCACCTTGTCCTTTGAATTACAAACAAGGTATTCATGACTGATATTGGCATTTACACCGGCACTTCTCCCTACCTCAATGCGCTTGGCATCATTGTTCAGAAACTTGCGGATGATCTCGCGAATACCCTCTGGCATAGTGGCTGAAAAAAGCCAGATATGCTTTTCTACAGGTACATAATCCAGTATAGCATGGATGTCTTGCTTAAAACCCATGCTCAGCATTTCGTCTGCCTCATCTAAAATCACCGTCTTGACCCGGCTTAGGTCCACGATGCTCTTGTTGATAAGGTCCATTAAACGACCCGGAGTGGCCACAATAACATGCGTAGGCCGTTGCAGTCGCTTGATCTGCAGGCTCATATCAGCCCCACCATATACGGCCTCGACAAAGATTTTATCTGTGTACTTAGTGAATTTGAAGAGCTGCTTGGCTATTTGCTGACAAAGCTCACGGGTGGGCGCAATCACCAGCCCCTGCACTTCGTTCTTGCTGGCATCGATCTTTTGCAGCAATGGCAGGCCAAAGGCCGCAGTCTTACCGGTTCCTGTCTGTGCCTGCCCTACAAAATCGGTCCGCTCACCCAATAAAATGGGAATAGCTTGCTGCTGAATTTCAGTAGGAGTCAGTATGTTCAGCTCGGTAAGCCCTTTAATCAGTTGTTTTGATATACCCAGTTCAGAAAATGATGCCACAGTCTTATTAATTTTTGAAAAGGCAAAGGTAGAACGAATAGTTGGGACTCAATCATTGCAATAGTCTTTCAACCTGACTTTCTTGCAGGCGAATTGAAAGCTATGAAGATCAGGATAGGGATAATTACGGTTTCAGACCGTGCGAGCAAGGGAGTTTACGAGGATATTTCAGGCCATGCCATCATTGATACACTCAACGATTACCTCAGCTCAGAATGGGAACCTGTATACCAGGTGATTCCTGATGAACAATACCTGATTGAGAGTACCATCAAGCAAATGGCCGCCAAGGAGAAATGCTGCCTGATTGTAACCACTGGTGGTACCGGACCTGCCGTGCGTGATGTCACTCCGGAAGCCACTGAAGCTGTTTGTGATAAAATGCTGCCCGGCTTTGGTGAGCTGATGCGTCAGGTAAGCCTGCAATACGTACCTACCGCCATACTTTCAAGACAAACTGCAGGAATACGAGGTAAAACCCTGGTAGTAAACCTGCCGGGTAAGCCTAAATCTATTCGCGAATGCCTCGATGCTGTGTTCCCTGCCATCCCCTACTGCATCGACCTGATCGGAGGCCCTTTTCTGGAAGCCAATGAAGACGTAATAAAGGTATTCAGACCGAAGAGTAAATAATTCAGACTTTATCGCTTACTGAAACAATGGTATTGGCAGTCAGGGCAGTACTGATATACTCACTTTATGCATTCGTCCAACCACTTTGAGTGCCAGATGAATTCAATCTCTTTAAACGCAGACTATTAATCGAATGGAAGTTGTTCAGGAGCATCATCCCTTGCTGCCTGGAGACTGGACTTGTGACTATGTTAGCTGTAGATACATTCCCTGAAAATCACAAAAGAATAATGTCCATAATTGTTCTGAAACGTCAAAACTATATTGTTCTGATGACTTTAAAATGTAATCTTAGCTAAAGAGAAAGAACCGCACATTGCTATAGTAGTACTCCAGACTTTATCTGATTGAAGCTAAATGGAAGAGGACGATTACATAATCGAATTAAGAAGAGTACTGGACGAAAATTCAGCAGTTGCGGTAAACAACTTAAACTTGACAATTCAGTCTTTACCTGAAAAAACTCATAGCATTGTATTAATGATTTCCCCCGATCAGGATGGAGAAGGAACCTTTGGGGTTCGGGTATCTATATCAGGACCTGATTTGTATGTTTTAAATAAAGCAATTAAATCCACTGCAGATTTAATTAATATAATTCATACTCCAGAAGGTGTGAAGCCCAATGTGCCTCTTATGGACCCAGATGACTCCAGCTTTGAGGTAAATGACATTTTATCTGATGAGGTGGGTGATTGGTTGAAATCCGTCTGGGACCAGGCGGACAATGATAGTATTAATCTGCCGGTCACAATTGAATCAGATGAAGGTTATGTAATGAATTTGCCGATTAGGCTGAATTAGAAATCCATCTGATAATAGTTAAAAAAACTATGACCACTCTACCAAACAGAAAGGTTTGTTAACTATGCCGAAATTCACAAAGGAGAATGCTAGACTTTTATAAAATATCAGACGACATTCCCAAACCAGATTGGCCGGAAAAAATCAATTTAGAGAGGGTTGATGGTTTAGCATTTGATGAATTTGAAGACCTAAAGAAAAAGGGTCTGATTGAAGAGAGGTTTCATTACTGGATGGATTTTAGATGGAACTATCAATCGGCCAGAAAACTGCACGATTTGATTTTAGAAAAGTATCCTCAATTGAGAGAACACGAATTGAAAATAAAATCGGTAAACAAACTTTTCAATATTATTGACAGTACTGTAAGAGATAATAGCGGACTTATTGCTTATTGTGACTAGATATTCCTGTATCGAAAAAAATAAGAACAATTAACATTTAGGCACGCCAATCTTTACAATTGCTGTCTGCAATATTTGAGCTTTGTATCATTTTTCATTTGGTCATTATCTGCTGCTTTAAATGGAACTACAGGGAGCGTATCTAATAATACAATATATACCTGAAGGAGGGCGGTTAAACCGAAAACTGCGCGAAATACAAGGCGGTTGGCCCGGGCTCGCATGTGCCTTGTGCGGCAAAAACCGAGCTTGGATTTGGTGTTTTCGGAAAGGGTTTTTGATTCCTTTTTGGCCGCAAAAAGGAATGAGAATTTGACTCTTCTCAAGAAAGGCTCATAAGAGTTGTTTCCATGTCGATTTAAAAACGTAAAACCCTTTTTGCTATGATGGATTGACTCAATTGACCTGATGAAAGGCCCTTTTCTTGAAGCCATTGAAGAGGTGGTCAAGGTGTTCAGACCGAAGGGCAAGTAGCCGAAGCTGAGGTACTCAATCTATCAACATCAAATCCCTGCCAATATTCCTTTTACAGGGAGGCAATTAGTGACATCTCCGCTAAAGCTCCGATGCCTGAATTGGTGAGTGGTTATCGGAAATAATCATCAAGGACAGCGGTCGTCCTTTAAGCCTTACTCCAGATTCAGTCCTGTCAGGCACCAATCTTCTTTATACTTACGTTACTACATGGAATATTTTCTACATCTTCATAATGTAAAGCTGACAATCTCTTAAAAAGGGACACCTAAGCCAATACTATAAGTTATTATGGAGAAGACAAGCCTGCTCATTACGAGTCACGGGCAAGCAATGTACTGTTTTAGCTTAGTCAGATTATTAAACCTAAAGCCAAAACATGAGCAATTCACCAGAATACAGTCCGGTCCTGATCGTATTAAGACATGGTCAGGACCTGCCCACCGATGCGGAAAATGACCAATACAAGAAGGATCACGATGGTGCGGATATCCCAAAGGATGAGGAGTATAAGTATTTCAAAGACCACTCAAGCCTTTATCCACAAGACTCTCAACTCACAACCCCGATTCCTGGCGGAAAAGTAACGGTACCCTGGCATCGCCTGAGTGATGAAGGCATTGCACGTGCCAAGGCTATCGGCCAGCTTTTACCGCAATGGATCGAAAAGAAAAAGTATAAAGTGGTCACACGGGTAATCACAAAAGACCCCAATGGAAAGAGCAGGACGCAAAACCCATTCGAAACCATCTTGCCCTTTATGAATAATATTGAAAAAGATCAGAAAGGACAGAGACCCAATGGTAAGGATGTAAAAGTGGACCTACTCGACATGCCTGAAAATGGATTGCCCTTCTCTTCCAGCTCACTGATAAGTGAATTCTCAACCGTAATCTGCTGGGACAGGCAGGGTTTGTGGAATGATGACAATGACAACAAAACCTACATTTTGCAGCACTTATCGCGCGACTGGGACGACAAAGTGGCTAAAGGTGAATTAAGCAGGCCACACAAAGGAGATAGTTTCTATATTTTCACTGATCCTAAAGAATACGAGAGTGGTCACTGGAATTTCAGTGTAGAGCAACTTTCCTGGCAGCAGATAGCAGACTTTGTAGCAAAAAATTAAACCTATGCCTGATAACCTTAAACAAGGAGATAAATCCGGAAACTGGAAGCTCAAATTTTACGATGACTTTCAGAGCGGGCTCTCTCAATGGGCTGCGCCTATGTCTGGCCTGGATGTATATAGTCATTCATGTGCTTTATATATACCAGAGAATGTAAGCACCAACTCTGAGGGTATGGTTCTTCAGGTAGGCCCTTCGGTAACAGATTCGAGCAAATGTACCGGTCATGATCCCGGGGGTGGAAAAGTACAGGCGGATGGCTGTGTAAAAAGTGGCCGCATCATGAGCAACTTCTCGCAAAAGTACGGGCTCTTCATCTGGGACGCTCAGGTACCCAGAGGTCCTAATTTGTGGCCAGCTTTATGGCTTGTAAATGCAGGAAACTGGCCTCAAACCGGAGAAATTGATGTGATGGAGGTGGTAGATAGCATAGAGAAGCGAAATTACTTCACCTCTCGTATTATGGTACCCATTGAAGACCAAAAAAACGCTGGTGGGGTCAGCATTCCTCCGGATGATAAACCCGATGATCAGATACATATAAAGGGGAAAGATTGGTGGAATCAATTCCACACATTTGCAGTCAATTGGTATCCCAAGGGCGATGATGACTTTATATACGATTTCTATATAGATATAGAAGTAAAGGACGGAGAGATCCGAGATCAAAAGGGACAAAAGGCCACACCAGTCAAGTCATACTCTTTGGCCAACCTGGTAAGTAAGTGGAAGAACTACAAACCTTCGGACCCCGGATTGAGTCAATATAACCTGGCCTCAGCCAAAGAAATTGACAGTTTGGTACAGCCTCAGCATATGGTGTGTAATGTAGCCGTTGGAGGCTGGTGGGGAGCACCCGGGGGTGGTACAAAGTGTGCCAAATGTCTTAATACCGAGGCCAAAATGACCATCCGGAATGTACAGGTCTGGAAATACGAAGGTTAGATTAATGCTTACCTCAAAGACTACTAACGTGGGTGCTTTTTCAAAACCTAATGCCCAAATCAGGTAGTTCGGGTTTAACCACAGTTGTTAGGAAGTGCCCAGTCCCCTCTTGACATCTGCCTAATATCTTTTCTGCTTATTCAGCAATTATGGCTGGAAAGAAGGCGCAAAAGGACGCTGTCCATAATTGTTCTGAAACGTCAAAAACTATGTTGCTCTGATGACTTTAAAGTGCAATCTTAGTTAAAGCAAAAATAACAGCGCATTGGTGCGGTTACACAAACGTTGTAAGGCATTAAGAAAACGAAATGATAGAATTCACAAAATCAGAATTAGATGATATTAATTTCATTTCGAAAGTTCAAATTTTAACGAATGAAATCATCCAGGACTTGAACCCAGATGAAGTCTACCTTTTCAAAGTTGATAATTGGTTTGATACCAAGTGGTTGAATTTTTCTGGAAAGATACTTGGAGCACTTGGGACCTGGAATTATGATGATGAATCAAGGATTCCACCTTTTAGTCCAAATCGAATAATTGAACAGGGGTACTATGAACTAAATGAATTAAAGACTTATGGCAAGCAAAAGTCCAACCTTCAAGTTCATAAGAAACAACCAGCGGAAAGTAATCTTAATAGAAGAATTGTTGATGTTAGTGATTCCGCAATTTTTGTCTGGTATAGTTCAAATACAATAATGAATGGACAAGGAAGTCTGATGATTTATCCTGTTGAAAATGAAAAATGTCAGCCATTTTATGTCGGATTAAGAAAAAGTAAGGACTGGGATATTATTGATGCACCCGGGACTAATAAAAAGATGCTTGAATTCTATCTTGAAAGAAGTAAAACGCCATACAACAATGGCTAAAAATCGCAAACCTAACCAACCTAATCGTTTCTACGCTTTTTACCCGGGACGTTACCAACAATTGAGCGATAGTCAGAAAATCAGACGTTGAAAAAGAAAAAAGAAAATATCAGACATCAGATTCTAAAAAGAGTAAAGGACTATCGGGGTAGTAAGGGAATCACATTTTTTGACGACTCTAATAATCAGTTGAATGAAGATGTAGTCCTGGATAGTAACGAATTAGAAGTCCTTTTAATCAGATTGAACAGGTCAAGAAAAATTCTTTTGACAACTAAATTCATCTATGTAATTGACAAAAAAATTACTACCAAAATTTTAGGACAAGACATTGATAGGTTTGACTACATGGAATTTATTAATGGAGATAAAATAATTGAGGGAAAGTCCAGATTTAAAATAAGGCTACTTCGGTTGAGATTGAATTTTCGAGTTGGGAATTATAGGATCGTTGAAAAGAACGGTTCTTACACAGAATTGACAATTTGGAAAACACGCTTTGCTGACTGTTTGAATGATTATGTTAACAAATTAAAGTTTGTTGGGAATAAATATGAAGGCGTATAAAAACCAATTGCTGACGCTGTATATGGCAGATATGGACTTCCGTGGTTAATGAAAGTTCAAGGCTATTTATCAACAATTCGTCCGACCACTTTGAGTCGTCAGACGAATAATGTTAAAACTCCAATGCCTGTCTTGGTTATTACTACGTTTTCCAGGGACACCGTCCCTTACTGCCAGTGAAATCAACTTGTCAGGATATTTCCTACACATGAATTACATAAAAACAACTAATGGACGGTGTCCATATGCCTCGACCAGTCTCTTCCAACCCATCCTTACCCCAACTACATAAACCCGTTAGGAATTATCACCACTCCTTAGGAAATTAAGCCTTCTTCAACCTTAATTGACCCAATGAGACTCCTTGGCCTCACACTCCTCTCTGCCCTATTCCTCTTTTCCTGTAGTAAAGACTATGATGTCATCATAAGCAACGGTACCGTCTATGATGGATCAGGTCAGTCAGCGATTAAAACAGACATAGGTATTAAAGGCGATACCATCGCTTTTATGGGCGATCTGAGTGAAGCATCGGCCCGTACCAACATTGATGCAGAAGGCATGGCGGTAGCTCCCGGCTTTATCAATATGCTTAGCTGGGCCAACAACTCCCTGATC
Organism: Roseivirga sp.; assembly: GCA_021404565.1. Classification (GTDB taxonomy): domain Bacteria; phylum Bacteroidota; class Bacteroidia; order Cytophagales; family Cyclobacteriaceae; genus Roseivirga. Next base: position 103,655 of record JAAWWF010000029.1, on the reverse strand, counting down.
AGAGACGGGCGTGGCCAAAGCGATATTCGGCAGGGCGTTACCCTGGAGATCTTTGGGGAAGGCACCTCCCCCGGCCCTATTGGTGAAAAGCGACAAGCTGAAATGCGAGCTGATGGCGATGAGGTTCGCTGGACTACACTGGGTGGCTACTTCGACTTTATGGAAAAGAAAGGCATCTCACCCAATATTGCCTCCTTTCTGGGGGCCACTACCCTGCGCATTAACACAGTCGGCTATGATGACCGCCCTGCCACTGGAGATGAGCTCGAAGCCATGAAACAAATGACCCGGCAGGCCATGGAGGAAGGTGCCATGGGCATCGGTTCCTCATTGATTTATGCACCGGCCTTCTATGCCGATACCGAAGAGCTGATAGCCGTAAGCCGGATCGCAGGTCAGTATGGAGGCATGTATATCTCTCATATGCGTAGTGAAGGCAATCGCTTTCTGGAAAGCATTAACGAGTTGATGCGCATTGCCTCAGAGGGAAACCTACCGGCAGAAATCTATCACTTAAAGGCCAGCGGAGAAGAGAATTGGCACAAACTGGACCTGGCCATTGCCAAGATTGACAGTGCCCGTGCTGCAGGCCTGCCCATCAGTACCGATATGTATACCTATACTGCAGGCTCAACCGGCCTGAATGCAGCCATGCCTCCCTGGGTACAGGAAGGGGGATTTGATGCCTGGGCTGAGCGGCTGCAAGACCCTGAAATCAGAAAAAAACTTCAGGTAGAAATGACCACCCCTACCAACGACTGGGAGAATTTACTACTGGCAGCCGGTTCTGCAGAAAAGTGCCTGCTGGTAGGTTTTAAGAATGATTCTCTTAAATACCTGACTGGGAAAACACTGGCAGAGGTGGCCATTATGAGAGATAAAAGCCCCGAAGAAACGGCCATGGACCTGGTTTGGCAAGATGGTAGTCGTGTGCAGGCAGTCTACTTTCTGATGTCGGAAGAGAATGTGCGGAAACAGATCAAGCTGCCGTATATGAGCTTTGGGTCTGATGCCGGAGCTTTAGCAGCCGAAGGAGAAACGCTCAAATCGAGCACCCACCCCAGAACCTATGGCAACTTTGCCAGACTATTGGGTAAGTATGTCAGGGAAGAAAAGATCATTCCGCTGGAAGAAGCTATCTATAAACTCACCAGTTTACCTGCCAGCAGACTGAAGCTCAAAAAAAGAGGAAGCCTGCAAACCGGATATTTCGCAGATATCGTGGTATTTGACCCTGAGACCATTAGCGACCATGCCACCTTTGACGAACCTCATCAGTACAGTACGGGCATGGTCCATGTATTTGTCAATGGTGAACAGGTGCTGAAAGAGGGAGAACATACCGGGGCACTGCCGGGTAGAGCCGTTCGTGGACCCGGCTATGTGAAGTAGAACCCATGAATGTTCAGTGGAGAATATTCCATTCAACATCTATCATTAAGCATCCAACATTCATAGTTCGAACTTCTTGGCTGAAAAAGTGGTTGTACCTACAATTCACTAAATGGAGATATTGTGATACAGATCAAACCACTCGGATTCCCCTGGACTACGCAAGACCCGTTCTTGTTTTGTGCCTTTCATAAAGACGACTACCCAAAAGGAAATGGAGACTTAGGCCCTGACGGTTCCTACCTGAATGGTCGCAATCTTGGCTCTGACTTTGGAGGCAAAGATGGCTTTAGCATGTATCACGGGCAGTCAGTACCAGGCTTTCCCTCTCACCCCCACCGGGGTTTTGAAACCATCACCATTGCCGAGAAAGGCATGGTAGATCATTCCGATTCACTGGGTGCAGCAGGTAGATTCGGAAATGGTGATGTGCAGTGGATGACTGCCGGCAAAGGTGTGCAGCATGCTGAAATGTTTCCTTTACTCAAAGAGGAGGAAGAGAACCCCTTGGTGCTCTTTCAAATCTGGTTGAACCTGCCCCGAAAAAGTAAGATGGTTGATCCACACTTCGCCATGCTGTGGCATGAAAATATTCCGGTTCATATCCATACCGACAACAATGGTAACAACACCAAAGTAAACGTGATTTGTGGCAGAATTGGTGATATAGACATTGATGGCATTGCCCCCGATTCCTGGGCGGCCAATCCCTATAATGAGGTGGCCGTATGGACCATAGAAATGGATGCTCATGCTACCTGGACCTTACCGGTCGCTTCTGCCAGTGCCAATCGCAGCCTGTACTACTATGAAGGTAACGGCCTTCGCTTTGATACCCAGCTGACTACGGCAGGCCATTATATTGAAGCGGAAGCAGATCAGGCCTATACCATCACCAATGGTGATCAGCCTTCCAAGTTGCTCTTTCTTCAGGGTAAACCCATTGGTGAGCCTGTGGCGCAATACGGGCCTTTTGTGATGAACAGCAATCAAGAGATTCAGCAGGCCATGATGGACTACCAGCAAACCCAGTTTGGGGGCTGGCCCTGGAGTGGTCCGGACCATACTCACGGCAAAGAGGTTGGCAGATTTGCCAAACATGCTGATGGCAGGTTGGAGGAAAAATAGGTAATTTTGCTCGCCCATGAGCGAGCTTCACTCCAGTGCCAAAACCATCCTTAAATCTTATACTGATCGCTATGTAAAGCTCAGCGAAGAAGAATCTGAGGCCTTATGGAATGCTCTTACTTATCGAAAGATAGCCAGAAAGGAGTATCTGCTGGAACCTGGTCAAACCTGCAAGAGTCAGTACTTCATTCTGGAGGGTTGCTTTCGGACCTATTACATAGATCAAAAAGGCAATGAGCAGATCATGCACTTTGCCATTGAGCATTGGTGGATGACGGACTATGACAGTCTCAACAATCAGCAGCCCTCGGAGATGTTTATCCAGGCTTTGGAACCTGCTGTCATATTGCAAATCGATCTGGATGCCCTCAATAATCTCTTCGACCAATACCCTAAAATTGACCGGCTTTTCAGAATCATTGCTGAAAAGACCTTTATAGCTGCTCAAAGGCGTCTGCAACATATGTTAAGTCTGAGAAGAGAAGAAATGCTGGATACTTTTCAGGCCGGGAGCTTCTCCTTTTCTGATCGGGTTCCGCAATACATGATCGCCTCCTACCTGGGCTTCACCCCCGAATTTCTAAGCATGATCAGAGCCAAGAAGCGGAATGAGAAGAAGTGATCTGAGGGCCAATTAAGCAGTAATCAGTGGTTCAGCGCCCTTTTAAACTCTTATACCCCAGGATTAGAAAGGAGCTTGAATAGCAAATATTGGTTGGACTATTTTTAACAAAAAACAACCTCTAAACCGGTCAACTCTATTTAGGGATATACAGGAGACACAAAAGAAAAGTAAAGCATCTTTCTTAAAATAGTTTAAGGACTTTCTATCCAGACCCTGCTGACATTTGAGGCATCAAAAAACAACAAGAACATGGAAAGAATTTCGTACGATGAATTGCCCAACGGGCTGTATCAAAGTGTATATGCTGTCGAAAACTATCTCAATAACAGTCTGGTCGATCATAAGCTTTTGGAGCTGCTACGCTATAGAATCTCCCAGATCAACAACTGCCTCTATTGCCTGGACATGCACTTTAAAGAAGCCAAAGCTGATGGTGAAACTGACCTGAGGCTCTATTCCATATCGGCATGGCGAGAAGCCTCCTATTATTCAGAAAAAGAGCGTATTGCCCTTCACCTGGCAGAGCGCCTCACGATGGTAAGTGAATCCGCCATTACAGATCAGGATTTTGAGGACCTTACCAAATTTTTCAGCAAAGATGAAATTGCCGACCTTACCCTGGCGATAGCACAAATTAATACCTGGAATAGGCTTACAGCGGTTTTTCGCTTTGAAGCCGGTAAATATGAAGTAGCGCCAAAACACATAGCACAATGAATAGTAAATGGATCAAGGTTTTTCTAAGGTTAGCCCTCGGGGTTGCCTTTCTCTCAGCAGTCGCAGACCGTTTCGGGCTGTGGCCCGCTACTGTATCTGCCTGGGGTAGTTTTGACAGGTTCCTGATTTATACCGGCACGCTCGCTCCTTGGGCACCAGCCGCTTTACTTCCGGCCCTTGGCTGGGGCATCACTATTCTGGAGATTGTTTTGGGCTTGTGGCTCCTTCTCGGTTTTAAAACACGCTTTACGGCCCAGGTCAGTGGGTTTCTCATCCTGATATTTGGCTTGTCAATGGCGGTTACTTCAGGTATCAAGGGCCCGCTGGACTATTCTGTTTTCTCGGCCGCAGCTGCTGCCTTCGGGCTTTCTTTGATTCCCGGCAAATACCTGGAAATCGACCAGTTGCTAGAGAAGAAGAAGCATTAAACAGCAGGCTCTCCACAGCTATACTTTCTATTTAGGGAGATTGAGTGGAAATACTATATTGGCAGCGCTAAAACAAACCAGAGCGCGTCTATATGAGCACCACTGAATCTCCCTCCCTCGATGTCGATTTTGTAAGAGGCTATTTCCCCGCATTACAAAACGGCTTTACCTTTATGGACAATGCCGGGGGTTCCCAAACCCTGAAACCGGTAGTCGATAAAATCTCCGAATACCTGCTCAACTCTGATGTGCAGCACGGAGCCTCCTACGAGGTTTCTGTCAAGGCAGGCGAAAGAGTCAATTATGCCACCAGAGAAATGGCCACGCTGATCAATGCCAAAGACGAAAAAGAGGTCGTTATGGGCCCTTCCTCAACCATGATGTTCAGGATACTTAGTCTTACACTCTCTCAGGCCTGGAAACCTGGTGATGAGGTGATCACGACCAACTCCGAACATGAATCCAACTCCTCCCCCTGGATGGATTTACAAAAGCAAGGCATAGTGGTGAAGACCTGGAAGGTTGACCCGGAAACGCTCGAATTCAGACTGGAAGATTTGGAGAAACTCCTGACCGAGAAGACCAGGCTTGTTACCATGGTACACGCATCCAACATCTTGGGTACGATCAACCCGGTGGAAGAGGTTGCTAAAGCAGTGCACAAGGCCGGAGCACACTTCTGTGTAGATGGGGTAGCGCTGGCTCCTCACCGACTGATTGACGTACAGGCCATGGATGTTGATTTCTATGTATTCAGCTGCTACAAGGTCTACGGTCCGCATAGCGCGCTGATGTATGGGAAACTGCACTTGCTGGAAGCGCTGGCAGGAATCAATCACTACTTTATCGATGAAGTACCTTACAAGATCCAGCCTGGTAACAAGAACTATGAACTTACTTACGGTATGTCAGGCCTTACTGACTACCTCAAAGAAGTGCACGATCATCATTACCCCAATGAGCTGTCAGTTGCTGATCGGGTAAAGTTCAGCAAGAGCTTTGACCTGTTTACCATCCATGAAGAGGTTTTAACCAATCGCTTAATCGATTACCTCAATAGCAGATCAGATTTGGTGGTTATTGGAGAAGCCAGCGGAGACAAAACCACACGGGTGTCCACCATAGCTTTCTACCACAAGACCATGAAGAGTTCTGACTTTGTATTAAAAGTCGACCCCTATCGCATAGGCATTCGCTTTGGCGACTTTTATGCTAAGAAAATTGTGGAAGCTCTTGGCCTGGAAGAAAAAGACGGAGTTATCCGTGTCAGTTTGGTACACTACAACACGATGCAGGAAGTGGAAAAACTGATTGCGGCCATGGAAACTATCGCATAAAACACTCTACTTCAATGTCTGTGAGTCCAGAGGTTTGTATATCAAAAGCCAACATCAACTGTTGACCCAAATTCAAAACAGCCAGACCTGAATTGAAAAGTGTATTCAGGTCAAATGCCCTAAATTGTCAACTTATTACTGGCTTATGCAATTTGAGAAGTTAGAACTATACGGGCATGTATTTGTAGAAAGGGCCACCCTGAGCCGGGACTTCCGTACTCCCAGCATTATGCGCGATGATGCCTGCTTTATTTATGTGCATAAAGGCACCCAGGAAATCTACGCATCGGTGCAGAAATTTGTGCTAAGTGACCATGAAGCGATTCTGGTAAAGTGCGGCAATTACATCACCAATTTCAAGAATGTCACCCCCATGGCTACCTTTCAGAGCATGGTCTTTCACCTCGACCCTGAAGCCATCAGTAAAGCCTTTGGCAATCGCGACATTGACTTTCTGAGGATTAACAAAAAGGACGTGCCGGAAGATACCGCCCTGAAGTACAGCAAAAGTGCGCTGCTCGATAACTATATGAAAAACATGTGGTTTTATTTTGAGCATCCCGAATTGGCCACAGAATCCCTCCTCTCCGTTAAGCTCCAGGAATTGGTATTGATCCTCTGCGAGTCTGGCGATAATGAGATGGCCAATAAGATCATTGGCACCCTCTACACTCCCTCCGAAGTAGCTTTTGAAAAGGTGATTGAGTCAAATCTTTATAACAATCTCTCCATTGCCGAAATTGCCACGCTGACCAACTGTAGTGAATCGACCTTTAAACGAAAATTTAAGACCTACTATAAAGAAAGTCCTGCCCGTTACTTCAGACTCAAAAAACTCGAAAGAGCAGCACAGCTTTTGCGTACTTCTGATATACCCGTCAGCCGCATTGCCTGGGACTGTGGTTTTGAAAATCCCGCCCATTTCAGCACCTGTTTTGTGCAGCAATATGGCCTTTCTCCCAAAGCCTACAGAAACGACCCGAATTGACAAGTCTTTGAGCTAATCTCGAAAGCCGGTTTCCCTTTGATTAGCGTATTTGATCTTATCAAAAAGACCATAGCTATGAGAGAAGTACAGCAAAGTATTAGCATCCATGCCAGCAAGGAAGATGTCTGGGATATTGTTTTTAACAAGTTTGGGCACGTAAATGATTTCAATCCACTGATTGAAGGCTCACACTTTCTCAATGGAGAAAACGGTTTTGTGGGCTGCGAGCGTCAGTGCGCCATCGACTCCAAAACCATGGTACAAGAGCGTATTACACGGGCCGAAGCAGGCCTCAATTTCGATATAGAAATCTTCGAGGGTGGCTTGCCTATGATGGACAAAATGACAGCGCGCTTTGACCTGGTGGAGCTTAGCTCTGATAAGACTGAAGTGCTTTTCACCATGAGCTACAGTACCAAACCTGCCTTTATGGGAGGCCTTATGAAGGGCAAAATGGCTAAGTTCTTCATGAAGTTGCTGATTGGATTGAAATACCACCTGGAGACCGGAGAGCTGGTCAGCAAGCAAAACATCAGGGAGATCGAAAAGCAATTCAAAAGCCTTGAAGCCGGGGCCAGTTTTGAGGCTTCCATGCAGCTCGTTTCTTAATTAATCTACAAAAACGATTTCGCTCAGAGTCATCACCTGCGAGACTCTGAGCATTTCGCCTGATACCTCAGAATTTCCTTACTGCCACACTGAAGCCATGACGAAGGCAAACCCATAATTCTGAAGGCCTGGAAAAGGAAACAATGCATATAAATTGAGGTTACAAAGAAACCGCTCCATCTCGCTCTTAATCCCTCGCATCATTGCTTATTGGAGAACTTTTGGGCAATTTCAGTATATAAGAAGCCCAAAGCTTAACCCAAGCCTATGACCTCAGGACTCAAAGCACATCATCAGGAAGCGATCGAAAAGCTTGTCAGCACCTATCAGAACGACCCGGCATTTCCAGCCCTGATCATCGGGGGCTCCGTAGCCAAAGGCTGCGCAAGAGATGATTCAGATGTCGATTTCCTGATTGTGGCTCATGACAAGGAGTACAATGAGCGAAAAGCCCGCGGTGATCTCTTTATTAACAGAGCTGACCTCAGTAACTATCCGGGCGGATATGTAGATGGTAAGATCATCAATGAGAGATACCTCCATGAAGTAGCAGACAAAGGCAACGAGCCCTCCCGCGCTGCTTTTGATGGTGCCTTTTTAGGCTACTCCCGATTGGATGGTCTGGAAGAGGTGATCAACAATATCGCGGTGTACCCTGAAAGTGGGCATGAAGAACGCCTGAAATCTTTCTATTGTATGGCTTTTATGCAGCACTGGTTAATGACAGAGGCTGACCGCCATGATAACCTCTATGCCAAAACACGGGCAGCCTCTCAGCTTGCTCTCTATGCCGGTCGCCTGATACTGGCCCATAACCGGGTGCTCTACCCCTACCACAAATGGCTTCTTCACTACCTGGGAAAATGCGTTGAAAAGCCCATGGGTTTACTCAGGAATATCGACTCTTTACTACAAAACCCAAACCTGCAAAATACCAGGACCCTCTTCAGGAGTTTGCAAGACTTTAAAGACTGGGGTGTCACTGATCTTGAAGCCTACACCTGGTTTATGGAAGAAGTAGAGTGGAGCTGGATGAGTGGAACGACTCCCTTGGAGGATCTATGAGCTTGAACCCGGATTATGCGTTGGAACTTTGTTATGAGTAGATAAGTCACACACCTGCCCGTTCCGTTCAGGCGGGGAATCAGGGAGTTTTATTGATTTATGCATAGCACCGCTATGGTTAAATCAAAAAGCTCATTCATTTTACTGATTCACAGTGAGTTATCTACGGAATAGATTTTCTAATGCATATTCCGGGTTGAATCAGCTCCTAGACCTTAAGCCTGATTTCCCTGCCCATCGTGCCCTTCTTTACTAAAATGGTTGTCAGACGTTAAAAAAACGCCCCGAAAAATCAATATTTCTGATGGTCAGGAAGATCAGCAAAGGAAGAGAACCATTGTCATATGACAACTCTTAATAGATTTATGATTCATACCTTCGTGTCCAAACTATGACCTGGTATCGTGTACAACAGACTTGAAGAATATATAAGAAGCCATGGGGAAGTAGAGCAAAAAGAGCTGCAAAAAATTACCTCAGCATTCAAACCAAAAAAAACGGTTCGGAATGAAATGCTCTGCAACCTCGGTCAGACCTGCAGGCACTTCTATTTCATCACAAGTGGATGCCTCAGGCTTTATGAAATTGATGATAAAGGAAATGAAGTCACGGGCTATTTCGCCCTGGAAGACCATATTATCTCGGCCAATACAAGTTTTATTCTGCAAAAACCATCAAGAGATTGTCTGGTATCATTAGAACCATCAGAGTTACTGGTTATTGGTTATGATGCCTTTCAAAAATTGCTCAGTACAAGCCCTACCTTCGCAGGCATCTACCATAGTTTTCTGGAGTTTGCATTTATCCATTCGCAAATGAGGATCTACAGCTTTTTGGGAATGGAAGGCATCGATAAACTCAAATGGGTCATGGAACATGAACCTAAACTTCTCTCCCGAATCTCAAGCAAAGCAGTCGCCTCCTACCTGGGGATGACCAATTCTACCCTTAGCAAACTTCGTGCAAAATTGAGCGAATGATTGTCATATGACAACTTTTACCCGGCCTGACACCCCCACCTTTGTATAGTTGATAGCAATCAAGCCATCAATTAAAACAAAGACAATTATGCCACTTACATTAACATTAACTGAAGGTGTATTGCCTTCAGGCAGTGAAAAAAAAGCCGTTGAAGAGATTACGGCTTCACTCTTAAACACACATGGTCTGACAGGAAACGCTGTCATGACTCCTAACGTGACCGCCAATGTCCACATCGTACCGAAAGGGTCCTCATTTACAGGAGGTGAGGAGTTTTCAGGGGCCTGGGCAGAATGGAAAGTCCCTTCTTTTGCACTGGCTGACCGGGAAGTAATCAAGCGACACTTCGCGGAGGTAACGGATATCATTCACAACCTTTCGGGAGGAAAACAGCCGAAGGATCACATTTATGTGAATGTGATTCATGCAGTAGATGGCGCCTGGAACCTGGATGGAACCGCTATGACTAACGAAGAAATAGTAGAGGCCATTTCCAAGGCTTAACCGGAAAAGGCAAGCAGCCTGAAAACCCTTGTGTTCAGGCTTCTACATTTCGGTAGAAACCATTGTCATATGACAACTTTTACCACCGAAGCCTGATGCACCTTTACATCACAAATAATAATCAGAACAAAAATGAAAGATCAAAATAACCCCATTTTACTAATCCACGGAGCCTGGGAAGGCGCCTGGTCCTGGAATAAAACAATAAAATTACTCAGAGAAAAAGGACATGTAGTAGATGCCATTGACTTACCCGGGCATGGCGATGACAAAACTCCCATTGCGGAAATCGACCTGACCTTATATGTAAACCATGTGAAAGAAGAATTGCGCAAAAGGGCCGGCAAAGTGGTTTTGGTTGGACACAGCTTTGCAGGGTTTGTCTTTGCCAGGGTTGCAGAAGAGATGCCGGAGAAAATTGAGAAAATGGTATTCATCGCATCCGCAATACCCTATGATGGAAAGAGCGCTATGGAAGTGTTTGAAGAGGATAAAAAGAGCGAATTTCTTGAAAACCTGATCATTTCAGAAGACAAGTCTTACGCAACGATGAGCAGAGAAACCATTTTAAACATTGTCTTCACAGGAGCAACCGAAGACCAGCTGGATGAAATCTTGCCACAACTGGTACCACAAGCGCTGGCACCCTTTATGGAAAATATAGTGACGACAAAAGCGAATTTCGGCAGCGTACCGAAAGCTTATGTAGAAACTACCCTGGACAGAGTGATTTCACTGGATCATCAGCGATATGTACAACAGAGAAACGGTATCACTGAATCGGTTACACTCGAATACGGTCACGTTCCTTTGGAAACTGCACCTGAAGCACTTGCCGATGCTTTGGATACCATTTTCAGCTCCACAAATAGCATTGTCTGAAGGATTTGAACCCGGATAATGCAATAGGAATCGTAGTGAGGCTGTAAATCGCAAACCTGCCCGTTCCGTTCAGGCGGGGAATCAGGAAGTTTGACTTTGATAGCATAGCACCGCTATGGTGAGAAGACAAACGAAGTATAGCGACTGATTCAAAGCGAGTTACGGCCGTAATAGAAAGTCTATTGCATCATTCGGGTTGAATGTTTCAATTCAAAAAATTTCAGCTATGAAACACATATTGTTTATAGTCACCAGTACCAGTATTACTGGTACTGGTAAATATGCCGCAGGTTATGAATTCTCGGAGGTGGCAGACCCCTACTTTGAGTTTAGCGAGCAAGGATACACAGTAGATTTTGCCAGTATTCTCGGAGGTGAGCCACCATTTGTTGGCTACGATCCTTTGCATACAAGGAGCAAGAGATTCAAAGAAAGCAAGGCCTTTAAGCGACTGAGTTTCAGTCACGCTTTAAAGAATATAGACATTCAGGCATATGATGCCATTTATTTCCCGGGTGGTCTGGGCCCTATGACTGACATGGTCACAAGCCCTCTGGTCAAGGATGTCATCAAGAGCGTCTACGAAAGCGATCGTGTGTTAGGTGCTGTATGCCATGGCCCTGTAGCATTGCTCAACGTGACCTTATCAAATGGCAAGAACCTTTTGGAAGGTAAGCGCATCACGTCTTTTACTGAGGCAGAGGAAAAAATAGACGAGCATAAACTCGGAGAGGTAATCCCTTTTATGCTGGATGCAGCACTGGCACACCAGGGAGCTCTCTTTTCAAACACCACTCCCTTTAACAACTATGTGGTCACTGATGGAAAGCTGATAACCGGCCAGAATCCGGCATCTGCTACTTCAGTGGCCATTGAAATGATGAAACTGATATAAAATGATGAATAAAAAGAAAGTACTGTTCGTGATAACCTCCCATGACTCACTAGGCGATTCCGGATTAAAAACAGGGGTTTGGTTGGATGAGGTAGCCACCCCGTATTACCTATTTAAAGACGCTGGTACTGAGATGACACTGGCTTCTATTCGAGGTGGCAAGGTACCCGTAGATCCGGCCAGCGAGTTACCGGAATGGGAAACTGAAGCTACAATTGAATTTAAGAATGATGCCGATGCCATGGTTCTTATGGATGAAAGCCTCAAGCTCGATGACTTGATGAGCGATGACTACGATCTGGTTTATTTTCCAGGCGGACACGGCCCAATGTGGGATTTCGTAAATAACCCGGCATTGACAACGCTCCTAAACGAGTTCGTTGCTAAGAATAAAGTCATTGGGGCATTGTGCCATGGCGTAGCTGTCCTGGTTGATTCCAGAGATGAGAATAACCAACCATTTGTCAAAGGGAAAAAGCTAACCGCTTTTTCCAATTCGGAAGAGATAGCCGTTGGAGCTCAAACCGTGGTCCCTTTCCTTTTAGAAAGTAAACTCAAAGAATTAGGCGCCATCTATAGCCAGGGAGATAATTTCACTCCCTTTGTAGTGGCTGATGGCAATCTGGTAACGGGTCAAAACCCGGCATCTTCAGCCAGGCTGACCAAAGAAATGCTCAACCTCATAACTGATACAAAGTAGAATCCCATAGTTCTTTTTGATTGATAAATAGCGACCCGGGGTAAAAACTCAGGTCGCTATTACCTTTACGCGTTGCACATATTGGTGTCCGATCTGGAGCATGTTGGTGTCCTCACCAACATGAATAACATTCCTACCCCCTTTAAACTGACAAGCCTGAAGCCAATCTGTACTCAACTAAGCCAGAAACCCAATGGCCTCGATTTTTACCGAAATCCCATTGCGCTCATCACCTGCTGGACACTGAACATTGCAGCCAAAACAGACGTTACCACAAGTCTCACTTTTGAATTTCCTGATTAAAGGCTAAGAAGAAGTTGTTACAGTCTTTGATTACAAAAGAGCGATCTCCCCAGAACTGATCTCCAATAGGTTCAACCACATTAACCTCTGCCTTTAGCAGGGCCTTGTAGTATTCATCAATGTTTTTCTGAAACAACCTAATCCATAGATAAACTCCCCCTCCCTCAAGCTCTGCCTTTTCCGGATTGAGGTTGAGCATCAAAGTCGATTCTTCCAGCGTGAGTTGCGAATTGACCGATTGACCTTCTGGGCTGCTTTGACGAAAATTCTCTGTAAACCCCAGCGTATTCACATAATAATCGGCCGTTTCGTTAATATCTGCTACAGGTAAAACGGGTAAAATCCCTTTTGGAAATTGCCTTGTGCTCATATTATTGCTTTTAGTTGTGATTCATGACTGCTTCAAAACTAGCCGCTGATTATTGGAACAAATTGACATTTTGCGCCATATTCGTACCATGTACTTTTCTACCTCTATTATTTGGGATCTGATTGAATATGGGAAAATCAAGGGAGCTGATGTCAGTGCCCTGGAAAACAACCTGTTTTCTACTAAAACTCAGAAGTACGTAGCCTATGACGACCTGGTGGGAGCTCTCAATTACCTGCACACTGCCTTGGATGATGATTGCCTGGGCTTACATATTGCAGAACACATTTCTTTAAAAGTAACAGCACCCGTCAACAGCATTATGCTTGAGAGTAAGACGCTCGAAGAGTCTATTAAAAACGCCATTGATTACTCCAGATTAATCAGCGATGCGCTGGATTGCTCATTGGAAACAACCGACAATCACTTCTCCGTAATATATCAGGAAAACCCCAACTGGACCGTATATCAGACATATGCAAAGCAACAGGTCTTAGACATGGCGCTGCTCTCCAATGTTAAATCACTGGCCGCCTATACCGGACACCGCTGCACCCCACTATGCATTCATTTCAATTACCCAAAACCAAAAAATCTCCATGGGTACTATCGGCTGTTTAATTGTCAATTAAGATTTAACCGGGAGAGAAGTGAGATCATTTTTGAACGTAACCTCTTTAACAAGCATGCCGGCAGAACCGAATACGGATTGCTTAAAAACCTGAAGGCCAAGGCTGCCGAAGAGATTAAGAACCTGGGATCGGAACACGAGCTGATCCTCGAGCTGAAAAAACACATTCTCAATCAAAAACCCGCACGAACAACCATTGATGACGCATCTCAACATCTGAATCAATCAAGGAGGACCCTGCAGCGAAAATTGAAAGATTTGGACACCTCCTTCAAAAGGATTGAGTACGAACTTCAGCTTAGGTTGGCCAAGACCTATCTTGAAGAACAGCAGAAGTCAATAGATGAAATAAGCTACCTCCTGGGCTTTTCAGAAAGCAGTGTCTTCATCAGGTTTTTTAAATCTTTGACATCACAAACACCCCTCGAATATCAGAAGCACCCGCGTTAAACCCAGGCCAATAATGTGTTTTGTGCACCCTCCCATGTTAGTGTCCCCTCTGTGCATGTTGGTGGTTGAGCATGTTGGTGTCCTCACCAACATGTTTTGAATGTCCTCACCAACATGACCAGTTCAACAGTCACAACATTGTTATAAGCCCTAAACTCTTTTTATCTTCCGTACCTGATACCTTCAGGAACGTTATACCCGGTGAGAGCATGCGTCCCTTGCCGCAAATGGATCATTCTAAAATGGAAGAAAAAGAAAAGCCAAGGCTTTCGAGGCTAACGGCCATTATCACCCAATTGCAATCCAAGAGAATTGTTACTGCCAAATATCTTGCTGAAAAGCACAATGTAAGCTTAAGGACCATCTACAGGGATATTCGTACCCTAGAAAAATCCGGCATCCCCATTTTAACAGAAGAAGGCAAGGGTTATTCCATAATGGAAGGTTATCACCTGCCTCCCGTTGTGTTTACTGAAGATGAAGCCAATGCACTCATTACCGTTGAGCAGCTTGCGGTTAAAAACAAAGATCTGTCACTGAGTGATAATGTTTCCAGTGCCATAGAGAAGATCAAGGCAATTCTAAGGTATTCTCAAAAGGGAAACGCAGACTTACTGGCCGACAGAGTTTACTTTGGAGGCAATAACAATGACGAGAAAACGAGTAACAATCTCATGCAGATTCAATCGGCCATTATCCATTTTCGGGTACTCGACATTGAATACCATTCATCGCAAAAAAAGCACACCACTCGCAGTATCGAACCTTTTGCCATATACAGCATCAATGGAAACTTTCTGCTCATTGCCTTCTGTAGATTGAGAAAAGATTTCAGAGCCTTCAGAATAGATTTCATCGAAACACTTACTCCACGAGACGAGACCTTTACTCCACACAATATGACCTTGCAAAAGTATTTTGAAGATTATGTAAAACCCCGGGAACACCCTTGACACACCTCTGTCACAACTCCATTTTATACTTGCAACATCATAATCTAAAAGCAGTTAAAAATGGAAACTCTGAAAATTATAACACTGTCCTTATCCGGTCTCTTGCTACTTGTTGTAGGCGCTATGAGATTAAGTAACCCTATCAAAACCTATCTGAAAAACTCCGGAATCAAACTGGAAAAGGATGTCGATTTGTTAAATGAAATGAGAGGCATCAGCGGGGTGATGCTATTGGGAGGAATCATTATTCTACTGGGAACTATCATTCCTGAACTGACTACCTCATCTCTTATGGTGGCCTCCTTGCTTTTCCTTGGTTTCGCTATAGGCAGAATACTTGGCATGGTAAAAGATGGAAAGCCTAATAAACTACTCATTCAAGGATTAGTGTTCGAACTAGTCTTTGGATCTGCAAGTACTTTTTGTCTCATTACCAGTTTGATATAGAAGCTTAACTCAGATCAGGAACTGATCACATTTAAAAGCAAAAGCGGTTTGGGTTAATTCACAAACCGTTTCTGCTTTGAACATATTGGTATTGTTTGCACATGTTAGTGTTCTCTTGTGCATATTGGTGTTCCCCCCCAGCGCATGTTGGTGTCCCCACCAACATGTTCTTCCCTTGAAGCCCTCCCCTACAAGCCTGATTTCACCTTCTAAAAATCAACCGGACAAAAGGGAAAATATCGCTGGCCATTGAAGTGCATTTAATAACCGTGGACAGAACAGCTTTTGACATTAGTGACAAAAAAACAGCCGGATCATTCCTTCAAGTTACCGATGTATCTCCTAATTTCATTGAAACGGCACTCCCCTCCATCCGTTAGCAGCTAATAGAGGACATAGAAATAAAATGAGAGTATTAGTCACAGGAACCAGTGGGCATTTAGGAGAAGCCATCGCAAGGGAATTGAAAAGAATTGATGTGGACTATATAGGAATTGATATAGCTCCATCAGCGTTTACCACGCATCCCGGCTCGATAACCGACAGAAAATACGTTAGTCAAATTGTAAAAGATGTCGACTTTATCATTCATTCAGCCACACTGCATAAGCCTCATATAGCCACTCACACGAATCAGGACTTTGTAGGCATCAATATAACGGGAACACTGAACCTGTTAGAAGAAGCCCGGAATAACCATGTCAAAGGCTTTATCTACACCAGTACTACCAGTACGTTTGGTGATATGCTAACCCCTGAGTCAACAGAACCGGCAATATGGATAACAGAGGATGTAAAACCCATTCCAAAAAATATCTATGGAGTTACCAAGAATGCAGCAGAAGATCTTTGCCAACTTTTTTATCGGAATCATAAACTTCCTTGTTTGATATTAAAAACTTCTCGCTTTTTTCCTGAAGAAGATGATAAGAGACAAATCAGAGAAACTTATGAAGAGCTGAATATCAAAGCAATTGAGTATTTGTATCGCAGAGTCGACCTTGAAGATGCTGTATCAGCTCATTTACTCGCCATTAAAAAAGTAGAACAAATCGGGTTTGGCAAATACATTATCAGCGCAACTACTCCCTTTCAAAAAACAGATCTGGCGGAGCTCAACACCAATGCCGGTTCAGTTGTTCAAAAGCTCTACCCGGATTTTGAACAACTATTTGAGGCAAAAGGTTGGAAAATGCTTCCCGGTATTGACCGGGTGTACGTGAACGAAAAAGCAAGAAAGGAATTGGGTTGGAATCCAAAATATGACTTTGGGCATGTACTGGATTGCCTGAACAAAAACAAAGATTTCCAAAGTAAGCTATCCTTAGAGGTTGGTGTCAAAGGATACCATACGGAAGTCTTCGATGAAGGCCCCTACCCTGTCCTGGACACTTAAAATACCAGCAGTCAAATTCCCTGGTGTTCCGTTACCCGGGTTGGTGCCCTGGCTTATGTTGGTGTTCCCCTGCGCATGTTGGTGTCCTCACCAACATGTTATTTCTGCCCCACCAACATGCGCTGATACTTCTTGTTCGTTGTGATTCATTTCTGATCCAAAACCAGCCGTTAATTATTGGAAGAAATTGTCATTTTGCCCATAATCGTACATGCATTTTTCTACCTTTATTTGGGCCCTGATTGAAATGAAAAAATCAAGGCAGCCAATATAGGCCTGCTTGAGAACAGTACCGTAAAAACGTTCTTGGGAACGTTGTGTAGTTAGGCTATTTTAGTAGTATTCAGCGTCAAAGGAAATCCCCGCCTATCAGCTAAGCTTCAATTAACCTCCGTGCAAATAACAAAGTACATCCTCTGCCTATTTTTCTGTCTTCATACTTCGGCTGTCTTTGCACAAGGCTCTACCTCTTTGCTTATAGATTCTCTGGTTAATAAATCCATGGAGCTAATGCCACAGGCAGGAATTGCGGTCGCTGTGATTGAGCATGGAAAAATCATTCATTCAAAGGGCTATGGCAAACTAGCGGTGACCTCTGATGAAAAGGTAAATGAACATACACTATTTCAAATTGCCTCTAACACCAAAGCTTTTACCACAGCCGGTTTGGCCATTTTAGTCGATCAGGGTAAGCTTAACTGGAATGACAAGGTAATTAAGCATATACCCGAATTCACCATGTACAGTGACTCTATAAGGGAGAGTTTTGACATTACCGACCTGTTAACCCATCGCAGCGGCTTAGGGTTGGGCGTGGGAGATTTGATGTTTTACCCGCCTGGTTCTGATTTCATGATTGACGATGTACTCAACAGTTTTCAATATTTCAAACCATCATCGGAGTTCCGGACAAAATACGCCTACGACAATTTATTATACCTCGTTGCAGGCGAGGTGATTCATAGGGTAAGCGGTCAACCTTACAATGAGTTTATTGAAAATCAGATTCTGAATCCCCTGGGGATGGATAGAACGGCCACCAGTTACAATAGGTTAAGATCCAGAAAAAATATTGCCACAGCGCACTCAACCAAAAAGGGAGAAATTTGGGAAATTGAGAGGTATGCCAAAGGTGAGGGATCTCTGGCCGCATCAGGAGGTATATATTCAAGCATACATGATATGAGTAAATGGCTGCTCGCTCAGCTAAATCAAGGCAGATACGGAGCCAGTCTCCAACATAAGATTTTCACCCATCAACGTCAGGAGGAAATGTGGACACCCTATACTTTTGTTGGGTACGTTTCCGGGGCCCGCCACTACGGGCTTGGTTGGTATACTTCAGATATAAATGGCTACTCTGTAATTTCACATTCTGGTGGACTGCCAGGCATGCTGTCGCTGGTGATGATGGTCCCTGAACTCAAATCAGCCATTGTTGTATTAACTAACGCATCTCCGGGAGGGAATAGCTACCATTCCATCAGTTGGACCATACTAGGCAAATGGATTGGAAAAGAAGGAAGGGATTACTTAACAAGTGCTCAAAGACAAATCTCCGCAATTGAGGCATTTGTTGACACAAAAACTGACGAAATATGGAATACCGCTACTGTTTCCAGTGTAGAGGAGTTAAAAGCGAACGCCTATTTAGGTACATATGAAGATAGTTGGTTTGGAAAAGTTACGATTGAAAATCGAGGGAACAGACTATGGTTTCAATCGGAAAGATCGCCTCATCTCAACGGAGAAATGTTTCTATACAAAAAGGACACCTTTGCGGTGAAAATGAGCTATACCAATATAACCTGTGATGCCATTGTACTTTTTGAACGCAATGATTCGGGAAAGATCGAAAGGATAAAAATGAAAGGAATATCCCCAACTATTGACTTCAGTTTCGATTATCAGGATTTAAACCTGATTCGTCTCGATAGATAAAAGGTAATATCTGAGATGTCGCATATGTTTCGCTTCATTCTTGTAGTTTCTGGCCCATGTTGCCCCACTCCTGCGCATGTTGGCGCTCCCGGCCCAGGTTGGTGTCCCCACCAACATATTTATTCTTCGCACCCCTTTGTGTATGTCAATGTCCTTACCAACATGAAACTCCTTCCCTCACTCACAAGCTGGATTTCAACCAACTTCTCTTTGTGCTTGTTGGTGTCCCCACCAACATTTTCCCTCCTTCCAAGGCTTGATTTCACCCCGCTGAGTGGCCAACAAAGCCAGAGGGAAGAATCACACAGTAAGCGGTCATCAGGGCTGGTGAACTGCTTGTATAGGGCTCTACAATCCGATATTTTTAATATGGACAAACAAATGTTCGGCCTACGAATTTAAGCAGGACGTTAAAGCACTATGACAGAGGCGAATCATACGCACATTCTTTCGGATGGCAGAAAATTGGGTTTTATGGAATATGGCGACCCCACCGGCTTTCCAGTCTTCGCATTTCACGGCACACCCGGCTCACGCATCTGGTTTAAAGAAGACGAGGAAATATCCAAGGCCTTGGGAATTCAATTGATAACGGTAGACAGACCCGGTTTTGGAATAAGCGACCAAAACGCAGCCAGAACATTCCTCCAGTTTGCTGATGATATATGTGAGCTTTCTCAATTCCTAAACCTTAATAAGTTTTCGGTAATGGGGGTTTCCGGAGGCGGTGCGTATAGTGCTGCATGTGCCTATAAATATCCGGATTTGATTTATAAAGCGGGGTTGATTTCCACCACTAATCAATTCGAAAATGGCAAACCTCCGAAGGAAATGGCTTTTGCCAACAGAATGGCGTTTACACTCGCCAAAAGATTTCCCAGGGTCATCAAATATGTGCTGAATCAACAAAAAAACACCATTGAGCATAACCCCGATAAGTACATTGAGTCCATCAGTAAAAACACCAAACACCTTTGTGAATCGGATCGGGAAATAATAGCTGTACGTGAAAATGCTGAAGCTGTAATGATCCAGATGAAAGAAGCTTTCAAAAATGGTGTAGCTGGAACTGTATACGAAATGAGACTGTACACCCGGGAATGGGGATTTGACTGTACAAAGATCAAGGTACCCGTAACGCTCTGGCATGGGTCTGCCGACACCCTGGTTCCCATTAGTTCCGCTCAGGAGCTCGCCCGGAAAATACCCGACTGTGATGAAAATTATGCCGAGGGAAAGGGGCATTTTCTGACAGATGATGAAGACATCTGGAGAAACATACTTACTTCTCTTAAAGGGTAAAATAACCTACCATAAGTGCACAGAAACGCCTGGATTGGAGTTTCCGGTTATAGTTCACTCCCCCTCACCAGCAAGTTCTTTTCAGTAGTCATCAATATGATCAATGGTCAGGTCCAAAGTGCGTCATAAGCAATAAGTTTATGATAAAGCCCTCCTAACAGTGTTGGAAAGATTTATACCTTACCTTAATTGTCGATAGAACACTAGTAAACCCAGTTTCCTTATCAAAATGCTTAAGCACTTCCTGAAAATATCGTTCCGAAGGCTATTCATAGATAAAACCTTCTCCCTCATCAACTTAGTGGGATTGATAATCGGCATCTCAGCTGTGTTTCTCCTTTCAAAACACATAGGGTTCTACCTGAGCGTGGACGATTTTCAGGAAAGAAGAGAGGACATATTTGCTGTGCATCAAACCCTGACCAACGATCAGGGTGCCGAAGATTACAGCGACAGAACCTACAGTAGCATAACACCTTTGTCCAAAGATCGCTTTCCGGAGGTACAAGCCATGAGTCGCTACATTATCCCCGCTGAAAATCTCGTGACGGCCATCCGGCAAAATGGAGACCCCATCAAATTCAACGAAAGAAACATGGTGGAAGTGGATCCCGATTTTCTGCGAATCTTCACCTTCCGCTTTATCACCGGTGACCCGCTTCGGGCACTGGATGCACCGGGTAGCATTGTCCTCACCTCATCCATGGCAAAAAAGTATTTTGGTGTAGAGAATCCCATGGGCAAAACGCTTACCACCAAAAAGGCCTGGGGTGCCAAAAGCACCTGGACCATCACTGGCATTATTGAAGATTATCCATCAAATTCACAGTTTCAATTCGGTTACCTGCAGTCTCTTTCGGGCAGAAAATTTGATGAGACTGAACATGGCTGGGCTTATCCCAATATCAATAGCTACCTGTTACTGGACTCCCCTGCCCAAAGCGTCAATCTTCAGGAAAAGATGACATCCTCGGTCAACGAATTAGAAGCCTTCCGGTCAGAAAATCGTACCGTGGATTTCCATTTGGTGCCTTTCACCAAAGAATCAAGCCTGACCAGCAGTCAAAAACTGTTCATTCTGGTGGGTGTGGTACTGCTACTGATCACCTGGATCAACTATACCAATCTGAGCGGAGCCAAATCTCTTACCAGGGGAAAGGAGTTTGGGGTCAGAAGAGTGATGGGTTCAAACAAAGCGGCTCTTCTTAAACAATTCCTCAGTGAGGCCCTGCTCATTTACTTTATTGCACTCTTGGCCACTACCGTCATAGTTTTCAGTGTTTATCCCATACTCTTTGAGCTCTCTGGCGGTCGGCTACTACCCATCCTCGAATTCGACTCCCCCATCAATTATATCTTCCTGATTTTCCTCTTTGCAGGAGCCGTAATTTCATCGGTCTACCCTTCCTTTTCCATTTATGGTTTGTCCATTACCTCACTGCTCAAAAGCAATAAGGCGGGAAATTCCCAATCCCGGAGTTTTCGAAAAGCCCTGGTGATTTTTCAATTCACCGTTTCCATTGTGATGCTGGTGGGTATCACCGCCATTTACAAGCAAATGCAGTTTATGAGAAATCAGGAAACAGGTTTTGACATCAACCAGATTTTGATTCTTAAGGCTCCGAAGGATCAATGGACAGGAAAAATGGAGCGCATGACAAGCTTGAAAAATGAGTTGAGAAACCGGCCGTTTTCAAAATCCGTTTCTTCCTCCTCCACTGTGCCCCTTTGGTGGCCCGGATCACCCACCGATTTTCAAATCAAAGGCCAAGAACAAAACAACCGACTGATTGTGCTTCGAGTCGATGAAGCATATTTCAATTGCTACGGGCTCGATTTGGTAGCCGGAGAGGCTTTCACACCAGGTCGCAACCAAACCAATCGCAAACGGGTACTTGTCAATGAGCTGACGACCAAAAAACTGGGATATGCTAGTGCCAGTGAAGCTCTGCACCAAAAAATTGTAAACCTAAAAACCGGTAAGGAACTGGAAATCATTGGTGTAGTGCAGAATCATCATCATGAATCTTTGAGAAGAGCGATCAAACCACAGGTATTTGAATTCAACCCAACCGTAGGTTTCATTTCGGTTAATCTCAGCTTTAAAGAGCATTCTGGTTTGGCCTCACTCTCCGGTACTTTAGAGAGTATTGAAAACATCTGGAATGAGGTATATCCCGATCAGGCATTTGATTATTACTTCCTCGATGAACGATTTCACAACATGTATGAAGAAGAAAGACTTTTTCAACAGCTCTTTCTGGTCTTCACGGTGATTTCCGTGATGGTCACTTTTCTCGGTATTTTCGGCCTCTCCCTGTTTATTTCCCTGAGACGAAAAAAAGAAATTGGGGTCAGAAAAGTGCTTGGGGCCAAACCCATTCAAATCGTCAGCCTTTACTCAGGTGAGTTTATCAGAAAGGCCGCAGTATCGGTCTTGATCGGTATTCCCCTGGCCTATTACCTGTTGAACCTTTGGCTTTCCAATTTCAGTTACCGTATTTCATTCAACCTCTGGACCATCATTATTCCCTGCATTATTCTGGCCATACTCACGATGATCTCATTAAGCTTCGAAAGCTTAAAAATGGCCAGGGTCAATCCACTAAAGATGCTTAGAGATGAGTAGTCACAGATAAGCAAAAATCAGGTATAACAGTTTTTAACTATAATTCACCCGTTCTCTTATTGCTAAGTATATTGCCAAAAACTAACCTTTATGAATCAGTGAGATGGACAAAAACAGTAATCTCCGATCTCGCAATAACAGTCACAGAATGAACAAATGTTTACCGTTTCTCATATTCACCTTTTTGTTCTGGCAATGTGCAATAGAGAGCGACCATGAATTTGAATTGGGGCTGGAATTCGCAATAGACGGTAATTATGATCAGCCATTGTTCAATACAACAAGGCTCTGGAGATAAACCCTGAGCATGTCTTAGCACTATTTAACAGAGGTTTAGCCAAAAACGAGCTAAACCTGTTTAAATCTAGCATTGAGGATTATAACGCGGCAATTAGATTGAATAAAGATTTTTCGGAGGTTTATTTTAGTAGAAGTATTTCCTGGTTCATGATTCAAGAATTCGAAAATTCTATGTTAGACATAAACAGGGCAATTGAACTTGAACCAAAGAACGCTGAACTTCATTTACACAAGGGCACGATAAACGGTGTACTAGGTTTTTATGATGACGCTATTGATAACTTCAATACTGCAATAAACATCGATGGCGATAAAGCTGGCTACTACTACAATCGTGCAATGATCAAAACCAATCTGAACGACTTTGATGGGGCTTTAGATGATTATGAAATAGCAATTAGCATCGACCCCACATTTTATGATGCTTATCATAACCGAGCAATGGTTTATATGGATCATGGCATGTATAAAGAAGCAACAGAATCACTTTCGGAATACATAGGTCGCACTTTTGACTCCAGGGCCATCAGATTGCAGGGAATTTGTCAATACTTTGATAAAGATTATCAGGGAGCATTGACAAGCCTCAATTGGTCAATAAATATAGATAACAAAAATTCGGCAAGTTATTTTTACAAGGGACTAAGCGAACAAGCATTAGGAAAGGAAAAAGAAGGTTGTGAAGATTTAATACGTTCTTCCAAAATGGGATTTGCACCTGCAACCGATTCATTAAATGTATTATGTCTTAATCGAGTAGATGGTCAAGAGCCATAAATCAATCCAATGTGTTCCTTGTGCTATTCTGGCGGTTTTCACCATGCTTTCCTTAAGCTTCGAATGCTTCAAAATGGCCAGGGTCAATCCGTTAAAAATGCTCAGAGATGAGTAGTCGTGGCATTTACAAATTCTAAAATGAATCCAAAAAAAATCATAGAAACCAGAAAATATAAAAGACTATATGGCTTTATAATAGACCTGATAGTCATTCTACTCTTTATGGAGGTAACCGCCAGACTAGAGGATATTTCAGTACTTGAAACTCCTATGAGGATATTAAGAGTGACCATCGGCTTTGGAGGCTACCATATTCCAATGGAATATTTTCTTGGTAAGACGGTGGGAAAAATCATACTTCGGACCAGGGTCGTTAACAGTCTGGGGGAAAAAATAAACCTCAGGGAAGC
Source organism: Roseivirga sp. (assembly GCA_021404565.1). GTDB lineage: Bacteria > Bacteroidota > Bacteroidia > Cytophagales > Cyclobacteriaceae > Roseivirga. The sequence goes on along the minus strand of JAAWWF010000029.1, from coordinate 79,495 downwards.
TTTGATCAGGTTTGTGAGTCGATTTATCCCCTTCGAAATATTTTCCATCGCACTCGGAATAGATGCCAGGGCCTGGCACGATATCTTATCGAAGACCTATGTCATTGATGATCCTCAAAAGTGACTTCTGTCCCTATCAGAATCTTGACAGTTAGCCTGGCAACCAATTTCTATATCGATAAATTGGTTATTGCCCGGGTTTTAGCCAAGTTCCTTATATAAACCTGTGGTGTGTAAAGAAAACAGAGCCTTTTGATATGAAACTTTCATCCAGAGCCCGAGACATCCATTCTCAAATCAACCAGGACACGACCAAGCTTGGAGACCTTCGGAAAATTGCCAAAACGATTAAGAAGGATCATGAACTGGCCATGGAATTATGGCAAACTGGTGAGTACTTTCCACGTCAGCTGGCAAACCTGATTATGGACAAGAGGCTTCTAAGCCAGGAGCTTATCGATCAGCTCGATAAAGACATACAGGAGCATGAGCCTGAAGAACGGAATCAACTCATCGACTGGCTGATGGCGAACCAGCTTTCGAAGGACAAGAAGACTATTGCTTTGATGGAATCCTGGGAAAACAGCTCCTCAGCGCTGCAAAGAAGACTGTTCTGGTATTATCAGGCTCGATTAAGGTGGATGGGAAATACACAACATACTAACACAGAAGCACTTTTGACCTCAATTGAGGTCAACCTGCTGAAGGAAAATCCTGACGTGCAATGGGCCATGAATTATACGGCAGGTCAGATCGGGAAATGGCAAGAGGAATATCGAACCAGATGTATTGCCATTGGAGAGGATACCGGACTCTACAAGGACGAAATAGTGGCGAAAGGATGTACCCCAAGCTATTTACCAAAATTCATCCCAATTGAAGTTGCCAAGTTGAAAAAACTCTGATCGAATTGCGGATTTGAAATCTATCCGAGCCCTGCACATGGGAAATAAGCGCTGGCAATTAAACCCTCAAAGGCCGAATTCTCTTTCATAACCCAAAATTGTCGATGATTGAAGCTCATTCTATTACTATCCACGCTTGATATTTATGTAAATATTTACAACTAAAGTGTTGATTTATTTCGAAATTAAATACGAAACACTTTTTACCACAAGGAATTGAAGACTATATCATGTCAGAAGCAAAAAGCCCCTCCCTCGGCTGGATGAAAACCAACCACCTGGAAATTGAACACTGGATTGAGAAGCTGCGCAAAGCAGTTAAGGACAAGCCCAAACCGCTGATTAAGCCCATCAGAGAATTTCAGCAAATGGTATACAGTGACCCCATCCTCTACGGCAATGTACAGGGCATGTTTGCTGATGCGCACAGGTATAAGAAGAACACGCCCCTGGGCTGGCAACCTCAACCCATGAACTTCGAAGAGTTTCTGGAACTGCTCAATGCCATTATGTTCACCGCTCCCGAAGCCTATCAAAGCGGAAGAGGCAGTGATCAGGAGGCAGCAGGTATGATTGGTTTTCCCATCAATGCCCTGCTCAACTGGCCTATGGCTACCCCACAAGGCTATGATGTATTCTCCAATGCCCTCGTCAATCAGCAGTTGAAGAAGATTCTGGTCCATTGGTCAAAATTCCTGGTCACCAAAGACTCCCGCTATGTACTTACTGAAGGTGATTGTGCAGAGGATGTGATCGCCTGGCTGAGTCCTCATGCACAAACGGAAATGGTAAGCGTGGCCTACAATACCTATGGTGACGGCCCTAACCCTGTAAGCAAGACCGACACTTTTCCCGACATCTTTCAATGCCAGCCAGGTGAGGAATACTATGGCTACCAAAGCTGGGATGACTTTTTCACCCGCCAGTTCCACTGGGAAAAGCGCCCCATAAGCGATCCTGACAATGATAATGTGATCACCAATGCCTGTGAGTCTGCTCCTTTCGACATTGCCAGGGATGTGGCCCTTTCTGCCCCATTCTGGCTTAAAGGACAGAAGTACTCCCTTGAAAACATGTTGAATTTTGATGAGTTCACTCCTCAATTCGTGGGAGGCACGGTGTACCAGGCCTTTCTCAGTGCGCTCAGCTTCCACCGTTGGCACAGCCCGGTAAATGGTACTGTAGTAAAAGCCTATGTAGTCAATGGCTCCTATTACCTCGAAAACCTGGCAGAGGGCTTCTTCCACCCCATTGTTAAAACAGAAGAAGATGGCAAGGTAACCGTTACCGGTGGACCTGATTCTGCCGCCCCCAACGATTCACAGCCTTTCCTTTCCGCGGTGGCCACCCGGGCAGTCATCTTTATTGAGGCCGACAATCCCGCCATTGGTTTGATGTGCGTGATGCCGATTGGAATGGCTGAAGTATCCAGCTGCCAGATTACCGTAAAAGCCGGAGATAAAGTAAAGAAGGGTCAGGAGATTGGTATGTTCCACTTTGGAGGCTCCACCCACTGCCTGATGTTCAGAAAAGGAGTTGACCTGGATTTCTTTACCTATGGCGCCACCTTAGGCCCTGATGGTGACACCAATATTCGGGTGAATACCAAGATTGCAGAGGTTAAGGTTTAAGCAGAGAGAAAGTGTGTCTTGAAATCAACGCTCAGAGTTATCTGCAAGAAACTCAAAGTTCCGGAATAACTACCCAAATCGACAGCAACATAACCACATTGAAAATAAAAGGAACTCCGCCATTTAGTCATGTTTATATATTCAATAAGCTGGTTATTGCGTAAGTTTTAGGCAAGTTCCTTATATAAACGAGTTGAGATCAATGCCCTTCGAGGGGCGTTTTTCTACGTTTTCGTACCTCAAACCTCTAAAAACTCATTGATCTCAACGTCCGAACCAAGACTGCTCGAAGGACCTCTTACCTTTGTGATCACAGCACTAATCTCAACACACGGTCATCAGGCATAAATCGTTGTTGCAGTCTTGTCAGGCGATCTTGCCTGCCTGGCAGCAGACAGGTTCCCGAAGATATAAAGACCTTGCTCCTACACACATTCAGCAAATGGTCGCTGGCTCTGCAAAAACGCATATCTTGATATATCTAAATGCCAGCTTTTCTAATGCTTGCAAATAAACATACTCGAAATCCCTAAAGTCTTTTTATCTTCTTCTCAATTCACCCCTGATACCTTCGGACGTTGACGGTAATTAAAATGACAGATAAAATGAAATACCTAAGCACTTCAATGGCAACTGACTGGCATGAAAAAGAGCCAAGGCAATCTAAGGTGCTTAAAACCATATTATTTTTCATTCCAAAAGCAAATCCAGGTTATGAACCGAAAATGCATCTGGTCAAAAAATGGCTAATAGAATTTGAAGAGGAAGATGGAAAACTATTGCCATGGAGAGAGATTGGATTAGACTCGAACGGAACTCCTGTATTTGCAGGACCTGATAAAAAAAATTACGGATTTTGGCTCGACACAAATATGGAATTCAAAGACTTTGAAGGAGAGTCAATTGATAAAGATGAATTTGAGAGAGTTTGGAAAATTACAGGAGTTGAAGCTATTAAAAATGACAATGAATCTTAGATAAAAAAACTACCGCCAATCGAGTAGACGGCCGTGAGCCATAAGCCCACGGTGCGCCTCTCACGCCACCTGCCGTACGTGAGCTGCGCTCGATACTCTCACCCTTGTGGCGCTCAGTATCGTAACAGGCGGTCCATTAAGTAATGGAGATACTCTGAAGTAGTATTCGCTCAAGGATTGATAACCTCTTCTCCTCAATCTTTTCATGGTTATGGTAGTCTTCAGAATAGGACTCTGATCGACTGCCCATCCTCCCATTCTTGTCCTACTCCACGCGTAGGCCTTTCCATTCAGGTAAGGTTCTTCCTCTGCCGCCCCTAATGATTCACAGCCTTTCCTTTCCGCAGTGGCTACCCGGGCAGTCATCTTTATTGAGGCCGATAATCCTGCCATTGGTTTGATGTGCGTGATGCCGATTGGAATGGCTGAAGTATCCAGCTGCCAGATTACCGTAAAAGCAGGAGACAAAGTAAAAAAGGGTCAGGAGATAGGTATGTTCCACTTTGGAGGCTCCACCCACTGCCTGATGTTCAGAAAAGGCGTTAACCTGGAGTTCTTTACCTATGGCGCCACGTTAGGCCCTGATGGCGACACCAATATTCGCGTGAATACCAAGATTGCAGAGGTTAAGGCTTAAGCTGAACGGAAGAGTAACTTGAAAGGCAACATTCAGGGTTAAGCCCGGGTTTATAGAAACGAACCTTGCTACTAAATCACAAAAGGTAATGTTAAAGGCTATTGTTAAACAAGGGGTAATTTTCTTAATCTATTTCATTGCCCTCCGATTGAGTCGGACAAATTCAATGGGTGATATAGCGTTGGTTGGGGTCTTATACTTTTTTTTAGGAGCGCATTTAATTATCCTGCTCATCAAATTATTATTTGACTATGACAAAGTAAAGAAGCTCACAACATCGCTTTTTTATGATTTATTCGCTCTTATTATAATAGTGATCACAACGGTAATAGTTTTAGTTCTTCTTGATATGTAAAAAGTCACGGACATAACTGCGACTCCAATGTCATGGTGCTAACGACTGAAAATTAAACGATTGTACAACACATACGAACATCCCCAACATGATCATAAAATACAGAACTATCAGGCCCAGGGTCATAGCCTGAGAGACTCTGAGCATTGTTTTTGACACCTCAGTTTTCTTTGCTCCTTCGCTGCCGCTATGGCGCAAGCGAACGGATAACGCTGAGAGCTTTACAATCATCATAGTTCCCCAATAACCACCCAAATCGACAGCAACATAACCACATTGAGAATAAAAGGAACTTTGCCATTTGGCCATGTTTATATATTCAATAAGTTGGTTATTGAAGAACTTCTAGACAAACTCCGGGTATAAACTATTTTAAAATACTTGAATGATGCCAACAATACCCATGCACAACGCTCTGAGGAACCCTGCGTTTAACCAACTCGTTAAGTACAATTTCTAAACAATGACAAAAGAGGAAATTTTAGGAAAATCAAATTGGAATAAGGTAAATTCTGATGTACTCCAGTTCACAGCTTTCTCTCAAGTATTTAAGAAAGATGTTCCATTTTCTATCCATTTTAGCAACCCTGGTGTGTCCAAAATATTATCGCAAAAAACACTAGACACTATCAATGAATTCTTGGCATTGGATAGCAATGAAATTGAAACTATTAATAAAAAGATTTGGAATCATTGCCTTCGCTGTCATCAAACAACTAAATCTTCATTTGATGGAGGGAAAACCTGGCAAGAATATAAGCTGGAAGATAATTTAAGAGATGGCCAGATTGAATCCGAACATGATGCTTTATCCAAAACTTATGTGTCTGAAGTTTATATCGATAACAATAACGGATTTGATGATAGAATACTATGGCTTATGATCGGGACAAGCTGGGACGTTGAACATGATATTAACTTCACTTATATCAATGGAAAGCTTGATAGTGTAACATAATAGCATCTAACTTAGGTATTTAACCCATAGAGTGCAGGTGATTCTATCTCACTCAGACTCATCGCCTGCGAGACTCTGAGCATTGTATTTGATACCACAGTTTTCTTTGCTCTTTCGCTGCGGCTATGGCGCAAGCGAACGGATAACGCTGAGAGCTTTACAATCATCATAGTTCCCCAATAACCACCCAAATCCACAGCAACATAACCACATTGAAAATAAAAGGAACTTCGCCATTTAGTCATGTTTATATATTCAATAAGTTGGTTATTGCGTAAGTTTTAGGCAAGTTCCTTATACAAACGAGTTAGCAATAATTAAATGAACCCAAGAAATTCAGCTTATATAATTGTTTTTATTCTGCTTAGTGGTTGTGGAATATTGAACCCTGAATTAAGATATACACCTAAAAGTTCAGCAGAATATTATTTCCCACCTTTAAGCGATGAGACTAAACAAAAACAAGCTGAATGTATGAAATTGAAAAATTTTCCTTGCGTATTTGAGCAGAATGATACGTTAAGTGATTTTGTAAACGAATGGTACTCGACCCACTTAGCAAGTATGAAAGAACCTATTCTTTACAATCAAATTGGAAAAGGTAAAAAAGTTGTAAGATTTACACATTTAGGAACTTGGTCACGACCTTATTCATATCGAATTGAAAATAAAAACGGACAAATAACAGGAACCTACAACAAAACTAAAGGACTTGGCGGATATGATGCTGGACGAAGGATTAAACACGAAGAAAAGGAATTAACAATATCGGAATGGAATTCACTATCAAAAAAAATCGACAGCACTTTTTGGGAAATTCAAACTCACGACCCGAATATGATTTTAGATGGAGAAGAGTGGATTTTAGAAGTCTTAATCGATGACAAATATCACGTGGTGTCGAGAAACAGTCCTGACAATTATGGTGGTGAAAAATATGCTGAACTTTGCAAAAAAGTAATTAAAACATTCAATAACGAATAAAAACTATTGCTAACAATGTATATGAAAAATAGGCGGAATAGTAATGAAATCAAGGATTTTGGCTCGTATCAACCTTTGTGCTTAGACAATAGTTTCGTGCTTCGTAATCGCCTACTTTTCATATACTAACCGGTAGCAATTGAGAAACTAATGAACCGTTTAGATAGAATAACGAGCATATTAGTGCAATTACAGTCTAAAAAACTGATTACCGCGCGTGAGGTTTCTGATAGGTTTGAGATTAGTATCCGAACAGTTTATCGTGATATTCATACATTAAGACAAGCAGGAGTTCCTATTGGAGAGGAAGAAGGGAAAGGGTATTTCATTGTTGAGGGGTACGAATTACCTCCTGTTATGTTTTCGTCTGAAGAAGCTAATGCTTTGGTGGCGATAGAAAAGATCTTGAACTATCATACCGAAGATTCTTTAAGAAGAAACTATGAGTCGGCACTTATTAAAATAAAAGCAGTTCTAAAATCCAATGCAAAAAATAAGCTTGAATATCTTAATTCTAGAATAGCTTACAATCAACCTTGGGCTCCTAAAAGTTCGCATTTAGAGACAGTGCAACAGGCAATCACTGAACATTTCAAAGTTACAATCACATATCATTCTAAATCAAAAGGGGCAACTACAAAAAGAACAATACATCCTTACGCCCTCTACTTTACTGGTGCTGTATGGACGACCATTGCTTTTTGTGAATTACGAAAAGAGCTAAGAGAATTTAGGCTTGACCGAATTACACTGCTGGAAAGAATTGCTGAGGCATTCAATCCTGATACTACTTTTAACCTCGATGCATATATAGAAGAGCGTTCTAAAAAAGTTTTCTGAACCCCTGACAAAGGGTTGTCCTACCCCAACTCTACCATTGCTTTCTAATCATTAAGAAATGAAAACAAAAGCAATTTCAGTAACCGCTCTTGCCGCACTTTTATTTAGTTGTGGTACAGCACAAAAAACAGGAGTTATGACAGAAAAACAAGTAGCCATTAGAGAACAACAAGTTAAAATCAACTATATACAACAAGGTAATGGAAAAACTACATTACTGTTTTTACATGGTTGGTGCATAGATAAATCTTACTGGGAGAATCAAATCTCTTACTTCTTCAAAGATTACACAGTATGTGCAATTGATTTAGCTGGTTTTGGAAAATCAAAAGCCAACAGAGAGAATTGGACTATAGAAGAATATGCTAAGGACGTATCTGCGTTTATAGATAGTTTGGATTTACAAAATGTGATTTTAATAGGTCATTCTATGTCTGGTGAAATCATACTTCAAACAGCATTAAATAACAACCCCAGAATCAAAGGACTAATTGGAGTTGATAATTTCAAATTCATAGATGTAGAGTTTACACCTGAGCAGATTGAACAGATGTCAGCCTTCTTTCCTTTACTACAAAACGACTTCAATACTAATGCCCCAATTTATGCAGAGAACATGTTATTTCACCCTTCTACTTCCACTGAAGTTAAAGAACGTGTAAAGAGTGATTTTGCAAATGCAAATCCAAAAACAGGCTACAGTTCATTAATGAACCTAATGCAGTTCTCCCAAAGCGAGGCATCAAAACTTGAAGAGTTGCCATACAAACTGTATCTAATCAATAGTGATGCAATACCAACTAACGAAAGTGGTTTAGAAAAACATTGTAAAACCGGATTTGAGGTACAATCTCTCAAGAGAACAGGACACTATCCTATGGTTGAAAAGCCTGATGAATTTAATCGGTTACTCGAAAATGTACTAAATTTGATAGAATAAAAACTGCTACCAACACTTTGTAAAATGCATTGAAATGCATTTTACACTCAACGTTACACCCTCTTCTTCAAAGCATCCTTCGGTTCCGGCACCCAATGCCCTATGCCTCCTGCCTTTTCATCGTTAAAGGTGGTGGGAGCTGTGCCTGCCTCTCCCCGCTCCTTCCAGGTCACTACCTCAGAGCCATCATCTTTTCTGACCATGGTAATGCACTCCTCTACCGGGCAAACAATGGAGCATAAATTACAGCCCACACAATTTTGCTCTATGATATGGGGCACCCGCTCTCCGTCCTTTTCGCTGAGCCCAATAGCCTGATGGGCTCCATCTTCGCAAGCGATATAGCAGAGCTGACAGCCAATGCACTTTTCTTCATCGATATCGGCTATTACCTTGTATTTGAGGTTCAGGTTTTCCCAGTTGGTGACATTGCCGAGCGCTTTACCCCGCATATCATCCAGTGAGTTAAAGCCCTTTTCTTCCATATAACCTTCCAGACCAGAGATCATATCACGCACAATGCCAAAACCGAAATGCATCACAGCAGTACAAACCTGCACATTCGTAGCGCCCAGGAGGATATACTCCACGGCATCGCGCCAGTTTTCAATACCACCAATACCTGATATAGGCAGGTTGACATTGGGGTGTTGGGCGCAATTCTTTAGCATGTTCAAAGCGATGGGCTTCACAGCCGGACCGCAATAACCACCATGCGTACTTTTTCCATCCACCACGGGATATGGCACAAAATTGTCGATATCTACGCCCACAAGGCTCTGAATCGTGTTGATCAGAGAAATGGCATCCCCTCCTCCCTCATTGGCTGCCTGGGCTGGTTCCGTAATATCAGAGATATTGGGAGTAAGCTTAACGATCACAGGTTTGGTAGCAACCTCTTTGACCCAGCCTACAATGGTTTTGAGCACCTCGGGCTCCTGCCCTACAGCCGAGCCCATGCCTCTTTCACACATGCCATGTGGACAACCAAAGTTTAACTCTATACCATCCGCTCCGGCATTCTCTACATCTTTGACAATCTGATGCCACTGCTCTTTGCTCTCCACCATCAGCGAGGCAATCACCGCATGATCCGGAAAGTACTTTTTTACCTCTTCGATTTCCCGCAGGTTATCCTTAAGCGGCCTGTCGGTAATGAGTTCTATATTATTCAAACCCACCAGGCGACTATCCCGGTAGTTCACTCCTCCATATCGGCTGGAAACATTGACTACAGGCACTCCGAGGGTTTTCCAAACAGCTCCACCCCATCCGGCATCGAAAGCCTTCATGATCTGGTAACCAGAGTTGGTAGGAGGTGCTGAAGCCAACCAAAAAGGATTGGGAGACTTTATTCCGGCAAGATTGGCGCTGATATCGGGCATAAAAAATTCTTTAGATTAAGATAAATAATTGTGGATTCCTCTGGCTGCCTGCTTTCCATCAGCAGCTGCATTCACTACTTCCTTCCCTCCGTTCATCGCATCACCAGCTGCGAAATATCTCGCATTGGTGGTTTGAAAACTTTCAGGGTTCACCGAAATACGGTTACCCTTATCCAGCTCAAGCCCTTCGATCTGGCTCAGCCAGGCCACCTGCTTCGATTGGCCGGTAGCCCTGATCACCATATCGCAGGATTCTACAAACTCAGATCCGGCAATGCTTTCAAGCTTGCCATTTCGCTGCTCTGTTCTGATGAACTTTACTCCCGAGACCTTGCCATCACCCTGAATCTCAAGCGGAGAGACATTGAACATTCCATCCACACCGGCACCTTTGGCGAGGTCATACTCAAATTCATAAGCGCCCATCTCGGCTTTTGATCTTCTATAGGCCAGAATCGACTTCTCGGCTCCCATACGGGCGGCCTCTGAAGCGGCATCCATGGCAGTATTTCCTCCTCCAAGCACAATCACTTTCTTACCCATGGCCACCTGATGATGATTCATTCTCAGCTCTTCAATAAGCTCCGTAGCACCTACACAGTTTTCCAGGTCTTCTCCCGGCATTTGCAGAGATGAGGTATTCCCGAGGCCTACTCCGATAAATACGGCATCATAATTATTTTCCAACTCCTGTAGATCCTCAACTGAATCAATACGCTGATTGTAGTGCACCTGATAGCCAAATTGCTCCTGCAGGTACTCCATCTCGTTCAGCGCTTCCTCATTGGTGATTTTATAGGGGGCCACCCCATAGACCGTCAGTCCCGAGGGCTTTTCCTTTGCCTCAAAAACAGTCACCTCATAACCGAGGGTTCGTAATTCACAGGCGCAGGAGATTCCTGCAGGCCCTGCTCCTATAATGGCTACTTTTTTACCGTTGGCCGAAGCCAGTTTGAACAGCTTCTTCTTTTCATCGATGGCCTTTTGAGTCGCATAGTTTTGCAACCTGCCAATCTCAATGGGCTTTACATTTTGCTCTGTATAGACACAGGCCCCTTCACAGAGTACTTCTGTAGGGCACACCTTACCGCAGGCATTGCCAAAGTAATTCGATGCGTAAATGGTACTGGCTGAGCCAGTCAGGTTACCGGAATTGATCTGCCGGATAAAGAGCGGAATATCAATGCTTGTAGGACAGGCCGTCTGACAAGGGGCATCATAGCAAAACAGACAGCGTGAGCTCTCATAATAAGCTTCCGTCTTGTTCATCAGCGGCTTGATCTGCTGAAAGTTCTGCTCGAACTCCTGCTCCGAGGTGGGTTTTTTAAATTCTCCCATTGTTATAGTTCAGTGATTTTGCCGTAAGTCTCTGGCCTGCGGTCTCGAAAAAACTGCCAGGTAGACCTGACTTCATCGATCATATCCAAGTCGAATTCGGCTACCAAAAGTTCATCATCATATTCTGAGGCTTCAGAGAAGATTTGACCGCGTGGATCAACAAAGTAAGAGGTGCCATAAAACCTACCCAGGTCCCAGGGCTTTTCGGTTCCCACCCGATTGATACAACCCATAAAGTAGCCGTTAGCAGCGGCATGTGCCGGTTGTTCCAGTTTCCAGAGATATTGTGATAGGCCCGCCACGGTAGCCGATGGGTTGTACACAATCTCAGCTCCATTCAGCCCCAGGATACGGGCACCATCTGGAAAATGACGATCGTAACAGATGTAAACGCCTATTTTGGCATATTTCGTTTGAAAGACCGGATAACCCATGTTGCCGGGCTTGAAGAAGTACTTTTCCCAAAAGCCAGAGGTATGCGGGATATGGTTCTTTCTGTATTTACCCAGGTAGGTACCATCGGCATCGATCACAGCAGCTGTGTTGTAGAGAAAACCGGCCTGCTCCTTTTCATAGATCGGCACAATGATCACCATATTATACTTGCGGGCGTACTCCTGCATTTTTTCGGTGGTCGGACCCGGTACCGCCTCTGCAGAGGCATACCATTTGTTATCCTGACCGGGACAGAAATAAGGGGTATTGAAAATTTCCTGTAAGCAGAGGATCTGAACTCCCTGCTTGCCGGCTTCTTCGATATAAGGTATGTGTTTGTCATACATGGCCTGCACTATTTCTTCAATGGTACCCTCGCCCTCCGTCATGGGCAGACTCATCTGAATCAATCCGGATTTCACTTTTCTTGCCATTTCCTCTGTTGGTTTTCTTGTTAAAAAATTGATTACAGTTTCCCGTCTACCTTGTTTCGGAAAACGTATTGACCATAGCCTTTATCGACCTTAACCTCACCCTGATCGATAGCTACTTTTCCCCTGAGTAAAACGGTTTTGGTTTTCCCTGTCACTTCCCTGCCCTCGTAGCCTGAATAGTCGGTATTCATATGATGGGTTTTGGCGGAAATCGTATGCTTTTCGTTGGGATCAAAAATGACCAAATCGGCATCTGAACCGATGGCCAGGCAGCCTTTTTTAGGATACATACCAAAGAGCTTGGCCGCATTGGTAGAGCTTACCTCTACGAATTTCGGCAAGGTGATTTTGCCGGTTGTTACTCCTTCGGAAAACAGCAGTTCCATCCGGTGCTCAATGGCAGGGTGACCATTGGGGATTTTAGCAAAATCATCCTCTCCCAGCTTCTTCTGTTCCCAGGTAAAAGGACAGTGATCCGTGGCCACCACTTTGACCAATCCCTGATCAATTCCCGCCCAAAGGGCTTCTATGTCTTTTTTCTCTCGTAGCGGAGGACTCATCACCCATTTAGCAGACTCAAAACCCTTGTCGTACAAAGAGGCATCGAGCAATAAGTACTGAATGCAGGTCTCGACCAGTACGGTCTGGTTGCGTTTGGTAGCATCTCGCACGCTGTTCAGGGCCCCTTCGCAAGTCATATGCACAATGTAGGCGGGTACTCCTGTATAATGGGCCAGGTCTCCGAAACGGGCCGAGGCTTCTGCTTCTGTAACTTCAGGTTGCGACAGGTAATGATACAAGGGACTGACCTTGCCCTCCTTTTTGAACTTGTGAATCAGGTGATCTATCATATCGCCATTGGTCGCATGTACCGTAACCATACCTCCCTGCTTCTTTACCTCGGTCATCAGGCCCACCATCTGATTATCATCAATCATGAGAGCGCCCTTATAGGCCATAAAGGTTTTGAAAGAAGTGATCCCCTCTTCCTCAATCATTTGCCTGATTTCCTTTCGCGTAGATTCGTTGTAGTCTGTTACGGCCATGTGATAGCCATAATCTCCATAAGCCCTGCCCTGCGACTTGTCCTGCCAGGTCTTCAAGGCATTGGCCAGTGAATCACCCTGGGTTTGCAGGATAAAATCAATGACCATGGTAGTGCCCCCATGCAACGCAGCCAGAGTTCCCGTGCTATAATCATCAGCCGAATAAGTACCCATAAAAGGCATCTCCAGGTGAACATGCGGATCGACACCTCCCGGGAAAACGAGCATTCCTGAAGCATCAATTACTTCTGCTCCCGGCTTTACCAGGTTCTCCCCTATCTCTATGATTTTCTCTCCCTCGACATAGATGTCAGCATCAAAGTTTTCGGAAGCGTTGACCAGATGGCCGTTTTTAATGAGTATCGACATGTTTGGACTATCTGATGAGCTATCCTAATATAAAAAAAGAAATAAGAAGATGATAATTGGCAAAGCGAGCCAAGCGGAAGTTGCTTTTAAAACAAACCTCGCTCAGCGGTCTCACTGCTCCTCCACTGTAGAGGCTGTGTCATAATTCACTTAGAACGTCATTCTGAACTTGTTTCAGAATCTTTGAGTACTGAAAAGACCCTGAAACAAGTTCAGGGTGACCTTAAAAATAATTGCGACACGGTTTCCGTAACTCCAGGTGTAAGCGTACAGAGAATCCTGAGCATGGGAAACTTATCCCATCCGTGGTTATTAGTAAGCAGGAAATAATCGTAAAAGTGATTCACCTGGATATGCCTAAGCTGGTTTACGGGTAAGCCTACTCACTAAAACACCGGCTAAAATACCGAGGGCAAATGCCGGAAAAAGTTCGGCCAACTCGCCAAAGTAGATCCCAATACCCGGAATGGTGGGAGCGATAAATTTAAAAAAGGGTATCCCCAGAAAACCGGTGATCATGGAAGCGATGGCTCCCTTCTCGTTACAGCCTTTATAGAAAAGCGAGAGAATAATGACAGGGCAAAAGGTGCCGGCAATTCCTGACCAGCCAAAGATCACAAACCAGAAGATGGTCCGCTCAGGGGTGGTGACAGAAACAATAAGGGCAATGGCCAGTGCAAAAAATGCAATACCAAGTGTTACCATCCGCGACATCCTGAGCAGAGACTTTTCACTCACCTCAGGCTTTTTGATTTTCTGATAGTAGTCTCTGGTCACAGCACTCGATGCCACCACCAACAGGGAGTCCACAGTAGACATGATGGCCGATAGTACAGCTGCTATAAATAAACCCGTAATAAGCGTGGAAAAGGTTTTATCCACCAGCATGGGCAGCACATTTTGAGCGGCATTGCCCATGATCAGTTCAGGGTCTTGCCCTGCTTCGGTAAACACATAGCGGCCTACGATGCCAATCAGCACTGCCGCTGAATCAGTAATCAAGGTAAAGGCAATGGCCACCCAGCGTCCCTTATTGATTTCAGCCTCATTTTTGATCGACATAAATCGTACAAAGACCTGGGGTGAGCCCAGAAACCCCAGACCAATAAAGGCCAGTCCACCAATGGTCATGATGTTGAAGAGTGTCGGGCCGCCCTCTCCCCAAATGCTCAGGAGTGATGGATCTATGTCACCAAAACCGGATACAAAGTCTCCCCGGTTTTCAATGGTCTGAAAGGCTATAACCGGCAGTAATACAAGACCAAGCAATATGATCAGACCCTGAAAAACATCTGACCAGGCCACTGCAATAAAGCCTCCTGAGAAGATATAGGCGACCACTATTACAAAACCCACCAGAGCACCGGTGTAATAGTTCCAGCCTAAGAAAGACTCAAAGGCCGCTCCGGTAGCGTCTATCTGGGCACTGACATAGATGGTGACAAATATTGCCAGTGTACCTGCCGCTATGATGCGAAGGAGACTGCTTTTAGATTTAAAATGGCTCTCCAGATAATCAGGAATGGTAATGGAGTCGTATTTGTCAGAAAGTCTTTTGAAGCGTCTGGCCATTAAAAACCAGGCAATAGCAACACCAAGCACTTCGCCCACTACTACCCAAAAAGCCTTGACCCCTACCATGGCTCCCATACCCGTAAGCCCGAGTAACAACCAGCTGGATTCTCCTGTAGCCCTTGCCGAAAAGGCTACCATCCAGTAGTTCATTTTCTTTCCCCCTACATAGTAATCCTTCAGTCCCTTGATCTTTTTAGAAGCCAGAAAGCCTATCAGGAACAATGCCCCAAAATAGAGAATCAGGATGATGTACTTATCCATCGTTTAAGATGCTGAAGTGTTCATACTCTTCAGTCCATAATAGATCAGCAAGGCCAGACCAAAAGTAACGAACCAGGCGTAGTTATAAAGCTCAACCAGGAAGGCACCTACCGAGGCTGCGTCAATGGCATTCACCGTAACCAAAAAGCCGGGAACCACGGGCAAAATGCTCAGTACAAAGGCGATCCAGGCAGGTTTGTTCCAGCCTCTGTGAGGTCCCTCATTTTTATAGAGATCGGCCAGGTCTAATTTCGTCTTTCTTACCAGGTAATAGTCACTGATCATTACCCCTGCTATGGCTCCCAACAATGCGGAATAGGCGATCAACCAGGTAAAAATATATCCGCTGGGGTCTGCCATCAGCTTCCACGGAAAAATAACGATGCCAATCACTCCGGTAATGTATCCACCCATTTTAAAGCTGATCTTCTTGGGTGCTATGTTGGCAAAGCCATTGGCCGGGGCCACTACATTCGCGGCAATGTTGGTAGAAAGTGTCGCAATGGTCAGTCCCAGCATGGACAGGATGACCACGAAGGCTGAATCAAATTTGCCAAGCAGCACTACAGGGTCCCAAATGGCTTCTCCGAAAATCAGCACACTGGCGC
The DNA here is from genome assembly GCA_021404565.1 of Roseivirga sp. GTDB lineage: Bacteria > Bacteroidota > Bacteroidia > Cytophagales > Cyclobacteriaceae > Roseivirga. The sequence goes on along the minus strand of JAAWWF010000029.1, from coordinate 63,817 downwards.
TGGTCACGGCTATACCGATAAAGCTATAGAACACCATGGTGGTGGGTAAGCCCAGGGCCTGCCCTGCCATCTGATCTTTTTGAGATTTGGCATAGCGCGTAAAGTCGGGAATGTTGAGGGAGAGGGTTGCCCAGAAACCTACCATGGCTGTGAGATTAGGCCAGAAAATCTTCCAGAAGTTCACATCAGCATTTTGAGAAAGCGTGTAGGACGCATCGAGGATGGCACCCATAGAACCTACCTCCCACCAGGCCCAGCCCAGCATAAAGGCCCCGATCACCAGTAGAAAGGGAGCTGCCCAGGTTTCAAATACTTTGATGGAATCGATGCCCTTATAAATGATATAGATATTCATGGCCCAGAAGAGCAGAAAGCAAACGAGCTGAGCCAGGTTGATGCCCATAAAACTTCCCAGAAAGGGGCTATTGGCGAGACCGGGTATAAATACCAATACCAGCTGATAGATGGCCGCTCCGCCAATCCAGGTTTGAATGCCAAACCAGCCACAGGCTACCAGTCCTCTTAATAGAGAAGCCAATACGGCCCCATCAATACCAAAATTCATTCTGAGGAAAACAGGCAAGGGAATGCCGTACTTAGTGCCCACATGGGCATTGAGAATCATCGGGGCCAGCACAATCAAATTCCCCAAAAGGATGGTCAGTAAAGCCTGCCACCAGTTCATTCCCTGGTCGATCAGGCTGGAGGCCAGCATATAGGTAGGGATACAGACGGCCATTCCTACCCAGATGGCAGCAATGTTGGTGCGGTTCCAGGTGCGCTTTGCCGCAGGTACCGGGGCAAAATCTTCGCTATAGAGCGGTGAAGCAGAAACATCTTCGGTCAACTCAATGATCTCTTCATTCATAAAAATCTGAGGTTTGTTAAAAAAATGGCGCCTCCTTTTAAAAAAGGCACATTCCATAAGCTACAAAAAATTGAGGTAACGGGGCCGGGACAAAGCGGGGACTGTTGGAACTCTAAGTAAAGGCGATACTCATTACAGGAATTTTATCGGATAAAACAGAAGCCAGAAAACACTTTATATAACTAGTGCTCGGCTCTTCGGAAAATGGGATATTTACAATTATCAGTGTAACACAGATCTTGTTGAAATCAGAATGAAATGGGATTAGATATTTATCACGAAAAAGCTACCCTATTGAGGCCCCGGTTTATTGGTCCTGGTGAAACTCCGGGCATTATAGAGGATGAATTCTCAGGCTTTGATGTACCCTTCAGTTATTTCGACAAGTTTATCCAGAAGATTGATTGTGGTAAGAGAATACAATCAGCAATAATCGTAGACGATCCTTCAAAGCTGGATAAGGCACGAGATTGGTTCAAAAATAGTGATGTGGCCATCATTATGTTGGAAGATGGTGATCAGCCAGAAATCAAAGTTAAGCAATGGGCCGTGAAGCAAGGCTTTGACAAACTCTTACAACATACATGGAGAGGGCTTCACTGGAAAGTGATTGATTACTACGAGCTGGAACAAAGGGTAGGATTCTACACTGACGAAGTTGGTTACCAAAGAAAAGGAATGAATGCAATGTTTTGGGAGCATTTTGGGGAATTAGAACACATTTATAATTTCACTTCGAGGCAAGATTTTGAATACGCTCTAACTTGTGTGGATTTTTACTGGGAAGGTGATACCCAAGAGGAAGTGGAGAAAAGAAAACTTCTATTCAAAAAGACCTTTGTTGATCAATATAAAAAAGGGGAAAGCATTCTAAGCCTGTCCTATTGATCAAATGCTCTCCCATATATTGAATGGCTTTTAGCCGTAAGTTACCATCCTTAGTCCTTAAATCGCATAATGACAAACCACTACCCAAATCCCTGGAATTTTAACAACTCAGACTTACAGTTAACAGCATCTAACGGAAGGGACAAACTTGTATATTCCAAACTAGGTGAAATAGCAATGGGAGCGCCACTTGGTGGACATTGCCACTGGACAAACGAGGCAGGACAGAACGTCAACCTGGGGACTTGGTGTGGGGGTCCAGCACTTTGGAATTTCGAAGGAACAATGGCTGTGATTCCTCTTTGGGTCCGGACTTTTGGGGAAGGAACTCTACAAAGGTTAGCCGTTCTCAATATTGAAACGCTCGGACTAACGACTTACGAACAGTTTTTTGATGTCCTTGATCTAAGATCTTTTTCGAACAACAGGGTCTATGGGTACGACAGTCCAATCCACAAAACCAAAACTGTAGATTTCGACTTGTTAACCGCCAAAATTGAATCAAAACGAAAGGTTCAACAGGTCGCAATTTGATGTGCGAACTGACGAGCAATTTTGTACAAGTTTTTTCGCTCCAAAAATTTCTTTGTACACATACTGTACAAGCTTTTTTTCTATATAATTTTCTTGTACAAGGTCTGTACAAGAAAATCTCTTTGGTTTTTTTCACTGTACAAAACTTCCCCTGCCATTCTCCTGATCGTTTGCAACGAGCAGATTTGAAATCAGCGTCTCTCTTTCGGTAATCAGTTTCAAAATGTTGTGTACCTGTTTTTCTTATCATCCGTATATTGAGGGGCTCTAGCCAAGTAGATAAAAGTAATGACCCCAGAAAACCAGTTAAACTTTCGGTTACGTCATCCTGACTATCAAAAGTTCTTAGATATTAATGAGAAGGAATCCCAAAGAGTAAAACATTCCTACCCTTGCTATTCAGATCAAAAATACGGATCAGCCCCATTACAAACTGTGGACATCTTCCCCGCAAGTGTTAGCAACGCCCCTGTTCTGGTATTTATCCATGGTGGTTATTGGCGCGCACTGGATAAGAAGAGTTACAGTTTTATAGCTGAACCCTTTTTAGAGAATAACATAACTGTATGTGTATTGAACTACAGGCTTATTCCATCGGTCAATATGGGTACGCTTTTAAACGACATATGAGATGGGATAGCCTGGATCACGAAAGAGGCTCACCGTTATAATGGCAACCCGGATCAAATCATTCTTTCCGGACATTCAGCGGGTGGTCATTTGGCTTTAATGACTTATTTAATGAATGAAAATTTAAGATCCGGCATTCGGGCCATTTGTAGCCTCAGTGGCATATTTGATTTAGCACCTATCAAAAACAGCTACCTCAACGAGGTCCTGCGATTAAATGAAAAGGACGTGGAGGAGTATAGTGCCTCCAACCAGGATTTATCTGTTGTAAAATGCCCTGTCCTGTTGAGTGTGGGATCTCATGAGACAAGTTTCTTTATTGAGCAATCCCGGTCTATGTATGCTAAAAATAAGCCCCTGGCCCACATAGAATACTATGAGTATGAACGACTAAATCATTACGAAATAGCGCATAAATTAGGGCAAACAGATAGCCCTTTGGTGAATTTTATACTCGAAGTAATAGATAAAAAAGAAGTTGTACAGAATAAACAGAATTGAGACTACCTCGCTTGAAATGAGGACGAGGAAATGCATGGAATAATTTGGGCTTGAATTGGTTAAAACCTCCATTTTCTTTAATATCCGTACATCCAATCCCCTTCAAATAAAAATGACCAAATACCACCTCCGACCGGCATATGAAAGCAAAGAACTCTTAATCAAGTTCACTTCGAGACTTGAAAACGATAACTTCATTTCAAATCTTGAAGCGGCTCTCGCACCTCTGAATACGGTATTCACTGGTTCCGAGGATTTGTGGATGAACGATGAAGTCCTTGTCCAGGCAAAATGTGATTTGGGAGCATTTGAAATATCAATAGATCATTGGGGTTTAGCTTTTTTGATAGCCAGGGGAAATCCGAGACTAATAAATCGAATTGACTCCCTCCTCAACGAAAACCCCATATTCGAAAAAGAACTGATTGATTTTGAAAACCCGGAATTGAAACATGAATAAGGATTTCAAATATGGTTTTTGGATATGGAGCAATAAACTCAACCCGGTTCTAAGCATGCTTTCTCATTTGGCCGACTATCAGTTAAGCGCAGAAGAAAGAGACCTCATCAAAGAAGAACTGGCAACCACTAATGATGAAAAAGGAGTCTGGAGTCACTATGTGCTAAAATGTCAACAATATGAAATTGAATTAAGCCTTGCCTATGATGGTGAAGAAGGTGCTGATATGGTTCATCTGAAACTTCTGACTTCGGCTGAACTAAAGGAAAAATTAGAATCGCTGAATTTGTTCCAGTCACTGTTTAAAGAACTAGTCGAGTGAAGCTTTGTAAGAACAGGTTCGATAGTTTTTATAAAACGTACTTTAAACTAAGGTGTGATTTCTACCCTTTTATCAATAGGTCAAACCATCCTTTTTCGATATCATTGACACACTAACCACCAGCAGAAATACTTCTTCTCTAAGACATGACCCGATACATTCTACCAATCATCCTGCTGTCTGTCTTTTCCTGTACATCGAATACGCAGGATCAGGATGGTGATTGGGCGCTTCGTAGTACGGAAAATATTTTTCATTCAGAAAATGGGAATGAAAAAATTCAGATTGTTTATTCAACCCAACATATGGGAGTCTCCAGTTATACGGATACCTCGATAATCGCACAACAATATATGGATACACTGCTTTTAGATGAAGTTTGGTATAACCTGACGGATGGAGATACAATCAAATGGTCACATGCCATTAACAAGTTTAGTTCCGAGGGATTGCTCATTGAAGAAATTGATTCTGTCAATGGTACATTGAGAAGTCACTTTCTCTCTTTCTATGAGAACAGTCTTTTACAAAAACAAGAATCTCTGGCCATGATTCCGGGCTATAACGATCAGGGAGAAATAACCGGGTATGATACCCTCAAATCTGTTAATCACTATTACTACGATGGTAACAACAGACTTATCAACGCAATGACCCTGGAGCGGGATGAGCTTTCATTTCAACTTGCCAGAGTAACCAAATTTGATACGACATTCACTTATAACCAATTTGATGAGCGGGGAAATATCATTCAGAGAGTTAGTATATCCAATAGAGATACAACCTCAGTCTCCATGACTGAATATGATGAACTCGATCGTGAAATAAAATCAGTGATGGCCTCACTGGATCTTGGAACAAGCACCATAACATCTGAATACGATGATCGAGGAAATGTCATATCGGAACTCCACATTTTGGATGCTTTCAGTATCCTTACACTCACCGAGTTTGATGAACAAAACCGACCTGTGGTTCGAAGAATATATGAACCCAAAAATTCTTATTGAGAGTGAAACACTCTTAGATTGCCTTTTTATCGATACCAGGAAAACAAACTAAATGCTCTATATCAAATTCGACATACAAGACTCATCTAAGTTTATGGCCTTTGAAAAGCTCTATGCACATATGGTAAAGGTAAGGCAACCCGGTTTTGAATTTGAGGAAGAGGAAGTGCCTGAATTTGACTGGGATAATATGACTCCTGAAGAGGTAGATAAGGGAGTAAAAGAGCTACATAGCCTTTTAGATGAGGATGAACAGGAACTGAAGAGATACAAAGAACTAATACCAGACTATGCCAATGCTTTTTTGAAAAGGTACCTGCAAGTGGATAATGATAAAGCAGGTGTCCTGGGCATGCTGGAGACGCTTTCCATTTTGAATTATCTGGAATATGGCTTTGAGGTAGATATGGACAATCTTGACAAGATCGATGAGAGCTCTGGCCAGGTCGAATTTTCTACGGGCAACTATCCATATGGCGGTATGGAGCGTTTCTTAATGGTATTAAAAGCCTTTGGACTAATGTCTACTGAATGCTACAATGGCTTCACTGTTTATGAATTTGACTGGGCATCGGACTTTGAACATGAGGCTATTGAGTTACCAGAGAAAACAAAAGCCTATCTGGCCAAAATGAAAGCTAAATCGACTAAATGAGAAAATTAGCGATACTGGTATTTCAATCACTGGATGGTGTGATGCAAGCTCCGAGTATACCGGAAGAGGATACTTCAGGAGGCTTTACCAAGGGTGGCTGGGCCAGGAGTCACTGGGATGAAGTGATGGAACAGGTTGCACTAGAAGCCATGTCAGAGCCATATGACCTTCTTCTTGGACGCAAGACTTATGAGCTTTTTAGCGAGCACAATTCATCAGTAGATTCTCCTCTCAATGATATGACTAAGTATGTCATAACTAACAGCCTCTCGGAATTGGACTGGCAAAACTCGATTGTCATCAGTGGAAATGTTGCCAGGGAGATATCTAAGCTTAAGGCCCAAGATGGACCTTTGTTACAAGTTCACGGCAGCTGGCAACTGATTCAGGAACTGCTAAAAAACGACCTGGTGGACGAATTGCGGCTTTGGACCTTTCCAGTAATCATCGGCTCCGGAAAACGACTGTTTACAGAAGGTGTAGCAAACAAGAAACTATCTCTCCTTAAATCCGAATCCAGCCCAAATGGTGCGATTATGTCCATTTACAGGATGCTCGAATAGACCGGTGATACAAAGAACAGACTTGACGTCAAGAAAGCTGAATGGCAACTGATGGAACTAAAATAATTGATGGAGACAGAGCCCATGATACTTACTGGGGCATCATGGATTTATATGATCGTGGCGCTGATTTAGACTTTATCGTTAACGAATTCCCTATTTTTCAGGAGAACAACCCTGACACATTCGACAACGAAATATACATAACAAGTTGTGGACTCGCCTATTGGGAAATAGGGCTCATGAATTCGGAAAGACTGGCTTACATTAAAGAAATAATTAGCAGAGATGCTTGTGTAAAAGAATGGTCGAAGTATTCCGAAAAAGATGGAAAATCAAGGAAAGCGGTGCTAAAAAGGTATCTGTCCAAAATTGAAAAGACAAACGAGAAAATACGAAAACGGAAAAAGTTCAGAAAAATAAGCCATCTTATTTTTAACGAGAATTCCGTCCTGACCTGCAAACTTTCAAATGGTGAATATGGCGCTGTAACTTGTGTAAAAGTTGATCAATACAGAGGGAGCTGCGATTACTGGCTTGTACCCTTTACTTACAAATCGCCAATCAAACCGACTCTAAACGATATTAAGCAATCTGAAATTTTAGGCAGGGCAATAGCGAGTGGGTTTAGCCCGGAACAAATCAAGGCTTCACAACCAGGAATTGAAAACATCTGGAATTACCTGAAAAGACAGCAAAATTTACAATTCGGTTTCTCAGTCCATGGGATTGAACACGGGGATTTACTCAAAATAAAAGACCAATTCGAAAAAATTGGAGAATTGAACATCTTGGACGGACTCAAGGAAACAGGGTCGTTGGCCTACGAAGACTCTTACGAGGGATTTAACGAAATACTTCTAAGGCTGAATGAGCAAATCAAAGCATTCGGATATCAAAAGTACCCTGTAGCGATAGTTGTAGATGAATAAGAGGTTGACAATATCCCTCCTACTCGTTTGCAACGAGTAGATTCGAAATCAGCATCTACCTATCGGCAGACAGGTTTGCAATGCTATTGCTCTTCTGCAAGAACAATATGATTATGCTCCAAAAACCACTAATATCAGGTTAATACTGCGTTGAAAACGCGAAACTCTCGAACCCTCGTTACAAACGAGGGTAAGGAAAGGGGCTAATAAAAATTCAGATCTAATGTCTTAATGCGGCAAATGAAACTTGGCTTATGAACGAAAATGTCTGGCAATTTGAACACTCTGTTGAATGCAGTGCACACAAGTCTTTTGTGTGGTCTTTTTGGACCGATGTATCTAATTGGGAACGCATTGAGGGAAAAGCGGTAGAGTGGATCAAACTCGATGGTCCATTTGCTGTAGACACGGCAGGCGCTACTAAACTTCCAGATCAGGCTCCAACCCAATGGAGAATAACACAACTTGAATCTGAAAGCTCAGCAACAATCGAAATGCCGTTGGATGGTGCTGTGTTTTATAATGTTATGATGTTCGAGTCTGTCACTTCAGGTCGGACCCTCATCATCCAACGCTTGAGTCTGGAAGGGCCGAAAGCTTCCAGTTTTACAAAAGGCATGCAAATGTTCGAAACAAGTGCTCCTCAGGGGCTTGTCAAGCTCGCAAAAGCTATTGAATCAGATTACAAAGGTTAACCCTCCCCTACTCACAATAGCCATCTGCGATACTAATAGCTTCCGAAATAATGGCCAGCCCTTCGTCAATCTGTGCTTTGGTGACCGTAAGCGGTGGTACCGTGAAAACAAAGTTCCAGCGCACAAAGGTGAACATACCGAGCTCTCTGATTTTAGCAGCTACATGATTCACATCGGTCCAATTCGGCATATCTCTCTGGAAATAAACGCTTTGAAGGATCAAACAGATATCGTAAACCTTCGAAAACATCGCTTAACCCATTAGGTAATGGGGTCATTTTTCGTTATTGTACTTTAGCTGAAACCTTTGATTTCAAAATAGCTAAACTACTAAGATCTCTTAGCATGATAAAGTCTTCCTATGTACCTAATCTTCTTTTTGTTTTTCTAGTGTACCTATTGGTCATTGGCTGTAAAAGTAACAAGTCAAAGGTTCCGGAATTAGCATCCATTGAACTACTCCGGGGGAACATAACGCTATGCGGTAGCAATCAATTCGGTAATGTGAGTTTTGCTTCCTCTTGTAGTGCATCTACTCAGGAATCATTCGATTTAGCCATTTCACTGTTGCACTCTTTCGAATATGCTGAGGCTGAAAAAGCATTTGTAAAAGTGATAGACCAAGATCCCAATTGTGCAATGGCATACTGGGGAGTAGCCATGAGCATCTATCATACTCTTTGGAAAGCCCCTACCTCAGAAGAGCTCGAAAAAGGCTCTAAGGTTTTGATGATTGCTAAATCTCTTCAGAAAACTGAAAGAGAAAATAAATACCTGGAAGCCATAGGAGCATATTATAATAAATGGGAGGAAATACCCCATCAAAAGAGGGCTCTTATGATGGAGGAAAAAATGGGCAAGATTTATCGAAATTTTCCCGATGACAAAGAAGCTGCTATTTTTTATGCCCTGGCACTGAATTCAACAGCAGACCCCAAGGATAAAACATATAAAAACCGAAGGAAAGCAGGTGCCATTTTGGAGGCTATTTTTCCCGATCAGCCTAATCACCCGGGGATTGCACACTATATCATTCACAATTATGATAACCCGAAATTAGCGAATTTGGCGCTTCCCACGGCAAGAAAGTATGCCCAGATCGCACCCTCTTCAGCACATGCACAACACATGCCTTCCCATATTTTTACGCGCCTAGGTCTGTGGGATGAATCCATCCAATCTAATTTAAATTCTGCCTCTTCAGCGATGTGTTATGCAGAACAAACTGAACTGGAAGGTAATTGGACTAGTGAAATTCATGCACTGGATTACTTATTCTATGCCCATTTGCAAAAAGGAGACAATGAAAGTGCGAACGAACTTTTTGAGTATTTTAAGAAAATAGAGAAGGTATCGGGAAACAATGCTTCGATTTCCTACCCTTTTGCCGCCATTCCTGCAAGGATGGTCTTGGAGAATAAAGAATGGTCAAAAGCTGCCAAACTCAAACTCCATCAAGTAGAAATGCAATGGGATCAATTCCCATGGGAAAAATCGATTTATCACTTTGCAAGGGTGCTTGGAGCTTCGAGGGTAGGAGATTTGAGTTCAGCCGAAAAGGATTTGGCCATTATGGTAGCTCTGCATAAGGAACTCGTACAGCTCGATGAACAATACAAAGCCAATCAAGTAGCCATTCAGGTTAAGGCATCTCAAGCCTGGATACAAGTTGCCAAAGGCAATAATGAAGAGGCATTAACCCTCATGAAGGCATCCGCGGATATGGAAAACGAAACGGAAAAACATCCGGTCACACCAGGAGAGGTACTACCGGCCCGGGAACTGTTGGGTGATCTTCTAATGGCCATAAACCGACCAGCTGAAGCTTTGACCGCCTACGAGGTTAGTAATGAGCTAAGCCCCAACAGATTTAACGGTATTTATGGAGCAGCCAGAGCGGCAAAAGCGTTGGGTGATCGAAAGAAAACCGCCATGTATTTTGAAAAATTGCTCAGGTTGACTGAAAACTCTCAAAGTGAAAGACCCGAAACTAAGGAAGCCAAAGATTTTATCAGACTTAATAAAAGTTGAGAGCCTGAACAAAACGCAGCAAAATCAGAACCAAGTAATTGCTGGTAAAGGGTAAGGACCATTTAGAGTCTAAAACTGACTGTTCGGATCAGCTACAAACGATATCCCCCTTACTCACAATAGCCATCTGCAATACTGATCGCTTCTGAAATAATGGCCAGCCCTTCGTCAATCTGTGCTTTGGTGACCGTAAGCGGTGGTACCGTGAAAACAAAGTTCCAGCGCACAAAGGTGAACATACCGAGCTCTCTGATTTTAGCAGCTACATGATTCATAATGACCATTTCATCAGGTTTGGCATTCCAGGGCGCCATGGGTTCTTTGGTTTCCCGGTTCTTTACCAGCTCAATACAACCGAGCAAACCTGTATTTCGATAATCGCCAATGGAAGGGTGTTTTTCTATCAGTAGTGCTACCTGCTCATCCATATACCGGCCCATGGCCACGGCATTCTCTATCAGGTTGTCTTCCTCATAAATGTTGAGTACCGCTAAAGCCGCAGCGCAGGCTGTTGCGTGACCTGAGTAGGTTAGCCCCAGGGGAATAGCCTTGTCATTAAAATGGTTAATGATCTCATCTTTGACCATAATGCCACCCAGGGGTAGATAACCCGAGGTGAGCCCTTTCGCCATGCATAAGATATCAGGCACTACATCATAGTTATCTACTCCAAACCATTTACCCGTTCGGCCAAAGCCACTCATTACCTCGTCAGCAATGATCAGAATACCATATTTGGCGGCAATCTCTTTCACCCTTTCCCAGTAACCGGGAGGGTATTTGATACAACCTGATGAGCCGGATTCTCCTTCCAGTAAAATGGCGGCCACGTTACCAGGACCTTCATACTTGACCACCCATTCCAGGTGATCAGCTGCTCTTTGGGCGCACTCCTCTGGTGTGTCGCTATGCCATGGGCAACGGTAAGCATATGGATTTTCTATATGCACAATATTCGGTACCTGCTGGCTGTCTACGGCCAGCTTCCGGGGATCACCCCCTGCCGACATGGCACCATAGGTTGCCCCGTGATAAGAGCGGTAGGTGGCTATGATCTTATGCCGGCCCGTATAGGTTCTGGCCAGCTTGATGGCATTTTCTATGGCCTCTGCTCCTCCCAGCGTAAAAAAGGTCTTGTTCAGACTGCCCGGGGCAATTTCTGCCAGTTTCTTGCCCAGTTCTCCACGCACTTTGGTAGCCGCACCCGGATAGATATAGCTGATTTCATCCATCTGCTTAACCACAGCATCCCGCACCCGGGAATCACCATGTCCAATATTGACATTCATCAGCTGAGAAGAGAAATCCAGATAACGCTTGCCATCTCTGTCATATAAGTAGACGCCTTCTGCCCTTTCTATATTCATGGGATTCAGCCCTCCCTGCTTCGTCCAGGAGAAGATGGTGTGGTCCAGGTTATTCTTTATGATTTGTTCGTTCTCAGTCATAGTCGATTGTTTAGCGACCTCGGGTCGGGTGGGAATTTCAGGTAAATGTGTGAACCAGGACTAGCTCATCCAGTTTGTTCTTGCCTCCGGGTTCCACTTGGTTGTGGTTTTCTTCAGCTGAGTCCAGAACTCGATGGAGCTCTTACCGGTAATGTCACAGGTACCGAATTTCGATTCGTTCCAACCTCCGAAAGAAAAGGGTTCTCGCGGTACAGGCACCCCTATATTCACACCAATCATACCCGCACTGGCTTTTTCCATCACATACCTGGCGAGACCACCACTCTGCGTAAATACAGCAGCAGCATTTCCATAATCAGAGCTGTTTTCAATGTCTATGGCTTCATCCAGGTCTTTGGCCCGAATAATCGAGATCACGGGACCGAATACTTCTTCTTTGGCTATGGCCATATCAGGGGTGACATAATCTATTACCGTTGAGCCTACATAATAACCGCCTTCATTTCCCTCGACAGTGGCATTTCGGCCGTCTACCAGAATTTTAGCTCCGGCTTTTTCTGCCTCGTTGATATAAGCTTCGATTCTTTCTTTGGCTTCTTTGGAAATCACGGAACCCAGGTTTTCTCCGACCACTATTTTCTTAGCCTCCTCACAGAGCTTGTCTACAATATGGTCGATATCGCCTACCCCCACCATGGCCGCAGCAGCCATACAGCGCTGCCCCGCACAACCTGACATTGAAGCTGCCACATTGGAGGCAGTCATTTCCGTATGGGCATCCGGTAAAACAATCAGGTGGTTCTTGGCCCCTCCCAGGGCCAGACATCTTTTTAAACTGGATGTGGCTCTTTTATACACTATTTTCGCCACACGGGTAGATCCCACAAAAGCCAGGGCTTTGATACCGGGATGGTCACACATGGCTTCCACCACTTCCCTGTCTCCGTGCACCAGGTTAAAAACACCATCGGGCAGACCTGCCTCTTTCAATAGTTCGGCCATGCGAATGGCACTGATAGGCACAATTTCTGAGGGTTTCAGGATCATGGAATTCCCCAATACGATAGCATTGGGAACCGCCCAGTGCGGTACCATATTAGGAAAGTTGAAAGGGGTGATAAAGCCCACCACCCCCAGGGGTGCGCGTTCTATTCTGCACTCCACACCCTTGCTCACTTCCATGGTTTCACCCGCCACCAGTTGCGGTAATGAACAGGCAAACTCTGTCAACTCGATACTCTTATCCACCTCGGCATAAGACTCTCCCATGGTCTTACCATTCTCCTTATGTACCAGTGTGGCCAGCTCCTCCCTGTGCTTTTCCAGCAGTGTTCTGTACCTGTAAAAGATCTGGACCCTCTCCTTGATAGGCATAGCAGACCAGGCGGGAAAAGCTTTCTCACCTGCCGCTACAGCAGCATCTACATCTTTCATACCTGATAGCGGAACATGAGAGATCACCTTCCCGTCAATAGGTGAAAACACTTCCAGATTTTGATGACCATTGGAGAGAAAATGGCCATCTACATAGTTCTTTACTTCAGGGTATTTTATAGTTTCAGTTTCCATTAGCTGCAGGTTTATCTCAGTATCAATACTATTAAATTCAGGGTTCAGAAGTTCAAAACTCCATCTCACCTCAAACCCTAAGGGGTGGAAAAAGGCTTAACTAAGCAGTATTTAATCTGACTTTAGTGCACTATGCCTTTGATATAAACTTAATGATTTTTAAAGGAATTATACAGATGAAAATCAGGGGATTGGGCAGGTTTACTTCCAAGGACACTTTATGTACACGATAAGTCTCACAGTCGATGGGTGGGCAAAGGTTTTGCTGAGAGTTATTTATTCCGATATCTCAAGGCCTGCTAATTGAGCCGCAAGATAGATTAGACAGGAACATTTAGACAACTTCATCGTACGAACGATTTATATTCGATTTAACCCATGGCGCTGACTCAAGAAATTCTAAGACAAACCCGATTGTTTTCCGAACCAGAACTTCAGGAAAAAATTCTTCAGCATTGCGAGCTGAAAACCTTTGAAAAGGGAGATGTTGTGGTAAGGGAAGGACAATATGTCAAAGTAGTTCCTATTGTAATTTCAGGCGATATCAGGGTTTTCCAAACAAAGGAAGACAGGGAAATTCTCTTGTACCATGTTGAACCAAAACAAACCTGTATGATGTCACTTTCCGCTTGTTTCTTTAATAACGAAAGTCCTTCACAAGCTGTAGCGACTGAAAAAACAGAGGTTTTGATTATCCCCACCAGGTTCATCAACCAATGGCAAAGAGAATACGATTCCTGGAATAGTTTTGTAATCAAAACTTTTAGATCCAGATATGATGAACTGTTAAACACATTCGAGAGTGTGGCCTTTGATCATATTGATAAACGTTTATGGGATTACCTTCGATGTGAGTCCTCCAGACAAAAGACTGATAAGATTAAAGTATCACACCAACAACTTGCCAATGAACTGGGCACCACCCGGGTGGTTGTATCCCGAATACTCAAGCAATTTGAGATTGAAAACAAGGTCGTTTTGCACAGAGGAATGATAGAACTCAATTGACTTTGCCCTATGTATCTTTTGATACCGTTTTGAAGTTAATAAGGGTGCTCTATTTGTATTGTACTTTTAAAGCAATACAAAATGAGTTCAAAAAATCTTATCCCCGAACTGGAGTTTGAAAGAACATCCACTCAAAAACTATTAGAACGTCTTCCAGAAGATAAATTAAGCTGGAAGCCTCATCCAAAAGCCCTGACCCTGGGTCAGCTTGCCTTCCATGTCGCCACGATTCCGGGCCGCATTGCCATCTTTGCTAATGATGGCACTACTACCGCAGAAGTATTAACCGATCACCCATTATGTACCGACAAGAATGAAATATTAGAGGTTTTTGATACGAAGTTCAATGAGGCACTTTCTGTATTAAACAATACGGATGACACCTGGGATGCTGAAAACTGGAGCTGTACGCTTGATGGAAAGGAAATAATAAACTGGCCGCGTCCGGTTTTACTCCGGTTCTTAATGCTGAATCATTGGTATCATCACAGAGGGGAGCTTGTAACTTATTTAAGAACGCTGGACGTTTTAATTCCTTCAATTTATGGCCCCTCTGCAGATGAAAATCCATTTGCTTAATTATTCACCTTCCCCCTGTCGCAGGGCCTCTGGCCCTGTGACTACAATGGGTACCAGGATCCATCCGCTTCGAATAACTATCTCAGAGTCTTGCCAGGCAATGACTCTGAGGGATTTGAGTTCATATAACCAATCATTTCAATCATCTAGCCAACTCTTAAAAGCCTGCGCCCGCTGACGACTTACAAACTGTTCTTCTTCCATCACCGGATCGGTATGAATGAGAAGTCTGCGGTATTCCTGCTCCACCGATTTTACAGCCCTGATATTGATCAGACACTGCCGGTTGATTCGAAAGAAGGTGGCAGGATCAATCAGGCGTTCTACTTCCTCGATGGTTTTATCAATCTGAAAATTGCGGCCTGCAAAAGTTTTGAGGTAGTGGATACCTTCTGAAGTATAAAAGGAGGCGATGTCTTCTGTGTTTTTATAAGAGAACTTCTGCCCCGCCTTGACGAGGAATCGGTTCTTATAGGCCGGTTTGGCTTTAAGGCTTTCAAATACGCTCCCCAGCTCGCTCAGATTAAACTGATTAAGTACCCGGTTCTGCCAGTCCTTTAGCTTTTGGAGGCTTTTGAGCACGTCATCGGCATCGACTGGTTTCAGCAGATAATCCAATCCGTTTACCTTGAACGCCTGAATGGCATACTGATCGTAAGCCGTACAAAAGATAATGGGTGAGCTTACCTCCACTTTTTCAAAAATCTTGAAACTAAGTCCGTCTGACAGCTGGATATCCATAAAGATGAGGTCGGGCGGAGGGTTGTTTTTCAGGTATTTGATACTACAGTCTACACTATCAATCACCATCAACACCTCAATATCATAGAGATGCTGCGCTTCAAGCGATGAGATCAAACCTCTGGCGGCTGCATCCTCATCTTCTATAATCAGCACCTTCATGACTCCATCTTGATTAGGGGCACATTCACTGCAAAGCTTTCTGCACTCTTCTCCACCTGAATACCGGAATCGGACAGGTACTCATACCGCTCTATCACATTTTTGAGCCCGATATTGGTGGACTGCACGTCCTTCACCAGGTTCAGGTTATTTCTAAAGCTGATCTCATTGCGCTCGTTCATATCAATATCAATACGCAAGGGCTCGTCTTTGGTGGCCTTATTATGCTTTAAAGCATTCTCCATCAATATCTGCAAGGTGAGTGGTGGTATATAATATTCCTGTTGTGCCTCCGGGATATTGAGGCTAACATTCAGCTTATCCCCCAGTCTTCCTTTCATCAAATGCACATAAGACTGCATCACTTCCAGTTCTTCCTTTACTTTAATAAGCTCCTTTTCCTTAACCTCCAGCACAAATCGGTATACCCTGGCGAGGTGCTTCAAAAACTCATCAGCCCTAGACTGGCTTTCTTTGATAAGTACGGACAGGGCATTGAAGCAATTGAAAAGGAAATGAGGATTAACCTGATTTTTCAGGATTTCGAACTGCGCTTTCAGGTTTTCTTCTTCCAGATTCTGTCGCTGCGAGCTCTCTGATTTCCATTGTTGATAATAGTGAAGGGTCATGCCCACACCATTGACAAACAGCGGCACCAGGAGTGACATTAATACGAAATCAAAATAGAATTCGGAGCCGATGGGATAAGGCACGATATAAGTAAAGAAGAACCAGGAATAACTGATACTGACAGCCGTGGCCAACACAATCAGTATCATCACTTTTGAGGTCAGCATCCACATGGTAGAGCTCTTCAAAAATCGTCTTTCCATAAACTGATAGCCATATACCATGCTGGCTGCCAGACTAAGAGGAAAGAAGATATCGGCAATGAGGTAGACACTGAAGATTTGGTCCAGTGTGAGCTCTCCCGCCAGGAAATAGCGGATTTTATAATATACCGGCATGCCCAGCCCTACCAGGAGCATGGCAATGCGGTTGATCATTTTTCTATTATCCATAAAGGCCACTTTTCGGTTGGAACCAATCGTTATACGGAAAAAGAAACCCGGAGTCTGAAAACACGCACGCCAACCATGAAATACGGGATAATGCCTCACCGGGCTTCAATTCACATCACTTCCATTAACTGCCTCAGACTCTATTTCGATATGATGCCTCGGTGAAGAAGCCAGATATAAATCTGAACGGGTCAAAGGTCGGGCTGAGCTGTCAATCTACCCGAACATTCAGTTCAGAGCCGTCTTCAGGCCTGCTCAAAAATACCTCCGGCCTGTTCGCCAGCTTATTTGATCGATTCGCTGATGTCTGTTAGCCATCAGCCCTGGCAGGGCGTAAAAACGGTCAAAAATCAACGATCATGAAAGCAAGAAAAGCATTACCCCATTTTTTGTCAGCCATAGCCTTTATCACGCTGATGGCATCCTTCACATTTGTGGAGCCCCGTGAAGAGGCAGCAGCCTTTAAAGAAGAGTTCAGAGCCACCTGGGCGAATATGAAAGCCTATACCCTGCAAGTTGCTGAGGCGATGCCTGCCAGTAAGTTTACGTACAAGCCGACAGACGAAATCCGTGATTTCGGAGGACAGCTAAAGCATATCTCTTTTTCAATTTACTATATGCCTGGTGTATTTATTGAAGGCAAGGACCTGCCGTTTGACCCTAACTATACCGACAATGCTGCCCTGGTGGGCGGATCAAAGGACGCGATCATTCTGCTGTTGAAGCAGCGCTTCGATGCCATCGACCAATTGGTAGCCGGAATGAGCAAGAAGGACTTACAGTCAACGGTGGTCCTGCCCTTCTTTGACAACAAGGAAGTGACCAAGGAAGAACTTTTGGTATGGCTTAAAAATCACACCGGACATCACAACTCTCAATCGATTATTTACCTGAGAATGAATGGTATTACCCCACCGGCTTATAACGGCTGGTAAATTAGCTTAACAAATAAACTATGAACTGAAGCCAGGGCCCGGATAGGGTTCTGGTTTTTTGTGTGCATTCTCTCTGATCTTATACTAAGATCGCTCAGAGTTATTCTTTGAAAACTCTGAGCATAAATGGACGGTGTCCTTGACTGCATGGAACAACCAATGGCAGGGGCTCCCATGATATACAAATATTTATAGTTTGCTCAAAGGACACCGTCCGTCAATGCCGCAAGCGAACGGATAGCTCTGAGGGATTTTAATAGAGGAGTATTACATGAACCCCGAGACAAATCAGCATAAATTGAAATACGCCCCCAATAAAAGGTTTGAGCCTGTTCTCAATAATCAAGACACTCGTAACAACTCCTGCCAAGCCTAAGAGCATCTGGACCCATAATTGTTCGTTCGATGGCGCTCCTGTACCACATTTCCATCCAGGAGCAAAGTTCCAGTAATGGTATTGATGGGCATTTTGATAAGTCCAATTTAGACTCATCATAAGGACTATGGTCCCTGTTATAAGGTTCGATATGCGATATTTTGTAGGTTTAAAGAACATAAAGATGCACTGATGCGCGTACATGAGTCATACGAACACAGGTGTGAATCGTTACCTCAAACCTCGCTCTGAGTTATTCTTCGAAATCTCTGAGCATACAGGGACGGTGTCCTTCGCTACATGGAACAACCAATGGCAGTGGCTCCCAGGATGTACGAATGTTTATATCATACTCAAAGGACACCGTCCGTATATAAGGCTCTGGTTTTTTGTCTTACACATCAACTTGTAACCGCTTACATAAAATCATCACCTGTATCATAATATAGCGAGAAAACATCGCTGTATTTACCAACCTGACCTATCAGCCAACGTTTGTTATAACAACTTTTTATTGATCTCCTTTCAAGCCACGCGTTATGATCAAGAACTATATCAAGGTTGCTCTGCGAAGTCTCCTCCGGGATAAATTCTATTCTTTTATCAACATTTTCGGACTGGCCATGGGCATTGGCTGTTGCCTGCTGATATTGATCTATGTCACAGACGAGCTGAGCTACGACCGCTTTCACAATAAATCAGATCGCACGTTTCGACTCACAGAAATGATAGAGACGGAAGGCTCTGGAGAAAAATCATCCAGCATGCCCTTTCCGGTAGGTCCTACCCTGCAGCAGGACTACCCTGACTTTGTAGAGGCACAGTTGCGCATGTTCAACTTCCAGTCTCCTCACCTACTTGTAACCAATACGGAGAACAACCTGGAGTTCAATGAAAAGAGAGTGCTCTTCGTAGACAGTACCTTTCTTGAGGTCTTCGACTACGAAATGGTACGGGGCAATCGTGCCACTGCCCTGAGCGAACCCAGATCAGTGCTGATTACTGAAACCATGGCCGAAAAGTACTATCAGGGCCAGGACCCTGTCGGGAAGGTGCTGAGAATGCAAGATCAGCAGGACCTCGTCATAACAGGCGTGATGAAAGATGCCGCTAAAAACGCTCACTTCGAGTTTGACTTCCTGGTTTCCTTTACCTCGCTTAAAGACTACTATGGTGGCAATTATCCCCGTACCTGGTATTGGAACCCCTGCTGGACCTATGTAGTGCTTAAAGAGAATGTAAACCCGGATGATCTGGCCGCTGCATTCCCGGACTTTATTCAAAAGTACTTCCCTCCTTTTATTGCCAATGATACGCGCATGGTGCTACAGCCGATGACTGATATTCACCTGAAGTCTGAACTCGAGTTTGAGATTCAGAAAAACAGCAGTGAAAGCAATATCTACGTCTTTACCGTGATAGGCATTTTCATCCTCTTTATAGCCAGCATCAATTATATGAATCTGTCAACAGCGAAATCGGTAAGAAGGGCTAAGGAAGTGGGCATGCGCAAAACCCTGGGAGGACTTCGCAGCCAGCTTATCACCCAGTTTTTGACCGAATCGATGCTCATTACCCTGGCGGCCATGCTGCTGTCAGTCTTAATCGTTGCACTAAGTCTTCCGGCCTTTAACGCCTTCGCCAGCAAAGGGGTAACCATGGCCGTACTGGTAAGCCCTACTGTACTTGGCGGATTGGGCCTGATACTGTTGCTGGTAGGTCTTGGCTCAGGTATCTACCCTGCACTCGTGCTCTCCTCTTTCAGCCCGATCAAGGGATTGAAAGGAACGGATGTAAAAGGCAAGGGTACCCAACTCAGAAAGGCGCTGGTTGTCTTGCAGTTCTCACTGTCCATTGTCATGATCATAGGTACGGTAGTGGCCATCAACCAGCTGGATTTTTTAAGAAAGAGTGACACAGGCTTCGACAAAGAGAACATTGTTTATATCTCCGCCCTGCGAACGCCCATTAGCCAGAATTATAAGGCCTTTAAAAACGATATACTCACACATACCAATGTGACCAATGTAACTGCCGTACAAGATGTACTGGGAGCTTTTCACCAGGGAGATAATTTCCGCTTTGAGGGGATGGAGCAATCCAAGCTCTTTTCAGTCTTCTGGATGAGGCATGATTTTGTAGAAACCTTTGACCTGGAAATGGTAGCCGGCCGGGGTTTTAAGGAACATATTACCACAGATGATACCTCTGCCATCATTATCAACGAAGCGATGGCCAGACAGCTCAACTGGGAAACAGAAGCGGCTGTAGGCAAGCGCTACCAGTACAACCAATTCAATGGTAGTGTGGTAGGCGTTGTGAAGGATTTCAATTTTGTGCCCAAGCATCGGGCTGTTAACCCGCTGGTATTACAGCTGCGCACCAATCCGGGTGCCTTTAACCTGCTGATTAAGTATATCGCTGTGAAAGTGAATGGAGAGAACCTTCCGGAAACGCTAAGACACCTGGAGGATAAGTGGAACGCCTTTGTACCCAGCCATCCATTTGATTACTTCTTTCTGGACGATGAACTGAACAAACAGTATGTGGCCGAGGATAAGCTGAGTAAGGTGGCGGGCATGTTTTCAGGTCTCGCCATTATCGTGGCCTGCCTGGGACTCTTCGCTCTTGCCTCTTTTATGACAGAGCAGCGCAAGAAAGAGATAGCGGTACGCAAAGTGATGGGAGGCTCAGTGATGGGCATTGTGATGTTGCTATCCAAGGACTTTACCAGGCTGATCATGCTGGCATTTGTCATTGCTACTCCCCTTGCCTTCGTCTTTACACGAAACTGGCTCAGAAGCTTTGCCTATCAGATTGAGGTGAACTGGAGCGTTTTTGTACTGGTGGGGTCAGCGACCTTGTTGATTGCCATTCTCACGATCAGTTATCAATCTATAAAAGCAGCTTCCAGTAATCCGGTGAAGTCGCTGAAGTATGAATAATTTTTTGAGTTTTAACCACGATACCATTAACCGAAGAAGGATTCAACCCAGCATGATAGAGAAGGTTTCAAAGAAAACCCCGAAAACAAAAAGAATCAATTCCAGGAAGAGACCAATTAACGGCCCCATTTTGTTCTCGATCACCTGAACGGCCAAGGTCATCCCCAGCAAACCAAATGCAGCACTAACCAGCAAGGCCCAATCAGGCAAAAACAACAGAACGTCAGTTGTCGTATTATAAAGCCAATAGATTCTCAAGTTCTCTTTAATCCAATAGAGATTAACGAACATAATCAATGCCCCGACAATCAGATTAAAAATGCTATACGGCTTATTTCTGCCCATTCAATCAAGCGTTCTTCTTAATCGTGATGGTATAAGACTTAGCCTTTTTAGGTTCAGGTTTGGTTTCAGCAGTTTTCTTTGCCGGGGTAAGATGGTACTGAATTTTAGTGGTGCTGGCCTTAGGTTTCGGCTTTGGTGTGGGCAGTTTAAAATCAATCTTCAGCTTCTTATGCGACATGGTATGCCGGCCCGGGTTGGTCGCCTTTTCATAGACTAGCATATTCACAAGCCTGATCACTTCTTCATTACAACCATAACCAAGCCCTGAAGTAATCTTCACATTTCTGATGCGCCCCAGACCATCTACATCATAGGCCACCTCCACCGCGCCTTCAATCCTATGCTTCAGGGCTTCTTCCGGGTATTTCAGATTGGAGGTTATAAAGGTTTTGAGGGCCTCCATACCTCCTTTATACCGCGGGAGTTTGAGTGGCTGATCTTTTCTGGGTTTGGACATATACGTCCGTTAAGTTATACCAAATCCGTCATAATTTGTCATCTATCAGCGAATTGGTATTACTCATATCGCAAAGATTTCACGGGATTGGCCCTGGCAGCCTTAACGGTATGAAAGCTCACTGTGAACAGGGCTATAAAGGTCACCACAAGGCAAGCGGCCGGAAAAAGCCAAAGGTCGATGGCAATGCGATCTACAAACGAGTCGAGCCATTGGTTCATCATATAGTAGATGAGCGGCCAGGCAAGTACATTGGCCACGATAATCAGCTTGATATACTCCCAGGAGAGGTTTCTGAGGATATTCGGAATAGAGGAACCCAATACTTTACGAATTCCTATCTCCTTCGTTTTCTGAATAACGGTATGAGCAGCCAGTCCGAAAAGTCCTAAACAAGCGACAAAGATTGCCAGCAGGCTGAAGATGCCGAACATATCACCAAACTGTTGATCGGCTTCATACTGTTTTTCAAATTCCTCATCTAAGAAAAAGTAGCTGAAGGGATTGCCGGGAAAAAGCCTTTTGAAGGTTCCTTCTGAGGTGGTCAATACTTCTTTTATGGTGTTACCAGGGTTGGCACCACTATTAAACTTCACCACATAATATCCCCTTACAAAAGGATCATAGCTTGTGATAATAGGCGTATGATCCAGCTTGGGAGAAAGCTGGTGGTAATTCTCCAGCACCCCCACAATGGTCATTCTGTTGCTGCCATCTCCACCGGCAAAGGTAATTTCCTTGTTCACCGCCTCTTCAGGGCTGTTGAAACCAAACTGTTTTGCTGCCTCCTCATTGATGAAGATCGATTGACCTCGGTCTTCTGAATTAAAATTTCTACCGGCCAGTAGTTTTACTTCCATGGCCTCAACAAAGTCATGGTCGGCCCTGGATCGTAGGCAAAAGATGCCCTCTTCTCTTGTCTGGGCTATTCTGCGAAACCAGGTAGCCCCATTAACCTCTCTACCGGGTACATCCGATGCGGCTACCACATTCTCAATGAAGGGACTTCGCTTCAGCTCCGTTTTGAAATTCTGAATTCGGGAAACATAGGTTGAATCGGCCAATACAGGACCTTTTAGGGCGATGGCCTGGTCGATGTTGATGCCCAGGTCTTTATTACGCATATGGCTGATTTGGAGAAAAACCACAGCTGTTCCGATCAACAAGGCTACTGAGGCGGTAAACTGGAAAACTACCAACATCTTTCTCAGTAGAATCCCCCGCTTATTGCCATAAAAACTCCCCCTTAATACCGATAAGGGTTTGTATGAAGAAAGGGTAAGTGCAGGATAAATACCTGAGAAGACGGTTCCAAAGCCCCATAGGATGGCCACTACCTGCCAGAACTCACTATTGCGCCAGGGTTTTATACTGAGCATTTCTGCCGCCCCAAACTGCACAAACAAGCTCTGAGAGATCATAACAATGCCCAGGGCTACCAGAATGGAAATCAAATTCATAATGGCAGACTCGACCATAAACTGCCAGATCAGCTGTCCTTTTAAGGAGCCTAAAACCTTCCTTACTCCTACTTCTCGGGCCCTTTGCGCTGCCCTGGCGGTAGAAAGGTTAATATAATTGACCCAGGCAATCAGCAGGATCATGCCTGCTATTATGGTGAGATAGGTCACAATGCTCTCGTCTCCATTTATTTCAGCTTCATGCTGAATGTTTGATTTCAGGTGGATGTCTTTCAGAGCCATGGGGTACAAGAAAAGCTCGGTCCCTTCAGGCTGGCTTTGAGTAGACCAGATAAAATCATCTACAAACTGGGGGAATTTAGCAGACAAGCCTTCGGCAGTCGTGCCAGGCTGTGTCAGCAGGTACAAATGGCCATGAAAGGAGGTCATATTGGTGGGGGAATAATTCCTTGAAAGGGCACTCAGGGTTTCATGTGAGAGCAGAAAATCAAATTTCAGATGAGCATTCAATGGGGTATCTTCAATAACACCCGTTACGACATACTCCTGATTTCGGCCTCTTCTGAAGCCCTTACCAATCGGGTTCTCATTGCCATAATAGCGTTTGGCAGTAGATTCGGTAATCACGGCTGTGAATTGTCGCTCCAGGGCCGTTTCCGGGTTTCCTTGCAACATATTGAAAGAGAAGATCTGCAGATAAGAAGGGTCTGCATAGTAAACCCTTTTTTCCTCAAAGGTTTCATCTCCCACAGTGATCACTGTGCTGGCATTGAGGGTAGCGACAGGTCTGAGTCGCGCATAATCAAGTACTTCCGGGAAGTTTTCTTTCAGAGCAGGTCCTACCCCCACATAGCTGAGTACGGTATGAAAGGACTCAACCCCGTCTTTTTCCTTGGAGTAGGTAACCCTGAAGATTTCATCGGCATTGTCATGAAATTCGTCATAGCTGGTTTCAAAAGAGACGAACTGCAAAATCAACAGACAGCCAGCCAAACCAATGGCCAGGCCAATGATATTGATAAAGGTGAAGGACTTTTGCTTGATCAGGCTTCTGAAGGCCGTTTTGATATGATTGAATAGCATGACAGTGGGTTTATGACCTTAGGGAAGATCGTCATTTAGTCAGCCCAAAGACAAGCTAAAAAACGTGAAGTTGCACTATACGTTGATCAGTGGAAGGTGGATTATTGCTAATTAGTGGAAGTGTTTTCTAAGCTGTCCTTTGGTCAACGGGTTTATCTGCCCACTCTATCACTTCAGCAATTTCCCAATGTACTCTTTACAAACCTACCCAGGTCATACTAACCACCCCGGCCACCCAATTTACTTTCAATTTCGGCCATTTATCAAGGCCACCTGCCTGCAGCAGGCAGGCCCCTCCTTGATGGATGGGATTGGTTAGTCATTGTAATATGTCCCTAAGCCATGACTCTAATCCCCACATTTTTGGGCCAGAGCAATTTTTGTTCTTTAGACCGTCTGCGGTGCTGACGGGGTTTGTTTACCAATCCCCTAATCCACTCCGGTCTGTCAGTCCAGCTTAATTCTTCTGATCTCAAGTGGCTTTACCTTGGTCGAGTCTATCTCCCTATCATCATCATAAGCACCCCAGGGACTGTTGGCGATATAGTAGAAGTAACCATCCTTCACCAGACCATTAGTAGGCTCTCCAAGCGACTCCCCACCCCGGTTGATTACTCTCTCCATCAGTATATTATCTCCCGTTTCATCCAGAAAATACTGCATGATACGGTAGGGTTTCACTCCGTTGTGAATGGCAATCAGGCTGGTATTATAATGGTAAAGTCCATCGATTCCCTTGAGTAGAGAGGTAGTGGGAGCCAATACAGGGGTTATATCATCTGTTTTTACATTCAACTTGTGAATACCTGAGACATAATCGGCAAAATAGAGTGCTGTTTCGTCCTTGTTTAAGGTCAGGCCCTGAAGATTGAAATGGCTCATTCCCAGATCGTATTGCTTTCTGATAAAGGCTCCGGCATAGATAGTGGAATCGGTGACATCACGACTCAGGTAAGGTATCATGCTGTTAGAAAGCCAGATTCGTGATTCTTTGTCCAGTTCGATATCACCAATCAGGGATTCGTCATCAAATTCAATGCCTTGCAGTATAGCGCCATTGGTCAGGCTTACCTGAAGTATGATAGATCTGCCCCTCATGTTTGGTTCATACCCTTCCATCTCCGGCATGGCGGCAGTGGATACCCAAAGGGTACCGTAATGCACCTCCATCCCCAGCACGGAGAGATCTGTATCGAGCCAATCGCTGACTTCTCCCTGCGGATCAATGCGTACGATCTTCTTTTCGCGAACACTGCCCAGCAAAATGGTACCATTATCCAGCAAAACCATGCTCTCGGGATGGATGAGCCCCACATCCACTGTAAGAAATACCTCATCGTGCACCTCCTTTTTACCCAGTCTGTCTTTTAACGCTACCAGGCGGTCATAGCCCTTATATTTTCTGATGTTTTTAAAATCTCTGTCATTTTCAAAATCAAAGGTGGCATCCATCAAAAGCACCTTTTGCAAGGTCTGGATACTGCGCGTTTTCCGCTTGTTCAAAGAATAGGCTCCGGCCAGCTTGTACACCACGTCAGGATAGTTGGGCCTGCGCTCATCAAACTCTCTGAGTAGCTCCAGATAGGCTTTGAAATCCTTTTTCTCGTAGGCAGTAGTGCTCTCATTGAGCAATTGTCTCAGGCTTTTCTGTGGTGCCTGCCCTGCTGCGGACAAGGCTATAAAGAGAAATACGAAAATGGTTAAGACCCTCATAAACTATAGTTCAACCTGAGTTCGGTTATTATTTAGTGTTCAGACCGCCAATAAACGGTTAGTTTCAACTAAAAAGCAAGTAGCCATAGCGGACTACGGCAAGTGATTTTTAGGGAGAAAATGGCTGTTTAGAGGTGGTTTCCTATAAAAGCTATTCCATAAATTCTAATATCCTGCGTTATCTTTATTCCATATAGAAGGCTATATCAGCATAAAGATGCCTTGACTATTCAAAATTTATGAAATTCTGAACCTACTAAGAATAAGCGAATTCAGGTTGTTAGTCTAAAAATAAGAATTCCAGCCATAAGCTGGAATTCGATAGGTAGTTTAAGCGAAGAATATTATTCCTCGAAATGTCTGTTGCCTTATTAACAACCGGAAGAGAAAACACCCTTAAAGCACTTTGAATCTTTTGTAGGCTTCACGTTCCAATTGCTCTCTGTGATCAGGGTGAGCAATTTCGATTAAGGCCCTGGCACGTCTGCGCAGGCTTTTTCCATATAAATCGGCAATACCATACTCTGTAGCTACATAGTGAACGTGAGCTCGTGTCGTCACCACACCTGCTCCCTGCTTAAGAAAGGAGCTGATCCGGCTCTCACCCCGCCTGGTGACGGAAGGCAGTGCAATGATCGGTTTCCCTCCTTCTGACAACGATGCCCCTCTGATAAAGTCCATTTGTCCTCCAACTCCGGAATACATGCGGGTGCCAATAGAATCGGCACAAACCTGCCCAGTGAGATCTACCTCAATGGCGCTGTTAATGCTTACCACCTTGGGATTTTGGCGGATCACCTTGGTATCGTTCACATATTCAATATCCAACATCCGGATGGAAGGGTTGTCGTCCACAAAATCATAGAGTTTTCTGCTACCAATCATAAAGCCCGACACGAGCGTGTACGGATGCTTTTTCTTAAGTCGATTGTTGATTACACCACTTTCTATTAGTGGAATAACACCATCAGAGAACATCTCCGTATGAACTCCCAGGTCTTTATGATTACTCAGACAGCTTAATACTGCATCGGGTATGGCACCAATCCCCATTTGCAGGGTCGAACCATCATCAATCATGGTGGCAATATGCTCACCTATGCTTTTTTCTGTTTCGGTAAGGGCGTGCGCGGCCATTTCAAAAATGGGCTCTTCACTCCACACCATGGCGTTGAAGTTTCTCACATGTACCAAGCCATCTCCATGAGTGCGCGGCATATTAGGATTTACCTGGGCAATCACCTTATCAGCCATCTCCACGGCCGCCAGTGCTGCATCTACGGAAACTCCCAATGAGGTAAAACCATGCCGGTCAGGTGGAGAAACCTGAATCAGGGCCACATTGATAGGGATTACCTTTCTGCGAAACATGATGGGCACCTCGCTGAGAAAGCACGGAATAAAATCTGCTCCTCCATCTCCCACGGCATTACGGCAATTGCCACCGATAAAGAGCGAGTTGGTATGGAAGCTTTTTGAATACTCCGGTTTGGTATAGCCTGCTTCTCCTTCCGTATGCAGGTGAAAAATCTCAACACCTCTTAATTCATCTGCTCGATCAACCATGGCATCCACCAAGGTATTGGGAGTGGCCGCAGCGGTGTGTATAAACACACTATCTTCAGATTGAATGATTTTGACCGCCTCAGCGGCTGGTATATATTCTGACATTTTGATCTGTTTTGTTAGCACAAAATAGCTGCTTAAATAACAAGCTGTAGCTGATAGAGTTCTGATATAAACCTGATTAAAATCATATCTCCTGATTTTGTCCCTTTCCGTGGATTCTAATAGTAACTCCCCCCTTCGCCCCAAACAGGCAAATATATTTCCCTCCGATCTCTCCAAGTGACCTTTGGTTACCGAAGCTTCAGCGCAGGTGACCATTCATATAATCTTCCCTCAGCACTTTTGTTCTCCATCTGTTTTGAAGTATTTTCGAACGCTTCAAACCCTTAATTCCAACAATGAATCTAACTAAAAGCATCAAGCGATCACTCCTGTTTGTAGTGGTTATAGCAGTAGCTGTGATGGACCTCAATGCACAGCAAATACCGGCCAATGTTGCCGATAATGTCCATTTCCGATCTATTGGCCCAACACGTCAGGGTGGACGCTATGTCGACTTTGCCGTGGTAGAGAAAGCTAACAAAGTATTCTATGCCGCCACTGCCTCAGGGGGCCTGTGGAAAACTGTCAATAATGGTATTTCATGGGAGGCACTTTTCGATAAGGAGAGCATTGTTTCCATCGGTGCGGTAGCTGTAGACCAGCGTGATACTGCCACAGTGTGGGTGGGTACTGGCGAAGCCAATAACTCGCGTAGTTCTTATTGGGGAAATGGCATTTACAAGTCTACTGACGGAGGTAAATCCTGGAAAAATATGGGGCTCCCTCAATCTGGTCATATCGGCCGGATTCTGATCGATCCAAAAAACTCCAATACAGTCTATGCAGCTGTTCTGGGACACCTCTACTCGGACAACCCCGAAAGAGGACTTTATAAAACGACCAATGGTGGCCGTACCTGGAATAAGGTGCTGGAAGTGAAACGTGACGATGGCAAATTCATCGGTGTGGTTGATGTGACCATGAGTCCAGGCAACCCTAATACACTTATTGCCGCAGCTTACGATAAAATCAGAACTCCATGGACCTTCAACGAAGGTGGACATGGCAGTGGCATTTACCAGTCTACGAATGGTGGTAAAAGCTGGACCAAGCTTGGAGGCGGACTTCCCGGTGGTTTTCTGGGAAGAATTGGTGTAGCCTATGCTCCGGGCAACTCTAAAGTGGTGTATGCCAATGTGGAGAATGTGAATGTACCGGGCATGGATTTCGAAGAAAGAAAACGCATGCTGGAAGTGGGTATTCCACTCAAAAGAGGACAGGAAGTGGTAGGTACAGAGATGTATCGCTCTGGTGACGGAGGCAAGACCTGGAAAAA
Source organism: Roseivirga sp. (assembly GCA_021404565.1). Lineage (GTDB taxonomy): Bacteria > Bacteroidota > Bacteroidia > Cytophagales > Cyclobacteriaceae > Roseivirga. The sequence goes on along the minus strand of JAAWWF010000029.1, from coordinate 35,016 downwards.
AATCAACCCTGATGGTGAAGATGTAGGTGGATACCCTTCTTACTACTACCAGCAGGTGCGCGTAGACCCGAATGATGCTGACCATGTATATGTGCTCGGTATTCGCGTATGGGAAACCACCGATGGTGGTAAAACCTGGGTTCGTCCTTTTAACTTCGGAGGTGATAACCACGCCATGTGGATAGACCCTGCCGATTCAAAGCATATGCTGCTCGGCTACGACCACGGAATGGGCATTACTTATGATGGTGGTAAAAACTGGTATCACCCTGATGAATTGCCTTTGGCACAGTTCTATCAGGTAGATGTAGATATGGCTTATCCCTATAATGTTTATGGAGGTCTGCAAGACAACGGTTCCGTTAGAGGACCAAGCACCACCAGAACTGGCGGCCCTATCAGAATGGAGCACTGGATGCGCGTAGGTGGTGGTGACGGCATGTACAATGTGCCTGACAAGTCTAACAACCGCTTTTTGTACAATGAATTTCAGTTTGCTCCTATTCAAAGAGTAGATATGGAAACCGGTGAAACCACCAGTCTTGTGAGTTCGCTGCACAGAGGCATGCGCTGGAATTGGAACTCTCCTATTATTGTATCACAGCACGATTCAGATGTGATCTATCATGCCGGTAACAAGGTACTGAAGTCGACTTATCGTGGAGAAAACTGGGAAGCGATCAGTGATGACCTGACCACCCAGGATTCTGTGAAGATTGGAGGAACGGGTAATATCCAGTATTGTACGATTACAGCCCTGGAAGAATCACCGATTGATCCAAGAGAACTATGGGCTGGTACAGATGATGGCAATGTACAGGTAACCACTAATGGTGGCCGTACCTGGAAGCTATTGAATGACAACATTCCAAATAACCCCGGTGCCTGGGTGAGCCGTATTGAAGCCTCTGCTCACTACCCGGGCACAGCCTATTTGACTTATACGGCCATGAGAAGGGATGATTTCAAAGCCTATGCCTACAAGACTATCGATTTTGGCAAGACCTGGACATCCATCACCAACGGCCTGCCTGATGAGCCTGTGAACGTAATCCGTGAAGATCACAAAAATCCAAACCTGCTCTTTTTAGGTACTGATATGGCAGTATATGCCAGTCTGGATGCCGGTAGTAACTGGACCAAACTAACGAACAACCTGCCGAGCAATCCTATGTACGACATGGTGATTCATCCAAGAGAGAACGAACTCGTAGTAGCCACTCACGGCCGAGGTATCTATATTGCTGACATCAGCCCTCTTCAGGAGCTGACCTCGGACGTAATGGGCAAAGCAGCCCATATGATGGCCATTCAGCCGGCAGTTAAGTGGAACCGAGGCATGAGCAGTAACTCAGCTTATACCAACTACAATGGCGAAAGCCGTGCTCCCGGAGTGCATATGCATTTTTATGCTCAGGCAGCAGGAACTGCTAATATCACTGTTTATCAGGGCACCCGCGAGATCAACAAGTTTGAAATTGAGGCCAAGGCCGGGTTGAACCACCAGATCTGGGGTATGAACAAGATTGTAAGAGAGCGCACCAAACGAGAGCTGGAAAGAATGGCAGAGCGTTTCAAACGTTTCGGTTTCTCAGAGGAAGCCATTAAGGCGAGGGTGGCTCAGTCCAAATATGTCTTCTCTCCTGTCGGACCGGGTGACTACACGGTGAAGTTTGAAATGGGCGGTGTGGAGATTACGCAAAAGGCCACCATACTTAAAGATTTCTGGAACTAAGGCGATAGCCGGTTTCATTTGGAGGTTTAATCCGGAATATGCATTAGAAAATCTATTCCGTAGATAACTCACTGTGAATCAATAAAATGAATGAGTTTTTTGATTTAACCATAGCGGTGCTATGCATAAATCAATAAAACTCCCTGATTCTGTGTGACTTATCTACTCATAACAAAGTTCCAACGCATAATCCGGGTTTAATATTTCAGGTCTTAGGGCCCGGGATGTTAAACCTCTTTTTTTATACCTGTTATAGATAGTCATTGCGAGCGCAGCGCGACCCGTCTACCCCAGGCAGGCGATCTTATGGTCACGACCTCTGTGCTAAATACCCGAACTTCCTTTGGGAGATTGCCGCAGTCGCCTGGCGGCTCCTTCGCAATCACTTACTTAAACTGAAGAAGCCGACCCCTGGGGCCGGCTTCCTGCATACAGAGACTTCCTCCTCTATTGAAGTCAAAGAGCCCTGCCCGGGTCTTCACTCCCGGGCAGCATAGTTAATTATAGTTGTAATAGTATTGGTATTGATAATTCGGTACGCTTAGTTTCTTTATTCCAATATCTCCTTTACCAGCCTGGAAAAACCTTCGGGCCCAACCCCCGCAAGGCCCTTGGCTTGTACATTGTTTAGATCGATCCATGAGTTATCAGGACGCTGAACAAGATACGGGTGATCCACAGCTGCCAGCATGGCTTCATCGTTTTGGCTGTCACCCAGTCCATAGGTGAGTATATCCCCAAATTCTGTCTTATAGAGTGCACTAAGTACATTCACTGCCCTGCCCTTATCAGCAGTTTTGCTTACAATCGTCTGGAACTTACTGCCTGGGATATTATGGTATCCCTCAACATCCAGTTGCTCTATAAAGCGGCTTGTTACCTCGCCTTTCAGAATAGTTTCTGAAAAATCCCGTTGCATGGCCCTTACCGAACCTTCTTCATCCAAGCCGGTAAGATCAGCCACAGCCCTCACAGGTAAGTCTGCATACACCACAAAATCCAGGGCATGCTCTTCTCGCTTGCTGGATATGGCTTTTCTTACATGCGAAATGCTCTTGCCAAATGGAATGACCTCATACCTGTCAGTAACATAGGTATTCCATGCAATGGGTTTTTGAAAATACCCCCGCGGTATAAATACCCCGGAGCCATTTTCAACAATAAAAGGCTCATTCAGCCCGAGTGCCTCCTGATAATACTCCTGCTCCGCTCTTGTCTTAGAGCTACAGAAAACCACTGAAATACCAGCTGCTTTCAAATCCTCGATTGCGCTCAACGATTGCTGAAATGAGTAATTATTCAGAGACAGCAGCGTGCCGTCCAAGTCAGTAAAAAGTATCTTTTTCTTAGTCATTTTTTTTAATCAGACAGGGTGCTCACACCTGTTTATCAACACTTAAAATTTGATCGTTCAACATCTATCCTTTGAGTCACTTCACCTCCAGGAAATTATCTCCCTTGGGCAGGTGGTCTGTAGTGACCACCTTTTCCCGCATAAGTCCATTCACTCCATTCAGGTGTTTATAGCCCTTCAGGTCAAGCTGTAAATACTCGGCATAAGGCTCATTTTCTATCACCTTTCTGAACTTGCGCATATCCACCTTTGTCAGGGCCGGATAGTAGCGAATGGTTTCAGACATTTTTTCAGTCTTCTTCAATACGCCCCGGTTTCTCAAATCTTCCAGAATTTCCTGTTTTAGCTCTTCAGGACAAATAGGTGATCGATAAATACATTCCATGGCTTCACGGCTCATAGACTTCACGTGCTCCTCTCCCTTCACCTCATGTAAGTGTGGGTTACGCGATTCTATCTGAAAGAATTCTATCCCCTTTTTGGTAGCTGCTTCCGGCATAGGACTCTCCACAATACCTCCAAAACGCTCCAATACATTGATATAGTGGAAGGGTTCAATAGAGTAACCTGAGGAGTAATCGATGTTCAAAGCCAGTTTCATACTCATGGCATGTTCTCCGGCATTGCCCGTTTTGATAATCTCCGTTCCATAGCCGGTATAGCTACTCAAGAGGTTATTGAGCATTTTATTGGTATGTTCAGAAGCACGGCCTCGTTTGGCAAAAAACAAGTGAGACTCTACGATCTTAGGCTTGCTGTGCCAGGCAATTCTCACCATGGAGAAATCTGACTTGGCATGCCTGAAACCGGCACTGTATTCCTGTACATATTCATGTACGGCTCCCGGAAAGTAGTTATCTGAGTCAATAAAGCCGATATACTTCTTACCACAGAGATTGGCCAGTATAGTACTCAAAATCATTCCCTCAGCTTTTCCATTTCTCACCAGACCATCATCGCCTAAAATGTGGTCATAACCTGCATCTTTACAGGCTTTGGCCAATTTGGGGTCTTTCTGATGCACCACAAACATGTCTTTCTTGGTAAACCTGCCAATGTGTTCCAGCGCTTCTTTCTCAATCTTATAGCGATCTATACCCTCCCTCTTGCTATTAGAAACTATGATGACCAGGCAATGGTGAGGAATTCCTGAAAGGACTCCTTCAATCAGCTTGATTTTTTCATCTTTGATCGGCACGACAACGGCCATTTGCTCCTGAACATGCTGCAAAGATTCGTAGGAAATCCTCCGAATCACCCTCCTGTCACTGTCCTTAGATTCGTTGCGTTTATGCTTCAATCCCGCATCCAATTCATATACTTTCTGCACATCATGGAACATTACATGTCCAAAACGTTCTACTTCCCTGGGTATCTCAATTCTCATACCGTAAAAGTAATTGAAAGCAATTTTCAAAACACCCTATTCTCTCTATTTTTACGCAAACGTATCCACAATAACCAAAATATTAACCCTTAAAAGCTAATTATTACGTTTTTGTTAAGTTTTTCATAAAAAACAAGCCCATATTTTTCAGTTTATACAAAAAAACTCAGAACCAGAGGCATAAATGCTCAAAACCGGGTCCATAATCTTTTGAAAAGCCGTCAACTGATTAGCAATTGTGCTTCAATCAAATGTGAGTAAATTGGGACATGACCAAATCCTGGGAAGAAAAATACAATTCAGACAAGCCCCATCTGATAAAGCAAATCGATAAAGACTTCGCTGATATCCCGGCTGGTGCGCAAATGCTTATTGCCACTCCGCATATTATCGCTGATTATCTCAGGCAAATACCGCAAGGTTATGGAACTGATGTAAAGAAGATAAGAACAGACCTGGCCAATGAATATGGTGCCGAATATACTTGCCCGGTTACCACGGGGATATTTCTACGTACTGTGGCAGAATTTGCTCATGAGCAAATTGAAGCAGGCAAAGACCTGGCAGAGGTGCCCCCTTTTTGGAGAGCTATCGATCGAAAGTCAAATACGCTAAAGAAACTCTCCTTCGATAAGAGTTTTATTGCTGAAAAACGGCTCGCTGAAGGATTGCCGGCCTGACAGGGACCTCTTTAATCAGTGACCTGACTTGATAAAGGACACTAACACTTTTTATAGTACAATTGCTTTTTCAGTTCTCTTCCTTCGGTAAATCAATTTCCAGCTTCTTAAGCACTGATTCAAAAATATCCACTGCATTTCCAATATAAAGCATGGTTTCAGCTCTGAACACTCGCCCAAAGCCTTCATCTTTGGCCACAGCATCTATGGCCTCCTGAATTCTCTTATAAACCGGTTCCATCAACTTATTCTCTTTTTGAGCTGAAGCCTGTTGTGCATCAAGTCGGTATTTTTGAAGATCCCGATCCAGACTTTCTAATTCTCTTTCACGCGCAAGTATGGCTTCCTGATCAAGACCTCCAACCAGAGTCTCGTAATCTTTTACCTTATTTTGAATGGTTTCATATTTCACTTGAATCTGGCTATTGATCTTTCCCTGAAAATCCTGCAATTCAGATCTGATGGCATCCATTTCAGGCATCAATATCAGTACACGATCTACGGCCAGATATCCGACCTTTTGAGACTGGCCATTTACATTGGCACAGTAAATGCAAGACATAACAATAATACTGAGGAGTAAACGCTTCTTCATAAGGCTCAATTTTGGTTTCAATAAAATTAGATTGTCACCATCGAAAAGGGCTCTTAAAAAGGGTTAAAGCTGGTTAAATGAGGTTAAGAATCGTAAAATCCGCTTAGAAGCTCCTCTCTTTGAAATCAAAAGTCACCCGACTAAACGTGGATAGCTTTTTTTTTACTTAATTCGCTGTCTGTATCAGTCACAACTGAACGATTCTATGAAACTAAAGACTCTCTCACTGGTACTCATCGCAATATTTGCGCTGGGAAGCTGTAAAAAGAAGAACACTCCTCAAAAGGAGGATTTTTACTTTACATATCAAGTTCGTATTAAGAAGAACATTGTTGAACCCACCATCATATCAGGCTTTTATGGCAAGGTGCTGAAGTATGAAGGGGACTTTATGCCTTCACCCGGAGTAGAGCCCAGAGAACCGGAAGTAGCAAGAAATGAGATTCTTGTTTATACTGCTGATTTTAAGGAAAAAATAGAAGCTACTGCCTATCAGGAAGATGGCATCACCTTTTATAACCTGAAGAAGCTCAAAAAGGAGAATGTTGCCCCTAAATATATTGTAAAACCCAATAAGAGTGGTTTCTATCAAATGGACCTGGGAGCTGGAGAATATTGCTTTTTGATTCGTCTTAAAAAGAACCGGGCCTATATAAATGGTGGCGTTCAGACCATCACTACGGTTGCCGGTGAGCTTAAAGAGCAGCAAATGCGTATAGACTATAAAGCAAGTTTCTAATATGTTTTGAAGGCATTCGCCCAACTGTTTTCTGCGCTTGATCAAACCAACAAGGCCAACGATAAAGTGGCCATACTGAAGGATTACTTTGCTGGAGTGAGTGATGAGGACAAGCTCTGGACACTGGCTCTCTTTACAGATAGAAGACCGAAAAGGCAAGTCAACACCACCCTGATCCGGAACTGGGCTGGTGAAATTGCTCAACTACCGGACTGGCTCTTTCAGGAATCTTATGACATGGTGGGTGATTTGGCAGAGACAATTGCCTTGCTCCTGCCTGACCCCACAGAAGAACATAACTTAGGCTTAAGCCAATGGATTGCAGACCTGAATAACCTGCAAAATAAAGATGAGGATCATAAAAAAGCCTTTGTTCTGGATGCCTGGACAAGGTTAAGCAGGGAGGAACGACTGGTTTTCAACAAGCTTATCACCGGTGGTTTTCGCATTGATGTTTCTCAAAACCTGGTTGTAAGAACTATTGCGGAGCAGTTTGATATCGACAAAGTCGTAATTGCCCATCGCATCACCCGTAACTGGACACCGCTCAGCACTACTTTCCAGGAGCTGATTCTTGACAAGGATGATCATGATGATGACTCTAAACCCTACCCGTTTCAGCTAGCCCACCCTCTGGAAAGGTCTCCTGAGGAGCTTGGTCCACTGGATGACTGGCAGGTGGAATGGAAATGGGACGGAATTCGCGGACAGGTGGTTATTCGCAACAATAATATCTATATCTGGTTGCGTGGAGAGGAGCTTCTCACTGAAAAATTCCCTGAACTCCATATCCTGAAAGATCACCTGCCATCAGGTACCGTACTGGATGGTGAGATTCTTCCTTTCAGGGATGGAAAACCACTTCCCTTTGCATTGTTACAAAGTCGGATCGGACGGAAGAACCTGACCAAAAACATCATCCAAAAAGCGCCTGTTCACCTGATGGTCTATGACATCATGGAGTTTGGTGGGGAGGACTATCGCCAACGGCCAATGCAGGAAAGACGAGTACTGCTGGAAACACTTTTCAAAGAAACCATACCAGGGACCATGCTTTCCCCCCTGGTGGTGTCCAAAAACTGGGATAAACTGTCTGAACTGAAAGAAACAGCACGCCAGCGATTCGCAGAGGGTTTTATGCTTAAACGCAAATCGTCTACCTATGAGGAATGTCCTGGGCCCGGAGATTGGTGGAAATGGAAAACTACCCCTTTAACCATTGATGGAGTGATGCTTTATGCGCAAAAGGGACAGGACCGGAAAGTCAACCTTTATACGAACTACACCTTTGGGGTATGGCAGGGAGACCTGCTGGTTCCATTTGCCAAGGCCAATTCAGGCCTGACAGATGACGAAATCCGAAGGGTAGACGAATTTGTAAAACAAAACACCCTGGAACGATTTGGTCCGGTACGAACAGTTAGAGCGGAATTGGTGTTTGAACTCGCCTTTGAGGGCATCAATGAATCTTCCAGACATAAATCAGGGGTGGTCCTGCGTTTACCGAGAATAGCAAGCTGGAGAGAAGATAAGAAGTCTGAGGATGCCAACACCTTGGAGGAATTGAAGGATTTACTCAAATTGTATGGCTTACAAGAAACATGAGTCAGGACATCAGCATTGCCGAGGGTTGGTTTAAGGATAATGGCTGGACGGCCTTTTCTTTTCAGAAAGAGACCTGGCGTGCCTACCTAAACGGTAAGAGTGGCTTGCTGAATGCGCCTACGGGTAGTGGCAAAACTTATGCTATATGGCTCGGCTGTGTTTTGGAAGCACTGGCTAACCCAAAAAAGGCCAAAGGTCTTCAAATCATCTGGGTCACCCCCCTTCGGGCACTCGCCAAGGACATTTGTGCCGCTATGAATGAGGTAAATGATGACCTCAACCTGGGCTGGAACATCGGTTTACGCACGGGTGACACTTCACAAAGCGAGCGGCAAAAGCAAAAGCGTAGTATGCCACAAACCATCGTGACTACGCCAGAAAGTATTCATGTATTGCTAAGCCAAAAGGACGCTCCAAAGACCTTTGGCAATGTAAAGGCCGTGATTGTAGATGAATGGCATGAGCTGATTGGTGGTAAGCGAGGGGTACAAATGGAGCTGGCTATGGCCTATATGCGTCACCTGCAGGAAACTCCTATTAAAACCTGGGCTGTATCAGCCACCATCGGCAATCTACAGCAGGCTGCTAAGGTGTTACTGGGCGATCTTTTCGAAGAAGCGGCTATTATCCGTGCCAATGTAGACAAGCAGATTGAGATTGAATCCATCATCCCCAGGTCAGTAAAATCGCTTCCCTGGGCTGGTCATCTGGGCATTAACCTTATGCATCGGATCAAGCCGATTATCGAGGAGAACACCTCTACCCTGATGTTTACCAATGTGCGGTCGCAAACGGAAATCTGGTATCAGAAAATGATGGACAAGATGCCCGAATATGCCGGTCTGGTAGCCATGCACCATGGTTCTTTGGATACCAAGGTAAGGCAATGGGTAGAAGAGGCATTGCATGCCGGCAAACTCAAATGCGTGGTATGTACATCCAGCCTGGATTTGGGGGTAGACTTCAGACCCGTGGATATGGTCATACAGGTGGGCGGCCCCAAAGGAATCGCCCGTTTCTTTCAGCGGGCAGGCCGAAGTGGTCATCAGCCGGGAGCTACCAGCAAAATATATTTTCTCCCCACCCATTCCCTGGAACTAATCGAGGCTGCTGTATTGAAAGAAACCATTGCCAAAAAGCAGTTTGAGAATCGTATTCCCCTGACCAAGTCCATCGATGTACTGGTACAATATCTCATTACCCTGGCCGTAGGTCCTGGCTTTTATGAACAGGAAACATTTGCTCATGTTAAAACCACGCACGCCTATCATGAGCTGACCCTGAAGGAATGGCAGTGGTGCCTCGAGTTTATCACCACCGGAGGGAACTCACTGAGTGCTTATGACGAATATGCCAAGGTAGAAATAGAACCGAATGGCCAATACAAGGTCAACAGCCGCAAAACGGCCATGCGGCATCGTATGTCAATGGGCACCATTGTTTCAGACCCGATGATTAAGGTACGCTACCAAACAGGCGGGTACATCGGTACGGTGGAAGAGATTTTTATCGCAGGGCTGAAGCCGGGTGATACTTTTTGGTTTGCAGGCAGGAACCTGGAACTGATCCGGGTAAAGGACATGACCGCCCAGGTAAGAAAGTCAAAGAAAAAAACAGGGCCCATTCCTCGCTGGGGCGGTGGCAAGGCGTCATTTACCTCTCTCCTTTCGGTAGGGCTGAGACTGAAGCTCGAAGATGCCTCCAAAGGCATATATGAAGGACCGGAAATGCAGGCTCTGAAACCACTGCTTGAAAAACAGCAGGAGTTTTCGCTAATCCCGAAATCGAATCAGCTTTTGGTAGAGCAACTGCGATCTGATGAAGGCACTCACATCTACATCTACCCTTTAGAGGGCAAATACATTCACGAAGTACTGGCGGCCCTGCTTGCTTATCGCATTAGCGTCAGCCAGCCCATCAGCTTTTCTATCGCCTCCAATGACTATGGTCTGGAGTTGCTGACTGATCAGGAGATTGAGATTGAGGACTTTTTGGAACTGGATCTTTTTTCGCAGGAAAACCTGTTGGATGACATCTATGCCAGCATTAATAACACCGAACTGGCCAAGCGTAAATTCCGCGACATAGCCACCATTGCGGGACTAATCTTTCAGGGATACCCCGGCAAAGGCATTACCAGCAAGCACCTGCAGGCATCCTCCAGCATGATCTTTAAGGTATTTAAGGACTATGACCCGGAGAACCTGTTGATGCAGCAGGCACAAGAAGAGGTACTATCTCTTCAGTTTGAGAAATCCCGATTGACTGAGTCTCTTGAGCGCATCAATGAACAGGAAATTGTTGTGAAAAAACTACTAAAACCCACGCCACTCTGCTTCCCTATCATGGTAGACAGGCTCAGGGAAAAATATACCAACGAGAAGCTATCAGACAGAATAGAAAAGATGCAGCTTGACTTTGATTGAGGTTAAAAAGTGTTTAGGTGTTTAGGTGTTTAGGTGTTTAGGGTTGAACGCAAGTCACCGCTCAATTGCAGAAAGTCTGGAAGAGAATTTTCAACCTATCCAAAGAGGTTTAACATAAGTTTGACGGAAAGTCTTTGCGGACGCCAATAACAACCTTCAGTTCATAAAAAAATCCCCGCTCAGCAGGGATTTGATATTATTGAAGGCAATCATTTCTCAATTACCAATACAGAAGTTCAGCTATAGACGAACCTGTCTTATCTCTTGATATTGATGGGCATTCCATTATCGAGCACCAGGTGCTGAATAAAGAACTCCATCATACGGTCTGTATTCACGGCAGTGTGACCTCTGTCTGGTCCTACCTGAACCTCAATACTCTTACCGGCTCTTTGCAGGGCCTGAATCAACTGTAGTGAATTGGAAGGATGCACATTGTTATCTGCTGTACCAAAATAGATCATCATCTCTCCCTGGAAATCCTTGGCATAACGCATCAGGTTCGCATCAGCATAGCCTTCAGGGTTATTTTCAATGGTATTCATGAATCGCTCGGTGTAGATATTGTCATAGTTGGTCCAATCCGTCACGGCTGAATTCACAACGGCAGCGTGGTATACATCAGGGTGTCTGAAAATACTGGCTGCGGAGGTAGTTCCTCCATAAGAAGTACCATATACGCCTACCCGCTCCTTGTCAAAATAAGGTCGGTTATAGAGTGATTTTACTCCTTCTGCAAAGTCATCTTGCTCCACGACACTCATCTTTCCATAAATCTCATCGAGTAGTTTCTTACCGCGTCCACGCACATTACGTCCGTCAATGTCTACTACCAGAAAACCATACTCAGTCAGGGAACTAGGCAGTGTAAAAGTTTCTCTGAATTCGTTGGTAGCCGGGCCACCATAGTTTGCCAGAATGAGTGGATACTTTTTATTGGGGTCAAAGTTGGATGGGAAATGCAACAGGCCATGCAGCTCTGTTTTACCATCTGCTGCAGTAAAGGTAAAAGCCTCTACCTTTTTCAGACCGAGCTTTTCAAACTTTGACATGTCGCTCTTCACCAATTCCGCTACTACCTTACCTTTTCTGTCCACCAGGTTGGTAAACGGGGGGATATCATGTGTTTGTGCAATATCAATGAAATGCTTTCCACCAGGAGCTATGCTCACTCTGTGGTTATAAGCCGGGTCGGTCATACGGGTATCCTGTGTGCCATCCAGCTTAACTCGGTGCAGCTGCATTTTCATATGATTCTCACCGGTACGTGCCATATAGTACATATAGCCGGCATCCTCGTCTATTTCCACAATATTCGACACCTCCACTCCATGCTGTGTTAATGGAGTGACTAACGTGCCATCGAAGTTGTAGAGGTAGTAGTTGTTAAAACCGGTTCTTTCAGAGGCCCATACAAAGCGTTGCCCATCTTCAAGAATTCTGATTTCAGGCGTGTTACGGGTAAAGCTTGGCAACCATTCTTCTCTCACCACCACGCGGGTTTTACCCGTGCCTGGGTCGGCAGCTTTGTACTCCATGATGTCTTGCTTGCGGTTGGTGCTGTGAAAAAGCAGCTCTTTGCCGTCAGGAGTCCAGTCCATGCCATAGAGGTAGGTACCGATTGCACCGTCTTCAAATGGCTTACCATCCCTGGTATCCATTTTTGTCATTTTCTTAGTTTCCAGGTCATAAACCATCAGGTCTACCGGAAGATTGGGAGCACCTACCTTTGGGTAAGACATCACCTCCAGTGAATCATAGAGCTCTACCTGATTGAGCAAAACATAGTATTTATCTACATGCTTTTCTTCAAAGCGATAGAAGGCAACTTTCTTGCTGTCAGGAGACCACCACATGGCAGTCGTCTGGCGCAGTTCTTCTCCATATACCCAGGTGGCAATGCCATATTTGATTTGATTGTCGCTATTACCATCAGTAGTAAGGGCCCGTACATTGCTGCCATCAAGGTTGCTGACGTACATATTGCGGTCTTTGGTAAAGGCCTTCATCGTACCATCAGGTGAATCCGCTGAGGCATACTGTCTCCCTCTGGCAGGACGGTTGAATCTTCTTCTTTGAGGTCTTTCAGCTTTCCCGATGTCGGAGGCCTTTTTTGATCTCACATCATAACGCCACTGCCTCCCGTCCTGGTTATAGGTAAAAGACTTGCCGTCTTCACTCCAGGTAGCAAAGATCTGCCCTGACTTCACGGAGGTACGGATTTGAGGGGCAATCTTGCTGTATTGATCATAGCCCGGCATGTTCTTGAGCTTGTCCTGGGCTTGTGAGTTGGTGATTGTAGATGACAGCATTGCCGACATCATCAACACCGATAAAAATCTGAGTTTCATAGAAGTTTATAATTAGGTCTTCAATACTACTACTTTCATGCCGAAAAGAATAACCTGACTTTATATGCGGTTAGTCAGTGTAGTGGGCGGATGGGCTTTTTAGCAACAATTCACCAGATCGGCATGCAGCGAGAATAGAACTGCATAGATAGATAAGAACGCTTCGGAGAAGCGGGGCTGGCTTTTACGAGGATAGGGACAAGTGTCTTATCGAAATAGAATTGCCATACTCGTATGTCTGTAGGCATGTAGATCGGCACGCTTCAGAGAAGCGCGCCACGTCAAAAAAAATTACAGTGACGCGCTTTTCTAAAGCGTGCCCTATCTAACCCAGCCTCCAACGACTATATCTTCACTTCAACCCCTCCCATCTTTTCTTCATAGCTGCCAGTGTTTGCTGTAGGATCGTTACAGCATCCTTAGATTGACTAGTAGGCTCCATATCAGCAGCCTGCAGGAGGTTCATCATAAACAGAAATTTCTGCTGAAGGCCCACAACCGTTTCACTATCTGCCGGAGTACTGCGAATGCTTCCGTACATGGTATCAGGATTACCTACCCTGCCATTCCCCCGAAAAGCTTTTTGTGCGTCCGTTGTTGTACCCATCCTGTCAATCGCAACACGCATTGCCTCAAGTTCATGATATGCAGTATAACAGGCCATACTCAAATCTGTCTGCTGCTGCAGGGCCTGATCGCTAATACTCACGCGAGGGTCCATGGTTACAAAAAATGATTGCACCATTACATGATCTTCAGCACTTACTCTGACGCGATATACTCCAGGTTGAACAAAGGGGCCAAGAGGGCCGCTTGGGGTGCTCTTATATACTGCGGCAATTGCAAACTGCCTTCGGGCGCCTTGCGGAGGCTCATGCCTAAGGTCCCAGACAAATCGATGATGCCCACCTGAAGTACCTGGTTTCTGTTCCGGTTTGATCCAATAAGTCGGATGCGCCAATGAGGTCGTATCTACCACTTCTGGCTGATCAGCACTGGAGTATGTTCGAATGACCTTAAAATCCTTATCAAGGATTTCTACTTTCACAGAGCTCATCGCCTTGCCCAGGTAATAATCCAGTATAGCGCCATCCGGAGGGTTCTCACCGGTAGGTTCTTCCGGAGGCAATGGAGTATCCGAAAACATATTATCCCTTACCCTGATGGCCGTAGAGGGCTTAAAAAGGTAGAAACCCGAGTTTCCTCGGTTACTCATTTGTCTTAGAGGCGCCACATTATCCAGTATCCAGATAGAGCGACCATGGGTTCCGACTACCAAATCATTCTCATGAATCACCAAATCACGGATAGAGGTCGCAGGCATATTGTTTCTGAGCGATTGCCAGTTTTCACCATCATCCACTGAAAAGTACACCTCCCGTTCTGTACCGGCATAGAGTAGTCCGGGTTGCTGCGGGTCTTCCCGCACCACATTCACCGGACCATTCGGGTTCAGGCCCCTGGTGATCAAATCCCAGGTTTTACCTCCGTCTTTTGTGCGGTAGATATAGGGCTTCATGTCATCTCTCCTGATGGCATTGATAGCGATGTAGGCACTCTGAGCATTAAAATGACTAGCATCAATCTGCGATACTTTTTCCCATGACTTCATCGCTGGAGGCGTGACTTCCGTCCAGTCTTTACCACCATTCTTTGTCAGATGAACCCGGCCATCGTCCGTACCGGCCCAAATGGTCTTTACATCAAGAGCTGAGGGCCCTACCGCATAAATCACTCCCCTTCGCGCCATGTTCTCCATTTCAGCAGTTTTGAAGTCACCCACGCTAGGCGGTACCTCAGGCTGCTCATAGGTCAGGTCAGGGCTGATAACATCCCAGCTTTGTCCTCCATTCATGGTTTTCCAGAGTACATTGGTCGCAAAGAGCAGCATATTATCATCGGCAGGATGAAACATAAGAGGCATGGTACGCACAAAGCGGTACTTACCCGAACGCAAAGCCTCAGGGGCCACATTCTGTGACTGGCCCGTCTTTTTGTTGAATTTCATCACCCGGCCACCATAGATGATATTGGGATCTTTAGGGTCCGGTGCTACATAAGCATACTCATCGGAACCTACTCCCAAAAACTCTCTGAAAGTAGTCTGCCCTCCATTGCCCCTGCTGGCCATTCCAATGGCACCACTCTCCTGCTGTCCACCATAAACCCAGTATGGAAACTGATTGTCGGTAGCCACATGATAGAGTTGAGAAGTGGGCTGATTATACCAGGAGCTCCAGGTTCTTCCCCCGTTCACGGTGACTACCGCTCCCTGATCAGCCACAAAAAGCATGATATCCGGATTGTTTGGGTTGATCCAGATACGGTGATAATCATCCCCTCCGGGGGCACCTTTGAGCGACATCCAGGTTTTGCCTCCATCGTCAGAAGTGTAGGAAGCGACATTGCCTACATAAAGCTTGTCAGGGTTTTGGGGGTGGATTTTGATCTCAGCAAAATCACCGCCCCTGCCCCAAAGTCTGCGCTGTGTATTGACGAGCTTCCAGTTTTCTCCCGCATCTTCACTTTTGTAAATCCCTCCGTTTTTTCTGGCATCTACCGTAGCAAACAGGATATTGGAATTTGAGGGAGCAATGCCTACCCCTATTCTGCCCAGCCCGTCTGCTGCGGTGGGCAGTCCCCGGGTGATCTTTCGCCAGTTTTCTCCCCCATCGGTCGACTTATACAATCCACTGTTGGGACCTGAGAAACGGGCATTCTCCCAGGGTCCTTCCTGATGCTCCCACATGTCCGCAAACAGCACCTGAGGATTATTCGGATCAAACTCTACCTGAATGGCTCCGGTATTATGATTGATATACAATACCTTTTTCCAGGTTTTACCACCATCGATAGTCTTGAAGACACCACGCTCTTCGTTGGCACCATAAGGGTGCCCCAAGCCAGCCACAAATACAATATCCGGGTTGGTAGGATGAATCACCAGGCGCCCCACCTGCTGTACATCGTTCAGGCCAATATGCTCCCAGGTCTTACCTCCGTTTGTGGATTTAAAAATACCATCTCCTACCCCAAGGTCTGGTCGGTGCAGGCCTTCCCCACTGCCCACATACAGTATGTCGGGATTGGTAGCTGATACGGCAATATCACCCACAGAACCCGTAGGGGCGCTGTCAAAAATCGGATTCCAGGTACGGCCAAAGTCATCGGTTTTCCAAACGCCACCATTGTTGACGCCCATATAAAACACATTCGGTTGTGAGGGAACGCCTACGCCTCCCACAGTACGACTGGCTCTGAAAGGACCAATCATGCGATACCTAAGATCTTGATAATCAGTTTGAGGAATTTGTTGGGCTGACAGAGAAAGACTGGTCAGCAGTAATAGGGTAAGGGAAAAAATTCGGTTGAACATGGTGGATTCTAATAGTTTCATGAGTTTACCGATAATGTCAGTTAAACCCGAATTATTCATAGAAAAATAAACAATTGACGAAAATGCTGTTTATCAGCATTTGAGGATGTCTCAAAAGTCATAAAACCAGTCATTCTGAATTTATTTCAGAATCTCTTCTACTTGATATTCAGTCATATATAGACACTGAAACCTGCTTGCAGTCAGGCAGGCAAGTTCAGCATGACGGAAAGTTTACTTTTTAGACATCCTCTTGTAAAACCATCGGCAATTGTTTGAGGAGTCAGACTTCTAAGTCTATCTTCGCCCCAAACAGCAGCCCATCATGAACCATATTAAATTTCTCAGACTACTGGCCCTGCTTGAGGGCATAAGCTACTTACTATTGATGGGCATTTGTGTCCCTTTAAAGTATATCTGGGAGATCCCTGAACCAACCTACCCTGTGGGGCTCGCTCATGGTGTATTGTTTGTTGCTTATTGTGTTTGGGTGCTGATCGTCACCCTGCAGAAGAAATGGTCTTTTGGTACCATGATGCTGGCGGGTGTAGCTTCGTTGTTACCCTTTGGCACTTTTGTGGCTGACAAGAAGATATTTCTGAAAGAGGTTGAAGCTTGATATGGAAGACACAAACGGCTACAATAGGTTTAGTGAACGATTTACAAGAAGGAAATCAGAGGAACTGGCCGCAATGATAGGAGATCATAACTTTGAGGAGGAAGCCAGAATTGCAGCAGCACGGGAGCTTGAAAAAAGAGGAGAAGGTACACCAGAGGAAATACTGGAAAAAGCAAAACTGAGAAACCGCTTAAAGTACACTGAGCCACCGGGAAATGACAAATACAGGACTTTCGGTGCCCGGTTTGTCGCGGCCATTATTGATGGCTTTGTACTTATACCCATTTCTGTAGTCCTGATATTCACTATAGACACTTACGGGTACCTGCATGCCCTTTTGGATTGAGTATTGGTCTATGCCTACTCCATACTCATGCATGGGTATCGTGGACAAACCCTGGGTAAAATGGTCATGGACATTAAAGTGGTCAACCACCGAGATGAATCCGACATCACCTATAAGCAGGCACTTATGCGAGACATTGTACCACTGGGCCTTACACTGGCAATACACCTGATGGATTGGAGCCTTATGTCCATGGATATGGCTAATTACACATTTGAATGGCTGATGGTAATGACCTTCGTGGGCTCCCTGCCACTGATATGGACCATTATTGAGATCTTATCCATGTTGACTAACAAAAAATCAAGAGCCATACATGATTTCATTGCCAGAACTGTAGTAGTCAAAACTAAATACGGTAATTGAGCTGTGAAGCCAACAAACGCTTGTTAACAGAGAGCAGACTGCTTTAAGAAATGTGACTTAGTAGGTTCGCTCACAACTTTAGTGCTTACCTTTTCGTGATTAGAAGCACTAATACTTGTCAACAGCGTGTCGTTCATGTCTTCAAAGTATGTCCGTATTCTTACTATCTGTCTTTTCTCTGGCCTGATTGGAGTCTTTGTGGCCTACAAATCCGGATACTTCTCACAGAAAGCACCAGTCAATGCGACACAGCTAATAGCCCTTGAGTCATTCAAGTCTGATGATCCTGTAATTAAGTATAACAGCGATTCCCTCCTGAGTCTTGAGGAATATGAGGGTCAAAACATCCTGGCTTCTTCTTCAAAGTCTATATTAGCCGTGGATGGACCTGGTATTGCCAAAAAACTCAGCCTCAATCTGTTCAAAGACTGGCGAATAGCTTTTGATCTTCAGGACTCTGTCAATAGTGACCGGTTAAATGCCCTGGATTCTATATCCATGGATATGGTAAGACAAATTGATAGCCTGGCTAAAAAGAGATTCATGTTGATGGTTTCTTCCAAGTCATTGGTCAGTGTTAATCAGACGCATTTATCTGATAGCCTGATGAGGATGATGAAGAAGGCCCTACGGATTAGAATGGACAGTCTTGAAAATAAACCTCGCCAATAGCCTATGGCAGCACTCAAGCTTCTTCAGGACACGGCATTGAGTTTTCTCTTTATGTCCTTGGTCTTTCTGCCAATGGAGAAGGTATTTCCGGCCAAGCCGGGGCAAAAGATCTTTCGCCCACGCTGGTTTATGGACTTTTGCTTCTTCCTGGGGCAGTACCTTTTCTGGGGTGGATTGGTGCTGTGGTTATTGAGTGACTTTGGTCATTGGTTCAGAGATTTAGTTCCTGGTGAAATTACCTCCTTCTTTAGCGGCATGCCTTTGTGGCTACAGATGATTTGGGTGGTGGCACTGAGTGACTTCTTAATTTACTGGGGGCATCGCCTACAGCATAGTGTGGGGTTCCTCTGGCGCTTTCATAAGGTACATCACAGTACTGAACACCTCGACTGGCTGGCGGCTCATCGCGAGCACCCTCTGGACTCAATCTATACTATAGGGCTCATAAACATCCCGGCCTTCGTCCTGGGTTTCCAACTGGAGGCATTGGCTGGTTTTGTGGCTTTCAGAGGTATTTGGGCCATTTATATTCACTCAAATGTAAGGCTGCCCATAGGTGCTGTGCGCAAACTCATCGGGGCTCCTGAGCTGCATCACTGGCATCATGACAAGGACAGGAAAGCAGGAAACTATGCGAACATATCTCCCTTAATGGACATCCTCTTTGGTACCTATACCTGTCCCGATCACGAACCTGAATCCTTTGGTATTGATGAGAAAACGCCAAAAACCTACTTTGGCCAATTGATAGAGCCCTTGCTCCCAGGCTTTATCTCACGCAGAATCTGGAGGTAAATGCTTAGTCGATTTTCCGCGGTTTTATAGCTCAATGGACGGGTGATTGAAGCTTACATTTATCTGACCATCAAAGCTTTATAAAAAACCTCACACCTTCCTCTCAAAAGCTTTAAACAGTTGACAGGTAAATGTGTTATTGTTTCGTATTTACCAGCGTAAAGAAAAAGGAAACATGACTGTGAGACTGTTCATCTGCTGTATTGCCTTATTGTTATCTCATTTTGCCATCGCCTTTCAGGGCAAGGGAGAACTCTCTGGCTCTGTAAAAGATGCCAAAACCGGAGAGACCATTCCCGGAGCTACCGTGCAAATTCTGGAAACCACTCTCGGTGCAATTACAGATGACAATGGTTTTTATACGGTCAAAAACATCCCTGCCAAAACCTACAGCGTTCAGGCTTCCTTTATCGGCTACGAAACGGTGATTAAGTACAATATTGTGATTAAATCTGGTGGTATCCCTGATTTGAATTTTGAGCTGAAGGAATCTGTTTCGGAGCTGGGTGAAGTAGTGGTAACGGCCAACCCCTTTGAAAAAATCGAGGAAACGCCTCTTTCCATACAAAAGCTATCTGCAGAGGAAATAGCCACCTATCCTGGGGGTAACAATGATATCGCCAAGGTGGTGCAGTCGCTACCGGGAGTATCCGGTTCGGTAGGTGGTTTTCGCAATGATGTGATCATTCGAGGTGGTGCCCCTAACGAAAACGTCTATTACCTGGACGGTATCGAAATACCGAATATCAATCACTTTTCAACCCAGGGAAGTGCCGGAGGCCCGGTAGGACTACTCAATGTGAGCTTCTTTGAAGGAGTGACCCTGGCGACTTCGGCCTTTGGCTCTCAGTACGACAATGTGCTCTCCGGAGTACTACAGTTCGACCAGCGCAATGGTAATAACCGTGAGCTTAAAAAGAACATCAGAATCGGTAGCAGCGAAACAGCGTTGACCTTTGAAGGTCCGCTTTTTAAGAAAGATCAGGAATCGAGTAACACTTCCTTTATCGTATCAGCCAGGCGCTCCTACCTGCAGCTGATTTTTGAGCTGATCGGACTACCCATCCTCCCCGATTATTGGGATTACCAATACAAAATCACTCACAAATTCGATGACTATAATGAGTTAATTATTACCGGCCTCGGGTCGGTAGACGACTTCAGGGTAAATGAACTGGACGAATTTGACGCAGAGCGACAGGCTACGCAGGATCAGGTGCCGATCATCAAACAAAAAAGCAATACCATTGGGGCCAGTTGGAAAAGTCGTTTTAAAGATGGTACTGGTTTTACCCGTCTGAGCTTAAGTAATAATATCCTGAGCAATGACTTCAGACGCTTTACAGACAACCTGAACCAGACGGGATTATTCTTCCGGAATGAATCTACCGAAATGGAAACCAAGCTCCGGTTTAACTATACCAGGTTCTTAAGCAACTGGACCATCAGCGCAGGTACCAGTTTTCAAAATGCAGACTACAGCAATAACACCATCGACAATGTCAACAACTTCCAGTTCGACAATTCAATCAACTTCTTCCGCTATGGTCTGTTCGGGCAAGCCAACCGTACTTTCAATGATGATCGCCTGAGCCTCTCTCTGGGCCTGCGCTTTGACGGTAACACATTCACCGAAGACGGAAACAACATTTTCGAAACCTTGAGCCCGCGCATTTCAGGCTCCTATACCTTTGATGAAGCCCGGAAATGGTCCTTAAACGCCTCAATAGGTCGGTACTATAAAATACCCCCTTATACCATTCTGGGTTTTACGGACAACGGAAACTTCGTGAATCAAAATGCCAAATACATTCGCAGCGACCATGCAGTGCTGGGTTTCGAATACCTGGTCACTCCTTCCGCCCGATTTACCCTGGAAGGTTTCTACAAAAAGTATAACAACTACCCTGTTTCCATCACCGATGGCGTTTCACTGGCCAACCTGGGTGCTGACTTTAGTGTGCTGGGCAATGAACCCATCGCCAGTGTAGGCCTGGGACGTACTTACGGCATGGAATTTCTCTATCAGAAAAAATTCACGAATAACTACTACGCCATACTGGCCTATACCTGGTACCACAGTGAGTATACTGCTTTTGACCCGGATGTATACCTGCCCAGCTCATGGGACAGTCGCCACCTCCTCACCTTTACCGGTGGTTATAAGTGGGGCAAAAACTGGGAGCTCAGCGCACGTACCCGCTACCTGGGCACCACTCCTTTTGCTCCCGTAGATGAGGTCGCCACTTTGGCCAATTACCCTTCTATCATCACCGACTACAGCCGAATAGGCGAGCAAAGGCTCGATGCTTTCAGCCAGACGGATATCCGAATCGATAAAAAATGGAATTTTGAAAAATGGACGCTTGACATCTTCCTGGAAATTCAGAATTTTTTCAGTCAGCAAATCCCTGATGTGCCCCAATACGGCCTGGCAAGGGATGCCCAGGGCCTGGAACTCGCTCCCCGCATGTTGATGCAAATCACCGAG
Organism: Roseivirga sp.; assembly: GCA_021404565.1. Lineage (GTDB taxonomy): Bacteria > Bacteroidota > Bacteroidia > Cytophagales > Cyclobacteriaceae > Roseivirga. Next base: position 13,479 of record JAAWWF010000029.1, on the reverse strand, counting down.
CTGGAAAGCTCGAGTGTATTACCGAGTATTGGTGTGGTTATTGATTTTTAATGGAAGTACCGGAGTGGACCAGCATGTCAGACCTGTCAAAAAAGTCATATAATTGTTTTAGAGTATGAAGCAAGCGATCTCCCGTTTTCTCAAAGCGGCACTGGTACTTACCCTCTTTTTGTTGACCGTCAGCATCGTGTATGTGGCCAAGACACCAGAGGAATTAGATGCAGACTCAATGCTCCTGGCAATGCTACTCCTGGCTTTTTCTGGTATTGCCTCCCTTATTATTGGTGCTATTCTTGTAAAGATGAGAAGGTCTTAGTATCTCCGAATGCTTAAGTTCCGGGATTAATTACCACCTGACTGCTTCTGTACTCTTCTACCAGCTCCTTAAAAAATATCGGATTGGTGAGCTTATCAATTACTCTTACCTCCTCAAAACCCTTTAACTCACTATGAAGTTCATTCATCAGTTGACCACTGTAGATGTATATCCAGGTATTGTCTCTGCGCAGTTTTTCAATTATAGTGCTGATAAACTCAGAGCCTTTCATATCCGGCATCATTTGATCGGTAATCAAAATATTGTACCTGGTTTCTTCTACTCGTTTGATCCCCTCAATTCCATTGATTGCCTGCTCTATTTCCAGATCATCAAAAAAGAATTCGAGAAAATCTTTCAAATTATCTCTAACGCCAAAATCGTCTTCTACTAAAAGTATTTTAATCATTTCCGTTTAATTTTAACATAAACACTCGTACCCTCTCCGGGTCTGGAAGCCACATCAATATGGTGCCCTAAACGCGTTGCCAGGTCCATGGCAAGAAACAGTCCCATGCCGGAGATTTCATTATTTTCATTGATATGAGCCCTTGACTCACCTATTCTTTCCAAAACTTCTTCCGGAATTCCCGGTCCGTAATCCCTGATTTCGATGGTAGCAATTCCCTGGTTTGCCGAAATATGAATTTCAGGTTTCTTTACTGTTGATGGAGAGTATTTACGGGCGTTGGTAATCAACGTATTCAGGATATATCTTAGGGTCATTTTATCAGTAAGAAAAATCGGTGGATCGGAATGAGCGAAAGAATGGCTTAGCACCGTTAATGTCCAGTTGTACTTACAAAACTCTTCAAGTTGCACCTGAGTTAACTCATCGCTATTTCCCTGCCGGGTAGACATGAAATAGATGAAATCGTGTAGCATTTGTTTAATCGTACCTACCGATTTCTTCGACAAGCCTATCAATTTATCTTTCACTTCCATAAACTTCTGAGGAGAAGCACTGGCATGATCAAGCATTTCGATATTCATTTGAAGCGTAGCCACCGGCATTTTTATCTCGTGCGAAATCAGAGACAGCATGGTCTGTTTGTTTTTCTGAAGGGCCATATCCGCCTCAGCCTGGTTCACGACCTTAACTCTATAAAAAAGTGTTCTGTAAAGTGCCAGATTGCACAGGATGATGATAATGGTCAGAAGTATGAATCTCAAATCATAACTTACTGCCAAAACACCACTGAAAGCAAGTGTCTGAAATCCCACCCAGATAAGTAATACTGATAAAGCACTGACCAGATAGCGAGACGCGGGTTCATCTGCAAGGCGGGCCTTTATGACAATAATGACAAAGGCAAAAACATAGATTATGAGGACATAGAGGTAGTAAATAAGGGTTTGTGTAAATACATATGCCGGAAGAATCAATACCTGGAGTATGAAGGCTAAGGTTATAAGTACAAAAGACCATTTTACCCATTTGCTGGTTTGTCGGGGATACATATTGAAAATGAATAATCCGGCAAACAGTGCTGCAGAGTAAATACTTATATACTCCAGGCAAAGCGACAACATAGCATCGACATTGCGAAACATCCCGTGCAGCGGGTAGAAATCAGCACCTATAATTCTGTACATCATACTGAGAGAAAAGAAGGCGTAGAACAGTGCTGACAGAGACAGATGATCTGCTCCCAGACAAAACATGAGTAAAATGAACCCTGTAATTCCCAGCCCACCAGCTAAGAACATACTCACTCCCCTGTTCAACTCTATTCTCCTTATCAGCTTATCCGCAGAAGCCAACTCTATATCTATCGCCAACCCTGCTACCGAATGATCGTAGTTTGCTACTTGTATTACCAGATCTAATGTATCTGTCGGTATTCCGTGTAGCGGTATCAGCTTCGGCTCACGGTACATTTTATATTCGTCCTCAGTAGTCGCCACTCTCCCTGATTCGTAGGCCATCATTCCATTGAGGAATACTTTGTATGAGGAAAAGGCATGAGTGATCAACAAACCTGATTCACTCTCATTTTCGGGTAACAATACCTTCACAGCATAGGTGGCATAACCGAAAGGAGGCAGTGGAGCTATATTCAGTTTAGTATTGGTCCAGTTATGCGGTACCCTTACCTTTTTTGAATCCTTGGTTTTTAAGTCATCAGACACTACTATTAATTCATTCCAGTAGAAATCCCATTCTCCCCTGAGTAAAACCGGTGAGGAAAAATCAACCTGACGCAAATCGAGCATTGCCCTCTGAGAGGTTTGTGCATGTATAGAGCAAATTGAGCTAAGTAGTAAAAGGAAAGCATATTGTATAGACCTGTTCACTCAATATCCGGTTTTGTATCAATATATTGAAAAATGAAAGGTTCAATGTTTTTGGAGCATCCTCTCGAATAGATAACAAATTAACAATCAGACACTTGCATAAAATTAACACAAAACATTAGTATGCAAAAATGTGCTATTCACACACAAATAAATCGACTATACTTACAGAAAGTAACGCTTCACTCTACAAAAAGGCCACAAGGAACTGACTTATCAATGAACGACAGAAGTGAGGCATTTGGCAACCCAATCCAAACAACAGTACACTTATTCGAAAGCCCGATTCAGAGAGGTAAAAAAGCCTCTGATCTGATATATGAATTGAACTATCCGGGCATTATTATAGAATTGCTAACTTCCCGGAATGAATAAACGCAGTATTATCTCCTGGCTCTTTATAGCGACCGCCTTGGTGCTTGGGGTAATTTTCTTATTAAAAATCGATTTTCCAGTAGGATTGGAGCCCTACTTTCAGAAAACTTATTATGGGCAATTCGGCCCACTGGCGATAAGCATTGAGTTGTTGTTGGCTGGGTTTTACCTTTACCGAAAACACCCTAAGACCAACTTTGCTCTGGCGTTATTTGGTTTCACTGCCTTACTCGATCCACTTTTCAATTTTGCCGGGTTTTTTGTGAGCAACATGCCCATTTACGGAACTGTCATTTTTTCGGCCTGCGCTATAGTCGCACTGTGGATAGCTCTCTCAAACAGCTTCAGCCTCAAAAAAATCTCTCTAGTAACGGTTTTTGTGAGCTTTGTTCTTGGAGTTATTGTTGAATTGTTTTTTAATTACTTATAAGTGACACACCGTTTGGTGAGATCAAAGGTTAATCGTTACTCAAGCCATAAACGGCTCCCCCACTGAATCCCATAATCTTCCGCTCCCCCAAAATGGAAAGTGCTTAACTTGTATAGTGTTTAGCTTCAGTAAACCATTTTTCATGAGACGCCTTTTCTATTCTCTACCCTTCCTTTTCCTTCTATCTGTTTGCGCTTGTCAGCCCCAGGAAATTAGTCATGACCTGATCATTCAAAACGTAAACATTGTAGATGTAGAGAAGGGGAAAATTCTTCACAATCAAACTGTGGCCATCGATGGTGACAAAATAGGCGAGATATATCGCTCATCAGTGGTGGCTTCACCGGAAACAGAAGTGATTGATGGAACGGGTAAGTTTCTTATCCCGGGCCTTTGGGACATGCACACACACTATTTCTGGAATTATACCTTTTCCAATCCCCTGCTGATTGCCAATGGAATCACCGGAGTGCGCGAGATGTGGGGCAATCCCGATGTGATCAATACAGTACGCCAGCAAACCACAGCAGGTGAAATGATTGCTCCCGATATCTATACGGCCGGGGCCATCATCGATGGAGTCCCGCCCATATGGCCGGGCTCATCAGGGGTAGCCAACCCCGAAGAGGCCATTGCTGAAGTAGATAAGCAAATAGCTTCAGGTGTTGACTTTCTGAAGGTCTACAGTAGACTGACCAAAGATGCCTATATGGCCATAGCGCAAAGAAGCAAAGAGAAAGACATCTCTTTTGCCGGCCATATCCCGGGTTCAGTGAGCATCTGGGAAGCTATGGAGGCGGGTCAGTACAGCAGTGAACATATGTATGGCATACTGGAAGCCAGTAATTCAGACCTGGCGACCCTCAGGGCTCAACCCAGTCAGTTCAGCAAAAAAAGTATGCAGCTGATGACCGATAATTTTGATGAAGCCATCTTCGATTCACTCGCTACTGTTATGGCCAACAGCGATATGTGGCTCTCACCCACCCTCACGGTATTGCGTAGCATTGCCTACCTCACCGACAGCAGTTTTACCAATGATGAACGACTGGGCTACCTGCCGGCATTTATGACCGGTACCTGGAATCCGGCCAATGACTTCCGTTTTAAGTCCCGTACCCCTGAGTTTTATGAAGCTTCAAAAACCAAGTTCAGGCTACAGCTCTCATTGATGGGCAAGCTGGCCAATAAGGGTGTGAAAATCATAGCAGGAACGGACTACCCCAACCCTTACTGCTTTCCGGGCTTCAGCCTGCACGATGAGCTGGAACTTATGGTAGAAGGCGGTATGACCACTCTTCAGGCACTTCAGGCAGCCACCATCAACGCGGCCATTTTTCAAAAGAAAGAGTCCCAATTTGGCACAGTCACCTCGGGTAAAACAGCCAGCCTGGTTTTGCTCAACGCCAATCCAGTGGATGATATCAACCATACCCGTGAAATAGAGAAGGTCATTTTGCGAGGTAAGGTTCACAACAGAGCTGCTCTGGATGCTATGCTGGAGCAAGCGAAGAAGGCTGTGGGTAGAGGCAATTGAGTTTATGGATTGGAAAAAACTCCATACAGATATCGAGGTTTTTGCTGCCGCTCATAACCTGAAAGTAGAAGAACGGAATACCAGCTATGCAAAGGGTCAACTCACTACCTATCGTATGGTCGGGAATTCAGAAATATTCTATGAGATCAGGCATACCAAACCCATCTCAGGTTACGGCAGTAAAATCAGGATTTATAGCAGAACTGAGCAACAATTCTCAATCAAATCGAAATACAACTGGTTAGGTAAACTAAGCCTGAAGATTGACGGACAGCTGTCCGATGAGTTGAATACTTCAATAGAAGAGCTTGCGAAGCGCATTGGCACCTTTTCCTGGACCACAGAACTGATCAATTCCGAATGGCCTGAGGCCTTACAAGGCAAACGGTGTTTAAAATTCGAATGCAAGCAAATCGAATTGGCAACAGCTGAGTTGGAAAGAATTCGAGCGCTTCATATAAAGCTATTGGGAAAAAGCACGCTGCAGGTATAACTCATATTTTGTACCTTCATGGCCTTACCTAATGTGTAAAAGCTATGAAGTTTTATACAACCATTCCTAAGCCACTAAAACCATTTTTTGTAGCGGAGCTAGAACACTATCAAACAGCCTATACCAAGGGCGACCTGCGGGAAGCCTGGAATCACCTGGAGCGAGCTCATATTATCGGGCAGCGCTACCCTTACGCTCACAGCTATGTACATTGGGAGATGTTACTATTCGGTTTCAAAATCAAAAGCGCGAAAGAAATTTTCGGACAGATTCCCAGACTCATCTTTGGTGGAATCAAGTCTTTTGTAGGTAAGGTACCGATCGGTAATCCGGGTGGAGCCAATGTACCTCCATTGAAACCATTTCCGATAGAAGCTGACTTGCAAAAGATATTCGCTGAGACGGAGATCAGTCAGATTCATTCTACGTGAGAAAGGTCGATAACGAGTCAATGACAAAAAATACTCAGCAAACTCATCTCCATTGTTGTTGCCTCTCTTCTTATTTTGGTCCATATGGGTCGGTCGTTATCAAATTCCACATACCTTCACAAAGAAGACAATGCCCTAACCCATAATTTCATAACCAGTGCTTAATATATATAGAGTACCCCTTTTGTTTATCCTGATACTGACGTCTTGTGGGCTTTCTCAAAATAAAGAAGACATTATCCACAAGTACTACTCAGATAATGAAATTGCTCAATTGGACAAACTCATAGATTTCGTGATAAAAGAGGTATCAAAGGATTGTAATCAAAGCATTACAGATTGCTTTATGGGCTATTTCCAACAATTCGAAGATTTGGCAGCTTCAGCCGAAATCGAGCCAAATTTATCTGTATCAAAACAAAAAGCACTTCTCAATCAACTTGCCCAACCGCTATTTGAAGACATCTGGACTTTTAATCAATGGCAAAGGTCAGTCGAAATTGATAGTGTCCAAAATATTCTGGTGCTCTCTCCCAGGCACGATGGGAAGTTTGCCAGGTTTCTTATTGAAGTGACAAAGAACCATGACAAACTGGCTGGCTATGGTAATACTTTTAAGGAAATGGGAGACTATATGCCTTCAATGAACGGTCAACTCATTCAGATACCACAGAGTTTCAATTTTGAGTCGAAAGATGAGCTGCTCTTACTAGTTATACATCTGTTAACATTAAACCACCCACCTGAAATTCTCTAAGGCAATTCAATCCCTGCAAAATCTAAAAGACTGTTTTTTCATAGAAACAGGTTTGAAAGCAGTTTGACCCGTAACTTTATCATGTTTTTTAATCCATATATAAAACACATGTCATGAGCCCTGAAAGTACAACTGAAAGATACATAGTCTTTCTGCGAGGCATCAATGTTGGCGGACATAAAAAGGTGCCCATGGCAGAACTTAAAAAGATGCTTGCTGGTATGGGCTACGAGAATGTGGTCACCCTGCTCAATTCAGGAAATGTAATTTTTGATACGGATCCAGATACTGAGCAAAACCTGGAAAGGCGTATTTCAGATCAACTCGAACAGACCTTTGGTTTTCCTGTTCCTGTCCTTATCAGAACGGCTGAAGCCATACAGCAGCTCTTCGATACAGATCCTTTTAAGGATATTGAGCTGCATAAAGACATCAGGCTTTATGTGTCATTTTTGAAGGAAGATAAACGGCTCGGCCTGGACTTTCCCTGGTCCAGTGACGATGGATCCTTCAGAATTCTCTCAGATGATAACAGGTCGATTATAAGCGTTCTGGACCTTTCCATTTCAGGCACACCACAGGCCATGGAATTTTTGGAAAAGCAGTACGGAAAGGATATCACTACGCGTAACTGGAAGACGATCAACCGAATTGTAGCTAAGCTTTGATCTTACACAGGCAAAAATCAAAATGCCATGCGCTTTAACTCATTTCTTCACTAATCATTTCCAAACTTCTTCTTAATCACTCTTTGTCTCCAGCGTTCTCCAAAAAGGTCGAAGCTATTAATAGAATAGGCTCCGAGTATAATGACCCAGGATAAGAGCATCCACCCGAAAGCTCCCCAATCGGAATTCTGAAGGCCGGTAATAAACGGAAACAAAAGGCTGAAGACCGCCACAGCCATAAGCTTATAGAGCCCTTTTAAACTCTGAACATACGCTTCTTCCTTTCTTGCCTGTTCTACCTCCCTTGCTTTGTCCGAGGCAGACAGATCAACCTCAAAAACAGAAGCCAGCGCCTTTAGCGATTCCATCCCCGCATTATCTCCATTCTCAATACGCTGAATGGTCCTGACACTAAGCCCGCTCATTTCAGCCAATTGCTCCTGAGACCAGTGGCGTTCAACTCTCAACCTCTTTATATCCCCCAAATTCATAGTCCCCCTCTCCATATTACTCATTACTCTTTTGAATTAATGTTACAAAAGTAGTTAATCAGGGTGCGTTATCATGGACAGTCCCCCTACAGCCAGGCGACACCAGGCCGACAGTAACCTGACAGAGATGGCTGCACGGTTCAATAGTCCGCTTAAAGGGCTGCTTTGGTGATGGAAATGACAGTTCTCATCAAAAATCAAACTATATTGAATATACAATCAAGTGTGTCAACGTTTACAGTAAGAGTGTCGGCTGGCCCTATGATTGACACCGTATTATTCACCCTTTAAACAAGAAACCATGAGCGATCTTATTTTAATATTTCAGGGAACTGATACCGAATCACAAATATTGAAGCATCAATTACAGGCAAAGGGCATTGAGTCACTTATAAAAAGTGAAGCAAATTCAGCGGCCATAGCCGGCTTCGGGGCCTTTGGCTTATCCAAGGTTTATATCAGTTCAGGTGATCAGGAATTGGCCACTGAAGTAGCCAAAACCTTCCAGGCCTGAAAACCTCAGTCAAGTTCTGTAACAGAGAACTTATGTAATTCGCTTTTACTATTTTGACAAGAGTTTAAGACAATCGTGTTTTACGATCGTCAGAAACATCAGTCAAAGCAGTCACTATGAAGCACCTGTGCCGTTTTCTTTCTATTTCTCTTCTTCTTTTCTGTCTTGTTCAAACATCGTTTGCACAAGCCTACCGAATTCTCATCTCAAACGATGACGGTATTAAGTCTACCCTACTCGAAACCCTGAGTACCGGGCTTTCAAAGCTCTCTGATGTTGAGGTGGTCATAGTCGCACCAGCCAAAAATCAGTCGGGCAGCAGCCATTCTACCGATGGCAGAACCCTGGAAGTAGAAAAAATCTTTAAAAACGAACAACTCTTTGGCTATGCCGTCAGCGGAAGACCTGCGGATGCGGTGAGATTTGGATTAACTGTTTTGGGAAAAGATAAGCCTTTCGACCTGGTGGTATCCGGAATTAACCGGGGTGCCAATGTGGGTAAGCTTTCGCATTTATCAGGAACAGTGGGAGCCGCCATGGAAGCATTGTATTACAACACCCCAGCCATAGCTGTATCGCAGGAGGTGAGAGGCGTTAATACCGAAGCCTCTGCCCTCTTTATCTCTCAACTAGTCAGTAAATATCAAAAAAATGGTGCCCCCGAGGGCGTGGTGATCTCTGTCAACATTCCCGCTGGCGAACTGAAAGGCGTGGTGGCAAAACCTATGGGCGATGCTTACCTGGATATGGGTGATTATGGGCTCAAAAGCGAAACAGGCAATAAAGCCGTCTATCAGCAAAAACTAGCCCTTTCAAAATCAAAAAATACCGAAACTGACACCTATGCCTATCAACAGGGCTACATCACCATTACTCCCTTAAAATTTGACTGGACAGCTCATAAAATGCTGGAAGACATCAACTCCTGGGGTCTTACTCTCAAAAAGAACTGAACCTACAGCCTCCATTGTTAAAATGAGATCAATCCATTCCCTAATCATCGTTGCACTGATGTGTACCGCCTGCAGTACCAAACCAGTCCAAAAACCGGGGGCAGAAAATAAACTCTTATCCGGAGACTGCAGCACAGTGTCAACATCATTAGAGCAAGCCTTTCCGCGTGGTAATAATCCCTGGCGCAGAACCCTGGTGCTTCCGGCCACCGGTAAGTTTGTGGAAGAAAGTCACTATATAACCACACAGGATGATTTCGGTAACAAGGCCTGGCCAGCTGAAAAGAATGATCATATCAAAGCACATCTGCAGCGCTCTTTCAGAGCCTATAAGAAGTATGACCGGAAAATGACTTTAGTCGAGCTTTATGATAAAACCTGGCAAAAAGAATGGACACCGGAAGAAGGAGGCCATTTTGGGCAGGGTTCCGTAGGTGCTTCACAGCTAAATGAGTTGTCTGTGGAAATGGAAATGTGGTTTCTTACCATGATGTGGGCCAAAGGAAACAAACCAGCTAAAGGAACAAGGTTTCTACTCTCAGCCAATGGAAAAAGTGTAGTAGTACAAGCGGGTTATGAGACCGGCCCTGCCAGCGAAAGCTATATCGGAGGTGTCACCCGGGAGGTTCACAAATGGCTGAATACCACTTCTGATTCGGAGGTTACTATCTCGAAACTCAAGAATCAGGAAATGATCCTGGGTCCGGTCAACTGTCGCTAAACAGCAAGTCTGTAAATCAATCGGTATAAAATTTCAGTCAGAATTACCCGGAATATCCCCCATTGACGGGCGTTTCTTAACCATACCGCGAAATTGGCAGAAAGCTCATGGTCTCAATACCTGAAAAGCACTATCTTAATAGCCTTACCTATAGCTATGAAACATTTTTTTACAACCGCATTACTGGCTGCCCTTGTCTTCTCCTGTGGCAGCGCCAAAAAATCCGAATCAGACACCAAGCTCGAACCAGAAGCTGACGACTGGACCGTCCTTTTCGATGGTACCAGCCTCGAAGGTTGGCGGGCCTATAACGGGGAATCGCTTCCTCCCGGATGGGCCATAAAGGATAAAACACTCACTTTCAGTACAGAACAAATTCTGGAAGAAGACTATGAATACAAAGGGAGTCGCGACATTATCTACGGAGCAGAAGAATTCGACAATTTTGAGCTGTATGTAGAATGGAAAATACCTGCAGGCGGCAATAGCGGCATTTTCTATCATATAAAAGAAGGATATGGAGGTCCGCCAGAGGTAGCTCCTGAATATCAACTGATTGATGATGCGGATTATGCATCCATACACGACCTTACCTCCTACAATGCGAGTTTTGGTGCCGAAGAGCCGGCAAAGTTGCAAGACTGGCAGCAAACCGCAGCGGACTATGCCATGCATACGGCTGACCCTGCTCAAAAAACTCTAAACCCTGCAGGTGAATGGAACTCTGCCAGAATCGTCTTCACTGCCGAAAAAGTGGAGCACTGGCTTAATGGTAAAAAGGTAGTTTCTTTCGTTCCCTGGTCTGACGACTGGTATGAAAGACGCAATTCCGGCAAATGGAAAAACGCCCCCGATTATGGCAAGTTCAAAACAGGTTTTATCGGGTTTCAGGACCATGGCAGCGACTTGTGGTTCAGAGAAATTAAAATCAGGAGGCTTTAACAGAAATTACATCAAAGATGAACAGAAGAAATTTTTTAAAAGATACGGCCGTGCTGACCTCAGCATCTCTGCTACCAGCCTCAGTCTGGTCTCTGGCCAAGAATGACAGATTAAGAACCGCTCATATTGGCGTAGGTAATATGGGAGGTGAAGACCTCAGAGATATCTCTTCGCATGAGCTGGTAGACGTTGTGGCACTTTGCGATGTGGACTCAAACCTGTTGGCTAAGGCGCACAAACTCCACCCCTCAGCCAAGACCTTTTCGGACTATAGAAAAATGCTTGAGGAACTTGGCGATGGTATAGATGCCGTGATCGTATCTACTCCTGACCACACACATGCTCCGGCCTCTATGAAGGCCATGGAAATGGGTAAGGCCGTGTACTGCCAAAAACCACTGACGCATCACGTAACGGAAGCCCGTGCCATGCGTAAACTCGCTGAGGAGAAAAACCTTGTGACCCAGATGGGCATCCAGGTTCACTCCTTTTACGACTACAAGCTGGCCACGCTTTTGATTCAGTCCGGCATTATCGGAAAAGTAAAAACCGTAAGAGCCTGGTCTCCCAAAAACTGGGGCTATGACGGACCGGTGCCCGAAGGAAGTGACCCGGTACCGGATACACTGGACTGGAACCTCTGGCTTGGAACCTCTGCTCAAAGAGATTATAAAGAGAAGGTTTATCATCCGGGTAACTGGAGAAAGCTTATGGACTATGGCTGTGGCACCCTTGGTGATATGGGCGTTCATATCTTTGACACGCCCTACAATGCCCTGGCCCTGGATGTGCCTAAAACCATTAAGAACAAGTGCCGCAAGCCCAATGGCTTTGGCTTTCCTGAAAACAACATTGTTACCTATCAATTTCCGGGCACCCAATACACTACCGAAAAATTCAAATGGGTGTGGTATGATGGTGAAGGAGCCCCTAAAAAGCACAAAGAGCTGAGACTCCCCGATAAAGAAGCACTGCCCGATCAGGGAGCTATGTTTATCGGTGAAAAAGGAAGACTTCTGCTTCCGCATTTCATGCAGTTACCTAAGCTTATCGTGAAAGGCAAATATCAGAACATTGATGCTGAGATTGCAGCGGTTGAACAATCATCGGGATTGGGTAAACCTATCAGGAACTACTCAAGTGAGGGGCCTAAGCACTACCATCAGTTTGTAGATGCCTGCCTGGGGAAAGATACCTGTTCTGCTCCATTCTCCTATGCATCGAGACTTACCGAGACCATTTTGCTGGGAGTAATTGCTGGTCGTTTCCCAAACAAAACCCTGCACTGGGATAACGAAAAAGCACGCTTTGCAGAAGAAGAGGCCAATCAGTTTCTGGATGCGCCTTACAGAGATTTTTAAGCATACCCAAATCATGCACATTTACACCTGCTCATTTCCAGGGCAGGTGTAAATAATACTACCCTCAATCTACCATCCGTTATCGGACACTGCCGTTCTGTAGAGAACATCATCATTACTCTTTCTGGAATTAAATCGGCCTTCTGACGCCATTAAAGTCCATTTCCACTTTGGCACCCCTTTTGGAAACAGGCATCGCAACAATTATTTAATTTCGCTGCGATGTTTAACAACATGTTGAAAATGGCCTGGAGGTCAGCGTTACGCCAAAAGCAATTTTCCCTGCTCAATGTACTGGGGCTGTCCATTGGCATTACCACCTGTCTGCTGATAGGCCTATACGTACAGGATGAGCTTAGCTATGACAACTTTCACGAGAAGGCTGATCGCATCTATCGCATAGAGCAGCCCATGATTTGGGGCGACTGGAATGATCGCATGGCGGCTTTAGGCCCCAATGTAGGTCTGGCTCTTCGGGCAGAAGCTCCTGAATTCGAGCAAGTAACTCGTCTCCAGGCTTTGGGCTTCTACATTGTTAATCGTAAAACTGAGGATGGCCGGGTCATTTCCTTCAAAGAGGACCGACTGTACATTGCTGAAGATAATTTCTTTGATGTCTTTTCATTTGAGCTATTACGAGGTAACCCTGCAGAGGTACTGAAGGGGCCATCCAAAATGGTCATTACAGAGTCCATGGCCAAAAAGTACTTTGGCGATGAAGATCCTATTGGTAAAACCATGGAAGCCAAATTCAGTGTCTACAGCGATCTGTTTACTATTAGCGGGGTTGTGGAAGACCTGCCATCCAACTCTCATATTCAATTCGATTTTCTCACTTCCATGGACAGTTACGCCCATATAAAAAGTCAGGAATGGAAATGGATCTGGACCAGCTTCGCTACCTATGGCCTGGTTAGTCCCGGCACAGACATTGAAACCCTGACCGAAAAAATCCAAAGCATTCCTCCTAAGTATGCAGCCCGTACTGCCGAGACGATCTTCAATCAGTCATTTGACGACTTTACCGGAGAAGATGGCTGGCCGCTGTATATGACACCTCTTAAGGATGTCTACCTGGACAAATATGAAGCCGGAAACCCCGTAGGATCAGTTGGCAATATTCAGCAGATCCAGATTTTCTCGGCCATAGGCATCCTCACCCTCCTGCTGTCATGTATCAACTTTATGAACC
>JAAWWF010000019.1 GCA_021404565.1 Roseivirga sp. | reverse complement strand
GAATTCGCATTGCGGGGCCTGACGGCCTCTGCCAAAAAAGAAATTATGAGCGTAGTCATATCGTCAAAAGTCAGTGAAGCCGCCAAAAAGGACATCATTGACCTTCAGAAAAAAATCGAAAGATTTCAGAACGGAGAAATTGAAGAAGATAAGTTTAAGCTGTTCAGGCTCACCCGAGGAGTGTATGGGCAGCGGCAGCCCGGTGTTCAGATGATCCGTATCAAACTCCCTTATGGTAAGGTCACATCCGGTCAGCTCATAAAAATTGCTGATGTATCTGACAAATACGCTACCGGCAACCTCCACCTGACTACACGGCAAGACATTCAGCTCCACTATGTAAAAATGACTGAGTCACCAGCACTGTGGGCTGAACTGGAAGAAGAAAGTGTCACATTGCGGGAAGCCTGCGGCAACACGGTTAGAAATGTCACAGCCTCCCCCGATGCCGGTATTAACCCTAACGAGCCTTTTGATATTACTCCTCATGCCCATGCACTGACACATTACTTTCTTAGAAACCCTGTCTGCCAGGATATGGGTAGAAAGTTTAAAATCGCCTTTGCATCAGATGAGCAGGATTCCGCCTACACCTACTTTCATGACCTGGGCTTTATCCCTAAAGTACAGGAGGTAAATGGTAAGACGGTACAGGGCTTTAAAGTTGTAATTGGTGGAGGACTTGGAGCCCAGGCCCTTGTCGCCCATACCGCTTTTGAGTTTCTGCCAGAAGATCAGATCATCCCCTTTGCGGAAGCCGTGATTCGTGTTTTTGATCGCTATGGTGAACGTGCCAACAGGAACAAGGCCCGGATGAAGTTTTTGCTCAAGAAAATGGGCTTTGAACAATTGATGACTCTGATCAATGAAGAGCGCATTGCCATCAGGAACAAGTCTTTCAAAATAGACCCTACCCTGGCTCAGCCCACTCTACCAGCTCTCAAGCATCCGGGCACGGTTGATATTGAAAACTGGGAAGATTTTCAGGACTGGCAGCGCACCAATGTATTTGAACAGAAGCAAAAAGGGCATTATGGTGTCTGGGTACGTGTTCCCCTGGGTGATATCCATTCAACTACTGCCCGAGCTCTGGCTGGCCTTGTCAAAGACTATGCGGCTGACGATGTTCGCGTGACTGTGAACCAGGGATTGCTACTGAAATATATAAAAAGGGAGCACCTGGCCTTGATCTATCAAGAGTTAAAGAAGCTTGATCTGGCCAAACCCGGTTTTAATTCGACACACGATATTACTGCCTGTCCTGGTTCTGATACCTGTAATCTCGCGGTAACCAACAGTACAGCTCTCTCCCTCAAACTGGAAGAGATGTTGCAAACAGAATTTAAGGGGCTCATTGACGAATCTCATATCAAATTAAAAATCTCGGGATGTATGAATGCCTGTGGCCAGCATATGGCAGCCAACATCGGCTTCCATGGTAGCTCAATTAAGAATGGAGCCCTCATCATCCCCGCCATGCAAATCGTGATTGGTGGCGGAGTATCTCCTGACGGCAAGGGCTTTATCGCTGAAAAAGTGGTAAAGGTTCCTACCAAAAAAATACCTGAGGCACTCGCGGCAGTATTGAGAGAATTTGAAGACAAAGCTGAGGAAGGCGAATACTTCAACGACTTCTATCAACGGCTAGGTAAGATGCATTTCTACCATTTACTAAAGCCTCTGGCCGATGTAGGCAGCCTCACAGATAGTGATTATGTAGACTGGGGTAAGACCGAAAACTTTATTCCTGAGATCGGTGTGGGAGAATGTGCCAGTGTGATGCTGGATGTAATAGGAACGATCATAGAAGAGTCTCAGGAGCGCCTGGACTGGTCTAAAGAGGGACTGGATCAGCGCTTATGGGCAGATGCCATTTATAATAGCTATAACGCCTTTGTCATTGGTGCCAAGGCTCTGCTGCTCAGCGAGGATGTGAAATGCAATACACAAATCGGTATCATTCAAAGTTTTGATGAGCAGTTTGTTGGCAAAGCTCCTTTCGACTTTGAGAAAAGTTTCGAATCACTTGTGCTTTCTATTAAGAAAAACGAGCCGACAGAAGCTTTCGCCCTGGACTTCTATGCTCAGGCCGAGGATTTTCTTGCCAAGGCCCGCGCCTACCGCACCAACCAGTTGATAACGGCAGGTGGTGAAGATAAATTAGTGGTGACAGATTTCTACAAAGCCTGATGCTCAACGAAAAAACACAGCCAAAATTAACCCTGGTAGGTGCTGGCCCCGGTGACCCGGACCTTATCAGTGTCAAAGGAATTAAAGCCCTGGCCGATGCAGATGTTGTGCTGTACGATGCTCTGGTAAGTAAAGAGCTATTGGCTTATGCCCCGGACCGGGCTGAACTGATCTTTGTTGGAAAAAGAGTTGGTCAGCACAGCCATACACAGGATGCGATTAATGAGTTGATCGTACACTTTGCTCATGAAAAGGGTCATGTGGTACGATTGAAAGGTGGCGATCCGTTTATTTTCGGACGTGGCTATGAAGAAATTGCCTACGCTGAGAAACACAAGGTAAAAACCAGCATGGTGCCCGGAATCAGCAGTTCCGCTGCGGTACCTGCCATGCAGGGAATACCACTGACTTCCAGGGGTGTCAATCATAGCTTTTGGGTCGTAACCGGCACTACCAGCACAGGTGAATTATCTAAAGATGTGGCAATTGCAGCCCAATCATCTGCCACGGTGGTCATTCTTATGGGTACGCGAAAGCTCGATCAGATTTGTGATATTTTCAGGGCTAACGGTAAGTCAGAGACACCTGTGGCTATTATTCAGAATGGTACCCTGCCCGATGAGCGCATGGTAAAAGGCACAATTACCAATATTGCTGCGAAAGCCAAACAAGAAGGAATTGGTGCTCCTGCCATTATTGTGATTGGCGAGACCGTGAACCTCCATAACAAGGAGTTGGCACCAATTGTACACAAACAAGTAGTTACTGAACTCTATGGCTAACGAATTGTACCCCATATTTCTGAAGGTTCACCAATTCGACACACTGATTGTAGGAGGTGGAGACGTAGGTCTTGAGAAGCTCACGTTTCTTCTTAGAAGCAGCCCCGGTGCTAAAGTCACCCTGGTGGGAAAGGAGATTCTTCCCGATATCAAAGTACTGGCCAAAAGGCATAAGACTGTCACGCTTATAGAAAGACCCTACTTTGATGAAGACCTGACTGAAATGCAGATGGTGATTATCGCCACAGAAAACAATGCACTCAACAGAGAAATCAGGGATGAAGCCAAATCAAGAGGGTTGCTGGTCAATGTAGCTGACACACCTGCATTATGTGATTTCTACCTGGGAAGCATTGTGACCAAAGGGGATCTGAAAGTGGCCATTTCTACCAATGGAAAATCTCCCACTATTGCCAAAAGGCTCAAGGAAGTATTGAATGACATCCTACCCAATGAAATTGACTCTCTACTTCAAAATATGCGAGCCATCAGAAATCAATTGAAGGGAAGTTTTGGTTCGAAGGTGCAAAAACTCAATCATATTACGGAAGATCTGGTAGCCCAACAACATGCCGACCCCTGCCCGAACGGCTGCCCCTTTGGTTTGAATCATACCGGGCAGGCGGCACAGGAAAAAAGCTGAGCAGAGTTTTAAAGCGGAAGCAAATACAATCAACCTTATTCAATAAATTACAGCATGAAAGAAATATCCGTAAAGGAACTGGCAACACTGAAAGAATCCGGTGCTGATTTCCAGCTGATAGATGTACGTGAGCAAAACGAAGTAGATATAGCAGAAATTGGTGGTGAGCTCATACCCATGAATACTGTACCAGAGAATGTGGATAAATTCTCAAAAGATAAGCAGGTAGTCGTGCACTGTCGTAGCGGTGTGAGAAGCGGAAATGTGATTCAGTACCTGGAACAAAATCACGGCTTCGATAACCTTTATAACCTGGCAGGGGGCATTCTGGCCTATGCCGATGAAATTGACAATAGCCTGACGAAATATTAGGAGTATAACGGGAGCCACGATTCTAAAAACTCCCATTGATACTATCATATGATAGTATTAAAGACTTCAAAAAGCTCAGGCTTGACCAAATACCAGAAGCTTTCTACCTTGTATAAGGTCAATTCAACGCCTTATTCAATGTATCGTCTCACACTATTAGTAGCTGTCTGTTTCTTTTCGACTCTGGCCGCTAATGCGCAGTCGGATCCTACTTACAAAAACTACCTACGCAAGCACAGCCCTACAATTCAGAGAGAGGCATCTGACAAGATGTATCATTTCTCGTTTCTTAAAAAGCAACTCAAAGGTCACAGGATAGTCGCTATTGGTGAGTTCAATCATGGCTCATCTGAGATTTTTAAGCTAAAAAACAAGCTGATTCAATACCTGCACCAGGAACTCGATTATGACGTGGTGCTTTTTGAATCTGGCATCGGTGAGATGTTGTTACCCAATTATTCTCGTGATACACTTTCTGCCCGAAGGATGATTTACTCTCTGGTAGGGCCATGGCGGACCCGGAGTCATGTACCGCTTATGGACTTAGTCAGGAATAGCCCAAAACTGGCAATAGGTGGTTTTGATGTTCAAAAGAGCGGAGGTGCTTTTTCGAGAGTTGTACGCCCAATCGCCAAACAGATAGAAAATGGCACTGGTATCGACCTGATGGCATTGGAAGAACGAAACGATAAACTGAGAAAATTACTCAATGGCAGAGAACTCACGGATGAAATAAGTAGTAGCCGAAAAAATGTACTGAAAGACTATAAACAGGTGCTGTCTTTCCTCACAACCTCACCGATACAGGGCTCGGGTGAAATCCCATTGAAACTGATTACACAGACCATTCGAAATCGCACGGCTTATATCGATTACCGCTATGATTTTCTGAAAGATAAAGACTGGAATAAGCGCTGGCTTAAACGAGATTCGTTGATGGCAGAAAACGTGAGATTCTTCACCGAAGAAATCTACCCCGATAAAAAGGTGGTCATACTGGCTCATAACTTTCATATAGCCAAACATAACCCCAAGGAGGAGGTAATGGGTGAGTACTTACAGACTATGCTTAAAGAGGATATTTATACAATCGGGCTCTATGCAGCAAACGGGTCATATGCCAATAATAGCCGACAGGAAAGAATGTTATCAGCGTCTGAAGGTCCGGGGGATATCAAACATTATATTAATCTCCAACCTGATGAAGTGCAGTTTTTGAACATACCCGACAGTAAGAAAAAGGGGATAGAATGGATCTTTGAGAATATCATTATCAACGATACCTTTAACGATCTCAGCAGTTCCAAAACAGTTGACTTAGCAAAGTGGTTTGATGGTCTGATCTTTCTGAAAACAGTGAGTCCGGCTATCTATAAATTCTAAAACCAGACGAGGTCAGAAACGGCTATAGCGTCTCTTCCTGATAAGGTTTCTGACTAATCCGAATATCACAATAAGCAAAACAGGCCCTAGTAAATTGATAAATTGCCATTTGGTACGCTCATTCTGAACTTTGATACGATCCAGAGGCCTCAGCTTGATTTCTTTGGTTCGGGCCGTGATTAGTCCATTCTCGTCTATCAGATAAGCCAGGGCATTGAAAAGGAAATCACTGTTGGCGTAGCGCTGTTGCTCATTGTTATTGGCGAATGGGTTCAGCCCCAGCTCCTGGGCTCTTCCTCTTCTGATTTCATTCCGGATCAAATCACCATCTGAAATCACCAGAATCTTGTTCTCGACTCCCTCCTCTTTGAAATCGCTGGTATTCACCCCGTCTTTGGGAAGAATACGGTTTTTGAACATAGACGTAAATGAGCCCTCCAGTAGATAGGCGATCGGCTGAATTCCTCCCTGGTACAGATTAGGATCATTTTCTCTGGCTATTTGCTCAAATGAAACGGGAGCCGGAGTTCGTAATACACGGGTGCTGGCCGATGTATAAAGTAGTGGAGTCTTTTTGATGCCTCTTGCTGCCACAGTATCAATTGTACCGGCAAAGCGCATGTACACAGCATCCAGATTTCTGGTAATGGGGTGAGGCGCATAGTTGGCTGTGCCAAAATAATATGGCCAGCGAAGATTGGTAATGGTGCCTGCATCATCAGTGATTACGGGGTATCGCCCAAAGCGTTGGACATCCAGCACATAATTCTTTTCAAGCCGGACCCCGTAACGGAAAAACAGATCATCCAGCCCCAGGTCAGGTGCCACACCAAAGGTACCTTGCCCACCTGCCTTTGTCATATCCACTGACAATGCATCAATCAGGAATAGCACTTTGCCTCCGTTCATAATGTACTGATCGATCTTATACTTCTCTTCCCTTGAAAAAGCGGTCTGTGGCTTTGCGATGATCACCGCATCAAAATTTCTGATCTGTGTTTCTCTGGACAAATCCAGCCTTTGCAGATCATAAAACTGAATCATATCCGCTACAAAGCCTTGTATGTTCAGGGAATCCAGTTCACCATGCCCGGTCATGATGGCCACCCGCTTACGGTTGGCTGCGGTAAGGCGTTGAATGCCCACCGCCATTTCAAACTCTATTCCTTCAATAGATTGATTTAGTTTCACCTCGGCCGGAGCTCCCTGGTCACCTTTTAAGAGCAGGATAGCTGCAGAACGTCCACCTGAGCTGATCACCGCATAGGGAAAAATGAGTTTCTGTACATCACGCCCATCTTCATTGGCGAAGATTCTGGTGGGCGACATCCCCTGATTTACTCGTTGTGAATAATTGGAATTTCGTTGGGCTTCTGTGTCGGCTTCTCCCGGGTCGTTCACAGACCAGGTAATTTGTGCGTTGCTGTAAATACCAAATTCTTCAATAGTTTCAAGAATAGACTTTTGCAAACGCTGAAAACCTGTGGGTAGGTCTCTGCCCAGCAATAGCTCTATGTGCAAAGGCTGATCAACTTCGGCAAGCATCTCCTTTGTCGATTCTCTCAGGGTGTACCTCTTCTCTTCTGTCAAATCGAAACGTTTGAAATAATTGGCCCCGATTATATTGAGTACAAAAAGCAGCAGCATTCCCAT
This sequence comes from Roseivirga sp., assembly GCA_021404565.1. Classification (GTDB taxonomy): domain Bacteria; phylum Bacteroidota; class Bacteroidia; order Cytophagales; family Cyclobacteriaceae; genus Roseivirga. The sequence continues at coordinate 95,698 of JAAWWF010000019.1, read as the reverse complement.
AGCAAATTGGCCCCAGATTCTCATCTTCTGAGGCTTAAATGACATCATTCTGGCACCGAGCTTTAGCTTTGTAAGCAGGAGCATCACTACCGTTGTGCTAAAGAAATAGAGTAGATTTCGCGTATCCACCAAGCCCCGGCTGAGGGCATCGTAGTGATAGGAAAGGCTCATTTCCTCAATGTATAAAGCTGTTTGGCCAGTGAATAAACCTGCCACCGAGCTTACTCCCGTGAACAAAGCGAAGCAAAGAAAAACTGCAAGGATAAAAGAGATGATCTGATTTTCGCTGAGTGAGGAGGCCAGCAATCCAATAGAAGTAAATACACCCCCCAGTAGGATCAGACCAATATAGGAACCAATGATTCCCGGGGTATCCAGGTTACCAACGGGATTGCCCAGCTGATAGACTGAGTAATAATAAAGCAGTGTTGGTAATACTGAAAACATGACCAGCGTAAAGGCCGCCAGGTACTTCCCCAGAATAATCTGCGTATCTGTCAAAGGCCGGGTCAGTAACAATTCGATAGTGCCGGACTTCCTCTCTTCAGCCAGCATGCGCATAGTGATGGCGGGAATAAGAAACATATACACGAAAGGCCCCATAGAGAAAAGCGTCTCCATGTCGGCATAACCGTAATTGAGTACACTGGTTTCAGGAAAAAACCAGGTAACCAGACCAATGCCTGTGAGAAATACCCCGATGACGATATAGGCGATCAGGGAATTGAGAAACTGCCTGATTTCTTTGTTAAAGATTGCCCACACTTTGCGTATTGGTTAATTGATGAAAAATTTCTTCCAGGTTCTGTTCTTCAAGCTGCATGCTCAGTATTACCCAGCCCTTTTCGGCAGCAAACTTAAAAAACTGCTCTCTTAGATCTTTCTTCGCTTTGATTGTGTAGTTGGCACCGTTGCCCTTCAACTCCTGAATACCAGGAAGCGACTCCAGTTCTTTTCTTGATACTTCATTCTGAAACTCTACTTTCAACAAGGCACTCCTTCCGGCCGTCAGGCGCTCTACCGTATCATTGGCTACAATCTCTCCCCTATTGATAATGATCACCCGGTTGCAGAGGGCTTTCACCTCCTGCATGATATGCGTAGACAGAATCACCGTTTTGTCTTTGCTGATTTCTTTGATCAGCTTTCTGATTTCCGCCAACTGATTGGGGTCCAGACCTGTGGTGGGTTCATCCAAAATCAAAACCTTGGGGTCATGAATAAGGGCCTGTGCCAGTCCCACCCGTTGCCGATAGCCCTTGGAGAGCATACCTATCTGTTTATTCTGTTCCACAGTAAGCCCACAGAGACTGATCATCTCAGCAATTCGCTGCTTTTTCTTACTCCCTTTGATGCCATGCAAACCGGCTATAAAACCAAGGTATTCATGCACATACATATCCAGATACAGGGGATTGTGCTCCGGCAGGTAGCCTATATTCTCCCTTACAGCCCTGGCTTCTTTTACCACATCAAAGCCTGCTACCTTTACCTCTCCCGCAGTAGGTGGAATATATCCGGTAGCGATTTTCATGGTGGTGGACTTGCCTGCACCATTGGGACCTAAAAAACCGAGTATATCACCGGGTTGTACTTTAAAGGAGATGTTATCGACCGCCTTTTGTTTTCCGTAAATCTTAGTGAGCTGGTTGACCTGAATTGACATTGAATCAGTAACGGTGTGGAGTCTTATTTATTGGGTCGGCCTTTAGGCCACAGTGGACGGACCTCAAGGTCAACCACGTGATAATTATCGAAGGTCTGCAGACATTGCACTACTGAGGTAGCCACATCTTCCGGCCTCATCATATTATCGTTGGCACTGGCGAACTCAATTTTGTCGAAAAAGTTGGTATTGACCGAACCAGGATAAACCGTAGTCACCTTGATGCCATAGTCTCTGAGCTCCTGAAAAATGGAATGTCCTATACCCGTAACGGCATGTTTGGTACCTACATAGCCCGACATGGTTTTTACGCCATTTGTTCCGGCTATCGAAGAGATATTGACGATATGACCTTCTTCCAGGTCTATCATACCGGGTACGGCTACCTTGATACAATAGAATAGGCCATGCACGTTGATATCGAACATTTCTCGCCATTGCTCTACTGGCATTTCATGGATCAGGCCCTGATGGCCCATGCCCGCATTGTTTACCAAAACGGAAGGCTTGCCGATGGTGCCAACGGTAGCTTTATAAGAGGCCTGCACGTTGTCCCAGTCAGAAACATCAGTGGCTATAAAATGAAAGTTCTCATGAGTGATATCCGGTGCCGTCCGGCCCCATCCTGCTACCCTTGCTCCCGCCTCTAACAGCTGACTCACTGTTTCTCTGCCGATACCTTTGCTGACACCGGTGACAATGGCCGCTTTGCCTTTTAAATCCATAGCACGAAATTATGAATTTTGCTCGATCAATGAAGGTTTCTGACGGCACATTCAGGGTACTACCCATTATCTCTAGTGGTACAGACCTAAAACATGACCAAAAACTGTACACCCGGCCCTGTTTACCAATTTACGGATGTCCCATCTGCCGTTTACTGATTTCTAAACCCTCCGATCCGGCTTTAGCCACATTTTACTATTTTGAATCGTAAATACATTCAGAACAAAACGCAAAGACATGATTACCACAACCACCGAAACCGTACCAGGAAAAGAAGTTGCAGAAGCGCTGGGGATTGCCAGAGGGAGTACCGTTCGTGCCCGAAACGTAGGTCGGGACATCTTTGCCGGACTTAAAAACCTGGTGGGTGGTGAGATTGATGAGTACACCAAACTGCAGGCTCATGCCCGTGAGCAGGCCATTCAGCGGATGGAGCAAGATGCTCAGCGCCTTGGGGCAGATGCCATTGTAAATGTACGTTTTACCACCGCCATGATCATGCAAGGTGCCGCAGAGATTCTGGCCTATGGTACTGCTGTAAAATTTAAATAGATGATCTTTTTATCTTCCATATTGTTTATTCTGCTGGGGCCTGTGCTATGGATCACCCTGGCTGTGGTAGTCATCTACCTGATTGGCAGGCGCATTGATGAGTACAACTCAGAAACCTTCGATAAACGCGATAATTAGGTTTCTCAGGGTGAATCGAAGGTTCGTCCCTCCAACTGCCAATCCTTCCATCTTAAGCATTATGGTTTGCAAACGATAAGTACTTAGCGGAAATAGTCTTATTATTGCGACTACACAAACATCGAATTATCCGTGTCCAAACTCGTTTCGAAGCTCGATCTGCAAGGTTATATTACTCTCTCTTACCTGGGGGCAGTAGGCGTAGGTATGATGTTCGATTATCAATACTATAGTCATTTTGGCATTGACATCTTTGAATACTCCGATATTCTTGACTTTCTGCTGACACCTGCCAGAAACCTAGAGGTTATTCTGTTTGTGATTGGGACTATTCTTATTGTCTGGCTTCTGTTCAGGCTGGACAGGGCCTGGGAAGACAAGTACCCCAATGCCTATCGCAGGTTCAATTTTCCGGGCTGGCAAAAGTCGCTCAAAAAATACAGAAGCGCATTCTTCGTTTTTAGCCTGTTACTGTACCTCTTTATTGCCTCTGGTGTATATGGAGAGCGAAAGTTCAGCCAGTTTAATACTGAGCCCACCCCGGTTTCACTGACCTTTGAATCGGGCAGCAAAACCGTTTCAGGTTCGTTGATAGGCAAGAATAAGGACTACCTTTTTCTGCAATCCGCAGATTCTACCATTAAGGCCATTCCCATTAATGCTGATGTGCAGGAGATCGTGATTTCTAAAAACGGTCAATAGAGTATCTGGTAAATCAAAGCCTGATTCAACTTGCTCAGAGTCTTACTGCGTAATGACTGCTGAGCGAACTTCTGCCAGGTACTTGAAGGACACCGTCCCCGATAACCAATTATCGTTTTCCCGAACCTAAAGATTCTTCAACATCCTGTGTCAGGATTGATATAAAGGTGCGAACCCCATTGGTAATATTACCTATTCTGAGGTTTTCATCCGGGCTATGCTGGTTGTTGTCTGCATTTACCAGAGGCACAATAATGGCTGGAATATCGAGTCCATTGATAAAGGTGGTAGTCGGTACCGTACCTCCCATGATCCTTATCTTGATCGGGTCCTTTCCCCAGCCATTCAGTAAGGCCTTTTGCACCCATTGCCCTGTGAGAGAGTTCACATCTGTTCGGAAGGGTAATGTGGCTTTTCTACTGGCTTCCAATTGTACAATTTTAGGGTATTTGAGTCTTTCCTCCTCAGTAGGAGCATGGTCCAGCACTACATAGCCTTTGGATTCTATGTGCAATTTAACCAGTCCAATAAGGCGATCAGGGTCACTTTCCGGCACTAGCCTGATATCGATGGCAGCCGTAGCTTTGGCAGGCACAATGGTTCTTGCATTTTTACCCACCCAGGCGGCCGAGATACCCCGGACATTAAGCGATGGATACTGTAGAGATTCCTGATAGTTATTGCCCACTTTTTCGGGAGCTGCAATTCCGATGGTCCTATGGATTAGTCGGGTATTATCAGGAACAGCGGCCATCACGGCCTTCGCTTCGGCATCGAATTCAATACCGTCATAATAACCGGGAATGATAACCCTCCCTTCATCATCTTTCATGCTGGCCAGTAACTGCGACAAGCGAAAAACCGGGTTGGGGGCATAATTGCCATAGTGACCACTGTGCTGATGCGACCGTGGCCCATAGGCTGTCAGATTGATGGTTACATTTCCTCTGCAACCGAAGATTACCGTTGGTTCACCCGAAAGGTGCATGGGCCCGTCATTGATTACCATATGATCTGCGGAAAGCAGGTCATTGTACTTTTCAACTGCCATTGCCAGCTGCCTCGATCCTTTTTCTTCTTCTCCATCCAATACCACTTTGATGTTCACGGCTCCCTTAAGCTGATTTTCATCCATCGCATCGATGGCACTGAGGAGCATTACGATGGGGCCTTTGTCATCAGAAGCTGATCGTCCGAAAATCCTCCAGTCAGGATCAATATCACCTTCAGCCTTTTTCCAGTCCATAGCATCCCAGGTACCTGTCTCATTGCGTTCCCTCAAGGTAGCCTCGTAAGGGTTCTTTTGAGACCATTTACCAGGGTCCACGGACTGACCATCGAAATGCATATAGAACAGAATGGTAGACTTTGCTCCCGGATATTTTCGCTCTGCAAAAAACAGGGGTGTGTTAATGGTTTCAAGTACCTGTGTCTGAAAACTCCGTTTCTTAAAGGCAGCTTCCAACCAGACAATGTTCTTGTCAATATCTTCCAGATAATTGGCATCATTGGGTAAAGCGATAAAGTCTTTCAGCTCATTGAGTGCCGGACGTGTTTTACCCTGACTGATTTTTGAAAGATCTTTGGACTGGGCCTGAGAGACAAGGCTTGCAGCAAATAGCAAGAGAGTAAGCAGGTATTTCATATCGGTTGATTGTTCACTCTTAAGTTACAAGAGTTTTAGCAACTCTCGGCACTCATGATAGAACAGAAGAATAGCCATCAATCAACGCGCTACTTTTCGCTCAACACTCGATACATACATATTTTCGCCTTACGTTATTCAGCCTGACAAGGTGCTACTGCTTAGCTATCAGGCCTTTGATAATTCTGGTCATCCCTTTCTCTGCCTTGAAAGCAGCGGTCAGGATTTTGGTAATATCGGCTACTTCGAGATTATCCGGATCGCAAAGGTCAGTGATGGCGGAAATGGCAAAAACAGGCATGTTCATCTGTCGGGCTACAATTACCTCCGGTACAGTAGACATACCCACGGCATCGGCTCCGATAATTCCGAGAAAACGATACTCGGCCCTGGTTTCCAGGTTTGGCCCGCTTACCCCTGCGTATACACCTTCATGGCAGGGGATTCCTTCTTCTTTGGCAATGGACAAAGCCTCATCAATCATTTTTCGCTCGTAAGGCTCACTCATATCAGGAAAACGTACACCAAACTCATCCAGATTCTCACCCACCAACGGATTTTCTTTCGTCAAATCGATATGGTCTTCAATGATCATCAGGTCTGCTATGTCATAGCCCAGATTGACGGCACCGGCAGCATTGGAAATAAAGAGCTTTTCAATTCCCAGTAGCTTTAGTACTCTTACAGGAAAAGTGACCTCCTTCATATTGTAGCCTTCATAATAATGAAAGCGTCCCTGCATTGCCACCACAGGTTGACCTCCCAGCTTTCCGAAAATGAGCTTGCCCTTGTGAGATTCTACTGTAGATACCGGAAAATGAGGTATTTTCTCATAATCGATCTCAAAATCAATGGTGATATCGTTTACCAATGCTCCGAGACCCGTACCTAAAATAATTCCAAAGCGTGGGTTAGCTGAGGTCTGGCCTTTGATAAAATCGACCGCCTGATGTATTTTTTCTGAATAAGTCATAAGCGAATAAGAGCCCTAAATATGCAATATTTTTGAGATTCCCGGAGGAACTAATTTATCAATATCATAATTGAGAGGTAGAGTTTTATTTAAACTTCGGAGGTTGTTCCGAGTTTGCTTACAAAGACTTATGGTGAATCTTGTTTAAAGCCTAACTTCGCCCCGGAAATATTACGAGTTATGATCACAATTGTAGTTGGTACAAATCGAAAGAATTCTGTGAGCCGTCAGGTAGCAGATTATTATAAAAGCATTCTGGATAACAAGGGAGCTACCTCTCAGGTGGTGGACCTGGTAGATTTGCCCGGTGATTTTCCAACCTCAGCACTCTATGAGGAGAACGGCAACAATTCAGATTTTAATACAATTCGTGAAAAGGTACAATCAGCTGAGAAGCTGGTTTTTGTGGTCCCGGAGTATAATGGATCTTTCCCCGGAGTATTGAAGGCTTTCATTGATGGATTGAAGTACCCTGAAGGTCTTCGGGACAAGAAAAGTGCTTTGATTGGGCTCTCTTCAGGGGTTCAGGGTGGCGTATTTGCCATGTCGCACCTTACAGATATCTTCAACTACCTGGGTATGCATGTACTGGCCCTAAAGCCTAAGCTTGCAGGTATCGAACAAAATTTCTCGGAAGGGAAAGTCACCAATAACCTCTACAATCAGTTGCTAAACGATCAGGCTGAAAAGCTGATCAGCTTCTAGTTTATTTGGAATAACGGAAGTCTTCCGTACAAATTACGGTGACATTGCTCAGCGTTAAGCTGCTTGCTGTCAGCTGATAATCCAGTAGCTCGGAACCAGTACTGTTATCCGGCAAAAACCTGATTTGCGTTTCACCGATTTGTATTTGTCCCCTGACGGTCTGTGGCTGGCCTCTTATCAGTTCCACCCTTTCATACCTCAGGTCATCTGTCATCGTGATACTCACACAAGTCTGGGTATCACAAACCTCATTTGTGGTGCTATTATCATTGGGGTTTGCACAATCGCGTAGTACTGTGGCTGTCAGTGTCCAGGTGCCAAAGAGGTTGGTATCAATTCCCCCTCCATCATCTGATCCACATGAGAAAGAGAAGCAGGCTATGAGCAAGGCTAGCGCAAGAGGCTTGAGATTACTTTTCATATTTCCGGTTGTTGCTGTTCGAAGATAGTTAAATCTACCATTGAAGCTAATAAACTAAGGTTGGTCACCATAAAAAAAGCGACTCATTTTCATGAGTCGCCAGTTCTATGAACAGCTATCTTCTTACTTTTTTTCCAGTTTTTCGATGCGCCTGATTAATTCTTTGATCAATGCATCCTGATTCTCAATTTTCTTCTCCTGGTCGATCGTATAGAGTGTAAGTTCCTCAATTTTCTTTAGCAAGGTCGCATCCATGCGCCCAAGGTTAATTCCATTAGTCTTCACTTCTGCTGCCGATGGTACATCAGGTAAGTGACTATGAATTTGTAGGAATTGCCGAAGTGAATTCAGATTTCTGAGTTGATAATCCTCATTAAACACATAGTCGGGCCAGTTTTCAGAAAAATGCACTGTCACTCCCGCCATAACTGCGTCACCATCAACTGAAAGCAGGTAATCGTCTGGTCTGGCACTAACCCCTATTCTCAAATAGTCAAGAGAGCCGCCATTCGGAGTTTGTTCTATTGGTTCAGGAAAGTTGAGCAGATCTTCGGTAATCCCATTTTGATACAGGTAGTTTACCTCACCACTACTTAATGCCCTGTTATACATAACTACGTCATCCACCAGGACTGATTGTTGATTGGAGACACCAAGCAACCTCAATGCTGATGATGTAGTATTCACTGAAGCATCCGACACATAAAAAAACCCCTTCTGTTGTCCATTAATATAGATTTGAATGTAATCCGCATTGCGTACCACAAAAATATGGTTCCACTGTTGGTCAACCAATTCGCTCAGGCCGGAGGTAACCGGATTGTTTGAACCATTAGACTCATTAAATTCAAACTTCGGTCTCTCAGAGATGGTCAACCTGTAAGCCCTGTACTGCCAAAAACTTGGATGCCATTTTTCAACAGTAAGTGGCGCTTTATTTTCAGAAAATGAGTCAACATTCTTAACCCACAGCCCATAACTAAAATCAGAATTACCAAAATGCTGAAGGCTATTGGTCTGAACATTGATCCCCTCTAAAGCAGCATCTATTTTGTAAGCTATATCACCCACTCCGTTTCTCCCTTGAACAGCTTCGGGTGTTCCCGCAAAGGAAACGGCTTGTCCTCCCAGACTTTCATCAGGGTTCAATGTATTGTCAAAAGTGAGATTTAAAATTAAGCTATCAGTCAAGCTTAGGTTCTGAGCTGACACCGTGCTGCATGCTATCAGCAAGGTGAGCTTAGCAAGTAAAATTCTTCTCATATAATTGATAGTGAGGTTTAGATCATTACACTCTATAAATTGAGTTCTTTCTATACACAAAAGGTGAGCATAGAATGCATAAAAAAACAGCCCATGGCAGTAGGCTGTTTTGGTTGTAATCCCATGCTCAAACCTATATTGATCGAAGCTGGTTTTACTCGAAATAAGAAATGTGTGGTGGCTACGTCTACAGCCACCGTCTATCTACTGATTAAATATTCAATTTTGATTAGTCGACATTGTCATGGAGGAACTTATTGTTACCCATGATTTCATCATCGTCATTCAGGTTATAGCGAGAGACATTGCTTTCTGAAGATGGCAATGTATCATTCAATCTTACCTGTTTTCTCTGATAGGCAGGAATTTCCAGCTTCTCTTTGAAATCATCATTGGTCATCTGACTGTTGTTGATGCCTCTGAGTCTTTCCTCTCTGATACGGGCTTGCTCCATGAGCCTGTTTTTCTTCAATTGAAGAAAATTCTTGTTTCGCTCATCTTCGAACTGATTCTCGATCGCCTGGTTGCGCTTTTCAACGGCCGGTTCTTGCCTGGCCATCGGTGGCGTTTCAGCGGCTGGCTTTACCTCTTCAATGTCGTAGGTACCTTCCAGCGAACTCATAAAGGAGTGGTCTTTTTCTTCCTCCTCCTTTGGGCTTTCCTCTACCTCTGGCTTTCTCTCCGGCTTTTCAAAGCCTGACGAAAAGAGTGTGGGCTGAGATTGTTCCGGAGCCGGAGCCGGAGGAGCCGCCTCCTGAGCAGGCTCAATTTTCTGGCTGGTTTCCAGGTCAATTACCGTTCTTTTGCTGCCAATCTTAGCTTCCAGTTCTGGAGCATTGAATCCAGTGGCAATGACGGTAACGCTTATGCTTTGACCATGGTCTACATCGATACCATGACCGAAGATTACTTCCGCATCATCACCTGCTTTATCCTGGATATATTCTGTAATTTCCATCAGCTCGTCCATCTGAAGCTCGGCTTCTTCACCCGATACAATGGAGAGCAGGATTTTCTGAGCTCCATGAATGTCTTTGCTATTCAATAAAGGAGATGAGATGGCCATTTCGGCAGCACGCAGTGCTCGTCCTTCACCTTCTGTAGCCGCAGAGCCCATTACTGCAGCTCCAGCGTCCTTCATTACTGTCTGCACATCCATGAAATCCACATTGACATAACCTGGTACGGTAATAATTTCAGCGATTCCTTTGGCTGCCGTGGTCAGTACATTATCAGCTTCGGCAAATGCTTTTGAGATGGCCAGGTTTCCATGAATCTCTCTAAGCTTATCATTGAGAATCACCAATACGGTATCGCAACTTTCCTTTAGCTCTTCTATTCCGTGATTCGCTGCTGCTGTTTTCTTTCTGCCTTCAAATGAGAAAGGGGCCGTAACAATACCCACTGTAAGGATATCCATTTCCCGCGCAACTTTGGCAATGACAGGTGCGGCTCCGGTACCGGTTCCCCCACCCATTCCTGCTGTAATGAATACCATCTTGGTATCATCATTCAGCAATTCGCGAATATCTTCTTTGCTTTCTAAAGCTGCTCCTTTTCCTTTTTCAGGATTCGCACCAGCACCGAGACCTTCGGTAAGGGCGGTACCGATCTGAAGTCGGTTAGGAACGGGACTGCTTTTGAGTGCCTGTGCATCGGTATTACACACGATGAATTCCACATCCTTAATCCCCTGATTATACATGTGGTTTACTGCGTTACTTCCTCCACCACCGACACCGATCACCTTGATGATCGACTTGTGTCTTTGTGGGATTTCGAACATATAGTTATCTGCCATGATTGTTTATTTAAGTCGGAAGCTTGAAGACCGAAGTCCGAAGTTTGGCTTGTTCTCCTATTCCGAATTTTATTATCTAATTTTTGTTTTAAAGGCTACCATCATATTCATCAGGTTAAAAGCCTCCTCATATTGAATATTAAATTCTTCTTCACTTATATATTCTCGCCTTCTGGCTTTATGCAGGCAGGTTACGACCTCAGCCAGTGATCGAATAGCATACCCCATAAATTTTTTAAGCTCAGGATTGGACTGCCCGATTGATCCTTCAGAAATATTCAGGGCTATGGAGTCGACTGCTCTCATCATTTGAGATGATAAATTGAAACGTTCTTTATCGGGAAAGCTTGAAGCCAGCTCATTTAAGATTTCTCCTAAGTCCATAGCTCGCTGCCATATTTTCAATCCTTCAAACTTGAAACGATTCATACTCGACTATTTCATTTTACTCATATTTCTATTTCTCCACTTCGGCCGACCCTCGCCCGACTTCCGTCTTCCAACTCCCAGCTTCTTAATACTCATTCTTATCATTAAAATCATCCATCAGAAGGCCCTTGGTCTTATCGATCAAGCCTTTGAAGAATTCTGAGCCTTTGCGCGAAGACTTTGCTTCTTTCCTCATGCCAGTACCTGCCTGTTGTTTTTCCATGTACTGGTTTTCACGCTCATCAATTGCTCTGAACCCTGAAAGCACCAACCCTAAAGTGGTCGCATACATTGGGCTCTTCACTTCTTCTACTTTAGACTTACCCAGATGCTCGTTGGGGTAGCCCACGCGTGCATCCATACCCGTCATATATTCGAAGAGCTGCTTGACATAGGTCAGCTGAGAACCACCACCGGTAATCACAAGTCCACCTGCCAGCTTACTGGCATAGCCTGAAGTAATTATTTCTGCATGCACCATCTCGATGACCTCTTCCATACGTGCCTCAATGATATGAGCCAGATTGCGAATGGAGATTTCTTTTGGAGGTCTGTTTCTTAAACCGGGAATCGAAACAATCTCATTTGGATTGGCCTCTTCAGCGATGGCTTTACCAAATTTGGTTTTCAACAACTCCGCCTGGTTCTGCATCACTTTGCAGCCTTCCTTGATATCGGTAGTCAGGATATTACCACCAAATGGAATTACTGCAGTGTGACGGATAATGCTATCATGGAAAATGGCCACATCGGTAGTACCACCCCCGATATCTACCAGACAAACGCCTGCTTCTTTCTCTTCATCACTTAATACAGACATGCTGGAAGCCAAAGGTTCCAGGATCAGATGTTCGATTTGCAGACCAGCTCTCTTCACACACTTATTGATGTTTCTGATCGCGTTGGTCTGTGCTGTAATTACATGAAAATCTGCTTCCAGCTTAACACCAGACATGCCCACAGGATCTTTAATACCATCTTCGTAATCCACGATATAATCCTGTGGCATTACATGTATAATTTCGCAGCCCGGAGGCATTACAATCTTGTGAATGTCATTAGACAACCTGCTGATGTCATCTACTGTGATTTCGTCTTCCAGTGTATCACGGGTGATGCTGCCATGGTGAATGGAGCTTTTAATATGCTGACCCGCAATGCCCACATTGACTACACCAATGTCGATACCCGATTGCTCACTTGCTTCGGCTATGGCTTTTTCAATCGCCATGACGGTTTTGTCAATATTGGTAACAATACCGCGTATTACGCCATCAGAAACGGCTTTACCCATTCCCAATACTTCGAGCTTTCCAAACTCGTTCTTGGTCCCCACTATCGCGCAAATCTTTGTGGTTCCAATGTCTAATCCGACTACTATTTTATCCTGTTGTTGCATGGTACTTTATATAATTTCATTTCCAGGCGTCAAATCAATCCGGTGTACTTTCTAAGCCTGACACCTTCTTCATTGACGCTGTTTATTCACATATAATTTGATCTCCATAAGCCACATTCACCCTTTTATAGGCGTTCCAACCCTTGGTTGGCATAATCTGCTTGAAGAATATTTTCAGTTTGTTAAATTTCTTTTCAATGTTCTCTGCCTGTCCGAACTCAAGCCGTTGCCGGCCTACCTGGGGGTGCATCACTACATCACCTCTTCTGTCCACATTTACCTCTCCTATCTGCATGGACCAGAACTTGTCGTTGTTGATATAATCAATCAACTCAAAGAGTTGTCCGGCATATGGATCTTCTTCTATCGAAGTCAGGTTCGTGAGCTTATTCAGGTAGGTTCCTGTAAGCACCACCACCCTCGAGGTATACTTGGTCGATACCGGTAAAATCTTACCCTTCTCACTGATATAGGCATGATTTCCATTACTGGCAATTAACCTGGCCACGGGTTTGCTTTGATAAGCCCTGATTACCAGGTGTCCTTTTAAATCCCTGAAGACTTCCGCATCTCTTACAAAACTGTGTGACTCGATACGGTCTTCAATTTCTTTAAGGTCTACCCTGCCAAAACGATCTCCCAAAATAGAATCACGCTCATTGGCCATCACCAGGGTCATCACATCTTCTTCATCAATGAAAAAGTTCGCAGCCCTGTTTTCTATCTCCACTGAGATATCTTCAATGCGGTAACCCACATCGTGTTTTACCACAAAACCAATAGACATAAATAGCATCAGTACTACAGCTGCCAGTGTAAACACCTTGTATGTCTTGCTTTTGAGTGTCATGATAATGCTTCTTTTATGGGTTGTACCATCTGATCAATATCACCAGCGCCAATCGTAAGCACCACCTCTGGTGCCCACTGCCTGATCTGATCAATCAGATCACCTTTATCACAAACCGTCTTGCGTTCAAGCTCGACTTTGTCGAGAATCAATTCAGCATTTACCCCCTCAAGAGGCAACTCTCTGGCCGGATAGATATCGAGCATGATCAACTCATCTGCCAGGCTAAGACTTTTTGAAAAACCTTCTGCAAAATCTCTGGTTCGTGTAAAAAGGTGCGGCTGAAATATTGCCGTAATCTTCTTTGTTGGATATACATCTCTTACCGAAGTAAGTAATGCCTCGATCTCTACCGGATGATGGGCATAGTCATCTATATAGACAATACCTTCTTCCTTAATGATATATTCGAATCTCCTTTTTACGCCTGCATAAGAGCTTACTCCATCTCTTATCGCTGCGTCATCGGCACCTAAAGTGCGCGTTACCGAAATAGCTGCTAGCACATTTTCTACGTTATGATAACCCGGTACATTCAGAGTCATCTTTTCAATGATTGTTTCTTCGTCTTTATAGTCGAATACAAAGGCGGCATCTTCTATACGCAAGTTCTCGGCCGTGATGGTTGAGTTGCTTAGTGCATAGCCTTTGTGCTTGAAAGTAGCATCAGCCGATACAATCTGACTGCCTACTCCCTCTTTGGCGAAAAGTTTCCCCTGCCTGTCTATTTGTTTTACAAAGAGGCTAAAAGACTCCTTAAGCGATTCCGCATCTCCATAAATATCCAGGTGATCTGCGTCAATGGCCGTGACCACTGCAGTTTGCGGATGCAGGGTAAGGAATGACCTATCAAACTCATCTGCCTCAATGACTGCCACCGCTTCAGGGGAGTCATTTAGTACCATGTTGGTATTATAATTCGTAGCGATACCTCCTAAAAAGCCGGTACAATCAACCCCGGCAGTCTTCAACAGATGCACGATCATAGAGCTGGTGGTAGTTTTACCATGGGTACCAGCCACGGCAATACTTCGCATGTTCCGGGTAATAACACCAAGAACTTGTGAGCGTTTCATGATTTCATAGCCCTGCTCTTTGAGCCAGTTCCACTGCTTATGCTCCTTAGGAATAGCAGGTGTATAGACCACGAGGATTCCCTCTCTTGTCAATCGGATACCTGCGCTGATGACCTCAACCTCATCTTCGAAGTGAACCGGAATGCCTTCTGAAACCAATGCAGAAGTGAGGGGAGTGCTCGTCTTATCATAACCAGACACAGCTTTGCCATTGTGCTTAAACCAACGGGCCAGAGCACTCATGCCAATTCCTCCTATACCGAGAAAATAAACGCTATGTATATCTTCCAGCTTCATGCAATCAGTTTGACTATTTCGTCTACAATTTCATTTGCAGCATCGGGCTTGGCCAATGCCTTGATTCTTTTGCTTAACACACTTTTTTGCTCCTCATTATTGAGCAGTTTCAGAGCTTCGTCAATAAGCTGCTCTCTGGCCTCCCCGTCCTTTACCAAAATGGCGGCATCGTTTTCCACCATGGCTTTGGCATTTTTGGTTTGGTGGTCTTCAGCCACGTTAGGCGAAGGCACAAAAATGGTTGGCTTACCTGCTATACTCAGCTCTGATACGGAGAGTGCTCCCGCACGGGAAATCACTACATCAGCAGCCGCATAGGCCATGTCCATTTCCTTGAGGAATTCGAAGAGCAAGATCTTGTCAGCCCCTTCAAAGCCCTTGAGCTTTTCCTGCATTTCTGCATGATAAAACTTACCACACTGCCAGATCACCTGAACATCTGCATCAATCAGTTTTTGCAGATTGAGGGTCATGCTGTCATTGAGCGTTCTGGCTCCGAGGCTACCTCCCAGAATCATCAGGGTTGGCTTTCCGCTTTCGAAACCGAAATGACTCAGTGCCTCTTCCTTTTTCCCTTCCAGTTCCACAATGTCTTTTCTCACAGGATTGCCCGTGAGTGCTACTTTTTCGGCCGGAAAGAACCTGTCCATGTTAGGGTAGGCCACACAAATTTTCTGAACCTTTTGGGCCAGGAGTTTATTGGTGAGCCCGGCATAGGAGTTTTGCTCCTGCAGCACTGCCGGCACCTTTTTCCTGGTCGCTATTTTCAGCAGGGGCCCGGAAGCATAGCCGCCAACTCCCACTACGACATCTGGCCTGAAGTCTTTCACTATTTTCTTACTCTTAGAAAGACTGGACAATACCTTGAATGGAAAAGACAGATTATCGAGCGTAAGTTTTCTTTGCAGACCACTGATCCAGAGGCCAATGATCTTATAACCAGCTTCGGGCACTTTTTGCATTTCCATTTTACCCTGTGCGCCTACAAAAAGTACCTCAGCACTTTTGAAGCGATCACGAAAGGCATTGGCAATGGCAATGGCCGGATAGATATGACCTCCGGTGCCTCCTCCGCTGATAATGATACGATATGGTTCTTTTTGCTCTATGACTAAACTGCTTTAGCTGTATTTCTTAATTCTCCACTTACCGGAGAAAAATCTTCTTGTTCACCACGGCTTACACTGAGTACAATACCCAATGACAGACCAGTAAATAACATGGAGGTACCTCCCATACTGATCAGGGGCAGGGTTTGGCCGGTAACCGGGCCTAAGCCTACTACTACGCCAATATTGACCAATGCCTGTATGACAATGGCAAAGGTGAGTCCTGCAGACAGAAGCCCTCCAAAGGCCCGGTCGCTATTGGCGACCACACGCATGCCCCGGTAAAGCAGTACTATGTATAGAAAGAGCACAAAGAGCCCTCCGATAGTACCGTATTCTTCTATGATGATAGCGTAGACAAAGTCAGAGAAGGCTTCCGGCAGAAAGTTTCTCTGAATGCTCTTACCTGGGCCCAGGCCGAGGAGCCCCCCGTTGGCCATGGCAATGTTGGCCTGCTGCATCTGATGAGGCAGTTCCTCACCGCTAAGGAAGGTTTCAACCCTGTTCATAAGTGTTGGGCCACGTTCTCCAAACTTTATAGCGACTACCCCCACCAAAAGACCTACAGCTGCAAGCATACCCAAATACTTCACAGGCACACGTCCGATAAACAGGATGAGCATGGCCGTAAGGAAGAGCATAATTGCTGTAGAGAAATTGGTCATAGCGATCAACCCGCAGATGATGCCACACCATGTCAACATGGGCACAAGCGTCTCTTTGATATCGTCAATCTTCTGTTGCCTCTTTGAGAGCATACCTGCCAAAGCAGCAACCAAGGCCATTTTTGCCAAATCAGACGGCTGAAACTGGAGCCCGATAAAAGGCAAAACGATCCATCTTGAGGCGTCATTTACAGTTGTACCAAACTTCCAGGCATAAAACAGCAAAGGCACTGAGGCTATCAGTGCGTATCGGGCAATTTTGGAGTAGTATCGGAAGTCTATTTTATGGGCAATCCACATGACTACCAGCCCCAGTACCACCATAATGGTATGCCGGAAGAGGTAATACTCTGTATTGCCTCCCTGATGTTTATAGGCCAGGGAGCCTGTAGCACTGTACACTACTAAAATACTGATGACCGACAGACATACCACGACCATCCAGATAACAGGGTCACCCTGGATATGCTTATCCGTCCACTCCTTCACTTTTGTCATCATAGCGCTAAAACGGCTTTTTTATATTGCTCTCCTCTGTCTTCGTAGCTATTGAACAAATCGAAACTTGCGCAGGCGGGAGCCATTAAAACGGTATCGCCCGGTTCTGCCAGCTCTTTGGCCATTCGGACTGCCTTAATCAGATCGTTTGTGGCTTTTACTACCGGCACGATGTTTTCAAAAGCGGTCCAGAGCTTCGAATTATCCTTTCCTAAACAGATCAAGGCCTTTACCTTGTCCTGTACCAAAGCCTCTATGAGACTGTAATCATTTCCTTTATCTATACCTCCGGCTATCCATACAATAGGCGTATCGAAAGCTCCGAGGGCGTAATACACTGAATCTACATTGGTCGCTTTGGAATCGTTGATGTACTCAACCTGCTCTAATTTGCGAACAGGTTCCAGTCTGTGCGGGGCATTTTTAAACGTACCCAGCGCTTTGACCAGATCATCTGCTTTTACCCCTGCCAGGAGGGCTGCATTTCCTGCGGCTGTGGCATTGAGTAAATTGTGAAATCCCTTGATTGAGATACCCGCTCTGGGGGCGGATACCTCAATATCAGGGACACAAAACAACCTATCATTTTGTATAAATGAAATCTCGGCAGCGTCTCTGCTGAGGGTATAAGTGTGTACACTGAGATCGCGTGTGAACCCAGTGATATTTTTCCCGATATGAGGATCGTCCATCCAATAGATGGCATCACCTCCCGGGTGTAATAGCTCGAAAATCCGCAGTTTTGATGCAAGATATTTCTCAAAGTCGTAGTGATAGCGATCCAGGTGATCGGGTGTCACATTGAGCAGGACCGCTATATCCAATTTCATTTCGTAGGAGTCATCAAGCTGAAAGCTGCTAAGCTCAAGCACGTACCAGTCAAAATCTTGCTCAAGCACCTGCCGGGCAAAGCTCTGTCCGATGTTGCCTGCCAGGCCCACATTGAAGCCGCCTTCTTTGAGCAGGTGGTAGGTAAGCATAGCGGTGGTGGTTTTACCGTTGGTTCCGGTGATCCCTATCAGCTTAGCGGATGTATATTTTGAGGCAAACTCAATTTCTGAGATGATCAGATTGCCATGATCCCTTAAGGCTTTGACCAAAGGGGCTTTATCGGGAATACCCGGGCTTTTAATGACCAGATCGCTTTTGAGGACGCGTTTTTCAGAGTGCTTTCCTTCTTCAAATTCTATACCGGCACGCTCCAGGTCTGCCTTATAATTCGATTTGATTTTCCCAAAGTCAGACACAAAGACTTCATACCCCTTTGCTTTCGCAAGCAAGGCCGCGCCAATTCCGCTTTCGCCTCCTCCCAGTATGGTGAGTGTCTTTGTCATTTTGTTGAGTTACTCGTATTCTTTCGTTCTTATTCTTTCTACCCCCTTGTATTCCCCTGCGAGGGGGAAAGTGTCAGGAGTAAAAACACTTCTGGCTACCTTAATTTTAAGGTGGCCAGTGTTAAAATTGCTAACAGTATTCCCACGATCCAGAACCGCGTTACGATTTTGGCTTCAGGGATTTCCATTTTCTGATAATGGTGATGCAAGGGGGACATCTTAAAGATTCTCCTGCCTTCTCCATATTTCTTGCGGGTGTACTTGAAATAGCTCACCTGAAGAATCACTGACATATTCTCTATGACAAAAATGCCGCACATCAATGGAATCAAAAGTTCTTTTCTCAGCACGATGGCCAGTACGGCAATCACTCCCCCCAGAGAAAGACTACCTGTGTCGCCCATGAAGACTTGTGCGGGAAAGGCATTATACCATAGAAACCCTACACAAGCCCCCACGAAGGCAGCACAAAAGATCACCAACTCACCGGAGTTGGGTATGAACATGACATTCAGATAATCTGAGAAGATGGCATTACCGGAGATGTAAGCGAAAATGGCCAATGTAAGACCAATGATCGCTGACGTGCCTGCAGCAAGCCCATCAATACCATCCGTGATATTCGCTCCATTAGATACTGCCGTGACTATAACAATCACGATGAGTATGTATAATGTCACGTTGACCCAATCAATGTCGAATGGTAATATTTTACTGTAATCGAATTCGTTGTCTTTGACGAAAGGAACGGTGGTCATAGTGGACCTGACATCTTCAAAGGCGGGTTCTGTTTGAGTTCCCTGAGTCACTTGCTCCACCGGTACCTCACTGAATTCCCTCACTTTCACATCATCATGGAAGACCAACACAGCGCCTACGAAGAGCCCGATGGCCACCTGCCCCACGACTTTGAACTTGCCCGCCAGGCCTTCCTTATTTTTCCTGAATACTTTGATATAATCATCCAGGAAGCCAATCAGTCCTAAACCTACGGTAGTCACCAAAAGCAGAATGATATAAATATTGTCGAGTTTGGCGAAGAGTAGCGTAGGCACGATGATGGCCGCAATAATAATAAGGCCTCCCATGGTTGGGGTACCCTTTTTTTCCATCTGGCCGGCCAGACCCAGGTCGCGGATTGATTCCCCCACCTGTTTTTTCTGTAGCATTCGGATGAGCGTCTTACCAAAGGTGATGGTAATAAGCAAAGAGATTAGCGTGGCCATACCTGCACGGAAAGAGATGTACTGAAATACACCCGCCCCTGTAAGGTCAAACTTTTCATCGAGATATGTAAACAGATAGTATAACACGCTATTAGTTTTGCTTATGTATCAAATTCAACATCTCTTTCAGTACCTCACGATCATCAAAAGGGAATCGCTCTCCCTCAATCTCCTGATAGGTTTCATGGCCCTTACCGGCCACCAGTATTATATCTTTGGGTTCGGCCAGTGAGCTGGCCGTTTTAATAGCCTCTTTCCTATCGGCCATTACCAGAGTTTTCCTATAGTTTGAGGGGCTCACACCCTTCTGCATATCTTCTATAATTGCCCCGGGCTCTTCATTTCTGGGGTTGTCTGAAGTCAGCACAACTTTATCACTTAGTTCACAGGCAATTCTGGCCATCTCGGGACGCTTGTCCTTATCACGGTTGCCACCACAGCCTACAACAGTAATGACCTTTTCGTTACCGGTTCTGAATTTCTTAATGGTCTCCAGCACATTTTCCAGCGCATCTGGTGTGTGAGCGTAGTCGACTATAGCCGTGACACCGGTATTGGTCATTACCTGCTCAAATCTGCCAGGAGCTGGATTGAGGTTTGACAGATGTTCAAGAACAATGTCCTCATCTTCCCCCATGATGGAGGCCACCGCAAAAACTGCAGTGAGATTATAGGCATTAAAGTCACCAATGAGCTTAAACCAGACATCGCGACCATTCATGTTCATCTCCAGGCCCTGAAGCGTACTGGAGAGCACCCTGGACTTATAGTCACCCATGCTCTTAAGCGCATACCTGAACCTGGTCGCTTTCGTGTTTTGCAACATAACAGGACCACGTTTGTCATCACCATTCGTCAGAGCAAAAGCCATGGCCGGCAGATTATCAAAAAAGCCTTTCTTTGCCTTGATGTACTCATCAAAGGTTTTGTGATAGTCCAGGTGATCGTGGGTAATGTTGGTGAAGAAGCCTCCTTTGAAAGAGAGACCTGTAATCCTATGCTGTACTACAGCGTGGGAGCTAACCTCCATAAAACAATGCGTACACCCCTTTGAAACCATTTGATCCAAAAGTTCATTGAGCTTGATCGCATGTGGCGTAGTATGCGTGGTAACAAGTACCTCATCATTAATTTTGTTTTCTACCGTAGAGAGTAAGCCTACGTTATAGCCCAACTCCCTAAAGAGATCGTACAAGAGTGTGGCACAGGTCGTTTTTCCATTCGTACCGGTAACACCAACCAAAGCAAGTTTTTCGCTGGGTCTTCCGTAGAAATTAGAAGCGATAATACCCATCGCTTCAGCAGAGTTTTTGACCTCTATATAAGCGACATCTTCCGCCAGATCTGCAGGCAATACCTCGCACACAATTGCTCCGGCACCAGCCTCAACAGCTTTAGCTATATAATCATGACCATCGACCTGAGCACCTCGGATAGCAATAAAGGCACAGCCCGGCCCGATCTTGCGCGAGTCAAGAACGAGGGCTGTAATATCAGCTTCCATGTCTCCCAAGGTTTGCTGCAAGGAGACTTTGTACAATATATCCTTCAATAAAGGCATTAGCCCAGCTCGATTGTTATGGTTGTTTTTCCTTTGTCAATTCTCTTACCGGGTCTGACCGACTGCTTTCGCACTCGGCCAGTGCCGGTAATCGAAACTTTTAACCCTTTATTCTCAAGTAAATAAAGTGCATCTCTGAGTGTCATCCCTTGTACATTTGGTACCAGCAGGTCTGACTCATCGTGATTACGTCTCCACTTGATGGCATTATTATCCACCCTGGTTCTTACCCATTCCAAATCTTCCCCTTCGGCATGATTGGAAATTCCCAACTCGTTACACAACTGTCTCAATTCATCAAAATTCCCAGCGCGGATCATAGGGAATGTCCCCTCTTCCGCAATGGTGGTTGATTCGAATTCCTTATGGATATCCAAATCCTGCGAATAAATCATATCCGCAATTTCTTTAAACACAGGTGCTGACACCCCTGAAGCATAGCTATTCCAACCCTTGGGATCGTCAATGACCACAATGGCAGAATACATAGGTTGATCAGCCGGGAAATAGCCCGCAAAGGAGGTATAGTAGCGTTGAGCCATATACTGACCGTTAATCAGTTTTTGTGCCGTACCCGTTTTACCGGCTATGGAGTAGTGGCCGTTCTTAATGTTTTTAGCCGTACCCCGCTCAACCACGCCTTCCAGCATAGCTCTGAGCTTTTTAAGAGTAGACTTAGAGGCGATTCGTTTCTGAATGGTCTTGGTTTTGAAGGTTTTTACCGGCTCATTGGCCCTCTGGATGCTTTTGACAATGATGGGCTGAATCATACGGCCATCATTTGCCACGGCATTGTACAGCGCCAATGTCTGCAAGGGAGTTACTGCAGTTTCGTAGCCCACCGACATCCAGGGAAGGCTTAAACCACTCCAGCTTTGATCATCGGTGTTTTTCACATAAGGCACTCCTTCTCCCATCATCTGGAAGTCGAGTAGTTGCCCATAACCTGTCTCTTTAATGGCATCGATAAATCGCTGAGGGTTATCGCCAAAGATGCTGTCTACCAACATCGACACTCCTACATTCGAGGACTTCTCAAACACCTGCTGTACGGTGATTTTACCATAGCCCCCTTTGTAGGAGCTCTCGTCTCTCATTTTTTTCTTATAAAACTCTTTGACTCCATTACCGGTATCCACCGTGTCTTCCAGGTTGACCTTACCTTCTTCCAGCAGAGCAATCATAGAGGCCAGCTTGAAAGTAGATCCGGGATCGTTTAGCCCGGCCACGGCATAATTGAGTGTCTCAGCATAACCTCCACCCTTTTGCCTGGTAAGGTTAGAAATAGCTTTGATTTCACCGGTTTGCACCTCCATCAGCACAACAGAACCAAAATTAGCCTTGTGCTTTTCCAGTGCTCTGAGCAAGGCATTTTGGGCCACATCCTGGAGGTTAATATCGATGGTTGTATGAATGTCAAAGCCATCTTCGGGCTTAATATCAGAAGAGGCGTTTACAGGTTTCCAGTTATTGCCTGCCACTCGCTGATACAAACCTTCTCCATCCTGGCCTGCCAGGTAATCATTAAAGCTTCTTTCTATCCCAACACCTACACCTTCATCTTCTCTCATATAGCCCACCGTTCTCCTGGCGAGGCTCTTAAAAGGCATATGACGCTTATCTGTTTTTTGAAAAATGACTCCACCCTGCATCTGGCCAAGGTTGAAAACAGGCCACTGCTCCATCATTTGCTTCTGCTGATAGTTGATCGTTCTCTTATTGATCAACATGTATTTCTTACCGCTATTCCGAGCTTTCGAGATCTTCTGCTCGTAATAATCAGCAGAATGATCTCGATAAAAGCCGGATATTAGGTGTGAAAGGGAGTCTATTGTCTTGTCAAAGAGCTCATTTGATACCAACGAAGGATCAAAAGCAACTTTGTAAAAGGGTAGCGAAGTAGCGAGCAAGTCGTTCCCCGAAGCATAGATGCTCCCGCGGGTGGCTTTGATTGTTTTGTAATCAAGCCCGATCTCTTCAGCCTTTTGACGCCACTGTTCGCCATCGACATATTGCACATCGATCATGCGATACACAACTGCCAAAACGAAAACCACCACCGCCAAAAAGGCCAATCTTACTCTTAGTAATATCGACTTTTTAATATTCACCCTCTTCCGCTACTATTTTATAAGGTGGTTTTTTACTTTCTTCTAAACCTAAAGCCTTCACTTTCTTAGCTACTTCTGACTGTTTGCTGCTATACATATAGTCAGCCTCCAGTGTGGTAACATCAGCTCTCAAATCCTCCACCTCAGTCTCCAGCTTATCAATCTTTCTAACCGTACGTTCGGCATAATGCGTATTCCACACATAGACAACACCGAGCACTACAGCAAATACAATCTTGGGCAGATACCTTACAGGAAAGCTCTTTTCGAGCGTTGAGTCATTTTTGACCCAACGAGACATCCAACCAAACAGGCCATTGCCATCTGGTCTTGATTTGTCTTCGATCTTGAACTTATTTTCCGCCATCTCTTCGTTATCAGCTATTTGTTAATAATTAACAGGGAACTGATCTACCCTCTTTATAATCTTTCAGCGACTCTCAGCTTAGCACTACGAGCCCTGTTGTTCACTTTCAATTCTTCTTCAGAAGCAGTAACCGGCTTTCTGGTAATTGCCTTAAGCGGCTTGAGCTGATTTCCGAAAAAATCCTTCTCAACCTCACCAAAGATTTTACCCTTGTTGATAAAATTCTTTACCATTCTGTCTTCGAGAGAATGATATGACTCCACCACGAGCCTACCTCCAGGTCTGAGCACCTCAACCGCCTGATTCAGGAAGTCTTCAAGCGCCCCCATCTCATCGTTCACCTCCATGCGAATAGCCTGAAACACCTGAGCGTAGTACTTAAACTCTTTTCCTCTAGGCGCCATTGCCTTCAGGAATCCGATGAGATCTGCAGTAGTCTCAAAAGGCCTTGAAAAGCGTTCAGAGACAATAGCTGCAGCCAGAGTCTTTGCATTCTTTACTTCACCATAGATTCCCAGTATCTTATGTAGTTCAGCCTCAGCATACTCATTCACAACTTTTTTTGCTGTGAGCCGAGCCCCCTGATCCATGCGCATATCCAAAACGGCTTCTGATCGGGTAGAAAAACCTCGTTCCGGCTCATCAATCTGATGGGAAGAAATACCCAGATCAGCCAGAATACCGTCCACTTGTTTAATACCATGAAGCTTGAGATACCTTTTCAGATACCTGAAGTTTGCTTCAATAAATGTGAAAGAACGTTGTCCTATTTGTTCAGCATTCAGCTTTGCATCAGCATCCTGATCAAAGCCAAACAACCTGCCTTCTGCACTTAAATGCTTCAATATCTCACGGGAATGTCCACCGCCACCGAAAGTAACATCTACATAAACACCACTTTCCTTAATCGCCAGCCCGCCAATACACTCACTAAGCATGACCGGTACGTGATACTCAGCCATTAGTCGTCAGCTAAAAGTCTTTCTGCCATTTGCGAATATTCATTCGCGTCCTGAATGAGGTACTCTTCATAGCGATCAGGGTTCCAGATTTCAACCCGGTTACCCATCCCCACCAGCACTACCTCTTTTTCAAGTCCGGCAAAGTCCATCATCCTCTTTGGAATATTAACACGCCCGGCACTATCCAATTCTACATCTACATTTCCTCTGAAAAAGCTTCTCTGGAATCTGCGATGTTCATCATTGAATTCGCTTAACGACTTCACTCGTGAATTAATCTTTTTATACTCCAGTGCTGTGTATAGTACCAGGCAGGGCTCAAAACCTCTCCTCAGTACAAGCTCGTTTCCATTCACCTCCGGCAATGCAGCCTTTACCTTAGAGGGTAAAGCCAGCCTGCCCTTAGCATCGAGCTTACAATCATATTCACTGGTAAAAAACGACATGTCACACCTGAACTAATACAAAGCTAGAAAATATTCCCCACTTCCTACCACTACTACCCACATTTTCCCACTTTTCTCTAAAACTATTGATTTAGTAAGGGAAAAACAACCCCCAGCGAAATATTTATCGGTGTAAAGCTATCGCTACCAAATAAATCTAACTTACTGATAATCTATTATTTACATTCAATCACTCATCAAAACCGGTATGTGAAAAGAAGAATTTTGGTAAAGTGTAGAGAAGTGGAGCGTTTTCCCAAAAGACAGTGAGCAAGACTAAAAAACTATATAAACCCCATCGTCAACAGGCCGAAAAACCAGCTGTGTGTAACGAAGTGGCATGAATTTCATAGGGTCAAATTAACTAATTCGTACCCATATTATTTAAGAACAAAAAAGTTTACATTCTATATGATGAACCTGAATAACTGTCAAAGTTCTGGGCAATAGAATTACCAAGCAGGGAGTAGTGAAACAACAGCTCAAAAAGAAGGCTTTAGGTAAAAACTGATTCGATCAAGTCATACTTAAAGTCAATCTGAAAGTTTTTCACAAAACTCGTGGACAAACAGCCCATTGGTGATGCACTAACATTGATTCAACAAGACCTTGAGAATATCTTGTAAAAAGCAAAGAGCGACTTTCTCATGAGTCGCTCTTTGCTTTAATCTTTAGATTTACCTTTTAAAGAAATAACCAGCACGCTTTTAAAGTGCCCTGATTATTACCCTGCCAGCGGTACCAGTTACCCTAGGCGTACCTCTGACACTATTGATGAACCTGTAAGGATTGACTCCTTTTCTTACCAGGTAATTTCTGATAGCCTCTACCCGTTTTCTGGCGAGTTCAAAGTTTTCTGCCGGAGTCAGGTTTCTATCTCCATAACCACTGAGCTCGACTTTGAATGACTCATCGAACAACATCATTTCGGCCAATTGATCAAGGGCAGACCTCTGCTCTGGCCTCAGAATATCGCTTCCGGGGTTAAAGGCTACAAACTCCAATGGCAGGTTGTAAATATCATTCGGATCTACCTCAGGAACTCTTGCTGGTCTTAGTGGAGTATTGGTAACTGGTGTAGTTGTAGTATCACCTTTTACTGGCTCTTCAGTCTTAACTGGCTCGTCTGGCTCTTCAGGCTTAGGAGCATTCGGATCAGTTTTACAGCCACTGAATTCACCAGCCTCATTCGGACATTTATCTTCAGCGTCCGGCACACCATCTCCATCAGTATCTACCACTTCAGGACAGCCACCATCAGCACCTGCTTGTGTAGGACATTTATCTTCGGCATCGGGGACACCGTCTCCGTCCTGATCAGGACAACCATCCACGGTTCCTGCCACGTCAGGGCACTTATCTACCAAATCCATTACACCGTCTCCATCACGATCAGGATACGGACAACCATCGTTGTCTTTAGGGCCGAAATCAAGCGGGCAGCCATCCTTATGGTCAGGCACTCCATCTCCGTCTGAATCAGCTTTCTTCTTCAGAGAAAATCGTGCCCCGATTGAAAACTCCCTGTAGCTTATGGTACTACTAATTCTATATGAAGCAGAAGCTGTCAGCTTTACCCGATCATTAAGATTATAATCCAGTCCAAACATTGGGGATCCGACCAGGTCAGATCCCGACTCTCCAGCGATTGCTACATCACTATAAGATACAACTCCCAAGCCCAGACCGAGAAAGGGGCTTAGTCTCGAGTCTTCCGGGAGCGTTTTACCATTATTAAACTTATACTTACCTATTATTTGCCCTCCGAACAGATTGGCTCTCTTCTCATCAATAGCCTGGTCGTAGACGCCACCGACAGAAAACACCAAGGCAAGATTAAAACTACTAGTCAGATATCGTTCAATTCCGAAACTCGCACCAACGGCATCAAAGGCCAACACTCCCTTAAAAGGTGTTTTAATGACGGAACCATACTGGTTGTTGTTGTAAACTATGCTCAACCAGTTCTTGTCGTCATTAGTTTGTGCTGTAAGATTGAAGTAAAAAAAACAACCAATCAGAATTAATAAGTACTTCTTCATCAGTAGGATAAATTGAAAAAGGGTCTAGAGCTTATGGCAATATAATGGGTTTTGCTTTGATCAGGTAGTTTTTAATGCGAAGAAAATCTACCTGTCCCCGAAAGGTCACAATCATTTGATGTTTGGGCAGATATTCTTCTATATTCAAACGCCTTCAGCCATACCTCTCCATAATATCCAGAGTATTTGCCCCTAATTCAGGTGGGGCCGAGAGGGGGAGTTTCGTTGAAGAGACATCAGGAGCGGCCATAAAGGTCCTGACGCCAGTCATTCCTCCATCTTCCAATAACCAATGCTCAGGAGCTTGCGCAAATATTTCATTTATTTTCTTAACAACCCCTATCGGCACCCCACATTCTCCAAGTTTGGCAACCAGATCGGTTGCATTCCATACACCAATCGACTCAGACAATTTCTCATTCAATGATGATCTGTTTAACACACGGTTCGAATTAGAATTGAAATCTTCGGAAAGATCTAGTTTGATACCGAGCACTCGGTTTAGAGATTGAAACTGGCGATCGTTGCCCACAGCCAGAATAACTTCCTTATTATCAATAGTCTTAAACACATCTCCATAAGGAGCTATATTCGGATGTTCATTGCCAGTTCTGGAAGGCACAACTCCCCCCACGAGCCAATTCGCTGACTGATTTGCTAATGAGCTCACTGCCGCATCAATCAATGACACAGGCACATAACTACCTTTTCCTGAGATCATACGATTTATCAGGGACACTAAAATCCCTTGTTTTAACTGATGCCCGGCTAGAACATCAATGAGGGCCACCGGCATTTTCAGGCCGTCCCCTCCCCGCTCACCATTAATACTCATAAAGCCTGACTCTGCCTGTATCACCGCATCATAACCAACACGGTGGTCATTCGTACCATAGCCTGTGATGTGTCCGTAAATTATAGCTGGATTAATCTGTGAGAGCGTATCGTAATCTACCTGAAGTTTTTCTGCATCGCCTGGCTTATAGCTTGCAATGACGATATCGGCATCCTTAATCAGATTGTGTAAGACCCTATAAGGTTCAGGGTTCTTGAGGTTTAGCAATGCGGATTTTTTACCCCAATTGACGGAGGAAAAATAAGATGACAGACTGCCAGACCTCTTCTCACCACTGAACAACCAGGACCGTGTTACATCTCCCCGGGTATCAGGGTTCTCAATTTTAATCACTTCAGCGCCCAACTCTGCGAAAAATTGTCCGACTGAGGGCCCTGCCAGTACTGAAGCTAATTCAACTACTCTAAGTTTATCAAACATAATCTTCTAAGTACCAATTTCACCAAATCTAAAGATTCATAAATCAATATCGTATACATGCAGGTACAGGATATTGAAAACAATAAACATTTCTCGAATGACGTACTTTTGATATGTACATTTGCGGTTATGGTGAAAACAATTAAAGGTCTGTTTCTTACCCTGGGAGCTTTTCTCGTGATTTCCTGTGGATCTGATGACTCTGGCCAGGAAGAGGCCAGTGATCTCATTCTATATAAAATTGACTACACCACTCATACTTTTGAGGGAGGAGTTACCTTATCACTCAGGAGAATTGCCGGAGGTTTCAACACCGAGATCCCCCTTGAGGTCGACAAACAGGCACCGGATATGACTACTGACGGTTCGTTAGCCATTTTCTACCAGCCTACCCTGGATCAGGTATTTCAAGCCTCACTTTCACTTGAAGGAGAGGCGGAGATTTTTTTCCCCATCCTAATAGAGCCCGGTGATTTTCTCCGGTTGGAGACTCCTGTGACCTTCCCGGCAGGGGTTGAGATACAATCAATAGACGGAGATCATTCCCAGGCACCCACAGCTTTAATTTGGGAAGCCGTAGCCAACCTGGGGCTGACGGAATTCGTGTTGAATGAAGATACCCAAATAGGTCTCTTCCTTTATCAGCCCAGTGAAGACCCCGCTTTCTCCTCTAACTGGGACTGGATTCTCATGCTCTACAACCTCTGACCCCTTACTCTACGGAGAAGTACCCGCTTTAACGGTTTGAAAAGCCATCATTAAGGTTAAATTCCTAACTTAGTTGTCTCTTTTTTGAAAACCGTAAATAATACTACTATGAAGACTTTTGCCAAGGCGCTTTATGCTCTCGCCTTTGTATCGATGATATCAGCTTGCGCAGGTACAGAAGGAACCACTAATCAGCCAAAAGATTTCTCCAGCTACTCTGATTTAGCTTCTGCCCTCCGCAGTATTGGTGGATTGCAGGTAAGCGGAACCGGAGATAACATTATTGTGACACTCAGGGGAATGAGCACTATTAAGCTAAACACACAACCGCTGTATGTGGTAAACAATATACCCGTTGGTAATGCCTACTCTGATGCAAACTCTATCGTAAACCCAAGCGAAATCACTTCTATCAGGGTATTAAGAGGGGCTTCGGCTACTACCATCTATGGAGAAGATGGCAATGCTGGCGTGATTTTGATAAAAACGAAAGTAACGAACTGACAAAGGCGTACTATCAGTTAGTAAACCCTTTGAAATGGTTGATTTCGAATAATATGGATTAGCTGCCTTTCAAGGTACCCTAAGAATCACCCTATTGTGTAAGAGTCTGATTTACATTAACTTTAGTTGTACAACAGAATCAAAGGACTATGAATACAGCCATAAAAAACTCTCTTATCTGTCTTGCTTTCTGCCTGGCTGTAAGCTGTGCCGGTACTGACGATTATAACAAAAAGGCCAAAGATTTCTCTCAATATGCTACACTCGCAGAAGCTATAAGGAGTGTGGGGGGAGTTCAGGTCACCGGAGGTAATACCTTAGCCGGTGTAAACCAGGCAGTAGTATCTTTAAGAGGCCAATCCAGTATTGTACTGAATACTCAGCCACTTTATGTAGTGGATAATGTGCCAATAGGCAATGATTATAACAACGCCAACAACCTTGTACATCCTTCAA
Organism: Roseivirga sp.; assembly: GCA_021404565.1. Lineage (GTDB taxonomy): Bacteria > Bacteroidota > Bacteroidia > Cytophagales > Cyclobacteriaceae > Roseivirga. The sequence goes on along the minus strand of JAAWWF010000019.1, from coordinate 65,790 downwards.
ACATTGTATCTATCAGAATAATCAGGGGTACCACAGGCAGCGCTATTTATGGTGAAGATGCCAACAGCGGAGTAATCATTATCAGAACAAGAGATTACAAAGCCAAAAGAGGTGGGCCTACCGGCTGATAACAAAATTACTTGGTCCTTTCTATTGTATAGGTGACGAGTTCACCGAGAGATTTCCTGTAGGGAGAGTCTGGAAATTGATTTAATATTTCCTGTGCTTTGTGATAATAAGAATCCATGACCCCTTTGGCATAATCTATTCCCCCTGAAGATTTGACAAAATCTATGACCTCTCTGACTTTGCGGGGCTGATCACTTTTATTCTTTATAAGCCTTATGATATGTCTTCGGTTGCCACTATCGGTGTTTTGCAGAGCGTAGATTAGCGGCAGCGTCATCTTTTTCTCCTTGATGTCAATCCCCAAAGGTTTTCCTATTTCCTCAACCCCGTAATCAAAAAGATCATCTTTGATCTGGAAGGCCATACCTACATTCAGTCCAAACTCCTTCATTGTTTGGACATCATCCAGCGTGGCATCTGATGCTGCGGCACCTACCGCACAACAGGAAGCGATCAGGGAGGCGGTTTTCTGTCGAATTACATCATAGTATACCTCTTCGGTTATATCAAGATTACGGGCTTTTGCCATTTGCAGCAACTCTCCTTCGCTCATCTCACGCACAGCCTCAGACACAATCTTGAGCAAATCAAAATCCCCATTATCTACCGACAACAGGAGCCCTCTTGAGAGTAAAAAATCTCCAACCAAAACGGCAATTTTGTTTTTCCAGAGAGCGTTGATTGAAAAGAAATTTCTGCGATAGTTTGAATCATCCACCACATCGTCATGTACCAGTGAGGCTGTATGCAACAGCTCGATCAGAGAGGCTCCCCGATAGGTCCTCTCAGAGATTGTGCCTACCACACCTGCAGTAAGAAAAACAAACATGGGCCTCATTTGCTTACCCTTCCGCTTGACAATGTAGTCCATGATCTTGTCCAACAAAAAGACCTTGCTTTTCATGAACGATCTGAACTTAATCTCAAACTCGCCCATTTCAGGATCGATGGGCGCCTGTATGTCTTTAAGTCGTAGCGGCATTGGTAATAAAGAGCTACAATAATAACAGGTAAACCCCCAAGGACAAAGGTTATCAATTCTTATTTGGGACAGAGGTCAGACAGATCCTGCAAGCCTATTGAAGCTGTGGAATCACAATTTTCCGGACCTGAAACGGAGTAAAAGTTCAAAGCCGATATAAGAATGTACCTTGGCGCCTTTCACCTCTTCGCTTAGCCAATTATAGGTCATCTTAAAGGTAGTATTCACACTATTGGCCGCCCAGCCCACTCTGAATCGCTGAATACCTGAGTGAATATCTTCTGTATGTGGACTGTTATCTTTCCAAAGGCTACCCTGCACTGTAATATTATGGCCGACCCATTGAGCTCCGTAACCCAGAAAAAAGTAGGCATGCCTTTCAAAACCATTCCTCCTGCGGCCAATAATAGCATTTTTGAATACGGACTCATCTAAGGGTTGAAGCTTGCCAAAGCGTACATCAACCTGCTGCATGGCATTGATAAAACCTGTACCGAGCATGACACTCGTAGAGGTTACCAGGTCTACACTGTTTTTGACTAGGGGGAACTGGTGGCTGTAATTGGCCTTGAGGTTAACTACCAATTCATTTCTGATCTGAAAATCCCAACCCTGAGGCTCAGGAAACCCAAAATTACGATGATACCAGGTCTGGAAACCATCGGCCCCGGAAACATCCCCTACCACCCCGAGCTCAACTCCATAGGACAATAGCCGGTTCGGTTTTGGAAAGTCTAAAACAGTTACACCTGTGTACAGCCAACCTGCATACGGCCTGTCATAGTCCACAAAGTCTGTTAGTGTAAGATCTTTGGGTGTAAAGAATTTTTGCGACAGCTCCAGTTCGATGATACGCTTGGTCTCCTCTTGATGCCTGATCCCCAGGAAAGAAGGTTTGTTGGGAATAAATCTGAAATGAATCAAAGCCCCATTGGAATAGTAGCGATCCGTATTCTGAAGGAGGTAAACATCGTTTTCCGTGGTGATAGACAGCTCCTGATGGTAGTAGTCTGACTGGGCACTAAGGGCTGAAACAATGGCTAAAGAAAGAGTAAAGAAAAAAGAGTATCTCCGGAACATAGTGGCTATATGACGGCCGTAAAAGTCCTAATAATTTATAATTTTACCCACCTTTCATAGAGAAAATGCCAGATAACGAAACCCGGTTAAGTAATTTACTCGACAAAAGATCAGCGAGTAACAGTTATCGCTCTATCAACCTCGCAGCTTCGCAACTTATCGATTTTTCATCCAACGACTACCTGGGGCTTGCCCGTTCTGAATCACTCAAAGCCAATATTCTAAAGGCTTATACTGAATCAGCCTCTAGTAAAAATGGCTCTACAGGATCGCGTTTACTTACCGGCACCTCATCTATTCTGGAGGCAACAGAGCATGAGCTTACCCAAATCTTTGAAACCAAAGCAGGACTTCTTTTTAGCTCAGGGTACATGGCCAACCTGGCATTTTTCTCATCTGTACCTCAAAAAGATGATACCATCCTCTACGATGAACTCTCACATGCCTGTATTAAAGACGGTTGCCGTCTGAGCCTTGCCAGGAAGTTTCCTTTCAGACACAACGACCTCAATCAGTTGGAGCAAAAACTATCAAAAGCAGAGGGAAACATATATATAGCCTGTGAATCTGTATACTCTATGGATGGTGATTTCGCCCCTCTGGAGAGGTTAGTCGAGCTGGCACAGCAATACGGAGCCAAACTGGTTGTGGATGAGGCCCACAGCACAGGTTCTTTTGGAAAAGGCGGGGCAGGGCTGGTCAACGCCTTAGGGCTGAGAGAAAAGGTTTATGCTGCCATCCATACTTTTGGCAAAGGAATGGGTGTTCATGGCGCCTTTATTTCGGGTAGTAAGACCCTGCGGGAGTTCCTGATTAATTTTGCTCGCCCGTTTATATACACAACTGCTCCCAGCGACTTTGAGTGTATATCGATTTCTCAGGCTTTCCGTTTTCTTGAAAAGAATCAGTCGTTACAACAAGACCTGCAGGCACGTATCGCCCTGTTTCAGACGCTGGCCCATGGAAAACTACCTTTAATACAGAGTAGCAGCAGTATTCAAGCCATTTTAGTACCCGGGAACAGCAAAATAAAACAGATGAGTCAGAGTATGTACGACCAGGGTTTCGATGTCCGCCCCATCCTGTCACCTACTGTAAAAGCCTCTGAAGAAAGGATACGTATCTGTCTGCACACCTACAATAGCCAGGAGGAAATAACCAAACTGGTAAGTACTTTGACAACTTATCTTTCGTAACATGACCTTAGGTGCCTTAAACAAATTTTCATCTATCTTTGGGGTTACGATTTTTGGATGAAGCCACTCGAGCAAGACTACGTAAAGAAGAAGTACGATCAGGTGCTACCAGGAGGCATAGATGAATGGCCGGTGGTGGCCCTGAGTAGAAACAGGGAAGAGTTTGTAAAGGAGGTGGCCAAAGAAAGTATTGCCCGGATCAAGAGCATAACTTCTACCCGCAGTGCGCTTATAGAAGAAATAGAAACCACGCTTTTCAGAGAAAAGCTCAGGATAAAAAGGAACCCATGGGCAGTGGATCCCGAAGATGAGGCCGATTTTCTGGCCTCTGTAAAATCGAGGCTCCTGGAGATCTCTCATAACGAAGACAAGGAAGAAATTGATGAAACCCTCGAATCAATTCTTGAAGAGATCATATTTCGATACTCAGATGAAATTGCGGGTAATTTCAAAAAGTCGAGATATCGCTTCACGCGGTCTTTTGTTACTTTTGGGTTTGCCAGGCTGCTTAATGCTTCCAGAGCACGTGGCTTTTGGTCGATTTTCAGTACACAGTATACACTCCAGGACAAAATCAACATTACCGGTGAGGTAGAACACTTAAGGAGTCTCACGCGCAAGGGCACAATCGTGATGGTTCCTACCCATTTCAGCAATCTCGATTCCATTCTAATAGGCTGGGTAATCAATGCCATGGGTTTACCTGCATTTATTTATGGTGCCGGACTGAATCTTTTCAACATTAAAATAATCGCTTACTTTCTTAATAGCCTGGGTGCTTACAGGGTTGACAGAAGAAAAAAGAACCTGCTATACCTTGAAACCCTCAAAGCTTACTCCAGCCTGGCCATACAGCGCGGCTGCCACAGCTTGTTTTTCCCCGGAGGTACGCGCTCACGTTCAGGTAAGATTGAAAAAAGACTTAAACTGGGGCTGCTGAGCACAGCCATAGAAGCGCAGCGGGTCAACTACCAAAAAGGAAAGCGAGACGGTCTTGAAAAGATTTTCATTGTGCCAGTAACCCTTAACTACAACTTCGTACTGGAAGCCCCGGGATTGATCAAGCAATACCTAAAACTCAAAGGGCAAGAGCGTTACTATGTTGAGAATGATGAGTACTCTACCTCCTACAAAATTTCAGCCTTTTTGCTAAAATTCTTTACGAAGGGGTCTGATATCTCAGTTTCCATTGGGAAGGCGATGGATGTACTTGGCAATTATGTAGATAATGATGGCAACAGTTACGATAAGCATGGCCGGAACATTGACACCCAGGAATACTTCACACAGGATGGCCGAATCATCTCTCATAATCAGCAGCGGGAGGATGAATACACCAGAATGCTCAGCCAGCGTATTGTAGAAGAATATCACCGGATCAATAAGATCTTCGCGAGTCACCTGGTAGCTTTCACAGCGTTTCAGATCTTCAGACAGCGCTATACCAAGCTGGACTTATACAATCTGCTTCGTCTGCCGGAAGAAGAACAGGTAATTGACTATAGTGAATTCAAGGAGGCATTTGAAAAGGTACTGAAAAAAGTACACAACATGCGTAATGAAGGCAAGGTGAACATCTCACCTCATCTAATGGGCGATCCGGATAAGATCATTGACCATGGACTGAAAAACGTGGGCATGTATCACGCAAAGCGCCCCTTGATCAAGAACAAGAACGGGGACATCATTACACAAGACCTCAACCTCTTGTTTTACTATCACAACAGACTGGAAGGTTATAACTTAGAGCAGTATGTCTAGGCAGAAAGTAGGAGTTATAGGAGCCGGAAGCTTCGGCACAGCCATCGCCAATATATTGGCCAGGAATTCTGATGTATTACTTTATGCCCGTAACCCTGATACTGCCAGGGCCATAGAAAGCTCACGGGAATCGGCAAAACAGCGGATCGAGGATAACATACAAACTACAAGTAGTCTGGAAGAAGTAGCTGCTCAATGTAATACTATCTTTCCCATAGTACCTTCAGCCAATTTCAGGGAAATGATGAAGCAGCTCTCGCCTTATCTGCACCCTTACCATATGCTCATTCATGGCACTAAGGGGCTGGACCTTACCCTGCCAGACAAAAGGCCGGCTGATTTCAAAATATCCCGCGAATACATCAAAACAATGAGCGAGGTGATTCGTGAAGAAAGTGTCGTAGTAAGAGTTGGCTGCATGGCCGGCCCTAACCTTTCGGTAGAACTGTCAAAAGGGCACCCTGCGGCCACTGTCATTGCCTCACCCTTTAATGAGGTAGTGAATGAAGGTAAAAAACTACTGCGCTCGGAGAACTTTCAGGTATATGGCAACAAAGATTTGACAGGGGTCGAGCTTTGTGGAATTCTTAAAAACATAATCGCCATCGCCTCTGGAATCCTTACCGGCCTGGGTTTTGGCGAAAATGCCAAGGGTTTACTAGTAAGCCGCGGCCTGGTAGAAATGATATACCTGGGACAGGCACTTGGAGGAGACATCTCCTCTTTTATCGGTTTGGCCGGCATTGGTGACCTGGTAGCTACCGCCTCCAGTGAAACCAGTCGTAACTTCACCTGTGGTTATAAGCTTGCCGAGGGAAAAACGCTTGACCAGGTGACTACAGAGATGGACGAAACAGCGGAGGGAATCAACACCATTCGTATCATAAAACAGCTGGCGGATAGCCAACGCATCAAGCCACTGATTACAGAAACCCTTCACAAAATTCTTTTCCAGAATATGTCACCCACAGAAGGCGTTACATATTTAATGAGATATCCCGGTAATATAGACATCGATTTCTTGTAAATCAGACAGCATATCTCTTACTTATTCACAGTACCAACTATTTATTTATCAAAAGGAGCCTATTTCATATTGTCCTTTTACTGGCCCTTATGTGCCTCAACACAAAATCTTTTGCCCAAAAGCCAAAGGTGGAGTATGATACGCTGAAGATCGCCAAGCATACCTCTCTCATTCTGAAGGATGTAACCCTGCGCTTTGATAAAGACACGGTACTCATTCTGCCAGACACGGTTTTCTACAAGGTAAAATCCAATTTTTATCATCGCCTGAAAGATCGCTGGTACCAGAGGCGCTTCACAAAACAGCTCTTCGACTTCTTATTTTCATTACCCTCAGATGATTTCAAGCTCGACACCACTCAGTTTGTGAAAAGTGAGAACCCTTTTCTTTCCCACCAGGGAAAAACCATCGGCAACATCTCGCTCATCAAACTGGAGGCCCTGGGCACACGTATGGACGACCTGAACAAACGTCCGGAATCTGTGGTGCAGAAGCTGGGTAATACGGTTAACTTTAAAACCAGGGACCGGGTCATTAGGAATAACCTGCTTTTTGAACCGGGAGACACAGTCAATGCGGCCCTTTTGGCAGATAACGAACGTATTTTAAGAGAGCTCCCTTATATACGCGACTCCAGAATTACCGTGATTCCCCGGCCGGGAAACCCCGACATTGTCGACCTTGAAATATTAACGAAAGATGTAGTCTCTCTCTCATTCGACCTTGAGGCCCGTGACTTTGATTCGGGTGTACTGAGGGTTAATCACAAGAACATTTTCGGTTCAGGACATGAAGTAGATAATAGATTTGCAGTAGACAATGGAGCAGAGCAAAAATTCAGCTACCAGTTCCGGTACAGGGTCCCCAATATCAAACGAACTTTCACTTCTCTGGAGGTAAGGTATGCGGATACTGAAAACCTCGATATTACAAGTCTTCAAATTAAAAGAGATTTTGTCACTCCTGCCATAAAGTATGCTGGTGGAATAGAATGGAGTCAGCAAACTCTCCGGGAAAGGAGGTTGGAAGACATTATCTCTGATCTCGATTTTGACGAAGTATTTGTAACGCAGCAATTCGATTATCAGGACGCATGGGTAGCAAGGGCCTTCCCCCTACGCATGAAAGATCCCCTATTAAGAGACAGAACCAGACTCATCGTATCAGGCAGACTATCCAATATTGATTTTTTGAGAAGACCTACCGTATTGAAAGAAGAAAATCAGGCCTTTCACAATCGTTTTCGCGCCATTGGGGGTATTGGTTTTTCACAGAGACGCTACTTTAAAGATCAGCTCATTTTTGGATATGGCCGTACAGAAGATATTCCGTATGGCATGTCTGCAGAGGTGCTTGCCGGACACGAGTGGGGTGAGTTTTACGACCGCACCTACCTCGGGGCAAGGATTAGCCGGGGAGGTTATATCGGTCTTTTGGGCTACTTCTTTACCGGCTTCACTGTAGAGGGCTTCAAATACAATAGCAAAACAGAACAAGGAGTGTTCAGGGCAGATTTTAGATATATCAGTAATTTGATTGATCTGAATCAATGGAAGTTTCGTCAGTTCATCACCTTCAACTATACCAAAGGTTTCAATCGTTTTGACAGTGAATTCATTGATATCCGAAGCCGAAATGGCATCCGTGGACTGGATAGCCATACCCTCAGAGGTACGCAACGGTTGCTGCTCAATATTGAAACTGTCTCATTCACCCCCTTGCAATTACTGGACTTCCGACTGGCGGTTTTCGGCTTTGCAGATATCGGTAAAATCAATAATGGTGAACGGGATATCTTCAAGGAAAAAAGCCAGACCGGCTTTGGTATCGGTTTCAGAATACGAAATGACAACCTCACATTTAATGCTGTGGAAATTCGACTGGCCTACTACCCTGATGTTCCTATAGGTATTGATGCTGTTGACCTGGACTTATCCGGAAGTTCAGGCTTTCGATTCAATGACTTCTTTGTCTCACAGCCCCAGGTAGGTACTTTTAACTAGTCTCTGAATTTATCAAGAGCTTCCAGTCGCTGAATCAATGGCGGATGTGAATAGTGCATAAAAACATACCAGGGGTGAGGGCTCAGGTTGCTAAGACTGGTTACTGAAAGCTTCTTCAGCGATTCCTGCAAAGGTTTAGGAGCATAGGTTTCAGCCGCATAGGCATCAGCTTCGAATTCATTTTTCCTGCTAAGCAGATTCATTCCCAGGCCTGTCAGTCTTGATATAGGTGAGAAAAGCAACGCAAAAGCAATCAGGTTCAGATGCACCGACATGCTCTCTCCTCCCAACGCTGCAGATAAGTCTGCATTCAATATGAGCAGTGACATTATATAAAGCATCACAGTAATTTGAGCAAGTGACAGTACAAGCCCCAGGATAATGTGCTTCTTCTTGAAATGCCCCACTTCATGAGCCAAAACCGCTATGAGTTCCTCCTGAGATTGCTTCTCTATTAAGGTATCGTAGAGTATCACTTTTTTCTTTTTGCCAAGACCAGAAAAGAACGCATTGGCCTTGGTGGATCTCTTGGAACCATCGATTACGAAAATATTGTCAAGTGGAAAAGTAACACTGGTGGCATACTTCTCAATCTTTGATTTTAACTCACCGTCCTCAAGGGGCGTCAGTTTATTAAAAAGCGGCAAAATAAGCGAGGTATAAAAAAGGTTGGTAACGAGTATAAAGAGCCCCATTACGCCCAGTGCATAAAGCCAAAATTGCTCTCCCAATTCCTGGATAAGCCATAGAAGTACATAACCCAGCAGCCCTCCGATGATAATACCCAGAACATAGCCCTTCAATTTGTCCAGGATGAAGGTTTTCGAAGTAGTCTTGTTAAACCCAAATTTCTCTTCTATTACAAACACAGAGTACCATTGGAATGGGGTATTGATCACATCGGAAAGAACAAAAAGTGTAGCAAAGAAAGCCAACGAGAGTATTATTTCGCTTTCAAAATAAGGTCTCAAGAATGCATCGAGGTAACCGAAACCTCCAAAACTCAAAATAACCAGAGATACGACAATGCTAAATGCGGAAGTCAGAAAAGAAAAGCGCGCGCTTGTTTTTTGATACCGCTGAGATTTTTCGTATTCCTCTTTTTTATAAACATCCTGTATACGTGCAGGCAATGCCTCCGAAGAATGTCTCAGATTAAGCCAGTCGAGTGACTGATCAAGTACATAATCAAATAAAATAACACCTATGATAAGGTATAATAGAGTGGAGGCCTCCATGCCTTAACCTAGTTTTTAGGACAAGGTATTTTCCACTGATCTCTGGGCACACGCTGTGGCTTCTTGAAATTGAGATAGTATGAGATTGAAAACTCATGAGCACCACCCGATGCTACTCCCAATTCTGAAAGCGTATAGTCATAACTATAGCCAATATTGAAATCGCTTGTGGTTACACCAATAGAAAAAATCAATGCTTCGTTCTGTGGAAATACCTGAGGATCGCCCACCGCGTTGGTTGAAGTAAACTTCTTAAGTGGATAACCTCTGTACCAAACCCCTAAATTCACAGGCTCCAGGTGCAAATAGGCTCCGACATCCAGGATGTCAAATGGCCCCTGACTCTTATACTGAAAAACAGGCGTAATGCTTCTTTCGGCATGAGTATATGTCAGGTCTTTTCTAAGCGGACCTTTTCCAATCGTGATTTTGTATCCTCCATGAATTGAAACCCGCATAGGCAGGTTACTTGGAGTATCCGACAATTCAAGGATTGACTGATCAGGTTCATTAATATGATGGGCTGCAACGCCAAGGAACAGATTTCTTGAATAGAATATGCCACCGGCAGAAATATCTACAAAACTCGCGTTCAGATTGGCATTGGCTCCAACTGCCGGATCTCCGGGTAAAGTAGGGTCAAAACCATTGACAGGGTCTATCTGACTTGCAAAAACCAGATTGCTAAAATTTGCATCACGTGTAGTATAGCTTACATTCAACCCCGGTCTGAACACCAAGTTATCAGATAATTTGAGTTGGTAGGCATAGCTCAATCCTATAGATGTAGACTGTAAACCTTGTGTCCCCTCCCTGTCTGTGGTCACAATCATGCCGATCCCACTATTTACATTGGGCAAAAAGTGATCTGCATAAAATGAAAAAGTGACAAAATTAGCCGCTGGATTCAGCGAAGGCCATTGGTTTCGATAATTTACACCAAATCGGGTAAATTCAGAAGCTCCGGTAAAGGCCGGGTTGATATATAGGGGGGCAGCATAGAATTGTGAGAATTGTGGATCCTGAGCGATCCCCTCCTTTGCAAACAAGCCGCAGACGGCTATAAGTACCAGTAAAATTCTACGCATGTACACTTTTAACAGTTTAACGTTATAACACCCCTGCTCTATTGCCATGAAGAAAGTTAATTTTTTTCATGCTATGTTCTCAAAAATGTCGTTCTAACATTGAATAAATCCGCTATCTTAGGGCAGGTTTAACGAAGCGTTGAATATACTAAAAACTCTAGTAACCACGTAAATAGGGTGAAGATTTTGCTTCGGTGTTATATATGTATGAAAAGATAAAGCGTGGTAGGAAAAACTCGAATCTTAACCTTTTTGGCAGGCTTTTGCCTCTGCCTCTCCCTTCAAGGACAGAACTTCACCAGACACAACTGGTACTTTACTAACAACGATCAGGCATTGATTTTTGGTAAGGAACCTGACGCTATGCCCTTTTTTGATCCGGGCAAAGTAGCGCAAGCGAACTCAGGGGAAAAATTAACAGCAACTGATCCAACCTCCGGAGACCTCTTATTTTATTCTGATGGTGTAAATATCTATGATGCCACCCATCAGGTGATGGTCAACGGAGATGGCCTTTCTACAGATCCGGCAGCTGTGCAGGGTATGTCGGTAAGTCCCGTACCTGGTATTGGCAATGAATCACTGTACTATCTGATACACAGAGATAACACCGGCACCATTCTCTATACCGTAGTAGATATGTCATTACAGGGTAATCGCACTGACGGACTACCGGTAGGTGAAGTCAGGCCTGCACAGAAAAATGTACCTGCGGGTATTAACAGTCGTGGAGACGGTATGATCACACTGGCATCAAGCGACATGTCCACATTTTGGCTTATTAGTCAAAATAGTGGTGATGGCAATTTTGAGATTCATGAGGTCCCCACCTTTGCACCGGGAGGTGTAACATTTGGCATGGTTGGCCTGCTGGATCTTACCGTAGACATAGTTGCTTCTCACCTTGCCTACCACCCTGCCAGTGCTAAAATCGCCATAGTACCTACCAATGATGTTAATATTCAGATTGTTGATTTTAATGAAGGAACACCTGAGTTGGTTTTTAATGCAGCAGTACCAAACTCCTTCGTGCCCAACCAGACATTCGGAGGTTCCGCAGGATGGTCTTTTGATGGACAGAAGCTATTCTTCAGCCGAAATACAGCCACAGAAGGTAATCTGTATAGAGTAGACCTGATGGATCCATTGGCCTCTGTAGAACCTGTTTTCAATACTCCTATAGGAGAAAGTCTGAGCCTTTTACTCGCCCCTGACAGTACTGTGTATCATATATATAGTGAGACACAAGGGGGGGATCGCCTGCTTGGCCGGATCAACCAGCCTGACAGCGCATTGGTGGATATCATGTATGAAGGTGATGTTTTCATGGGACAAACGCTTGGCTCCAACTATTTTTCCCAATTCGGGCCGGAACGAAACATTATGCCTCAGGTAGTCATCTCATTTCAGGGCAATGAAATTTGTCCGGAAAACCCTGTGCAATTCTTTTCGCAGTTCACCCCTCCTACGGCAGAACCTAGTAGTTATAACTGGGACTTTCAACCTGTGGGCATGACATCCAATCAACGGGCCCCTATTATGACCTTTACCGACCCGGGAATGCTTACGGTGACCCTGAATGTAGAAATCAATGGGCGGACCATTCCTTCCAACACGCTAATAACAGAGATACTGGATAGTGATTTACAGGTATCCTTAAGCGACACTACCATCTGCGAAGGGGAAACCCTGGAGCTTGATGCAGACCCGGCAGCGGGAGGTGGTATGCCGACCGGAGGCCCCTTTACCTACCTATGGAGTACCGGAGAAAGTACGGCTCAAATCAATGTAACAGAGGCTGGTAATTACTGGGTAGTGGTCACTCCAACTACAGGTTGCCCGGTATATGCATCGGCAGGTGTTCAGGTTTATGGAGATATGAACCCTGTGGCAAATATCTGGTACTTTGGCAATGGGGCCGGATTAGACTTTAATGAAGAAGACGGACTCCCGCCCCCTCCCAGGAGTATAGCGGAGGCTCATGCTATGGATGCCCCCGAAGGTACCTCCACCATGTCAGACAGAAACGGAGATGTTTTATTCTATACAGATGGTAGAACGGTCTGGAATCGTGAGAATACAGTCATGCCCAATGGAACGGCCATTGGCGGGGATAGTACCTCTGCACAATCTGTAGTTATTATTCCTTTCGAAGACGATGACACACAATACTATGTCTTTACAACAGAAGAAGTTTATGGGGAAAACAATTACCTCCTGAAATACTCAGTAGTAGACATGAAAGAAGATGATGGGCGAGGTAATGTAATTGTTAAAGATATTACGCTCTTCTCGCGGAGTACAGAACGACTAATTGCCGCGGATGGATCCTGGCTTGTTGCTCATGAATATGGCAATAATACCTTCAGGGCTTACCCAATAACCACTGAAGGAATCGGAGCTCCTGTGCTGTCATCAGAAGGTTCCGTACACTCGCTCAACGATGAGTTCAGCGGACAAGCTTCCATGAAATTCTCTGCTGATGCCACCAATATTGCGGTAGCATTGATCGAGGGTAGTGACGACTATGTTGAGCTCTTTGAGTTTGATGGTATGACTGGAGAGATTACTGAGTTTGAGTATCGCATTGATTTGAATGAAGGAGGACCCGCCCGGAATGATCAGGTATACGATGTTCATTTCTCGCCAGGTGCCCAAAAGGTCTTTGCTTCTATGAATAATCGCAACCAGGCGAGTCCGGGAGGCCGAATTCTGGAATATAGAATTGACACCTTATCTACTGCAGACAGTAGGTTAGCTTCGCGGACAGATATAACCCAGGGGTCTGGCCTTGCTCACAACATTGGTGCTATGCAAACAGGACCTGACGGACAGATTTATGTAGCCGTGGAGACTCCCGGAAACCCCGGAAACTCTGCTTTTGTATCGAGCATTGCGGCTTCTGAAGACACCCTTCAGGCCTCAGGTTTCAATCCTCAGCAAGTAATATTAACTGTAGGAAACTCGAGGCTGGGCTTACCCAACTATGTTTTCAATAACCAGGATCAGCTGATGTCTCCTTCCATGTCGGCACCAGATACCACCTGTGTAGATCAACGAATAGAACTTACGGGCGGTGGTACCTCAGACATAGATGAGTTTTTATGGAGGATCGTTGAAGAGGCTACCAACACCACAGTATTCAGTGCTCCCGGCATGGATACGGCCTATGTTTTCCCACAGGGACAACAAGGGCGCTTTAATGTTTCGCTTAACATATTTAACCGCTGTGGGTTTGACACCACACTGGTACAAACAATCGATGTTTTCGATATTCCGGCACCTCCTTCTATTCCTTCTGCAGTATCTATATGTGAAGGAGACGCAGAGCCCCTGAACGCTAATGCGAGTAATACTCCGGGACTTAGCTTTGAGTGGACGGACAGTCAGGGAAATGTAGTGAGTAATTCAGCGCTCTTTACCGTAACCGATCCTGAAATCTATACGGTTACTATCACCAATGCCGGAGGCTGTACATCTACGGGGTCGGTATTTGCCGGGCCACCCTTTGAAATATCGCTGCCTGAGGCCCAAACGATTTGTCAAAACGACCCATTAACACTAGACCCGCAGGTGACGGCTTTCAACTATGTATGGACGGTACTCAATCCGGATAACACCACCACCAGCTTACCAAATCAGCAACGGGCCGATGTAATCAGTAGTGTGCCGGGTGTTTATACCTATGTCGTCTCTATTGAAGACCCTATTACTCCAGGCTGCTTTGTAAATGACTCGACCGTAGTAACTATTGGAGCCATTCCGGTAGCCGCTGCGAGCAATATTGTGAATGTGGCTTGTGGCGACACTAATGGAAGCTTCGATTTTGATCTGACGACCAGTGGAAGCTATACTTATCAGGTAACAGATAATAGTGGTGCAGTCGTTGATCAGAATTCAGCCTTTAACGGACCAGGTTTAGCAACCGTTAGTGGTCTTGCCGCTGGCATTTATTCTGTCCAGTTTACGGATAATAGTAGCGGATGCACAGGTTCGCTTGACAATGTACAGATAGAAAGTACCGCACCTGATTTTGCTATTACCGGTGTTGTCCTGACCGATGCAGATTGTACTAACCCAACCGGATCAATCACGGTAAGCTTAAGCCCCAATGTATTCCCTATTTCTTATACACTAACCAATACGACTACAGGAGTTGCATTACCCCCGGTAACGGGAGTGGCCGGCACAACAGATTTTACAGTTTCCAATATACCAGGTGGCACTTATAATCTTGTGGTTACTTCCAGCGGAGGTTGTACACAGAGCAGTCCGGGAATCATAATCAGTACTCCCACCGATGCACAGATTACGACAGAGCCCTTTTTAGACATATGTGGAGCAAACGCCCCCTTGGCCGCAACGACAACCAGCGCAGGTGTAATACTGACCTGGACCGGACCAGGAGGATTTAACCAGGTAGATAATGGTAGTGTGACTACAACTGTAAGTGGTATTTACACCGTGACAGCCACGCATCCAACAAACGCCTTTTGCCCCGTAAGTCAGGATGTGGAAGTGAATCTGGCCATACAGCCTATCGTAACAATCAGTGGCTCAGATACCGAATGTGATGGCACAGAGACGCTGACGGCCGAGGTAACCAACCCACAGACTGGTGTTACTTATGTTTATAATTGGTCTAACGGTGCAACAGGATCGAGCATCACCGTGGATACTGATGGAACCTATGATGTAACCGTAAGAGAGTCTACGAACCTGACCTGTAGCGGAACAGCCTCCGAGGTTGTGACTTTCCCTGTTCCACTGGAAGCAACCCTTACCTCTACTCCACCCTGCGATGACGGACAACCCATAACGCTGACGGTAGACGTTACAAGTGGCACCGCCACAAGCTTTAGCTGGAGTCTCAATGGAACTGCAATTTCAGGAGGTGGTAATGAGATCACGGTGAATGACGAAGGTTCATACCTCGTACGAATCAATGCTGGTCCCTGCTTTATAGAGAGAGGCATCGAAATTCGCAGAAGTCCAATACCAGAAGGCTTGCTCCCTGACGAGGGTTTTTACTGTCCTAGCAGAACCAACAATGAGACATTCATTGCAGGTGAAGGCTTTGCTTCATACGAATGGACCTTGGACGGTCAACCATTTCCTGACGGAGGCCAGGTGTTGGAGGTCACCGGAGCCGGCTTATACGAAGTAACGATGATCACCGCCCAGGGCTGTCAGCGGGTAGATCAAATAGAGATAATAGAAAGCTGTGATCCGGTGGTTTTGGCACCTAATGTCATCGTACCCAGCTCCACTCCACCTAACAATGTATTCTCAGTAGTACCCAATGATTTTGTTGATCAGTTTGAAATTTTCATCTACAGTCGTTGGGGTGAACTGATTTACCAAAGCAACTCAGCTGAATTTAAATGGGATGGCACCCTCGATGGTGAAATTGTACCTCTGGGTACTTATCCATATATCATTAGGTTCACGAGCAGGTTCGAACCTGAAAGAGGTACTTTCGAGCAGTTAGGTTCCGTAGTAGTGGTAAGATAACTTCATTCGGAGACAAAGAAAGAGGGCTTTCCTGATCAGGAAAGCCCTCTTTCTTATAGTTATGAGTTCGCTTCTTTTTATTGAAGAGCAGCTACTCCCGGCAGTTCCTTACCCTCCATATACTCCAGCAGGGCTCCTCCCCCGGTAGAAACATAAGATACATCGTTGCCATAGCCCAGCGTATTTACGGCAGCGGCAGAGTCACCTCCACCAATCAGCGAAAAACCTCCCGCCCTGGTTGCTTCAACAATTGCTTCGGCCACTGCCCTGGTGCCTCCCGCAAAATTCTCCATTTCAAACACACCCATAGGGCCATTCCACAAAACTGTTTTGGAAGCTTTCACTGCTCTGGAAAACACCTCTGCCGCCTGTGGACCTATATCTAGTCCCATCCAGCCATCGGGTATCGCATGGTTCATACCTATTTGTGTATTCGCATCATTGCTGAAATTGTCGGCCAGTACAGAGTCAATTGGCAACATCAAATCCACACCAAGGTCTTTAGCTTTCTGGATCAGCTCTTTGGCAAGATCAAGTTTATCTTCTTCCACCAACGAATTACCGATGCTCCCTC
The DNA here is from genome assembly GCA_021404565.1 of Roseivirga sp. Taxonomy (GTDB): domain Bacteria; phylum Bacteroidota; class Bacteroidia; order Cytophagales; family Cyclobacteriaceae; genus Roseivirga. Next base: position 49,198 of record JAAWWF010000019.1, on the reverse strand, counting down.
CCATCGCTTTGAAGAAGGTGTAGGACATGCCTCCACCTATGATGAGATTGTCCACTTTTTCGAGCAGCCTCTCAATAATTAGTATTTTGTCTGAGATTTTAGCACCACCCATGATGGCAGTGTAAGGTTTTTGAGCCTCGTCCAAAACTTTCTGAGCGTTCTCAAGCTCAGCCTGCATCACAAAACCACAACCCTTCTCTTCGAAAAACTGTGCTATGATGGAAGTAGAAGCATGGGCACGATGTGCCGTACCAAAGGCATCATTGATATAAATATCTCCAAGATCTGACAAAGACTTTGCAAAGTCAACATCTCCTTTGGTCTCCTCCTTGTAAAATCTCAGGTTTTCCAATAAGAGAATATCTCCGGATTCTAATGCCTGTGACTGAACTTTGGCGACATCGCTGATACAATCATCGGCAAATTGCACTGTTCGGTTAAACACTTTGCTCAAGTGACCTACCAAGTGTTTCAAAGAAAACTTATGCTCGGGTCCTTCCTTTGGTCTGCCCAAATGAGACATCAGCACTACAGCTCCTCCTTCATCCAAAATCTTTTGAATGGTAGGTACAGCCGCCTTAATACGCGTGTCATCCGTAATGTCAAAATCACTATTCAAAGGTACATTAAAGTCTACCCTGATGAGGGCTCTTTTTCCCTTAAAATCAAAATCGTTTACAGTATTCATATGTCTTCTGTTGATCGTTATTCTTTAATATCACCAAAACAGGTTTTCTCCCATTTTCAAAATCATTCAGTAGCTGAAGCTCTCCTCAGTCGGTCGTTAACAGCCCGTCCTAATCCTTTTTCAGGTACCTTCAGCGCTATAATTTCTTTGACCTCCTCCTTTGCATCCAGCATGCGTATCATACCAAACAGGCCCTTCGCAGCTTCTCTCACATCCCCCCCCGGGGCCAACATATATTGGCTTTCTTCAGGTACTGATGGGATCAACTGGTCAAAAACGAGCACAGCAAATTGGTCATTTTCAGGAAAAGTAAATGCCTCTGCCGAATCAATCAGCACAAACGATTTCCCTGGAGCATAATGGCTCTTGAGCATTCCGGGAGCTGCCGGAGCCGAGCTTGAATAAGCTTGTACCTGAACCTTCCCCAACACCTCTTCTATTGATTCAATAGCCAGGCCTCCCATGCGCAACACGGTAGGCTGCTCATGCTCAAAACTAATGATGGTTGACTCTACACCAACCTCACAGTCACCACCATCCAGTATATAGGGAATGGACTCTCCCAGTTGCTGCTGCACATGTTGAGGAGTGGTAGGACTTACATAGCCAAATGGATTGGCACTGGGTGCTGCCAGGGGAAAGTCTATTGATTTCAGCAGATTAAGCGTAAGTGGATGATTGGGTATTCTTACCGCTACTGTATCCAAACCCGAAGTCACCAGGTCGGGGATCAGTGACTTCTTTTTAAACAGTATGGTCAGCGGTCCGGGCCAAAATTTATCTGCCAGTTTTTTGGCAAGTGCTGGAACCTCCAGCACAAACCCGGATACTTTACCCAGTGAGTCAGTATGCAGTATCAGAGGGTCGAAGCTGGGTCTCTTTTTGGTTGCAAAAATGGAGGCTACCGCATCTACATTCAATGCATTGCCTGCCAGACCGTAAACTGTCTCAGTGGGAATAGCCACCAAACTGCCCTCACTGAGCAGGTTTCTGGCTTTGACTAAATCTGTTCCCAACCCGGCCATCTATTGCAAGCAGTTTTGGGCTATCGCTTCCTGGGCATCTTCAATACCATAGCTGGAAGCACTCTGAAGGTAGCCGCAACCCTCGGTTCGGTTATCTCTGGCAATTTCTGCCATACCCAGCCAATAGTAAGCTTCTCCAAAATCCTCCTTCATCTCAATGGCTTTTTTGAAATCAAAAATCGCATCCTCCGGATTGTTAATTCTTAGCTCAATCTTCCCCTTATTCAGATAGAGTAATGGGTTTGTCGCACCAAGTCTAAGGGCAAATTCGAAATCGAAAAGTGCCCGGTCAAATTCATTATACTTGGCCAGAATGGCACCTCTGTTCACATAAGCATCTGTAACATCAGGCTTTATTTCAATTGCTTTATCGTAGTCTAGCATCGCACCTTCATCATCTTCCAGCAGCCTTTTGCCATTTGCTCTATTGTAGTAAGCCCTGTAGTCACTACTATCGATCCTCACCGCTTCATTGAAAGAAGTTATGGCCTCTGCCAGCTTATCAATCCTGATGAGTGCCACCCCCCTGGCGTTATAAGCAGTGAAATTGTCGTTGTTTTTGGCAATGGCACGATCGAAGAGTTCAATCGCCCCGACATAATTCTCCACATCCATTTGCGCTCGCCCCTTTTCTACCAACTCCTCTTCGGTCATACCGCAACCTACTATTACAAAGCACAGCAGTGAGGCTCCAATTACTCCCAGTCGTTTTACCATGGCATCATCTTCAGAGCGCAAAGATAAGCGGTAGCCTTGAAAGAAAAAGGGTTAACGAAAACAAGCAATGTCCTTTCAATATGAGGGCAGGCTATCGCTTATAACTAGTTATTGGTTAGCAGAATACGAGTCGAGAAATTATCTGCCTTATAGTTAATCCTGACTAGATAGGGACCAGGCGCCATACGGTTGCCTTGTGTGTTGGTACCATCCCAGAAAAGCTCGTTGTTTCCCTGAAAGCCCAGTCCATTAGACAGTATTTTCACCAACTGCCCGGATGAATTATAAATCCTTACCCAGATAAAGCTCGTTTCGGGCAGGTTGAATCGGATTGTTACCTCATTGACAAAGGGATTTGGGAAGGGAGGTTCGATCTCCAGGTTATCACCAAAGGTCACCACTTCGGGCCTCACTACGTCCGTAATACGAGACACAAACATACCATTGCCATGAGTAGCGGCAACTACACGCCCATCAAGTCTACGATAATCAACCATATTTACGATAGAGTTGCCAATTTCATTGGGTGATTCAAGTTCCCAATTGATAGCTGCGGCACCAAGACTGGTAGTACTGTAAAGACCAGTGCTTGTTGCTAAAAAGTACTCTGAGGACCCATCGGTTTTAGGCACGACTCTCACCCATCTCACAGATGGTCCGTTACCACTGCCATCAGGCTGTTCTTCAAGGTTTCCGGATACATCTGTAAATGAAGTACCTCCATCGGTAGAGCGAAATACACTGACAACACCATAATTTGTAAAGGTCACCAATACCTCAGAAGCATCTACCGGATTCACCGATATAGAACCTATATATGCTTCAACCGGAAATATACCCGAAGTAATATCAGTCACACTGTAGTCGTCTGAATGTGCATCTTCTATCTTAAACAGTCTGCCAAGAGAAGTTCCATAGAAGACTACATTAGCCGGTTCTGTAGAAACCTCAACAGCGCTAATCACCCCACTGGGAATCTCTGTCTGATTAAGTCTGGTCCAATTGACAGATGTAGGGTCCTGAGAGCCTGATGTAATCTGAGCCAGGTTTCTGTTTCTCCAGAGAAAGTCACCTCCCGCCAGGTACATACGGTTACCGTTGTTTGGATCCAGTATATATGGGTTGATAAATAAGTAGGGCTGATCAGGGTCAGAACCACCTCCCAGGGGGTCTACCCTGGCAAAACTCGTAAGACCGAATTCATCATTCAATGTAAGCCTGAATATGCGGCTGTTCTGAAATGACATGTAATAATAGATACCAAAGCGGGTGGAGGCTGCATAAGCCCCGTCTCCTCCGATAATTCTTTGAGCATTGTCCTGTGTGAAAGTGCTAGTCGAGAGCAGACTTCCGTTATCCTGCAGACCACCGAGAACAAAGCTGTCGCTGGCGAATCTACTGACATGCCCAGTATAAAATTGGGTAGTGATGTAGCCATTGTTAAGCGATTCATAGGTCACCTCAGCCGCCAGAGAGTTGGAAGACCTGAATACACCGCCATCGTTCGCAGATAAAATCACATTGGGGTTTGAAGGCAAAAAGAGCAACTCATGCTGGTCAGGGTGATGGCCGGGATAAATGGCAACCCCTTCAGCATCCGGGTCATAACCACCAATTAATGTCGTGTTATTTCTTGTGGCAAAGCCATCAGTCGACCGGTATAAATTGGTTCCTCCTAAGAAAACCGTGTTTTCATCTGTCGGATGCACTCTTACGAACATATCGTATGAGTTTTGAGACTCAAACAATTCTATATCCCCCGTACCATCAGGCAGGCCATTCATCGTTTCCACCCGATTGGCGACACGGTCAAACTTCCTTAGCTCATGTGTGTTCCTGGTATCAGATATAAAATAAACTATATCAGGATTGCTCGGAGATGAACCTATTTCGGTGCGTCTGGTGGGAACTCCCGACTCTCCGAAAAATTTCTGCCAGTTCTGTCCATCGGTAGAGCGATAAAATCCGCCAGCCGGTGAAAGTTCGTCAGGGTCATTGGTTACCGAACTCAGGGTGGCATAAAAGGTGCCATCAGTAGCTCTATGCAAATCTGTATAGAATATAGAGGTGACTTCGTTGAGGTCTGTACTCCCCAAACCCAGCAGGTCTCCACCCAGAACGGTTTCCCAGGTTTGTCCACCATCGGTTGAACGTACAATACCTCCGAAGATTGCGGCATAAATTTCATCGTCTGTGCTATTGGGATTGGTTGCCAGTGCCCACACATAATTAAAAGGAAAATCGAAGCTTCCGGGGTTATTCGTTTGGGTAGATACCAGTGGTTGCCAGCTTCGACCACCATCGGTGGATTTGAACATACCATCTCCACGAAACGGAGCTCCTGAGGCTCTGCTGGAATTTCCTATGAGTTCTCCTGTACCATAATACCATATATTCTCTTTACCCGGCCTTGTATCCTGAACAATAGCCGTAACACTCTGAAGCTGATCGGTGGTGGTAGTTTTTGTCCAGCTGGCTCCGGCATCCTCAGAACGCCACACTCCTCCAGAGACACCTCCTGCCAGTAAAATACTCTCATTGGTCACATCAATGGCCAGAGCGCGTGTTCTGCCTCCGAAATTCTCAGGACCAATCGCACTCCAATCAAGTGCATCTGCATTATCGGCTATATCAGCACCAGCCGACTCTTTCTTTATTCCATTCTGATCAACTCCAGCCAGCTTTCCTTTGGCAAAAGCCAACTCTTTGTTTCGTATGTCATTGGGGATGGTGCCTGTCTGCGGGTTAGTAAGTCGCATCTGTTCGTACTCTCTTCTGGATTGTACGTTTTCTTTTGCCCCTATTTCAGACCTGGCCTCAGGGGCCGACACTAATTCGCTTTGTTCAGGATGATTGGCTAAAAAGACTCCTGCTATAGAAATCAGTACCCAAACGGATACCAACACCAGGAAAAACCCTTGTAGTTTCAGTTTTCTCATGTTCGCTAAAGATAACGCAAGAATGCCATTTTAATACGTATGAGCTGACATTTTACCCGATATGCTTTTTGTTTTCTCCACCATTCTCAGGATGGATTTATTATCATCTGTTTCTTGAGCAGCCTTGTCCAGCGGCAGCCAGGCAAGCTCGTTAGACTCATCGCTGAGTTGGAAGGGTGTATTTCTGTCTACTCTGATCAGATACCTGATATCAAAATGCTCGTGCTGTGGGATTCCCTTGCGCTCAGGGATGACATGAATATCGAGATCAAAAATCTGATCTGAGTAAAGCTTCAGTCCAGCCATGCCGGTTTCTTCCAATGCTTCTTTCAGAGCCACCCTGGACACATTCTCATCACCATCAGCATGCCCGCCTGGTTGGAGCCATCGGTTCAGCTTGGCATGGTGCGTCATAAAAGCAGCGCTGAAAGATTCATCAACAATCCAGACCGATCCAGTGATATGTCTGGTGAGTAGAGATCGTTCGAAGCAGTTGTCATGGTTTTCAATCAACTCAATGAATCGTCTTTTAAAAGCCATTTCAGCCGGGTAGTCGCTCTCATAGGCTACCAGCGATGCGAGAAGTCGTTTACGCGTGTCAGAGACCATCGGTGATCACAATATTCACTTTATTCACCTTCCCCGCCTTTAGTGTGTCCACAATGGACCCTCCATCGGTGTTATCCAGATCTCCTTTCGCCACCAGAATATAGTAAGAAGCGGCATTCAGTTTCTTAAAGGTGACCTGGCCCTTGGCATTGGTTAGCTTAAATTTTTGTACGTCATTTACCTCTTTGGTATAGTCAGCCTCATTTTTAAAAATCCTCACCTTAGCATCCTGAACAACATTACCTAAAGCATCGACCACTGTGATTTTCAATTTAGTACTCAAGATTTGTGCTTCAGCCTTGTTCTGAATAAAAATGGTACTCATGACTATCATGAGAATAAGGGGAAATAGTCTTTTCATCACTTTATTAGTTCGCTTTGTTTGTATTCAATATTTGTCTCCTCTGACGCTCAGAAGGGACTGCTTTTCCTTCTCTTAAAAGAGACATTAAACCAAAAGCACGCCTGGTGCTAAAATTGTATTTCGTTTCACCAATGGAGATGTCTACAGTCTGATAATGCCCCGCTAAAGCAATTTTTGGAGTTCTCAGTTCAAAATTGAGTCGCTCCTCAAAAACATCAGACTGAAGTACCATAGAAGTATCCATTTCTATCCCTTGCCTATTTATGGTACGTGTTGTCAACCTGATTTTGTCCATAACCTTGTTGATACCGGAAGTCAAATAATAGTGCCCATTATGAGCGTTAGTTATTTCAATTTGAAACTCTTCGATAGACTCATCATGAAGAACCTGCTTTAATAGGTTAATGACTTCTTCGACAGGGGCACCATCCTCAGGTTGAACCACACGGGCCGAGTGACAAGAGTTAACAACAGACACAATTATAAGTAGTGTCAACACTAAATAAAAAGCCCTATTTCTCAATCTAGTCATAGAGATTAAAGAGTTCGTCCAAAAATTCGTCAAAGGGTAAAGCTTCTGCATAAGGCCTGCCTTGATATACATTCACCATCAATTTGATATAACTCGGTTTACGATCGACCGCGATGTGTTCCATCAGTACATTACCATATCGTTGGTCCTCAAATTCCTTACCAGAATGTACTACATCAGGTTTCAAATACCATTTCTCAATGGTCTCTTCATAATCCCCCTTGTCCAGTATTCTACGATCTGCCTGTGCCAGTTTATAGCCCAGGCGAAGTGTACGATCTTTCAGGTAGTCAAAGAGATTACGAAAGGATTCATCAGGAATGCTCTCATCATAAGAGAGGGCAAAGCCATTAGAATATCGGGTATTTAAAAGATGTACTTCCAGAGGAGAAATAATTCCCAGCTTCTTCTTGTGATAAGCACTACTTAGGTCTTCAATGATCGGCACATGAACATTGGCTGCAATCCAGTCGGCATATTGGTCAGACTGCATTTCACTTCTCGACAGCGGTTCATGAATTAAAGGAGCCGTAGATGCTTCTTTTTTGCCAAAAAGCTTAGAAAAAACCTCGTCAAAGAATGTCATTTTTCAGGGGACAGGCAGCCGGATTATTTATCAATTGGAAGATACTGGATGTTAACGTAATAGTACTAGCGAGAAGTTCTAATTTTTCCAAAATCGTCAAAGTACAGCACTCCATGATCCAGCATTTCCGAAACTTTCTGAGTGAAAAGTTCTCGATTCTCAGGGTCCAGAATTTCTAGCAGCCCATCAAGTGTCAAATTCACTTCTTGATGTAGAATGGCTTTGACCTGCTTCTCATAATGCTGATTTAAGACGGCATCTCCACTATGTTTCTTCTGATCTACACAAACATCGCAGACCTCACATTTATCGTAAGACACCTCCCCGAAGTACTCAAGAAGCTGTTGGGTGCGACATCGATCCTCATTGTGCAAATAAGAAATCACCGCTTCCATTTTCTCAAGGGTAAGTTTCCGTCTCGCATTGATGGACGGCATATCAAGGCCCAGTTTCTCTGCTGCTTCACGCGGCTCGAGAAAGAGCAACTGCGGCTTGTCCTTACGGGGGAAATACTCTATCACCCCCCTTTCAGCCAATTGCGTCAACACTCCCTTGCATACATTTAACGAGGTGCCGAGCAGTGCTGCCAGATTACCTTCATTAATGGAAATGGGATAATTATAAAGCTCGCCTCCATAAAGCCGCAACAGCCCTTTGATAATAGGATCATAGGCCACATTGGCAATTTGAAATTCGTAAAGCGCTTTTTGGTTGATAGCAAAAACCACTTTTGAGGGAGCAAAGAACGATTCGCTCAAGTAGATGACACCTTGATTGCCCAGCACCTTAAGACTGTTAAAAACCTCCAAAGGGTGTCGATCAAACCGTTTGGTAAAAGCCTGAAAGTCGAAATCGAAACTATCGGCAGGGTGAGAACCTATGGCCAGCTGAAAATAGTTACCCAGCATTTGATATACTTCCCTAATAAGCTTTTCACCAGGAAGAGAGTTTTTGGTTTTCTCTCTTAAATCCAGAATATCTTTCTGATTGCAGATCAACACTCCAAAGGCCTTTTCTTCGTCACGCCCTGCCCGGCCCGCCTCCTGGTAGTAAGACTCCAGATTGGCCGGTATATCCATATGAATGACCACTCTGACATCGGGCTTGTCAATCCCCATCCCAAAGGCGTTGGTGGAAACAATCACCCGGGTCCGGTTGTGAATCCAGTCTTCCTGTTTACGACTGCGCTCTTCATGTTCCAGGCCCGCATGATAGAAATCAGCACTGATGTGATTGCGCTGGAGTACATAAGCCAGTTCTTTGGTATGCCTCCGGGTTCCCACATACACCACCGCACTGCCTCTAATACGCTGCAGGATCTGGAGCATTTTTCGCTCTTTGTGCTCTTCAAATCGTACCGAATAAGACAGATTGGCCCGCGCAAAGCTCTTGGTAAAAATCTGATGGTTTCTGAAAACCAGCTTTTCCTGAATGTCTTCCCGCACCTCAGGGGTAGCAGTAGCCGTGAGCGCCATGATGGGCGTATCAGGAAGTATTTCCCTCACCTCAGCTATTTCCAGGTAGGCAGGACGAAAGTCATACCCCCATTGTGAGATACAATGCGCTTCATCCACAGCAATCAGACACACACCTCTCCTTTGCAGAACAATTTTTATACGCTCTATAAAAAGCTCCGATTTGAGCCGTTCCGGAGAGAGATAAAGAAATTTTACATCCGCGTGTACACAGTTGTCCAGTGCAATATCAATCTCACGTTTAGACATCCCCGCATGGAGGGCCTCGGCCCGGATTTCTCGTTTTTTTAGCTGAGAGACCTGGTCTTTGATCAGAGCAATAAGCGGTGATACTACCAGACACAAGCCGTCCATCATCAGGGCTGGTACTTGAAAACAGATAGATTTACCACCACCAGTGGGTAATAGGGCCAGAACGTCCTTACCGGCTACTGCAGCATTGATAATATCTTCTTGTAAAGGCCTGAATTCTTCATAGCCCCAGTAAGATTTCAATATATCAATGGCCTGCTTCACTTCGGGCGAATTTAAGAAATAGGATTATAGCTTGTGGTTGAATCTGACCCTTCACAGAAAAAGAGGGAGGTCAAAAAACATATCACCAGACAAGCTTCTCTTTATTTAAAAATGAAGCAATGCCCCTTTGGCAATCTTCGGTACCGCGGGCACTGGCATTTTGTTTTGCTGCATAGGCCAACCCTTCCTCCACATTCATTGATTGAACATTGGCAATCATGGCTTTAGTAAGACTCATAGATTGACCAGAGTTTTTGGTCACCAGTTTTTGAGCAAAAGCCTCTACTTTCACATCCAGCTCATTGGCGGCAACCATCCAATTGACGAGCCCCATTGCCTCTGCCTTACCCGCATCAATTAAATCTCCGGAAAGAAGCAACTCTTTAGATTTTCCTTCTCCGATCTTTCTCAGGAGAAAGACCTTAACAATAGCCGGGATAAAGCCAATTCTTACCTCGGTATAACCAAACTTTGCCTCCGGCACGGTAAAAGAAAAATCGCAAACTGTCGCTAACCCACAACCACCGGCTATAGCATGCCCCTGCACCTTTGCTATAACCACATGCTTGTGCTCGTAGATCATTTTAAAGAGCTCCATGAGATGAGAAGAGTCTGCGAGGTTCTCTTCAAAAGTATTGTTTTGCAGCTCTTGTAGATAAGCCAGATCTGCTCCTGCACAAAATGCATCACCCTCAGCGGCCAGTACCACTACCTTCACCAGCGGATCATCAGAGGCCCGGGTAAATGCTGTTTTTAATTCTGTCACCACCTCTCCATTAAGTGCATTGCGCTTCTCAGGTCGGCTCAGGGTGATGGTCGCTACCCTGTTTTTCACCTCGTATTTCACAAAATCCATTTCCACGTTTTTTTGATTTTCCTCACTCAATCAAAAATAGTGAAGGTCAGGTAGCTTTTGAGCAAAATGAGCGGAAATGACTGATCAATCATTCCAGAGTTTCTCAAAGTAGCCATGTCGCTGTATAGAATGTGCTGTCAAATCTAACCTTGCCGCCTGTTTGATGAGTTTTTGAGCAACATACGATTTATTGGAGGTGTCAATCAGCAGATCTCCAAAGTCAAGCTTATCTACCACTGTATCCAAATCCCTCACAGCATTATGGCTCACCACCAGGTGATCAACTGTAAGGGCCTCATACTTGATTGTTACAGGTGGTAAGGGGTTTTGAAGAAAGAAGAAAGTCTCACCTCTGAAACATACCACTTTGTTACCCATAAAGTCGCGACTGACCAATGGCAGCTTATCATCCTCAGGCCTCAGGTTAGACCCGGCCAATAGCCTCCCCGGCTCAAAGTGAAAACGCCTCTTATTCTGATCCGCCTTAAATATAGAATCAGCCAATAGCCTGCTATGGCTACTGTACCTGAAATCAGCTACTGATGTATTGGAGACATCCAGTAGTCTGAAGGTGCTCGAATGAAGGTAATCTTTGCGCAAGTCTATCTGGCTGATCGCAAAAACACAGGCCACCCCAAACGAGAGAATCAGATAACTGAAACGCCTTTTGTAAAACAGCAGTATGAGAAAAATGAATACAGTATATACCAGCCAGGTCTCACCTGTGGTGATACGAATCCCCTCAAGAGTGCTGCCGGGTAAATCGCGCACAAAGTATACCAGGGTGTTTACCAGCTGTACAAAGATTTCAATCAGCCAGCCAAGCCCTTCTCCCACGAATGGAATTGAGGAAAACACCAGCATGAACAGCCCCATGATGAGCATGATAAAGGCAGCTGGAATAATGAAAAGGTTGGAGATTAGAAAATAGGTGGGAAACTGATGAAAGTACAGCATGCTCAAAGGCGCTGTGGCTACCTGAGCAGCTAAAGATACACAGGTAATAGCCCATATCTTATCAAGCAGATAGTTGTTGATGGTAAAAAGCTGATAAAACTTTGGCTGTAAATAAACGATACCAAAAACTGCCAGATAAGAGAGTTGAAAGCCAACACTCATAATGAGGTAGGGGTTGTACCAAAGTAGCAAGAAGGCCGAAGCAGCGAGGGTATTGTAAATATTACCGTTACGGTTCATGGCCTTTGCCAGGGCAATGAAACTAAACATAGTGACCGCTCTTAATACTGATGGGGAAAGCCCTGTAAGAAAAGCATAGCACCAAAGAGCCAGAATACTGATGATAGCAATCCACCAGCGTCCTTTCCTCTGATCTACCCTCAACCATTTGAAACTCAGCAGAATGATGGCATAGATAATACCCACGTGCAGACCCGAGACAGCCAGCACATGCATGGCTCCTGAGGCAGAAAAAGCACCCTGAAGGTCATTGTCCAGCTCATTTTTAATACCAAGAACGATCGCCAACATAACACTGCGTACTTCAGCATTATCGATGTGCCTGACTAGCCGGTCTTTGCAAAACTTCCTGAGTTGAATAGATCGCGCTTTAAGTAAGTTGGGGGTACTCCCTCCCAGCCTGACAAAATCATTACCGGCAAATTGCTGATGGAACATGTTATTGTATACCAGGTAATTTGCAAAATCAAACTCACCGGGATTGGAAGGAGCGCCACTTTGCTCAGGAGCACCTTTTACCAGCAACCAATCTCCATAGCTTATAGAATCGCCTGCTTCTTTAGACACATAAAGGTTTACCAGACCTGTTACCACCTGCCATTGCCTGTCGATATATGCCCTTTTTACATTCAGCCTGAGATTGACAGACCTTGCCTTTTCGACAGGTTCTTCGATCACTATTCCCTCATATGCCTCAATGGCGCCCTTTTGCCATAAAATGTGCGAGGCTTCACTATCAAGCCGGTGATCTTGCAGTCTGAGAAACCCAAACGAAAAAAGCATTATAATAGCCAGGCAGGCCATCAGGGGGTTGAACCGCAATGAATTGATCTTCCAAAGAATCATATAGAAGATGAAAAGACAGATAGGCAGAAAGGAACCAATCTGGAGGTAGTCACCCAGGTAGTGATAGCTGACTATACCCAGGATGAAAGGGAAAGTTAAACGAAGAAATGGTGATTTATTAAAAAACATTATATACTATACTAAATATATAAATTATTATATTTTATTTAAAAATCAAAACCTTCAACCAGCTTTAAACAAGGCCTTCCAATCTTCCCCTAAATCTTTGGTTATTAAACACCACTGGTAATCCCGTGGCTTTGCTCATGCTATACTTTCCGCTTAATATTTAAACTTTCAGATATTGTTAAGCGAGGATTGGATCATTAAATGTCAAAATTTGATCTATCCTATTAAATCGATAACTTAAAAACTGACAGACACTTCAACATTTTTTCAACCATGACTAAAAAGAATAAACCGCTGACTCCTCATGCCGATGAAGTCCGTGACCCCGATTCGCAATTCACAGAGCAATCAGAGCCGCAAGATTCAGAAGCGCCTAAAAAAGGGCTGAACCGAAGAAATTTCCTGGGCCTTAGCCTGGCAGGCGCGGCAGTCCCGCTGGTTTCCAATCCACTCAGTGCCGCCACTTCAACAGAGCCCTCCTCAGTAGTAGTAGAAGTTCAGGCAGCAGGTACCTGTAATACTTGTCCTGTACCTACTCCTGCCACGGCTGCTGAAACCTGGGATGAGCCCTGGGTTTGGGAACCTGGCAAATGGCCTGGCGAAACGCTCCACCTCAATGTGGTTGAGCACCAGACTCCCAGTACAATTGTTGGTCTGGGTAACCCGGGAGCTGCACTTTTTTCATATAATGGTGCCACCCCTGGTCCGACCATTCGCATGAAAGGAGACGAAACTTTAAGGGTAAAACTCTTCAATCATCTCGGACTCAATCAAGGTTCCACTCCCATAGGGCTTGACACTGACCCTGCCTACTATATTACAGCGAATGATGGCTCCAAGCTGGGCTACAATGCCGCCAACGACAATTTCAAAGAGGATTGGGAATTGGGAGAGCATGTAAATGGCATCCACTCCATACATACCACCAATCTACATACGCATGGCCTTCACGTAAGGCCTGGTCTTAATACTGACGGAACTCACTCGGACAACATCTATCTCAGAGTAATTCCCCAGGAAGATCTTGAAAAAAGAGAAACAGACCCGGATTACAATGGTGACTTCCTTCTGGAAGGAGAACAAACCGGAGAAGCCCAATATGAATTCAGGCTTGGTAAAAACAACGGACACAAAATTGCCACCCACCCACCAGGCACACATTGGTACCACCCTCACTCACATGGTTCTACCAACATGGAGGTGGCGAGTGGTATGGCAGGGTTCCTGGTCGTGGAAGGAGATATTGACTATGCCATCAACAAATACATGACGGGTAAAGAACACATTGACACCACACTGAAGACCGGAAATTATGGCTATCGTGAAAGGCTTATGATGCTACAGCGGGTGCTTGTTCCTTCTTCTGATCAGGACTCTGCCAGGAAAGGCCTTAAAACGGGAGCGACTCCTTCTACCAATGGTAGCCCTACTGCGGATATCATTACCATGAGTCCCGGAGATGTGGAAAGATGGAGGGTGCTGAATGGCAGTGTAGATGGAAAAGGTTACGTACGCTTTATGGTGCTGGAAGGGCAATGGGTAAGTGAAAAACCACCTAAGGGAGTGAAGACACTCGGAGGGAAGACGAGGCCAACAGCACTGCCTAACCTAAGGTCACAACTCAACAGTGTAAAACAGCTACTCTACGTTGATGAGAGTGGCACGCGCTGTCTTCCTACCACTCCGGATATTGAAAGTCGCAAACAACAGCTTCATCAATTGGCACAAGACGGGGTAACCCTGGTAAGGCAAAATGGAGCCAATCCGGAGTACTACGTCAAAGACCTTAAAAACGACAACCAGAATCCTCTATATCAGGACTATTCTAATCTGGAAGCATGTTACAAAGACCCTCAATCTTTGAAAGCCTGCTATAACCTTTCCAATGAATTATACATGTCTCCTGCCCAAAGAGCAGATTTCATTTTTAAAGCTCCTGCCCTCGCAGCCGGTGAGACTACTAAAGTATACACCATCATTGCCAAAGGCACAGCCATTCATACGGAGAACGAACAGCGCCTGATGCAAATGTTCAACAAGTACACCAAGAAGGGTAAGACCCCGGCCTACATGCAACCTCCACACAACAACCTCGGTGTTCCCGGAGATACCATTATGGCCTACATCGTAGTCCAACAGCCGGCTGCCGGAACCACATCACCGCCCGCCTTTGACATGAATGGTCTCAAACAGGCTGTATCGGGAGTACCCGTACCGGAGTACCTCTACCCCATTACTCCTTCTGATGTTCAAATAAAAAGTGGTGATAAGGATGCGAAAAGTGGCAATGTAGGGAAGTACAGAACCCGTCAGGTAACCTATTCAGGATGGGGTGCAGCCACCTGGCCCACATTCTTACCAGCCGATGTTACTAAATTCAATAGCTCAGGGCCCACACCAGCGATTGACCCCAAGCTCATCTGGAATCCTTCAGATTTCGGAGTGCCCAAACCACCGGGTAGCGATGGGCGGGTATTGGCCCCTACCTCTACCAAAACCATGGCCATTGACGGTAAGAAGTTCAACCCCGATGATCCTAAGGCCCCACGCCCCTTACTCGACACCTCAGAAGAATGGGTGGTCTACAATCAGTCTATCTCCCTCTTCGGAGATTTCCCTGACCCTACTCCTGGCATTATACCAGGAGCCCAGGCCTTTGATATTGACCACAGGCAGGGAATCCCTACCACCCGGGCAGATGCAGATGCCAAAGGATTATTCATTACTACACGAGGCATAGACCATCCTTTCCATATCCATACCAACCCATTTTGGCTGATGCGGGTAGAAGTACCTGATGAGAACGGTAACCTTGTAAACATCTTACCCGAGCCGACCTGGCATGATGTAATGTGGATTCCCAGAAACGGTGGCAGGATTGTATTCAGGTCAAGATTCCCGGATTTTGTAGGTAAAATGGTAAATCACTGTCACATACTTCAGCATGAAGACAACGGCATGATGCAGGAGGTGATGATTACCCAATCGCTGAAAAAAACGAACTATATCCCAAATGCGAAAATCAGTAGTGAATCTATGTCGTCTGCCCAGGTAAGTAATCTTGGGGCTAGTTATAAACCCGACACTCCCACTGAGGCTTACAGAAGATGTAGTCGGGTAATGGACATGAACCACATGGACAGCCCTGACCTTCCGCTTGCTTACGAGTATCCGGCCAAAAACGGGGTCTTTGATCCACCGACATTCTGATAGTGGATTGAACAAATCACAAAAGAGGTGCCCTGAAAAGCACCTCTTTTTCTATCCAACGAGCTGTTTACGCATTTCGAAATGCTCCAGATTGGCTTCGAGGAATACCTCACCCACCTTGTAAAAGCCATAGCTACCATAAAGAGCCATCACCTCTAATTGAGCATGTAAATAGACCAGCAAGCCGGGAGTTTTCAGATTGGCCTCAATATGCCCCAGATTGCTTTGAACAAGGCGCTTGCCCACACCTTTTCCGCGGTACTGAGGGAGAACAGCAAACCGCTCCAGCCTTACTCCTTTTTCCGTCCGCCTGTAGCGCGAACTTCCAGCAGGCTCATCATCAGAATAGGCAATAAAGTGGGTCGCTCCCTGATCATATTGATCAAATATATCTTCCCACTCAACCCCTAAATCTTCTCTGAATACTTTTTCACGAATTTTGAAAGCCTGATCCAATTCTTGCTGGCTTTCCACTAGTTTAACCCTAATCACTCTTTAGGCTGCTCTTTATCGTATGCCGAAATAATTTTTTTGACTAATCTATGTCTCAGTACATCTTTACCATCCAGCTCAACCACACCAATACCCGCGACACCTCTGAGAATATTGACAGACTGCGCCAGTCCGGATTTCTGATGATGAGGCAAGTCGACCTGAGAACGATCACCCGTCACAATCACTTTTGAGTTAGGTCCCATACGGGTCAGAAACATCTTCATCTGCATGGGAGTCGTATTCTGAGCCTCATCAAGCAGTATAAAAGCATTATGAAGCGTACGCCCCCGCATATAAGCCAGTGGGGCTATTTCGATCACCCGGTTTTCCTGGTAGTACTTCAGTTTTTCTGAAGGGATCATCTCGTCAAGCGCATCATAGATGGGCCTCAGATAGGGATCGATTTTCTCCTTCAGGTCACCCGGCAAAAAACCCAGGTTCTCCCCGGCTTCTACAGCCGGTCGGGTAATGATGATTTTCTTTACCTCCTTGTTTTTTAATGCCTTTACGGCCATTGCCACCGATATATAGGTTTTACCTGTACCGGCAGGACCAATGGCAAAAACGAGATCTTTTTCCTTTACCTCTTTTACCAACTGCTTTTGATTGGCAGTTTTTGGTTTAATCACTGCCCCCCGGGTACCATATACCAATACCTCATCATCCAGAGCAGACTGGCTCAGGTCGGACTCCTGCTTAATATAAGCCTGTACATTATCATGGGTAACCTTTCCGTATTTATGATAGTGCTGCACCAGCGAGTTGAGTATATCGTTGATCTGAAGGATTTCAGATGCATTTCCCTGAATAAGGATTTCATTCCCTCTGGATACAATTTTACTCTTGGGAAAGGCAGAGGCCATTTCCTTAATATTTTCATTACCAACACCCAGGAAATCAACCATGGCGATGTTTTCTAATGTGATTAATTTTTCTACCAAATGTATTAGCTGTCTTTTTGTCAATCTGTAACACCAACTGCAAAGATTAACCTTAGCCTTTTGATGATATTTTCCCGCTAAAGAAGAAAAATATCCCGTCTCAATCTATTTGGTTAACCTCCACAAGAAGATTTGAAAGAAAGATAGCTTCATCTTATGGTTAATTTGATATACCTCCTCAAAAATTCTGATAATTTTGCTTCAATAAATTTCGCTTAACAAACCCAACGGTGCTTCATGCCCCTTGTCACGTTCACATCTGATTTCGGTACCAGCGACCATTACGTGGCATCAGTGAAAGCTACTATTCTCACTATTAACCCCAACCAGCAGGTCGTAGACATCAGTCACGATATTGAGCCCTTCAATATGGCCCATATGGCCTATGTATTGCATTCGGTCTATCATAAGTTTCCAGCCGGTACAGTTCACCTGATCGGCTCCAATGGCAGCAACCCCAATAGGGATACGATCCTGCTCTCCGAAATCAACGGGCATCTCTTTGTGGCACCAGACAATGGCATTATAAGCCTTATACAGGAGCAAAACAGGCCAGTTGTGTTTGCCATTTCCAGCGAGAAAATCTCAAATTTCAACACTCTTGGTGCTGCCAGGGTAGCCTGTGCCCTGGCAGGAGGAGATAAACCCGAAAACCTTGCCGAGCATACCGATCGATATGTGCAGCTAATGCTCAGACAGGTGAAGGCTACCAGAAAAGAAATAGCGGGCCATATCATCAGGGTAGACCATTATGGCAATCTAATCACAAACATTAAAAAGCTCGACTTTGACATCCTGAGTAAAGAGAGACGATATAGCCTTCAGTTTGGAAGAGAAAGTGCTTCTTCCATTCACCAAAGCATGGCAGATGTAGAGCCGGGAGAAGCCTTCTTTGTTTTTAACCAGGAAGGTCTGCTGCTAATAGGCATCAATCAGGGTCATGCCTCACAGCTGCTCGGGCTCAATTTCGACAGCCCGGTCAATATTCAATTTGATGACTAGCACCTCTGTTAACTGACAAACTGAAACGCTCTCAGAGTATTAATCAATAACCAATTCTTAATCACGCCCATGCTTATTCGCACCGTAAGAATGACTTTCAAACCTCAGGAGGTTGACAACTTCCTGAAGGTCTTTGATACCTCAAAAGATAAAATCAGAGGCTTTGAAGGTTGTACACATTTGGAGCTACTCAAAGACTACAACGATCCCAGCGTCTTTTCTACCTACAGTATCTGGCAAGACGAGGCCGCTCTTAATCGCTACCGACACTCCGATCTGTTCAAAGAAGTATGGGCTCAAACCAAACCCCGATTCAGCCAAAAACCGATCGCTTTTTCCTCCAAAAAATATATCGAGGTTTAGGCTTTGGGGCTATTGTAAAATCAAAAATCTTTATCCATTTTTGCATCCCAATTCAGTAGACCTGCCCAGGTGGCGGAATTGGTAGACGCGTTGGTCTCAAACACCAATGCCTTCGGGCGTGCCGGTTCGACTCCGGCCCTGGGTACCAAATGAAATAAAGCTCCACATTGTGGGGCTTTTTTCGTTTGTAACGCACGGAAGAGAAGCCTATCCCGATCGAGGTAAGAGTATCGGGAACTCCGGCCCTGGGAACATAAAAAAGAGGTCATCCGTCAGAACAACCTCTTCCATTCAAATTTCTTTAAGGCCCTAGCGGATAATCACCAGCTTACCAAAGCCCTGTTTATTGAAAGCCTGATCTGTACCAGTACCCCGGTGACCAAATTCACTGCCGCTGCTCGACCTGATCTGAACGCGATATAAGTAGGTACCAATGGCCAGCTTGTCGCCAAACTCATCTTTGCCATCCCAGGCGTACTCGGTGATATTATTGCCAATTCGAATCGGTCCGATCTCCTCCTGAGTAATCTCCCGCACCACTTTGCCTGAAACTGTGAATATCTGAATCTTAATCTGATCGGGTATGACCTCACCCGTAAGTGTAAACACAAACCGGGTGCTGGTACTGAAGGGATTGGGATATGGGTAAAAGTTGGTAATGGCGGACTCGCTTACCACTTCAAAATTAACCACATAAGGCCCAATACCCGATTGGTTGCCAGAGGCATCGGGCACCTCCACCTGCAGCTGATAAACCCCATCTGGCTCAGCACCAAAGTCCGGTCTGAAATCAATTCGGAAATTGGTACTCTCAGAAGCAGGTGTAATCTCGATCAGATTTGAAGTCATGTCAATAGTCTCCAGCTCGCAGCCATCACAAGGTTTACCAAGCTTAATCACCACATCAGAACCATCGGTTTTGAACAAATAAGGATTATTATCGCGAAGCTCCATGCTTATCAAAGGCTTGGGTGACACGATGTCACCATCCAGTATATAAATCCCGTCAAAGGTGACATCCACATTCGGATTAACCTCATCTCTCAATACATTGAAGAACGATTCCAGTCTGATCACATTATTATTGTAGAACTGCTCAAGCTGATCTCCAGGGTTTACAAAAACCTCCAGATCATTCAGGCCTACTCTACCCTGGGTGGCAATGGGGAGCTCAAAGAGTCCCTCCTGACCGGCTGCCACTGCAGGTATCTGCACAGTACTCATTTCTTCCTGTCCGGTCACCTGATTTGTAAACGTGTATCTCACATTCAGGGGGCCACTGAAGTCATAAGCAGAGATGTTCGTGAACTTAAATTGTGCCAGGAAAGGCTCGCCTTCCTGTAGGCTGATATTCTGATTTTGATCATTTTGTAATGAAACAATCCCCTCGGGTACTCCCTGATAGGTCACCGTCCATTCATCAAGTTGAGCAGGTGTGGCAGATGTACGATCCTCCATATTGACATAAAGCCTGATATAAGGATATTGTAAGGGATCGACTCCACTCAGGTCAAGTTCATTCAGGGTCACATCAGGAAACAGTACCGTGACGGTTCCGTCCAATGCAATCCCTCGTACCTCGAATGTTACCTCATCTTCACTTCCTTCTTCAAAAATCCTTTTGGTCATTCTACCCCAGTCGCTGGAGGGGCCAATCACCGGAGTCTCTACAGTACCGCTATCTATGCTGGCAGCAATCGAGGTATTAAAGGTGATTCTCGTGCTTCTGGCATTATCTTCACTGGCAGATTTTTCTCCCTGAATATCCACGGCCGATCCTTCGGGGGCTCCCTTTCTACCAAAGACAATCAGTGGTTCGCCAGTCTGTACACCCTGCAAAACCGGTCTGCCCAGGCCAATATCTGCCCAGTCGGTAAATACATCTGGTCGCCAGTCCGGGTAAGCCAAAGTGCCTACGCTGAACAAAAGCACAAAATCATCTGCTCTGACACCGTTGATATATTCTCGGGTAAGACTCTCGCTTATCGGAATGTTCACATCAGTCATTGCCAGGTCCCTGAAAGAGTTGATTACACTGACTGGTCTTCCGCACTTCAGGGGATCGGAAATATCCTGTAGACCCGGAGTACTTAATACAAAGTAGGGTCTGCCACTGTCCTTATCAAAAGCAATGGCATTAAGGGTTCCCAGATTGCAGGGGTTATCAGGTATTTGCTGAATACCATCGATATCCAACACGATGGCAGAAGCCCTATTGCCATCCGGATGGTCAGCACCAAAGGTCACAACTTCTATGAGGGTGCGGGTCCCCGCAAAAACCCAGTTTTGATCAACCTCATTCTTTTGCAAAGAGCTCAACGCCAACTCTTCGAACTGGTCAAAGGCTGTTTGCCCCCAGCCTATTTCACCATTTCTTATATAGGTAAACGTACTATTATTCCAGGGCACGTCTTCCAGAGTCAAATCTTCCTCAAAAACACTGCGCCAGTAGTATTGAACTGTATCCCTAAAGGTTTCGGGTAGCAAAGCGACATTCCAGGTACCGATGCCCTTTCCTTCCAGTGTCTGCCGTTGCCTCCAATTGCTGTCAAAGGTGTTCACTGTATCCAACTCCACAACAAACCGCTTGTCGTTCAGTCTCAGGTTTGACGACTGAACGACAAGCTGCTGATTTACCTCATTTACCAGAGAAAAATTGGTTGGGCTTGTATTAAATGTTCCGGTAGCAGGGAAATTGAATGCTCGCTCCGCAGTATTGTTAATTTCACTCCCCTCATCCACGGTATTGTCTGCATCCAGAATTACCTCAAAGGTATTCTGACCAAAAGCATCGATACCCTGGTTTGAAATATCATAGAATATGGTGTCCTGAAAAGAAATGGGAGGTACCTCAACTGTGGGCAGATTAAACACCGATCCATCTTCCAATCGCCTGTTAACCCTGACTGATAAAGGACTCGTGGTCGTGCGCCCGCCATTACTCACCACCACGGCCAGCCTGAAAAAAGGTGTGCTCGCTGTTACATCCGAACCATCGCTCGACACCACGGAGATATCCTCGGGCCTCACAATGTAATCTACCTTGTCATGGCCAAAGATTGGAATGGCCGGATCGCCCTGCAAAACAGTCTGCTCAGCCGTAGCCTCATAGCTTTCATCGATAAAAGGCCTGTCAAGAAAATTGCGAATCGCTTCCTGTTGAATATGCCCGATCGAGCGGGTCATCCAAAGTGTATCTGCCAGCAACTCATACACCTCATTGCTATATTGTGACAAGATACTGGTGAGCCCTACATCACTGTGTGCCATATAGTTGACAGCTCCTTTATTTCTTGCTGCCATCCAGTTTTCGCCAAAAGAGCTTCTGAAGAAGATTTCCCCACCCCTGCATCCATTCACCAGAAAGACCGGATAACGTCCTGCATTATCGTAGCCATTTGCGGGATCCGTAACACTCCCGATATCAATATCCGTGAAGTTGGAAGACGAGTGCCCGAAGAATGTAACAAAACCAACTCCTCTGTTGACCTCTTCAGAGATATTAAACTTCTGAATGGCATTGTTGGTCTGCTTTGAAATATTGTTGACGTTGGCCCCCAGGAAGTCACCTACGACCTTATTTTTAAAACCTTCTATAATTTCTTTAAAACGCAATAGCTCACGGGTATTGAGTCCTCCGCTCAACTGAATAAAGTTTTTGGTCCAGGGAGAATCCTTTAAGGTACTCTCCTTTTCCATCACCTTCTCAAGATAATACCCGACATTCCAGGGCTGCGAAACGGAGAGTCTTCCCACTGGAAATGTAGGGAAGTGATCAGTGCCATCGAGTCCTTCAGTAAATAAGATATCAGACCCCGGGGCTCCCATGGTAGGTACAAGGTCCTTTAAAGAAAGCGCCAGAGGATCGGCCAGTCTTTGTGCCTGGTTATCTACCCTGCGCGATCGACCAACCAGAAACATATATTCCGGATTGCCATTCTCATATACATACCTGGAAAACCTCCTGATAGCCAGCGGGCTGAATTCTCCATAGTTGAATTCATCCATCAACTCATTTACATCAGCATAAAGCACATTAAATCCACCGCCTTCTATAGAGCTTCTGTAGTCTATATAGGCCTGTACAGGATCTTCATAAAGGCACTCTTCAGAAGTAATACTTCCGAGGGCTCCACTACAATTCCTCAGATAAGGATGACTGATGAGAATATAATTCTTGTTGCTGACATCGGCATGCCTGAAAGTAACTGATTCCGGGTCCAAACTGGTGATAGAAGAAGTGGTTTTAACCAGGATTTTTTTTGTCTCATCAGTACTGGTCGACACCACTGCCCTGACATCGTTGCCATTGGCCACAGAGCTGATCCTCAGAGGGTTTCTGTAGTCAGTTACATCATAAACCGCTACCTGCCCCAGTACATTTTCAATATTCAGCAGTTGATTACTGGCACCAGACGAAGGTGCATTGATATAGTAAATCTTTTCATCAGCCGACTGCTGATCAATTTCCTGTGGAAAGGTTACCCTAAGGTAGCTGACCGCAAATCTGTTATCTGGCTCGTCATTCACCTCCAGTGCCTCCACCCTCACGATCATCCGGCCCTGAGCAGAAACATCCGTCCATTCCACCTGGGTATTGGCCATGGCATCATTGTTCAGCACAAAAAAGATGTCATCCTTGACCGTTCTCAGGTTGTCGGTATTCGGACCCACCTTAACAGCGGCTCTGTGCGAGCGATTATTAAAGCCTACCAATTGCACCTCAATGCTGGGTTTCTTGCCTTCGCTTTGTTCGCTCAATACAAGGTCATCAACTATGAAATCTCTGAAAGTCTTACCACTACGGAGGGTAAACTCATTGATCATGATCGTATCTCCCATGAACATTTGTCCCCGATCGTACTTCGACTTCTTAACCTCCGCGTTAGGATTGCCTTCAGGATAATATTGTCCGAACGAGAATTCAGAGGTGTACACGTTCAGCAATTCCTGGTCGTGAGAAGCCTTGGCGGTCAAGCCTGTTTCGGGCTCATCAAACAGAGCCATTCTTCTCCCGGTCCCCACATCACCTATGGTGAGGAAAAAGGCCGTGGTATCTGAAAAGAGGTTATAGAACTGATGAATCTGATTCCGTGGCTGCACAAAAAGTTCTACATCGCCTACCCCGTCATTTCGCCTGCCATAGAAATCCAGATATTCTCCCGAATCAAAAGAGCCATCTCCACCATCCTCTACATGAATCGCTACCTGCTCTCCCCGGTGAAACATCTGGAGTCTGCTGACATCGAGTTTGTCTACCGGAAACCCAATCTCGATCAGTGCGTCATAATCAATTCGAAAAATGTTATCGCTACCCGTCTTAACCTTTACATAAGGTTGACTATAATTAATCCAGCTATTGCCTTCCTGCCCGAAGGCAGAAGCCAAACAAGCCAACAAACCAAAGGCTGTAACAAGGAACCTGAACTTAGTTTTCATCCTTTACCTCCTTCTTCGCTTTTCTCTTATTCTTATTATACAAGTCCGGTAGCTTTTCCAGGGAGTACTTGATTGAAAATACGTGTGAGTAAGGTGATTCAGCAACATTACCGATATCTGTCAAAGCGTAATCAATTACAAAATCATCCAGATATACCCCGATACCCATGTTAGGCTGAAAAGACCAAAACGTAGACTCTCCACTCGATAAATCTCTCTCAAATTCCTTAATACGTTGAAAGTTCCCCACCCCCATTCGAAGAAAGAACTTGTCCTCATAATCGAACTCAAAACCAAACTGAGGTTCAATACTCACGATAGCGCTTTTTACCAGGGCGTTTCTACGACCATCAAAAGTGAAAACCAAATCCGTAGAGGTCAGCAAGTCTATCTTATCGCTAATAGTGAATGAACGTGAAGCCCCTATCAACATTTTTGGCAATGTGAGCTCAAGTGAATTACCAGGAATATCATTGCCTGTCTGATTGAAAATTGGTGCGAGCATATCCTGATCCACCGTCCACGCATTAAAAGTGGTGGTAATGTCTCTGAGCATAATGCCCAGATCCCAGGTATGAAGACGGTATTTGGCTGAAATATCCATACCAAAACCCCAGCCTTCCGCAAAAGGGCCAATCTTTCTCTTAATCACCTTAAAATTCGCACCAAAGGTAAGTCCCTGCGCAAAAGGTTGCCCATCGCCAAAGGTGACCCCCCTGGCATACGAAAGTATCAGAGCAACATCAGATGAGGTAAAAAACGTAATCTGACTATAATCAATGGCTCCGTTTGAATCGAAAAGGAATCTGGTATCGGGAATTTCATCAATACCCAAACGAATAAGAGACAAACCAAAATGACTTCCTTCGTCAATAGCATAGGCAAAGCCCACATAGTCGTAGTTAGCTATTCCTCCAAAGTAAGAAGCATGCTGGAGACTAAACTCATATCGGTGTTCAATGTCTGTGAGAGCAGCAGGATTCCAATAAACAGCTGTAACATCATTCACAGCAGAGGTCATAGCATTAGACATAGCCAGGCCTCTTGCACCCACTCCTATGGAGAGAAACTCATTGCTGTATTTGGGGCTCGACTGCCCATAGAGTTGTGGCGAAAGCAAAAATAGAGGGATGCAAAACATCCCTAAGCATAAAATTCTTCTTAAATCTTTCTTCAAAATTTATCCGGAGACATTCTACTCCTTAAAGTTAACTACCCTTAATTACGAAATAAGCTATCCATATGACATTAGACAGCCCACCAGACTCATTTTAATACCCCAAAAGTAACGAAAACCCTGCTCGGTTATTTAAAATATCGGATGATTTTTAAGCAAAAAACAATACAAGGTATTTTTTTTTACTTAGTACTATGCAACACACAGTACCTTCTTTCGTATACTTGCATACACAAAAGGTCAACATCTTAAAATTGACATGAGATGAATTTAGAAAACACCCAGGTCCAAATGCGCAAAGGGATACTCGAATTCGGTATTCTGCACATCATTTCCCGGGGCGAAGTTTACGCATCAGATATGCTGGCTGAACTCACCTCCGCAAAAATCATGGTAGTAGAGGGTACACTCTATCCATTGCTCACCCGATTAAGAAAAGCCGGTCTGGCTGAGTATAAGTGGGTGGAATCTAACTCCGGACCACCACGCAAGTACTATACAATTACCGACAAGGGAAGAGAATTCCTTGCCAGCCTGGAAGTCACCTGGCATGAACTGGTTGCTTCCACCTCTCAAATCATCTCTAACAATAATTCTAAATAGTGCTGTCATGAAAAAGAATATAAGTATCAACATAAGCGGCATCATATTCCATATCGAGGAGGATGGGTACGAAACCCTCAAAAACTATCTCGAATCAATTAATACATACTTCTCCAGCTACGAAGAAAGTGAAGAAATCATAGCCGATATCGAAGGAAGAATTGCCGAAATATTTCTGGAAAGACTCTCGGATGGACAACAAGTCGTATCTGCCCAAGATGTAAGTGACCTCATGAAAACCATGGGAAACACAACGGATTTTGAGGCCATTGAAGATGAAACTGATTTTGCCGCTACCTCAGAACCAAAAGCTGAGAGTACCGAAGAAAAAACACAAGGCAGCACTCATAACCAGGCCAACAGCGGGCAAAGTCAAAGCACTCGCTCCAGAACCTTACAACGCGACCTTAAAAATCAAACATTGGGTGGCGTAGCTTCCGGTATCGCCCATTACTTCAATATCGATTCCATATGGGTTCGCATCGCCTTTATCTTATTTCTGCCGGCAGGGGGTATTTCTCTTCTTGCCTACTTTATCCTTTGGGTAGTAGTACCAGGCAGCAATAACCTGGAGGAAAACAGTTCTATTAAAAAGCTCTACCGAGACCCTGGCGACCGGGTGCTGGGCGGAGTTTGCTCCGGGCTGGCCACCTTTCTGAAGATAGACACCATCATTGTCCGGATCATCTTCATACTGCTGCTCATTGGCGGAGGCACCGGGCTGATCGCATACTTAATCCTCTGGGCCATTACCCCGGAGGCTAATTCTATTACGGACAAAATGCAGATGAAAGGCGAAAAAGTAACCCTTTCGAACATTGACGAGAACATCAAAAAACAAAAAAGTGAAGAAGATTTCGGTCCTAAAGACGAAGGTGCCTTTACCAAAATACTGCTTTTCCCATTCAGACTGATCGGTAAGATATTCTCGAGCCTGTCAAAAGCACTAGCTCCATTAATGTTGTTCATTGTGGCTGTGATCAGAGTATTCACAGGATTCATTGTTTCTGTAGTAGGCCTGGCCCTGATGTTTTCCATGCTGGTGACGGCAGGAGTGCTTTTAGGCTTATACAATGGTGATTACTACTATATAAATGATGACCTCACCTTCATCCCCTATGACATTCTGGAGGCAACCGTGCCATTGGTAGGTTTGATAGCCTTTATCATTGTAATGTTCGTTCCGTTCTTCTATGTTTTCATAGCAGGTATTACCATCATAGCCAAGCGCAAAGTCATGAGCAGTTCTGTAGGCTGGAGCGTATTGGGAGTTTGGTTAATCGCCATTCTGGTCATGGCGGCTACCGTACCCAATGTGGTGCGTGATTTCAGGGATGAAGGATCAATCACCTATAGCGAAACCATTGATGCCACTGGCAACACACTGATACTGGATATAGACCCTGTTTACGACTACCGTAGAAACAACGATCTTTTCATCATTGATCTCGACATTCGGGCTAGTAAAGACAGCACACTGACTTTAGACAGCCGTGTGAGATCAAGAGGTCGAAATGTTTACGATGCCGAGGAAAATGCCAAAATGATCGAATACGATTATTCTGTACGAGACTCAGTCATCACTTTTGAAGACTTTTATCACTTCGAACGCGATGGTAAGTACCGTGCTCAGGAGCTGGAGATGACCCTCTACATTCCCGAAGGTCAACCCTTTAGAGTAAAACGTGGAATGGACGAATTGCTCGGCTACTTCAACCGGGGTTATCGTTGGTCTGAAATCTACAGAAACACCTGGGTTTTCCAGAATGGAAGTCTTGAGTGCATGACCTGCAGCAGCAGATCAAGTAGTTCCAGCAGCTCTGCTAGCCGTAGCAATAGCTCTGAACGAACAATTGACTTGCCAGAAATAAGCTCCATAGAGCTTAAGGAAGCATTCCAGGTATCTATTCAATACGGCACCACACAAGAAGTGACTGTAAAAGGGGACAAAGACCTTATTGACAGGGTGGTGGCTTATGATCAGGCCGGCACTTATATATTCGAGGCAGACAACCTTGACGAAAGCGAAACAGACGACATTGAAATATCAATCACCATACCAACCCTTGAGAGATTGCTTGTAAGAGATGAAGTAAATGCACGCATCGCTGGCCTTAACGAAAACCGCCTTAAACTATCCATTCAGGATGATGCGCGAGTTGAATTTGATGGACGCGTGGCTTCTATGGATATATCTGTTGAAGAGAAAGGCAGACTGACCATTGTAGGAGATGTGGATAAACTTACCGCTGATTTAAGAAATGATGCGAAGCTTTACTGTACCGATGGCAGCATTCAAACCGCTGAGGTCAACACTTACTCAGATGCCCGGGCCAGACTTAAAGTTGATGAATACCTGAGAGTGGACGCCCGGGGGTTTTCATCGGTACGCTATACCGGCAGTCCCGAATTAGATATTGTAAATAAAAGCAGATCTGCGGTGGTAGGTGTTTATTAAAGCAGGATGGTACCTGCTTTAGCCATACCAATTCTTGTCCAAACCGTTAATCTTTTTAAGAGGAGCACCAGCTGTGCTCCTTTTTTAATTACCTGAAAAACAAGAACTTTGGATAATTAAGCCGATCTCATGCAACCTTCATTGAAAAAATATTTCATTAACGCGCAACCAATTTAATTATTCATACATCTACCTTGTGAATCGACCAAACCATGCTTCAAATCAAAAGGTCAAAAACTGAAGAGAAGCTCATTGATGCTTGCAGGAAGGGAGATAGAAAAGCCCAGTACGAGCTGTACGAAAAATACGCTCCACTGATGTATTCTGTCTGTCGCAGGTATGTTATGCAGCTACAGGAAGCCGAAGACATTTTGGTTTGCGGGTTTACGAAGGTGTTTCAAAAACTAAATCAATTCAAAGGACAAGGCAGTTTCGAAGGCTGGGTCCGTAGAATTATGGTCAATGAAGCACTCACGTTTATCCGAAGAAACAAAAGCATGTATTTGGAAGTAGAGATTGAAAAAGCCAGCAGAGAACCTGACTTGAATAAGTTAAGCGATCAGTTGGAAGTAGAAGACCTTGAAAAACTCATTGACCGGTTACCAATGGGATATAAAACAGTCTTCAATCTCTACGCCATAGAAGGCTTTTCTCACAAGGAAATAGCAGAGAAGTTGGGAATAAGTGAGAATACTTCTAAGTCCCAATTGAGCAGAGCAAGAGTTCACTTACAAAAACTCTTACTGAACGCTGAGCAGAGTATGAATGATAAATTGATGAGTAATGAAGGATAATAAAATCGATGACCTGTTTCGCCAGAAACTGGGCCATCAAAAGCTCACTCCCCCGCCATCGGCATGGGCATCTATTGAGCAAAACCTTCCCGGAGAGAAGAAAAAAGGAGTGTACTTCTGGATAAGCATAGCGGCAAGTCTGCTATTGATATGCACCCTCGGCTGGATTATGCTTAGCGGAGACGAAACTACGTCCACCCCCGGTCAGACACTGGCCTCTACTGAAAAACAGCCTGAATTAATCAAAGACAACGAGCAGCCCAACGAAACTCTCGTAACCGATAACGATACTGAGCCCAAGGAGCTCCAGATCATTAAAAACGATATAACAGAACCAGCACTGACCCAACTAATGGCTTCGGCTGACAAAAATGAAAAAAAGGATTCACCTGTAATTACAAAAACGGCAAATGAAGACAATAGTACTGTCAATGATATAAACGAAACCATTAACAGAAGAGAATTATTAGTCATCAGTCCGATCAAGCTGGAAGATCATCTTTCCATCAATAGCATGGCCCGTGAATTTAACTTCGACATGATCATGCCTCTTCAGCTTACAGATTATTACATTCCGTATAGCGAAGACCTGAGGCCCATCCCAAAGAAGAAGAAATTTCGAGTACTCAGCGGCATCATTAGTATTGCTAAAGAGGTAAACTCAAGCAAATTGAGCCTCTCAGAACTGAGAAATGCCAAAAACAACTTCGTCAATGACGACCTCAAATACGGCAGCAAATCAGAGGAAGGTGTAGAAGATGACTCTGAAGAACAACCCAATAAAGATTAAAAACTCAAAATAAATATCACATGTCTAGAATGAGAATTACGCTGGTACTCTTGGCGGTCACACTGAGTACCATGGGATTAAACGCCCAAAACGAAAGATTTAGAGACTTCAACATCGACCGGATTGTGGACGATGCTATGTCAAAACTAAAGACCCTTAATTATAATTTCTCCGATTTTAACGGAGATCGCATTGTCATAAGAAATAACAACAGACTTCGCAATATCCCTCTGAACAGAAGAGGAAAGCGCATAACACGCAGGAACAACGTCTGGAACAGAAGCTGGGCACTCGACAGGTATTATCCTAGAAGAGGCACTGACAATTTTGTGAATGTATACGTAGGCCTTAACAACTGGCTACAAGATGGAGATCTGCCCAATAGCGATGAGCTCTACAGCCTGAGTCCTATCAACTCCTGGTATGCAGCTGTGAATTTCGATAATATTTCGAAGCTTCTGGGCCCCTTATATATGGACTGGGGAGTAGGTGTCAGTCTGCAGGATTTCAGCTTTGAAAACACCAGAGTGAGCGTACAAAGAGAAGCTGTAGGCGATCCCGCAGCCATTATATTCTCAGAAGTTGCCGATATAAGTGGCAGAAAGAGCAAAATCAACGTCACCTACCTCACCGCTCACTTTGTACCCACCCTCACATTGGGCCGCGGCAATGGATTCAGAGTCGGTTTTGGAGTATATGGCGGCTATCGTATCGGCAGTCATACCAAAATGAAGTTTGACGATATCAACGGTGACAAGCAGAAGGACAAAATCAAAGACAGCTTCCACATCAATCCGTTCAAATATGGCTTCAGGGCCCAGGTAGGATGGGATTTCTTCGATCTCTTCTTCAATTACGACCTAACAGAATTCTTCGATGAAGATGTAAATGCACCCAGATTAACACCGGTCACTTTTGGGGTAATCTTCTAGAAATTTAATATCAAAATATCAACAACAGTCAGATGAAAAAACTTTACAAATACGCTTTAGTCATAGCACTTACACTGCTATTCACCGATAGCCTCCAGGGCCAGTGGTACTGGGGACGATCATATGATTTCGATAAGATCGATACCGTGGTCAGCATTCCAAAACCAGGAGGCAACAGCATCTACATCAGCGACAATGACTTTTATCTTCGCATAGGTTTTCTGGGCTTAGACCTGGAGATTGAAGACGATTGGGACAGAGATTGGAGAAGCAGAAGACGCAGATCACGGAATATCGAGTACTACGAACAACACGATCATGGAACCCTCAAAGGCATCAACCTGGAGTTTGGTTTCAACAACTTCCTCAACGATGGTGATTTTCCATCCAGTAGCGACCTGTTTCAGGTAAAACCAATCGGATCAGTATTCTGGGGACTCAACTGGAATCACACCTCCTATGTAAGTGGTCCGCTCTATATGGAATGGGGCGGAGGTATCAGCTGGTACAACTTCAAGTTTGAAAACGCTGCCACGCGCCTGGATCCCAGTGGTGGAGAACTCAATTTCTTTGAAGACAACACGATCAGCAGCGCCATCAAGAGTAAGCTCAAAGTCACATATCTCAACTTCACGGCTGTACCCATGTTTGACTTCGGTAAAGGAAAACGCGTAGTACGTATGTACGAAGAAGATGACGTAAGAATAGCCTTTAGCAGACGCAGGGGCTTCAGAATAGGCCTTGGAGGTTATGTAGGTTACCGCATTGGCCAGAAAGCCAAATACATTTTTAAACGTGACGGAGACCGCGATAAAGACAAAGAAAAAGGAAGTTTCTTCCTGACAGACCTTCGCTATGGGGCACGTTTGCAAATCGGCATCAACAGCTTTGATATGTTCGTCAATTATGACCTGAACAACCTGTTTGAGGATAACCGGGGGCCTAAGCTCAACCCTGTCTCAATCGGAGTTATTTTCTAAAGATTACCAAAGGTAAGAGCAGTGAGCAACATTGCTCTTACCTCCCTCCCCTCTCTCATTTCTTTCACACTCCATTCTTAAGTCTTTTCAACTATCATACAGAAAGTGATACTTTTTGTACTCATGACAGCTATGTCATGTTTGCACACCTATGCTCAAAAACGAGTCATTCGCGAATATCTTAAAAAGCACCAACAGGAAATTAACCTGGCAGCCGTCAACGAAATCCATCATCAAACCAGCTTCCTGAACCACGACTTATATTTCTTTGGCTTTATTCATGGTGGTGTCACTCCACAGGAAGTAGATTTCATATTACTTAAGTCACTACATCAGCAAGCCGGCTTAAAATACTATGCCCCAGAGGTTGATCCCTCAATGGCTTTCTTTCTTAATCAATACCTGATCACCGGAGACGAAAATCTGCTCAAAACCCTCACGAAGTTTTATGAAAAACGTGTTCCTCAGGATGCCGGAATAGAATGGATGGAAAAATGGCAAAAAATCAGGCAGCTCAACCTCCAGACTCCGGAAACCAGGAGAATCCGGGTTTTAGGTACCGATTTCCCAATCTCAGCCAATCTCACCCTGGCGCATCTGGCCAGTTTTCTACCCAAAAACAAGACAGGAATCAGTACCATCGACAGCCTGAGCCATTTCTCCCACCTGTACTACCCAGAACAACCCGCTATATGGAGTGGTAAACCCATTCTCGAATCAGGTAAGCCCTGGAGTGATTATTTCCCAGATCCTGCAGCATCTTACTTCGACAGGCTTTTTGACTATATAAAAGAGAATGCAAATGAAGCATCTCACGTTTTCGGCCAGAATTGGGAGTTGGCAAAAAGCCTAATTGAGACTGTTGACAGAGAAAGTCGCGAGACTGTGATCTTCGAGAATTTTCAGAAGCAGGCCATCCCCCTCATGAGAAAGGGAGAAAAGATATATGCCAACTTTGGCTACTTCCATATACAGCAGGGCAAAATCAATGGGAGAGAAAGTGTTGCCTTTAAACTGCAAAACAGCCTCGATAAAGACTTGTCTATGGTGTCTATTCAGGGCCTGCTTGCCAAATCAAGCGTACTGAAAGAAAAGAAATTCACGAAAGCTCCAGAAATAATGATCAAGGACCTCCGGTTTACAGGCATGGCCTATAATGGTTTTAAGCATTCAAGATCATGGGATGGAGATTCTTTTTTTGAACGAGCGAAGGGCATCGGCATATTAAAGAGAATTGTTAAAACGGATGTTATTCTTATTGACCTCAATAAGGAGGGAAGCCCGTTTAAAAGCTCAGACTATCTGGCGGCATTCAGTCGGGGAGGAAAAAAATGGAAATTGGAAAAAGACCAGAGTACAACAGATTACTTCCAATATATCATATACATTCAGAATTCTGCCGGCATTTGCCCGTTAGAAGAGTTAGATTAGGCATTTACTCCTCCATCCACTTTTTCTCTTCCTTCTTTAGGCCCAAAAACTTAGAGAAATACCTACCACTGGGCCTGTTGGCAGTTATCAATATCATGAAAATCATGAATACCATCGCGTAGACCATGTCGCCCTTTTCATAAATACCATAAGCCCCGATAGCCGCACCAAGCGCCCAAAGCAAGTTTCTGTAGATAATGGGCTTCACCAGACGTTCAATTTTCACATCGAGCTCCGGGGTACTCTCAAGGGCCCTGAGCACATCTCTCTTCCAGGTGGTAATGGTTCGCATAAGCACATAGGCCACCCCTGCTGCCATCACCGAATGAAAGAGTACGTCAGGCTCTTCAAAAAACACCGACCGCAAACCGTTTTGTCTTTCCTGCTCCAAAAAAGCCCATGCAAAAAAGACCAAAGGAGCCATAAGCATCAGATAAACAAAGATTTCTATCTTCTTGAACTGGGCTTTCTTGTCAAAATCAGGGTTTTTAAGTTTCATTCTCAGGCAGTTAAACTCTCTAATAATTTTTGCTAACGAACGTTAGTATGTATATATTTGTAGAGATGGAATTAACCGTAAAGAAAAGCAGAAAGGAGCAAATAGAAGAAAAAGCCACGGCACTTTTTCAGGAAAGAGGCTACGCTGCCACTTCTATGCGCGATCTGGCTCAGGTTTTGGGCATTGAAGCCGCCAGCCTGTATTCTCATATAAGGTCAAAAGAAGAGATTCTGCAGAAAATTTGCTTCCGCATGGCGGATGAGTTTTTCAATGCCTGGAACGAGGTAGAGTTGGAAAACCGGAGTCAGGCAGACAAAATGGAAAAAGCCATGGTCGCTCATGTACAGGTGATCACCAAAGACACGGCCGCCTCGGCTGTCTTCTTCAATGAATGGAGACACCTGAGCGAACCTTCTCTTTCTGATTTTCTGAGCATGCGTGCCGATTATGAAGGACGGTTTATCAACATCATTAAAGACGGTATTGCCTCAGGAGAATTTGCAGAAGTGGACGAAAAATTCACCATGCTTACCATTCTTTCTTCACTCAACTGGACGCATAACTGGTTTAAGCCCAGTGGCAATCTAAGCCCGGAAGAAGTAGGAAAACGCCTTGCGGCACTTTTGTTAAACGGATTAAAAAGACAATAATATGTACGGAGGAGGTAATGTATTCGAAACGATGAAGGCCACAGCCCTGGGTGATGAAGATCCGGTGAAACTGGCTGAGTTTGAAGCACGTATTGACCGGGGTGAGAAAATAGAGCCTACTGACTGGATGCCTCAGCTTTATCGCAAACAGCTGATTCGTATGATCGAACAGCATGCCCATTCTGAAATCATAGGCGCTTTGCCTGAAGGTACCTGGATTACCAGGGCTCCTGGTTTTAAGCGTAAACTGGCCCTCATGGCCAAAGTACAAGACGAGGTAGGTCATGGGCAATTGCTCTACAGTGCAGCCGAAACGCTGGGCAAGTCGAGAGAAAGCATGCTGGATGATCTGGTGTCGGGCAAATCCAAGTACTCTAACATTTTCAATTACCCTGCCTTTACCTGGGCCGATTCCTGCTTTATCTCCTGGCTCGTAGATGCCGGGGCTATCGTAAATCAGGTAGCTAACTCTAAAGGCAGCTATGGACCTTATTGCCGCGCACTTGAAAGAATTTGTGCGGAAGAGTCTTTTCACCTGAAGTATGGTCACCACTGTGTCATTCACCTGGCTACCGGTACTAAAAAGCAGCGCGAAATGATGCAAGCTGCTGTGAATCGCTGGTGGGCTCCTATGATGCACTTCTTCGGACCATCTGACAAAATCTCAGTACACTCAGAGATTCTGATGCGCTGGAAGGTAAAAATGGCATCGAATGATGCATGTCGTCAGCAATTTCTGGACATGTACGTGCCAAAAATCTGGGAGCTGGGTCTTACTATTCCAGATGACAAGCTTCAGAAAAACCCTGAAACCGGGGAGTGGGAATTCACTGAACCGGATTGGGATGAATTCAAAAGAGTGATTAACGGTGATGGTCCTTGCAACAAAGAGCGACTGGCTGTCAGAAAGATCGCTGAGGAAAGAGGACGATGGGTACGCAAAGCACTGCTGGCTCCTAAATCGAAATACGTAACCCCACTGGCATAATATCATGGCGTTAGATTCACTAGACCCCAGAGTAAACAGGCTAGATATTTCGGAAGATTCATTGAGCACACTTGTTGCCAAAGGGAACCTTGACCAGTTTGAAACCTACGAGGCCTTCGTTCAGGTTAAGGATAGCAAACCTTTTGAACATGTAGGCCCGGTGCATGCTCCTAATGAAGAAATGGCCTTTTTGTTTGCCAAAGAGCAGTACAGCAGACGCGGTATGTTTTGCAATGCCCTGTGCGTGATCAAAACAGAAAACATCAAGGCCAGTCATTTTACAGATAATGGCCAGGATGTATATGATACGCTTCACACTGAAGCCAGTGGAGAAGAAAAAGAGAGCTTTGAGCTCTTTCACCTTATGAAGCGGGGCAAGCAACATAAGTATGCCGGACATGTAATGGCACGCGATTATGATGATGCCCTGGCAGCAGCCAAAACTCTGTATCAGGGCGTTAAACCAGTATTTAATATCTGGGTGGTAAAATCAGAAGATATCCTGTCAACAGATGAAGAAGATCGAGACATCTGGGAAACCCTGAAGGAAAAACAATACAGGGAAGCCATCGACTACAGGGCACAAGACAAAATCAAAGCTTTCAAAGAAGCGCAATCTGCTCAGGCTTAAGACTAGGAGAAATGAACACAGAGGCACTCAAAGATTTACTTTATAAGATGGCTGATGATCAGCTGATTCTTGGGCATAGAAATTCTGAATGGACGGGTTTTGGCCCATTGCTGGAAGAGGACATAGCCTTTTCTTCCATGGCTCAGGACAAGGTTGGTCAGAGCTGGCAGCTTTATAAGATTCTGAACGACCTGGGTGAATCAGACCCGGATACCGTGGCCTTTATGCGCAATGCAGATCAGTTTCACAATTGTCAGTTGGTAGAATTGCCCAATGGTGAATACGATTTCAGCCTGATCAGGCACTTTCTATTTGATACTGCCGAGCTTATTCGCTTTACCATGCTGGCCAACAGCAGTTATGAGCCCCTGGCTTTGCTTGCAAAGAAAATCAAGGGTGAGATTAAGTATCATAAGATGCATGCTGATATCTGGATCAAACAATTGGGATCGGCCACGGAAGAAAGTATAGAAAGACTTCAGGAATCGTTCAATATAGCTTTTCCCTATGCCCTTGGAATTTTTGAACCATCGCAAATGGAGGAGGAGATCATCAATGAGGGTCTCTTTGAAGGTGAAGAAAAACTCAAAGCAGCCTGGTTAGCAAAAGTATCCGAGATCATTGATAAAACTTCTCTGACACTGCCAGAGGCCAGTCTGCAAACACCCGTTTATGGTGGCAGGTATGGCACTCATACCGATAACCTTCAGCCCTTGCTGGATGAAATGTCAGAGGTGTTTAAAATGGACCCAGCTGCTGACTGGTAGCAATTGGCCTGGTCGGCACCAAAGGTCGATCCGTTGGGGAAATTGATGTAGCACTCTTAGCGAGACGCTGAGAGTGGAGTAAGTGAAATTATAACATCTGTATGGTAAGCAAATTAACCGAGGATCAAATTAAGACATGGCTGGATGAGGTGAAAGACCCTGAGATTCCCGTACTGTCGCTTAATGACCTTGGTGTTATTACCGGAATCACCATAGAAGACTCTGGCAAGGTCAGGGTAGACATGACACCTACCTTTGCTGGCTGCCCTGCCATGGATGTGATGCAAAGTGATGTGGAAGAGGTCCTGAAACGGGAGGGGATAGAAGATTTTGAGGTAGTATTGAGCTTTGCCACACAGTGGAACTCCAACATGATCTCAGAAAAGGGCCGAGCTGCTCTAAAGAAGTTTGGCCTGGCTCCTCCTCCCAAACACAATCTTATTGTAGACATTGAACTCATCGAGCATGCAAAATGCCCTCAGTGCAACAGTGAGAATACAGAGATGAAAACACCTTTCGGCCCTGCACTGTGTCGTTCGCTACATTACTGTCACGATTGCCATCAGGCATTTGAGCAATTCAAACCACTCTAGGTTTAATATTTGTTAACCAGCCGCCACTGATGAATACGCATCAGGGCCTTTCGAAGGTATTCGGGTTTTAAAACTCTGGCTATTTGGTTAGCTTTTGATATGAAACCACTGAAGCTTCAACCTGTTTTACTCCTTACACTTGCCATCCTCTTCTGTTACGGTTGCCAGGAACCGGCTGATAACGTTGTCAATTTTGAGCATGACTTGAGTTCAGGTCCTACTCCCTGGAGCCATGAAAATTTCAACAACCAAAGCGATCAATTCACCTTTGCCATCATTTCCGATCTGAATGGAGGTGAACGGGAGGGGATTTTTAGTGTAGCGGTAGAACAGATCAATCTTTTCCGTCCCGAGTTTGTATTGAGTGTAGGAGACCTGATAGACGGTGGTACAGAGGATCAAACCCAGCTAACAAAAGAGTGGGAAAGTTTTGATGCCAGAGCGGCCCGACTCAATGCTCCTTTCTTTCACCTGGGGGGCAATCATGACCTGACCAATGTAGCCATGCGAGATTTCTGGAAGAAACGCTATGGTCCCAGGTACTACCACTTCAGGTACAAGGATGTCCTTTTTCTGATGATGGATTCTGAAGACTATGAAGAAGACCGTATGCAGGAAATCTACGAGGCCAGGGCAAAGGCTATTGAAGTATTGGATGGAGATGAACCGGAGAAATATCCGGAGACGGCCTATTATAGCATGCAGGAAAGACGAACAGGCGAAATAAGTCCAACCCAAAATGCATATTTCGAGCAGGTTTTGAGAGACCATTCTGATGTAAAGTGGACCTTTATACTTATGCACAAACCGGTATGGATGCGCGAGGAGGGTAATAACTTTGGCCCAATGGAGGCACTTCTTAGAAAACGCTCTTATACCGTAATCAATGGCCATTTTCATGCTTATTCGCATCAAAAGAAGAATGACCGGGACTATATCATATTGGGCACAACCGGTGGCTCACAGAATCCCTCCAATGAAGGTGCTTATGATCATATCACCCTGGTAACCATGACAGCAAACGAGCCGGATATTATCAACGTCAAACTTGCCCGAATGCTGGACAAAACCGGAAAGATCCCTTTAAACGGAGATACCCTGGAATTCGAGCCAACACGTCAATAACACCTGCCTCTCATTTTAAATTAAAAAGACCTTCTTCATGATCTTCCCTCGGGGAATCAACTTCTTTGGAGGAGTCAGGTTGCCGGTTTTTAACTTTGAAAAGGTAGTAGAGTATGGAGGCCAGTATAGGAAGAAGCACTAAAATGAGCATGACACAATCAGCTCTTGCCAAAAAAGTAAATCAGAGTATCATCCAATAATGGTTTCCAGTTCCGCCAATTATGCCCCTCATCCACTTCTATATACTCAAAATCATAGCCTTTGGCTTCCAGGGTTTTCTTCAGCTTACGGGCATGCACTTCCGTATCGTTACTGGAGCCTGTACTCAGAAAAATCTTGAGAGGCAGTTTTTCCTGTTCTTGATAGAGCGAATAGATATTTCGTATCGGATGCAGAGCGGGTGATTGTATACCCAGCATATGGAAGGTATCAGATGCTTTTGCACCAAAAAAAGTGGCACTTAATCCCCCAAAAGACAAACCCATAATGGCTCTGTCTTCCTGTCGTTTACTCACTTTATACGAGCCTTCAATATGCTTTACCAGCTCCTGTTTATAGAATTTCACATATTTCTCGTTACCCAGAAACTGGCGATTCCTCCTGTTATTCCCCAGGTCATGCGGATCACGGTTATCGACAAAAACAGCGACAATGGGCTTGATTTTTCCGGCAGCTACCAGACGGTCAATCTCTTTGTGCATTTGACCTTCGCTGATATACCATTGCCCATCCGTAAGGTAGATCACCGGAAGGTCTTTGAGATTTTCGTACCCCGCCGGTGTATAAACACGGTATTGCAGGTCGTAACCCAGTACTTTGCTTGATATAATCTGATTATCAGAAAGTTTGCCATTTAATCTTTCAGTTGCTAATGTGCTATAGACAGCAAACAAGCAGACGCAGGTCAACAATGATCTTATCATAATCTCAAAAACGGCTTGTCTGCCGGGAGGTTATATTTTCTCCCAGAGCGAATCTACATAGTAGTGCCCTTCATCAGTGAAATTTTCCACAATGCGAAAGCCGGCCTTTTCGGCAAATTGGGTAATCATTTTAGGAGAGTACTTCTGTGATACCTCTGTGTGAATGGCCTCCCAGGCATCGAAACGCACCGTGGTATCCAATGCCTCAATGTATACCTCTTGGCCTGTGGTACTAATCAGGTGACTTCGTGTTTCACCGTTGATAGGGTTGTAAGTCGGGAAATGTGTGAATTGATCAACATCAAAATTTGCCCCCAACTCATTGTTCATACGCCTCAGCAGATTAAGATTAAACTCTTTGGTCACACCCAATTTGTCATTGTAGGCATTCAAAATTGTCTGTGGGTCTTTCATCAGGTCAAAGCCGATGAACAGGAGGTCTCCGGGAGAAAGATTCTCACCAAGTTTATTGAGGAACTGCTGTCCTGATTCGTTAGAGAAATTGCCAATATTAGACCCCAGGAACAAAACGACTTCTTTGCTGGAGTGATTCATATTGAGTTCTCCCAGGGCATCGAAATAATCTCCCTGGATAGGCTCAACCTGCAGTTTTGGTAATGTCGTGGCTAAATCCGACTTCAGCTGATCGAGCACATTTTGCGAAATATCTATAGGGTTGTAGGTGAAACTGGTACCAGTTTGCAAAAAGTGATTCATCAACACTTTCGTTTTGGTACCGTCACCGGCACCGAGTTCTACCAACCTGAAAGAATCATCTTTACCTAAAAAACTCCTGAGGATTGCTTCCTTTTGCTCTGAAAAAATCTCGAATTCACAGCGCGTCAGGTAGTACTCCCCAAGTCCCATTATAGTCTGGAAGAGTTTATCACCCTGTTCATCATAGAAATACTTAGAGGGGAGAGTCTTTGGAGTCTGGAGTAACCCGTGTCGAACATCTTCGGCAAAGGAGGAAAGTACCAGGGTAGTGTCGTTCATATTAAATATTTTCGGCAAGTCGCAAACCTGTAAAGTGCCAACGTAAATTAGGGTGGAAGAAGTTTCTGTAAGTTGCTCTAATGTGATTTCTTGAAGTGGCAAAGGAGCCTCCCCTTAGTACCATTTGGTTGATCATAAATTTCCCATTGTACTCTCCGAGAGCTCCGTCTTCCTTTTGATAATAAGGATACGGCAGATACGCACTGTTGGTCCATTCCCACACATCACCATGAAATTGGGTGTTTTGACCCACTCTCGGCATCGGCCGGAAGTTTCGTTCGTCCAAGAAATTAGCCTCAGAAGGTATTTCGGCTTCATAAAGTTTACAAGCCACCTCCCATTCAAATTCTGTTGGCAATCGCTTGCCCTTCCACTTAGCAAAGGCATCTGCTTCGTAGAAATTAATATGTGTAACAGGCTCATCAGGGTTTACCTCCTCAAGGCCGGCCAGGGTATAATGTTTCCATATTCCGTCTTCTTTTATCCAGTAAAAAGGAGCTTTTACCTGCTCATTTTTCACCCACTCCCAGCCTTCCATAAGCCAGTGGTTAAAATTCTGGTATCCTCCGGCTTCAATAAACCCAAGGTACTCTCCTACCGTTACCAGCCTATCCTGAATTCTGTACGAATGCAGGTAGACCTGATGTACACCTTTTTCATTATCGAAATGAAAGCAGTCTTCTTCGCAGCCAATGCTGTATAAACCTCCCTCTACTGTGAGGTAACGTTCTTCCAGATTGGGCTTAGCAGCAGAATTGGTTTTGGTTTTATAAACAGGGAATAGCGGGTTGATACCAAGTATATGCTTGATATCATAGACCATAAGCTCTTGATGCTGTTGTTCATGGTTAAGGCCAATCACCAAAACCTCCTCCATTCTTGCCGTTACCTGGCATTGGCCTGAGAGGAATTGCTTCATATGCTCATCCACGTACTTACGGTAAGCCATTATCTCTTTTACCCAGGGCCTGGACAGTACCCCGCGCTCGGACCTGATCCAGCGCTCACCTTCCGTTTCGTAATAGCTATTGAAAAGGAAGTGATAGTCATCATCGAAAAGCTGGTAGTCAGGCATGAATTCCTTAAGAATAAAATTCTCAAAGAACCAGGTTGTATGTGCCAGGTGCCACTTGGGCGGACTTACGTCAACCACAGGTTGTACTACGAAGTCTTCTGGCTGCAGAGGCTCACAAATCTCTTCTGTGAAAGACCGGATTTCCGCATACTTTGAAAAAAGGGAGTCTCTTTTTATAGTTTCGGGCTGTACTGCCGACATTAGTGAGATGGTTTTTTAGTGGTTGAATCCAATGCCTTCTGGGTAAAGGTAAGATTATTAAGACTTACCGCATACCTTAGGTACTCGATTCTTAAAAAAATGTTTCAAAAAATGAATATTTCGGAAATCGAAGTTTATTGCAAAAACTCAATGTTTCTAAAAGAAACTCCTCTCCACGTGCTATCAGTATTGAATTCCTGACTCATAGACATGGTGAGCCTATCGAGATGACCGTAGCACCATAGACAAAAAAAGCCCTCATGAGAGGGCTTCCTATTTTATCCAATTTCGATTACCACGTCAGCCGTTAATGGGTGACTGACGCAGGGCAAGACATAGCCCTCGTCCATCTCAGCTTCCGAAAGGCCTTCATCTTCGTCCATTTTCACCTTACCAGAGACGCATTTTCCTCTACAAGCCGTACATAGTCCGCTTTGACAAGAGAAGGGAAGGTCAATATCCTCATCCAATCCCTTTTCAAGAATTGTCTCACCTGGTTCTACCGTGTATTTGAATTCTTCATCGTCATAGATGACTGTCACCTCCCTTGCAATAATTTCATCTGAGGCCTCGCTGGCAGCTTCATCCTTACTGTCCAGTGTGGTGGTAAAGCTTTCTTTATGTACCTGTGCCTTGTCTATTCCCAGATTGGACAGAGAACTCTCCACAATATCCATCATAGGGCCAGGACCGCACATAAAGTACTCAGTACCTTCTGCAACTTCCTGTGGTAGTTGACCTAGTGATTCTTTGATAATCTGCTCGGTAAGCCAGCCTGTGGTGCATTCCATGCCTTCCGGAGCATTCTCCAATACATGAACCAGCGCAAATCTGCCATTTGATTCTGATACCATCTGGTCCAGCGTGGCTCTGAAAATAACCGAGTCAATATTCTGGTTAGCGTAGATTAGCGAAACCTTAGAATTTGGTTCCTGATCCAGAGCCGACTTCGCTATAGAGATCAGTGGGGTAATACCGCTACCTCCTCCAAACAGCACAATGTGGCGTGCATTACTGCCATCAAAGGTTGTAGTAAAATTACCGATAGGCTCCATCAGGCGTAGCTCCTGACCTGCCCTGGCATTGTCATTCAGATAGTTCGACATCAAGCCGCCCTGTACTCTCTTCACCGTTACAGCAGGGTTGGCATCTACGAAAGGTGAAGAGCATAAAGAATAGGCCCTTCTTTGTTCTTTCCCATTGATATCAGCTATCACTGTAAAAAACTGCCCTGATTGATATTGAATATCTCCGGCAGCCGGCTGCTCAAAGTGAATACTGATTGCATCATCAATCTCATTCACCACCTCTTTAATCTTCAGGTTGATATAACCAGATTTCTTTGGAGCTTCTGACGCTGCCTCCTTCTTTTTCTTGAATAGTCCGAATGCCATAAACTAGTTTTTTTCTTCCAGTATTTCAGGCATTAAAATGCCTGAAGCTGTCCTCATTTTTAAAACAACTAAAATCATCGCCCGAGGTTTCTTTTTCTGCTAAAAAGCCTGATGCTCTGGGAATTGATTAGCGGCCACAAAAGTAGTCAGTTATTCTATATCAAGGAAATTTCCTGCATATTCTTGTGCCACTCTGCCGACCATTATTATAAGGAAATCGCGGTGGCTTGCCCCTAATTTGTATCTTTGCGCTTTGCTAAAATCAACCTATGTTTATGCAGCTAAATGACCTTACCGCAATTTCTCCCGTAGACGGCAGATATCGCAGAGTTACCAAAGATTTGGGGGCCTATTATTCAGAGTTTGCCCTGATTCAATATCGCGTTGAAGTAGAGATAGAATATTTCATTGCCCTTTGTGAAATTCCTCTGCCTCAGCTTTCTAACATTGA
Organism: Roseivirga sp.; assembly: GCA_021404565.1. Lineage (GTDB taxonomy): Bacteria > Bacteroidota > Bacteroidia > Cytophagales > Cyclobacteriaceae > Roseivirga. The sequence goes on along the minus strand of JAAWWF010000019.1, from coordinate 5,811 downwards.
CGTTGCTGTATTTGAGGACTTAAGAAAGGTTTATACCAACTTTAGCGAAGAGGATGCACTAGGCATTAAAGAAATAGAAAAGACTACCAATCATGACGTAAAAGCGGTTGAGTACTTCATCAAGGAGCAATTCGATCGATTAGGCTTAAGTGATCACAAAGAGTTTATTCACTTTGGCCTCACGTCACAGGACATTAATAATACCGCGGTGCCCCTTTCGCTTAAAAGGGGACTGCATGGTGCTGTGGAGCCGGTACTTCTTGAGGTGAATGGGCTTATACAGGGCATGGCGGAAACATGGAAAGACGTGGCTATGCTGGCTAAAACACATGGACAACCTGCCTCTCCTACCCGCCTCGGAAAAGAGATGGAGGTCTTCAGCCAACGTATTAATGAGCAGCTGGTGCTGTTAGGCGATGTACCTTTCGCAGCCAAATTTGGAGGAGCTACCGGCAATTTCAATGCGCATCATGTTGCTTACCCTGATCAGGACTGGGTAGCTTTCGGAAATCATTTTGTCAGTGAATATCTGGGACTCAAGAGGAGTCATCCCACCACTCAAATAGAGCATTATGATCACCTCGCGGCACTATTTGATGCGCTGAAAAGGATCAACACTATTCTTATTGACTTCGCACGGGACGTATGGCAGTATGTAAGCATGGGGTATTTCAAGCAAAAGATCAAAGCCGGGGAAATTGGCTCTTCTGCCATGCCACACAAAGTGAACCCTATCGATTTTGAAAATGCTGAGGGCAATCTGGGCATAGCCAATGCTCTGTTTGAGCACCTTTCGGCCAAACTACCTATTTCACGGCTTCAGCGTGACCTGACTGACTCAACTGTCCTAAGGAATGTTGGTGTACCTATCGGGCATACGCTCATTGCACTCAAGTCTTTGATCAAAGGTATTAATAAGCTTGAGCTCAATCAGGAGGCTCTGAATGCTGATCTGGAAGATAACTGGGCTGTGGTTTCAGAGGCCATTCAGACCATTCTGAGAAGAGAGGGGTACCCTAAACCTTACGAGGCGTTGAAAGGCTTAACAAGAACGAATGAGAAAATCACCAGCCAGACTATGAAAGACTTTATAGAAACGCTGAACGTGTCTGAAGCCGTAAAAGCCGAACTCAGGGTCATTACCCCATTTACTTATACAGGGGTTTAATCTTTAATAAAAAAGGGAAGCGGTCGCTTCCCTTTTTTATTTCATTATCGTTTTTCTATATCACTTATCATCAATTTTTTCCACGATACCATCCGTGGCCGGATCATATTCCAGCAAAGGATTGTAGAGTTGCTCTCCCTTTAAGAAATCATACAGTGTCAGGCTCCTTAACTCATAATAAGCCTCCCAATACTGTCTCAGAGAACTAATATAAGTTCGGATTGCCTGATCTTTCGCACTTCTTGCATTGGTCAGTGTAAGAATATCTACTTTACCAATCAGGTAACGGTTGTTGGTAATATCAAATCGCTTCAAGGCTATCGCCTCACCTTTTTTCGAAATCTCAATCTGATTTCTGATCTGATCAAAATTTCTAACAGCCGTCTGGACTTCCTGCTCAAAAGTCACAAGACTCTGCTCAATATTGAATTCGGTCACTTGTTTTTGAGCAAGTGCCTGGCCCATTCTAGCTTTGTTTCTACCACCGTCCAGAATTGGCAGGTTGAAACCGAGTCTTACCACCGACTGGTTATTCAGGTTAGAATATAAGTCTGAAAAGGTATCGTTTTGCCCATTCACACCCACAGAGGCGAAAAGATCTGCGCTAAACCTCTGAGCCCTCGCTGTAGCTACACTCTGGTCAGCTTCTAACCTTTGGCGATCAAAAGACAGGTATTGCGCCCTGTATTCCTTGGCATATTTCAGTGCATCCTCGGAATTTATTAAAAGTACAGGAATGTTCTCCGGAGCTATCAGTTCAATTTCAACATCATCTTGCAAGCCTATAAAGTTTCTTAAATCCAACGTACGGGTCTGCACATCCAGCGTAGCTTGTTGAGCATTACTCCGGGCATTCAAAAGATCAAGTTCCGTCTGCAACAACTGATCTTCAGTAGTTGTGCCAATGTTGTATCGACCTTGCTCAATATTGAAAATGGTATCATTCTTAGAAACGTTCTGCTGAGCAATCTGTAAATTTATTTGTTCCTCTAACAGTCTAAAGAAAAAAGAGGCTGCCTGACGAGAAATCGTTTCCTGAGTTTCGGCATATTCTCTTTTAGATTCCTCATAAATCAAGGGTCTTATTTTCTTCCCCCACTTAAAGTTGTTCACCGCAAACAATGGCTGTCTAATACTTAAACTAGCCGGCACGCCTCTCCATCTCGTATTATCCAATTCAAAATCATCGAATCGATTCAATGAACTATTGAGTGAGATAGTGGTATTGGTAGAGGCAATTACCTGCTGAAAACTCAAACCTAAATCTGAGTTATTCTGATTTACATCAATAAAAAGAATATCACCGTTATTTTGTGTAATCTGGGTAAAAGACCGGTTCCAGGCAGGTAATGTACCCGTTAATGATAACTGGGGATTTAATGTTGAATTAAATACACGGTAACTCCAGTATCCAAAAATAAGAGAGGCCTTCGCTGAATTCGCACTCCGGGAATTCTGCTTGGCCAAAGCAATGACTTCATCAAGAGTCAGGGTGCGTTTAGTTTGAGCAACCCCTATTTGGACAGTCGTAAAAATGAGTAATAGTAAAATGACCTTTTTCATGATAATCTTTTGTTGTTTAATGATACGTGGGAAAAATCTACTTTCTCGTTAACAAGAAGCGCACTTTATCCTTAGTTCCAGTTTTTGCAAAATGTAACCCCTTTTTCCACAGTTTCACCAAAGTATTTCTATTCGTGTCTTAAAGAAGTAATCGGATCCTGACTTGCCGCGCGTTTGGCTGGTGTGATACCAAATACCAGTCCTACGGTTGCAGCCACTCCAAAAGAGATCACAATGGAAGTGAAACTGATTTCAGTCGGAAAGTCGGCTATAGAAGATACTCCGTAGGCCAGGGCAATTCCTAAGATCACACCTACTATACCTCCTGTAACAGAAATCAGTACAGCTTCAAACAAAAATTGTGTGATAATGTCGATTTTCTTTGCCCCGATTGAAAGCCTCAGCCCAATTTCCTTGATTCGTTCCATTACCGAAGCCAGCATGATATTCATGATACCAATTCCCCCTACCAATAGGGAGATAGCCGCAATAGCTGCCAAAACGATATTGAAGATATTCTGGGTTCTCTGTTGCTGTTTCAGGAGTAGTTCGGGAATGGTGATTTCGAAATCCACGACACCAAAATGTCTTCTCTCAAGCATTCGAGAAAGTACCTCCGCTGTAGAGCTAAGTTTCTGTGACTGATCTACCTGAACTACCAATCTATCTATTTGGTGATAGTTACTGGGTCCTTCATCGTCATCACCATTTCCACCACCGATAGAAATGCCACGCCCTCTGCCAAAGAAAATCATTCCGCCTCTTCCAAAGTTCTTCTTCAAACCTGAGCCGGTTACCAAATCGCGATTTACGTAGCGGATGAGAACAGTCTGAATTGGTGTGTAAACATCCATATTATAATCGCGAATACCGAGATTAGAGATTGCCTTGTCTGAAATGTAACGCTCTTTCAAGACGCCTACCACTTCTAACCACTGAGTACCCACTTTGATTTGCTTACCAATCGGGTTCTCCTGAGGAAAAAACTTCGTTTGAATGCCCTTACCAATGATACAAACAGGTGCACCCTTTTTAAGCTGCATTTCGCTGAACATTTTTCCATCATTCAACTGAAAATTGGCTACCTCAAAATATGCCGGCTCAACACCAACCAACTTCGAAGATCTACGGATACCATTTTTGATGATATAGGTTTCCAAAAGGATTTCCGGGCTGATTTTCTTTATACCAGGAATACCGTTACCAATGCTTTCAACATCCAGAAGCTTCAATCCGGGAGAAAACTTGGCTTTCTCCTCTTCCTCTGCCTCACCAAGCGATTGTTCTGTTTGCTCAACCACGGGTTGAACAATGATATTATTGACACCTACCAGCTCAATCTGCTCCAGAATCTCCTTCTGGGCACCATTTCCAATGGCCAGCATGGCAATTACCGCTGCCACTCCGAAAATAATTCCTAATGCCGTAAGCAACGACCTGACCTGATTGGCCATAACTGCTTCTACAGCTATATAGAAATTGGATAGTAAATTTTTCTTATCCATGAGGTAGATTACTTAGATGGCTGACCAGAAGTAGTTGTCGTAGCCGATGCGCCAGATTTAGGCTTGCCACCTTGCCTCCCTCCTCCAGAAGGTCTTTGCCCTCCGCCTCTTCCGAAACTCTTCATTTTCTCACGCATATCAGCCGGAGAAGTAATACCAAAACTTTTCATTCTCTCAATTTGCTGAGGAGACATTGGTGTGCCATCTCTGTTTAACCACTCTTCCTCGTCCTCAAGGCCTCCTTCATTTATCTCATACTTTTGCTGACGCGTACCATCCAACTCGGCAATTAGGTTAGGTTCTTTACCTTCCATATTAGCTGGCATCGACAGATAAAGCACATCGCTGGCCTCTACTCCCATTTCAATTACAGCGTCATTTGAATTGGTTAATCCAACTTTCACCTCTTGCAGTGTGCCATTTCTTTTGATAACATAGTTGATAGAGTCATTGTACACGTGAAGACACTCCAATGGAACATGAACCACGCTATCGAGCTTTTGTGTAATGATCAGGTTACTCGTAGTCATAGCAGGCCTCAGGTCGCGATCTTTCTCTCTCACCCTCACCGTCACCTCGAATACCTTAGCATCAGAGTTAGGGTTTTGCTGGCCTACAGAGGCCACTCGAATAACAGTTCCTGTCAGTCTTTTTTCCGGAAATGCATCTAATCCCAACTCTACCTCCTGGCCTCTTTTAACTTTTCTGATATCCACTTCATTGATATAAGTGGTAGAAATCATACTTGAAAGATCTGGCAAAGTAGCCACTGTTGGCGCCCAGGTGCTGATTTGTGACCCAGGTCCGATTCTATTTCCGTCAAAGCCTTTGGCATAGATTACCATACCAGCTTGAGGGGCCTTAATTGTAAAATCACTGAGTAGGTTTTGCATTTTCTTATAGCGATCTCTCACTCTATTCAGCCTAAAGCTTTGATCAGACATTTTAGCTACGGCCTGCTTAGATTTTAAGCTGTAGTTCTCAATGCTCCGTTCTTTATCCCTCTTCAATTTTTCCAGCTCGTTCTTATACTTTTTGATAGTTGCTGGTGGTTCATATTGTGATTGCTCCAACTGCAGTTCCTTCTCAGCAATTTGGTAGTCCAGGTTGATAAGCTTATCACGCTCACCTCTTAGGGTCAGGGCAGTGTCAAGTTTCGCGTTTTCAAAAGCCGTCAATTCCTTATCCACGTTGTCGGCTTCAGCCTGAATCTTATCATACAATTCTCCATTGTCAAGCTGAGCTACGAAATCTCCCTGACTCACGGTAGTACCTTCGTCTACGATGTTCTGGATTACCAATTGTCGGATATTGTATTCTCTCGCCTGAATGGGGCCGAGGATATTGGTAGATTTTTCGGCCGACAACTCACCGGTTGTGGTGACCTCTACGATAAAATCTCCCTGTTCGGCATTGGCAAATAATGCGATACCTTCATCACCCGAGCTCGGGTTAAATACTGTCAGAGCTGTAATCAATCCGACTACAATAATTCCTCCAAATATGATGAGCTTCTTTCTCATAATGTTACTGGTTTCTGTCCTTAGTTCTGCAAAATTATGGCTTATTTAACGT
>JAAWWF010000074.1 GCA_021404565.1 Roseivirga sp. | reverse complement strand
CAATCATATTGTTTATCATTTTTTGCATTTGGTTTAATTTTTTTGGGCGCATATTTCATTTTGGCATTTAGTTTAATGTTTTTATTCAGTGGTCGTGGTTATTGGCAAGAATTAATTGAATCAATTGTATGGGCACATAATAAACTAAACTTTGCTCCTACTATTCAACCAAGAGCATTAAGTATTACTCAAGGTCGAGCAGTTGGGTTAGCACATTATTTATTAGGTGGTATTGGAACAACTTGGGCATTCTTCCTAGCTCGTTCTATTTCGATTACTTAAAAAATTAAGAATCCTTTAAAATTACAAACATAAAGTTACGTAAGTTTTTTTAAAGACCTTATTAAAAGAAATGTTTTACGTTCAATTTTAATCACAACTATAAATTATAAAAAAAGGTATCTAACGATTATGGCAACTAAATTTCCAAAGTTTAGCCAAGCCCTTGCGCAAGATCCAGCAACTAGAAGAATTTGGTATGGTATTGCTACAGCTCATGATTTAGAAGCTCATGACGGTATGACTGAAGAAAATCTATACCAAAAGATTTTTGCATCACATTTTGGTCATCTTGCAATTATTTTCCTTTGGACTGCAGGAAATTTATTCCATGTAGCATGGCAAGGTAATTTTGAAAAATGGGTTTCAAACCCATTAAAAACGCGTCCAATTGCACATGCAATTTGGGATCCACATTTTGGTGAAGCAGCATTAAAAGCATTTAGTAAGAAAAATACATATCCGGTAAACATTACATTCGCAGGTTTATATCAATGGTGGTACACAATTGGTTTTAGAACAAATCAAGAGTTATACAAAGCTTCTATTGGTGTATTATTACTTGCAAGTGTATTATTAATCGCTGGTTGGTTACATTTACAACCAAAATTCCGCCCGAGTTTATCATGGTTTAAAAATAATGAATCACGTTTAAATCACCATTTATCAGGATTATTAGGATTTAGCTCATTAGCATGGACTGGACATCTTGTTCATGTAGCAATTCCTGCATCTCGAGGTGTTCATGTTGGTTGGGATAATTTTTTAACAACTCCTCCACATCCTGCTGGATTAACTCCATTTTTCACAGGAAATTGGACAGTTTACGCTGAAAATCCTGATAGTGCAACACATGTATTTAATACAAGTGATGGTTCTTGTACAGCAATTTTAACGTTTTTCGGTGGTTTCCACCGATTATCACTATCTTTATGGTTAAGTGATATGGCTCACCACCATTTAGCAATTGCTGTAGTTTTCATTGTTGCTGGTCATATGTACCGAACAAATTTCGGAATTGGACACAACATGAAAGAAATTTTAGATGCTCACCGTCCTCCAGGAGGACGTTTAGGAGCTGGTCATGTTGGTTTATTTGAGACCATTACAAATTCCTTTCTTTTGTAATTATGGTTCGCGTTAGCTTCTTTAGGCGTTTCAACGTCCTTTATCGTCCGTCTTC
>JAAWWF010000042.1 GCA_021404565.1 Roseivirga sp. | reverse complement strand
CTGATTTTTGTGCTGCCTGTGATCACCATTCCCCTGGTGCTTATCTACTTGAAGGAACCCCCAAAAGCTGAACCCCACAGAGAATAAAGCCACTGGCCCCAAAGCCAAAATACCCAAGCTGGCCTGGACCATTTATGTACTCTCATTTTTGGGTATGGCTGTCTTCTATATGATGCCCGTCCAGGTTCCCTTTTTAATCAAAGAATTAGGCGTTGTGGGTAATGCGCAAACAGGCTATGCCCTGGGCACAGTAATGCTGGTCGGGGGCACTGTTTCTTTCAACTTTAAACGTATCAAGCAGCGATTTACGCATTACCAGATCTATGGTATCTCCTTTCTTTTACTGGGGATTGGCTATGGCCTTGTCAGTTATGCCACGGATTACATCACCATGTTCCCGGGACTTATTGTAGCCGGGCTTGGAGCGGGTCTTATTATGCCTAATTCCAACCTGTGTCTGGTAAGTCTGGCGCCTGCCAATGTAAGAGGAAGAGTGCTTGGCTTGTTAACAACCTTCATTTTTATAGGGCAGTTTTTGTCTCCTGTAATGTTTCAGCCGGTAGTCAATATGAGTTCCATCAGCCAGGGGTTCTTCTATCTGGCCATTACATTGGTGGTATTGGCCACTTTATCTCTGATTAGAAACAGGAGGTTGATTCAGCCCGGTTAATTAGTCATTATATTGATAAGATTCCTTTCCGATCGGCAAATGGTTTAGGAACAGAAGGTCTTTTAAAACCTTTATCAATTTCAGACGGGACTACCAGTAAGCTCCAGTACGGTAATCTCAGGATAGATACCGATCCTTCCCGGGAAGCCAAGAAACCCGAAACCCCGATTGACATAGAGGTATTGATTGTCTTCCTGATAAAGGTCAGCCCATTGCTTATAAATGTATTTGGAAGGACTCCAGCGAAAATCGCCAATCTCTACCCCCAGTTGCATACCATGGGTATGGCCGGCAAACATCAGGTCAATGTCTTTGTAGTCTGGTCTTACCTGTGCGTCCCAATGGCTGGGGTCATGTGAGAGTAAGAGTTTTACATCCCCTTCGGCATTTCTATAGGCCTCATCCAGCTTACCATATTTAGCAAACCTTCCGGCACCCCAATTCTCCACCCCCAGGATGGCAATCTTATCTCCTCCCTGTTTCAGGCTTGTATTTTCATTGAGCATAAGGTTCCAACCCAGTCGCTTGTGGGCCTCGACCATATCCTGCAGGTTCTTTCGCTTGGCAGCAACAGAAGACCATTGCTTATAGTCTCCATAGTCGTGATTGCCCAGAGTAGAGTAGACTCCCATATCTGCCTTCACCTTCGAAAAAATATCGAAGTACTCGGCAACCTCTTTGGTCTCATTATTTACCAGGTCGCCTGTAAAAAAGACCACATCCGGTTTTTCCTTCAGCAGTAAGTTCACCCCGCCTTCAACCGCCTTTTTATCAAAGAAGCTGCCACTGTGTATATCGGATAGCTGGCCAATGGTCATGCCTTCGAATGCCTTAGGAAGATTGGGTAAAAACACCTTTCTGCGCCTGACCCTGTAATCATAGGCACCGGACACAATACCAAAACTCATGGTGGCGATTGGCAATGTGGCGGCTACCACGGCAGTTCTGGCAAGGAACTGCGACCGGGGGATCCGTTTGCCTGCCATTTTCTCTCTTTCTCTTCGGTTTTTCTTTCTGTCAAAAAACCATTTGATCACTCTCCTGAAATCGTCAATAAATACGAAGATGACTCCTACCAGCTTGGCAGTATAAGTCATAAAAACAATAGAAATGAGGAAGCTAAAGGGAACGGTTCCGTACTGACTGAAGCGCAGATAGATCATTAAGCCAAAAACGGCTACCGCCTGACCCAAATACAGGTATTTGATCCAGCGTTTGGTGCTTTCTCTCTTTTTTGAAATAACCGTTTTCGTGGCCTGGTAGGCATATACCTCCACCCAAACCAAGAATATGAGTAAAAGAAAAAATGTAAAGTTATTAGGTGGCATCTCTACTTATTCAACTTCTCCAATTTGAAAACAGTTCATAAAAAACTGTGAAATCAGCTGGTTTCATAGGCAATCTTCAAATCAAAATTGTTTCATGTTTCTATCTATGACAGAAGCAACTCCACACCCTCTCCACAATGGAGGGCGGCTAAACCGAAAACAGAGCGAAATACAAATCGGTTGGATTTGGTACGCGTAGGCTCCGTGCGGCAAAAACCGTGTTTGGATTTGGTGTTTTCGGAAAGGGTTTTTCTTTCTTTTTGGCCGCAAAAAGAAAAACATCATCTTATCAGTTGGATGGCTTTTCACAGCATTCCGAGGTCGTATACTCCAATAATCCCAGTGTAATCAATTCAAAATTTCACCAAACCATTTGACCCGGTAATACCCACTGACATCTTAACTGTACCCTAATAACACAATCAACGAAAAGGCAAAAAAAGAGGCTCCCCACCACAGGGAGCCTACCAAATCAACCTTAACTATGAATATCCCCCTAACGAGGGATGTATCACCACGTTAATATTATAAACAAACATCAGGCCAAAGCTTCTTTAGTCTCGCCAGAATGTTCAGACATATCTACAATACTTTTATCTCCACGCCATTTTGCAATCTTATACATGATTTTATCAAAAATGAGATAGAGTGTTGGTACAATGATCAGCGTAAGGAAAGTCGCGAAGGTCAAACCAAAGATGATTGTCCATGACATCGGCCCCCAGAAGATTACATTATCTCCTCCTACATAGTAGTCGGCACTGTAAGAAGCGAAGGCTCCAATGAAGTCAATGTTCAAACCAACCGCCAGTGGTACCAGTCCTAAGATGGTAGTAATGGCCGTAAGTAATACCGGACGAAGCCTGGTTTTACCAGCTACAATGATTGAGTTCAGAATCTCCTCCATTGGCAGGCGTGCATCTTCTTCCAGCCCCAGCTCTCTTCTTCGTCTTTTTCTTGTCAGCTCAATAAAATCAATGAGTACAATAGCATTGTTTACCACAATACCCGCCAGCGCGATGATACCAATCATGGTCATGATCACGATAAACTTCATATTGAAGATGACCAGGCCGAGGAATACCCCAATGGTACTCAGCAATACAGATATCATGATGATAAAAGGTGCTGTGATCTTATTGAACTGCGATACAATGATCAGGAAGATCATAAACACCGCTATTGCCAGTGCTTTAGAAAGGAAAGCCATATTTTCAGCCATCTCTTCCTGCTCACCTGTAAAGGCATAACTATAACCTGCAGGCAGATCGTAATCGGCCATTAACAGCTTTAACTGATCGTTGATCTTAGTCGGGTTATAACCGGCCAACACGTTTGAGCTGAGCACTACTACCCTTTCCAGGTCCTTTCTTTTGATTGAGCCATAGGTGGAGCTATACCGCACATCGGCCACAGAAGAAATAGGCACCTGCACCAGCTGACCAGAGTTATTGTCTCTGAACGTGATTTGCTTATTGAGCAGGGCATCTACATTGTAGCGATAATCCTGATTCAACCTTACGTTGATCTCATAATCATCTTCACCCTCCTTATACTTAGACACTTCTTTTCCGAAAAGAGCGGTTCTGATCTCATTCGCGATAGAGTTGGTAGAAAGTCCGAATCTTCTGGCTTTCTCTCTGTCAATGTCCACAATCAGTTCTGGTTTACCCAGCTCCAGTGTACTTTTGAGCTTCTCGATACCCTGAATACCAGATACTGCTATTTCCTGCTGAATTCCCTCGGTGATGCGCTGCAGTTCGATCAGGTCATCTCCTGCGATTTCGAGGTTTACCGGTTTACCTGCCGGAGGTCCGTTGGCATCCTTATCAACTGTCAATGTCAGTCCTGGTTCAAGCTCTACCTTCTCGCGAATTACCTCCATGATCTCACTGGTTTTAAACTCACCTCTGAGCTTGTTCTCCAGGAAGTTCACCGTAATACGCGCTTTATGGGGTTCTTCTGACTGACCTACTGCTGAAGGATCATTCGGATCAGCTGCACCCTGGCTCACATTGGTCGTAACCGACTCTACAATGCTGGTATAAGGCTCTACGATTTCGATAACCTGGGCTTCAATTTTCTTGGAGAAGTCGTTGGTGGTTTCAATATCAGTTCCTACCGGGAACTCCACGAATACATTTACATACTTAGGTTCGTTCTCCGGGAAGAAAATAACTTCTGGCTGCTTGGCTGCGAAGATTCCCAGTGACACGATCAACAGACCGAAAGCTCCGAACACGTATAGCACAGGTCTTCTTACGGCACTTCTCAATACACCTTCGTAGATACCTTCAAGCCATGGCAGGAAAGTAGCCTGAAACCTTCTTGAAGAGGGGCCCAGGATGTAAATATTCAGTAGAGTAATGACCCCAATGAGCATCAGAAGGTTACCCAGCATGACGATCTGAGCACCAAAGGCAATACCGGCACCTATAACAATGGCCAGTATTGATCTGATCAATACTTTTTTGTGATCGATTACCTTCTTGCCGTCTACTCTCATAAATGTCGAGATAAACACAGGGTTGATCACGAGCGCCACAAAGAGTGATGACCCCAATGTAATAATCAGGGTAACAGGCAGGTAGAGCATGAACTCTCCCATAATACCCGGCCAGAAAGCCAGTGGAAGAAAAGCTGCTAATGTAGTGGCAGTAGAAGAGATAATAGGGAATGCAACTTCACCCACACCTCGCCTGGTAGCTGCCATAGGACTCAGGCCCTGCTCCATCAAACGATAGACATTCTCCACTACCACAATACCATTATCCACCAGCATACCCAGTGCCATAATCAGTGCAAACAGGGTCATGGTATTAATCGTAATACCAAGCAGCCCCAGAATCATCAGAGCCATGAACATAGACAATGGAATTGCCATACCCACAAAAAGTGAGTTTCTGGTTCCTAAAAAGAAAAGCAGTACAGTCACTACCAGGATTACACCAAAGATGATATTATTACCCAGGCTGCTTACCTGCTCACGGGTATCTTTAGACTGATCATTGGTAATGGTGATGTTCATGGTGTCGGGAAATACGCCATTGGTCTGGCTTTCACCCAGCAATGCCATGATTTTATCAGTAACCGTCAACAGGTTCTGACCACTACGTTTCATCACATCTACCTTCACCACAGGGTTCAGGTCCAGACGTGCATAATTCTGCTTGTCTTTATAATCGAATTCGATGGTAGCTACATCTTTCAGGTATACGATATTGCCTTCTTCATTACTGATCACAATCTCAGCAAGCTGATCAGGGTCAGTAAATTCACCCAGCACACGAACGTTTCTTCTGAGTCCGTCAGCCACAACATTACCACCTGATAGGGTGATGTTCTCTGAGGCAATCGCGTTCTCAATATCGTTGAAGGTCACCTTTCTTGCTTCAAGCTTGAAAGGGTCCACCTTGATCTTTACCTCTTTCTCATCAACTCCGCGAATCTCTACCTTCGAAACCTCCTGAAATTTCTCAATCTCATCTTCCAGAAACTCAGCATAGTCATTGAGTTCGTCCAGCGTTTTAGTTGGATCAGTAAGATTGATATTGAGGATAGGAAAGTTCTCAGAGAAGCTGAACTTGATCACGTTAGGATCTTGTCTCAGGTCGGTAGGCAGTTCAGATTTGGCTTTATCAACCGCATCCTTCACGTCCAATACCGCCTCACTCACTTCTGTACCCACGTTGAATTCCACTACAATAGAGGAGAAATCCTGGACCGAGGTAGACTGAATATTGTCTACCGACTCGATGGTATTGATTTCTTTCTCGATCTCCCTGGTAATCAGGTTCTCAATATCCACTGGTGAATTACCCGGGTGAAAGGTACTCACATATACTGTGGGCATCTCTACCTCAGGAAAAGCCTCCTTTGGTAATGTGACATAGGAGTAGATTCCGGTAGCCACGATGAGCAAGGTGATCACGTAGACCGTAACCTTGTTCTTGAGCGAAAAGGAGGTCAACCCAAACTCCTTATCTACTACATATTTATCGTTATTCTGCTGTGACATAAAGTCTTGGTTTTGAGGTTAATTAGTTTTGGACTTCCACTACGCTACCGTCCCCTACTGCTCTGTTGCCCTTGTCTACCACAGTTTCGCCACCGCTGAGGCCAGCCACTACCTGCGTATGATTCGCGTAAGACAAGCCCAATTCGATGTGTACCTTCTTTGCTTTGTTGTTATCAATCAGGTAAACAAAGTTGCCTTTGATATCTTCCTGAATAATTCTGGAAGGAATTACTACGGCTTCTTCGTTCACATAGTCAGTTAGTTGCAACACAACTACCTGATTGGTCTTATAGTTTGCGTTTCGGGGTAGCTTTACTTCCAAAGTAAATGTTCTGCTGGCCGGGTTGATAACCTGACCAATGCTAATGATCTCAGATTCGAATGTTTCATTCAAAGTAGGGATAGTAGCTATTACCTTATCACCTTTTGAGAATGCGCTCACGAAGTTTTCTGAAACTTCAGTAGTGATGTACATATCCGAGTTGCCTACTAACAAGGCTACCGGAGAACCTGCTTGTAATACCTGACCGACTTTAACAGGTAATACTTCAATGGTACCTGAAAACGGAGCTTTTACTACTGTTTTCTTCATCTGGGTGTTCAGACTGGCCAGCTGCTTTTCTAAAGACTCCTTGTTGGTTTTGGACTCCAGGTACTGAATTTCAGTGCCTATGTTCTTTTTCCAAAGTCGCTCTCTTTTTTCGAAAACGGTATTGGCAAAAGTCAGCTGAGTAGTGAGTGCATCAATGCTCCTCTGAATATCTTCCGTATCAAATACTGCCAGGGTCTGGCCCTTTCTTACAGCGTCTCCTTCTTTCACGGCTACCCTGTTGAGCTTACCGCCCATTTCAGCACCTACCTGTACGTTGGTTCTTGACATGACAGCGCCTCTCACTTCGATCTTATGTTCGAAATGGGTTTTACTTGCTGGCATAGAGGTTACCGGTATAGTAGAATTTGATGCTTTGAAGTAATCAGGATCTTCTGCACTGATTTCACCCTCGAGTGTCGTGATGGTTTGACGCAGTTCAGCCAGAGTTGCCTTTGCTTCATCAAGTTCGGCTTTCTTGGCATCAAGAGGATCTCCCTGTGGGCCACAGGCTACCAGTACGATGGCGGCCAGAAAAATTGCGGTTATAGATTGCGCTTTCATATGTCTAGTTGTATTGAATTGCTGAGTTTTCATTGCTGGTCTTTTAATTTTCCGAGTGCCTTGTTCAGGTCTACTTTGGCAATGATGGCATCGTAGAGTGCTGATAAATAGTTGGTCTCAGATTCTTTATAATCTTCTTCTGCGTTGAGTACTTCCAGGTTTGACCCGACACCCTCGCGGTATTTCTCGCGGGTAATGTCACTTACTTCCCTGGCAAGGTCCAAATTGGCCTGTTGTACTGCCAGCCTTTCAAGGCTTACATCCAGAGCTTCCCGGGCGTTAACCAAATCCTGAGAGAGGCTGTTGGTCAGTTGTTTGTATTGATTATCCAGGGTTTGAAGCTGAATCTTTTTTCGTTGTACTGTATACTTCTTGCGTAAACCATCGAAAATGGGAATGCTTACGTTTATGCCAATGGCACTATTGGAAAACCATCGGTCACCTTTCCAAACATCACTGAAATCGTTGGTACCCGTATTTCGGCCCCAACCGGCACTAAACTCCACTTTAGGAATGTACTGAGAGTAGGTATTTTTGATGTCAAGCTCTGCCAGTTTGCGCAGGTAGTTGATTTGCTGTACCTCTACACGCTCCTGTAGCGAAAAGCTGTTGATATCATTCAGATTATATTCGAAATCGATTCCTTCGAGGGGATCAGTAAGGGTGATCTCTTCGCTAATCGGCATGCCCATAGACAATTTCAACAGATTCAGGCTCACATTTACGCCTTGCTCTACTCCCTTACGCTCAGCGCTCAGGTTGTTCATCTGAACCTGCAGGCGGCTTACATCGATCTTTTCTGCAAAACCATTCTCATAAAGAACCCTGGTTTCTCTTAAGGTAGAATCGAGGTTGGCGATGTTGGCATCGATCAGGCCTACCCTTGTCTCATTTACCAATACCAGGTAGTAAGCTTTAGTAACCTGCTCTATCACATCGACTTCGGCCTTCACCTTGTCAACCACTACCTTTTCGCGCAGCATCTTAGCCGCTTGCAAACCAATGAAGAAAGAGCCATCCCAGATCATTTGGGTAGCATTGATTCCAAAATTACCCGAATGCTGAGCTCCAAAAGCTACCTGTACTACTCCTTCATCGGCAGGGTTACCTGTAATAAAAGCGGTAGGGATGGGAGATCTTGGGATAACCAGGCTGTTATTGTAGTTAAAATTACCCGTGATCTGAGGGAGTCCATCCGCCCTGGTTTCAAAAACCTGAGCATCTGCATCTCTCATGGTCAATTCTGCGTTCAGAATATTCTCATTATTCAACAGCGCATATTCAATACTCTGCTGCAACGAGTATTCTGTCTGGGCTTTCACTGAAAAACTAATCAGCAATAGCATAAGTCCCGTAAGAGACCCCTTAGTTAAGCGTTTCATGTTGCTTGACATTTGTTGTGTTGTACTTATTAAAAAGTTGATGACCTTCAATAGTAAAGAGGCCGTGTATAAAATGATCGAATAGGTGCATTTGCACTTCCGTCAGTGAGTATTTTTCTTTTGGGTAGAGATTGCTCATTAAAAAGGACTCCACCTGCTCCATGCGCATGATGGCAATCAGCTCAGGATCAAGCTCAGGCCGAAAGTAACCCTCCTTCTTTCCGCGGATGATTACATTCATGATAGACTCCTTCATCACACCGGATTTAAAAGTGCTGTACATCTTCCAGGCTTCAGGGTAAAACTTCCTCAGCTCGTTCATAATGTTCACCTTCATTTCCTGCATGCTTTCTCTCAGGCATTTCGAAACAAGGATTAATTCATGCACACTATTTTCACTCTCATCAGTAGCTCCGACAAAACGTTTTTCTTCAATCTTCAGGCTGGTCGTACAAATGGTGTTTACCAGTTCACGCTTATCCTTGAAGTATTGATAGATTGTCTTTTTGGAAATACTGAGATCACGGGCTATATCGTCCATGGTCACAGTACGGATGCCAAACTGCATATACAGCTCAGCGGCTTTCTCTACGATCTTCTCTCTTACTTCCATTTCGGTGGCAAAACTATGGAAACTCCTGCGTTCTCCAAAGTTTCCTGTCGCATAATTGACGTAGAATGAGTAGGTTATGTTCCGAAAAATTGAAAATTCTTTTATTCGTACCATATGCAAACGCTTGCACAGCCCAAATTTTATTTCGGAAAACAGCCTTGAAAAACGCAAATGAATTGTCATTTTCGCATCCTGAGAAAGCAAAACCTGAATGTCTGACAGCCGACATAATTTTATCACGATTGACAAAGCTTCTTTAAAATATACCATCTGGTCGGGTGGTGATAAGGTCATGCTATGCTTTCACGGTTTTGGTCAGGAGCATTCTGTCTTTAAGAGCGTTTATGAAGTGCTAAAGGAGACATATACGATCTATAGTTTTGACCTTTTCTTTCATGGCGATACCGACTGGGATCGCGGAGAGAAGTCATTCTACCCTCAGGATTGGTTCGATTTCATGCAGACTTTTTTCACGAAAGAGAAGATCAATCGCTTTGAGGTAATGGGTTTTAGCATGGGAGGTAAGTTTGCGTTGGTTACCGCTCAGTTATTTCCCGCTCAGACAGACCATTTGCATCTGCTGGCGCCCGATGGCATCAAGACACACTTTTCCTATCGGTTTTCTACCTACCCCCTTCTCTTTCGCAAGATATTTAAGACCCAGATTAAGAACCCTTCAGTATTCAAGGGCATTGTAAACCTCACCCGTAAGCTCAGGCTGATGAACAATTACACCCTGCGCTTTGCCGAAACACAAATGAATACGGAGTTCAAAAGAGCGCAGGTATACTATAGCTGGGTGATCTTCCGCCACTTTATGCCAGATTTGAAAAAGGTGGCTGACCTGATCAACAATACTCCCACCCGCCTTACCTTCTACCTGGGTAAATACGACAAGGTGATCAACAAAAAGGAGATGCAGCATCTGATTGTGCTATTGGATGACTATGAACTTAAAGAGATTGACAGTGGTCATAGCAAGTTGATTGAGGGAGTGAGTAAGGTGCTTTAAATAGTTACCTCCCACAACAAAACCATTCATCTCCATTCAGCAAGGGCATAGCGAATAAGAAATGTTACGTTTGCTTAAATAGTGATTTATCTAAACTCACTAAAAAGCAAACCATGAAACAGAAAGGTCTTCTACTCCTCGTTTTTATCCTTTGTTTATTAGCCTCGGCTCCTATGAATGTCTTAGGGCAAAGCATCACTCAAAACCCCTCTGAGGCAACCAAATCAGCATTACAAACGGCCATTGAGGACTGGACCAAAGATGCCAATCACTATGGGGTGAGTGCATCCGTCATTCTGAAGGATGGCACGGAATGGGTCAGCAGCGCGGGAACTGAGGCTCAGGGAAAAACACTGACACCCAATCACCTGATCTGGATGGCCAGCATTACCAAAACCATGACAGGCGCTATCATCATGAAGCTGGCTGAGGAAGAAAAGCTGGGTATGGACGATGCTATTTCCCGCTGGCTACCGGCAATGGACAATATTGATCCTAAAATTACCATCAGGCAGCTTCTGAACCATACCAATGGATTGGCTAACTATACCAGAAACCCGGAGCTTTCTACGGCTATCAGCGCAGACCAGAGTCGGGTTTTCACAGCAGAAGAACTTATCGGCTTTGTGGGTAACAAGGCTTTCGCTCCCGGTGAACGTACCCAATACACCAACACATCATTTGTGCTCCTAGGAATGATTGCCGAGAAGGTCGCTAAAAAACCCATCGTTCAGCTGTATCACGAAAGGCTCTGGGGGCCATTAAAACTCACTGATATTTTTCTCCCGGGCTTCGAATCGGCTCCTGGGCCAGTGGCCACTGCCTGGAGAAACGGACAGGAGGTTGAGCCTCTGAAGGAGATGTCTCTCCTGACCATTGGTAACTCTGCTTTTGGTCTGTTTTCTAATGCCAGAACCATCAGTCGTTGGGGCCGAGCGCTCTTTAGTGATTCCTTCCTAAGCCCGGGCATGCGCTCTCAAATGCTCACATTTGTGGATGCAGCCGGGAATATTCCAGGTGAGTCAGGTGCCGGGCTGGGCATTCGCAAGTACAACTTCCTCGGCCGTGAGCAATGGGGTCATAGTGGTGGTTCTCCTCTCGGGAGTAGTCTTATGATTTACGATCCTGCAACAGGTATCACCGTCACAGTGATTATGAACCAGGGAAGAGGCTCAGGGCATTTTAGGTTGGCTCCACAACTCCTGGAGATTGCTTCAAAGGGTAAATAATGAGAGACCCTGAAACAAGTTCAGGGTGACTTTAGTGATTGAAAGAAGGGGTAATTTCTCGATGATTGACATAAATGGCTATTCAGATTATCCTTCCTCTCTCTTGGAGGCGAAACATATCTCTGAATCTCCTTAATACGTCATTTTGTTCCGAAGTCATCGGGATTGGTTCAGAATCTTAGCAATCACAGACCATGAATTGATTGAAGGGGTGAATAAAATACTGGACTGATTCTCACATCCCTATGAACTATGTAACCCAACTCCGAAGTTATGATCACTTAATCTTTTGCCTTCTTCTTAAGTTCCTCAATCTCTTGTTGCTGCTTTTGCAATAATTCATTCTGTCTGATGAGGTGCAGTGTAAGTTCTTCGACTTTCTCCAGCAGCTTTTTGTTCATATCCAGGAGTTCTACCCCTTCTTTCTCCGCTTCCTGGGCACTCGGCATCCCGGGAAGGTGACCATTCTGATCGATATATGCCTTGATTTCCTCCAGACTAAAGAGCCTGTATTCGGGTTTGAAAACGTAATCAGGCCAGTTTTCAACTAAGGTAACCTTCACTCCTTCAGCTATCATTTCACCACCCACTGCCAGACTATAGCCAGCAGGTAACGTGGCTCCCTGTATAGCCACTGCTCCCGTAGTATAAGTATCTGTAGTACTCCCGGGAAGAACGGCCCAGGGCCCACTGATACCCCCCGGAGTGATTTTATCCGGTAGCGATGTAGTACCAAAAGAAGCTACAACATTCCCAACCGCAGCCGCGAAATTGTATAATGCCACATCAATAATCAGTGAAACATCGTTACCTCTTGAACTTCTCAGCACCTCTGTTCCATTTTTGTAAACCACAATCTCTTCACCTTCACGCCCCATCCGAAACTTGTCTCCTGTATGATAAGAGGTGATATATGAAGGAGCATTGCCACCATTCAGGAATTCGACCTGTGTATTGCCCTTAAACCTGAGTGCATGTCTTATAGTTGAAAAATCTTCGTCATAGTTTGTCGTTGAAAAACCAATAGCGAAGTTACTGTAAGCTATTCCTGTAACGATTTCGAACTCAAACCAGCCGTCCTCACCGACTCCTAGTCGGTTAGTTGACGCAGCCCCGGAATTATTCCAGGCTGTTGATACATCACTCTTTAGAGTATGAGAATCGACAGTTATGCCCACCAGATCGGCCCAGTCAACTGCGAAGAAATCACCTACGCCTGTTGAAGGAGGCTCAAGTGTAGTCACGGGTAGCGGTGTAATGACAGTACCTCCCGGACCTGAATCAAATGAGGCTACGACATTGCCAACTGCGGCATATTGCCCCACTAAGGTAGCATCTACAATGAGAGACAGATCATCTTCCCGCATGTAAGTAGCAACAGATGTTCCGTTTTTATAAATCACAATATCAGAACCTTCACGCGCAATTCTAAAGGTGTCTCCAACATTAAAAGTGGTTATGGTTCCTCTTGATGTTCCCCCTTCAAAGTAATCGATTTCAGAATTGCCCTTGAACCTCAGTGCATAACGGATAGTGTTGGGTGAGAGGTCTATATTGGTTGTAGAAAAGCCGATGTAATAATCGTTATACCCAATGGGGCGTACCACCGTAAATTCGAACCAGCCATCAACAGAAGGTTGCAACTCATTTACGGACGCAGCCCCCGCCCATGAAGTGCCCAGAGCTAACTGTTTAATAATAGTTGTTGTATCTATATCTATGCCTAAAATATCTGTCCAGGCTACCTGGTAAGTATTTTGAGCTTTTATTGAGAATGATGCGCAGAGCAAAACGATCCCGCACAAAAGGAAATTCAGATTACTTTTCATGGATAATGCATATTAAATAGGAGGTTATATATAGATTAGTACTGTTCTGTCTCGGGACGTCATCATCCGGGGCATGTTTATTTATCACACCACCAACCTCCTTTTCAGTCTCTCACAATATGAGTTCTGAAACAAGTTTAGAGTGACCATACATAGTGCCTAAGTGAAGAGGTAGTGCCCGGACAAAGACTATAAACAACTATTAAGATTCCCATTTTCATGGGAATGACAGAATTATACTGGTTTGGTAACGGTCTGGATTTGGTGAAATCACTGCCGAAAATGGCACTGACTCTTTAATGAGACCAATTCACACCACTCGCCTATCCACCACTTTCTTAAAGTCCTCAGATTGATTACTTTATCCTACCAACCTAAAGACTATGAAATCATTTTTTGCACTTACTGCCCTCCTTTTTCTTAGTGCCTGTGGCAGCCCAACCCCTGAAGGACCAGTCATTGAAGGCCTTCATGAGCCTGTTGAAATTCTACGCGACCAATGGGGCATCAATCATATTTATGCTAAAAATCAGCATGACCTTTTCTTTGCCCAGGGTTATGCCGCAGCGAAAGACCGCCTCTTTCAGTTTGAGATATGGAGAAGACAGGCAACGGGTACGGTAGCGGAAATTCTGGGGGAAAGAGAGTTGAAAAGGGATATCGGTACCCGGCTCTTCAAATTCCGTGGTGATATGACAGAGGAGATGAACTACTATCATGCTGATGGGGTCGAAATCATCACAGCTTATGCAGATGGAGTGAATGCCTATATAGCCGAAGCTCTGGCAGATCCTGAAAACCTGCCTATTGAGTTTAAGATGCTGGATATCAAGCCAGAAAAATGGACTCCAGAGGTAGTGATTTCTCGTCATCAGGGGCTTCTCGGCAATATCGGTCAGGAATTACAGTACGGCAGGGCCATAGCAAAGTTGGGTGAGGCTACAGTGAAAGACCTGAACTGGTTTCACCCCAAAGAGCCGGATATGAAGCTTGACCCGAGCATCACCAGTGAAATGCTTTCTGCTAATATTCTGGAGCTATATAATGCCTATCGCAGAGGTGTGCGTTTTCAGCCTGAGGATGTGCTACCAGCCTATCGGGCAGCCACGGAATCACAAGCCTTGTTGGCCATGAATGAGGACTTTGAGGATGACACCTACTCCATTGGCAGTAACAACTGGGTAGTGAGCGGCAAGCTGATGGAAGACGGCAATACTTATATGGCCAACGACCCGCACCGTACCATAGCGGTGCCTTCACTGCGCTACATGGCACACCTGGTGGCTCCCGGCTGGAATGTTATCGGTGGTGGAGAGCCTGAGATTCCGGGTATTTCCATCGGGCACAATGACCATGGTTCCTGGGGTTTAACCGTTTTCAGAACGGATGGGGAAGACCTCTATGTTTATGACCTCAATCCTGACAATCTGAACCAATATAAATACAAAGGCGAATGGGTAGATATGGAGGTTATCACCGAAACTATCAAAGTGAAAGGGCAGGAAGATAAAACGGTGGACCTGAGTTATACCCGCCATGGTCCGGTAGCCTATATTGATGCAGAAAGAAATAAAGCTTATGCCGTGCGCTGTGCCTGGCTGGAGCCGGGAGGTTCGCCTTATCTGGCATCTTTGCGCATGGATCAGGCTAAAAGCTGGGAGGAATTCCGAGAGGCCTGTAACTACAGCCACATCCCCGGAGAGAATATGATCTGGGCCGATAAAGAGGGCAATATTGGCTGGCAAGCGGTAGGCATTGCTCCACTGAGACGCAATTTCAGCGGTATGGTACCTGTGCCTGGTGACGGTCGCTACGAATGGGATGGCTACCTGCCGATTATCGAGAAACCCAATACCACTAATCCTGCCTCCGGCTTTTTCGCTACGGCCAATCAAAGTGTCACTCCGGATGACTATGAACACTGGGATGCCATAGGCTTTAACTGGTCTGACCCATATCGTGGAGACAGGGTAAATGAGGTACTCAGCTCCGGAAAAAAACTCACCATGGAAGATATGAGGACCCTACAGGTGGATTATTTATCTATTCCTGCAAGAACCCTGGTGCCCATGATCATGGATTTTAAGTTCGACCAAAAGGCCAAGAGAGCTCTGGATCAATTAAAAAACTGGGACTATAGACTTGAGCCCAATTCAATCGCGGCAGCCATCTACGTGGCTTGGGAAAACGAGATCAGACAACAGGCTTCGGCTAAATTTATACCTGATGAAGCTCGGGGGTTGATCAGGGGCCTTCAAATGAAAAAGATTGTCGATTGGATCACGGTTGATCTGCGAAAGTTTGGCAGTCAACCCAAGGTAAAAAGAGACCTATTTCTTTACGAAGCTTTCAAGACAGCAGTAAATGGCCTGGAAGAAAAACTGGGCTCCGATATGAGCAAATGGCAGTATGGTCAGGCCGATAACAAGCATACCTATATGGCGCATGCCCTGGGAAATGCAGTCAATCAAGAACATAAAGCCAAACTTAATCTGGGGCCCTTGCCCAGGGGCGGGAATTCCTATACTCCCGGCTCCTCAGGGGGCAATATGCGCCAAAGCAGTGGTGCTTCTTTTCGCATGATTGTGAATACGGGTGACTGGGACGCTGCCATAGGCACCAATGGTCCGGGCCAGTCGGGCAACCCTGAAAGTCCATATTATCGCAACCTGTTTGAGCCCTGGGCTAAAGATCAGTTCTTCCCGGTTTATTACAGTCGGGAAAAAGTAGAATCAGTTACTGCTGAGAAAATCACCTTAAACCCAAAGAAATGAGCTATCAAATAGAAGGACTGACCCTTGCCATTACAGACATGTCTAAAATGCTCGATTTCTATACGGCTGTATTCGGCATCGATTTTACTGAGCAGGACATGTATAGCAGCAGACTTTACGCAGGTCAATGGGGCGACCTGAAGCTTCTCTTCTGCCCTGCCGAGCTGGCGCAAAACAGCGCTGAGCAAAACCGCCATCAGTTTGATATTCTGGTGGATGACCTGGACCAGATACTCCAGGTAGCCAAATCTCATGGCGGTCAAATGATGAGCCATGTAACCGAAGAAGGAGGCTTTCGGTCTGTAGGCATTTACGATCCGGACCGCAATTCGATGGTTTTTAAGCAGAAGCTGTAATGCATTGCTGCGGCCACTCGTCAAAGGCAAGCGGCTGGGTTTTCAAGCAGCAGCAATAATGCCATAGGGTAGTCACAGGTTTGGAAAACCTGCGACAGGGTGAACAGTTTGAACAGTTTGAACTTGCTATTACATGGACTTATAGTCATCTGCTGAATTCTCACCGGGGCTTACCGAATTCTCATTGAGCATTTTTCTAACTTAGGTTTTTTGGTTCTTCGTTTTGAATCAAAAACTCAAAATCATGAGAATACTTTTAATCATTACATTACTTTTTTGCAGCGCCACGGTCATGGCGCAGCAAACCCTTATCAGTACAGGGCCCATACCTTTGGGCATTCAGGTGCGGGACAGTCAAACCAATCAGTTGCTGGATATCTCAACTCTTTGCGATGGCTTTGATGACGAGAACCTGCCCATTAATCTGTGGATACCACATAAGACGCAGATCATTCTGTTCCTGCCGGAGATTACAAAGGACAAAGGTCAGTTTTACAAAGTCCACAGATCTGGTTCGCCTCCCCGTACCATTAAGAATTTCAACTTTGTATACGGTGGCGATAGTGTGGCATTTTTGGGAACGAGGAGCCATTCAGGTGGCGGAGGGGATCAGATTATTGTTGAAAGTCCTCTCCTAAAAGTCACTCCCCGGGGCGCGGATCAAAGTATCTTACAGTTTAAATACCGGGTAGATTGGCCGGAGCTGGAAGTTTACGACATCTTTCTGATGGAAGAGCTTCAAAACTGGTTGATGAAGGGTTTAAAAACCAATGCTGACGAAACCCACAGAACTTATGAAGAATGGCTGGATAAGGGTTATGTTAGTAAGCTGAGTCCAGATGGCTTGCCTGAGAACCCTTCCTTCCCTCATGACATTAAAAATCTGGTACTCTCTACCACTCATGGACAAGGGATTGTCGGCATCACACTCTACGGTGGTAAAGATGGCCCGCAAGAGCTGCAATATATGTCTAATGACGAAAACCTGGTGAACATGGCAGATCTGACACCGGGCAACTACATGATACTTATTGAGAACCGTTACAAGAAGTATGGTGAGCGCAGCATCTCCTATTCTTTTACGATCAAAAACTCATTCTGGCATCAGGGAGGGTATTGGCTGGCAATCATACTACCTCTCTTGATTATAGCATTTGCTGTTTACAGGTATCTCACCGGACGCAGAATCCAGAAACTGGACCTGATGCAAAAACTCTCCGAAGCTGAGCTGAAGGCAATCAGAGCACAGCTCAATCCCCACTTTCTCTTCAATGCTCTGAATGCCATCCAGAACCTGATCAACAAGCAGGATAGCGAAATGGCCAATGACTATATCGTCAAACTCTCGAGATTGTTGCGCATGGTACTCTCCCAGTCAGACGACACCCTACATGCCCTCACACAGGAGGTGGAAATAAGCAGGTTGTACCTCGAATTGGAAAATATGAGAACCCCCTTCTCCTATGATATCAATGTAGCTTCAGAGGTAAATCAGAACATGCTTGTGCCCTCGATGATATTGCAACCTTACCTGGAAAATGCTGTGATCCATGGTGTTGTCAATGGAAAGGCCAGCCATATTCAGCTCAGTGTGTTTTATACAGACAATGCCTGTGTACTGGAGGTTTCAGACAATGGCGAAGGGAGCAACAAAGGACAGGGCAATAGTAAAGGCCTAAACCTGGGTAAGGAAAGACTTGATATCATTACCCGTCAGCTTGGTAAAGATGTAAAAGCCAGTGTACTGACTCGCAAGCTGCCAGAAGGTGGTTTCCGGGTGACCATAGAAATCCCCAAAGATTTATGATTGAGCAATACAGCGCCATTATTGTTGATGATGAGACTAACAACAGAGAGAACCTGCAGCACTTGCTGGTAAAGCACTGCCCCGGCATAGAAATAACAGGTCAGGCAGCCTCGGTGGCAGAAGCTATACATCTTATAAAGACTACCTCTCCGGAGGTGGTCTTTCTCGATATTGAAATGCCCGGAGGCAATGGATTCAGCCTTTTAGAAAAGCTCCAGCCTATAGATTTTCAGGTAATTTTTGTCACCGCCTTTGACTCTTATGCCCTCAACGCCATCAAGTTCAGTGCGCTTGATTATATTCTCAAGCCAATCGATAAGGAGGAACTCATCGGAGCTGTGGCCAAGCTCAAACCGGCCAAAAGCGATCAACAGTCTCAACTTTCAAACCTGAATGATTTTCTAAAAGGCGGAACACGGAAAATAGCCCTGAACCTGAGTGATGAAATCCGTCTGGTGGAGCTGGCTAAGATCATTCGCATAGAAGCGGACAACAATTATTGTAGCTTTGTGCTCAGTCAGAACGAAACGGTTTTGGTATCGAAACACCTCGGTCATTTTTATGAAATCCTGAAGCATCAGGGTTTTGCCCGGGTACATCAGTCACACCTGATCAATCAACAATACCTCGAAAAATATGTAAAACGAGATGGAGGTTATCTGGTGCTGACCAATGGCGATCAGGTACCCGTAAGCCGCACTCAAAAGGAACATGTACTAAAGCTCTTTGCAGATTTCTGATCAGACCGTACTTCCCTTATTCCAGAAAATAAGGAGGAGACAAAACAAGGTCTTCAAGCTTGCTCCCGGCATGTAAAGCCTGATTGATGGCATCGAATTCCGGGCTATGGTTCAGTACATTGAGCATATCAATCTGAGAGGGAGGCTTTCTTATTTTTCGGGTGATGTATTGTTCAACCTGAACATACAGTGTGTTTTCTGAGAATGCGTATTCAGCAATGTCTCCTTTTTTTTCGACCAGATAACGGTCCGGGTAGCTCACCTCCTGCACTATCAGTCTGCCATAAGCGATGGGAATAAACCGGTATAAATCAGATGCCAAATCCGCCCTGCCCGTCTTTTTACCAATCAGATCACAAATTCCTTTCTGACCCTGGCTGGGGTAGGTTTCAAAGACTTTAACGGCCAGCGCAATTTGATCCTGACTTAAGGGAACCACAGTCTTTTCCTCTGTCCTATCTTTTTTATTAAACAGATCAAAGAATCCCATGGCAACTGATCAATGTTTCAGGGTTTAGCAACTCTTTCTTCAGAATGACCAATGTGCGCCTGGTTTCGGATGGAAACAACGGGGTGGATAACCTAAAGATTGAGAAAGGCATTTTCATAAACAGTTTGGTTGTACTTATTCGATGAAAATATAGTCTGGCAAGCTTTTCTCTCCTATAGGGCAGATGCCCTATTTTAATTCAGAGCCTGGCTTATTTCTTTGGTTTGGATTTCGATCAGCCAGCCCGACTCTTTAGCCATAAATACAATCGCATCTTCCTGAGGCTGTAAAACTTCATAGGTATGAGCGCTGACAGCGTGTGTTCCCAATTCAGTCTCCACCAGAAAGCCCTTTCCGCTTCTTGTATGTTTTTGCTTGTCCAGAATTTTGGTTTTGACAGCCACTTTTATCCCTAAGTCCACATCACGCCTGTATTTCCTCTGAGTTCTTAATGCTCCTCGTGCAAAAAAGAATACGAGCAATAGTAATAGCAGGCTGGGGAAGATCATTACCCACCACAACAGGGCACCAACGGTAAAAGCCACACACATAAATCCCCCAATGAATACAAATGACAAATTGAAACCGATGGTTTTGTTACGATATTTCTTCAACAGCCTCACATCTTCATGAGACATGACCAGTTCTTTTCTGGGAAGGTTCTCACGCTGCTCATTCCATTCAAATATCTGCTCCCTGAGTGTTTTCTTTTCTTCCTCTCTAGCTGGTTCCTTATGTCCAGATAAACTTACCAGCTCCAAAGAAACATTTGAATGCTGTGCATAGTGTAGTTCTACTTTTTCGCCCACGTTCACAGCCGCAAAGTGTTTATACTCTACATAAAACTTCTTATCACCAAAGTGAAGGTAGTATTTCGGTTTCGAATTCGATCCCTTTCTGCCCTTACCGGTTTTACTCGATTTGTATCGGTGCTTGTCAGTAACCACTCCCTGAATCACCTGTTTGGTGCCTTTAAAAAGGTCACGGACAGGCCCGGAAATAATGTAAACCAGCACCCCGAAGAAAAATACGCCAAAAATGAGGAATGCATAGAAACCACCATCAGCGAAACTTATCCCCACCTGGGTGAAGAAAACATAGAACATCACTCCCGAGATAAGTGCGAAGACACCTATCGCCCAAAGTCTCTGCCGGAGCATTTTTGCTTCTTCAGGGCTGAGTTCTCTTTGTGAAATAGTAATGGACATAATACGAGGCTGATTGACGACAATTATTCTTTCGTGAAAATCCGATGCTTCAAAATCTCCCACTCCCGTGAATTAGCGAGCTTCTCATCCATTTCCACAACCAATCTGCCCAGTTTTCCCGATCTGAACGACATGGTGAGGTCCAGGGCGATTCGGGGTGAGATTCTTATTCCTTCATAGGTTGTAAACCAATCCTCCTTGGAGTGCCACTTCTCATACTCTACCCCAGGAATAATAGTCTTGATTTGCGATAGTTTCATTCCCTTTTTGAACCCCAATGGCAAGCTGCCCTTAAAAACACTCCGGCTGAACTCCTTATCCAATTTGAATTCAAGCCCCTTTAACCATCGTGTCCCGGTCTCTTCATTGTAACCATTCACTTGTTCGAAACCAATGGTAGAAGTCCATTCACCTCCACCCAGAATCTTCAACCATGAGTTACCCTCATGTTTGGCAAAGCGTGTTTTCAACAATTCGATATCTACCCCTAGTTTTTCCAGATACTCATCATCGCTGAGTGCCAGATCGGGGTTTTCAGGTTCACAAACTCCGATGCAAGTCGGCCTGGTGGGTTCAACCCTGTTGTCGGCAGGCTCATAGGTCTCCAGGACCACCTCATTACTTTCTGCTACCTGGTAAATCCGAAAAACGGTTTTAGTGTTCTTCTCCCTATAATTACCCCGATCAACAGCATCAAAAAAGTAATGCTCAAAATCGTCTATCTCATCCTGCTGATAGACATCAATCAAAGCCCCCTCATAGCTATTGTTACGATAGCCCTTATTGAACATCATGTTCAAATAATGAAGCAGTTCATCATAGAAGCTCTGCTTGTCCTTATGCCGTGCCATACACCAAACCATCCTGTACCCCTGATCGGGCAGGGTCATCACCGTATCAACTCGAAAGGTATATTTCAACCTTTTTAATAAAGGCATTTCAGAGTTGCGTATTTTTTCAGATTTGTACTCACCCAGGAGTCCTCTTATGCCATTGGCAACCGAGCCATAACTCAGCTTTATCAGTGTCCGGTACTTTTCCTCGATAGCCGCTTTAATGCCTATTTGCATCGAATTATTCAATGCCTTCAGGTGTCTTTGATAAGTAACTGCACCGTCACGATTCGTTTCGATCTTGAAATAGACAAGTTGCTTGTCTTGAAACCAGAAAGTAACATCCAGAAATCTGAACCCGGGAAGATTGGTGAGATAAGCCTCCTCTACCTCTTCGAAACCTGAAGCGGCATGAGTTACCAACCTTCCGGTAATGGCCTCCACCGATTCCTGCGTCATTCCGATTTTCAGCCCGAAAGGTAAAGTCTGTGCATTGTCTTTAAAACGCTCCTTCTCACTGATGCTGAAAAGCTCTTTTAGCAAGGCCGCTTTCCCAAAGTATACGCCCAGCAGCTGCATAGCGCCATTTACTTTATTGAAGTCATACCTGTAGACCTTCCCGAATTGAGGAAGCGTAACGGCCAGGTAGCGCTCGTCACTTGCACGGGATAAGGTTACTCCCTCATTCTCATCCGTCCAAGATTTTACGCTCTTTACATTATAGGCTTTCCCCAATTCATCGAGGTGCTTTAAGGATTGGGCGTTCATCATCAAACTGCCAAAGCATAAAAAAATCACCAGAGTCAGCCTGATGATCGCGCCCTCTTCCACATACACTTTCGGGTTCTTTTGCATATTAAGACTTCAAACTAGTCCAGTACCACAAAATGCTCAATAAGGCAAATGCCGTATATTAGACCATCAGGCTTTTGTTTTAATTACTCCTTCAAGTGTTCCTTCATAAAAGCAGACATATTTTTATTCTTATCGGGGTCATAACCTGCCTGAGTATCGATGCCCAAACAAGTCAGTATCGCTTCGAACACCTGGACATTACCGATGGCCTTTCCCAGAATACAGTCAACGACATTTTTCAGGACAGTGAAGGTTACATATGGATAGCCACACAGGACGGACTCAATCGATATGACGGTTATGAAATCAAGCAGTACCTGCCCAACCGAATGGACAGCACAAGCATTTCTGACAACTTTCTGTGGAATATTACAGAGGACGAGCAGGGTAACATCTGGATTTGTAGTCGCAATGGGGTCAATCGACTGAATAGACAATCAGGCACCTTCACCAAATTCTATACAGGCCAGAGTCAAAGCCCTACCTCCCTGGCGCACTTAGACAACCGGGCCTATGTATTGTTAGGCAATAAGGTACACATCATCGACCATGAAGAAGAGCTTCCTTTGCTAGACAGTGTTAAAAACCACGAAACTCTGATTACTGATCTTGAAACAACCAGCCCTTTCTCTATCAAAAGCACTGATCACGATCTTTTATTTTTCGGCAAAGCAGGTGTCCTTATCGTTTCAGGAGACTCTTCAGAAATGACTCCCTTCACACTTGCTCCCGGTAGTTTTGTTACTTCCGACAACCAGGTCGTCCGGTGGACTGAGCAGAAATACCTTATTGGTACCAGCGTGGGGCTCTTTCTATTTGACCAGACGAAAAGGGAGATAACTCCCTTTCTGGAGCATTTGACCAGCGACAATATTCATGCGATTAACTTTGGTCCGCGTGGTCACTTATGGCTATCCACAAATAATGGTCTTCAGATCATCAATCTGGAAGAGGCTCAATTTGTGGATTTTAATCCCGTTGGCGAAAGTGCCGATATCCTTAGCTCTGAAGTGATATTTTCCATTTTCAAGGGCAGCAATGATATGCTTTGGGTCGGCACCTCCAACAATGGTCTTTTCCTCTATGACCAAGAGAAGGACAGGTTCAGGTTTCTGGATACAAGCAGCGGTTTGAGCTCATCCATGGTCTGGAGCATGGCACAGGTGGATGAAAACGAATATTGGGTCGCGACAGAAAACGGGGTTGACAGGATCACGCTCAAAGCCGGTGTTTCATTTTCGGGTTCTGATTTCGCACCTGAAGCAATGAAGTCGGTCAAACCCTTAATGCATAAGAGCATCAAAGGCAAGCGGGTCAATATGATCTATCTGGACGAAAGTGGCAATCGATGGCTGGGAGTCCATGGTAAGGGACTCCATATCTTCGATTCCGGAAACCGACTGATCCGCAAGCTGGTTTTCAATAAAGGAGATGCCATTTCGAATCAAATCACCTCAGTAGTACGGTTTGAGAACCGATATTGGGTAACGACCTTCAAAGGTATTTACAGAGTAAGCGACAATCTTCGGGTGGAAGACCGTTGGCTGCCGGAAGAACTGAACACACAGTATTTTTTCAAAGGCTATGTAGATTCCCATAATAAGCTCTGGTTGGGTAGCAACAGTGGCTTTTTCAGATACAACCCCGATAACCAAAAACTGACTCATTTCGAGTACAAACAGAATGAAAATAACAGTCCGGGTTTTTATTTTGTGAACGACTTTCAGGAAGCCCCGGGTGACAAAATCTGGTTGGCTACATTCGGAGGAGGCCTGGATTTGTTTGATGCTAAGAAGCCCGGGTATCAACACTTTACCCAAAGAAATGGGCTCGCTAACAATGTGGTAGCCTCACTACAAATGGATAAAAACCACCGACTGTGGATGGGAACGAATCGAGGCATTTCTCTTTTTGATCCGGCTGATTCAGTATTCGTCAATTTCAACAGAGAAGACGGCCTGGTCTTCAATGAAACTGCCATTAATTCCAGCTATCAGAACGAACAAGGCGAATTGCTATTCGGGACGGCCGGTGGACTGATCATATTTCATCCTGATAGCATTGAAAAGAATATTCCGGCAAAGGCTCCACGATTCACAGGGTTCAAAATCAATTATGAAGACACGGGAGCTACCATACAAAATGGAGAAACGATCGACCTGTACCCGCGTGATAAGGTGGTGTCACTTGAGTTTGCCACACTCGCTTACAGGAATGCAGACAGGCTTCTGTATGAATTCAAGATAGAAGGGATTGATGATCAATGGATCAGGACAGATGCAAACAACAGACGAGCGACCTATTCTACACTTCCTTTCGGAACAAACATACTTCAGGTAAGGACTTTGAATACTCATGGTTCCATCAGCCCGGTTTCCAGAGTTTTGCTGGTAGTACATCCCCCTTTTTATCTCAGTTGGTGGTTTATCAGTTCTGTCATTGTGCTCATACTCCTCCTCACCATTTCCATTATCAGAGCTTACTACCACAACCGACTCAGATCGCGCCTCAAAGACATTGAAGTCAAGCAGCAGGTTCAAAACGAGAGAGAGCGTATTTCCAGAGATCTTCACGATAACGTGGGCTCACATATTGCTCATATCATTTCATCGCTCGACAACATATCATACCAACATAGAGAGCAGGCAGCGGTAACAGACAAGCTGAGTGATCTCGGGGACTTTACGCGGTCGACACTCAGGTTTTTAAGAGAATCCATATGGGTGATTAATAAGAACGAGATTCCACTTTCTGAATTTATAGAGAAGGCAGAAGATCATGGAAATAAGATCTGCGAAAACACCAACATCGCATTTACCCTCGTACAAAAAGGCGAGAATGTGATCTTAAATCCTACCCTGACAATGAACCTGTTCAGAATCTTCCAGGAAGGCCTGATTAATGTAATCAAACATGCACAGGCCAGCAAAATACAGGTACGAATCATCAATCTGGGTGGGCAACTTCAGATGACCATCCGGGACAATGGGATTGGCTTTGATGGAGATGAAAAAAAGGGACATTACGGACTCAGCAATATCAAAGAGCGGGTTTTGGAGATGCATGGTAGCTTTCAACTGTCGAGTTCAGAGAAGGGAACCCTGCTGGATCTTACGGTCCCTATCATCAAAAGTACGTCATATGCCTGATGCATTACCTGTAGTTTTTGGTTAGTTTTATTGAAGATGAAAATTCAAGTTGGCCTTGTTGAAGATGACCCTAATCTGGTCCAGTCGATCAGTACTAAGCTGATGATGTTCGATGAGGTAACACTCATCTGGACAGCCAGAAACGGCATTGAGGCCCTGGAACAAATGGAGTCTGAACCAGCCGACCTCTTGCTTATGGACATCAACATGCCGGCCATGAACGGCATTGAGGCTACCAGCCAAGTCAAAAAAACATACCCTTCCACTAAGGTCATTATCCACACCGTATTTGATGACAATGACAGAATTTTTGAGTCAATCCTTGCCGGAGCTTCCGGCTACCTACTGAAAGATGAAAAACCTGCCAAACTGATCGAAGGCATGAGAGAGGCCATGGAGGGAGGTGCCCCGATGAGCCGCAGTATTGCTTCCAAGACGCTCCAGCTTATCCGCAGAAATACCGAAGAGGTGCGCAAGGACTTTAACCTGACCAAAAGGGAATTACAGATTCTCACCGGGCTGTCCAATGGTCACAACTACCAGCAGATTGCCGATGATTTATTCATCAGCCCTAAAACGGTGAGAAAGCACATAGAAAATGTCTACCAAAAACTCCAGGTTCATAATAAGGTAGATGCAGTCAAACTTGCCATCAAGTATCAAATAATCAGTACCCGTTAAGAAATCACCTTGGGTAAAAAGCATATCAAAGAGTATGCGAATTGAATTAATTTCATGATAGCCAATAACTTATCGGAAATGGTTCCGTTATTCCCTATATTCTCCGGTCAAAGAATAACTTATGAGGCTCAACGTAATCGTTCTAACATTCCTGTTTGCCTCACTTTCTCTATCGGCCCAAAGGCTTTCCACCCAAGAGGCAGAGACCAAAATTCTGGACTATCTACAACAATACAGTTCCGAAAGCTTTGATATGATGACCTTGTTGGCCGAAACACCCAACAAATTCAACTTATCTGGTACTGAAATCACCCTTTCGGCCGAACAGTCCCCTACGGAATGGCTGGACGAGCGCACGGAAAAAGGCATTATTGAATCACTCAATACAGTCGTTCATGAGACTATGCACGGCTTTACTTCTCGCTATGCCTATGTGCTTCTTCAGGCATCTGGGGCAAATAATTATGATTTTGGAGACGACTACTCGGCTTTCTTTCTCGATAAGGATGATATTTACCTCGTAAAGCATACAGAAGTTTTTACCAGCAACAAGCTGAAACAGAAGATCCCTAAAGCCTTAAGAACCTTTCGCTTTAATCCATACATTACCCCAAAAGACAATAACCTCGGCAGTCAGATTCAGGGCATCTATGGCCTGATGGACGAGTGGAATGCCTACTATCACGGTACTAAAACTGCTTACGACCTCTTTGAGTATTACAAGGACAAGGCTAATGACAACAACAAAGTTTACCTCGAACATGTAAGCAACCTGGCCGGGACTTACTTCGCCTATTACGAGTTTAAGTATTATATACTCAAGTATCTTGAGCTGGCCAAAAGCGACTACCCTGATGTATATAAAGGCATCATGGCCAACACCAATTTGCGCAAAGCCTATACAGACATAGACAACCATTTCAGCGCTCTGCTGGGGCAGTTTGAAGAGCGCCTGGATACAATTGAGAACCTGGTAACCTCCGATAATTACACCTCAGTACATCGGGAAGACGGTTACTATTTTATTGGTAGCAATGGCGTAGGGTTATTCTCAGAAGAAGCAGAAATGCTCAAAAAGGAACTGAGCATTTCCACCATGCGAACGCTTGATCAGGAGCTTCGCGTCAAATAGTTTCTCTTCTTATTCATAGTAATACAAGTACGTATTCGTAATCGCCATACCATTTCTGGTGAGTGTCGTAGTCATCTTCTCCGGCAACTGAAACTCGTTGAGTTCAATCGTATATGAGGTCTCCTCGGATAAATTACCACTCAGCGATAGAGATGATGCACTGACAAGATTTTTACTGTAGTTGAAAAAGTGAATATTGAAATCAACCTCGCCCAGTACAAACTTCAAAGGGTTAACACCTTCATGGTATTGATATGTCACCACAATGTTTTGGCTGGTACCATCGGCATTAAATGATTCTTCCCGCAAGAGATTTCCATCAGCCACGGTCATGATACGGTAGTGATTCAGTACTTTCTGACCAGACGAATAATTGTAGGCGTTTAACCTGATTTCTGTTTCGCTGAGTTGTAAGCTCTCCCACTCCTGGCTAAGGGCCAAATTTCCTCCATCAGGCCTGTACATGGTCTGTACCAGTTTATCTTCGCTTTCTTTGGTGTATTCCTTCTTAAACATAAGCTGACCTGCTGCATAAGACTCTTCAGAAACCAAAGTCTGACCCTCATAAGTATAAACCGTTTCAAAGGGGCCGGCAGTCTTCTTTGTCAGCAGATTGCCCTGGTACTCATAGTAGGTGGAGATTGTGTTTGAGCTACCATCCGTATTATCCATGCGCGTTAGCTTAGGAAGTTCGATGGTTGGATCTGGCGTGGCGTTTTCTTCGCAAGACAGCACGGCAAGAAGTACAAGAATTAAGGTTGAGATAGATGTCTTTTTCATATTGCGTTGTTTTTTGCCTCACAACGCACCGCCCCGACAGTGTTACAATCAACTCACTGTATTACAACTCATTACACCACCATAACAGGCCGTAAAATGTTATTTTTAACACGTTCATTCTCTGAAATACAGCGCTTATCCACTAAAGCATGCTTCTCATCAAAAACATCAACTTTTTTCTCAGCTGCCGGAAATAATAAACCCTCCGTCACTCCATATGTGCCTCAAACCAGGTAAGAATGCGGTCAGAAACATCCATCAAAAACTTAGGCTCTCTGGGACCATGTGGTGTTCGCGGATATACCACCATCTCCGTATCTACTCCCAGTCTTTTCAATGCTCGGTAGAACTCTTGCCCCTGGGTGAATGGAACCCTGAGATCATTCGCCCCATGAATCACCTGAGTCGGTGTTTCCACATTCTTAATTTGATAAATAGCAGAGTGTTTTTCGTAGCCCTTGTAATCATCAAAGAACTCCCCTCCCATATGACCCACGAGGTAGTCCTGGATATCTGTGGTAGTCACCATACTAACCAGGTTTGGTAAACCTGCCCCCATACTGGCAGCCTTAAAACGATTGGTTTTGGTGACTACAAAACTGGTGAGGTAGCCTCCATAACTCCAGCCCATGACAAATTGCTTATCTACATCCCCTATACCCATTTCGATCACTTTGTCAACTCCGGTGGTCACATCATCAAAATCACCAAAGCCCCAGTCTTTGAAATTAGCATAGCGAAACTCCTTGCCGTAACCTGTACTTCCCCGTGGGTTAGGCTTTATAATGGCATATCCTTTTTGAGCAAAGTACTCAGCCATATAAATACCGGGACGACCATTATAATCCTGAGAAAAAACACCACCCGGTCCTCCATGAATCTGAAGTATGACGGGATAACGTTTTCCTTTTTCATAATTCGCAGGGTAGGTCAATAAGCCTTCAATGAGTAAGCCATCTTTGGATTTCCAGGAGATAAGCTCTGTTTTCGCAAGAGCAGGCAGATCTAAAGCATCGTTGACATGGCTGATTTGCTCGCTTTCAAAATTATTGACCGAAGAGGTATAGATTTCAGCGGGAGTATTCAGATTTTGATAGGAATAGGCCATGTTTTCCATGCTCTTATCAAAAACTACAGAACGGAAAGTACCACTGGACGATTTGGTAATCAGGGCCGGCCGATCTCCGGAAAAATTCAGATCGCCACTAGTAATCACGGTAGCCTTACGACCTTTGGCAGGAATAGATATCACATGCGAATTAGTACCTACATTCTCGGTAATAATCAGGTTTTTCCCGTCCGGTGTCCAGTCAATAAGGTTCGCACTACGATTGGGAGTTTCCATCAGCTGACGCATTTTCACACCCGAAGCTTCCACCACAAAAAGGTCTCCCAGGCCAATCGGTTCAGGCTGCCCTCCATGAGATACAAAGGCGATAGACTTGCCATCAGGAGAGAATTTAGGACTACGATCCGCTCCAGGTTGATCAACAATGGTGACCATTCTTCCGCTGTCGGCCGGTACAATGGAAATGTCCGTATTCATAAAACCGGTGTTGATATTAGTGTCTTCCTGATGATCGAATGCAATACGCGAACCATCAGGCGACCAGTCAAATGAGTTCACGGTAAAATTACCCTCGGTCAATCTTTGGGACACACGATTTCCCTCTTCATCCTTTTTCAGCTTTACGGTGTAGAGATGGTTATACTTAAAGTTCTTGTCGACCAGAATCACGTCTGTCTTTTCTTTTTTGGCCTTTTTTTCCTCAGCCGTTTGCGGGTCGCGCATGGTGTAGGCTATGGTACTGCCATCGGGAGACCACTGAAAGCTACTGACACCGGCTTCGGCTTTGCTGATCTGCTCAGGCTCTCCACCAAAGACCCGCATCAGCCATACCTGATTTTTGCCACCTCTTGAAGAGAGAAAAGCTATTTGTTTCCCATCAGGAGAAAATGAAGGAGAGGTAGACGACTTGGCTCCACGCGTATACTGCTCATTGAAAGAGCCATCTTTGGCAGCTACCCAAATCTGGCTGTTATACTCTGATTTTTCTCCCTTCATCAGTGGGGTTCTGACTACATAGGCCATGTATTTTCCATCTGGTGAAATAGCCGTACCATTGACATTTTTCACTTTCATACTTACCTCGGGTGTCCATTCGCCATGCTGACCGAGCAAAAGGTTAAAAAGACAGAAAACTAAGAGTAAGGAAATGGATAAGCGTCTCATGGTCAGTTGGTTTAGTTCTGTCTAAAATACCTGAGTACCCTGAAATTCAAAAGGGGTTTTATTCAGAAGGAGTTTAAGATTGGCGACCAACTATATTAAACATCACATATTTATTATC
Organism: Roseivirga sp.; assembly: GCA_021404565.1. GTDB lineage: Bacteria > Bacteroidota > Bacteroidia > Cytophagales > Cyclobacteriaceae > Roseivirga. The sequence continues at coordinate 109,422 of JAAWWF010000042.1, read as the reverse complement.
TTAGTTGCCGCTATGAAAACACTGAAACACCTCTTTATCGCACTAACAATGTTTTTTTGTGCACCGGTTTTTGCACAACATGCTTATCCTGAAGTTACCAATAACTGTTATCTCGATCAGTTTGTACTGGAATCGGATTCTATCATTGCCAAAATAGATAATGCTAAAATCATAGAAGCTGTAACCCAGGGTTGGGATGATAAAATGAAGAGTAAAATTGAAGGGGTATTAGGCCTACAAATTCTGGTTGACAATCGTGGCAACTCCTGTCTCATCAGCTACAGAAACGACACCAATCAAAAGCCTAAGAAGATGAACATCGAAGGCAATGTCAACGATCATCTTAAATGGGCACGACAGTCTATAAAAGTATCGGCCATAGCAGTGCTCGAATTCAAGGATGGAGAAATTTCTGTAAAACGCATGGGCACCAAAGATTACGTGAACCTGGTTGAAATAAAGGACAATTAGTCCCGCCAGTCAGCACCCTGCAGTACTATTAACTCCAGGAAGATCTCAGCGACATTATAAGCGCCAATCCCGTAAGACTCATCAGAAAAACAAAGCCACCACTCAGACTGATGTCATTGGCAATAAAGCCTATGACTACCGGCCCCACCAGCAGGCCAATATAGCCGGCAGAGGCTACCGAAGCGATTCCTTTAGAAGGTGTTACCCCTTTGACCTTAGCTGACTTGCTGAACAGGATAGGTACAATGACAGAGTACCCCAAACCTGCCAGGCTGAAACCCGCAATGGCAGATACTTCTGAACCTATAAGGGTCAGGCCCAATCCCATCACAGATATAGAACAACACAAAATCATAAGATACCTGGCACCATACTTTGCGATCAGTCCATCTCCCAGAAATCTACCAATGGCCATCAGCGCAGAAAAACCTGCAAAACCCAAACCTGCTGTTTCGGCACTTGCCAAAAGATCTTCTTTGATATAAATCGTACTCCAGTCAGTAATGCCTCCTTCACTCATCATAATACAAAAGGCAATCAAGGCCAGGCCCAAAACTGCCCGTGAAGGCAATTGAAATGCTTTCGACTTAGCCTGTGCCTCCAATGTGTTCAACAGGTGCTTTGAAACCAGCGGGATGAGAATGGCAAAGACAGCTGACCAAAAAAGCAGGTGAATAAATGGGCTGATATCGAGCCAGATAAAAATTCCTGAGGTGGCCGCACCTACCATTCCACCAAGACTAAAGAAGCCATGGCTGGCCGACATAATCTGACATTGATGCTGTTTCTCGACCTCAGCAGCTGCGGCATTGATGGCCACATCAGTGAGTCCCATGGCCAGTCCCAATGTATACAACCCTGCCATCAACCAGCTGTAAGTCGGGGCAAGCACTGGCAGCAGAATGGCCACCAGCAGCCCCATGATTCCCACCATGGTAGCTTTTCGCTCTCCCCACTTAGCAATGATTGCACTGTAAAACGGTAATAAGGTGATGGCACCCAATGGCATAAAAAAGAGGGCAATCCCAAGCTCTCGTTCGCTTAGATTCAATGTTTCTTTAATCTCAGGCAATCGGGTAACCCAGGCCCCAAAGAGCAGGCTGAGCACGAAGAAGACCAGGCCGACCGCCCTGCGCTCGGGCTTTATAAAAAAACTGCTAATCGTGCGAATCATTAAGCTGGTTGATATACAATCTCTAATCTGTTTTCATCGGGATCAAGAATGACACTCTCATAATAGCCATCACCGGTCGTTCTTGGCTCCCCTACAACCGTATAGCCATCTCCTCTCAACCTTTCGGTCAATTCATTTACTTCATCCTTACTTCCTGTTTCAAAAGCCATATGGATCAGCCCGGTGAATTGTGCTCTTATGTCATTCTTATGGGCCGGGATCCCCGGCATTTGCATGAGTTCGAGTCTGGAGCCTCCTGAAAAATTCAGGAAGTAAGATGAAAATCCGTTACCCGAATTGGTGTACTTATCTCCTGCTACACCTTCAAAATAGGTTTCATAAAACAGCTTCAACTCCTCCAGCTGATAAGTCCATATAGCAACATGTTCAAGTATCATGGCAAAAGCATTTTTTCAAAGGAACAAATGATGCCAGAGCATCAGCCACACAATATTGGCCCATTTTTGAACCATATTGATCGAAAGATTACAACAGGCTTATTTTCAGATCAATATTTGTAAATTCGAGACATGCGCCCCCTTGTAGAAAAGGTATCACCCAATGTCGGCAGCTCGTTTTTCATCCAGCGCCATGCCTATCACTTTACCTGTAACATCAATTACTGGCATCATCACCCTGAATACGAAATGGTTTTTGTAAAAAAGGGCATGGGAGAACAGCGCATAGGCAATCAGCTTTCTTATTATGAAGATGGTATGCTGATCTTCATCGGGCCGGATGTACCCCACCTGCCCTTTCTCAACTACCAGCACAAAGACAATTACGAGATAGTACTTCAGCTAAAAGAGAATTTTATGGGGGATGATTTTATTGACCGGCCGGAAATGAATCAGATCAGAAACCTTTTCAAGCGGTCGCATAAGGGCATCATTTTCAGTCATGCAATCAAGCAGAGTTCAGAAAAACGGCTCAATGACATTATAGGCGCTGACCCTTTTAAGCGGCTTATCCTGTTGCTGGATTTTCTGAACAACCTTGCTCATCAAAAAGACTATCGCCTGATCAACCCTGACAATGCCTCTCTGGCTGTAGCACCAGGTGACTTTAACCGCATCAATAAGGTATATGCATTAATAGCCGAGAAGTACATGGATGAAGTGAGTCTTCATGATGCTGCTGAACTGGCCAGCATGACCGTGCCCGCCTTTTGCCGACTGTTTAAACGACTCACCACAAAAACTTTTACGCAGTTCCTCAATGAGTATCGCATCTCTAAATCAGTGCAGCTTTTGAACACAGAAGATCAACCCATTTCTGCGGTAGCTTTTTCGTGTGGTTACAATAGCTTGTCTTACTTCAACAGACAGTTTCGACAAATCACAGGCCATAAACCTACTGATTACCGAAAGGTATTCGAAACAACTTCCGTATTCTGAAAACCGGAACAATAGTTCGAAAATACATTTTGAACTAAATCAATTCTACATATATTTATTCAGTGTATTTTTAATAATCCGCTACAACCGAATTTTATAATGAAAAACCTTATACCGTCACTTATTGTGGGGTATAAGACTCTGCTACTCATATGCGTAGTAAGAGGGCTGTTTGCTGCACATCAGCCTATATTCAAAGCAAGGCTATAAGCTTCTTCAAGGCAGCATTTCTATTGCGCTCATCCCATACGGCTGTTAACCGGGTTCGCTGAGGAAGTGAGGCCAGAGGGATAAACTGAACGCCCAAACTCACTCCCGAGGCCAGAGCCGTGGGCACAATGGCTACCCCCAGATGTTTCTCCACCAATCTGAAGATAGTATTGGCATGTACAGACCGATGTGATACATTAGGTTCAAACCCATGGTCGGCAAAAATGCTCATGATGTTCTCATAATATTCCTGGCTGTATTCATGTGAAAAGAGAATAAACTGTTCCGCTTTTAGCTGAATTAAACTCTCAAAACTGTCTTTAGTGATTTGGTGATCGGCTGGAAGTACCAATGAAAAGCTATCCTCAAATACCACCTTTTGTCCATAGTCCGTAGGTACTCTCTCCATTCTTACAAAGCCAATATCCAGCCTATCGTGAATCAGTGCACTCAACTGCTCCTTGTTACTCAGTTCATCCAGCGAGGTGTGAAGCTTAGGGTACTGTTGGTTGAGCCGTACCAGCAAATCAGGAATTACATCCTGCATAGCAGAACCCACAAAACCAATGCGCACCTCTCCTTCTTCACCCTTTGCCTTTCTTCTGGTCGATTCTATTACCTGATTCAGGTGATTAATGATGTATTCAGCCTCGTCCAGCAAATAAGCCCCGGCAGTCGTAAGGGCTACATTTCGTTTATCACGCTCCAGCAGTTTTACACCCAATTCTTCCTCCAGTTGCTGAATTTGCCGACTCAGGGCTGGCTGAGTAATAAACAGCTTCTCCGCAGCTTTTCCGAAGTGAAGTTCCTGCCCTACAGCCATCAGATATTTTAAGTGTCGAATCTCCATTAATTACTTTCAGTTATTAATTAATAAAAATAACTCATTTAGAGTAATTAAAAACTCTGAGTAGCTTCGATCTCTGAAAGGACCGGAAGTCCAAAACTAATTGAGTATGGAAAAGACGTTTTGCTATGGTGTGGATCACCTTACTGCGGGAATTACACTGGCGATTGCCCGGGGAGAAATACAAGGCATTATCAATGCAGAAGCCCGAAAACGCATTCTTAAGAGTGAGGCCGATGTAAGAGAAATTGTAGAAAAGGGAGATACCGTGTACGGTGTTAATACTGGCTTTGGTCCTTTATGCACTACCATCATTTCGGCCGAAGACACCCAGATTCTACAGGAAAACATACTGAAGAGTCATAGTGTGGGCGTAGGTGAACCCATCAGCACCGAAATCGCTAAGCTAATGCTCATCCTTAAGCTGCATTCTCTGGCCAGGGGTTTTTCAGGCATCGCCCTCACCACCCTTGAACGTATCTTATGGCATATTGACGAGGATATCATTCCAGTAGTCCCAGCACAAGGCTCTGTTGGCGCCTCCGGAGATCTGGCCCCCCTGGCTCATGCCTTTTTGCCCCTGATTGGTCTGGGGCAGGTTCAGGTCAATGGAGAAAATATTAAAACGGCTGAGCTATTTACCCAAAGAAATATCAAACCAATCCAGCTGGGACCAAAGGAAGGGTTGGCCCTCATTAACGGTACTCAGTTTATTGCCGCTCATGCTGTTGAGGTTGTAGACAGATTATACAACTGCCTGGATATAGCCGATATCATTGGAGCCATGATGATTGAAGCCCTGCTGGGATCGGTCAAACCTTTCAGCGAAAAGCTTCACGCCATCAGGCCATTTCCAGGTAACATTCATGTGGCGCATCGCATGAGGGCCCTGCTTAAAAACTCCAAAATACTGGACTCCCATGCCAACTGCAGCCGGGTACAAGATCCTTACTCTCTGCGCTGCATTCCCCAGGTCCATGGTACATCCAGAGCCTCCTGGCTTCACCTGAAAGAGCAGCTGGAAATCGAATTAAATGCCGTCACGGATAATCCTATTCTTTTAAGTGCTGATGAAACCATCAGTGGAGGCAATTTCCATGGTCAGCCCCTGGCACTGCCTCTTGATTTCTGCGCCTTGGCTGCATCCGAAATCGGTAATATCTCCGATCGCAGAATCTATCTCTCTCTGGAAGGTAATATTGAAGGCCTTCCTCAGCTGTTGATGAAGAACACGGGCATTAATTCTGGTTTTATGCTTCCTCAATACACCTCAGCTGCATTGGCCAGTGAAAACAAGAGCCTGGTGTATCCGGCCAGTGCGGACAGTATTCCCACATCGCTGGGCCAGGAAGATCACGTCAGCATGGGCTCCATCAGCGGTAGAAAAGCACTTCAGATCATTGGCAACCTTGAACGCATTCTCGCCATAGAATTGCTCTGTGCAGCACAGGCTTTTGATTTCCGCAGACCGCTTAAATCCGGAGCCATACTGGAAGCCTGCCATGCGCACGTACGCCAAAAGGTAGACCACGCAGAGGCCGACAGGGTATTTGCCCATGACATTACCACAGCGCATGAAATTGTGGTTAGCCGAGCCCTTTCAGAAATCGCCCGAAAAATAGGAGCACCGGACTTAGAAAGCCCATTTACCGAATCTTTTGATCAACATTAATCCCTCGAAGATGAATTTTCAGGAAGCAATTTTAGAAGGTATTCCATCCTCCATCCCGGCCATGCCGGTTTTAGATGCGGGCATCAGCCGCGCCCCAAAGCGTAAGGACATTCTAAGCGCTGAGGAGAAAAAACTGGCCATTCGCAATGCACTGCGCTATTTCCCTATAGCATGGCATGCACAGTTGGCGCCAGAATTTATGGAAGAGTTAAAGCAATACGGCCGCATTTATATGTACCGGTTTATGCCCTCTTATGAGATTTTGGCCAGGGCAATCCATGAATATCCCGGCAAGTCGCAGCAGGCCAAAGCCATTATGCTGATGATCCAGAACAACCTGGACCCCAAAGTTGCACAGCACCCCTATGAACTGATTACCTACGGAGGCAATGGAGCAGTGTTTCAAAACTGGGCGCAGTATCGCCTGGTGATGAAGTACCTGGCTGAAATGACGGATGAGCAGACACTGGTAATGTATTCAGGTCATCCTCTGGGACTTTTCCCATCCCACAGTGAAGCTCCGAGAGTCGTGGTTACCAACGGTATGATGGTGTCCAATTACTCCAAACCAGATGATTGGGAGAAGTTTAATGCTTTAGGGGTAACCCAATATGGTCAGATGACAGCGGGCTCTTACATGTATATAGGTCCACAGGGCATTGTGCATGGAACTACCATTACGGTATTGAATGCAGCTCGTATGAAGTCGGGCTCTGACAATTTTGGAGGGCTCCTGTTTGTTACTTCCGGACTCGGAGGTATGAGTGGCGCACAACCCAAAGCAGCCAGCATAGCGGGAGTTGTATCGGTTACTGCCGAGGTAAACCCGAAAGCCGCCTGGAAAAGACAGGAACAAGGCTGGGTAGACGAAGTAGTGGAAGATATTGACTTACTGATAGAAAAGGTTAAAAAGGCCAAAGCCGAAAAATCTAAAACCTCCTTTGCCTACCTGGGCAACATCGTAGAGGTATGGGAAAAATTTGCTGAGCATGATTTAAAAGTAGATTTTGGATCGGATCAAACCTCGCTTCACAATCCCTTTGCCGGAGGTTATTACCCAGTAGGGCTGAGCTTTGAAGATGCCAATGAACTGATGGCCAACGACCCTGAAGCGTTTAAGGAAGAGGTTTATGCTTCTTTGAGAAGGCAGGCTACGGCCATTAACCAACATACCGCAAGGGGCACCTATTTCTTTGATTATGGAAACGCTTTCCTGCTGGAGGCCTCACGTGCCGGAGCTGATGTAATGGCCCCTGACGGAATCACCTTCAGGTATCCTTCTTATGTTCAGGATATCATGGGCCCTATGTGCTTCGACTATGGCTTCGGGCCTTTCCGCTGGGTTTGTACCTCAGGCAAACCTGAGGACCTTAGGGCTACGGACCAAATTGCTGCAGAGGTGCTGGAAGAGCTGCTGAAAGTGGTTCCTGCCTCTATTCAACCTCAGCTCAGAGACAATCTCCATTGGGTGAGAGAGGCCGAGAAAAATCAACTGGTGGTAGGCTCACAGGCGCGCATTCTCTATGCAGATGCTGAAGGCCGGACTCAAATTGCCAAAGCCTTTAATCAGGCTATCAAAGCAGGTAAAATCGGGCCGGTAGTTTTAGGTCGGGACCACCATGATGTATCCGGCACGGATTCTCCTTATAGAGAAACCTCCAATATCTATGATGGTTCGAGCTTTACCGCAGATATGGCGGTTCATAATTTTGTGGGTGACGCTTTCAGAGGTGCCACATGGGTATCGTTGCACAATGGCGGTGGCGTGGGCTGGGGCGAAGTAGTCAATGGTGGCTTTGGTATGTTATTGGACGGTTCTGCTGAAGCAGACAAAAGACTCGAAAGCATGCTTTTCTGGGACGTAAACAATGGCATAGCCAGAAGAAACTGGGCCCGTAACCCCCATGCTATGGAGTCTATTCAAAGAGCAATGGATGCTGAACCGAGATTGAAAGTAACGATTCCTAACCTGGTGGATGACAGTTTGGTTGAGCGGTTAGTGTAAATAGGCAACTCGTCTTTGGTCCTATATCTTTCCTAAATCACTTCCCAATCGCTCGCTTAGGTTCCTACAAAAAACTTAAATTCAATTATGAAAAAGCTTTTCACACATATTGGTCAACTGGTGCAGGTAAGGCCGACCAGCAATAACCTGCTACGCGGTGCCATGATGAGGGACCTCCCTGTTTTAAAGGATATGTGGCTCCTTACAGAGGACGGGCGTATTGCAGACTGGGGTGAAATGGATACCGTTGATGAAGTGACAGCCGATGAATCTGTCAGCTTAAATGGCGCCATGGTGATGCCCACCTTTGTAGACAGCCATACCCACCTGGTCTACGCTGCAGACCGGGACGAAGAGTTTGTGATGAAGATCAAAGGCATCGACTATCAGACCATTGCTGAGTCAGGTGGTGGGATTCTCAATTCAGCCAGAAAACTACAGCAAGTCAGTGAGGAAGAGTTATTCGAAAGCGCCTCCAAAAGGCTGGAAGAAGTAATCAGGCAAGGAACAGGTGCTATAGAAATCAAGAGTGGTTATGGTTTAACTACTGAAGCAGAGGTTAAAATCCTCCGGGTAATTGCCAAACTCAAAGATCGCTTCGCTATTCCTATTAAGTCTACTTTCCTCGGTGCCCATGCCTTCCCCTATGCTGATCAGGAGAAATATATCAAATCCATCATTCATGAAATGCTTCCCCAGATTTACTCTGAAGGCCTGGCAGACTACATAGATGTTTTCTGTGAGGAGGGCTATTATTCTAAGGAGCAAATGTGCCAGATTCTGGAAGCAGGAGATAAATATGAGCTTAAACCTAAAGTACATGTCAATCAGTTCAACTCTATCGGGGGCATCGAGGCGGCCATCGAAAACGGAGCGCTGTCAGTAGATCACCTGGAAGTATTATCGGAAGACGAAATCGCCTTGCTCAAAGACTCGGACACCATTCCAGTGGCCTTGCCGGGTTGTTCCTTCTTTCTTAATATCGACTTCACCCCGGGCAGAAAGATTATTGAAAGTGGCCTTCCTCTGGTGCTTGCCTCAGATTTTAACCCCGGCTCTTCACCTTCCTACAGTATGTCTATGATCAATGCGCTGGCCTGTATCAAAATGAAGTTACTGCCGGAAGAGGCCATCAACGCCACTACTTATAACGCTGCTTTTGCATTGGAGCTAGGCAGCGAAGTCGGGAGTATCACGAAAGGAAAACTTGCCAATTTTATCGTAGCCAAACCAGGCACCAACCCCTACTCCATCGCTTACCATTTTGGGGTGGAGTGGATTGATTCAGTGTATATCAACGGGGATAAATACTAAACAATTGATCATCGCTTCAGAAGCACTCTCTTAAAACCCAGGTACTGGTCGTCCTCAGAAATAAATTTGATCACCATAATACCGGCTGTTGAAAAGCTGCTGATATTTATCTGAAACTTAGCCTTCTTGTTGGGCTTATAAGTCTTGACAAGTCGCCCATGAGTATTAAAGAATTTCAATTCCTTTACTTCGGCAGGTACCCTATTAAAATTGAGACTACCTGAAGCACTCGCAGGGTTGGGGAATATACGAATCCGCTCTAAAGAAATTTCTCCCCCCATACGGGCTACCGAATCTTGGTCCTGTGCCTGCAGATTTACCTGAAGGAGAAAGAGCATGACCAATAGGCCATATCGTTTGACGTTAATCATCATTATATCTTAATGAAGATTGATAAGTGAAGGAGAGTCAGCTCGTTATCTGGCTGTGAACCAGACAACTACCTAATATATAAATAATTTTACAAAATGTAAAACTTATTTATGAATCAGGCTGCGCAGCCCCTTTTATGCAGCTCCTCGCCTCAATGACTGATTCTGTTTTTCAAAGATTTTGCCCGTTACTTTATGGAATCAGTCTCTCCTCTGCATCATGATGTATATAAAACAAGGGTCTTTGTTAAACTAAAATACATCTCATGAGAAAACACTTCACGTCAATCGTCATTCTTTTTTTGACTATCAATATGCTTCCAGCACAAACAGAAGTCAAATCAACCATCAAATCAGTTCAGGTATATACCAGAGGAGCCCAGATAGAACGAGCCGGATCGGTACAACTTCAAACAGGTAAGAATGAGCTCAGCATCAAGGGCCTTTCGGCCAACCTGGACCCCAATACGATCCAAATCAACGGCACAGATTTCACAATTCTCTCTGTTAGACATGAGCTCGACTTTATTGATAATCAGAACAATGCTGAAAAATCAACCACGCTTTTCAAGAGGAGAAAAAAAGTGATGGATAGTATTTCCCTCATCGACCTGGAGCTGAGCATACTGAGTAAAGAGATTACACTGCTCGACAAGAATATGGGAATTGTGGGAGATCAGGGAATTAAAAATGACGACTTCCAGGCGGCCGTAGGTTATTTCACCAAACGCTTTGAAGAGATCACCCGTGCCAGGCACAAACTAAACAGGCAAAAACTCGTTCTGATCGAAGAAAGAAAAGCGATTGATGAGCAGTTAAGCAGTCAGAACCAGGAAGAAAAGAAACCCTCCTCCAGCATCTTTCTCGTGCTCAATGCAAAATCCGGAAAAAAGGCCGACCTGGGCATCAGTTATGCCATTAGGGAGGCGGGCTGGTTTCCTGCCTACGACATCCGGGCTATCGACACGCACAGTCCACTGGCACTGATCTATAAAGCCAGGGTATTTCAGAATTCTGGTGTGGACTGGAACAACGTTAAGCTCAAAATATCTTCAGGCGATCTGGAATCCAACGGAACGGCTCCCCAACTCAGCCCCTATTACCTTGGGGACCATCGCAATTACGGTTATACTGGATCAGCCCAGTCGGTCAGCCATGTCACGGGTATTGTTACCGATGAGGAAGGTGAACCCCTACCTCAAGTTACCGTGCTGGTAAAGGGTACGACTCTGGGAGTACCTACCGATGCCGGTGGCCGCTATAGCCTGCAACTGCCTGCAGGCAATCAGACACTGGTCTTCAGGTTTCTGGGCTATACTACGCAAGAAGTACCTGCCAACCGTAGCATGATTAGTATGAGAATGTCGCCCGAAACCCAGGAGTTAGGTGAGGCAGTAGTTACAGCCTATGGTAACAGTGTCACGGGTGCACTACAGGGCAGAGTTGCAGGAGTTCAAATCAGAGGTGCTTCCTCGATAGGGCAGAAATACAGAGGTAAAAAAGACGAGAGCATTCCGCTTGGCTATGAGCAGATCAACTACCAGACAACTTTCGTTTATGATATCGATTTGCCTTATGACATCCCCTCATCCGGTAAGCCTGAGGTAGTGGATATAAAAACAGAATTACTCGAAGCGGATTATCTCTATTCAACCAGCCCCAAGGCTGTGCAGAGTGCCTTTTTAGTGGCACGTATTCCTGACTGGACCGAACTCAACCTTCTGGATGGTGAATCCAACCTTTATTTCGAGAACAGCTTTGTAGGCAAGTCCATCATCGATACGCATATAGGTACCGATACCCTCGAAATCTCGATGGGCATGGATGAAGGCATTATTGTCAACCGCGAACGCAAAAGAGACTTTGAGCAGCAGCGTTTTTTCAGTGGTAAAAAACGAGAGGAGAGACATTTTGAGATCACTGTGATGAATACCAAAACCAAGGACATTTCAGTATCAGTCTATGATCAGGTTCCTGTATCTGCCAGAGACAATATCAAAATCAATGTGCTCAATACCGATGGCGGCAAGCTGAATGATAAAACCGGTCTGGTGACCTGGCAACTCAAATTAAAGCCGGGTGAGAAACGGGTCTTACAGCTAAAATATGCTGTAGATTATCCGAAAAGCGAGGATTTGGAGATTAACTGAGTTGGGTATTTAAAAGAGGCCGTTTCAAAAGTGAATTTTCAGAGATGCTGAACTCGCCTGCCTGCAAGCAGGTTTCAGCATCTCTGAGAACAAAATGGTTTCGATTCTGAAATAAATTCAGAATGACATTGGGACGGAATGACTAGTGTTATAGCTTTTGAAACAGTCTCACTGATTAGGTCTCTCCAAATATCTCTGTTTACTCGTAACGCAAAGACTTCACCGGATTGGCCATAGCTGCGTTCATTACCTGCCAGATTACTGAGCAAAGGGCAAAAATCAGGATGGCCAGGCCAACCACCACAAACAACAGGATATTCAATTTAATTCTGTAAGCAAAATCGGCCAACCAACCTTCAGCGAGCCACCATACGATGGGCCAGGCAATCAGGTTGGCTAAAATGATAAGCCCCAAAACATTACGTGAAAGCAGATATACCACCTGTGTTACTGAAGATCCTAATACCTTCCGTATCCCTATTTCCTTTATTTTTCTCTGAACAGACAATCGTGTCAGGCCTAATAGCCCTAACCAGGCAATCAATATGGCCAGCACCGAGGCACTGTCTATGATCTTTTGCCACCGGGTTTCTGCCTCATACTGTGTTTCCAGCACATCATCTACAAAGCGCATAAGAAAAGGGTGCCCGGGATTGATCTCTGCCCAGGTCTCCTCCATTTTATCAATGCCGGGCATTATATCTCCAGGACCTGCGCGGAGCATTATTTTATTAAACATAGGTGGCCAGCGATAAGTATTCAGCCCCCTGGAGCCAGAGCTAACCGCACCAGAGGAGATGGCGAGAATCAGCGGCTTTACCTCCTGCTTCAGGTCCGCAAAATGAAAATCCTTTACCACGCCAATGATCTTATGCCTGCTGGTAAAGTGTTTCCCTGGTATCTGTTGATTTAAAGGATCGGTGAGCCCGAAATGCTCCACCAGTGCCTCGTTGACCAAAATCTCTTTCATCATGGCATCACCACTACTTCGATTAAAATCTCTACCCTCAGCTAAATCAATACCCATTGTTTCCAGATAGTCCGGGTCTATTTGATTAAAATATACAGGCTCCCGCGAACCATCTTCCTGTGGAAAAACCATGATGGTCCAGGGTTCTTCAGAATCATTCATGGTACCCGTAACACTCAGCACATTCGGGTCTTCCTGCATCTCGGTTCTGAAACGGTTCAGCAATCGCTGAGAGGCCTCGCGATCTTCCGGACTATTTGTAGATATCTGAATCAGGCGTTCCTGATTATAGCCCAGGTTTTTTTCGCTCACAAAATGAAGCTGGCTTCGCATAATTACAGTGCCCACAATCAATGCGATGGACAATGTGAACTGGAGCGTCATGAGTGCTTTGTTAAACAAGCCGGTTTTGGTTTTGTTATTCAACAATTTACCCCTCAAAGCCTCAGTGGCTCTTATCGTCACTAACAAACCGGATTGCATTACTCCTGATATTATAGCCACCAGGCAAACTACTCCGATCAATATAGCTACCTGTACCAGGGAGAAGTCAAAACCCAGCCGGGATTCGGATAAGTCGTTGAAATAGGGCAAAGCTACAAAGGCCAGGGTAACTCCTGCCAGGGCCGAAAAGAAGGTGATCAGAAAGGCCTCCACAATGAGCTGCTCTCTGAGATGACCTCTGCCGGCACCAATCGCCTTTCTGACTCCGATTTCCTTAATTCGCTTCATCGCCTGGCTGGTAGATAGGGTTACAAAGTTGATCACAGCAATGAGCAAAACCAGCAGAATCAGGCCAATAAGAATATAAACATTGACTGGATCGCCCCTTTCGGCCATGGAGGCAGGCACATAAGTGTCGAGGTACATGCTCGTAAGCCCTTGAAGCCGCACGTTAAAACGAACGTCCTCATTTTCGAAGGATCGGTTATACGACCGGGACAACAAGGGTTCCAGGTCAGTTGAAGAAACACCCTCCTGCAACTGCACAAAATTGTCAAGCATACGATAGACCTCCGAATTAAAAGTCTCCTCGCCCACTACTACTTTAAACTGCTCAATGTGTAATACAATATCAAAGAGAATACTGGATTCACCAGCTTTCGGGTCTACCACCGCAGAGACTATAAAATCCTGTTTCTGATTGTTGAAACTCACTTTGATTGTTTGCCCTATCGGATCTTCATCACCAAAATATTTCAGCGCCATTTCGGGACTTAGTACCATATCATTCAGCTCTTTAAGAGGTGACTCCAGATTACCCGAAATAACCGGAAATGAGAACATTTTGAAGAAATCAGGATCTGTAAAATGTACCGATTCGTCATAATGCGTATTGTTCACGGTTACAGTGCCGGAGTTGCTGCCAAAACGTGTATACCTGGCTATTTGATCAAATTCTGCCCTGACATTTTTTGACATAGGAATAGAGGTAGTGGCCGTTACAAACTGCACTTCCTGTGATTTTTTCTTTATTTTCTCTGTATAAATCCGGTATACCTTGTCCTTATTGACATGGAACTGATCTTTTGAAAATTCGCTTTCAGCAAACAGTACTCCCAATACCACCAGGGCAATGGCCAGAGACAAACCAAGCACATTGATAAAGGAGTAAAATTTGTTGCGGATGACGTTTCGTTGCGTAACGATAAAATGAGATTTGAACATAAATATGAATTTTGACCTTTTAAAAAACTGTTTTCTGGAGAGGATCTGAGGGTGCAGAAGACGTACAACATTCCAGGCAAACCTGACATTGCTTTTAATCCTTCCCTTACTTTTTAAATCCTGATAGAACTGCTCTTCGAAATCACAAAGGAGCCCTTCTACCAATTCATCGGGACAGAAGAATTCCATAAAGCTGATTAACAAACCAGGAGGGTTGACCTTCCTTTCCTGACTCATAAAGCTGAAGAATTCATACCCGGTATTAATTTCCACAGCTTAGTCCGCTGTTCCTGCAAATCCTTAAGCATGGCTAAACCCGGATTGGTGATTTTGAAAAACCGCTTGCGTCTCCCGCCTCTTGAGGAGGTGACACCTCCCATATCAGAACTAACAAGCCCTTTGTCCTCAAGCCTGTAAAGTGTAATGTGTACCGCACTGAGGTTGACTGAACGATTGAGCTGCTTCTCTACTTCTTCAACAATTCTATTGCCATAGGCGCCCTCTCCTATCACCCCCACCATGGTAAGCACTACTTCTTCAAATTCGCCAAGATAAGTCTTCTTCATTAGTATATAAATTGTAAAACAAATCTAGGTCTTTTCTATTTCTATACAAATTGTAAAAGAAATAAATTCAGCAAATCCCTCTACCAATGGAGAGATTCTTTACACTGTAGAGAAATGAGAATTAGCTTCAGGGAGCTTCTAAGACAAAGCCCTTTCCATGTACATTGGTAATCTTCACGGCAGGGTCGTCACTAAGGTATTTGCGCAGCTTGGAAATAAAGACATCCATACTTCTGCGATTGAAGTAATCACTCTCACCCCATAGCTCTCTCAGCGTAGTTTGCCTGTCGAGCAGCTTGCCTTTGTTGATACACAGGAGCCTGAGGATTTCAGCCTCTTTGGTGGTAATGAGCTGCTTTTTACCGTTGCGGGCGAGTGATTGATTGGCATAATCAAATTCGTAATTGCCAATTTGAAAAAGTGAGGGTTGATGCTCCTCCTGTAATTGACCGCTGCGTTTGATAATTGCATTGATTCTGGCGATCAATTCCTCCTCATCTACCGGTTTTACGATATAATCATCGGCTCCCAGCTTAAAGCCTTTAAGTTTATCAATCTTCAATGCTTTTGCGGTAAGAAAAATCAAGGGGACCTCCGGGGCAAAAGATTTGATTTTCCCGGCCAGTGTAAAACCATCCATTTTGGGCATCATGACATCCAGGATACAGAGGTCGTACTTAAGTCGCTTAAACTGATCGAGTCCGGCTTCGCCATCCTTGACCCAGTCTACATCAAAGTCGTATACGTCCAGGTATTCCTTCAGAATGTATCCCAGATTAGCATCGTCCTCTACCAGGAGGATTCTCGTTTTATCACTCATCATTTAGCGGGTAAAAAAATACTGAATTCACTTCCCTTATTGCGCTTACTGTCCAGGATAATCCGGCCTTTATGCGCATCAATCACACTTTTCACGTAGCTCAGCCCAAGACCAAAACCTTTTACATTGTGTAGATTTCCCGATTCAGCCCGATAGAATTTGTCGAAGACAAATTTTTGTACGTCCTCTCCCATTCCTATCCCATTGTCGCTGATTCTGAGTTCAATACCTTTGTCCGAATCAACAGTGCTGACGGTAATTTCAGGTTTCTCGTCTGTATATTTTACAGCATTGTCCAGCAGGTTATAGATGATGTTGTTGAGGTGTGTTTCATCTGCTACAATCACATGCATGTCAGCGTGCAAATCCAGCTTGAGCAATCCATCCCGTTCATTTACCACCAGTTCAAAGTTCTTGGCCACTTTGCCAATCAGCTCATGTAGGTCCAGTTGTTTCTTTTCAAGCTTAAAATTACCAGAATCAATCAGGGCCATTTGCAGGATTTTATCTACCTGGCTTTTGAGCCGCTGCCCTTCATTATCGATCAGTTCGGCATACTTAAAGAGCTTCTCTGATTCCTTTACCTTTTCAGATCTCTTCAAAAGCCCGGAGGCCAGTGATATGGAAAAAATGGGCGTTTTAAATTCGTGTGTCAGGTTATTGATGAAATCATTTTTAAGCTGTGAGAGTTTTTTCTGCCTGTTGATGGTGATCACGGTATAAGCAAATGCCAGTACAAGGACTAAGAGCAAGAGGATGGTAACCCGCAGCATGGCTGCATTTTCTGAGATGAAATTGGGGTAGTTGAAGCTGATATCAAAGGCTGTGTAATTACCTGCTCCATGGCTACCGTGAGAGGCACCCGGGCTGGGTCCACAGAGACAAAGAAAATGATCTGTGGGGGTTACTTCATTGATAAAAGGATGGAGTGTCCTATCCATCTCTTCGGAATAATAAAAGCAGCGATGGTTAGAGGCGATCAGCCCTTTGATCTCATACTCAATACTGAGGTTATTCTTTTCAAATACAAAATCGATCTTATCCTTTAGCCTTCCAAGAATCTCATTTCCCGGGCGCTTCTCGAAGGATTCGATGGTAAAGGCCTCCTGTTCACCGTCAAATTCGTTGACCATATTGACCCAGGCTTCATCATGCCTGATTTCGTCCTGCAACTCGCTGAGGTATTCCGGAATGGTCAGATTGAACTGTTGCTCATAAACCTTCACATCAGCCTTAAAGATTCTAAGCTGTACATAGATAAGCCCTGCCATGCATAGAGCCACAGCAGCAATCACGATATAGATGGTCCACTTAGAGAATCTCAACTGTCAATATTTATTCAAAAATAAGCATCTCAAAATATGCAAAACGCCCATTAACCTTTCATTAACACATTTAACGTCTCTTTAACGGGGCTTAACGTCTCATTCGCCCAACTACCCTTCTGCCTTCTCTAGCTTTGAACTCAAGGTCAAATCAGAAATATGTTTATGAAAATAAAAGCTCAAGATATCAAAAGCCTGATGATTGTGGTAGGGGTGCTGCTGGCACTGCTGTTGGTACTTTCACAGAAAACCCAGGCACAAACTACCAAAAGCACCGGGCCCATTTACAAATGTACTCCCTGTGGCTGCGAAGACGATGACAAGCTGGTACATGGTCCCGGTAATTGTAAAACCTGCGGCATGAAGCTCATCAATACGATCAATCCCAATGAAGGGCTCAACTATATGAACATTACGGCAAACCAGCTCTGTAACCTTATTCAGGCCAACCCCGATCTTCTGCTCTTAGATGTGCGATCGGCCGCTGAGTTTGAAGGGAAAGTATCTCAGCTCGGACATTTTAAAAACGCGATCAACATTCCCATCAGGGAGATCAACCAGCGCCTGGATGAACTGGAAGCCTATAAAGACAAAGAGATTCTCGTCCATTGCTCCATCAGTGCCAGGAGCCCCAGGGTAAGTAAAATCCTTGCTGACAATGGATTTACCAAAATCAGAAATCTGATGGGAGGCCTCAATGCCTGGAAAAACACCCCCGACAGCGAACTCTCTTGTAAAAACACCTTATTCGTCCCAAATCAATGAAAATGCTCAGGTTATTCAACGCCCTCCCCTTTCTTCAAAAAAACCGTAATGCCATCGGTCTGTCACATTATGAGCAGTTTTTAAGCGATTTCCCCGATTATGCCTCCACTACTGACATAGACCAGTTACGCGATGTAGATTTTAAGAAGCTGGACGAACAGAAGCACGTCTACCTCGACTATACTGGAGGGCACCTCTTTGGAGAGAGTCAGGTCATAAAGCATCAGGAGTTTCTGTCATCTACCATCCTGGGTAATCCTCACTCTATCAACCCCAGCTCTGCCCTGGCAGAATCACACATTCAGGCTACCCGGCAAAAGGTACTCGATTACTTCAATGCCGGAGATGACTATATCTGCATATTCACAGCCAATGCTTCTGCGGCTGTCAAAATTGTAGGTGAATGCTATCCTTTTACCAAAGAGGGACAATTCCTGATGACCTTTGACAATCATAACTCTGTCAATGGAATCAGGGAGTTTGCCCGGGCCAAAGGTTGTCCATTTCAATACAGTCCGCTCGATGAAGACCTGCGAATAGACAGGTCTGCGCTTTCGAAAAACCTTAAGCAGCAGGAAGGAAACAACAAACTCTTTGCCTTCCCTGCTCAGAGCAACGTTTCCGGAGTCAAGCACAATCTGGAATGGATTGAGGAAGCTCAGTCTCTGGGTTGGGATGTACTGCTCGATGCTGCGGCTTTTGTGCCCAGTGACCGGCTGGATCTGCTTATGCATCAACCTGAATTTGTGGCAGTCTCCTTCTATAAAATCTTTGGTTACCCCACTGGTTTGGGAGCGCTGCTCGTGAAGAAAACGGCCTTTGAAAAGCTTAAAAAACCTTCTTTTGCAGGGGGTACGATTACCATTGTATCCGTACAGGGTGATGGCCACTACCTGGAAAAGGAAGCCGCTCGCTTTGAGGAAGGCACGGTCAACTACCTGGACATCCCCGCCATCAAAACAGGCTTGGAATATATCGAGGCTATTGGTATCCAGCAGATCAACACCCGCGTAGCCTGTCTTACAGAGTACCTGCTGCGTGAGCTGGTCAAGCTCAGGCATAAAAATGGTCAGCGGCTGATAGAAATCTACGGACCTCAAAACGGTGAAAACCGAGGAGGCACCCTGGCCATGAACTTTTATGATTCCTTCGGAAGACTTCATGATTTTATCAGCATTGAGCAGGCGGCTTTCGAGCAGAACATTTCTCTTCGAACCGGCTGCTTCTGTAATCCGGGAATTGACGAAACCAATCACCAGCTAAAGGCCGAAAAGCTTCAGGCCTACTTCAGACAGGATGGTGCCAAGGACTACTTCAATCTGATCGAGTTTATGGGTCAAAAACGAGGAGCTGTAAGAGTTTCCATTGGTTATGTCACCAACTTCAATGATTTGCAGGTGTTTCTGGATTTTTGTCGAACTCTGCTGAATAAGGAGGCGGGATGATTGTTGCGTAGTCGTCTGACCACTCAGAGTGGTCGGACGACTGCCACATTCCTAAACCTCCAACACAAAGCCTTTACCGTGCACATTGGTGATCTTCACTGAATCGTCTTCTTCCAGGTATTTACGGAGCTTATGGATAAAAACATCCATGCTTTTGCGGTTGAAAAAGTCGCTCTCACCCCAGACAGTTTTCAGGGCTTTATTGCGATCGAGTACCTGGTTTTTCTTCTCACAGAGCAGTTGTAAAAGCTTGGCTTCCTTGGTGGTCAGCCGCTGTACGTTTTCACCAAGTACCAGGGTTTGATTGGCCGGATCAAAAAGGTATTTCCCGATCCTGTGTGCCAGTGACTGTTGTGCCCCGTTGCTGTCTCCCGAGCGTTTGATAATGGCTTTCACGCGAGCGATAAAGAGTTCCTCATCAATGGGCTTCACCACATAATCATCACAGCCTAGCCTAAAGCCTTTGAGCTTATCTACCCTAAGTGATTTGGCAGTAAGAAAAATAAAAGGCACCTCAGGGTCCTGCTCCTGAATCTCCTTGGCCAGGGTAAAACCATCCTTCAAAGGCATCATGATATCCAGGATACAGAGATCATAAACGCCTTGCTGAAAAGCCCGAAGCCCGGCCTCACCATCCTGCTCCCAGGTGACTGAAAAGTCATGAATGTCCAGATACTCTTTTAAGATATACCCGAAGCTGTCATCGTCTTCTACCAAAAGAATCCTACCCATAAAAATCAACTGAATGGAAAATACAAACGAAACTCACTGCCCTGATTAAGCTTGCTTTGCAAGGCAATCTTACCACTATGGGCCTCAATGATCTTTTTCACATAGCTCAGCCCTAGACCAAAGCCTTTTACATTGTGCACATTGCCGGTTTCGGCCCTGTAGAATTTATCAAAAATGTATTTCTGAATCTCTTCTCCGATACCGATACCGTTGTCCTTGATAGATATTTCTATCCCTTGATCGCTATCCACTGTAGTTATCAGAATTTCAGGAATATCCACGGTATATTTCAGGGCATTGTCCACCAGGTTGTAGATGATATTGACCAGGTGGGTTTCATCTGCCATTACCTTAGCACTTGCCGCATTGAGCATCAGTTTAATCGCTCCCTTGCGCTTGTTCACCACCAGGTTCATGCTGGCTACTACACGATGAATGATCTCGTGAACATCCAGCTCTTTCTTATTGAGAGAAAAATTACCGGAGTCGATCATGGCTATCTGCAGCACCTTATCTACCTGCCCTTCCAGGCGCTTACTTTCGTTTTCGATCAGATCCAGGTAATTGGCCCTTTTTCGCTCGTCCACCTCTTCTTTTTTGCGCTTCAGCATACTGGTAGCCAGCGAGATAGAAGCGATGGGAGTCTTGAATTCGTGGGTCAGATTATTGATAAAGTCGTTCTTAATCACAGACAGTTTTTTCTGGCGCTGAATGACAATCAGTGTATATGCAAAACAACAAAGTAGCAGCAGGATAAAGACTACTGACAACATAAGTGCTCCGCTTGACTGAGCGAATATATAAGTCTCCTGATTGGGGAAGAAAACGGCCAGATGATAGCCTTCGTCCTCGTCAAAGCCCTTGGAACAGGTGAGTGTAGACCAGGCATGCCCACGGTCCTGAGGATTGGTACAATCCCTTAATTGAAAATCGAGACTACTGCCCTCGTCTCCGAGCACAAAGCTAAAAATAGGAGCTCCATCAGGGGTCTCCATATCTGTATGTTTGTATACGGCATATTCATAAGACAGATCCAGACCAAACTCCCTGAATACATTATCCACCAGTTCACGAATCTGACCATCCAATTTCGGATCATTGAGCTCCCCTGTTTTGTTTACATGCTTAACAGCATCAAAGAGTAAGGAGGCGTAGTGGTGGTCTTTACCGAAAAGATCTCCGATTTTACCGGAGCACAGATCTACCGTCTGCAGGAAAATATGGCGATTGGTCTCTATCGATGAATTCAGGTTGCGTACCTGAATTACCGCAAGCCCGATCAGTGCCAGTGATGCCAGCCCTATTACAAATGTTATTGCCTTTTTTGAGAGATTCATGGCTTTATCGTCTATCGAAAATACGTGATTTTAAACCTTTGCGTTCGATTTTAACTTTTCCTTAACCAATTTAATCTTTCGCTAAGTAAGCTTAACTCTCTATTAATCCACCCTGAGTCGCATGGCCCGTAAGTTCATACAAACATTGCGACATGCTCAGGATTTTTACCAACCTCCTCGTTAGGAATTTTTTAAAGGACAAGCTGCTCAACAGTCTCAACATTCTAGGCCTGTCATTAGGCATGATAGCCGCTATGCTCATTTTGCTTTATGCAGATCATGAGTTCAGCTATGACAGCTTTCATAAGGATGTAAAAAACACCTATCGACTGGAAGCCATCACCAACAACGACCTCTGGTTTTCCAATATTGGTATGGAACATGGCAAAGAACTTACTTCAGGCCGTTACCCCGAGGTAGAGACGGTAGTGCAGCTAAACGGACATCCGCGGGCCTTTCTAAGCTATAACAACCAGCGCTATTCAGAGGAGAAAATCTACCAGACCAAGCCTGGTTCCGATTTTTTCGAACTGTTTAGTTTCAAAGAACTACTAGGCAACCGGGAAACCTTCCTGAATGAACCCTATGTCACTGTAATTACGGCCTCTACCGCAGAAAAATACTTCGGCAAGACCTCCCCTCTCGGTCAGGTGATTAAATACGACTCCATTCCCCTCAAAATCACCGGGGTAATAGAAGACTTGCCCACCAACAGCCATCTTGACTTCAACATATTGTATGCCAACCCGGTCACTTTTGGTCAGGATCATTTCCATACGCAGAGCTATATACAGCTTGTAAACGATGCTGATCCGACTGGGCTGGAAGTCAAGATTAAGGATATGGACGTGGCCCGGGATGAGTTTCACACGCTCTCCGAGGTACGCCTGATGCCTGTAGAAGACATCTATTTCGGATCTGATGCTGTCTTCGGTTCAGGAGGCAAGGGCGATATCCTACAACTCACGGTCTTTATGATTATTGGCGGGCTGATTCTGCTGATTGCCGTTGCCAACTACATTAACCTCTCCCTGGCTGTTTATAGCAGCAAGGGTCTGGAAATAGGTATGCGCAAGGTATTGGGAGAATCACGTTCTCAAATCATTCGCGCCTTTATCTGGGAGTCAATACTTATGACCTTTATGACCATTCCGCTGGTAATACTCGGCCTGTACTTTCTGCTGCCGGTTTTTAGTGAATTCCTTGAGGTGAACCTGCAAAACAAGCTATTGAGCTCCCCTATCTACTGGGCGGTTACCCTGGCTTTTGTGATTACCCTGAGCATAATCACGGTGGCCTACCCCGCTACCCTGCTCACCAGAACCAAAATCAGCGAGCTGATTAAGAGTAAATCTGCGGTAAACAACAGCAGTGGCGTAAAGCTGCGCAATGCACTCATCTTTGTTCAGTTCATCTTGCTCTTTACCCTTGGCATCTCAGCCTGGTTTATGAACCGGCAGATAGACTATCTGGACAGCAAAGACATGGGCTTCAATGCGGACAGGGTGATCAAGGTAACCAATGCCTTCTCAATCGGGGAATATAAAAACTACCAGCTCTTAAAATCTCAGCTACTCACACACCCCCAGGTAGCCGGAGTAAGTTTTGGGCCCATGATGGGTGATGGCTCCAACCCTCTGGCCTACAAACCCGAAGGTTCTGACCAGACTTACGAAAACCTGCTCTCTTATGGGGTAGACATCGACTACTTCGATGTAATGGGTATGAACATCACAGCTGGAGATTTTAAAACCGTACTCCAGTCAGCTGAGGACGGGCAAATCGTATCGCTGGTCAATGAAAGCTTTATCGAGCGTTTTGGCTGGCAAGACGACCCCATTGGCAAAAAGCTGATTCTGCGACCAGGCTCACAAAACGAGCTGCATCGACAGGTTTCGGCCGTATTCAAAGATTTTCACTACTTCACACTAAAGGAAAAAGTAACCCCTCAGATCATCTCTTTAAGGCCTGACCCACAGTTCGTCAACACCAATCTGCTGATAAGGGCCTCTACTGACAACCTACAGGAAGTTACGGATATCATTGCAGAGGAATGGAACAAGGTAGTTCCCTCAGTCCCCCTGGAATACGACCTGATGGACGAAGCAGTAAAACGCATGTATGCCAAAGAGCGACAGACCGGTCAGGTGAGTGTAACCTTCTCGGTATTGGCCGTGGTACTTTCTCTGCTGGGCCTGATCGGCTTTATGATCTATGTTACAGGCCTTAAGTCTAAGGAAATAGCGGTGCGAAAAGTACTGGGAGCTTCCCTGCTACAGATTATCGCCTTACTCAACCGTCAGCTCTTTCTGGCCATACTTTTCTCGGCCATCATCGGCAGTGCCTTCAGCTATTGGCTGGTAAGTACCTGGCTGAATGATTACGCCTATGCCATAGCCCTAAGCCCTGTCACCTTTATTGCGGCAGCCGCATTGGTGTACTCGATTGTTTTTATGATCACCGCACTGCAATCGGTTAAGTCTGCCCAGATCGATCCTGTTATGGCCCTCAAACACGAATAAGCATCCAATTCAAAACAACACAAACCCACCGTCATGCTCAGAAGTTTTTTAAAAATCGCCCTTCGAAATTACAGAAAGCAAAAGCTCTATCACCTGATCAACTTTACCGGACTCACCATTGGTTTGTCTTGTTGTGCCCTGGTCGTTCTCTATGTTCAGCATGAGTCCAGCTACGATAGTTTTCACCACAACCCTGAAGATACCTATCGTTTTGCCGGTAAAAGGGTGTATGGTCCCTGGATTCCCTCCATGGAAATTCAATATACCCAAGAGCTGATGAAGCACCCCTTCCCCGGTATGACCAATATGGTCAGGATATCAAGAACACCCTCAAAGTACAGCACGGTGGGTAATCAAAAGTTCAATACCAACAAGACGTTGATTTTAGAGCCGGGCTCACGGTTCTTCAATTTGTTTGACTTCAAGCTGCTTCAGGGAAATCCTGAAAGCCTCGTTTCTGCACCCAATACCGCCATACTCACTGCCTCTCTGGCTGAAAAATATTTCCCCGGACAAGGGGCAGTAGGCCAAACTTTTAAATTCGATAGTCTGCTGGTTAAGGTTACCGGAGTGATCGAAGATCTGCCAACCAACACCCACCTCGAATTCGAGCAGTTGATTGTGCATCCTACTTATTTAGACAGAAGTAACGGCTCCTCCATTTTCTATTCCAATATAAATCGCAACACAAATGCTGATTTGGTGGCTGATAAAATCCAGCAACTCAACCTGGGATTGAACGAGTATGACTCTCTTGCGGCAATAAAGGCGCAGCCCCTGGAAAGCATTCACCTGAATTCGAAAATGACTTTTGAACTCAAAAAAGGTGGCAACAAGACACAGCTCTTTATTTTTTCACTCATTGCGCTGATCATCCTGGTGATTTCGGTGACGAATTATACCAATCTGTCATCAGCACTGTATTCAAAACGCAGCAACGAGATAGCCATGCGCAAGGTGTTGGGAAGTAGCAAAGGCCAGCTCTCATTTCAGTTTATGTTTGAGTCAGTCCTCATCGCCTGTCTCTGCCTGCCCGTAGTTATTTTCATTATAGAATCATTGCTGCCGGAATTCAATAATTTCATCGGCATTGAGTTGGAAAACAAATTCGTTTCCGATCCTGTAAGCATTCTGTTATTGGTTTCTATAGCCGTTTTGACCGGGGTATTGGGTGGCATCTATCCGTCCTTTGTACTGCCTCAGCTCAAAATTCTCAACCTGTTTCGCAGAGAGAGTAAATCGCTTCGCGGAGGTCTTTTGATGAGGAGAGTAATGATTACCACACAGTTCACCTTGCTGATCGGCCTGGGGGCCATGGCTTATTTCACCAACAAGCAACTGCAATTCATGGCCAACAAAGACCTGGGGTTTGAAGCAGAAGGGGTGATAAAAATAAAGCAAGCCTGGGCACTTCAGGGAGCGGATAATATCAGAAACCTGAAGAACAGGCTGATGGAAAATCCATCCATATCAGGGGTTTCACAAGGCTATGTTCCCGGTGATGAAGATTATACCATGAATTATCAACCGGAGGGGTCAGAGGTAGCGTATAGCGATGCCTTAAGTGCGGGTACAGATCATGACTACTTCCAGGTGCTGGACATCGAAGGACTGGAGGGACCATATTTCAGTGAGGCTTCCAACGAGCACCCCAGAAGCTCTCTGCTGGTAAACGAAGCCCTGGTAAGAAAGCTGGGTTGGGACAACCCCATCGGTAAGCGAATCAATACCAGACCTGACAGCCCTGAACCTCGCTATCATGAGATCAGGGGAGTTTTCAAAGACTATAACTTTTTCTCACTACATCAGGATGTAACGCCAATGCTCCTCTTTGCCAGAGACAACCGGGAGTATGTAAACCAGAACATACTCGTAAAGGTAAATGCCGTGAATATGGCCGCAATGCTGGATTACATCAGCAATGTCTGGGATGAATTTGTTCCTGAGGGTCCCGTACGGTTTGAGCTTATGGAAACGGATATTCAGAAGGCCTATCAAAACGATGCACATACAGCAAAGCTCAGTATCATCCTGTCGGCACTGGCCATTGGTCTGGCAGTGCTCGGATTAGTGGGGCTAACAGCTTATATCAGTGAACTTAAAACCAAAGAGGTAGGCATTCGCAAGGTACTGGGCGCTCCCCTGCTCAGCTTACTGATGATTTTCAATAAGGAGTTTCTCCCCTCTCTGCTGATAGCCACGGGACTGGCCGGAGTGGTGGGTTACTATGCCGTCTCCCAATGGCTGGGCAGTTTCGCCTATCGCATTCATGTAGACCTGCTGACCTTTGCAGGAGCCGGTATTGCCGTGCTCTTTGTCACAGTATTGACCGTAAGCCTGCAGTCAGCCAGAACGGCCGCAAAGAATCCGGTAGTCGCCCTAAGACACGAATAACCGAGCCCAGTCAAACTCAAAACAACAACCATGAAAAAGCTCAATCAAACGCTTATCAAAAGTCTGTTACAGGTTATTCTCGGCATGTGCATCTCCTTTCAAGCTGAGCTCACCGCACAGGGTTTACTGGCAAAAAAAGTAATCCAGTATCAGTCGGAAGGTAGCTGGAAAGATGCCCGACAAGAGCTGAACAGCTATGATGCGCAGGGTAGAATCAGCCAAACCATATACCAGCAGATGAAAGACGCTGCCTGGAATAATCAGACTAAAATGGCCTTTAGCTATGATGAGCAAAGCGGTCTGGAAAAGGAACGGATCTTCTATCAATGGAAGGATGGAAAATGGATATCCAACTTACGGTTCAGAGCAGAGAGGGATAGGCATGACAGATTGATCAATGAGCTAATTGATCAGTTCAGGGAAGGCGAATGGAAGCTCTCGCGTAAGAACAGCACAACTTACGAACAGGCGGGCTCCGTTAAATCTGACCAGACTTACTATAACCTGAAAGACGGAACATGGAGCAAAAGCTATAAAGACGAGTACCTGTTTGAAGGGAAGAAACTGGTGGAAAAAACGGGTTTTCAAATGAGAGAGGGCACCTGGAAAAAGTCACTGATCACCAGTTATAACTACAACTCCCAGGGAGAACGAACAGAAGAATCCATCAGTCGCGTGACAGCAGAAGGTATACTGGAATGGAGAAAAACCAGTTTCACGTACAAGGATGGCACAAAAACTGCGGGCTTAGTAAGTGTCAGAAAAAATGAGCGATGGCTGGAAAGTGAAAAGCACTTCTTCCACTATGTATCACGATAAGCGGGTTGGACAATAATGAGTAGAAAGCATACATACATTTTCATT
Organism: Roseivirga sp.; assembly: GCA_021404565.1. Taxonomy (GTDB): domain Bacteria; phylum Bacteroidota; class Bacteroidia; order Cytophagales; family Cyclobacteriaceae; genus Roseivirga. The sequence goes on along the minus strand of JAAWWF010000042.1, from coordinate 82,403 downwards.
TTTCTTTGCCTTTTCCCCTTTCTGTTGGCCCTCACCTTCAGGGCGGCAGATGATTACCAATTTGCACAACACCGCGAAAAGCTGAAGAAAGCACAACCTCGCTACTTTCCGAAAGAACCACCAAAACCGGTCGAAGAACTGATCGAATACGAATTTACCTGCTACAAGAAAAAAGCACTCAGCGCAGCAGACTCCAGTGCCTTTAAGACTGCGAAAACCATTACTGATATCAACCAACCATAAGAACCAGGTTCGTTTTATTTGTTTTACAAAATATATATAAATACATTTGTTTTACAAAATATAAGCTGTTTGAAGAATTGGTTATGGTCACCTGTGCCCTGTTACAAGCTGACGCCTATGGCATCAACATTGTTGAGGAAATCAAGCTCAGAATGGACAGGGATGTGAATCTGAGTGCAGTACATATCACCCTCTACCGGCTGGAAGACAAAGGGTATGTAAAATCGAGAGTTGGGGGGGCCACGGCTCAAAGGGGCGGTCGCAGAAAACGCATCTTTCAGCTCACTCAAGCGGGCATCAGTCTATTGAAAGATACCCAACAAAAAAGACAGGCGCTGTGGAACCTTGTTCCTGAACTCAATTAAATCGAAGCTTATGCCTGCAAGCCCCGGTCCTTCACATTGGTTAATAAAGCTGCTGGAAAGAGTTTGTCCGGAACACTTGTACGAGAGCATTATCGGAGACTTGCTCGAGCAATATGAGCTCAACCGTCAGCGGAAGAGCAAGTTCAGATCTGATCTGCATTTCATTTATAACGGACTTCGCTTTATGAGATTCAGCCTGCTAGGGCGAAAAAAACGCTATTCATCACCCAACACAATCGCCATGCTGTCTAACTATTTTGTGGTAGCCTTCAGAAACCTGAAAAAACAGAAACGCTATCAGCTTATCAATTTTACCGGCCTTAGCCTGGGGCTGTCATGCTGCGCCCTGGTGCTGCTCTATGCCAGCCACGAACTGAGCTACGACAATTTCCATTTCAACTCCAAAAACCCCTACAGGGTCACCGGGGAGATCAACCATAGAGCCTGGTTTCCCTCGGTATTGAATGACTATGCCATACAGCTTGAAACGGACCAGTTTCCTGAAATAGAAAAGATGGTGAAGTTTCGCAGAACTCCGCAACACTTTGCCTCTTATGGAGATAAGCGTTTTGGTACCCGTACCATGGTGACCAATCCCGGCTCACGATTTTTCGACATCTTCAACTTCAACACACTGGAGGGTAACCAGGCCACCATGCTGGAAGAGCCCAATTCTGTGGTATTAACCGAATCAACTGCCGAAAGACTTCTGGGTGAAGCACCCCATGTGGGCAAGATCATACAATGGGATACTTTGACCCTGAAAGTCTCCGGTATCATGAAAGACCTGCCTTCCAATACCCACCTGACCTTTAATATGATGATCGCAGCCGATGTGACTTTTTATGGAGTATTTACCTATGTGGTACTTCAGGACAATGCGGACATCGCAGCGCTTGAGGAAAAAATTGTTAACCTGGACTTACCCGAAAACCGATTTCCCTACCACCAGATCGGGCTACAACCCCTTGAGGGAATTCACTTTGCCAAGCCACTTACCTTTGAACTCAAACCACCAGGCGATAAGCGCTATCTCTTCCTTTTTACCGGCATTGCAATCATCATTCTGATCATCAGTTGTACCAACTATATGAACCTTTCCGCAGCCATTTACGGAGCCCGTACCAAAGAAATGGCCATTAGAAAGGTGCTCGGCAGTTCCAAAAAAGCATTGGCGGGTCAGTTTCTGTTGGAGTCGGTACTTATGGCCTTTTTGACGCTGCCGGTAGTTTTATTGATCATTGAAGCACTTCTCCCGGCCTTTCGGAACTTCACAGAGGTACCCCTTGAAAACCTCTTCCTCTCTTCTACCCAACATATTGGTCTGCTCCTGCTTATTGCACTGCTTAGCAGCCTGGTCGCAGGCCTCCACCCCGTGCTGACCATGAGCCATATCTCTTCTCTAAAGCTGTTTAAGGAAAACCTGGCGGACTCCGGTGGTTTGAGATCGAGAAAAGTATTGCTCACCCTTCAGTTCACCATAGTGATATTTTTAGGCACCGGAGCCTATTTTATTAATCAGCAGCTTCAGTTTATTAAAAACAAAGACCTGGGAATTGACCGTGAGGGAATCGTGAAAGTATCGAACATTTATGACCTGGGTGATGCCGACAAATACAATGCGATCAAGACACTTGGCCTTAGCAGTCCCCACATTCTGGGTTTTACCACCGGCACCCCGCCTGGTACGGAAACCTTCGGGCTTGCCTACCAGGCCGAGGGCCATGAGGTAAGAAATGATGCACTCTCATTCGCCACAGATTTCGATTATTTCGAGGTAATGGGTGTACAGGGGGCTTATGGAGATTTCTTTGAAAAGACTCCCGATCAGCTACCTGACATTTCACTGCTGGTTAGTGAAAAATTTGTAGAAGTAATGGGGTGGGACGATCCTATCGGTAAAAAGATCACCTTTAATCCGGGTACCAACGGACGAGACAATTTCATTTCCGGTGTATTTGAAGACTACCATGCCCTATCGTTACATGAAGAAATTGTTCCCCAGTTCATCTTTGCGCGTAAATCGTTGAGGCGGGGTTATGAAAACATCCTGGTGAAAATCAATATGCAAAATGTTACGGCAGCCTTTGAGGCAATAGAAGATGCCTGGTATACCGTAATGCCCGAATCGCCCATACGCCTTGAATTTATGGATGACGACATACAGGCAGCCTATGTGCAGGAGCAAAAAGCCGGAACATTGAGTATGGTTTTATCTGTACTGGCGGTAACACTCGCTATTATGGGACTGGTCGGTCTTTCTGCCTATATGGCCCAGCTAAGAACCAGGGAGGTAGGCATTCGCAAGGTATTGGGAGCTCCTTTAAGGCAGATTCTCTTTCTTATGAATCGGGAGTTTCTTCTGCTGATTGGCATTGCCACCATCGTTGCGGGTAGCCTCAGCTACTACTGTATCTCACTTTGGCTCGACACCTTCGTATACCGCACTTCGATTAATGTCGTCATCTTCGGGCTGGCCGGTGTCCTGGTCCTACTGATTACTTTTGTCACCGTCAGTATTCAGTCGGCCAAAACAGCCCTGCAAAACCCTGTATTGGCATTGAGGCACGAGTAATCTTCGGCAGACTCACTTGATCACTCTTACCCTGCCATTGATGATTTCCTGATAGACATTCCCATTCACCTCACCTCCGTATATGATCCGGTAGGTATAGTTACCAGAAGGCACGTGCTGCCCCTCATAGGTACCGTTCCAACCCGTGGCAATATCCTGAGAGTAGAAAATGATATTACCCCACTGGTTGTAGACCAGCATCTGAAAGTCTATGGCACAGTTATAAACAGCCTTGAACTCCTCGTTCATTCCATCTCCATTGGGGCTAAATGAATTGGGGATGGTCACACGTGGGGCTTGCTCCAGTAATTCACCCGTAACGGAGAGCGTACAACCTTCTCCATCAGTAACAGTCACCTGATAGCCACCTCCGGGCAGGTTTTCCAGCGTGCTTCCATGATGGTCAGGGGCAATTTCCCATTCAAACAAATAGGGCCCGGTCCCTCCTGAGACCACCAGCGACATACGTCCGTCTGTGGTATCAGGACAGGGACTTTCCATCTCAAATTGTACCTCCATTGGCTGAGGTACTGCAATGCTATAATCGAGAATCAGCTCACAGCCCTTGTCATCTCTGATCACCAGGCTATAATTGCCGGCTCCAAGACCAGCGATCTCAGCTTCATTCACAAAATTGTCTTTCCAGCGATAGCTATAGTTACCGGAGCCTCCTGAAACAATTGCCTCTGCCCTTCCGGTCGCCTCACCACAATTGGCATCATAAGCCACCACAAACCCCGACAGCACCTCGGGTTCATCTACTACCACACTGCGTATAACCTGACAGCCCACGCCATCTGTAATGGCTACCTCATAGCTACCTCCCGCCAGGCCACTGATTGTATTTTGGGTAGAGCCGGTCTCCCATTCGATACTATAAGGCCCAACACCGCCAGTTACACTCAGGCTGGCGCTCCCATCATTTTGCCCAAAGCAGGAAACAGCATCTGTACTAATCTCAATATCCATTTGCTCACTGACAATCACATTTAGCTGAGGGGAGGTACCTTCGCATAAAGTGCTAATGGTGGTAGAGTTTTCTGTATACCAGAGCCTATGATTTCCCGCCCCGTCCCAATTGACAATGATCTCGTTGGTACCCTGCCCGGAAGCAATCTGCCCGCCTTCAATAATCCAGCTATATACCGAACCTGTGGTGTTGGGTATGCGGTAAGGTATGTTCAGAAAATCACCACAGAGAAAGGCCTCCCCCAATGGTAACACTGGTTCCAGTATTTCATTAAAGCGGACATCGAGAAAAACCGTATCACTTTGACAGCCCAGTGGTGACACCGACAGGGCTTTCAAACGGTTTACCGGAGCGCCAAAGGTCCAGGCCACCTCGGCTGTCGGGCCGGAAGTGGCTAGCAGGTCTCCTCCCTCTACAAACCACTGGTAGTTATAATCAGGCTCCGAACCAGACAGAATATATTCTACCCCTCCAACATTGGGGCAAACTGCAGCGGGACCTACAATCTCATCTATAGCAGCTCCGATCACTTCAATTTGCCGCGACACTGTCAGATCGCTGCAGGCAATTGGCGATTTGGAGGCATATAAATTGACGGTATACACTCCTGGAGTATCATAGCTATGGCTTACTGATTCCCCTTCGATGAGATTGCCATCGCCCATATCCCAGGCAAAGTAAGTGTACAGCTCACTGAGAATATCACTTTCTGAGCTTACGGACAGACTGAAATCATTACCGGCACAAACCTGACCCGGTCCCAGGTTTGAGTTGATACTTTGAAAGTCGATACCAAAATTGCCCAGGTTGCCCCCCACCGCATAACCCATGCCTTCCTCTTCACCAAAGCCGTAAGTGTGTGCCACTACACCACTTCTGCTCTCGAGCCGGTGTACACCCGGACTGATAGGAATAGCCGCAAAAGAATACTGTCCAGCGAGACTCAAAGGCTCAAACTGATCTGAGATATCCACTCCATCCAGCACTACATTCAGCCTGACACTGGGGCTGACGGCTATCAGGTAGTGCTGTTCAATGGTCGGACTATTAATTACGTTAAAGCGGATGTCGTTGGAAATCTGTTTGAGCGGGCTGATCGTCATCATAAAAGGATCAGCCTTGAGGTCACCGCGCTCTTGCAGGTCATGTCTTCCCGAAGAGGTAAAATGGGCCACAGAAACCGGCTTATCGGCTTTGATATAATGCTCGATTTTGGCAAAAAACCTGAAAGACTCTCCACGATTGAGCACAATGGGCAATACCCCTGTAATCTCAAGTAAGGTATTGTCTTCTGAGGCCACGATAGTCACCGGATCTGCTGTTTCACGGGTCTCGTGCTGTACTACAAAATACTCCCTGCCCCAGTCGCGCACCGAGTAGAGCTGATTATAAACATGGTCTGTACCCACGTCACCCTGAGAAGTCGTTTTGAAGTTCTTGTTTCCGGCAAAGACCGCCAGTTTGTTGCAATTAGCAGCACCATCTCCCACTATTTTCACAATAGTACCCGTCAGGTCCATCTCAGATTCAAAATAGATCAACTCTCCCCTGTCGAGTGTGAGGTTTAATACCTCTCCTGCATCATGTAGTTTCACCCCATCGTACATCACATTTGTCGAAAAGGTAATTTCTATCTCTGTTCCGTTATTGGCGCTCAACACAGAGAATTGCGTACGATCATCAAAAGAGTTTAAATCTGATTTCCAGGTGTTAATGATATATTCCTTATCCAGGGAGGGCAACGGCAACAACATACTGCCGTCAGAAGAACCAGCCATGTGATTATAGGCGTAAGCGGTTACATCAGCCAGGGTGCTTACATAAACACCTTTGCTTTCGATGATCTCATGGGCTGTCAGACGAAATTCAGCCGGAATATCAACTCTTAATGTATTATTCGCGATCAGCGTAAATTCCTGAGACCAGTCTGATCCGATTACCTCTATGGTACCCGAACTATTGACCTCTGAGGTAAGGAAAACACTCATTTCATAGTCCTCATCTATTCCTGTATTGGGTAAATATGAAAAGTAAAATTCTCGTCCCAGGGTACTGCTTGTTTGCGAAAAAAGCTCAGATGTCATTAACATCAGTACCAGACCTGTCAGCAAAGGCCTTAAGATTCTGATATGGGTAATTAAACAGGTCAAATGATAGATTCTGACCATCTCACATCAAGCATCAAGACAGGTCAGTTCAAAATAAAAAGATTCGGTCTATATAGTAACAGCAGAGAAGACCTAAAACCTTATAAATCAACAAGGTATTTAGACAAACACTCTCTTAAAAATCGAATACATCCTCCACAAATCATAATCTTTATCCCTCTAAAGTAAAGGGTACAACCTTATTCGGGCGAATTCACTATTTTGGATCAGGACTTATCAACCGACTTATGAAATTAACTTCTAAAACCAGCCTTTGGCTGATCTGCTTTGGCTTGTGCTTTCTCAGCCTCCAGGCAACTGCTCAAAAGAAATACTCTAAAAAGCAGATTGAAAAACTCAAAAATGAAGCTTCTCAAATTGTAGAAGACAATCACAAACAAACCCAGGTAATGGTCGATAAGATCTTCAGCTTTGCCGAGCTGGGTTTTCAGGAGGTTGAATCTTCGAAATATCTGACGGGTATACTCAAGAAGAATGGTTTTACCATAGAAGAAGGAGTCTCCGGAATTCCTACCGCCTGGTTTGCCACCTGGAAAAACGGTGAGGGGCCTGTGATCGCACTTGGCAGTGATGTAGACTGTATTCCGAAAGCATCGCAATATCCTGGCGTAGCCTATCACAAGCCTATGGTAGAAGGAGCCCCCGGGCATGGCGAAGGCCACAACTCCGGCATTCCGCTCAATATCACCTCTGCCCTGGCGGTAAAGCAAATCATGGAGCGGGAGAATATCGGAGGTACACTGATTGTATGGCCCGGCATAGCCGAAGAGCTTGTGGCAGCCAAAGCCTGGTATACCAGGGACGGCCTTTTTGATGATATTGATCTTTGCATTTTCACCCATGTGAGCAGCAACTTGTCGGTGTCTTACGGGCAGGCCTCGGGTACCGGTTTGATTTCTGTCGAATATAGCTTTGAAGGTGAGGCGGCTCATTCTGCCGGTGCTCCCTGGCGAGGCAGAAGCGCTTTGGATGCCGCTGAACTGATGAATGTAGGCTGGAACTACAAGCGTGAGCATCTCCACTACCTCAAAAGGTCTCACTCTATCTTTACCGATGCGGGTGACCAACCCAATGTGGTACCTTCTAAAGCTTCTATCTGGTTTTACCTGAGAGATGTGACCTATGAGGGGATTATGGATATGTACGAGGATGCCAACAATATTGCAGCCGGTGCTGCACTGATGACTGATACCAAAATGACATCCCGTATTTTGGGTACGGCCTGGCCCCGACACTTCAATAAGGTGATTGCCGAAACCATGTATGAAAACATCAAAGACGTGGGCCTGCCGGAATGGAGTGAAGCTGATCAGATCCTGGCGAAAGCAGTACAAGCAGAAGTATCGTCCAACAATAAAAAGGGACTGAACACCAAGCTTTCCAGTCTCGGGCTTCCGGTAAGGACTCCCCGAAGTGGTGGTTCTGATGATATAGGTGATGTCTCCTGGAAAGTGCCTACCGTCACCATGAGGTTCCCTTCTAACATCCCCGGACTGCAGGGACACCACTGGAGCAATGCGATTGCCATGGCCACTCCTATTGCGCACAAAGGAGCCACGGCAGGTGCTAAAGCTGAAGCCATGACCATCCTCGATTTTCTGTTGAAGCCTGAGCTGGTAGAGCAAGCCTGGGATTACTTCAATAATGTACAGAGCAAAGAGACCAAGTATAAGCCCATGATTTCTGCTGAAGACAATCCACCGATCTACCTCAACAAAGGCATCATGGACCAATTCAGACCTCAACTCGAAAAATTCTACTATGACGAAAAGAAGTATGGTAGCTATCTGGAGCAATTGGGCATTACTTACCCCATGGTGAAGAAAGATAATTAATTGCTCAAATTAAGCATAGAGCTTAAAGCACAACAACCGAACAAATAAGGATGGATTCCAAGAGCATTTATACACTTAATCTCAAGCTAAAAAGACACAACCTCAAGTTTGACCTGGATGAGCAATCCCAGACGCTTGTCCTCGGCAGAGCAAAGGACAATGTGTTTAAATTGGCCTTCGGACTTGGACTCATCATCGTAGGAGTAGCCGCTATAGTAGTAGTGATTCTCATTCTGGATTTAGATGGAAGATTGAGGTATACCGGTCTTATTGGCCTTCCCGCCATTGTAGCAGGCGGAATAGAAATCAAGAACTACTTCAAAAAGAAAATCGATAATAAGTATCGTAAGATCATAACCCCTGAGAAGTTTTGCATAGAACGCAGGAAAGGTGGTCCCCTGGAGATTGAGAGCGCGAACATCTCCAGGGTGCTTTATGCAATCAATAAGGCTGAAGATGGGCTTACTGCACACGGGTACTTATTACCTCTTACTCAATAATCAGGAAGAGATAAAAGTGCTTGGGCTAACCGGTGAAAAAGTGAAATATCTGGAAGACGACTTTGTTTACCTCTGCAACTTTATCAACGACTTTATGAAAATCAAAGGGTAAACAAAAACCCACCCTGCAGTTAGTCGGGCAAATAGAGCTATAGGTATATCAAAAATTGGTTTTAGGCAGAAGCCTAAAGCTTTTTTGTCAAAGGCTCGTATTACGTAAGCGATTACGTAATACAGTTTTTCGATGACAACACTCCTGATTAACAATCGACAATACAGTGTGGATGATGAGCCCGATACTCCACTACTCTGGGTACTAAGAGACAGATTAAAGCTTACTGGCACCAAATATGGCTGCGGCATTGCCCAATGTGGGGCCTGCACAGTGCACCTGGATGGCGTGGCGGTACGCTCCTGCTCTATTCCCATTTCATCTATCACTACCCAAAGCATCACCACCATTGAAGGGCTTGGTTCCAGCGATGAACTTCACCCCCTGCAGGAAGCCTGGGTGGCAGAAGATGTACCCCAATGTGGCTATTGTCAAACAGGCCAGATTATGACCGCGGCAGCGCTATTACAGAAAAAGAAACGCCCCAATGACCGTGAGATCAAAGCGGCTATGCAAGGCAATATCTGTCGCTGTGGCACCTACTCCCGCATTCAAAAAGCCATTAAAAGAGCCTCCGAAAACAGCTAGTCCTTATGAACAGAAGAAACTTTATAAAGCTCTCCGGTCTCACGGGAGGTGGTTTGGTACTGAGCACTTTTTTACCTGGAAACTCATTGCTGGCCAGTGACTCAGCCGGAGTTTGGGAACCTAACCTCTTTATCAGAATCAGACCGGATAACACCGTAACACTGGTAAGTACACAGTACGAAATTGGTCAGGGTACAACCACAGCCCTGGCACAGGTACTGGCGGATGAACTGGGGGCCAGTTGGAAAGAACTTATTATTCACCAGGCTGAGGGCAATGTAACAAAGTATGGCCTGTGGGCTGGTACCGGGGGCAGTTACGGCCTGTCATCCAATTGGATACCTTTGAGGAAAGCGGCTGCCGCCACTCGCAAAGTACTGATCAAAGCTGCCAGCGAAGAGTGGAAAGTACTTCCATCCACATGCTTCACTGAAGACAGCCATGTCGTCCATAAACCCACAGGTCGGAAATTAAGCTTCGGGTCACTTTCCAGCCGGGCTGCAGGTTTTACTTTGTCTGAAGATCCTGAACTCAAATCGAAAAGTGAATACAAGCTGATCGGCAAGTCTATTGCCGGACCCAAGCAGCAGAAAATAGTCACAGGTACAAACCCTTATTCACTGGATCAAGAGGTGCCGGGTATGGTCTATGCTGTGATAGAGCGTGTACCGGTTTTCGGAGGGCGGGTACAGTCCTTTGATGATACCGAAACGCGAAAGGTAAAAGGCGTCATAGATGTATATAGTCATGACGGCAATGCCCGAAGTGAAGAAAACGGCTACTGGGGAGGTGTCAGGGCCGGTGTGGTGGTGGTGGCTACCTCTACCTGGGCAGCCGTTAAGGGAAGGAAAAAGCTCAAGGTGGAATGGGACCTGGGAGATAATCAAAACAGGAGCTGCACCGATGTAGCCAGGGAACTGGAGGCCAAAATGGAAGTACCTAAAAAGAGGACCTTCGAAAAGGGTAATCCTGACAGCTATCTTAAGGCTGAGGGAGCAACCCCTATAGTACACTCCTACCTGAACGGTTACCAGGTAAATGCCTGTATGGAGCCACTGAATGCCACAGCAGATGTAAATGAAGATAAAGCCGAGGTATGGCTGGGTACGCAGGCCCCGGGCATTGATCAGGCCCGGATAGCCAAGCTGCTGGAAATACCGGAAGAACAGGTGACAATACATGCCTTGCCGTCTGGTGGTGGCTTTGGCAGAAGGTTTTTCACTGATTATACCGAAGAGGCCGTGCTGGTCTCACAGAAAATCAAAAAACCCGTAAAGCTTATGTGGACGAGGGAAGATACCATTGGTACCAATCGCTACCACGATCAATATATTCAGCACTGGACAGCACTGCTGGATGAAAACAATCGCATTATCGCGGCAGATTATAAAGGTCACCTTGGTGGAATCGGAGCTTTCAGGGCACTGACATACAGCATCCCCAACATGGGCATGACCTCGATAAGGCCTGATAAATACCTCAATGGACATGTGTCATGGAGAAGTGTAGCAGCCCACCAATGGATTCTTGGGCTGGAGAGCTTTATGGATGAGATGGCCCATCAGGCAAAGCAAGACCCACTGGAATTCAGACTCAATCACCTGATAGATGCCGACATCATCGAGCAAAAAACAGAGTATACCACTGAAAACCTATATCCTGCCAGGTTAAAGGGATGCCTGCGCCTCGCAGCCGACAAGGGAGATTGGGGTAAAAAGAGCAAAAGGCACAGCGGTAAGGGTATAGCAGGTGCCAGCTATAATGCCGCATATTGCGCTATCGTAGCCGATGTATCTTTGAAGAAAGGGAAACTCACCATCAACAAGATCACTGCTGCGATTGACTGCGGCCTGGCAGTAAATCCCAGCCAGGTAAAAGCACAGGTGGAGGGAGGAATCGTATGGGCCTTATCTGCCATGCAGACTGAGATCACCATTAAAAACGGCCTGACGGATCAATCCAACTTCCATGACTACCAGGTGCCCAGAATGAACAATACGCCTCCTATAGAAGTGCATATTGTAGACAGCGACTACGTACCAACTGGTGCCGGTGAACCTTCTGTACCCGTAACAGCTCCCGCCATTCTGAATGCGATTTTCGCGGCCACAGGCAAACGATTGAGAAGAATACCCATCGATTCAGAGGCTTTCACTTAGGGACTTTGGACCCTTAAGAGCTGGAATTGTTTTATTTTAGAGTTGAGTGCTGAAGTAAAACGAAAAGCTATGGTTCGAAAATTCACTGATGGCAGGACTGACCTGATCTTCGATCTGATTGACAATGGTTATCAACCTTCCGATGCTGATGAACATGGTACACCTCTGATCCGGTGGTGTGCCTATTATGGAGATGTGAGTGCCGTGCGCTATCTCGTTTCAAAGGGAGCAGATCTTTCTCTCCTGGGCAAAAACTATGACCTGAACGGAGCCGCTTTTCATGGTCACTGGCAGCTTTGCCAGTACCTGTTAGAGGCTGGGGCTGATCCCAATGTAAGCAATGAGCAAAACGGAGAGTCCATTCTGCATGGTGTTCTTTCTCAGCCCAATCGACCGGTAAACAATCTGATCATCAAGCTTCTCCTGACTTACAGTGCGAATGTTAATGTAAAGACCATTCCCGGTCAGGAATCCGGAGCTTTTATGCGCGATGTCTTCACCAAAGGTGAAACTCCCTTACACAGGGCGGCAGCCTTTGGCAATGAGGAGAGCATACAACTGCTACTGGATGCCGGGGCTGATAAAACAGCTACAGACATCAACGGAGAGTCTCCCCTCTCCTGGGCCAGCTGGCATAGCCGCCCCGGGAGTATTCTGGCCATGCTCACTTTTGGAGAACATCGCATCCATCCACTACATGTTAAAAACATGCAGAGTGACCATGGTGCAGGCTGGGGAGCCGGTATGTCTGTCATGCGGTTGGGAGAGCTTCATCTCCCTGAACCATGATAGTCCTTATCCGGAGGTCTCATATCAATGGACACAAAAAATGCCCAGAATATTCCTTACGGAGATCCTGAGCATTTAAACCACTCTAAGCATTACATCTAGTTGGCAAACTCATTTTTGATAGCAGAAATGGATGGTGCAAAAAAGTAGCCTCCGCCTGTAGGAGTAACCCATTCAGGTTTGAAATGAATTCGTACTGCTCCATTAGCCGTAGGAAAATCAATAAATCTTGCGCGGCTCCCCGGACGATTGCCACCCTCCTGACCTATAATGGGGTCGTGCCCACCAAAATTGGGTTGTACACTGGAATTGGCCCACCTGCGCTGCAGGAATTCGAATTGATCCTCAATACTACTCTGATAAGAAAGGAACATAAGTCCTCTTTCCTCCTTAATCAATTCGTCAGAGGGAGCCTCCTTCCCAACTATGGCTGACCCGAAGGGAATTCCCCTACGCAAAATGGCCCTGGCCAGATTGTCTTCAGGTTTACCTAAATCTGTCACACTGTCTCTAGCATTCATCTTTCTGATATGCGCAAAGTGAGGACAAACAGTAGCGAGAAAATCAGCCGCTGCCTGTGGAAAATTATCACCGGGATAGCCGGGAATCAACCTCAGGTTAGAAGCCCTTGTATTATCATCAAAAATAAAATGGTTATTGGCAAATTGATCAGCACCCAGGGCCGGATCATCGGCATTGGGCTGACGCATGATCGGAGCACCACTGGGCCAGCGCCCTACCAGCATAGAAGCAAATTTTGTAGCCGACATACCCAGGTTTTGAGCAGCTGAAGTAGCAAACTTCCAAAATGCGGGTACATCCTGATTAAGCCTTCTCACCACCAGATAGGAACCCCGGGCGGCCCAGGCCGGAAAATTATTCCCCACGGTACCCGCATCATATAGCTCCTCTGTGTCTTGTCGCTGTTCTCCCAGCAAAAATTGTCCGGGCCAGTTCAAAAGCTGACCGGGTTTTGCCATATAGAGTCTGCGGTCATCGGCATCAGCTATGTACCTGGGAGTGATATAATCTCCGGGATCATTACTAAGCTTACCTCTTACACCCGGCTGAGATATTCCGTCTTTAAAGCCAAAATGCTCATGCCCTCGTAAATTACCGGGTAAAGTCTCTCCATCCTGTGTGAAAATCAGGTCCATACTCGCTGCTGCCGCCTTTCTCTCCACGAGCTTACAAAGCCGCTTCATGCTACCCCTGTTATCGGCAGCCAGTATAATGATGATATCCGCTTCATTATCTTCTCCTCCAACCACCCAGTTGGACTGATGCCCCCGTGAGGCGCTGCTGGTCGGGTCACCCAGGTAGGCCGATCGTTCTGCCATTCCCTGCTTAAAGCTCAAATCTCCCAGGGCAGATGCATTGCGCTTCCCCACCAGTTTAATGGTGCCATTGTAAGAAAAGGCAATGTTGACACCGGTTGAAGCCAAAAATGTATGGTTACTGCCCAGTCTGAATTTTCGGGATCTATAGAGTCTTCTGAAAGCCATTACTTCCTCCATAGTAGATATGTAAGGCAATAACCATTTCAGAAAGGACTTGGTACGCTTGGCGCTCTTGATTTTATAGAATAGAAACTTCTGAACGTTCTTATTAAAACCGGGAATAATATTTCCCTGGATATCACCTTGCACCTTATTGTTATAAACAGGTTCAGGAGGTGAACCCGGTACATCCTTATTCACCAGCGGTGTGAGTACCGGGGTACTGATTCCCTTCTGAAGCGGGTGCTTCAATGTGTGCAGGCCGGTCATGGCCTCCTTAATTTCATCAAAGCCAATAATTTTGTTATCGGTGAGATCTATCTCCTGATGTATATGTCCCATTAAGGACTCCTGTAACTTTATAAAATCTTCCATGACTATCTTTGGTTTATGGTACCAGCCGTACCGGATACAACTACTGTAATGAATTCGGCCAGCTGACCTCCATACTCTATGCGTCTACCGCCAATTTTCAAATCCCCTACCACAAAAGGCTTACTGGCCGGCACCTCATACTCAAGCCTGAGTACCATTCCGGTGTTGCCACGGGTAACATTCCAGTAGTTATCTGCAGGACTTCCGTCCGGGTGTGTAATGCCACTTCCGTCCCAGTCTGCTATATAAATTCCGATCGGATCTTTCAAGGTCACATAGAGTCCCTTTCTTACCAGCATATGCACATCATAAGAAACTCTCGGGTCTACTGAGGTCCGGGCAGTGGCATAGTCTACATTGGCCTCATAGTTATCGCGATAAGGGGCGGGTGCTGTCACAGATTGCTTGCAAAGCCCGACTGCGGCAGTAAGTGTATTAATCCGTTGGATGTAGTGTACAATGCCATCTGTGGTATTGTAGCGATTAAACTTGTTATAAGCCCCTGTAGCGGTTTCCAGATCTGATTGTTGGATCGCATTGTTATTCAGAATGCTTCTGTAAAGCGCAACAACCAAAGCGGGGTCAGTCGCCCACATTTGCTCATAATACTCGGGCAGCTCCGTTACAAAAGTTATCTTGGTAATCTTGTTATTGCTCGTTTCTACCTGCCATTCAAAGTACTCGTTTTGTCTTGATCTGGTAGATGCATTACCATCGGCTGCCAGGTAGGCTGCCGGTTTGTTATCACGATTGCCCGGTAAAATAAGGTCTCTGGGAAAACCCATCCAGGTCATGGCTTTTTCACCGGCTACAGATACATCTGTTTGGGTAGGGTTGTAAAAAGCCCCTCCACCGTTCCCCAGTGTGGTACCTCCGATAAGCCCCGAGACATAGTCGCTCCAATCAGTATAAAACTGATGAGCAGCACCGGCATCCCGCAGGCTTGCGGGAGTGTCAAAATTTGCTAATAAGGACATGGTTTGATATTTATATTAAAAATTGAAGCACCCAACAGGTACCCCTTTAATAAAAAACCAAGTCGTTTGTGTAGGATTAATCAGTCAATGATTAAATATAATTCAATTTTTTAACAATAAAAAACATTCGAATAGTCCTAGACTGATTATTAATGAAAACTGACACCATCGCAGAGAAAACCGTCTCATCTATCGACAAAGGGGTTTTCCGTTCCCCAGGTTTCCGCAAAGCTGATAAATCATATTGGCCAGGCGGGCGAGTTTACCATACTGCAATCTGTGAGCGTCATCTGTTGGTTTGTGATAATGCCCATTGCCATAGTCGGTAAACATGATCACCGGAACCTCATTCTTTAAGAAATTATATTGGTCACTTCTCATAATATACCCCTGTGGATCTTCCGTGGAAAGCTCCAGTTTTTCCGTATCAGCATTGACTTTAATCAATCTTTCCTGAAGGTCGGCACAAGGTAAAGCAGCGCCCAATGCCATCAGTTTCACCTGATCGCCTGGTTGGTTTACATAGGCACCCACTCCATCTACATTGAGGTTGGCCACTACTTTCGAGAGGGGTACCGGAGAATTCTCCACAAAGTATTTACTCCCTACCAGCCCTATTTCCTCCGCCCCGAAGAGTGCAAAAATCACGGAGCGCTTTAGTGGTTTTTGCGCAATCACCCGGGCCAATTCCATAATCGCAGCGCTGCCCGTGGCATTGTCATTCGCACCGTTATGAATGCGCCCATCAATGGTACCTACATGGTCCAGGTGTGCTGAGAGTACGATATACTCCTCTTTTAAAGTCGGGTCGGTGCCCTGTATCCAACCCAGCACATTCCGGCTGGCAACCGAACTAAAATCCTGCTTCGACTTAATATTCCTCGCCTCATGCGTTTTGAGTTTGAAGTCTTGAAAATAGCTTGCTTTGCCACCATTTTTCATCAGCGGGAGGAGTTTGTAAGCCTTAAAATGTGCTTCCACATAATCAGTCGCCTTGATATAGCCTTTGCTGTTCGTACCTCTCCCTCCCAATTCATCGGCAGCCAGATATTCTACATGGTTCCTGATATTCTTTTCCTCAACCCCGCTGTTCTGATAGGCCAACAAGGAGCTTGTGGTGAGCAAAAGCAGGGCATTTAATATGATGAGTCTGAGCATAAAGCTTTGGGCTTGTTCTATAAATATAAAAAAGGCAGCATTGATTGACTTGAACGGACCAACCAATACTGCCCTTATCTTACGAAGGCAGCCCCTGAGAGATGCTGCTCTTATTGCTATTTCGTTTTAATCTTTACCGGGTCGAGCAGGCCACGTTCGGTTTTCTGCTTGATTACCATTGCTTCCACATCTTTCAAGAGCTGCTTGGCGTCATATACAATACCATCTTTAATGGTGTATTCAATGCCTCCGATTCTCTCGGGCAAACCGGTTTCATCGTTCAGTTTTACTGCCCCTGTCCCATAGAGTACTTTCAGGTTCGCCAGGGGATTCTCTCCTACAATGATCATATCTGCCAGCATTCCGGGTCGCACCACCCCGTATTCTATGGGTTTGTTCCAGGGCTTGAAGAGCTCTTCAGCTGAATGCATGGTAGCCGCTCTGATGACCTCCAGCGGATGAAAGCCCGCTTCCTGCAGCAGCTCAAGCTCCAGGATGGTGCCAAAGCCATAGAGCTGGTAAATAAAGCCAGAGTCTGAGCCCAGGGTTACTTTACCACCTTTGTTTTTATAATCATTCAGAAAACGCATCCACACACGATAGAAGTTTTTCCAGGCAATCTCATCGGCTGTCGTCCAATAGAACCAATAGGCGCCATGGCTTCTTCGGCTGGGCTCAAAAAAGTCCTGCTGGCTGGGCAGGGTGTACTTTGCATGCCAGTCAGCATTGCGGGCACGCATCACATCGCGGCCGGCAGAGTAAATCGTCATGGTAGGGTTGATATAAAAGTCGAGCTCCAGGAATTCGTCAATCAATGCATTCCACTCATCGCTCCCGGGCTCATGAATCTTATCCCACTGACGGGCCACCTGCCCGAAGCGGTGTTGCTCATCATTGTAATTCATATCCACCGGCCAGGGCTGTACATCATAGCCCTTGTAAAGCGACTCAAACAAGCCATAAAAATGGGTCATGCTGGTCAGGCCCAACCTGGCCGCATCAATGGCGTTCATCTGGGCCACTCCGGTCTGCCCCAGGTGAGCAGTAGAGCCCATATTCAGCGATTTTGCTTCGTCAAGCAGAGCAGCCATGATCTCAGGTCGGTGCGACCCCAGCTTTAGTCCCTGTACCCCCTTTTTCTTTGCATAGCGCACCCACTCCCTGGCTGCTTCCGGAGTATGGATGGGTTTCCCTCCCCATTCCTTACCCACGCCCATGCGGTGGAATTCAATGATACGGGGTGCCACAATCTCGTTTTTGGCACTGCGCTCCTGCTCAGCAAGCGACCAGTCCAGATCGCGTGAGGTAGGCACACCCCTGACCGTGGTAATGCCATTGGCGAGCCAAAGCTTGTAGCTATACTCCGCTTCCGGGGCCTTAGGAGCACCTCCGGTATGCACGTGCAGGTCTATCAGGCCTGGCATTACATATTTGCCATGGGCATCAATTTCTTTGGTCGCGCCCTTCGGTCTCCCGCTTTCCTTGATAGGTACGTGGGGTATTCCCACCGATTTGATTTCTACGATCTTATTGCCTTCCACCACAATATCCACAGGGCCTCGCGGTGGTGCGCCCGTTCCGTCAATAAGGATGGCACCACGAATAATCAGCCGCTCGAAAGGCCCGTCACCTTCATCGCTGGCCCGGTCCGGGGCGGCAATCATCTTACCGGTCTGTACGGCTGCCAGGTCTTGTGGTGGTTTCTTTCGTTGTGCAAGTGCTTTGTGACTGAAAAGGCCGAGGCTGAAGAATGCGCAAAAGACAATCGCGCAGATCCTGTTCAGCCTCTTTTGAGAGGGGAATCTGTTGAGCTTCATAGTAGTAAGTTAAATTCGGTTGCAGGCCGACCAAGAGTCAACCTTCCTTAATATAGCCAATGCCCGCCAATCAGGAGCATCAAATCTTTTGAGTGGTTGAATCCTTTCTCACTGTTTTTCAAAAAAATCTTCGATCGCTGTAACAGTCGGCTTTCGCCTGTGTCAAAACCTCAAATGCAACAAATATGCAACGAACATTCATTCTGATGGTCATGCTGAGTAGCATGGTCTCAACAGGACTATCACAAACAAAACAGAAGATGAAAAACACATTCAACGACCAGCAAAAAGAAGTACTGGATGCCGTTCTGGCGATGACGACTGCCTTTCACAAAGGAGATATTGATGGAGTAATGGCCAGCTATGAGACGGAAGCCACAGTAGTATTCGAGCCCGAGCTTTCAATCAGTAACAGAGCGGCTATCAGAGCGGCCTTCGAACAAGCTTTTAAGATCAATCCCATATTTACCTATGGAGGACATGAGGTATTTGTAAACGGAAACATGGCGATCCATCTGGCTCCCTGGAAAATGAAAGGCACCGCTCCCGATGGTTCTGCGATCAGGCAAAAAGGCCTCTCCATGGCTGTGCTCAGAAAGCAAAAAGACGGAACCTGGCTGATGGTATTTGACAATCCTCATGGCCAGTTTCTTTATGACCAACAGTGATATGACAAATTCCCCGGGCTTTCGTTCGGGGAAAAGTCTCTAACTTAAATCTCAATTAACACTATGAGTACAACAACATCACAGCAGCGCGATATTCTCCTGATTCAACAAGCTATATCTGGAGACTCCAGTTCACTGGAAAAGCTCATTAAGAAATACCAGGACTGGATTTTCAATGTGGCAGTCAATTTCACAGGAGATCGGGATGAAGCCGCTGATCTGAGCCAGGAAGTTCTGATCAAAATGATCACCAAACTAAGCTCATTCAGACAGGACAGCCAGTTTACCACCTGGCTCTTTCGCATCACCAAAAACCATTTCCTCAATAGCAAAAGGCGACAAACAGAGCTCAACTCTCTCTCTTTTGAAGCCTTCGGTCAGGGGCTTGATCTGGCCCCGGATATCCCCCTCTCAAATCATATTGAACCAGAAGGGAAACTCCTGGTAAAAGAAGCCAAGCTCAGCTGTATGAAAGGGATGTTACTTTGCCTGGAGCCAGCACAGCGGATGATTTATATCCTTGGTGAGCTATTTGAATTTCCTGATACCATTGGTGGGGAGATCATGGAAATCTCTAAGGCCAACTTTCGGGTAAAACTTCACCGCAGCCGGCAACAGCTCTACAATTTCATGAATGAAAAGTGCGGTCTGGTTAATAAGAACAACCCATGCCGCTGTGCCAACAAGACGGCTGCCTTTATTGAAAAGGGCTTTGTGGACCCGGTGAATCTTCACTTTCAAAAAGATACACTGAAAAGGATTGACGAGGTATTGGAAGAGAAGATAGAGGACTTCCAAAAAGACATTCATGAGGATTATCAGAAGCTCTTTCAGGAGCATCCCTTTCTTGAAAACCCCAAAACCGAAATAATCAAAGACTGGCTTAACTCAGACAAAATGAAAGAAGTTTTCGATTTAAAGTAGTTTATCTATTTCCCTCCTTCCGCAAACCTCTCAGACTGAACTGCTACCTATGAGGATTCAGAACATAAATCTGACGGTTCAGAGCCATATGTTTTACATATATGAAATATATAGTTTGATTCGCCTATGCAGACTGTCATTATTCCGAATTCAGTGAAATCTTCTGAAACCTTTTGGCGTAGGTTCTTCTTACCACTTTGTTTCCTCTTATTCGTATTTTCAGTACCTCTCCAGGCACAGGTAAATAACCCGGAAACCTTAAAAGGTTCTGATGCCGAAACCATTCACAAGAGGCTTATCGAACTTCAGAGCAAAGGTTTTTCAGGTTCGATTCTGGTAGAAAAAGAAGGAGAGATCATTTTAAAATCAGGTTATGGTTTTGCCAACCGGGATAAGCGGATTCCTTTCAAGGCAAGCACTATCTCGACCATTGGCTCCATTACCAAGCCTTTAACGGCCACGGCCATTCTGAAATTAGAAGAGGAAGGGAAGCTTCGCCTTACTGACCCGCTTTCCAAATACATCCCAAACCTGGATACCAAACTTCAGTCCATAACACTCGACCAACTCCTTACACATAGGTCGGGCCTTGGCAGTATACTGACGCAAAATGATTTCAAAAATATCTCTCGCGAAGACTTCATCAACAGGCTCAACAAGCTGAACTTAAAATTTGAGCCAGGCAGTAAGGTTGCTTACTCCAACATCGGTTTTTCAGTCCTGGCCATGGTCATCGAGCAGGTTTCCGGCAGTTCTTATGAGCAATTCCTGCAAACGCATTTCTTCAAACCACTGAGCATGAAAAATACTGGTTATACAGCTCATGACTGGCTCGAAGACTCGGTGGCTACCGGCTACAGAGGCTCAAAAGAATGGGGCAGTGTTTATCAAAAGGTCAAAAACATGGAGGGCAACTTCTGGAATCTGATCGGGAATGGTGGGATGCACATGAACCTCAACGACATGTACAAATGGTATAGGGCCATGAAAGACAAGTCTATCATTTCAGAGGAAATCAAATCAAAATTGCTCTCTCCTCATGTTAAGTGCGGACCAAAGTCGGTGACCTGTTACCAGGGATATGCCTGGGTGGTCCTCCATTTAAATGAAGGGAAGGATTTGGTAGCTGTTACGCATTCAGGGGGTAATAATATATTCTATGCCGATTTCTGGTGGTATCCGGAGGAGGATATTTTTCTGGCAATGTTGACCAACAATAGCAAATTCCCGGCAGAGGATATCTCCCGGGACCTGATCAGCATTCTCAGAAAGTAATTGATGAATTGATAAACAGCTTATTTATACTCCAGATGTAGTACCCGAATAATTACCGGACCTAGCAGCACGCCATCCTGTGTTTCGGCTCCCACATCGTTGATGTACAGTTTACTTCCATCAGGACTGAAGGCCAGGTCATTGGGAAATCTGAAGGTTGATTCATTTGCGGACCCGTCATCATTACCCATTTTACCGGTACCTGCCAGCAGTTCTACCTTCCCGTCCATATCCACCGTGTAGATTTGATGGGCACCTCTGCCTACTACGTAAAAGCGGTTATTTCTATAAACCAGATGCCCGTTGTTGTTACCGGGAATAGTCGCCAGAACAGACACTTTACCCTCTGGATCGATCTTCACCACATCTCCGCTTGAAAAATTGGCCGCATACAGATTTCCCGCATCATCCATTTCCAGACCATTGGGACACTTCAAAAGCGGATCCTGTGCAAAAACAGCGGTACTACCATCGGCCTTTACTTTCGCAATGGTACCATTACCACAGTTAGCTACAAAGAGGGCCTGTTTGGTTTTTACCAGGCCTACCGGACTAAAAAAACCATCAGTCGCAAAATCTTTGACCGATCCATCAGCTTCTACCACACTGATTTTTCTACCACTCACATTGCTCTGATAGAAGAGTCCATCAGGGCCTATATCATTACCGGAGGCTCCATTAAATCCTTTGGCAAAAACACTCACATTACCGGAAGGGGTCATTTTATACACCTCAGCCCCGCCTGCCCTATTGAGGTACAGACCAAAATTGCTCATGTAGATATTTCCCTCTTTGTCTACTTCCATACCTCCGCTTCCGGCCTGAATAGGCTCACCCAGGGTGGTTACCTTAGTCACACGAGGAGTTTGAGCTAAGGTGGAGAATGTAAAGAAACAAACTAACAGCGAGGTTATAAGAGTCGGACGCATAATCAAATTGAGGTTTATATGATATACCGATAAAAGGACTCTTAAGATCGGAAAGAACCTTAGCTATTGCTCCCACGGACCAGCCTTTCAGTCAAAAATCACATATTTATGTGAGGAGAATGGTGGATTGGATGATTGGGGAATTGATTTGTCCCGCTTAGTCCAACTTCTTCAACATCCTGGCCTTTACGACCTCCAATTGTTTCTTGGTGATTTCCAGCTTCTTACTGAACTTATCACCACTCTTGGGTACAATATCACTGGTGGTTTCAAGCACATCCATATAGTAGTCCGCCCAGGTACTGAGAATATCGACCTCTTTCGTCTTGTCTCCTCCATTCGCCAGACTCGCTTCACTCAGTTTCAGTTCATCGGCCAGGCGGGCATTGAGTGTGCTGTTGAGATCGTCCAGCAGGTAATCTCCCAGTTCCTCTTTGTTCTCGGTCAGCATCAAAGCGATCACCAGGGCTCCGGTGCCTACATTCCCCAGTGTCTCTGCTGATACCTTATCAATTCTGTCTCCATCGGTATGGTAAAACTGATCGGTAAAATGCCAGAGCAAGACGCCTGGAATATTGCCCCTGAGAAAAGGCACATGGTCGCTACCACCTTCGTAGGGATTGAATTTGACCGTCCAGTTTTTCTTTTTTCCTATTGCCTGAAAAACATTAATGGTCAGGTCATTAAAATAGTGCGGTTTGAGCTGTTTTTTGGTAAGCGGCCTTCCTCCCCATTCAGAATGCTTTTCAACACCTCTTACCCAAATAGACCCGGGATCAGGCATTTTCTCAATCAGAAAGGTTCCTCCGGTCAGGGATGTGTTCTCCCCCACCATATCCAGGCTCATGCCCCATTTAATATTTTTAGCACGCTCTTTATCTTCCTGAATGAATCTGCGGGTAGACACAATTTCATCTCCAAAAAGGTAAGTAATCGTGCGTTCGGGGTTGATCTTTCCGGCTTTTAAAAGTCGTGCACTGGAAGCTGCTACTTCCGCCAAAGCCCCTACACCACTGGCATTGTCATTGGCACCCGGTTCCTGCACATGCGCACTAAAGACGAAACGCTCTTCAGGGTTTTTACTGCCTCTCAGCTCCGCCACCAGGGTAAGCTCTTCTGATTCCCAGATTTTGGTCTCCAGATTGACCCTGATCTTGTTTTCGCCTCTTTCTATAGCGGCTTTTAGTTTTTTGTTTGCCTGATGGGACAACAGAATACCGAAAGACTTCTTTTTATCATCGCGCGGAATGCCAGTGAACTGAATGGAGTTTACGTTTTTATCAGGCTTTAAATATCCCGGCAGGCGATAACCGATCACCCCAACCGCACCTTTTTTCTTTACCGCTTCATTGAATAAGAGATTAACAGAAGTCTCTCCATAAACCACTTTTCCCGTGAGGTCCTGATTAAGGTCAAGATTGCGACCTTCACCCACATAGACCACCTCAAACTCTTTTTCACCACCAGTGCTATATGAGTGCATCGCCATCATATTAAAGTTGGTTTCGAAGTTCAGTATTTCATCTCCTGAGCCTAACTTCAGGATACCGGAAACGGGCTCCCAGGTCGGGTTTTTCAGCGGTCGCTTTTCTATTCTGTAAACCAGCCTGTCACTGCTACCCGCTGCACTTTCTTCCACAAAACCGGCCGATTTGAGTTTCTCCACTACATGGTAGATACTTTTATCGAAGCCTTCATTGCCCACAACCCTCCAGTACTTTTCTACAAAGGCCACTGTATTGAAAGCAGACTCCTTATCGAAGGTTTCATCTACCATATCGAAGTAAGGCTCAACAAACTCGGGAAACTGATAGGCATGGGCAGTACGAGTACCCAGGGCTGCGAAACAAACAAGTAGCGTAACAAAGGCTTTGCGAAGTATCATGCCGTGAATATACAGGAAGCTGCCAGAGATGTGAAGTCAGATCGACAAATGACCCGTAATAGCGATAGGTTACTTATGCTTTTTTAACACACGCCCGTTCAGGGCTTTGGTATAGGTACCGTTTTCCAAAGTAAGCCGCCCATTTACCCAGAGGTATTCAATACCGACTGATAATTCGTCAGGATTGGAAAAGTCCGCCATGGGTTTGAACTCATCTGGATTGAAGATGATCACATCGGCAAAATAACCGGGCTTCAGTGCTCCCCTTCTTTCAAGACCAAAGGTTTGGGCCACTTGCCCGCTTGATTTGAAAACAAATGATTCTATGGACAGCAGTTGCTTCTTGACCACATAATCCCGGTATTTTTTGGGATAACTGGCATACTTGCGCGGGTGGCCTGTGGTGCCATCAGAGCCGGTCATTACCCAGGGGCGGGTGACGAAATTCTCCAGATCATAAGGGTTCATATTGAAGGAAGCTACCCTGGCTCCTCCATCACGGGCAATTTTGAGGGCAACCTCCACAGGAGGCATATTCAGTCTTTCTGATAACTGCGCCAGATTAAAACCTATGAACGAAGTGTCCCTGACGTCTGCTGTAATCAACAGGGCATCAGCCCCTCCTCGTTTTCTCATATTTTCAGCAATTTCTTGCTTAATACGTGGCAATAGCTGTGGGTTATTGAGTCGTTTGTAATATTCTTCGTCTCCACCGGCCATTACCCAGCGATCAATCAGGGCATTCTCCAAATGGGTGCCGGAAGCGCGCCATGGATACTGATCGGCTGTAACTGTCATGCCCCGGGCCTGTGCAGCTTCGATCAGCTCAATTACCTCATCACTTTTGTTCCATACATCTACTCCCAAAGCCTTGATATGGGCAAAGTGAACAGGCACACCTGCCTTTTCGCCAATTTCAAGGGTTTCCTTCACAGCATTGATCAGACCTATGGTATAGCTGCTCTCATCTCTGATATGGCTATCGTAAAGACCACCGAAAGGAGCAACTTCTTTGGTAAGTTCGATTACCTCTTTGGTATCAGAATAGCTTCCGGGAGCATAGTATAACCCTGTAGAAAAACCAAAAGCGCCTTCTTCCATTCCCTGCCTGACCAGGGCTTTCATCTCATTCAATTGCTCTGCATCGGGCGCTACATTCTTATCTCCCAACACGGCCTTTCGCACCATATTATGCCCCACCAAAAAGGCGGTATTGGTGCCTATACCCTGTGATTCCAACTGAGTACTTAAGGCATCAATATTAAAAGGTCCGTCACCATCATTTCCGTTGAGCACCGTGGTGACTCCTTGTGTGAGATAGTTGAGGTTGGCATTTCTGTCGGAAGACTTCAGGTCACCGAGGCTATGGGTATGCGCATCGATAAAACCGGCAGAAACGATCTTACCTGTAGCATTTACAACCATCGCGGCTTTGATATTCGCCCCGGATGCATCCCCCACAAAAAGGATGGTATCTCCCGCCAGGGCCACATCGGCCATTATAGGAGCCTTACCCGAGCCATCGATAACCGTGCCCCCGGTAATGAGCACATCTGCTTCAATGGCAGAAGGACCACAGGCCGTAAACAGGCCCGATATAAGTAAAACAATCCATAGGGTTTTCCACTTGCTGCTCATCCCTATCTGTTTTCAAGCAAAATTCTTATCATTTCTTCTGAGGTAATTTTTCCGATCAGATCGATTGTATCCCGTGGGGTACGGTCACCAATTTCGTAAGTCATGCCTTCTGCTCCAAACTGAGCATAAAACCAGCCCTTGGTAACCGGAGTGGCCAGTCCTTTGGGTTTTTCGTTTACCTTATAGCCTGGCAGTCGATCTTCCAAAGCCTGAAACCACTGCTCTCTGAACCAGGGAGTAGTGGGTGTCTGCTGAATTGCCTTGTCCTGCGTGTAGAAAACGTCATTATAGGTTGAATGAAAATCCAACCCTAACAATACATTACCTCCGGATTCATGCTGCATTCTGACGATATGATCGGCAACCGCACGGGTTTCAGGCTGGCGGTAATAGGCCCAGTCGCGATTCAGGTCCACACCATTGCTGTTGTGCCTCCAATGCCCCATATCTACCCCATCGGGATTCAGCAAAGGATAAATAACTACCCTGTACTTCTTCAAAAAAGCTTCTAACTGAGCGCTTTCCATCATCCGCTCTACGAAGGCCTGCATCGCGAAAAAGCCGGTAACTTCCGGTGGATGTTGCCTGCTTAGAATAACGATTACATCCTTATCTCCACTTTGCCCATTGTTTATATCCAGGAAAAGCAAATCACGCCCCGCCCCGCTTTTACCAATACTGCTCAGGCTTACATAAGGATGGTTTGCATAGTCTTCTGCCCAAGTCCAAACCCTTTTGGTATCGTAGATTTCCTGGGCCGCCACCCACAGCGTATCTGAAGAAAGCGATAGTTTGATCGTAGCATTAGCTCCATCCTCTTCAACAGTCACCCGCTCTGCGTCTATCTCCCTCCAGGTTTTACCATCAGCACTAAGTTTGGGTGGATAACGGTGTTTGGCCCGGGTGTAATTCAGCTTGATATAAACCTCCTGATCATCTGAAGCCCAGGCTTTGAAAGCATACCAGGGGCTGTTGTTTATAGGATAATTTTCTGAAACGATATTGGCAGCCAACAAGGTGTCGTTTACCCTGCTGATTGCATTCAACCTGGCTGCAGGAAAGTCATTGGTCAGATACACTCCCCCTCCCAAATCATAGAGTTGTTTTTCCTGAACCTCAATAGGCTTGTTGCCGGTATCAACTGGCGTAGGAAAATCATAGGTGGTCGCCTGTGGTATTTCAGTTTTTCCGTCACATGCCCATAAACCCAGGCCAAGTAACAGAAGGGCAGTAATTCTATTCAGGAGTTCCATGTGTTTCGGTTGATGACAGAACAAAGTTTTAGATCAATCTAGTCAAAATAACTGGTCAGTGGTAAATCGCCCATGGTCCTTAAACCGGGCCTGGCCTCCAGCACCTGAGCTATGGCATTGATGGTAATGGCACAGGTAGCTACGTCTCCGTTAACACCACCCTCTATTCTGGAACTGATGTCAGGATTGCCCTCAATATTCACCTCATCGTATGAGGCCGGTTCGCCCACAGCCGCCTGGAAAGTCAATGTAATTTTCTCTTCTCCATTGATCCAGCCTTTTCCTACCTGACAAACTCCCATGGCATCTCCCTTTTTAATGTCCATACTCTCCGTATGAATATCTTCAGAGGCGATGACCGGAGAAATCACATCTTCTGTAGCATCAAGCTTCCAGCCCATTTTAGCAGCAATAAACTGCATGGATTCCGTCAGCCCTACATGCCTGAGGGTACCCTCCTGTTTTTTCTGTTCGAAGGCTTCCAGACTCAAACCGGCACCAATTTTTCGTTGAAAAGGCACACGTCTGAATGCAGCGTTCTGATATCGGCTTACCGACACCTTTTCCACATGTTGACAGACAGAAGTGAGAAATGCAGGCAGAGAATCCATCAAAAATCCGGGGTTAACTCCGGTCCCCACTACAGCCGTATTCATCTCAGCAGCCAGTTTGTTTATCCTCTCTGATAACTCCGGTGCACAGTCCCAGGGATAGCTCAGTTCTTCGCAGGTAGATACCACAGGAATACCCGCCCTTACAATCTCTTCCACCTGGGGAGTAATGCGCTCCATATCAGATACAGTTGTCAATACTGCCACATCAGGCTTAACTCCTGCCAGCACCTCGCTCAGGCTTTCTTTAATGGTCACCGACTGACTCAGGTCACTATGGAGTGCTGATAACGGTTTACCAATCAAAACAGGGTTCTTGTCAACCGCTCCTACGGTTTCAAGACTTTTTCTTTCAGAAATAAACTGGCCGATTTTAATTCCCAGGGGTCCCATACCCACCTGTACAATCTTGATTTTTTTCATGCTCTATCGTTTAAGGTCCGGTTCTGCCGGATCAGAATAATCGAAAAGTAGAGCAGAGTAATCTATGCCGCTATGCCGATCCTGCTCATTTAGCATGCACGGAGGGCGGTGGGGCTGGTTTGGTAGTTGCGTTTGAAAAGCCTGGTAAACGAACTATGACTTTCAAATCCCACATCGGAGGCTATGCTGGAAACAGGTAGGTCGGTGGTTTTAAGCAAATAAGAGGCGTACTTCAGTCTTTCCCGGGTAAGGAATTCCAATGGGGTAACCTGATAGAATTCTTTGAAGGTGCGAAAGAAATGATAAGGGGAAAGAGCGGCCACCTCACTTATTTCATCGATACTCAATTTGTGGGCAAGGTTTGCACTCATAAAATCCTTAGCCAGGCTGATACGCTTATAGAGTTCAATTTTAGTCGATTTCTTAACTGATCTGATTCTATCTACCCTGGCCAGAGTAGAAAAATGGTTGCTGATAATCTTTTCAAGCAAATCATAGGTAAGTTCCTGATAACCTATGGTGCTGTCTGACCTGCTCAAAATCGCCTGCTTCATTTTGGCCAAAGAAGCATTTATGGTGGGGTCATTGTCATAAGCCGTTTCGAATATGCTCAGCTCATCACTATAGTCCTTTAATACATTGTCTATTAGCTGGTCGCCAGATTTTAAGGTATTATCAAACACATCGTTGATCTCGTTGTCTCCAAATGCCACTATTATGGCCTCTGTGTTAGCCTCAGAGTCTATCTCAGTATAGTAGGTCTGTCCTTTGTTCACAATAAGGTAGTTGTCTTCTTTTACGACACAATCAGCATTGCCTACTTTATGATACTGATAGCCATTGAGTACTGCTCTGAGCGTAAAACGCGAGGTATGCTTGCCTGAGTTCAGCTTCCTGGTGTTGATCAAAAAAGCATTGCCTGAATCACTTTCCGCGGATTGATCGGTTTTTGAACAGTAATTATTATGCTCAAAGGCGGTAAGCAGATTATTGCAGTATGGACATTGATTTTCCAAAGAGTTGACCAGTTGTCAGAATTAAGCTACGAAAAATGTAAAGCACCGGTTTTGAAGACAAGAGAAGTTGACATGGTTTAAAACAATGCCTGTATGTACCCCAAGAGATCAGCCTTTACGATCACATATACTGTCTCTACATATAATTTAATATCACACAATGGTTTAAATTTGCGAAAACAGATTTACAAAGAATATAATTTCAAATTCATTAACAAAATCAAATTTATATTCTGATCTTAATTGAGGCTATTTTTTAGGCGGAAAGCTGTATTCACAATCCCAAGCTTCTGAATGTACAGGTCAAAAACTTCCTATAAGCGCAACTGCTAACCAAGCCTACAACCGAACGAAATAGCAGAATCTGCACAGCCTTACTACATGATTTGCTCAATCTTTAAAGATTATGCAATTGATTATTTCGCTAAAACCATAAATGGAAAATTAAGTATGATGAAACATTTACGATTTAAAATTCTGATGCTCTTATTACTTTCCGGTTCGGGTTTGTACGCTCAGCAAACCGTGACGGGGGTAATTAAAGATGCTACTGGAGAAACCATGGTCGGGGTCTCCATCAGAGAGAAAGGCACTACAAACGGGGCCATTTCCCAGGGAGATGGCTCATATTCGGTAACTGTAGCCAACAGCGCGGCAGTACTTGTATATACCTTCATAGGGTACCAGGCCGAAGAAAGAACGGTGGGTTCGCAAACGGTAATTAACCTTACCATGCTGGAAGACGCCACCATACTTGAAGAGGTGGTAGTAACCGCTCTGGGTTTAACCCAGAAGAAAGATGAATTGGGATCCACCGCTTCCACGGTAAAAGCTGCGGATGTGACCCGGTCAGGGGAAGCTACTTTCCTGAACTCACTGGGAGCCAAGGCATCCAATGTTCAAATCAACCGATCGAACGGAGACCCCGGAGCAGGATCGACCATTAAGATCAGGGGAGCCAACAGTATCACAGGCACATCAAGTCCTTTGATCATTGTAGATGGTATCCCTATTTCCAACAACACCCAATATGGAGGTGGTAATAATGCTACCGGAGGTAGAACTGGTGGGGTATCTCAGCAGTCAAGAATCAACGATATTAATCCCAATGATATAGAATCAGTACAGATTCTTAAAGGAGCATCCGCGGCTGCACTCTGGGGTTCCAGAGCGGCCAATGGTGTGATCGTTATCACTACAAAGAATGGCAAAGCCGGCAAAGCCCAAATCAGCTATAAATTCACCACCTCTTTCGATGAGGTAAATCAGCGCTACGAAATGCAAAACACATGGGGACAGGGAAGATCGGGCGTCTTCGGACCTACCAGGGCAGAGGCCTGGGGTGATTATATCCCCGCAAGAAGCGGAGGAGCTGATGAGGTTAGCCAGACAGGTGGTGTTTTCATAGCCAAAGATGGAACGGAATATCGTCCAATCCTTACCAGAAACTCGCGCGAGACCTTTGTTGACGAAAACTGGGATGCAGTATTTCAAACCGGTGGATTTCAGCAGCATGACCTGACCATCAGCAGCGGTACCGATAAATCTTCTTACTTCTTCTCTTTGAGTCGCCTCGATCAGGAAGGTATCATCAAGCAAAGTAACTATGACAGAACCAACGTGCGACTGAACAACCGTACCTTCTTCAACGATTGGCTTTCTATGGAATCGAAAGGCAGTCTTACCCGTACATTTTCTAACAGAATTCAGCAAAGTTCAAATACAGCAGGTCTGCTGCTGGGTTTGCTCAGAACACCACCTGATTTTGATTCCAGAGACTATATAGGTACATATGTAAGCGCCAGTGGCGAGTCCTTTCCATTAAGACACCGATCTTACCGTAGGTATTTAGGTAATAATCAAAACCCTATTTATAATAACCCTCTTTGGACAGTAAATGAGCAAACAGCCACAAGTACCGTAAACCGCTATTTGTTCTCAGCATCGATTGATATCGAGCCGGTAGACTTTCTCTCTATAAAGCTGAGAGGCGGCCTGGACGGGTATGACGACAAAAGGAGCTATTTTTTCCCTATCGGGTCGGGTGGTAGCAGATCAAACGGTCAGTTTGCAGAAGATGTACTCGGCAGGCAGGAAATTAACTTTGATGCGATTGTAACGGGTCGTTTTTCACTGAATGATGATATAGGATTGAATGCAACCGTAGGCTGGAATCTTAACGATCGAAAGCTCAGAGGTAACAGTACAGACATCGTAGGTTTTTTGGTAAATGCCAGAAAACCAACTACTGATCTGAATACAGCCGCTGAAAATTCTACGATCAGTAATTCTAATACCAAAATCAAATCAAACAGGGGGTATGCTCAGTTAAACTTTGATTTGTACGATCAGCTTTATGTAAATATATCTGGTGCTGTAGAAGCCTCTTCTACAGTGAAGGGTAGCTTCACCTACCCTGCTACCGATGTTGCCTGGCAATTCACAAAACTTCCTTCCTTTGATAACTCCAACATACTCTCTTTCGGTAAGTTAAGAGCCTCATGGGGTCGCGTGGGTGTAGCAGCACCTGCTCATAGATTTCAGACCCTCGCGGAAGGTGGGTTTTCCTACTCCACTTACAGTGACCCTCTGGATATTGCCCTGTTTGGCGGTGGTTTCAGACTGGATGATGATAAGGGGAATCCATTGTTGGAACCTGAAATTAAAGAAGAGTGGGAGTTGGGTGCGGACCTGAGGTTTTTTGAAGACAAACTGAACCTGACCTTCACCTACTATAACAACAGCATAACCGGTATCATTATCCCCGTTGATCTGACTCCTTCTTCAGGCTTTGATACTCAGATACTCAATGCTGCTTCTATGGAAAACAAGGGTTTTGAAATGGATTTTGGCTATGACGTGATCTCTGAAGGTGACTGGAATTTCAACGTTTACGGTAACTGGTCTACCAACGAAAATCTGGTAACAGACCTGAGAGGAACCGAGACGATTGACCTTTCAGGAGGTTCTGTGAGCTCAAGAGCTATTGTAGGCCAGCCATTAGGTGTACTTTACGGCACAGGTTCTCAAACCGATGCGAGTGGCAATTATATTCTGGATGCCAATGGCTTTCCTCAGCTAACATCAAGTCCGATTGTATTGGGTGACCCAAACCCCGATTGGCGCGGAGGCCTTGGGGCTGAGGTTACCTGGAAAAAGTTCAGATTGAATGTACTCGTAGAACGCTCTCAGGGTGGTACTTTCTCACCCAGGTCACTTTGGGTACTCAATAGATTTGGAACTACCCAGGAGACTGCCAATAGGTTTACCACTACCCAGGCATTGACCAATTATGCGGGGAATGTTATTCCAAGTGGCACCACAGTTCGTGGAAATGTCAGAGATTTCGGAGCCGGTAAAGTGTTATTGGATGAGTCCTGGTACAGAACTGGTATTGGAGGGGGCTTTGGCGACAACCAGGCCTATAACTTTGCCGTGTATGATGCCACCTTTACAAGGCTAAGAGAGCTTTCACTGGGCTACACCTTCGATTCTCCTACATTCAGAGAAAAGACAAAGCTGAGTTCCATTATTGTAACGGCTACAGGCAGAAACCTCTTCCTCTGGGATGGTATTCCCGGTATTGACCCTGAAGTGAATCAGACGGGTGTGGGTAATGGTTTGGGACTTGAGTATTTCACCAACCCAAGCACACGTTCATATGTACTTTCAGTACTCGTTAATTTCTAATGAAAAGATCTCAAAAAATGAAAGTCATGAAAAAATACTTATATATACTCATTGCGAGCATTTTCCTGATTTCCTCTTGCCAGGACATTTTGGATGGTGTAAATGACAACCCCAACAAAATCACGCCTGAAGATATCGAAGCCAGGTTATTTCTTACCGGAGCGCTTCTGGCAAATACCAGTGGCCAGGCAGGCCATTTAAACAGGATTGCAGGTATGTACTCTGGCCAGTTGGTAGGTATCACGTCTTTGTATTCAAATATCTACGGATATTCTCTTTCTACAGCAGAATCCATTGGCACATGGAGTCGGTTTTATATTGGCGTTGTGCCAAACGCCAGATTTATCAGAGAAAAATTGCCGGATGATAACCTGATGCAGGGAATCGCCAAGGTAGTGGAAGCACATGCCATTGGTACAGCAGCTTCGCTTTTTGGTGATGTGCCCTATTCCGAAATAGCCGGAGATGTGGAAGACCCTTCATTTGACAGTCAGGTATCTGTATTAACAGCGATGGTGACCCTATTGGATGATGCCATTTCGGACCTGGCAGCGGCTCCTAATGCCTCTATCAGCGAAGACATCTACTTTGATGGTGATGCTACTAAGTGGCTGGCAGCAGCCAACACCCTGAAGGCCCGCTATCTGATGATGATGAAGAACTATCCGGGAGCCTTGCAGGCCGCACAGAATGGGATTGCAGACGCTGCCGGTAATATGCAGCATATTCCCCGTGGAGATCCGAATGTGGCATCAGGTGATAAAAATCTCTTTTGGGAGATCCTTTCAGGAGCCAGAACGGGTGACATTGGCACTGCCGACAGCTATCTGATTCAACTATTGGATAACACCAACGCGGTGTATAGAGGGAATGCCAAAACCGATGAAACTGCGAGACTGGGGTATTATACTATTGATGAAAACTCGGCCGATAACAATCTGGGGATCATTGAGCAGTTTGAACCGCAGAATCTGATCACTTATCAGGAGAACAAGCTCACTATGGCGGAAGCCGCTATTCGTGGCTCAGACTTTAACGGAGCACTACAGCACCTCAATGACTACAGAGCCTGGTTGAATGGTGGAGGAGGCCTCAATGCTAACTTCAGTGGTATGACTCATCAATATGACGCCTATGTAGCGGCCGATTTTGATAACGGTGGTATGGAAAATCCCGATGGTGTATCGGCTTCAGATGCCTTGTTGAGAGAGATCATTGAAGAGCGTTATATCTCAGGTTTTGGCACGTTTATGCCCTATGATGATGCACGTAGAATCAGGGTGACGAATCCGACTTTGGGTGTGCCTTTCCCTTTCAATACCAACAGCGCTACTCAGCACCCTGAAAGGATGCCATATTCTAATGATGAGTTGAATACCAACTCTAATGCTCCTGCAGAAGATCCTGGTATCTTTACTAAAACCGAAGTAAACAGAAACTAGTAGTTAAATCATCTAAAGCGTAAATGCTTAAACATATCATACAAAGGGGTTACCGGAATCTGATTCTGGTAATCCTCTTTTTTCCGCTTTCAACTGTAATGTACCAAGTTATCTGATATTGAAAATTAAAGACTTAAGTCTCTGATTTTCAGATATAATTTTTACAGCTAGCTATACTTTTTAAGTGTAGCTGGCTTTCTTTTTTGGGTTTTGGTATGCCTGAGAGGCCTTCAAATGCGTTTTTCAGAACCTCATGTATCAACTTATCTGATGAAGTGTAAATACTGTAATAAACGATGCCACAAATGTGGCAGACAAGCCAATGGCACTCAAAAGTATCGTTGCAAAAGCTGCCTGAAGTATCAGCAGGAGGTTTATTCGAGCCAGATTTACAATCCCTCCGTAAACACTAAAATTATTGCTTTGGTAAAAGAAGGTGTAGGTATCCGGGGAATTGGCCGGCTTTTATTCATTTCCAAAACCACGGTATTAAAAAGAGTCAGGCAAATAGCCTCCGGCATTAAAAGACCTGTAAGGGCTTATGGAAAGACCTTTGAAATAGACGAAATGTGGACTTTCTGTCGAAACAAGAAAAATGAGCAATGGATCACCTACATTTTTGACCGGGCAAGCAAAACCGTTGTTGATTTTATCGTAGGGAGAAGAAACACGGAAAGCCTGAGACCTATGATCTCCAGAGTTTTACAGTTATCCCCTACCCTGGTGGCCACAGACGGCTTAAGGGTATATAAAAGTATCATACCCAATCAGATCCATAGCATTCAACCCTACCAAACATTACGTAGAGAAAGGAATAATTTGAATCTACGAATTCACCTGAAACGTCTTTCCCGGAAAACCATCAATTTCACCAAAAGTGTATCAATGCTAAAAAGCATTCTTAAAATCTACTTCTGGTCCTGACCTGGTTTCTCATTCCATCTGGCATTAAACTGAGCAAGCTGGTGAATGATAATGGCAGCCTTACGACTACTTGACTATGCGGGTGGTAAAGGATTGGCAAAAGTTGAAATGATTTCATCTATGCGTTAAAAACGCAGAACTTAGACATTCGAGTTGCAAACGCGAATCAGAGGTGGTAAGCGAGAGTACAATTCTCTACAAACTGTAGACAAACTGTTGACCAGCAGCCCAATAGCCACGCCTTTTTGTGTAAAACCATTTCCTTCTCTCTATCTTTATTCTATAGTCCTCAACCATGAGAAAATACCTCGAACCTGCTATTATGATTTGCCTGGCCCTTGCACTGGGACTTACCTTTAAGCAGGAGTCATCAGAAGGTGTTAAGGATTCAGTGGTTGTCAACGGTAACGATACCTCCTGGCGATTAGATGTAACAAAGCTTCAGGGAGATACTCTGATACATCTTCCCTTCGACCCCTACTTTAAAGCACCCAAAACTTACAAGGCCTTTCCCCTGACGGCCAACCTGAAGGCTTTCTTTGGAGCGGATATAAAAGAAGAGTCTCTGGATGTCATTTTTGAATGTGCCGATGGCTATAAACCCCATATGTCATTGGAGAAAGCCCTTGCAGGCAACGGTTACCTGGCTTATCACGATCTGGCTGCTTCTGAAGGAAGCCATTGGCCCGATAGTGTTGCCGGCACCCTCGCCCCCTTCTACCTCGTCTGGCCGGATGTTGAAGCCGGAAATAAGGATTATGTCAGACCCTACGCGCTCATTGGTATTGAGCTAAAGAAGGCTGAAGTCGAATTTGCGGCCGCCATTCCACGGTTGGCAAAACATATGGAGGGATACGACCTGTTCAGTAGCACCTGTATGAAGTGTCATTCCATGAACAAAGCGGGGGGCGCTAAGGCTCCGGAATTTAACTTCCCGAAGAACATTACTGAGTACTGGACCAAAGAGAATATCTGGGCATTTATTCAGGACCCAACCTCATTCCGATACAGCAGTCAGATGCCTGCTATGACCAGCATAGACAGGGCCGATTTCGAAAAAATCTATGCCTATCTGGAAAGTATGAAGACCCAAAAACCTTCAGAATAGCCCTTAAAACACAACCGCTGAAGAAACAAACTGGAAGGCATTCTTATACGTCTTACCAATAGGAATCATCCGCTTCCCGGTCAACTCAATATGCTGACGGGTTTTGGCCACTACGAAGGACCTGTTCACCACATAGGAACGATGCACCTGTACAAAGTCCTCTCCCAACAATTTGGCCAGCTTCCTCAACGAACCCAAGGCCATGAATTTCCCCTTAGGGGTATAGTATTTCACATATTCTCCATCCGATTCAATGTAGAGTATATCGGCTGTGACCAGCTTATGCTCATTGCCTCCGGATTTAATTAAGATGGTAGGGCCCGATTGCTTTTTCTCCTGCACCTGGGCCTGTCGGTCCTGATCATAAATGAAATGCCCTATAACCCTTTGCATGGCAAGCTGTAGCCTGCTTTCATTCAATGGCTTGATGAGACAGTCGAAAACACTACCACCAGCTGCCTGGATTTGATAATCAGGATTGGCACTCATTACTATGAGTAAACTCAGGGGACTGCTGGTTTTGAGTGGTCTTAAATCTTCAAGTTTTATATCGTCCACATCCACTAAAACCAGGTCAATGCTGAGTACGTTGAGCACAGAGCTTGCCTGATTTAAGGAGGAGCAGGACCTGACCAGTTCTACTGACTGTGATTGCTGAATACAAGTTTGAATATTCAGGGCTGCTGTCTGATCGTTATCAATGATCAGGCAATTAAGTTTGCGTCTGAGTTGGTCCATCGGTCTGTCGGTTTAGTTTAAAGCTACATTCCCAAGACAACCAAAACCGCGCAGAGTAAGAATCTCTTAACAAGCTTTAACGAATTTAACTTTCATTAACGAGCTCTATTTCACCCTTTTATAGCTCACTTTCCATTCGGATCGCCAGGTTTTACCCCCGTCATAAGAAGCTTCCCACAGATATTCGAAGCTGTCCTTTGTGATTTCGGAAAAGGTTTCCCTGCGCATGCCCTGACGTGTTTCCGCTTTGTCAGACCTCAGTATCACCTTGTCTCCTTCCTGCTTGCCATAAAAGGTGTATTCGCCCCAGTTCTGGTCATGAATGACATGTCTCCAGCGATTCTCCCTTCGGATAAAATTGAGATAGCCTCTCTGAAAATTCTCCGTCCCGTTTCCGGTCTTTTTCGCAAAAATCTCTTCTATCAGCGTACCACCCAGCAGACTGGAAACCGAATCCCTTCCGCTGACCTCCTGCCACTTAGGTGCTACACTCATGGTAGTATTCCAGGTACCAATCCAGAAATCGAAAGTATTGGGAATGGGCGGGGCCTGCTGCGCAGAGAGGTTTAGATAGCAAGTGCCGGAAATTAGAATAAGCAGTAAAGTTCTGAACATAATATTGAGTTTTTGATTTGACTAAATGGCTCAAATATAGAGCGCAAAAGAGCCTCTGGCTTGTCTCTGTCATCCGTTTAAGCTTAAACAGACCTGGATCATTGACTCTCAGCCCAAATCATCCGGTCCAATAAAGATATTTGGAACAAAGTCAGTATAAGCTTTAATTCGTCAGGTATCCCACGCTGTCAAACCCCTGTAAACTGTTTATGAATAACGCTCCGATTGTCCTCTTATACTCCGCTGGTATTATCCAGACACTCATATTAGGAGCAGTGGTGATCAGAAAAAGGAAGTCGGGCAATGCCTCCAATCAAATACTGCTGGGCTTACTGTCGGCCATACTGATGGTATTGGTCCAGTATACCATGATCATCACGGGTAACAGTACAGGAAACAGGTTGATGGGAGAGCTGGGAACGGTCGGTTGGTTTGCCCTGGGCCCGTTATTTTACCTCTATGCGCTTAGCAGAGGACAGGGCTTCAAAATAGTCGGCTGGCACGCTGCTCTTTTTATCGTTCCCGGTTATAATCTCCTTCAATACATTTTTAGTCTCTTCTATCCGGGACTCGGCTTCCACCTGCTCTTCGACAATTGGGTTATCTATTCTTATGCCTGGTTATTGGCCTACCTCATTCATACTATCCTCTTTGTGATACTCAGTATTTTGGCTCTCAGAAAGAAAGAAGCAGCCACCCATCGACCACTACTCAGTTTCTTTTATCTCTGGCTCGTGGTTTTAGTATTGGCCAGTAGTTTGCTGCTGATTAAGGCCAATGGCCTGGTATACTTTTACCAGGTCGAACGGTACCTGGTGGTAGTATTTAACCTCTTCGTATTGATGCTTACTTTCAGGTCACTGCTCGCATCTCCCAGTTTCGACTCCCAAACCAGCGAATCGAAATATTCTAATTCGGGGCTTTCTGAGAAGGAACTGGTAGGACTTTACGAAAAACTCGTGAAGGTCATGGAAACAGAAAAACCACACCTGGACAGAAAGCTCAGCCTCGCAAGCCTGGGGCAGATTGCGAACATCCGCGAAAATCAATTATCACAAGTGTTCAGCCAATACCTGAATTCAAGCTTTTATGACTTCGTAAGCCAATACCGAGTCAAAGAGGTGGAGCAGCGGCTCAGAAACCCAAAGTTTGCCCATCTGAAAATTATCGCTTTAGCCGAAGACTGTGGCTTTAATTCCAGGGCGGCCTTTTACAAGACTTTTAAAGAAAAGCATGGCCAGACACCTACTCAGTACCTGAAATCCATTCAGAACTAATTTCTCTGTATCACTTCTCTTGTTGCTTCAAAAGCGAAATCTGATACTCCAGTCTTTTCACTTCTCTCAGCACCACATTTTTATCCATTTGGTTCCAGCCCCAAAGCTTAAGCATCACCATCACCAGAAAACAAGCAATCGTATAGAACATCCACTCCAGCTTGTCTCCAACCACATCGGTTTCAAGCATATTGGTAAAGGTCCATATGGCTACTCCGAGTACTACCAGGTGCATAATGATGACCACCCAATTCATCCAGCTATTCTTACCCTTTAGCAGCCCGAAGAGTTGCTGTGATATGTTCTGTTCACCCATTTGGTCAAAATAAATGGCTTCTTCTTTGGTCAATGCCTGATGAATCAATTCATCAATTTCTTTGTCTGATTTATTCATGATTTCTGTTTTTTAATTTCTTCTTCAATTGCTCCCTGGCATAGTATAGCCTGGATTTGATTGTACCCTCGGGCAGTTTGAGCATTTTGGCGAGCGCTTTCACAGGGACTTTTTCCAGGTAAAAAAGCCTGAGAATTCGCTGATGCTCTTCAGGCAGTGTTTTGATGGATGCCAGCATCGTATCTACCGGATCGACCGTTTCTTTAGTCTCTTCTTCAGACACCGGAGTTTCATGTCTTACCTCCTCCATACTGCTTCGCTTCCGCTGCTCTTTCCTGATCCAGTCGGCAGATCTTCGCTGCACTATCTTATAGGCCCAGAACCGAAAAAGAGCCGGGTCCCGTAATTTGCCAATTCCCTTATGGATCGACACCCAGCTTTCCTGGGCTATCTCCTTAGCGATATCGGCATCATTGATAAAACTGAAAGACCACTTGAGAATCCGCGGCTGCCAGCGTTTCCATAACAAGGCATATGCCTTTTGGTCCTGATCCTGGCATTTCATCACCAGCAATTCATCAAAAATCTGATCGGAATTTCGTTCCATCGTACACACAAGAGTCCTGCTTAACAGCCCTTGGTTCGATAATGTATTAAAAAAATTGCTTCAGGAGGCAGATCCCCTCATGCCGAAGGGGCATCTGTGAATTCATACTGTCTCCTTTTCGAGGTCAGAATCCAGGTATTCGTTCACCGTTTTAACAAGTAACTTATAGTCCACTGGTTTTGAAATATAGTCGTCCATACCGGCAGCAAGACATTTCTCTCTTTCACCCACCATAGCGGCTGCAGTGAGTGCAATAATCGGTATTCTGGCTTTATCGTCATCAAGTTCTTTGATGCAACGGGTGGCCTCATAACCATCCATTACCGGCATTTGCAGGTCCATCAGAATCAAATCATACCGGTAATTCTTCACCATGTGCAAGCCTATCTGGCCGTTCTCCGCACAATCAACAACAATACCGTTCCGCTCCAACATTTTGGTGGCTACTTTCTGATTTGTGGGGTTATCCTCAATCAGGATGATCCGTTTTGCCGATGATGGGGCTTCCTCTTCGATTTCCTCAGGAATTTCTTCCTGAAGCTCATAATTCAGATCCTCTTCAAAAACCTCCTCAGCCTTAATGTAGAACCTGAAGATGGAGCCGCTGTTTTCATCACTTTCAGCCCAAATTTCCCCGCCCATATTCTCGACCAGCTCCTTACAAATGCTGAGTCCGAGCCCTGTACCACCGTAAGCCCTCGTATCTCCACTGTCTACCTGCGTAAAGCTTTCAAAAATCCGGTTGAGCTGCGTTTCCGGCATACCAATTCCCGTATCGGTCACGGTAAACCATATTTCTATTTGATCATCTCCCTGGTCCAGGCCTTCGGCAAGTATGGTCACCCCACCAGAGTGGGTAAACTTAATAGCATTGGAAACCAGGTTTATCAAAACCTGCCTCACCCGGTCCATATCTCCTAAAACCAGATCCGGGATAGTAGGGAGTACCCACTTTTTAAGATAAAGATTCTTCTCCTCAACCAGGGTTCTGAACGAGGCCACTACCTCTTCCAACAAATCTTTGATACTGAATACCTCAGAAACAAAGTCCATGGTACCCGCCTCAATCTTGGCAATGTCTAAAATGTCATCAACGATCACCTTAAGAGAACCCGCAGAGTTGACCAAGGTGTTGAGTATATCTTTTTGTTCTTCTTTCGATTCAGTTTCCAGCGACAACTGAGTCAGCCCCATAATACCGTTTAAGGGTGTACGGATTTCATGACTCATATTGGCAAGAAAACGACTCTTCACCTCATTGGCCTCCTCCGCCTCAGTCAGTGCTACCTTGAGTTTTTCTTCAGCTTTCTTACGTTCGGTAATTTCTTCTGTGAGCTCCTGTGACCTCTCCTGAACGATGGCTTCGAGTTCTTTTCTTTTTTGGACAATTCTCTTGTTCCGGGCCCATACAAACAATGCAATCAGACCTATAACGGCCACTCCGACCAGCAGCTTAAACCAGACAGTCTCATAAAAGTGAGGCTCTATACGAATTGCCAGTTTCTTGTCTCCGGCCCAATCAGAAAAGCGCCCCTTTGACTGAATCAGAAGTTCATAATCCTTACCTCCCGGAATATTCTGAAAACTGGCCCTTCCATCCACTGTTTGTACGATCCAATCGTCATGATAACCTACAAGCTTATAGCGGTACTCCACATCACCCGGTCTGATATGATCATTGGCACCAAAAGTGATCGTAAAATCATTTTGCTCACAGTTCAATATCAGCTTATCCGTTACCGAAATATCAACAGGTAAAGGAGAACCCTCCTCTCCTGCCTTTACCTTTTCTCCATTAACAAGAAGCGAAGTCAGCGCCAGGTTCTGAGGAATTTCATATTCTATAATGCGATCAGGGTGGAAAACTGTAAGTCCACTCACACCTGCCATCAAGACCTTGCCCTCGCTGTTTTTCACACCTGCTCTTTCAGAGAAATGATTACTCTGCAGGCCATCACTGATATCAAAGTTGTTGATTACCGTTTTAGAAGTGTCATTATGGTCGATTCTTAGCTCCGTAAGTCCGGCATTGGTTGCGAGCCACATCGTGCCATCATCATCTTCTACAATCGACCTTACATCATCACTTTTGAACCCTTTGGTCTCACTGAAAGTAGCTTTCAACCCAAGTTCATTATCCAGTAACAGTAAACCATCCTGCTGAGTGGCGATAAACAAGCCATGCTGATCACTCTCATAAATAGCATTAATCGGTACGTTATCGGCCTCATCCTCCGGTCTTAAAGACAAAGATACTTTGTCAAGAGCCCCTTCCTTAAAAGCAAACAAGCCCCGATCGCTTCCTGCCAGTATGTTACCGTTTTTTAGTTTGACGATGACATTAATGGATGGTACATAATCCAGTGTAATACCATCTGCCTTCACCTGAATATCGCGTAACATCTTAGAAACGGTAGAATACATCTTAACTCCCTGATTCTCTGTACCCAACCAGGCATTGTCGTTTTCATCTACCATCACAGCATTGACCTTTACACCATTGAGCACATTAGGTAAAATACGTTCATAAGTGCCTGTTTTAATTCGCCAGCTCACAAGACCGTTATTAGTACCCATCCAGAGGTTATCATCCCTACAGTTATCCATAGCCAGTACAGCATTGATTTCAGAAGCCAGGGCCCCTTCAAAAGGGTAATGTTTAAATGTTCCCTTAGCGGTGCTGAATTTAGAGAGCCCCTTTCTTGACCCCAACCAGGTACTGCCTTTGTGATCAAAAAGTGAGAAAACAGAATAATCCATCAGGTCATTTTCCGTACCCTGCTCCTCAGTCTGACCATAGTAATCAAACAGGTTATCCGCACTGTGATAATAGTTAATACCTGAATTGGGAGTAGTAATCCAAACCACACCCTGCCTGTCCTGGTAGATTCGTCTTAGCGTTCTATCTGATAAAGAGAAGGCATTGTCGAAATCGTACTTTACAAACTGACTTTCGTTTGTTTCCAGGTTGACAATCGTAATACCATCCAATGTAGCCACCCAAACGCTATTACCGTCTATTGGGTGCATATCGCTGATATGATTGTTGGTCAAAGGAGTTTGTCGGCTTTCCTCATTAAGGGTGCGCTGTGTTTTTCTGGTGGCATCATAGCGAATGATTCCTTTCCTGGCCGTCCCCATCCAGAGTTCATTGCCCAAGGCCAAAAGTCTGGTAACCGTATGATCGGTAGCAAGCTCTGTTTTGACCAGTTCCTTACCGCTTAGTCGATAGACACCACTCATGGTACCTACCATAACATCTGACTTAAAGAAGGTCAGATCAGTAAGAAACAGCGGATTACCCTCTGCATCAGGTGCCTCCAGCACCAACTCCTCTTTAAAAGTTTCTCCCGAAACCTTCACAACATGATCATTGCAAATAACCCAAAGATCACCGGATTCATCCTGGCTGATATGCCTGATATTAATGGTCCCCGATCTTTCCTGTTCGTGGCCTATGGGCACTCTGGTAAACCTGTTCAATGGGCGATCATACAGATTCAACCCATCGCGTGTACCTACCCAAAGGCGCTTCTCCTTGTCCTCAAAAAGAGCCGTGATGTGATCATTGCTGATTGTAGTGGTATCCTTCCTGTCGAACTTATGGATGTCATAGGCACCAAAATCTGTAACCCGGTTTAACCCTTCTTCTGTACCAATCCAAAGGAACCCCATATAGTCCTGAATGGTACGTGTAGTCTTGTCACTCGACAATCCATAATCGGCATATATCTGATAGAAGAATGGGTTTCTCGACTGAGAAAATGCCCTTAAAAAAAGGCATAGCAAGAGCAGGCTGAGGAATATTCTGCGGTACATAGGAACCAGGTGAACAACAAATCTAAGTTTATTTTAACACAAAAAACAATGTTAACTACCTCATTATCAAAATTCTAGGAATCACAAAACTGTAGTACTTAAATAATCTAATTCCGGAAAGCGCTTACATTCATGATAAACAATATATTTATCTGTACAAACATACATTTAACGACTTCAAACACCGTTTTAATGGCTGTAGGTACTAAAGAAGTAACTTTGAACTAAGTCTAAAGAAAATTCAAAACTCCCTTAAGGACAAACATAAATGAGGCTTTTTGGTATTAACTGGTGCCGCGCTTCTTCATTGATATCAGACATGATCCTGGTTACCTGACACAAACCCTTCTTCCTTATATCTGGGATTCGGATAGCTATAAAAGCCTTCTCCTGTTTTGACTCCCAGTTTACCGGCATCCAGGTAGGTTTTGAGAAAAGCGGCAAAGGCCTGGCTTCTTTTATCCGTCTGGCTGCTCGTAATATGCCAGGCAGTATCCAATCCTACCGTATCAAGAATACCGAAAGGGCCCATATCCATTTTGAAATTGCCCATCCAGCTGCGGTCAATGTCCTCAATAGATGCGACATCTCCCGTTTTCAAGGCTCCTGCCGCCCCTATCAGAGCCATGAGCATAAAGTTGAATACATAGCCGGGATTCTCCTTTTTCACAAACACTGGTGTCTGCCAGAGCACTGGCCCCAGCTCCATCAACAGGTCGTTGATCCAGGCTTCGGTTCCGGCATGTGGCATTACATCTACCACATTGGCGTAGAAGACGTCATGAAAATGATAATTGCAAAAACGCTCAGGTCGGCCCGTGGCATCTGCAATTTGTGATGGAAGCAGATAAGAAGTGTTAGAGGTAAACAGCGTCTTTTCCGGGCAGAGTTCTCCAAACTGTGCCCACACCTTCCTCTTAAGTTCCAGGTTTTCGGTTACAGACTCGTTCACAAAGTCTGCATCAGTCGCTGCTGCCACAGCATCGGTAGTAAAAGTGAGTCTTGCTCTGGCCTCATCAGCCTGAACCTGGCTAAGCTTTTCATGGCGAAGTAGCATTTTCAGAATACCTTCATGAGTGCCTTTAGCCTTGGACAGTGCCTCCTCGCTTATGTCATAGATAGTGGTTTGAAACTCACTGATGGCACATTGTAAGCCTACCCGCAGCCCCAGCGTTCCTGCTCCCAGCACCAATACTTTATTGATATCTTTTATCTCCAGTTTCATATTTTATCTTTTTCTATCGCCTTAGCGGCATTGGCTCCGCAAGCCATTACTGCGTAAACCAGGTTGGCAAAACGCGGATCTTTCGTCAATCCTTTCTTATATCGGGCATAGATCTGCTGAATAATCACCCCGATTTTAAAAGCACCGAATACATAGTAGAACACCTTGTCCCTAAGATCGAAACCTGTTCTTTCCGCGTAGCGCTCAACAAACTGAGCACGGTTCAGGTTACCCGGCAACCAGGTGAGGCTAAAAGGCTTCAAGGCATCGGAATCATCTCCCTGAGCCCAATAGGCTAGTGAAGTGCCCAGGTCCATCAGCGGGTTACCCACCGTAGACATCTCCCAGTCGAGCACCGCGATGATCTCATCCAGCTTCTCGGGATTGAGCACCAGGTTATCATACTTGTAGTCGTTATGAATAAAACTGACA
Source organism: Roseivirga sp. (assembly GCA_021404565.1). Lineage (GTDB taxonomy): Bacteria > Bacteroidota > Bacteroidia > Cytophagales > Cyclobacteriaceae > Roseivirga. The sequence goes on along the minus strand of JAAWWF010000042.1, from coordinate 37,440 downwards.
TAATCTTGTCGGGGAATATTTTTACCTAACCAGTCTGCTACCTCTGCCATGGCCGGTAGCTTATCCGTCTGAGCATTGAAATAGCGCTTTATCCAACCTGTCACCTGTCTTTCGGTATAGCCTTCCGGCTTGCCAAAATCAGCCAGTCCCACTTTTTCGAGGTCCATCAGGTGTAAATCTGCCAGGTTATCTACACAAGCCTCTGAAATGGCTCGCATGGTGTCGGGAGTTAAAGGCAGGCCTTTCGGTGGCCTTCCCCTGAGAATTACTCCTTTGACTCGTTCCATCATGTAGAACTCTGCCCCCATGACCGACTCATCATCTGTATACAATACAGTTCTGGGAGCTTTGGCATAAAAACCTTCCAAGGCAGAAAGTACACGATATTCTCTGTGCATATCATGCCCACCCTTAATATTGGCACCAAAAGGTGGTCTGCGGAGCACATACTCCTTTTCACCAGATTTCAACAGATAGGTCAGGTTTGAAAAACCACTGGGGAATTGTGAGATATCCAACTCACCTGAAAAACCTTGCAGATTGGCCTTCAAATAATCTTTAAGAACCGCAATATCGAGTTCTTCCCCTTTTCTTATATCAGTCGCTTTGTCCAGCATCGTTATTTGTTAATTGTGGATGTTAGAGGTTTAATGTTTAATGAGGATTAATTCAACATTAAACTTTGCCATTCAAAATTCAGCATTTATAAACCGTATTGCTTTAAAACAGACCTGGCCAGGCTCGCTTTATGTACCTCATCCGGTCCATCATAAATCCTGGCGCCTCTTTCATGTCTGTACCAGAAAGAAAGCATGGTATCTTCCGTTATCCCCAAAGCACCATGTACCTGCACCGCACGGTCGAGCACTTGCATCAGCACATTCGCCACATAGAATTTAATGGTCGAGATTTCCATGCGAGCGGCTTTACTCCCCTCCTTATCCATTTTGTCTGCAGCATGCAGCACCATATACCTTGAAGCATTGATCTCTGCCCGGCTTTCTGAAATCCAGTTCTGAATCGTCTGCTGATGTCCCAACATTTTACCGTCTCTCAACTCGCGTGTGGCTGCGCGTTTACACATCAGATCAAAAGCTCTTTCGCAAATACCAATCCATCGCATACAATGATGGATTCTGCCCGGACCCAGTCTTTGCTGCGCCAGCATAAAACCACTCCCCACTTCACCAATCAGATTGCTTACCGGTACACGGCAGTCATTATAATTAATTTCTGAATGACTGATATAGCCGCCCCCTACATCCCCCATAATGGGAATGTTGCGTGTAAGCTCAAAGCCGGGAGTATCAGTCGGTACAACGATCATGCTGGCACGATTATAAGGACTGGCATCAGGCTCCGTTACGGCCATCACTATGGCAAAGGCTGCACCATCAGCAGATGAGGTAAACCACTTGTGGCCGTTGATTACAAACTCATCTCCATCTTTGACAGCCGTGGTGCCCATATTCACCGGGTTTGATCCGGCAAACTCAGGTTCTGTCATGGAAAAACAGCTTCTGATCTCTCCCTTCATCAGCGGATGCAGGTATTTTTCCTTCAGTTGTTCTGAAGCAAACTGATGCATCAGCTCAATATTACCGATATCCGGTGCCTGACAATTGAGCGCATAATGCCCCAGTGGAGTGGTACCCAGAATCTCAGATATCTGACCAAACTCTGTCATGCTCAGCCCCAGGCCGCCCTCCTCCTCAGACAAGTAAGGCGCCCAAAGCCCCAACGCTTTGGCTTTCACTCTTTTTTCATCCAACCGGGCTTTGGCTTCCGGCCAGGGTCCATGAACCAGTTCCATTTCTATGGGGTACAGTTCCTCCTCCACAAAGGTCTTCACCTTTGGATAAAGTGCCTTGAGTTTATCAGTTGCGAATAGTTCTACCATAGGTTGGTTACTCGTTATTGGTTAGTGATCATTAGTAAGCCGTAGGCAATACCCTAAATCGTATATCCTCCATCGGCAGAAATTACGGCACCGGTAATAAATTTCGAAGCACCGGAAGCTAAAAAGAGTGCCAGACCGGCTATATCCTCCGGCTGCGCCAACATGGGCAGCGCCTGCTTCATCATTACATGCTTCAGTATTTTTTCATTGGAGGTCAGCGCCTCGCTAAACTTCGTTTCCACCAGTCCCGGGCAAATGGCATTAGCCCTGATATGATCCGGGCCCCATTCGCGGGCAAGTACCTTCGTCAGTTGAATCAGTGCCGCTTTACTTACTGAATAAAGACCAAGCCCCTGGCCGGGAGTAATTCCTTCAATGCTGCTGATATTGACCACTGATCCTCCGCCACGGCTCTTCATGCTATCATAAGCGTATTTTGCCAGGTTCAGCGGACCACGCACATTCACGTCCATGATCTTGTTAAAGGCATCATCACCAGCATCCTGCACCGGTCCAAAGACAGGATTCGCAGCGGCATTGTTGACAATAATGTCAATACCTCCAAGGTTCTTAATGGTGCTTTCTGCCAGGGTCCTGATCTGCTCATCATCTCCCATATGACAGGGAAAACCAATGGCATCAAGTCCCTGGGCCTTAAACTCATCGGCCACAGCGGTTACAGCTTCGAGCTTTCGACTGGAAACCACCACCCTCGCGCCCTGTTGTGCCAGTGCCATAGCAATGAACTTACCTATTCCCTTACTCGCACCGGTAACAATGGCCACTTTACCATCGAGCCTGAAATTATCAGCTATTTGCATCGTAATTCAATTTTTTGATCGATTCTCTGTAAGATAAAAACAATTTATATGTTATGCATGCAGAGTATTTCATAATTTGCTGATAAAGCAGGGGAATTACTCCATACCAGTAAGGCAACCCTGATGATCACAGAACCCTAAGACCTATGAAAGCCGCTCAATTCGAAAAAATCGGACTCCCCACTGAAGTAATTAAAGTCGTTGACCTGCCCATACCGGAACCTGCTCCGGGTGAGGTAAGAATCAAGGTAACCAAAGCCAATATTATCCCGGCTGACATTATGTTCATTCAGGGCATGTATGGTCTGAGACCAGAGCTGCCTCAAATTGGTGGATTTGAAGGTACCGGTACTGTGGATGCCTGCGGAGAAGGTGTAGAGATGCCGACCGGCACCGGAGTGATTTTCACAGCACAGGGCGCCTGGACTGAATATGTGTGTGTAGCCGCAAAGACAATTATACCAAAGCCTCCGGTAATGTCTGATGATATCGCCTGTCAGGCTTTTGTGAATCCATTTACTGCCTATGGCATGTTAATGGAGGCTGATCTCAAAACCGGAGACTGGTTGCTGCTTACGGCTTCTGCATCTGCCTTTAGTAAGTTTGTGATTCAACTGGCAGTACAGCGAGGTATCAATGTAGTTGGAACGGTGAGACGTGATGAGCAAAAGCAAGCCTTGCTGGATCTGGGTGCCAAAGTCATCATCAATGAGAAAACAGAGAATATTTATAAAGCCGTAAAAACCGCCACAGATGGTGCTATGATCAATGCTGCTTTTGATGCCGTAGGCGGAGAGCTCGGTGATAAAGTACTGAATGTGCTCCAAATGAACGGGAAGATGTTTGTATACGGACTATTGAGTTTACAACCTATACCTCTAAACAGCGGTTTACTGATCTTCAAAAATCTCACGGTTAAGGGCTTTTGGCTGAGCATCTGGATGGCCAACCTGACCAAAGAACAACGTATGACCATTATACCCGAGGTGCTGACAATGCTTACCAAACAGGAACTGAAAGCGGATGTTGATGCCTATTACGGTATCGATGATATCATCAAAGCCATTGAACATATGGAAGCTCCGGGTAGAAGTGGAAAGATTTTACTGGATATGAGTAAATAGGCGGATCTGTCCCCCTTTGATATGAAAGGAGTCTTTTTCAGACTACTCAAAAAACCCTTCTTCGGGCGCTTTATGGTGCCCTGGAGGAACCCTTTGCCGGAACAAGAAAGGAAAAACTGGCAACCTATTAACGTAAAGAGTAAGACGGGTGCTGAGCTACAATTACTCTGGTACCAGCAGCAAAACGCACGTGGAGCGATTGTACTTGGGCACCCAATGGGTAAGGCTGCCAAAGGTGTATTTCTCAAGAATGGCCATGCGAGCCGATTGATTGAAAAGGGTTTCAATGTGATGCTCTACGACTTTAATGGGTTTGGGGAAAGTCAAATGGGGAGCTTCAACTTCTATCACGATGCAGAAGCAGCCGGATTAAAAGCAAAAGAACTTTCTCCCGGACTTAGCCTTGGTTATCATGGCATCTCCCTGGGTGGCATGTGGATTTGCCCTGTGCTGTCTAAAGAAACCAACCCATTTAAGTACGTTATCCTTGAAAGTGCAGCTACTACACTACCGGAATTCTGGAGGCACTACCCCCTGGCACATAAAATCCTGCGCTTGTCTTTCTTCTTTATGCCCAAACAAGCAGAGTACTTAAAACCCATCCATCACATCAGTCAACTCAAGGGGGTGGAAAAACTCCTGTTGATCTACTCTGATACTGATGAATACACGCCCCTTGCAATGGGCGAAAGATTTCAGGCTAAGGCCAATATGGATGCACAGCTTTGGAATGCTACCGGAGCCGAACATGCCCTTGCCTACAAGATGCATGCACAGGCCTATTGGGTTAAGGTCATCGGTTTTTTTGACGATCACTTTAATAATGATTAGGACTCCATGACCTCGGGAAACACCGAATTCTCTATATTCATACAAATTACAACCTTATGAAAATCAAGATTCTCCTCCTATCCTCTTTCTTATTTGTATTCACTTCCGTTCAGGCACAGCTTCATGACGGTACTTCCGAGCTGTCGGGAAAAGTCAAAGAGAAACTGGCGCAAATTGATGATCATATCAATCAGTACATTTCAGAGGGAAAGGTACCCGGGGGCTCTTTTATGATTGTAAAAGATGGCAAGGTCATCTATGAGAAAAACTTTGGCTATCACACCTCCAAAGGAGAAAGAGCCTATCAATCAAGCGATATTTATCGCCTGGCCTCGATGACAAAGGCCGTTACCTGCGTGGCTACTATGCAGCTTGTAGAGCGGGGACAGATCGATCTTGACGATCCTGTTCATAAGTATATCCCTTCCTTCAAAAATCAGGTTGTTCTGGATGACTTCAATGCAGTCGATTCGAGTTTCACTACGATCCCCGTAGAACAAGCGGTAACGATCAGAAACCTGCTCACCCATACCTCAGGCATTGTATACGGCAGCTTCAATCCCGGAAAATTGATGGCCGTTTACCAGAAGTTTGATATGAATGTTGGCTTCTCTCACCCAAAATGGACCACAGAAGAATGGATAGATAAGCTGGCTAAAGTACCCTTGGCACACCAGCCTGGTAAGCAGTTTTCTTATGGACTGAGTATGGATGTACTGGGAAGGGTAATCGAAGTAGTATCCGGCCAGACTCTGGACAAGTACTTTCAACAAAACATTTTCGCCGAAGCCGGAATGAAAGACACACATTTCTACCTTCCTGCAAACAAGTTTGACAGGCTCGCTCCGGTATATACCAAGGTTCAGAATAAACTTATGGCACTGGAAGAAATAGGTGCTGAAGCACAGGCCAGCTATCCTAAAGAAGGACCCCGTAATTTCTTTGCAGGAGGTGCCGGACTATCAGGCACCACTGGCGATTATGCAAGATTTATCAATACCCTGGCGCAGGGTGGTGGCAGCTTACTGAAACCGGAAACGCTCGCTGAGATGAGCAGAGATCAGATGCCCGATGTGATTACAGGTTACGAGCCTAATCAATCAGGTAGCGGCTTCGCGCTTGGTTTTACTGTTTACAAAGACAGCCCTAACAAAAAAAGCCCTAAGTCTCCGGGCACATACGAATGGGGCGGCTACTTCAATACTAAGTTCTTTATAGATCCGGCAGAGCAGATGGTATTTGTAGGCATGACACAGATCGTTCCTTTCAACGACAATACTTTCTGGGAGGATATGTATAAACTGATTTACGAGTCCATAGACTAGAGCTGTGCTTGAAAAGCCAGACGACAGACTTAGAGATGTTAGACCATAGATAAGTAATTGGGAAAATTGATTAAACCGTATAAACGGTTAAACAAATTAATTTTTCTTTATACTTCTCATAAACTAGATTTTCAGCTCTTAAAAGAGGTCAAACAAAGTCTCGGTTCATTTGGTCATTCTACTCTCGTAGTGCCCCATTATTATAGGCCGTTTCTGCTTTCCTACTTTCTAAATTCAGAGGCCTTTGTTTAGTGGAATTACGCCCGTAAAATACCCCGGAATTATTCTTACCTGAGGGGCCCCGAATTCTTCGAAATCAGAAGATAACCTGACCCAACAATCCACAAAACTTAAGACGTTGATCTTTGGATAAGTTGCTCTTCATTTGACTTGTAAAAACTCTGGTTATCTCGAAATTGAAGGAGTTAAAAACAATTCAACAAGGTGGCCTTTACTCTTCCCTCATTTAGGCCTGGGCATTCAAAAAGTCCTTTCAATATTTTTTCACAAATTTAAATCACTGTTTATCAATTGATTACAATCATTAAAACACATGTCACAACAAGTTTTTCAATTCTCCGTTTGCAATTACGAAATCAATTTCAGTACATTTGCAGCATAACAACGAAGAATGAGAAAAATTTATTCACACATACAAGTAGCAAGCCCAATAGGAGAAAATGGCGCTCGTGAATACATGTTGTTACGGTTCGGATTATAGGTAGATTTCTACATAAAGATACTTAGAAGCCCGGGCCATTTGGTTCGGGTTTTTTGTTTTAAACGAGTTAGGATATGCAAAAGAAAATGGAACGAATACATAGCGTGAGTTCATGGACTGCGACTCAAAATTATCGTGATTTTGAAACAGGTGAACTATGTCTTTTGCACAAGGCCGAGAGAAGTATGACTTAGCAAAACTGTATACACAGTTTTGAAAAGCCCGGCCTTCATCAAGGTCGGGCTTTTTTTGTCTCCCCTCACAGGGAATATGCTTAAAAAGCAGAGGGGTCATTCCTCCTAAGGCAGACAGGATGTCCGTAGGACGGAAGGATATGAAATCAATGGCTCATAGCTCAACAGGTTAGAGTACCAGTCTTATAAGCTGGAAGCTCCGGGTTCAAGTCCCGGTGAGCCAACTAAAAATACTGATCGGAATGATCATGAAAAGGGCACCGTAGTTCAGGGGTAGAATACATTACTGTCTATGATAAGGTCGAGGCCTGCCTGCCGCAAAGTCATGGTTCGAAGAATTGTATAGAAAAGAAATCAGGCACCCTCAGAAGGTGCAAAGAAGCTAAGGGAGAGGCAGAACGAGTGTCTCCTTAAGTTGGAGAGTGGTTGAAGGCCACAAGCAGCCTTTCGTTCGGGCTGTGATGTTTGTAAAAGCTCCAATACAGCTAGCAGGTTGTCTCGAAACACAGAAGGAAAGACCGGAGGTGTGGAGAGATGATCTCCCGAGTAATCGGGACTGGAAGTGTAGCTCAATGGCAGAGCAGCTCCTTGTTAAGGAGAGGGTTGTTGGTTCGAATCCAGCCGTTTCCGCCAGAAAATGACCTATCAAACCATACGGGTTTGAAGAGATACAAGGAAATGCGACAACGATGGAGAGTTGTGCTGGTCTGTAAAACCGGTGCCTTTAGGCTTAACTGGTTCGAATCCAGTCTTTTCCACAATTAGCTGGTGTGCGTTAGCGGTTAGCACGTTGGCGATCCAAACCAGTCACTCCTGTTTCGCGAGTGACAAAGAGTAATGGTCACTCCGTAAAACCGAGCGACTGACGCTAAAACGACATGCATTTGTAGCTCAATAGCGCAGAGCAACGGGTTTTTGCCCCGTGGGTTAAACCCGACTCATGTAATAGGAATCGTAGTGAGGCTGTAAATCGCAAAGAATCAGGAAGTTTGGTCTTGACGGCATAGCATCGCTATGGTGAGAGACCAAACGAAGCGAAGCGACTGATTCAAAGTGAATTACAGTCATAATAGAAAGCCTATTTCATCATTCAGGTTAAAGGTTCGAATCCTTTCAGATGCACAGGAATATATCAGGCATAAGGCCTGATGAGGGTTTCGGTATAGCCCCGTAGTACCATGCCGGTAGGCAATGGTATGCTACTTAGTTTGATGTATTTCTGCCACCCGAGGGTTGGAGGTTCGAATCCTCCCTCCGCAAAAGCGGAGTAGTTCAACTGGATAGAACATCGGATTCACAGCACAGGTTCGAATCCTGTCATTGACTCCAGACTGATAATCTGGCTGGTCTTTGTAGCTCAGTTGGTTAGAGCACTAGACTATTAATCTAGGTGATGGACTTAAAATCCATTTACGGAAGTGGCTGTCTTCTTTAAAACAGCCAACACCGGGAAGCGGTGTACAGATAAACCCCGATTCGGATTTAGGCCCGGATCGGAGCATTTTGACAAAGCCAGGGCATTCAGGATACCGCCTGATGCAACTGATGACTTCTTCAGCAGAAGGCAAGCCAGTAGAGAATGGGCCCACTCATTCTCAAACCACTTATCCGACCCTGAAGCACTCATAAGCGAATTGAGACTCAATGAATCCTTCGCTTTGAAGAAATGGTTTGTCTGAGCCGCTTCCTTTTAACAGAATTTATCTGGCCGATAAAATAAGTCAGGACCAGGTCTATTGCATTAGGCAGGACCTGAATCAGACTACGAAATGAATCTTCAATTGAAGGTCAGGTTTGTCTCATTTCCAGACGGGAGATGTATTACAAGCCACCCCTTCACAAATACTAAAACAATGAAAAGGATACGCATCAATGAAGGAATGGTGGGTCTGGTTTTCAGACGAGGTGATTACAGAACTGTACTCACCGCAGGTACCTACTGGGTATCACTTTTCGATTATGTAATCGAATATGATCTGACCCAGCCTTTCACCACCGCAAAAGAGCTGAACATGCTCTTAAAAGACCCCAAGCTGGCTTCATTGCTGGAGGTGGTCGAAGTGAAAGACAGCGAAATTGTCATCCACTATGAACGTGGCAATTTCAAAGGCATTCTCACAGCAGGCCGATACGCTTTCTGGAAGGGGTTGATCGATTACAGATTTGTGAAAGCAGATTTGAACGATTATGAAATTCCGGCCGGGTTTAGCAAAGAACTGCTGGTAAAAAGAGAATTGCAGGCATACATCAGGGCATACGTGGTGGAAAACCATGAAGCCGGATTGCTGATGATAGATGGAAAATTCGAAAGAAGTATGGACAAAGGGGTTCACTATTTCTGGAAAAATGCCACGCCAATCAGTGTGATGAAAGCCGATATGAGGCTCGTACAAATGGAAGTTTCAGGTCAGGAAATCCTCACCCGGGACAAAGCCGCTTTGAGGGTCAACTTTTTCGGTCAATACAGGGTCAGCGACATTGTCAAAGCCCTGATCGAAAACAAAGACTATGTAAAGCAGCTGTACGTGCTGATGCAGTTAGCGCTGAGAGAATTTATAGGTCGATATACATTGGATGAATTGCTTGAAGAGAAAACCTCTATTGCAGCATATGTAAAAGAAGTACTCGAGGCAAAAGCCGGTGATTTGGGAATTGAGATCAGGGATTGTGGCGTCAAGGACATCATTCTGCCCGGTGAAGTAAAAAACATCATGAACCAGGTGCTGGTAGCCCAAAAGCAGGCACAAGCCAATGTCATTGCCAGAAGAGAAGAAACAGCCGCTACCAGAAGCTTGCTGAATACCGCCAAACTAATGGAGGACAACGAGATGTTGTTCAGACTCAAGGAGATGGAATATGTAGAGAAAATTGCCGACAAGGTCAGCAACATCTCTCTCTCAGGCGGCAGTAAGGTGGTAGATCAGCTGAAGGAAGTCTTCACGGGATTTAAGTGACCTGAAAGAAAACTCTCTGAACCCCCACCGAAAGGCGGAGGATATATAACAGTCGCGGGCTCTGGCCCGCGACTTAAAGAAAACAACAATGGATCATTCAGGCACGCTAAAACCATCGTTGCGAAAGCGGCAGAAACGCAGAGATAAACGCCTGCACGAAGAGCTGATTGAATGCTATCGTGGAGGTGGTGGGAACCTTAAGAAAAAGAAGGGATACCAGAAAAATGCCCGAAATAATGACTTCGAAAATGAGAAGCAAAAGGAGGGCATTAAAGCCAGAAGCGGAGGTATAAAATACCAATGCGATAACCTGAAACCGCTGATTCGCTTTCTTGAAAAGCATGAAGGCAAATACTGGAATAAGGTGTACTCGCAGCTCTGCAAAAAGATGGATAAGAATACGCTTTTAGGTCAGCATGTATTTGACCACCTCGAAGACTTTGTAGAAACCAAGGTGAAAATCGAGGAAGGAAAAGTCATAGGACAAGACCGCTGGGGCGGCCCACAGGAACTTATATCCTACTGGCACCCTAAGTTTTATGTTCACCCGAAAAGCGGTCAGTTGATGAGAGTTAAGAAAAAATGGAGTCGCTGCTATTAGTGACTCATAACCAGAATACAATGAACATTTATACTGAATATATCGAGAATGTGATTCAGTTAGCAGAAGATGCCATGGATCATGGTAAATATGATGAGGCCAAAAAACTACTGGTAAGTGGTTTGATGGAAGAGCCTGGTTATGCGAGGCTACATGCCGCCATGGGCGACTTGTATTGGTATCACCTGGAAAACCTGGAGCTGGCAGAGCGCCACTATCATCTGGCGATTCGCTTCTACCCGAGGTTCGAATCGGTATACAGAGAGTTGGCCATCATGTACCAGAAACACAACAAATACCAGGGTTTAAAATCGCTTATGCAGAAGGCCATGAAAGTGGCAGATCTGGACAAGTCATTCATCTTTGAAAAGCTCGGACAGGTTGAAGAGTCGGAAGGTCATTATAACAATGCCATCCAATACTACAAACAGGCCTTGCTGGAATCATTGGATAACAGAGACGCTGATGAGCTAAAAAAGCACATCAAGCGGAACAAGTACAAACGATTAAAAATGCGCTGGAAAAGAGTCCTTTCAGCATAATGAAGGTAACCAGCTAAAATAAACGAGGACATGTTCCTCATATACCTCAGGCAGTCGGAAATAAAACCCATCTGATGACGGCTACCTGAATACTCACATCAGGTGGTGAACAAAATGAATATGACGTTAAAACAAATTGTAAAAGACAACCAGGTTAGTTTTTCTCATTATCGTGCGGGGCACTTGTATTATAACGTACCCGTAGATCAGGATCAGTATTCTTTTCCCGTTCCTGTCGAAGATATCGGTGACGCTACTTTCTTAAGCAGCGACAAGGCCATTATCATGATGCGATATATCAGAAAGGCGCTGGAGCTCGGCACCTTTATAAAGGTGAACTGATTAAACCATTTGGTTCCTCGGAGTCATCATTGAGTGACTCTGAGGCCCAATCAACAAGGGCATCGTTCCCATAAACTATTGTCAATCATGGCAGCGCGAAAATTAACAGACAAAGACCTTAAAAAGCTAGGCTATCTCCCCGGCACTGCTACCAGCATGGCCCTGGAAGTAATAGACCTGCACTTTAAGGGCAAGTCTATCTTACATAAAAAAGCAATGCTCAAAAGGGTGGCGGACAATCCGGCCCTATACAGGCGCCACGAGGTATTTGGTTCCATTGCCTCCATCTTGATGGAAGCAGCAGAAATGAGCAGATCCAAAGCTTTACTAAAGCAGGGCATTCCTTATCATACCTATGGCCCTGAGGGTATTGAACAGGGTGCCTTTGACCAAATGGACATCGCTATGAAACTGCCGGTGGCAAAGGCAGGAGCGCTAATGCCCGATGCACATACAGGTTACGGACTTCCTGTAGGTGGTGTGCTGGCTACTGAAAATGCTGTCATTCCATTTGCTGTCGGGGTTGATATCGGTTGCCGTATGAGTATGACCCTCTACGACATCCCTCCTGCTTTTGTACATCAAAATACAGGTTGGCTGACGGAGGTAATGATGGACAATACACGTTTTGGCCAAACCAGTTTCAGAACTCCCAGAGATCACAAGGTACTCGGCAACCCACTGTTCAATGAAATAAACTTGCTCAGATCATTAAAAAACAAGGCCCGAACCCAACTTGGATCATCCGGAGGAGGTAACCATTTTGTTGAGTTTGGTATTGCGGAAATACTGAACCCTGAAAACGAGATGAACCTACCTGCAGGAAAATATTTCTCGGTACTCTCCCACTCGGGATCGAGGGGACTTGGTGCAAATATTGCCCAACACTACACCGGGCTGGCCATGGATATGACCAGACTACCGAGAGAAGCCAAACACCTGGCCTGGCTGGATTTAGATACAGAGGCAGGTCAGGAGTATTGGCTGGCTATGAATCTGGCGGGTGATTATGCTACCGCCTGTCATCACCAGATTCATGAAAGAATAACGGCAGCCCTGGGCGATCAACCACTGGCCAATATTGAAAATCATCACAACTTTGCCTGGAAGGAAAAGAGTAAAGATGGAAGAGAGTTGATTATACACCGGAAGGGCGCAACTCCGGCCGGCAAGGGAATAATGGGAATTATCCCCGGATCTATGACCTCACCGGGCTTTATCGTAAGCGGCAAAGGTGAGAAGAACTCGCTCAACTCAGCGGCTCATGGTGCCGGTCGTGCTATGTCCCGGTCAAAAGCCCGAAATACGCTTTCCAAAAAAGAGGTGAGTCGTGAGATAAAGAAGGCAGGAATAACGCTAATGGGCTCAGGCATTGACGAGGCACCACAGGTATATAAAAACATTCATGAGGTGATGGACCGACAGCAGTCTCTGGTGGAGGTCGTTGGAGTTTTTCATCCGAAGATTGTCAGGATGTGTGGAGTCAAGGAGGCTCGGGGTGGGCGAGTGGAAACGGATTAATGAGGTCTATCATCGTGGTGCAACATTTTATTTTTCGCGAGAAAAAACTAGCTTATTAGGTAAATGAAAATTCTGCTTACCATATCTTTCCTGATGAGCATGTCGTTCTCACTCAGTGGTCAGATCAAAAATGACGACCTGTATCGATATGCCGAACGCACCGGTCAGTATTCGTATGAGTACCTGCTCGATTGGGTTGAAGCCAACATCACTGAAAAAGAAGACATTGCTCTTTTTTTCTACTACTGGATTGCTATCCACATGGCCTACGATGACTCCATCAGTCTCGAGGCGATCAGCACATCCCGAAATGCGGCACAAAGTGTTCAGACCCAGGTCGCCTTTAAATCGAGAAAGACCACCTGTCTTGGGTTTACGAACCTCTACAATGCATTTCTCCAGAATTTTGATATTGAACACAGACTGGTGCTTGGCTATTCAAGAAGCCCCATGAATGTGTTGGAAGAAATTGAGCCACAGGAAGATCATGCCTGGAGTGCCATCCGCTGGGATGATGAATGGCATCTTGTGGAAATCACCTGGGCCAATTTATACATCAACGATCGGGAGGCGAGAGATTATTATTTCAAAACCGATCCGGCCGAAATGATGCTTCAGCATTTCCCCAAAGACGAGAAATGGCAACTACTTGATGAAAAGTGGAGTTTCGACAAGTTTAAAAAGGCTCCCCTGTTCGACCCATGGTACCTAAGCCGATCCATACCGGGAGAAGAAATTGTCAAAACCGAAAGGAACAGTAAGGGGGAGCTGGTCATTAACTGTCTGAGGCCATCAAAATGGAAACTCTCACTTAAGGCTATTAATAAATATGACGAAGACCAGATGAACCTTAAATACAAGGTAAAACGCAGCTCCAACAGCATCCAGTTCACCATCAGGAAGTACGATGGTAAATCTCCTATACGCCTGGATGCGATCAGAATTGGTGTGAACAGCTCTGAAATCAAAGCACTCGGTCTCGCTTATTTTATGAACCTTAGCGAGGAATAAACTCCCCCTTCTCAATCACTCAACAGGTCATCGCCAATAACAGTACATAAAATGGGACTCAACTATACTGACGGCTGTGTGAATTTTCGTGATGTAGGAGAGTACCTCGAGTTAATCATGGGCGATTCGTCATTCCCGGTTGGAAGGCTCTACCGTGGCGGGAGCATAGATTATGTAAAAAACCCGGAAGAGATAGGTCTCCCAAATTCAGTCATCAGCCTGAGAGGCAGCTTGGATTATGAGGAATTTGATATTGATTACTACCACTTCCCCATGGACAACAAAATCGAAAAGTATCACACGGATAAAAAAGAGGTAAGGCGCTGGCTGAATGGTATCATCCGGCTCTTTGAAAAACCGACACTCCAATATCCGGTACTGGTACATTGTTTATCGGGCAAAGACAGAACCGGCATTGTGATCGCTGCCCTACTCCTCATCTGTGGTATTGATCGTGAGGCAATTACTGAAGAATACCTTCTGAGCGAAGGTGAAGTGGATGAGGTGCTTATTGCAAATGCCATGGACGGACTAGCCGACCTGGGGGCTTACTTTCATAAGGTGGATTTGAAATTGGTGAAAGACAACCTGCTGGGAATGAACTCATGAATGATAAATTTTTAACGTGGGGAGATTGGAAATTTATTCTTTGACACCTGACCATTCCAGTTTTTAGTCCTTCAATCGAATAGAAATTATGCTCACTTTTAAGACCTATGCTGATCAGGAAGTGGCTCTCTCCGAGCTGACCTACCTTCGCCAAAATGGTATTGAAGCAAACCTGGCCCAAAGTCATGACAATGGTATCCTCACCTTTCAGTTGGAAGTGGCCGAGAAGGACTTAGAAACATCTCAGTTGCTACTGAAACGAGAGGATTTGTCGACCACGAATGAAGATTCGAATTTTATGGCCGATTACAACGATCAGGAGCTTAAAGACATCATTATCAATCAGGTTGACTACGGGCAGGCCATGGTAGATAATGCAAGGGCAGTACTACTTGAACGAAACCCACAAATTGATTTTTCGGAAATAGAGCAGACCAGGGAAATGGAATTTGCAAACAGGTTGAGCAAACAGCAACAAGGGTTACGCGCCCGAACTTCCGGTATTGTAGCTGCATACATATTCGCCCTCATGGGTGGAATTATAGGCCTGGGCGCAGGCTGGTTTATACAAACGGGTAAGACCCTGGCGGTTGATGGAAACAAGTACTACACCTACGACCAGCACAGCCGCAAGCACGGTGAACGTATTAAATGGCTTGGGATAGTTTCTCTGATATTCTGGACTTTATTTGAGCACTTTTTTAACGCATAACGAATAAGCCATTTCACATTCAATACTTCGCAGGTTGACAACACTTTGTCCCGCTTTTACCTCTTGTGAAATTCAGCGGTGTTCTACATTTGCCATACCTCAACTCAATACATATGAAGAGAAAATCTTTTCTCTTTTCAACCCGATTCATGCGATAGGTATCGTTATGATGACGCAAATCGCAAAGAATCAGGAAGTTTGATTAGAAAGCATAGCACCGCTATGGTGAGAAGACAAACGAAGCCTGTCTGCCTTTGGCAGAAGAAGCGACTGATTCAAAGCGAGTTACGCCAGTAATAGAAAGCCTTTTGGATAATTCGGGTTCAATACCCCCAAATTTCCTGCAATGATTACGCTTAGGTCCAGAGCTCCTTTCGTATGATTCAGGGAGTTCAGGTCTGCGATTATGCCTCAACCAAAAGCACGTCTGGCCTGAACTCCCGGCAGGATTTTCCGACATTTTGGTCATACCTATAAAAAAGGTGACCCCACTCCATATGAGCAGGGTCCGCCTCAACAAAACATCAACCATTGTCCCGCCAGGGACTTTATCGTTATAGCAAGCTCACAGGCTCCTGATAAGCCGTGAGTACCAATTTCGTATTCTTCAATCCGTTAAAACCACTTAGGATATTTGTAACCTGATCAAAGCCATTGGCTCTTAAGATGGAACAGGCAATCATAGACCGGTAGCCTCCCGCACAGTGTACATAGTATGTTTGCTCTTTGTCAAGCTCTTCGAGGTGCTCGTAGATAACACTAAGTGGAAAGCTTCTGCCCCCGACAAGATGCTGCGAGTTATATTCACTCTCTTTCCTTACATCCAGTAAGCGCACCGCCTTATCGGGTAGGCTTGCAAAGTCATTTGGCGTTATCTGAGCCATAGAGGTGACAGGTTCTTTTGCGGCTGTCCAGGCTTCAATACCTCCTTTGAGGTAGCCAAGAGCATGGTCATAGCCTACCCTCGAAAGCCTGATCACCACTTCTTCTTCCCTACCTTCATCGGCAACAAATAAAATCGGCTGTTTCAAATCTTTAATCAGTGCTCCTACCCAGGGGGCGAAACTGTCATCTATGCCTATGAATAATGACCCTGGAATATGTGCTTCCGCAAAAGCTTCTTTTGACCGGGTATCGAGAATAAGTGCATGCTCACGACCGGCTGTCATTACAAATTCGTGGGGATACAGGCCAATAACGCCTCTGTCCAGAATTTCATCAAGACTATCGTAGCCCATCTTATTCATCACTGCATTTTTGGGGAAATACTGGGGTGGTGCCACCAGGTCGGCAACGACCAGTTTCACAAATTCTTCCCTTGACAAGTCTGACTGAAGGGCATAGTTAAACTTCTTTTGGTTGCCCAGGGTATCCACCGTATCGGAGCTCATGTTTTTACCACAGGCAGAGCCTTGCCCATGTCCGGGGTATACCAAAAGACCATCATCAAGCGGCATGATCTTTTTGTGCAGTGAATTGTAGAGATGCCCTGCCAGGTCTTCCATGCTCAGGTCTGTTTTCACAGCCAGGTCAGGGCGACCAACATCACCCAGAAGCAAGGTATCTCCGGTAAAAATCGCATGGTCTACCCCACTTTCATCAATCAACAGGAAGGTGCTCGATTCCATGGTATGACCTGGTGTATGCAGGACTTTGACCCGCGCATCACCAACGATAAACATATCATTATCAGCAGCGACAATCGCCTCAAAACCTGGCCTGGCAGTTGGCCCGAACACAATCTTCGCTCCAGTCTTTTTTGCCAGGTCAAGGTGCCCCGAGACAAAGTCTGCATGAAAATGTGTTTCAAATACGTACATGATCTTTGCTCCGTATTTGTCAGCCAAATCAATGTAGGGTTGAACTTCTCTCAACGGATCTATCACTGCGGCTTCTCCGTCAGATATAATTACATAAGCAGCTTCGGCAAGACATTGGGTATATAGTTGCTCGATTTTCATTGCGATTCGGGTTTTGATTTAACAATTCAAAGTTGCCAATCAATCGCCTGAAATACCGTAACATTCGTTACATGAGAAAATGACATTTCTCATGTTTTTTGAAACTTACCGGGGGAAACCGGGATGTTCCAGCACCTTACTGACCTGGTCAAGATGTCTGTCAGTGTGGGCAATACCCGTGAGCAAAAGCTGATGCAGATCCCGCACCTGACCAATACGAATCTCCGAGAGCACTTTACCGGCTACCGGAGTTCTGAAAGTGAACTGCTTTCTCAGGTCGACATCTGTATTCTCAACAAAAGCCCTTAGCCCTGCACGGGCCCTGGAAAATGCCGCCAGAGCGTCACTGCCCTGAAACCTGCCAAGAGGTTCCAGAAACCATTGTGACTGACCAGGCGTGGCATCCGTAGCATAGCTGGTAAAATGCTCGTCCTGACCTTCCGTGATGCCTCGGTATTCGATGTATTGTGGGGCATGGGCCACCACGCTGATCTCACGAAAATGCAGCTGATTCTGCATTTCAAGATGCTCCACAATTTCTTCGATTGACCAACGGTCTGGTGATTCTCTGAACTGCCACTGTGATTCAGTCAGTTCACCAGTCAATTTCTTAAGCTTTTGGGTGGTTCGGTCCAGTTCTGAAAGGATCCTCTGCCTGTCACTCTCTGTCCACCAGGCTTCATTTGCAGCATCCGGGTTCGGTTTACAGGCAACCATAATCAAAAACAGGAACAAAAAAGGCAGTGAGGTTTTCATAGCAGAAGTTACGAAATATAGACCGGGCGGGATTGGTTCTGAAAAGTACAGAGTTCGTCAACGGACAAAAGAAGAGGTTACCCTTTAAGTCTGCGCTCTCTCCTCATCCTTCCATAGGCAGCTTACCGGGTAACCTCAATCTTCAACTCAACCAACCAAAAGGTCATTCATTTCTTTACTCCACTTCTCTCTTCACTCGTCCTACTCTACTCTTCAACAGTGAATTTCCCTTTGTTATTAGTAATACGGTCAACCCCGAGTATAACCCACCCCCTGAGTCAAAAGATTTATAAGTTTTTTTGATCTATCGTTTTTTAGCCGACAGACTATAATAAGTGTCAGAAATGGTCGTTTTAGGTGGTTTCTTCGATCAATCTACACACCCGAAATCTAGCATTTTTCAATGAATGGGACCCGGAAACTCTTGAGAACCAATACAGACCTGTACAGGCTAAAAACACATCAGATCTGGATTAGAAAAACCTGTGCTCGAAACTTGCATCGAGTTAGTCTGATAATTTTTCAAATTTTCTTAAAGGGGCCTATTGCAAAAAGAAAAAAGCCTCTATATTTGCACTCCGATAATCAAGACGGGGCGTAGCGTAGCCCGGTTATCGCGCCTGCTTTGGGAGCAGGAGGTCGCAGGTTCGAATCCTGCCGCCCCGACAATTTTAAGCCTGATACAAAAGTATCGGGCTTTTTTGTTCGTAACATCCGAACGAGACCTCAGCAGACAGCACAGGGAATGTATCCAGTAGCAGGCAAACAAGCGACATCAGGTTGAATACCTTAACAAATCCACGTCAGTCCTTTTTAGGCAGCCCCAGCAAGTATAAAATCACCCCCGGCCCGGATTTTATTCTCTTTACTTCCCAGTCAAATGAATCCTTGTTTTCGACTCCCTCAATCAGGGCCTTCATTTCTTTAACAGAGTAAGTCCTGAGGCTGGAGATGATGCCATCCCACATAACAAAAAGTGGCACGATGGGAATCAGGTAGGTGAAGATAATTCTACCAAGCTTAAAAGGTCGGATAAAGGGTGTGGTTAACAGCACAGTAATGGGTGAAAAAATCATGGCCAGTATACTGGGCAGGCTTCTCTCCTGTCCCTCAAAGACAGCAATGGGGCTTTGGGCGTCCACAGCATTTTGCAGAATAGACCTGGCATCCGAGGGTTTGAAATGATGGAGGGAAAGAAACTGCGTCCGTACTCCCCTTAAATTTTCAGGAACCTGCAATGCATTTACAGATTCTTTGACATAGTCAAAGTTATCGGCCTGAGCTTTGGTGTAAGCAAATGCGTTTAGGTTAGGGTAGTAATCTGTCAGGGTAATTTTTAGCTCAGGCTTGTTTTCTCTGAGAGCCTCATTCAACCAGAGCAAACCTCCCCCCCCTCCTGAAGCGAGATCGATGATCTGGTCAGAGCCCTCATGCTTCAATGCTTTTTCCAATACCGGCACCACAGGTTTCCACATCTTGGTTTTGTTGGAAAGAAACTGCAGAAAATCAGTGCCATAATTTCTAAGAAAGCGGGGAAACCAGCTTAGGTCTTCGAATTCGAAAAGATGGATGCGTGCCATGGTATTTTTGAGTTGAACCTACTCGAAAATACCGGCTTCTTGGCTGATCTCAAAGGGGTTATAAAAATCTGAGGCCAGCAAAATCAACGGACAGTCTCTCATCCTATTCTATCCTTAGAGCGTTGATCAGGTTTTTCCTCAATACGCTTAATGTCATGGGAAGAATTACCATCAAAACCAGTGCTCCATTGAGGGCAAATACTGCCGCATACAGCAGAGTACTCACTTCAGCCTGAAAGGCAAAAGAGGAGAGCCAGATATCGAGTCCGTAAATGGTAAGCGGAATGGCAATGGCATTGGCGATGACAACAACGGGCACATACTCTTTGGTCAATAGCCTTACCACATTTCCACTGGTGGCACCAATGACCCTTCGGATACTGATTTCCTTTAATTTTCTTTCGATGGTAAAAAGTGTCATCCCGATAAGCCCCAGGGCAGTGATGACAATTGCCAGCACCCCTATATACATAAACATAGATTTCAGCCGTGCCTCCTTATTGTACTGGGCATTAAAACTGTCGTCTAAAAAGAACCCGGTAAAAGGATGTTCAGGAGCAAAAGTTCTCCAGGTTTCCTCAATATAAGCCACTGTTTCATTAAGGTTCGCTCCATTAAGTTTAATCAACTGATAGCCCCTGGTGGACTCCGTAAAGAACATTACCAATGGTTCTATCGGGTTGTGTAGTGATGCATGATTAAAATCACTAATGACCCCAGCCACACGGCCTACTCTGTCAGCTCCTACCAACCTCTTTTGTAAGGGATCATCCCAGGAGACGTGCCTGGCCAATGCCCTGTTTACCATATAAGCCCCTTCCAGATCGGCTTTAGATGCCTTCATAAAATTTCGTCCCTCTTCCAATTCAATACCCAGCACATCGAGGAACTCACTATCCACATTCACATAGTTAAAGGCAATGATATTGGGAGCATCCTGCTGGTCCACATCAAAGGTAAGTCTGCCTTCAATTTTACCGGGAACTGCCGAAGAACCCGCCACAGCGAGCACATTTGCATTATTTTTAAGCCGTTCTTTTATCAGTTCCAACCGGGTAGCCACATCACGGTCGTTGGGAATATCCACTACATATACAGCGTCTTTGTTAAAGCCCAGATCTTTGCCGAAGAGGAAATCCAGCTGACTTGATACTACGAAAATCGTGATCATCAATGCCGAGCTTACCGCAAGCTGAAAAGTGACCAACCCTTTTCTCAACAGGGTTTTGGAGAGGATTCCTCTGCTGCTTTTGCTATCACTCTTTACCATCATTTCCAGAGGGCTCATACCCGATACAAACAGGGCCGGGTATATGCCCGACACAAAGCCGAGCACCAAAACAAGCAAGAGCATCCAGGGCAATGAGGCCATCAGTGTATCGGCAGCGACCAGATCTAATTCAAGCAAATTATTGAAAGAAGGGAATAGCAGGTACATAAGCCCCAGGGCTATCACAAAGGCAGAAAAGGCTACTACCAGTGTTTCCATGGTGAACCGTCCTACAAGCCTGCTATTGGACGCTCCGAAAGTCTTTCTGATCCCTACCTCGATCATTCTTTTGGTAACCTGAGCCGTAAACAGATTCATGTAATTGATAGAGGCAATTAAAAGGATCGCAAAAGCCAGGTACGCGAAAATGGTAAGCTGTCCCTTATCAATATTTCCCGGATAATCATATCTCAACTCATTATTCACATGGATATCTACCAGAGGCTGGAGTGTATAGCGGATAAAGCCCAGGTCGTTATCCTCAGCAAAGGGGATCAGGACGGATTCATAAAAAGAACTAAGCCTAGCTTCAAATTCCTGAGAAGTAACACCATCTCCCAACATAATATAGGTGTAGCCGGTCATCCACAGGTAATCACTATTACGGGGAGTGACAAAGGTATCGGGAAGTGTGCTGGTACTGATGAAAAAATCGAAAAGCACATGAGATTGGGATGGAATATCAATCACTCCGACAACCGCATTAAGCTCCTGGCCCATTTTGAGCGTTTTACCAACTGCCTCAGATGGGCTACCAAAATATTTGATGGCTACATCGCGATTGATGATCATGCTGTTTGGCTGATCCATCGCGACATCTGACCCTGCCAGCAAGGGAAAATCGAAGAAATGGAGCAGGCTCGCATCGGCATAACAGATCCTCTTTTCAATAAAAACATCCGGTTCACTGGTCACCGTGCGTTCCGAAGTATTGATCAGTCGGAGGTAATTCTTTACATCAGGATAGGCCTCTTCCAGCATCGGCCCGGCCGGATAGCTGTTCTTTCCCAGGCTCAATGCATCACCATTAAGACTGGCCAGTGTATTTAACCTGAATATCCTATCTGTATTGCCATGGAACGCATCATAGTTGCCTTCATGGTTTACGTAAATGAGAATTAAAAAAGAAATCGTAAAGGCTGAAGCAAGCCCTATCAGGTTAATCCCAGTGCCGGTTTTGTTTTTCCAAAGAGTCCGAAGCAGTTTGTTCATAATAGGTATTGAAGTTCAATGGCCGTTGAACATAAGGTAATAAATGTTCGTCATCGATGCCTGCAAGATTGCTTCGTACGGTCAACAGAGCTTATAAAACATAAAAAAGGGAATCGCCATCGCGACTCCCTCTCAAAACAACTCAACCTCGGTCAAAAGTCGAGAAATCGGTATCTCGGTGGACTGATCCCTAACATTCGGGCAGCCATCTTAATCTTACCCACATGGCTGGTACCATGGTCACGGAAGTAATAAAACATTTGTTCTTTGGTAAGCTGATTGCCAAAAGCATTGACCTGCTGCTTTAGCTCATCTTCGGTGATGTTGATCAAAGCGGTACTGATATCATCAAAGGCTTCCTCCATCAATTTTATTACCTCAGCTTTTGACAGCCCTGTGCGGTTTTCATAAGGAGTGTAAGCCAAACGCTCGCCCCCGATAAAGCTTCTGCGCATGTAATGATGGGCATAGGCGATATGAAGGAACATTTTCTCAACGGACCTACCTCCTTTGGCCGGCACGAAGCTGTATTTATCTTCAGGAATCAGGCGAGCCATTTCCATGGACTGCTTTTTAGCTGCCTCCCAAAAGGGCAGAAATTCTTTGGCAAAATCCGTTTTCGGGCTTTGTGCAAAAGCCATACTTCCGCAAAAAAGCAGGCTTAAGATCAATATTTTTTTCATGGTTGTGATTTGAGTTTCGTAAGTGCTTACAAACTTAAATCACAACATCATACGACTCCTCTCAGGAGTCATATTTTGCCTATTGAATTATAATTCCCCTAATGTTTTTGGTCGAAAGGCATAAAAAAAGCCAGTCTCTCAACTGGCTTTCAATTTCTTTGCTAATAACTAATAAAGGTTAGTCATCTCCACTCTGCACATCTACTCTTCCGCGCAGAGTCAACACTACCTGCTTTTTAGATTTATCAGTAGCATTGGTTACAAGGGTAACCGTTTTGTTCTGCATGCCACTTTTTCCGGCACTGTTGAATCTGACAAAAACTTCGCCCTTGTCTCCGGGAGCAATCTCTTCCCTGGAGTATTTGGGTACCGTACAGCCACAAGAACCACGGGCTGACAATATTTTGAGCGGTGCTGTACCGATGTTTTCAAAACGGAAGGTGTACTCTACTGTATCGCCACGGTTGATTACTCCGAATTCATGGAGCTTCTCCTTAAATGAGATTACAGGCCCGTCATTTACCTTTTCTTCCTGGGCGAAGGCCGTTTGAAACATACCCACGGCAAAAAATAAGATCAATAGCTTCTTCATAGTTATTTGATTGTACCTAAATTTAAGTCATTCACAGCTAAAAGGAAAATGCTTACAGCCTTCCTTCGACAGCCTTACCCTTTAGTTGCACAAACGGATCATTCGTCATCATGAATGGCCACATTTATAAAATCAAGTAACGGAACAATGGCCTGATAAGATTCAACAACCATATCATGAAAGTGATCGGAGAAGATATCTTCTCTTGTAATAGGTCTTAAAGCAGCAATACTTTTAAGCCTGAGCAGTTCTATGAACTCATGATCTCTGGGGTAACCTTTCGGGGCAGTCTTGAGCTTATCCCGCTGAAAGATTTCAAACCAGTCACTAAAGGGTTTCGACTCCAGAATGGTCTTTAGCTTGTCTCCTTCATAGTCAATTTCAGTTCTGACCTTCTTCAGCACTTCACTATTTGGATGCCAGAGCCCACCTGCAATCTCTGTTTCATCTACTCCCAGGTGAATGTAAAAATCTGCCCAGCCCTTGCCATAACCAAAAACCACCCCGAAGTGATCTTTGTAGGTCGGCCGGTCAGGGTGAAACATCAGGTTATTGTTAATACGTGTAACACACTTCCTGGCGCTGGGCTGGATGATTCTTGGATCTACTTCTTTCAGCGTTGCCAGGATCGGTTCAAAAACATGGATCACCTCATCCTTTGCCTGATTATACCATTTGCGATTGGCATCCATCCACTCCTTGGAGTTGTTTGCCACCAGTGCTTCCAGAAAGGAAAAGATATCTTGTTTTGACATAGGCGCTAATCTACTCGTCATTCAGAATGTTTCCAAGGCTTGTTATTGGTCCATTTGAGTTAACTACAATTAGAATTTACCAGTACACTGAAACTCGTGGTCATATTACTGGATGAAAGGGATAACTAGCATGAAAACGATGCGACTTTCTTTTCCAACCCTGTATGTTCTACTGACTCTCAGCTGTTGCCAGCCTTCATTATTCGAAGGACAAGTAACTTACCGACAACAGGTGATCAGCAAGCACGAATCGGTTGATGAAACACTCTACAACCAGATTTTCGGAGATACTGTGAGATGGACTTATAAAGCCGGCAATTACCTGGAAGAAAGCAATGGTTCCGGTAGCCCGAAGGTCATCCACCGGCATTCGGAAGCATCTACCTACACGATACTACCAGACAGCATCGTCCAACGAGATGTAAGCCTGGAAAAGAAACCTTTGGACTCCTTATATTTCTCCGGTAAATACATGATGATTATGCAGCAGCCCTGCAGAGAACTGGTAAAAGTAATCAAAGGGGTATATCACCGGTTTTGGATAACTAACGGGTTACGGGTTGATCCCGGAAGTTTCAGTGCCTATAAACTGGCATATCTCAACCGGCAATACGAGTACGCACCCTTCCACTACCTGAGATATGAGTATGAAAGCGCTGCTTTCAGAATAGAAAGGGAAGCTGTCAGCATTGATTATAAATCAATTGACCCTAACACTTTCAAACTCGCTAAGCACAAGTCATTTAATCAGTGACAAACCATTCAGATCTGTGGTAAGGATCTCCGTCATTACATCAAAGAAGGGTCTTATCCCTTTCCATACTTCAATGACTTTGTCAGCAAAATCAGAACTGGTGGCCTCTTCATCAGTAAACGCATGAAATACATACATGGATTTATACCTCAGCAGATCGATGGATGGATGCTCTTTGTCAAAACCCTTGGGTGCCGTTTTTACCTGTTGACCACCGAGCTCTCCAAACATTTTCTTAAAAGCCGGATCGTTCAACACCGACCTTAAAGGTTGATCGTCCTGAGCAATATGGTTTCTGATCAGCTTCAAATCATCTGGATTGGGATTATAGAAACCTCCCCCCACGACAGTATTCCCTGGCTGGATATGGTAGTAGTAGCCACCGCGAAGCTCAGGCTTAATACGTCCGAAACTACCTGCCCACCGTGGATTATAGGGTGATTTATCTTTAGAGAATCTTACATCGCGATAAACCCGCATAAGGCTCTTTTTACCACTGACAGTCGCTATCTGGTCAATGGCACCCAACTTCTGCAAAAGATCTTCGGCCAGATTGACAATGTTCTGATGCTCTTCCTGATACCACTTTTTGTTTTCGTTAAACCAGTCACGGTTATTATTGGCCGTCAGATCGTTGAGAAATTTGAAATTGGATTGAGGGATGGATGCGCTCATGATAAATATCAGGGTTAATAAGTGATTTAGTCTTTAGACGAATGAGGCTTGAAAATCGGACATTTATTCCAAAAAACCTTTTTCAATTTAGTCCATTCGCTTGTCAAAACGGGTCGGCATCGGTTGGCTGTTCCTCCGAGTCTCCTACGGATGACTCTGAGGGCAGGAAGCCGGAATCCCGGCATTCATGTAAATCGCACTCAGAGTCATTGCACAGCAAGACTCTGAGTAAGGGTAGCAAAGCGTACTGTACCAGAGTGCACTACCTGAGACTAAGTATAGGTGGAATTAGCAGTCAGACCGATATATACCTGAGTACAGTATCGACCTGACTGAAAGGCTTATATAGCAATGGCAACATCAGATCTCCATCTCTTCCAGACTCACAGCACAGGCCTTTCTTATTTCCTGAACTGTGGCAGGAGCATTCATATTAAACAGTCCATCCAAACCTCTTTCCAGACGAGATTCTCTCACTGCCGCTTTAATGGCAAAGAAGACACTGCCGGCAAGTACCAATGGTGGTTCTCCCACTTCTTTGGAAGAAAAGAGCCCATTGGGGTTTTCAGGTACATGTTCTGCACGACTTCGTGGAAATAAGTGCGTATTCAGTTCCAATGGAATGGTAGAGGTTGCCGGTGGCTTGTACCTCCAGGTATTCAGTGTATTGAGCCTTCCTTTTTCTTCTCCATCGGGCTGATGTACCAGGTTCTCGGTAGTCACATAGCCCACTCCCTGAATAAAGGCACCTTCTACCTGACCTATGTCGATGGCCGGGTTCAGGCTCCAGCCCATATCATATACCACATCGGAAGAAATGATCTTGTGCTCTCCGGTTAGAATGTCTACCTCAACTACCGAACAGGAGGCGGAGAAAGTAAAACCTACGAAGGAGTCTACAATCCCTGACACATCGCGTTCATCCACAAAGGGAACCCCGGGAATATTGGGTTGCTCGCAGCTTTGCTTAAAGCCCATGGCCGGAACCGGAGTGGTTCCTCCGGGAATCTTGGCATTAAAGCTGACTACCAGACTGACGCGATTGTTATAAGCCAGCTGCACCAGATTTTGCCAGATGATCTTTTTCTGACCAAAAGCATCAGTAAACTCATGCCCCCAGCCATCTTCATAGTTCCAGAAATCGATGTGTTGCGTAGCACAGTATTCAGGGCCCATCTCGTCTTTCATCTTATAAGCAAAATCCATCAGGATGCCTCTCAGCTCCTCACAGGCCTGCTTGATGGCCTCACCATTGTAGGCGGTACCAGTAGAACCACCCGTACTGGTTGGGTTGGGAATGATGGCTGTTTTAGCATGATGAATTCTGATCATGTCCATAGGCACATTGAGCACATATGAGGCTACCTGCTCACACTTAGTCATAAAGCCCTGCCCCATGTCTACACCGCCCTGGTTAATGCTGATGGTACCATCTGACTGATAGACCGAAATGACAGCCGCAGCCTGCTCCAGTGCCACCAGATTATAACCTGATCCGTATTTCACAGGAATCATGTATACCCCTCGCTTACGCCATTTGTTGGCGCTGTTAAAGGCCGCTACTTCCTTCTTTTTCTCTTCAAAATTGGAAACCTCTTTCGTGTATTGCCATACATCGCGCATATAGCAGTAAGAAAGCGCCTGACCGAATGGCGTGGTCTGACCCCGCACATACATATTTTTGGCCCGTACTTCCTCTGCATCCATCCCAATCATAAAGGCAGCATCATCAATGGCATTCTCCTGAATAATGGAGCCCTGGATATCTCCGAAAGACCTGAAAGCCGTATTAGGGGCTGTATTAGTGCGGCAGACATCAAGCACTGTCTCAAAATTCTTCACGTAATAAGCGGAATCTGTTCTGAGCTGCACACAATTGGAAACGATGTAGGAGCAGTCATAGAAAGCACCTCCATCTCCCCAGAACTTAGTCCTGAAACCACGAATAAGTCCTCTGTCACCCGGATTGTGATCTCCTTTATCAATGGCAATCTGATACTGCCCGTAATAAGGGTGCCGCTTACCAATCATCGCAGTATCATTCGCCCGCTGCATCACCAGGCGGATGGGTTTATTGGTAGCCTTGGCCGCCACGGCTGCCGGACCTGCGATAAATTTTGCCTGCTCCGTTTTACCTCCGTAGCCACCACCCAGCTGATGTACTTCTACCTCAACCTGGTTAAACTCAACGCCTAACGCTGTAGCCGATACATTGTGCATCTCCATAGGGCTCTGCGAAGAGGGATGAATCTTGAGCTGCTCACCATAGGAAGGTAAGGCCACTGCTGACTGGGTTTCCATATAGAAATGGATCTGGCTTCCCACGCTTTGTGTAGATCCTATCAGCATACAATTCACCCCATCTACCTGAATACCATCATTTACGGTAATCCGTTTATCCAGTGGATTTTTACTCAGGTCTGCCCAGTCAAAGCTGGATTCAGGCCTGGTAATTTTCCAGATGTGCGTATACCAGGATGCCGTCTTGGGGTTATCAGGATAAACACTCCCCATCTCAATAGCCTTGTCGAGGGAAATGATGGGCTCAGACCAGGCTTCAGACCAGGCTCCATTCGGTCCGGCAGGCCACTGTATTTTAGTATAGGCCACACAATGATCCGCCACGTAATTTGAAATCACGAAGGCCTGTCTTTCTTCTGGTGCCAGCACCATACAAAGCGCCTGCCCAACATACTGAACCTGATCGGTGGCGAAAAACGGCTGATCGGCCCCGATTCCCTGAAGGTTGACACCTCCTTTGGGAATATCCTGCCAGGTGACCAGGTAACGGAAATGTTCGAACTTTTCTTTCAAGTGTGCCTGGAGCTGGGCGATGGAAGCCTCACCCTTTTTGCCGGGTATCACATAATGAAAATTAGCCAGGGCCCGCTTACTTTGTGCAAAAGCACCATTCAATCCCGTGGCAGGCAGCTTGATTTCATGTGTATAATCTACCTGACCCGAAGTTTGATAGAAAGCAGCCAGCTTGACATAAGGTTGTGACATTGGAGCCTTCCAATCCTGGTTTTCATAGCTCTGCAAACCACCGGTAACCGGCCAGTGCCCCCAGGGTATTTCACCTGCAGATTTAAGGTTATAAGGAACCGCCCTCGGGTCTGTATCATTGAGCGCATTGATGATGGCTCTATATAAAAAACCGACAGCCAATTCGGCTTTGTATTCCTCAGTAAAGCCCTCGCTTGGGTACTGTGCCATTCTTTTGGCGTGAACCTTCAGTTCTGCCAGCACTTCATCTCTTAGTTTCTTAGCCACTGTAGAGAATTTCACCTCTGAAAGCTCTTTCCCCTTCAGATATCTCCCGGTCTTTTTGGCCTCCCATGGATAAGGAGCAATACCACCGAAGATAAGCCTTGCCTCATCCAGTTTGCCTGATTTCTTTACATCGAAAACAGTGGTGGAATTCACAATTGAATGCGAATTGACCTGGCGTATAGCCGTTTTCTGGGCAAGAACGATATCATCACCTCCAACCGGCACATGATACCTGAGCAAGACGAAGTCTTTAGAGAAACCATCTTCTTTCCTGATTCTTTCTACCAGCTCTGGTATGCTGTAATGCTCCTTCTTTTTGTTCGAGATAACATAAATATCCACCGAGGCCTCCAACGCATACAATACTGTAAACAGATCGGAAGGAAAAGGTTCTCCTTCATGGATATGCTTCATGGCCATCATAGAATTACCGGCCAGACTGGCTGCATTTCTCACAATCATACCGGCTGTTCTTTGCCCCATATGCTGAAGTGCTCCCAGCCTGGAGTTTTCAGGCAGGTGTTGTTCTTCGACAATGGCTCCCACCACATCCAGAAACTCGGTATAGGTTGTGGAAGCGCCCACGATTACCTTGTCTTTCTTGAAATCAACACCCTTTAATTCTTTCAGGTCTCTGATATCCACCAGCACCTGTGATTCCTCATACTCTTCCCGGTAGACTCCATAGCTGGTGTTGGCATGAACCAACCGGACCACCTTATCATCATGTGTATTCAGAATGAGCGTGACATCGGCCAGGGTTGACGCGGTATACCACTCCTGCTTTGCATCTTCAGACTCTACTATTTCACCGGGAAATCTCGCTTCAGGTGGAAAGGGAATACTCACTGTACCTGACGGACATTGATCGTCACAACCATCCTCCGTAAGGCATTTCATGCGCTCGAGTTCATCTTCTGTACTCCAATCGGAAGCAAAGGTCTTCATACCCGTAAGAATGGCTCTATAACCCGTACACCGGCAGATATTACCATCGAAAGCATCTTCGATTTCCTTTTTCGTGGCGTTCGGATTGTTGGTAATAAAGGCGGACATGTTCATTACAAAACCCACAGAGCAGTAACCACATTGGGTACCGTTGTTGGCTGCCAGACGGTGCGCCACCGGATTCATTCCTCCGTGTACATGATCACCGCCATCATCAGCACAGCTGCTCTCCTGTTGATGTGCCTTCTTTTCGTTGCGGGCTGCCGCTACGGCTTCCAGAAACTCCGGAGAAGGCTCAGCATTCAAAGGGGCACCATAACGGGAACCCGAAGGCACTGCAGCCTGATGTGCTGGTGTAGGCCTTACGACAACTCCGGTACCCTCTACGGTGGTAACTGATAGTCCCGAGAGAGCGCAAACGGGCCTCAAACAAGAGTTAATGGAATGGTGGGCAGGTGCTTTCGTTGCTTCATCCCAGTGGGATAAAATGACTGTACAGGCTCCACAGCCTCCCTCACCACAACCTTTTTTTGCCCCGGTAAGACCTACCTCTTCCGAACGAAGGTAATCTATGAGCATTAAGTCGGGTGATGGATTTTCGATGGTTATTTCTTCTCCATTGAGAAAAAATGAAACGGAGTTTGACATAGGTTTTGGTTTCTTGCGTAAAAAATCCAGCCTGGAAGAAATAAATTCGTTAAAAAATATAATGCTGTGCGAACAGCTGACAGTGAGGTTATCTTCAAGACCTCTCTCAATTTAGAAAAATCCGTGATGAAATTAAACTTGATCTATAATCAATGAGTCATAAGATACTTTCTATACATTATCTATCTTTTTTTATTATAGTTTGTCTGATAAGCCCGGCTTGTTCATCGGGTACTCCTGGCATAGCCTGTAGCGAATGGAATCTTAAGATCACCAATGGCCTGACCATTGACCAAAGCTGGAATGAGATATACATATCAAGGAGTACCTCTCAAAAAGATCCGAATGGTCGGAATGCAAGCGATATTTACCTTTTGACTCATGATGGAACGTCCTTTTCCTCTCCTACCCTTGCCCCATTCAGCGATCCTCGTTTCATTGATTATCATCCCGTATTCAGTGTAGACAATCAACAGCTCTTTTTTATTTCATGGCGACCAATTCCGGGTTCGGATGAGGGGTTGGCCTATGGCAATATATGGTATGTCGAGCGGCAGGGAGAGCAATGGAGCCAGCCCATATACCTTGACATTATTAATCAGGCAGGACATGACAGCTATCCTTCACTCACTAGAGATGGTACTCTATACTTTAATTCTGACCGACCAGGAGGTGAGGGAGGAATGGACATCTATCGCTCGAAGCTGGAAAACGGGCGTTATACTACTCCCATAAATGTCGCATCACTCAATTCTGCTGATTCAGAAAATGATCTTTTTATTGACCCTGATGAACGGTTTATGATCTTTAACAGATACTATCCATCAAATGGACAAATGGATATGCTGATAAGCTTCCACGAATCAGATAAGTGGTCGGCACCGCAAAAGCTGGACCTCATCAACCAACCTGATGTGTATGAGCTCACCCCGACTATCTCGCCTGATGGAAAGCTTTTCTTTTATGAGTTGAATGGGAAGGTACAGTGTATTCCCATCAAAGATCTACTGGCAGGTATTCGGTAAAAGAAGGCTTTTCGAAACTAACATTGGCTGTAGGAATACTTATATTGTTCAGAAGTAAACTTAAAACGAAAGACAAATGAGCGATCCAAAAAGTGTTAATGATCAAATAACAGATTCAGTAACGCAGGCAAATACGAAAGTATTAGGTGATGCCCCTGCCGTAGCCATGGGCAATCTTTTTGAAGCGACCTCACAAGCACTCAGCAATGCCGCTCATAATGCCACCACCAGCCAGCAGCAAACCAATGTAACAGCGCAGGCAGCTACTACCATGGGCGTAGCCACTTTATACTCCATAGACACGGCCTCTACTGCAAAGGCCACAGCGGAGATCTTAAAGCATCAGGACAAGAAGTAAAACACACTGGTCAATGAATAGTCCATTGATAAGGAATGGGCTTGACTGCAAAACCTTTTAGGTCAGGAGAATTGAGATAGGTATCTGGAAAATCCATTTGGTACCAGATGAAAATTTCTGAGCAATGTATCTCTAGTTTGTCGGGAATTATCTTGAATTCCTGCAAGGCAAAACTCTCTTCCGCAAGGTTCAATTCCTTGCCAATATTTTCGGCCGAATAAAAGGCAATGGGAGGACAAGAAATGCTACCACAATTGAGTGCAAAATGAATCCGTGGATCGAATTCTTTCACCATCAGTTTCAGTTTTGGATTTCCTGTTTCAAATTGTCGGGATTTGCCTTTTTTTCTCTCTCCGTTTTTCCGCAAAATACCATGCTCGATATCGTCCAGAGAAAAGTGGGTTCCCCCAATGCTCACCCTTAATGCTGAGAAGAAATTTTCCACTTCCCATACACTGTTTTTCAGGCCATGCCTGATGATAAAATAGTTGGTAAGACCATTGTAGATATTGATCCAGAAAGTCTTTCTGAGGTCATCGTCTATAAGGCTGCTGAGGTCAAACTTTGAGAGGGCAGCAAACTGTTTTTCCAACTCCTCAATATCCACAATAACACCGGCATGGTAGTTTCCCAAAGCCACTTTCATCAATCGCGAGAACTGCCTGTGATCAAACATTTACCTGTGGTTTGTGTACAAGTTGGGTTTCAAAACTGAGCTAAGCTCTCTTAGCTGTGCCTCGCTGAGAAATGGGCTGTTATAGTAGGCCAGCGCATCGTCAAGTTGTGCCTCAGTACGGATACCCAACACTGCCGTACTCACTACAGGATTGGCCAACACCCACTGTAAAGCAACCTTTGAAAGGGGTATTTTCTCAATTGAGAAAGATTTTACTTTATTCATCAGTAAATCAACAGCTTGTATATGGTAACTTAAATAACCAGTTATAGCTTTCCCAGCTAAAAGACCCTTTGCCAAGGCCCCTCTCACCATCACCCCCACCCCCTGTTTATGAAGCAGGTGCATGACCTCCTCTTCCGGTCTTCGATCAAGCAAACTGTACTGCATCATGTTGCTAAGAATATGAGCACGGTCAAGATATGCCCGGATTACATTGGGACGAATGGACGAAATTCCATAGTGCCTGACCTTACCGGAAGTCTTCAGTTCCTCAAAAGCCTCGATGACTTCATCAATGGGATCATCGATGGTTCCGCCATGCAATTGATAGAGATCGATATAATCTGTACGGAGTCTATGCAGGCTTTTATCAACAGCTTTCAGGATATAGCTTTTGGTTGGATTCCAGTCCCAGCCACTACCATCCGGCCTCATTTCATTTCCCACTTTTGTGGCTATGATCACTCCTTCTCTGCGGTCCTGAAGTGCCTTCCCTACAGTCTCCTCATTGGCTCCGTTTTGATATAGATCAGCGGTGTCAAAATAGTTGACTCCATGATCAAGAGCTTTGTGTAGAAGTCGTGCATTTTCGGCATCATTTCCCTGCAAAGACATGCAGCCAAAGGAGAGCTCACTTACCTGCCAATCGGCCCTCGGGAGAGTTCGGTATTCCATAAGTTATTAACCGGATTTTCGGGGAATTGATTCCATTCATTTACCATCGGATTTTAGCTCATAAAAACCACTCTTATAACCCGTGTTTTTGACAGTTTTTTTGATTGCCTGCATAAGACCAATTGACTACCAAAAGCAGTAGTAAACCGATCAACGCACAACCAGAATTCGTCTGGTCAAAACACCTTTGGTAGTAGTAATTTTTAAAAAGCAGATGCCGGGTTTTATGGTCATTAAATTCACCACCAGCTCTCTCAAGGAAAGTCCTCTCTGCTCTAACATAACACCTCCCTCAGCACCATAGATACTAAGCTCAGTAATCTGTGTATTTGCATCATTAAGGGAGATGGTCAGATAGTCATGTGAGGGGTTCGGATAGACACTGATTTCAGCCGCTGAGATGATCGCTTTTTCCAATGCTGTTACCAGCTCTCCTTCTCCCGTCAACTCCACTGTCAGGTCGTCCGCACCTGACTTAACCACAAGCTGACCATTGGAAGAACCAGCAACTGTTGGCGTAAAAGAAACGGTCACTATTTCTGATGCTCCTGCGGCCAGGGTAAAGGAAGTTTTATCGGCCACGTAATCGTCTGGCAGCAGCATGGAACTAACCATAAGTCCGGAGTCCTCACCCTCATTGGTGAGAGTCAATTCCAGCGATTTGGTTTCGCCTAGAGGCACACTTCCGAAGCTCATAACTCCATCGGCTATAAGCGTCCACTCAATTTCATTTTCAATGCTGATCACAAATTGTTTCTCAAACTCAGCACCTGCGGCATCAGTCACAATTAGGCGAATACTATAACTGACAGTAGTCTCATAATTAAAAATCTCTTTGGCAAGAAGGCTCTCCCCTTCAATCTCAAAGCTGACATTACCCGCACTCCCCTCGCCTGCCACAAGTGCATATTGAAAAACATCATTTGCATCTGCATCCGTTGCACTGAGGTCAGCTACTTTA
Organism: Roseivirga sp.; assembly: GCA_021404565.1. Lineage (GTDB taxonomy): Bacteria > Bacteroidota > Bacteroidia > Cytophagales > Cyclobacteriaceae > Roseivirga. Next base: position 3,208 of record JAAWWF010000042.1, on the reverse strand, counting down.
TCGCCTACCTGATTATTCTCGGTTATGGCGGTGGCAGTCAAGGCGATATCGGTCGGGCTGTTGTTTTCCGCTTCGTTTACATCGGTAATCTCTATGGTAAATTTCTGCTCCATACTCTGCTGCCCGTCAGTGGCCTGTACCCTGATCTTATATTGGCTTTTGGTCTCAAAATCAAAAACGGCTGCAGTTAAGAGCCGTGCCTCATCTATCGTAAAAAGCCCATTATCATCATCACCATCCCCTGCTACCAGTGAAAAGCTCAGCCCGGAGGCGGTTCCTTCGCTCAGTGAGAGCTCACCTACCAGTGTACCGATTGCCTGATTTTCGGCAATGCTGATATTGTCCAGGGTAATGGTTGGGGCATTTCCCCCTCCTCCCGTATCGGAACAGGTATCCTCTCCCAGACCTGCTTCTAAAAGGTCATACTTATGAAAAAACACGCCCTGCCCCGCTTTGTCATAGGTCATGAATAAAAAACCATCACGAATGAGCATATGAGGCCTGTAGTGTCTTTTGTCGTTCACATGCTCCCGATAGAGCAGGTTAAAACACTGATCGAATACCGCAATATCCACATGCTCTTCATCCAATACCTCACCCGGGTACAGGTGCTGAAAACCGATATACCAATAACCTGTCTCCGCATCGTGAGCGACACCAGTAGCGAACCAATTGGCGTCTCCACCTTCGCTCGCTATCAGCTCCTGAGGAGCCTCAGCACCGGCTTTGAAATCGCTATCCCATTCGGTGAGAATCAGGTCAGATTCACCTCCAAAGTTATTTCCTGTAAAGAGGTGAATGGCCTCATTCACATAGAGACCTCCCCCTACATTGTTATGAGAAAGCTGAAAATCAGTAGCAAAGGGCTCGGTCACCCGATTAAGGTCCATGTCAAAGGCATGGATGTTATGTTGTCCGGCAGGGATAAAATGCCCGACATACAAGGTTTCATCGGTGGTGATGAGAATCATGTCGTTGGTAGGCTTACCCGGTTCATTGGCGGGCTCATCATCCTGATCAAAGACGGTAATTATTTCTGATTGTCGCTGGCCTGTTTTATCCAGCTTGACAATGTAGAGTTGCCTGTCTCCTGCCGCTGAGAAGCTGATATAATAACTGCCTTTCCAGAATACGGTTTTGTGATCTACGATTTGAGGTAGGTTATCACTCTCGCCATATACAGCTACCTGTTCTGTAATCCGGTTCAGGTCATTGTCCACATACTGGAAGTAGATGATATTACCCCGGCTTACCGTCATGGCCATATTCTCCTCTCCTTCTGCCAAAACACCCCAGATATTGGCCTGATCTATCTTTATTGAATCTAATCTTGTGATAACTGTCTGAGCATTGGCCCTGAAAAACAGCGCACAGGAGAGCACGCAGAGCGAGAGGTATTTCATAGCATTTCGGTTGGTTGACTAAATAAGGTACCCCGAGACTGCTCTTCTACCCTACATATCAGCCTTTAACCCCAGGCAAACTCCTCTCAGTTGCACCCGGCTACGGTCCGGGATATCTTTTCTAAATTATTTTGCATTTGGTTTTGCAATCGAAAAAGTGATTTCACTATATTTGCACTCGCTTTGAGAAAAGCACGTAAGTTTGACCCTATCCAGATGGTCGAATGAGTGTTCAAAGCCCGCTGGTCTGCTAGCTCAACTGGATAGAGCACCTGCCTTCTAAGCAGGGGGTTTCAGGTTCGAGTCCTGAGCGGATCACGACTTAAAGAGTAACCGTAAATGGTTGCTCTTTTTTTGTGCTTAATAACAAAAAACCCCACTCCAATGAGCGGGGTTTCTTCGTTTTGATTGGATGTTAATCGAAACTAGGCATCAAAAATTGCCACGTTGATTACACCGTCACTCAAACCAACCTGAACATTGTAGGCTTTGCCAGCCTCCAGGGTCATGTTAGAAGTAGTGCTTCCATTAGCCAGGTTACTTAGCGTAGGGCTATTAACAACTTCATTGGTTTGAATTGTTTCTCCTGCCTGATTGATAATTGAAATAGTTGCCATTGTAATAGTGTTTTGTTATGATTTAAAATTGCCTACTAGGTTAAGGGCTGTTCGGCTTGCTGCCCGTGTTTAAAATGTGTGTGAAAGACCGCGCTTGACTTTCTTTTAGTTGATCAACATTTCAAAGGTCCGGCAAAAGCTCTTTTCTAAACAGGGTATAAAAACTGAGATTGTTCTTCGGGGAAGAATACGGGGCATGTATTATCCTCCAATATAAAATCGCACTGGTGACAACTACGGGATCAACCCCGTAGTTTTACGTGATTCTTTAGTACAAACCATTATCAATTATCTGTAATTCCTATATTCATTCCACAATCAATTACACACCAAAACAGATTTGACAATGAGTAAAGACAAAAAATTAGAAGGGTACTTAAAGAACTGGCAGGAGGCAGAGCCTGACGATCTGTACAAAAATTTCCACAAACTGGATAAAGAAAAACAAACGGCATCTTTCTTCGTGAGAGGAACAGAATTTAAGCTAGGACAAGAAGGTCTGGAGGTTCTTAATGGCCAAAAGACACCCAAGTCAATAGAAAAAAGTGAGCTTACCAGAATCAATCTTTGGATTGGACTTTCGGACTTCCACAAAGAAACAATAGGTTTCACTCCTATCCTGGGGCTTACATTTGAAAACGCAGATCAGTCAGAATCATTCTTCTATGAAATGGGAAACGTCAATCCACTCCTTCTGAGAAAACCGGATGACTCCAGCCTCCTCCCTCTGCCTTTTGTTGAGCAGGTAAAGAAAAACTGGATTGAAACCACATCTGACCAAATGACCGATACGGTTACGAGTCAATCAGCCATAGGTCTTGAACGGGTCCTTGTTTACGAAATAACCGGTGGAGGGCTGGACTTCTTTATAGAGAACAGGAAAGCACTGACTAACCTGTACCTCTACCCGGGAGTCGACCTGAACAAGTCATCGGTAGAAGATATCTCATTTATCTCCGTATTCGGACTAAGATTCAATAACTTGCTCAAAGACACAACGAAAGATAGCTTCTTTAGAAGATCAGGCTATGGAATAAGTTGGACACTAAAAAAAGAAAGCGGACTTGATGAGGATGAAGTTTTTCTGGATTATGCCAGGCCCTGTCCTCCTACATGCCCGCCCCCCCCACCACCCCCCCCAGGTTCTGGGGTTTAACGCAACCCTTTTTTTTAGCCTGGGTCCAATAG
>JAAWWF010000034.1 GCA_021404565.1 Roseivirga sp. | reverse complement strand
TGTGATTAGCTTTCAAACTGTACTCTAAAGTAAAAAACATTACTTAAATAATAAAATTGACTCATGAAAAAGGTTTTGGGTTTGGATTTGGGATCTGCGAGCGTAGGCTGGGCTTACGTAAGAGAGGCAGAAAACGCTAGTGAGAGTTCAGAAATACTACAATTGGGTAGTAGAGTCATTCAGTTTGACAACTTCAGCAAGGTTGACAAATCTGGGAAAGTTTCGGAATCTAAATCACCTGTAGACGATTTTCTATCTGGAAAAGGTTTGTCGCCTAATGCCGGTAGAACTCAGGCAAGGGGAATGAGGAGAAACCTTCAACGCTTTAAGCTCAGAAGAGAAAACCTGATTCAACTACTAAAGGACGATCTCTTATTTATAGATGGAGATACACCGCTTACTGAAACAGGCAGTGAATCTACTCATGAAACATTAGGATTAAGAGCCAAAGCCGCCTCAGAGAAAATCGGGAGAGCAGAACTAGCAAGGGTCTTACTCTCCATTAATAAAAAACGTGGCTACAAAAGCAGCCGAAAGGCAAAGAATGAAGAGGACGGAAGCCTGATTGATGGTATGGCTGTGGCCAAAGCACTTTATGAAAAAGAACTTACCCCTGGCCAATTCGTTTTTGACCTCCTGAAATCCGAAAAAAAATACATTCCTGATTTTTACAGATCAGACCTTAAAGCAGAATTTGATGAGGTCTGGAATTTCCAAAAGAGCTTTTATCCTGAAATACTTAACGAGGAGTTCTATAAGAAGCTGGAAGGTCAGGGCCTTAAGCGAACAGCGGAGTTGTTCAAAAAGGAATATGACATCTATACCGCCAAAAATACTGGAAGGGATAGAAGGCTCCAACATTATACCTGGCGGGCCAGTGCGGTTTTAGAGCAACTACCGATAGAAGAGGCTGCCTACGTACTTTCAGAGATCAATAACAACCTCAACAGATCAAGCGGCTACCTGGGTGCCATCAGTGACCGAAGCAAGGAATTGTTCTTTAATAACAAGACGATTGGCCAGTACCTATACGATCAGATAAAAGACAATCCACATAGTCGACTTAAGAATCAGGTTTTTTACCGGCAGGATTATCTGGATGAATTCGAAAAAATCTGGGAAACACAGGCGCGTTTTTATCCTGAAATGACCAGCAAAATTAAATATGAAGTAAGAGACGTGGTCATTTTTTATCAGAGAAGGCTCAAGTCACAAAAGCACTTGGTGAGCTTCTGTGAATTCGAAAAGAATCATAAAGTCTGTCCAAAGTCATCCCCACTTTTTCAGCAAACCAGAATTTGGCAGGTTTTGAATAATGTAAAACTGACCAATGCTGATACGAAAGAAGAAGTGCGCTTGGCAGATATGGAGGAGTGGTGCGAAGAGCTTTTTCATGAACTAAATATGAAGGGCAGGCTGAGTATGAAAGAGGCTCTTAAACTTATAGGTGAAGACCCTCGAAAATGGGAAAGTAACTTTAAGGAACTGGAGGGTAATCGAACCAATGAAGCTCTTTTCAAGGCCTATGCACAGATAGCCGAAAGAGAAGGTCTTGAAATTGACCTGGATGAAAGTGCCTCCATGGTTTTTGACAGTATAAAAGATGGATTAGAGAAGCTGGGGGTTGATATTCGAATTCTGGAATTTGACACAAATATTGAAGGGAATGACTTTGATAAGCAGCCTCATTATCAGCTTTGGCACCTGCTCTATGCTGCTGAAGATGAAGGAAAGGTCACAAATGACTTTGATGGTATCTACGGCCAGCATGATATTAAGTTGAGACATACGCTTCATACTAAATTTGGGTTTAAACCTGAGCATACCGCCTTTATATCCAATGTTTCTTTTGAGCCCGACTATGGAAACCTTTCTTCCAGAGCCTTGAGGAAGATACTGCCTTATTTAGAATCGGGGCATAACCTGGCTGAGGCTGCTGAATGGGCTAAATACAATCATTCATCGTCATACACCAAAGAAGAATGGAATCAGCGGCCTCTTAATCAAAAATTAGAGATACTGGCTAAAAACAGCCTACGTAATCCGGTGGTAGAAAAAATCCTCAATCAAATGGTAAATGTGGTAAATGCCGTGATTGATGATCCCCACCTTGGCAAACCTGACGAGGTCAGGGTAGAGCTTGCCCGAGAACTGAAGAAAAGTGCTAAAGAAAGGGATAGCATGGCGAAAAGCATCAATGATGCAAAGGCTATGCATGAAAAGCATAGAAAAACACTTCAGGAGAGATTTGGTATAAAAAACCCCACAAGAAACGATATAGTACGGTACAAGCTTTATTTGGAGCTGGAGCCTCTGGGATATAAGACACTTTACACCAATACTTATATTGATGAGAGCAAACTTTTTTCAAAAGAAGTAGACGTTGAGCATATCATCCCCAAGGCAAAGCTCTTTGATGACTCTTTTTCAAACAAAACCCTAAGCATAAGAGCGGTAAATCTAAAAAAGGGAGATAGTACTGCTTTTGATTTCGTCCATACCGAGTATGGACAAGAGCCATTAAATGAATTTAAATCGAGAGCAGAATTATTGTTTAAGCAAGGCTATATCAGAAAGGGTAAATATAAAAAACTGCTTATTGCTGAAGCAGACATACCCGATGACTTTATACAAAGGGACCTGCGTAATACGCAATACATAGCTAAGAAAGCCAAGGAGATGTTGGAAGGAGTGATCAGGGACGTGACTACGACCACAGGTAGGATTACTGATAAGCTGCGTGAAGACTGGGGCTTGATCAATGTGATGAAAGAGATCAATTTGCCTAAATACCAGGCACAAGGTCTCACTCAGCAAATTGTGTTAAAAGATGGCAGATTCAAGGAGCAAATTATCGATTGGAGCAAACGTAACGATCATCGGCATCATGCAATGGATGCCTTGGTGGTTGCCTTTACCAAAGTAGATCATGTCCAATACCTTAATAATCTCAATGCCTCAGAAGAGTCTGATAGTAAACTTTTTGGCCTTAAGAATAAACTAACCTTTAAAGACCCTCAGGATGGTAAGCGAAAATTTAAACCACCTTTAGTTGGCTTGAGAGGTGAGGCGAAAAAGCATTTAGAAGCTGTGCTTGTTTCACACAAGGCAAAAAACAAGGTGGTAACCCGTAACAAGAACAAGATTAGAAAAAAGGGTAAAGGCAATTTCAATGAACAAATACAGCTTACCCCGAGAGGCCAGTTGCACAAAGAAACTGTGTATGGCAGAATTCAGGAGTATAAACAAGTCATGGTTAAAGTGTCTTCAGCTTTTAATGAAGATACCATTCGCAAAGTAACCAAACCGACCTACAGAGAGGCACTGCTAAAGAGGCTCAAAGAGTTTGGTGGCGACCCTAAAAAAGCCTTCACTGGCAAAAATAGCCTGGTAAAAAAACCAATTTACCTGGTTGATGAAGGAACAATCCAACTGCCGGAAAAAGTGAAACTTCAATGGCTTGAGGAAAACTATACCGTTCGAAAACCAGTTGGGCCTGATCTGAAAATAGACAAGGTGATTGACCAGGGAGCGAGGCGCGTTCTACAGGCAAGGCTTGATTTGTTTAATGGTAATGCTAAGGAAGCTTTTGCCGATTTAGAAAAATCTCCCATCTGGCTTAATCACGAGAGAGGTATAGCAATTAAAAGTGTCACCATTTCCGGGGTTAAGAATGCCGAAGCATTACATACCAAAAAGGACCACATGGGAAATGTTTTGCTCAATGAACAGGGTAGTGAAATTCCGTCTGACTATGTAAGTACTGGTAGCAATCACCACTTGGCACTCTACAAAGATGAGAAAGGCAATGTACAGGATGAAGTGATTTCATTTTACGAAGCAGTGGCACGTGCTAATTTGGGCTTCCCTGTTGTCGACAAAAATTTAAATGCCGACAAAGGATGGACCTTCCTCTTCAGCATGAAGCAAAATGAGTATTTCATCTTTCCGGGTGAGGACTTCAATCCTGAGGACTATGACCTGTCGGACCTTGGGATAAAGCCGAAAATCAGTCCATTTCTATTCAGAATGCAGAAATTCTCAAAACTTCGCTATGGCAACAGCTTTGTCCGCGATTATGTGTTCAGGCATCATTTGGAAAGTCAAATCAACGATCACAAAAATTTGAAAGACATCAGCTATAAGAACATCAAAAGCTTGGGTCATCTGGAAGGAATGGTAAAAGTAAGACTGAACCATTTAGGCAATATTGTACATATAGGCGAATAAACCGATAAGAAGAAGTGATAAAGCGAACACTCTATTTTGCTAATCCAGCTTACCTCAGCAGCAAAAAACAGCAACTGGTTGTTAGGTATCCTGGAAATGAAGAAGAGCGAACTGTACCGATCGAAGATATTGGGCTTTTAGTTTTAGAGAGTCATCAGGTCACCATTAGTCATAGATTGATAAGTCTTTTGCTTGGTAATAACGCAGCCATCATTACATGCGATGAGCAGCATCTGCCTCAGGGCATGATGCTTAACCTCAATGCCAGCCATACACAACAGGAACATTTCAGGGTACAGGTAGAGGCTAGTCAGGCTTTGAAAGATCGACTTTGGAAACAGACCATTCAGTCAAAAATCAGGAACCAGGCTGCCTTGCTCAATCAAAATGGTGTGGAGGTTGAAAATATGAATCGCTGGGCTGATAAAGTGCAGAATGGCGACCCTGATAATTTTGAAGCGCGTGCTGCAGCTTACCATTGGAAATGCCTTTTCACGGATTTGATTCAGAATTTTAAAAGGGGACAGTTTGAAGGTGAACCCAATAATCTGCTCAATTATGGCTATGCTATTTTAAGAGCTACGGTGGCCAGATCATTGCTGGCCTCTGGCCTCTTACCTACTTTTGGCTACCATCACCGCAACAAATACAACGCCTACTGCCTGGCAGATGATGTAATGGAGCCTTACCGGCCTTATGTAGATGAGTTGGTATTGGAACTGGTACGCTCAACAGATGACTATCAGACTCTGACTCCCGCATTAAAGCAAAAACTTTTGCAAATACCGGTATTGGACGTAATGATCAACGGAAAACAGAGTCCGTTGATGCTTGCTGTACAACAGACTACGGCTAGTCTGTACCAGTGTTATGCACGTGAACAGAAAGAAATCAAGTTTCCAAAGTTTTGAGCAGTTTTGAGAGATTCAATCAATACAGGGTTATGTGGGTGATGGTTTTCTTTGACTTGCCTACTGAGACTAAAAAGGACACGAAAAATTATCGCAAATTTGTGGATGTGCTGGAAAAGGATGGTTTCGCCCGCTTTCAGTTTTCCATTTTTTTAAGGCATTGCCCAAGTATGGAAAATGCCCGGGTGCATATCAAACGAATCAGAGCCAATCTACCCCCAAAGGGCCATGTAGGGATTATTCACATCACCGATAAACAGTTTGGAATGATGGAGGTGTTTATTTCGGCAAAGAAGGAGGAAATTCCACAGCCTATACAACAACTGGAGTTGTTTTAGTCAAGTGGAATTCAATCTAAAATGGAGCTGAATAGCAGAAAAACCCTGATAATTTATTATAAACTATCAGGGTTTTTAGGACCTAAGCCTCTCTTTATCAAGAGATTGTGATAGGGTATCTTGATCTAAGATACAGTTTGAAAGCTAATCACAACGTTTTGAATGTGAGGGGGACTTGCCAGCCCCTTGATCTAAGATACAGTTTGAAAGCTAATCACAACATATGACTGATCTTAACACATATTGCCTGTCTTGATCTAAGATACAGTTTGAAAGCTAATCACAACTAAATCCTTGGTCTCAATTCATTTAGATTTCTTGATCTAAGATACAGTTTGAAAGCTAATCACAACAACAACTCTCACAGATTGGCAATGCAGTGGCTTGATCTAAGATACAGTTTGAAAGCTAATCACAACCGGCTTTCACCGGGGTCTTACACCAAAATACTTGATCTAAGATACAGTTTGAAAGCTAATCACAACCGTAACTCTTATGGTAATTGAAAAAGAAAACTTGATCTAAGATACAGTTTGAAAGCTAATCACAACAAAGCTATTGTGGATCAGTTGCAGGATGGACTTGATCTAAGATACAGTTTGAAAGCTAATCACAACATGTAGCTTTTCTTCACATTAGAATTAACTCTTGATCTAAGATACAGTTTGAAAGCTAATCACAACCTCAAGAAGCTGAGGACCTTGAAGCCTTCGCTTGATCTAAGATACAGTTTGAAAGCTAATCACAACCTTTGCATGGTTTTTCCCAATCCTGAATAGCTTGATCTAAGATACAGTTTGAAAGCTAATCACAACCTCGTAGTTATCAGATCTGCGGGCAAACTTCTTGATCTAAGATACAGTTTGAAAGCTAATCACAACCATACATACATACATACATACTGACATACACTTGATCTAAGATACAGTTTGAAAGCTAATCACAACATACTGACATACTACATACATACTGACATACTTGATCTAAGATACAGTTTGAAAGCTAATCACAACTCATAGAGTTCGTTACCTAAGAAGCCGGTGCTTGATCTAAGATACAGTTTGAAAGCTAATCACAACTAGTACCATGATCATTAGTCACCCCTGTACCTTGATCTAAGATACAGTTTGAAAGCTAATCACAACTGTAAATATGGATGAAACATTGACTCTGACCTTGATCTAAGATACAGTTTGAAAGCTAATCACAACTGTAAATATGGATGAAACATTGACTCTGACCTTGATCTAAGATACAGTTTGAAAGCTAATCACAACTTGGTTTTGAATGTGGATGAAATCGCATCACTTGATCTAAGATACAGTTTGAAAGCTAATCACAACATAAAACTCAGTATAACGATTTCCCTCACTCTTGATCTAAGATACAGTTTGAAAGCTAATCACAACTAACCAGCTTGTTCTTATGGCCTTTGTAGTCTTGATCTAAGATACAGTTTGAAAGCTAATCACAACCATACTGACATACATACTGACATACATACTCTTGATCTAAGATACAGTTTGAAAGCTAATCACAACTTGTAGTGCCGGTAGTCACTGGTAATCTCACTTGATCTAAGATACAGTTTGAAAGCTAATCACAACATAAGCACACCGAGCCCTAACGGGGCACATCTTGATCTAAGATACAGTTTGAAAGCTAATCACAACTTTGTAGATGTGTATGGAGACAATGGCCGTCTTGATCTAAGATACAGTTTGAAAGCTAATCACAACAAAGGTGCTCATGAGAAAGCCATGCAGGCCCTTGATCTAAGATACAGTTTGAAAGCTAATCACAACTACAAGTCAGGGGAAGTCTTCTGAGAAGTACTTGATCTAAGATACAGTTTGAAAGCTAATCACAACTACCTATGTGGGTGTACCCTCTGGCAAATCCTTGATCTAAGATACAGTTTGAAAGCTAATCACAACTGAACGGTATGCTGATAGAAGAGTTAAACGCTTGATCTAAGATACAGTTTGAAAGCTAATCACAACCTAACAACCCTGTTAGCTTTACTTATTAGCCTTGATCTAAGATACAGTTTGAAAGCTAATCACAACATACCAGAACTCATATTTGTGATTATTTGCTTGATCTAAGATACAGTTTGAAAGCTAATCACAACTAGCGGTAGCGCTGGGCCTAAAGGCTGACGCTTGATCTAAGATACAGTTTGAAAGCTAATCACAACTTCTGCTGTCATGGCTTAGGGGTTTGGATTCTTGATCTAAGATACAGTTTGAAAGCTAATCACAACTGGCGGAATATTATTACCAGCCTGAAGCGTCTTGATCTAAGATACAGTTTGAAAGCTAATCACAACTTAAGGATGAGAATAGCAACCAGGGCAGCTCTTGATCTAAGATACAGTTTGAAAGCTAATCACAACGAGCTTTACCGCTGGCATGCTGTGAAGAGCCTTGATCTAAGATACAGTTTGAAAGCTAATCACAACTCATTGGTGCGGGTATAGCAATTGACGGCTCTTGATCTAAGATACAGTTTGAACGCCTTAAGATCGAAATCGTGTCCCCCCATTCCGTAAGCTATTACACAAGTGGCTGCCATTTCAATTGCAATCCACTAATTTTGTGGCTTATAATAGATTAAGGTTGAAAGGTCACATTTTTACTACGCTCGTGCTGGTGCTGTTTTTTAATATACAGCTGACAGCCCAAATAAACTCCACCTTTGCGGAGGAGCCTCCCGTGCTCGATGGTTCACTGGATGATAAAGTCTGGCAAAATGCCCCACAGGTAACCGGCTACAAAACCTTTGTGCCGGACTTTGGCAAGGAAATGCCCTACAAAACCATCGCCTATATGGCGCATGACGATGAAAACCTGTACTTCGCCTTTAAGTGCTTTGACGATCCGCAGCAGGTAAAAACCTCCATTGCCGCCCGAGACAAAATCGGAGCGGATGACTGGATCTGTATCAACCTCGATTCGTTCAACAGCGGGCAGTCACTCTATGGCCTGTATGTAAACCCCAATGGCATCCAGATGGACACCCGTTTTGCTGCGGGAAACGAAGATATTGGCCTCGACCTGATCTGGTACTCTGCCGCCAAAATTGTGGAAGACGGCTATGTAGTGGAAGCCAAAATTCCTTTTAAAAGCATTCGATATAAGTCTGTAGATGGTCGGGTAGAAATGGGCGTAATCTTTGAAAGAAAGATCAGCCGCTTCTCTACTCAGGGTACTTTTCCAGCCCTGGACCCCGATAAGGGCTTTGCCTTCCTCACTCAAATGATGCCGCTGCAATATGATGGGGTAAGAAAGTCGAGGCTGGTGGAAATTCTGCCTGCGATGACTTATGCCGTCAACCAGGAGCAGGTAGCAGGTGAGTATAAGACTGAATCAAATTTTGAACCCAGCCTGACTACCAAAATCGGACTTACCTCAGATCTGGTATTTGATGCCACCCTCAACCCTGATTTTAGCCAGGTAGAATCTGATGCGCAGCAGGTAGAGGTAAATCAGCGCTTTCCGGTAAACTACCCTGAGCGCAGGCCCTTCTTTCTGGAGGGAAATGAGAATTTCAACTTTGCCGGTACCGGAGGTTTTCAACCCGTGCAGATGGTGGTGAACTCCCGATCGATTGTCTCCCCGCGTGCGGCCACCAAGCTTACCGGAAAAATAGGTGATAAAAACATTATCTCGGCCATTTATGCTCTTGACCGGGCCGATGAGCGTGCACAGGATTTTGCCCTGGACAATACAGCGGATGTAGCGGTAATGCGGTATATGCGTTCCCTCAATCAGGATAGCTATATCGGGTTGATTGGTACGCACAGAAGCCGCAGGGGGCTGAGCAATGATGTTTATGGCTTTGATGGGCAGTATCGGTTTAAAGAGTCTTATCAGCTGTCGGGCCATTACCTCAGGGCTCAGCAAAGGGTGAATGGCTCAGGCGTTTTTGGCAAGGCGGGTTCCTCTTATTTAGGCATTTCCAATAATACCCGGAATTTCAATGGCTCACTCAGTGTTTTGGATATCGGTGAGGGCTTCCAGTCCGATGTGGGGTACATTACCAGAACAGGCATCAGCCGGGTGACGCTGAGCCTGAACCCGAAGATTTTTCCGAAAGGAGACGGCCTGATCAAGCGGATTGACCCGACCCTGTATACCTCATTGACCAAAGACAAAGCCAGCGGGCTGAATGAGCATGTGATTTTTGTGCAGCTGGCCGCTACCTTGCCCAGGAATACCCGCCTTTCCGTTTCTGCCGACAGATCTTCAGAAATCTATTTGGGGCAGGAGTTTAAGGATGGCTCCATTACCTTCTCGGCAAGCTCACAGATTACCAAACGTGTTTTCTTCCGGGCCAATTACGACTGGGACAATGGCACCTACTATCCGGCTGCTGAGCAGGGTTATGGCAAGCGCGTAGGGGCTACCCTCAATATTCAGGCCTCTGATAAATTCAGCATGGACTTTACCCATCGTTTTGTATCGCTCTACAGTGAGGAAACCGATGCCAAGTACTACGACATTCACATTACCCGGGGCCGTCTGATCTACCAGATGAATAAGTATTTATTCTTCCGGGGCATAGCCCAATACAACAGCCTGTCGAAAGTATTTTCACCCAATTTCCTGATGTCCTTTACCTATATACCAGGCACGGTATTTCACATTGGCTATGGGTCCGTCTTTGAGCAAACCCGCTGGGATGGTGCCAGGTATGTAGATCATGATAAGTACCTGCGAACCGCCAGCGGCCTGTTTTTAAAAGCTTCTTACCTGTGGCGATTGTAGTTAAGATATTCCCCATTTTATAATCGCCACACCTTCCTTGCTCTCTCAAGGACATCTTATGAAATCGGGTCAAAATGGTCAAACCTTCAGTGCAAAGAAGAGAACTACTCCTTTAATGAAGATGTCTCAAAAGTCATAAAACCAGTCATTCTGAATTAATTTCAGAATCTCTTCTATTTGATATTCGGTCACTTATAGATACTGAAACCTGCTTGAAAAAGGCAGGCAAGTTCAGCATGACGGAATGTTTACTTTTTAGACATCCTCTCCCCTTGCAGAAGTGCCAAAATTGGGTTCAATGTGGGTGCGGGAGGTGGTTGAGCGATTGATTGCTCCTCTCAGAAATCAATGAGCTAATCAGCCTGAAACAAAGGGCGTTGCATCTATACCGTCTATTATACCAATGGCTGTCATTTCTCCTTCGATCGGCTAATTTTGTGCTTTGAATAATTTTAGGTTGAAAGGTTACATTTTTACTACTCTCGGGCTGATGCTGTTTTTCACCATGCATCTCAACGCCCAAACAAGCTCTACCTTTGTGGATGAGCCCCCGGTCATTGATGGTCTCTTAGATGATGCCGTTTGGGAGGAAAGTGCCCAGGTATCGGGCCTTAAGTCTTTTACACCAGATTTTGGGAGTGATATGCCTTTTAAAACCATCGCCTATATGGCGCATGACGAAGAGAACCTCTACTTCGCCTTTAAGTGCTATGACGATCCGCAGCAGATCAAAACCTCCATTGCTGCCCGGGATAAAATCCGGGATGACGACTGGATCTGTATCAATATGGACTCCTTTAACGACAGGCAAACCCTGTATGGCTTTTATGTAAATCCCAGCGGCATCCAGATGGACAGTCGCTTTGCGGCCGGTAAAGATGATGATGGTATCGATGTGATTTGGTACAGCAAGGGTCAGATTGATGATGAGGGCTACACCATAGAAGTGCGGATTCCCTTTAAAAGTATCCGCTATGCGGTGAAAGATGGTAAGGTGAATATGGGGTTGATCTTTGAGCGGAAGATCAGCCGCTTTTCTATGCAGGGTACCTTTCCGGTACTCGATCCGGCCCAGGGCTTTAACTTTCTTACCCAAACCCTGCCGGTGAGCTATAATAATGTGAAGAAGTCTACTTTGCTGGAATTACTGCCGGCTGTAACCTACGCCAACAACAAGGTGCATGAAGCAGGGAGTTTTGAGACCTCCAGTGATTTTGAACCCAGCCTGACCCTGAAATATGGCCTGACCTCAGATTTGATTCTGGATGCTACCCTCAATCCGGACTTCAGCCAGGTAGAGGCAGATGCTTCTCAGGTGGAGGTAAACCAACGCTTTGCAGTGAACTACCCTGAGCGGAGGCCCTTCTTTCTGGAAGGCAATGAAAACTTCAACTTTGCGGGCAACAGTTTTAATGCGCCCATCCGGCAGGTGGTGAATACGCGTACTATTGTGTCGCCCACAGCCGCGCTGAAGCTTACGGGTAAGGCAGGCAAAAAGAACACCCTTTCTACCATCTTCGCCATTGACAGGGAGAATCCCGATAATGTGGATGTGGTGGGTGCTGACAACCGGGCAGCTGTAGGGGTGTTGCGATACAAGCGCACCTTTTCCAACGACAGCTACCTGGGCTTGGTGGGTACGGGCCGCTTTATCGATGGTAATGAAAACATTGTGTACGGAGCTGACGGGCAGTATCGTTTTGATGGTTCCAATCTTTTAAGCGGTAACTACCTGACCTCCCTGACCCAGGAAGCTGGCGAGGCGGTGGTTTCCAAAGAGGGCTATAACCTCAACTTTAATCATGAAACCCGGAAGCAGCGGATCTCGGCTAATTTCACTTCGGTAGACGATGGTTTTCGCTCGGATGTGGGCTATGTCACTCGTACGGGGGTATCTAAGCTGGCAGTAAGCTACTCGCCTAAGTTTTATCCGGAGAAGGGAATTATCAAAAAGATTGACCAGACCATCTACTATGCCAACACTTTGGACCGGCCCAGCGGACTGCACGAGTACAGCTATTACCTTTCCACAGCCTTTACCCTGCCCCGCAGTACACGTATTGATTTTTCGGGCAACAAGGCAAATGAAATATTTGAAGCGCAAAAATTTGACCGCAGCAGCCTAAGGGTTCGGGCCAATTCGCAGATTACCAAAAGAATCAATATCAACGGGGAGTATCGCATCAACCGCGGTACCTTTTACAGCGATGCCACGCAGGGTTATGGCAAGCGTATCAGGGCCGGTTTGATCTGGCAGTTTTCCGACAAGCTGAATGCAGAAATGAACTATGTCTACTCCGACCTGAACGACAAAGAAAGCAGGGAGGAGTACTACCACATCAACATTGCCCGCAGCAAAATTACGTACCAGATGAACCAGTACCTCTTCTTCCGGGTGGTGGCACAGTACAATAGCCTCAGCAAGGTGCTCGCGCCTAATTTCCTGGCTTCGTTTACCCTGATCCCCGGCACAGTGGTGCACCTGGGCTACGGCTCTGTCTATGAGCGTGTCCGTTGGGATGGAGCAGACTATGTAGACAATGACCGGTTTCTGGAAACCAACCGTGGCCTCTTCTTTAAGGCCAGCTATCTGTTCAGGATGTAGGTATCGTTAACATTCCCCGCGTAAGGACCACCCCGGCCACGAAGCTTACAAGAAGCGAAATGATTTTTTCACGGCCTCCCCTCCTATGAGGAGGGGATTGATTGCGGATTCTTCGAAGGTAGGGCTTTTATACGACCCTTGAAGTAGTTTGAATTAAGCTCTGTTTTTGAGTACAAGGCGATTTATAAAAAGAGTCAATTCCCCTCCTCGAATGAGGGGTTCAGGGGTGGTGAACTTGCTCTAATCCTCTTTGAAATGATCTGTCACTTTTTCAAGCAAGGCCTCAAGAGCGTGAAAAACTTCATCATTCTCAAATCTCAAAACTGTTATACCCTGGTCCCTAAGCCTGTCATCTCGTTTCTTGTCATACAACCACTCGGAAGAAGAAAAGTGGTGATCTCCATCTAGCTCTATTGCCAGTTTTTCAGAGGGACAATAAAAATCAAGGATATGGTTGTCCACACTATGTTGACGCCTGAATTTTCTTCCCTTTAACTGACTTTTTTGAATGGACCTCCATAGTGTAGCCTCTGCTGAGGTGCCGTTATTTCGCAGCTGTCTTCTGGTTTCCTTTAAGTGCTTAAGGTTATGGTTCCGGTTTTTATGCATTATTGAAACACCTGTTGTCTTAAATTTATGAAATTCCTATGAGTGGACTCTCGCATAAATAAAGTTGAGATTTCCAATAGTATAATTTTGTGGAAAGACCACCCCGGCCACTACTCTCTTGCATAAATTCATTATCTGGCTTGGCCTCCCCTCCCTCCAGGAGGGGCCAGAGGTGGTGGACCTTGCCTATATCCAAAAAAATACCCACCCTTTTTATTTCGAAGGATTAAAGAAAAGATAACTAATTCCTGAAATTCTCGTATCATACTTTTTGCTGCCTAGTTTGTACATTACCTGTACAACTCGATTCATCGGAGCCCGTGCCTCTGACTTACCAGCCAGGTATAATTATTTAAACTGAAACACTATGACAAACGAAGATAAAATCAAACAAGCCTTTAAAGACCGCAATTGGAATGAGATCAAAACCAATGACTCCTGGGTGATCTTTAAGGTAATGGCCGAATTTGTAGACGGCTTTGAAAAAATGGCCAAGATAGGCCCCTGTGTATCCATATTCGGTTCTGCCAGAACCAAGCCTGAAGACCCTATTTATCAAATGGCCGAAGAAATAGCCTCTAAACTGGTACGCCATGGCTATGGTGTAATCACTGGTGGCGGACCGGGTATTATGGAAGCCGGTAACAAAGGTGCCAAGGCTGAAAACGGTAAATCTGTAGGACTGAACATTGAACTCCCCTTTGAGCAGGGCAACAATATTTATATCGATCCGGATAAGCTTATCTCCTTCGATTACTTTTTTGTACGTAAAGTAATGTTTGTTAAGTACTCACAGGGCTTTATCGTGATGCCCGGAGGCTTCGGTACACTGGATGAGTTTTTCGAGGCCGTAACCCTGATCCAAACCTCAAAAATCGGTCGTTTCCCGATTGTGTTGGTAGGCAAAGACTATTGGAGCGGGCTACTCGACTGGGTCAAAGGCACCATGCTGGGCTATGGAAATATCAGCGAGAAAGACCTTGATTTGATCAACCTGGTAGAAACCCCTACCGAAGCTGTAAAAGTGATTGACGAATTCTACTCTAAATACTTACTTTCTCCAAACTTCTAGTTTTTAACAGATACTAGATGTTAGACATCAGACGATAGACAATAGTGTTGATCAAAACGCTGTTGTCTAATTGTAGTATTTGGAATAAAAGACGAATAAGGTTGGAAAGAGAAGGAGATAAAACGAGCAGACAAGGTGGCAATGGAAGATGGGCAAGGCTGGCCCCCCTCATTTTACTTATACTATACATAGGGTACAATGAGGCCAGAAAAGTAATGGCCAATCCATCGGCTAACAGTGTCGATTATATTGCGCCTAATACGGCTGCTCCCAAAGTACTATCAGAACCGGTTATCAGGACGATTCCCAATGAGTACAATGCCCAAAGCATTGCCCTGCCAGAAGAAGCCAGCTTTGCCGGAGAATCGGTCCCTCTTAATATACCAGATGTACGAGAGCGACTGGACAGGGAATTGCACATCAATACCTACTGGCATAACAACACCATTTTTCTGATCAAGCGGGCCAACCGCTGGCTGCCCCAGATTGAGAAAATTCTGGCGGAAAATGACATTCCGGATGATTTCAAATACCTCTGCGTGATAGAAAGTGGCCTGGAGAATGTGGTTTCGGGTAAAAGAGCTGCAGGGTTTTGGCAACTTCTGCCAGGTACGGCTAAAGAGCTGGGACTGGAAGTAAACCGAGAGGTAGATGAGCGCTATCATCCCATCAAGGCTACCCATGCTGCGGTGAAGTACCTGAAGAAGTCTTATGAAAAATTTGGTAACTGGACCAACGTGGCCGCCTCTTATAATCGGGGCCGGGCGGGTTACCAGAGAGCCATTAAAGACCAGAAAGAAGATGACTATTACAAGCTGCTGCTGAATAGCGAAACCTCACGGTATCTGTTCAGAATACTGGCCTGCAAAGAGATTTTGAGCGATCCTGGAAAATTCGGCTTCGACATAGCCCCGGAGCATCTCTACGAGCCCTACGAGCTCAAAGAGGTGAAAGTAACCCGCACCATTCGCAATATGGTAGACTGGGCACAAGACCATGGCATCGACTACAAAACGCTGAAAAAATATAACCCCTGGTTGCGAAAGAAAAAGCTAACAGTAAAGCGAAATACCTATTACTTTAGCCTTCCCGCAAACATAGATTCTCAATGATTGAGCATATCATTTTTGACTGTGACGGTGTATTGATTGACACGGAAATAGTCGCAGCCGAAATAGCCGTTAAATGGCTTCATACCCAACAGGTTGATATTACAGTAGAGCAGTTTATTCGCGAACATACCGGCAAAACCTTTACCGGCATTCTCAATCAGCTCAGAGAAGAAAAACAGCTACCGGCTGATCTGGATGTTCACAACACCATGCTGGCCATGGAAGCTGAGATTAGAAATAATATGAGACCCATAGCCGGTGTTAACGCTATGTTAGAACAGATTGACCTGCCCAAATCTGTCGTTTCCAACAGCAATGTGGACTATGTGGAAGAGGCGCTACATAAGTTCTCGCTAACGGACCACTTTAATAGTACAATCTTCTCTGCCGAACTGGTAGCACAGGCTAAACCGAGCCCCATGGTGTATCAATTGGCACTGGATACGATTGGCTTAACAGCAGACAAGGTAGTGGCCATAGAAGACAGCTATACGGGAGTACAGGCTTCAACCAGCGCAGGCATACGCACCATTGGTTTTCTCGGGGGCAGCCATATTCTCAATGGCCATGGTGAAAGACTCAAATCGCTGGGAGTAATTGGCCTGGCAAGCAGCCATGAGGAGCTGGCGGAGATGTTGTTGACGCTGTAATAAATACTTACTGAGCCTGAACACCTTCTCTCGGAATCATGACGTCATTGGGAGGATGGTAATGGACGAGAGTCCAGTAACAAACGTGGCAATCTCCTGTTAGCACGCGATAAACTACGAGGAGATTGCCGCACTACACTGCGTTCCGCTCGCAACGCTCCTCAAATCATAAGGCCACCAACCATCGCCCACAAAAAAACCGAGCCCCTTCTACAGAGGCCCGGTTTCTATCTATTGCTCAATACATAAGTATTTAAATAGATAAAGTTTTAAGGTTTCTTTGTTAAAGTAGCCTTACAGTGGTTAAAAGAATCATACCAGTAATCCAATTCCAATTTTCCCTCTCTCAGAATAGCTCTTTGACTATCAGTATTGCTAAAATAAAGACTCCCAAAGGCCTGTGTTATAGCGTCTTGATCCTTAATATACAAGCTATCAGCGGAGACTATTCCAATTAATTCTGCGTGTAAATCAGACATATTAGAAAGGATTACTTCATTATCCATTACACCCAGACTGATTACAACCTCTTTATCTTCTGAAGGACCATCGCATGATTCAACGGCTGTGTAAGTCCCAAGAAAATCTTCTCTGGTAATTGGGTCTTCATCATCATTACTACAGCTTGTCAGAAAGGTTGCAAGTGCCATCAGGAGTGTTGATAACAACAGGTAGTTTTTTAAATTTTTCACTTTGGTGAATTTTTAATGTTTTAATGAAACCGTACTGCAAGTCTGGATTACGGGAGAATACAGATCCTGCCAATGAATGGATAGGTGGTTTTTTTATGATTGAGGGCTATTGTTTAGTAGCCACCATGCGACAAGTTTCAACCACTGTACCTCCTTGCCTTAATTGAAAATCAACGGTAATCGATGAGCCGACCAATGTTCCGGTACCGGAGTATTCCAAACCATCAAATATCTGTGGTGGAAAGGTAATTCCAGTCGCAGAAAATTCTGCACGAAAAGGATCTGACCCGCCTTCTTCTGTTACCAGTAATTCATTGTCTTCAGCGCCCTTCGTAACAATCCATACATATGTACGATCTGGAACAAATTGTTCGCATTCTTGCACAACATCATAAGCCCCTAAAAGGTCTTCTATGCTGAGCGCATCTGTGTCATCGTCATCCCCTCCGCAATTGGTACTGATCAATACACAGGCCGTGAGCATAATGGCCTGGGCTAAATAACTTTTTAAATTTTTCATAATGGTTGTAATGTTTTAATGAAACCGTTGGCACAAACCTGGGAGATGGGAGGGTACAAATGTTGCCAAACAGGGGTACAGATCTTGCCAAAACGAGAAAAGTGCCTTTTAGATGATATCAAAAGGATTTCTGATAAACTAAAAACAGATTAATACGTCATCCCCAACCTGACTTTGTCGGCAGACAGGCTTGATTGGGGATCTCCGTAGTCAATAATTAATGATCATTGGGTTCGTGATTATCGTTTAGTTCGCGAACGATTGTGGGCACACTTACCTGGACTTTAAAACTCATGGGCTAGAGGGATTCCCACTTTCGTGGGAATGACGATCAAAGCAAAAAAACGAGCCCCCTTTACGGAGGCCCGGTTTCTCTACAGACCTAAACGGTCATTATATGTAGAAAAGAGGTTTACTGAATTTCCTATGGTTGCTTAGTCATAGTAGCTTGACACAAATCAGAAATACCACCGGCTGCTACTGTGAAATCCAATGTGATCACATTTCCATTACGCGTTCCATTTGCTAAATAAGTTATTGTTCCTCTTGTTTGATGAGGAATCAACATGGTATTCGCATCGATCACCTGGCCTTCTAATAGCTGATTTTTGTTATACAGATTTGTAATCAAGATGTCATTAGGACCAGCTCCGGTGCTTTCATCTGGTCTGATAACCATATCGTAAGAATCAGTTGTTCCACTTCTGCAGACCTCGTTCGTACTAAATGTACCGATGAAATCGGCTCGGAAAACCGGTGTTTCTTCGTCATCATCACTACAGCTGGTGGACACCAATACAAGTGCCATCATGAGCACAGATAGTTTTAAATAGTTTTTTAAATTTTTCATTTTGGTAAATTTTTAATGTTAGAAACCGTGCTACAAGTCTCGAAAGATGAGAAGTACAAATCTTGCCAAACAGGGGTACAGATCTTGCCAAAATGAAGAAAGTGGGCTTTTTGATTGATATGAGATAGGTTTTTAAGCTTCACAATTAAGAAAGTATCGTCATCGCGAGCCTGCCTGCCGCAGGCAGGGACGAAGGACGAAGCAATCTTCTTGTTACGACTGGGAGATTGTCTGCCTGGCCGTCAGGGAGGCTTCGTCAAACTCCATTGTATTTCGTTTTTCTCGCAATGACCGATTCTATCTAAGGAGACCCTGAAACAAGTTCAGGGAGACGAATAACCACTCGCTTACCGTCATGCTGAACTTGTTTCAGCATCTTATCAATTGATGTAGAACCCTAACCAAACGTCATCCAAATTAGTATGTCTTGTACAGCAATGACGATAAAGACTGGTTTTACTCTAAATAATCTGAGGGCAGGCGGCCAAATGCTTTTTTAAACTCTCTTCTGAAATACACCACATTGGGGTAGCCGATGGAATAGGCGGCTACTTTCACAGCATTTACTTTTTTCTCTTCCAGTAACTGACGCGCGTAGTTGAGTTTAAAGTCTTTGAGATATTGCAAAGGTGTAAGGCCAATGTGCTCTTTGATAAACCGGTAAAGCTGTCGCTTGCTGGTAGCCATTTCATCAGCAATATCGTCAATACCAAACTCTGATAGTTCTATATTTTTGAGTACTACGGCCTCAAGCTTGTCTAACCAGGCTTTGATTTCGGCATCTTCCTCCTCTACCGCCAGAGGGCTTTCTTTAGCGACTGGCTCAAAGAGCCTGGCCTCTTCACGGCCACGGGCATTTTGTAGCAGATTGTCTATGCGGGCGAGCAACTCTTCTTTGATAAAAGGCTTGGTCAGGTAATCATCTACTCCTATACGGAGGGCCTTGAGTTTGTCTTGCAGCTCGGCCCGGGCCGTGAGCATAATCACGGGCAGGTTTTTGTAGTCGGCTGTAGATTTAAGTTTGTCCAGGAGTTGGAAGCCGTCCATTATCGGCATCATAATGTCACTGACAATAAGTTTGATATCGGCATGTGCGGCCAGCATTTCCAGCGCTTCCTGTCCGTGAGCAGCGGTCACCACTGAGTAATACTCTTCCAGAATGCCGCTCACAAACAGTCGTAGGTCGGGGTTGTCTTCTACCAGCAGTATAGTATCTCCCTGTCCATGGATAGCAACAGCCTGTTCTATACTTGGCTCATCGTCAAAAGTAGCAGCCGCAAGTGATAAGCCAGGTTCGGGTATTTCAGCCACTTGTGCTACCAATACCTCTGCAGGAAATTGCACCCGGAAAGTGGTCTGCTGCCGAGGGACACTTTCCACGGTAATCTCTCCCTCCATAAGTTTTACCAGCTCCCGGGTGAGTGCCAGCCCGATGCCCGTACCCCCTTGTGCTGCCTGTTTACTGTCTTTGGTTTGAAAATACCGGTCGAAAATATGCGGTAGATCTTCCTTAGAAATGCCCCTACCTGTATCGTTAACATGAAGCCAAATGTGGTTTTGGTCTATGCCAGCCAGTACACTTACACTCCCCTGCGCTGATGTAAACTTAAAGGCATTGGAGAGCAGGTTGTTAAAAACAGTCTCTACTTTGCTCTTGTCTATCCGCACGGCTGCTTCCTTGCTTCCTTCAAAAGTTAATGAATAGTCTACTTTTTGACTCATGGCCAATGAGTCGAAAGTGGTGTATAGTTGATTCAAAAAACCATACCAGTTTACAGATGCTTTGTGGATGGTCATCTTACCCGCTTCAAACTTAGACAGGTCCAGAATTTCATTGACCATGCCCTGTAGCCTGCGGCTATTCTTACTCACCAGATTCAGGCTGGTTTTGAGGTCTTCGTCCAGGTTTTGTTTGGCCAGTATTTCCTGAACAGGTGCCACTATGAGCGTAAGGGGGGTTCTGAGCTCATGGGATACATTGGCAAAGAAACGCGATTTGAGCTCATCCAGACTTTTAAGCTCATTTGCCTGCGTGGCGATGACCTGCTTATCCTTTTCAATTTTTTCGGTTCGTTTTTGCACCTGCTGCACCAGTTCACGTTGCCTTTTACGCAGGCTTTTGGTGCGATACCTGAATAGCAGGTAAACTGATAGGAAAAACATCAGCAGGGATAGTGTAATGAACCACCACTGCATATAAAATGGCGATTTGGCTAATACAGGGATCGAGAGCCTTTGCGTGGAAAACTCACCAGAACTACCTTGTGCCCGAATATTTAAAGTGTATTTACCATAGGCAAGCCCACTTAAGCGAAGTTCACTGGAGTTAAGGTAGACCCAATCGTCACTTTGCCCTTTGAGCTGGTAGCTATACTTTATTCTGCTGGCCTCTTCATATTCCAACAGGGCAAAGTTCAGAATCAAAAGGTTGTCATCGGGTTCCAGCACTATGTTTCCGTTAACCAAAAGCTCCGCAGTTCTGTCTTCTAAAGCATTCGTTTCACCACTAAACTGCTTGAACGCAGTGATCTGTAAAGGGGCATCAAACGCATCTGATACATTTAAAAAGTCCCTGGGGTGAAAAGTGGTCACGCCATTCATGGTACCCAAAAACAACTGCCCGTTTTCGGCCTGATAGTGGGCAATGCGGTTGAACTCATTCCAGGGCAAACCGTCACTGGTGGTAAAGCCACTTACTGCATTGCTGTTACGGTCAAAGCGCATCAAGCCATAGTCGCTGGGTAACCAGAGCTGACCATGGTCGTCCGGGTATACGGCATAGAGTACATTGTTGGAAAGCCCCTCTGCCTCGGTAAATTGCTCAACAGACTGAATAGAAAGACCATCCTGGGCCAACTGTAACTTGAATAAGCCACCACCTGCCGAGGCTACCCAAAGCAGGTTGGGGTCTTCCGGGTCTTTGTTGATATGATAGATTTTGTCAAAAGGAATCCGCTGGCTCTCATCGGCTCCTGACCAAAAACGCTGCACAATGCCTTTTTCATCATTGAGTACATAGATGCCCGTGGTAGTGGCCAGCAGTGTATGGGCATCATTCCACTTCAAAAATCGATAGGTTTGGCTTCCTGCCAGCAACTCGAACTCATTGTAAGCTTTAAAGCGAACGATTTTCCCCTTTTCTACGATTCCCAGGCCTCCATCGTACAGGCCCAACCAGATCTGGTCTTCGTCTTCATAAATACTCCAGGATTTGTCAAAACCTTCTCCGGGTTTCCAACGATAGGCCTTGACCACCTTGCCATTTTTGTAGCGTACAAGGTTTAAATCCGCAGTGAGAAATTCGTTTTGGCCTGTTTTTAAAATCGGGTAAAGCACTATGGGGTCGACACTGGCATTCGGATCTGCATATACGCCTTTTAGCGATACCTCCTGCTTTGATCCATCTTTCAGGTTGATCAGAAACTGATCCTGATTCAGCCCGTTAACCCAGAGTTCATCGTCAGTAGCGCTGATGCCCAGTGTACTGAAAGTGGTTTGTGCATTATATTCATCCAGCGGACTGTTGAGATAATTGGTAAAAGGGCTTTCCTCCAGTTTTACTCTATAAACCCCGAACTCTGTGGCAAACCACAGGTTTTGTTGCCTGTCAATAAATACACCCAACACATGTGCCTTGAAAACTTCAGGGTGAAGCTTTCCAATGTCTAATCTGAACTTACTCCCGGGCCTCAATACGAACAGGAATTCTTTGTCAAAAAAAACATATTCACCTGGCTTATAGGGGATCAGGTATTTTTCAAAATCCGGCTCTATTCGGCTCTCATCCAATAATTTTTCCCAGCTTACGGGTTTGAAGTCTTTTTGCCCACGTTCTCTTAGCTGCAAATCTCTGTCAATTCTAACCCAGCAGTTTCCTTCATAATCATAAAAGGCATAGAAAACATTAATTAGCGATTGAAAGGGCTCCCGCGACAGCACTTCGGTACCTTTTAGCTCGATAAGTTCAATAATCCCGTTTGGGGCCTTGATATGGCCCAGTAAAGTCTGTCTATCGTTATCAAACCCGTTCAGGATAAAAGGATTTCCGAAAGTTTTGATGAGACTAAACTGCTCGTCTTTGTATTGAAAAAGTTCAGTGCCTGCGGTGAGGTAAATACTGCCATCTGACTTGGTCAGGGCGCTGATAAAGTTTTGAGGGTCAAAGGGAAATTTCTCGCCAAAGCGTTCTTCGACACTGAGTACTTCATTGGTTTTTACATGGATAAAGGCCAGGGTCTGATTGTCCTGCGTATTTGGTGCTGATGAGACCCAAAGCCAGCCCTCAGCATCTTCAAACAGGTAATGGATTTCGTTGCCTGCCAGTCCCCGTTCTTTGGTAAACGTTTGAAATTGGTGGCCATCAAAGCGGTTGAGGCCATTGGCTGTACCCACCCAGATAAAGCCTCTGCTGTCTTGAAAGATGCTTTCTACTCTTCTGTGTGAAAGGCCCTCTTCCACACCCCAGTGTTGTACTTCCAGATTATAGGTAGCCTGATTTTGCTGACCTGATAAGGCGAGAGACCAGAGCAGCAGACAAAAAGCCGACATACAGCTTCGTGCCATCAAGCTGCCTGATGCAAAAAATGGTAAAAAAAGGCTCTTCACTACTTTTACAAGCAAAAGCGTTTGAGGTTCATAATACAAATGGTCAAAATAAAGCTTAGGGGCTCTCAATTGACCAGGCAGTTTGGTTACAGCCTGAAGATAGAAAGTAACCGAAGACAAACGCAAATCTATGCCTTACACCTTAATGATTAATCTTGTATAAAACGGGATATCGAATTCTGATTTTACCCTCTTAGAAAGGCAGTGCCTCATAGTGGGTATTGAAAATAAGCCCATCGGGATTGGCAGTGGTATTGCGAAAAGTCACCGGACGGGTATCACAGGCAAGATTATTCGCACAGGGGTTGATATCAAAATGAAGGTGTGGAAAGCTACCGACATCTCCGGTATCACCGGTAAAGGCAATTGTATCACCAGCCACCACCTGCTGCCCAGCGCTAAACCTGGCACTATTTTGTGCCAGGTGTACATACTCGCTTACCAAGCCATTGTTATGTCTGATTTGCACCCAGTTAGAAGCCGTTAAACCCCTGGCTCCTGCAGGCTGTGAATCTCTGACAGCCAGTATCACACCATCCCTGGCCGCAGTTACAGGGCTGCCAAAGGGCATTTCTATATCGTAGGAAAAGCGCAGTGTCCCCTGATGGCTGGCATTGGTGCAGTTGGCCTGGGAGATGCGAAAGGTATTCCCCACGGGGAACGGCAATACATAATCGGAAGATTCCCAGGCGGGGTAGGTACCACAGATATCCTCGTTGGTATCACCATCATCACTACCACAATTGAATATCAGGCAGCACACCACAGCCAAAACCAGGTTTCTTAAATAAATCATTCGTAGTTCTGGTTTAAAAAATTCCAAACTTAACCGTCACTCCTCCTGAAAAGGTGTTAAGCCCGCCACCAGCAAGAATTACGTCACCGCTGTCTTTATAATTCAATTCAGAATGTGAGGCGTAGCGGTAGCTTACATCCAGGGCTACTTTCACATATTTGATCACATTGAACTCCAGCATGGCGCCAGGCTCCACGATGGCAATCACGCGTTGATCTTCTAATAGTCGATCTACATTGCCCAGGTTAATATCCTGCAATGCATAAGTCATGGCACCACCTGCGATTAAGACCGGGAAGCTCAGGTGGATGGCCTTATTGGGATTGAGATTATATTCAAGCATCAGGCCGCCATAGCCTCCTGCCAGCTTATATGAGTCACCCGACAGTGCAGCATCATTTGTATTCGGCCCCTGAATAGCATAACCCGCCAGACCGATTCCGAAACGACTGTTTTTCAGCCACATCGCCCTGCCTCCCATCTTAATAGCGGCATCATCTCCAATACCCGTTAAAGCAGTAGTAGAGGCTCCGTACAAACGCAGCTTCTTCTCTTCAGGCTCTCTGGGCGGCTTCTCCTTTTTCTCTCTCTTCTTCTTTTCTTTTTTTGCCCGGGGCATTTCCGCCTCTGTACTTGTCGAATCAATCGGTACTGGTGGCAAGTCCGGTACACTAAACTGCCTTGGGCGTGACCTGTCAAAATTGGCAAATGCCTGCTCTTTTTGGATCGGATTTACCGGCCTGTGTGTAGGTGCAGATCTCACTCTGCCCGGGTTCGTCATCTCCTCAATTATATCCATGACCTCCTTAGAAGGAGACTGAACGGGTGTCGTAGTTTCCTTTTGCTCCTCCTTTGCAGGCTGCTCCGAGCTTTCTGATTTGGTGATAACAACAGGTTCAGACACCTCATTCGAATCTGGCTGATCCTTTTTTGAGGTGGCCCTGGCCTTGTTAGCTGTCTTTGTTTTTGCATCAATCACCGGCAGGTTGCTGACACTCGCATTGAGTACTCGTTTTCTTCTTACGGGTACACTGCTCTGCCTACCTGAGCTGCTTCTTTTTTTCTTCTTAAGAAAAATCTTTCCACTTAGCTCAGCACATTCCAGGTTCTGATTTTTAAAAATCCGGTGGAGAATTTCATTGAGAGGTACTTCCTCTGCCTTAATGCTCACCTTCTTTTTCACATCAAAGGCTCCCGGGGAGTAGGCGAAAACCACCCCATCCATCTCCTTTTCCAGCTCTTTCAACACCTCTTCTAAAGGCATCTCCTTTACTGAAATACTGAGTTTTTTAGGAAGCCAATGCTGATCTGCCTGAGCATAAATACTCAGTGCGAGTGTAGACATTAATATGATCAGCATTAGCTTTTTCATGAGTTTTTTGAGGCTTATGGCTTAAAATTTACCGAATTTCAGGCTAATTCCTCCTGACAAACCGTTGAGCAAATCTTTACCGGCAACCGCCTGGTTATTGGCATTATACGTAAGAGTGATGTCTGAGGTATAGCGATAGCTTACACCAAAGCCCAATCTCATAAACCTGAGTAGATTAAGCTCCAGTTCTACGCCCGGCTCTACCACAAAGAATGCCTCGGTATCTTCATCAAACGGATCTCGGTCAAAATTGTCAAAGATATGGTTATCTCTCACGTATGAGACTCCTCCGGCACCTACTGTAGTAGAAAAGCTAAGATGCACGGGGCTGTTAGGTGCAGCAATGAATTCAAACATCAGTCCTCCATAGCCTCCTGCAAAGCGATAATCATCGCTGAGGCCGGTGTCGAACCTGCGCTCGGTTAAAAAGCCCGTACCTGAGAGTCCGATACCAATTTGGTGATTGATCAACCAGGCTCCTTTACCTCCGATGGTAATAGCATCCAGGCCGTCAATTTTGGTATAGCCGGTGGAAACAGCACCATAGCCACCGTTACTTCTGATACCGGAGTTACCGAAAAGTGTTTTCATTTGTTGTGGTTGTGTAGTTTGTCCGTCCTGGGCAAATACAGCTACTGCCATAAACAGCAGCACGATTGATAATGTAATTCGTTTCATCTTTTTGAGTTTTAAATTCTGTTCTTAAATAACCCTCACTGCTACTTAGCAGCAGCGAGAGTCTTTTTCTGATTGTATGTCTAGAAAGTAATCTTGTAGCTCAGCACAGGAATGACCTCCCCTGTAAATGAGCTCTGTTCTATTTGTCCGGTTGTGGCAGAAAAGTGTTCTCCTATCAGATTGCTTCTGCCTGTCAGGTTTTGCACATCCAGCTTCAGCTCATGTGTAATACCTTTTTTATTGGTCTTCAGGGCCACCTGAAAATCCAGGCGGGTATAATCTTTTAACTGGCGACCAAAGGGCGTATCTGCCGTAAAAATGGTTCTGCCTTCAGCAATGGACGATGCCAGATCGATCTCTCTCACCCGAGCACCTCCACCAAATACAGCTTCCATACCTATGTTCAGAGTTTTCTTTTTAGAGGCAGACCCGAGTTGAATCTCACGACCTCCAACCATATTGAAGTTGTATCTGCCATTATAGCGCGTATTGTATTTCACTCCGGTCAGGGTTTGGTAATTCGATTCGTAGAGTGTTCCCGTCAGCAGAAAGAAGTAACCTTGTGACAAGAATTTCTCCAGGGTAAGCTCTACACCATAGTTTTTACCGGTACCTTCATTGATGAGGTAAAAGCGCTGAAAGGCATCATTCTGGTTCAGCGAAGAATAGTCACTGCCATCTATTGCTGCAATCGGGATATTATACAGGTCCTGATAGTAGGCTTCGACCTTCAGGTTCAGGTTTTTGCCCAGTCTGTTGTCATAGCCCACCACAAAGTGCCTTGCTTTGGCCAGGTCCAGATTTCTGTTCGTAAGGTTCTGAGGATTCGTCTCGTTTAAAACCTCCGTTAAGTAGAGCGAAGTCTCTTCCTTGCGGCTGTGCATACCGAAACCAAAACTCAGTGACTGGTTGGGTTTGAACTGCCAACGCAGGCCAAAGCGTGGCTCAAAACTATCCTGACCGGCCAAATCCATACGGAGGTAGTGAAAACCTCCTGTGAGAGTAAGCTCATTACTCAACCGGAGCTTATGGCTTACAAAGGCCTGGTACATACCAAAATCGCCCTTTTCGTTAGATACATAGCTTGGCTCTCGGTTGTTGAAAAAGCCTTCGGAGTTCAGCTCATAACGGTTGAGCGTGTAGATAACTCCGAATTTGGTAGAGTGTCTGGCGCTGAACTTGGTATTCAGTGTAGTCGATATTCTGATATTCGAATTGGAATAGTTCTCCGTATCCTCAACAAAGATCTGGTCTTCAAAGAGGTTTTCGAATAAGTAATCGTAGTCGTACTGAGAATATGAAAGGCCTGTTTCCAGGAAAGAATTTTGCCCAATGTTAATCACGTGGTTAAGCCCTGCAAGCCCCATTTTATATTCCTCACGCTCGGCCAGCACTATTCTTTCTCCATTTCGAAAAGCGGTATTGTCATCTTCCGAATCACTGGTGCCTCCCAGGCCATACAGGGAAAAAGTGCCCGCTTTGGCCGTAGGAATATTGAACTTAAAAGCCAGGTCTTCGAAGGCCGGTACCTGACCGCCATCTCCGGCTATGTCTAAACCAAGACCTTCCAGCATGGTGAGCGTAGAATATCTGTAGTTTATCAGGTAAGATGCGTTGGCGAGGTTTTTACCTTCCTTCCTTTTGAATGGCCCCTCCAATGACGCATCTAAACCCAATAAGCCTGCCTGAATGGCATATTCTCGTTTCTCATTATTGCCATTTCGCATTTTCATATCGAAAACACCCGAAAAGGCATTACCATACTCGGCAGGGAAAGCTCCTGTTAGAAAATCCGAATTAGTCATCACATTGCTGTTAAGCATGCTGATGGCTCCGTTTGACGATCCATCTGAAGCAAAATGGTTAGGATTGGGTACTTCCATTCCCTCCAGGCGCCAAAGCAAGCCACGAGGAGAGTTGCCTCTGACGATGATACTGTTCTCTGTATCATCCTGACTGCCCACCACACCTGCATAAGAGGTGGCCATCCGAGCCGGGTCGTTAAAGCTTCCTGCATAGCGGCTGGTTTCTTCTACCGAAAACGACTGGGCACTTACCATGGCCATTTCGTTAATGGGTCGTGCCTTGTTCAGGCTCGCTGTCACCACTACTGATTCAAGCTCGGTCACAGACTCAGATAGCATAATGTCAAGCACCACTTCTTTACCTGCATCTACCGAAAGGCTCGAAAGCACCTTGGGCAAATAGCCCAGAAATGTTACCTGAAAGGTATGTCGACCAACTGGCACCCGCTCAATTTTAAAGCGACCATCAGGATCGGTAGAAGCCCCGATTAGTGGATCAGAGCCGGGAATAATCACATTCGCACCGGGAATGGGCTGATTTGATAGTTCATCTACCACCCGACCCCGGACCGTTTGAAACAAAGCATCCCCGGGCACATTGATGGTATCTCCACTTTTGTAAATGAGGAGCTTTCCTCCAAGCTCCCGGTATTTTATAGCGCCATCTGGAAAAACCTGATTGAGTATAGACTGAAGGCTTTGATTGGTCGCAGTAATGCTGACCTTTCTGCCTGCATCAAAAGAGCCGTTGGAATAGGCGATGGTAAAGTCTCCGACCTTTTCGAGCTGTTTTAAGACAGCCCCTACCCGCTGCTCCTGTACGTTGAGGCTAAGCTTTTTCTCCAGTAGAGAGGACGTACCCTGGGCATTCAACCCCGCTGTGACCAACAGCAGAATTGCCATAATTCTGATTCTAAGTTGCATGATATGTTGAGTTTTCGCGGTGGCCGCTAGTCCTTTTGGCAGCCTCCTCCTTTGATAATGTAGCCTTGGTCAGTTTGCACGACTTCGGTTTCAAAAAGTATTTTAAATGTATCAAAAACACTCTCTAATGGATCATTCTGGAAGGTTGTTGTCAACAGGCAAGATTTAAAGCTTTCACTTTCAATCTCCAGTGATATGCCGTAGAGCTGTTCAACATCAAGTACTACATCGCGGATGGCAGTGCTGTCAAAAATAAGCCTGCCCGTTTTCCAGGACATAAAGTTCTGCTGCTCATTAAAGCTCTTGGTTACCAGGCCTGCTTCATCTACCGTTACCCGTTCGCCAGGTACCAAAATCTCGTTTTGCTCCCCTTTGCTAAACTGTACCTTACCGGTAATCAATACCAGTTCCAGTTCATCACCTGCTTTTTCGTTCAGGTTAAAGGATGTACCCAAAACACGCGTTTCGGTTTGATCGGCCATCACACTAAAGGGTTTTTCGGGCATGTGCACTACCTCGAAAAAGGCCTCTCCTGTAAGCTCCACCTGTCGGCTGTCAGCGGCAAATTCCTCCGGGTAATCCAGAGTCGCCCCCTTATTCAACCAAACCTGCGTACCATCCGGCAGCGAAACATTCATCGGCTCAGCACTGGCGGTGACAGATAACATTTCCGGAGTTGTCATCCATTGCCAGGTCAAAAAACTGACGGTTGCGATAAGTACAATGGCAGCGGCATAACGCCATACGTTAGGGAAGAAGCCTTTTCGTTTGCCTGGCTTTCCTTCTCCAGCGATTTTACGCTTTACCTCTTTCCAGTTCGCTTCTACATCTATGGCCTCAAAATCGGCCATGGCTCCGGCATGTTCCCATGCCTGCTTCCATTTGTCGAACAGTTGTTGGTTTTCGCTGCTGGCGGCCAGCCATTGCTCTACCTGCAGCCTTTCCGCTTCGGTAGTCTCGCCCTTCCAGTAGCTTGCTAACAAATGTTCTGATATAGTCGCTTTGTTTTCCATTGAGTTCACTTGTGTGACGGGTTTATTTCAAAATACACGTAGCCATCACTTGCCTTTTTTAAGAAATAAATTCTAACACCATGATTATCAGTACTTTCAGGTAAGTAAAAATATCTTTGCGCAACCTTTTCAGGGCATTGCTGATTTGCGTTTCAACCGTGCGTTTCGATAAATTAAGCTCATCAGCAATCTCCTGATTGCGCTTACCATCCAGCCGGCTCAGCTTAAAAATCACCTGGCACTGATCCGGTAAACTGGCGATAGACTGTTGGATTTTTTCTTCGAGCTCTACCTGCTCCATAAAGTCCACTGCATCTACATCAGCTCCTTTTGACATGGTAAGAATATTCTCATGATGCGTAGAGCGGGTTTGCTGAGAGCGGATATGGTCGAGGCAGCGATTCCGTACAGATTGATATAGCAGGGCTTTGAGCGAGGTATGTACCATCATGGTATTTCGCTGCTCATAGAATTTGACGAAAACCTCCTGCACAATGTCCTGAGCCAGGTCCAGGTCGTTCAGGTATTTTTTGGCATAGACGGAAAGTGCCTTGAAATACTCCTTAAAAAGCATTTCAAAAGCCTCATCACTGCCCTGCTTTATCTGATCGATTAGGTTGGTCTCGGTCAAAAATCTGGATTTAAAAAATAAAGATAGCCTTCAAAGAGCTTAACAAAGCTGACTTGCCTATCAATTGGCACAAAACTATTACAATTTTTTCTCCGACATACGTTGTATGATCAGTTTTGATTTTTTACTTTGCAACTCAAAGTACTTTTAAAATGGAAAAGGATTACTTGAAAGACATCTCGGAGATACGTTCTATTATGGAGAAGTCGTCCCGTTTTATATCTCTCAGCGGCCTCTCTGGCGTTATGGCAGGCATTTATGCACTGATAGGAGCGGCCATCGCATACAACCTGGTATATACCAGTCAGGATTTGGTTTATGATCAGCTGATTATCAGAGATGTAAGGGGCAATGTAATGAGCCTGGTACTTATCGCCTTAAGTGTACTGCTGGCCGCTGTACTTACGGGTATTTATCTTACCCGTAAAAAGGCAAAAAAGCAGGGGCTAAAAACCTGGGATGAATCAGCAAAAAGATCATTGATCAACCTAATGATTCCCCTGGCAGCAGGTGGCATTCTCGTTGTCATTTTCTACCAGCAGGGGCTTATTCCTATGATCGCACCCATCACTTTGATCTTTTATGGACTGGGACTCATCAACGCAAGTCATTATACCTACCGGGATATTCGGCTTTTGGGAATTTCCGAAGTAATATTGGGGCTTATAGCCAGTGCAGTTATAGGCTATGGCCTGCTGATATGGGCATTAGGCTTTGGCGTATTGCACATAGTGTATGGCGCACTGATGTACTTTAAATACGAGCGTTGAAAGTAAACATACATAAACTCAACAAGGCCTTTGAGAACAGGGTGAGGCTGGGCATTATGTCGGCACTGATTGCGGGGGAGCAAATGGACTTCAACCGCCTGAAAGAGCTGCTGGATGTAACAGATGGCAATTTGGCAAGCCACCTAAAGGCATTGGAAAAGGAAGAATTTATACAAGTAGAAAAATCATTTGTGGGACGTAAACCAAATACAAAATACTCAGCCACTAAAGCCGGCAAAAAGGCCTTTATCGAACATATCGATGCTTTGGAATCACTGATTAAAGAACAACTAGGGAGAGGGTAATATTTTTTTATCTTTTCACTTTGAAACACAAAGTACTTTTAAACTCAGTAATATGGAACAACAGGAAAAACCAGAATCAGCCTTTGAAAAACTCAACAATGCCCTTAAAAATTCTGTCAGCATCAAGCTGCTGTCGATCGGTTTTTTAATTGGCATCTTACTCATTCCACAATCTATGATCACCTCGCTGATTGACGAGCGTGAGAGCAGCCAGTACGAAGCGATCAGTGAGGTATCTCAAAGCTGGGCGGCCCCGCTTGAGCTTACCGGACCGGTGCTGACTGTACCCTTTGATGATGTTTATATAGATGGAGACAAAGAGGTCTATATTAAGAGGTTTGCCCATTTCTTGCCTGAAAACCTGAATATAACCGGAGACCTGAGTCCCGAAACCCGTAAAAGGGGGATTTATGATGTGGTGGTTTATACCACACACCTCGACATCAAAGGAAATTTTGACCAGATAGATTTGAGCGCCTTTACAAGCTCTCCTGAATCGGTAAGGTGGGATGAGGCTACGTTGACCATTGGCATTCCGGATATGCGTGGCATTCAATCGGACGTGCGCTTTCAGCTGGGTAGTGAGGTTTATCGCATGGAATCGGGTATACCGGGACACCTGGAGCTTGATATGTCACAAGGTACCGGCAAGCGACAGACAGGTGTCAACAGCCTGGTAAAGATTGACCCGACTCAGGAAGGTACAGAGTTCAGCCTTAAACTGGATGTCAGGGGCACCAAAAACATCATGTTCAACCCAGTAGGTAAATCTACCCACGTAAAGCTCAATTCAAGCTGGCCACACCCAAGCTTTATCGGTCAGTTTCTACCAGATGCCCCTGAAATTTCGGAAGATGGCTTTACGGCTGAATGGTCAGTTTTTGATCTTAACCGCAACTATCCGCAGCAATGGGTGGGCAAGCAGCACAGTATCGCTTCTGCCGACTTTGGGGTAAGTCTCTATCAGCCAGTGGATAACTATCAGCAAAACGAGCGCTCGGCCAAATATGCCGTACTGATTCTCTTTCTCACTTTTATCTCCTTCTTCTTTATCGAGATTCTAAATAAAAAGCGAATTCATCCGGTGCAGTATGTGTTGGTTGGCCTTACCCTCACCATTTTCTATACACTATTACTCTCACTATCAGAGCATTTGGGCTTCGGTCAGGCCTACCTGATTTCAGCTGGTATTGTTATCACCATGCTCACGCTTTATACCATGTCCATCCTCAAAAGTGGTAAGCTTGCTGCTTTCATGCTGCTCTTCTTCTCACTGATCTACAGCTTTATTTTCATCATTCTTCGGATGGAAGATTTCGCTTTACTCGTGGGCAGCTTCGGGCTTGTATTTGTGCTTGGCCTGTGCATGTACTTATCGCGAAAAGTAGACTGGTACAATATTAAATCAAGAGATAAAATAGCCCCTATAGCTTCCTAGCTAAGGCATCTCACTTTCAAAAGAAATAACCCTTTCAAAAAATGAATCAGTTTAAACTCAAAATACTTTTAAGGTCCTTCCTAGTCCTCATCAGGGTGTATTGTTTCTTTCGGCAACGAAGAAACAAGGAACGTGTAATGGCAGCTTTGCTGCTGTTACCCGCCCTGATCTTGCTGGTACCTACCTATACCTACGCTATTACGATTATCCAGTCTTTTCTGTTTCAGGCCATGCTGGTATATGGTTTACTGAGCATCTTCTGGATCAGGAGGCACCACTACAGATTGGCAGGCATCAACTTCTTTATCTACCTGCTACTTCTGATGAAAATTAATGCTCCCATTAACGCTGACTATCAGATTCAGCAGGGCAGTGAGGAACTCAGCGTGCTGCAATTCAATGTACTTGCAGAGAACAAGGCTTATCACGAAACCATAGATCGTGTGCTACACATCTCCCCGGACTTTGTTTCCTTTCAGGAGGTGAGCAAGGAATGGGCAGAGGCCCTGGAAATGGGTCTTTCAGAAATATATCCTTACCGTAGAGTGGCAAAAAACGGCAACAAGTACCAGGGTATTGCGGTGTTCAGTAAACATCCGCTGGTCGATGTTGAGGTAATCGATTGGGAAGGAACCAGCAACATTATCGGCAAAGTTCAGGTAGGTAATGAGCTTGTTAACTTCTTGAGTCTGCACACCCGTTCACCCAGGTCTAAGCAGCGATGGAGAAAGAGAAATGCCCATATAGCCCGAGCCAGGCAATATGTGAATGAGCAGACAGGTGAGTTTCTGGTTTTGGGCGATTTTAACACAGTACCCTGGGACAGACGCCTGCTCAACTTCAAGAGCTCTACCAACCTGGTAGACAGTCGCAAACGGCTCACCCCCACCTACCCTACCTGGAATCCTTTTGTCGCTCAGATTCCGATCGACTATATCTTCCATTCAAAGGGCATCGGCTGTGACTCCCTGGACTCGGTAGACATCACCTCCGATCATAAAGCCATTTTGGGAACCTTTCAAATTGTGGGCACATGAGTAAATGGATTAAGGCAAGTCACAGGGTCTTCTACTGGGAAACTTTAGCAGGTATAGGCCTGCTGGCACTTGGTATTCTAATCATACGCGTTTATCTGAGAGTCTTATGAATTGGAGCCGTAAACAGCTAAAAGTCGGGTTTTGGGGGTCGATTGGACTGATAATTACAACCTTCGTGGTTATCGGCTGTCAGCACCAAATTCCAATTCAGTTTACCAGCGAAGATACCAGGTCTGATTATCAGGGTTTTTTGGTATTGATTGTACCCATAGCACTATTGATGGCAATGACCTCTAACTATCTGATGAAGGCAAACCGTGATTTACCAATCCTTCACATCTTCTTTGGAACAATTTTAGGAACGGTGCTCCTGGTATCCGCATCGGTTCTTAGCTTTTTTTCCCCTCAATGGTCCGATGCCGAGTTACTCTACCAGGGCCGCTTCACCAAGAAGCAAATCATCCTCCAAAATGACAGCTGGAGCTACCAAAGCAGGATAATAAAAGTAACACCACTAGCCCCTGGCATCAGGTATATCACTCCTGTAGACACCATGAATTTGCCAGACCATAAATGGGTGAAGCTCAAAACTACTTCTGACCGATGAGCGGACATATGAATTCAAAATCTATCTCCGCTTTGTTCATCCCCCTGTTTGTCATAGCACTGTGCCTGGCTGGTAAGTGGTGGCACATCAACAGCAGCAATACCGACTTGCTCTTTCTATTGAGCCCTCTGAATTTTGTCACTACTTTGTTTGCCAGCTCAGCGGGTTACTTCGATCCGGAGGTCGGTTATTATCACAAATCATTAAGCATTACAATTGATAAATCCTGCGCTGGATTCAATTTCCTAATCATGGCTTTCGGAAGCATCTACTGCATGCTTTACAGGGCCAAAAAGGGAGTCTGGAAAAACCTGACAGGCATCCTCTCAGCGCTTTTTATTGCTTATGGAATTACCCTGACGGCCAATTGCTCCCGGATTCTTATTAGTGTCAAAACCCTTCATTTCTCCAACATATTTCCATGGCTTGCTTCAGATTGGTTTCACGAAGCCATCGGCAGCTTTGTCTTCGTTTCTGCATTGATTGGCATATGTCTCTTTATTCATCGTCAACAGCCTCAAAACAGCTATGCGTAACCTTCTCAATCCAAAATGGCCCTTCATACTCAATACTATTCCGGTGGGTTTCCTTTTGGCCGCGTATATAGGGTTTTACACCCTGGTCGAATCACAACTCTCAGAGCAAAATACACAGTACTGGTTCGGCTTTATGGCGATTCTGTTGACCCTGGGGCTGCTACACCTTGCCTATGTGATCATCAGCCTTCGTAAAAACAAGGAGCTGAATTTAGGCTATGCCGTTACCGCGATCATTGTTTATCCAACCTTTATTTATGCCTACTGGCAAATTGCTGACGAGATCTTTCCCTCCAACATCCCTTCATGGATGATCCCTGACAACCTTCCCTTCTATCTGAGCATCGCCCTGATGCCTACTATTGTTCATGGTATTTATGTATTGGTGGTGGCCTTGACTGCCAAAGCAAGTAGGTCAAAAGCCTGGCATAACCTGTTTTATGCAGCAGGCGTACCGGTTGCATGGTATGTCTATTTCCAGCTTATCCTCCCGGCATGGAGAGGTCCTGAACCTGGCTTTGCTCTTCATGTGCTGACCATATTTCTGGTATTGTCAACCGTGTTGTTTCTCTTCTTTGTAATGCGCATGGTCTTTATTATGACCCGGGACAGGCGTACCCAAGGGAAAGCATTTGCACAAACATGGACCATCATCTTTGGGATGGTTTTTCCGCTGATAGGACTGCTGCTAAACAACGGCCAGTCTCAATTTGGATTGAACCAGTTCGGTAGCAACATCTTTGGCAATTTCACCAGTCCCTGGTATTTCATTATAGTCATTTTAAACGGACTGGCCCTCTTTTTTAGTGAAATTAAGAACCCACGCTTAAGGCTCGCACTATTTGTTGCCAAGAGCATTGGCTTCACTTATGTTCTCTATTTCTTTCTTATTTTTCTTCCTTACCTGCCGCTCTCAGTCTTATTCATTATCGTCTTTGGAGCCGGGCTGCTTATGCTCAGTCCGTTGATCCTTATGATTATCCAGGGCAAAAGCTTGTTTAACGACTTCGAGTACCTCAGGGCTCACTTTCCAGGTAAAAAACTCACGATGCTGTTTGTAGCCGGAGCTATGTTGCTGCCTGTGACCATTAGCCTCACCTATTGGCAGGATCGCCAGGTACTACACCAGGCAATGACCTACGCTTTTGAGGACGACTCAAGGAGCAAAGTTGACGATGTATCACTGAATGGCCTGAGACGTACTTTGATTACCCTGAAATCCCATAAATCTGAATCGGGGCTCTTTAGCAGCCACAAGCCCATTCTGACCCCACTCTATACCTGGTTGGTATTAGACAATATGACCCTTTCCAAAAATAAGATTGAATTGCTGGAAGAGGTCTTCT
The DNA here is from genome assembly GCA_021404565.1 of Roseivirga sp. Taxonomy (GTDB): domain Bacteria; phylum Bacteroidota; class Bacteroidia; order Cytophagales; family Cyclobacteriaceae; genus Roseivirga. The sequence continues at coordinate 18,460 of JAAWWF010000034.1, read as the reverse complement.
TCGGAACCGGCACAGAACCTCTGGATGGAAGAGGCCTGCCCTCAAGAAACATCAACCGGCAGATGAGTATTTTAAGCTCTGAGGTCAAGTCAGCATATCATCCTGAGGGTTATTGGATCAGTACTATTGAGTTTCAGATCAAAAACAACAGTAACCGAAGGTTTTCAGAATACGTCAGTTCTTTTGAACTACCGGAAGGAACATGGATCAAAGACTACTATCTGGATATTGAAGGCCGCAGAGAGCATGGTATTCTTGCAGAAAAGAAAGCGGCCACCTGGCTCTATCAACAGATAGTGAGGGGGCAGAGAGATCCGGGTATTCTGTATTACCTGCAAGGCAGAAGAGTAGCTTTTCGCATTTTTCCATTTGAGGCAGGACAAACCCGAACCACAGGGATAGAGCTAATTCACAAAGAAGCGATTGACTTTAATATGGGTGAGTTATCTCTTACACTCGGTAAAGAAAGCCCGACAGATTCCCAGGTGCGGGCTTTGTCTACTACTCACGGTCACTATCTGAGCAAATCCCTGAAAGCCAGGCTCCCCTTAGCTGACAGAAAGCCCTATTTCCACTTTTTACTGGATTGCTCGGTGGGAAATGAAAACAGAATTGATGACTACCTGGAGCAAGCCAGGCATATTTTTCAAAATCAAAACTTTGACCCAGGGCTCGCAAAAATTAGCTATGTAAATAGTTCCGTTAAAACGACTGCCCTATGCCCTTCCGAGGCATTCGAACCTGAATTTACAGGCGGGTTCTTTCTGGAGAAAGCCATGAAACAAGCCCTTGCAGATCATTTCATGGAAGGTGGCGATTTCTTTCCAGTGTTTGTAGTGCTCAGCAACGACCTGCCTTCTGCCGTATTCACCAAAAACCTGGCAGATTATACCTTTTGTTCTCCTGAAACGGACAAGTTCTTTAGTATGGGACCCAATGGCCAATTGAAGAGGCATTCTTTCATTAATGCTCCGCTGGAGGCACTAGAGGGAGGTTTTTCCCTGAATGCTCAATTCAGATCATCCAGAAAATGGACCGATTCAAACGGAAAGGCCTATTATGTAGCAGATAATGAGCAACCGACTGTTATACCTGATAAGTCCGTTTCTGGCAATGACATTAAGCCCGAGGAAAACTGGCTGGCCGCCCTCGATATGCAAGCTCAATGGCAGAGGTATAGACTTAGTACCAATGACCCTCAAAAGCATTGGTTACGCCTGATCAAATCAAGCTTTCAGTCTCAGATCATGAATCCAACTACTTCATTTTTAGCCCTGGAAAACGAATCGCAAAAAGAACTCCTAAGACGCAAACAGGAACAGGTTCTCTCAGGCAAACAGTCTTTTGATTTGGGCGATGACGTCCAGAGAATGTCAGAACCAAGTTGGTGGATACTGCTACTCGCCATGGGGCTGATTCTATTCATTAAAAAATTCAGATGAATGGGAGATAAAACAGGGCAAGGCAAACTCTGACCGTCCTTTCTCTCCTCCTTCCCTGCAAACCAGCGGGCATTCACCCCACTAAGCCTGGTCTTCTGTCAATTTGGTCGAATGATCTGCTAATTTAAACTAAGCCCCAACGCAATCGTCTATGAAAGCCAGCCTCTTCGTTTTAATACCGCTCCTTTTCTTACCAAGCCTGATACTGGCTCAAAACAACGACCCGGCTCCCGAGGTGGCACATTTAGCTCCCCTGATAGGTGTCTGGGAGATTTATCAGGAACGACTGAGTCCACAAGGCATTTGGACGAAAGAACCTCAAACACCCACATGGAGTTTCGAATGGGCCATGGATGGCCATGCCGTGCTCGACCGCTGGGAATCGAAAGTACTCAACCCTGCCACCCAGGACTCTATCCCTTTTCACGGCATTAACCTGCGTACCTATGATGCCAAAGCTGAAAAATGGCAGATTGAGTGGGTGGACAACATCACCCACAGGTTTACTAATTTCGAAGGGACCTCAGAGCCCGGTGAGTTTCGAATGGAAGGTATCAATTCTGTGGGACGTCCGGCTAAAATTCGCTTCTTCGACTTCAAACCCGATTCTTTCAAGTGGGAACAGTCCTGGACCTTTGACAATGGCAAAACCTGGGTGGTGGTAAGCAAAATGAATGCAACCAGAAAACCCTGACCTTATTACTAAACTCATCTTGCAGAGGTTGAGTCTTTTTGACTGACCCAATGACGTCTGATTTAATCTCTGAATAGCTCTGTTCCACTGAGATTAGTGTCTTTTTCACTTCATGCCACTTTTTGCGGCTTCCGCGCACTTTGAGAGAGCGTCTGCGCACAAATTGACATATTGAATACTGGTAAAGTATATCTTTTTAGTGCTTAAAGGCTATTTTTCAATATGAAAAAAGTCAAACGCATTTGACTCAAACTCATAAGACGGCATGGATAAGTTATTAGCATATATCAGGCGCTCGCTCGAACGTAAAATTTATGATTTGGTATTTCAAGAGAAGAAAAGGCCAAAGGATGCTCCCGACCCGCTAAAAGCAAAAGTGGAAAATCACTTTTTCCACAGGTTATCCGGAAGAAAGGGTAATCTCTATACAAATTGGGGCATCCCGCAAACGCATAATGCCTGGGATATGCAATACCTTCTGGACGATGGCCGGTTGTTTTACCTGTACGCCTGTGCAAAAAAATACTTCGAGTTTCTGAATGTCGGCTTTGACAAGTTTCAGTTTGGCATTTTCAGTCAGGACATGCTAATGCCCATTGCTGAAACAGCCTTTGCTGACCTTGACATTTTCTATAAACAACAATACAAGAAGTATATCGAGAGTAAAATTCCCGAACCTGAATACAATAAGTATCTATGGGAGTGTGTTCAATATGAAATCATACAGGCCTACATCCAATGGGCATGTAAAATCGATAAGGCATACCTAACGCTGGACTTGTTTCCCACATCTGTGGCAGATGCCGCTGGCGATGCCAAAGACAAACATCAAAGGTTCAGTACAAGTGGTTATGAGAGCTATAGCCGCGTTTACACGGTAAAGCTCTGCCAGCTGCTTCAACAAAAAGACGCCTCAGGGTTCACCTTTTCTTTGGTAGTGCCATATACCAACACGGTGCCTAATATCAACCGGACCAATGCCCTGCCTATGGATGGGGTGGAAAATACAGTCCACTACTTACAAGATATTTGTGTCAGGCATGAAGGCATCGGCCTCAAAAATGTCTACGTCATGGGATACAGCCAAGCCGGTGCTGTGGTGAAGCTCTTGAATGATTTTTTATGCAAACCCTATATTCTGACCCGGTATAAAGATTACCTCTACAACACAGTCGCCCGCGATCTCTTAACCGCACAAAAAACCTATCCATATATCACTAAGGGGGTGAATATGCTTAAAAGCCGGCTATCTGTAAACACGATTAGTCTCGCTCCTATGGGAGGACTGACGGTATGCTCTACAACCAAAGAAGTGAAAACAGGTTGCCTGACGAAGTTTAACAATGTCAATGGAAGGCATTTAAGTATTTGCCATGCACTCGACCCTGTCAAAGTGGTAATCCCAAAGAAAGAGGGGTACGTTAATTATGCTCATTTTTATGCCAATCTCATTCATTTCAAGAAAAGTGAGGCCGGATTACTCCATGGGCTTTTGCTCTCAAGCATCCCTAAAGGTTCTCAACAAACCTTTGCCGAGGCGCTCACAGGCAACAATCTGAACCACCTTAATACCTTGCTCACCGATGTGGCATTTGTAGTGAACAAGCTCAATTATCACAACAAATTTCTGGAAGAAACAGGTGAAATTTCCGAACTAAAAAAGACCTCCTTTGAATTGGCACATCTCGGCATTTTTGGCTACCCAATGTATGAAGTAGCCCGGGTTTTGAAGCTTTTCTTTATAGATGGTTATACACTTTTTGGTATAAGCGACTGGAACCATGATATATATCCTGTGAGCGATTCAGATACTGACATTTTTAAGGACATTGACAGAAACAGCCCATTTGCTTAAACCTATGGTACAGATCAGCACACCAATATTCGAGAAGATAAAGAGTCTCCTGGGTTTTGCTCTGGCAAACCAATTGACAAATCATCTCATCCAGTCTGAAATTGATGTTGAGGACAAACTGTCTGTCATCCTGCAACTGGCTGACCACGAGCTCACCGCGGCCACAGAAGTTAAGAAAGATGAAACAGGTGCTATTGAGCAGCTTAACCTTAAGCTGCAGGCAGAAACTCTTCCTCTGGCACTATCAGGATGGCCCGGTGTTTCGTTTCAAATTATTACGCTTCAGCTTGGTTTGAAAAAAGAAGAAGTGGATGGAGCAATGAAGTTGAATCTTTTGATAGGAGATTTCAAATTCACTTGCCATGGTAAGGTTTTGCTCACAGAATCAGGGTACGTATGGAAGCTCGACTTCGATACCAACACTCATTTCCTCGCACTTTTCCAGGGCTATAAGACTATTCACATGAGCCTTTCAGGCCTTTGTGACCTTTTGCATATAGATAAAAACCAGGGACTCAGAGCAGGTCTTCTGCTCTCCGATAAGACGCTCCAACTGGACTTCCCCTTACCTTTGAAACCTGTTTCTCTGATTGGCGAGCTGAAGCTGGAATCACCTGTGTTAAGCCTTGGAATTTCTACGGCTCAAAACAGTTCGGAAAACCATATGAAAATGGCTTTTTCGGGAGAACTCACCTTAGGAGACAGCAAGCTGGGCAATGGTAATATAGAGGTAAGTAAATACCCTGAATCCTACAGGCTTGATCTTGGTATTGAGGCAATTCAGAAACGGAAACTGGCCCATTTGATCAATGACCAGGATTCATTCGATCATGCGCTCAATCTCTTACCACAAAACCTGAAAAGCTCACTGCTCAACGGGAGTTGGCTCAGTAGCCTCAAAGGAAGCCTGTATCTATCAAAAGCCAGACAATCCTTCACCCTGTCTACAGGAGGAGCTTTTATTGGCTTTGAGGGAAATACTACATTCTCATTAGATCACACAGGCAGGAATGCACTTCTTGGGTTCGACCTGAGCCTCGATGAAACCTCTCCCCAACAATCATTGAATCAGCTTCTGAATGAGAATTTCGGGCTTATCTCAAAACCCGTTGACGGCCCACTGGGAAGAGTACTTGACAACCTTCGGCTGAAATTAGATCAGGTGCGTTTTAGCCAGAGTGAACAAAACTTTGTTAGCAAAGGCAATTGTTCTCTTGGCGATTCATCCTTCAATTGCAGCTCATTACTCACATGGAGTGATAAAGGATTTTCCACCAGTTTTTCCCTTGAGAAGGCCTCAAAAGGACCAGGACTGAGCCCCAAAAGTATTCTTGACGCACTTTCTGTTGATTTGCAATCCATGACGCTGCCAGGTTGCGAAAAACTGGTTGACAATGTGACGTCCACCAGCCTTGATCGTCTGAACCTGGTGATAGACAGTCAGACCCGGTCTCTTGAGATAGAAGCCTCCTTTTTACTGTTTTCAAAAATTGAAACGCTCCTCAACTTAAAACTTGATCTACAAAAAAAGGAGCTCTCTTTCAGTCTTTCATGTAATGAGCCGCTATCACTCAAAGAGCTGTTGGAAGCTTGCGCTATTGATACCCCGGAGGAACTTCCTTCCATGGAGTTACACCTCAAAAAGTTAACCTTCAACTCTAAGGGGCAGCTCAATGTAAACTGCAGCACCAGTTTAGATGTCAAAAGTGTGGGTACTCTTGACCTTGACCGCGTTGATCTCAAAATCGATGTTCCTGAAAAGACCTATTCGTTTGAGGTGAAAAGCTCTCTCGAAATAGCCCCAGGTTACTTCCCGCTAGCCATTCATTCTGAGGCACATATAAGTCTGAAAAAAGAAGAATCAGTAAGCCTTAAACTTACGGGTGATTTCAAGATCAATGAATTGCCATTCAACTATGACATTGACCTGAGTAAAGGAGAGCAGTCTTTCAAGGCCAGCACTCAGGGCATTACATTAGACAGGGCTCTTAAGACATTTTCGAACATTGAGCTTCCTGCAGGACTGCCCAATCCCAGCCTTGACCTGTTGTCATTTGAGTACATTCGCAACAAGTCGGTAAGTATTAAAGGCCAGGTCAGCAATAAGGACGCACTCAGCATTCCGGGTTCTGATATTCAAATGAGCAAACTGGGCTTTTCTTTCCAAAAACTATCAGATCAGACCATCCCAGACATTTCACTCAACACCAATTTCGAGCTGAATCTCTTCGACACGCTCAAAATCGACAATGGAAGCTTCGATTTCGAATTGACTGAAAAAGCCGGTAAACCCATCTGGAAGCTCGAAAACAGCATGGATATGCACTTCTTTGACCATACCCTTGGCCTTAGGTCTTCTTATTGTTATGGAAACAACACACAAACCATCGATTTTGAGGTTATCGGTTTCCCAAAAGTAGAATTCATTGAAGGCATTTCATTAGAGACCAAAAGTGTAAATCTGTCACTGGAAAAGGTCAATGGCAATGGTCTGTCTCTGTTTCTTTCTACGGAATCCAGTTTTATCAGCCCTCTGATCTCTATAGAAGATGGTAAACTTTCTTTGCGAAAGAATGACGAGCTGGTACAACTCAAATTCGAAAGCGATAAAACCCTTGAGTTACCCATTGCAGAATTGGCTGAGCTACCCAAATGCTCGCTGTCAAAACCAGAATTTCATATTCAGCATAAAAGCGGGAAAGGATGGTCGAGTGGAGGAAGTGCCAGTATTCAATTCTCTAACGTCCCGGAGGTCGTCTCGCAGATTTTCCCAGCCGACACATTGACTGCCTCATTTGAATTTGGCAGCACAGAGAATCATATGATGGTAAGTTTTACTGAAAAGGACGGCAAACCCTGGGAACTATACACCATTCCATTACCTCCCCAGCCAGAAAACAGTCAGGGACATGAAGAAATAGATTTAGGTAACCTCTACCTGGGAGCCAATGACTTTAAAGTCGACTTTAAAGAGTCTGAATTAAGTGCCAATGTATACCTGGGCTTGCCTGAGAAGCTGAATGAGGTTTTCAAAAAGGAAGACGGCTCTAAAATGGAGATCTTCCGCACCAGCAAATCAGCTGACCCTAAAGAAGCCATACGATTCAAGCTGGCCATGGGGGGCAAAGATCTCTCTATTCAAATGTTGGATTCTCCCTTAAAGGCCTTCGAAATGGACGAAGGTAAACTCATCGTTGATATGAAGGTCAACAATGAAATTGATTTTGGAGCATTCTCCCTTTTGGCACCAAAATTCAAATTTGACAGTGGCTATCTCGTAGCTATGGGTGGCATTAAGCTCGAAAAGCGATATGGCGTGAAAGATGGCGAACCCGATAGAGAGTTGGGCATACCCACCACGCTTGTAAAATGGTTTCTGAGAAAAATTAATCTTGGAGAGCTAGCAGACAAACTCACACCCAAAGTTCCTTTTCGGGGTATCAATTATGCTCCGATAAAAGACGGACACCGAACCTTCGATTCTACAGCACTTTTGGATCTTTTTATTCAAGACAAGCACAGCATTGATATTCCCGACTGGCTCCGCAAACCTATAGAGTTGATTGATGATGCAGGGGGTAAACTGCCCGATACGCTGCTGAGCTATGGTGATTTTGAGGTGCCGGAGTATTTCAGTTTCTCATTAGAGTTCAGCGCTCCCAGTAACCTAAAGTTCGATATCTCCTTTAAGGACCCCGAGGATGAGAAAAACGCCAAACCGCTGAAGCTGCTTATTCCTCAATTCCCTCAACTTATGGGCATTAAGCTCTATAGCCTGGGCTTTGGAGAGCTTTGGAGTGGCACACTCTTCCATGTAGATATTGATTGTGCCTTCGATAATTTCGATATCCCCCGTATGATGGCAGCCATTGCTGTGGATGAGACCTGGAATGACTCTCAAAACTACCTGCCAAGCCCGAAAGACCTGCATCAAAGCTTCCGGGTAAAAAACCTCACAACCCTCATAGTTTATCAAACTGAGATCCCCATTCCCATCCCGCTGTTCTACGATGAAATATCAAGCAGCAACATCGTATTCGAAGGAATGGAGTCAGAGTCATTTCTTTCGTTTAAAAAACCCACTTTTGGTACTGCGCAGTTAAAAGCACTGTCTGCCCTGACAACAGAGCTGGTAAAGTTCTTTAAAGCCCCAACTACCTATAAGATTCAATGGAACAGGATGAGTGACGGAGATTTAACCACACTCATTGTTGGTCCCAATTACTGGCAGTATCCCCGTTATATTGCCAAAGAACTAACCGATGACGGCAATGACTATAAAGGGCTGAAACTTGGCCATTCGAAATTTGAAATTGGGGCCATAAAGATATTAACCGCCTTGATGAGTGCTATTCAAAACGGCTCTATCAATGAACTGATCCAGACACGGGACCTCAGCGACAGGCATGATCATAAGATCATCAAAGTACTGGAGGTACTCGATGTTGACTTGAAGTATGCACTGACTACACCGGCCGAATTCACCTCAGGCGATGACAGTGTTCGTGCCCAATGGAAAGAGACCGGGCTCTTTGAGCAAGCCAAGCCCAATGAATTCCTGAACATGCTCCCTCCGAGAAGGTCTGAGGTAAAAGCGACTGAAGACGGAGAGAACATTACTATTCCGGTGGGAGAAAAAACAGAAGGTCTGGTCACATTCTTTGATGGCAAAATGAAGTTGGGTGAATATTTCGATTCACAAACGAGTCTTGGTGTCATAGCCTCGGATGCCGGCTTTGGCCTGGGAGGACAATTTGACCTCAATATCGGTAACAACATTGTCAATGCCCTAATGAGTGGGCATGCCGTTGTTTCCAAAACTGGTTTTGAGCTGACAGGTCATTCATACTTCAAAATGCTCGACATCGAGTTCTTTTCCGGCAGCTTCCATTTCAACAAAGACAGTTTTCATATTGCCACTAAGACAGGCGTTACTCCCAATCCGCTTTTTTATGTGGATGGAAGACTGGAGGGTCGCTTCAATAGCGAAGAGTTCTATCTGGAGGGGAAAAACAACATAACGCTGTTTGGTTTTTCCAGCCAGGGAGATGTATTGTTTGATTTTACTCCGGGTAAAAGACTCTTTAAGCTCGATCACAACCGCAGTCTCTTTGATAATTTTGTCTCGTTGAAATCATCACTGCAGTATTCCGGTGATTCCGGCAAAGAGGTTCTGATGGGCAACCTGGGTTTCAATATTGGAGAGGCACTGACCCTGAATGCATCCGGAGAGGTACAGGCCTCATCAGATCAGGTACGCATGAATGGTGATGTGTCACTTGGTTTATTAGGCGTAAGCACCTCGGCACACGGTGAGTTAAATTTCAAGGAAGGTCAATTTGATTACTTCGCTAAAATTCACCTTTTCAGGGGTTTGATCAGCGGTGATCTGACTGGCCATGTCAATAATTCATCTTTTCACTTAGGCGGAGATGGCATTGATTTTAAAGTAAAGGAAATCGTTTTTTCCAGTACCCGACTTGATATTGAAAAAGCTGACAATGGCAGCCTGAAGCTAGGCATGAAAGGTTTTCTTCTGGGAAGTAAGTTTGCCCTTAACAGTGCCATATCAGGAGAAGAGCTGGCTCTGGATGGTAAAATTGACCCCGTTCGGTGGCTTGGAATGGGTAATAACAAGTACATGATTACCATTCATGGTGGAGACAAGGCCCCTCTGCAATTCAATGTACACATGACACGCGATGGCCTTAAATCGGCCTGGTTCAAAGGTTATGTCAGCCTGCTGGATATTTCAGAAACCCTGGTAATGATTCATGTCAAAGATGGTTACTGGGAAACAGATGTGACTCATAGCTTTAATCTTGGCAATTTTCTTAGTTCCAAACTCAATCTGAACCTGAAAATGCGCGAAGGCCATTGGGTGACCGGTGATGGCAAGCTGGAAACCGGTATTCGCATTTTTGTTCCCGCGGTTAAATTCAGCTTTAATGTCTGGATTCCTTTTGTGGGCAAGAGACGAGTAACTACTACCCTGGTTCCGGAAATCAGCCTGGGTCAACTCAACATCAGGCATAAGCTTGAATTCAAAATCTACCTGAACAGCGAAATCGCAGAGCAACGCGATAACCTGACAAAGGCAATTGCAGACCTTGAAAAAGAAGAGAGTGCCGCGAATATAAAATTAGAGAAATCTCAAAAGACATTACAAGCCCTCAAAGATGCGGGAGGCTTTGGCGGACACAAAAAAGGTGTAGTTCATACCTATAATGAATACAAAAAAAGTTCTGCTCTGGGTTCAGAACTAAGGCTGTTAGATGAACTACGGGAGAAGATAATTCTCACGGTTTCACAGATTCTGAAAGAATGCTATGACAGTAACCTGGATCGACATAAAAACTACATCGACCAAACGCTTGATGAACTGGTAAGGGTACTTGACAAGATTGGCTACAATCAGTACGAAGGGCGCTTCCTCTATCAGTATTTCCGCTCAGACCTATATGACGACATTCGCAAGCTTTTGCAAAGCCAGGGGCTAAGGGTAATTCTCCAGTACAGAAATTACAATATGGCCAAACCAGGAGGGTCAGATGAGAAAACAGGAGGACAAATGCGAAAAAAACATGCTGGTGATGAATTTGACCTCAGGTTAAATTATGGTCACAGTCGTTTATATCAGGGAGCTCATGCACTTGTTTGTCACGAATTAAGTCCATTTTACAAGAATTACCGTGAAGCACTTTTCACAAAAAAACCCATTAATGTTCCTCCGGTAATTGAGTTGGGGAGTACTCCTCCTCCTATCGTATACAATACGGAAGACATTCATGAAAGAGATGTTGATCTTAAACTCACCTACGATGGAGGCTTCAAAATATCCCATAAGGCCACAAAAGATGTATTGAGCTTCAGAGGAGACAATGAAGATACCGAGCAGCTACAATGGCGTCCCGGAGGAAATGACAGGTATAAAATGTATGCTCAGATAACCACTGACAACATCCCCACAGGCCACTATAAGATCAAAAGCGATTATGCTCATTTTGTAGTTCGTCCGGGAGGCAATAAAAGCAGCTACGTAGGAGAAATCAGGAAAGAGGCCGTGGGCGATTTACTGGAGATTAAGAACTACTCGGCAGGCACTTTTGAGATCAGGGAAGGAGACTATTGCATGGTAGTACCTGGAAATCACGACTCTGTGAGAAGAGCCGATTTCCGAAAACAAACCAGGGCTAACGAAGGGCTTACCATTCGGTACGATGCCGGTCAAAAAGGGCATTATATTTCTTATGGTGGTTATTATCTATTTGCCAACACAGACAATGGCGAATTACAATTCAGAAGTGACGGACATAAAACTGGCTTCAAACTGTTTCGTGAGGTGGAAAGCGATGCCGTATTTGGTGCCATTGACTACATTCCACAAAGAATCTCAGCACATTTTCAATGGCTTTCCAACAGAATGGAGTCACGCAAAAAGGAAGGCAAAAAGTCTTATGGTCTGTTCAATCATGGAGCCATTGATGAATACAAAAAGGCGCATGCGGATTTAGGCCCAATACATTACCTGGAAGATAAGGTAATGAGGGACAAACACGAGGTGCTGAAAATTAACGAGAAAATGGCTGAGCTTAGAGGGCACCTCAGGAGAATTCAGGAACAGCAAAATTCGAGTGATCTACGCTTCTGGATGGAGTTTTCAACAGAATTTGATTACGCGGGAATTGGTTTTAAACTGGGCATGATCCGAATCAATTTCAAGGTGGCAGAATATACCAACTTCAATAAATGCCTGGAGCAAATACCAGGCATTGTGGCAGCCAACCTGAGGGAAAACGCCTTGAATATCTTTTCTGGTAAGTCACTACCTGACAACACCAGACATTATGCATCGGCCCGCCTGGGAGTTGGAGGGGGTGCAAGAGAGCCTGATTTCAGTAAACTGAACAAACAATACCAAATAGGAGAAGCCGCTAATAAATCTGATCATAGTTTAGACGAATTCCTAAACGGGATGGAGTAAGAATGATTGCAGCCGGGTTGTAATTCCGTCTCTAAATCGAGACTTTTGTGAATTCTGCATTTTGCAAGTCCCTTCATGGAAAAATTCAAGGAAAACGCTACCATAGATCCCGCCCCAATAGACCTCACAGGTCATGAAAACATTGAAATTTTCGGGGCAAGGGAGCATAACCTGAAAAACGTTGATACCGTCATTCCCAGAAACCAGCTGGTGGTGATCACGGGTATCTCTGGCTCTGGCAAGTCTTCTCTGGCTTTCGATACCATTTATGCAGAAGGTCAACGGAGGTATATGGAGAGTTTTTCTGCCTATGCACGCTCCTTTATTGGTGATATGGAAAGGCCCGATGTGGATAAAATCAACGGCCTTAGCCCGGTAATTTCCATTGAGCAGAAAACCACCTCAAAAAACCCAAGATCTACGGTAGGTACCTTGACCGAAATCTACGATTTCCTGAGGCTGCTCTATGCCCGTGCAGGACAGGCGTATTCCTACAATACGGGCCAGTTGATGATTCGCCAGAGCGAAGACCAGATCATCGATCATCTGATCAGCTACTTTGTAGGCAAGAAGTTGATCATTCTGGCCCCGGTAGTAAAAGGCAGAAAAGGTCATTATCGCGAGCTCTTTGTTCAAATAAGAAAAATGGGCTTCACCAAAGTAAGGGTGGATGGTGTGGTGATGGACATGGTGCCCAAAATGCAGGTAGATCGCTATAAAACACACGATATCGAGATTGTTGTCGATCGTATTATTGCTGACCCAAACGATAGATTCCGCACAGCACAAAGCATAAAAACGGCCATGTCGCACGGCAAAGGCGTGATCATGGTGAGAGATGAAGCCGGAGATATCCACCACTTCTCTAAATACCTAATGGACCCTGAGAGCGGCCTTTCCTACGATGAACCGGCCCCTAACTCATTCTCTTTTAACTCTCCCTATGGGGCCTGCCCCAGTTGCAATGGCCTCGGGTCGGTAGAAGAAATCAGTCGTGATTCAGTGATACCAGACGATTCGGTAAGTATCAGTCGCGGAGGCATTGCCCCCATGGGGGAATACCGCGACATCTGGATTTTCAAAAAAGTCGAGGCCATTCTGAAGCGATATAAGGTCAACCTGACTACACCCATTAAGGAAATTCCGGAAGAGGTAATGAACATCATTCTCTATGGTGATGATATGCCTGTGGCGGTAAGCTCAAAGAAATATCCAGGTACGGAATGGCAAACGAAGTTTGAAGGCATCATCAAGTTTTTGGTGAAACAGATGACAGAGGGTACCGAAAAAATGCGCAGACAGGTAGAGGACTATATGTCTGTAAAAACCTGCCCCGAATGCAATGGTGATCGACTGAAAAAAGAATCCCTGCACTTCAAAATTGCCGACACAAACATTGCCCAACTGGCCAGAATGGACATTGAGGCTTTGAACGCCTGGTTTGTGGATGTGGAAGAACGCATGACGATAAAGCAAAAGCTGATTGCCACCGAAGTGCTGAAAGAAATCCGCAAGCGCATCGGCTTCCTGCTGGATGTAGGCCTCGATTACCTCACCCTCAATCGCCCGCTTAAGACCCTCTCGGGTGGAGAAGCCCAGCGGATCAGGCTGGCAACGCAGATAGGAACTCAGCTTGTGGGTGTACTGTATATCATGGATGAGCCCAGCATTGGCTTGCACCAGCGCGATAATGTAAAGCTCATCAAGGCGCTGAAAGATCTCAGGGATATTGGCAATACCATTATTGTGGTTGAACACGATAAGGATATGATGCTGGCCTCTGACCACATCCTGGATATTGGCCCGGGTGCCGGCAGGCATGGTGGCCAGGTCGTAGCTTCGGGCAGTCCCGCCCAATTTCTGGAAGAAGGAGGTATTACGGCCGATTATCTGAAGGGGACGGTGACCATTCCCGTACCTGAAAAACGCAGAACCGGCAACAGTGACAAGATTGTGCTCAAAGGAGCCACGGGTAACAACCTGAAAAAGGTAAATCTGACCCTGCCTTTAGGTAAAATGATTTGTGTGACGGGGGTTTCCGGCAGCGGCAAGTCTACACTCATCCACGACACTCTCTTCCCTATTCTGAACCAGCACTTTTATAGGTCCAGAAAAAGTCCGTTGCATTATGACTCCATCACAGGACTAGAGCATGCCGATAAAGTAATCGAGGTAGATCAGTCACCTATTGGGCGTACCCCTCGCTCCAACCCGGCTACATATACAGGAGTTTTCAGTGATATCAGGGCACTCTTTACTGAGTTGCCAGAGGCCAAAATCCGTGGTTATAAGCCCGGGCGGTTCTCTTTTAATGTAAAAGGAGGCCGCTGCGAAACCTGCGAGGGTGCTGGTATGAAGTTGATTGAGATGGATTTTCTGCCCAATGTGCATGTACCATGCGAAACCTGTAAAGGCAAGCGTTACAATCGTGAGACACTGGAAGTACGCTACAGAGGCAAATCAATCTCTGATGTGCTGGACATGACGGTAGAACAGGCGGTGGACTTCTTTGAGCATATGCCAAAGATTCTGCGCAAAATCAAAACCCTGAATGACGTAGGCTTAGGGTATATATCGCTTGGTCAGCATGCCACTACCCTTTCGGGGGGCGAGGCACAGCGTGTAAAACTGGCCACAGAGCTCTCCAAAAAAGACACCGGCAAAACCTTTTACATACTGGATGAGCCCACTACCGGCCTGCATTTTCAAGACATTCAGCACTTGCTCGATGTACTCAATCGCCTGGTAGACAAAGGCAATACAGTACTCATCATTGAGCACAACCTGGATATCATCAAGGTAGCAGACCACATCATAGACCTGGGCCCTGAAGGGGGTGATAAGGGCGGTATGATTGTAGCAGAAGGCACTCCGGAGAAGGTGGCCAAAAGCACCAAGGGCTATACCGCTAAGTTTTTGAAAGAGGAGCTTGACCAATCATAAATCCTTTTCTAAGTCTATACCGTTTTATTGATCATGACTTTCGGTTTTTCAACCTTGTCCCTCAAAATGTCATTGCCGGAACGCCTGGTAGTACTGGCATTGTTGGTCACAGCTTTGTTTTCTACCCTTTCAGGCTGGCTATTCCAGGTGTACACCGATACAATTTGCCATCAAAAGCTTCTTCTGACCTTCCTCTTGTCAACACTTTTTTGGGTTGGATTGGCCCGCCATGTCGGCAGACGCGGTGACCTCTTACAAGTAAAGAAAAAGTCTCTTGTGAAAGACATTTCCCGTTCGACTGGTATCGGCATTGGCCTGGTAGCCCTCAATCAAGTGTTGATTATCGCGAGCGCAGGCCTCTTCTTTAAACTGGCATACAACTGCGAAGTACTTGGGGGCTGGTCACAGGAGCTGATCGTGAATAACCTCACCGCCAATGCCTTTTCATTCGGGCTCATTTTCGCCTTGGTTCAGTGGAATGCTTTTAATAGAAAAGACGAAATCAAACCGTTCCCGCAGAGCATCTGGATCAAAGATTACAGTGAGCAAACCCGTTTGCCAGTCAGCGAAATCGTTTGGGTACAGACCGATAACAACTGTATTCATGTTCACAGTACTCAGCGCAAATTTGTAGTCTATCGTTCACTTAAATCGCTGGAAGCAGAGCTGGACCCGAGCCAATTCGTCCGGGTACATCGCTCCAAACTGGTTAACCGCGAATTTATTGCCAAGCTCAAGGCCTTCCCCAGTGGTGATGGCGAAATACAATTGAGTAACGGACAATCATTACGTTACAGCCGTACTTTCAAAGGGGCCCTACTCCTTTAACGCTTTACCACTTCTTTTCCACAGCCTGCCCTATACAGGTCAACAGCGGTATTTCTCTGGCGTATCCTTGTCAAAAAACAATGATGATCCGGAAAGACTGGTGGCTATTAGCACTACTCGCATTCACCACAAAAACAATGGCCCAGGACTCACTGAGCTACCTCAATGAAGCGCCTGTTGTGATCAAAGCCTTACAGGGTGAAATTATCCTTGACGGTAAGGTTGATGAGCCTGCATGGCAGCAAATCTCCTCCTTCAACTACATCATGTTTCGGCCCGATTGGGGCAAAGCCAATCCAGGTACGGAGCTTAAAGTAACCTTTGATGATCGCTTTCTATATGTAGCAGCCCTGCTTCGCGATAGTGCAGCCGCACCAGTAATCTCCCGTAATCTCGTCCGGGATGGTTGGAACGGTGATGACTGGTTTACCTTTCACATCGATGCAGCTTACAATAAGCAAACTGCTGCTGTCTTTTCCATTTATCCTTCCGGAAGCCGCTATGATATGATGGTGTCCAACGATGCCATATCGCTTGGTAGCTCCACTTTTAACACCACTTACGACATGATCTGGGAAGGCAAAACACATATGCTGGCGGATGGCTGGTCATTGGAAATGAAAATTCCCCTGAGCAACCTGCGCTTCCGTGAACAAGATGGCATCATCTATTCGGCCATTAGCTCGGCACGTACTATTCTTTCCCGAAACGAACTCTATGTTTTCCCGGCCATGCCACAGGAGGTCAACTCCTCCATTATGAAACCGTCTATCAAACGGCCTGTGGTTTTCGAGGGCCTTAAAACCAGGAAACAATTGCTGATTACGCCCTATTTATTGGGGGGCAATGACCGAAGTCAGCAGCTCAACGCAGACCAGACAGGTTATCAGAAGAACACCACTTTTACCAGGGAGGTAGGTCTTGATGTACGCTACGGAATTAGCTCCAACATCACCCTTGACCTTACACTCAACACCGACTTTGCACAGGTGGAAGCAGACGACCAGCAAATCAATCTCTCTAGATTTTCGCTCTTTTTCCCCGAAAAGCGTAGATTTTTTCAGGAACAGGCCGGACTATATGAGGTAGGCATGGGTGGAACTTCTCAACTCTTCTATAGTCGTAATATTGGCATTTTCCAGGGCAATCTCGCCCCCATTATAGGCGGAGCCCGACTTAACGGGCAGTTTGACAAATGGGAGCTTGGTGCTCTTTCCATCCAAACCCAAAACACCAGTGTCAGTGGCAACCAACTTCCTTCTGAGAATTTCAGTGTGGCCCGACTTAGACGCAAGGTGCTCAACAATCGCTCCTTCATTGGCTTTATGGGTACTCACCGCAGTAGCAGCGGCAGCTACAATTCCGCTTTTTCTACAGATGCCTTTCTCAATGTAAAAGGAGAAACTTATTTCGTGTCTGCATTGGCGTATTCGTCAGATTCGGAAAACCAGGCCAGCGGGTTTCTCAACAACGTCCGCTTTGCCTCAGAGCTCAGCAGACGGGTAAGCGATGGCTGGTTTTACAGCCTCAATTATAATTACTCCGCTCCCGGCTTTAATCCCGGAATGGGCTTTCTCAACCGGGAGAATTTTCATAACTCTTTCGTTCAGCTACAAAAAGGAAAATACAATCAAGCGGGCGAAGGCAACTTCCAATATGTAAAATGGACCTTATTGACCAGCGACAACTACTGGTCGGCCAACACGGGCAGGTTTGAAACATGGTACAACTTCAGCGGCTGGGAAGCCACCAATTTTCAAGGCGATAGTTTCGACATTTCCCATGTGCGCGAACTACAGGAACTGGAACAACCACTAAGGTTCTCTGAGAAACTAGTGGTACCTGCAGGCCGATATTTTTTCCACTATGGCTTCCTGGGGTTTTACCCAGCAGCACAACGCGTATTTCGTCATTGGGCAAGGGTAGAAGCCGGAAGTTTTTATGGAGGAAGGCGCCTGGCCATTACCTATAACCCTGGCTTAAACCTGAATGAAAACATCAACCTCTCGGCCACCTGGAGGGCCAACTATATAGACCTAACCCATATTGGCTCAGGCAAAGAATGGCTCCATGTGGGACGTATTAAGCTGGAGGCCGCCCTGAACCTGCACCTATCCGGCAGCTTTACCTGGCAGTACAACAGCAATTCAAAAACCTTCTTTAACAATGCCCGCATTCGATATAACTTCCGCGATGGGCACGATCTCTACCTGGTGTATAATGAGAATTTCAACACTCAAATCGATCGTGAAATTCCTGTCCTTCCCAGATCCAGCCAGCAGGTGTTTCTGTTGAAATATGTGTATACCTTTTTTAGGTAAGTGCCTTTTTTGTGAGGCTCATATCAGGCGGTTAATAGATCTTGCAAATAAACAGAATGGATTGCTTTTGCAGAACCCCTTGCCAGATCACATATAGCACGGAGCTGAACTAAGTGTTCAAATACCGAATCAGCTTTATAACAATCAAGATGGTGCCATAGTGGTCATGGGTCCGGAGGACCTGAGACAGGTAAGTGATCAGAGCTTTAGAGAAGGCCACGTAGAAGGCACTATCCCCGTCAGCACCGAACAGACGGTTTCGCTATCATATTCCAATTATACCTCTGGGAAGACAAATGGCAGACACTTCATTGTTTTTACCTCAAATGGGTTCCTCCGCGGGCCTACTCGGACTCTGTCTGAGTACTCATAGTGGTCACAGGTCCTCCGGAC
>JAAWWF010000040.1 GCA_021404565.1 Roseivirga sp. | reverse complement strand
AGGGATAAGGCAGCAGCGGAAAACAAAATTCCCCAGGGGATGGTCCCGGTGAGAATTCTGAAACCCATTCAGGGTTATGGATACCATACCAATGATGAGGGCATAATCTCTGAGGAGGTGATTAAGGAAAAAGACTTGGTGAAAAACGGATTTATCGAGCTGATAAAGTGAAACCAATTATAGTCATACCGTCACAACACTATCCAGTCACATTGGAGGAAGCCAAGAAACAACTTGGCTTTTTCCATAGTGAGGAGGATGCTGAGGTTGCTGCATTTATCGCAGATGCAACGGCCGAGGCTGAGGAGTACACTGGCATTACTGCCTTGTTCAAAACTGTTGAACAAGCTTTTGATTGTTTCCCAGCGGAGGTGTTTGAATTACGTGGTATCCCTTGCGTAAAAATTGAGAGTGTTCAATACTATGATACTGATGATAATTTGCAGGTCCTGGACCCAGGTGCATACAGAGTAACCACCCATTCAGAGTTTGCCAGATTGCAAGCAGTGAATGGGTGGCCAAGCACAAAGGGCAGACTTGAGGCCGTTATTATCAGGTATGTGGTGGGACATGCTGGAGTTGGTACGGCCAACTCTGATGATGACACCATTGAGATGATTGCCCACCCTTTCACGGATGGGAAAAGCGTATTTCTGACCAAGGCCACTGAGGCGGAGGTGCCGGGTGGTTTGAGCTTAAGAAAGCCGTACTATGTGGTGAATGCTCAAAGTGATTCTTTCCAAGTGAGTGCAACGGCCGGAGGATCTGCCATTGATATTACAAGCAATGGAGATGGTCAATTGTGTTTTTGCCTGAAAGAAGTACCCAGGCAGTTGACAAGCGCAATTAAAAGGATGGTTTCAGACTTTGAGCAATTCCGCGGGGATTACTTAACCGGGACAATCGTTCAATCAGTACCAGCAAGTATGAGGTTGCTGAATCAAATCAAACCTAAAAGGCTGTAATGCTCAGGGGGGTCAACATTGGGCAAATGGATAGAATTATTACTATCCAGCATGAACCGGCTGGCTTGACGGATGATGATGGAATGCCAATTGATGGTTATGTTGATTTATTCGCAAATATCAAGGCAGCCCGCAAATATAAGTCCGCCAATGAGTCACAAGAAGCGGGCAAGGATACAGTCAGGCAATCTGTGATTTATACAGTTCGCTATTCAGGCCAAATCAATACGAATTGCATAGTAATTGAGAACGGTGTGCGCTTTGAGATTCGAAGCATCGAGGAGATTGGGAGGCGCCAGGGCCTAGAGATGATGTGTGAGAGTATTGTGTAATGGGCAACAGGCTCAGGGAATTTCAATTGGCCGGTGGCGGGTCGTCTGGGGGGAGTAGCCCACAATTTTCAATAGAAGGTTGGGACAAGTTCACAGAGGCAATGAAACGCATCCCCCAAGAACATAAGCGGGTTGTATTGCTGAGAGTATTGAGGAGGAGCACCAAGCATGCAATCAGATCAATAAGAGCAGAGTTGAGGCAGCATGATGATGATGGTGACCTTTGGGATAGTGTCGGCAACATCACCGGAAAAAGTAAGACGTTCCCCAATGTTCTGGTTGGCTATCGGGTTCGGGGCAGATACAAGGGTTACCATGGCCATCTCATTGAGCATGGCACGAAACAGAGGTTTAGGAGGCGCAAGAATACCAAGGCCAGCCAAGTGTTTGGCCGGAGAGGTAGGAAGGCCATCAGTACTGGCAGAATGCCAGCATTCAACATAATCAAAAAAGCCGCGGCAGCCAGTCAGGCTCAATCAATTCAATTGCTTGAGGAGGAGGTTGCCAGGCAAACGGAAACCATACTAGCTAAACTCTTTAAGTGATGAGCGTAGGGATAACAAGCAAGATTTTAAAGGGAGACACCGCGGTTAATTCATCAGTTGGCGGGCGCATATATAGTCTATTGGCCGCACGGGGTACACCTAAACCATATATAGTGCTATACAGTGACGGAGGTGACCCGGTGAGCACTATGCATGAGAAAACCACGACTGCCTATAACTCAATAATAGTCGCGTGCTATGGGTCTAATTTAACTTTGGTTAAATCAATTGCTGAGAAAGTCCGCCAAGCACTAGAACACTACAAAGGCACCATTGATGGTGAGGAGGTTACATGGATTAGTTGGCAAGGGCCAAACCCCGAAGATTATGACGAGGATTTGAAACTGGCGGTTTATGAAGACAATTACAGGTTAACAGTTAGACTCTGATTATGGAAACGAAACAACTATTAAAAGATTACTCACCCGTTGAGGGTGTGATTGTGTCGCCTGATGGTACGGTGACGGCATTTGCCAATGAATTGGCTAAATGGGAGGCTGAGGGCTTTTTGAAAAACGGCAAGATTGTCAAGAATTTCAAACCGGGACCTCATAAAGTATTCCATCCAGGTGGAACAGTAACACTAAGCCCATCACACGCCAAGGCTTTACAAAAGCTGGGTTATGTGGGGGCTGTGAAAAGTAAATAAGGTCAAAAACTCAAAATAGAAGACTATGCCAAGCGAAGGAGTATTAATGGGTAATGCATTCAGCATTTTAGTCAGCACTGATGGTGGTGCCACAACTGATGCAGCCCTACACGGAAAAGGCTTTACCCTCACATTTGATGGTAAGGAAATCAATATCAGCAACATGGATAGTGGCCGCTGGGAGGATTTTCTTATGGGTCGTGGGAATTGGGCGTTTAGCTATAATGGTTTGTTGCGAATTGATGCAGTAACGGACAAGCTCAATACTGATGATTTGATGCTGTTGTTTGTAAACAAAACTAAGTTTCAAATCCAGTTCACCACCAACGTAACGGGTGATAAATATTGGAGTGGTGAAGCCTTCATAAAAGGGGGGAGTATAGACTTTCAGGATGACACCGAAGGAACCACAAGCTTTGACGGAAGAGGCACCGGAGAACTTGCAATTAACACCGTAACCTGATAGACATGTTGCATCATTTAAAGACTGGAAAAGTAGAGCGCCCATTTCATGTAGGGTTCCGGGCACATGTTCCATTTGAACAATGGAAACTCAAATTTTTTGCTGAGAAGGTGAATGTTGAGGGAGGCATGGACCCGGCTGATGCCGGAGTTGAGGTAATTCTGAAAATGGCCTTTTACGGCTTCATAGCGGGTTACCGAAAGGAGGGCAGAGAGGTTGATTTTACCGTTGATGACATTGAGTCATGGATTGATGAAGACATGACCCTTGTGTTTGATATTCAAAGGATCTGGGGGGAGTCAACCCCAAAGGAGCCCGAGCAGGGAAAGACGAAGCCCCAGAAGAGGGGCCAGAAAAAACCTTAGAGGAAATAGTGGAGGCCAACAAAGCGTTGGCCTTAACCTATTTGGGTATTAGTCCAGATGACTTTTGGTGGTTGACTCCCAGGGAGTTCAGTGAGGCCATGGAGGTTGTCAGGAACAAACACACCAATCAACAGCAGCATGATTATGAGTTGGCACGTTTCACAGCCTATCTCAATCCTCAGTTAGACAGAACTAAAGTGGGTAGCCCGGAAGACCTCATTTCATTTAGATGGGAACCTGACCACGAAAAACGGGCAACAACGCAACGTCTCAATGATGCCGAACTATTCAAGTTGAGAGCCATGGCGTGGGGCAAGGAGAAAGCCCAGGAAATGGCAGAGGCTGACAGAGCAAAGAGTATTTCAAAGAAAGTTAATCAAGAGATTTAATGGCAAGTATAGCCCAGGTTAGCGGTAAGATTTGGCGTTGACTTAAAGGATTTCAGCACCAAGATGCAGAAAGCCAATAAGGAAGTGATTGCGCTTGGTCGAACCATGCAATCAACTGGCCGAAATCTCACCACCAAAATCACCCTTCCAATCCTGGCCTTGGGTGGTGCCAGTACAAAATTGGCCATAGACTTTGACGAGTCTATGACTAAAATCCAAACTCTTGTTGGTCTCAGTTCTGAAGTTGTCAATGGATTCAAGGATGACGTGTTGGAGTTGGCCGGAAAGACTGGCCAGGCACCGGCCGTTTTGGCGGATGCGCTCTTTACTGTCACATCCGCTGGTTTGCGTGGTGCTGAAAGCATGGAGGTCCTGGAGATGGCTGCCAAGGGTGCGGCCGTTGGGATGGGAGAAACCAAAGAGATTGCCAGGGCTGTAACTTCCGTAATACAGGCATACGGAAAGGAGAATATCAACGCTGCCACGGCCATGGATATTTTGACAGCAACGGTAAGGGAGGGGAATTTGGAGGCAGGTGAATTGGCACCGGTGTTGGGTAGAGTTATTGGGCTGAGTTCCCAATTAGGCATTGGCTTTGATCAGGTGGGGGCATCAATCGCCACGTTTACCAGATTAGGTGTTGATAGTTCGGAGGCCGTGACGGGCTTGCGAGGGCTATTGAGTAGCCTGATTTCTCCTAGCAGGGCCGGGGCAGATGCGTTGGCCGAGGTAGGAACCACTTTTGGTGAGGTGCGAAAGGAGATAAATGAAAAAGGACTTTCTAAAACCTTAATAAAGCTCGTCAATACTTTCAAGGGGAATGAGGAGGCTTTGAGTACAGTGATTCCCAATGTACGTGCCTTATCGGCCGTGTTGGGTACCGCGGGTTCCCAGGGTAAAGAATATCTGAAAATCTCTGATTCAATCACTAATAGCACGAACCTTGCCAACAAGGCATTTGAAGAAACTGCCAACAGCGGAGCATTTAAAATTAAATCGGCATGGAATGAGATCCTTAAAGTTGGCACTGAGATTGGGGTGATAGTGCTGCCAGTAGTGGCGGACTTGGCTGAGTCGGTCAAAGAATTATTTGAAAGGTTTTCAAATCTGAATCCGGCAACTCAAACCATGATAATCAAGGTTGCTGCATTGACGGCAACTGTTGGCCCCTTAATGCTTGGTGTGGGTTCTATGATCACCGGGTTTGGCAAATTGTTGGGGGTGCTGAGAGTTTTGGGAACTTTTATTGCAGCCAACCCATGGTTTGCATTGGCTGCAGGAGTGGCCGCGGTTGTGGTTGCAATTGGTTCTTACAATTCTGTTAGTAAAGTGTTTGCTAAAAGTGCCAAGGTTCAGGCATCAGCATTGGAACAACAACAATCACAGTTAAATTTTTTGGTTGGGGAGTTAATCAGTGTCAACGACAATGAGGAAAAGCGGTCTAAGCTCATCACTGAAATCAATAGCAAATATCCTGATTTCCTCAAAGGGTTGGATACTGAGAAAGTTAGTATCAAGCAGCTCACTGACAGACTTGGTGAATTCAATAAAGAGTTTGAGAGAAAGATTAAGCTGAAAGCAGCAGAGGAGGAGGCTATTGATGTGACCAAGTTTCTTGCAGATGCTGAGGCAGAATTACGAAGCCTTAAAACTGTTGAGGGGATGAAAGCCAAGTTGGCTGAATTTTTCAATACTAATGATATTGACAAGTTCAGAGAGGAGGCGGATGAAAAAGGCTTGGCCCAAATTGAAGCATGGGAAGAACAATTTTTGATCAATGCTGAAAACTCAGTAGCCAGGGCCAGGGCTAAGTTGAAAGAACTTAGAGAAAAATACAACCTCTTAGGTGGGTTGTTTGGTGATGATGAGAAAAAGTCAACGGTTGATACAGATGCGCTGAATGCAAAGTTTTCGGGAAAGAAAAAGGTAACTCCCTCAATTGATTTGGATGTCTTTGACCTCAATGATCAGATTGAAAAGTTGCTTGGTGATTCGCTTGGGATTGAATCACTTTTTGATTTGGGATTTAAACCGGCTGTTTCTGACCTGGAGTTTCTGAGGTCGCAGTTTGATGACTTGATGGCCGCCATGGGACCAGATCACCCAATGTTTGCTCAGGCATTGTCAGCATGGGCAATGCTTGACGAGCAGATTTTGCAAATGGGTCTTGACTCTCTACCCCAGGTAAAAGAGGAGGCGACTTTGCTGGAAAGTGTTTTGTCATCTGCGTTCACTGGACTTGGTGAAATTGTAACCAGTGTATTCAATGACATGCTTGAAGGTACTAAGGTCACCGTTGGAGGTATCGTGAAAGAACTGGGCAAGATGATTGTTAAGTTGCTGATTGCCGCAGCAGCCGCAGCAGCGTTAAGAGCCATTTTAGGGGATGGATCAGCCGCGAAGGATGGGGCGACAGCGGCTAAAGGTATTGGGGCGACACTAAAAACTATAGTAGATGGTTTCGGAGGTTTCCGTGCAGATGGCGGGCCGGTCGCTCTTGGTAAATCCTATATAGTAGGAGAGAGAGGGCCGGAGGTGTTTACACCAAGTCAATCCGGCCAGATAATTCCTAATCATTCCCTTGGCGGAATGGTTGGAGGGCTGAGGGTTGAAGTGGTCGGGGCGGTGCCTTTGGTTTGGGATGGTAATAACTTATCAGGAATGATAAGCCAGGAAAACATCAGAGTAAGGAGGATGGGCGGCTAATGTCATTTTACGCAAACAAATATCGTTTTCAGGGTTATAATCAACACGGTAAATTTTACCGTGTTGCTTTGGCTAAAAAGGATTATACCGGGACCAATAGGGAACTTGGCCAGGCAGGCCAAAGCCCGGCATCTTTAAGGTATGAGGGACAAGGTGGGACAAAGTTTACCGGTGCAAGTCGGAATGTGATTACTGGCAGTAGTCTCACATTTAAATTGCTTGTTAACAATCCGGCTGACAGGGATGCTTTCAGGGAGTTCAGTACATCATCTGAGGATGAATGGTTGGCCATTTTGGATTATGGTGATAGTCCGGGTTCATTTGGTCAGGTTTGGAAAGGTTTTTTACTTCCAGAGGTTTACACATTTCCTCATGATGGGTTCCCCTATGAAGTGAGTATTACGGCAACTGATGGCGTGGGGAGACTCAATGGAATCAAATTTGAACAAACGAACGGCCAGCGCTATTCAGAAACAAATTCATTCATGTTCTTTTTTTATGAGATCATGAACAAGTTAGGCATTACCCGTGAGGTCCAAGACATTGTAAATGTCTATTGCACCGGCATGAGTCAAAACCCCACAGACAGCGCCCTGATGCAGGCTAAAATTGATCCCACTAAATACCTAAGAAACAAGGGACGTGAGAATGAGACTGTTTGGGATTGTCTCAGTGTTCTCAATGATATGATGTTGCCATTTTTGGCCAGAGTGCGCCAGGGTAGCCAAACGCAATGGCAGATTGTGAGGGTACCTGAATTGGCGTTGGGGTCTACTATAAAAAGGACAGTGACGGCATTTGATACCGTTGATAGTTCTACTCAGGATGGCTCACATCTTAAGCACTGCACGCCCGCAAATGTGGCCAACCCTATAAGGTTTATAGGCAGACCAACTGTGAGGATGGATTGGAGATGGAAGAGGGTTGCAATACAGATTTACCCAGGTGAAAGCGGGAATTTTATTTTAGATGGTGACCTGAATCCCTCCAGTTGGCTGAACGTGAATACTTTGATAAACTGGACTGTTGAGAACAGAGGGCCAAACCCTGATTATAATTTTAGCTATCAGCGAATAGAGGTTTTTGAGGATGTGGATTACCTGGCAGGGGTTTACATCCCTGAAGACTTGGAGGAGAGCACTGTTTATAAGTTCACAGGAGACAATAGTACAGATGAGGTAACGGTATTGAGTGGGGGCGCAGAGGGTCCGTATAAAGTTGGAGACAAAGTGTTTTTGACTAAAGCAGATACAGCCGTGATGCCAGCACCACTGATCAACGACCGGACGTATTATGTAACTATTTTAAATGATCCGAACTCGAACAAAGTAAGGTTGAGCCAGACAAGTGGAGGGACATCATTGAACCTTGCCACTGATGGCAGTGGTGATTTATTTATTGGAAAATCTGAGACCGTCCAATTGAGCTACGCTGTTCAGATCAACGGATATCAAACAGCCTATTGGGTAGGTGGTGACATCACTAATAAAAACGGTATTGAAAGCAGGCCAGTTGATGTAATTGCAGGATCTGGCAACAGCTTTGAATTGGCTTTTTTCTGGAAAATGATTTTTGATAACAACTATCAGTTTCAAACTGAAAAGGCAGACGCGTATTATCAATTGATCATCACCACGAATGGAGGTACAAGGTACTTTTTTCATAAGTCAACAGGGACCTGGAGCACCGTGGCCACGGCCATTAAACTGGAGGATGACAGCAAAGGTTATGGTTGGATTAGAGAAAGAGTTGAACCGGCTGAAATTACTGTTGATGGAAAATTGACTTTGCTATTGTATCAACCCAGCAGCAGCGCAAATATGGACACTTTGGGAGTTCAGTATGCTAACATTCAGGCTGACTTTAATATTAGTGGTGAGGTTGACATTGAATTTATAGAGAAAGTAGCTGAGGTGGGTGCGGATTATAGTGAGGAGGTTGAGCCATTTGAATTGTATAGCGGAGATTTACCAAGTTCGGTTTTCACTGGCCATATAAGTGTTGGCAGTAACCTAGCCACGGGATGGCGGAGGAGGGACATTTTTGAGTCAAAGGAACTGACAGACCTGATGTTGCAAGGGCTTCTGAATAATTATGGGCGTAGTACTATCACTGTAACAGGGACATTGCATGGTGATATTATGATTGATGACATTATTTCTGATATCAATTTGAGATACAACAATGGTGAAGAGGAGATTACACCAAAATTGATGATAACCGGGGTTGTATGGGATGTGAAAAACGGAACATGGACGGGCGAATTTAAAGAAATCAGAGAATGAGTGATGTTGCATTAACCATATCAAAAATAACAGTTACCAGGACCACGGCCGGCACGGGTTCCTCCGGAGGAACAAGCGGAGGAACCACCACAGGAAACGCGGGTGGAGACCTTGGGGGAACATACCCCAACCCTACTCTTGCCAACAGCATAGCAACCTCAGTCAATTTCAATGCGGCACTGCTTTCAGGCAATAGCACTTTTCAGGGTCAGCCCATAGCGGATAATTATATAGTTGGTGCAGCCAACTGGAATCAAGCCTATGGATGGGGGAACCATGCAAATTTTGGTTACCTGATGGCCGGTGATTTGGCTGGATATGCAAGAGTTGATGAGGCTAATGACTGGACAGGAGAACAGCGTTTCCGGTCAAGCTTCACAAAATTTTATAGTACGGGTCCAGGGTACACAAACCGGAGGTTAACCATAAATATTACCACCACTGGTCTTGCGCAGTTTTACAATTATGATGAAAGCCTGGCCAGCTTTCACAGTTTTGAGTTTGGTGGCACATCAACCCCAGACACAGGTTTAGGGGTGAATGCTTTGGGTGAGGTTACGGTGAATGCTTTGGGTTCAGCAGCCTCACCGGCTTTAGGCTTTGGAAATACTGGATTTTACAAACATCCGGCAAACCTTTTGATACTCACTGTTAATGGTAGTGCAAGGTTTCAATGGGCCTATGCTGGTATGAGTTCAGTTGCGGGCACTGGTGGTGCCTTTATCAATAGACTTGCGGCAACAAGCACAAGGCCAGTTTGGTCATTTGTAGGAGATGAAGGGACGGGGGTTGGCAGGCTGTCAGCGGGTAGAATGTCTTTCATTACGAATGACTCTGAAATCATGAGACTTAACGGCTCCAATCCATCAGACAAGAGTATAAATGTTTTCGGAGCGTTGCGATTTGGCCCCACAGGTGGAGAGTTAACTATAGCAAATCAGACAAACAACTTTTTGTCTTCATTTAGCGGGGCTTTTTATATAGATCAAGGGTTAGCCGGGCAACCTATTAGGATTCGTAACAATGGAGTAACAAGGATAGAAACTACTGACTTAGGTACATCAGTGTTTGGTAGACTTCTTGTTACTGAAAGACTGACGGCCACAGATTTTATTTCATCGACAAGCTACATTCAAGGAGATTCTTTCATTAAAGTAGGGGGGACTTCTACTGAGTTTTTAAAAGCAGATGGGTCAGTCGATTCTAATACCTATGCCCTCTCAGGTCATAACCATGATTCTCAATATGAACCATTGTTTTCAAAGAATAGTGCCTTCAACAAGAATTTTGGCACTGTATCGGGCACGGTCGCCCAGGGTAACGACAGCCGCATATTGAATGGCCAAACCGCCTATGGTTGGGGGGATCATGCGGGACTTTATTTGACTTCATACACTGAGGTTAGTGATTTTAATGATGTTACCAATAGAGGGAGCGTAACTGGTAATAACATTACAGTTGGAGACATCAACGCAACTGACGGGGTTTTTAGCACTCTTGCAATTGGAGGATCTGAGGTTAAGATTAACGGGACGTTAAACGGTGTGTCTTTCGAGAACGATAAGCATGCAATTACTTTTAATGATGGTTTTGGTAACTTCAATATAAGAGTCGGTAACAACGGACTGGATGATGAGAAATGCACAGAGGCGGGATATATATTTAATCAGCAGTGGAGCCAGAGTTCAGGAAAGATATTATTTAGAGTAAGTAGTTTGAGTTTAGCCGTAGGTGATACGCCTACATGGAGGAATCAAATTGAAATTAACCCTAGCGGGGTTATTGTTAGGTACGAGGGGGCAGACCGGATTACTACCACTAGTGTAGGTGTAAGTGTTAATGGCGACATTACGGGGGTAACAAATATTACTGCAGGTGGCGACATCACAGGTTCCAACCTGAATGTTTCCGATTGGAACACGGCTTATGGCTGGGGTGATCATGCTGGTTTGTATGCTTTGATTGGTCACGATCATTCCGGCATTTACGAACCGGTATTTTCAAAAAACAACGCATTCAACAAGAGTTTTGGCACTGTATCGGGTACGGTTGCCCAGGGCAATGACAGCCGCATTTTGAACGGTCAAACTGCCTATGGTTGGGGGGATCATGCGAGCGCTGGTTATGCAACGCAAAGTTGGGTCTCAAGTCAAGGCTATATTACCTCAGCAGATGGAGGGAATGCGGACACATTAGATGGGATAAATTCAACGGGCTTTGCCATTTGGGATACAACCCCGTTAAGCGGTTCGGGTAGTTCAATTACATTGGCTGGCCAATCGGCTTATGATATTGGTAGGGTGATTTATTCCAATAATAATTTGAGTGGAGGTTTGCCCAGTTCATACACCGGTATTGTTTCATTCAAGATTGATGGTGATGGCCGAAATTTCGCATTGGTCAAAGGTAATGATAGTACAACTGATTTTTGGTTGGGTCTTGCCAATGATACCGGCCTGATGACCTTTAGAAAACTACTGCATGACGGAAATCTTAGCAACTATGTCACTAAGACATATGTTGATGGTCTGAATGTTGACGCTGACACTCTTGATAACCTGACATCATCAGATTTCATCAGATCGAATATAAACGACAGCGTTAGTGCTAACACAGAATGGCAGGATAACTATCAGGTAAGGGTTGGTAATGGTGCAGATGGTAGGTATTGGCATAACGGGTCTAATACCTATCTAGACAATATTACAGGGAATTTCTATATACGTAGCCAATCACACGGTGGCAATATCTACTTGCAGGGTGAGGATTCTGGAGGGACTAACAGGGCCATGATGTACTTGTATGGTGGAGGGGCGGTGAATCTCTACTATAACGGAAGTTTACGTTTAGCAACATCGAGCGGAGGGGCTACGGTCAGTGGTGTTTTATCGGCAACCGGTGGTAATTCTGGCCAGTGGAACACGGCTTATGGTTGGGGTGATCATGCTGGTTTATATGCTTCGATTAGTCACAATCATTCTGGAGTTTACGAACCGGTATTTTCAAAAAACAACGCATTCAACAAGAATTTTGGCACCGTATCGGGCACGGTCGCCCAGGGTAACGACAGCCGCATATTGAATGGCCAAACCGCCTATGGTTGGGGAGACCATGCTAATGCTGGTTATGTGAAAACCACTGATAATGGAGTACGGCCGGAGACAAGATATTTCACATTTACTAACTCAGGATCGGAATGGCTGAAAATGGCAATTACCGTATCTACATCTGACATTTATAGGGTTAGTGGTATGATTTACGTAAACAACAATAATGGTGCGTCAATCCAATTTAAGGCAGGGCGTGGAACTAGTGCTAGTTCAACCCCTTACGGTATAACTGACAATCGCCTACCGGCTAGTACTGTCATGAAATACCATGATAATCACTTCACTCCAGAAAACATGGCCATTGCCTTTGATTTCAGAATCAGATTGGATGTAGGTACCTCATACCTATGGGTGATTAACCTGGACACAGGCCGGGCAGACCTTAAAGATGGAGCTTTTGAGGAGGGCAGCGGGGTTGCGATATGCCGGAGTTATGCCATTGTTGAGGCCATTATTGAATATATCCCTTAAGCTAGGTTAATTACATTAAACGCTCACCACTGCCATCCCAGGTACATTTAATAAAAAAAAGGATGGCAAAAATTAAATTGGATTTCGGGTTTTCCCTTGTGGCGCCCGATATGACGGAAACAGGCGAACCAGCGTATAAGGTGGTTTGCAGCTTACTTGGCTTTAGGAGTTCGGAGAAACCCGCTGAATTTCTTAAAAGCTTTGAACTCGTCCAGGACCTTAACAAGAACAAAGGCAAACTTGAATTGGATGAGGCTGATACAGAAATGCTCAAAGAGTTGATTAAAACTCATAAGAGTGACCCCCAACGGGGAATTGTAGGTATCCCGGATATCACAAAAGCTCTTTTGTATAAAGCATTCCCCACGGAATAGTAAAAAACTCAAAATAGAAATTTTATGAATTTGAAAATTAGTGGTGACATCAAACTTTTACGTTTGAATTTCACCGAAAACGAGGATTCAGGTGATAAGCATATTAATGGCACCCTGAAAATTGTAGGTACTAACATTGAGTTTAATGTTAGTTGTGTGCAGCCCAACAGTGACACCAAGGCGGCTGAAAACTTTTTGAAACAACATCTGTTGGATTCGGGCGCATTTTCTGACTAAGGTTATGAAAAAGAAAAAAGGATTGCTGAAAACCATTATAAATGTGGTTGACAGCGCATTGTTGGGAGGTGTATTGCAAAACAAGCAATCATCCACTGAGAGCCATCCGGTGGGTGCGGTCAATTGGCCGCACCTCATCGGGGGGGTGGTCAGTTCCATTGCGTTGGGTGTGCTTGTGTATTTATTGGCTACTGGCAAAATCAGTTTTGATGAGTTTCAAGAAGGAGTCAAAACGGTCAAAGGTCAATAATGATGTTGTCATTGAACATGACAGATGTATCAGGGGAGCAATTGAGATAACCAGATGCAGACATTCAGGCCAGATCCTAAGCCAGAAGTTAATCAGGTAACAAGGAGAGAGACCATGGACGAGCTTTATAAAGAGGCTCGTCTTATGTTTTTAAAGATGTGTGATAGGGTAAACCTCACATGTCCCATCACCGGTGTTCCCATTGATACACGGTCAGACGTTCATCATAAAAAGGGCAGGTCAATCAATTCTTATGCGGATCAATGGGCCAAAGATAATGACATTCCCCTGTTTATTGACCCCAGATTTTTCCTTGGAGTGTCCAGAAAAGGGCATCAACACATTGAAACGCATCCTGATGAAGCCAGGCAGAACAATTGGACACTTAGCAGATTAGACACAATTAGGTGAGTTTTTTGTAACCTATGTGTAACCACTAAAGCACAAAACGCCCTCAGAAATATTCTGAGGGCGTTTTTTTATTGTGTTGTTGGTCTACTAGGGCTCGAACCTAGACTCTTCTGGACCAAAACCAGACGTGTTGCCAGTTACACCATAGACCATCCTGTAATTGGGAGTACAAAAGTAGTACTTGGGTGTTTAATTAAAAACGTTTTTGAAGAAATTTTTCATCTGTTTCTCCACAGGATTTAAGTCACTGAGGTAGCTGTCTTACAATCAGGAATTTAGCGGTTTATTTCCATGTGAAGCTGTGAGATCCAATTTCTTCGGAGGGGGCTCTGTTAATACCAATGGAGTATGATCTGGCAGGGATGCCAGGTGTTTTTCTTTTCTATGCTGAGGTAACGAAGCATCTAAGAAAAACCTGCTTATTTTATTTGCTCTGGGTGGTTTTTCCAAGTTTATACGAAGGTTGGTACCTGTGATATGCTGTACCGGTCTGACATGCTGTCTGACCTGAGAGCGGGCACTGGTCTGACCAGTGTGTACAGCCGCACAAGTCTGGTCCGACCAATAGCCACTTAGAATTCCAATGAGAAAGCCCGATTCATCGAATCGGGCTTTCTTAATACCTTTTGTTCTTAAACCGCCTTAGACACTTCCTGCGTCAGTATAAAAAGGCGGAGATTCGGGCATGGCCAGCCTGATGGCTCAACCACCTCGTCCACTCAAACTTCCGTCAAATTCATAGCTTCTGCCTGGACACTCCTCCTTTTGAAGGAGGAGAATTGGTTCGCGATCAGCTAGTCCTTTTTCCAAAAAGCGATACCTCCGGCTTGCTTGCCAAGCTCGGCTGTGGCTACTTTCTTCAGGGTTTGGAGGTCGAAAACGTCCATCATACCCGGATCGTCCTGCACACCTTCTACAGAAACAAAGGCATAGCGGCTGTCAGAGGAGATTGCCACACCGTGGGTTACCTTCTGGCTGTTGTCGAGTCGCGCCAACTCTTTACCGGTATCAAGATCCCAGATTCCCGTTTTGGCTGCTGTTTTATAAGAAACTACCATATACTTGCCATTGGGTGAGAT
This sequence comes from Roseivirga sp., assembly GCA_021404565.1. Taxonomy (GTDB): domain Bacteria; phylum Bacteroidota; class Bacteroidia; order Cytophagales; family Cyclobacteriaceae; genus Roseivirga. The sequence goes on along the minus strand of JAAWWF010000040.1, from coordinate 113,964 downwards.
GTCGATGTTATAAGGACCTTTATCCGTTTCAAACTTGCGGGTCACCTTCCAGCTTTTGGTATCCACTTCCATCACCTGTGCCTGGCCATTACCAGCCACATAAACCACATCTTTGTTGGGGTGGGGGCTTACCCAGGTAGGTTTAAAGGCTGAGTGTTTCATGCCATCACCATGGCCCATTTTTGAGTGATCCATCTGGCTATGATCCATTTTAGCATCACTTTCCTTAGGCTTGCTGTGATCCATTTTAGAATGATCCATTTTGCTGTGGTCCATCTCCATCGGAGCTTTAGCAGCTTCGTCCAGGTTGAGTGCTCTGCTTACCTTCAGGTCCAGTGCGTCAATCTCAAAGAGCTCACCAGACATCATGGCTACAGAGTAGTGTTTCATACCATCTGCCGATAACCTCGATCCATGTGGCATGGCACCCGTAGTGATTTGCTCCAGCTCTGTCATGCTCTCAGGGTCCACCACAGATACTGTGCTGGGTACCATATCACCATGCAGATTGAAGTTTACGCAGTAGAGCAGGCCTGTGGCAGAAGAAATCTGCATAGAGGCCGGAAAGAGCCCCAAAGTGGTACTTCCTACCAGCTTGTTCGTGCCGGTCTCATACTTGTATAGCGTTCCGTAAGGGTTGCCATGAGCCATAGACAAATACCAGTATTTGCCTTCGGGCCCGACCGTAATGCCGTGAGGGCCTTCATTCTCAGCAGGCCAGACACCCACGGGAATGCGTTGAATGGTTTCCGCTTTGGTGCCATCAAACTTTACCAGGGCCACCTCGTCATCTGACTCAGCGGTCACATAGATGTAATAGTCCTGGGCGGAGGCTGCAAACACAAATGACAGCAACGTTAAAATCAGCGATATTCGTTTCATAGGTTTTGTGCGTGTATGTGTTAAAGTGTTGATGTGTGGGGTATTGACGTGTTGATGTTAGACTCTTCAACACATCAGCACCCCAACACATTCAGACCTGCTACTTGCTCTCAATTTTCGTTCCTTTCGGCTTCTCTGGCTCTACTTTGGCAGACCACAGTCCACTGTTCCAGTCAGAGTAGAAAACGTGCCCCTTGTGCACTTGCGCTCCCCAGGTAAAGGGTGAGTTGGGGATATAGCCATTCGGGTCACTTGGGCGGATAAAGGCAATCTCACGGCCCTGAGCCATCAGGTCACCCATCAGTTCACCACTGATATCCACTACTCTTACACCACCATTGTAGAAAGCCACATAAAGTGTTTCTCCATCTACCCAGTAGTTGTGAGATCCGGCAAAAGGCACCTCAAAGCGGGCAATTTCTTCCGGCTCGTCCATATTGGTGAAATCGATAAAGTGCAGAAATCCGCCAGCCATATTGGGGCCGTTCATGTTCAGGCCATATGGGAAAATTTCGTCACCGGCTATCACATAGAATTTACCAGTAGAACCATTACGGAAAGGGAAAGCCGCGTGATTGGCCCCACTAGGGTAGGCATAGCTTGCAAACTGCTTGGGGTTTTCCGGTGAACCACCGGCAATACCATTGCCTACATCTACCAGCTGAACACCATCAGACCAGTTCGAAGAATAAGCAATACCATCTTCAATCCACACATCGTGAATGGCATGGCCTGGAGTATCCAGTTCAAACTTGCCTACTGCGAATGGATTCTTAGGATCCTTGATATTGATAATATAGTATTTCTGACCTCCGGAGAGGGCATAAACAAAACCTTTGTCAATAAACACGTTGTGTACACCACCAGTCATATTCTCATCAAAGCGTGAGAGGATTTTTACATCTCTGGGGTTAGAAGAGTCAAGGATTACGAGACCATTCTTTCTGTTAGAAGCACCTTCACGGCTGATGATGGTAATATTACCGTCCTCAGAAACTTTAACATCGTTTACCGTTCTGGCATCTACCTGAACACTGTCTAGTTTGAAGATGTTGCCGGGCTCAGTTACATCCCAGAAATAGGCAGTACCATCCGCACCCCAGGTACCGGTTACCGCGTAATCACGTCCGTCCTGACCTTCCCAAATCCAGAAATCAGAAGTATGCTTATCGTTGACACTACCGTGCCCAACCTGCTCAATTTTTCGGCTTACATTCCTGGGCTCAATGCGCAGGGTTTTCTGTGCAGAGGCAACCCCTGCAGAGGCGGTAACGGTGTAAATACCGGCCTTATCTGCCACAAAGCGACCGTCTTGCTTGATCAGGCCAGAAGCACTTGAAGAAACATCATCGGCTTTCCCGTTAAATGAAAAGAGAATGGGGGCGTCTGCTATTTCATTGCCTTTGGCATCTACTGCCCTGGCAGTGAAGTGAAAAACATCACCGGTTCTGGCGGCATCACCGTCAGCCGAAAGCTCAATTCTGGCAATCGGGTTTTTTACCACATTCAGGGAAATGGTATTTTCAATACCATCGGCTTTGGCGGTAATGGTGGTTTTACCGGTGCCCAGGGTCATGATATTACCGAAGTTGTCAACCTGGGCGATCTTTTCATTTTTGCTGACGAACTCAACAGTTACGTCATCCCGGGTGAGGCCCGCTTTATCCAATACCTTGAAATTGAGGGCCACAGGGGTGCCGGCATAAATCTTATTCGGTATGGCATCGATCTTTATCTCCGTTACAGGGGGATAATTGACAACAATCTCAAAGTTTTTGCGCTTGCCGGCCGCAATGGCAATTATTTCAAAGGTACCCGGCAGGTAGGCAGTGGCTGTGAGGGTAGAGTCTATAAAAAGGCTCTTACGAGCCCTTGAAAAGAGACGCACCTTATCATCCAGTCTCTGGCCATTTTCAGTCACGTAAGCCGTGAGCTGTTTTTTCTCACCCACATCCATGCTGATGTTAGCGGGTTCGATCACGATTTCTTTTTGTGCAAAGAGTCCGATGGGGATCATAAAAGCGATCGCCCACAGGCTTTGTTTCAGTAGCTTCATATTCAGTCAGTTTACCTATTGTAATAGACCAATAATGTAGCCAATCGCCCCTTAGCATACAATTGTAAATTGTTGAGCGGTCTGTCTTTCCAGATACTCCTGGAGTCGGTGGTCTGAAATCTGACGAAACCTTCTTCGAAGATTTTGTTACCGTAAGGCCTATAGACACTGAATCCCATATGGGATGTGACTTCAAGGTTATTTTTCAATCAAAAGCTCTTCTAATTCTTCTAAGGATTTTCCTTTGGTTTCCGGCATTACTTTCCAGGTGAAAAGCAATTGTAGGACCATCATAAAGGCAAAAAAGAGGAATACAGGCCAGGGATTCTCTCCAAAGATGCCATCGTTTTTATCGATGAAAATGGGGGTGATGAGGGTAATAATCGCGGCAAATACCCAGTGTACTCCTGATCCAAATGCCTGACCGAAAGCTCGTACCTGGTTGGGAAAGATTTCAGAGATAAATACCCAAATTACCGCCCCCTGACCGATGGCATGAGAGGCAATAAAGATCAGGATGAAGATAAGCAGCACCATGGGAGCAGCCCCGCTGTAAAATGCCCAGGCAGCCCCGGAAAGACCTATAATATAACCTACAGAACCAATATACATTAGCTGCTTTCTGCCCAGCTTATCGATCAGCACCATGCCGAGAATGGTGAAGATAAGGTTGATACCTCCAATGGAAATAGAGCTGAAGAGTGATTCCTGTGCCGCAAAACCTGCTTTGTCAAGCAGCTCCGGTGCGTAATAGAGAATGAAGTTAATTCCTGAAAGCTGGTTGAAAAAAGCCAGTAGAAAAGCCAGTACAATGGGACGGCTGTACTTCTTTGAAAAGAGGCCAGTATGTTTTCCCTTAGGCTCTATATCGGCCTCAATTTCTTTGAGCTTTTGCGGGGCACTCTCCGGGTCGATGGTGGTAAGCACCTCCAGGGCTTTGACATGATCTTTCTTTTTGAGTGCAAGCCAGCGCGGACTTTCTGAAACCCCGAGTATCATCAAGGCATAGGCCAGGGCAGGTAATGCTTCGATGCCCAGCATATAGCGCCAGTCATTATCCCCTCCAACACCTATCAGCAGGTAGTTGGAGATATAGGCGATCAGAATACCAAATACGATCATAAATTGGTAAAGGGCCACCAGGCGACCCCGGTTTTTAGAAGAAGAGATTTCTGAAATATAAGTGGGTGCAGCAACGGATGAGGCACCTACCCCAACTCCTCCGATAAAACGGAAGAAAGAAAACGTATAAGGGTCAGGAGCCATTGCCGAACCGATAGCTGAGGCAAAGTAGAGCACTCCAATCCAGAAAAGGGTCTTTTTACGGCCATACTTATCACAGGGGATACCACCTGCCAGAGCTCCCAGCACCGTACCCCAAAGGGCCATCGACATGATAAAGGTGCCATGAAAAGCCGGGCTGGTGTTCCAGAGTGCTTTGATGGGTTGATTGGCACCAGAGATAACCACAGTGTCGAAGCCGAACAGGAAACCGGCCAGAGCCACCGTCACGGACCAGAAGACAAGCTTGTTATTTTTCATTCTAATAGGGGGGATTGATTTGCGCGTTGCAACAATATATGAAATGTCGGGGAGAAGGAAGTTGGAAGCTGGAAGGCCAAAGCTGGTAGCTAGGAGTCGGCAGTCCTAAGATGGCAGACAACGGTAGAAGTTGAGCTTAGGAGGTATGGAGTGATAAAAAAGATAAGGGAGATTTAGTAGGTCTGCGAGTTAGTCATCTCCATCCAGGGCAGCGTACGTCCTTCCGGCTTGCCGGGAATTTCTTTCAGGGTCTTAAAGCCAAATTTTTGGTAAAAAGGCACTGCATGTGGATCTGCCAAAACACCAAACCGCTTTTGAGCATATTTCGGTTGAGCAAGGGCATATCGGAGGAGTTTTCCTCCGAAGCCCTTACCAATATAGTCAGGGCTGATCCAGCAATGCTCTACCTCACAGCTACCATCCGGGTGAGTGATGATAATGGTGAAACCTATGATTTTACCCTCGGTTATAATCTTCCAGACATCATTTTCTGCAATCAGCTGAGGGCTTATGGTCAGGTCAGGCTTCCAGATTTCCAGCCATTCGGCTGGGTAGCCCCAATAGCTTTTGGCGCTAAAAGCGATCTTACTAAAGCTGTTATGGTCTTCGGCCTGCCCTCTTATAATTTGGTAGCTCATAACCATGTTCGTTTGTGCTGTGAAAGTATGAAGAATTAAAAAAGACCGGTCTACCACTGGCAGACCGGTCTAAAGATTATAAAGAGACCGGTATTAAAACCTCAAACCTTTGATATGCTTCAGACCTGTAGCGGTGCTGCTCACCGGATCAACTGCCCAGTTGCGATCTTGCTCAATGAAGAAAGACATCAGGCCTGCATCGTTTTTATGTGTAAAAATCTGTTTCCAGTCAATTCGACCTTTGCCTACTTCTGTCATATTACGGTCTTCAGAAAGGTCCATGTCTTTTACATGCCATAGCGGAAAACGTTGAGGATGATCTCTAAAAAGCTTAATGGGATCTACATCCGCATAGCGAGTCCAGTAAATGTCCAGCTCCATTTTTACCCAGTATGGGTCGGTGTCTTTCAGAATGATATCATAAGGAATCTGTCCGTCCAGCTCCTGAAACTCAAACTCGTGGTTATGGTATAGAAACTGAATATTGGATTTACGGCTTGTTTCGCCACATTTACTCATCAGCTCGGCCAGTCGTTTGTACTGATCAATATTCTTTCTTTCCTGTGGCAGGAGATAAGGACATACCAGATATTTGGCACCCAACTCGGCTGCATCATCAACTGCGCGCTGCCAGTCATTATTCATGGTGCCGCTCACCTTGGGCGTGGTGGCTCCGGTAGAGGCGTGGATACTCCTGATAGGGAGTTTGGCATCTTGAAAAGCTTTCTTGGCATCTTTGATGGATTTACCGAGCAGCTTCCCATCTCCAAAACCGAACGCTTCACAGTAGTCGAAGCCTACTTTTCTGAGCGACTTGAGGGTGCCTTCATAGTCCTTGCTAATCAGGTCTCTGACGGTGTAAATCTGTACACCAAATTCTTTTACTTTTTCAGCTGCCACTGCACTCATCAAAGGAGAGGCGGCTAATACACCAGCTGAGGCCAGTGCTGATTTCTGAACAAATTCTCTGCGTTTCATTTTTATCGGGTTACTAAAGAGTTCCAAACTAATAAAATCATGCGAAGCAAGCTACTTGCTATGATGTATAGAACCTGTGAAGTCAATAAACGTGCCGTTTGGTCCTCCGAAAAAGGGCAATTAACGACTATTGGATAGTTGAACGTGATTTTTTTGCAAAAGCTTCACTCTTTTGCTGAGCTTTTGTCTGATGTTGTTTACAGGTCGAAAGTGTAGTGCTTCTTTGCAGACAATCTACAGTTCTGATGGAGGGGAGTGAGTACTGACATAACACAGCTGAGCTGAGTGTGTTGACACTGCCATTACAACGTGAAAAGAGCGATTAAGAGAACTTCTGTATATTGAAACACTTTTACCTAAAATGAATTCAAGTCCTGTAATCAATGTGGCGTAAAACTCTTCTGGCCATAATAACCACCTGTATTTTAAGTGTCAGCCTTTCTGGGCAGGAAACACCTGTAGCAGAACAAGGTGTGTTGGATTTGCGGAATTTTGATTTGACAGATGTGGCTTTCCCCCTGGTGGGGGAATTCAGTTTTTTCTGGAATGAACTTGTGGAGTCCGAAGATCTGGAAGCAAAATCTGCACAGGCTGAGCTTATCACATTTCCAGAGCTCTGGAATAGTGCTGTTTTGGGCGATCAGGAGCTCAGTTCAAAAGGTTATGCTACCTATTATGTGAAGGTTTTGCTGCCGGAAAGTGCCATTGGTACTGACCTGGGCTTCGGTATCCAGGACATGTACTCAGCATACAAGCTGTATCTGAATGGCCGGGAGCTTGCTCATAATGGAGTAGTTGCCAAAACTGCCGAAGACTACACGCCTTACTGGCTGCCGCAGACAGTGAGCTTCAGGGTTACTTCCGATACACTCAACCTGGTGCTGCAGGTGGCCAATTTTGATCATAGCAAGGGAGGTACGAAAGAAGAGGTGCTATTTGGAGATGCTCAGGTTGTAAGAGAGAGCTTTGAGAACGATCTGGCATACGATTATATCCTTACCGGTTGCCTGTTGATGGGAGGACTGTTCTTCTTCGGACTCTATTTTTTCGGTAGAAATGAGCATTCCATGCTCTATTTTTCGTTGTTCTGTATTGCCTACAGCTATAGAATCATCGGGGCCGCCAATTATGGTTTCCATCATATCTTTCCCGGAATTCCCTGGTCGGTTACCCTGCACCTGGAATACGTTACCCTATACCTGTCAGGGTATTTATTTACCCGGTATACGCATCACTTGTATCCCGATGAAGCTCCTAAATGGTTGATCAACATTTTTGCCTATGTTTCTCTGGGCATGATTGTGGTAACCCTTGTTTCCCCGATCGATTTCTTTACACTGTTCCCGGGGCCGTACTTCGCCATGATCTTTTTATTTATTCCTATCTGTGTATGGGTTTATATCAAGGCGATTAAAAACAAGAGGTATGGCGCCTCCTTTGCGCTCTTCAGCCTGGGAGCACTTTTCGTCTCCTTTATTTTCGATATGCTCGATTATTTTGAGATTCTGAGACGGAATAACCTGGTACTTTTTGTAGGCTATACTTCGTTCTTCTTCTTTCAGTCACTCATTCTGTCCTATCGCTTTGCCATGTCTTATCGCAAGGCCATCGGGGCTGCTGAGCAGGCTTCAGAGGCTAAATCTGAATTTTTGTCGGTGATGTCGCATGAAATCAGAACACCGCTGAATGCAGTAGTGGGTATGTCGAATCTGCTGGATGTAAAGGGAGAGCAAAAGGATAATGTGAATACGCTAAAGCATGCAGCTCAAAACTTACTACTGCTCGTTAATGATATACTCGATTACACCAAGATAGAGGCCGGTAAGGTAGAGTTTGAGGAGGTCGATACAGATTTACCCGATCTGATGGAGCGCCTCAGGCTTATCCATAATTCCAAGGCCATGGAAGACGGGCTCGACCTGAAGCTCGATATAGCCAATGAGGTACCTAAGTATGTGATTTGCGATCCCACTCGTATCACGCAGATACTTTCTAACCTGGTAGGCAACGGGCTAAAGTTTACACATAAAGGATCTGTTACCATCAGGCTGTCACTGGTCGAAAAATCAGAAGACGAAGCAACAATTCTCTTTGAGGTGATTGACACGGGAATAGGTATTGAAGTGGATAAGCAGGAACTTATCTTTGATACATTTTCTCAGGCTGCTTCTTCTACTACCAGAAACTATGGCGGCACTGGTTTGGGGCTCTCCATTACCAGAAGACTGTTGGAATTGCAGGGAGGGGAGTTGAAGGTCGATAGTGTGCGGGGTAAGGGATCTAACTTCTACTTTGAGCAAGACTTTAAGTTGGTGAAAGGCGAGGTCAAGCCCGCTTCGGAGCAACCTTCGTGGGACGAATGGGGTGAACTCGAAGGCAAACGACTGCTATTGGTAGAAGACAATCCCGTCAATATTGTGGTAGCGAAGAAGTTTCTGGAACGCTGGAAAACTGAGGTAGAGGTGGTGATGAGCGGAGAAGAGGCCCTGGAGCTGGAGATAGATCACGACTTAATTCTGATGGACCTGCAGTTACCGGATATGGACGGCTATATGATCAGTAAGAAATTGCGGGAGGCAGGCATTACCATACCCATTCTGGCTTTTACGGCTTCGGCATTGCTCAATGTGCGTGAGAAGATCTCAGAATCCGGTATGAACGATTATATTATGAAGCCCTTTGACCCGGCAGATCTTTATCGCAAGATTGTAAGGCAGTTGTAATGGTAGTGATTCTGTGAGATAGTAAGGCCCTATTCCCTTATTTCCGTGGTACTGAAATTGATGGTCCGACTCAGCTTTTGGGTCTTGACCACATGGTAATGACTTGTATTGGCTCCAGACAGTACTCTTGGGCTTCTCCAGGTTATTTGTACAGTAATATTCGAAATATTGTCAACAATCTCGGTGATTTCAAAAGTGTTGTTGTCATTTCCTACCTGGCCTAAAAAGACGGCAAGAACTGTTTCCCGATCGAAATCCACGGAACTGGATGTACCAAACAGGGCTACATATTCAGGTTCAGTGTTGATGACGTGTTCAGAACGTCCCGGACTCACGGGACTTTGATCTCCTATGGCCAGCGTCTCAAAGGCAATCAGGTTGGGGCTGTCATCACTGCCGCAGCTAAGCCATAAGATAGGTAAGATAAGCCAGAGGGCTCTCAGGTTCTTCATAGTACTATATCAACGCAAGATGCTGAATTTAGCACATTTAGCAAGTGCGGGTTATAGCTAAGTTTCTATGAAACCTGATCCGATACACTTTGTTTTGATACCAAAGAGCGATAAAGCGTAGACAAGCTGTGGTCAGAGAGCGGATGCCTGCCTTGTACTGGCTATATTAGGGACAGAATGCCTCACCTTATAGATAACACCGGGTTTAATCCTGTTAAACTGGTGCTTTTTTGCCTGGTTTTGACCTGTTTATGGACAAATACTTTTGCCCAGGGTGAACTTCGTGCGGACAAAGGAATCCTTGATCTGAGTGGCGAGAGTCTATCGGGAAACTCATTTCTGGTTAAAGGTGAGGTGGAGTTTTACTGGCATTCATTGCTGGCACCTGCAGCGTTGGATTCAACCTCGAGTCCCGTTTCATTTTTTCCTGATTTCCCCGATACCTGGAATGAAAAAATTATCAATGGCGACTCACTTACAGCTAATGGCTATGCCACCTACCGATTTCGCATTATACTGCCCGCTGATGCTGTAGATACCAAACTAGGCTTCTACGTGCAGGATATGTATTCAGCTTACAAGCTGTTTATCAACGGAAGGGAGGCAGCTTCCAATGGTGTAGTGGCTGAAAGAAAAGAGGAGTATATTCCCTACTGGCTCCCCGGGACCTCGACTTTTATTGCCCCATCAGATACATTGACGGTGGTACTGCAGATTGCCAACTTTGATCATAGTAACGGAGGAATAAAAGATGCTCTTGTCTTTGGTGATGCTGCGGTGATCAAGAAAAAATTCAGCAATGACCTGGCCTATGATTACATACTGGCCGGTAGTCTTTTTATGGGGGGATTGTTCTTCCTTGGGCTGTACTTGCTGGGTAAGGACAAAAAGTCAATCTTATACTTTTCACTTTTCTGTCTGGCTTTTGCCTATCGGGCTATCGGCAGTGTTGACTATGGTTTGCACCATATGATGCCCGGGCTGTCCTGGCATTGGTCTATCCACATTGAGTATCTGGACCTTTACCTTATTGCCTTCTTCTTTGTTCGGTACACCCTGTTTCTTTATCCGGGTGAGGTGTCAAAGAAGATGCTTGATGTCTTTTCAGTGATCATTCTGGTACTCATGGCCACGGTGGTGTTTTTTCCGGTAAGTGTGTTTACCTCCTTTCCGCCCATCTTTGCCGGCAGTGTTGCCCTCTTCCTTCCTAATTGCGTTTTTATCTATATCAAGGCGATCAGAAATAAACGTCACGGTGCTGTTTTTGCACTGTTGAGCATTGCCATCATGTTTATCTCTTTTGGTCTGTATGCCCTGGATTACTTTCAGGTAACCGATCGACAAAACCTGCTTTTCTTCGTTGGACTCATGTCGTTTTTCTTCCTCCAGTCACTCATCTCTTCCTACCGCTTTGCTATGGCATATAAAATGGCCATCAAGGATGCACAGCAGGCGTCAGAGGCAAAATCTGAGTTCCTGTCAGTAATGTCTCATGAAATCCGTACTCCACTCAATGCTGTAGTGGGTATGTCAAATCTGTTGGAAGAGTCCGGAGCAACTGAACAGCAGGAAAACATCAAAACACTCAAGCATTCTGCTCAGAATCTTTTGCTTTTGGTCAACAATATTCTCGATTACTCTAAGATAGAAGCAGGCAAGATAGAGTTTGAAGAGATGGATGTGAACCTGAATGAAATGGTGGAAAAGGTAAGGCTGGTACACAGAGGCCAGGCGCTGAGAGATGGGTTGAGTCTGTTGACTGGTGTTGATGCTGATATACCCGATCGCCTGACCTGTGATCCCGGTAGGCTGACACAGATTCTTTCTAACCTACTCAGCAATGCTATCAAATTCACCCACAGAGGTTTTGTGAAAGTGGAGCTCGTGCTGGTAAGCCAGAGTGAAGCTGAGGCGACTGTGAGGTTTACCGTGAAGGATAGCGGTATAGGCATTGCCTCAGACAAGCATGCCCTGGTGTTCAATACATTTACCCAGGCCAGTACGTCTACCTCACGTAATTACGGTGGTACGGGATTAGGCCTGGCCATTATCAAGCGACTGCTGGACCTGCAGGGGAGCCAACTCCACCTGGAAAGCAAAGAAGGCGAAGGGTCTGAATTTTGGTTTGAGCAGACTTTTGCGATTGCGAGTGGAGCAGAAAACCAGAGTATTAAGTCCATTGACTACTCGGAATGGCAGCTTTTGGTAGGGAAGAAGGTATTGCTGGTAGAGGACAACCCCGTGAATGTGGTGGTTGCCAAAAAGTTTATGGAACGCTGGCAAATTAATCTTGATGTTGCGGCTAGCGGTGCTGAGGCATTGGACATAGCCATAGACTACGACTTGATCCTTATGGACCTGCAATTGCCTGATATCGATGGCTATGAGGTGTCGCGGATACTCAGGAGTAGAAATGAGGAGGTACCCATACTGGCCTTTACAGCCTCTGCACTTTTTAATGCACGAGAGAAGATTTTAGCTTCCGGGATGGACGACTATGTAATGAAGCCTTTTGACCCGGAAGACCTTTACCGTAAAATGGTCAGACAACTGTCCTGATCTGGCAATAGCTTACTACTCCTTTTTATTCTGTGCTTTAAGAACACTCCTGATAAAGGGGCCTATGGTAAGTCCCTGACCAATGATAGAGAACACTACAATAACGTAAGTAACGGTCAGGAATAGGTCACGTTCCATTTCCGGCTCCAGCGATAAGGCCAGGGCGATCGAAATGCCTCCACGGATACCACCCCAGGTCATGATCAGGTCTGTTTTGGGTAAGAAGTCAAGCTTCTTGTTAAAGACGAAAATCGGACCCGCAAGCGCAATGTACCGCGCCAGCAAGGTAACCGGAATGGCCAATACGCCCAGCAGTATGTACTCACCGTTGATTGTAATAATCAGTAGTTCAAAGCCTATAAGAACAAAGAGGATTGCATTGAGAAAAACATCTATCAGCTCCCAGAATTTGTCTACATAGTTGTGGGTGGTTTTAGACCAGGCGATTTGTGGAGACTTATTGCCAATGTAAATACCGGCAACCACTACCGCCAGAGGGCCCGAAAAGTGGATGTAATGAGCTACACTGTAAATACCCATTACCAGGGCCAGGGTAATCATCACTTCTGTTTCGTAATGATCTATGCTTTTCATAAGCTTGAAACCCAGCCATCCCGCCAACAGGCCAAGACCGATACCACCGAATACCTCTTCAAAAAAAAGAATGCCCACTTCTTCAGCTCCTACTTCTGTGATGCCTTTTGAAGCCACCTCAAATATTACCAGGAAAATGACCACACCCACACCATCATTGAACAGTGATTCACCCACAATTTTTATCTCCAGCTTCTTAGGTGCCTTAGCATCTTTCAGTATACCCAGCACGGCTATTGGGTCAGTAGGGGAAATCAGTGCTCCGAAAAGCAGGCAGTAGATAAAATTGATCTCATGACCCACGGCACGTGTTATAAAATACATCAGCCCCCCCACAAGGAAGGTAGAGACTAATACTCCAAAAGTGGCGAAGAGCATAATAGGCACCCGCTGCTTATTTAGCTCATCCATCTTGGTATGCAATGCACCTGCAAAGAGAAGGAAACTCAGCATTACCTCCAGCAGTACCGTTTTAAAGTCTATGGAACTAATGAGCAGCTTGGCCTCATCCAGAATCCAGTGCTCGAAATAACCCAGTACAATGATCACCAATGTAAAACACATGGCGATTATCATCAGGCCTATAGTAAAAGGAAGCTTTAGAAATTTGGTGTTGATGAAGGCAAAAACAGCCGATAAAGTAACCAGAATCGTGATTATGGTGAATACATCCATTATCTAAAAACAGAGAGTTGAATTAATTGGTCTGAAAATAGAGATTGTTTAGGGAAACAGGAAAAGCCCCGGCAGATTTTTGAAAGGTTCTTTGAAGTAAAGCTGGTTTGAGATTAGTATGAAATAACTTAATATGGGTGCATGGATGCACGAAGCAAGAGATTGTCATTGGGAGAGCGGCTGGCCCATGAGGCCGTTTATGGAACCATTCTATCCCTGCCTTCACCGGAAGTTGCAGAGGCAATGGCCCTGGCCGGCTTTGATTGGCTGTTTATTGATCTGGAGCATGGGACCATGGGCATCCTGGAATGTCAGCGTATGATACAGGCGGTGGGAGGGCATGCTGAAAGCCTGGTAAGAGTGCCTGAATTTACCGAGTCAGCAATTAAGAAGGTGCTGGATACCGGGGCGGGAGGCATCATTGTACCCAAAGTAAATACAGCAAAAGAGGCCGAAAAGGCCGTTGCTTATAGCAAATATCCACCAGAAGGACAGAGAGGGGTGGGCGCTACCCGTGCTCACGGCTATGGTATCCATTTTAACGATTATGTAACCCGTGCCAATCAAGAGCTGATGGTCGTGATTCAAATTGAGCACATCGATGGGGTTGAAAATATTGAGCAAATTGTAGACGTACCCGGAGTTGATGTGATTTTCATAGGCCCCTACGACCTTTCAGCAAGCATGGGACTCATGGGACAACTGGATCATCCCAGGGTACTGGAGGCCATTGAGAGAGTTGAAAAGGTGTGCAAAGACAAGGGTATACACCTGGGGTATTTTGGAATGACGGCTGAGTCCGTTCAACCTTATATAGAAAAAGGCTACAGGTTGATTACCTGCGGAACAGATACCGGCTTTCTGATTGAAGGAGCAGGCAAAACACTTTCAGGTCTGAGGTCTTGAACCAGATCAAACCCAATCAGGGCCTGGGGTCGGTGTCTAAGATGGCATACATATAATTGTCGTACCAGTCTCCTCTGATGGGAAGTACCTTTCTTTTCAGTCCTTCCCGGCTCATACCCGCTTTTTCCATCACTTTATGCGAACCAATATTTTCGGTAGCAGCACCAGCCTGCACCCGGTGAAGTTTCAGGTCTTCAAAAGCAAAATGGATCAGTTCCCTGGCGACTTCTGTCGCATAGCCCTTTCCCCAAAGTTCGGGTTCAATGTGATAATGAATCTCGGCACTTTGAAAGCGATTGTTCATGACCGACATACCCGCCTCTCCGATAAACTGGTTATCGGGCTTTAGCCGGATAGTCCAGCCGTAAAAATCCGGCTTCGCTTTCTGTTTTTCAGCGATGATTGGCTCCAGTAGTGCTTCAGTCATTTTTATATGTTGAGGAATGCCGATGGTATTGTAGCGTGCGACTTTAGGGTTGGAGTGGAAACGGTGGATTTCAGGGATATCCGCAGATCTGAGCGGGGAAAGAATGAGGCGTTGGGTTGATAATTTCATGAGTGTAATTCTTTAAGAATGGAAATAGGAGTGGTGAGGCAAGAAAGTTTTCTGCCCGGATTACGAGGTTCTCATGAACTATATAAGTCGCATAGTGGGAAGTTATGGAAATTTGGGTTGGGCAACAAGAGAGGTTTGTAACATAGTGTTGAAAGAAGCAGCAGAGTGCCTGTTTTAATTTCTGCTCATTTTCTACTTTCTTACTTTTCTTTGCCTGCACAAAGAAAAGTAACAACCTGCCGGCCGTACTTAGGCACTAAGGCAGGCGGGAAGAAATGCCTCCGAAAACACCAAATCCGAGCTCGGTTTTTGCCGCACGAGGCCTTCGCGTGCCAAATCCAACCAGCTCGTATTTCGCACTGTTTTCGGGATACCCGCCCTCCTTGGTGACCAAGGGGGTTGGATATAGAAATGCATGTATTCACGGTTGAGTGGATTAAAGAGAAAGACAAAGAGGTGCTCAGCGTTATACTCCCAATGACTTTCGGGTCTTTGCCGGCAGCCTGGATAATACCAGTTCATAAGACTGTTGAATCAATAGCTTCCATTCGGCTTTGCTTACCAGTTCAATGTCCTCTACCATAATCCAGCCATATCGGGCCAGATAAGGAGCGGGCCGGAATCCGGGTCTCTCGGAAAATGCGGTAAAACCTTCTGGGTTGGTTTTAAAGGAAACGGCCACAGGAGCTGTGTTGAGAGAAGCTATCAGAAACATCTTTTTACCCAGCAAAAAACAGAGGTCATTTTCCCATTTAATTTCCTCGGAGGTAGCTGGGTAGTCCAGGCATATCTTCCTAATCTCTTCCAGGGTCATGGTTCAGCGTATCTTATTGCTTTAGCTTATCGAATACATAACCGGCTTTTTCGGCACCCCAGACCTGCTGGTCATTGCTGTCAAAACCCTGATCCCAGCTTTCTACCCGATCAATGGCTATGGTAACGCTTGAGGTAGCATATGCCGCCCCCCTTAGCGTACTTACACAAGCTTTGCCTACAGTAGCTCCCTCAAAACTAGTGTCGTCTATGCGCTTCATAATCACTGCACAGCCTTCTCTTTCTGCCAGGATACCTTTTGCTGTGAACTGGTTGAAGAAACCCGGATCTTTCCATTTGCCAATGAAGTTCTCTTCATCGCTGAGGGTGTAGACACTACTTTTTATAGTACCATCCTGTTGATTTTCCAGCTTATAGACCCGTTGACGATAGGGTTTGTCCTCGGTACTGGCCAACGCCTGTTCTACATAGAGCCAGCTACCTTCCCGGTTGGTCCAGATAGGATACATGTGGAGAGATATATTATAATAAGCAGAATCTGCAGCTGCCTGCTTTCGACTGTCAAAAGAGCCTGTCATCAGGTCGATCAGAGATGTTTCTTTTTCTTCTTCATGATGCTTGCTCTGTGAACAACCCATCAGGACAATGGCTGTCAGAACGGTGAGGAGGAAAAGTTTGTATCTGCGCATGTCGGCAATTTACGAAACCAGAAACAATTTCAACAGGCGCCTAACGAGGGGTTGGCGCAAGTGATGAAACTACTCATACCGCAAGCAGTCTGTAGGTTTGGCACGGGCGGCCTGGAAAGTGCGCAAGCCAATGGTGAGCATGGCGATGAGCAGGGTAGAAATGCCGGTGAGAGCGAAGAACCACCATTTTAGCTCTATGTGATAGGCAAAGCCATTGAGCCAATCATTGGCCAGCCAATAACTAAAGGGCAAAGCAATCACAATGGAGATAATGACCATCTTGGCAAAACCTCCGGTGAGAATTCCTATAACTGAGGAGACACTCGCTCCCAGGGCTTTGCGAATGCCGATTTCCTTGATTCTGCGCTCAGCCGAGAAGGTGGCCAGGCCAAATAGCCCAAGGCAGGAAATGATCATGGCGATAGCGGCAAAATATTGCGCCAGGGTACTGACACGGTTTTCCGACTCGTAAAGCTCCTGGTATTTGGTGTCCATAAACTTAAAGTCAAAGGCCAGACCATTATTGTATTCGGTATAGAAGTCTCTTACCCGCTCAATGGTTTCCCTTTCAGCACCCGCCTGTATGCGCAGCATGATATCGTAGTTTCTGTCAGAAAGGTTAAGGAAAAGGGGTTTGACCTCTTCGTAAAATGACTCCAGGTGAAAATCTTTTACCACCCCGATGATCTGTCGGTTTTGCCCCCAGATACTGATGACCTCACCAATCGGATTTTCCAGGCCAATGGTTTTTACAGCTGTTTCGTTAATCACTACGCTCTGCTTCTCATTGCCAAACTCTTTGGAATAGTATCGACCTGCCTTGAGCTCTATGTTGAGTGTCGAGTGATAGTTATAGTTGGCACTGATATACTTAAAAGGAATGAATTCTTCCGGGTCTTTGCCCTCCCAGTTAACCCCTCTGGTACTTGATCCATTTTCCAGAATGCTGTGTGCGGCACCTGTGGCGGATACCACACCCGGCAGGTTACCTACCTCATCCAGAAAAGGATCTACATTATTAGAAATCTTGCCCTCAACCGGAAAAGAGATGACATTGTCACGATCATAGCCGAGGTTCTTATTTTGAATCAACTCTATCTGCTGATATACCACCAGAATAGATAGAATTAGCACGATAGAAGTGGCAAACTGGAAAATGACCAGCCCCTTTCTAAACCAAAGATCGTTTGTTTTTGCTTTGAGTTTACCCTTGAGCAGGGCTACTGTTTTAAACCCGGAGAGATACAATGCCGGATAGCTGCCGGCAAGTAAACCGGTGGTGAGCGTAATGGCTAAAAGTGTACCGATCAGGCTCAGGTCAGGAGTCAATTGCAGTTGCTTGCCCACAAGAGTATTGAAGCCGGGCAGAAAGAGACATACGAACAGCAGGGCGACCGCCAATGCGATCAGGGCCAGAATAACAGACTCGGTCAGAAACTGAAAAACGAGGGATTGTCTATGAATGCCCATGGCCTTTTTCACACCTACCTCCTTCAGCCTTTTGGCCGCCTGGGCAGTGGCCAGGTTCATAAAGTTGATACAGGCGATTAGCAGAATGATCAGCGCAATACCGGAGAAAAGCCTGACATAGGTAATTCGGCCTCCCGAAACTTCTCCGTTTTTGAAAGTGCCGTGGAGATAACCATCTGAGAATTTATGCATCAGGGTGGATGATATCTCTACCTGGGGCTTACTCTTGAGGAGTGCCTCCAGCTTGGTATTGACAGCCAAGGGATCTGAGCCTGGCTTTAGCACAAGGTAAGTGTCTGGATTGTTGTAGTTCCATTGGTTCATTTGCGGACTCTTGATCAGTAGCTGCTCCATAGAAAAGACAGCATCAAACTGCAAACTGCTGTTGCCAGGTGGAGCCTTGAAAACCCCGGAGATGAGATAATCTCCAGTCAGGTCATCCTTATCCAGGTGAATTGTCTTGCCTATGAGCTTGTCTGTAGTATTGAAGAGCTTCAATGCCAGTTGGTCAGATATGGCCACAGATTTAAGGTCAGGAACGATGTTATCAATATTCCCTTCAATCAGTCCAAATGAAAACACCCAGAAGAGATTTCTATCGGCAAAAACTTCACGTGCCCTGATTTCAGGTCCTTTCTGATGGGATACTACCCCGTTTTGGCTACCGGCAAAGAGCCTGCTCGCCAGCGCAATTTCCGGAATAGTGCCCTGAACAGCCGGAGCCAGTGGGGCTGGTGTCCAGACAACGGTATTCACCCCATTGGGAGCTGCAAAATTGAGCCTTACCTGATAAAGCTGAGCGTCCGTTTCGTGAAGCTTGTCGAAGTTCAATTCATCGTTTACCCAGAGGTAAATAAACAATACAGCAATCAAGCCTGAGGAAAGGCCCAGCAGGTTGATAAGAAAAGTACTGGTATGCCGCTTGAAGTTGCGTGCAGTGATGGTAATTGTGTGGCGTAACATGGTAAAGGTGTTGAGTTTTTGAGTTGGGATAAATGACCGTATAATTCCAGGTCTGAATAGCTTAATCACGTCTTTGGCAAATCGGCAGCGTGCTTTTTTCAGCCCATGTGTTTGTGCCTTTTCCTGAAAGTGTTCCAGCAGATCACCTTCCAGGTAGGGGTGGAGCGAGGGCTTGCAAAACCATTTAAGAAGTTTTCTGAAAAAAGAAGGTGCCTGATCCATATTCTATAAAAATCTTATTGATCCAGACTTAAATGTTCTACCGCATTAGTTCTGCTAACCCTTAATGTCTGATAGCCTACGGTGGCAATGGTAATGAGCATAACCGAGAGACCAGCTACCAGGAAAAACCAGATTTCTAAATCCACCCGATAAGCGAAGGTATCGAGCCAGCTTTTTGAAATGAAAAAACTCGCAGGCAGGGCAATAACCATGGCTGTCAGCACCAGTATGAGAAATGACCTGAATAAGAGTGCCAGCACCTGCCAGGGAGTAGAACCCAATACTTTGCGAATGGCAATCTCTTTGAGTCTTCTTTGTAGTGTAAATGAAGCAAAACCAACCAAACCAAGGCAGGTAATAAAAAGGGCGATAGCCGTAGCATATTGGGTGAAGACTCCTGCACGGAATTCCCGGGCATAAAATCGCTGGTAATCTTCATTCAAAAACTGAAACTCGAATGGGATACCGGCAATAAAGTAATCTTCATATACCTGCTTGATCCGGTCAATCGTGGCTTTGTGATCTCCTGCCGACATCCTGACCATAACCTGAGAGGCAAAGTCGTTGCTTGAAAGAGAAATAAAGGCGGGCTTGATGTCCTGATAGAGCATATCTATATGGAAATCTTTCACTACCCCGATAATCTCTCTGTCTTGCCCCCAAAGGTTGATAGATTTGCCAATGGGGTTTTCATATCCAATGGCAGCCATGGCAGTTTCATTGAGTATGATCTTATCCAGGTCGGATGAGAAGTCTCTGGAATAACTCCGGCCCACCTTCATTTCCATACCCATGGTTTCTATAAATTCATATCCTCCCGCTATTTGGGCAAAGAGTGCGTTTACTGCCGGGTCTTTACCATCCCAGCTAAGGCCTGTGGTAGTGCCATAAGCCCCGAGTACATTATGAGCGAAATTTGAGCTGTGCTGTACACCCGGAGTGTTATTTAGTAATTGTAGAAAGCTTTCAATCCTTTCTGGCGAAAGTCCGTCTACACCTCCGTTCTTTTCACTATCTGTTTTTCCCATGGTAAACCAGATGAGGTTCTCCTTATCAAAACCAAGGTCTTTGGATTGGATCAGGTTGATTTGTTGTGAAACGACTATTACAGCCACAGTAAGAATGGTTGAGATAGCAAACTGAAAAACTACCAGTGTTTTTCGGGTGATCTGGCCATTCAGGCTTTTGCTAAGCTGACCTTTTAGCGCTCTTACCGGGTTAAAGCCAGAAAGGTACAGTGCGGGATAGCTGCCTGCAAGAACCCCTGTGGTGATGGCCGCCAGGATGAGGTAAAGTATCAGTTCCGGATCCAGGTCCATAGAAATCTGTTTTCCTGCCATTTGATTGAATTGAGGCAGAAAGAGCCAGGTCAGTGCGAGAGATATGATCAATGCGATCATAGTGATGCTAACAGACTCGATCAGGTACTGCATGGCAATGTGTGCCCGTTCGGCCCCCATGGCTTTTTTAATCCCAATCTCTTTCATGCGCTTACTGGCCCTGGCGGTGGACATGATCATGAAATTGATGCTGGCTATGAGCAGAATGAAGACCGCTATCAGTCCAAAGAGTTTTAAATAACTTATTCTTCCACCTACAGGAATTCCGTTTTCAAAGCGGTCATACAGATAGGTGTCGGGGAAGGGCTGGGCAAACAGATAGCTTTGCAGGTTGTTGTTTTTACTTTTAACAAGCTTGCTTAGCTTATCATTAAAGAGCTCCGGGTTGGCTTTCGGCTTTAAAGTAACAAAGGTGGAGGGATCACTTTCTGTCCATTCAAGCCAGCTATCTCCTTCGTCTTCTTTGATGATGTCAAAGTGAAATACAGCGTCAAATTGCTGGGTGGAGCTGGAGGTTAAGGTCTCAAAAACGCCAGATACCTGGTAGAGTCCACCATAATCTTCATGGAGCCATTCCAGTGTTTTACCCACTGCGTCATAACTTTTAAATAGCCGATCTGCCAGCTCCGCAGAGATCACTACGGAGCGTTTATCGTTTAACAGTGCAGCTTGATTACCCCGGATGATATTGAAGGAAAAGAGCTGAAAATAGTCTTTCGTGGCAAATTGGTTACGGGAGGAGGTGAATCGTTCGCCTCCATCGGAGAGCACGAACTTCTCCCCATCAAACCACTCATAAGGAATAACGGCAGCCGATTGATCCACCTCGGGAAATTCATCTTTGAGTGTGCCGGCCAATTGCACCTGGGTGCCAGGGTCTGTTTCTACACCGTAGGGCGTGGGCTCATTCAGAAAAACCTGGTAAAGCCGATCTCCCTTGATGTGAAAATCATTGACAGAGGCCTCATCAGTTATCCAGAGGTAGATAAACAAGCTTGTCGTTAAGGCAGTGACCAGGCCTAAAAGATTGATGATAAAGCTGCTAAAGTCTCGCTTGACATTTCTTAGCGTTATGAGAAGGTTATGTTTGAACATATCAGCGTGGTTGAGTTTTTGAGATGGAATAAATGACCGTATTATACCGGGCCTGAAAAGCTTAATCACATCTTTGGCAAATCGCCAGCGTGCTTTTTTCAGCCCATGTGTTTGTGCCTTTTCCTGAAAGTGTTCCAGCAGATCTCCTTCCAGGTAGGGGTGGAGCGAGGGCTTGCAGAATCCTCGGAAAAGCTTCCGGAAGAAATGAGGCGGCTGTTGATTGATGTTACCCATTTATTCAGGCTTGGCGATAAGCTGTGGTAAGGCATCCCACAGGGCATTGCGGGTTTCGCGCGAACTGGAAATGGCCTTTTGTCCGTGGGCAGTAATGGTGAAATACAGCTTGGGCCGGCCTCCCCGGGCCTGGTTACCCTCCCCGTGAGCAGACTTCACAAAGCCTTTCTTTTCGAGTCTGCGTAAGGTGGTTTGTAAGGCACCCACACTTACCTCACGACTCAGGCGATTCTCTATTTCATTGCGGATAGTTACCCCATAGGCATTGCCATGCAGTATGCCGACTGTGAGCAGCACGATCTCCTCAAATTCTCCAAGTTGTAGCTCTTTCATTTTTCAATACTAAAAAGTGGTATTGCTATTTTAGTAAAATTAATAGGTTAATGCAATGATGTAGTGTTGAAAAGAAAGTTGCATGAGTGAGAAAAAGATCGAAGAAAACTTTCTCGACATCGGAATAAAAGCCGCTATTTATTCTCAGATATACTGGTTAGCCTGTTTCTTTTTATTGCCGGAGGTAAATGGGGGATAATCAGTTTTGGCAGTTTCCGGCCACTATATCAGCCACGGTGGGATTGTAGCCATTGTAGCGTATGTTCACCTCCCCGCTTACTCCATTGGTTTCGAGTACATTTCTAAGACCGCACAGGTTGGCAAGGTTCTCATTGTTATCGATGATCATGTCTTTATCGATAAAGTCCAGACCAGAAAAACTATCCAGATTGGTGATTTGCGTATTTGCAATGGCGAAGTCACCCTCTACATGCTTCAGAGCGTTAAAGCCGCTGATATCTGAAATGGAGGGGTTTCTGAAAATATATAATACACCGACCGTTTTCGCTTGTTGAAAGCCTGAAATAGAGCTGAGTAAGGGATTATCGCTAATCTGAATCCAGATGTTCCGGGGAAGCCCGTTAAAGCCACTTATTTCTGTAAGAGCATCGTTTTCAGTAATGATAATATTCGCTATGGCAATGGTTGTGAGTTGATTGATTCCATCCAGCTTTGTAAGCGAGGCATTGTTAGTGATTGAAATACATTCGTATGACGATTCTATATTGTTGAGTCCGTCAAGGTTGAGCAGAGATCGGTTTTGATGGACCTGAATTGAACCCCTCGAAGCTGTGATGCCGCCTAGTCCGTCTATGTCAGTCAGGTTATCGTTTTCAGAAATTGTGATTCCAGCCGGACTACTGGTAATATTGATCAGAGAGTCCAGATTTATTAGAGCATTGTTGCGAAAAATGCTGATCCACTCACCGATGTGTGTCAGTCGTGAAAATGAATTGATGTTGGCCAGGCTCTGATTTCTGCTGATGGTAAGGCTGCCTCCGATTGTTCTGAGTTGATGCAAACCCGATAAATCCACGAGTTCTGAAGTACCAAAAATAGTCAGGTTACCTGTGATTTCTCTAACAGAGCTTAACCTCGCAATGTGTAAGATGGCATCGCGATCTTCCAGGTCTACCGCTATATCCAGATCTCCGTTGATAGTCTCATATCCGTGAGTACCAAAGGCATCCACCTCAGCTTGTGTGCTCAGGGTTACGTTTCCTTCAAAACTACCTCCAGGTACAGGGGTATCATCACTATCATCTCCACCACAACTTGCCAGTATGAGGGTAAAAGCAAATAGGAGGGCCATCTTTTTCATATTCTTTTTAGCAGAACGCTGCCTGGGATACTAGTTGGTGTAACCAGGGCAATTGCCTTTCTGTTTCTATTTAGTTTTTGTTTGACCGGTGAGGTAAGCACAGGGGACTAGTTTTTCTGTTTCTTCCAGTTTTTATATTCTACTGACTCTGTGAAGTCAGCATAGGTGGGTTCCTCTTCAATCATCGCAGCAAGATCTTCCAATAGCACATCTGTTTCTTCAATCAGTTCTCTTAAAGTGCTGACAGCCTGTTTGAAGTTCCCAGAATCAATGTACACGCCCAGTAAATAGTATGGTCAATCCTCATTGTTGGGATGGTTGCTTATAAATCTCAGAAACAGTTTCTCAGCCTTTTTAAAATCACTCTGAGCGTAGTATATGCTGGCATGATAGAAATCAAGAAAAGTATCCCCTCCCACTCGTTTGTTCAGATTGTCTATTGCTTCATGAGCTTCTATAAATTTTTCATTCAGCAATAAAAGGTCAAGAGAGACTAAATCAACACTGGGATCATCAGGGAAAACTCTTTTATAATCTTCTATTGCTTCCAGGTAACCTTCATCACTTAGGTTGGATTTTATCTGCAATTCCAGGATTTTGAAGAGCTTTTCGTTTCTGACTCCCTCATTCATCCCTTCAATCAAATCTCTGGCTGCCTCATACTCACCTTGCTGCACAAGACCTCTTGCGGTTGATACTTTCGTTAAATCTTCCAGAGTGAGATCAGACATGCCTGCTGTTTGGGAGGCATCAAAGTGTTGTTTCCCGGTCATGATATACAGCCTTTGGTAAGTAGCGCTCAGATACTCGCCACTAAGGTAGAAGTACATGTCAATGATCTTGTATTTTCCTTTGACCTTCTGAAGCAAAAAGTCATGGTAATTGATGCCGTCTTCACCGAAAAGCCTGAAAACGATATGAGGGTCTTTTTTATCGAAGTAGACTCTTAGAAATTCATAATCAGCCCCCGAAGCCACTACCTTTTCCAAAAGTAGGGTGCTGAGCAAAGGGCGTTTACTTATGCCGGTCAAAAAACCCTTATTGAACCTTTGAAGATCAGGTGATGGTCCATTGATAAGGATGCGTTCTGAGAAGGCTTTGAGATCAAAAATATCAGTAAGAAACTCTTCGTTATTTTCTTCAATGGAAGCCGCTATTTTATTGGCGATATCTTCTACCTGTTTTTTCTTTTTGGCGCTTTGAGCATTGACAGAGAGACTCAATGACAAAAGGGTAAGCAGAACGAACTTGAATTTCATAGTAATCATGGTCAGGGGAGATGGAAATGTGGGGAATGATCGAATCAGATATCTTCTACAAAGAAGATGGCATTACTGTTGAGATCAAAGAAGCCGAATTCGTGAGTGCCCCAGGGAGTGTTAAGCTGAAGTTTATCCTCAGTAACGGTGCCACGTTCCACAAATTCATTAAAGAGCGCCTTTACATCATCGACAAAAATCTTGATCACCGAACCACCTAATAAGGGGTCATCCTTGGTGTCGGCATGCCATTGCAGATGAATGGACATATTGTCCCTGCGCAGGCCAGCGTACATTTTGTCTCCGAAGACGGGGGAGAAACCTGTTTTTTCTTCATACCACTTTACATCCCTGGCCATATCAGCGGTGGGGAGTACGGGTACCATTGTTATGAATTGCATATTATGCCCGGTTGCTTAATGATAAATGGCAGGCAATAAAGGCCGACCATAAAAACGACAAACCTAAGATAGCAAATTCGAGGGACTAGAGGCTGTTCAGATTGCAATAGGTGCTCTTCTCAAACTCATCTACGTTCATAGCGATAAAGGGTACACTGGGAAACAGCGTTTTGAGCTTGCCAACCATGGCCTTTGAAAGTGCCGCTCTTTGAGCCTCAGTTCGACCTTGCATAATGCTGCCGAATATATGAATGAAGTCTACTTGCTTTCCACCAACAAGGTAGATCTCAAAAGGTCTCATTCTGACCTTAATGTCATTTTCCGCGAAGAGTCCCGAAGCCACAGCGACTTTATGGATTTCTGAGATTACATTTTCCTGGGAGGTGTCTGAGATTACATTTTCCGAACAGTCGATAATAAAGTGGGGCATAGGGGGCTTTTTGCTTTCTGTGAGATTTGCAGGCGAATTTAAGCAAATCCTGCCGGGTGTAAACCACTTTTACTGCAAACAAACAGTTGCCTTGAGATTGTAAGGATGTCGATGAAGATTATAGTGGCAGAGACTTAGCTCCGTCCAGAGCAGGGCTTGAAAAAGGGAAGCCAGTGGCCTGGTTTTTCTTGCCTACAAAATAGTTGTACATTTTTTTAAATTTCTTGTGAATAGAAAGGAATATTCGGATATTAAAATGAAGCCAAAGAAAGCAACATGGAGCCATATGTAAAGATTACCGCCAATGACGATGTCACTCAAATTCCTAGTTTTCAACAGGGCTTTAACAGGCGTTGGTTTGCTGAAAACCTGCAGGCTATATATTTATGCTATACCGGAGAGGGCGTAGCTGCTGCTTTGGAAGATGCCATAAGCCTGTATGGGAGGAATGTAAAAATTAAAGGGGGAGGACATTGCTACGAGGACTTTGTGTACAATGCTTCAACAATGGCAGTCATTGATGTCGGTCCTCTGGGAGAGGTAGGTTATGATGAAGAGAAGGGATATTATCTGGATGCGGGTGGCACCAACTGGAGTGCCTTTAAGGTATTGTTTCGCGATTATGGCAAGGTACTTCCAGCCGGATCCTGCTACTCTGTAGGGCTTGGGGGGCATATCTGTGGTGGGGGATACGGATTACTTTCCCGACTTAATGGTCTCACGGTTGACTGGCTCACCGGAGTGGATATAGCGGTGAAACCTGATGCGACACAACCAGCAAAGAATGTCTATGTTTCTATGGACTCAGTCGGAGCTGAAGAAAACCTCTTTTGGGCCCAGAGAGGTGGAGGTGGAGGTAACTTCGGAGTGATCAGCCGCTACTATTTCAAAACCCTGCCGGATGCCCCGCAAAGAGCCCTCATTACTACGGTTTCATGGAGCTGGTCAGACCTGACAGTCGACAATCTCTTTGCCTTGTTGAATGCCTATGCCGACTTCGCATCTCAACCGGATAACTGGAATCAGTTCGGGCTCTTTAAGCTCAATCATAGTGCTAACGGAGAGATTCAATTGGTGCTCCAAACGGCCTTGCAAAACACCTTAACCGAGCGG
This sequence comes from Roseivirga sp., assembly GCA_021404565.1. Lineage (GTDB taxonomy): Bacteria > Bacteroidota > Bacteroidia > Cytophagales > Cyclobacteriaceae > Roseivirga. Next base: position 87,759 of record JAAWWF010000040.1, on the reverse strand, counting down.
GACCTGCGCGAAAAAGCAGTACAGGATTTTCTGGATGACCTTTTTAAAATTTGTCCTCACAGGATTCCCCAAAACCCTATTCTCGGCTTTGCCGGAGCGCATATTCATCCCTCTTCAGCGCCTACGGTAGATTATACCTTTTATGAAGCGGTACAGACGCTCAATGGATCGGGAGCCAACCAGCGGGGTAAATACAAGTCTGCTTATATGCGAAAGGCGTTCCCCTATAAGCAGGTAGCCACGCTGTTTGAGCAGCTCCAGATTATTCCTGATGGGCTCACGGCAGATGATATGAAACAAAGCCTTTTGCAGGTGGATAGTTACGGAGGCATTATCAATCAGGTGCCCTCGGATGCCACCGCCATTGCCCAACGCAGCTCCATTATGAAATTGCAATATCAAACTTACTGGACCTTTGAAGAAAATGACCCGGCCCACCTGGAATGGATCAACGGCTTTTACGCAGCCATGTATGCAGATACCGGTCATGTGCCTAACCCTGATCTGGACCCTACTGATAATGTGGATGGCTGCTACTATAATTACTGCGATAGCCACCTGAATGATGTGGTGGGTAGAGATGGTGCTTTACGACTTTATTTCCTGACGAACCTGGAACGCCTGGTAGATGTGAAAAACCAGTGGGATCCCAATAACTATTTTAACAGCAGGCAGTCTATTCCTACTTCGCTGGGGGATTGTTGATGGACTTTATATGAATTAGTTCGGGTACCGGATGTCACTCGCTAAAACCGAGCGACTGGTGTTGTGCGGTTAAAGCCTATTTCTGTGACTTCAACAGAAGTTTGATCATATCCTTTTTGTAATCACTGGTGACAGACTCCAGGTAATAGACCACCCCCGGTGTTTTGGCAAGCTTCTCTTCCTTCTTCTTTGAGCGAGGTGTTTTCATACAGGTTTCGGGTGGAGCCACCAGATAGGGTTTATATACGTTAGTCTCGTCTGGCAGGGTATCGTCCGGAAAAACGGGGGTGCTGGCCATACGATATTCTCCCTTAAACCAATCGGGATTGATGATAAAGCCTCCCGCAAACAGATCGAAAGGGTGGAAGCCGTGGATAGGGATTTTGGGATGATTGATTTCATTGCCAAAGCTTTCCCAGAGTGCCAACCAGTCGGCCGATTGCTCAGCCATGTATTGGATGTCTGTACTGCCCTTTTTCTTGAAAAGGTCCAGGTCACTTTTATAAATCCACATGGTTTGCGATACTTCCACACCCGCGAGTACGGTTTTTACCGGTGCATTCAGCAGTACATAAAAGGCAGCAGGGTCAACATCGAAATTAAGATCTCGGAAAATACCTCCCGGATTGGTGCCAAACTTAAACTGCTGGGTATGGTCATACCTGCCGGCTACTACTACCACAGATTCGATCTTGTCTGTGAGCTCAGGGTGCATGATCAGAAGTGTAGCCACATTTACCAGGCTGCCAATGGCCGCGATGGTCATCTTCTGTCCATTTTTAAGGTCAGTCAAAGCAGTGGCCATGGCTTCTACTGCCGGACTGGTCTCTGTCTTGATGAAGCTGGCCTCTTTTTTATGATTGTTGAGGGCAAGAACATCTTCCGCACCAATGGCGATGGGCAGGTTGGGGTAAAACATATCCTTCAGGTCGCGAAGCTTAGCGTAGGCATTGGCGGTCGTAGTATTGCCAAATACAGGACTGGTACCCACAATTTCTATGTTTTTGGCATGCTCCAGGGCGATGATGCAGTAACCGTCATCACAGTCCCCGTTGGGATCACCAAAGGTGGGGTCTGTGTCGATCCAGACTTTAATTGTTTTGCGCTTGGCCATGTTAATCTGCTTTTTAAAGTTGTTTTTGCTTAGCTGTCGTAATTGATCGGGTAATATCGGAAGCTCGGACCGGCTGTGAACTCTGAATCAGGTTCTATCGGAATACTCATCAGGTTCCTTGCCTGAACCGTCAGTGAGAACATCATACCAATGGCCTTGGTGAGGTATTCAGGCTGGCCGTTAAAGGTGATGTGCAAGGCATGGAGCAGGCTCGTGTAAGATTTATTGAATTCCTCAGATGGAATCCGGGCTCTTGACTTATCTGAGTATCGATGCATTCCCGGATTATCTATCATCGGGAAAATTCCGGATGTATCGAAGGGTATAGCAGGACCCGTATAGGCAAAGCCTTGCTCATGATCCAGAATTTCGATCTCACGCCCCTCAACAATCTCCGAAAACTTGTAGTAATGTGCCAGTTCATCATAGCCGTCTCCCGGGTTATAAGGACCGGCTCCTTCGCCTTGTTCCACAATCTCATGAATGGCCGCCAGTGCAGTTTTCAGGTTGGTAACGGTAATCATATCACCTGTACCATGCCAGCTGGTAAGCTGATTGGCAACATCACCGGTAAATACGGCTTTTGCACCAAGTTTTTTAACCAGGTGCCTGAATCCATGGGCAATATGCTGGTAAAACCAACCTATAGTCATCTGGTTGCGCTCTATGGTGTTGGGCAGGTCGGGGTCTGAGGGTTCCCAATCCGTATAGGGCACCACCAGTTCTTCAGGAGCCTCAATGGCCATAAACACATCCCTGATCTGATCGATAGAACATTTTTTAAGGGTTACAGTAAGACCCGGAGCCAGACTGCCCGGCAGCCCGGTAGGATAGATGGGCACAAAGCCTGGCTTGTTAATGGCCGGACTGCCACCTATGGCATTGAGCATATTACAGGCCAGTGACATGTGAAGCATCTCTTCCATCACTACACTGCGAATGATATCGGAGGCCTTATTGTTTTGACCAGGCTTGATGGAAAAATAAGCTGTGAGATATGGGGGAAGGGTAGAGTGCTCCAATTCAATGGCTATTTGCAAGGCTTGTCTCAGGTCTTCGACAGAGTTGATTTGCATATAGCGAGGCTTGTCCTGGTCCAGCCAGTCAAGAAGCATCTGCTTCTTAGGCGTAGAAAGGTCTCGGGTCACCGGCATGTAATTTGGGTTCTTCACATCCTGACTGAAAACGAGCTTCATGGCATCTTTTCGGTCAACCACGCTGTGGTAAGAGTTCAGGTCCAGTATGTTCTTCATCACCGGATAAAGGTTGGCATACTGACTCAGAATCGGTTGAACATCTCGTATCCAGGTAGGTTGGCCTTTCAGCTTATATTCGTCAAATACCAGTACACTGATCATGTTGGTACTATTGGCATTGTATTCCTTTTCGGAAATTCCCTCCCATAAATACTGAACCCCATATACCTGCCCATCGATATAACCACGAGGGTTGCCGGGGTCACCGGCTTTGAGTTGAAAGGACGCCTTTCCGTTTTTGTCTGTAGTGACCTCAAATACACCTCGCTTCTTTTTGCCGGAACCGTTATGCGCAAACTTAAGGGCCCTTCTGGGTTCGCCTACAGGAGGTCCGGATATGGGCCCCTGAGTCACCTGGCCCAGCATAAGGCTGTTGTTGTGTACCAGGCGGATGTCCTGTTTGGCAATGGGGTCACCATATTTGGTGGCATACAGGCCTACTTCGGCTTCAGTACCTGCATCAAGCCTGAAAACAAACTTATCTGCGCGCACAAAGGCACCTTCATCATTTTCAGCCAGTAGTATGCTTGGGGTATCAGGGCTTTGAGAGTAGGGGTTAAAGCCTCTTATGGCCAATGGATTTTTTGAGGCCAGTTTCATCATGGCGGGAGTCAGATCAAACTCTGCAATGCCTGCTCTTTCAGTAATAAAAGTTTCTGCTGTATACTCCAGTCCCCCGATGGCATGAAAAACATCGGGCTTCCGGCCACTTCCCAGCTCAAGTATCCCAACCTCCATTTTACCCATATCCAGTGTAGGTCCACCGGAGCCGGAGGTTAGCAGGCTGTTACCCATATCCAAAAAGAGGGTAGCGTTCTTTTTGTCGATTCTGGCAGGGGCAAAATTGAGCACCGCCCCGCCCTTTTGGTTAAGTGCTACCGGTCGCAGATAGCGGGCATTAACAAAGTAGGCAGGTTCCGTTTCTTCATAGGGTCCTATGGCTCCAACCACCCGGCCCCAGGTAAATTCAGGTGAGGTCATGTCATCATCAAAACCATCTACCGTAAACTTAATGGATAGTGTATCGGGCAACTTGCCTTTGGCATCTCTCAGCTCATCCAGAAATTTCGAGTTGATCATGTCTGACCAGCTGATGTTTTGAATAAGAGACTGATAGACAGCGCTGAAAAAAGAGTCAGGCTGGCCTTTTGGATAACGTACCCAGATGTCGGAAAAAGCTGCTTCCAGGTAATCGCCTGTAAAACCATTTTGAACATTTTCTACATAACCTCCTGTGGTTTCAGATTGGCCGAGCTTGATTTGAAAACCCCAGATTTCTGATACCATCTGTTGTTCAGGATCCAGGTCTACCAGCTTACCAGGTACCTGTCCGTCTCCACCGTTAATGGGCATGCCGATCAACGATTCCTTTGACTGAATCAGAGAGGTAGAGCCATCTTTATAAACTACACTTTCTACCTTGGTATCTCTGAATCGCCAATAGGCTGAACCATTTGGGTTCCACCAACCATTGCTGGCACCCTTGCCGGGTTCCTGATCATTTGGCGTGAAAATGTCTGAATTAAAGTGTGCGGGATCATTGTTGACAGTAGAAGGGGCGGCCTGAAACTTGCCGGAGAAGTGCAGGCGAGGATATCCTAAATAACTCATGATATGATTTCTAAAAAATTGTGGTTCTGATGACTCCACTGAATTTAGAAAAAATATCTCTTTTTGTAATCAATAGGAGATAAAATTGTATGATATGATTTAAATAAAACGATCAGGAGCTCTGCGGGAGCTCGTTTGCAATGAGCGCGAAATGATGTAATTAAAAAGAGACTTCGGCCCGATCGAGTGAGTATACCTCATCTCCGAATTCATTAAGCTTCCGAATCAGGGTCTCACTACCATGCTCCATGATATGCTCCCGCTCTTTCGTGGTAATGGGAATCATCCAGAGCAGCCTGATAGCAGAGTCACGATAAACGCCCAGATCCAATATCGGTAAGCAACTGAGGTCTGAAGTGAGGAGTACGGCTGTCTTGTCATGATCACCCCCAATACTCAGATTGATGGTATGGCCTTCGCCCAGAAAAGTAATATTGCTCCAGGGAATGGCGGCCTGACCGCTGACCCCGGAAGCAAGCGAATCCAGTTCATCTTCACTCAAAGTGCCATTGAGCATCATTCCCAGCTCTATCCTGTTGTGAGACATCCTGTCTTCAACATACATTTCTACCTGAGGTTGTGGTACCAAGGATAGTCCCACGGTGACACAAACTGCTTTGGAAGGGCCGTTTCTCACATAAAGGCCCCTTGGAGGCCATTCCCTGTTGTCAATAGCATAGTATTTATCATGCTTACCCAGGGCCTCTTCATAGAGTTCCAGCATCCCAGGTTGGTGCAAGCTGAAAGGATCTGTTTCTGTATCCCAGGCCTCCCAGCACTCGCGGGCCTCGCTGACCCTGGTGTGCATTTCATTGGTGTCGCGGAGTTCCCAACCGATGGATTCTTGTCCTTTGGCATCGCGCGCGTAACCAAAAAAACCTCCATGTCCGCTCCAGGAAGGAATAATGGCGATAATCTCGGTCTTTTCCATCAGAGCCACACCATCACCCTCTTCCAACCAGACAAAACTGAGGTCTTCCTTTTTAAGGGCAGATTGCCCTTCAGGAAAACGACAATATGCCTTTTCAAGCATTGGGGCAATGCCTTTATTCATCTCCCGGCTGTTGGTCTTTTCCGGGGCGGGTTTCAGGTTTCTTACCCAGCAGGACTTCGTACCGAAATTTGAATTCTCAGGCCCCCATAGATAAAGGTGTGCTGCGCGATTGTCTTGTTCTACAACGGCAGTAACAGGGCATAGGGGTGATTCCTCCTGGAGGAGTACTTCCGGCTCCTGAAATTCTTCTTTGGAAGAAGAAAATATCTTTTTAAAAAAACTCATAGGCTTACAGTCCTTAGTGCTTAAGTTCTGAAAAAGTGAGCAAAAAGTACCTCAAAAAATCCTGTTCGATCCTGCGAAAGCCGAAAATCTATGGTTGTCCTCTGGATGCCGCCTGTTAAAAGCTTAAATCAAAAATGATGCTGGTACGATGGAAACCAGCTTTGAGGATTGCTTTTTGGGACCCGATATTATCGACTGTGGTAGAGCAAATTGGAATGCGCTCTTTACTTCTGGCTAGTTTGGCCAGTTCGGAAAGTACCTTGGCCCCCAGTCCCTTGCCACGTTGGTTTTGCTTCACGATCATCCCCACATCTGCATATTGGGGTTGGCTATCACTCAGGCGGCATTCACCTGTGGCGATGAGCTTGCCCGCCTTTTCTATCAGGTACAGCTCCTGGCGTTCAAGGAGATTTTCTGTGTAACCAAACTGATCATCAAAACCAATTTCCTCCTTAAAGTAAGATTTTACCGTCCCAAGGTCATCTTCAATGACAGGCCTCAGGGTGATGGAGGTATCGACCACCTCTTGGTTTTGCTGGTCGTTGTGGCGGTAATTGAAAGTATTGATTTTAGTACTGGTGGAGCGGGAGAGGCAGGCGTTGAAGGAGAAGGGCTCTATAGAACTCAGTTTGGCCGAATTGATCAGTTCGGAGGCAATAAGAGCTTCCAATACACCATCCATCAGGTATTTGTGCGAGCTGATGAGGTAGATTTGATTGAGGCTGTTTTCTGCATCTATGCAGCAATAGCCCAGGGTCAGATCCTCATCTTTGACAAGGTAGGTTTCTGAGGAGGCGATATGGAGCAACTCCCACATTGCGTCCAGGGGAGCCGTGAACTCCTTATAGAGTTGTGTTCTGAATTTCTGAATGGTAGGATCGGGTGTTGTTTTGATAAAATTCATGCCTTACTGTATCTGTTGATCATGTGGTTTTTGAGTGCTTCTATGGGGTAGCTATCGAAGATGCTGAGGAAGTCCAGGGCAATGCCATCCAGTTCGGCAATAAACATATAGCTGCACAGTTCGCTGTTATCCGGGTCTATCTGGTCAAAAATGTGCCTGACCGAGGTCATCAGGTGTGCAGACCTTTCCTGGATCAGATCATGGAGAATACTTCTGGTACCTGGCTGAAGCATGATATTGAGGTTTAATTGAAAGAAGGACTTGTCCTCCTGCAACTGTTTAAAGAGTTGCGATATGAGGGTCGCCAGCTGTTCATGTGGTGCTGAAGTAGCCTCTGAAGCCTGGCTGATTTCTATCATGCGTAGGGTAGTGGCAGAGAATATCTCTCGGAGAAGCTCGTTTTTTGTGGCGAAGTGATGATAAATCAGCCCCTTTGATACTCCTGCCTCAGCACATATGCTGGCCATGGAGGTGTTCTCAAAACCGAGCTCTGCAAAGAGTCTGGTAGCCACATCAATGACCTGTTGTCTTTTGCTTTCCATTTTTGATAAGTACATACCGACTAGTCGGTCGGTGCAAATATAATAAACTTCTGAAACTCTGTGCCAACTCGAGAAATTGAATTTGTGATTGTTGATTATCCGTGTTAAACCGAATCTGAATTAATATGTACTACGGTAACACTTCCTCCCCAGGTGGCGATAAAATCTGCCTGGTACTTTGAGGTCCTTGATTCCATGTTTGAATGGCCTGTTTTATCGGAGGGATTTCCTCCACCTGGCGTATGTGGGTTGCTCAGGTATTGTGTTCCGTTAGGGTATACAGCGGTGTAGGCAAATGAGAAGGTTCTTAACAGGGCTGTTGCCGTGGTTACCGTAGCCTTGGGGTATATGGTGTCATCTACCTGAATGTATCCGGTTTTACCGGCATTAGCAACTGAAGCCTCCCAAATGGACTTGGCCAGGGGATTGCCATTTACGCCTGCAAAAGCCGGAAGTGCGGTAGCATTGGTAACCATTGTAGCGACATTCAGTGCATAGAGAGCCGCGGCTGCGGCTTCAGCATCCAAGCGAGTTTTTTCTTTACACAACTCATCGAGAGCAGTGGTCACCTCTTCGAGGGCGTCAGCAATTTCAGCATTTTTCTCAGTACGTTCCTCCAGACTCATCAGCGCACTGTTTTCCGTCTTTTCCCATGAGTGCTTTGAGTATTGTTGATCGGCCAGTTTTAAGGTGCCGACAAATGACCTCAATCCAACCGATTCCAGGTTTTCGTCCGTCAAACCTTTTGTTCCGATAAGGGTTGACAACCTATCACTGGGGAAGGTGTATGTGCTCATATCATACACTTTAGGTGTCGGTGCTTTAGGTTTTAAAGCATCAAAGAACTCTATCAGGGAGGCCATTTCACCTAAACCGCTAATAGACTCCATTTCAGTGTGAAGCCTTTCCGAATATTTTGCCACAATCTCCGACCATTTATCGTAGTCCATGGAGGCAATGATCAGGTCAAATTCCTCTCTTGTATTACACCATTCGTAGAGTTCTTTTATTTCATCTTCTTCTTCCTCCCAGGAGGTGTCTTTACACTTCGGGCGGTCCTTCTTTTTGGGCCATGGGAGCAATTGAAATACAGATAGGCCTTGCTTCTCTTCCGGGGTACTCAAAGGCAGGGTATTTTTGGAAGAAGGTTTTGCGGCCAGTTGCAGGGCCTTTGCTCCCATCACATCTGCTTCATTTTCCAATCCTGTGTCATCGTTAATGTTGACTTTATCTTTGAGCTGTATGGTGGGTTTCACCCTTCCTTGTTTCTGCTGTACTACATGCCAGGCTTCATGTGGCAGGTGCTTTTCCTGACCAGAGGCCAGGTGAATATCGGTACCTTGTGCATAAGCATGTGCTTCCAGTTGGGCAGGTTTGGCCGAATTATAATGCACCTTTACATCATCCATTGAATAGCCCGAAAGGTTCTCAATGCCGGCTTTCAGGTTGTCAGGCAGGCCGGTGTTATTGGTCTTCTCTGCTTTCTGAATAGTCTCTTCCTCTTCTGAGGCATGGGCACGTTGAACAGGGGTATAGCTGGGAGGGATGGCCGAAATACCTTTCCTCCCGGTCATATGATGGGCTACTGATCGATTCTCCTGGCTCTTTTGAATATTCGATACTTCCTTCATTTCACTTATTTGCTTTTAGATTCCTTTTGAGCCCACATAACTCATGTTCATTTGACCGGATAGAGGCTTCCCAGTGGCTACAGCGCTTCATTCCAAAGGGCATCAGAGTCTTGCTGACTCATTCCGGGATGAAGCCCTTGCACAGCATAGGGATCTCCGGGTTCTTCTTCCTGAGCTACTTTATCCGGCCCATCTTTGAGTTTTTCGAGTTTCACTTTTCCTACGAATTGAGCAAGACTGGTGCCCAGTGAGAACCTACTGCTTTTGGGAAGCTCTGCAGGAATCCAGGGATGTGAACCCTTTCGAGGAAGAATTACCAAATTGAACACTTCCCGGTAGAGGTCGAATATGGCTCCTGTGTGTTTCAATGGTGACATACGACCGTCATCTGTCCCGATAATCCTGGCAATATCCACCAGGTACAGATGAATCAACTCTTTGGCCTGTGTTCGTCTTTGTGGTGAGGATATGTCCTCATTTGCCCAAAGGGTGTCTCCTATATTCAATACGGTTTGAAAATACACATTGGCCCGGGTAAGTGGAATGGGACCACCTTCTTCAGGGAGATTCCGGAGAATGTCTGCTACCATAACATGGTCATGTTGCCGCTTGCCATCTCTTTTTTCTCTATGATTGGCCCAGTCATCAAATTCGTAGCCGCCTGAGTCTGTATTGTCTTTTGCTTGTTTCCGATCTGTGAAAACCGGATCAAATGTGTCTTCACTGAGATCGTCAATACCAAGAAAATCCGAGGGTATATTGTGCACACCTACTTCATGGGCCAGCATGCCCAGTATTTCGCCTTCAGACGAAGCCTCTACAAAGGCACGCTGCATGGTGATTTTAATACTGGGAAGTCCATCTCCAAAAATAAATGTGGTATCCGTCTGGGCCGGGTTATCTCCCTCAATGGTGCTGGGATTACCGTCTTTATCCAGAAAACCCTCTTGCTCAATTGAAATAATCAGACGTTGTATATGAAGTGCAGGGTCATTGTCAAGCGAAGTTGTCAGGGTGCCCAGAACATTATGCAATCGTGCTTCAGCCTCCGGGCTGAGAATGGCCGGCAGGTGTATCTCGTACGGAGGATCTCCATTCATGACGGGTTGAACCGGGGCTGTACTATTCGAAAGTTCAGCTGTTTTGATTAGAGCAGTTTGCTTGTCCGAGCCACTTTCCTGTACCGTAAGATCTTTTACCTGACTTCCCATCTTATCAGCTTCCTTCTCCAGTTGGGGATCGGTATTTATTTTTGAATGGCCCTGTTGTTTAGTACCGGAACCTTGCTGGATTTTGAGAACAGGCGGTTTGGCGGAGGCTCCTTTTTTGCCAGCTTTGCGGTAATCGACAGTGTTATCTTCCTGCCTTTGCGGAACGTATTGGCGCTCTTTCATGGCCCTTTATTCCAAAAAGCTCAAAAGGTTACCCTCGTTTGTGGAAAAAAAACCGAATAATTTCTGAAAACCCGCTCCATCCACTACAGTGGTCATTCCTGTCAAAGGAGTCAATCCATAAGGGTACAGGCAAACTGTAACTTTAATAATGAGTCGTTCTTCTCTGGCCTCCTTTTCTGCTCCCTCTCTATTGGTCCTAAAAGGCTTATTTCCGTTAAAAATAAGCCCTATATTTCTACACATACCCATAACCTGTTTTCATGAAAAGATTACTCCCTTTCTCACTGCTGATACTGATGGTCTTCAGCTTTCACTTATCGGCTCAAAAACCAGCCATTGACAAGGCTTACACCAAAGAAATCAAGAAGCTTTCGACTGAAAAGCAAATCCAAAAAGCCTTCGAGACCATTGAAGCCCTGGAGGAGCGATCACAAAGCGACCTGATCATGCTTACTGAAATTGAGGCGCCTCCTTTTAAGGAGACGAAACGGGCAGAGAAATTTAAGGAAATGCTGAAGGAGGCGGGGGCCGATAGGGTATGGATTGATGCCGTGGGAAATGTGCTTGCTCTGAAAAGAGGAACTAAGGGAGACAGAACGGTGGCACTGGATGCCCACCTGGATACGGTATTTCCTGAAGGTACTGATGTGAAGGTGAAGTTTAAGGGAGACACTATGTATGCCCCGGGTATTGGTGATGATACGCGAGGCTTGATCGTGGTGCTTACCACGCTGCGGGCTATGATGGAGGCTGAGATTCAGACCGAAGCCGACCTGCTTTTTGTGGGTACGGTAGGAGAAGAGGGACTGGGTGACCTGCGAGGTGTAAGGCATATCTTTGAGGCGGGCGAGGTAAAAATTGACTCATGGATCGGGATTGATGGTGGAGCCATTGGTAGAGTAAATAACAAAGGGCTGGGCTCTAAACGGTACAAGGCTATTTTCAAAGGTCCGGGAGGTCACTCCTGGGGAGCGTTTGGACTGGCCAATCCGCATCATGCCATTGGTAAGGCTATTTCATACTTTACCGAGGAGGCTACGAAATTTACCAATGCCGGTTCCCGCACCAGCTTTAATGTGGGTAGAATGGGAGGAGGTACTTCGGTGAACTCTATCCCTTTTGAATCGTGGATGGAAGTGGACATGAGGTCGGTAAGTCCGGAAAGGCTGGACGAGATTGATGCCATCTTTAAAGGCACGATGAACCGGGCCCTCGCAGATTACAATAAAGGTGTCAAAAAAGGTGATTTGCTCACGCTGGAGCTGGTGCCGATTGGTTTCAGACCCAGCGGAGAGGTGGCTGCCACTGCCGCTTTGGTACAGCGTGCTATGGCGGCCACAGAATTCTTTGATGAGGAGCCGAGACTGACCCGGGGTTCTACCAATTCCAATATCCCTATTTCGCTGGGAATACCTGCCGTTACACTCGGTAGAGGAGGCGCTGGTGGCAATGCCCACTCCCTTGATGAATGGTGGATGAATGTCAACGGAGCCGAGGCTATCAAGCTGGCCTTGCTGATTACCGTAGCGGAAGCCGGTCTTGATACAAGCCGTACGATTAAGAAGAGGTAAAGTCCGTAGGGATGGAAGTGGGGGAAGTTGATCCGCAACTATGGCTTAATCAGTTCTAATCCTGTATAAAAAGAAAAATACCCCCAACCGGAATCTGGTTTTGATTCCAGAGACTGGTTGTGCAGTACCAGGCTATTGTTTGTGAGCCAAAGCGCGCTCATACAACCCCAGGAACCGGGATTGTATCTTCCGAGTGAGCTGATTTTGCCATCAACATTTTCCATCAGCTCAAAGCCGTTTGGGCTGTATTCGGCTTCAATATCGTTGCCAAGAGCTATGAGTCTACTTCCATCCGGAGAGAAAAAAGGTCTGCCGATAAGATGAGTGATAGCTCCGGTTTCAGCATTGACCAGTTTATAGCCGTTGCCTTCACCCCATTGCACCCTGAGAGAGTAGTAACCGAATTCTTCAAAATAGTGCTCAAAGACATTGTCCATCTCATCAGTTTGAGGATCAACCTCTATGAGTTGCCAGCTTCCGTTATTAAGTTTAAGCGATAGTCCTTTTTGCGTTCTCTGCATCCGGTTGCCAAACTGTTTCATCTGATATTGCTCTATGGCCCTGGAGTATCTGTGCGTATTCTGAATCCCTTTTGTGAGAGAATCGATGAGAGCAGTCGGCAGTAAATAGGACTCCATGCTTTGGGCTTCAGCCGGACTGAGTCTGAGGGTAATCCCAGGTAGCACCATGGTGGTGTCTATACTGGAAGGTTCCACCATTCTACGGTCCTGTGCATAGAGGAAGTTTACCCATAAGAGCAGGATAAGGGTTAAAATCTGCTTCATTGTTTTTGGTGTCATGATCCAGGTCTCAGCCAGCGGTCAGTCTTACTCTATCGTAATCTTACTTTTTACCTCAATATAAGTGCGCTTATCAAAAGGAAAGTCGAAGTAACCGGCATCTCCCGCTTTGCCTTGCACGGGTAGCCTGGACCGACCAACTTCAAGCCCTTTTTTATCGATTGCCTTTACCAGCAAACTTGCGTCAAAATCTTCTTCGAAAATAAGGTAGAGTGTCAACCGATTATTTTCTCCACCCACCGTGCGGTCCTCAATTGAGAATTTCCCTGTTTTCAAACCCTGGTCAATCAGCTCCTCTGATAAAATCAGTTCACAATCCAGTGTCCGGTCGATGCCTTCAGAAACACCCTCCACAAACTCGGTGGCCCCTTTTCCTACTGCCTCACCTCCCTTATTGATCACATCTTTGGTTTTATTCTTTACCCGGTTGCAAGAGACGGTGAAGCACAATAACAGGCTCAATAGTATGGTCAGTTGTTTCATAGCTTAATGGTTAACACTCAGTACTAATTTGGGGAATTTTTGTCTTTTTAAAAAAGTAATCCGCTGACTCAAAGGCCATCGATAAAGGCTTTGACGAGCTTAAAGTAGTCACCAAACTCGGTCAGTGGTAAGGTTTCAGAACGATCATGGATATCATGATAGGCCTGGATTCCTCCCAGGGTATAGATATAGAAAGCGGGTACCTTCTGCTGGTGAAACATGCAGTGGTCGCTGTTGCAGGCCTCACCTCTGATTTTAACCTGAGCCAGCAGATTCTGTTCCTCATTAAGCTTAACAAGCCTGTCAAACTTATCCCTGTACAGCTTGCCATTTACCACCTGAATGCCCTCATCGCCAGTACCTGTGATATCGAAATTGATAAGGAATTTGATGCTCTCGAGCGGAAAGAGCGGGTTTTCAACATAGTGTTTGGCTCCCAGCAGGCCCAGCTCTTCTGCCCCGAAGGCCATAAAAACCGTAGTATATTCGGGTTTGTTAGCCTGAAAATGTTTCGCCAGGCTAAGCAGCATGGCAATGCCACTTGCGTTGTCGTTGGCTCCGGGGAATATGGCATCGCTTCCCATCATGCCCAGGTGATCGTAGTGGGCCGTCAGCACAATCAGGGAGTCTGTGTTTGTTCCCTCTACATAACCCATTACATTCTGGGTTTTGTATTGCTTAAAGAACTTGTTTTTTACATTCACCTTCACCTTTTCCATGGCTGTTGGTTCATCGACTTCAGTGTGTACCGTGAAGGAGGCTTTCGCATTTAGGCGGGTAGAGGCGCTCCAGGTCAGTTTGTTCCTGGTAAAGATGACGGATCCTGCTGCCGGATTATCGGGGTGATACCTGAGAAAGTTGATCACTCCCTGAATCTGCTGTTGTTGCTCTTTGGAGTAGCTGCCTTTGTCATAAGTCGGGATTACAATGAACTTACCTGCTGCACTTCTTAACTTTCCTGAAAGGGCCTGAAGGTCAAACATCTCTGCTGTAGTGATGGTGACCGTACTGAAGCTGCCATTGACCGCGGGAGAACCCGGCTCAATCAAATAGTCTGTACCGGCCTTTAGCGTAATGCCGTTTAATGCGAGTTCCATGGTGCCCGGAAAGGAATTGACCGGAGTGCTGAACTTTTGAAAGTAGCCTCTTTGAAAAGATTCTAAGCCTATCTTCTTAAACTCGGAACTGATATAGTCCGCAGCGGTTTTATCTCCTGAATTCACATAGCCACGCCCTGAGAATGACTTTGAAGCCAGGGTGTCTACTACCTCCCGGGCATAGCTCAGGTCCTGGGCTGAAGCCAGCAAGGGCAGTAGTAAAGCTAGTATCAGGAGTGGTTTTCTGATCATAGTTGGTTTGTAGAGTATTGATGGTATTAACACCGGGACTCAAAAATATTGGATTCCTTTAACTATTCTGGCTTTGTTTTAAAAAACTGAGGTGGTGGGGATTGGCCTGAGCTCATTCGCTGTCTTCGTCAGAGTAATCAGCCCAGCTTTTGCCGGGGGTGAGCGATGATGAGAAGGCCAGGGAGCTTGTTGTAGTTGAACTCTTAGTTTTGCGCTCTCGCCCCGAACGGTCTTCGGACTCTCTGTGTTTGTATCTCTCAAGGTCTGAGGAGTGCAGATATCGGTGTAAAAAAGAGGAGTTTTGCCCCTCAGCTTCGAGAACACGATAGCACATTCTCAGTTCATCATACACTTTGGTTGCCAACCCGGGCTTCCTTCGAAGAACATCAATAATGTATTTGCGTGTTTGTGCATCTTTATCATCTGAGTGTTTTTTGAGAGCATCTTCCAGTAGAGTGCTTGTTGGTCGAAGACTTTTGGCTGGTCCTCCCGGAAATACGGCTATAGTGTCTTCAGGGTGGACGCGTGTGATTTTATTGTGTTTTAAAACAAAAGTGCTTAGTGCTTTTAAAACCAATGACAGAGAGGTTTTTCCATCGTGTTTGGTGTCTTCAGCGGTGAAAATATTCGTAGTAAGCGTATTGCCAAATCGTTGATCAGGAACCATTCTTAAATACTGGTCCAAATGCTGTATTATGCGCCCCAGGTTCCCGTCTCCTCCATCTGCATGACATAAAAATGAATTACCGGTGTAGCTGTCATAGACCGCCAGTGCTGTACACGTCCGTATGCGTGTAGTCCATGCTAGACCCTGTCCCATGTAATAATACTCCTGATCTTTTTTATTTAATTCCCTGTGTCCGTCTTGCTCGATATTTACTCCTGCTCCTCTGATCTCCTCAGCTTCTCCGGGAAGCATTATCCCTACACCTTCCTTGTAAAGTGCATTGAAAACGTCATGGGTATTTCTTGGGTCACACCAAATAATTCTACCATCGGTGGTTGGAATGGCCGAAAACTTTATCCCTTTATAGTATGAGTCTGGCTTTTTGTCCTCAATTATTCTTTTGAGAGCAAAACGGTAAATAAATGCCCCCTGGGTTACTGCCGGGAAATCCTGAACTCTTTTTAGTGAAAGGGGACTGTGCTCAGAATGATCTCTCTTAACTTGTTGAATGGCTTTATTACCCATCACATCCGCCTCCTTCTCCAGCCCGGTATCATCATTGATGTTTACCATATCTTTCAACTGTCTGGTAGGTTTCACCCTTCCCTCTTTTTGCTGTACCACATGCCAGGCCTCATGGGGCAAGTGCTTTTCCTGACCGGAAGCAATATGAATATCTGTTCCCTGTGCATAAGCATGTGCTTGTAGATCGGCTGGTTTGGCAGAGTTATAATGCACCCTCACATCATCCATAGAGTATCCTGATAGGTTTTCTATACCGGATTTGAGTTTATCTGGTAAGCCGGTGTTATTTGGCTTTTTGCCTTCGTTCTTGCCTGCTGATTCATCATTGGAAGCCCTGGTTTGTAAAACACTGGGGGGAATGGCAGATATGCCTTTTCGGCCGGCCATATGACTCGAAACAGATCTGTTTTGCCTATCCTGATGATCTTGTCCGGGCTCTTTCATGCATCTTTATACCAAAAAGACTAAAAGGTTACCCTCTGATGAAGAGAAATATCTGATTTTTTAAGTTTTTATGATTGGTATTTGATGAATTGATCCGGGGTTGAGGATTAAGGATGGTACCATTTCTCATGGCTTTCTTCCCACCCGACACTGCCACTCCTGCTAGCCACAAAAGCTTTTTCCTGCCTGAATGAACCGCCTAAATTCCTTTGTCAAAGGTCAAAAACATGCATAGAAAACTCTCAAAACCCGGTATTGCTGCGCTGCTTGTGCTGCTTTGTCACAGTGCCACAGCGCAGGAATTTGAAACCCGAAAATTCCAAATCCAGGAGGTCAAAGAGGAGAAGGCTGAGATAGATGGTGTATTGGATGAAGCATTCTGGCAAGAGGCCTCCGTGATAGTACTGGACATGGAGACCAACCCCGGGAACAATCTACCGGCTGAAACGAGTACTCAGCTGAAGCTGGCTTTCGACAGCGAGTACCTGTACTTCTCTTTCGTGGCAGTGGACCCTGACCCCAAGGCCATCCGCGCCATTATCAACGATCGCGACAAGCTGGACGATAATGATTTTGTATCTCTTTTTCTGGACCCGTTTAATGATGGACGCAGGGCCTTCTTCTTCTCCGTAAACCCCTTTGGCGTACAACAGGATGGTGTTTACGATGAGCAGGAGGGAGAGGGTGATCTGAGCTGGGATGCTATCTGGAGGTCAGCAGGGCGGATCACCACCACCGGCTTTGTGGTGGAGGCAGCTATCCCCTTTAAGTCTCTGAGATTTCCCAGCACAGCCGACATTCAAACCTGGCGTTTTTTCGGCCTAAGAATCTACCCCAGGAGCATCGAGAAATCTTTCCATTCCATGCCTATTGATCAGGGCAACAACTGTTTGCTTTGCCAGGCCAACCTGGTAACAGGACTGCAGGGCATCAACCCTGGTGCCAATCTTGAGTTTGTACCCACCCTGACGACAAGCAGGGTAGATGAAAGGACTGAATTCCCTGACGGGGATCTTCAACAGGGAGATTTTGAAACCAATGTAGGCCTGGATATGCGCTGGGGCATTACCAGTGACCTGACGATGAACCTGACCGTAAACCCTGACTTTTCCCAGGTAGAGGCCGATGCTGCCCAGCTTGATATCAATAACCGTTTTGCATTACAGTTTCCCGAAAAACGGCCCTTCTTTCTGGAGGGTGCAGATTTCTTTAACACGCCCTTGCAGGCCTTTTTTACCCGTACCATAGCCGATCCATCTTTTGGCGGTAAGATTACCGGGAAAATCAATAAGAATGCCGTTGGCCTGTTGGTAGCACAAGACCAGGTGAATAACCTGATCCTGCCTGGCTTTCAGAGCTCTGGCGCTACCTCAGTGAATCAGGAGGTGACCAATGTGATCGGTCGGTTCAGGCGCGATGTGGGTAAAAACTCGAACATCGGTCTGCTCTATACAGCCAGGGAGGCCGATGATTATTTTAACAGGGTGGGAGGAATTGACGCTTTTATCAGGCCCTGGGACCCGCTGACCATCCGGCTGCAATACCTGCATACAATAACACAGTATGAAGAGCAGATGGCTCTGGACAATGATCAACCGGTTTCGCAGTTTTCAGGAAACGCCTACTTTTTCAGAGCGGGCTATAATACCAGAAACTGGGAGATAGTAAGCATGTTTGAGAGCAGAAGCACAGGAGTAAGGGCCGATGCTGGTTTTATACCCCAGGTAGATTATCGCAGGTACCGCGGCTGGGTCAAACGCACCTGGTGGGCAAAAGAAGGATCCTGGTACAACAATGTATCTACCAATATTGGTGGTTTCAGACGTGAATCCCAGGCGGGCATTACGGATATCAGCGGTATCTGGTGGAGTTCTACTTTTAACGGACCCTGGCAGAGTAATATCTGGATCAACCCCGATTTTGTATGGCAGCAGTTCAATGGTGAGACCTACAAGATGTTCAGGCTTTGGACGGGTTTTGATGTTCAACCCCTGGGCAACCTGGGTATCAACGGCTTCTTCAATTTCGGACCGGCAGTTGACTTTGAGAATGGCCGGGAGGCAGATAATTTCATGTTCAGATTGGAATCGGATATCCGTGTGGGCCGCCATATCGATATGACAGTCAACCATCGCTACCTGAACCTGCACCTGGCCGGGAACCGAATATTTACCGCGAATCTCACCCAATGGCAGGCTGCCTATAACTTCAACGCCCGCACTTTCTTCCGGGTCATTCTTCAGTATCGTCATACACTCAGAAATCCAGATCTGTTCAACGACAATACGGTCAACAGAATTGATAAGTCTGTTTTTGCACAGCTGCTGCTTTCCTATAAGCTCAATCCACAATCTGTCATATTTCTGGGTTATGTAGACAACCATAGTGGCTGGCAATCGGGTACTGATTTCAGAGAGCTGCCGCTAACCCAGCTAAATCAAAGTCTTTTCTTTAAAGTAGGTTATGCCTGGAGGCCTTGATGAGCTTTTTCCTGTTTGTCACAATAATTCCGGTACATCAGAATGATTGTCTTTTCATGTCGTTGATATAGATATTTATAGAGATGATGTATCGGAAAGTTCTTGCTTTTATTTTGTTGACGGTGGGGCTGGGGATAAATGGGCTGATAGCTCAAAACCAGAAAATCTCTTTCTTTCATCCTGCAGTATCAGCCAAAGGCATCATTGCCTTCGACTCTAATCTGGCAGGGAAAAATGCGGTTTATGTCTTAACAAAGGAGGGAGGTTTTAAACAAATCTCAACTGAAGGCTATATGGCCAGTCACCCTGCCTGGTCTTCCGATGGGCGATACCTGTCTTATGAATCCTTACGAGATGGAAACTTTGATATCTATGTCTACGACTTTCGTAAAAAAAAGGAGCTGCGCTTTACGGATAGTGATTCTGTAGATGCTATCTCTCAATGGCGGCCCGATGGCCATGTCATTTATGAGTCCAATCGAAGCGGCCGTTTTCAAATGTATCAGCAAGCCTTTGGCACTCGTGAAGAAGCGAGGCTTATTACCGACAAGGTGGAAAAGGTAAACTACCCGGTCTGGTCGCACAGCGGTAAGCAGGTCTTGTTCTCCACCTTTTTCGAGGGCGACATGGAGCTGTGCCTGTCAGATGCCGAATTCAACAAAATCACACGACTAACCTTTAGCAAAGGGGTAGACGGTTGGGCGAGCTGGTCTGCCGATGACGAGAAAATTGTCTTCACCTCAAAGAGGTCCGGGTCCAATGAGATATACCTGATCAACCCTGACGGAAGCGGACTGGAAAGGCTTACAACCGATACAGAAAACAGTGCCATGCCTCACTTTTTGCCTGACGGTTCGGGCATCATCTTTATGTCGAGACAGGGAGGGGAGCCATCGGCCATTTACAGTCTCGACCTGTCCACGAGAAAACAAACGAAGCTCACTCAGATAGAGCGTTAACCACCTGACTTATGACAAACAGTCTCAAAGCTTTTTTTCGGTCTTTTCTGCGAGAAACCCGGTACATGCTCATCAATATTCTGGGACTTTCTGTAGGCATAGCGGCATTTCTGCTTATTGCTACCTATCTCAAATCAGAGCTGGAGTATGATGGTTTTCATAGCAATTCTGATAGGATTCACAGAGTCTTGTATCACTCCATTACGCCTACGAACGATCTGGTCTGGGCCCGATCCGGACCCGGTATGGCTCCCTTCATTGCCGAAACATTTCCTGATGTGGAAGCGGCCGTGCGTGTACTGGCAGGTAAGAATGTGCTCGATCCAGATCCACTGGTGAGCTATGGAGAAAAGCAGTTTTTGGAATCATCACTCTTCTATGCCGATGCCGACTTTTTCCAGGTCTTTACCTTCGAAACAGTGGATGGGAGTGCTATTGACTTTTCCGACCCTTATGCCGTGGTGATTACAGCTTCTACGGCAGCAAAGTATTTTGGAGAGAGCGACCCGATCGGTCAGGTATTGAACATTGCCGGGCAGGGCGATTATGTGGTCAGACAGGTTATCAAGGATATTCCCGCCAACTCTCATTTTCATTTTGACCTGATCGCCAACCTCGCTTCTCATTCTACTGGTAAAAATGATACCTGGTCATGGACACGGGTATACACCTACCTGATGTTAAAAGAGGGAGCTGATTCAGATGGGGTTGAGCAGCGACTGCAGGCAGCGCTGGAAGCCAACTTTGCCGGCCGCTCTTTTGGTGGCAGTAGCTTTAGCGAATGGCAGGAGGCAGGCAATCGGGTCAATCTGCTACTTCAGCCACTCCGGTCAATCCATCTCGATCCGGACCATGCCTCTGAATTTGAGCCGGGAGGAGATTTGGCTACGATCCAGCTGTTTATGCTGGTAGCACTCATGGTGCTTTTACTGGCCTGCGTCAATTTTATCAATCTCAGTACTGCCCAGACAAGTAAAAGAGCAAGAGAAGTAGGAGTGAGAAAATCGCTTGGGGCCACCCGTTTTATGCTGATGAAGCAGTTCATAGGTCAGGCAGTTTTATCAAGTCTTTTGGCAATGTTGCTGGCTATAGTACTCTGTGTCCTGGTCTTTCCTTACCTCAATGCAATGCTCGGTTATCGAATGGCCGTCCCAGCGCTTGCCTGGTACTGGATACCCACAGGCCTGATCTTGCCGGTTTTACTAGGGCTGATGGCAGGAGCTTACCCTGCATTTTACCTTTCTCATTTTGATCCTGCCAGGGTGCTCAGGCCGGGACAAACCGGGCAGGGAAGAAAATCACTGCTGAGAAATGCCCTCACAGTGCTGCAATTCGCTATCTCTATGGGCCTGGTGGTCGCCACCTTGACCATCACGCATCAGGTGGATTATATGCTGGAAAAAGACCGTGGTTTTGCGAATGATCTGCTGGTGATGGAAAGAGCCAACATATTGGGAGATCAAACCGAAACCTTTAAAAATCTATTGAAGCGAAATCCGGCCATTAAATCGGTAACATCCTCCAGCACCGTACCCGGCAGCTGGATTGGCAGTGTTAGCCTGTATCCTACCTCAGGCTCCCTGGCTGATCGTGCCGTGGTCTATCCCATCTTTACCGATTTTGATTTCCATGAAACCTATGGCTTTCAATTCGTTCAGGGCAGAGGTTTTTCGAAAGACCGGGCTTCCGATTCCCTGGCGGTGATCATCAATGAAGCAGCCCTGAAGGCCTTCGGGTTGAAAGGTATTGAGGGGGAATACCTGAAGGGGTGGAAGTCTGCTCCACACCCGATTGTGGGAGTAGTCAAAGATTTCAACCAGCGATCTCCCAAAGACCAGGTAGAGCCCATGGTACTCTTTGTCAACTTCTTTCCCAGTATGCAAAACATGACAGTTAGTTTTGCTTCTGACGATAACCAAATGGCCATGCAGCACATTCAGGAATCATGGAATCAGCTGGTGCCGGATGAACCCTTGATTTACTCTTTCGTGGATGAGAATTTCAATAAACTCTACAGCTCAGAGCTGGAAATGAGAAACCTCTTTTCCATGCTCAGTTTACTGGCCATGGGTATTGCTGCCCTGGGGCTTTATGGAATGGTCCATTTTATTGCAGAACAAAGGGGCAAGGAGTTTGCCATCCGCAAGATTTTAGGTGCTACATCAGGTATCATATTCAGACTGATGGCCAGTGAATTCGGCAGGCTTATGTGCATCGCTTTTCTGATTGCCATTCCGGCTGTTTACCTGCTGATGGACCGTTGGTTGAATGGCTTCGCCTACCGTTCGGCTGTTCCGTTCAGCGCCATTTTGCTGGCGGGGCTGGCAGTGGTTTTCATTACCCTGATAGCGGTGATGGGACGTACCTCCAGAAGTGCCTTGGAGAACCCTGTAAAGAGTCTTTATGGGGAATAACATATCATATTACCTGAAAATCGACTTATGAACATACTCAAGACAACCTTTGTACAGTTATTGATCATTGCTGGTTTAAACTTTTCGGCTTATGGAAATAGTGAGCTATACCGTATCAATGTGATAGAAATGGAAATGCCTGACGGGCATCGATTGTATGGTACACTCTATGAGACCAAGGTGGCTGGTCCCGGAGTTATTATGTTTCCACCCTGTGGCGCTGATCGCTGGGGCTATGAAAAAATGGCTCATTTACTGGCAAATCAGGGCTTGAATGTACTGTTGGTGGACCTCAGAGGACAGGATGAATTTGACCGTGAGAAGATTACAACCGGTATGATGCTGCAGGATTTCAATGCGATTGTCCGGACTTTTAAAGCAGGTGCAAAGGTTACTGGTGATCTGGGTGTTCTAGGGGCGAGTTGTTCTGTGGATTTCGCCTTTCGGCTGGCCGAGACAAATGCGGATATCGTAGCTATTGCAGCGAATTCAGGGACCACCGATAAGCATCATAAACTGCTTTTAACCAACAGACCCGGCCTCTCTTACCTGGGCATAGGCTCAGCTAAGGACGAAATGATGATCAAGTATTCTGGTGATTGGAAACTGGTAAATGCTGCCGGGGAAGTCAATGACATCAGGACCTATTCAAACCATCCTTTATCACGGTCAATTACTTATGAACAAAAAGGGCATGCCAACGAATTGTTTGAGCTGGACCCGAAACTGGAGGGAGAAATTACTCAGTGGTTTGTGGAGGTTCTTTTAAATGGATCGAAATAAGAGTTTTAATTGAGCACTTCCCGTTAATCACTAATCCACCTGCCTGCCATAAACAAGCGGTTTTCTCTACCCCGACTGCGTAAGTTCCTGTAAAGAAATTAACCATGTACGGTACTTTTTTATGGATGCTGATGGGACTATTCTGTGGCCAACCTGCTACAGAGATTAGCGCGATTTACGAGGCAGAGCAGGAGGTGATCTCCATCTCAGGTATGCAGCCGGAACAGCAGTCCGAATGGCAGGTGTCTGTGTTTTTCGGAGATGAATTAAGCGAAGACCTTCCCCCGGTAGCTGGTAAGCTGAGTTACCAGACTGATAAAATAATCTTTCGACCCAAATACGGTTTTTCGAGTGGCAGTTTGTACACGGTTCTGATAAAATCGAAAGAGAGCCTGAAGCTTATCTATCGGGGCCAGGTGACCATCCCAGCCGAAGTCAAGATCGCTTCCACCTTTGTGACCAACGTATTTCCCACCACCACCAGCCTGCCGATGAATCAGCTGAAGCTCTACATTGAGTTTTCCGCTCCTATGCGCATGGGCAGGGCCTATGAGCATATTAAACTGTACCGGTTGCCAGAGGGCATTCCGGAAGATGAGGCCTTTCTGACTATGCCGGAAGAGCTCTGGGACCCTGAAAGAAAACGACTGACTGTTTTCTTCGATCCGGGAAGGATCAAAAGAGGGGTTCAGCCCAACAGACAGCTTGGCCTACCCCTGGTAGAGGGAAGAAGCTATAAGCTTGTGATAGACTCACTCTGGCTGGATATAAATGGCGCTGCGCTGACGAAAGGTTTTGAACGTGAGTTCCAGGTAGTGGCAGTAGACAGGGAATCTCCTTATCCTGATGCTTGGGAGCTTGAGGTTCCTGGGCTTAACACCGTGGATGCCCTGGTAGTCAATTTCGGAGAAAGTCTGGATTATGGCCTGCTGCACAGTGCACTCATCGTACTGAATTCCTCAGGTAACCCCGTTAGAGGAACCATCTCATTGAGTAATGAGGAAAGCAGCTGGTATTTTAAACCAGAACGCCCCTGGCTGGTAGGAGGCTACAAGCTGGTAATCAATCCCTGGCTGGAAGATCTGGCCGGAAACAACCTGAGAAGAAAATTTGATATCGACCTGCAAAACCCCGCAGACACCCCTAAAGAGCTTGAAGAAGTAACACTTCCTTTTCAAATCACTCAAAACAACTGATCCCTATGAAAAAACTTATGCTTACCTGGATGATCCTCAGCCTTGCCTCAGGAGTCATGGCCAATGACGGCCCGTATCACGATTCCTTTGTGCTCGGTACTCCCGACATCAAATCTATGTCCAAGCTTAGCTTTGGTCCTGATGGAATTCTCTTCCTGGGCGATTCCAAAGGGGCTTCGGTCTATGCCTTTGACTTTAAAGACAATAAGCCGATCTCTGAAAAGAAGGCCCTGAATGTCAGGGACATTGACAAGCAAATCGGAGCACTGCTTGGTAAGAGAAGGGAGAATATTCTGATTCATGACATGGCTGTCAATCCCATATCTCAGAACGTATATCTCACCGTGTCATACGGAGGTGAAAACCGGGAGGAACGCGATATTTTCGATGCTAATTATGTAAACGATGCCACCCTGTTGATGAAGATCGATCGGGGAGGAAAACTCAGCGAGGTAGTGCTGGAAAGTGTCTATTACAGCCAACTTAAGCTGTCCTCAGTATTTTCTTCCAGGGAGAAGTTCAACAGCGGCCGATCTAAAAACATCTTTACCATACGTTATCTCAGCTTTGACCAGGGACAACTCTATATTTCGGGACTATCCAACGAAGAGTTCTCGTCTACCTTCAGAATAGCGCCTTTTCCATTTCAGGAAAGCCATAGCACTACAGGAGTGGAGTTTTATCACGGAGCCCATGGTCAATATGAAACCAGCTCACCCATCAACACTTTTATGAAGTACAAGATAGAAGGGAAGGACCATCTGTTGGCAGCCTACTCTTGTACACCCCTCATTACAGTACCCCTGGATCAGCTGAAAGATGGTAAGAAAATAAGGGCAAGAACCGTGGCAGAAATTGGTCCCGGTAGCCACCCGATTGATATCCGAAGCTATAGGAAAGGCGGACAGGAATATATTCTGATAGCCAATAGCCGAAGGGGTCTGATCAGGATGAACCCTGCGGATCTGGCGGCACAAAAGAGCTCCATCAGCCGGCCGACCTCTAAAGCAGGAGTGCCTTATAAAACCCTGATTCCGGGCCGGCACCTGAAGCAAATGGATGTTCTCAATCAGGACTATGTGTTGCTCCTGAAGCATGCAGCGGGCCGGGGTTTTGATCTGGAATCAGTAGCTGTTTCCAGTTTATGATCGGGGTTATGAAGCTAAGATATGGTTTGTGTTGCCTGCCGATATCTACCTGATGCAGCTGGCGACCAGGGCTGTGACCCGACTTACTTACGGAAAAGAAATAATCAAACCCTAATCATAAACAAAAACGAATGCGAAGAATACGGAATATCATCATACTCTCTCTGTTAATCTCATTTGGGCTGAAGGCCCAGGTATGGTCTCCTGATGGTAAAAAGATTGCCTTTTTCTATATCCATTCCATTGAAGACATCTACCTGGTAAATGCGGATGGCAGCAACTTCAAAATTCTCGAAGGGCACCCTGAAAGGGATTTTTCTCCACAATGGTCACCCGATGGAAAGCAGCTTATTTTTACTTCCGTCAGAGATGGGCACCACGAAATCTACCGTTTTAATACCCGGGGTAAAAAGCTGAAAAAGCTGACAGAAACTGGCTTTGACAGCATGGATGGAGACTACTCTCCGGATGGAAAATCCATTGTCTTTGCGAGCAACCGTACCGGTAGCAATGAGCTTTTTATCATGGATAGTGATGGTGGAGGGTTAAGAAGACTCACACACTCTACCATGGTGGAAAATACCCCCCGGTGGTCGCCCGATGGTGAACGCATTATGTTTCTGGGCGCTGAAACAGACGAGAGCGATTCCGATATCTATACCATTGATGTGGATGGGGGCAATCTGACACGGATTACCAATACTCCGGATATAGGGGAGTTCCACGAAAGCTGGTCGCCTGATGGATCGAAGATCTGCTATATCCAGGTGGTTGATGGCGTATTTGAGATAGCCATTGTCTCAGCTGAAGGGGGCAAAGGGCTGAGCATTGTAAGTAAAAAGGGCTACCAGGCTTTTTACCCCTCATGGGCCCCTGATGGCAAGTCTATCACCTTTACCCGCGACATCATGGAAGGAACAGCGGATGGACTGCCGGCATTGTTTCAGGTGAGCCTGGAGGGGGAAGAGCAGATGCTCAGCGACAAGAATAGTTTTAACCTTAAACCAAAAACAAAATGAAAACAAGATCACTTCTGACCATCCTTGGGCTACTGTCCTGTGTGATGGTGATGGCCACTGGAAAGGAGGACCTGAAAGTTGGATTTGTAACAGGTAATCCTGAAATCAACTCCATAAAGGCCATTGCCTTCGGGCCGGAAAATATTCTCTTTGTAGGAGATAACAGTGGTATGAGTCTTTATGCCATCGATGTAAAGGATCAGCCGGGCATATCCAGGGAGGCTTTGAACCTGGAGCGGATTGATCAGCGATTGGCAGCGGCTATGGGTGCCAAAGCCGATGAGATTTCCATCCAGGATATGGCGGTCAACCCACTTTCCAAAAACGTATTCTTTGCCGTAAGCCGGGAGAGAGGGGAGGAAACCCATTACGCCCTGTTCAGGCTTTCAGATAAGGGCCTCAAAGAATTTTCACTGGAAGAGGTTAGTCACTCTAAAATGAAACTCAAGGATGCGCCAACTGCCTCACACCAGACCTGGAATCGTCCTTCACGCACCTATACGGTAACCGACCTGCACTATGCTAATGGTGAGCTGATTGTTTCGGGGCTTTCCAACGAGGAGTTTTCTTCCGGGCTGCGCAGGGTGCCTTTTCCCTTTAATGAAGAAATGACCACCACCAATGTACAGGTATATCATGTCACCCATGGGCGCAATGAAACACATGCTCCTATTTACCGGTTTTTACCGGTGCAATTGGAAGGACAGTGGCATGTAGTCGCGGGCTATATGTGCACTCCGCTGGTGACCTTTAAGCTCGATGAGCTGAACGGCAACAACAAGCTGATTGGTAAAACTGTAGCTGAGATCGGGGCAGGCAATACCCCCACCGGGATTATTTCTTACCAATACGAGGGGCAGGATTATGTGCTGGTTGGTAACAATGTCCATCCTCTTACCAAAATTACCGGCAAAGATCTGTTCCGGGCCAAAGCTCTGACTGCCCCCATGAAAGAACGGGGAGTTAAGCGGGAGAATGTAAAGCTGGGTAGTATCAGCCATATCGCTGATTATGATGAAGAGCATTTTCTGATATTAGTGAGAGACAAGGCTAAGGAGGTATCACAGCTAAAGCTGGTGGCGAAGGCGGATATATAAAGGCTGCTTCCTGAATGGTCATAATTAAGAACATTTGGTCATTCTAGTCATAGACCGTGCCTTAAATGTGGTGATTGGTTAATCAGTTAATAGTTATTAGTTGGTCTATGTGTTGATAATCAACTGACCACTTTATGGAAATTGATTCACTTTTCATTAAATCAGTACACAAGCGATAGCATGGAGTTCAGTGGCCTCTGGGGTTAAATCTCTATAGAAAATGATAGGCCGGTTTCCATAAACATCGGTACTGACGGGGGAGTTGGAGTCCTGAGGTACTTAACTGGGTTCCAATGCGATTAAGTAAAGAGATGGGATATTTGAACTTCCATTGCACCCCTGGCCCTGAAGGGTGATGAAAAAGGTTTTTGCCACTCCTTTTAGGGAATTAAAGGGTGAAGCCTTCACTCAATGGTATCGACCCTGGATTGTGAGATGGCCATAAAGTCGGTTCCACTCTGTTACATCCGTCCGACCTGGGGCTTGGAAGTCTTTATCAGGCCTCTAGACTTAAACCTATGTACAAAGTGATATGTAAGCCTATACTATGTAGTCCCGTAGGGACAAAATGTAGGTAACGCAGCTCAGAATGTATTGCTCCGTGCCTTTAGGTACGGCATATGATTCTGTGGACAGTAAGGAATAACTCAAAGCCTGTGCTCTGTGTTGAACATCCGTCTCACCCTCATCTTAGAAGCCTGGATCAGGCCTCCAAGGTTAAACCCGTATCAAACTAAGGCCAGGGGAGTCTGGCGCTAAGGGTGGGAAGAGCAATCTGGATCGGTACTCATATTTTTTTGTGCGCAAAACAATTGGCTGGCCAATTCTCTTATATTTGATGTTAGCCAAATTTTAACCTATGAGTACCTTTCCCTGGATCGCCCATTACCCACAGGGCATCCCTGCCGAGATAGATCAGGAGATGCCGGAAAACATTCTGGAAATCTTCCAAAATGCCTTTAACAAATTCGGGAGCCGCGAGGCTTTTGAGAATATGGGGAAGGTGCTGACCTTTCAGGAGATTGATCAGGCTTCGGCCAACTTTGCAGCCTACCTACAAAATAAGCTGGGCTTTGTCAAAGGCGACCGCATTGCGATACAAATGCCTAACTGTCTGCAATACCCCATTGTGCTCGTTGGGGCTTTAAGGGCCGGTTGTGTGGTGGTCAATACCAACCCACTCTATACACCCCGGGAAATGGAGCATCAGTTCAATGATTCCGGGGTAAAGGCCATAGTGATTATCGCCAACTTTGCACATAGCCTGCAGGAGGTGCTGGGTAAGACGTCTATCAAGCATGTCATTGTCACCGAGCTGGGTGATTTGCTGGGGGGCTTTAAGGGGAAACTGGTAAACTTTGTGGTAAAGCGAGTCAAGAAAATGGTGCCGGCCTATAGTCTGCCGGGCTCCGTAAAGCTGACCAAAGCGCTGGCTGAAGGAGCCAGAATGAAGTACACCAAGCCTGATATAAAAAGCAGCGATACGGCCTTTCTACAGTATACAGGTGGTACCACCGGGGTATCTAAGGGAGCGGTGCTTTCTCACGCCAATGTGGTGTCACACACCATTATTGTTACCCATGTTTTCAAACCGCTTTTAGAGCAGGGCCGGCAGGAAATTATGATCACGGCTATCCCTTTGTATCATATTTTCGCCCTCAATGTAAACTGCACTTTTATGGCGCATATCGGGGCTAAAAATGTACTCGTAACCAATCCACGGGATATGCCGGGCTTTGTGAAAGAGCTTAAGAAGCACCCTTTCACCCTGTTTACGGGAGTAAATACCCTTTTCAACGGGTTGCTGAATAATCCTGATTTTAAGGATGTAGACTTCTCGAATTTCAAGGGCTCTATTGGCGGTGGTATGGCTGTGCAGGATGCCGTGGCTAAGAAATGGGAAAAGCTAACCGGCAGTCCGCTGGTGCAGGGCTATGGGCTCAGTGAAACTTCTCCGGTAGTCTGCTGTAATCCGCTGGATGGTACCCACAAGATGGGTACGATAGGCATTCCGACCCCTTCGACCGAGCTGGCCATTTTTGATGATGATGGTAACCGTCTCGCCCAGGGAGAGGTAGGGGAGATTTGTATCAAAGGTCCCCAGGTAATGAGTGGTTATTGGGGCAAAGACAATGAAGGCGTTTTCTTTGATGGAGGCTATTTCAGAAGCGGTGATATTGGGGTGATGGATGCCGATGGCTTCTTTACCATTGTGGACCGTAAAAAAGACATGATCAATGTCTCAGGCTTTAATGTATTCCCCAATGAGGTGGAAAACGTGATTGCTGACCATCCGAAGGTGCTGGAAGTTGCCGTGATTGGGGTTCCTCACGATAAATCTACGGAGTGTGTAAAGGCCTTTGTGGTAAAATCTGATCCTTCACTTACCGAGCAGGAGCTACGCGATTTCTGCCATGAAAACCTGACTGGTTATAAGCGCCCTAAGCATTATGAGTTCAGAGATGATTTGCCCAAAACCAATGTGGGTAAGATTCTGAGAAGAAAGCTGAAGGAGGAGTAGGGCTTACTCACTTTTGTGTTTGGAGGCACTACCTCGAATCTCAACTAGTACCTAAAAGCAAAAATACAGTCCCATCATCCTTGAAAAAACAGATGCCATTAAGGTATGGTGATTTATAGAATTCCCTGGCTTTATAAGCAGGGTTTTCAACCTTATACGCCTCCTTGTCCCTGGTTGAGATTGATTGGATTGCATTCAAAAACCAATCACTCACAAACTCCTCTTTTAACACGACTTCATTACTAATGTCATCTGCTACAGCATATTTTGATTTCAGTTCTCCAAATTCTCCCTTCTCTAAACTAAATGAGGCCATTAAAATGTAATCTGTCGGGCCAATTGACCTATTGCTACCTATGGGTTTTATTTCCCAGATTAAATCTTTTGGCTTATACGGAATGTTAATTGTTTTCCTTAATCCGGCTATGTCAGTCCGGATTGAGCTATGGTCTCGGCTGCTACAAGAGAGCAACAACAAAACCATAAATACAGAAAGCAATACAGTTCTCATGTTTTAGTCAGGTTGGTTTTAAATCAGGCCTATTCCCAATCAGCAGGGGGTAGCACCTAGCCACTATTACCTATAACGGACAGTACCAATATCCCTATAGCGATTGCCCACCAGATTAGTATCCATTTAAGAATGTTCTTTTTTGATGCTTGATATTCAGTCTCCTTTAAGTCGGGAAACTCCCTAATGAAGACCGGAGCTAAAAACTTCAACATGATGAAAAAGGCATTCCAAATGCTGTTTTCTTTGGAGATTGACTCGTACATGAAATCTTTAAATTCAACATCCTCGTCCAGATTATGAATTTGCTTATAGTAGTTCCAATGGCTATGGAGTTTGAGCCAGGTGGTTATTAACAGGGAGATTTTTAACAGAAATATCATTACACCGAATACATGAGTGAGTCAAAGATGATGTCGTTGTAATCCATTCTGCTAAAAAGATCGATCCATAGTACTACTGTTAAGTTGAGAAAGTAATAACCTTGCTGATCCTGAATTTTGTAACTATCACCAGACATAGGGTATGAATATAGGCTTATAGGTGCTAATTCCATTCTAATCTGTTAACAGAATGCCTTGGTATGTTATATGGCATTATAAATGCCTTTCTCATACCTGCGAGTTGCAAACGCGTAGGAGGTTTTTGTTTTAAATTTCAGTTCCATGCATGTAGTCTGACGAGATGGTTGAGCATATCGATTCTTTTTGCAAAGCAAATGGTTCTGCGATTGAGGCGTTTGATATGGGTGCGAAGGTTAAGATGATACCTCTCTATTTTATTGATTCCATGGGCTTTGATCTTATGGATTTCTGGTGGAATTAAAGACCGATAAGCAATTAATCGGTCTGTGTGAATGGCAATGGGTGAGAGGCAAAGCAATTTGTCGACTACTACCTTCAGGCTTTGTGCGGTGCGTGTACCTGTTTTGATGGCGACTACCTTTCCCGTGCTTCTGGAAATAGCACTGATGACCCATCTGCGCCTGTTTTTATTACCGACATAGGTGCATAACTCGTCCAACTCATATTCATCGTAAAGCCGAATAGCTGATGGTGGTTTGAGCACCTTTCCTAGCTTTCTGATCCAGCGGATTTGTGTATTTACCGAGATGCCCGTAATAAATGTGATACCTCTCAGGCTGTTTCCGGCTTTCAGGCATTTCAGGAATAAATCTCGAATGGGTTTTTGGCAGGCTTTGTAGTGGTATGTGGCTTGTTGACTCTTACAACACGTTTTGCAACGAAACCTTTGTTGTCCATTACTTTGTCTTCCGTTTTTGACACAATCACCTTGACAATACTGACAGTTCATTTCTTATCAACTATTTGGTAGCACTAAGGAGCTTTGGATCTCTATATTTCACTTCTAAGTCACTTTTTAGTACCAGTTAGTGGCTTATAGTCATCGCCAAAAACAAAAAGACCGGTAAAAACCGGCCTTTATTTGCGTTATTCTTATGTTGGTAGCTTCATCAACTATTTGGAGGCACTACCCATCAACTATTTGGAGGCACTACCGAAAAAGGGTGCCCTTTTGAGACACCCTCGTAAAAATTATATTTGAAAATCAGAGACTTAGGTCTTTAGTTTTCAATATCAGATAACTTGGTACATTACAGATAATTGGAGGCACTACCTCAGAGCTTCATTACAATTAACTTTCGCCATTGGGTCAATAGCAAAGTATGTACCATGGTCTCTGTACCTAAGTATTCTATCAATTATCTCCTCATCAAAATCAAAATTTTCCCTAATATATTCGACAACCTCATCAACGGTGTTTCCTTTTTCTTCGCAGTTAAGGAAACTAAATGTCTTTAGAGAACCATTTTTGATAACTGCAATATGACTGAATGAAATAGCGAATCTTATAGGAGCAAAATGATAAATCCCTGACTTTTTTATTTTAACTGATTTTCCAATACTTACTTCAGGAGGATACCAATTTTGAGTGGTATCAATCATATCAAAAACAAAGAAATTGACTGGTATGCTATTATTTTTAATGCGAAATCCTCCTGGAAAATAATATTGTTCATTTTCAGGTTTAAGCGCATTAGTTAATGTGGATGCCATAACCTCCATTTGGTTAGGCTCATTTTGCGCTTGGGTGATGTCAAGTATAAAAATCAAAAGTAAACACCCGATGATTTTCTGAAGTTTTCTATTTGCTACCATTTATCTCTCGAATTACTCGTTTTCCTATTTCTGTTGCGACAACTTCGACATCACGATCATTTTTCACACCTTCTTGTCGATCTTTAATTGCTTTGATATCTTCCTTGTTTAGATCGTGCTCATTTTCATGAGCATTTGTACTAACGATAAATGCATTGGTTGTTTTTTTATCTGGAGATAGAAGATTGATTGCTAAATCATACACAGTAATTGTGGCCTCTTTGTAAACAGAATTTCCTTCAGAGTCTTGAATAAAACTTATTTCCCCATCAAACTCGCCTTTTATAGGATCCCATTCCAAAGCTTTCCCTTCTGAATCGTGAGCTTGGTGTAAACCTAACAGCCAATTTCCAGTTTTGGTATCTATTACAAATTCATTAGAGAATTGAAAATGAACTTTAGTTTCATTTGCCCCTACTTTCAAGAATTGGGAAGTAGCTGTTTCACTACCACTCTCATTAATTAACTGAACCATTTTGGACAGATCATCTGTAGCGTTTTCACCGAGTACAATCTTACCATTTTCATCGGTGCTAGTTTCAATTCTATTCCCATCGGCATCTACATAATACCTGCCATCAATATCCATAAATAGAACCGGATTGTTACCAGAGTAATGATATGGTGAGTTATCATGATAATCAAAGGCAAGTGGGTCAACATTAAACCACCTCCCTAACTGGGGATCATAGTTCCTGGCCCCATAATCATACCAGTTCAGATCAAACTCTGGCTGTTCTTCTTTCCCGTTGTATTTGAACTTGTTTGGTTTGGATAGGGGGGCGGAGCTTGAGAGTGTATTTATGCTCAAGCCAAAAGGATAGTAATGATCTTCCTGGAGTATATGCCCTTTTTTATGATTGACCCTAAGTGCATCAAAATACACATTACCACCGTCTGTGGTACGTCCCTCATTAGAGAGATATACGTAAAGATAGCCCGCCTGTTCCATAATCAGGCCATTCGCCTCTAAAATATCAAAAGCCCCGGAAGCCCCATTATCCACCTTTTGATAACCAGACTTAGCCATGACCAGGTTAAAGTCCTGATCGAAGAAGACATAATTAAGATAAGCCTTCGGTACCGTACTACTGCCCGTATTGATAGCAGAAGCCAGGAAAGTAGCCGCATTGTTGTTGAGGTTATTATACACCCCCTGCTCGTATACCGTAGCCCCGCCACCAGTGGCCCCGAAGAGCCCTGCGAGTGCCAACCCGATATTTGAACTACTACCAGAATTGGTACTTGTAAAACCACTCGGGTACTTTACATATACCGAAAGGTCCACCGTATCTCCCGGGCTTACCACCAGCATTTTAGCAGGGCCAATACTCTCCGGGCCCAGCTTGGCAGAAGCCGTACCCTCAAAAGCCTCCTCAGTGCTGCGGGTAGCCGCAATATTTAAAAACACCGACTCCTCAAAGGTCGCCAGGCTTGTTTCCATGGTAGCATCATACACTGTACTATCCCGGGCCTCGGTGAGGGTCATACGCGTATTGCCCAGATGATCCTTGATAAAGTAATCATACTTAGCCGTACCCGATTCCAGCCTTACCCGACCCTCCTCATGCGCAAAATGCTGTAAAGCATTATTCTCATAAATAAAGCCCCCCGCATAATCCGTAGTCGTTAAGCTGCCATTATCATTTACCAGCTTGCTCAGCTTAATACCAGCCGCATCATAAGTATAAGTAATGCTCTTAGAGCTGCCAAAGCTTACCACCAGCGGCAAGTTCAGGTGGTTATAAGTAATATTGGTAATGCCCTTGTTCAGGTCATCCTTCATATTGCCATTCGCATCATAATCATAATCATCCCCCGAAACATTACCATCCTTAAAATCACCCTGGCCCAGGTCCCCTTCAGCATCCTTTACGCGCATCAGCTGGTTGCCGAGGCCCGCCTTGGTATAGCCAGAGCCATAACCATAGCTCAGGCTATCCAGGGTAGTGATGGTACCCGCAACCAGCCCTTTGCGCATAAGTTTGAGGATATTGCCGTTAGGATCATAACCATAGCCCGTGCTAAAATCAGCAGTAGCCTGGCTCCAGGCATTCGCCACCCCGTCATTCTGATGATAATCAGCCTCCGTCAGGCGACTTACCCTGTCATACTCAAAGCCATAAGCCCGCTTTTTACTGCTGCTCTGTGAGCGCCAGGTCACCCCCGCAATATTGCCATTCAGCTGATTAGTCTCAAAACCATAGTCATAGTAGAGGTCCATCCCAAAGAAATGTCCCCCCGTGCCACTGGCCACATAATCACCATTGATGCTTTTGAGCCAGCCCCGCACATTGTATACATAGTCCAGGTCCTCCAGGCCATTGCCCAGTGTTTTTGTCTCCAGCTCACCCAGCGCATTATAACTGTTGGTCACCAAAGTCTTTAAACTTCCCGTATCGTTCAGCTTCTCCTTAATTGTCAGCAGTCTGCCCGCATGATCATAATCAAACTCCTTGAGAATGCGAGTCGTACTGCTCGCAGTCGCCAGGGGATTGTTGTGCACCGTATAAGTATGCAAAACCCTGCCCGCAAAATCATACTGCGTAGTACTGATGTCCGTACCCCCCAGGTGGTTTTCCCCTTGCGTTTGTACCACCCGGCCACGATCATCATAAAACATCACCGTAGTCAGCCAGTCGTCAGCCCCGAGGATACGCACCTTGCTGCCCGTAGCCATGCCCCGTACATTCCCATAAGCCGCGGGAGTCACCGCATTTTCCGTACCCGCGCTATAAAAACCATTGAAATCCGTACTCCAGACCTTGGCCGTAAAACCATAATCATCATAATAATTCACCGTATTCATCTCCCAGCTACCGGTAGCCAATAGCGGAAAAGTAGCATCATGATAACCCTCATAAAAAGTATACTCATGACTTAAGGAAGCCACCCTTTCAGTAACAAAGTCATCATCCGTAACCGAGACAAAGCCCGGCAGGTAATCCACAAAGCCCGCATCCCTGGTGCGATACGTATCTACATCGGTATCCCTTACACTCGTAGTAATACTCGCCCCCTCCAGCACATTGGCCGTGCTGAGGCCCTCACGCTTAACGTTCAGGTCGCCCGCCCAGGCATTGGTAATACTCTGTAAGCTGTCGCGGTCTAAAGCGCTGGTCAAAAAGCCCGTCAGTACCGGCCTGCTCAGCTCATCGTACTTGGTAAAAGTCCATTCCCCCAAAGCCCGCTGGTTGGCATCCTGGGTAGCCACCAGGCGGTCCATTTTATCATAGACCATATCCACCCGGCCGCTGCCCGGTACCTTTTTAGTCACCATACGATTGCGGCCATCATAAGTATAAACAAATACCAGATCGTCCGTTTCAGAAGCCGTCCAGATCCAGTTATTAGAGATCAGTTCCACAGCCCTGGGCGGGATCACATAGCGCAGGTTTCCATAATCATCGTAGACATAATAAGTATTCAGCCAGTCGGCATGCCCATTACCCGCAGTCGCAGCAAGCTGTACCTTTTTCAGCACTACCTGGCCCTTGCCATTCGTATACTCCTTTACCCGGTTACCATTCTCATCCGTAGTCGCCATGACCGAAAGCTCCCCCGTCTGGTATACCGCAGTCGTAGCCGGAGTCGCCCCCAGGGTCCAGATCCGTACCCCATCCGCAGTCGTATTGGTCAGGTACTCAGAGCTTACCCCGACCCCACGGCCCGTCCAGCTATTGCCAGGAGCCATTTGCTTCAGCGGCCTGTTCAGTGGAGAAGCCTCAAACTCAGTTTTCCCAAAGAACACATCCTCACCCGGAAAGTGGCCATTCAAAAAAGAGCTCTGGTCCGCAGAAGGCGTCAATTGGATATCCCCTGAAGTGGAAGCCGCTCTGTACGGCATAGGAGAGAGGGCCGGCCGGCCATACTCATCATAGACCACAAAGCTCACCAGGTCGGTAGCATTGCCCGAGCCCCTGCGGCTCACCGTTTGCAAGGGTCTGCCCAGGCCATCCATATACTGAGTCGCCTGCATGATATTATACCCATTGATAGCCGAAGTCAAAGCAGAGCCCACAGGCGCAGTCGTCATAGGCTTGTAAAAATCAAAAGTGCGTACATAATTCACCGTATCGCTATTACTATAGCTCACAGTCGGTAGCAGCCCCGGCAGATTCACCGTAGCCGTAGGAGTCGATTCCGTTTTAGGCTTGTTCTGGGCCTGTAGCCCCGAGATACCCAAAGCAAAGCAGGTCAAAACCATGACCGTGCTGAGAAGAAAGTTGAAAATCTTTTTCATCGTAGTCATTGTTTTAGTTCTGTACCTCATTCACATCCACCTTATAAGCATACTTGTTCATCTTCAGGATATTACCATCCTGATCGCGGACCACCGAGAGGCGGCCATGCTCATCGTACTCATAATGCGTAAACAAGTTATTCGGGTTGCCCATAGAAGTGACCCCCCGAGGCGGATCATAGGTATAAGTACTCATTTGCCCATGCAGCGGATAAAGCCGCAGCTCATCTATTTTAGCATTACCAGAAATGGTAAAGCTCGTAGTACCCGTGACCACCTTCTCATAATACTTC
Organism: Roseivirga sp.; assembly: GCA_021404565.1. Lineage (GTDB taxonomy): Bacteria > Bacteroidota > Bacteroidia > Cytophagales > Cyclobacteriaceae > Roseivirga. The sequence continues at coordinate 50,640 of JAAWWF010000040.1, read as the reverse complement.
CAGCCAAAAGCATTCGCGCTGGCCGCATCATGGCTGCTGTCCACATAAGTCACCGCAGGCGTACCATCCTTGGCCCAGAAACTTACCACATATTTGCGGCCGCTGGTCAGGCCCGTTTTCGTAACCGCATTGCCGTTCAGGTTATAATACTTAGCCCCACTGGGCAGGTTGGCGGCCGCTGTTGTAGTACCACTGTAAGTCCAGTTGCCCTTGCCCGTAGACTCAAAGCTACTGTAAGCGATATCCGCTACATCCGAAACATTCGTTACCTGAGCCGTAGGGCGGGTATTGCCATAGTTCCAGATATAAGCCATCTGTTGGTGGCCATCCTTGACCAGGTGTTCATAATTACCATTAGCTGTATAGCTGAAAGTCAGTAGTTCCTCGTAGCCACCCGTGTCACGATTCCATATCCTGGTAGACACCGGCAGAAAGCCCGGAGTCAGGTCTCCGAAGGCCGTCAGGCTTTTAGCGATGGGTGTGTTTTCATTTTCCGCAAAAGTCTCTGTCAGTACCGGGCTTAAGATATTGGCCGTAACCATGTCAGCAATCACATTCTTTTCAGCCAGGGTTAGCTCATTACCAAAGGTATCATCAGTGTACAGCGTTTTCGTAATCGTCTTCTGGTCATCACTGTGGTTGGTGATGGTTTTATCCGGCCTGAGGTAATGATTGTTATACTCAAAATCAGTGCTCTGCTCAATCACCCCATTGTCCTGGGTGGTTTTGGTGATCTTCTTAGTCACATGATTAGCCCCCGAGTACACATAATAATAAGCCCAGTCCTTTCGGCTGCCCCGCTGGTCTATCTTCATGGCCCGAACCTTTTTATAAAGCACATCCGAAGAAGTAGTATAGGCCACCTGGATAGAGTCCAACTGGATTTGCTTCAAAGCGCTGCCATCCCTTTCAAAAACACTCTGTTTGATCTGGTTACCACGTTTCCAGTCCGCCTGAGCATAAGGAGCAAAAGGGAAACTTTCCGTTTCAGCCTGAGCCGTATCGGCCGCAAAATCGTATTGATTCAGTGCAAAGCCATGCAGGAAAGCAGTTCCCGAGCTATTTCCGGGAGATGAGCCATTGTCGGGCAGAGAAGTCTCTACCACCATGGTATAGACCACATGGCCCGCCCCTGTACCTGCCGCAGGCACCGGGCTCTGGGAGCTAAGCTGTTTGGCAACAGCCGTTACGTTATTACAATATTCAACATCCTCCTCATGAAAGACCCATTTCTGAACTCCCAGTACACCACTAGTGCCATAATCACTGGCATTGGTAGCATATTCATTGGTGATATAACTATATTCCTTAATCAGCTGATTGCCAAAATTATCGTCCATGGTAGTGCGAAGAACCCTGAGTCCGCCTACCTCAAACTCTCCCCGGTCGGCATAAGGACTCGCATTATTAAAGGCCGTGATCCTGGCCGTGGCAGCGTTGACACTATCCGGTTCAATAATATCAATCTCAAGTTTGTAGGTGCCCTCAGGCAATTTAAAATGTGCACCCTCATTCAGAGAAAGCACCCGGTTATAACCCGTATCAGTGACCCCTCTTAAAGTAGCCTGAACCCCACAGTAATTTATCCCCCCGGGCTCTCCCTCGCCCTGAGAACAACCATCGAGGGTATAGTTAAAGCGAACCATGCCATTCAGGTGAGCATCATCAATATCAAATTGAATTTCGGTACTGTTCGTCCCGCTGGTGTAGACATAATTTGCCAGTATCTCCTCATCAATTTCGTAAGGCGTTGTTTGAAAAATAGTGTCAAGCTTAGACAGATGAACACCATTTGATTCAAATGTGAAATTGGTTTTGCCTCCGGTAGGGTAGGTGATACTTTTTATGGCATACACCCTGGAAGATTCAGTGTCCGATCTGCGGTTGGCCCCGTTAGTGATCAATAGTGTTTCACTCGATGGTCGGGAGGAGAGGGTGTCGGGATCGATAAATTCCGGAATCAGCGAAGTGTTGCCGGTTTGTCCATTATAAAAGCCCCAGACATCCTGTGCAAAAGAAAAGCGATTAGGCATGCCATTGGCATCTTCATAATCGAAAAGATAGTCCTTGGGATCACTATTGTTTTCACCCGATTCGGTAATTTTCTGTAAGTAGAGCCTCTTGGTCAGATGTTCCTTATCGACAAAGGCAAAAGGAGAAGAGGTACCTGCATGGTCAGTACTGGTCCAATACCCCTGAACCAGGTCAAAGGTCTTTAAGATAGTCCCCTGAGCATTCTTTAGCCGGACTTTGTCCAGTGCCTTGCTGCCCTCCAGGTCAGTGCGTTCGGTAGTATCGTAGATAAAGTCTATGGTCCCGTTTTCAAAAGTGATGGTGTTCAGTACCGTTTCACGGTTTTCGCTTAAGACATAGCTGGTGCGCATGCCCATGGGTGCAGGGCAGGTTTGTTCTGATACAAAATCATACATTTTGGTTTGTGAACCCCGGTTGAGTGATTTGGTATTCTGTGATCCATAGCTAAAAGTAACCGTAGCATCCGATATGGGACTTTGGATAGCCAGCAAGTGCCAACTGCTGTACTGGTTTCTCGCTTTATCACTCGGAGCAGTAACCCCTCCGGTACTACCATCATCAGTAAAAGACTGGGTAGTGCCAGTGCTGTCTCGTGCTACAAAGCCGCTGTATTCACCATAATAATATTTATAACCACTGGTATTGGTCACTACAAAGCTGGTAATGCCCGCCAGGTTAGCCCCACCCATGGTATAGGTGATTTTATGTTCCGAAGCCGGTATGGTGACAACGTCCCCGCTGTCGTCAAAAAAGAATTTGCCGCCCCCACCGGGGTAGCTGAAGTTAAATACATCCGGTTCAAAGTCATTGCTTCCGTCCAGTGCCTCGGTAATCCAAATGTATTTATTACCCAGGTTAGCCGCTTCAAAGTCAGCTACTGTACGTCTTGGGTCCAGCCAGCCATCAGGCCCGTCATCGGCAATGCCTCGCACGGTACGGCTAATGCTGCCCCCCGCCTGCAGGTTCCAGCCCAGGCCTGCCCTGGAGGCGATTTCTTCAAGCTTAATACCCCCGGCATGATAGCTGAGGGATACGGGAACCGAGATATCACGGCTGGTGGCTGTAAACATAGGAATGCTGATCTGTGGCAAACCACTGGAATAGTTGACCGGCATATCGGTGTACTTGCCAAGGCTGGCCGCTTCCGGGGCCGGAGGTACCACTGAGGGCATCTCCTGAGCCATAGCCGTATAGCCACAGAGGCATACAGCCAGCAAGGCTGTTATATATTTTCTGATGCTCATGGCTTACTGGTCGTTTGAGTTTTTGCCCTTGTTTTCCAGCTTCTCCACACGCTTTAAAAGCTCAGCTAAGGTGTTTTTAAGGGCTTTGTTCTCAGCTTTCACTTCACTAAGTTCTTTTAGCTGCTTCTCTTGCTCAATGGTGTAAAGCGTCAATTCCTCAATCTTCTCCAGCAGGTTGAGCTGCATGGTGCCCACATCTTGACCGTTGGCACCTATTTCGGTGGCACTGGCAATGCCGGGCAGGTGCGAGTTGGCTTTGATATAAGCTTCTACCTCTGCCAGGGATTTGAGGTTATAGCCTGGCTGGAAGACGTAATCCGGTACGGCTGTAGGGTTGGCAGTTACCCGGAGTTTTTTGGTGATAATGTCATTGTCTACCGTCAATTTGCCGTTGAACTGGCTGGTGCCATCAACAAAAAGGTCATTTCCCTGTGCGTTTGAGGTACCGATGGAAAGCGAATTGGAGAAGTAGGAGTTACCATTGGTATTGAAGTAATTGCTGACAGCCCCGGCATTATACATGCGAATATAACCTTGTGTGCTGCTGTTTTGCACAAAATCCATCAGACGGTAGCTGGCATCATCGTTGTAGAAAATGGAGTAGGCATAGCCTGACCCTTTGGACTGCATTTCCAGCGGTGCTCCGCCAACCGTGTTGCGATTGATGGCCACGTAATTGTCAAAAGTGACATTATCAGAGAAATGGCCCGTGCCGTTTACTTCAAGTTTGTAATCGGGAGATATAGTACCAATACCGACCATTCCGTTGGTCTTAAAGGTCATTACCGCTCCATCATCGACAGTCGAAGCGGCTGAAGGTTTAAAATAGAGATGGTCGTTACCTCCTGCATTTATAGTCCATTCTGTACTGGTATTGCTCTTGTACAAATTGATAAAAGGCCTGCTTGCGATCACGTTAAGTCCCGTATTGTTGGCCTCATTCGTGCCGTCTATGGTTTGGCTTCCTCCTTCACTTTGCAAGTATCTGGCATCCAGCGTGGTTGAGTAATTATTATCAGTCAACACCTTGGCCCAGCCATCCCAACTGCTACTTCCAGTGTCCCAGGCATTGATGTAAAAATCAGTTGAATTCTTCCTGAAATATAATTGATGCATTCTTGAGGTGGAGGCTTTTAAAGACCATACCTGCCCTGTTGTGAATGGATAATTCGTTACACTTCCGCTGAGATTATAATAGCTTATGCCGCTTTGAAAATCAGCCTCTGAAAGATTATTGTGGTTTAGCTCAAGGGGAGTATAAAGTGGCCTGATACTCCCCTCAATTCTTTGATGGGTGGTAAACAGGTTGTTTACATTGGTGTAGGCTTCATTTTGCCCCTTAAGTGTCAGTACACTGATCATTAATAAAGCGGAGAATAAGATTTTGACTTTCATTTTGGTTGGATTTAATGTTTGACAATTATTGAGTATAAAGGCCCCCAGGCCTGTTGTAAGCTGTATAAACCAGCATGATATATTCAGCACTATACCTGACGGATGGGCCGGGTATGATGCGTATTTGCAATTAAAAAGATGACGACTTTAGGTCGACAACATGGTTGATCGGGAGTTCCTCAGTACCCGATCGTCTTCCTTCCTTGTTCAGGGCGAGAGGTCCTGAACATCAGATGAATCGTTTCTCTTCAAAAAAACTCTCCAGCGGTATTGTGATGTTGGTGATCCGCGCTAACGGAAGATGTTAGTAGTATCGACAGCGAATATTTGAACGACAATCCAATATATTGACGACTTTCTCCATGAATTTATTTAAAATAAATTAAATCAAAATGATATTGTGGAAAAGAATTTTGTAAAAGTTATGCACATGGCTAATAAAAAGGATGGGCTGGTCTTGTTCTATGGAGCCTGATTTGCCAGGGAAGCTGAACGGGCGATCTGCGTCCACTCATATAAAATGCTTTCGTGCAGGCCTCAAATCCAACGGGTTTTCATAAATTTCAGAGAAGAGAAACAACCGGATTCTCCTTGTCTTTGACCAAAAAATGAAACTATGAACAAACGGAATATTTCAAACCGGCTGTTGGCTGGTCTGTTTTTGCTACTGACCCTTGTATGGAGCAGTGACCTTCAGGCCCAGCGTAGAAACAGGCGGAATGCGAAGCCTGCAGCTCCCAAGGTAGATTTACAGGCAGAAATTTACAAAGGTGTAGAATGGCGCTCTATCGGACCCTACCGGGGTGGCCGTGCTTCTACCGTAACCGGGGTGCCCGGCAAACCACAGCTCTTTTACATGGGAGCTACCGGTGGCGGGGTGTGGAAAACCGAAAATGGTGGTACCACCTGGCAAAATATTTCCGATGGCTATTTTGGTGGCTCTATCGGTGCTGTAGCCGTAAGCGAATCGAACAATAATGTGATCTATGTCGGCCAGGGTGAAGAGACCGTGAGGGGCAACGTATCCTCAGGTTTTGAAGGTGTCTGGAAATCAACCGATGGTGGTGAAAGCTGGCAAAATATGGGCCTGAAAGATGCTATGCATGTAGGCAGAATCCGTATTCACCCTGATAATCCTGATGTAGCCTGGGTAGCAGTAATGGGAGACCTGTTTAAGTCTTCAGAAACCCGGGGCGTTTACAAAACCACCGATGGTGGTAATAACTGGCAGCGCGTGCTTTTTGCCAATGCCGATGCTGGTGCCGTGGACATTTCCATGGATCCCAACAATCCCGATTTTATGATGGCCAGCACCTGGCGTATCCGCAGAACTCCTTACAGCCTTTCTTCAGGTGGAGAAGGTTCTGAAGTATGGAAATCGACCGATGGTGGTAACACCTGGAAAAGTGTAATCGAAAATGATGGTATGCCGGAAGGCCCGATCGGGATCAGTGGTGTGTCCATTTCACCGGTGAACTCCAAGACTGTTTATGCCATTATTGAGGCAAAAGACGGAGGTGTTTTTAAATCAACCGATGCTGGTGAAACCTGGAGAAAGACAAACTCGTCAAGAGCCCTGAGGCAGCGTGCCTGGTACTACTCGCGCATTTATGCCGATACCGAGGATGAAGACAAGGTGTATGTAATGAATGTACGTTTTCATACCTCAACCGATGGCGGCAGGACTTTTGCTGCCAGAGGAGCTCCACATGGTGACCATCACGACTTATGGATAGCACCGGAAGACAATAAGAGATTGGTGATTGCCGATGATGGGGGTGCCCAGGTTTCTTATGATGGGGGCGACAACTGGTCTACCTATATGAACCAGCCTACCTCACAGTTTTACAGGGTAACGACAGACAATAGCTTCCCATATCGCATCTATGGTGCTCAGCAAGACAACTCAACAGTGCGCATCGATCACCGTTCATTTGGCTTTGCCATTACCGAAGATAACTGGGAATCTACTGCCGGTGGAGAAAGTGCCCATATTGCACCTAACCCCGACAATGCCGATATCGTGTATGGTGGTAGCTACGGTGGTTTCCTTACCCGTGTAGATCACGATAAGGGCATCAACCGGAACATCAATGCATGGCCCGATAACCCCATGGGACACGGTGCTGAAGATTATAAGTACCGCTTTCAGTGGAACTTCCCCATCTTCTTTTCTCCACACGACAGCAAAAAGCTGTATACCACCTCTAACCAGGTACATGTAACCTATAATGAGGGGCAATCCTGGGAATTGATCAGCCCCGACCTCACCCGCGCTGAGCCGGACAAACTCGGCAAATCCGGTGGACCTATCACCTTTGATGATACTTCCGTAGAGTATTACGCCACCGTATTTGCGGCTATTGAGTCACCTTACGAAAAAGACCTGATCTGGGCGGGTTCGGATGATGGTTTGATCCATGTAACCCGTGATGGGGGCAAAAACTGGGAGAATGTAACCTCTCCGGATATGCCAAAATACCTGATGATCAATAGCATTGATGCGGATCCTTTTGTAAAGGGTGGAGCCTATATAGCCGGTACCCAGTATAAGATGGGCGACTACGAGCCCTACCTGTACAAAACAAAGGATTATGGTAAAACCTGGACCCGCATTACGAGCGGTATCCCCAACGATCACTTTACCCGTGTAGTAAGGGCCGATCCGCATCGTCAGGGCTTGCTGTATGCCGGTACTGAGCGGGGTATGTTCGTATCCTTCGATGATGGCAGCTCATGGAAATCTTTCCAGATGAACCTGCCGATTGTGCCGATTACGGATTTGGCTATCAAAGAGGATAACCTCATTGCCGCCACGCAGGGCAGAAGCTTCTGGATGATCGATGACCTGACGGTGTTGCACCAGCTTTCTGATGAGGTGGCACAAAAAGACTTTCACCTCTTCAAGCCCATGGATGCTTATAGAATTGGTGGTGGTTTCCGTTTTGGCAGAGGTGGTGGAAACAACCTGAGTCTGCTTTATGGTAAGAATAAACCCGGTGGCGCCACCATGTATTACAACCTGAAGGAAGATCTGGCAAAAGGTACAAAAGTGACCATGGAAGTGTTTGACCCGAATGGTGAGCTGATTAAAGAGTACAAGCAGAAACCTAAGAAGGGATTGAATTCCTTTAACTGGAACATGATGTACGACAATGCTGAGGGCTTTGAGGGACTGATTATGTGGGCCGGTACACTCAGAGGGCCAATGGCTCCTCCCGGAGAGTATACTGCCAAGCTAACAATCGGGGACCGTACAGAAGAGCAAAGGTTCAAACTACTGAGAGACCCCCGATATCCTTCTACTGATGCAGATCTGCAGGCGCAGTTTGACTTTTTGATCAAAGTGCGTGATAAAGTGACTGAAACGCATCAGGCCATCAAAGATATCAGAAGTGCTAAGGAGCAAATGAAGCAACTGATGGATAAGATCAAGGGAGACGAAGAGTATAAAGACCTGATTGATGCGGGTAAGGAGCTGATCGATAAGATGACCGAGGTAGAGGAGACGCTTTACCAGACGAAGAACCAGTCTGGTCAGGATCCGCTGAATTATCCGATCCGATTGAACAACAAGCTGGCAGCTCTTACGGGTGTGGCTGGTAGTGGTTCATGGAGACCCACGGCTCAGGCCGAGTCGGTAAGAAAGGAAATCACCGGGCAGATTGATACACAATTGGAGAAGCTACAGCGCATCATGTCTAATGATCTGCCTGAATTCAACAATAAGGTGAAGCAGAAATCAGTCGATGCTATTGTCATCAAGAAGAAGAAGAAAAAGACCACATAGGTCCTGAAGCAAGTCAAACCGGTCTTTTGGGCTGGTTAGAGGCGCTAAACGAAATTAGATCAAAGTCTTGTCCCATTTTGGGACAAGACTTTTTCTTTTCTATTCTTATTATATACTTTTAAGTCACCAAAATTTTTACTGACACATGAAGACTCTAACAAGATCCCTCTTTTTGATTACCTGCTTCGCTTTTTTCTCTGTTGCAAGCACTTCAGCACTGGCCCAGGTTGCTGAAGAAAAACAAGATTATCTGATCGTGGTTTCTAACTCCCGCGACAAAGCAGCTAACGAAAAAGTACTGGCCGATGTGAAGTCGAAATTCGATGATGCAGGTATGTACTATGATGCTGATTCAAAGCAGTATTATGTGTACGTAGAGCGCTATTATGCCAAGTCTGGTGCCGATTATGCAGTGTGGTGGCTGAAAAAGGAGCACAAAGATTTGCCAAAGGTTTGGGCAAAGGCTGTACCTCCCGGAACCAGGTAATTGGTAAAGAAAGAAATTAAAAACCCTGACCGGACCGTCAGGGTTTTTTTATGGAAAAAGGGGTATTAGGAGAGGGAGTTAAGTTGTTTTATACTGGCATTAGAAATGCCTTTCTCGTACTTACACATTGCAAATGGGTAAGAGTTATTCGTCCGACCATTTGAGCTTTGTTCCTCTAAACCTTACTGATATTCGTGTCAGGCATTGGCTATCTCTGTACAAGTCCCCTGCTTTTCAAGGAGGGGTGTCCGAAGGATGGGGTGGTTGGTGGAAGTTGGTTATCGTTCCTTGCTTTTCATTTTTATGCTGAGGTGACGAAGCTTCTAAGAAAAGCATACTCAACTGCGTGACTATTCGTCCGATCATTGAGATTGGTTAGCTGATCGCCCTGTGATAGGCGAAATATCTCGCTTATTAAATGCTATTTTCCCATGCCCAGCTGCTGAAAGGCAGCCAGTTTTTCGTCTTTCAACGAGCCATTTGAGAAGAAGGACATTCCTTTGGCACCTCCCGCCTTTGCGGCCTCTATCGCCTTCGCTATTTCGTGCGGCTGGGTAGGAGGCAGGTAAATACCCGTGTTCAAGGGAAATCTGCCATTAAGTGTATTTACTCCCTGGGCAGTGGCATACTCGATCCATTCCACCTCCTCTTCATAAAAATTATGGTAGATCATGGGGAAAACCATGTCCAGGTTCCATTCGTTCCAGGATTGTCGTACCAGCTTGCGGGCGAGCTCAGGGTAGGGGAATACAGCTGCAGAAAGCAATTTTCCCTCAGCGTGTACCGCTTCAGAAATTTGATTTACCAGCTGAGTAACACTATCCCATCGATACTTTCTCCATTTTTCATCCTGGCTGGGGTCTTCCTGATCCTTTGGATCGTATCCATGTTGCGCTTTGAAGCTACCACGGCAGGTATCGCAGTAGCAGAAGTCAAACTCAGGCATTTCATGATCCTGCACCAGGTCGTACTTGGCCCAGAGACCATTGGGCAGTATCACATCGCAGTAGCGCACATAGTCGAGATGAATACCTGCCAGCCCCTCTATATCACAATGGTCTACCATACCCTGCTTTACAAACTCCTGCACCTCAGGTTTAGAAGGGCAGAGCCACTGGTAATAGCCTACATAAGGGTTTACCTCCAGGCTTGATTCTCCCTTGCGACTGACCGTATACCAGTCAGGGTGAGCCTGTGCTTTTTTATCACCCGGGCGGTTGAGGGTCCAAAGCCAGGCATGCACCTCCTGACCGAGCTCAGTAGCAATAGGAATGAGTTTTTCCAGCATATTGCGGCCTCCACCTACGAGCAGGCCCGTAATGCCTGCTTCTCTCAGAGAAGTCAGTTCAGTTTTCCATTCATCCAGTGTCTTTTTATTGTTGCCATTGATCCATATCCAAAACTTAAAGGAGTCTGTACTGGCTGAATCACATGAAGTAAGGAGGGAAGGGGCGATGAGCGCAGCGGAAGCACCCAGGCCCAGGTTTTTTAAGAAATGTCTTTTGTCCATGGATGTATAGATTATGGTATTGGCAGATGAGTTCTGTTCACCACCAATATTTCATAAAGAATTTGAATAGAATAGTTTTTTAGCGGAAATGCTATGAATGATCTGCGAGTGGTGAATGAAGGTTGACCATCATATGCTGGTATCTGTTTTAATTCTCGCTTATTCCTCATAATTTTCGGTGATGATCATCACCAAAACGCTGCTCTCAAAGCGGCTGATCGCTGTACTGGTTTTTTTAACTCTAAGCACATTTCAAACTGACCTGCTAGCCCAAAAGGTCACCGAAATTGATACTGAGCGCTTCAATATTGCTGTGCGGAAAGAGTATCGGCAGTTTTTTGAAGACACTCATGGAGTATTGGATATTAATGATGTCTGGGGCGTAGACTCGCTTTTCGACCAGGGAGCTACCGGGACTAAAAGTACCAGGGCCTTTTACTGGGTAAGGGTGTCGTTACTCAACACCACTCCTTATGATTTAAAGGTCATGGCGACAGGCCCACGTACTGTAAACAGCCAACTGTTTAAAAAGAACCCTAACGGAAGCATCTACCGGGGTGTTTTCGGGTCATTTGTGGCTCAGAAAGATTTGAAACCCGGAGATAGCCGAACGCATACTGCTTTTACGCTAAGAGCAGGAGTAAAAGAGGATATCTATTTCAAAGTACACGGCCGGGCATTTACAGGGAGCTTTACAGATGCTCTGAGTTTTCAGCAAGCCAGAGACAAAGACTTGTTGCAGAACTATCTCTTTTTTGGCGCCTGTTTTATTCTCATCCTATACTCTTTGATTCAATACCTGGTGTACCGAAAGCGCATGTTTCTGTACCTCACACTTTTTGCACTGGGTAATGCCATGTATGCCTTTGCGGTGAGAGGTTTTTTTGTAGACTGGTTTATGCCCGATCTGCCGGAAGAGGGATTGAATTTCACTCTGGTATGGGCACAATTGGGCCACCTGGGAGGACTCTTACTGGCCATTAATTTTTTGGAGCTAAAGCAGAAATTTCCCAAATGGCATAAGGTGTTTGTGGCCCTGGTATTGCTGATGATTTTCAGAACCTCTTACGGGGTTTATCTCACTGCTGTACACCAGGATTATGGGGGCATGACCAATATGGGGCTTTATACCCTGTTGATCGATATTGTGATCTTTAAAGTGATGCTTTTTGCCCTTTGGAAAAAAGTGAATGCCAGCCAGAAGGTGTTTTTGATAGGGCTCGTATTGTTTGGCTTCGCCCTCATTATGGCGCTGATTACCTGGAAGTTTAATTTCATTACCAATTTCAGGCTTGTATTGCTCTACACGGCCTCCATTGCCTCCCTTTCACAGGTAATCATTTTCTCCATTGCCCTGGGCATTCGCATGCGCCAGCATGAGGTAGATAAAAACATAGCACTTGATAAACTTAATACCACTCTGAAGGAACAAAACAGAAAAATTGAATCGGAGGTAATTGACCGGACCAAAGAAATCAGTGCCCAGAAGCTGATGCTGGAAGAGCGAAACGAGCGGATAGAGACGCTTTTCAGAGAAGTGCACCACCGGGTGAAAAATAACCTGCAGCTGATATCCAGTCTGTTGAATATGCAACAGGAGTGGAGCAGCACGGAAGACCCCGCCAAGGCCATAGAAGATAGCCGCAGTAGGGTGGTGGCCATGTCAATGATCCATCAGTTTCTGTACCGCACCGATGATATTGCTACCATTGACTTTAAAGAGTATACCGAAGAGCTGGTGAATAAGCTGGATGCTATACAGGTAGAAAGAGTACCTTACAAGTTGCGGCTTGATTTTAAAGACAACCCTGCCTTTGATATCGATACGTCTATTTCACTGGGGTTGATATTGAACGAACTGGTAACTAATTCTTATAAACATGCGGTATTAGATCAGCGAGACCTGAAACTGGATGTAAGCCTGAAAGATTTAGGAGAAGGTATGTACAGTCTGGCATATCAGGACAATGGGGAGGCCATTCAACAGCCCTTTGCTGAAGTAGTGAAAAAGGGTTTCGGACTTAGAATGGCATCGCGCCTGGCCCGGCAGCTTCAGGGTAGGCTGGAATATAAATACCAACAGGGCAATCTTTTTACCATCACTTTCGCCAACGAAGAAGCCAGAATGGCACTGTCAGAATAGAAATGAGTAGAACGCACCTGATATTATACTTGTTGTCCATTCTTTCGGTGTCCTACGCGAGAGCTCAGACCGTTGTACAGATAGGTCAGCCCCGGTTTGATATTACGATAAGTCCGGGTGACTCACTGAGTATCTTTGAAGATTTGACAACCAGGTTGACCATATCTGAGATAAGGAAGCAAAAGGGCCTCCCAAGAGAGTTTACCGGAACCGAAGAAGCTGCAGGAGTTTACTGGATTCGTTTCAGGGCGGTGAACAGGACTGCCTTTGATCTGGTAGCAGTTTTGGAGTTTGACCGTACCTCGTTGATTGACCTCTGGCAGTTTGGACCAAAGGGGGAAAGATTCCATGCAAAATCAGGAGGAGGCCGCCCCCTCAGCCAGATGCACCCTGGTGACGATCACAACCATATCGGATTGACACTACCTGTTGGAGAACAGCAGGAATTCTATATGCGCTTTACTAATGAAACCGATTATTTGCCTGACTTCAGCGTACGCTTTGTAGATACCGCAGGTTGGCACCAGGAAAAGGAGAGCAGGCATACGCGCGACTTTCTGATGTTTGGTGCCCTCCTGGTGATGATGATCTATGCCATTGCCTTGCTGATCATTCACCGTCATTTACCATATTTCTGGCTGGCACTACACTCGCTGGGGCTTATGATGTACAGCTTTACTGCACGCGATTATCTGGTCAACTGGTTTTTTCCTGAAAACCCTGTTATCGGAGTTGCCACCCCCTGGGCCATGCTGGGAGTCAGTGCTCTGCTTATGTTGGTCATGAACTTTCTGGAAACTGGCAAACACTTCCGGAAATGGCATAGAATACTGGTCGTACTGGTTGGTCTGTCTGTAACCCAAATGATAACCAGCGTCATCATGATTGCCGGGTATGGAAGATTTGTGCTATCGACCCTGATCAGTCTCTTTTTTCTGTTACTGACTGTGCTGCTATTGGTAGCGATGGTTTTAGTAATCTGGAAGCATCTTAACCGAACCCAGCGGGTCTTCGGGTATGGCATTTTGTTTTTTATCAGTGCCGTGGTTTTTGCAGTAATCTCATGGTTTCTTATCGATGAGCTGGGACGCACTACAGCGACAGCTGTTAGTGCCATAGCTCCGCTCGGTCAGATTCTGATTTTCGCCATCGCCCTGGGGATTCAGATGCGACAGCATGAAGTAGATAAAAATATAGCTCTTGATGAACTGAACGCCACGCTCAAAGGCCAGAATAAGAAGATAGAGCAGGAAGTAATAGACCGCACGACTGAGATTAACCAGCAGAAGCTTCAGCTTGAGAATAGAAACGAACGTATAGAAACGCTTTTCAGAGAAGTGCATCACCGCGTAAAAAATAACCTACAGCTCATTTCCAGTCTGCTGAATATGCAGCAGGAATGGAGCAGCACGGAAGATCCGGCAAAAGCCATAGAAGACAGCCGCAGCAGGGTAGTGGCCATGTCTATGATCCACCAATTTCTGTACCGCACTGATGATATTGCCACCATCGATTTTAAAGAATATGCAGAAGAGCTGGTCAATAAGCTCGATGCCATTCAGGTACAAAGGGTCCCCTATAAGCTACAGCTCAAATTCGAAAGTAACAGAACCTTCGATATCGATACGTCTATATCCCTGGGATTGATACTGAACGAGTTGGTAACCAATTCCTACAAGCATGCGCTGCTTTCGCAAAGAAAGCTGGAGTTGACCATCGGGTTGGAAGCCATAGGCGAGGGCATATTTAATCTGCAATACAAAGACAATGGAGAAGCTATTAAGGAACCCTTTGCTGAAGTTATCAAGAAGGGCTTTGGGTTAAGAATGGCATCTCGTCTGGCCAAACAATTGCAAGGCAAAATGGAATACAGATATGACAACGGCAATCTCTTTACCATCAGCTTTGCTGACGAAGAGGCCAGAATAGCGTTATCGGAGTAAATAAAGACAATGATTTTTTCCTTAAATAACTTACAAAATACGGTGCTCGGTACCTTAAAATCGAGGATATCGGCCCTGCTTGTGCTTGGTTGCTTTTTGGTGTTGCCTTGCGGGGTTGATGCACAGGAAGTCATAGAAGTAAGCGATGCTGATTTTGATATCAGTCTCTTTGTGGGGCAACAACTGCTGGCTTTTGAAGATTCATCGGCCACGATGACGGTTGATGATATGGTGAGGCTTCAACCTTTTTCTGAGCAGTTTACCCGGGGTAACAAAAAAGGCATCTATTGGATGAAATTTACCCTGACTAATACTAGTGATGAAGACATAGACATTGCCTGGTTTCACTCCAGAATGAGCAATGCATCACTGCACCTCGTTAGGGAAGATAGCCTGCTTTTCAGCGGCAGATCAGGTGAATACCTGAAGGGAAGCGAAATGGAGAAAACAGAGAGCCGGTACCACCTGTTCTTCCGGCTTGATGCCAATGCCAGGGAAGACGTTTATGTCAGGATACAAAATACCCGTGATCGTGGACCTAAACTGCTGGTCAGGCTCAAAGGGACAACCCGGTTTTATGCTGATCAAAGAACAAAAACCACCTCTGATTTCGTTTTGCTCGGGGCACTTTCCATACTCATACTCTATGCACTGGTATTGTACGTGGTGCATCGTTACAGACCTTATTTATGGCTCTCATTGATGGTACTTGGTTTTGCGGCTTACACTTTCGCTGTAAATGGTTATCATACAGACTGGCTCTTCCCTGAGTACCCTAAGTTCAGTAAGACCTTTACACCGCCTATCGGACAGTTTGGCAAGTTTTGTATGCTTATGCTACTGCTTTCATTCCTGGAGGTGAAAAAGAAATATATCAGGTGGTATCGGGTCTTTCAGGGGCTGATCGTGATGTACCTGGTCAGGTTTGCTTACATGTATTATGTAACAGTGGCGAATGAAGCCTTTGGGCTTTCTACCCTCATAGGTTCGGTCACGGCCATTATCACTAATGTTATTTACATTGCTTTTGTTATCAGCGTTTTCAGAAAACTCAATCTGGGTAAGAAGGTTTTTGCTACAGGTTTGGTGATCTATGCGGTAGGTGTAGTCGTGGTAGGCTATTTCTGGGTGTTTCAGGCCATAGCCCGGGAGGCTGCCTCTCTTATGAGTTCTACGGTTACACTACTGGAAACACTTTTGTTTACCATTGCCCTGGGCATAGAAATGCGGCAGCATGAGGTAGATAAGAATAAGGCTTTGACACGGCTCAATCAGGTGCAGGCAGATCAAACGCGAAAAATTGAGCAGGAGGTAGTGGACAGAACTGCCAAGGTAAACCAGCAGAAACTGGAATTGCAGGAGCGTAATGAGCGTATTGAAACACTCTTTAAAGAAGTGCACCATCGGGTAAAAAACAACCTGCAGTTAGTTTCCAGTCTGCTGAATATGCAGCAGGAGTGGAGTAGCACGGAAGATCCTGCCAAAGCCATAGAAGACAGCCGCAGCAGGGTAGTGGCCATGTCTATGATCCATCAGTTTCTGTACCGCACTGATGATATTGCCACCATCGATTTTAAAGAATATACCGAAGAGCTGATAAACAAGCTGGATGCGATACAAGTGGATAGGGTTCCGTATAAACTGCAGCTTGAGTTTGAGAGTAATACCATCTTCGATATTGATACTTCAATTTCTCTAGGGCTGATACTCAACGAACTGGTAACCAATTCTTACAAGCATGCATTACTTTTACAAAGAAAGCTGGAGCTTACCGTGGGTTTGGAGGCCTTAGGGGCAGGGATGTTCAACCTGGTGTATAAGGATAATGGAGAGGCCATTAAAGAGCCATTTGCCGAAGTAATCAAGAAAGGTTTTGGGTTAAGACTGGCTTCACGGCTTGCCAAACAGCTACAGGGCAAGCTTGACTACAATTATGATCAGGGAAACAGGTTTACCATTAATTTTGCCAATGAAGAGGCACGCAGCAAACTGATTGAATAAAGGAATATGAAAAAGAGAATACTGGTAGTTGAAGATGAAGTGATCATTGCCGATGATCTGTGTAATACACTGAACAAGCTGGGGTATGAAACACTGGAGCCTGCGCTTACCTACAGAGAAGCCATTACGAGTTTTGATGAAGAACCCGTGGATATGGTAATTCTCGACATTAATCTGGGAGGAAAAAAGACGGGCATGGATGTGGCAAATCACATTCGCAAAAACTCCAATACACCTTTTATTTACCTCACCTCATTTTCCGACACACGCACCCTGGAGTTGGCCAAGGTAACCATGCCTTATGCTTACCTGGTAAAGCCTTTTGAGCCTGCAGATGTACTTACCACACTGGAAATTGCCTTCAATAATCACGCACGCTATATCAATAATAACGGGGACATGGAAGAAGAGCCCGCACCCGAGTTTACCACTACGGAAAAAGCGGTACTCCGCAATATTGCCGAAAATCTGACCACTAAGAAGATAGCTGAGTTGATGCACGTGAGCGAGAGCACCATCAAAAACCACCGCCACAACATCTGTGTCAAGCTGAATTTACCGGCCACCACACATTCACTGCTCAACTGGGTACTCAGAAACAAAAAGGTGATCAACTCCTGATGTCGAAATAATTTTTTTACACCTGCTCTTCTCCCTTTAGCGCAAAATATGTCAATAACTGTGTTTTCTACGCTTTTTCAAATAAGCTGACTTTGTTCAAACCCACCTTCATTAAAAAATCTTACCGATTTAGGTAAAATAGACCTTAAGGTCTATTTACTGGTACCAAAAGTCAGTATAGCTTTACGTCCATACCAGTTCAATTGTAATGTGACTAAGATAGGACTCAAATTGTTATCATTTGATCAAGGCGGGAAAGGAAGGCATAGCATCGCTACGGCTGACTTTATCAACGTAGAGCAGGTGATAAGAAATGAGTCATATCAGACGCATTATAGTTGATTTGGTATACTTAACACCACTACCTATTCACACGCTGAGGACCACTAAGAACCATATTGGCATTCATGCCTGTATCAAATATGCAGTAGACTGTATACTGAAATTTGATATTTCATCTGAAGGCATCGCTTCCATCACCTTTTCCTGTAAGTATCCATGAAGAAGATTCTGATAGTTGAAGATGACAAGATGATTGCCGACAATCTAAGGCAGATTGTGGAATTGCTCGGGTACCGGGCATTGCCTGAAGCCCGGAGCTATGATGAGGCCCTTCAACTCTTTGATCGGCATAGTCCGGACCTGGTAACCCTTGATGTTCAGTTAAAAGGTGAGAAAACGGGTATAGATATGGCCCATTACATTCGGACTCATGGAACTGTGCCTTTCCTCTTCCTCACCGCTCAAACCGGGGAAGGCCTTATGGAAAAGGCAGTGGAAACTAATCCCAGCGCCTATCTGACTAAACCCTTCACTATTGCTGAGCTAAAAGCGGTTTTAGATAAGGTTTTTGAGAGCGAATTGAATCAAAGGACAGTTGGGCCTAAACTTTATGATTGCTGAGATGAAGAAGCGAATCTTGGTTGTAGAAGATGATAATATGTCTAGAAAGCTCCTTTGTCATGTACTAAAGCAACTGGATTATGAAGTGATGGAACCTGCTATCGATTATAAAGGGGCCGTACGTACTTTTATCAAAGAAGAGCCTGATCTGGTCATACTCGATGTGCAGCTCAATGGTAAGAACCAGGGGATTGAAGTGGCTAATTATATCCGTAATCATGCCGATACCCCCTTTATTTACCTCACCAGTCATGCCGACCATAAAACCCTGGAATTGGCCAAGGCGACAATGCCTTATGCTTTTTTGGTAAAGCCTTTTGAAAAAGATGATATCCGCATCACGGTGGATCTTGCTCTCAGCAATCACAATTGGTTCAAAAAAGGAGGAATCGTTGTCAAGGATGAAGAAATGCCGGCTTTTACTTCTATGGAGAAAGTAATCCTGAGAAAGATATTCGAAGAGTCATCTACCAGGGAGATGGCCATGGCCCTCAATGTAAGTGAAAGCACGGTGAAGAATCACCGACATAACATTTGTAAAAAATTAAAACTACCGGCTACCACACACTCACTCCTCAACTGGGTGCTACGCAATCAGCAAAAGCTCTCTTTTTGAGCTGGTTGCCTGAAAAGAAATTTGTTGATGGTTATTTGGTTGAGGTATAACCCGGATAGTAGAATGGAAATCGTTATGAGACCGTAAATAGCAATAAATCAGGAAGTTTAGCTTTGAGGACATAGCAGGGCTATGGTGAAAAGATAAACGAAGTCTGTCTGCCAAAGGCAGAGTAAACGACTGATCTGAAGCTAGTTACGGTTGTAATAGAAAGTCCATTGTATTATCCGGGTTTAAATAGCCAGTTTACAAAGCCACCCATATGGGGTGGCTTTTGTTTTACCGGAACCTCAAACAGGTTAGTCGTTCATTTTCTGACTTCAAACCCATATGGCTTACCACCATTAACCATTACCAGGAGGAGGTCTCCGATCTGAATGATACCTCTTGTATCTCCTGGGATGGAAAAACCGCTTTCAGTTACCGGAAGAAATGAGAATTCTCCCCGGCCATTGCCCAAAAGTACGGTGCCAATACTAGCATCATTTTGACCGGCCTCCACGTCTGCACCATAGTTATTGCCTGTGAGTATCAGATCCAGATAGCCATCCTTATTCAGGTCTATGGGGAGTATACCATGCACTTCTGAAAACTGTGCCTGAGTGGCTAATGTATGGGCTTTGAAACTACCATTTTCCTGATTCTCAAACCAGGTAGAGCCAAAGGTTTCTGCCTTGAGTTGTAAAGCTCCGTTCAGGTCTCCGGAAGAGAATATATCGTTGACCGCAGCCTTAGCATAGGGCGCATATCGTGTGAATTTCCTTCGAATAGCAGGATACTGTTTAGCTACTTCATCCAGAATGTGCTTCGGGTGGCTCTTACCATCGCTGAAGTAGTAAAAAGGAAAAGCATCTACCTGGCTGTTACTGTCAAAGTCTTTAGCATATAGTGTAGCCGGTTTTTCAGCGGAAGTCTTGTAGAATGAGTTTTCTCCCCGGTTCCCGGCAATTATGTCCAGGTCACCATCATTGTCCATATCGGCAGCTGTAAGCACATTCCACCAGCCAGAACTGTTTTCAAAGCCCGGAATATCCATCATCCCGAAACCAGACCCATCCCACTTCATAACTTTCAGAGGCATCCATTCACCGGCTATAATCAGCTCATTGGTACCGTCTCCGTCTATATCTGCCAGCAGAACATCATTGATCATTCCCAGTTGGGCATTGTCAGGCAGTAGCGCTGTAGCATCCGAGAATTTCGCTCCATCATTGAGCAAGAGCTGACTCCTGGCTGAAAAGGGATAACTCCCGGGTAGAGTACCCCCGGCAATAAACAAATCGGGATCACCATCCTTATCAAAATCATCAGCCACTACAGCGGTACTGTTTTCCCTGAAATCTGGCAAAGCAGTACCTGATCGGTTGAAATTGCCCTGGCCATCGTTGAGGTAAAGGCGGTTTTGATATTTGCCGGAACCTGCAGCAAAGGCATAGCTTCCGCTACTCACAAACAGGTCCTGATCACCATCTCCCTCTATATCAAAGAAGACGGCCTGTGCATCTTCAAAACCAGCATCTGTCTCAAAATCAGGTTGTGATCCCAGGGCAAAGCCACCATTGGCCTGCTGTAAGTACAACTGCCCGGCCAAGCCTGCCGAGCCACCCAGGTAGATATCTTCCAAACCATCACCGTCTACATCTCCCTTGGTGGCAAAGGGACCTTTGTTTGAGATCATATGTTCCAGCAAAGGCTCACGTTTAAAGTCGATAAAATCATCTTCTTTATGCTCAAAATCACTCGTCAGGGCATTGCTGACTTGCTTTAGCAGTGTAGTGGTATTGCCTCGGTCCTTTGACTCTTTTTCCACAGCATCATCTATAAAAACCTCTATTGTTTGGTTGATGGCTACATTGTTCATCTGTTCATGCCTTCCATCAGGCCACTCTATCTGCAATGAAACTTCTGAAACCTGGCTACCGAGCCCGAAGTGGGCTACCGCGTCACCGCTACTTGCAAAGCCCCGGTAGGGGGAGACTGCCTGATATTGGATACCCTCATCAGTAGTCAGGGTGATTTTGGCTCCTATGCCATCAGGATTGGCGGAGCTACCCCTAAGCTTGACTGTCAGGAATGCATTGGCGGTAGCCTGCTCGCGGGCGTTATTCCGGTAGAGAAAGGCCTCGCTGTTAAAGTTGTTGGTAATAAGGTCCAGGTCTCCATCCAAATCCAGGTCGGCATAAACGGCACCATTTGAAAAGGCTGCCTGATCCAGGCCCCAGGTCTTTGATTTATTGGTGAAGGTAAGGTTTCCCTGATTCTGATAAATGTAATTGGGAACCGGGTTAGAAGGCATCAATTGTGTCAATTCCAGGCTGTGTCCTGCCACATCACCTGCAAAGCGGTTGATCGCCTGGGGCGATGTATAGTTTCGGTAATCCATATCCGTCAGGTCACGGTACAGACCATTGGTGATAAAAAGGTCTTTGTATCCGTCATTGTCAAAATCTGCGATTAGGGGAGACCAGCTCCAGTCGGTATGAGAGATGCCTGCCAGCTGACCGATTTCACTGAAAGTACCATTACCATTATTAAGTTGCAGCGTATTGCGCATCACCTGGTGCCCCAGGCCATAGTCTACGGCTGCATGGTAGAGGTCATACGGTTCCTGGCCCTTTAGCAGCTTCTGTCTCTCATTGTCTTCGGCCATCATATCCAGGCTGATGATATCCGGCAGACCGTCATTGTTAAAATCAGCTATGTCCGAGCCCATTGAGTTTTTGCTCATATGAAAGAGCATCTCATCTACTTTATCGGTGAATGTACCATCTCCATTGTTGAGGTAGATGTGGTCCTTGTCAGCGTAATCGTTGGCCACATAAATATCTGCCCAGCCATCCCGGTTGATGTCAGCAGTGGTTACGCTGAGTCCGAAAGCCCTGTTGATCAGACCTGCTTTTTCGGTCACATCAGTAAAGCTGCCATTGCCATTATTACGGTAGAGCTTGTCCGTTACATACTGTACGTCAGTTTCCGTGTATTTTACCTCTTTACCAGCCTCATTGGTAGTGTATTTCAATTTCAATGCCTCTTTGAAGTCAATCCGATGGTTGAGCAGATACATATCCAGGTCCCCATCCCGGTCATAGTCGAAAAAACTCGCGTAGTGAGAAAAGCTTGGGTCATCAAGCCCGTATTCGGCTGCCCAGTCTGTGAAGGTATTGTCCTGATTGTTAATCAGCAGCACATTTCTTCTCAGGTCAATATCACTTGTCAGCGAACGGCAAATGTAAATATCATCGTAGCCATCTTCATTGATATCCACCATACTGACCCCGGTACTCCATCCACCTACAAAAACTCCGGCAGTTTCGGAGATCTGTTCAAATTTCAAATCCCCTTTATTCAGGAATAACCGTCCGCCAAAGAGGTTACCACCCATAAATACATCCAGCAAACCATCCTTATTCACATCGCCCAGCGCTACGCCACTGCCATTGTAGAGGTATTCATAGGTGAGAATGTTGAGTTGGGGGCTTTCCGTCACCTCATTGATAAAGTAAAGCCCCGTACTGTCAGGGTCGGTCAGGCTAAAAAGAGGGGGTTGTTCTATAGAACCTTCCTGCACAGACTTGTCGCAACCAAATAGTAAAACAACAAAGAGAAGGACCAAACAAGTTGAAAAAAAAGCCTGAAAACGCATATACAGGAAAATTGTGCTTAGTGATCCCGCAATATGTGATTATTTGGATAAAATGAACTGCTCCGAAATAAAAATAGACCTTAAGGTCTATGGGCCTGGCCGGGAGAGTTAGTTATACCGCGATCATGGGGTATTCTCTCACCCCCTGGCTTTATGGTATCAAATGGAATGTTTGGCCTTCTCAGCAAAGTCTCTACAGAATGAGTAAATCATTTTGTATTTAAAGAAGGGAAAAATGTTGATTTAACATATTTGTTTACTGAAAATATTCTCAAAACTACTTACTGCTTAACTCAGGCTGTGTTTTCGGAAATATAGACCTTAAGGTCTATTTACTGCCGCTGCTTTAGTTCATAGTTTTGAGTCAACCAAGTGATACACATATTTTATCCTGAAGTGTATCGCTCCTCAATGATTTAGTCATATAGCCAGTGACTCACTTCCTGATAAGAGGCTCTTTTGAGCCTGTTTGAACCAAACATCAGAAGTGTATATGGAACCATTTTACCCACAAAGGGATGCGGGCATACAAGCTATGTCCAAAATCTTCTCTTTTTTCAGACCAGCGATTTTTGCCAAAACCCTGCTCATACTTTGCTTGATGCTCGGTATGGGCAGGAGTGTAACTGCCCAATGCCCTTCACCCAATACCTTTCAACTCCAGCACATTGCTTCTGGTGTTGCAGGTTTAACTCCGGCCACTTTGAATACTCCGGTAGATGCCAATGCAACCTGGGCCGGGCATTATGTAAGGGTAAATGTAATCAGTGGCAATAAGTATAAGTTTTCGCTGGTGGGTTCTGAGCAGCGACTGATAGATCAATTCGGTTCATCTATTCATGGTTTTCCTGATGGCCTTACTCCCAACTTTACATTCGCTCGTCCTGAAGTGGACCATGACCCCATGCTTACCCTCTACGATAACTCGGGCTCGACAGCCAGTAATACACTAACAGGTACAGTGCTCGCTTTTAATGAAGATGCAAGTGTAACTGAAAAACTGCCGGAATTGGAGTATACGGCCACCTATACTGGGGTGATTTATGCGGCTATTGATTTACAGCCCGGAACTACAGCCTTCAATACAGGAGATGGAACATCCGTGACGATTGCTTCAGCATTGACAGACTGCAGTCAGCTATTCACTGATTCTACCTCCCTTAGGGTTACCTGGATACCGGCAGCTCCGGCCATGCAGAGTGCAACCAAAGATTCTGATACGCAAATCACGGTCACCTATGATGATAATGTATTGACCAATGGCGGAAACCCAACCGACTTCACAGTAACAGATGGGGTAGGAGCTACTTATTCCGTGAGTGCCCAGGCAGATGGCACTGCAGGAGATACAGACATTGTACTGACTGTTGCAAACCTTTCTGCAGCAGTGGGTGACCTCACGGTAACCTATACCAATAACAATAATGAAATCAGTGACCTGACCGGGGTAGATAAAACCAGTACCGATGCTACGGGGGTTACCATAGATTTGGATGCCACAGCGCCTACGCTGGTAAGTGCCACATTAGACAGCGATACACAGATTACGCTCACATTTAGCGAGGCAGTGCAGACAAATGAAGGGAACCCGACAGACTTTACTGTGACGGATGCGCTGGCAACGGATTATGTAGTGAGTGCCCAGGCGGATGGTACAGTACAGGATAATCAGATTGTACTGACAGTAGCTGATATGAGTAATGCTGGTGGCGACATTACCATCACCTACACTGATAACAATTCTGAAATCACTGATTTTGGCAATAATGCATTGGCAACAGACGCCACCGGGGTTACTATCGACAGACAATCTTCATTCTCTCCTTTATCGGGAAAAATCACCTGGGTTTTCCAGGGAGGTCCTACCGGTGGAGATGCCAATGGAAAGTTTACCACCCAGGTAGTTTCGGCAGGCCTGGATACGCTTCAGTTTCCGGATGCCGGGGCTGGCAACAGGTATGGCAGTGTTTCTCTGGGCGATCTTGATAACGATGGTGACCTCGACTTTATCTCAGGTAATAGGGTAGGAGGGGTGCATTACTACGAAAATGTTGGTACCGTTAGTGAACCACGTTTCGGCCGTAGATCAATTGCCACGCTAGACACACTGGACTTTGTTGGTCAGGTTGCTAACGAAACAAGAACAGCCCTTGAAGATATTGATAACGATGGGGATTTAGATCTTTTTGTAATGCCAAGGTATGACTACGAGGGGTTCAATTTTATTCAGGATTTTTTCTTTTTGGAAAACACTGGTTCTGCATCAGTTCCTAAATTCACTTTCGCTGATATAACGGGCCTGTTGGTAAACCAATCTAATTTTCCCGGTGTAGATTTTGCCGATCTTGATAATGACGGTGATAAAGATATGATTGCAGGGGGGAGTGATTCTCTCTCATATTTTAAGAATACCGGTACACTCATGGCTCCTGTTTTTGAGCAGCAGTTTGATCTGGACAACCCCTTCGATCAGGGAATAGGAAGGGCTTTAACAAAGTGGAAAGATTTGTCCTTTCTGGCTCCAACTCCCAGGTTAGAAGATTTTGATCAGGATGGAGACTTTGATATCTATTTTGTGAGAGAAGATGGTTTGGTAGCTGTAATTGAAAATTTTGGCACCGCGACTACACCTGATTTTGTTGATTCGGATGATGAGGTCAAAGGACAATTGTTAAATGGTTTCGGAGGAGACATGGGAATTATTGATGTGGTACAGTTTGGTACCATTGATTTTGGAGACTTGAATGGAGATGGTGTGAAGGATGTGATGCTCAGTTCCTTTAATCCGACTGAATTCTTCTGGATGAAGGGAGTGTCAAGTGCGCCTACTTTGGTCAGCGCTGTTAAAGACTCCGATACTCAGATTACGGTAACGTTAAATGAACCCGTACAGACTAATGGGGGGAATCCCACTGACTTTGCCGTAACGGATGGTCTGGCAAATAACTTTATGGTAAGCGCTCAGGCAGATGGGATTGGGGGTGATACTGATATATTACTCACAGTAGCCGATATGAGTACGGCTGTGGGAGATCTTACCATAACCTATAATAATAACAACGATGAGATCAACAGTATCTTAAGTGGTGCAGCACTTGCAACCAATGCCACTGGGGTGGTTATAGACCTTGATACTTCGGCACCTACACTGGTGAGTGCCTCTTTAGACTCTGATACTCAAATTACGCTTACCCTAAGCGAGCCAGTTCAAACCAATGGCAACAATCCTACGGATTTCACGATTGTAGATGCAAATAGCAGCCCCTTTGTGGTAAGCGCGCAGGTTGATGGTACAGCCCTGGATACGGACATTGTATTAACTGTGGCTGATTTAAGCAGCGCAACAGGTCCATTAACCATTACTTATGCCAATAATAATAACGAAATCACTGATTTTGGAGGGAATAGCCTGGCCACCGATGCTACAGGCATAGATTTGCCGCTATTACCGGTAATGTTGTCTGCCGTGCTGGACAACAATACACAGATTACGGTTACCTATGATGTAAACGTACGGACCAACGGTGGTAACCCCTCAGACTTTACAGTGACTGACGGTGTCGGAACCACTTTTGCTGTTACGGGGCAAGCCGATGGTACAGCAGGAGATACTGACATTGTACTCACAGTAGCCGATTTATCTTCTGCAGTGGGGGATTTAACGGTAACATACACCAATAACAATAATGAAATCAGTGATGACGATTCAGGAGCAACTTTTGCGGAAACAGATGCCACAGGAGTTACCATAGATACAGATGTCACAGCCCCAACACTGTCCGCAGCCACTAAAGACTCTGATACGCAAATCACGGTAACCTTCAGTGAACCGGTTCAAACCAATGGTACCAATCCCACTGACTTTACCATGACAGACGGACAGGGCACAGCTTTTACCGTCACGGCTCAAGCAGATGATACAGCCAAAGACACAGACATTGTTTTGACAGTGAACGACATGAGTGGTGCTGTAGGAGACCTGACCGTAACTTATACCAATAACAACAATGAAATCAGTGATTTTGGAGGTAACGATTTGGCTACTGATGCTACAGGGATTACCATTGACCTGGACAGTACAGTTCCAACAGTATCCAGTATTGTAAGGCAAGACCCGACTGCTGAAAGAACCAATAAATCAACTGTCATTTTCAGGGTCACTTTTTCTGAACTGGTTGATAATGTCGATGTCACCGATTTCAGTATTTCAGGTGCCGGAGCAGGGGGGACGGCTGCCATTACCGGTATCACTACCGAAACTGCCAATACTGTTTTTGATGTAACGGTCGGCACCATTGATACAGAAGGAGAGCTGGACCTGGATTTTGATGCCGGACAGGATATATCAGATTTTGGAGGTAATGCTTTTGCCGGAACCATCAGTACTGAAGAAACTTACACGATAGATCTGACCCAGCCGACTATTACGAGTATCACCAGAAATAGCCCGGATTCAGAGATAACCAATGCCAATAGTGTGGTGTTCCGGGTTACGCTTTCTGAAGAGGTAACCAATGCCGGAACCAAAGACTTTGAACTTTCAGGAGATGCCGGTGGGGGGACAGCTGTAGTTTCAGCTGTGTCCACCCAGGAGTTAAGCACAGAAATTGATGTTACGGTCAGTAATATCAACACGGAAGGAGAATTGAATCTGGATATTTTCGTGTTCCATTCATTGGGGGATGTAGCTGGAAACTTTTTCGCAGGCACCATCTCCAGCGAGGAGACCTATACTATAGATATGACAGCGCCAACTCTGATGAGCGCGACTAAGGACAGTGATACACAAATCACGGTAAGCCTGGACGAAGTGGTGCAGACCAATGGCACCAACCCGACTGATTTTACGGTGACGGATGGACTTGGCAATTCCTATGCGGTGAGTACCCAGGCAGATGGAACCGCGGATGATGCAGATATTGTTTTGACTGTAGCTGACTTGTCAGGTGCTATAGGTGACCTGAAAGTGACTTATGCGAACAATAACGGAGAGATCAGCGACCTGGCCGGAAACGATCTGGATACCGATGCTACTGGGGTGAGTATTGACACGGATGCTACCAGTCCTACATTGGTCAGTGGTACAAGAGACAGTGATACGCAGTTGACGATTACCTTCAGTGAGGCCGTTCAGATCATCGGTGATAACCCTGATGATTTCACGGTACAGGATGCCAATAATACACCTTTTGCTGTGACACAGATCGCAGATGGTACCGCCCAGGATGATAAGATCATTCTGACCGTAGCAGATTTTAGTACTGCCACCGGCCCATTGACCGTGATCTATCAGGTCGACTGTTCAGATATCTCTGACTTTGGCGGAAATGCCTTGCAGGATGACCTTACGGGGATAGAAGTGGCACTGAATCCAACTGTAACTGCAGTATCGGTACCTGCTAATGATACTTATACGGCCGGAGAAGATTTGAACTTCCAGGTGACCTTTAATCCTGCTGTGACCATTACGGGAACACCACAGATACCTGTGACCATAGGGAGCAGTACGGTGAATGCTACTTTAAGCGGTACCGTAACGAATGCCACTACAGCTACTTTCACTTATACAGTTCAGTCTGGTGAAGAAGACACTGACGGAATAGAGGTAGGGGCTACCATTGATCTCAATGGAGCTACCATACAAGATACCAATGCATTGGATGCTATACTCACACTCAATAATGTAGCCTCTGCAGAAGCGGTATTGGTAGATGCCATTGCCCCGGCAGCACCGGTGATTGTAAGCATTACCGATGATACGGGTAGTAGTGATTCGGACAAGATTACCAATGACCAGACTTTGGTTGTAAAAGGTACTGCTGAGGCGAATAGCTCAGTATCACTTTTAGTCAATGGTGAGGGCCCCTTTGGAGGTGTTACGCTCACTACTGATGGTGATGGCAACTGGGAGTTTGATCCGGTAGGGGAAGGTACCTTTACACTCGATGAGGGTGAGCATACTTACACGGCCACAACAGAAGATGCAGCAGGCAATGTGAGTGAAGTCAGTGATGACTTTGTGGTGACTGTTGACCTTACGGCACCAGTTGCTCCCACGCTTGATTTGGTAGCTTCTACCGATTTAGGGATTAGTGATAGTGATGACCTGACTAGTGGGGGTACCCTGACCTTCGAAGGTACGGCAGAGCCTGGTACCTCTGTATTGGTTGGCATTCCCGGACTGGGGCCGGCCGGAGATGCGGTGACAGCCGATATTGACGGTAACTGGACCCTGACAGTGAATGATGAAATTCCTTCAGCTACCTACGGATTTGTTGCTGTATCGACTGATATTGCTGGCAACGAGAGCGAGTCAAGTACAGCCCTTGATGTAGAAGTAGATCAGGATTTAGCTATCAGCACATTGTCACCTGCAGATGATGAAACAGATGTACTGCCCAATGCCAACCTCACCATCACTTTTGACAAGAATGTGGTGAAAGGAACCGGCAACATTAGCATTAAGCAGGTAAGCGATGATGCAGTGATTGAGACGATAGATGTGACGGGTAGCAATGTAACCGTAAGTGGAGCAGAGGTAACCATCGACCCGGTAGACAATATCCTTCCTCCCGACACAGAATTCTATGTGAACATAGACGCAGGCGCCTTTGAAAATGAAGCGGGTGCGGCCTTTAGCGGTATTTCTGACAAGACAACCTGGAGTTTCACCATCATTGCTGCATCAACTGTAAGTAGCGTGAGTGTACCTTCTGATGGTATGTATAAGATAGGAGATGACCTGGATTTTACGGTCAATATGGTATTGCCTGTAACCGTAACGGGCACACCAACCATTCCGGTGACCATTGGTAGCCAAACGGTAAATGCTTCGCTGGTAGGCACGGCCACGGATGCATCTGCGCTTACCTTTCGCTATACAGTAGTGGAAGGCGACCTGGATGCCGATGGCATTGCCATAGGGTCTGCCATGGACCTGAACGGTGGTACTATGAAAGATGAGTTTGATGTAGATGCCATCCTCGGCCTGAACAATGTAGCCGCTACCAGTGGAGTATTGGTAGATGGTGTCGTTCCGACTGCACCAGTGATTGTAAGCATCACAGACGATACAGGTACGAGCAATTCGGACCAAATAACCAATGACCAGACACTTCTGGTAAATGGTACCGCTGAGGCCAATAGCACGCTTTCACTCCTGGTAGATGGAGTAGGGCCTTTTGGGGGCATTACCATTATAGTAGATGGTGATGGCAACTGGGAGTTTGACCCTGTAGGAGAGGGTACCTTTACCCTTGATGAAGGTGTACATACTTATACCGCAACGACCACTGATGCCGCAGGCAATGTAAGTGAAGTCAGTGCGGACTTTGATGTAACAGTAGACCTCACTGCACCGGCTGCGCCTGCAGTTGATCTGGTTGCTTCAAGTGATTCAGGTACCAGTGATACAGACGATATTACGAATGACATTACGCCTACGGTGCAAGGTGTCTCAGAAGCCAATGCACCGATTGAGATATTGGTAGATGGTAGTTCCGTGGGCAATACAACCGCAGATGATTCAGGGGACTGGTCTTTTACTATCACCACCGACTGGGCTGACGGAGTATATGACGTTACTGTTAAAGCCACAGATATTGCAGGCAATACCAGTGAAGCAGGGAGTGCTTTGTCATTGACTATCGACACGACAGTTCCCACCAATGTTTTCTTCCCTCCGATCGAAGAGGATGATATCATCAACAACAGCGAAAAAACGGATGTAGTTGTAACAGGAGGAACCAGTGGAGTGACTGACGGTCTGGAAGTAGCCATCAGGTTCACAGATGGCGTCAACACTCCGATTGAGATAACCACTGCAGTGATGGCGGATGTATGGGCAACCGAAGAGGTAGACATCAGTTCACTGGCTGATGGAGCCATTCAGGTAACAGCCAATGTGGCCGATGCAGCCGGTAATAATGCCGAAACTATACTGGCAGACCTGGTACTTGATACAACAGCTCCGGAGGCCCCTGTGGTGAGTAGTATTACTGAGGACAGCGGCAATGTCTCGGATGATGAACTGACAAATGATCAGACCCTCAGCTTTATTGGTACAGCAGAAGCCAATGGTAGTGTAGAAGTATTCATTGATGGAACCAGCATAGGTACCACCACTGCTGATGGTGCCGGAGACTGGACCTATGACCATACGGGAACTACATTGGCGGATGCGAATTATAGTATTACAGCTAAAACTACCGATGAAGCCGGTAATCTGAGCCCTGAAAGCATGAGTTTAGATATAACAGTTGATACGACTGCTCCGCCAGCACCAGTGCTCGATTTAGTGGCATCCACCGATTTGGGTATAAGTGACAGTGATAACCTGACCAGTGGAGGAACTTTGATCATTCAGGGAACAGCCGAGCCCGGGACATCCGTCTTGGTGGGTATCCCTGATCTTGGACCTGCAGGAGAAGCCGTGACAACTGACATAGACGGTAACTGGTCTTTGACGCTAGACGAAGAGATTCCCTCGGGAACTTATGACTTCATCGCCATTGCGACAGATTTGGCAGGTAATGAGAGTTCCGAGAGCGATGCTCTGAGCATTACTGTGGATCAGGACCTGGCCATTAGTACTACCTCTCCAACTGATGGCGAGATAGATGTGCTGCCCAATGCTAACCTGACGATCACTTTCGATAAGAATGTGGTAAAAGGTACGGGCAATATCCAGATCATCCAAAGTAGCAATGATGCTGTGCAGCAGACCATTGATGTGGCAGGCAGCAATGTAACGGTATCAGGTGCTACAGTCACCATCGATCCGGCTGCTAACATATTGCCACCTGATACCGAGTTCTATGTCAACATCGATGAAGGCGCTTTTCAAAACGAAGCAGGTGCTCCTTTTGCAGGGATCTCCGATAATGCTACCTGGAGTTTTACCATCATAGCCGCCAGTGTAGTAAGCAGTGTAGATGTACCCGCTGACGGTACCTATATGATTGGTGATAACCTTGACTTTACAGTCAATATGATTCTACCCGTCAGCATAAGCGGTACGGCTACCATTCCGGTGACCATTGGCAGTACTACAGTCAATGCCACCCAGGTAGGCACGATAAGTAACAGCAATAGCATTCTTTTCCGCTACACAGTCGTAGAAGATGAATTGGACGCTGATGGAATTGTAGTAGGATCAACCATAGACCTTAACGGAGGTACTATGCAGGATGAATTTGGGGTTGACGCCATACTCACGCTCAATGGCGTGGCATCTACCACAGCGGTGCTGGTAGATGGCGTCAAACCTACACCTGTCATCACATCTACTGCCGTTGATCTGGTAAACGGAACCTTCAGCGCCACCATCACCTACAATGAAGCTGTTGAGAACTTCACTGTAGCAGACCTGACAGTAACCAACGGAACGGCTGCAAACCTGGTAAATACTGTTACAGGTACTACCTGGACGGTAGATATCACGCCAACCGCTGATGGTACCGTAACCGTGACATTACCGGTAGCCACTGCTAACGATTTAGCCGGGAACGAGAGTAATGCCTCTAACAGTATCAGTAGAGACTTTGACGGTACAGCCCCCGAAGTAATCAGTGTCAACAGAACTGATGCCGATCCGCTGACCACAGGCACTACCGAGGCCAGCTTCCGCGTCACCTTCTCAGAAGAGGTTACCGGGGTAGACCTGACCGATCTGGAAGTAGTATTGACGGCTTCCGCTACAGGAGTGCTCAATAGCATCACCCCGGTAGATGGCAGTACCTATGATGTAAATATCAACGGTATTGGCGGGCAGGGAACCATTGGCCTGAATGTAAAAGATGATGATACCATCATCGATGCAGCTACCAATCCGCTTTCAGCCGCCTTCACCGGGCAGGTATACACCACCAATTTTATACCGACTGATATTGGGTTGAGTGTAAGTGCGATTGATGAGAACAATAACCTCACGGAAGTGCTTGCAGCCATCAGTACCACCGATGCAGATGCCGGAGACAGCCATACCTATACACTGGTAGCGGGTACGGGCGATACGGACAATGCCAGTTTTACCATTGACGGTACCAACCTGAGAGCCAATAGTATCTCCTTCAACTTTGAAGACAGAGATAACTACAGCCTCAGACTCAGAACCGATGATGGCAAAGGCGGTATCTATGAAGAAGCCTTCACTTGTACGATCAACGATGTGAACGAAGTGCCCTCTATGCTGAGCCTGAGTAATATCTCCATCGATGAAGATGACAATGCGCAGGACGTAGGCATGCTGGCTACATTAGACCAGGATGGAGGTGAAACCTTCACCTACAGCCTTGTATCTGGTACAGGCGATACAGATAATGCCGAGTTTGAGATAAATGGAAACACCCTGAGAACGGCTGGCCTGATCAACTTTGAGGACGGAGCTTCGCGTAGCATCCTGGTCAGAGTTACCGACTCAGGAGGGCTTACCCTGGACCAGCAGTTCACCATCAATATCGGAGAAGTGGTCATCGAGCCACTCAGAGAGTATGAAGCCAACATTCCCGGAGGAGCAGTGAGGAATATTTTCTCACCCAATGGAGACGGTGTCAATGAGACCTGGGTGATTGAAGACCTGCTCGATAACCCTGTCAATGAAGTAAAAGTTTATGCCCAGGGCGGAAAACTCATCTTCAGCCAGGTGAACTATCAAAACGACTGGGATGGCACCTTTAAAGGCGACCCCATACCAGACGGTACTTATTATTATGAAATCAATGTCTATGACGGAGAACGCATTATCAAAGGCTTCCTAACCATTATCAGAAACAGATAAGACCATGAAAAAGCAAATCATAAAACACGCCATTATTACTGCTGTTCTCTTCTTCATGGTTGGAGCAACCATGAGGGTTACGGCCCAGCAAGTACCCCTGTTCAATCAGTACTACAACATAAAGTCGCTGGTGTATACATCCACCAATGCCTTTGAGCAAAACAGGCAGATCAGCTTTGTATTCCGCGATCAGTTTGGAGGCCTTATCGGTTCTCCGAGAAATTTTGCGCTGGCCTATACCGGTTCGGTCCGTAATAAGATGGGTTTAAATGCCAATGTGACCTCGGCTGATATTGGCTTTATCAGCCAAACTAAACTTTCAGCGGGAGGAGGCTATAAACTTTTCGGAGAAGGCAGCAATGGTCTGTCTCTGGGCACCCAGGTTGGGCTTTCCCTGTTCAGTCTCAACGAAGACCGGGTCAACCCCGAGAATCCGGCAGATAATGTAATCATAGACCTGCTGGGGAGTAACGGTAGCTCCGTTAGCCTGGACCTGTCGCTGAGTTATAGGGTCAGTCAGTTCTCTTTAGACCTGGCCGTCCCCAATATCATCAATGAGAGCCTTTCAGACGATGCCTATATTCAAATCAATGACGATAACATTCCTGACTTTATCGTAGGTGCCAGTTACGCTATAGAACTTGGACCAGAAGCTACATTGACGCCTAATGTGACGCTAAGGCAAAGGGAAACCATTGGTTCAGAAGTAGACTTTCTGACCAGACTGGACCTGAAAGATAAGTTCTATATCTCCGGAGGCTACAGGGCCAACTATGGTGTAACAGGAGGAGTGGGGATCAAGCTCTTTCCAAAGCTGCTCTTTACCTACCATTATGACTTTGGCCAGAGTGATGTGCCCTTTTTGGCAGACGGCTTCAATGAGTTCGGTCTTCACCTTAGACTTAATGATAAGGAAGAAAGGGAAGATGAATGCATCAGCGGAGGAGAAGCCGTGGTTAACAAAATCATAGACGAGAAGATCTTTGACGAAAACCTGGTCAGTGCCGAAGACCGCTCTCTGGCTCTTTGCTACCTGTCCAGCCTGGAGGAGGGCAAACGCAAGGAGAAGAACCTGAAAGGTGAAGAAGCCTACCAGGCCCTTTTTGCTAAAGTAAAAGCAGATGAGCTGGCCCGTCAGGAAGCCGTAAGACAAGCAAAACTGGAGCAGGAGCGACAAGATGAAGAGAAGAGGAAAGCCGAAGCCGCAGAGAAAGAGCGTGAGCGACTGGCTGAGATTGAGAGACTTGAGCTGCAAGAACGTCAGCGCCTTGCACAGCAGAAGAAAGAAGAGATTGACAAAGTACTATCATTGGCTACCAGGTCTGTTGCCTTCAATAGCGGTAGTGCTACTCTTAAAACGGAGTCCTATGAGTCACTTAATGCAGTAGCCCAACTGCTGGAAGACAATCCTGAGGTTAAACTGGTGCTCTCAGGCTATACGGATAACACCGGTAATGCGGATAATAACCTGATGCTTTCAAAACAAAGAGCAGCAGCTGTAAAGACCTACCTGATAGGCCAGGGGGGCTCTGAAGGGCGAATCACCGCTGAAGGCTTTGGTATTGCCAGGCCGCTTGCAGATAATGCCACGGCTGAAGGCAGAGCCATCAATCGTAGGGTTGAGATGAAGATAGTTCAGTGACCTTTATATAATTACTTCATGTTAGAGGCCGTTTCAGAACTTTCTGAAGCGGCTTCATTTTGTTTAATGAATTATAGTTTGTCGGTTATTCATATGACGATTTGATCAAAAATACTCTCCGGGACTTTTGCCAAACCTGCTTTTATAAAGCCGGGAGAAGTAATTAACGGAGGTAAAACCCACAGCCATCGATACCTCCTGTACCCGGCTGTATTCTCTCTTTTCAAGATAAACCCTGGCCATTTGAAGCCTTATTTCTTTGAGATAGACCCCAGGGGTATAGCCTGTTGCTCCTTTAAGTCTTCTTTGAAATTGGCGTTGGCTCAGTCTCAGTTTCTCCGCAATACTGCCAATATTGAAGTCAACTTTGTGCACATTTTCCTGAGTCAGTTCCTTTACCTTCAAAAGCCAGTTTTCCATGGAGTCCCCAGGAGTATGATCATGATTGTAGTCTATTTCACTCACCAGATTCGCCACCCTCCTGGACTCAGAGACCCTTAACTGATTTCTGATCCTCGCTTTGAGCTCATCGACAGAAAAAGGTTTGATCAGATAGTCATCGACTCCCAGTCGAAAAGCCTCCAGTTTATCCGTATCTGCTGTTCTGGCGGTAAGCATAATCACGGGAATAGGCCTTAAATTTTCACGATCCCTGATGTTTTCCAGGAGTTCCATACCGTCCATCTCAGGCATCATCATATCTGAAATAATCACATCGGGCCTCTGATCGGATTTTTCCAGAACCAACAGCGCTTCTTGTCCATTACCCGCTTCCATAGTATGATAATGTGGCATTAGGTTTTCAGTAATAAAGGTGCGCATATCCACATGATCTTCCACCACGAGAATCCGCTGTTGTTTTTTACCCGGAACTAATGTCCTTGTTCGATCTCCTTTAACCTTTGCCTTACTATTTGCCTGGGAGGGCTGTGGAAACATTTCAGCTTTTGTATTGGGTAAGGTTAAAGTAAACTTGCTTCCCTGACCGGAATTACTTTCCGCAGTCAGGTCACCATTCATAGCCTGTGCCAACTCTTTACTCAAAGCAAGCCCGATTCCGGTACCTCCACTAGCAGCTCTTTGCGAATCTTTGGTTTGAAAGAAACGATCGAATACATGTGGTAAGTCTTTCTCAGAAATACCGATGCCCTCATCTCTCACCGTCACCTGCAATTGCCTGGTATTAATTTCAATATGTATTTCGATCTGCTTTCCCGGGGGTGTAAATTTAAAAGCATTAGACAGCAGGTTGTTGAGAATCCGTTCAGTCATATCCACATCCAGTGCAAATCCCGAGTCCTCACCCTTAAAGGCAAAAAGGAACTGGATACCTTCAGCCTGGGCTTTGGATTCAAAGTTATTGTGAAGCCGTGAAAAAAACTGAGTGGGTCGTATGGCCTTATAGTGAGGGGTAACCTTTTTGTTTTCAAGTTTGGTAAGGTCCAGTATTTCTTCCACGAGTTTCTCGATCAGTTCACTGTTCTTCTTTACTCGCAATACGTCTTTCTTGCCAGA
Source organism: Roseivirga sp. (assembly GCA_021404565.1). GTDB lineage: Bacteria > Bacteroidota > Bacteroidia > Cytophagales > Cyclobacteriaceae > Roseivirga. Next base: position 14,376 of record JAAWWF010000040.1, on the reverse strand, counting down.
CTCATCAATACTTGGGTTTTTAATAAGGTTGCGAATAGGAGCGACTACTAAACTGAGAGGAGTTCGCAGTTCATGAGATACATTGGCAAAGAACTTTGATTTGAGCCCGTCAAGCTCTTTTAGCTCATTGGCCTGTTCCCGGATAGTCAGGGTCCGTTTGTCAATTTCCTGCTCCAGAAACACCTGTCTGGCCAGCAAGGATCGCTCCCGGATTTTGATCAGCAGAAACGTAATCCCCGACAAGACAAGGATCAAAGCCATAATAAAGTAAGGACTAAGATAAAAAGGTCGTAACACCCGAATGGGTATCGAAAGCACTTCTGACCAGAGTCCTTGTGAAGCTTGCCCTCTAAGCATCAGGCGGTGTTGCCCAAAGGGTAGTGCATTGATTCGTATGAAAGGTTCGTTAATGTAATTCCATTCCTGATCGATGCCCTCAATCTTATACGAATACCTGTTGGACTCCGAATCTGAGTAGTTAAGCAGGCTGTAACCTACCGTGAAGCCCACCTCACTGGGTCGAAGTGAAACGCCATTCTCTATATCGAATTGGGAAAGGCTATTGGTATAGAGACCGGTCTGACGCGACTGTTTTTCAAAGCGGGTCACCAGTAAGTTGGCATTGATGTTTTCAGGCCTTTGGAAATGTTGCGGATCGAAAGCCGTAACGCCATTCAGATGTCCGAAAAACAAACGACCGTCTTTTGCCTGGAAATGCGAAAGGGTGTTGAATTCTTCCTGGGCCAGACCGTCTCCTTTAAGATAGGTAGTCACGACAAACCCGGTGGTGTCTATTAGCATAATGCCCTTATCGGAAGGTACCCAAAATCTGCCCAGATGGTCGGCATAGATGGCATAGGTAGTGTTGTCGGACAGACCGTCACGCTCCGTGAACTGACGGAAGTTACCCGTTTTGGTGTCAAGCCTTATCAGGCCACCACCTTTACTGGCCAGCCAAAGGGTATATTCATTTTCAGAATAGATGTAAGCAATAGCGTTATGTGGAATGACTGCACCCTTTTCACCTCCACGATGAAATCGCTGGATCAGTTCATAATTGAGGTTCATTTTATAGAGCCCGGTTTGAGTGGCTATCCAAATACCCTCATCAGTCTCCTTAAAAGCCAATACCTGGGATTTTTTCAGTTCAGGAAACCGTTGGTAATCTAAATAACGCCTGACCGTGCTGTCCCGGGAATCGATGTAGGAGAGACCATCATCTTTGCCCAGCCACAGACGGCCCTGGCTGTCAATAAAGCTGGACCAGTGTATTAGCAGCTCCTCTCTGTTGGGGTCCGCTTCATTCATCTCTTTTTCCTCTTTGCTATAAGTGAAATCACGTTGATCACCCGTGACAGGATTCAGTCGGGTAATGCGATACCCTTCATCTGTATACCAAATGTTTCCACGGTTGTCTCCCAATAGTGAAAGCCGCTTGCCATCGACCTGATCCCCCCAGTTGGCAGCATTGTAAAAACCCTGGCCCGGGCCAAACTCCTCTCGTTCACCGGTAGAGAGATTAATTCTGTATGAACTGCCAAGTCCGTTGGTATACAGGTGATTTTCTTTATCAACAAAAAGACCCCTGGCACCATAACCATTAGTGCCAAAGGTGCGGACGTCCGTCAGGTAATTCGTGAAATTTGACTTTTTAAGGCTGATAATATTGACACGACCATTGTGATTGGTCCAGCCATTACCAAAACGATCAAAATAGACCGATTTGGGATAGGAAAAGAAGCCCTTGTCCTTTTTAAAGCGATGGATCTCTTTAAGACTTTCATTGTAGATATAGATATTCTCATCCTCATCATCGTACCAAACGTGACCTTGAACAGCATCAATACCTATGAACCTTTTCCCTAACCAGAATGACTCTTCAGAGTTACCGAAAAGCCTGTTAGAGGACATTATGACGGCAACGGTAACATTGTTGGCCTTGTTCCCACTCAGAAACCTGCGATAATAAACATTATCAAATCTGTCGAGGCCGTGCAGGTAGATTTCCTGAGCCGTGTTGGTATCGATTTGCTGAATTTTCTGACCATTCAAATCGAAGAGACTTATTTTCCCCCTCTCACTGATCCAGATACCTCTGGAACAGGCTTGCAGATCAATGATTTGCGGTGTCATCTGAACCACCATTATGGGTAGGGCTGACTCTTGCGGGTTGTATCTGAAAAGGCCATTATCTGAAACAATCCAGACATCTGCAGAGCCATAAAACGAGCCAATACCCTGTACTCTTGTGGGCTTAAAGGGCAACTTGTCTTTAAAATAAACAGAGACAGATTCCGCTTTACCGGTCTTCGGGTCAAAGACCTGCAGAGCTGAACCATTTCCGAGGTTGGGATCCTTGCCCAGCAGCCAGAGTTTACCGTTGGTATCTTCTGCATACCACCTTACGTAGTTGGATACCAATTGACCTTTTTCCTGCGTAAAGGTCCTGATCTCATGACCATCATATCGATTGAGACCGAAGTCGCTGCCCATCCATATAAGGCCATCCCTGTCATGGAAAAAACTCTTAATATTTCTGCTGGTAAGGCCATCCTCCACACCAATAGACTTCACCTTAAACCGGTAATCCTGACCCGATACAGTCAGGCAGATATTCAGGCAGATCAGCAGAAAAACAGATCGACTGACATGCTTTAAAAGAGCTATGGTTATAAAAGCCGGCATTGGAATAAGTCCTTACAATGCTACGAAATCCATCAGATAAATTCGTATGAGACCGAGATATCTTAAAAAATGATAGATAAGATAATTTGCTGATAGATAGTCTGTTAACTCCTGTGTGTCCATTTTTTTACAGTAAGGTGTCCATTTTTTGAACCGATTGCCTGAAGTCTGAAGGCACACATCAGACTACCTTCAAATACCTCGACAAATAAGACGGTTTGAACATGACCATTATGACCAGACGCTCAATGACCTGTTCAGGCTCTGCCATTGCCGGGCCCGTGTGAACCAAAACATTTGTGTTATGAAATTCAGGCTTTTACTGTTGCTCGTTCTGCCGCTTTTTGCTTTTACAGCCGATCAATCGCAGGCACCCCAATTCACTTCCACACCCATAACTCAGGTCGCTGAGGACGGCTATTATGAGTACAATATAGATGCAGAAGACCCGGAGGGGGATGCTTATGGCTTTAAGGCGCTGATTCTGCCCGAGTGGCTCAACTTTGGTATGACCGACAAGGCCAGGGTTAGCACGATCAGGACTTTCTCTAACCCGGGTGAGACCGAAAGATTGCCCAAGCTGATTGCCGGAGATGATTTGGGTAATCTGTACATGGCAGATGCAGGTCATTATGTAGTGCGCAAGATTTCAGCATCAGGGTCCGCTTCTATACTGGCCGGCTCGGGAGAAAACAAATACGAGAATGGAAAAGGTACGGCTGCCAGCTTTGTAGAGTTGCAGGGAATAACCGTAGGCCCCGATGGCTACATCTATGTCTCCGAAGCGGGTACCGGTACGGATGGTAAGCTGAGCCATCGTATCAGAAAAATATCACCGGAAGGAGAAGTATCGAATTTTGCCGGACGTGAACGAACGGGTGACCTGGATTCTGAAGATGGTACCTCAGCTACATTCAAAACCCCCATGGGACTGGTGTTTGATAGCAAAGGCAATTTGTTTGTAGCAGATCACGGGAATTTTAACCTCAGAAAAATAACTCCCGATGGAGCGGTGACCACCTTTGCCGGCATAGGCGAACATCCTGGAATAATATATGAATCAGGGATAGTGGAAGGCTTTTCGTCAGTAGAGGCGCTGGCAATTGATTCGAAAGACAATATTTATGTGATTACCACAGACGGTAACAGAGTACTTAAAGTGAATCCTGAAGGCGTGATCGAGGTGTTTTCCGGGGCTGGAGGCGAGGGCGATGTAGAGGATAAGGAGGGGACGGCACAGTTTATCAAATTCTGGGACCCAAAGGGCATTGCCATTGACCGTGAAGACAATGTTTACCTTACGGACCGAAATTACAAGGTTAAGAGAATCAGCCCCGATGGTAAAAAGGTATTTCACCTGGCAGGCCAAAAGGACGTTTGGGCGCGTATTGATGGCTACGGGGATGAAGCCGCTTTTCAGGAACCCTGGTCTCTGGCCTTCGATTCACAGGGCAACCTCTATGTTACGGAAATAGGCAGTCAGTCACTGCGAAGACTTTCCGGTACGGTACTTTCCGGCAGTCCCAAGGGCTACCCGGGTGTGCATGATGTGAGCATTGAAGTAGAAGACGTACACGGAAACCGGAGTACTCAGGATTTCCAGATCAACGTAGTGGATGAAACGCCACCAGTAATTGTGGATATTTTACGCCAGGACCCGATGCAGGTTCGTTTATCCACTGCACAGGCAACTTTCAGGGTAGTTTTTGACGACCCTGTCACCAATGTGGATGAGACCGATTTTAGTGTTGCGGCCGGTGGAGCTGTTGGGACGGTCAGTACTGTGCTGGCTGTAGATACCCGAAACTACGATGTAATGGTTACTGATATCTTAGGTATAGCCCCGTTAGGTATTGAACTAAAAGCCGGCTCTGACATTGTAAACGATGCCGGCTACACCATTGAGGAGGGTAGCGTTATCGGTACCTATGAGACGTATATGGGTCCTAATTTATCTCCTGTTTTTGACCCGCCTTTGACCCAAGTGGCTGATGGGCAGGAGTATTCCCATAGACTCGTAGCCAGGGATCCCGAAGGAGGAAGTGTAGAGATTTATGAAGAAACACTACCCGATTGGATCTCAATAAAAAAATCTTATTCCTTTTTTGAAATCACCGGCCCGGAAGGAAACCCTCAGGGCGTAGGTATTACCCCAGACGGTGACATATACTATGGCGTAGTCAGTAACAATGCGGCAAGCCTGAAAAGGGCCACGGGAAGAGAAAGCTATGAAGATGTGTTAGGTGGAACCCGGGGCTATGCAGACGGGGCCAGCGATGCAGCACTTTTTGGAGGAATAGACGATATAGCAGCCGATGAAGAAGGCAATCTCTATATAGCCGATGCAGAGAACCGGTCGATCAGAAAAGTTGATACGGAGGGAAATGTGACTACCCTGATAGGAGACGGACCCGGGAGTGGTCCTTCTCAAATGCTAGACGGACCTCTTGATGAAGCCACTGTAAAGGAGCCCTATGGTCTGGTAATGAACGATGAAGGTGACTTGTTTTTTACCGATGCAGGTTTTTACAGTGTCAGAAAAATTTCGAAAGACGGGCAGGTTTCTACACTGGCAGGTGGCTCAAAAGGCTTTAGCAATAACTCAGGCAGCTTTGCTAAATTTGGTGATTTAAGGGGCATTACCATAGACGGTGAAGGGAACCTCTATGTTGTAGATCAGGGTAATTTCAGAATAAGAAAGGTAACCCAGGAGGGCAATGTAAGCACGGTTGCCGGGGATGGAAAACAAGGCAGCACAAATGGGCCGGGAACCAAGGCGCGTTTCGATTCACCTGTAGGCATTACTATCGATTCCAGGGGCAACCTTTACGTAGCAGATACAGGCTATGGTCAGATCAGAAAGATAACGCAGAGTGGAGAGGTAAGTGATGCTGAGTTTAATTCCGGTTTTGTTTTTGCACCCATAGGCATTAAGTATACCAAAGACGGTACTTTTTTTGTCACCGATACCTACCTGAAAAGGTTTCATGCCTCCAACGTAACACTGGAAGGAACACCCAACAATCTGTCAGGGGCTTTTCCGGTAGAGGTAGCTGCCTCTGATTTTTTTGGAGCCACCACCGTACTTAACTATAATATCGTCATTTTCGATGGCAGTGCCCCGGTTTTTACTTCAGGTACCAGTGCCCTGTTTGAAGAGAACAAAACCGGAGTGGTGTACACGGCTGTGGCAGAAGACAAAGCCATTCCCATCTACTCCCTGGGTACCGGTAAAGACGAACACCTGTTCAGTATTGATGAGAGCACAGGAGAGCTGACCTTTTTAAGCATACCCGATTTTGAAGATCCTGATGACGCAAATACTGACAATATTTATGAAATTGAGATCATTGCTTCTGATGGCGCGCTGGAGGCCAGTCAGGATGTGAACATCACCGTTACCAATGGCAATGACCCACCGGAATTTAATTCTGAGCCGGTAACCAGTATCAGCGATTTTGAAATTTATGAATACCTACCCACTGCCTTTGATTATGAGAACGATGAGCTGACTTTTTCTGCTCCTATTCTGCCCGACTGGCTTAAACTGGTCGATGATATAGAGGCAGAGGTAGAAACATTTACAGGTACCGGCACCAAAGGGAAAAGGGATGGTAGTAGTAATGTGGCTACTTTTGACTCTCCATACGATTTGTCATTTGCAGATAACGGTACGCTTATCGTAGCTGATTTTGGGAACGACTTATTGCGCTCGGTAGAAGTCACTGGAGATGTTTCTTCTTTCAGTACTGCGCTTGAGGAACCGGTAGGGGTGATCGCTGAAAGTAAGATCTTTGCCACTCAAAATGATCTGCATTACCTTGAAGGAGTCGATGGGACCTTTATCGCCTTCGGTTCCGGATTTGTCGATGGGGAAAATCATTCTGCCCGAATGAACAACCCTATGGGTATGGTATATGATGATGACAGCGGCATACTGTATGTAGTGGATCGTAATAATCATGCCATCAGGAAAGTGACCGGGTTGTCGAGTGCTACCAGAACGGTTACTACCTTAACCGGTAATGGTACAGCGGGCTATGCAGATGGCTCTTTGACCGAGGCACGTTTTAACCAACCCACCCATATTGATTTGGACACCGAGGGCAATCTTTATGTGGTGGATGCAGGAAACAACCGCATTAGAAAAATATCCAAAAACGGCCAGGTGACCACCCTGGCAGGTAATGAAGCTATTGGATTTAAAGACGGGCAGGGAGAGCAGGCTGAGCTCAACGCCCCCTTTGGTATTGCGGTAGACAAAGAAGGTAATGTCTATTTTTCAGAACTGGGCAATCATACCATCCGCAGGATTGATACGAACGGACTGGTGACTACCGTTGCCGGTAATGGTACAGCCGGGGATACTGAGGGTAGTGGTACAGAAGCCCTGTTCAACAAACCCAGGGGACTAGCTATTGATAAAACCGGTCTGCTGTACGTGGCCGATGAAGGAAACCATAAGATCAGAAGAATTCAGATAACCAAGTCAGACACACAGTTGATCGGTGATCCGAAAAATCAATTCGGAAGCCACCATGTTTCTTTAAAAGTTACGGATGCCAATGGTACAAGTACTACCCAGGCATTCACCATTGAGATTGTGGATGGCACCGCTCCGCGATTGGTGAGTATTCTAAGGCAAGACCCTCTTGAAGAAAAACTCAACGGTAGCACGGCAGAATTTATAGTCACCTTCAATGAACCCGCAGTACAGGTGGGCGCTGCCGATTTTGAGATCAAAGGAGGAGATGCCAATGGCAGGATTGGTCTGGTGAGTAAGGTTTCAAATACCACCTGGTCCGTCACCGTGGTTGACATAGCAGACAATGCCCTCATTGACCTTGACTTTCATGCGGATCATGACATTGAAGATGAAAACGGAAATGGCCTGAACAGACTGTTAGATGCCATAGAAGGAGAGGAGACCTTCACCGGACCCGATCCCTTTGGCATTGTCACCGTCATGAGACAAGACCCTTCCAGTGAACGACTCACCGGAACAGGAGGGGCCTACCGGGTCACTTTTAACCGGGAGGTTTCGAGCATAAGTGTCACTGATTTTAAGGTAAGAGGTGACAAGGCCAGCCTTACCCTGGTAGCCCATGTATCGGATGATCTTGTTTATGATGTTTATTTTGAAGATGCCGCCAGTGAGGAAATTTTATTCCTCGATGTGAGAGACGATCACGACATTCGGGACAAGGAGGGCAACCTGATGAATAAAGACGCACTGCTGCCCAACCCAAAACAGTCTTACAAAGGCCCTTTGAACTTTAGCTTGTTAAATATCCTTAGGCATGATCCTGTAGATGAAGAGGTTACCACCACCGGTGTTACTTTCAGAGTTGATTTTAGTAAACCTGCCCATAATCTGGATATAAATGATTTTGAACTGAAGGCCGGAACGACTTTTGGGATTATATCCTCGGTAACGGTATTTAGTGAGACCGGCATGTACCTTGTCGAAGTCAAATCCATTATCGGGTCAGGCATCATTGACCTGGATTTGAAGGCTTCTCATGATGTTGAAGATATAAATGGTAAGTTACTGCCTACTGACAGTCCGCTGACCGAACAGACTTATACCAAAATAGCCAGCCATGATCCGGCTTTTGGTTCTCTGCCCCTGATCACCATTTGTGAAGGAGAAGACTATGATGAACTGATAGATGTTTTTGACCCTGAAGGTGATCCAATCCAGCTATCAGGAATACTACCTGCCTGGCTTGCATTATCTGCAGAGCATACTCCTGAAGTCAACAGCTATGCCGGAGGTACCTTTGGCTACCTGGATGGTTCTTCTGATATAGCCCAATTTAAAAATCCTGCCGGTTTGGCTATAGATAAAGAAGGAAATGTATTCGTGGCTGATAATGGTAACCATGTTATCAGGAAAATTGATAGGAATGGTAACGTCAGCACATTTGCAGGATCAGGTGAACGGGGGAAGGTAAATGGTCAAGGTACTAATGCATCTTTCGCTCACCCGGAAGGTATTGCCTTTGATCCGGACGGTAATTTGTTTGTTGCAGATAACCTGAACCATGCGATCAGAAAAATTACTCCCGATGGAGTAGTCAGTACTTACGCAGGACAGTTTCAGGCTGATTATAGTGATGGTAAAGGAACAAACGCTGCCTTTTGGCTTCCTGAAGATGTAGTAAGTGATGCAGATGGTAACATATATGTAGTTGAGAGAGGGAATCACCTGATCAGAAAAATAACTCCTGACCAGACAGTAACCACATTTGCCGGTGAGGTAACTTCTTCGACTGGTGTCAATTCAATCGGGGGTTTTAAGGATGGGAGCCTTTCAGAAGCCCGGTTTAATTCCCCTATGGGAATTACCATAGATAAAAATGGTGCATTATATGTAAATGACAATAACAATTATCGCATAAGGAAAATAGACCCGGATAATAACAGCGTGACTACATTTGCCGGATCAGGTGAGTCAGGTACTGAAGATGGACCAGGAGACGAAGCGGAGTTTAGTTTTTTAAGGAAACTGGCCTTCAATCAGGACGGAACTTTATATGTGACCGATGGTGGAAAAATTCGGGTCATTGATCAGGATGCGAATGTGACCACTTTAACAGATTTAAGTCTTCTTGCTGGCAGGGATGGCATGGCCTTTAACGAAGAAGGAGATCTTTTTCTAACCAAAGGCAGCTCAGAAATAGAAAAAGTAAGCAATGCGGATCCTGAATTCACGCTTTCAGGAAATACCACAGATCAGGTTGGCCTGCATGAGGTGACCTTAGTCGCGACTGATGATAATGGAGGAGAAACAGCACTTCAGTTTACCATTGAAGTGCTTTCCAGGGAGCCTAACCTTTTGAAAATTGAAAGGTTTGAACCAGCCGAAGCGTTAGTGGAGAGTAATGAGGAATCTGTACTGTTTCAGGTTGCCTTTGACCGGGGGGTCAACCTGTCAGCCACTGATTTTGAAATTTCGGGAGATAACGTTGAGGGGGAAGTGGAATCGGTAGTATTCATCGTAGATACCGATGAAAAAGAAGCTTTTGTCAAGGCGAAAATCACGGAGGGTTATGGCGAATTTGAACTGAATATTGCAGGGAACCATACCATTACCTCAAAAGAGAAAGAGGAGCCCCTGGTCACTTTGGAAGCGACTGAATCGGAAGAGAAATACATACGGAATGTTCCCGCTCCTAAAGTTAACTTCCTGCTCACCGATTCTGAAGGCTTCGGCTTTGACAGTGAATTATTTGTCTCCGACAAAACCGTTGCTTTCTCAGGTACATCTTTAACGGGTTCAACCGTAGATGTATATCTGAACGGAAATCTCACATTTAGCGATATTGGCGTGAATACATCAGGAGTCTGGATAACTTCTGAGACTATTGGACTGACAGATGGCGAATATGAAGTGACCACTAAAGCGATCAATGAAGACCTGGGACTGGAAAGCGCTGAGAGTATTCCGGTAAAATTCACCATAGACACTTCCATACCTGATGCACCTGTGATTACGGGGGTGATTACGGATGACGGACTGAATACTGTCGGAGGGATTATTGAGGACAACACTTTGAGTTTCGAGGGTACGACAGAAGCCAATTCAAGAATACATATTTCAATGATTACGCATTTTGGCACCCCTTTTAATCATACTACAATGGATGCCTATGAAGATCCCGATGGAGATGGAGTCAGCGCATGGCTGGTTGACTACCAGCATGTGACACTTCCTGACGGCACGTATCAGGTAAGAGCACAGACGATAGATGCAGCCGGCAATGAAAGCCCGTTCAGTGATGTATTTGAAATGATTCTGGACACTAATGTGCCGGAAGTAACCCTTAACACATCAGAAGAGGCTGTAAGTCAGGCTTTTGACATTACGGTTAATTTTACCGAAGAGGTAACCGGTTTTACAGTGGCCGACCTGTCAGTTAACAACGGCACCGTAAGCAACTTCTCAGGAACCGGCTCTGTTTATTCAGCTACCATTACCCCAGTGGCCGAAGGAGAAGTAACCATTGACATTGCAGCGGATATGGCGGAAGATCAGGCCGCGCATGGTAATACCGCAGCGGATCAACTCTCCGTTGATTATGATATCACAAAACCGACAGGGAGTATTAGCGGATCAGGCTACTACATTCCGGAAGATGGTGGGCATATCGTATTTGTATTCGATGAAGAAGTAACCGGATTTGAAGAAAGTGATATTGTCATTACCAATGCTGTTGTGAGTAATATAACTCCTCATGGATTGCAGTACAGGGTATTCATAACACCTTTGGCCGAAGGCATTATTACAGTCGATTTTGCAGCGGGAAGCGTCCAGGACCTTGCAGGTAATACAAATGAGACTTTATCTCAGGCTCAGTTTGAATTTGATAAAACAAGCCCGGATGTTACCATTACTTCGGTTACCGGTAATCACTTCAGCGAAACCGTTGATTTAACTATTACTTTCTCTGAAGAAGTAACCGGGTTCGATCTTGAGGATATTACGGTCACCTATGGTTCGGCCAGTAATCTAATGGGTTCAGGGGCTTTATACACAGTCACCATTACAGCTGGTTTAGAACTGTTTCCGGTGTTAGTAGACATTGCCGTGGATGTGGCCGCAGATGAAGCCGGTAATCTGAATACAGCTGCCAGTCAATTAGGACTCTTTAATGACCCCTTTCCTCCGAGACCCTTAATATCCAGTGCTTTCAGTGGTGCCGTCAATGGACCTTTTGATATCCTGATTATTTTTGATGAAGATGTGGTAGGGTTCGATATTAATGACCTTACGGTGAGTAATGGTATCGCAGGTAATTTCTCAGGCACAAGCCATGTCTATACGGCTACCATAAGCCCGGCTACAGAAGGCAATGTGACGATAGACATCGCTTCAGCTGTTGCACAGGACGATGCCGGAAATGACAATCTGGAGGCAGTACAATTCAGCATTGAATATGACGGAACTTCCCCGGGAGTATCAGTGACCAGTGCAGCGAATGATCCAACCAGTGGTGCTTTTGATATCATCATTACATTTACAGAAGAGGTTACTGATTTTGAAATTTCAGACCTCATCGTTGGCAATGGTACGGCCGACAATTTTGCAGGCTCAGGTGCTGAGTATTCAGTAACCATTACCCCGGTTGCTGATGGGTTGGTAACCATAGATATTCCTGCCGGGGCCGGGCAGGATGCGGCCACTAATGACAATACAGCTGCCACTCAGTTTACCATAGAAAATGATGAAACTGCTCCTGAAGTTTCCATATCCGGTCCGGCCAACGACTGGACCATAGGAGCTTTTGATATTACCATTACCTTTTCTGAAGAGGTGGCAGGGTTTGATGTGAATGACCTGGCAGTTGGCAATGGTACCCCAGGTAGTTTTACCGGATCAGGTGCTGTTTACACTGCTATTATCACCCCAACTGCTGATGGTACGGTGACTGTAGGTGTAGCGGCAGCCGTGGCAAATGACCCTGCTGGTAATGATAATGTAGCCGTTGCACAATTCAGCATAGAAAATGATGAGACGGCACCAACGTTAGCCATAACCAGTACCGCCAATGATCCTGTCAGCGGAACCTTCGAAATCATGTTCACCTTTAGCGAAGGCGTAACAGGATTTGATGTAAATGACATTGCAGTTGACAATGGTACTCCAGGTAGTTTTACCGGATCAGGTGCTGTTTACACTGCTACTATCTCCCCAATTGCTGATGGTACGGTGACGCTAGATGTGGCCGGGAATGTGGCTCAGGACGCAGCGGGTAACGATAATACAATTGTCACACAATTCAATATTGAAAACGATGAGACGGCTCCTTCCGTGACCATTACCTCTGTAGCGACAGACCCCACCAGTGGAGCTTTCGATATTACGATTACTTTCTCAGAAGATGTGGCAGGTTTTGATGTGAATGACCTGGCGGTAGGAAACGGTACAGCCGGCAGCTTTGCCGGTTCCGGAGATACCTACACCGCCACCATTACACCGTCAGCTGATGGCACGGTAACGGTTGATGTCAACATTGGTGCAGGGCAGGATGCCGCAGGCAATGACAATACAGCCGCCAGCCAGTTCAGCATTGACAATGATGAGACCGATCCTGCTGTTACCATCAACACCACAGCCGGTGACCCGGTCAGCGGAGCCTTTACAGCCACCATCACCTTCTCTGAAGCCGTAGCTGGTTTTGCCATAGGAGATATATCAGTAGGAAACGGAACGGCCAGTAGCTTTGCAGGATCGGGAACTACCTATACCGCTACCATTACCCCATCAGCTGACGGTACAGTTACAGTAGATGTAGCATCAGCGGTGGCGCAGGACGCTGCCGGTAATGACAATACAGCCGCTACCCAGTTCAGTATAGAAAATGATGAGACCCCGCCAACGGTAGTTATTAGCTCTATGGCCAATGATCCTATCAACGGGGCCTTCGATATTACCATTACTTTTTCTGAGCCAGTCACCGGACTAGAACTTACAGATTTGACAGTGGTCAATAGTACCGCCTCAAACCTTACTGTATTAGGAGCAGTGTATACAGTGACCATCACACCCACCACAGACGGATCGGTGATGATAGATTTGGCTGCTGCCAAAGTACAAGATGCAGCGGGTCATGATAATATCGCTGCTACACAATTCTCTATCCAGGCAGATATAAACGCCCCTGCAGCACCTGTGATTACCAGTATATCTGATGATACAGGTGATGATGCTATGGACGGGGTCACCAGCGACAATGCATTGAGTTTTACTGGAACTGCTGAAGCCAACAGCACTGTAGAGGTGTTCATAGATGGTAATAGCATCGGCACCATCATAGCTGATGGAGCGGGTGACTGGACCTACGATCATAGCACAATTACACTGGCTGATGCCAACTACAATGTTACCGCAACCACTACAGATGCCGCCACCAACACCAGTGCTTTAAGTACAGCCTTAGCCCTGACCGTTGATACAGTTGTTCCGGCTGATCCGGTATTGAGTGGTATCTCGGACGATAATGGTATCAGCAGTACGGACATCATTACCAACGATCAGACTCTTGTTTACACAGGTACAGCAGAACCTTTTGCTACAGTGATTATTGGTGCAGGGCCCTTTACATTACAGACGACTACAGCTGATGCGAATGGAGACTGGACAGCAGATGTTACATTCAGACCCTTTAGCAGTTCTATCACCATATTCATTACAGCTACGGATGCAGCAGGAAATGCCAGTCCCAATACCAACACCTTCCTGATCACTATTGATACAATCATGCCGACAGTACAAAGTATCAGTAGGGCAGATGCCAACCCAACATCCGCCAGCAGTGTGGATTTTACGGTCACCTTTAGCGAAGAAGTACACGGTTTAACTACCAACAACTTCTCTCTGGCTCTGACAGGTACACAGAATGCGAATATCGCCAGCTTGTCTGCTGACTCGGGAACCAGTATTTCTGTTACGGTTGACAATATTACCGGATCAGGTACCTTCGGTCTCAACCTGAGTGACCTGACAGGTGTCACAGATGTAGCCGGTAATGCCCTTTCGGGAACCTTTACCGGAGAAGTGTACAATACCAACTTCTTTCCGACAGATATCACGCTCTCCGGCAGCAGCATATTGGAAAACAATACAGTAGGAGATGTAGTAGCAATTCTGACCACAACAGACAATGATACAGGCGATACCCATAC
>JAAWWF010000017.1 GCA_021404565.1 Roseivirga sp. | reverse complement strand
GCTTTTTTTATATATGATTACTTAAAAACGTCTTAGTATCTGTAGTGCTCTGGCTTGTATGGACCTTCTACGGTCACGCCAATGTACTCAGCCTGATCTTGTCTCAGCTCTTCCAGCTCTACACCAATTTTAGCAAGGTGTAGCTTGGCCACTTTTTCGTCCAGGTGCTTAGGCAGTGTATATACTTCGTTTTCATAAGCATCTACATTCGTCCAAAGCTCAATTTGAGCTAGTGTCTGGTTGGTAAATGAGTTTGACATCACAAAAGATGGGTGACCCGTTGCACACCCCAGATTCACCAGACGGCCTTCGGCCAAAACAATGATGTCTTTGCCATTTACATTATAAAGATCTACCTGAGGCTTGATCTCTACTTTGCTGCTGCCATACTTATCGTTTAACCAGGCCATGTCAATTTCATTGTCGAAGTGCCCAATGTTACAAACAATAGTCTTGTCATTCATGGCCTCAAAGTGCTCCCCTCTGATGATATCTTTATTACCGGTAGCGGTTACTACAATATCTATACGAGGAATAGCAGTAGTCATTTTAGCTACTTCAAATCCATCCATTGCTGCCTGCAATGCACAAATCGGATCAATTTCAGTAACGATGACGCGTACACCAGCACCTCTCAATGAAGCTGCAGAGCCTTTACCTACATCTCCATAACCTGCTACAACGGCCACTTTACCAGCCAACATGATATCCGTAGCTCTTCTGATGGCATCTACTAAAGATTCTTTACAGCCGTATTTGTTGTCAAACTTAGACTTGGTTACAGAATCGTTTACGTTAATAGCAGGCATTGGCAGTGTACCATTTTTCATACGCTCGTACAGTCTGTGAACACCCGTAGTCGTTTCTTCAGAAAGTCCGTTAATTCCTTCGACCAGCTCAGGATATTTGTCCAATACCATATTGGTCAGGTCCCCGCCATCGTCAAGAATCATGTTCAAAGGTTTACCTCCTTCGAAAGCAAAAATTGTCTGCTCGATACACCAATCGAATTCCTCATCGTTCATGCCTTTCCATGCATAAACAGGTATTCCAGCGTTCGCGATTGCTGCAGCTGCGTGATCCTGAGTAGAGAAAATGTTACATGACGACCAGGAAACTTCAGCCCCCAATGCTGTCAGAGTTTCAATCAGTACAGCAGTCTGAATAGTCATATGAAGACAACCCGCAATTCTTGCTCCTTTCAGGATTTGAGAAGGACCAAACTCTTCTCTTAACGACATCAGCCCTGGCATTTCTGCCTCAGCCAATTCAATTTCTTTTCTCCCCCATGCAGCGAGCGAGATATCTTTCACCTTATATTCTATTCCTGTTTCTAACATAATATCTTTCTTAAAGAGCCGCAAAGGTAAGACTTCCACGTATAAACATCAATGTTTACTCAAACCACTTTAATATATAAATTCGATCTCCTTGAAATCATAGTTTTGCCTGCCCCGTTTATCGGACACTACCAGAAACCCTGTGTCGGTAACATCTTCTATTACCCCTTCAAACCTGAACTCCGCCAGATAGTTTCGCTTTTGTCTGAAACCAAAGAGATACTGCAAATATTCGGACTTCACTTCCTTCAGTCTGCCACTCTTGAGCTTTAGGTAATAATGCTCAATGGAGCTCATTAGCTGTTCAAAGACGTCCGTTGTATCAAAGCTGACACCCGATTCGATTCGCAACGATGTAGCTCTTGGCGTAGCAAAAGCCGTCTGATTCACATTCAGACCTATACCAATAACGGCATACTCTATCCGGTTTCGGTTTATCACATTTTCTATGAGAATGCCGGCAGTTTTTCTATTGCCAATCAGTACATCATTCGGCCATTTCACCTTCACATCAGCCTTGGGCAGAAAATGAGTTACGACATCTCTTACGGCCAGTGAAGTAATGATGTTGAGAAAAAACTGCTCCTGAATCTTAAGAAACCCAGGCCTCAGCACTATGGACAATGTCAGGTTTTGTCCGGGGTCTGATTCCCAGCTATTGCCACGTTGTCCGCGCCCTTTAGTCTGACTTTGGCAGATAATGACGGTACCCTCAAGTGTGTCAGGTTTTTGAGCCATTTCGCGTGCCACTTCATTGGTAGAGTGACAGGTTGGCATGGAAATGACCTGCTTGGCTAGAAATAATGTATTAGCAAGATTTTTGTACAATGAATTTTCGTAGTTTTACACACAAAGAAAAAGAAAATTTGGCTTAAAAAACCTGAATGAATTCCGAAGCACTGAGTAAAATCATCATCAATGGAATGGAGGAGAGAAAGGCATCAGATATAGTGCTGATGGACCTTAGAGAAGTGAAGGGCTCGGTGAGTGATTTTTTCATTATTTGCTCCGGTAACTCCGACACGCAACTGCAGTCCATTGCCGAATCCATAGAAGAAGAGGTAAAGAAAAACTCTGATGAACGTCCATGGCGTAAAGAGGGTTATACAAACAAAGAATGGATTCTTTTAGACTATGTAAGTGTAGTTGCTCACATCTTCAAAAATGAAAAGAGAGCCTTTTATGCCTTAGAGGAACTTTGGGGGGATGCTAAAGTCACCCCCATTGCTGAAATAGCCTGAGTTAACCTTATAGTGTAAAGCGCGTTATATCTTAGATTCAAAATCAATTGAAATAGAAAAATAGTAGAATGCCAGATACTCCAAGAAAGAAAAATATTATTGGAAAACCGGGTGGTGGTAAGAGACCAAACAATCAGGTATGGGTGTTTATTTCGCTCATTATCCTTGTTTTTGCCATCTCGTTTTTCACTAATCAAGATGCCGGCACACCTGTTACCATTGCAAAGTTTGAAGGGATGCTTAAGAGCGGAGACGTTCAGCAGGTTGTGGTTGTCACAGATAAGGGATATGTAGAGGTATATTTAAAGCCTGAGGCTAAACAAAATGCCAAGTATCAACCAGATTTAGAAAAGAAAGGCCCTTTCAGCTTTGGAAGCGGTCCGGATTACGTAATTGAAGGTATAGAGAGAGAATACTTCTTAAAGAAATATGATGAGTTCATCGAGAAGCAAAATATTGTCGATGCTCCTACCCCTAAATTTGAAAAACGTCCGAATGTTATGGACTTCCTGGGAACCTATGGTTTCCTGATTCTGATCATTGTACTCTTCTGGTTTATGATGCGCAGGATGACAGGCAATGCCGGTCCTGGTGGTCAGATTTTCAATATTGGTAAATCACGTGCCGCTCTGTTTGATGCAGAGAACAAAGTTAAAATCACGTTTGACAATGTAGCAGGCCTTGACGAAGCCAAGGAAGAGGTTCGCGAGATTGTTGAGTTTCTTAAGAATCCATCAAAATTCACCAAGCTTGGTGGTAAGATTCCCAAAGGAGCTTTATTGGTAGGTCCTCCCGGTACAGGTAAAACCTTGCTGGCAAAGGCCGTTGCCGGTGAAGCAGCCGTTCCTTTCTTCTCTCTGTCAGGTTCTGACTTTGTAGAAATGTTTGTAGGAGTGGGAGCAGCCCGTGTAAGAGACCTTTTTAAGCAAGCCAAGGAGAAAGCTCCCTGTATTGTTTTCATTGATGAGATTGACGCTATTGGTCGCTCAAGAGGAAAAGGCCAAATGCCCGGCTCTAATGATGAGAGAGAAAACACGCTGAATTCATTGCTTGTTGAAATGGATGGTTTTGCCACCGATTCGGGGGTAATCATTCTGGCTGCAACCAACAGGCCTGATGTACTGGACAACGCCCTGCTAAGGCCAGGTCGTTTCGATAGGCAAATCAGCATTGACAAACCGGACATTGTAGGCAGAGAGGCTATTTTTAAAGTACATCTCGGCCCTATCAAAATGTCTAAAGACATTGATGCCAAGAAACTATCCGCACAAACTCCTGGCTTTGCAGGAGCAGAAATTGCCAACGTCTGTAATGAAGCTGCACTGATAGCAGCTCGAAGAGATAAAAAGGCCGTTGACATGCAGGATTTCCAGGACGCTATTGACCGTGTCATTGGCGGACTTGAAAAGAAAAACAAAATCATCTCTCCTGAAGAAAAAGAGATTGTGGCTTATCATGAGGCCGGTCATGCGGTAGCAGGCTGGTTCCTTGAACATGCCGATCCTTTGGTAAAGGTGAGTATTGTACCAAGAGGAGCAGCAGCACTGGGCTATGCACAGTACCTGCCTAAGGAACAATTCCTCTACCAGACTGAGCAGCTTATTGACGAGATGTGTATGACACTTGGAGGCAGAGCCGCTGAACAAATCATTTTTGGTAAAATCTCTACCGGAGCCCTCAGTGACCTGGAAAGAGTAACCAAAGTGGCTTACAGCATTGTAACAGTTTATGGCATGAACGATAAGATCGGTAACGTATCGTTCTACGACTCAAAGCAAAATGATTACGCCTTCAATAAACCTTATTCTGAAGCCACCGCCAAGGTGATTGATGAGGAGGTAAAGCAAATCATATCTGATGCCTACAGTCGTACAATAACCCTACTCACAGAGAAGAGAGAGCAGTTAGAGATACTTGCTAAGGAGCTGCTTAAGAAGGAGATCATCTTCCAGTCAGATCTTGAAGGGCTGATTGGTGAAAGACCTTTTGAAAAGCAAACCACTTACGAAGCCTTTACCAATAACAATGGGCAGGACCAGCCTGATAAGGAGGCTTCTGAGGGAAAAGAAGAAGTTGTAGCTGAGCCACCGGCAATACCTGCTGCCGATGCCGAGTCAAAGGACAGTACTAAAGAATCAGAATAAATATCAAATATAATCTGTATTGAAAATCAGGCCATAAGGCCTGATTTTTTTATTGGTCTATGTTTTGCAATTTTGGGCAGCATTTAATTTATGAAGCTTCAATTAAAGCCTGGTAAAAAAGTCTATTTCGCCTCTGATTTCCACCTGGGGGTACCTACCGCTGAAACCAGTCTTAAACGTGAAAAAAAAATCGTCCGCTGGCTCGATGAGTGCAGTAAAGATGCTTCGGCCATATTTCTGGTAGGCGATCTATTTGACTTCTGGTTTGAATACAAAACTGCTATCCCCAAAGGTTACTCCCGTTTTTTTGGCAAGTTGGCAGAAATCAGTGATGCTGGTATCGAGTTGGTCATCTTTACCGGGAACCACGACATGTGGATGTATGGCTACTTTGAAAAAGAGTTCAATGCCAGGGTGATCTACGACCCAATTCAGCTCTTTATAAATGACACAAAAGTCTACATAGGTCACGGGGATGGTCTGGGGCCCGGAGACAAGGGCTATAAGTTTCTGAAAAAGGTATTCAGAAACCCTTTTTTCCAATGGTGCTTTCACCGGCTCCATCCCAACTTTGGGATTGGCGTGGCCGACTACTGGTCAAGACGTAGCAGAGCCCAGGCAAATGACACGGAGCAGGTATTCCTGGGAGATGATGAATGGCTTTGGAATTACTCTAAAGAAATAGAGGCAAAAGAACATCATGACGCTTATATATTTGGCCACCGTCATTTACCGTTAGATCTTGAGGTAGGAGAAAGCAGTCGCTATCTCAATCTGGGCGAGTGGTTTTCTAAATACACTTATGTAGACTACGATGGTATCAATTTTAGCCTGAAAACCTTTGAAGCTTAAACTGATCATATCGATTCTTTTTCTTGTCAGTAGCCTTGTAACACAAGCACAGCGACTAACAAAGATCAAGTCAGTAGAATTGGGCCATAAGGTGGTAAATGCCTCCATAGATCGTCAGGGAAACCTTTATATCGCCAGCAATAACGGAGATATAGATCGCTATGACCCCGAGGCAGTACTGGCTTACCATTTTTCTCCCGATAAAAAGGGAAATGCCACACTGATAGAGGCCTGGCAGGGATTAAGAACTTTTGTTTTCTACAGGGATTTTCAACAATACCTGTTTCTGGACCGCTTTCTCAATAACTCCACTCCCTTTGAGATTGGTAATGGCCTCTCTACTTATTATGAACTCGGTACCATAGCTGGAGATAATAACCTATGGCTTATTGATCAGCAGGAACTAACTCTCAAAAAACTGGATATTGAAATCAACGAGTTCTTAACTGAAACCCCTTTTAACTTAAACCTTGACCCCGCCAATTTCGAGCTCACCTTTATGCGCGAGTATCAGAACCTGCTTTTTGTATCAGACAAAAGCTCCGGAATATTGGTTTTCGATAACCTGGGGAATTACCTGGAAAGTTTGCCCGTAAAAGAACTGAACCATTTCAGCTTTTCAAACAATGAGCTGATCGGTCTCCATGCCGCTGGTAGCAAAGTGAGACTTATTGATATCTATACCAAAAAAGAAAGAGAGATCAGTTTACCTGACCCCTCCTATCAATTTGTTTTTATGGAAAACAGCCGCCTGTACTGCATCGCAGCCAAACGGATTGATATTTTTAAGTTGGAATGACTAGTTGCCAGCTCCAAGATTAAGTTCACCAGTATAAATATCAATAATCAACTGACGAAATAAGATTGCGTATTTCGATCTCACCAACTCAAGCTCTCCCCGGTTTTTGCCATTAAGGCTAGTCAGGTAAGTTACGAAGTCAATAGTCCCGCTTTCATATCTGTTCTGAGCAAACTCAAAAGAAGTATTAAGGTTCACTAAGCTCTCAAGAGCAGCAACATATGAAGTCTTCGCATTAACCAGGTTCAAATACGCTTGCTGCACCTGATTGGTCAGCGTGTTTCGTGTTTGCTCTAGTGTCAACTCCGAATTCAGCATCTGAATTTTGGTTTGCTGTAAATTTGTCCTGTTCTGGAATCTGCTGAAGATTGGTATGTTCAGATTAAAGCTAGCGCTCTTTGATACGTTATTATCAAATTGAGTACCCAATGAAGTCACACCAAGATCTATACGATTTCCATCGCCATCTCTCACAAATACAGTTTCACCAGTAGCCGGATCAATCTCTGTCTGATAGTCCCTCACGTTAGATGACCAGTTTGTACCATAAGATGCATTAATCGAAAGAGTAGGCATCCAGGCAAACTGAGACATTTTAAGCGACTTCTTCGTGGCCTCCAGATTTAACTCAGCAGATTTTAGTGCCGGAGAGTAGGCTGTAGATTTATCATAGACGCTTCCATAATCAGCTATCTCTTCCTCCAGTTTGGCATCATCAATCGTAATGCCCTGAAAATCATAGTCGTCTGCAGGGTCAAGTAGCAACAATTGTGTCAACGCCAGCTTGCTTGATTCTAATAGGTTTCTCTGATTTACAATTTGAAGGTTTTGAGCAGCTACTTGTGAACGGAAATTATAAACCTGTTCCATGTTACCAACTCCAGCTGCTTCTCGCTTCTCTTCCCTGTTAAGTTGTTCTTTTAACAAGCCAAGTGTTTGCTCCTGGATTTTGAGGTTCTCCTGGGTCGAAACTACTTGTAAAAAAGATCCGACAACACTGGCTTCGGTAGCCTGAATATTACTCTCAATAGCCTGTTCACTTGCTTCGTATAGGAATTTGGTCCTTACCACATTGAGTGAGTTCTGAAAGCCATTAAAAACAGTCAAATTGGCGCTCAACGACCCTCCTCCACTTAAGGTAGTCTTATTTACCAGTCCACCTGAGGTCTGGTCAAACTGCAATCCTTCATTCCATCTGTGAGTAGCAAAACCGCTCAAAGAAGGTAAGAAGTTGAATTTACTCTGAGCATAACCCGCTCTTGCACTAACTGCGTTATTTCGGGCAGTTTTAATATTAATGTTATTATCAAGCGCAATATTGATGCACTCTTCCAATGTCAGCACCTTCTGACCATGAGCCGAAAAAACGACTAAAAGGGCAAATAATGAGGTGTAGATAAGTTTTTTCATGGTATTGTTTTCTATCCTTTAGGCAATACTGTGGTGTGATACCTTTCGGTATCAGGTTAATTGACCACATGCTCGTGCTATTAGCACAGGCATGTGGAGATATTTTTGAGCTTAATTAAATGAGTGACTCTTTGCTTGAATTGATGTTTTCAGATACAATCTGACCATCAAACAAGTTGATTACTCTGTGAGAGTACTCAGCATCTGTAGCAGAGTGAGTTACCATAATCACAGTAGTACCACTCTCATTCAAATCAGTAAGAAGAGTCATTACCTCCTGACCGTTGGTTGAATCCAGGTTACCAGTAGGCTCATCCGCAAGAATAAGGTTTGGCTTGGCAACTACCGCCCTCGCTACAGCTACCCTTTGCTGCTGCCCCCCTGAAAGCTGCTGTGGAAAGTGATCTTTTCTGTGCATGATCTGCATTTGCTCAAGCACTTCTTCTACTCTTTTCTTTCTTTCAGCAGATGGGTACTTTAAGTAGATAAGAGGAAGTTCAACGTTTTCAAATACAGTGAGTTCATCGATAAGGTTAAAGCTCTGGAAAACGAAACCAATGTTTCTTTTTCTCAGCTCTGCTCTTTGTCTTTCAGAATAATTTGAGACCTCTTCATCGTAAAAATAGAACTCGCCCTCAGAAGGGTTGTCCAACAGACCTATGATATTGAGCAATGTAGACTTTCCACAACCGGAAGGTCCCATTACTGCCACGAACTCACCCTCTTTGATCTCGAGGTTTACGTTACCCAGGGCTGTAGTTTCAACTTCATCAGTATAATAGAACTTCTTGAGTCCCTTTGTAGTGATGAGTTTTTTACTGTTTTCCATGATAATAAAAGTTAAAAGTTGTTGTGAATTAATTTATTGTTTGATTATTAATTTATCCTTGTCTTCGTAACCATCGTAAGAAGAGACAACTACACGCTCGCCAGGTTGCAGGCCTTCCAGCACTTCATACTGACGGGTGTTTTGGTTACCAATTCTGATGTTACGTCTTGTAGCAAAGCTTCCTGATTCGTCTACTACAAAAATCCAGTTACCTCCGGTAGTCTGGAAAAAGCTACCTCTTGGAATCATCACTGCCTGACGCTCTTCGCTAAGCTGTAAGCGGATAGAGATAGTCTGGCCTCTCCTGATATTCTCAGGTACATCACCTTCGAAAAGCATTTCAACCACGAACTGGCCATTGATGATTTCAGGGAATTTCTTTCTGATAATAAGGTTATAAGTGCCACGATCAAAGTCGAAAGAGCCTCTCAGGCCTTCGTATACACGTGGCAGGTAATGCTGATCAACGCGGGCATTGATTTTAAAACCATCCAAATCATCAATCTGTGCGATCGTCTGACCTTGATTTACGTTTTGTCCTAACTCAACATTTACCGTTGAAAGAAGACCCGAAATAGGAGCTGTAACCCAAAGGTTATTCAATCTGCCCTTGACGATATCCAAACTCACCTCAGAAGTAACCAGGCGTGTTTCGTTTTGCTTAATAGTAGTAACCGAGTTGATAGAATCAAATTCCATCTGTCTGATGATGTTACTTCTTGAAGCAATCAGTCTATCGTACGCTCTTTTAGAGTTCAGGTACTCTTGCTCCGAAATCACCTTATCGCTCCAAAGTTTTGTGTTTCGATCATACAAATCTTTAGCAGCATCTATATCATACTCAAGGGTAATCACATTATTCTTAGAACGGAACCGTGCCTGTTCCAGGTTGTTGTTTGTGTTTTCAATGTCATTTCTCAAACGGTTGGTTTGAGTTTGCTCATTAATGTAGCTCAGCTGAATTTGGCTGTTTTCAAGTTTCAGGATGGTGTCTCCTTTTTGTACCTCTACACCACCTTCAAGAAACCTTTGCTCAACATTACCTCCAACGATGGCATCCAGAAAGATGGTCGCCTTGGGTTGAACAGTTCCTTCAGTCGGGATAAATTCCTGAAAGGCTCCTTGCGTTACGGCCTCTATACTAATCTTATCCTCATCTACATTGAGCTTGCTACTATTATCTGCAAAGACAAATACGTACAGAATTAGCGCTACGATACCCGCTCCACCCAGTATGGTAAAAATGCGTTTCGGGGTCCAAACTTTCTTTTTGATTTTTCGATCCATTGTATTGTGTGGTGTTTTCTAGTCCGACCACCCATACTCAACAAGAGTGCCACAATTGTAAGTTGCTGAAAAACAAACAATTAAGCAAAATTACCTCAATTGACAAGGTGGTTAAGTGTACAAAATTAGAACAAGAATTGAACGAAATCGAACACTTTCGGACACTTTTGATCAAAATCAAAGCTTTTAAATTCCCCCTTATCAGACCATTCCGGGTGGGCCATATTTCCAAAGGTTAAAAGAGACATTTTGCCATACCTGTTCAGGTGGTTGACTATATACTTTCTAAATCAAAGGCCTCCTGAAGACAGGCTTTTGTTTTCAGGAGGCTCGGAATGTTCTCAGTACTGGTTGGTGAGTAGCAGCAGTCAGGGGTTTGCTATCTCTCAATAATGAGTTTATCCTTATCCTCATAGCCATCGTAAGACGAAACTATCACTTGTTCACCAGGCTGCAATCCCTCCAACACTTCGTACTGACGCGTGTTCTGATTACCAATTCTGATGGTGCGCCTTGTGGCAAAGTCGCCTGATTCATCTATGACGAAAATCCAATTACCTCCTGTGGTCTGAAAAAAACTGCCTCTCGGAATCATTACTGCCTGACGTTCTTCACTAAGCTGAAGACGAATTGAAATGGTCTGACCTCTTCTTATATTTTCCGGTACCTGATGCTCGAAAAGCATTTCCACCACAAACTGTCCATTATTTATTTCCGGAAACTTCTTTCGGATGATCAGGCCATAAGTGCCATTGTCGAAATCGAAGCTACCGCGCAGGCCCTCATATACCCGAGGAAGATAATGTTGATCAACCCGCGCATTGATCTTAAAGCCGTTTATGTCGTCAATTTGGGCAATGGTCTGCCCTTGTCCCACACTTTGCCCGAGTTCTACACTCACAGTAGATAAGAGTCCGGAAATGGGCGCGGTTACCCAGAGGTTATTCAAACGACCTTTTACAATCTCCAGGCTTTCTTCAGCCGTGACCAGTCGTAGTAAGTTTTGCTTAATAGTAGTAACCGCGTTAATGGAATCAAATTCCATTTGCTTTACAATATTGTCTTTAGATGCAATCAACCTGTCGTAAGCTCTCTTCGAATTAAGATAATCCTGCTCCGAAATAACCTTCTCCTTCCACAAGACTTTATTTCTGGAATACAAATCTTCTGCGGCATCTATGTCATAGCCCAGCGTGATTACAGCATTCCTGGAACTAAACAGGGCCTGCTCCAATCTGTTATTTGTATTCTCTATATCGTTCCGCAATCTATTGGTCTGGGTCTGCTCCCGGATATAGCTTAATTGAATCTCACTATTTTCAAGTTTCAGAATGGTATCTCCTTTTTGTACCTGTACTCCTCCTTCAAGGAACCTTTCTTCCACATTTCCGCCAACCACAGCATCCAGGAAAATGGTGGTTTTGGGTTGTACTGTTCCTTCCGTAGGAATAAATTCCTGAAAGGCTCCTTGAGTAACAGCTTCTATACTGATTTTATCAGCTTGTACCCTAAGCACCTGCCCCTTCTCCGAAAAAATGAATACTGACAAGGTAAGTGCAATGATCCCCGCTCCACCCAGTATGGTGAAGATACGTTTTGGGGTCCAGAATTTCTTTTTGACTTTTCGATCCATGGTGTTGTTTTGTTTCTGATCCGGCAAGTACATGCCAACAAGGATGCCACAAACATAAATAATTGACTATGAGGTAGTTATTAAAAAATCAATAAGGAATATTGGAGAGGAGTGTATCCAATACGTGCAGAAAATGGACGTTTTTGAACAAGCCCTTATTCGTTTTTGGGCATAAAAAAGGCTCGGTTTGGTCAGAACCGAGCCCAAAGGTCAAAAACTCAAAATATCTGAATTAATGTCTAAATTAATTCAAAACAACGTGTGCAATATAACACTTCTTTAACTTTTACAAAATGGTCACTCTCGAAAATTGCTCTTTTTTTTGTCGGGTGGTAGGCAATCGCCTGTAGATACACCTAATTTCCTTTACAGAGTAAACAGGAACTAAACCCGACATCAAATGCTTTATGGCTGTGGTTAATATTTTTTCCTTTATATTACTGTCCGAAATCGATACACATTTTGAACGGATGTGAACAACCAACCGAGTATATTTCATTGATTTACTGACAGTTATGAGATTGGCACTATTTAGGTACACAATCGCACAGTTGTTTTAAAACACATATTTCGTGGATAAAGAATTAGGTAAAATTCTCATCATCGATGATGATGAAGACGTATTAATCGCTGCAAAACTCCTTTTAAAGAAGCACGCCAAGGAAGTAATCATAGAAAAAAACCCAAAGAAGATTCCTTTTCTGATGAACAACGGGACCTATGATGTAATCCTGTTGGACATGAACTTCAGCAAGGACATCACCAGTGGTAAAGAAGGGTTCTATTGGTTGGAGCAAATTCTGGAGGCAGATCCCTCAGCGGTAGTAATTCTTATCACAGCCTTTGGTGATGTAGAGATGGCCGTTCAGGCCCTGAAAGAGGGAGCTACGGACTTTGTGTTGAAACCCTGGCAAAACGAAAAACTGATTGCCACCCTATCCGCAGCCATCAAGCTAAAGCAATCTTACAAAGAAGTTGACAAGCTCAAGAATGCCAAGAAGCAGCTTGAAGCGGATATCAATAAGCCTTTTAAAGACATAATAGGCGATAGCCCCGCCATGCAAAACGTCTTCTCTATTATAGATAAGGTAGCGGGCACCGATGCTAACGTATTGATACTGGGGGAAAATGGCACTGGTAAGGAACTTGTCTCACGAGCCATACATCAACGCTCGCTGCGGAAAGACAACGTCTTTGTTGGAGTGGATATGGGAGCTATTACCGAGACTCTTTTTGAGAGTGAGTTATTCGGACATAAGAAAGGTGCTTTTACCGATGCGAAAGAAGATCGGGCGGGTCGCTTTGAGGTAGCCTCCGGTGGTTCGCTTTTTCTGGATGAAATCGGTAACCTGAGCATGCCCTTGCAATCAAAGCTTCTCACCGCTATTCAGCGAAGAGAGGTAACACGTATTGGTTCAAACAAATCGGTAACTATTGACATCAGGCTTATATGCGCTACCAATATGCCGGTTTATGACATGGTAGCCGAGAACACCTTCAGGCAAGATCTTTTATACCGTATTAATACAGTAGAGATTCACTTACCCCCCCTCAGAGATAGACAGGATGATATTTTTCAGCTAACCGATCACTTTGTGAAGGTGTACTGTGAGAAATACAGAAAACCGCCAAAGAAAATCGCTTCTGCTACTTATAAGAAACTTCAGAAGTACAGCTGGCCGGGTAATATCAGAGAGTTGCAGCATGCCATTGAGCGTGCTATCATTATGAGCGAAGGGAATACCCTTTCTCCGGACGATTTCTTCTTTTTAGTACAAAAGGTGGACAGTCAGAATGATGCAATTGACAATTTCAATCTGGATGAAGTAGAAAAAAATGTGATCACGAAGGCCATCAACAAGCATTCCGGCAATATTTCCAAAGCTGCCAAAGAGCTGGGTCTTACACGGGCCTCACTCTACAGAAGATTAGAAAAGCATGGGCTTTAAGAATTTAAAGCTGATCATTTTTTTCAGGGTAATACTTCTCGTAGCAAGTATTATTGTGCTCTCCTATGTACTATTCAAAGCGCCCAACCCCGTTAATACGGTTTTTCTGATCGTCTTCATACTACTGCAGACTTACCTGATGATAAGATTGCTGGATAAGACCAACAGGGAGATAGCCGGGTTTTTAAGCTCTATTAAATACGATGATTTTACCACCACCTACCCTACTAAGGGTCGTGGCTCGTCTATGGATGCCCTCTATGCCGAGTTCAATAAGGTAATCAAGAAGTTTCGGGAAATCAGGGCCGATAAGGAGGCCAATTACCACTACTTCCGTACCATCGTACAGCATGTAGGCATCGGGTTGATAACCTTCAATAAGCTGGGGGAAATTCAGATCATCAACAGCTCAGCCAAGAAGCTTATAGGCATTGAGGCCATCAATAGCATTTTTGAGTTGAGCAAAGTGAGCCCTAAGCTGGTAGAGTCTCTGGTAAAGCTCAAAACCGGAGGGAGTGATCTCATTGAATTTACCCGTGAAGGTGCTCGGGTACAGCTTTCTATCTATGTAATAGAGCTGGTGCTTCGTGGAGAAGAATTCAAGCTGGTTTCTATTCAAAACATCCAATCGGAACTGGAAGAGAAAGAGATGGACGCCTGGCAGAACCTGATCAGGGTGTTGACACATGAAATCATGAATTCTGTCACCCCAATCTCTTCCTTGGCAGCTACGGTTGATAGCGAATTGATTGACCATCTGAAAGAAGAAAAACCGATTGAGCCTGATGACATGGAAGATGTGCATCTGGCAGTACAAACCATTCAGCGTAGAAGTGAAGGCCTGATTCGTTTCGTTTCGGATTTCAGGAACCTGACCAGAATACCTGAGCCTAAGCTGGCAGAAGAGTCCATCAGCAAGGTACTGGATCATATCTTTATTCTGCTTAACCATGAGTTGGAGAACAAAGACATTAAGCTGCACCTGGACATCAAGCCTAAAGACCTGATGTTTAAAATGGACAAGGAGCTTATTGATCAGGTGTTAATCAACATACTCCAAAATGCCATTCATGCTCTGGCAGAAAACACTGGTGAAAAATTCATCATTCTCAAAGCATTCAGAAATGAGTACGATCGACCTTGTCTCGTGATAAGAGATAATGGGTCGGGGATAGACGAAGAAGCGTTGACCAAGATTTTCATTCCTTTCTTTACCACTAAAAAACAAGGCTCTGGAATAGGGCTCAGTCTTTCCAAACAAATTATGAGAAAACATGGTGGAGCCATAAGTGTCAAATCGGTTATGAATGAAGGGACGGAATTCACCTTGAGGTTTTAATTTTTGTTTAAATCGACTATCTTCCGCCCGAACTCAGCGATCAAATAAGCCCAATGAGCGACATTCAAGAAACTGTTACCCAAATACTGGTCGAAAAAATAGGTATTGCTCCTACAGAAGCTACGCTAGACGCCAATTTCATCAAAGATCTGGGCATAGACTCTCTTGACTATGCAGAAATCGTTATGGAATTCGAGCAGACCTTTAACATCAGAATTCCCGACAGTGATGCTGAAAGATTGCAGACCCTGGGTCAGGCAGTTTCATATATTGAAGAGAAAACCAACGAATAGTCAAGTCTTTCTTAAGGCTAAGATTAAGCTAACATCATCCAGGCACTGCTCAGTGCCTTTTTTTATATCAATAAGATAAAGTAGTCTTTATAGTAAGGTGACAGTGCTTTTGTTAATTGACGAAAGCCCCCTCACCTATGAAGAACACCTGTAAAACTATTGTCATCTCAGATGTACATTTGGGAACCAAAGGCTCAAAGTCAAGAGAGCTTGTCAGGTTTCTTAAACAATACAAATGTGACAACCTGATTCTGAATGGAGATATCATTGATGCCTGGCAACTGAAAAAGTCGGGCAAGTGGAAAAGGAAACATACCCGCTTCTTTACGCGGATCCTTAAAATGATAGAACAGGAAGGTACAAGAGTGACCTATATCAGGGGCAATCACGATGACTTCCTTGATCAGATTTTACCCTTTACCATGGGAAATCTGACCATACAGCGTGACATGATTTATGAGTCTTGCGGTAAAAAATACTATATCGTACATGGAGATATATTCGACTCCATCACAACACAATTTAAATGGATAGCCAAGTTGGGAGATACCGGCTATACCTTTCTGCTCTGGCTCAACCGGCAGTACAATTATCGAAGAAAAAAGAAAGGCTTACCTTATTATTCCCTCTCACAGGCAGTAAAAGCCAAAGTAAAACGAGCCGTCAAGTACATTGGCGACTACGAAAAGCAGCTGGTTACCATTGCCCGGTATAAGCACTGTACCGGTATTATCTGTGGACACATTCATCAACCTGCCATCAAAGAGATCGATGGTATAGCATATCTCAATTCCGGTGACTGGATAGAATCGCTAACAGCCCTGGTGGAGAGTCATGAGGGCGAATGGAGTCTGGTATACTATGCCGAAACGCAAGTGAGTAAGTTGGCAGTGACTCCATCAGCTAAGCAACAGAGCGAACCAGAAGACGGATCGGTGGTTCCCCTTGACCTGAAGGGCTACTTTTCGGCTCGTGAATTTCCCACACAATCTCAATCGGTTTGAGATGAAGGTATTGTTTATTGTACAGGGTGAAGGTCGCGGTCATATGACCCAGGCACTGGCTATGGAGAAAATACTGCTTAAGGCAGGGCATGAGGTAGTTGCCGTCATTATTGGCACCTGTAAGAGAAGAGAGGTTCCGTCCTACTTTAAAATGAAGCTCAGTGCTGATATATACAGCATAAAGAGCCCCAACTTCTATTATGATAAGAATAGCAGATCGATTAATCTGTGGAAAACAGCACTTTACAATTTTGTGGCCCTGCCAAAATATTTCAACGAGCTGCGCAAAATTCACAGATTAGTCAGGAACACGGCACCTCAGGTAATTATCAATTTTTATGATCTGATGGGAGGCGCGTATTTCATGCTGTTCAATCCACGGGTTAAGCGAATCAGCATCGCTCATCAGTACCTGGCCAGTCACCCAAACTTCCCATTTGCTCCTGCCCCTCTACAAAAGCAACTATTCAGGTTTACCAATTGGGCCAGTTCCCTGAATAGCCACAGCAAAGTCGCTTTGTCTTTTCGTGACTACCCTTTTTCTGAAAAGCACTTGACCATCTCCCCTCCTCTGTTGAGAGATGAAATTTTTAAATTAACCCCTCATACTGGCGACTATTTGCTGGCCTATATCGTCAACAAGGGCTACGCACAGGACCTGATCAAATGGCATGACGCAAACAAGAAGATCAAAATCCATTGTTTTTGGGATAATAAGGAGCATGGGGTTGAGTGGTCGGTGCGACCCGGACTGACTTTTCACTATATCAATGACCAAAAGTTTCTGGATCTGATGGCGGGCTGCATAGGCTACGTAACCACCGCTGGTTTCGAATCCATTTGCGAGGCCATGTATCTTGGCAAGCCTGTGATGATGGTGCCGGTTGCACAACAATACGAACAGGCCTGCAACGCACTGGATGCTGTGATGGCCGGAGCCGGAATTCATTCTGACAGATTTGATCTGGGGCCGTTTTTGACCTACCTGTCTACTCCCCGACCTGAGCATAACGACTTCAAAGACTGGGTAAGACTCCAAGAATCGATTTTACTAAAGGAAGTGGAAAGTTTTATACCTGACACAAGGAGAAGAGGGGTTAAACCCTTTGTGATTATTCAGAAGTCCGGTTTCAGTAATAGATGAGCCCTTCGTTGAGATTTCCCAGCGTATTTGCTGTACCTGATTCGTATTGTTGAGCAATAAACAAGGCTATCGCAGCATCAATGTGATGGCCGCTGAGCCGGGCTTGATTTCGCAAGTCAATACCCGTTTTTGAATATAATAACCCGAACAGTTTTACCTGGTCCGGCTGTTTTTGCCGGTAGCCAAAATCTGTGAGTCCCAGGTTTTTACCTGCCTTCATCGGATAGGCCTCAATCACTTCAATACCGCTATCCCTTAACCGAGCTGTCAGCTTCATAGCCCTGGCGGTTAATCCTCCCAGAAACATGGGAGACATGGCCCTGGTCAATCTGTCGCACTCTCTGTAAAAGTAGTCGTCACAACCAGGCAAACCGGTATAGACTCCGGGTAAGGACAAAGGAGCATCTATCGCAATCAAGTCTGGCTTTAGTTCATCTGCCAATCTCAGAATCAGAACATCTGCATCTCTTTTCTTCTCTGAAGCCCTGAAATTCACCTGGCCCTCAGCCATATAAGCCACTACCGTGGTGCCGGCCATTTTGCTACCATAATCTATTCCCAGAACTCTTTTTTCAATGCTCATTGATTCACAACTAAAAAATACGTTATATTCAAAAAACCTTAATCATGCGCTACTACTACCTGTGTTTTTTCACCCTTTTACTGACCATCATGGCCTGCACAAAGGAAGAACAAGTTTCTGAAGTCGAAAAGGAAAAGCCGAACAGGATTGTTTTGATTTTTAACAAACCTGTAAAAAATGGTTTTGCCAGGAACCCCGAGACCGGTAAACCGAGCCACGGACGCACCAACCAGGGTGATGAGGTTCAAATTGTAGATGATCACCATATTTCGCGCAGACTCACCTTTGAAGAGGGTGCTGAATATGACACCATCGTCATCAACAGCAAACGCGACCAGGTAGAAATGAAGCTGATGTACAAGGGTATAGATGACCTTACCTACCTTTTTCAGAATGGAGATTCGGTCATGTTCACATATGAGGGCATCAAACCGATCGCGCGCATTATGAACCGCGAAGCAGCTTCTGAAGTAGTGAACTTCAGTCTTTTTATCAGAGACAGCCTGGCCTTTAGTGACCATTTGGCTATAACTTTTCTTCAAAACCCGCTCTTGAAAATCAGAGAATTAGACGATTCAAAGATGAGTTTTGACGAGTTCTTCGCCAAGCTTGATGAAGAATCTTCACTCAAGGTGATTGAGGAAACTCCTCTCTACTATGACCTGCTGGATCAATGGAAAGAACAAGGAATCATTGATGCACACCAATATCAATTCAGGCTTGAGAATATAGCGAGGACCCTGCAGACTTCAGATGTAGCACTCAACCGACCAGATATAGAAAAGAAGAGTACTGCCGGTAATAACATAAAAAAGGCAATCGAGGCTTTTGAGGCACGATACCCTGAGATTGAAATGGAAAGGAATGATTCATTGCTTTATAACTCGGCTTACCTGCGCTATTTGGCCAATGCTATTGCCATGCGCTACCGGGGGAAAATTAAAATGATCAGCCGGGAGGGTCGTGGGGCAGGGGCAAGAACGCTGAATCACCTTCAGCGCTATGACTCAATCCGAATCACCGACTTCATGAGCCCGTTGGAGAAGAAGATCACACAATACAATACCATGAATGCTATGCTTTCTCAACCAAAGTTCTTCTCAATTGCCAATAGACTGAAATACCTGAATCGGTTTAAGAATGACTTTCAGGACAGCATGATGGTGAAGGAGCTCATTACGCGCTATGATATCAAATTTGAAATTGAGGACGAGATTCTGCTGGAGGACACAAATGGCAATAAAGCTTCTTTGGAGGAAATCATAGCCAGCCACAGTGGCAAAGTAATTTATGTAGACTTTTGGGCGAGCTGGTGTGCACCCTGTATAAGAGAAATGCCACATTCCAAACAACTACAGACAGACATGAATGACCGGGATATTGTGTATCTCTATTTGTCATCTGACCGCAAAGCCTCTCCCTGGAAAAGGGCCATGGATAAACATGAGCTCAATATGGGTCTCCATTATCGTCTGGCGAATGCCAGCACCTCCAAAGGTCTGGAAGACATGAAAATCATGTTTATCCCACGCTATATGATTTACGACAGGCAAGGCATGCTGGTAAACGAGGATGCTCCAAGGCCGAGTGAAGTTGATTTACTCAAACAGGAATTTGCACGCTATCTTTAAGAGGCCACTTTAAACTTTTTAAGGGAGGCTTTTGTTCTCTACCAGAAATCAAGAAACAGATATGCTTACCTGGATAGACGTCATCAAATTCACTAACAATGGAAACCCCACCCCTGACAGAAGAGTCGATAAGACGGAAGAGGAATGGAGATCCATTTTAACTCCTGAGCAATTTCAGATAGCCCGCCTGAAGGGAACTGAAAGAGCAGGTACGGGCGCGTTCTGTGAACGTCATGAACCCGGGTTATATGGCTGTGTTTGCTGTGGTACTCCCCTTTTCGATTCACGGGTAAAATTCGAATCTGGTACGGGCTGGCCGAGCTTCGGGCAACCGGTAAAGGACAATGCCATTAAGTATGAAAAAGACAGCAGCTATGGCATGGTGCGTGTGGAAGTAATGTGCAACACCTGTGATGCTCACCAGGGGCATGTATTCCCTGATGGCCCGGAGCCGAGTGGTCTGAGGTATTGTATCAACTCAGCATCTATGCAGCTGCTGGAGGACAATAAAAATGAAGCCACTGCCGTGCTCGGTGGAGGCTGCTTTTGGTGTACTGAAGCGGTGTATCAGCGCGTACAGGGTGTAAGCCATGTAGAGTCTGGCTATACGGGGGGCCAAATCAAAAACCCAACATACCGGGAAGTATGCTCTGGCCGTTCTGGCCATGCAGAAGTGATAAAATTGACCTACGACCCGGAAGTGATAAGTTATGCAGATTTACTAAGAATCCATTTCACTACTCATGACCCTACAACTATGAACCGCCAGGGCTATGACCAGGGCACGCAATACAGGTCGGTAATCTACTTTCAGTCTGAAGAAGAGGAAAAAATGGCCAAAGAGGTGATTGCGGAAATGGCGGATTACTTTGATAACCCCATTGTGACGGAGCTGAGCCCACTTGGAGTATACTATAAAGCTGAGGAGGCGCATCAAAACTACTATAACGAGAATAGGAGCCAGGGCTATTGTACAGCTATCATTGACCCAAAAATCAATAAGCTGAGGGCCATGTTCAAAGATAGATTGAAACCTGCGGCAGAGTCATAAAGTGACCTGTCATTAGGGATAACGGATTATCGTAGAAAAACCGGTGATCCCTTACAACCATTTTTAAGCCAGGGTGTGTCTGATATGCAAAAGGACATACTCATGAAACATACTTTCGCTAAACTCTCGATTTTTCTAAGCCTGACACTGGTAATATGGGCCTGTGAAGATACGGTCCCCAATGATCCCACCAATCTCAACCCTATCAGCTTCAGCAGCCCTGAGGAGGGACAAACCGCCTATTTTCAAAGGTATACTACCACCTGTGGTAACCTCAATCTTGATTTTGAACTGACAGGTGATACACTCGAGGTAGAGCTGATCAGGAACAATGGAGATTACTATTTAAAAGAAAGCTTCACCACAGGCTCACCACTATATCAGGAAGGTAATACCACACCTGTGTCTCACAAAATTAAATTCAGAGATGACTACGTGCTGATTCCCGAGAGAACAAGCTCAACCCTCTTTTTCTTCTATGGTAATGATACGATTCATGTCAAACCGGCACAGAGAGAATCGATGACCCAGAGTGCCTGTCGTATTGATTTTCAGGGCCAAACCTTTATCGGAAACGAGATTGGCAACATCAGCAATTTTCAGATTGGTCCGCTCAGCGAAAACAACAAGACGGTGGTCTCTTGCGTACCTACCTTCATAAGTCTTGATGCCTACCTCATATACGATGAGAATCAGTTACTTATGAGTCATACCGTGGCAAGTGACGGTACCGTCTCGGGCTGGCACCATATAGACTAAAGAAAACACGAGTAGTATTGATTTATAATAAGGTTGATTTTATTTCGTGAAAGGGCCTGGCTGACGAGCCGGGCCCTATCTTTTTTGTATTCTTTAGTCGGTTTATTGGTAGATTCGTATAAGTAATAAACGATGCTCATCCACGAATTCCCCGATATCCAGTGGCTCAAAACCAAAATTCGCGAAGGCTTTAGCGACCGGAAAGCCATCAACAACATCCCCTTAAGCCATAGTGGCTGGCCTACCGTAATACTCAATACGGCTACGCGGCAGGCAGATCGCAGAGATATCAAAGGGCCGTTTTCATTGTTTTTAAATCTGAGAGGCAAGAGTACTATCGGAGTTGACGGCAAGCAGCATCAGATAAACGAGCAATGCTATACCCTAAGCAACCCGGGCCAACATTATGATCTGATCATAGACGATGCTGAGACAACCGAGACACTGAACATCCATTTAGGAGAATACTTTTATGGACAGTCACTCAAAGCAATTTCGGAATCCTATGCTCAGCTGCTTGACAACCCTTTTGGCACCCGGGCCTCCACTCATCTGATTAACCCCAGAACCCTATTGAGAAATGAGGCTATGAATCAGCAATTGGGTAGACTCCTACAAGGCTACAAGTCAGTAAACAACCCTGATTTGCAGGAAGAAATACTCTTTGAGCTTTTAAAAGGGGTGATGACGGAGAACTGCCGGGAGCTCAAAAAAACTGCAGCACTGCCCATCAAATCTGTGGCTATCAGGGAGGAAATCTCGGAGAGGCTCTTTTTAGCAAGAGACTATATTCACAGTCACTTTGACCGGGAGGTGGCACTGGATGAGCTGAGCAAGATCAGTTGCCTTTCAAAGTTTCATTTCCTAAGACTTTTCAAGCAAGCATTCCGCCAAAGCCCTTATCAATATCAAAAAGCCCTAAGGGTTGATCGCGCTATGTCGCTATACAAACAGGGTAAGACGTTGGAAGAGATTGCCGGAAAGGTAGGCGTAGAGAACGCAAGCTCCATCAGCCGCATGATCTACAAACAATTTGGTTTCTATCCCTCTCAGCTTATACAATAGCAATTTTGGTTATGGATACCGAAGCTTCCTGTCATTTACTTTGAAACAAAAAACATGACACTTATCAAAGCTGCCTATTTTGTTCTTACCGCGGTATGCCTCTTTCTTATCATTCGCGGCCTGCACTTTGGTCTCGACAAGAGCAGTCTTTCGCCTGAAAAGAAGAAATCGTATAGTCAATGGTTTTATATAATTGTTGGCGTCTGGATTGCCCTGATATCAGTTCTTTCTCTCTCAGGTTTTTTATCCAGCTTTGAAAACCTTCCACCAAGAATCACTCTGGTACTCATGCCTCCGATGATTGCCATGCTGGTTTACACCATTAGGTCTAAGTCATTAAAAGCAGTGCTCAGGGCCATTCCCATTCAATGGATTCTATACCTGCAATCTTTCAGAGTAGTAGTTGAGCTGATGCTCTGGTATCAGTACGAGTTGGGTTTGACTCCCATTCAGATGACCTTTGAGGGTAGAAATCTGGATATTATCGCAGGTATTACCGGTCCTATTGTGGGCTATCTATATGCAAAAAAGGGCACCGGTGTGCGAAAGCTAGTCATTGCCTGGAACTTCTTTGGACTGGCACTTTTATTTAATATTCTGATTGTTGCCATTCTCTCTTTCCCGACCAAATTCCGGTACTTTATGAATGAACCTGCCAATTACATCATCACGGAATTTCCGTTTGTTTGGCTTCCCGGAATACTGGTTGCCATAGCCTATAGCATGCATTTCTTTTCGCTAAAGCAGGCATTGGTCAAGCCGAACCCTTAACCAGAGACTATTCAATAACCTCCACAAAGGTCACATCCAGATAAAAGAACTGCTGTCCGCCAATCATGACCAGGGGATCCAATACTCCCCCATCGTCAATGAAGTCACCTGAGAACCTGACTCGGGTCCCCTGCTCTATTTTAAAATCAGGAAAGAGTTCATTGCAAACAACTCCTGACAAGACGGAGTCGATTGTTCCGGGTACGTGATATGAAATAGTCTTTACACCAGTATCGGCATTGACTGAGATAAAACCTTCAACCTTGTCTACCGTCTTCTCTACTTTTCCACTCAGGTTGCAGCCGGGAGAGAGAGCGCCATCCTCACAGGCAGAAGTAAATATCAAAATAACGGCAATCATAATTCCCAGCAATAGTTGATATCTCCTTTTCATAGCAATGCCATTTGTCTTCTTCTAACCTGACCCCTTCAGGTTTCAATAGGTTGG
The DNA here is from genome assembly GCA_021404565.1 of Roseivirga sp. Lineage (GTDB taxonomy): Bacteria > Bacteroidota > Bacteroidia > Cytophagales > Cyclobacteriaceae > Roseivirga. The sequence continues at coordinate 96,185 of JAAWWF010000017.1, read as the reverse complement.
AAGTATTTCGAAAGACCTGCAAATTTTGCTAGTTTGAGCTTCCATTCTACGGAAGCCATGAAATACAAAATTCTCGGTGTGCTGATGCTCTTCTTCGGGCTACTCTTTTTTACCGTTATGATCGGTGCCTTTATGAAAGGACTTCCGGAGTTTACTGTGGAAGATCGTGGAACTCAATTCAATGTTGTGTATCTCATAGGACTGATAGGCGGCATGCTCATGATGATTCTCGCGATTTTTGTACTCTTCAGAAATGGCATCAGGAACCTCAGGAAGTAAAGAGGCCCTTCCCTACCATCTAATCCCCCTCCTTCTCCAGGACTTTGAAGTTTCTTTTCAGGCTGTTGCCTTCATTATCAGTTACGGTAAGAATATGATCCCCACTGACAGGCTGTAAATTCAGCTGATGATCTCCTACGGTGGTACCAACATAATGATCGTCTAAATGCCAGTGAAGCTGGCTTTCCGAATCTCTGTGAGCCACTTCAAATACGACCTCTCCCTTAAGGCCACTCAGTTCGGTGGGTATGTACAAAGTAGCATTAGGTTCAGGGTAGAGCATATCCATCACCACCAGGTTATCAGTCTCGCTATAACAATCGGTTCTCATCGGTGGCAACTCCTGGTAGGTTGGGTGTAAGCGCTTATAGTAGAAAGCTTGCTTCGGGGGGAGCACGAACCAGTTTTTTGAAACGAGTGAGTTTACTGATTCGCAGGCTCCTGTAACCCTATAAGATTCTGTTCTATCTAAATGTACTCGTTGGTGAAAGGGACTTACCCTGGTCTGCAACCCACTTTTGGGCACCAGCAGCGTATCTACCTGATTGGAGAATTGAGAAGCCAGGTAACCACTCTCCCGATCAACCGCAGCATAAGTCAGTTCATCCATGGGCTCATTAAACCAATCGCTTTGCGGTAGAAGATCGAAGATATCGAACATGATCGGGGCGGCTGCTCTGACCCCGGTCAGACCCGGTCTGCCTTCTCCATCAGCATTGCCCACCCAAACGGCAACTACATGATCAGGCGTAACACCAATGGCCCAGCCATCACGAAAGCCAAAACTGGTGCCCGTTTTCCAGGCAATTTTACGAGAGCTGCCATACAGCTTCCAGGCGGCATCCTCATCTGGTCGGTATACCTCCAGCATGGCCTGAAAGGTGAACCAGATAGCAGAAGCACTCAGGTGTTTTTCGGGCTCAATCGATCCTTGACTAGCTTCCTTAGCTTCCTTAGCTTCCTTATTTAATGCAAAACGATATTTTGCCTTCTGATAATGAGTGCTCGCATAGCGATTTTGAGAGGGCCGTCTGCCAAAGGTATTAAGGGTTCTGGCCATTCCTGCATATACATTGGCCATATCCCAAAGGGTACCTTCTGAACCACCCAGAATCAAACTCAAGCCGTAATGACTTGCAGGTTGGTTGAGTGTGCTTAGCCCGACATCTTTCAGCTTCTGATGAAAACGATTATAGCCATACTCTTTCAGCAAATGTACAGCGGGTATATTCAGTGATCTTGACAAGGCCACATTGGCATGTACAGCTCCATCATAGGTTCTGGAGAAGTTTCTAGGAGCAAAGCCTCCGAAAAAAACAGGCACATCAGGCACCAGGGAACCTGGAAGAATCAAGCCATCATCTAACACCGAAGCATAGAGCATGGGCTTAAGCAAGCTACCTGTACTCCTGGGTGCTCTCACAATATCTACATCCTGACCATGCTCATATCCCGCACCAGGTGCATTACCTGTATATGCCATGACTTCGCCTCTTCTTACATCAATCACCAGTGCTGCGGCATTATGAATTTCATCGGTTCTCAGCAGCTCATGATGAGACCGGACGATTCTGTTTACCCTTGACTGTAAATGATAATCAATCGTAGTATTCAGCTTCTGCTGACCATACCCATCAACTAGGCCTCTATCGAGCAAATGACGGGCCCGCATGGGCAGCGCCTGAGGCCTGTCAGGAATAGGCTCGGCTTTGGCCAGCTCCAGCGAATAAGCATCAAAGTTTCCTTCCTCATGGAGTCTGTCAAGCAACCGATCTCTTTTTGCCTTCAGGGGAGCGTTGTTTCTGCCCGGGAAGAGCAGGCTGGGCTGATTGGGCAACACTGCCAATAATGCCGCCTCAGCCCAGGAAAGCTCCTTTGCATCGCGACCGAAGTAGCGCCATGCTGCGGCTTCCAGACCAACCGTATTACCACCAAAAGGAGCATGAGAGGCATAAAAATTCAGAATCTCATCTTTGGTATAGCGCAGTTCCAGTCGCGTGGCCAGGGTCATTTCAATTAGTTTTTCCCAAATACTCCTCGACCGGCCTTTTCTATGCATGCGAATGACCTGCATGGAGATGGTACTACCACCACTGACTATCCTGCGGGCGGCCAGGTTTTGTTTGGTAGCTCTACCCAGGGCCAGCGGATCAACTCCGGGGTGTGTTCGAAAGTTCTTGTCTTCAAAAGCAACCAGGGCCTTTTCATACTTTTCCGGAATGGATACGGATAAAGGAAAACGCCATTGGCCGTCTTTTGCAATACGGGCAGAAAGCAACTCCCCATTCCTGGCATTGAGAATAGTCGCATAAGGGTCATCAAACAATACCTCAGGCAGGCTGAAATAATATCCTATGGATAGTCCTGCCAACAGGACTATCATGTGATACCGATATTTGATGATTCTCTTTTTCATTCTTTGCCTCAGAGTACTCTTATTTTCCCGCATCAGGGTCCTGCGAGAGCAGAGACCCTGAACGCGGTTGTGCGCTTGTTTTAGTTTACTCTTTTTACCTCCACCCATTTGCCAGCTACCCTGGCATTGACGGTATTATCATACATGGCTTCCACATTCACACCAGGCAGATAGTACCTGCCTGCGTAAGTGGCATTGAGGGCTACCTTGAATATCTTCTTTTCATTGGCCTTCAGGTCAAAGTAGGTATAGACACGATCGTCACGAATGTCTTTATAATCGAAATTCCTCGTATTGGTCGCTCCGGGAATATCGTTGAGTCTTTCGTTCAGAATTTCCCAGCCAGAAGGGAAAATCTGGCTCAGGGCAAGATCTCTGTATACGCCTTTACTACCAATGTTATAAATACTGATCTCAGCAAAGAAGTCTGTTCCCTGGCTCATTGTGGCAGGATCGATCGGGTTACCACTCCTGTCTGTGTAAAGCACATCGAGCCTCATGCCACTGGCCGAAGAAGTCTCATTACCTCCAATGGGTTGACCGGTCTTGATGAGCCTGGCAAAGAGTACGCCCTGACCGGTGTTCTTCAGGTCTACAGCTCCTCCTTCAATACCATTGACTGGTACCTCAATGACCTTGACCGGTTTGGCTGTCTCCACCTGTTGTGAACCACCATCATTGATGGCATAGTTCGCAAGCAGGCCATTCGACTGATCTCCTACTCCTGAGAATTTGATCACGCCCAATAGCGCATAGGCGGTGGTCTGTGTGCTCATCCAACGGCTGTCACTCAGCTGATCAGACACCTCTCTCAGTAGTGTAAGGCCTTCGTTTCTCATTTTCATAAGGCCCAGTGCTTCCAGGATCATTGCATTATCACGGGTTTGAGATCCGTAATAGTAATAGTTAGACCTGCGTGGAGATTGTGTTGGCACCCTGGACACCAACTCCTTCGCCACATTAATCCGCCCGCTAATTGCATAGGCTGCGGCCAGGCGCCATTTTGCCTCCAGAGATAGTTTTTGATCTTCCCTCAGCCTGTTCATAGCCCCCAGTTCAGGACTCTGTGCCAGGGCCAGGGTATACAGTCGGTAAGCCTGAACAATGTCATCGTTGTAGCGATCTGCCCTGCTCCATTTACGTGCCCTTTTGGCCTGATATGACTTCCAGTTTCGGAATAAGGTAGAAGGAATAGAGTAGCCCTTGTTTTTTGCCTCCATTAAAAAGTGGCCGCCATAGTTGGTACCCCAGTCGTTATCGTTACTTCGCCCGGGCCAATAAGAAAAGCCTCCCTCATCTGTTTGAAATGTACTGATGCGGTCAATACCCGCTTTTATGTTGTTCTCTATAACTTCCTTTCTCCCCTCATCCAGGTCCATGATATCTGCCAGGAAGAGCTGAGGAAAAACCGAAGAGGTAGTCTGCTCAATACAACCATGCGGATAGCGCATCAGATAGTCCAGCCTCTTACCCAAATTGATAGGAGGAATCACCGATAGCTCCAGTTGCACCTGATTGGTGCCGGCCATTCCCACCTGATCGAAAGTCTCCTGCCAGGATTCTCCCGGCTCCAATGCCCTGGCGATTACATCGGTCATAGGTGGGTTGGGGTTTCTCACCTGAATTTCTACTTCGTAAGTGGCCCGTTCGTTACCGGATTGGGCAATGATCTGCACCTTACCCACGCCCAGTTCTTCGGCTACTTCAAACTCAAAATCCACAATCTGATCTCCCAGCCTGGTAAATTGAAGGTTGGAAGTATTGGTACCGCTGTTTTTCAGGAGTCGATTGCCTTCTACAGACACTTTCACATCCTTGATATCATCATCAAGTACAAAAACACTGACGGGTAATTTCACTTTTTCACCGGGGCCAATGACCCTGGGTAAGGTACCCAGCACCATCAGAGGTTTTCGGACAGGAGTCGCTTTCTCAGCACGACCATATGCACCGTCTTCTCCCGCTACTACCATGGTGCGAACAGAGCCCACGTAGTTGGGCATATCAAAAGAGTGCGTGGCTGTCTCTCCCGCGGCAAGCTTGAATGGCCCCAGGTGCATCACCACCGGTTTAAATCGGTTGGCCTTGGCCTTTTCTGGCTTGGCAGCACTACCATCTCCCCCAACAGCCAGCAATCTGGACAAATCTCCGTTCAGTGCTCCGCTTACATCATCATATAAGTCCCAGGTTTTTACACCAAGTGCCTGCCGTGCGTAAAAGGTAGTCCAGGGGTTAGGGGTTTGAAAACGTGTAATATCGAGCAGTCCTTCATCTACCACGGCCACGGTATAGGTCATGGCTTTACCCTCGGATTCGCTCACGCTTACTGAAACCTTAGATTCAGGTTCAAAAACCTCTGCGGTACTGATAACAGGCAAAAGCTTTGTAGCCGGATCACTCACGTTGATCGGTACCACGCCAAACAATCGAATGGGCAGGTCATTTTTGGTCTGGGCATGTGGCTGAAGGAGGGTCGTATGGACATAGGCATTGGGCACCATTTCTTCGGTCACATCAAACTCAAAATCTGTCTGACCTTCCTTGGTTTCCACCCAGTACGAAGCCACTACCTTACTACCATTCTCTATGCTCACCAGGGCTCTGCCGCTGGCACTGCCGGGAATTTGCAACTTCACTTTCTCACCCATTTCATAATCTTCTTTGTCAGCAGAAAAGGCCAGTAAGGAGGCACCTCCCGGTCTATTGGCATCCTGAGCCCAGCCCGGCCAGTCAAAATAGATAATGGAGCCTGATGAGTGACCTGAGCTAAGGTCCATGACCCTGACATAGTAGCGGCCCCAGCGGTTATCGGGAATGCTCACGTTGACACTGGCTTTGCCATTCACGGTTTTGACTTTCTGGCGATTGAAAGCGCGATTGTAGTTTCTGCCTACATAGTTGGCCAGGTTATCATTGCTTCGATCCCACCACCAACGCCAATCCAGCTTGTACACTTCAAATTGCAGGTCATCACGGTCAACGGGTTTTCCTTCTGAATCTACTGATACAATCTCGATGGTATGGTTTTTATCGGTCAACAGCTGTCCTCTGCGGTCGCCCTCAGGCCTGCGTAAACCCACATAATGGGTATATGGATAAAATGGAATGCTGAATTGATCAATACTGAAATCGCCCCCCGGCTCATATACTTTACCACTGAAGGTAGCCGTAAGAGCTCCCGGAGCATTTCTTTGCTTGTTGATGGCCAGATTCACCTTGGCGTAGCCATTCTCATCGATACTACCGGAGAATACCCGGGTGGTCTGGCTGCTGAAATTCTTAGCCCCATCATCAAAGCTATAGCTCGGAAAGTCTTCAAAACGGGTGCGCCTTGGAGTCAGGTACAGGTCGAATTCTGCCTTAAGGCTCCGAGCCGGCACTCCACTAAGCCACTGCACATTGAGGTCACCGCTGATACTGGAAGTGCCTGCCAGAATTTTTTCTTTTCCAAAATCCAGATCGATCTTAAGGCGGTTGGGCTTTACGGTTTCTATTTTAACCCTCCTGGTAAACTCTGCTCCTCCCACAGTGACCTTTGCCAGCCAATTGCCAGTAGGGTCAGCCTCTTTCGTGCTGGTTGGGAAACTATAGAAATCTCCGGTGGAACTGGTACGTACAGTACGGTTCTTTACAGTTCCAGAGGGATCTATCAGTTCAAAAACCACCGGGTGATTGGCGGGCAGATTACCGTCTTTATCTTCTAAAATGAAGTTGAGATGAATATCATCACCAGGACGCCACACCCCTCTTTCCCCGTAGATGAAGCCTTTCAAACCTCGTTTCACCCGGGCACCGGCCACGTTGAAGTTGCTCATGGAAAGAGATGAGCCATCATCGAGCTTCAGGTAGCCATATTCTGCCCCACGATTGGCCACCATGAGGTAGGGTTTTCTTACCAGGTCCACTTCAATCTTGCCATCTCCATCGGTAGTCATGGTTTCCAGCAGATCCTGCTGATAATCGAATACCTGTACATTGATCCCTGAAAGTGGCTCTGCGGTTCTCAGGTCAGTCACAAAAGCCGTCATTCTGCGGTCGTTACCAATCTTTGAGATCAGCCCCAGGTCAGAGGCAATGACATTGCGGCTCACGCTACGGTTTCTTACATAATAGGAATCTGTGCAGGGGTTTTCTCTATCACTGTAGCGATAGTTTCGGGGATAATAACTTCCATAGTAGCTATCGTACTCACCATAGTTACTTCCATCATAGCTTGCCCAATCATCTTCATCTATTTCACCGGAAAGATTTACCTCTTCCTCAGAGGTATCAGCACAACCATACAGGGAGTAGGCCCTGCGAAAGTGTAGTCTGACCTGATAGATGGCCCCTGGCTCGGTTTTCATAATCTCAGAAAGATCAAGGGAAAAGCGATTCCAGCGACCTAAATCAAACAGTCCCGACTCATCGAGTGCCACGCGGGTTTTAACGATGGGTCTTCCTACCCTCCTGAGCTGATCATCTCCCCCAAGGTTGTTTACCTGAAGAAATTGAAATACGTTCTCTTCAAAAATCTTGATCACGGTAACATCTACTGCATTCAGGTTTACCGCTTCAAAAGGAAAAACCAAACCATCGGTTCCAGGAAGGATAGTACCCTTACCGGCCAGCCTCACCGCGGGTTTGATCTGAGCAAAACTCACATTTTTGGCAAAGCCATTCTTCATGCGAAAATCGAGCTTATTCCTGATTCCGGGATAAACATTGAGCCGTTTGCTACCATAGTTGGTCCTGCCCAAGTATACTTTAACCTCATTTTCTTCTACCTCAAAACGGAGATTGCTCTCACCCTCCAGGGTGACAAAACCCTGCAAATCCTGATTTTCTTTAAGAGGATCAGAAAAACTTACCAGCACATAAGGGTTGTCATCGCGTACCACCCGGGTTTCAAGCACCTTAAAATCATTGAGGGCGGGCACCTGTACTGCTCCCCGCTGGTCTCGTGAAACTCCCATGGCTCTGCCCGTTACTTTATAGTCAACCTCAGAAAGGTCTTCTCTTCTTTCCACACCAGAGACAGTGAAACTGTGGTTCATACCCGAGGCTTTGTCGAACTCCCAGGCGATCGTAAGCTGTCGGCCCAGCTGAGAGAAGTCAACAGCTTTGATGATTGCTGCACTATCTGCAAAATCAGCAGTATGAAATTCCCCTCGGATCAATTGCTTTCGCATTGCATCCGTCTCGTCACTGAGCAGGCCTTTTATCTCGATATCATAGTTTTGTTTGAGTACCTGAAAGCCGAAGGAGAAGATTTTGTGGTCCTCATCCGTTGGCAGCAGCCTGTCCAGCTTTAATTCGCCAGTGTATGTTGTACCTGAGTTGAGGGGCTGGTCGGGTACGAACTCCATGACCCTGTTGGTAATCCAGCGGCCATTACCTCTGATACCCGGGCTAAAGCTCAATACCTCGGTAGGATCGACCATATTTCGTACATCTTCTGTTACATCTTTAGCCAGTTGTACAGTAATGGCTGAGCGACTTTGAAGCTTGCCACTTGAATAAGCCGAAATATATTCGGTAAACGACTGATCAGCCTGCCTGTCGAGCTCGGCAGCAGGTTGTTTTTTATTATCAGAACAGGCGAAAGAAAACAGGATAAAGAGCAGGCACAAATAGCGGCCAAATTGAGACGGTTGCATAACGAATACTACTTAGGATTGAACGATCAGGTATGACTTACTAAAGATAAAAAAATCCGTAAGCCTACATCAATAACTATAGAACTAGTTTTTATTGTGCGGCAAATTTTATTTTGGTCAATATTTCCCGCTTTTTTTCTCAACTTGAAAATTCAGTACTCTGAAAAGTGAGATAAGCAACATCATGAAAGTCAAGCTAATACAAGGTGATATTACAAAAGTGACCGCAGATGCCATTGTAAACGCTGCTAACACCAGCTTGCTGGGCGGGGGCGGTGTAGATGGCGCTATTCACCGTGCTGGCGGACCTGAGATTCTGGAGGCCTGTCGGCCATTCGAAACCGGCAGGGAGGCTGTGCCGTGGGTCAGGCTGTCATTACCACAGGTGGCAGATTAAAAACGTCCTATGTCATCCATACTGTTGGTCCTGTTTGGAACGGAGGAAAGTCTAATGAAACTGAGTTATTGCGAGAATGTTATTTTAACAGCCTGACTCTGGCCGTGAAGCATCAATGCAAGACTGTAGCCTTTCCTAATATCAGTACAGGCATCTACCGCTTTCCAAAAGACATTGCCTCAACCATAGCGATTGAAACAGTAACGCACTTTGAAAGCAAATCGATTGAAGAGGTTACCTTCGTTTGTTTCGACCAGGAGAACTTCGTTTTGTACGAATCAGGGCTTCAATAAACCTCTCAAATTGATCTTGTCGGTATAGAACCAGCCCTTGTTCTGCTACAACCCGCCCTTATCGGATATTCTAATTCACTCTTGCTCATACAGTTGACTTATCACAATTTGAATTGACTAATTCAGGCGGCTCCTCACTGCGCGCCTGATACTTTTTAATTACTGAATCAACCGACTCATGACCTTAGAAGAAAGACTGCACTACTGTAAAATCTGTACTAACAGAAAGATGGACCAGGCTACCGGTATTGTCTGTGGCCTCACTGATGCCAAACCGGCATTTGAAAACGAATGTCCTGACTTTCAAGCTGATGAAAAGCAGATAGAATACTACAAGAACAGAAAGCAAGCCGAGGAACAAGCTGATGATTCAGGTGGAGGTTTTTTCGAACCTGAGAAGAAAGGTCTTCAGAAGGGTGTTTTGGGAGGAATAGCGATGATGGTTATCGCAGCTGTATGGTTCGTTCTTGGCTGGCAGGCGGGCTACATTTACTATTATCCACCTATCTTATTTATCATCGGCCTGGTAGGCTTGATTAAAGGAATTGCCCAGGGAAATATCTCAGGAAAGGACTAGGGAAAGCTCACAAATTCCCATTATGAAATACCTTATAAGACAAAAGAAACTCACAAGTCTTCCTTTGTCTTATAAGCATGGCTATACCGCCAGCGTTGGCTCTTTATCCGCCACCCAAACGCATGAGTAGAGATAACGATACAATACCGCACCTACGATCAAGTGAGCCAGGCTCATGCAGAGGTAGCCAAAAGTGACCTGGTTGGCTATATTGGCCTCAATACCTGCAGAGGTGACTTCAAGCAGTACCTGTAGCAATACCCTGACAATGCCATACAACATTAACCAAACTGACCAGACACGGATGAAAAAAGTCACCCAGGTTTTGCCAAAGTACAAGCCATAAATAATCGGTAAACCAAGCAAATTAATTATGATCATAGGCACATAGCTGCCACCCTGCACGTGAAGCATACCCTTGATAAGTAAAGGCATAAAGCTTATGAGCAATACGTACAGATATGCCATACTGAGAATTTCTATTCGTTTCATATTAATTGATTTGAGGTGATTCAGCCAGCTCCTGCATCGCAAACCATACGAATCGCGTGGCTTTCAATAAAAAATCAAAATCGACTGTTTCGGCCGTATCGGAGGCCTTATGGTAATGAGGTGTAGAGTCTCCGTTGACATATTCTTCGGTAACTCCTACGGCAGGATATCCCTGCTCGCGAAAGGCCTCATGATCGGTAGAGGTCACCTGGGTAATATGCAGTGGAATACCGAGGTTTTCCCCCACCTTCTCATATAAATTTCTAAGCTCCCTCGTGGGGTACTCCAGCTCGATGGCACCATCACGGTCTGCATCCCAACCAATCATATCGGCTGTATGCACGGAGTGTATCAGCTTTCCTTCTTTCAGCATTTTCCGGGCAAAGGCCTTGCTACCAATCAATTCATCCTCTTCCTGATCGAAGAACACGATGATGAAGTTGCGACCTCTGTATTCAGCATTCTTAAGCTGCAGAGCCACCTGGTAGACCAATGAAACTCCCGTAGCATTATCGTTGGCACCGGGACTCCCCGGTTCAGAATCGTAATGTGCACCTAAGAGCACATATTCCTTACTTGGCACCGTGGCAGGGATTATCGTGTAGACATTGGTGCCTTTGTAAGGATTGAAGAACAGATCGAGAATGGGAAGCTTGTTGGAGGTTTTATATTGATGTCTTTCTGGCGAGAGACCATCCTCAGCCAGAGATTGATAAAGAAAGGCGGCTACCTCTTCACGTTCACCAGCCGTGCTGCGTGATGGTAAGTAAACATCTTCCCGAATGGCCGTTACACCTGTGAATTTTTGAATCATTTGCCTTTGGGCTCCGGTAACTTCTTCCTCAGAAAAGGAGTCTGACAACTGCGCATCGACCTGTAGCGCAGAAAGGAATAAGTTGAGTGCTACCAGCGCTATCTTACCGCTGGTAGAAGGAATCTGAATAAGGTTGGTGATAGACCAGAACATCGTGTTGTAATTGTTGACTGGACGAACATAGACAGGCAAAAACAGACTGTATAATTATTATGATAGCCCACAGGGTTTTCCGCTTACAAAAGCTGATTATCAGGATCAATCGAGTTCACCATAAAAAAGGCTATGTTTGAACCGATTTTACCAGTGTTGATCAAGATTTTTCGGTTGACCGACTGGTGTAGGTAACTTTGGGCATGTTTTCATTTATAAAACGTCATAAGCGGAAGTTTCTCTTCCTTCTCGCTTTCGTGCTTTTCATATTTGCCACTGTATTTGGCAGTAGAGATGTGGTGGAGTTTATGGTGCCTTCCGGTATGCTAAGTGCCGCCATAGTAATATACCTTATCCTCTCCTGGATTTTCTCACAGATCAGAAGCATACGTCAGCTAAGAAATGAGCGCGGTAAGGCTGAATTGATGATGCTGAAGAGCCAGGTAAACCCTCACTTTTTCTTCAACACCCTGAATAACCTCTACGGGCTTACGGTGGAAAAGTCGGACCTGGCACCACAGGTAGTATTGAAGATTTCGGATATGATGCGCTATACCATATATGAAGGCAAGAAGGACAGGGTGCCGCTGGCAGATGAGCTGGAATACCTTATGAACTTTATAGAACTGCACAAAATGCGCTATCATAAAAAGGTGGACATTCAGTTTAATCACCAGATTCTGGACGAGGACCTTCAGGTGACCCCTCTCCTCTTTATTATCCTGTTGGAAAACGCTTTCAAGCATGGCGTGGAAAGCCTCACCCGTGATGCCTATATCCATATCAGTCTGATTGCAGGAAAGGGACAGGTGGCTTTTGCTATAAAAAATAACTTTGATCCTGCCGAGCAGAGCGAGCAGCCTGGTATAGGCTTAGATAATTTGAAAAGACGCCTGGAACTGATATACCCTGAAAAACATAGTCTATCTTTATCTATGAAAGAAGATGTGTACCAGGCCCAGCTTCAGATATATACCCAATGACACGTTACCTGATAGTAGATGATGAACCTATCGCTCACAGAATAATAGAGCGCTACTGCAATGACCTGCCCCACCTGGAGCATGCCGGTGACTGCTATGATGCCCTGGAGGCCATGCAATTTCTGAGTAAGGAATCGGTAGACCTGATGTTTCTGGACATTAATATGCCGAAGCTGAAGGGCTTCGATTTTCTGAAAACACTGGCCAATCCACCCAAGGTCATTGTCACTACAGCTTATAAAGAATTTGCCTTGGAAGGATATGAGCTAAATGTCTCCGACTACCTGTTAAAACCCTTCAGCTTTGAACGATTTGTAAAAGCAATTAACAAGGCGGTGGGTTTGGGGGCATCTGCTCCTACGCCTATTCCACAGGTTGCGCCTGTGGCCTTACACCCCCCTGCCCCTGCAGGGAAGCAAAGGCTCTTTCTTAAAGGAGACAAAAAACATCATCAGGTAGCCTTTTCTGATATCCTCTTTGTGGAGGCTTTTGGCAACTATGCCAAGGTATATCTGGAAAACGAGATGATCGTAACACACGAAAAACTCTCAACTTTTGAGCAGCTGCTGCCCTCTCAAGAGTTCATCAGAGTTCACAAATCATTTATTATCTCGGTAGAGCGAATCAACCTGATAGAGGGAAATCGGATCAAAATCAATGACCACGAAATCCCTATTGGTCAGGTGTATAAAATGAATGTGAACCGGCTTTTTGAGTAGTCTCAGATTTTAGGATTAAGACGGTTCCTTTACTTCCATACCATTGTCACAAAATACCTGGATGGCCTGATTCAGGAACACTGCCAGACCCGGTTTGAACTTATCATAGTGGGTAGTAAAGCGCTCGTCCGCTACATACATATGGCCAAGGGCACTGTATCGCTCTCTGTCTACCTGATAGAAAGTACATAAATGCTTATGGTAATTGGCCACTTCCTGTTGCACGGTCAGGTCTGAGGGAGATTGATCCATCATATTGCTTAATCGGGTACAAATGTCATCCCCATTCGCCTGAACCTTCGCCCATTGGTCTTTACCCATGTCCTTGATTTTCTGCTCCGCACCTTTTACCTGATCTTCTCCCCAGGTTTCGATGGCTTCGTTTCGCATTTTCTCCACTTCTGTTGCAGAGAACCCTTCGTACATTTCTTTGTCTGAAATCATTGTTGATTCATTTTCGAGTTGAACAATAGTTTTATCTATAGTTTCCAACAATTGCTTCACCCGGTCAGCACGATTAAGAAGCTTTGCCTTATGAGACAAGAGCGATTCTTTCAGGTCAAATTCAGTATCATCAAGCACAGCTTTGATTTCTATGAGCGGATAATCAAGTTCACGGTAGAAAAGTATTTGCTGTAATCGATAAAGCTGCTCCCGACCATAATACCGATAGCGCGATTCGGCTCTTTCGGCAGGCTTTAGCAATCCGATTTCGTCATAATGATGAAGGGTGCGAATGCTCACTCCTGCTAATTCTGAAAGCTGTTTTACTGAGTACTTAGCCATTGTTTTTCACTATGACCTCAAAGAAAGGGTATGACGTAAGGTTAGAGTCAAGTAAAAATCTGAAAAAGTTAAGAGAATACTGAAAATTCTTCTCTTATGTACGGTTTGGGCCTGTAAAACCTATTTCAATTGCTGCTGAATATGATCTTTTAGAGCGTAGGCTGCATCCAGGGTGACCTTGAGGTGTCTCATTTCCTGTAGGATATAAGCAGGCAGCGTGTATACGTTATCTTTGAAAACAGGATCAAAGAGCCTGTCTATATTGATAAACTCGTCACTGCGAGCTACATATACACTCTCTTTGACAGGATAATAGTGCTCATCAAGCCGGTTGAGATAATAACTTTCTGTTGTGATCACGCCTTCCAATAGCTCGAGAAAGAAATGGTCGAGCTGATTTCTGAGGCTATCGCTGGTAATAATTCTGTAGTCACCTGACTGCAAAAGTGATTGATAGCTGTAATTATTCATCCTGAATCTTGGGTTGGTATTGAAAGAGTTCAGGTAATTTCTGAGGCTATCTCTGTCTGCTCTCCTTCCCTGAGCCAATAGTCCATCCAGTGTTCTGGCACCTGAAAGCTGAGAAGAATCCAATCTCAGGTGCCGTTCCAATTGAACAATGTTGCGATCTACATCGGTCTGCAGGTTTCCTAGATAAAAAGCTTCCAGCTTCCCTTCCTTTCTGCTTTCACCCCAATTGTTAAGCGCAAAGGCAAGATAAATGCCCAGGGTAATCAAAATGAGCTCTCTTACTGATGCACCCCAACTAAAGCGCCTGTCGTTTCTGCTACTTCTCATCGATTAAAAGTTACTACTATTCATAAGACGAGAAAAATAATACTTCGTATCAATGAAAATGCCTGAAACCGAATGTTGCCCGATGAATGCATTATCAACAAGGGCATAAAAAAACACCCGGAGCCATCATAGATAACCCCGGGATCAGAGATGACTGTTCGTAATAGTCATCCCTTATGCAACCGAATTAATTTTCTTAATCGTGGTGTAAAGTATCGGCCGGGTTGTTGAGAGCAGCTCTGATACTATGATAAGACACGGTGATCAGGGCAATGGCGATGGAGCCGACTGCCACCAATATGAAGGTGAGCCAGTTGACACCCACTGCATAAGCGAAGCTCTCCAGCCAACGCTGCATACCCAGGTAAGCCAGTGGCCAGCCCACCAGGTTGGCGATAAGGATGAGCTTGACAAAATCTTTTGAAAGCAGACTTACGATGCCAAAAGTTGAGGCCCCCAGCACTTTGCGCACCCCAATCTCTTTGATCCGTTGTGTGGCCAGAAAAGCCGCCAACCCAAAGGCTCCAAGGCAGGCGATGAATATGGCCAGGGTAGAAAAGGCAGTAAATATCTTGCCGCTTCGCTGCTCAGCCGCATACAAGGCTCCGAACTCTTCATTGACAAAACGATAGGCCAGTGCACGCTCGGGTACAAAGGCAGCCCATTGATCGTCCAGGAATCTCAGGGTTTCCGACAGGTTCTGTGTATTCAGCTTGACCACCATCAGGTTGGCAGGCTGAGCGTCCAGATTACGAGCAAAAAGAGCCAGGGGCCTGATCTCCTGATGCAGGGATTCATAATGGAAATCTTTTACCACACCAATTACCTGAAATATAGGGCCGTTGATGGGTTGCAGCTGTTTTCCAATAGGATCTTGCCACTTAAAAGTGCGTGCTGCAGCTTCATTGATAATAACCGCGGTAGAATCAGTCACAATTTCCGGATCGAAGGCACGGCCTTCTACCATTTCCAATCCCATGGTCGCAATCAAATCATAATCCCCTGTCAGGTTGGGCATCAAAAAACGATCGCTTGCATCTCCGGTCACATCAGTAAATGTGCCTCCGGTAATTTGCCTGCCGGGAATACTATTCATGCCCGTAACATCCAGCACATCCGGGTTTTGCAGAAGTGCATTCTTGAAAGTGGTACTTTGGTTGGCAAGTAACCCTGCTCGTTCAACAACCACCAGCTGATCTTTGTCAAAACCCAGCGACTTATCATTCAAAAACTGTAGCTGCTGATAAATGACCATGGTACCAATCACCAGGACGATAGAAACCGCAAACTGAAAGATTACCAGGCCATTCCGCAACCAGGAGTTTTTGGCTCCCCCTTTAAGCTTGCCCTTCAATACCATTACAGGTTTAAAAGCGGAAAGGAAAAAAGCAGGATAAAGACCCGATACAATGCCTAAAGTGAGCGTAAATGATAAGAGTATCGCGAGCATAGCAGGACTTAGAAAGCTACTTATAGTGATAAACTTACCGGAAAGCTCGTTGAAAAAAGGCAGGATCAGGGCGGTGAGTCCCATCGCCAATACCAGGGCAAGCAGACACATCAATACCGACTCTGTCAAAAACTGAATCATCAGCTGGCCCTTGATAGCGCCAAGCACTTTGCGCATCCCTACTTCTTTGGCCCTGTTGGCAGACCGGGCCGTGCTCAGGTTGATAAAGTTGATACAGGCTATGAGCAGGATAAAGGCCGAAATACCTGTAAAGAGATAGACGGTAGACAAACTACCATTGGGCTCCAGTTCCCACTGCAAAGCTGAATGCAAGTGAATATCTCCTATCGGCTGAAAGAAGTAGCGATGAGCATTGCCTGCTTCCTCATATTGCTTCCAGCTGATACCCAGTACGCTCTGAATCTGAGGTTCCATATAGCGCTGTAGTAGCGGCATCAACTTACTTTCGACCTCAGTTACAGACTCTGGGGCCATTTTTACATAGTTATAAATGTTATATGCTCCCCAAAACTGACTGTTGTACAAACCCGGTATGGTATTGAGCGAAAAAAGAAAATCGAAATGAAAATGTGCATTGGAGGGCATCGATTTGACTACGCCCCGCACCATCATTTGCCCGATGTTCTGAATTTCGAGTTGCTTGCCCAATGGCTCCTCATTGCCGAAGTATTTTGTAGCCATTTCCTCGGTGATGATGAGTGAGTTGGGATCATTCAGTACTTTCTCCGAATCGCCCATCAGTAATTCCACACCAAAAAAATCGAAGAAGTTAGAATCAACCGCGATGACATTGCGCTCATCAAAATAACGATCCTCATATTGAAAAGTAAGCGACCCAAACGTATTGAACATACGGGTAGCCGCGGTCACTTCCGGTATTTCACGCGCCACAGTCGGCCCCATGGGTACAGGGCTACGGGCATACATAAACTGGTTGTCCGGGAACTTGCGATCGAGGGCTATTCTGTAGGTCTGCTCAGCCTCAGGGTGAAAATTATCGTAACTCAATTCATCCAACACATAACTCACAATGAGCAAGCAGCAGGAAATCCCAATGGCCAGTCCGGAAATGTTGATGAAAGCATAGGCTTTTTGCCTGAAGATGTTGCGCAGTGCTACCTTGAAGTAATTCTTAAGCATGATGATTCGGTTTTCTTACTACCTGAAGATACCGGATAATCATCGGGTAATTCTTGCGCTTTTTACCAGAGGCTGAGAATATGTGCTAATCAATCCAGAAAGGTAGCTGGGCCAGAAGCCTCATTTTCAACTTATCCTCGGTGATCTTCTGCATAAAAGGAGCCCCGTCAAATTGAAGACTTTTAATCTCAAGTATATGTTTTTCCCTTTCCATGCCATGTAGGTCAATCACCACAAAAAAGCCCTTTTCCTGTTTGGATGGATGGATTCTGAATGAGTACTCCAGGCCCTCCAGTACCTCACCATCTATGCTCACTTCAAAAATCTGTGAGAGACAGTCGACAGATTGCTTAAGTGCCTCAGAGTATTCCAGATCGGGTGCCAGCAGATCTCCAATAGACTTAGTACTGTCCCTCTGCACCTCAAGGCCTGCATTAAAACCATCGACAAAGGATTGATCGCGATTCATGTCAGTTGTACCCGGACATAAAAATGTCAATACCGAGTTTTGATTTGGTCTGTACCTGATAAAAAGCTCCAGATAGTTGCCCTTCACATATTTAGAAGGAATGCTCACTACGCGGATATGCTGGTTTCCACGGGAGTCGTCATAAAATTCATTCTCAATCACATAGGCACTGGTACCGTATGATTGCGGGAAATGACTATGATTATCCCAGTTAGCGAAAAGCTGACTCACATAAAAGACCCCTAAAAGCCCCAGGGTGACCAGCACAATCTGTTTTCGTTTGTAGTTGGTTATGAGGTGATAGTAAATAGACCTGTAAAGGAATGACAGGGTAATGATGGAAAAGAGCCGGTAAATTGGGTAAAAGACCGGGTTGAACCATTTAGACCGCTTCATTGAACTGAACGTGAGTGTGTCCAGAAAAAAGAGCAGGGCACAAAGACCAATCAATACAATCACGATAATCAGCACAACGCCAAGAATACCGTAAATGACGCCTTGCGAAGACAAGCTAAAAAGCCAGAATATACTTCCGGATAAGGCAATCATAAGCACGAATATCAGCATGACCGAGATGATGGAAAAAACCAGCAGATAGGTATAGGCAAAGATAACACTGGACATTTTATCCAGGTAGAGAATCAGCTGATCAAGGGATTTAACCCTTTCGGGAATGGCCTTTCTGAACTTACCACGAAGCTTTAGTTTATCGTAGTGAATCTCAGATGAGACAGAGCTCAAGCCTACGATACCAATCCAGAAACCTCTAAGCAAGAGGTGAATCAGCAGGTTGATCAGGAAAAAACGCAGCGCCCAGGGAATGGTGTTGAGCAGGGTAATGACCGAAACAGCCAGCAGTGGATTTGCCGAGTCAGTACTGGGAGATAACCTGTTGTATTGTATGGCTCTTCTGAAGTCGTCATACGATTCAAGACTAGTAGCCAGAAGGAAAATCGAGAACCCTGTGATCAGTAGCTCCAGCTGCCAGCTTTCGAGTTGCAGGTTAGATACCCAGCGCCTGAGCTTATCTTTTTCTTCTACGGGTTCGTTTTTAGGAGGGGTATTTATTCGCATAGCCAGGGTTGAATGGATGAAAATAATGATTTTCTCTTAACCCATGGAAAAGGCCCCTTAGTTTCTACAATAGAAAGGTCATTAATGCAGGAACCTTGTCAGTTGAAGCCGTCAAGGTACTTTTGTCGCAATTTTTCGATAAAATCAGCTGACATATAGTAAATGTTCTGGTTGCCATTATCTGCAGTTTCTGCCTTTGTCCTGATTTCATTCAGAGGTGTACCCGGATCCTTGCGGTAAGCCGTGGACACTCTGTCACTTGAAAAAACAAACAGTTTGCCATCGGTGGTAACATAAGGACAAACCTCCTGCGCTGCCGAGTTGATAGGTTCTCCCAGGTTTTCAGCCGGGGTCCAGCGGCCGTTCAGATTAAAGCTGATAAACAAGTCAGCTCTGCCGAAACTCTTCTCTCCATAGCCTCTGAAAATCAGATAGCTTTCATCAGGTGCAATAAAGGGGTCAACCTCATTTTCAAGGCTATCCAACATTTCACCCAGGGATTCCACCAAATAATTCACAGAATCTTGCCTGACGGCTTTATGAATCTCCCCTGTGTTCCAGGCATTGAAGTATAAATCGCCCTTGCTGGAGAGAGAGCTGTAATAGGCCGAATGGTCGTTCAGAAAAACATATTGAGGTGTTGTCCAGCCATCCCCACTTCTTTCTACAAACCAAATATTACTGCGGTTCTCTATAAGGCCCGGCACCGGTCTTCGGGAACTGAAGTACAGCCTCCCTCCGTCTGGCGACAAAAGGGGATCATAGTCGGACCAGGTACCGGAAAAGCTTGCTATTGCGGGATTTGTCCACGAACCATCAGCCTGCATTTCACTGAAAGAAATGATCCCCTGCCCGGGAATGTCCGTGGTAAAATAAAACTCAGTACCCTCCGGGTTAAAGGTCCCGTTGAACTCAATCATGGAGGTATTGATAAAGTCTGGAAACAATTGAGGCTCAGCTGTTGGCTCAAGCCCCAGAAAGGGTCCTCTGGGAGCAGAATCTACCTGCTGGCAAGCTGGTAAAAACAGGCAGACCACACTTGCCAACATCAGCCCCCATTTACTCATACCGGAGGCTTTGGGTCGGGTTATCCGTAGCAGCCTTGAGAGAGTGGTAGCCCACAGTGAGCAAGGCGATAGCACCCGTAATCATAATCGCATACAGGTAAAAATGCCAGCTGACCGTGATATGATACTCAAAGTTTTGCAGCCAGCTGCCAACCAGAATATACCCCAAAGGGGCGGCTATGAGTACCGCCAGTCCTATAAGCTTCAAAAAACTGGAGCTCAGCAGCCACAAGACACTTTTTACACTGGCGCCAAGCACCTTCCTCACGCCTATTTCTTTGATGCGCATTTCAGCAGTAAAGGAGGCCAGTCCCAACAGACCCAGGCAGGCCACAAAAATTGCCAGCCCACAGAAAATCAGAATCAGCCGGCTGAACTGATCTTCCCTGGCGTAGTATTGATTAAACTCCTGATCGATCAGCGTATAATTGAAGGGTGAGGTGCTCCCAAAAGACTCCCATTTCTCGGACAGCACGGTAAGTACTTGTTGCAGTTCACCTTCATTGACCCTCACCAAAACCCGGGTGCTTGGAGCATTGTGTATAACCAGAGGCTCGATGGGGTTTTGGAGTGAATGGTGATGAAAGTCTTTTACTATACCAATGACCGTACCGGTTTTGTCCATTCGCCAATCACCACTATTGGTAGTATAGTACTCGATTTTTTTGCCAATAGGGTCTTTCCACAAATCGCCATATCGCTCTATCGCCTGTTTCCAGGCGGTTTCATTCAGAATCCATGCACTGCTGTCTGTACTGACCGTTTCAGAGAAATCCCGACCCGCTACGAGTTCCATTCCAAAACCTTCGATAGCTCCCGGTCCCAGGTAATACCCGGCCCAACCTTCACCATGAGGCCTTTCAGTATATCCTTCAAACTTATAACCCCAGCTATAGGCATTATCCCCGGGAATCATCCGTGAAGCAAATACATCATTCACAGCCGGCATGGCCTGCAACTCTCCCTTGATCATATTCCATTTTTGCTTCATAGCCCGGGCATTACCATAATTCATAGAAATAACGCGGTCTGGCTTAAAACCCAATGACTTATTCCTCACATAGGCCATTTGGTTATAGGCCACAATGGCTCCCAGGATAAGCACAACTGATACGGCAAACTGAAAAACCACCAGGCCCTTTCTTAAAAGAATTGATTTACCTGAGCCACCAGATTTACCTTTGAGAATGGTAGCCGGTTGAAAGGCTGAGAGGACAAAGGCGGGATAGGCCCCGGCCAGTAAGCTAGTGATTAAAACGGCCCCTAAAAAGGGAATAAGCAACTTCATTGGTTCATCCAGAAAGCCTGAGAAAGAGAGGCCAGACATATTTTCCAATGAAGGAATGAAAATGTAAACCAGCACTGAGGCAATGGAGGCAGAGATAAACGTAATCAGAAAGGCTTCACTCAAAAACTGAACGACCAGCTGCTTCTTAAAAGCGCCCATTACCTTTCGCACACCTACTTCTTTGCTCCGCTTAGATGCCCTGGCCGTAGCGAGGTTCATAAAATTGATGCAGGCTATCAGCAGAATGATGACGGCAATGGCTCCGAAGATTCTGACCTGTCCAATATCACCTTGTGCAGCAAAGTCCACTTCCAGATAAGCCGAATGAAGGTGTATTTTATCAACTGGCATAAGCCTGATACGGTCGGTTACTTCCGTTCCCGTTTTTTCCTCCCAAAGGGCATCATTCGCCACTTCGAGCTTTTTTACATCTGCACCATCTTCCAGCACGAGGTAGGTAGCGAGCCAGTCATTGATCCAGCTATCCATTATCGCAATATTCGGATCGTTCTCTAGCAACTGAAGTGGGACCAGATAGTCGAATTGTAGGTGAGAATTAAAGGGAACATCTTTGATTACGGCACTGACCACCATATCCCAGTCGCTACCGGTTGCACCACTTACCTTTAAGGTTTGCCCTACCGCATCCTGATCAGGAAAATACCGTGCTGCCAGTGACTCTGTTATCACCATTTTGTCCGGGGCCCCCAGAGGGTTTTCACGGTCTCCCTGTATGATCTCAAACGAAAACACATCAAGAAAATTAGCATCTACGATGTACATGGCATCAAAGAACTCATCCTGATTGGGAAGTAAAACGCGGTTATTCTTTCTCCAGGGATGCACCCTGACATAGTCATTCACTTCGGGAAACAGCTCTTTGTAGGCAGGCCCCTCAGGCGCGCCAATAAAGCTATAGATATGCTGCATCCTATGAATATTGGAGGCCTGTGTATGAAACTGATCGAAGCTTAGTTCGGCCCTCACGTATAAGAAGATGAGAAAGGAGCAGGTAATACCGATCACCAGGCCCGCAATATTGATGGCCGAGTACGCCTTGTGTTTCGAGAGGTTACGGAAGGCAATTTTGAAATAGTTGAAAAGCATATCAAGGTTGCTTAGGGTTTTGATTCGTTTGCGGGGTTTGTACATGCGCATAAAGCGCAGCACTTCAAGGCTATAAAAAATACGGGCCTTTCGGCCTCCCTTCTCCTGAAAAACAGCTTCGAACTCTTCATTCAAATCACCCTCAACCTCTTCCAGGAGATCAGGAGCACAGTGCCAGTGCAGGAACTTACGGGCAAACTTTGGTGGACTGACAGACATTGGCAGATTAACTGTTTAGGGGCTTCAGGGCCATTTTCGGGATCTCACTCCAAAGCTCGTTGCGGGTATTGCGGGTAATACTAAGGATTCCTGTGCCTTGCGAAGTCAGCTGGAAGAGTTTCTTACGTTTGCCTCCACGCGCCTTAGTTGTCTCACCAAATTCACTTGTCACCAAACCTTTTTCCTGAAGGCGTTGCAATACGGCATGTACTGCACTCAAGGCAACTTTCCTTCCGGTCCGATTGAGTATCTCATTCTTAATCCCCACTCCATAGGCTCCCGGATAGAGTACCCCTACCATCAGCAATACAAGTTCTTCAAATTCACCAATGTTTGTTCCTTTCATTTTAGCGCATGATAAAATCCATATTTGTAGACATTAACGGAGCAAGTAAATTAATGTTCCATATTTGTAGATATTATAATCAGGAGGCTGCAATACGCAAATTTCAGTCCCGCAAGATTCGTTTTAGATCAACCAGGTTCGGGCCTTATTTGTCTCCCTGTGGACCACACGCCCAATTCATGCTTCCGTAAAGCCGGTAGAATTTGTATAATCGGCCATGAATAAGAAAGTAATCATTGGGGTAGTACAGGCCGCCCCGGCATATTTAGATGTAGCACAGTCTATGGTAAAGGTAGAAGCCCTGCTACGCGAGGCTGCCACAAAGGGAGCCAACCTGGTCACCTTTGGTGAAACCTGGTTTACAGGCTACCCGGCCTGGATAGACTATTGCGATGAATATGCCAAATGGGACTTTCAACCTACCAAAGAAGTCTTCGCCATGACGCATGCCAATAGCCTGGACATTACCGGTCCTGAGGTGAAGCAAATAGGCGAATGGGCAAAAGAGCTTGGCGTGGTTGTAGTGATGGGTATTAACGAAAAGGTATCTAGCGGACCGGGAAATGGCACTATTTATAATGCCCTGCTCACCTGGAATGAAGAAGGAGAACTGGCCAATCACCATAGAAAACTCATGCCCACGCATACTGAACGTTTGCTATATGGCCAGGGTGATGGAGCAGGGCTACAGGCAATAGAAACCTCTTATGGCAGAATAGGCGGGCTTATTTGCTGGGAACATTGGATGCCCCTTACCCGCCAGACCATGCACAATTCGGGGGAACATATTCATGTAGCTGTCTGGCCCAAAGTGCATGAAATGTTACAAATGGCTACCCGCTCTTACGCCTTTGAAGGCCGCTGTTTTGCAGTCGGTGTAGGACAAATTATGCGCGTAAAAGATATACCTGACCAGTTGAATCTACCTGCTGAGCTAAAAGATCGTCCGGAACATATGTTGCTCAACGGAGGCAGCTGTGTGGTAGGACCCGATGGCCATTATGTGCTAGAGCCCCAATGGGACAAGGAGGGAGTATTTACAGTAGATGTAGACCTTAACATGTGCTATGAGGAACGGTTGGCTCTGGACGTGACCGGCCACTACCAACGTAATGATGTTTTTAACCTTGAGGTAAACAAAAAGAGGCACTAAGGCCTCTTTCTTAATTTCATATTTGAGCAGTAAGACTACTTACAGCCGCTACGTTCATCAATTTTTTCTGCATACCAGCTCTGATTAATGGTAAACTCAGTACCCGAGGTATTCGTGCTGAAGCCTGAAACAGTGTAAACGTGAGAGGTTCCAAAATCATCCAGTGCCGTAATACTTTTGATATCGTTGCCTGAGGTTCTGATATGTACTTCTGTAAATGGCATTTTCTTAGATGGCACCAACTTCAGTACATCACCCTGCATGGACGCTGTATAACCTGACCCGTAAAAGCTTAAAAGACTGCCATAGTCGATGATTGCTTCACTATTGTGCCCGGGACAAAACATCAAAATTTGAGAATGGTCTGTTTCACGTGTTCCCACATATTCAGTAGTACCGTCATTCAGCCATCTTTCACCAGGACCATAGTTGAGAATGTACCTTTCTCCCACTACCGTTAATGAGCCTTTCTGCACATTGTTAAATCCCATTTTGTCATTGTTCGCTTCATAGGTCACATTCACCTTGTAATTGGGTATCTCACTGTATTTGTCGTAGAGTTGTTTACGAAGCCCTTCAGCGTCTTGTGCCATAGAAGTATGAGCCACCACTAAGAAAAGTGTGCATATGAAGAAGTTAAGAGTCTTTTTCATGGTCTGATAAAGATTTGACATTATAAAAATAGCTTATAAAAAGTAATTACAAACACAGGTTTGTGTGACGGGAATCCAGTGGGTTGAGAATAAAAGAATCCCGCAGGAGGCCCTACGGGATTGTAAAATGCTAATTTTATTTCAAATCTAAGTGCTTTTTCGCAAGAATCTCATGAGAGACCCGGTCAGCACAACCTCTTCTTAGTTATTCTTTCTGATGTAAATATTGCCATTGGTGGTTTTCATCATCACTTCAGGACCACCGCCATTTACCTCGCCTTCTACCCAGTTTTCAAACTTGATCTTATAGCCACCACTTCTGCCTCTGTCATTGGTTCTGCCTCTGTCATTAGTAGTGGACTTCTGTTCGCTCAGAGAAAAATTCTCAAAGTCAGTGTATATATCCTTATTAGTCTTCATTTTAGCCGTGATCTTAGCCGCTCCCGGTAAGGTCAGATCTATATCACCATTATAGGTGCTGAAAGCCATGTTTGTATCCGCTGTTACCCCGGTAAATGAGACTTTAACAGCTCCGTTATAAGTGCTGGCACTGGCCGATCCGTTGATGTCTACCAGGGTAATCGGTCCATTATAGCTTTCTATATTCAGTTCGCCTTCCACACCTTCAATAAAAATGTGACCATTGTTATAGCTCTCTGCCTTAATATCAAAGTTCTTAGGTACCTGTACTTCAAAGTCTACCCGGTTTCCCCAGCCTTCATTCTCTACTTTCACCACATTGCGGTACTCCTGAGCCTCTACATTAAAGCCTCCGCTGCTGATAAGCCTCATTCCATCACTGGACTCGCTTTTACTCACCTTCTTACCATATTTAATCATTTTCACTTTTACGGTTTTCCCATCATAAGCAGAAATTTTCACCCTGCCATTATGAGATTCAATACTGAGTTTACCACGCTCACCAGGGCTGCTTAGAGGTATCTCTATCTCCTGATCATTGGTTTGATATCTCGAATTATCGTCATCATCATCTCCCCAGGAACTGAAAACTCCGTTAAGTGCTGCAGACAGGTGTTGATCCAGATCGATATCATGCATAACGTTCACCCTTACATCAGGATCAATGTCCAGATCGGTATTTACACTTACTCTCACATCGGGGTCTACATCTACCCTTACATCAGGATTGATTTTAACCCTTACGTCCGGATTCACTTTTACCTTCACCTTGGGGTCAACTTTTACCCGTACCTGTCTTGCCATGCCCGTACTTGCGATAAGCATTACCAGCATTATTATTGCTAACCTTTTCATTTTATATACTTTTCTTTAATTCCTACATTATTTTACCGATGCTCTCCTCCAGGGTTGATTTCACCTCTTCCGGGGTATTCTCACTCTCAAGGAGCTGTTTGAACTGATCAATAGATTTCTTCTCCTGAAGCTCTACCATCAGTTCTGCCAGGGCCACCTGCATCAGGGGAGACTCCTGCTGGCTGATGCTATTGATCAGCCCTTCGCGAATGACCGGATCATCTGCATAGCCTTCTAAAACCTGCAGTGCGGCAATTCTTACATTAGTACTCTCATCACCATTCAGGGTCATAAAGAGCGCATCTGTTACTTTTGTATTAGATCTTGGAAGTTCATTTGAGATTTGAACACCCTTAAGACGCTCTGTTACCGACTCTTCCTTGAGCATACTAATCATCATCGTCTCCTGCATTTCTGCCACCTGCTGAGTGAGCATTCCTATCTCGCTATCAGCACTACCTCCACCGAAGTTCATACCGGCCATTACTCCCACTACAAGCAACAGCCCTCCAAAGGCCATTCTTCCGAACACCGTTGTGAAAAAGGCTTGTGAAAGCTGACTTAAAAAGCCTGCACTGGGGTCGGGTCTTTCAGTCCCCTTGGCCTCGGCCAACATTTGATAGAACCCCTCGCTCATTGCTTCAGTCGGCTCCGGGCGCTCTGCCAGGGTAATTACCCCCTGCATCTGCTTCATTGCCTCTACCTCTTCCATCACAATATGGCCTTCATCCACATATTGTCTGAACTCGCGTTCTCTATCGACCGTCAGGGTTCCGTCTATATAGTCTGTGATGAGTGACATGTACTGCTCTTCCATGATCTGAATTATTTTCCTTTCTTAATTCTAACGCTACCGTTGAGGGTTTTGAAATCTATTTCCGCAGTTCCGCTTCCTACCTGGTAGCTATTAGAATTTGATATTTTATACATTGAGCCACCTCGTTTCCCTTTATTGGTGACCATTTTCGGTGCCAGTTTCTTAGTAAAATCCAGATCGCTGTACACCTCTCCATACTGCGTTTCGAAGCTATAGATACCCGCTCCATCATTAGCCGTATACACTTCAATATCTCCATTCACCGTTTCAAAATCGGCAAACTCCTTAGGCATACTGGTGTAAGTCACTTTGATCCGACCATTCACAGTATGTGCTTTGGTATCATTGGCAATATTCTCCAGTTCCACATCTCCATTCACATTGTTCGCGTAGATTTGTCCTTTCACGCCATTGATGTAGAGATCACTATTATTCACAGTGGAAATCTTCACACTGATACCCCTGGGTACCTTTACTTTAAAATCAAGTCGATACCTGTAGTACACTCTGTCGCTATTCCGATCCCAGTTCCAGCCACAAGCCAGAGAATCATCTTTTTCGCGATAGATATTTTGTGGGGTAGATAAACGCGCCCTTACAAAACCATCTCCTTCTGTAAAATCTACCTGCACATCTTCCATGCCCTCGGCTATGTCATCAGCTCTTTTGGCCCTGATTCGTTTCTGCACCTCTACCTCAATGGTTTTACCATCCCAGGCCTCCACTTCCACATCACCTTCTATGTTGCATACACAAAACCACATTTCTTCGCTGAAGTCCTTTACGGTAAAGCTCTTCTTTATTGTTTCTCTGTCATTCTGGGCCAAACCCACCATAGGGGACAGGAGTAGCAATGTGAGAATTAAGTATATAATATTTTTCATCGTTCAGATATTTTGAGTTTTCATCCTGCTAGTAAATTGAAGATTGAGTTTCCAGCTTTTCGTAAACCTCTCTCAGCTCTTTTAAAGCCCTGAAGATTCTCACCTTTACCGCACTTTCGGTGAGCCCCATCAGGTCAGCAATTTCCCTGTAACGCATTTCCTGGAACTTGCTGAGTACCAAAATCTCCTTTTTTTCAAGAGACAATCGATCCAGCGCTTTCTGTAACAGATCAATTTCCTCCTGTTGAATCCTCGTGGACTCCGCATTGACGTCATCTCTGAAATACCTGTCTGTGGTTTCCACATCCTCTTTGTATCCCATGCGCTTTTGCTTCTTATAATAATCGGCAAAAAGGTTGCGGGCCATGTGATACATCCAGGTGGTAAACTTGCCATCGCCATGGTAAGTATGCCGGTATTTCATGATTCTCAGAAATACATTTTGCACCAGATCTTCACTTGCGTCAGTGTCCGTTGTCAGGCGGAAAAAGAATCCGTACAAGCTTCGATTGTGTCGCTCGAAAAGCAGTCCTAACTGGTCGAGTTGACCCGACTTTACCCGAAGCATTAATGCGTTGTCTGAGAATGAATCCAATGCGTTTAATTAAGAATTCAGTGGGGGAAACTGTCCTATATCTGAATGGTTACATCCAATTTACATTTTTTTCTCAACCCGAAACGAACATCAATTAAACAACTGTAAATCAAATAGTTGACTCACATCAAAACTTCCGTACGCTTTCTGCAATGTGTCTGTACACGGAATGTGCTTTGACTTTTGTGGTGAGAAACTCTATATTCAGTGCCTAATCACCCAAATAACCTGCCCCATGGAAGTAATAACAAAAGAACAAGTAGACAAGCAAATTGCAGACCTCACCGCCCGGTTAACGGGAGACATGTTTCAGGACATGGAGATCAAAGATCAGATCCACAATTTGAAAATGAAATCTAATGGTGTAAAGCCCATGGATTCCAGTTTTGAATGTGTAGGATGTGGTAGCTAAGTCAATGAAGAGAACACCATTTTCAACCTCAAACCTAGAGCCACTTGTGGCTCTTTTTTTATTCCTGCTGGTGTCCTGTGGAGGTCAAGCGGAAAACACACGATCCGTCTTACCTACCGATAAGCCTTTTATGGTTGTGCTGGGAATAGGCCAGGATGCCGGGTACCCCCAGGCTGGGCAGCAAAAAGAATGGGACCTTGTAAGATCACGTCAGGCCAGCCTGCAGCATGCCGTGGCACTTGGCCTGGTAGATCCTGTATCAAAGCAGCGATGGCTCTTTGAAGCCACACCTGATTTCAACATACAATTGAGCAAAATGGACCAGTTTTCTACTACTGAAAACTATCCCTATGACGGTATTTTTATGACCCACGGGCATATTGGCCACTATACGGGCCTGATGCACCTGGGCCGGGAGGCCATGGGCACAACCAATGTACCCGTATATGCCATGCCCGGAATGAAGAAGTTTCTCAGTACTAATGGTCCCTGGAGTCAACTTGTGAGTCTGAATAACATTAAGCTCAAAGACATTGCTAATGGTATACCCACACAGCTCAATGAGCGCATTTCTGTCACCCCACTTCAGGTCCCTCACAGAGATGAATTTACAGAAACGGTCGGCTTTCTTATCAAGGTTCTGGACAAACAACTGCTCTTTATCCCGGATATAGACAAGTGGGAGAAATGGGACAAGGACATCACCACGATGATTCAACAAGTCGATTATGCCCTCCTGGACGGCTCATTCTTTCAGAATGGCGAAATTCCAGGTCGCGACATGAGTGAGATTCCACATCCCTTTGTGGAAGAGAGCATGAAGCTCTTCGAAAATCTCTCTGAGACGGACAAAGCCAAAGTACATTTCATTCATTTCAATCATACCAACCCAATCATTTTCAAGGACAGCGAGGAATATCAGAAAGTACTGGAACGGGGTTTTCAGATAGCCAGTGACGGGCAGTTGATTAGTTTTGATTGACCTCCTACATTTCCCAATACAAGAATCCATCCCATATTGAAATACGCTAATTTTTTCAATTACGCTTTAATACACTGATAATCAGCCCCTAAAATCTTTTATCAAGCCAATAGCTAACTGGAATATTCTTTGTAATATCATAGTAAATCAACTTTTATACTATGGACTTACAAGACTTAGAGCTTCAAACTTATTGGGACAAGGCAGTAGACCTTACCATGGAACGAGGCCCGAAAATAATACTGGCCATTCTCGTTCTGATCATTGGTTTGAGGCTAATTAAATTTGCCATCAAAGTACTCAACAGAGGTTTCGAAGCGAGAAACCTGGACCCAACATTACGCCCTTTTATATCTAACCTGATTAGCTGGGGATTGAAAGTACTGCTGCTCGTTAGTGTGGCAGGCATGATTGGTATCGCCAACACCTCATTTGTGGCCATTATTGGTGCAGCAGGTCTGGCTATTGGTTTTGCCTTACAGGGCACCTTGGCCAATTTCGCAGGTGGAGTATTGATACTCGTATTTAAGCCCTTTAAAGTAGGTGACCTGATAGATGCACAAGGCTACCTGGGTACGGTTGAGGAAATTGAAATCTTCGTTACCAAAATCCTCACGCCTGACAACAGATTGGTGATCCTCCCTAATGGCGCGCTTTCTAATGGTAGCGTTAAAAACCTCACGGCTAAAAATGAAATAAGAGTAGACCTGACAGTTGGTATTGCCTACGATGAGGATATAAAAACGGCCAGAAAACTTCTGCTGGAAGTAATGGAGAATCATCCGAAAGTACTCAAAGAGCCTGCTCCGCTGGTCGCACTAGCTGAGCTGGCAGATAGCTCAGTCAACCTGGCGGTACGCCCTTGGTGCGATCCTAACGATTACTGGGACGTGTACTTTGAGGTGCTTGAAGGTGCCAAAGATACCCTGGATAAAGCTGGTATTACCATCCCTTTCCCTCAAAGAGATGTGCATTTGTTTCAGCATCAGGATTAAGAAATAAACCAATTCATTGAGGCCGCATCTTCGCGGCCTCCTTTTCAAAATCCGTTACTGCTTCAGTTTTTGAAGTATCTGTTCTACCTGAGCCAAACCAGGCCTTATTTCCAGTACTTTCTCATAGTTCTTTATAGCATTCGCCTTGTCCCCTTTAGCCTTATAAGCCCCTCCCATGGCATAATAGGGCATAAAATCATTTGGATCGATTTCTGACCCAAACTTCCCAATCTCAATCGCTTCATCAATTTTTCCTGATAGGGTAAGCCTCATCACCGCACTTGCTACTTCTCTTGCTGTAAATGAGTAAGTATGCTCTTGCTCTCCAAAGACCTTCTTCAACGACTTATATTTAGCAATAGCCGCTTTTACTCCCCCTGTTTCTACGGCTGTGGCCATCTCAGTTCCCAGGCTTTCCCCTCTCCCCATAATCGATAGCTCGATTTTCACATCCTTAGACAGGCTCATTGAGCCTAAAGAAGGAAGTATATTGTTCCAGCCTCTCTTCGGAATCCCGAATTCAAGTCGGTTCAAAGTAAGCGAGCCCTCCAGCGCAATTCTGGGTTCACCAAATGCCCAGGCCAGCGGATTCGCATGAATTCTTTCGAAAGGAACCTCAAGATCAATCGTCTTGCCCATCATGGTAAAGGCACCGGTCATTAGGTAAGTATCCCCGGTTCGCACTACCCTTTTGCTTCTAAAGATTATTTCCGGATTGTCCTTTTCGTTAAAGAATCCACTGCCCATCAGGTCAGCATCTCTCTCTTTATCGGCAGTATTCAGGCTTGCCACTTTTATGGTCACATTGGCATACAGGCTTGTGATGTCACCTGGATTCTCATAGCCAACAACACCAGAGAACTCATTAAACCGGCCTTCGATCTTTGTGAGCCCGCCTGCGAATCCTACTGAGAAAGAAATAACAGAGTGTGCATGGTCTATGGGAAGTTCGGAGATTTGCGCCATACCCGTATTAACGGTAAAGAATACGGTAACCAGGAAAAGAAGCTTCTTCATCATCAGTGTTTTTTAGTTTGGTTTCAGGATACGCCAAAACCACACTCTATGATGAATAAAGAAACTTGTTTGTGATAAGCCTTATCAACTTCGGGACAAAAGCTATGAGGAGAGCAGTTGCTTCCACTGCTTGCCGTAGGCCCTGCTGGTGTGGGCAACAGAGCCGTCAGTCAATGTGATGGTGTAATCACCATTATACCTGGGCTGAAGGGATTTTACAAAATTTACATTCAGTATAAACGACCTGTTGATCCTCAGAAATTCTCCCTCAGGAAGCTGTGTATAAAAGTCCTTCAACGTTTGTCTGATTAAGATTGGTTTCTCTTCTGTCAATGTCACTTTCACATAGTTACCAGCTGCAGCTACCGAAATCAGATTTGCCAGATTGAGGAATTCGTAGCACCCGTTGTTCTTGACCATAATAGATCCGGGAGATTCCTGCTCCAGGCTTATGCCTTCGCTCCGTCTTTTCAACAAGCCGGACCCAATCACTTTTCTAGCATGAAAGAAGGTCAGCATGAGCGTCAGTACCAAAGCACTGTCGAATACTCCGGCAATGAAAATAGAGTCTGTTTTTACCAGGTTTTGCCAGATACTCCCATCAATATATCCCATGAGTTTTCTGAAAGCGATATCAGCGGACAAGGCCAGAAAACGGTGAGCAACAGACAGTACCACCAAACCTGAAAGCAGCCAGACCACTTTAATGATAGCGGTGTGATTTGCTGCGGATATTCTACGGTATAAAGTGAGAACGAGGGGCATAAATGCCAGCCAGACCCAGGCCGGTGTTATATGATGGATTGACAGATGTAACCAGGAAGTAGGTACCCCTTTGAAAGTATAGTAGAGGTTGGACTTGGTAGTGAACAAAGCTGCCATCAGGGTCCAGAATAAAAAAGCACCAAGAAAGCGGCTTGGTCTGTTCTCGGTCCAGTAAGGCAGGTTGGGTATTGACAAAACCTTATCGACAGTCATAGTTATAGCTTCAGGTCACTGGTATTTACCTGATAAAGATCAAAAAAGATTCGTACCAATGAAAAAAGCCCCCCAAATGGGAGGCTTTCTTTATGTTATAAATCTGCTTTGGAGCAGATTGACTTATCGGATTATCCGATGTTTACTCTTTTGAAATCAGCAACAGTCAAACCTTTGTTTACACCGTCAAGATACTGAGAGATTGACTTTTTAGGCTCTTTCACGAATGCCTGGCTCAACAAAGTATTTTCTTTGAAGAACTTATTCAATTTACCCTGGGCAATTTTGTCAAGGATAGCCTCTGGCTTACCTTCCTGACGTGCCTGCTCTTTTCCGATTTCAATTTCCTTGGCGATTACAGACTCATCAACACCATCTTTATCAAGTGCTACAGGATTCATTGCTGCAATCTGCATTCCTACGTCTTTACCAGCCTCAGCTACATCAGTGCCATTTACACCAGTAAGGGCCACCAATACACCCAGTTTACCAGTAGAGTGGATGTAAGAAACAACCTGCTCGCCAGTCAATAGTTCGTAAACTGTTACTTCCAGTTTCTCACCAATTTTACCAAGAAGCTCAGTTATTTTTTCCTGAACCGATTGTTCTCCAAGGCTCAATGCTTTCAATGCCTCAAGATCAGCTGGTTTGTTAGCGATAGCTGCATCAGCAATCTCGTTTCCGAGTGCTTTGAAATCTTCGTTTTTAGCCACAAAGTCAGTCTCGCAGGTAAATGCGATCAAAATCGCTTCACCACCATTTTCACTGGTTCTTACAAACACAGTACCTTCTTTGGTTTCTCTGTCTGCTCTCTTTTCAGAAAGTTTCTGACCTTTCTTGCGCAGGATTTCGATGGCTTTATCGAAATCACCTTCTGCCTCAACCAATGCCTTTTTACAATCCATCATACCGGCACCGGTCATTTTTCTCAATTGGTTAACTTCTTTTGCTGTAATAGCCATTTTATATTAATGTTTTATTGTTCTCAATGTGTATAAACAAAAATTGAACACCGAATCCCCGAAACTACCGGGACGATGTTCAATTTTTTATTGAATAATCATTTCCTGATTAAGCTTCTTCTTTAGTCTCTTCTGTTGGAGCCGGAGTCGCTTTGGCCGCTTCTTTCGCTGCAGCTTTATCAGCTTGAATCTTCTCCTGCTCAGCTTTTTCAAGCTCACGTTCTTCTTTGTCCTTTCTTCTCTCCTGAAGTCCTTCTTCGATAGCTTTACCAAAGAAAGAAGTAATTACTTCAATTGATTTAAAGGCATCGTCATTACCAGGGATTGGAAAATCAGCCTGATTAGGGTCAGAGTTTGTATCTACCAAAGCAAATACCGGAATGTTCAGCTTTTGAGCTTCAGCTACGGCAATGTGCTCTCTTTTGATATCTACAATGAAAAGGGCAGCGGGAAGTCTGGTAAGGTCAGTGATACCCCCCAGGATTCTCTGAAGCTTGGCTTTCTCGCGACTCTTCATGAGTCTTTCTCTCTTCGCCAGGTTCTTGTAGGCCTCTTCTTTCTCCAATTTCTCAATTGAAGCAAGTTTCTTAAGAGACTTACGCATGGTCGCAAAGTTTGTGAGCATACCTCCAAGCCATCTTTCAGTTACGAAAGGCATGTTAAGACGATCAGCTTCTTTAGCAACAATCTCTTTGGCCTGTTTTTTAGTAGCTACAAACATTACCTTCCTTCCGGAACGTACGATGTTCTTAATTGCAGATGATGCTTCTTCGAGGCAATTAAGGGTTTTGTTAAGATCGATGATGTGGATACCATTCCTCTCCATGAAGATGTATGGCGCCATTCTTGGATCCCACTTTCTCGTTAAGTGTCCGAAATGAACACCAGCATCAAGTAAGTCTTTGTATTCTAGTTTGTTAGACATTATTTGATATAAATATAAATTCGAATTAACGCTTACTGAACTGGAATGCTCTTCTCGCTTTGCGCTTACCGTATTTCTTACGTTCAACCATTCTTGGGTCTCTGGTAAGGAATCCCTCTTTCTTCAGTGCTGGTCTGTGCTCAGCATCTACTTCGCAAAGTGCTCTTGAGATAGCCAATCTGATTGCTTCTGCCTGACCGGTAGAACCGCCACCATCAACATTGATTTTCAGATCGAAATTACCAGCCTGCTCTACGAGATTAAGAGGTTGCTTAACGATAATTTGAAGAACATCTGATGGAAAATACTCCTTAATGTCACGACCATTCACTTTTACATCACCGTTACCGGCCTGCATGTACAGTCTTGCTACAGATGTTTTCCTTCTTCCAATTGTATTTACTACTTCCATGGATCAGATATCTTAAATATTAATTTTTGTTGGATTCTGTGCTTCATGCTGATGCTCTGCACCGGCATAAACTTTCAGGTTGTTGAAAAGAGATCTTCCCAGTCTTGTTTTAGGAAGCATGCCTCTTACAGCTCTCTCTACCAATAAAGTTGAAGACTTTGCTTTCAACTGTCTTGGAGTTGTTTTTCTCTGACCACCTGGATAGCCAGTATATCTCAGATATACTCTGTCATCCCACTTTTTACCGGTCATTCTCACTTTGTCGGCATTGATCACGATCACGTTATCACCACAGTCAGTGTGAGGTGTATAATTTGGCTTGTTTTTGCCTCTGATGATCTTAGCAACCTCACTACTTAATCTACCCAACACCATTGAGTCAGCATCGATCACAACCCACTGCTTATCTGCGGTGGCTTTGTTAGCCGAAATTGTCTTGTAACTGAGTGTATCCACTTCGATATATTTTATTGACTTTTAATACTTTATCAAGCCCTTCCCGTAAAAAGGGACACAAAGATAGAAGTTTGAATTTTGAATTCCAACATGGCTTATTAAATTATTGCCTGCCTGAGCCCCGATCGGTCTATTTATCTTCATTTCTTCATCACTTTCGGTCATAAGCTTGCCACCAGAGCGAAAAAATGCTCTTGTAAAGCCATAAAACACTTCTATTAAAACTTGTACTTCCTCAATTGTTTGACGAGTACAGCAAAATCTTTAGGGTAAGGCGCTTCAACCAGAATTGGTTCCACCATATTATCAAAACGCAGACTCATGGCATGAAGAGCAAACCTCTTGATAAGAGGTCGTTCATCCGTATCTTTTTTCAATTTAAAATTTCGCTTGATCTGAGATAAAAAAAGGGAAGCTCCTCTATACAGTTCATCATGTACTAAGGGAGCTTTTTCCATGGCAAGATGCACCCTGATCTGATGCATTCTGCCGGTGACCGGCATGCATTCTATTAAGGAGTGGTTCCGATAGGTCTCCTGCGTAGTAAAAACCGTCTGGGCCGCCTTCCCCTCTCTGCGATCAACCTTGGCTGTACCATTAGGCAGGGCTAAAATAGGAGCATCTACCTGATGGGCTCTGAATTCATGCAGACCATTGGACACTGCGTGATACACCTTCTTAATAGTACGCTTTTCGAATTGAATTGAGGCATGACGATAGGCATCGGCATTCTTGGCAATCAAAAGACAGCCAGAGGTATCTTTATCCAGCCGATGGCAAACCGAAAGGTTTTCATCATAAGCCTTTGCCAACTGCTGAATATTTACCGGAGCATTCCTGTCAGCCAGCGATGCTACAAAAGGAGGTTTATTAATCACGATATAGTGATCTCCTTCATAAACAATAAGGTCCTTGAAATTGATTTTCATATTTGCCCGAAAGGGCACAAAGATAGCACAAGGAGTTTAGTCTGCCAGCTCCAAATCGTTCACTTCTTCCTCTTCTTCTTCAATGGTTTTACCCAGGGGCAGTCTGAAGCTAAAGTTTGAGCCTTTTCCAACCGTGCTGGTTACCGTCACATTTGAGTCGTGAGCCTCCATGATATGCTTTACAATAGCCAGACCAAGGCCTGTTCCACCCATTTCTTTGGAACGGCTTTTATCCACTCTGAAAAAACGCTCAAAAATCCGCCCAAGGTGTTCAGGAGGAATCCCCCTGCCGGAATCCTTTACAGCTACCGACACATTACCTTCACTTACCTCAAAGCCCAGCGTCACCTTTCCTTTGTCGGTGTACTTAATGCCGTTTGAAAGTAAATTCATCAGTGCACGATAAATCAATTCAGCATCTGCATATACAAAAATTGGATTGTCATATTCTGCGTCAAAAGAAATCTTAATATTTCTCTTATCTGCTTTGGACTCCAACTGATCAATGACCTCGCTTGCCGAATCGACTATATTAAAATGTTCGAAGTGCATTTTCATTTCACCTGTCTCTATTTGAGAGAGAGTGAGCAGATCATGAATTAAAAGATCAAGTCGGTCAAGACTTTTTGCTGCTCTTTTTAAGAACTTACCCCGGACCTTTTTGTCTTCCACCGCACCATCAAGAAGCGTATGTACGAAACCCTGTGCCGCAAAAATGGGAGTCTTTAGCTCATGGCTTACGTCTGCCAGAAACTCTCTTCTGAAAGCTTCCATCTTCTTTAAATCCTCTATCTCCTGATGCCTGTTGACACCATATTTATAGATTTCTGTATTGATTCGCTTAAATGGATTTAGGCTATTCTGATCCTCACTTTCTTCGATAAATGAAAAATCCTTCTTTCTCAGCTTATTAAGTACCTCATAGATTTTGCCTATCTCTTTGAAAACGAGAAATTCAAAAACTATATAGACCAAAAAATAGGTGGCTGAAAAGGAAAGAAGGCCGGCTACCACCAGGGCAGTTGTACTTACATCAGGAACCAGGTATAAAAAAGCAGCGGTGAGGATGCCAACAATGGCCGCCAGTAGTAATGCGACTGCTTTTGAATTGAAGAGCATGCTCTATCGAATCTCGAATTTATATCCTACACCTTTTACAGTAGTAATATAACCATCACCGATCTTTTCTCTTACTTTTCTGATATGAACATCCACAGTACGGGCCAGCACATAAACGTCTGTACCCCATATGTTCTGCAATAAATCATCTCTGCTGAAAACCTTATTCGGGTTTTGCGCCAGAAAATACAGCAGCTCAAACTCCTTTTTAGGTAGGGTAAACTGCTCACCATTCATAGACACCGTATAGCTGGTCTTGTCAATGGTAAGCCCTCCTGCCATCACCTTTGGCAATGATTTGCTTTTGCTTTTCTGCTCTCTCCTGAATAGGGCACTGATTCTGCTCATCAGCGCACGAGGTTTGATTGGCTTGGTTATATAATCGTCAGCTCCTGCATCAAATGCAGCTACTTCTGAATATTCTTCAGCCCGGGCTGTAAGAAATGTTATGTGAGAGTCGGCCATTTCAGGAATCTCGCGCAGTTGCCTGCAGGTTTCTACACCATCCTGATTAGGCATCATGATATCCAGCAGAATCAGCTCAGGTAAAAAACCCTTCGCCAGCTGTACTGCCTTCTTGCCGTCTTCAGCAGTCTTGACATCATAACCTTCCTTGACAAGGTTATACTTTAATAATTCAAGAATATCTGAATCATCATCTACCACAAGCACCTTGTGGTTATGCTTATCACCCATACTAAACAGAGGTTGTTAAAATTCCTGTTCGAACTTGATCAAAGTTATTTAAAAAAGGAAACCACACTGAAAAAAAGTCGGGATATTACTCAGTCACAGCTAGTTGATGTCGCAAGTTCTTTACTTTTCTGACTTCAACCCTCAGATAACCCACATAAATCTTGGCCTGAAACTTCAGAGGTATCTTATTGAGGTCATCCGAGAGCCAGACCCTCAGGGTATTGTCTTCCTCAAAAAGGCTGTCCTTTTCAATAATAGGTACCAGGATCAATGATTTAACCCGACCTAGTTTGGTCTTGATAACTTCCCTGCCCACAAACTTAACGCGAAAGGGCTGTTCTTTATCGTCAAAAAAGGTATTGATTGTAATGATAGTACCAACAGGTATCCGGTCGAAATCGAGGGCTCGCAGGTGGTAGTACCCGCTAACCATGTCCTGCATATTATTTGCGACCTTATGCTCAATCCTTTTCTCGAGTCGCTTGGTCTCCTTATGAAGCTTGGCTACAGTGACAGAGTCCTTGTCGTGGTCAAAGTAGAGTATTTCATTTTTACGAAACCTACCCTCTTTGATATAACGGTAAAACTGCTGTGGCACCAGGTTAGCTGTATCATAGTAAGACCCCCAGTTATCTCTGACTGACGAGATTAAATCGAAAATCCCAACCGTCCGTGCAAAAATATCGATGCGATAAGTAGGCCGATTATTAACAGTATATATAATGTCATTGACTTTGAAATCCGCTTCGGCCGCTTTGATAAACCCAACCGTAGCCTTCATCTCTATCTCTTCTCCGGGTAAAAAAGGTCCCTGCTTGGCCATAGGGTAATGCTGTGCGGATACCTTTAGGGCTGCGAGCAAGAACAAGGCTGATAAAAAGTATTTCATATGCTAGTTTACACCTGGTACGACAAAAGCCATACCAATTACTTTCAAACTGAAGGATAGGTCTCTTTCAGGTAGATAAGAAACTTCTTCAAATCACCTTCAAAATTGGCATTTAATTCTTCTTCTAAAAGTTCAAGCTGAGAATTATATCTGAGGAACGACATGAAGAACGTATTATTCGGTTTATACTTCTCGAAGTAACCTTTATATCTGTCGGACATAAACGAAACGGTGTCAATGCCTGATCTGATGTCCTCAATGACCTGATCCTTTATTTCCTGCTTTTTCCCTTTTTCGAAATCGACTATAGCGGTATAAGTACTATCTAGCTTCTTGCTGGCAAAGAGCATATAGCTCTTGAAAAGCTCCTCATCCGCCTGACGGGCCAGAAACTTATCCACCTCGGCTGCTCCCTTTCCATACTTTGCTTCCAAAAACAATACCGCTCCCTTGTCTCCGATAAAGGATGCCAGATTTTCATTAAACGTAACGCTGTCTTTAATATATAGTGTACCATGGGTCAGCTCATGTATGATAAGACTGGCCAGATCGCCCTCTGAACGCTTGAGCATATTGGAAAGGACGGGATCATTGAACCAACCCAGGGTAGACCAGCCACCAGCGGTTCTTACACTCACATCAATACTATCGGCAGCCTTGATGCTCCGGGCCTCCTCCATCGCCTTTTCGCGTGAGAAAAACCCCTTGTAGGGCACGCTCCCTACCACCGGGAATTTCCAAAGTCTGGCCTTAAACTCAAAAGGCTCGCAGGCAGTGACTACGTACATGGAAGGCTTATCCTCCTGATCAAAGATCTTCGTATAATTATCAGAATAGTTGATTCCTAACGAATCGAATGCAAAGGTGCGGGCTTCGCGAATGACCCCTACCTTGAAGCGCTGCTCATCTGTTGTCTCGGGCATTTCTAAAAACTCCTCCAGTGGCACGGCATTATTCACCACGTTAAGTTGCCCTCTCAGCTGCATAAGCCCATAGTTGGCCAGTTCAAAGTACAAGAGATAGACAATTAATATCAACGACAGCAAGCCGAGACCAATTCTTTTAAACCACTTTTTCATAGCATTTATCGGGGAGAAAATTAACCATATTTATTGAGAAAATTGGGTTGTGTATTGGTACCTTTCCTACTATCTTCACAAACTATTCTGAACAATATTACCCAATAGAAATGAGCGAGAAAGACGAAAAATTAAAAGCCCTGCAATTAACCATTGATAAACTGGAAAAGACCTATGGTAAGGGTGCTGTGATGAAGCTGAGTGATGAAAAGGTGGTCGATTTACCTTCTATTTCTACGGGTTCTCTCGGGCTTGATATTGCATTGGGTATTGGTGGTATTCCAAGAGGCAGAGTGATTGAGGTATACGGACCTGAGTCTTCGGGTAAAACCACCCTCAGTATGCACTGTATAGCCGAAACTCAAAGGCAAGGTGGGCTGGCGGCATTTATAGACGCAGAACATGCCTTCGACAAGGTTTATGCTGAGAAACTCGGCATCGACACTGAAAACCTTTTAATCTCACAACCGGACAATGGGGAGCAGGCATTGGAAATTGCCGAACATCTGATCCGTTCCGGTGCTATTGATATTATTGTGATAGATTCAGTGGCCGCGCTGGTACCTAAGGCTGAACTGGAAGGAGAGATGGGAGAAAGTAAAATGGGACTTCAGGCAAGACTGATGTCTCAGGCTCTCAGAAAGCTCACAGGCACAATCAACAAGACAGGATGTGCCTGTATTTTCATTAACCAGTTGAGAGAAAAAATTGGGGTAATGTTCGGAAACCCTGAAACTACCACAGGTGGTAACGCCCTGAAATTCTATGCTTCTGTAAGACTTGACATTCGCAGAATCGGTCAAATCAAAGATGGCGTAGATATCATAGGCAACCGTACCAAAGTAAAAGTTGTAAAAAACAAAGTAGCACCTCCGTTCAAGATTGTAGAGTTTGACATCATGTATGGTGAGGGTATTTCCAAAGCAGGCGAAATTCTTGACCTCGGTGTTGAGCTGGGCATTGTGAAAAAGGCAGGTTCATGGTTCTCTTACAATGGAGAGAAATTGGGACAGGGCCGCGATGCTGTAAAAGGCCTGATTAATGACAATCCCGAATTATCTGAAGAACTGGAAAGCAAGATTAAAGCAAAAGTAGACGGTGTGGAAGAGGAAGTAGACGCTTAGGCATCTTCAAACCCGTACCATGATATAACAAAAAACCCCGGCCATGGCCGGGGTTTTTTGTTTGCGTTTTTGACTTTGTTTTTTTTAGGCAGTCCTCATCGCATCTACCGGATCCATTCTGGCCGCCTTGGCAGAAGGAATGATTCCTGATGCCACCCCAATAATGGAAGAGGAACCTACACCTATGACAACATTCTTCATGGTCAGGGCAAGCTCTAAGGTACCCGTAGGAATGGCCAGGGTGAGCAAATAAACCAATAATACCCCCAGGCCTCCTCCCAGTAGGCACAGAAAGATAGATTCGAACAAAAACTGGAATAGGATAAAGTAATTTTTGGCCCCTAACGATTTTTGAATTCCGATGATTTTGGTACGCTCCTGAACAGAAACGAACATAATATTCATAATACCAAAGCCCCCCACCAGTATGGAGAAGCTTCCGATGATCATTCCGGCAATCGTTAGTGCATCAAACACTTCGCCTAACAATTCAGCAATAGCCTCAGGTCTGTTTAGGGCGAAATTGGATTCGGTCTTGGGTCTCAAGCCTCTTACTTTACGCAGTACTCCCTCCATCTCACTTTGCAACTCTACCAGCCCTATATCTGAATCAAAGCCTTTTACAGCCACGTTGGGGTTGATCCCAAACCGCCCTCCGACAAAGTACATCTTGGTAAACATCTTATAAGGAATATACACCCGATCATCATTACTGGGTGTACCCAAAAAACTATCCCCTTCCTTATCCAAAACACCGACAATCCGCACCTTAAAGCCCCTAACCTTTATCTCCTTGCCTATAGGGTCTACATTAGGGAACAACGCCTTTGATACCTCATTCCCTATGAGCGCTACATTTCTACCAGATTCAATCTCGCGGGATGTGAAATACCTGCCAGCACCTACCGGCACTTCGTAGACATCCTTATAGTTGAAAGTAATGCCATAAATATCAGTCCCGCTTAAACTACTACTCCCGACCTTCACTGTGGAGCTTCGGCTGGCTGCAATAGCCACAGCTGCCGCATTCTTAAGGTTGGCCGATAAAAACTCATACTCTGCGTATGTATTGGAAGGCCTTCGCAAGTACTTGATAAAAGGGAAATTCGGATCGTTATTTACGAAGGGGAATTTATTAACAGTAATCACGTTAGAACCCAGAAAATCGAGGCTGTCACGAATATTTTTCTCAAGTGAATCGACAAAGGTAAACACCCCGATGATCATAAAAATACCGATAGTAACCCCCAGCAGGGACAGCATCGTCCTCAATACATTGGTAGTGAGTACCTGCCAGGCAAACCGGATACTTTCGACTAATAACTTTAAGAATATTCCCACGTGGTTTTTATTTTAAATCAGTAATCTGACGAGTCGCTATTTTCAAAACGTAAAGAATCAAAAAATGTAAACACAGAGGTTCAGCTATTACGTAAAAATCGCAATATCCTGCGTGATCGGATTTTGATACTGTTAAGTGGACAAGCGAAACAGTCAAATTGTTACAAGGTTTTACCCTCTTCCATCTTTCAAATTATTATCAATCAAGGGTATATGAGACTCACGCAATAATTTCTATCTTTGCCTGCTATTTCAAAAAGTTGAAAGGAAAAACCCCGGAATATGGCTAAAGAGCACAGACCGCTGGAGCACCTGATTCAGCCCTGAATTCTAAGCCTGACCACTAAAACAAATTACTAACAGATGAAATTATCTGCTTTTAAGTTCGAGCTCCCAGAAGATAAAATTGCACACTACCCTACCGAAAACCGTGATGATTCGCGTTTAATGGTTTTGCATAAAGATACTGGAGAGATTGAGCACAAAGTCTTTAAAGACGTTGTTGATTATTTTGAAGAAGGAGATGTGCTGGTGAACAATGACACTAAGGTTTTCCCCGCACGACTCTATGGACAGAAAGAAAAGACAGGCGCACAGATTGAAGTTTTCCTCCTGAGAGAGTTGAATGCAGAAATGCACCTTTGGGATGTACTGGTAGATCCTGCGAGAAAAATCAGGGTAGGCAACAAACTTTACTTTGGCGAAGGAGAACTGGTAGCCGAGGTGATTGACAATACTACATCAAGAGGCAGAACCATTCGCTTCTTATATGATGGCAGTGATGAAGAATTCTACAAAACCATTGATACATTAGGCGAAACACCTCTTCCACGTACCATTCCGCGTGCTACAGAGCCTGAAGACAGAGAGCGTTTTCAAACAATCTATGCCAAGAACGTAGGAGCGGTGGCAGCACCGGTTGCAGGCCTTCACTTTACCCTGCAGGTAATGAAGCGCATGGAGATCAAAGGAATAGATATTGCTTCTCTGACTCTCCACATTGGTTTGGGTACTTTCCGTCCTGTTGACGTAGAAGACCTTACCAAGCACAAGATGGACTCTGAAAACTATATGATCGGTGAGGAAACTGCCAATCTGGTTAACAAAGCACTTGACAACAAGAAAAGGGTTTGTTCTGTAGGTACTACCTCTATGAGAGCTCTGGAGTCATCGGTATCAGCTGGTGGTAGATTGAAAGCCAACGAAGCCTGGACAGACAAATTCATCTTCCCTCCTTACGAGTTCAAAATTTGCAATGCTTTGATCACCAACTTCCACCTGCCAGAATCTACACTATTGATGCAGGCTGCTGCTTTTGGTGGATATGACCATATCATCAATGCGTATCAGGTGGCTCAAAAAGAAGGTTATCGCTTCTTCAGCTATGGCGATGCCATGCTGATCATTTGATAGCAACACAATATTTAATTTAAGTCAAAAGCCTCACTGTTTAGTGAGGCTTTTCTATTTTTAGCCCATGCAAAAGTATGTGGTGATAGTAGCGGGTGGTTCAGGTACGCGGATGAAAAGAGAAATCCCTAAGCAGTTTATACCTGTAGCCGGTAAGCCTATTCTGATGCATACCCTGCAAGCCTTTCACAATTTCTCTGCTGAGATAAGCATCATACTGGTACTACCCGAAAGTCAGATCTTAGGTTGGAAAAGCCTTTGCGCACAATACAAATTCGACATTCCTCATAAAACAACTGTTGGTGGTGAAACCCGATTCCACTCAGTGAAAAACGGTTTATCCAACATCAGCGGAGGCGGGCTTGTGGCTATTCATGATGGTGTTCGCCCACTGGTGAGTGATCAGATCATTTTGAACTCATTTGCCATAGCAGAGCAAAAAGGAAATGCCATTGCAGCCATCCCTCTCAAAGATTCTATTCGATGGAGTAACGGTATTGATAACAAGGTGGTGAATCGCAATGACTACCAACTGATTCAAACCCCTCAGACCTTTCAGATAGCCCTGATAAAAAAGGCCTTTGACACAGCCTATGATTCTGGTTTTACTGATGATGCCAGCGTACTGGAGGCTACAGGAGCAACGATCAATCTGATAGAGGGTGATTACAGCAATATTAAAATCACCACCCCGGAAGACCTGATAGTGGCCGAATCTCTGCTCAACGCAGAGCGCTGATATTCTCTGAATCACTCATAAGACACATTTCGTCAGGCCTATGTCGCGAATAAACCAGGCCTGCAGGAGTTAGTTTGCCAGGTGTTTTATTGTGAGACCTGATGCAATCGATTGCCAAAAAATCATTTGGTCATATTGATAATTCAGACCTGCCCTTCACCCCATCAACCTGTTGAATTCAAGAGTATTTTCTTTAACTTATTGCACCATTATTTTTTCTAACATGTCGAAACGCGCAATTACCGTCCTGTCCCTCACAGGAATTCTGGT
The DNA here is from genome assembly GCA_021404565.1 of Roseivirga sp. Taxonomy (GTDB): domain Bacteria; phylum Bacteroidota; class Bacteroidia; order Cytophagales; family Cyclobacteriaceae; genus Roseivirga. The sequence goes on along the minus strand of JAAWWF010000017.1, from coordinate 51,546 downwards.
CATGTCTGTTTTTTCCTGTCAACAGGAACCAGCCTGGACTCCTCTTTTTAACGGTAAAGATCTTACCGGCTGGCACCCGAAAATCAAGGGCTATGCGCTGGATGACAATTTCGGCAATACCTTTAGTGTACAAGATGGTTTGCTCACCGTGAACTACGATGCCTACGACACTTTCAACTACAGATACGGGCACTTGTTTTACGAGCAAAAGTTCTCAAAATACCTGCTACGGGTGGAGTATCGTTTTATTGGCGATCAGGTAAACGGAGGTGAAGGCTGGGCTACCAAAAACAGCGGGGTAATGCTCCATAGCCAGTCACCGGAGTCCATGGCAAAAGATCAGGATTTCCCGATTTCAATCGAAGCTCAGTTTCTGGGAGGTCTCAACAATGGAGATCGCCCTACCGGAAGCCTTTGTACCCCTGGCACACATGTGGAAATGGATGGCAAACTTGAAACGAGGCATTGCATCACGTCAACCTCAGCCACTTACCATGGTGAAGAGTGGGTAACCATGGACTTTCTGGTGATGGGTGATGAGCTCGTTGCCCATATCATTGAAGGAGATACTGTAATGAAGTATAGCAAACCGGTGATCGGTGGTGGTGTGGTGGATGGTTTCGACCCGGCTGTAAAAGTAGAAGGAAAGGCCTTAACCGAGGGCTATATCGCCCTCCAAAGCGAAAGTCATCCCATTCAGTTCAGAAAAGTATTGATCAAGGATTTATCAAACGAATAAGCACTAAGTCAGTCAAACAGGCTGGCAATTAACTATAGATATCACATAATCAACAACCCTAATTACTAGCATAATGAGTTCTCAGAACGGATTAAACAAAAACAGGCTTTTTACAGCCAGCTGTATGGCACTTACGGTTACCTCGATGACCTTTGCCATTCGAGCGGGTATTCTTGGCCAGCTTGGTACAGATTTTGGCCTGACAGACACCCAATTAGGTTTTGTCAACTCTATGGCTTTTCTGGGTTTCCCATTGGCCACAATTTTTGGCGGTCTGGTATATAACAGCCTGGGACCTAAAAAACTGATGATCATTGCCTTTGTATCTCATTTACTCGGGCTGGGACTTACCATTTTTGCCGGAGACTTCTGGACCCTCCTCATCTCAACCTTCTTTGTTGGCTTTGCCAATGGTAGTGTAGAAGCGGCTTGTAACCCTATGATTGCAGGTATGTATGCCGGAGACCAAACCGCTAAACTTAACCGTTTTCATGTATGGTTTCCCGGAGGTATAGTAATAGGCTCCCTGGTATCTAAATTCATGACCGACTTTTCTATGGGCTGGCAGATGCAGATTGCCATTATGCTCATACCCACCATTGCTTATGGTTTCCTCTTCATGGGACAAACATTCCCAGCTAATGAAAGTAAAGAGTCCAACACAGCTGCCAATATCAAAAGTCTGGTATCTCCCCTGTTCTTCTTTATGGTGATCTGTATGACCCTGACGGCAACCACCGAACTGGGTACTCAACAGTGGGTAGAGAAAATACTCGGTAACACAGGCGCCAGCCCTATGCTTATTCTGGCGATGGTAACCGGACTCATGGCTATTGGCAGATTCTTTGCCGGGCCTGTTATCAGACGATTCAATCCGGCTGGAGTACTCTGGGGCTCATCCATCATTGCTGCACTGGCCATTTATCTGATGAGCATGGCCACAGGAGGTATGGTATACCTGGCCGCCATATTATTCGCTGTAGGCGTAATGTATTTCTGGCCGACTATGATAGGCTTTGTGGGAGAGTACCTACCAAAGACAGGAGCCCTGGGTATGTCATTGATTGGTGGAGCAGGCATGTTTGCCACTAGTATCTGGCAGCCGGTAATCGGTGGCTGGCTGGATGCCGAAAAATCTGAAGCCCTGGCATCAGGCATGACTGCTGAAGCTGCTGAATTGGCTGCGGGACAGGCCACCCTGGGTAATATTGTCTATTTCCCACTGGTATTGGTTGTGCTCTTCGGACTACTATTCATGTATAGAAAGAAACTGGAAACACAAAGAGTGCCACAGTCGGGCCACTAAAACAAACTCCATGAGCATAAGCAAGGGAATTACCGGCAGGCTAAGCCTGATGATGTTTCTCCAGTTTTTTATCTGGGGAGGATGGTTTGTTACGCTGGGCACATTTTTGGCAAATAACCTTAATGCCTCTGAAGCCCAGAAAAGTCTTGCTTTTTCCACGCAGTCCTGGGGTGCGATAATTGCCCCTTTTATCATAGGATTGATTGCTGACCGGTTTTTCAATGCTGAGAAAATCCTGGGGGTTCTTCACTTGCTGGGTGCACTGTTGATGTACCTCATGTATAATGCGGCTGATTTCGCAACATTTTACCCCTATGTGCTTGGCTATATGATATTATATATGCCCACACTGGCACTGGTGAATTCAGTGGCCTTCAGACAAATGGACGACCCCTCCAGGCAGTTTCCTCCCATCAGGGTATCGGGAACCATCGGCTGGGTAATAGCAGGGCTGGTAATCAGCTATGTGTTTTCCTGGGACTCTCCTGAAGGCATTGCCAATGGCATGCTTAAAAACACCTTGTTGATGACGGCCATAGCCGCTGGTATTCTGGGTCTTTTCAGTTTTACCCTGCCGAAAACACCACCTGCAGTGGCGAAGGGGACCAAAATAAAACTCAGAGATGTTTTGGGACTCGATGCCCTGCGGCTGCTGAAAGACAAGAACTTTGCCTTGTTCTTCTTTTCCTCAGTCCTGATTTGCATCCCCCTGGCTTTTTATTACCAACAGACTAATCCCTTTCTTACAGAAATCCAGGTAAGCAACGCTACCGGAAAAATGACCATAGGTCAAATTTCAGAAGTTCTGTTCATGCTGCTTCTACCCATATTTCTGAAGAAATACGGCATTAAAAAAACGCTTTTGTTTGGCATGCTGGCCTGGGCCATTCGCTATGCCTTGTTTGCCTTTGGCAACTCCGAAGAGCTTGTATTCATGCTCCTCACCGGTATTGCCTTACATGGTATTTGCTATGACTTCTTCTTTGTATCGGGGCAGATTTACACCGACTCAAAAGCAGGGGAGAAATACAAAAGTGCGGCACAGGGGCTTATTACCCTGGCTACCTATGGAGTGGGTATGTTGGTGGGCTTCTGGGCAGCGGGGAAAATCACGGCATACTACACCCTTGATACCGGACATGACTGGACAAGTATCTGGCTCTTGCCTGCCGGGTTTGCCGTGCTGGTCTTCCTTACTTTCTTCTTTACATTCAAAAACGAAACCGTAGAATACGATAAATAATATGACACAAAGAAAAATCAGATTGGGCATGATCGGTGGTGGTCATTCCTCATTTATAGGCATTGTCCATCGCATTGCTTCATATATAGGAGAAGAGTATAAACTGGTGGGAGGCGCTTTCGACACCGACCATGGGAGAGCCATAGATTTTGCCCGCTCTCTTGAACTGGACACCAACAGAGCTTACCCCAACATAGACGCTTTTGTATCCGGAGAAACAGCCTTACCAGCCGATGAAAGAATTGAAGCAGTGGTGGTGGTCACTCCTAATTTTCTCCATTACCCTATGGCCAAGCAACTGATTGAGGCGGGGTTTCATGTCATTTGTGAAAAACCTGTGACCAATACGGCTGAAGAAGCGATTGAACTGGAGGAACTGGTAGCCAAACACAATGTGGTGTTTGCATTAACCCACACCTACACAGGCTATCCCATGGTGCGCCAGATGAAATCGATGATTGCCAATGGGATTATTGGTGATATCCATAAGGTAGATGCCCAATACTATCAGGGCTGGATCAACCCGGTGATTCACGACAAAGAGAAACGAAAGGGAGTATGGAGATTAGATCCTGCCAAAGCGGGGCAAAGCTGCTGTATGGGCGATATAGGTGTTCATGCCTTCAATATGATTGAGTATACTACCGGACTGAAAACGGAGAAGGTGCTGGCTGACCTCAATACCCTTTATGAAGATAATCCATTAGACATTGACGGCACTGCTATGCTAAGACTCAATAATGGCATCAGAGGCCTGGTAAGAGCAAGTCAGATTGCTACCTCAGAAGAGAATGCGCTTCAGATAGCCGTTTACGGTAGCAAAGGCGGACTCCGTTGGGAACAGGAAAACCCTAATTACCTCTACTACCTACCCGAAGGTGGCATTCAGCAGGTACTCAAGCCTGGCCATGACTACAATAGCGAGTTTGCCAAGGTGAGCACCAAAATGGCACCGGGCCATCCGGAAGGAATCTTTGACTCTATGGCAAACCTTTACAGTGGAGCGGCCAAAGCGATCAAAGGAGAAGATTATATTGATGGGGCCTTCCCAACCATTCGCGATGGTGTGCGAGGCATGAAGTTTATCGAAGCTGTTTTGGCTTCTGATAAAAATGGAAATAGCTGGACAGAAATAGTTGACTAAAGAACAATCACTCAAATGAAAACAATCAAAGGACCTGCCGTATTTCTGGCACAATTTGCAGATGATACGGCTCCATTTAATTCGCTTGACAGCATAGCCAGGTGGGCCAGTGACCTGGGTTATAAAGCCGTACAAATACCCACCTGGGACAGTCGGCTGATAGACCTGGACAAAGCTGCTGAAAGCAAGACCTATTGCGATGAGCTGAAAGGTACCCTGGCCAATCATGGACTGGAGGTAAGCGAGCTCTCCACACATTTACAAGGTCAGCTGGTAGCAGTACACCCTGCCTATGAAGAGCTCTTCAAGGGATTTGCTCCCGATGGCATGAATGCCAAACAACGGAATGCCTGGGCGATTGATCAGGTAAAAAAAGCAGCAGTGGCCTCCAGAAACCTGGGCATCGATGTGCATGCCACCTTTTCGGGGGCTTTGGTTTGGCCTTACTTTTATAACTGGCCACAAAGACCAGCCGGGCTGATCGAAAAAGGCTTTGCCGAACTGGCCAAAAGATGGGAACCCATTCTCAATCATTTTGATGAGCAGGGTGTAGATGTCTGCTACGAAGTACATGCGGGTGAAGACCTGCACGATGGCACCTCCTTCGAAATGTTTTATGAGGCTACTAATAAGCATAAGCGAGTGAAGCTGCTATACGACCCGAGTCACTTCATTTTACAACAGCTGGACTACCTGGCTTATATTGACCACTACCATGAATTTTTCGGGATGTTCCATGTCAAGGATGCAGAATATCATCCCAATGGAAAATCAGGAGTATACGGTGGGTACCAGGACTGGAGAGATCGTCCGGGACGTTTCCGTTCTATTGGAGACGGGCAGGTAGACTTCCAGGGAATTTTCTCAAAAATGACCCAATATGGCTATGATGGCTGGGCTGTATTAGAATGGGAGTGCTGCATTAAATCTCCAGAACAAGGAGCAAGAGAAGGTGCCGAATATATCAATCAGTTTATCATTGAAGCCACGGAAAAGAACTTTGATGATTTTGCCGATGCCGGTATCAGTGATGAGGAATTCAAAAACCTTTTAGGAATAGATTAATATGAAAATTATGAAACGCGCAACCATACTTTTAACCCTGCTGGTGATAGGCACCAGCGCATTTGCTCAGATCAAAGATCCCAAAGCCACTGAGGTTTGGGACCCTGTACCCAAAAAGGTAACTCCCGGAGCCACCAATAGCGCCCCCCCTTCGGATGCTATCGTGCTTTTTGGAGGTAGCAACTTAAACGAATGGGCGTCTGTGAATGACAAAGGAGCCGCCAAATGGGATGTAGCCAACAACATCATGACGGTAAAGCCAGGTACCGGCAATATCATGACCAATAGAAAGTTCGGAGATATTCAATTGCACATAGAATGGCGTTCACCACTTGTGGTAGAAAGCGAAGGCCAGGGACGTGGTAACTCCGGGGTTTTTCTGCAAGGACGATATGAAGTACAGGTGTTGGACAGCTATGAAAGCCGGACCTACTCGAATGGACAAGCCGGAGCTATTTATAAGCAATCTATACCCCTGGTAAACGCTACACGTCCTCATGACCAATGGGAAACGTATGACATCATTTACAGTGCGCCTGTATTCAATGAAGATGGCATCAAAGTAAAATCTGCTTATATCACGGTGATTCACAATGGCGTGCTCATCCAAAACCATCAGGAGATTCTGGGTACGACTGAATATATCGGTTTGCCTAAAAATGATGCACATGGTAAAGCATCCATTATTTTACAGGACCATAGCAATACAACCAGCTTCAGAAATATCTGGGTAAGAGAGCTTTAAGAAGTACCGCATATAAAAAGAGGGAAGTCATATCAGAATGGCTTCCCTCTTTTTATTTCACATACTCCTCACTCCGATTTCAGTGACTTTACAGGATTCACCAATGCCGCTTTCACCGATGTAGCCCCGACAGTAAGGAAGGTGATTAGTATAGAGGCTGCCAGCACAAGAGCAAAGATCCCTGGCCCTATCGCTTCGCGATAAGGGAAGTCTTGCAACCAATTATTCATACCCCAATAGGTAAGCGGCCAGGCAATGAGATTGGCTAAGAGCACTAACGACATAAGCTCCTTAGTAAGCAGGCCGGTAATGCTTGTCACGGAAGCCCCTAAGACTTTTCTTACCCCTACCTCCTTCTGTTTGCTAACCACTACCTGCATGGCTAAACCCAAGGCTCCCAGACAGGCCATGATAATCGCAAGCGTTGTGAAGACACCAAAAGTGCGGACAAAGAACTTCTCGGACTGATAGGCCCGCTCAATACGGTCATCCATAAAGGTCAGCTCCAGGGGTACAGTTGTTACAAACTGATCGTAGGTATTCTGAATATCCGCAACAGTCTCGGGCAAGTCGTCTCCGGTAATCTTTACAGACATAACATTGAATCGCCCCGGGTCCTTTTCTGTCAATTGGAAGTAGACAGGGCCTATTTCCTTATGCAGCGATTCCAGGTGAAAGTCATCCGTAACCCCAACAATAAACGGATCAAACCCATCGTATACATGCACCTGCTGCCCCAGTACATTTTGCTCATCAAAACCCAGTTGTTCCATGGCTGTTCGATTGACAATCAGTCCGGCAGTAGCCTCTCCCTCAAAAGTATCATAACCTTCTCCTACCAGGAATGGTACTTTATAGAAATCGAAAAAATCCCGGTCTACCTGAAGGTAATTCATAGAAATCTCTTCTGAAGCTCCTGGTAGTATCAGGCCATTGGTCTGAGACAAGCCAAAATCATTGACAGGGGCTATATTAGAGCCAGAAACAGCAGCAATCTGTGGGTTTTGTAGCAAAGCCTGTTTTAGGTTACTGAAATGCTTATTTACTCCCTTGGGTTTAACATTGATATGAACCACCGCTTCCATATCAATTCCCAATTCTTTGTTCATCAGAAAGCCGAACTGTTTGAAGACGATACCCGTGCTTAGCATTAATGTCACAGACATCACAAACTGCGTTACTACCAGGGTCTTTCTGAATACTTTGGTAGTCTTTCCCTGTTTTGACAAGCCGCCCTTCAAACTTTTCACCACTTGAAAACCCGACATATATAAAGCAGGGTAAATACCAGCCAGTAAGCCTAATACAATGGTCAACCCTATAAAAGTGGGTATCATAATCCAGTTTTGATCAAAATCAAAAGTGAGGGGTTTACCGGAAAGCTCACTGAAATAAGGTAGAGTCAGGTAAACAATCAGCCCTGCCAGCATCAACCCCAGCATCGACATGGTAAGCGATTCGAAAATAAAACGTGCAATCAGCTGTCGTCTTTGAGAACCCAGTACCTTTCTTACCCCCACTTCCTTTGCCTGATCAAGTGCCTGTGCCGTAGCAAGATTCATATAGTTAAAAGCGGCAATGAGCAAAATAAATACCCCGAGAACTCCCAGAAGGTATAGAAACTGTTCGCTTCCATTGGCCTCAAACTCTTTCTGCATATCGGACTTAAGATGAATGTCAGTAACTGGCTGCACACCAAGGTGCATGTTGAGCTTCTTGAAAAAACCGGGAGCGTGCTCTTCCTCTATTTCCAGTAAGCGACCTGTTACCTCAGCGATATCTTTGCCTGATTGTAACCTAAAATAGCTATGCTGCATTACAAACGAGCGGATACCCCTCCATTTGTTCTCTGCTTCACCTGTACTCATGGAAAGCAGGAAATCCATGTGCATATGAGAGTTGACAGGCATATCTTCAAAGAGTCCGGTAACCTTTAAATCCAGGACTCTTTCGTCACCAGGGAAATTCACCTTCATCACCTTGCCAACGGGAGAGTCGCCTCCAAAATAGCGTCTGGCCATGCTCTCGGAAATTGCCATGGTATAGGGTTCTTCCAATACCTTATCTGCCGATCCGGATTTTAGATCGAAAGAAAAGAAATCGAAGAAATTCTGGGTAACGAACGCAGCCTTTCCTTCTTCAAATGTCTCCCGTGCTGTCTCTATTAATACCCCATCCTCTATATTCTTAATCTGGCAATGGCTCTCTATGGCTGGAATAAGCTCATCTATTACAGGCATAAAGTAATTCCTCATCTCCACCGTATTCACCACCTGCCCCCCCATGGGATAGGTTTTGGTCATCCGGTACATGCGATCTGCATCTTCATGAAATTGATCAAAGCTCTTTTCCGTGCGAATGAATAGCAGAATAATAAAGCAGGTGGCCAGGCCTGCTCCCAGTCCGAAGATGTTGATAAATGAAAAGGTAAGCTGTCTGCGTAACCTCCGCAGCACCATTTTTAAATAGTTAAAATACATTGCGATATGTGTTTGAGTTGACCGATAATTCTGTGGATTAAGCGCATTCCTCTTCCGTTTTTTGACCGTATAGGAAAAGAGTAAAGCCCGGCATTGCAGCAGGTATAACCACTGTGCCCTGAATGTAGATTTTGTTTTAAGATTCGTCCGGTAGATTTCCTCCATATCCCCCAGCAGATCATCCATATCCGCAGGTTGACATAGCCAGCTAAACAGCCGCGTAATCCAGCCGGGAGGCAGTTGGTTTTTACTTTCTCTCATAAGAAGTCGGCCAATGCCAGTTTTGCATTCGGACTTTCCCAAAGTTCATCTCTCAGGTGCTTCACTTTCGCAAGCCCTTTCTTACCCTCCATCGTCAGAGAAAAAAAGCGCTTCTTTCTTCCGCCTCGTTCTTTGGTCGCACCTCCTAAACGAGATTCAATAAAGCCTTTCTCCTCCAGCCGTGTGATGGTGGAATGTAATGCCCCAATACTGATGGTGCGATTTGCCCTGCGCTCAATATCTTCTTTGACGGAAACGCCATAAGAGTCTTCTCCCAGGGCCGCAATTGTCAACAGAACCAGCTCTTCGAACTCACCTATAAAACCTCTCATGCTTCAAACATAAGTGATCTTTTTATTTATTTCTACATTTGAGAACAAATAAATCTATTCCATTTATGTCACTCAGCTTACGCATCCGAAATAGCAGTGACCGATACTTTAATGTTCTGTGATACTTCCGTGACTTTCAGTCAGAACCTTTGGCAAATAAAATCACACATAAGAATCATGAAAAAAATATTAACTCTATTGGTTGTTTCAGCGCTTATAGTAAGCTGCGGAGATGACGACTCTCCCTCTGTGAGTAATAACCTTAACGTATCGTTCAGTGGACTGGAAGATTTGGGTAGTACTGCTCAATATGAGGGCTGGATCATTGTGAATGGCGCACCTGTAAGTACGGGCACTTTCACTGTGGATGCCAACGGTACTCCATCAGCAACTGCCTTTACTGTAGATGCTACTGACCTGGCAGCAGCCACAAAATTCGTCCTGACTGTAGAACCTATTCCGGATAGCGATCCGCTTCCATCTGATCAAAAGCTCTTGGCAGGTGACTTTGCCGGCAACAGCACTACGCTATCCACAGGTACAGCACCTGCACTAGGCAGTTTTGATAATGCCGCAGGTACACTATTCCTGAGAACTCCAACTGACGAAGCAGCCGGTTCTGGTAATAATATGAATGACATTTATGGTGTATGGTTTGGTACTCCGGGCATGCCTCCTACCCCAGGATTTACATTGCCTACTTTGCCTACAGGATGGGCTTATGAAGGCTGGGTAATTGGCGATGCAGGACCAATTTCTACGGGTACCTTCACAGATTTCGGTACCATGGACAGCAGCAACGGATTCAGCGGAACTGAGAACAATGCAGGACCTCCGATCCCAGGTGAAGATTTCTTCAACAATGCTCCGATGGGTGAAACATTCCCGCTGGACATCAGAGGTAGAAGAGTGGTAATTTCAGTAGAACCTGTGCCCGACAACTCTCCAGCACCATTCTTACTCAAGCCATTAATTGCTGATGTGGCCGGTGATGCAGCAACTGCTCCTGCTACTCACAACTTCATGCAAAATCTGGGCTCTATTCCTTCTGGAACGATAACAAGACAATAACCGACCACAGAAACACACACGTTAGAAAGGGCTACCGGAAATGGTAGTCCTTTTTACTTTTAAAGATTCCCCTTTTTAATCTGAGCTACAGCATAATCGACTGCACGAGCCGTAAATGCCATATAAGTAAGTGAGGGATTTTGGCAAGCCGATGAGGTCATAAAAGCGCCATCCGTAACGAACACATTTTTCACAGTATGTACCTGATTCCATTTGTTCAACACTGAGGTTTTGGGATCCCGGCCCATTCTGGCGGTACCCATTTCATGAATTCCCAGGCCCATATTCGCCCCCAGATCAAAAGTCTCAACACCGGTAAAACCTGCAGCCTCTAACATTTCGGCCGCCTGACTTGCAATATCTTTTCGCATGGCCATGGCATTTTCTCCAAAGCCCGCATCGAAGTTAACCGTGGGCAGCCCCCATTGATCGGGTTTATCATAGTCCAGGGTCATTTTATTATCATGATTGGGCAGGCATTCTCCGAAGCCCTCCAGGCCCAATGTCCACTGCCCCGGATAAAACAATTGTTCTTTTGCCGCTTTTCCGACTTTCATTTCTGCAATACCCCGGGTCCAGTCCTCACGGGAAGAATAGCCCTGGTAGCCATAACCACGAAGAAAATCAGGAGAGGCCGAAGCCTTATTCAAATTTCTGAAGCGGGGGATATAGATACCGTTGGGCCTTCTTCCCTTTTCGTATTTATCCTGGAACCCCTCATGTTTTCCAAATGCCCCGACCTCCAGATGGTGGTCCATCATGTTATGCCCCAGCTCTCCACTGTCATTGCCCATCCCATCGGGGAAGCGGTCACTCCTTGATTGCATGAGTATACTCGCTGAACCTACCGTGGATGCACATAGAAAGACAACACGGGCATAAAAATCCTGCTGTTCACCTGAAATTCTGTCGATCACCCGAACCCCGGTCGCTTTTTGGGTTTCTTTATCATAGATCACCTCACTCACGATAGCATCCGTGGCGATGGTCAGATTACCCGTAACCTTTGCGGCAGGTAGTGTACCGGCAAGACTGCTAAAATAGCCCCCATAGGGACAACCCCTTCTGCACCGGTTTCTGTACAGGCATGGAGTTCTGCCACCATCGTTGGCATGTTCTAAAGGGCCGGTAAGATGAGCGGTGCGGCCAATGGTAACAAACCGGTTTTTGATCTTGCTCTGCACGGCCGATTGAAAATGCGTTTCCACACAGCTCATTTCCATAGCGGGTTGAAACTGACCATCCGGCAGTTGTGAGAAGCCTCTTTTCTCTCCACTGACTCCGATAAATCGCTCCACGTAATCGTACCAGGGAGCAATGTCTTTGTACCTGACCGGCCAGTCTACACCGTAGCCATCCTTGGCATTGGCTTCAAAGTCCATCGGGCTCCAACGGTAGCTTTGTCTTCCCCAGGTAAGCGATCTGCCACCAAGTTGGTAGCCCCGCATCCAGTCAAACCTCCGTGTTTCCTCGTAAGGGTGCTCGCTGTCTTTTACAAAAAAGTGCTTTCCGGCTTCATTAATTGTATAACCGGTTCTGCCCTGCTTAGCATAGTGCTCTTTCATTTCTCCAGGTGGCACCTTACCCCGGTTAGGCAGATCCCACACATCCAAGCCGGCAGTTGTATAATCTTTTACATGCTCTACATTTTTACCGCGCTCTAGTACCAGTGTCTTCAGCCCTTTCTCGCTTAGCTCTTTGGCGGCCCAGCCTCCGGTAATACCTGAGCCTACCACAATAGCATCGTAAGTGCGATCCTGAGCAGTTTTATACATGGTGTTCATCGTTCAAAAAATTCAAATTGCATATAAACAAAAAAACCTGACTTGTGGGTCAGGTTCTTTCATTATCTAAGTATCATTATACGCTTGCCCAGGACTTTTCTCCCGGAGCGTATGGAATACATCCTTCATACTTTTGAGGGATGGGATCATATCTCATCACGGTTTCGCCTACCAACTCTGAGGTAAAGTAGCTTCTGAAAGTAGCCGGTACCACATTGATGGTAAAATAGGTCATTACGAACTCATCCGACTTCTCAGAATTCTCATCCTGAAGATCCTCGTTATAGGCCTTATTCCTTTCCCCGTCCTCTTCAAAACCAATGACAAAATCGTTGATTACTTTCGTTAATTGTTCAGTCGTGGCCTTATTAAATGAAGTCTCCTGATTGTCATCATAGTCCTTCACAAAGGCTGCCAAACCTCTTCTGAAATAGTCACTGTCACGTTCTTCATACAAAACATTCAGTGCCTGATCGAGGTGATTCACCACACCCGCCTCAATGGCACCCGGTGTAGATGTCTTTGGAGCAATGGCCTCACAGATTTTTTCCATCTGGGCAGCTTCTGCCGGAGTGAAAAATACCGGAATCCAACCCACAACAGGAGCTGAAGGTGAACAACCCTGCAAGGCTCCAAACAGTGCAGAAGAGGTAAACAGAGCTGCTGAGCCCAATCCTATGTTCTTAAGTGCTTTTCTTCTTTCCATGATTTAGAGATTTCCTTTTTCAACTTGATCTGCAGCATAATTTGCGGCTCTGGCTGAGAAAGCCATATACCCCAGCGATGGGTTATGACAGGCAGCTGAGGTCATAAATGCCCCATCTGTAACGAATACGTTTTTACAGGCATGTACCTGGTTCCACTTATTCAATACAGAGGTTTTAGGATCGCGTCCCATACGGGCAGTTCCCATCTCATGAATGCCCAGCCCCATATGTGGTCCGTTATCATAGGTACCTACATTCTTAAATCCGGCAGCCTCTAGCATTTCTGCTCCGGCAGTCATCATGTCTTTACGCATTTCATACTCGTTTTCATGGAAGTTGCCCGCATCAAATTTAACCTGAGGCAAGCCCCACTGATCCAGGTTATTCTCATCCAACATCATATAGTTCTTATGTTGTGGCAATATTTCACCAAAACCACCGAAACCCATTGTCCAGCCTCCCGGCTCCATCGCCATGTCCTTCACATTACCGCCCACTCTTTCTTCCTGAGCGAGTCTGCGTCCCCAGCCTTGTCTACTGGCTCCTCCCTGGTATCCATAACCCCTGACGAACTTGTCCATCTTGGTTCCTGGTCCCATGTTGCGGAAGCGTGGAATGTAAATACCATTAGCCCTTCGCCCCTTGTAGTATTTGTCTTCAAAACCATCAACGCTAGCGTAAGCGCCCACACCGAGGTGGTGGTCCATGATATTATGTCCGAGCTCACCGCTATCATTACCCAATCCGTTAGGGAAACGGGCACTTTTAGATTGCAAAAGGATGGATGCGGACGCTATGGCCGAAGCACAAAGGAAGATCACCTTGGCGTAGTACTCAGTAGAATCTTTGGTATTTTGATCGATTGCTCTTACACCAATCGCTTTTTTCTGACTGTCATCATAAATCACTTCGTGCACAATGGCATCGGTTACTATGGTAAGGTTACCACTTTCAACACCTGCGGGCAATGTAGATGACAGACTTGAGAAATAGCCACCGTAAGGGCAGCCTCTCATACAACGGTTTCTCATCAGACACTGAACACGTCCACCCGGATTCTTATGGTCGGGCTGACTCTTATTCAATGGTTCCGTCAGGTGAGCGGTTCTGCCAATAGTAACCCAACGGTTGTTCCACTTGCTCTCAACAGCCTTGGCAAATTCCTGCTCCACACAGTTCATCTGCATAGGCGGAAGAAATATACCGTCAGGCAATTGCTTCAGGCCACGTTTTTCGCCACTTACACCAATGTAACGTTCCACATAGTCGTACCATGGTTTGATATCTTTATAACGTACCGGCCAGTCTACACCAAAACCATCTTTTTGGTTGGCAGTAAAATCAATATCACTCAGCCGGTAGCTCTGTCGGCCCCAGGTGATAGACCTTCCTCCAAGATGGTAGCCACGCATCCAGTCGAAACGTGTCTCTTCCTGATAGGGGTGCTCACTGTCCTTTACAAAAAAATGACGATGTGCCTCGGCTGTTGTATAGCCGGTTCTGTTTTGTTTAGGGTAATCTTTTGCGATAACATCCGGGGGGGTCTGCCCACGGTTAGGAAGGTCCCAGGTGTCCATAGCAGCAGTGTGATAATCTTTTACATGGTCGATTTTTCGGCCACGTTCAAGCACCAGGGTTTTCATCCCCTTCTCACTCAGCTCTTTGGCTGACCAGCCTCCACTAATTCCGGAACCCACGACAATGGCGTCATAGGTCCGTTCTTGTTTTGCTTTGAGGTTTAAGTTCATAGAGTTCTTAATTTCCAGTTAACTAAAAATTGTGATCGTATCCAGCGCGATTAGGATAGATTAGAAATATAAGAAATCTCCCAGAAAAAACAGGGGGCTTTACCCTTTAAAGGCGTGGAATAGGGCCCGGTGGGATGGTAAAAAGGGGTAAAACAAAAAAGTAGCCGGGAGGCTACTTTTGATTAATATTCGTCTTCGTTGAAAAAGAAGTCTTCTTTAGTCGGATAGTCGGGCCAAATCTCTTCGATATTCTCGTAAGGCTGACCATCGTCCTCTAGTTCCTGAAGGTTTTCCACTACTTCCAATGGAGCTCCTGATCTGATTGAAAAGTCAATCAATTCGTCCTTAGTGGCCGGCCAGGGCGCATCTTCTAAATAAGAAGCTAACTCTAATGTCCAGTACATATTTCCTTTTTTTTATTGGCGTGCAAAAGAATGTAATTAAAACTTAAAAATCAAACACCAAAGGTCAATTATTTTAGCTCTCAACTCCTACCTCAGGAAAACACCCTAATCGGCTATTCTGACGACCTTAATTGGTTGAGAATCATTTTCTTGACCTTTACCTTTCTTTCCTGCTGCTCCAGCTTCCCTCCTATCATTTCATGAAACCCTCCACTCGTGTTGAATTTCTCGAGGTTCTCTTTGAAAGCATTCAGCTCACGTGTATCGCGGTCCAGCAAGTCTCTCAGGATACGGTTGCGAAGTCGGTTTCTGTCTTTTCCCTGATCTTTCCCCTTCAATCGCTTATCAACCATACTATTTAAAAAGAGCTTTTCGCTGAGCATATCATATTGCATCAGGTAAGCTGACTGCAATTCGTTCATGTCCTGTTTGCTCACAGGCCCCAGCGCCCTCCACTCTGTTTTGATGGCATTCAGATCAACCTTCGGAACTAAATCCTTATTCAGGCTCTGGAGTTTTTCTATAAACTCTTCTTTGTTCTTTTTATTGGCACCAAGGTCTGATTTATTAGCAGCTTTCTTGGTCTTTCTGGCCTCATTCCATGCACTCTTGGTCAAGGCCTGAAATTGCGCCCAGAACTCGTTTTGTTTCTCTCTCTTAATGCGTCCCAGGCTTTTCCACTCTTCCATAAGCCCGGCATTGAGTGATTTGAGCCCCGACACCGGAACTCCCTTTAGTCTGACAGCAGCCTCTTTGAGGAAGGCCTCATAATTCGCCTCTTTCTCCACCATCATTTTTTCAAGGTCAGCGTAGAATGATGCCCTTCTGCCATAAAAACCATCAATCAGCTCTTTGTAGCTACCCTCAATGGCTTCTTTTTTATCCTCGGCTACTGCTCCGGTCTTTGTCCAGTTAGACTGCAATAACTTCACTTTTTCTGTTGCTGATTTCCATTCGCTGCTCTTGGTAGCTTCTGTCAAATCTGCCAGCAAGGCCGTTTTTATCTCCAGATTTTTCACACGATTTTGCGAAATGAGGGCCTCCAGCTGTTGTTCATAAGCACATACCTTATTGTACAAAGCCTCAAAGTCTCCCAGGGCATCAGCCGTGGGAATGGTGTTTTTGAGATGAAGAATTTTCATCAGGTAGGAGCCTTTGTTCGTGGCTTCATTGATCTTTGCTTCCACCTTGGCCACATCCTTTTCAATTAAATCAAAACGACCCTGGAAATAGCTAAAGGTCTCACCCTCAGACTCCCTGACTTCACCTATCTCTTTCTCGGGGAATTCCAGAAAAGCATTTCTGAAAACCTTACCTTCTCTGATGACCCCAAATGCTGATATCTCTGTCAAAACGTATAATGTTCAAAATCTGCCCGAAAATACTTAATTCGACCTTTTCGAAAAGCGCCCATTGCATTTTTTTAGCATATTGCGTTTCAACCACATTAATATGAGTGACGAAAAAATCATCTTTTCGATGGCCGGGGTGAGCAAAATCTACCCCCCGAGCAAACAAGTCTTAAAGAATATATATCTATCTTTTTTTTATGGAGCCAAGATTGGCGTACTGGGTCTGAACGGATCAGGTAAGTCTTCCCTGCTGCGCATTATTGCCGGAGTAGATAAAGAATACCAGGGTGAGGTGGTTTTCTCCCCGGGATTTTCTGTAGGAATGCTGGAGCAAGAGCCAAAGCTGGATCCGGAGAAAACCGTAAAACAGGTGGTCGAAGAAGGCGCCAAGGAGACGGTAGATCTGTTAAAGCAGTTTGATGAGATTAACCTCAAATTTGCGGACCCGGATATTCTGGAAAACCCGGATGCCATGAACGACCTTATAGAGGAGCAAGGCAAGGTGCAGGAAAAACTGGATCAATTGAATGCATGGGAGCTCGACAATAAACTTGAACGTGCCATGGACGCCCTCAGAACTCCTCCGGCAGATGCCAATGTGAGAAATCTTTCTGGTGGTGAGAAGAGAAGAGTAGCGCTTTGTCGACTGCTCATACAACAACCGGATGTGCTGCTACTTGATGAGCCTACCAACCACCTGGATGCAGAATCTGTGCACTGGCTGGAGCAGTTTTTACAAAAATATGAGGGTACGGTAATAGCCGTAACACACGACCGCTACTTCCTTGATAACGTGGCCGGCTGGATACTGGAGCTTGACAGAGGCGAGGGTATTCCATGGAAAGGCAATTATTCAAGCTGGCTCGATCAAAAGCAAAAACGACTTGCTGATGAGGAGAAAACAGAATCAAAACGTCAGAAAACCCTACAGAGAGAGCTTGAGTGGGTAAGAATGGCCCCCAAAGGTCGTCAGGCCAAAGCCAAAGCGAGATTAGGCGCTTATGACAAACTCATGGGACAGGAGGCCCGGGAAAAAGAGGCCAAGCTGGAGCTTTATATACCACCAGGGCCACGACTGGGCTCTAAAGTAATCGAGGCCAAAGGTGTAGCGAAAGCTTTCGGAGACAAACTACTCTATGACAACCTCGAGTTTTCACTACCTCAAGGTGGTATCGTGGGCATCATAGGCCCGAATGGGGCGGGTAAGACTACCCTTTTCAACCTGATTACGGGAAGAGCTGAAGCAGATCAGGGCACCTTTGAAGTAGGTACCACTGTGGACATTGCCTACGTAGACCAGGAGCATGACTCACTGGACCCGGACAAATCGGTCTGGGAAGTGATTTCAGAAGGCAATGAACTTATTACACTGGGCGGCAAAGAGATAAATTCACGAGCTTACGTAAGTCGTTTCAACTTCAACGGTACTGACCAGAATAAGAAAGTAGGTCAGCTTTCCGGTGGAGAGAGAAACAGAGTTCATCTGGCACTAACACTGAAACAGGGAGCTAACCTGCTCTTACTCGATGAGCCTACGAATGACCTGGACGTCAACACTCTGAGAGCACTGGAGGAGGGGCTTGAAAACTTTGGGGGCTGCGCAGTAATTATATCTCACGACCGCTGGTTCCTCGACAGAATCTGCACACACATACTAGCCTTTGAGGGAGACTCGCAGGTATATTGGTATGAGGGCACCTATTCTGATTATGAGGAGAACAAGAAAAAACGCCTTGGTGATAAAGGTCCTACCCGTATTAAGTATAAGAAACTGGGGTAAGCAGAAATCAGGATATCAGTAAACAGGAGTTTCCCGATCAACTGTTTACCGGCATCCTGATTTTCTGGTGCCTAAAAATGAAAGGTGATATTCTGATTTAAATCAGTGCTGAGACTCTTGGCTACAGGACAGTTAAGCCCCACATTTTTAAGCCAATTTCTGTCACTTTCTGAAGCCTGGCAGTTATCCCAGTAGAAATCTACTTTCAACTCAGATATTCTTCTTGGATTAGCCGCCATGATTTTAGTCGTTTCCAGGTGCATACCCGTCATATCTATTCCGCTTTTCTCTCCGGCAATGGCCATCACGGTCATCATACAGCTACCGAGGGCAGCGGCTACGGTATCGGTGGGTGAAAAGGCTTCTCCTTTTCCATTATTGTCTACCGGGGCATCGGTAATAAAGGCGTTACCTGACTTTACATGGGTTGCTTTTGTCCGCAAGCTTCCAGTGTATGCTGATTTGACTGTGATCATAAACTAAGCACTATAATTTTTCGTTAATTTAGAAACTCAAAACTGACCCACAAAGCTACATGCGTTTATTATATAGCAGTCTTGTCATCCTCATCTTCATTTGTTCTTCAAGCATAGTCTCAGCTCAGACTTCGGCTTACCTGGACGAGGAATATACCGTAGAGAATGTTTTTGGTGTGAAGAATGCCACCAATGGAGGACTGATCAGCGGGGTGTATTTCCGACACTCACGTATGCTGCCCAACGATAACCTGATGCACCTGGGCATTGAGCTGTCGAACACAAAGCACCCAAGAGAAACAAGGGAAACCACCTTTACGGGCAGTAACTTTATTTTCGGCAAGTCGAACTACCTCATTTCAATCAGGCCAACTTACGGCCGTGAAAAAATCTTCTTCAAAAAAGCACCACAGCAGGGAGTGAGAATCTCAGGCATGGTAGCGGCTGGTCCTTCTTTCGGCCTGGAAGCTCCCTACTATATTGACCTGGGTGGTAGAAGCGAGCAATATGATCCGGCCAGACACGGCAGGAACGAAATAGTAGGAAATGCCGGTCCCTTCCGGGGACTATTCGAATCGCAAATCGTTCTTGGCGGCTTTTTCAAAGCCTCGCTTACGTTTGAAACCAATAGCACCAAAAACAAAGTTTTTGGTATAGAAGCAGGCTTTCAGATTGAGGCATTCACCAGAGATATTGAAATTATCCCCGTAGCGAGCAACAGAAGTACCTATACGGCTGCTTTTATAGCCTTGTACTTTGGCAAAAGAAAATAGCCGGAGAGGATCTATCGCAAGGTTCAGCAGCCATTGTTCCAATCACATTTATTTCTCAGTCAGGAGCATTCGACTTTCCAATCATAGTGGTTTAGTTTGAACCTTATCCGTACCTTTGTGTTAACAGTTTATCGGAGGAGATTATGATAGAACTACCTGTAGTTTCTAAGGAGACAAAACCAAGAAACAGAAAGCCAGACTGGCTCAGAGTTAAACTACCTATTGGTAAAGAGTACGCCAAAGTACGCAAGCTGGTAGATGAGTATAAACTCCACACCATCTGTGAAAGTGGCAACTGCCCCAATATGGGTGAGTGCTGGGGAGCAGGCACTGCTACCTTTATGATTTTGGGCAATGTATGTACCCGTAGCTGCTCTTTCTGTGCTGTCGCTACCGGTCGTCCACCGGAGTATGATGCTGACGAACCAAGACGTGTGGCAGAAGCCATTAAGCTGATGGGTGTAAAGCATGCGGTACTCACTTCTGTAAACAGAGATGAGTTGAAAGACCGTGGTGCCGAGATTTGGTACAATACAGTAGTAGAAACTAAAAAAATCAGTCCAGAGACGACCATTGAAACACTCATACCTGATGTAAAAGGTAACTGGGAAGCGCTCTATCGTATGATAGATGCCGGACAGGAAGTGGTTTCTCACAATATGGAAACGGTAGAAGCTCTTTATAGAAGAGTACGCCCACAGGCCAAATATCACAGAAGCCTGGAGCAACTTAAACGCATCAAAGAGTATGGCAAAAGATCTAAATCAGGTGCCATGCTGGGTGTTGGTGAAACTGACGATCAGGTATTCAAGCTGATGGACGACCTCGTGGAGGTTGGGTTGGATATACTGACCCTCGGACAGTACCTGCAGCCTACCAAGATGCACCTGGAAGTAGCAGAATATGTACACCCCGATAAATTCGAGTTCTTTAAAGAAGAAGGACTTAAAAGAGGACTGAAATATGTAGAGTCTGGCGCCCTCGTAAGGTCATCTTACCATGCTGAGCGTCACGTGCATGTTTAGAAATTCCTGCTGTGGAAAAAAATCCACCCTTACACATACGAGATGATATAAGACGCGAGATTGCAGCCAATGTAAAGGTCAGTAATCTCGCCAGTTTGTCTACCCTCGATTACGATCATCTTCTGGCAATGTTCAAGCGTCAGGAACTGGAGCTTTCTCCAAACCCTATGCTTGATGAAGACCAATTGGATAAGGAGCTCTCTTTTGCCGAAAGAGTCACCTTCAGGTTGATCCGAAGTATCCCTTTTCTGCTGATCATGCTGATCGGTGCCTTTGCCATTTACTCAGCTAACTACTGGTGGTTATCCATGCTGATGGTTCCGGTTGCTATTTATTTCTTTCGATACATTGTTATCTATCTCCGTACCATCATCTATCCAGGTCTGTTCATTTGGCTACTGGCGAGTACTTTTGCCTACGAGAGCCTCTCGCACTCCTTTATCGCCACTCTACTACTACTCACGTCAGTATACGTTCATCAATTAGAGGTTTTCATCAATAACCGCCTGCTCAAAAGGGTACTGAGTTCAGAAAGACACTTTATAGAATACTACTTCAGAAACTGGATTTTAGTGACAAAAGAGGGCAAAACACTCAATTCACCCAAGGAAACAGATTCTTTTGTAGACCAAATAGATGAAGAACAACCCCAGCGACTTACAGCGTCAGATCGCATATTCTTCTGTAAAATGTGTATCAACAAATCCTTCTCACCACAACATGGCATTACATGTGGATTGACTTCCGAAAAACCTGATTTTGAGTACGAGTGCAAGGATTTTCGGCAGGACATCAATGCTGTGAACGCTGTTTCTGCCAAGCTCGTTACTCGTCAAAATGATATGGAAGAGGCAGGTTATTCTATCAAGGCCGGACCATTCATTTTAAAAATCATTGCCACACTTTTTGTTTTATCTGACTTCAACTATTTCATTAATGCCAACTTTATAGGCATCATCAATTCAGGTATATCCTCCTGGCTAGTTGAAACAGATAAATACATCTATGGTTACTCATTTATCCTCCCCTTGCTACTGATAATTGTTTCCATAGTGGGTAACCTGGACTTTAAATGGGCATACATTATCGCACTGATTCTATATGGCACAGACTCCCTCGCAGCGCTTTTTTATACTTCCACATGGACCTGGTACCTTCACCTTATTTTCATGGGCATCCTCATAAAAAGCCTCCAGGATATAGGAGCCTTCAAGGTGTTTGTGCAAGGATTACCCAGCAAGGGGCTTAAAGTGGGGGAAAAGAACCCTGAAAAACCTGAAGAAGAATGACAGGCTCATTCTGCTATAGAGCCTTACAAAGGACATCTGTTTAATCCCGATCGACCGTTAGAGAATTCCTTCTATTCAGATTATCTCTTCAGCATGATTTTCTGTTATGAATCGTACAGAAAGAGCCACCTGATCAGGGTGGCTCTTTTACTTTTCTTGTCAGCGTTTTCGACTGAATCTTTTCAATCAGCTCAAGCTTCTTCCTCCGCGTAAGCCTCTACAGGAATACAGCTGCACATGAGGTTACGATCGCCATAGGCAGAGTCGATACGGCTTACGGTCGGCCAGAACTTGGCCTGACTTACATAGGCTAAGGGATAAGCGGCTTTCTGCCTGGAATAGGGCATAGTCCATTCATCAGCCACGGCAATTTGCTGCGTATGGGGAGCATTGTTCAACACATTGTTTCCTTTCTCAGCATTACCATTTTCAATCTCTCTGATCTCCTCCCGAATGCTTAACAAGGCATCACAGAAACGATCGAGTTCGGCCATTGACTCTGACTCGGTCGGTTCAATCATAATGGTACCTGCTACAGGGAAAGACATGGTAGGTGCGTGAAAACCATAATCCATCAAGCGTTTGGCTACATCTTCTGCCTCAACATCCACTTGCTTGAAAGCACGCAGGTCTACAATCATTTCGTGCGCACACCTTCCTTTAGTGCCTGTGTAAAGAATATCATAGTTCCCTTCCAGCTTGGCCTTGATGTAGTTGGCTTTCAGGATTGCCATTTTCGTGGCATTGGTCAGTCCGCTACCTCCCATCATAGCTATATAAGCGTAAGAAATGGTCAGGATACTGGCACTCCCCCATGGGGCTGAAGAAATAGCCGTGATCGCCTGATCTCCACCGGCCTCTACCACGGGGTTACCCGGTAAGAAGGGAGCAAGGTGTTCCGCAACACCAATAGGTCCCATACCAGGACCTCCACCACCGTGAGGGATACAGAAGGTCTTATGCAAATTGAGGTGACAAACATCAGCACCGATTAGCCCGGGACTGGTTAGTCCTACCTGGGCATTCATATTGGCACCGTCCATATATACCTGTCCACCATTGTCGTGAATAATCTGGCAAATCTCCCTGATGCTTTCTTCGAACACACCATGAGTAGATGGATAGGTTACTAGTAAAGAGGCCAGATTAGCACTGTGCTCTTCGGCCTTGGCGCGTAAATCGTCAAGATCGATATTTCCTTTTTCGTCACACTTAGTAATCACCACCTTCATGCCGGCCATTACCGCAGAGGCAGGATTGGTACCATGTGCTGAAGATGGAATCAAGGCCACATTTCTGTGATGATCTCCTCTGCTTTCGTGATAAGCTCTGATCACCATCAAGCCTGCATACTCTCCCTGTGCACCGGAATTGGGCTGTAAAGAGGTATCGGCAAAACCAGTGATTTCAGAAAGCCAGTCTACCAGGTTTTTGAAAAGTTCCTGATAGCCTGCTGCCTGCGACATAGGGGCAAATGGATGCATATTACCAAACTCCGGCCAGGTAACCGGAATCATCTCGGCCGTTGCGTTCAGTTTCATGGTACAAGAACCCAAGGAGATCATGGAATGTACCAGTGACAAATCTTTATTTTCCAGCCGCTTGATATAGCGCAACATTTCATGCTCCGAATGATAGTCATTGAACACCGGGTGCGTCATGAAATCGGATGTACGAGCCAGGTTGGCTGGTATATTGAGTGCTACCTGATCGGCACCCGCTTCTATATCAAAGGTATTCTCAGCGCCTTTTGCTTCTGCAAACACATCCAGAATCGCCTTTACTTCTTCAATCGAGGTAGTTTCATCAAAGGCGATCCCTATATCTCCATTTTCAAAGTAACGGAAGTTGATTTCTTTAGCTTCTGCTTTCTCCAGCACCTCAGCAGTAACACCAGCACCCGAAACTCTCAGCGTATCGAAATACACATCGTTCTTTTGTCCAAAGCCCAGCTCACTTAAGCCGGCCTCCGTCAGCTTGGCCATGCCATGAATCTTCAGCGCTATGTCTTTTAATCCTTTGGGTCCGTGGTATACACCATACATACCCGCCATTACTCCCAGCAGTACTTGAGCAGTACAAATATTGGAGGTAGCTTTTTCTCTTCTGATATGCTGCTCACGTGTTTGTAGTGCCATGCGATAGGCCTTATTGCCATATCTGTCCAGAGACACTCCAATGATTCTACCGGGAATCTGACGTTTGAAATCTTCTCGGGTAGCAAAGAAGCCCGCATGCGGTCCACCATAACCCATCGGCACGCCCAGTCGCTGGCTGGTACCTACCACTGCATCTGCACCAATTTCACCTGGAGGGGTCAGCAATGCCAGTGACATAAGGTCAGCAGCCGCAACAACAAACACCTGATTCTCCGCTGCAGCCTCATTAAAGGCTTTAAAATCTTTTACCGAGCCATCTCCGCCCGGGTATTGGTACATTACTCCATATAGATCGGGGTCAGTCAGATCAACCTTATCGATATCTCCGATGACCAGGTTGATGCCCACCGGAGTCGAACGCGTAGTCAGCAGGTCGAGTGTCTGTGGAAAGGTATTTTGATCTACAAAAAAGGTGTTGGCCTTTTTCTTAGCTCTTTTTCTTAGCCCGGCAAACATAGACATGGCCTCTGCCGCAGCAGTACCTTCATCCAGCAGTGAGGCATTGGCAATCTCCATTCCGGTGAGATCCATCACCATTGTCTGGAAGTTCACAAGAGCCTCAAGTCTGCCTTGAGCTATCTCTGCCTGATAGGGCGTATAAGCAGTATACCATCCGGGGTTTTCCAATACATTCCTTAAAATCACCCCTGGCACAATGGTGTTATAGTATCCCATGCCTATGTAGCTTTTGAACACCCGGTTCTTCGAAGCAAGGGCTTTAAATTCGTTCAGGAACTGAAACTCAGATTTTGCCTCAGGCAAGTTCAGCGGTTCTTGCATGCGTATACCGGCAGGAACGGTCTGATCAATCAATGTATCCAGTGAGTCTGCACCAACAACCTTCAGCATCTCAGCTACTTCATGGTTGTCAGGGCCATTGTGACGAGCCTCGAAAGCAGGGCTCTTTCTTAAATCAATCTTTGTCATATCTGAATTCCAATACAGGGTAAATCTCCTCTTTCAAAAGATGCACAAATGTAAAAACAAACGTTTGAAAACCTTATTTATCCATATAAAAAAGCATACCGCTCAAATAACAGCTGACTTTGTGCTTTTGAATAAATGATTAGCTTTGGCGACCTAAAAAACTGTCACATACAATTGTTTATAAAATGAGGAAATTTTACGCAATACTCTTGTTAGCTGCCGTGACGTTAACGCCCGCTTTCGGCCAGGATATGGCCGTGAAGTATGCGAATACCATCACTGAGGCTGACATGAAAGAAAAGCTTACCGTACTCGCTTCTGACGATTTCGGAGGAAGAGAAACCGGTACGGAAGGGCAAAAGAAGGCATCTGCCTTTTTGGAAAACTTCTACAAAAGCCTGGGGCTGATTGCTCCCGTAGATGGCACCTACCGTCAGAAATTCGAAATGTATCAGTCTGACTGGACCGATGTATATGTTCGCGTTGGTAGAAAAAGACTGAAAAATGGTGAAGATATCGTATTCCTGGGCAATGCCGATATGGCCAAAGAACTTAAGCTGGATTTGCTTTATGTAGGTGATGCTTCAGATGAAGCGATCGCTGGCAGAGATCTGACTGGAAAAGCCGTTGTTACCACTTCCCGCAGCAGAGATATCTCCACTAAGCTGAAAGAGGCTGGGGCCAGAGCAATTTTCGCAGCTTCTGAGAATGAAGAGCAGTTTGCTCAAACATTGCCAAGAATGGCAAGAGGCACCCTGAAAAGTCGACTGAGATTCGACAAAACGCCAAAAGAAGATAATGAGAGTATCACTTTCTATATCACAGCTTCTCAGGCAGCCGATATGCTCAGAACTTCGAAAGAAAAACTAATCGAAGCAAAGGCAACTGCTTCTACTATCAAAGCAGGCTCTACCCGTTTTTCTATCAAAAGAAAAATTTCGACCCTCAGTACCGAGAACATGATGGCTTTTTTGGAGGGCACAGATAAAAAAGATGAGATTCTGGTTATTTCTTCTCACTACGATCATATTGGTACCAACAGCAATGGTGAGATCAATAATGGCGCAGATGATGATGGTTCAGGCACCACGGGTGTTATGGAAATAGCCGAAGCTTTTGTACAAGCTGCCAAAGAAGGTAACAGACCACGCAGAAGCATTTTATTTCTCAATGTTACCGGTGAAGAAAAAGGGCTTTTAGGCTCTGCTTACTACTCAAACAATCCTGTCTTCCCGTTGGAAAACACAGTCAATGACCTGAACATCGATATGATTGGTCGTGTGGATCCTACTCATGAGAATGAGCGTGATTATGTATATGTAGTTGGTTCAGCCAAGCTTTCCAGCCACCTCAAAGTCATTTCTGAATATGCCAACATCACTTATACCGGACTGAAATTCGATTATAAGTATGACGACCCTAAAGACAGATCACGTATCTACTATCGTTCTGATCACTATAACTTTGCCAAGCACGGTATTCCGATCATCTTTTATTTCAATGGCACCCATGCTGATTATCACAGACCTTCTGATACCATTGATAAAATTGAGTGGGATGTGATGGCTAAGAGAGCCAAACTGGTATTCCACACTGCCTGGATTCTCGCCAATCGTGAAGAAAGAACTCCTGTAGATACTACGGATGACATGAGCTATAATCGCTAAGAGATTAGGCATCAAGAAATCAAAGGCTTTCGATTTTGGAAGCCTTTTTTATTTCCCTCTGCCACTAGTTCCCAATCACCTGAGCCTTCCACTCCACAATCAACTGCTTCTCGGTTATTTTCAGGTCTGACAGTATGTCTTTCACATCATTGTATTCAAGTAATTGTGAGAGCAACGCTCTTCCATAGGTCTTATCTATATAGGACACCATAGAACCCGACAGCCCATATTTATGCTGTCCCTTCCAAAATTCTGATAAAGCTCCCGGACCGCCTGTTTGCTTCACATATTGAATCATGTCTCCATACCGTTCTGCATCTAACTGACCGGAGGAATAGGTAGCTACCCCCTCCACAAACCAATCAATATTGTTAATATTGTCAAACTCCCCCGACCTGTTATAATCACTGTGCAACACATGAGTCAGCTCATGGTAAACCAGCCTTTTGATCTCCACCTTATCATTTGGGTCATGCTCACAGGCCTGCTCCTTCCAGGCAACTGGTGATAACAAATCGAGCCGGCTTGCAAGGCCACTTCCTACCATCCAGCATTCCGATTTAAACCCGGGTATTCCCCAGGCATTTTGCCATTGTTTATCCAATTCCTCCCGGGATTTGAACAGGTAAACATTAACATGGTTTTTGAATTTCTTTCCAAAAAACCTTTCAAGCTCGCGTATTCCCATTTCGGTATACTCTTGTATGGGAACAGCCTGGGAATCTGCGGCATCATGGTGCAATGTATAGCCCTCTCCTGAGAGCCTCGCAGTCAGTGTTGTGTCCTGGGCAAAGGACATAAGTGGTAGGGTTATGAACAGAAAGCATAATCTTTTCATCGTGTTGACATTTGATTTTCACGACTAAGATCGATCAGGCTCCGCAACTAAAACCAGCTTGTAACAGCCATATTTAGCCGATTTTATAATTCCGTCAAACTTTGAACTGTTTGGGAGTCAGGCCTGTCTGTTTTTTAAAAGCCACATTGAAAGTAGTCAGTGACCGAAAGCCCGCCATTCGGGATATGGCCTCCAGGGTGTATTGCTCATGGGTATTATTCCTTAGCAATCTGATGACCTCTTCTACCCTGTATTTGTTTACATAGTCGCTGTACCCGGTAGCCATAGCACTGTTTATAGCATGAGATACCTTATGCGTGCTCAACTGTAATGCCTCGGCCAGTTTTGGTAGATTCAGGTCACCTCGAAGGTAGATTTTCTTCTCTACCATAGCTTGTTCAATCAACTCAACAATTTCCTGCTCGCCAGACAAAGTCGGGGAGCTCTTCACCTCAAACTTCTCTTTTTTATAGAACCAGACAAACACACTCAAACCTCCCAAAGCAAGGGCCTCAATCAGTAGCCGGTAGTCTGAAACTAACCGACCTGTGAGAAGCAAAAAGAAGAAAAAGCCAAGCCCTAAGGTCAGTCGCCATCGGCTATCACTCCAGTTTATTTTTTTGTGGAACAAATCCAAGCTGTGAAGCTGCAGCAGCCAGTAGCACCCAGCCTGTAAGACCATCAACCATTTCAAAAATGAAAATATAAACAGAGGGTCGATTGCCATCTCAAGTTTGGGTGCGCCATCCATAGCATAGACGGGTAACAGGATGACAAAGCATAGAAGGGAAGGAAGAAGGTGCAAGTACCCATAACTCTTTAGCTCAAATTGATTCCGCGAATTCCCCTGAGTAAGATTCAACATCAAAACGGGCAACACGAAGTACAAAGGAAATTCCAGAAACGAATAATGCGGAAACAAAGCAGGGTTCAAAGCTTCAAAGAGTATTGCGGACACACCAAAGAGGCAGATTATGAGCACAGTCCAGATATACTTTCGCTGTCCCTTTGTTTTGACATCAAACACATTCTTAAAAAAGAATACAAAGCTTAGCCAAAGGCCCAGGATAAGTAGAAAAGTGATGTTCATAGCCTATAGGATTGACTCTTCAATTTAAAGACGATTTGTACCTATGGTTTGAAAACAATGGAAAGCAATTATACCTTGTAGATTCAATTCTTCAGTTAAGCAATGAGCGACATTTTACATATCCTGAATGGGGACAGTACCCGACAAATCATAGAGCAAACGGACATTTCAGGAGACTTATGCGTGTGGCGGGATGTGCTCAGCGATGGCCCTACGGTTATGGATGTAGGAAGTACTGCCTTTTGGGATACCAGGGCGGCTTATATGTCGAATGCCTTCGAAGTTAGTGAGCAGGAGTTCAGAGAAAAGGCACAAATGGAGTTTGAGAAAATTACAGCCTTCGCTGATTATAAAGAGGTAGTGCTTTGGTTTGAATATGATCTGTTCTGCCAGATTAATATGCTCGCTATTCTTCATTGGTTTAACCAGCAAGAACGAGGGGATACCAAAGTATCCCTTATCTGTGTTGGTAGAGAAGAAGGCTACGAAAAGCTGGTAGGACTGGGCGAACTCCCCCCGGAGCAATACCCTCACCTTTTTAGCAGAAGACGTATTATGGGTACGGCCGATTTCTCATTCGCAACGGATGTTTATGAAGCATGGTGCTCCCCCGACCCGACTGACCTCGAAACCTATACCCTACTACCCTCCAATGAATTCCCCTATTTGTCTGCGGCCTTACAAAGCCATTTCAGAAGATTCCCTTCAGCGCAAACCGGGCTGACTGAAATAGAGCAAAAAATAGTGAACCTTATCACCTCAGGTGTACAGAAAGAAAGGCAAATAGTCGGCAACCTGCTGCGTTGGCAGGAGCATTACGGCTTTGGTGATTTACAGTTTTTTCAGGTACTCGACAGGTTGGACCCCCTTCTTACAAAAACACCTCAGATAGATCTGAAACCCGGTTTCAAAGACTTATTGGCTAATAATACCCCGGTAAGATCAATCGATAGAGATTACTTTCTGGGAGGCACCCAAGTAGCTGACTGGCAGTGGGATACACAAAAAAATGAGCTAGCCTCTGGACGAGATTAGCTCATTAATAGTATAGTTAATAGTTTTAGTTGTTAATGCTAATTAGCAATAATTACACATAAAAACAATGTCTATACAGCAATTATCTTTTCGAAAGTCTCACACTCCCGTCATTGGTTCTTATTTGTACATCGGCCTTTCCTCCTGCTAATTTCAGCTCTGAGCGATAGTCGTTTTCCCTGATGGTTTCAAAGTCTGAAGTAGCCCTTACGCGACCATCATCTTTGGTCACTCGGAAGTCACCGCCACCAGATAAAACCACAAAATCTATCCTGGCGTCATCAGCCCTGATATCATAGATCCCATTATCAACGATTCCTGTTTCCATGGTCACACTGCCATCCTCTACCTGAATCTCCACATTGTCAAAAGCTCCGTTCACCATATCAATATCTCCATCATCCAGGCGGGCATAAAATTTCCCTTTACCTCCATCCAGTTTCAGGTCTCCGTCTTCCAGTATAAATTCGAAATCATCGCCATTGCAATCTACCAGTTCAATGTCCCCATCTTCGGTTTCCATTTCTATGGTACCATTTACATTCTTTACATAGTAGTCGTCATCCTCTCCCCTTACGTTAAGCGAGGCACCTTCTGGCAATTCGATAAGGATGTCATAGTCGGTACGGAAATAACCCACGCCAATAAAGCCCCGGCTGCGGCCCTTGTTCTCCCTGATAAACAGGTCTCCGTTTCTGTTCTCAACATCTACATCGAAGCTTCGGGATCTGCTGGAAACACCGCGACTGGTGACTACCCTGTCAATTTTCACATGTACATCACTGCGGTTACTTCCCACAATACGCACATCGGCATCTTCGGTATTCAGGTTGAGCGTACCCGTGGCACTCATCTCGTAAACTTTGTCCAGATGGAATTCATCTCCCTTATCTTCATCGCGATCGCGCTGGGCAAAAGAAAGGTTGGTAATAAAGAAAGCTGCCAGCAGCAGCAAAGTAAATCTGTAGTGTTGTGTCTTCATGGTTTTTGAGTTTTGTTAATTAAAAAGTGACCTGATTGATAGCATCAATACACCTCAAGTTAGCAAAATCAAACCAGAAAGGGAATTAGCGTCTTCCCTTGCGCTTGTTCTTTCCTCGTGGAGGGGTGAACTTGCGCTTTTTATCCATGTTTCGCTTCTTCTCGTGAAATGCTCCTTTGAAATCAGGATTCTCTTTTCTCTTGATCAGATCGATTTCCCGGGCAATTAGTTGCTTCTCTTCAAAAGGAGTTTTTTCAACCACTACTTTTTCCGGCATTTCTTTCCTCGGAATAGGCTTACGAATGATCTCCTCAATACGTCCTACATGAATCATTTCCGCCTCATTGGCAAAGGTAATCGCCACCCCGGTGTTATTGGCCCGTCCAGTCCGACCAATCCTGTGCACATAATCTTCATAAATCAGCGGCACATCAAAATTAATCACATGACTCACCATGCTGATATCCATGCCCCGGGCAGTTACATCGGTAGAAACCAACACCCTCACCTCTCCTGACTTGAAGTCTTCCATGGCATTGATGCGGGAGTTCTGTCCCTTGTTGGCGTGAATCACCCTTACCGGCCCCAGCTCTTTCCTATCGAGAAAACGAGCCACATTATCTGCATTCGTTTTAGTCTTCACAAAAACAATCACTCGATTCAGCCTCAGGTCATGGAACAGGTGTTCCAGCAGGTTAATCTTGGTTTTCATGTTAGGCACCTCATAGAGTGCCTGATCGATAGCATCTACCGTAGTCGCCTGAGGGGCCACTTCTACTCTTTCCGGAAACTCCAGAAACTCTTCCGTCAGTTTTACCACTTTATCTGGCATGGTAGCCGAAAAGAGCATATTCTGGCGCTTCCTTGGCATTATCTCGAGCATACTCTTGATCTGAGGCATAAAGCCCATATCCATCATCTTGTCTGCCTCATCCAGCACCAGGGTTTTGATTTGCTTAGTCACAATCACACCTTTCTTATAGATATCGAGAAAACGACCTGGTGTACTGACAATGATATCCACCCCTTTTTCCAGCTCCTCTATCTGCTGCTTCGGTCCAAGTCCACCATAAAGTGCCACCACTCTCAAATCTGTATAGGTCGAGAGTCCGTCCAGATTGGTTTTGATCTGCATTACCAACTCACGGGTAGGTGCCATAATCAAGGCCCGCGGATTTTCACCCTGAGCATATTTGATTTTCATTAGAATGGGCAACACAAATGCGGCAGTCTTGCCTGTACCTGTCTGAGCAATCCCCAGCAGGTCATGACCGGCCAGGCCCCTGGGTATTGCCTTCTGTTGAATGGGTGTCGGGTCGGTATAGCCCAGGTCATCTATGGCATTAAGAAACTGACGGCTCAGTTTCAGGTCTTCGAAGGAAAGCTTTTCTGTTGCCATAATGTACCGGATGCAATTAGTTTTTACTTTTGCGGGGAATATTTCGCAATAACGCGAACCCCTCTTACAAAATAAAATTTCGCATGGCATCTACCCTCATATTGAACGGCACATTGGTAAACGAAAACAGGATTTTTGAGTCAGATATTCTGATCAAAGACGGCCTGATTGACAAAATCGACAAGGACCTTTCCCATCTCTCGGCAGACCAGATTATCGATGCTTCGGGCTTACATATTCTACCAGGATTAATAGACGACCAGGTGCATTTTCGTGAACCAGGCCTTACCCATAAAGCAGAAATCTATACAGAGTCGCGGGCAGCAGTAGCCGGGGGAATTACCTCCTTTATGGAAATGCCTAATACCGTGCCTAATACGCTGACACAGGAGTTGCTTCAGGACAAATATGATATTGCTGCCAAAAACAGCCTGGCCAATTACTCCTTCTATATGGGAGCCTCCAACGACAATTTGGACGAGGTGCTGAAAACTGATCCAAAAACTATTTGTGGTGTCAAAGTCTTTATGGGATCTTCTACCGGCAATATGCTGGTAGACAACCAGGCTACACTGGAAGGCATTTTCGCGAATTCTCCTACACTCATTGCCACACATTGCGAATCGGAAGATATTATCAGAGCCAATACCGAAAAGGCCCGTGCACAATATGGTGAAGAGGTACCCATTGCTATGCATCCCGTAATTCGTGATGAAGCTGCCTGTTATGCTTCCTCCTCTTTTGCCGTAGACCTGGCCAGAAAGAAAGGTGCGAGACTCCACATTCTGCATATCTCTACTGGTAAGGAGGTAGGCCTCTTCGATAGCAACATCCCACTAAAGGATAAAAAGATCACCTCAGAAGCCTGTGTTCATCACCTTTGGTTTTCGGATGACGACTATGCGGAGAAAGGCACTTTTATCAAATGGAACCCGGCTGTTAAAACAGCAAACGACCGTGACCAGATTCTTCAGGGTGTGCTCAACAATAACATTGATGTGATTGCCACGGACCATGCGCCACACACTTTGGCAGAAAAACAGAACTCCTATTTTAAAGCTCCTTCAGGAGGGCCTCTGGTCCAGCACTGCCTGCCTGCTTTGCTGGACATGTACCATGACGGTAAAATCAGCCTCGAACGGATTGTAGAGAAATCTGCACATGCTGTATCCACGCTCTTCGAAATTGACAGACGCGGCTACCTGCGCGAAGGCTATCATGCCGATCTGGCCATTGTAAACCTGCAAAGCCCCTGGGAGGTAAGCAAAAGCAATGTACTATCCAAATGCGGCTGGTCTCCCTTTGAAGGCCACCAATTCAAATCTAAAGTTACCCACACGCTTGTCTCCGGCAACCTGGTATATGAGGCGGGTAAACTCATAGAAGGCACTACCGGCCAGCGCCTCGCTTTTGATCGCTGAGATCTTTGGTGAAAATTTCTAAAAACAGGTATTTGTAAATTCAGGGCTTTGCTTTACATTTGCACTCCCAACAACAAACGGTGGACGGAATTTATCTCATTTCTATGAGTTAAAGCTAAGAAAACCGCTTATGGTGATTGTAGTTCAGTTGGTTAGAACGCCTGATTGTGGTTCAGGAGGTCGCCGGTTCGAATCCGGTCTTTCACCCAAAAACAAAAAGAGGCCGTCTCAGAAGTATCTGAGTCGGTCTTTTTTTTATTCATCCTCCTCTGAAAGTCTTTGTCAAGGCTCTTCCAATTGCTCACAAAAACACAACCAGCAGGCAATAACTTTAGATTTCAAATACTAATACAATTACAAAAACTCCCAAACGTTCGTTAGGTCTTAAATAATTACTTTTATCAGCGATTAATATTTTATATTCTTATTAATTATTCCGTTATTCTGAATAATTACAATATAAAGCGTTTGAATTTATTTTAGTAATTCATAAGGAAAAAGGTAAGAGCTTCCTTATAAAACTATATCTTAGTAATGATGAGCCTCAATC
Source organism: Roseivirga sp. (assembly GCA_021404565.1). GTDB lineage: Bacteria > Bacteroidota > Bacteroidia > Cytophagales > Cyclobacteriaceae > Roseivirga. The sequence goes on along the minus strand of JAAWWF010000017.1, from coordinate 17,754 downwards.
ACCATCCGGCTGAAAGAATCCGGTGGATAATAGATGAATTTTACAATGGTCACCCTAAGCGCCTGGCGGATGCTTTAGGGATTGCCCCTGCGACTTTTACCCAGATTCTTAACCGAGGTGCATTTCCTTCCTGGAAAGTGATTGTAGGCATCTTAAAAACCCACCCACAGGTAAATCCCGATTGGTTTCTACATGGCAAAACTCCCAGATTGAGAGACCCCAATTCAGATCACCACCGACTACACAGAAAAAACATCAGATTGCGACAAATAATAGAAAGACTCAACCAGGAACTGGATAAGGAGTAATCTTAAGAAAGTGAGTGATATTATTAGTCTTCGACAGGAGCCCCCGCAGCCTGGGTATTGAGCTGTGCCTGAGCCAGTCCTCTATTGGCACGAAGTGCTCTATAGTAACGAATCCCCATGATGATGGAGAAGATTACCAGCAAAGCTACGCCCAAAAAGACGGGCCAGAATTGTTGGATAAATTGATTTCTTTGCTCCGCATCGACCCGGTTTTGCCTTTGTTCATCAATATAACGAATAAGTTCCTCACGATTTTGCGCCTCCTCTTCACGTTGAAAAGCTTGATTCTGTACGTAAAAGCTATTGTGTTGAGCGTAAGTTTTATTAAACTCTTTTGCCTTTTCAACATCGATATCCATGTACGCCAACTGGAGCCAATTATATACACTATATAGCTCTGGATCTCCATTCAATTGATCATACACACTCAACCCTGTTTCCCAATATTCTATCGCCTTTTCACTGTTTCCCCTAATGTGCTCCAACTCACCTAAATCTTGATAAGTAATAAATTGAGAAAGATCATCCTCCAAATTTTTGGCCATGTCAAGACCAATTAAGTAATAACTCTCAGCCTTATCCAAGTTTCCTTGTCTCATATAGGTATAAGCAAGATTATGATATGCTACTGATTTATCATCATCAAAAACACCTTGCCCTGAGACAACCAAACCAAAATATTCTTGTGCATCCTTGAATTCCGCATTATTCATTTTGGCAATCCCCAATTCATTCAACACCTGAGCATAAGTAACTATATCATTTTTATCCTCTGCCTGTTCCCATAGATCCACCAGTAGCTTACCTGCCGTTTGATGTGCGCCTTTGGCCTGGTATTCAATAGCCATATAATAAGGTATATCAACCAACCATCTCAATTGGTCATTCTCTTTGGCATGATCAGGGTACTTTTTAACGTATTCCTTGGCAGCCCTTAGCGCCACTTTACTATAATGAATTGACTCATCATGATTATTAAAGTCCGATTGAATAAGTGAAAGCTCATTCAGAATAATCACCTTATTTGACAGGTCAACCGTATCTGCCTTTTCAAGAGACTCAAGAGCATCAACGTAATTCTGATAAGATGCTTTATAATCACCTACTTCATAACTAATATAACCAATACCAGCCCTTGCAATCGCCATTGCCCAGTAATCCCTTGAATCCCGTGCTATGTAGTAGGCTTCAAACCCAATATCTATAGCATTCTTCGGGTCATCAGCCACTAAATCAAGGGCTTTATTAAATTTCTCGTTAAAGGCCTGCCTAGGGTTTTGAGCGCACACTGTTGCGCACCACAAAACTAGTGGTGTCAACAACAAAAATCTTAATGTAAATCGCTTGCAAGCCATATTTTGTACCAAAAGCAGAGTACAAAATATGAAAAAAAGGTATAAGCTCAATACTTATACCGATATTTTAGGAGTGATCAGCTGCCAGTTTTTACCATTTTCCTCACCCTGGTTTTTCTCTTTTTCTCGGACTCTCCATTATCAGGACCATCAACAACATTGCTGATTTCAGGAGCAATAGGATCAGTTTCAGTAAAGTCTTCAGCGCAAGAAGTGATACCAACAGTAAAGAATGCTAAGAGTAGGATTACGAGTAACTTTTTCATGATTTAGGTTTTTAAGTTGTTTACATTGATTGTTTCTAATAAAATATCTTCAGTCCAGGCAGATCCAGACCTACAGAGCTACGAGCTCCGCAAACCTTTCACAGCTGTGAAACTGGTTTTATTCCTATGAAATTGTGAATATTCGTAGTCAGCGTGATACGCTGAGAGCAGTGTGTGTCGGATATCTATAAAAACGCGCTCTCAGCGACTGAAAGCACATTTATTCTCCGATTCTACCATTAGATGAAAGGGACCTCACCTATGTAAAAGGTGAAATCAGTATAACAAATTTAATAATATTTTTGTATTATCTCAATCTTCTGCTTTTTCAGAAGTATCAGAGCCTGCCTGAGCTTCCTGCATTTTGAGCTGATTGCTGGTAAGGAGCTTGTTGGCTTTGAGGGCCATATAGTAGCGTACCCCCAGGATCATAGAGAAAAGTACGAGGAGTGCTACCCCAAGGAATACCGGCCAGAATTGACGGATAAAATCCGCGCGCTGAGCGGCATCAATACGTTTCTGGCGCTGTTTGTCAATAAGCATACTTAAAGCTTCACGCTTATCAGCATCATCTTCACGCTGCAGGCTCTGATTGCGTACATAGAAGTCATTCAGCTGCATATGGGTCTGATTAAAGGTTTTCGCCTTTTCAATATCAATATCCATATAGGCCAGCTGTAATGAATTGTAAATAGAGTATAGACCCGGTTCTCCTTCTACCTTGTCAAAGATGCTTAGACCAGTCTCCCAATGCTTAATAGCCTCCAGCATATTACCCTTTCTATAGGCTAGTTCTCCTAACCCCTGATAGGTAATAAAAGTAGAACGGGCATTACCAATCTCTTTTTTGAAATCCAGGGCATTTAAATAGAAACTCTCAGCCTTACCGTAATTCCCCTGCACCATATAAGTCTCAGCCAGGTTATGATAAGCCATAGCTTTGTATTTTTTAGAGACTTCTTTCTCGGCTACTATTAATCCGAAGTACTCCAAAGCCTCCCTATACTCCCCGTTTTTCTTCTTAATAACTCCCAGTTTATTAAGTACTCTGGCATGGGTAACAATATCCTCCTTGTCTTCAGCTTCTTCCCACAACCTCATCAGCATTTTACCCGCTGTTTGGTGCGCCCCCTTCTTTTCATACTCAACCGCCAAAAAGTACGGTATATCATTCAACAGTCTTTTAGCTCCCTTCTCTTTGGCTAATTCAGGGAATTTATCGTTGTAATCTTTAGCGACTTTAAGGGATCTTTTCCGATACTCTATAGAACTATCATAGTTGCTGAACTTAGAGTGCACCATGCCCAGATGCTGAAGAATACTCAAATAACTCTGATAGTCAGTAGTATCCAAACTTTCATACAATTCTAAGGCGGAAGTAAAATTCAGATACGCTGATTCGTAATCTCTAACTTTATAGCTGACATATCCAAGCCCACTCAATCCAATGACCTTAATATAATCGTCATCAATATCCTTGATCATGTTGTAAGCATCTGACGAACGCTTAACAGCTTCTTGAGGGTTTTCTTTAATAAAAGTATAAGACTCACTCAATTTCTCTCTGAGCTCTTCTCTATGTTTTTGTGCAAAAACTGATGTGACCAACATCAGAAGAATCATCATCAACAAAATCTTATATGTGAAGTGTTTTTGCACCTTTTTTAGCTGTAGTAATAGTTTCCAAAGTAAATAAAAATGGGTATATGCTCGTAACATATACCCATTTTTTTATGGTAACCGAACAGTATTCTAGACTACTGTGGCTCTATTCCTTCCTCCTCTTCTTCCTCTGTTTCTCCAGCCTGATCATCCACCTGAACTTCAGGAATTACAGGGTCTGTATCGAAACCTTCGGATGCACAAGATGAAATGCCAGCAGTAAATAAAGCTAAGAGTAGAATTATGATAAATTTCTTCATGATTAAGGATTTTTAAATTGTTTACATTGATCTGATGGCGAAGATATGATTTATGCCCACCTAAGAATCCTTTCAAAAGAGAAAATTGCACAAAGCTTTCATCAGAATGAAAGTACTTTGATATATGTTAAAAAGAGGCTGTGGCTTTGGAAGAAAGCATGGTAAACAGCAAGGATAAACAGGCTGTTTCCAAGTAAGTGTATCACCTACACGAGAGTAGGATTATGTAAAGTTCATCAAAAATAATTAATACAAGTCAACAAAAGTAGCTAGTGTGAAAGCAAGTCTGCTCTTCACTTATTTCAACTAAGTTTTCATTTTCATAGAATAATCTACACAAAGACATAATGTTTAAAGGATAATTAGCTAATTTCAGAGTTGACATTTGTCATATATGTACATACCTGCTAATTTCATAGGGTACGAAACACCAAATAACTTACATATATGAATACTAAAGACAAGTACCCGAGAGACAAGGGCAGACCCATCAGAGTTAAGAAAGCCAAGAGTGAACAGGCTCGCTGGAAGAAGAATTCCAAAAACGAAAAATACCCTTCAGATACCTTCTCAATTCCGTTTGATATTATGGTAAAGAGCATGGAGGATTCTAATTGTCATGGAGTAAAGTTTTGTAATGGGTTGGATAAAAACGGAAAATACACCCCTATCATGGCAGCCATAAATGGCGAAGGCGAAATACTGACGGCCTTTGACACTAGTGAAACAATCAGTTCTGGTGAATTCGAAGAGGCGAGAGACAACTGGAATGCTGAATTCCCTCTAGAAAAGGGAGATATGCAATTCTTCTATCTAGGAGAAGAAGCTATCAAGAAGAATATCAAGGATTTTGAAATCAATAAATACCAAGCAGTTTTTGTTGAACAGGCTGACGGAACAGATTCAGCCGTTTTGAATGGCTATCACCTTGACGGAATGAAGGACCCGGGAGATGATGAAGACCCTGACACCTCCTTGAATGGTGTGGATTTCTGCCCGCCTTTCTGTGGAAGCGACAACTAATAACTTTAAAGGACCAGAAAAACTATTTAAATTAACACATCATGGTAATAGTTGATTTACTCTCGTTAGGCATGACACTAGCCGATTTAAAAGTGTTTCTGGTTCTAATACCTCTACTAATTGGCCTACGTGCTTTACCCATCAAAGACAAAAGACTAAAGGCCTTTTTCTATTTTATCGTTCTCGGTGCAGTCATTGTCGTTGCAGGTTATTTTACAAGAAAAATCGGCAACAACGTATACCTCAGCTATATCTATGCCCCTTTGGAAATAATCTTCGTCACTTATATACTCTTTCCAAAATCAGACAGCAAATTAATAAAGGGGTTGGTTTTAAGTCTAGCAGGGATAGGTATAGCCCTAAATTTTATAGAGGCCTTTGTTGCTGATGGAGGTGTTGAGCTTTTTAATAGCTTGACCTACATTGTTGTGTGCATCCTACTTGGTAGTTTGGCTATTAGAAAACTACTAAGCCTACGATTTGACAACATGATTGATGACCTAATAAGCGAACCCATGTTTTGGATTGCGATCTCGGTTGCAATCTATCAGTTTGGAACGTTAATAATTTGGGCCTTTTTCAGAACAGTTCAAATTGCAGGAGATGACACCCTATTGATTATGGCCTTCACCAGGATAATTATAAGTTATCTAAACATCCTTCTTCAGTCCATTGCTCTTTGGAAAGTAAAAAAAAACAATTCTAGAAACATCACCAATCTAGCCACCTAAACAACCCATCCTAAAAGGAGTTATTAATCCTTTGACCTGCTCCTGACCCCAATTGAATATAGAATCTGCTACCCGCTTTCTGGGCGACCATATGCTCTATATGGATTTCGCCACTCTTATACTTGGCACACTGGCCTACCGGGCTCATGATAAACGGCTACAGCTGCTCTTTATCCATGTGATCGTGGGGATTTTTGTATTCTCCATCTCGAAGTATACCAGCAGCCTCGGCAACAACATATACACCAGCTATATTTTTGCTCCCTACGAAGCCATTATGTTTGCTGCCATATTATACCCACTGGCTCAGCACAAAAAGACAAGACGCATTGTTAAAGCTACCCTTGTACTGATCATAATAGTAAACCTGACGGAGGGATTACTGATTGAAGATGGCTTTACCAAATACAACAGCTACACCTATGTATTTATCAATCTGTTGGTGGGGTCATTGGCCATCAGGCAATTGCTACAGCTTCGCTTCGATAGCCAGGTCGAAAACCTGGCCAGAAGTCCAATGTTCTGGGTAGCGACAGGACTGGCCATAAAACACTTTGGGGTGCTGATTGTCTGGGCCTTTTTCAGAGTGGCCCAGGAAAACTCAATGGAGCTTCTGTGGCAACTTACCTTTATTCGCGAAGCTGTCATTTATATTACCCTAATCCTCTGGATGGCAGCCTTTTGGGTAGCGCGAAAAGGTTATTATAATGCATAAATGAAGCAGTATTAAGTCAATATTAATTGTGTGCAACCTTAAAATTATTGCACAAAGTTCATAATTAGACTTTTTGAATATTTAAATGCAATATTAAACCCCACAAATTAGGTTAGTAAAATCTTATGAGGTAATTTTGCTGTATACATTGAGGTGACTTAACGTAATGGAGGGCCAGATTAACGAGTGGATATTTTATGCCAGCTCTACCGTCTTTGTAGTGCTGATTGGAGTTTTTGCGTTCTATCTTTATTTACACAAAAAGAGAGAAGGCATTAGCTACCCCCTTGCCATACAAAAGCTAAAATCCTTTATCAATCAGAAATACGGAACACAGGCAGGAAGCCAGGAGCGCTTTTGTGACGAATATGGCATATCAGAGAAAGAATCGCTTGTGGCGGTATTAAATACTTCATCAGATGAGGTGCTTTCTCCCCAGGTAATTGGTGAAGCACTAAGCAAAATAGGCCCCAGGGTAGTACTGATGAATCGCACCTATTATATAGAAGAGTCTTTCAAGACCTGATCCTCTTCTCCTGAGTCTGCCTATTATTACCCCTCTCTGCCATTCCCACTGAAAATAACGAGATACCTAACGGACACTCTGGATGGTAACGTCACCCCACGCAGATAGAACAACCCGAAAGTGAATAATGGATCAGACTGTATTTCAACCCGGATAAAAATCGTTACTGGTGGCACAACATAACCCGAAGGGATTCTACGTACCTGCACCATCGCTGAAGCCATATGAGCAAGAGATCAGCATAGGAAAGCAATGGGGATTAGAGCTTCGAAGTTTCTTTCGGAAGGTCTTCTTATGTCGCATCTGAGTTTCACGTAGGATATAAAGTCAACCACCCCTAACCCCTCCTGTCCAGTAGGGGAATTAACTCTACTACCATAATCCTCTTAAGAAACAATTAAACCCGGATAATGCAATAGACTATCTATTACAGTCGTAACTCACTTTGAATCAGCCGCTACGCTTCGTTTGTCTTCTCACCATAGCGGTGCTATGCTATCAAAGCCAAACTTCCTGATTCCTTGCGATTTACGACTTCATTACGATTCCTATAGCATAAACCGGGTTAAAACCTTGTGCTTATGGAAAGTCAGGTTTAAGGGATAACTTTTTGTAACTAATCTTTGCGCCTCAGCTTCGCGGATTAATATTCAACTACCTCCAATACCCAATCTGTTTTCCAGATTGAGAATGAGCATAATAATGAAACGATTCAACCAAAAAAGACCTGTTTGAACAGGCCTTCTCTGAGACTATACTATTGGTTACTATGAAAAAGTTCTGGTTGAGCTGTGCCCCTGGGCTGGTTTATATTACCAGGTAAAAAACAGGAAGTTGGCAAGTTTGCTACTCAGATTTCCCCTTTTACGCTGGCTGATATGATTGAGCATTGATAATTCTTCTGCTATTGAGCTATTCTCCGCTGAAAAGTGATCAAACTCTTTAATTTCTTTATTCTCAAAGACTTCGGGTCCGATTTTTGAATTAGTAATAGTAAACTTAGTAGTACCATCTTCTTTGGGTTTAATATTGGTAAAGACCACATCTGATTTCTCGTTGCTGCAATTCTGAAGAGCCACCTCGGCCGCTGTCACATTATTTACGCGCATTTTGGCGAACTCTCCGAAAGTTCCGAATTCCAGCTTACCTGAGTTCAGTCGGTCGATCTCAAGGTGACAGAAGCGCTCAGGACAGAGATAAACATGAGATGAATCACCATGACCATTGTGAAAGCCATTGGATGTGAGCAGGGCCTTCTTAATCTCATTGGCACAACCGATATGTAAGGCATCAAAACGGTGGTTTTCTGAGATATCCAGATCATTGATAAGAGAGGCATTGATTTTCAATGTACCAATAGAGCGATTGCCACATACATAGAAGCTATCCATTCTGACAGCCTGCATGGACAGCTCAGTAAAATCGGAGTTTTTAATGCCAATGGATTTTGCATGGCATTGGTCAAATTCTAAAGAACCTTTGACGGTCACGTTTTCGAAATGCAGATTTTTGAATTTGCATTTCGCGAAAGAGAAGTCGTGACTGATGGTTACATTTTCGACACGTACATCTTCTATGAGTTTGAACTGATAGCCAGTCATGCGAAACTCCAGATCGTTGCCCGTGACTATCTTTAAAAAATCTTTTGCCTTAAGTGCTCTCATCTCTTCGTATGTTTTGGTAGAAGGAAGTTGCTCTCATCTCAAAAAAAAACCAACGGTTCCGGGCAGAAGTAGGGCAAGAGTTATTGGACTTTAAGCTCCATTGATCGTTGGACCTTAAAATTTGGGCTGTTTTTTATAATAATCGAATATAGAATGTCAGTTTTCGGCCCAAAACTCATTTTTAGCTATCTTTCAAAAAATTAACCAACTTTGTGGACTTACTAGATTATCACCACAGAACGGAGTTGGAACAGGGGAATTATACTGAAATTATGATCATTGCGAGTGTCTCGTTGGTAGTGATTTTGATCGTGCTTTTTGCCATATACCTCTATCGTGAAAAGAAGCGCGAAGGTATAACTTACGAGCGGGCTATTGGTATTATCAACGAGTATATCATCGAACACTACGGAGATAAACGCGGGGCAAAGAAGAAATTTTGCGATGACTTTGAGATTAATTATCGCACCCTGACACGGGCCATCAATACCGACAACCCTATAGAAACCCCAAACCTGGTCGCAGACACCCTTAATAAAATCGGCTACGATATTAAATTGGTAAACAAATCGATGTACCTGAAAAAGAGCTGATTTATACCTCTCTGTAACAAGAACCTATCTGCAAGCCCCCTTATTTCTAATCCGAGTACAATAAACTCTCATCTCTATTCATCAAATTAAGTTGTAAATTCTTGATTCTTAGTTTTTTAAGCCGTTAATTCACTACTGTCGAATGGCATAGATTTATAAACAGGTCTATCTGATCGACAACCAATTGCACCGCGACATATTAACAGGCCCATATAATGGAACTAACCAACCAATTGTCAACTTCAGTTGACTTTCCTACTGGTGTTCAGGAGAGCGCTATGCAACTGAGCATAAAAGAGTGGATTGACAATAATATGTATTATGCGGATCAGAACTTTGTCTGGCGTATAGGCATCACCACCGCGGAAAATATTGTTAAAATCGAAGCGCTTATCAGGCAAGACATGCAGTGCAAACACTGGAAGTACTGGCGTGCTTCTTCCTTTAAGGACGCCATACAGGCCCTGAGCGAATTGCATTGCTACCCGTTTGTGTTTAAGTCTGCTCATAATGAATATCTGGGCAAAGGCCTTTACCTTTTTGCCTACAAGACTACTATTGCAGAGAAAAGTCTTTTTTATCACACTTTGCATTCTTAAGGACTCCGACTTTAGTAGGTAAATCCCTATATTTAGTTATGGAGCATTCCCTTTTCAACTTTCTGGAATTGGAGCAAAAAGATCAGATAAGGCAGCTTTATACTGAAGCTAGTTTTATTGTGGCCATACGGTACTATGGTTATAAAATCAATTTGTATCTGCTGCATGGCTCCTATGTAGAGGTTTTCTACAACCATAAACTTGACCTGATCGAAAAGATTACCCCATTGGACTTCAATCATTCCCGGATGAAGTTTTACCAGGACCAGATTTCCCTGGGCTCAGTAGCTAGCTGAGTCTCACCCCTCGTATTCTCCAGAAGAGCCCCCCCCCTTGTGTTCCCCCTGGAAGAGGGAAAGGGAAGGCGTGTAATACCATTGAATGGAGTTACGCGAGATTCTCAGTCAAAGATTATTGATTGAAGTGCTACTGGCTACAAGCCCCTGAGTTCCTCGTCAATTTTGAGCACCTGGGGAATGACGAGTTTCTTGCCATTATTATCTATGATATAATCTGACCTTCGCTTCCGCTCATTTTCGCTCAGCTGCTTTTCCATAATCGCAAGTACCTGTTCCCTGCTTCGCTGGAGGTCGCGCAGTAGTACTCTATGCACGCGTTCGTCTTTGGTAGCGGATACCGTGATGATCTTATCCAGATGCTTATAAGAGCCTCCCTCAAAGATCAGGGCTGCTTCTTTGATCAGGTAAGATTTGTCAGCATACTGTTGAACCCAGACCTCAAAATCACGCCCTACCGCAGGATGCACCAGCTCATTGAGCCTTAGCAGCTCTTCGTCATTTGAAAAGACTCTTTGCGCCAGGTATGCTCTATTGAGCCCTGCCTCACTATCGTAGCTCTCCTTTCCAAAGGCCTCAATGATCTGAGATTTGAGTTGTTGATCGGATACCATGAGCCACTTACCCCGATCATCTGCATAGTAGACAGGAACGCCCAGGCTTTTAAACATACGGGAAACTGTGGTTTTCCCTGAACCAATGCCTCCGGTAAGCCCCACGAGTATTGGCTTATTCATTCCGGGTCACTTTGATTTTTTCTTCCAGAATGACCAAATCCTGTATGTGCGTGGCTTTAACCGCAACAGATACATTCACAGTAGAATCCTGAGCGTTATAGCTATAAAAGTCCGCAATCAGCATGATATCAAGCGAATCCGCCATTACCTCTTCAGATCGTTTGATACTATAGCTCACATCTACAGCAGCAGGGCTGAGCGCCAGGGTGGAGTCAGTAAAATTAAGCTTCATCACAGGTATACTTCTCTGATACGAGACGAACTCATCTACCTCAAACTTAATAACTGTCTCAGACAAGTCATTGACGATAAGGTCCGATTCTGGCAGGGGTATATCAAAGCTTTCTTCTACAGACTCATCTACCGCATCTTCTGCAGCCGGTATGATGTAGGGATCAGGTAGGGCATTCACCAGACTTTCAGGTCCAGTAAACTGAATGGCAGCCGGGCTAAGAGAGACGGCTGAGGTCAGCCGGAAATCACCTTCGAGCAAGATTGAGGCACTGTCATAAGCCAGAGGTATGCTTCTGGTGACTCTCCTTTCAATATGATAGAGGATAGAGTCACTGAGAATAAAATTGACTGCCACGGGATCTAGTTTGGGCGTAATTTCTCCTCTTAAGGAGCTGGCAAGTTTGAAACCTGCCTGTGTCGGGTCATCCAACCTGATGAGGATGGGTTCCATCCCAAAGCCAAAGGAACGAGTCATGAGGTCCCAACCACCTCCGCTAACCTCCAGACGAACATTTCTTGGCAGCGGGTCAACGGCTACAAAGACCTCCTCATTGTACTGAAACTCGATAGGGTAATTTATCTGGGTAACATAGTCAGATTTGTTCAGAGCACTAAAAAACCAAAAGGTGGTGGATATTATGATACAAAATACCACCACCTTTATTTTTTCGTCTTTCGTACGCGGAGCGTTGAAAGAGCCCTTAAGTCTGTCTATTATTTCCTCAGCGCTTCTCAAGGAGATTCAGCTAGCTTTTATCCGCTAGTTTTTTACTCGCCTCCAATGAAATCGCTGAACGTTCAAACTTTATTTTTGCTCCTTTTTCCACATCAATGGTTACGGTCTCATCGTCAAGTTCTGCTATACGGCCGTGTACACCACCGATAGTAACAATCCGATCACCTTTCTTAATTTCATTGATAAAGTTTTTCTGATCCTTCTGCTTCTTCTGTTGAGGACGGATCATAAAGAAGTAGAAGATAATAGCAATACCACCAAATAGTATCAGTGACTGTGTATTAAATCCTCCGCCTCCTGCAGGGGCATGTAATAAAATCGAATTAATCATTCTATACTATCAAAATTATCAAGATGTCTGAACAAATCCACGCAGGTTCAAGCGTGTCTGTCTTGGACTTGTATTGGCTACTACGGTAATCACAGGGCTTTGCTGACCTGACTTACCTTTACTGTCAAATCTTACAACGATCTCACCGGTTCCACCTGGAGGAATAGCCTCTTTGGTATGCTTAGGCACAGTACAACCACATGAAGCAGAAGTGCTGGCAATTTGCAATGGCTCAGTGCCGTTGTTGGTAAATTTGAAAGTGTAGTTTACTACTTCACCTTGTTTGATAGTACCAAAGTTGTAAAGTGTGTTATCCCACTTGAAAGATGCATTGGAAGCCACAGGCTCTTCAACACCCTGAGGCGAAGCTACGGGGGTAGATGGCTGTGTTCTTACCACACCTTTGTTTTCAAGCTGGTTTAATCTTCTTTCGAGGTTAGCAACCCTCTTTTCCATATCAGCATTACCGCAAGAGCTTGCTACGAAGAGTAACGCTACTACACAGAATAGGCTTAATCTTGTTTTCATGATTTATAGTTTTTATTTCAATAGTTTTTGGAACTCAAGCCTCAGTTGAAGACAACGTCCGGTATGAATATCCATTTTAGGTTCATTCTTCTTCTCCGGATTTAATCTGACCAATCAGATCATCCACATCACTGAGCAGACGTTCAGCTTTTTGTCTTGCTTCAGACACCACCTTTTTACCTTCTTCTTTGGCGGTAGACGAAATCTCTGTCTTACCATTGATGAGGTCGTCCAGCAATTCTTCGAGCTGTTTCTTATACTTATCCAGTTGATAAGAGAGTTTGTCTCGTGTATTAGCTCCTTTATCCGGTGCATACAGAATACCAATAATAGCTCCTGTGGCTGCTCCAATTAAAAATGCCAAAACATTACTCGATCCTTTACTCATTTCTTTACGCTATTTATTGTCTAACAAGCCCCTTCCACTCTTCTTTAGTTTCCCAGATTCTTTAAGGTCATCAGAAATAACATCTAAAATTCCATTAACGAACTGTTTACTCTTAGGGGTACTGTAATTTTTTGAGAGCTCAATATACTCATTAATGGTAACCTTTACAGGAATGCTCTGAAAATTCAGTAGCTCTGCAATGGCCATTTTAAGTATTATCTGGTCGGTTATGGCCAACCTGTCTACTTCCCAGTTTTTGGTTTTCGCGGCAATCATCTCACTATACTCCCGATCGTTTTCTACGGTTGCCTCAAATACGAGGTTGAAGAAAACTTTATCTTCTTCCCAGTTATTGGAAAAATCAGGGAGTCTGAACTCTTTGGGGATACTTTGGGCATCCAGATCGCGAATGGAGCGCGTAACAAGACTGCGTACTATTGCCTTATTTTCTACCCAGAAGATATCTTTTGCCTCAAACATCGACAGGATCATCTCATTTTTGAAAATGAGCTGCTTGATCAGGTGATCCACAATGTTTTTGTCATCATCGAATGATGGATTGGCGATTCTGCGGTACTTATCGTAGGCATCGTCTTTCTTAACCACATCCTTGAACCAGCTTTTAATGCTGTCCTCATCATTTTCCCAGGAGATATCTTTTTTAACCAGGGCCACCTGTACCTTGGAAGATTCTCTGAAAAAATTAACTACAGCATTTTTAGAAAGGTTAAAGTCACCTGTCAAAAGTCTTTCAGGGCTTAGCTTTGCTTTCTTACCAGCCTCAACCTTACTATAGTCAGACCAGGCTATCATCAGGCTGATGACTTCCAGAAAACGATCTACCAGAGACTCTGCATCAAGCACCATCTGCCTGGCAAAGTGGTCGTAGTCTTTCTTATGGTTCAGTAAATAATTCTTGTAGGCATTATTGGCAGCAGCCTCGGCTTCTTTGGAAATGGCTTCAGATTCATTTAGTTCTGCGCCACGCACTTTATGCTCCAGTACGCGTTTGCCTTGTTTCTTATTGGCATCGAGCAATTCATGATCCGGAGCATCCATGGAATTGAGGTCAGGCTGAAAGGCAGCATCAATTTCAGCCAGGCCAATATTGTAGTTTGCCTCGAGACATTGTCCGAAGGCGAATAGCGTTTGCATCGCTTTTACTCTAAGAGATCTCCGATTGAGCATTTCAGTAATTTAAAGAACGGCCAAAAATAAAAAGGTGTCTGTAGCATATGAAGCTACAGACAACAATATTAAAATGAAAGTTTAATTTTCCCAACATCTGCGATGCGCTTTTCAGCCAAAAGCATGGCAGCTTCCTGAGAAGGTATTTTGTCAGCTTCAGCTTTGTCAAGGATATTCATACAAGTATCGAATATCTTCTCTGTCCACGAGTAAGCTTGCTCTTTATTGTATGCACCTTTCAGTTCTGAAGAAATATTGATAATTCCTCCGGCATTGATCACAAAATCTGGGGCATACACCATACCTCTATCGATGAGCATGTTACCATGTCTCACCTCATCTTTGAGCTGATTGTTGGCTGCTCCGGCTATCACCTGGCATTTCAGCCTGCTGATGCTGTCATCGTTGATGGTGGCTCCCATGGCACAGGGGGCATAAATATCAACATCCAGATCGTAGATTTCGTCAAGTTCCACCACTTTGGCTCCGGTGTTTTTAGAGATAGCCGCGAGCTTGTCACGATTGATGTCTGTGATATACACCTCCGCTCCTTCTTTCACCAGGTGTTCTACCAGGTACATTCCTACCTGCCCCACTCCCTGAACGGATACTTTTTTGCCATTGAGTGAATCTGAACCATAGGCTTTTTTGGCAGCTGCCTTCATTCCTACATATACACCATAAGCGGTGACAGGTGAAGGGTCGCCACTACCACCCATTTCAACAGGAAGTCCGGTAACATGTTTGGTTTCCATGCCGATATATTCCATATCGCTGGTTTTCATGTTCATATCTTCAGCAGTGATATATTTACCACCCAGGCTGTCTACAAACTTTCCAAACCTTCTGAGAAATGCTTCATTTTTTAGTTGGGCAGGGTCTCCGATGACTACCGCTTTACCTCCTCCAAGGTTAAGCCCAGAGATAGCCGCTTTATAGGTCATACCCCGAGACAGTCTGAGCACATCAATTGCGGCCTCCTCTTCCGTGGCATAATTCCACATGCGGGTACCGCCCAATGAGGGGCCAAGTACGGTATTGTGAATGCCAATGATTGCTTTCAGTCCTGTTGGTTCATCATGGCAAAACACTACCTGCTCGTGTCCTAGTCTGGAGGCTTCAGCAAAAACTGAAACGCTTCCTACTTTTTCCGGGCTGTTTACTTCCACCATTAGTTTCGTTTTATAGTTTACTTATATTTGCCGCATCTCTTGCTGATTTGGCGATTTCCATTTCCCGCAAAAGTAGTCCAAAAAATAACATTATCTAAATAATAAAAGGACCCACGGGCAACCTTTGTTTTGCCATTTCTGTTTAGATAGTGTCTGTTCATAATGCTTAATATCTGCGTTATGCTAATTTCAAAAACACCTGCTCCTTTAAGGGAGCTTCGCCTTTTGAAACTTTGCACGCTTTGATCTTGAACATTCTTCTTCAGGCACCGGCTTTATAGACAGACTCTTAAATAAAACGTGAAAGAATTAAGTCACTTAAACAAGTACCTATATAAGTATAAGCATCTGCTGCTTTTAGGTTTCCTGTTCCTGGTCATTTCCAATTATTTTGCTGTATGGCCGGCACGTGTGGTAAGGTATGCTCTCGACTATGTTACAGAGAGCTTTACGCTTTACAGGGTATTTGAGGGTGGAGAGCTAAGTTCTTCTATTTTCAATGAACTGGAAAAGGGAGTGCTGATTCTGGGAGCGCTCATGATACTGATGGCACTTTTGAGAGGCTTTTTTCTCTTTCTTGTCAGGCAGACGCTCATTGTGATGTCGCGGAAGGTTGAATATGACCTGAAGAATGAAATCTACGAGCAGTACCAGTCACTTCCACTGAGCTTTTACAGAAGGAACAATACGGGTGATCTGATGAACCGTATCTCTGAAGATGTGAGTCGGGTACGGATGTACCTCGGGCCTGCTATTATGTATGGGGTCAATCTGCTTATTCTCTTCCCCATGGTGATTTACCAGATGCTCAGGGTAAATGCTGAGCTCACCATGTACGCACTATTGCCTCTGCCCCTGCTTTCTGTAGGGATTTACTTTGTAAACAACATCATCAACAAGCGCTCTGAAGAAATTCAAAAGAGTCTTTCGAACCTTTCGACTTTTGTACAGGAGGCATTCTCCGGTATCAGGGTGATCAAGTCGTTTGTGAGAGAGCGTGATTCGGCCCGTACCTTTCTGAAGGAAAGTGAAGATTATAAGCATAAGTCGCTCAGGTTGATTTTTGTAAATGCCTTGTTTTTCCCTTTGATCATGGCCTTGATAGGGTTGAGTGTGATCCTGACCATTTATATTGGGGGTAACCAGGTAATACAAGGGCAAATCAGCTATGGAAACATTGCCGAGTTTGTGATTTATGTAAATATGCTCACCTGGCCGGTAACCTCCCTCGGCTGGATTACGAGTATTATACAACGGGCTGCTGCCTCTCAAAAACGCATCAACGAATTTTTACAGGAGGAAAACAGCATTGTATCTACCGAGGATGTGGTAGCGGATATTGCTGGTGACATCAGCTTCAAAAATGTGAATTTCACTTACCCGGATTCTGGTATCGTGGCACTGAAGGACATCAGTTTTGATGTAAAGGCTGGAGAGTCTATTGCGATTATTGGCACTACCGGCTCCGGTAAGAGTACGATCGCTAACCTGATCAGTCGCATGTACGATGCCTCGACCGGGGATATCTCCGTAGATGGCCGTGACATCCGAAGCTTTAACCTGGCTTCACTGAGAACACAGATCGGCTATGTACCTCAGGACATATTCCTTTTCTCGGACACAATAGAGGACAACATTGCTTTTGGGGGTGACAATATTTCCAAAGAGCAAATCATTCAGGCGGCCAGGGATGCGGATCTTTATAAAAACATAGAGGATTTCCCAGAGGGTTTTCAAACCATGCTGGGTGAACGTGGCATCACGCTTTCGGGTGGTCAGAAACAAAGAACTTCCATTGCGCGGGCTATTGTGCGCAACCCCAGTATCCTGATTATGGATGATGCATTGTCTGCCGTGGATACTAATACGGAGAACACCATTTTGAATAGCCTGGCGAGAATCATGAAGGGCCGTACTTCGGTGATTATCTCCCACAGGGTATCTTCTGCCAAACTGGCGGATAAGATCATCGTGCTGGATGACGGCCATATTATAGAGCAGGGCACCAATGAAAGCTTACTTGCCAGCAACGGGGTGTATAAGGAGCTGTACGAAAAGCAGCTGCAGCAGGAAGAAGGTAGCGGAACTCAGGCGTAGGCAGATTTTCCCATTGGGGTTGTAGTGGTTTAGAGTCTATATTTCACTGACAAGTTATCAGGTTTGTCGAGGTGTAGAGGTAACATTCCAATCAGTATTGTAGTGGTTTAATATGTGCGTCCTACGGGCGAGTTATCAGTGATTGGTTGATTAGTTATCTAGTGTTGGGGTGGATCAGGAGACAAACCCTTTCAGCATCGAAGATCAGACGGGGGAGGGAATTGGATGATTAGTGTTGTTAGGGTGGATACCTGGGACCTATTCAGTTATAACACAAAGATCCTCAGAGGAGCACAGAGGGCCACAGAGTGAAGTCGTGTGCCCTAGCCTTGTTGAACTTTCTAC
>JAAWWF010000041.1 GCA_021404565.1 Roseivirga sp. | reverse complement strand
GGAGGAGTAACCGTTTCAGATATAGAAATTGAAGATGAATTTGGTACCAGTGTGCTGATTAATCTGGCGGCAGCCTTTGAAAGAGGAACTGAGTTTACTCTGACGGTTTCAGATTTGGCAGATTGTGCGGGCAATACCATTAGCAGCACTCAGCCAAACTTCTTTCTGGGTGCGATACCAACCGCCAACGAACTGATTATTACAGAAATCATGGCCAACCCTGCTCCCTCACAGGGCCTGCCAGAGGTCGAGTATATTGAGATTCTGAATGTATCCGGAAGAATCCTGAGCCTTCAGGGAATCAGTCTCTCAGATCGGACTTCCAGCACCATCCTTCCGGCAGCAAATATTACCCCTGGAGAATACGCCATTCTAAGTACCAACAGTGGTGCCTCTCAGTTTAGCAATGGCATAGCAGTCTCAGGCTTTCCCAGTCTGAATACTTCGGGAGACCAAATTATGATTGGACAGGGTACTGATGAAATTTTCAGCGTCAATTATACAGACGACTGGTATCGTGATAGTGACAAAGCCTCAGGAGGTTACTCTTTGGAAATGATTGACATCACCTTTCCCTGCCAGGAAGCCAATAACTGGACGGCATCTGATAACCCCAATGGAGGTACCCCGGGAGCACAAAACTCCGTAGCTGACTCCAATCCCGATATCATTGGTCCAAAGCTCATCCGGGCAGTAGCACTAACAGATCAGACCATCTTGCTTACTTATGACGAGCGATTGGAGATCGGCAATATCACCATAGGAAGCTTTGACCTATCAGGTGGCGTTGACATCAGTGCTTATACAATAGATGCCGCGAAAAAGGAAATTACGCTGACAACGAGTACTGCTTTAGCAACCAATACGCTCTACACCATTAGCAGTGAAAATATCACTGACTGCAGTGGTAACCTGATCACAGCCGGATTCGATTCTCAAACTCTGGTGATTGCCTTATCTGCTGAATCAGGTGATATTCTGATTAACGAAATCCTGTTTAACCCCAGGTCAGGAGGTGTTCGTTTTGTAGAATTATACAACAACTCCGCAAATTTCATCAATCTAAAAAACTGGTTGTTAGTAGGAGGAGCTTCAGATCGTGAAGTGAGCACAGATGAGTCTATCATTGCTCCCGGAGAATTTGTAGTGCTGACCACAGACATTACCATCCTTGCCAATCAGTACCCCAGGGCCCAGCTCGAAAATGCAATTGAAATGACCTCTTTCCCATCTCTGCCCAATACGGAAGGAAGCACTTCGGTTGTCAATGAAAATGACTTCATAATAGATCTTTTCGACTACTCGCAGGATTTCCATTCTCCCCTCCTTGATGATGTAGATGGTGTTTCGCTGGAACGCATTAGATTTTCCGGAACAACCAATGACCCGAATAACTGGCAATCGGCCTCCAGCACGGAGGGCTTTGCTACCCCTGGTTATGCTAACTCCCAATCGCAACAACAGCCTGACCCTGGAATGACAGTAGACATTGAGCCCCGTACCTTCGCTCCGGATGTGGCCGGCATGGCCAATTTCACCACCATCAACTTTGAGTTCGATAATCCCGGCAATACGCTGAATGTCAAAATCTATGATGCCGGAGGAAATCTGGTCAATGACATTGCTCAGAATGCATTGGTTGGCAGCAGTGGATTTTTCCGATGGGATGGCACCTATCAAAACGGATCGAAGGCCCGGGTGGGGTATTACATGATACTTTTTGAAATCATATCTCCCGATGGTAATGTAAGCATGCGTAAGGAGCGCGTGGCCATAGGTACCAGGTTATAGCAAAACAATCCAGAAGCAAAATTCAAGGGAGATTCTAAAGAACATCCCTCCTCTGCTTTTGTAAGCCCCATCAGACTCCTGAAAAGTCAAATACTCTCGCCAAAAACACAAACAAGTTTATTCAAACTTATTATTTCCTTTTATCAAGAATGTCTAACGAATGTTAGCCGAAGGTTACGCTTTTGACAGGCAAATGTTTATTTTCATTCATTGCTTATAAACCATCAATCAACAATTTATCATGAACTGCCTGATCAATAATACTATTGACTCGTATCTCAGGAAGGGACGGAAAGTGGAGGTAGTGAAGAGATATATCAGAATGAAATACCGCGTGCATATCGACAGCATATCAATGACAAAGCGTATGCAAATGCTGAATTTGGAGTATTGAAAAATAAACCAAAGAAAAATTAAAGAAAGACCCTGGTGGGTCTTTTTTTTATACCTGTTTTATAAAATTAGCCACATCTCCTATGGTACTAAGAATTTGATGAAAGTCTTTGCAATTTGTGGTCAGAGCTTTATTTTGCGCCCACTAAAAGGCAAATAACCAAAGATATGAGTCAAGGAGAGAAGAACCGTTATTCAACCAGTGAATTGCAAGAATTTGAAGCATTAATCAATGACAAGCTTGACAAGGCGCGAAATGAGCTTAACGATCTTAAAAAGAGCCTTATGCGAAGCGGAGACTCTGGTGCTGATGCCACAAGCCATAACACGAAGGTTTTAGAAGATGGTGCCGATACCCTGGAAAAAGAAAAACTGAACCAGCTTGCAGCTCGTCAACAGAAGTTTATCAACAATCTGGAGAATGCACTGATTCGTATCAAAAACGGAACTTATGGTATTTGTATTGATACTGGTAAACTCATTTCCAAGGAAAGACTTAAAGCAGTACCCCACACCATGCATTCCATTGAAGCCAAACTAGCCAAGCGCTAGTGTGGATTTTCTTGGAAATCATATAGAAGCACTCATTTTCTGTTCGGAAAAACCTATTAAGGACGCTGACTTACAGAGTTGTCTTTCCGAAATGTTTGAGGCTGAGGTTCCCGAGAAGGACATAACAGAAGCGATCGTTCAGATTCAGGCCAAATACGAAGATGAACAATACCCCTTCCAAGTCACTAAAAGTGGAGGAGGCTATCAGTTTCTTACCAAACCTGCATATCAGGCGAGTATCAGTATTCTTTTAAAACAGCAATCCAAGAAGCGTCTTTCAACTTCTGCTTTGGAAACGTTGGCGATCATTGCCTACAAGCAGCCTGTTACAAAATCACAGATGGAGCAGATCAGAGGGGTCAATTGTGATTACTCTGTCCAGAAGCTTTTAGAAAAAGAACTTGTTGAGATTAAAGGAAAATCTGAACAAGTGGGCAGACCGTTGCTTTACGGCACTTCAGAAAAGTTCATGGACTATTTTGGCATCAACGACCTTAAGGATTTGCCTACTCCTAAAGATTTTGCCACAGAAGAGAACGAGATTGGCAACCAAATGGAGGGCACTCCTCCGGAAATAAACACTCCTCCTCCTACAGAATAGGCAACAGCCTGATATTTACCTACATTTGCGCCAAATACAGCAGAGATGCTGCAAGCTTATGGCCTTCAAAAAAAACAATCCCCGCAAAAAGAAGAGGTTTAATCAAACCAATTCTGAGAAAACGGCTCAACGACCGGAGTACGACCCTAAAATTTTCAAGAAAAAAGAAACTCCCGACAAAATCACCATTCGGCTCAATAAATACATTTCCAACTCAGGTATTTGTTCGAGAAGAGAGGCCGATAAGCTGATTGAAGCTGGTGAGATTACTGTGAATGATCAGGTGGTGACTGAAATGGGTTATCAGGTAGAGCCCAATGATAAAGTCCAGTACAAAAAGAAGGTATTAAAGCGCGAGAAATTCGTTTACGTCTTGCTCAACAAACCCAAAGATTTCATCACCACCACCAGTGACCCGGAAGAACGCAAGACCGTCATGGATTTGGTAAAGAATGCCTGCGATGAACGCATTTTTCCAGTAGGTAGGCTCGACAGACTTACTACGGGCTTGCTGCTCTTGACCAATGATGGAGATATGGCCAAAAAACTGACCCATCCTTCGCATAAAATCAAGAAAATCTACCAGGTACAGCTTGACAAGCCAATCACCCAAAACGATTTTCATCAGATAGCAGAAGGATTAACGCTTGAAGACGGGCATGCTCCTGTGGACGACCTGGCAGTGCTAAGCCCTGATAACCTGGTACTCGGAATAGAAATTCATATTGGCAGAAACAGGATCGTTAGAAGAATCTTCGATCATCTGGGTTATACCGTGGTCAAGCTGGATCGGGTAGTGTACGCAGACCTGACCAAAAAGGACCTTCCACGAGGCAAGTGGCGTTTTCTTACCCAAAAAGAAGTAGTGAACCTAAGGTAATCTGGCTTTCAAACACTTGTAAAAATCCATGAATCCGGCCAAAATTTAGTATGCATGCATACTAAATTTTGGGCAGATTCTGTATATTCGCGTAATGTACGCAAACGATTTCATAGTGGGTATTGAAACAAAGGGCTGGAAAAAAGTAAAGCCTTCTCTTTCGAGAAGGCTTTGTCACCAAGTGGTGCTGAGTGGATTCGAACCACCGACTCACGGATTTTCAGTCCGATGCTCTACCAACTGAGCTACAGCACCCTGAATTGGGGAGCACAAAAGTAGACAAAAACTTAAATCGTGCAAAACATTTTTAATAATTTCAGGAAACATCAAAGTCGAGTCTTTTTGGCTCTGTTTATATGCAATACATATCTCAAATCGCCTTTCTTCTAATTGCCTCAGTAGCAGGCTATTTCATCTATCAGCGGGTAAGTCGTATTCGTAAAAATATTTTTCTGGGAAAACCTGCTGGAAGAACGGATAATAAGTCAGAGCGCTGGAAGACCATGCTGCTGGTAGCCTTCGGGCAAAAGAAAATGTTTAAGAAAATTATTCCGGCATTTCTCCATATGCTGATCTATGTAGGCTTTATTGTGATCAATCTGGAGGTGCTGGAATTCATCATTGATGGGCTGACGGGTACGCACAGAATCTTTGCGAAACCTCTGGGGAGCATTTATTCTATTCTCATCAACGTTTTTGAGTTTCTGGCAATTGGCGTACTCTTTTCCTGTATAGTATTTCTTATCCGCAGAAATGTTTTAAAAGTGAAACGCTTTGGTGGCGATGAAATGAAGAAATGGCCCACCATGGATGCCAACCTTATTCTGGTTATTGAAATTGTATTGATGTTTGCTATCCTTACCATGAATGCAACAGACATGTTGATTCAGGGAAAAGATGATCACTATCCTGTAACAGGAGAATTCTTTTTCAGCAGCTTTCTAATACCCCTGTTTGAAGGTATGAGCGTGAGCTCACTGATCATAGTAGAACGTTTTGCCTGGTGGTTCCATATCATTGGTATCCTGGGCTTCTCAGTATATGTCACCTATTCCAAGCACCTGCATATAGCCATGGCTTTTCCCAATACTTTTTACTCCAACCTGTTTGCCAAGGGTAAAATTGAGAACATGCCTGTCGTGACCAACGAGGTGAAAATGATGTTGGGCATGCCTGCTGAAGGTAGTGGCGATGCACCTGCAGAGGTAGGTCGCTTTGGCGCTAAGGATGTAAATGACCTGAGTTGGGTTAATATCATGAATGCCTACTCCTGTACCGAGTGTGGCAGATGTACTTCACAATGCCCAGCGAATCTCACCGGAAAGAAACTTTCTCCTCGCAAAATCATGATGGATACGCGTGACAGAGCCGAAGAAGTTGGAGCCAGTATTGCTAAGGGTGGTAAAGGGCTGGAGGATGGAAAGTCACTTTTGGGAGATTTTATCACCAAAGAAGAAATCAATGCCTGCACCAGCTGTAATGCATGTGTAGAGGCCTGTCCCATCAATATTGACCCGCTGTCTATCATTCTTGAAATGAGACGTTTCTCCGCCATGGAAGAGTCAAGTTCACCGGCCTCCTGGAACAGCATGTTTCAGAATGTAGAAACTAGTTTTTCTCCCTGGAAATTTGCGCCAACCGATCGCTTCAAATGGGCGGATGAACTGAAAGAAGAAGAGTAATTAAACGCTGGACATACTTAATGAGTCTCAAAGCTATATATCAACAAAACCAAAGAAGATGAAAAACATCACAACAGGTCTTTTGATGCTGCTTTGCACAAGTATTTCCCTACAGGCTCAGCAATCAAAAAATGAGATTCGGAAACTTTCAGATGCTCCGAAAAAAAACAGAGTCAAATCAGACACAGATACTACAAAATACCTTGAAGTCATTAGCAATTGGACATCCGTTGAACAGATCAATCAATGGATAGGCCAGAATTTCCATTATGATATGTCACGTGCCATAGCATTGGGCAGTAAGAGAAATGATGGTCCTAAAACAGCCATCTTCTCTCCAGATGAATTCTTCAGGGTAAGAAGTGGTATTTGTGTCGACCTATCCAGATTTGCTTTTGAAACGCTCAAAAAGATAAATCCGGAGGTTGAGGCTTATTATCTCATGATCGACTTTGAACCTATAGAAATCCAGGGAAGTATCATTCGCAAGCACTGGGTGCTTGCCTACAAGCTCGAAAATCAGTTTTACATTACTGCAGATAGTAAAGTGCCGGGCAAAATTAGCGGCCCATTTGACACAATACAGGATTTCATTACGGGCTATGAGAAATTCAGGGAGCGAAAGATTGAGAGTTTTAAGCTTTTGAATGACTATAAGAAAACGCGAAAGAAAAGACTGGTTAAAAACCTGCGTTCTGATAAAAAGGGAAATCAAAAAGTAGATGGAGAAACATAAAACCAGTACTCTGAATTGATCAGGCTTCTTACCATATTATCATTTATCTGGCTGCCCTTTGCGCTAAGTGGGCAAGAAACACCCTTTGCTGAGCGCCTGTCATCGGCTGCCATAGCGCTTACCCAGGATGAGGTAGAATACGACCCTGCCTATTTCTCAATCGCTTACCCGAATGGTGATGTACCTGAAGGTAAAGGCGTCTGCACCGATGTGGTGATAAGGGCTTACCGCAAACTGGGAATTGACCTGCAAAAGGAGGTACATGAGGATATGAAGGGCAACTTTGACAAGTACCCGAATATATGGGGCCTCAGCAGCACTGATAGAAATATAGACCACCGGAGAGTGCCCAACCTGATGAAGTACTTCGAACGTCATGGCCGGGTATTGGCAAAGTCAAAAAAGGCAGAAGATTATAGACCCGGTGATATTGTGAGTTGGAACCTGGGTGGAGCCATTACGCATATCGGCATTGTAGTCGATAAGAAATCAGCTGATGGAAAGCGATATCTGATATCGCATAATATAGGCAACGGACAAGAGCTGTCGGACTGCCTGTTTAGCTATAAAATAATTGGACACTATTCTTTTAAGAATTGATATAGAAACAGATGAGTGAGAATTTGAACCAAGTACCGACCATGGCCGAGATGGCTGCTAAAGGAGAAACTCCGGAGGTGCTTTTCTGGGTAGGATGTGCCGGCTCGTATGATGACCGTTACAAGAAGGTGACAAAAGCCTTTATAAAAATACTGAACAAGGTGGGAATCTCTTTTGCCGTATTAGGCCCTGAGGAAACCTGCACCGGTGACCCTGCCAGACGTGCTGGCAACGAATTTCTGTTTCAGATGCAGGCCATGGCCAATATTCAGGTAATGGACGCTTATGCGGTGAAGAAAATTGTAACCGCCTGCCCTCATTGCTTTAATACTTTGAAAAACGAATACCCCGAGCTGGGAGGTAACTACGAGGTGATACATCATGCCACTTTTCTGCAACAACTGATTAATGACGGTAAGGTAGGCCTTGCCGGTGGCGGAGAATTCAAGGGTAAAAAGATCACATATCACGACTCTTGTTACCTGGGCCGGGCTAACAACATTTATGAAGCCCCCAGAGAAGTGCTGGCAGCATTGGATGCCGAGTTGGTGGAAATGAAGCGCTGCCGGACCAAGGGGCTTTGTTGCGGGGCAGGAGGCGCCCAGATGTTTAAAGATGCCGAGGCCGGAAATAAAGAAATCAACATCGAGCGTACAGAGGAGGCACTGACTACTGGCGCCAACATTATTGCCTCAGCCTGCCCTTTCTGCATGACCATGATGCG
This sequence comes from Roseivirga sp., assembly GCA_021404565.1. Classification (GTDB taxonomy): domain Bacteria; phylum Bacteroidota; class Bacteroidia; order Cytophagales; family Cyclobacteriaceae; genus Roseivirga. The sequence continues at coordinate 201,465 of JAAWWF010000041.1, read as the reverse complement.
TGACGGTGTTAAAACCAAAGAGAAGGAAGAGTCTGTGGAAGTACTGGACCTGGCAGAGCTTATTGCCAAAAACGAAGGGATTTAGCCTGCCAAAACAAGAAAGAGCCGGCTCTCCAACCGGCTCTTATTTAACCAAACTAAATAGGTCAGAAAATCACTGAATTATTTAGCATCTTTCTGAGTTCTGCTTTTGGGCACAACCACAGCGGAGGGCTTACCTCCAGTATTTTCGATGGCACAAATAACGCATTCGAGTATCACGTAAATGTCACAGAGGTTTCAATAAACCTTAAAGTCTTTTGCCCAACTCCATCTTACCAATTCCAATCTGAGTTCTTTGTTTCTACTAAGTCGCTAACGAAGCCTTTATCTCTTTTTGAGTACTCTTAAAGAATATGACAAATCCCAATATTCTTCCAACCTCTGGTTCGGTATAGGGTTCTTCATTTCTATTAGACTTTTAAGACCCTCTTCTACTACTTTTTGCATAGTTCTCAATATATCCGAAGCCAATACTGAATTTAATTCGCAACTCATCACACTTAAAAATTCCATTTGGCGGTTTTCCAAAAACAAATAACCAAGCCCCATAAGGCTTTTTTCGTGTTTAGTGAATTGATTGCCGTGATCATTCAAGAGATACAGTTCATAAAAAAGCTGAGCTGCGTTCGCCTTTAACCTACCGTTAGTGTTCGCATGCATTTCGAATGCTTTAGCAAAGTCTGACAGATTTTTGAATCACTCAAATTTTTTATCTTATCCCCGATTTCAACCGGCAGAATTAAAATTAATGTATTTGGAACAAATATCATACATCTGGAACAGATTTTCAACAAATACCCGACAACTGCCAGGTTTCATTGTATCAACGCACGAAAGGATTGGTCATTCTTTTGATTCCTCGTTACTTTCTTTTGACAATAGCAACCAAAGCCTAGTTCAGTAATGGCAACGGACAAGTTTAAGGAGGGAATAACCGAGAGGTTTAAGATGCTTGTTGGCTTACTTATAAGGAGCGGTCTGGCCAAAAACAACACTGAGGTGGGAGTTCTCATGAACCAACCTCCACAGGCAATTTCTAAAATGCTCATGGGCGAGCGTATCATTACTCTTGAACAAATTGCCACTCTTTCGAGAAATACCAACATAAACTCAAACTGGCTTTTGAAAGGAGTCGGACCAATTTTTATAGAGGAAGGAATTGATGAAGGTGATATTATCACTGTAATCACCAGAGCCATAACGGATGGAAGAATCCCGACACAGGAAGGAGAGCAGATGATAGCAGAACTTGTGAAGCTCCGAAATCTTCTTCAGGAAAAGCAAGAAGAAATCAATGGACTGCAAGGAAAGATGATGGACCTTATGGAGTCTCAAAAGAAGCTTTGATTTTCTTAAATGAAAAAGGCATGTCCTATAGAACATACCTTTCTCTTCCTCAACCAAAGTAGTTAGTTATTAGTCGCAGGTGAATGTAATCTCACCAAAGCCACAAGACTCATATGCCTTTACATTGCTCTTCCAAGGTAGCTCTCCCATATCACAGAAGCTTCACGTAGAATTCAACAGATCATCATAAAATGGCTTCATAAAAGCAAAGGTGTGCTCATTAGAACACACCTTTACTTAACTCAAAGAACGGCTGATTACAGCTCTTTTTATCGTCTCTTAATTAGGTTCAATAGTCACTTTGATCAGGTTATAACCTCCTCTTGGGTCCATCAGATATACTACACCCGGGCTTGAAGTAATCACTCCTTTACCGAATTGTACATCTTCTATCTCTCCTACTCTTCTCACATTGGTATCAGCATCAGCAGCTCCTGTGTTCGGCCCTGCTTGTCTTGGAGCCTGATTCATGCCTTTGCCTACAGGTTCATCTACTTCGGTACCTGCGTCAAAGAGGTAAGCCTGAGGGCTGTAGCCTGTTCCGCTCTTAGGAGTTCCATCGGCATTGAAAAGCTCTACGCCATTGTTGTTGAAGCTAAAGAACCAGTCGTTAGAGTTGATGAACATGGTAGCAAAACCAAACTTATAGCCTGGCTTAGCCCAGATGGTAAAGGTCATTTCCTCACCAGGAAAAACCGGTGCCATTTGGTCAGCCGCTACAGCCATATAACCATTATCAGTCAGGTACGTCACTGCCTCATCGGCACCGCCATCTTCGGCCATTTTTTCCAGACCGCTACCTGCCGTCATTGGAGAACCCTGAGTGAATAAGGGATCGCTTTCGCTTCCAGGGAATACATAGGCAAGACCCGGAGCAAAAGGAGTGATTGAAGAAGACATTCTCAAGGGAGCTCCACCAGTACCTGCTTCATTGAACCAGTTGTACAATACCATTGGGTTACCTGCCTCTGCGATTTCTTCCAGACCTACGCCTCTGTCAGGCGCACCTTCTGTGAACAGTGGATTGTCCTGTGCATGTACTACCAGCATACCCGGAGTGATAATCATCTGACTCACTCTCATGATCGTCAAGGTAAACTTCTCTCCATCGTGAGATAGCTGGAACTTGGCATAATCTGAGATATCACTTGTCTGTAGTCTCACACGGTTATCATCATCAGCAGCTCCGGCTGTTCCTCCATTTGGCATGGTAGCTATCGTAGAAGGATCCTCTTCTTCGGTTCCACCATCCCAAAGCATTACCTGTCCGGTGATATCACCTGTTACAGGAGCATTGTTACCTGTAAATAGTGCAATACCCTTACCATCAGGTGCAAAAAACCAGTCGTTTGTCGCGGCTGACATGGTAGCAAAAGAGAGTCGTGTTCCCGGGGTAGCATAAAAGTCTACACTATAGTAGGCACCATCGGTAGTCAATGGACCAGGGTCAGAAGCTCCGGCAGGTGTATTAAATGCTTTTGAGCTCAGGTAGTTGATTACATTGGTCAGCGTAATTTTAAAGCTAACCGCATTGTCATTGGCATCATCGGTAATATTTACTACTACCAGTGCACTGGTTGAGAGTACTCCGTCAGACACATCTACTGTAAGATTAAAGGCAGTAGTAGTTTCGAAGTCAATAGCTCCCATATCGCTGATTGAAAGCTCCCCCGTGCTACCGTCCAGGGCAAATGCGTTTCCGGTATTACCTCCGGAGATAGCAAAAGTCAAAGTACCTGCTTCAGGATCTGAAGCGCTAATAGTGCCGAGTACAGTACCATTGGTCATGTTCTCAGTTAGTGAAAAAACCTGTCCACTGATTACCGGTGGCAGATTTACATCTTCGTCATCGCAGCTGGCAACAAATAGTACCAGAAGGGCAAATAAACTTGCTTGAATTAATTTCCTCATTTTGTGATCGTTTTTTATAGATGCGCAAAGGTGGGTAGCAGTTATCACGAAGATTTCACGGAACATTCAACAGAGAATAAATACATGTCAGACAGACAACAACGAGCAAAATACTGTGTCGGTATTTCTGAATAAATCGCATAAAAAAACCGCCCCGGTTTATACCGTAGCGGTTTAGATCAATGTAAAATTCCTGATTATGAACGAACCATCAGAGGTTCATAAAGATCCCTAATGAATAAGAGGGACTGGCCAGTACTCTTCGCCCGTCAAGGGCAGTTCCTATTGCAGCTGAAATACCAAATTTATCATCTAGCTGATAGGCTACTTCAGGAGTAAAAGCCAGGTATTCTATGTTGTTCGAGAAAATTCCGTTTGTAGGGGTTTCAAGGTCGCTCCCATTACTCAGAGAATTTACACTCAGCAATTTCGCATTCACGATCCATCTTTCCCCCAGTTTGTGCCCTACTTCCAGACCTAATCTCAGCTCATCAGAGAAGTTATTGCTTCTGTTGTTAAAAGCCACCAGTGCGGATATCCAGGCACGCCCTTTTTTCAGTCCACGACTCGCTTCAATGGTCAGCATCTGATTGAATTCGCCATCACCGGTTTGCAGGATTTGGGTATCACCCCCTGCTTCATTTCCCAAGGGTAAACCAAGTGTAAGCATCGCACTTACTACAATCGGCTTATCAACGATTAAACCATACTTTAGGGAGAGGTCTGTATCGCCAAATGAATTTACCTCATCTCCGGGAGCGATTTGGCGACCATCTCTTCCCGATATCTGCTCATTGAGTGTTGCCCTTGCGAAAAAGGGAATATAAGCTACGGCTGTCAGCCGATCCGTCAGGCCATATTCTCCATAAAAGCTAGTATTGAAAACACTGGCAGTAGCAATGTCGAGTATATCACCGGCTGGTGAATAGTACTGGTCTGAGATGATTACAAACTGGCTAAGCTTAAAGTAACCCTTGCCTTTTTTCTGTGGCCATCCACCTCCAGCCAAAGCGGCATTTGAGGTCAGAGCCAATATGAGTATGAGATTGAATAATTTCTTCAACATGATTTCTTAATTATTAAAGGCTCCAAATCCAAATATTACCCCAAATGGCTTACAGTAAATGATTACATGGCTATAAGTATTCAACTGAGCATCCTCTTTACTAATGACGTAGGTTTGCTCACCTGAATTGCTCATCAACCGACCTGCCTCGACACCACCGGTAACATTGCTACTGGAATTGCTCAGATATACAAACAGACCCGGACCATTAGAAGCTCTGAAGTTTTCTTCAAAGGTGAGTTCCAGGTGATCGCCCACATCAGTGAGATTGAAATTACCGATCACCGTATAGCTTGAATTGCCTTGCAAACTGCCATTGCGTGTGCTGGACATCACAGTGGTAGTCGTTCCCGCATTGACCTTTACAGAATCCACAACATTCCCTACCCAGGCTTTGATGTAAATATTACCTTCAGTGAGAGCCGTGGCCAGACCGGTATTGTCTATATCAATGATCATCGGGTCAGTACTGCTCCAATTGATCGTTTGATCCGTTTTTATGCCAAAATCGTCAAAATGGCTGGCTGCAAACTGAAAGCTGTCACCTATCCTCAGACTATCTACGGCTTCTGAGATGGTCACCTCTTCGGGTACTTCCAGTTCCTCCACAATGTCTGTACCGATACAGCTCGAAAGTGCAAATAGTGTAATCAGCCCTATGGCTAATAAATTTCTCATGGTTTCCTCTATTGTTGTTTATTGATAGTATGGTAATTGAAAGGCAAATGAAGTGCCCTGATTTAATTTACTGGTAAGGCTGATCGTAGCATCGTGGATTTCCAGAATTTTACGAACGATGGCCAAACCAAGACCTGTATTATTTTTATCCAGAGACAATCTCTTATCACCTATGTGATAGCGATCGAAGACAAAGGGTATTTGCTCCTCAGGAATACCCACACCGGTATCGGCTACTTCAATCTGTACATCATTCTCCAGCTCATTGGTTTTGATGGTAATGGTACCTCCCTCAGGCGTGAATTTAAGTGCATTGTCTATCAGGTTTTGGAGTACCCGTTCGATGAGTGCCACATCCGCATTTACCAGTTTGATATTGTTAGAAATCACCGACTGAATCAACACACCCTTTCTTCTTGCCAGAATAAGGTATTTCTGGGCTACATCCTGAATCAATTCATTGATAAAGAAGGGTTCCTTTTTAGGACTTACCTGCTTTGATTCCAGCTTAGACAGTTCGAATAGCTCACTCACCATTTTCTTAAGCTTATCGGTGCTCTCCAGAATAATTTTCAGGTACTTATCACGCTCTTCAAGAGACAGTTTATCTTTTTTGATCATCAGGGTTTCGATATAACCATGAATGACTGCCAATGGGGTGCGTAAATCGTGGGAAACATTGCCTACCAGCTCTCTCCTCAAATTCTCCATCGACTTCAGGTTTTCGATGTTTCCTTCAATCGTGTCGGCCATCTCATTAAAAGCTACGGCTACATTATTGAATTCACGACCTGATTTAACCGGAATACGTGCACTAAAATCTCCTGCCTGAAAGTCCTTTACCCCTTCAATCACCGTCCTGAGGTTTCTGGTAATAAACCAGATAGCAGCCAAGCCTACAATCAAAGCTCCAAGCAATGTAATGATCATAGTACGGCCACCGAGCATGGTTACATAATCGATAAAGAGTGACGAAGCTACTGATTGATATTCTTCGCCTGCCAGAACCACATAGACATATCCCAGAATTTCACCATCTTCTTCTATGGGGGCAGCACTGAATATTTGCTCTGCTCCCGGATTTCTCGGGTCATCGCCCAATACGCACTCTTTTCCCTTAGTGGCAATGAATTCCGCAATAGGGCTTATGCTTACCTCAGTAAGCTTTACTTTTTTGTATGGAGCTACATGCGCCATGATTTTCCCACTGGGGTCAAGCAGGTATACCTCAATACTCGGGTTTACCGCCATCATATGATGCATGATATCATCCGCTGCATTATCAGCAATTTCACCGTTAATGATGGGCTTTACCTCTTTGATAATACTTTGAGCAATGGGAGCATTGAGGCGCTGATTTCTCTCCTGAAAAAAGGTTTCAGCAGCAGAAATACTCAAAAACATATGAGCCGTACCAACAATTACCAGCAGGATAAGGAACGTGGCGGACAGCTTCCAAAAAAGACTGACGCCTCCTTTTATATTATTGTTTGACATTTTCTTCATCGTTTAGATCATCATTGAATCTATAGCCTATACCCCAGGTGGTCAGGATGTACTTAGGCTTTGAAAGGTCTTTTTCAATTTTCACCCGCAGGCGGTTGATATGAGAGTTCACAGTGTGCTCGTAACCATCGAACTCATAACCCCAGATAAGCTTTAGCAGTCTTTCGCGACTGTAGCTCGTGCCAGGATTGGTGGCCATCAGAGCCAACAGATCAAACTCTTTTGGGGTGAGGTCTATGCGCTCATCAAACAGCATCACCTTCCGTTTGTTCTTATCTACTACCAGCTCGTTGAAATAGAGAATTTCCGCATCAGGTTCTTTTTCAGGAGTGCTCATTAGCTCTACTCTTCTGAGTATAGCCTTCACACGAGCCGTCAGCTCACGTACGCTGAATGGTTTGGTCAGATAATCGTCTGCACCCATTTCCAGACCTAACACTTTATCAATCTCTTCAGAACGAGCAGTGAGCATGAGAATGGGAGTCTTTACACCGGAGCTTCTGAGAGTTCTGCAGATCTCCAGACCATCCTTGCCAGGAAGCATAACATCCAGCAGAATGATATCGAACTTCATTTTAAGTGCTACCTCAAGGGCGTCACCACCATGATCAATGATCATGGTTTCAAGGCCCATATCTTTCAGGTGAATTTCTATGAGACCACTGATGTCTTTATCATCCTCTACTATAAGTACACTTTTTTCCATAAGGCTGGGGCAAATTTAGATACAAGTTATCACGAAAAAGTCACGCTCTGTTCAACAATGTATAAACCTGAAAATGAGTCATTTGTCATTAATGTCAGTGCTGGCGCTCATATAAGTGGCGCGATATTAAAATAGCACGTTATTAAGCTTAAAGTCGTAGAAGTAACCAATGAATGGGAATTAATATCCCAGCAAATTGTTTGCAAAAGACAATAGCACGACATTTGATCGAAAAGGAGCCATATTATGTTGACAAGTTTTGAAGGAATGGAAGACAATTCCAGGATCTGGATTTATCAGTCGGATCGCCCGGTGACTGCCGATGAAAAAAAGGCCATACTTCTTGATTCAGAGATATTTCTAAAGCAATGGGCCGCACATGGCAGCGACCTGAAAGCCTCAGGAACCATTCTTCACGACCACTTTCTGATCATTTGTACAGATGAATCGTTCAACCTGGCCAGCGGCTGTTCTATTGACAGTTCGGTACAGTTTGTTCAGAACCTGGGTCAAAAATATGGCATTGACTTCTTTCAAAGAACTAATCTGGCATTTTGGAAGGACAATGCGATCAAAATGGTGAAACTGAACGAATTAAAAGCAATGGTAGCCAGTGGAGAAATTGGTGCAGATTCCCTTTTCTTCGAAAATACAATTCAGTCCAAAAGCCAACTGCAAACGGAATGGCGCGTTAAGGCAGGTGAAACATGGTTGAAAAGATACTTTAAGGCTGCTTTGAACGTATAAAATATTAGCATTGAACCTAAATCGCTATTTTAGAAAACAATGTAAAAACGAATTGGTATTAAGCTACAGGACAATACAGCGAGCCTAATACTGATTTAAAAGATTCCGTTGGCCTTGTAAAGACAATAGATTTCAATGAAAACATTACTCAGATTTTCAATATTGGCAGCACTCTTGGTTCTTTGGGGCTGCCAGTCTTCAAATAAAAATTTCCTGGGAATTGATACTCCCGCTGATAATAAAAGCTCAAGTACGTCTACTGGCTTTACTCAACCCACCACGCCTGATGAGGCCACGGATGATAAGAAAGCCAAGGCGATTAAGCTAAAGAAGAGCTTTGAGAATGGCGAATATGAATCCGCCATTGAAGAGCTGAAAGAAGATTTGGAAGATGACCCGGATTCTCCGGCTACCAATTATTACCTGGCAGAATCTTACCGCATGTCTAACCGCATTTATGAGGCCTCACCTTATTATGCCAAAGCAATAGCCGGTGGCTTTTCAGATGATGAAATGGAGCTTCATTATGCTAAATCGCTTAAGGCCAATGAAAACTATGACGATGCCCGGAAAGTGCTGACGGATTACCTGGACTACGCTACCGTTGAAAAATTTGTTGACAGGGCTAAGAACGAGCTGTCGAACCTGGACAAACTGGAAACCATTCAACTTGACGTCCGCAAAATTACCGTGAACCCAGCTGCGGGTATCAATACGCCCAATGCTGAGTACAGCCCATATTATTTTGATGGCCACCTCTACTTCTCCTCTACCCGCGAGAGCGGAGACCTTTTCAAAGGAAACGGCACTCCCTTCAGCGATTTGTATAAGGTGAAGACCAGTGGCTTGCTCACTGAGTCAGGTACACTGGAGTCGCTGGAGGACATTATTAACGATGAGGGAGTCAATGAAGGCACTATTGCTTTTTCGCCCGATGGTAACACGATGGTATTTGCCAAAGGAAACGATGGCAAGAAAGGAGGCAGACAGGATGTGGATCTTTTTATCTCTGAAAAGAAAAACGGTCAATGGGGACAACCAAGGTTGATGCCTATCAACTCTCCCGATTCGTGGGATTCAAGTCCGGTTTTTAATCAGGCCGGTACCGTGCTCTACTTTTCATCTAACCGCCCCGGTGGAGTAGGCGGACATGATATTTACCGTGCCTCGAAAAACGAACGTGGCCGCTGGTCCAATGTCCAGAACTTAGGTTCGGATATTAACACGACTGAAAATGAGATGTTCCCCTATGTGTCCTCTGACAATAAGCTGTTTTTTGCTTCAGATGGTCATGCTGGTTTTGGGATGCTCGATCTGTTTCAGGCAATCAATCAGGGAGGTAACATCACCATCAAAAACATGGGCCCTTCTGTAAACTCTGCCTTTGACGACTTTGGTTTAGTTTACTCTGACTTTCCTTACGAGGGCTTTTTCTCGTCCAACAGACCTGGCGGACAGGGAGATGATGATATTTATACATTCGTGGATGACACTCCTGACTTAAGGAATATCGAATATGTTTTAAAAGGAAAAACGTTTTCAGTAGATAAAGACAGTACCAGAACTATTCTCGGAGGTGTAAGAGTAAAGTTGCTTGATCAGGATGACAAACTCATTGATGATGTAATTACCGGAAGAGGAGGAGTATTTGAATTCAAAGTTGAAACAGAGAAAGAGTACAAAATTCTGGGAGAGAAGGCTGATTACTTTACTGACAGAAAATTACTCTCAACAGTCGGGGAGACTATTGCTAAAGAGGATTTACCAGAGCGTTTTAACACCAAGACCTTTGAAAGAGAATTAGACCTTGGTATTGTAGTAAGAGGGGCCAGTTTCGTTGTTCAGAACGTTTATTATGATTTGGCCAAATGGGATATCAGACCAGATGCAGCAAAAGAGCTGGATAAGTTGGTCCAATTTCTGAAAGACAACCCTGCCATTACTATTGAGTTAAGCTCGCATACTGATTCAAGAGACAATGACGATCGAAATCAAACTTTGTCAGAAAACAGGGCCAACGCTGCAGTTGAGTACATGGTATCTAAGGGTATACAAAGATCTCGCCTAACTCCAAAAGGCTATGGTGAAACACAATTGATTAATGGATGTGATAATGACAATGAAAATTGTACAGAAGAACAGCACCAGGCTAACCGAAGAACAGAGTTTAAAATCGTAGAATACGACAAGTCCAAGGTTGGCAATTGATTTAAAAAAATAAACGATATATAATCCAAAGCCTTCTCAATCGGGAGGCTTTGTTATTTTTGTGGCTTAATACTATTAGCCATGAGCGATCGATATATGCAGCGTGGGGTATCTGCCTCAAAAGAAGACGTACACAACGCTATTAAAAACCTGGATAAAGGCCTGTTTCCTAAGGCATTTTGTAAGATCGTTCCTGACTTTATGGGAGGCGATGAGGCCTATTGCAACATCATGCATGCCGATGGTGCCGGCACCAAATCTTCACTGGCCTATATGTACTGGAAAGAGACCGATGATATCAGCGTATGGAAGGGCATAGCACAGGATGCTATTATAATGAATACGGATGACTTGCTTTGTGTAGGTGCCACGGATAACATCCTACTCTCATCGACCATTGGTAGAAACAAGAACCTGATCCCGGGTGAAGTAATCGCAGCCCTGATCAATGGCACTGAAGAAGTACTGCAAATGCTTCGGGACAATGGGGTAAACATCATCAGCACTGGGGGAGAAACGGCCGACCTGGGTGACCTTGTCCGTACGGTAGTGGTAGATAGCACGGTAATCGGTCGTATGAAGCGCGAAGATGCCATTACCAATGAAAAAATAGCCCCCGGACAAGTGATTATCGGCCTGGCTTCCTCAGGGCAGGCTTCTTATGAAAGTGATTACAATGGCGGCATGGGCTCAAACGGGCTTACCTCCGCACGTCACGATGTGTTCCATAAGTCACTTTCTGAAAGGTACCCTGAGAGCTTTGATCCATCAGTTCCGGAAGACCTGGTGTATTCTGGTTCTTATCAATTGACTGATCCCGTAGAGGGGAGCCCATTGGACGCTGGTAAGCTGGTGCTTTCTCCAACACGTACCTATGCCCCTATCATTAATGCCATTCTTAAGGAATACCGTCATCAGATTGGTGGCTTAATCCATTGCAGTGGTGGAGCCCAGACGAAAATTCTACACTTTGTAGACAACCTCCATATCATCAAAGACAATCTGTTTGAGCTACCTCCCCTCTTTCAAATGATCCAGCAGGAAAGCCGGACAGACTGGAAAGAAATGTACAAAGTATTCAATATGGGCCACCGTATGGAAATTTATATTGATGAGCAATATGCACAGGATATTATTTCTATTGCCGCATCATTTAATGTAAAAGCCGGGGTAATCGGCAGAGTGGAAGATGCGAGCAGCAAAAAACTGACGATAAAGTCAGAATTCGGAGAGTTTAAATATTAGAATATCCTTATTAATTGTATATTAAAATACAATTATTCTTTACTTTCAAAAACAAAATACCAGATAAGATCGTTGAAAATCAAGTGAAATTAGGCGACATTTACTGTAGCAGGGTACGGTAAAATTGTTGGATTAATACACCTAAACACTTGAATGGAACGAATTTGTAAGGGGCTTGTGCTTCTGACATTTTTAATATGGGGCTACTCAAAAACTACCAGCAGACTGGTGGCTCAGACCCCTATTACCACCATCAATACAAATGCTGTCACCACAGGTCTCACCACCTCCAATTATGTAGCCACCTCTCCCTCTGATGCTAGTGGTGATGTAACCCCCAATACTGCTTATACAGTCAACTATGGACAGGTTCAGAATTTATTACCAACCTCCTATGTGGCAGGAGGCGTAACCTATGATCGCTTTGTCACACCCGACACCCTGATTATCAGAAGGACTGATGCCGGGCGTCAGCTGATCATTTTCTATGAATTTGATAATGTAGATAACACAAACGACATCATTGATATTGATGCGGAGCAGCAAGACAACGAGGAGGCACTCTACCAAAGCGGCCTGCTCAATGCCGGTTATGACAATATCCTTGTGAACTCAGCTACCAACTTTGCCAATGTAGAGCGTATTGATATCCTCTATTATACGGGCGTGGTGACCTCATCTCCATCAACGGCTGTATTCCCAATAGTAGAAAGGGGTGGTAACGATGACATCAAAGTGGCCGCTATCAAGGCACTGGACGCCAATGGGGATCCGAGTGAGTATTACTCAACCGTAGTTCAGGTAAATAATAACGGAACTTCAGATTGGGGGGATTCCGGCATAGGACACCTTTCTCTTGTAATGAGAAGGCAGGATGCCACCTCCGATCCACTTCCTCAAACTACGTTGGGAAGTCAGAATATTCATGGCAGTGCGGTTTCATTTTCAGACTTTGGAGTGGCTGCCGATGAAATCGTGTATGGTTATTCCATTTTCGCTGATGATGTAGATGAATCCACCGTAGACATTACGGACATCACCGAGTACCCAACGAACACAGGTTCAGCCTCTGGCTTAGACCTCATAGCAGGAATCTCCACTGCGGTGGCCAGCGATGATAATCTAACCAAATCTACAGGACCGGGTGGCTATAAAGCCGATTTAGATACCTGGCTGAAAGCTAATAACAGTGCAAGTGTCACTACCAGTACGGATGGTTCCACCGTTACAGACTGGCAGGACGAATGGCTGGGAGATCATGACGCTACCACACTAACATCCGCCCCTACCTACCGTGATGGCACTGCTTCCTCAGCTGATGATATCAATTTCAACCCTACCGTTGATTTTCTGGATGCCACAGAACGAGGGCTTCAGATTGCCAACAATACCGACTTCAATACAGCTACTTCCTATACTACCAAGGGCATCAATATTGCCATCAGAACCGGTAATGATATCACTACCAAGCAGCAGATTTATGAGCAGGGGAGTAATGACAGAGGAATCAACATGTATATCAGAGCAGGTGCACTTTATGTAGGTGCCTGGAACATCCCCAATACAGATGGTACCGGAGACAACTGGGGTTTCAGCTCAACCAATACCTCGTCCATTGCCACAGAAACAGAATATATCATCACCCTTGAATTTGACGGAAACTCCGGTGTTACCGGTACTGTTACAGCTTACCTCAATGGACAAAGCTTTGGTACCATTTCCAGTGTGGGTCTGCTCTTTGCCGATACGGGTGGCATAGGCCTTGGAGATACAAATTCTCAATCCCGTTACGATGATGGTACCACAGCCGCAGCCTCTTTTTATGGCAGTATTCCAGAATTCATTTATTGTAACACGCCTTCAGCTTTTAACAGCACTCAGAGAAACAAAATTGAGAGCTACCTGGCTGTCAAGTATGGCATTACTCTGGATCAAACATCCCCAGTCAACTATGTAAACAGCGATGGTTCAGTCATTTTTAATACCACTCTGAACGCTTCGCTTGGCGGCTACCTGGAGTACAACAACGACATTGCCGGTATTGGCCGTGACGATAACTCTGAGTTTGTGCAGTTGCAATCGCAAAGTGAGAATACGGGCAGTATTGTCGAGGTGAACAGGACAAGCAGCATTGGCACAGATGACACCTGGCTTTTGTGGGGAAATGACGGCGGTGTCACAACCTCCAGCCGGATAGTTACCAAACCCGATACCATCAATGAAAGACTGGAGAGGGTCTGGAGGGTGGCTGAAGAAAATTCAGTCGGAGTTACAGACATTTCATTCGACATTACCGGGCTTGGTTTCGGTACCGATGCCGGAGATTTTTCGCTATTGATAGCTGACAACTCTTCCGGGGCCGATTTCTCATCTGCTACCGTAGTTACAGGCGGTACCTTTAATGGTGACGTGATCACCTTCTCAGATGTAAATCTTTCAGATGGACAGTACTTTACCCTCGGTACACAGTATTTCATCTGTACTCCCGGTGGTGTGCAGGACGGCCTGGCGCTATGGTTAAAGGCCGATGCAGAAACCTTTAATACCGGCACTACCCTGGCTACAAATGGCCAGACCGTAGAAACCTGGGCAGACCAAAGCCGAAGCGACTTTGACGCTACCAATGATGGCGGGGTTACCAACAGGGCTCCTACCTGGGTAGAGACAGATGTGAATTTCAACCCGGGCCTGAACTGGAATGCAGGTGCCGATGAGATTGGTTTTACCCTGGGTAGTAATTTTATCTTTGCCGCTGCCGCAGATGGTGGCATGCACATATTCTCATCCGTAGAGCCTGAAAGCTCGCTGACCGGAGGGAACAGAAACAACAAGTGGATATACAACTTCGGCAATAATAATAATTCCGGTGTAGGAATCGCAGCTTATGGGGATAGAGGGAACATCGTGGCAGATGGCAAGACAAACTTCAATATTTCACCAACGGCAGCAAGCTTTCTTGCTGAGGGAGATTTTAATACCAACGCAGGAACCAGTGATGTCAAAAACCATATTGTTGACGGCACAATCGTTAGTGCTAATACCGGAGTAGATATTGATATTGACGACTCTGGTATCACACAAGCCTCCGCTCATGGCTCAAATCAGGGGCCGGTCTCCATTGGCCGTCAATCGGAAACCAATAACCTGGGTAATAATTCCGGTCGAAGGTTCTTCGGAGACATGCAAGAGGTGATCGTCTACAATCAGGATATTTCGGCCATTGAAGCCCAAAGAGTTCGCAGCTACCTGGCCATTAAGTATGGAACTACCCTCACAGATGATAATGATGCCGATGCCACTCCTAACGAAACTATTTCCGGCTCGGTGGTCGAGGGTGACTATGTGGCCTCTGATGGTACCACCATTACCTGGGACTATAGCGATGACACCGGGTTTGTTTCCAATGTAGCAGGTATCGGTCGCGATGATGATACCTGCCTGAATCAAAAGCAGTCGAGAAGCGTCAATACAGGTGCTATTGTAACCATGGGCCTGGGAGGCATTGCCACCAATAATGCCGGCAATGCAAATGACTTTACAGCCGATAAGGACTTTTTGACCTGGGCCACAGATGGTGCCAGCACGGCTTTTGGCAGTATTACCACTGCTGGTACTCCAGGTACGGTCAATGAGCGCATGTTGCGCATCTGGAGAGCCCAGGAAACAGGAACCGTGGGGGCCACCGACATCTCCTTTGACCTGACGGGTCTCACGGGCTATAGCTCCAATGCAGGCGATTACCAGCTGATCACTGCAAGTGGAGGAGACAATACGAGTCTTGAAAATGGAAATACTATAACAGGAGGCACTTTCAACGGTTCTGTACTCACCTTTAGTGGAGTAGACCTTACAGATGGGCAGTATTTTACATTGGGCGTTTCATCTGACCTTTGCGGGCCTGGGGGTGTAACCAGTGGTATGGTGCTGTGGCTAAGATCCGATGCAGGTACTTCTACTACCACAGACAACACGAGCATTACCACCTGGACAGACCAATCAACCGCAAGCAACGATGCCACGGAAGTTACCAACCCTCCTCTTTATAAAAGCAATGCCACAGACAATATCAACTTCTTGCCCACCATCGATTTTGATGGTACCAACGATATATTGAGTGTTGGGGATTTGGCTGAAATTAAATCTGCAACAGGTACTGGTCGTTACACCATGCTGGGCATCGGCCTTCGGCAGGATGCCAACGACAATTACGTGCTTGGTTCTACGGGTGGCACCAATAACGAAGAGCTTTATTTTGGTTATACCAGTGCCGGCACCACGGCAACACTGGACCATGAAAGTAACGCCATTAACCTTACCGGCCTGAATGCCTTTGGTAGTCCTGCTCAGACTCCCTTCCTGCTCTTCGGTGAATATGACGGTACCGGTCGTGTATTCGAAGAACTTCGCGATGATAACTTTAACCGCAACACCGACTCCAATACTACCGACATAAGCGGAACCCAAACCAACTACATCGGTGATGTGACCAATACTGGTAACTATAACGGCTTGATAAGTGAGGTATTAGTTTACAATAGCGCAGTAACGGATCTGGAAAAGCTCAGAATCTACTCCTATTTCGGGGTCAAGTATGGTATTACACTTCCACAAGACAATGACAACGACCTGACCCTCAATGAAACCATTTCGGGCAGTGTGGCTGAGGGAGATTATGTAGCCTCGGACGGGACCACGATCATTTGGGATGAGTCCAATGGGTACAGTACCTACCACAATGGTATGGCGGGCATTGGACGTGATGACGATGCCTGTCTTAATCAAAAGCAAAGTACAAGCGCCACTGATGGCACCATCCTCACCATGGGGCTGGGATCAGTTGAAACTGATAATGCCACGAATTCCAATCTCCATGATAATCTCGATTTCCTCATTTGGGGACATGATGGTGGAGCCACAGCACAGGCGAGCGCCAATACCGTAGACGTACCTTCGACCATTTCGGAACGTATGACCCGCGTCTGGAGAGTTGAAGACAATGGTACCGTAGGTAATACCGAATTACAATTCGACTTATCTACGCTCGGTTATAGCGTAGCCGATGCATCGGCTTTCTCACTTCTCATCTCCAACACCTCCACCATAGCTGATGCCTCCATAACAACTGGTGGCACACTCAATGGCAGTGTACTCTCTTTTACAGGGGTAGATCTTACGGATGGCCAGTTCTTTACCATTGGCACAGCCTTTACTACCTGCGGCCCGGGTGGTGTTAACACCAATATTGGACTTTGGCTCAGGGCTGATTTAGAAGTGTTTTCTGATGCGGGTGTCACTGCAGCTACAGACGGTGGTGATGTCGCTCAATGGAACGATCAGAGTTCTCCCGCCAGTAACACCTCAGAAGCCAATGGAGGCGGAGGGTCTGTTGTCGAGCCTCTCTTCAGAGCCACCGAAATCAATTATAACTCCTCCGTTTTTGTATCAGACCAGAACACCACCAACAATTCCTTTATGGAAACGGCAGCTGCCACCAATACAGTAAGCGGGGACATGACACTGATTGCTATTTTTGAGACTGCCCAGAACCAGGGAACCAATGACCAGATTGATAACACACCAGCCCTGATTGGAGCGGAGGCCGATGCCGGCACCGATGACTACGGACTGGGTGTGTACCAGGGAGAAGTGGTTTTCAATGCCGCCAACACCACCACTTTTACAGCCAGAAGCACTACAGCCACCTATAATGATGGAGAACCCTATATGGCAACAGGTACCAGGGTACAGGCGGCATCTGGAGCAGTAAACCTCTACATCAACTCCCTCAATGTAGGTACGGGTACCTCGGATAATACGGCCCTGGATGCAGCCGATACCTGGGCTGTGGGCAACCAGAGTAGTTACGACAATGAAGCACAGTTTCAGGGCAACATCTCCGAAGTTCTGGTTTTCTCAAGTGTCCTGTCTGGTGAAGAGCAGGCACGAGTTGAATCTTACCTTGCCTTGAAATATGGTATTACCCGATCGGACGATAATGATGGCGACCTGACCGCCAATGAAATTATCAGCGGCAGCATTCGCGAGGGTGATTATGTAGCTGCCGATGGTGGCATTATCTGGGATTACAGTGCCCGTGGCAGTACCTACTTCAACGATATTGCGGGTATTGGTCGCGATGACCTGTCCTGCTTTGATCAAACCCGCTCAAAAAGTGAAAATGATGATGCCCTGGTAGATATGGAAATCACTTCATTTACAGCAGATGACTCCTGGCTGATCTGGGGAAATGATGGGGCTGTAATAGAAGCGATTGATAACAAAGAACGACCAGCGGGCATCAATAGTCGCCTGAACAGGGAATGGCAGGTGCAGGAAACAGGTACCGTAGGAAGTATCAGCCTTACCTATGACCTGAGCACGATCAATGGTCCTACAGGCCTGGGAACGAGCAACCTCACCCAGCTGAGGTTGATGGTTGATGGTGACGGGGATTTTAATTCGGGTGTAACACTTCTCTCTCCCACCAGCACAGATGCCATTAATAATACGGTCACCTTTACCGTTGATTTCAATGGTTCGGATGGATTCTACTACACCCTGGGTTCGGAGGAAGAAGATGCTTTACCAATAACACTTGTCAATTTCTCGGCCAATAAGACTAACGACAATGATGTGCTGCTGGAATGGACGACAGCCCAAGAGGTAAATAATAGCTTTTTCACTATTGAAAGAAGTACCGATGCCATCAACTTTGAGTCCCTTTCACAAATTGACGGGGCCGGTAGCTCTGATGAATTTATCTCTTATCACTACACTGACCGTAACCCACTGGACGGAACATCATATTACCGACTACGCCAAACTGACCATAACGGAGAGTCAAGCGCTTCTGAAACACTGAGGGTGTTCATCGAACCGGTCACACTCGAACTCGTGAGATACAAAGTCTATCCCAATCCTGTTCACCGAGGTGAAGAGCTGACGATAGAGCGTTCCGGTAATCTTAAATCTGCAATACTCAGTTATCAGATCTACTCACCCGGAGGTGTTTTTGTCAAGAGCGGGCAGATTGAGAGCACCTTGACCGGGATTAAGCTTGAAACAAAAGATTTGAACCCGGGTGTTCATCTCATCAGAATCCTGGGACAAGACACTCCCCCAACAACGCTTAAGGTTATCGTCAGATAAAAAGACGGCCCCATTTACAAAAGAAAACAACCCTTCATCCCCGCTTTTCATAGTTTTCCTTCTCAAAAAATGTCCAAGTTCCATTTTTGGGAAAGCCCCACCCGGGTACAACCATATCTGACAGAGCAAAAAAAGTCGTACACATCTAAAAAGAAGCTTTGTACGCCAAAATCACACTCCAGGGCAGCCAGAGGCCTGATTTTAGCTATCTTCAAAGCGCGAAATCCCTGTTCTGAAAACAGAACAAAGAAGGAAGATGCAAGCCTGTTAAACTGGCATGCCGGTCTGTAAAAGCCCCTTCTGTTAAAAGGGATACGGTGCACCTAAACATCTTGAGTTACAATGTCCAGGCTAATATTTGTGGTAGCCTTTGCCACAATATCTATGTTTTGGGGGGCGAGTATATGGGCCCAAACTGGTATTTCCACCATAAATACCAGTACTGTTGTTGGAACCACCACCACAACTCTTGTTACTGCTCCTAGTGATGCAGGTAACAGCATCATTCCCAGTACCCAATACAATATAAACTACGGCCAGGGCAACAATGTAAATGTCACCTCTTACGTGGTCTCAGGCACCACTTACGACCGTTTTCTGAGTCCGGACACCCTTATTCTTAATCGCAGAATTGCCACCGACAGACTCGTAAATATCTGGTACCAACTAGATCAGATCAATACCACTCCAAACCCTGATGAGTTGGATATAGATCCTGATATCGTACCTGAAGCTGACGCCATCTATCTCTCAGGAAATCTCAATGCCGGATATGACAATATTCTCGTGAATGACGATGACCTGGCCTCCGGAAGTATCCAGGTAGAAACTGAAAGAGTAGATGTTATCTGGTTTTCGGGAATTCAAACCTCCGACCCAACCACTTCAGTTTTCCCCATTATTGAACGCGGAGGGAATGACAATATCGCCATAGCCGCCATTACATCTCTCAATCCGGATGGCACACCTGCCACTTATGGCACCTTAGTGGGAGTAGCTTCATCTGACTGGCCTGGTACCGGTCAGACGTTTTCGCAATACATTATACTCAGGCGTCAGGCAGTTGGGGATGATCCTATTCCATTAATTGAAATCGGATCACAGGTTGTTCAGGGAGTGGCTGTAAGCTTTACAGAACTTGGAATTACAGCAGGTCAGAGCATCTTTGGTTATTCGCTGTTTGCTTCAGATGTAGAAGGTGTAGGCGGTGCACCGGCCATTGCCGCGGGTGTCAGCCTAAACGATATCAGCACATTCCCAACCAATACACTTTCTTCCGTATCTGGTCTTGACCTGGTAGCCGGAGTCTCCGCTGCTGTAGCTAGTGATGATAATCTGATAGAGACAGTCGGACCCGGGGGCTATAAATCAGCCCTGGCTACCTGGTTGAAAGCAAATGACGGAGCTTTTGTAACTAGTGGAGGGGCTGCCTCAACTGAAGGTACCAATGTAGGGTTTTGGGAGGATCAGTCTGTTGGCAATCATGACTTCACTACCCTCACCACTGCGCCTACCTTCAGGTCCAGCACCAGTGCGGTAAACTTCAACCCAACCGTAGATTTTCTGAGCGGCACCGAAACAGGTTTGCAAGTACCCGATAATGCCGATTATAATACGGGAGGGCCTTACACACGGAAGTCTCTGAACATTGCGTTCAGAACAGATACGGACGTCACTACGCGCCAGCAATTATTTGAAGAAGGCGGTGGTTCTAATGGTCTGGGCATTTACATCGATGGTGGCACACTGTACGGAGCCGTATGGAACAGAGGTAATTCAGGAAGTAGTGGAGCTCCCTGGAATGATGGCACTCCTACCACCTTTATCAGTACTTCTCTCAGTGCGGATACAGAGTATATTCTCACCATGGAGTTTGACGGTAGCTCAAGTAGTACCGGCACTATCGTCTTATATTTGAATGGACAAAGCTTTGGCACTCTCAGCTCTGTGGGGCTGCTATACAACCATGGTAATGATACCGGCCTGGGAGATCAGGATGGTGGTTCTCGCTACCATGACGGCACCACAGCAGCAGCTTCATTTTACGGAGAGATCACTGAATTCATTTATTGCAATGAGCCAGGTAGCCTCCCTTTATCTCAAAGAAGAAGAATAGAAAGTTACCTGGCCATCAAATATGGTATTACCCTCGATCAGAGCAGCCCTATTGACTACCTGAATTCTGATGGCACCATCATTTTCGATGCCACCAACAATGCCTCCATTGGAGGTTACCTGGAATACAACAATGACATTGCAGGCATAGGCCGGGATGACAACTCTGAACTGGACCAGCCTGCCTCGAAAAGTGAGAACACTGGTAGCGTAGTCACTATTGATCGTGGAGCCACTATAGGTACTGATGACACCTGGTTGATCTGGGGCAATGATGGAGCGGCTCTTACTCAAACCTCATTGCTCACCTCTCCGGATACAATCGATCAAAGACTCAACAGAGTCTGGAGAGTAGCCGAGCGTAACGAAGTTCAGAATACCTCGGTTTCATTTGACCTGACCGGGTTGGGGCTAAGCACATCGGCCACAGACTTTAGCCTGCTGGTGGCCAGTAACAGCTCAAATGCCGATTTCAGCAATGCTACCGTGCTTACCGGAGGTACTTTCAACGGAGATGTAATTACCTTCACCGGAGTAGATTTAGATGATGGCCAATACTTTACGCTCGGCACTGAATTCTTCTTCTGTACGCCCGGTAATTACGATGACGGAGCTATCATGTGGCTAAGAGCCGATAATGGTGTCACTACGGCTACTGAAGGATCGAATGTAACCGCCTGGGACGATCAGACAGCCTCCAACAATGATGGATCGAATATTACTTCCCCAATCTATAGGGCAAGCACACAACTTATCAATGACAACCCTACCGTTGATTTCAGTACCGGAACAACAGGTATTTCAATCGCCAATGTCGGAGGCTTCAACGTTGATGAATCTACCTCCAAAAAATTTACCATTGCCTTCAGAACAGGGGATGATATCACCACCCAACAGGTGATTTATGAACAAGGTGGAGCTACAAGAGGACTTAATCTCTATATCCAGTCTGGCGTATTACACCTCTCCGCCTGGAATCAGGCCAGTGACGGTACCGGAGCTCCCTGGAACACTGGAACCATCGCCACTGTTAATACCTCCTCCATTGCCACCGACACAGAGTACATTATCACCTTTGATTATGCTGGAAATGATGCCATTACAGGCACCGTAACAGGTTACCTGAATGGCGCCAGCTTCGGTACTCCTCTTTCCAATATCGGAAGACTTTATGGCCATACAGATGCCATAGGGCTTGGTGATGAAAACAGCGCTTCCCGTTATGCTGATGGATCTACCAGTGGAGCTGCATCCTTTGATGGTTTCATTTCTGAAATCTCTTACTACAATGAGCCTTCCAGCTACCTGGCTGCCGACAGGAATCGCATTGAAACCAGTATGGCCATCAAATATGGCATCACACTGGATCAGTCTTCTGCCACCAACTATACCCGATCAGATGCTACCACCGTATGGGATGCTACGACCAACGCCACCTACAACAACGACATTGCAGGCATTGGCCGTGACGATAAGGCCTGTCTGGATCAAAAGCAATCTCAAAGTGAGAATAGCGGAAGTATTGTAAAAATGGGACTCGGTACGATCGCTGCCACCAATGCTGACAATGCAAATACCTTTGATGATGACGGAGACTTCCTGGTGTGGGGAAGTGACGGAGATCTGGCCAATCAGGCAAATGCAAATACCTCCGATCTGCCTAGCGGAGTTACAGAACGTATGGAGCGCATCTGGAAGGTAGATGATACAGGTTCTGTAGGAGCCACCAGTATTACTTTTGACGTAACGGGTCTGGGTTATGGCACTACCTCCACCGATTTTCAACTAATCGTTTCAAATAGTGCCACCATGGCTTCAGGTACTACTTACCCGGCAGCCTCATACGATGGAGGTACCAATACGGTAACCTTTACAGGGATAGATCTTACTGACGGGCAGTTTTTCACCCTGGGCACTGCCCGTACCGCCTGCGGTCCCGGAGGGGTAATCACCGACCTTTACGTTTGGCTCAGGGCCGATGTGGGTACTTCCACTACTACCGATAATACCACATTGGCTACCTGGACGGATCAGTCTGGTGGAAACGATGCTACCTCTGATGGAAACCCTCCGCTCTTTAAAAACAACATCACTGACAATATCAATTTCAACCCTACCATCGATTTTGATGGAACGGATGATCGCCTGACGCTTGGTAACCTTGCCAATATCAAATCAGGTGCTACTAATGGGGGAGATTATACCATGGTAGGTGTAGGAATCAGACAGGACGGACCTGAGTATAACTTCGTACTGGGCTCTACAGGAGGCACCTCCAATCAGGACTTGCACTTTGGTTATAGAAATAACAACTCACAAGCTACTTTGGCCCACTGGGGAAATGACCTTGACGTAACCACCAATGCCTTTGATAGCCCCGCAGCTCCATTCATTCTTTACGGAGAATATGATGGTACTGGCAGAGTAGTTGAAGAAACGCGTGGCGGTAACTATGCCAGAAACACAGATTCAAATACTACCGACATTAGCGGTTCACAAACCAATTATGTAGGAGATGTAAACTCAATCGGCAACTATAATGGACTCATTCCCGAAGTAGTGGTGTATGAAAATGATGTCACTGATTTAGAAAAGCAACAGATCTATACCTACATAGCCCTGAAGTATGGCATTATGCTTACGGATAATAATGACAACGATGGCACTACCAATGAAATTATTTCCGGGAGTGTAAGAGAGGGAGATTATGTATCTTCTGATGGCACTACCATTGTCTGGACATACGCCAATAACACAACTTACCACAACGATGTGGCCGGTATTGGCCGTGATGACGCCTCTTGTTGGATTCAAAGACAGTCGACCGCAGAGGATACTGACGATATATTGACTGTCGGTCTTGGTTCCGTTGAAAGTTCCAATAGTGCCAATCTCAATAACTTCACCGATGATCGTGACTACCTGGTGTGGGGAAATGACAATGGTGCCACCGATCAGGCCAGCGCCAATACAGCTGATTTGCCATCGACCATTGCGGAACGCATGACCCGCGTTTGGAAAGCAGAAGATACGGGTAACGTAGGGGCTACAGAACTCCAGTTTGATCTTACCGGTTTGGGTTACAGTGTAGCAGATGCCTCAGCTTTCTCTCTGTTGGTAGGCAATACCGCCACCATGGCAGATGCTACTATCATTTCAGGTGGAACGCTCAATGGTAGCGTGCTTTCATTCACCGGCATTGACCTGACGGATGGACAGTTCTTTACCATTGGTACGGCCGTAGAAACCTGCGGTCCCGGAGGTGTGAATACCAATATCGCCCTGTGGCTAAGAGGTGATCTGCAGGTATTTTCGGATGCCGGCACTACACCAGCAACAGACGGTGACAATGCCCTGCAATGGAACGACCAGAGCTCTCCGCAGGACAATGGCAGCGAAGTAAATCTTGGTGGTGCCAATCCATTAGAGCCGACTTTCGAAACCAATGAGATCAATTCAAATCCGGTTTTGCGTTTTTCAAATCCCAACTCATCCAATGCCTCCTATATAGAGACCACCACCAACACTGTATCGGGAGATATGACATTGATCTCGGTATTCCAGACAGGCCAGGCTTCAGGTACTCAGGGAGATTTTGTAAATTCTCCTGCACTGATTGGCGCCAGTGAGACCGGCAGTACCCTGGACTACGGACTGGGTATGGAAAATGGGCAGCTCTTCCTCAATGCCAATACATCTACAGGTTTTGATGCAGAAACTCCCGCAACTTATAATGACAACAACCCACACTTTGTATCAGCCACAAGGGTACAAAGCTCCGGTGCTATTAACCTTTATGTCGATTCTGAATCTGTAGCCTCGGGTACGGGTTCAACCAGTGCTCTGACAGGCCCTACCTCATTTGGTATTGGCAATCACAGCGATGGCGATGTTGACGCCCAGTTTGCCGGAGACATTGCAGAAAGCATTGTGTTCTCCAGTGTGCTCACTGCCAACGAGCGCACCAGGGTTGAAACTTACCTTGCTGTAAAATATGGTCTTACCCGGGTGGTGGCCTCTCTACCAGCCGTTGAGCAAGACTATCTGGCTGCCGATGGAGGTATCATCTGGGATTATGACGGGCAGGGCACCACTTATTACAACGATATCTTTGGCATTGGCCGCGATGATCTTTCCTGTTTTGAGCAAACTCAATCTCAAAGTGAAAACAGCGATGCGTTAGTCACTCTTAATTTGCCAGGAGGCTTTGGTACCAACGATTCATTCATTCTTTCAGGAAACGACAATGCTGTGGTAGAGCAGGAAAACAACCCTGAGAAACCAGCAGGTATTGCCAGTAGACTTAACAGAGAATGGAGAGTGCAGGAAACCGGAACAGTAGGAACCGTTGAGGTTACTTATGACCTTGCAAGCATTACAGGTCCGTTGGGCGTAGGTACCAACAACCTTAATCTCCTCAGATTACTGGTAGATGATGATGGGGATTTCAGCTCGGGAGCCACACTCATTGCCCCTTCATCCATTGACGGTACCAATAACACAGCTACCTTCGATGTAGACTTCACAAACGGCCAGTACTACACACTTGGTTCCACCGAAGTAGCAGCTCTTCCGGTTACTTTAATTTCATTCACGGCCAATCAGGAAGAAGCTCTCGGGGTTGAACTGAACTGGGTTACCGTCCAGGAAATCAATAATGCATTTTACACCATAGAAAGAAGTGAGGACGGGGTGAATTTTGAAGCCATTGGTACACGAGAAAGCCAGGGTAATGGTGATGAATTACTCCACTATACTTTCACCGACCTGAAGCCTGTAAACGGGCGAAACTACTATCGCTTAAAACAAACAGACAGAAACGGGGAATTTGAATACTCCGAATTACGATCTGTTTATGTCGAAAAAGTGTTGGTGGCTGACTTCAGAGCCTACCCCAATCCCATTGCCCGTGGAGAAACTCTCCAGTTCTCTTATAACATCATGGAAGATCAGGAGATCAAAATGCAGATCGCTGATTCAAAGGGAAACCTCCTGACATCCACCCTAATACGCTTGGACATGGACAAGTCATCTATCAGAATCCCAACAGATAATCTGAGCAAGGGCCTCAACATTATCCGTATCATTGATCAAAACAATCAGGTATATGCACTCAAGCTGATCGTGCATTAATAATTAAGACAAAGCCCAGTACTTTTCAGTCTCCTGATATGTTCAAAACGCTGCAAGGGAAATGGACTAATGGATTAGTCTTTTAAAACCAGAGCTAATCACAATTCAGCTTTACTGAAATCTGCCTTAAAAAAGCATTCCGGCCGACTTCCAAACCAATAATCATTTCAATGCCTACTAAGGAAAAGTAACAAATAGTAATATCTCTATATAAAACAAAACCAAACCAGTATTTATAAAAACCAAAAGCTCCCCCATTGGTCTCTAAGTCCCGTTTTGGGAAAAACTTTTCAAGTATTTGTCGTTCATCTCAAAAAAAACGCTTGAAATCCCAAAAATTTCCCCATTTTTGCTGCCAACAAAGCATTCTGTCTTTTGGCACAGTTTTCACTTAGCTATTCTCAACCACTAGCTGAATACTGTGTCCTGCATAACCATAATTGATTTCTGGTCTATACTGGATTCCGTATTGTACGGTGATATGATTTTGTAGATAAGACAGGGAGATTTGAACCTAAACATCGTTAATAAAATGCTCAGGCTTAATTCCGCGGCCGTCACCACCGTGGTCTTCTTATTACTGACTATGCCCTCCTTCGGGCAAACAGGTATCAGTACCATTACTACCTCTACGGTAGCTGGTTCCAGTTCGTCCAATGCACCTGTTATACCAAGTGATGCTGGTAACTCCCTTATCGATGACCGTGGTGAAACCATGACCATAAACTATGGTCAGGGCAACAATGTCAAAGTATCTTCCTATACCGTAAGTGGCACAGTCTACGACCGCTTTCTTGTGCCAGACACCCTTATACTTAACAGAGCTACAGCCAGTGACCGCCTGGTAAATATCTGGTACACAATGAATAGCTCCATTGTTGATAATGTACCACCTACCAACGACCAGGCCTTTCTCGATTCTGATGAGGCATCGGATGCGGATGCTATTTACCTCACGGGAAATCTGAATGCGGGTTATGACAATATCCTTGTAAATGTAGACCCTGCCGGAGGCGGGATTATCGAGGTGGAAACTGAAAGAGTAGATGTTATCTGGTTTTCCGGTATCCAGACTTCCGTACCCGGCACTGCGGTATTTCCCGTGATAGAGCGTGGTGGTAACGACAACATTGCAATAGCGGCTATCACTAGCTTAAATATTGATGGAACACCAGCGGGCTACGGCACCCTAATAGGTATTCCTGAAAACGGCTGGCCGGGAACGGGTTCAAGCTTTAATAACTATCTGGTATTAAGGAGAGAAAGTGCAGGAAGTACCCCACTACCCCTACTTCCGATTGGTACTGACGAGGGGCAATCAGCACAAACCATACAGGGAGTTGCTGTTTCATTTACCGAGCTGGGCATTTCTGCCAATCAATCAGTTTTTGGTTACTCTATCTTTTCGGCCGATATCGTCAGTGGATATACCACTAACACCGGTCAGGTAGTAGGTTCAGGTTCTCAAACGGTAAAAGCGGGAGTTGACCTCACCGATATTTCTACCTTCCCAACAGATACAAACTCAAATGACTCAGGGCTTGACCTGGTAGCAGGAGTTTCAGCGGCTGTAGCCAGTGATGACAATTTAATAGAAACAAAAGGCCCGGGAGGTTACAAGTCTGCCCTTTCTACCTGGCTAAAAGCCAATGTAGATGCTGATGTAACTACTTCTACCGATGCTTCCACCGTAACAGATTGGCAAGATCACTGGATTGGTGACCATGACGCCACCACTGGTGTAGCTGCCCCTACCTATAGAAGTACCAGCAGTGCCATTAACTTCAACCCGACTGTTGATTTCACATCAGGCTCTACCAGTCTGACTATTGCCAATAACTCTGACTTTAACACCGCAACTTCTTACACCAACAAGGGAATCAATCTCGCTTTCAGAACCAGCACTACAGACGTAACTGATCGTCAGGTATTGTACGAGCAGGGTGGTAATACACGTGGTATAATCGTCTACATCCGTAGTGGCAACCTCCATGTTTCGGCCTACAACAGAAACAATGACGGAACTGGTTCGCCCTGGAATAACGGAACAAACATCACCACGGTGAGCACATCTGTTTCAACCAATACTGAATATATCATAACCCTGGAATTGGCCGGAGCCAGTGGAGTTTCGGGTACATTAACGGCTTACCTGAATGGTGCGAGCTTCGGTACCCTTTCCAGTGTAGGGCTGCTTTTCAGCGATACTGATGGCATTGAATTTGGTGGATCAGACGGTAGTACTCAGTATGACGATGGCACTAACGCGAGCACCAACTCTTTTGAAGGTGAAATTTCAGAATTTATCTATTGTAACGAACCAGGCTCTTTCACCACCGCACAAAGAGATCGTATCGAAAGCTACCTGGCCATTAAATATGGTATTACCCTTGACCAGTCAACGGCTAACGATTATGTAAACTCAGACGGTGATATCATCTTTGATGCCACCAATAACGCCTCATTGGGTGGTTATCTGGAGTACAACAATGACATTGCCGGTATCGGCCGTGATGATGCTGCAGAACTGGATCAACCAGCCTCAAAAAGTGAAAATACCGGTAGCCTTGTCACCATGGACAGAGGTGCTACCATCAGTACGGATGATACCTGGTTGATCTGGGGAAATGACGGAGGGGGTCTTACAGAGACTACCGGACTGACAATGCCCGACACCATTGATTCTCGCATTAGCAGGGTTTGGAGAGTGGCCGAAACCAATGAAGTGTTGACCACTTCTGTATCTTTTGACCTCACAGGCCTGGGACTCAGTACCGATGCGCATGACTTCTCATTGCTTATAGCTGCCAACAACTCCAGTGCTGATTTCAGCAGTGCTACCGTTGTTTCCGGAGCGACCATCAATGGCAGTGTCATCACCTTCACGGGTGTAGACCTGGATGACGGACAATATTTTACGCTGGGCACTAATTATTTCGAGTGTTCACCCGGAGGAGTAGAAACCAACCTGGATTTGTGGCTAAGAGCGGATGACGGAACAAGTACTACCGTAGATGGTGCTGATGTAGCCACATGGACCGACAAATCGACTGGAGGAAATGATGCCACCGCAGCGGGGAACCAGCCAAATTATGCTGCTACTTCTATCAACTATAATCCGGCAGTAAATTTTGATCAGGGAAACACAGAAGAAATTACAGGCACGGCAGGCTTCCACTCGGTGGCCTATTATATGGTGGTAAACCCAGACAACAACCTTACCAGTGCCTCAACCAATGAAGTATTGGTAGGTTTTGGTGCACCTGCCGGAGCTACTGATGAATTTGGTGCTTTTGCCTTTGGATCAGTTACCGGTGCTTTTTCAGGTGAAGTGGTAACGCATGCCATTGGCGGTACAGGAACACGTTGGAGAAGGGGTATTTCTTCTACCACCATTTCACAAATTAATAGCGGGCAGACTTACCTTTTCGGTATCCGTGATAATGCCGTCAGTGCGACAACCACCAATATGTACGTGGATGGTCTGGAACAGGCCGACCTGAACTCAGGCACCTTCCTTACATCTGTTGATCAGGACTATGAAGTAGGGAGTTACACAGCAGCCAATGCCTTTACCACTACCGGTCATTTTGACGGACAGATCGCTGAGCTTATTTCTTACTCGGTTTTCCCAACTGACGCTGAGCACAATAGAATTCAATCTTACCTGGCAGTAAAGTATGGTATTACGCTTGATAACTCAGGAGGCGGAACGGCTGGTGATTACACCAGTGCAGGTACGACTAATATCTGGGATGCTGACGTTTACAGCACTTACCACAATGATGTAGCAGGTATTGGCCGTGATGATGCTTCTTGCCTGAACCAAAAGCAGTCAAAAAGTGAAAATTCAGGATCTATCGTAGCTATTGGTCTCGGTGGTATTGAGACTAACAATGCAGCCAATGCTAACTCTTTTGGTGCCGATGACACCTTTATGCTTTGGGGTAATGATGGTGACTTTACAAATCAAGCCAATGCCAATACGCTGGATGTACCCGGTAATGTAACCGAGCGCATGGAACGTATCTGGAGGATAAACGAAACCAATACGGTAGGTGCTACTACCGTTCAGTTTGATATCACTGGCTTAGGTTATAGCACAACCCTTTCCGATTTCCAATTAATTACAAGTAGCACCGCTACCATGGCGAGTGGTTCCGTTACCCCGGCTGCTTCGCTGGTTGATAACATTCTCACATTCACTAATGTAGATTTTACTGACGGAGACTTCTTTACTATCGGAACTGCCAGAACCGCCTGTGGTCCTGCCGGTGTAACCACTAACTTAGCTATGTGGCTGAGAGCAGATGCCGGGACCAATACTACTACTGACGCTGCCGATGTGACTTCATGGTCTGATCAAAGCGGTAATAGTAATAATGTCACAGGAATTAATCAGGGAGGAGGAGCACCTGTAGAACCTACCTACGAAACTGCTCAGATCAACTTTAATCCATCTGTCCAATTCACGGATCAGTCAAGCACTGATAATGCTTTCCTTACCACAAGTAGCAACCCGGCCACCGGAAATATGACCCTCATGGCTGTATATTCAACCACCCAAAGCGATGCTGGTGGAGCCCATTATAACTCTCCCGCTATCCTGGGTGCCGACCATGGTACTACAGGCAACAACTATGCGCTCGGTATGTCATCAGGCAGATTACATGCAAAAATTGGCAATGGAGATGGTTTTGGGGCTAGAGACGCTAATACATCAAACGATGGAGTTCCAAGAATTGCCACAGCCACCAGAGTACAGGCAGCATCAGGAGCTCTCGAGCTTTATCTTAACTCTGAAAATGTAGCCACATCCACGTCAGATAATAACGCACTAACTGACCCTGATGCTTTGGGCATCGGCAACCACGAAGCAGCCGCCACCGCAGCTCAATTTGCAGGAGAAATCCCGGAAGTACTGGTCTTTACAAGTGTACTGTCTGCGGATGACCGTACGAAAGTAGAAACCTATCTGGCTATCAAGTACGGTATTACCAGAAGCGTTGCGGACGGAGATGACGTCTCTACCGGCAGCTTTGATGAAAGAGATTATCGCAGGGCAGATGGTACGGTCATCTGGGATTATGATGGACAAGGATCAACATATTATAATGACATTGCCGGTATTGGTAGAGATGATGACGGTTGCTTCACTCAGAAACAATCTTCCAGTGAAAACTCTGATGATATTCTCACAGTAGGACTAGGTTCGGTTGCCGCCAGCAACAGTACGAACGTCAATGGTTTTGATGATAACGGGGATTATTTTGTATGGGGTAATGATAACGGAGCCACGGCACAAGCTAGTGCTAATACAGCCGATATCCCGTCTACTATCTCAGAGCGCATGACTCGTATTTGGAAAGTAGATGATACGGGCACAGTCGGAGCAACAGAATTACAGTTTGACCTGACAGGTCTTGGTTATTCAGTATCGGATGCATCTGCCTTCTCTCTTCTGGTTGGAAATACCGCCACTATGGCTGATGCCACAATCGTGACAGGGGGAACCTTGAATGGCAATGTGCTTTCATTTACAGGCATAGATCTTACAGATGGACAATTCTTCACCATAGGCACAGGCTTTGTTACTTGTGGTCCTGGTGGAGTAAACACCAATATAGCGCTATGGTTGAGAGCCGATATAGAAGTATTCTCCGATGCAGGGTCAACTGCCGCGGTTGACGGAAATGATGTTGGCCAATGGAATGACCAGAGCTCCCCTGCCGATAATGGTTCTGAAAGCAACCTTGGTGGTGGTGGAGTCATTGAACCCACTTACGAGACTGGTGAAATTAACTTCAATCCTGTACTTCGTTTTACAGATCCTGGTTCTACCAATGCCTCTTATATAGAAACCAGTACTAACACGGTTTCGGGGGATATGACCTTAATTTCTCTCTTTAAAACAGGACAGAGTGATGGTAGTGGTACTGATTTTGCCACTTCTCCTGCCCTGATCGGTGCCAGCGAAACCTCCGGTACCCTCGACTATGGAATGGGAATGGATGACGGTACCATCTGGGTAAATGCCAATACCACTGCAACTTTCGATGCGGAAACCAGCAGTACTTTCAATGACTCTCAACCTCACTTTGTCACGGCCACCAGAACACAATCGTCTGGCGCAATTACTATCTATGTAGATGCCAATAGCGAAACAACAGGTACGGGTAGTACCAGTGCCTTGTCTGATCCTACTTCTTTTGGTGTAGGAAATCATAGTGACGGTGATACAGATGCACAATATGCCGGAGATATTGCCGAAACTATTGTTTTCTCATCAGTACTTACCTCAGATGAGCGTAACAGGGTAGAAAGCTACCTATCGCTGAAATATGGTCTGACCATGAATGCTGCAGATGATGGTGGTACTGGTGGTGTAGACGAGCGTGATTATCGCGCAGCTGATGGTGGTGTGATCTGGGATTATACTGGCCAAACAGCTACTTATTACAATGATATTTTTGGCATTGGCAAAGATGATCTCTCCTGCTTCGAGCAAACCCAATCGAAGAGTGAAAACTCAGATGCCCTGGTAACCTTCAACAACAATGGCAGTTTTAGTACTGATGATTCCTTCCTGATTTCAGGCAATGACAATGCGGCCATCGAAGAAATAGAAAACAAAGAAAGACCGGCTACCATAAACAGCCGCCTCAACAGAGAGTGGAGGGTGCAGGAAACCGGTACGGTGGGTTCCATATCCTTAACTTATGATATGTCGACTATATCCGGTCCTTTGGGTACGGGTACCAACAACGCTAACCTGCTCAGACTCATGGTAGATGATGATGGTGACTTCTCTAACGGTGGAACCACGCTAATTAGCCCTACCTCTATTGACGGAACGGCCAATACCGTAACCTTTAGTGTTGACTTCACTGATGGCCAGTACTATAC
This sequence comes from Roseivirga sp., assembly GCA_021404565.1. Classification (GTDB taxonomy): domain Bacteria; phylum Bacteroidota; class Bacteroidia; order Cytophagales; family Cyclobacteriaceae; genus Roseivirga. The sequence continues at coordinate 168,706 of JAAWWF010000041.1, read as the reverse complement.
CCTGGGCTCAACCGAAGAAGATGCACTGCCAATTACACTGATAAGCTTTGATGCCTCAGTGAATGATAAGAATGAAGTACAACTTGAGTGGGCTACAGCTGAGGAGATCGGTAACTCTTACTTCTCCATAGAACGAAGCACGGATGGCGTTGAATTCGAAATCATCGGTACCCGTGAAGGAGCCGGGAACAGCAATACAGTAGTAGAGTATTCATTCACTGATATCCGCCCGCTGAATGGTGAAGCCTTCTATCGACTTCGTCAGACCGATTTCAATGGAGAGTTTGAGCATTCTGAGATTAAAAGAGTGTTTGTAGATAACTCTGCCGAAATTGCCTTTAGGGTATATCCCAATCCTGTAAATCGTGGTGAAATTATCAGCGTTAAACAATCTTCAGGCTCAGCAGAAATGCCATCCTTTAGCTACCAGGTGCTCACTCTCAATGGCAAGGTAGTGAGATCCGGGAAGTCAGAAAACGCCCAGGGCACTGTCGGTATTCAAACAGCTGGTCTTGGTTCAGGAATCTATCTTTTGAAGGTGAAAAGTGAAGGACTTCCTCCGCGCACTATCAAGTTCATTATCAACTAGACAATACTAGCCTTTATGCCAGCACAGAGGACAACATCAAGCCTATGTCGCTACATTGGATAAAATCCTGCACACATATAAAAACATAAAGTTTTTTGGTATTAATACCTGAAAAACAGAGGTTTACATCTAAAAATTCACCATTTTTATATGAGATAACCAATCTGTTTTAGCCCAATCATGGCTGGAATATTCTTACCCTTAGTCCCTCTTTAGTTCCACTATTTATTTACGACTCTCCATGATGGCCCAGGTCCTCACGGGATTACTGTGTCCATCGAACTGAGTTTGTAAACACCTAAGCATTAAGATGGAACGTAGCGGCAACTGCCTGAGGAGCATATGGCTCACAGCAATATTATTTATTTCTCTTATAACATCCGCCTGGTCGCAAGATGCACTGGACGCCATCTCATTTACCTGGGTAGATGTAGACAATGGAGCCAATGACTATAAAGCAGTTTCATCCGCAAGTGCAGGGCAGACGATTGACCCTAATGTCAACTACACCATTTTTTTCTCCAGGAATACTACAACCAATAATAATAGAAAAGTAAGCGGCTATACCATCAATGGCACGAGTTATTCATTTCTATTGGACCCCGATACTCTCGCACTGCGCAGGATAGGCACGGCCACCCGCCTTAGCCTGTGGATCGAAGCCGAACAGGCTGTAAACAATACACTAAATCAGATTTATCTGGCTCCGGAACGACAGGTCCCTGAAAGGTCACTTTATCAGGCCAACCTCTTGAACATTGGTTATGACAATGTACTGGTGAACTCAGGTACCAACGCATCCAATATCGAACGTATCGATGCCATTTATGGCTCGGGCATGCTTACCTCCACCCCGGCCAATGCCATCATTCCGGTAATGGACCGGGGAGCCAATGGTGAATTCAAAATAGCCATGATCACCAGCCTCGATGCCAATGGCGAACCAGATGGTTATGGTAATTTGGTCACCGTAAATCAAGGTGATTTTGGTTCCGGGGTAGTCAGCTTCAGCCTTTCCATTTTGTTTTTACAACAGTCGCTGGGTGAAGATCCTATCCCCACGGGTTCGAGTACACAAAACCTGGGAGGTGTAGGTGTCAGCTTTTCAGATTTAGGTATATCAGCCAATCAGATAGTCTATGGATATTCCCTTTTTAGCGTTGATGTGGATGATCTCATACATGACCTGACGGACATTTCGACCTTTCCTACCAACTCCAGTAACTCGGGGCTCGACATGGCTGCCGGAGCCGTATCAGCCGCCTCCAGTGACGGAAATCTTGTTGCAGCCACCGGCCCCGGTGGCTACAAATCTGCCTTATCAACCTGGCTAAAGGCCAATGCAATTGCCGATATAACCACGTCTACGGAAGGCTCTACTGTTACAGACTGGCAGGATCACTGGCTGGGAAATCACGATGCCACCACCGGAGTGGCAGCCCCCACTTATCGCAGTACTACCAGCAGCATTAACTTCAACCCTACCATAGATTTTACCTCAGGTAGCACAAGCCTTAGCATAGCCAACAATACCGACTTTAACACGGCAGCTTCTTACACCAACAAAGGGATCAACCTGGCATTCAGAACAAGTTCAAGCGATATTTCTACCAGGCAGGTACTCTATGAACAAGGGGGAAACACACGAGGTATCAGCATCTATATCCGGTCTGGAAACCTACACGTTTCGACCTGGAACCGAAACAATGACGGAACCGGTTCACCCTGGAACAATGCCACCAATATTACCAGCATCAGCACGGCCATTGCCACCAACACCGAGTACATTATAAGCCTGGAACTTGCCGGATCTAGCTCCACAAATGGTAGTTTAACAGCTTATCTTAATGGTGCCAGTTTCGGAACGCTCTCCGGTGTAGGCTTACTTTACAACGACACGGATGGTATAGAGTTTGGCGGCTCAGATGGTTCCACACAATATGATGATGGTACCAACTCAGCCACTAATTCTTTCCTGGGCGAAATACCGGAGTTTATTTACTGCAATGAACCCGGTAGTTTTACCACGGCCCAGAGAAACCAAATAGAAAGCTATCTCGCGATTAAATATGGTATAACCCTGGATCAATCCAGCCCTGTCAATTACGTGAATGCAAATGGTGATATCATTTTCAATACCAGCATCAACGCCAGTATTGGTGGTTATCTGGAATACAATAACGATATAGCTGGAATTGGGCGTGATGACGACTCAGAACTGGACCAACCTGCTTCAAAAAGTGAAAATTCGGATGCCATAGTCACAATAGACCGTGGCGCTACCATCAGCACCAACGACACCTGGCTGATTTGGGGAAACGATAATGGTGCCCTGACAGAAACCAACCTGCTCACCATGCCGACTGAGGTTGACTCCCGATTGACCCGGGTGTGGAGAGTCGCTGAAGAAAATGAAGTACTTACCACTTCCGTGTCATTTGACCTGACAGGTTTAGGCCTCAGCACCAGCCAATCAGACTTTTCGTTGCTCATAGCCGGCAACAGTACTAATGCGGACTTCAGTAGTGCCACTGTTGTTTCTGGTGGAGTGCTCGTTAGCAACACACTCACTTTTTCGGGGGTAGACCTGGAAGACGGCCAGTACTTTACACTGGGAACGAAGTTCTTCGAATGTTCACCCGGAGGAGCCGAAACCAACCTGACCCTTTGGCTCAAAGCCGATGATGGAACCAATACAACCACCGATGGTGTAGAGGTTACCTCCTGGACTGACCAAACCGGCAGCAATAATGCCAGCGCCACAGGTGGAACCGCTCCAACCTATGCGGAAAGTAATATCAACTTCAATCCGGCCCTGGATTTTGATGGCAGCACCGAGTTTATTGATGGAGCAGCTGGCTTCCATACAGCTGGCTACTATTTTGTGTTAAAACCCGATATCACCTATAGCACCGCCTTTGCAGGAGTGGTCCCTCTCGGCTTCGATACATCTTCAAGTGGTGCCACCAACGATCTGGGCGGCTTCTATATTGGCAATGCTTACAGTGTGGGTGATGTGGTTGGCCAGATCATCGGTAACCAAAGCACGGAATACGCCCGAAGAGAAGTTAATGCCTCCAAGAAATTTGCCGCAGGTATACCAGTACTGTTCGGAGTGAGAAACAACAGCGGTGGTACCGAAACCAATATTTACCAGGACGGACTACAGATAGACAACAGCTCTGTAGGTTCTTTTCTGAGTGTGTCAGATGAAGAGTATGAACTCGGCAGGTTTGAAATACCCAACGCATTTAATCTTTCCAACTTCTATAATGGCAAAATAGCCGAACTCATCTCTTATTCTACCCGGCCAGGTGACAATGAGCATTCAAGAATACAATCATATCTGGCCATAAAATATGGTGTAAGCCTTGATCAGTCCACTGCAACAGACTATGAAAATTCAACTGGCAGTACCATTTGGAATGCCGCCACCAATGTTAGCTATAATGCTGATATAGCCGGGATTGGACGTGATGACCGCTCTTGTCTGAACCAAAAGCAGTCTAAAAGTCAAAACGAAGGATCGATTGTAACAATGGGACTTGGAACGGTTGCTTCGAGTAATACTGCCAACACCAATACATTTGACGATGATGGTGATTTTCTTATTTGGGGTAATGACGGAGACTTTGCCAACCAGACGAATGCCAATACATCTGATCTACCGGGAAATGTAACTGAACGCATGGAACGCATCTGGAAAGTAGAAGATACCGGTAATGTAGGCGCCACCAGTGTTCAGTTTGATCTGACCGGCCTAGGTTATACCACCAATCTCTCAGATTTTCAGCTAATCGTATCAAACAGCGCCACCATGGCGAGTGGAACACTTACTCCTGCCACTTCTATTAATGGGAATATCATAACCTTTTCAAACATAGACCTGACGGATGGCCAGTTTTTCACACTGGCCACTAACAGAACCAGTTGTGGACCAGGAGGGGTGGAAACCAATATGGTACTCTGGCTAAAAGCAGATTCGGAAGCCTTTAATACAGGCACTACTCAGGCAACGGATGGGCAAACGGTTGCCACCTGGAGCGACCAGTCTGTAGCGGTTAATAATGCTGTGACAGATGGTAACCCACCAGCATTCAGGAGTAATACCACCGACAATATCAATTTCCTGCCCACGCTGGATTTCGATGGCACAAATGACCGACTCAGTCTTGGCGATTTGTCAGAGGTGAAGTCAGCGACAGGCACCGGGCGCTACAGCTTGTTTGGTGTAGGCCTTCGCGATGATACTTTCAGCGAATATGTAATAGGCAGCGAAGGAGGAAATACCAACGAAGATCTGCTGTTTGGATATCGTACCTCAGTAGCGGCCTCTATATCGCACTGGAGCAATGACCTTTTCCTGACGGTAACCGCCTACAACAGTCCATCCCTTCAACCTTTTCTACTCAGCGCCACATATGATGGTACGGGCCGTACCCTGGAAGAGTCAAGAGATAATAGCTTTGCCAGAGCCACAGATAGTAATACCACTGATGTATCTGGTACGCGTACCAACTATATTGGCGATGTTAATACAACAGGTAACTACAACGGTAAAATCAGTGAGGTACTGGCATACAACAGCGCCATTTCCGACATCGAAAAGCTCCGGGTCTATACCTATTTTGGTATAAAATACGGACTCACTCTACCGCAGGACAATGATAACGATGCGACTGTCAACGAAACCATTTCGGGGAGCGTAGCCGAAGGAGACTATGTAGCCTCAGATGGCACCACCATTATCTGGGACGAGTCCGATGGTTATGCCACTTACCATCACGGCATTGCCGGTATCGGACGCGATGATGCCTCCTGCCTGAACCAAAAGCAGAGCAAAAGTGAGACGGATGGTGCCATTCTTACCGTTGGCCTGGGCAGTGTGGCCGGTGATAATACGAGCAATGTCAACAATCACGATGATCTGGATTTCCTGGTTTGGGGACACGATGATGCTTCAACTCTCGAAAGTCAGACCAATACAGCAGATGTACCAGCCACCATTGCAGAACGTATGTCACGCGTTTGGAGGGTGGAAGACACCGGCAATGTTGGCTCCACAGAGCTTCAGTTTGACCTGACCGGTCTAGGTTATACCATTAATGCAAATAATTTTGCTCTCGTCACATCCAACAGTGCGACCATGGCCAATGGCACACTGACAACAGGAGGCACCTTTAACGGAAATGTCCTGTCATTTTCAGGTGTAGACCTTACAGATGGCCAGTATTTTACCCTGACCACCCAATACGAAGCCTGTGGTCCAGGTGGGGTCAACACTGATATAGCCTTGTGGCTAAGAGCCGATACAGATGTCTTCTCTGATGCCGGTGCTACTTCGGCCAACGATGGCGACAATGTATTGCAATGGAATGACCAGGGCTCTGCCGGCAATAATGCCTCTGAAGATAATGCCGGTGGCGGATCACCTGTAGAGCCTACGTTACAAACCAATGAGATGAATTTCAACCCGATTATTCGATTCTCAAACGCCCAGTCTACCAACAACTCATGGCTGGAAACTGCCAGCAATACTACCTCAGGAGCAATGAGCCTGATAAGTGTATTTAAAACTGGCCAGAATGACGGGTCGGCTACAGATTTCACAGAGTCTCCTGCTCTCGTTAGTGGCGAGGCAGCGAACAATAATGACTATGCACTCGGGCTTGGCGAGGGTAGATTATTCATAAATGCAGCGGACAATACCGCCTATAATGCCAGAAGTACCTCTACCTATGTAGACAACATAGCCAGAATTGGTACTGCCACACGAGCCCAAAGTACTGCTGCCGGATCTATCAATCTGTACGTAAACTCCGGGAATGTAGCCACAGGTGTATCTACCAATTCCACGCTCAACTCAGCCTCCACGTTTGCATTAGGCAATCATAGCGTATATGACGTTGATGGACAGTATGAGGGAGATATAGCCGAGACCATCGTTTTCAACAAGGTATTGTCAGAGACAGAGAGAACAAGAGTAGAAAGCTACCTGGCTATTAAATACGGCATTACACGAGAGGTAACAGGTTTGAGCGAGTCTGCTGAAGATTACCTTGCGGCTGATGGTGGTATTATCTGGGATATCGACAACCAGGGGGTCACTTATCACAACGACATTTTCGGTATTGGTCGTGACGACCTCTCCTGCTTTGAGCAGATTAAATCTAAAAGTGAAAACAGCGATGCCCTGGTTACGATAGACAATACCACCAGCTTTGGCACAAATGATTCATTCCTGATTTCAGGCAACGACAATGCTAACATTGAGAATGAAAATAATAGTGAAAAACCTGCCGGGATCAAGAGCAGGCTTAACAGGGAATGGAGGGTTCAGGAAACGGGAACAGTTGGCTCCGTTCAGCTCACCTACGACCTGTCCACCATCACCGGCCCACTCGGAGTAGGAACCAATAATTTCAATCTGCTGAGATTGCTCGTAGATAATGATGGTGACTTCACCAATGGGGTTACATTTATCAGTCCTAGCTCAGTCGATGGATCTGCCAACACGGCTACGTTTACAGTAGACTTTACCTCAGGTCAGTATTATACACTGGGCTCTACCGAATCAGCTGCCTTGCCAGTAACGCTAATAGCTTTTACCGCTATCAACGACAACAATGAACAGGTTATCATCAACTGGACATCTGTTGAAGAAACAGGGAATGCCTTCTATAGCATAGAGCGTAGCCATGATGCGAGCCATTTCCAGAAAATCGGAAGTATACCCGGTGCGGGCAATAGTCAAAGTGTTCTGGAATACACCTTTACTGACAAATCCCCAGTCAGCGGACATTCATACTACAGACTTCGCCAAACGGATTTCAATGGAAAATCTACAACAACTGAAGTATCGCATGTCTTTATAGAAAGTGCTGCCTCCAGTGAATTCAGAATATATCCTAATCCGGTAAACAGCGGGGAGACCCTCAAGGTTAGCTATCATAGCAATCGGGAAGAAAAAGTAGTAGTGCAGTTTATCTCTTCACAGGGCAAATTGATTAAAACATCAGAATACCTACTGTTTCAAGGTTCCCATTATTTCACATCAGGTACCACGGGATTTTCGCCCGGAGTTTATTTGATAAAGATCAGTCCCATCAATGGAAAAACCTCTACACTAAGAGTGATAGTGAATTAGAAACCCATCATACATATGTTTAATAAACGCCCCTGACCTTATTAATTGCCTTGTCAACAGATTGTCTACTCCGTGTTCTTTGACAAGAAAATGTTGTTGATATTCAAAAAAATGTCATATACTAGCAGTTCGCTACGCCTCACTGTACCTAAGAGCTTGTATTATCCGCACATCATTCTTCACCTAAAGATGTCGTAATACCTCTGTTTAGCCTCATTGCAATAATATTTATTTAATTATCGGTTAATATTTTTTTAGGAAAATACTATTACTTTTGCGGTCCCATGCGGAAAAACGACCTAGACATACAATTTTTTGCATTTGAAAACATTCGATTTTTCAAGGTTCTGTTTGTGGCTTTTTTGCTCACCATAAGCCTCTGTGCAAACGGGCAATCCAAGATTACGGCTATCAATGTCTCCTCTTCCGCAGCTCCTGATGAGACCACTTCAGTAACGGCACCAAGTGATACAGATAACGATATCACCGCGAATATCAGTTATGACGTTCGCTATGGAGTAGGAAACAATGTTGTGGTTACTTCTTATACAGTATCTGGCATTGTAGATCCTTTTGACAACTTTGTTTTTCCTGATACACTCATTATCAGAAGGACTGATGGTAGCCGATTTATCAATATTTGGTACACACTTGACCAGATTAACACAGTCCCTGATCCAGATCAATTAGACGTAGATGCTGAAAAGGTAGCAGATGCAGATGCATTATACCTTACCCGAAATGTCAATGCCGGCTATGACAATATCCTCGTAAATGAGGATGATCAGGCTCCAAACAGTACGATTCAGGCCCAGGTTGAGAGAGTTGACGTAATCTGGAATACAGGGGTAGTGACTTGTGATCCGGATAATGCCGTTTTTCCGGTAATCGAACGTGGTGGCAATGATGAAATTAAAATAGCAGCCATTCTCTCTCTTGATGCGAATGGTGACCCGGCAAGTTATAGCTCCTTAATCGATATTGAAGATGCCGACTGGCCGGGAGGTACCACGGACGGACAGCTTTACCAGGATTTTCTGGTGCTCAGACGCGAGACTGTTGGCAACGACCCCATACCCTTGATTAACTTCGGTGCCAATCAAACAGCTAACGGCCCAGGTGATGCACAATTGGTACAAGGTGTGGCTGTTTCTTTCACTGAATTCGGTATTGCTGCAAATCAGGTGGTTTATGGCTATTCTCTTTTTGCCTTTGATGTGAATGCAGGGAGTCATACCCTAACAGATCCCAGCACCTTCCCGACAGACACGCAGGCAAGTAACTCCGGACTTGATTTGGTAGCAGGTATATCTGCAGCCGTAGCCAGTGACGATTGCCTTACTCCGGCTACAGGCCCAGGTGGCTACAAACAGGCACTATCTACCTGGCTCAAGGCCAATGAAGATGCGGATGTAACTACCTCAACAGATGCTTCTACCATTTCCGATTGGCAAGACCACTGGTTGGGTAATCATGATGCTACCTCAGGAGCCAGTTCTGATCCCACATACAGAAGCACTTCCAGTGATATCAACTTTAATCCAACAGCCGATTTCACATCAAGCGCGACCAGCCTCTCAATTGCTAATAACACAGATTTTAACACCGCCACATCCTATACCAATAAGGGTATCAACATTGCTTTCCGTACCAGTACTGCGGACATCACTGACCGCCAGGTGCTTTATGAGCAAGGGGGTACTACCAGGGGGATTAACATCTATATACTAAGTGGTAACCTGCATGTATCGGCCTGGAACCGGAACAGTGACGGTACAGGAGCACCATGGAACAATGGCACCAACATCACTACAGTCAGTACGGCAGTTGCCTTGGATACAGAGTACATCGTCACTCTTGAGTTGAACGGTAATACCGGTATTACCGGTACACTACAGGCTTATCTGAATGGTGCTAGTTTTGGAACCTTGTCCAATGTTGGTTTGCTTTTCAGTGATACTGATGGCATCGAATTTGGTGCTTCTGATGGCGATACGCAATTCGCAGATGGAACCAACAGTAGTGCCAACTCTTTTGAAGGTGAAATTTCCGAATTGATTTATTGCAACGAACCTACAAGCTTTTTATCTGCCCAAAGAAACAGAATAGAGAGCTACCTGGCAATTAAGTATGGTATCACCCTGGACCAAAGCAGCCCTATCAATTATGTAGATTCTGATGGAGCCACTATTTACGATGCTACCAGTAATGCATCTATTGGCGGGTACCTGGAATATAACAACGACATTGCCGGTATAGCCAGGGACAATGGTTCAGAGCTGGACCAGCCAAAGTCTAAAAGCGAAAACACCGGCAGCATTGTCACCATGGATAAAGGCGCTTCTTTCGGAACAGACGACACCTTCCTGATCTGGGGCAATGATGGAGCAGCCACCACCACACAAACCTCTGACGTTCCTCCATTGATCAATGACCGTCTGGCACGCGAGTGGAGAGTAGCAGAAACGAATGAAACGGGTGAAGTTTCAATCTCCTTTGACATTACCGGCCTTGGTTTGAGCACTTCCGCTTCTGATTTCAGCTTGCTCGTGGCAGCTTCTGATTCAGACAATGACTTCAGCAGTGCCAACATCATCACTGGAGGTTCTCTGGTCAGCAATGTGATTACCTTTACCGGAGTAGACCTTGCTGATGGAGAATACTTTACTTTGGGTACAGCCTTTATCTCCTGTGCACCTGGCAATGTGTCTACCAACCTCAGTCTTTGGCTCAGAGCAGATCTCGGGCCCGACAATACCACCAATGGTGGAGATGTAGACAGCTGGGAAGACAGGTCGGCAAGCAATGATGCAACAGCCCCAAGTGCCAGTACACGACCTAACTATGCTACCAATGTGGTCAATTATAATCCTGCACTCAATTTTGATGGTGTAGACGAAGAGTTGAGAGGTACTGCTGGCTTTTATACCCTGGGTTATTATGCTGTAGTTGTGCCAGATGCTGCTGTCTCACGGACTTCCGGCCTGGAATCTCCCATAGGAATAAGTGCCCCCTCTCCCGCCTCTACACCTTCTGATCTTGGATGTCTTTGCTTTGGAGCTTTGAGTGGTGATGTTACCGATGAGGTGGTAACCCACGCCATAGGATCTGACGCAGTTGCTCCATCTAATATAGATGAGTGGAGGGCCGCAATAACGAGTACCAGTTTGACCCTTGCCATTGACATCCCGCAGCTCTTCGGTATCAAAGATAACTCAGGAGGAACAAGCACGGAGATGTTTTTAAATGGTGAAGACTTGCAAAGCGAAACCAGCGGTACTTTTATCACCTCTTCAAATGAGGATTATGTAATTGGCGATCTCAATACCGGAGCTGGATTTGACAGGTTTTTTGATGGCAAGGTGGCTGAAGTGATTTCTTACAGCGTAAGGCCCACAGATACAGAGCATGCAAAAATACAGACCTATCTGGCCTTAAAATACGGCATCACGCTCTCCGCAGATGCTGACAGCGATGCCTCGCTCAATGAAAACATTACGGGCAGCATCGATGAGGGTGATTATCTGGCTTCTGACGGTACCACTTTCCCCTGGAAGTATGACGCCACCTACCACAATGATGTAACAGGTATTGGACGTGATGATGACTCCTGTTTGTCGCAAAAGCAATCGAAAAGTGAAAATGCAAGCAGCATTGTAGGCATAGCTCTCAATACTTTTGCTACCACCAATGAAGAGAATACCAATAACTTTACAGCTGACAATTCATTCCTGGTTTGGGGCAATGACGCTGATAATGCAGACCAGGCCAATGCCAACTCTTCAGATTTGCCAACCGGGGTCACAGAGCGAATGGAACGCATATGGCATGTAGAAGAAACCGGAACGGTTGGAGCAACCTCTGTTTCTTTTGATTTGACAGGACTGGGCTATTCTTCTGATGCCTCTGATTTCAGACTAATCACCAGCACCACCGCCACCATGGCCAGTGGAACTACCATAACTGGTGGCACCTTTGACGGTAACGTACTTACTTTTACAGGTGTTGATTTCACGGATGAAGATTTCTTTACCCTCGGAACGGCAGTCAGTACCTGTGGCCCCGGTGGTGTAAGTACAGACCTGGCACTTTGGTTGAAAGCTGATGCCGGTACCAGTACCACCACCGATGGAGCAGATCTGGCTACCTGGAACGACCAGGCAGGTAGCAATAACACAACAGAAACTGATCTTGGAGGTGCTACGGTGATAGAACCCACCTATGAGACTTCTGAGATTAACTTTAACCCAGCCATCAGCTTTACTGATCCGGGATCTCAAAATGCATCCTTTATGGAGTCCTCCAGCAATGCAGTATCTGCTGACTTCTCTCTTATCGCTCTTTTCCAAACCGGTCAGAATGACGGTACACAGGGTAACTTTGCCACTTCGCCAGCACTCATTGGAGCTGAGACAACGGTGAGCACCGGCCTGCTGGATTATGGCCTGGGCATGGAAAGCGGACAAATGATTCTGAACGCCTCCAGTGGTGATGCTTTTGACGTAGAAACCACAAATACTTTCAATAATAACCTGCCGCATTTTGCCACTGCCACTCGTGTTCAGTCCTCTGGAGCCCTAACTGTATATGTTGATGGTAACTCAGAAGGAACCGGGACCGCAGGCTCGACTCTCACACTCTCAGAGCCGGCTTCCTTTGGTATCGGCAACCACAGTACCGAGGTCATCTCCGCTCAATACAGCGGTTTCATTGGGGAAGTAATTGTGTTCTCTGACGATCTGACCTCTGACGAACGCAACAGGGTTGAAAGCTACCTGGCTCTGAAATGGGGTATTACCCTGGCCTCTGCTGACGATGGAAGTACAGGAGGTGTAGATGAACGAGATTATCGCGCCTCTGACTCAGGGGTTATCTGGGATTTTAGTGATCAATCAGCTGGCTTCAACAGTGATATTGCGGGAATCGGGCGAGATGATGGCTCCTGCTTTGCTCAGACCAAATCGAAAAGTGAAAATACCGATGCTGTTGTTACCATGGAAATTTCCAGCTTATCGACAGACGACTCTTTCCTTATCTGGGGTAATGATAATGCCAATCTGGAAGAACGAAACAATACCGAATTCCCGTCCGGCATTGACAGCAGGCTAAACAGAGAATGGCATGTGCAGGAAACCGGAACGGTGGGGACTGTCAGTCTTACCTTTGACCTTTCAGCAGTAGATGGTCCTTCAGGTGTGGGCACTAACAATCTGAACCTGGTACGGCTTATGACAGACCCTACAGACAGCGATTTCACTTCAGGCGTTACATTGACGAGCCCTACCTCTGTAGATGCCGTTGCCATGACAGTTACTTTCGAGGTCAATCTGGCAGATGGTACTTTTTTCACTCTTGGCTCAGAAGAAAAATATGCACTACCCATTACCTTGGTTCACTTCGATGCTCAGCCAGTAGCCAACAAAAAGGTAGAAGTAGAATGGACCACAGTGGAAGAAATTGGCAATGCCTTCTTCGCAGTAGAACGAAGTGTGGACGGATTGAACTTTGAGAGCATCGCGGTATTGGACGGTGCGGGAAACAGCCAGGCTGTGCGAGAGTATCAGTATATCGATCAAGATCCACTGAACGGTCAGGCTTACTATCGATTGAGACAAACTGACTTTAATGGTGAAAGCAGTACCACAGAAGCGGTAAGGGTATACCTGAACAAAGAAACCAAAACATCAATACTATCTCTTTATCCGAATCCTGCCAATGTAGGCGATGACCTGAATGTCTCATACAGTGTAGAGAAGGACCAGGTCATGCTGTTTAGTCTTGTTAGTGCCAATGGATATATGCTGCACAGCGAGGAACGCCTGGTCATAGCCTCAGAGGATGTAATTACCTTATCTACCCAAGGACTCAAACAAGGTCTTCACATTCTAAGAGTGGTAGATGAGAATCAGAATGTAGTCAGCATGAAAGTGCTTATTCGTTAGGCCGGTAGAGAGCCGAAAATATAAGACCATTTCTGAACTCAGATTCCTCCTTAAGAATCATACCTTCTTTGTCAAAGAAAGGCCGGAAATCAAGCAACCTATTGGCTTCGAGAGAGGCAAATAACCCGAAGAAACGGTGCATTAACCAGATGAGAAATTGGTGATTTCTTTTACCTGCCGATCTGAAATCCGTACATATCCACATACCTCCTGAGCCTAGCTTCTCTCGTAACAAAGACATCACTCGTTTGAGACTATTTTCCGAAAACACATCTAAAAAGAAGTTGGTAATGATACAGTCATAATCGCTACTCGGAACACTCTTCTCCGTACCATGGATGAAGTTGACCTGATGATTATCACTTGCTACTTTTCTCCTGGAAAGTGCCAGCATTTTTTCGGAGGCCTCTACATAGTCAACTTGTAGTCCGGGTCGCCTTTTTACCACTTCTTTCAGTATCCAGCCGGTACCACCACCGATTACGAGCGCCCTACCTGTGGTGGGAAGATGTTCGAGAAAAGCGAGCTGCGCTCTTTTAAGTGCATTGCCGAAAACCACGTACGAAAGCGTATCATACAGAGGGGCTACCGCATCAAAACCACCTTTCCTTGCCATATTCTAATTGACTCTCAACAAGTTACATTCCAATAAGTAATCCGCCCCGTTCACTCATCAATTTTTCAGGAAAGTTTTTCTTCCAGATACCTTCAAACAAACCTAAGCACATGAAGTATCTGACTACAGCCCTGACTTTGCTGGTCTGCCATGTAATGGTATACAGCCAGAGTTTTTATGCCCACCGCTTCGAGGACCAAAACTATATCTCTTTTGGTCTCGGAACGGCAGGCTATTATGGTGACCTTCAGCATCAGCTGATTATTCCATTTCCCGCGGCTTCCTTAGAGTTGTCGCATAAACTGGGACCACAGGTGAAAATACGAGAAGGTCTCTCCTATTTCCTTCTTAGGGCCAAAGACTCGAATCAGAAACAGCAAGACCTCAAAGATAGAAACCTGTCCTTCAAATCGGCTAATATTGAACTCTCTCTCACCTTCGAGTTGCTCTTTCTTCCCATCTATAGTTATCGGGGCAGGCCCAAAGTTAATCCCTTCATTTTTGGGGGTATCGGAGGAGTAACCGTAAACCCCAGGACTACACTCAATGGCAAATCTCATAACCTGAGAAAATACAAAACCGAAGGAAAGCGATATTCAGGCCTGGCCCTGGCCATTCCCATTGGACTGGGAATTGAATTTGCCATAGCCCGATATGTCACCTTGATCAGTGAGTTTGGGTACCGCTTCACCACTACAGACTATCTCGATGACGTAAGTACGGTATATACCGACCTCTCACCTGGAGATGGTATCCGATATCGGTTGGCAGACAGGACTCCTGAAATGGGCATTGCTCCCAAAAAGGCCGGGATGATAAGAGGCAACCCAAAGGTCAATGACGGCTATGCCATCTTCAGCTTTAAACTACAGTACAATCTTGCTCAAATATTTTAAACCTATGAAAAGAGCGGACACTTCAGCCATAAGTTGTATTGGTGAAGGCACTGTATTTACAGGTGACATTGACACCCGACAATCATTGCTGGTGAAAGGCACTGTAGACGGAAATATCAAAGCAGGTTCGGTCATCGTATCGGGTGAGGTCAAGGGGAATATTGAAGTACTGGACCTGCTGGAACTCACTGAAACTGCCCATATCTATGGAGACATCTATGCCAGACAGCTTCGGGTGCTTAACGGTGGGATTTTTAATGGAAGCTGTTCAGTTTCAGGTTCGCAGTGAAAAGATCAAAGTCTCTCTAGATTCAGGAGCAGGTAAACTAATGGAACGACAAATATGCCGTCTCCCATCCACCTGTAAAGTTGGTTTTTATAGAATTTATCGGGCCATATCAAAAGCATCATCAGAACGAGATTCATGACAATAAAGATGTATGCGAGCCCATAAAACTGGGGAAGACTAAGTACTGAAATCACTACAAGCGCCAGGTGCAACCCCAACAGAGACCAAATCATCTGCACCGTTCTCTTTCTTCCTGATTTGAGTGCTATGGAGGTGACCTTATCTCTGGTATCCATATCCATCTCGTAAAGAGGAAATAAGGCGAGATTTGCCGCCACCGGCAGAAAGAACAGAAAGAAAAAAACAAGGTAACTCCACTCCCACTCTGTGATTAGACTTACAGGGCCGGCAAAGATACCGGCCGTATAGATCACAGCAGCCATGAGCTCTTTAAACCTATGTCCCTTACTAAACTTGAGGTAGACAAAGTACAAGCCGCTAAGCGCACCCAGGACCAGGCCGGATTTGATTGTATTTAAAGGTAGCTGAAATGCATTTACAAGTCCGATACCAAAAACCAGGACAGCACCAACAAGAATCGCCACCCGGTACTTTTTGTGAAACGCATGTCGTGGATTGGCCGTATCGACACCTGACCTGGCTCCATCTCGTAAATGGTCAATGGTGTAAATCAGCCATATGGCTATAGCCAGACCCAGCATCATTTCAAATGATGCATCTACCCCAAAGTACCGGCACACAAAGAGACTGGATATCACAGCACCAGCAGTAACATCAAGACTAAGGTTCTGTATAAAGGCTAAAGGTCCGGGCATAAAAAAACCCTGACATTTCTCGAAAAGTCAGGGTTCAAATATATTTAATTCTTTATTGCTCTTAGCTATCTGCGGCCAATGCTTCAGCACCACCTACGATCTCAAGAATCTCCTTCGTAATCGCAGCCTGACGTGTTCTGTTGTAAGTAAGCTTAAGCTCTTTCAATAGTTCACCGGCATTATCCGTGGCTTGCCCCATGGCAGTCATACGAGCACCATGCTCAGAAGCATTTGATTCCAGCACTGACTTGTAAAACTGAATCTTTAAAGATTTAGGGATCAGGTCCTGAACTATAAACTCCTTATCAGGCTCGTAGATATAATCAGTATTGGTTGTAGTACTCTCCGACTCAGCCGATACGACAGGCAGGAGCTGCTCCGTTCGAACAATTTGAGTAGCTACATTTTTAAACTCATTATAAACAAGTACCACCTTGTCGTACTTACCTTCAACAAAAGAATCCATCGCATACTCAGCAGCCTCTCTTGCTTTATCAAAGCTCAGGTCACCAAACATCGCTGAGTAGTCACCTATGTGCGTGTAACTGCTCTTCTTATAGAAGTCATTTGCTTTTTTACCGATAGGCAGTACAGATACATTTACTCCTGACATTTCATCAGATTCGAGCAACTGTCTCACGCCTTTGAAGATGTTTGAGTTGAAAGCACCGCACAATCCTCTATCTGAGGTTACAGGCACAATCAGCACGTTACTTACTTCTCTTTCAACGGCATAGGTATCCATTCCTTCTTCAGTACTACCTGAAGAAACATTGGAAAGGATGGTAGAAAGTTTCTCAGAATAAGGGCGCAACTGAACGATACGATCCTGAGCCCTTCTCAGCTTGGCAGCCGCCACCATTTTCATGGCTTTGGTAATTTGCTGCGTTGAGCTTACCGATTTAATCCTTTCTTTAACCTCTTTTAAGTTTGCCATTCTTTATATATCAAAGGGAGCTGAGCTCCCATGAAAACTTAATTAATATCTGCCAGACAGATCTTTGGCAACCTTTTCCACTGCTGCTGTAGCTTCAGGGGCAAGTTTACCAGCACGGAATGAATCCAGTGCATCTTCGTGCTGAGTTCTCATCACTGCGAGAAAATCAGTCTCGAATTCTTTCACTTTATCAACCGGCACTTTGTCCATCAGTCCCTTTGTCGAAGCGTAAATAATGGCTACTTGCTCTTCTACAGGAGCAGGAGCAAATTGTCCCTGCTTCAGAATTTCCTGGTTTCTTCTACCTCTGTCGATAGTCAGCTGAGTAGCAGCATCCAGGTCAGATCCGAACTTTGCAAAAGCTTCCAGTTCACGGAACTGAGCCTGATCCAGTTTCAGGGTACCTGATACTTTCTTCATTGACTTGATCTGAGCGTTACCACCCACACGTGATACCGAGATACCTACGTTAATGGCAGGACGCACACCTGAGTTAAACAGGTTGGTCTCAAGGAAGATCTGACCATCCGTAATCGAAATTACGTTGGTAGGAATATAAGCAGATACGTCACCCGCCTGTGTTTCAATAATCGGAAGGGCCGTCAAAGAACCACCACCTTTTACTTTGTCTTTTAAAGATTCCGGCAAATCGTTCATTGCTGCTGCGATTTCGTCCGAATCGTTCACTTTCGCAGCTCTTTCCAGCAACCTTGAGTGAAGGTAGAATACATCACCTGGGTAAGCTTCACGTCCCGGAGGTCTTCTCAGAAGAAGAGACACCTCACGGTAAGCAACCGCTTGCTTAGAAAGGTCATCATAGATTACCAAGGCAGGACGCCCCGTATCTCTGAAGTACTCACCGATGGCAGCACCAGTAAACGGAGAGAAGAACTGCATTGGAGCCGGATCAGATGCACCAGCCAATACTACCACAGTGTAGTCCATAGCACCACCTTTTTCAAGGGCAGCTACCACACCCGCTACAGTAGAAGCCTTTTGACCTACGGCTACGTAGATACAAAATACAGGCTCTCCTTTATCGTAAAATTCTCTCTGGTTCAGGATGGTATCGATTACCACAGCAGTTTTACCTGTCTGACGGTCACCAATTACCAGCTCGCGCTGACCTCTACCAATAGGAATCATAGAGTCAATCGCCTTGATACCAGTTTGCAATGGCTCAGTTACCGGCTGACGATAGATTACACCAGGTGCCTTTCTTTCGAGTGGCATTTCGTAAGTCTCGCCTTCGATTGGTCCTTTACCATCAACAGGGTTACCCAGGGTATCAACCACACGGCCAACAATACCTTCGCCTACATTTACAGAAGCGATAAGGCCTGTTCTTTTAACAGTATCACCTTCTTTAATCCCAGCTGATTCTCCGAGCAATACCGCTCCTACATTGTCTTCTTCAAGGTTCAAAACCAAAGCTTTCAAGCCGTTTTCGAACTCAAGAAGCTCTCCCGACTGTGCTTTAGACAATCCGTAGATTCTGGCTACGCCATCACCTACTTGCAATACGGTACCTACTTCTTCGAGCTCAGCCTCAGATTTGAAGTTTGAGAGTTGTTCTCTCAAAATTGCTGATACCTCATCAGGTCTTACATCTGCCATTTTATGATACAGTTAATGTTAATACTTTATTAAAACTCCTTTACGTAAGGGTTTTGGCTAAATTTCAATTTTAGTGCGCTCAATCTTGAGCTTATAGAATCGTCAATCTGACGGTCTCCTATTTTAAGTACAAATCCTCCAAGAAGATCTTCGTTTACCAATTCGGTCAACTCCACTTTCTTGCCTGAGATTTGTGTCACGATGCCTTCGAATTCCTTCCTTAGTTTCGCATCCAGCTTAAAGGTGGTAGTCACAGTAGCTTCTTCCACACCTTTTCGCACATTGTACTGGTGGTGAAATTCAGTGGCAATGCCTGGTAAGTAGGCCTCTCTCTGCTTACGTGTCAGAATTTCGAATATGGCCAGAGTGAGGTCATTGACCTTCCCTGTAAACACCTTATTCAGAATGGCCAGCTTTTTATCATGTGTTACCACAGGGCTTTTCAACATCAAAACAAACTCATAGTTCTCTTCAGCCAGCTGCGAAAACATGAGCATGTCTTTGTTTACTTCTTCCAGCATACCTTTTTCATCTGCTAAACCTAGCAGTGACTTGGCATATCGGGAAGCTATTCTATGTTCAGACATCCGTGATGTATTAGTTCAGGTTCAAATCTTTCACAAACTCGTCAACAAGGGCTTTCTGCTCTTTTTCGTTTCCAAGTTGTTTTCTTAGCAATTTCTCGGCAATGTCAAGCGATAACAGAGACACCTGTGTTTTGATATCAGCGAGAGCAGCTTTCTTTTCATTCTCGATGGTCGCCTTAGCATCCTCAATCATTTTAGAGCTGATCTTAGAAGTTTCTTCTCTTGCTTCTTCCTTGATTTTGTTAGCCGTTGTCAAAGCGTCTTTCAGCATGACATCTCTCTCCAAACGAGCTTCTTTCAAAAGCTTCTCGTTATCAGACTTCAAAGAGGCCATTTCGCTCTTAGCCTGCTCAGCAGCAGCCAGAGATTCTTCAATACCTACTTCTCTTTCCTTTAAAGAAGAGATGATGGGTCCCCAAGCAAACTTCTTCAGCAATAGAATCAATGCTAAGAAGATAATGGCTTGCCAAATAATGAGACCTGATCCTGGGGTTAGTAATTCCATCTTATATAAACTAGATTTTACTTAATGCTTTAATGAAGAGCCTGTCGCAACCTAATGTTGACAACAGGCTCTTGATAATTAACCTTGAGAAAGAGCTGTTCCTCCCTGGAAAGAGATCAACAAGCAAATTACAAGGCCGAAAAGTGCAGCAACTTCAATAAGAGCAGCAATAACAAGCATTGCACTCTGAATTTTGCCAGCAGCTTCAGGTTGTCTTGCGATACCTTCCATAGCAGCGCCACCGATTTTACCAATACCAATACCAGCGCCAATCGCAGCTAGTCCGGCACCAATTCCGGCACCCATTACGCCCATGAAGGCATCCATCAAAATTGAAAATAACATAGTGTATTTATTTAAATATTAAACTTATGTTTCTAGTCTTAGTGATGTTCATCGTGCTCTGCAGTGGCCATGCCAATGTAGAGTGCTGAGAACATCGTAAATACGTATGCCTGAATTCCTGCTACCAAAATCTCGATGAGGTTGATAAACAATACTATCAGGGAAGATGCTGCTCCTACAGCTATACTTCCGAATATAAAAGCCAGTGAGATCAAGCTGAGCATCACAATGTGACCAGCAGTAATCGCCACGAAAAGTCGTACAGTTAATGAGATTGGTTTGGTAAAGATCCCGATCACCTCTACTAACACGATCAACGGCTTCAACGCCATAGGCACGCCAGGAGGCGACAGGATGTGTCCCCAATACCCCTTGTTTCCTTTTACATTGGTAATAATGAAAGTAAACAGAGCCAAAACTAAAGTAACAGCAATGTTACCTGTCATGTTAGCTGCACCAGGTAGCAGGCCAATGATATTACCGAAAAGGATGAAGAAGAAAAGCGTTAATAAATAAGGCAGATACTTCTCGTAGCCCTTGCCAATGTTTGGCTTGATCACATCATCTCTCAGGTAGATTACAAGAGGCTCGAATACCGCCTGAATTCCTTTTGGTGCCTTACCATGATTCTTTTTATAACCATTGGCCACTGCTCTGAATACCAAAAACAGGATCAGGGCATTGATCAAAAGAGTCGCTACGTTTTTTGTAATGGACAAATCGAGAAGAAAACCTCCCTCTGCATGTTCACCATGACCATCGCCTACAATATGCAGCCCGTGCTCCAGAGAGTACCCTTTGTACTCCACCATATTGTGATGATCATCATAGAAATTTTTGGAAGAGAAGAAATCAAATCCTTTCTCGCTCGAATAAACAATCACGGGTAAATAAAGTGTACCGTAATGGCCATCAAAGAAGTGCCAAATGTGATCATCAAGAACGTGATGTACGATGGTTTCGCTAGGGTTGAATTCTTCCTGATCTGCCTCAGGGTCAGAAACAGGGTCTGAAGCGAAAATATTGGCAGTATTTGCCAGTAAAAGCACAAAAGTTAAAAGACTAACGATCAGTAATTTAAACTTGTTCAATCTAGGTTTTTCAGTCATTGTGGTTCCCCCTCATTCGAAATCGCGCGCAAGTTAGCCATAATGGTATATATTTCAAATACTAAGTAGAATAAATAGATCACGAAGAAATTGGCTATCCAGACCTGTGCGTTTTCCAGTCCGAGATAGAAAACAATTGTGATGAAGATGATGCTCAGCATCATACGAAAAGCAGTAGTTGCCAGAAAGACATTGACCAGGCCCAGCTGGCTTCCTTTCTTCACAAAATACATATTGACAAAGGCCACGCCTACCCCTACAAGCGAAGAGAAAATCACGATGGACCAGATATCTTCATGGATGATGTTATTCAATCCTAAAGCACCTAAGCCCAGGATTAACCCTATAATGATGGCAGTAAGAACGAGTATTCTTATAAACTGCTGCGCCAAAATATTCATGGCGCAAAAGTAGTAAAAGCCCGGCAGCTATCCATGCCATGACAATAAAGGCAACACTTACTTTTCTTTGGTAGCCCGATAGAGCTGATAGAAGCCACCAACTGTACCCAGAAAGATCATAATAATTACAAAAAGGGGTTGGCCCTCACGCCACCATTCGTCCATTTTGTAACCCAACCAGCCACAAATAGCGATAGTGAGAAAAAACTGCATCCCAAGGCCTGAGTATTTGAGCAGGTCGTTAGGGCCTTTTTCAGTCATAAGATAAAACTACAAAATGCAGGTACAATGCCCAGCGCCTCAACTACAAATGGAAAGATCTAAGATTAAGACAAGGATCAGGCGTGTTTGACCATTTTCTGCTGAGAACGGGGCTCAGGGGTATTAATTTCAATCTCTTTGGCCAGATGCCCCATTTTACAGCCACCATTGAAGGTAGCTCCGGGTTCTACTACCAGCTTATTGGTGAGAATATCTCCATTAATAACCGCGCTTGGCTTTAAAATCAAAAGCTCAGAGATTTCTATGTTACCAGTAATTTTACCAGCTACCTCGGCAGTACGTGCCATTACATTGCCATCTACAAAGGCATCACTTCCCATCACAAACTTGGCCTTCGCCTTAGCATTGCCAAATACTCTCCCCTCTATCCTGATATTACCTATAGACTCAATACTGCCTTCCAGCAGTGTTTCTTTACCAATGATATTACTGGTACCGCTCAGATCTTCAACAGATTTTTTTTCTTCTTTAGAGAACATATTATGGCTGAGGTTAATGGTTATTGTCTAAAACGAAATAAACTCCTCCGGATTCACAGCATTGCCATTATACCAGAGTTCAAAGTGCAAATGGGGCCCACTAGTCAACTCTCCGGTATTGCCAATTATGGCAATGATCTCACCTGCGCTTACGAAGTTACCAATTTCTTTGGTTAAGGTCGAGTTATGTTTATAAATAGAAATCAGATTGGCCTGATGCTGCACTGCAATAACATTGCCCGCCTCCTGTGTCCAGGTAGCAAAGAGCACAGTACCATCGGCAATACACTTTACCGGTTCGTCTTTTTTAGAAACCACATCAATCCCGTAATGCTCACTCTTGGGGTCGAATGCTGCTGAGATATAACCAGTTATCGGTGAAAAAAAGTAGGTTTCACGTAGTTCAAAATTCCGAAGAGACTGTGTTAGTAAAAAATCACCTCCGCCTGTTTCAAACTCAGACTTAAATAATGAGTCAATTACACGGGATTCGCCATCCTGGGTTACCTGCACTCCCTGATTAGATTGTGACAGCATATCCTCCTGATTGGAGGTAGTGTCACCCTCGAGTCGGGCCATGATCATATCTATATAGGCATTACGCTCTAATAGTTTATCTTCCAGAGAATCAACAGAAAGTTGTATTTCTACCAGATCTTCCCGTGTCTCCCGTTCTGCAAATCGGGGATCGAACCATTGTGCCAGAAAAGTATTGACCAAATAGAAGCTTAAAGCCAGCACCAATAAAAAGGCCAGAAAGGCAAAGAGAATAATACGGGCATAGGTAAAATTATAGGTACCCTTTTCAGAGAAATCCTCTTCATTCTGAATGATCAGAATATGCCGGTTGTTAAGCCAGTTGGATAGGGTTTTCTTAAATCTCGCCACTTTCTAATTTCAAGGACAACAAAATTATAGATTAATAGAGAATCACATTGGTTTTATTGTATTAATTAAGCCTTAATTTCGTTGCCTTATTGGGTTTGTAGAAAATTGAGAGTCACCTATTTACATAAAAAACACTTTTTGACCTTGTTGCTGGGGTCTGTCATCCTTTTCGGTTGTGGCGGTAAGGGCTATCAAAATATGACAGCGCGCTACAATGGCTATTTCTATGCCGACTTACGGCTGAGTGAAGTAATGGAAGCCATTGACGATGGTTACGAATATAACTACAATGACATTCTCAAAATTTATCCTGAGATAGATTCCGGTGTCATCAATGGAAATAAAAGCAAACTTGAAGATGCCTTTAAAAAAGCTTCACAGGTAATCGAATGGCACAAATCCAGCGATTGGGTAGACGACAGCTACCTGATCATCGGTAAAATCAGACATCTGCAGGCAGAATTCGCTCTGGCCGTGGCCACTCTCCAATACATCAACCAAACAAGCGATGATGACGATACGCGCCATGCTGCGCTTATAGCCCTGATGCGCACTTATATGGATGCCAGTGACACCACCAACGTGGAAGAGGTAGTCAATTACCTGGATCTTCAGGACCTCTCGGAAGAAAATCTTATCAACTACAAAATCACTTCCGCCTTCTTTCATCAGCGCATGGGGGAAATGACTGAGATGACACAGGACCTTAGCCTGGTGAGTGATTACGTTAGAAATAAAAATGAGCGCTCCCGGATCAATTTTATTCTTGGCCAGATTTCGCAGGCCGATGGCAGAAACACAGAGGCATTCGACTATTACAAAGCCTCTTTAGTGGGAGCACCTCCTTACGAACTGGACTTTCACGCGCGCCTGAACATGCAGCAGGTATCTGCCTTTAAGAGTAGTGGAGATATTGAAAAGATACGTGAGGTCTACGCAAAACTGCTCAAGGATGGCAAAAACAAGGAATATCAGGGCAAGATTTACTATGAGATGGGCCAGTTTGAAAAAAAGCAGGCTAACTACGATCTGGCACTAGGCAACTACCTGAAAGCAGTTAGTGTAGAAGAGCCCTCGGCAAGACAAAAATCTCTTTCATACCTCAGAGCCGGAGAGCTTTATTATGAGATCTACGAAAAATTCGAATTGGCAAGCAATTATTACGATAGTACTATCAGTGTAATGCCCAAAGACGAGGAAGGATATGATCAGGTCTTGAGCAGACAGCTCGTATTAAGTGACTTTGTTAAACAACTCAATATAATCCGGGTCAATGACAGCCTGCTATCACTCGCTGAGCTTTCACCTGTGCAACTGGATGCCTACCTCGATATCTACCTGGACGAGAAAGAAGAAGAGGAAAAAGAAGCTGCAAAAAAAGAAGCGCGGTTAAATACAGGAGTTGCTACTGCAAATAACGGTAGTGATGTATTTGGTGGTAATACCGCTGGATCAGGTCAATGGTATTTCGATAATGAAGCCGCCATGAGCCAAGGAGAACTACAGTTTCGCAGACAGTGGGGTGACCGTCCGCTTGAAGATAACTGGAGGCGGTCTGTCAAAGAGTCTTTTGCTGACAATACAACAGATACGGAAGAGGACGACCCCGCCCTACAGGCAAAAATAGAGGAAGCCGAGATTGAAGAAACAGGAGCAAGAAAAGCGGAGAAAGATAAACTTCTTGCTACGGTGCCCACATCACCTGAAGCCAAAGCGGAGCTTGGCCTGGCATCACAAGCAGCCTACTTCAAATTAGGCGATATTTATCGTTTTGGGCTGGAAAAGGTTGACAACTCGGCCACCACTTACCAGACTCTATTGGAGAAGTACCCGGAAACAGATTTCAGATTGGACGCATTGTTTGCTCTGTATTCCATCTATCTGCCCATAGATGTCAATAGATCAAACGGCTATAAGAATCAGATCATCCAGGAATTCCCTGATTCATTGACAGCTAAGCTCCTGATCAACCCTCGCTATCTTGAGGAAAAAGAAGCAAGAGACAAAAGATTACAAGGTATTTATGCCTCTGCCTACAATGCTTATGACAATGGAGAGTACTTTAAGGCAGATGAAATTATCAGAAGCGCACTCGCCTCTTTTGAGGATGTAGATTTTCTCCCGACAGTGAAATACCTGGCAGCCATATTGAAAGCCCATACAGAAAATCTCGTTTCCTATGAGTCGGCACTGACAGCTTACACAGAGGAGTATCCGGAAGGCCCCCTGCACGATGAAGCCAAAAAACGTATTGAAGCCCTTAAGCCTACCAAATCGGGACCTGTGGATGAAGAGTTTCTCTACAGTGAAGATTTTAATCAGCTCCATTCGGTGGCCATAATCTTCAATCATGAATTGAACAATGCAGATTCGCTACAAAATGCCATAGATACTTACAACAAGGCCAACTTTAAGACAAACCTGAGTACCGGAAAGCTGTTGGTGGATGCTCAAAAGAAGACCACAATGATTTTTATTTCCTTCCCGACAAAAACGGCTGCAGAAGCTTATCAGGGAAGATTGACCAAGGATATTAGTACATTACCGATTCAGCTCGACATTAATTTTAATAATTTTGTTATATCCAAGGACAACTTCAGGGTGTTCTTTGATGATGCACAGGGTAAAAGGGACGTTCCACTTTATCTGAAGTTTTACAAACGTTTTTACAAATAGGCCTTATGTCAGACGTAGAAGAAAAAAAGCCAAGGAAGAAACTGAAAAAGTTCACTCGAATTGTTTGGACGCTATTTCTGGCCGGTATCATTGGGCTGCCGCTGTACATATGGGCCGTTAGCAGCAATTTGGGCAACCTTTTTGGCGAGTTACCGTCCTACAGCCAGCTCGAAAATCCAAAACAAAACCTAAGCTCATTGCTCTATAGTGCTGACGGTGTTATCCTTGGTAGCTATTATCGTGATAACAGAAACCCGGTAACCTACGATGAGCTTGGACCAAACCTGATCAATGCACTGCTGGCAGCCGAAGACATTCGCTTCGAAAACCATTCAGGCATTGACCTTGAAAGTATGGGAAGGGTGGCCTATGGAGTGTTGACCTTCAGCCCGAAAGGAGGAGGTAGTACCATTAGTCAACAGCTGGCCAAGCAGCTGTTTTCTACCAGGGTGATCAGCGATGATGAAAAAGGCAAGCTGGAAGGAATCACAGGCTTTCTAGACCAGCTGATTTATAAGACAAAAGAATGGATTCTGGCTGTCAGGCTTGAACGATCCTATACCAAGGAAGAGATCATGGCCATGTACTATAACACTGTCGAGTTCAGCAACAATGCTCATGGCATCATGTCTGCCGCTAAAATCTATTTTAATAAAGAGCCTAAGGATCTGGCCATTCAGGAAGCAGCTGTTCTGGCCGGCATGCAAAAACAGGTAAATGGCTACCGGCCCGACAAGTATCCGGAACGCTCCAAGGGAAGAAGGAATGTAGTAATGAACCAGATGGTGAAGTACGGATTCTTAAGCAAAGAAGCCTATGATACCCTTAAGGTACAGGACATTGTACTCGACTTTAAGAAACAAAACCATGTTACCGGACAGGCACAATACTTTAGAGAAGAGGTAAAGAAAGACCTGCTCAAAATTGGCAGGGAATATGACTTTGACCTCTTTGCCGATGGCATCAGGGTATATACCACGATAGATAGTCGCATGCAGGCACACGCTGAAAAAGCGTTAGACAGCACCATGAGGAATGTACAGCGCCTGTTTATGAACTCACTGAAAGAGTCAGATGGCAGCATGCGAGATCCCTGGATTGATAAAGATGGCAGGGTTATAAAAGACTTTATTGAAGAACAAGCATTGCCGAGGACTCAGCGCTATAGAAGCCTCGTAAAGAAGTATGGCAAAGACTCTGATTCAGTAGACTATATTTTGAACAAAGCAGTGCCCATGAAAGTATTCTCCTGGGCCGGTGAAATCGACACGCTCCTCAGCCCCATTGATTCACTCAAGTACTACAAGCACTTCCTGCACGGTGGCTTCATGGCTGCTGACCCACACACAGGTCAGATCAAGGCCTGGGTTGGCGATGTAGACTTTAAGTACTTCAAGTTTGATCACGTGAGACACGGTAAACGTCAACCCGGCTCCTTGTTTAAACCGATGGTTTATGCCAAAGCCGTAGAAAACGGGTATTCTCCTTGCGATGTATTTTATGATCGGGCTACTACCGTGAACATACCTGGCTACGAACCATGGACTCCGAAAAACTCGGATCGCACTGGTTATACAGGAGAAGCGATGCCTCTGAAAAGGGCACTCGCCAAATCTGTAAATTCTATCAGTGCCCAGATCATTGCCAAGGTGAAGCCGGAAAACGCTACTGATATGGTGAAAAGACTAGGGATTCAGAGTGATATTCAGCCATTTCCATCCATGGTGCTTGGCACACAAGACGTTTCTTTACACGAAATAGTAGGCGCTTATGGCACCTTCGTGAATAAGGGAACCTATATAGAGCCCCACTTTATCACCCGAATAGAAGACCGCTTTGGAAATATTCTCTATTCCAAAGTTCCCCAAAAGAAAAAGAGTATCAGTGAGCAAACGGCCTATGTCATGCTCAACATGCTCCAGGAAACAGTAAAGGTCGGTTCTGGCCGCAGACTTGATTGGGAGTATCAACTTCTGGTTCGCAGTGATAGTAACCAAATCGGTGCCAAAACCGGAACTACTCAAAATTCATCTGACGGCTGGTTTATGGCCGTGACAAAAGATCTGGTAGTAGGTGCCTGGGTAGGTGGTGATGACCGGGCCATTCACTTCAAAAACTGGGCTCAGGGCCAGGGTGCACTCACAGCATTACCTATTGTGGGCCGCTTCCTTCAAAAAAGTTATGACGACCCGGAAGTAAACCTCGAAAAAGGGTACTTTCCTCTTCCGGATGAGCTTGATATCATCATCGATTGTCCGAGATTTGATATCCTGCCAGACACACGGGATAGTGTAGCCCGGGATTCCGTTATCTTTGAAGACGATATCTACAGGCCTTATTAATGGAGCATACCCGATTATCTACTAAAGACATATCGAAATTACCAGATAGCCCAGGGGTATACCGCTACTACAACAGCGAAAATGATCTTATTTATGTAGGAAAGGCCAAGTCTCTCAAGAAGAGAGTTGCTAATTACTTCAGTAAATCGGCCGGAGTAAACCGAAAAACGCTTCGCATGGTCTCCGAAATTGAGAGCATTGAAGTCACACTGGTCAATTCAGAGTTTGACGCCCTTTTGCTCGAGAACAATCTAATCAAGGAGAACCAACCGAAGTATAATATCCTGCTCAAGGATGATAAGACCTTTCCCTACATCTGTGTTTCCAAAGAGCGTTTTCCCAGGATATATAGTACACGCAAATATATACCATCCTTAGGTACCTATTTCGGTCCATATACCAGTGTGAAGGCCATGAACAATGTATTAAGCCTGATAAATACCTTATTCACACTTCGTACCTGTCGATATGATCTATCGGCAGAAAATATTGCAAAGGGGAAGTTTAAGGTTTGTCTTGAATATCATATTGGTAACTGCCTCGGACCTTGTGAAGGGCTGCAGTCAGAAGAAGACTATCTGTTGGATGTAGATCAGGCGGTAAACATCTTAAAAGGTAACCTGAATATCCCCAAGAACTATTTCAAATCGAATATGCAGGAAGCTGCAGCTTCTTTACAGTTTGAACTGGCTCAGAAGTACAAAGAAAAACTTGAGTTAGTAGACCGGTTTCAGGCACGGTCGATTGTGGTCAGCCCTAAAATTGCTGATGTGGATGTCTTCAGTATTGTATCTGACGAAAAGTATGCCTTCGTCAATTATCTGCGCATTAAAAACGGTACCATCAACCTGAGCAAAACCACTGAGATTAAAAAGAAATTGAATGAATCTGACGAGGATATTCTGGGACTTATCATGATCGACCTGCGCGATCAATATCAAAGTGCATCCAAAGAAGTTCTGGTCAACAAAGATCTTGATTTTGTCACTGATGAATTGACCACCCACGTTCCTCAAAGAGGAGATAAAAGAAAGCTGGTGGAGCTATCCCTGAAAAACGGAATGTTCGCCAAGAAGGAGAAATATCAATCGCTCGAAAATGTCAAGGACAAAGGCAACAGGGTTCTAAAGCAACTACAAGCTGATCTCCAGTTAAAAGAGCTTCCCGTCCATATCGAGTGTTTTGACAACTCCAACATTCAGGGCACCAATCCGGTAGCCTCTATGGTTTGCTTCAAGATGGGGCGTCCCTCCAAAAAAGACTATCGTCATTATAAGATCAAAACCGTAGTAGGACCCGATGACTTTGCCTCCATGACAGAGGTGGTAGGCAGGCGCTATAAACGGCTTTTAGAAGAGGAACAGCCTTTGCCCAAACTTGTTGTCATAGATGGAGGTAAAGGCCAGCTCAATGCTGCTTGTGACGCCTTACGAGAGCTTGATCTCTATGGAGAGATTCCCATAATAGGTATTGCTAAAAGACTCGAAGAGATTTATTACCCCGAAGATCAGTTCGCGCTGCACATCGATAAGAAATCTGAGTCACTCCGGCTCATTCAAAAGCTGAGAGACGAAGCCCACCGGTTCGCTATTAATTTCCATCGCGACCTCAGGAGCAAGAATAGCTTCCAGTTTGGTTTGGAAAATGTCAAAGGTGTTGGCAGGGTTACCGTGGACAAGCTGCTGAAAGAGTTTCGTTCTATGAAGAATATAGAAGCGGCTGACCCCGAAAGAATTATTGAGCTGGTAGGTAAAACCAGAGCCAGGCTGATCGCAAACTACTTTATACAAGAAAAGGAGGTCAAATGACCTCCTTTTCTATTTATCTTAAACCATTTTCAGGCTAGTATTCCCATAAGTTATGTTGGTATTCCAGAAGCTTACGTTTGAACTGCTGTGATAATTCCAGAATGCTCAATCTACCTTGATCTGTATTCGGGTTACCCAAAATGGCCTGTAGGTTATCTCCTCCAGTATTTGAGTATTGGATAATCCAGGAATTAAACAGTCTCAGGTCGAATGCATCAGCAAAGCTGATTTCTCTCTTTCCGGGGTTATTCGAATTAAACCAATAACCTCGCTCCTGATCACTCTCTGCATATACCTTTCTCAAATAACGAGACAGATCTTTATACCTCACCCTTACCACCTTTACATTGGTGGAAGAAGCCCTCAAATCCGCATCATTCGGATACAGAACATCAGTTGTAATAACAACGGTTACCGTTTGAATATCCCATTTGGAAGTAGAGTGGTTTCTATCGAAAATTAAATCCTCTTCGATTTCCAAAGTCACCACTACACCAGGTGCGAAACGAGTTCCGGTTGCTCTTCTAGTATTCTCAGCGCGAATGGCATCCTCCTTTTCAACATCAGTCATGTTTGGATTAGAGAACAACAAATTTTGAATAAAGGCATCCTCCTGATCCTGATCCATATCACGAGAAGACTTTGTCGCAGGATCCGAAATATTACTGAAATATTCGTCTTTGGGAAGTAAGTCAGCTTCTAAAAAGCCATCCGTCAAAGCAGACAAAGGTCTGATTCCCGCAGTATCTGCTGAAATTGATTCTGCAGACTGCTCGTACTCCTCGTACCACTTTTCAACCCCTTCAAAAATCAACTCTATGAGCTTCGATTTCTCGGAGTTCCAGGGTCGATTGATCTTCTCCCTCATATCCATTCGGGATACAACGCGTATACTATACATTATATCCTCATCTCTCACCGGCCTCAATGAATTCGGGTTGTGCTTACGAGAATTCTTCAAATCCTCATAGTCCTCTACCTGCTGTGCATTAACACCAGTAGCAACCACCATCACAATCAAAAAGTAGTATAGCTTACGCATAGTTATCATTCAATTAATTTATGGACATGACTTTCTTCTCACCAAAAGTGAAAGTCTCTGGTACGTTTTCAAAGTTGTAACGAGTCACTTCCTCTACCTCCACAACAATCCTGTCACCTTTTCTTGCCTGAGATCGTATTTCAGCCAGGTTCACCGAAAATGTTCTATCCTTGATTTGTATCACCTTAATGGCATTACTTCCACGGGCTAGTTCAATTTTCCCTTTGGTAACAAAGAATCTCGCATCATCAGGATATGCCGCTTTAAACTCTGCATCTGCTGATAAAAACAGTGTAACAGAGGCAGGGGCTGAATTCAGACCCTGGCTGGCATTGTAATCCTTGCCATTAACCTGAAGCTTAAAGGTTGGTAGCGGTGCTCTTCGAGCAGTGAAATCTACATTATCGATAAAGATACCTGCACTCGAAACACCAATCTTAATGTTTCTTTGATTAGGTGCTATCATAACATCTCCTTTGTTAGCACCAGGAACAGCTTTACCTCCAGTTACCTGAAAACTAGGCTGGTAGGCAGGTCCAAGAGATGGTACATCAATTTTAAGATTATTCGCACAATTCAGGTATAAAGCAGATACCGCATTCAACCCGATTTGAATCGTGGGTTTCGCCACAAAATACTCATGGGTGATAGGAATGACTTCTTCAACACCGTTATTGTTATATTTTATTTCAGCTTTGAAAGTCTTCTTAGCAAGACCATTTGCATCGTAATCTGCATCTCTGGCCGAAGCCTTAAATTCAACTTTTCCACGACCTTCATCATCTACAGTCAATGACTGACCATCTTTTGTCATTTCAGGTGCCAAGGCCGAGTTTGCAGCTGTAAGAAAAAGCTGAGCCTCAAAATTAGTACCGGCCGTTACGATATTAGAAACCGGTAATACAGTTCCCGAAATCACATCAAAGCCTTTAAAAGTGGTGGCACCTACCTTAGCTGCCAGCTCACCCAGTGCATCTGACTCTCTCGCATAAATTTGGTTCTGATAGAAAGTCAGCTGTGCTATGGTAGACGCCAGGGGAGTCTTGTAGAAATTCAAATCGGCAAAGCCTTTTTTCCTCTCTTCAGGATTATCCTTATAAAGGTCCATCTCATTCGCATTCAAAGCCAGGGTTCTCCAATCTCTCGATATTGCATTTTCTTGTAAAATCCCGAGCATATCAGCATTGTACTGGTCAAGCTTCTCTTTTAGAATATTGGCATTCCCTTTTTCCACCATGTAGTGTGAGGGTTCCTCATACTTCTTCAAGACACTTCTTTCCTTACGCTTTGTAAGGTCTCCTCCAGTAGCTCCCAGCTCAAGTTCTTCCTTCATCCCATCAATGAAAGTAATAACATCAGTTGTTAGCGCTCTTACATTCTTAGCACTTTCCAGAACTGCAACATCCTCAGGTTTATCACCCTGATTAGCTACCTCACTGGTTATATTACTGACAGTATTGTTGTTTTCAGCCATGTAAGATGAATTTGAAGACCCTAAGCCTTCTTCCATCAGAGCAAATTTCTCAAGGACGGTGTCCTTGATCTGTAAGGCCAGCAGTGCGGTAAGTACCAGGTACATCATACCGATCATCCGCTGCCTTGGTGTTTCTTTTCCTCCAGCCATATTAGTTAGACTTCATTGCAGACAACATAGCGCCATACACCTT
The DNA here is from genome assembly GCA_021404565.1 of Roseivirga sp. Taxonomy (GTDB): domain Bacteria; phylum Bacteroidota; class Bacteroidia; order Cytophagales; family Cyclobacteriaceae; genus Roseivirga. The sequence continues at coordinate 135,706 of JAAWWF010000041.1, read as the reverse complement.
GTTCAACGAATTAACATTGGTGTTTAGTTTGGCCATCACACCTTTAAATTCTTCTGCCTCCTTAGAAGCAGCTCCTACACCTGCCAAAGCAGTGTCGATATTAGCATAGAAAGACTTGATTGCTTTCACATGAGCCTGTGAGTCGTTCAACTCTTCTTTATATACGTTATTAAGGGCAGCCAACTGCGTAGAAGCGCTTTTTAATTGCTCCTGATACTGACCGACAGCTGTTTTCAGTTGTCCCTGGAATTCACCAGCACCTTTAGCGTTCTTGGCCATTTCTCCAAGAGCAGAGGCCGTATTTGCATAGCTTTCATTCATTTTACCAAGTGTTGCCGAAGCTTTCTTGGCATTGTCGGCATAAGTAGATGAGGCTACAGCTGCATTCGACAAATCGGCCAGTCCTTTGGCTGAATTGGAAAGGTTATTCATGCCAGCACCGAGATTTTTGAAGTCATCACCCGTGATTTTGGCATCACTGAGCATCTTCTTCAAATCTACTTTCTCACCCTGGCTTTTCTTAACCTCAGGCTTATTTGGAAAACTCTTTTCCATTATCTCTGCCAGGTCCTTGCCTTTAGGTTCAAAAGCACTGAACGCAAAAATCAAAGCTTCTGTAGAAAGTCCTAAGATCAACATAGGTGTGGCACCTGCCCAGCCTTCCAGCTTAAACATCGCTCCCACAATTACCACAGAGGCTCCCAAGCCATAGATTTTGGGCATTACGTTGCCGTAAAAGTTTTCCTTAAAAGATTTATTAGCCATAAGTATTGTATGTTAGGTTGAAGATTTTTTCAAAAATTTAATTGGCACCGAAGTCATCGCCAGCGCGTCCGAGGTAGTCCATAGCACATCTGAAACCAATAGACGCTGACGCTACATCTTTATATTCGTAAGTACGCGTTCCTGTTTCAAGATAATGTGCAATGTCATTCCAGGCACCGCCCCTCACTACTTTCTTGCCGAAGTGAGGATTTTGGCTTTCGGAGTCATTGTATAAAAAGAGCGGGTTCAAATCCCATACAAGAGGATTGTAAACTGGAGAGTAATCATCGCGACACCATTCGGCCACGTTGCCCGCCATATTGTACAAGTTAAAGTTATTGGGTAGAAATGAGTTTACAGGAGCCGTATAAGGATACCCATCATCATCATAGTTACCTCTGCCAGGCTTAAAGTTAGCGAGGAAACAACCGTTTCTATTACGGGTATAAGGTCCACCCCAGGGATACTTAATAATTTCTCTTCCGCCACGAGCGGCATATTCCCACTCTGCTTCTGTAGGCAGTCTGAAGTTAGGATACCTTGCTTCTTCCGGCAGTGTACTCTTGAAGGTAGAATTAGCAGCACCGCCTTGCTGGCCCTGGGTATTGCCCTGAGCCCCTAAAGGAGCAGCCCCTAGTGGTGCGCCAAAAGGATCATCCGCAGGATCTGCCTGATTCTTTTTCTTTTTGCCACCAAACAAACCACCAAGACCACCACCTCCGGTACCAAAGTATTCATCTTCGTACCCGATATTGAAGTGCTCAGTTCTCCACTCTGCAAACTTCTCAGCAGACTCCCAACTGATACCTACAATAGGATAATCATCGAAAGCCTGGTGGCTAAAATAGTACTGAACCATTTTATCCCCCATATGATAGGCAAACTCTTCATTCCAAACCTCAGGATTAGGAGTTACCTCCTGCTTTACCTGAGCGGTCCAATAGGTTTCGTTAGGGTTCTGCAATAAAGTATCTAATGCGTACAAGAACTGACGATACTCATTGTTGGTTATCTCCTCTGAGTCCATCAGAAATGAACTCACCGTAATCTGTCTGTTAAAGTTGATTTGGGAAGCGGCAACGTCTTCGTCAGCCTGCCCCATATAAAAGGTACCACCCGGAATCTGAACCATCCCAAATGGCGTTTCCTGATACCATCCCTCACGGTCCGGAACACCCATAAGCTGCCCCGATTCGTTCAGCTTTTGCTCCTTGCTTCCTCCGCCTCCGCCAAGAAACCCCTGGAACATTGAACACCCGGACGTTAAGACCAAAAGTGACAATGCTGCCATACCTAAAGATATCCTCCTCATTGATATTTGTTTCATAGTTTGTTTAAGCTCAGCTACTCTATCTTATTGCTGCTCAATCAAATAAAGCGCGAAAAATAACATTTTCAAGCGACTAATCCATCGACCAGCCGAAATTTATCAGAAATTTATCCAAAACTTAATGATTGTTAAACTTCAATTTTAATAACGATACCTTGGGGTTCTTATGATACTTCTAGCCGGACCTCCTCCTGACCTTTTGAAATTATAGATCAACATGAGCTCCTGAGAAGTAGGTTCTTTACTGTCCCTGTCAGATATCACAAAATCAAAAGCATAAGCCAGCGTCAAAGAACGATCTTTTAACAATTTGTATCCGAACATCGCTGATGCCGATTCCGATTGTCTATAAGCCAATCCCGCCCACAATTTATCGTTATACTTGCCAATAACGCTTAAATCTACATTGTAAGTATTAAAACCTACAGATTTAAGTAAAATGCTTGGGGTGATCGTCAATTGAGGGGTTATGGTATAATCATAACCCGCTGTCAAATAGTAGTGTCGATTTAATTGATTGGAAAGTTGGTCTTCTCCGAAGTCAAACTCTGGTTCAAGTAAGTGATTTGCACTTAAACCACCAAAAAAATTTCCTTTTCTATACAGTATTCCTACACCCAAATCTGGTCTGAGTTGTGATTCTTTACCAGAAAGGTTTGCCACAACATCTGAAGGATCCACCAGTATCAGCTCATCGAAATCCAGAGCACTGGAAAAGAATCCCGCTTTCACCCCTACACTCAATGAGGCTCCGTTGGGCAAAGCAAAGTAGCGAGCAAAGGAAGCCTGCAGTTCAAGATTGTTACTGGGCCCCAGATTATCATTGCTGATATAGAGACCAAATCCTCCGTTAAAATTATTGAGTCTGCTGCTATAACTGATCACCTGTGTATTGGGCGCTCCGGCCTGATTAAGACTACCGTCATAACCAAACCACTGTGAGCGATGAATGGCAGTGAGTGTGGTACCACCTTCTACTCCAGTAAATGCAGAATTAAAGTACATCTGGTTAAACATGTACTGCGTAAACTGAGCATCCTGCTGAGCGTTTGCATTCAGCCCTGTAAAGAGGGCCATCAGTGCGAACAGATACCTTGGGAATTTGTTCATAATCTCGTAACGACAAATTTAAGCTAATTATTTAATCGGCTCGGATATATTACAAGATAACTCGGAAGCTCCCTTATGGGTTGCGCTAATTTAATCGAGCTTATTGGCCTTTTTTACATACAACTCAAGTGCACCTGTCATAGAAGGAGCATTGGGCAGGGGCGCTTCGATATCAATGATCAGATCGGCATCACGCGCTGCTTTGGCTGTAGTCGGACCAAAAACAGCTATTCTAGTATCATTCTGACTGAATTCAGAAAAGTTTACAAAGAGTGAATTAATTCCGCTGGGGCTATAGAAAGCAATGATATCATAGTATACATTATCCAGGTCTGACAAATCACTGGCAACTGTCTTGTAGATGATAGCTTCTGTCAATTGGTACCCATTGTCTTTCATGAAGTTAGGAATGTCTTCCTTTCTGATATTTGAACAAGGGAAAATGTATTTCTCATTCTTATGCTTCTTAAGAATCTCAATCAGGTCCTGAGCGGTGCGGCTACCAGTGAAGATTTTTCTCTTCCTCACTACTATGTACTTCTGCAGATAATTGGCCGTTTGTTCAGAAATACAGAAGTACTTCATGTCAGCAGGTACCTCAATTTTGAGCCCCTGGCACATTCTGAAAAAGTGATCTACGGCATTGCGACTCGTAAAAATCACTGCAGTGTGATTAAGTATATCAATCTTCTGCTGTCTGAACTCTTTTACAGAAATAGGATCAACCTGAATAAATGGCCTGAAGTCGATTTTAATTCCGTACTTCTTAGCTAATGAATAATAAGGTGATTTCTGATCCGATGGCTTTGGTTGTGAAACCAAGATGCTCTTAACCTCTTTAAGCCTCTCTTCTTGTTTACTTATTGACATAAACGTCCTCTGCTAAATCTACTCTTTTTGGGGTTATTTTGCTACGAAATGCAACCCGATGAGTATGGGTATGAGTTCCGTGGTGCAAATGTACGAAAATATAAACAACTTACTATAATGGCTCAGTTGTATGACCTTTGCGTAGAGTAATACCGTACGATAAAACAGAAATAAAACTATAACAACAGCAACACTTCTTAGAAACGTTTCATTCGCTATAAATGTCGCATAAGTCCCCATAGAAAGGCACAGAGTGGCCAGGATATAAAATAGTGCCGATGCATTGATGTAATCGATAAAGTGCCTGCTCACCACCTGTCGTGCATGAAACAACCACCCTGTTATGGCAATCAGACCGTACTTTAAATAAATAGCCAGATTCACTGCGACACCGAGAATCAACCAGACCAGAAGCCCCTGCCAGAGACTGGTCACCTGTAACAGATGAAGTGATCCGGCATCTACCAACGGACTGTTAACTACATAAAGAATAACAAAAGAAAGATTGAAACCGAACAGAGCCGTGAAATAGATATGTTCGGTACTAAACGGACGTATGGTACTACCAAGGTCCTCTTTTACTCTGAAGCCAAAGAGCTTGTCTATTGAAATACTCTCAACAAACAGTTTTGGGAATACTACTTTGGAGACGGCAAAAATGCATAGCAACAATATGGAAAGTACAATAAACAGATCGCGTTGAGCCATTACCTGAATAATCCCCAAGTCGCTGGATAGTCTCAATGTTTCAGAAATCATTAGAATCTACTCGTAAAACCAAAGTGTATTTTTGACTGGTTAAGTGACAATGAGCCGGCAATATCAGAACGTCCGAGCGCATACACAAAATTAAAGATACCTGCTTCTGTAGAAAAGCTTATCCCTACCCCAAGGCCTATGGGATAATCCGTGAGAGGTGTTTCCGAGAAGTCTTCATACACGACACCAAAATCAGTAAACAGCGAAAAATAGCTCAGCTCATCAAAGAAAAGCCTCGCCTCGGCCGTAGTGGTGGCATATCGGGTGGCAAAGAAAAAATTCTCATTAAACCCGCGAATACTATTCAAGCCCCCGAGCCGTACTGCGTCATTCTTGAACAAACGGTCGTTCAATAGTAATCCACCACCAAACCGATTCAGAAGGACCAGATTCTGACCAATGGCACTATGTTTCTCGAATGAGAGGGACAGATTATACTGTAGATTTTTCAAGTCTACCCCGACCAGTAGGTCAGAAGGAATTTCTGAACTGGGTCTGAGCTTTTTATTACCAGCTGAAGCATTGAGGTGAAAGCTCATGCCGCGTTTCGGTAAAAAGATATCGTCCAATGAATTCCAGTAAAACCCGATACCATACGATGCCAGGTCAAAATTGAGTACATCGGGCAATTGGGTGACATCTTTCAGGTGTTGTGTAGAAATGAGATTGGCACCTTGCTGACGTGTGAATACGGTAAAACTACCACTTCCGCCCAGGCGATAGCTTAGCTCAAGGTTAAGGTCTCTTTTGGTAAACAGCGTATCCTGCTTCAGAAAATCGAATTCAAGTCTGGCTCCGAGCGGACTGCCCAGGAGGTTAGGGTGTTCATATTCCAGGCTGAGTGTTTGGCTTTCTACATTTTGCTTACGCCAATGGAGGCCAATCATTTTACCGGAGCCAAAGGGGTTATACAATTCTATATCGAACTGGCCTGTAATCAGCAACTCCTTATCATTATTGGCATTGGGCAAAAAGCCGATAATACCATCAATCTGGTTGATTCGCCTTTTCGAAAAATTGAGATGCAGGGTAGCCTCGCTGTTTTGAAAAGTGAGTTGAGGAGCTTCAGCAAGCCTTAAATAGGGCAAGGAAGACAGAGACTGATTCAGTGTTTCGATCCTTCTGTGGTTGTAAGGACTCCCCATTTTGATATCCAGGAAGTTCCCCAAAAACCTGGACCGAATGAACATCTCACTCTTCACATCAAGGGAATCGAACAAAATGGCAGGACCGGGATCAAAATTGAGCACTCCTCCTATCTTATTTTTTGAAATATGCAGTGAATCGATTCTTGTCTGAGCAAAAGGATATCCGTTCTGCTCGGCATAGGTCAGCAACCTGTCTTGCAATCGGGCAACCTGTGTATAACGAAATGCTTTGCCGGTAAACAGCTTCTCCCTAAATCCGGCTCTTCGCATCAGTCCCTTATCCAGATTGCCGGCTTTTAACACCAACCATTCGAAGCGTTGACCAACCTCTACAAGCACCTGAATGGATTGATCCGTTGATTGAAAGTCTGTCTGCCTGGCAAGCAAGTATCCATCATTATGCAAGGCGGAGAGCACGTCATTCACTACCTGAAACGCAGAGAGGCTGTCTGAAGGGTTTCGGTCGTAGCGATAGTTTTTGAGAATACCAGCTCCTTCTCCCCTGGCCTTTATATTGAGCTGATACGCTGTTTGTGCAGGGGATGAGATATGGAAAAAAGCCAGAAAGAGGAGGAAAGAAAGGCTCTTTCCGTATATCTTGGACATTGATCTCGTTTAATCAATAAAAGTAACGATTCTTTGGCCGGATTATATATCCATATTCCCTTTTGCAAAAAGGCTTGTCACTATTGTGACTTCCATTTTACCCGAAATGTCAAACAGATGGACGATATGGTAGACGCCATTTGCAGAGAGCTGAAATTGCAGTTTGATTTTCTGGAGCGAGAGGTCATTAATACTGTATATTTTGGGGGAGGGACTCCTTCATTGATGAATGAAAATCAGCTCAAAAGGCTCATGCGTACTATTCGGTTTGAGCATGACCTCTCGAGCAACCCGGAGATTACTTTGGAAGCCAACCCGGATGACCTGAGTGCTGATAAGCTGGATATGTTTTATCAAAACGGGATTAACCGGTTAAGCATTGGAGTGCAAACCTTCAATGATACTCATCTGAAATGGATGAACAGAGTGCACAACGCTGAAGAAGCACAAGAAACCTTCTATATGGCTCGGCAGGCAGGTTTCGAAAACATTAGCCTGGATTTGATTTATGCCCTACCACATGACTCACATGAACTGTGGCTTGAAGACCTGAAACGCATCATCAGGCTTCATCCTGAGCATATTTCGTCCTACTGTCTTACGATTGAGCCAAAAACTGCCTTTGGCAAATGGGTAGAGCAGGAAAAAATGCCTGACATAGATGAGGACTATGCCGCAGAACAGTTTGAGATACTTCTTCGGGTAATGGAGCGGCATGGATATGGTCAGTATGAGATTTCGAATTTTGCACAGCCCGGCTACGAGTCTCAGCACAACAGCAACTACTGGAAACAAGAAAAGTACCTTGGTGTGGGGCCCTCAGCACATTCCTTTAACGGAAATTACAAACAGGCAAATGCTGCTAATAATGCCAAATACCTGAAATCATTGAAGGAAGATATCATTCCTTTTGAGATGATGCCCATGACCAGAGAAGATCAGATCAATGAGTACATTCTCACCAGCCTGAGAACAAAATGGGGCTGTGACCTGGAGCTTGTCAAGTCAAGGTATGGTATTGATTTACTTCAGCATCATGAGGTCTACCTAAGAGATATCTTCAACAGGGGAATGATTGATGTAGAAGACGATTTTATCACCCTTACGAACAACGGCAAATTACTGGCAGACAAAATAGCCGCTGACCTCTTTATTTATATAGAAGACTGATATTTTTTAGTTGTAGTCATATTCTCTGACCAATTTCCGAAGCTCTTCGTCCAGTGTTTCAACAGGAATTTCCTCAAATTTTTCCATATAAAGTTCCTTGAGAAATACAGTATCCCCTTCTACATTCGGGAAAAACTCTTGCAAAATTTCAAAGGCGATCTCTTGTTGTTTTTCAGTACTCAATCGTTCATTGATCAGCACGGCTATTTTGCGAGCTCTGGTGGCAACCTCATCCAGATTACCTACTCTGTCAGCTGCCGCTCCGATGAATTTCTGGAAATGAAACAGGTTTTCAGCAGTGAGTACCTGATATGCTTCAGAGTTTTCGGAGAGGGCTTTCGGAACAATTTTGTATTGATCTGACAGGTTGGTCATTCTCCTTTCTGCATGCTCTAGTTGTTTTATCTCCCGGTACAATTCCGAGATGGCTTCGTAGAGTTCGAATTCAATAATTTCAGTACCCTGCAGATTGATAGCATATTCGATTACTTGAAAGTTGTATTGAGGTTCCAGAAATCGCCAGCTGTCAAACCTGACCACCTCACCTCTACTGAAGGCTGCTCTCCACTTATTAAGTTGATTTCTTTGGCCAGTGGCATTTAAGGGAGCACTTAGTCTGAACTTCTCTACCTCCTTTTTAAGACTTACAAGTACTTTCTCTCGTTCATTTTCATTTTTCCTCTCCTCGGTATAGCCCTGGAAGAGAAAGGCAAGGTATACACCTATGAACACTACCAGCAACTCGAGAGCAAGCCACCTTACCTTGTTCCCTACTTTAAAAAGCCTTCTCAAAAACATGGAGTAATAGTAGTCAAATTTCTAAATGATTTCAGAATGGGGTTTGATTCTTATTTCGAAGAGAATTCATTGTAGAGTTTCAAAATTTCATCTTGGGTAAAACCAGGGAAAACCGCTCTTACTCTTTCAACCGCATCTTCGGGATTGTCAAAGAGCCCTAATTGTGACTTAATAAGATCTACTTCGATTTTTCTCCTGGTATCAGCGTTCATACGAGCGTTAATAATGTCAAGGCAATCCTTTGAGCGATCAGCCACATCCTGCTGATTTTGTGCCCTATGCTCAATGTATTCCAGCAGTCTTCGAAAGTTCTGGAAGTTATCAGCATGTCTCAAAATAACACCGCGATCGGACTCAGGTAGAGATTTTGGTATGCTAAGGTACCGTTGAGCCATCTCCATCATGAGGCGTTCGGCATGTTCAAGACGTCTGATAGTGGCATATAGACTTTGAAGTTTATCATACAATTCAAAGTCTATAATGTCACTATTCTCGATATTGATAGCGTATTCGACTACCTGATATCCGTACTGGGGTTCGAGAAAGCGCCAATAAGAAAAGTCTCTGTACTCTCCCTTGCGTTCAAATGCCTTTGCCTCTTTCCATCTGTTTAAAGTATAACCAGACCTACCAGGCATCTGTACCCTAAAGAACTCTAATTCCGACTTGAGGGAGGCAAACACTTTCTCGCGTTCTTTGACAATCTTATTGTTTTCGCTGTAGCCCTGAAAGAGAAAGGCAAGGTATACACCCACAAATACGACAAGCAGCTCCAGAACCAACCACCTGGCCTTATCTCCGATTTTAAATAGCTTTCTGAGGAACATAGAACTCACATTTCGAACAAATATTAATTAACTTATAAAGACTGGCAAACAGAACGGAGTGAATCAGTACTTTTACAATCCCAAAAAGAGGAACAGGTGACATACTACAGAAATCAGACAGGGAGAAAATCAGAGCCATCAACTATTGGTGATTCTGTTAAGGACATGCTCAAGGCTTTCAGGATTGAAGAAAAGTTTGATGAAACCAACCTAGTCAATCACTGGGAAAGAGTAATGGGGCCCCCGATTGCCAAGCGTACCAGTAAAATCTATATAAGCAATAAAAAGCTCTTTGTACATCTTTCGTCAGCTCCGCTAAAGCATGAACTCAACATGTCACGTGATAAGATTCTGGTTATGCTTACCAAAGAGTTTGGGAAGCCCATCGTGAATGAGGTAATTATTAAATAGAGAAGTGCTCGGAAAAGGCTCTACACTCATCCCTATATTTTTCCACTGCTTCTGCATACGTCTGATTTGAGAAAAAAATCTCTGAAAATTCAGGCAGTTGATCAAAGATTATCTCCAATTGGCAGACGATAGAGCTTATCTTCTATCCCGCTATTCCAAAAATAGATATACTCATCATCTTGAGAGGGAGCATAAGTATGCATCCAATCTTCCAGTTTGATTCTGAGTTGAGGTTCTCCTTCCAGATCAAAAACATGAAGCTCTGATGGGTAGTGCAATTTTACGTTCTCTAAGGTTTTATCCCAACTTGTGATTAGCAATTGAGCGTAGATGAATTTTTCTGTGACCTCCAAATTGACATAGTAGGAAAACAGATCCTGGTAGTTGACATTCATTCCATCGGAATTCATCCTTATTTCGCTTGTTTGTTCGAATTGCGGGCCAACTTCAACAAATACATTTTTCACCTCTTTAGATTCAACATCATAAACCCTGATCAAAGGAAATCTGGAATAGGCCATTACTATTGTCGATCCATCACGGCTAACTCTTAGTTTCTTCAGATATACCAGTGATTTTGCTATGGGCGTCAGGCTCTCCACAAGATCAGGATATGGGAGCATTACCCCTGTTGAATGATCCTCCGTATTGAAATATGCCAACTCTGATCCCTCATTGAATGATTTATCTCCAACGAAGGAAGTGTCATTAAGTCTGAAAGACCAATTGAGAGGCACTAATTCTCCCGGGGTTCGGTGTTCCTCAACCAGGTGAGTATCTAAAGTTGAATTTTGCGGGTTTCTTTTCACCTCTATTATTCGGTTATTCTTGAGGCTACCCACATGAATAGCGTTACCATAGGGTGAGTATATACTGGATGGAATCACATTATATTCTTCAGGCCCCTGGCCATAAGTGCCAAAACCGCCCAAATAATCAAGATTTTTCAAATCAAAAACTCTGAAAAGTGTATCCCTTGTTGCACTGTTCGTTACCAAAAAATCATCTGTGCAGAATATCGTTTTTTCTTTCCACAGAACCGGAGGAATGTTAAAAACTTCAAGGCTGCCTGTATTTATTTCATGCTTAAAACTGACTGGAGTGGGCTTCTCTTCGGGCTGGCAGCTTAAAATTGTAAGGCTTATGATTGATACTATTAAAGGGGTTTTATAAGTCATATTCTCGATAGTAATAATTAAGAGCGAGCAGACCTAAGATCAGGTCGGAATACATAGTCATTGATAATAGTTGGCAATCAATACACGAGGTACGGTCCAAACATTAAAAAAGAGGCCGCCATATGGCAAGCCCCTTCGTTAAATTTGAGTCAGATTTAGTTTTAGTTCTTTTTAATCTCCTGATTCAAGTCGCCCTTTTTATACTCTTCCGGCAGCTTCACTACCTTAATCATGTTCTCTTTGGTCAGGTACTTGTTAACTACTGCGACAATGGCCTCTTTGGAAATGGCTTTGTTTCTGTCGTTGGCTTTCAGTATATCTTCTAAGTTAAGATCAGACTTAATGTAGGCGCCAATCATCCTCTCCCAGTAACCATTGTTTTTAATCTGCTCATCATAGTTGTTTACTCGGGCAGAGACCACTTTTTCCAAATCCTCATCCGTGAAATCTCCGGCTTTCACCTTTTCAAGTTCTGCCATGGCCGCTTCTACAAGGGCATCCACATTATCCGGGTCACAGGGGAATGAAATGGTAAAACGGAAGCTCTCCCAGGGATCTTTGGAAGTGGAAGCACGAGCTCCGGCTCCATAAACACCTCCCATTTCTTCCCTCAAGGTTTCGATCATCTTGTTGGTGAGAATACTCGCTGCTGCACTCATATTGGCATTGTCCTGCAGCTCATAATCATAATCACCGCTGAGCGTAATGCTTACATTACTCTTTTTATCAACACCGGCATAAATGTTCTCGTTGATTTGTCCTCTTGGTGGTCTGATCTTAAGATCCTTTGCCTGCTCATTTGATTTAAGACCTGGCAAACTGCCAATATAGGTCTCAAGCATGGGCTTGAAGGTGGCCATATCGATATTGCCAACAAATACGAAGGTAAAGTCTCCCGCATCGGCAAAACGCTCTTTGTAAATTTCCAGAGAACGATCAAGGTTGAGATTGTCCAAATCTTCTGATGTAGGGAATCCGACTCCTCGCGGATGATTATCCGTCAGGATTTTCTGTAATTCAAGCTGATAGCTAAGGTCGGGACTCGATCGGAAGTTTTCCAGCTGGTTCTTTGTTCTGCTTCTCCAACTTTCAAAGGCCTTCTCATCGCGTCTTACATCTGTAAAATTCTTATAAACCAATTGGAAGAAAGTTTCAATGTCTTTGATGCTTGAAAAACCAGACATCCCTTCTTCATAGGCCCCAACGTAAGTTCTTACACTGGCTGTTTTGCCTGTCATGAATTTCCGCATATCAATGGCCGACATATCACCCAGCCCACTCGATCCGACTATTTGAGCCCCATAAGAGGCAGCAAAGAAGTCTTCATCTCCATATAATGAATGACCTCCCTCACTGAAGGCTGTCATACGCACTTCATCATTCTTAAAATCCGTGGATTTAACAAAAACGCTCGCCCCGTTGGAGAGTGTCATTTTAGTGATACCTGTAGTTGCGTTGGTTTCTTCAGACATTACTTTACCCTTCTCCGGTGTTTTTGCCAAAAGTGTACTGGCTATGGCCTTTTCAGCATAAGGTTCGATCGACTTATCGTTTCGTACATTGGAGAGAATTGACTTGATGGCCTCTTCAGAAGGAATATCTCCTTTGTTTTCATCCTTAGCGTTCACCACTATGTATTGTCCCTGGTCTCCCATCCAGCCCTTGATCAGGGTATTAATCTCTTCAACTTCAATCGTAGGAAGCATAGCCGTGGCCAGATCAAGTCGCTGCTGCGGGCTCATGATAGAAGATTTTCTAAGGTAATGACCCACGTAGGAGTTCACAATCCTCCAGGACTCACGTTTGTCGGCCTCTTTGGCCGCACGATCATAGCTATTTAGGTAAGCTGCTTTCACTCTTTCCAACTCCCCGGCAGTAAACCCGTGCCTTCTTACTCTTTCGTTTTCGGTAACGGCTGCTTTCAATCCACCGGCAAACTCGCCTTCCTTGACACTTACATAAATGGTGTACTCGTTCTTATTTCTGGGTAAGGAGCTTCCATAACCACTGTAACTGAATAGAAAAGGCGGGTTCTGAGCCTGTCTCTTTTCATCTAGTCGCTGATTAATCATTTGAGAGAATAGGCCTCGTACCAGACTCTTGCGAAAAGATTCCATATCACTTTTTGGTTCCTGCTTGCCAGGAGTCATAAAGTTGACAGCGATACTGTTGCCAGTAGCTTCTGCGTCTGTAGCAATGGCTACTCTTGTTTCTTTAAAATCAGGGAACTCCGTATAAACCCGCTCACGAGGTTTTTTTGGCATCTTCCAATCACTGAAATACTCCCTGATCTTGGATTCCATTTCCTCGGCATCAAAATCACCTACGGCCACGAGGGCCATCAAGTCAGGTCTGTACCAGTCATTATAAAAGCGTTTGATGGCCTTTGGCTTGAAATTCTCGAGACTTTTCTCGGTCCCTATCGGAAGGCGTTCTGCATACAAAGAGCCTTTAAAGGCGATGGGCCAGGTGGCCTCACGCATTCGCTGACCTGCTCCGCGACCAAGACGCCACTCTTCCAACACTACACCTCGTTCTTTGTTTATTTCATCATCTTCCATTGAAGCTTTGTGAGACCAATCACTGAGTACTCTAAGGGCTTTGTCCAGATTATCCGGATCTTCAAGAGGTATGGGCAAAATGTATACTGTTTCATCAAAGCTGGTATAGGCGTTCAGGTCTCCTCCAAACTCAAGACCCATTTTCTGCAAAAAGTCTATTAGTTCATTTTTCTTAAAGTTTTCGGTACCATTAAACAGCATGTGCTCTGTAAAGTGGGCAAGACCGAGTTGATCTTCATCTTCCAGAATAGAGCCTGCGTTTACGGCCAGACGGAACTCCACCCTGTTTTCGGGCTTCGGATTGGCATGGATGTAATAGGTAAATCCATTATCAAGCTTGCCAATCTTAACGTCAGGGTTGACCGGCAACTCCTGGCTTTGAAAAGCAAGGATTCGGGCAGGTGCCAGTATCAGCACGGCCAGAAGCAGAGGTATTAACAGTTTAAGCTTTTTCATATAGGTTTGTAACTAATCGAATAGTTAAACTACTGAATAATCCCTAAACCGAAATGGCCAATTCTGTTTTTTTTATTAAAAAATGTTAAGGTGATTACCTTTTAGTCCAATAAGGAACTAAGTAATTTCATAGTCATCCGTCTTAACCAATAAGGCTGGCTAAAATGGCCCTTACAGTTTCAGGTCAAGACAAGCCCTATTCGTACCTCAGGGTATCTGAAGGATTCTTCCTGGCCGTTTTCCAAACATGTCCTCCTACTATCAGGAAGGTAAGAAGGACCGACAGCACGATGGCGACTAAAGGGATAAACAGGTTAAAACCGGCCTGATAAGCAAAGTTACTGCTCCAGCGAGTGATAACCAGGTAAGTCAGAGGGGCTGCAATAAGCGCAGCAGCTACGACCAGTTTCAAGGTTCCGGAGAAAACCAGGCTTACAATCTGAGCGGACATAGCACCCAGCACTTTACGAATGCCAATCTCTTTGCTTCGCTGGCTTACATTGAAGGCCGAAAGCCCCGAAAGCCCTATAAGTGAAATAACAATGCACAAAAAGGTCATAGATGTGATGAGTTGATTCTGATTCTGATCTGCTTCATACTGATCTCTCAGGCGCTGATTAAGAAAGCTATAGTCCAGCGGATAATCAGGCAAAACCTCATCCCAACTTGATTTGATATAATTCAGCGTTTCAGCCTCGGCATTGGCCGTGTATCTCACCACGATTCGATTGCCCGGATTCGGGTTATATACAAAAACGAGTGGCTCGATAGGATTGTGTAGCGAGAAGAAATTAAAGTCCCTCACCACTCCAATTACCTGTCCGGGGCTCTCCTGATGAAAAAAGCTCATTCTCTTTCCTACAGCCTGATCCCAGCCCATGAGTTTGGCAGCAGTCTCGTTGACCACGAAGTAGGCGTTGCCACGGGTTTCATCCCCCTTAAAAAACGCTCCTTCTTTCAGAGGGATTCCCAGGGTTTCAAGGTAATCGGGACCGCAGTGAATGAATTTGAACTCCTGCTGCTTCATTTCCCCGTCACGGTCTACCGTAAATACCATCTGCCCGATATCGACACCTGGAATAAAATTGGAAGAGGAGGCCGCCTCAATATAGGGGCTCTGCTCCAGCTTGTTTTGTAAGGCCTTGCTCCTTGCCTGCGAAGTGCTGTCCAGCGTATTGAGCACAATCAGCTGGTCCTTGGCAAAACCCAGGTCGCTTTTTTGCAGAAAGCTGATCTGATCGCGCATGAGTAGAGTGGCAGATAGCACACCAATGGAAATCACAAACTGAAACAGGACCAGTCCCTGCCTGAGCCAATTACCTCCCATCGATGCCCGCCAGTTGCCCTTGATGGCACTTACGGTATTGATTCCGGACAAATAAAAGGCCGGATAAGCTCCTGAGATAAGCCCGGTAAGCAATACTAACAGCAATAGGCCGAGCAGTATATCAGGCTGCCCTAAAAGATTGAACTCAAAATTAGCACCTAGCCAGGATTGAAAAGGTGTTTTTTCTATGATGAGCCATACCAAAGCAGCCGCCAGGAATAGCGAAGCAAAAACCTGAATCAATGACTCCAGCAGAATAGATAGTTTGAGACTGGCGACATTGGAACCAAGCACCTTTCGAATACCAATCTCTTTGGCCCGAAGGCCAGCCCTGGCCGTTGCGAGGTTTACATAGTTGATACACGCCAGCAGCAGTATGGCCAGGCCAATGGCTGTGAAGGCAAGTAAATTGGCCTCATTTCCTTTGGGTAAGTCATCGTCTATGCGTTCCGTATCATAATGAATATCGGCCAGTTTTTGCATGCGGAAATAATGATCTCCGTTGACCACCTTGCCGAATGGCATAAAGTACTTTTCATTGAAGGTTTCAAACTTCTCAAGGAAGGCCTCTGTGTCGAAACCCTCAGGTACCATGATATAAGAATACCCATCACTGTTCCAGAGCACCTCTGAGTTGAATTGGCCATCCTGAAGTGCAAAATCTCTCTTTTGAATCTGCGACAAAAGTACCTTGTATTCAAAGTGAGAGTTCTTAGGGCTATCCTGGATGATGCCTGTGATCTTAAAGTCATGCCCGTCCACTTTTACTATCTCATTCAGGCCCAATCGATCTCCAAAAAGCTTTTGGTTGATAGATGCTGTAATTACCGCAGAACGGGCTTCAGTTAAAGCAGTAGCCGGGTTACCAGCTAAAAATTCATGAGTGAATATCTCGAATACATCCTGATCAGAATAAAAGATATCGGGCTCAGCAAACAGGGTATTCTGATAGGAAATCTCCCTCAACTCTGCTCCTACAAATCTCGCAAAGTTGAGCACTTCCGGAAATTCTTCCTGCATCATAACTGGCAGTTCACTGGCTGAAGAGGCCGTATTAAACTCTACTCCCGGGGCACTAAACTTATGGCTTAACCTATAAATTCTTTCATGGTTTTGATGATGTTGATCGTAAGTGAGCTCATTTTTGAGATATAGGGCCAACCATATGGAAGCTGCCAGACCGAAAGTGAGGCCAAATACATTAAGAAAAGTAAAAAGCCGGTTCTTCCAGAGAACACGTAAAGTAAATGTGAGCAGAGACAACTTCATAACTAATGTTTTCGTTAAAGCTAAAAGAAAATGGCTGCCAGCACAAGAAAACAACTACATTAATAGTTGTTAAGACTAGGGATCACTTCGTGATATTCTTGTTAACAAAAAGTTACACATTGATTATCAACTGGTTGAAAGCTGTTAATTAACGTTAAAAACTTTAAGGCAATGAAACTTTTTGGTCAAAAAAAGCATCTGTATAGTAGAACTTACAAACGAGTGAGTCGTGAAATAAAAATTACAATTCCTTCTCACATTGGTATAGTTATTGAGAAGTAGCAAACAGGAATTTTCGGATTACGTCAGTAATCCTCTTCATATAGTTAATAGTTTATTTGTTAAGCGTCCGGGGAGTAGTTAACCCCGGACTTTTTTATTTAATGGCTACTCTATGCTTTACCAGGGCTTCATAGAAATGATGAATCCGGAACATTTGTTCGGCTCCTACCTTCTGACCACTCTGGGCGACTAAGTACAGTATGAGTGCCACCAGTGCCAAAACGGGAATTGCCCAGAGAATAGGGCTCGGTTTGCTTAGCATGGCCTGAGACATACCAATGACCCCGATAAAGAGAATAAGAATCCCTATTGCTGCATAGGACATAAAGAAAGCCGCCCATACGCTGGGCTTGGGTCCGTATAAACCGCGAACCTGCAGCTCTTTATTCTCATCTTCTTCCTGTTCCAATGTCAGCGTCAGCTGAGGAGACCAGTAATGCCTTTCTTCCAATGGAATTTTCAGGACACAATAAGTGTCAGACACCGAGCCGGTAACACCCTCCTCTGAATCCAGGGCTCCCTGAATATTGTCTTTAAACTCCTGCTGGCTGAGGGACAATGTTTCGTTAAATCTTGGTCTGACTCTGAAGCTGGACATAGTTACAATTTAAGCTTTATCTCCTTCTTTTTGAAAAGATAATGTGAAAGCCTAACCCAAGCAGGCATGCAACTCGTTAATCTTTGCTATAAACATCAATTTTTAAAACTATGAGCGTATTAGCATTAGAACAAGAGTTACAAGGTATGATGGGTCAGGGGCAAATGATGGAGGCCTTTGAGAAATTTTATGCGGAAAATGTGGTAATGGTAGAGGCCACGGGTGATGTAAGAGAAGGCAAAGACCTTAACCGGACCTTTGAAGAACAATGGATGAGCTCAATAAAGGAAATCCATGGCGGAGGGGTTGGCGCTATTACAGCCAACGAAGAAACCGGTCACACCTGCACCGAATCGTGGATAGACGCCTCCTTTAAAGATGGCAACCGCATGAAGATGGAAGAGGTTTCTGTGAAGAAATGGGAGGGTGATCAGGTGGTACATGAGAGGTTTTACTACAACGTACCCGGCCAGTAACTTCCCCTTATCAAACTGCCTTGAAAACTACCTTATCGTTATTTTACAAGGCAGTTTGTTCAATCGATTGCACAAATTATTCGAACCTTACCCCCCTAAACTTCAGGCTGAAAGACTTATTTTTGATTGTTTGACCATTCACTAATGAGTTCACAAATTAAAAGAATAGGTGTTTTGACGTCCGGAGGCGATGCTCCGGGGATGAACGCGGCCGTCCGGGCTGTAGTAAGGGCATGTATATACTACGACATTCAGGTTTTTGGAATCTATAAAGGTTATGACGGCCTTATTTCTGGTAACATAGAAGAGCTGCGTGTACGCTCTGTTGCCAACATACTGAGCCGTGGAGGCACCTTCCTGCTCTCCGCAAGAAGCGATGAATTCCGGACAAAAGAGGGCCGTATTAAAGCCTATGAAAATTTTAAGAAACACGAGCTTGACGCGCTGGTAGTGATCGGTGGAGATGGGTCCTTTACAGGGGCCGACATCTTCAGCCGTGAATTTGACATTCCCGTCATTGGTATTCCGGGTACAATAGATAATGACCTGGCCGGAACTGACTTCACCATTGGTTTTGATACGGCTTGTAACACGGCCGCTGAAGCAATTGATAAGATTCGTGATACGGCTTCATCTCACGAACGTCTGTTCTTTGTTGAAGTAATGGGGCGTGATGCAGGCTTTATTGCTGTCAACTCGGCTATAGGGGGTGGTGCAGTAGCCATGATAGTGCCCGAGCACAACTATCCCATAGAGAAGCTTATCAAAAGGTTACAAAAGGGTGCCGCTAATCAGAAGGCATCCAATATTGTGGTAATTGCCGAAGGCTGTCAACTGGGCAATGCTTATGACATCGCAGACCAGGTAAAGGCAAAGCTCGATTACTTCGATATCAGGGTGACCGTACTGGGCCATCTGCAAAGAGGTGGTTCTCCAACCACCATGGACCGGGTTTTAGCAAGTCGATTGGGTGTGGCTGCAGTAGAAGGTTTGCGAGATGGCAAATCAAAAGTCATGGTGGGCATTATCAACAATAAGATTGCCTATACACCCATCAACGAGGCGATAAAAATTGAAAAGAGACTGGATCCTGAGGAGTTTAGAGTAGCGAAAATTCTGTCTATTTAAGGAAATCAGGTACTCAATTACTTCCCGAAGCCGAACCCCATTCGGAAAACCCATGGTTGGTTATTGGGACTGCTCTGCCTGTAATAAAAGAAATCATAGAAGGCCGTTACATTCATTTGTATGCCTTTGGTCATCCTGAGCTCTTTGCCGACTCCTGCCAAAGCATTCCGTACCCATCTATGGTCCGTTTGCTCACGGGTTTGGCTGAGTTTACCCATTCGGCTTATCTCGTAATTGGCCTGAAAGAAAAAGCTCTTCCAAAAGCGATAACGCGCAAAACCTCTGAAGTTCAGGTTCTCTTCCCCAACCTGCTGCACAGCTGATTTCTCCAGAAAAACCCGGGTTGCTCCAGCCAAACCTACGCTTGCTTTGAGATTGAGCGGATATACCAGGTTCAGCGCGGCATCTACCGAAACGGGTTTTTGTCTGTTGACCTGAAAATCTCCGCCAGGTTTAAGCCTTTTAAAAAAGGGCTTGCCTTTGTAGGGGTTGTATGTTTTAGGTGTTTCCTCCACGCTCTCCAGGTTCGGGAATTTTTGCTTGGCCTCGGTCATTTTCATCTGCGCCTGATCAAATTTTGATTGCAGACTTTCTGTCCCTGTCTTTTTCAGCTCTTCCATTTTCTCTTCAAGCTTTTTCTTGACAAACTCATTGGTCTGGAACCCCTCTGTTTTGTTGCGATAGCCCTCTGGCAATGGCTGATAGGCCTGCATTTTATCAATCTGCTCTTTGGCCAGTTGCACAGCCTCCAGACTGGTAACTTCTGATAATAGCTTTTCCTCCCATCCTTCAAAGAGTTCCTTATACTCAGAAATAGCAGCACTGAGCACCGAAGCTTCTTTATCCAGTTTTTTTAATTCTCCGACACTGAGTGCTTGCCCGAGATTATCCCACTTTGCGAGAAAGGTTTGCATCTCCCTGAGTTTTTGAAGGTGTTTGGCACTCCCCATTACTTCTCTGGCCACAGGCAGATTGGGTGGTGTGGCTTCTAAATCTGCCAAAACCCTTTCCTTCAGAGCGGAAAGATAGTTAGCCGTGGAATCCTTTACCCCCTTCTCTCTCATCAGCGCACTCGTAGTCAGGTCAGCTTGTACCAGGGAGTCAATACCTGCCTCAGACAATTGTGGGTATCTTTTGTTAAAAAATCTGGTCAGTTTTTTCTCCAGCTTGTCGAGCTGTCTTTGTACTTTCTGATTGGCTTTCTGTAAAGCCTGAGTCGAAGCTTCGAGTCTTGTACTTTCTTCTACCTCCTGCGCCAGTACGGAAACTGACACTAGCAATGTTAAAATCACCCAGAGCTTTTTCATGGCTTTATTCCTTTGAAGGATCACTAATGTTGCTCTATCTGTCTGACCTTAGCTTCCAGCTCTTCAAGGCGTTTTAATACCGATTCCAAAGCCTCTATCTTTTTCTTCTGCTTTGCCAGTTGATCCTTTTGTGCATCCAGCAGTTTTTGCTGCTCAATGGTATGCAGCGTAAGCTCCTCTATCTGCTGCAACAGCTTTGCATCCATTTCTGCCAGCATAAATCCATCGGTTTCCACTTCAGCAGCCGGGGGCATGTGCATCAAGTGGCCATTGGTTTTAATGAAGGATTCTACTTCATACAGGGAGCTAAGTCGATAATCAGGTTTAAACACAAAATCGGGCCAGCTGCTTTGCACGGATACTTTTACTTCTTCTGCTATGATTTTACCCCCAACCGCGAGTTTGTAACCTTCAGGACTTGAGTCAGTACCCACAAGTACCGAACCTCCACTGGTCATACTTTTACCTCTAAGCTTTAGAATGTTCTCACCTCCGAAAAAGTTAAACTCAACATTTTGGTCAAAATACATACCTGTACCATAGGGGCCTGCTATCAGGAACAATGGCTTAATAGCTCCGCCTGAAAGCCCTCCTAAGGCTAACAGCCCACCATCAGTATTTCTTAATTCGAGATTAGAAGATAAGCCTCCATAACTACCCTGAATAGCATTAGTCCCTACCGTGAGCGTGTTGTTTCCATGAGAGTAGAGAACTCCCTGATTGTCATAATTATGCTGTGCTATTACCGCGGTAGCCATCAGGAGAACCGTCATTGTATAGATGATCTTTTTCATAAGTCTTTGTTTCTGCCCCTTTATTCCACAGCTAACAGAAAGGTCATCAGAAAAAGAAGGATTAATGATGCCAGGCCCTGGCGTACGCTAAGGCACTCATTATTCGATAAATCTCGCATATGCGAAATATCTCGCAGGTTTTGTAAACCTGTTTCAGGATTATTGGGCGTCAGGGCCTACAGGTTGTACTTCCAGTGTTGTAAAGTCTTGATTAATACCTCCGCGTTGCAAACGCGGAGGAGGGGAGAGGGATGAAAAAGGTTAAACTCTAATTCGTATTTGCAATTCGAATTGCCAAAAACGGAGAGCCAGCCTCTTTTATGAGACTGGCCCTCTATTGTTATTTATCGACATTACAAATGCCGTTCTCATACATCCTCGTTACAAAACGAGGACGAGAGGGGGATAAGAGAGACTAACAGAACAGACAATATTAAATTAATTACTATTCTCTCCATTTCTTCTTCTTTTTATTGAGCTTTCCTTTATCAAACAATCTACCTATTGCTTTTAGCTGTATGGGTTCCAATACCGTAGAAGTCTGGTTGTTTAACAACCCACTTTCACCAGAAAACATTACGTTATTAGGACTGTTCTTCCGCTCCTTTGCGTTCATGTATTGTCTCCTATCCCATAGAAACACATCCAAAGGCTTATCAGGGTGTTCTAACCCAAATGCATGACCTACTTCATGGGGTACTGAGATCTTATCTGCTCCACTTATCATATCTCCTACCAAGTTAGCGTTTAATAAGATTTCTGACCCCCCTTGATATGACACTCCATATCGATCTGTAACTCTTTCGTCACTACTGTTTCTCACGTCAATTAAGTGCTCACTATCTTTAAGATCGCTCGCATCACTAATCACTCGAGACTTAAGCGTTATGGTCGAAACGACCGTTTCCCCGCCCTCCGTGTTTAATGTCGAATAAGCAGCTGTTAGCTGACTTTCAATGGCACCTAATAAATCGTTCATATTGAGATTTTTGGCCGATGAATTCAACACTGCAAACTCAAAATAGATATCAACCTGGGTGAAATCGCCATTAGTATAAGTCGAAACACCAACACTATCTCCATTGATATCTACATACTTTAGAGGGTTATTCAATGTGTAATGATATGGTGTCTGGTCCATATATTTCTCACTAAACCTATCAATATTGAAGAATCTACCAAGTTGGGTATCATAGTTTCTTGCACCATAATCATAGATGTTCATATCGAATTCAACCTGTTCTTCTTTCCCATTATACTTGAACTGATTCGGTTTACTGAGCGGGGCTGTAGAAGAAAGCGCACTTATGTTAGAACCAAAAGGATAGTAGTGATCCTCCTGGAGGACTTTGCCCTTGGTATGCGTAATACGCAGATCATCAAAGTATACATCCTGGCTGTTATTGCTCTCATTAGAAACATATACATAGAGATAGCCTCCCTGAGCAATGTTGAGCGCAGGCAAAGTCAGTTGTTCATGGCCATCTTTAGCCGCACTGCTTACCTGATCAAAGCCTGCATCTATATAGTTGAAATCCATGTCGAAAAGGATGTAGTTCAGGTAAGCGCGTGGTTGGGTGTTATTGCCATCACTTCCCACAAACACGGTGGCACTATTGCCATTAATGGCTCCTGAAATAGCCGAAGTCTCTGCCCCTGTTGGGGCTGCTCCTGTCACCGCGCTAATCAGTGAAGTAATAAAGGTTCCTGAGTTGATACTGCCATTATCAGTATAAGTACCTGTATAGTAGGCATAGGCTTCCAGGTTCACCACATCTCCACGGGATACCTGCATCAGTTTGGCCGGGCCGGTTTGTCTGAGCGGATCATTTCCTCTCAGACGGGCCGTCTCGTTATTCGTGATGCCTGCTTCCGCTGTGTTATTGGCAATAGCAGGGGTGCTCACCCTTGTGGCAGGAAGGTTCAGGAAGATACTCTCTTCGTATGCTCCATAGTCCAGTTGACCGGACACATCGGTTTCCATGGTAGCCAGGTAAATAACCTGCTCATTTTCAGTGGTGAAAGTAATGCGGGTATTACCCAAGTGGTCTTTCAGATAGTAGTCATAGACAAAGCTACCGCTGTCTTTTCTTCTCACTCTTCCCTCAGCATGGGCCATTTGCTGCATTACATCATCTTCGTAGATAAAGCCACCCACATAGTCAGTGGTTTTAATGCTGCCATTATCATTAACACTTTTGGTCAATTTGATACCAGCAGCATCATAAGTATAAGTAATGCTGCGACCACCTGTAAAGGTCACCATTTCAGGCAGGTTCAGATGATTGTAACTGATACTGGTGATGTCCTTATTAGCATCACTGATCATGTTACCATTCTCATCGTAGACATAGTCATTGCCAACAGTATTTCCATCCTTAAAACCTTCCGAGATATCACCTGCATCTGACACAGCCAGCAATTGATTGCCTGTATAGCTATACGACAGGTCGTCCATGGCTGTGCCTGTCCCATGATTACGGGTCAGACTCAGAATATTCCCATTCAGGTCGTAGCTAATACCTGGTATGTCAAAATCCGTTTTATTTACCCAAATACCCGGTATCTTTTGACGGTACTCTGCGGCCGTGAGACGGTTCATAGGGTCATAGCTATAATTATAGCCGTCTCTTTGCGTGTTTCCTGCACTGTAATTGCTCCATTTAGCTCCACTGATATTACCATTATAAGTGGGTGTATTCCCCATACCGGTGGCTCTTTCATAGACCAGCTGCATACCAAAGTAATCCCCCTCTCCATCTGTCAGCGTTATATTATTGATACTGGTCAACCAGCCCCTGATATTATAGAGATAGTCTATGGACTGTTCAAAAGAAGTGCTGTTATCGGCAGAGTGAAGTTTCTTATCAATCAGTTCTCCCAGCTCATTATATTCATTCTTCACCAGGATCACTGCAGGGGCATTATTTACCTGATGGGTAGCCTGTAAAAGGCGACTGGTATGATCATAGGTAAATGTTTCTGTTACATCCGTATCTGCCTGTGGGGTGGCATGATGTCTCTTCGTTTCAACTACTCTTCCTGCAAAGTCATATCGGGTCGTAGTACGGTCAGCATCACTCAATTGATGATCTGTGATAGTTTGTATTACCCTGTAGCGGTTATCATAATAAACCACACTCTTCAACAAGGTACTTGTTCCCAGTATCCTGGTTTTGGTACCCACTACCTGCCCTTTGACGTTCAGGTTATTGATACCATTCCCCAGCTCCTGTACATAACTAAAGTTTGAAAACTCCGAAGGAAGGTTGGCATAGTTATCATAATAGGTGACAGTAAGTACCTGACCAGCGTTCGCTTTAGGGAATGCATAATCGGTATAACCGTGAAGCATGGTACCCAATACTTCATAACGTTCTCTGTTGAGAGAAGTATAGAAAGTATCTACTGCTACCTGCAAACCCTTTTGATCAGTATCGGAGGTATAGAAACCAGTGACCACAGGCCTGGAATGAACATCATACTTCGTATAAATCCATTGATGACTTCCTCGCTGATTGGCATCCTGGGTCGCAACTAATCTATCCAGATCATCATAAACCATATACACCCAACCTGAACCCGGCACCCGTTTTTCACTCATACGCTGGCGCTGGTCATACTTGTATTGAAAGGCCCATTTATCCAGAAAATCATTCTGAATACCATACTTAATCACTTCAGCTCCCGGGCTCAGCGTAACAGCCGGGTCAACAGTCACGGACACTCCTTCAACATATATATAAGAACCTCCGGTGTAGTTCGCTGGCGTTACCACCAGGTCACTGGTTACCAGGGTGTAGCCTGCAGGTACATCACTCAAATTGCCTGCTGTAATGGCCTTGTTAGCCTCCGGAGGCAATACAACACGCAGGTTGCCATAGTCATCATATACATATTGAGTTCTGGCCTGAGGGTTTCCTGCATCTCCTGTAAATACCAGTTTCAGAATGACGCGGCCGAGTTTGTCTGAATGCGCTACCACTTCATTGCCGTTCTCATCTGCGGTCACAACAAGGGTTAATTCGCCCGCTCCATAGTACCCTTCTGATACCGGCACATCTCCCACCATTTTATAGTGGAGTATCTCATTGGCTGCATTTTGCTCATAAGTCATTCGTACTACATGATCGGTGTAAGAGCCTGGCACCGGCTGCCAGACACTACCCGGAGCGCCCTGTTTGACTCCTCTCCCTCCTGGTGCATTTTCCGGTACACTTTCGGCATAGGGTGCCGTGTCATGAGCAACATCCACAGCATTCTGATAAAACTGATATTGCGGGCTCAAAGTATAATCTCCCGTTCCGGTTCCTATCGGGTTAGTCTGATAAGTGCTGCTTGTTGCCGGGGTGGTATAGGGCAGATAAGCCTTTGTTTGTCTTCCGAAAATATCGTAGTCAATGGCTTGTACCATATGCTGTTTGGTAGGAGAAGCTTCAACACCAATTGTTTGTGTAGGTCTTCCCAAACCGTCAGCGTAACCAATGGCAACAGTCCGGTTATCAGAAGTCAGGTGGTTCACCTCACTTTCTGTGGTCACGCCATCGGTCAGTACCGTGGTGGATATTACATAATTATGGTCTCCGGGGTCAATATCTGCACTACCTGTTACTACCACGGCCGCACTTACACCTGAGCCTGAAACACCGGTTTTCGTAACAGTAAGGGTATAACTGCCCGCCTCACGAGCCTCATAAGAGCTACCGGTGCCTACGGCAATGCCATCTTTTTTCCAGATATATGTGGCATAAACACCCACAGTACTCAGGGTAGCCTTATCTCCCAAGCCAGCCAGGTTGGTATCACCTGTTACTGTGATTTGCGGAGTTAACTCAACAGTTGCCGTAAGTGCTACACTGGGACCCCAGCAGCCGCTGCTGCTTCTGCCTCTCAGATAGTAAGTGCCGGGAGTAGTCACTGTGTAATTGGTAGAAGTATTGGTGGTAGCCGTACCGGATGCATTGGTACCCTGCCAATACCAGGTAATGCCGGATGGCGGGTTTGAACGACTCAGCGTAGTAGTACCAAAGTTTTGCGTTACAACAGGGGTAGTAGGTGTAGCAGGTATGGCCTTGAAACCGTAAGTCACTGAACTGGTTCCACTCCAGCAATGTGTGGCATTGTTGCGGGCTCTTAAATAGTAAGTTCCTCCTGCGGTTTGGCTTAAGGAGCTTGAAGAGTTAGCTGTGCTCGTTCCTGAAGCGGTAGTCTGCCAATAGTAGGTAATGCCTGAGGGTGGATTAGACCTTGTGAGTACTGTGGTGCCGCAATTCTCCGCAGCAGTAGGTGCGGGTGGCGTAGCAGGCAACGCATTGAAACCATAAGATACGGCTGTGACAGGCCCCCAGCAATGTGTACTATTATTCCGTGCCCTCAGGTAATAAGTACCCGCATTGGAACGATTGACAGTACTTGCTGAATTGGAAGTACTGTTACCGGATGATACATTTTGCCAGTAATAGGTAATCCCTGATGGTGGGTTGGCCCTGGTAAGCACGGTATTGTTGCAGTTTTCTCCAACAGAAGGTACTGGCGGAGCTGAAGGCAAAGCATTGAAACCATAGGATACGGCTACAGCAGTACCCCAACACTGTGTATTGTTATTGCGCGCTCTGAGATAATATGTACCTGCACTTGATCGGTTAACTGTACTGGCGGAACTGGAAGTGCTGGTGCCTGAACCGGAACTCTGCCAGTAGTAAGTAATACCAGATGGCGGGTTGGCCCTGGTAAGCACGGTATTATCGCAATTCTCGGTAACTGTGGGTGTTGGTGGTGTGGCGGGCAGGGCTTTGAAGCCATAAGTTACCGCAGTAGCTGTGCCCCAGCACTGTGTACTATTGTTCCGTGCCCTTAGATAATAAGTCCCGGCACTGGAACGGTTAACAGTACTTGCCGAATTGGACGTACTGGTCCCAGACAATGTACTCTGCCAATAGTAAGTAATACCGGATGGCGGGTTGGCCCTGGTAAGCACAGTATTATCACAATTCTCTGTAACCGTTGGTACCGGAGGTGTTGATGGTGGAGTTTTGAAGCCATAGCTCACCGCTACGGCTGTACCCCAGCAGAGTGTAGAATTGTTACGGGCTCTCAGGTAGTAAGTACCTGCGCTAAACAGATTAATACTACTGAATGCATTAGCGGTACTGGTACCCGAGCCTGTGCTTTGCCAATAGTAGGTAAAGCCCGAAGGTGGATTGGATCGCGTAAGTACCGTTACACCACAGTTTTCGGCAACAGAAGGAGCTGCTGGAGTGGCAGGCAGTACCTTAAAACCATAGTTCACCGATCGGATCGGACTCCAGCAACCCGTGCTGTTGTTACGGGCCCGCAGATAGTAAGTACCCGCACTGGAGCGATTGACCGTACTGGCTGAGTTGGACGTGCTCGTGCCTGACGAAGAACTTTGCCAATAGTAGGTAAATCCTGAAGGAGGATTTGACCTGGTCAGCACAGTATTTCCGCAATTCTCTGCCACAGAAGGGATGGGCGGAGTAGCGGGCAAAGGTTTAAATCCATAGGTGACGGCAACGGCAGTACCCCAGCAATGAGTCGAATTGTTACGTGCTCTGAGATAATAAGTGCCGGCACTGGAACGATTCACCATACTTGCCGAATTGGAAGTACTGGTACCTGAACCAGAACTTTGCCAGTAATAGGTGAAGCCTGACGGAGGATTAGCACGGGTCAAAACAGTATTGTTACAATTTTCGCTTACTGAAGGCACCGGAGGAGTGGCAGGCAAACTGTTGATGCTATAACTGATGGTTCTTGCAGGACTCCAGCAGTGGGTGCTGTTGTTTCGAGCCCTCAGGTAATAGGTGCTGCCACTGGTGCGGGTTACAGAGCTGGCTGAGTTCGAGGTGCTCGTACCTGACGAAGAACTTTGCCAGTAATAGGTAAAGCCTGAGGCTGGATTTGATCGTGTCAGTACGGTATTTCCACAGTTATTACTCACAGAAGGGCTTGGTGGAGTGGAAGGCACCTGATCAATAGAATAATTAATCGTTCTGACACCACTCCAGCAGTGGGTACTGTTGTTTCTTGCTCTCAGATAATAAACACTGCCACTGGTACGGTTTAGCGTGGTAGCTGAATTGGAAGTACTGGTACCAGAAACAGAACTCTGCCAGTAATAAGTAATACCGGATGGTGGGTTTGACCTGATCAAATCGGTATTACCGCAATTGTTCCCTATGATAACTTCCGGGGGTGTAGCAGGAGCTGTATTAATGCTATAGCTAATGGTACGGGCACTGCTCCAGCAACCGCTGGTGGTATTATAAGCTCTTAAATAGTAAGTACTACCGCTGGTTCTCGTTATTGAGCTTGCAGAATTGGAGGTGCTCGTTCCGGAAGCAGAACTTTGCCAGTAATAAGCCGTTTCAGGACCGGGGTTTGACCTTGTCAGCACGGTATTTCCACAATTGTTCGTCACGGTAGGAGCCGGAGGCGTGGATGGTACGGTCTTGAGGGTGTAACTCACCGTTCTGATGCTACTCCAGCAACCTGTGCTGTTATTCCTTGACCTTAGGTAGTAAGTACTGCCACTGGTCCGTGTAACAGAGCTCGAGGAATTCGATGTGCTGGTACCGGAAGAGGAGCTTTGCCAATAGTACGTATGTCCTGAAGGTGGATTCGCTCTCGTTAATACGGTATTGCCGCAGTTATTGGAAACTGAAGGCGTAGGAGGAGTGGAAGGTACAGCGTTGACACTGTAGCTCACTGTTCTGATGCTACTCCAGCAACCTGTACTATTGTTTCTTGATCTCAGATAGTAAGTGCTCCCACTTGTCCTGGTAATACTGCTTGCAGAATTGGAAGTACTGGTACCAGAGGAAGAACTCTGCCAATAGTAGGTATGCCCTGAAGGTGGATTGGCACGGGTCAGTACGGTATTGCCACAGTTATTCGAAACTGAAGGTGCAGGTGGCGTAGAGGGCACAGCATTGACACTAAAGTTTACAGTTCTCGCAGTACTCCAGCAGGCACTGCTGTTGTTTCTTGCTCTCAGATAATAAGTGCTTCCGCTCGTGCGGGTTATGCTACTGGATGAATTCGAAGTACTGGTTCCTGAAGAGGAGCTTTGCCAATAATAAGTAGTTCCGCTGGGAGGGTTTGGTCTGGTCAAAACAGTATTACCGCAATTATTACTGACTGTAACAGTTCCCGGAGTACCAGGTACCTGATCAATCGTAGCAGTAATTCCCCTTGAGGAGGTACTCCAAACCCCGGAACTGTTGCGCGCTCGCAGGTAATAGGTACCCGCTGTGGTGACTGCATAAGAAGCTGACGAGTTGGCCGTACTGGTGCCATTGGAGTTAGTCCCCTGCCAATACCAGGTAATACCACTGGGTGGGTTGGAACGTGAAAGCGTAGTAACCCCACAGTTGTTGAGGGCACTTACACTTGCTGCCGGGGGCACCGGAGGAGCCGGGTTGGTAATGGTCACAAAAACTCCATCCACAGGATCGGTTTGGTTGCTTGTATTCGTAACCAGTGCATAAATATTACCGGTACCTGTCTGATTCCAGGTGACGGTAGCTGAGCTATTATTGGAAGAGGTAACTATACCCTTGCTCACGATCCAGCTGACACTGGAAATACCAGCACCTGAAATGGTATAAGTTTTTGACTCGTTCAGGTTGGAGCTTGTCGGGCCCGTAATGGTAAACGAGCCTCCGGGGCCACCCGGGCCTTCCCCCTCTTCCAGTTGAGCTGAGGCAGTATGCCATACGCCACCGAGCAAAAGCAGTAGCATGCAAAAGCGGATTAAATTCTTATTGACTGTTTTCATATCCATCAGGTTGAAAAGTGAGAATCTGTTGGTTGAAATATTCTGAGAGGACACAGGCCCGGCAGGACCGCTGAGTTCAGAGGTCATTTTGTGTGTTGATTTCTGGTACATCTTACTGGCCTTTATAGTGATATTGATAGGTGTTGACGATGTTGCCATCGGGGTCTCTGACGAGCTTAAGTCGGCCAAAAGCATCATACTCGAAAGTGGTATTCAACCCATTGGGATCAGTCTGAAGAATCATGCCCTTTCCGAGTTGATATGCCATGGTGGAAACCAGTGTATTCGGCAGGTTTCTCAGAGCAGTTTCCTGAGTTGGATTCAGTCCGCCAGGCCCCAGGTTTGCATTGACCAGTGCCGCACTCACCGTGCTGTAATCTGCATTCTGAATCTGAGCTACCGGGTATTGATTGTCATAGCCCCAGACGTAGCTCATGGGTTGACCATTTGAAAGGGCTTGCTCGACCAGGTTGCCGTTATCGTACTTAAACTTGATACGCCCCTCATAATTGCCATCTATGGTCGATCCGGTACCTGTATAAGAAGTACTTTTAAAAAACCCACTCTCGAACAGGGTTGTATTTCCTCCGACCTTCAATGTGAAAATCTTATGGGGTTGTAAAGCAGTGGCATCGTACTTGGTGATCTTCCCTCCTATGATTTGTCGGTCATTCCCGTTGCCTTTAAACATCAACTCCTCAATGACCGCTCCTTGCATGTTATTGGCAACAAGCCCATTCGCAAATGGATGAGTGCTCGTTTCAGATACCGAATCATAGTAGTCCAGCGGATAGCTATACTCCGTGGTATTCTTAATACCATCACTACCGGTAACAGATTGACTTACCACCTGTAAATGACCATCAACACCACCATAAATCAGATCTGTAATCGTAGTCAGAGGAGTTTCCCAGGTGGAGTAAGTGGTTTGTTCTGTTTTAATAAGCTTATCCCAAATAGGAGTAATGCCATAGTTAATCTCCTGGTAAACGAGATTGCCTATGAGATCAATGACGTTTGTTCCATCATGGATATTGACCGAAGCCACCGCCAGACCTCGGATAACCTCTCCCTTGGCAAAGTTCCAGGTGTTTTTTGTATGGGTTAATTTTTTGTAGTCCGTTCCTGTCTCTCCAACGTTCTTCTTTCTGTAAACTGTAGATTCCAGCAACTGCCCTAAATTCCAGGTGGCATAAAAAGAGGGGGCAAAAGGGTGTTCATCAGCAGCATATTCCTCGATATAATCAGGCCCTACGAAATCAAGAATGGATTGGGGGCTCGTATTATAAATATCCACGATCTTACCATTCTCTCCATTTTCACCAAAAACCTCAGTGACTCTGCTATAACCTATTGGATCCTGAAAGTGCTGAAAACGACTACTGGAGCTTTGCAGTAAAAGGGGTCGGTAAAACTCCTGGCTGTTATCAACCAGTATACTGTGTTTACGGTAAGAAAACATAAGTTCACTGTACAGCAACCCACTACTGGCTCCGTTCTCATCGGTATACTCAAATTCCCGAATGTTGACCTGAGGCTTGGCGGGGTCCTCCCTCTGGGAGATACGCTTAACCCTGAGGCCGGGACCATACAAGTCAGTATTGCCCGTAGGCGCGTACCAACTGGCCTTCATTTTAGCCCGGTCCGGA
Source organism: Roseivirga sp. (assembly GCA_021404565.1). Classification (GTDB taxonomy): domain Bacteria; phylum Bacteroidota; class Bacteroidia; order Cytophagales; family Cyclobacteriaceae; genus Roseivirga. The sequence goes on along the minus strand of JAAWWF010000041.1, from coordinate 104,087 downwards.
TCATCTCCAAACTCTTCAGCAGCATAGGCTGTCATCCGGTAGGTTCCAACGGCCAAATCTTCTATTCTGGTAGCCGTGGAGGCTCCTCCAACATTAAAAACCAGGTCCCAATTAGCTCCGTTTTGCTTTTCCAGTTTCACATAAGGCAGTGTGGTCGTGTAGTTCTGCCCGTAAGCCTCTATGTCAATATCAAACACAATTCTTTGGGCATCTACCACTGAAAAGTTTTGAGTCTGAACGTGAAATATCGGGTCTCCCCCTCCTTCTGACTGTACCAATTCGCTGTCCTTATTGAGAATTTGATTCCCAAACCTGTTGACCAGGTAGTCATAGTCATTCACAAAATCGCAACGCACGTTGGCGAGTGCACAGGGAAAATTGGCATTGAAATGAATAGGCAGTAAATCTGTTACCTTGTTTGAATAGCGGTGGCTTTCCATCTCAAACTCCGAGGTACCTCCTGTAGGATACTTAATAGTCTCTAATAATCCTTTTTTCAGAAAGTTTTCGTCAGGTTGACGGTCAGCATTGCCAACTCTGTAGAAATGCTCCTGAGCAGGAAAGGAAGGATAGGTTTCATAAACATCTACCCATTGAACAGGTAGCAAATCCACATTAGTGTCCTTACCATTGTAATAGCCCCAGTAGTCCTGGCCAGTAGAGTTATAATCAGGTAGGTTGGACCCTTCGTAGGTGAATACGTAGGGCGGATAGGAAGTCTGATCATCACCAAACTCCTGCACACTGTCCAGCCTGAGCTTATTTTCACCACTATAGTAACCATAACTCAAGGCGTATTCTTTGACTACTACACCCGAATCATCTTTCACAACGATCTTATCCAGGTGATTATCTTCTGCCAAATCCAGCCTTCCGGTGTTAGCCACAAAGTCTACAGAACCGGTTCCCCATTGAATCCCAGTGAGCCGCTTGGTTTCATAACTACCAAAGCGGGTAGAAGTAACCGTATGCTGATTTGCCGGAAAGTAGCCTCCTCCATGATAATACCGGGTGGCACTATAGCTCTTGAGCTTCACCATATTGGCGATCAGGGGCAGGTCTACATAGCTGAATGTGATATACTTACCTGGATAGATAGCATTTTCTATTTTACTCAGGTACCAGGAAGACACATATGAATCTCCGCTTAAGTTTCCTGAAGAGCTCACCTGAGTGTACTCGACTGCATCGAATGTATAAGTGGTGCCGCTGGTTGTCGTAATCCTGAAACCACCATCTACTGTAGTTCCTGTCAAAAATTCTACTTTCAGTCTTTGGTGAGGGAAAACATGAATCTTCTTGTTGTGGTCTATCATGAATTTGCCAGACCCTCCTGGAAAGCTGAAGTTATAGATATCAGGGTCCCCATCACGCTCTCCTCTGTCGTACCGTCTGAACTCATCTACCTTAGTCAGTCCGCCTGCCTCATAAGCAGGTCTGGAGGTGAAATACCCTTCCGAAACCCTGTCATCTGCCAGGCCTCTCACCATACGGGTGATTACCCCTCCAGCGCTAAGTGACCAGTTGGTTCCGACCCAACCCGGAACATCATCTACTTTGATGCCCCGCGCATCATAACTCAGGGCGATCGGAACGCTCATATTGTGGTAAGCCACCGAATACAGCGGAATACTGATATTAGGCGTACCCGTAAATTTGTTTGCATTGATTTCTCCTGCTTTTATGATCGATGCGGCAGTGGGAGAAGGCGGCATCATGTCCTGAAGGTCTTGTGAAAAAGCGCCAAGCGCCATCACAAGGAGCATGATTGACAGGTTAATTTTTCTCATGGTTCTATTTGGATTGAGGTTTATTTGTTAATTCTTGATTCCAGTTTTTCAATTCTCTCGAGCAGCAAGACCAGCTTTGTTTCCAGTTGCTCATTTCGACTTTTCAAAAAGTTGTTTTCCTTTTTGGCATCAATCGCATGGAGTGTGAGCTCTTCGATTTTCTCTAAGAGTTTGAGTTGCAGAGCACCCAGGTTCTGACCGGTTTTCTCTACTTCTCTGGCCGGTGGGATATTGGGTAAATGCGAGTTGGCTTTGATATAAGCTTCTAGTTCACTTAGTGAGAGAAGGTCATAGTCAGGCTTAAAAACATAGTCTGGTACGGAACCGGGCGTGGCTGAGACTTTTACCTGCTGCGTTTCGAGATTACCCTGTACAATAGCGTCTCCGCTGATCGTAGCCTTGTTGCCCACAAACAGGTCTCCATTATCATAAAAGCGTGACATAATCTGCCCATCTGCCTCATTGTAGAAATAGATAGATGAAGGGTCTTTTTCCAGAGAGGTAGATTTACCGCCACTTCTGACAAATCTGACTTTCTTATCATAGCTGGCATTTTCAAATGTAGTGACACCATCCACAGTCAGATTTCCGGTAAATCTGGAAGTACCTTCTACCTGAAGCTTCTCACCCGTGTCATTGATTTTCCCTAACAAAAGGTTTCCGTTACCCGCTGAAAACCGAGCTCTTTCCACTGAACCTTCAAAGAATTCCAGGCTCGTATTACCAGGTCTTGCTATCTGGTTGCGGGTGGTGCTTCGCAAGGTCAGGCTTGCTGTAGTCGCTGAATTTGCTCCAATGCTTACATTTCCTCCCAACTCACTGGAGTAAGGCACATCCACCTGGTGGGTGCCTGAAAACGCTTCATCAACAGCGGTCCAACCAGAAAACCAGGACGCTGTTTCTGCCATCCCCTTGGCATAAACATCCACCGTAAACCTTTGATAGTAGATCTTTTCATCAAGGAAAATGACCACCTTCCCATTCTCCTGGGCCATTCTGATTTTAGGAGCAAAACCTCCGGCAGATGATGCCGAAGGAAAGTAGAAATTCCCTCCATAGACGTACCAGATAAGTGTGACATCTATTGGTTTCCTGGGACCATAGGCGTACCCCTTGATACTCACTGTCGGCATTTGAGAACCATTAGTGAAAGGAATATTCGTTCTGATCTTTACCCCATGAGTCGGGGTTCCATTGAGATTATAGTTCAGTACATGATCATAATTCTGGGAGAAAGCTGTGGAGCTTAGCAAGATCAGTACTAAAGTGAGTGCAATTTTTGTGAGGTAGTTTATTCCTGCCTTGGCCATTTTAAAAAGTTTGTCGACTGTACATGGCACTGATAAATGGATTATCAGGCCTTTTGTAGAGTGTATTCCACAGTACACCAGGAGGTCATCAAACTTTTTTAAAAAAATACCAAAAGGCTCTTGAGAGGGGCCTAAATAAGAAAAGGCCACCCCTTTTGGGACGGCCTTTCCATCAAAAATAATCTCTTAAAGTATCGCCTAGTTTCTATTCAGGCAGTTCAGGTCAGCAAATGCCTGCTCGAGTCTCGACACGATGCTCTCCTCACCTTTTCTCAGCCACACGCGTGGATCATAGTTTTTCTTGTTAGGAGAATCCTCACCATCAGGGTTTCCAATTTGTCCCTGGAGGTAATCCTTTTTGGCGTTATAGTACTGATGAATGCCGTCCCAGAAAGCCCACTGGATATCGGTATCAATATTCATCTTGATAGACCCATAGGAAGTAGCCTGTTTGATTTTTGCAGGTTCAGAACCTGATCCACCATGGAATACGAAGAACACGGGCTTGTCTTCAGTACCAAATTTCTCTTTGATATACTCCTGAGAGTTCTTCAGGATATCTGGTCTTAACTCTACGTTCCCAGGCTTATATACACCATGTACGTTTCCAAAAGAAGCCGCCACGGTAAAGATTTTACCCACTTTTCTCAAAGCATCCCAGGCCTGGGCTACTTCTTCAGGTTGTGTATACAATCTTGCAGAATCTACATCAGTATTATCCACACCGTCTTCTTCACCACCGGTAATACCTAATTCAATCTCAATGCCCATTTCAATGGCATTCATTCTTTTAAAGTAATCACAACTTATGGCAATGTTATCTTCCAGAGTTTCTTCCGAGAGGTCAAGCATATGCGTGCTATAAAGAGGTTGTCCGTTCTGCTCGTAGAACTTCTCACCTGCATCCAGGAGCCCGTCAATCCAGGGCAACAGTTTTTTAGCCGCATGATCAGTGTGCATAATTACCGGCACACCATAGTGCTCAGCCATTAAGTGTACATGATGCGCACCGGCAATGGCTCCCTGAATAGAGGCGTTGTATCCGTCATTGCTCAAAGATTTACCGGCATAAAATGCTGCTCCACTTACCGAAAACTGAATGATCACAGGTGAGTTTACCTTACTGGCAACCTCCAGCACAGCGTTAATCGTGTTGGTACCGGTGACATTAACTGCCGGAAGGGCAAATTCATTTTCCTTGGCGTAGTTGAGGCAATCAATCACCTCCTGGCCGTAAAGCACACCGCTTCTAAATTTTGACATGGTATAAGTTTATTTTTGTAAGCCTTAAAATGCGTGGCAAATATGCGAAAATTTGACGCTGCAAACCACTAAAAGAGTTTCGATTTCCTCGCCCCCTAAAAGCACTTAAAGCGCTACGAAGAGCGCTTTAAGTAAAGTAAACTATAATAGAAATGGAGGAAATTACTGTCAATACTTTGATGCCTTATAATCAGCTATAAAAGCCTTTGACAATGTTAAAGTAGGGATTATCATTTTAAGATTCAATTCTTCAATCCGTTCAGCCCCAACCACTTAAGTTCTGCAAACGTTTGAAACCGCTCAGATTCTCATTATTCCCAATAAAATATTTTTTCAAAAAATTTTGTCCTTCACCGTTGAATCGAAACATATCCGTGTAAATTAGAGCTTACCCCAAAGAAAAATCTGGAATAGTTAACTCATGAGAAGCGGGCAAGTAACCATAAAAGATATAGCCAAAGAGCTCAATATCTCCTGTTCTACAGTGTCAAGGGCACTGAAGGACTTTCCGGGAATTAGCCCCACTACCAAGAAATCAGTGGTAGATTTAGCTAACAAATACAACTACCGGCCTAATGCCATTGCTTTAAGTCTCCGAAACCAGAAGACGAATACTATTGGGGTGGTAATTCCCGAAACTGTGCATTTCTTCTTTTCTACGGTAATCAGCGGTATTGAAGATGAGGCGATGAGTGAGGGCTACAATGTAATGATCTGCCAGTCGCGTGAATCATATGAGCGTGAGGCCGACTGCATTGATACCTTGATGGGAGCCCGGGTAGACGGCTTATTGGTCTCCATTTCCCGTGAAACCTCAGACCTGGCACACCTTCAGAAAGTAGTGAGCGAGGGCAAACCTCTCGTATTCTTCGATCGCCTGGTAGAGGGCATGAACGCCACCAGCGTAGTAGTGGATGACTATCAGGGGGCTTATGACGCCACCAAGCATCTGATAGATCAGGGCTGTAAACACATTGTGCATCTGGAAGGGCCTGATAACCTGATCATCAGCAGAAAAAGAAAAGAAGGATATATCTCAGCCCTCGAAGATCATGAGATGCCTATCGATGAAGGTTTGATCATTGAGTGCCGTGATGGTAGCGAAGCCGAGGCGGCCAAACTTTTTCAGCATCTACTCGAATCGGGTGCAGCTATAGATGGGGTTTTTGCTAACAATGACATGGCAGCCCTGGGCGCGCTGCAGGCTTCCAAATCCAGTGGTTTGAAGGTGCCTGAAGACATCGCCATCATTGGTTTCAGCAACTGGCAGTTTTCTTCTTTGATAGACCTCTCCAGTGTAGAGCAGCATGGTTATGAAATGGGTCGTGAAGCTGTGCGCCTAATGTTTCAGGAGATTGCCAATGAGGATGAATCGGCTAAAAGCCAAATCAGAATTCTGGATGCCGAAATTGTTCCTCGCGGCTCATCCTCACGAATAGCATAGAAAACTCTCATTTTTTTTCATCAGGCTTGCAAACGTTTGAAAAAAACGCATTTGCCGTTTTAGGCATAAACCTCACTCAAACGCCTGTTAACCATGACCTTCCTCCTTTCCTAAGCTCATATATTTTACCTAATATTATCCACTTTCGGGCTTTTTAAGCCCAAGACAGCGCAAACAAGAATCAATGAATTTCAGAAATGAGAGCGTAGGAAAGGTGAACGATTACTCAGTCAATGATGGCGTAATCACAGGTAGCACAGCCAATCACCGGTTCAAACTAACCCCTTACAACCAACACATCATAAGAGTCCAGATTTCGAGGTATAACAGCTTCGATGAATACCCCTATGCGGTGATCATAGAACCTGAGCAAGGTGTAGCCAGCGTTGATGAACAAGGAGAGTCTATACTGCTCGACACAGGAGCTATCAAATGCCATATCAACACATCAGCCCTAAGGCTCAACTTTGAAAATGCCAAAGGAGATTTGCTAAATGCAGATGACAGCAGCTTTGGTGTAAGCTGGCTGGGAGAAAGGGTCACCAATTATAAGCAGCTTGCGGCCGATGAGATATTCCTTGGGCTTGGAGAAAAAGGCGGTGGGGTAAATCGAAGAGGGTCGTCATATGACAACTGGAACACAGACTCTTTTGGCTTCGATAACGATACAGATCCACTCTATGTGTCCACACCTTTCTTTATAGGCATTCGGGAAGGCAAACCTTACGGTATTTTTCTGGACAATACCTATAAGACACATTTCAACTTTGGTACCTCCAACAATGAGCGCTTCAGCTATTTCAGTGCCGATGGTGGAGACATGAACTACTATTTTATTCAGGGAGATAAGGTTGCCGATGTGATCAGGCAATATGCCAAACTAACCGGAACGATTGAAATGCCCCCTCTCTGGAGTCTTGGCTTTCAGCAATGTCGTTATAGCTATTACCCCGACTTTGAGGTAGAAACCATTGCAAAGACCTTCAGAGACAAGAAGATTCCGGCAGATGTGATCTACCTGGACATCCACTATATGGAGGCATATAAGGCCTTTACCTTTGATAATGAGACTTTTCCCAACCCAAAGGCACTGATCGAAAAGCTGGAGGGCATGGGCTTCAAAGTAGTAGTAATTCTGGACCCGGGCATCAAAACAGAGGATGGATACGGCACCTATGAGCGAGGAGTTGAAGAGGATATTTTCGTGAAGTACCCTGATGGTGCTAAGTATGAGGCAAGCGTATGGCCGGGTAATAGCCACTTTACGGATTTCACCCTTAAAAAGGGTAGAGACTGGTGGGGTAAAGAGCTGAAGTTCTATACCGACATGGGCCTTGAGGGATTCTGGAACGATATGAACGAACCTGCCTGCTGGGGCCAGGATATGCCGGATATGATTGAGTTTGACTATGAAGGCCAGCAGGTGAGCCATCTAAAGGCACGCAATGTTTACGGCTACCAAATGGTAAGAAGTACCTTTGAGGGAGCTCGTAAAATCATGGGCAATAAAAGGCCATTTACCCTTACACGCTCAGGCTATAGTGGAGTACAACGCTACTCTGCCGTATGGACAGGGGATAATGTAGCCGGTGACGACTTTATGCTCCTTGGACAAAGGATTGTCAACAGCCTGGGGCTTACCGGTATTCCCTTTGCCGGCTACGATGTGGGTGGATTTGTAGAAGAAAGCAGCCCGGCCCTATTTTCCAGGTGGCTGGCACTGGCCTCCTTTGCTCCGTTTTTCAGGGTACATTCTATGGTGAACAGCCGTGACTCAGAACCCTGGGCCTATGGCGAAGAGGTGGAAGAAATCTCCAGAAACTATATCAATTTGAGGTATAAGTTATTACCCTACATCTATTCCCTCTTTTATGAGGCTCATGAAATAGGTTTGCCAATTAACCGATCACTGGCCATTAACTACCATCAGGAAGAGGCGATTTACGGAGGTAATGCGCAGAACGAATTTACATTGGGAGAATGGCTGCTGGTTTGTCCGACAACAAGCACCCAGGATTTTGCAAAAATTTACCTGCCGGCAGGTAACTGGTATAATTTCTTCAACGATGAGCACCACCACGGTTCACAACACCTGATTGTAGAAACAGGAATGGAAGATCTGCCTGTATTTGCCAAAGAGGGCGCCATTATACCCATGCAGTCAGAGGTACAGCATACGCGCGAATTACATGATCAGACACTCAGGCTTCATGTTTACCATGGAGCCGTAAAGACCGAGCAATGGCTATATGAAGATGATGGGGAGACCTATGATTTTCAACAAGGTATGCACTATGAAAGACAGGTGATTTTTGATGGTACAACTTCCAAGTTGACCTTAAAAGCCAAAACCGGAGACTTTGTTTCCAGGTTCAGAAACTTAAAAGTGTATCTGCATGGCTTCGAAAATGACGATTATCAGATAAATGGGATCGCAACCAGTGCAAAGCAAGAGGATTTAACACTTCTTGATCCTATCACTGAGTTTGATCCGTTACCTCAAAGAGATAAGAAACACATGGTGGTAAAGGGTATAAAGTGCCTGGAGATCGCCTATACGGATAGTGAGATTACCCTGAGTTGGTAGAGGTGTTGGAAACAAATTAAGATTCGACCAAATAGTAGATTATGGCCACTAAACCACGCTTAAATTTTTTCCAGATATGGAACATGAGTTTCGGATTTCTGGGAATTCAAATGGGCTTCGCCCTGCAAAATGCCAATACCAGCAGGATATTCGAAACCCTGGGCGCTGACACAAAAAGTCTGGCGATCTACTGGCTGGCAGCACCGGTTACGGGTCTCATCATGCAGCCCATCATTGGTTACTATAGCGACAGGACCTGGCATAAAAAGTGGGGTCGAAGAAGACCTTATTTTGCCATTGGAGCCATAAGTGCGACCATTGCCTTACTACTGATGCCCAATTCATCGGCCCTATGGATGGCTGTGGGCGTACTTTGGATCATGGACGCATCCATTAACATTACAATGGAACCCTTTCGGGCTTTTGTAGGAGACCTACTACCTGACGAACAGCGTACCACCGGCTTTGCTACACAAAGCTTCTTTATAGGAATAGGAGCCCTGGTGGCCTCCTTTATGCCATGGATTTTTGCCAACTGGCTCAATGTACCTAATACCGCTCCTGAGGGGGAGATTCCGCCATCTGTTAAGTATGCCTTCTACATTGGTGCTATTATGTATTTCATCACCGTTCTCTGGACGGTATTTACCACCAAGGAATACCCCCCGGAAGAAGGTGAAAATCATGATGTACCGGCAATGGATGGAGATGAAGAACCCTTCTATCAATCTAAGTTTACAAAGATCGGCCTGATTCTGACTGTAATCGGGGTAGCCTTTTCTGCCATAGTTGCAGCCACAGGAATTGATCCTCAACTCCATGTTATGGGTGGAGGCCTGATCTTCTTCGGACTGATTCACCTTATCGGGTCCATGCTGGTTCAAAAAGGAAGAACCAAAACGGCTCTGGTACATATCGTCAAAGACTTTAATACCATGCCCAAAACAATGATCCAATTGGCAGTGGTGCAGTTTTTTTCCTGGTTTGCCCTCTTTTCTATGTGGATTTATACCACCTCAGCAGTTACCTCTCATATCTACGAAACTGAGGACACCACTTCGGCCGCATATAATGAAGGAGCTGACCTGGTAGGAAATCTCTTTGGGGGCTATAATGGCATAGCAGCACTTGCTGCCATCCTCATCCCTTTTATTGCCAAGAAGACAAGCCGTAAAATCACGCATATGCTCGCGCTATTTTGTGGAGGCATAGGGCTTATTTCCATGTATTTCGTTCAGGACCCCAATATGCTTTGGTTGAGCATGGTGGGAGTAGGTATTGCCTGGGCAAGTATACTTTCTGTACCCTATGCCATACTTTCGGGCTCCCTTCCTTCAGAAAAAATGGGCTACTATATGGGAGTATTTAACTTTTTTATCGTGATTCCTCAGATAGTGGCGGCTTCCCTTTTGGGCTTTATTCTGACTACGTTCTTTGGCGGAGAAACCATTATGATTTTGGTGACCGGAGGTGTCTCCATGATTGTTTCCGGGTTACTCACTATGAGAGTTAACGATACTCAATAAAGAGATTCACTCATAAAAAAGCAGGCCCTGGTCTGCTTTTTTTGTTTTAATTTAAGTGCATAAGATTAACTACTATGCTAAAGAAATCCCCCTACCTTATTATTTTTTGTCTTACTATTTTTTGGGCCTGTACCCCGGCTAAAGACGATCAACAAACTGTTTTCAACAAAATAAATGCGGAAGTACTGGCCAATTCCAAAGCCTACTCCACGCTGGGAGAGGCCACCTCGACCATTGGTCACCGCCTGACCGGCTCAGAGAATGGAGCACAGGCGGAAGATTATGCTTTCAACCTACTCAAATCTTATGGTTTTGATGACGTAAAATATTTCCCCTTTGAAGTAGAGACCTGGATGCGGGGTGATGTAGAGGTGAAAATCGGAGATCTTTCAAAACGCAATTATGAGACCTACTCTGCGGTAAGTCTGGCGCATTCTCCCGTAGCAGCGGATACCGATCTGGAGATTATAGACCTGGGCAATGGACTGGAAGCGGACTATGCCGCCCAACCCGGAGCCGTAAAGGACAAAATTGCACTGGTATACATCGGCATTTTGCCCGGTAGCCCTGAAGGCACTAAAAACCTGCATCGCTCAGAAAAGACCTCACTGGCTACTCAGAATGGTGCCAAAGGAATCATCATCATTAACCAGGTAGATGGAGGGGTGCTGCTAACCGGTACAGCATCGGTGGATGGCAAACTCATTGCCATACCAGCAGTCTGTATCGGAAAAGAAGACGGTATGGAACTCAAGGAAACATTGAAGTCTGAAAAGAAACGTGCTCACATTACTATGAGCAATACCTCAAATGAGATAAAAGCCCGGGATGTGATTGCAACCATCAAAGGTTCTGAATTTCCTGATGAAAAGATTCTTGTAGGAGGCCATCTAGATTCCTGGGACCTGGCTACCGGAGCAATTGACAATGGAATTGGCTCCTTTGCCGTGCTCGACATGGCCCGCACCTTCAAAGCGTTGAACCTCAAACCAAAAAGAACCATAGAGTTTATCATGTTTATGGGTGAAGAGCAGGGTCTTCTGGGCTCCAGAGCCTATGTGAACGATGCTGTTGCCAAAGGAACCGTTGATAATATCAAATATGTAATGAACCAGGATATGTCGGGAAATCCGGTGGGCTTTAATGCCGGTGGCAGGCCAGAGGCCGAGGCCTTCTTTAATGAGGTTGGAGCAAGCATCATGGCCATCGACTCGACTACCTTTAAAAATCGCAACAGTAATGGTGCGGGCCTCCATAGCGACCATCAGCCTTTTATGCTTCAGGGTATCCCCTATATGTCAGCTAACTCAAATCTTGACCGATCCATCTATGGCTGCTATCATTCAGATTGTGATGACTTCAACCTGGTAAATGAAGAGCATATTCGCAATAATGTGCGCTTTAGCTCTATGATGCTTTATGCCCTGGCAGATGCCGATAAGCTTCCGGCCCAAAAGCTGAGCGATCAGGCTACCAAAGAGTTTCTGGAAGGTAATGGCCTCAAGCTGAAGCTTCGCATCGGGGGTGACTGGCGCTGGGAAGATTAAATCCTATGAAGCGATTTTTCCTTTCAATATTGCTCGTTACCTGCTGGGCCTGCAGCGGCACTTCAGCCTTTGATGCACTTGTTACAGAAAATAACTCCTTTGACATAGCCATCATGAATGGCAGGATACTGGACGGTACCGGAGCTGAGGCATTCGACTCAGACCTGCTTATTCGTAACGGGAAAATCGTTTTTATCGGAGAGGTTGACTCGAACCGTATTGAGGCAGAAAACGTGATTGATGCTGGCGGCAAAGTCGTGACACCTGGATTTATTGACGTACATGCTCATGGTAATCCGCTTTCGGAAGTTTCGTTTCAAAGCTTTTTGGCCAACGGCACTACCACGATACTGCTCGGCCAGGATGGTTACCACCCTGCTATTGCCAATGGACAGTTCAGTATTCTGCCCTGGATGGAAGCGGCTGAAAAATCCAAACTGGAACTGAATGTAGCCCTCTTTGCAGGACACGGATCACTCAGGCGCGAAGCCCGGATACCCGATGAGGCGGTACCAACAGAAGCTCAAATGGAAGCGATGCTCAGTGCATTACGCCAGGCCCTTGAGGCCGGGGCCTTTGGCATGAGCACCGGGCTGGAATATGTACCTGGCATGTATGCCCAAAAGGCAGAGCTTGAAGCACTGGCCAGGGTCCTCGGAGAATATGAGGCTGTTATGTCCAGCCATATGCGCAATGAAGATGATGATGCCGTTGAAGCATCGATCAAAGAGCTATTGGACTTAGGTAAGCTTTGCCAGGTTCATGCTTCTCACCTGAAGGTAGTATATGGAAAAGGTGCAGCCAGGGGGAAAGAAATTCTGACCCTTATTGATTCTGCAAGGCAAGCTGACATGCAGGTGTCGGCAGATGTCTATCCCTATATCGCCAGCTATACAGGTATTGGTATTCTTTTCCCCAAATGGGCCAAAACACAAGGACAGTTCGAGCAAGAGCTAAAAACCCGGAGGAAGGAGCTGGAAACTTATCTCTACAATCGGGTGATTAAAAGAAACGGGCCTGATGCTACCCTCTTTGGCTCTGGTAAATATGCTGGTAAAACTTTGGCTGAAGCAGCAGAAGAGGAAGGAATAACCTATGTTGAATTGCTGCTTTCCATCGGTCCGCAAGGTGCATCAGGTGCCTACTTTATCATGGACCGCGAGTTGCAGGACACCTTCATTACTGACCCCGAAATCATGATTGCTTCAGATGGCTCTCCTACCATGCTACATCCACGCGGGCATGGCACCATGGCGCGGATCATAGAGCAATATGTGATCAAAGAAAAGTCACTGACCCTGGCATCAGCTGTACATAAAATGTCAGGGTTCCCTGCTAAAACCATGGGCATAACAGACCGGGGTTTGTTGCAAGTAGGTTTGACTGCTGATATTCTTGTTTTCAAGCCAGAGGAGATAAAAGAAAAGGCTACTTTTTCTGATCCCTATCAACTGTCTGAGGGCTTTGATCAGGTGATTGTGAATGGTAAGCTCGCCATGTCTGGTAACAAACTCATTAATGGTAATGCGGGTCTTTTGCTGAAAAAATAAACTAAGCGATATTTACTTCCCACATTTCTTCTTTAGCTCCGCCAATTCTTCTGCTTCCGGATAGTTTAACGATTCCGCTCTCTCAACATCACTGCAAGCCATAGAAGACATGCCTAAGGCGAAATAAATTTTTGCCCGATTAGCGTATGCCCAGGAATTTTCAGGGTCGAGTTGTAGCGACTTATCACAGTTCCTAAGGGCCTCCTGATGCAGCCCCAGATTAAAGAGACATGAAGCCTTGTTGTTATACGCAAAAGCGAAGTTTGGATCAACCTTAATACATTTATCAAAATACACTATGGCCTCCCTGTAATTCTTCAGGCTCATATTCGCGAAGGCTATATTATTTAAAGCAGCAACATCGTCAGGAGCGATCTTTAAAGATTCTTCGAAATAACCCAGTGCTGCGGTAGCTCTGTCCAAAGACATATAAATCTCTCCCAATAAAAGATTGGCGGATATGGCAACGGAAGGATCGGATCGTATGCTATCTGCAATCTCAATACCACGTTCTACATTACCCGTGAGATATAAAGAAGCAGCCCTGACGAATTCTAATCGTACATCATTCCCGCCCTTAGCCCTGGCCGAATCACAATAGATCAAAGACTTTTGGTACTCTTTAGTATAAAGATAAACATGCCCGAGTTGATGATAGGTCTTCCAGTCAGTAGTATCGAATTTCAGCGATTGTAACAAGACCTGTTCCGCCTCTTTGTACCGCTCTTTAAGCTTCAAAGCAAATCCTGAATAAAAAAGTAAACCTGATATATGCAGACTGTCATTGTAGGCTGTCAAATACTTAAGAGCCTTAACGGAATTGTTTAGTGCACTATCGAGCTCATATTTTTCAAGAAAAAACTGTGCTTTGGCCCCCAGCAAGTAAGAATCATTCTTCAATAGCCTTTCAGCTTTGTGGAAATTAACCAATGCCAGACTATCTTTTTCAAGATATCCATAAGCCTGTCCCATCATTTGAAATCCTCCACCCTTAATCAACGGATTCTCACTTTCTGAGAGCAACACACCTATACTCAAAACCCCTTCAAAATCTCCTTTCTTTAAAAGGGAGTCTGCCTTGTCGATCAAACCCACATCTATCTGAGCTGACACGTTTGTCCAAATACAAATGGCGAAGACAGCCGTAGTAGTAGCCCTTTGAATACCAGGTGTCCAACTGCCACTTCTCCTCTTCTTCATTAAAAACAACATAGGCAAGAATTTTAAACAAACCATCACAGGTAGAGAAAATGATCAAATAAAAAAGCACTCCGGTTTCCCGAAGTGCTTTTTATCTTAATCAAAAGTAGCGCCAATCGCTACCTTGAATTCAATACTATTGGTTGGCGCTTGCAGCAGCTTTAGCACTTGCTTTGGCTCTTGCCGTGTCACGCTCTTTGTCAGCCGCAGCTCCCAGGGTCTTCTTAGTCAGGTCAACCACAATTGGGGTGGCCACAAATACAGAAGAATAAGTACCTATCAGGATACCTATCAGGAAGGCGAATGAGAAGCCTCTCAGTACCTCTCCACCAAACAGGAAGAGAATAAGTACCACAATCAGGGTGGTCATAGAGGTAATCAATGTACGACTGATGGTACTGTTGATAGATGAATTGAAAGTGCCAATGAGGTCACGAGAGCCTTTCAACTGCAGGTTTTCACGAATCCTGTCGAACACTACTACGGTATCATTTATCGAGTAACCCATAATGGTAAGCAAGGCACCTATAAACACCTGATCTACCTCAAAGTTGATACCGAACAAACCGGCAATCGCAAAGGCTGAGAGTACTATCAGTGCATCGTGTACCAGTGCTACAATCGCACCTAGTGAGAACTGCCATCTTCTAAACCTGATCAGGATATAGAAGAAGATTGCCACGATAGAGAGACCAAATGACTTTAAAGAAGAATTCTTGATATCATCGGCAATCGTAGCGCCCACTTTGGCCGAACCATTAATGGTAAACTGACCAGATTGAAGGTCGGTTGTGCCATCTACAAAGTTTTTACCGGTAGCTGTCGCCAACCCATCCGTTAACGTTTTTTGTACTATCGCATCCGCCTCCTGTGACTCATCTTCTACCATATAAGAGGTAGTAATCTTAAGTACATTGCTGGAGTTGTAAGTTTTTACTTCAACACCATCCTCACTGAATATACCACCCGCCAGATTGGTTTTAATATCAGAGGCCACCATTGGCTCATCAAACTGAACTACATAAGAGCGACCTCCTTTGAAATCTACTCCCAGTTTGAGTCCACTGGTAGCCATGATAGTAACTCCCACTGCAATGATAATACCTGAAGTCAGGTATGCCATTCTTCTTTTACCAAGGAAATCGATGTTCAAATTCGTCAACCAGCCCTTTGTAAACGGAGTATCGAAAGAGATTTTGCTCTCGTTTCCTTTCTTGGTCATTTGAGTAATAATCACGCGTGTGATGAAAACAGCTGAGAAGAAAGAACAGATAATACCGATCATCAAGGTTACAGCAAAACCTTTAACCGGTCCCTGACCTAACCAATACAGAATCACACCTGTAAGGAAAGTGGTGACGTTGGCATCAATAATTGAGCTATAAGCCTTTTGATAACCTGAAGAAATAGCCTGTAGCAGAGGCACGTCATTTCTGAGTTCTTCTCTGATTCTTTCAAAGATCAGTACGTTGGCATCAATGGACATACCAATGGTAAGTACGATACCTGCAATACCCGGTAAGGTAAGTGCCGCACCAAGGTTGGCCAGAATACCCAGGATAAAGAATACGTTAAAAAGCAAAGCAACATTGGCTACCAAACCACCCTTAGAGTAGTAGAACATCATGAAAACCACAACAATGGCCAAACCGATAAGAATAGACTTGATACCTTGTGCTTGAGCTTCTTTACCTAAAGTAGGTCCAACTACAGCTTCTTCTACAATTCTGGTAGGCGCAGGCAATGAACCGGCTTTAAGGATATTTGAAAGGTCAATGGCCTCTTCATTTGTGAAACTTCCGCTGATCTGAGTGTTTCCATTCGCAATTTCTACCTGCACTGTTGGCGCAGTATATACATAGTTATCAAGTGTGGCCGCCAGTCTGCGACCAATATTATCACCTGTCATTTTCTTCCATTGTTTGGCTCCAATGGAAGACATTTGCATACTCACAGCAGGCTGCCCTCTCTCATCTATAGAAAGACGCGCATCAGTAATTACCTCTCCGGTAAGTGATGACTCACCATTCCGTGGGATCTTAACGGCATATAAAACCAGGTCTTCAGTGTCTTTAACAGGCTTTACATCCCAAAGAAATCTAGTTGTTCTTGGTATTACTTTCTGAATTTCCTCACTCTTCAGCACCCTGTTAATTTTACCTGTATCGCGAAGTGCATATAGCATATTGCCATACTGATCAGGTTTCATCAGGGTCAGGAAGATAGAATTAACATTGGTTACATCCAGAGAATCCGCTGTAGCAGTGGTATCTCCGGCAGCAATCTGACTTGCCAGATCGTTAGCCTGCTCGTTTGAAGGAGTAAGCTCCGTACTTAAATTAGTGGAGGCATTATCCTTTGCCGCCTTTTCAACCTTTATCAGGGTCTGATTGATGTCAAAGATGGTCTGCTGAATCTCATTCGCATTCCAAACCTCCCAAAACTCCAGCTTCGCAACTCCTTGTAACAGCTTTCTTACACGCTGAGGGTTATCAACTCCCGGAAGCTCAATCTGGATACGTCCGCTGGCTCCCAATCTTTGAATGTTGGGCTGTGAAGTACCGAAACGGTCAACACGTGTTCTCAGGATCTGGAAAGCCCTGTCAATGGCATTGTCTACTTCTTCTTCGATAATCCCCATTACATCGCTGTTAGAAGATTCGAAGCTGATACGCCCTTTGTTGGCCGCATTGGCAAAAATTCTGCTCAACTTACCTCCAGGGCTTATGTTATTATAGGCCGTTTCAAAAAGACTGGCAAAAGATTCCTGGCTGTTTCTCTGAAGCTCATTAGCCTGGTCGAGAGCGGCCAGAAAATCAGGGTCCTGGCTGTTGGAAGACAATCCTTTGATGATTTCAACAGGAGAAACTTCAAGGGTTACATGCATTCCTCCCTGAAGGTCAAGGCCCAGGTTAAGCTCGGTCTTTTTAATGTCTTCATAGGTAAATGAGGCCCCGAGAATTTCGAGTACAGGCTCTTTCCAGATAGAGTCCAGGTAAGCCTGCTTTTTAGTTTGATCTACGATACCCGCCTCGTTTGTAGCATAGTCCAGGGCATCTTGTTGTATCCCCCTACTAAAGAAAGTAATGGAAAGGTAGTAGAGACAGAGGATCGTAATCACGACTGTCAAAACCACAATGGTATTCTTATTTTTCATCGCTTAGTATTAGTTTTCAATGATCAGTTGACCGCCTCAGGGCAGTCGAAAAACCTTGCTAAATGACCTAAACAACACCTTTAGTGTCAGGTCATCATTGTCTGGTTTGGTTAAAATATGTTTGAATTAGGTATTACAGGTGCTCAACAGTAACGGTTGAGGCTTTTAAGCCGGCAATCGGAATCTGGCCCTAGGGTGCGTTTGGGGATATAATCTGCCGAAAGAGTGTCTTATAATGTCGGGTATCGTGAAGAGGAACATCTGCTATTGAGAAATTCGGTTCTTCAGACTCCCTGATTACTTCGCGAATAAAAACGGGATTGAAGGGTTTGAGCAAGTCGGTACCTGCGGGTAGCATAACATCGCAGGTAAACTCATAAACTACCTCATTTTGCTCATCATCAGCTTCATCTGACTGCTCTACAGAGAGGGCCAACTTGGAGCAGTGATATTGTAAAACCTCCTGAGAGACTACAAAAGCTGCAACCAACAGACCCAAAACAAAGAAGAGGGTCTTTCTGAATGTTGATATGTCTGAGCTAAACTTCATTGAAACGGCCACAAATGTAGGCATTCCCTGTTAAAATCACAGCTATTTGGTACCTAATTTAGAGTTGATAAATGCCTTAACAACGCTCACAGCCCCTGAGAAGTCGCTATTGTTAGGCACAACCAGATCTGAATAGTCTTTGTGTGGAGCAATGTATTTCTGATAGGAGGGCATGATATGGTTCTCATATTTGTAGAGTACATCGTCAGCATCATAGCCACGCTCTTCTCTATCGCGCTTGAGCCTTCTCTGCAGCTTAATGTAGTCCATAGCGTCTACAAAAATCTTCAGGTCAAGCAGATTGGTGATTTTGGGGTAGTGAAATATGAAAATTCCTTCAACCAGGATTACCGGAGCCGGTTTGCGAATAATCACATCCGGTACTACGTCAGGATTGTTAAAAGTATACTCTTGCTTCTCTACCTCCTTGCCCTCACTTAACTGGCGCAAGTCACTGGCAAAGTGTTCATAGTCTATGGATTCAGGTCTGTCAAAATTCAGTTCACCGTTCTCGTCTACGAGTTGGTATTCCCGCGGATGGTAGTAGTCATCCTGAGAGATGCAGGTAACCTCTTCCTCACTAAACCCATTCAGAAGTGTCTCCAGAAAACGTGTCTTACCAGAGCCGCTACCCCCTGTTATACCGATAATGTACGGTTTGTCCATTCTGCAAAATTAATATACAATATGCTTAGTTGTGTCTGCTTTTAAGAAATTCGACCAGCCTGGCCAGTGATCTTACCCTGTGGCTGATCTTATTCTTTACTTTTGCCGGCAATTCCCCGAACGTTTGAGAGTAGCCCGAGGGTATAAAGATGGGGTCATAACCAAAACCACCCGCACCCCTGACCTCATTAATAATCTGACCTTCAACGATTCCTTCAAACTGATAGCTTCCGGTATGATCAATATAGGTCATGATGGTTCTGAACCGGGCCGATCGGTCTTGTTCTTCCTTAAGTTCACCCAACACTTTACTCATGTTCTGTTCCGCACTTCTTTCAGGTCCGCCATAACGTGCAGAGTAAACACCCGGGGCTCCTTTCAGTGCAGTTATTTCAAGGCCCGTATCATCGGCAAACACGGGAATCTGATAGCGACTGTAAATATACTCCGCCTTTCCAGCCGAGTTTTCTTCGAGCGTTTCATACGGCTCGGGAATATCATCAAAGCATTCAATGTCCTGTAAGGACAGTATGTGAAATTGATCTCCGAGAATCTGCTGAATTTCGGAGAGTTTATTCTGATTGTTTGTAGCGAAGCAAATCTTCATTTATAGCCGGCCTTTTATAAAAAAAGTGCCCATAAGCCAACAGGGATACTGAGACCGGGCACTTTCAATATTGTGAATTTCCTGTTACCTGATGTCAACTACCGTTACATCAAACAAAAGCACTGAATTTGGGGGTAAATCATTGGCAGGGCCTCTTGAATTACCGTAGGCCAGACCAGAAGGAATAAAGAGTGTGGCCTGGGCGCCAACGTTCAGCTTCTGGAAACCAACGTCCCAACCCTGAATCACATCACCTCTGCCTAAAACAAAAGTCAAAGGTCCTCTGCCTGAGCTTGTATCAAATTCAGTACCATCCAGCAAATAGCCGCGGTAATGCACCTCTACTGAGTTACCAAACCCGGCATTGTCTCCTGTGCCTTGCTGACCAATAATATACCTAAGCTGAGTATCTTCATCTACCTGGGCCGTCAGGAAGTTATCTGCCAGATACTGATCGATCAACCTGATATCAATCTGGAGCTGTTCCTCAGCGTTAAATACTTCGTCTCCATCACATGACAAACCAACTACTGCTGCCAGGGCCAGAAATACTGTCACTACTTTTTTCATAATCTCTCTTCTATTACTTTATATCAACAACTTCAACATCAAAAACCAGTATTGCATTCTGTGGAATTCCTGGTCTTCCTCTCGGACCATAGCCCAACTCGGAAGGAATAATCAAGGTAGATTTACCACCTAGTTTTACAAGAGGAATCCCCTTGTGCCAGCCCGGAATCACATCATCATTGCCCACCGTGAAGGCATAAGGTCTGTAAGGTACTCTACGCTGGTCAAAAGCGCCAGCTTCCCTGGCCACTTCCTCATAGTTTGTGTCTATCAGCTTACCATCTATCAAACGCAACACATAGTTAACAGATACCTGCTGACCTGGCTGTGCCTTCGGCCCATCGCCTTCTTCTCTTACCACCTGATAAATACCATCAGCCGACTCTTCTCCTTCAAGATTATTGTCAGCCATGTACTTTTCTATGATTGTTTTTTCAACGGCTCTTTGTTCCTCCTTTACCCGGGCAATTACGATAGATTCGTTTTCAATCTCTTCAATACGCATATGCATACTCACCATTTTTGATGTATCAATACCCGGACCGGGAGCTACTCTGGTGAGTGATTCGTATTTGGCCCATGACATTTTTACAACAATACTATCTCCCTCGTCACATAGGTCAAGTACTTCTTTGAACCCTCCCAGGCTGGGCCCGTAGGGGTTAATAAAAAAACCATCTTCCACGGTGCGTTCAATCATCACAGAATCACCATCATATATGCTCTTAAGGTGGATCAGCATGATATCTCCACGAACGGCCTTTTTACCGTCTTTATTATCAGCCAGCCTGTAGGCATAGCCCGACTCGAGCTCCGTAAACCCGGCATTTGAATCACAGCTAGCCAATACCACTATCAGGGCCATCGAAAGCCCATAAAAAGCCCTTTTCATATCTTCAAACTTTCTTTGTCCAACAAATCTTTATAATCAGGAATAATCGAGATAAACTTGGCAACGGTCGCTTCCAGTGTCTCATCAGACTTACCCCCAGCCGCATTTCTGTGGCCTCCTCCATTAAAGAATTTAGCCGCTATTTCATTGGCCGGAAACTCTCCTACTGACCGGAATGACATCTTCACAGCCTGCTTTCTGTCAGTAAACATGGCAGCGAAAACAATGTCTTTTACTGACAATGCATAATTCACCAGGCCTTCTGTATCACCTGTCTGAGAGTCAAAACGCTCAAGCTCCTCGGCCGTAATGGCAAAGAATGCTGTGTGATATTCGGGAATCACGGTCAGTTTCTCACTCAATGCATAGCCCATAAATCTCAGGCGATTGAGTGAGTTACCATCGTAAATCTTACTGGCCACTTTGGTGTTATCTGCTCCCAACTGGATTAGCTCAGCAATCACCTCGTGAACGTTTTGGGTGGTATTACCATGACGGAAATTCCCGGTGTCCGTCATAATACCAGCATAAAGACAATCTGCTATATCCGGATCAATCAACTCTTTATCTCCCAGTGCTTCAATCAATTCAAAGCACAATTCGCAGGTAGCTGCCGCTTTGGTGTCCCATAGGGTAAAATCAGCAAAGTTTTCGGGTTCCAGATGATGGTCTATGTTGACTTTATAAGCGGGAGAGTCCCTGACCATTTCACCCATATCATCGATACGACTGAGGGTAGAGAAATCGAGAGTCATGACAAGGTCGGCCTCATTGATCAGAGTTCTGACCTCTTCTGCGACCTCTTTACTGTATACCATTACATCCTCATTACCTTTCATCCAATACAGGAAGGTCGGATAATCACTGGGTGTGACTACCTGTACCTGATGCCCTTTTTTAAGAAGGTAATTGGCCATTCCCAGAGAAGAACCGAGTGCATCGGCATCTGGCTTAAAATGGGTGGTAATGACTATTTTCTTGGGGCCACTTAACGCGGCCTTCAGCGATTCTAAATCTTGCATTTATTCATATGCCGGACGAACCAGCTTCAAACCAAACGCCAAAATTGTTAAGAAATCGTTCAAAAACCAATGTTTTTAACTTCCCTTTGTTTCCGAAGCAAGAGTTAACAGAAGCTTTATCTACCTGCATAAAAGCGTTTTACACGTTCCCGCAGTGATAATCAGCCTTGTTTACCCCTCTCATTTCGATAATATAAGCCGCATCAGCGTCTTACGTAGGCAGATTAAAAATTATCTCCTATTTTTGCGCTCGAAATTTCAAGAGCAACTACTTATAACAAAGAAATATGGCTACAAACAGAACCTTCACTATGATTAAGCCTGATGCTGTTGCAGCAGGTAACATCGGTGGAATTACGAAAATGATCGAGGAAGCTGGCTTCAGGATCGTGGCAATGAAGTATACAAAACTTACAGCCGAGCTGGCAGGTAAGTTCTACGAAGTGCATGCTGAGAGACCATTCTATGGAGAATTGGTAACCTACATGTCTTCTGGCCCTATCGTGGCAGCTATTTTAGAAAAAGACAATGCTGTTGCTGATTTCAGAACATTGATTGGTGCTACCAACCCGGCTGAAGCTGCGGAAGGTACTATCCGTAAGATTTATGCAACATCTATTGCAGCTAACGCAGTACACGGTTCTGATTCAGATGACAACGCGGCAATCGAAGGTAACTTCTACTTCTCTCAGCTCGAGAGATTCTAGGAAGACTTTGGTGCTAAGAAAAAGGAAAGCGGCCCTGGAGCCGCTTTTTTTATTTCGACTGGGCTTCCAGCAAACTTTTCTTACGTATCTCGTTCTCAATCTCCGTCAGCCACTCCAGCATCAAAGAGTATTTGTAGGCCAGCAAATTCAAAGAGGCCATCCTTCCAGAGCCCGCACCATGACCGGCATTCATGCCAGTATTCAGAATGAGTGTGTTATCATCTGTTTTCATCGCCCTCAGCTTCGCCACCATTTTTGCAGGCTCCCAATAGCCCACGTTCTTGTCATTGATACCGGCATAAAAGGCCATGCGCGGGTAGTTCTGAGCTTTTACATTCTCATAGGGTGAGTATTGAAGTATATACTTAAACTCTTTCCTCTTTTGGGGATTACCCCATTCCTGAAATTCCCCTGTCGTGAGCGGCAATGATTCATCTCCCATGGTATTGATCACATCTACAAAAGGTACATCCAGAAAGACACCCTGAAACAGGTCAGGTCTTTGATTCACCACCGCACCCATCAGCAAGCCCCCGGCACTTCCCCCGGTTCCAAAGAATTTATCCTTATGCCCCAACCCATTGCTTTTCATGTATTCTACGGCATCTATCAGGTCGTTGAAGGTGTTCATCTTATTCATCATCTTACCGTCCTGGTACCACTTATCGCCCAGGTCACCTCCGCCTCGTACATGCACATAGGCATAAACTATCCCACGACTGAGTAGTGGTAAGGCCCCACTGTCAAAGCCCAGGTTTCCCCCCGCACCGTAAGCGCCATAAGCATCTACCATCACAGCCCTGTTGGTGAGAAATTTCTCCTTCCGACCCAGATACACCAGGGTGATAGGAATTTTTGCACCATCACGCGCATCGGCCCAAACACGCTTGGTTTTGTAGAAGCCTACGAATATGCCACGGCTCTTGTCCACCTGTTTTATCTTTCTACCCCGGTTACCCATATGGTAACTTACCTTTCTGGTTTTATAGTTAGGCGCGCTGATGTAGTAATGAAGCGTATCTGAATCAAACTCATTTCTGCCGAGCGACATGGTGTTGTACTTATCATCTTTGAGCCCGTTCAACTGCCATCTTTCAGCGGTATTGAGGTTAAGCAGCTCAATACGCTCCTTCATGTTTTCCATCTTGTGCACCACCAGGTAATTTTCAAACACGCGATAGCCCATCATGATCTGATCATCGGTGCTGGAAACCACCTCTTTCCAATGCTCAAAGTCAAGCTTGGCTGTGTCAGTGATCATGAGCCGGCCATTCACAGCACCGATATTGGTACTGACATAGAAATGGTCTTTAACATGGTTCAGGCTGTATCGCTTATCGGGTTCAGCCTCTTTTACCAGCTTAAAACTGTAGGGGAATTTGTTCTTTGAGAGATAGGCCTCGTTTGAATTGTTGGAAGACTTATAGAGATAGAGATACTGTTTACTTCGTGATTTGCTGATGCTGAGATTCGTGGCGGTATCATCAGACTCCATATAGGTGCTGTCCTGCTCAAAAGATGTACCCAGGTTGTGGAACAGGACCGCGTAACTTCTGTTTCTCTTCTTATCAATTTTAGAATGAAAGAAGCCTTTACTGTCTTCAGCCCAAAGGAAGCCCCCGGCATCTTTGATGGAGTCGGCCAGGAACTCACCTGATTCCAGATTCTTAATGTAGGTCATATAAGATTGCCTGCCCACGGTATCTATGGAATAAGCGATGAGCTTATTATCAGGGCTGATGGAATAGAAGCCCAGGCTAAAATAGTCCAGGCTGTCTGCGATGGTTGGTAAATCAAAAAGCACTTCCTCTTTAGCTCCTTCCTCAGCCTTTTTGCGGTATATGGTGCGATAGTCATCATCATTGGATTTATACTTTGACCAGTACCAATACCCATAGCTCTTCACAGGCTCTGTTTTGCTTTCGGGGTCAAGCTGATTGAAGAGTTCATTGGTTATTTGTCGCTGGCTCTTTCTGAGAGGGATAAAATAATTTTCCGCATACTTATTTTCTGCTGTCAGGTAGTCCATTACCCGCTTATTTTTCTTGGGTGCCTGGGGGTCTTTGAGCCACTGATAATCGTCTATCAGCTCTGTACCATGCCATTTGGTCACGACTGGTTCTTTTTCAGCAATTGGGGGCAGCATAGACTCATCTCTCAAATGCTTAAGGGCAAACTGCTTCTCCAATGACTGAGTGGCCTCCATATCAGCCCGCAGCTTATCGCTCAATACGGCCAGTGGTACCTCGGTTTCATATTTGTCCCAAAACTCCTTGTTGTATTCCAGCGGATAGTCATAGAGAAAATTGGCGTCCAGGTTAATAAAGCTCTCACGACTGGGAACGGAGGCCAACTCCGATTTGTTATTAATGGCAAATAGCTCTGTAATGGTGGAATAAGGAGTTGTTTGCTCCTTGACGGTATCCTTAAAAATGAACTCGTCAATGCGTTTAAGTTTATCCAACTGCCATTTTTTACCTGCCTGCTTATACCTGGCATCTACTTCGTATCCGTAGTGCTTGATGTTCATCTCCTGCAGATTACAGATGTGCCTGCGATAGTTCTGTTCTACGGAATAGGTAATCCTTTTGATGGCGTAGCTGTCCTGATCGATATGGACCGCCCCTGAGAGTATGTCTGTCCGGCTAATGCGCCTTCCTTTTGCCTGATCAGCTTGAATTTTCTCCAGAGTAGCTGGAGCTTTTTTTGGCTTAAATCGCACCACATAGTCCCAGTTTCCTTCTTCATCGGGAGATTCAAATAACTCGA
This sequence comes from Roseivirga sp., assembly GCA_021404565.1. Classification (GTDB taxonomy): domain Bacteria; phylum Bacteroidota; class Bacteroidia; order Cytophagales; family Cyclobacteriaceae; genus Roseivirga. The sequence continues at coordinate 78,930 of JAAWWF010000041.1, read as the reverse complement.
ACCGGTACTTCTTAAACTCCTTCTTGTTCATAAAATGTGAGATGAATCGCACCAGGTCTTTACTGAGTGTACTCAAGGGGCCACCTTCTATATTGGCCTCCATATTCTCTTTAGTCAGATTCAGACTGGCCCTGGAATCATGGATTTTAACCCGATCTTCTGTAGTTGTTCGATGCCCGAAGTGATCGTGCAAACGCTCACCCCAATCACCTAAACCAAACAGCCCCCCGGAAAGTAAACCTGCTCCGTTTCCCGTTCTCAGGTTGATTGTAAAACTGCCTCCTCCGAAGGTTTGTCTGAATCGCTTGCCGGTATAACCGCTTTGCTGAAAAGTGGTCGCTGCGTCCGCAAACTTTATCGTGGCACCATTCTCCACGATCTGCTCCCGATAGTAGGCATCATAGGTAAAGGGTTTCTTAGGGTAATTTGACTTGATTTTTCGAATGGCTTTCTTCAATACCTTAAGCGGATCTCGTTCCCGGCCGCGAACTACCGTAACCTCATCCAGCTCCTCAATATAGATTTCCAGTTTAATCTCATTCTCTATCTCTTCTTTCAAACTGGACATGAGCACTTCCTTCTTTTGATAGCCTACACTGGAGAAGATCAGCGTATCTTTGGCATATAGGAGTGGTATTTTTACAGCAAACCGACCATCTTCCTCAGTAATGGTACCCAGGGCCACTCCCTTGATCTGTACCGTAACAAAGGGAATAAGCTGATCGCTGCCTTCCTCTACTACCCGCCCCCTGAGGCGTATGAAATCTTGTGAGAAAGCGGATTGAGAAACGAGAAATGTGAGTAGAAGATAAAGAATTGACCTTTTGAACAGTTGCATTCGTAGTATATGAGTTTTAGTAGTTTACCCCTCATCCAACTGCTCTTATTAGTTCACTTAATGACCAAAAAGTCATCAAGAATATTGCCATTAAGTACACAAAACGGAGGTCCTGTTCTATGTATTGCCAGAAAAAGACAAAAAGCTTTCGACCGACTTTGCTTACTTGTCCAGAGGCCACCCTTATCAGGCTATGGATAGATTACATTTCCGCACTTATGGTTGCGTGAGAGCGGATAAAGATTATTTCAGACTTATTTTAGCAATGCGCCTGCCCCACTTAGGCAAAATCAAGGCCCCGATGACCAGATAAGGATAGAAGGTAACCATGCGCCATACTAGGCTGGCTACAAAAGTATAGTCGCCCAGCAGTTGACCATAAAATGCCGAAAAGATGATCTCGGCCGAACCTGCGTTGCCAGGAGAGGGAGAAACCAGCATTACTACCCACATGGTCAGGTGCCTGCCAATGGCCAGCAAGTGGTCTCCAAGATCCATAGGTACAAAGCCCGCCATTACGGCATTCACTATACCATACTTGAGTAACCATACAAGGTAGGTAAACCCAATAAGCTTTAGCCAAAATGAAAATGACTTGCCCTTTAAAACTCTGGAAGCCAATTCAAGCTCCTGGCTCTGTTTTGTCACTGCCGGCTTCCAGCGCTTAAACCATTTGAGTGACATCAGGCTTTCGAGTAGCTTTCTGATGGTTTTAGGCAAAAAGAGAATAGCCGAGCTCATAAAGGCGGTAAAGAATACAATGGATCCGTAGCTGAGATAAAACAAATACTTCAGACTGCCACCCAGAGCAGAGTCTGCCACCGTACTCTCCGGTATTACCGCTCCTTCCGATAGCAAAAGTGCAATAGGGGATGCTGTGAGAAAAAAGAGGTTATCCATGATGGCGGCCAGCATGGTATAGGCCAGGGCTTTACCAAAGGAAAGCCCTTCTTTGAGCATGATAAAAACCAATACGGCCGTGGCTCCTATTACCGGAGGGGTAACGGCAATAGCAAATTCCCAAAGCAGAACGACATAAAAGACATTTGACAAACCAAACTCTCCTCCGCTTAGAAAGCCTATTCTAAGCATATTAAAAAAATCTTTGAGCAGCAGTAAGAGCAAAGTCGCCAGTAATGCTCCCGGGGCAATTTCGGTAATGGCACTCAGAGAATTCCATGTAAAATTCTCGTCACGGGCCAGTGTAATACCTATGATGACAAAACCTATGATTACAGGTAACCAAACATTTCGGGGATTGAGGGTCTTTGCAGCCTTCTCATTTCGGTCGGAACTCATTGATCCACTAATTCTCCCTCAATTTTCTCGATCCAGAAATTGTTGAAGCCCTCCCCCAGATGCATGGTGATCTTCCGCATTTGAAGTAGGTCCAGAATGGACAGGAAGTTAAAAATTACAGCGATTTTATTAGGTTCGAATTCGATGATTTGCTCAAAGGAGAGCCTTGGGGAATGATCAAGCTGAGCCATAAGATACGACCGCTGCTTGGCAATGGTATAGGGATATTGCACAACCTGGTGTATAGGTTTGTTTTTCTCCAGCTCATACCGCGACAACACTTTTTGGTAGACCTTCAGGAGTTTGTACAAATCAAGGTTTTGTATTTCGCTTTCTACATTGGAGCCTTCGGCCAGTTTTTTCAGCTCTTTTACTACATTCCCACGTGAATCAAGTTGCTGTCGATCAGTCTCCATCTTACTGAGTGTTTCGACCACAGATTTGTACTTCTTATACTCCAATAAGTGTCGAATGAGTTCCTCTCGTGGGTCCAGTTCATTACCTTCCTCATCTAACACAGGCCTGGGGAGCAGCATTTTAGCCTTAATACGCATCAGGGTGGCGGCTACCAGAATAAACTCACTGGCCACCTCCACATTCATTTCTTCCAGTCGATGCAGGTAGTCGAGGAAGTCCTTGGTCACCCTATGGATGGGAATATCATGTATATCGAGCTCATCTCTCTGGATAAAGAAAAGCAGCAGATCGAAAGGACCCGTAAAGAGCGGAAGCTGTATTTCGAAACTCAACGGTTATAGCTTAGACTTGATCAAATATAGAAGGAATGGCCGTATGTGCCCGCGAACCGGAAATAATTTTTAATTTTGTGTCGCAACAAAATCCAAGTCAAACATTTGGCTCGTATTCCTGTTATTTAGGCATTACTTTTAGTGCACGCTGTAAATGTTAATTGAACCAGGCTCTCTTCTTAAGCATATTGATTCCCCCGAGGATCTAAAAAAACTGGACCAGACACAACTCGTTCAGGTTTGTGATGAACTCAGACAATACATAGTTGATATTGTATCGGTATACGGAGGACACTTCGGTGCTTCCCTTGGTGTGGTAGAACTAACCGTAGCACTGCACTATGTATTCAATACACCAAAAGATCAGCTCGTTTGGGATGTGGGTCACCAGGCTTACGGTCACAAGATTCTGACCGGTAGAAGGGACAATTTTCATAGCAACCGACTTTACAATGGCCTTTCAGGATTTCCGAAAAGAAAGGAAAGTGAATATGATACATTTGGTGTAGGACACTCATCTACTTCCATTTCGGCTGCATTGGGCATGGCCATGGCCAACCAGTACAAGGATGATGACAGACATCACATAGCCGTGATTGGTGACGGTGCTATGACGGGCGGCCTGGCTTTTGAGGGTATGAATCACGCAGGAGTTTCAAACAGTAATCTTTTGATTATCCTGAATGATAACTGCATGTCTATTGACCCGAACGTAGGCGCGCTCAAAGATTACCTGACAGATGTAACCACTTCCGGCACTTATAATAAGGCCAAGGATGAGGTTTGGAAGATGCTCAGTAAATTCTCCAAATTCGGTCGAAGCACTCAGGAGATTATTTCCAAAGTAGAGCACTCTATGAAGTCATTGCTTCTGAAACAGAGTAACCTGTTTGAAGCACTGAATTTAAGATACTTTGGGCCGGTAGATGGTCATGATGTACATCACCTTGCGCATGTGATGAACGACCTGAAGAAAATTCCGGGCCCGAAAATTCTGCACTGCGTTACGGTAAAAGGCAAAGGCTACAAACCTGCTGAAGATGGTAATGCTACCAAATGGCATGCCCCCGGTAAGTTTGACAAGGTAACCGGTGAAGTATTCAAGAAAGTCAATAATACTCCTCAGCCACCTAAGTATCAGGATGTTTTCGGACACACACTGGTAGAACTGGCAGAGGAAAACGATAAAATCATGGGCATTACCCCGGCCATGCCATCGGGTTCGTCTATGAACATCATGATGAAAGCCATGCCCGAACGTGCATTTGACGTGGGTATCGCTGAGCAACATGCCGTAACTTTCTCGGCTGGTCTGGCCACGCAGGGGCTTGTGCCATTTTGTAACATCTACAGTACTTTCATGCAGCGTGCCTTCGATCAGGTGGTTCATGATGTATGTATTCAGAACTTACCAGTGAATTTCTGTCTTGACAGGGCTGGTTTTGCAGGAGCTGACGGACCAACACATCATGGTGCTTATGACCTGGCTTACATGCGCATCATTCCCAATATGATTGTAGCTGCTCCGATGAATGAGGGTGAGCTGCGGAATATGATGTATACGGCCCAGCTACCAAGAGAAGGTGACGCTTTTACTATTCGCTACCCGAGAGGTCAGGGTGTAATGCCCGAATGGCGCACCGAGATGCAAAAGGTAGCCATCGGCACCGGACGCAAGGTTTCTGACGGGAAAAAAGTGGCTATTCTAACCATAGGCCATATCGGTAACTACGCCATTGAGGCCAAAGAAGCTCTCGCCAAAGAAAAGATCAATCCGGCCCACTATGACATGCGTTTTGTCAAGCCATTGGATGAGGAGCTTTTACACGATATCTTCCGCAATTTCAATAAGGTAGTAACCGTAGAAGATGGCTGTATTGTCGGTGGTTTTGGTAGTGCCATCCTGGAGTTTATGGCCGAAAACGGCTATGCTGCTCAGGTCACACGACTGGGTATTCCTGATCGTATTGTAGAACATGGCACACAAGAGCAATTGCATGCTGAATGTAACTTTGACCCTGCAGGCATTGCCAATGCAGTAAGGTCGTTAGTAGGGGTCAAAAAGATCGCTACGGACTATGCCAGCAATTAAGTCATCCAGCTTCGGTCAGGGTTCTCCAATTGTCTTTATTCACGGTTTTTGTGAAACAAGAGAAATGTGGTTTCCATTTGTTGAGCCGTTAGCAGAACATTACAAGGTGATCTGCCCGGACCTTCCCGGTTTCGGAGAATCTCCTTTAGAACAAACTGAACTCAGTCTCGAAGAAGTAGCCGACCAGTTGGCCGGTTGGTTTGCTTCAGAAGGTCTGAAACAGGCAGTGGTAATCGGGCATTCGCTCGGTGGTTATGTGGCACTGGCACTGGCCGAAAGACATCCCCATTTAATCCAGGGACTTGGATTGTTTCACTCTATGGCCCCAGGCGATGATGAGGAGAGTAAGCATAAAAGAGACAAAGCCCTGCTCTTCCTTAAAAAGCATCCCGTATCCAAATTTATAGAGCCTTTCATTCCCTCACTGTTCTATGACCAAAGGAAAGCTGAACTAAAGGAAGAAATCAGAAAGTCAACAGAAATTGGACTCCAAACTTCTTTGGATACCATTATTGCTTATACCCTGGCCATGCGTGAACGAAAAGATCGTTTCGCGATATGGAACCGGCTTACCTGTCACTGTCTTTTTATCGGAGGAGTTAACGATACACGTGTTCCTGTATCCGTTTGCGAAAAGCACATCGAAGGACGAGAGCTGGTAGACGGTTATATCATTCCTGAAACCGCCCATATGGGCATGTTTGAGCGGCCATCGGAGACCTTGCAAATGATTAAGGACTATTTACTGAAAGTAGTTTAAACAGCCGCTGCCAGTTTGTTCGAAAGATCTCTAACTGTTATCATACCAGCTTGTTGCCACAGCACATTGCCTCCTTTAAATAGGATAAGTGCTGGGATACTTCGGACTCCAAACCTTTGTGCAATAGGTTGGTTCTTATCTACATCAATCTTGATGATTTTCACCTTGCCTTCGTAATGCTGAGCCACCTCTTTGAGCACAGGCGCCATCGCCTGACATGGTCCACACCAATCGGCATAAAAATCCACTAATACAGGGGTATCCTGACTTACGAGTGTATCGAATTTACCTTTTGCTTTCATCCTGTTTGTCCTCCATTTTGCTAACCAAAAGCGCTATAGAATGGTTCATTACGGCTTTAACACAAGCTTTTAAACAAATGTGTGCTTGTTCGGAAACTACTTGGCTCACTTTGGGTTAATCATTTATGCACGAATACGATTTTACGGAACCCATCACCTTTCTAACCCTGACAGGCCTGATGTTTTTGACAGTCGTTTTTCGGTATAGTCTGGTAGCGGGGATCTTCCATATTGTCTTTTATGTGATTGATCCAAAGGACTTTCGATCGAGAAAAATTCATAAGGCTGAAAGAGACTCTAAGCAGTATCGCAAGGAAATCTTCTGGTCAACCTTTACCTCCCTGCTCTTTGCCATTGCAGGGGCTCTTATGATGGTGATGTGGCAAAGAGGTTATACGCAGGTTTATGAAGAAATCGCTGCTTATGGCTGGTGGTATTTGCCACTGAGTTTCCTGATAGCCGCCCTGATTCACGAAACCTATTATTACTGGCTGCACCGGTGGATGCATAAACCTAAAATCTACAGATTGATTCATAAAGTGCATCATGACAGTCATATCACCTCTCCCTGGACTTCTTTTTCTTTTCATCCCGGAGAGGGCCTACTACAAAGCCTGATCATTCCTGTGATCATTCTGTTTCTACCCATGCACTACTGGACGGTCGTGACATTGCTCACCTTTATGACCCTCACCAGCGCCATCAATCACTCCAATGTAGAAGTATATCCCAAGGGTTTTCACAAACATTGGCTCGGCCGTTGGTTTATTGGTGCCACTCACCATAACCTCCACCACACCCAGTACCGCTTTAACTTTGGACTCTACTTTACCTTCTGGGACAAGTGGATGAAAACCGAAAGTGAGAAGTACGCTCGGGATTTTGAGAGGCATACAAGCCATATTGAAGACGAAAGATGATAGACATCAGACAGTAGGAAAAACCATTCTACACTGATCTGACATCCTCATTTAACTACCCGCTTCTGCTATCTCAGTTATCCGAGATAAGCATGAAGTACACACTAATCATACAACATGAGAATTTACTGGATCGATAAAATTCCGAATCACAAGCTGGGCATGATGGCCCGTCCAAGGGGCAATGACTGGCTTTATGATGATATCAAAAAACTATCTCTTCACGATGTGGGTGTTGTCATTTCGCTTTTAGAGCCAACCGAAATACGGGAATTAGGGCTTAATAACGAAGGCGAGCACTGTGAAAGCGTTGGAATTCACTTTATTAATTACCCGATAGAGGACAGGAGTCTCCCCCACAGTCAGTCAACATTCAACGAACTTATTGATACGCTGAGTCAGAAACTCAGTGCTGGTAAGAAGGTAGTTGTACACTGCCGTATGGGAATAGGGCGTACTTCTATGGTCTGTGCTGCGCTGCTGATTCGAAACGGAGTTGACCCTAAGGAAGTCTTTGACATCTTAAGTGAAACAAGAACGTTTCAGGTTCCCGACACCCCGGAACAGGCACAATGGGTTCATGATTTCGTGACCGGCCAATAACAGCCCACTCCTTCATCGGTCTGACTTCAGTCAGCTAATATCCCGGTCCGGTCAGTCTCTGTCATCCAAAGCAGAAAAAATATTTCATTCCTAAAAAGAGAATATATACTTTAGCAATGAAATCCAAAAGCTGATATCAGTTCGTATTTCTTATAAAATGGTCATCCTAAACTCAGAAATCAGGGTGAAGGACTCAAAAAACAAACATCATGAAAATTGTAAAAATCATCTCACTAAGCCTGTTTCTGGCTTCAATTCTTTCTCCGGCAACGCCACCGGGGGTTTCTCTTTCTTCAGAAAGCAAGTTTATCAAAACCGAAGATGGAGGTCGACTCACGCTGGAAACAACGAAGTATTACGAAAACAGGGCTACGGAAATTTTGCTTACCAAAACCAATGCCGAAGGCAATGAAGAGTGGTACAAATTTTACGGAGGCCGGAGCTATGACAAGGCCAGCGACTTCATTAAAACAGATGACGGAGGCTATGCCATTATAGGTTCTACCAGCTCTTATGGTAAAGGAAATTATGACGTCTACCTCATCAAAATAGATGCGAAAGGCAATGAGCAATGGAGTCAGACCTATGGTGCCTTCTACAATGAGTATGGTCATTCACTGACACAAAAAAGCTCAGGAGGCTATACATTAAGTGGTACGCGTCAGTCTTGCTTTGGCGACAACGCAGCCCCCAACTGTGACGATGAGCCCTGGTTCATCAGCACCGATAGTAGGGGCAACAAAGTGTGGAGTGGAGTTCCCCAGAAATAGCTTAGGTATTGGCTGTTGAACAGACTGAAGTAGTCAACATGAACCTCTTCTCTGATTTGACTCATAGCGCAGGAGGTAGGAGGCAGAAAATAAGACTTCCTACCTCCTGCTTCCTACCTCTTGCCACCCCTAAAGACCTCACTCGTACCTCAATGATTCCACAGGGTTGGCTCTTGCTGCCCTGGAAGTCTGAAAACTCACGGTAGCCAAGGCTATAGCAAATACAGCTACGGCAGGGATAGCAAAAATGTACCAATGCAGATCGATGCGGAAGGCAAAGGTGTTTAGCCATTGATTCATTCCATAGTAGGCAAGGGGAATCGCCAGTACCACCGCCACAATGATCAGCTTAAGAAAGTCAGTAGATAGCAGCTTAAGGATACCCGGCACAGAAGCCCCGAGTACCTTTCTGATACCAATCTCCTTAGTACGCTTAGCTGCCATAAATGCTGCCAGTCCAAAAAGGCCTAGACAGGCCACAAAAATTGCCAGGATCGAAAACACCGTAAATACGGTCCCGAACTGCTGATCTGCTTTATACTGCTCATTGTAGTGATCATCCAGGAAGAAGTATTCGAATGGGTTTCCTGCAAAAAACTGCCCCCACTTCTCCTCTGCCAGTTTCACCACCTCTTTAGTATTGTTGCCATTATATTTAATAGAATAGAAGGCGCTATTTGTTGGGATAAACCTGAAAATGAGCTGATCGTAGTTCTCGCGAAGGGAGTTTTGATGATAATCTTCTGTGACGCCTACAATGGTATAGACATTCCCCCAAAAACTAATACGTGTTCCTACGGCCTCTTCAGGCTGAGCAAAACCAAATAATCTGGTAGCAGCCCTTGAGAAAACCACATTCTCTTCTTCAGCACCAAAATCTCTTGAAAAAAGTCTCCCTGCCAATAGCTCCATATCGTAGGTCTGCATAAAGTCATGCCCTACCGAGATTACCCGATATTGATTACTTTCGCTCAAGGGAGCCCCCTCTTTTCTGATTCCTCCGGCATTCCACCCAACTTTATTTCCCGGGATAGAGGAAGAAATAACCACCTTTTCAACGTTGGCATTTGCCTCTAACAAGTTGACAAAGGCATCCATTTTATCTCTGTAGGTAGAGTCGGTTACACCCGGTCCGTTCAGTATCAGCATTTTGTTGATATCCACACCCAAATCCTGATTTCTCATAAAAGAGACTTGTTGATATACTGCATAAGTGCCGATCATCAAACCTACGGAAGCCATAAACTGAAACACTACCAGGCTTTTTCTGAGCATTGACCCTCCTGCGGTACCGGCCATATTGCCTTTGAGTGTCTGTATAGGCCTGAAACCAGACAATACGAAGGCAGGATATAAACCAGACAGAAAAGTGCCTATCAGAAAAAGGCCGGCCAGACCTATCCAGAAACCCTGTTTTGCAAACAGGGTAAAGGTCATTTCCTGGCCGGAAAGGTCAGAAAAATAGGGCATTGCCAGAATCACAAGCACGAAACCCAGGGCAACGGCAAATATGTTGATCAAAAAAGACTCAGTGAGAAACTGTCGGACCAACTGCCCCCTCAGAGATCCCAATACCTTTCTCAGGCCTACCTCTCTGGCACGCTCCATCGATTTTGCTGTAGCCAGATTAATATAGTTGACCCATGCGATGATAATGATGAAGAATGAAATAACCAGCAGGGCATAAACTGTATCGCCATCACCATTCACTTCCATCTCAATCATAAAGTTTGAGTACAGGTGAATGTCCTGAATAGGTTGAAGCTCAAAGCTCATCCAAAAGCCATTGTTCCGAAACTCCTCTCCCTGGCTCTCCTCAAAGTATGTAGCCATTTTGGCCTCAAAGTCCTCCTTGTTGGTCCCTTTCGCCAATAGTAGGTAATTATAGAACCCATCCCAATTCCAGGCAGTATTGAACTGACCCTGTTGTTCGGAGCTAAAGGTATTCCATGAAACCAGTATATCATATTTGAAATGGGTATTGGGAGGCAGGTCTTCGAACACGCCATTTATTTTTGCCTGTTGCTCCCGGTTGTATTCCAGGACTTCACCAATTACATCGGTGCGCCCGAAATACTTTCTAGCAATGCTCTCAGAAACCACAATTGAAAGTCCATCTACAAGGGCCGTTTCGGCATCTCCATGAATGAACTTTGTCTCAAACATCTTAAAGACGTTCTCTGTTGCCAGGTATACCCTTTCTTCGCTGAATTCGATATCTTCAAAAGAAAAGATGCCTCCTGCTCCACGCATCCTTACCAGTTCTTCCACTTCCGGATAGGCCTCTTTCATCGCATAGCCTACGCCAGCTGCTCCTGCAGCCCATTCTGTAGTCAGTTCACCCTTTGTAAAACGGTTAGTCTTAATCCGGTAGCTCCGTTCTGCGTTCTCATGATAGTTATCATAGCTTAGCTCGAAGTTCACATACTGAAAAATCAACAAACTGGCCGCAATCCCTATGGCGAGGCCGGTAATATTGATGAGGGAAAAAACTTTGTTCTTGAAAATGGACCTAAAGGCCACTTTGAGGTAGTTGCGGATCATGGTGGTTGTGTTTGAAATGGTTAACCTTAAAAAATGGACTCGGTTACATAACAGCGCCATTAATTAGACGACCGTTTGGTACCTGTATTACTCTAAGGAAGCGTTCATTTACAAATAGTTGCATAAGCGGGGATAATACAAGGGACTAAGCAATTCACTAATGGAATAAAAAAACCGGCTCCGGGCCGGCCTATGTCATTTGCCCTCTTTCAGGACTATCTCATCAGGTCTCAGTCGTTTCTTCATCAGAAAATTGACTTCCTGCAAAACTGCCGTCTGATCGGCTATATTATCTCTTCCATCTCCAATGGGTAAAGTATAGGCAAATACAAATTGCCAGCCCTGAGCACTCATATAATTTAGCGCATCCACAGCGGAATTGAATTTCTTCACCTTACCTGATTGCTGATCCCTGATGCGTGTATCACCTCCCCAGAAATTACGTTCCTGGCCATAATCGAGCCGGATAGACACTTTATTGGATAAAAAGCGAGGTCTTACCCTGATCTGGGCATATACCTCCTGCTGAACCGCAGCAGTGTCCTTCACATCATACTCATAAACTTTTTGTGCCACTCCCTGCTGTCCAATCAGCAAAAGGACCATTGTGGCCGCTGTCATTATCAGTTTGTTCATTTCTTAAAAAGTTTGTTGTATCAGATCAATCGAAAAAACAGTGCCAAAAAAGTTCAGACCAAAAAAAAAGAGTCACTCCCGTTGGAGCGACTCCCTTTCACCTAAACACCTGGGTAACTAACTACTCATAGCGAACCTTTCGGTTACTATACCCAGACTTATCTTTAATCTACCGACTGGCAGATGTTATTTCTTTTTTGTGATTTCCTTGTGGATACAAGTTCCCCAAGAGTAAATCAAAGTTAATAGGATTTTTTGATAATTAAAATTTCACAAATCGATAATCTCAAAAAGACCTGCATTTTTTTACCAAATATCCTTTTTTGTCGTTCAGATATTGATTCAAGTCAAATGTACCAACATTATAGCTTTATACATACATTTTTCTTCTCGGTAAAAAACTGCAGAGCATCCCAGCCACCTTCACGTCCGACACCGCTTTGTTTCACCCCTCCAAAGGGTGTTCTCAGGTCTCTCACCAACCAGCAGTTTACCCAGACAACCCCCGCTTTAATGGATGTAGACATCCTTTGTGTGCGGTTAAGATCATTGGTCCAGAGAGTAGCAGAAAGGCCATAAGGAGTACTATTGGCCATAGTCAAAACTTCCTCTTCTGTATCGAAAGGGGTGAGCGTAACCAGCGGCCCGAATATTTCTTCCTGATTGGTGCGACAGTTATAATCAAGGCCCTCGATCACGGTGGGAGCCAGGTAATAACCTTTTGAAAGCTCACCAGCCGTAACAATTTGTTGACCCCCGGTCAACACAACTCCCCCCTCCTTTTTCGCCAGGTCGATATAGTCAAGCACTTTTTCCATATGGGGCTTTGAAACCACTGCGCCCAGATGTGAGCTCTCGGCCAGTGGATCTCCCACCTTCAGTTTCTGTACCTTCTCTGCGAAGGCATCTCGAAACTTGTCGTAAATGGAGCGTTCAATAAAGATACGCGAGCCACAAAGACAAATCTGGCCCTGATTGGCAAAGCTCGATTGAACTGAGGTACTCAAAGCCTTATCGAAATCGCAGTCTGCAAAAATGATATTTGGATTTTTACCGCCAAGCTCCAGCGAGAGCTTCTTAAACATGGGTGCGGCCGTAGCCGCGATTCTCTTGCCCGTAGCCGTACCACCGGTAAACGAAATGATGGGTATGTCCGGATGCTCAGAAATGGCCTGGCCCACCTTAGGCCCCAGTCCATGCACAATGTTCAATACCCCTTTGGGTAAACCTGCTTCTATACAAAGCTTTGAGAGCAAAAAAGCCGTCATAGGTGTGACCTCTGATGGCTTAGCCACTACGGTATTGCCCGCAGCCAAAGCCGGAGCGATTTTCCAAGTAAACAGGTATAAGGGCAGGTTCCATGGAGAAATACATCCGGCCACCCCAATAGGGGTGCGTTCTGTATAATTCATGGCTGTTTCGTCCATTCTGTGTGCCTCAGTAGATTCGTGTAAAATGGCAGTAGCGAAAAATCTGAAATTGGAAGAGGCCCTGGGAATATCCACCCGTCTTGCCAGCTTCAGTGGCTTGCCATTGTCTTTTGACTCTGCCCGGGACAGCATTTCATGGTTTTCGTCAATCAGTTCAGCCACCTTCAGCATAAGTCTGGACCGCTCCTCTCTGGGGGTCTTAGACCAAAGGGGGAAAGCTTCTTTGGCCGCAGATACTGCCATATCAATATCATTGGCATCGGAATCGGGAATCTGAGAATAAACCGTACCCCTGGAAGGGTCGTAGTTATCCAGGTACTCACCAGATTCAGGTGCCACCAGCTCGCCATTGATATAGTTGAGTATTTTCTCCATTGATTATGTCCAGTTTGAGGCAATGAAACGTTCTACGTTTTTATAAGCCAGTCTTTTTAATTGATCTTCGCTTAGGTCTCCCCTGAGTTGATCCATTAATGCATGATACTTAGTAGCATCTTCATGCACGGGGAAGTAATAAGGGTCACGGGCAGGGTCGGGAAAGTCTCCCGTATAGAAAAAATCTGCCCCAAAGCTGATTGCATTTTCTCCACCTGGCAGATCAAACCCATATCGAATGTGATCAAGCAAGGCCCCAGGTTCATCATTGTTCAGGAAGGCACGCAGGAAGTTCATTCCTATCACCCCACCCCGATTGATGATTTCCATCGCATTTTCCCGGGTCAGATTCCTGGGATGATCCCAGATATCTCTGAAGTTGGAATGGCTGGCGATAACCGGAACTTTCAGACCCTTTCGATAGGTATAGTCCAGAATGTCATGCGCAAGGGCATCGGAAGTATGTGACAGGTCAATGGCAATTTCCTTTCCGCCCATATAGTCCAGTAATGCTTCTCCATCAGGTTTCAATCCAGCTTTGGCGTAATTGCCCCCTCCAAACCGGTTTTCCGTATGGTGGGTAAAGCTGATATAAAAGAGTCTGTTGACATTGGAAATTATCGTATCCAAATTCCTGAAAGCGTTTTCGAGAGGTTCCACTTCATTACAAATACCAGAGGCACTTTCCAATGAAGCAATCATGCCAACACGAGGGTCCTGTGTAACCTGATATCCAGCCCCAACCTGGGAAATATCTTTTGAATAGTCATCCAGCATCTGCTTGTAAAGCACTGACTGAGCTACTCCTCTTTTCGAGCTTTCCTCTTCCACAGCGGTGAAAATGGCCATTACCTGAAGGCTCACATTCCCCTCTTTGAGAAAGGGCAAACTGGCGCCAAAAGCACCATCATCCGGTGTGGCATCCGGATTCATCAGCAGGTATACCAGCAAATCACAATGCAGGTCTATAATGGGTAGTTTCTCCATATGCTACAAAGCAGGTGTTCGGCCTCCATCTACCGGTACATTGATACCATTGATATAGCTTGCTGAGGGCGTGGCAAGAAATGCTGCCGCGGCTGCCACTTCGCTGGCATCAGCAAAACGTCTGGCAGGGATTGAAGCCTTCATCGCATTCTCCGTCTCTTCTATGCTTCTACCCGTCTTGTTGGCCTTGTTTTCAATGATCGAGCTCAAGCGTTGAGTAGCTGTAGCTCCGGGCAATACATTATTCACGGTAATACCAAACTGTCCCAGCTCATTTGCCAGGGTTTTTGACCAGTTGGCCACCGCTCCACGAATGGTATTGGAAACACCCAGGCCATTAAGTGGTGCCTTTACCGAGGTGCTGATGATATTGATAATACGCCCATAGGCCGCTTTTTTCATTCCAGGGGCTAAAGCCTGAGCCAAAAGCTGATTGCACACCAAATGCTGGTTGAAGGCGATGCGAAACTCGTCTATGCCTGCATCAATCGCCTGACCACCCGGAGGGCCTCCGGTATTGTTAATCAGGATATGATACTCATTACCAGCCGCAATGTGCATGTCCAGGATAGATTTGAGCTGATCAGGCTTGCCGAAATCGGCCATCAGAATCTCATGATTCTGGCTGGCAGACTTGAACAAAGAAGCCCTTGCCTCCTCCAATGTGACAGCGTTTCTCGCCATTAGTGTAACACTACAGCCCAGATTGGCCAGCTCTTCGGCAATGGCTCTGCCAATGCCCTGCGTACTACCGCATACCAGTGCTCTTTTCCCTTTTAAATTTAGATCCATAGAATTTCCGTATTGAGTAAAGTTATGAAAATTGGATTTAGGCCTATCCCGAATTTCTGTAATTTAGCCATGAACTAAATGGAACTGGTATGGGAATCAAAAGACCGTTTAATCTGAAGAAATGGATTGAGGAAAATCGTGACTTGCTCAAGCCTCCGGTAAGCAACAAAAACCTCTACACAGAAAGTGGCGATTATATAGTGATGGTAGTAGGCGGGCCCAATGCCCGTAAGGATTATCACTACAATGAAACTGAAGAGCTTTTCTATCAGCTGGAGGGCACTATTACCGTGCGCATTCAGGAGGAAGGCAAGGCAGTAGATATCCAGATAGGTCCGGGTGATATGTATTTACACCCCCCAAAGGTACCCCACTCTCCTATCCGGCCGGAGGGTTCCGTTGGTTTGGTGATTGAGCGCAAAAGAAAAGAAGAGCATACTGATGGGCTCATGTGGTTCTGCGATAACTGCAATGAAAAGCTGCACGATACTTACTTTCCTCTTAAGAATGTAGAGAAAGATTTTCAGCCCCGATTCCGCGAATTCTATGCCTCTGAAAAACTACTCACCTGCGATAGCTGTG
The DNA here is from genome assembly GCA_021404565.1 of Roseivirga sp. Taxonomy (GTDB): domain Bacteria; phylum Bacteroidota; class Bacteroidia; order Cytophagales; family Cyclobacteriaceae; genus Roseivirga. The sequence continues at coordinate 63,251 of JAAWWF010000041.1, read as the reverse complement.
GCCATGTAATGGAGACAGATCCTAGGTTTGTTGATTAGATAATTAGTTAATAGTGATTGGTTAATGGTTATCAGGGCTTTACCATTAACTATTAACCGATAACCAATAACCCTATGTTAAAAATAGACATGCACACCCACATCATCCCGGAACATCTGCCCAAATGGACAGAGAAGTTCGGGTATGGGGATTTTATACACCTGCATCATCACAAGGAAAATGCGGCCATGATGATGAAGGGCAACAAGTTTTTCCGTGAGATTCAGTCGAATTGCTGGGGGCCGGAAATTCGAATCGAAGAATACGCTACGAATGGTACGCAGGTACAGGTAGTGAGTACCATTCCGGTCATGTTCTCATATAATGCCAAGCCTTATGATGCCCTCGAGGTGTCTCAATACCTCAATGATCATATAGCCGGCCTCTGTCAGAAATACCCCAAGAATTACATTGGGCTGGCCACCATTCCCATGCAGGATGAGGACCTTGCCATTCAGGAGCTGGAGCGATGCAAAAATGAGCTGAACCTGCCGGGCATTCAGATAGGCTCCAACATCAACGACAAAAACCTGAGCAGCAATCGCTTTTTCCCCATCTTTCAGGCCTGTCAGGACTTAGACATGGCCGTGATGATCCACCCCTGGAACATGATGGGCTTTCACAGTATGGAGCGCTACTGGCTACCCTGGCTCGTAGGCATGCCGGCAGAAACATCGCGCGCTGCCTGCTCGCTTATTTTCGGAGGTGTACTGGAACGACTACCCGAGCTAAGAGTGAACTTCTCCCATGCAGGTGGGTCGTTTTTACCTACACTGGGCAGAGTAGAGCATGGTTTCAATTGCCGCCCCGATTTGGTGGCCATTGATAATCAGATCAATCCACGTGAGTATGTAGGTAAGTTCTGGGTGGATTCGATCACTCATGACCCGCTACTGATGAACTATATACTGGAAATGCAGGGGTCTAAACGCGTTACACTTGGGTCAGATTACCCCTTCCCGCTGGGAGACCTTGAAATTGGGGCATATATAGAAAAGATGGAGTTGTCAGATGAGGTAGTAGAGGATATTTTCTGTAATGCCACACTGGAATGGTTAAACCTGGAAAAAAGTAACTTTGAATGAGAAATACCGCGATTACCTATATGGATTCGCCCATGGGCAAGATTAAGATTGTGGGAGATGCCGATGCCATTAAGCTGGTCGGTTTTGTTGATAAGGAGGGAGAATCTACGGATGGTATTTTGCCACTGGTAGTGCGTAACTGCAAGAAGCAGCTGAACGAATATTTTAAGGGCAAGCGCAAGGAGTTTAACTTGCGCCTGGCACCAGAGGGCACCGATTTTCAAAAAGAAGTATGGGATGCCTTGTTGGACATACCCTATGGTATCACCACCACTTATGCCAAGCAATCCGTAAAGCTTGGTGATATTAAAAAAATCAGAGCCGTGGGTTCTGCCAATGGCAAAAACCCCATTGCCATCATTATTCCCTGCCACAGGGTAATTGGCTCAGATGGTAGCCTGACAGGCTATGCCAGCGGATTGCAGAACAAAGAATGGCTGCTGCGACATGAGAAATGCATGCCCGGCCAAAATCAAACCAGCCTATTCGGATGATCTACGAAAACAACCTTTCATTCGCTCAGCAGCTGGATGCAGCAGATCCGTTAAAAGCGTATCGGGATCGCTTCTATATTCCACAGGTAAACGGCAAGGACAGCTATTACTTCACCGGTAACTCATTGGGTTTACAACCCAAATCGGTAAGAGGTTTTGTAGAAGAAGAACTGAAAGGTTGGGAAACCCTGGGGGTAGAAGGACATTTCGAGGGACATTCCAAACCCTGGGCTTATTATCATAAGTTTAGCAAAGAGGCTTTGGGAAGACTTGTGGGTGCCAAACCGCTAGAGGTAGTTTCCATGAACAACCTGACCGTCAACCTGCACTTACTGATGGTTTCCTTCTTCAGACCTAAAGGAAAGAGAAACAAGATTATTTGCGAGGCTGGCGCTTTTCCTTCGGACCAATATATGTTCGAAAGTCAGCTGAAGTTTCATGGCCTGAACCCAGATGAAGCACTGATAGAACTGGCACCACGAAGTGGCGAGCAAACACTCAGAACAGAAGACATTCTAAAAGCCATTGCAGATTGTGGCGATGAGCTGGCTCTGGTGCTCATTGGTGGCGTCCAGTATTATACTGGTCAGCTTTTTGACATGAAAACCATTACTGAAGCTGGTCATAAAGCAGGTGCCCTGGTAGGTTTTGACCTGGCTCATGCCTTTGGTAATGTACCACTGCAGCTCCACGATTGGGGGGTAGATTTTGCTACCTGGTGTTCGTACAAATACCTCAATTCAGGACCGGGAAATGTCTCAGGTATCTTCGTACACGAACGTTTTGCTGAGGATGATTCCCTCAACCGCTTTGCAGGCTGGTGGGGCTATACCGAAGACAAGCGTTTTCTGATGCAAAAAGGCTTTGAGCCAATGCCCGGAGCAGATGGCTGGCAACTCAGCAATGTGAACGTTATTTCGACAGCGGCTCACCTGGCATCCCTGGAGATTTTTGATGAGGTGGGTATAGAAGCCTTGAGAACCAAGAGTCTTAAGCTTACAGGCTTTATGGAATTTCTGATCAGGGACATCAGCGGAGATGAGGATACTTTCGAGATTATCACACCTTCCAACCCCGAAGAAAGAGGCTGTCAGCTGTCCATTTTCTGCCATAAAAACGGCAGAGCTCTGTTTGACTTCCTTACCAAAGAAGGAGTGATCGCTGACTGGAGGGAACCCAATGTAATTCGCGTGGCTCCTGTTCCCTTATACAACAGTTTCGAAGACGTTTATCATTTTGCCAGATTACTCAGCGAGGCGCTGAAACAATAAGCATCGGGTGCAGATATGGAGACCATTCTGTCATTCTTTAAAAAGCCGCATCCTTTTAATTACAAAGGCAACTCCTCGCTGGCTTCCGGGTTGATTATTGCCTTCCTCCTTTTCGCCCTACAGCCATTTGGCTTTGGTCAGCTTGATCTTTTCCCGCGACTTTGGAAATCTCTGATCATGGGGGCGACCACTACCTTCACACTGCTGGCCAGCTATGGATTATGTACCAGAATACTGCCACAGACCTTTCAAAACAAGCAATGGCTCGTATGGAATGATCTGCTCTTTTCTGCCTTTAATGTGATGCTTATTGGCATTGCCAACAGCCTCGTAATTTACTGGCTGAAACTCTCTGCATCTGACCTGCCGGCATTGGTGGTGAATGTAGTATCGCACACGATTCTTATCGGCATTGTGGCTTCTTTTCTCTTGTTGTTTATAGAGCAAAGTTTTCATCTCCGGACCGAGCTGGCCGCCTTACAAAGGCTTAATAAACAGCTCGAAACCCGAAAGGTTGATAGTACCGAAAGTTCGGTGATCACCTTCGTTTCCGAAAAGGGGAAGCCTGAATTCAGGCTGGACCCGAATGAAATTATCTACCTGAAATCTGAAGGAAACTACGTAGAGATTTTCTATGTGAATGATCAAAGAGAGCAGAAGAAAGAGCTGCTGCGTAACCGACTGAAAGCAGTGGAGGCACTGCTACCTCAAGACCGTTTCTTCCAATGCCACAGAAGCTACTTCGTAAACACCGATCGTATCTCCAGAGTAAATCGTGGCGGTCGTGACTATGAAATCAGTATGAAGGGAAGTGACAAGTCTGTTCCTGTTTCAAGAACCAGGGCCGATCAGCTAATTCAACTCCTCAAGACTGATTAAGGCTATTTTGCGACAGTTCGTACCACCATTTTCCATTTCATAACACAGGGGCATCCTATGCTCAATTAACGCGTATTCTTGCCTGACACCAGCATTTATCCCGCGCTGTTTAATTCAAGAATACTACATGCATAAACTTCAAAACTCAGTCGATACATTACCCTCCAAACCCCGATTTGCATCGCTGGATGTAATCCGCGGCATTGCCATCTTAGGCATATTGCTTATGAACATTCAAAGCTTCTCCATGATAGGGCAGGCCTACCTCAACCCTATGGCTTATGGAGATATGACAGGCCTCAACAAATGGGTTTGGATTGTAAGTCACGTTTTCGCTGATCAAAAATTCCTCAGCATTTTCTGTATACTCTTCGGGGCCTCGATCGTTATGATTGCTGAGAAAACCGAGGCAAAAACGGGAAGATCGCTGAAGGTTCACTATTCCAGAAACCTCTGGCTTTTGATCATTGGTCTGGCACATGGCTATCTCTTCTGGTATGGCGATATACTGGCACCTTATGCCGCTTGCTCTTTCGCCCTATATTTTTTCAGAAAGCTACCGGCAAAGGCACTCATAGGCATGGGCATCATAATCTTTTCCATAAGCAGCTTTATTCATATTTATGAGGGGATGAAGGTTTTCAAATTGCCTCAGAGCACCTTAGATCAAATGAGTGGCGGCTGGACTCCCAATCAGCGGATTATTGACAAAAACACAGCCGCTTATCTGGGTAGTTTCTCTGATCAGCTGGCGCAAAGGGCAAAGACCCTTCATATGATGCAAACAGTGCTTTTCCCTACTTTTTATGTCTGGCGTATTTCCGGGCTGATGCTGATTGGTATGGCGCTGTTCAAATCTGGTTTTCTATTGGGTAAATCTACCTCACACAGTTATAAAAGAGTGTTTATCCGTGCCGCTTCCATTGGGCTTGCGCTGGTTGTTTGCGGCCTGTTGTTCAACTTCTATCACAGTTGGCAGTTGAAATACTCCATGTTCTTTGGAGCAGAATTTAACTACTGGGGCAGTTTGTGCATCGCCATGGCCTATATCAGTGGGATCATACTATGGATTAAAAGCGGAAAGAGCGCACGATTGAGAGAACGATTTGCCTCAGTAGGGCGGATGGCTTTGAGCAATTACCTGCTGCAGACTTTGATTTGTACGAGCATCTTTTATGGCTTTGGTCTGGGGATGTTTGGTCAGGTTTCCAGAACAGGACAGTTGGGCATTGTTGTCGCTCTCTGGGTTTTGCAGTTGCTTATCTCTCCCGTTTGGCTCAGGTATTTTCAATTCGGCCCTATGGAATGGTTGTGGCGAAGCTTGACGAAGATGAAAGCTCAACCTTTACTAAAACAGTAAACTGAGAGTCTTGTTACGCAATGACGCTGAGTGATACAACCTCGTATCCAGTCATAAAAACTCAAACCATCACGCTAAGACAGTAGTCAGAAAAGTGATAAATTGGCTGATGATGGAGAACAAACAAATAACTATTCTAGGAGCAGGGCTGGTAGGCTCCCTACTTTCCATATTTCTTGCTAAAAAAGGATACCAGGTTACGATCTTCGAGCGGAGGCCAGATATGCGAAAAGCCGGAGCGATCGGTGGCCGATCCATCAACCTGGCCCTGAGCCATCGTGGACTCAAAGCACTGGATGCAGTAGGCATAAAAGAAAAAGTGCAGGAGAATTGCATTCCCATGCCCGGCCGTATGATTCATGACCTGGAAGGTCGCCTGGACTTTCAGCCCTATGGCAAAGAAGGTCAGTTTATCAACTCTGTTTCCCGTGGCGGACTCAACGAGCTTCTGGTCAATGAGGCAGAAAATCAAGGCGTCAAGGTTGAGTTTGAACACCGATGTACAGATGTAGATTTTGAAAGTGCCTCGGCTACTTTCGACAATGGTAGTACCGTAAAAGCAGATTTCCTTTTTGGTGCCGATGGTGCGTTCTCCGCCCTTCGCTCAGCCATGCAAAAAACGGATAGATTTAATTACAGTCAGGACTACATTACTGCAGGCTATAAAGAGCTCAGTATGCCTCCCACAGCGGATGGAGATTTTGCCCTGGACCCGGGTGCTTTGCATATCTGGCCACGTGGAGAATACATGTTGATTGCCTTGCCCAACCTGGACAAGAGCTTTACCTGTACGCTCTTTTTCCCTTTTGAGGGACCCATCAGCTTTGAGGCTTTGAAAACGGAATCAGATGTGACGGCCTTCTTCCATAATAAGTTCAGGGATGCTGTCCCCCATCTTACCCACCTTGAAAAGGAGTTTTTTGAAAACCCGACCTCCAGCCTGGTGACTGTCAGGTGTGATCCCTGGGTGAAAGGAAATACTGCGCTGATCGGAGATGCTGCCCATGCACTTGTCCCTTTTTACGGACAAGGAATGAATGCCGGTTTTGAAGATTGCTTTGTATTCAATCAATTGCTGGAAAAGCATGGTCAAATCAATGATTCACTGCTTACAGAATATCAATCGCTTCGTATTCCTGATGCTAATGCCATTGCTGACCTGGCCCTGTACAACTTTATAGAAATGCGCGATAAGGTAGCGGATGAGAAATTTATACTGCAAAAGAAGATTGAAAAGAAGCTGAACCAGCTTCATCCTGACAAGTGGGTTCCGCTTTACTCCATGACTACCTTTAGCGACTTCCGTTATTCGGAAGCCTGGGCACTGGGCAGAAAGCAGCAGGCCATTATGGACAAGGTTTTGGATCAGTCGGGGATTGAGGAGAACTGGGAGAATCTGGATTTTGAAGGCATCATTCATGAGCTTAACTAATAAGAATTTTAGGGTATGACACAAAAGGTTTTATAACTTATGTATTGATGGATTTTGCTTTCCTCTATGTGACATTTCTTAGTCTGATGCTCATTTTTAGCGGCTATATGTTCATAAAGGCACCTGAAACAAAAGACGAAAAGCATACTAAGTCCTTCTTTGGCTACCTTTCCATTATCGCGCTGCTCCTTTGGTCATCTGAGCTCATAGATTTATTTGGGTGGCCAGTTCGCCCAATATCTGACATTATCTATTTTACTGCCTTTTTGGTTTTGGTGATTTTGAATTCGCTCAAAATCATCAGGAAATACAACAAGAGTCAGGGGTTCAAATCAGTTTCAGATGAGGCTCATATAGTCTTCTGTTGTTCCCTGGGGGCTCTTTTAATAGCAATGATATGATGCCAACAATACGCACTCAACGAACTATGTATTCCCAACCTCTCCTTGTGCTCCTTGGGGTAGTGATTCTATCCTTATTCACGCAGTGTACTCCTAAAAAGCCGCTCATCGTTGAAGAACTTACCATTGCCCAAATCCATCAGGCAATCCAAAACAAGGATTGCTCTTGCGAAGAGTTAGTTCAAAAGTACCTCGATAGAATAGAAACCTATGATCAACCAACCGGCATGAATGCCATTGTGGTGGTCAATCCCAAGGCCTTGGAAAAGGCAAGAAAACTGGATCAGGAGTTTATCGAAACAGGCAAACTACGAAAGCTTCATTGTGTTCCGATGATTGTGAAGGATAACTACGATACGCATGACATACAAACAGCCGGAGGATCGTTGGCCATGAAGGGTTCTCTGCCCCCGGATGATGCCTATCAGGTAAGGAAAATACGAGAAGCGGGAGCCATTGTACTGGCCAAGTCGAACATGGCCGAATGGGCCTTTAGTCCCATGGTTTCTATCAGCTCCATCGCTGGCGAAACAAAGAATCCCTACAACCTGGAACATACCACAGCAGGCTCCAGTGGAGGTACGGCCGCTGCGGTTGCCGCTAACCTGGGCACTATCGGGTTGGGCACCGACACGGGAAATTCCATTCGCGGGCCCTCCAGCCACAATGCCCTGGTCGGTCTTCGCTCCACTTTAGGTTTGACCAGCAGGGATGGTATTATACCTCTCTATTTAAGAAATGATGTGGGTGGCCCCATGGGCAGAACAGTGGAAGATGCCGTTCGCGTTTTTGAAGTAATAGCAGGCTACGACCCTGCTGATCCCCTGACTGAAAATGCACAAGGCCAGGTGCCGAAGAATTACACCCAGTATTTGCAAAAAGATGGCTTAAAAGGTGCCAGAATTGGCATTATGAAAGCCCTGACTGAAATAGGAGAACCCTCGGAAGAAATTCTCGCCCTGTTTAATCAGGCGGTGGCGGACATGGAAAAGGCCGGAGCTACGGTAGTGGAGGTGGAAATAGAAAGTTTTGATTCTCTCAGACAAAACCAATGGTGCCCCATGTTTAAAGTAGACCTGGAGAATTACCTGGCTTCTCTGGGAGAGAGTGCTCCTGTGAAAACACTGGATGAGCTTATTGCCACGGGTAAATACTCAGGCTATATCGAAAACAACCTGAAGTACTTTCAGGGAATAGAGGGCGACCCTTCAGCTGATGGTATTAAGTGCCAGGATGCCTATAATGACGCTCATCGCATTGCTTTCCGTGATGCCGTTCATGTGGCCATGGATGAAAATGATGTAGATGCTCTGATCTATCCGAGCTGGAATAACCCTCCAGCCAAAATCGGAGATTTTTCTGGTTATAAAGGTGATAACAGCCAGATCATATCACCTCATACCGGCCAACCAGCTTTTACCATACCTATGGGCTATTCCACCGGCAATTTACCAGCCGGTATACAGTTTCTCGGCCGTATGTTTGATGAGCCTACTTTGATTAAGCTGATCTACAGTTATGAGCAAGCCTCCTTACATAGAATGACTCCGAAGGGCTTTGGGGAGTTGGAGGAATAGGGGTTCAGGCTTTCGTATAGAGCAATATGGTTTAGTTGTGGAATTGGAAAAAATATTCCCGCAAGTCACTTATTCTCAATCAGTTAAAATGTGTGCTTTACATAAGTCGAATTATGTAACATATGCGGTGTTTCATAATTAGTTTTGATGTTAAATAGCTCTTAACGATTGAGAATTCGCAAATATTACCTTTATACTAATTGTGGGAGTAATAGGATTCGAACCCTGCCTTTGCCGGCAGGCAGGCTACTCAGCCGAAGCACCAGATTTATCCCGATAGCCATCGGGAGTCCAACTCTCCTGCGTTGGCGTACTCCCGGAAAGAACATGGCGGGATTCGAACCCGCAGTTAGAAGTTTTGCAGACTTCTGCCTTACCAATTTGGCTACATGTTCATGTGCGGAGGCAGAGGGAATCGAACCCCCGAAGCCATTAAGCCCCACAGTTTTCAAGACTGCTTCCTCGACCAACCGGACTACCTCCTGAGCGGAGAGCAAAGGAATCGAACCTTCATCCCACGAATGGGAACTTACTTAGCAGGTAAGCGCAGCGAACCAATATCTGCCTACTCTCCATTACATGTTGGCCTGTCGAGAATTCCTGCCTGCCGGCAGGCAGGGAACTCGAATCTTTCCCGATAACTATCGGGACTACTCTAACCGTTGAGCTACAGGCCACTAGTATGCTCACAAGTCCCGATAATTATCGGGAGAACCCGGAAAACACAGATTTTAAGTCTGTGGTGTATGCCAGCCTGTCTGCCAACAAAGGCAGGTTCCACCATGAGCATGTGGTACCCTGTGAGGGATTCGAACCCCCAAATTCCCGGGTCTAAGCCGGTCGCGTTTGCCGTTTCGCCAACAGGGCATTAAATATCTGATGATCCACCTGGACTCGAACCAGGACTACCCGCGTCAAAGGCAAGTGTGCTACCATTACACCATGGACCATTGTCATGAGAATTCTGGCTTTACTAAGAACAAGCCATATTTCTCATTGGGTGTCTTCGGGACTCGAACCCTGTTCTCCTCATTCACAGCGAGGTATTTTGCCGGTTAAACTAAAGACACCATTGGCACTCCGTACGGGACTCCTTGCCCGTTCGGTCAGGCGGGGAACCCATATCACCTGATAGAAAGCCAGGTCTCCCTGCCTTTGCCCAAACTGCTACGTGCAGGCAGGCTAAGCCATTAGACGAACGGAGCAGAGCGGTACCGATGGGACTTGAACCCACAACCACTCGAGAGACAGTCGAGTACTCTAGCCAATTGAGTTACGGCACCGATTGAATTATTACACATAAAAAAAGCACCCCATTTTTGGTGGGATGCTTGTCTGAGTAATCTCTTTATTGATCTTAATCTCAAGTCATATAAACATCCCATAAATACCAATATTGTTCCTGTTCACAACTTAAACTAAGTCGATCCGAGGAGAGACATAAGTGATCCATATAGCGATGTATGAGTTTCATTTTTCTATTGATTATTCTGTTTATTGCTGATGCAAAGTTGAAACCACCCTTTTTTAAAAACAAGAAATAAACCGATTTATTTTGTTGATAATCAGATATTTATGTTTCAATTAGGCAATATGATTCCACCCCACTCACGGTGAGTTTTTTTGAATTTTACAACTGTCTGTCTCCCAATTGTTTCTGCGTTCAATGGTCTATCGTTATTTAGCTTTGTCTCGGCTCATTATTTTGAAATCGACATAAAAAAAGCGCCCAACTTTCGAAGGACGCTCTGCTATATTTGATGTTTTTTGTTTCTCTTTCCTATAGAATCATATTTTACCAAAGCACAAGCGTCCCAGACCACACTCCTTTGAGAGTAAATAATGGCGACTGGAATCCAGACATATGCTTTGTATTCTTTTATTCATTTGATCAAAATTACAGATTCATATTGATTTATCTAAACCCAAACTAAATGTTATACAGATGTGTCAGCATAGTTCAATTCCACAATGTTGCGTTGAACAATGTCTCCCATGGAAGCTTGCAGAGATATATCGACCATATTACTTCTCGCGGAGTGCACTTACAGGGTTGATTGATATCAACTTCAGGAGATTAAAACTCAGGGCTAAGGTACTGATGCCTATCATAGCTAAAAGGCCCAGAGACAGCTGAATTGCCGGTATACCGTCCTGATAGGCAAAATTATTAAGCCAGCCCTTCATAATCATGTACACCATAGGTATTGAGATGATCAAACCAAGCAGCATTAATAGATAAAACTGCTTTGAATAGGTTTTGAATAGCGTGCCAACAGGAGCACCCAATACTTTATGAATAGACACTTCTCTGGTTTTCCTTTGCCCGATAAGATAGGACAAGGCATAAATACCCAAAGAGGAAAGAATGATGGCTACAATGGTGAGGTACCCAACGATCTTGTTGGTTGTCACTTCCGCGATATACATTTTCTCCATATCGTCTTCCAGAAAGGTATAAGAAAATGTCTTGTCAGTCACATGTGCCGACCAGGCTTCCTCCAGGCGGTTAAGGACAGATTGCATGTCCCCGGTTGAAACCTTCACGGACATAATTCTCAGGTAATTTGTATTCCAGAAACAGAATGGCTCCACCGGTTCATGAAGGGTGTTATAGTTAAAATTATCAACTACAGCTACCACTTTTCCAGGCTGTCCATAGGCAAACCCAATCTGTTGCCCAATAGGTTCTTCCCATCCGAAATTATCCGCCATGGCCTGATTGATGATAAACTCATTCTTTCCCCACTCGGTAAATTTCTGTCCCTTTTTAAGTTCTATGTCATAAAAATCGAGAAATGAAGGATCTACCATTAAAGTCGGTAAAATCAGTTCTTTCTCAACCCCATCCACCTTCAGTTTCAAATCAAGCCCACCTATGGCACCAAACTGATTACTGGCTGCGGTCACGGCAGTGATACCTGGCAGTTTCTTCATATCATCTCTTACATTCTCATAAACTTTTTTAGCCTGTTCACTCAATGGTACTTGCAAGACAAATTCCTGCTCAAAGGCATCATTATTACTGAGTAGATAGGATGTCTGATTATAAACCACAATGCCTCCTCCTAACAGACCAAAGCTCATGATCAGTTGAACCAGGATTAAAATTTTAGGCAGCAAAGCCTTCCCTCCTGACTTATAACTCCCTGCCAGGACACTTAAAACGGGCACCATTCGGGTAATGATAGCTGGTACAAATCCAACCACAAGAATGATGAGGGCAATGGCCAGCAAAATAATTTTGGGAGTTCCAAAAGCCATTATTTCATTAATCGACAGTTCTACTCCCACTTCGTTGCTAAGAAAAGGAGATATCAGATACAGCCCTGTTATGGCAATTACTACAGATAGTAAACAGAGTACTGAGGTCTCAAAGTAGTATTGTATTAAAGTATCCCGATTGGTGGCACCCACCAATTTACGAATGGCTGTGCTCTTGATACGAGAGGCAGACTGCCCTACTGAAAGCTGTATGAAATTGACCGTGGCGATAAGTAAAACAATAAGAGCGAGCGACACGAATATGGAAATGTACTTACGATCAAACTTCTGCCAGTTCATATCATCATTACCCATACCAGTAGAACCAAGATGGACGTCATCAAGGGCCTGTAGTACAGGTTGGTACATGTCTTTAAGTGGCTCATGATTCTTTGCATAGAATCCTTCGAGTTTTGTGTTCAGCACTTCTGGTGTGACACCTTCTTCCAGGAGAAGGTAGGTATGTACCACCGGGCCACTCCACTTGACATTATGTAGCACATTCCAGGTTGAAAAAGAGGTGATGACATCGAATTGCAAATGACTTCTGTCCTCTTCCCGAAAGACTCCTGTTACGCGACTGGCTTCTGCGGGAGTCGGTGGAGCTACCAGCCAACTGCCGTAGCTCATGGTCAGTAATTCTCCCATGGGATCCTTATCACCAAACAGTGCTCTGCTGAGGGTTTCTGATATAATGATAGAGTTGGGCTCAGATAGTGCCCGTTCTTTAGATCCATAGATCAGGTCAAAATCAAACACTTTGAAGAAGGTGGAATCGACAAAAATGCCACGATCGAAAAAACTACGTTCACCTTGGAATTCAGCATAGCCTGCATTTGCATTAAATATTCTGACCACCTCTTCGATCTCCGGATGATCAGCTCTAAGCATAGGTTCCATACTAAAATGGCTTTTTGCCAATTCAGTTGTCGCAATCTCTTCGAATGTGCCAATCAGATTCAGACGATACATTCGGTCCTTTTTGGTATGGATGCCATCAAAGGCCAATTGCCCCTGAACAAAGAGCATTGCGGCTACAAATACCATGAAACCCGTACTCAGTCCGAGTACCTTCACAGATGTCAAAAGTTTATCTTTGCCTATGCTACGATAGAGTTGAATGAAATGCTTTTTCATAGTTGGAGCGGTTGGTTACTGCAAAAGACCTGATTACTTAATTCGGGTTGCACTTATGTAGGATGTTCGTCTCCAGGTGTCACCTTTATCTGTTGAGACTTCTACTTTCCACTTAAAGGATTCTTGTTCAATATCATAAAAAATGATGCGCTTCAGTAGCTCCGGTTCTTGTGGCTCAAACTGCATTACCATGTCATCTCCGTCAGCTTGAGCTGTAAAGAGGCCAAACATTCTACCCGGTACTTCTCCCGCATGGTTATTGATAAATGCGATCTTCCAGACCTTTTCATTGACGTCATATATCCGCAGCTGTGTCAGCATCAACTCTCTTTTGAAATAAGACCAGTACTGAGATTCATTTTCGCCCTGGTACCAGAAATCCTGTACACCATAACCATCTAAAATGTATTTCCAGGCCCAATAAGCGCTGCCAGATGGCTTCAGCCCTCCATTTCCATCAGGTTCAAAACCTTTACAATGCCAGATGCCTTCCAGCTGGCCAAACTGAACTGTCTCTAAGGGAGCCTTGGGGTTCGGTTTGATGGCAACACCATAAAATGCCTTTACAGCATCAGGTATGGTATCTGTCGATTGAGCAATCAGCCCTGTAGAAGTAAGCACTATGTATAGACAAATGATGGTAGATCGAAGCAGTTGTTTCATAATTTTGGTTCAGTTGGGAGAACCCCTAGGTGTTTCCTTTTCTAAACCTACGAATGCAGTATTTGATCGAGGGACCTGGCTAGACTACAGGCATTACAATGGACCAACTGTAAACAATTAAAGCTTACCTGATGGCTTTTTCTTTAGATAATCAGAAGGAGATTGCCTGGTAAAACGTTTGAAAACACGATAGAAGGAAACATAATTGTTGAACCCGGATTCTCTTGCAATACCGGAAAGTGAAAAGGTTTTGATCATCTCACTGTCCATGAGTGCTTTGGCTTCTTCCACCCGATATTCATTCACAAAATCATAAAAGCTCTTACCCAAGCCCTGACTTAATAAGGCCGACAGTTTGTGCCTTGACAATTCGATTTTTGCTGCCACATCAGATAGTGTGAGGTCTGGATTCAAGTAGAGGCGTTCAGACTTCATAAGTTGCTCTAGTCTGGTTATCGCTTCTGGTTCGAAATGATTCTTCTCTTTCGATTCTTTTACCACGACCGTATTAACCTTCGGAAACGGTTTTTCCGGCAAAAAGAAAATGAGAAATATAAAGACGTAAGGTATCAATGTAAGCACAATATTCTCCGATTGATCTACTATGGCGAATTGATCTGGCCACAATACCCTAACTACCGCTACAATGGCAATAGAGCAGACGAAAAGGATGATCAAACCAATCAACCTCGACAACCATGGAATGAATTCGAGGTCTCCGGTGGACGCACCAGATTTGATGCTTTGTGAATAGTGTCTCATCCTCTTATTCCAAATCACCGCATAAATCGCTAATTGCAAAAACAGCAGGCTGATTAGAACAATGTGTCTCGGAGCCATGGAGGTCACTTCAACATAGTTGAGTGTATAGCGATACTTCTCAGGCCCCGGTAAAAGATAAAATGGAATCATATAGATCAGGCTACCGATCGCAGGAATCAATTCCAACAGAAATGTTTTAGGGACCAGACTCTCCCCGAAAATCGACTTGATAATTAGATTAAATAAGGGTGCCAGCAGATAGTAGCCAGCAGTGGCCATGTAAATGGTAAATGACAACTTAAGAGACAGGCCTGAAAACTCTATGAAATGCTCTATATAGATGAGCAGCAGGCATATAAAGAATGCCAGGACGTAATATTTAAACTTAGACTTTGGACGAGATATAAAGAACGCCAGGGCAATGACGATAATTGAGGTGACTATTGCGCAGAAAAAAAATGTGGTAATCGGAATAATCAAGGGCCCTGGCTAGGTTGATAAAGTCTAAGATTTTTGAATGTGATCAGAATCACAATTCAAAGACCATGTATAAATCAAGGAGTTGCATGAGCACAATCCAGGATATAAAATTCAAGCTTAACCCGGTATACTCAATAATGAAGCTGATTCCCGATTAACGTAACCAGATTAAAACAATTCGCTAAAATGATTCACTGAATTAATTATATACGTTCAGGCCTCCTCCTTTGTACAAAAGGAGCAACATACGGAGGCCTTCTTTTTAACAGATGAAGTAAGTCAACTACTTCCTGGTCATCTTATGGGTGAAATTGTTCACAGCTTCTGCATCGTCAAATTTGGCCCAGCTTTCATAAACAAGGTTGTCTGGATCGTTAAAGCCGATTTCATTCCGCAATTGCTCAATGGTACCATCAGGTAGATTCAGGGTAACCTCTGTTAAGAACATCCTCGTTTCAGGCTTCCATTGTCCGTATTCGATAATGACATTGGCTGATCGACTGTACAAATAGGTCTGACGATATGCGTTCTTCTCCTTATCAAAGGTTATCCAGCTAATGTGTTCGCGCTGTCTGCCGGTTTCAGTGTTGGTCGTTTCGGCAGTCCATTGAAGGTAGGTGCTGTCCAGGGCCCAGGAAATACCGGCACTTCCCTTTTCTATGCTCACTTGTCCTGTTCTCGATTCGTATCGACTTTCGGTGGTCCAATTTCCTACCAGTGATGAAAGCGCCTTCAGCCGACTTTTGATTTCCTCATGTGTAGACTGAGCAAACACACCATTCCCGATGCATATGATAAATAGCAGATATACAAATTTCCTCATATGGCAATCAAAGCACCAAAAGAGTAATTGTATGTGCAATTAATTAATTCAATACAAAAAGAGGCCTTTATCAGTTCATTTGCCTAGGGTATTCCGTTATTATATCCAGTACCTAACTGCCATGTTGCTCAAACATTATCTTCAGATGATCGACTAATCGCTTCCTGGCCATTGTAAACCAGCCTTGTCGACCAGGGTATTGGATTTCTAAGGGCGAAATGGGCCATGCAGCCATTTTCCGCTTCATTGAGCAGGTCTTTGATATTTTCTTCAGGCTCGGGACTTTCAATGATCACATGTGTTTCAACCATATCACATCGGCCATTAGTCATATAGCCGTGCTCCCGCATGTGTCCGAGGTTCGTTGCAAATACGATGCGTTGTTCCAGCTTCAGGCTATCTACCTGAATCTTTCTCGCTGTGAGAATATCCGTTAAATGCGTCATCAGACAAAACCCGATGCCTGCTGAAAAGAAGGCCAATGGTGGTGGTGCCGTGTCCTCTCCTACAGGTGGCTGCTCATCACAATATAGCTTTACGGGACTAAAGCCCGGAATATTGACGGAAACAACACCCGTTTTACTTTGCATATTACCAGCTTCCGCGCTTAGGTTCACTTCGAAACGATAAGGCTCAGGATGACGGGCTTTTTTGAATTTCGTGGATTCATATTGAGTTTTGGCGGGTTGCTCTGAACTGAGTTCACCAACATGATAAAATTTCTTTTCTGACATACTGTTTCCTTTTTAATGCGCGACAAATATCCACGCTTCTGGATAAATATCAATACTCCTTCATAATTATAAGAATAACATATTATGATCGGTGAGTTACTCGCTAGTCTGCTTTTTATACTGGCTTCTTAGGTTCCATGGTCGATTTGGCCAGGACAAATGCAGGTGACATGGGTCCTTTACCTCAACCCCAAACTGTAGCCCTTAGGCGTCTTACCGGTCACCTCTTTGAACTTGCGATTAAAATTGGAGAGGTTGTTAAAACCTGCATCATAGCAAACCTGAGAGACAGGTTTATCCCGATTGGTCAAAAGCTTGCAGGCCTGGCCTATGCGATACTCATTCAGAAAGTCAAGGTAGGTCTTGCGGGTATGTTGCTTGAAGTAGCGGCAAAAAGCAGAAGGACTCATATTGGCAATAGCTGCCACCTCGTCCAGCTTGATGGGGCGACCATACTCCTGCATAGTGAATCGGAAAATATCATTGAGCCTTTTACCCTCAGCATCGTTGAGTCGCCTTACCTGCAGCTGGCTGGTAAGAAAATCATAAGTCGTGGGACTTGACAGCTTGTTCAGGATTTGTAACAAGAGAATGATTCTACTCAGTCCCTGTGCTTCAAACACGTTTTTAATCATGGTAGACAGTCCGGGTGTGGCTTCAGGCCTGATGCGCATTCCACGCTCTGCAGCCAACATGAGCTGCGATAATGCGTGGGCTTCCGGAAGCTCCAGAAAGGTTTGACCAAAGGTGTGCTGATCGAAAAACATGGTCATGGCTTCAGCCCTCAAGCTCTCCTCCTGATAATAAGCGGGGTCATTTCTAAAGACGTGTGGCGCATTGGGCCCAATAATAAAGATGTCTCCCGGAGCAAATGCTCCCAGGTAGTCACCATAAATCAAACTTCCCGTGCTTTCAAGAATTAAGGTCAACTGAATTTCAGGATGCTGGTGCAGGGTATCATAGAAGTAGGATTCTTCATCAATCTGTACATGAAAGGAGTTCTGCTCCGTCTTGGGGATTTTAAAAGGAAGCGCCTTCATTGGTATGATATATTCAGTATTAGGCCTGATAAAAAATCAAATATGTTAAAATCCTATCAGTTTTGGTAAATATTTGAAATGAATCTCCGAAAGAGGCCTGCTACATTTGCTACATAATCAATGGAATGAAATTGTGAGTGGGGATAACATCCAAGAGATTGCTTCGCTGCCTGCGGCAGGCTCGCAATGACGTAAAAGAAGAAACAATGAAAGTAGCCTGGGAAGGTGTGTACCCTGCGGTCACAACGAAATTCACAGAAGATGACCAGTTAGATCTGGCCATGTTCGAAACCAACATCAAAGCACAATTAAAGGCAGGTGTTGATGGTATTATTCTGGGAGGAACACTGGGAGAAGCCAGTTCGCTATTGGACGATGAAAAAGACGAGTTGGTAAAAGCCACCGTGTCTATGGTAGATGGCAAAGTACCGGTAGTAATGAATATTGCCGAGCAAACTACCAAAGGTGCGATTCTGGCTGCCGAAAAGGCGCGAAATAACGGTGCCAGCGGTCTGATGATGTTACCTCCTATGCGCTACAAAGCCAGTGACCATGAAACGGTTACTTACTATAAGGCTGTAGCCAATTCTACCGATTTACCAATCATGGTATACAACAATCCGGTGGACTACAAGATTGAGGTAACCCTCGACATGTTCGAAGCACTCAGTGAATGTGAGAACATTCAGGCAGTGAAGGAATCTACGCGAGATATCTCAAATATTACGCGCATGAAGAATCGCTTTGGAGATCGTTTCAGCATTCTTTCAGGAGTGGATACTCTTGCCCTTGAAAGCATCTTTATGGGAGCCAATGGCTGGGTTGCCGGGCTGGTTTGTGCCTTCCCTGAAGAAACTGTTGCCATTTATCGCCTGCACAAAGCCGGTAGATATGAAGAAGCTTTGAAAATATACAGATGGTTCTTACCTCTGTTAGAACTTGATATCAATGCCAAACTGGTTCAGAATATCAAGTTGGCTGAGGTATATACGGGAATCGGTACCGAAACGGTACGTGCACCAAGGCTACCTCTGATGGGTGCAGAAAGAACCCATGTCATTGACATTATTGAAACCGGTCTAAAAAACAGACCTCAATTGCCAGATTACTTAAATCTGTAATAGTTGTTTTAAAGTCATTCTGTCCTGAGGCTTCGGGACAGAATCTTTTGTCACCATAAAAAACAGACCCTGAAACCCGTCTTTGTCGACAGCCAGGCGAGTTCAGGGAAACTATAAAGTCGACCTAAGAGATAAGGAAAAAAGACACATATGATCAAAGGAACAAACTTCATTGGATCAACCCCCTCTGACCAGGGTGAAGAAACACTATTTTCATACAATCCGGTAGACGGCTCTGCATTTGCAGAGTCGTTTGCTATTGCCAGCACTGATGAAATTAATCAGGCAGTAGACAAAGCTGTAAGTGCTTTTCAGACATATCAGGCTGTTTCACCACAAAACAAAGCGGACTTTCTGGATGCCATTGCAGATGAGATTATGGCCCTGGGAGATAAATTAGTGGAACGGGCTTGTGGTGAATCCGGATTACCTGCCGGAAGAATTCAGGGCGAGCGAGGCCGCACCTGTGGACAGTTGAAGATGTTTGCCAGCCTGGTACGTGAGGGCTCCTGGGTAGATGCCGTCATCGATACAGCCCAGCCTGACAGAGACCCTATTCCCAAACCTGATTTGCGCATGATGCAGATTCCTATCGGTCCTGTGGTGGTTTTTGGAGCGAGTAATTTTCCTCTTGCCTTCTCTACCGCGGGTGGAGATACCGCCTCTGCGTTGGCTGCCGGGAATCCTGTGATTGTAAAAGGCCACGAATCGCATTTAGGCACCAACGAATTGGTATCTAAAGCCATACTCGCAGCAGCTGAGAAGACTGGCATGCCTGAAGGTGTTTTTTCTATGGTAAACGGAGGAATTCCGGTTGGTCAACAGCTGGTAAAACACCCTGCTGTAAAAGCAGTGGGTTTCACCGGTTCACTCAGAGGAGGCAGAGCCCTTTTTGACCTGGCCAACCAGCGTGATGAACCTATCCCTGTTTATGCGGAAATGGGCAGTATCAACCCGACTTTTCTGATGCCTGAAAAACTGGGCGAAAACCCAGACGCATTAGGAAAATCATTTGCAGGTTCTGTAGCCTTGGGAGTTGGTCAGTTTTGTACCAACCCAGGCTTGTTAGTGGGTATTAAATCAACCGCTCTGGATACCTTCAGTCAATCACTGGAAGAAGGTCTTACAGAAGTAACCGGAACCATGCTGAATGCAAAGATTGCGGAAAGCTATTATCAGCACAGAGATGCACTGCTGAATGAAGAAGGTGTTTCTCATCAAGGCAATACGGATAAGGCAGAAGGCAACACCGCCAGAGCTTTGACAGCGACTGTCAGTGCAACTGCATTTCTTGAAAACCCCAGGTTACACGAAGAAATTTTCGGCCCTTTTACGCTGCTTGTAGTCTGTGAATCAGCAACTGAAATGGAGGCCGTAGCCGCTACCCTTACCGGCCAACTTACTGGTACCCTGGTTGCTACAGAAAATGACCTGACCCAAAATGATACAGTGGTGAAAAACCTTGAGCAGAAGGTTGGTCGCATCCTTTTCAATGGAGTGCCTACAGGGGTCGAAGTTTGTGCGGCCATGCATCATGGTGGTCCATACCCGGCCAGCACCAATGCCAAATATACTTCCGTAGGTTCGGCAGCTATCAGTCGCTTTACCCGACCCATCAGCTACCAGAACTGGCCGGATTCACTACTGCCTACAGAGCTTCAAAGCAGCAACCCATCGGGTGTCTGGAGGCTGGTAGACGGAGAACGCACCAAATCATAAACGTATGAAAAAGTTACTTGTTCTGTTGGCCTTCGGGCTCTTCACAGCCTGCCAGCCTACCGGGGTGGGCCTTGATGCAATCCTGACCGAAATAGAGGAAAAAAACTTTCTGACAGAGGAGGAAAGAGAGCAGTTTCCATTAGGGAGATATACAGAACAAGACTTTAAAAACAGGGCAGAATTCGCAGAACGGATGATTGCCAAGCTTCAAAAGCTCCACACCTCTGAGATGGAATTTACCGATCAGATTAGTGTGGAGCTGATGCTTTACAGGTTACAGGAAGATGTGGACAAGTATAAGTACCAAAGCTACCTTAATCCTATTCTCATTGATGCAGGCTTCCATATGAGCTTTGTAGGCAGGCCGCGCAGGTATCGGTTTGATAAGGTGGGAGATTTCGACAATTATATTCGCGATCTGAAAGCCTTTCCGGAATACGCTCAACAGCACATTGACCTGATGCGTAAGGGGCTCTCTTTAGGCATTGCCTTGCCAAAAGCCATTTTGGATGGTTATGATGTTACTTATAACACGCATCTGGTAGCTGACTATAAGGAAAGCTCTTTTTATACTCCCTTTCTTAAAATCCCCGACTCCTTTTCAGAAGGTGACAAATCCCGCATACACAAAGAGGGAAAAGAAGCTGTTGAGCTGGGAGCACTAGCTGGTTATGGCTTGGTAAAAAACTTCTTCGATAACGAATACATTCCTAATGCTCCTGACAAAACAGGAGCGGCTCACTGGCCCAATGGTGCTGAATACTATCAGGTACGCGCCAACCATTTCTCTACGCTTGATATGTCTGTGAAAGAGATTCATGAGCTTGGGTTGAGCGAAGTAAAACGTATTCAGGAAGAAATGGAAGCGGTAAAAGAAAAGGCCGGCTTCAAGGGTACCCGCAAAGAGTTTATTCAATTTTTAAGAACTGACCCTCAGTTTTATCCCAAGACCCCCCGTGAGCTGCTTTCTTTCGCAGCCTATCTCTCCAAAAAAGCAGATGGAAAACTACCATCCCTTTTTTCAAGGCTACCTCGTCAGCCTTATACTGTTGAGCCTGTTGCTCCACACCTGGCACCCAAATACACGGGAGGCCGCTATTCCGGGGCACCCCTGAACAGCACCAGGCCAGGAGAATACTGGGTTAATACCTATGACTTGCCCAGTCGCCCCCTGTATGTGATGCCATCACTTACACTACATGAAGCAGTACCAGGACATCATTTGCAGTCAGCACTGACGAAAGAACTCGAAGGGCTACCCTCATTTCGCAACAACATGTATATCTCTGCCTTTGGCGAAGGCTGGGGGCTCTACTCAGAATATCTGGGGATAGAAATGGGCATGTATGAAACCCCTTATGAAGATTTTGGCCGGCTCACTTATGAAATGTGGCGGGCCTGTCGACTGGTGGTAGATACAGGAATTCACGCTTATGGTTGGCAGCGTCAGCAGGTGATCGATTATCTGGCAGAAAATACCGCACTTTCCATTCACGAGTGTACCACCGAAACTGACCGCTATATCGCCTGGCCGGCACAAGCGCTCTCGTACAAAATTGGTGAGCTTAAGATCAAAGAGCTGAGACAAAAGGCCACTCTCGAACTAGGTGCTGATTTCGACATTCGTGAGTTTCACGATGCCTTACTTTCGCAGGGTACGCTTACACTGCCTCTGCTCGAAAAAGTAATTAACCGCTATATCGCTGATAAAAAGGGAGCCTGACCAATGAAGTTTATCTCTGCTGAAGATATCGCAGCTGTTTTTGACTATACTGAGTTTATCCCCTTGCTCAAAGAGGCCTTTCTGGGAGATTTTACCGTGCCACAGCGACATCATTATGAATATGAAAATGGTGTTGGAGAAAATACCTCTACCCTGTTACTCATGCCTGCCTGGAGCAACGGACGATATGTAGGGATTAAAACGGTCACGGTCTCTCCCTACAATGGTGAATTTGACCTTCCTTCTATTCAGGGAATTTATACACTGATAGATGCCAAAAACGGTATGGTTAAAACCCAAATGGAGGCCAAGATGCTCACTGTAAAACGTACAGCCGCTACCTCTGCTCTGGCATCCCTTTATCTTTCGCGTGAAGATGCCACCACCCTTTTAATGGTAGGTACAGGAGCGCTGGCACCTGAGCTTATCATGGCCCATCACAAAGTGCGGCCTATTCAAAAAGTTTTGATCTGGGGAAGAAGCATTGAAAAAGCCGAAGTGGTAAAAGAACAACTGGCCCACCTGGAATTGAAGATAGAGGTAGTTGCCTCTTTGGAGGACGCGTTACCGAAAGCGGATATTATCTCAGTAGCGACACTGAGCCGTGAGCCTTTGGTTTTAGGAAAGTGGTTGCTACCCGGTCAGCATCTCGATCTCGTTGGAGCTTATCGGCCGGATATGCGTGAAACGGATGATGAAGCTTTGAAAAGGTCTTCCATCTTCATTGACCATCCCGGAGCACTAAGGGAGTCAGGTGACCTCGCCATACCTCTGGAGCAGGGGGGCATCCAAAAGGAAGATATTCAAGGCGAATTGAAAGATCTTGGCAAGGCCGGTAAACTGGCTCGAAAAACAGATAGGGAGATAACGATCTTTAAGTCTGTCGGGCATGCCCTGGAGGATTTGAGTGCTGCTTTGTATGTAATGAAGAAGCTGAGGAGTTAATGCACAGAAAAAACACGAACGGATAAAGACGAAAATAAAGAATATGAAAGCGAGCCCATCCATTCCTTCAACCCTTAACCTCTTACACCAGTGAACACGAAGCGATTCTTCTGCATAGATGCACATACCTGTGGCAACCCGGTAAGACTGGTAGCCGGAGGAGGACCCCTGCTCAATGGGACCAATATGAGTGAGAAACGTCAACATTTCCTTAAGGAATTTGACTGGATTCGCAAAGGGCTGATGTTCGAGCCCAGGGGACATGATATGATGTCAGGAAGTATTCTGTACCCCCCTACTGACCCGGCCAATGATATAGGAGTCCTCTTTATCGAAACCAGTGGTTGTCTGCCTATGTGTGGTCATGGTACTATCGGTACGGTTACTATTATGATTGAAGAGGGACTGGTATCTCCCAAAACTCCGGGACATCTGCGCCTGGAAACCCCAGCCGGTCTGGTGACCATTGACTACCAACAGCAAGGCAGCAAAGTTACTGCTGTAAAGCTCACCAATGTGCCTGCCTATCTGGCCAAAGAAAACATTGAGGTAGAGTGCCCTGACTTAGGAATCCTAACAGTAGATGTATCCTATGGTGGTAACTACTACGCCATTGTAGATCCGCAGGAAAACTACCGGGATATGGCTGATTATACGGCCATGCAGCTTATTGGCTGGAGCCAAAAGATCAGAGAAAGGATTAATGCTGAGCACAGCTTTGCACATCCACAAAACGATACTATCGGAGGGCTAAGCCATGTACTCTGGACAGGCGCTCCTACTCAGGATAACTCCACAGCTCGCAATGCTGTCTTCTACGGAGACAAGGCCATAGATCGATCTCCCTGTGGTACCGGTACTTCTGCCCGCATGGCTCAGTGGGCCGCCAAAGGCAAACTCAAAAAGGGTGATCAGTTTGTACATGAAAGCATTATCGGCAGTCAGTTTACCGGTCGTGTGGAAGATGTGGTTAAATTAGGTGAGCACGATGCTATTATTCCCAGTATTGAAGGCTGGGCCAGAATAACAGGCTACAATACCATTGTAATTGATGATGAGGACCCTTACGCATACGGGTTCCAGGTGATTTAAACTATGAGTGATAAAAAGGTAATTGTAATAGGAGCCGGTATAGTCGGTTTGAGTACGGCCTATTTCCTTCATCAGAAAGGAATTGAGGTGACGGTTATCGATAATACAGATGGCAATGACAACTGCTCTTTCGGCAATGCAGGTTATGTCTCTCCCAGTCACATCATTCCCCTGGCCTCCCCCGGTATTATCAGTCAGGGGCTCAAATGGATGCTAAACCCCGAAAGTCCGTTTTACATCAAACCAAGGCTTAATCGCGACCTCATCCGATGGGGGCTTCTCTTTAAAAAAGCGGCTACCCAGGCCAGGGTACGGGCTTCTGCGAAGGTTCTGAATGCGCTGACTGTTCAGAGTCAAAAGCTCTATGAAGAAATTCTGAAAGAAGAGAGCATTGAAGCAGGCTATAACAAGCCCGGCCTTTTGATGGTCTGTAAAACAGAAGCAGCACTACACCATGAAGCGGAGTTGGTGAAAATGGCCCAAAGTTTTGGTCTGGATGCTGAAATGCTGACCAGGGAAGAAACGGAGAAGATGGAGCCGGAAGTGGAATATAACACGGTAGGGTCGGTTTACTTTGGCTGCGATGGATGGATGACACCACATCTGTTTATGCAGGAATTCAAGCAGCGGCTCATCAGTGCAGGCATTGACATTCGTTTCAATACCACACTTAAAGAAATTCTGCACAACGGAAGTAAAGTTGACAGGCTCATTACCTCTGAGGGTGAATTAGTGGCGGATGATTATGTGCTTACTGCTGGTGCCTGGACTCCTCTGCTGATGAAGCAGCTTAAGGTCGATATTCCCCTACAGGCTGGTAAAGGCTACAGCATCGTGCTTCCAAAACCCGTGGTTATACCCAAAATGCCTTCCATTCTGGTAGAAGGTAGCATCGCCACCACGCCTATGATGCATGGTCTCCGCTTTGCCGGAACCATGGAAATTGCCGGCACTCAACTGGATGTAAACCAGAGAAGAGTACAGGGGATCATCAAAGGAGTGAAAGATTTTATGCCTCAATTCAGGGACGAAGACTTCTCGAAAGTTGAGCCCTGGGCAGGCTTACGTCCCTGCACTCCCGATGGCCTTCCTTATATAGGTAGAACCCAGCGTTACAAGAACTTACTGGTTGGTACCGGTCACGCTATGCTCGGCTGGACTCTCGGCCCCATCACCGGACAAATGCTGGCTGAAGATATTGCGGGAGAAACCCCATCTATTGAATCACCATTACTGGCCGTAGAACGATATGCATGAGTGTATTTGATAACATAAAGGGCATTCAGGAATACCCTCATAAAAAGGGCTGGAGCAGGGTGAAAACCATCGACATGCATACCGGTGGTGAGCCCTTGCGTGTCATATTAGATGGGCTCCCGGAACTCCAGGGCAATTCCGTATTGGAGTACCGCAGGTATATCAAAGAAAACCATGATATATATCGCACTGCGCTGATGTTCGAACCCCGGGGCCATGCCGATATGTATGGATGTATTCTGCTGTCACCTAACGATGAAGGAGCTGATTTCGGGATTCTCTTTTTGCACAACGAAGGTTACAGTACCATGTGTGGACATGCCATTATTGCCATTACCCGCCTGGCGGTAGAAATGGGCTGGGTACAGGCACAAGAGCCTATCACACAAATGGCCATTGATGCCCCTTGCGGACGGATTATCTCCTATGCCAATATGGAAAATGGGCAGGTCACCAGTACACACTTCCATTGTGTGCCTTCATTTGTGGTGGGCCTTGATCTTCAGGTACAAGTAGCTGGGCTTGGCACTGTCACCTATGACCTTGCCTATGGAGGTGCCTTCTATGCTTATGTAGATGCTGATAAACTGGGCATTGACCTGAACCCGGAGAATGTCCAGGAGCATATCCAAAAAGGAATGGATATAAAAAGAGCCGTGATGAGCTCAGGACAAGCCATTGATCATCCTTTTGAAGAAGACCTGAGTTTTCTGTACGGGACCATTTTCATAAGTAAGAAAACCACCGGCCCATCACACAGTCGTAATGTCTGCATTTTTGCTGAAGGTGAGGTAGACCGTTCTCCTACAGGTTCCGGTGTTTCCGGTCGCATGGCCATACACCATGCCCGCAACGAAATAAAAACAGGTGATGCCCCTTTTGTCATTGAGAGCATTTTGGGTACCACCTTCAAAGCTTCCATTATAGAAGAAGTAGACTATGGCCCCTTTAAAGCGGTGATTCCGAAAGTAGAGGGGGATGCCCACGTAGTAGGGCAAAATGAATGGATCATTGATCCGGACGATCCGCTGAAAGCGGGATTTATATTGAGGTAACTAAAATAGTAATCTCAAAAAGGTTTCTCATTGAGCCTCATTCCTGGCCCTTCTCCTGCAGGAGAAGGGGGGTGGCGTTTTTGAGATTGGTCCTTTAAACATGATTAACAACTAAGACCTAACTGATATGAAGAAAGTATTCGCATTCCTCACTTTGCTGATTTTATGCACCACAGTATCCGCCCAGGGCGGTTCACAAATGCTTTCGCTTGAGCGCATCTTCAGTTCCGGAGAATTTAATCAGGAAAGATTTGGGCCGGCCCGCTGGATAGAAAACGGAGATGCCTATACTACCCTGGAAGTTGCGTCCGGTACAGCTGGAGCCCGTGAAATCATCCGATACGAAACAGCCACAGGTGCTCGATCTGTTCTTATTCCGGCTCAGCGACTTATCCCCTCGGGAGCCCAACGTGCCCTCGATATCAGCAATTATATCTGGTCACCGGATAAAAAGAAGATGCTCATTTTCACCAACACAGTCCGTGTCTGGAGAACCAATACCAAAGGGGACTATTGGGTACTTGACCTCGAAAACTGGAACCTGACCCAGCTGGGAGCTAATATGGAAGCCTCCACCCTTATGTTTGCCAAATTCTCTCCCGATAACACCAAGGTAGGCTATGTACAGAAGCACAATATCTATGTAGAAGATCTGGCCAGTGGAAAGATCACTCAGCTTACAAAGGATGGTTCTGTCAAAATCATCAATGGTACTTTCGACTGGGTGTATGAAGAAGAACTGGGACAGCAGGATGGTTTCCGTTGGAGCCCAGATAGCAAACGTATCGCTTATTGGCAACTGGATGCCAATGGTATTCGAGATTTCCTGATGGTAAATTATACTGATTCGGCCTATTCACGAACCATTCCTATTCAGTACCCCAAGGTGGGTACTGATGGATCAGCTGCTAAAATTGGTGTGGTAAGTGCCAGTGGCGGGGCTACCCAATGGATGAATATTGAGGGAGATCCAAGACAGCACTATCTGGCTAGAATGGATTGGGCCAACAATGAAGAGTTGATCGTTCAACAGCTAAACCGAAAGCAAAACACCAACAAGATAATGCTCACCAACGGCTCATCCGGTACCGTAAAGCTCGTGATGGCAGAAAAAGACGAAGCCTGGGTTCAGCTCCACCGGGACCTAAACTGGATTAAAGATGGCAAGGCCTTTACCTGGGTAAGCGAACGGGATGGCTGGAAACACATTTATGAAATCAGCAAAAGCGGGGAAGCCAAAACACTCACCCCCTGGGAATTTGATGTAGTATCCATTGAGCACCTGGATGAGAAAAAAGGCTGGGTCTACTACATTGCCTCTCCTGATAATGCCACACAGCGCTATCTCTATCGCTCCAAACTGAACGGTAAAGGAAAAGCCGAGCGCCTCTCTCCGGCCGGAGATGCCGGCACCCACAGCTACCAGATTTCCCCTGATGCCAAATGGGCCATTCACACCTATTCCAGTTTCAATCAGCCACGGACTATTGATCTCATATCACTTCCCAATCATACCGTACAGCGTGTATTGGCAGCTAATAACAAAGTAAAGCAGACAGTTGCCGGGCTTGCCAAAACGCCTTCTGAATTCTTCAAGGTAGATATCGGAGATGGGGTTGAATTGGATGCTTATATGATCAAACCTCATGATTTTGACCCGACCAAAAAATACCCGGTCCTTTTCCATGTTTACGGAGAGCCTGCCGGACAAACGGTGCTTGACCGTTGGGGAGGGTCCGGTTACTTATGGCACGCTATGCTGGCCCAACAGGGCTACATCGTTATCAGCATGGACAATCGCGGAACCCCTGCTCCCAGAGGTCGGGAATGGCGTAAAAGTGTTTATGGACAAATCGGTATCCTCGCCTCACATGACCAGGCAAAGGGGGCCAAAGCCATTATCAAAAACTTTGACTTTGTAGATGAAGACCGGATCGGCATCTGGGGCTGGAGCGGAGGAGGTTCCATGACCCTCAATATGATGTTCCGCTATCCTGAAATTTATAAAACGGGTATGTCCATCGCCCCTGTGGGTAACCAACTGCTTTATGACAATATCTATCAGGAACGTTATATGGGACTGCCCTGGGAAAATGCTGAGAACTATAAAAACGGATCTCCATTCACCCATGCTAAAGGTCTGGAAGGTAATTTGCTGATCATTCATGGTACGGGAGATGATAACGTGCATTATCAAAATGCCGAGGTCGTGATCAATGAGTTGATCAAGCACAACAAGTTCTTTTCCATGATGGCCTACCCGAATCGCTCGCATGGCATTTATGAGGGAGAGAATACTTCGCGTCACCTCAGAGAATTGCTAACCCGCTACCTGAATCAAAATATGGAAGCAGGACCGAAACCGGACCGAGACCTCAATCGCAATAAATAAATCAAACCTCAGCGCTATGAAGAAGATCACTTTCCTCACCCTACTGTTCATAGGTCTGTTGTGTTTTCATACATCAGAAGCACAACGCAGAAAAAGACAGACCCCTGCACCGTCTCAACCGGATGTTTCCGAATACGGAAATATCCCGCTTCGAAACCTCAGTCCCGGCCATACGGGAGGCAGGGTTACTGATATAGCCGTTAACCCCACGAACCGAAGTATCCGCTATGTCGCGACTGCCTCTGGTAATGTATGGAAGACCGTGAATGCCGGTACTACCTGGCAGCCCATTTTCGATCGCTATGGTTCATTTTCTATCGGGGTGGTCACACTGGACCCGAATGACCCAAATGTGGTTTGGCTGGGTACCGGTGAAAACAACAGTCAGCGGTCAGTTGGATATGGTGATGGGGTATACAAAAGCATGGATGCCGGAAAAACCTGGCAGCATATGGGCTTAAAAACCTCGGAGCACATTGGTAAAATCATAGTCGATCCTCGTGATTCCAAAGTGGTTTACGTAGCCTCCCAGGGTCCGCTATGGTCTGCTGGCGGAGAAAGAGGCCTGTATAAGACGACAGATGGAGGTAAAAATTGGGAACGTGTCCTACATGTAAGTGAAAACACCGGTATATCAGAGCTGGCAATGGACCCGGTAAATCCTGATGTGCTGTACGCTGCTTCCTACCAGCGCAGAAGACATTTCGGTATCCTGATTGCCGGAGGGCCTGAAGGAAAAATCTTTAAATCGGGTGATGCGGGAAAAACCTGGAAGGAACTTAAGAAAGGACTACCCGGGGGTGATCTGGGTAGAATTGCCATGGCGGTATCTCCTCAAAAACCGGAAGTAGTCTATGCCCTTATTGCCGGTACAGACCAAACCAAAGGCTTCTATCGCTCCAGCGACCATGGAGAAAGCTGGGTTAAGAAAAGTGACTATATGGTGGTGGACGCGCAGTACTATATGGAGATTTTCCCTGACCCTAATCAATTCGATAGGGTCATTTCTGTAGATATGCGTACCAATGTAACCATTGATGGAGGCAGCACATTTCAACGCATCAATGAAAACAGAAAGCATGTAGATAGTCATGAGGTGGTTTTTGATCCCAGCGATCCCAACTACATTATGATCGGCTGTGATGGCGGAATCTATGAGAGCTGGGATGGCATGAATACCTGGCGTTTCACCGACAATATGCCCCTCACCCAGTTTTACCGGGTAGGCATCGACAATGCAAAACCTTTTTACAATATCTATGGTGGCACCCAGGACAATAACTCACTGGGTGGGCCTTCTCAAACCACTAACTCTAATGGTATTCGCAATACAGACTGGTACTTTACCCAGGGTGGGGACGGCTTTCAAACCCGGGTGGACCCCACTGATGAGAATATTGTCTACTCGCAATATCAGTATGCAGGTATTGTACGCTACGACAAAAAGAGCGGTGAAAAAATAGACATCCAACCACAGCCCGGAGATGGGGAACCAGCCTTAAAATGGAACTGGGATTCCCCTCTGCTGATCAGTCCACACAGCCATAAAAGACTTTACTTTGCTGCCAACAAGCTTTTCAGAAGTGACGATCGTGGTAATACCTGGACAGCCATCAGCGATGATCTGACTCGCCAGGAAGACCGTAATCAAAAAGAAGTAATGGGCCGCGTATGGACTGTAGATGCCATCTTTAAGAATGTGTTTACCTCGCCTCTCGGTTCCATTGTGGCACTGGATGAGTCCCCAGTTCAGGAAGGGCTGATATTGGTGGGTACCGATGACGGCCTGCTCAGAATTACAGAAGACAATGGTCAGAACTGGAGGCTTATTGAGAATTTCCCCGGAGTTCCTGCCAGGGCTTATGTTTCAGATGTACATGCCTCGCGCCATGATGCCAATGAGATCTTTATCGCATTCAATTACCATAAATATGGCGATTATAAGCCTTACGTTCTTAGAAGTACAGATAAGGGAAATACCTGGAAGCCGATTATTTCGGGCATCCCTGAAGGTGAGTTTGCCTGGACGATTTATCAGGATCACGTAAACCCCGATC
The DNA here is from genome assembly GCA_021404565.1 of Roseivirga sp. GTDB lineage: Bacteria > Bacteroidota > Bacteroidia > Cytophagales > Cyclobacteriaceae > Roseivirga. The sequence continues at coordinate 32,449 of JAAWWF010000041.1, read as the reverse complement.
TGATTTTTCTCGGCACTGAGTTTGGTATGTACTACTCCACCAACCGGGGTGATCAATGGAACAAGTTCAGGAGAGGTATCCCCACCATTCCTATTCGTGACCTGGAGATCCATCAAGGTGACAATGACTTGATTGCGGCTTCTTTTGGAAGAGGTTTCTTTATTATGGATGACTACGCTTATCTGCGTGAAGCATCCGCGGAAGTGAACGGCAAAGCAGCTCACCTTTTTGCAGTTGGAGATGCCCTGCAGTTTGTGCAGCAAAGCCCGGATAGTTACGCCATGGGGCACAGCTTTTACACTTCTCCCAATCCGCGATATGGTGCCTCCTTCACCTACAGATTGGGGCAGTCCTCCAAATCATTGAATCAGGAAAGAAAAGCCAGAGAATCGGCCCTGATCAAAGAAGGAAAACCTGTACCCTATCCTTCCTGGGACGAACTGGAAGCCGAATCAGAACAGGAAAGAACGGCACTGGTCTTTACCATTCGTGATGCAAATAGCAAACTGGTCAGAAGAATTACAGGACCAGACAGAAAAGGAATCCATCGCATCAACTGGGACCTGCGGTCTTTTGGTTATCAGCAGACCAGGGTAGGCAGAAATCCTGCGGGCCCGCTTGTTCCTCCTGGCCACTATACGGTAGAAATGGCCAGACTCAATAATGGTACCTGGACCGACCTTGGTGAAAAGCAGAGTTTTGAAGTGAAAGCCCTCAACAATGCTACTTTACCAGCCAGTGACAGAAAGGCCCTCTTTGACTTTCAGAACAAAGTCAGCCAACTGGACCTTCAGGCAGATGACATCAATACTCAAATTGAACAGTCGCTCCAAGCCCTTGCCAAAGCCAGGCAAAAAGCCTTGAATCTGGGAGAAGGAAATGAAGCTTTGGTGAATAGTCTTTATGAGTTGAAGCAAGCTTATCTGGCCCTTGACAAACGGCTTAATGGAAGGTCGGTCATATCAGATAATGCAGAATTTGCACCACCATCTGTCAGTCGCAGAATCGGTAGAGTTAGGGGAATTCTTTACGGTACAACCTCCGAGCCTACTACCACTCAAAAAGAAAGTCTGGCAATTGCGGAAAAGCACCTGAAAGAAATTGAAATAGCGCTTAAGAATTTGGAAGTTAGGCTTTCGAAAATTGATCAGTAGTCTGGCCATGGTGCCAATCATTTAAACAGAAAGAGATGTTCAGCAAAGAGACTTATACAGCACGCAGAGAAGTACTTCGCCAATCAGTCGGTTCGGGAGTGATCTTAATACTCGGTAATGAAGAAGCCGGCATGAACTATCGCGACAACTGGTATCATTTCAGGCAAGACAGTACATTTCTCTATTACATTGGTCTCAACCAGGCTTCCCTGGCAGCGATCATTGATATAGATGAGAACACCACCACGGTTTATGGTGATGAGCTAACCGTTGACGACATTGTATGGACCGGGCCATTGCCTTCCATCGCTGCTTTAGCTGCCGAAACCGGAATCAGGCACACAGCGGCTCACAATGAGGTGATAAACGCGCTACAGGCAGCACAGCAAAAGGGCCGCAACATTCACTTTCTGCCTCCTTACAGAGATGAGCATACCGTTAAACTCCACCACTGGTTGGGCCTCGCCATAGGAGAAGTGGCCGATAAAGCCTCTTTGCCGCTGATCAAGGCCATTGTAGCCCAGAGAGAGATCAAGACAGCCGAGGAATTAGTAGAGCTGGATAAGGCTGTGGACATTACTTCTGATATGCACCTGGCTGCTATGAAGGCCACTAAAGCCGGCATGATGGAATATGAGGTAAGCGGTGTGGTGAACAGTACTGCCCTGCTCAACGGAGCCGAGCTTTCCTTTCCCATTATTCTCACGACCAATGGCCAGACACTTCACAACCACTACCATGGCAATGTGATCGAAGAAGGTCGTTTACTCCTATGTGATAGCGGTGCACAAACCAGCAACCACTATGCCGGTGATATGACCCGTACTTTCCCGGTAAATGGTACTTTCAGCCAAAAGCAAAGAGAGGTTTACACAGTATTGCTACAATCGCATGAGGACGCTGTTGCAGCTATGAAACCGGGAGTGCCCTACAAAGATGTACATCTGCTGGCAGCAAGAACGATCTTTGATGGCCTGAAACAAATCGGACTGACTAAAGGGGATACAGAAGAAGCCGTCTCTCAGGGAGTACATGCTCTCTTTTTTCCTCACGGTCTGGGCCATCAGATGGGCATGGACGTGCACGACATGGAAAACCTGGGCGAGGTACAGGTTGGCTATGACGGAGCGGCAAAAAGCACTCAGTTCGGACTGAAATCTTTACGCCTTGGCAAACCACTGAAAGAAGGTATTGTGCTCACTGTGGAGCCTGGCATTTACCTGATTCCCGAGCTGATCGACATTTGGCGGAGTGAGGGTAAGTTTATGGATTTTCTCAACTACGATAAGCTGGAAGGTTATAAAGACTTTGGAGGCATGCGCGTTGAAGAAGACTTCGTGATCACAGCGGGTGGCTCCAGAAGGCTTGGCAAAAAGGTAGCTACGAGCATTGCAGATATCGAAGCCATTCGACAGGAAGCAATCGGCTGATAACAACTATACCATGAGACTATTTTTTAAACTATTAACCATCTCGGCCCTGGTGTTGGCGGTTACGGCCTGCAACACTAATAGTACAAGTAAAGAGGTCACTCCTCTCCTTCAGGAGCAATACCCTGACGTACTCAATTTGAGAAATGCCCCTGATTCCGTAAGGCACTACGGGCTCTCCAGCTTCTCCGATTTGGGCGCCTGGCACAGTTTTGCTCTGCCTGAAGAGGGTAATGCAGGTACTTTTCCCGGACCCTTTCTGATGACCCAGGGAGATGGTGAATGGATGAGTGCCGGCCTTAGTCAGTTACAACTGGTGGACTCAGAGACCGGCAAAAGTCTGAATACAGATCAGGCATCTGACTTTAAGACTCATTACTATCCCGGGAAGCTCTGGCAGTCATTCAGGCTAGGGGAACTTTCGATAGAAATGGAATTGATTTTTGTCTCTGACCGCACTTCCCTGGTTAAAACAACAGTAAAAAATACGGCTGACAAGCTCCAAAACTTAATACAAAACTGGACTGGCTCTTACTACGCAGCCTCTGATCAGGCATTTGTCAAGGGTACTATTCTTATCCCTTTAAAAGAGCGCGGGCTTGCGAAACTCACCTTTGAAGAGGGCCCTTACCAAATGAGTTCGCACACAGAAGTGAACCGAAACTCCTATGCCCTCCGTATTGGTGAGCCTCACACCCTGTCACCAGGAGAAGTAATAGAATTTTACCATACCACATCGGTCTATTTTGACTCAGAGGAGGAGCAGAAAGACCAGGATAACATCACAAAGGCTCTTAAAAACCCCGAAGTCCATTTTGCTGCCAATGCAGAGCGCTGGAATGGCTACCTCGAAAGAGTACTTGATCTGAAATACCCGGAATATGATGTAGTAGCAGTCAAAGCACTCAACACGCTAATGAACAACTGGCGTAGCCCGGCACAGGACCTGCATTACAATGGTTTGTTTCCATCTTACGCCTATCGGGGCTTTCACGGGGTCTGGTCATGGGATTCTTGGAAACACGCTGTCGCCCTGGTAAAGTTTGCTCCGGAGTTGGCCAAGGATCAGATGCGCGTGATGTATGACTATCAGGATGAAATGGGAATGGTGCCCGATGTGATTTATCGAAACAAGGAATGGAACAACTGGCGTGATACCAAGCCCCCTCTTTCGGCCTGGGCCATATGGAAGATTTATGAAGTCACAAGCGACCGGGCCTTTCTGGAAGAGATGTATCCAAAAGTATTGAAATACCATAAATGGTGGTACATCTACCGAGACCACGACCAAAACGGACTTTGCGAATATGGCTCTACGGACGGCACGCGTATTGCTGCTGCCTGGGAAAGCGGCATGGACAATGCAGTAAGGTTCGATGATGCCATCATGCTCAAAAACAACGAGCAGGGCTGGTCGCTGAACCAGGAGTCGGTGGATTTAAATGCCTATTTATATGCGGAAAAACAGTACCTCTCGCAGATGGCTGAAGTACTTGGTTTCATCGAGGACAAAACGGCCCTCGACCAGGAAGCAGAAGCTTTAAAAGATGCAATTGGAGCCAACTTCTATTCTGAAGAAGCCGGTTATTTCTATGACAAGGTGATTTCATCCACTGAGCTGAAACAAGTAGAAGGCACAGAAGGCTGGACTCCTCTTTGGGCGAGAGTGGCCACCCAGGCTCAGGCAGATAAGGTTTTCGAAATCATGCTGGATACATCGAAGTTCGACACTTTTGTTCCTTTGCCCACTTTCACGAAAGATCATCCAAAGTTCAATCCCAGAAATGGTTACTGGAGAGGACCGGTATGGCTCGATCAGGTGTATTTCGGGGTTCAGGCTTTTGAACAATACGGTAGACCTGAGGCAGCCGAAAAAGTCATCAGAAAGCTCATTGCGAACGCAGATGGATTAAAGGAAAAGGGAACTCCTATTCATGAGAATTATCACCCTGTAACCGGAGAGAGACTCAATGCCAGGCATTTCAGCTGGTCATCTGCCCATTTGCTTTTAATGCTTTTAAACGAATAAGTACAGGTTGTATTGATTCCTTCTCAAATACAGAAGTCAGTATTATAAAGTAACGAATTGCCCACCGTTCCGATATAAAAGAACAGTGACAACCTATATCGAAATACCACACAAAAACTTACAACCGCCTTGCCAAAGTAAATTGTAGGAACTGAGGTATATTTTTTACTATTCTAACAATCTATCACTGCACCCAAGATTACCGTTAACAATACGCTAATTTTCATGTCTGATATTTGGAAAAAAAACTTTCCTAAATCATATTGAAAGTGCTACTCAAACGTTCCGATGCACCCCTCAACCCGCGGCCGCTAATAGCACTTTCTATTCACTACCTAATGGGGAAATCTGTCATCGTTATCGGTGCCGGTATAGCTGGTATCGCCACTGCAATTCGTCTTGCTAAAAAGAAACAAATAGTCACCGTTTTGGAGGCCAACAGGTACCCTGGTGGTAAGCTCACAGAAATACACCTCAAGGGTTATCGCTTCGATGCAGGCCCCTCACTCTTTACCTTACCTGAAGAAGTAGAAAGCCTGTTCAGGCTCTGCAAAGTCAAAACCGAAGATTTCTTTACTTATCAACAATTAGACACTACCTGCCATTACTTTTACCCTGACGGCACCTTTATACAGGCCTATAGTGATCAGGATAAATTCGCAAAAGAGGTCCATGCGAAAACCGGAGAACCGGAGGCTAACATTCACAAGGCCCTGGAAAAAAGCGCCTTTCTCTATGAGAACCTGGCCCCGCTTTTCATGCACAAATCATTGCACAAACGGTCTACCTGGTTGAACGGACAAGCCATGAAAGCCTACTCGAAGCTCTCCAAATTCGACTTTGGCAGAACTATGAATCAGGTGAATAAAAAACGATTTAATAGCCTGAAAGTCGTACAGCTTTTCGATCGTTATGCCACCTATAATGGTTCTGACCCCTATCAGACCCCCGGAACACTCAATATCATTCCTCACCTGGAGTTTGACAAAGGGGCCTACTTCCCTACCAAAGGCATGCATGATATCACCATGAGTCTGTATAAGCTGGCAAAAAAGATGGGGGTTAAGTTTCAGTTTGGTACCAAGGTCAAGAGTATTGTAGTGCATGAAGGAGCTGCCAAGGGAGTTAATACCAGTATGGGCTTTCATAAGTCAGACAGGGTCGTCAGCAATATGGATGTAGTGGCTACTTACAAGCATCTGCTCAAGGGTCATTCCCAGCCCACAAAGCTTTTGAGGCAAGCCAAATCCAGTTCCGCCCTGATCTTTTACTGGGGGATAAAAAAGATATTTCCCGAGCTCGACTTACACAACATTTTCTTTTCTGAAGACTACAAAGGTGAGTTTGAACATATCTTTAAGAAGGGGAGCATACATCCCGATCCTACGGTATATGTAAACATCACCTCAACGCACAAACCAGATGATGCCCCGGAAGGATGTCAGAACTGGTTTACCATGATTAATGTACCCAACAACCAGGGACAGGATTGGGATAAGTTGGTTACGGAAGCAAAGCAGAGCATTCTCAACAAGCTCTCTAAGCAGCTCAAAACAGACATTGAGCCCCTGATAGAAGTGGAAGACATTCTTGATCCCAGAACCATAGAGGTCAAAACATCCTCAAGCCAGGGAGCGCTTTATGGCAATAGCTCTAACAACAAATATGCAGCCTTTCTTAGGCATGCCAACTTCTCTAAAAACATTAAAAACCTCTATTTCTGCGGAGGCAGCGTGCACCCTGGTGGCGGTATTCCATTGTGCTTACTCTCGGCAAAAATTCTCTCCGATAACTATAGTTAGGACTTCACACCAATCTACATTACTTCCTGCCAGAAGGCTATTACCTGCGGACCAAGCAGACTAATGAGTATGATGGCCAATAAACTCACAAAGCCCCCGATTTTCACAAAATCTTTGGTTTCCACCATGCCCTTAGCATAGGCAATTGCATTGGGAGGTGTACTGATGGGCAGAGCCATAGCAGCACTGGAAGCCAGAGCAATGGACAGGCCATAGTAGGCAACCTGCGGTTCATCACTGCCATAAGACATAGTAGCCAGTGAAATACCCAGGGGAATGATCAGGTTAGCTGCAGCGGTATTGGACATGAAAATGCTAAGTACTACGGTGGCTACAATCAGCATGCTGAAAACAAAGGAGGAAGATGATGGGATCAACGCCACCAACAAGGTATCGAGACCGCTTAGTTTCATTCCTAATCCCAGGGCAATTCCCCCAGCAATCAATGCCAGAATATGCCATTCCAGATTGTTGTAGTCTTTTCTATCAATGATACTGGTAGCCGTAAAAACCAGCACTGGAAACAAAGCCGTTACGGCAGATGGTAAACCGTGCCATTGGTCAGTGAGCCACAATAAAATGGTAATTGAAAAGATAGAGATGACAAACCAGCCCCTGGGTTTGATCACTTGTTTCTGAGAAATCAGTCTTGCCTCGGGGTTAGGAGAGCGATAGATGCGGCTGATGGCCCACCAGCTGATTAGTAATAGCAAAAGCACCAGGGGAACGGCTATGACCATCCAGGTAAGAAAGTCTATGGGCACCCCCTCATTGCGTAAGAACCCAATGGCCACTGCATTTGGGGGTGAACCAATGGGTGTGCCCATACCTCCGATATTAGCCGCACAGGGAATACATAGGATCAGCCCTTTCCTCAGTGGGTCACCATTGGGCAGATTGACCAACAAAGGCGAGACCAGGGTAATCATCATAGCTGTAGTGGCCGTGTTGCTCATAAACATGGAAAATACAGCCGTAATAAGCATAAGTCCCAGCAAAACCATGGCAGGTTTGCCTCCGAAAACTCTTAGAATGCTACTAGCCAATGCCTTGTCCACTCCTTCTTTTACGGCTGCCCTCGCCAGGATAAAGCCTCCCAAAAAGAGCACCAGAATGGGGTCTGCGAATGGAGACAGTATGTCATTATAAGTCGGGTTGATGCCTGAAGCAAAACCGAAGCCTGGCCAGCCTCCGGGATTGGACAGTAGGATAATTTCCAACCCGATGACCAACAAAGCAGTGGCAAACAAGGGCAAGGCCTCAGTAACCCAAAGCAGGGCCGCCAGTACAAAGACTCCTCCCATAAAGGCAATTTCCTGTGGCTGGCTTTCAAGCATCAGAACAGACACCATAGAAGCCATGATAAGGCTTCCCAGAAACAATAGGAGGTGACGGGAAAGGAGAGGCCGTGGTACATAAGCCAGAGCTTCTCTGAAATGTGCTCTTTCTATTTCAAACCTAAGGTGAATCCGCTCAAAGAGCTTACGTCTGGTCATTGGGTCTCTGCCTTTGTTCGGTACAAAGGTGCGGCTCATCACAAGCAGAAATACTGATCAAAATCAGGTTTTGGCGTGACTATTAGAGCTAGCACATTCAGACGAGGGAACATAGCTGATTTCTTACGAATACCCCATCTAAGAGCTATTTCTTTCCTTAAGTGCATGAAAACTCACTGTATAGAAAGGGCCAAATTAGAATGGGCTCTTTTGTATCTCATAATAAAATCCACATCTTGTACTTACCTGAAGAGTGTAAAATCATGTCGTATTTCGTAGCCCTCCTGCCCAAAAGCAGGCTCCTCCTCTTATTTGTCTTTTCAATTTCATTTTTGAGCATCCCTTGTCTCGCTCAGAAATATGTACTTCCCAATAATGGTATGGAGGTATATGATCATCCAACCCCGGTCCTTGGAGAGATTGGCGACCTACTGGACTCCAAAAACCAAGAAAACTACAACAGGGCATATCGTCTGATCGAAACCCTTGAAACTGACTTTCTACAAAAGGAGCTTAAAACTTCAGCCGATACCATTACCTATATAGTCAGCCAGGAATACAAAGCTTCTCTGTACACGTCTGAGCTAAAGACAGAAAAAGCCCTTGAGCAGTGTGAGCTGATTAAGCAATTACTTGATGATTGGGAAATTACCAACAACATTCTGATTGCCAAGTATTACTCCGTACTGTCACATATTTATGCACGTATGGACGAGGAAAGTCAGGCAAAATGTGCAAACGCTGCTGATGCTGCCTTAGAGGCTTATTTAAAAGGCCCATATCAAAGCGTTTTTCTCTACAAAGCCATCACATCAAACAAGTATAGGGCTTATGTATCCTCTTCCGCACCGGGAGCCACGGACTCCACTTTAAAATATCTTGATATCAGAAAAGCGTTGTTGAAAGACTATGGCCATTATTATGTGTCTCCTGAAAACAATCAAAATTCTTTATATCTGGGTTATGCTCAGTTTTATGCAAGTTCAGGGGATTTTTCAAAAGCCATCTCTTATGGAATGGAACTCATGAGAATCATGGATGCACAAGAAAAGCGAGATTTGACCTTCGATGGCTTCTATGAAGAAAACCTCTTTTGGCTTTGTGTCAACTACTACTACAACAAGCAGTATAAAGAATCGCTCTACCATACAGAGCATCTCGTTGACCTTGCCAAGAAAAGACTTTCACCTGACGATTATACAATGATCCAGTACTACAACCTAATGGGTATCAATTATGAAGGGCTTGATGAGTTCGATTCTGCCATGACCTGGTATAACATATGCAGGGATATTCTGGAAAATCAGGGAATCAAAAATAGTATCTATGCCGGTTTGCTTCTGAACATCAGCTCGGTGGAAGCCCGTAAAGGAGATTTCAGGTCAAGTGAGCTTCATTTGCAGCAGGGCCTGAAATTAAACAAGCGTATTTTTGGAGAAGCCCATGCTGAGCATTCTCCTTTTTATCTGTATTTCTTTGAGCACTACAGCATGGCAGGCGATCAGGAAAAGGCCCTGGTTTATATCGATAGTGCACTCACGAGCCTCGAGCCTTCACATACCGGAGGGTTTCTTTCCAACCCCAAATTAGAATCCAATTTGGTCTCTTTTGAAACACTAGACGTTCTGCATTCCCAGATGCTTCAACAAATGGCGGTTTATAAGGAAAGACCCGCAGATAGAAAGGAGTATCTGCATGCCGTAGTGTCACGTGCTGAGGTAATTCAAAAAGTACTCGATGATAAGCGAAATACTCTTTACGAGTCGGAAAGTGTACTACTCCATTCAGAATGGTTCAAATCAGCCTATGAAACTGTTTTAGAAGCCTTGTACCTTCTTTATGAAGAAAGTCAAAATCCGAAGTTCCTGGATCAGGCTATGGCCTACCTGACTTCGGGCAAATCCAGGCTTCTTGTGGATGAAATGGGTGAATTCAGGCTTGTCAACAATAATTCTATTCCAGATTCAGTCAGGATTGGATTTATCGAAGCAAAACGTGCGGTTGCCAGGTTAGACAATCATCTCAATGAATTATTCGCAAAGTCCATTGACAGCGACTCAATCAGAGTTTTAAACAAACAAAAATTCTTTTGGAACAATGAGTATAACCGTATAAAACAACACCTCAAAAAAGAATATCAACCAACCGATCTTTTATTAAGCCCTGTTTCTGACCTTGACAAAATCAAAGATCTTTACCATCCAGCCAATAATGATGAAGTAATCCTGGAGTACTTTGTAGGGGATCATAGCATCACTACACTGGCCGTGTCAAAAACTGAGAAGAAGCTCTTTCATATACCGAGGGATTCGGCTTTTGACCAGACATTAAACACTTTTCTGGAACAGATCGGTACAAAGATCAATCCTTCGGTTGACGAACTAAATCAATTCCAGGACAGGGCCCATTCCCTTTACGAGAAACTCTTGTCTCCTGTGGTGGATGCATTCGACACTGAAGTTTCCAGGATGACCATAATCGCTGATGACAAACTTAATCTGCTCCCATTTGAATTACTTGTGACGAAAAAGCAGGATGATTTAACCAGCTTTAAGCAAGCTCATTACTTAATTCATGACTATATCATCTCTTATCAACTTTCGGCAAGCAACATGCAAACAGGAACTTTAGCCCGTAACAGAAAGGGTATTTTGGCTTTCGGCTATGACGGGGAAGGGATAGCTGACGAGCGTTCCGGTTTAGGGGGGCTTCCCGGTGCAGTGGCTGAGGTTGAGTTTCTGAGGAGCAATTTCACAGGTACTTTTTATAGCGGAAACAGTGGAGATAAACGAAGGTTTCTAGAAAAGGCCAAAGACTACGATGTGCTGCATCTGGCACTACACGGCAAAGCCGACTTAAATAATCGGTTTAATTCATCGCTGATTTTTAATGGAGATACAGATTACAGTCTTAATACTTACGATCTGTATGGGATCAGGCTCAATCCGCGTATGGTCGTACTAAGTGCCTGTGAGTCTGGTGTCGGAAAGCTATCCACTGCTGAAGGCTCCTTCAGCGTAGCAAGAGGATTTGCCTCGGTCGGAGTACCCAGCATTGTTACTACGTTATGGAAGGTCAATGATCAGATAGGAGCCGATATAGTCAAGAAATTCTATGAGAACCTGAAAGCAGGATTAAGCAAGGATGAGGCTTTACAAAAGGCTAAACTTACCTTTTTAGAGTCATCCGACAGTAATACTTCGAGCCCTTACTTCTGGGGAAGTTTTATCGTGATTGGAGATACCTCTCCTATAGATCTCAAAAAGTCTGGAAACTTAACCCAATATTTAGCTCTTGTCCTATTACTTGCATTAGTCGCAAGCTTCATTTTGATAAAGCGGAGAAAAGGCCAGAACTCCTGAGAAATAAAGCCATAAATACCAGGCAACAAGTCTTAACGAATCAGGCTAAGATAGCTCTTAACCTGGCAAAGGAATATAGCCGCTTTCACCGGGTACCATCTCAAACTTCTTGTTTTTCCAGTCTTCTTTCGCCTGCTCTATCAGCGCTTTTTCAGTGGAAACAAAATTCCAGTAAATGAGACGTTCCTCATCAAAGGGTTGACCTCCGAAAAGAAAGATATGGGTATTCTCACCTATGACAATCCTGCAAAGATCTTCTTCTTTGGAGACCAGCATATGACCGCTTTCGATTCTTTCTGCACAAGCTTCTATATAACCTTCAACAACCACAATGCCTATCTCCCCCCTTACCTTAGCTTTTACATCCAGTATTGTCTTTTGAGTAGATTTTGCCTCGATCATAAAAAGTTCAGAAAACACGGGAACGGGTGACTTACGACCATAACCTTCTCCTGCCACCAGGGTAAAATCTAGACCTTCAGAAGACCAGAAAGGCAGATTTTCAGCCGGTGTAAAAGAGAACTCTGGTTCCATTTGTTGCAGTGCCTTGGGTAGCGCCACCCAAATCTGATATCCGTGAACAGGGTATTCGCCTCCGTCCCGTAAAACTTCAGGAGTTCTTTCGGTATGTACAATTCCTCTACCAGAAGTCATAAACCCAACAGAGCCCGGGGTTACCAGTTGTTCAGTGCCTAAGGTGTCACGATGCATCACTTGTCCTTCCAGCAAATAGGTCAGTGTAGACAAACCAATGTGTGGATGTTGCCCTATGTCCATATAATGGCCCGGCTTGATTACCGAAGGTCCCATATGATCGATAAAGATAAAGGGCCCAACCATTCGTTTTTTACGAAAAGGGATAAGCCGGCCTACCAGGAAATCTCCGATATCGCGGCTACGTTCTTCTATAATCAGGTTTGTATTGGACATAGTGTTTTTTTAGATCAACCTGCTGAGAGCCTATTTGGTTTCCGTATCAATGATCTGTGCTTCAAACAACAGCAGTCGTAGCTTTTCAAAATCAATCTCCTCCAGTGACTGGAACTTACGAATACGCACATACTTACGTTTACCAGCATCCAGGTAACCGTCTTCATTTGCGAGCAGGTGCCCTTTGGTAAACCCAAACTGCACGCCCTCAAAAGTGCCTCCCCAGGGAACCGAACCGGGCCAGATAAAGCAGATATTCCGGTGAAGCCTGAAAAAAGGGACGTTATAGGATAGCTTCTCTTTTATTTCGGGAATACACTCATAAACCAAAGCCCTGAGTGCCTTTACCATTTTCAGCTCATGATCGGGTAAAAAGGCATAGAGGTCGTCAAAGTCCTGAAAATCGACCGGTTGAAATTTGTTCATTGATCAAAAATAAGAAAGCCATGAAAGAGACTTCCATGGCTTTCATAAAAGATTTTCAGCTGATCAGAGGTCGTACATTACGCTGAAGAGCCAGTAACGCTTCTGAATAAAATACTCAAAGGTGCTGATCAGACTTTCTGAGAATGAATCTCTGCGGATTCCCGTAGTATTCATCAGGTTCATGCCTTCTACCCTAAACTCCCAGGGGCTCTTGTCCTTTCTATACCTTAACTTGGCGCTGAGCAGATCATAGTTACTCTCTGTGTCATTGCTCTTGTTCAGGTAGCTATTGTACTCATAGTCAATATCCAGGTTGAAGCCTTTGAGAAAGTCGATTTCCAGTCCGCCTGAAGGACGATGGTTTTCAAACTTGCTGGTTATGGAACGTGCCTCATATTTATTGTAGGACATCTCATAATTAAGGTTTAAATGAATATTTGATACTATGGTAGTTCTAACACCAAACCTATAGCGCTGTTGAAAACTTACATTCTCGTTGGCTATATCGCTGATACGATTGTTAGTGGTACTTCTGGTCCAGTTACCTGAGCCGCTCAACCTGATATTTCCATAGCCTTTGCTCACACTGGCAGAGCCTGTCAGGATTTCGTTAGCAGGATCGATATTGATCGGACTATTGACCCTTTCCAGGCCGTTGAACTGGATGATATTGGTGATGTCATCGAACTTCTTCTGGTAGGTCAATGCTCCAAATACATTCAGGTTATTGAACATATTGAAATTGCTATAGTTCACTTGTGTTCTGTGGTACCAGTTGTTCTGCAGCAGTGGATTACCTCCGAAGAGTGAGTTATAACTCCTCACAATAATACCCTGAGCCAAATTCTGTACATCCGTAAACTCAGCGTTCACATTATAATTGACTGTAAGACTATGGGAGCTTCTGAAGCGATAACGTGCCGTTATCGATGGTAGCAACAGCGTCTTTTTAAAGCCCTCTGAAACACCATTCTGCACATTTTCAATGTCATAATGGTGTAGATTGAGGGCCGGAGTCAAAGTAAGTTTTCCAAGTTTGGTTTTATACAAGATACCAGCGTAGTAATCCTTGAAAGTATAATCTACCAGGTTTGTGAGCTCACTATTGGTGATGGGACTGTCTCCGCCATCACTTGTTCTCTCGATCAGATTAGAGCTTAGCTTTTGGCTGGAATAGCTGTTACCAATCTTAAAATTGATGTGATTGGTCTTATTGAGAATCCTGTAATAATTCAGCGCGGCTTCCTGACTATGCGTGGTCACATCTTTGAACTGAAGCAGATTATAGTCATCGCCTGATCCCAGTAAAGGGATAATCGAAGCAAACGGCTGCTGCGTGGTCGCCAAATCATAGGTGGGGTCTTGCTCCTGGTATTTATAAGAACCCTCGAAGGACATTACATTCTTGTCGTCAGGTGCATAAAAAGCCCTCAGCTGCTGCTCCAGTGCCATGGGTTGCTGCGTGGTGAGTCCGGCAATTTCATTGGTAAAACCCGTAAACTGAGAATTCTGGGTATCTCTGTTCTCAATCTCTGTAAGCCTGCCAAACACACTATAATCTATTTGCAGGCTTGGATTGGGCATATACTTGGCTCCGAATTTCGCCAGGCCTCCGGTGCTTCTTACATTCTGTGTAGAAGAAAGTACCTCCTGATTGTCTCCTGGCTGTAGGATATAATTTCGCAGTTGTACAGAACCCAAGGTATTATTGACTTTGGAGCCAATGGCAAAACCTGAAAACTGCCACCTTGTACTTGGAGTGAAATTATAATTCAGCGCTCCGAGCTGATTGTTCAGCTCCCTGGCATTATTGCGCTGTGCCATGGGAATACCAGTTTGATCGCTGCTTACCTGAAAGCTTGAGCCTGATCTGCGGGCGAAGCTGCCCAGGCCGGCACCAAACCTGAAATAGTCTCCCATGGTAAAGGCCAGCTCTCCCACATTATTCGCATCTCCGATAAAGTTTATATTGACCTTAGGGTCGTAATAGAACGCGTTTATATGAGCCCTATACCGATTTTCAGGGCCTCCACCTGCCGTAAAATCGCCAAAAACCATGCGTTTTTTGTCATCCTTCAGTTGAATGTTCAAAGCCATCTGCTGACTATTATTGACTCCACTTAATGGCCCGACATCGTTATAGTTTTGAAGTACCTGTACCCGGTCTACTACATTGGCAGGCAGGTTTTTAGTAGCAAGCTTGGTATCTCCTTCAAAGAATTCCTTACCATCTACCAGCACCTTATCTACCTTCTTACCCTGAACTTTCACCTCACCGTTCTCATCCACTTCAAAGCCAGGCAAATCCTCGAGCACATCGCCTAGTTTCCGTTCATTGCCTTGAGTAAATACATCTGCTTTGTAGGTAATGGTATCTCCCTGAATAAGCACTGGCATTTCTGTCACCACTTCTACTGCATCGAGCTGCGTGACATCATTACTGAGCGTGATTAAAAAAGGCACTCCATTGGTGTCTTTGGCAGTAAATACTTTTTCAAAGGGTAGAAACCCTATGAAACTAACCTTAAGCTTGTATACCTTTCCCTCAACCAGGCTCAGCTTAAATTCACCTAGTTTATTAGTAACTCCGAAAGAGGCAATCGTATTTTTGACCGTATCCATTGCCAGCACGTTGGCAAATTCCAATGGGGCGCCCACGGAGTCACGTACATCACCCACAAAGGCAATTTTTTGCTGAGCTTTCATTGTTACCGAAAGCCCTAGCATGAGCATTAAAATGACTAATCGTTTCTTCATGTTGTTTTGAATTGACCTGTGAAAAATTCAGACGTTAACCTCCGGTGCTAATCCTGAAGCTGCCATTGCCATTCTTCATGTTCTTCATCATCTCAGCAGTTTTTTCTTCGCGAATCACAGCGAGCTCTTTGCGATTAACCTTCTTGCCTTTTGAGGGCACTTTAATGTTTACACCACCTTCAGGGTTGAGTACAACCTTAGTACATAAAAATGTGGTGGTCCCATCGTTTATTTCGAGAATAAGGCCAGGCAGTCCCCAATAGTCGTCCGGGCCATGAGACACTGGAATTTCAGGTGTGTACCAGGCCTCTATTTTTACGGTATCGGAAATGACTTTCATTTCTCCATCTTCCCCATCACCAAAGGTCATGACCTTTCGTTCCGCGATTATTGAGTAAATAGCCTTCTGTGCAGAGTAACTTCCAATTTTCCGGGTTTCATCGGTAAGCTCCCACTCTCGCGATTCGAGTTCATCATCAATGAGAAATGGCTTACTGAAAAGTTCTATTTCTTCCAGATGTCTGAGTTCAGCTGTATTTTTATACAGCGACCCATTAGTGCCAGAACCTGCGATTTTGATAACCACATTGCCACCAGATGCCGAAGCTCCTGAAGGACCTCCACCTTCCAGGCTTTCTACCTCTTTCCAAACAGATTCTGTCAGGTTAAACTTTAATGTATACTCCTTTTGAGCCTGCTTGGCCATTTGAGCTTTGAGCTGTTCCTCCATCTGGGGAGTCATGCCATCCATCTTTATCTGCATGCCGCTCATTTTTCTGGACGACTGGTAAGTGGCCTCACCCTGAAAGTTCTGACCATAAAGCCCTGCTGTTATGAACAGGGCGACTATGGCGATTATAAAAGTTTTTGTGCTACGCTTTTTCATGTTCTGTTGAATTATACTTTGACGTCTACAAAAGAACCTGCTTGACTGCAAACACTCGGTTAACGTGTGTTAACGTGTGTTAACAGTTCGGTGCAGGCACATTCTAGTCCGTATATTTGAACTGTGAAAAAGGGTAAGTTCAAGGCCGTTATCTATCTGATTTCGTTTACTGTGTTGGTAACGGTAGGCATACAGGTATATAGAAACATACAGAACTACCAGCTGAACAAGCAGACCCTGATGAACGAGGTACAGCAAGCACTTGACAATGGCGTTGAGTCTTACTATGCCGATCTGGCGAAGGAAAACCAGTCAATTCTGGTACTCTCGGATAGCTCCACTGATGACGGGAGATTTCTCAATCGTATCAACCGAATCAATAGTCACTCCACCGATGACTCTCTGCATAATAGAGGTTATTTTCAGAGCTTTAATTTTAAAGAAAGAAGGCTCCCAACCCGCAGAATCGATACCGCAAGTAGCAATAGTCTGAAGTTCTCAGTCAATAGTCCCACCATTACCATCACTGGAAACACGGAGCTTAAAGCAATTAATCCGTCCAGTATATCGTCTGTTAAAGTAATCGCTGATTCGCTTTTCAATCAAGGTGATGATTTTGGCAATTTTGCCAGGCAGTTTTTCATATCACTCTATGAGGAAATGGACTACAGCGAGCTCCATAGGCATGTAGCGGATGAGCTATCCAGGAAGCAGTTGGATATAGAATTTGCCTTCCGAGGGATAAAGATGGATAGTAGTTTTGTGGATTATAACAACCCCGGAGATAGCAGATTTGTCATGTCTACCCGGGCCAATTCTACTTATCAGCTCGGGCCGGAAATGCTGGAGATGCGCTACACCAACGCATCCCTCGCCATATTGCAAAGAGGTCTGACAGACCTCATCATATCTCTGCTTATTTCGCTTACTGTAGTAGGTGCACTGCTGTATCTGTACCGCATCATCAATCAGCAAAAGCAGCTGGCTGAGATCAAAAATGACCTGATCAGCAATATTACCCATGAGTTTAAAACTCCCATCGCCACGGTAGCCACAGCCATCGAGGCAATTGCGAACTTCAACGATAAGAATGATCCGGCCAAAACGGAAAAGTACCTTGACATCTCCAACGAACAGCTGAAAAAGCTCAATGTCATGGTGGAGAAACTGCTGGAAACGGCTACACTGGATACCGGAGCTCTTGAGCTCAACAAAACTCCAGTCAACCTTAGCCTATTACTTCATACCATGGTAGAGAAGTACAGCATGGTTGCCACCGATAAAAAGATTGAGCTGCTGGATGCCACCAACGATGTCGTGATTGAGGCCGATGCCTTTCACCTTGAAAACGCCATGTCTAATCTGATAGACAATGCTATTAAGTATGGTGGAGAACACATCTCCGTTTCACTGGCCCGACAATTGAACTCTGTTCAGGTAATCGTAAAAGATGACGGAGGTTTTATAGAAAAAGGTCATAGAGAAAGGGTTTTTGACAAATTCTACCGCATACCCAAGGGTAATCAGCATGATGTAAAAGGTTTTGGCATAGGCCTCTATTACACTAAAAAAATCATTGAAAAGCACGGGGGCACCATTGAGCTTATTCTGGCTCCCAATAGCACCAGTTTTGAAGTAGCCATTTGATGGAAGATAAAATCCGTGTTTTACTTGCCGAAGATGAGACTGCCCTGGGCATGATCATCAAAGAAAGCCTTGAAACACGTGGCTTCGAGGTAACTCTTTGTGAGGACGGAGTGGAGGCTCATCAGAAATACAAAAGCGAAAATCCTGAGATACTGGTATTAGATGTAATGATGCCGAAGAAAGACGGCTTTACCCTGGTTCAGGAAATAAGAGCTACCAACCAGGACGTACCTATCATTTTCCTTACCTCAAAAAGTCGTACTGAGGATGTTGTAGAGGGCTTTGGACTTGGCGGTAACGATTACCTGAAAAAGCCCTTTAGTATGGAAGAGCTCATTGTGAGAATCCATGCCCTGCTCGACAGAAAAAAGCGAAGGGAATCAAAAGAGGCCATCATGATAGGCAGCTATAAGTTCAGCCTGCCCAAACAAAAGCTTACTTTGGGAGAGCAGGAACTCCAACTTACCCACCGAGAAGCACAGCTTCTTTTTCACCTAAGCGAAAACAGGAATGCAGTGACAGACCGAAGCCTGATTCTCAATCAGCTTTGGGGTAGTGACGATTTTTTTAACGCTCGCAGCATGGATGTTTTTATATCAAAATTGAGAAAGAAACTCAGTGAAGACAAGTCTGTGGAGATTTTGAATGTCAGGGGTTACGGCTACAAATTGGTCTGCTAAATACTACTTTCACGCCTGCAAACGAGGGCTGCAAACAGGGACTCCGCAAGAACCACACTAGAATAATCCCAAGATTTTGCTTACCTCTATTAGTTGAATACAACTAAGGGTAAAAGGGGAATTAAAAAGGCTAAGTGAATTCATCTCAATTGGAGGATTGATTTAGGGCAGCGAATCAAAATTTAACATATTGAATAATATGTTAGTTTTTTAGATTCAAAAAATGGAACTTATTATCAGGTGGAGGAAGAAGAAATTTATATTGAGCTCTTTGATCGATATAATCGAAACGAAATTGATCGTGAAACTACGATCGATTCGCTTGAGGAAATGGATGTTTCCTTCGATCCGGACTATGAATTACAATGTTACCAAACGGCTATTATGTTGCTGGAGCAAAATTATCTGAAAGAGATCATCCGAAATGTAGAATCCACACATCTTGCCCACAAAAAATCGAAAAGGACCATATTTTCAGGTCTTCCTGTAATGCTGTAATACACGCTTACGCAAAAAACACATGGCATGCTATAAAGGCCAACACTGATAGTATAATACCTACTACAAATACATTAAAGGCCTTTCTTAAAAAACCGAATTTAACTTTCAGTCGCTTACCTAGCTGGTATATATCTCTGGAGATGGCATCGTACAGGTCATCTCCACCATAAATCAGCGATCGCATTCCCGCCACATAGTCATCCTCTTCCAGGTCTTGAAAATTACCATAAAACAACAACCCGGCACTGCGCCTCTTGGCTGAGCCTAAATCTACCTTTCCGTGTGTCAGATCCGGCCTTGTAGCCAGCACGGCATAGGCAATTGAGGTAAGGTTTGTAAATAGCAACATCACCACCGGATAGACCAAATGAGGATCCGTATCCAGCTGATTCATGACCGTACCTATGATGATGGAAAGAATAATAGCATTGATAGAAATCATGATATTCGCCTTACGATCCACCATGGTATTGAGGGTATAATGGTTTTTTGAGGCAAGTCTGAAGAGCGTCTCTGTGCCTCTTTCAGATCGCGGATCTACTTTTGAGAGTTTTTTCTTAAGCTCCTTCAGCCTGTCTTTATCAACTCCCAGTTCTTTCATGAGCGACTTATTGTCGGCTTTATTATTTTTCGTTTCGTCCATAATCCGGCATTAAAGAGTTCAGAGATTCACAAAGGCAATTAGCCCATTGCTCTCAACAGATGGAAAGGCCAGTATTGAGAAGTGTAAACTGAAGTACATTGTAAAAAATCTGTTGTGGGTATGAAGCCATAGTTCAACTAGCTTCGAATGGTTTATGCAGATAATTCAAATTTCCGGCTCATACGGGCAAGGCGTATTCTGGTCAATTAATGGTAACTTCAAAAGGCAAAAAGCACCTGACTTCATTTCCTGATCATGAATATTGTAAAATACTGGTACCTGGAGGAATCCTTCAATATGATGACGCGCATCGGTATGGGCGAAATGATGAAACTCTGTCATCTTTTAGTAATGAAAACCTACATGAAGGGAGCTTATATTCATGATATGGGCCAACCTGAAGAGACTGTCTATTTCATTAAGAAAGGCCAGGTAAAGATAGGCCACCGTGATGAGGAAGGTAATGAAACACTCCGATACGTACTGGGCAGGGGTCACATTTTTGGCGAGTCAAGGATCATGGGTGAATCAGGTCCGAGCTATTTTGCCAAAACCCTTTCAGAAACTCAAATCTGCTTTATAGAGGCTGATATGATGGAACAACTGCTCGGCAAGTATCCCAGGCTAAACAATGCCATCACCAAGATATCCTGGAAGAAGGTGAGCAAGATGGAACGCAGACTTGAAGACCTTCTCTATAAAGATGCTAAAACCCGTATTCTTGATTTTATCAAAGACCACGTCAGCGAAAATGGCCAAAAGGAGGAGGGTGGCCTGTTCCACGCGAAAAACCCTTATAGCCATACGGATATTGCCAAGTTGACCTCTACCAGCAGACAGACTGTTAACAATGTAATCAGTGCTCATCGGGAAACAGGAGTATTTGAATACGACCGACATTATATCAAGATGAAGCTGGACGATGGGGAAGTCGGGTAGAAAGATCAGAATCTTTCACACATCCTCAGGTGAGCTTATTGCTGAGGGACCTGTGGGTTGGGGTATTACCGCCTTTGAAGGCAACTACTACATCTCATCTAAATACCTTAAAACAGACGGGTTCAAGTTCAGTGGAGTACCCGGCATTTGCCCCTATAAATTCATCTACTTCTGGTATCACCTTAAACTCGACAATGGAGAAAAGGAAACCATGATTGCCTGGAAGTACTGGCTCCCCAATCCAATTTTTCCCTTTATTGCCTTTCGCATAGCGGTACCTGCTACACACCCCTCGCTACAGGTAGAAGTGATGCCCAACTGACAACAATAGATGCCTGGTATTGAAGTTGGGAACCCAAAAAGCACATTTTGGGGTTTACTGCCTATTAGTTACTGCATATGAGCGTGATGGAGGATGATAACAGTATCGAATTGCTTGAGCAATACACTATGGGCAATGTAGCGTATGACCTGCTCAGAGTAGCGTTAGCGGATCAACATGAAAGGACTAACACGGAAGAATCACTGGCACTTTTCGCAATGGCCATGCAATCTCTGGAAATGGCTTACTGGAGAGATGAGATTAAGAAAATAGCCCAGGAGGTCAACTAGCAGGTTGCCAGGCTTGTGATATCATTCGCTTTACCACCAGGCGATGAAAGGGCGCGATTAAGGCCATATAAATTCTACCTGTTTTGTTATTGAATCTGACCAGCGTAGTGACTTTAATATTGAATTCCGGTTCTTGTGTCTTACTGATTATTGCCCTGAAATCCAGATGATTGTCGTTGGCTCCTAACACCAGTTCATCTTCTAAAACATGGAGTATTTTGAAAAAACTGATATAACCCCCTTCTTCAAACTCTGTGTGATAGTCCTCCGGCATCGTGGTTTTAAGGCCAAAATACCTGACAATTCGATTTCTGACTTTAAAAAGCCCTTTCACCCATTTGGGAGGTCGGTCAAAAATAGCGTTACCTAGCTCCTGCAGGGAACTACTTCTGTTGGTTGTAGCAAAGGTATCGGCAAAATCTATTCTACTGAAAAGCCGTTTTGAAGCTTCTGTCAGAAATACGGGTTCCTCTTTTACTTTGCTCATAGCGCTCAGCATAAATATCCAGTTAAGTATACGGGATTGCGGGAATAACGGGTAGAAAAGTCAAAATAAAAGCGGCCCTTTCGGGCCGCTTTTCCAAAACACTAAAAAATTAGAACCACTCATTTGACAAATGAGCCATGCAACTAAGATGAGTTACATGGCTCATCTTTTCTAACACTCTACTTTTAGTTCTTTCAATACTGCCTGAGCAGTGTTCTCATCACTATTTATTCACTGTAATGGTATAGTTCCCGGCAATACCCTCTCCCGTATTAGCCACACCACCCGTACCATCAGAAGTAAAAGTGAAAACAAATTGCTGCTCAGTTAATGTGACTATGGTAATTGACTTACCATCATCAACAGAGATTCGTTGAGCCTCTTCATCAGCCCATGTCCAGGTGCCAGTTGCCCTGAACATGTCACCAGCGTTTGAAGTGCTGTAGGTACCATCGGTAAAAGAAAACGAGAACCCCGCGAAGTTTGCACTGGCGTCCTGCCCATCTATCATAATGCTTCCTCCATTACCCAGGTTCCAGCTACCGGATAGCTTTTCAAAAGCCAATTCCTGGGCTGTAGGGTCTTCATCTCCCCCACAAGACAGGCCGAGCAGGCTAATGATTAAGACCACACTGTATATATATTTTATCCTTTTCATTTTTAGTTTAGGTTATTTCCTGATCATGAATTTCTTCTGTACTGTGCTTTTACCATCTGTGAAATACATCAGATAGATTCCCTGCTGATATGCTTTGATATCGAGTTTCAGTGTAGCCTCTCTGAAATCGGCCACGCCAAATGTCTTGGTGCCTGAAAGGTCGAATAACTGGATATCCAATGGTCTGCCGTTGAACTCCGAAAGATCTACGGTTACCACATCACTGGCAGGATTCGGGTAAATATTAATGGCCTCAGCCGTCAGTAGTCCATCATCCGTACCGGTAATGATGGCTCCGTCTGCACTTACCGCAAGGATTCCAGTACCTCCATTTGTAACGATAGTGATATCACCGGTGTACAGCTGAGCCACAGTAGGTGTAAAGGTCATGGTCACCACCTGACTGCTGGCAGCCGCGATATTGATACCCGATACAGGCCCTCCGAAGGCAGTTGGGTAGAGTATGCTGGTAACTGACATTGCCGCATCTCCATCATTGTGTATCGTAATGTCAAAACTCGTGGTAATACCAAGTGGTGTAGCCGGAATGTTATTATTGCCAGTAATGCGCAGATCCGCCTCAGGTACATTGTCAATGGTTATGGTAAACGCCTTCTGGAAGGTCCCACCATTGCCGTCATCGGTCTGAAGGCGAATGTTATAACTGGCTTTAGTTTCCAGATCGAATACAGCCGCTGCTTCAAGTTGCGTACCATTGATGCTGAAAGAGGCATTGTCTGCATCGCCTGTGCCCGCTACCAGGGTGTAGGTATGGGTATCTCCGGCATCTATATCGGAACTACCCAGCGTACCCACTGCATCACCAATACTATTATTCTCCAGAATACTCGTACTGGACAGCGTAATATCAGTAGGTGTACTATTTGTGGTATAAAGCTGTCCCGTAAATGTACCAGCGAGAGAGTTTCCTGCTACATCGGTAATACCTGTTGTACTGGTCAGGTTAAGCCCGAAGGTACCTTCACCGGTAATGTTATTAACCGTAACGGTAATACTGGTACCTGAAGTAGCCGAGATACTGGCAATACTGGCATTTTGAGTTCCCGTGAACGCAAGACCAAAACTACTCGTACTTAAGCCGTGCACTTCTTCATCGAAGGTAACCGTATAATCTACGCTAGTGGCCATAGTCGGACTAGGATCAACTCTATTAATACTTGATACAGTAGGATCAACAACATCGATGACAATCACCAGAGGGTCGCTATCTGCACTCACATTACCTGCAGGGTCAGTAGAAGTAGCAATGGCAGTAAATCCACTTGTAAATGGCCTGTTTGTAATATCTGCCATCCAATCGCCATTCATATCAGCAGTAGTCGTAGTAAGAGTAAACGGCCCCGACTTAAGCGCTATTGTAGAAAATGGTTCGGCTGTACCTGAGAAAATAAGAGTTCCGTCATTGGTGGTAAAGTCAGTATTGCTGATTCCGTTATCATCAGAAATACCTGTAAATACAGCCTTTGCCGGAACCACAGTATCTATCGTCACAGAAAAGGCATCACTGCTAGCACTTTGATTACCGGCAGCATCGGTGGCCATAGCAGTAACAGATATGGTTCCGTCCGTGAGGGTGGTGGCTGTATGATCGTATGTAAAATCACCCGATCCATCAACCGTGGTAGTACCAATGCTGCTACCATCAATGAATACCTCCACCGTACTATTAGCCTCTGCCGTACCTGTAAAGCTGAGTGTATTATCACTTGTTACTCCATCTGTAGTACTACTACCCGTATCATCGCTAATACTGGCAATCACGGGTTTGGCAGGAGCGCTGAAATCGATGGTTAATACGAAGATATCACTGGTGGCACTACGATTACCTGCCGCATCCTCGGCCTCAGCAGTCACATTGGAAACGCTCTGGGTGAGTGTGAATGCTGTAATGTCCAGCGTCCAGTCACCATTGCCATCTGTTTGAACTGTACCCACACTTACCACTCCTGAGAATACCTCTACACTTGAATTTGCCTCAGCAGTTCCATGGACCAGTAGGTTTCGATCGCTGGTAATACCATCTGTACTACTGCTACCGGTATCATCACTGATATGAGTGACAGCGGGCTTAGCAGGGGCAGTAAAATCGATGGTCAGGACAAATACAGCACTGGCCGTACTGCGATTACCAGATGCATCTTCCGCCTCAGCGGTAACGTTTGAAACGCTTTCGTTTAGGGTGAAGCCTGTGATATCCAGTGTCCAATCGCCATTGACGTCTGCCTGAACCGTGCCCACGCTGGCTGCGCCTGAGAAAACTTCTACATTGGCATTTGACTCCGCAGTTCCATTAATCAGCAGGTTTCGATCGCTGGTAATACCATCCGTGCTGCTGCTACCAGTATCATCGCTGATACCTGTTACGACAGGAGCTGCGGGAGCAGTAGTATCCAGTATATTGATCGTAATAGTTTCTGTGGCACTGGTATTAGCTCCATCACTTACTGTAAGCGTGAGCGTATAAGAAGCCGTTACATCTTTTGGAGATAGGTTCGTATTATCAGCGATGGTCACTTCACCCGTTCCCGCATTTATCGCGAAGATTCCGGATCCATTACCTGCCGTGATTGCCCAGCTGCTAAAAGTTGTACCCGCATCCGGGTCGGTAGCAACCACAGTACCGACTGAGGTGCTGTTTGAGGCTGTTTCGTCTACACTCAGTGTTTGACTGGCGGTAATGACGGGGTTATTATCGTTAAGATCGACTACCGTAACTGTAATGGTCTGGGTATCGGCTGTTGTAGTTCCATCTGTGGCGGTTACTTCCACTACATAGGCATTGTCAGTATCCGCATCGCCCGGATTCTCAAAATCAGGTGCTGCCGTGAAGGTCAGTACCCCTGAAGCCATGCTGAACAAAGCCTGATCGGCTCCACCCGAAATACTGTAAGCGATTGTGCTCACTCCATCGGCATCTGTAGCCGTCACCGTGGTAACAGCAGTCGCATTTTCATTTACATTCACCGCTGCCGTAGCAGCTCCTCCATCAGAAGTGATCACCGGACTGTTATCGTCCAGATCAACCACGGTCACCGTAATGGTTTGTGTGTCATCTGTATTCACACCATCACTGGCGGTTACTTCCACTACATAAGCATTGTCTGTATCCAAATCACCCGGGTTCTCAAAATCAGGCGCTGCCGTGAAGGTCAGTACTCCTGAGGCTATACTGAACAGGGCCTGATCGGCTCCCCCGCTAATCGTAAATGTAATTGGATTGGCATCCGTTGCGGTAACAGTAGTTACTGCTGTGTTATTCTCATTCACATTCAGGCTGGCTGTTGCTGCACCACCATCAGAAGTGATTACAGGGCTGATGCTATCCTCCGTTATGGTTGGCACATCTACCTGAGCAGAAGTGTTTCCAGCAGCATCTGCTGCCTGAACTACAAAATTATTTGCGGCATCACCGGTCAGGTTGGCTGTCAGACTCCAGGCATTACCCGAAACAGTAGTTGAAGTCAGTACAGTGGCATTGTCAGCAACACCATTGTTGTCTGAATCTGCATATAGGTTAATGGTGATACCGTCCTCGCCATGTGTACCGCTTACCGTTTGGGTAGCCGCATTCAGGAGAATATCAGTTGCGGGCACAGTAACTACCGGATCTGTCGGAGCATCGGTATCTATCACTATGGCCGCATTATCTCCGAGAGAGTTCGTAGCCCCGGGAGCCGGCAGGTCCAGAATCGCATTCAGTCCGTTTCCAATAATGGTTCCACCATTAAGTGCCAGGGCAGTTGTGCCTGTATAATCAAGGTCACTGCTTACATCACCGGCCTGAACTGTATAATTAAATGTGAGGGTTGTCGTTCCATCGCCACTTGCATAGTTCGCAGTCTGATCAGTGGTTCCGGTTTCAAGCGTAAGCTGAGGAGTCCCCGTTACATTCACCGCTCGGTTGAAAGTTACCAGAACTTCTATTAAGTCACCAGCCTTGTAACTACCATTGACTGTGTTACTGGTCACTGAGGTTATTATGGCGGCATCATCATCCTCAATGGTTATCGTTTGCGATTGAGTACCATCTTCTGTACCGTTAGTCACACCGTCAATAGTCGTGATTATGGTTTCATCTCCCTCAGCGGTAGCATCATCAGTAGCGGTTATAATTACAGCAGCACTTGCTGACATGGTTCCGCCACTCACCGTAATTGTGGTACTCGCAGTATTGTTGTAGTCCGTTCCGTTGTCAGCCGTACCCGCGTAACCGATGGTTACATCTACATCATTTACCGACAAGTTGGATAAAGTAGCGGTCAGGGTAGCTGTGCCACCATTTTCCGCAATACTATTATCGTCTACTGACAAGGTCACCGTAGGTTCGGTGTCGTCATTGTCAATTGTTACTGTTGCTCCGTCAGTAATATCTATTGCACTAACTGCCGCATTTACAGCAACCAGGTTGCTCATCGCCACAGTCAAAGTCTCATCTGTTTCGAACTTAGTGTCTGCAGTTGGGCTCACTGTAAATGTTTGAGTCTCTCCCACTGCTCCTGCAAAGGTCAACGTCTCGCTCGTTACCGCAGTGTAATCACTGTCGCCTGTCTCTGCTGTACCATCGGCTGTGCTTACATCTACTGTAAAGCCACCTTCCACTGCCTTGTCAAGGGTGGCGGTTACCGTAATATCTCCTCCGTTCTCTGCTCCGCTAATATCGGCTATCGTCACGGCTGCTGCATCGTCATTGGTGATCGTACCTGTGCCGGAGGCATCGCTAAGGGTAACATTCTTGCCCCCAACCTGCCGGTTGGAAAGCAACGCACTGAAGGTTTCATCCAGCTCTACTTTGTCATCATTGCCCACTATTACCTGGAAGGTTTCAGTCTCTCCGTTAATTCCGTCAAAGGTGAGGGTACCACTCGCTGCGGTATAATCATTGTCCGCAGTCGTAGCTGTACCGTCTTGCGTGGCATAGTCTACCGAGATAGATTGGTCAACATCTCCGGTCAGCGTTGCAGTAAAGGTATAGGTAGTTGTGGCTCCACCATCTGCATTCTCTGCCCTGGTCACATCATTGATCGCGATCGTGGCCGCATCATCATTGATAATGGTCACTGAAGCGCCATCACCAATGTTGATTGAGTGACTGGTACCCTGGGTATTTTGCATGCCGATAAACAGGTCCTCATTTGCCTCCACCTTAGTGTCAGCTGTTGGGGTAACGGTAAATTGTTGTGTTTCTCCTGCATTACCGGTAAAGGTCAATGTGGTAACATTCAGGGCTGTGTAATCACTGTCTGCTGTTGTAGCTGTATTGTCTGTAGTTATCACATCTACAGAGAAGCCGCCTTGTACTGCATTGTCCAGGGTAGCGGTCAGTAAAATGGCTCCACCATTCTCAGTACCAGTCACATCTTCTATGGTTACCGCAGCATTGTCATCATTATTAATAGTCACCGTAGCTCCGTCTGAGATGTCTATACTCAGACTGGTCGCTGCAAGGTTATCCATGCTCACCGTCAGCGTCTCATCAGCTTCCAGCCTAGTATCCGCTGTCGGGGTGACTGTGAAAGTCTGCGTCTCGCCTGCTGTACCTGTAAAGGTCAACGTCTCGCTCGTTACCGCAGTGTAATCACTGTCAGTAGTCTCTGCGGTGCCGTCTGCGGTATTCACATCCACCGTAAAACCGCCTTCCACTGCATTATCAAGCGTAGCGGTCACTGTAATATCTCCGCCATTCTCTGCCTGACTCACATCAGCGATCGTTACTGCCGCTGCATCATTGTCGAAAATCGTATAGGTAAACTGCTGGTTGGTACCAGCACTTACATTGACCAGATTGGACAAGGTGATAATCACCGTCTCGTTCGATTCAAGGATCGCATCGTCATCAATGCTGGCGATCGTGATGGTCTCACTATTATCTCCCGCTGTAAAGGTCAGTGCTCCATCTGCCAATGTGTAGTCCGTACCGTTTGAAGCCGTACCGGTTACCGTATAGTCTGCCGTAATGGTTCGGTCACTCACCGTACTCAGATCAACCTGCACATCTTTACTGCTTACCGACTCAGCGCCATTACCGCTTGATGTGGTAAAGGATATTGTAGGTGATGCATCATCATCCAGAATGGTGTAAGTATGAACCGTGTTCGTACCTAAGGTGGCATTCACCGGATTGCTCAGTGTCACGATCACCGTCTCATCATCTTCATCTATAGCATTCGACACAATGCTGGCAATCGTAATATTATCAATACTGCTGCCCGCTGAGATCGTCAGCGTTCCATCTGCCAATGTGAAGTCTGTGCCCTCAGTGGCCGTACCGGTTACCGCATAATCTACCATCACATCCTGACCACTCACCGCACTCAGGTCTACCTGAAGATTGGCATTGGCCGTAGCCTCTGCTCCATCGCTGGCAGTGGTGTTAAAACTAATACTTGGTGCAGCATCGTCATCGGTGATGCTGCTGGCCACTTCCTGAGTGCCATCTTCATCTGCATTGATCGTTCCTGTAATCTCAACAGTGATCGTCTCATTAGACTCATCCAAGGCGTCCTGAACGGCTGTCAATGTCGCTGTGCCGGTAGTCGTGCCTTCGGTAATGGTGATTGTGGCTGATGACAGCGTATAGTCATCGGTCACAGTAGCGGTTGTTCCTCCTGCTTTCACCGCTATGTTTACTGTGATATCTCCACGGCCTGTGGCAGCGGAGGCGGTCGCTGTGATCGTATTCGTGCCTCCTGCTTCTGCAAAGGTTGGATTGCTTTGGCTTAAGCTTACTACTGGCGTTGGATCATCATCATTGATCGTATAGGTGTGTTGCATGTTGGTGCCCAGGCCGGCATTGGTCGGGTTGCTCAAGGTCACTATTACCGTTTCTTCAGCCTCATCCAATGCATCATCGATGATACTGGCAATGGATATGTTGTTAGTCAAACTACCAGCATTAATGGTCAGGGTACCATTAGCCAGTGTATAATCAGTTCCCGAGCCGGTGGCTGTACCTGTCACCGCATAATCAACTGTTACATTTACTCCACTGATCGCATTCAAGGTCACCTCCAGGTCAGCACTTGCTGTGCTCTCTGCGGCATTACTGCTCGTGGCGCTAAAGGCAACACTTGTATTGACGGTCGTGAAGTTGAAAGTGGTATTGTCTGTAATTCCTGCAAAATCATTGCCTGCCAAATCATCAATGGCTGTACTGGCTATCTGAACCGCATAGTTGGTGTTCAGCTCCAGCGCACTCGATGGACTCAATGTCAGCATTGCTCCGCTTATAGAGGCTTCTGAGCCCGGTGAGGCAACATCGATGATCACTGTGCTGGAGTTATCGCCCAGGTCTATAATCTGGATGTTGCCCGTGCCAAAGGCAATGTTCTCACTGAAAGTAATCGTAATGTCTGAGGAGATACCTACATCGGTCGCATCATCTGTTGGAGAAGTGGAACTGATCGTTGGGGCGCTTGTATCTATCATCAATGCCTTGTTGGCTCCCAATGAACCGGCTGTTCCTTCGGTAGCTAAGGTCAAGGTAGCAGCATTACCCGCTCCATCATTGATCGTTCCTCCGTTCAGGGTCAAAGCACCGTCACTTGTATAATCCAGATCTGAACTCAGATCTCCGGCCTGTACTGTATAGTTAAAGGTCAAGGTAGTACCTGGTGAACCTGAAGAGTAGTTCACAGTCCTGTCAGTAGTTCCCGTTTCCAGTTCTATCTGAGGGGTACCTGTCACTGTCACTGACTCGCTGAAAGTAACCGTCACAGCAATCACATCACCTGCTTTGTAAGTACCATCTGCGATGGAAGAGCTTACGCTCGTTACTGTCGGGCCTGTAAAGTCTATATTCATTGTACTGCTGTTGGTAGTAGCAGTCACTTGGGTTCCGGCAATGCCCGCATCGTCTGTAAAGTCGATCGTGAATGCCAAAGCCCCTTCTCCATCTTTATCTGTACCTGCTGTTGTGCCTGTACCGTCTACTGCATAGGTCACATTGAAGTTTTGGAAATCCGGTGCTCCGGGGTTGTCATGTGCCACCGTCACCGGACCCTGTACATTTACTCCTCCGCTTTGTATTGCAACGGTGGGCAAAGCACTCAATACATCGGAAGACACGATATCTAAAAGAACCGTATTACCGTCCGTGGCTTGTTGATTGTTTGTCCCATTATTACTGATCAAGGTTACAGTTGTTAAGGTAGGCGCCTGGAAGTCTGCCTCCACACTGGAAGCGTCTGTAGTGGCAGTTACTTGCGTACCTGAAATCCCGGCATCGTCTACAAAATCAATTGTAAAGGTGACAGCTCCCTCATTCTCTGAGCCTAATAAGGTATAAGTGGCACTGTACATGTTACTTCCCAGGTCATTGACAGTTGGTGTAACACCGGTACCTCCTACAGACATACTCACGGTTGGGTCTGCACTGAGATCATCTGTGGAAGTGAAAGCCAAGGTGACTACATTCCCGGTTGTACCATGTTGATTATCGGTACTGTTATTGGTCGATAAGGTCACCGGGCTTAGGGTTGGGGCGACAAAGTCGACCTCTACACTGCTTGAATTAGTAACGGCTGTTACTTGTGTTCCGGCATTGCCGGCATCATCTGTGAAATCTATGGTGAAGGTGACTGCACCGTCATTCTCTGTACCCAATATCGTATAGGTAGCACTGTAATTGTTACTTCCCAGATCATTCACGGTTGGGGTAACACCGGTGCCTCCAACTGACATACTCACAACGGGGTTAGCACTAAGGTCATCATCAGAGGTAAATGAAACCGTGACCAAATTACCGGTTGTAGCATGGCTGGCATCTGCAAATGCTTCTGATGCTGTTTGACTACTGGCAATGGCAACGGAGGTCAATGTAGGTGCTACATTATCCACTTCAACCGCACTTGAATTAGTGGTGGCAGTCACCTGCGTACCGGCAATACCGACATCATCAGTAAAATCAATGGTAAAAGTAACAGTACCGTCAGCATCTTTATCAACGCCATTGGTTGTACCCGAACCATCTACCTGATAGGTTACATTAAAGTTTTGAAAATCCGGTGCCCCGGGATTGTCATGTGCCACCGTCACCGGACCCTGCACATTCACTCCTCCACTTTGTATCGCAACTGTAGGCAAAGCACTCAATACATCCGAAGACACGATATCTAAGGTGACCGTATTGCCATTAGCCGCATGACTGGCATCCACAAATTGTTCGGATGCCGTCTGGCTGCTGGCGAGGGTTACTGTAGTCAAAGTAGGCACCTGGAAGTCTGCTTCTACGCTGGATGCGTCTGTAGTGGCAGTTACCTGTGTGCCTGATAAACCGGCATCATCTACAAAATCAATCGTAAAGGTGACAGCCCCTTCATTCTCTGAGCCTAATAAGGTATAAGTGGCGCTGTACATGTTACTTCCCAGGTCATTGACAGTTGGTGTAACACCGGTACCTCCTACAGACATACTCACGGTTGGGTTAGCACTGAGGTCATCATTGGCAGTGAAAGCCAAGGTCACTACATCCCCGGTCGTACCATGTTGATTATCGGTACTGTTATTGGTCGATAAGGTTACCGAACTTAAAGAAGGGACAACAAAGTCGACCTCTACACTGCTTGAATTGGTAACGGCTGTTACTTGTGTTCCGGCATTGCCCGCAGCATCGGTAAAATCAATGGTGAAGGTGACTGCACCGTCATTCTCTGTACCCAATATCGTATAGGTAGCACTGTAATTGTTACTTCCCAGATCATTCACTGCTGGGGTAACACCGGTGCCTCCAACTGACATACTGACCACTGGATTTCCATTGAGTGCTTCACTCGCAGTAAATGAAAGCGTGATTAAATTACCGGTAGTTGCATGGCTGGCATCTGCAAAAGCTTCTGATGCTGTTTGGCTACTGGCAATCGCAACGGATGATAAAGTTGGCACAGCAGTGTCTATCACAAGGTCTTTGTTGGCTCCCAATGAGTTGGTTGCTGCGGGTGATGCCAATGTCAAGGTGGCTGCATTGTTGGCTGCATCCTTGTTTTGGCCGGGGT
>JAAWWF010000020.1 GCA_021404565.1 Roseivirga sp. | reverse complement strand
ACTGTCATGCGCGAAAGTCTAACAAGTCTAATGGCTGATGATTAGGAAGGAGCGAAACTAAGCTGTGCTGCTAAAATGTGCTGTTTGTTTCTTTCAAGCAAAAGACGGCATACGAGCGGTAGCGAGGTCCCGTGGGCTCCCAAATTAATATTTTAGTCACTACGGTAGGAGGTGTTACATCCCTTACCGTCACAATAGCGGTAGCCGTAGCCACATTACCATTAGCATCCGTAGCCGTGATGGTCACCGTGTTATCCCCCAGGTCATCACAATCAAATTCCATCGGATCGACTTCGATAGAAACAACCGAGCAGTTATCAGTGATAGAAGTATAGACCTCATTGGCCGCCACAGTAGCCTCACCATCCTCATCCAGGTCAACGTTGATGTTCAAAGGAACAATCACCGGAAGGATATCCTCAATCACTGTCACAATGATTTGCTCTGTGCAAGTATTCCCATTTTGATCTGTAGAAGTGATGGTCACTGTGTTATCGCCAATATCATCACAACCGAAATTTTCCTGATCAACGGATACGGTAACATTACCAACAGGGATGTTTTGTGTACCGCTACAATAATTACCTTCTCCGTCTGTATAGCTGATTACGGTAAAAGGTCCATAAACATTGCCGATGATTTGTTCGGAGCAAGAAGTGTGTACTTCGTATGAAGTACCACCAACTACCTGAATGGAAGTTTTGGCCTCTAATCTTCCCTTGAAGTCAAAGCCATTTACTGTTAAGTCATCTCCATCACTTACGTTGTTGAAGGTGTGAATCAGGTCTCCATCTTTATCAAAAGCTTTTACATCTACTCCTGAAGTGCCATTGTAGGTGAAGGTAAAGTTCTTCATTTTGCCCTCGCACTGACAATCCTCAACATCAACAGGACTACAGTTCGCTAAATCCAGATTGAAATCTCCCTGATGGTAATTCACACCATCCCAGGAATAAGTAAACCAACCTGAAAATCCATATTTGGCATTTTTGTTATTTGCAGCATTACCTACCTGGAATCCGTACAGGTAGTTAGCTGGCGCATGTTGAAGTATCAGGGTTTTTCCTGTATTGGCTGATAATCCGGTGAGCTTACTGTCCTGAGTAAGATCCATGATGTAGTAGCTCCAGTCAAGGTAGTCCGAACCGGCAAGGTTCCTTTCGTCTTTATAAGATCTGCCCAGCGCGCTCCAGTCGGTCCAATTCATTTTATCAGACAAATAAAGCTCTACCTGCCATCTGTCAGTGGGGTTATTGGTGTTGTAAAGGGTTCCGGTAATGGTAGCAGTACCATTGGCCAATTCGAGCAGTTCCGCGCCATTTTCGAAAAGGAAATCTGTAGAGCTACCGGGAAAGGTGTTGTTGCTAAGCCAGATGGCATGATCGTCTCCCTCTGCCGCTGATGGGGTGCAGGGCTGGGCATTAGTGTCTTCGAAACAATCATCAAGGTTTGCCACATTGATGCTGGCTTGACCGTTTTGATCCAGGAAGATGGTTTGATTACTATTCTGGCTAAAAGAGAGTACTGTGGAGAGAAGAAGAAACACCCCGGCAGTCACTATCCTTCTGGTCCGAAAGACCGTACCTCTGTCAAAGAAGAGACATGCAGATTCCATTATACACACGCGTTTTGGTAGAAAGTTGCAGCTAGATGGATGCCGCCATGAATTGCTCTGATTTATACGTGAGCGCATCCTCCCCAGAAGGACTATTATGGCAACAGTAAAAGCGAAAGGTCAACAAATATACAAAAATATGTGATACACATACTTTTTTGAGTCAATTATATACATTAAAACTCTGTATATCAGATCGGTGTATAGATTTTTACATTACACACACTTTCTATTAACCGATCTTACGACTGATCAAGGAAATCCTTGCCCAGCTGTTTGCTAGCCTTCGCTCCTAGCTGCTTTAACTTTTCTGTTTTTCTAATTAAGTTATCTTTTCCTGTCAAAAGCCTCTTTTCGGCTTCTGAATAGGATTTTTGCGCAACATCCAGGTGCTTGCCTATATTCTTCAAGTCATCAGTGAATGCTACAAATTTATCGTAAAGCGCCCCGCTTTGCCGGGCTATCTCTATGGCATTTTTGTTTTGATACTCCTGTTTCCAGATGGAAGCAATAGTTCTTAAAGTTGCTATTAATGTCGTGGGACTTACTATGACGATGTTCTTCGCATAAGCATGGCTGAATAATTCGGAATCTTGCTGCACTGCCAGAGCAAAGGCTGGTTCTATTGGAATGAACAGCAAAACAAAATCGAGTCCATCAATGCCATAAAGGTTTTGATAGCTCTTTTCACCCAGTCCTTTGATGTGATTTCTGATTGAGTTGATGTGCAATTTGAGCTGTATCAAACGATCTTCCTCAGATTCACCGTTTACATATCTGTCGTAAGCTACGAGTGAGACCTTGGAGTCTATTATGATATTCTTGTCTTCGGGGAGCCTGATAATTACATCGGGTTGAAAGCGTTTTCCCTCCCGGGATACTTCTGAGACCTGGACTTCATATTCCCGGCCCTTTTCCAATCCTGATTTTTCCAGAATTCTTTCAAGTATTACCTCTCCCCAATTTCCCTGTGCTTTGGTATCGCCTTTGAGGGCCCTTGTCAGGTTTTGTGCTTCTCGCGTAATGTCTTTGTTTAAATCTCCCAGCTGCTTTATTTGCTGTGCAAGAGAGGCACCGCGTGCTACATCCTCTTTGTTGGTGTCTTCTACTTTCTTCTGAAACTCACCAATTTTTTCTTTAAGGGGTGTTAATAGCTGGTCAAGGTTTTTCTGATTCTGCGCAGTGAATTTCTGGCTTTTTTCTTCGAGTATTTCGTTTGCCAGATTTTTGAACTCTACAGCAAATCTTTTGTTGAGTTTTTCTATTTCCTCTTCCTGACCGGTTAATCTGGCTTTAAGGCTTTTATACTCGGTTTGTACTCGAGTGAGTTGATTGCTCAGGTCCAGTACTTTCTCTCTTTCTTGAGATAGCTCAGGCTTTAGTACGGATACTTCTTGTTCGAGCATTTCTTTTCTTTCTCTTTCCAGCATAAACTGGGCTTTGTCGAAGTCAGCAGTTTTTTGATTTGCCTGGAGTTTTTTGCTATAAATGCCCTTTGCTAAAAACCAGGCAATTAGTACTCCTGAAATCAATCCCCCTGCCGGCCAAAAAATCTCCATATCATTTGTCATTTAGACAAATATATTTCTTTGAGAAGAGAAAGGGTGAAGCCAGTGGCTTAAGAATCTTCAGGCAGTTACGCCAATGTTTTGGTAATCCAGTTCTTCCAACTCAATCTGGAAACCAAGACTCGTGAGATGTAGTTTGAGATGATCTTCAAGCTCCAGGTCTAATTCCATAAAGCTGTCAAGAAGACACCATGGCTCAATACTGATCTCCACGAATTTCTCTTTCAGCTTGGTTACGTGCAACTTGGGTGCCGGAGTTTTTAAGATTCTTGTGTTTTGATTTAAGAAAGAAAGAATGCTCTCCTTAGCACGCGACATATCTTCACGGTAGCAGAGGCTTACAGTAAGGTCAAGGCGAATGATGTTTTTGGTGGAAAGGTTATGAAGACTACTGCTGTAGAATTTGCTATTGTCGATGGTCGCGAGACTGCCATCGAGGTGGGTAATGGTAGTTTTAAGCAGTCCTTGTTTGGCCACAGCTCCTAGTTGGCCGTCTATTTCAATAAAATCACCTTTTTTAAAAGGGCTCAAAACTTTCAATAACACTCCACTGAAAGAGTTGACCAACGGGTTGAGCGCCTTTTGTTTAATGGTTGTGGCAACCTGTTTCATAGCATTCGTTCGTTTGGTATAGAGAGCATATTTGCAATCCTTATACCACTACCCGTATTTTTTGTATTACCCTACTTTTTTGCTCTAAGAACTCGCTTTTTTACGGGTGATCACACTAGTGGAGTCCCATTCTGGGAAACAGGTGGCTTTTTTGGGAGCTTGTCGATTATGGTTTCTAGTCACGCAATTGCTTCAGTGTACTGCCAGCTTGTCTAAAATAATAACCCCCTTTGGGTTTTGGTCAAACACGAACTGCACGGCTATGATATTATGCTTATCAAAGTCCGGGTTGGTATATGTTAGTGCCCGAAGGTCAATAAAGAAGGTGTTATAGACGGCCTCGGAACCTTTGGTCGACTGTAGCTCTGTGTTCTTCAAAACATCTACTGCTATTTGCCGCTGCAGATAGCTATAGTTACTTAGTTTGGTGTGGATGCGATTACCTGCTGTGTCCTCCAGCCAGATACTAAAATCGAGCGGATCCGGAGCTTTTTCTTCTTCGTCCTCTTTCTCGGTGTCTTTTTCTTCACTCTCATCAACGGTTTTGTCGTTTACCTCCTCATCTGTTTCTTCTCCCTCTTTCTCCTTTTCTTTAAGCTTTTCATCCCGCTCTTTGTCGGGGTAGGTGCCTTCCTTTGATTCTGATAGTTCGAAAGTCAGGTTGGGAGTGATGGTGGCATCTATAGGGGCCGCGAGTTGTACAAGAAAACTGGCAGTATCAGCTTCATAGGCAAGGCTGTCCCAGCCAATGTAGGCAGCTCTGGTAGCTTTGTTGCCATACTTCATGCTCACGAGTTGTTCACGCCAAACGGTTAGATTTTCTGTACTGATGCTCCCATCGGAGGATGTGGTGGTGAGGTCAAGGTCCTCCTCAAAATCTACCAGCATATTCCAGTCAGAGGATTGGTATTGGTTCAGATATATGGTCTCCGGGAGCCATTGCTCACCGGCCCGATGGTCTTTAAAAAGGGCTTCATACTCTTTTTTGCCTTGTAATGTTGCTTGCAGAAAGGCGCTGATATAGGTTTTGCCTATAGTGAGCTGATCTTCCATGGGCATAAGGGCGTCTACATTGAGTATTGAGCCATAGGGGAAGCCAGCATCCCTGTTGCCCCAGGTAGTGTTGAATTGGCCGTGATTAGCTCCGTAGATATACACGGCAGATTTGAAGTAATAGGTAGAGTCGGTGAATTCTGTGCGCTCATATTGTCTGAGCCCTGCGAAAGATTGTACGTCACCATCATTGGCGCCATGAAAAACCAGGTAGTTAACATTACTCAGAGGAGTACCCGTTTCACCGGGTTTGTATTGCCCGTCAACAGGTGCGATAGATACCACAGCCTTGATATTAAAATCAAAATCGAAAACTTGCTTCGCATCGTCTGGATAGAAGGGCAGTTTATTGAAGAAGCCGGCAATGGCTGCGGCCTCACCTCCCCGGGAATGGCCCATTACCGCCAGGTTTTCCATGTCAATCTTATTACTGAATATGCTATTGGGGTCATTATTCCAGTTTCTCCAGTTTCTCAGATGTTCCAGCAATAGCCATCCGCGTGTATCATTTTCTTCATTCAGTCCGTCAGTGAATAGGTCTGTCCATCCACTATTGATAAAGTTCTCATCCACGCTGGTCATGATGATACCGTGACTCGCGAGAAGACGCCCGAGGTATTCGTAGCCGGGATCTGAGTAATCGTGCATACTATGGTTACCGTGAACAATGAGCGCCAGGGGGAAAGGGCCATCACCTTTAGGGTACCACACACGTCCGTTGATGGGGAGAGATTTTTCATCTACACCCCAGTATTTGGTGCGGAGTTTTCCTGAAAAACCTTCCCAGTTATCGAGCAGTCTGGAGCCATCTACAGAATCCGTTACAATTGTTACTTTTTCCCCAAATTCAGGTCTTTGCTTGTCTTTACCGCTGCCATAGGTGAGATAGGCCACCTCGTAGGGGCCTGGTTCGGAAGGGTTGGGTAATTGAATATGGTCCGGCCTGTATTCAGATTTTTTGGCGGCATTGATATGCTCGATTTCGGGTTTAAAGCCTGTGTCAGCCAGCCAAATGAGTCCCCAAACAAGACCTCCCAGCCCGATCAGGAGGCCGGAGCCAGAAACGATCTTTTGTAGCAGGGTGAGCTCGCTCCTGTTTTTCTTTTTTAGTGAATACAAGCCTGCTCCGGCTGCTCCGGCAAAGAGTATAACAAACAGAGGGAATTTCCATTCCAGGTCACCCGCTCCGAAAACAATCTCCATAAGGAAATAGGTGCCGGGCAACAGCCAGATGAACTTCTTTGGCAGGCTTGTGAGGATTTTCAGACCAAGAATCACTCCGGCACTTATCAGGAAGCCTATGGCCAGCCCAAGAAGAATCATCAATAAACCAAAGTTGGTGCCGGGCTGAGTGACAAACATCAGGGTAGCTCCAACGGTCCAAATGACTACGGTTGTGGTCAGGATTGCCTTATTGGCTCCCTTCCAGGCAATGGGTCCGGGTTTGAGTTTCCTGAAAAAAATAAGGATGGCGGACCAGATTCTCTTAAAAAATTTAATCATGTCTTATTTCAGCTATGTAGCTGAAAGTACAGATTTGAATCATTGTTTCAAATGCCTCTCTGGTCAAGTGGTGCTATGGTATTAGCGTCTTGCTACCACTGTGGGGTTCTGGGCTTGTTCCCTTCATCCTCTCTTCGGGGTGCGGGAGCTGGCTCAGGCTGTTCAATGATAGGAGTTGGTTCTGGCTCGGGTATTGATTCGGGCATGACAACTGTTTCAATTTCTGGCTCCGGCTGTGACTCAATTTCTGTAGGTGTTTCCACAGGTTGGCTTACTGGTTGTTCGGGTGCCTGAGCGGTTTCGGTTTGACTGGCCTCCAAATTGGCTGGTTTTTCCGTTTTAACAGTGGCTATACACTTGAGCTCGATCGCAATGGGAGTGGGGAGTGAGTTGATCTCTACCGTGGTGCGACAGGGCTGGTTGTCTTTAAAGTATTCTGCATAGATGCGATTATAGGTCTTAAAGTCGTCTTTCATATTGGTTAGAAAGACAGTCACATCCACAAGCTGCTCCCAGCTACTGCCTGATGCTTCTAAAATCAGCTTTACATTATTGAACACCGATCTGCACTGTGCTTCTATATTGTAGGCGATGATTTGTCCATCATCATCCAGTGTAACTCCGGGGATTTGCTTTGTGCCTCGTTCCCTGGGGCCTACTCCTGAAAGGAATAGAAGTTCACCAACTCTTCTGGCATGTGGGTACAGGCCTACTGGTTCCGGGGCTTGATCTGAATTGTATTTATCACTCATGGTCGGTTGTATTTGTTCCGGGGTTTCAGTCCCAGCTTTGTAATTCGATGATGTTGTCCTCGGGGTCGTAGATGTAGATGAACTGAATCTTGCCCACACCTTCGACAGTATCTTCGCTAATTTCTCCAATTTTTTTCGCCCCGTATTCCAGGGCTTTTTCTAAGATATCATAAACATTATCTACCTCAAAGGCCAGGTGCCCAATGCCCTTGCTGTTGGGCCTGGGTTTTGGGGTGTCAATAATCTCTTCATATTGATAAATTTCCAGAGTAGGCCCTTCTGCATCATTTCCTGGCAGAATGAGGTGCATCCCCTTTAATGCCGCATTTTTTACACCGGTACCCTTTTCCAGCCAGAATCCTGATTGATTTCTCCCGGGAGGTTTGAGTTTACAATCAAAGACTTTGATGTAGAAGTTTGCCAGCTTCTCCCAGTTTCTGGCTATAATGTTTGTATGGGCATAGCGTATTTTCATGTTTATTGCGGAACCCAGATGTGCTTTGCGCTTATCTTTTCAAGCCTTGACGGAATAGTGATTTGCTCCCTGGATTTGCAATAGAAAATAAAGCCTTTGTAAGAGGTGCTGTATTTATAACTGCCGTTTAAAAAACCGCCTCCCTCTTTTTCCACAACCAGGCCATCGTCCATTTTAGAAATCAATCTGCTGAACTCACTGCTTTCAATTCTAATAATGGCACCTGAAGCCTTGATTGCCTCGTTAATCGCGGCATGTGCTGCGGCTCCTGCTCCTGCTGCTCCACTCATGTTATAGCTTTTTTATCAATTCAATTCTATAAAGCTCAAGTTCGTCTTTTGATTTGACATTATAGATGCTGAATCCATTTTTTATGGCAAACTGGAGCATGGCTTTATGTCGGTTTTGTGTTTTAAATTTTATAGATCCGAAGCCCGTTTTTCTTGCCCATTCTTCCTGATGGCGTGCCAATTTCCAGGCAACTCCTGATTTTCTGTGTGCTGGTAATACACCTCCCAGCCAGCTATAAAATGAGCCATCTTCAAAACGGTCATAACCCAACTTACAACCTACTGTTTTGCGATTATGTTTGGCTACTAATATCAGCTGAGCTTTTGATTTCAGCATTTGCTCATAATAGTCCAGAGGTCTTAATTGATCGAATTCAGGGAGCTGCCCTAATAGGTTCAAAGCTTCTGAAAGACTGGCCTCCTCGATTTCATAAGCCATGATCAGGCATTCATTAGGTCCTCAATTTCTTCAGGGTCAAGCGGTACCCCTTCCATCATGTTTAAATATCCCGTTTCGGTGATAACCACATCGTCTTCCAGTCTGATTCCGATTTTTTCATCGGGGATGTAGATGCCTGGTTCAACTGTAAAAACCATTCCCGGCTCAAATTCTTTATAGATGCTGCCAACGTCATGAACATCCAGGCCCAGGTGGTGAGAGGTGCCATGCATAAAGTACTTTTTATAGGCTGGCCAGTCTGCACTTTGGTTTTTAATATCGGTTTTGTCAATCAGGCCAAGGTCCAGTAATTCACCTTCCATTACGTTGCCCACCGCTTTGTGGTATTCGGGGAGCGTATTGCCGGAGGTAAGCATTTCACCAGCGGCCTGTTTTACACGTAAGACAGCATTGTAGACAGCTTTTTGTCTGTTGCTGAACCTACCGTTTACCGGTACTACACGAGTCATATCCCCAAAATAGTTGGCGTATTCTGCGCCTATATCCATCAGCACAATGTCTCCGTCTCGCAGTTGCTGATTGTTTTCTATATAGTGCAGCACACAAGAATTGGCGCCTCCTGCAATGATGGGGTCGAATGAAAAACCCCTGGAGCGATTACGTTTGAATTCATGAATATATTCAGCTTCAACTTCGAACTCCCAAACACCTGGTTTGATAAAACCGAGGACCCTGCGAAAGCCCTTTGCTGTAATATGACAAGCCTGTTGAAGTAACTCTGTTTCCCTGGTTTCTTTGACTGCCCTCAGGTCGTACATGATAGGGGCTAGCCGCTCGTACTTGTAGAGAGGGTGATGCTCTTTACACCAGAGAATGAATCTGTCATTTCGGGTTTGCACGTCAGATCCACTTCGGATATGCTCATTGGTGTCCAGGTAAATATGATCTGACTCTGCCAAAACAGTACTCAGTATCCGTTCGAAATCCTCTTTCCAGACAACAGTCTTGATTCCTGAGGACTCCTGAGCCTCTTCTTTGGTGTACTTATGTCCTTCCCAGATAGCAATCAGCTCACTGGTTTCTTTAAGAAAAAGCACTTCTCTATACCTGGGGTCGGGGAAGTCGGGGGCGACAAGTAAAATCGATTCTTCCTGGTCTATGCCTGAGAGGTAGAGCAGGTTGCTGTTCTGCCTGAAGGGCATGGTGCCATCGCCATTGGTAGGCATGATGTCATTCGAGTTGAAGATGGCAACTGATCTGGGTTCGAATCTCGCCTTGAGCTTTTCGCGATTGCGGATAAAGAGGTCCTTACCAATTGGGGTGTATTTCATAGGGGTGTCTTTTTCTGCCTCAAGAGGCAGCGAATCTGAGAGAGAATAAAGTAAACAGGAAAAAGTGAGATTAAGAAAGTTTATACACCATTCGCTCGTTCGAAAACCTCAATGAGCTTTTGTGTATTGATATCAAATCCGCACTTGAAATGCACCTTCGGGCAGGCTTTATAGCCGTGAAGGCCGCAAGGTCTGCAATCTAATTTCTCACTTACCTCTACCACTTCGGCAAAATCTGAGAGGGGACCAAAACCAAACTCAGGTACGGTAGAGCAATAGATGGCGCAGGTGTTGGCATTTACTGAAGAAGCCAGATGCATCGGGGCTGAATCATTCACATAGCTGATGACTGCGGTTTTCATAAGGGCAGCCGACTGCAAAAGACTAATCTTTCCACAAAGGTTTTGTACAACTGGCTTGGCCGCCTTCTCAATAATCTCTTCACACAAGTCACTATCTCCGGGGGCTCCGAGCAAGTATATATTTCCGTCAAAGGGAAGTGCTTTGATCAACTCAATCCATTTTTCTTTTGGGTATTGCTTGGTAAACCAAACTGAGGCGGGAGCCATACAGATATAAGGTGTTTCTGCGAAGGCTTTGACCTTCATGAAGTCCTGATCTGAAGGGTAGAGTGCCGGTCTTTGGGCCAGCTCATCGGTGAGATCTTTGATCAGATCATTGTTTCGCTCAATTTCATGTACTCCCTCTTCAATCCGGTGCCTGATTTTTTTACCGAATGCCCAGGAGAAAGGGTTTTTATCAAAACCGATTTTCACCTTGGCTCCGGAAAAAGCCGTTAACATTCCCGAATTGGCAAAACGCTGAATGTTGACCACCAGATCGTACTTCTTCGAACGAATCTTGCCAATGAGTTTGAATAGGTTTTTATATTTTCCACCCTTTTTATCCCAGATATGAACTTCCCTGAGTTTAGGGTGGTTTTGAAGCAGTGACTCATTGCCTTTTCGCAGCGCAAAGTCAATAGAAGCTTCAGGGTAGAACTGATGAAGTTTTTCAATCAGACCTGAAGCTAGTATGACATCTCCGATAAAGGCAGTTTGGACTATTAAGATCTGCTTGTGGCTCATTCAACAGGTGTTCATGGCAAATATAGAATATTTGTTAAGCCCTTTTTGACCATTGGCCGTAAGTAAGGTTTAGGATTAAGATTACAGATGCAACAAGCAACCATACTCATACCCGATATCAGTGGCTATACCCGATTTCTTACTAAAACGGAACTGTCGCATAGTACCCATATCATCAATGAGTTACTTCAGGTGATTGCAGACTCTATCCAGCATAGGTTTACATTGGCGGAGATTGAAGGGGATGCCTTGCTCACTTATGCCAAAGGGAGGGTGCCACAGGAAGAGATCGAGGCTGTTTGCCGGGAAGCGTTTCTCAATTTCCATTACTTTCTCAAGGTGATAGAGCGGGACAGCGTATGTCGTTGTGGAGCTTGCCAGGGGTCTTCAAATTTATCCCTCAAGTTTGTTGTACACTATGGCTATTTTGATGAGATCAGAATTGCCCAGTTTACAAAGCTATCCGGTCCTGACATGGTGATTGCTCACAGACTTTTGAAAAATAGTATACCGGATACTGAATATGTTCTACTCACCGATGATTATCTGAAAAATAACGAGATAGACAATTCTGAATTTGAATGGGTACAGAGTGCTGATTTGTATAATGTTATTGGTAATGTGAGTTATCAGTACGCCAGCCTCGGACATTTACGCAGTCAGGTAGAATCTCCCGAATCCCGTGAGGACCTGATCAGGCTTTTTGGTCTGGCAAAAAGTCTTGAATTTGATATCGCTGCACCCATTGCCCTGGTCCATCATGTGCTGACTGATAATAGTGAAAAGGTGAACTTTGTACAGGGACTCAAAAATGTAGAAGTCGACTCTGCCATTAATCGTGTTGGCAGTAGCCATATTTGTGAATTTGATGGTGATTCATTCGATATACAAACCCTGCAGGATGCCGGGGATAACGAGGATATCACTTATATAGAAAAAGCGAGGTCGGTTAGCACCGGGCATACCATGCTTGCTTACTATGAACTTATTAAGGTAGATGAGGAGCGAACCAGATTGACTTACAGAGGGTTGACGGGGGACAGAAAACCCTTGCCTGAGCCTATGGCAGACATGGTTTATGAGCAGGCCAGGGGTGGGCTGACTGGTCTTAAAAACTACGTTGAGAGTTTGTTCTCACGTACACGCAGGGCAAGCTAAAAACGACCCTTAGGTTTGATGATTTCTCGTATCTTTGTGGCTTTTAGGAGATTCTGTGATGGTTGACTATAATCTGTTTACATTACCCAATGGCATTCGAGTGGTTCACAAAGAGGTGAGCAATACTAAAATCGTTCATTGTGGTTTTATTCTTGATATCGGTAGTCGCGATGAGCGGGAAGAACAGCTTGGTATAGCTCATTTCTGGGAGCATATGGCCTTTAAGGGGACCAACAAACGCAAAGCATTTCACATTCTTAATAAACTTGATTCTGTAGGGGGAGAGCTCAATGCCTATACCACCAAAGAAAAGATTTGCTTCTATGCTTCTGCTCTCGATAAGCATATGGAAAGCGCTTTTGAGCTGTTGCAGGACATTACCTTCGACTCGATCTTTCCCGAAAAACAGATTGAGAAGGAGCGTGGGGTAATTCTGGAAGAAATGGCCATGTACCATGACAGTCCTGAAGATGCCATTCAGGATGAATTTGATCGGGTGGTATTTAAAGATCATCCACTGGGCAAGAATATACTTGGTACACAAAGTAGTGTGCGGTCTTTTCACCGGCAGGACTTTAAGGATTTT
Organism: Roseivirga sp.; assembly: GCA_021404565.1. Taxonomy (GTDB): domain Bacteria; phylum Bacteroidota; class Bacteroidia; order Cytophagales; family Cyclobacteriaceae; genus Roseivirga. The sequence goes on along the minus strand of JAAWWF010000020.1, from coordinate 84,978 downwards.
CTGAAGGCTAATCTCAATACAGAAAGGGTGGTATTTGCCTGTGTGGGTAATGTGCCCTTGAAGAAAATTCAGCGATTGGCTGATAAGTACTTCAAACCCATTCCCCATTACAATGCTGAGAAGAAGCGAATCAGCTTTGAAAATTACACCCCTTATAGCGAGATAAATCGAAGAAATATTACACAGGCCCATTGTGCTATTGGCACTACGGCCTATGAACTAAGCAACAAAAACAGGCTCCCGTTCTTTATGCTAATGAACATTCTGGGAGGACCTGGGATGAACTCACGCCTTAACCTGGCACTGAGAGAGAAATATGGTTTTGTGTACAATGTGGAGGCGAGTTACCATCCGTTTTCTGATACCGGACTCTTCTCTATTTTTTTTGGCACCGAACCGGGTCAGGTAGAGCGAAGTCGCAAGCTTGTGCTCAAGGAACTAAAGAGATTAAGAGAGCGGCCTTTAGGTAGTCTGCAACTGCATATGGCCAAAGAGCAGATGATTGGTCAGCTGGCTATGGCAGAGGAAAACAATACCAGCCTTATGCTCATGATGGGCAAGAGTATTCTTGATCTTGAAAAGATCGATGACCTCGAAAACATCTTCAAGCGCATCAGAAATATTTCAGCCTCTCAGTTGCAGGAAATCGCCAATGAGCGGTTGTTAGAGTCACAATTGAGTCATTTAACCTTTCTGCCAGAGAACTAATGGATTTCTTACCGGAAGCAATTAAACAATATACAGAGCAACATACGGATGCTGAATCAGCTTTGCTCAATGAACTGACCCGGGAGACCCATAAGAAGGTACTGATGTCGCGTATGATTTCAGGGCATCTGCAAGGGCGTGTACTGGCCATGTTTGCGCATATGATCAGGCCACAACAGGTGTTGGAGATAGGTACATTTACTGGGTATTCTGCCCTTTGTCTGGCTGAAGGACTGGCCGATGGAGGAAAGATCATAACCATTGACAAAAACGAAGAACTGGAGTCAATGGCCAGGCGTTTTTTTGCTAAATCAGACTATGAAGAGTCAATAGATTACCGGGTTGCCGATGCCATGGAACTAATTCCGGAGCTTGATGGCCCCTTTGATCTCGTTTTTATCGATGCAGATAAGATTAATTACTACAATTACTTTAAATTAGTACTCGAAAAAGTTCGGCCCGGAGGCTTCATTATAGCCGATAATGTACTTTGGAGTGGCAAAGTTGTTGAAACCGGGAAGAAAATTGACAACGATACGCAAGCATTGCAGGATTTTAACCGTTTGGTTCATGCAGACGATCGGGTAGAGAAGGTTCTCTTTCCTGTCAGAGATGGGTTAATGGTTATAAGAAAAATATAGTGAGGAAAACCTTATTATCAGTCATCATTTTAGTGATGGCTTCGCTAAGTACCTTAGCGCAAGCCCCTATGATGGTCCCTTCAGAAATGGAGTTTGCAGGTATCAAACTCAAAATTACGGCAGGCGCCCGGCAGGAAATTGCTGAAACTCTCGACCTGCTCACCCGAAGCCAATACCACTTTCAACTCAAAGCAGACAGGTCTAATCTCTATATGCACTTTGTAGAGCAGGTGCTAAAGCAAGAGGGTATTCCTGATGATTTTAAATACCTGGCGATTCAGGAGGGAGAGTTTATCTCTGATGCTGTTTCTACCTCGAATGCTGTAGGTTTCTGGCAGTTCAAAAAGGCCACCGCCCAGGAGTTGGGACTTCGCGTAGATAATATGGTAGACGAGCGCAAGCACATCATTGCTTCTACCATTGGCGCTACCAAGTATTTCAAGCGGAGCAATTTCGTGTTCAACAGCTGGTTGCTCTCGCTACAGTCGTATTTACAGGGGCTTACTGGTACTCAACGTTCCGTTTCCGATCGTATGTATGGTGCCAAAAAGGTGGAAATCAACAAGAAAACTCACTGGTATATCAAAAAGTACCTTGCCCATAAGCTGGCCTTTCAGGACTTCGTGGGATCTGGAAGAAAACACCCTGAGGTGAAGCTGGATACTTTTGAAGGAAAAGGGAAAACACTAAGGCAGGTAAGCCAGCAGGTTGATGTGAATTATGATGAGCTAAAGCGATTCAATAAATGGCTCAGTCAATCGAGAATACCTTCAGAAAAGTCTTATAAGGTGATCTATCCGGTGAAAAGCGGGAGAAAACCGATCGCACAGAATGACAACCCGGTAGATAAAAAGAAAACAGGTGGGAATAAGAAAAGCACCACAGGCAGTGGTAAGACCGGCTCTGGTGCAAAGTCGACAACCAAAAAAACGGGTGGCGCCAAAACTACTACAGGCAAGTCAACCAGTCGCGAAGGCAGGCGCTATTCAGGAGTAAGGCCTGTAGAAGGTAATGTGGGGATGTTTCCGAGAGTGACTGGTAACCGATCAAGAGAATACGAGGCTGGCGCGATTAAGCTCAACGGTATTCCGGCTATCAGAGCCAGAGGCGGGGATAACCTGCAATCGCTATCAAAACGAGCTGGTCTGAGTATTTATAAGCTTAAGGTGTTGAACGATATCGGTGCCAATGGTAACGTACGGGCCAATAAGTATTATTACCTGAAAAAGAAAAAGAGCAAGGGCAAGGTGCATTATCATATTGTTCAGCCCGGAGAAACCCTTTGGGGCATCTCTCAGGACTATGGCATCAGATTGAAGAAGCTGTTACATAAAAACAGAATGCGGAAGGAGGAAGAGCTCAAGATCGGGCGAGTGCTTTGGCTTAGATTTATAAGACCCAACCGTGTTCCTGTTGAGTATAGCAATGTGAAAGTTGTAGGTAAGTCAGTCGCTGCCGAAGACAGATTGATTCAGGAGGTATCACCTTCCTATACAGCTCCGGTGAGAGATAGCAGACCAAAAACCAAGGTGATTGAAAGAAAGCCTGACAGAAAAGCTGATGAGCCTGCTGAGGTATTCGTGGCTCCACGCAAGCCGAAAGCCCTGATCGCAGGTAAAAAGGATACCATCATCACACACTTTGTAAAGCGAAAAGAATCGTTTTATGCCATTTCCAGGGAGTATGGCCTCGACATTGATGACATACTTGACTGGAACAGTCTCAATGTTATGGATGGTTTGCAGATCAATCAGCCACTGAAGTTGGTCGTACCCAAAAGCCGATTTAAAGCGAAAGAACCAGTAACTCCTGCGGTTAAGGCCGAATTTTCATTTCATGAAGTAAAGGCGGGGGAGACCCTCTGGGGCATTTCCCGAATCTACGGTGTTACCATCGAAGATATCCTGAAGTGGAACAATAAGGAATCCAATGATCTTGCGTTAGGAGAGCGATTGAAGATATTAAAAGGCAAGTAGATGCGTCAAAGACTACTTGTCAGTAATACATTTTTGACCTTATAGATGAACAAACTTTTTCTCGTTACCCTTTTACTGGGGTGGTTGGGCACTGTTGCCTATGGCCAGAACCAGGATGCCGGAGCTGCAGCTGATTCTGCGCAGGTGCCGGTAGTCAGTGATACTGTACCGGCCAAACCCGATAGCCTTATTTTTTGGAAACAGGGGGTGAAAATGAACATCAACCTGCAACAGGTGGGGCTTACCAACTGGGCGGCCGGTGGCGAGTCTTCATTTGCCGTAGGCACTGTCATAGAAGGCCATATGAACTACGAGAAAGAGGATGTGGTTTGGGAGAATAAGGCCAAGGTAGGTTATGGAGTTATTCGGAATGGCGGAGGCGGCAATCGTTTTGAAAAAACAGACGATTTATTTGATTTAGCCTCAAAGTACAGTCAGAAGTTCAGCGAAAAAGTGTTGATGTCAACGGCCATCAATTTCAAGACACAAATGGACCAGGGGGTAAGGATTGAAAACGGGGGTACGGATACGGAAAAGAGAATTTTGATCTCAGACTTTATGTCTCCCGGATATTTGCAGGCTTCACTTGGGCTTTCTTATCGTGACGAAAAGGCCTTTACTACAACCATTGCTCCTTTTACAGGGCGATTTACTTTTGTGCTCAACGACTCCCTGTCTAATGCCGGGGCCTTTGGTATTGATCCGGGGGACAAGGTTAGGTCGGAGGCTGGTATCAGCTGGACCGGAGGGTATAAGAAGGATGTCTGGGAGAATGTGAAGTTTCAGACCAATTTTAACCTGTTCTCCAACTATGAGAAATTTCCTAATACAGTAGTGAATGTGGAGGCTGGACTCAATATGAAAGTCAACAACTTTATCTCTTCCAATATCAGCTCTCAGCTGATCTATGATGATGATGTGATTGTTACCCGAAGTGATGGCAGTATGGGGAGGGATATCCAGCTAAAGAATGTGATTAACGTAGGGTTTACACTAGGCTTTTAGAATTCGGGGTCCAGTCCGAGCTTTTCCTGTAGGTCTTTTAGTGCCGGGTATTTCTTCTTCAAATGCTCAAACTTCTCCTGATCGGTATAAAGCATTTTTTCCTTATCAATCTGTACCTGAAGCGCCTTTAAGGTTATCGTGTCATTTCTCAGTCCATCCCTGATACTCTGTAGTACATCGGCTTTGACTTTTTCAAAGGCAGATTCAAGGGCTTCGTTGGCAATTTCCAGTGTAATGGCATGACCCTCTACATGGTACTTCTCCTTCAAAATCATCACCTCCTGATGATTCCCCGCAGCTTCCATCTTTCTTAAAAAAATGTCCCATTGGTCTCTGATATCCTCTTCTGTATAGGGCTCCCTACGGCTATTCGCATTTCCAATAACCACCTTTTCCTCTTCCTTCTCCGTTTCTTCGGGTTGATTGATCTTTTCCTTGAGCGAAGAAATATCAGGAATACTGAAGGTGCGCGAATGGGACTTTCGGGATGGTTTCGGTTGACTTTGGGCTGGTACATTGGCAGGAGCCGGTGCTTCCGGTTTAGGTACCTCCTTAACTTCTGGTTTGGGAGTAGTTACCGGTGGAACGGGAGCAAGTGTTGCTGGCTCAGCTTTTTGAGGCTCATCTTCCTCAGCTAGGATTTTTTTTTTGATGAGTCACCGTTGGTGCTCACTTGTGTCAGGCTGATGGCCGACTGCAGATGGGCCATCTTTACCAGGGCAAGCTCTACATGTAGCCGCTGATTTTTGCTTGATTTATAGTTGATGTCGCAGCTGCTGGCGATGTTCAGAGCGGTGAGCATAAAAGAGAGCGGAACCTTGTCGCTTTGCTCTTTATATCGCGCCTTGATACTATCTGACACTTCAAGTAAGCCTATAGTCGCGGTGTCTTTAGAAACCATTAGATCCCGGAAATGACTGGCCAGTCCTACAATGAAGTTATGTCCGTCAAAACCTTTCTTTAAAATATCATCAAAGGTCAACAGCACATTGGCAGTATCTTCGGTAAACAGATAGTCTGTCATTCTGAAATAGTAATCGTAATCCAGAATGTGGAGGTTGTCAATGGTGGTTTGATACGACACCTTCTTACCATGTGAGAAGGTTACAATCAGGTCGAAAAGCGATAATGCATCGCGCATCGCGCCATCCGCTTTTTGGGCAATCAGGTGAAGTGCCTCGTCTTCTGTTTCTATGCCTTCCTTATCAGCAATGCTCTGGAGCTGGCCTGAGATATCACTTACTTCAATTCTGTTGAAATCGAAGATCTGACAACGGGAAAGAATGGTAGGAATTACCTTATGTTTTTCTGTGGTAGCCAGGATGAAAATGGCATAGGATGGTGGCTCTTCCAGGGTCTTCAAAAAAGCATTGAAGGCCTGATTCGAGAGCATGTGCACCTCATCTATGATATATACCTTGAATTTGCCCTGCTGCGGAGGATAGCGCACCTGATCGATCAGGTTCCGGATATCGTCTACAGAGTTGTTGGAAGCGGCATCAAGCTCATAGATGTTGAAGGTGTCATTACCCATGAGCGGATTGTCTATTTCCTGATCGTTGATCATGCGTGCGACAATACGAGCACAGGTAGTTTTACCCACACCTCTGGGGCCACAAAAGAGTAATGCCTGGGCCAGTTGGTTGTTGTCAATGGCGTTCTGAAGGGTGGTGGTAATATGCTCCTGGCCTACAACCTCCTCAAAGCCTACCGGCCTGTACTTCCTCGCTGAGACAACAAAGTTTTCCATTGGCGCAAGATATAAAATGTTTGGAGTTCGTGAAGTTTAAAGTTTAATGTTTTGACCAGTGTTTATGGTTTAAAGGTTTGAGTTGGAATGTTTGGTACAGATGAAAGGAGTGCGTGCGTTTAAACCTTAAACGTTACCTGATATTTTAGGGACGGTGTCCTTTGGTGTTACCCCGTGTTGCTGGCTAATTTGCGTTAAGCCACCCGGTATATTTCTTTGGAAGCAAAGAACACCGCCCATATGCAGATTACTCAGAACCTATATCGGATATTAATACCATACTGGCCACCCAAAAAATCATCCCGGCCAATTAACCCGATAGCAGGGCGGTAATCGATACCGAAGGTGATGGGAAACTCCTGAATGGCGTACTCGATGCCTATCTCACCAGCAGCTGCCAGTGTGAAATCATCAAAGAGTCCTAACTCCCCACCGAATCCGAAATACCAGTCGAAGCTGTCTACAATGTTCATTTTAAAATCGTAGAGGGCTGAAATTGCCAGGCCATCGTCAAAGCCTACATTGGCGTGCAGGGTTTCCCCGAAGAAGGGCATCATGGCATCCAGGGTAAAGGAGCTACCAAAGGTGTCACCGAGCCTGATACCCAGCTCAAATTCATCGGGTAGATTAAGTGAAGACTGCGCCTGGAGGCTTTGTGCTCCTAAAAAGAAGATAATCAATGAGATACCTCGGATAATTGTTGTTTTCATAAATAATTGACGTTTTCGAATTGCAATGTTACTGTGACAGGAACGAAAAAGCTATTAAGTTTGTGTCTTACATAAGGGTTTTAACCTAAACAATTAAAGTCCTTGGGTAAGTATAATTCACCTGAATATAAGGTTCAGGTTTAACAATAATCACCTTTGCTGCGTGTTGCTGAAGCTTTAGCGGAAGTACATAGGCTTCGGTGATAGCATGGGGCCGACTGGAATTGACAGTAGGTGCAATGCAAGTGTAAGCATGTCGGGAGTTGTTGGTATTTCCCGTAAACAAACCTTCAACATTTTAATTGGCGAAAGACAATACGCCCTTGCTGCCTAATCAGATTTAGATAGCAATGTGTCTCACTGACCCCACCGTTCTGCCGGGTTGGTATATGAGGCATCACAAGCAGAACTGGTGCTGGTAGGTCTGTGATATCAGCACAAGATTAATCGCAGATAAGGATTGCCTTTGGTTGGTTGCTGACCTGGGTAGTTTCGAAAATCAATAGCAAATAAACATGTAGAAAGCGCTTAGTATTCCTTATCTGGACCAGGGTTCGAATCCCTGCGGCTCCACGATCAAGCGCAGCCCGGCTGCGCTTAAAAGTAAAGAAAACCACCAGGCTTGCTTGAGTGGTTTTCGTGCTTTTAAGCGTCTGTGCGATCAACACAGGTGAGCCGGGCGGCATTTGCAGTACGGGAGCAATAGGGATCAGCGTCAGCTAATCCCCACGGGTAGCTTTTTTTGTGGAGCCGCAGTGGACCGAAGCTCGACAGAGCGTAGGTGGGCTTTTTATTTACTAGCATTCTTTGCTATTAGATCAAAGTTTAATTGTCGGGCTTCGGTGGGGAAACTCCACCTTTTAACTTCTGCGAGGCTCAATAGAGCGAAGGCGGGCTTTTTATTCTCAGACGTTTGTTGTTCCGGTTCATTGTGCAAGGGCTTCTGTGGAGAACCCCCACTCTTGTCCACCGAAGCTCACGGAGAGAAGGTGGACTGCTCTGACCGAAGCTCACGGAGAGAAGGTGGACTGTTCTGACCGAAGCTCATCGGGGTGAGAGTACCTTTTTAGTGTATTAGCTTTTCAAACCCTATCCAGAGTTCTAAAACCTATTGGTTTTCAATACTGAAAATTGTAAAACTGAGATGATTTACCAAGCAATTTATATATTCTGGTATGCACACAGTTTACATTCTTAAATGTGCAGATGGATCACATTATGTGGGTTGTACATCCTATCTTGATGAACGGCTTATAAGACATAATCGAGGTGAGGTGCACCACACAAAGTCCAGATTACCCCTGGAAGTAGTCACAACAATCAACTTTCCTGACAAGTATAAAGCCTTTGCCTTCGAGAAGTACCTGAAATCGGGTAGTGGAAGGACTTTTATGTATAAACGTTTGGTCTAGATCCGAACCTGTTTCCTGTTTGACCACCAACATTTGCATTAGAAAATAGAGAGGCTAAGGGAACTCTGGTGATAATTGACCGGAGTTGATTATCTTCAACCATGTTAGAAACCCTTGTACAACTCATCGTCACTCCCATGGTATTGCTTATGGCCTCAAAAGTCATGAAAGGGGTTTATGTCAAAGACCTCAAAGCAGCTGTTTTTACCTCACTGGCCATATTTGTAGTAGGTTTTTTAGCAGGCTGGTTGCTCACGATAGTCTTTAATATTGCTACCATGGGGCTTTTCTGGATTGTAGGCCTAGGTGTAGTGACGCGTGTGCTGGCCAATGCGGTCATCATTGAGGTAATAGATCAATACCGGGATGATTTTGATACTGATGGATTTTTACCCTCTCTCTGGCTGGCTATATTATTGGCCATAACCTGGGGTGTTATTGACTATGTCTTTTAGGCTTATCTCAGGTTCAGTCGCACCTGAAACAGACTTGCAATTACTTTGATTCTTGAACACAAAATATTAAAGCTGTACGGTGAAAAGGTCTTTGAGCTTGCGAGGGTAAAACCACCTTTTAAGCATTTCAATCCACTACCGGACGAAGCTTGTTTTCTTCACATCTTTGAAGGAGGGAATTACTCAAGCTCCCAGGAGGATAGTGTTTATGTTGCCGAGCGTCAGAGTGTATTGATGAAATGTGGTAACTATTTTTATGATTTAAAACCAAAGTCAGAAACTGGTAATAGTGGAATCATTGCCGTACACTTTCATCCCGATGTCCTCAGGAGAATTTATGAAAAGGAAACTCCGTCATTTTTGAGTGAGAATCTGGTAGATGTCAATCATAATATGGCAATGATACCAGCAGGCCGTTTGATAGATCGGTTTGTCGAAGATCTTGAGCATTATTTTTTGCATAAGTCTTTGGCTACAGAAGACTTACTAATACTGAAATTGAAAGAGATTATCCTTTTATTACTTCAGACAAGTAATGCTCCCAAGGTGCATAATATCATGTACAATTTATTTACTCAGCGAGAAATTAGCTTTAAAACCACCATTGAGGCTCATATTCTTTCACATTTGTCCGTGAGCGACCTGGCCAGTTTAACCAACCATAGCCTGGCATCTTTTAAAAGAAATTTCAGAAAGGTGTATAAAAGAAGTCCTGCTGGTTATATCAGAAAAAGGAGACTTGAAATGGCTGCTGAAATGCTGATAAGTAGTGACAAGCCGGTGACTCAGGTAGCCCTGGATTGTCAGTTCAGTAGTCTGGCACATTTTTCTAACTCCTTTAAACAGATGTACAAAATTAGCCCAAGAGCATATAGAATGAGCCAAATTCACAAATAAGAGAGCCTGAGGTAAAAGTATTGGGTAACCAGCCTGCGTTTGATTGTGAAAGCAAAAAGCAATGAAAGCAGAGAAAATTGCGGTTACCCCCGGCAGACAGTTAATTAAGGCTCAAATTTGGTTTTCGTCAGGTAAGAGAGAGACATACAATACGCGTAAAAGACGGATGCAATCGCTCTCCGATTCGAGCGATACATCAGAAACCCTCAAGGTTTTTAGTAGAGTAAAATCGTCTTCTGAAAGCAATCAGTGGATCAGTTTTCTACCTGGTTTCCCTGATGGCTCATATGGTTGGTCGAAAGTTAATGAGCACTTATCGGATAAGCTTGCTAACCCGTTTTTGTTTGTGGAATATGTGGGACAGGGAGACTCTGATAAGCCTGAAAATTACCACTATAGCACAATAGAGAGAGCAGACCTGGTCGAGCTCAATGGAGGGATAAAGATATAAAGGAGACTTCCATTGTCACCTTTGATTATTCCTCGCTGGTCGTCTTGGAAATTCTCAGCCGGCAGTATGATCAAATCGAACGGGGGGAGCGTCCCCTTACTACCATTACTTCTGTGCTGATGATTAACGGAGGCTACTTTGCAGATGCGCATTCTCACCCGATAATGACGACACCTTTACTGAAAACCCGATTAGGTAAAATGGGTGTACGTATTGCCCAGCATTCCAGGCCTGCCTTTGATATGATGTTGAAAGGACTTTGGTCGAAGGCGTATGACGTCAGCCCGCAAGAGTTGGGTGAGGTTCATAACGCTATCAGTCGGTATAACGGAGCCGTGTTTATGAGCAATGCCGCTGGTTTTGTGGATGAACACAAGAAAAATGCCGAGCGCTGGGATTTAAAGAGACTTTTCGAGGCTTTGGCCCCGATAATGGACTTCTGTATAGCAGGCAGCACTGAGGACCCTTTTGAGCATAAGCAAATAACAAAGGCCAGGGAAAGACTGGGGCGGCTTGGCCTCGATATCCGCATGTTTCCCGGTGGGCATATGACTACTTCAGAACACCCTGATCTCATTGCAGATCTAATCATACAATTAATGAACTTAAATTAAAAAAAATGCAATTTATAGCAGTAGACAAAATGGCAAAAGAGGTAAGTGAAGATGAGTTAAATCGTCACTTGCCATCAGAACTAGCAGCAACGGTTGGCTTATATTTAAATGAAGTAATTCGAACTTTCTATTTCAGGCTGGATCGGCCCGGAGTTGTATTTATTCTGGAAGCGAACTCTTTGGAAGAAGTAAAGGTAGAATTGAGCAAATTACCCTTGGTGGAGGTCGGGATTTTAGAGTTTGAAATTATTCCGATAGGACCACTGACTCCTTTAGGGAAATTATTTAATCCGACTGTTTAAGCCCCGTTGATTTTTTCCGGGTAGCGTGTTTAAGGGTATATTTATGAGGTGTATTGGTTGTCTGTTTAACAAAAGGCAAGATACTCACTACTCATTTGGAATAGACTTAAACAAAAAGAGGCCTCTGCAAGCCTCTTTTTAAATATCCATATACACTTTAACTCTACTTTGGTTGTTTCTAAAGTATAGTCGAACAAATTATTTAGTTGAATTTGTCCTATTTCTATAAAGATAAAACAATAAATTATAGAAGTCAACAATTAGGTTGACTATTGAATCAAAGGATATGATTTACTTGATTTATGGACGCCAGAAAAATCCGAAAAAGAGAACAATTAATAGCTTTTGGTAAACACCTGCGGGCTTTGCGAATTACAAGAGGACTAAGTGGTGTTCAGTTTGCCGAAAAATTAGGGGTAGACAAACAATTTCTCAGTCGTATTGAGCTTGGTCAAAGTGACCCGCGCATGACCACATTAATCCGTCTGGCAGAAGCGTTGGATCTGCACCTTTCTGATTTGCTGAATAAGATGAAATACCCTCCGGGATTGGATGAGTAAACCTACGCTGAAGCTTCGGCTTATGAATAAAACCTACGCTCTTGTGATCTGTAGCTTTAGCGAAGGCCCAAAGGCTTCGGTTTATGATCTTGAGTCTGCGGGCTTGAGGTAAGAAGTAAGAGTCAGAATAAAGGGAGTAAGAGTGCAGAGCATATCTTCAGGCTTTCTGCCTAAGATTCTCAGTACTTGGAGTCCGTGAAATGGAAGGCTTAAAGAAACCTCGTAAAAGCTTCGGGGTTATTCAGAAATTGCTTCATAATGGTGAAATGCTCTGTTTCTTCAAAATGAGTTTCTTCTATCGTCTCTCCAAACTCATATAGCTGGCTGTGGGGCAGGGTCATTAGAATAGGAGAGTGGGTTGCGATGATAAACTGACAATGAGCCTCTTCTGCCAGGTTTTTGATCATAGCATAAAGGCTGAGCTGTCGTTGGGGTGAAAGAGCTGCTTCTGGTTCATCTATCAGGTAGATCCCCTCTGGTTGTAACCTTTGCTGGAGCACTTTGATAAATCCCTCACCATGTGAGACTTGGTAGAGGTCACCATACTTTCTTTTAAGAGCTTCTTTTTGTCCGTAAATGGAGCCCACCGCCTGCTTAAGTCCCGTGCCGGTCAAGGTCTTTTCAAAGTCGACAATATCCTTATCCAGCTCCGAGTCAATATTTTTAAGACGTTTGGCAAAGCCAAAGTAATCTTCGGCCCGAAAGAAAAAACCGCGATGTACTTTATGTCGATTCCAACGGCCTCTTATACTGTTGCTTAGCTCGCGCAGTCCTTCAAGAGACTCGTCACGCTCCAGGTCAGTGCTACCAATGGCCGGGAGGTTCATATAGAGTGCCAGAGATTTGAGCAATGTTGACTTACCAGAGCCGTTTTCGCCTACAAAGATCGTGATGGGTTCAGTCAGTTGCATGCCGCTAAAATTTCGAAAACCAGGCAAATTGAAAGGGTAAATGTCCTGGTTTGTTACTGGTAGGTTGAAGCCCTGAAAGTGGATCATTCCTTTGGATTTTGAAACTTATAATAGGCCAAGGCTATTTTGACATCTCCGTAAGTGTATTCGCTCCCGAGTTTGGCTTTTATCTCATTCATCCCCTGGGTTTCAGGGCCAATCAGGGTCATGATATTATCAAGCTTTTGCTTGTCCACAATCTCATAAGGGTCCAACTCCCCCCTTTGTATGTATTGACTCAAATGTCCTTCAATGGTGCCGGTTACCAAAGTTCGCTCTTTCGCTATTTCTTCGATGCTTTTGCCTTCTTTGTAAAGCTTATAAGATACTTCCGCGGTTGGAATCTTATCACCAGCTTGTTTCTTACGGCTGCTCTTTTTCTTAATCAGCCTCGTTGTTACTCTGTCTTCAGGATGGAGATCTTGTTTAGTGAGCACCTTGCTTTCTGCCGCAAACTGAAGCAGTAGGTTCACCTTTCTTAGTGCCTCTGATTTATTAAAGGCCGTTTGTTCCAGCTCTTTGAGTTCTTTGCGATAGGTCTTCAGTTTAGACTTATCCTTCAGATTCAGCTCATGATTTGTCAGGTCTTTTGAGAGCTTTTCCAGCAATGGAGTGAAATAGCCGGTAGCTTTTGCGACTCTTTCGGTGAGCAGAGGCAGATAGTCGCTGTCTGTATGTGTGATTTTCTGTATCTGTCGGATAAAACCATCGCTAACCTCCTTTATAGGAAGTACCTCGGCCAGCAAATCTTTGGTCCATTGATGGTATCGTTGTTTGAGTGAGCGATTCTCCTGTTTATTAAAACTGTGCTCATGCACCCTGAGGCTGGTGATTAACTCGGAAAGGTCAAAGGTGGAAGAGGTCAATCGGGTGAGGTAAGCTTTCCTGTCTGCATCGAGTTTTTGGGTAAGCTCTTCTTCACTGGCTTTTGAAGCTACAAAGGCCTTCATATTCTCGCTCAGGTCAAAGCCGCTTGAAGGTATTTTAGAAGATAATACCAGCCCCTCCATAGAGGTCAGGCGCGAGAGGGCAACATAAACCTGACCTTGTGCAAAAGCTCCGGAGAGGTCCAGGATAGCTTTTTCGAAAGTCAGTCCCTGACTTTTATGAACCGTGACAGCCCAGGCGAGCTTCAGAGGGTACTGCTCAAAACTCCCCAGGATTTTTTCTTCAATCTCATTGGTCTCTTTGTTGAGGCTGTATCGCTTGTTTTCCCATTTATGTAAAGGAACCTCCACTATATTTCCGTCTTCAAAGGTGACGAGAATTTTGTTTCTGCTAAGTTCATTGATATGACCGATTCGCCCGTTAAAGAAGAGCTTGTCTTCAGAAAGGTCGTTTTTAATAAACATAACCTGAGCACCCTCTTTAAGCTCCATTTTTTGAGCGGTAGGGAAAACATGCTCCGGATAGTCTCCCTCTATATTCGCTGAGAAAGAGACGATAGGCGTGCTCAATGCTTTAAGGCGCTGGCTATTGATGTCGTCTGCTTTTCTGTTATGCGTGGTGAGGTGAATATATCCCTGCTCTGAGAGTTTTTGATGGTCCGCCTGATAGCGCCCATTGAGCAGGCTGATATCATCACCGGTCTGTCGGTTTTCCCTGAAGCGGTTGAGTAGGCCGATAAAATTCTGATCACTCTGTCGGTATACCTTCTGTAGCTCTACATGGATAGGAGGATTGTCTTTGAGTGCCCTGGCCTCAAAAAAGTAGCTGCTTTTGTAGTATTGAGAGAGTACCTGCCATTCAGTGTCCTTCACTACTGGTGGTAGCTGAAGCAAGTCACCGATAAAGAGCACCTGTAGCCCACCAAAGGGCTCGTTTTTTCTTCTCCGCAGAAATCTCAGCATATGGTCAATGCAGTCCAGCAAATCTGAGCGTAACATACTCACTTCGTCAATGATAAGAAGCTCTATCTCTCTGATCAGGTTGCGTTTGGAGGCATTGAAACGGAGGTTGGTAAAGAGATTGAAGAGGGTGGTGATCTGTGCGTTGATATCCGGGGGCTGGATGCGTTCCGGAATGAAAGCTCCGAATGGGAGTTGTAGAAGAGAATGAAGTGTAACACCCTCAGCGTTGATGGCGGCAATGCCTGTTGGGGCGGCCACAACTGTCTTTTTGTGAGTGTGAGCTACGATGTGCTTCAGAAAGGTAGTCTTACCCGTACCGGCCTTTCCTGTAAGGAAAATGTGCCGGTCTGTGGTATTGATATAGTCGGCAGTAATTTGGGCAAGCGCACTCAGTTCAAAAGACATGTTTCAATTATAGTGAAAATTGATGTTTGGGTAGTTGGCAAACTAAAAAACCTATCAGATATCCTAATATGCGGCTATAAATGAGAGTTGTGAAGCATGTATATTTGTATATGTCTTGCTCAACTCATAAGATTCAGTACGATTCTAAAGAACTGGCGGAAAACGCACTGATCGATCAGCATATCTATAAAGGCTTTTTGCCTCATGAGGGGCCGCAGGATGTCTATGAATGCGAGCTATGTGGCTACTGGCATATGACGAGTAAAAGCTGGTCTGGTGACCGCAATGAGCGACTACAGGAGATGATTGATTCAGGAGAGATGAAGCGTAAGCAGACTGCCAGTAAGTGGGAGAGTGGGTTTCGATATTGATAACTGATGAATTTCAAATTAGTCAACATTGATAATCTGAAATTCATCACCTCAATATGGTTGATCCAGGCTGCGAGACAACCCTGAGCTTCACCAAGCTGCGAATTTTCAGGAGGCCTGTGCAACCCTTTCTGATTTTATAAATCTATAAGAAAAAGCTACGGCTTATTTTTTTGCTTATTAATATATACATTTATGAAATTAATGTGTATAACTTATGAAAGGTACTCATATTGGAGAGTTTGAAGAGCTGGTGTTACTGGTGGTTGGTGTATTGCAATCAGATGCATACGGTGTTGCCATAAAAAAAGAGCTCGAAAAACAAACAGGTCGATCTGTGAGTATTGGGGCGGTGCATGCGGCCACCAACAGGCTTGAAATCAAGGGTTTCCTCGATTCACATTTTAGTGCTCTTACCCGGGAGCGCGGAGGGAAACGTAAGAAATGCTACCGAGTCACACTATTTGGGCAGCAGACGCTGAAAAATGCCATGGATACCCGCTCAAAACTTTGGGGGTTGATTCCTGAGGGCTCATTTGTGGTAAAACCGGGATGATATGAAACAACAGCCTCCTAAATATGCACAGCGCCTTCTTCGGTGGTTTTGTCAGTCTCAGTTTCTGGAGGAGATAGAATATGATCTGGACGAGCTTTTTGAAGAGAACTTAAAAATATCCGGGGCCCGGTTGGCCCGCAATTTATACTGGAGAGATGTGTTTAGACATGTCAAGCCATTTTTCCTTCGCAATCCATTTGCCTATCAACGTCAAAACTCAACAGCTATGTGGTCAAATTATTTAAAAATCGCTCTTAGAAATTTCTGGAGGAGCAAGGTTATCTCCAGCATTAACGTTTTAGGGCTATCCCTTGGCTTAGCCTGCTGCCTGATGGTGTTTTTCCATATCAAAGACGAACTGTCTTATGATCAGTTTCTCGATAACGGGGATCAGATTTACAGGGTGCTTAACAAGGAACCTGAACGGGAGAGGCCTTACTCGGCAGGAGGCCCGATTCCATTAGGTCCAACACTCAAAGAGGAGTTTGCGGGTATCAGAAGTGCAGTCAGGTTATGGAGAGACTACCAACCAACTCTTACTTTAGGAGATAAGGTATTTCAGGAAACTAATTTGATTTTCACGGATCAGGATTTCTTTGAAGTGATCTCCTTTCCGTTGAAGCAAGGCAATCCCAAAACTGCCCTCGATCAGCCTAATACTATTGTGCTGACACAAAGTATGGCTACCAAGTATTTTGGCAAGGAGGACCCTATGGGGAAGACCATTCAGTACAATGGAGGAAGAGGGAAGTTTGATTTTCTTATTACAGGGGTGATGGATGATTTGCCTCACAATACGCATTTTAAATTTGATTTTCTCGCCTCATTTCTGAGTGTAAAAAGACAGACCGATCGTTGGGGTTCCTTTAAACCCATCTGGACTTATGTTACACTCGAAGAGGGAGTGAGCCCGGATGATATCAGGGCCGGACTTCCTGATTTTGCCGCCAAATATGTGCCTGGCAGAGTCAGAGATCATCCGGGTTATAGCTTCGATTTAGAGCCTCTGGATGAAATCTATATGAGCTCTAAGGCTGTCAGGAATATGAGGCCTTTGGGTGATCTTCGTTCCATATATGTATTTGGCATCGTAGGGATCAGTATTTTGCTCATTGCCTGTATCAATTTTATCAATCTGTCCATGGCTAAGTCACTGGCGAGGGCTAAGGAGGTGGGTGTTCGCAAAACTATTGGAGCACGAAGACAGCAATTAATTGGGCAGTTCATTACAGAGTCCGGCTTGACTGTGGTGCTGTCTTTGGTACTGGCAGTTGGTCTGTCTATCGTTTTTCTTCCTGTCTATAATGATGTGACTAATAAGGCGATTGGTCTTGAAGGACTGTTGGATTTGCGGTTTATCAGCATAGGTGCTTCTCTGTTGTTGGGGGTGAGCCTGTTATCCGGTGTATATCCCGCTCTGTTTATTTCGCGAATGAAGGCTACGGATGCTCTCAAAAAAGGTATCGATAAAGCCAGTGCCAACCTGGGGATGCGAAAGGTCTTCGTCATCTTCCAGTTTATGATTTCAGCGGTTTTGATCATAGGCATTTTGGTTACCAAAGA
This sequence comes from Roseivirga sp., assembly GCA_021404565.1. Taxonomy (GTDB): domain Bacteria; phylum Bacteroidota; class Bacteroidia; order Cytophagales; family Cyclobacteriaceae; genus Roseivirga. The sequence goes on along the minus strand of JAAWWF010000020.1, from coordinate 67,802 downwards.
ACAAATGACCTATATGTACTCAAAGCCGCTGGGTATTGATAAGGAAAACGTACTGGTGGTACCCTTTAGCAAGGAAGAGAAGGTCTTTTTTAGCGAACTGACTGCATTGCCTGAGGTGGTAAGTATTGGTGTGTCACAACGCCTGCCTGTCAATACACTCAACTATGATGGACGAACTTTTTCGGTAGAAGGGTCTGAGACTGCTGTCACTGCACAGAGCTGTGTTATAGATGAAGATTTCGTGGAAACCTATGATATTGAAATTGTGGCCGGTAGAAATCACTTCAAGGGCCCGCCAAGTCAGTGGGAGTTTCTGATTAATGAGAGTGCGGCAAAGAACTTTGGTTGGGGAACTCCTGAAAATGCCTTGGGCAAAACGATATTCTTTTCGAGAAGTGACAGTATGATAGGGCCGGTGATTGGGGTTTTTAAAGATTATCACCTGGAATCTCTCCACGAAGTTATACCTCCCATGATCATGTTCCGAAATGCCCTTCAGAATGGAAGAAGTTTTCAGAGAGTATTTACCTCTGTCAAATTCAAAACGGAGGACCTGCCGGGATTTCTTAATAAGGTTGAAGACAGGTGGAAGAGTCACAATGCAGGAAGTCCGTATTTCAGTTTTTTCATTGATGACAGCTTTGATCAGCTTCATGATGCAGACCACAGGTTCGCCACCATTTTTAACTATGTCACTTTTATAGCCCTGTTCATTGCCTGTCTTGGTCTGCTGGGTTTGAGTATGCTTACGGTAGATCAAAAGACCAAGGAAATTGGGATTAGAAAGGCGCTGGGGGCATCTGTACTGAATGTGACGACCCTTCTTTCAAAAGGATTTTTAAAGCTTATCCTGGTGGGGTTAATTCTGGCGAGCCCAGTGGCTTACTACCTTATGGACGGTTGGCTTAATAGCTTTTCGTATCGTACTGATTTTGGCATTGACAGATTTCTCCTGGCTTTTGTGCTGACGCTGCTGGTTTCATTGCTGACCATCAGTTTTCAAACCATCAAGGCAGCTCTTGGCAATCCTGTTAACTCTTTGAGAGACGAATAGGCGGGGAATGGTGAATGGTGAATGGTGAATTTTGAATTTTGCGAGTCCATTATTCAATATTCACCATTACTTAGTGGTGGGTGCTGATTTTGAAAGTACCGTCTTTGTTGCCGGTCACCCTGATGGTATAGTCCCAAGGGGTGGCATAGATGTTTCTGGTAATGGTCTCCTCTTCAAAACTTCTGGCGGCCAGCCCGAGCTTCTCACTTACAGCCCTTCGCCTGTCAAGGGTGATTCCGTCAGCAAGAAGATCAACAGACGACTTTCTGGGATGTCCGTAGTTCCAGGTATTGAACCGGCTCTTGTCTTTCATGCCATCACTCCAAAATCCGCATGAAATAATAGCGGCCTCAGGGCTGATCGCACTGACGAACTTGGCTGTGGTGCCGTTGGCAGCACCATGATGGCCCACCTGAAAGATATCAGCGTCTATTACCGATAAATCACTTTGATAATGGTCTAAGAGAGTGGTGATACCTTGATTTTCCAGGTCACCGGTAAACAAGAAGCTGGCTTCTCCGAAATCTATCCGAATTACATAGCTGTGGTTGTTGTAGTTTTTAAATTCAGACTTACTCCAGCCCTCTGGGGGGGTGGGGTAGCGCCCTGAGAGTACCTGGATGACGGGGTCGGTCATTTGGCAATTGAGTGGGTCTACAAACGAGGCAATTTCATTCTTAAGGCTGTTGTCAAAAACCTGAGGTGCAGTATAGGATTTATACGCTATGTTAAGTTTTTGGACATTATCTCTTAACCACTGTTCTTGTTTTACACCGGAACCCCTGTCTCCTCCATTGTCCATAAAACGCTTTATATGGAAGTTCTCAGTCAGGGCTTTGAGACTGTAGGTATGGTCAATATGAGGATGGGTAGTAATGACCAGGTCGAGGGTTTTTCCAAGGTCAGGTCTCGATTTAAAAAAGTCTCGCAGATAGTCAATGAGCTTTTCCTGATGCTTGTCATCTTCAGCTCCGGCATCTATGAGTATGGCACCGCAGGGAAACTCCAGCAAGGTGGCATCTGCCTGGCCTACATAAATGTAATGGGCGGTCATGCTATTTTGGTCAACCTGAGCATAACCCAGGCTGACCACAAAAAGCATCAATAGTGTAATAACACCCTTTAGCATTCCTCGCTGCGTTTTGGCGGAAATACGGGTGTAATAGGTGTTCTCAAAGCAGCAGGTACAAACTCAAAAGGAGGTCCTGCTACTTTTCCATCACCTACGGGAATGTTCAAAAGCTCCAGGGCCAGATACTTCAGCTTATACATGATTAACACTGACTGCTGCATGGTTGCTGGTGAACCATTAAAGGTTTCGTGAAGCAGGTGCAGAAAGTTAGAATACATGTTGTTGAAGTCGTCAGCTTTTTGACGGGCCTCAGAGCCTTCGGGGAAATGGGTGGCTTTTGGATTGTCGATCATATTGACGGCAATCTTCCAGTTTACCTTCATCTTCTTGCCGCTGGGAGGTTTCTGAGGTGTGTCACCCTTTTTGTAGTAGCGCTCTTCCCTGATCTGATTGAACATGAAGTAGTGTGCTACTTCCGGTTCCTGATCAAAGTTGACTGCATCACCATCCCAAATACTATCCGCGGAAGTTCCTTCTCCCTGGTCTGTAATGGTGTGAATGGCCTTTTTTGCAGTTTCCATACATTTTACGACAGTGACCTCTCCGCCTCCACCATAAAATTGCTCTGGTTGAAGTTGCAACGAAGGGTCTCCATTAAACAGAGCCTCCTCACCAAACTCGCGGCAGATTTGCTCCATGTAGCAGATCACCATTTGGTAAAACTCTCCAATCGTCATTGCCGGTATATGCAGCTCGGGTATCATTCCGAATATTTCGTCTGGTCCGGGAGGAATTTTCAGGTCTTCCGGTTTTTCGATTTTCAGAAAGGTTTCGATCGCAGCCTTTGAGAACTTTACCAGTCCCACATCAAAATCCCGACCCGCAAAATCTAATTCTACGGGATATTCAGGTACGAATTTCGGCTGATCAATAGCCGGACTCCCGCCTGTGGCATTCATTACATTGCAGGCAAGTGTCATATGTAGCATTTCTTCCATTACCACACTTCTTATGGCATAATAAGCGCCATAATTGGTGTTTTCGTCAATGGTGAACATAGCCGCCAGGTATGGCGGAATGGTAGAGTGCTCCAGCTCAATTGCCTTCTGGAGCATATGATGTAAGTGTTTTTTATGTTTTTCTAAATCAGACATGATGGCTTGGTTTAAACGAGGATGGATTCTTTTTCCAGATCAAGAATAAGCTGCTCAGCTGCCATAAAAGTAATCGCGGCCATGGTGAGCGTAGGGTTTGAGGTAGACACCGTAGGCATACTACCACAACCTATCATGTAGAGGTTGTCATAATCCCAGCATTTTTGATTCTTGTCAACTACCGAGTTCTTGGCATTGGTACCCATGATATGTGTACCCGCGAGGTGCCCGGCTCCCTGCCACCAAAGTTCGTTGCCATCATTGTACATGTAGCCTGGTGCAGTTGGGTTGTATTGCGTTTGATCATCTATCCCCGCAGCCTGAAAGAACTGTTTGGTAAACTCTTTGGCAGCCACCATTCCTTTTATTTCATGGTCAGAGATATCGTAGTTAATCACAGGCCTGTAATTACCGAGCTGATCTTTATAAGCTGGATCAATCGTTACCTGGTTGGTTTCTGCAGGCTGTTGCTCAATTAGGAAGCCAAATCGAAACATTCGCTGGTTCAACTCAAACATGTGCTGCTTAAGGTCATCTCCAAACATATTGCCTGTACTGAGTGCCTCGTTGAGCTGGGTAAAAGGAGAGCCGTCTGGCCAATTCCATCCCCAGTTACCAATTTCTACCCGGAAGGGAGAGAAGTTACTTCTGAAATCACCACCACGCATGGTTGGGATGCCTGAGGTAGACCCTGGTCCTCTCAGTGCTCCTACTTTTTCAGGGGCAAGCCCCCAGGTAAGTAGTACAGGGTGATCCATTAGGTTTTTACCCATAAGGCCACTGGTAGAGTAAAGCCCTGAGGCAAGCATGATTTTGGCATTCTCTACGGCATGAGTAGCTAAAACATAGCGCTTGGCGCTGATCTTTTTCTCTTTGTGTTTGCCACTATTTGGATTTTTGTATTTTTTGTATTTAACCCCCGTGATATGTCCGTTGCCTGTGTCATAGGTTAGCTCAGTAACCACGCATTGTGACCATATTTTCACCTGGCCGGTTTCTACTGCTTTTTTCAGAGTTTTCAGGGCATTGTACTTGGCTTGTACCGGGCAAATTGGCACGCAGGCAGAGTTGCCTTCGCAGCGTTGTCCGAGGTCAGGGTTGCCTACAGCGCCTACTGGCTGGTAGCCTTTTCCACCGTCATAATTTGGGTTTGGGGTACTGTTTCTACCCTGTGGGGTGCTTACAATGTCCACCTCATAAGATTCGCCCTCGTACTGGAACTCGAAGCCATCGGCCCAGTCGCCCAGTTTTTGATCCAGATAGCTTTGAGGGACTTTTTTCATGGGGTACACATAGTCTTTTTCAAAATGTACACCGTGGAAGGTCTGATCCTCAACGCAAGCTGAAACACCTATCTCGTGTTCTGCCTTACGATAATAGGGCATCAGTTCTTCGTAGCTGATAGGCCAGTCGAGGCCTGTGCCGTAACGTTCTTTCTCTTTAAAATCATCGGGGAGCATACGCAGGCAGGTGCCGAGCCAGTGTAGCGTGGTTCCTCCCTTGGACCGTGTATAGGTACTCTGAAAAGGCTGTGGTCCGTTCTGCACGAAATACCCTGTAGTATCGGGAGTGCCCGGTACTATCTGTTGTGCATCGGTTACCAGAGGCTGAGGAGCATCAGGATTGTTAGGAAAAGGTGAATTCGGGATTTTCACCATGTTATTATAATAAGTGTCCAGATAGGAGAGATAAGATTGGTAGTTGTTTGATTTTTTAACTCCAGCCTCAAGTATCAGTACCGAATAGCCCTTTTTTGCCAGTTCATTGGCAGTAATGGCTCCGGAAATACCCGCTCCTACGATGACTACGTCAAAGTCTTTGTCTTTATCCATTTTTTTGTGTTTTAGATGGTTGAAGGATTAGTTTTCCGGTGCTGATGGAGGTGGAAAAGCCCAGGAGGCAAAACCTTCTTGTTTCGCACCCATGGGGTGTGCTCCAACCGCTTTCCAGATTAACCCCTGTTTGTAGGAGTCCGAAGAAACAATGGCTGTATTGTCATTTGGAAAGAACGGGCCATAGGCCTGTGTCCAGTCAAATGACATCTGGTTCCAGGTACCTGTGTACCATAGCTGAATGATGTTTTGTGCGAGAGGGGCCCATTTCGGGCTTGCAAAAATTTGGTGTCGCATAGCGTGTTTTAATCCTTTAGGATTGTCCGGGTTTTCTAAAACCAGCGTGGCATACAGGGCTATGAGTTCTTCGACTAAGGTTTGATTCAGGGCATTGCAGACGGTTTGTAAGTACACATCATTCAGACCTGTTCCTTGTAATGTCGACTCATTAAAGCCCGTAAATGCAGCACTCATGGCTTTGAAGCCTATACCCAGTTCATTGATACTTGAGTTGCTCATGGGAAATGATTTGTGTTAAGGAGTTATAGTAAAAAATTCTTTAAAGGTTTTGTCTGTGTAAAACCTGTTTTGTGAATTGTTTGTCAAAAAGTATCATAATATCACGAATAAAATCAGTAGAAGCAAGAAGGTAATGATGAGTTGAAACTCTGTTGTGATATGATGGATGCAAGGGGAATTGTATCGGAGATTCTTTGATCTAAAGAGGATTTATAGGTGGGGTGTCTGGGTTTATAGGTTCCTGTTGGCCGAAACGGTGGCAAAAAAAAGTGTAATTTTATAGTTACACCACCAAACACAACTATGGAACCCAAAGATGTCAGCCTTGAGGCGCACCGCCTTAAAACGGTCATGTTAAAAGAAAATTTACTCAAGGAATGTCGTGTAATGACTGCCTTTGCTATTTCAAATGGCAAAACCGTAGATGCCTCACAGGTTGCCCCTTTGCATAAGGAAGATGATCAAATCGGTGGAAAGGAACTATTGCCTGTTTACAACTATCTGGCTAACCTGGTAAAGCCGGCCACTCCGGGAACACTCGTACTTTTTGAAAAAAACAGACAAAGCACCAATCCCCTTAAGTTTTTGGGTCCGCTGCCTATCGTACGGGAGTTTATGCTGCTGAGCGTGTTTTCGCTGTTGGCCCTGATTCTGACGAGTCTTTCTTCAGATGTAAACACACATACAATTCAACTGAGCTTGCTACAGGGGGATGGCATCGATCAGGCGCTGCGCCTCGCCTTTCTGTTATCCTGTGCCAGTGTGGGTGGTTCATTTTACGCTTTGTTTAAAATGAACAGTTATATCAATCAGGGTACTTTTGATATGAAGTACTCAGCAACTTATTGGTCCAGATTTGTACTTGGGTTGGTGGCCGGAGTACTCTTGTCTGAATTGTTTGTGGTTTTCATCAACCCGGAAGAAAGTACGCAACAAATGGTGGCAAAAGAAGGCCTGAATGAAAATGCAATGGTAAACTCCATTAACTATTTGCTAAAACCCATTCTGGCCATTTTGGGTGGTTTCTCGGCAAATCTGGTGTACCGGATTCTCAACAGGCTGATTGAAGCGGTAGAATCGATATTCAAGGGTTCGGCAACCGAAACAGTGAATAACATGCAGCAAAAAATGGCTTTAGAGAGCCAGGAAACGGAGCACAGAATCAAAAGTGCTACTGCACAGCATATAATGACATTGAAAAGCGATTTAGTAAATCAGGGGGTAGGTAAAGACGTACTGGAGAAGGTTGACGGAGCGCTGGGGCATCTTATGAATGTTGTGCCGGGTACTACTAATGGGATGGACCCTGAGGCACTTTCAGCGTTGGATGAAGGCAAGGAAGATGTGTCGGCAACCACTGGTCTGGAGCTGCTACAAACCGGGAACCTGAATCCATCTGGAGAGGAGGCGGCCGAAACTGCAACCAAACAAGGAGATACTGTACCTCAGGCCCCCAAAGACGAGACTAATGACTCAAAAGAGTCTACCACATCCAGTTGGTGATAGGGGATGTTGAAGAAATTTAATGCGAATGGCGAAAGTCATGCGCTTTTCTTTTTAGGGAGTGACAAAGCCCAATCGATATTGGGTTGGAAACCTCGTTCAAATGAAGAAGCTATATTGGCCTTTGCCAAAGCTCTGATTGAGCATAAGGTGGTAAAAGTCTGGTGTCAGAGTCCCGCCCAGACCTTGAACTTCAGCACCCTTTCACGACTCACGATTACCTCCTCCTCGGCAGCTGGTGTAAGGTTAAGCAGTAGCCTGCTGTTGAAGTATGAGTGAATTTCCCCAATGCTGTTGATATTGACAATGAACTGGCGATTCACTCTGAAAAATACTTTCGGATCCAGTTCATCTACCAGATGATCCAGGGTATGATCGATGGGCATGGATTGTTGAGCGGTATGCAAGTAGCTGATGCCATCTCTGTAGCAAAAATACGCGATCGAGCTGGTTGGAATACTCTTAAACTGCATTCCCACCTTGACCAGGAAACGCTCGCGATGGGCGGGCATAAACTGCTGTTGCAGGGCCTCGATTTTTTCCTGATAACCAGCCTCCTCAATCTGATGTATTTCCTGTAGCTTTTGAATGGCGGCTTCAAGTTCGTTCTTATCAATGGGCTTCAGCAGGTAGTCAATGCTGTTGAATTTAAAGGCGTCCAGGGCATACTGCTCGTAGGCGGTTGTAAAAATGATATGTGGGTAATCTTTCAGCTCTCTCACAATGTCGAATCCTGTTCCATCATTGAGTTGTATATCCAGAAATATCAAATCAGGTTTGTCGTGGCTGCTGAACCAAAGGAGTGCCTCGTTTACAGACTCGAGTTGTGCGGCTACTGTGGCCTCTGGCAGTATTTCAAGAATGAGCTTGGCCAGGCGTTTGGCCGATAGTACCTCGTCTTCAATAATCACCACCCTCATTCCTGTACTGTTTCTGCGTGATTTATAAGGGGCAATTTCACTGTAAAGTACTCCTCATCCTCTTTCACGATAATAAATTTATCGAGCAGCATTTGATAGCGATTCATGATATTTTGCAGGCCCAGCTTGGTAGGTTTTTCCTGGAGCTCTCTTTTTCTCAGGTTGTTTCGTACCACTAAAAACTCGCTGCCTTCATTAAAAATTTCTATAGTCAAAGGGGCCTCCTTTGAGAAGTAGTTGTGCTTCAGGGCGTTCTCTACGAGCATCTGCAGAGAAAGGATTGGGAGGTCATATTGACTCTTATCGATATCTAACCGGAACTCCACACTGAGGTTACCCTGGTGGCGTGTTTTTAGCAAAAAGATATAATGCTCAAGGTATTGAAGCTCGGTTTTAAGTGGCACGAGCTGTGAAGCGTTGTCTAACACGTACCGGTAAATCTTCGAGAGTCTGGACAGAAACTCAACGGCTAATTTGGGGTCATCTTCTATAATTGAGCTTAGCACGCTAAAACTGTTGAAGAGAAAGTGTGGTTTGATCTGATCTTTCAAACTTTCAAATTTCGACTGGGCCAGCTCTTTTTGAATCAGGGCTTTTTCACGTTCCGATCTACGGGTATATTCCATGTAGATCATAAAGGTCTTCGCCAGAATAATGAGCCATGAGAGTACCAGACCCTGGGCAATAGTTTGTGTCAATCCAGGTTCCCAGGGGGCACAGCCCTCACAAAGAATTCGCGGCACCAGTACTTCTGTGTGGATAAATGAGGCTACTACTACAAAAGGAGCCACGATCAGGCAGTTGCCCCAATAAAACTTGTAGAATGTCTTATTGACTGTAAGTCTGTCTTTGTAATGTCTCAGTAGGTGCCTGGTGGTATAGTCCAGCACTTCAAAAACCACCATAACACTAAGCATGGTGAAGGCCAGGGAGATAAATGTGGCTAACTCCCAGTCGAGCATACTGTGTGATGTCACTTTAAAGAACAGAAACACCATGAGGCTTATGCCTATTCTTAATCCGTAAATCTTCTTTTTCGACATGGTTTTTACTCAAATCCCAACCCTTGAAATGGTTGGTTTGTCGGCAAAATAACTGGCCTTAATATACAAAAAGCCCTGACCATCCGATCAGGGCTCTCTCTTCAACACGTATATTTATTGTGGTCCGGCCTGAACCACTTTTACCATAAGGGTGGTACTCTTTACAGTATTTCGCCCCGTCCCGGGTACTTTCAAAATGTACATATAATCACCGGCAGGCGTTGAGCTGTCTACCTTTAATTTCATATCATAAGAAATGGGAGTTTTATCCTTCGTACCGAAAGTAAATAAGACCCCTGATTTTCCTGAAGCTTCGGGTTGCCCGAGTTTCAGTTTGTATTTTTTGGCAGCCACTACCCACATTTCAAGGTTGAGCTCTTCCCCCTGGGCTATTGTGACGGTATATTCTTTCAATCGTATGGCGTTTCCTGACTTAGGTTGTGTCAGGTCCTGTGCGTGAATCTCTCCAATGCCGATGTAGGCGAGGATAAAAAAGGCTGGGATAACTTTTCTCATAATTGACAAGGTTTTGCTATTAAAACCCTCTTTTGAGTAAGTAAGGCCTGGTCTTTCCGTTGAGTTGTTGAAAAACCATGTTGATCTGTCATAACTTTCTATCGAGTTGTAGGGTGGCTGTATGGCGGTAAAGACCGATTTTGTCGATTTTGTTTGAAAACCCAGCTTTCAACAGGAACGAATCGGACTATCATCCGTATCTTCAATGTTGTTGTGGTCAAAAAAATCGCATGAAATTCCGGAAGTCAATCAACCTCATACTTATGCTGCTACTCTGTGTAGCCGCTGCCGCTCAGGAGAAAAAATCTACAGCCTTAGCCAATGTAACGGTACTAGAAAAAACCTTCGAAATTCCCGACCTGAACCGTTCCAGAAAAGTGCGTGTCTATCTGCCCCCCGGTTATGAAAATGGCCGAGGGAAATACCCCGTCCTTTATATGCACGATGCGCAAAACCTTTTTGATGATGCCACTTCCTTTGTAGGAGAATGGGGAGTAGATGAAAACCTTAATGAGCTATCAGAATCCACTGGTCTGGACTTGATTGTAGTGGGAATAGACAATGGACAGGAAAACAGGAATACGGAACTGACTCCCTGGGAAAATGAGAGGCTGGGAAAACCTGAGGGTGAGGCCTATATGCGTTTTGTAGTGGAGGTAGTGAAGCCTTACATTGATAGCCGGTATCGCACAAAGGCCGGGCGTAAACATACGGCTGTAATGGGAAGCTCATTGGGAGGGCTGATCTCACACTATGCCATTTATACTTATCCCAGGGTGTTTGGCAAGGCAGGTATCTTTTCTCCTTCCTATTGGGTTTCAGAAGAGGTGTATGCTTATACCAAAAACAACCCCTTACCGAAGGACAGCAGGCTCTACCTGCTGGTAGGGCAAAAAGAAGGCCCAATGATGTATGAGCAAATGGATAAGATGTATGCTTTCATTAAAGAGCAGGGGCATCCGGCAGTAAACATAAGCGCAAAGACCAACCCTGAAGGTGCACATAACGAGAAGTTCTGGCGGTCTGAGTTTATGGAAGCGATTAAGTGGTTATTTGAAAAATAGATTATGTCTGCAGCACAACTTACTCTGTTCTTTTTTAGTGGTATTGGTATACTCAACAGTCTTTTCTTTTCCGTCTGGCTCTTTGTAACTAAGCGAGGGAATAAGCTCTCCAACAGGTTGTTGGCCCTACTGCTGATCGCCTTTGTTGTACGGGTGGCCAAGTCTATCTTTTACTTTCTGCTTGATGGGGTACATATCGCATATATCAATGCCGGCTTGGTAGGTAAGGTGATGATAGGGCCTTTGCTCTTGCTTTACATTTATTCTGTCACGCGTAAGAACTTCCAGTGGAAATCCGGTTATCTGCTCCATTTTATACCTGCGGCCTTGCTGGCCGGCACTACACCTTTTTTGTCCTGGTCGGTGATTGTAGAGAGTTACCAACTGGCGATGGTACAACTGCTCGTCTACCTGGTTATCGGGTACCTGGAGGTTCAGCGATTTAAAAGAAGTGTGGACAATCATACTCAACAGAAGAGTTGGCTCAACAATCTTTGTCTGGCGGTTGCGATGGTTTGGTTGGCCTATCTTTCACAGATTCTTATGGGAGGGGTGACAGTATATGCCATTGGCGCAGCCTGGTTTGCCCTGGTAATGTATGCGGTGGTGTTTGTTGCGCTCAAGCAGCATAAGCTGTTTGATTCGCAAAACAAGGAACGAAAATATAAGACCTCGAATGTTTCCAGAAGTGACCTGGATAAATACGAAACCCCACTGCTGACCCTGGTCGAAGAGGGGAAGGTTTATCTCGATCGGGAGATGAGCCTGCCTGCACTGGCTGAAAAACTCGAGATAAGACCTGACGTGCTTTCCCGGTTGATCAATGAGAAGTTTGAGAAAAACTTCAATGATTTCATCAATACCTATCGGATTCAGGCGGCTAAAGAACTATTATCTGATCCTGAACAGGCAAACGCCAAGATTGCCGGGGTGGCCATTGACTGTGGCTTCAAATCCATTTCTGCTTTCAATACAGCCTTTAAGAAGTCCGTAGGCATGACCCCCTCTCAATTCCGTGATCAGCTTAAAGGATCGGGTTTGGAACGTTCAGGTAGGCCATCAGTAGCCTGACTTAATCGGGTACAACTCGGAACGGATAGTATGACCAGAGAATATCCTTCCTTAACAGTGATTTAACAACGGTTTTGAAAATTTCTGAAAAGTTTTTTATCAATATGAAACTTTTAAAGTTACAAATAGGTTTTATGACCGAACACGTTAAAAAACTAACAGAAAGAAAATGACACAGAATACTAACATCGAAGAAAACCTGAAGGATCTTTTGGCATTGCTGGCACAAGGACAATTTATTGTAGCACAGGAAAAATATCTGGCAGACAATGCCTCTTTGGTAGAGGGAAATGCCCCGGCCAAAACAGGGAAGGAACTGGTAATTGCAGAAGAAAAGGCAGTGCTGGCTGGTGTAGGAGAGTTTATAAGGTATGAGGTGACTGATTATGCGGTGAACGGAAATGTGAGCTTTTACGAAGGAGTGATGGAATATGTGCAGACGGATGGAGTTCATGTAAAAGTTGAACAAACAGTGGTTGATAGATGGGAGGACGGTAAAATCGTTTCAGAGCGTTTTTACCACGCATAAACAGATTATCTATAAGAGTGGGCTCCGGCCTAAAAGAAACCGCCTTCGGGCGGTTTTTTGTTTTCTTTAATATTATATACATTTATGAAAAATATAAATTATCATGAAGGGTACTTACCTGGGGGAGTTTGAAGAACTGATACTGCTTACCATCGGAATCCTGCGTGATCAGGCCTATGGGGTAGCGATTAAAAGGGAGCTTGAAAAGCAAACAGGCAGAACCATCAGCATCGGGGCAGTTCATGCCTCTACCAATCGCCTTGAAGAAAAAGGCTATCTGGAATCAGCCTTTGGTGAAGTGACTAAAGAGCGGGGCGGGAAGCGAAAAAAGTACTACCAGGTAACACTTTTTGGTCAGAAGGCTCTGAAAACGGCCATGGACCTGCGCAGGCAAATGTGGAGTCAGATTGCTCCGGATGCCTTTACGATCAAAACGAGTTTCTGATGGGCCCCAAACCTTCTAAGACAGCACGTGCACTATTGAAACTCTTTTGTGATCAGGCTTACCATGAAGAAGTGGAGGGTGACCTGGATGAACTCTTTGCAGATAACTATCAAAGGCTGGGTAAACGAAAGGCCAATTGGCTCTACTGGGCAGATGTTTTCAAACATTTCAACTGGTTCTTCTTTACTCGAAGGCGCTTCAAACTGATTTCTCAAAAACCTTTAGATATGTGGTCAAATTATTTCAAAGTAGCGGTTCGTAATATTTTCAAACACAAGGGCTATTCGGCCCTCAATGTGATGGGCCTGGGAGTGGGTATGGCTTGTGCTATGCTTATTCTGCTTTATGCGCTACATGAGCTCAGCTATGATAGGTTTCATGTAAATGCCGACCGGATTGTGGTTGCACATACAAAAATGACAGGGGAAAGTGATGAGTCCAGCAGTGCTCCCAATGCCTTTGTACCCCTGGCGATTCGTGAGTTGCCTGAAGTGGAAACCGGAGTACGAATTTTTAACCGGGGTAGCTACTTCCCCTTCATTGTTAAGTACAAAGACAATGTGTTTCAGGAAGATCGCCTCTTTCATACAGACAGTACTTTTTTCAAGGTGTTTTCTTTTCCCCTGATGAAGGGCAATCCCCAAACCTGTCTGGTCAACCCTAAATCCATTGTACTGACAAGCGAAATGGCCCGGAAGTATTTTGGGGAGGAGGATCCGATGGGCAAGCTGCTGCGCATCGATAACCGGCATGATTATCAGGTGACAGGGGTCATGGAGGATCAGCCACAGAACTCCCATATTCACTTCGATTTCCTTGTTTCCTGGACCAGCTTTACCAACTCCTTTAACCTGAATGAACGTTGGGATAATGCAAGTTATACCTCTTATCTGTTGCTGGATGAAAACGTTTCTGCAACACAGGTAGAAGCTAAAATACCCGCCATTATCGATCGACTGGAAAATCCCCGTTACACTCCCTCATTTACCTTACATCCACTTACGGATATTCACCTCAGGGGGCTGGGAGGCTCCTTTGGACTGGAAGCACAAAATGAACTACGTTATCTCTATATTTTCGGTATCATCGGCTTGCTTATCCTGGTGATAGCCAGTGTCAATTACACCAATCTGGCTACAGCAAGAGCAGTACATCGTGCACGGGAGATTGGGATGAGAAAGGTGCTCGGGGCCTATCGCTTCAATCTTTTCAACCAGTTTATAGGTGAGTCGGTTATGGTGGTGTTTATGGCTGTAGTAGTAGCCATTCTGTTGGTCATGTTGGCGCTGCCTTCCTTCAATGAACTTTCTGGCAGGGTATTCATGATAGCCGATCTTTTTCAGTTTGATTTAGTTACCTCTGTATTGCTTATGGCACTGCTGGTAAGTACGCTGGCTGGTATTTATCCCGCCCTGGTGCTCTCCGGTTTCAAACCCCTGATAGTGCTGAAAGGGAGCTTTAAGAGCTCCAAAGGAGGTGTGTTCATTAGAAGGTTTTTGGTCACTGGCCAGTTCATGATTTCCATCGGCCTCATCATTGGTACTTCTGTTGTGTTCAATCAGCTCGACTATATGCAGCAAAAAGAGTTGGGCTATAATAATGACAATGTGCTGATGCTACCGCTTTCCTCATCCATTCTGAGAAATTATGCATCCTTTAAAGCTGAGATGCTGAAAGAATCTGGGGTGCTGGACCTGACATTGACTTCAGAAAGTCCCACCAGCTTAAATGCAGGCTATAGCATTATTCTCAAAGACGTGGATGTAGAAAAAGAGGTCTATGTCAATGGAGTTCGCACCGACCTGGACTTTCTGGATGCCATGCAGATAGAACTGGTGGCGGGTAGCTTCTTTTCAGAGTTGGATCTCAAAAACATTTCAAGGGATATTGAATATAAAGATCGTGTTTTCGCCTTTGTGCTCAATGAAGAAGCCGTCAGGAGATTTGGTATTTCTCCCGAGGAAGCCATAGGTAAGCGGGCTCATATGAACGGGCGCAATGGAATTGTTCGGGGGGTGGTGAAAGATTTTCATTTTGCATCGATGCATGAAAAAATTCAGCCAATGTCTTTTTTGCCAGAGCGTGACTTTAACAATGTTTTGGTGAGGATCAGTGGACAAAACATAGAGAATACCTTGTCTAAGGTACAGGAGCGCTGGCGCAGACTTGCTCCCAATGTGCCTTTTGAGTATGAGTTCATGGATGATGAGTACAATAACCTTTATAATACTGAACAACGCCTGAGCAAGCTCTTTGGCACCTTTGCTACACTAGCCATTTTCATTGCCTGTTTCGGTCTTTTCGGACTCATCGCCTTCGTTACTGCTCAAAAGGCCAGAGAAATTGGGGTTCGTAAGGTATTGGGGGCTTCGGTCGGGCAGCTGGTTTTATTGCTGAACAAAGGCTTTGCGGGCTTGATTCTTATCGCCTTTATGTTGGCTACACCTGTTGCTTATCTGCTGATGTCGGGTTGGTTACGGGAGTTTGAATATCGCACCCATATTGGTTTGCAGCCGGTATTGCTGTCATTGCTCATGACCGTGTTGATTGCCTTTGCTTCCACAAGCTTTCAATCGCTGAGGGCTGCCAGGGCCAATCCGGTTGATGCATTGAAAGAAGAATAAAACCCGTCTTATGGACAGGCAGGTAAGAAAGAGGAGGGGTACTTGGAAAAAACTGATAGCGCTGCGCAATTCTTTGCCGGGGCTCATTATCGAATCTCTACTGATCACTTTTGGAGTATTATTGGCTTTTGCCGTAGATAACTGGAAATCGGAAGTCAGGCTTCACAGAGATACGGAAGTAGTATTAAAAAACCTGAAAAGTGAGCTGCTTAGTAACAGAAGTGTGGTACTGGAATGGCTAAGCTATCATGACTCACTGTATGTACGACTCGATGGGGTAGTTACCGGAAGCTTGCGTCCTGAAAACTTCGATTACATTGATAAGAGCGTGCTGAATGAGTTATATCCAGAACCGAGCATTTCTTATTTGCTTCAAAAGACAGCCTGGCAAACGGCCCATTCGGCACAGGTGATTAAGAACTTTCAATACCGTACTACTTATAATCTCACACATTGTTACGAACACCAAAGTAAGGTTGATAATACAATGGACCTGCTGTTCAGAAAGACCAACGACTTATCTCTGACCGAGGACAACTACCAGATGGGATTCAGGACTATCCGGAATCTGTTTTCAGAACTATCAGATCAGGAGCACTATATGCTGGGGGTTTATCGCGATGCCCTGATAGAAATCGATAAAGAACTGGTTGGTTTCGAGCGCTGATAATTTTGGAAAATACGGGAGCTGAATGGAATCATTTAGCTGATTTTTTGCGTTAAGTTTGTGCCTTCAATCCCGATTCTGTAACTGAAGCTTCTGTTACAGAATGTGGGTTTAAACAGAGCTGACGTGTTTTTTATAAAACTCCTATCCTTTTTTCCTTTTTGGATTCTCTACGCCCTTTGTGAGCTGACGGCTTTCCTGGCCTATTATGTATTCCGATACAGAAGATCGGTGGTTAGTGCAAACGTATCCAGGGCTTTTCCTGACAAGACAGCAAAAGAACGAAGTCGTATTGAAGTTCAGTTTTACAGGCAGTTTTTACAGGTGTTGGCCGAATTCTGGAAGTCATACAGTTTTAAGAAAGAAGACTGGAAACAACGAATGCCTATTACCAACCCGGAGTTGGTTTTGTCTTATCTAGAGAGGGGAATTCCTGTAGTACTGGTATCAGGACACACTGCCAACTGGGAATGGCCTGCTCATTCGGTCAGACAACAATTGGGCTACCCACTGGAGTTTTTGTACAAGCCAGTAAAAAACAGGCGGTTCGATAAGATCATGCTGACGCTGAGAACAAAGCACGGAGGGATCGCTGTGCCTAAGGATAATGCTGTTCGTGAAATTATCAAACGCAGAAAGCAACCACGGCTTATTGGTATCATAGGAGATCAATTGCCCAGCATGGGTACCGAAAAGCACTGGCTGGATTTTCTTAACAGAGAAACTGCTTTTTATAAGGGAGCGGAGCGTATTGCCACTATGGCCAATTATGCTGTGTTTTATGGAGATACGGAAAGAGTATCTCCAGGGCGATATAAGCTTACTTTCAGGCAAATTGCAGAACCGCCTTATGAAAAGGGACAGGAGGGCATCATTGCCGACTATGTGAGTAAACTGCAGGCATCAATTCATCGCGACCCATCTGCCTACTTGTGGTCTCATAAGCGATGGAAGTACACAAAAAAAGAAGAAGAGACAGCCTTGGCCACCTCTTCTTCATGATCAGCTATCGGTTTGGTTAGACCGACTTTGGTTTATCTTTTATTCGTCTCTTAATGAGTCGACAGGGTTTCTGTAAGCTGCTTTTAGTGATTGGAAACTAATGGTGAACCAGGATATCATCAGGGCTGTTCCACAGGCAATTACAAAGACCATGGGCTGAATAGGTGTTTTGTAGGCAAAGTCTGCCAGCCAGTAATCAATGGCAAAATAAGCCAGGGGTACAGCAATGATCAGTGATATCAACACCAGTCTGGTAAATTCACCAGAGAAGGAGATGACCAAATCTTTGGTTTTTGCTCCCAGTACCTTTCTCACTCCCAGCTCTTTGGTACGTTGCTCCGCTGAGAAGGCGGCCAGACCGAACAGGCCCAGGCAGGCAATGGTCAGGGCCATTCCTGTGAAAATATTCAGCACCTTGCTCATGCGTTGCTCAGTTCTGAAGCTCTCTTCAAACTGCTGATCCATAAAGCTGTACTCAAAAGGTACAGCAGGGGCTATTTTTCCTAAATCCGTTTTGAGCTCTTCAATAACCTGCTTAAGACGATCTCCATCTCTTACCGCATCGGCATTGAGGCGCAGCGACATATAGCCATGTCCACTGTTCCACAAAAGCTCATTGTTTTTATGTGCGATCAATAAGGGTGCGATTTCAAGTCGCAGGCTGTTAAAGTTAAAGTCGTCCACCACGCCAATGACCTCAAAAAGTGCTTTAGTGCTGCCTGGGAAGGTAACGTGCTTTCCAATGGGTGAGTCCTGGTCATAGGTGTCAGGAGTGCCCCAACCCAGTGCTTTCACAGCTGAGGCATTGAGCAGAACCGCATGTTTGTCGGTGCCACGTGTTTTGTCGAAATTTCTTCCAACCAGAATTTTCGGAGACAGTAGGTTTACGTATTCTTCATCTCCTTTGATCCTGTTGAGTGTCAGACCATCATTATCGGGACCATAAGCCTGGTATTTGTCTTCATTAAATACGTTTGGAGGCAGTACATCTGAATATCCTACTTCAGAGAAAACTGCCTTACTTTTCATCATGGTCTGAAAGGTCTCAATAGCTGAAGGGTCCATGGCTCCCAGGTTATGAACCTGAAGAATATTGTTGTTGTCGAAGCCCAGGTTGAAGCTGGCAGCATAATTCAGCTGTTTTTGTACAAAGAAGGTGCTGATAATAAGCGTGACTGAGATAGCAAATTGAAACACGACCAGTGCATTGCGGATGCCCTTTCCTTTGAAGCCGGAGCTTATCTTTCCTTTAAGTACATCTACCGGTCTGAAAGAAGAGAGATAGAAGGCAGGATAGCTTCCGGCCAGAAAACCAAGTACCAGCATAAAGCTAAGAATAGACCCAATGAATACTGGATGGCCCAATTGGCTGTAAAGGCTCAGGTCTTTGTTAGCAATATTGTTAAAAGCTCCCAGGCTGAATTCGGTAATCACCATGGCCAGGATTGTGCTGGTAGATACAAACAAAATCGATTCGAAAATAAACTGGTTAATCAGGGCTTTCTTTTCTGATCCCAGTACTTTTCTGATCCCTACTTCCTTGGCACGGTTGGCCGATCTGGCGGTCGACAGGTTCATGAAATTGATGGCTGAAAGCACGAGTATTAAAAGACCTACGGCCGAAAATATCTGTGTATATATCACATCGCTGTTGGTCCCGAAACGGTTGCCACTGGGAGGGCAATACAGGTATGCATCGCTGATGGACTGCAGACGAAGATCCCAGGTGCGGCCATCGGCCATGTACTCAGCGTAGCTTTTTCCTTCCACACGTTGGACACTGCCTTCTGCCCATTTGGGAGGAATTGCTTGAATTTTTTCTGTGAGAGTTTCTATGTCAGTACCTTCTTTTACCAGGCCATAGGTAGCAAAGGTGGTCCAGATCCAGGACCATTCAAGTCTTTTTACCAGGGGATAGCTCGTCATAGAAGAGAGCATATCAAATTGTAGGTGAGAATTTTCCGGAACGTTTTCCACTACTCCGGTTACCGTAAAGAGCTGTTTTTCATCACCATGTTGTATTTCGAGAATTTTACCTTCAGGGGCTTCTTT
This sequence comes from Roseivirga sp., assembly GCA_021404565.1. GTDB lineage: Bacteria > Bacteroidota > Bacteroidia > Cytophagales > Cyclobacteriaceae > Roseivirga. Next base: position 48,735 of record JAAWWF010000020.1, on the reverse strand, counting down.
TCCAAAATAGCGTTCTGCTGTTTCCTCTGTAATCACCACACTTCCGGGTTGTGCTAAAACACTTTCTTTATCCCCTGATAGCAACTCAAAAGAAAAGACTTTGAAAAAATTGGCATCGGCCATAAAGTGATCCTCTTCTTTAAAAGAGATCGGGTTGCGACCTTCGGGTTTATAGCTGACAAAATCAGGCCCGTTATCGTGGATTCTAACCACCTCTTCAAACTCTGGAATATCTGTTCTCAGGGCCACAGCGATATTGGGGCCTGTTGCTGCGAAAGGCTCGTTCCAATCGCTCCATATAGAAGGCTGATTAACTCTGTAAATGCGATCACCCTTCTCATGGAAGTTGTCGTATGACAGCTCGTCCTGAACATAGAGGGCTATGAGCAGGCAGGCGGTAATGCCAATGGAAAGCCCGACAATATTGAGCAGGGTAAATTGCTTTTGTCTGATGGCATTTCTCCAGGCGATCTTGAACATATTACGGAACATACTAATTCAGTTTTGGTATTTGACTGGACTATGCTTTTCAAAAGGGATGCCAAAGCGGAAAGGCTGTTTTGAACCTCTAGAGCATGTTTTTTAAACCCGGTACTTCACGTCTATGTTCCCTTGAGAACAGTAGTGTCCGTCAGCGGTCGGCTGCTGCCTACCGATGGTGTTTTGATGAATTACCCTCTGAGGTGTAAGTCGATTAGTCCTCTTAGTCGTCTCTCAGTGAGTCTACTGGATTCCTATAGGCCGTTTTGAGTGATTGGAAACTAATAGTTAGCCAGGATACTAAAAGGGCTGAAATGCCTGCTGCAATGAAAACAAATGGTTGTATAGGCGTTTTGTAAGCAAAGTCGGTTAGCCAATAATCGACTGCGAAATATGCTAAAGGCACGGCTATAAGCAAGGCAAATAGTATGAGTTTAGTGAATTCGGATGAAAATGATATTACAAGGTGAATTGTTTGAGCACCCAGTACTTTTCTTATACCTAGTTCTTTTGTGCGTTGCTCTGCTGAAAAAGCCGCAAGACCGAATAAGCCAAGGCAGGCAATACTCAACGCCATTACAGTGAAGATGTTCAGTACTTGCCCCATACGTTGTTCTTTTCTGAAACCATTTTCAAAATTCTTGTCCATGAAACTAAACTGAAAAGGCATTTCAGGAGCTAATGCCTGTAATTCGGTTTTAACGTCATCGATGACTTCTTTGAGCTTTGAGCCACTTATTATGGCAGTTGAGTTAAGCCGTGCAGATATGAAGTGTTGTCCGCGATTCCATAGCAGGTCATTCTTTTCATTAGCAATAAGGAGTGGTCTTATTTCACTTTTCAGGTCATTGAAATTGAAGTCCTCAACAACTCCAATGACTTCGAACAGTGGTTTGGTACTGGTTGGGAAAGTAATGTACTTACCAATTGGTGAATCTTCTGCATACATCTCAGGAGTGCCCCAGCCCAGGGCTTTGACAGCAGAGGCATTCAGAATGATTTTTCGCTTGTCGGCTCCCCTTGATTTTTCAAAATTTCTCCCTGCTAAAAATTTGGGTGCCAATAAATCTATGTAATGCTGATCTGATAATATTCTTGGTAAAGTCAGGGGTTGATTATCCGGACCGTAAGCTTTGTATTTGTCTTCATTGGTTACCCAGGGTGGAACAGCATCTGAATACCCTACTTGAGAAAAGATAGATTTATTTCTGAGTATTGTTTGAAATGTTTCAGAAGCCGATCGGTCGAGAATTTGCATGTTATGAACTTGCAGAATATTATTATTATCAAATCCCGGGTTGAAATTAGATGCATAATCTAACTGGCGTTTTACGAAGACCGTTCCAATAATGAGTGCCACTGAAATGGCAAACTGGAAAACTACCAACCCATTGCGTAGTGTTTTTCCTTTGAAGCCGCCACTTCCTTTTCCCTTTAGTACATCTACAGGTTTAAATGAAGACAAGTAAAAAGCGGGATAACTACCGGCTAATATGCCAAGACAGAGCACAAACACGATAATGCTTCCTGAGAATAGAGGGTTAAAAAAATGCTGGTACAGACTCAATTTTTTATCAGCAATATTATTGAAGGCACTTAAACTGAACTCAGTAAGAACCAAGGCCAGAACCGTACTGACCACTACAAAGAGCAATGACTCGAATATGAATTGTCTTACCAGAGATTTTTTTTCTGAGCCTAAGACTTTGCGAACCCCAACTTCTTTGGCTCGTTTAGAAGAGCGCGCGGTGGACAGGTTCATGAAGTTTATAGCTGAGAGTACTAGTACAAGCAGGCCTACAGCCGAAAATATCTGAACATAGGCGATATCACTCCAGGGACCTAGTCTATTGCCTGTGGCAGGGGAATGTAGATAGACTTCACTTATAGGTTGAAGAAACAGATTCCATTTTCTGCCGTCAGTCAGGTATTCATCATAAGTCTGATTAAAAACTCTTTCGACTGTAGTTTGAGCCCACTTTGGTGGTATGGCCTGAATCTTTTCTTCCAGAGCATTTATGTCTGTTCCTTCTTTTACCAATCCATAGGTCACATATGTTGTCCATAGCCAGGTCCATTCCCGACTTTTTGTATCCTGATAAGTATTTAACGAAGTGAGCATATCAAACTGCAGGTGTGATTTATCTGGCAGATCTGAAACAATACCAGTCACTTTAAACAGTCTTGGCTTGGAGCCTTCCTTGACCTCAAGGATTTTTCCCATCGGATCGTCCTCATTAAAATAGCGATGGGCTGTCTCTTCTGTTATTATTACGCTGGAGGGAGCTTTGAGAGCTGTTTCAGCATCGCCCTTAATCAAGTCAAATGAAAATACGTTAAAGAAGTTTTCGTCTGCAATGTATAACTGCTCCTCTCTGAAAGAAACCGGAGTTTTATTTTCAGCACGATAGGTCACAATATGGTTACCGCGGTTTTGAACCCGCACTACCTCTTCGAACTCAGGTACATCAGTTTTGAGAGCTACAGCAACGTTAGGGCCTGTAGACCCGTACTGTTCATTCCAGTCGCCCCAGATAAACGGCTGATTTACTCTGTATATTCTGTCTCCTTTTTCATGAAATGTATCATATGACATTTCATCCTGAACATAGAGTGCTATTAGCAGACAAGCTGTAATGCCTATGGAAAGACCGAAGATATTGAGCAGCGCAAATTGCTTTTGTCTGATGGCACTTCTCCAGGCGATCTTGAACATATTACGGAGCATAGTAACTGAATTTAAATACTTGACTAGACCGTGCTTTCCAAAAGGAATGCCAAAGAAAAAAGGCGATTTCGAGGTTTTGAGTGATGGTTTTTAAGTTCCTTAAGGAGTGCCTCTGTTCCCCTGAGAACAGAAGCGTCCGTCAACGGTCGGCTGATTACTTTACCAACCGGTTGAGGGTGAATTTTAAATGATCACCACCTGAGCCCATCCACTGGTCGAGTACTTTACCTTCCGGTGAGATGAGAAAGAAATTTGGCCAACCCTGGATTTTATATATTTCAAAAACCTCTTTTTTGTTTTCTCCACTCCAGAGTACCGGCCAGTCCAGTTCAATGTTTCTCTTGTCGGCAATGGATTGCCAGGTGTCAATGGCATCGTCCTCATTGAAGGTGATTACCTGTAGCTTGTCGTATTTGGAAGTTTCGGCTATCAGCTCAGGGTAGCCCGCCCAGCAGGGACCACAGCCTGTAGCGGCAAAGTCAATCAGCAGATACTTTCCTCTATAATCTCCGGTGCTATAGCTTTTTCCCTCTTTGTCCTGACCTGTGAAATCGTAGATGTCCGAGTCAATTTTCACTGTGGGAATACTTCTGGTAACGAGATGAGCTCTCAGATTATCTAGCTTGGGCTTGTTGTTTTCATCAACAGCGTCATAAAGCTGCTGCAGTTGTTCCGCGGTCAGCCCGGAAAACTGGAAAGATCCATTCAGATAGTCAATGGCAACAGGGTGGTCTTTATGGGTAAGGAAATTCTCGAAACGGTCTTCGGGGATATCGGCAAACTTTACGCTCTTATATACGGCATGACTTTTAGAACCCTTTACTTCAGTAGAACCGGGAAAACCCTTTTTGAATACAGTCACTTCACCAAAGCCCGGTTCTATCCAAAAACCGGTATAGCGGCTGTTTTTTTGCAAGACTTGCGCATAAAGGGGCTCGATGAGGACGGTGTCTAGCTCCAGGAGAATATCTTCCTGGGTTTCAGGTTCGATAATTTTGCCATTAAAAATGAGTCTGAGGCCATGGTTTTTTCCATAGCCTTGTTGTTTGATGATGATGCTGGTCTGTTCCTGCGAGAGAAGAGGAGTACAAAAGAGAATGAATAGAAAGAATGTTGCCTTTTTCATGATTTCAGAGTTAAACCTTACTATTAAGTTCGCTTATAAATAAGAAAGTAAGCAGCAATTGGTAGAAAATTGGGTAATAGATAACAAGATTGGTGCTAGTCAAAGAGTCCCGGGGAATAACTCCCTTGTCTTGTGTTAAGACTTACGATGGTGCCTTCATTACCACGCACGTTGAAAACAGTTTCGTTTTCAAAGATAAGATACTGAGCTTTGATGCCTACCAGCTTTGATTCAAATACGGGCGTTTTGGCAAGGTTGAGGCTTTTTATTTTTTGTGGGTAACGCCTGACAGGAAAGTCCAACATCCACTGCTTTGAATTGTCTCCCAGAAAGTAAGGCCTTGCCTCATCCGGAATATGTTGGTAAAGAGAGTCTCTTAACTCAAAGAGGTCTCCGGGGTCTGTTTCATTTTTGAGCATCTTACGCCAGTTGGTCTTGTCAGCCACAAACCTCTTCAGGGCCACTTCGGCAATACCGGCCAGATAACGATTAGGAGTTTCGATAATCTCAAGAGCGGCAGTAGCACCCTGATCGATCCAGCGAGTGGGTACCTGAGTTTTTCGGGTGACGCCCACTTTGATATTGCTTGACAGTGCCAGGTAAACGATATGCGGGGCCAGTTGGACTTTTTGTTCAAAGGCCAGGTCACGGTCTTCAATGCCTAAATGAGCAGTGGAAAGCTCCGGCCTGATAATCCAGTCGGCTGTTTGAGGTTGTTCAAAGAAGCAGTCGTAGCAGTGGCCCTGGCGATATATTTTTTTATACTGTTGGCAATGCAGGCATTGATAGCCTTCAAATCTGATGTTGAGGGTGCTTCCAAGCAATGCGTTCATCTCCAGTTCGTCTTCGCCCAGGGTCAGGTAATACTGAATGGGAGAACTGGGTTCTGTTCGCATTTTTGTCAGGACTCCTTTGTACATATTGGAAGGTATCATTAAAAGTAAAAAGCCCTGACCCCGAATGATCAGGAGCAGGGCTTCAAATATATTCAGATTGGGCTATTTATTCTCCCAGAATCTCAGTGCTTCTTTTGATAAACTCTGTCAGGTCCTTTCCATCCAGTAGTCCCTGAGAGAGCAATGCCAGGTCGAAAGCCTGCTTGGCAAGTCCCTCTTTGGCATCTTCCGCCTCAGATTTCAGGATTTTATCTGCCAGCTTGTGGTTACCATTTACCGTCACATTGTAGTTGTCGGGCATGGCACCAAACATGTTGAAACCTCCACCGCCAGTAGCCTGCATGTCTTTCATTCTACGCATAAACTCAGGCATGGTCACAGACACCGGAGCATCTTCAGGTGCCAGGGGCTCCACGGCTACCGTATATGTCTGACTGCCAATCGCCTTGTCAAAGATTCCCTTCAGGCTCTCTTTTTCTTGATCAGAGATAACCAGCTCTTTCTTCTCATCCTTATCTACCAGTTTGTCTACATTATCTGCATCTACCCGTTTGATCTGGGTTTTCTCCAGCTTCATTTCCATATGGTTGATGAAGTGGCTATCGATAGGCGTATCAAATACCAGTACGTCATAGCCTTTGTCTGCAGCGGTGCTGATAAAGCCATCCTGTTTGGCTACATCATTGGCATAGAGCCAGATTTTGTTGCCGTCTTTGTCAGTCTGATTGGTTTCAATGTGTGCCGCATATTCATCCAGGGTAAAGCATTTGCCTTCGGTGTTTTTTACCAGAGAGAAGGCCTTTGCTTTGTCATAGAATTTCTCTTCAGAGATCATACCATATTTCACAAATAGCCCGATGTCATCCCACTTGCTCTCATAAGACTCACGCTCTTTTTTGAACAACTCACCTAACTTATCAGCCACTTTCTTGGTGATATAAGAGTTGATTTTCTTCACATTGCCATCAGACTGCAGGTAGCTACGCGATACGTTTAGAGGAATATCCGGAGAGTCGATGATACCATGAAGCAGCATCAGGAATTCAGGAACTACATCTTTTACCTCATCAGTAATAAATACCTGGCGTGAGTAGAGCTGAATTTTGTTTTTCTGCATCTCAAAATCATTCTTGATTTTCGGGAAATACAGAATACCGGTAAGCTCAAAAGGATAGTCCACGTTCAGGTGAATCCAGAAAAGAGGGTCCTCTGACATAGGATACAACTCCTTGTAGAAAGAGAGATAATCTTCATCGGTCAGCTCTGAGGGAGATTTAGTCCAGATCGGAGCTGTATTGTTTACAATGTTATTCTCCTTTACGGTTTTGTACTTCTTCTTACCTTCTTCATCCTCACCGTCTTCTATCTGCTTTTCTTTCTGACCGAATTTTACTTCGATGGGCAAGAACTTGGCGTATTTGTCGAGTACGCCCTGAATTCTGCTGTCTTCGAGAAACTCTTCAGAATCTTCATTGACATGTAGGACAATGGTGGTTCCGCGCTTCTTGCGCTTGCCCTCCATGATTTCGAACTCGGTGCTGCCGTCACAAATCCATTTGGCGGGTTCAGCACCTTCCTGGTAAGAGAGGGTATCGATCTCTACCTTGTCAGCTACCATAAATGCTGAGTAGAAACCCAGACCGAATTTACCGATGATCTCTTTGGCATCTCCGGCATCTTTGAATTTCTCAACAAACTCAGTTGCACCCGAAAAGGCGATCTGGTTGATGTATTTCTTAATCTCTTCTGCCGTCATACCAATACCGGAGTCACTTACGGTAATGGTTTTCTTCTTTTTATTGACGCTTACCTCTACGCGGGGAGATCCCACTTTGCCTTCGTACTCACCCAGGGAGGCAAGCCTTTTGATTTTTTGCGTAGCGTCAACGGCATTTGATACAAGTTCTCTCAAAAAGATCTCATGGTCTGAGTAGAGGAACTTCTTGATGATGGGAAAAATATTCTCGGTGTGGATCGAGATAGTACCTTTTTCTTGCATAGCTATTTTGTCAGTTTTTTAATCTGACTTGCAAATATCAAATGCCATACCAAGGGGAAGGAGGTGACAGGATGGCAGAAAAACAGGAATAGTGCTAATTGTTGTGTTTCTGATTTTGTAATGATGTATCTACATATAGTTCAATTTTTAAAAAAAGGCTTAAAAATCATTTGTTCTCCACTTTTTTAAAAGGTCATCGAAAAAAGCAGGAAATTTTATTAATTAAAAATTATAATGAATTTTACTTGAAATATGCAATATAATGCTTTAATCTTATGTTCAGTAATAAATAAACATGGCAGTATTATGTTTATGTCAGGGGTACCGAAAACCCTTTAACAGAGTAGGTGAATTATAAAACCATTAATTTCAATGAAAAAGAGCGTAATAAAGTTTGCGGTTGCATTGGTATTTGTGTGTGGAGCTTTACTTAATTTCAGCGCTGCAGGCAATGTAAATGCCGTGGAAGAGTTCGATTTTGGAACTGTTCCAAACAGAACTGACAGGGTGTTTAATCAAAACACAATAGATTTTTGCGTCTTCCAATGTTATGACCCTAGTAACTGGGATTGCACGTTTACCCCCAATTACGGTTATGATTGCCCTTCTGGTGGACCGAGTATTGATCCCTGATCGATACAAGCACAGTTAAATAATCTAACAGAATGAATATTTATTCTTTCATTAAAAGGTTCAGGGTAGCTGCAGTTATCCTGAGTCTTACCAGCCTCTTCCTGATATTGTCATTTGATTCGAAAGGACAAGGCCTTGAGACGATAGTGGTGAATCCTAATGGTGCAAAAAAGGTCGAATGGTCAGACTTTGCCAGGGATGTTAAAATCCTGAAACTGGAGAACCCGGACGATGTGATTGTCGGAAGAGTATCCAAGGTTCTTTTCACCAAAGACCGTGTTTTGGTCATGAATTGGTTTGCCAAGACCATTTTTGTTTTTAATACTGACGGTAAATACCTGTATTCACTCCAAGCACAAGGAAAGGGGCCGGGTGAGTTTGAACGACTCGAGGATTTTGAGGTGGATGAAACCACCGGAAGTGTCTATGCTTTCGATAACCTTAATCAAAAAGTAGTTGCTTTTTCTTTGGCGGATGGTAAGTTTTTAAAGGAACAGAGATTTAACTTCTTGTTCGCGACACACCTTACTAAAGTTGGGCAAGATTGGGTGTTGTTCGAACGGTTCAATAATGATGGCAAGTATCAGTCAAAAATTATCAAGGCTGATAAAGACTTTAAACTGAAATCGAGGGAACTACCTGCCTTGAAAACACCTCTGGCGGACGCCTATTCGTCTAATTTCTTTTACAAATACAAAGAGACCAGCAGGTTTATCTTCGGGCAGAATGATACTGTCTATAGTGCTTCATCCAAGGGCGTGGTACCAGTCTATCACGTAGATTTTGGTAAGTATAAAGTGGACGAAGACTATTATGAGTCTACTACCATTTACGATGCCATGGATGCTTTGAAAAACTCAAATTATGCTGCTAAGAAGGCAAATTTGGTAGAAACGGATGAGTGGGTAGGCTTTACCTATGTGAAATACAACCGTGGTGTGAAAAAGAAAGGAATGTGGCGGTATGCCCTTTATTCTAAGAAAGAAAAGAAGCTTTCTTTTAATTTGAAGGGTCTGGCTTACAATGATCTTGATGTAGTGATTCCCTACCCTTATTATGGGAATTCTAATAGCCTGGTATCCAAGCTGGATTTCTATGATCTCTTTGGTGAAAACGAAAAAGAGCTTAATAATGAAGGACGAAGCGGAGTCAGTGAAGGGTATGGTCCAATCGAGAGTTTTGAAGAAATGGTCAGGACTATTCGTATGGATGACAACCCGTATCTAGTGTTCTTTAAACCAAAATTCTGAAGCTATGTTAAAAAATCATTTCTTTTGGGCTTCAGTATTGTTGCTCGGTGTAAATCTATTCTTTGGTTTTCGATTGAAGGAGAGTATCAAAGTTGCCAAAAGTAATAGCGAGATTTTTTCGGAAAAAGAGAACTATTTAATCGGCAATATTAACAATGCCACTTTTTTACAATCCCTGGCTCTCAGGGTGAATGGAATGATGATCCCCGAGAATGAACTGACATCAGAGTTATCTAAAAAGGTAATGCTATCTGAGCTTATAGATAGCGAGAAATTCGTTTTTAATTTTAGGGAAACAGATTGCGATATATGTCTGGAGCAGCAGTTTGCGGCTATCAAGGCATTGCCGTCAGAGGTTTTGGCAAATGATGTGGTCCTTATTGGTAATTTTTCTCATGTCAGAGACATGAGGACCTTCAAGCGCAGCAATAAAATAGATTTGCCCATTTATATGTCGGAAACTCCACTTTTGGAAATGGCGGATGGACATGGTGTTCCTGCTTTGTTTTTAGTAGCTGAGAATATGTCGGTAACTCAGGCTTTTTTCCCCATCAAAGAGGTGCCCGGACTCACAGAGTCTTTTTATGTTTTAGTATCCAAACTACTCGGTGAGTCCAATTGAGTGTAATGTGTTATGGTTGACACCTATCAGCCAATCAAAGCTATAGTTAAAATAACTGGTGTGAGACATTACATTTTATAGAAGAAGGCTATCATCATGTTTTTATACCTGTGCTGTGGCAAGAAGGTAACTAGCAGAGCCGTACTGTTCGGAATAATCTTGAAGATCACTGATCGATGATTGTGATCAACGATTTATAGAGTTGATATATCAAAAAATGATCACCAGGAGCAACCTTCCGGACAAAAATCAGGGTGAAGAATTATAAGAGTATTTTGACCTTAATTAATGCCCAATAGGCCCTGGTATTTATTTCCAGGAATGGGCACAGGCACCATAGCAATTTAAATTTTCAGCCTCCCTCATGGCTATCACAAACTATTCACTTCCTCACCACAAACCAGTAAGCCAGCGGCACAAAGTAAAGTGCCGTAAAAGTGCCAATTGTCAATCCACCAATTACCGAATAGACCAATGGTCGCTGCAAGTCGGCCCCCAAGCCAGCTGAAAAGACCACCGGCAGTAAAGCAAGAATAGTCGTGATGGAGGTCATAAGGATGGGCTTGAGCCGAATCTCTCCTGTTTTGGCAATGGCTTTTTCCAATATGGTCTTTTTGGTTTCTCCGCTGTTTACCTCAACTCCTTCTTTTCTAAGTCGATTAATGGTATCAATCTTCAGAATAGCATCGTTCACCATGATTCCCAGCATCACAATGATACCTATGGCCGACATTACATTTAATGTACCTCCGGTCATGGTCAGCACCACCAGTGCTCCGGCTATACCAAGGGGGAGGGTAAAGATCACAATCAGTGGCTGCACCAGCGATTCAAACTGTGCTGCGAGGATAAAGTATAGCAGTGCCACCGAAATCATCAGGATGAAAATCAGCTGCTTCAGGTTTTCCTGGTTTTCAAAATAAGCACCCGTAAAATCTACGTTCAGTCCATATTTGGCCCCCACTGTTGGGAGTTGTGCTGTGAGTTGTTCCAGATCATCGGTAGAAATGGTTTCCCATTCCAGTGATTGATAGGCTCCTGTGCGATCGGCTGTTATATTCTTTTGGTTTTTTGTGAACTGCATCTTAACAAAGGTAGATAGTGGGTACTGCTCTCCTTTGACATTGCTGACAGAGACCTGCTCCAGCTGTTCCCTGAAATTACCGGCAGGCCTTTGAATTCTCACAGGAGTTACCTCTCCGAAACGCCTGATTTCCGTTACCAGATACCCGTCCAGTGCTTTGGAAAGACCCTCTTTGAATACTTGCTCTGAGATATTGTAAAAGGAGAGTGACTGGTTGTCTATGATGGCTTCGAGTGACTCTTCGAAGAGAAAACCACTTCCTTTCAAGGTTTCTGCAGAGGTTAAGGCGGTCACATCCTCCTCTAAGGTAGCAAGGTCTGATTCATCCATCAGTTCATCTCTGGATAAATTCTTCCACTTTGAAACAAAAAAACGACCGCTTGATTTAAAGATTTGATCGAAAGCATTGGGAGCATCCTGTATTTTAAAGGTGGCCCTGGGGTGACGCTGCAACATGTAGGCAGACAACCATTTTTCGGTTGTAACTTTTTCATCCAGGGTATTGAACTTGAGGTAGACCTCGGCATTTTCCACGCTGCCATCTTCAATGGCCAGTAGAAATTGTTTAAGCCCCAGGTCAACTTCCCTGACAATACCCGTATCCAGCTCATTGAGTAAATCCGTCACCCGTTGCTTGTTTGCATTGGCATCAATGGGTTCATTCCAGCTAATGGTCAGGAGCGTTTCCGTCTTGTCAATATTGGGTAGCCCGGTTTTTTCAAAACCAATGATCATCAAATAGGCCAGGGGAATAAGTGCTAGTAACAGTATAAAGCTTATGGCTCTGAATCTCCATACCAGCTTGTAAATAGCTTTGTATAGCTTAAGAATCAATCTAAAAAAGAGGCTGTCTTCCTTAATGGCTTTGGTGGTTTTAGAGAAAAAAACCTTGTAAAGGAGTGGCAATAGCACAAAGGCTACCATGAGCGAGGTGCCCAGAATAATAGCAACGGAGACGGCCTGATCGTAAAAAAGAGAGCCGGAAAGCCCATTGAGAAATACTAAGGGCACAAAAACTGCCAATGTGGTAAGCACCGAACTGATCAAGGGAGCCATTACTTCATTTACACCAGTAATACAGGCTTCCACGATAGATTGACCGTCTTTGCGTTTGCGGGTAATGTTATCAATGACAATGATGGCATTATCTATAAGCATGCCCAGCCCCAGAGCCAGGCCACTCAGCGAAATGATATTAATACTCAGTCCGGCTGCATAGAAGAGGAGAAAACTGATGACCAGCGATACAGGTAGGGTAATACCCATGATAATGGGCATTCTTACATTGCCCATGAAGAGGAAAAGTACCGCGAAAGCGAAGATACCTCCGTAAATGAGACTACTCGTCAGGTTATCAATTCCGGCATTCAGCAAAAGGGACTGGTCCTGAGTAGCTTCAAAGCGGGCTTGTGGATAGTCACCTCTGAAGGTGTCGATCGCATCGTAGATCAGGGGGGTGAGCTCGGTCATCTTGGCACTGCTCTGTTTATGAACAGTAATTACCATACCCTCTTCATTGTTGAAGAGATGATAACCTAATATTTTCTCGGTTTGGAACCTGATATCAACAGCCCGTTCCAGGGAGATTACATCTCCTTTGTCTGTCACCAGTGGTAATTTCCTGATTTCTTCCAGGTCATCCAGTCTATTGGCCATTCTTACGAAGTAGCGGTACTGACCATCTTTTATTGAAAGCTGTCCCAGCTCCTGATTGGCTCCTTTGAGGACTGTCTCAATTTGTGCCTCACTTATATTCAGGGCCTCGAGCTGTTCCTTGTTTGGCTCTATAGCAATAAACTCTTGTCGGTAGCCATTCAGGTCAACGATAGATACCCCTGGAATTTGCTCCAGTCTTTTTTTAAGCACCTTCTCTGCCAGTTCAGAAAGCTCAACGAAATCTGTGCCAGCCTCAGGCGTAATCTGAATGCGTATAATGGGAATGTCAGAGGTGTTGATTCTGATAATTCTGGGTCGGTCCAGGTCACGCGGCAGGGATTCCTGAAGGCGATCGACTTTCTCATTAATCTCAATATAGGCCAGGTCCATACGGGTGCCATAGTCGAATTGGAGTTCTATTAATCCGGTCTCGCTACTGGCAGTGCTCTCGATGGACTTGAGGCTGTTGAGGGAGTTGAGCTCAGTACGTATAGGCCTTAGTACACTGTTTTCGATAATCTCGGCAGGGTTGTTAGGGTAATCTACTTTGATGACAATAGAAGGGACCTCAATATCAGGTAATAGAGAAACTGGCAGTTCTCTTATGGCCAGCACGCTAAAGAACAGAATGCCGAGAAAAGATAAAAAAACGGCAATAGGTCTGTGAATCAGGAATTTAACCATGTGCCTAGTTATTGTTCAGTGACCCGTTAGCGACACTTACCCGGGCATCATGTGCCAGCTGCATGTTATTGGAGGTAATTACCTGGCTGTCAGGTTCAATTCCGCTGAGTATTTCTAAGTCTACCCCATTGTCTAGACCCAACTCCACATAATTCCACTTGGCAAGGCCATTTTGATAAGTAAAAACCACGGGACGTCCGCTTTTGATTACCAGAGCTTCGCGGGGCACAATGATATTCTCTTTTTGAGGCACCCTGATAATGGCATTGGCATTCATTCCGGGCAGCAGACCCTGGGTCTCTTTCAGTTTCATTTTCACTTCTACCATACCGTTTTCGTCTACCTTTGGATTGAATTCAACCACATTGGCACGAAATGCTCTGTCTTTAAAAGATAATGGGAAAATATCTACCTCGAGGCCAATACTGATGTGCTTGAAATCTGTTTCCAATACTTTTCCGGTGAGCACCAGATTGTCAGGGTCGTAGATGACCCCCAACTCTTTGCCGGAGGACACGATATTGCCTTGTTTTTCTTCTATTTCTGCCATGATCCCGTTGATGGGAGCATAAACGAAAGTATTATTAAGGTTAAACTCAGCTTCCTTTATTGATAACTCGGCAGTTTTCAAGCCTGTTTTGAGCCTCAGGTTTCTGTCCACAACAGGGTCCTGACTATTACTTCTTGCAATGGAGTCATATTGAAAGTCGAGCTGTGCTTTAGCCAGTGCAACTTCGGCTTTTTCCTTGGCAAGTTCCTCTTTGTCATTTTGCAGCTCAGCTATCAGCTGCCCTTTCCTTACTCTTTGTCCGTTTCTTATCAGGAGCTTTTCGAGGTAACCGTTTGTCTGAAAGGTTACCTTGAGCTCATTTTCAGAATCGATGGTTCCTGAAGAGTTGACTCTAAACTCAAATGGACGAAATGTAGCTTGGGCAACCGTGATCTCGGTAGGCTTAACTTCTTGTCTGAGTGACTCTACATCAGGCTCTTCAATAGGTGTTTTTTGTTGTTGGCAGCCCATTAAAAGCAAAGCGGCTGTTGAAATCACAAAAAGAGTTTTTGTCATGGCTGAAAATAGTACAAATATGATTAACTAAAAACTTCTTTTTCGACTAATAAGAGACAGCGTATGCCTGTTTCTTGCTAAATTTTATGCCTCCAGAGTGTAGTTCCGCCAGTTTACTAAAGGTAATCAATCATTGTGCAGAAATTTGTAATTTTTCATGTTTTTATATTTCTACTACTATTATTTGGTTTAGGTCATTACTTTAGGCCTTATGCTCACAGGTAGACCTTTTCGGGTAATGATCATTTTCATTGTTATTGCCATCATTGGAATAGCGGTGGTGCCCGGGTTAAGAGTCAACTTCACCCCAAATAATACGAAACCCACTCTTACTATTACCTACAACCTGCCAAACTCCTCTCCGGATATTGTGGAAAGGCTGGCTACTTCTCCTTTAGAAAATGCCTTGTCTCAGGTTGAGGGTCTGAACAAAACCTATAGCATTTCAAGGTACAACAGTGGTGTGATAACGCTGGACTTCGATAAGGATGATGATATTGAATTCCGCAAATTTGAGGTGAACTCTATCATCAGGAATATCTATAAAAAACTACCTGAAAACCTCTCGTATCCGAATGTGGAACAAAGGGGCGGAGATGCCGAGGGTGATACGGAAAGCCCCATCCTGTTTTATTCTGTCAATGGGCCCTATGCTCCCTATAAACTTCAGCAAGATGTTGAGGAGTATATTAGCAAGGGGCTGTCACGGATTAGTGAGATTAAGAGAGTAGAAGTTCAGGGAGCTAAGCCGCTTCAGATCACAGTGGATTTTGACGTAGCTACCCTGGTGCGTTACAATTTGTCGAAAAGCCAGATTCGCACAGCACTTACCTCTTTTAACAATGCAGTGTATGCTGGCATGGCACGGACCGCATCCAATCAACAATTCTTTCTCCAAACAGCCGCTCAGTTGCCAGATCTGGACGTACTCGGTGATACAGAAGTAGCTGAGATTGAAGGAAAGAGTATTTATCTCAAGGATTTGGCGGAAATATATGTAGAAGAGCAACGACCTGGCAGCTACCGGAGAATCAATGCGAAAAATGCTGTCTATGTGAATATTTATGCCAGAGAGGGAGTAAATAAGATTGTACTGGCAGATGATACCAAGAAGCAAATTGATGCACTCGCCCAACTCCTGCCGGACGGTGTAGAGCTTAGACTGGAAAGGGATGATACTGAGTTTCTTAATAAGGAGATGGGTAAGATCTACCAGAGGACCTTGCTTTCAGTATTGATATTGGTGGTGTTTATCCTGGCTATCAATCGCAATGTCAGATACCTCTTTACCCTATTTCTCGGTATTCTGGTCAATCTTTGTATCACCAGTATTATCGTATATGCCTTAAAAGTTGAGCTCCATATATTCTCGATTGCAGGGGTTACCATATCGTTTGGACTTATAGTAGATAATGCGATTGTGATGCTGGACCACCTGCATCGTAAAAAGAACGCGAAAGTTTTTGTGGCACTTCTGGCCGCATCCCTCACCACCATTATGTCTTTGTTGATGGTGCTTTTACTGCCTGAGGAGGACAGGAGAGATCTTACGGATTTCTCGACTGTGGTGGCGATCAATCTGAGTGTTTCGCTAATCATTGCTTTATTTTTCACCCCTGCCCTGTATAGCCTCCTTTTTAAAGAACGGCTTAACAGAAGGCCAATATCCATAAAAGGATTGAGGAGAAGAGTAAAGATGTTTCGTGCCTATTTTGCCTCCCTGAACTTTATCATTCGTTTCCGCAAGACCTTCATTGTCCTGGTTATTCTGGCCTTTGGTTTGCCGGTTTTCAAGCTTCCGCTTCAATGGGAGGGACACGACTGGTACAACGACAGTATCGGGAGTGATACCTATCAGGATGAAATCAGGCCCATTACTGATAAAATCCTGGGGGGAGCATTACGCAAATTCGTCACTGAGGTGTACGAGGGATACAGCTATCGCAGTCCGGAACAAACAAAACTCTATGTAAATGCTCGTCTGCCTTTTGGCACCACCCTGGAGGACGCCAATTTTGTGGTGTCCAATGTGGAGGATTACCTTAAAGGAGTAGAGGGGATTGATAAATTTGTGGCGAATGTTTTCAAGCAAAGCGGGCGCATAGAAATAACTTTTAAACCCGAATACGAGGACTCGGCTCTGCCTTATCAGCTTAAAGCCAGACTACAGGCACGGTCTATTGATCTGACCGGGGTTGCCTGGAGTATTTATGGCGTTGGTCGTGGCTTTAGTGTGGGGGGAGAGCGAGGAGATACACCGAATTTCCGGATTAACTTGCGAGGTTATAACTATGATGAGCTGGATGATCAGGCAAGTATTCTTGCCGAAAAACTCAAAACCAACAGAAGAGTACAGGAGGTGAAAACGAATGCTCAGATTGGCTGGGGGCGTTCTAAAACAAGTGAGTATGTGTTGGATTTTGATGTTGACCGGTTGGCTGGCAGCGGTATCAGCAGGGGAGAGGTGATGCGGATGCTGGGGGATTTCACCAGACCAGCCGGAGCCTCTTTACAAGCTAACTACGAAGATTCGAGATTGCCTGTTTATATCAAGGCCAGCAATGCAGATTTGTTTTCTAAGTATGATCTGATGGAAGAAGCACTACCACTCGATACGGGGCGCTTTCTGAAAATCGGAGATTATGCTTCTCTCACTTTCGAGGAGGCAGCCAATGAAATACATAAAGAAGACCGTCAGTACTTGCGTGTTGTGGCTTTCGATTACCTGGGTTCGGCTAAGTTTGGAGGCAGACACCGGGATGCCCAAATGGAGGCCATGAGAAATGAAATGCCGGTGGGATATCAGGTTGATTCGGCCCGGTCGAATTTTAGCTTTGACAAAGACAAAAGACAGTATGGCCTGCTCATCTATCTGATCATTGGTATTTTCTTTATCTGCGCCATACTTTTCGAAAACCTCAAACAACCCTTCCACATCATTGTCACCATACCTATCTCCTTTATTGGCTTGTTCCTCATTTTCTCTGTGTTCGATTTTTCTTTTGATCAGGGAGGTTATGCGGCTTTTGTCATGTTAGGTGGTTTGGTTGTTAACGCCTCTATCTTTATAGTCAACGATCTTAATAACACTGATCTTAAAAATTACAACAGAGCGGTGGTGAAATCTGTGCTGGGCAAAGCTCAGCCTATACTCCTGACTATTCTTTCTACCTGCTTTGGTTTAATTCCTTTTCTCATCGAGGGCGAAAGCGAGATCTTTTGGTTCGCGCTGGCCATAGGTACGATAGGAGGGCTCGTGTTTTCTATTGTCGCTGTTTTTATCTGCTTACCGGTATTCCTGTCTCGAAAAGTGAAAGGCGTCAGGTTGCCTGTTTCAGATCAATAGCCTTATAGGCATTCAGTAGCACTTCTGAGTTCCTTGTGTCACATCCTATCAGTTGCGATGCAGCCGCTTCGATGGGGATGTTCGAATAGAACTTATCCCTTAAAAAGTGAACAAACTTCATGCATAGAAAGCCATCGAACCAGATGAAAAACTGCTTATGAAACTGCCTCTCACTTTTACAGTTTGATCGAATCAGATCAATCTTATGGTTAAAACCATGTTGTATGAGAAATTCGCTGATGGTTTCCGGGAGTTGTGGAATTACATGGTCGGGAGGGGTAATGTAAAAACTGCTGACCGCTTCGATGAATCGTTTCAATTCAGTGAATACCCTGGGGTCATAGGTGAGGTAGTCTTGCGAACCCAGATCCAACCAATCCTGCTGGGCTTTGCCGGTGCCAAACGGCACGCGATCAGAAGTACGGCATGAAGGATAGACCGAGGCACCCGTTACGGTTGCGAATTTCTCATGAGGTACTATTTTGTGTAAAAAATAAAAGTCTTCACCAGCTTTGCGTTTATTCATGCCGCCATGCTTGGCATAGACAGAGGCCTTTACCAGCATACAACTGCCAACGGTATGTATGGCATGGGGGAAAGTTGACTGCCTTAGCCCTTCTACATAATACCGTAAAAACAGCTCATAGTTGATGATGCCATTTTTCAGAGCCGGGTCCGGTTCTGTCTCATAGCTATGTTCGAAGTGCAACTCACCTAGCCCCGCTTCGGATTGAACAAACTCAGAATTGATGGCCATTAAATAGTCAGATGATACCCGACAATCAGCGTCCAGGCATACAACGGTCCCATCCTGATTGTTGGAGACAAACCGTCTCAGGGCTTCATCCATGCCAGTTTTTCGGGCCAGACCAACACCGGCCTGTTTCCGTGGCAGATCAAGTACCTCAAGGCAATAGAACTTGAGCTTCCCTGCCCTCTGAGTTTCAGAATCCTCATGTCGCATTTTCCATTGCTTAAAATCCCTGATGGTTTGTTGGTTAGTCTCGTTAAGGTTGTCGCTCGCCTCTTCCGACTGGTTAACCACAATGATTACTTCTATGGTATATTCCGGCAGCTTGCAGGCACTTAGAGAGTCAAGTGTGGCGGTCAGTGCAGGCTCATTATAACAGGGGATGACAATGATGATTTTACAGACAGAATCAATAGGGTCTGGGATAATCGGTACTTCAGAGGCAAAGCGTTTGAAATAATTAGCGATGTATGAAGCCTTTTTCCCATTGAGCATGCTCCAAAGATAGGAACGAATGAAAAGGATTGGACCAGGCAGAGTATTTAATCAAGAGTGGGTATACAAACCACATCTGGCAATGTGAAAAGAGCAGGCATTTGGGATTGGCGCTTTGGAGATACCCATGTAATGTTCGTTTGTATTTTTTGATTAATTCGATGTTTTTTTTAATATATTGAAGACACCCAAAACTAAATACGTATGACTTCCAATATGAAATTATGGACCGCCCTGGTCTTGATTTTTATAACTTTTGCTATGAGTTGCAAAAGCACAGACAAAGCAAATAACCAGTCTAAAGGGCAAGCAGAAACTGAGTCACAGGTGCTCTCACCAGCAGACCTGGCCCAACTCAGAGATACATATAAACTTGATCCTGACGCAGCCATAGTGGCAGGAACAGTAGTAGAGGTAAAGAAGAACAGCAACAACGACTTCATTCTGGAAGTCGACAAGCTTGAAAAGAAGGGATTCGGTTTCTCTAATCAGCTGAGAAACGGAGACAGAATCGAGGTCATTGCGGGTAGAAAAGGTGGGGATATAAAGCAGCAGCAATCTGTTTTGATTGTGATTTCTGCTAATAAAAGGCCTGGTGCCAGCGATCAGTACTTACTCGAAAAGGTACTGGCTGCTATGCCCGGAAAGTAGATCGACCCTTTTTGAAAGAAGAGGATGATTTTTTAGACAGACAATTCAACCATACCACAAATACATTTTTATGAAGACCAAACTAACTCACTGGCTCATGTTCTTTTGCCTGATCCTCATGTCAGGTACTACCCTTGTTGCACAGCAAGAGAGGGAAGAAGATGGAGAAGAAGAGGGGGATAACCCCCAGGCAAGACTGGACTTTGAACTGTTAAGAACGAAAGATCCCAAAACGGGGAAAATCCCTCTCAATATCAGAGCCCTGGAACTGGCATTTATGAGAGAGCAAACTTCGCTGATAAATGTACCGCTGGCAGCAGGAGATATCATCTCGGCCTGGATAAATCGGGGACCTTTTAACGTAGGTGGGCGAACCCGTGCTTTGGCAGTTGATAGCCGAAACGAAAACATCATTTTGGCCGGGGGTGTTTCCGGTGGTATGTGGCGTTCCTCCGATCAGGGGGCTACCTGGCAAAAAACCACCGGTACGGACGAGCTACAGAGTGTTAGCTGTATTGCGCAGGACCCTACCAATCCAGACACCTGGTATTACGGTACAGGTGAGTTTTCAGGTAACTCGGCAAGCGGCTCAGGTGCCTTCTTTTTGGGCGATGGTATTTATAAATCTACAGACAATGGACTGACCTGGGCGGTACTTCCCAGTACGCAGAGCGACACACCGGAGTCTTTTGATAGTAATTTCGATATCAACATGGAAATGGTGGTTGATCCGACCAATGGAGATCTTTATGTAGCTACAGTTGGAATTTTAAACAGATCTACTGACGGAGGTGCGAGTTTTACCGAGGTATTGACAGGGAATGCATCATGGGTGGATGTAGTAGTAAGCAGTACGGGTATGCTTTACGCAGTGCTGGACGGAGAGGGAGTATTTAGCTCCACCGATGGTGTGAACTGGACAGATATTACCCCAGACTCAGGTTTTCCGCTGGTGGGTGGAGAAAGAAAAGAACTGGCGCTGGCTCCTTCAAATGAAGACATACTTTACCTGATAGGCGAAGATGCCGATAACTCTTCAGACTATAGCTTTTGGAGATTTGACGAAAGTACCGATACCTGGACTGATCGATCGGCCGGTATACCACAATTGGGAGGGCAAACTGGCGATTTTGATTCTCAGGGTGGCTATGACCTATTGATCAAAGTAAAATCAGATGACGAGAACTTTGTGGTTATCGGAGGTACGAATCTTTTTCGCTCCACCGATGGTTTTGCCACCACCGGCAATACGGACTGGATAGGGGGCTATACGCCTACTAACACCAACTTTGGTTTATATACAGATCACCATCCTGATCAGCACTCCTTTGTTTTTCTTTCAGGAGACAGGGCCATTTCAGGCAATGACGGGGGAGTTCAGATTACCGATGATATAGGCAGCGATTTGGGTACCGAGGCTGTAGACTGGACTTCTATCAACAATGGTTATGTAACCACTCAGGTATATGCACTTTCCGCAGGACCAGGTGACCAAATCATGGCAGGTTTTCAGGACAATAGTACCTGGCTCACGATCAGTACAGCCTCAGACGCTACCTGGACGGATCAATTCGGAGGAGACGGAGCTTACAATGCCTTCAATTCAGATGGAACAGTAAGGTACATGTCTTCTCAAAGAGGAAATATTTTCAGGGTAAACTATGACCAGGGAGCTGATGACATTGTGGCTGATGACTTTACCAACTTTGCCCCGGATGGTTATTCTGCAAGCCTTTTCATTGTGCCTTTTTATCTCGACCCGGTTGACGATGATTTGTTTTACCTGGCGGGAGCGAGTGATTTTTACGTGAATACACAGGCTGGCACTGGTTCTTCATCTACCGGATGGAAGAGCATCAGCCTCGGTACCTCGGGAGTCGTCAGCGAAATAGGTGTGAGCCCTTCAGATGTGGTATTTGCAGGTACTACAGATGGTGAACTGTTCAAGATCACGGACCCGGGAGGCAATGAAGCTGTAACCGATATTTCTGGTAGCAATTTTCCCACGGGTTATGTTTCGGCCGTAGCGGTTGATCCTATTGATGAAAATTCCATACTCGTTACATTCTCAAACTATGGTATTCCCAGTATCTTCTATACCAGCGATGGTGGAGCCAATTGGGATGATGTCAGTGGAAATCTGGAAGAAAATACAGATGGTACCGGTAGTGGACCCTCTGTCAGGTCAGCCACCATTTTGGGTAATGGAGATAAGTTTTTTGTTGGAACCAGTACCGGATTATATGCCACCACCTCGCTCACAGGAGGCACTGTTACCTGGGTGCAGGAGAATAGCAGTGGAATTGGTGAAGTAGTAGTGGAGCATCTGGTTAGCAGAATGTCAGACGGTTTGGTCCTGGCCGGTACTCATGGCAATGGTATATATAGTGCCAATTTTGAAGTCACTCCTCCGGATGATAATGATTTGGGCGTTGTCGCCATTACATCTCCTGAAGCGGAAATTCTTACTTCAGCTTCCGATGCTGTGACGATATCGGCCAAAATCAAAAACTTTGGTGGACTGAGTCAAAGCAGTTTTGCTATCGCGTTTTTGGTAGACGATGTGGAAATAGCTGAGGAAACCATCAACCAAACATTGGCCCCGGGAGAAGAGGCGGAATTTTCATTCTCAACCACTTTCGATTTTTCTACGGCTGGTACTTATTCACTGAAGGTGGGTGTAGCCCTGGCAGGAGATGAAAATGATACGAACGATACTAAAACCGTCTCTGTTACCTCGGTAAGTCCTGTCGAAACATTTCCCTACCTGGAAACCTTTGATGACAGTAATGATTTTCCTGCTCAATGGGTAATCGAGAGTAGCTCCCTGAACTGGCTAGTCAACTCAGGAGGAACTCCAAGTATAGAGACAGGACCGACCGGAGATAATACTTCCGGTGAGGGTAATTACGCCTATACTGAAGCCAGTGGTGTTTCACCAGGTGCTGAAGCGCTTCTGGTCTCCCCCTGGTTTTCCATCACAGGTATGGAAAGACCTGGTCTGCAGTTCTATTATCATATGTTTGGTTTTCAGATGGGTACCCTTGAGGTATTGGCTATTGACAACGATGACAATGTAACCTCGCTATTCACTATTAGCGGACAACAGCAGGAGAGTCAGGAAGAACCCTTCCGCGATGAAATCGTGGACCTGAGCGATTTTATCAATAAGGAAATCAGGTTGATTTTCAAAGGTACAGTGGGTACCGGGTTTAGAAGCGATATAGCGATTGATGATATCCGGGTATTTAATATCCCCCTCAAAGACCTCTCAGTAACAGATATTGAATCACCAGATGCACAGGTTTCAGGTGAGGAGCCCATAATTATCGAGGTGACCAACCTTGGTCTGGAAGCCCAGTCAGGCTTTGAAGTAAGCTATTCTGTCAATGGCGAGCTGGTCGCTACCGAAACGGTCAGCGGAACCCTGGCACCGGGATCTTCAGTTTCTTACCCTTTTACCGAACTATACGATTTCTCCGAGACCGGTGGCTATGAGCTCTCAGCCACGGTAAATCTTACAGGCGATGAAGATGCATCTAATGATGCTTACGAAACAGTAGTTACCAACCTGCCCTTTACCGGCTACTTTATCATGGAGCAGCAAAGCGAAACTTCCGAAGGGCCGAGTAATCAATTTGGAAATAGTTATCTATTCGATGGTGGTGGAGTGTCTAAGGTGTTTCTCTCAGCCGAATCTATCACATTGAGAACTTTTGATATCCGTTACTTCAACTATGCCAGCTTCAATAACTCACCTATTCCTTTAACCTTTGACCTTAAAGAGAATGGAGATACGGAGATCACAGATGATGTCTTTACCGGGTTAAGCTGCGGTGCTAACGGACAGATTCTGCTAGGGCCGGGAGATACAAATGGTGCTTACGATGAAATAGATGACAATCAGTTTTCGCTTATAGTCAAAGAGGATATTTTTCAGGGATGCCAGGTAGGAAGTTCTGATGTAAACTTTGTGCTCACCAAGGTTCCTCCTGTGAATGAGGCAGACTCGCTGGCACTGTTGGCTTTTTACAATAGTACCGGAGGGCCAAACTGGAATGAGACCTGGGATTTGGAAGAGCCGGTTTTCTTCTGGCATGGCGTAGGACTTGCGTCTTCGGGAAGAGTTGTCTCGTTGGATATTATCAACAACAATCTTGACGGTACCATACCCTCTGAAATTGGTGACCTTGAAGAATTAAGATTATTGAGACTTATAGGAGGCCGTCTTTCCGGAGGAATACCTACTGAAATTGGTGAATTGCTGAACCTTGAAGCCCTGGCTTTGAGCAACTTTGACCTGGGAGGTCCATTACCTGCTGAGATAGGAAATCTCCTGAACCTGAAAGACCTGAGTATTACTGCCGGAATCGAGGGAGAATTACCTGTCGAACTGAGCAACCTGTCTCAACTTGAGTCTTTGAATCTTTTTGGTAACAAGTTTACAGGTTCTATTCCAGCCGAATTGGGTAACCTTACAAATCTTAATTCCCTGTCTTTGAATTTCAATGAGTTTACCGGGAGTATTCCGTCAGAAATCGGAAATCTCACTAACCTGACTGACCTGGTACTTTCTTCTAATAATCTGGAAGGAGGGGTACCAACATCTCTACAAAACCTTACAGCATTGAATACGCTGCAACTTGACAATAATGAGCTAACCGAATTACCTGACCTGTCTGCGACTAGTATTGCGAACTTCAGAGCTGAGGAGAACAGGCTGGATTTCCTCGACATAGTACCAAACGTCCCCTTCCTGGGGTCTTACTCGCCTCAGGCCAGAATTGGGGATCCCCTGGTATTGACCGGAATGGCCGGTAATAACCTGAGTCTTGAAACAGTCACAGGAGATGATGGCAACAATATTTATCAGTGGTTTAAGGATGATGTTGCCATACCAGGAGCGACTGCTGCCACTTATGTATTCAACTATACAGGGCAAAGTGACGAAGGTCTCTATCGATGTGATGTCACAAATGCGGGAGCATCCGATCTCACTTTAAACCGATTCATTACCGTTGTAGATGAGAGTGCAGTCAGCCAACCGGATTATGCGGCTTTGGTGGCATTCTATAACGCCACGGATGGTGCGAACTGGAATACGCGTACCAATTGGCTTTCGAGCGCGGCCCTGGATACCTGGTATGGTGTGACAACAGATGGGGATGGAAGAGTTATGGAAATTGTACTGGAGGGTAATGACCTTAACGGTATACTTCCCGCTGAATTAGGAGACCTGGATAAACTAAAAAGACTTACTTTAACCGATAATAGGCTCTCTGGAGAGATCCCGGTAGAACTTTATAATCTTACTGAGCTCACTACATTGGAGCTAGGGTTAAATGAACTGAGTGGAACGATTCCCGCAGAAATCGGAAATCTCACCAACTTACTATTCCTTACACTACATGACAACGAAATTTCTGGAACTCTTCCGGCCGAAATTGGCGCTTTAGATAAACTGGTGTCTCTCTACGTGGGAAGTAATCAATTAACCGGACCGATTCCATCGGAGATTAGTGGATTGGTGAGTTTGTTGGGCTTCGATTTTGTGGGCAACGACTTGTCTGGTACATTTCCAATGGAGCTGACTACGCTGAGCTCACTGACTTTCCTGAGACTCACACTGACTAACCTTGAAGGTGAAATTCCAGCGGAAATTGGTTTACTGACGAACTTACAGCAGCTTGAGTTGGCCAACAATAACCTTGAGGGTGGTATCCCTCTGGAAATGGGCAATCTCACCAAGATGATATCCCTGTCGCTTCATTATAATGGACTTTCGGGTGAAATACCCGTTGAGATTACGAATTTGTCCGATCTACAAATACTTAGCCTTAACAGGAATCAGTTAAGCGGTAGTCTTCCGGCAGGTTTTTCTAACCTTTCCAAGTTGACAACATTGTTTTTGGAGGAGAACTTACTGTCGTCTCTTCCCGACCTATCAGGATTGGGATTGACATCGTTTGAAGTTCAGGATAATAGCCTGGGCTTTGGAGATATCGTTCCAAATGTTTCTGTCCTTTCTGAGTATGAACCACAGACTGATATAGATGATGCTATCTCAGAGATTGTCAACCAGGGTACAGAATACACCATGGAGGTCAGTGATGATACCGGAGGCAATGTGTATCAATGGTATAGAAATGAAGAGCCGATTGACGGAGCCGATGAAAGAACTTATACCATCCCTGATTTTCAGGTGGTAAATGAAGGGACTTATTCCTGTGAGATTACTAATCCCGGAGCACCTGATCTTACGCTTTACAGGAGTCTGATTGAACTGACTATCAACTATAGTCCGACAGCCATTAATATTGATAACTCAAGTGTCGCGGAAAACGAAGCCATCGGTACCTTGGTAGGTACACTCTCTGTTGAAGATATTGATCTGGAGGATGAATACGAATGGGTGTTATCCGGTACTGATGTAGCCAGCTTTACACTGGATGACAACTTGCTGAAAACCAATGTAGAGGTTGATTTTGAGACCAGGAATAGTTTTGAGATTACCATAAGCGTTAAAGACCAGGGAGGCCTCACCGCACAAGTAGACTTTGCAATTACGGTGACTGATGTAAATGAAGCACCAGTGCTTGTCACAGGTATTGACGATCAGTCGACCAATGAAGATGCCGCTTTCGAGCTTACCCTGCTCGATGGTATGTTTACTGATGAAGACGGAGATGATCTGACCCTGACAGTTACCGGACTTCCCTCAGGACTGACTTTTGATGCGGCTACCAGTAAGATAAGTGGCACCCCCCTGCAGGCGGGTGTAGGTGTAAATACCGTCACTGTCACAGCGACCGATCCATCAGATGCAACTGCTTCAGATAGCTTCGAATTAACGGTGATCAATGTGAATGATGCTCCTGTAATAGAGACGGAGCAGGGTGATTTAACCACCGATGAAGATGCTGCTTTCGAGTATACGGTTCCTCAGGGCACCTTTAGTGATGAAGATGGAGATGACCTGACTTTGACAGTAAATGGGTTGCCTTCCAGCCTGAGTTTTGATGCCGATACCAGAACAATTACTGGCACGCCACTACAGGCTGATGTGGCTGTACATACCATTGAGGTAACCGCCACAGACCCATCCAGCACCGAGGTGACGGACAGCTTTGAACTTACCGTTAGCAATGTCAATGATGCCCCCGTACTCGCTACTCCTCAAGATGATCAAACGGCCGATGAAGATGCTGCTTTTGAATATGAGATTCCTGCGGGTACTTTCAGCGATGAAGATGGAGATAATCTTACGTTGACAGTCAATGGTTTGCCTTCAACACTGAGCTTTGATGGCGCTACGGGTAAGATCACAGGTACACCCCTGGCCGCAGATATTGGTACATACACAATTGAAGTGTCGGCTGCCGATCCTGACAATGCATCAGCGATGGACGAGTTTGAGCTCGAAGTCGTTGCAGTGAATGATGCCCCTGTCCTGGTCACTGAGTTGCCTGATGTAATGACGGACAGGGATGCGCCTTTCGAACTCGTGGTGGAGGCCACCAACGTAACTGATGAAGAAGGTGATGCCATTACCATCTCGGCCAGTGGCCTTCCCAACAGCCTGACTATGACGGATGGTACGATCAGTGGCACGCCAATTCTGGGTGAGAATGGCGATTTCACTGTGACCATTACTTATGCTGATGGTAATGGCGGCTCTGTAACAGATAGCTTTGTACTCACCGTGAATCTCGTGACCTCATTGGAGGAAGAGAAAGAGTTTGGCCGCATTTCGGTACAACCCAATCCTTTTATCAATGAGATTAAGCTTTTGGTAGAGAAGGGGCTGTTTGGCAAAACCCAATTCTCGCTACAGCCGGTCGGAGGTAAGTCCGTTTGGAGCTCTAATAGAAATCTGACTGGTGAAACTGAGCTGACCTTACAGATCAACAAGCCGGTGGCCGAAGGTATTTACCTGCTGATCGTTATGCCGGAAGGTAAGTCGCCTATTGTTCGTAAGGTAATTAAGAAAGAGTAAGATATTATCTAACTAACTGTAGAGAAGCCCTGGCCAATTTTGTCAGGGCTTTTTTCTGCCCTTTCGGTCCTAAATCCTATTTTTGTGGCCGAATGAAATACTCCATAGAAGTAATCTCAGCATCCTCTCCCGAATGGATAGAAGCCGTTTTGGCAGATTTTCCATCCTTTCTGCAAGATCATGCCGACTGCGAACGTAAAGCCTCTGCCATGGCCATGAGCCTTATTGCCAAGTACCCAGACAGAGAGTTGATCATTCCGGATATGATAGATACGGCACTGGAAGAAATGGAGCATTTCCAGCAGGTCTACCAGATCATGCAGCAGCAAGGTGTGAAGCTTCCTGCTAAAATGGAGCCAGACCTCTATGTGAAAGAGTTGATGAATGAAGCCAAAGGTGGATCCGAAGAATCCCGCTTTCTGATCAGGCTTTTGCTGGGCTCTGTGATTGAGTGTCGGGGCTGTGAGCGTTTTAAGTTGGTGGCTGATCATATAGAAGATCCTGAATTGAAGCGTTTCTACAAAGAACTCTGGGTTTCTGAGGCCAAGCACGGAAATATCTATGCAAAACTGGCACTTCATTATTTTGACGAAGACCTGGTTTATACTAAGCTTGATGAACTCATGCACAAGGAAGCTAAAGTGCTGAAAGGCTTAAAAATCCGTTCAGCACTACACTAAAAGCCCCCGATAAACCATTATAGTATTGGCGGCTTTGTAACTTTTTGCCCCTTTGCTGTGTCATTGCAAATAGTGGCCTGAGATTTGTGTCGAATCTCGCCCAACCATTCATGATGAAATATATTTTTTACGCACTAAGCGTCATGTTGATAGGGATATCACAATTGCACGCGCAAAAACAGAGTAGCTACACCATAAGCGGTTATGTCAAAGAGCAGGGGAGCGGAGAGCTGTTGCCCGGTGTCACGGTATATAATCCGATACTAAAACAGGGGGTAACCACCAATGGCTACGGATTTTATTCCCTCACCTTTCCGGCTGGTGAGCATAAGTTGGTATTCTCCTTTGTAAGCTACGAAACGGTAGAAAAAACTGTGGAACTCAAAGAAGATATCGAACTGAACATCTCACTGAGCTATGCTATCACCGAGCTAGAGCAGGTAGAGGTGGTGGCAGAACAGCTTGAAAACAAAAGTGAAGAAAGCCAAATGAGCCTTGTGGATGTTCCTATCCGTACAATCCAGGAAATGCCGGCCTTTATGGGAGAGAAGGATGTACTGAAAGTACTGCAACTGATGCCTGGTGTACAGTCGGGCTCGGAGGGCAACAGTGGACTATATGTCCGTGGTGGAGGCCCCGATCAAAATCTTATTATTCTGGATGATGCCGTGGTTTACAATGCCTATCACCTTTTTGGCTTCTTTTCCTTGTTTAATGGCGATGCTCTTAAGTCAGTGGAGCTTTATAAAGGTGGTTTTCCTTCCCGCTTTGGTGGCCGGCTGTCCTCTGTTGTCAAAATGGATATGAAGGATGGTAACAAAGAGAAACTTACCGGAAAATATGGAATCGGACTCATCTCGTCCAGCTTTATGCTGGAAGGTCCGGTCAAAAGCGAGAAATCTTCCTTCCTGGTAAGTGGCAGGCGTACCTATGCCGATATCCTGTCGCGTCCTTTCCAGCCTTCTGACTTTCGTGGGGGGTACTACTTTTACGACCTGAATGCCAAATTCAATCATGAATTCTCCAGCCGTGACAAACTCTATGTCAGTGGCTATTTTGGGAAAGATAAATTCAGTTCTGTGGATAGAGAGTTCGACTATACTTCAAAAGCCGGTTGGGACAATGCCACGGCCACCGTGCGATGGAACCACCAGTTTAACAAAAAGCTCTTTAGCAATACCTCTTTGATTTTCAGTAAGTACAACTTTTTCATCCGGGAGGAAGAAAAAGAAACTGATCAGGTCTATGAACTGGACTACTCCTCCGGCATTCGTGACTTCAGCCTCAAAGTGGATTTCGACTTTTTCCCCAGTCCTGAGCATGCCATCAAATTCGGAGCGGTGACCACGCGTCATTCATTTACTCCCAGTGCGCTGGTAATCAAAGACAGCGGTTTTGACCCTGTAGACACAGGAGAGAAGTATAAGTCTCTGGAGTCCGCAATCTATATCGAAGATGATATGAGGCTCTTTAATAAGCTCAATATCAATGCAGGTTTTCGCCTGAGTCACTTTATCTATAGCAATGAGTCGTATCTCAATCCTGAGCCTCGATTGTCTATGGCCTATATGTTGTCTCCCAGCCTGTCTATGAAGGCCTCTTATGCCCGGATGAATCAGTATATTCATTTGCTCAGCAATTCAGGTATCGGACTGCCCACCGACCTGTGGGTATCTTCCACCGACAGAGTAAAACCTCAAAGCTCACAGCAGGTGGCTTTCGGATTGGCCAAGGACTACATAGACAAAAACCTCTCAGTATCATTAGAGGGTTATTACAAAAAATCAAGAGATGTAATCAGCTATAAAGAAGGCGCCAGCTTTCTGCTTCTGGATGATCCTTCTTCCACAAGAGAAGTTCAGTGGGAAGACAATATCACCGATGGGGAGGCCTGGTCTTATGGTGCTGAGCTATTGATTCAGAGAAAGTATGGTCGCTTTACCGGCTGGTTGGGCTATACCCTCTCCTGGACCCAGCTACAGTTTGATGAGCTCAATGGAGGCAGAAAGTACTTTGCTCGCTACGACCGCAGGCACGATATCTCATTGGTGGGCGTATTTAAAAAATCGAAGAGGGTAACGCTGTCAGGTACCTGGGTCTATGGCACGGGAAACAATTTCACCCTGCCCACGAGCACCTATCGCTCATTCTTTCACGGGGGAGGTACTGATGTATTCTTCTCGGACCGATATATCAACTATTTCGATGAGAAAAATAACTTCAGAGCCGAGTCCTACCACAGATTAGACTTCAGCGTGCAGTTTCACAAAAAGAAGGCAAAAGGCATGAGAACCTGGGAATTCAGTCTTTACAATGCCTATAGCCGTAAAAATCCCTTCTACTACTATACCGATACCAACTATATGGATAATACCAATCAAAGAGAAGGCGTGCTCAAGCGCGTGACTATTTTCCCTATTCTTCCATCCGTTACCTATAAATTCGAATTTTAATCATGAGCAAGACCTTTAAAATAGCCGCATTATTAGCAGTGTTTGCGATGATGGCCTGTGTTGAGGATGTAGATCCTGGTAAGCTGGGTTTGAATGAAAAACTCATTGTCGTTAATTCGCTCATCTCTCCACAGAGCGATGTACTCGAAGTAGAGGTGTCCTGGTCACGTTCTGTGTTTGGCCTGCAGCCAGACTATGGTAGCAATGAGGATATCATTACTAGCGCAAAGGTGGTGATATCAAATGGTAATAACTCGGTGACCTTACCCTATGTGCAGGAAGAATATTTGTACAAACTGCAAGCAAGTCAGTTTCCTATACTTACGGGCCAGACCTACGGGTTGGAAGTAACAGTAGGCAATGAAACTGTGACCGCCTCGACTACAGTACCACAGCCAGTGTCAGCCAGTGGGTTTTCCATCACTTCAGGTAGCAACAATGCGCAAAGAGCCACCGTTTCGTGGGAAGATCTGCCCGGCCAGGAGAATTTCTATCGGATTAATACATTCCTTTTGAACGCGAGTGGCGAGGAACAAGCCTCCATTTTTTTCGATACCGATGAATACCACTCTGATGCTAACCGTGATGGAGCCACGATTACTGCCAGAGGCGAGACCTACTTTTTCGGAAATGTTCCAAACTTTGTTGAGGCAAAGGCGCTCTTAATCTCTTGTGATGAGAACTACTACCTCTACCATAAAGACTATAATGTTTTCCAAAATGATGACCCCTTTTCCGAAGCCGTGCAGTCTCGATCCAACATTGAAGGAGGAGTGGGGATTTTTGCTGCTTATCAGCTTACTGAAACCATTGTCAATACAGGGGGCTAAACCCGTAGCACCGCACACATATCAAAGCCTCTTGTCATTATGATAGAGGCTTTTTTGGGTCACAACTCACTATAAAGTGGTTTTGGCAGTTGTTTGTCCACGATAGGCAAACTACCGGACTATCCGGGTTTCTGTTTTCTGTGTTGTTTTAATGAAGTCTTTCCAACCATTTGGTTGATTGAGCACACTTTCTATTGAAAGCAAAAACTGAGTGAAAAGAATAGAAGAGACCAGGCTGGTAAAAAAATGTATCCGACAGGACAGGCTCGCGCAGCGCATGTTGTTTGAGCAATATAAAACAGCCATGTTTTCTACGGCTTACCGTATCACCAACGACTTCGATCTGGCCCAGGATGCCTTGCAGGAAGGCTTTATCAAAGTTTACGCCAATCTGCAGAAGTTCAAAGGAACAGGAACCCTGGGTAGCTGGATCAAGACCATTGTGGTAAGAGCCGCTTTGAAAGAAGTATCGGGTCTGCATTTGCATGTAGAAGTAGAAGAAACCAGTGGGGGTTCAGATGCGAGCTTTGATGATGCCTTGACTGGTGAGCTGCTGGATAAGCTCATGCGACAACTGCCTGATAAATGTAGGGTAGTTTTTAACCTGATAGAGGTGGAAGGCTTTTCGCACAAAGAGGCAGCAGAACTACTTGGGGTTACTGTGGGAACGAGCAAGTCACAGCTGCACTACGCCAAGAATATTTTAAGGGAGAAATTAACAAACAGGGGCTATGAAGAAAGAAAAAGAGGATAAGGCTCTGAGAAAGGCGGTTTTGGATTTGCCTGAGCATGCTCCTCCTGCGGGAATGTGGGATGATATTGCCTCGGATCTTGAGACAAGGGTTTCTCCGGAGAAGAAGACCGGTTTTGTATGGCTTAAGTACGCAGCTGTGTTTGCTCTGGTCATATCTGCAGGCCTGCTTGGGTATAACAGTATCTACTCAGGCTCTGATATCAGTTTTGACGAAGAACTGAGTGACCTTGATAGCAAAATTGAAATGGTTCAGGTAGCCGATAGTGGTTTCGAACTGTTTTTGGAAGAAGAGTGTACCGGCTACCGCGAAGTTTGCGAAATGCCTGAGTTCAAGACCCTGATCACCCAGCTGACACAAGTAGAGGCAGAGGTGACAAACATTGCGAATATGATAGAAACGACCGGCTTTGATGAGTTTCTGTATAAAGCGAAAACCAAAGCCGATCAGGAAACTGTAAGAATTAAAAAAGAACTGGTGAAACTCTTAAGAGGATGAAAAGACCCGGAAAACGATATTGGCTGAGTTATCTGCTCTGCCTGGCCCTTTGCGCGAATTCGCTCTACGCACAGCAGAAGCTGCAGGTGGTCACCAAAACGATAGAACAAGACCTGAAAGAGGTACTGGACTCTGGTATTGTGATTAAGGGCAGAAAAGCTGAGGTAACCGTGACGGGATGGGAGAAAGACTTCATTAGGGTAGAAATGGACCTGATTGCCAAGCACCCAAACAGGAAGGTGGCACTGGAAGAACTGGACTTCATTCAGTATGCCATCTCAAAAACTACCGATCAGTATGTGTTGAGAAATACCTTCTACTCAACAGCCAGAAAGAGTAAGGTGCGCAGCAGCCTGAGCGTCAAATACCGAATCTTTATTCCGGTAGATCAGTCGGTGGTGGTAAACAATGAGTACGGAGTGATTGACCTGCTCAACTTGTACGGAAGTATTAAAATAGACGGAAACTTCTGCGATGTGAATCTCGAAAGACTCTTTGGTGAGGTGCAGGCCCATGTGTCTTATGGAGAGGTAAAAGGTAAAAATCTGGATGGGCTTACCATTATGGATTTGCAACGTACCGACATGAGCCTCCAGGGATTTGCGGGTGATGTGAGAATTAAGAATCAGTACGGAAGTTTAGAGCTCTTTCCCAATACCCTGCTCAAGGCACTGGATGTGAAATCAAGACACGGTAAGGTGAGCCTCAGCGTCAATAAACTCGATGCTTTTAATTATGATGTGAGCGTCAACGGCTCCTTTATCGACCTGCCTGAAACAGAGTCCAGAAGGCTCCAGGTAAATGAGCTCGATAAAAGCTATGCATTCAAGGTGGAGAATGGTCTTTCCAAAGCCCGGATCAGCATTAAAAACCTGCTCTTTCCTGTCAAAATCATCGCACAAAAGTAATGAGAGGGCTTATCAATAAATACATGATCTGCCTGCTCCTATTCACGAGCCTTCAGGTCAGTGCTCAGCAACGGGATACCACGAGCAACGGTGAAGAGCTCCTGCTGGCCTCAGAGCTTTTTAAAAAATCGGATGAGGAAAGACGGCTCATGCTCCTAAAGCCCCGCTTCCGGTATATTAACAAAGAAGATAAAAGAAGACTTTTTAAGATGGGTTACAGACCCGCGGCAGCTCAGTTTTCTGGGACGAGAAATGCGCCTCCGTTTATTCACAGCCTGATTTTTTCCTATGAGCGTAAGATAGGAGACTCGCCTTTCTCTTTGAACCTGGAAAGCCTCACCAGGCTTGATCAAATGGAGCTTGGTACTTATGATTACAAGATCAGACCCGATATACAGAACTCGGGTAGTCTCAATGGTCTGTGGTACACCAGTGGAGAGTTTTTTAATCACCGTTTTCGACTTCATGCCACACTCAGGTATTACTATAACCTGAGAAAGAGATTGGAAGCTGAGGTAAGCGGCCACAATATGGCCTCTGAATATTTCTTTTTCAGGTTGCGTGATGTCCTGAACTACTCTGAGGTTGATGACCTGATGTTTGATAGTAATTTTCAACTGTCAAACCATGTGCTAACAAAAAAATGGGTTTTCAGGCCTGCTTACTTCAGTGTGGGCTGGGGTATACAAAGGCCCTTCTTTGGCAAGTTGCTTGTGGATGTGAATGCCGAGGTAGGCAGGCGCATACCTTTCTCCTCGGGCTACGATCATTTCTACAAAGATTTTGTGGTTGATATCAATATTTTCATAGGACTGGGATTCTGATAAAGTGAATATGAAAAATCGTTTTCTAATCGTTTTGCTCTCTTTGATAAACCTGGTGTTGATAGGAGCATGCACTTCAGAAGAAGTCATCTTTAATGCCGAACTGCAACTCGAGGCAGAGCTTCAGGCCATAGATAACTTTTTGGCTGCAAACGACATTGTGGCTGAACAACATCCTTCTGGTTTCAGCTACATCATTGATGATGAAGGATCGGGAGAAACTTTTCGTGAGTACTGCCGCAGAAGTTTTAAACTAACGGTACACCACCTTGACAGCACGTACATCTTCAGTAATTATGAAGAGGTAGAAAGAGACCAGGGCTTTGATTTTGTTTATATCGATACATTTGAAACCTATGCCTGTGGTCAGATAATAAGGAACGCTGCTTTACTGGGCTTAGAAGAACTGATAAAGGTAGGAGGCAAGGTTCGGTTATTTGTACCCTCAGCTTTGGCCTTTGGTACGGAGGGCTACAACAGAGAAAGAGGTAACATACAGGGGGCCAGACGAATCGTCTCAATTCCTGCAAATTCGACCTTATTGATTAGCGCTGAAATAATAAAAGTAGAATGAAAAGAAACTTAAACAACAGGCTGGTCATCATATTAATCGGTATCATCGTGGTGATAAACCTCTATGGTCAGCAGGATACAACAGAACTCAAATTTTCTGAAGAAACCCTCGAAGAGCCCGCCAATAAAAATATGAAATGGGTACGGGTCAAGCCTGGTCAATACAACATGGATAATGTGATGACCATGTTTAAAATAGGAACCTCTCCGCTGTACAGTGCCTTTGATGCAATCGCTAGCTCCAACACAACGTTCATTCTTGATCTGGGTTATCAAAAAAAGATTCCAAAGACACAATTTTCTATAGAAGCAAAAATCAGATCATCCATCAATCTGGGAAGAGGTTATGCCAACGAATACTACTCCACAAGAGAGACGACAAACCCCAATGAAAGAATCCAGGTATGGACAAAAAACTATGCCAATATTGACCTGATACTACGTTATCAGCCCTTTAAAGCCAAGTCAATTGCTCATAGGACAAGCGGTGATAACCTTTATGGGTTTTACCTGCTGGCCGGTGGACTCAACCTTCTCACCTGGCAAAAAGAGAATGAGCAGACCTACAGGAACACCAACCAACTCTACAGAGAAGTAGAGAAACGAGGAATAGGTAGCGGTCCTGTATACCTCATCACAGGGGTGGGCTATCAGCAGCGGTTCTTTAAAAAAGCTTATGTAGACATAGGCGCAGGAGTCGCACGAAGGTTTGGCGATGATTATTACATCCGAAATAGCATCTACTTAGATCTCACAGTAGGCTATTCCATCTTTAAAGTAAAAGAATGAAGGCAAATCAAATTTTATCGATGATGCTTCTGGCACTGATGTGTGCTTGTACGGAAGAGGTGATCTTTGACTTTGAAGAGAACCTTTCCCGTGAGCTGGAAGAAATAAACGACTTTATCGCAAGGCATGATTTCCCAGCTGAAGTACACTCGACTGAAATCCGTTATCAGTGGATAAATGAAGGCATAGGTGAGCCAATTAAAGTAGAGGATACGGTGTTTTTCAATTATCAGATTTACCTGCTCGATAGTACGCTTATGGATACCAATCTTGAAGAAGTGCGGATTGCCAATAATCTGCCTCCGGGAAATAGTATGCCGGTGAGGGACATCATATATGGTTTTTCTAACTTTTCAAGGCCTGGTTTTTTGAATGTTGCTTATACCCTGGGCAGGGAAGAAAGTAAAATTCACATGATTGTACCCTCTCACGAGGCTTATGGAGGCGGAGGTCGCTTTTTTAGCGAAAACAGGGTGGTACCACCATACACACCAATATTGGTAGAGATAGAGATTGCAGAAGTCAGGCCCGGAAACTAACGGATCACTACCTGCTTTGTCTCATTGTTAGAACGCACCAGCGGATAGTACATCAGCGACAAGCTGGCCGGATTTAGGGTGTAGTGGCCCGAAAACTGATTCACCAGCGGTATTTCAAATTCATATTTGCCAGGCTCCAGGCTTTCGAAATAGAAGTTTACCTTGTCCTTAAAGTACTCTCTATACTGCCCTCTGGCATAGGGCTGAGGTTTGTCATAGTAGTTACAGCCTCCCGGTATCGGCACCTCCAGCATGGCAAAGCTATGATGTTCTGAAACTTCGATTTGTACTTTAAGTGTGGTGCGCTCCCCTTTGGTAATACTTTCCAGGGCTTCACCATTTTTATCGAGAAAGTAGGTGCTTATCACTGCCAGGCTATCATTGCTTACGGGATTCCCGTTCTGAAACTCCTGGGAGACCGTAAGGTAGGCGCTGCTATTTGAACCAAGCTCAATATTAATCGGAGCATGATCGCGCATAGTGGTTTGATAAGGAAATGCAGAGATAGCAGAACCATTTAGCTTGATGTTCGGTACCAAAGACGCAGTATCCAGATCGGGCCCAATGGTATTTAGGATTTTCGCAGCTTCATAGGTGTTTCTCAGCTGACCCGACTGTCGGTCCAGCATAAGACAGCTTCTGATATCTGCCAGCTCAGCTTCTTGCCCTCCCATTTCTTTGAGCAATCGGTAGGCACTGAGAGTGGCCAAAATACTATTTGACTGAAAACCATTGGTGCTATCCATAAAGTACACTCCAGCCTTCTGCGATATTTTTTTATAGGCATCCAGCTCGGTTCTGTCCAGGCTCTTTTCAATTCGATACTTAAGGTGAAGTAATTTGATCTGGTCAGTCGTGGTAAGGTTACTTTGCGCCTGAGCGACAGCCAGGTACTGACTGAGATTAAGCGTTGAATCAATGTCCAGCAATACGTGCATGGATTCTATGAGCTTATGTCCTCTGAGCATCGCCAGCTGATCAAGTAAGTTTTGAGAGCTCTGCTGAAGGTCAGTTTTTGTATCGAAGCCCTGTAACTGTGCCAGTAGCAGAGCGCGTGTTACGTGATTCGTTACCCAGGGTGCAGAGCTCATGCCATTCCACCAGCCCCAGCCACCATCTTTATTACGATCCTTGCGAATCCTTTTGATGACCCTGTTGATACGACCGTTTTTTCGAAAACCTTCCCCGGTCTTGTCAAGCAGTTGTTTTTCAGCCAGCAGGGCGATCAGCTTAGAGGCCTTTTGTTCATTGCACCAGTAGGCGTACTCCTGAAGATGTTGTATGTCCTTAAGCATTAAATCCCTTAAGCCCGATATAATGGTTACGGTAGGTTTGCTGTATTCTTCAACAGGGCTGATGCTGAAAGAGGTGTCTCTCTGCAGATGGTAAAAGCTACCATCGGTTTGCTCAATTCCCTTTTTGAATATTGGTAATGACCTTCGCTCACCGTCATCACCCGATTGAGCGCTAAACATGTATACAATATCAAGACTATCTCTGTCGGAAGCAGTGAGGGTCAGGCTGTCAATATGACCTTGTGTGATAAGCTGATTTCCCAGATCCACGCTCTTATCGGCTACCTGGAAACTGCGCGAAACATTGATGCTATCACCAGTGTAGTTTGATATTTGACCATAAACCTGTGCCGAATCCCCCTCAATCAGGAAGCGCGGAATCATTAACCTCGAGGCAAGCGGTTTGAATGCCTTGGTTGTAGTTTTGAGCTGACCCGTAAACCCGCGATTGCTCATCGCCAGAAAATGGTGCTTCCAGGAAGTGATATCATCCGGGTACTGAATCAGTATGGTCGCTTCGCCATTCCTGTCGGTAGTCACCGATGGAGCCCAGTAGGCGTAGTCTCTGAAATTGTTCCTGATACTGTTGCCGGAAGCCTCCTGCTCGATGTCGAGATTGATGTTGTCAATGCTCGTTTGCTGGCCAGGCCCTTTGGTAGTGATTAAAACCACCCCATTCGCTCCTCTTGTACCATAGATGGCTATGGCAGAAGCGGATTTGAGAATGGAGATATCATTGATAGATTCTTCTGATATATTGTCCATCGAATTCACCGGTACCCCATCTACTATATAAAGGGGCGTGGAGGACGCAGTGCTCAGACCCCTGATCTGGATAGGGGTACCAGATGTGCCGTTGATACCAATCTCCTCACTCTCTACTACGGTGACACCACTCAGTTTTTGAAGAGATGAAGCCACTCCATAGCCTGTCACCACTACTTCTTCTAAAGACATGGCATCAGGTGATAATTGAACGTTAAGAACACTCTCCGTACCCAATTCTATCTCCTGCGTTACATAACCCAGGTAGCGAAAAACAAGCGTGCCGCCATTGTTTGGCACAAGCAACCTGAAAAACCCATCCATGTCCGTAGGGATGCCGGTGGTGGTACCCTTGAAGAGTACGGTTACCTGTGGCAGGGGTAATCCGTCATCAGCACCGGTGACCACCCCGGATACAAAACCGTTAAGATTCGGGCTGGGTTTGGGGATATTAATAACGTTCGGTTTGACCGTTTCTCTGTTTGTAATGACTAAGTCTGATAATATGGAGGGGAGGTTTTCAAAAGATTGAAAGTCCTGTGCTTCCGGAGTTGTAATGGTGATACTGCCTGGTCTTATATGCACCCTGTCCCTTGTGAAACGGCTGTCATCATAGAGCAGAAATACCTCATAATATCCACTGTCGAGTTCAGCGGTAAGGTCAGCACCCAGTTCCAGGGCAAACGAGCGAGTGCTGTCTGAAACCACATAAGCATGGGTTAAATAACGCTGCTTTTCCATGAAAGGATTGATACTCATGACGCCTCGGTTTTCTGAGAGTCTAAGGTTACTTAGCTCCAGCTGTGGGCGCGGTGTTAGTCTCCTTTCGTCCTCAATATGCCGGCTATCAAGAACGGTTTCTGAGGGTAAAAAATCAAAGAGTCTGGTGGGGTCAATCCAGCCAAAGGAGAACCTCTGGCCTGAGCTGTTTTTCTTAAAAACCTCGTCTGGAGTAAACTCATACACATAGCCCGGTTCAAATAGTAGCTTGTAGACTTTGTCTTTAGTGATTACAGCCAGGGAATCATGCATGAAAGGTCCCAGTCTTCCGTTCCTGAGATAACGAGGAATGAAGTCATGCTGCCTTCCGTTTTGAATTACCGAGAAGGCCTGCGCTTCCGGAAGTTGAACAGAAAGTGTATGCTTTGCCAGTAGATTTTTCTCGGCTCCGCTCAAGGGCCATCTTAGGTTTTGAATACTGTCTATTCGTGAAACCTGTTGATTCGTAAAGTCATCAGCGATGCTGATGACTGTCTTTTCCCCTTTCTCAAAATAAACAGAGTCTACCTGTATTAGCTCAGAATAAGTTCTGATTTCTATTCTATGAAAACCTTCAGACGCCTTAAAGGAAAAAGGTTCGCTCTGATTGTTCAGATAGGTGTATACTAAATCATCATCCAGCTTTATATAAGAAATACCACGAACAGAGCCTTTGTCTATGGACAGAACAGCAAACTGGGTTTGTCCATCTTCTGTGTCCAGATACATTACCTCTAACCCTTTGGGACGGGTTAGCAGATAATACATGACGGTATCGAGTCGGAAGGGTTTCTTCCAGCGACTGTAATTCAGGGAGGCTTTTCTGCTATTTCGATAGGGCTTATCGAAATTTCTGTTGTCTGTGCGAAGCTGGCCCGACAAACCAAAGTAAGGAATATTCGGAATGTTGTCTTCCTTGAACTTACCGGTAATACCCACTGATGCTACATCCACCCTGGAAACAGGCCTTCCCTTATAATCGGTTACGCGTATGCGTAAGGAGTCTTTAATTCCCGGAATCACCAGGCTTTGCTGATCTACCTCTATATTCAGTGCGCGGTCATACAGGTCCATCTCAAAGCTGCGATTGCTGATATTGCCAGCCCATAAATAGCGATAAGACATCAGGTAGCTCTCTTTGTTTTTGGCCCTGAGTTCAATGTTCAGTGGAGATTCGGTGTAACCCTCCCTGATCTTTCGTTTTTCACGATACAGGGTGTACCACATGGGCAAGCTATGATCGTTGCTGATACTGATTTTGAGGCTATCGGATGTGCGTTTGTGCCGATGACTGATTCCATTGTCAATTGTACGCATATCGAAAGATTTGAGCAGCGTACTATCAGCACCGAATACTCTGTAGTAGAAGAAAGAAGGGTTTAGTTTCGCTTTTAAGCTTGAAGTGGCCTCATTATTCACCTTAACCTCTCCAAAAGAAGACTGGCCCTTTATGCTTAGTTGCCGGTTTCCTTCATAATTATCCGGAAAGCTGAAAACCACCGAGTCCTGTTCTATGTTCAGGCTTATTTCAGGTCGGTCATAACGGTATGAAGCAGTTTTGGACTGTTCTATCCGGTCGTTGGCTGCATTGATAAAGGCCACTGTGACTTCGTATCTCATGTTTGCCTTGGGAAAGAGAGAATCTGCTAATACAATCTCTGTCTCTTTATCTGGCTCAAGTCGTCCCTGTTTCTTAAAAAGTACATGAGGGATGTACAGGGACCCGACCACACTGTTTTTGTCAACGGAAGCCACTTTTACCTCCAGCTCATAGCGACTGTTTTTGAGTTGGTTGTCATTTTCATCCTTCCCGCTTAAGGTGATGACGTTTCCATCCGCTAAACCGTGCTGCTCCTTACCGAGGGTTAGCTCGTAGGCTTCGCTTTTCAAAGAGTAATCTTCAAAGTCAAAGTAAGTGGAGATAAGCTGATCGGCATGCCGCATGACAGCAAGTCGCTGGTAACCATCAAGTTTTAGGTTCAAGCTGTCGTGGAGCACAATTTCTCCGGCAGTTTGTCCTTTTTTCAGCCTGACTTCCCGTGTAAATTTATTACCGTTATACCCACCAATGCTCATGGTTACCTTTCTGTTATAAGGTCTGCCATCTTGCTTAGCCAGCTTAAGTTTATAGCGAAGTGTATCGCCCCGGTTGTACTTAGGCTTATTCAATAGTAAATAGCCATAAGCGTTTGCATAGCGTAAGTCTCTGAAGAGCAAGCTTCCTGCCTTGCGTACTATGCCTGTGGGGTCACCATAAGCGATACTCTGATAGATATCGCGCCCTGGTTTATAAATGAGCTTAACAGGAGAGGAATGGAGTATCTTGTTTCCGAAGCGATAGAAAAGTGGATTATAATTTTTGAAAACGGGAAAGATGGCTTCCTCACCTTTGTGCCTTACCTCTATAGTGCTGCCTCCTCTTCGTGGTTTGGTTCTGTAGGCCTTTATGGCCTCGTCATAGTCAATCGTTCGGCCGTCTATGCTTACCTCGGTTGGCCGTACTTCTCGTACGCCATCTTCGAGAATGATAAACCTAAGATGTTTGCGATCTGGTATTTTTTTGATCTCGAGATTTTGCACCAGCTGTAAGGATGCGTCCAGCTTTTGCTTTACGGGTTTGACAAGCAGGTAAAAGCCATTTTGCCTGGCGTGTTGCCCGGCTTCGTTGTTAAGAATTGTATCGTAGGGGGTACGATTGAACAGGTTGAATTGACTAAGTGATGCGGTGCCTGAATGTGCTATGCTTTTGGCTTCCTCAAGACTTAGCTTGTACACCAGTGAATAGCCGCTTTGTGCTGAAAACTGTAGGTTTTGCTGTCCCCGGAGAGGGAGGTAGCTAAGGCAAAGCAGAAACCATAAAACATATATTCTCATTCGGCTGTATTTGTTTGGTTAACAATTCTTAACACCACTACCCGTAGTGTTAAAAGCCGTTTTCTGTTGTTTTTAGGCACTTTTTTGAAAGAATAAGGGACTGTCTGTACCACAGTTGTTTTAAACATTCGAAGCCTTCTGCCTTTGCCAATAAATAGCCAACTTCGTTATTAACATCTCTTAACCTTCTCTCTAACCTTTTTTAACAAATACCTTCCAGCCGAATAGTGCATTTAATTGTCTTTAGAGAAAACAACAAGTATGAAAACTCTAATACAATCTATCGCAATGTTGGCATGTCTTTGCTTATCCGTTCCTGTTTTAGCCCAGGCTGACACCCAAACCGAGCCAGAATTGAAAACACCCAATGCCTTTTTGAGAGTAGGCGTGCAGCTTCCTA
The DNA here is from genome assembly GCA_021404565.1 of Roseivirga sp. GTDB lineage: Bacteria > Bacteroidota > Bacteroidia > Cytophagales > Cyclobacteriaceae > Roseivirga. The sequence continues at coordinate 6,333 of JAAWWF010000020.1, read as the reverse complement.
CCACTCGTCAGCAAAATGGTCGGTTTTATAAACTTGATCTCTCCTATGAAAGGCGACTCAGCTCCAGGTTAACTGCTTCCGCTACCCTTACTTCCGGCCTTAACTTTGGCCTCAGCTTCACTCCCGATGTGATCAGAGGGTCGCGCAATTCATTTACCTATCATGATGTACTTCTGGGCCTGGATCTCGACATTAAGTATTATCTCAGCAAGGATAAATTTTCGGGGCACTATCTCAGCCTGGTGGCTAAAGATGTTGTAGCCTATACGCGAAATTCTTCCAATCCCTTTATTGATGTATTTAATACCGCATCCCATGGCAAGAATATAGAATCACTACCCCGCATTGGTATTTACTATGGCTACAGAAAGCAGTTTGAAAGTGGGTGGTTTATTGATGGTAGAATTGGTTATGTACCTAGGCGTCAATCATCCGGTGTTCAAAGTTACAATGGCAGCAACTTCGATTTTAAGCTGGGATTCGGCTATACCATTCCCTTTCGCAAGAAGAAATAAGAAGTGGCCGGTGATTGCTTAATGGTTTTTGAATAACCAATTACCATTAATCAATCATCCAATAACGAAACTATCGGATGCGGTCAACCGATTTTACCAGCTTTTCATCCTTACGGATAAAACGGTTGGCAATCATGTTTAGCAACATAGCGGCTACCGGTAAAAAAAAGCCAAGCTGGGTTTGCCCTACAGTGGCGGGGAATAGTTTTTCAAACTGGTTAATGTGGATATAACTAGTAGCCAGTACCGCCACCATAAATAGCGAATTGAGCGCTCCGAGCTTCATTTGGGTCAGCCTGTTTTTGAACTGAAATACAGAAAAGATGGCAGTTAAAGCCGAGAGAATGGCAAGAACACCAATGTACCAGGTGCTTTTACTGTCTACCACAGTATCATCTGACACGTCATCCAATGTACCGTTGGTATCTATTACTTCCATAGAGAAAGCAGAAAAGGAGATAACCCTGTTCTCGTCCGGAATTAATTCTCCCCAGATATAGTAAGCCAGTACCATTCCCATACATACTGAAATGGCGAGTAGAAAGATAGTCTGTACCCTTTGAATCATGATAGACGCTGTTTTGCGAGCGCAAATATAGCTAATTGGATTTATTCTGAGAGGTTTTGCGGGGGAGTTTTGCGTTAGCTGGAAGCTGTCTTGGTTGTTGATAATGGTGGATAACGTAAGAAGAGTTAAGAGGCAGGAGGTACGATTGAACGATAATCTCCTAAGACCGGGAGACTTGTATTGGAGGTAAGGTTTCTGAAGGTTAGAGGAAAGGCACAAAGAGTTGACTAATTGGAATTGGAGTCCTCCTTTCCTTTGCTGAAGTATGAAGCATCTAAAGCAGGACTGAGTGGTGTTTGTGACCACAAAATCAGGAACCCTCTTTTGCCCGTGATTGTTATCTAAGAATCCTTTAAGAGTAGCGTTCATATCAAAATACTCGTCAAAAATCAGTTATTTCGCACACGGTAAACGAATAGAGGAAATGGAATCAGCATACATAGTAGATATAGCCCGTACACCGGTTGGGAAATTCGGTGGTACTCTGGCAACCATACGACCCGATGACCTGGCAGCCATGGCCATCAAAGGCCTTATGGAAAGAAACCCCGCTTTTGCTCCTGAGCTACTGGAAGACGTAATCTTCGGGGCTGCCAACCAGGCCGGTGAAGACAACCGGAATGTAGCCCGAATGGCTTTGCTTCTGGCGGGCATCCCGATAGAGACGGCTGGTGTCACAGTCAACAGACTCTGTGCCTCAGGTTTGCAGTCCATCATGGATGCGGCACGTGGACTGATGCTGGGAGAGGGGCAAGCCTATATAGCCGGAGGGGTGGAAAGCATGACACGAGCTCCTTTCGTTCAGGGCAAATCAGAAGGTGCCTTTGGAAGAGCCGTTAATATGTTCGATACCACCATTGGCTGGCGTTTTGTCAACCCCAGGCTGGCAAATTTACACCATCCTTATGGTATGGGAGAGACAGCCGAAAACGTAGCGGATCGATGGAAGGTAAGCCGTGAGGCCCAGGACCAGTTTGCTCATAATACACAACTGAAATATAAAGCAGCCCATGAAGCAGGTAGATTTGCTGATGAGCTGATCACGGTGGAAGTACCACAACGTAAAGCCGATCCGATTATGTTTGCTAAGGACGAGCATCCCAGACTTTCTTCAGTAGAAAAATTGGGTTCACTGAAGCCTGCTTTCAGAAAAGATGGCACCGTAACGGCCGGTAACTCATCAGGAATCAATGATGGCTCGGCAGCCGCACTGATGGTAAACGAAGCAACCCTGAAAAACCTTGATCTGAAACCTATGGCCAGGGTGGTGTCTATGGCAGTAGCCGGAGTATTTCCCGACATTATGGGGGTGGGACCAATTCCTGCCACACAAAAGGCATTGAAACGAGCGGGTCTGACGGTAAACGATCTCGATCTGATAGAGCTGAATGAAGCTTTCGCTGCACAGGCCATCCCCTGTATGCAAGAGCTGGGACTTGATCCTGAGAAGGTAAATGTCAATGGAGGATCTATCGCGATAGGCCATCCCCTGGGAGGCAGTGGTACACGCATCTCTACCACCTTACTTCACGAAATGCAGAAAAGGGCAGGAGCTAAATACGGCCTGGCTACCATGTGCGTTGGTGTAGGGCAGGGAGCGGCTATCATCTACGAAAAACTATAAGTACATCCATAGTTCAACATCCAACATTAACCATTCTTACAAGGCCCAATCATCCAATTCACTAATAAACCAGTCAACGAATCTTGCATCGCTACTTCCTTGATATCGCTTATAACGGCACGGCCTACCATGGTTGGCAAATTCAGGAGAATGCTCATACTGTTCAGGCAGAGCTACAGAAGTGTCTGAGTACGGTGCTGCGTACAGAGATTGAGATTATGGGCAGCGGTCGTACAGATACGGGGGTACATGCGACTCATCAGATTGCTCATTTTGATCTGACAGAGGCACTTAATGACGAACAACTGGTCTATAAGTTAAACAGCTTTCTGCCAAAAGATATCAGTATTCAGAGTGTAAGAGAGGTAAATGAAGAAGCCCACACCCGTTTTGACGCTACTCAAAGAAGCTATCAGTATTTTATCCACCCGGCCAAGTCTCCCTTTTTGGAAAACCTCAGCTATTACTATCCAAAGGCCGTTGATCTCGCACTGATGAATAAAGCTACCGAAAAGCTTCTGGGTGAACAGAACTTTGAGAGCTTTAGTAAGGTGAAAACGGAGGTAAATACATTTATTTGTACCATCAAAGAAGCACGATGGGAAAAGCAAAACGATTCCATTGTCTTCCACGTTACAGCAAACAGGTTTCTCCGCGGTATGGTCCGGGCACTGGTAGGTACACTACTCGATGTGGGGCTGGGAAAACTTACTGTAACTGATTTTGTTAGCATCATTGAATCACAAGACCGTAAGAGGGCGGGCAGGGCAGTACCGGCTCATGGCCTTTACCTTACCCGGGTTGTCTATCCTGATTCAGTATATATAGATTGATCCTTTGGAGAAAGAGAAAGTAAAGACTGGTAATATAGTAGACTTTAAGGTGCTGAAAAGGCTCTTTGAGTTTGCCAGGCCCTATATCAAGCGCTTCTACCTGCTCGTATTTCTTACTATACTACTGGCCGTTTTGACTCCCGTAAGACCCTGGCTTGTGCAAAAGGCGATTGATGGCTATGTACCCGTGGGTGACTATCAGGGGTTGGTATTTATGATCAGCCTTCTTGTGGGGCACCTTTTTCTACTCGCCCTGGTACAGTACTCTCATACCTACCTTTCAGGCTGGGTAGGGCAGACAATCATCAAGGATATTCGCATCAAGCTTTATGAGCACCTGCTCAAACTCAAGCTCAAATTCTTTGACAATACTCCCATTGGCAGGCTGGTTACCAGAAATGTATCAGACATCGAAACACTCTCCAATGTGTTCAGTGAAGGTCTGGCTGCCTTGATTGGCGATTTACTACAGCTGGTAGTACTTATCGGGGTAATGTTCTATATGGATTGGAAACTCACGCTGATCAGCTTGTCTACACTGCCGCTTTTGATTTTCAGCACCTATGTGTTCAAAGAGAAAATCAAGGTGACGTTTAACGATGTGAGAAATGCCGTTTCAAACCTGAATTCCTTTGTGCAGGAACACGTATCAGGAATGAACATTGTCCAGATTTTCGGAGCAGAAAAAAGAGAATACGAGAAGTTCAAGGAAATCAATCGGGAGCACAGAAAAGCACACATCAGATCGGTGATGTACTATGCCATCTACTTCCCGGTCGCAGAGATAATTCAGGCCATCGCCATTGGTATGGCTGTGTGGTATGGAGCCAGAAGTATTCTCATCAGCTCAGGTACAGGGCCGGGTATGATCATCGCCTTTATAATGTACATTCAGATGTTCTTCCGTCCCATCCGAATGATTGCCGATCGCTTTAATACACTGCAAATGGGAATTGTGAGCTCCAACAGGATTTTCGATGTGCTGGATAGTGATGAGCACATTGCCGATGAAGGGAAATATGTCCCTGAGCAATTCAAAGGAGACGTATCGTTCAAAAATGTATGGTTTGCCTACAAAGATGAAGGCTATGTGCTCAAAGACATCAGCTTTGAGGTAAAAGAAGGGCAGACAGTCGCTCTGGTTGGAGCCACAGGAGCCGGGAAATCTTCCGTAATCAACCTGTTGAGTCGTTTCTACGAGATCAACAAAGGAGATATTTCTGTAGACGGAGTAGACTTGAAAGAATATGATCTCTCCGCATTACGACAAAACATTGGGGTGGTGTTGCAGGATGTGTTCCTGTTTTCAGATACCATTCGCGAAAATATTACCCTCGGTAACCCTGATATTACAGAAGAAGATGTACTCTTTGCCGCAGAGCTTGTAGGAGCCAAAAAGTTTATACAGAAATTACCCGGAGGCCTGGATTATGATGTGATGGAGAGGGGAGCCACCCTTTCTGTAGGTCAGCGACAGCTTATCTCCTTTGTAAGGGCCATGGTCTATGACCCGAAGATCATCGTGCTGGATGAGGCCACGTCCTCAGTAGATTCGGAGACAGAAGAACTGATTCAGAATGCTATTGAGGTGCTCATGAAAGGTCGTACCGCCATTGTGATAGCACACAGGCTGTCTACGATACAAGGAGCCGATAAGATCATCGTACTCGATAAGGGTGAAATTAAAGAAATGGGTACACATCAGGAATTGTTGGAAATGGATGGTTTTTATACCCAACTATACCAGATGCAGTACAAAGAAGTAATAGACACATGAACAAGAAAACCATTATAGCGATGCTTGCCATTATGGTGGGCGGAGCCGTAGCTATCTATTTTTACCTGGGAGGACTCAACTCTGTAGAAGTTACTGTCGAGACCGTAAGTGACTATAATATGGTAGGGGTTAGATTTAAAGGCAATGGAGACAGCGATACCCTGCGGACTGCCTTTTTTGATGCCAGAAAATATGTGGAAGAAGGAAGGGTAAAAGGGGTGTTGACCCTTATTCATTACAAAGACACCACACTGACTGACGAGCAGGTCAATGTGTTTGTAGGTATAAAATTAGCCCAGGGAACGGCTGACCTTCCTGCCGGATATCAAAGACTTACCATTCCGGCAAAGCGATCCGTCAGGGCTACTATTGAAGCCCACAATTCAGTAATGCCCAACTCGGAAACGGTTGAAGATCGCATGTTAGAGAAAGCGGAAGAGCTGCGCTTTGAACTATCAGATTTTACCATTGAGCAATACATCAGCGAACGGATACTCATGATCGATATGCCTGTGCGATAGTACTAAGCGAATTATTCTGCCTATCAATAGGCGAGATTTTTTACACATCTCTTCATCTTTACGCTGTGCCGCTCTGCTACCCAAGGCGCAGGTCTCGGTATACATCCCTTTGTGGTGCTCTGTGGTCCTCTGGGTGCCTCTGTGGCATAAATCAGCCAGTTCCTGATTTTCTGATTACCGATAACTCGCCTGTAAGCTGCGCACCCCAACATTTCCAGGACAGATGGGAAAACAAAATCTACCCTTCCCAACTAACCCAATAACTGATTAACGAATTACTAATAACCCGCCTGTAAAATATGTATCCCAAATGGATATAAAACATGGATGGTTACAGCGCCCAAACCAAACCTAGTGCAACTCCACTGATAACTAATCAACCAATCACCGATAACTCGCCCGCAGGACGCACACATTAAACCACTACGCTACTGGTAGAAAGTTCAACAAGGCTAGAGCACACGACTTCACTCTGTTAGCCCTCCTTTTTTTTCA
>JAAWWF010000079.1 GCA_021404565.1 Roseivirga sp. | reverse complement strand
CGTTATAGTTACGGCCGCCGTTTACCGGGGCTTCGATCAAGAGCTTCGCCGAAGCTAACCCCATCAATTAACCTTCCGGCACCGGGCAGGCGTCACACCCTATACGTCCGCTTACGCGTTTGCAGAGTGCTGTGTTTTTAATAAACAGTTGCAGGGGCCTTTTCACTGCGACCGCCGATAGCTCAGAGAGCAAGTCTCATCACCGTCAGCGGCGTACCTTCTCCCGAAGTTACGGTACCACTTTGCCTAGTTCCTTCACCCGAGTTCTCTCAAGCGCCTTAGAATACTCATCCCAACCACCTGTGTCGGTTTGGGGTACGGTTCCTTATAACCTGAAGCTTAGAAGATTTTCCTGGAAGCATGGCATCAACCACTTCCCGGTCACAAAGGACCAGTGGTCTCGACTCTCAGCCTTAAGGTGCCGGATTTGCCTAACACCTCAGCCTACAGCCTTTCCCCGGGACAACCAACGCCCGGTAGGCATAGCCTTCTCCGTCTCTCCATCGCAGTTATAAGAAGTACAGGAATATTAACCTGTTTCCCATCAGCTACGCATTTCTGCCTCGCCTTAGGGGCCGACTCACCCTGCGCCGATTAGCGTTGCGCAGGAAACCTTGGTCTTTCGGCGTGGGAGTTTTTCACTCCCATTATCGTTACTCACGTCAGCATTCGCACTTGTGATATCTCCAGCATGCTTCTCAACACACCTTCACAGACTTACACAACGCTCCCCTACCCCGCATACATAGTATGCAGCCGCAGCTTCGGTATCCAGTTTGAGCCCCGTTACATCTTCCGCGCAGGCCGACTCGACTAGTGAGCTATTACGCTTTCTTTAAAGGGTGGCTGCTTCTAAGCCAACCTCCTAGCTGTCTGAGCCTTCCCACATCGTTTCCCACTTAACTGGAATTTGGGGACCTTAGCTGGCGGTCTGGGTTGTTTCCCTCTTCACGACGGACGTTAGCACCCGCCGTGTGTCTCCCGGATAGTACTCACTGGTATTCGGAGTTTGCATCGGTTTGGTAAGTCGGGATGACCCCCTAGCCGAAACAGTGCTCTACCCCCAGTGGTATTCGTCCGAGGCGCTACCTAAATAGCTTTCGGGGAGAACCAGCTATCTCCGAGCTTGATTAGCCTTTCACTCCGATCCACAGGTCATCCGCTAACTTTTCAACGGTAGTCGGTTCGGTCCTCCAATGCGTGTTACCGCATCTTCAACCTGCCCATGGATAGATCGCCCGGTTTCGGGTCTAATCCCAGCAACTATACGCCCTATTAAGACTCGGTTTCCCTACGGCTCCCCTAAACGGTTAACCTCGCTACTGAAATTAAGTCGCTGACCCATTATACAAAAGGTACGCCGTCACCCCACAAGAGGGCTCCGACTGCTTGTACGTACACGGTTTCAGGTTCTATTTCACTCCCCTCTCCGGGGTTCTTTTCGCCTTTCCCTCACGGTACTGGTTCACTATCGGTCAGCCAGGAGTATTTAGCCTTGGAGGATGGTCCCCCCACATTCAGTCAAAGTTTCACGTGCTCCGACCTACTCGATTTCACTTGATCAGATTTTCGGATACGGGGCTATCACCCACTATGGCCGGCCTTCCCAGACCGTTCTCCTAATCATTCACAAGCTTAAGGGCTAATCCGCGTTCGCTCGCCGCTACTGACGGAATCTCAATTGATTTCTGTTCCTACGGGTACTTAGATGTTTCAGTTCCCCGCGTTCGCCTCACATACCTATGTATTCAGTATGTGATACCTGCCTTATGACAGGTGGGTTTCCCCATTCGGAAATCTCCGGATCAAAGTCTGTTTGCCGACTCCCCGAAGCTTATCGCAGGCTACTACGTCCTTCATCGCCTCTGGCTGCCAAGGCATCCACCGTGTACGCTTATTCACTTGACTATATAACCCAAAACAGTCACTTCCAGCCCGCCTTTCGACAAACCTTCCATCACCATCCAGGTCTTTCATCGTGATAACGATTCACCATAAAGACACAAATGTCAGAGATAATATCTAACGCTTGCATTCTCATTGAATACTTGGACTTCTCATTTCCCAAATTGTTAAAGAGCTTCTTATATCAGCAGATATAAGACCGATTAAAAAACCGGAAACAAATAATCCATGACCTTTCTTTATCAGAAAGAGAATCACTTGTTTCCGGCTTCTAGCCGGTAACAACAGACAAGCAAACGTGTGAGCCCTGAACGGGACGGAAATCTTTGTCGTTAAGGAGGTGATCCAGCCGCAGGTTCCCCTACGGCTACCTTGTTACGACTTCACCCCAGTCATGAACCACACCGTGGTGAACGTCCTCCCGAAGGTTAGACTATCCACTTCTGGTGCAATCCACTCCCATGGTGTGACGGGCGGTGTGTACAAGGCCCGGGAACGTATTCACCGCGGCATTCTGATCCGCGATTACTAGCGATTCCGACTTCATGGAGTCGAGTTGCAGACTCCAATCCGGACTACGAACAGTTTTAAGGGATTTGCTTGGTCCCCACCCTCCTAGCCCTTTTACAGCCCCTTTACCCCTTACACTAGGGCCATTAGTGATGCCAACCAGCACCCCCGCTACAACCGGACACGTCCAGACACCTGCACA
>JAAWWF010000051.1 GCA_021404565.1 Roseivirga sp. | reverse complement strand
CGGACGGCCGGTTCAGGGGGGGTCTCCCCCTTTACCTATTCATGGCACAATGGAGCAACGACTGCTACCACTTCCGGCCTTCATGCGATAACTTTTACCATTACCGTAACCGATGCGAATGGTGCTACTGCGACTAATCAGACAACTGTTACCGAGCCTGCTGCTCTGGGAGCCGCCAGTGTTACCGATCAGAATGTAAGCATCAACGGAGGCAGCGATGGAGGAGCCACTGCTTCTGCTACCGGAGGCACTGCTCCTTATACGTATAGCTGGAATAACGGAGCCACCGTTGCTTCCATCACCGGTCAGCCTGCGGGTACCTACACTGTTTCGGTCACTGACAACAATGGCTGTGGTCCTGCCACCAGCCAGGTGACGATTACAGAGCCTGCGGTACTTACAGCAGCTACGATAGTAGATTTTAATGTAAACTGTAATGGAGGTAGTGATGGAGGAGCAACCGCTTCTGCTACCGGAGGAACTCAGCCTTATACTTATTCGTGGAACAACGGAGCGACCAACGCGAGTATTACGAACACTACAGCAGGTACCTATACAGTAACGATCACCGATAATAATGGAGCTACCTCTACAAGTTCTACAACGATTACCGAACCGGCAGCACTCGCCACCAGCATAGCCGGGTCCACAATTGATGATGGCTTCGGAAATGTGTTTGATGAGACCATCAGTTGTAATGGATTCACTGATGGCGGTCTGACAGCCTCTGCCACCGGTGGAACTGGCCCTTATACTTACCTATGGAGTGTTGGTTCACCGCATGCCAGTATTGTAGGAATTGGAGCTGGTACCTATACCGTTACCGTTACCGATAATAATGGTTGTACTACCACTGCTCAGGGAACGGTAACAGAACCCGATGCTTTGGTAGCAGCCAGTGTTACCGATCAGAATGTAAGCATCAACGGAGGTAGCGATGGAGGAGCCACTGCTTCTGCTACCGGAGGCACTGCTCCTTATACGTATAGCTGGAATAACGGAGCCACCGTTGCTTCCATCACCGGTCAGCCTGCGGGTACCTACACTGTTTCGGTCACTGACAACAATGGCTGTGGTCCTGCCACCAGCCAGGTGACAATTACAGAGCCTGCGGTACTTACAGCAGCTACGATAGTAGATTTTAATGTAAACTGTAATGGAGGTAGTGATGGAGGAGCGACAGCTTCTGCTACCGGAGGAACTCAGCCTTATACTTACACATGGAGCAATGGGGCAACAAATGCAAGTATTACCAATTCAGTAGCGGGTACTTATACAGTTACGGTAACAGACAACAATGGCGCCACTTCTATAAGTTCTTCAACGATTACTGAGCCCCTGAATTTGGCGGCTTCTCTTGTCACCCGATCAAATGTGAGTGTTAATGGAGGTAGTGATGGAGAGGTAGAAGCATCAGGAGGAGGGGGGACCAGGCCTTTTACCTATTTATGGAGCACAGGAAATACTCAAACCTTTGATGACAATCTTACAGCTGGCACGTACACGGTAACAATAACTGATGCCAATGGCTGTACAGCCTCAAGCTTTGCTATCGTCACCGAACCATCGGCCCTTGTAGTGAATACACAAGTCACAGATGTAAGTTGTAACAGTGGGGCAGATGGTTCTGCTACTGCAAATCCAACTGGAGGAACAAGTCCTTATACTTACTTATGGAGCAATGGATCGACCAATGCTACAATCAGTGGTGGGGCTGCCGGTACATATACCGTAACGGTGACTGATAATAATGGTGGGACCGCCAGCAAGTCGGCCATGATTAATGAGCCCTCGGCTTTGGGAGCGGGTAGTGCGATAGATCAGAATGTAAGTATCCATGGCGGTAGTGATGGGGGAGCTACAGCTTCCGCTACCGGAGGCACTGCTCCTTATACGTATAGCTGGAATAACGGAGCCACCGTTGCTTCCATCACCGGTCAGCCTGCGGGTACCTACACTGTTTCGGTCACTGACAACAATGGCTGTGGTCCGGCCACCAGCCAGGTGACTATCACTGAGCCAATTAATACGGACCCTACTTTCACTTCGTCTCCAGTCACCACGGTTTTCGATAATGAAAGTTACAGCTACACGATAACTACCTCAGATGGTGATGGAGATCAGGTTGTGGTATCAGCATCTACCTTGCCCGCCTGGCTTTCTTTGAGAAATAATTTTGACGAGGCCATCGCCTCTACATTGGCAGGCTCTGTTAGTGGTAGTGCGGGTAGTGCAGATGGTATGGGAACAAATGCCACTTTCAATAGACCATATGATGTTGAAGTAGACCGTCAGGGTAATATCTACGTAGCTGAATTTGATGGCAAACTCATCCGGAAAGTGACTCCGGAAGGCGTGGTTTCTGTCTTTGCCGGTAGTGGTTCAGGCTCCGCGATTGTAGATGGCAGTGGTACCGGTGCCGTTTTTGTCCAGCCTACAGGGCTCACGATTGACCAGAGCGATAATCTGTATGTGGGAGATGGTTCCTTCCTTCGTAAGATTACACCTGCAGGTGTGGTAACCACTTTGATGGGAGACGGAAATTCAGGGTCTTTTGGCTCAAGCGGTACGGCCTATGATTTTACCCAGGTCTTTGTAGATATTGTCATTGACGACACCGGTAATATTTACGCTACCCGAACTATTTTACAAAACATTATTAGAATAGATGCCGCTGGAGCTGTAACGGACTTTGTTGGTGGTTTCTTGCCTGGTACAGCAGACGGAACCGGTACGGATGCCCAGTTCTTCGGGCCAGGAGGTTTGACCCTGGATGAAACCGGTAACCTCTTTATATCAGATGTTCAAAATAACCTGATACGCAAAGCTACCCCCGCAGGGGTAGTGAGCACTTTTGCCGGGTCCGGAACGAGTGGTCTGGCCAATGGTACAGGAACCAATGCAGAGTTTACAGGTCCTTCCTTACTGGATGTAGACAATGAAGGAAATCTGTTGGTTGCTGAGTCGAACCTCGGAAGAATACGAATTATTAATCCGGAGGGCGTAGTTTCTACGCTGGTAGGAGGTGGTTCAGGTTCTATACCTAGCCTTGGCTATTTAGATGGAACCGGCACGGATGCCGCCTTTACCAATCCAACAAGTTTAACGGTGGATCATCTGGGCAATATTTATGTTGCAGAATATGGAGGTAACCGCATTAGAAAAGTAGTGAGACCGATTTTATCAACCTCTCTGATAGGAGACCCGACCGGACAGGTTGGTAATCACAATGTTGTACTGGATGCAACTGATGGCAATGAAGGATCAGTAGAACAGAGCTTTACTGTGATGGTGAACGCAAGTCTTTCGCTGGCTACTCAAATTGATAGTCAGGTCAGTTGTAATGGTGGTTCTGATGGAGGTGTCACAGCCGTCCCTTCCGGGGGGAGTACACCATATACATATAGCTGGAGCAATGGCGCCACCAATGCCAGTATAACCGGAGTTACGGCAGGCGCTTACAGCATTACCGTTACCGATGCCAACGGTGCCACGGCTACAAGCAGTAGCACAGTCACCGAACCGGTATCGCTTGCTGCCAGCGTAGCCGGGTCCACTATTGATGATGGCTTCGGAAATGTATTTGATGAGACGATCACTTGTAATGGATTCACTGATGGCGGTCTGACTGCATCTCCAACCGGTGGAACCGGTCCTTATACTTACCTATGGAGTGTTGGCGCAACGAATGCGAGTATTGTAGGAATTGGAGCTGGTACCTATACCGTTACCGTTACCGATAATAACGGTTGTACTACCACCGCTCAGGGAACGGTAACCGAACCCGATGCGTTGGTAACCAATGCCAGCACGGATAACAATGTATCAGTTCATTCAGGAGCAGATGGTCAGATAAGTGCAAGTCCCACGGGCGGTAGTTCACCTTATACTTATCTATGGAGCAATGGTGGCACAAGCGCTGTCGAAAGCGGCTTAGCAGCAGGAACCTACACAGTAACAGTGACCGACAACAATGGCTGTACCAGTTCTGAATCTACCCAGGTAACAGAACCCTCAGCGCTGGTTATCAGCACGCAGATTACTGACGTAAGCTGTAACAGTGGGGCAGATGGTGCGGCAACAGCCAATCCTACCGGAGGAACCAGCCCCTATACCTACTTATGGAGCAATAGTTCTACCAATGCCAGTATTACTGGTGAGGCTGCCGGTACTTATACCGTAACGGTGACAGACAACAATGGTGGTACGGCTAGTAAATCGGCCATGATTAATGAGCCGGCTGCTGTAGTGGCTAATGCAACAACAGATAATAATGTATCTGTACATTCAGGAGCAGATGGCCAGATCAGCGCCAGTCCTACCGGAGGTACTTCACCTTATACTTACCTGTGGAGTAACGGAGGTACTAATGCCACGCAGGGTACTCTTGCAGCAGGAACCTACACAGTGACAGTGACTGATAACAATGGCTGTACCAGCTCTGAATCTACCCAGGTAACGGAACCCTCAGCGCTGGTTATCAGCACACAGATTACTGACGTAAGCTGTAACAGTGGGGCAGACGGTGCGGCAACAGCCAATCCAACCGGTGGAACAAGCCCCTATACCTACTTATGGAGTAATGGATCTACCAATGCCAGTATTACTGGTGAGGCTGCCGGTACCTATACCGTAACGGTGACAGACAACAATGGAGGTACGGCTAGTAAATCGGCTATGATTAATGAGCCTTCTGCTGTAGTGGCCAATGCCAGTACAGATAACAATGTTTCAGTACATTCAGGAGCAGATGGTCAGATCAGTGCCAGCCCCACCGGAGGTACTTCGCCTTATACTTATCAATGGAGTAATGGAGCTACCAATGCCATAGTGAACACTTTGCCAGCCGGTACCTACACGGTAACAGTGACCGATAATAATGGCTGTACAAGTTCAGAATCTACTCAGGTAACAGAGCCCTCAGCATTGGTAATCGGCACGCAGATTACTGACGTAAGCTGTAACAGTGGGGCAGATGGTGCGGTTACAGCCAATCCAACCGGAGGAACCAGCCCTTATACCTACTTATGGAGCACCGGGGCTACCAGCACTGGCATTTCGAACCTGGCTGCCGGTACCTATACCGTAACGGTGACTGATAACAACGGAGGTACCGCCAGCAAGTCGGCCATGATTAACGAACCATCGGCTTTGCTAGCCAATGCAGTTACTGATCAGAATGTGACTACAAACGGAGGGTCAGATGGACAGGTATCTATATCTCCTTCAGGAGGTACAGCGCCTTATACCTACAACTGGGGTACCGGTGCTACCACAGCCACAGTTTCAGGGCTGCCGGCAGGTAATTATTCGGTCTCTGTAATTGACAACAACGGTTGTTCTGCCTTTTCATCGACCACAGTCACAGAGCCGGCTAATACTAATCCCGTGTTTAATAGTGACCCCGTGACAAGTGTAAATGACAATGAACACTATGCCTACCGACCCCGGATTTTAGACAATGAAGGAGATCCTGTTACAATATCAGCCAATGACCTGCCATCATGGTTATCTCTGGGTATCACGCCTGAAGGAATAGTTACCACTTTTGCAGGGTCAGGGGCAAGTGATGATACTAATGGAACAGGTACAGAAGCAACGTTCTCTTTTCCTGTGGGAATGACCATTGATGGGGTTGGCAATATCTACGTTGCTGCGAGTGGTCAGATCAGGGTTATTACTCCCGAGGGAGTTGTATCAACCCTACAGGTAAACGATGGATTAGGCTCAACGGAATCCTATAGTGATGGGGCAGACAGAATGGTTTTTGATGCCGCAGGCAATTTATACGTGGTAGTACCGGCTGGCTCTAATAAAATAAATAAGATAACTCCTTCAGGAGACGTAAGTGTTTTTGCTGGAGGAGGTTCTGGCACGGCAGATGGTACTGGTACTGATGCTACTTTCAATAACCCCAGAGGTATAACGATAGATGGTGCCGGTAACCTTTATGTTACTGATGAACGTAATGACCTGATCCGGAAGATAACACCGGCCGGAGTGGTGTCGACCTTTGCAGGAACAGCTGGAGAATTTAGTTTTCCATATGGTATCACAATTGATGCAGCTGGCAATTTGTACGTAGTTGATACGGGAAACAGTAAGATCAAAAAAGTAACTCCCGGAGGAGTAGTGACCACTCTGGCAGGAGCAGGGAATGGCTCTGCGGACGGTACGGGTACTGCGGCTACTTTCAGCTATCCTACAGGTATTGCAATTGACAATCAGGGTAATCTGATCATTGCCGACCAAAACAACAACAAGGTCCGGAAGATAACACCGGCCGGAGTAGTAACGACACTGGCTGGTTCAGGTAGTGAAGCGGTTGTTGATGGTACAGGTACTTCAGCCAGTTTTGCCTACCTGAATGATGTGGCTGTCGATGGTCTGGGTAATATCTTCGTGAGTGATCTAAATGGAAATGTGATTCGTAAGATTGACGCTTCAGTGCAAGAACTATCCGGAGACCCAACCGATCAGGTAGGCGATCATCCCGTAGTATTAGATGCCTCAGATGGTAACGGAGGTACAGCACAGCAAAGTTTTATCGTTACAGTGGCCGATCATACCGCACCTGAAATAACGTCCTCCAGCGCTGTAAACTTTGCTGAGAATGGCACAGGCGTAGCTTATACGGCAACCGCTACGGATACCAATAGCGAAGCAATCATTTCATACAACCTTGGTAGCGGTAACGATGAAGCACTCTTTGGAATTAATGGGAATGAGGTTAGCTTTTCACTACCTCCTGATTTTGAAAGCCCGATAGATAATGGTGATAATAATACTTATGTCATTGAGGTGATTGCTAAGGATGACGCCAACAATGAATCGAAGCAGTTGGTGACCATCACTGTCACCGATGTACAGGAAGATATCACCCCGCCAGCTAAGCCTGTAATCACCGGTATCAGCGATGATACAGGTAGCAGTGCTACGGATGGCATTACCAGTGATCGTAGCCTGTTGATTCATGGAACAGCCGAAGCCCTTGCCACCGTAGAGGTATTCGCACCGGCTGGTAAAATTGGTACAACCCAGGCCGATACCAATGGCGATTGGACCCTGGACATAACAGCTTTTAATTTGCAGGAGATGTCCGCTAATACAACGGCAGAAGCGATAGATGCAGCTCAGAACCGAAGTGCCGCCAGCGATATCTTCGTCATCACCATCGATTTCACTCCGCCAGCCAAGCCGGTTATTACGGGAATTAGTGACGATACGGGAAGTAGCAATGCAGATGGAGTTACCAGCGATCGCAATCTGCTGATTCATGGAACTGCTGAAGCTGATGCAATAGTAGAAGTATTCTCACCGGGAGGTAAGATAGGTACAACCCAGGCCGATGCCAATGGCGACTGGACCCTGGATATTACCACCTTTAATCTGCCGGAAATTACTTCCAATACCACAGCAGAAGCGCTTGATCTGGCCGGTAATCGTAGCCCTACCAGTGATGGCTTTGTGATCGAAATTGACTTCACAGCACCAGCAAAACCAGTTGTCACGGGTATCAGTGATGATACGGGCAGAAGCAGCTCAGACGGTATTACAAGCGATCGTAACCTGTTGATTCACGGAACAGCCGAACCCAATGCGACCGTTGAAGTATTCTCGTCTGCAGGTAGAATAGGGGAGACACCTGCTGACGCCAATGGCGACTGGGTTCTGGATATTACCGCTTTTAATCTACCTCAGATTACTTCCAATACGACTGCAGAAGCCGTAGACCGTGCAGGTAACCGCAGTGCGACCAGTGATGCTTTTGTGATCCAGATTGACTTTACCGCGCCAGCCAAGCCGGTAATCACCGGAATCAGTGATGATACCGGTCGTAGCAGCTCAGATGGTATTACCAGCGACCGTACTCTGTTAATTCATGGAACAGCCGAACCGAATGTGACCGTTGAAGTATTCTCATCCGCGGGTAAAATAGGAGAGGTGACCGCTGATGCCAATGGCGACTGGACCCTGGATATTACGGCCTTCAATCTGCCTCAGATTACTTCCAATACCACAGCAGAGGCGATAGATCTTGCCGGCAACCGCAGTGCGACCAGTGATATATTCGTCATTACCATCGATTTCACTGCACCAGCCAAACCTGTGATCACCAGCATCAGTGATGATACCGGTAGCAATAGCTCAGATGGTGTAACCAGTGACCGCAATATTCTGATTCACGGAACCGCTGAGGCGAACGCAAATGTAGACGTATTCTCACCAGGTGGCCTGATTGGTAACGTTCCAGCCGATGCCAACGGAGACTGGACCCTGGATATAAGCAGATTTAATCTGCCTGAGTTCACGGCCATTATGACCGCAGAAGCGATCGATCTGGCCGGGAACCGAAGTGTAACCAGCGACAACTTCACCCTGACGATTGACTTCACTTCACCGGGAGTTACCATTGATATTGCCAATAATATGGTAGCGGGGTATGAGGTAATGGCCATTTTCGATGAAGAGGTAAGTGGACTTACACTGGCTGAGATAACGGTGGCAAATGGTACGGCCAGTGCCCTTGTACAGACCAACGCAACCACCTACTCATTCCTGGTAAACTCAACAGGAAACTCTGCAGATGTTACGGTTGATGCCAATGCTGCTGAGGACCTGGCGGGCAATGGCAACACGGTGTCCAATCAGCTGACCCTTGGTTTTACGCCAGTATCAGCGGGAGAAGAATTTACTGATCTGCCGAACCTGAGAAAGGCTGAGGAAATCAGTATCTATCCTAACCCTGCCAGCAAGGTATTGACCATTGATCTGTCAGAGCTGAGTGCAGAGGAGGTAGATATCTACATGTATGATGCCGCAGGAGCACCGGTGTTAACCAGAGAAGGGTATAAGGAGAAAACCCTCCGAGTAGACGTTTCAAACTACACCAGTGGCTTGTATATCGTTCAATTCTTTGATGGCACCAACGTGATCAGAAAGAAAGTGATAGTGAAGAAGTAACCTCACCTAAAGGGGGACTGAAACCTATGATATAGAATTTGCAGAGAGGCTGTCTCCGAAACGATCGGAGCAGCCTCTTTTGTTATCCGGGTTTATTGGTCCTTTTGTGAAAATGTCGGTTTTTTCATCTGCGCATGTCGGATTCTTACTTTGATATTTATTGATCTATCCAGTGTCTCTTTTTAAGTTTAGCTTGTTATTGTGATACTGTATGTTTCCATTGTTTAAGCTGTGTTTCTCTGGAAAAGCATGTACTCTTTGACCAGCGGTAGAAACATTCAGGCATTTGATTTTGATTCTGTCAAAAAAATGGGATTTTTACATATAGTATTCTACCTCAGTCATTTGTAAACAATCAGTCACTTTCATTCCGGCAAGCCGGGAAGTTTAATTTTTTGTAAGGCAGTAAATGTTTACACATTCAAAGAAAATTTCTAATCATCCGTCATGGGTCAATGATTCAACTTCCATCATTGACATTTTGATAATTCCATTAACCGGAGGTTAGCAATAAGATTTGACTCAATAATGATCTTCACACCAAAACATACATACTCAAAATGAAAAATGCAGTTCTAAGGCGTTGGCTTATGGCCTGTCTGATTCTCACATTCGGGTTAAGCAGTCTTGTGGCCCAGACACCTCAGTGGATACGCGATGGCATTATTGATGCTTCGCGTGATACCCACTCCATCACCACAGATGCAGCCGGAAATGTTTATGTGGCATTCTCGTATTCTGCCCCTGGTATACTGGCGGTAGCCAAGCTCGACCCACAGGGAAACCTGATTTGGTACGATCAGGCAGGTACTCTGGCTGATATCGAGGATATAACCCCTCAACATGTACATACGAGTACTCGAGAGGTGCGTGTTGGAGGTGTCCTGATCTACAATGATAATGGCACCGAACGGCTGTTTGTAGCCTTTGATTCACAGACTATTACATTAGGAGTACAAACACCCTCTATTATAGAATATAACATGGCCACCGGTGCGGTGATTTCAGGTCTTGAGTACATACACACTAACACTGCTCATAATATAACTGATTTTAAAGTCGGAGACGGTACGCTTTTACTACTTACGGAAGATGTACTTCTGACGATAGATCCCAGCGACCTGAGCATAAGCCAACAGTGGCAATATGGGACTGATCCGGCTTTCCCATTGACAACCAGTGCCGATATTCTGAACTATCAGAGCGGAGGTACCTCCCCTGATTTCTTTGGTTCACAGGCCAACCCCAACGCAGGTGAAATGCCCTTTTTTACCGGTTCGCCACTGGCCAATACAAAAGCCCCTACAAGTCAGGATTATGTAGTGACCACGCCAGAAGTACCCATTATTTATGGACAGACTGTGACCTATGAGGATGAGAATGATCCTAATAACAATGAAATCGCTGAGGCCCTGATCAGTGAGACAAGCCCGGCAGCAACGGGTGAATCAATTGTAATGCGATCGGTAGTCGAAACATCAGAAGGCCTTTACATTTATTATACCTATACAAAAACTGCCGGTGGTATTACTCGCCAGGGGATTATGAAAGCGAATAAGAGCGACAATTATACGATCGATTGGGGCTATGTCTGGAGGCAGGATAATGGTAACCATGGAACCATATTAGCAGATCAAAACAATAATATTTATCTCTATAGCTGGGATGCATTATTCTATCAACGGAGTAGTAATATTGATATGCTGGCGAACAAATTTGACAAAAATGGCAATCTTTTATGGGCTAAAACCTATGGGTCCAAGGCTGAGGGTGAAGGCGATTTGAATGAAGTGGTCTGGCATAGTGGCGCCATTAAGATAGACCAGACCAATCAGGAAATTGTTCTGGCCTTGTATACCGACACGTTCAATCAGAATACCCCCAGTGGACTGCTGCTCACGACAAATTATGATGGCATTGTTCAGAATTACACCATTCATAGTGTGCCGGGAGAGGCAAGAGTACCTAAAGGTGTTGCTCTGGATGGAAGCGGCAATGCTTATGTGGTTTATGATGATAATAATGGAGGTGGCGGTGCCGGGGTGTTTAAAGCAAGTACAGCTACGGTTTTCCTGGCACCCAAAATGTCTTCCGCTGCCAAGAATTCGGATACACAAATCACCGTCACCTTTGATGAAAATGTAAAAACCAACGGAGGCAACCCTACCGATTTCACCGTAACAGACGGAACAGGAGCTACTTTTGCCGTCAGCGCCCAGGCAGATGGTACTGCAGGTGATACGGATATCGTACTCACTGTGGCAAACCTCTCTACAGCTGTGGGCGATCTGACCATTACCTATACCAACAACAATAATGAGATCAGCGATACCGATACGGGAGTTGATCAGGATTTTGTCGCTACAGATGCCACGGGAGTTACCATTGACCTGGATAACACCGCACCTACGGTAGTCAGTGCCGCCAAAGATTCAGATACACAAATCACCGTGACCATGAGTGAGGCGGTACAAACCACCGGGACCAATCCTACCGATTTTACGGTGACGGATGCCAATAGCACTCCCTTTGTGGTAAGCGCCCAGGCAGATGGTACTGCCAAAGATGCCCAGATAGTGCTGACGGTGGCCAATTTGTCTACGGCAGTAGGCGACCTTACCGTGACTTATACCAATAACAATAGTGTCATAACGGACTTTGGAAGTAACGACCTGACTACCGGTTCCGCAACAATCCCTGATGGAATCTCTTTGATGATTTCCGAATTTATCGCGAACCCCTTTGGCACAGAGAATATTTCCGAATGGGTTGAGTTACACAATTATGGTAGTGTGGGCATTGATATCAATGGCTTCAAGCTGAAAGATGAAGATTCGGACAATGATGTGATTGTCTCCGCCTCAACGGTGATACCTGCCGGAGGATACTTGATTTTGACCAACAACAAATCGAACTTTGAGAGCATCTGGTTCGGAGGTAATACAGTGAGCCAGGTGATCCAAATGAGTGGTATAACCCTGTCAAATACAACTGATGAACTCATTTTGACCGATGCGAGTAATAATGAGATATGGTCGTTGGCTTATTCTGATGATGAAACTGAAGGCAAGGCTACCTGGATTTCTACTGCCACGAATAGCCCAAAAGAATGGGGATCTAAGGCCTCCCCCGGGGTAGTAAGAGATGGCGCAGATAATGTAAGTGGATCGCCCACAGGTTATCAAAAAAATAATGCCACAGCTGACCCCATGGCTTTCACCAATACAGATGGTGATATGGGAAGTCCCTTGAACGGAACAGTGCTCTTTGCTTCAGCAACAGTAGACAGCAATGTGAGTTGTAATGCTGGTGCTGATGGTAGTCTTACCGCTTCAGCCCTCGGTGGTGTAAGTCCTTACACCTATATCTGGAGCAATGGAGCGACAAGTGCTAACACCACGAGTTTGCCCGCTGCTACTTTTACCATTACAGTCACGGATGCCAATGGACTCACCGCTACCAGCCAAAGTACCATTACAGAGCCTGCCGTTTTAGGGGCAGGCAGTGCTGTAGATAACCACGTGAGCACCATGGGAGGTAATGATGGAGGAGCGACCGCTTCTGCTACCGGGGGCACTGCACCTTATACCTATAGCTGGAATAACGGAGTAACAATAGCCTCTATTACTGGCCAGGTGGCTGGTACCTACACGGTATCTGTTACCGATGCCAATGGATGTGGTCCTGCCACCAGTCAGGTAACCATCACAGAACCAACCAATGCCGATCCGACTTTTACATCACAACCGATAACCACCATTTTCGATAATGAGATCTACACCTATCCGGTGACAACTTCTGATAGTGATGGAGATGCAGTTGGCATAACCGGTACCACTTTGCCTGCCTGGTTATCCCTAACACAATCTCCGGCCGTTGTAAGTACTTTTGCCGGGGATGGTAGTTTTGGTAGCCCTACGGGAACTACCAGTACTTCCACTTTTGCTTCTCCGAGCAGTTTGGTATTCGATAGTTCAGGAAACCTGTATGTTGGCTCAGAAAGCAGGGTGCGGGTTATTGCTCCTGACGGAACAATTTCTAACCTGACAATTAACTCAGGACAAGGAACCGCTGAGTATATGGTAGCACCAGCCGATATGATCTTTGATGGTGCTGGTAACTTGTACATAGTTAATGACAGTGGGAACTCCATTGAAAAAATAACCCCTGCCGGAGATCATTCGGTTTTGGCAGGAGGCGGTTCAGGTACTGCTGATGGTACCGGAACGAGTGCTACTTTCGATAATCCTTCCGGTCTGGCTATGGATGCAAGTGGAAACATTTATGTCACCGATGAAAGAAATGGACTGATCCGTAAGATCACGTCTGCCGGAGTGGTAACAACTTTTGCAGGAACCGGTGGTGAATTTAGTTTCCCCGCAGGTATAGAAATAGATGATGCCGGCAATCTGTATGTGGTGGATACAGGAAATAGCAACATCAAGAAAATCACACCGGCTGGTGTGGTAACCCTTTTTGCCGGTAGTTCTTCAAGCGGCACGGGTACGGCTGATGGTACAGGCTCGGGTGCCAGGTTCACTTACCCCAAATATATTGACCTGGGACCGGATGATCTCTTTTATATTTCCGATGAATCTGCACAGCGTATCAGAACGATGACCTCTGATGGTGTAGTAGCCACCCTGGCGGGGAATGGCAGCGAGGCTACAGTCGATGGCACTGGCACAAGTGCCAGTTTCAATTATCCTCGCTCTATCGAAGTAGATGCTTCAGGCAATGTCTTCGTAGGCGAACAGACAGGAAACTATATAAGAAGAATCAGTGCCGTTCGAACGGTACTCACGGGTGACCCTTCAGAGAATATAGGCCCGCATAGTGTGGTGCTTACGGCTACAGATGGCAATTCAGGTACAGCCGCACAGAGTTTTACCATCACCGTCTCTGCAGCACTTTCAGTCTCAGCCAGTGTTGATGCCAATGTCAGCTGCAATGGTGGTTCTGATGGAGCAGCCACAGCCAACCCTGCAGGAGGAAGTACCCCTTATAGTTACCTATGGAGTACCGGAGATACCAATGCGGGTATCACGGGTTTGGCGGCAGGTACTTACACAGTTACCGTAACTGATAACGATGGTACTACGGCTACCAGCAGCTCTTCTATTACAGAACCTGTTGCACTGGGCGCACTCTCCATACCAGATGCTTTTGTAACGATTAATGGATTGAGCAATGGTGCAGCAAGTGCCACAGGTACCGGAGGTACTACTCCTTATACATACCTTTGGAGTACTGGAGCTACAAATGCCTCAATAACGAATTTACCAGCAGGTACTTATACCGTGACGGTGACAGACGCCAATGGTTGTGGTCCTGCCACCAGCCAGGTTGAGATTACCCAACCAGCGGTACTGGAAGCACAGACAGTCGTTGACTTCAATGTAGATTGTAACGGTGATACAGGAGGAGGAGCGAGTGCCTCTGCCTCTGGAGGAGTACAGCCATATACTTACTTATGGAGCACCGGTGCGACTACTTCTTCGATCGGAAAGCTGGAGAATGATAACTCTCTGTCTGCGGGCACCTATACGGTTACAGTATCAGATAACAATGGAGCTACCGCAACAAGCAGTAGTACTGTAACCGAGCCGACAGCACTTTCTGCCAGTGTAGCGGGGTCTACTATTGACGATGGCTTCGGAACCATCTTTGACGAGACTATCAGTTGCAACGGCTTTACTGATGGAGGTCTGACGGCATCTCCGACAGGGGGGACTGGACCTTATACCTATGCATGGAGTATTGGAGCTACCAATGCCAGTATTGTCGGTATAGGAGCCGGTACTTACACTGTGACAGTTACTGATAATAATGGTTGTACCACAACAGCCCAGGGAGAGGTTACCGAACCAGATGTTTTGGCTGCCAATGCCAATACAGATATGAATGTTTCCAGGTTCAATGATGCT
Organism: Roseivirga sp.; assembly: GCA_021404565.1. Lineage (GTDB taxonomy): Bacteria > Bacteroidota > Bacteroidia > Cytophagales > Cyclobacteriaceae > Roseivirga. The sequence continues at coordinate 3,444 of JAAWWF010000051.1, read as the reverse complement.
GATGGAGAGATCAGTTCAACGCCAACGGGAGGAACATCTCCTTATACCTATCTCTGGAGTAATGGAGGAACAAACGCTGCCCAAACGGCATTGGCTGCAGGTACTTATACAGTAACCGTAACCGATGCGAATGGTTGTACAGCTTCTCAGAGTACCAGTGTGACCCAACCGCCTAACAGCGACCCCGAATTTGATTCTGAGCCAGTGACGATGGTAGGAGATGATGAGTTCTATTTCTATCTGGTGGAGACTTCTGATGATGATGACCATGATGTAGGGCTCACAGGAACTACACTTCCTTCATGGCTGAGCCTTGAAAATGGAGTTTTTGCTGCTATTAATTTTGCAGGAAGCCCAGGCGAACAGGGAATAGCTGATGGAACCGGTTCTGAAGCCAGATTTGCAGCCCCCTATGGTATTGAGATAGACGATGGCGGTAACATCTATGTAGCTGACGGGGTTGGCTTAATCAAGAAAATCACACCTGATGGAGTAGTGGCTACTTTTGCCGGAAACGGGAGTCAGGAGACTGTTGATGGAACTGGCTCCGGAGCTTCTTTTTACGGGCCGGCAGGTCTTGCTTTCGATGATCAGGGCAACCTTTATGTTTCAGAAATTGGTGGACACGTAATACGTAAGATCACCCCTGAGGCAGTGGTAAGTACCTTTGTTGGTAGTGGTTCTGCGGGAATGCAGGATGGTACCGGGTCCGGTGCAAGTTTTAATCAACCATATGGTATGACCAGCGATGAAAATGGCAACCTGTATGTAACCGACTTTAACAACCACCTGATCAGAAAGGTAAGCCCGGCAGGAGTGGTAACTACTTTCGCGGGTTCTGGTTTTGGAGCGGGGACAGGCTCCGGTTCCGGTTCAGGTGAAGGAGGCTTTGGTGGTGGTACCTTTGCCGATGGTACTGGTACAGAAGCTTCCTTTAACGGTCCTCTGGGAATTGATATAGATCATAATGGTAACCTTTATGTCGCGGATGCCTTCAATGCTATGATCAGAAAGATCACACCTGAAGGAGTAGTAAGTCAGTTTATCGGTAAAGGAATTGATTTTTCTGCAGGCGAACCCAGTCCGGATTCAGGTATAGGTCCGGTAGCGATGGGTACTGGTACAGATGCCGTTTTTGCAGGTATTCCTGTAGGTCTTACCGTTGACGATCAGGATAATCTCTATATCACTCAGGGCTTCTTTGGAGCACCTGCGGTTTTAAAGGCCGATTTGAATGGTTTGCTTGAGACTGTATTAGGAGGTGGAGAAGGAGGTACTGCCGATGGTACCGGTACTGATGCGGAGTTTACTTCGGCATTCGATCTCACAATAGACGACTTTGGTAATATCTACCTGGCAGAACTGGAGGCCAGCCGTATTCGCAAAGTAGTCTTTGGAAGTGTACTGATAGGAGACCCCACTGACCAGGTGGGCGATCACCCTGTAGTCCTGGATGCTTCAGACGGAAATAGTGGTACGGCCCAGCAGAGTTTTACCATTACAGTTACAGATGAGACTGCACCTGAATTTGAGTCAGGAACGGCTACCAGCTTTGCTGAAAACGGAACGGGCACAGCCTACACCGCTCAGGCTACAGATACGAATAGCAAGGCAACTGTAACTTATCACCTGGGTCAGGGAATGGATTCTCAGTTTTTCACTATAGACCCAACTACAGGTATTCTTACATTCTTGAACCCACCAGATTTTGAGAACCCACAGGATGGAGAGACAGACAACACTTATAAAGTAGAAATACATGCCAGTGATGATGCCCAGAACAGTAGTGATGCCTTGGTGGTGACCATTACAGTAACAGATGTTCAGGAAGATATTACAGCTCCGGACAAGCCTGTTATTACAGGTATCAGTGATGATACAGGTAGCAGTGCCACCGATGGTATTACCAGCGATCGTAACCTGTTGATTCATGGAACAGCTGAGGCCCTTGCCACGGTAGAAGTATTTTCACCGGGAGGTAAGATTGGAACAACCCAGGCCGATGCCAATGGCGACTGGACCCTGGATATCACCGCTTTTACTTTGCCTGAGATGATGTCAAATACCACCGCAGAAGCGATAGATGCAGCTCAGAACCGCAGTGCCACCAGTGATATCTTCGTGATTACCATTGATTTTACGGCACCAGCCAAACCAGTAGTTACCGGAATCAGTGATGATACAGGAAGCAGCAATAGCGATGGTGTAACCAGCGACCGTAATCTGCTGATTCACGGAACGGCAGAAGCTGATGCGATTGTTGACGTTTTCTCACCGGGAGGTAAGATTGGAACAACCCAGGCCGATGCCAATGGCGACTGGACCCTGGATATCAGCGCCTTTAATCTTACAGAGATCAATTCCAACACCACGGCAGAAGCAGTAGACCTTGCCGGTAATCGCAGTGCCACCAGTGACGGATTCGTGATCAATATTGACTTTACGGCACCAGCCAAACCGGTAATCACCGGCATCAGTGATGATACCGGCAGCAATAGTTCAGATGGTATTACCAGCGATCGTAATCTGTTGATTCACGGTACCGCGGAGGCGAATGTAGAAGTAGAGATATTCTCACCCGGAGGCTCCATAGGAGTTGTTCCTGTCGATGCCAATGGCGACTGGACCCTTGATATCAGCAGATTCAACTTACCTGAATTTATCGCTGATATGACTGCCGAGGCCATAGACCTGGCCGGTAACCGTAGCGCAGCCAGCGACCCGTTTACGCTGACGATAGACTTCACAGCCCCTTCTAAACCTGTGATAACAGGCATTAGTGATGATACAGGAAGCAGCAATTCAGACGGTATTACCAGCGATCGTAACCTGTTGATTCACGGTACTGCAGAGGCGAATGTAGAAGTAGAGATATTCTCACCGGGAGGCTCCATAGGAGTTGTTCCAGCTGATGCCAACGGAGACTGGACCCTGGACATCAGCAGGTTTAACTTACCGGAGTTTACGGCCAACATGACCGCAGAAGCGATCGATCTGGCCGGTAACCGAAGTGCAGCCAGCGACATGTTTACGCTGACGATAGACTTCACAGCCCCCTCTAAACCTGTGATAACAGGCATCAGTGATGATACCGGCATCAGTAGCTCAGATGGCATTACCAGCGATCGTAACCTGTTGATTCACGGAACTGCAGAGGCGAATGCTCATGTAGAAGTATTCTCACCCGGGGGCTCCATAGGAGTTGTTCCAGCTGATGCCAATGGCGACTGGACGTTGGATATAAGCAGATTTAACCTGCCTGAGTTCACAGCCAATATGACTGCAGAAGCGATCGATCTGGCCGGTAACCGAAGTGTAGCCAGCGACATGTTTACGCTGACGATTGACTTTACCTCCCCGAGCCCATAGATACTCCCAATAAATGGAATACGGGCTATGGTTTGCATAAATGACCGGCACCCCTATAAGTCAATTCTGCAGTCA
>JAAWWF010000006.1 GCA_021404565.1 Roseivirga sp. | reverse complement strand
CCTTTGAAGCTGACCTGTATTCCGAAAAAGATGTTTACGAAATAACAGGTACTTACCTCATGATCAACCCCGGGACCGACCCGATAAACGAGATTCATGTTCAGGAGGCCTTCGAGGCAAAAATCTCTACGCAATCTGTGGATTTCAATCAGGCATTCACACTAAAACAAGCTTTCCCTGAATTCAAGTACTCCATTTATCAATTGGCTCACCCGCTGCTTCCCGGAGATTCCCTGGTTATGAACTTTGCCATGTGCTATGGTACAGAAGGATTCTCGCAAAGCCGAAGACAAGAGTTGTCCCAAAACGCTTCATTCTTTACACAGGCTCACCTCCCCTCTCTCAACTATCTCCCAAATTTTGAGCTCAATGCCCTGCCATTGAGAAAGAAGTTTGGCCTGTCTGCAAAAAACAGGCTTCCGGAAATCGAGGACCTGACTCAATACAACATAGGTCTTAATTCTGCGAACAAAATAACCAATACAACATAGGTCTTAATTCTGCCAACAACATTGCCTTTGAAGCCCGCCTGAGCACCACCGAGGGATATCATGCCACCACCTCCGGTCAACTCATTAATCAGTGGTCAGACAATGGACGCGCTTATTTTCACTATAAGTCAAAAGAGCCTATAGAAAACCAATATGCCGTTATCACGGGCAAGCTGGAGCGACAAACTGACTACCTGGTTCAGGGCCGGGACTCTGTCATACTATCTCTGTTCTATTACCCTGCCCATACGCAAAACCTCGAGCATATCTTACGTGCTACCAGGGCTTCTTTCAAAAGCTATCAGGAAAATTTCAGTCCCTATCAGTATGATCGTCTCACCATTATGGAAATACCCAGACTACATGATTTTGCTATGTCGGTACCCAATACGATTGCCTTTTCTGAAGCGATGGGTTTTATGACCAAGTCTGAGCAAGGCGGTTTGAACGTACCCTTCTATATCACTGCCCACGAGGTTGCGCATCAATGGTGGGGCGACCAGGTAAGAGGTGCCATTGTAAAAGGAGAAGCCATGATTGCCGAAACACTCTCCCACTACGCTGCAGGAATCGTAACGCTTGAGGAATTTGGGGAAGAAAGCATGAGGCATATTATTCAATACGAAAGAGGCAGATACCTGAAAGGCAGAAAACGAGAAGTTCAGAATGAACAGCCACTGTACAAGGCAGAAAGTCAGTCTTACATACATTATGGCAAAGGCCTGATCAACATGATGGCCCTGAGGCATTACATTTCAGAAGACAGTGTCAATGCTGCTTTGCGCAGAGTGATCCGTGACTTCCCTGCCAGTCAGGGAATTTACCCCAGCTCGCTGGATGTAATCGGTGAGTTCAGAAAGTCTACCCCCGACAGCCTTCAATACCTGGTGACTGATCTCTTTGAACGGATCATCTTCCTGGAAAACAGAATTCAGAATGCGAGTAGCAAATCACTCTCAGCCGGTAATTACGAGTTAACCATTGACTTACTCACGGAGAAATACGAAGCCGATTCAGAAGGGCTTTTGCAGCCCACTTCTATCAATGACTGGATTGAACTGGCTGTTTATGGAGTGGATGCCAATGGCAGTGAAATTGTACTTCACCGGCAGATGCACAAATTCGATACAACCACTTCTACACTCACTCTGAATTTAACGACAGCTCCCACACGTATAGTTATTGACCCGGCCTCCATCCTGATGGATCGAAATCTGGATGATAATGAATGGAGGTTTTAGTTTGCCTCTTTCCAAGGATGACATCCCTCCGAGTGATGTCATCCTTGGAAAATTCCTTATCATTGCCAATGTGATACCCGAAGCATTGCTCGAAGCCCAGGGGGCCAAAATTATATCTCTGCCCAAGGACAGTTTTCTGTTTATGGAAGGTGATATGGCTCAGCATTACTATCAAATCAAGACAGGTAAGATAAAGATGGTGAACCACAATGATGATGGTAAAGAGTTTGTGCAGGGCTACTTTGAAGACGGCCAAAGCTTTGGAGAGCCTCCTCTTTTCAAGGCATCCCACTATCCTGCATCGGCTTTTGGTTTTAAGGCGACCGAGCTATATAAATTATCGAGAGAGAAGTTTCTGAACCTGCTCAGAGAAAACTTTGAAGTACACCTGCAGTTTACCACGAAGCTGGCCCAGCGCATGATGTACAAAGCCATGATGATGAAAGAGATTTCCAGTCATGACCCCGAACATCGCATCTTATCCTTCATCGATTATATCAAAAAAGAAAGCCAGGCAGGAGACAAACCCTTTACCGTCAGTCTTACACGCCAACAAATGGCCGACCTGCTGGGCATCAGGGTAGAAACCATTATCCGCTCCGTAAAAAATCTGGCAGAAAAAGGCGAATTGAGCATTGTAGCCAGGAAAATCATTCGTTAAAGCCTCTCTCCTTGCCATATAGGTGGGAATACAGTTGATTCAGGATTAATGTCCTTTCACTCCTCCATAACATCAAGGAGGGCGGCTAAACCGAAAACCGTGCGAAATACAAGACGGTTGGGTGGGATAGCGCAGGCCACGTGCGGCAAAAACCTGTCTTGGATTTGGTGTTTTCGGAAAAGGTTCCTGCCTGCCTAAGTACCTTAGTACGGCTGGCACGGTTTGGTTACTTTTTGGCCTATCAAAAAGTAACAAACATGAGTTGAACAACGAAGCTTTTTCAAGTTACAGAGGTGGATTCCGAAATGTGCGCTCAGGTAAACCCCTAATAAATCTCCCTTTATGATTTCGATCATAAACCCATGAAGCACTCGGGGTCTATGTTTGGGGTATGAAAGGGAAAGACCTGCAAACAAGAGACGACATTGCCCTGCTGGTAAATACGTTTTATGATAAAGTAAGAGCACATGAGGCCTTAGGCCCCATCTTCAATGCAGCCATTGATGACTGGGACAGTCACCTCATACGCCTGACAGATTTCTGGGAAACCAACCTCTTCTTCGTTCGCAATTATAAGGGCAATCCGCTCCAGGTTCATATTAATGTCGATCGGCAGTTCAACAACACCATCCACCAGGCCCATTTCGGCAACTGGCTACAACTCTGGTTCGAAACCCTCGATTCTCTCTTTACAGGTCGATATGCAGAAATAGCCAAAGCCCGTGCCCGGAGCATGGCCGCTACTATGTTTCTAAGAATTTTCAACGCACGAGAACATCAGCAACATGAAAACACTCACTGAAAAAACAATCAATTCACTGGTGGATGAAACCCCATCGCTAATCGAGTACTTTGAAAAAAGAGGCATCGACTATTGCTGTGGAGGTGATATCAGTTTGCAAAAAGCCCTGCAACTTGGGCAGTTCGATGAACACCTCATCATTCGCGAAATAGAGCAGTGGCTGAGTAATTCAAAAACGAATAAGTCAGACCAGTCCTCCTTGATCGATCTGGAATACCTGGCCCTCAGCTCATTGATTCAATATATCAAAGACAAGCATCATGTATTTACCAGAGAGGCCCTGCAAAAACTGGGTGTTTTAGTGGAAAAGATAGCCATCGTTCATGGTAATGATCATCCTGAATTGGTCGAGTTGAATGAGCTCTTTAAAGTCTTAAAGGGAGAGCTGTCTGCACATTTGCAGAAAGAAGAACTCTTTGTTTTTCCTTCACTGCTTTATATGGAAGAGCAATTAAAGAACGAGGCTGAACCAGCCAGCCCAAAAAGGAGTGTGAGTACCTTATGGGAACCAATCGAGCAAGAGCATGTGGCCGCAGGTCAGGCACTGGAGCAAATCAAAAAGCTCACCAACAACTTCAGTTTGCCTGAGGATGCCTGTAGCAGCTATATACAAACCTATACCCTGCTGGAACAACTCACGAAAGACATTCATGTACATGTGCATCTGGAAGAGCACATACTCATGCCCAAGGCTGAGAAGTTATATCAACAATTAATCAACTGATATGGAAAAGTCATCCCGTTTTCGATTTGTCATTTCCATTCTTTGGATCGGTTTTCTCCTGGCCATCAGCTTTATGGAAGCTCCGCTTAAGTTCCAGGCAGAACTGGTGACACTTCCCATAGGTCTCTCGGTGGGCAGAGTCATTTTTGCTGCGCTCAACAAGATTGAGTGGGTACTCCTCCTTCTCCTTATCATCTCTGAGATCTTCAATCGCTTTCAAAACAGAACTCCGGGATGGTGCCTTGTACTCCTGGCCATTGTGTGCTTCCAGTCATTCTGGCTCTTACCCGCACTGGATGCCCGGGCTGCCCTGATCATGGATGGTAGCCTCCTGCCCCCTTCCAATATTCATTTCTATTACCTCGCTTTTGAGGTAGCCAAGCTCGCAACCCTGATACTCTACACCCGCCTGGCTTTGAAATCATTTGCCACTTTTTATTCCCCCATGAAGGTCTCAACCGCCTGATTCACAGAACGAAACAAACATTACATCAAACATTAATACCGCTTAAATGAGAACAATCATAAAATTTTCACTGGCACTGCTATGCCTTTTGGGAAGTGGGCCCTTATGGGCACAGGCAACGGAAAGACAGCTAACCGCAGAGCCCGGAATTACCGGAACGCTCCTGCTGGGAGCCCTGGTATTGGCCGTATGTATAGTGCTGGCTATTGTTAAGATCAGCGCTGCTTTCTCAGCTATTTCCAAAAAAGAAAAGACTGACGAAAGAAAGGAATTAAAGCACCTGATAGAAAACCTCGATGAAGAAGAGCTACAGGCATTAGCAGGCAAGTCCCGAACAGAGTTTAGCCTGGAAGGCCATGAGCTATCAGGCATTACTGTGGCGAAAGACGAAAAAGGCCTGATCCGTCAGGTAGAAAATGAAGTACACAGTTCACCAATGGTCAGCCGTAAAAAAGTAGCCATCTCTAAGATGAATCTCAACCCTGCTTTCTCTAAGTTGATACTGGCTTTCATCGGTTCTGCGGCTTTCTGGCTGATCTTCGGCACGCTGATAGGTCAATACCTGGGCATGAAATTCGTCTGGCCCGAACTGGACAATGTAGCCTGGCTCTCCTTTGGCCGGCTCAGACCCGTACATACCAATGCTGTTTTCTGGGGCTGGTCATCTATGGCCATGCTGGGCCTGGGACATCTCGTAGTCTCCCGTACCTGCAATACAGCCATTTACAGTCTGAAGGCCGGCTGGACGGCCCTGATCCTGATCAACAGCTCGGTAGCCATTGGCAGTCTTTTGCTTATGAATGGCGTCAACAATGGTGGTGGCGAATACCGCGAGTATATCTGGCCCGTGACTGCCCTCTTCGCGGCAGGTCTGATCATTTGCCTGTGGAACTTCTACCAAACCATCGCCAGAAGAAATACCAAAGAGATTTATGTTTCCAACTGGTACATACTCGGGGCATGCGCCTGGACACTGGTACTGGTAACCATCGCTTACCTTCCCTTCTATCAAAACGGACTGGGCGAAACCATCATCCAAGGCTATTACATGCACCAGGGAGTTGGTATGTGGTTTATGACTTTCACTCTGGGACTAGTGTACTATTTCCTGCCCCAGTCACTGAATAAACCCATTTATTCTTACTCACTCGGGGTCCTGGCCTTTTGGACACAAATGCTATTCTATACCCTTATTGGTACACATCACTTTGTGTTCAGCCCCATACCCTGGTCGCTGCAAACGGTGGCCATTGTATTCAGCATGGGTATGCTTATACCGGTAATTGCCGGTACCACTAATTTTCTGCTCACCTTCAGAGGCTCCTGGAGAAAATTGAAAGACAGCTATGTACTACCCTTCTTATTGGTGGGCATCGTCTTCTACTTTGTTGGTTCTGCACAGGGCACCATGCAGGCCTTTCGCTTCACCAATGTAATCTGGCACTTTACAGATTTCAATGTGGCGCATTCGCACATGACCATGTACGGCATTATCGCCTTTTTCCTCTGGGGAGGCATTTACTACCTCGTTCCCAGAATTACCGGTCGTGCGCCTAAAGAAGTCTATGTCGGAGCTCATTTCTGGATGGCCTTTGTAGGCCTGATCATCTACATGTTCTCCATGATGATAGGCGGTACCCTCAAGGGAGTCAGCTGGCTGGAAGGTGACTCTTTTATCAAATCTGTGACGCTTATGGCTCCCTACTGGCTTTGGAGAGCGATTGGAGGAACCATGATGTTTCTGTCACATGTCATATTCTGTGTCAACCTCTGGCGCATGTCACAACCAGTCTCTGAAGCGCCTGACCTCACAGATCAGCTGATTCTGAAATACGAAAAGAAAGTGCTCATCTCTTAACGACAAGACCATGAATTTTAACTTTCATACCAATCACAGACTGCTGCTGATCTCCATATTTGTAGGGTTCCTGACGCTCAGTCTCATCATTGCCGTATTTCCGGCAAAGTATGTTCAGGACAACAATCCACCACTGAGGAACAAGGAGTTTCTCTCACCAGAAGCAAGTCAGGGCCTCAAGGTCTTTGTAGCGGAAGGCTGTGTTGCCTGCCATACCCAGCAGGTAAGAAACATCGCTACAGACCAGGTATGGGGGAAGCGGCCTTCCATTCCTGCAGATTTTGCTGATAACAAACGGCTGGGTACCTGGAGAAGTACCCCTTCTCTACTGGGCACAGAAAGAACAGGCCCGGACCTGACCAATGTCGGGAGCCGTCAGGGGGAAGTATGGCATTATATCCACCTCTATAACCCCAGGGCGGTAGTGCCGGAGTCGATCATGCCCTCTTACCCCTGGCTTTTTAAGACCAAAGCCACTGCGGGGCCGGGAGATCAGGTGGTAAATGTACCTGATGGCTTTAAAGACAAGCCTGAAGATGTCATTGTGGCCACACAAAGGGCCGAACATCTGGTCGTCTATTTGAACTCTCTGAAACAGGCTGAAATCCCCAAGATCAGTACTCCCGAGTTCATCGAATATGACTGGATGAAAAAGGAAGACACTCCCCGACCCATGAGTGCTGTAACAGAATCTGAAGTGAACCAGGAAGAAATACTTCTGAACTCCCTGGGCCCTAAAGCCTACGAGCGACAATGCCAGGCTTGTCACCAGGCCAATGGTGAGGGTATTCCCGGAGCATTCCCTCCTTTGAAGGGCAGCCTCATTGTACTCGATAAAAGCCCAGATCAAATGATCAACATTATCCTCAATGGTTTTGATCGTCCTAATGAGTACGGAGCCATGCCAGCACTGGGACCGGTTTTGAGCAATGAGCAGATTGCAGCCATCATCAACTTTGAGCGAAACCACTGGGGTAATAAGGCTCCTAAAACCACAGTAGCTCATGTAAAAGAGATCAGAGATAAAACAGCTACAAATCAATGAGAAAGCGCATTATAAAATGGACTTTGGGTCTTGCTCTGTTTGGTCTTATGTACTGGGGTTCTTATGAAATGGCCCGTGATGACCGCCAGCCCTACGAGGTATTACTGGATGGTATTACCAGCTGTGCACAGGTACTGCTGCCCGGCTTTGAATCAAACGAGAAGGTCCAGGCCGACTATATCATTGTCTTTATTTCAGTGATTGTAGTCATCTACACCCTGTTCTATAGCGTCAAGCACCTCATTCGACCTAATGAACAAGAAGATCATATCAAAAATCAAATCCTCGATCAGCATGCAGACTAAGAAAAGAGTTAAGGTATTTATAGACGATGCGTCTCAACCTGTAGGTGACTTCCTCCCTCCGGTCAATTTTCAGTTAGACACCACCAAGCTCACTGACGGGGAACATTCCCTGAAGATCATCGCCAACTCTTCAGATGGCATTGAAGGCATTCGGGTAATACCCTTCACGGTACGCAATGGACCTCAGATAGATGTAGATGGTCTGAAAGATAATGAGGTGGTGGATGAATCCATTGACCTCACCATCAATGCCTATGGTAGCGAGTCGCAGGAACAGTTTTTAGTGAGTGGATCTGAAACGCCCAAGGCCGTGCCCAGCTGGCTCTGGGTGCTGCTGATAGGCTTTGTCAGTTGGGGCATCTTCTATTTGGTATCCAATGTCGTGGTTTAGAGAGCTCCCAGAGGTCTGTACAAAAGTGCTCCCCTTTGAGGGAAGCTGTCCTTACGAGGTCATTGAAGTTGATCGAAAATTCAGTGGACTGAGGGGTCAGCCGTCTTTTGCTCGATGAGTCTTATGTTTTGGTTAGTAAAGAGGCTGCCGGAAGGGCGGCCTCTTTCTTTACTATCGGGGAAGTGCCTTTGAAATAAAGGACGATGTCCTTCACTGCTTTCAAGAACAAACTCATCTGGACTTCGTGGTAAAAGGAGTGTAAATACACGCCTCAAAGGACACCGTCTCTCAAGATTGTAAAACTAACACTGCTATCCCCTCCTTTGGACAGGCGTGGCCAAACAGAGATCAGGAGGCATTTCTCAAATCTTGATGATCGGGGTGGTCCAAGTAACAGATTCCCCGGTTCACTAATTTTCTCTCAGGCCCTTGCAACATTTGTCAGTCCCCTGGCGTCACATAGCAAAGAAGCCCCGGAAGCGAGGCTTTTTTACTCCTTAATTATTTTACAAATGGGTAAAAAAAACTGAGTCAAGCTGTCAGTTTTCATTAAGTTTGGCTTAATTGTTTTACAAAAGGGTAAAAATAAATGCATCACAAACTCGGAGAATTCGAAGAAATCGTGTTACTGCTGGTAGCCGCTCAGCATGGAGAGGCCTATGGCCTGTCTATCACAAGAGCCATAGAAAAAGAGCTAAGTCGGCCGGTCACTATGAGTAGCGTACATACGGCACTCTATCGGCTGGAAGAAAAAGGTTACGTGTCCTCTCATATAGGCGATGCCGAAGGCAATCGCAGAGGCAGACGCAAGCGTGTATTTCTGATCACAGCAGAAGGTAAGAAATCATTGATTGAGGCACGCGATGCCCGCAATCATATCTGGGACATGATTCCAAAATTCGTGATAGAATTCAGCTAATAAATGAAAGAACTGCCAGAAGATATAAATCCACCCAAATGGGCAGACCGCTTTTTTAAGTGGTATTGCTATGCTCCTTTGCATGAATCCATCTATGGAGACATGCAAGAGCGGTATGATGAATATCTGGAACGCTATGGGCTACGAAAAGCCAATCGCAAGTACTGGCTGGATGTTCTCAGGTTTATGAACAGGCACACACTCAAACGGTCAAAAAACTCAAAAGTCAACACTTATAATCCATTATCCATGTTAAGCAATTATCTCAAAGTAGGTTTCCGTAACCTCCTCAAAAACAGGTCATTTACCGTAATCAACGTTTTAGGTCTTTCGGTTTCTATGGCCGTTTGTCTCGTCATTATTCTGATGATCAACGATCAGCTGAGCTATGACAATTTCCAGGCAAATAAAGATCGCATTTATCGCTTTACCCATGAGCGTACCAATGGTCGCATAGGCCTGCCTATTGCTACGGTACCTGTAGTTCTCGGAGACAGAATGCAAGCAGATTTTGCTGGTTTTGAGCATATGGTACGCTTTAGCCGTGGTTTTGGTGGAGAAATTCTACAGGATGGTAAGGCCATTGCTATTAACGGGCTTCAGACCGAGCAATCATTCTTTGAGATGTTCAGCTTCAAACTGGAGCAGGGCAATATTGAAACCTGTCTGAAAGAGCCTAACAGTATCGTGCTGAGAAAAGATATTGCCGAAAAACTCTTTGGTGACAAAAACCCCATGGGCGAAACCATCACCGTTGATACTGACGAAAATTACCTGGTAACGGGAGTGCTGGAGGCCTTTCCGGGGAAAACGCATATCGAGTTCGAATCACTTGTTTCTATGACCGGGCGTACCTTCAGTAATTGGGAAGGCACAACTGAAGGCTGGGTTTACTTCACTTTGCAGGAAGGCGTTTCCATGGATGGACTAGAACCCATGCTTACCGCTCTCCAGGAAGAACACTACAACGAGCAATCGGAGTATCTGGTAGATTTTAACATTCAGAAAATGACTGATATCACTCCCGGTCCGCTCTATGGAAATCAGATTGGTTCTTCCATGCCCAACTTCTTTGTCATTGGTCTGGCTATTCTCGCCTTACTTATCATCATTTGTGCTGCTTTTAACTATGCCAATCTATCGGCTGCAAGAGCTCTCACACGTACCAAAGAAGTAGGTGTACGCAAAGTAATGGGGGCACGTAAGGGGCATCTCACCATACAGTTTATTGTGGAATCCATACTGGTCTCTCTCCTGTCGCTGGTAGTCGCCATTGGTTTATTGCAGTTTCTGATTCCGGCCTTTGAAAATTTGCAAATGAGCTCTTTGCTCAACTGGGATTTAAGCCTGGAACCCAAGATATATGCTCAGTTTATCGGCTTCAGTGTATTGGTTGGACTAATCACGGGACTTTTCCCTTCCCTCTACCTCGCCTCTTTTCGCCCGATCGAGGCCATGAAAAATGCAATATCCTCCAACAAACTTTCCAGGGTCAACCTCAGAAAAGCCCTTATCATTTGCCAGTTTGTAATTTCATTGGTACTCATCGTTAGCTCCACCCTTGTGTATAAGCAAATCAAGTTTATGGTAGAGAAGGACTACGGCTATACCAAAGAGAACGTCATCAATGTAGAGCTCCAGGGCCAGGATTATGAAATTCTTAAGACTGAGCTGAGCAGATTACCTTTCGTAGAGCGAATTTCGGCTACTAACCTCATTCCCAATACAGGTCAAACCACCAATGTAGATGCTAAGCGTAACTTTACCGAGGAACCCGTCAACTTCAACTATTTTGCAGTAGATGAAGGCTATATTGACAACCTGAATCTGACACTTGTGGCTGGTGACAATTTTCTACCCACTCAAAAAGACGGGGATGAAACAACCATCATATTAAATGAAACAGGTGCGAAAACACTTGGTTTTGAAACAGCCCTGGACGCTATCAATGAACCGGTAATATTGGGAGACAGCACCAGAGTGACGGTGGCAGGAGTCGTCAAAGATTATAACTACATGGTCCTCTACATGGACATCAAGCCGATGATGTTCCGCTACCGCCCCTCATCCTTCCGCTATGCCCAGGTGAAAATCACCGGCTTTGATATCAGCGATGAGATGACAGCACTTGAGGCGACCTGGGACAAATTTGATCCGAATCACGAGATGATTGCCAAAACCTTTCAGGGCCAGATTGATGAGTTCAATGCTTTCTTCTATGACATTCTTTATATCATAGGACTCGTGGCCATACTGAGTATTACCATTGCTACCCTCGGGCTTTTGGGTATTGCTACCTACTCCATCCAGGTTAGGCTCAAGGAAGTGAGTATTCGCAAGGTATTGGGCGCCAGTTCCAAAGGGCTGATCCTATTACTTTCCAAAGGCTTTATGTACCTTTTCGGTATTGCCATGGTCATAGGATTTACCCTGGCCTACCTGGGCAATAGCCTCTGGCTCGATGGTTTTGCTTACAGGGTAAGCTTTGGGGTTGATATCTTCCTGATTACCGCATTGGTCATGATCGGCATTGGTATTCTGACCATAGGTCTGCAGGCACTGAGGGCTACTACTACCAATCCAGCCAATATTCTCAGGGACGACTAAACTGGTCACACCAGGTCGGATCAAAAAAGGTCAGATCAGCAACCAATAGAACCCCTGTCTACTAAAAGGAGATAATAAGCTAAAACCTCCCCTCTTTTTCATCCTGATCATGAAGGATCTAAAGAGGGGAGATTTTCTCTTTTAATCTAACACCCGGCCTGGGAGTCGCCACTAAGCTCTTTGGCTTGAACATCCGTTCGTCAGTATTGAGGCTACCTCTTCTTTACCGACTCAAGCTGATATTTGCTTGTTTTAACACTTCCATAGCCAAAGCATTTTGATCAAGTTTCAGCGATTGTTGAGCAGTTAACCGAGCTTCCTTATACTTATTCAACTTAAGGAGGTACTGAGCCTTTCTGGCCAAAAACTCCGACTTCCAGTTGTCCTTCATCTCCTCTCTCAATTCCAGTCCAAGCTCTAATAGCCCGATGGCCCCTGCTGTATTTCCCGATTGCATCAAATGACCTGCACCCCTCACCATTTGACTATAGCTGACGTTAAACTTCTCTTTATCAGCCAGGGCTTCCACCATTTTTGCTCTGGCTCCCTCAAGTCCGTTTTGTTGATAACCTTCAAAGCTCATTCGACCTATAGATGTTTCCCTGAAGGGAAAGACAGTTTCTAAAGAGTTGTAGACTCTTGCTCCTACTTCCAGTTCTATCTTCACCTTATCTTCCACCACTTTATCCCAGAAGTCATTCCCCCTATAGTAAATCCCATAGTCTTTGCGATCGATCGTTAACTCACCGGCCAAGGTGATTCTCTGATGTGCCCATTGATCTCTGGCAGGGCCGGAGATCAGTTCAAAGGGAATTTCAACGGCATTGGTAATACCACCAATGGTCAAATCACCTTTCAGATAAAGTCGATCTCTTTGTTCCACACCCGTAGAAGTAAAAATCAGGTAAGGATATTTTTCTACCTCAAAGAAATACTGCTTCAGCACGCTGTTGCGCCCTCCCGCTCCTGTTTCCAGCGATTCCGTACTGATCACGAGACTGGCACTTGTCTTTTCAATATCATAGGGATCAAAGTAGATGTTACCTTCATAGGACATGAATTTGCCCCTTACATTGCTGAAACCAATATGCCTGATTTTGAAATCTACAGTAGAATGTTGTGTATCTATTACATAGAAGTTGCCCTGATTTTGAGCTTTGGTGATAAACTGAGAAAGGAATATCACCAGGAAAAGTAAACTGAGTTTTTGCATCGTTCGTTTTTCTTCAAAAGAAGAAAACTGACTTCTGAAAAGAGTAAATCCTTTCACGCCTTAATCAAAAACATCACCTATTTTCCCTATAGGCCTTTGGTGTCAGGCCTGTGAGCTTTTTAAAGTAGTTGTTGAAGGATACCTTATTGTTGAACCCACAATCAAGAGCCACCCCTAAAAGCTTTTCTTTATCTCTATCAGGATCGTTCAAAATACGCCTTGCCTCCTCAATTCTATAAGAGTTTATAAAGTCAAAAAAACTCTTCCCAAACTGTTCATTAATGACTTGAGACAGGTGGTTGGATTTCAAACCAACAGCTTCGGCCAATTCCAATAACTTGAGTTCACTGTTTAAGTATGGTTTCTCTGATTGCATATAAGCCTGCACCTTGCGAGCATAGGCAGCCGACTGCTCCTGAGACATGGAAGAGCGCGCATATTTGGTTACCCGCATTTTGAAATCCAGATCATGAGTGAATACCACAGGCCGTCTGATGGCAAAAAAGCCTATGGAATAGATCACGATCGTCATGGGGATGATATAAATATAATCGAGTGAGTAATAGTAGTAGTTCAAGGCCAGATACAGACTCTTCTGGAGTATAAATGAAACAGCTACCACGATCATCATAGCCACTGTGAGGTAAATCAGCCATTGATAATTCGATTCATGGGCCTTTGATTCGTATTGCTTACGGATTTTCCCATAGCCCTTGAGGGTAAACAGCGAAAAGCCCAGGTAAGCCAGCATATGAGCCGATTCTAACCAGAAGATTACATCGTCCAGGAGAAAGGCCCTTTTCAGAGCCGGGTTGTCATAGCGTGTGGCAGTTAGCCAGGCTTGTATAGTCTCCACCTTTTGTACGCTTCCCTGAAACAGTACAGGATGGAGAATCACAGTTATCACAAAGGGTATAATGTGTAACCAGTCCTGGTTTTTAATACCAAGCCCTTCAGCAGAGGTAACCGATCTGATATAAAAATAGAATAAAGGCCCCACAAGGAAGAGAGAGCCCAGGTCGGCTCCATAGAAATGTGGGAAGGTTTTGTAGAAACCCAGGTAGATAGAAAGACTCTGAAGATGATGCCAAATCAAAATAAGTACAAGTAAAGCCAGCATGCTTCCAGCAGGTCTTCCCCGCTTATTCAGAAAAAGCGCAAAGGCTACTACCAATCCATGAACAATTCCAAGGACGATCACCAGGGCCCACCAGTCAAATAGCTTTTCCTGAATCATCTATACCGTTTAATTTCTATCAGTGTCCCTTTGGCTGAAAACCTCATGGTTATTTCTTTAGCAGAATCATCTGATCCGGATTATAAATATCATGCTATAACACACCAAGGAACAATATATGGAAATCATGGTCTTGGAAAGCAAAGGACTTATCTAAAAGCTCATCAATTTCCCCAAAAGGTTGGATGAACTGAGCCAAATTATCTTTGAGCTCATTGAGCAATGATTACCATTCCAGGGGTAGTTAAAAACAGAACATGTCCAGATCGACCAAGATATTAACTCTCCTCTTTTTCATTCTGATTATGAAGGATTCAAAGAGAGAGATTTTCTCCTTTAATCCAATACCCTGTTGCACCACTTCTCTAAGCTCACTAGTATTGCTTTTCAAGCAGATTGACAGCCTATGAAAACGAACGGAGACGCTTTACTAAAGACCACTGAGCTATTAGGCAATGCACTCAGGGATTTTTTGAATCAAAGCCAGGCTGCTGAGGGTAAAGTACTTGTCCAGAAAGAATCCAATGCCCTGGCAAATGAGCTTCAATTAAGCCATTGGCTCAAGCATGGATTGGCAGATACTACTCAGGTTCAACAGCTTCTACAGGTTTATACAGACAATGCCCAGCACCTGCATCACCCCCATTATATGGGTCATCAGTGTGCAGTACCCAACCTCGGGGCCTTTATAGCCGATGCCGTCAACGGACTGGTGAATAACCCCATGGCCATTTACGAGATGGGACCGGCCGCTGCCGTCATGGAAAAAGTAGTCATCAACTGGATGCTGAGCAAGCTCTCCTGGCTGAAATCTGATAGTATTGAAGAAACCCGAAACCACAAAACAGGAGGCGGTGGTGTACTGACCCATGGAGGTTCCATGGCCAACCTGACTGCCCTCTCAGCTGCAAGGGCCAAAGTAGTACCCGATGCCTGGACAGAAGGCACCCCTGACAACCTGGTAGTGCTCTGCCCCGAGGTAGCACATTATTCCGTATCGAGGGCCATTTCTATTTTGGGCCTGGGCAGTAAGGCAGCTATTCCCATTAAGGTGACAGATAAAGAAGTGATGGATCCAGACTACCTGGAGCCGGCACTCAAACAAATCAAAGCTGAAGGCAAGCAGGTAATGGCCGTTGTAGCCAATGCCTGTGCTACCTCCACCGGCCTGTATGACCCACTGGAAGAAACCGGGCTATTCTGCCAGCAATATGACCTTTGGTACCATGTGGACGGTGCTCATGGCGCTGCGGCCCTGATTTCTGGTAAGCACCAAGCTCTTATGAAAGGGGCTCAGTTGGCCGACTCTATGATCTGGGATGCCCATAAGATGCTCCGCACCTCTGCCTTATGCGCTGCGGTGCTGTTCAAAGATCATCTTGATATGCTCAATACCTTCAGGCAAAAAGGAAGCTACCTCTTTTTCGAGAAGGAAGATGTGGGTATTGATGCAATAGAAAATGCCATAGAATGCACTAAATCCAGTTTGGGAACCAAGCTTTTCTGGTCGCTGGCCATCGAGGGTGAACAGGCCATGGTGGACTATGTGGACAGCCGTTATGACATCACCACAGTATTCTTTGAGCATATACAGACCACCGAAGACTTTGAATGCCCCTATGAACCGGAATCCAATATTCTCTGCTTCAAATACCTGGCTCCCGGCACCAATGATAGTTTTCAATTGGCCATCAGAAATGAGCTGGTAAAGCATGGTGATTTCTATATCACAACCACCATTATGAATGGAGTCCGCTACCTCAGAGTATCGGTACAGAACCCCGATACTTCTCTGGAACATTTCGAGAAAATGCTGATTGCTATTCGGGAGGTAGCACTGGACTTAAAGAAGTAGACGGTTTTCCTTATTATCACAAGTCATAATTCAACTACACCAGTGAAAATTCCCGACATAGAAAAATCTGTTGCCGAAGGTCGCGTTCATGAAAGAGGCCGATACGAAACTGTATTTGGGCGCTACTTCAACAAGTTCGTCTATGTAGCCACGGTTTTGGCAGTAGGGATTATGCCCTTTTTGTACTCCAATTTCAACTATCAACTGAATCGGATCAGACCATACTGGCTGGGAATCAGCCTGATTGTGGCATTACTCATTGTCCTGAGAGTTTTCAACTTGGACAAGCTAAGACGTATTTCCGGTCGAAGCCTGGAAGAAAACAAAAATCTGGTCTGGATTATATCTCAGGAGTTCGATTGGCCCATTATGCGGGATCAGGACGACCATTCCATTCTATACATTGCCAGAACTATGACCTCCTGGGAACGTGAACTGCTGATTATCTATGATGGGAATGACATGCTCGTCAATTTCACTACTTATGCAGCGGCAAGAAGTCAAAGTTTGCAGGGCTATTTTGGAGAGAAAAGGGCTTTCAGGAGACTTAAGAAAAGGTTCAGCCTATAGTTTGTAAACTTTACCTTACAACCACTACTTTCTTTTATTTTTCTTTAGAAATCACGCTCACCTTTCTGGTCAATCATACACTAAAGCCTTGGGTGACATTCAGGTAAAAACAACTTCATTACTTCACAAAGGCTTAACATCCAACTAATAATAAGATAATTTTATTCACTTAATTTTATATTTAAATCAATATAAAATTATTCAGAATGAAAAAAATCACATTTTTACTCGCCCTTGGTCTGTGTCTCAGTTTTCAGGCCATCTCACAAACAGGTAACTACAGCGAAGTTCAGATCAAAAAAGAGATCAGCCCTAAGCTGAGGTTCCGAAATCATAAAGACGAAGACCCCACGGAATATAAATACTGGGATATTCAGGCTTCGGGTTCCAGCCTTAAGTTCCGTTATGCGGGTCCTACCACCAGCACTAATCCTTCGATGAATACCTTCATGACGCTTTATGCTGGTGTAGAGCTGGATGTAGACGGAAAAATCTTTGCCGAAGAGATAGAGGTGAAAGAACTGAACCTCCCCGACTACGTCTTCGAGAGGAACTATGACCTGATGAACCTCATGGACCTGAAGCTTTATGTGAATAAAAATCACCACCTGCCGGGAGTTCCTACTGCGGTAGAAGTAAGAGAAAACGGCATGGCGTTGGGAGATATGGTTACCATCCTGCTTAAAAAAGTAGAGGAACTTACACTCTACACAATCGCGCAGGAAGAGAAGATCAAAGCGCTGGAAGTCTTGGTATCTAAGGACAAATAGCGCCTGATCATGAAAAGGTTCTTTTTATGCCTTATGTTATGCCTGTGCTACTCAGTAGTCCACGGGCAGGAATGGATGACAATCAAAGACAAGATTGCCCTTCAGAAAAGCTTTATTCCGCAGGAACATGCAATGCTACTTATGGCTGACAATGAAAGCGGAGTACTCAACCCTGTTTCATCTGATAACTATGTCTATTACAGTCTGGATGAGCATACAGCATTCGGTCTTCTTGAAAAACCGAAGCAGCTTATTAGCCTGGATCTCGGAACTGTAAGCGAAAGTCGGGAAAACCTGACCCTCGACCTGATGTTGGTTGAACCCTCTGTTCAGAGTCCTCAAGTAGCTTTTGGGAATGAAGAGGCTTTTGCGGCTTCAAACTTATATGGGGTGCATTACCGAGGTCAGATTCGTGGTGAGGAAGGCACCAGCCTGGCCGCTCTGAGTGTGTTCGGGGAAAGCATATTTGCCATGATATATGACCGATTCGGTCATATATACAAAATCAGTAAAGTTCCTGGTTGTGGTACACATGCGCTCTCTCTCGAAAGCTACGATGGGCCTTCAGCCCCTTATTGTGATAACCAGATAGATGAGATACTGAAGGAAGAGGCGAAAACGGTACCAAAGATCGAACAGCTAGATGATTTCAGTTTTATGAAATACGTAGATGTAGCCATTGAAGCCGATTATTCCGTTTTTCAGGCGTTTAACACACCCGGGGTTTTAGCATTATATAACTCAGATAATGCGGCTTTGGCGATTTTCCGGGAGGTTACCGCTGTGTTCAACGTAGTTGCCCTCCTATTCGAAAATGAAGGTGTGCGCATTCGACTGTCCTTTCTGCGGGTAAACGATAATGTTACAGGGTATGATAATACCGGAACGAGATCAAATCACCTCAATTCCTTTAAAAACCAAAGTTCCACCGGGAACAAAGGAAATGCCATCATGGTGCTCACGCGACACAGCTTCGGTGATGGTACGGCAGGTGTCACAATCGGCTCTCTATGCAGTATCAGTCCCTATGCGAGTGCCGACTTTGGGATAAGTACAACGCTTACCCGTTTTGACCCATACCCAACACCTGTTATACCCAGTGTGGAAGCTAGCAATATCACCACCATGGCACATGAGTTAGGGCATGTATTTGGCTCTCCTCATACACATGCCTGCCAGTGGGATGTAAGTGGAAATGGTATTGCCAATGAAGCCATTGATGGGTGCGACCCGGTAGAAGGATCATGCACTAACCCTGGTTATCCTTCACCAAAGGGTACTATTATGAGTTATTGTCACAAAACCGGTAGACCCGGAGTTGATTATAGTCTAGGTTTTGGTCCTCTACCCGGGCAGAAAATTCGGGATTTTGTTGCCAGCAGAACTTGCCTGAATACATGCTATACTTCCAGTCTGACGATTACTCAGGATGTA
The DNA here is from genome assembly GCA_021404565.1 of Roseivirga sp. Classification (GTDB taxonomy): domain Bacteria; phylum Bacteroidota; class Bacteroidia; order Cytophagales; family Cyclobacteriaceae; genus Roseivirga. The sequence goes on along the minus strand of JAAWWF010000006.1, from coordinate 339,052 downwards.
TATGCAAACAATACAGACAGCAAAGCCGCAACGGGTACCATTACGGCCAATAATGAAATATTTGCCAATGGTATGGCTTCCTATTCCTCCGGGAGTAAGCTCGTTTTCACAACAGGTTTCAGAGCACGGAAGCATTCGAGTTTCAAGGCGTCTATCAACGATGGTTGCAACCTTGTTCCGATCTTCCTTGGGCCAGAAGCCAATCAGTCGAATAGTCTCGCAGAATCTTTGTTTGATGACGAAAATTCAGGATTGAATCTATATCCTAACCCAAGCAAAGGAGAATTGAATATCAATTACTCATTTGAAAATGGAAGGAGCTATCAACTGAACGTTTATAATCAGGTGGGCTCACTGGTAGCCTCCTTTCTGGTAAGCAAGGAGCAAGACGTAATTGACCTGTCTTCTTTGGTTAACGGTCAGTATACGGTGACTTTTGAGTCTGATGAGGGCCTGGTCAGTAAGAAGGTCATATTGGCCAGGTAGTCCAGAAGTTACCAGCCGCCAATTAAAAGAATAAAGAGGCCGTCTCAGAAGTATCTGAGTCGGTCTTTTTGTATTTGGGTTTTTATGTTTGCGTTGTATTAGTTTTTATTGGGTAAGCCCATTATACGGAATCAGGACGACCATTCCATTCTATACATTGCCAGAACTATGACGTCCTGGGAACGTGAACTGCTGATTATCTATGATGGGAATGACCTGCTCGTTAATTTCACTATTTATGCAGCGGCAAGAAGTCAAAGTTTGCAGGGCTATTTTGGAGAGAAAAGGGCTTTCAGAAAGATAAAGAAAGCTTTGGGCAGCTCCTGAATGCAAATTACCAATTCAGATGTCGAAGCATAAGCGCAGCTGTTGCGGACAACTCCAAAATCCAGATGTTGTTCTTCCAAAAGATATAGCGAAGACCACAGTCTATAAATATCTAAATTGGGGCTATCTAAATACATTCGTTTGATGACGATTTATAACCACACACTTACTCATTGGTTATCAGGCACAAGATTCATAGGTCTGATTTTCTTACTGACTGGAGTATTCTCTATTCTGGGGCCTGACTTAATTGATGGTCTGGAAGAGAGTAGTCGCTCCTCATGGGTCGGTCCTGCTTTTATCAGCTTCGGACTGATCGTCATGAACACTTATAAGGGCACCTTGATCGACCTTAAAAACAAGAAGTTTAAAGTCTATAGTGCTTTAGCCGGACTTAAGCGTGGAACCTGGCAAGACTTGCCTGAATTGAAGGAAGTGCATATCGGAAGTATAACAGAAAAAAGCACCAACCTCCCAAATGGGATCAGTCCTACGTTTTCCGGAAATACAACAGCACATTTTTTACTACTGATGACCGGGGCAGCACAAGCGGTGCTTTCGCTACAGTTTAAAAAAGCGCCTAAAGCTGAGCAAGCTGCCATACTAATCTCCGAAGCATTAGAACTACCTGTCAAGCAGGCCCCCTAAAAATCCATGATACTTAGGCCTGCTCACCGAATTGCCTGTTACCATTCGGGAGGTAGCCTTTCTATCGATAACTCTAAAAATCTCATAGGATGTCATTCCTTTGAGGGATGACATCCTATGAGATTTTTACGGCCTGCTTACCAAATTACCTAAAAACAGTGCATTGAAGAATAGCTTATTGGTGCCATACCACATCCCGCGGAAGTTTGGGTTGTCTACAAACATAATGACCTTACCGCGGCCAATCCCACTGACCAATAGTGAAGCCGTTCCACCCAGGCCGGAAAGGTTGCTCTTGTTTACATAACCACCCAATAGTGGGTTTTCTGTATACTTTACTACCGTGCTGAAAGGATTGCTGCTTGGTGCTACATAATTGCTGTGGTTGCGATAAACCGGTAATTCTCTGCTTGTATAGCCAAAAGCCAGAGGATGAGTAATGTCCACATCGGTCATATACATAGAGCCGCCTATGGCATTAGAGCCCCTGAACTCACGGGAGGTCACATAGTCCATGCGGTCGGGTGTATCTCTTTCCGGACGATCGGCAAATTTCTCATTCACAAACTTGCTCCGAATAGCCCAGCTGGTAGCACTTCTCAGGGTGATTACCGTACCACCTTCACGCACCCATTGTTTAATACGATCGATCGTGTTCTCACCTAAGCTGCTGTAGTTGCCAGATACCAGTACCAGTGTGTTGTAATTGTCCCAGGATACCCGGCCCACATTGTTGGTATGTACCTTGGTAATGGGCATGCCTACTTTGCTGTCCAGCAGATGCCAGACCTCTCCGGCCTCATAGCTACTGCTGTTCCCTCCAATCAACATGATGGCTCTTGGCTTTCTGATGGTTCGGAAATTGCCACTCCCCAAATCAATACCAGTGGTGCTATAACCTGAGGTAACACTTTGGGCACGAAGTCCGGCTATTTCTGTAGCCTCCTCTACAAAAGCATGTACCAATTCTGCGCCCACCTCCTGCCTCGCGACAGGAATCATAAGCGTGCCGTAACCATAGGCTTTTACCCCTTCATTGGTTTCTATAGAGAAGGTTTTAAAGGCAGAATTCACATAGATTCCCTTCTCCAACAGATAGTTCAGTGCCTTGGGAGCATAATACTCATCCCACTCTATCAGGTAAGCATAATCAGATTTGGCAACGGGTTCGAAATTACTAGCTAAATCGTCCTTGCTCAGTTGTTTTCCGGTCAGGTCCAATCTGCCCGTCCATTGACTATGAGGCATATTATAGGAAAGGGCCGTGGTCCAGGAAGAGGCATCATAAAAAATGCTGTCGTAAAAGGTGGTGACCTTCTCAAACATAGTGCGCACCATGCGATACTGTACCTGCTCATTCGGCACATAAAAAGCGTTGCCAGCTTTATAGGTTTTTCCATCCAGAGAAATATCATCATCAAGTTCATAGGTCTTGATTTTGTGTCGCAATAGCAGGTCTACAAAAGCCTGGTTTCGGCTGTCATCGGCCTGGTCGCCAAAAACCCAGCCCCTGGCTTCAGCTTTCTTGCCTTCCTCTTTCGCTCCACTAAAATAATCTTTCATATGCCTGAGGAGGGTTGCTTTCTCTCCCACCGCTCCACGAACAGTGGCCAGTCCTGAAGTCAGGTGATTTTTGATGGTAAAGGCAAAAGCTACTTTGCCCATGCGGGAATCCTGCAGGTGCCCGCGAGAGCTGGCCTGCTCGAATACCAGCCCCAGTGCTCCATGAATATCCGGGTAAGTAGAACCATAGCCGGGGTAGCTGTTATCGTATTGCTCTTTGGTAAAGTAGAGCGAACCAATTTCGTCCAGTGCCTCATGAAAATAGCCTGCAAAGAGATTATTCAGTCCATCGTAGTTATCACGGGGCACTACAGGGTTTTCAGAGCCAAAAGGCTTGGTAGGCTCAAAGAAATAGGTGCTGTTGGTTCCCATTTCATGAAAATCAGTGACCACGTTGGGATACCACTGGTGATAGAAGTCAATGCGTGCCTGGCTCTCTACATGTGCCAGCGGTAACCAGTCTCTGTTCAGGTCATACCAGTAGTGATTGGTACGGCCACGGGGCCAGGCCTCGTTATGCTCTGCATCTACCGGATCAGATACCATCGGGTCGCCCTTGTAAGAATTGGCCCAGGTGCTATGTCGATCACGACCATCGGGGTTAAAGGCCGGATCAATGAGCAGCACAGCATCATTCAGAGCGGCTCTTACTTCGGCAGACTGGCCGGCCACATAGTGATAGGCAGTGAGCATGGCGGCTTCTGAACTGGAAGGTTCATTGCCATGTACGTTATAGCCCAGCAACACTACGGCTTTGTGGTTACTGTAATTTTCAATGGTTTGATCAGGGTCTATCAGCTGCAAATGCTGCTGTCGGATTTGCTCCAGGTTGTTATGATTAGCCCGTGAAGTTACCGTCAGTACTACCAGCTGTCTGTGCTCATAAGTCTCTCCTATCGTATCCAGCTTAGCCCGATCTGAGAGTCTTGCCAGCTCTCTGAAATAGCCCACAATGGCATCATGACGGGTGTGCAAGGTACCAATGGGATAGCCCAGGTACTTTTCCGGAGAAGGAATGTTCGGGTCGAATTGAGTGCCTTCGGGGAAGAAGTAATCGTTTTGGCTGTAGAGTGGGCTAAGGCTGAGTAAGCAAGTCAGTAAGGTGAGGAGACTCTTGAGTTTCATAGAAACAGGTTAATAGTTATCGGTCAATAAGTTAATGGTTATTAGTTACTAGTTTGACAGGATAAAACCAACCTGTTCGATGCCGGAGTGTGTTAAACAAGGATGCACGGAAGAGCCTGGTAGTTTTTGCGAGGAAGCTGACAGACGACAGTCTGGCTGCGACTGCGGCAATCTCTCAGTCTTTAACATTGTACTAAGAATACACGAATCCCACAGGGAGATTGCTTCGCTGTGCGCGCAATGGCGAATAATAACGTCTTTGCGAGGAAGCTGACAGACGACAGTCTGGCTGTGACCGCGGCAATCTCCTGGTCCTTAACATTGTACTAAGAACACACGAACCCCACAGGGAGATTGCTTCGCTGTGCGCGCAATGGCGAATAATAACGTCTTTGCGAGGAAGTTGACAGACGACAGTCTGGCTGTGACCGCGGCAATCTCCTGGTCCTTAACATTGTACTAAGAATACACGAACCCCACAGGGAGATTGCTTCGCTGTGCTCGCAATGACTTTAAATAAGAGGCATTCAGGAAACCGACCAATCTTTTATTTCATCATACAAATCATTCCATTCTTGATTGATGCTTTCGATAAGGTCTATTTTCTTTTGACGCGAACCCGCCTTAATCTGTTTTTCCCTGGCAATCGCCTCCTCAATGGAGTCATGGAACTCGTAGTAAACCAGTTTATCACAGTTATATCTTGCAGAAAATGAATTTGGATAAAATTTATCCTTGTGCTGAATAATTCTGTTTGGAAGCTCTGATGTCACTCCCGTGTAGAGTGTACCGTCTCTCTTGTTCGTAGTGATATAAATCCAGGCGCCTTCTGACATTGAAATTAAGATAGAGATAATTCCGTGAGAATAAGCGTAACGGTAATGACATTGCCAGGAAACTAGCAGACGACAATCTGGCTGCAACCGTGGCAATCTTCTTCGTCCTTAACTTTGTACTCAGAGTACACGAACTCTATCAGGAGATTGCCCGTCTGCCTCCTTTAGGCAGGCTTCGCTGCGCTCATAATAACGAATCATAACGTCTTTGCGAGGAAGCTGACAGACGATAGTCTGGCTGTGACCGCGGCAATCTCTTGGTTCTTAGTCTCTGTCAGGTACGCCCACTCTCGTCTTTACCAATAACTAATTCAGGCATCGAAGCTTTAGAACCTGTGTCATAATACAAGAAATTTGTCATACTGAATTCATTTCAGTATCTAATCAGGGTTTAGGACTCAGAATAGACCCTGAACAGATTTCAGGGTGACTATAAATCAATTGCGACACAGTCTCTTTAGCGCAGATACACTGATAACCGGCCTACGCAATAGGCTATCGTACCTTCATAGTCTCAGGTTGGTTATTCACCTTAAACTCAAAAATATCATCCCTCGAATAATGCCCTATCACATCAAAATCAAGTTTGCTTTTGGCTACAACATCCAGATCCAGCTCAGCGGTGAGAATCCCTTCCTCTCCCCAAAGCGGACCGGCCAGCACCTCTCCTAAGGGCGAAAGAATCACGGAGCCCCCGCGTGACATTACCTCGGGTTGACTTTCGAGATCGGCAATGCCCGGAAGGTCTTTAGGATACATATCCTTGGTCACATACTGGTTGCAGCCCAGCATATAGCAACGGCCTTCCAAGGCGATATGCTTCATAGTATGCTGCCAGTTCTCCCTGCTATCCGCTGTGGGTGCGAGGTACACCTGCACACCCTTTTTATACATGGCCAAACGAGCCTCGGGCATATAATTCTCCCAGCAAATCAGCCCCCCGAGTTTACCGATGACTGTATCAAAAGAAGACAGTGCGCCTCCATCATCTTCAGCCCAAATCACCCTCTCCTGCGCGGTAGGCTTGATTTTGCGGTGCTTGCCCAGGTATTTCCCATCCGGACCGAAGTAGAGCATACTGCAGTACATAGAACCGGAAACGGTATCTTTCTCGTTCACTCCCACCACCAGAAAAGCTTTTGCTTTTTTCGCCATAGCTCCGAGTCTGTCCACTGCCGGACCAGGCACCTCTACACTGCTTTGCCAGTAGCGCAACCAGGTATCTCTCCCCTCCTCCGAGCGAGAACCGACCACCGTACCAAAGCTTAAGCCCCTTGGGTAAGCAGATATATAGGCTTCCGGAAAGAGAATCAGCCTTGCACCCTTTTCAGCAGCTTGATCTACCAGCTTAGCAGTTTTCTCTAAGGTCTTTTCCAGATCAAATAAAACGGGGGCCGCCTGTACTACGGCTGCAGTAAATTTTGCCATGCCGGAAGTTAGGGATAGTTAATTTACCTGTGGTAATTTTTATTGAGATCGGCTTTATCGCACAAGATACCCGAAAAGAAAAACCTATATTATTAAATCCATAATAACCAAAAATGACTATAGAATATCCAATAGTATCCGAAAAAAGAGGAAGTGGAATCTTCCAAACACAAACACATTCTTTTCAAGCCAGTTTCTTAATCCAGAGTTATCCGCATGGAAACATTATATTTACTGACACTCACAACATTGCTCTTTCAGCTGTTTTAGCCGGAGACATTGAAACTTGGAAACTCAAAGGTCAACTCATAAATGGGGTTAAGGTAAGTGCTGAACATTTATACTTAACGAAGCTCGATGACAAGTGTCGCTTCTTTGCCTCTCGAGAAATTCATTTTGGAAATATCAGTGATAAAATCACCAAAGCCGAGTTCCCGTTGTTTGGTATCTCTGGCAATTTTTCGCTTGGTTTTGATAATAAGCACATTGAACTCCATGAAAACGATACTTCTGAGAAAAGCAGGCAGATTGAGTATTTTTGGGATATTCAGCAAGAAACTTCTTGGCTATCGTTGACTTCAAAGTCCTCAATTAAACGAGACGATTTCATAAAATTAGCAATCACACTTTGTGAGATTCTTTCACTCGCAACTGGCAATACGGTAACGTTTAACAGACAAAAATTCGAAACGAACAATGGAAGAAGTTTTGAAACATGGAGAAGAAGAGTTCAATTTCATAGTGGTTCAGGTTCAATAATTCATTCCGTTGATTACCCTGAGCTTATTAAATGTTCTTTAGCATCTTATGCTACGATTGAAGGTTCAGCCAGAAATTCCATTAGAAAGGCCATAGATTACCTCAATAGTACAAGTCATGGGTTTATGGAAGATAAAATACTCAGAGCCTGTCAGGCTTGGGAATTACTTGCTGACGAATTCTGCGAAAAGCCACCTGAGTCTGAAGAAATCAAACGGCTCAAAACATTGCTCAAAGCAAGTATCAAAACCTGGTCACAAAAATATCCAGATAAAGACAAGTCAGAAGTTAGTGACCGAGTTCTTGGGTCTTTAAGCTGGAACAGATTAATACTTCAAATGAAGGAGTTAGCCGCATCTGAACACTTAGACCTTCAGAAATTGGATCTGGACCTTTTTGAATTGAAAAAGATGAGAGATCAAGTTGCTCATACTGGCATTTTCAACAATTATTCCGAAAAAAAAGAGTTTTACCCAACCCTTAAAAAAGCTGTAATGGGCTTAAGATTAATAATACTCCTGAAACTCACCTATACTGGAAATATCAAGTCTTCGAAGGACGGTTTTCAAACTAGAGAACTTATTGAAAAATTCGTAAATAAGGACATAACCCTAACACCTACTTAGCATAATTTATGCATGGATAAAATTGAAGAATCAAAAATTAAAGAAATTATTCTGAATCTCAGAGAACAGATTAAGAACGGTGAAGTGATATTCCATGGAAGCGATTGTTTCCCACTAGGTTGTTGCGGTAATGCTTCTGAGATTTTACAAAAAAGACTAGAAATAAGTGGGTTCGACCAAATTGAATTAAAATCTAACCTGTGGCTTGATAATCAATCACACAGTTGGCTTGTCTATAAAGGGTATGTAATCGATATAACTATTGACCAATTTGAATCAACAAAAGATTTAGATTTTATTCTCAAAGAACAAAGTTCGAGTTTTCATAAACAATTCAATCCACTCTAGTACCCCACCTCCCGCTCATTTGCAATAAGCAGATCCCGGACTCTTCTTATCTCCTCCCAAGTCGTTTATTTCCAAAGTTTTAGTTAAGTTCCCATACTCTTAAACCCCACTCATGAAAAACTACATTCTAACCCTTTGCTTATTTGTTACAGGGGGCCTTATGGCTCAGACCAATCAGCAATTCGCAAATATTGGTAGCCTGACAACTACGAGTGGAGAGGTTATCAATGATTGCAAAGTGGGCTACCGAACTGTTGGAAAGCTGAATGCAGAAAAGACGAATGTAGTGTTGTGGACCACATGGTTTACCGGAACCAGTGGCCAGGTAACTGATTTTGGAATGCTTAATAACACCATGGATACAACCGGGTTATATGTCGTAATTATTGACGCCCTTACCAATGGGGTATCCTCCTCTCCCTCTAACACATCTGAATTCCCAAAAATATCTATCCGGGATATGGTCAATTCTCAATACAAACTTCTGTCAGAACATTTAGAGATTGATCACCTAAAAGCGGTTATGGGTATTTCGATGGGTGGTATGCAGGCTTTCGAATGGATTATTGCCTATCCGGAATTCATGGATAAGATGATCTCCATTGTTGGAACCCCCAGACAGTCGGCTTATGATAAGTTAGTATGGGGAAGCATGGCCGGTATTATGAACTCTGCAGATAGCAAAGAAGAATTGAATGAGGCATATCAAAACGCTTACAAAATACAACTCCTGAATATGTATACGCCCGAATTCATCGCTGAAAGCTATGGAGCAGAGGGTCTGAATGACTACCTGAACCAGTTTCCAACATCACTGGCTCCGGAGGATTATTTAGGTGGAATTACTGCCATGCAATCGCATGACATCTATGGTTCCTCTAAGAACTTGAGTGAAATTAATGCAACTATAAAACCCGACTTGCTCATAATAGTTGCGAAAGAAGATCACTTGGTAAATCCAATTTCTTCTATCAAACTGGCCAAAGATATCAAGGCCAAATTAGTTGTCTTATCAACCAACTGCGGACATATGGCTCCCTTTTGTGAGAGTGAAAAAATTAAGCAGGAGATCATGCCTTTCTTATTCTGAGATAGACTGATCAGAATAGAAAGAAGTACCTAATGGTACCTATTCGAAGTGGGGTGAGATGATTCCGAAATTAAAAACTGATTACAACAAGCCCTAAAAAAGGCACTTTTCTGATCCGAAGAAATGGAGTAGACTCATTCTATTCTTCTCTACTTCTCCACTCCTGCTCATTTGTGCCGAATAGGTCTTACACTCATACCAAAAGAGTGATTTATTCCTATCTCCATATTCACAACTTATTTAGTAAACATTCGTAGAGTTAAAACAAACCTAAACAAATGTTTACATAATCAGATTTCAGACTTGGAAATTATTACCTGATGAATGACCTCCATGGTACTTCCGCCAACCGGAAAATCCAGCGGTCAATACATCAGGCATTGTAGCCAGCATGAGATTTTGATCAGTGAGCCTGCTCAATAAACACCACGGCCATTATGTTCAGAAGTACTGTAAAGATCTTTCTCAGAAAAACATCAAAACAACTTGGTTTCTTTAGTTTTCAGGTAACAGGACTGGTCACGGGCATCAGCGTCTTTCTGATGGTATTCTCATTCTATCAATTTGAAACTTCTTTCGATTCTCACTTTTCAGACTATCAGCGAATTTATAGAATCGAAAGAATCGAAACACGGGGTGACAACATCATAAGAAGCACCAGTTCCTCACGACTGATCCCCCAATTGGCCAAAGCGGAAATCCCTGAAATAGAAAAGGCAATTGGCATGATTAATGGCTCTTTTGATGTGACCAGGGTGCACTATCCGGAAGATAAACCCTGGAGTTGGCTGAATAGCCACTGGGTATCCGGAGATTTTTTTGAGGTATTTGACTTTAAGGTTCTGGAGGGTAACAAAGAAACATTGTTTGAGGACCCTAATGCCATCGTCATTACTCAGTCCATGGCCTCAAAAATTTTCGGAGAAAAGTCTCCGGTGGGCAAAACCATTTTCATTTGGAACAGACCCAGGCCAATTTCGGGCGTTGTGGAAGATGCCCCTGAAAACTCGCATATGCAGTTTGACTTCCTGACTTCCATGGAACGCTATTTCAGCAACCCCCGGTGGGATGCCGAAAGAATAGCTTCGTCCTGGAGCTATCTGAACTCTGTAATGAACTATGTGAAACTATCCGAAGGAGCGGACCCGGTGCTAGTCGAAGAGAAAATCAATGCCCTCTATTCCCGATACAAGGCAGAAAATGATCCGGAGCGTAGTTTTATACTGCTCCCGGTAAATGATATCCACCTCCACTCCAATGCACACCGACAAATAACGGACCCCGGAAATGCCATGTTTGTACAACTGGTTTTTTATGCGGGGATTATTATTGCCCTGCTCACATTGATCAATTTCGTAAAAATCAGTTTGGCCAATGTCACCCAGCGTATGAAAGAAACCGGGGTGCGCAAGGTACTCGGAGGCTCAAACAGGTCGCTGATCTTGTCTATTGTAAGCGAAAATGCACTCATCATACTACTGGCCATTCTATTGTCTTTTGGATTGATCTATTCATTGGGCTCGCTAAAAATCAGCTGGTTACCACCGGACATTTATCAGGATTTTTTAACCAGTTCTTTAACCATGATCGTACTTCTGTCGTTCCTTATTATTGGCTCACTGATCCCTTCCGCTATTCCCGTTAGAATCCTGTCCAGGCTATCCATCACCAATGCCCTGAGAGGAACTGTCACATCAACAGGTCATAACTTCGGACTGCTCCGCGCGCTTATGAGTTTTCAGGTACTCTTTTCGCTTATACTCATCACCACTACACTTTTCTTCAAAGATCAGGTCAATTATATACTTACCCGGGATACAGGTTTTGACAAGGATCAGGTACTGTATATGGAACTGCATGCTGAGAATGCCCGGGCAGAATCGCTGGAGACTTTCAAACAATACCTTCGCACGGTTCCCGGTATAAATTCAGTTTCCAACTCGCTGCAAGTCCCGCTTAAATGGGCCGGAAGCCAAAGCTATGAACTCAGGGAGAAAGGTACTAATGAGTCTACCCTGGTGAGTCGCTCGGGGGTAAATCATGATTTTTTCAAAACCCTGGGAATAGAAATAGTAGAAGGGAGAGAGTTTTCAAGTGATTTTTCCGATAGCTCCTCTACCATACTGAATGAAACAGCTGTGAAAAGCCTTGGTCTGGTAAACCCAATAGGGAAAAAAGTGCATCACATCAGGGGTAGTCGGATAGAAGAAAAAACAGTGGTTGGGATTGTGAAAGACTTCAATTTCAGATCAATGCATTCCCCTCTGCTCCCTGCTCAATTCATATGGATTCCCAGAGGACCTATCATTTCGGTCAACTTTACTCCCAATAGCATTGAGTCAATCCTAGCCGATATTGAAGCAAACTGGGGCAGATTCAGCCTGGAGGGAGATTTCAACTATACCTTTATGGACGACTATTTTGCGTCTCAGCATGATGAGGATATCCAACTTAAAAGTACCATCTCATTTTTATCCATAGTGATTGTTTTTCTGGCCTCGCTGGGCATATTTGGTATGTCGGCCTTTATCGGCCAGAGAAAACAGAAGGAAGTGGCGATTAGAAAAGTGTTGGGATCTACAGGATCAGGGGTGTTTTGGTTGCTCACCAAAAACTATGTAATCACCGTTTTCATCGCCTTGATTGTCACTATTTATCCTGTATATTTTTTGGTAAATCTATGGCTAGACAACTTTGCCTATACCGCCCGAATCAATTACCTCAACTTTGGACTTGGCCTCGTCATCGTGCTGGGTATTGTCGTCCTGGTTTCGGGCATTAACACATTGAAAGTGACTATCAAAAACCCTGTCGATACCCTGAGTCATGAATGAAGACAGCACACAGCATCTTCGGGTTTGAGTCTTCCAAGTCTTTGGTTTTCAATCTCTTGTCCAATAAGGATAAATTATCGGTGAACGGGAAGTCCGCTCCTTTCAAATATCAATGGACACAGTTGGTTGTTCCCGGGCTTTTGGTCAATTTGAGTATATAAGACAAACAGCCCTGTGAACCAGTAAACGAAGCAGACAAGGCCCCTGTGCAACTACCCAAGTCGATTAGCCGTCTTTACCACACCTTAAACTAAAAATCATGAAAGTTCAACGTGTCATTATTTCATCAGTCCTGCTAGTTATGGGTTTTATTGCTCAGGGACAGATCACCCCGGCCGAATTACGTCAAAAAGTAGATGCATTTTTTCCGGACCTCGAAAACAGTTCAGCTCCGGGTTCTGCGATTTTGGTGGTAAAAGGTGGTGAAACCATTATTAATAAAGGATACGGGATGGCCAATCTGGAAAATGAAATTCCAATTGGGCCGAATACCGTTTTTGATCTGGCTTCTCTTTCCAAACAATTTACCGGTTACGCCATTTCCACATTAATCGAGCAGGGGGCTATTTCTGAAAATGATGACATCAGAAAGTATATACCAGAAATACCGGTATTTGATCATACGATTACCATCCGCCATTTACTGCATCATACCAGTGGCTTGCGCGACTGGACAAGCGCCCTCCCTCTGGCAGGCTGGTCCTTTGACGATGTCATCTCTTTCGATCATATCTTAAGAATGGTCTATCAGCAAGAAGCATTGAATTTCACTCCCGGTTCTAAATACACTTACTCAAATACAGGTTATAATGTGCTTGCTGAGTTGGTACAAAGAGTCACGGGACAAACATTTCGGGAATGGACTGATCAAAACATTTTTCTGCCACTTGGAATGAACAATACACTCTTCCTCGACAATCATCGGGAAGTCATTGCCAACAGGGCTCATGGCTACTTTCAGGATGAATATAACGACTACAATCGCGCCCCCAATAATCTAACTGCATTGGGCTCCAGCTCCTTATATTCAACCACCACCGACCTGGCGCGTTGGGTACAGCACCTGATGCATCCCACTGGTAAATCGAAAGCTGTAGTAGCACGTATGCTTCAGACTGATGTGCTCAACAATGGTGACCACAATTCCTATGCCTCGGGCATCGGCATCGGTACATTCAGAGGTACTAACTGGATATCCCATTCAGGCTCCTGGGCTTCATTCAGGACCTACCTGGTGATGCTACCCGCTTACGACTTGTCCATTGTGGTCCTCAACAATCATCCGTCCAACACTTCCAGAATAGCCCGTGACATTGCTGCACTATATGTACCCGCTGCTAACACAAACAACAATGAAAATGCTACGGGAGAAATTAAAGAGGTAAAACTCCCTGTCGCCCTGTTAAACGAGTATTCCGGCACCTATAAGCTGGGCCCGGGCTGGTACGTACACCTGACGCAGGAAGATGGTCGACTTTGGACCCAGGCTACCAATGAGGATAAATTCCCCATGACGGCCGTTTCTGACCATGTTTTTTCCATAAAAGCCTATGGGAACCGCACCATGACCTTTCATAAAGATGAAGACGGAGAAATTACTCACCTGGTTTATAGTGGAATGAACTGCCCTAAGGTGGGGAAAAGCACGGCCCCTGTGATTAACAATGCACAAGATTATACAGGAAACTATTTCAGTACAGAGCTCAATACCCGGTATAAGGTGATACTCGAGCAGGGCCAGTTAAAGCTCAGCCATTTGCATAATGGGGATATCGACTTAAAACAAGCCTGGGGTGATGATTACTCGGGAACTACCTGGTATACGAATTCCGTAGTCTTTCAAAGAGACGGAAATGGAAAGATCACAGGGTTCACCGTTTCACAGACCAGGGCAAAAAATCAATACTTTAGAAAAGAGGAAAATTAGTCGATATCGCCCTTTTTGACTCAGATATGTTCTCCTGGTCGGTTATTTCCAAAGTTTTGACTAAGTTCTTACCTAAACGAATAAGAACTTAATAAAGGAAACATGGCAGATTATATAGATGGATTCGTTCTTCCCATCCCGGAAAAACATCTGGCTGAATACAAGCAGGTGGCCGAAAAGGTAGCAGCCATTTGGAAGGAGCATGGGGCACTCGCCTACTTTGAGTATGTAGGTGATGATCTAAAGCTACAAGGTACCCGTGCTTTTACTGAAGCCGTAGAAGCAAAAGAGGACGAAGCGATCATTTTTGGCTGGGTTGTATTCGATTCAAAGGAAACACGTGATCTTGCCAATAAGCGGGTGGCGGCAGACCCGAGAATGACGGATTTAGTCGGTCCCCTGATGGACCCGGCAAGACTGGTTTTCGATGCCAGCAGAATGGTTTATGGTGGATTTCAGGCTCTGGTCCAATAATAGTTACATAAAGACAAAGATTGGCCTAATAGCTTTTCCCCTTTCAGTGAGGCATTAAACCGAGCTTCACAGCGTTTAGTAATACCTTAGTGCCCGAGTGCGTCATAAAACAAAACCATGAAAAACCTTCTACTCCTATTGCTTTCCGCAGCAATCCTTTCCTGCACCAGCAGAGAACAGAGTACTCCGCTTATTGATGCTGAAAACATGACCCAGGAGCAAATTGATTCGGTGCTCACTGAGTTCAAATTTGAATACACTCAGCCTGTGCTAATCGATAGCAGTGACCATGTATTATTACCAATAACCACCCGCTTGCTGGAAAGAAGAAGAACCTACGATAGAGAAAACTACTATGACAATGACTACCCCAGATACTGGAATATTTTATTCTACAACAAGGCCTCTGGAGAAACATCCTTACTCACAGAATCTAAATTCAGAATATCTGATTTTAAGGTCAATATGGAGGATAAGGGGCCTATGCTAGCTCATAGTATTCTCTATGAAATTACTGATCTGGATTATAACAAGGATGGTAAACTCAGTGGCCAGGATCCCGAGCATTTGTTTATTTCTAATACCGATGGTAGCGATCTGAGACGACTATCTCCGATCAACGAAGACTTAGAGAGTTTCACGCTTATTCCTAACAGCGATCAATTGATAATAAAGACAAGGAGAGACAAAAATGGTGACCTGAAGTTCAATACGGAGGACGAAACCATCTGGTACAGAATTGACTTGCAGGGCGACTCAACACCGCTTGAAATGGTTGATTCGGTCGATCGGAAAAAAATTGAGAACCTGTATTTTGATCAATGGCTGAAGAAAAAAACAGGTAGCGAACAACCATGATGAGATCGTTTTCACCCATGTTGGTCTTGTCACCAACATGATTCTGGAGATAGATTCGAAATACGTTTACACCTCCCTCCCAACTTATCAATGCACCAGTCGAGCTGGTGTGGTGCCTTTAATCTTAGCTTATCAATGAGTTTGAAATCATATTGCTAAATTGATAATACCTATGAATTCAAATAGAAATGATACACAAGTTTGATTTTTTCAAAACTACCATGCCTGAAACCAGAAAGGCTGGTTTCTATTTAGGATGCCTTAACAGCTCGGTCTATATCGATTTTGATTTGGTCAAAGGCAATCGAATCAGTCTTAAACGAATTTCATTTGATGGATACGGATGTTGCGAACTGGCAAACCCCAAAGCATTAGAAAACGAAGACTCCAGGAGATTCATAGAGGAAATCAATAAAGAGCTACTAAACCAATATGAAATAGAGAAACTCATAAAGAAGGCCATACAACTCAATGAAGCAAATATTTGGGCGGAGGCTTTGGAAGAATACAAACTAAACAAAAAGTAAAAATTCGCATATATCTACCTTAAATATCAACCCCTCCCAATTGGTCATTGGCGACTTTTTGAACAAATCTGCCCATAAAGGAGTCGTACATCATTATAATAAACCATGAAAGCTGTTCTGTTTGAGAAATATGGATTACCTGAGAAAGTTCTTAAAATTAAAGAAGTAGCGAAGCCAACTCCTAAGGATGACGAAGTCCTGATAAAAATTGAGGCTACTACCATCAATGATTACGACTGGAGTCTTGTCAGAGGTAAGCCATACTTCTACCGCCTGATGTTTGGAATGGTTAAACCCAAACGCCACATTCCGGGAATGGAATTGTCCGGAGTGGTCGAAGGCATTGGTGCAAATGTTCGGAGTTTAAAGGAGGGAGATGCTGTTTTTGGCGACACATCAGCATATGGATTTGGTACGCTCGCAGAATACATCTGTATCCATGAAAAAGCGGTAATAAAGAAGCCTGATGATTTAAGCTTTGAAGAAACTACCTCCATTCCCCATGCATTCACACTGGCTCTGCAAGCGCTTAAAGACATCGGGAATATCAGTGAGGGACAGAAAGTGCTGATCAATGGTGGAGGTGGTGGCGTTGGGACGCTGGGACTTCAACTGGCTAAACTTCACAATTGCCAGGTTACCGGAGTTGACTCTGGTGAGAAGCTTGAAATGATGAAGTCAATAGGCTTTGACTTTGTTCTCGATTACAAGCAAATCAATTTCACCAAAAACGGAGAAGAATATGATCTCATCCTCGATTGCAAAACAAACAAATCTGCATTCTCTTATTTAAGATCATTAAAGTCAAAGGGTAAATATGTAACCATTGGGGGCAAGTTAAGCAGCTTAATTGGGGTTCTTTTTTGGGGTAAAATCATCTCTGTGTTCTCACCGAAAAAACTTCAGATAGTGAGTCTGAAGGCAAATAAAGACCTGGATTACATTTGCGAACTTATAACTCAAAATAAGATGAAATGCGAAATTGATGGTCCTTATTCTCTGGAAGACGTTCCGAGATTAATTCAGTATTTCGGTGAGGGAAAGCATAAGGGTAAAATTGTGATAAAAACGAATACACAATAGCACGTATAGTACATTGACACCTACCCGTGCCACAGATTGACTTTGAGTCCGTCCCTCTCCCCTTCCCTTAACTTATCAATCCGCCAGGTTGCTTATTGCGCACCTTTTCGTCAACTTCCAGAGATAAACCGAGTCACCTTGCTACTGCCAACTGATACCTCTTTTTGGAAGCATTCAACAATCGAATTATGGAAATTACAACTATGAATGCCTGCAGGCATCGCTGTGTCATTCTTCTTTTAACCCTCCTTGTATCTCTGAATTCAGCATGGGCCCAAACCCCTCAGCAGTCGTACTTTGAATGGACTGACCTGCCCTTTAGCAAATCAGAGCTGGCACAACGCAGAACCAACTTAATAGACAGACTAAAAGCCCAAAACAAATCAGGCCTTGTCTTGATTCCTGCCAAAGACGGGTTCTCCTACGGTGAAACCTTCAGACAGCTGGATGATTTCTATTACTTCACCGGCCTGGAATTGCCCAATGCCTTACTGGCCATAGAGCTAGCCAGCGGTAATAGCACTGTATTCACCCCTTCTATGGACCTACGCTTTCATAGTAGTTCCAGACCCAATGATTTTCCCGGTCGTCCATTGCTGAATGATGAAGAAATAGCCCGTCAGTCCGGGCTTACTTTAAAAAACATAGAAGACTTCGCAGCCTTTGCAGATTCACAAGCTAATACGACCATCCTGATCAACAACCATCGGTCCGGTGAGCTACGATTTGCTTCAAAGGCTTATATAGCCACCCACTCTCCTGTTCAAATTTTGATGGAAGCTCTTAAGTTCAATCATGGTATTTCCGATTTTGAAAACACTTATGAAGCCATCGCGCAGGTGAGAATGGTTAAGTCAGACGCTGAGATTAACATCATGAAAAAGGCCTCGGCCATTACAGTAGAAAGCATCAAAGAGGTAGCTAAAACCATCGAACCCGGGGTTGACGAGCGCTACCTGGAAGGCGTTTTGGAAGGGCATTATAAAAAACTGGGCGCTCAGCGGCTCGCCTTCGGATCCATTATAAAGTCCGGACCAAACTCACTATGGCCCTGGCGTATTCTAGCCACTCACTACAACAGACGCAACCGTGATATGGAGGCCGGTGACCTGGTAATTTTAGACGTAGGTTGCGAGTATGAAAACTATGTAAGTGACATTGGCAGAACCTTTCCGGTATCCGGAAAATTCACTCACCGCCAAAAAGAGATTCTTACCATGGAGGTGTCTGTGGCTGATCAGATCATTGCCTATTTAAAACCGGGTATTCAATTCAAAGACCTGCGAAATCTCACCGATAAAATCATTCCCGAAGATGCCAAACAGTATATGCAGGTAGGCCTGTTCTTTGGTCATCATTTGGGTCTTTCTACAGGGGACCCTAATATATCCGAGGCTGTGTTAAAGCCCGGCATGATTTTCACAGTCGAGCCCTGGTATTATAACCATGATGAGCAAATATCTGTATTTACTGAAGATGTGGTGCTGATCACCGAAACAGGCTGTGAAGTGCTCAGCAAAGATTTACCCAGAAGCCCCGAAGCTTTGGAGCAACTGATGAAGCGATGAGAAAGGCAGACAAGAGGCTGACAATTTAGGACAATGAATCAAGCAAGATATTGGCACTTCATCACTGGATTGTTGTTTGTATCCGCAGGGTTTTTAAGCAAGATTGTTTATCGCCCTTTTGTGTATTCAAATGGTTTTGAAGATCTGGGTTTTTCCAATAGTTCTCCCAGTTTATTATACGTCATTGGTTTTTCATTCCTTCTGTCCATCAACCCGCAATTCAAAGTTCTGTACGTTACAACAATTGTTACCCTGAATTCAATACTCTTTGAGGTCTATCAATCTTTGGGGGACAGCCCATTCGATACGACAGATACCGTTTATTCAATCATCGGGGGAGTGTTGACATTACTTATTCACAGCAGACTCAGAAAAATCAGGCGCTACGCAAGTCGAAACACAAACAGTTAAAAGTCATGACAAAGAAAACTGACTCCGAAGAACCGTCTGCTATTTCCGTAGGAGTGTTTCTGGTTGTTGTTTGCCTTCTTCTCATTTTATGGAGAGGACCTGGCTTTATGGATGACATCAACTTGTTCACTCAAGGTGAAATTTCCACCGCAGTAATGGAAAAGAAAATTGGTGCAAAGCAAAGAAGAGGAGAGCGCGCACGGTACTTATTTTATTTTATCGCAAACTCCGATACTATAAGAAATGAGTCCAGCATGTTTGAACCATTAATGGTCATGACCAGCAGTCGGGATGAAAACTTTGAAAACATCTTTAAGGTAGTCTATGATCCTTCAAATCCAGAGATAAACTACCCCAGGGCTACCTTGCGGGTACATTTTCTCGTTAGCCTTGCTATATTACTAATAGCCTTATGGATTGGCATCTCGGCCATCATATTTTTTAAGAAATACCTGAAACACTGACCCTCTTGCACATTCAAAAAAAGAGATGAATTACAGCACCCTGATTTTAGACTTTGATGGCACCTTGGCCGATACCCGGGAAAGTATCCTGCAATCGATGAAGTTTGTGGCGGAGCGCTTTAAGATCAGGAATGTCGATGAACAGCTCGTAAAGGGTCTGATAGGTTTGCCCCTCAAAAGCACCTTCGAACAAGCATTATCGCTTGATGAAAGTTTGATCCGGGATGCCACCCTGATTTATCGCCAGCATTACAATGAAATTGCCATAGAAAGCATTTCACTTTTTGAAAATGTCGAGACTACATTGCGTTATCTCCATCAGAAAGGAGTGAATCTGACCATTGCCTCAAGCAAAGGCCAAGAGGCCTTGATTAAGATTCTTAAAAAGCAGGGCATCTATGAGCTTTTTGCCTTTATAGGGGGCGAAGAAGATGCAAAAAACAAAAAGCCATCGCCAGATCTTGTCAACCATATCATGAACCGCCATAACTATCCACCTCATGAATGTTTAGTGGTAGGCGATACCGTTTTTGATATAGAAATGGGGCAAAGGGCTCATGTTAATACCTGTGGCGTTACCTATGGAAACAACACGAGAGAAGAATTAGCCCGACAAAGGCCGACCTATATCATTGATGATTTTAAGAGCCTTACGGGGTTGTTAGACTTTTAAAAGCTCATCCTCTCCCCTCCTGTAAATCAACTGGTTAGTTTGATTATTGTCAGACTTATAAGGAACTTCAGTAGACTAAAGAATCGGACAGAGAGAGAATATGGAATTCGAACTAAAAACTACCATCAACTCAGGAGCTAAAGAAATCTACACCGCCTGGCTCACAAGTGAAGGGCACACCAATATGACGGGAGGAGAAGCCTCCGCATCCGATGAAGTCGGGGACGACTTCACGGCATGGGATGGCTATATTAAAGGCCAAAACCTGGAATTAGAGCCCTATAGCAGGATTTTACAGTCGTGGAGAACTTCCCAGTTTGAAGCCTATGAAGTAGACTCTCAAATAGAAATTCTGCTCAAAGAAACTGATGGGCAAACCGAGTTGACTCTGATTCACACCAACGTTCCGGAGAGCGGGGAGCACTATATCAAGGGCTGGGACAATCATTACTTTCAACCCATGAAAGCCTATTTTTCGGGGTAACAGCTACCCATGATTGGCCTAAGAATTCTTCTCAGCAATCCAGCATTTAATCCGCAAGAGAATAAGTAATGTTCAGACTATATAAAAGCAAGACAAAGAATAAGACCCAAGTTCTATCGCCAATCGATTATAACGTCCTTTTTGACAAAGAGGAATTTAAGGGCATCCCTCTCGAATTGCTTGAAATTGGTAATCTAAGTGTACCAAGTGGGCAAATTGTAGTGTGTGACCCGTTGTTATACCCCCACATGGCTCCACTTACAAAAAGGGTGAAGCCCGGAAAGTACCCTGTAAAGATATATGTGGCCAAAATTCCTGATTCAGGAGAAAGATATGCCATAGCAAAGCTCGAATTCGATGACCCGAAGGCAGAAAAATGGGTAATGGCTCTTAGAGCAGGAGAAGACATCAACGAATTGACTGATAAGGATGATTACTTTGGGTTTCCAGTTGATGCTGGTTTGGGTTCTTTCCTGGATTACCAATCTGCTGTTGCTTACCTCAAATTCGAATCAGAATTTATGAAGGCAAATCCCCGGAGTAACATCTACGATGATCTGTTAGCCAAAGAATTTAAGAAAAACGCACAGGCTCCGGACGACCCTTCAGACCCAGGTGATTGGGTAAACTTTAAATTGCCTGAGACCAACCTTAATGTAGCCATGTTCCATTCAGGTTTCGGTGATGGCACATATCCTGCCTATTGGGCATTGACAAAAAGGGAGAAGTAGTTTCGCTGGTAATCGATTTTCTTGTTTTGACCGGAAATCAGGGTGATTAGTCACTGCCACAAAAAGTATGCGACCAGTTTCAAATCAGACATTGATTTTTCTTTACGTAGTCACCATAGGTTTTTCCGGCAGTTTTGACCAGATTCCAAACGTGAACAAACTGCAGGAAACCTCTTAACTCTCAACAGACTTTAACCATAACTTACTACGCAAATAGAATGCGTACTTGAGCAATACATTTGAAAAGTAAATAATATTAGAGAACTATATAAAAGTAGATTCAGAATGAAATTAGCCGAAGGACTTCTGCTTAGAGCGGATTTGTTAAAAAAAATTCAACACCTGTTAAATAGAATTCGACCCGTTCTAATCGTAACGGATGGTAAGTCACCCCAGGAAGACCCAACAAAACTTTTAGCCCAACTTAGGAAAACCAACCAGGACCTGGAGTCAATCATTGTAAGGATAAACAAAACAAACAATGAAACTCAACTTGATGGTGCATCACTTATGGAGGCATTGGCAAGGCGTGATTCTCTCAAACTCTTATCTGAAAATCTTAGAAACATCAGACAGGGCGCTCAAATAAATAATGGTGGGTACGGGAGTCAAAAAGCTACAGTAGATATAAAAGCACTTCAAATAGAAATTGATCAAACAGGAAGAGCTTTTAGAGACATCGACAGCAAAATTCAAGAAGTAAATTGGTTAACTGAACTAAAAGAATAAGCCGAAAGGCGGAATGATCGGGGCGAGTACCAGCCCCTTTTTGTGGGTGTGAGTTTTCGGGGCAAATTGAAAACTCTACCCCCTTCAAGGCTGCTTGGGTTGCGGCAAATCGTAATATTTAAGACCCAGTACAAATTACCGAGTACAATCGTAAATTGTAAATCTTACTACCAGGTGCTGACCGATCATTCTTTTACAAAAACCCTACAACCGATATGAGACCCCTCCTACTGATTTTAAGCTTGTTTTCCATTACGGTTCTAAAAGCGCAAAAGTTGGACGTTATAAGCCCTGAAGAGGCCGGTCTCAACAGAGACTCTGTTAATTATCTGATCGGGGCTATCCAAGAGACTTCACATAAAGACTTCAGAGGTTTGGTAGTGATCAAAGACGATAAAATCGTGATAGAGGAATACTTCAACACTTTCTGGAGAAATACGATTCTGGATATACGGTCAGCAGGCAAGAGCATCACGGCCCTGCTGTTGGGAGTGGCCATACAAGAAGGGCTGATCCATGATTTAGACCAGGACGTTTACTCCCTTTTTTCCAAAAGCAAAAACCGCTCTGTCAATGAGGACTACAAAAAGATCAAGCTCAGGCACCTCCTTGATATGTCATCAGGGCTGGATGCAGATACCAATGATCCACAAACACCCGGTCAGGCGGGTAACTGGATGGGTAAAGACGATTGGAAAGAATACCTGCTCAACATTCCTGTGAACTCCAAACCCGGTAAGCGCTGGGTTTATGCAGATATTAATGCCTTGCTGATTGGCCTGGCCATTGAAGAAGCATCGGGCATGAGTCTGAGAGACTATGCTCAGCAAAAACTATTTGCCCCCCTGGAAATAGAGCAAGTCTATTGGTATACCAATGCCGCTAACCAGACCGGAGCCGCAGGTAACTTATACCTGACCACTTTGGATTTTGCCAAACTTGGCCTCTTGGTAGTGAATGGAGGAAAGTGGAACGGCACACAGCTCATGAATTCAGACTATACAAAGGAACTAGTGGAGCATAAGAACTTTGATCTTTCCAAAGAATTTTCCCTGGCCGATTCCTACGGTCTTTTGTGGTACAAATCCACCAGAACTTTTGCCGGAAAGAAAACAGACTACCTGTTTGCCTCAGGAAATGGTGGCAATCAGCTGATCGTAATTCCCGACAAAAAGATGGTGATCGCTCTTACTGCCAGTGCCTATGGTCAGCGATATGCTCATGGAAGGTCAAACACAATTATGACCATGATTCTCAACGCTTTAGAGTAGATTTAAGAGAGCTATAGACCTAAGTCCTTTGAACCTGTCCCGGCACTACCGTTTGTCAACCATCAGTGACGCATATAGAATTCCTGTCATAGAGCTGCCACGCTTAGGATAAATTAAGAAGCAAAGGCATTGCCTCAGTCAAAAACCCGAACATGAAAAAGCTCTCCCTACTCCTCTGTCTCCTGTTAATCCACCTGAATACGCTGGCACAAGGCAAGCTCTTTATCATAGGTGGAGGCCCTCGCCCTGCCAATATGATCAACCAGATGATTGATGAGGCCGATGTTCGTACGAATGGCTATGCGGTAGTATTACCCATGTCCTCGTCCAATACCGAAGCGGCTATGGCTTCAGGCAAAAAGCAATTCGTTGATAATGGCATTGCTGCTGTCACAGCATTTAATTTCATAAAAGGCGACACACCCGATCCTGCACTCCTGGATTCAATTCGAAATGCAAAACTCATCTACATTTCAGGAGGTAGCCAGGGCCGGTTTATGAATGTGGTAGCCGGTACGGCCATTGAGCAAGCCGTATGGGATTGTTATCAAAAGGGCGGCACCATAGCAGGTACCAGTGCCGGAGCAGCCGTGATGAGCGAAAAGATGATTACCGGAGCCCAGGTGCATTACCCTGATGCCGATGGTGGCTTTCGGGTAATTGAAAAAGGAAACACGAAATTGTCTCAAGGCCTTGGCCTGGTTAAAAAAGCCATCATTGATCAGCACTTTGTGAGAAGAAGCAGACATAATCGGTTAATCACACTGGCCATTGAAAACCCCGGTCTTAAATGCATTGGTATTGATGAGTCCACGGCCATTATCGTCAAAGGCAATAAGGTGAAGGTCATTGGGCTTTCCCAGGTCCTCGTTTTTGACGGTTCAAAAGGCAGGAAGCGCGAAAAAGCTAAAAAAATCAGCATGAAGGATCTCAGGCTGCATATCTACCTGGATGGAGATACCTTTTCACTTAACTAAAGTCAGGGGTAACAATCAAATTCTCTGTGCAAAAATAACCACGAACTGAAAAGTATTTTCAATTTTTAACCCTCCACCGTTCATTCTTTCAGACAAAAAAAGTCAATTTAGTATGCCCTGGAGATAAACGGATTTAAGGCATTTGAAGGGTTTAAAAAATGCAAAACGAAACAAAGAGGGAATACATCAAACGCATAAGCTATGTGCTGGATTTCATTGAAAAGAACCTTGATGCCGACTTATCGCTTGAATTGTTGGCCCAAAAAGCTCATTACTCTCCTTATCATTTCCATAGAACCTTTTCTACCATTATTGGCGAAAGCCTGAACGAATATGTGGGTAGAAAACGCCTGGAACGTATCGCCTCTGTCCTTCTTGTGGAGGCGAATAAGCCAATCAAAGAACTTGCCTACAGCTATGGTTTCAACAGTGAGAGCTCTTTTTCAAGAGCCTTTAAAAAGTACTATGGGATAAGTCCTACCAGGTTTAAGTCAGAAGGAAAAACTGTGCTTAGCAAGATTGGTATAGAATCTTTTGAGTCTGAAAAATACATTTGCAGCATTGATAACCTTAAAAAGTGGGCTGAAGTGAATGCGCAAATAACCATAGAAGAACTACAGGAGATAAGGTGTGTCGGCATTATGCATATGGGAGAATTTGATCAAATGAGCGGTATGTATCAGAGATTGATGACCTGGGCCAGCGACAAGGGAATATTACCTTCTTCCGATTTTAAAGCAATTACTATTTACCATGATAACCCCCATGTAACCACGACTTCAAAAGTGAGATACAGTGCATGTGTCACCATTGATAAGAGCATTAAGGCAGACGGAGAAATAAGGCCTGTCACCGTTCAAAAAGGCTATTATGCCATCGGGCATTTCAAAATTGAGGCAGTAGATTTTCCTAAAGCATGGAAATTTATGTACTCATGGGTATTAGACAATGATCACAAATTCAGAGACGGAGATTATTTTGAGGTCTACCACAATGACCATACAACCCATCCGGAACAAAAATTCATAGTAGACATTTGTATCCCTCTCGAGAGTTCCGGCAGGGTTAAATCGGAAGTAAATAACCAAAGGTCAGGTAAAGGGAAGCCTGCCGATGGGGCTCTGAAGCTTAGTCAAAATCCTGCACCAGCAGATTACGGTCAATTGATAAATTACATGAAGGCGCTAAGGAAGTTTTTTCATGAGAGCTATCCCAGCGATTTCAGCTTGGGAGCTATCTACAGGGGTAGTATGGACTTTTCTTATTTCTCCCTGACCACACCAGAGCTGAAAAAACAGAAGCTAAAGTTTGTCATCATTCTGAATCATCAGCTGATGCGCTTTGAGATTTGTCTCTCCGGTCAGAATAAAAGCATCCGCAGAAAGTACTGGGAAATGTTCAAAAGCAGTAGCTGGAACAAATACCATTTAGCAGCATCTATTGACGATAGTCTCTCAATTATTGATCATACCATAGTGGAAACACCTGATTTTGATGATACAAGTACACTGACAGTTGAAATCGAAACCGAATCGTTTAAGTTTATAAATGAAATCAGGGGCATCCTTGAATGATAATTAATTGAATAATAATCATGACAGACCCGGAAAATCTGAAGTGGCAATTTGATGAACTCTTGAAAACGCTGATCATCATGTCCTTGCCTTTTGAACTGCAAAGAAACGCTTACGATGAAGGAGCAACCGCTGATGAAATGCTGGAGGATTTTCACAGTTACTATACGCTGAAGAAAAATCGTTATCGGGAGGGGAAACTCATCGATGAGAGATCAATTTTGGTTCTTGATAAAATAGAAAGGCTAACCGATACCTGGAGTCAGGAAAAAGAACAAGAATTTTGGTTCGAGATGGATCAGTATGAGAACGAATGGAATGTATTGAGAGAAATGGCAAAAGGAGCAATGATTACACTCAAAAAAGAACACCTTAACATTGAAGTCAAACATGATAACGAACTCAATGAAAAAGGAGATATTGTGGTGCAAAGGACTCATACTATTTTAAAAGCCAGGTAACTTTCATTGCCCTAATAGAGTCCTTATTTAATCGAATCACTCTCCTCTATTAAACAATCGAATGTCCAGATTTCTATCGCTTACCCTTGTACTACTCTTCACCGTTCATAGCCTTAATGCACAGGGAGAAGATCAGATAATTATCGGCAGCAAACAGGTTATCCATTCCGATGTGCTGGATGAAGACAGAGAATACTGGATAAGCCTGCCCGAGTCATACGATCAGGAAGGATCATCACACAAGCATTACCCACTACTCATCGTGCTGGACGGAAGGGTTCATTTCAGATCGATAACCGGCATGGTCAACTATATGAGCGCGGGCTATAACAGAAACCGGAGAATCCCGGAAATGATTGTGGTGGCCATTCAAAACGTAAGCCGCACCAGGGACTTTACCCCGGACAAAATCGTCACCAGAAGAAAGAATGACTTCGGGGGCGGAGACAATTTCCTCAGCTTTCTGGAAACCGAGTTGATACCCGATCTGGACAGTAAGTTCAGAACTATACCCTATAGAATACTCTTTGGGCATTCTTTGGGTGGTTTGCTTGCTACTCATGCTTATATGAAGGCAGAAACACTCTTTAATGCATTTATAGCCGTTGACCCAAGCTTTGGCAGCTGGGATGCCGGGACCATGGATAAAAAACTTGATGCGGTTACCGATCAGTCCTTTGAAAGGTTCATATACATGGCCACTGCCAACTGGGGAAAGAGAAATATCCGAAACCGTAACCGACATGTAAGGCTGTACGAATCACTCAACAGTAAATCTGTGGGCGAATTTCCGGCAAAACTGGAGTATTTTGAAAATGAAAACCATGGTTCAGTCCCCCCCATAGCCTTTTACCATGGCATTTCTGCAATCTTTGACGGCTATGGTATTTCCGATAGGGATGTTGAGAGCAAAGCCAGTTTAGTACAACACTTCCAATCAATTTCGGAAAGGCTTTCCTATAGTTTTAACCCACCCGAACCACTGGTAAACAGCGTAGGCTACAGGAAGCTGAGAAGCAGAAATGAAGAAGAAAGATCACAGGCCCTGGAATTCTTTAAACTCAACACAGAAAACTATCCTGACTCATACAATGCCTTCGACAGCCTGGGGGAGGCCTATGAAGCTTTGGGAGAAAAAACAAAAGCAATCGACAGCTACCAAAAATCACTGGAGCTCAACCCCGGCAACCAACATGCCAGTATAAGAATAGCAGGTTTGAAAAAGTGAATATCACAGCTGGAACGACAGACCACCGAGAGCTCCGGTTTGAGCATCGCTTCATTTACTAAAATCTCACTTATCAGCCCGCAGGGTTGATTGTTGAACGGCTTTTCCTGAACTTCTCTGCAAATGCAAACCTCGGGGCACTTTACAATGAAAAACATACAATATAAATCTCTGATTCTGGGTTGTCTCATCCTTTTCTCCTGCCAACAAGAAGGACAAAAGGCAGAGCTGACAACGGTTGAGATTTGGAAATCAGATCTGATTGTTATGAAAACGCCCGGCAATGAGTTCACTGATTCTTTCACAGATCATGACCAATACCTTTATTTATATGATAATGGAAAAGCCAGACTTGTAGACAGCCTTAAAAATGGTACTGTAAGTGTTTCTGAATCAGCCTGGGAGATCAAAGAATTTAAAGGGAAAACTGTCTTTTCATTTGGGCATGGCAGAGAGGATGAAGGGATCATGGGCATCATCTACCCTATTGTGATCAAAAACGAAGTTGATTTCAAAATGCTGTTCGATTCGACAAGCCTGAAGGGACAAAACAAACATGTTTGGGACCTGAAAAGACACAGGTAATAGACGAGTTGTTGAGATAGCAGTGCTGTTTGTGACCAATTCCATAAACGCATGTCAATTATTTAAAACACCAGAATACGAATTCTGCATTTTCCAAAACTGTGTATGTCCTATTCCGGTTTTGCCATTTCTTTAGCATATCTTAAGTCAGGATTTTAAACGAAAACCAATGGCTGATTACCTTCCCCTTTTCTCTAAGGATGTTTATGAAAACCCTATCCCTCCCCGCTTTCAGTGGAACCATAACGGAGGCTATTGCGGAGAAACCTCGTTTATCGCATCCGGGCTGTATTATGGCCAATACCTCTCACAGTACGATGTGCGAAGCATAGCATCAGATGGTAAAAAGCAAAACGAAAAGGGAGCAGACGGTGTCTATGGAGATCAGTTGCTGCTAGGAGTGAATGATACCTACAGTGCCCAACAACTTAGGCTTGCCTATGATGAATGGCCTCGCAAAGACCTGAAGGATACCAAAGCATTTATGCAATGGATAAAAGAGCATGCTCTGAACGGACACCCCGTGATCATAGGCGTTTTCAACAATTTCCGCCTTTTGGGTGAAGAGTCTTCCCTTCCAGGCGACAGCCAGTATGATCACATCGTGCCGGTGCTCGGTTATGGCACCACAAGCCCCGCGCAGTATGACGATAACGACATCATTGTATTCAGCGACAATGGTTTGTATACACCTGGAAACTCGATTCCATTTTACCATCAGTTCAGAATGCAACCTGATAACGCTGTGGTACCCGCTTACCCATTCCTGGGCGATCGCAAGGATGCTAACAAAGCCGATGGAAATGTTTATTCAGTGTTGGACCTTGCAACTGCTGACAGTACCCACCATCGTAACTTTGCCATCGCCATTACGGGAGTGGCAGACACGGACAATGTCACTTTGCCGGTAAGAATTACCACCGACATCAACTACGAGATACCGGCCATAGGCCATGATTCGAATACAAGGCCTGAAACTATGAACCTCGGGCTCACAGTTAGCGTGTCTGGGCTGCAAGCGAATATCGCCTATAACCTCTATGAATACGATCATGAGTCAAAAGTTCCGGCTGCCAAATTCAATACACAAGCGGCTAACGCGAAAAAGAAGCACCACATCAACATTACCGAAGGTGATTCCTTTACGTTTACTTTCCCCATTACTTCTGATCAAAAGGTATTTTTCAGAGCCGTGCCTGCCAGTGCTGATTAGGAGCCGTCCCAGTCATCAGAAATCAGAAGATTTTCCAAATCAAGCATCAGCAACTAATTAACCATGGCCAAAGGATTTATCACACTGGAAAACGGGAAGGACTTTTTTACCCGATGGACGGGTTATGATATGATTATCGAAATCATCATCAAAGAGTTGGAGGCCATGAACCAGCATTGTGAGCTGGCCAAGTGGTTGAAAACCAGGATACCAGCAGAAGGTGAGCACAGAGGAGATGCTGTTTTCCATAACAATCGGGGCGAAATGATTCAGAGGACTCTGGACCTCAGAGGACTCACACAAACCAATCGTGACCTGTTTTGGAAAGCGCTGGAGGCTGGCAATACCAAAATAGATCAAGCCGATATAAGCTATTCGAATTTAAATCCTGAGCGCTTGCATGAGTTTTATGAACAACACCGGCAAACACCACCCGACTTTGAAATTGAGGCAGAAAACAACGATACGCTTACAATCAACAATGAAGTGATTGAAAAAATCGGCCCTGGTTGGATTTGACATTGTTTAAATCCTGCAGTGCTATCCATCATAATTCGTAAGTTTAGCATCAGGTCAGTCCACTCTGGCAACACCATAAGAACGCGATTTGATAGAACTCAAAAGAGATAAGACCATTGTTCACTCTGAAAAAGTACTGAACGAGTTAAAACGCGAATTTATCCAAGAGCACTGCGTGGTATTGGATCACTTGTTGACCCCTGACTTATCTCTTCTTTCAGAAAGACAATTGAGCAAGGCCTCCTTTCAGGAAACTACCCACTATGCTCCGAGTGGAAGTACCTTTGGGAAAGAAGAAACCATGTCAGGGAAATCGGATTTTCTTACTCCTGCCCTTTCCCTTATGATCAACAGAGACACATTCATCAATACTATCCGCCACATCACAGGCAAACCAGAGATACAATCATTCAATGGGCGCATTTACCAACTCAATGAATCGAAAAATGGTTTTCTTACCTGGCACGATGACTCAAATGTCAAGGACAGAATTATTGGATTCAGTCTGAATTTAAGCAGATCTGTCTATGAAGGAGGGCATTTTCTTATCCGGGACAAAAACACAAAGAAAGTCTATAAAGAAATTTCATATAAAGAATGGGGCTCAGCCCATATCTTCAGGATTGACAAAAACCTGGAGCATATGGTGACCAGGGTAACAGGTGAGCATCCCAGAATAACCCTGGCCGGTTGGTTCTATCCGACTAAGGGAATCAAAGAGTTTCTGTCTATTTAACCTCCTGGCTAATTTCTTATGCTCATTGTTCCTTACACTTCAGATTGGATTGAAGACTACAATAAAATCAGGCTTGAACTGGACGCAGCACTTAACGGACACGACTATAGAATAGAGCATGTTGGAAGCACCTCAGTACCTGATTTGGCGGCTAAGGCCATTATTGACATTGACATCATTTATGAAACAGATGCCGATTTTCTCAGAATAAAATCTCATTTGCAAGCCATTGGCTACTTCCACAATGGTGACCAGGGCATTCCCTACCGAGAAGCATTTAAACGCACCGGCATGTTGAACAACGAAGTGCTGGACAAGATCGAGCACCACCTGTATGTTTGCCTGGCCGGTTGCCCGGCACTCAAAAGGCATTTGCTGTTTCGGAATCACCTGCGAAAAAATCAGGCCGCCCTGCTTACATATGAAGCAATGAAATATAAGCTTGCTGAAAAGGCGGAACAAGACCGAAAGCAATATGCGGCTCTCAAAGAACTACATGTCAACGATTTCATCGATGACATCATTCAGATAGAGGGAAATTTGTAAATAGTCACAGGTTTGGCAAAAAGTAACGCTTATGAATGAAGAGATCAAAAATTTTGCAACCGGAGATCGGATAGAATTTCTTCAGACAGATGAAGGTACCAATGGGCGCATTTCAGAATTCATCATGACATTGGCTCCGAAGTCTTCCTGGGCCAAAAGCCCGAGACACTTTCACCCCTATCAAACGGAAACCTTTAAGGTCATTTCCGGAGAACTTAATCTAAGGGTTGGAGATAAACACTTACTTCTGGGCCCTGATGACGATAAAGTGATAGTCAACAAATTCGTGCTCCACTCCTTCTGGAACGAACAAGACAGTGAGACCAGGTTTATCGCTGAAATTTATCCACCCAAAAATATTGAGAGAGGCCTCAGGCTAACCTACAAGCTATCTGAGGAAGGTAAAATCAATAAAAAAAACATACCCCATAACCCTTTCTATACCTTGATATTGATGAAGTATTTCGATTCGTACTTTAGCTTTATTCCATGGAAACTCCAGCAATTTGTCTTTGCTCAGGGAGCCAATTTTGCACGGTTGCTGGGATATAAACAGTGATTGGCAGATAAAAAGACATGAATTAGACGGAAAAAGTTGAAACAGACCGACTAATGGGTATCTCCCTCCTCCTATTCACTTGTAACAGGGGGATTACTTGTCCTCAAGTGAATTGACTAACTTAATGCCTCAGGAAATGAGCAGTTACCCGGAAATAGAGGCCCTCAATGAAATATTCATAAAGCACAAGGTTGAAATCCGCTTTTCTACTACTGATTTGCTTGCCGGAGCTAAAGACTATTGTGCTGTAAATTTTAAATTGGAGGGAAAGACCTTTAATTTTTATGTCGAGGACGAATACGCTGACATTCGATATAATTACCCTTTGTTGAATCTCTGTCTCGTTTTGAGGGAGCTGGAGTGGTTCGCTCAATCTGACGATTATTTGGAGTGGAGCAGGGATCATCATTTAGACCCCGACAACAAAGACGTATTAGCCCATTTTAAGAATTTAGGAACTGTTTACACGGAAGTAGAAGAAATCATCGGTGAAATTAATAGTCAGATCAGCGATTGGGATTTCGAAATGGGGAGTGGTGCTTCATGGGAGTTGAGAAAAAAGGGATTGACCTAATTCCCCTCATCATATGTAGTTTACGCAGCATCCGCGGACTGATTTTTAACTGCCGATAAGATACGCCTCACACATAACTTAAGTGCGTTTCACTTTTAGTTTAAGTCATTTCACTAATTACCGGCTTGATATCGCCAGCTCTTATTGGCACTTTCCTGACTTATCGCGACAAATTGAAGCATGAACATTATTTCAAAAATTGCTCCCCTACTCATAGTATGTTTGTTGGCTCAGAGCTGCCAAACGGACAAGAAAAAAGCACTAACTCCCCTGGAGGCGGAGGCGGAAAAACTCGTAAACTATGAAGTACCACCTCGGGCAGAAATCATGGTGGTGGGTACTTTCCACTTCAGGACTGATGTACTTGAACCCGAAAATCAAAACAGCATATCGCAGCTGGTTTCAAAGCTCTCCGGCTACAAACCAACCAAAATCGTCCTTGAATGGGTGCCCTCAAGGCTGACTGAGATCAACGATGATTATCGATCATACCTGGCAGGAGATTTCGATATAGCAGACAAACCAAATGAGGTGTACCAGTTAGGTTTTCGTCTTGCACAGGAGCTGAGACAAGACAGCCTCTACCTGTTCGATGACAAGACTGAGTTTATAGGTTCTCTCAGCGATTTCTCCAGAGGTTCAGATCCCTTTTCTTTCGATGCTTTCAGTGAATATGCCCGGGAAAATGACTCTGGTTTTTTTGATCAGCATGAAAAAACATTGATTGAAAAGTTCCAACAGAATCAACAGGTTTTCCAAAACCAGAGCATTTACGATCAAATCGCTCTACGGAACTCTCCTCAGGCGCAAAAAACCAATATCACCCGTATGCATATGTATGAGATGAGGGTAGGGATTCAGAAAAATTGGGTTGGACCCGACTGGCTTGGCAGATGGTACCGAAGAAACATCAGAATGACTTCCAATCTTCTGAAGATGGCAGATGAGGAGGACCGGATACTCGTTATTGTAGGAGACAATCACAAATGGACCCTGGACATATTGATTGAAAACACACCCGATTTTGAGTTGGCATCCAGTTGGGACCTTCTGAAAGACGAAGGATCAATCAGTAAAGTTAAAGGCGACTAATTTTTTACATACGCTGTACTCTTATGACATATGCCTCCTCTATACATCCAGGAGGGCAGCAAAGCCGATCACAGCGCGAAATACAAGGTGGTTGGATTTGGTAGGCGTGGGTCTTGCGCGTAAAAACCAGCCTTGGATTTGGTGTTATCGGAAAGGGTTTTTCGCTACTTTTTGGCCGCAAAAAGTGGCAAAAAAGATTTTAGAAACG
The DNA here is from genome assembly GCA_021404565.1 of Roseivirga sp. GTDB lineage: Bacteria > Bacteroidota > Bacteroidia > Cytophagales > Cyclobacteriaceae > Roseivirga. The sequence goes on along the minus strand of JAAWWF010000006.1, from coordinate 305,510 downwards.
AAGAAATTGTACCTGACTTTTAACAGTATTAATAAAAAATAAACCTAAATGTACTATTCCCCAGAAGTAAAGACTGCGCTAACAATCTTTTAAACTAGTACAAGCACTGGTGTGCTTTTGGAAGCCAAACCCTCAGCCCCACTATTGGTTAAACCGAGTCTTTTGAGCAACTTTCAGACTTGGAATCCAGGAAGACCCCGCCCAACATTCGTACAAAAAGCAAACTGCTTATTCTCTCTGATTTATGGGGGAAAGAAAAATCAGATTGGCTCGAACACTATACTGAACCGCTGAACGAGAGTTTCGAACTCCAATACTACGATTGCTGTGAACTGGGCTCTGTGAACAAAACAGACTATCGCCAGGAGGCACTTCACCAACAATTTGTGAATGGAGGTATTGAGAAAGCCCTCAACAAATTGACAGAACTGGAGAAAGAGCCGGTGCATGTTTTGGCCTTTAGCATTGGTGGCACCATAGCCTGGCAATTTGCCCTTAAAACGGGCAGCGTAAAATCACTTTATGCCATCTCTTCTACTCGGCTAAGATATGAAACCGCAAAACCAGAAGCAGAAACCAAGCTATACTTTGGCGAAAATGACCCTTTCAAGCCCTCTGATATATGGTTTGATGAATTGGGAATAGCACTTGAGTTAATCTCTCATAAAGGACATATGGTTTATACCGAATCTGAATTTGCTAAAAGCTTGTCTCAGCAGATCCGATAACAGATCAGAGAACTCATGGACAGAACCTCCTTCTCGTTTGGAGCAGAAGGCCCGAGCCTCCAATCCCGAATTTGAATCTTCACAATTGACACCATTTGTTTACCTGCCCTCTCATAAACTAAATTATTATTAGTTTTACAACTATATTTTTAGGTAATTATTCAGCCATAATCAAACAACCAAAGTCATCCATCTCCTATGCCAGTTAATTTGAGAACCTCTATTCTCCTGATCGCTTTCTTCATAAGCCAACCACATACAGGCAGGGCTCAAGACCTCAACCAAAGCTACACCGAGCTCCTGTCTGCTCAATTTTCTGATAGTGGCCCCGGAGCAACGGCACTTGTTGCTGTTAATGGACAGATCGTCTACTATAAGGCCTTTGGCAAAGCAAATCTGGAATTGGGTGTTGACATGAAAGCCGATATGAAGTTTATGATTGGCTCTGTAACCAAGCAGTTTACAGCAGTGTCTGTATTGATGCTAATGGAACAAGGCAAGCTCAATCTCAACGATGATATCACCAAATACCTACCTGACTACCCTGCACATGGCCATCACATCACTATTCATCATCTACTGACCCATACCTCTGGTATTGCCAACTCGGTCAGGCTGGTGCCGTGGGATGCCGATGTGCGTAAGCGTGATTTTGAACCTGAAGAATTGGTCAATTACTTCAAAAATGAAGCAATGAGGTCAGTCCCGGGAGAGCGTTATCGTTACAATAATTTCGGCTATCATATATTGGGGTATATCATAGAGAAAGTCTCCGGGCAGCGGTATGATGACTTTGTACGGACCAATATTTTTGAACCCTTGGGCATGAAAAATTCGCGCTATGGCAGCCACGTTGATAATATTCCTAATCGCGCCTATGGATACACCAGGAATGACGGTTTTAAAAATGCAGAGTATGTCAATCTCTCTCAAGTCTATGCCGCTGGCGCTCTCATGTCCACAGTGCAGGACCTGCTCATCTGGAACAGTGCCCTTATCAACAACAAGTTGATCTCTAAAAAATCACTGCAGTTGGCTTGGAGTAATTACGATCTTAACAGTGGTAAGAAGATCAACTATGGATATGGCTGGTTTGTGAATGAAATCAATGGAAGTCATACCATTGAGCATGCCGGGGGCATTTCAGGTTTTCAAACCAATGTCATCTACTTACCACAGGAAGACGTCTTTGTAGCAGTGTTCTCAAACTGTGATGCCACTGATCCCAGGCCCGTTTCTACCAGAATGGCGGCCCTGGCTATTGGTAAGCCCTACCCTGCCCCTGAAGCCATAATCCAGCCATCAGACGAAGCGCTCTTACCATGGGTGGGGAATTATGATTATGAAGATGGTAGTACCCGTATCGTGGAACTTATCAATCATCAACTCTATTGGTACCGGCCGGGTCGTAAGAAATTCAAGCTTCTGGCCATATCTTCAGATCATTTTATCCTGGAAAATACATTCACCTATGTGAAATTTCAACACAATGAAGAGAGTGTTGAAGCTTTTGTGACCGCTCGCATCGTAAACAGAAAAGCAACTCGTACCATTTCCAACAATAATTGAGCGCAGACCGCAAACCACAGTACCTCCTTGTCCTTTGAAATAAGCAGGTAAAGTCTTGCATCTGTCTTTCGGCAGATTGGTTTGTAACGGACTCTAGTCAAATACTCCCTTTTACCTGCAAGAGCCTGTTAACTACTTACCACTTGACGCGCAGAGAAATATTCAACTAATTGAGTTAAATAATTAGCAGCCTTCAACAGTTATATCATATTGGTATCCAATGCTGGTGGCTATCGTTATTTCTACAACAAGCACTATGAAAAAACTACACCTGTTGTGTTCGTTAATCTTGCTCTTGGGAATATCGAATATAGCCAGAGGCCAGGCTGTAGATGTAAATGAAAAAGTCAAAACAGACTCAATTATAAGAATTGATATGAACCTTAGCGCTTTCGGTGTTGAGTCGGACTCGTTTCCTTCCATTAAGGTTAAAATCGATTTTTACAAAGAGTACAGCATTTGCAAGAAATCATTTACTAACCCTTCAATTAAAGGTTCTACATATAGACTCACCGAGCAACAAATGGCTGATATCTTAAGCCTTCTTAAAATTTCGGACCTGGAAATTCTCAAAGAAAGTTACTCATCAAATTGGACTGACCAACCGAGCTCAAAAACAGTTATCCATACGCGACTTAAGAATTATGTTATAAATGACTACGGACTTAAGGCTCCCTCACCCTTGCAGGAACTTTACAAAATAGTGTATAGGATTCGTTGAAATGACAAATTGATTGACGCCTGGTTTTAGCATTGCCATAGTCACTTAAGGATAAAACGGCCACTTTTCTAACCCCAGTAACCTGACGCTACCCATGCTCGAGTCTTTCTAATTGCTTGGCGGAGAATGACATGTAAACCACGGTCGCCAATTCTCTACTTCACTACTTTCCCGCTCAGGCCTAAATCCTTACCTTAAGTTCTCAAACCTATACCAGCCATGAGACCTTATATACTCGCAGAAACCAATTGGCAAGCATTGAAAACCACCTCTTTTGATCTGGCGATATTACCCTGGGGAGCTACCGAAGCACACAACTATCACCTCCCCTATGCCACGGATATCATTGAAGCCGATCATATCGCTGCCGAGTCAGCCCGCATTGCCTGGGAGGCTGGCAGCAAGGTCATTGTGCTACCCACCATTCCCTTTGGGGTCAATACCGGCCAGCAAGACATTCTGCTGGATATGAATCTGAATCCAAGCACTCAGATGGCCATTTTAAAGGATGTGATAGAAGTGCTCAACCGACAGGGAATTCACAAACTAATGATTCTGAATAGTCATGGAGGTAATGACTTTAAGCAGATGCTCAGAGAATTGGGCCTGCAATATCCTGACATGTTTCTCTGTACCAGCAACTGGTTCAGAGCCCTGGACAAAAGCAAGTTCTTCACTCATGATGGTGATCATGCCGATGAAATGGAGACCAGCCTGCTGCTGCACCTACAGCCAGACCTGGTTTTGCCAAAGGAGCAATGGGGGACCGGAGCTGAAAAGAAAAGCAAGATCAAGGCCTTCTCCGAAGGCTGACTCTGGACAGAAAGGCCCTGGTCAAAAATATCGGAAGACACCGGTGTAGGCGACCCACGGGAAGCTACCGCAGACAAAGGGGTCAGATTCTTTAAGGCTATTACCCTGAAAATGGGGAAGGTTATAATAGAACTCACGAAAGCCGATGTTGAAAGCTTGTATCAGTAGCTGCATCTCTTAACAAAGCTTTTAGCTAAAAAAGGCCCTACTCAAGACAGGCTACCAATCATTTCAGCGGGACGCAAGGACATTGACATTGGCCAGAGACCAAAGAGTCCAATGATCTGAGCATTCGTCACAATTCTTACTGTTTATCAATCTAAGAGCGACCTTCATATCCATCCAGCGTTGATGTCCCCGAAGCCATTTGCTCTATTGCAAACCTCTATTATTTCCATTCAATGGTTAATACTTGTTAAAAATCAGCTTTTAGCAAGTTTAGGCTTTGAGCATGGCTTTCTGCACAACAAATTGAGCAAACTCAAACAACTCAAGGTCATGTTCAAATCTTTTATAATTCTTGCTTTCCGAAACTTAAGGCGCGATAAGTACAGCACCTTTCTGTACTTTCTCCTGCTTATTGTAGGCATCTCCAGTTTTGCCATTATCAGTACCATTTACCATCATGAAATTTCCTACGATCGCTTTATGCCGGATGGAGATCGTATTTACCGGTCAACCACCTATTTTAAACGTGGAGACCAGGAGGTAAAATGGGCCATTACCAACGGTCATCTTCCGGTAATGATGGAAGATAAAATACCGGAGATCGAAGAGGCCATCAAGTTTCAGACGATACAGGCCAGCCAGGTGATCGTTGTGGACGATAACAAATTTGATATTCCGGAAAGACAGGGGTTTTATACCGATGCCGACTTCTTTAAAGTGCTGGACTATCCACTTTTACATGGAGATTCCGAGACGGCATTGGCAGATCCCAACTCAATGGTGCTCAGTCAAAAGTATGCAGAGCGTTTTTTCAACAGGACTGATATTGTGGGAGAAACCATTGAAGTCGAGAACTCCGATAAATCAAGAACAGCCTATAAAATCACGGCTGTTTTGGAAAGGATTCCTTCCAATTCCCACCTTCAGTTTGATATGCTCATTTCAGGAAATACTTCTCCCCGGTGGGAAAGAATGAGTACCACCAGCGGAGGTTTTCCTGTACATGTCTATTTCAAAACCAAGGTTGCTTATGATATTGAAACCCTCGATGAAAAAATTCAGGCCGCAGCTGACAAGGTATATGTCAACTCAAACGGAGACCCCAGGGGCTTCTCCTTCCCTGCTCAGCGTTTTCATGACATACACTTCAATGCTGAAAATCTGTTCGAGGCCGGAGCAACCGGCAACCTGCTTTTCACCCATATTCTGATGGCGGTAGGCCTGGTGATCATCGTCATTGCATCCATCAATTTTTCCATACTGTATACTTCAAAATCCCTGGCCAGAGCCAAAGAGATAGGTATCAGAAAGACATTGGGTTCCTCACACTGGGCCATCAGTGCCCGGTTACTGGCTGAATCATGCCTTTTGAGCGTTACCTGTACATTGCTGGCCATTGGTACGGCAGATGTACTCTTAAAATCGGTCGTCAAACAACATCTTTATCAGGCCGATCTCAGCATATTCTCAACTCCGCAGGTCGTTGTTATCGTTCTTGTTGCAGGATTGGTAGTTGGTGTTGTTTCAGGACTCTATGTGGCTTCCAAAACAGCCTTCTTTAATTCTTCGCAAATTCTGAGAGGAAGGCTTAAAACCCAACGAGGAGCATTTTTCGGTACCCGCAATCTGCTCATCATCTTTCAATTTGTGTTGACAAGCGTTTTGATCACAGCGAGTTTCATGTTTATGAAGCAGGTAAACTATGTCAAGCAGAAAGATGTAGGCTATGAACGCACGGCACTCATCAATATAGTCAGGCCTTCCAACATCACCCCTGCCCTCCTCGAGGTATTCAGAGAGTCTCTCGAAAGTGAGAGCAGTGTTGTAAGCTCCGGCTATATGTTGTATAGCTTCCTGGGCGATTACAATGCCGGTGCAATCTCTATCGAGCATGAAGGAGACACGTTATCGGTACGGGGACAATCCAATTTTATGGGCCCGGGAATCATTCCTACACTCGATTTGCAGATTGTAGAAGGGCGTAATTTTTCGGATGATATTGCCAGCGACTCAGCAGCTGTGATTATAAATGAAGCTGCCAAAAGACAGTTAGGACTTACTGAAGTAGCAGGAAAAAGCTTTACCTACAAAATCATGGGCTTTACACCAAGGATTGTGGGTGTGGTCAAAGACTTTCATTTCCAGTCATTTATGAAGGAGATCCCACCCCTGATCATCTATAAAAACCCGGGTAATTATTACCATAAAAACCTGATGATCAAACTATCAGAGCAAAATGCCGGAGAAGGACTCAGACGCGTTGAAGAAAAATGGAATGAGATTGCTTCCGGAGTCCCCTTTGAACCTCAGTTTCTGGAAACCTCATTTATGGGTATGGTTGAGAAAGAAACCAAGCTCAGTAAAATGATCTCTACCTATACGGTAGTGTCCATCATTGTGGCTTGTCTTGGGCTCATCGGCCTGGTGCGCTATACCAACGAGCAGAGAAAGAAAGAAATGGGGATCAGAAAAGTCTATGGAGCCTCTGAAAAATCAATTTTACAACTCGTTAATCTTTACTTCGGCAAATTGATCCTTGCCGCCATTTTGGTAGCCATTCCTCTGTCCGTTTTTGGTATCGACAAATGGCTGGAAACTTTTGCTTACCATACAGAACAGGGGCCTTTGGAATATGCCTTCTCAGCTGTACTGCTGGTAGGGCTGGCCCTGGCCATGACCAGTTTCCAAACCATGAAAGCTGCCCGGTCAAATCCTGTGGATGTTCTGAAGGAAGAATAGATTTTTTGTCAAAATTGACCTTTTCACAGAGTTAGGAAAAGAGGTTATAAGGTTAGCATGATTAGCTCAAAGTTAGATCAAGCCTCCAGGTCATAGGTCAGAGGATTGAAAGGAACAACCTGTATTCCTTTCAATCCTCCATACGTACAGGAGGGTGGCAAGGCCGATAACAGCGCGAAATACAAGTTGGTTGGATTAGGTACGCGCAGGCCTTGCGGGTAAAAACCAAGCTTGAATTTGGTGTTATCGGAAAGGGTTTTGGATTACTTTTTGGCCGCAAAAAGTAACAAAAGAGGTTAGGGCAACTGGCATGTATGCCAAGCTTCTATCAATAGTCAATTGAAAGAAGTTTGAATATAGAACTCCTCGGAAACACTGACTGATTAATTAAGCCAATTATTATAATTACGGCAGGCAAACGGATACATAGCCTTCAACCTGAATGATATAACCCACCCCTTCTCATTGAAAAAAAGAGGCAGGTAGCAAAACTGGTCGGTTTTTTTTCTCTTTGGGTTTGATTTGTACGAGTAATTCCGGACAGGTAACCAGATCATGAAACGACTCTTTTGCACCCTGATGGTGATATTTATATCCATCTCCTTTCTACAGGCACAGCATGATCAAAATGAATTGCTGGATTGCTGGATTCAGGCTTTTGGAAAGAACTTTGATTTTTATGCAGAGCTGGATAAGCTGGAAAGAGAGATAGTAGCGCTGAAAATAGTGCCCCCTAACAACTCAGGCAATGATTACATCAATCTGTTGAACGAGGTTCGTGCCGACCTCAAACCTGATGTACTGGATAAAATTGACATTACTCGTTACAAATATATCAGCGAAACCTCCTTCAGAAGTTGTATTGACCCAGTCAACATTCTCAAGTTAAAGGGTACCCCTCTCAAATATGGTATGTTACTATCAGTCTATGTAATTGTAGCCAGACATCAACATGCCACCGTTCACCATGAGGTGGCTGAGAATCACAAACTCAAAATGGAAGGCGAGGAAATCGTCTTTGAAGATTTTGATTCAGAGCTCGACAAGGCCATAAAAAAACTTCTTGACAGCGGAGTGATCAGGGAAGAAATCTGGCTCTCAATGCACGTACACCCTGAAACAAAAATGGGGATCATTGTGGATATTCAGACCGCCCTCCGGAATAAAGGTATCCGCAAAATCAACTATAGCCCCTATGATTAGGGCCCATTACCTCTCTTTTATCTATTCCTGAAAATATTTTTCTCCTTTGCTGTCATATTTCCATCAGGCTTGTCACTAATATTAGTAGACAGTCGAAAAACTGAAATGCAGCAACCGAAAAAAACCTTTGAGCAGGTACTGGAAGACAATAAGAACAAGATCTACCGGATTTGTCGCATCTACGCCATAGCGCCCGTAGAACCGCAGGACCTCTTTCAGGAAGTAGTCTATCATGCATGGAAGTCGTTTCCCGGCTTCAAAGGCCAATCGGGAGAAGGTACCTGGCTTTACAAAATTGCACTGAATGTTTGCCTCAGAGCCAAAATGAAACTCGAAAAGGTCGACAGCAAAAACGTACGCCTGGAATCTATTCAGTTTATGCCTGTACAAAGCGGACCTGACGAGGTTCGGGAAGAAAGGTATCAGGCCCTGCGCGATTGTATTGCCAGCCTGAATGAAAGCGATCAGTCGCTCGTCATTCTGTACCTGGAAGAACTACCCTATAAAGAAATAGCCCAGGTGACAGGGCTTACGGAAAATCATGTGGCTGTCAAGATGAAGAGGATCAGAAAAATGCTCTTCGATTGTATCACCCCAAAACTAGGATGAGATGTTAGAAAAAGAACTCAAAGATATATGGAAAGGTTCGTCTGAAATAGAGCGGATCAAGTTTGATTTGTCCAGGCTGATGATTGACCTCAATGCCAGAATGAACCGGATCGAAAAGGTCATTCGTAAGAGAGATTTCAGAGAAATTGTAGGAGCCTTGATTGTGCTGCCAATTTTCGGATATCTCGCTTATGAAATCCCCTATCCTATCACCCGTATCGCCAGTCTGCTTACTGTCGTTTGGGCACTCTATGTCATTTACAAATTCAGGTCTGTACAAAAGAGAAGGATCAGGGAAAACCTGTCACTTCCTTTTAAGCAACAGCTTGAAAATCAGAAAACAAATATGCTGGACCAGCACCAGCTGCTCAACACGGTATTGTACTGGTATGTATTGCCTCCCTATATTCTCAACCTGGTCTTTGTCTGGAGTCTCGGTTACCCATCCAATATAGAATGGTCGGGAAGTTTAATAAATCACCTGCCCATGGATACGTCCAATAAGATTGGATTTACCATAGCTCTGGCTGTTTTCAATGCCTTTATCGTATGGCTCAACAAAAGAGCTGTAAAGAAAACTCTCAACCCACTGATTGCAGACATTGAAAGGGTTCAGCAGCAACTGGACAGTACAGACTAACCTCCCATAAATTAAAGCTTTAACCAAGATTGTCATTTCAGACATCGAAGCTTTAGCAAAGATTGTCCTCTCAGACATCGAAGCCCTAGCGTAGATTGTCATACCCTATACCCTATACCCTATACCCTATACCCTATACCCTATACCCTATACCCTATACCCTATACCCTATACCCTATACAGGATACGCAATACATTATACTCATTACTCATTATTCAAGAAACCATGAAAAAACTTATATGCACCCTTTTCCTTATCTGCCTGGTCACTACACTCAGTGCACAAAATGAAACCGCTCATTCAAAACAAGCAGTGGCTAGCTTTGAAGAGTTCTACAATGCCGCCTCGTATGATTCCATTTTCGGTATGTTTTCCAGTCAGATGAAAGAAGCACTGCCCCTCAGCAATACCACTCAGTTTCTGACCAACCTCAAAGCACAAGCCGGTAAAATCAACAAACGTGAATTTATCAAATACGAAAATGGCACCGTAGCCTTGTACAAAACAGACTTTGAAAACGGTACCCTGGGACTTTATATCGCTGCTGATATCAAAGGACAGATTAACGGCATGTTGGTAAAGGAATATGTCGAAGAGAGTCCCGCTCCCGAATTGGAGCGAAACAGTTCAAAAATGATCCTTCCCTTTAACGGTGAATGGACGGTACTTTGGGGAGGAGATACTCGTGAACTCAACTACCATGTGGACTATAAGCAACAAAAGACTGCCTTCGACCTGGTGATGACCAACGAGAAAAACCTCTCGTATAAGACCACCGGACAAACCAATGACGACTACTACGTATTTGGTCAGGAGATTATAGCCCCGACTGGCGGTGAAGTGGTGCAGGTGGTAGACGGTGTCAAAGACAATGTACCCGGAGTAATGAATACGTTATACGTTCCGGGCAACACCGTGATTATCAAAACCGCCAACGATGAATACCTGTTCTTCGCCCATTTCAAGCAGGCCAGCATCGTGGTAAAGCAAGGCCAGCAGGTTCAGCAAGGTGACTTGTTGGGGCTTTGTGGTAACTCGGGCAATTCTTCGGAACCACACCTCCATTTTCAAATCCAGAATGTAGAAAACATGAGTCAGGCCACTACAGCCAAAGCTTTCTTTGAAGAGATCCTGGTCAATGGTAAGGTGAAGGAAGACTACTCCCCTATTAAAGGTGAGAGGATTAAAAATAAAGAGTAGGAAAGGCTCCAAACCATCTGACACGAATGGTTAGGATGATATTTGGACCTGAGGAGTTCGTAAATATGGGTAAGAAAGACTAGTTTAATCTTTATATGACAAAAACTAGTACGGTCGCCAGCCATTCTCTGGTATTGATTATCAGCGGCATATTGATTTACAAAGGGCTTCCAATCCTCGAATCATTCCTTGACAGAATTTTCTTTCTATTTTTTCCATCCTCGTTAACCTCGGCAATCTACTTCGCTCAATTCTTAGATCTGCTCATAATCGCAGGGCTGGTTGCCTTAATAATTCTTCAATTAAAGAAACCACTACTGCTTCCATTTGATCGCCTCGGATACAAGCATTTTAGAATACTCGGAATTTCCTTCCTGGTTATTTTCATAGGAAACATATTTATTCAAATTGTGAGCAGCGGATTCTTTTCTGACAGCATGGAAGAATACATACAAAACAATGAAGTAGGGCTTGGCCCCACCTTAGCACGCCATCAGCTCTTCTCATCGATATTATATTTCGCAAGAGAGCTATTACTTATAATGCTATTCTTCGTAGCACTGAGAAGTTTAAAAACAACCAAAAGCTATGAATGGCCCATCACGAATAAAAATGAAAGAGTAATACCTTCTGCAATGGATCTGGATGCATCAGAAAACCCAGGTACTAAGAATGGTGAGTAGAGTGTTCCTGAAAAAATTCACTGCCAAAATTCTTTCGGAAGAAGACTCAACACTTCCATAATTTTAGCCAGTTTTACAGAAAGCACAGACAAATGACCACAGAATCGATAGCGAATGCCAGAGCGCTCTATAATGCCAAAGATTTTGGAGTACTCTCTACCCTTTCGGCCAAGCTGGAAGGTTTCCCTTTTGGCTCTGTGGTACCTTATAGTCTGGATGGTGAGGGAATGCCCGTGATTCTTATTTCTACCATTGCGCAGCACACTAAAAACATTCAGCAAGACGATCGCTGCTCCATTACCATTCTCAAAGACAGCAACGATGTGCAGTCCAATGGTCGTCTTTGTATCATCGGGCATGCCGAGCCGCTTCCGGATAACCAGGAACTTGCCAAAGAACGATACTACAGGCATTTCCCTAACTCAAGAGGTTATCACAATACGCACAATTTCTCCTTTTACAGAATCAGGCCCATATCCGTCAGGTATATAGGAGGCTTCGGGGCCATTTATTGGTTTGAACCCTCAGACTTTCTGATCGGCAATCCTTTTCAGGGAAAAGGTGAAGACCGCGTAGTTGAGCATATGAATGAAGACCATATGAAAGACCTGCATCTCTATTGTAGACATTATAAGCAAATGAATATTGGTTCGGAAGACAAAGTCCGTATGGTGGGTATAGATGCCCTCGGTTTCGATGTATTCGTCAATGATGAGAAAGTGCGCTTCAATTTTGACAGTCCTATCAGCAATGCCGTAGAAGCACGCGCTGCCATGGTCGCTTTATCGAAAGGAGCCAGATAAATCTTCTACCAGCCCACTCGACATCTAGCTTCAACAAGGGAATTTTATTTCAGCACCTTAAGCATTTCCAGGGCCAGGCTTTCCTTTTCATCCAGCGCTAATGCTTTTTGAAAGGTATTCCCTGCCTTTTCCAGGTCCTTATGCTCATAATACGCATAACCTAGTAAGCTCTGAGCTTCAGCATCCTCTGGGAAAATCTCCACAAAGAATTCAGCGGCCAGCAGGCTTTCCCGAATGTGCCCCGTCTGCTTTAGTTTCAGATGCAGGAACTCAAAGCTCCCGGGTTTCACAGCATCTTTATCTCCTGATGCCTTAAGCTTTTCATATGCCTTTCTTCCTGCTTCTGTGCCTCCCTCCTTAAAAGCCTTCATCATCTCTATACCAAAAGGGCGATTAAAAAGGGCGATGGTCTCAGTATTAAAAATCCGGGCGGAAATGACCAGGTCGATAGTGATCGTCTCCCCTATGGTATCCTGACCTTCTCCTATGCCAAAGTCCAGGCGATTGAGCTCCAACGTTCCCTGCAGGGTAATTCTGAAATTCTTCCATGGATCAGGCTGCTCACCGTGGGCCAGTACAAAGGGTATCCTCACCTCCTTAGCCACACCATGCATTCTCAGTATTCCTTCCATTACCAATGCATTATTTTCTATGATCACCCGCGTGCTGGAAAAACTGAGCTGAGGGTGTTTCTCTACATCAAAAAAGTCATCGCTTTTAAGGTGGTTATCTCTCATACCCAGACCCGTATCGATACTGGCAGCAGCAATAAAAATGGTAGCGGAGGTTTTGGTAAGGTCGCTTTCATCGAGCAGTACCGTACCGGAAAATTGATCGAAGCTACCACGCACTGGTACCAGCCCACCAAATCGGGCACTGAATGAAATGCTGGAATGCCAGGAATCTACCGGATAGGCTTTAACCTGGGCCTGAGCGAATGCGGGAAGTAGTAAACAGGTAAGTAGTGTAATTGTCTTTCGAATCATGATCTTTTTTGTTTTTGAACTGAGGACAAAAAGGATCAATGGCTAAGTAAAATCGCCTATTCTTATAAAGATTTACTTATTCTTGCCATTCTTACGATAGTGTGAAGGCGTGGAGCCTGTGATTTTCTTAAAATAATTGTTAAACGAAGCCTTGTTGTTAAAGCCCACGGCATAGGCTACCTCAAGCATATTGAGATCATTCGAGTGATCAGCCAACAGCTCCCGTGCCTCCTTCACCCGATAGCGATTGATGAGTTCGTTAAAGTTGCATTCAAAACGCTGATTGATCACCTGTGATAAATCGTGGGGAGCTACCTCCAATGCAGCGGATAAATCAGACAGCTTCATTCCTGGGTTACGATAGGCTTTTTCCTCCTCCAGGTATCTGATGATAATTTGTTCGTACCTATCCGCCAGGCCTCCATCCAATGTCGATTTTGCGTACTTCTTTTGACTTAAGGCATATTTCAGATCGTCTCTGAATAGAAACGGATTTTTATAGGCATTAAAAGCCAACATATACATCCAGATGGTCGTGGGCAGAATCAACAAATAATCCATCCAGCGCTCATAAATACTGGAATAGAACAATACGGAAAAATAGACCAGACACATCAGTAAAATCGAGCCAAAGATGATGGTATACCTTTTCATCCAGCGCAGGCGGGCTGTTTTAATCATAATGCCAGCACCCTGGTTAATGGTAAAGTTCCTCAGGGCTCTAATCCCAAAAAAGGCATAGAATCCAGCATGGATAAACTGTAGAAAGAACAAGAAGCCATAAAACATCTGCAATGGTGTGAGCCCCTCAGGTGAGCTTCTCATCACGCTCAGCATACCGTAATATTTACCCTGCTCGGGAATGGCCTCGGCAAATAACAGCGGCAACAGCATGGTAAACACAGTGAAGGGAATAAAATGCAGAAGATAACCGGGCCTGAACCTGAAACGATCGGATGTAAAGGAGCTGATATAGAGATATAACAAAGGGCCCAGTGCCAGCCAGACACCATGTCGCGTACCATAAAACAGGTTGAAGTCTACCTCCCTGGCAGAACGCACCATTAAAAACTCAATCTGAACCCAGATAATCAGCAGCAGCAGGCATGTAAGCATGCGATTCGCCTGTTGCTGGGTTCTGTTGCTTAGCAATAATACCCCCATGACTATGCCCTGAACAGCACTTGCCGCCAATAGCAGAGACCAGATATCAACCGAAATTTCTGACATGAGAGAAAGTTAGCGGAAATAAATCATCGCGCATTGAGTAACGGAACCTAAGAGTTGAGGTTGATCCGCCCATCAGAAAACTCAAGAAAGGCTGATGTTATGCCATAGATGGATATCTTTAGTCCATGGACCTGCAATACAAATCCCTTATAATACTTAGCTCATTACTATTCTGTTCAAACACTTTTGCTCAAGAGGCCACCACTCCCCAAAAGGAGGTGATGACAGTGATCGATGCCTTTATGCAAGCGATAGACGACCGGAACGCTGCGGCTTTTGATGCCCTGATGACACAAAACGCCTACTCTTACCGTATTGTTGTAACAGGCGACTCGACCACCACCGGTTCATCACCACTTAAAGGAAACTTTGGAAAAGACAGGCTCAAAGAACGCTTTCGGGAAGGCCAGATATCCATTACTGTTACAGACCACATTGCTCAAGTCAGCGGCCCGTACGATTTCTGGATCAACGATAAGTTTTCTCACTGTGGTTATGAAACCTTTACTTTGATCAAAGAAAAGGCAGATTGGAAAATCACTTCGCTCACTTATTCCGTAAAAAGAGAAGGTTGTAAAAAGTAAACCCTCAACTCTTAAATCAACTCCCACAATGAGCATAATCAACTATAGAAAAATCACCAACCATATCCATACTTCAGGCCAGCCAAAAGAAGAAGAATTTTCTCAGATTAAAGCCCTGGGAGTTGAAACGGTGATTAACCTGGCCATGCCTGACTCAAAGGGAGCCCTTGCCAATGAGGGGCAACTGGTTTCTGAGAACGATATGAACTACGTGCATATTCCTGTAGTGTGGGAAGACCCCAAAGATGAACAGTTTGCACTCTTTTCTTCCCTAATGGACCTGCATGCTCAAAAAAAAGGTGTTCACATCCATTGTGCGCTCAACTGGCGCGTTTCCAGCTTTGTATTTATGTACCGAACCAAAGTACTGGGTCATGATAAGGCAGAAGCCCGAAGAGCGATGGAAGAAATCTGGCAGCCCAATTACATCTGGACCGATTTTATGAAAAGAAATGGATAAGAAAATAAATACCTGGAATGGCGAAAAGCATCCATATGCCTGGAGAACGCATATAAGGGGCAGCTTGCCTTGGTTCTTGATCAATCTGGGTCTGGCCGGGAAAAAATCAAACTGTGAAAATGTGGGCGCTTCACATGTCTGGTACAATATTGACGGTAAATACAGTGGATGTTATCATTGTCTGATCAAAAAAGAGGGACAACTCTGGAAAAAGCCAAATGCCTAATCCCCCATCCCAGTACCTGATACGCAATACTAATTACTCCATACCCAATACCCAATACCCAATACCCAATACCCAATACAATTTACCAGTTCCCCTCTTCATGTCCTTGTCCGCCTTCTTAGTTTAGCGATTCGATCTCTGTAATAAACCCTTAACTCCTCCAGAAAAGTCAATGGGTCATCGTACTCAGTAAGCACCTTATAGGTTTGTTGTTTTTTGGCATCAGCCAATTCCTGCTCTAATCGCTCAATCTCCTTTTCCAGGTAATCGTCTTTTGGGCCGAGCATATCTCCTGATACAGTTTCATGCTCCACTCCTTCCAGTGCATTACCGCTAAAGATATATCGGTGATAAGAGGCCAGTGCCTTCAAATCTCCTGACTGATAGATATCAATTAACCGGGTAGTCACTTCGGTGGCCAGGTCCATTTTCTCTTCCTGCATAGAAAATTTATCCGGATGTACATGCAGCATGGCCTCCCGGTACAGGCGCTTCATTTCTTTATCTTCAACTTTCTGAGACTGTATTTCGGGCTGTTGTGAAATAGATTTTAATCCTACAGGGGCTTTGTAGTTCTTCCCTCTTTTCTTTTGCTCCTGACGCTTTGTCTTCTTCGCCTGCTTTTGCTGCTTGTACAAAACGGTCAGTTCCTGAACTTCTATCAACATGCTACCTAATTCCGTTCTGAGAATGTTCTCAAAAGTCACTGTTTTTTGCTCAACAGCCCGCAATTCCTCCTGCAGTCCCTTTATTTGGGCCTTTAGAATCAGTACCTTATCCTGATTGTCGGAAAGACGTAATTCTTCGGATTTCATCAAGTCAGAAATTGGTAAACGCTATTTATTCCAGTAATCTACCACCAGCACATCATCAAGAATATCACCCAATAGCTTACCAAAAGCCTGATGGTCAGGGTGCGGCAAGTAGATGGCCCTGTCTTCTTCGCTATTGAAGGTAAGGAAGTAACAATGAGTAAAGCCTTTTTCCAGGCCCTCCGGGCTGTTGTTCAGTCCCCACTCAAAGCCCTTGATCTCCGGAATCTTAGCTGGCAATGCCATAAAAGCATCCTCTGCCTTTTTGATAGCTGCAGGGTCGGCACCTTCTTTAAATTTAAAGAGTACTACATGTCTCAATTGTTTTTCAGGCATTGCTTTTTCTGAATCATTATCTGAATGTCCTTCGCCATGATCGCAGGCGCTAACTAGAGTGAACGACATGAGACAGAGTGAAAAAAGTGTTTTTAAAGGGGAAAGTGTGTTTTTCATGATTGCAATTCGATCGATTTTCTAAGTACAGAAATATCAGGCAGAGATCAACAGCCCTGCTTAACTACTTTACAATATAGGCCCTGATAATTCGATCTAGCCTGGGGAACTCCCTGTCCAGATAAACATTCCCCTCGGCCACAATCTTACTTTGATCACCTCTGCGTACTCCTCCACCTGAATTTTCGCCATAACCAGAGTACAGTTGGTCCACTACCTCCATTCCCCTGGTCACCCTCCCTAAGGGTGCAAAGCCCTGGGCATCGAGTCGTGAATTATCTACCGTATTGATATAAAGCTGGGTGGTACGAGTGCCCGATTCTGTAAAGGCAAAGGCAATAGTGCCTCTCTCGTTACTGATTTTATTCACATCATCGGTAATAGGTTCGTTCATCCATATCTGACTAACCTCCGGCTTCCCTGCCAGGCCAAACTGAACAATAAAGCCCGGCACTACCCGATGAAAACGAGCATTATCATAATAACCAAGCCTTACTAGGTTGTAGAAACGATCTGCCCCAATGGGCGCAAAATCTCTTGTTATAGTAAGTTCAAAATCTCCCTTGCTCGTTTCCACTTTCACTACAAAACTATCAGGAGCCGACTTGGTCCATTCTGGCGAAGCAGGATTGAGCAAAGCCTTCTTCTGACTGCTACAGGTCATAGTGAGAAAGGATAGAACGAGTACTGCAAGATATCTCATGTGGAATGCGTGAATTCATTAGAGCTAAGGCAATGATTTATCCGAATCTTTGTTCATTTTTTGGCTCTATCTCATGATAGCTCTTTTTTTACTAAACATAAGTAAGTCTCAGTTTCACTTTAAAAAAATTCACCACTCATTATCTATTCTTCTGCATTGATTTGTACTAGTTGATTTCAAACAGACTTCATATCCCGAAGGGAAATAATTAAGAAATTCTTAAAAACAGACAATGAATCTATTCCTGTTTTTTAAACCAAAGATTTCTAACCCTTCCATTAGAAACGAAGATCCCCGTTATTTCTCCTTTTTTATTTTTTTGGAACTTAACATTTCGCAGTGGCCCACGCCCTTCCAAAATATCTTTTCGGACCCTTTTCATTGAGAAATCTCCATGTCGAGAATGATAGCCAGTTAATTTCTCTCCATCAAAAGATATGGTATATGCGCTTTCAACTTCAGGGCTGTAAAATGTCCCTGCATAAGCTTTCAATTCTTCCTTGCTGGAAACGACAGGCTCAAAGCGTTGAGATTTATAAACATCTCCATTGCTCCATGTGATGATCATATTGGACGTTTTTCCAGATATGTCAAATCTAATATTAGTTTCCTCACGGCCACCCAATCTTTGGAATTCATTATTACCAACTGGCACCATTGCATAATCTCTGCGACCGGGAATAGAGTATCTCAAGGTGTCATTCTTGAGTAAAATTTGGCGTTCAAAATTTCGTATATCATCCCAGTAAGACCCCTCAAATTTTTTCAAGTCTTTTTCTGAAAGATTGACTGCTTTAAAATTCTGCTGGTCAAGTGCTTTTTTGCTTTTCACCTGGTCGCCCAAGAGAATATTAAAGAGGTCAGCAGATTTTTGACGCACATTTGAACTTTGGAAATTAGTTAGAATAACAAAGCTTAAATTCTCTTCCGGATAAGTTGCCATGTTTGAGATATAGCCGCCCGTAGCTCCACTGTGTTCAATACTTTTAATGCCTTTATTATCATTCACTAATACGCCAAAAGCGTAGTTGTTTATACCTCCGTCAGTCAGTTGATCTTGGGTGATCAACATTTCAAAATGAGTCTCCCAGCCAGTTTGAGGGTTATTGAAATTCCCTAACCACTTCAGTAAATCAGTAGTCGTAGAATGCACGTTTGCTGAACCGACATACCCCCAATGCGGGGCAGCCCTAAAAAGGTCATTGCTTCGATTGGTATAGTAAGAAGTAGCATTATTTGAGGCAACACTCATATAATCTTCTTCGATATAGGTGTTTATCATTCCCAGAGGTTGAAATATTTCCTTTTTCATCCATTCCGGAAATTTTTCACTTGTCACCTTTTCAATGATATTGACCATCAACATATAGTTGGTATTGCTATAACCAAACTCGCTTCCTGGTTTGAAATTTAATCCTCGTTGCTTTAGCATAAATCGATAGAGGTCTTCATTGTCTCTTGAGTCGTCAAACCTCCAACCTGCAAGGTCCAACAACGCATGAAAACTCCTTAAACCACTGGTATGGTGCAGCATATGACGAATGGTTACTGTTTCTCCTAAGTCAGGCAGATCAGGCATGTACTTTCGGATATCGTCCTCTATTGAGAGTTTTCCTTCTAAAGCCAGTTTTATAATTCCTATAGCAGTGAATTGTTTAGAAATGGATCCAATATTGAATATTGTCTCTCTCGTATTTGGTACCAAGTACTCTAAACTTGCCAGTCCATATGCCTTGGAAAAAACTACCTCCCCCTCTTTGACAATGCCTATGGAACCTCCTGGATTATTGGGTTTGTTCCAGTCCAAAAACAGACTGTCAATCTTTTCATATTCTGTTTTACCGAGTTGAGCATTGGCGCTGGAGGCGCAAAGGATAAAACTCAGTACTATCAAAGTTTTTTTCATCATGTCTTTTTGATTAAAGCGTTATTGCTAGTTGTTGAGCCACAAACTTGCATAGGACTAAGTGCTGACTAAAAAGAAATGGATGTACAGGGAGATGTTATAGACGTTTTGATAGATTTTGTCTATTTCGAAAAATCAGAATCGATAAATTTCTGAAAAGCATCTTTATGTTTTTCTGAAACAGGAATGTACTTATTGCCAAATACAATGCGACTACGATCTATGGTGGTTACTTTTTTCAAGTTCACCATAAATGAACGATGCACCCTCATAAAGTCTTTGCCAGGAAGTTCTTCTTCTAAAGATTTCATACTTTTTAAAGACATGATTGGCTTTTCTGAATTGACAGTGTAAAACTTTAAATAGTCTTTTAGGCCTTCAACGTAGATCAGGTCTTTCAGCACTATTTTGATCAACTTGTATTCGGATTTGACAAAGATGTAATCTTCATCCTGGCTTGTCCCCTTTGTAGGTGTTGACTGACTTGAAATTTGCTTTTTTGCTTTATTCGCAGCGGAAAAGAACTCGGGATAACTGATGGGCTTGACCAAATAGTCTACTGCATTCACTTTATAGCTTTCCAAGGCAAACCCTTCAAAGGCAGTAGTGAAAATGATTTTTGCTCCCTGATTCAAAATCATTTTCGAAAATTCCATCCCCGATAAGTTGGGCATTTGGATGTCCGTAAAAATCAGGTCAACATCCTCTTCGTCCATTTTCTCAATGGCCGAAATCGCATTGCTACATTTTGCCACCAACGTTAAAAAAGGAGTATCGTTTACATAACCCTCCAATAGATCAAGGGCCAAAGGTTCATCATCAACCAGCAAGCATCTAATCATTATCTATTAATTTAAGTATTAAGGTGGCGGTATAGCGATTGTCTTGCTCTTGCTCTTTCAGTTCAAATCTATCCGGGTACAACAATTCAAGTCTCTTTCTTAAATTTTCCGATCCAATGCCAGAATCTGTGTTGGTCTCATTTTGTGAAAAGGAGGAGTTGACCACCCTATAATAAATGGCATCATTTTCAATCGTCAGCTTGACCTTTATATGACTTGGCTGTACTGCATCAATTCCGTGCTTAAAGGCATTTTCAATAAACGAAACGAGCAGAAGAGGTGCTATCTGGATGGGCTGGTTAATAATGGGGAAGCTTTTTTCCAAGCTTAAATTGACCGATACTCTTAGTTGCATCAGCTCGATATAACGTTCTAGAAAGTCGATTTCTTTCACAAGAGGTACTTTGTTTGTACCAGCATCATGAAGCAAATAGCGCATCATTTTACTCAGGCTGTGGATAGACGTTTTGGCTGTAGCGGGGGCGCTATCAATTAGGGAGTAGATATTGTTTAAAGTATTGAACAGGAAATGAGGTTGAATTTGATACCTGAGATATTTGATTTCAGCATTCAATTGGGTTTGCTTTACCTCCTGCAAGATTAACTCGTTCCTATTCCTTTCCTTACTGGTTTTTAAACCGACACACATGCCTATACTTAAGACCATGGACAAGACCATTTGCATATAAGGCATTGTGCCTGTGTTAATCTCTCTTTGTCTGACTCCATTTAAGGAAGGGCTGAAGACATCCAATTCACGAAAGTATTTGGCCGAAAATATAATACCAACAATCAAGACGATATTCAAGAAGTAAAACAGGACCTTCTTCGATTTGAAAAAGTATTGATTAACTAAAATGAAATAGTTGATATAAAAAACGGCAAAGAGGCTTAGAGTAGATAGCCAATTTCGGTTGACGATATGCTGTCTTTGTACGTTATCATCTAAGGAAAGCAGCGGCCATAAAAACACCAGAGACCAAAAACCTACATGCATAAAAACGGTCAGCCCGTTTTTATTAGCCACATGCATTTTCTTATATATCTGTTGTTTGCCCAATTGTTGCAAATGAAGTAATAAACGTAATGTTATGGAAGCGGAAATGAAAAAAGGCCTATTCAGAATAGACCCTTTGTCACTTACTTCTGCCTACTCAAAATTAACCTGCATCAATCTATCCAGAGAATGGTTATATCCCTGGGTTTTATTGAATTGAAAAGAAAGCTTATCAGAAAATTAGCCCCTAATGAATAGGCCATGAGCTATCAGTTGGACGAAACAACTTGAGTTATATTGACCTTCACTAAAACTTCATAAAACAGTTCTTTTTTCTCATCCATCTCATAGTTTTTTTAAAGACAGGAAGCATTGCCTATCTGAAATGAGAAAACACTGAGAAGCCAACATGTTTTTGTCCGTTTCTTGTCCGCGGACAAGATCGATTAGTCAAAAACGCCATATACAGGTATCAAAAATGGCTTTTATCCAAAAAACATCACCAAGTAAAATTTAAGCCTATTCAGGCTGAATAAAATGCGGCAGTCATTCAGCAATAAAACTGTTCCGGTCCGGATCATGGATATTCTGCATATTGCAATATAATGTTCTCCAAGATGAAGACCTCCATCATACTCACTCTGTTTCTTTTCGTAGGTTCAATTACACAAGCACAAACCTCAGAAATGACAACTCACAAATATGGGCTGATTGCCAGCTTGAAAGCCAAAGAAGGCAAAGCCAAAGAACTAGGTCAGATCCTGCTCAAAGCCTCAGAACTTGTTTCCACCTCTAAAGGATGCATCTCTTATGTGGTAAGTCTGGATGCAGAAGACGGTAATTTACTTTGGATCACTGAAGTATGGGACAGCAAATCTGATCATGACGAATCTTTGAAAAAGCCGGAAGTACGTGCTTTAATTGGCACCGCTATGCCCCTGCTGGACGGACCTCCGCAGAAGGGTAAAGAGTTAAAGATTTTAGGAGGATTAGGAAGCGACTAGCGCAATACCTCATTAAGCTAACATCTGATTATGTCTTCCACCCATCCATTAGAGTATTACAAAACTGAGCTTGCTGATATTCCCTACATGGCTTATGAAGGCTCAAATGCCTATTTCATTCCGGCAGAAGCAATTAATAAACGAGTCGTTGAAAGGGTTCTTGAAGCTTTCCGACCTCAGGACGAAATACGATTTTTCGACAATAATCACTTCCAAATATCTGATCCTGGAGCTCATGTAACGGTGCACAAATTCAAAGATTCATTTGTCTACTCTCTTGCCAATTATGGATGGAGTTCCAGAGGTCAAACCATTACTGATTTTCACTTGATCAGGTATATTTTAAAAAGTCTCCCTGAGTTGAAAGAGTTATGCATTTATCCATTAAACGTAGATATCACTCGTGAGCGGACTCACTTCTATCATGAAAAGCAACTTACTTTGGTCGAAACCTACCTGTCCGTTTCTTTATACGAGGTAAACGGAAGTTATTTATTGAGAGACATTTTCTATTCAGATGAGTATTTCAATGTATTGTTAAACCAGATACAAACCACCGCATACGAAAACAGGGCAGCCGGACTCCCTAAAATAATCAGAGAACTTTTGAATGAGCCATTGGAGCTGGTTGACAACCACATAATCATTAAGTAATTGAACAATAACGGGTCGACTATGAAAAAACTCTTCCTTGACGATATTCGCACGGTTGACATGGTCTACCCTTCTGAACGAGCCCATGAATTCGACCTCGTACGGTCTTACGATGCCTTTCTCAGCTACATTCAAAAAAATGGTCTCCCTGAATTCATCAGCTTTGACAATGATCTGGGGCTTGACAACGATGATAACCTTGCACCAGATGGCTATGCTGCCGCCAAATGGTTGGTTTATGAATCAGGACTCGACCTGAGAAATCTTCAATTTCACGTTCATTCAGCTAACCCTGTCGCTGCAGAACAAATCCGGGGACTGCTGGATAACTACATCCAACATTTGAAGAGAAACAGTTATTAGTAAACCCTCAAACTTTTTAAACTCAAAACCAGAAACTACCCAACAAACTCTTCCTGAAAATTAGCAATAAAGGCCTCAAAGTGCTTTTTGTTTCGATTCTCTTCCTTCACTACCAGATAATGAGTTCGTTTCAAGCCATACTTACCAATTCTCTTAAAGATGAGGTCCTCAGGCAGCTTAAAGGAATTCAAAGTCCACTTGGGCAGGCACATCAGCCCCATATTCGCCTTAACCATTTGCAGCGATACCTCTGTAAAAGGTATTGCTGAAATCTTTCGGGGTGTAATGCGATTTGGCTTCAGAAAATGCTCGTAAACCGATACATTTTCCATAGGAAAGGAATTGATAATCAGATGAGCATCAGAGAAGTGGCTGGCATCTATATAATCCAACTCATGTAGGAAATGCTCCTTATGCATTAGCACAAAAATCTCATCCTTAAACACTTTCATACTGGTCAGTACTTCAGTAGCAGGTTCCGTAGTAACGATCGCTATATCAAGTTCATCGGAAAGTATTTGCGAGATGGTTTGATGGGTAGCTCCGAGACTCAGATCGATCTGTATCTCAGGATAAAGCACCGCCATCTTCTGCACAAAAGCCGGCAGACCATGAAAGAAAGAATGGCATTCAGCACTCAGCCTGATCGTACCCTTTGAGCCTTCTTTGATTTGCTGGATTGTCTGAAAACCTTCTTCGATTGATTTGAGCAAGGTATTTGCCAGTTTGTGCAATTCCTCCCCCTCCTCTGTCAAATTCCACTTGTTACGCGTACGGTGAAAAACCTTAAAGCCCAACCTTTCCTCCAGGTCTCTCAACTGATGACTCAGGGCCGATTGGGTAAGGAAAAGCCGCTCGGAGGAATTGGCAATGTTACCCTCCTCTGCTATGGTTTTTATCAACCTGAAATACTTCAATTCCATGTCCCAAAGGTAGACAACAATCGGATATGCCGTTTTGAAAAAATTTCAGCTAAGCCCCTCAAAACCATTCAATCAGCATACTGGCAATGTAGAAAAGCTTGCTCCAGTTTTGTCAAATCATTTTCACAAAACCGGATTTCTTATGCTCTCGTTCCGCATCAAACTGTCCTTCATTCTAGTGCTTCTGACCTTTCAGGTCATTGCTCATCAAGAACAGAATACAATTCTCAAAAAAAACTCCACAGCTATAAAAATTACGGAAGCAGAGATTCCCCTTATTGACGGAAAGCTCAATGAAAACATATGGAAGATAGATTCTGCAAACCTCTGGGGAGGGGATTTCATTCAGCGCACTCCGGCTGAGAATACAGCTCCATCTCAGCAAACACTGTTCAGCATTCTGTATGACACGAAGTATATTTATGTTGGTATTAAGTGCCTTGATTCAAGCCCGGAGGCCATTAACAGTCGCATGTCAAGAAGGGATGGCAATGACGGGGATTGGGTAGAAGTGGCTTTCGACACAGACCATGATCTGAGTTCGGCTTTTTCATTTACCGTAACAGCAGCTGGAGTTAAAGGTGACAAGGTCATCACACAAAATGGGGCAAATGAAGATGCCAGTTGGAACCCGGTGTGGTATGTCAAAAGTGCCATCAACCAAAACGGCTGGACTGCTGAAATGAAAATCCCTCTCACACAGCTTCGTTTTGGCAAGGATGAGCAGCAGACCTGGGGCCTTCAACTGACGAGGAGATTCTTCAGAAACGAAGAGAAATCCGTATGGCAGAGAATCCCATTGGATGCGCCTGGCTGGGTGAGCGAGTTTGGAGAACTTCGTGGGTTGAATGGTATTAAATCCCAAAGGCAGCTTGAAATCCAACCCTTTATCGTCAGCTCATTGAAAACATTCGAGAAATCTCCTAAAAACCCCTTTCGTAACACAAACCTCACCAATACCACCATAGGCCTTGACGGCAAAGTAGGCATCACCAACAACCTGGCACTTGACTTCACCATCAATCCTGATTTCGGACAGGTAGAGGCAGATCCGGCAGCCATTGCCCTTGATGGTTTTCAGCTCTTTTTCGAAGAGCAACGTCCCTTCTTCGTGACCAATAAGGAAATTTTCGATTATCGCTTCTCCTCCCCTGTGATCGGAGGCTCATTCAGTACCGATAACCTCTTTTACTCCAGAAGGATTGGAAGAAGCCCACAAGGCCAGGTGAGCACGGAACCGGGCGAATACCTGAACATGGCTGAGAGAACCACGATTCTCGGGGCAGCCAAGTTTAGCGGCAAAACCAAAAATGGCCTCTCTCTGGGCATTATAGAAAGTATAACGGCCACGGAATATGCAGAAATCAGCAAGGAAGGCTCTATCAGCAGAGTACCGATCGAACCGCTTACCAACTACTTTGTGGGGCGCGTCCAAAAGGATTTCAACAGCCGCAACAGCTATATTGGAGGTATTTTCACCTCCACCAACCGGAACCTGACCGAAGAGCTCGATTTTCTTCATAAATCCGCAGTTACAGTGGGGATTGACTTCAAGCACCAGTGGAACAACCGATCCTGGTACCTGGCCGGGAGCTTTGTTGCCAGCCAGGTGAAAGGCAGTGCTGAGGCCATTCAAAATACTCAAACCTCGATCAGACACTTGTTTCAGAGAATTGATGCCTCCCATGTAGCGGTTGACCCTGACAAAACTTCGCTGGCAGGACATGGTGGAGACCTGAAGTTCGGCAAAGCCGGAAAAGGGCATGTGAAATTCGAAACCGGCCTTACCTGGCGATCACCCAGTCTCGAACTCAACGACATTGGTTTTTTGAGGGAAGCAGATGATATTCAGAATTACCTCGGTATTACTTACCAGTCGCTAAAGCCCTTTGGTATCTTCCGCGATGCTTCCATTGGTTATAAACACTGGCTTGTATGGGACTTTGAAGGTAACCACAACTACTTCGATTGGGACATAGAATTAAATGGCACCTTCAAGAATAACTGGACAGGCACTTTCGGCTATTTCTCTCAACCTCATATCTATTCCAAGTCCTTGCTGCGTGGTGGGCCGAGGCTCTTTCTTCCGGATCAATCAGGGCTCTGGTGGGCTTTGGGTACAGATGGTCGCAAGAAGCTTTCTGCCTCCCTCAACGGTTGGACCAAGACGGGAAATGAGTCAGCGTACTACCTATTGGAAAATGGTATTCAAATCACCTGGCAGCCTATCAATCAATTCAGTATTTCGGTCAATCCTACCTATACCACCATCAGCAATCGCCTGCAATACAATACCCAGCTTAACTTCAATAATCAAAAACGCTACATCACCTCCATTTTAGATCAGGAAACGCTCAGCCTGGCCATCAGGCTTAATTACTCTGTAAACTCCAATCTATCCATCCAGTACTATGGCCAGCCCTATATATCTGTTGGCAGATATTCCGACTTCAATTTTGTTTCCAATCCCCTGGCCACAAACCAGCAGAAACAGCTCAGTTTTTACACACCCGATCAGCTCAGTATCACAGAAGAATCCAGTACTTATTCGGTGGACGAAAATGGGGATAGTTTTGAAGATTACTCCTTTGCCAATCCCGATTTCTCCTTTGCTCAATTCAGGTCCAACCTGGTACTGCGATATGAGTACAAACCAGGCTCTGAAATTTTCCTGGTCTGGTCTCAGGGCATTACCAATACGGCAATGGCCAACGGCAGCCTGAGGGATAACTTCCGGGAGCAAATATTCAACAAGCGTCCGGAAAACACCTTTCTTATCAAAATCACCTATCGCTTCTTTAAGTAGCACCTACACAAATTCGTAAAGCTCTTCACGACAATATACTCTCCCCTTTGCTCTCGTGAGAGTGAATGTTCCGAAAACTGCGCGATATACAAGGCGCTTGTCCCGAAGTCTCGGAATGGTACTCGGAGGCTTTAACACCTACCATCTCTTACATTTTGCTATCTTCGGTCTAAACGCGCAATACTATGAAGTTTATAAAGGGTATCTCCTATCTCCTTCTACTCATTTGTCTTATGACCAACCTCACCAACGCCCAGGACTGGGCCAACCTTAATCGCTACAAAACTGACAATGCCCAACTGAATGCTCCTAAGGCAAGTGAGCCACGGGCAGTTTTTATGGGCAACTCCATTACCGAAGCCTGGGTATCCATCAGCCCCGATTTCTTCAAAAGCAATCCTTATATAGGTCGTGGTATTAGTGGCCAGACCACCCCTCAAATGCTGGTCCGGTTCCGCGCAGATGTGATTGACCTACAGCCCAAAGTAGTGGTCATACTGGCCGGCACCAACGACATAGCTGGTAATACAGGTCCAATGACCCTGGAAATGATCTTCGGCAACCTCAAATCTATGGCAGAACTGGCCAGGGCCAATGGCATCAAAGTAGTGTTGTCCTCCGTACTTCCGGTTTTCGACTATCCCTGGAAGCCCGGACTTAAACCTGCTCAAAAAATCGTAAGGCTTAATGTCATGATTAAGGACTATGCTAATGAGCAGGGTATGATCTATCTTGATTACTTCAGCCCCATGGCAGACAGCAGAGATGGCCTTAAAAAATCTCTTGGGGACGATGGTGTGCACCCTAACAAAACTGGCTACGACATCATGGAACCCCTGGCCAAAAAAGCCATCGCCAGGGCTTTGGCCGACAATTAAGTCCGACAACCCTTTCGGATGTGGAAACCGTTGGGCAGGCTTAACCTCAGACAACAAAGCTTTGGTGTAGTTATTCCTTAATGTCTAAATTAGCTCAGGTCCTCTGTTAAGCTTATGATTCGCTCTCTGGCAATAGCTTTTTTTATGTTGATCCCCGTGCTTTTTCAAACTGAAAGAGAGCGCGTATTCATAGATGATGATGCCAAAGATGTGGAGCTCTTTCTCCATGACCTGCCCATTCTGGTGGATAGCGCGGGAGTATTGGAGTTTCATGATGTGGTTGGATCCCAAAAGAGATTTTCCATACATCCCAGCTATAAGCCCAAAGACTATTGCGTCAAGTGTACCTATTGGGTCAAAGTGCCTTTACTAGTGGGCCGTGACCTGGAAAAAGAATGGATGCTCGAATTTTATGACCAGACCATTGATGAAATAACGGCCTATTTTCCAAGTTCAGATGGAGATTATGAGGTTCAGCAGGTAGGCGACTCCTACGACTTCAGACAAAAACCCTTCGTCCACAAGAACTTTGAATGGATGATAGATTCAGAAATCATCGGGCAACAAAACCTTTACTTCAAGGTCAAATCGCACTCATATGCAGACATCCGAATCGCCATTCGCACAGTCAATGAGTTTATCGGCTATGCGCTAAGCGAGTATTTTTTATATGGCATCTTCTATGGAATGATCTTCGTGATCTCGGTTTACAACATCCTTATCTTTTTCGCGATCAGGGAGCAGAAGTATTTGTTCTATACCTTTTACATCATCAGTGTCGGTGTATATGCCATGTGCGTAGACGGTACTGCATTTCAGTATCTCTGGCCCGGCTGGCCTGAATGGAATCAGTATGCCTATGGCATTGCACTCTTTTTCCTGATCTTCTGGTCGCTGCTTTTCTCAAAGCGTTTTCTTAACACCGGTACCAAAGCTCCCCGACTTGACAAACTGCTGGATGCTGTGATCGTCATTCGATCAGCCTTGTTTGTTTATACCCTCCTGTTCGACCATCAGCTGTTCGAATACCGGAATATCGAAATCCTGCCGCTAACGCTGATTTTCTATACAAGTATCTACACCTGGCTGAAAGGATACAAACCTGCCCGATTCTTCGTTTTAGCCTATGGCATTCTCTTTCTTGGCTTTTTGTTAAAAGCCCTGCTCTATTTGTCAATCATTCCTTTTGTAACACTCTCTTACTACAGTCTGCACATCTGTTTTATCCTTGAAATGCTCTTCCTGACCTTTGCACTGAGCGATCGTGTTCGAATCCTAAAGGATAACCGGGATCGTGCTCTGAAACGGATTATTAATCAGCATCAGGAGAACGCGGAGCTTAAAGACAAGGTGAACAAGGAACTTGAAGAAAAGATCAAGGAACGCACCAAACAGATAGAAGAGAAAAACCTGGAACTGGCAGAAGCCAACCTGCAGCTGATTGAGCAGAAGAAAGAGGTTAATCGCATCAACACCAAGCTGGACTTAGACAACTGGAAGCTGAAGAATAATGTAAAAGAGATTCTTCAAGACCGCCTTATCAACAAGAACCTGAGCCTTGAGCAGTTCATCAAAATATTCCCTGACCAGGCTACTTGCTACCTGTTTCTGGAGAAGGTTAAATGGGGAAATGGTTATCACTGTGTGAAATGCCATAACAACAAGTATCTCGAAGGACGAGTCAAATTCCATCGCAGGTGCTCAAAGTGCGGCTATGACGAATCAGTAACCAGCAACACTATTTTTCATGGTATTAAGTTCCCCATTGAGAAAGCCTTTTTCATTCTGTACATCACCAACAATCGTCAAAAAAAATATACCCTGGATCAGTTATCCGAAATGTTGGATATGAGAAGAAATACGGTCTGGAATTTTAAAAAGAAAATTGAGAAGGTATACGATACTGAAAAAGGCGGCTCATCTACAGTGCTCATTCACAACCTCTTTAGTGGTCATTTAAACTGACCAATTTCTCGTAAATCCACACGATCTTCCTTCCCTTGTTATTAAAAAGGGATATGCAAACGATACCAAGCCCAAAACGGCCAATTTGGGCAAATTACCTTGATATTAATGCGCAAAATAGAGACTCTCTCACATTGCGTTTCCAGCCTAAAAATCGCGAAAAACCACTTCAAAATTTGTTTCATCAATAATACATCAATTACCATTACTCACAGATTGCAAATGCTCAAGAGCAACATTATCTCAATTGAAAACCAAATATGAATAAGGCATGAAAAAAACTCTACGTTCGTACTTTACTGTACTGTCCGTTCTGCTTTTATGTGTACTTGCCGTCAGTGCAAGTGCGCAAACTGTAGTGACGGGTACCGTCCGATCATCGGACGATGGTCAACCACTGCCCGGGGTGAGTATTCTTATAAAGAGTACACTCCAGGGAACCTCTACAGGAGCCGATGGTACCTATCGACTGGAAATACCAGCAGGCGATATAGTATTGGCATTCTCCTTTGTGGGATATGTCACGCAAGAAACCCAGGTTGGTAACCGGGGCATTATCAATATCACTATGGCACCGGATGTCAGCCTTCTGGGGGAGGTCGTGGTAATTGGTTATGGAACACAGCAGCAGAAGGACCTGACCTCTGCTATCGCCACTGTCAAATCTGAAGACATAGTAAAAACACCTGCAGCACAAGCCATGCAATCGCTTCAGGGCAAGGTACCGGGAGTGCAGATTGTAAGCAGCGGAGCACCAGGTGCCGCCCCTACCGTCCGCATCCGGGGAGTTGGCTCGTTGGAAGGAAATGTATCCCCCCTTTATGTCGTAGACGGTATGTTCTTTGATAATATCGATTTTTTAAATACTTCCGATATCGAAAGTATTTCTATCCTCAAAGACGCAGCTGCAGCAGCCATTTACGGAGTACGTGCCTCAAACGGTGTGGTCCTGATTCAAACCAAACAAGGTGGATACAACCAGGCCCCAAAAGTCATTTATGATGGCTACTATGGTGTTCAGGTGGCTCAAAACGTACTCAAGCTTGCTAATTCACAACAGTTTACCGAGTACGCCCTGGCTACAGGTTCAGCCGCTGATGCCTCTTTTATTCAAAATGCATTTCAGCGTTTTGGCAGAAGCAGGGTTGATCCCAATATACCCAATGTAAATACCGACTGGTACGATCAGGTGCTGCAAACAGGACCTATGCAAAACCACTCCATCTCAGTGCAGGGTGGCAATAGTGACACCCGCTACTCTGTCGGTGTGAGCTATTTCAAACAGGATGGTCTTTTGAAAGAAACCCGCAACGAGTACGAACGACTGAATTTCAGGACTAAACTGGACTTTGACATTTCTGATCTCCTCACCATAGGTGGCAATATCAATATCAGTAATGCAACACAGTTCAGCGCAGAGAATGCAGTATGGTTCAAAACCTACTTTGCTGTACCTATTCTGCCTGTTTATGACGATCAGAACACAGCAGCCATCCCTTTCGGACTCTCCAATGCCCAGGTATTAGGCTATAGAGGTTCTCAAAACCCTTTTTATGACCTGTTGTATGATGACAATCGAAACAAAATCGGCAAGTTCCTCGCAAATTTCCATTTCGAGTATGACCTCATCCCTCAGAAACTCAAGTTCAAATCAGCATACAACTATTCTTTCTCAAGCTTCAATCAGCGCAATGTAGATTTCGAATACAGTGATGGCATCACTGACTTCCAGTCATCTGTGAGCAGAAATCACGCCACCTCCTATGATCAGATCTGGGATAACTACCTGACCTACACAGAGAGCATGGGACTGCATAGTCTCACCGCTGTTTTGGGTTACTCCTATCGCAGTGAAACTAATGAGGGCCTTTTTGCCAGAGGAACGGAGCTATTTCCGGCCCCGGACCGAGGCATGGAAGAGCTCTGGTACATTGCCCTGGCCAGTGGTGGTATCGATGAAGGTGCCACAGGAGATTACGGTAGTGAAATTTTCGGAAGCTCTTATTTCACACGTCTGGCCTATAACTACGATGACCGCTACCTCCTTTATGGTACTTTCAGAAGAGATGGCACGAATAAGTTCCAGGAAAAATGGGGTAACTTTTTTACACTGGGTGCCGGATGGGTATTGTCCCAGGAGAGCTTCTTTAACCTTCCCAATGTCGATTTCCTTAAAATCAGGGGCGGTTGGGGACAATTGGGCAATGATGGCGTAAGGGCTGCAGTCGGAGCACCCACCATAGATCAGAGGTTTTTAGCCATTGACAATCAACGCGTGCCCGGTAGTGTTGTTATTCCGACTTTCGACTTTGTAGACCGTTGGGAAACCACCGAAGAGGTTAATGTTGGGATGAGCTCCAGAATGTTTGACAACAGACTCTCCATGGAAGCAGATTATTTCGTGAGAGATACCGAAAACGCAGCCGTCACCATCATTCTTCCACTGATCAGAAACAATGTAAGACGCTCAGTAGCAGGTATCAGAAATTCAGGTTTTGAAATGGCCCTTGACTGGTCAGACAATATCGACAGTAACTGGTCATACAGCGTAGGTGGCAACTTTGGTACACTCAATAATGAAGTGCTAAGCCTTGGCGGACCACAGTACCTCGATGGTGGCTCCGCTGAATTCCGTCAGCGTTCCATTGTCGGACAGCCTTTACAAGCCTTTTTTGGCTATGAGACCCAGGGTGTTTTCCAAAACCAGGCGGAAATCACCAACAGTGGCTATACCTCAGAGTTTATCACTGATGCGGGCATTGAACCGGGAGATTTCATATACAAAGATCAGAATGGTGATGGCGTAATTGACGACCAGGATCGGGTCGTACTCGGCTCATACCTTCCTGATGTGACTTATGGATTCAATCTGAATGTGAGCTACAAAAATATCGACTTTTCAGCCAACTTTCAGGGACAGAAAGGACATAGCATTCTCAACAGAAAAAGAGGTGAGATTATTTTCACAACAGACACGAACCTTGACGCTGAACTGGCCACCAATCTCTGGACTGGCGAAGGTACCTCTAACAAGTACCCTTCAGCAGCAGGCCTCAGAAAAGGCTGGAATCAGAGCATGAGCGATTATTTCGTGGAAGACGGTTCTTATTTCAGGGTACAGAACATACGCATTTCCTACAATCTCACAGATAAGGAAATACTCGGTACAAAGATGCCAGACACCAGGATCACGTTCACCGCAGAAAGACCGCTCACCTTCTTCAATTACAATGGCTTTACGCCAGAAGTAGCCAGCGGAATAGACAGGCAGACCTACCCGATTCCTGCAGTATACACACTCGGTTTAAATATGAAGTTTTAAGATGATAAATGTCATGACGAAGAAACCAATAAAGTTTTTTGCAAGCTTAATGGCCCTGATACTGGTAGCTATCTTTCCAGTATCATGTGACAACGCACTTGATGAGCCCCTGGAAAATGAGGTATTGGTAGAAGATACCGACTACACCCTCAGTGAAAACATGTACCCCTTACTTACAGGAGCCTACGAACTACTCTATGCATTGCAATGGGAAACCTTCCCTGTGGTATCAGTGAGAGGTGATGATGTGAATGCAGCAGGAGATCAGTTTCCATTGACCGAAACTGATGAATATCGCTATGATCGTTCTTTCTGGATGTACAACTCCACCTGGCTAAACTTCTATGATGATATCATCAAGTTTCACGCCTCTATGGAAGAGCTGGAGCGATACAAAGAGTTTGCACCCAACCCTGCTGAAGCCGATCAGTATATCGCTGAAATCAAGGTAATGAGGGCCTTTGAAATGCTACAACTGGCAAAGCTTTGGGGGGCTGTCCTCATTCCTTCCAGCTCACAGACCCAGGAACTCTATAACACTCCTGTTTCTACGAGGGAAGAAGTGCTACAACACATTTCTGATCAAATGGATGAAGCTTTGGCTTTTTTACCTACTGTAAGGCCCAACCAAAGAACGGATATCAAAGGCGGTATTACCCGCTATACCGCATTAGCTGTAAAAGCTCAAGCCAATCTCGATTTGAAAGACTTCCAGAAAGTAGCTGATGCCACCGGAGAAATCATCGGTTCAGGAGCCTTTACCCTGGAATCAGACTTTTACGAACTCTTTAAGATTCCCGGCAAGCTCAGCAGCGAAAACCTGTTGGAGCTTCAGTACTCAGATTTCGGTCAAAGTTCTGGTGAAAACGAGGCCTATCTGCATGCCTTTTTTGGCCCCAATAACTGGACACCCGTGGTAGCGGGCTCCAGTGGCGGATGGGGTTTTTGGGAACCCAGCATGAAGTTTATCAAGTTTATGCTCGATCGCAGTGAAACGGTTCGCCTGGAGACGAGTGTGTTGTTCACCAGGCAAGGTATTGAGCTGATTCAATCAGACCCTGCTTATGCTACACTGCCGGCCTTTGTCTCTAATACCACTCGTGACGGAGATATTATTGGCCGTACTGATGATGAACCTAATCCAAGAGCTGTTTTTTCCAGCGGTAAGCATTATCTGCCTTCCAATCAGCTGACTCCCGGCAGGACAGCCTATGGCACCAATAAAAACTTCATAGTCATCCGCTATGCAGAGGTTTTACTTATGCATGCTGAGGCTCTGGCCAATGGAGCCAATAGTGCTGCCATGACAGCCGATCAGGCAGTGAATGAGGTGCGAGCAAGGGCCGGTATGGCACCACTCAACGGTGTCAGTCTCGACAATGTGCTCGATGAGAAGTTTGCCGAGTTTGGTATGGAATGGGGCATCCGGTTCTATGACCTCGTACGATACGATCGTGGCTCAGAATTGAATTACGGAGGCAGAAGCTATGCAGCGGAAGATCGCTTTATCCCCTATCCGCTTGCTCAGATAGACATCCTGCCCCAACTAGGTACTAACAATTAACAGACAGCAAAATGAAAATATTAAGATTATTAGTAGCCTTCACCTTTCTGATTGCAGTCGGTTGCGATGAAGGATATATAGACGAGATTACAGCGGTCGATCCGGGGGCAGATGCTTCTTCCCCCGTGGTCACCATCATCTATCCTGTGGAGGGCACTGCCATCCAGGTATTTGAAACAGTTACTACAATCAATATTAAATTCGAGGTTACAGATGACATTGAAGTGCAATCGATCTCTCTGATACTCGATGGGTCAGAGTTGACCAACTTCAGCAATTTCAAGGATTACCGCAGAGCTGTAGAAGAATATGAATATGATGGCCTAACCGATGGCGATCATATACTGACCATTAATGCTACGGATATTGAGGGTAAAACAACTTCGGAAAGTGTGAACTTCTCGAAGACGCCCCCCTATGTCAAGAAGTACGATGGTGAGATATTCTATATGCCCTTTGACGGTGATAACATTGAATTAGTAAGTGTTACCCGTCCTACCGTAGTCGGCAGTCCTGGTTATGCAGGCGAAGGCAAAGTGGGGGGTAACGCTTATGCTGGAGCAAATGGCTCATACCTCACTTTTCCCACCACTGGTTTGTTGGGAACAGAATTCAGTGCCGCTTTTTGGATGAAAGTCAATGCCACTCCTGACCGTGCGGGCACATTGGTAATAGGACCTCCGGATGTAGCAAACCCTGATAGCCAAAACAACAGAACGAGTGGTTTCAGATTCTTCCGTGAAAATGCCGGTGGTATGCAACGCTTTAAACTCAACGTGGGCAATGGAGGCGGAGATAACTGGTTTGACGGTGGAGCTCTGGCAGATGTTGACCCGACTCAGGATGAATGGGTACACATGTCTTTCACCATTTCCGGTACGCAGGCCACCGTCTATATCAATGGTGACATAGTAAGGCAAGGCGATTTTCCCGGGGTAGACTGGACCAATTGCGATATCATTTCTATCATGTCTGGTGAACCTCGCTTTTTTGGCTGGAATCACCGATCTGACGAGAGCTTTATGGATGAGCTGAGACTTTTCAATAAAGCCCTTACCCAACAGGAGGTGCGCAACATTATTGTAGATGAGGGCGGTACCGTAGGTTTCCAGCCCGAATTCGGTGAGATCTTCTATATGCCCTTTGATGGCGATTATACAGAACAATCTTCAGGAGCAAGTGCCACACAGGTCGGCACACCCGGTTTTGCCGGTGAAGGTCTCAGAGGTGCAAATGCTTATTCGGGTGCTTCTGATTCATACCTCACCTTCCCTTCATCTGCTCTGGAAAACAACGAGTTCAGTGCCTCTTTCTGGTACAAAATGGACAACGATCCCGATCGGGCAGGTATCCTGGTCATAGGGCCACCGGATGGCGCTAACCCCGATGCACAAAACGTTCGTACCAGCGGCTTCCGTTTTTTTCGCGAAAATGCAGGAGGCAACCAAAGGTTCAAACTCAATGTGGGCAATGGTGCCGGTGACAACTGGTTTGACGGGGGAGCTGCAGCCGATCTCGATCCTGCCACAGCTACAGATTGGGTACATATGACCATCGCTATTTCCGGCACTGAAGCTACTGTCTACATTGATGGGGCAGTCGTTTCAACCAATACCTTTCCGGGAGTTGACTGGACCGATTGCGATATCATTTCTATTGGCTCCGGAGCCCCGCGATTTACAGGTTGGAATCATAAATCTGACAATAGTTTCATAGACGAACTACGCATCTTTGATAAGGCCTTAACCCTCACTGAGGTACAGGCAATTAAAGCAGCCAGATAAATCAGTAATATTTCTTCATACTCTTATTCCCCTCGGTGTCTCATTCAGAGCACTGAGGGGTTCCATTTCAAATTCAGGAATATCATTACCGGTGACTATCCTTCAAAATAAAACCGACAGATTCGTGATCTGGAAAGCGCCCCTGGTCTTTTTACTCTTTATGCTCTCAGCCTGTGGTTCAGATGACCCGGGTATAGATACTTTCGAACTTAAAAGTGCCTTTGCAGGCTCCATTCAACTCAACCTGGAAGGTGCTGATACGGAGGACATTCCCGTAGACCGCACGATCAACCTGATATTCTCTGAGGCCCTGGATGCCGGCACAGTCGAAACAGGGATTACACTTCGGGCCAACAGTCAGGTGGTGAATGCATCCATCTCGCTCTCAGCCCAAAACACTACTGCCTCCATTTCCACGGCAGGCACACTCTTGGAAAACACTACTTATACCATTGTTCTCAACGAGGTTCTCAAAAGTGCTGCAGGATCCGTGCTCCTCCCCTTTTCTTTTAATTTCAAAACTCAGGCCAATGAGTTGGAGATTCTCTCTGTTACCATTGGAGACCAGGATGTCACCAACGGTAGCCGGGCTCAGAACATTGCAACAGATTTTGCCGCAACATTCAGTTTTTCGACATCCGTTGATATTTCCTCCTTTGAGCAGGCGTTGAGCCTACCGGGTGTTAGTTTCAGCATCACGCCTTCAGACAACAACAGAACCATTTTGGCCAGATCCACCACGAACCTGGCATTTATCAAAAAATACACCCTGGATCTTTCCAATGCCTTGAAAAGCACAGAGGGGGGCAGTTTTGATGGCTATTCTCTGGAATTCTATACTGAAATTGATCCCACTCCTAAATTTCCCGAAATCTCTGAAGAAGCTTTGCTGACGAAAATTCAGGAGCAAACCTTTAAGTACTTCTGGGACTTCGCTCACCCCATCAGTGGCATGGCCCGCGAACGCAATACCTCAAATGAAACTGTTACCACGGGCGGATCCGGCTTTGGGATAATGAGCATTCTGGTGGGCATAGAAAGAGGATTTATCACCCGTGTACAAGGCATGGAACGTATGCAAACCATTGTCAACTTCCTTAAAAGTGCAGATCGTTTTCATGGAGTCTGGCCTCATTGGATCAATGGCAGTACCGGTGAGGTGATCCCTTTTAGCGCGAGCGACAATGGTGGAGATTTGGTCGAAACCGCATTCATGGTTCAGGGACTGCTCACTGTGAGACAGTATCTCGACAACAGCAATCCGCAGGAAGCCTCCATTATTTCCAACATCACCCAACTTTGGCAAGAAGTGGAATGGGACTGGTATACCAAAGGTGGCGAAAATGTACTCTACTGGCACTGGTCTCCTGACCTTGGCTGGCAAATCAGCCTGAAAATCAGAGGATGGAACGAGTCTTTGATTGTTTACGCGCTGGCAGCGGCTTCTCCCACCCACCCCATCTCACCTGCTGTATATCATGAAGGCTGGGCCAGGGATGGTGCCATGACTAATGGAGGAAGCTTCTACAATACAGCATTGCCCCTAGGCTCAGACCGCGGAGGCCCCCTGTTCTTTAGCCATTACTCTTTTCTTGGCCTCGATCCACGCGATCTTGTTGATCAATATGCCTCCTACTGGACTCAAAACACAGCACATAGTACCATCAATCAGTCTTATTGCCAGGCCAACCCGCTCAACTATGTAGGTTATACCGGTGACTGCTGGGGCCTTACCGCCAGTGATAACCACCTTGGCTACTCAGCACACTCTCCCAATAACGATTTAGGGGTCATTACCCCAACGGCTGCCATCTCTTCTATCCCCTATACACCCGAAGAGTCTATGAATGCTATAAAGCACTTTTACTATCTTCTGGGAGATAAGCTCTGGGGAGACTATGGATTTTACGATGCCTTTAATCTGACTGAGGAATGGGTAGCCGGTTCATACCTGGCCATAGACCAGGGCCCCATCATTCTTATGATTGAAAATCACAGGACAGCCTTGCTTTGGGACCTTTTTATGCAGAATACCGAAGTAACCGATGGGCTTGATAAACTAGGATTCACTTCCTACTAATAAAACGAAAACTGAGAAATTGACCTAAACGACATTAAATCCCGTATCTCTCCCTTTTTAGGACAGAAACAGTGGGACCAAACAGAAATAAAGCGATGAGAACAACAACATTACTGATTCAATTACTCCTGATTTGCTACATAACCAGCTCATGTAGTCAGTCAGAAGGATCAACCAGCAAACAAGGAAGTCAACAACAGATTTCTGAAGACTCCTTGTTGAACCTGGTACAATACCAGACTTTCCAGTACTTCTGGGACGGTGCCGAACCGACCAGCGGCATGGCCCGCGAGCGCTTTCATACTGACGATATCTATCCATCTCATGACAAAGACATTGTTACCTCCGGTGGTAGTGGTTTTGGAGTTATGGCCCTGATAGTTGGTATTGAAAGAGGTTTTATCACCAGAAAACAAGGAATACAACGCCTGGAGAAAATCGTAAGCTTCCTGGAAAAAGCAGATACCTTCCACGGTGTATGGCCTCACTGGTGGTTTGGTCCTACCGCCAAAGTACAGGCATTCAGTCAGAAAGACGATGGGGGTGACCTGGTGGAAACCTCCTTCATGGCAGCCGGCCTTCTCACAGTTCGACAGTACCTGAATAAAAGCAATTCAGAGGAAAAAGCCCTGGCAGAGCGCATCAACACACTCTGGCAAAACATAGAGTTTGATTGGCATACACAAGGTCAGGATGTACTTTATTGGCACTGGTCGCCTAATTATGGCTGGGAAATGAACTTTGATGTCAGGGGTTACAATGAATGTCTGATCATGTATGTGCTGGCCGCTTCCTCCCCTACTCATTCCATCGAACCGTCAGTGTACGATAAAGGTTGGGCACGTGGAGGCATCATTGCCGAAGACACTACCTATTATGGTTTGGAAACCGTGGTCAATCACTTTGAAACTGATGACTCCCCGGTAGGTCCGCTTTTCTGGGCTCACTATTCATACCTCGGTCTTAATCCTCAAGGACTTAAAGACAAGTATGCGGACTATTGGAAGCTGAATCAGAATCACGCCAGAATCCACTACAAACACAGTGTAGAAAACCCGAACAACTACAAGGGTTACGGCCCGAAAACCTGGGGGCTTACCTCCAGCTACTCTATGAGAGGTTATGCAGGCCACAGACCTGACCGTGATCTGGGGGTAATCTCACCTACCGCAGCACTCTCTTCCTTTCCTTATACGCCTGAAGAAAGCATGGCCATGCTCAAATATCTCTATACCGAAGCGGATAGCCTGGTAGGCAAATATGGCCCCTATGATGCTTTCAGTCACGAAAACAATTGGCTACTCCCACGTTACCTGGCCATTGACCAGGGGCCCATCCCGGTCATGATCGAAAATTATCGTACCGGCCTCATCTGGGAGCTTTTTATGTCAGCTCCCGAAATTCAGAAAGGCCTGAAAAAACTCGGATTCAGCTATGAATAGACTCATTGCCCTTTCCCTGGTCATATTTTTCACCACAGATCAGCTTAACGCACAGGATAAATCTGCTTTCGAAAAAAGGGAGCACACTTTCAAACAAGGAACGCTTCTATACAGGGTACTTTATCCGGAAAACTTTGACAGGAGCCAGAAATATCCCCTTGTCTATTTTCTGCACGGGGCAGGTGAACGGGGTACCGACAATGCAAAGCAACTGATCCATGGGAGCAAGCTATTTCTTGATACCGAAAACCGTCAGAAGTATCCTGCCATAGTCGTTTTCCCCCAATGTCCGCCCGGTGATTATTGGGCCAATGTGAGCCGTGAGGTAAATGAACTTACAGGTAAAAGAGATTTCATCTTTGCCAAGAAGGGAAAGCCTACTAAAGCAATGAAAGGAGCTCTTTCTCTCATCGATTCACTGGTCGATCTCACCTATGTTGATAACAATCGCATCTATATATCGGGGCTTTCTATGGGAGGCATGGGTACCTTTGAACTGGTAAGTCGAAGGCCAAAGACCTTTGCTGCAGCCATGCCCATTTGCGGTGGAGATAACCCTAAAAGTGCAGGAATCTATGCCACGAGATTGCCCTTCTGGGTTTTTCATGGTGCCAGGGATAATGTGGTCCCTTCGAAATTTTCTGAGCAAATGGTAGAAGCGATCAAGGCTCAGGGTGGAAATGCGAAGTTCTCATTGTATCCCAACGCAAACCACAACAGCTGGGACAAAGCCTTTGCCGAGCCGGAGTTCCTTTCCTGGCTATTCTCACAAAGCAAATAAAGGTCCGCACAATGAAAAAAAACAGGCTAAAATACGCAGGCTACTCCCTCTTCATTTTACTACTGGCTCTTACGCTCGCTGCCAGTAGCAATGATAAAAAAACTGTGAATGACGAAATGGGTGTCTTCATTGATTCATTGATCAATGAAATGACCATTGAGGAAAAAGCGGGGCAACTGACACTCTATACCAGCGGATGGACGGTTACAGGCCCTCAGCTTCGCGATGACTATGTGGAGGAATTAAAAGCTGGCAGGGCCGGCAACCTGTTCAACGCGCATACAGTCGATTACGCGATCAAACTTCAGAAAATAGCCGTAGAAGAAACACGCCTTGGTATCCCATTGCTCTTTGGGCTGGATGTAATTCATGGTTATAAAACTACCTTCCCTATTCCACTGGCAGAAGCTGCCAGCTGGGATTTGGCACTGATCGAAAAAACAGCAAGGCTCTCTGCCAAAGAAGCATCTTCTGCCGGCATCAACTGGACGTATAATCCCATGGTCGATATAGCCCGTGACCCTCGCTGGGGTCGGGTAGCTGAGGGAACCGGTGAAGACGTATACCTGGGCAGTCTTATGGCTGCTGCCAAAGTAAGAGGCTACCAGGGAACAGATCTTTCACATCATGCCACCGTTATGGCATGCGTCAAGCACTTTGCTGCTTATGGAGCAGCCCAGGCTGGTCGTGACTATCATACGGTAGACCTGTCAGACCGCGTTTTAAGGGAAACCTATCTACCTCCCTTTAAGGCAGCACTGGATGCCGGGGCCACTACCGTTATGACTTCTTTTAACGAGTTGGATGGCCTGCCTGCCTCTGGAAACCACTACCTGATGACTGAAATTCTAAGAGACGAATGGGGCTTTGATGGCTTTGTAGTAACAGACTACACTGCCATCAATGAAATGGTACCGCATGGTGTAGTCGCCAATAACAAGGAAGCGGCAGCCCTCGCCTTTAATGCCGGAGTGGAAATGGACATGCAGGGAGGTGTTTACAGTAAGTACATTCCCGAACTCATCAAAGAGGGCCAAATCGAAGAATCCAGACTTGATGCTTATGTAAGACGCGTACTGGAAATGAAATACCGCCTTGGATTATTTGAAGACCCCTATCGCTACCTCAATGCCGATCGGGAAAAAGAAACGCTCTTTTCCAAAGAATTGATGGACCATGCTTTGGAACTGGCTAAAGAATCCATCGTATTGCTAAAAAATGAAAACATAAAAGGAGGCCCTGTCCTCCCTCTCTCCAAATCAACGAAATCCATTGCCCTCATCGGTCCATTAGCCGATAACCAAAAGGATATGTTGGGTACCTGGCATGTGGCCGGAGATGAATCCAAAGCCATCACCCTGCTTAAAGGCATTCAGGAAGTTGCTCCCGATGTCAGCATCAATTACGCGCGCGGTGTGTCCTTTCAGGGTAGTGGAAGCTCTGGCTTTGCAAAAGCACTCCAGGCCGCCAGAAAGTCAGATGTGGTAGTCATGGCCTTGGGTGAAAATTACCAGCAAAGCGGAGAAGCTGCCAGTCGATCGGAAATAGGTTTACCTGCCAATCAACTGGAATTGCTCAGGCAAATCCATGCGCTTGGAAAACCCGTGGTACTTTTGGTAATGGCAGGCAGACCTATCACGCTAGAGTGGTCAGATCAAAACATTCCCGCTATTCTCAATACCTGGCACCTCGGCACGATGGCCGGAAAAGCGATAGCTGAGGTACTCTTTGGAGATCATAACCCATCTGGTAAGCTCACCATGACCTTTCCGAGAAATGCAGGCCAGATTCCCATTTACTACAATATGAAAAATACCGGCAGGCCTTTTGACGCTAAAAACAAGTACACAAGCAAATATATCGATGTGGCCAACGAACCATTATATCCCTTTGGCCACGGCCTTGGTTATAGTGATTTTTCCTATTCAGAGATAAGTATGAACAAGAAAGAAATGACTCAAAATGAGACACTTAGTCTTTCTGTCAATATCAAAAACAGGGGCAAGCACGATGGGAAAGAGATTGTACAGCTCTACATAAGAGATTTGGTAGGCAGCGTTACCCGACCGGTCAAAGAGCTCAAGGGCTTTCAGAAGGTCGCCATCAAGGCCGGAGAAAGCCGAAAAGTGACTTTCAGTATTTCTTCCAATGATTTGGCATTCTATACCCGGGATATGTCTCATAAGGCTGAACCGGGAGCATTCGAAGTATTTGTAGGTACCAGTTCAGCAAAAGGAGTATCTGCTAAGTTTTCGCTCAAATAAACAACAGAAATAAATGAATAAAATTAACCTCAAACTGCTGATACTCCTCTCACTTTCAGCCCTCGGTTGTACACTCGCTGAGCAGACAGATGATGCAACCACCAGACTGGTCCTGGAAAAAAAGGCTGATGCCAAACCCATGAATGTGGTTTTCATACTCAGCGATGACCATCGGTATGATTTTATGGGTTTTACGGGTAAGGTGCCCTTTCTTAAAACTCCGAATATGGATAAAATGGCCCTGGAGGGCTCTCATATTCAAAATGCTTTTGTTACCACCTCACTTTGTTCTCCAAGCCGTGCTTCCATTCTTACCGGACAGTTCTCGCACCGTCATCAGGTCATCGACAATCAATCCTTGGTCTCAGACACTTCTACATTCTTTCCAGAATACCTGCAGGCAGCAGGTTACGAAACAGCCTTTTTCGGCAAATGGCATATGGGTGAACATCATGCCGATCCGCGACCGGGTTTTGACCATTGGGTAAGTTTTCGGGGGCAAGGTCAATACTATAACCCCACCCTCAACATCAACGGCAAAGAAATAGCCTACCATGACAGCACCTATGTGACAGACTTGCTCACTGAAGAAGCTACGGACTGGCTTGGGCAAAGAGACCCTGACAAGCCCTTTTTTGCCTATTTGTCGCATAAAGGAGTGCATGCTGAGTTTTACCCGGCCAAACGCCACCAGGGAGAATATGAAACCAATGAGCCGAGCTATCCGCTCACGATGTTTCCTGAAAATAAGAACCCCGATTACAACTATGAAGATGTACCCAATTGGGTAAAAAACCAACGCTATAGCTGGCATGGAGTGGATTACATGTACCACAACACCATTAAATTCGATGAATTTTACCAGCGCTATACAGAAACTCTGCTCTCCATTGATGAGAGCATTGGCAAAGTGCTGGCCCGGTTGGAAGAGAGTGGTCAATTGGACAACACACTGGTCTTCTATATGGGGGATAATGGTTTTTCCTTTGGGGAACATGGTTTGATCGATAAACGACATGCCTATGAAGAGTCTATCAGGGTTCCTCTGCTGGTTTATGGCGGAAAAGACGTGATTAAATCTGCCAAAGTGAAGCAGATGATTCAGAATATAGACATTGGCCCGACCATTCTGGATATGGCAGGTCTCAAAAAACCAAAGAACATGGATGGAGAGTCCTTCTACCCCATGCTCAAGGGAGAAACCCCTGAATGGCGGGAGCGAATTTACTACGAGTATTTCTGGGAAAGGCCTTTTCCACAAACACCAACCGTCCATGCTGTTCGTACCGACAAATACAAGTTTATCCGCTACTATGGCATTTGGGACATTAACGAGCTTTACGACCTGGAAAATGATCCTATGGAAATGAACAACCTGATCAGAAGCCCGGAGCATCAGGACCTGATCAAGCAACTGAGAGCCGACCTTTTCACCTGGCTGGATAAGACGGGTGGTTTGGCCATTCCTCTAAAAACAGACGGGAAAGGAGCCCGCCATGACTACGGTTACAGAGGAACCTATTAACCAGCTGGTTTCCCCAGCACCGCTATAGGATTCTGTTCATAGAATGAGAAAATGTACCAGCCTCATACTCGGGATTGTCCCGAAGTTTTTCTAAGAGGCGACATTCTGATAAAGATTTAATAACTGCTTACAAATTGATAATTATTTAATTTATACTTCAATTAACTTTATGAAATTTCTCCGCGCTCAGAGTCATTACACAATAAGACTCTTAGTATTCATCAGGCTGATAAAGACTATTAACCACCTGTAATGAGATATTTTTATAATTTATGCTTCAATTCACTTTATGAAATTCCTCAAACCGCTCTTACTGGCCGTTATCATCCAGTACAACTATGCAGGCCCTGTCTCAGCCCAAACCATCAGGGTGGCCACTTACAATATTAAATATGACGACACCCGCGATACTATAAACAACTGGTCGCGCAGAAAGTCAGAGGTAACAGGCCTGATAA
Source organism: Roseivirga sp. (assembly GCA_021404565.1). Classification (GTDB taxonomy): domain Bacteria; phylum Bacteroidota; class Bacteroidia; order Cytophagales; family Cyclobacteriaceae; genus Roseivirga. Next base: position 260,621 of record JAAWWF010000006.1, on the reverse strand, counting down.
AGTATCATCAATTTCAACTTTTCGGTACCCAGGAAGGCCTGCATCACCAACTGGAGCAAATGAAGGCAAGCCTGCCCGGCTTCGAATATGTGGGTGTCGCCCGTGATGATGGCAAGCAAAAGGGAGAATACAGCGCTTTCTTTTATGACACCAATACATTCTCAGTCTTACAGTCAGGTACCTTTTGGCTCTCAGAAACTCCTGACAAACCTTCGAAAAGCTGGGATGCTGCGCTGCCCCGCATCTGTACCTGGGGAGAAATGCTACACAAAGCCTCGGGCAAGAAGTTTTTTGTATTCAATGCCCACTTTGACCACAGAGGGGTGAAAGCCCGTGAGGAAAGTGCCAGAGTCATTATGAAAAAAACTGAGGAGATCGCGGAAGGAAAGCCGGTCATCGTTATGGGCGATTTCAATTTCCAGTCTACGGCTACTCCCTATGAGGTCATCACCAAAACCATGAAAGATAGTTATTTAAACAGTCAGACACCTGCCTATGGCCCAGAAGCTACCTTTAATTCATTTCGCTTTGACCGGCTGCCAGCCCGCAGAATTGATTATGTATTTACCAAAGGCGCATGGAAAACGTTACGTTACGCCACACTTTCAGATTCTAACGAGATGCGTTACCCTTCCGATCACTTTCCGGTGGTGGTTGATTTAAAATTTGATGGAGTGGACCGATGAGATTTTATTCATTGTCGGTGGCATTCTGGCCGGCATAGTCAACACCATTTCCGGCAGCGGATCCCTTTTCAGTATTGGAGTGATGGTTTGGGCAGGCATACCGCTGGTAGCAGCCAATATTGCTTCTCGCCCGGGAGTCTTTTTCCAGAACATTACCGGCATTGTCGTGCTGAGGAAGTACTACAAATTAAGTGTTAAAGACATTCCTTTATGGCCTGCCATACTCTGTTGTATTGGAGCTATGCTGGGCGCTGTTTGTGCTACACTGGTCTCTGGTGGCAACTTCAACCTGATCGCTTCGGTTGTGATGCTGATCTTGCTGATTCAGTATCTCTTCCCAAACAGGCTTTTCAAATCCCTTCAGCTTAAGAGGTTTAACACTTCCGGTTTTCTCGGATTGATCCTCTTTTTCCTTACCGGCTTTTATGGAGGCTTTATCCAAATAGGCATTGGCATACTGGTGTTGACCCTCCTGCTGGACGTTCTCAAAATGCCATACGCCCAATCCAACGCCTATAAACTGGCCTTAATTCTCATTTATACGATTCCTACCACGATTTACTTTGCACTGAACGATAGTATTCTCTGGAAACCCGCCCTGCTTTTGTCAGCCGGTCAAATTTTCGGAGCCTATCTTGCAGCTGTTTTTATTGGTAAAAATAAATCAGCAGCTTACTGGGCGAGGAATATAACCATCATTATGATCGTGGTAACACTGGTGAAGATTTGGTTTTTCTGACCTGACAAGACAAAACCACACCAAACACGTCAATACCCCAATACTTGAACACTTCAACACTCAAACACTTAAACCAACCGGCTATTCATACCGCAGACTGTTTACCGGGTTAGTCGAAGCCGCCCTTATGGTCTGATAGCTCACCGTGAGCAGTACGATAAGCACAGCAATGGCTCCGGAGCTAACAAAGGGCCACACACCAATCGAAGTACGATAGGCAAAGTCACTAAGCCAACTGTTAAGTGCCAGATAAGCCACCGGACTGGCAATAACGATAGACAGTAGCACCAGTTTTACAAAAGAAGATGAGAGCATCACTACCAGTCTGGTCACTGTAGCGCCCATTACTTTACGAATACCGATCTCTTTGATTCTCCGCTCTGTAGTAAAAGAAGCCAGACCAAATAGCCCAAGGCAGGCGATCAGAACCGACAAGCCGGCAAATGCTCCTGCTACTTTACCCAGTGTCGCCTCAGCCTCATATTGAGCTCCCAGCAAATCTCCTAAAAACAGGTACTCAAAGGGGCGGTTGGGTGTGAAGCTGAACCACTGATCCTGAATGTATTCGAGAGTCTCATCGATCTGTTCGGTATTCACCCTCACAGCAATATACCTGGCTGAGAAAGCCATGTTGCTGGCACCATCACCTATCCGGGTCAATACAAATGGCCCTACTGGCCTGTGGAGAGAGGTGAAATGAAAGTTTTCTGTCACTCCTACCACCGTTTCACTGTCAAAAGATTTGCCTATTGCCTCTTCCGGACTGCCCCAGCCAAGCAAGTCCAGCATAGCGCGGTTAATAATCGCGGTTTCTCCCGGGTCCGTTTTGAATTCAGCACTAAAACCTCTTCCAGCTGCCAACTCGATCCCCATGGTTTTGGCAAAATCGTCATGAACCACCAACCTTGGAAATTGCTGCTCCTCTCCTTTTCCATCAGGTCTGTAACCTCCTGTCTGGTGTTTAACACCGGGAATATCCTCTACCGTTGTGAGTGATAATACATTTGGATTATCTAACAAACGCCCCTTAAAGCTGGCATACTGCTCCATCAGGGGGGATCTCAGTGTTGGTAACAACAAAACCTTCTCCTGATCAAAGCCCAGACTTCTCTTTTGCAAAAAGTCCAGTTGCTTCAGTGCAATGGTAGTACCCACAATGAGGATCACCGAAAGGCTGAACTGCCCTACTACCAATACCTTTCTGAAAATAATACCCCGAGACGCTTCTACATATCGCCCTCCCTTTACCGCCTGGGCCGGCCTGTAAGAAGACAGAAAAAAAGCAGGATAAATACCGGAGATAAGCCCGATTAACATGGTCAATCCAAGTAAGTCCGGTAAGAGCATAGGCTGCTCCGTCCAGTTCAGGGAGAGGTTTTTACCAGAGAAGTTATTCATGACTTTGAGCAGTAACCAAATTACCGGAAAGGCCAATGCCAGAGACACGAGACTGGTTATCACTGATTCACTCAAAAACTGCCCTATCAGCTGGGTGCGATAGCCTCCGAGAATTTTCCTCATCCCAATCTCTCTGGCGCGTCTGGTAGAGCGTGCCGTGGTGAGGTTGATAAAGTTGAAGCAGGAAATGAGCAGGATAAATATGGCTATGGTGGTAAAAACATAAACGTAGGCCTTGTCACTGTTCGGCCCCATCTCGTAATCCAGCCTTGACTCCAAATGGATATCTTCCAGTGGTTGCAAGTACAATTTCACTCGATCATGTCGTGATTTATCAAAATGACTCTTTACGAAGTCCGGAAATTTGGCTTCCATATCTGCCGGATTCACATTTTCATTCAGCACCAGGTAGGTCCAGGCAGGGTTCCAAATCCAGCTCTCTTTCAGCCGTGTTCTCAGCACCTCAGGATTCTCGAGGGTGGAAAAGGAAACCAGGAAATCGAAGTCCAGATGGGTATTGGAAGGTAATTCGTCAAATACACCGGAGACCACCAAATTGTGTTTATCCTCAAAGCGAAGCACCTTTCCCAACGGGATTGTTTCACCAAAGTACTTATTTGCCATCTCCCGAGTAATCAGTACCTGATTAGGCTCTGTCAGGGCCGTGCCTTCGTCTCCGGCTGACAATCGAAAATCGAAAACCTCAAAAAAGTCCGGATCCGTAAAAAACAGCTTCCTCTCATTGAATTGACGAACTTCCCCATTCGCAGGTGTATAGGCCATGGCCAAGGTTGGTGCCTGAAAATTGAAGAATCGAACGCTTGCACGAATCTCATCCGAATAATCGGCTTTCATGGCCTCTCCCAGGAGAATGGGTGCACTGGCAGACTCTTCCCCTATTCCATCAATCTTACGGAAGTCAAGGAGCCGATACGTCTGCTTTGAGTATTGATGAAAAGTATCGAAGGATTGCTCATCCTTTACATACAACAAAATCACTACGAAGCAGGCAATTCCTACGGCCAGCCCGGACAGATTCAAAAATGAATAACCGGCTTGTTTGTACAGATTTCTTAGCGCCAGGGTAACATAACTCCTAAGCATAATACCAGCAAAACGGGTACGGTAACGAACAAAGGAAGGCACTGAAGCACATACCTGGGTCCAGAACCAAAGCAAGGCCACAAGCTTTCCTGTTGACTTTAGCTTGTTCCGATAGCATTCTATGAAATCGCCCAATAGAATATCTTCCTTGTCATCCGGCAACAGAAATGACAATAACCTTTCTCCCAATGCCGGGATGTTGTTCCTCCTCTTATTTTCTGAAGCCCTTTTCATCCTAGTCCCATTTTTTGAAGCACATCAGGAGAAATATCCCACATGGCCTGCTCTATCTCACGTGTTTCTTTAAGGGCCATTATTCCTTGTGAGGTTATGGCGAACCTTCTTCTCGGCCTGCCCATTCGTTCCTCATCAGAGGCCATATCTTCCATTTTCAACAGTCCTTTGGCAGTCAGACGATCGAGAGGCACATAAATTCCCCCGATAGAATAGAGTTTTCCTGTTAGTGCTTTTACCTCTTCCCTGATCTGCATAGCAAAGGCCTCATCCCCCAGCTTGCAAACCATCAATAGTAAGATTTCTTCGGTTCTGGATATTGTGGTCATATTCCCTCATACGAACAAACCCAATACTTGTTCTATAAAATAGAATAAGTGTCAGGCCATTCACGGAACAGGCCTCAAAACTCCATATATTTCTGACGGATTAATTAAAAGCTAGATATAAAAGCAAGAGAAAATCAGAAAATCCAGACCTCAATGTATTGAAACTCGTAGTAAATCATTAACCTTATTTTTTTGAAAACCCCTGAATGAACAGCCGTGACTTTTTATTGATTGCCTGCAGCTTTGGAGGAATTCAGAGCTTGCTGTGGGCGCTATATCTTATGCTCTTCAGTGAAAAGAAAACACGCCCTAATATTCTTCTGGGCGGACTCTTTGCCGCATTGTCGCTAAGAGTGCTTAAGTCTACCTACTATTTGTTCAGCGAAGAAATGTCCATGGTATTTATCAACCTTGGCTTTGCAGCACACCTGGCCGTTGGGCCCTTGCTACTCTACTACCTCTATTCAGTGCATAAGGATGAACGTCTTCCTGCGCTTTTCTGGTTGCAAATGGTTCCCGCTTTTCTGGTCACCCTGCTTTCTCCCTGGTTGACGCTCAACAGCTTTTGGTATGTCGGAGGTTATACTGCCCTGCTCTTCCAATCAGTTGCTTATCTTCCCCTGATTGTATATGCCGGCTGGAAGTACCGCAGTAATTTTACGCGTATCCAGTCGATCTGGCTTATTCTTCTTTCCGTGGGTGTTAGTCTCGTCATGATCGCTTACTTCTCCAACTGGGTTTTAGGCATCAGCTCATATACTTATGGTCCCGCTCTTTATGCAGGTGTCACCTATATTTTCAGCTTCTTCCTGCTCAAAAACTTTCAAAAGCTTACGACTGATAAAAAGACGAAATACAAAAACATTAAACTGAGCAAAAGCCGCTTCTCAGAATACAAGGCAAAGATTACTGTGCATTTTGAGTCAAATGCTCCTTACCTTCAAAACGACTATACACTGGCAAAGCTCTCGGAGGAAACCAAAATCCCAAAACACCTGCTCTCCCCCATTTTCAGCGAGCAGTTTGAAATGAATTTCACGGAATTTCTTAACTCTCACAGAATAAGGATGGCACAGGACCTTTTGAGAGATAAACCCAATATTACCGTATCCGCCATTGCTTATGATTGTGGTTTCAACACACTCTCTTCGTTCAATCAGGCCTTTAAGAAGATCACAGGCACCACCCCCTCGGCTTACCGTAAATCGTTGCTGGTAGAAGCCGGATCATAAAAGCGCAGAACTGAACTGGTTTGTGTTCCAGGCTAAGAGAGGTTTTACATTCGTCATTTACTGCTTAATTTCGCGCATGCCTTCAGCAGAGAATATTTTCCTGGACCATGTTGCTCAAACCTCCCCTTTCCCACTTAAGATAGAAGTGGCCAAAGCAGAGGGCAGTCACATTTACGATAAGCAAGGAAAAGATTATCTCGACTTCATTTCCGGCATTGCCGTAACCAATATCGGGCATAGACATCCCCTTGTCGTAAAGGCCATCAAATCTCAGTTAGACGACTATCTGCATGTAATGGCCTATGGAGAGTTTATCCAGAGCCCTCAGAACAAGCTTGCCGAAAAACTGGCTTCAATATTGCCTCCTTCTCTAAGCACTTCCTACTTTGTCAATTCAGGTACAGAAGCCAATGAAGGCGCACTGAAGCTGGCCAAGCGTATTACTGGCCGTACAGGTATTATATCCTGCAGAAAGTCTTACCATGGCAGCACCCATGGCTCGTTGAGCATATCGGGAAACGAGGTCAAGAAATATGCATTCAGGCCCTTGCTGCCAGATGTTCAGTTTATCGACTTCAATCGAATATCCGACCTGGCCATGATTACAGAAGAGACCGCCTGCGTGATCATAGAACCCATCCAGGGTGATGCCGGGGTTCGCATACCTGCTCTGGGCTACCTTAAGGCTTTACGCAAGCGCTGCACTGAAAAAGGCGCCATGCTCATCTTTGATGAAGTCCAGACGGGCTTTGGGCGTACCGGTAAGCTCTTTGCCTTTGAACATTTTGAGGTGGTGCCTGACATTCTCACCATTGCCAAAGCCATGGGTGGTGGAATGCCGATTGGTGCCTTTATCTCTTCCAAAGAGCATATGACCCTGTTAACGCATGATCCGGTACTTGGCCATATTACCACTTTCGGAGGCCATCCGGTCAATTGTGCGGCAGCTTTGGCTAATCTGGAAGTAATTCTGGATGATGGACTGATTGAGGAGGTAGAGGAAAAAGGGCGACTCATCCAGCAACTGATCACCCATCCCTCTATCAAAGAAATAAGGAGAAAGGGACTGATGTTCGCCATCGAGTTTGACAGTGCGGAACGTGTGCAAAAGATTGTAGAAGCTTGCATAGCCGATGGTGTCATCACCTTCTGGTTTCTTTCCTGTCCTGAAAGCTTCAGACTCGCCCCTCCCCTCAACATCTCAGAAACTGACCTGAGAAAGGGCTGTGAAGTCATTCGCCTGGCCATTGAAAGGAATGCCTAGCTAAACAAAAAAGCCATTTCTTCACTCTTCAAAATTCCAAGCACCGAAGTTGAGATTACGCGATACAAATCAAGCCTGTGCCATACCCTGACCAGGGAATGACCGATCAATATATAAGATTGAGATGAGCTGTTTGTTTTAAAATCATGTAATTCCGTACCACCTACAAACTTATACACAAAGGTGGGTGGCAAAGCCGATAACTGCGCGAAATACAAGGTGGTTGGATTTGGTACGCGTGGGCTCTGCGGGCAAAAACCAACCTTGAATTTGGTGTTAGCGGAAAGGTTTTTTGGTCCTCTTTGACCTCAAAAGGCGACAAATTAGGTTTTGAAAACTATGTGCATGAGGTCAACTATAAAAGTAATTAATGGAAAAGAAACTTAAATAACCAAAGACCAATCTAACTGCAAGACGACTGTGTGAGGTCAGCTCATAAGGAAGGCCATCCCTTTCGGAACGGCCTTCTCTATAATTTCTATGTTTTATCTATCTCTATTCGTTAGGTATAATAGACACCGAGTAATCACTCTGCTTCAGGATTTTAACCTTTTCGCTTCCCAGGAATACATAGTCCACTCTGAACTTATTCCTGTCCTGAATGCTGCCATGGCAGATAAGCAACATGGCCTCACAGCCAATAGTTACACACTTTTCCAGTTCCCGGTCACGAATTGTGATGTTGATGGGGTCTCCCTGGGCTCTTGCCAGCACAATGCCTGAATTACCTAACTGAGTCTTTCTGAATGGGTAAATATGATATTCCGGCCCCAGGCGTTCTACCTGAAATTTCTTTAAGTCCAGCTTACTTACTTTAGCATCTGCCAGCAAGGTAACATAGCCGTCCTTTACACCAATTGCTGCATTTTCTATTACGTCACCATCCCCCAGATGCACTGTAGCACCCAAAAGCAGTTTGCCTTCGGTGGGGTCGTTATAAACGTTTATGTTTGGATCTACGCAGGAGTTTACGAGACATATAATGCCCACAAACAGACCAAATTTTAGTATTCCTTGGTTCATTGTCTTGGTTATCTGAGACAAGATATAAACACCGTATACCTTGTCAAGGTACAGCCCAGAGTATTAAGAAATGACAGGTGCAGCGAAATAAGACAACCGAAATTGTCCTAAACAAAATTAGGATATTTTCTCGATAATCAAATTGTGGTTGGTGTATATACAGATATCAGCAGCGATATTAAGGCTTTCTTCTACAATTTTATAGCTATCCAGGTCGGAGGCGTGACCAACCAAAGCCTGGGCCGCTGCCTGTGCATACATGCTTCCTGAACCGATGGCTGCAATACCATTATCAGGCTTGAGTACATCTCCTGTACCTGACAAAATCAGGATATCATCCTTATTCGCAACAATGAGCATCGCCTCCAGCTTTCTGAGATAGCGATCCATACGCCAGTCTTTTGCCAGCTCAATCGCTGCTCTTTCCATATTTCCCCCGTGGGCGTTGAGCTTTTCATCAAAACGCTCCAATAAAGTAAAGGCATCGGCTGTAGACCCGGCAAAGCCGGTTACAATCTTACCATCCTGAAGCTTTCTTATTTTCTTAACATTACTCTTGGCTACAGTATTACCCATAGTTGCCTGTCCGTCTGCGCCTATTGATACGCTACCATTATGTTTTACCGCCAATACGGTAGTAGATCTGATCTTTGTCATATAATTATTTTCAAATCAAGCCTGCCAATATAGACAAAGCTTTTCCTTTCAATTATTTGAGAGTGGAATAGCTAAAAAACTGCCAGTTAGCCTAATGCTGACAAATAGTCATAAATGGACGTTTTTGAAGGCACCAGACTGACCTGAAGGACAAAAAAAAGTCCTGTTTCACAACAGGACTCTATCTTATCTTGATACAACCAGCTTACACCAGCAGTCTCACAGGCTCTTCCAGCAAGCCTTTGAAGGTTTTCAGGAAGGCCGAACCTACTGCACCATCTACGGCCCTGTGGTCGCAGGAAAGCGTCACTTTCATCATATTGCCGATGGCCAGCTGACCGTCCTTCACAATGGCCGTTTGCTTTATACCACCCACAGCCATGATACAGGCATCTGGTGGATTGATGATAGCTGTAAACTCCTCTATACCGAACATACCAAGGTTGGAAATGGTAAAGGTATTTCCTGTCATCTCATCCGGCTGTAATTTCTTACTTTTCGCCTTACCTCCCAGCTCTTTTACCTCAGCAGAGATATGAGAAAGCTGTTTGTTATCGGCAAATCTCACTACAGGCACCAACAGTCCCTCCTCTACAGCTACTGCTACACCAATGTGGATATGGTGATTGATACGAATTTTGTCATCCAGCCAGGAAGAATTGACAGCGGGGTGTTGTTTCAAGGCAGCCGCAGCTGCTTTAATCACCATGTCATTGAATGAAATCTTCACAGGTGAAACTTCATTCATGCTCTTACGGGCCTCAATCGCCTTATCCATATTAATTTCCATGGTAAGGTAGAAATGCGGGGCCTGAAACTTGCTGCCGGCCAATCGCTTGGCTATAGTCTTTCTCATTTGAGAAACACGCACCTCCTCGAAGCTTTCCTCACCTACCACTGTTGGTAACGCAATCGGAGCAGGTACCGAAGCGGCCTCGGTTTTGGCAGGAGCTGCAGCTACAACAGGCGCAACCGTTGCAGCAGGCACAAAGTTCTCAATGTCCTTCTTAACAATCCGGCCACCATCACCCGTGCCTGTCACTTGTCTGATATCAATTCCTTTATCCGCGGCTAATTTTTTAGCCAACGGAGAAGCTTTAAGACGGCCATTTTCAGAGACCAAGGGTGCGGCAGGACTCTCAGCAGGTGCCGGAGTGTTTGCCGCAGGAGCAGGTGCTTCAGTAGTGGCTGCCTCCTCCACAGGAGCAGTACTTCCACCAGCAGCTTCAGCCTTCAGCAGTAATTTATAATCAGCCCCTTCTTCTCCAACAATCGCCAGAATGCCTTCAACCTTTACGGCTTCGCCTTCAGCGGCACCCAGATAGAGAACGGTTCCGTCATTATATGATTCGTAATCCATGGTAGCCTTATCGGTTTCTACCTCAGCGATAAGCTCACCGGACTCCACTTTATCTCCTACTTTCTTATGCCACTGAGCGATCACACCTTCTTCCATGGTGTCGCTCATTTTAGGCATTCTCACAATCTCAGCATTAACCGAACTCGTATCAACAGACTCCGCAGCAACTGGTGCAGCTTCCTCTGCCGGAGCCTCATTAGTGGCAGCACCATCAGACGCCCCTCCTTCCAGTAGCGCTTTGTAATCCTCTCCTGCTTCACCTACAATCGCCAGTATTCCTTCAACCTGAACAGCGTCTCCTTCAGCAGCACCAAGGTAGAGCACCGTTCCGTCATTATATGATTCATAGTCCATGGTAGCCTTGTCTGTTTCTATCTCAGCCATCAGCTCACCAGACTCTACGGTATCTCCTACTTTTTTATGCCACTGAGCGATTACACCTTCTTCCATGGTGTCACTCATCTTGGGCATTCTTACGATTTCAGCCATTCTTTCTGTGAAAATTTGAGGACCAAAAATAGTTTTTAATCAACCGATATTCAAATAATTAGAAATGAATTGGAGTCAGCACAGAAAATAGCCTCTAAATACTCAAATAAGGCCTTTTATTAAGTTGTCCAGACAATTAAGATTATATAAAATGGCCTGAAAAAGTGATTAGTTTTTATGCCCGACAAGCCTTAAATTTCAAAAAAGTTTGATATGCCGCTGAACTACTCTATCTCTTCTGCACCAGCACTCATTGATGAGACTTTTAACGTAGATGTGACAGAAGCTTTTCAGCCCAGGTACAATGCCTGCCCTACCCAGCTGCTTCCGGTAATTACCAGTGACAATCCCGATGGGCTTTCTTTCTTTTACTGGGGTACTACACCAGCCTTTGCCAAAGGCAAGAGGGTAAGCGATAAGCTTACCATGGCTCCGGTAGAGCAAATCCCCGACAGACCTGCCCTAAGGCGTTACATACGCACGCAGCGCTGCGCTATTATTGCCGATGGATTCTATGACTGGAAGACCCTTTCCAAGAAAGGTCGCACTCCTTATCGCTTCTTCCTGCCCGACAATGAGCCCTTTGCTATTGCCGGCCTCTGGGATTCCTTTGATAATGATCAGGGTGAAACCATTCACACCTTTATGATGATTACCACCCCTGCTAACAAGGAGGTAGCGGATATTACCGCACGCATGCCTGCAATTCTGGAAAAAGACCTGATTATAGAATGGTTGAATGATTCCAATACGGAAGAGAGCACAATATCTCTTCTAAAGCCTTACTCAGAAAAGATACTGGACCGCTACACGGTAAACCCCAAACTGGGAGACAGCAATTTTGATACTCCAGAGCTTTTGAAGAATGTACCCCCAGCCGATCAGTTTGGCAACTTTACACTTTTTGGATAGGCTCCCTGGAAACCTCTTTTACCCACAAGCTCCTGCGGACATTCTCATTTCTCAACTGATCATCTGAATTTTCGTTAGAGCAGGCACCACCTTCAGTCTTATGAGAAACACCATACTCAGTCTCAGCATATGCTTAATTTTGATTTTGCAGGCCTGCTCTCAGACTCCCGACATCAAGGCTATTGATAAAGCAGTTGAGTCTGCGATTTACCAATCGGAGCAATCTCTCTTTGAGGCAGATTTTGATAAGGCACTGGTTCTGATTGCTCCAACTAAGTTTGAAAAATCCGAACAGTTCAGTGACATACACAGAGTACAATTACTGATACAGGAGCTGAGAATAAAGGGGTTTCAAAGTATACTACTAAGGCTTGAGAATAATGCTACTGACCGCCTTTATCGGCTTAAAAAGTTTTATATACCAGCTACGACCACTGAAAATCCAGACATAAGAGCTGATTATTTTCTGACCCTTTCCTCGACATATCGCAGTGTTGGAAAAAAAGATTCCGCACTCCTTTTTGCCAACAAGGCCAGGGGTCTCTATACCGATGAAAAAAAGCTTGATGAATTGGCCAAACTCGATGCCAATGAAATTTCGAGAAAGCATAATCAATTTCTTGCTGAAGGTAAAAGAGAAGAGATTCTTTCTCTCATACCTACTTATCGTCAACTGGTAGAATCAAGCAGGCAGCATAGTACTTATGCACTGGCTTATAATACGCGGCATCTCGCACAGGTTTATCGCAGACAAACAAGGGAATTCGGCAAGGCACTTGAGCTCTTTCAGGCATCCTTAGCAGCCAGACAGGAAATTGGTTTTAAGCCCTTTATACCAGCTTCTTACTCTTCGATTGCTGATGTTTATCTGGCCATGGGAAACTACGAGATGGCTATTAAAATCTATTCCGAAGCTCAGGCATTGGCCACAGAAATCGGATTCATCAGGTATGAGTATTATCCTTTATTGAAAATAGGCGACATCTATTTAGCAAAGGAAAATACCGAAAGAGCGGCAGAGTATTTTCACAAAGCACAATCTATAGCCACAGTGCATGATTATACTGCAGCCATTAAGGAAGTTGAAGCCAGACTGGATAACCTTAAAGAAGGGAATTGAATATTACTTGACGCTTACCTGGATATCTTCCAGATCGATTCGTGAGAGCTCGCGCAACTTTCCGGTTTCAAAGGCAAAATCTAGTTCATGGGCAGGAAAGTCGGTGTCTATGGTATAATTCACATAGTCCTGAAATCTGATGCCATTGATTTCACGCTGGTTGTAGGCCTTTCTAAAACGAACCCCTCCTCCATTGATGTGGAAGCTGTAGGCCAGGTAATCGACCGTAAAATTGTCTTTGTGAATCCAATAGATAAAGCTGTCTTCAAAATCTTCTCCGCCACCATTTGAATCAAAGGTGATTTCTACTTTGTAGTACGGTTCACCTTCTACATCCTGGGTACACATAAGTTGCTTGTTAACAGCCGGATCATTAAGTCGGTAAGGTAACAGAGCAAAGTAAACTACTGAATTGGCATTGTTATAAAGATCAGCCTTTTTCATCTCATCCAGCTCAATCTCTTTACTATTGATTTGCCGGACAAAATCCTTGCCTTTCCATTTGTCTACGATTTCACCATCATCGTTTTTGTGTAGACGCTGCACCTCAAACTCACCATCGTTTATTTTGGTCTGATAGATATGATCACGGAACTTGAACCGGACATCGGCATTGGCATATAGCTCTCCTCCGTGTTTTTCGATGGCCTTTGAAATGATTTCATCGGCACTGGGGTGATTAACTCCACATCCTGATTGCAATACGGCAAAGGCCAACATCACAAGAATGACTGGATTAACTCTTTTCATTTCTCTCACTTTCATTCAATACTATGCTTGACAACGCTTATCTAACAATAAGGTTTCCAGTTATATAGGTTCCAATCCCGAAAAAAGGGAATTAATCAATACATGTCAAATCAAATACTTCTATAGGTCGTTTAATTTCACCGTTGATCAAAAGGTCGTTTCAAGTTGTCATTATTACTTAAATTAGGCACGACAATCCGGAGTACAGACCTTATTCTGCCCTTCAGAAGTAATTTCTGATCAGCTTATCTGTAATAGCCCTGGTTTAATTCAGTGGCCATAAGGTTTTTCGGGGAACCTAAGTGGAAATATGAAAAATTCAAAAATAGTTGGCCTGGGTCATTATGTCCCTGAAACGATCGTAACCAATCAGGATTTAGAAAAGGTAATAGACACCTCTAATGAGTGGATTGTGGAAAGGACGGGTATCGAGCAAAGAAGATGGTTTGACCCGGAGAAAGACACCGTTTCCAATATGGCTACCAGGGCGGCTAAAATGGCACTCGAAAGAGCCAAAACCCCCGTTGAGGAAGTGGAATTTATTGTATTTGCCACCATTACCCCTGATTATTTTTTCCCGGGATCGGGTGTGCTTTTACAGCGAGAGCTCGGACTTCAGGGCATAGGAGCACTTGACATCCGTAACGCCTGTTCTGGTTTTATTTATGCGCTTTCTATTGCTGATCAGTTTGTTAAAACCGGCATGTACAAAACCGTACTGGTGGTGGGCGCTGAAATTCAGTCATCAGCACTGGACAAGTCGAGTGCCGGCCGCTCTAGCGGGGTGATATTCGCTGATGGAGCAGGGGCAGCGGTCCTGAAAGCTACAGATGAAAACAAAGGCGTTCTGTCTACACACCTGCACGCTGATGGTGATTATGCCGAAGAATTGTACGTAAAAGACCCGGGAAGTAGCAGAAAGGTGAGACTCTCCAAAGAATTGATTGACGGCCCAACCTTTAACCTGACCATGAATGGCAATGCAGTATTTAAGCATGCAGTTGTACGGTTCTCTGAAGTGATCAACGAGGCTCTGAAACACAACGGGCTCGCTAAGGAAGACATAGACTTATTAGTACCTCATCAGGCCAACCTGCGCATCAGCAATTTTGTACAAAAACAAATGTCTCTGCCAGATGAAAAGGTGTTTAATAACATCATGTATTATGGCAATACCACAGCTGCTTCTATTCCGATTGCATTGAGTGAAGCCTGGGAACAAGGAAAAATCAAAGAAGGAGATTTGGTTTGTCTGGCAGCATTTGGCAGTGGGTTTACCTGGGCCTCCGCTCTTATCCGCTGGTAGGCTTGTCTGACTCACCTCAAATCACAGCTCACGAATTAGCCCGGTTAGAGGATCGGGATTTTTTACTTACAAAAAGGGTAATTGACGAAAAGGTCACGGCACTGCTGTTAGCAACACAGCAAAGGCTGTCGGCTCATATCATAGACAAAGACATTACACTTCCTGACGAAATCTCATTGAATCCAAGAAAAGTTGCCAAAGGAGAAAACTATCAGTCGCTCCCCTACTGGGTTTGTGACTTTCCCGCCTCTCTAAACAAAACTGACATATGGACCTTCAGAATAGTGGTGTGGTGGGGTAAGGAAGTGAGTCTGAACCTGATTCTGAAAGGAAAATTTAAACAGGAATGTGCACCGCTATCTCCTCAGGAAAGCTCAGACGGTATTTTTTACTCTACTCATAGTGACCCCTGGATACTTGAACTGGATGCTCCAACGAGTCTTAAGATGACACCAGAGAATGAAACGAACATCGTCAATCATTTCCAGACATCAGATTTTCTAAAACTGAGTCAGTCATTGCAGTTAAATGAAATCAACAATCTAGCTGAGCTATCCGTTATTAGCTTTGACAAACTCTTAGCCATGATAAATTATTTGGCTTAATATTTGATTAAAACATTCCAATTTCAACCAAGTTTGTAAGCTCAGTATATGATCTTATTATCGCTAAAGCGTTTTTCGTGCTCCAGATTACTTTTCTTAATCATCTTCCCCTTATTTCTGTTTAACGCATCAGGAGCCCAGGAATATGACCAATCCGGTTTCGAGCTTATTTTTCTTTCCGAAGATCCGGCTCTGATAGGAAAGGGAGAATTCAAGGACGGGTTAAAATATGGACTCTGGTCCTATTCCAACCAGGACAGTAGTTTTATTCAGGGGGGCACGTATACTGAAAAAGGTACAAAAACCGGATTCTGGCAGCTTTTCTTTGCAGGAACCGAACGTGCCCGTATGTTTTATAAAAACGACACACTGAACGGAAAGTACACTCTTTTTCATCCAAACCTGGCGGCAGCAGTACTTACTTCTTTTAAAGATGGAGAGCTTCACGGGGAATGGACTTCATATACTCCTAACCGCCAGCGCTATGAGAGCGGTAATTTCGCGATGGGTAAGAAGGTTGGGAACTGGCGCACTTATTTTCCACGCATCAGCCAGGTAGAGATACGGAGTAACTATGTCAACGGCCTGCTCGATGGTGAATACCGACAGTACGACTCTTACGGTGATGTGACCCTTAAGACCTACTACGCTAAAGGACAACTGAATGGCACCTGGACAAAATATGACATGGGGAATACCATTGAGAAGGGGGCATTTGTCAATGGAAAAAGAGACAGCACCTGGTCATATTATGAATTCGGGTCATTTGCCTCAATCAGAGAATATTATGACGAGGGCAAACGTGTAGGCACCTGGACTACCTATCACTCAAACAGACGAAAAGCCAGTGAGATTAAATATGAAGACGACAAGCCTGTGGGGGTTAGCAGGACCTGGCATAGCAACAAGCAACTGGCTTCAGAAACACGCTTTCGGTTGGGGCTCGAAGACAGCCTTTATACGGAGTACTTCAAAGACGGACAGATGTCTGTCACAGGTCAATATGATTTGGGTCTGAAGAAAGGTACCTGGAAGTACTATCATGAGAACGGGCTCATTGCAGACCTGGGACAGTATAAAAATAACCTAAGATCAGGAAACTGGAAGACCTTTAATGAATCAGGCAGGCTCGTAGCTGAAGGTAGTTATCGCCTCGATTTGGAGGAAGGCCAATGGTTTAACTACTACGACAATGGTGTATTGGAGTCTATAGGCAGCTTCAGGTCTGGTGAAAAAGATGGCCTCTGGGGATATTTCCATAAAAACGGCAAACCGATGTTTGAAGAGACCTGGAAAGAGGGAAAACTCCTGGAAGTTTCAAGTTTCACAGCCGATAATGGAGAAATATTATCAACCGGTGATTTGACTAACGGGAATGGGGATCGGATAAATTATACGCCAGATGGTACCACTTACTCTTCAGGCCCCTACAAAGATGGGCTCCCCAACGGGATATGGACTTTCTATGACGAAAGAGAACGCAAGCTTTTGTATGGTATGCTGACCAATGGAGTGAAGCAAGGCGAATGGATGGTTTATGCCAGATCCGGCCGGGTGATACGGGTCGAAACCTTTGTTAATGGAGAGCTGACTGATACAGTTTATCGTTAAAACAATCTCCTTACCTACTGAGTTTAGGTCCAAAAGAGAAAGAAAATGGGGTTGTTCAGAAGAAAATCAGAGAAAGAAAAACTACAGGCAAAGTATAGGAAGCTGGTTGACGAGGCATACAAACTCTCGCATAATGACAGGCGTGCCAGTGATCTGAAAACAGCTGAAGCAGACGAGGTACTGAAGCAAATAGACGCCCTGGAGTAAGCTTGGGTTATTCCTCCTGCCGACCGCTATCAGGTTGTGCCTTCAATTCTGATAGTAGCTTCAAAACTGTCTTCTTCACAAGAGGATACTCATTCCAGGGTAGAAAGTGGTTCTGACCCTCAAGCATAATTATTTCTTTGGGGGCGTTGACCAGCATGCTGTCCGCAAAGGGCCCGTTACCCGGATGAACCAGGTCATCAGCCTCTCCTTGAATTACAATAGATGGGACAGTAATATCAGCCCAAAGCGGAAGCATCAATTCCAGTTCCTCTTTCAGGTAGATCACCTCCTCATTAGAGATTCTTACCACCTTAGGCACCAGGCCTTCAATGATCGGCCAGCGCATCGGCACACGGAACCAATCCTCTTCTGGTTCTAACTCGGGAGCTAAAGCCGGGGCCAGCATAACAATCCCCTCTACCAGGTCAGGGTAGTCCATTGCCATGCGAGCCACTACCGGTCCTCCCAGTGAATGGCCTATCAGAATGCGCGGAGCGGGATACTTTTGGAGGATTGGAGCCAAAAGCCTGCATTGTTCCTCAAGCGAAGCCACAGGCTTACCATAGCTTGATTTCCCAAAACCGGGCCTGTCCGGAGAGACAATGACCGCCTGATCATAATAAGTACTGTCTTTGAAATAGCTAATGAAGGCGTCCCAAGAACCGGGGGTACCATGCACAAAAACCAGAGTCGCTTCATGCCCCTTGTCCAGCACTTTGTAGTGCATCTTGTAGCCATCTACCTCATAGGTTTGGCTCAAAGGTTTTTCCGGCAGGCCCTCAAAATATTTAGCTACCTCCCTATCCGACTTGGAAAAGCTAATACAACTACTGACCATCTGCGATAAAACCAGTATCAGGGCAATGACCCCAAGACAACCAAAACGTAATCTTTTACCCCACCTAGAATGTTCTGCCATAGTGAATTGAACTTACAATAAAAAAACCACTCTGAAGGAAGAGTGGTTTTTAAAATCGTCAACAGACTGACTTTCTAATCAGCATACCGGCTAATTTTCAATCAACACCTTCTTTTTAATGACGTGCCTCCCCTGACTTATGTGAACAATATAGAGTCCGTTTTTTAAACCTTTGATAGCTATATTCAATTTACCTCTGGCCGATTTACGGGAATAAACCTGCGATCCGTTTTCATTATAAATACTGATCTGATAGGATGCATTGACATTGATAGCGTTCTCCGTTTCAATCGTCAGTTCTTCGCCCTGGAGTGTAGCGATATCAATTCCAAAGTCAGTTTTGGCCGGGTTGGGGAATATATTTACCGAAAATGGCACATTGCCTCCTCCGCCCGGCCCACCGGAGCCACCTCCGCCCAGGTTACAGCCCGATGGGTTACCACTACCCAGTATGGTTTCACAGGGAGTGACCGAAGATGCCTGAGTTCCCGGAGCTACTACTGTAAGGGTTACTGATCGGTTGATGGTTGTACCACAACTGTTTTTGAGCGCTGCTGAAATGGTATAGCAACCCGGACTGGCCCAGGAAGATATACTTATAGTCTGAAACAGCTTTCGTGTATTCAGCTGACCAGTGTGCATACTGATATGATTTACATTTCCGCCATTGCTTGCACTAATCGACCAAACCACAGACTCAGCATCAAAATGAGTCACAGGTGCCAGAGATTCATGAATATCTACATTATCACCAGGATAAAAGCAGCTGGATGGAGCACTCACATTATGTGAAACCGAATAGAGCGTTCCGGGAGCCTGAGGCTTGGTATTTGAAATGACAAAAGGATAAGACTTCGTGACGGTAGGTTTCGAATACCCGGGCTGCGAGGTCAGTGTATAACGGATGGTTCCGGAAATTGAAGAGGACGTATTCAGCGATTGGATGTTGGCTATTCGACCTGAACCACTGGAAGGACTTACTATGTTTGACTGCAGAACAGACCAGGTAACATTGTAGCCCAGAAAACAATCCCCATCGAGCATAAAGGTTTTCTCATTACAGTCATTGGTTGCCTCCATGATCGTCAGGGCCGCGGAGGTAGTCTGACAAAGGGGGGTAGAAGGGTTACCAATGGTGATATCTTCCCTTATTCCTCCGGGCAGTAAATGTGATCTCATAACCGCTACCTGTCCTTTGGTAAACATATTCATATGAGAATCTCTTGTGTAATCCATAAAATTCATAAACATGTTGGCCGAGCCACAGCTGACTGTACTTGTATTCTGACTGTTGTCGTTGAATATAGGATTGGACAGCAGAGTAGGTCCGCATTGGTTTGGTGTGTCAGCAATACCATCATCGTAAAAACAACCCTGAGGAGACTGACCAATACAATTGGCGTAGGGTCCCCAGATATGTTGAAGACCCAACCAGTGCCCCACCTCATGAGTCATGGTTCTTCCTCCGTTATAAACCGGATGCAATGGAAGATCCTCTCCCTGAATTCTACCAAAGGTTTCTGATCTAATCACAATACCATCGTATTGAGGATGGCTGGCAAATGCCGAGGGAAAGGTAGTACTGGCAAAGCCTCCGGGTCCTAAATACTCTGCGACCCAGACGTTCAGTACCTCACCGGGAGCTTCTGCGGGTGAAATAATCTTCAGCTGTAATTGTGCCTCTTCTGCCGGGTCAAGCAGGCCGTTGCCATTGTCCTGAAAAGTATAAACTACATTTGGCTGAGTCAGCGTATGAGCAACCCGGTTGATTCCCGTTCCATTTTGCCCTCTGCCTATGGCCAGTTCGAAAGTAATGTCCGCATTTCCTGCGATACTGGTAAAGGCTGATGGCGTTTGAGATTGATCCGGATTTTGCCGATTAAAATCTTCATTTAACACTTCAATCTGGGATGCAATTTGCTCGTCAGTAACAAAAGTACTCGGGTTGTTGGGGTCATAAATTACGTGAATGACCACCGGAACCGTAAGAGTTTGTGCCAATAGCTGCCCCAAGGGCATGCAAAGGAGCACTATGAATAAAAAGTAGAGCTTTCTCATATTGATATAATTTGGTTTAAGGTTTATTTCTCTACCCTTTATTCCTTTCAATCTCAAAGGTCATCAACTCTCCGATAGGTTTTTTCTAAAAAAGAAAAGCCACCCAAATGGATGGCTTTCAAGCTTCTATATGTAATCGGAATTATCTCAAAAAGAGCATCTCTCTGTATTTTGGCAATGGCCAGTCTTCATCATCAATATTCAATTCCAGTTGGTCTGCAGAGTAGCGAATCTTATCAAAGAAAGCCTCCTTGATGCGATCACAATAGGCAATAGCCCTTTCCTCGGTATCTTCAATCTTATTTACCTGCTTCCGTTCCTCAATCATAGCAGCTACGTCTGCACTCAATGCAGCAATATGACCACTGACTCTTGAAAGAGAATCCAGCACATGTGAATTATCGAGACCAAGCTCCTTCAACCCTTTTGCATTCTGAATCAGCTTATTCTGATAACCGGTGGCCGCAGGAATAATCTGGTTCAGGGCCATCTCTCCCATCACTCTGGCTTCAATCTGTAGTTTCATCAGATAGTTTTCCAGTCGTATTTCGTTTCGGGCTTCCAACTCAACCTCCGACATCACTCCAAATTTCTCGAAAAGGTTCACAGAGTCCTTAGTTAGAAAAGCACCAAGGGCTCTAGCAGTGTTTTTCACATTGGAAAGGCCTCTTTTCTCTGCTTCCTGTACCCACTCGTCTGAGTAGCCATCACCTTCAAAACGGATATCCTTAGACTCAGCAATGTATTGCTTCAATACCTTAGCAATGGCAACTTTCTTGTCTTCACCAGCTTCCATGGCCTGGGTTACTTTCGAGTGAAGGTCTCTAAGTTGCTCAGCTACAATTAGGTTCAGTACCGTCATGGGTCCGGCCGTGTTCTGATCAGAACCTACCGCTCTGAACTCAAACTTATTACCGGTAAAGGCAAAGGGAGAAGTTCTGTTTCTGTCGGTATTATCAAGGATGATTTCCGGAATCTTATCGATCCCCAGCTTCATATACATGTTATCACCTTTGTCTACCTTGATATTACCACTGCTTTCCAATTCATCAAGCACGGCAGTCAACTCAGAGCCAATAAATACAGACATGATAGCCGGAGGTGCTTCGTTGGCACCCAGTCGGTGATCATTACCAGCTGAAGCGATACTCGCTCTCAGCAAATCAGCGTTCTTGTAGATGGCCCGAATGGTAGACACAAAGAAAGCCAGGAATTGCAGATTCTCTCTGGCACTTGAACTTGGTTGAAAAAGGTTCACACCCGTATTGGTAATCAAAGACCAGTTATTGTGTTTACCGCTACCATTAAGGCCTGCAAATGGCTTTTCATGAAAGATCACCTTCATTTCATGACGATCAGCCACACGCTTCATCACATCCATCAGCAATGAGTTGTGATCGGTAGCCACATTAATATCTTCGAATAAAGGAGCTACTTCAAACTGACTTGGTGCTACCTCATTGTGACGGGTCATTACCGGAATTCCGAGTTTAAGTGCTTCAATCTCGAAATCTTTCATGTAGTTATATACACGGCTTGGTATAGAACCAAAGTAGTGATCATCCAGCTGCTGCCCCCTGGCCGGATTATAACCGAATACAGTTCTTCCGCTCATGATCAGGTCAGGCCTTGCGTTAAAAGCGGCTTTATCTACCACAAAGTACTCCTGCTCACAACCAAGTGAAGCATTTACCTTGTTTACATTACGATCGAAAAGCTGACATACCTTAGTAGCTGCCTTATCTACTGCCTCAACAGCCTTGAGTAAAGGTGCTTTATAATCAAGCGCCTCTCCTGTGTATGAAACAAATACGGTTGGTATACAAAGGGTTCTTGCCCAGATGAAGATTGGAGAACTGGGATCCCAGGCAGTATACCCCCTCGCTTCGAATGTACTTCTGATACCACCATTCGGGAAAGAGGAGGCATCTGGCTCCTGCTGAATCAATGCAGAACCTTTCAGTACTTCCAGCCCTTTTGAGGCATCGAAGAACGAATCATGTTTTTCAGCAGTCGTACCCGTCAATGGTTGAAACCAGTGAGTATAGTGGGTACAACCTTTGCTCATTGCCCAGATTTTCACAGCTGAGGCAATTTCGTTGGCCGTTTCTACGTCAATCTTCTTGCCTTTTGCAATGGCGTGCTGCACTTTTTTGTAAGTGTCAGGAGAAAGAGATGTTTTCATCTGATCCAGGCTGAAAACATCCTGACCAAAATAATCGGAAATCTTTTCGGAAGGGGGAAAAACGCGTTCCGTAGTGCGTCTTAAGGCTGCTTCTAAAGCTCTTTGGCGTTGATTAGACATTTTATGGGTATAATTAAGTTCAAATCCATGTCAAAAGTAGCACTTCCACAGAATTTCACACCAATCAAGGGTGTTTTTTACTCAGTTTTTGCCGATTTTTTGTAAAAACCTAAAAAACAAACGATTTCATAGGCTATTTTTCTTTCAGTTACGTTTTTCGATCACTTAACACTCATTTTATACCACAACCTACCTGACTAAACGATTTTACTTATCTTTGCAGCCCCAATGAAGAAGGTTGCATTTTATACATTAGGCTGTAAGCTCAATTTCTCGGAAACCTCTACCATTTCCAGGAAGTTCGAGGAGAAGGGCTATCGGAAAGTTGCTTTTTCCGACAGTCCTGATATCTATATCATCAATACATGTTCGGTAACCGAGAATGCGGATAAGAAGTGTAAGAAGGTGGTTAAAGAGGCAAGAAAGATCAATGCCGATGCTTATGTCGCAATCATTGGTTGCTATGCTCAGCTGAAACCAAGAGAAATCTCAGAGATACCCGGTGTGGATGCCGTTTTGGGGGCTGCAGAAAAATTCAGGTTGATAGAACTACTCGATGGCTTTGTAAAAACCCCTGAGGCGAAGGTATTGGCCTCTGAGATCAAAGAAGCTACCGTATTCAACAATGCCTACTCTATCAATGACCGTACACGCACCTTTCTTAAGGTACAGGACGGCTGTAATTATCACTGTGCTTTCTGCACCATTCCCCTGGCCCGTGGCAAAAGCCGTAGTGACAGTATAGAAAACATCATCAGATCGGCCGAAGAGATAGCAGCTACTGATGTAAAGGAAATAGTGCTGACAGGGGTGAATATTGGTGACTTTGGCATACAGGAAGGAAGACGCGAAGAGCGCTTTCTCGACCTGGTTAAAGCCATAGATCAGGTACAGGGTATTGACAGAATCAGAATCAGTTCCATAGAGCCCAATTTACTCACCAACGAGACGATAGATTATGTATCCAAGTCCAATCGTTTTGTACCCCATTTTCATGTCCCCCTTCAATCGGGGAATAATAAAATCCTGAGGAAGATGCGCAGACGTTATCTGCGCGAGCTTTATGAAGACCGGGTGAGCAAAATAAAGACATTGATGCCTCATTGTTGTATCGGGGTTGATGTGATTGTAGGTTTTCCCGGAGAAACCCATGATGACTTTCTGGAGACCTACCACTTCCTCAATGAACTACCTGTCTCCTATTTACATGTATTCACCTATTCTGAAAGAGCCAATACACGGGCCGCAGAAATGGATGACGCAGTACCGATGAAAGAAAGACAGGAGCGTTCAAAAATGCTGAGAAGTCTTTCTGAAAAGAAAAAGCGCCTGTTCTATGAAGAAAGCCTTGGTCAAACCGCCACAGTACTTTTTGAAGATGACGTGGCAGACGGAATGATGCAAGGTTTCACTGAAAACTATGTAAGGGTGACTGCCAAATATGACCCAATGCTCATCAATGAGCTTAAGACGGTAGGCCTCAAGTCCATCAATGACAAAGGCCTGGTCGAGGTTGAGGAGGCTGAGCTGGTATTTGAAAGCCACTAGATCAAAATTGCTATCAGCACACTTATTTTATCTACAAAGGGACGTAAGAGTCAATCAACTTTTATAATTTAGATCAGAGCGTCTTTTTTTTATTAAACAATTTTGCAGCATGAAAACCAGAATTTCAAGCATGCCACGGCTATTATTAGGTCTTCTGATTTTAACCCTTATTCAAGGCACCGCCTTTTCCAGACAAGTACATTCCTCTGATCTGAACTATCTTGATTCTCTCACAACTGCAGGGCTCTACCAGGACGCTCTTGACGGTTTCAAAGCCAACATTGCAAGGTTCGAAGCAGAAGACAATACCATTTCCATGGAGTACATGCACTCCGTTCGGCAGGCTATATATTGTCAGGTAAGATTGCCCGATTTTGCCAAAGCCAAAGGACTTGTACAAAAGATCTTGCCACTTATCGATCAATATCAGCACTTAGACCCTTTGGAGCTGGCCTCTCTCTATCTCATTATAGGAGAATATGATTATTTAATTTCTGGCGATTTTGACAGAGCACTTGTTTATATGCGAAGAGGCTACATCATCCTTAAAGATGCGGAAAGCCGCAGTGATCTCGTTGCCCGTGCCGCTACATACATGGGAGCCCTCTTTACTAATCGCTCAGAATACGATTCTTCTCTAAGTTACCTGAATCAGGCTCGGAAGCTTTATATAGAACAGTTTGGAAAAGACCACTTTCTGGTGGCCGGTGTGTATTCTCAAATGGGGCAAAACCATTTACAAGCCGGTCAATACTGGAAGTCACTGTCCTCAATAAAACAAATGCTCACTATTAGCACGAATGAAATAGATTCTACGCTTATTGACGAATCCAGGTATCTGGAAGCTGATAGCCTGAACCGCTTCTATGATGATTTTATTAACCTGTCAGCTGAAAAGAAGATACCACACCAGTTTCATCCCATTGACGCAGAAGTCGGTCGCGTTATCACTATGGCCTACTTCAAGTTAGGGGACCTAAAAATGGCACATCGTCTGGTTGTTCTTTTTCAGGAAGTATATGAACAAAACAACAGTCCTTACCTAGTGGCCGATTGCCAGAACATTCTCGGTAATATTTACGTCTCTCAATACCAGTTTGAATATGCCCTTTCTCTTTACAGGCAATCCAAAAACACTTATGCCAGCCTGGGACTGGCAGACGCGCATACGGCTATATGGGTTTACGAGAACCTTGCTAGTGCTCACAGTAAACTCGACAACTTAGACAGTGCGGCATATTATGATAGGAAAGCACTTGCCATTAAAAAGAAATCATTCAAATCAGACAATTCTCAAATAGCCCGTTCTTACTATCGTCTGTCTTCTTTTTTCAGTTTCCAAACTGATTCAGATTCTGTCCTTCATTATTTGAATAAAGCCATAAAGTCAGGCTATATAGACGAGGGCCACGTATGGTATGAAAAGGGCCGAACCTTCTTGGAAATCGATAACCTCGACTCGGCCCATTCATGCTTCAGTATAGCCCTGGCCCAGTTGAAAGGCCGTAAATCGGAATTTAACCTGGCGACACTTAATGGCTTGGGAGATATTTTTCTGAAACGCGGTTATTTGGATTCGGCTTATAACTATTACCACAGAGCTCTGATAGTTGGCTATCCCGACATAGAAAAGGTGATAGATGGTTCCGGAGAACTGGAAATAGATAAAATCGACCACCTCTCCCGCTTCCTTTCAAGTCTTTCTAAAACCATTACTTACCAGCTCAACAAGTATGAACAACAAAAGGATGTTTCCCTGCTAATAAAGGCAAAAACTCTGGGACGTATCAGTGAGAGGCTTATCTCTCAAGTAAGGGGTAGTTTTATTATGGAAAGCGATCATCTCAGGTTTTCTGCCACTATTGCCTCAGTCATTGAACACAGCATTGAAGTCAATATTCAATTATTTGAACAATCCGGAGACAAGGAATTTCTAAAGGAGGCTTTTCGTATAGCAGATCTCAACAAGTCTCAAATTCTGCTGGAAGCATTAAGGTCGACTATAAAGGAGGTCAAATACGACAACACTTTGATCAACAAATGGAGTCAATTGAGAAACAACCTGAGGTTTCAACGTGTAAAGCTGCAAGAGAGAACAATCTCTGAAACAAGTTCTGTTACTGATATTGCACAAGACAGGAGGTATCTTGCCCAATTGGAAGATGAGTATGCTGAACTACTCAAATACATAAAAGAAACACAACCACGTCTCTTCTTTTATGTTTCAGACAACTCCAGCGATTTTTCTGTCAATTCTTTTCAAAGGCACCTGAAACGATCCAATTCCATTGCCATTCAATATTTCCAGAGTAAAGACTACCTCTATCAGTTTTGGCTTTCTGAGGACGATATTACTTATACCAAAAGCAATTTTGGAGCAGATACGCTGGATAAGGCCGCGACAGAATTTCATGAGTTCATTTCCAGGCCCCCAACTGGTTCGTCAGAATATTATGCAGGCTACCTTAGTAATGCTCATGCCCTCTATTCTACGCTCTTACCACTTCTGGACAGGCAGAGACCTGACAAAAGCCTGATCATTATACCCGATGGAGTTTTGTCATCCATTCCATTTGAAGCCTTACTCACAAAACCCGTAGATTCTCAGGAGGCAGACTTCTCTGAACTACCATATTTGATCAAACAAAGGCCCGTTTCATACGCCTTCTCAGCCTCGGTGCTCTCAGAAACACTCAGAAACAGCAAAAGGCCAGACAATTTGATAGCAACAGGCTGGGCACCTTTTTCTGACGAACTGAAGCTTGATGAACCACAGAAAAACACGCTAAGAGGGAAAAATCTTGCAAAACTCGTTGGCGCCACTCTCGAAATCCAGGGGATTCGTGAACAGTTTGACGGAGAAAACTTCATCAGCAAAAGAGCATCGGAATCGACCTTCCGGAAAAAGGCCAGGGACTCCAGAATAATTCACATTGCTACCCACGGAATTGTAATGGAGGAATCTCCTGAGCTCTCGTATCTCGTATTTAACAAGGATGAGCAAGACAGCTTAAATGATGGAGATTTACATCTTTTCGAGCTTTATGACATACCGCTTCAGGCCGACCTTACCATCTTAAGTGCATGTAATACCGGTACAGGCAAGCTTGCCCTTGGGGAGGGCGTTATGAGTATGGCCCGGGCCTTTACTTATTCAGGTTCCAAAAGTGTAATGATGTCTCTTTGGTTGGCCAATGACAAGTCTACCTATCAACTTATTGATGGTTTCTATCAGAATCTGGCTGGTTATGATGGCAAAAGCAGTGCCCTGCAAAAGAGCAAGCTAGGATATCTGGCCCAGGCAGACAACCTCATGTCACACCCCTTCTATTGGGCACACATCATTAGTACCGGCAACGATGCCCCACTTATAAAAAGGCAATTCAACCCTTTATGGCTACTGCTGGTCATTCCCATTTTGGCCATGATACTCAAGTACCGTAGATCTAAACAAAGGCTCACCACTCCGGATTCGACAGTTCAAAATAAGAGGTCATCATAAGACTTATAACATGGAAGAAAAGAGCTTGAAAAAGTGAATGTAAACTCTGGCCAAAAACAGTCAAAACTCCTCTCCTATGCTTATATGTCGCCTAAACATAAGGAGGGAGTTTATAACCGTGTCACCTAAACATAGTATCTGGTGCCAGACTCTGGGAGGAAAGCCTCACGTTTGAGGCTATTAGTAAAGTCAGGCACATCTTTGCCACTGCCGTCACAATCGCAAAGACAGATTAATATAACCCCAGCAGTTCTCCTTCTGATTTTGCAAAGGGCAATTCCGTTAGTTTTTCCCAGACCCTGAACGGGGCCTGACGCCTGAGTACATGCAGGCGCGTAATTCTAAAGTTGTTGGTATATGGCTTTTCTTTATACTCTTCGGCTGCTCCTATAAACTGCAGCGGAGACAAATCCTTACCAATGGAAAGGTGTGGCTCATACCGGGGATTGAGGAATGAAAGAGAAACAAGTTCCTCGAAGAGCTTCATTCTTAATACATGGTACACGTCACTAAGTGACTCCTTATTTAAAATATCTATGTATAACTCCCGCTGTCTGTTATCTACATTGAAGCCATTCAGAAATACCTCAAAGCTCTGCATGTTACTCACCACATCCGCAATGGAAGACAACACCCTCTCCTCTCTGTCACTCATTTGAAAAAAGGAAATCAACCTGACGTGTGCGCAGGAGTTCTGCCCGGAATAGGCTCCATGTTGTTTAAAGAAGTCGCGCTTGAAACCACGTACTTCTTCGTTGATTTCAGCATAAGGCAAGGCCAGTACCAAATATTCAGTCAGTGAGCCGGATGGGTGAAATGATTCCATTTGTTTTTTGTTCGGAATCAAATATACCAATATTTTTAGTATTTAAAACTAATATTTTTAGTTAAAGGTAACTCTTGTACTCCCCTTTCGCACATCAATAATAGCTAATAACATGATAATCAACTACTTATATCCTATAAAAGGAATTGAAAAACTCTGAATTTCAAATGGGCGTGGCTGCCAAAAGGAACTATGTTCAAGTCTCATAGCCGACTGTGAATAAAAGGAACAGATAGAACACAGGTTATTCAGAATCAGTCGAGGTCAGGAAAAAGAATGCAGGTTTATGTAGTCTTCCACTCCGATGGACAACGGCTTTACTGACGTTTCTTGTGTCGGTGTAGTACCAGGGCTACGCTAAAAACGAGATGAGAACGGGACGGGCTGAAATCATTGCCTACCAGCCTCCTGAGGCTCTCCCCGGTCTTGCTAAGGCCGAATTCATAATTAACATCAATCAATACATCATTCAGGTCCAGCCCCGCACCTATATTGTATTGCAGAGAAACCTTATTAAAGTCATCAGTGATATCCAACTGCTGGTTGAGAAAGAATTGTTTTCCTTCAAGCAGAATAGAGATAGCCGGCCCCGATTCTATTCTTAAATCACCTATATAGAAGCCGATATCCAGGGGGATATTTAAGCTGGTAAATTCGAAATCTGCCTTTGGGTTAAAACCCGCAACTCCTCCGTGGTTGAGAAAAACGAGCTGATTCTGAGTTTTTGAGAGTAACAACTCCGGCTGAACGTACAAATTATTAACCCTGGCCCTGATAAATCCACCAATCTGGTAACCTATCTCAGGCTCAGATTCAGGAATGTTTACCAGGTTACTTTCAATCTTGAACTTTGACTGTACCACCTTAACCACCGGACCGGCCATATAATAGGTTTCATACCTACCCTGCCCCAGGGCAGAGAGGGTGAAAAACATGAAAAATAGGCCAGGTATGAGCCTGTGGTGAGTCATAAATCGGGAGTATTCAATAATTAGTTCAAATTTACTAGATTCGTGGCCACCTAAGACACGAATAACTAAAAAATATGGAATTAGCAGAAGCATTTCAAAAAGCAGTTAAGCAAGTAGACACGCTTACACAAAAACCATCAAACAGTGTCCTTCTCAAAGCCTATGCTCTCTACAAGCAGGCCACCCAGGGAGATAACAATAATGAACGACCCGGAGGCTTTGATTTTAAAGCCATAGCCAAGCATAATGCGTGGCTCGAAGAGAAGGGACAAACCGCAGACGAAGCCATGACCGCTTATATCGACCTTATAAATGGTTTGGTAGCCGCTGAGAGTTAATTATTGTACCTAAATATCGTTTGCATTCGTATTAGTATGAGGACGTTTAACTAATCGAAAATTTATTCGCATATTTGCATCCGGTTTTTAAGAACAACTCAAAATATTACACAACATGGGATTATTTGGTTTTGGTAAGAAAAAGAAAAAGCCTGCTAAATCATGTGACCTGGAAGGATCACTGTTAGAGTTTGGCGAAGGCTATTTGCTTACCTCCGCACAGATTATTAAATCAAAACGTTTTTGGGATAATAAAATGATTGAGCCTGAGACATTGGCTTATTCAAAAGCACATTTTCAAAGAAATGATGACATGGGTACGAAGATGCGTACCATGATTTTCCAAAAATACAGCAGTAAAGAGCAACCTTGGTTGGTAGGCGATGGTCAGGTCAGTCAATTCGAGGTAGATAAAGATGAAGCAAGAAACTACGCCCGTCAGTGGTGGGATTCAAACTTCCAGTTTACTCCTCCAAATGGTGGTTCTGCTGAGAAGACAATGGACGCCTCTGAGTTTGAGGAGTGGAAAGAATATGCAGTTATGAAAGCTGGCGAAGAGCAACTCAGAAAAATGGGTTAAGCACTGATTAGCTTCAATAATAATATACAAAGGCCGTCCCGATTCATCAGGGCGGTTTTTTTTGTATCCTTTACTTTCTTTTGATCTCGTAAAGCACCGCCTCTCCTCTTTTCGACTTTTCTACCAACTCGTAGCCCAGCTCATCCAGATCAAAAACCATTTTCAGGTAGTTATCTGAGTCTCCATACTCCTCATTAAAGTAAGCACGATTGAGTAATACAAAGGCCTTCTCCGAGGTTGCAGCGAGTCTCAGCTCGCCCGGGTTCAACTCACTGAACCACAAGTAGGTATCTTCTGATTGCTTAAAGTCATAAAAGTATGGGTAACCGTAGCTATTCAGTCCATCAGTGATCACCCATTGTTTCTCTGTATTCTGCACCAGATACTCCTTTACCAATGATTGCTCCTGTCTGAAATTTCTTCTTCCCGATTTCGCAACGGCATAAATGGGTATAGCCAGAAAACAGCAAATAAGTGCTATAGACATCCAGCGCTTGTTTAAGTAAAGAAACGGCCGCTGATGAGGCCAGAAGGTGGCAGCCGTCATAACCATAATGGGAATAAAGAAAGCTATATGCCGGTTTTCCGTAGGTAATGGGCTGTAATAACGCCATGAGGTAGACATAAACCAAAAGGTAAGGAAAAGAAACAGGGTGGCTACGGGCCAAAGCGACTCTGGTTTATCAAGTTTAAAGTGTTGCTTTCTGAGCTTAAGCACTGCCGGCAAGGCTATTAACAGCGGAATGAAAAAACCTCCGCGTAAAAAGCCAAGCAACGGAAGGTATGTGAGCCTTGCCAGGATGGTACCCGAGTCTTTATCGAAAAAAGTCTTGACAGTGGCCACATGGTTATCGGCTATGTTTTGAAAGCGGTAGAAAAAATCGCCCTTTACTTCCATATACCAAAAGCCGTTGAGCAACACAAAGAAGACAGACAGCGATATAAAAACCAACCAGAAAGAGCCGTTACGCCTTTTTAATCGATCGTTGATAAGAAGAAAAAGAAAAAGCGGAAGAACCAGCACCATGGTGGTTTTAGTCAAAAAAGCAGCAAAGAGGGCCAGCGCTGATAAACAGCCCGCCATTCTGGGTACAGCTTCATCTTTTAAAACCAGGTAGTACCCCATCAGGGCTATAAATACAAATAGCGCCATGGGCATCTCCGGAAAGAGGTGATTGGAAAAAGTAATCAGGTGATAGTCACAAACCAGCATCAAGGCGCCTATGACCCCGATCCACCGGTTGATTCGGTGTCCCAACCAGCCGAATATATTCAGCAATACCAAGCCACAGATAAGCGGATAAACCACCATGGTATATTGATTGATCCCCAGGTACTTAATCACCCAGGCCGTGGGATAAATTATGGCAATGCGGCTTGTAAAATGGTTTTGATCGATCTCAAAGTTTCCCTGATTGAGTTCATTGGCAAAATTGAGGTAGGTAAAATCATCCCAGAATGATAGCCCTTCATTGGAGAAAAACCATACCAGGATAAAGATCAGGTTGGCCAGCAGTATCAGTTTTTTGTACAGGCTGTCTGAAATGACATTTTCTGAGATCATTGGCTGTGAATATAGCGCAAATCAAAAAGCCAATGTATATTTTCGCTACGAATCTGATTTATGCTACTATTCTATCAACCCGAAATTGGCAATGGCGTCCACCACCTCAACGAAGAGGAGTCGCGACATGCCGTAAAGGTACTGCGCCTGGGAACCGGGCAAGAAATAGATCTTACAAACGGCCAGGGACAATTCTATAAGGCCAGAATCACCGAGGCCCATCAGAAACGTTGTGGCTTTGATATATCAGAGACTAAGACTGTAGCCCCCTTTCCTGTCCATCGACACCTGGCCATTGCCCCTACCAAAAACATAGATCGTCTGGAATGGTTTGTAGAAAAGGCGGTTGAGTTTGGGGTAGACCGAATCACTCCCATTATTTGTGACCATTCAGAGAGACGCATTGTAAAAAGGGAACGCCTGCATAAAAAAGCGGTAAGCGCCATGAAGCAATCCCTCAAGGCCTGGTTTCCGCAAATTGATGAGGCAATGCCCTACAAAAGCTTTTTGAATCAGGCAGAAGCTGATCAGAAGTTTATCGCCTATGTAGACAATGATAATACCGATTACCTGAGTAAATTGAAAAAGGCAAGTGGAAGCCATTTGGTACTCATAGGTCCGGAAGGTGATTTCTCTGAGAATGAGGTGAGGTTGGCCATAGAATCAGGTTTCACTACAGTAAGCCTCGGACCTTCCAGGCTGAGAACAGAAACTGCTGCGATTGCCGCGGTACACTTGCTGAATTTATAGCAGCTCCCTACATTGGCTTAGGTACGCTTTTTGCTTAAACTATTACAACCGAATTATTTTATTTAGATGAAAATCACATTTACCCTACTCGCTCTACTGCTGGTATCATCCGTATCGCTGGCTCAGAATCAAATAAAAATGTTTACCAACTCTCAGACCATAGACTCCAAGCGCTATGATGAGGTGAAGGGTAACCCCATGTACTTCAAAGACTGGCAAACTGGTATTATCATAGACAACCGCGATTCTGTGTATAACGACATTAAACTCAACTACAATGGCTTTGAAGAAGAGTTTGAAGTACAACAAAACAACCTCACTTTTATAGCCCTGAACAGCGAGTATTATAAAAAAATCGTTATCGATAGTGACAAGGGGCTGGATGGAAAAATAGTTTTTGAAAAATCACCGGTTTCCAAGCTCAAGGGCAAATTTCTGCAGGTCTTACACAAAGGAGAAAAAATCTCACTCTACAAGTATTTTGAAGTGCGCAAAGGAGAGGTAACTGTTCAGGACGTAGGAAAAACCAGGACTTTCGAAAATTTCCAACAACTACCCGCCTACTACCTTCTGAAGGATGGCAAGCTTTCAGCAGTACGAATGAAGAAAAAAATATTCCTGACAGAGCTGGGAGAAAAAAAGGCCCTTGAAGGACATATGAAAAAGAATAAGCTCAGCCTGAATAAGGACCTGGATTTGCAAAAGCTGATGAAGTTTTATGAAGAGATGAATTGAGGTCATCAGTTATCGATTATGAGGCATTACAGGACAGGCATAATTGGGAGATTTGGCGATTAATGCGTAATTCGTATCACTGAACCCCAAAGCTTACTTATGGCCCTCAATTATATCTGGATTGGTTTTTTTGTTATTGCCTTCATTGTTGCCCTCATCAAATTGATCTTCCTGGGAGATGTGAATGTTTTCTCCAATATGCTGGACAGTACATTCTCTATGTCCAAAACCGGTTTTGAGATTTCCCTGGGGCTTACAGGAGTCCTGGCCCTCTGGATGGGCATCATGCGTATAGGAGAAAAAGGAGGTGTCGTAGCCATGATCGCAAGAGCTGTAAGCCCGCTTTTCACCAAATTATTTCCGGCCATTCCCAAAAATCATCCTGCATTTGGCCCCATGGTCATGAATTTCTCCATGAACCTTCTGGGGCTTGACAATGCCGCCACACCCGTAGGGCTTAAGGCAATGCACGAGCTTCAGGAGCTTAACCCTAAAAAAGAGGAGGCTTCTGATGCCCAGATCATGTTCCTGGTACTCAACACCTCCGGTCTTACTATTATTCCGGTTACCATTATGGCCTATCAGGCTCAGGCCGGGGCTGGCAATCCCGCAGATGTTTTCATTCCCATTCTTTTAGCTACCTTCTTTTCTACCATTGTAGGACTAATGGCCGTAGCACGTTTTCAGCGCATCAATCTTTTAAATAAAACCATTCTGGCTTATCTGGGCACCCTTACGGTCCTCATTGCAGGACTGCTTTATTATTTCAGTTCTATTCCCCAGGAGCAGGTTGGCATCATTTCTAATGTAGCCAGTAGCCTGATACTTGTCTCTATCGTGGTTTTCTTTATTGGAATGGCCGCTAAAAAGCAAATCAATGTATATGACTCCTTTATTGAGGGAGCAAAGGACGGATTTCAGATCGCTATCAAGATTATTCCCTACCTGGTGGCCATGTTAGTAGGCATTGGCATTTTCAGGGCATCAGGCACATTAGACCTTATCATTGAAGGGCTCAGTATGTTCTTCAGTTTTATTGGAGTAGACACCGATTTTGTAGAAGCCCTTCCGGTGGCCTTTATGAAACCGCTCACAGGAGGAGGCGCCCGCGCTGCCATGCTTGAATTGTACAACAATCCGGCCTTTGGTGTTGACTCCTTCCCTGCAAAAGTGGCCAGTGTACTGCAAGGCTCTACAGAGACCACCTTCTATGTACTGGCTGTGTATTTTGGTGCAGTGAAGATTAAAAACATGCGTTATGCGGTTACCGCAGGTCTTATAGCTGACCTTGCCGGTATTATTGCAGCCATCTTTATAGCCTACCTCTTCTTTCATTAGGTAGATTAAAGGTTTCTTTTTGATAACCGTGGCTTTGACCAGCCATCGTATCAGTTTTACAACAACACATTAACAAACCATGAAAAACAAAATCTTTACCCTGGTGGCATTGCTGGGCCTATTTGCCTTTTCGCAAGCCAACGCACAACAAAAATGGACCGATTTGGATCCCAGCCCTATGGATGTGGTCTATTTCCCTACCTCGCTCCCGCTTCAGACTACCTTCAGAGGCTCGAAAGATTCTCCGCTTGTGAAAATCTATTACAGCAGGCCTCAGCTTAAAGGCAGAGAAATGATGGGTGGAAAAGACGTTCCTTATGGCAAAGTATGGAGACTAGGCGCCAATGAAGCCACTGAGATCACGCTGTACAAAGACGTCAGCATTGGTGGTGAAACCGTAAAAGCAGGTACCTATTCGGTGTATGCGATTCCTACTGAAACCCAGTGGACGATTATTCTGAACACCAAACTGGATACCTGGGGAAACTATGCCCATGATGAATCTAAAGACGTAGCCAGATTCGTAGTAAACGTTGAAGCTCCGGATGCAAAAATCGAAGCATTCTCCATGGCAATCCAGGCCAAAGGCGATGGTGCCGAATGGGTCATTGGCTGGGAAAATGCCGTGGTCAAAGTACCCATGAAAATGTAATGCAAACTAGCTATCTATGTAAAAGGGATGTCTATACAGGCATTCCTTTTTTTATGCTCGCACTTTGCCTTTTGTAATCTGGCCGACAATCACACCTACCCTGAAAGGCGAATATGGCCAGCGGTTGAACCATCTCATTCCAGAATTGTTTGTTTCAGGAATACCTAACAATTCACAACTCTAAAAACCATGAAAAACTATCTACGCATGCTATGCGCAGTCATAGCCCTATTCGCATTCTCTCAGGCACAGGCACAGGATTTTCCTGATATGGACCCAAGCCCCATGGATGTAGCTTATTTCCCTGACAAGCTTCCTTATGCTGATTTGAGAGCCAGAACCTTCAACTCTCCGAAAATCAAACTCTACTACAGCAGACCACAGCTCAAAGGCAGAGAAATGATTGGAAAGAAAGCCGCTCCCTATGGTAAAATGTGGAGAGCCGGAGCCAATGAGGCCAATGAGATAACTTTCTATCAGGATATAACTTTTGGCGGCACCAAAGTAGAAGCCGGTACCTATACCCTTTTTGCCATTCCCGGTGAAGAAACATGGACCTGGATTCTCCACTCACAACTAGATATCTGGGGACCGTACACGCTGGACAAAAGCAGTAAAAAGGAAGTAGCAAGAGCAGAAGGCAAAGCAGTTAAAAGCGACAAGACCATTGAAGCGCTCTCATTTATGTTTAAAGAAGTGGACGGTGGAGCACACCTCGTTTTCGGCTGGGAAAACACCGTAGTGGAAGTACCCATCAAGATGTAAACGGCACACAGCCATTATTATAAGAGGTTTAGATAAGCAAAGGAGCTTAACTAAACCTCTTTTTTATTCCCGTTCATCCCTCCAAAACCAACAGTGACACAAAGCCGCTATGCTAAATCTCCTCCCTCCTGTTATCATTACCTCATAACTATCTGACTAACATGAAGAAATTACTCTCCCTGCTAATGATGCTCTGCTTCTTTAGCACCATGGCTCAACAAAAAGCCGACTTCAAAGCTGCTGAGAAATTCAGTTCTGCGAATGTGAACAAAATGCTGAAGAGCACCCGTGTAAACCCACGATGGTTCAAAGACAGCGACAAGTTCTGGTATACCTACACCACCACGGAAGGCAAACGCTTCTATGTGGTAGACCCGTCTAAAAAGACGCGTTCCCTGATGTTCAACAACAAGGATTTTGCTGCGCAGCTCAGCGAAATGACTCGCCAACCTTGGAATCACAACGACCTGAACCTTAAAGCACTAAAGCTGGAAGATGATAATAAGACATTGACCTTTATGGTCGATAGCATTGACTATCACTTCGATATCAACTCTAAATTGCTCTCCAAAGGAGATTCTACCGAGAAAGAGGACAAGAGACTGCGTTGGGCCAGCTATGCCCCTGACAGTAGTTATATAGCTTTTGCCAGACAGCACAACCTGTACCTGATGGAGGTAGGAGATGAGGATTCTACCGAGATTCAGTTGACAGAAGATGGCGAACGCTGGTTTAGCTACCAGGCGAGCTCAGGTGATACCACAAGTGACAAAAGACTGCGCCCCAATGTACGATGGTTTAAAGACTCCAAAAAGCTCTATGTGAGCAGGAACGACAGCAGAAAAGTAAAAGAGCTTTTCGTAATCAACGAGCTTTCCAATCCACGTCCTGAGCTGGAAGTTTACAAATACGCTATGCCGGGCGAGCAGGAAGTTCCCCAAAGTGTATTAGAGATTTTTGACATAGAATCCAGAAACAGACTCCCTATAGACACTGATAAGTTCATTGACCAGACCGTTCGTGGTTACTTACCAGGTGAGACCTCTGACAAGATGTTTATGACTCGGATGAACCGGACCAGCGACACCCTTGATGTATGTGTAATCAACACCACCAGTGGTGAGGTAAAAGAGCTCTTTCAGGATGTAAACCATCCCTACTTCAATTGGAGCTATCAGCAACTGGCCATTTTGGAAGAAGGAAAAGAACTGATCTGGTGGTCGGAAAGAAACGGCTGGGGACAGCTCTACCTCTACGATGGTAACACAGGTGCGCTTAAAAACAAAATCACCAACTCAGGTTACTTTATCACCGGTAATATAGCTCAAATCGATACAGCGGGACGTAAAGTTTACTTCCAGGGTTTTGGACGAGAAGAAGGCATTGATCCTTATTATTCCCTGATTTATAAAGCCAACTTTGACGGTTCAGGCTTCAAAAGGCTCTCTGTTGAAAATGGCAATCACAGGGTGAACATGTCTGAATCTGCCAAGTACTATGTAGACAATTACTCTGCGGTAGATGTAGTACCTACCTCCGTGCTGAAAGACAACAATGGCAACGTATTGCTCAACCTGGAGACAGCGGATATGACACTGCTCAATCAGGCTGGCTGGAAAATGCCGGAACGCTTTACAGTCAAAGCCGATGATGGTATAACAGATTTGTATGGGGTAATGTACAAACCCTTTGACTTTGATTCCACCCGCAAATACCCGGTCATCTCCTACGTATACCCGGGCCCGCAGGTAGAATCTTTCACAAATGATTTCACTGTAACAGGGCGCTACAATTCAGCCCTGGCACAACTAGGTTTTATTGTGGTCAGTATGGGGCACAGGGGTGGCAGCCCAATGCGCTCTAAGTATTACCACACCTATGGTTATGACAACCTGCGTGATTACGCACTGGCAGATGACAAACGTTCGTTGGAGCAACTGGCCGAGCGTCATTCATTCATCGACCTGGATCACATTGGTATTTTTGGTCACTCTGGTGGAGGCTTTATGTCGACTGCGGCCCTGCTCTCCTACCCTGACTTTTATGATGCGGCATCTTCTTCCGCAGGTAATCATGACAACAACATCTACAACAAGTGGTGGAGTGAAACGCACAATGGGGTAACCCGCAAGGACAAAACCAAGAAAGACGAAGACGGTAATGAAGTAACTACTACTAAGTGGAATGCCAAAATCAAGACCAATCCATCTCTGGCCAAAAACCTGAAGGGACACATCCTCATCACCCATGGTTCTATCGATAACAATGTACATCCTGGCAACAGTATGCGACTGGTAAATGAGCTAATGAAGGCAGGCAAGCGCTTCGAGTATATGCCGATACCGGGCTCAAGACATGGCTACCGCGGCAACCAAAGAAGCTACTATGAGAAGATGATGTGGTACTTCTTTGCAGAGCACCTGATGGGTGACTACCGCAATAATGTAAATATTAATTTACCTGATGAAAAATAATCCACTATTGATATTCTTTAAAAAAGCAGGCTTAAAACCTGCTTTTTTGTTTCCAGCAATCTGTAAATCTATTCAGGCTGCCATTATCATTACCGGTATTTTAGAATAGAAGGAGCAAATCAGTATCTTTCATCAGATAACTCTTAATCTATGAAACTTATACCAAGAATACTGATCGCAACGCTTATTCTCACCTGGACCATCAATGTCTCTGCACAAACTCCCGATGAATTGGTAAAGACTTTCTTCTCTGAATACCGATCTGAAGGGGCGGCTATAGCACTCAAGAAATTATACGAAACCAATAATTGGATCTCAAGAAACCAGGACGGGATTAATAAATTAATAGGACAACTCGCCTCATACAATGAAGAATTGATCGGAGAATATTATGGGTATGAAGCTATCACCAAAAAATCACTTGGTGAAAGCTATGTTTTAATGAGCTATCTCGTGAAATTTGACCGCCAACCTTTGAGATTTACATTTCAGTTCTATAAACCTAAAGACCAATGGGTCTTATATTCATTCAAGTTTGATGATAGTTTCGATGATGAGCTTGAACGAGCTGCAGAAATTTATATGCTTCCTGAAAGCGGAGGAAACTAAGGCACTCCAGTTACTCTGTTAATTCCAATTCTCTGCTTATGAAAATCTTAAAATATATACTCTCAGCGCTTTTGATAATCGTTGTTTTAATTTTTGCCATTGGTTATGTCTACACCCTTGGCATCAGGCCTGATTATTCTGGTGAAATCAACCTTAAAGGCCTCTCCTCACCTGCCGAGATATATTTTGACGACTATGGCGTGCCCCACATTTTTGCCGACAATAAAGAAGACATGTATATGGCGTTTGGTTACCAACATGCACAGGAAAGATTATGGCAGATGGAGCTTCTTCGGAGATTGGCACCCGGTAGGCTGTCTGAGGTTTTTGGCGAAATCCCTAATGTCGTAGCAGCCGATAAGCTCTTCCGAACCCTGAGTATTGATCAATACTCCAAAGAATCTGCTAAAAAACTGAGAAGCCAGGGAGATACAGAAATGTTAAGATACCTGGAAGCTTACCTGGCGGGTATTAACGCTTTTATTGAAGATGGCTATACACCTATTGAGTATACCTTAACAGGTCTGGACAAAACACCCTTTGTGCTCGAAGATGTCTATAACGTACTCGGCTATATGTGCTTTAGTTTTGCAGCAGCCCAGCGGATAGATCCCTGGGTTACGGCCGTCAATGCCAAGGTGGGTGCGCCCTATATGCCAGATCTGGATATAGACATTGATCCGAATTCAGAGCTGATTCAAAATTACCCCAACTATGCTGCCTACGAACAATTGAGTGCTAAGGCCACAGAAATAATGGATGCTTTACCGGTGCCCACCTGGATTGGGAGCAACAGCTGGGTAATCGCACCAGAGAAATCGGCCACAGGTCAGGTTCTCTTTGCCAATGATCCGCATATCAGCTTTGCGCAACCATCTGTTTGGTATGAAGCACATCTCAATACCCCTGATTATGAAGCCTATGGTTACCATGTAGCCGGCATTCCCTTCGCTTTCCTGTCTCACAACAGAAAGACAGCCGTAGGTCTGACCATGTTTGAGAATGATGATATTGACTTTTTCCGTGAGGAAGTAAACCCTGAGAATGCCAACCAGTACAAACACAATGGTGAATGGAAAAACTTTGAAATCCGTACCGAAAATATTCAGATAAAAGGAGCTGATGATCAGCCATTTGAGGTAAAATCAAGTGTACATGGCCCGGTTGTGAATAATGTAGTGACAGGTTTTGACAGCCTTGCCCCGGTAAGCATGTGGTGGGTCTACACACATCTCCCCAATGAGATGCTGGAGGTAGCCTACGAGTTTAATAATCTGAACGACATTAACGATGCCCGTGCCGCTGCTTCCAAAATCCATGCTGCAGGCCTGAATGTGATGTACGGAGATGCCGAAGGCAATGTAGCCTGGTGGGCCTCCGCCAAGCTGCCCATTCGACCTGACTCAGTCAATTCCAAAATGATCCTTCCCGGTACGGGAGAGTATGACCCCGTGGGCTACTTACCCTTCAGCCAAAACCCGCAGGCCGAAAACCCTGATTGGAATTACGTATATAGCGCCAACAACCAGCCCGATAGCATCGCAGGTGGTTTATATCCCGGTTACTACCTGCCAGAAGACAGGGCACTCAGAATTATCAACCTGATAGAACAAGATGAGAAAATCGACCTTCAGAAGATGCAGGATATGCTGGTTGATGACAAATCGCTTGTAATCAGGAATATATTGGCAGAACTGTTACCCGAAGTTCAGCCGGAAAGTCAAACAGACAGAGATGCATTAAAGGTCCTCTCCGAGTGGTCTGGCAGTCACGACACCAATGAGGTAGGCCCCACGATTTACCAGGCCTTTATCTATCGGGTGATGCGCGAGGCAACATTAGATGAAATGGGTGACGACCTGTTTATCGACTTTATAAGCACCACTACCTACAAAAGAAGTATTGGCAGAATGACGATGAACAAAGAGTCTGTCTGGTGGGACAACATTGATACTGACGAGAAAGAAACCCGCAAGGACATCGTCACAGCGGCCTTTCAGTCAGCTGTGGCAGACCTTACTGAAAAACTCGGAACTGATATAAACCATTGGAGTTGGGGAAAAGTACATACGGTAGAGCATGGACATGCCCTCCAATCAGTGAACGCCTTACGCCCATACTTCAATGCAGGCCCTTTTGAGGCAGGTTCTTCCGTAGAAGTAATCAACAACCTCGGTTTCAGAATGGACGGTGACAGCAACTACCCTGTGACTTTTGGTCCCTCCACCAGGCGCATTGTCGATTTTTCCAATATTGACAACAGCATGAGCATTTTGCCCACCGGCAACTCAGGCAATGTATTTAGTCCTCACTACAAAGATCAGGCAGAGATGTTCGTAAACGGAGAGTTCAGACCTATGCTGATTGACATAAAGAAAATCAGGGAGCTGGACAGAAAACTGGTGTTGAAAGATGAGTAGTCGAATACATTCAATATGACAGCAAAAGATGGCGTCTTGCCTGTCAACAGGTAAAACCACACATCTGTTGCTTCCACACCCTGACAATTCTACGACTCAGCAACTCTTTTTTGCCCCACAGAGCCTTTCTCATTTGCTTAGGAATTAATGTCAGTGTACCGAATCCGCAATTTCTGCATAGTACATGCAACCGTCAAGCGCATTGAATCATCTTGCTGTCAGGTCAACTCAAACTCTACAACATGAAACATCTGCTTACTACCCTCCTGCTCTGCTCGGGCTTTCTCGCATTTTCTCAAAATCTGGATGAAGGCATTCGTCTTTACAAAAACCAACAGCTAGACCTGGCCAGCAGATCTTTAAAACAGATAAAATCATCAGATCCGGCTTATGCTGAAGCCCGGTTTTACCTGGGGCGTATAGCCTTTGACAAAGAGGAGTATGATGATGCCCGGGACTTTTTTAAAGAAGCCACAAAGGCTGACGGCACTAACGCAAACTACTATACCTGGCTGGGCAATGCTATTGGCACTGTGGCACAGGATGCGGGGAAGCTCCGACAAGCCTCTCTCGCCCCAAAGATCAAAAACGCCTATTTAAAGGCCGTTGAGCTAGAGCCCAAAAGCCTGGACGCACAATGGGGACTGGTACAATTCTACACCCAGGCTCCCGGCTTTATGGGAGGCAGCTGGGACAAAGCCGAAACGGCAGCTAAAGCCATTGCCCTCATAGACCCACTGGAAGGTCACGATGCGCTCGCTACCGTATACATGAGGAAAGAAGAACCTGAGCTGGCAGAAAAAGAGTACCTGGCCGCTGCTGAAATAGCTCCTGACCGTCTGGGCAGTCTCGGAGTTTTCTATCAGAACCAGCAGTGGTACGATAAGGCCTTTACCACATTTGAAACTGCCTTTGCTGAGTTTCCGGAAAACATGAGCCTGCTTTATCAAATTGGCCGCACCAGCGCTTTATCCGGCACACGTGCTGACCTCGGGATCAAAAGCCTTGAGCAATATATAAGTGATACGGAAGCAGATAAGGCCAGCCCCTCTCACGCTGCTGCCAAAATGCGACTGGCAATGATCTACGAAAAGCAGGGAAACAAGCAGAAGGCCAAAACACTCTATCAGGCATCGCTGGCAGAAAACCCGGATATGGACCTTGCCAAAAAGGGTTTGAAGCGGGTTAAATAGCCTCCCTCCCTAAGGCGTTGCTTCGGCAATACATTCTATTTCTACCAGGGCATCCAGCGGCAACCCCGCCACTGCTACCGTAGTGCGGGCCGGTGTATGAGGAGCAAACATAACTCCATACACCTGATTCATTTTCTCAAAATCGGCCATGGTGCTTAGGTAAACATTGCACTTCACCACATTTTGCAGAGTCAGGCTTACCGAAGATAACACGGTAGCCAGGTTTTCAAGTACTTGCTTGGTCTGTCCCTCCACCGTCCTGGCTTCAACCAGCCCACTTTCTGGGTTAATACCTGTCTGACCAGAACAATAGATCAGATTGCCTACCTGCTGGGCCTGGGCATATGGCCCCAGGGCCTTAGGGGCATTTTTGGAGTAAAGTGCTTCCATGATTGCTTCGTGGATTCTGTTGGCTTAATTTACAAATTAAGTATAGCAGCCGAAGCTACTTTTTTATGGAAGATCACTATTACCAGTCACGGATCAATCAGGTAAGTAATCATATCTCAGAGCGCTTGCAGGAAGAGCTCAGTATCGCTACCCTGGCCGATATTGCCCACTTTTCCAGCTTTCATTTTCAGCGCATTTATAAAGCCTTTAAAGATGAGACACCCTATGAAACCATCTCCAGGCTCAGGCTTGAAAAGGCCGCATTCCTGTTGAAGCA
Organism: Roseivirga sp.; assembly: GCA_021404565.1. GTDB lineage: Bacteria > Bacteroidota > Bacteroidia > Cytophagales > Cyclobacteriaceae > Roseivirga. The sequence goes on along the minus strand of JAAWWF010000006.1, from coordinate 217,381 downwards.
TCACCCAAAACTGAAGATTCAGGAGATCGCCTTACAGGTAGGGTTTAGCTCAGTAGAAAACTTCAATCGCCAATTTAAGCAGCGCTATGGTTTCGCACCCGGGAAGCTTCGAAAAGATCCTGAATTGAGGAATAGCAGGATACATCAAGAAAAGCCCGAAAAAGACTTCCACCTTGCCTATGAAGAAGGTCGTAAACGTGCGCCTGTGAATTTTGAAGTAATAATTCAGGACCTGCCCCCGACTCCTGTTGCCCTGATCAAAGCTGTTTTCGGAGCAGATGGTTCTGAGCTTATAGTCGCTTACGAAAAGCTTATGAGCTGGTATGAAAATCAGGGTTTTGAAAGAACAGGCTCGAGAAGGTTTGGCATGTCGGTAGACGATCCGGAAGTAACTCCGGCTAACCTGTACCGCTATGATTTTGCAGTAGCCATGGACTCTGACTTTAGTGCTTCAGCGCTGATTGAAAGCACGAAAATTCCCGGTGGGCTCTATGCTGTTCTTCATTGTGAGGGTGATTTGGCAAAAGTGGCCCAGGCATGGGATCATTTGTACAAATACTGGCTGCCGCAAAGTGGTTATGTGCCCAGGCACTACCCTGCGGTAGAGGAGTTTTTAAAAGGCCCCGAACAAATTGGCTGGGAACGTTTCGACATACTCTGTAAAGTACCGATTGAGAAAATTAAATATTAAACAAAGTACCCATGAAGAAGAAATACGGAATTGTATTAGTAGTCGCTTGTCTGGCCCTTAGTCTTTCAGCCTTTATCAGTAAACCCCAGCCTGTCAGAGGTGTTGATGCCTTTTCTATCTCCCTGAATGTCAAAAACATTGTGGCATCCAAAGCCTTTTATGAGAAACTGGGCTTCACCCAGGTAGAAGGTGCAGGAAGTGTTGCTCAAAAGTGGATGCTAATGGAGAACGGAGCCGCCAAAGTGGGATTGTTTCAGGGCATGTTTCCGCAAAATGTCATTACGCTGAACCCCTCGGATGCCCGCAACATTCATAAAAAAATTATGACTCACGGACTTAAAACTACCTATAGCTCGGGACTGGACAAAGCTGAAGGCCCTGCTTCCTTCACGCTTTCAGACCCTGATGGAAATACGATTTTGGTAGATCAGCACTAGGCCTGGCTAAGACGGAGGAGGGCAGAGATCACTTTCGCCAAAGGCTTCAGTGTCGGAGGATCAACTTCGCTAAGGCTTCGTTGGTCGAGGTAAGAGATAAGAGGTAGGAAGGCCAGAACATATATAAGGCAGTGCTGGCCAAAATCAAAAAGGCCTTCTCCCTGTTGGAAGAAGGCCTTTTTCGAATTTCATTCAATGTCTATTCCACATTCACCGTAATCGTCTTGCTCCATTTGCCACCAAAAGAGCGGTGGGCGTAGTCAGCAAACTGCAGGGTCAGGGTATGGCTGCCCGGTGTCAGGGTCAGCTCCGTTTCGGTTTGTCCTTTGCCGAAATGAATATGTGTATCATCCGCAGGTACCACGGTGCCCGCAGCTACAAATGTATCGTCAATAATGATGTGGTGATGCCCGGTACCATCCTCTTCCGTACCGGCCGGGCGTATGCTCTTACCTGATACTTCAAAAGTTACTTTGAAAGTAGTACTCACTGAGTCACCATCTTTCAGGTTTCCAAAGTCAACGCCTTCTTCTCCCGCGCAAGACACGAGGAACACGGCTACCAATGCCACGGCTAAAAGGCTCTTAAAATACTTCATTAATAAATTGTTAGTAGGGTTAGTTAATCCTGTTCAGACTGTTGTTTCAAACAAGTCATAAAGGTAACCAGAAAACGCGGGTTGCGGTTTCAGATATTTTTAAAAGTGTATGAATCTTTACCAGCTGGCCCAGTCCGTGACAACATCGTGCTTCAGCCTGTTCACATAAAGGCTTATGGCTTTCTCACCCCGAATTTCTTCTCTGCCCGAGGTCAGGATGGGCTCAGCCAGCTTTGTATCTCTTACGAGCTGGTGACTTAAGACAACTTCTTCAAATACCGACACCCACCTGTCCACCATGCGGTTGCGGTCTGCATATTTAATAGTGATCATCGTTCCTTTTGTTTTTACAACACCAAGTGCTGTCCAAAAAAATCCCTTCCAGTATACAAGGTACATTAAAATGTCAGTAAAAAGTCGCCATTTATAAATTGTGTAATGAAAATGACAACGAATTCGTTAGAAAGGAACTTTTTATCGACAGTTTGAGTACTTTGACATATGGCTAAGGACATAAAAAAGAAAGTCAGCAGGCGTGATATTATTGAGTTAGCAGTAATCGTCACCATTTTTGCAGTGATCTACTTTACAGGCTCCCAGGCCGAGGTCTTTGGTCGGGTACAGCAGGTTGTACTAAAAACCGGTGTCATGAATGTGGGGGAGCTCGATGAAGACGCCAAACTACAAGCTGACTATAATATGAAGCTCGTAGATACCGAGGGGAATATTCTGGACCTGCAGAGCCTCAAAGGAAAAACCATTTTCATGAATTACTGGGCTACCTGGTGTGCTCCCTGTGTAGCAGAAATGCCTAGCATTGATGGCCTTTATGAAAAAATGGGGGAAGACCCCAACATTGTTTTTCTGATGATATCGGAAGACAGGAAGATGTCTACCGCCAGGGGCTGGGTCAAAAGGAAGGGATTTTCCTTTCCCATTTATAAGCTTGCAGGCCCCATTGCCGATGTTTACGAAACCGGTGTAGTGCCCACCACCTTTGTAATCTCACCCGAAGGTAAAATCGTAGTAGCCAAAACCGGTATGGCCAACTATGATAGCAGACGCTTTGTAAAGCTGATGAAAAAGCTCTCTGCCAAGGCTTCGACCTGAAGACTGAAGACTGAAGACTGAAGACTGAAGACTGAAGACTGAAGACTGAAGACTGAAGACTTTTAGAAAAAACGGATTTGAGAGAATTAGGGGCACTTCAATCCCTTAAATAGAACTGCAGACTTCTTACCTCCTACCTCTCTCCACCTCCCACAAAACACCCTGAAGGGGAACCCTGGCTCACTGGATTATCAATTCTGAAAAACATCCCCACATATGCGAAATATCTCGCCTAATTCAACAAATGATTTATTCATTAAACCCGGATAATGCAATAGACTATCTATTACGGACGTAACTCGCTTTGAATCAGTTGCTATGCTTCATTTGCTTTCTCACCATAGCGATGCTATGCTTTCAAAACCAAACTTCCTGATTCTTTGCCAATTACGTCCTCACTACAATCTCTATTGCATAAACCGGGTTAAAGAAACCGGTCTGACGTACTGTCCTGACCTTTGTCACCACTCTCCTGATAACTGAAACTAATCAACTACTCACCTGATGGTAGAATGTAAAGACTCCCGGACTGAGATAAAGATGGTTTTAGTCACCATCCACCATTGACCATTGACCATTGACCATTGACCAAACTACGTCATCTCCCCTGCCTTAAGCCTTTTGAAGTAGCTCTTGGCTGCATTCATGGCCTTAGGTGCCAGTATCAATGCCGAGATCATAGTTGGGATCGCCATCAGGGCAAAACCACCGTCAATCAGGCTTACAACAAAGCCCAGAGAGGCTACTGCTCCTACCACAATCGTTCCGATATAAATGTAGTTGTAGTAGTTACCATATTTAGCGCCCAGCATAAACGACATACACTTAACACCATAATAAGAATAGGAGAGCAAAGTAGACACGGCAAAAATCAGAATACACAGACCTAAGAGATAGCCTCCGGCACCGGGAATGGCTGCACTAAAAGCCTTTAGGGTCAAAGTCACTCCAAAAATCCCCCCTGTGTCTTCTGCGCCTTCGTATACACCCGTACCCAGTATGACCAGGGCGGTAAGGGTACAAACAATCAATGTATCGATGGCTGGTCCCAGCATGGCTACCAGGCCTTCTCTTACAGGCTCATTGGTTTTTGTATCGCCATGTACCATGGGTGCTGTACCAATACCAGCTTCATTTGAGAAAGCAGCACGCTTAGCACCTACAATAATGATCGCTCCTACAGCACCACCAAAAGCGGCATCGGGAGAAAAAGCCTCCTGAAAGATCAAACCGAATATACCCGGTATCTCTCCCGCATTCTGCAATAGAATATATACCACCAGTACAAAGTAAAGTACCACCATAACAGGTACGAGCTTAGAAGCTACCTTACTGATTTTCTTAATTCCTCCGAAGATCACCATGGATACCACCACGGTAAGAATCAACCCGGTGATCAACGATGAAGTCGCTATGTCAGAACCTAAAAAACTAATAGTGGCACTGGTGTCATAACCTACGGCTCCTCCCACCACGGCATTCAAAGCAGCAGTCAATTGATTGGCCTGAAAGATAGGCAGGGCTCCTATCAGACCCACGATACAGAAGAAAGTAGCCATCGGCTTCCACTTCTTGCCCAGGCCTTCGGTAATCACATACATGGGTCCACCACGTACCTCACCGTTGCTATCTTTACCGCGATACATCACGGCCAGCGTACAGGTAAAGAATTTGGTAGCCATACCAAAGAAAGCACTAACCCACATCCAGAAGATTGCTCCCGGTCCGCCCATGGTAATGGCAACAGCCACACCACTGATATTGCCCATACCTACGGTAGAAGCAATAGCGGTTGAAAGCGCTTCGTAGTGGCTGATCTGTCCTTCCTCGTGGCTCTCATCATACTTGCCTCGCAAAACCGCCACAGCATGTTTGAGATACAGAAATGGCATAAAGCGCGAGTAGATCATAAAAAACAACCCACCACCCATTACGATGATCAACAATGGTACGCCCCAGATCCATCCGCTGAACCAGGTTACCGCATCTTCAATAAATCCCAATTGACTAATTTTTTGTTAAACAGCTATATTAACCCAATTCCAACGATGCTGCAAGGTGAATGATGAATTCGTGTCAAGCGGGTGATTAGTGGGAGGGATTCTCCGAGGTATCTCTCCGGCAGGCCTAGCTAACTAGTCAAGGAGCATTGTCGAAGTGATTCAAACACACGGGTGGATTAATTGGTTATTGGTAAAATCTCGAACGTTCAGCTTTTTTATTTTACAATAATGAAGTTAGCCAGATAGGCCAGGCAGATGATGCCCACAATGTATTGTCCCGCTATATACAATACACCCCGCCTATTGTTGAAATTGAAATTGGCGCTCTCAATCTTAAGCCCGAAAAAGATGATGGCGGTATAGTACAGAGAAAGGTCTAGTGCTCGAAAGTTGAAGAAGTTTCTACGGGCTGCTTTGGTGTTATAGTTTCGTGTTTCCACGGCATTGGCCAGGGATGGCGTACTGTAGGCATGGATATAGATATGGGGAAACCTGAGCCAGTTGATAAGCCAGAAGAATATGAAAAAACCTCCAGTCCATAACCAGATACGCACTTTGGAATAGCCGTAGTCGTTCCACTCTCTGTTTACAAAGTTCATAAACATACCCAGGTATTTATTTTGAGTGGGGTCTTTTAAGTACTTGTACCGCTTGTGCTGTTTGGTAACTTCCTCCAGGCTGGAAAGCTGACCCGAAGCTGTGAATTTTTTGATTAGATTTTCGAAGATTTGGTTGTAATCATCGAACTGAGATATATCCGGTTTATCAGGTGTGTAAAGCTCAAAATTCTCAAAGCTAAAGCTAATTTTATCAACCGGAATACCGAAGAGTTCAATAACACATTTTTTCTTATTTTCTTCCATATCCCTGTTGAGGCTTGTGCCATTTAGGTGTATAAGTCCTCCAACGTCTAGTTGGGCAAGTTCCAGGTAGTTGGGCAAGGTGATCTTGTCCAAATCCAGGTCTTCTGCAATCTCGATTCCATTTAACCTGAGGGTATCACCAAAGTTGGATTCACGCATGTATATCTCGTTAGCGCTTCCTGCTATTAATGATACTGCTTTGTTAAAGCTTCCACTAAAAAATATCATATCAGATACTTCAGGGAATAAAAGCAAAATAGGACAATCTATTTGAGGCCCACGGATTCTCAGAGATTGAGCATACAATTCTGTTATGTGAAAAGTGGATTCTTTGTCTATAGAACCATGGCGAGCATCAAAGTCAACGATTTTTGTATTTACATTGGAAAGATTAATGGCCTTTTTGGGACTAAAGTTAAGATTTACAGAGATTCCATATATGACAGTTTTGTTTTTCAGTTCAAGGTGATCAAATGTGCCGATAAGCCGATTTATAGTGTCACGGGTATTATATGAAGTCGTATCAACGTATATACTTCTGTCCGTGTCTTGAGCGTTCAAGCTTGACCACAACACAGACAGTAGGGAGCTGTAAACAATGATCTTGAGAATTATTTTCACTCTTTAATTTAAAAAAATACAACAATAGTTAAGTGCTGCTTGTGACAGTCGGGCTCAGGCCATTTGATGGGAAGGGCTTTAAATCATCCAGACACATAGGCTTAACCTTCTTTTGCAAAAAAAAGACTGAAACAAGACTCAAAATCGACTGACACAAACCATTATAACTGCCTCTTATTCTGCTAGTTACGTTTTTGACAATTTTTTTGAAGAAAAGAGATCATACCCCAGTTAGAATTAGCCTTTGGGGAAGCTGCTTAGGCAGCTTTGACATCTTGATTCCCTTTATCACTCAATACCACGAAGCCTGCGTACTGGCCTCTTTCAGTCTGACTCAACTCGCCCCCCTCCTTTTGGAATCAATTTCTCTGCACTCATTCCTTTCTGGTTCCAGCCGCAGAAACCCGCAAGATTCTGAAACGATTTGTGAAATAGGAAGTCGGTTAAGGATAGGTCAACTTAAAGTTCTTACCACAGGCATGTAAGTTCTTTAATCTCCATCCGTCTTTAAATCCGAGAATGCATAAAACTGAATTTCTAAACACTTTCATTCCACTCAAAAACAAGTGGTACCGGTACGCCATATGGGTACTTGAAGATACTTTGGAAAGTGAAGATGTAGTACAGGAATTGTATGTAAAACTGTGGAATATGAGGACACAATTACCGGGGTATTCCAACCTCGAAGCCCTGGCTTTCAAAATGCTCAAAAACCTATGCATTGATCGATTAAGACGAGTAAAAGTATACAAAGAGGATTTAGACAGACATGGAAACATTGCCGGAGGACTATCCAGTAGTGATCTGGTGGAAACGAAAGATGCCTCCCGAATTCTGAGTCGCATTGTCAGGTCATTGCCCGAGACTCAGCGCCTGGTACTTCAGCTAAAGCATGTTGAAGGGCACTCGATTAGTGAGATTGCCAGGCTACTGGAAATGACCACAAACGCAGTAAACGTCAACCTGTCAAGAGCCAGGCACAAAATAAAGGAGCAATACACAAAATGGATTAGCTATGAGTCAAAATCATCTTGATCGATTGAAAGAGAAGTTTTATGAAGGCAAGACCTCTTTTGAAGAAGAGGAAGAGTTGTTTGGCAATATTGAAGACCACATCATTAACGCCCAACAGGACTTTTATGAATTTTCTCAATCACATGAATTGTCACAGGCCTTTGACGACAACCTGAAAATCATGCTGGAAAAAGACAGAGGAAAACAAATCCGTTTACTCTGGAGGCAGTTTTCCAGAGCCGCAGCCATTTTACTTTTTGGCATACTCACAGGGGTGCTGTATAAGGACTATCAAAGTGCGGATGTATCTCTACTTCGTGAGGAACTTGCCTTGGTACTCTCTGAGCAGCAGTCGGCACATCTGAGACTGAAGGCCCTTGAATTGGCCAGCGAATTACCACAAATCGAGGGCGAAGTGCTCAACACAATAGGGCAAATGTTAGGTAATGACGAAAACGTAAATGTTCGTTTGGCCGCTTACAGGGCCCTCAGTAGGTCTGCCAATAAATCCGCACAGGTGATTTTGATGAACTCAGTGTTGGAACAAGAGTCATTTCTTATTCAGTCGTCCATTGTCAAATACCTGCTGTCACTTTCCGACCCCAAAATCAAAATTGAATTGCTTGAGATTATTGAAAACTCTAGCATAGAAGATGGCCGAAAAAAGCGAATTGAAAATTTAATAACCCTTTAAAATTAAGCGAGATGAGGAAATCAGTGATACTTGGTTTAATGCTGCTGGTAATTAGTCAGTTGTGGTCGCAGAGTGCGACCAACGAAGCTGAAATAAAAAAACAAATAGATCAGGCCATTGCCAATGGAGAAGACCCGAGAGTTGCCCTGCAGAGAGCTTCCCTTTGGAGTGCTGAGATTCCATTAACCAAACCCTGGTTAAAAGGTAAACTCAATGTGAATACCAAATTCAGCAGGATTTCAGTGAATGGAACGGATCAGGATTTTGTATCAGTTTATGTTTATGATCTGAGAGCGGTTGAAAAATATGCCCCTTTAAACCTGGAGCCAAACAGGTGGGTTGATACAAAGCCACTGATTGAGTTTACTGAAAATAACAATGAGGTTACCATCACGGAAAAGTCTGATAAGCTGACAGGGCTGTTGATATCCATCAATGTACCCTACCGCTTTGGTTTGAAGCTGGAAGCGAACGAAGAAAGTATCTTTGTTTTTGATCTCGAGGGTGAAATAGAAGCCAGCTCTGTTAAAGGAGATATCAAGTTTATCCGCCTGAAAGGCGCGGTGGTTGCCAGTTCGGAAGAGGGTTATATAGCTGGCAATTACCTGGAAGTATCGCCACGCTACCCTAATATGCTAAGCTCTGTCAATGGAGATGTTCAACTGGTAATTCCTGAATCAGCCTCCGTCAATATTATCATCAGCATAGAGGAAGGCCCGATAGAAAGCGACTATAGGATGAAAACTCATCGCAATACGGATAAAAACGGGCAAAGTGATATTAAGATGGTTCAATTGGGTCTGAGAGAAGCGTCTATTGGTATTACCAGTTTGTATGGAGAAGTACGCATTATCGACCCATCCCGCAATAACTAGAATTTAAAAATCAGAACAATGAGGAAACAAATCACACTTGGTCTGCTGCTTGTTTTTTGTCTAAGCAACGGATTTGGACAATCCATACAGGACTACCTGCTAGCCTCAAAAGCAAGACGGGAGAATAATCACAAAGAGGCCCTGGTATACTATACAAAATTGACTGAAACTAGTGAGTATAATGGAGATCATTGGTTTAAAAGGGGTTCGGAACAGGTATGGCTGGATAAATATGAAGCGGCAATACATTCATTTGCCAAGGCCATTGAATACAAGTCTAACCTGAAATTCTCCCACTATCTAACTGGCCTGAGTTACGCTCAGTTGGGCGAACAGGATAAGGCACTCGTCCATTTCGAAAAGTTAATTGAGCTGGACCCCAGCTGGATTCAAACAATCAATACAAGAAAGTCGCTTAGTGGTTTCAGGGACTCATCCGCTGGACAAAAATGGTCACCCAAAAGAGATTCAGCCCTTGTTGGAAGAAACGCACAATGGGAGGCTGATCTTGATTTTTTGTATCAAACCCTCGTTAAATCTCACTACAACGCTTATGTAAAAAACGGGCCTGAGGTTTGGAATGAGCACTATGAAAAGCTAAAGGCTATAATCCCAGAGTTGAGTGATCATGAGCTTTATCTGGAATTCATGAAACTGACGGCTCTGGCAGGTGACGGGCACACCAATATCTGGCCAATTTCAAACGGAAACTTCAAATTCAAAATGCTACCCGCATCTATTTATCCATTTGAAGATGGGTTTTACGTGAAGTATGCCCCTGAACAATATCAGTCGATTGTCGGGTGGAAAGTCAAGCGCATAGGAGGTTTAGAAGTAGAAACCATTTTTAAGAAAATTAATGAGTTTGAAGGACATGAAAACCTCATGCACAGAAAACTGTTAAGCAATGTCCTGATGGTGAGCTTAGACATCTTAAAGATGCTGGGTGCAAACGGAGACCAGACTCAGATGGTAATTGAAGTGGAGAAGAATGGAAAAAGTGCCGAGGCCAGTTTGAAACCGGTTCCGATGGATTACAACAGTCTTTCATCAAATCACACAAATACTGCTCATTGGAGTGCTATGAATGAAAATAGTGAAACAACCCTGCCCTTGTGGTTGAAACACCCTGACAAAGCCTATTGGAGGCAGCGTTTGAGTGATTCTGCCACTATCTACTTCCAGTACAACAATGTGCTTGAAAATGAAGAACATCCATTTAAAGAGTTTTGCAAGAGCCTTTTTGAATCGATCGAATCAGGCCAAACCAAAAACCTTATTATTGACATCAGGATGAATGATGGTGGAAGTACTCCTTTATATTCTCCTCTGTTAAAAGGACTGATGGCACATCAAGGTCAACTGGATAATTTGTTTTTGATTATTGGCAGGCGTACCTATTCGGCAGCTATGAACCTCGCGACAGATTTGGAATACTGGACCGATGCCATTTTAGTGGGTGAGCCAACTGGTTCGAGTCCCAATTTTATCGGAGAAAACAAGATTTTTCATCTGCCCTACTCGGGAATCAGAGTGAGTGTTTCTGATCGTTATCATCAACGCGGTGCCTCCAGTTCACTTGACAAAAGAGTGTGGATAGCCCCTGATGTCTACGTAGGACTAAAATCAAGCGATTTTGCGAATAACGTAGATCCGATAATGGAGACGATTACCAGATATTTAAGTAAAGCGGATGATTAGCACCCTAAAAACTAGCCAGAGCATTTTTTTGACAATCATGAGCCTCAATACCATGAAGGCTGCGTACTGGCCTCTTTCAAGCTGGTAATCTGTTTTACTTTACCCGTTTTTGGTGTGGCGATATAGAGCTCAAATATACTCTCCCCATGATGCTTTGTGAACACAAACCTGTCTCCACCACTGGACCAGCCGATAGAGTAGGAAAACAGGGGTGTATCCCAGGCAGTGTTTAAAAAAGACTTCTCGCCCTCTTTCTTTCCATAAATCAGCTTATCGGTTTTGGCCTTCAGGTCAAGGACATGCACAGTGACTGATTCATCAGCATGAACGCGGTAAAAAGCCAGTTGGCTGCCATCAGGAGAAAGTGCCGGAGCTACTTCATGGGCATCCTCACTGCTGCTAATCACTTCTGTTTTGCGGGAAGCAATGTCCATGCGCAGAATGCCATAAACCTCCCCCACAGCGGCCTGGTAGTAGAGAGATTTACCATCGGGAGAGAATGAGGGCGCGTAATGACCGTAAGCTGTATTAGTAAGCTGTTCTGCTTTGCCATCAGCCGGATTGACCAGGAATAGCTGTCTCCTCCCCGATCTTCCGCTCGGAAAGCCAACGAAGGCAACAGACTTCCCATCTGCCGACCAGTTGGCATCATACTCGTAGCCTTTTGAAGAGCCTACAAGCTTTCTGACCCAACCCTTTTTGATCTTACCATTTTCCAGTTCGGCAATGGCCAGCTTCCAGCCACCATAGCGGTAGGTATTGAATACCACATACTTACCATCGGGTGAAACCTGAGGCTGGTATTCCCCTCTCGACTCCTTGACCGTCAGCCGTTGTGTTCCTGAGCCATCGGCATTTACCCGGAACAGGTCAGAAAAGCCAAAGCCTCCTGAAAAATAGATAGGTCGCTCCTGCCCCTTGGCCAGCTGGCAGCTCAGACAGATAAAGAGAATAAGAATTTTCTTAATCATTGGTTTGAGCCGTTAGGTTTTTAATGTTCTTACCTTTTGTATCCATGGTAATGACATGGAACTTTCCTCCGGATTCAAAGAACACAAGCAAGGTCTTACCGGAAGGAGACCAGCGTGCAGAGAATTCCTTGTTGGGCGTGTTGGTCAGTTGTTTTCTTTTTCCTGATTTCAAATCCAGCAGCCAGAGGTCGAAGTTCTCAGCATTATTCTTATCCATAATACCTACCACTACTCTGTCTCCTTCGGGTGAAGCATCAGCAAAGAAATAGCGGGTATTATCGCTTGATAGGGTGGTTGTTTCACCCGTTTTCACATTGAACCGGAGCAGGCTAAAGGTTTCTCCTTTGTAGGTAGGCAAAAGCACATCACCATTCGGAAAAAAGGAAGGAGCTCCGGCAGCTATCTCTTCCAGATAAGATGTCAGCTTCCGTTTTTTATAGTCATAAATGTAGAGCGTGGATGTTTTGTTCTCCCGATGTTCTGCATTAAAAGCAAGGTAATTACCATCAAAGGACCAGATAGGGTGATAGGCATTCAGGCCTTCCAGGTCGACATCAACTCTCAGAAAATCATCAGGCTTATTCTCATCCATAATCACTATCCCCGATTTGCCATCCACTGTTTTTCGAAGGGCATAAACTCCTTTCCGCTTTGGGTTAGGTGCCGGTTGGCTCCCATTGGTCAGTACCCTGCGCTCCATCGACTCGACATTCTGGATCCAGATCTTACCAGAACGATCATAGTAAGTCACCTCTGTTTCACTGATCCACTTAGGGTGCAGACCTGATTGCGCTTGCACAGCACGAAAAAAGATGAGTAGAAAAAGTAAGTAAGCGTATTTCATTTCGAGTTATGTTTGATCACTCAACAAACGTAAGCTCTTACACTGCAATTAAAGGCCCATATGGGGTCGGCCGCAAAATTGTGGATGAAATGACTCCCGGTAGTTGACAATTACCTTCAATCACAGCCAGCTAAGATTCTTTTCACTGCCAGATTATGCTCCTTCAATCTCAGGACGCAAAATTCATGTTAACAAAAAACTAAATCTCTGTACCTTTCTTAATAAACAGCTAATCATCAATTATTGTGAATGTCTCACATACTTGACAGTTTTGATTTACACCTCTATTCATCACACACATGAACATTGATCAGGACGCTTTACAAAAGCAAATCACCTTTATAAAAGAAATAGATAAACTCAAGTACATTCAGCGCAAAACCCGCCTCTTTAATAGCGACAGACACGAAAATGATGCAGAGCATAGCTGGCATCTGGCCATGATGGCCATGATATTGGCCGAGCACTCAAATACATCAGTGAACCTGCTCAGGGTCATCAAAATGCTACTGATTCACGACATTGTAGAAATTGATGCCGGGGACACCTTTCTCTTCGATACCAAGAAAAACCACACCAACACAGAAGAAGAGCTGAAGGCTGCCAAACGCATTTTCGGGATCCTTCCGGAAGAGCAAGCTAAACAACTGGTTGATCTGTGGCTGGAGTTTGAAGCGGGAGAAACCGAGGACGCTGCCTTTGCCAAGGCAATGGACCGCTTTGAACCCATGCTGCAAAATGCCTCTAACCAGGGAGGTACCTGGGCGGAATTCAATGTTTCCTATGAAACCGTAATTGACAAGAAAAAGAAGATTGGTAATGGTTCTGAAACCATTTGGGACTATGCCCGAAAGCTGCTGGATGAAAGTGTGGAGAAAGGTCATTTGAAAAAGGAATAACAGTTCTCTGCCTTTGAGGTTTGGAATCTGCCAGTCAATGCGTATGTTCACAGCTGAGGAAGGATTTATTATTAAATAACAACGCCCTACAATGGACTACGACCTTTCTGCATCTTCCCCTGAAACTTCTTTACCGGTAGAATACGCCAATTTTGGTGCGAGACTCGCTGCCGTCATATTAGATGGGGTAATTGTGGCTGTGGCCATCTTCGCCATAGGCCTGTTTATAATACCCGCTGTCAATCATATGCCAAGTCCGGGTACCAGGGCCTCGGAAGGCATAATCATGGGCGCGATGTTCTTTTACTTTTTTGGTATTCCCATAGGCAGTATCCTGTACCGGTCTTTCTTTGAAGCCTCCAGACATCAGGGAACCCCCGGTAAGATTATTCTCAGAATCAAGGTGGTAGACCGGGATATGGAACGGATCTCCTTCGGGCGAGCCTTTGGCCGCAACCTGTCAAAAATCTTATCCTCTATTATGATGATAGGCTATCTGATTGCCCTGGCAGACCGCAAGTGCCGCACCCTGCATGACCTGATAGCAGATACCTATGTCATTATGAAAAACTGACTCCGCTATTTCATTATCGTTCTACTTATTAAACTAAAACCCTCACTATGAATCTCACTAAAATCAATCTGGTACTGCTCATACTAAGCATCACTGCTTTTGCTTCTCCTTTGAGCACCAACGCACAAGACAGCAGTCTAATCACCAACTTTCTGGCCGATACGAAAAGTCTGGAAAGTGTCGGACCCGCCAACCCCATCATCCTGTTCACGAACCTGGCTCCCGAAGTTGCAGCGGAACAAAAAGAACTGACGAGTGACAATGTTCAGGAAATACTCGCAGAAGCCAAATCATTTAAACACCTGGTAATAATCATCGGCAACCATACAATCGTAAAGGTTACCGACCTGGAAGACTGTCGCCAATCAGGATCATGGGGAACCTGCATGCCTATGGGCGAAGGCTATATCAGACGACAGGGTGCTTTAGAGTTTCAGCAAGACTACCTGAACAACATCATTGGTATTCCGGGTAGTCAGACCAGAACGGTTTATTTCTTCAACTAGAGCCCCTCAATATTTTCATCTACCATAAGTCCCAATGTCTGACCCCGGATTGGAGAGGCTTGCAAGAGATAGGGCATTGAAAATAAGTACTCCCCTGCTTGCAGCAGGCAGGCTTTAGGGATTGGGGTGGAAACTGATTTTCATGCCTCTGATTCCTGACTTTGCATGAGCCCTGAGTAATTACTAGCTTCACCAAACGCCTCGACAGTACCCGGTGAATTATGATTAAAATCTTCAGGAACATGCGTCAAAAACTTCTGGCCAGAAATAAATTTCTGCAATACGTCTTTTATGCCTCTGGAGAAATCATTCTCGTAATAGCAGGCATTCTGATTGCCCTGGCCATTAACAATCAAAGCGAGCTCAACAAAAAGGATGAAAAAATCTCCTCCATTTTGATGCAGGTACGGCAGGAGCTGGCACTGGACATTGCGAAGACTTCATCACTAATAGAATTCTATATTCGAAAAGACTCCCTTATTTCCCTGGTGCTGGGAGGGCAATTAACCGTGGAAGATTACGACAACCCGGCCAACAGTGCACTCTTCCAGGTCACTACTACTGTATCGGAGTTTATTACCCAAACCAACGGTTACGACCACCTGATGAGGAATATAGATAATATGCCTCCTCGCTTTGAGCCTTTAATCGAAGACCTCAGTGGCATTTATGTGGATGATCGAAGACTAGTCGAACGTTTTAATGAAAGCATCTCAGAAGTCACAGACAATGTACTGAAAGAGTGGAGTAGTAAATTTACCTGGTATTCAAAGATCATCACCGGTGTGAAGGAAGAAGCCATGATGGACTACTTTGCCAATGATCCCTTTTACAAAAACCATGTATCAAATTATTATATAATGGCCATGCAAAACCACCTGCCAGCCATTAAGCAATACCGTGTAGATGCTATTGATAGCTATAAAGCCATTGGCCTGCTTTTAGGCCTGGAGCATGACGTCAATGATGGGGCAGAGAACTTTATCATTCCGCAGGAAGCGCTTGAAAAATTAGCCGGCACTTATGGCGTGGGTAATGGCTTTACGGTGGTAGTAAAGGTAGAAGATGGACAGCTTATCGGGCAGGCACAGGGACAATCCGAATTCCTTCTCGATCCCCTTTCCCCTACCCGTTTCTTTTCTGTAAATGCCCCCTTTACGATACAGTTTGAACTCACCGAAGCCGGTGAAGCCACTAGCCTGATCAACTACCAAAACGGGCGGGCCATCGTTATGACAAAGCAGTAGGCTAGTTTGGTTATAGGTTAATAGTCAAATAGTTATCAAGGTCAGACGGCCGAGGCTTGGAGGTTGATATCCTATAAACTGGTCGTTAAATCAGCCTGCCGAATTGCCTTGCCAGGATTCCAGACCTAACTCCTTCAGACCATTGTTCAAGACAGCACAAGCGTGGATAAGTAAATGGATATTTCCTAAGCGCATACCATCCAGTATGTCCACCTTCTCCATCAGATAGGTTTTAGCAAAAGAGCTTGAATGTTCCACAATTGAAAGATTATTATCAATAAGGTCAGCGTATTTCACACTTTGGGCCAGTGGACTTATACGCGAAAGCCTATCAGCTTCCTTTTCCTTTCTCGTTTTTCTATTCAGCTCAGGATAGTCCTCTTTCACAAACACATCCGTCAATTCCACCACCCCATCAGCAATCTGGGTCGCTTCACTAGCCGTATAGCCGTTCTTGCTGAGAAAAGACTTCAGCAGTTCATAAGTGCAGGAAGTATCTTCCAGCAGGTCATGCCCCAGAGCGATTTCAATGCCTTCAGGAACGAGCTGAGATACTCTTTCAGCCACAGAATATACGTGAGTCCAATAAGGATCACCCGTATATTTTCGCTTCTGTTGACCATGCTGCTCCTTCACAAACGCAAGCAGTCTCTTTTGTCTTTTAGATAATTCCATCAGGTTTAAACATTCAGAAAGGTCTTCTCCCCTATATACCCTATGCAATTTTGCAAAAAACAATGATCTTCCGCGCCTGAACTCTGGTCGGGTTATCACAACCAGTCCTGGCAAATATCGTTTCTTTTCATAACCAGTTCATTCAGTGAAGATCCCAACCATTACCGGCATAATCGACAGACGTATTCTGATCAATTACCGTGTAGACAGTCAGGTATTGAGCCAGTACCTCCCTGCTCCTTTTCGCCCGAAACTTGTAAAAGGACACGGTATAGCAGGCATATGCCTGATAAGGCTAAAGAATATCAGACCAAAGGGTATGCCGGGTACTATAGGCATTTCTTCCGAAAACGGGGCTCATCGGATTGCGGTAGAATGGACCGAAAATGACATGATAAAGGAAGGTGTATATATCCCAAGAAGAGACACCTCTTCCACTCTAAATGCCCTGGCTGGAGGTTGTGTATTCCCCGGAGTTCATCACAAAGCCAAATTCGCAGTTGGCGAAAAAGAAGGCGAATATAAGGTAAGCTTCAGAAGTGATGATGACACGCACCTGAGCATCAATGCCCGCGAAACAGATCAGCTCAATGATAACAGCATTTTCGACAGTCTCGACCAGGTATCACAGTTCTTTGAAAATGGCTCTGTGGGCTATTCCCCGGACAAACCTGGTGATGCCTTTGATGGTTTGGAATTGAGTACAAATCAATGGAAAGTATCACCTTTGAGTGTATCCCGGGTAAAGTCGGGCTTCTTCGAAGATGAGCAGGTTTTTCCGAGAGGCTCCGTTGTCTTTGACAATGCCCTGTTGATGACTAACATTGAACATGAATGGAGAAGTCTGGAAGAAATAAAAAAAGCAACCAATACGTCCGAAAAATGATGTATAATAAGTCTTATGCCCTCTAAAAAACTAAGTCTTATCTTCTTTCTCTTTTCGTCTCTGTTGCTTTGTCAGAAAGCAAACTCACAGGAAGTTCAGATTCTATTTCCACATTTATATTTTGGAGATGAAGTGGAGTTATCACTTCAAAAAAGAGATTGGATTGGTCTCTACGAGGGAGAAAATCAGTTCACTCTGGAGCCTGCGCAAGTCACCATTACCCTCACCCAACATCATATGACTGATGCTGATGGTGAAAAGACAGGTAAACGCGTTAGTGCTGTTCCGAAGAGGCCCTTTATGCTTATTTCAGACCTGGAGGAGCTCAGTCTCGGTCCCGTAAACCATGTTGAACTAAAAAAGACCAACCTTTCTCCCGGAGACACCGTCCATATTGATCTCTTTGAAAAGCGGTATCAACTCATTGCCAGTGGTGGCATCGGTGAGCAGGGAGGTGTTCAGGGTTATCAGGTAATACTTCAGTCCGGTGATAAACGTCAGTTAATTGGGGAATCTGATTTTTTGGACGATGCAGAATTCAGGGTTATCTGGGCTGGTGATCTGGACGGAGATCAGGAATTGGACCTGCTCATGGACCTTTCCCATAAATACAGCTTCGGTCTTTTCTCACTCTTCATGTCTTCAAAGAAACAAACCGGACAGCTACTCTACCTGACCGCGCAACACCTTATGTATTACGACTAAGCTTTGACCTGACCAAAAAAATAAATCCCTACCCCGCAAGTTTATTCCATTGCCAACATCTAAGAAGGCAAAGAGAAGAACATGAAGCGAGTGTATTATTTAGTTGGATTGGTACCGTTAATAGCCCTCATAGGCTGTTCACCTGCCAATGTGCAGAAGAGAGCTATCGGGTCGTCAACAGGTGACCTGCAAACGGAAGACAGTTATGTCATCAATCTGAATGCCGATGACTGTGATGTGGATATAGAAGCAAAACTCGGCAAGACCAGTGTTTACCAGGAAGAACCCGATCAGAAAAAGGGGCTTCGTAATATCACGATTAACAGTGTCGCCAGCCATAAGGTAGGTACCTTTCCTAACCCCGGGAACCCCAACCGCATCAGGGAGCAAAAAATGTCTTTTTCGATTCCTCTGAAGCCTGAAGTAGCCAAAAAGATCACCAGTGCCCAGGGTTTTGACTCAGGTGTGCTCTTTAGCGGAGTTAATATAGACCCGTTCACGGCTGAGTTCTTTATAGGTACTGATGGCCGAATGAATCCGAGGTGGAACATCACTACCCTTACTTCAACTGAAAACCTGGGATTAGACTGTAACAACGCCCATGTTCAACCTACCGGTAAATACCATTATCACGGCACTCCCTCTGCTTATCTTTTTGAGTTGGGCTCTGATGGCACTGAAATGACCAAGGTTGGTTATGCAGCAGATGGTTTTCCTATTTACTATAAGTATGGATATGACAAAGATGGTAATGTAGTGGCCCATGAGAGCGGTTATCGTCTGAAGCCGGGAGAACGCCCCGGTGATGGTAAAACAGCTCCTGACGGCACTTACAATGGCCGCTACTTTAACGATTACCTCTATATAGGTGGTATTTCGGAGCTCGATGCCTGCAATGGCCGCTGGGGCAAAACACCGGAGAGCGATAATGAATACTATTATGTAATTACAGACAACTTCCCTTCAGTACCACTGTGTTTCTCCGGAACCCCGAGTGCCGAACTCAACAAACGTATGGGCAATGGCAGACCTCCCGGCCCTCCCGGGGGGCGCAGAGGTAATGGCGGACCTCCACCTCCCGGAGGCAGAGGAGGCCGCGGTGGTAATACAGCAGAAACAGAATAAAAAGATGATGAAAAAGCTAACAAAAATATTACTTACCTGGGCCATGATGCTTCCTTTGGCGGCATGGGCTCACGACCCTGATCAGATAAGCTATCACTTTGCAAAAGCTGATAATACCGGTACACTTACGGTACATTTTACACCCAAAAGTGCACTTGACCTGCTGATCAGTACCAAGGCTGCGTTTGACGATGGGGGTGCCATTCGGCTGGCCGACTATGAAGCCAACTTCACACAATACTTCAATGACACCATTCAGCTTCGGCTGGGTGGTAAAGACATAAAGCTGGAATTCAACACAGCAGAGTTAGGAGGGCACGATGCCAGTATCAGCTTTGACTTGAAAGGGTTTGAAGGTTCGTTTGAGGGCTTGGAGGTAACGGTTTCAAGCTTTACTGAGATCTACCGAAGAACAAGCAATCATCTTTTTTTTCCGGGTAAGGAAGAGGTGGTATTAAACCTTCACAACCAACACTACTCTAAAGTCAATACGAAAGCTACTCCCTTTCACCTCAGTATATTAAATAGTCCTTACACACTTATGATCATTGTGATTCTGTCTGCCTTGACAATAGGCTTGCGCACAGGGGCTTTTAAGAAGAGGTTACCAGTGGCAGCCGAGTAATGCTCTGCCCGCTACAACCGATTGGACCTCCTGGTGCGGTTCAATCGGTTCAATCAAATCATGTGTCAAAGTTTCTGATCAGGAAACCAGCACTGGATTCTATTACTTATCAAAATTTCTTTACACTACTATTCATAAAGGAGGGGGGCTAAACCGAAAACAGTGCGAAATACAAGTCGGTTGGATTTGGTGTTTTCAGAAAGGGTTCCTGCCTGCCATAGTACCTAAGTACAGCCGGCACGGTTTCTTTCTTTTAGGCCGCAAAAAGAAAAACAACTTTTTGTTAATGATTTACCCAATGACTCCTGAAATCAGAGGCTACGGGCACTAGCTATTTCACATTCGTTGTGCTATATCCTAAAGTCAAATTTACCCTGAGAAACTGCCATCAGGAGTGCCATTCTGTAAAGCGCTCTTGCACCAACATTCGCATCCCATTCATCCTTCCCCGGTGACACCTCATTCAGGTCACAGCCGATAATGGTACGACCGGATTTTACCAGTTCTTTGATCAGGTACATGGTTTGATCCAGCTCAAAACCTCCCGGCACCGGTGTACCTGTATTGGGGCAGAGTTTGGGATGGAGCCCATCAATATCGAATGACAGGTATACCTTTTGAGGTAGCTCAGAAATGATCTGTTTGCACTGCTTTTGCCAGTTCATTCCTTGATAACGCTCAGCTTTCAACTCCTGATCAAAAAAGGTCCTGACTCTCCCTTCCTCATTATCAATACGGGTTAATTCTTCCTCGCAAAAATCCCTCACCCCCACCTGCACCAGCTTTTCTACCTGGGGCAACTGAAGCGCATTGTACATGATGGAAGCATGCGACCAGGTAAAGCCTTCATAGGCTTTTCTAAGGTCGGCATGAGCGTCTATCTGCAAGACACCGAAGGAATCATGCTCCTGGGCCAGAGCTTTGAGGTGGCCCAGGGGGGTGCTGTGGTCTCCTCCCAACAATATGGTCAGCTTACCTTTAGACCTCCAATAAGCACATTTCTGCTGCACATATTGCACGAGTTGAGCACAATTGGCATTGATATCATCACAAAGTGACTGCATCCCCAATCTCTGTTTGGGGTCGCTGCCGGCCTCCAGCCAGTCAATATATTTTTCTGCTTGCTGGCGCAGCGTTTTGCCTTTAGCATACCATACCTCCGGTATTTCGGCCATGGCAATTTTCATTTGCCAGGCATTGGCTATATCTGTTTGTGCATAGTCTATTTGAGCCGATGCTTCAAGAATGGCCCTGGGGCCTTCTGCAGTACCAGCTCCATAAGAGACCGTCACATCCCAGGGGACAGGAATCACAATAATATCGGCAGACTCTGCATCATAAGGCAGGCCAAATAAGGTACCCTTCACCCCTACTCCATTCGGGTCGAATGTGGAAGAGTCTACTTTACTCATTCAGCATTTCCTTTACAAAACCAGGCAGGGCAAAAGCCGCCTGATGGATGGCCTCGTTATAATACTTCAGTCCATGTTTCTTAGAGAACTGCTCAGAAGCAGAATCGTTGAAGTGTTTTATTGGGTCCGTCTCACCCTTAGATGAATAAGAGAAAGACCACATCCCGGTTGGATAAGTAGGAATATAAGCCAGATAGCAATGAACCTGCCCCGCCCCGAATATTTCTCCATACACCTGATAGATCTCCTTGAATACCTTCTGATTAAAGCGAGGCGATTCGCTTTGGGTAACCATAACCCCATCCTTTTTCAATATCCGGTGTACTCCTTCATAAAAAGTCTTGCTAAAAAGTCCCTCAGCCGGCCCTACCGGATCTGTAGAGTCTACAATGACCAGGTCAAAGCTTTCATCAGCCGCTTCAGCTACATATTTTAAGCCATCTTCTACGAGCAAAGTAAGGCGCTCATGATCAAGAGCTACTGCTATTTCGGGCAAATGCTCTTTGCAGGCATCTATCACCACCTGATCAATTTCTACCATCACAACCTCATCCAGGTTTTCGTGTCGCAGCAGCTCCCTGGCCGTGCCGCCATCACCTCCACCAATAATCAGAGCTCTTTTGGGGTTTGGATGCGTAAGCATTGGTACATGGGTAATCATTTCATGATACACATATTCGTCCTTCTCAGTGGTCATTACCATCCCATCCAGTGTTAGCATCTTACCGTAGGCACGGGTGTCATAGACATCTACCTTCTGAAAGTCAGATTTTTCGGAGAACAACTTGCCATCATGCTTTAAAGAAAGTGCTATTCTGTCATCTCTCTCTGTAAACCAGACATCACGGGTTCTGACCGGGGTTCCGTCTTTGTGGCTTTTATGATCGCGTAAGTCTTTTACATCAAATTCTTTTTCGTGAAGCAAGGCCATTTCTCCTCTGGAGAGCTCTACTGCTGAACCGTGCCCTGCTTTAAAGAGTGACTTCAATTCACGGTAGGCCACCCAGGGATCCACCTCTCCCCCGCAGGTAAACAGGTCTACAGAAGCATAACCATACTCAGGCCAGGTATGAATGGCCAGATGGCTCTCCTGTATTACCACTACTCCTGAAACCCCGTAAGGTGAGAAATGATGGAAAGTGGAGTTAATAATAGTAGCCCCGGCAGTTTCTGCCGCATGCTGCATGCTCTCCTCTATATGAACGACATCGTTCATCAGCTGAGGATCACAGTCGTAGTACTCTACTATAATATGTCTGCCCAAAGAAGCCATAGTATTATCTTATTTCACAGGGTTAGCTAAGCAAGGCACCTTTCCGGCCTTATCTCAATGCCCGCAAATATCTGCCCTTTGGACGAATTATTCCAAATAAGAAATTCTAATTATTCCATTCTGCCCGGATAGTAGAAATCCTTCACCTCACCAGTATCACTTGATAGCTCCTGCCAATGCTCAAAAGGAAACTGTAACCAGGCACAGGTGGCCGGAGAAAATGAGGTACCCAAACCGCCCGTAAAATGCTCAAACACATAGGCTATGGCAGGATTATGTGCAATTACACAAACAGAATCAAACAGGTCATCGAGCCGGGCTATGGCGGCCAGCATGAGCTTTTGGGTAGCACTATAATACTCTTCCGCCTCAATTACCCTGGGTTTTTCATCCAGCTGGCTGGTAAGCTGCAGAGTAGTCTCCAGGGTTCTGAATGAGGGACTCGTATAAATTGCCTGAATGGACAAATCAAGCGAGTGAATATGTTCACCCAGAATCAAAGCTTGTTTTCGCCCGGTTTCACTGAGCCTTCTGTCAAAGTCGCGCTGTCCTATCTCCGGAGCGAGCGCTTCTGCATGCCGGATCAGGAAAATATTTTTAACCATTTCGTATCACTTCCAGTTATGCCATGAAGAACGTATAAATAAACATTATCATATACCCCCGGCAAGGGTAAAAGCTGTTTCTCTTGTTTTTTTGAAAGTTTTATGCGCATCTTTGAAACGCTCAAATTTTAGAATCACCTGAATTTATGTCAAAAAATCTAGTCATTGTAGAGTCTCCCGCCAAGGCAAAAACGATTGAAGGATACCTGGGGAAAGACTTTAAAGTAGTTTCCAGTTACGGCCATGTAAGAGACCTGCCCAAGGGTGACAAGGCCATTGATATTGAAAATGGATTTGTACCTACTTATGTAGTGACCCCCGACAAAAAGGATGTGATTAAGAATCTCAGAAAGTTAGTCAAGCAGTCTGAAACCATCTACCTCGCGAGTGATGATGACCGCGAAGGAGAAGCCATCAGTTGGCACTTAAAAGAGGCTTTGAAGCTCACTGACGACAATACCAGGCGGATCGTCTTCAGGGAGATTACCAAAAACGCAGTATTGAATGCCATTGCCAACCCAAGGCAAATTGATGGCGATCTGGTGAATGCACAGCAGGCCAGAAGAGTACTCGACAGACTGGTGGGATTTGAGCTCTCACCGGTACTCTGGAAAAAAATTAAACGCGGTCTCTCAGCTGGCCGTGTACAGTCTGTTGCGGTTAGACTCGTAGTGGATAGAGAAAGAGAAGTGGATAAATTCAATCCTGTCTCCTCTTATAAGGTAACCGCAATTTTCAACCTGGATGGTGGTCGTGAGCTAAAGGCCGAGTTACCAAAGAAATTCAGTACAGAAACTGAAGCACATCAATTTTTATCAGATTGTATTGGTGCTGACTTCACCATTCAAAACCTGGAAAAAAAGCCGGGCAAAAGAACGCCTGCTCCACCATTTACCACCTCTACCCTACAGCAGGAAGCCAGTAGAAAACTAAGCTTTTCGGTTTCGCAAACCATGTCGCTCGCACAGCGACTGTATGAAGCCGGTAAGATCTCTTATATGAGAACAGATTCTGTGAATCTTTCGCAGGAAGCTGTCAACGGAGCAGTAAACGAAATTACCAGTGCCTATGGCGAGGATTTTGTGCAGACACGCAGGTTCAAAACCAAATCACAATCTGCACAGGAGGCACACGAAGCAGTACGCCCTACTAACTTTGCTGACCATAGAGCTGGCGCGAATTACAACGAGCAGAGGCTCTACGACCTGATCTGGAAAAGGGCCATTGCCTCTCAAATGGCCGATGCACGTCTGGAAAAGACTGTTGCTACAATAGCTATCTCGGGTAACGACAAGACCCTTGTGGCTCAGGGTGAGGTAATTACTTTCGAAGGTTTTCTGAAGGTTTATATCGAGTCTTCTGATGATGAGGATTCTGGTGATGAGGTAAAAGGAATGCTGCCTCCGCTAAACATAGGACAAGGACTTGCTCTGAGAAACATGGTGGCGAAGGAAGGTTTCAGCCGTCCGGCAGCAAGATATACAGAAGCCAGTCTGGTGAAGAAACTCGAGGAGATGGGCATCGGAAGACCGTCTACTTATGCTCCTACCATATCTACCATTCAAAAGCGCGAGTATGTGCTTAAAGAAAACCGGGATGGTGTGAATCGTAACTATCAGGAATTAACCCTCAGAAACAATCAGGTAGCGACTGCCACCAGAACTGAGATAACCGGTGCGGAAAAAGCCAAGCTCTTCCCTACCAATATCGCTATGGTGGTGAATGATTTTCTGGTCAGCCACTTCCCCAATGTGATTGATTTTTCATTCACAGCGCGTGTAGAAGAAGAATTTGATCAGATAGCCCAGGGCTATATGCAATGGGACAAAATGATCGATACTTTCTACGGTGGTTTCCACAAAAAAGTAGAAGACACTGAGCAGATAGATCGCAGTGAGGTTGGTTCACAACGTGAACTGGGTGTAGACCCTGAGAGTGGCAGACCGGTAATTGCAAGACTGGGAAGGTTTGGCCCTATTGTGCAGATAGGTGAAACCAATACAGAGGATGAAGATGCCGAAAAGCCAAAGTTCGCGAGCCTGCTGAAAGGTCAGTTTATCGAAAACATAACGCTGGATGAAGCGATGGAGCTCTTCAAACTTCCTCGTGATATCGGGGAATTTGAAGGAAAGGCCATGACAGCCGCTATAGGAAGATTTGGTCCTTATATTAAATACGAAGACAAATTTGTTTCTCTTCCCCCTGATGCCGATCCGTTAACCATCTCGTTAGATGAGGCCATTGTATTGGTGAAAGCCAAGCTTGAGGCAGATGCCCCAATCTATGTATACAAAGAGCTGCCTGTTCAGAAAGGTAAAGGACGTTTTGGACCATTTATCAAATGGAACAATATGTTCATCAATGTCAATAAAAAGTACGACTGGGATAACCTTTCTGACAAAGACATTGTGGAGCTGATTGAAGATAAAATCCAGAAGGAAATTGATAAGGTCATTCACAATTGGGAAGACGAAGGCATCAGGGTTGAAAAAGCACGCTGGGGCAGGCACAATGTGATCAAAGGCCGTGTAAAAGTAGAACTGGCTAAAACGGTGGACGTTTCAAAAATGAGCCTGGATGAAGCCAAAGCACTGATTGAAAAGAATACTCCCAAGAAAAAGCCGAGAGCTAAGGCCAAGCCCAAAGCGAAAGCCAAGAAAAAGTAGTCGTTAATTTTCGTGCAGCTATTCGCCCATTGATTTGAATCACGGCCAAAATATCAATGAACATGACCAGAGAAGAAGCTAAAGAAATTCTTGTTTCCATGACCAAAGGAGACAGTCTGCTCAGACATGCCCGAAGTGTAGAACTGGTAATGGAAGCCTATGGCAGCCATTTCCAAGAAGATGCTGAAGAATGGGCCGTTACGGGCATGCTTCACGATGCTGACTATGAGGCTTACCCCGAAGAGCATCCCAATAGAATTGTGGCCATGCTGCGGGAGAAGGGGGAAGAAAAGATTGCTCATGCCATTTCTGCCCACTACACCAAGTGGGGTGTTTCATATGACACCCGCCTGGACAAAGGCCTGCTCGCCTGTGATGAGCTGACAGGTTTTATCATTGCCTGCTGCCAGGTGAGGCCCGGAGGCATTGAAGGATTGACTCCGAAATCCGTCAAGAAAAAGCTAAAGACCAAGAGCTTTGCCGCTAAGGTAGAAAGAGATGAGATACAGGCAGGTGTAGACCTGCTGGGCGTGGACATTACAGAGCACATTCAATTTATCATCAATGTGCTGGCAGAAAACCGGGAAGAGTTGAAGATTTGAGTTGACTCAGTTGTTCCTGATCCCGAGACTATCTCATTAGTCTGAAAATGCCCCTGACCGTCTCGGTAAAAGGCATACCGTTTAATACCCCGCCATAGCTGATGTCATAGGTATAGGTACCCGGAGGGGCAGGTTTGCCTTCAAAGTTACCATCCCAGCCCTCATTAATACTTCTGGAAAAGAACACCACATTACCCCACCGGTTATAAACCACCATATTGAAGTCAAGCGCGCAGTTAAACACAGCTTCGAACTTATCATTCACGCCATCGCCATTTGGGGAAAAAGCGGTTGGAAAGCGTACAACAGGACTCTCGTTGGTCACCAATCCTGTAAGCTCCAATTCGCAACCGGCTCCATCAATGACAGTTACCTTATAGGTGCCGTCAGTCAACTCACCCAACAAGTTTGAGCGCTCTGCCGGATTGAATTCCCAATTGTAAGTATAGGGAGCTACTCCGCCTGAAACAGTCAAAGCCAGACTTCCATCCGGTACTCCCGGGCAGGCCTGCTCCATGGTAAACTCAGCCTCCAAAGCGGCAGGTTCCTCAAGGGAAAAGTTCAGATTAATCTCACAGTTATTTACATCGGTAATCCGTACCGAATAGCTACCTCTGGACAGGCCATCCAATTGGCTGGAGGAAGTTGTTACTCCTGTGCTCCAATCGTAGACATAGGGGGCTGTACCTCCTTCAACCTGAGCAATTGCAAAGCCTCGTTCTCCATTACAGACAGCATCCTGAACATCCATAAAACCGGAAAGTACAGGCGGCTCTGCGATCACCACGGTCTCCACCAATTCACAGCCCAGGTCATCCGTGACCGTCACGGTATAAGAACCAGCGGTCTTTTGCGTAATTGCAGGCCCTGTATCACCAGAGCTCCACTGGTATGCATAAGGAGCCAGCCCACCAGAGCTATTCATGGTGGCAGTTCCATCCGGTTCGCCAAAACAGGATACCAGATTTATGCTTGCCTCAGTCAGCAAGGGCTCATACACGGTCACCTCCAGTTTAGGTGAAACACCATCACAAAGACTGCTCGTGGTAGTGGTACTCTCTCCATACCAGATGGAGTGAACTCCTACCCCATCCCAGGTCACACTAACGGTGTTCGTTCCTTGACCAGCATCGATTGTTCCGCCCTCTACCTCCCAGGTATAAACTGACCCCGTAGCATTGGGCGTAGTATAGACAATACCACCAAGCTCAACCGAACAGAGCTGATCGGAACCTCGTGGTATAGCCGGTTGTAAAAACTCATTGAGCACAATAGGTAAATCAACTGTATCACTGAGGCAGCCCGTAGGCGAAGTTGCCAATACCCTTACCCGAGCGTTGGGCTCATTGATACTCCAATCGACCACAACATCCAGTCCTTTATCACTCCCATCAATAGTTCCCCCATCAACAAACCACTGGTAGGTATAATCAGGCAGATCTCCTACCACTGTGTACAGGATATCCTGCACGTCAGGACAAACAGATTCGGGTCCCTCGATTCCCTCCACACCATCAGGAACTACCTCTATAAGCCTGTCTACAAACAGGTTATTGCACAGGTTACTTCCTTTCGAGGCCGTCATGCGAACAGGATAACTACCCGGTCCTGGAAATTTATAGGTCACCTCATCTCCGTAGAGAATGTCACCATTACCCATATCCCATTGAAACTGGGTGTAGGTTTGTTTAAGAATGTCGATTTCGGAGGTCACCCTGAAAGTCAGGTCAGATGCTTCGCACACCGTTCCGGTGAAATTCCCTCCCGTCACCTCACCAAACTGAGGATCAATGACCTCCACATCAAAATCTCCTAAATCACCTCCCAGGGCATAACCAATCGACTCAGCTTCTCCAAAAGCGTAGGCATGAGCCACAAATCCATTGGGAGAAGACATAGTGTAAAACCCTGGGTTGAGCGAAAAAGAGGCATGAGAATAAGTAGGATTACCAGGCACAAGTGAGAAACGGTCACTGTAGTCCTGATCATTGACAAACACAGACAGATCCTGAGTAGGCGTAACCACCTGTACATAATGACGCTCCATTCTGAAGTTTGTCATCATATAAAAGGCCAGTTCTTTTACGATCTGGTTAGCAGGGCTCAAGGCCATCATAAATGGATCTGCAAAGTCATTACCACGGATTCCACTATCCACCGTTCTGCCCTTGGTAAGCTGCAGTACTGAAATGGGTTTACTGGCACTTATATAAGTAGGAGCCGTGATGTCGAATATGGTCGATTCCCCCCTGTTCAATGTAATGGTAGCATTACCATCTATGGTCACTGTGGTGTTATTTTCGGCAGCCAGCACTTTTACAGGGTCTCCGGAGAATCTGGTTTCAAACGGCAGTGCCACATATTCCATTCCCCAATCACCTACCGGGTACAATTGGTTATAGAGGTGATCAGGCCCTGGTGCTCCCTCTTCTCCTACCAGGGTGGTTACGTGCCCTGCAAAGACCGCAACTTTCTTACAGGGTTCACCGGGATCAGCTTTACTACGAACCGTTGTGCCTGTAAGGTCGCCCGTGGAAAAGTATATAATCTGCTCTCCCCGATGTAATTCCACCTCAATGGTCTGTCCGGCAGTATAGGTGGTCTGGCTTTGACTCGTTATATCTGCAGAGAAATTGATTTCCACCATCGTAGAATCCTCTGTAGCCTGTACCACAAACTGGCTGGGTGTAACACTGGTCTGGGGAGGTGGCACCTGATAGGTGTGAATCATATAGTTATCCCCCAAAGATGCATAGGGTAAGATCATACTGGCATCAGAAGTAGCGGCAGCCTGATTGATGGCAAAAGCACTGATTTCAGCATCAGCCTCTATATAAATCCCTATTTGCTCTGCTACTTCAGACTGAAAAGGAAAATATGTAGCGGGAATATCGATGATAAAGGATGAGTTGGCTGTCATAAAAAAGCTCTGAGAAAACTCACGATTTACCACCTCAATACTCACATTGGCATCATTGAGTGTTGTGAGAAAAACCTTTACCTCATTGTCGTTTGTATTTGATGCATTGGGCATCATGCTGATGTAGAACTCTTTGCCCTTGGTGGTGCCTGTCTGAGCATGGATCTGACCCGAAAACACAGCACTCAGTATGAGAGCATACATAAGCTGATAGCGCAAGAAGAATCTAACGGATCCGGGCATGTTATATTGAAGACAACTCAATGCTTTAATATACCTGATTTAACCACGTATATTAAGGCCTTATAAGGTAAACGCGTAGCTGTTTCCATTGTTTAAGTAATTTAAACCTGCATTATGAAAAAGAAACTGGTTGTATTGACGGGAGCAGGAATCAGTGCCGAAAGCGGCCTGAGAACCTTCAGAGATTCCAATGGCTTATGGGAAGGCCATGATGTAATGGAAGTAGCCACTCCTGAAGGCTGGAGGGCCAACCCTGAACTGGTCATGGAGTTTTACAATCAGCGAAGAAAGCAGGCCATGGAGGTAAGCCCCAATAGGGGGCATATTGTACTCAAAGAGCTCGAAGAACACTTTGATGTCAGTATCATTACCCAAAACGTAGACAACCTGCATGAACAGGCGGGCTCCAGTCATGTACTGCACCTCCACGGACAGCTGATGCAATGCCGCAGTTCTGTGGATGAATCCCTCATATATGATATGGACCATTGGGAACTCAAGCTGGGGAACCTCTGTGAAAAAGGCTCTCAGCTCAGGCCCAATATTGTGTGGTTTGGAGAGGCGGTACCCATGATGGATCAGGCGGTTGGCATAACACGGGCTGCAGACATTCTCCTGGTGGTCGGCACTTCCCTGGTGGTATATCCTGCAGCAGGCCTGGTTAATGACACACGGCCAAACACCCCCGTATTCCTCGTAGACCCCAATAAACCTGGTATTGGAGAAGAACCGAATTTTCAGTTTATCACCGAAAAAGCTACCGTAGGATTGCCCATACTCAAAGAAATTTTATTGAGCAAATACGTTTAGTCGTTTGGACTTCCGAAAAAAAGCTGCACATTTGCAACATCATGAAGCTATGAGAATTGTGTTTACCATATCCGCCCCCAGTGCGATGGTCACCCCCCCGGCCTGCAAATAACCGGGTACCCTACACTTTTTTTTCAATACATAATTCTCAATTTAATGACGCAACAATCTAAACTTTCTATAAAGAGGTTTTTTCAATACCTCAAAATCGCACTTACCGGAAAAGAGCAAAGCTTTACGACCGGCAGCATCCGAAGAGCAATTTTCATGCTCTCTGTACCCATGATCCTCGAAATGCTCATGGAATCTACCTTTGCTTTGGTAGATATGATATTTGTATCACGGGTAAGCACCAATGCTATTGCTACCGTGGTACTGACTGAATCCGTGATTACACTTGTCTATGCGGTAGCCATAGGTCTGAGTATGGCAGCAACGGCCCTTGTCGCTCGCAGAATAGGCGAAAACGACACCGAAGGAGCCTCTAAAGCGGGAGTTCAGGTAATTATTCTGGGCACCATCGTGGCAGTTGTCATAGGTTCGCTCGGGATCATATTTCCTAAAGAAATACTCGGCCTTATGGGGGGTGAACCAGATTTGATAGCAGAGGGCTATGGATACACCCGAGTCTTGATGGGCGGAAGCATCACAGTAGTTTTACTATTCCTGATCAATGCCATTTTCAGAGGAGCAGGTGATGCGTCCATTGCTATGTGGATGCTCGTAATTTCAAATGGTCTGAATATCATTCTTGATCCGATTTTTATCTTCGGATTAGGCCCTATTCCTGCCTATGGTGTAGAGGGAGCAGCCATCGCTACTACTATCGGACGCGGTATTGCCGTAGTGGGTCAGTTAATGGTACTCTTCTTTGGCTGGAGTCGTATTAAGGTGACGCTCAAAGACATCGTTTTCAGGGCAGACATTATGTGGAACCTGATCAAGGTTTCTATGGGAGGCATAGGGCAGTTTTTAATTGCTACCTCCAGCTGGGTTTTCCTGACACGTATTATGTCAGAATTCGGAAGCGCTGTGCTGGCAGGTTATGGTATCTCCATCAGGGTAATCATGTTTACCCTGATGCCTGCCTGGGGTATGAGCAATGCAGCTGCTACCCTGGTAGGGCAAAACCTCGGAGCAAAACAACCAGAGAGAGCCGAGAAATCGGTATGGAAAACGGGTAAGTACAACGCCATATTTATGATACTCATTTCCATCGTCTATATGCTCTTTGCCAAGACCATTGTAGGCTGGTTTAAGAGTGACCCGGAGGTGATCGAAGCAGGTGCTTTAAGCCTGCAGGTCATCACAGCCGGCTATGTGTTCTATGCCTATGGCATGGTGTTGATTCAGTCATTTAATGGTGCAGGGGATACGAAAACACCTACCGTTATTAACTTCTTCTGTTTCTGGCTTTTTCAGCTGCCCCTGGCCTATTTACTGGCCCTGGAGTTTGACTATGGCCCGCTGGGGGTTTACCTGGCCATCACCATCGCTGAAGCCCTGATAGCAGTAGTTTCTATGTGGTGGTTCCGTAAAGGCAAATGGAAACTGGTAGAGGTTTAGAGTGGAAAGTCGGTAACTTCAGGCAACTGAAACAATGACCAACGAATTTCCACAGGTAAGCATCATCATGCCAGTAAAAAACACTGGTAAATATCTTCATGAATGTCTGTCTTCGATCAGAAGACAGACATTTTCATTTTGGGAGTTGATCGTTGTCAATGATCATTCTACAGATGATACGCTGCCTGTTCTTCAACAACATATGCTTGAAGACAATCGCATTCAGGTTTTCCAGAACACCGGTCAGGGCATCACCCCTGCCCTGGCTCTTGCCTTTAGTAAGACAAGAGGTGAATTCATTACCAGAATGGACGGAGATGATGTAATGCCGGAAACCCGTCTGGAGATAATGACCAGGGCAATGGAGGCTCTGCCACGTAAAACAGTCATTACCGGAAAAGTGCGATACTTCAGTACAGAAGCTGTTTCAGAAGGTTATGTTAGCTATCAAAACTGGCTCAATGAGCGAATTGAACAGAAAGATCATTGGGATTGGATTTACCGGGAGTGTGTGATTGCCTCCCCCAACTGGATGTGCAGGAAGACAGACTTAAAGGAGATCGGAGGTTTTGCTACTCTCTCCTATCCTGAAGATTATCATTTAGTATTGAAGTGGTATGAACATGGCTTCAGTGTTTACAGTCTGCCTGAAACCACCTTGTTGTGGAGAGAGCACCCTGAACGTACCTCCCGTAATTCTGACCTTTATGACCAATCGCATTTTTTCAAACTAAAAATAAAGCATTTTGTAAGGCACAGTCTTGGGAAAGCTACACTTGTGCTATGGGGCGTTGGTAATAAAGGTCGGTTAACTGCTCAGATCTTAGATGTGCAAGGTCAGGACTTTACCTGGATGGACATGAATCCGGATAAATATCCAGATGGCATTACCGGACATGCTATAGGAAAGTTTACTGATGTTGAAGAACAAAATGACTTTAAGCTGCTTATAGCCGTATTTCCTCTTGAAAAAGAGCGCTTGCGGCTCGAGAAATACCTCAGCGACAATGGTTTGAAAATGGGAGTTGATTATTGGTATTTATAAAAAAAGCCGTCAAATTCCTTCAACACCCACATAATCGCCTATTGTGAATCTGAGGATAAAGTAAAGCCTAATTTCTGAGCTACCTGTGCAGAAATATCGCCTGTCTTATCACTTGTATAGACCAAAGAAGAACCATAATCAAGAATGTGAGTATAACCGTTTTCGATCGCTACCTGATCTATAGCTTGTTTCAGTTTATTCTGCAAAGGCTTTAGCAAGGCAAGATTTTTCTCATTGACAGACTGTTGAGCATTTGCTTCAAACTGCTGAATCTGAGTTTGTAAATTCTGTAATTCAGTTTCTGTGTCTTTTTTGGTAAGAGCATCCATCGTAGCAAGATCCTTGTTAAACTTTGCCATTTTATTCTGAAAGTCTTTCACTTTGGCCTGTAACCTTACCTGCAGCTGGGTTTCATAGTCCTGTAACTCTTTATCAGACGCTTTAGTCTTAGGCCATTCTGCAAATATTTTCTCGACCTTTACATAACCAATTTTTAGGTTCTGTGCTTTTCCTACTACGGATAGCAACAATAAACAAGCTACTATTGCGAATAATCGAATTTTCATATCATGCTATTTTAATCAATTTAAATGTAGTGGTTAGTGTATAATTTTTCTAAAAAAGACTTGTATAACATGAATAGCAATAGTATGGATTATTACTGACTCACCTGATTTATCCCTTAACATCATTCTAATCATGTCAGGACTTGGTATCTTCACAGCTTTCAAAAACTAGCTGTTATATGCGCATTCTTTCTGCATTTCTTTTTCTCTCCATTATGATTATCTCCTGCTCACCCGCTGAGAAAGCAAAAGCTCCGGACATCAACCAGATTGCCACCGACTATGTAAAGCTCGTGCTGGAGGTAGGTCAATACGATGGTGACTTTGTAGATGCCTATTATGGTCCTGAAAACCTGAAGCCAACAACTGACTTGCCAGAAGGTGCGATCTTTGAGGCCAATGATTACCTGTTCAGGGCTGATGATTTAAGAAACCAGCTCGATCAATTGGACGAGACTTCCTTTTCAGGCCTTAAAAAAGCAAGACTGAATATGCTAAAGAAGCAGCTGCTCGCGGTGCGCACCAAAATAAGTATGATGGGTGGAGAAAAGTACAGCTTCGATGAAGAAGCCAAATTGCTGTATGATGCAGCCCCTCCCACCTACTCACAGGACTATTTTGATTCCCTTTTGGCCGGACTTGACAAAGTTTTGCCGGGCAGTGGTAACGTATCAGAACGATACACCAGCTACGCCAGCGATTTTATTATTCCGAAAGAAAAACTTGATGAAGTGTTTCAAACGGCCATTACGGAGGCTCGCAAGAGAACCGATGCTCAATTTCAGCTTCCTGCCAACGAGAATTTTGTGCTGGAATACGTGAACGACAAATCATGGTCTGGCTACAATTATTACCAGGGCAAAAGTCAAAGCCTGATTCAACTGAATACGGACTTCCCGATTTTTATAGAACGCGCCATAGATCTGGCTTGTCATGAAGGTTATCCCGGTCATCATGTCTTCAATGCGCTGCTGGAGCAAAACCTGGTAGATGGTAAGGGCTGGGTAGAGTTTTCTGTTTATCCCCTCTTCTCTCCCCAATCGCTTATAGCCGAAGGCAGTGCCAACTATGGTATTGATGTGGCCTTTCCGGGAGCCACCAGAGTCGCTTACGAAAAAGAGGTGCTCTTTCCCATTGCCGGTATTGATCCCGCCAAGGCCGATCGCTATTATGAAATTCAGGCCATGCGTGCCAAACTTAACTATGCAGGAAACGAAGCAGCCAGAAAATACCTGAACGGGGAAATCACCAGAGAAGAGGCTGCCAGCTGGCTGGAGAAATACCTGCTTTATGAACCAGACAGAGCACTACAGCGCACTCGCTTTATCGATCAATACCGCAGCTACGTGATCAACTATAACCTGGGTAAGGACCTGGTGGCCAACTATGTGGAAGCTCATGGTGGTACAGCCGATCAACCGCAAAAGCGCTGGGAAGTATTCAAAGAGCTTTTGAGCAATCCTCATACTGCCAGTACGTTGAAGTAAGTCAACCAGATCTCACATGAAAAAGATACTCTCCTTCACATTGACGTTCCTTCTTTGCCTGACTCAGGTACAACTACAGGCGCAAGACAAGCAATATCTTGACACTGATACACCTGGTGTTACATCACAAATCTTTGCTAAAGGATTGGTTTCCATAGCAAACAGGTTTGAGTTTGGTTCTGTATTCTCTCCGGATGGTGAAGAATTTTACTATGCAGCCAAAAAAAGAGGAAAGGACGAGATATGGAGGGTTCGCTATAAAAACAACAAATGGACCAAACCAGAAGTCGTAATTACAGGTAAAAATGCTGGTTTCAACGACCCTTTTCTTTCCCCGGATGGTAAGCGACTTTATTATATCAGCCAATACCGGGAAGAGGAAAACCACAAGCGCACAGACTATGATATCTGGTATTCTGAACGAAAGGGGGATGGTTGGTCCAAACCCATTAATGCAGGTCCCGAGATCAACACAACAGGTAACGAATACTATATCTCCTTTACAGCTGAGGGCACTATGTATTTCTCTACCGATCACTATGAAGGCAACCACAGTATTTACTCCTCAGCCATGAAAGACGGTGTTTTTCAGAAAGCTGTGAAGGAAAGTCCTGCAATCAATACAGACGCTTATGAAGCAGATGTGTTTATTGCCCCGGACGAGTCTTACATCATTTTTGCCAGCAGACGCAGGAGTGGTTTTGGGAGTGGTGATCTCTATATCAGCTTCAAGCAAAACGGGACCTGGACCCAGGCCAAGAATATGGGAGATGCCATCAATACTGGAGCTAATGAACTCTGCCCCTACGTTACCAATGACGGCAAATACCTGCTCTATAGCAGTAATGGAGATATTTATTGGGTAAGTACGGAGATTTTTGATGAGCTCCGGTAGCTAAGACACTATTAGACGATGGGTATTGGCCTGACCAATGCTCCACAAAACATCCCGAATAACCTGCTTTAGATCCTTCGGCTCCTCAGGATTAGAAAGCAGGGAGTTCATAGATAAACTCCAACCTCATACGTCCTTCTTCCCTACTCTGAGGTACGAAGAGTCTCAACATGGTTTAGGCGCAGAAAACAAGCGCCCCTGAGGATACTGGTCGGACCAGATTTGTGCTAGCGCATACACTGGTCTGACCATAGGTCCTGCCCTAGAATCCACCTCGTTTGAAACGAGGTGGTACTAGAAGAATATTTGTAATGTTCGCACCCCTAGCATAATATAATTGAAAAAGGCGGTTCAACCTCTTAGTCAAAAATCCAGAACTCGTTAAAACTAAATAATTAGTTTTAACTATCTTCCTCTATGAAATTAGATAAATCTCTCAAAGTACTCTGGTTTGTAAATGGCATATTTATCCTCCTATTGGTGTCTTATGGCCTTTTTCGATCCATTCAGGACTTATTTCCGGAAGACTATGACTATGATGACAACGAAGTAATGATGGGTCAGCGCCTTGAATCGGCAAAAAGCAAGGGACTCGCTTTGCAAGGTTTGACATACACGGCTCCGGAGCGTGTTTATAATTCCGACCATCGGTTTATGACTTTATCTGCCACCACCTATGAGGAATCTAAGATGCTTTTAGGGGCAATCTCTGCTGCCGGGGATATCTCTCCTTCTATGTACGGAATTGCCAACATTGTATTTCTCGATGGGGACTACAAGGTCATAAACACACTGCTCGACAGAAAGGCTGACATTCGCAATTGGCGTTCTGCAAGTCCTGACTATAATCTTGAAAAAGGCAAGGTTGATACCACAGTGAAAAATATTGTCTATGAAATAGCTTTCGAGGACAGTAATAAAGATGGCTACCTCAATAGCCGGGATCATCACGATATATATATTTCAGGGCTTCTCGGTGAAGATCTCACTCAGGTAACCAGGGGAATCGATATTGAGCGGTTTCATTTTCATGAATGGAATAGCAAACTCTTTATCACCTATTTTGAAAGGACAGACGAAGCTCAGGAGCATAAGCGAAAGAAGTTCGCAATTTATACCATTGCGACCAAAGAGCTGCGCCTGCTGGAAGATCTGAATGAAGCTATTGATAAGTTGGAAAGTCAACTGGTGAATTGACTCCCCTATCAACCTTCTGCGTTAGCAGCACAGAATAAGAAAATCACCGTTAACTGTTACTTACTCGGTTTTCAAACTCTCAACCGGGTTTATTCTTGCGGACCTTAGCGTATGGTAACTCACCGTACCCAAGGTGATGGCCATGAGAACGAATGCCACGCCCAAAGCAATCCATACATTCATGCTAATGTGATAGACAAAGCTATCAAGCCATCGCTGAGCAAGGAACCAGCCAACAGGAGTAGCTATAATCAGTGATAGAGTGATCAATTTGATAAAGTCAACAGAAAGTAATTGATAAATAGAGTTTACAGAAGCTCCAAGTACTTTTCGAATACTCATTTCTCGTTTTCTTCTCTCGAAAGAGAAGCCTGAAAGCGCAAAGAGGCCTAAGCACGCGATGCTCAATGCGATAACCGTTAAATACTTCACTATACTTTCCAGTTTTTCCTCATTTTCATAATGCATTTGCCACTCATCGTCCAGAAAAAACAGCTCCACGGGCCAGTTAGGCTCTAGTTTCTTCCAAGAGGCTTTCACATGGGCCAGCATGTTTTCCGCCCTTCTTGTATCAAACCTCACCACCATATACCGATAACGGCTCGTACTGGCCATGGAAATTACGAGGGGTTCCACCTCTCTATGAAGTGAGAGAAAGTTCAGGTCCTTCATCACTCCCACTATCTTTCCCTGTTTAAATGAATTCCCCCCTCCGCTGAAAACCTCAAGCCCCTTTCCTACCGGATTGCTAAATCCAAGAAGTGCAGCCGCCTTTTCGTTAATAACAAAGCCCTCGGTGATATCTGTAGCATAATCCATAGATAGCTTTCTACCCTGAAGTATTTCCACATCAAAGGCATCGATAAAGTCTTCATCTGCCCTGATCAAATGCATTCTGGCTCGTTCCTCATCAGAGAAACCCTCGACCTTAAAAGGGTAATTGAATACGGGTATGTTTACCCCAAAAGGTACACTCCAGGTACCGGTAACCGTAGTAATACTGGCATCTTCAAGCAGTTCATTTTTAAGTGAGCCGAACTTATTCTGGTCGATGTATACCCCTTCTTTCAACCGTATTATAACATATTGATCTCGCGCAATAGACAAATCAGCATTCTTCAGGTAGTTGGTTTGGAGGGAAACGATAGTCACCCCTATCAGCAAAATGACAGTGATAACAAACTGAGAAACCACCAGGGTCCTCCTCAACAACCTTCCTTTAAACCCACTATTTAACTGTCCTTTGATCATCTCTTTGGCTTCGAAAGAGGCCAGAAACAATGCAGGATAGATGCCGGCACAAAGCCCTATCCCAATAGTTAGCAACAAAGCCGGCAACCAGAACGAAAGATTAAAGCCTATAACCAAAGAGCGGTCCATCAAACCATTAAAAACCGGAAGTACCAGCTGGATGATCAGATATGCCCCTATCAGGGCCATCATTGCAAGAATCAGAGATTCCAGCAAGAATTGTAGGGTTAGCTGACGCCTACCTGCCCCGATGACCTTTCTCACTCCTACTTCCCTGGCACGTTGAGAGAACCTCGCTGTGCTTAGGTTGATGAAATTAATGCAGGAGAGCATCAGGATACAAATGGCAATAATCCGCACAACACTGACCACCTGTTTTAAACTATTGGTCTTGTCCTGACCAGGCAGATTGCCCAAATGAATCTCTTCCAACGGCTGCAAATGCAGGCTGATATGGGCCTTTATATCCTTGTCAAAATACTTTTGTACATAAGCAGGCAATTGACGCTGTAGATTCGCTACACCTGCCCCCTCGGACAATAGAACATAGGTAGGAAATGTGGCCTGAAACCAATTGGTCTTACTTCCTCTATGCTCGAAAGTTGAAAAGAGCATATTGCCGGCCAGTTCGAAATGTACAGAGGAGTTTTCAGGGATATCCACCACCCCCGTAATTACCATGGCATAGTCTTCGGATTTTCGGGCATTCACGGTAATATCCAGATCAGCACTCATGATCACCTCTTTACCAAGTGCCGGCTCAGTACCGAAGTATTTTTCGGCAGTTTCTCTTGAAATAACAAGTGACCGTAGATTAGGAAATGCCTTTTCGGGACTTCCTTCAATAAACCGGAATGAAAAGATATCAAACAGCGATTGATCAACCCAGTAGAATTCCTTTTCAAGGAAGCTTTTATCCGCATACCTTATGAGCGGCAAGCCCATATAGTCTTCGTGATGCCTTATTCTTGCTACCTTTTCAATGCCAGGGAATTCACTCGCTAAAACCTCAGCGGATGGATACGTGGTGCCTGCCCTGAACTGTTCCTGGTTGTTCTGATTGACAACATTGGTAAACCGATAAATGTCTTCAGAACGTTGATTGAATTGGTCATAGCTCAATTCGTTCTCAATAAATACGTAGGACAAAAGTGCAACTGTGAGGCCTATTGTCAGGCTCAGAATATTGAATACCGAATACCACTTCCCCTTTAGGATTGTCCTGAAGGCTGTTTTGACATAATTTTTAAACATTTGCTCTCCAATTGACAGTTCAGTACCTATAACGCCTGTTAACCATCCTATAAATACCGATGTTAAGGACAGAATTCAATCAGTGAAGATTTAGAATGGAATAAATGGGATGGATGGGAAGCAGGTCTATTAAGCCTCCAAAACGGGCTT
The DNA here is from genome assembly GCA_021404565.1 of Roseivirga sp. GTDB lineage: Bacteria > Bacteroidota > Bacteroidia > Cytophagales > Cyclobacteriaceae > Roseivirga. The sequence goes on along the minus strand of JAAWWF010000006.1, from coordinate 177,775 downwards.
TTCATCTTAGTTTACGCTGTGTCAGACCAAAACAAGCATCTTAACCAGGCAAACTATGTTAGCACTTACATGGATCGATTTATTTCTGAACCCAGGCCCATCTGGTCTTTTTGTCTGGTTTTCTGCCTGCACAGTGTTATATCTACTCCTCTTAAAAGTCAGGAGCCAATCCGCACCCTTCATCACCCACATACCGTCTACTGGGTTGACGTCTCAGATAATGGAAAGTATATCTACTCTGCTGGTAAAGACACGGTTGGCAGGGTATGGACCATGCAGGGCAAAGAGCAGGTTCAATTACTCGGACATGAGAGTTCTGTCTCTTCCATTCTGAGGATTGAAAAAGGAAAACGGATTATTACCGGGGCTTACGACAATACAGCAGCCATCTGGAACCATAAAGGCAAGCTATTGCACAGGCTCACCGGTCATACGAATGGTGTTATCAACCTGGCCGTATCTGAGGCAGATCAGATTATTTGCACCGTAAGCAGGGATAAGACTGCTAAGCTTTGGGATTTTAAAGGCAAACTGATAGCTACACTGGAGGGACACACGGAACAAGTCAACTATGCCCTGTTTCTCCCGGAAAGAAAGCAGGTAATCACTGGAAGCTTCGATGGAAGCATCAGATTCTGGGATTATCAGGGAAAACAGCTCAAGAGCTTCTCCCCTCCTAATACCTCGGGTATCCGTGTACTTACTTTTTCTCCCGATGGTAAACGTATCTATGCCGGGCACAGAGACGGTACCATCACATATAGCACAATTGAAGGGAAGTTCATAGGTAAAACCCAGGCTCATGGTGAGATGATCGGGCAGATTCTCTTCAGAGAGAATGGACAGATTATCACGGCCTCTGGCGAGCAAGAAATCAAGGTTTGGGACTCAAAGCTCAAACTTGTTACCTCCTGGAAAGCTCATGACTCTTATGTCGCCAGTATCGCTTTGCATGGCAACACGCTTATTTCCTGCAGCGGAGATGAAACGGTTAAGGTTTGGAGGTTGAAAGAAGATTGATGTCTACCTTCAGCGTTAAGAACATACCCTCAAGATCCAACCGCTAAGGGCGCAGAGGAACGCAAAGGGTCTTAAACTTCTTCATTAACCCTTAGCGCACTCTGTGTTCTTTGAGGTTAACAAGAAATTCTTTCGAGGTATAGTTCTTATGTAGGTCACTCGCCAAACGCGAGCGACTGGATTGGGAATTAATAGTTAACATTTATCCACCCCTCTTTTTCATTCTGAGGGCAGCGAAGAATCTCTAACCTTACCCTATGCTCAACCTGCTTTAGATCCTTCGGTTCCTCAGGATAAGAAAACAGGTGAGTCTAACATTGGTCAGACCACTTCAAGTGGTCCGACCAATCAGATACACAAAAAAAGAGCACCCGGTGGATGCCCTTTTTAACATAAAACCTAAAACCCGGCCTTTACGGCTGAATTCTGAAAATAATTCTGCTGAAGTTGGGATTCACGGCCACATTGCCATTCCCAACCAATTCAATGCCTACGTCAACAGCACCGGCAAGACCAGCTTCATTCAGAATGTTTAATTCCAGATTGAAGATACTTGCACCTGCTTCCAGTGTCAGAGTACCTCCCTGCAGATCGAAGTTGACTCCTTCTACCGCAGTAGTCAGGGCAGGGTCTATGCGGAAAGTAATGGTTTCTGCAGAGGCCAACTGTGGTCCCACCAGATTTACCTGGCTCCCTACGGTTCCTCCTCCATTGGTAACCGCCACTACGGCCGGATTACCGGTAGGCAGGATGCGCGAGGTAGCGTCAAACTCTACTAAAAAGTCATTGAAAACACTGGCCTCATCATCATCAAAGCATGATGAAACGGCAAGCAGCATTACGAATGACATGAGTATATATGATAATCTTTTCATTGTCTAAAATTTAGTATCCTACGTTTTGCTCAATATTCGGATTGACACTGATCTCATTACCCGGTATTGGGGCAAGAATTCTGAAATCATCAGGTGCGATAGTCGTGCCTATTACCGGTTTGTTTACAGGCCAGCCTAAGCGCTTCAGATCAAACCATCTGTGTCCTTCAAAAGCCAACTCTCTTCTGCGCTCGTTGATGATTTCCATAACCAATCCATCTCCTGACAGTCCGGCAGCTACAGCAATCCCTCTCCTGGTCTTGATAAAGTTGAGATCTGCCAATGCATCAGCCGTGTTACCCAAACGCGCATGCGCCTCAGCCCGGTTCAGATACACTTCAGAAAGTCGCAGAATCGTCACATTGTCGACATTAGCGATACCGTTATGGCCGTTGTACTTGTTCGACTCCATTCTACCGAAACCATTGCTGGTAGGGTCATCAGAGACTACGAAAGTACCCAGGCGCACATCACCAGCTTCATAAGCAGCGATCAGGTCGTTACTGGCAATCAGGTCTCCGAAACCCGGAGTAGAACGGAAAGAAGATGCCAGAGATTCGTTTACTCCGGTACTTTCATCATCGGCATACACCAATTCAAAAAGTGCTTCGGGATTGGCCCCTGCATTAGTAAAACCAGCGGCATAGTTGTTAGCTTCCAATGGAGTTCCTACCCCCTCGTTGATGGCGTTAGTAGCCGCATTGACGACTCCGGCATAGTTACCCCAGTAAAGGTTCACGCGAGAAAGTAAGCCATAGGCTGCAGCACGATTACCAAAGAATGGGGCATTACCATTGCCCAACAGATCAGCAGCTCGTTGAAGATCCATCGCCATTTGAGTATACACTTCATCGGCTGTGGCACGTCCTGGTAATTCAACTTCATCGGAACCAATTACTCCATTCAATAGAATCGGCACACTACCCCGGTTAGCTCCTGTCTGGGGGTTGGTTGGGTCATAACCATATACCCTGGCTGCATCAAAGTAGTTGAAAGCTCTTAAGAAAAGAGCCTCTCCCAATACACGATCAGCTTCAGCTTCACTGAGCCCGGGAATACCGGCTTCCACTGATTCTATTACCAGGTTCGCCCGGTTGATATCCCGGAAAATCTCGTTCCAGCTTACAAACTGCGCTCCGGGGTTGTTGTTGTTTTCTCCCACCAAACGGCCGGAGTTATCAACTGCCTCCCCATTGTCAGACAATGCTTCTGGAAAAGCTATATAATCACGGTTGTAGCGGTCGCCTGACTGTAGTCCGTTATAAACCCCAATCAAGGTTGCATTAATTCCTGCCGGGGTATTCAAAGCCCCATCAGGCCCAATGGCCGTCACCGGCTCTACATTTATACTATCTGAACAGGCAAATACTCCCAGTCCTAGAGAGGCCGCCAGTGTCCATTGATATATTTTTTTCATTTTCATTCTTGTCAATTAATTATTAAAAACTGAGCTCTACACCAAAGGTGAATGATCTGCTTACCGGGATAATACCGGGATTGCTTACCCCTGAAAATTCAGGATCCACACCATCAAATTCGGTGATAGTAAAGAGATTTGCTCCCTGAGCATATACTCTCAGATTGCTGAAACCCAGGGTATTCAATACAGATTGCGGGAAGTTGTAAGCAATCACCAGGTTCTTCAGTCTGATATAAGAAGCGTCCTCGATAAAGCGAGAGCTAAGTGCGGTGTTCTGTGCTGTAAAACGGAAGGCACCAGTCTGGATAATTCTCGGTACAGAAGTTACATCTCCCGGTGCTCTCCATGCTTCATTAAACACATCCTGGCGGCCATTTAGCAATCTTCTGCCTATTTCAGAATTGAACTGACGGGCGGTAGCAATAGCGTCTTTACCAAACTCATACTGGAGGAAACCGCTCAATTCGAAGCCTTTATAAGTAAAGCCGAGGTTCACTCCTCCAAAGACATCAGCAAAAGAATCACCAACCACCCTACGATCATCATTAGCACCTGGCGTCAGAATCGGATTGTAAGTCGGGTTACCCTGATTGTCATACCAGAAAGGTCGGCCATTCGCAGCATTAACACCGGCATAATCCCTGGTTACAAATGTGAAAAGCGGATCGCCCACACGTACCTGGGTGGTAACCGTTTCGTCAAGAATCTGAAGCCCATCGATTAGCTCCAATACCTCGTTATCAAGGAATGCTACATTGAAATCAGCATTAAACTTGAAACCATTGAAATCGAATACCTCACCACCAAGATTGATCTCGATACCTTTGTTTCTCACTGCTCCTACATTCTCAGTAATAGAACCGAAGCCACTTGATTGTGGCAATGGACGAGCCAGCAACAGATTTTTACTATCTCTGATAAAGCCTTCTACAGTAAGATCAATCGTGTTGAAGAGATTCACATCTACACCAACATTGATCGTTTCGTTTCTCTCCCACTCCAGATTATTGTTCCCAATATTGGTAGGAACCAGACCCGAAACGCCATTATAAGCTACCCCTGAAGAGAAGTTGGTGATGTTCTGGAAGTTACCGATCTGATCATTTCCAAGCTGTCCCCAGCTGGCTCTGACCCTCAGGTCAGTAACGACATTGCTTTGAGGAAAGAAATCTTCATTGGAAACGGCCCACTGACCTGAAATTGACGGGAAGAAGCCGAAACGGGTGTTATCTCCGAAACGGGAACTACCATCGTACCTGCCAGAAAAGGTAAAGAAGAATCGCTTGTCATAGTCATAATTGATACGACCAAAAATACCGGCACGCTTAAATGAAAACTCGTTACCCGTAACAGTCTCTGGTACCGCTGTAGAACCTACATTGGTAAAGAGACTGGATGGCAAACCGGTACCACCTGCAGTAAAGAAGCTAAAATCTTCTTGTCTGAACTCCGCACCACCTAATACAGTAAAACTGTTACGGTTAATGGAGAAGTTGTAAGACGCAGTACCAAATACACTCCAATTGAGATTCTCATTAAAAGTATTGGTTACTCTACCACTAACATCATCTGCATCGGGAGACAACGGGCTGGTGAAGGAAATATCCTTAACCGTTCTGTAGTCCACATTTAACTGACCTGTAACGGTAAGTGATTCTATAGGATTGTAATCGAGCTTTACACTACCGGTAACAGAGTTTGTAGTAGAGTTTCTGTCTCTGAACTGAGGTACTTCCAGCAGGTTTCTTGGAATGATACCCGGTACCTGATCGGAAGGTAAAAAGCTTCCATCTTCCTGAATAAAAGATACAGTTGGTGGAATTACCGAAGAAGCGAATACAAGGTTTTCAAAGAACAATCCGTTGTTCAGACCATTCTGCTGCTTAACCGTAGCATAATTCAAAGTATTCGTCAGCCTTAATTTATCTGACACCTTGGTCGTGAGGTTCAAGCGAGCGGTAATTCTCTCAAAGTCAAAGTCGAGCACGTTACCATCACTGTTATTATAAGACCCTGAAAAGAGGTATTGTGTCAGGTCACTTCCCCCACTGATGGTGAAATCTGTGCTCTGCTGATACCCCCTTCTGAATACATCTGATTGTCTGTCGAAAGTTGGCAACAGCGCGATTTGCTCAGGTGTTAAACCAACATCCAGGCCTGCTCTCCCCAAAGCAAATGCCCGGGCGTCTGCCTCGGAAACAGTTAATCCAAAATCTTCGAAACGGGCGGTCCTTGCCTCTTGCTCAGCCTGGATAAACTGTTGTGTATTCAATACATCTACCGGAGTAAATGGGTCTACAAAGCCGCTATAATGACTGATACGAACCTTAGCTTTTCCCGACTTCCCTTTCTTGGTGGTGATCAGCACCACTCCGTTTGCTCCCTGAGAGCCATACAATGACGCAGCTGCCGCATCTTTCAACACCTGGATACTTTCGATATCGGCCGGGTTGATAGAGTTAAGCGGATTGGCATCTGTAGAAGCGGCATTATCAGCTGTATTGAGCTGAATTCCATCTACTACATACAAAGGTGCATTACCTGCATTGATAGAGCCCTGGCCCCTGATGCGTACCCTTGGAGCAGCACCTGGAATACCATTGGCTGACTGAATAAGCACACCTGCGGCCTTACCCTGCAATGCCTGGTCGAAACCCTGCACTGGAAGCTTGGCAATTTTATCAGCCTCAATGGAGGTGATAGCTCCGGTCACTTCCTTCTTTTCAATACCCTGACCGTAGCCGAGTACAATTACCTCCTGCAACACATTGACATCAGGTACCAACTGCACGTTGATCACAGATTGGTTGCCAATGGTCACTTCCTGTGTAACGTAGCCGATATAACGAAAGACCAGTATACCGCCTGACTGCGGCACGCTGAAACGATAATTACCGTCACTGTCGGTGGGCACCCCGTTAGTGGTGCCTTTCAAGAACACGGATACCTGCGGCAGGGCTAACTGGTCGTCCGAACCAATTACTCTCCCGGAGATGATCCGTTCCTGCGCCCAGGCAGTAGAGGTCATAAAGACCGCTAACAGCAGGGCAAAGAACATAGATGTTTTCCTCATAGATATTTGTTTAGTAGTTATAGATAGTTCTGTCGGCAACAGGCAGCGGACATCCACTGGTATGAGCCGACCTTAAAAATTCACTCCTCAACAGAGCGCACTCTTCCTGTTCTTGATTGAAAAGTCAATCAATAGCATACTAATCCCATGGACTAACCATAGATAAAACTCAAACTTACCCCAAAAATGAATTTGGGATAGAAAATTTACGGTTGTAAGTTCTGGGAGTATCGGGGGATGATACTCTTTAATAAACTCATTGTAATCGTATTAAGGTAACAAGTCCTGCGGCCTTTGACCTTAGTGCTGTTAGAGCAGCATTTGTCAGCAGCTTTGCAAAACCCCTCGAAACAAGCCCGACACCCGCTTTTTTCTCAGTGATTCACAATGTTAACTGCCATTCTCCATTCACGAAGTAATGCAGATGACCTTTCTTAATCAATAGCGGAGATGTTATATTATTGTGATAAAGTTGCCCCGTACCGAGCCCCTGGGGTAATTCTGGCTGGTACCTGTCGGTGAACTGGGCAATGGCATTCAGGCCAATATTAGATTCCAACATAGAAGTCATCCACCAGCCAATATGCATAGATTCAGCCAGGGCAATCCACTCTTCACAAGCTTTGATACCGCCCAACAAAGAGGGTTTCAGTATAATATACTGAGGCTGAGTTTCTTCGAGTAAAAGCTTCCTTTCATCATGGCTGTTCACCCCGATCAATTCTTCGTCTAAAACGATGGGCAAAAGCTCGGCATGGCAAAGATCGAACATCAGGTCGCGCTGCCCCGGTTTAATGGGTTGTTCTATGGAGTGAATGCCCAGACCCGCCAGGGCTGTGAGTTTTTCCACTACATCTTTTTCCGTAAAGGCACCATTGGCATCTACGCGCAGAGTAAGGTCTTCTGTCGTATACTTCTCCCTCAGGTTTTCCAGCAACTGATATTCTGTTTCAAAATCTATCGCCCCTACCTTCATCTTAATGGTATTGAAACCGGCCCTGAGTTTTTCATCAATCTGACGCTGCATAAACTGCCTGTCTCCCATCCAAACCAGGCCATTGATGGGGATTCGCTGCTTCCCTTCCGTAAAAGCACCGGGAAAGATCTTGTGACCACCACCATTGCTGACATCCAGCAGGGCCGTTTCAACACCAAAGCGGACAGAGGGCATCTCCTCAGGAGTATTGGCACCTATAAAGTCAAGCAGGTTTTCTTCAGGAATGTCCAGTCCTTCCAGATGGTCGAGTACAGCCCGGAGCTTTTTACCGTAATCGGTGCTATAGTCCATACTCAGGCCTTTGAGCGGACTTGCCTCTCCCCAACCGATAACATAGTCATCATCTGTCCGGGTGGCTTTGATAAACCAGGTTTCTTTTTCGGTAAGGCTACCTCGCGAGGTGCCTGCCTCAAAACGAAATCTGAGTGTATAAGGAATTACCTGGAATGCTACTTTCATGCCTGACCCAACAGGCGTTTTACATACTTGCCTACGATATCAAATTCGAGATTTACGGCTGTGCCCACCTCAAACTGATTGAAATTCGTATGTTCATAGGTATAGGGAATGATGGCTACCCGAAACTTACCGGGCTCAGAATTGAAGCAGGTCAGGCTGGTCCCATTGATACAAACAGAACCCTTCTCTACCGTAACATTCCCCTGATCGGTGTCATACTCAAAATCGAAGAGCCAGCTACCACCCTCTTCCTGAATGTCAGTCACCCGCCCAACCTGATCGACATGGCCCTGCACAATATGTCCGTCAAAACGACCATTGGCTACCATGCAACGCTCCAGGTTTACCTGGGTACCTACTACCCAATCACCAAGATTGGTCTTTTGAAGTGTTTCGTCAATAGCAGTAACGGTATGAACGTCACCTTCCAGCTTTACTACCGTCAGACAGGTACCGCTGTGGGCCACACTCTGGTCAATTTTAAGTTCAGGGCTGATACTGCTTTTGATATCAAAGTGCACATTGGTGCCTTCCTTTGTGATGTTGACTACCTCACCGGGTACTTCTATAATTCCTGTAAACATATGGGCTTCAATTCTGACTGTAAAGCTAAAAGAATACGCTTATTCTAACAGCTTAAACACATCGGGAATTATCCTGTTTTTTGATGTTCATTGTTTTCGGTTTAAAGTATCAACTCTCAAACAAAACTGATAATTTCGCCCAGCCGATGGAAGATAGTTACAGACATAAGGGCATGCGCAGGCAATTGGTAAAGGTAGTGCGCAGCAAGGGAATTAAGGATGAAAGCATTCTGGCCGCTATTGGCAAGATTCCACGTCATTTCTTCCTAATGGACAGTGCCCTGATGGAACATGCCTATGACGACAAGGCCTTCCCTATTGGTGAAGGACAAACCATTTCGCAACCTTATACCGTGGCCTTCCAAACGGAATTGCTCCAGGTAAAACCAGGCGAAAAGGTGCTGGAAATAGGCACGGGTTCAGGTTATCAGGCCATCGTTCTATTGGAAATGGGGGCTAAACTGTATACCATAGAATACCAGAAGAAGCTTTATGAACGCACCAAAGTATTTCTACCTCAGCTGGGTTATAAGGCCAATTTCTTTTATGGCGATGGCTCTATGGGCTTGAAGCGGTTTGCTCCTTATGACAAGATAATCGTAACAGCCGGTGCCCCTACAGTACCTACTGCCCTCATCGATCAGCTGAGTATTGGGGGCATGCTGGTAATACCTGTAGGCAATGCCAAAACCCAGAAGATGCTGCGCCTCACCAAGGTAGCTCCCGGCAAGCTTCGCAAAGAAGAATTCCACGACTTTAAGTTTGTACCGCTGCTGGGTGAGGATGGATGGAAGGGCAAGTGAATTTTCTTTTGCGGATTGTTCGGTCAGCAGTGTCGAGTCAGTCGACAAGAGGTTTTGCGGGCAGGTTATTAGTTGATTGGTTAGTCGTTATTGGTTGGTACATACTCCGTCAGTATCGCAGATCAGACGGTTATGGTTTTAACAGTTATTAGTTATCAGAATATCAGGGAGGTTAATGCCAAGCGGAGGTGAGCGAAATATCTCGCTTATCATAAAACATTATACAGGAAGTATCATTCAGGCCCTAATAATAATCCCAAGCCCTCCATCCAACATTCAAAATCCCCCCTTCAACATTCCGTCAGGAGTGCCGAATTATTTTCATTCAAAATGCGTTTTCACCATAGATATCATCAAACCGCTGCGTAATTTTGCAGCCAACGAAAGAAACTATGGGAAAGAAGACGAAAACTTGTTCAGATTCATGGGTTACCATGACCGAGTTGGTACTGCCTAATGATACCAATACGCTGAACAACCTGATGGGAGGAAGACTAATGCACTGGATGGATGTAGTTTCTGCCATTTCTGCCCAAAAGCACTCTAATCGCATTGTGGTAACGGCTTCTGCTGATAATATTTCTTTCCGCAACCCTATTCAGCTGGGAGATGTGGTAACACTGACTGCCAAGGTAACCCGTGCCTTTAACTCTTCGATGGAGGTCTATATCGAGGTGTTTGCCGAGAATATCCCCTCGGGCACCAAATTTAAGAGTCATAGTGCCTTCTTTACCTTTGTGGCAGTTGACCAGGGAGGTCGCCCGATTGATGTACCTGAACTGGTACCGGAAACAGCTGAGGAAAAAGAGCTGTTTGAAGGTGCCTTGCGAAGAAGACAGCTAAGACTAGTCCTGGCCAAGCGTATGAAGCCGGAGGACGCTACTGAATTGAAAAGCATTTTTGACTGAACAGTTTAATGTTCAGGTGTTTTATGTTTAAGGTTCTTGGTTAACTTTAAACATCCAACGCTAAACGTTAATCCGCCTCATGTCTGATTATTCTTTTCTACCACATTTTATCACAGAGGATATCTATGTTATTAAGGAAGAACAGAAATTACTTCAGGCAGAAGCACCCGCGACTTCAACAGCAGTTGAACCTGCAGTAGCTCCAACACCAAGCCCTGCTCCTGTTGCCGATGCTCCGGCACCAAAAACAGAAGCTCCTGAGCCTGCACCAACTGCCAAACCAGTTACTCCCACTGTAGATCCGGCACCGCCTATGATCGCCAAAGAACCAGAGCCTGTTTACCTGAAGCCTTTGCCGACAGAAGGTAATAATCTTAAGCACTGTCTGCTGCTTGTTGAATCAGATGAAGCTGTACTAGAAGCTCCGCTAAAGGCTCTGTTGGAAAAGATTATGGGAGCGGTGAAGCGTTCGCTCGATGATGTGCTGCTGGTAAACGTCAGAGAAGCAAATACTGAACAAATTGAGGCATTGCTGTCTGAACAAAATCATCGTCATCTGATCGCTTTTGGCACCAACAGGGTGACAGAGCTCAACAATGCACCTCTCTATCAGCTTAGCCAGGTCAAGGGTAAAAACTATTTGAGAGCGGATGCCCTCTCTGCTATTGCTCAAAACATAGAGATGAAAAAGGCACTTTGGGGAGCGTTGAAGGGAATGTTTTAAACACTGTCCGACATTCCTGTCCATCTTCGCGAAGAAGCTATCTGACAACCCTCAGCCTATGACCATGGCGATCTCCGAGTAGATATGGGTATAGCCACATGCGAATACCAACAACACATTACTTCGCTGCGCTGCGACCTTATCGCAATGACGTTAGAGAATAGAGTGTAGTCTTAAGTCTGCCTTACTCCCCGAAAATACTGGCAAGCTTGGCCTGCAGTGATCTTCCTCTCAGGTTTTTACCAATTACACGTCCTTCAGGATCAAGCAACAGCGCAAAAGGAATAGCATTCACTTTGTACTCAATAGCAGCCGAAGACTGGAAGTATTTAAGATCGGATACATGATTATCCCAGCTCAGTCCATCCTTGCTGATGGCCCCTACCCAGCGGTCACGGGTTCTGTCCAGTGATACGCTAAATACCTCAAATCCCTTCTCGTTGTACTTGTTGTACATGGCAACAACATTAGGGTTTTCTCTACGACAAGGTCCGCACCAGCCGGCCCAGAAATCGAGGAGCACGTATTTCCCTCTCAGATCGGAGAGCTTTTTTTCTTCACCATCTGGTGTTGGTAAAGCAATGTCCGGGGCTACATCGCCCATGCCTACGGCAGGTCTGAAGTACTGGAGGTTATTCGTAAACATCTCTACCTGGCTTGAGCCGGGGATTTCTTTGGTCAACTTGTTCGCCAAGCTGTCAAGAAAGTAATATTCGTCTGTTTTATTCTGAAAGAAGTCGGTAATCAAAAGGGCCACTAAAGAGCCATCGTAGCCCCAGGCCATTTTTTTGAGCTTTGCTACTTTTTCAGTCTCCAGGGCCATGCCTTCATCGGTCAGATCGTTGACCAGCTCAGTATCACCGGCCTGCCTGGCTTTCATGTATCGTTGATTGAAGTCAGTCACTACCTGGGCATATCCTTCCATATAGCCGTTCACCTCATCCAGGTATTTCATGTCTTTGGAACCGGTAACGGAAATTTCACTTCCACCTTGACCATCGGCCTCTACCTTAAGGTTGTCTTTGTTCAAGACCAGGGTTTCAAATTGCTGACCATATACATTGATCCGGTAGAAACCAGGCTCGGCTACATCTACTTCAATTTCAAAATTACCCTCGTGATCAGAGTTTACGGTGGTCACAGGTACGGCCTGTCCCACCTCAAAGCGCTCAAGCATTACCTCTCCCTGCGGAATAGGATTCTTGATCTTACCGGTAATCTTTACGACACCATCCTCTTTTGTTGCCGCACAAGCTGACAACAATGCGATAATCGCCAACGACAAAACCTTCTTAATCATTACTCTTCGTTTAATGCTTTTTGCAATAGCTGCTGTAACTTTTTAGGGTCGGCCTTTCCCTTACTCTTCTTCATCACTTCTCCCATAAAAAGTCCCATCAGACCCTTTTTACCCTTCTTAAAGGCGGCCACCTTATTGGGTAAAGATAGCAATACCTCTTTTACCAAACCTGACAATTCATTCTCATTGCCAATCATCAGTAAATTAAGCCTGCCTGCAATGGCCAGGGCTGTGTCTTCTGAGTCCAGCAAAACAGGTAAGACCCGCTGCGAGGCAATCGAAAAGCTCAACTGATTTTTATCAACCATTTCGATAAGTCCGGCAAGTTTTTCCGGTGAAGCACCGCTTTGTTCAATACCAATACCCTTATCATTCAGCAAACCCTTCAGCGGACCATTTATCCAGTTGGCAGCAGCTTTATAATTACGGGTACACTGACATAACGCATCAAAAAAGGCAGCAGTTTCCTTTTCTTCTGTTAAAAGTGCCACATCATAGTCGCTCAACTGATATTCCGATCTGAATTTTGCCCTCAGCTGGGTGGGCAGTGGAGGCAAAGTTGAGGTGATCTCAGCTAAATAATCATCTGCTATCTCAACAGGTGGCAGGTCCGGGTCCGGGAAATAACGATAATCGTTCATCGTTTCCTTAAACCTCATGCCATAGGTATGGCCGTTGCTCGCATCAAAGGTCCTGGTTTCTATCAGAATTTCCTCTTTGTTCTTCACCATCTCCAGCTGACGTCTGATCTCAAAATCAATCGCCTTACGCACATTGTTGATGGAGTTCATATTCTTGACCTCCACTTTATTGCCAAGCTCCTGTGCATCTACTGGCTTAATGGAAATATTGGCATCACAACGCAATTCACCATTCTCCATATTGCCGCCTGAGATATCCAGGTAGCGCACGATACGCCTGATCTCCTGAAGCAAAGCTGCCGCCTCTCCTGCTTCTTCCATTTGCGGCTCTGTCACAATCTCAATCAGTGGAGTACCCGCGCGATTGAGGTCGATCAGGGTATCAGTACCCTCATCGTGAATCGATTTGCCTGCATCTTCTTCCAGATGGATATGATGCAATGCTGCGTACTCTTTTGACAAGCCATCCGCAAAAAGTGCCACCCGACCTCCCATGCAGATCGGTGTCTTGTCCTGTGTGATCTGATAACCTTTCGGCAAATCGGGATAAAAGTAATTTTTACGGGCAAAGTGATTCTGTTGGATGATCTCACAATCACAGGCAAGCCCCATCATAATGGCCTTCTTCAACACCCCTTCATTCAGCATGGGTAAGGTCCCCGGATGCCCCATGGTAATAGGGCTTATGTGGGTATTTGGCTCTTCCGTCATGGTGTTGGAATCGGGTGCAAAGAGCTTGCTCTGAGTATTTAACTGCACATGCACTTCAAGACCGATAGTTGCCTGATAACCAGCTTGTTTAAGAAGGTTTTTTATATCACTCAATGCCTGAGAGAATTTCGTTAGCTTTTGACACTACTGCATCCAGTCCGTCCAGGTCTTTACCACCGGCCGTAGCAAAGAAGGGTTGACCGCCTCCTCCACCTTTGATCTCCCTGGCGAGCTCTCTTACCAGTTGACCCGCATTCAAGCCTTTACCCGATACCAAAGCTTCTGAGATCACCACGGCAATCTGAGGTTTTCCGGCTACATCAGCGGCCAAAACCGCAAAGAGATTGTCGACTTCATTTTTAAGCTCAAAAGAAAGTTTCTTCAGTGCATCAGCATTGGGTACTGCAATCTTAGCAATGACCGCGGCTACTCCATTCTCTTCTTTTACATCCTGCAACAGCCCTTCTTTCACCTGACCTGATTGCTTTGCATGCAAGCCTTCAATTTCCTTTGAAAGCTTCTTTTGCTCTTCCAGTAGTGAACTGACCGCCTTGGTCAAATCCTTTGGATTCTTAAGCAGCTCCTTAACCTCTTTCATCAGCCGTTCCTGCTCCTGCACATAAGCAAAGGCCTTTGGCCCGGTTAAAGCTTCAATTCTTCTTACTCCCGCTGCCACAGCTCCTTCAGAGGTGATTTTGAACATACCAATATCACCTGTAGCCCTTACGTGAGTGCCACCGCAAAGCTCTACCGAATACTCGGGATCAAAGGTGATGACCCTTACAAACTCGCCATATTTCTCACCAAAGAGTGCCGTAGCGCCCAATGCTTTGGCATCCTCAATCGGCACATTTCTCTTTTCATCCAGCTTGATGTTTTTGCGGATGTGGTCATTAACAATGCGCTCAATTTCAGACAATTGTTCAGCCTCTACTTTAGCAAAGTGTGAGAAGTCAAAACGCAATACGCTATCTGATACCAGTGAGCCTTTTTGCTGCACATGCGTACCCAGTATATCTGTCAGTGCCTGGTGCAGCAGGTGTGTGGCAGAGTGGTTATTACGAATCAAATCCCTTCTGGGCACGTTCACAGCAGCCTGAAAGTTTGCTTCCGGACTGGCTGGAATTTTATCCGTATAGAGTACAATGAGGTCGTTTTCCTTCTGCGTATCCAGCACCCTGATAGTTTCCGTATCGCTGGTCAGTGTACCGGTATCTCCTACCTGTCCGCCACTTTCCCCATAAAAAGGAGTTTTATCCAGCACGACCTGATATACTTTGCCTTTCTTTTCCTTGATCTCGCGATACTTAATGATATGTGCCTCAGAATCAGTGCTATCATAGCCCACAAAGTCAACTGTATCTTCATCGTTTACAGCGATCCAATCTCCCTTTTCCTGCGCAGCATCAGCTTTAGAGCGCTGCTTTTGCTCTGCCATGGCTTGCTTAAAACCCTGCTCATCAATGGTCAAACCATTTTCGCTCGCAATCAAAGCGGTGAGATCCAGAGGAAAACCGAAAGTATCATTCAGCTCAAATACGACCCTGCCATCAATGGTCTTTTCACCCTTCTCAGCCATGGAAGCTTTCACCTGATCCAGTCTTTTCAAGCCACTCTCTAATGTTCGGAGGAAAGAAGACTCTTCTTCTTTTACCACCCTCGCGATAAAGTCAGCCTGGCTCACGAGTTCATCAAATACACCTTCAAACTGCCTGGAAAGAATCGGCAGTAATTCGTGCATAAAGGGCTCTCTGAAATTGAGGAAGGTATAACCGTAGCGAACGGCCCTTCTGAGAATCCTGCGAATCACATAGCCCGCTTTGTTGTTTGATGGCAACTGACCATCTGCAATAGCGAAAGCTATGGCCCTGATATGATCAACAATTACGCGCAGCGCAATATCAGTCTGCTCATCGTCTTTATAGCTTACTCCTGCCTTCTTTGCCACAAACTCGATCAGAGGCATGAAAATATCTGTATCGTAGTTAGATTTCTTACCCTGCAAGGCCATTGCCAGTCGCTCAAAGCCCATTCCTGTATCAATATGCTGTGCAGGCAGGTTGATCAGGCTTCTGTCCGCCTTGCGATGGTATTGCATAAATACGAGGTTCCATATCTCAATAACCTCGGGATGATCCTGATTCACCAGATCTTTACCGGAAACTTTAGCAATCTCTTCTTCCGATCTCAGATCGATATGAATCTCAGAGCAAGGTCCGCATGGCCCCGTCTCTCCCATCTCCCAGAAATTGTCTTTCTTATCGCCTCCAAGGATACGCGATTCATCAACATAAGCTTTCCAAAAGTCAAAAGCTTCCTGATCGAAGGCCAGGTCTTCTGATTTATCTCCTTCAAAAACACTGATATAAAGCCTGTCCTTTGGCAAGCCATAAACCTCTGTCAAAAGCTCCCAAGCCCAGGCGATGGCCTCTTTCTTAAAGTAATTACCGAAAGACCAGTTGCCCAGCATTTCAAACATGGTGTGGTGATAGGTATCGATACCTACCTCTTCCAGATCGTTGTGCTTACCCGATACGCGCAGGCATTTCTGGCTATTGGCTACACGGTTGTAGTCTGCCTGGGCATTGCCGAGGAAAAAATCTTTGAACTGGTTCATACCAGCATTGGTAAACATCAGAGTAGGATCATTCTGTATTACCATCGGGGCCGAGGGTACAAAATGATGAGATTTTGACTCAAAGAATTCTATAAAGCGTGACCTGATCTGCTTAGATTCCATGCTTGACTTTTTAGCTACGCCAAGGCGTATTGTTAATTTTTAGTACTTTTGACTGAAAGTCCGTGCTTTCTACAATAAAGGCACAAAATTAGGGGAATTTCATAAAGGATTCTTAATGGCCAGAATAAAATATTACTACGATACAGAGACCTGCAAATACGAGCGTATTCAGGTCAAAAAACGTGATGTAGTCATCAATGCACTGGGCTTTCTATCCCTTGTGCTGGTTTTTGCCGTGGCGATTGTTTTTGTGCTTAGCCAGTACTTCGAAACGCCCAAAACCATGGAACAGGCCAGGGAAATTGAAAACCTGACAGGGAAATTCGAATACACTCAGAATCAGCTCGATAACATGGAGAAGATGCTGGATGTGTTGCAGGAAAAGGATGATAATGTATATCGGGTAGTTTTTGAAGCGGAACCCATCCCCAACTCTGTTCGCGAAGCGGGTTCAGGGGGCATCCTCAAATATCGTGAGATACTGGAGAGTGACCTCTCTAACAAAAAGCTTGTGGTCAGCACCATGGAGAAGATTGATCGCGTGAAAAAGAAAGCGTATATACAGACCAAATCATATGATGAAATTATGGAGCTGGCACTAAACAAGGAACTTTTATATCAGTCGATGCCGGCCATTCAACCCGTGAGTAATAAAGAGCTCAGGAGACTCTCTTCCGGCTTTGGTCGCAGAACAGATCCGGTTTTGAAAGTAAAGAAGATGCACTATGGAACGGATTTTTCTGCTCCTAAGGGCACACCCATCTATGCCACAGGTGACGGTGTAGTTAAATATACGCGCTCAAGCTTCACCGGCTTTGGTAAGCATATCATGATTGATCATGGCTTTGGCTATGAAACACTGTACGGGCATATGAGCCAGTTCAATGTAAGATCAGGTCAGAAGATCAAGCGTGGTGACCTCATTGGCTTTGTGGGCAATACAGGGAAATCTACTGCCCCTCACCTGCACTACGAGGTGCATATCAACGGTAAGGCCGTAAATCCCGTCAATTATTTTTATAAAGACCTGAACGCAACAGAATATGAAGAGATTCTGCGTTTATCTTCTATAGAGAACCAGTCTTTGGGCTCTTATTCGAATCGTTAATTCATTTTATTGCTTCTATGAAGTTTTCAAAAGCCATACTTATCGCTTTTTCAATTTGCCTTGCCTTTCAGGCAAACTCACAAACCCTGCGGATCAAAGCAGTAGGTGATGTTATGCTGGGTTCAGTAACCCCCCGCCCTATTATGCCCAAGGGTAACGGTGAGGTGTTTGCCGATTCCATAGCGAGTTATCTGGACGATGCAGACATTACTTTTGGCAATCTGGAAGGTGTGTTTATTACCGATGGCGTAGAACCACGCAAATGCAGTGAAGCCTCCAGAAAAGCCGGTAGATGTTACGAATTCGGTATGCCGGATAAGTACGCTCAGGCCCTCAAAGATATGCACTTCAGCGTGATGAGCATGGACAATAATCATAACTCAGATTATGGGTCTGCCGGAGTGTCGCATACCAAAAAGATGCTCGATGACAAAGACATCGCTTACGCAGCCAAAAAGGCTCCCGTAATTCTAGAGGTCAAGGGTAAAAAAATTGGCATTGCAGCTTTTGGCACTTCAAGTATCTCTTACAGAGTGTCTGACCTGGCCACAGCCACAAAGGTGATTACCGATCTGAATGCGAAGTGTGACCTGGTCATAGTGTCCTTCCACGGTGGCGCTGAGGGACTGGACGCCCAACATGTGAAAGATGAGACTGAGACCTATTATGGCGAGAACCGGGGTAACCTGGTACAATTCTCCCGTTCGGTTATTGATGCAGGGGCTGACCTGGTGATAGGCCATGGCCCGCATGTGCTACGTGGTATTGATCTCTACAATGACAAGTTGATTATTTACTCTCTTGGGAATTTTCTTACTCATGGTAATGTGAATATTCGCGATGTGAGAGGAAACTCTGCGATCATGGACATAGAGCTTGACCTGCAAACAGGAAACCTGAAGGCGGGCTCTATTATCCCCACAAAGCAGGTGGGGCGAGGTATTGCGGTCTTTGATCCCAGTGGTAAAGCCATTCGTTTGATTCGCAGTCTTTCAGGTGCTGATTTTCCTGAGTCAGACTTGCGAATTAGCACAGATGGAAAATTTTCAAAGCAGTAACTTAGCTTAAAGTTTTTCTTTTAGACTTTTTATGTAACTTTCTAATATGCCTTACAAAGCGAAGCCCATTGAGAAGAAATATTTCACTATTGGTGAGGTGGCCAAAGAGCTGGGTGTTGCTACTTCCCTGATCCGTTTCTGGGAATCTCAGTTCGATTTTATAAAACCCAAAAAGAACAGCAAGGGCAATCGCAAATTCACCCAGGATGATCTGAAAAAAATCAAAATGGTCTACCATCTGGTGAAGGAAAAAGGCTACACACTGCAGGGTGCTCAGGACCACATTAAGCAGAATAAAAACAGCATCACCGATAAGGCCGAGATGATCGCCTCATTAAAAAAGATCAGAGTATTTCTGGAGGATATGAAAAACCAGCTGCCGTGACAGAAGATAAGCTCTACCAGGTAGCCTTATCTCTTATTCCCAAAATCGGCCCGGTTCTCTCCAAACAGCTGGTTAACTATTTCGAAAGTCCCAAAAAAGTTCTCAGCACCCCAAAGTCCAAACTGACTAAAATACCGGGAGTTGGTGAAAAACTGGCGGCTCTCATTCCCCGCCAAAAAGACCTGCTGTTTGAGGCAGAAAGAGTCATCAATGAATCGTTCAAGGCAGACATTTCCATACACTACTACAAAGAGGCCTCCTACCCCAAACGTCTGCTGGCGGTACCAGATTCACCGGTAGTACTATACTCCAAAGGAAGTGTCGAGCTTAATCCCCTCAAAACTGTAGGGATCGTAGGCTCCCGAAAAGCCACCAATTACGGAATGTATACAACAGATCGCATTGTGCAGGATGCCAGGACGCAACAGGCGAGTATCATTTCCGGTCTCGCCTATGGTATAGATGTAAGAAGCCACCAGGCAGCATTGGATCAGGCATTGCCCACCATTGGCGTATTGGCTCGAGGGCTGGAAGATGTGTATCCAAAAGCACATAGAAAAGTGGCAGCAAAGATGCTGGAAAACGGAGGCCTGATCAGTGAATACCCGATTGGTATCGGACCTGACCCAAGGCTCTTTCCCGCCCGTAACAGGATCATAGCCGCCATGTCTGACTCATTGGTGGTGGTGGAAGCTGCCAAAAAGGGAGGTGCATTGATCAGCGCCAATATTGCTCATAGCTATGACCGGCCCGTCTTTGCCGTACCGGGAGAATTAGGCAAACCCTACTCTGAAGGCTGCAACTGGCTTATCAAAAGCCTGAGGGCCAGCATTTATACCGGCTTCAATGATGTTGTTCAGGAGCTGGGATGGGACAATGAAGAAGATACTGTGGAACGTAATAATAATCAGCGCTATCAGGCATTGGAACGTGACGAAAAGAAGGTAGTAGATACACTGATGAAAAACGGTCAGCAACTGCACATCGACCAACTTAGCTGGCAATCAGAGATTCCACTCAATCAGCTGGCGGGAGTCTTGCTACAACTGGAGTTTGCCGGCCTGGTCAAACCCCTGCCAGGTAAAGAGTACCAGTTAACCTGACAAAATCACAATAAGAAGTAAATACGAAGCAACTCTGGCCTGTTTATTGTAGTCTTACAAGGGTTCAAACAAAGCTCAGGGGTCATGCGCAACGGTATCTTAATTCTGTGTTTAGGCATATTTTTTCAGTCCCAACTATTCGCCCAGGACAGTACCCGGAATCAACTTCCCGGTTGGGGTTCATTTTTGGAGACTAATTTATTTGTGGGTTATAACTTCAGCCCGACCGATGATGGTGAACGGACTAATTATCATTCAATTGAAGTCGGGCTTTGGCAGGGTAATGTGCAGCGCTTTCTTCATCCTGCCAGCATCTCCTGGTACTTCAGTCAGGAACTGGGAATCTCTTCTAAAAACCTTATTCACGGCTCAAAACTCGGCATAAGTGCCAGTGCCATGTTTTTGACATTAGGCGCAGAGCTGACACATCACACAGATTACAGGAAGCAGATAGTTGCTATTTCACCTTACTTCGGTATTGGGGGCTATCCTTTTAAATTCACAGTGGGTTGGCGGGGGAAAATCACCGGCAAAGATTTTAAAGCCCTCAGTCCGGTCAATGTCAACGCTTCGTTTGCGGTGTGGAAGCTTAAAAGCAAGAAGATTGACAAATAGGCTCGAAAGAGCCAGGTTTATCTGACATCGCCTCTGATGATTCATAAAAACAAGATGCCATAAGTTTGGGCAAATCTTATCAGGCATTCCTTGAGAAGCACATTATTGATGCCAAGCTGTCTACTTTGTAGTCTGAGCCCTGTTCCAACCAGTCTGCACATATGAAAAGATTAGCCATCGAAATCCTCATTCTCATCCTCGTTGGGGTTGGGTCACACTTTCTCTTCACAGGCTATCTATATCCTCTTATGGATATGCCGTCAAATGGACCAGTGCCAGTCAGGACCATCATTATGGTTCTTATCATTACCGTCTTCTTCAAAAAATCCGGCCATAAATGGAGTGACTTCGGTTTTAAATGGCCTTTCAAATGGTGGGTATTGATTTCGGCAGTCCTTGGGTTTTTGGCGTTTAAACTACTGGCCATGCAGCCTTTCAATGATTGGCTTAGACAGGTGCTGGCACTGGCACCCAATGATTATTCCTTTTTCGAGCATATAGAGGGAAATACCGCAGCACTGGTACTTTGGCTACTGGTAGCCTGGGTGTCTGCTGGCTTTGGTGAAGAAATGGTCTTCAGAGGATACCTAATGCAACGGGTAGCCCAGGTTTTCGGAGGCACCAAAAAAGCTCTGATCATTGGACTGTTTGTACAAGCTATGATCTTTGGGCTGGGGCACGCCTATGCCGGCTGGGGCGCTGCTGTACTGGCTATGACTGGAGCATTGGCTACAGGTGCCTTTGTGATCATCACAAAACGGAGCATTTGGCCCGCTATCATAGTACACGGCCTTTGGGATAGTCTGGCCGTCATCCTTTTCTATTCCCAGGGAAGTATCTGAAAAATCCGGATTACCTTGAGTCTGAAACTCCCGATTGTCCCTTTTCCAGCAAGTCGTATACCAGGGTATGAATTCTTGGGCGTACGCTAAGGCTATAAATCTTGCGATTATCACGTGTAGGGTGTACCCTGTTGGAAAGAAATACAAACAGTAAATCATTGGCAGGGTCGGCCCAAACGAAGGTGCCCGTATAGCCACTGTGGCCAAAACTACCGGGACTGGCGGCTTCTGCCACGCTGCTCCGCGCTTCATCATACTCAATCAAAGGCTTATCAAAACCCATTCCCCGTTTATTACCCGTCTCACAAAACTGGCATTTGGTAAACTCTTCCACAGTGGAGGCTTTCAGATACCTCTTCCCGGCATACTCTCCCCTATTCAGCAGCATTTGATATACCTTACCAAGGTCCATGGCGTTTGCAAAAAGCCCAGCATTTCCGGAAACACCCAGCATCATAGCCGCGCCTTCATCATGCACTACCCCATGCAGAGTTTGCATGCGAAAAAATGAATCAACCTCGGTGGGAACGATCGTTTCCAGTGGAAACCGCTCTCCCGCATTAAATCCTACAGTCTCTGCTGACAGAGGTCCATAAAACTCATCTTCCAAATATTGATCAAATGATTTTCCTGTTATCCGCTGGATCAGCTCGGGATAGAGGTAGAAGGAAAGGCCTGAGTAGAGATAAGACTTATCTTTGCTCACTTTAGACTTGCGAATCATCTTATAGATTTTCTTAGTCCGATAGTCTTTGTGCAGAAACAGGCCTGTTTCTGAAATGCGATAAGGGAAATTAGCCGATGAGTCACTGGAAACACTGTTTCGCTTGTACTTGCCATTCTTTTTTCGCGAAACCGAGTAGTAGGGTATCCATGCCCTCAGACCGGCCTGATGCGCCAATACATCACGCATCACCATGTCTTTTTTCTTACCCTTTGCGATATCAGGAAAATAGTGACCGAAGGTCTGATCAGGGTCAAAAAGCCCATCATCGTATAGTTTCATCAGACTCAATGTGGCGGCAGTGGTTTTAGTCACTGATGCCAGGTCGTAGATGTCAGAATTCTTAACAGGTCTCAGACTATCATAAGTGTGGTATCCAAAGGACTCTTCATAGAAAACCTTCCCTCCTTTGGCCAACAGAATCTGGCAGCCCGGAAAGGCCCCACTATCGAGTGCCTGGAGAATAATAGATCGAATCCCCGACTCCAGGGCCAGAGCGTCAATGCCAAGATCGGCCGGGTTTACCATAGTTAATTCACCCCCAGCCCTACTGCTGGTCTCAGTGGCTCCTCCCTCTTCTGATGGGAAATCAGTCCCCTGGAATGCAAAAATCTGGCCTGCGAAAAAGGACAGAGCTATGACAGAAAAAAAGAATCGGTTTCGGATCATAAGGCAATTTAAAACATTCGTTGGCTTGATAAAAACGGTTTGTGATTCATGGTTAAACTGATTTAGTCCCTATATTTTCAAAACGTAAAAAAACGCGACAGAGGTATTGGTAAAAACGAGCAAGGCAAATATAGAGAAGCAAAAGTTTAAACGGTTCTATCTGTTTGGAGCAGTTTTGTGGTGTCTGTCAATAACACTCTTCTACCTCAGTGCCAGCTGGGTTGCGTCTCCCAATCTGACAGAAGGTGTAAAAACCTTCGCCAAAAATATACGAGGCATCATACTGGTTTTCATCGTTTTCGGTATTCCCATCATTTTCCTGCTCTCGTTTATAATCAGATTAGCGGAACCTGTCATGGACAAGATCAAGGAGCGGATTGATGCCAAAAAGTAGCACTATTTTTGTTTCAAAACCTCTATTTCAATTGATCAACTTATGGAAGTAATCTGTTACGCCTGTGGACGAGGTGAATTTCCCGAAAACACCCTGGAAGCCATTCAGAACTGTCAATCGATTAATCCGGAATGGAGAATTGAAATGGACCTTCAACTGACCAAAGACCGGCAGATCATCCTCTTTCACGATGAACATACTGACCGGACCACAGGCCATCAATCTCTCATTGCTGATCTGAACCTGGAAGAGCTTCAACAGCTCAACGCGGGTTATAATTTTGAAAAAGACGGTGCATTTCCTTTTAGGGAAGCTAAAATCCAGGTGCCCACACTCAGACAGGTTTTTGAAACCTACCCTGTCATTAAAGTACTGCTGGATGTGCATACAGCAGACCTGGCAGCAGTACCCCTGATCATTGACCTGGTGGAAGACTATGACATGGCTAACCAGGTAGTGATTGTAAGCAAGTATGACGACATGGTTGATGCTTTTAAGGCATCAAAACCAGATTGGAACTATGGGGCGGCCACTGTAGAAGTAAAGAAGCTGATCTATTCCAGTTTTTTGAGGCTTGATGCACTATTTGCATTGAAGTCAGACATTCTGATGATCTCCGTGAAATTTGGCAAAATGACGGTGCTAACTCCCCGAATCATCAGGCATGCGAAGAAAGGCAATAAGAAAATCTGGGCCTGGATGGAAGAGGGAGAAAGGGTAAAGACTGTAGAAAACAAAGCAGAGGTTTCAGTCTTGGAGGAACTCGGAGCCACAGGTTTCTTCACTGAATATCCTAAGGCCATTAAGGGGCTTTGGACGTCAGACGAAAGACCATAGATAATTGTCAGATATGTGCGTGAAGGTGATCGAATGCTCTAAGAATATTGAATGATGGATTTTGAATAGTGAATGAGTCATGAGGTCGGACTACTATACTTCAGCACAAGAAGTTGGACCGGTATGAACCCTAGTCCTCTTTAGGAGTCAACCATATTCAAGGATGTATAGGTACACGAGATATTTCGACTATCTCTATCCAGAGCTAAAACCTGAAAATTACTATCATCAGCATACATAACAGGGAGATTCCCACGCTCCACTGTGTTACACTCGGAATGACGATAAGACTTAGCCTTTCTCCACTTCGAACCCAGCTGTCACAAGCCAGGGGTTTCGTTCCCCAACCAGTCCCTTAACTCCTCACCCATCTTCGCCTCTTTCAGGCCAAAATGCAGGTTGGTTTTGATAAAGCCCAGAGGATTGCCTACATCGAAGCGGGTACCTTTAAACTGAAGGCCATACATGTCTTCAGCGTTGAGGAGGTTGTGCATGGCATCTGTCACCTGCAATTCATTGTTCCGGCCTTTGGTTGTCTTTTCGAGGCATTGAAAGATGGCCGGAGTAAAAACATATCGTGCGGCTATGGCCAGGCGTGATGGTGCCAGCTCAGGTTCAGGCTTCTCTACCCACTGGCTTACCTTATATATTCCGTCTGACAGTGCGTCCCCTCCCATAATACCATAGCGATTGACATAGTCGGCAGGCACTTCTTCAATGGCCGTCACGGAAGACTTAAACTGATTGTAAACATCAATCAGCTGTCCCAAAACCGGATTCCTGTCTTCAAAATCGCAAATCGTGTCGCCCAGCAATACAGCAAAAGGTTCATCACCAATAAAGTCTTTGCCGAGGTAAATAGCTCCGCCAAGACCGTTTAAATCAGACTGTTCTATAAACTCAATTTTGCAATGACCAATAGTTTCGAGTCTTTCAAGTACCTCTGTTTTGCCCTTTTCTCTATAATAAGCGGCATTGGGAAAATCTTTGGAAAAATGATCCCGCATACTGTTTTTGCCTTTTGAGGTGATGACCAGAATGTGGGCAATTCCTGAATCAATCGCCTCTTCTACCACATATTGAATCACAGGTTTGTCAACGATGGTCAACATTTCTTTTGGGACCGCCTTGGTGGCCGGCAGCATTCGGGTACCTAAACCCGCTGCGGGTATGATCGCTTTCCTTACCATGTTTCTGTGCTTACAATTGTCGGCTCAAAGATTTGAATGTCTTTCTCTAAAAATGAAGCTTTCAGGCGTTCATACATATCCTGAGATTCGAAAACCCCGATAATAGCCCCTCCGGAGCCTGTGAATTTTGCACTTGCACCTTCGCTTCGAGCGATGTCGATCATCTCCAGGTTATTCCTGGAAATGGCGCAGATGGACTGTCGCAGATCAAAATTCCGGTTCATATATTCGCTTATACGCACGGAACTCCCTCCTCCCTTCAACTCATCCAGGAAGCTTTCAGTGAGACTGCTTAGTTCTTTCATCACTCCATGTACCTTCTGGTCTCCCATTTGATACCTGCTGCCGAGGTCATTGTGAACAATATCGGAACTTTCAGCTCCAGTCCTCCGATAGGCTATATAGATGTTTTGAAAAAGCTCAGGAGCCAGAACCTCGTATTCCCCATAGTCTCGCTCAGCCATCAATTCTTTATCGAAATCCATATAAACCGGCTTTTCATACACCTGGACTACCCTATCCTGTAAACCAGCACTGATCCCCAGCTCCAGCGTTTCCACCTCCAGGATCAGGTTGGCCAGCAGTTCTCTGGGTATATCAACCCTATAGTAGGCAAGTAAGGTTCTGAAGATTGCCGTAATGATCGCGCTTGACCCTGCAAGTCCTACTTCTCTTGGAATCGTGCTTTCAAATTCGATTTCAAACCCCTCATCATGAAGGTCTATGCTCTCAGTCTGACAGTATTCGTAAAACCTTTTGACCGAAGCGCTAAGCAATGGGTTTTTCTTATCAACCCCCTTTTGAAGATATGCCTGATAAAGAGCAGCGAGTCCGAGGTTAGTACCATCTTCGCCTTGAGATATAACGATACTATCCCGTACAGTTAACCGGGCCTCCACCTGGAAGTTGCTAAAGGGAAAGGCGATGGTTTTTCCAAAAAAGCCATCGGAAGGATTACCAACCACTGCTGCTCTTGGATATGAAATAGCTTTAATCACGGGCCAGACGGGTCTGAATTTGCATGACTAGTTTTTCAAATTGCCTGCCGTAATCGATGTAAAGATCATAAGCACGGCTTTCATCCTTATTCTCATCAGGGTTGTGAAAAACCTTAGCAATATGCGGCTCAATGGCAACAAAACCCTTATAATTCGATTTGATAAGCTCTTCAATAATGGCTTCAAGGTGAGCATCTCCTTTACCGGGAAAGGTATAATGCGGTTCCTCTTCGTCCACAGGCATAGTCGCATCCTTAATATGTACGTGGACAACAGCCTCTTTAACCTTATGGTAAAACTCCAGTGAATCCTGCCAGGGATGAGGTTCAGGCTTGGATCTGTCACGCTGAAAAACAGGGTTACCTGTATCAAATACGAGTTTGAGATCGGGTACTTCCTCCAGCAGTCTCAGTGAATGCTCAGACGAAAAGCCACCCCAGTTCATACAGTTCTCATGTAAGGCCATGAGGCCGGCATCTGCGAAGCGCTCAGTAATGGCTCTCAATCTCCTGAATCGCTCCTGCTCATATTGTTCATTCCCCCAGGGCTCTTGTGCGTATGACATGATTCTGGCATACTTCACGGAGAGTTTTTGCATACGGGGAATACATCGCTCCACTTCTGCCAAAGTAACAGACCAATCGGATTTAATTTCCTTGGCCCAGTTTCCGATCAAGGTGCCAAATTCGGCAACTTTGATATTGCTTACTGTGAGCTTTTCGCAAATGACCTCGAAATTGTAATCACTTAACTCGTGAATATTCTGGCCTCTGAAAGTTCTGGCTGACAGGTATTGCCAACCCAATGTTTGTGTGGCCTGGATTTGTCCTTCCAAACTATCGCTTGCTTCGTCTGTAAAACCGGAGAATATCATTGAGGAATATTTATGTCTACCCACTTTCCATCAGATCTGGCGCTTTGATAAATCGCATCGATGACTACCACTGACAGCAAAGCTTCCCTGGCTGTGATCTTAAGGGACTCTTTTCCATCCACAGCCGCAACAAAGTTTTCAAAATTGAGCTGATGACCATAAAAGGCAATATTACCGGGGTCGTTGGCTCCTTGGCCACCCTCCGACTGTTTAGCCAGTTCCGATCGGATTTTTTCATCCTCTGGCAGCGTCTCTTTAAAATCCCATAGCTGGAAATGATCATCGGTGAGGATCACAGCACCGGTATCTCCTGAAATTTGAATTTCCGCTGGCCTACCCTGGGATGAGTAGGTGGATGTTGATGCTTGAATGACTCCCTTAGCCCCTTTTTCAAACTCCAGAATGGCAACAGCAGTGTCTTCTACCTCAATGTTTTCATGGGTGAGTGTCCCAACACTGGCAGACAGACGCTTCGGCATGCCCATAAAATGAATCAGCATATCAATGGTATGAATAGACTGATTCATTAGAGTTCCGCCTCCATCCAGCGCCCAGGTGCCACGCCAGGCAGCAGAATCGTAATAGGCCTGATCCCGGAACCACTTCACCTGTACTTCGCACAAAGAAATCGTACCAAACTTTTCGCCTTCAATTGCCCTTTTTAATTCTTCAACAGCCGGGTTAAACCTTCTGTTAAAGATGCCACCAAGCAATACACCATGGGCAAGGGCTGCTCTTTCGGCTTGTATGATTTTGTCAGGACTTATTTCAAGCGGCTTTTCACAGATGATATGCTTACCCGCCTTAGCAGCCTTTACAATGGCATCAAGGTGGACACCAGAGGGAGTCGCGACAGTAACAATATCCAGAACGTCATTGGACAGGAATTCATCCAGGTCAGTATAAACCGGACACGGATATTCCTCACGCAGACGCACGGCTTTCTCCTCATTGCGACAGTAAATACCACCCAGACTGGCGGTATCCATGGCCTGGATGGCCTTTGCATGAAAGGCTGCAATCATACCTGACCCTATGATACCAATTGATTTCAAATCTTTTCCTTTTTTAAAAAACTGTAAGTGCCAATCAGGATCAACAGTGGTAAACCAATGATGCCTATCCAGCCGAAATACTGTTCGTAGGCTACCTCACTCCTTACTTTGCTTAACAAAGCCCATACTGAGGCAAAACTGGCAATTCCCATAGCCACAAGCATCAGTCCATTGGTCAGCGCTTTCTTTTTAGGCCGATCAGCGCCCATTGCTTTGCGGGAGTTCATCAGCAGAAAGAAGATAAGATAGGCAATAGGCAGCAATGTGGTAGCTATCACTGAGGCCGGTACTGCCAGGGCCGTCTTAACTTGCCCGGACCACAGAATGGGTGATATGAAGCCGGTAAAAGCAGGAATCATGGCGCCCACCAAAAAGAGTTTCTTCTTGTTCGGACGCCCCAGGGCTTCACCTATGGCGTAACCGTTGATCATCATATGAACCAGCATGGTACTTAAGGCCATAGCCAACACACCTATACCAAATACCACTTTAGAGCCATCACCCAATATAGGACGAAGAGAAACAGAAAGGTCCGTAACGGTACGCTTGGCCAACATGACACTCAGGTCCTTATCTGCCTGGGGAGCTTCGGCCCTTAAGTGGATTAACTCGTCCTGGCTTAGGGATTTTAGCGAGGGATGCTCTCTTTCGAGTCTTTGATCGAGTACTTCATGATAAGCCTGCTCATTGACAAAACTGTCTTTTTTGGCATGAAATTGAGAGGCTGAGGCTATGATTAAAAAGGAAGCTCCGAGGATAAAAGGGATCAGTAAACCAAAGAATAAATCATAACGAGCAACTGTTCGGTCTTCGCGTTTCCATTTCTTTTTAAGCAAGGTATAGGGTAACAGGAAGGTCATGTTGATGCCTACTGCTGTACCAAAGGCACCAATAATAATATCTCTTTGGCTGCCTGAGATGTAGCCACTCCAATAGCCTTCAAAATCACCGGTCAACTCAATCGCCTCAGTAAAAGAGTCAGTGGGTTTGAAAAGGGCATTAAAATCAGGAATGAGGCCATTGAGTAATTCGGACAAGGCAATATCTCCATTGACTCCAATCACAATCACCACTCCGAAGAAGCTCAGCACGATCAGGGCTACCAATGATTTTATAAAACCATCTACTATCCTGGACACTTTGCTCTCCTGCGAGAATAGCCACATCAGGGATACCCCGATAACGAATAAAAAGAAGGTGATGACAAATGGGTTTACATCCGTAAAACCCAGACTGCCCTGAAGAGCATCAGTAGCCAGAGCGAATTGTGCTGAACAAAAAACCACATTAGCCAGAACAGTGGCGAATAACCACCCCCAGGCCAGAGGTTTTGAAACGTGTTTTTCAACCAGTTTGAAGGGCCGGTCTTTGAAATCCGTTTTACTCAGGGTAACATGACTGATGGCAGTGAGCATAATGTAACCCATCAGCATCGCTAAGGGCTGAAGCCATAGAAATTCATAGCCTCCTATTACACCCAGGTACAAAGCGCTGACCAAAGTACCTCCCCCCAGTGTTACGGCCGCCTGTATCCATCCCGGACCACTTTGCTTGCTGTAAGATCGGAGTTGATTAAAAAATGACATTTAAGGATGCGAATGAGGGATTTTGTAAAGCCTAAAATAGCTTTTTATTTAAAAGGACTCTATCCATTCAAATCAACTTTTCAGAAAAGAGTAAACGCTCCTTGTAGAAATCAACCAAAGACACCACCAACCATCAACATGGACTGATCGAAGGCTTCCTTGTTTAGTTCAGTATCCAGGTCTATCGTATCAAAATAAGACAGCAAGGTCTCCGTAGCTATATTGCCTGTAAGATCATCTTTGGCCATGGGGCAGCCACCAAAGCCCTTCATGGCCGTATCAAACCTGCGGCAACCTGCCTGCCAGGCTGCTTCAATCTTCTCAATACCAGTGTTAGGTGTAGAATGAAAGTGCGCGCCAATTTCCGTCTGTGGAAATTCTTTGATGGTAGATTCAAAAATACGGGTGATCAGATCAGGCTCAGCCACTCCGATGGTGTCTGCCAGCGAAATGACCTCCACCTTCATAGCAACCAGTTTCTGAGCAAATTCCGCCACAATTTCTTCATTGAAAGGCTCATCATAAGGGTTGCCAAAGCCCATGGAGATGTAGGTCACAAGTATCTTGTTGTGCTTCTTACAGAGATTTTGAATTTCCTGAAGCTGCTCCAATGCCTGGGTTATAGATTTGTTGGTATTGCGCTGCTGAAAACTTTCAGAAATGGACAGCGGGAAGCCCAGGTATGTAATCTCTTCAAACTGCACGGCCGCCTGAGCACCCCTCAGGTTGGCAATAATGGCCAGGAGCTTCGAAGAGGTGACTGACAGGTCCAGACCGGCCAATACTTCTGCAGTATCTCGTAGCTGAGGAATGGCTTTCGGTGAAACAAAGCTCCCAAAATCGATGGTATCAAAGCCTACTTTTAAGAGCTGATTAATATAATCAGTTTTGGTTTGTGTGGGAATAAAATCGTGCATTCCCTGCATGGCATCTCTCGGGCACTCTATGATCTTCATAAATGGTTTGTTTCCTCAGGCACAAATATGCCTATTTATTGAATAGAAAATCAGGTGTTATTGGTTCCGCATATGCTCTATATTTACTCTTGCAAGAATAATCAGAATCTATATGCTTCAGCTTATTGAAAATGCTCAGAATCACCCCGACCGGACAGCCATAATCTCGGATGGGCAAGAATATAGCTATAAAGCCCTATTCTCTGCCTCAGCACAACTGGCATCCCTGCTGCTGAATGGCCTAAGCGACCTGGATGAAACACGTGTTGCTTTTATGGTAGCTCCTGGCTTCGATTATGTAAAAGTGCAGTGGGCCATTTGGCGCGCTGGCGGTATTGCCGTACCACTAAGTCTGAGTAATCCCTTACCGGCCCAAGAGTATGTGCTCAAAGATGCAGATTGCTCAATACTGGTAGTTGATGATTACTATCACTATTTTCTTGAACCCATTGTGGATAAGCAAAAGATTCGTCTTGTCAGAATGGCTGATCTGGTACAGGGCACTGACCAAACTCCCCTCCCCGATATCGCCAAAACCAGAAGGGCTATGATCATCTATACCTCTGGTACCACCGGCCAGCCAAAGGGAGTAGTCACTACTCACCTGAATATTGAATCTCAGATTTCCACCCTGGTAAATGCCTGGGCCTGGTCAAAAGAGGACCGAATCCTCAATGTGCTTCCCCTTCACCATGTACATGGTGTGATCAATGTGTTAGCCTGTGCGCTCTGGTCTGGTGCCTGCTGTGTTTTTGTAAAGAAGTTTGAGGCGGAAGCCGTTTTGAAACTCCTTACTGAAGGTGAGATCAACCTGTTTATGGCGGTTCCAACCATTTACTACAAGCTCATCAACCACTGGACCACTCTTGGAGTTGATGAGCACGACATAGTGAAGACTGCTCTCAGCAAATTCAGGCTGATGGTTTCAGGCTCAGCCGCCTTGCCGGTAAGTGTGATGGAACAATGGGAAAGCATCAGTGGCCAAAGGTTGCTGGAACGTTATGGCATGACAGAGATTGGCATGGCCATCAGCAACCCATATAAGGGAGAAAGAAGACCGGGTCATATCGGTCAGGCACTACCCGGCATGCAGGTAAGAATTGTGAATGAAACAAACGAACAGGTTGTGGCCGGAGAATCAGGCGAAATTCAGGTAAAAGGATCGAATGTATTCAGGGAGTACTGGAAGCGGCCCGAAGCAACTTCTGAGGCTTTTACGGAAGACGGCTGGTTTCGTACCGGTGATGTTGCCAAACTTAACAAAGGCAGTTATCGGATTCTCGGTCGTATGTCGGTTGACATTATTAAATCCGGTGGTTATAAAATCTCTGCCCTTGAAATTGAAGAGGTACTTCGTACACATCCGCAGATCAATGATTGTGCGGTGGTGGGTATTCCCGATCCCGAGTGGGATGAAATCATTGGAGCGAGCCTGGTGCTCACCGTACCCCAGGCCTTTGATTTTGAAGTACTCAAAGCCTGGCTGAAGGAACGGCTGCCAGTCTATAAGATTCCCCGAAAATATCTGATTCAAAAAGACTTGCCCCGTAATGCTATGGGAAAGGTGACTAAGAAGGAATTGAAGGCTATATTTATGTAATTATGAAAGTTTAGATTTTCGGGAGATATCTTCTGACCAAACAAGCATAAAAAACCCTGACAATTGCTTGCCAGGGTCCAACCATAAAAACGTAACCTTACATGTTAGGGGGTAAGATCACCTTGTCGATCACATGCACTACTCCATTCTTAGCCTTCACATCTGCTGCGATCACTTTGGCATCATTGATTTTCACATTGCCGCCACCAATTGATACTGATATTTTTTCACCCTGTACAGTCGCTGCTTTTTGTCCGTTAGACAGATCTGTAGACATTACTTTACCGGAAACTACGTGGTAAGTAAGAATTGCCACCAGTTTGTCTTTGTTCTCAGGTTTCAGCAACATTTCGAGTGTGCCTTTTGGCAAAGCGGCAAATGCCTCATCTGTCGGGGCAAACACGGTAAAAGGGCCATCACCTTTGAGTACGTCTACCAAACCACCAGCTTTTACAGCCGCTACCAAAGTCTTGAGGTTATCATTTCCCACAGCCAGGTCCACAATATCTTTGCTCTGCGCTTTTACGGTTGCGGTCAATGTTAATAATGCAATAAAAGCACCGAATACAATCTTAGTTAATCTTTGAGTTCTCATTTTTTTATAGAGTTTATTGAATAATTTTCAAATACACTCTAACTACGAGTACCCAGATGGCTTTGGATTTTTGGGGATTAACTTTTTTTCAAAAAACCTTTCACATAGGTTTTTTCTACGGTAGCAATAGGGGTGCCTCCCTCCTTTTCAAGGGTTACGGCAAAGGCTGTTACATTACCTTTGATCACTTTCAGTTCCTGAATGAGCTGGTTATGATCAAAAATACCAGCGTCAATCGGAGCAATTCCGGGCTTAATGGCCCAAAGCTGGTACTGATGCCCATGGGGAGGTTCAGGCAGATTATCTACACTGATAAATACGGCATTGGTGTTCTTATTCCAAAACACATTCGCATAGGATTCTGGAGATAGCTCTACGCCATCCATGCGCACATGTACATTGTCTTTATTGAGAAAATGGGCAATTCTGAGATCCGCATATTTCAGCTCCTGGCTCGCTTTTTCCACCTGATCTGCCAACATAAGCCCTTGCTGACTGGCAGCCTGCAGTTCGTCTTCTGCCTTGTCAAGCTTACTAAAGAAGAAGATGTTAAAGCCAAAGCTCACAAAGAATAGCAGAGAAGCCGCAATAGACCAAATAGGAATCGAGTTCACACGCTTAATGATCACCTCAGGCTCGTCCTCTTCCAGAATCCGTACAAAAGACTCCTTTTCGTCTTCACCAATGGCAGACAGTGCATTTTCAAGAATCTCATTGGAAGGTACCTGACCTGTAGCCTGAGCATAGCCCACAATGCTCTGTCTGAGCTCTTCAAGCTCCTCAGCGATCACAGGGTATAAGGCCGCCAATCTATCGACTTCCATCATCTCCTCCTCATTGAGCTCTCCCATGAGATAGGCCTCAAGTTTACCCGATCTTATGTACTCCTTTATATCCACCTCAAATAATTGATCTCAAATGTTTAATGGCCAACCGAATTCTGGTTTTTACAGTTCCCAGAGGCATCTCAAGGTTATTTGAAATTTCCTGTTGTGTATACCCTTGAAAGTAGGCCAAATCTATCAATTCACGTTGTCTTTCCGGAAGCTGATCTATCAGCTGTTTCATATACAGCTTATCCAGCTCACTTTCCTGGCTTATTGTATCTGATATACTTACGAGGTCAACAGCCTCTCTGGATGTTTCGGTAAGCCTGAAATCTTTGGTTCTTGTTTTATCGATGGCTGCATTGCGCGAGATACGCGTCAGCCAGGTAAACAAACTACCCTTCTCAGCATCATATGAGCTGCCGTTTTTCCAGAATTTCAGCAGGGCATCCTGCAGTACATCCTGTGCCATGGCTTCATCCCTCACTACCCGCTTAATGATGTTCATTAGCACAGGACCATAGTTATCAAAGATCAGCCTGATGGCTACCTTATCTCTGTCCTTCAGCAAATAAACGATCTGCTCTTCCACTGACGACTGTTTAGTAATATGTTGAACCTGCGTTGACACAAAAGTCATATATCTGCTTGAAAAACCCGGCCGGACGAGAATTGTTTAATCCGCCTGATAAAATACACACCATCCATCAGGTTAAAGCCCGATCATTTCTCAAAAACAAGTGACTTAAGAGCGACTTATGCTCTATATTGGCGGTATGCAGGATATGAAAGGGTCGATACTGTTTAATTTAAAAAAGGTCATGAGATACTATTTTTTAGCCATCACACTCTGTGTTACAATAAGTGTTCAGGGTCAGAATCAAAAGTTTTCGCTCGAGGATATGAATCGCCTGACAGGCATCTCTTCCCTACAAATTGCTCCTGATGGTAAGGCTGCTTTCTATATGACTTCCCGTAAGAACATGCAGATCAACCGTACTGAAAGGGAACTGATATTTCTGGACCTTGAAACGAAGGAA
This sequence comes from Roseivirga sp., assembly GCA_021404565.1. Classification (GTDB taxonomy): domain Bacteria; phylum Bacteroidota; class Bacteroidia; order Cytophagales; family Cyclobacteriaceae; genus Roseivirga. The sequence continues at coordinate 143,064 of JAAWWF010000006.1, read as the reverse complement.
CAAAAGGTAATCGGAGCAACCTTTCGGGGCCTGGGCTCTCCCGTATGGGCTCCTGACGGCTCGAGTATTTCTCTGCTGGCCACAGGAACCAACGGGAAACGACAGGTATTTTTATTAAGACCCAAAAGCGGTTCTTCCCTGGCTATAACCGACAATGAAAATGGAATAGGCCGATATGCATGGGCAGCCAACGGTACCAAACTGGCCTTCCTTCAACGCGAAAAAAGACCTGCTAAAGTTGGCAGTCAAAAATTCAACGATTCGTTTGAGGCAGGTAACAACGACTATCTGGTAGACGAAGCGCCCATGAATACATCGGTATGGCTGTATGATGTTCAAACCAAGGAGTATACGAGAATTACTCCACAGGATGTAACAGTCGCAACGGGTCTTTCCACCTCAGGGCTTTCCTGGTCACCTGATGGACGACTTCTGGCTTTTACCCGCTATCCTTCCGCCTATTCCGGTGATTCTGATATGGGCAGAAACTATGTTTATAACCTCGTCACGGGTCAGTTAAAACAAGCCACCAATCATAAGGGCAGAGAATCGTCTCCCGTTTTCCATCCTGATGGCAAATCCTTGATGTTCAAATACCCAAGAGAAGGTTTTCCATCCAATATGAATGACTGGCACAGGGCTGAGCTTAACAGCGGAAAGGTTACCAATATGTCCGGTGAGTATGACCGTACCGTTTCTGATATCCATTGGCTGGATGATGGCAGTGTTCTTATGCGAGGTATCGATGACTTTGGCAATGTGATTTACCACCTCAAAGAAGGAAAGCTTTCTAAACTGAATATGGGAGACCTCGTAACAGTTTCCAGCTGGAGCGGAACCACTAATGGCGCTATGGTATTGACCGGCCTTAAGAAAGATCATCCGGTGGAGATCTATTATAAATCAGGCCCTGAGGCAGTTCCTGTGCCGCTCACCGAGTATAATGCATTTGTTAAAGACCGAAAGCTGGGACAGCAAGAAGGGTTTTCCTGGCAGAGCAAGGATGATTTGACTCCTAACGGCATCATCACCTACCCTCCTGATTTTGACCCGGAAAAGAAGTACCCTCTGGTACTGCAAGTCCATGGCGGGCCCAGCTCAGCTTCACTATTAGGTTTCAGCCCCATACCCCAGGCCATGGCGGCCAAGGGTTGGATTGTGTTTCAACCCAACTACCGCGGCAGTACCAATCTGGGGAATAAATTCCAGTCTGCTATATCTAAAGACCCAAGCGAAGGCCCCGGCCATGATGTGATCACCGGGGTGAATGCGCTGAAGGAAAAACCCTATGTTGATGCAGATAAGGTAGCTGTATCTGGCTGGTCTTACGGGGGCTGGATGACCTCCTGGCTGATTGGGCGCTATCCCGAGGTATGGTCGGCAGCGGTGGCAGGTGCTGCCCCTGTAGATGTAACGGATATGTACAGCCTCAACGACCTCAACAAAATGAAGCGGCATTCCATGTCAGAATCTCCTTATGTGGGTGATAATGTGAGATGGGCCTTTGAGAACTCACCCATTTCCAATTTTGCCAAAATTAAGGCCCCTACCCTGATCATGTCCAAGACGGGGGATAGACGGGTAACCATTACCGGTTCTTACAAGCTTCATGGAGCATTAAGAGACAATGGCATTCCGGTACAGTTTATCGCTTATCCGGGAGGTGGTCATTTCCCAAGAGATCCTGTCAGGACTTTCGATGTTTATGACAGATGGATCAACTGGATTGAAAAGTATATAGGCAGCGGTCCCGAAGCAACAATTGATTCGAAGTAAGCTCCGCTCATTTGAATAACTCGATGGACGGTGTCCTTTGATTAATCTATTGATCTTCTAGTACCACGAAACGCCATTTTCGGTTATTGTTGAATGCAGCGAGGGGCACCGTCCCTTATACCGCCTCCCCACTCAGAGATATCCGCAGGAGACTATGAGCGAGAAACTCTCCAATATTTCCGTCATCAACCCTCAGAGTCTTGCTGTGCAATGACTCTGAGTGGGCATAATACAATGACGCTGAGAGTCTGCAAATTGGTTGATACTTGCTATTCCCCTGAAAAGCCGTTAGGGATGATATAAATCATTCTTTCCTGTGTAACGATTTACCAGTTTTAAGGTCATAACTGAAATATGTGACAAACAGGAAGGGTTTGTGCAACCCGAGGGACCGGATATACCTCTTGACTAAGCATGGGGTCGGTTACTCCACTTTCCAATCCTGCTATTTTTTAAAACAACAAGGTCATGATCAAAAGCTTTCTTATTTCAGCTCTCAGAGCCATTAAAAGACAAAAGGTCTTTTCTATCATCAACATACTAGGTCTTTCTATTGGCATCTCAGTTTCCCTGATGCTCTTTCTGTTTATACAGCATGAGCTGGGCTTCGATAAATTCCACGAAAAAGGAGACCGTATCTTCAGGGTGGTTTCCAAATACACTACCACCAGTGGTCGCAACAGTAATTCCGGCATCACCTTCGGATCAGTAGTACCGGAAATGCGCAGGGACATTCCGGAGGTAGAAACGGCTACCAGAATTTATAAAGCCGGCAGTACAGATATTTCCAGCCGGGAGACAACCTACCAGGACAAGGGGCTTTATTATACTGATCATGCCTTTTTCGATGTATTCAGCTTTCCGTCACTTTATGGCAGTAACATCAGCAAGGTGACCTTTGACAACTCCGGGATTGTTATCAGCGAAGAGCTGGCCAATACCATATATGGTAATAAAGTACCCCTGGGGCAAGTCTTAAAAATGGATGGTACCGAGTACACCATTCTTGATGTGGTACATGTTCCCAAAAAGTCTCATATCCAGTTCGATATCATTGTTTCATTGGAAGCTATAGATGGGCTTCATGATTGGGCCTATTACAGTGGACTTGACTTTCACAGCTACGGGGTCTATGCCCAAAACAGCAATCCTGAGGTTGTAAACGAGAAAATCAGCAAACTGTACAACGATCAGATGGATGAGCGATTTGATGATTTTATTTCCGGTACTGATAACTACGTACAGCCTCTGAGCGATATTTATCTGAAATCTGAGAACATCCAGAGCAACCTCGGAGCAGGTAGCATCAATACCATTTATATTCTGGCTGGGATAGACCTGCTCATTCTGCTTATCGCCATCATCAATTACGTAAATCTGACTACAGCACAGTACGAGAAGAGGATCAAGGAAATCGGTGTTCGTAAGGTCATTGGTGCCAATAGAAAGCAACTGGTTTTTCAGTTTCTGGGAGAATCGGTGATCCTGACAGTGTTCTCCTTCCTTGTCGCCCTGGGCATGACCCAACTTCTTTTCGAGCCCTTTGGAGCCGTGATGCAGATTGATGCTGAAATTACTTATTGGCAGCAACCACTGGTATTGATCATACTCCTGGGAATTATTGGTCTCCTGGGACTACTATCAGGACTTTACCCTGCCATGTTCATCTCCTCATTCAGTCCCTCAAAGATTCTCAAAAGGAATTTCCCCGGTATGAAGAAAGGCACGAGGGGCAGCAAAGTACTGGTCACACTGCAGTTTATCATCGCCATTGTATTGGTGGTCAACCTGGCCTTCCTCAATGCGCAGATCAGCTATGTGAAAAATAAAGAGTTGGGATTTAGTAAAGATCAGGTATTGATAGTGAACAATGTCTCCGAACGTCAGAAGGTCGCTTATGAGACCATTGCCGCAGAGCTTGCCACATCGCCAAACATTCTGGAGGTAACAGCCTCTCAAAGCGCCCTGGGTACTGGCACCAGTGGCCAAACCGTGCATCTCAAAAGTGCTGATTCCAAAACAGCCCAGCCTATAGGAGAACTGAGAACCCAGCACAATTTTATTAACACCTATGATATCCCACTGATAAAGGGACGCGATTTCTCTAAAGAACTGGTCACCGATAAGGAAGCTTTCATCATTAATGAATCAGGCGAAAAAATGCTCTTCCCTGATGGTACAGACCCTATCGGGCAAATCATAGTTATGGCGGGTCGCGTAGGCCCCATCATTGGGGTAGTAGAAGATTTTCATTACACCAACCTGAAGCGACAGATAGCCCCCCTGGTACTGAGTCAGGGCGATCCTTATCGACTTAACTTGTCCATAAAGCTCAACGCGACCAATCTCCAAAGCAGCCTGAAACACATAGAGACCGTATTGCAAAAAACTGATCCTGAATATCGATTAGGCTATTACTTTCTGGATGACTACTTCAATAATATGTTTGAGGCAGAAGAGAGAAATGCCTCACTTATCTCTTACTCCAGTCTGATAGCCGTGATTATTTCGCTGGTGGGACTTGTCGCACTGATCAGTCACAGCCTTACAAAAAGGATGAAAGAAGTAGCCATCCGTAAAGTGTTGGGCGCCAAATTCAAGCAGTTGTTATGGGTACTGACGCGGGAGTTTTACCGGGTAATTTTGATTGCCAACCTGCTGGCCATTCCCATTGCCATATTGGTGGTGAACCAGTGGTTACCGGCTTTCGCCTATCGTCTCGAAGTCAGTGCTCAGTGGCCCATTTTTCTGATCGTGGCACTCCTCTCCTTTAGCGTAGCACTCCTTATGATTCTGAATCAGGTCATCAGGCGAACGCGCGCCAATCCGGCAGAAGTACTGGCGAATGAATAGCCCCACGAGGCTCTATTTGTAAGCTGTCCATAATTTCTTCAAATTGATTGGGAATGGATCAAATCAATTTCCCTCAATGAAGATTTACGGAGTGGCCATACTGGCCGGATGTTACCTGGCCGGTCAGCTTATTGGCTCGCTGTTGGGTGTTTGGCTCAATATAGGAGGGAATGTCGGAGGCGTAGGCTTTGCCATGGTCTTACTTATTATCACCAATGAACGGCTGAGAAAGAAAGGTCTTCTGGATACCAAATCTGAGCAGGGAATTCTATTCTGGAGCGCCCTCTATGTACCCATTGTAGTGGCCATGTCTGCCATTCAAAATGTAAAGGCGGCCCTCTCAGGGGGCTGGGTAGCAATTCTAGCCGGCCTTCTCGTAACAGCTACCTGCTTTATGCTCGTGCCCGTTTTATCCAGGCTTGGCAAAAAGACTGAACAGTCATCTTGATGGAAGTGCTTGAGAAACTTTTAGACAAGAACGGGCTCATATTTGCCTTCCTGATGATCGGGCTGTTAATGGCCGTCTCCAACTGGATATCCCGGAAGCTCTTAAGAAATAAACTACCCGGAACGGCATTGGCCATTTTAGCCGCATTGGTCTTCGCCTGGTTTGGCGGAACGAAAGGTGTGGCCGACTTTCCCATGTTTGCCGGCATGGCCCTTCTGGGCGGTTCTATGCTAAGAGATTTTGCCATTGTAGCCACAGCCATGGGGGCGAGTTTCACCGAAATTAAGAAAGCCGGACTTTCTGGCGTTCTATCTCTCTTTATCGGTGTGATTCTATCCTTTTTTATCGGGACTGCTGTGGCTTATGCCCTTGGCTATACCGATGCCATCAGTATCACGACCATTGGAGCCGGAGCCTGCACCTATATAGTCGGCCCTGTCACGGGTTCTGCCATTGGTGCGTCTTCTGAGATCATTGCCATCAGCATTGCTACCGGTGTTTTTAAGGTGATTCTCACTACTATTTTCACACCATTGGTTGCCAAAAGAATTGGCTTAGACAACCCCAACTCAGCCATGGTTTTCGGTGGACTGATCGGCACAACTAGTGGTGTAGCTGCCGGTTTGGCTGCTACTGATCCAAAGCTCGTTCCCTACGGTGCTCTTACCGCCACCTTCTACACCGGGCTGGGAGCCTTACTTTGCCCATCTGTTTTATACTTTCTGGTTCAGGCAATTGTCTAACCAATAAGGCCATTTTTAACCTCAAAAATCTTAAATTCATCCAGCGTCAACCTTTTACACCATGGACAAGCGTACTTTTTTAAAAAGCATACCGGCCCTTGGCCTAGGAGCTGCTCCGTTTATTAATCAACTAGAAAAACTCACCGGGGAAGTAGCCAACCTTTCTCCTGCTCAGCTCGCAACCAACGAAGATTTCTGGGCAAAGATCAGGTCTGATTACAAACTCAAGCCCGACTATATCAACCTGGAAAATGGCTATTACTGCTTTTTACCTAAGGAGACTTTAGAGCAGTTCATCAGTCATGTAAGAGAGGTCAACTACCAGGGCTCTTATTACATGCGTACTGTCCAGTGGGACAAGAAAAAAGAGGCGGCCGCCAAGCTGGCACAAATGGCAGGCTGCGAGCCAGAAGAGTTAATCATTACCCGAAACACTACTGAGTCGCTTGACACGGTAATCGGTGGTTTTCCATGGAAAGCGGGTGATGAGGCCGTGATGGCCAACCAAGATTATGGAGCTATGCTCAATATGTTTAAACTGGTAGAAAGACGCCATGGCGTAGTGCGTAAGCTGGTAGATGTGCCGCTACACCCGGAATCAGATGAAGAGATTGTAGCGGCCTATGAAAAGGCCATTACACCAAAAACCAGGCTCTTAATGGTCTGCCACCTGGTGAATATCACCGGGCACATTCTGCCGGTAAAAAAGATTTGTGACATGGCCCATGCCCGTGGGGTCGAGGTGATGGTAGATGGTGCTCATGCTTTTGGTCAGATCACTTTCAGTATCAAAGACCTGAACTGTGATTACTATGGCACCAGCCTACACAAATGGCTCAGCGTGCCATTGGGAGCCGGTTTTCTTTATGTAAAGCAGGGTAAGGCCAACCAGATCTGGCCCCTGTTTGCAGAAGATGAAAGAGAACCCGATGACATTTCAAGACTCAACCATACCGGTACTCACCCCGTCCATACTGACCTGGCCATAACCAATGCGATAGACTATCACCATATGATTGGTGGAGAACGCAAGGAGGCACGACTTCGCTATATCCAAAACTACTGGACCAGCCAGGTACGGGATTTATCGCATGTGATAGTGAACACTCCCAAAGACAAGCATCGTTCCTGTGCTATTGCCAATGTAGGTATCAAGGGTATGAAGCCGGCAGACCTGGCAAAAACACTGCTTGAGAAGTATAACATCTGGACGGTTGCGATCAACCGCGATGGCGTATATGGTTGCCGCATTACTCCCAATGTGTACACCACAACAGACGAGCTGGACGTTTTTGTAGCTGCTCTGAAGGATTTGGCTTAACAATTTTTATCAGGCCAATGGCAATACAAATTTAAATTCAGGGGTTATCAGGGTAAACTGTTTAACGGGTGTTATATACTGAAATTACGGTAATACCCTGAACACTGATGACTCCAAAGATGCTACGTATTGTCTCAATACTATTGATAACAGCCTGTTTTCAATCGGTAGCTGTTGCTCAACAGACCATTAAATGCGACAAGCTTAAAATCTCGTTTGAGACTAACCAGGAGTTAGAGAGTTATGAGCACTCGGAAAACGAAGTCGGTTATGAGAATGACACCCTCGCGATAGACATCGAACGCAAAAACTGGAGCGAATTACCCGAAAATTACGGCCAACAGGCCAAAGATTTTGCAAAGGACCTCACAAAGGCTTTAGGCTTTAGTGATTACAAAGAAGGAGGCAAAATCCCCAATATCGAGGGAGCCTACTATTATATTGCTACTGATAAATGGAAAGACGAGTCCTTTCCCGTATATGTGCTGGTGGCCGCCTCACCAAAACAAAACTGTGTTTATGAAATGACAGTTTACTGCTATAACAATGACCTAAAGGAAGGAAAAAGGATTATCGAAAGTCTGAAGCTAATGGAGTAAAAGCCTCCTCTCCCAACACAGACATCACCTGCCAAAATAAACATCTCTGTCATATCACTTTACTGAGATAATTTTTATTTTTAGGATAGAATTAATGCGATCCTGATTTAAAAATACGTCCCGGTATCCATGAAGCAAATCACAATCCCCTTATTGGTGAGTATCGCCCTGGTGAGTGTAGTATTTGTGTTTTTCGAAAGTCTGGAGCTTTACTTTTCCGATTTGCTTAATGCAGCGGAAAGCAATCAAACAGAGTATGCATTACTCAGTTTTTTGGTGCTGTCTTCAGACATTGTGCTGCCCGTACCTTCAAGCATAGTGATGTATGGTAATGGTCTTGTGCTGGGGCTGATCAAAGGAGCTCTGCTCTCTCTTTTTGCTGTTTTTATCTCTTCGAGTATTGGTTACTACCTGGGTAAAGTCTCTAATTACAAGGCAAGTTCCAGTGAAAAAGCCACGGCCATTATGCAAAAATATGGTGCGCTGGGAATCATCATTACCCGTGGCATTCCCATTCTTTCTGAAAGTATAGTCTTTACGGCCGGTTACAATCGCTTGAACTTCCGTTTTTTCACCCTGCTAAACCTGATTGGCTACCTGCCGGTATGTTTTATTTATGCCTACTTTGGCAATCTGGCCCAAAACACCAATTTATTTCTTATCTCTTTCGCGGCCTCACTTGTTGTATCCCTGATTCTGTGGGTTTTTGGCCGAAAGCTTATCGCTCAGTTCTTCAATGTACATACCTCTTAAAAAGAGTGGCCTTTTCCTGGTCCTGTTCACTTTTTTAACCCTCCAGGCCCTCGCACAGGATTCATTAAAAAGGAAAAAGGTAAAGATTTTACCGGTGCCCAGTTTCGGTTATGAACCGGAAACCAAAACGCATGTAGGAGCCGTAAGTCTCTTCACACTGGACTTTTATCAGGATGGCAAAACACGCACGTCTAATGCCAAAGCAGAGTTCAACTATACCTGGCGCAAACAATCCATTTTTGAGATTGAATGGGATTACTTTTTCAAGGAGGAAAAATGGTTCACCCAGGGCGAAATGCACTTTTCAAAATATCCTGATTTCTACTACGGCATTGGCCCAGACACACCAGAATCTGATGAGCTGCTCTACGAAAGCAATCGCTTTGTTTTTGAGGCCGGCATGTTTAAAAACTTAGGGAATCAGGTTTTTGCAGGCCTTGGTATCAGGCACCTCAACTACCGTAATGTAAGTGCGGAAACCGATATTAGTCCCTTCCCGGAGCTTCAGAATACTTCGATATTCGGCATTAAAGCGGCTTTGTTCAAAGACAGTCGCAATAGCCTGCTCACCCCTACTTCAGGCAAGATGTTCCGAGCTGAGTTGGGCCATAATGTAGGGGATAAAGATTATGCTCGTATTTCAGTAGACCTGCGACAATACCGCAGCTTTAATGAAAAGCATACCCTTGCCATAAGACTTTATAATCGCTTTACACTCAATACACCGGCATTCTATGATTATGCGGTATTAGGCGGAGATGATTTTGTGCGTGGCTATTTCTTCGGAAGGTTCAGAGATAAGCATCTTTCCACTTTTCAGGCAGAATTTCGAACCCCGCTTTTCTGGAAGCTGGGCCTCTCCCTTTTCGGAGGCATTTCTACGGTCTACCCTGACTTCAACATGATTACCGAACACCTGCGACCTAATTATGGCGCAGGCATTCGGTTTCTCGTGGATAAAGAAGGTAATACCTACCTGAGAATGGACTATGCCCTGGGGGCAGAAGATCAGTCAGGTTTTTATATCAGCTTTGGCGAGTCCTTTTAGGCTAAAAAGAAGCCAGATAAGAAAATTATCTCCTCCTCCTGGGTTTAAACTTTCGATTGCCCCCACCGGAACCGGGTTTGTTACCTGGGTTACCACCACCTTTGGAACCACCACCGCTTCGTTGATTTCCACCTCCACTGTTTCCGGACTTTGGCCTTGAACCTGATCTATTTCTGTTATTCTGATTTCTTCGGGGCGCTTCTTTTGCAGGCTGGGGCTCATCCTTAGGTTCAAAGCCCTCTATCTCTTCACTCGGAAGCTTCTCCTTCAACAGTTTTTCAATTCCTCTTACAAGATCAGCCTCGTCAGCACCCACCAGTGAAATTGCTTCACCGCTGGCACCTGCCCTACCCGTACGTCCAATTCTGTGCACATAATCTTCGGGCACATTCGGCAATTCAAAGTTGATTACATGAGGCAACAGTGGTATATCCAGCCCACGAGCTGCAATATCAGTAGCCACCAATACACGAATCTCTCCCTTTTTAAAGCCCGCCAGTGCCTTGGTTCTGGCTCCCTGGCTTTTGTTACTGTGAATGGCAGCTGAGGTAATCCCGCTTTTCTCCAGTTTTTGGCTCAGACGGTTAGCACCGTGTTTGGTACGGGTAAAAATCAGCACCTGCCTCCAATCTCCTTCCTTAACCAGTTTGATTACCAGGGCGGGTTTACGTCCCTTGTCCACTCTGTATACTTTCTGGATAATCTTTTCCACAGCTGTATTCTCTGGTGTAGCCTCTACCAGTTCAGGTTCGAACATAAAGGTACCAGCCAACATTTTGATCTCCTTTGAAAAGGTGGCTGAGAAAAGGAGATTCTGCCTTTTTGGGGGAAGTAGCGGTAATATTCTTTTGATATCTCTGAGAAAACCCATGTCAAGCATACGGTCGGCTTCATCCAAAACCAACACTTCTACCTGGTTCAGGAACAACTTGCCCTGACCATGTAAATCGAGTAGCCTACCTGGTGTGGCAACCAGAACATCCACCCCATTCCTTAATTCTCTGATCTGAGGGTTTTGGTTGACACCTCCGAAAATGACCATAGAGTTAATGGGTAGAAACTCGCTGTATTCTTTAACATTAGCATAAATCTGTGCGGCCAGTTCTCGTGTGGGAGTGAGAATCAATGATCTGATCGGACGCCTTTTGGGCTGTCTGGTCTCCGAAAGAATCTGAAGTATGGGTAATACAAATCCGGCTGTTTTGCCCGTTCCTGTCTGAGCTGATGCTAAAACATCTTTTCTATCTAAAATAAAGGGAATTGCTTTTTCCTGTATTGGGGATGGCTTATCATATCCTTTTTTGTTGATAGCATGCAACAGGGAGTCGGACAACCCTAGAGACTTAAACGACATATAAATTGTTTATGAAATGACAACTTATACGAAGTACCATTTCCTTATGAGCCACAAAGGTACATCTAATTTAGTCGTGGTAGCTTTTTGAGCAGGATTATTCACCCCGGGAACTGCATCTGTCTGAATGCAACAGGACACTGTGGACATCTTGAGGCTTCATTCATCACGAATCTGGTAATTCGCCCCAGGCCAAAAAGAAGCTTCTCCATTGCTTATTAGCTTGCCTGTATGATATACAGACACCTCGCTTTGCTGACAATATTGGCGGCATTTCTCCTGAACTCAATCTCTATGCAGGCTCAGTCTCATATTCTGTTTTCACGTGGTGCCGGCCAACTGAATACCGGTGAAACCCCTGATCTCATGATGTACGATGTAGCCAAAGGTACCACCCAACTCATTATGAAAGGCTCAGTTCGCAGAAGGGGCGAGGGCAATCCAGCCGTATCTCCGGATAACAAGCAAATCGTATTCAACACTTATCGTTTCAGTGGCTGGAAGCTGGCCATAGCTGACTATAAGGAGGGAAAAATCACCAATATCCGCAGGTTCACCAACAGGCCTAACTACGAATACAATGCCTCATGGTCGCATGATGGAAAGTGGATCACCTATCAGGAATACAATTGGGGAACCGATAAAGGGGAAATTTTTATACGTAATCAGACCACCGGAAAGATCACCAAGCTCAATAAAAGCAAGGCTCCAGGAAGAACTCCATCATGGACAGCCGATGACCAGAAAATCGTCTTCAACCATCAGACAGGAACGAACAATGATATATACATTGCCGACCGGAACGGCAGTACGATCATCAACATTAGCAATCACCCCGCACATGATTTTGCTCCATCTTGTTCTCCCAAAGAGCAAAAACTAGCCTTTCTCTCTAATAAAACCGGGAGGCTTCATCTCTATACCATGGACGAGGATGGGAAAAATCGCACTGATCTGACCCCTGATCTTGCTTCAGATACATTTGTATATGACAACTGGCAAAACAGCGCTAGTTGGGGATACAAAACCAGCTGGTCACCTGATGGAAAACAGATTGTATTTAATGCACTCATTGATGGAGACATTGAGTTGTTCATTGTAAACGCTGATGGTACCGGCTTAAAGCAAATCACTGATAATAATGACGCAGATATTGCTCCGCACTGGGCACCCAAGGGGTAAACGCTTTGCTGCCCATCACTCCCTATTTCACAGAAGTCTTTTCACTCTTCTTAAAACAGCCCCTCTGCAATTCTTCTGGTTACCTTTGAGCGACTCATGGTGTAATAATGCAGGCAGGGTACTCCGGCTTCTTTCAGCTCTTTGGATTGCTGAATGGCCCATTCTATCCCTACTTCACGTACGGCAGCATTATCATTGCATTTCTCGAGCTCATCTACCAGATCATCGGGCAGATCGACATGGAATATGCTCGGTAAGAAGGTCATTTGCTTCTTAGTAGTGATAGGTTTCAACCCCGGAATAATAGGCACATTGATACCAGCTTCACGACATTTATCTACAAACTCAAAGTACTTTTTGTTATCGAAAAACATCTGAGTCACAATATACTCTGCTCCCATATCCACCTTCTTTTTCAAATACCTCAAATCGGTATTCAGGCTTGGAGCTTCGAAGTGTTTTTCAGGATAACCCGCTACACCGATACAAAAGTTGGTTTTATTTCGTACCACCTCTTCGTGCAGGTATTCTCCATTGTTCAGATCCAACACCTGCTGTAGCAATTCACTGGCATATGAATGGCCATTGGGATCAGGCTCAAATCGGCCTTCGGTCTTTATGGCATCACCGCGCAAAACCAACACATTGTCAATACCAAGAAAATCCAGATCGATCAGGGCGTTCTCCGTCTCCTCTTTGCTAAAGCCACCACAGATAATATGTGGTACCGCATCCACGCTATATTTATTGATAATGGCAGCACAAATGCCTACAGTTCCCGGACGCTTACGGGTAGACACCTTTTCCAACAGCCCGTTTTCCCTCTTTTTATAAACGTACTCCTCCCTGTGGTAGGTAACATCAATAAAAGGTGGCTTAAACTCCATGAGCGGGTCTATAGCATTAAAAATACTCTGGACACTCTCCCCTTTAACCGGGGGTAGAATTTCAAAGCTGAATAGTGTCTGGCCCTTTGCCTTATTTATATGGTCAATTATTTTCATTGTTCAAGTGTTTAAGTGTTGAGGTATTTATGTGTTGAAGGGCTCAAGTGTCGTAGGAAAGGTTCGGAGCCAACCACTTTTCGGCTTCTTCCAGGCTCATACCTTTTCTTTTAGCATAGTCTGTTACCTGGTCTTTTTCGATTTTTCCCAGGCCAAAATACCTGGCTTCAGAATGCATAAAGTAGAACCCGCTCACCGAAGCTGCCGGATACATGGCATTCGATTCTGTGAGACTGATTCCTGTGTTTTTCTCCACTTCCAGCAGATCAAATAATACTGGTTTTTCTGTATGGTCGGGACAAGCCGGATACCCTGGAGCAGGCCGAATCCCCTGGTATTGTTCTTTGATCATCGCCTCATTATCCAGAACCTCTTCCGAAGCATAGCCCCAAAGCTCTCTGCGAATTTTCTGATGCATCAGTTCAGCAAATGCCTCTGCCAGCCTGTCTGCCACTGCCTTGATCATTATGGCATTATAGTCATCATGGTCTGCTTCGTAGGCTGCTACCAATGGCTCAATACCGACTCCGGCCGTTACCGCAAACCCTCCCATATAGTCCTGTTTTCCAGACTCCTTTGGAGCGACAAAGTCAGCGAGCGACAGGTTAGGCAGGCCGTTGCCTTTTTTGCCTTGCTGTCTTAAGAAGTTGAAGGTAGTAGCCACCTCGGTACGCGAATCATTGGTGTAGATTTCTATGCTATCATCAACGGCATTGGCCGGGTAGAGCCCTACAACTGCATTGGCATAGATCAGGTCTTTAGCTATAATACTATCAAGTACCTTCTGAGCATCGTCATAGAGTTTTTTGGCTTCTTCCCCGACTACCTCATTATCAAAAATGGCCGGGTATTTCCCCTTGAGCATCCAGGTATTAAAGAATGGAGTCCAGTCAATGAAATCTCTGATCTCTGCAATATCATAGCTGTTAAACACTTTGTTTCCCAGTGCAAGGGGTTTTGCCATTGACTTATCAGCCCAGGCGACCTTTTGCTTATTAGCAAGCGCCTGCTGATACGGGATATAGTTCTTAACCTGTTTGCGGTTGGCATGATCGTGACGCAGTTTGGCATACTCTCCTTTGGTCCGCTCGTAGATGCCATTGTAAGTCTCTTTGCTAATGAGCTCACCGGCTACGGGTACGCTTTTGGAGGCATCAAGTACATGAATGACTGAGCCCGAATAAACCGGGTCAATTTTGACCGCTGTATGAATGCGTGAGGTAGTGGCTCCTCCAATTAACAGAGGCACAGTCATCTTTCTGCGCTCCATCTCTTTAGCAACGGAAACCATCTCATCCAGCGAAGGGGTAATCAAGCCACTTAGGCCTATTACATCTGCTTTCTCTTCGATGGCCTTGTCCAGAATTTTATCTGCTGGCACCATCACTCCCATATCTACTATATCGAAGTTGTTGCAAGCCAGCACGACTCCGACTATGTTCTTTCCTATATCATGTACATCTCCCTTTACGGTAGCCAGAAGTATTTTAGAAGCGGCTGAGCTATCTTCATTGGCGGCCTTCTCCTCCTCCAGGTAAGGCAGTAAATAAGCCACTGCCTTTTTCATTACCCGGGCACTTTTCACTACCTGGGGTAAAAACATTTTACCACTGCCAAAAAGGTCACCCACCACGTTCATACCATCCATCAGTGGACCTTCAATTACATGAAGTGGTTTTTCATGTTGCTGTCTGGCTTCTTCGGTGTCTTCATCAATAAAGTCAACAATGCCTTTTACCAGGGCATGTTCAAGCCTTTTCTCAACAGACTCTTTGCGCCAGGAGTCATCCTTTACCTTTTTCTTACCATCTCCCTTTACCGTTTCAGCAAACTCCAAAAGGCGCTCGGTAGCATCCGGTCTGCGGTTAAGCAAAACATCTTCCACCCGTTCCAGCAGATCTTTTGGTATATCATCGTAGACTTCCAGCATGGTTGGGTTTACGATCCCCATATCCATGCCCTCTTTGATGGCGTGATAAAGGAAGGCTGAGTGCATAGCTTCTCTCACCGGATTGTTACCTCTGAAAGAGAAAGAAACATTGGAGACACCTCCGCTAACATGAGCTCCGGGAAGGTTTTTTCTGATCCAGCCCGTAGCTCTGAAAAAGTCGAGGGCATTGTTGTTATGCTCTTCTATACCCGTGGCTACAGGGAATATATTGGGATCAAAAATGATATCTTCTTTCGGGAAGTTGACCTTTTCCACCAGCACCCGGTAGGAGCGCTCGCAAATTTCAATCCGTCTCTCATAGCTATCAGCCTGCCCCTGCTCATCAAAGGCCATGACAATCACGGCAGCACCGTATCGCTTTACCTTTTTAGCTTGAGCAATGAAGTTCTCCTCTCCTTCTTTAAGGGAAATAGAGTTGACTACTCCCTTGCCCTGAATGCACTTCAGTCCCGCCTCGATGATCTCCCATTTGGAAGAGTCGACCATGATCGGAATTCTGGCAATGTCGGGCTCAGCAGCAACCAGATTAAGAAAACGTACCATAGCCTCTTTACCATCGAGCATTCCCTCATCCATATTCACATCCAGGATCTGGGCTCCGCCTTCTACCTGGTTCCGAGCTACAGACAAGGCTTCATCATACTTATCTTCTAAGATCAGCCTGGCAAATTTTCTCGACCCGGTCACATTGGTACGCTCCCCAACATTCACAAAGTTTGTCTGAGGTGTTACAATCAATGGCTCAAGGCCTGATAGTTTTAGGGTTGGTTTTTGAGTATTGCTCATATTATTAAGTCGATAGTCCATAGTCAATGGTCCATAGCTGCAAAGCTATCAACCACCTCAATTGTCCTATTTTAAGCTATTCCTTAATGCTTGTATCATTTTTGTTATTTCAGTCAATTCAACATAGAATCGATCAAAATCCCCTTGATTAATAATTTTTCTTCTCCTGCCAATGTAGAGACAGGTGACTATTTCGATCCCGGAGCGCAATGCTATACCCAGAAATCGGTTAAACTCTTTATCCGTCTGACCTGTACTACCTTCGGCAATATTCAAGGCAATTGAATCTGCCGCTCTCTTAATTTGGGAGGTAAGTACATATGTTTCTTCTTTCGGAAAAGTTTTAGTCAATTCATCAACTTCTCCAGAAAGCTCAACAGCCCTTTGCCATACTTTTAGATTTTCGAATTTGAATGCCATGTTGATTAAATTGATTACGCTATCGACTATAGACCGTAGACTATCGTCTAATTGCTACAACCCATCGGCTGTGACCAAAGCTCCTCCTACAGGCCTTGGTTTATGCTTCGCTGCGGCATTGGCTATCTCCTTGATATGTTCAGGCGTAGTACCACAACAACCTCCTACAATATTCAGGTAGTTGTCAGACAGGAATCCATCGATTAGCTCAGCCATTTCTTCAGGTGTCTGGTCATACTCCCCAAACTCATTAGGTAAGCCTGCATTTGGGTGTGCACTAACGTGAAACGGAGCTTTTCTGGCCAGTGTATCCAGATAAGGCCTCAGCTGTTCGGCCCCCAGCGCGCAATTGAGCCCTATGCTGAGCAAGGGAACATGGGATAGAGATACCAGAAAAGCTTCCGTGGTTTGTCCGGAAAGCGTACGACCGCTGGCATCGGTAATGGTACCCGAGACCATTACAGGCCATTGTCTCCCTCTTTCTTCGAAAATCTCTTCAATGGCGAAGACGGCAGCCTTGGCATTGAGTGTATCAAACACAGTTTCTACCAGCAATACATCTGCTCCTCCATCCAGCAAGGCTCCTGCCTGCTCCTTATAGGCGGTCACCAAGGCATCAAAGGTTACTGCTCTGAATCCCGGATCATTTACATCGGGAGAAAGAGATGCGGTGCGGTTGGTTGGTCCCATAGAACCTGCCACAAAACGCGGTTTATGAGGCTCTCTGGCCGTAAATTCATCAGCTACCTCACGCGCAATTTTGGCGGATAGATAGTTAATATCATATACTGCACTTTCCAAACCATAGTCGGCCTGGGCTATGGTGGTGCCGCTGAAGGTGTTAGTCTCAGCAATATCTGCCCCGGCTTCGTAATAGAGTCCGTGAATTTCTTTGATGATATCGGGACGGGTAATGGAAAGCAGATCATTATTTCCTTTAAGGGGTGAATTATGATCTTTGAATCTTTCTCCGCGAAAGTCTTCCTCTTCCAGGCTATGGCGCTGGATCATAGTACCCATGGCACCATCCAGCACCAAAATGCGCTCTTTGAGTATTTCTTGTATATCGTAAGCCATATTTCTGTCTTAACTGTGGCTTATCTAAGAAATACTAAGGGAGTCTTTTCAGCTCATCTTCTCTCCGATAGCTCGGAGCAAGGAATTAGCACCAGGTATTACCCAGGTTGCTAAGACATCATCGGGCCTAGTCCCTCAGTCTTTCTTGATAAGTAATGCAAAGAAACGCGAAAAGTTGAGATGCGGATGCCTTTTTACAAATTATTTTATCCGATAGGCTAATTTAATATTCATGTTAATGGCATAATTGGTGATCGTTTCATCTTCAGCATAGAGACGGCCGTATTGAGTCAGAAAATCATCCGGCTTACCGGTAGAGGTGAGATTGCTATACTGAATCCCCATAGCTCCCTCCAACTCAATATATAGACGATCGCTGAGCGGACTTGTCAGGCCGGCATTGACCCTAAGTCCCAGGGTATTGTTCTCTATATCGTAAGTTCTGCGCTCAAAATAGCTGCAATCCGTACCACAGGCAAGTTCGAAAGTTCTGGTCCGCTCGAACATTCTATGATTAAAAAACGCCTCGACCCCGTAAAAGGGCTGAAAGGACCGGTCGCTTTTGTCATAGAATTTGACCTTTACAGCTGACTTAAACCCACGTTTTCGTTCGAAATAAATGTCATCATCCTCAATGACATTTCGGTCATAGATAATTCCCAAAGAGTGCTCTAGATTAATTCTGTCCACCAGTCTATGCTCAAAAGAAAGCATATGAGTAGAAAAGTGTCCAAGATTTTGTGTGGCTACCCAATGCACAGCCAGTTCAGGAACCGGCTGATCGGCATGGTATGACGAGTCGAGACGATATACATTCTGAGCCAGGCTACTGAAGGTTAAACCTAAGCCCAACACGCCCAATACAAATAATCTCAACATCTTAATTTGCAGTAACCTGACCAATGACGCGCATATCTCCCGTGTCGCTGAACTGTACATTGTAAATCCCCCTGTTGGTAGTAACTATCAGAAACTGAGAGGTGGGGATTACATCGATGGCAATGGCTCCTTCAAACATCAGTTCATCGAGCTTTATCAGATTCGTGGGTTCAGCAGTATCATACATGCTCAGGCCACCATTCTCACATAGAAAGAGGAATTGTCCTCTGAGGCCCAGGCCCAACGGCTCTACAGCATTGTAAGATTTGAGGACCGTGGGGTTTTCAATATCACTGAAATCTATAACATCCAACTGATCTACATTGCCAAAACGACAGCGTGTAGACCTGAGCGTAGAGTAGGCAATGGTGCCACTCGCCACTACGGGATCGCAGGAAGTAATATGGCGATATACGGAAAGCCTTGTAAGCTCTGAAGGGTTTGTTCGGTCGAGGAAAAACACTCCCTCCTGACTACCGACCAACAACATATCTCCATAAGGAAAAACCGTTTCAAGAGTAGCATACAGGTTCAATTCATCGGTAAGGGTCATTTCTCCGTTGTCACTCAACATGAATGTTTTTACCTGCCTGCCATTTAGAGCATACAGGTGATCACCTACCACAACAAAGGAAGCAAATGAACCGGCTGTACCTGTCCCTCCGGGATTGGAAACATCAGGACTAAAATCACTACCATCTTCAGTACAGGCAAAGAGTGCGAGGAATATAAAGCACAAGTATTCTTTTCTCAGCTTCTCCATTATCTGTAGCATTTAGGGTTGGTAATGGTGGTCAACTGCCAGTCTACGACTTCACCTTTTGATGCGTCTACACACTCAAAGTAATAACCTCTTTCCGGAGGTGTCAACTGTGCAGAGGAAGCGACTTCAAAAGCATTGCGCTGTCGGTTGATTTCGCGGATATTCTGTAAATCAGAAAAATCGAGAGCCACGATGTCGCTGTACTGATTAACATAGAGGACGTCATCTCGAACCGACATGTCGGTACTACCCTTGATGGTGAGAAAACCCAGGTTGACCGGGTTGGTAGGATCGGTATTGTTGATGAAGTGGATACCCTCGTTTACTTCATTGAGCAGCAGAATATCACCCTGCCTGAAAATCTTACCAGTATTAACAATCTCCCGGCTCCCCCCTATGGAGATGGTCAAATCGATATCTACTGCATAAACTGGTCTGTAACCAACTACATCCCCTTCAGGAAAACCGGGGCCATTGTCGGTACAGCTCCAGAGAAGTACCAGCAAAAAAATAGGGCACAAATACTTTTTCATATTCGAATATATAAAGTTTGAAACAACTAATGCAACACTGTTGCACATAATTACAACACCATTTTGCAACCCTGTTGCAAAAACAATTATACCCGCTAATTACCCCTACCCCCTACCCATTTCAGATTTTTTTTGTCAATTTTATTTTATGATCAAAGACTTATCACATTGAAACTGGCTGCGATTGATATAGGCTCCAATGCGATTCGGTTTCAGGTAACCAATGTGATTGAGTACCAGGGCAAGCACAGCTTCAAAAGGCTCGAATATGTCAGGTTTCCACTAAGACTAGGCCATGATGTGTTTAAATATGGAAAGATTGGTCCTGATAAGGAGGACAAATTTTTCAGGCTGATGCATGCCTTTAAGCTGCTGATTGACCTATATGAAGTAGATGATTACTACGCCTGTGCTACCTCGGCTATGCGTGAGTCTGAAAACGGTCATACGATTGCCAAGAAGACCAAGCAACTGCTTGGCCTTAAGATTCATATCATTGATGGTGATCGGGAAGCGGAATTGATCAACAATGTATTGGTTAAAAACCTTTCCACGGACAACTATCTGCATATCGATGTAGGTGGTGGCAGCACTGAACTCAACCTTATCGTCAATCAGAAGAAGAAAAGCTCAAAATCATTTAAAGTAGGCTCAGTCAGGACATTGCAGGATAAAAGCGGGCAAGACCCCCTGGAACAGATAAAGGCATGGGTAAGCAAAAGAACAGCTGATGTGGAAGGGCCCATTACCGCGATTGGTACTGGTGGTAACATTAATAAGATCTATGACCTGGCTGACAAAAAAGGACTTTTGTACTTAAGCCTGAAGAAGGTGGAACAGGTGCGCGACCATATTGCATCACTCAGCATAGACGAGCGTATGCACAAACTCCAGCTCAACCCCGACAGGGCTGATGTGATTATACCCGCCACAGGCATCTACCTGCAGGCCATGAAGGCAGCAGGCTGTAAAAAGATAATGGTACCCGATGTGGGGCTTAAAGATGGTCTGATGCAGCTACTTTATGAACGTAACCTCAGCAGACTGGAACTGAATTTCGACACGATTTGAAAAGCGGTAACCTAGCCAAACAGCTGTGCGGTTTCCATTTCTTCCTGAGTTAGAGTGAAGAACTCCTTATGCACGTTAAAAGGCTCTTCCCCATTGCCTTCTTTTATCTGATAAGACCCATCCTCCAGCATGTGATAAGCATTCACATTGTCTCTCAAATTATATTTAAGCAGGTTGATGCACTGCTGTTTACAAAAGACATCATTGACCAGGAACAGCGATTCAATTCTACGATCGAAACTCCTCACCATCACATCGGCACTACCACCGTACACCAGTGGCTCACCGTTATTATGGTAATAGTAAATTCTGGAATGCTCAAGGTAGTCACCCACTATAGAGATGACCTCGATGTTTTCGCTAAGCCCAGCCCTTCCGGGCCGCAGACAACAGATACCACGCACAATCAGCTTCACAGGTACACCTGCCTCTGAAGCTGCGTATAGTTCTTCTATGATTTCTTTGTCCTGCAGGGAATTGATTTTGATAACGATACCACTCTCGAGACCCTGAGCGGCATTCTCTGCCTCCTTTCTTATCAGGTCTATTAGTTGCTGCCTCATATCACCGGGAGCGGTGATCAGGTATTTATAGTCTCTTGGCAGGGAATGGCCGGTGATTACATTAAAGAATTCGGAGATGTCCTGGGCATAGGTTTCATCTGTGCTGAGCAAACCCAAATCGGTATAGAGTCGTGCGGTTTTCTCATTGTAGTTGCCACTGGACATGTGTACATAGCGGGTAACCTTTTTACCCTCTCGCCTGACCACCAATAGCAGTTTGGTATGTGTTTTTACACTACTTATGCCGTAAATCACAAAACAGCCAGCCCTCTGGAGTTTGGCTGCCTCTCTCAGGTTGTTTTCCTCATCAAAGCGCGCCTTTACCTCAAACAGTACTGACACGTGTTTGCCGTTTTCAGCTGCCTTTAACAGGGCACTGGTAATCCGTGAATTTTTGGCCAAACGGTAGATAGTGAGCTTAATCGACAGCACCTTAGGGTCTTCCGATGACTTCTCTATCAGTTCCAGCAGTGGTTCTATATCATTGTAAGGATGGTGGAGCAATACATCCCGCTCTTTAAGAATATCGAAGATATTCATATCCTCTGTTCTTTCAGGATACGAGAGCGGCATTACCGGGGCCTGCATGGGAGGCAGCAAATCGCTGAGATTTGTATGATTGATAATTTGCCACAGACCTGTATAGTCAATCATTCCCATGTTTTCAACCTGGAAGACATTCTCATTTCCAAGCTCCCACCGGGCCTTCAAAAGCTTTAATGTTGATTTATCAAAGCCTTTTTCGGCTTCCATGCGTACTACCCTACCCGTCTTGCGCTTCTTCAGTTTCTGCTTGATCTCTTCCAGAAAGCCAGATTCAATGTCCTCACTTTCTTCCAGGGTGAAATCACCATTTCGGGTAATGCGAAAGAGATCGCAGGCCACGATCTCTACATTTCTGAAAAGCTTATGGATGTATTCTCTGATAATCTCTTCTATCGGTACAAGCACCATTTGCTCGCCTCTTTCCAATTCATAAAAGCGATCGAGATTTTGAGGAATCTGGACGAAAGAAAATTTACGGTTGGAACGCTTTCGGTCTCCTGGCATTTTGGTCACCACGGCAAAAATCAAAATCTGATTCATAAGAATCGGGAACGAATGATGACTGTCAAACACCATGGGCGTCAACATGGGGTAGATAATGCGCTTGAAGTAGTTTTTTATTTCTTTCTCTTCTTCCGGGTTCAGTTGGTCAATATCTCTTTCAATCTGAAAGCCTGCTTCTTCAAATTCAGGTCTCAGTTTGCTGAGAAACAGCTGGTGCTGTGCCTGGATAAAATCGTGACATTCGGCCATTAGCAGGTCTTTGAATGGAATTTCCCTCAGTCCCGAATAGTCATAGCGTTCTTTGCCGTAATCTAGGTAGTTGAATAAACTACCTATCCGGATCATAAAAAACTCGTCCAGATTGGATGCAGTAATGGCCAGAAACTTAAGTTTCTCCAGTAAGGTACGATCCAGATGACGCGCCTGATCCAACACCCGATGGTTGAACTTAAGCCAACTCAAGTCCCTGCTGATCAGGTTGCTTTGTTCAATTCTGGTGGCTAATCTGGGTGTTATATTGGTCATTACGAAAAAATTGGCAAAGAAAAAGGGTTCTCTAAAAATAGGAACCCTTTCTATATCTTAGGTTAACTTAAGTTTAAATATCTACTTTGGCATACTTGGCGTTCTTCTCAATGAACTCACGCCTTGGTGCTACCTCATCGCCCATCAGCATAGAGAAAAGATGATCTGCTTCAGCAGCAGAATCTACAGTTACCTGTTTTAAGCTTCTCATAGCAGGGTCCATGGTGGTTTCCCAAAGCTGCTCGGGGTTCATCTCTCCAAGACCTTTATAACGCTGGATATGTACTGAATCCTCTTTGCCCTCTCCGGCCATTTCTCTCATGAGCATGGTTCGTTGTTGCTCATCCCAGCAATAGCGCTGGTCTTTACCTTTCTTAAGCAGGTACAATGGTGGCAAAGCGATATAGAGATAACCCTGATCAATCAGTGGCTTCATATATCGGTAGAAGAAGGTCAGAATGAGGGTACGAATGTGGCTACCATCAATATCCGCATCCGTCATTATAATCACCTTGTGATAGCGAAGTTTCTCCATATTGAGTCCTTTCGGATCATCTTCGGTACCAAACCTCACGCCCAATGCGGTGATCATATTCTTGATCTCGTCATTGTCATAAATCTTATGCTCCTGGGCTTTCTCTACATTCAGGATTTTACCTCTCAATGGTAGTATGGCCTGGAAGTTACGATCACGTCCTTGCTTGGCAGAACCACCCGCAGAGTCTCCCTCTACCAGGTAGAGCTCACACAAAGCAGGGTCTTTTTCAGAGCAGTCAGCCAGTTTTCCGGGCAAACCGGTACCTGACAGTACATTTTTACGCTGTACCATCTCACGCGCCTTACGGGCAGCATGACGCGCCTGAGCAGCCAGAATTACCTTAGAGACAATCTGTTTGGCTTCCTTAGGATGTTCTTCCAGATAGTACTGTAGTGTTTCTCCTACAGCCGATTCTACCGCTCCCATCACCTCAGAGTTACCGAGTTTGGTCTTGGTCTGACCCTCAAACTGGGGCTCAGCTACTTTTACCGAAATTACTGTGGTGAGGCCTTCTCTGAAGTCATCACCACTGATTTCTACTTTTACCTTATCCAGCAAACCCGATTTATCGGCATAAGACTTCAAAGTCCTTGTCAAAGCCCTTCTGAAACCGGAAACGTGTGTACCACCTTCAATGGTGTTAATGTTGTTTACATAAGAAACCACATTCTCCGAATAGGAAGTATTGTAGCTCATGGCCACCTGTACCGGAACTCCCGACTTCTCTCCTTCTATATAAATAGGCGGATCAATCAGCTTTTCTCTTGTGGAATCGAGGTAGGCTACAAATTCTGTAAGCCCCCCTTCAGAGTGGAAAGTCTCACCCAGGAAATTACCATCTTCATCTTTCTCACGCTTGTCTTCCAGGGTAATGGTAATACCTGCGTTCAAAAACGAGAGCTCTCTTAAGCGTGTGGCCACTGTTTCGTACTTATATTCAGAAACCGTAAAAATGTCGGCATCAGGTCTGAAGTGTACCTTCGTACCATGATCATCAGCTTTTCCTGTTTCCTTAACCGGGTATTTTGGAATACCGATAGAATACTCTTGTTGAAACTCTTTACCAGCTCTGTGAACGGTCACCTTGAGGTAGGATGAAAGTGCATTCACACAGGATACACCTACACCATGAAGTCCACCGGAAACCTTATAGGTATCTTTATCAAATTTACCCCCTGCATGAAGTACCGTCATTACTACTTCCAGGGCCGATTTTTTCTCTTTCGGGTGCATGTCGGTCGGGATTCCCCTACCGTTGTCCTGAACAGTGATTGAGTTGTCTTCTTCTATGACTACTGAAATGGTATCGCAGTGTCCTGCCAGTGCCTCATCAATTGAGTTATCCACCACTTCCCAAATCATGTGGTGCAGTCCCTTAACTCCTACATCACCAATATACATGGCCGGTCGCTTCCTAACCGCCTCTAAACCTTCTAAAACCTGAATATTACCTGCTGAATAATCCTGATTCTGGTTTGCTTTTTCTTCGCTCATATATCTTTCCGAAACAAAATTAACAAGGGCAAAAAGTCCGTTTTGTTGTGATTAAAAAAGAGGATGTGGACCGCCCTGTATTAAAGCACGAATATAGTGATTTTTTACTTAGAAATCCCTTATAGAAAGCATCACTAAAGTACAGGCTTCGAGACATTCTATTCCCTGTTTTTCAGCCATGGTTTTAAACTCCTGATTCTCAGTACCGGGATTGAAAATTATACGCTTTGGGTGCAGGCTTAAAAGGTAATCATACCATGGTTTTTGGAACCGGGGATGCATATAAAGTGTCAGGGTATCGACACCCTCAAGGGCGGGTTTCCCCTGCAGGTCCAACACCGGCTGTCCTGCCACCTTTCCACTTTCAATCTGAATCCCCACAGGCACAAAATCTATCTCCTGCTGTTGTAACATCATAGCTGCCCTCACAGCATAGGGATTACTTTCAGGTCGGGAGCTAACAATGACAGTCTTTTTCATTAACAAGTATTAACAAGGATTTCGGAACTATACCACCTAACTTTGCATTTGCATATAATGATCGGGCATTGAGTCCGTTAAGAAAGGCAAACAAGGCTTGGGTCATGAGAGTTCCTAAATTAATTTATTCATCCGCAGTACTGTTCCTGCTCACATTCAGTGGGTTGGCCAATAGCATTGATTTCATAGAAATTGAGTCTGAGAAAGACTGGGATGCGGCTTTTCAAAGAGCCGCGGATGAGGATAAGATCGTTTTTATTGACGTATATACCGACTGGTGTACCTACTGCCATAAGCTGGATAAAGAGGTATATACGAACGATGCCGTCATTGATTACTTCAACGAAAATTTTATCAACTTAAAATTCGATGCCGAAACCAAATTTGGTTTTGAACTTGCCAGGCGCTTCAATGTGGATGGCTACCCTACACTGCTTTTCCTGACCAAGGGCCGGGAAATCTTTGAAAGAATTGGCGGTTTTGTTCCCGCAGAAGCCTTGCTGGCCTATGGAGAACAAACCCTTAATAACTACTCGGTGCTACCGGTATTGGAAGAGAAATACGAAAACCTGTTGATTACCAAGGATGAACGTCTGGAACTGATTTCACTCCTGGAAAAAGTAAACCCGGAAAAAGCCCAGGTGGTTGCCAAAAAACATATTGATGAGTTGTGGTCTGATGACTATCAGAACATAGAAATCCTGTGGCTTGTCTCCCGATTTGAAAACCAGCTCACCGGAGCACCTTACCTATACATAACAAGCCACAAAGACAGCATTGTCAACTGGCACGGTGAGGAGGAGTACAAGGACTACCTGAAGGCCGTTTATAACGACAATCTGCAGTTAAGCATTAAGTATGGGGATGAAAACCTGTTACAAGATCTGGTGGTGAAAGTGCTACCTGAGTTTTTAGCGCCTTATGATATTGCTGAAGCGGCTTATATCACAAAGAAGCTATACTATGGCCAGAGAATGGAATATGACAAATATTCATTTGAGGTCAACTCCTATCTCAACAACCATGTGACTGATGACTCCAAAGAGCAATTTCTTTTTGAAACAGCTCTTGAAATTGTCGATGGTCTTGATGGAGATACCATGCATGAATTTGCTACCGAGCTACTCGTGCAAGCTGTAGCCATCAATGACAAAAGCTTTGCTGCTACTTCTCTACTGGGCTATACAAACGGTCTGTTAGGCAACTACAAACCCGCCATTGCCCAGCTTGAAAAGGCCAAGACTCTGGCCTCTGATGATGAAGAGCGTGATATGGCCAGTGGTTTGCTGGAAGCTGTTAATCAGATGAAGGCTAATTAGATACCTAATCAATAGTTCAGAATCATTCTCTCATTTCTGTTTTTAGTAATCACTAAAGAACTTTGTTAGCTGTATATTCGCAGCTTAAAAGTTACCAAACACAAAAGCTTCGATTTGTGGTCCTGTACGGTTTGCTGGTAGTTTAACCAAAGGCAAAGAGCGTGAAAATCTACCAGGACAATATTAAAAAATATACAGAGGAAGCCGAAAAGCTCGGCCAAAGTCTGAATCGTCTTTCTACACTTCGACTGATTGTGTTTCTGGCCATGATCATCATTATCGCCTTTTTGGCCAATGCAGGTCAAATGGTTCTGCTGCTGATTATGGCGCCCGTGTCAGTCATTGCCTTTATGGCTTTGATGAAACGCTACCATCAGGTATCACAGGAAAACCGTACCTCCGTTTTTTTAAAGGAGCTTAATGAGACAGAGCTGCAAAGGCTCGATGGCAAGCTTTCTGACTTTGATCCAGGTACAGAGTTTCTGACAACAGATCATGCCTATGTCTCGGACTTCGATATTTTCGGGAACCATTCCCTCTTTCAACTGGTCAACCGAACTACTACCGAATCTGGCAATCAGCTGTTGGCCAAATGGCTTTCTGCACCGGCTTCAAAGACAATCATTGAAGCCAGGCAAACTGCCATTAAGGAACTGAGTAATGATCTGGAATGGCGTCAGTCTTTCCAGGCTGCGGGAATGGCTTTCGCCAACAAAAAAAGCCAGTATCAAAAATTGCTCAACTGGATTAAGACTCCGGTTCAATTACTTCCACAAAAGATTAAGTATTTCGTGGCTGCAGCATTTCTCTCTATAGCAGCACTGGCATCAGGGGTTTACTATATCATCAACGCTGCGGCACCTGACTGGCCCAGGTTTATATGGCCGCTGGCTGTGGTTCTTTTTATCAACTGGCTGATTCTGAAAAAAATCAAGCCAATTGCAGAAAAGATCATCAACAATACGCATCAAAACGTAAAAACCCTGGCTGGCTATCATGCCCTGATCCGGAAAATCGAGACCAGAAATTTTGATGCTGCCATTTTACAAAACCTCAAAACCGAGTTAAGCAAAGCAGGATATTCTGCAGCGAATGAAATTAACGGGTTGAAAAAAATATTGCATTTTTTTCAACAACGGGGTACGAAACAAGATCTTTTCGGAGGCAACAAGTTTTATCCTTTGATCAATTTTTTCTTTCTCACCGACATCTATTGGATTGTCTTTTCGGAACAATGGAAAGTGAGAAACAGTGCCCACCTTGCCGCCTGGGCAGCCGCAGTGAGTGAATTTGAAGTGCTCAACAGCCTGGCTGGCTTTGCCTATTCCAATCCGTCCTTTACTTTTCCTGAGATCAAAGAAGCTCCTTACAGTATTCATTTTCAGCAGCTGGGCCACCCCTTGTTACCAGAGGCAAAAAGAGTTTGCAATGACTTTGACCTGGAAGGACGTGGTGAGATTGATATGATTACCGGCTCCAATATGGCTGGTAAAAGTACCTTCTTAAGAACTGTAGGAATCAACCTTGTGCTGGCCTTTATCGGAGCACCCTGCTGCGCCAATACAGCAAGCGTTTCTTCCATGCGCATATTCTCCAGCATGCGTACGCAAGACAATCTGGAAGAGGGCATTTCATCTTTTTATGCCGAATTGAGACGTGTTGAAACACTCTTAAAACTGCTGGAGCAAGGAGAACCTATCTTCTTTATGCTTGATGAAATGTTCAAGGGTACCAACTCGAAAGATCGGCATAAGGGGGGCTTCTCTTTGATCAAACAGCTGGCAGACCTTAATGCATTTGGGCTGATTTCCACACATGATCTGGACCTGGCCACCCTGGCAGGTAAGCATGAACTGGTGACGAATTATAGCTTTAACAGTGAAATTCGCGAAGGAGAAATGCTCTTTAACTATACCCTCACTCCTAAGCTCTGCACCGATTTCAACGCCAGTGAGTTGATGAAGCGTAGCGGCATCAGGGTTTTATCAAATATTGATGGGCTTTAAATCAGGCGAGTTCCATCTCGAGGTTCCGGAACAACCCTCTTGTATTTCGCACTGTTTTCGGTTTTGCCCCCCCTCCTGAGTGGAAAGAAAATAATCTCTTTATTTGAATCCAGCGCCCACTCAGATAAATCTAGTCCCTCAAAGACAACACTTCGGGATTTAGCCTGAAAAATCACAATTCTATTAATTAGCTTTACGCCACCTTATGCTGCCGGAGTGAGAGTTTTGCTCAAAAATGCATTGGTAAATCTCAATGAAATTGATCAAAGCAGTTATCGGCACGGAGCTGGCCTCGTTTGAAAAATACTTCAAAGAAGCCTTCGAAAGTGATGTATTTCTGCTAGACAAAATTCTGCGTTATCTGACCCGGCAAAAGGGCAAACAAATGCGGCCAATGTTTGTATTACTCTGTGCCAAGCTTGGTGGAGAAATCAACGAGCAAAGCTTCAGGGCAGCCCTGGTGGTCGAAATGCTGCATACTTCTTCACTGGTACATGATGATATCGTAGACGATTCTATGCTGCGGAGAGGGGCTTTCTCAGTAAATGCGCTCTGGAAAAATAATGCTGCCGTTTTAACCGGTAATGTTCTTTTTTCAAAGAGTATCTCCCTGCTGCTTGACAATGGAGACCATCATACGCTGGAAATATTCGGCAGCTCTATTAAAAAAGTAATTGAGGGTGAGCTTTTGCAGATTGGTAAGTCGAAGAAGCTCAATTTCGATGAGGCCGTGTACTATGAAATCATCAATGGCAAGACAGCCACATTACTGGCCTCAGCCTGTGAGGCAGGTGCTGCCTCCACGATGAGTGATAATGAACAGGTTCAGAAGCTTTATCAGTTCGGAGAAAACCTTGGCATTGCTTTCCAGATCAAAGACGACCTCTTTGACTATGGTAAGGCCGAAATAGGCAAACCTACCCGCAACGATATTAAGGAGAAAAAACTCACATTGCCCCTGATCTATACGCTTAACAACTGTCAGTCTGGTTTACGAAAAAAGCTAATCCGCATCGTTAAGTATAACAATACAGATGAGGCCAGCCTGGACTTTCTGGTTGCCGAGGTAGAGAAGCACGGAGGGCTCGCCTACGCAGAGGAGAAAATGCTGGAGTATCGGGAAAAAGCAATCACGATTCTGCATGAATTCCCTCCATCTGAAACCCGGGATGCGCTGGAGGAACTTGTAATGTTTACCACGGACAGGTCTCTTTAAACCTAATTATCAGCTTATGAAGATGTATATACTGATCAGGGACAGCGTACTTCCCAAGTTTGCCCCGGTTATAGCCGCACACGCTTCCCTGGCCTGTTATAAAAAGTTTGAACAGGATGAAGACATGCAGCACTGGATCAATTCAGTGTTCAAAAAGGTAGTGTGCAAGGTAAATGACCAAGAATTTGAAAATGCCAAAAAGGAAGACAAGCACCTCGTTTTAACCGAATCGGCCCTTGACAATCAGGAGGTGGCCATTGCCTTTGCTCCCAGAGCCGAATACAGCAAGCAATTCAGGTTTTTCAGAATGTGGAGTCCGGAATGACAGTCTAGTCCTCTAACGTAAAGATTTCCTCTACTCCAAGTCCAAAGGCCCTGGCTATTCTGATGGCCGTTACGGTAGTAGGGATAAAACGTCCGGTTTCTATGGTATTGATCGTCTTTCGCGATACTCCTACCTTCAGCGCCAGGTCAGCCTGAGTCATATTTTGCTTGGCTCGCTCCACCTTAATGGTGTTTTTCAACAGATGATCTCCCATTTATGCGGTTTGATTTTGAGAGTCGGACTTTGCCCTACGCCCTCTCATTCCTAAAATAAGTTTCAGCAGGAATGCGAATGCCCAACCGCTCAATGACGAGACAATGAGATTCACTGTGATGTACCAGGTTGTATAAGTTGGCAATAATTCTTTCAGTTTACCATTATCAAAAAAATGGAGAAAACCCAGACCAAAAAGTATCATCATAGCAAACATAGATGTACCAAATATCAACCCCATTCTGGTCCAGTTAACCTCTTTATAGAGTGTCCCTGCTGTATCAATGTCCTGTGACCTGAGTCTCTGCTTTTCAATCCATTTTTCCTTTAAAAAGTCTTTTCTCCAAAACCAAAGCGGGTATGTTACGGCCCTGACTATTCTGGTAAGTACATTAGACAGGCAGGGAATAATTTCGCCACAAGATGGACAATAAAGGCCATACCAATTTCTATACACATTCTTGTTTTTATGAGACCACATTGCATTATTATGCATTGTTTCACAGTGCGGACAGGGAATGTAGGTTCTTTCCATCAGAGGTTTCTCCGACATCCGGTCTATCAGCATTACCTTTGGCACTCGCTGCCCGAATATAAGCTCAACAATACCAACACCCGGGTTAATGATCCAATGAAAAAACGAGAAGGTTCTCCAATTCCATACCTCATACTTTTCTTTATCAATCTCCATACGAAAAAGGGTAATAGACAAAAGTTCTTCCTGCACAATAGAGGCGCCCAGCACAGCACAGAGTGCTACATATACCGTAATTTCTACTGCCATCAGGGCATTGTAATTATTGAACAGGGAAACCAGAATTAAAACAACCTGAACCACCATAACAGCCACAAAACCCACTTTCCAGGTTTTCAATCTGTTCTGAGCACTGAGTTCATCATTAAAAAGCCGTTTCAGTTTTTCATCTTTGTTAATCTTTGACCTGATCAACAGCAATTGAATCAAGCTTATCAACCATAACCCAGCTCCCACAAGTTGCAAAACAAGCAATACAGAATTTCCACTCACGGGTAAAAACCATGTATCAATAATTCTAAAAAGTCCCCCCATGGCAAACCCAAAAAGATTAAGCCTTAAGGCAATCAATCTCTTGTTTTCCAGAGATTCTGCAATTTCCTGTAGTACTCTCATATTAGTAACCTTCATGTATTATTTAGATAAGTATATAACCCTTTTTGTTACCTATAGGTTACAATTTTAATCAATATTTCAGATTTCTCAAAGGAGATATGTTACTATAGAAATTTAAAAGTGTAGATCATCGCAAAGCCAAAACCACTTATATAACTGACTATCAACCTGTTATTTTCTATTTCGATTTAGTGGGGATAAATGGTTATCATTGAACTATTCAAGTAGTATTTCTATGAAGAAATTTTTTATAGCCTGCCTGGCTCTCACGTTATGCACTTTTAAGGCCTACTCACAAGAAAAAACAGCTCTCCTTGCCGACAATACGGCACAGCATTACAAAACATTGAGTAGCGATGGTGCCTGGTGCTGGTTTTCAGATCCCAGGGCCGTTTACCTTAACAATAAAGTATATTCCGGCTGGGTATCGGCTGACGGTAGCATTATGGTGGGTAGCTACCATGAGCAAACCGGGGAGATCAGGGAGGTAAATATTTCCCCTCAGTTCAATAAAGACGATCATGCTAATCCTTCTTTTCTGGTGCTCCCTGACAAGCGGTTGATGGTATTTTTTTCTGCTCATTCTGTAAAAGGTCGGGGAGAAAAGGAACCGGCCATTACCTATGCTGTTACCAAAAACCCTGAAGATATAACGGAGTGGGAGTCCCAAGTACGCATTACCCAAAACTCAGAGGGTGATCAGGGTTTCTGTTATACCAACCCCATTATGCTTTCAGAAGAAAACAACCGAATCTACCTCTTTTGGCGAGGAGCTGATTGGAAGCCGACATTCTCTTACTCTGATGATCTGGGCAAAACCTGGTCAAAGGTGTTTTCCTTAATTAAGTCAACAGAACTGACACAGAAGAGGCCTTATATCAAGATCACCAGCAATGGTAAGGACGAGATTCATTTTGCCTTTACCGATGGGCATCCCAGAAATGAACCCTTTAACAGCATCTGCTATATCAAGTATAAGGGCGGTAAGTTCACTAAGGCTGACGGAACGGAATTGGGTAATATGGAGAGCCTGCCCCTCTCCCATCAAAGTGCAGAGATGGTTTATGATGCCGCAGCAGATTTTAAAGAAACTGCCTTTGCTGTGAGGTCATGGATCTGGGATCTAGCCGTATCGCCAGACGGTAAACCTACCGTTGTCTATACCAAGCTTCCAACAGAATCGGAACACCGTTACTGGTATGCCCAGTGGAACGGTACAAGCTGGGGCAACTCAAAAATCTCAGATGCAGGTGCCTGGTTTCCCCGCTTCCCGAAAGATAAGAGCAGAAGAGAGCCTGAACCGCATTACTCGGGAGGGGTTTACCTTGACCATGAAAACCCTGATATTGTTTACTACTCAAAACCTGTGGGTGATGTTTTCGAGGTTTTTAAAGCTCAAACTCCAGATAGAGGCAAAACGTGGACGGAAACGGCTATTACTTCCAACTCTAAGAAAGATAATGTTCGGCCGGCAGCCATACTTGGAGCGGACAAAAATGCCACAAGTCAGATACTCTGGATGATGAATGATCGCTATGCCGGCTACTGGGATTATCATGCCCAAATCAAGCTGGATACAAAAAGAGAAAAGCCCTCTCCTGAATTGAATAAAAAGGACATCAAACAGGTAATGGAAACTGTCGCGATGTGGCAGGTAAATGAGCCGCTGCAGCATAACATAGGCGACTGGACCAATGGGGCACTTTATGCGGGCATGGTGGAATGGGCCAAAATGAGCAAGGACAGTCTCTACTTTGACTATCTGAGGAACAAAGGAGATCGATTAAAATGGGCCCGATTGCTCAGGCCCGAACCGGGTTATCGCTACTTCGCTGACGACTATGTAGTAGGGCAAATGTATGTAGAGATGTACCGCACCTTTAAGGAAGACAAAATGATCAAGCCCATGGAGTGGTACTTTGACTTTATGTTAAAGCACCCTTCTGACAGGTCGCTGGCCTTTAACTGGGACGACCGTCTCTCCTTTCCGGTAGAACGATGGAGCTGGTGCGATGCCTTGTTTATGGGCCCTACCGTATGGGCAAAAATGGCTGGTGAACTCAACAGGCCAGACTATCTGGAATTTATGCACAAAGAATACAGCTTTACCTACGACTACCTGTATGATAAAGAAGAGCACCTGTTCTTCAGAGATGACCGCTATTTTGATAAGCGTGAAGCCAATGGCAAAGAAGTCTTTTGGGGACGTGGCAATGGCTGGGTAATAGCGGGTCTGCCCCTTATTTTACAAGAGTTACCGGCTAAATGGGAACACAGAAAATTCTACGAAACGCTCTTTAAAGAAATGGCCGAGAAGGTTGCCTCTCTTCAGGACGAAAATGGCTACTGGCATGCCAGTCTCCTCGACCCTGACAGCTATCCAATGCCTGAAACCAGTTCAAGTGCTTTCTTTACCTATGCCCTGGCCTGGGGCATTAACCATGGTTACCTGAAGAAGAAAGACTACCAACCGGTGGTAGAAAAAGGCTGGCAGGCACTGGTAAAAGCTGTTTACCCTGATGGCAGACTAGGCTGGGTACAACCGGTTGGTCAGGATCCTAAAACCGTAACTCAGGATATGACCGAGGTATATGGTGTGGGTGCCTTTTTACTGGCAGGCACAGAGCTTTATAATATGGTAAAATAGCTTGTTGAATCCTTATCAATGACCTGCAGCGGAAAAGGGTTGGCAGAAAGCTAATCGATACTGTTAGGGACTTCTCCAGACAAAAGGCTTTGAAGAGTTTTTCGTTCAGGCGGACCGGGATGAAGATCATGCTGTGAACTTATACAAATCTACCAGGCCTCTGAGGAAGAAGCTGTGCTTCATTTTTACTGTCCACTGTAGATGACCTTAAATCTTATCCTTTAGCACTATTTAACAGAGAAAAAGGGTTTCATTTCCTCTTTCTTTGCATTTTTAACCAACCATTCCTCTTCTCAGCCAGGGTTTTATCAACAGCTGTACTCAGGCAGCTGACATCCTGTTTTTCCAAAAAATCATAGAATGAAGAGAATACTCCTTTTACTATTCACTGGTGTCATATGCGCTGCCGCTTTGCAGGCACAGCCGCGAACTCCGCAGGATTTCGGATTACGTCCCTATCAATTGAAGGACACCCCATTGGGTACCATCGATTTTTTTGTTACCCAACATAAAATAGACGAGGCAAAACCATTGCTGATATTCTTAGATGGCTCAGGGCATCTGCCGCTCTTTTCTCTTCTCAAAAAAACTGATGGCAGCACACAACTCTCTTCTAAAATCACCATCGATTATGATAAGCTGGCCCGGCAATTTCACGTAGTGATGATCAGCAAACCGGGTACTCCTTTTCTGGACAGTCTTGAAGCAAACAGCTCCCGCGAGTTCAGGAAAAAGTATCCTCCTTCTGCCGAATACACCCAGCGCCTCAGCCTGGACTGGCGGGTAGAATCTGCCTCCATGGTGATCGACTACCTCTTGCTTAACCTGAACATTAAAAACAGTGAAGTAGTCGTTATGGGCTATTCAGAGGGTGGACAGGTAGCGCCCAAACTAGCCTCGATTAATTCCATGGTAACAAAGCTGGTCAATATTGTAGGCGGTGGACTCAATCAGTTCTATGATATGATCACTGAGCAACGGGGAAAGGCTCAGCTGGGAGAAATCAGCTCGGAAGAAGCTCAGACCAATATTGATAGTCTGATGGCCGTTTTTAAAGACATCTATGCCCACCCCACCTCCACGGACAAAATGTGGTGGGGTCACACCTACAAGCGCTGGGCCAGCTTCTGTCAGGATGTGCCCATGGATAACATGCTGGGTCTGGATATTCCTCTACTCATGATTTCAGGGGGTAAGGACGAAAATGCACCTATTGCCGGACTGGATTACGTAGCACTGGAGTTTCTGAGACAGGGCAAAACCAATCTGACCTACAAAGTTTACCCCAACTGCAATCACTGGTTTGATGATGAGATTACAGGCGAGTATAAACTGGATGAGATGCTGGATTTTGTAACTAAGTGGATTGAAGAATAAACACTTTACCACATTAGCTACGCAATTACGATTTTGTAAAGGATTAGTCTTAAGTATGTGTCATCAAGTGCTGGTACCCGCATACACTGTCAAACTTCTCGTCACAAATCAGCCGCTATAGATATTTTCAAGAAACATCACTTGAAAACGACACTTTACTCAAATCCTCAAAATTCTTTTTTTAGTATAAAAAAATAAAATCAATTAAATTCCTAATTGTATTTATTGATCATCAAATCATTTTCTACAATAAGCAAAATAAAAAACAAGCTTCAAGTGATATGATATATTCCACTTGCAAACATATTGATTGTGAAAACAACGAGTTTATTCAAGTAAATTCTAGTTCTCGAAGTCAAAAATTACCAATAGACAGTTCGGGATATTGCTTGTTTCACAGCAGTGATAATGAATGGCAAAGGAATAACAACTTCAAGGAAGCATTTTTTGAAAGGATTAGGATGTTCTCTAACAAGAATCAAGGTCT
Organism: Roseivirga sp.; assembly: GCA_021404565.1. GTDB lineage: Bacteria > Bacteroidota > Bacteroidia > Cytophagales > Cyclobacteriaceae > Roseivirga. The sequence goes on along the minus strand of JAAWWF010000006.1, from coordinate 107,113 downwards.
GAGTTCTACAAAATGGAGGTTCAATTTTCAAGGATTTAGGTTTCCTGAAGGCATCAGCCTAGAAATAGACTCATGGAACTTTAAATCAAACCTTGACTTAACAAATTGTAAAATTAAATCAGAACTGCGGTTCACGGATTGCAATATTAGATCAATAGAAATTATAGGCTGTAGTTTTGAAGATAATCTAAGGTTTAAGAATACCACCATTCGAAACGGGATTTATTCGAAATCAGTTATTTATGGAGGTAGTTTTGAATTCATTGATTCAGTTCTTGAGGGAAATTCTTACTTCATTGATTGTGACTTCAATTCCTCAGCTTTTGAACATAGGTTTCTAATAAAGGGGTGTAACAGAATCGAGTATATTAGTTTCGAAAACAGCAGCTTTACCCCTTCCACATCTATCGTTAAATCTACCCTAAGCAAAGAGTTGAAATTCATTCATTGCGAAATCAATAATGAGTTCATTTTCGATGATAATATAGTTAAGGATAGTATCAACTTCTCTAAATCACACTTTACTATTACTGAAAATGTAAATCCGATGTATAGTAGTACCCAATTTGAGAACATTACGTTAGAAGAAACCGGAAGGCTCTCCTTTCGAGGTAAGGTTAAACAAGAGAATGTTGTCGTGAATGAACTCTCCATTTCATTCAAAAGCCCCCCATTGGGTCAAATATTCTTTGAGAATTTCAACCTCAATAAAGTATATCACAAATCCAGAAAAAGGCTTTTTGCTCTGGAGAAGCAAGGTGTTGTTGAAATTGGCTCTGGCTGTAGAAAATACAGTTGTCAGACTGATATTTTCACAATAGAAACAAACAATGCATCTCAAGAACTAATACTCTCCCTTACTAAAATCTTTTGCGACTATTTTCAACTTTCAGAGAACAAAAGTCTCGGAATAGAAATAGTTGAGAGAAGTCGAAATTTGATCAAATACTTTTTCTTCACGGAAGATGATATTTCACTCGAAGAATTCTTGGATCGATTAAAATCCAACGAATATGAAATGTGGAATACTTTCGCAAAACTCACCACTTACAATAATTCTCTCGTCAAGGATTTAAGAATTCAACTTCTACTCAATGATATATCAGCTTTTTTCCTGAAACTCGGAACTCTGGCTAATCATAAATCTTCAAAGCTGGATGATGTAGCCAGTGTTTTAGATTCTATCGCGACAGAATTAGACTCCGACAATAAATTCAATAAAGGAAAAACGATTCTAAACATTAAAGAACTATTATCCGCAGTAAAGGAAAAATCGAAAGACTTCCTTAAAACTGATAATGAGTTCATATTCATTGAAAACACAATAAATATGAAAGTGGTAAACAATTTTAATAAAAAAGTGGGGCAAGTGATAAATGCAGAGCACTTCTTTGAAACCCCGAATAAAACACCTCAGGAAAAACAAAAGGTCATAAATGAGCTGATGCGGATTAAAGATGAAACGGACAAAAAGAAAAAGAAGAATAAGTTGAGCAAGTTCATGGACGACTGGAGTGGACTGATTTCTAAAGCGGGTCTCAAACTAGTTGAAGGGTTGTTCAAAGAGTAAGTACCGTATTTCACTGCTTGTCCATGTAGTATTAGCCACCCAGAACTCATGAATCAAAATTGTAAGCTCGAAATTATTCCAACAACGGTAATCGCCTTCAATATAACTCTCAAAATAAGCAGGTTCTATGAGTCACAAATTACTTTTCAGACTTAGCAAGTCGTGGCCGGGCGGGGCTGTAAGATCTGATGTTAAGAACACCTTCCCACCTGGAAAGCCTTCTATGCTTTCACCAGAGGCATAAAATAACGGTAAGCACTAAAACTTTCACATGCATACAGGTTCCGCTTAGAGAGAGTCCGGGATGGGTTAAAGGATCGATAAAACTCACCCCCTATCCCCGCTCAGTGGTCTCACACTGTGGACCCTGAGCAATCAAAGACACAGCGTTCTCTTAGCCTCCGCCCAGAGCACTTTGCTACATCAGAACAGTTTGATTTGCTCTCTCGCAGATTCTCAGAACCTCTGAATCACTATTAAACTCGGGTTTTGTCCGACCTAAAATGCCATATAGCTCAACCTACTTCTAAGACTTCTTCACATACCTGGCCACCAACCTCTCGGCACATTTCTCACCGTCCATCGCGGCTGAGATAATACCTTCGGCATAGCCTCCAGTAAAGTTCTAGGCTTTCTAAGCCTGGCTATATGCAGCTCCGAAACGCATTCTTCATTCGGAGATCTCTTTCTCTAGGAGATTTGTGAGATCTAAGGCGCTTTTAACTATGGTCTTTTTAGTCCTGTCAGCTTCGGTTGAACTAATTGATCCAAATCTAATTTGCTGATCAAGTTCATTAGCTCTGAATTTTAGCATAACTAGCTCATCACCTAAACTGGGATCTACCCAATTGACCTGTCTTTCCAGACCCGTAATTGCTTTCTTAATCTCATTTTTTGAAATTAAATCCCTGATTCTTCTAATACTATAAAGCTCATTTTGTTTAGATTCGATAGGTAATCCTTGGATCAAATCCTTAATAAAAATGAGTGATTTATGATGCTTACTATATATATAATCCCCGCCACTTCTCAACTGATCAAGAAGCTTGATAAAATCAAACTCCTCGTCTTTGTAATTAAGCACTGTCGATAATGTTAAATCAGGTTTATAATCAGTGTGCAAAAGATTTTCTATACATCTCACCATATATTCCAAATGCTTAGCAATATCCACACCAAAACCTACTAAGTAAACTGTATTGTCAGTCCAGGAATCTTGCACTTCTATAAAAGACTTCCCAAACTGAAAAACAGCCCCTGTCTGCCAACATATGTTTCTAAGTATCCTCCGTTTTTCTTTTATTAAAAGCTTGTGAAAGGCACCTGCAGGCAAAATAGGCGAAAATATGCATTTAACGGAAACCTGGTCAAACTTCTCATGGGTTATCAATGCCTTAAGTCCTTGGTATTCTTTTGGGGGATTTTCAGAGAACAAAGCTGGTACTAAAAAGCGTCTAGAACCATCGTCCTCGTAACAAAGCTCAAAAGCCTTCATTAGTTCAATTAGGCGATCTCTTTCATCTCGCGTATTCTTGGGCCAGATATGTTCGAAATCTTCTGGAAAGAATTTTCCCAAATTCAAAATCACACGTTGACAACTAAGGACATCATAAGCTGCAGCTCTAAGCCAATCTGGCTTAAGTATGATTATATTTTTCAAATATGGAACTTTCCCAAAATAAACAACAATTCCTATGTCATGCAGAGTCTGTAGCCATAACTCAGCTTCGCTAAGCTCTTCTTCTCCCCTTGATATATCAAGTCCATGCTTATCACATATAAACTCATATTGTTCAAAAGATATATAGTTGGCACTTAATCCTTCCAACTCCTTTTTTAAGCTAAGCCAACGAGTTGGGTATTTCTTGCTTAAGAGTTCTTCATTTGAATGCTTCAGCATGGAAAGTATATCTGATCTCAATTCATCTAGCCCCTTACCGTTAAGACAGCTAACAGGACGAATATTATTTACCTTGGGGGTATCAGGAAGTTCATCCATATCTTGCTTACGCTTGCTAATACTCCTTATGTATTGTGGATCCTTATCTATCTTGTTGTAAACATAAATTAAAGGATTAGACACTCTCCCTCCTCTCACGGAAAAACTGTTTATGAGATCATTCCAATAGCGTAACCCTACATACTTATCACTTGAATTCTCGTCATCATCGTTAACATCAGTCACATATAAATAAATAGTGTTTCTTGAGCAAAAGAACTGCTGGACTGCCCGGTATTTGCCCTGACCTCCAAAGTCCCAAATATTGAACCTGAAATTCACCACCCTACCTTGATGCTCAACCTCTGTTATCCAATGTCGTATTTCAAGACCAGGGGTGCTTTCATGAGTGGAGATGCCATAATTACCATCCAATAGATTTTCACAGAGAGTTGTTTTACCAACCCCGCCAGAGCCGATCAGAATGATTTTCGCTTCATACATAAAAGCCTTTTTTTCGGCATTCATCCATGTATCTATGGCCTTTTGTCCTTGATTGATTACCTCCTCTGGAGCTTCAACAGGAATTGATACCTCGACAAATGTTCCAACCCCCAGTTGACTGTCTATGGTCAATCGACCTTTCAGCTTTTGCGCTCTAGCTTCAACATTTTTTAGTCCAGTTCCTTGCTCTTTGCTTGTTTTAAGGTCGAATCCGGTACCGTCATCCGAAATAGACAAAATCAAGGTTGACTTCTTCATGGCCAGACTCACAGAAACACTCTTTGCATCAGCATGTCTCAAAACATTTGTGACTAATTCTTGTACAATTCGGTATACACTTAGCTCAATATCGTAGCTCAACCTTTCATTAAAAGCCAAAGTGTATACATTCACTTCAAGCCCATTTTTTGCGCCATTTATTGTCTCTGCTAGATCATCAATTGCAGGAATTAGCCCAAACTTCATCAAAACTCCTGACGCCATGTCATGAGCCATTCTTCTCACATCATCTGAAGCAGTATCAAGAAGCTCCATTGCATTCCTAAGTCTCTGAGAATCCTCAGCAAATTCTTTCTTATCTAATTCTTTCTTATCTAATTCATCCAACCTCTCCTCTAAACTCTTAAAATGAATTTTTACCAGACTTAGTGTAGAACCAAGCCTATCATGTAAATCTCTAGCTATTCTTGTCCTTTCCCTTTCTTGCCCTTCGGTCATGGCCGTCATTGCATTCACTTCAGCCTCCCTGATACTTTCATTAAATCTCTTGAGAAGGACTTCATTATCTTTTTTTAAAAAAAGAAATTTTATTCTTAATCTATAAATAGAGTAAATCAAAAAAAATATAATTATTATTAATATTATTATAATAAAATATGAATAATACACTATATAATATTGTTATTAAAAAAAATCACTTAATCATTATTTTCAATAAAAAGAAAATCTTTCAACAATGAACTAGAGTCCCAGGGCACTTGCCTACCATTTGATTCATCAATAACTTTTTGCCTTACTTTTTGGAATAATTGATTAATCGAATTGTTACGGCCTTCGATCTCTTCGAGAATACTCCCTGTGTATAACCCATGGTTTCCGGTCCCGTCAGAAGCAACCTGGCCAGGAGCCGTTGCATACCCAATAAAAAAACCTGCTGCCGCATTAGTTGGGGCAAAGCCACTTCTTAGGACTCTTTGGGTCATATTTCGGTCAAAGGGGTTGTTTCTACATGCATCTAGGAGAATGATTTTTATTAGCGCCTCACTTGCACCCATTTTTAATAGCAAATCATCCAGTTTTACGCAAGTAGCACTTATTTGGTTTGTGGAATCAACCAAGGCATCCACAGGAACTAAATAATTCTCTCCCTGAACCTGAATACCGTGACCGGCAAAAAAAAGTAACCCTATATCGTCAACCCCTAAAACAGACTCAAAAGAAAGGAAGGATGATTTAAGGTCCTTCAATTGTGGATTTTTTTTTAATATGACTTCAAACCCTAGGCATTCTAATTTTTGAGCCATTCGGACAGCATCATTAATTGGATTTCGAAGTTTACCGACATGCTCATATTCACTACACCCAATGACTAAAGCCTTTCTTTTATTACTGTTATAATTAACTCTTAACTCGACATCAGGCCTAGGATATTCTAAGCCATTTAAGAAAGCCATTAACCTATTAACTAACCGACTCTTTAGTAGTATCTCTTCGCGTGTATCAATTATCCCGAGTCGAACCTGTTTGAGTACCTCATTATATTCTGCTGACAAGACAGTGACCTCTTCAAAGTCACCTTTCGATATTTTGGTGTCTAAAAGTATACATAAAGCCTTTTCCATTTTTCCTTGACCTAAAAGCCTTTTAAGAACTTCTACATTGCTTTCCATAGACTAATTTCAAACACAAAAATTTATAATATTCCGATTAAGTTTAATATTGGGTTTTATATACATCATACTAAAAGCTTATCGATATTAATATGCTAATAAAAATTCACCTTTCAATTAAAAGAGCCTGTGCTAAGCCAATTGTTCCAGTTCGTCTTTGAAGATAAGTCGTTGAGTTTATTTTCTTCCTTATTTCTTGAAATAGCCTCTTGCCGACCGAAGTTGTCCTCAGATCCCTAAGTTTTCACATACCGCGCCATCAGCCGCTCAGCACATTTTTCTCCATCCATAGCCGCTGAAATGATACCACCGGCATAACCTGCTCCTTCTCCACAGGGGTACAGTCTTTTAATCTGTACATGCTCGCAGCTTTCCTTGTCTCTGGGAATCCTCACCGGTGATGAGGTGCGACTCTCCACCCCTACAATCTGAGCCTCGTTGGTGTAGTAGCCTTTCATTTTACGCCCAAAGCTTTTGAAACCATCGCGCAGACGAGAAGTGATTGATTCTGGCAAAACCTCGTTCATATCGACCGAACTGAGGCCGGGCTGATACGAAGTATCAGGAAGCGTGCCTGAGACCCGGTCCTTCACAAAATCAACCATCCGCTGGGCTGGTGCTGCCTGGGTACCGCCCGCTATCTGGCAGGCACGCTGCTCTATTTCTTTTTGGAAATAGAGCCCGGCCAACGAACCGTATTGAGCATAATCTTTTAAATCTTCCAGCTCTATGGCTGTGACAATCCCTGAATTCGCATATTTCGAATCCCTTCGTGCTGGGCTCATACCATTCACTACCACTTCACCTTCAGCCGTAGCCGAGGGCACAATAAAGCCTCCCGGGCACATGCAAAAGCTGAATACGCCTCGCTGCTTGCCATCGTACTGTGTCTGGCTTACCAGGGTATAAGGAGATGCCGGAAGAAATTCTCCGCGATCATCACAGTGGTATTGAATCTTATCAATCAACCGTTGTTGGTGCTCAATGCGCACCCCCATGGCAAAAGGTTTGGCCTCAATCAGTACTTTTTGCTTATCCAGCAGGTGAAAGATATCTCTGGCCGAATGGCCGGTAGCCAGGATTACTCCCAGCCCGGTTACTTTGGTGCCATCTCCCAGCACCACACCTTTCATTTCTTCGCTTTCCACAATGAAGTCAGTCACCTTGGTATCGAAGTGGATTTCACCCCCGGCACCCAAAATGCTCTCTCGGATCTGCTCCACCACCTTCGGTAGTTTATTGGTGCCTATGTGCGGATGTGCATCGATCAGGATATCTTCTGTCGCTCCATGGGCCACCAGAATCTCCAGTGCCCTAATGATATCACCGCGCTTCTTCGAGCGCGTATAGAGTTTACCATCCGAAAAGGTTCCCGCCCCTCCTTCTCCAAAGCAATAGTTGGACTCGGGGTTGACCACATGATCTTTATTGATGGCAGCGATATCTCTTCTTCTTTCCCTCACAGCACTACCTCGCTCAATCACAATGGGTTTCAGGCCCAGTTCAATCAGACGCAGTGCGGCAAACATGCCTGCAGGACCCAGCCCTACAATAATCACCGGATCGGCATTAGTCACATTCGGGTAGTCCTTCTTGTAAGATAGTAAGGGCGGTACTTCTTCATTCGCGAAAACCTGTGCCTTGATATTGACCTTTACAGCTTTAGAACGAGCATCAATCGACCTTCGGAGCGGTCTGACGGTAGCAGTGGGATCATCCATCCTGGCCCGCTTGAGTATAATTTCTTTGAAGAGTTCGGGTGTAAAAGCCTCTTCCGGCTTTAGGGTAGTTTCTACTATTCTTTTCATAGTGTAGCCTATTTATGGCTAAAGTTTAATTCGCTTATATCGTCATTGCAAGGGAGCTTAAGAGCGACCCTGGCAATCTTTCTTTCGGAGTCTCTGTACTCTTTAATCAGTTCACCGGTAAAGCAAGAAGATTGCTTCGCGATGCTGGCAATGACGCTTATTGACCTTTTTTATTACCAGATAACTGTTTCAGCACCCAGCCTTTACCCCATTCTGTTTGTTCTTCTTCTGTCCAGAGTTCCGGAAAGAAAATCACCTTCTGGAATCGCGGTGGTAGGTATTTTTGCCAGTTGGTACCTCCGGTGGCTTTAATGTCTTCGGGGTCTTTTTGCAGATAACGTACCGCAGAGCGATAGTGTGCCAGTGGCCATTCCACATTGGCCAGTACGTCAAACCTTCTCAGCGTTTCTCTCAGCTCATCGGTTCCCTCCAGGTCAGCATAGTGGGTCAGAAAAGCGCGGTTGAAGTTGGTAGACTTGGTGGCCGAAGCCAATCGGATAAACTCTTCAGAGTACTTCTCTTCAAACTGTTTCAGGGTGAGTGTTTTCTCTCCTGAAGCGAGCTCAGTTGCTCCCTCCTGCCAGTAAATGCCTTCATATAACTCTTCTACCGTTGAATAGGGGTCGAACTCCTCACGCCTCGTCAAGTGCACCAGGTTGATCATATCCGTAGCGCCTATCTCTATCAGGCGGTATTGGGCCGATTGAAAACCTGAAGAGGGCAAGAGTGACATTCTGAATTTCAGAAACTGGGCACGCTCCATCCCATCAGTCATAATGGTAAAGGAATGGCAGAGATGCTCGAAGTAGTTGTTGATTCGCTTCAGGCGCTCTGTAAAGAAAGATATATCGGGGTGAGCGAGTTTGTGAATCTGATCCATTTCCCAACGGGTCAGTTTAAAATAAAGCTCAGTGATCTGATGGTAGACGATAAAAATCATCTCGTCAGGAAAATTCGTTTTGGGCTGTTGCAAACCCAGCAATGAATCAAGATTAATATAATCCCAGTATTTCAGGTAGTCTGCATAGAGGAGTCCGTCCAGGTAAGAAGACATATCCTGCCCCATTACTTTGTACTTCTCTTCGAGCTGCTGAATTCGGTCGATTATATTTTGGTCGATTTCGGACTTGTTCATACGTTTGCATAGATGAAAAAATGCCTCGCAAAGTTGAGACATTAAATGGAGAAACCAAAGTAAACATGAGCGTACCAAATACCCCGAATATCCAAAAATCAGCCAAACAAGACCTGTTTGAGCATCCTGACTTCTACGGCATGGATGCCATGCTCACAGAAGAGCACCTAATGGTAAGACAGGCTGTGCGCGATTTCGTGAAAAGAGAAATCTCACCCTACATCGAAAGCTGGGCTGAGAACGCTTACTTTCCCCAGGATATCGTCAAGAAATTCGGTGAAATCGGAGCTTTTGGTCCACAGCTTCCTGAAAAATATGGCTGTGGCGGTATGGACTATATCTCTTATGGCCTGATTATGCAGGAGATTGAGCGTGGCGATTCAGGTATGCGTTCTACTGCTTCTGTACAGGGCTCACTCGTGATGTACCCTATTTACAAATTTGGTTCGGAGGAGCAGCGCATGAAATACCTGCCCAAACTGGCTTCCGGTGAAATGCTGGGCTGCTTTGGTCTGACGGAGCCCGATCATGGTTCCAACCCATCTGGCATGGTGACCAACTTCAAGGACATGGGCGATCACTACCTGCTCAATGGTGCCAAAATGTGGATTTCCAACTCCCCTTTCGCGGATATAGCCGTAGTATGGGCCAAGGATGAAACAGGACGTATTCACGGACTGATTGTAGAGCGTGGTATGGAAGGCTTTTCTACCCCTGAAACTCATGGCAAATGGTCGCTGAGAGCCAGTGCTACAGGCGAGTTGGTATTTGACAATGTGAAAGTACCGAAAGAGAACCTGCTTCCGAATAAGAGCGGTTTGGGTGCTCCTATGATGTGTCTGGATTCTGCCCGCTATGGCATTGCCTGGGGCGCCATAGGTGCTGCTATGGATTGCTACGAATCTGCCAGACGCTACTGCGCTGAGCGCATCCAGTTTGACAAACCCATCGGTTCCTTCCAGCTCCAGCAAAAGAAGCTATCTGAAATGCTGACTGAGATCACCAAGGCTCAGCTGCTCAATCTGCGTTTAGGCCAGCTCTTTAACGAAGGCAAAGCCTCTACCTCACAAATCTCTATGGCCAAAAGAAATGCTGTGGAAGTGGCACTGAACATCGCCCGTGAAGCGAGACAAATGCATGGGGGTATGGGTATTACCGGTGAGTACCCCATGATGCGTCATATGGCTAACCTGGAGTCGGTAGTTACCTATGAAGGAACACATGATATCCACCTGCTGATATTAGGTGCTGAGATTACCGGTATTCCAGCTTTTAAGTAAATTCAATGCCCTACGGAAGCCAGGGAGATAACCCCATAACAGATATCATCATCCATAATCTACCGGGTTTTGGAGAACCCTATGATGCATTGATCCGCAAAATCGGAAAGCATGCTCGTTACAAAGTAGTAAGAATAGACCTGGACAAGATTTGTACAGACTACATGCATTCCAGGTCGGTTTCTGATACTGCCGGTGATGCCTTTAAACAAGGCTTGGAAGGGCTGCTGGTCAGCTTAGACAGCTAACCGTTTGATTTAAAGAATCTTGAGAATCAAGATTTAACCCGAATCATGTAAGTCAAAACCTGTTACATGATTCGGGTTAAATACCATTAGGTTAAGGGATTTGATATTAAAAACTCAATTCCGCCTCGCGCCCTCCCCAGGCAAGAAAGGGTGATAGAAAAGGATTCACTTCTCCCTTTCTTGCCTCCGGGTAGCCGCTATGGCGAAGCAAGGAGGGAATTAAGGGGCGGAAAAACTCTTAACTAAACGGTATTGAACCCGCCTGGTTTTGGTAAAGCCAATAACAACCCGATCCGTGTAATAGACAAACACCCAGATTAAAGCATGGTCACTTCGCGATCTAAACCTGGTGAAAGGATTTTGGAGTTCCGGAATAACTCCTTTTTAGTGCCCTTGCTCACCAAAAGGAAAATATCCGGAACTTTACCATTTATTCTCCTTTACAGTATAATATGATTGGTTATTCCGGAGCTTTTAAGCAACTTCCTGATATAAACGTGTTAGACTCAATTATGAGCAACTCAAAGCAAGAAATAGAAAATAAATACACAGACCTTATACCAAAGTATACCTCTCTTGGTAAGAACGTTTCTGAGGCTCTAGGAATCTTCTTGAAGGAGGCTGGAATAAGTTACTTAACTATCAGTTTTAGGGTGAAAGAGGTTGAGTCTTTCTTGGAAAAAATAGATAGAAAGAATTACACGGATCCATTCATTGATATAGAAGATATATGTGGTACCAGAATTATTTGTTTTTATCAAAGTGATGTTGAACGAATTTGTGAAATTGTAAATAGAGAGTTTGACATTAAAGAAAGTCAAGACAAAGAAGACTTGCTAAAATCTGACCAGTTTGGTTACAGATCTCATCATTTAATAGGTCAAATAAAGAACAGTTGGTTAAAAACTCCGAATTATAAGAATCTGAAGAATTTAAAGATAGAGTTTCAAGTCAGAACAATTTTAATGCATGCATGGGCTGAAATAGAACATAAACTTGCATACAAGCAAAAAATTCACATTCCTCCGCACCTAGAACGGAAACTTTTTAGGATAAGCGCCAAACTAGAAGAATCTGATGAACAATTTGAGGAAATTAAAGCTGAGAGTATTGCATATCGGAACTCGTTAATTAAAAATGCAGAGGTTGAAGGAGGACACTTCCCAATAGATACAAAATTAGATCTAGATAGCTTACAAGCGTTTTTAGATTTCTATTTCTCAGATCGATCTGGCAATATTGACACTACTAGAGACTTGCTTAACGAATTACTCAAGGATCAAATCTCCATTAAGGATATTATTGAAGGACTTGAAAAAGTCAAGCCTCACCTCAAAGAAATTGAAATTGAAACTTTTCCAAAAAGAAAAATTACCAAACCACAAGATGGGTGGGCTCAAGTTGGGATTGTCAGGGCCATTCTTGATTTGACCAATGATAAATACTTCGAAGCGCGGATAAAAGAAGAAAGAATTCCGGACTTTGTAGTTGTAAGAGATAAGGAATGGAGAAGTAAGTTGAACACAGTCTAACAAATGCTAAAAATGAATATGCGAGCCACACAATATGAAAGGATAATGCAAACAGGAAGTTTCAGCGCTTCTAGCGGCTGGGGTGCATACTCATTTTAGCCAGGCGTTATGCCCAATTGAATAATCTTGAATGTCAGTCAATAATCTCTATCCTAATCTACGTTTCTAAGACGGATTAAGCATTGACCTTGACACCAAGATCAACACCCATCAACTCCCATTCCGTACCGGGAAACCCATTTGCGCCCAAACCAAAATCCCTTCATCGATAATGGCCGTGTTTTTAAAACCTTGCCGTCTCAGGGTATTTTGTACACGCCCTGAGGCAGCATGCGGACAGGCACAGTAAATGACGATTTGGGTGCCATCGTTGGGTATGTCATCTACAAAGTTTTCGGGATCTTCGTAATAAGGGACCGGTATCGCTCCGGGAATATGCATCTGACGCCAAGCCACCTCTGACCTGGCATCCAGGATGATCATTTTCTTGCCATCCTCCAGGGCCTGATTTACCTGCTCGGAAGACACATATTTACCTTCTTTCAACTCAAAAACAGGTGTTTCCCCATCGGGGTTCAAAACGTATTCCTCCGGTTTAGGTACGGCCACCGTATCTCCCTGTGGAATATCCCAGCCTGAGGCCCTACTCCTCAAAAATGCGGTCAGAGCATCAATTTTATCGCTGCTCAGGCTGTCTTTAAAGGCAATCATAGGTGTGCCGTCCCGTCCTTCGGCAATAGCATATCGTAGAAAATGGTCGGTAGCCGTGGCCAGCAACATCGGATTACCCAAGGCCGGTGCCGTAACTCCCTCTCCGTTTGCCCCATGGCAAACCGAACAGTTTGTTTCATATAATGTAGCACCCAGCTCAATATCTCCTAAAACAGGCTCTCTCGAAACTTCAATGGGTTCTTCTACCTCGGCCATTTGGTATAAGTACTCCAGCAGTAATTCTACCTCTATGTACTCCATAGGGCCGCCCTGTCTGTTTAAATACCCACCCATGGCAGTATTGGCCCTGCCATACTGGATGGTGTACCTCATAAAATTGTTATTCTTGCTGGTAGCCAGGAGTGACCTGGATCGTAGCGAAGGGGCATTGTCCGCAGCGTAGCCCTGTCTGTCATCCCCATGGCACAGGGCACAATATTTAGTATATAGCTCCCCGGCATGGATTTCAGCGATGCTGTCTAACCCATCACGAAAACTAAGCTGCCTCACCATAAGTCCCTGGTCGTATGACTCCTCGATAAACTCAAGTTGTACACCATGGGCATATTCAGGCAGAACACTTAATTGGTCTGCCGTTTTGGTCAAAGCGGCCGCAGGGAGCTCTTTTTCGAAATAGCTATAAGTCGAATCAAGGTTTTCTACTTCAAACCTTAAAGCAAATACTCCCTCTCCTTTCTGAGTCAAAAAATCACTCAGCGATTGATTACTCTCGGCAGCTACCAGATGAAGCTCCTGATTTCGGGAAATACGATACCTGGCCCCAGCCTCATTTTGCTCAATCAGCTCCAAACCCATTTTTTCGTACTCCTGCTGCGTTGCTTCCAGGTCTTCCACCACCAGGCGGATGGCTGATATCCCCACCACACCATTAGGATGTTTATTGAACATTCTGTTATAGACATAATAGGTTCTCCAGTCACTGTCTCTTTCAGCGTAGTTGGTCCCGACATCCTGAATAAACCGGGGAAGATGGGCAGGTGGTACTGCTGCATCGAAATCGAGGCTTTTGGCTGACGGTGCGCCATCGTCAAATGACCAACCGTCTGGTTTTTTGGCGCTGCTTCGGAATGACCGTACTGAGTCCATTTGATAGCCACTGGCGCTAAGGCCAACAAAAGTAGAATCTACAGAGGAACTGGAGAATGAAAAGAGGCGAACTCCCTCACCAGTTGCCAGAAATGATGGTATAAATGCCGGAATGGTGCTTTCTTCTGCGGAATCATTCAATGACAACAAATCAAATGAAGACATATCGCTAAGTCTGAAGCCATTGGCCAATGCCCCTGGAAATTCACCTTCCTCTGCAGTGCCGCGAATATTAAAGCCCAGGCTGTCTTTATAATAAGCAATAGCTGATTCTAAGTCCTTGACCATTAGAGTGACGCCACCAATACCAGTACCTTGTCCCAATAAGAAGGTGCTTTTGGTCTCCTCAGGCTCACAACAGGTGAATATAATACCTGACAATAGCGCAATAAAAAGTACTGAGATGGTCTTGTTGAGATTCATGTAAATGGACTTCTGTTAAAAAAAATCGGTTGTCAGCATGCTGACGCTTTGCTGTTGCGAGTGAAATTAACAGAATGTTATTGCTTTTACAGTCTCAAACTAAAAATTAACAAGATCGGGCAAGGGCAGTAATGTGGAAGTCCCACCTGCTGTAATTGATACTGATGTGCTCACCCCTTCAGCAGATTTCATCTGTTTATTAACCACCCAAAGCGCTTATTCCCTAAATTCCACAAAACAAGCATATACCAACATGTTAAAGCCTGCCTACCTTTTGATCCTGGCCGTATTGATTTGCCTCGGTTGCTCTTCGAATGAATCTGCAATCCCTGAATACACCGTACTTAAGGGAGCAACAGTTTTTGATGGTACGGGAAGCCAGATTGAGAAGGCTGTGATGATCATTAAAGACGGAAAGATTCAGAATATCGGAGGACCCAAAACCGAAATACCTAAACGTTCAGAAGTCATCGATGTTACCGGCAAATTTATCACGCCAGGCCTGGTGGATAGCCATATCCACTTTGCCCAAACAGGTTTCTTTGATGGGCGCCCGGATGTGGTAGACTTGCGGGATTCGCTGAATTTTGAGGATTTGCAGCAAGACCTGCGAGCCAATCCCTCCTCCTATTATGAAACCTATTTAAGGTCGGGTATTACCGCGGTATACGATGTCGGTGGTTTTGAGTGGAGCATAGAAAGGCAGACCATGGCAGAGAATAATCTCAGTGCACCTCACGTGGCAACAGCAGGCCCCTTGATTTCAGGCTACCCAGAAACCACGCTCGATTTTTTTAACACGGCCAGCGAAAAGCAGATGCTGTATCTGGACTCTCCGGAAACAGGCCGGTCAGCAGTACGCAGGCACAGCGAATTGGGATCAACGGGTATCAAGGTTTGGGGTTTGATCCTGAATGACTCCACCTTTATGCAAAGCGTAAGAGCCGTAGCCGATGAAACCAAAAAGCAGGGTAATCAGCTTATTGTACATTCCACCAGTCTGGACCAGGCAAAAGAAGCCTTGCGTCTGGGTGCAAAGGTGCTGGTACACAGTGTAGACGATCAGGAAATTGATGATGAGTTTATTCAACTGGCCAAGGCCAATGATGTGATCTACCTCCCTACCCTCACAGTTGTGAGAGGTTATTACGAGGCCTACAAATCCTTAAAAGAGCTTAGAAAGGTCAATGCACCAAATGACGTATTGGATGACCGAATCACGGCCCATTTACAATCCAGTACGGTTTACGAAAGTCAGCTGCCCGATAATTTCAATCTGGATGGCAGGATCACGGGTTTTGGAAACTTTCTGGGTGGATATGAAGCTATAATGGCCGGGAATCTGAAAAAGGTTCATGAGGCAGGTATCACCATTGCGGTTGCCACAGATGCAGGTAACCCGGGTACTTACCATGGTTTTTCTATCTACGATGAAATGATTGCCATGCAGGCCGCTGGTATTCCTGCCACTGACCTGATTACCATGGCCACCAAAAACGGGGCAATAGCCATGAAACGTTCTGCAGATTTCGGCACCCTGACTAAAGGGAAAATGGCCGATTTGATTGTGCTTGATCAGGATCCTTCCAAGGACATTGCCAATATGAAATCCATCACGCATGTAATGCGGGGTGGTTTGTTAAAACTTGTAAATAAAGCCTTTCACTAAACCAATCGTGGGAAAACCAAAAAGAAGGTATGTAGCCAAGGGAGTACCCGGTGGATGGCGCATTTGGAATGTAAAGATTAAAAAGTGGTGGGGTGAACTCTACGAAAGGCAACCCGATGAGCTTGTTGACGAATTGAATGGTAAAAAAAGGCCTGAGGTTCTGGTTACTCTGACCAGGAGGTTCCAAAAGGACAAACGGTAGTTTATCTCCTGTCTGCTATCCCTGATCTTCGTTCATGAGTTACTATTCATCCACCCGAATCAATTGAATTGAATCCAGCCTGATGCGGGCATCATTGATCAGATGGCCAAGCGTTGCCTGCTCCTTTAGCGCTATCTTGATTTCATCCGGCCTGATGTCTTTGTTCTTCTTATATAAAAAGGCCAGTCTGCCAATCTCATGCTTCATCGTAACATCCATACGCTCCATAGCCTCTGATATTTCTTTGGCAGCAAGAGAGTCAGCAACCTCCCGGGCAGTCGACAGCATTTTCGGCAGGACTATGTCTACCAGAGTGTCGTTTTGAAGCAAATCATCAATAAGCCCGGGAATCAGCCGTTGGTTGAGCATTTCCACAGGGTAATCCTCAGTCACCTCCTCACCTGTATGGTCCACCACCACGCGCAAGGGAGTAGTCGGCAGAAAACGATCAACATGCAGGTCTTGTCCACCGGAAGTTTCCAAGACAAAGAGGGCTTCAATCAGAACTGCATTATCTTCTCCACCCCGCAGGATAGCGAAACCGGCTCCACCCAGACCATCACCCAAAACCATATCGATGGCACCCGTAGCCATTGGGTGGTCCCAGCTCACAAAGCTCACATCCTCTCTGCTCAAAGCACGTTTCCGGTCGAAGGTGATAGAAATACCCTGATCAGGAATACCGGGAAAGGCTGCGGTATTGGCTCCTGAGGGATGCAGTAAATAGGTTCGGGAAGCCAGATCTTCTACATCAATTCCAAATTGATCAAAAACCCTGATCATATAATTTTCCAGACCCGGGTCTTTGTCTTCTGCTCTGATCTGTTCCACCAGTATTTCCGCCACTTTCGGACGAAAAGAATTCATCTCCAGTAGTCGGTCCCGGCCTTTGGCCAGGGTTTCCTTCAGCTCCTTTTGAAAGGCAGAGGAGTCTGCAATCAAAGAGTCCAGTTGACCATCAGCCTCTGACGACCCAAAAACTGCTGTCGTATTTAAAAGTCTTTCCCTGAATAACTGAGCCAGCTGATTGCCGCCCTCCAGATTTTCTTCAAAAGCATTCAGTCCTTCGTGAAACCATCTCACCAATACCTCATGGGGAGTTCCCAAAACATAGGGAATATGAATGTGGATATCCTCCGCCTGCCCTATCCTGTCCAGGCGACCAATGCGTTGCTCCAGCAACTCGGGATGAGCGGGTAGATCAAACAGCACCAGGTGATGTGCAAATTGAAAATTCCGGCCTTCACTGCCTATTTCAGAGCAGAGCAGCAGGCGTGCTCCATCGGGTTCTGAAAACCAGGCAGCATTTCTATCACGTTGCACAATGGTAAGCTCCTCGTGAAATACAGCCACTTTAATACCCGTTCGTTTGGCCAGAGCCTTTTCCAGCGACAATACCTTTTCCCTGGTTCTACAGATCAAGAGTACTTTGGAAGGTTGGAGCTTATCCATCAGCTCTACCAACCAGTCTACCCGTGGGTCCTCGGCAAACCAAAACCTTTGTCTTGTGGCTGGAGTTGCCTTCAGATCCTCAGAAAACTCCTTCGAGAGGCGTTTAAGCCAGAGATCATGGTCTTTTGTTACTTCAATAGGAACCAAGTGCGCTTTTCTTTTCGGAAATCCACTCATCGCAGACCGGGTATTACGGAAAACGACTCGTCCGGGCCCATACTGATCAAGCAAATCTTCAATCAGATTGTTGCGTACAGATGCCCCTCCCTTTGTCAGCGCAGCCACCCTCTCCTCACCAAACAATGATTCCAGCAATTCGAGATCAGCAGGTTTTAAGCTTTTCCCGGAAGACAGAGTCTCCACCACATTTGCGATCTCCTGGTGATCTTGTGGTTCGTTTTTGAAAGCTTCGTAATCGGCATATCGCTCGGGGTCGAGCAGGCGAAGTCGGGCAAAATGGCTTTCCACACCCAGCTGTTCCGGAGTAGCGGTGAGCAGCAGCAGCCCTTTAGCCACTTTGCTCAGCAGTTCCACCACAGCATACTCCGTACTTACCTTGTCTACAGACCATTCCAGGTGGTGGGCCTCATCCACGATCAGCATATCCCAGCCTGCAGACATGGCCTGACTGGCCCTTTTGGCTGAACCTGCCAAAAAATCAACACTACAAATAACCAGTTGATCTTCCAGAAAGGGATTTCCCTCCGGTGCTCCCTCTTCCACTGCAGCACAACGCTCCTCATCGAAGATGTGGAACCAACCATTAAATCGTCTGAGTATCTCTACAAACCACTGGTGAATCAGGGAATCCGGCACCAGGATCAGCACTCTGGAAATTCGTCCGCTTAAAAGCAAGCGATGGAGAATAAGGCAAGCCTCAATGGTTTTCCCCAGCCCCACCTGATCTGAAAGCAATACCCGGGGGGCATATCGAGAGCTTACCTCATGGGCTATATAAAGCTGATGCGGTATCAGGTCGATCCTGCCGCCAACAAATCCGCTGACTGGCGAGATTCTCCTGCTGTAATCATGTTCGAGGGTCGCCCTGCGCAAGGCAAAAGCCCGCGGTGCATCCACCTCCCCCATAAAAAGACGATCTTCCACCCCATGCTGAACAGATACTTCCCCCAACTGGGTCTCAGACAAAGACCTACCCTCACCAAGATAGATGTACAAATCCCCTTGTTGCTCTACGCGTTCTATCAGCAATGGACGTTGATCCACGTCAACAACGGTATCTCCCGGCTTAAAAACCACCCTCCTCAAGGGAGCATTTGACATGGCGTACAAGCGTATTTCATTTGGTACGGGAAAATGTATTTTTACCCGGCCCTTCCCTGTTTCAGTTACGATTCCCACACCTAGTTCAGGTTCACCCTCACTGGTCCATCTTTGATTGGGTAAAAAATTATCCATCTGGTCTCTTTATTAGGTTAGGTTTGAATCGACACAAAACCCCAAGTCCCTGTTCATATTTCGATTGGGATCACTTCTGTTTTTGGCTATAAGCTCAGAAACAAAAAACGCTCTGTCAATTGCGCGAATTGACGACAAATCAAGTGAAATAACAACCTTCTTGTATATGTATTTGCTCATAATTGCCGATCAGGCTTTGCTCTGTTGACGCGGTATATTAGCAAGAGTTTGGGTAGGACCGTCCAATCAAACCGGCCTGAAGCTCCTGGTTCGAATACTTGAATATAGCCGGTACAAGGTGTATGAATCTCTTTACCGTTGTTTCATCAGGTCTAAGGGCCTTATTAACGCTTACAACTCCTTCAACACATTCACCGGATTGGCCAGAGAAGCCTTATAGCTGATACTGCCTACGGTGATCATAGTCAGAACAAACAACGCAGCCAACGGCAAAAGAAAGAGTCCTATACCAATAGGAATCCTATAGGCAAAAGAATCCAGCCAGGCATCAATCAGATAGTAAGACACGGGCGTGGAGATGATAAAGGCCAGGGCTACCAGCCAGAAGTATTCTTTCAGGAAAAGCCTTACGATACGCAACTCACCGGAGCCGAGCACTTTTCGGATACCAATCTCTCTTCGTCTGTTAATGGCGCTGAAGCGCGCAAGCCCCAGCATACCCACGCAGGCCAGGGCAATGGCCAATCCGCTGAAAATGGAGAATACCTTATTGTAAGCCATTTCAGTAGCATAAAGACTATCGAACTCTTCGTTCAGAAAGCTATAATGAAAAGGATTTCCGGGAAATGAGCTTTTATAAGCCTCTTCCAGGGATCTCACAATCTCCCGGGTATGGCGCGGATCAACCCTCAGCAGAAAGAAATCGTTGGCCGTCTGTGCCTTATACAAATGGTCAACAATAAACACCCTGGGATCAATTTCACTCTGAAAGCCCAGGCTGTTGAAGTTTTCTACCACAGCCACCACAGTTGAGCCCGATCCGTAGCCAATTCTTTTACCAATGGCCTCTTCGGGGCTATCCCAGCCCCAGCCCTTCAAGGCCCTTTCATTCACCACCAGGCGAGGCTCAGTATGAGGTGTATTAAGCAGTGGAATTCTACCGGCCAGTACCTGAAGGTTAAAAACTTCAAAATAGTCGTTGGTGATGTTTGAGAAATAAGCTGTTTGATAGAACTCTTCCGGAGAGTCCATTTCACGGATATTCCCTTGCCATCCCTGGTTCACTCCAGGAGATGCCCCACCCCAGGTAGCCAGCTCCACTCCTGTCAGGTTCAGGGCCTGCTGCTTAACAAACTCCGCATTCTGACGATTGCTTTCCATTTGGGTTACCGGCCCATTAATCATCAATACTTTGGCAGTGTCAAAGCCCGGGTCCTGATTGGTCATATGGTCTACCTGCCAATAAACCGTGAGTGTATAGGCGATCATGAAGAGAGATACCGCAAACTGAACTGTGACCAACCCTTTCTTAAACCAGCCTGCACGATTGTCGGCAAAAGTACTTTTGAGATTAACACCATTTCTGACGGTGACGATGGCAGGATAAATTGAAGAAACCAGCACTCCCGCCAGCAGAAAAGCAGGTAACCATGCATGTGAGGTAAGGGGAAGAATACCCGGATCAAGATTGACAGTAGTCAAACCCGGAAGGTAGGGATTGATAAGCCAGAGAAGTCCTATTGCTCCTGCCAGGGAAATGAGGTTGAGCAGCGCAAACTCCAGGCAAAACATGGTATACAGATTTTTTCCACCTGCACCGAACACCTTCCGCACCCCAATTTCCTTCATGCGCTGGGGAGCTTTGGTAGCCTGCAGGTTGATAAAGTTGATCCAGGCAATGGCCAGAATCACGAAAGCCAGGTATTCCAGCATACGTATTTTCGATTCGCTGCCTGATTCGGTTTGCTCTCTGACCACCCCGGAATTCAGGTGCATATCCGCCAGGCTGATCAGCTCAAAATCAAAAACCTCTCCTTCCAGCTTTTCTGCATCAATTTCGAAACGTTGATAATAAAGGTCCCTGAATTTATCCTCAAGCACTTGATGATCCGTACCCGGTGCCAGCTCATAAAAAGTATGAAAAGAATAACCGCCCCAGTTTTTCCCCTCCTGGTAGTATGCAGGCCTGAGTGTTTGAACAAAACCCATGGCACCCACCAGCCGAAAATCAACACTGGAATTCTCCGGTAAATCCCCAAAAACTCCTTTGACCACAAAGTCATGTACGCCCAGGTAGGTAACCGTTTTCCCCAAGGGGTCCTGTGCGCCAAACATTTGATTGGCCAACGAAGCCGAAATGACTACACTCTTGAGGTCATAGTCGTCAATACCTGCTCCTCTGATTATTTGCACTCCAAAGAAATCCAACAGGCTTTCATCCGCAAAGGTGATCCCCCGGGTCTTTATCGAAACCTGGTCTTCAAAGGCCAAAATCCCCTCTCCTGCATCAAAAAAACGGGCATAGCTCTCAATCTCAGCGGATTGAGATGCAAACAGATCTGTAAAGGGATAAGGGGCTGTGGCAGCATGCACGGTAGTGTTTCCACCATTATTGATCATGAAGTTGAGCCTTACCTTCTTTTCATAATCAGGAACAGCCCGATCGAAGCTGCGCTCAAAAGCAGTGAATTTAAAAATGACAAAGGCAAAGAGAATGCCCAAGCCCAGACTGCCGGAAGAAATCAGGGAGGACACTTTGTATTTGCTGAGGTTGCGGAAGGAAACGAGAATGAAGCTTTTGAGCATAAAAAAGGTAATTGATCACATCAACAATGTAACCAATTACCTACTTGCACCGAAACCAGCGAGACAGAGGGTATATAAACTGAGATGAAAAGCCTGGCTGCTCTGCCGGACGACCTTGAAGCACAAGATCACATTGTGCTAAGCGGTCCCATTTCACCACAAGCCTGTCTCTCTTAAAAAAAACCTAAGGGACATCCGTATTGACCTTGTTGAATTTGCCAAACTTCCATACCAGCAGGGCCACCACTGCATATACAGCAATTACTGATAAGTAAGGTCCGGCCAATGCCGATGGCAGACTGGTTTGGGTGATAAGTTCTGGTGAAATAGGAACCTCGTTATCTGTAGGCATAAACCTGATGATTGATAAAGAAGCGTTTGATATGGCATGAAAGCTGACCGCAAAAATTAAGCTCCCTCCTGATCGGTTGTAGAGCCAGCAGAAAATAAAGGTCCAGGGTAATACAAAGAGCAAAACATAGATTCCCGGCACATTGTGAATACCCTGCCCCAGCCAATAGGTAGGCAGATGCCACATGGTATGAAACAGCCCCAGAATCAAAGCCGATTTGGTCGCTGAATAATGTTGTTGCAAACGCGGCAAGGCAAAGCCCCTCCAGCCCATCTCCTCTCCAAAACCAGCTATGAGAAAAGAGGGAATAATGCTACCTGCCCAATATTGCAAAGGCAGATAAAAGGGATTGACTTCACCCTCATAGTAAAGTTGCCAGAGAGATCGGCCGCCCAGGTGAATAGCTGCGGGTAAAAGAATCAAAGCAAGCCACCAATACCAGCGCACATTGGCTCTTTTAAATCTGCCAAAGAAAGACCGGAGCCCTTGCTTGCCATAAAAACGATAGGTGAAAAAGAGGGACATTAATGAAGGCCCCCAGATACCAATTAAGAGTATGGGGGTTACATCCAGGGCGCTGCCCAGGGCAAACATAGACCAGGAAAAGACATAAGTGGCCAGGAAAAACAGAAAGACCTGCCGCTTGGTGCTACCAATAGTTTTTTTCATTGAATTCATACATTTTGAGTTGAAGCCGAAGGTATGGTTCAACCTGAAACCATGCTGATTCAAGAATAGCTATATCGTGATATAGCCACTATTCAGCCACTGAGCCGGCCTTTTGGTAAGCTTTGGGGGTGACTTGCATCTGTTTTTTAAAAAGGAGATTAAACCTGCTGATGGATGAAAATCCTGCTTCATCGGCAATGGCAGCAATGGTCAAATGGGTCTTGGATGGATCCAACAAGCTACGCGCAGCCTCTTCAATGCGCAATTGGCTGACATAATCAGAGAAGCTCATACCCAGCCTGGAGTTGACCACCTGTGATATATATTTTGCCGAAATGCCGGTCTTCTCAGACAGCCTATTCAGTGTCAGCCCCTTATCAGTGAAGCCTCTTTCTGTTTTCAAATAGTACTCCACTGAATTCAAAATATCACCAGCCTTTCTATCATCAATCGGGGTCGACTGATACCGTTTTCCAGCCACTTCTGTTTTTCCTGAATTCATTTCTTTGTAAGAGGTATAGAAAACGGGAATGGACAACAAAACCGTAAAGCCCTGAAGCAGGTTTTGAGAAATATCGAGCATACCCTGCGCCATAAGTATTTTAAAAAGCACATTGATCAACACCAATAATCCAAAGATGATAAGCATGGGTAAAACCCAGGAGTAAAACCTCTTATCAGTTCGGTAGCGTTTTATGGCAAGATAAACCGCCAATGACAGATAAGTAATCATTTGAAGAAAGGCAACCACCACAATGACACTGTTGAAAACCGGGAATTCAAACAGAATGTTGATTGCTGCCAATGGTAAATATGGGATCAGGTGCCAAAGAACTACTCTCGGGCTGATATTCGACTCGCGATAAGCCACATATGAATACAAGGACGGAGCAATGAACCACATCACATTGTTGGATACTTTTTGAAAGAGGTCAGAAGAAAAGTCGTAACCTGCCAGACTGAAGAATGTATTGAGTGCTACCAGGCCAAAGGCTCCGATACATAAGGCAAGGAGCCTGTTCAAAAGGACAATGCCCTTCTTTTTGAGCAGAAAATGCACAACCAGAAACACCGCCTGAAAGGCGATGATCAGATTGACCAATCCCATAAGTTCAATGAGTCCCATTCTCTCTCTTATCAAAGCTCAGACCAATGATCTGAATTGACAGTGCTGTTTAAGCCAGGCCATAAAAGTAGGGTAAAATCTGCGCAATTGTATTCAAAACAGAACATCCACACTTCGCCTCAATATGAATCATATTTTTAAGCTGTCATTCGCCAGATACCTGCTAAATTCGCTGCTACCTGTGAAGCAAGCCAAAGCATCTCTTACCGAAGGTAATATCCTCAAGACCCTGATAGCACTTGCCTTCCCCATCATAGGTGCCAATCTCCTGCAAACCGGCTATCAGCTGGTAGATGCCTTCTGGGTAGGTCGACTTGGGTCTGATGCAGTGGCTGCCGTTTCGGTTAGCTACCCCGTCAACTTTCTGATGATCTCTCTTTGCTCAGGTTTTGGTTTTGCCGGAGCAATTCTGGTAGCCCAGTACGCGGGAGCCAAAAACCTCAAAATGGTCAACCATGTGGCCATTCAGACGCTGGTGATGGTGGTACTGATGTCCATCGTGATGTCTTCAATCGCCTGGCAGCTTTCACCCAACATTCTGCACTGGCTAGGTGTGGAAGACAAAATATTCGCAGAGGCCAATTTCTTTCAAAGGGTAATTTTCCTTGGGCTGGTCTTCAATTTTGGGTTTATCCTCTTTCAGTCTTTGCTTCGTGGTATTGGTGAGGTAAAAATCCCACTGTATATCAATGCACTGAGTCTTGGGCTTAACTTTATTCTTGACCCGCTTTTTATTTATGGTTGGGGGCCCATTCCAGGTTATGGCGTAGCTGGTGCGGCATTTTCCACCCTGGCTACTCTTGGACTATCCGCTATCATAGGCTTTTATATTCTCTTCAAAGGGAACACCGATTTCAAGCTCACCTTGAAAGCCTTCAGGTTTGATTTCCCGCTGCTCAAAAGTGCTTTCAAGTTAGGTATGCCTTCTTCCATGGAGATTTCTGCAAGAGCGCTGGGTTTGACACTTATGACCGGTATAGCGGCTAAATTCGGCACCGATGTGCTGGCAGCTTATGGTGTAGGTGCCAGACTTATCAGTTTTGTGGTGATCGTAGCCCTGGGCCTTATGAAAGCCACTGCCACATTGGTAGGGCAAAACATCGGGGCCAACAGAATAGACCGGGCAGAAAAAACCTCAAAATATGCTGCCACCATTGCCTTTGGTTCCATGACAGTTATCGGCTTTTGCTTCTTTGTGTTTGCAGAACCTATCGTCAGGGCATTTCTCGATGCGGAAGAGCATGTGGTAGATATGGCAGTGACTTTCTTACGCATAACAGCACCGGCCTTCGGCTTTATGGGGGCTCAACTGGCCATGGTGGGTACCATGCGTGGCTCAGGCAATACCATGGAATCCATGATCTTTACCATCATCGGGGTCTGGATCATCCAATTTCCCTTTGCCTGGATAGCTACGGGATATGAGAGCTTTGCCGAACTGGGAGTTTGGTGGTCATTCCCCGCCTCTTATGTTATTCCGGCTATTCTAACATTTATCTGGCTCAGAAAAGGCACCTGGAAAAAGAAGAAGGTGATATAGACCTAACCATCACTTCTATATTCAAACTGTTGAGAAATACCCGAAACCGATCCTTCACACAGGTCCTTTTACTGTCAATTTTGAACGAACCGATTAAAAAATGTGATAAATTTAATGTTAAGATTGCTATCTTTATTTGAATAAGAATACCACTTTTTTATCCCAACCTTAACACTAATACACATGTCTCAAGAACCTAAAAAAGAGGTCTCAAAAGAAAATGAGGCCGAGCAGAAAATACGCGACAGTCGTAGAGATTTTTTCAAGAAGAGTATGCTGGGTGCCGGAGGATTGGCCCTGGTCTCAACCGGCACAATCTCTGGTTGCAAACCTACAGGAGGTTCTTCCGATAGATTAGGTATGGCAAATCTCTCGGAAGATCGCAAGATTCTTCTCGGAGCACAAAACAAGGAATGGCATTCCCCTCCTGAAATCAACCTGGTAGACGATCTTGAGCCTTTTCAGTTTACTTCAGACAATGAAAAAGTAGCCACCGCTGACCTGGAAAGCCGAAAAGACAAGATCAACCGAGAAATCAACAAACTTCCATACCTGAAGGCGCTCAGGCTGGATCCGGAAGTGGAGTTCAGCGGTTTCCCACATTTTTTAACCGTTGACGATAATGGTGGTAATACTACCCCCGGAAGCGTCAATCCTCTTTTTGCCTACAATGGAGTAGTACCGGGCCCGACTTTTCGCCTGCGGGGTGACCAGGATCTGGAAGTCTTTCTGATCAACAACCTCAGTGGTAATGACGGCTACTGGGCCGCTAAACAGGATGCCAGGAAGGTAAAGGGAGATGAGCGGATTTCTCCGGACACGCTTGATTATGAAATTGACAGCCACCTCTATGGCCCCCATCAACAACATGTCACCAACCTGCATACCCATGGCCTTCATATCTCACCAGGGCAGTTTAAGAACAGCCAGAAAGAGACAAGTGAAGAAGTACATTCTGACAACGTACTTCTGAGGGTAATTCCTGTGGAAGACTTCATTTACCGGGTGGTTGATGGTAATGGACCAGCACTAATGGACAATGAGGTAGTGGGAATGGCCCGTTATAAATTCAAATTGAAACAGCCGGATGGCAGCCCACATTATCCGGGCACTCACTGGTATCATCCCCATCCCCATGGCGCTACATTCGACCAGGTTGCGGGTGGTATGGCCGGTTTTCTCATTGTAGAAGGAAAGATAGATGATGAAATAGCCAATAAATTCAGCAAGCAAAATTATACAGAGTTGCCACTGATGCTTCAGCGGGTTTTGGCTCCGCCCCCTACTGAAGGAGAAGCTCGTACGACTCCGGCCAAGGGAAATGAAAAGAAAAACAAGACGATTGTCGCCAAGGTAAATGGCCAACTGCTTTCAGCCGGAATCCCTACCACTACGGTAAGCAAAAATCAGGTGATCCGATTGCGTCTGTTGAATGGTAGCGTAGATGGCAAAGGCTATGTCCGCATCTTTATTCAAAAATCGAAAGATAACAGCAGCGCTACAGAAAAGGTACAACCTGTTCTTATAGACCCAAATCAACCAATGTATAGCAGCGGCCGCTGTGGCAATCCTAAAAATGCGAGTGCCCTGGCCAAACGCTGGTTTACGGATGAAAACAGTACTGCTGACAGGCTGTGCCTTAACAACATCGCCTATGATGGTATTAACCTGATTGACAAGGATGGCTACTATACCGATATGGCCTGCGAATGGGTCACCCTTGGGGTAGCCAACCGTACAGACATTCTCGTACACATACCGGAAAGCGCTACCAATGGAGCCGAATACACCATTTGGGCTCAGGAGATGAATGAAGCTGTAGATGTAGATGGATCGAAAACCGCTCCCGATAACCTGGCCCTGGCAAAATTCATTGTTGGCACCGGCTCGGTCACTGCCCCTGCTCTGAATAATGACGGTTCGCTGAATGTTGACTGGAAGTCATATGGCCAGATTGAAGAACTGCTTCGCCCCGTTGGCGTGGACGAAATCACCATTAAGGACGATTCGGAAACTACGGATGCCTTCCTACCCGATAGCCCCACCAACCTGGCCGGAGACGCCATCAGGATGAAAGCATCGGGGAATGGCGGGAAAGCTATCAGGTCTCGCAGAATTGTATACTCAGGTTTTGGACATGCAGCTGTCAATGCTGTAGCCTATGATCCCGATGTCAACATTACATTTGGTGATGGTTCGAATAAGGACCTTCATACCATGTACAATGCGATGCTGATCGATGGTAAAAAATACGGGGCAGATTCAAAACACGGGCACGGCTGGGATACGGCCCAGCATAAAATGCTCGTGAACACGGCCGAAGAGTGGTCTGTGTACAATTACTCCATGACCTCATATATCAAAGACATTGAAACGGACAATACTGATCCTGATAACTATATATCGGGCATACCCTCTTATAAACTCAACAACCCTGAGAGTCCATTATATGCCTTGAGAGGTGGATTGAGTAGCAATCCTTTCACAGCCAAACTACTGGCAAAAGCGGTACATCACCCCTTCCATATCCACCAGAATGCCTTTTATGTACGCAGCGTTCAGGACTACGAAGGAAACGAGTTGTTGCCCCTGGATGATGACGGTAACCCCATACCAAGGTGGCAGGACACTGTCTATATTCCTCATAATGGTGGTCGTGCAGTTTTCAGAAGTCGCTTTAATGATTATACCGGTAAATATGTAAATCACTGCCACTTGTTACAGCATGAAGACTGGGGTATGATGCAGGCAATAGAAGTAGTAGACCAGGGGAAAGACAAACCAAATTATCTACCATTACCGATAGATGCCAGCGAAAAGAACAACATCTATCCGGCCCTGAGCCTGGCACAGATATTCAAGCTCGATGTAGGCAAGGTCAAGGAGACTTTTTCCGACCCGGCTTTGAAAATGCTTTGCTACTCTCCGGAGATCTCTACCTTCTTTGATCAGACTCCCATTAAGCATCTTACTGCAAAACAGGTAGATGACCCCGGCTACTTCAGACTCTCCTCTTTTAAGGATAAGCAAGCTCAAAATGAAAAGCAATTGGGTTATCTAATCCAGCCTGTCCCCACGGATACATCCCCCTGGCCTAAGTGGAAGAATGATTTTAAGGGTAGTACGCAAATCATTTAAGGAAGAAGACAGACCAAAAGTCCGGCCATGACCATGATCACACAGAATCATGGTCATGGCCGGATCTTTTTTAACTCCCCGGTTTGCAAATAACACATTGAGTCAATGAGCCTGTCCGATTTTAATGTTCTGCCGTTTAGCCCAAAAAAAGGGCCAAACAGGTTAAAAAAAAGAGCATTAAAAAGGAATTAATTATCTTGGCTCAAATCTCAATTTTTAACTTATGAACTACCTCAAATCATCTCTTTTTCTTCTAAGCGCAGCCGTACTTATCTCCTGTTCCGGAGACAAGAAGGTGGAAGAAAAAGAAAAGGATCAGGCAGCTCCTGAAAATGAATGGATTAGCCTCTTTGATGGCGAATCATTCAATGGCTGGGAAATGTACGGTCCGGAACCCATTACGGAACACTGGGAGATTCACGAAGGTGCTATTTCCTGTAATAAAGATGCTGGTGAGACCAATGTTGGTTTTTTCAGATCTATCATGACCAATCGTGATTTTGGTAATTTCGAGCTGGAATTGGAATACCGAATCGCCAAAGGTGGCAATAGTGGTATCTTTTACCATGTCGTAGAATCAGAAGAGTTTGGGCATGATTATATGACCGGGCCAGAGTATCAGGTACTTGATGACGAGTTTTCACGATCTGAAACTGAACCCTATAAAATGGTTGCATCTAATTACTCCATGCACGTGCCTGCCGAAACGAAAAAGCCTAATGCTTACATGCAGTGGAATAAGGTAAAACTGATCTATAACAACGGACATGTGGAGCACTGGCTGAATGGTGAAAAAGTTGTGGAGTTTGAAGAAGGCAGCGAAGACTGGCTGGCCATTAAAGCCAAAAGCAAGTGGGCCAATGTACCCAGCTACGCAGCTTCTAAAACGGGACGCATCAGCCTGCAGAATCATGGTGATGCGGTGTGGTATAAAAATATCAGAATCAGAGAGCTTTAGTTCTCTTAACAATCAAATATGATGACGGCACTCAATATAAAGACTCCTGTTTTTAGATTGAGTGCCGTTTCTATGTGCATCATGCTCCTGGCAGGCACGGCCTTTCTGCTGGAGCGTTTTTACCGATTAAGCAATCAAGATGAAAGTTTTGCTTACTCTTTTGAAATAGGCCGCATGCTCGTCAATTTTGGAGGAATGGCGCTGCTCAGTCCACTGATCTACCAGACCATCAGGTTGAGTCTGAAATTCCCCGGGAGCCGGGTCGTGCTCTGGCTGGCCGGCCTGCTGATGTTTGTTCTGCTCTATATCCTTCTCAATAAATCTGTACTCTTTCTCATCAGCGAAAATGTACAAAGTCTCAATTTGTGGACGGGCAACCGTAAACTACTACTGAACTTCTCACATATTCTTGTCCTCTTCTACGGAGCCACCAGCTATGGCAGCTACCAGTTAATGAAGGAGCAACCACAATCAAAGCCTACGAAAAAAGTCAAAAAGCCCTTTATGGTCAGCGAGATCGATAATCTTCTGAAAGGGATTCAGGTCGACAGCATTGAATATATCAGCACCTACGACCACTACCTGAAACTATATCAGAACGGCAACTTTAAATTGATAAGACTTAGCCTCTCAGGACTGCAAGACAAGCTCCCACCACAGTTCATGCAAATTCACCGTTCCCAGGTAATCAACACCCACTTTGCCGAGCGCCTAATCAGGAAACAAGGAAAGTACTTTGTACAGATGTTGGATGGCAACCAACTGAGAGTAAGCGCCTCTTACCTAGAAGAGGTACGTAAACGCC
Organism: Roseivirga sp.; assembly: GCA_021404565.1. Taxonomy (GTDB): domain Bacteria; phylum Bacteroidota; class Bacteroidia; order Cytophagales; family Cyclobacteriaceae; genus Roseivirga. The sequence goes on along the minus strand of JAAWWF010000006.1, from coordinate 76,874 downwards.
TGGAGTCCGGTCATTCCACGACATAATCGGCCATTTCACGACATCGCCACTTTTTGAAGCTGAGAATTTCTCGATAGTATCATAACATTGGGCCATGAGATTGTCCTTCTTATTACTCCTGCTGCTGTTCACTTCACAAAACCTTATCGGCCAGATGAGTTTTGGCGAAACCCTTAAAATGGGCGGAAATTCGGTGGGTTTTAAAACCATTGACTTCCGTGATAGTAGTCGGCTTTATGGCCAACAGTATCGCCCGATATTGATCTCCATCTGGTATCCTGCCATAACCGGGAATGACAGTCCGGTTGAGTTCCGGGATCACCTTTTCATCGCAGAACGTAAGTCTAAGCTGACTGAGCTCACAGTCAGTGAAGAGAAGGCTACAACCGATGCTTTCTCAAAACGCATATCCGACAGAGGTGCCAGTTCAGAAGCTCTGAACCAGTTGCTCTCCAGTACTACCGGGAGTTTCTGGAATGCAGCTCAGACAACCGGTAAGTACCCTCTTTTGCTCTCCATACAAGGAGGCGGCAGACCAGCCTACACTCAATTCATTCTTAACCAATACTTGGCCTCTCACGGTTACATTGTAATGGCCATTGCCGATATACGGGCAGACCCGGACCGAGGAAAAACCAACATCGAGAGCAACATCAATTCCTTATCAGCAGATATCGACAGGGTTCTTGGATTTGTTCGTAGCTCCGGAGATTTTCAGATTACTCAGACAGGTATTATGGGCTTCAGTAAGGCTGGAGAAGCCATCATTCATCATCAAATGAACAACCAGCGCTTTAAAGCTATCACCATGATGGACGCTCATCCCGAAGGAGCAGCCCTTGAATTTCTCTCCGGCCAAAGCCTGGCCTTAGTCACCTCTCCCCTTTTAGTTTTCTTTAGCAACCATCAGGGAAAGTTAAGCTACGAAGCAGCGATCCGAGACAGCCTGGCTTTTACCTTCTTACCTAACAACAAAACCCACAAAATAAGGCTGATGGAAGCCAACCATGGCGAGCTTACCTCCGCTGCTATTTTGGGGGATCTAGTGCCAGGATACAACCGTTGGCCGGCCTTCGGGAATGCCCGGCTCAGTTATGAAACCCTTTGTCGGCTGACCCTGGCTTTCTTCAATCAGCATTTAAAAGACCTCCCGGATGAACAGGGCCTTCTGAGAGAGCCCCTCAAAACACTGGCATTACCTCTAAAGTTTTTGGTTAAGCATTGAACGCAATGCTTATTTTTGAGCACCCAAAGGCGGGGTCTCACTATGAAATGGAATTTCTACATCGTTCACATCCAGTACCTGGGTTTTCGTTTTCATGGTTGGGCTAAGCAACCGCAAGTAAAAACGGTCCATCATATGATAGATCGCACCCTCAGCTATGTCTTTGAAGAAAAACGATTTAAAACCCTGGGAGGAAGCCGCACCGATGCCATGGTTTCTGCCAATCACTTTGCCTTTGAACTTTTTGTAGAAGAGCCTCTGGACGAAGTTCAGTTCCTGAAAGATTTCAACTTCAACCTGCCTGCCGATATCAGGGCCATAGAAGTAGAGCAAGTGGATGAAACATTCAACATCATCCAAAACCCCAGGGTAAAGGAGTATGTCTACCTCTTCGCTTTTGGTAGCAAGGCACATCCATTCAGTGCACCCTTTGTTTGCACCCTTCCTCAAACATTAGACATTGAACTGATGAAACAAGGGGCCAGGCTTTTTGAGGGCGAACACCATTTTGGAGCCTATTGCAAAAAACCCAATGAGCGTACCCGGGTCAATCGTTCTGTCGAGACCAGTGAGATCAAAAAAAACGATCTGCTGACAGCGAATTTCTTCCCAGAGAATACCTACGCCTATCATGTCAGCGCCAGTGGTTTTCTCAGAAATCAGATCAGGATCATGGTAGGTCAACTATTCAGACTGGGTCAGGGAGAAATCAGCATAACCGACCTTGAACGCTCGTTAAAACCAGATTTCACAGAACATCTCTCCTATATTGCCCCCGCCTCCGGGCTTATGTTGCATAAAATCGAGTTCGATCTCTGATTTTTTTCTGTCGCATTGTAATGAATCTGGCTAGATTGAGTATTACCCCAAATCATCGACAAAACCAATTGAATAATTGCACTTAATGGATCAGGATCAATTTTGGCTCATGATAGGTCCGTTGAACTCAAACCTCTTTGGTTTTGCCTTGAGAATGCTCAATGATCGCCCATTGGCTGAAGATGCATTGCAAGATGTGCTGGAGAAGCTTTGGAAGATGCGCAAGCGGCTCGATAGCAATAACAACATCAAGTCATTTGCCATGACGGTCATGAAGAACAAATGCATCGACCTGATAAGAAAAAAGGGAAGGTATATAGAAAGCAATGAACCGGAGGCTTACATGACGATCGAATCAAATTACGAACATATTGATATGATTGAGCAGCTGAAAAAACGCATGAACCTGCTGCCTACCAATCAAAAGCTAATTGTCGAGCTCAAGGACTTTCAGGGCTTCAGCTATGAGGAGATTGAAGAAATTACACAAATGAGTGTGAATACGTTGAGAGTAAACCTCTCAAGAGCCAGAAAGAAGCTAACAGAACCATTAAGAGATGAATGGAGATAGATTGAAAGTACTGGAAAAGGGGTTTCTGGAGGGAACCCTTACCCCTGAAGAAGAAACTGAGTTGAAGCAGCTTGTGGCTGATCACAAGGATCATCATCTGAGCGCCTACTTTCAATGGACGGGAGATACAGAATCCATTGAGGTGCCGGATATGCGACAGCGCATCAACCTGGATAACAGGCCTTCAGCTTTCCGCATTCAGAACTTAATCAAAATTGCTGCAGTCGTTCTGCTTTTAGTTGCAGCAACATGGTTGCTGCGCCCTGAGCTTTTCAAGACAAGTCCCTCCAATACTTACAGCCAGGTAGAAATTGACAAGTCTTATCAGGCAACTTTGGAAACCCTTACCGCCATGGCAGATTTTCTGAATGAAAGCCTGCCCAAAGCAGAAGAATGCATGAACATATCCGCTCCTTTTAAAGAGCTTAATACATTAGAAAACAGAGAAACTCAAGAACAATGAAAACAACAAAAACCTACCTGATTGCCCTTATACTGCTCTTTACTGCCTTTGGGCAGACGATTGCCCAAACTCCCGCGCCTTCAGCAGATATCGCAAAAGTGATACGCGACCTGAAGAACGATCGCTGTAGCTTCCTTGAAGTAAGCAAAGAGATGTTTGAACTGTTAGCCGCTGACGATCGGGCTGAAGGCAGGGTGAAAGAGTATTTCACACAACTCAATCATCTTCTGTACTTGCAATGTCATGGTAGTAAAGACGGCAGTGAGACGCTGGACGTAGCCGGAAACTTTGAATCAATTGCTCCCGACAAGGGCTTCAAACTATTGATGAGATCGGAGTCCGGGCATAATAAGAACCTCTTTTTTAAGAGAACACAGGGCGAAGTGAATGAGTATTTGCTGGCGACCAGAACACGTATCCAATACATCTCCACCTCTATGGACATCACTTCCATCCGGGAAATGACCCAGATCATTGAAGTGGCGGGTGAAGCCGGAGGCATGTAAGGAGTATTACATCAAGTTACCCACTATCAAAATGGCCATTCCGATTACAGCGAGGATGGCCATCAGGGGCCAGATGAATTTCAGCCAGGCATTATAGGGTACATTGGTCATACTCAGCGAAGGCAGGATGATGCCCCCGGGGGTAACAAACATCATAAGTCCAAAGCCGAAGAGGTAAGCATTCACTATCTCTTCGGCAGGCACCCCTACCACATTACCCAATGCCCCCATGATGGGCATACTCACCAGGGCCAGGCCGGAAGATGAGCTGATAAAGAAAGCAAGCACAAAGAATACAATCATCAGCACCGGCAGAAATAAGGCTCCTGAGATCCCCCCTACCATGGAAGAAGCTCCTTCCAATACGGTGCCCGAAATCTGACCATCATTCATCACAATCGTAATACCCCTGGCCACTCCAATAATCAGCGCCACACCTAAAAGGTCCTTTGCCCCACCGATAAAAGCCTGGATAAAGGCATTTTCTCCCGAGCGCTGAATCAGCCCAAGCACGACAGCGGCCACCAGAAAGAGAGCGGTCATTTCTTCGAACCACCAGCCCATAGCAGAAACCCCATAGATCATAATAATGAAAGTGAAGCCAAAAAGAACAAGCAACAGCCGTGTGCTCCAGGATAGTTTTTCAGAACTTACCGCTATTTCCTTTGCTGCAAAAGGATTCTTGATATCCTTACCATACAATACCGATTTTGTTGGGTCTTTTTTGACCCTTTCTGCATAGCGTACTACAAACAAAATGATCACAATAAGACCGATGACCAACATCACTATTCTGCTGGTCATACCTACCGTCCAGCTGACCCCTGCAGCATCTGAGGCAATAATGGTGCTGAATGGATTGATCAGGGCACCCATTAAGCCCACGCAGGAGCCTCCGTAAACAGCAGCTACCGGAACCATCAGGTCATAGCCTGCAGCGATGAAAATAGGCACGAGAATGGGATAAAATGCGATGGTTTCTTCCTGCATACCAAAGGTGGTACCTCCAATGGCAATCAGGGTGGTCACTGAAACAATCAACCATTTCTCTCTTCCTTTCATGGTATTGGACAGGGCATTCACCCCTTTATCCATGGCACCTGAGTGAGCAAAGACGCCAATAAAACCTCCTATAATCAGCACAAAAAGTATGATATCGATAGAGTCGTAAATACCTTTTATTGGCGCGTTGATGATGGCCTTTATCCCCTGGGGTGATGCCTCCACCTCCTGATAAGTACCTGGTACGGACACCGGTCTCCTCAACTTGCCCGCCTGAAATTTCTCCAGTTCGATCTGAAGCTGCAGGCTGTCAAGGGTTCTCTGAGTTCCGGGCAGGGTTTTGTTGCCCGCAGTGCTCTGAATCACAAAGGAGGAAGAGTCAGCATCATAGGTAAGTGTATCATAGGAACCTGCTGGCATGAGCCAGGTTGCAATGGCACTGATGATGATAATGATATAGAGAACGGTAAAGGGGCTGGGAAACTTTAAGGACTTCATAGAGAGAAATAAATTCCAATTTAGACAATTGTGAAGAAAGGTTCATGCTCTTGTCAAAGTCAAATATATGATCGCGTCCAGGCCAGTTCCCAACATAAAAACCAGCCTCAAACGGCTGTTATGGTACAAATACCGTATGCGTACCTCTCTCAGTCCTTAAACTTTCTGATTTCCGCTGGCAGCCCATAGCTTGGCCGAAATAAAAATCATTCATCGAAATAAAAGACAACATGAGATTATTGAACATTTCACTTTTCATCCTTTTAACCGGCCTTGTTGCTACAAATCTGGAAGCACAAACAGAAAAGAAATCATACAACCTGAAAAAAGGACAGGTATTTGACATCATCTTTCTAAGCAACAAGCCTGATGTGGATGTCAAGTTGCAAGACTACTTCAAAAGGGCCTTCCCGCTTGCCAATGCAGAAGGCTATCACAGCCTTATAGGTTTTGGAATTAAGGAGAATAACCAGGGAAACTATCATCCTCAGAGCATGATTTTCGGGTATTGGGACGACTTAAAGGGAAGAGAGCGTTTTCTGAAAACCGTGGATACCAAAATGACTGATTTTCATCAGATGCGAAGAGAAATATGGTCGACCTTTGCACTCACTTATTGGGAATTAGAGGAGGACATCTCTTTTGAAGTAGACCCTGCAAAATTCAATGTAGTCACCGCTTACTGGAAAAAAGAAGGGCAGTCCATGGAATCCTTTAAGAAAAAGTGGCAAAGCAAATCCCGAAAAGCCGGAGGTGAAACTTTGGTTGCATTTTCAGAGGGCACCTCTCCATTTGGCTATTATTATGCTCCCGATTATTTGGTCATTACCTCCTGGGACAGCCGTAAAAGTTTTGAAGCATTTTACGAGCAGAACCTGAAAATGGATCACAGTACCATCAAACATGTGAATCAATTCATTTTTTAACACTGAGAAATAGAGAAAGAGACTGTCTTAATGCTCGAAATTCAAAAGCTCTGGCGTATTTAGAACTTCTGTTTTCATTAGCCGTTAGTTCGGTCTTTAAGACCGTCTTCTTTCAGATACCTTCATGCAGGCATTTCTAAATCAACTGGTTTACTTCGGCTTTCTGCAAAGTCTGTTTCTGCTAATCACCTTTGTGTTATCACCGAAGGTGCGAAAGAGCATAAACGGCTATATTGCAGTTTTGGTCTTTGTGTTGCTCATCGGCCTTTCAGGGAGAATCCTTTATTTGTCGGAAATCTTTGGTAAGGATTTCCGACTCATTGCTTTCTCTGAATTTGCCACCCTCTTGTTCGGGTCCACCATTTATCTCTTCACCCGCTCTTCCCTGCTGAACAAAAAGTTCAGCTATGCCGATCTCAGACACTATATACCGGCACTGGTCTACAGCCTTGCTGTTATTCTCTATTTTATGATTCCCGATGATGCCACCATTGGTGCTCGTGTGCGGACCGGAGAGCTTCGCAGGGCCATAGCGCTGTTTATGGGCATTGCTCTGAGCTTCAATATCACTTACTGGATTATGAGCTGCAGCTTGTTTCTCAAGTTTAAAAAAGGGCTTCAAAACGAGCTGAGCTACACGGTAAAAACTCAGTTCTTTCTCAACTTCCTTGTGGCCATTGGTGTCTGCCTGCTATGCTGGGTTACCGTCTGGTTCATCAGTCTCTTTGGAGACCCCATGATGGAGAGGTCCTCCAGAGAAGCCATCTGGCTAAGCATCGCCTTTATCATCTTATTTATAGCCTATTATGGAATAAAAGCTCCTGAGCTTTTTAGAATAGTACCTCTTGTAGAAACCAGGAAGTACGCCCAATCGAAGCTATCCGCCACTGATTTAGATGGGCTCAAAGAGAAGCTGGATGAGCTGATGCTGGAGAAAAAGCCCTACCTCAACGGGAAACTGCTAAAGGCAGATCTGGCAGAAATGATGGGTGTAAGCAACCCTGAAATCGCACGCCTGCTCAACGAACGCATCGGCATGAACTTCTTCGAATACGTTAACTACTACCGTATCAGGGAGTTTGTAGAGCTGGCAAAAACCGACAGGGCCAAAAACCTTACTTTCTTTGGCCTGGCACAAGAGGCGGGATTTAATTCCAAAACCACCTTTAACAAGTCTTTTAAAAAACTGATGGGTACCTCTCCGAAAGAGTATTTTCTAAATGGGACAGATTAAAAGACTCTCCTATTTGGTCAATCCCTGTATAACTAAGCTACCTCCGGACATATTAAATACAAAAGGGAGTGACACCCGCACTCCCCTTTTGTATTTAAATACTTTATTGCTTTTTAAATTTAAAATTTCCGTTTTGGGTTCTGACTACATACATACCGGATTTTATTTGACTGATGTCCAGATAGTTATTGTATGTTGATGTTTGCATAAGTCTGCCGCTAAGATCAACAACTTGCACTTCGACTCCTGCTTTGAGTCCCTTGATATACAATTTATCAGAAGCGGGGTTTGGATAAACTACTTGCTTATTGTCGGGCAATACTCTCTCTCCTTCTAATGTTTCAGTATTGTTAGCAACACTTGGTAATCCAAACCATCGGATATTGAAGTACTGAGCAAATTGACCGTTTGAATATGCCTTGATATACAGGTATTTTGTGGTAGGATCAATATAGTAAGCGGATATATTGCTGTTTTTTAAACCCAAAAGGCTTATTTCCTGAAAGACTGCAAGACCTGTTTGGCTCGGATGTATATCACTTACTCTTTGTTCATAATTCATATTCACGCTAAGCCCCGTTAGATGCCCCATGTCTTTAAAGCGAACGATCACGAAATCACCTGACTCCGCTGCGTTAGCCAGCTTAAATTGCAAGATGCGATGTAAGGTATTAAATTTACCAGGCATGTGATCGCCTATGTCTTGTCCCGATCCATAAACCCAATCATATGTATAAAGTAAGTCTTCATCGTTCATAATAAAAGGGAGCGTAGGTGTACTCCCATCACTGGCAGTAGGTACTGTTACTGTGGGCGTTCCAGTTTTTTCCCTCTTTACATCTACTTTGGGCACCACACCATAAGGTGAATCACCTATATGAACCCGGAGCCTGGTAATGCAATAATTCCTGGTAGATTTTTCCATTTTCGTCCATCCTGATGGTATGGTTTCTTCTAAATCTCCAGCTCCGAACAGATTGAACCCTAAATTATCGTCTACAACAAAAGTACCCGTGGACCCTGTGAGCGAGCCATCTTCATCATAAATGGTGACATTTCTTTTATTTGAACTACTCAGCGCGGCAGTTCCATTGAAAACCAGGTCACTTCCCGTGTTCGTAACATTCTTAAATCTAAAATTACCATAGGTGAATGCTGCACCTGCAAAAGATATCGCACTGGAACCGGAATTAGGCGTATTATAGCCCACAATATGAGAGTCGCTTATTTTGGCGGCTCCATCGTAAACAAAAGCCAAACTCCTACCGCTTGATGGCGCATTTCCTTCACCTGTGTCATCCACAAAAATTGAATTTTTGATCTGATTGTCACTGGCCAGCATAACGGCTTTCTCGTTGTCAGCAAAAATATTATTCTTGAAGATCAGGTGATCATTCGGTGCGTAAATCTCTCTGCCGTATTCATCGGGGTGATATCTGTTCTGGTCTGTTCCTGTATAGACGCCCACCCTGTTTGCATACCACGTACAATTTAGGATTTCATAAACTTGCGTGCTCAGGTACCCAATATTGGCGTGAACACTGTGAGGATAGAATTGAGCAGGAACAGTACTCCAATCCGTCCACCCTAGTTCATCAAAAATATCAAATCCGCTACTGGCACTATGGGCCACATTGTTCTTGAAACTGCCAAAGGGTGCTTTTTGTGTTTCCTTACCTTGCCCCCCCGTGTCCCATCTTGGAAAGATGAACCAAAAACCTGTCCCAACCGTTCCTGCTGCCACATTACCTTCTATCGTATTGTTAGGGTGTGTGATCCAATAACTTGCCGGTCCTCTGTTTTGCCACTCATTTAGTGTTTCACCATCCAGCGCATGCGAGGACATAGCCTCACCAGATGAAGGTCTCTTTGAACCTATGACAAGGTTCCCAAGAATCTTGTTTCCTTCCTCATTTCCTTCTTCAAAGAAAATTCCATGCCCGATGTGGTCGAAGAAAACACTGTTCTCCACCAGTGTGTTATTGGTCGCGTGAATGGTAAGCGCCCGGTTATACGATTGATGAACGCTTGAATTTTTAAAATACTGACCATCGACATCATCCATTCGATGCCAGTGAAAGGGATATCTGCCAAGCTCCTTATTTTGCCCCATACGATACAGCTCAACCCCATTGAAGTATGCCTGGGGCTTTTTCATATTGATAATATCATCATTGCTTCTCATGATCATCACATGAGCACCGATTTTATTACCCGAATTATGACCCTGAATTTTGATATTTCTTGTCAAAAGGCCTACCTCTGCCCTTATATCTGCCGTCCAATTCTGGCCGTTGCCGCTATAAGGCTTTGTTACTCCAGTATGACGGTAAGTAACTCCGGAATTCAACGTAAGATCCTTGTTACCATTCGTTATTGACGCAATTGTTCTCTTTTCATACTCGTTGGCGAATGAATCATCCTCACCACCACTAGGTGTCCGGCCAGGTGCCCGACTGGGAGCAATGACAATTTCATCTCCCACCTCCCAGTCAACAGCTTCTGCTAATTTGATAGTGCCTCCTCCTGGATTCACCGTTTCTCTCAATTTGGTCCAGCTCACTTTTTCCTTTCCATGCAGTTCAATGACACCGTCATTCATAGCTCCCAGAAACTTAGTCCCCATGTGACCGTGTTGACTCATGTTTGTACCGTTCAAGGTAATGGTTGCTTTTTCAGGGTAAGGAGATAATTCCTGGCCAATTTGAAAACGCCCGGAATTTCTCACTAAAATGTAGTTGGCATTGATGGTCACGTCATGATTCTGAGGTGCAACCAGCGTTCCGTCAACCTTTAATGTACTGAAATTATAGGTGTTCGAGCCGATGGCATATGTGGTTCCGGCTGGTACTGTCCAACCTAAATAATTAGGCATCTCTTGAAGTTTCTGGATACGAAAATCGTCCACGAATCCTGTGTAATCTCCCCATACCGTTGGATTATCGCCTTCGAGCCTAATCGTGTGATTTCCAGATGTCAGTTCAACCGGGAGGGTGAAATATTGTTCATAATTTTTAGATCTTAACTCAACCTCTCCTACTTCAAAATCATTTACTGTTACACCATTTACTACAACACCATCTACCAGTACCCTGATATACTTCGGCTGTTCGCAGCAGCCTTCCCTCCAGGCGGCTTTAAAAAGAAAACGGTAATAACCACTGCTCTGAAAGTTGAAGGTTGTTTCCACGTATCCTTGATTCTGAAGAAAGAGCACCTGATTTTGAGCAGGCGCATTCGGGTTGGCCCAGGTGAAGGCCGTTCCGTTTCTGGTAAGACCCGCTTGACCAGTGAAGGTCCATGCAGAACCAGAGGGCGTGTACTCGTAACCAAGCGGGTGGGTTACAATCGGAGTCTCAAAACTATTCAGATCTCTTGTTAATGGAATATTCGTCTGAGACAAAGATACATTTGGAATAAAAAGGACAATTAATAATAGTCTAAGGACTCTTTTGTGAACAAGGTCCACTCTTGGGTATAGTTTTTCCATGATAGTTTAATGATTTGAACACTTTAATAAATTTGACTCTACCAATTAACGATAATTTTTGGAATAAAAAAGCTATACTTAAAAAATTTTATAACCTGCAAAGCAGAGCCAAGCCCCTGAAAAAAATAATTGGATTAAATGAATCAGGAGATTCGAAACCTTATAAACATTTCGTGGTAATTAGAGAGGATATTTTCACTTCTCGGATCGTGACTTCCCGGGTTATATATTCTGTACCAGGCTTTAACATTACCCCGAACTTTTATGGCGCTGACAAAACGACCTCTCATAGAGCCTGGTTTAAGCTAAAAGCGTTAGTTTTAAAAAGTCAGACAAAAAGAGTTGCCATTAAACCCATAGTATGAAAAACCCGTCCCCCGTATTCAAAACCTTATTACTCACTGCCATCCTGCTTTGCTATGGCTGCAAAAGCGACCCGGGTCAGCCCATCACAATGGAAATATTCGCAGCACTGATTATGAACGATGTGGTAACGCAGGTTGTGGTATCAGAAGATGAAGGTTATGTAAAGGTCTACCTTGATGAAGAAAAGGCAAAAGGGCTCGATTCCAGTTTTGGTCTGGAAGAAAGCGAAGCATATGTCATTGAGTCCATCGAACGTGAAGATTTTATGAAAAAATTTGATGAGTATGTTAAGCTAGCCAATCTCGCATACGCACCTTCTGTTCTATTTGAGTGAAAAGCCTCCTCAAAAATGGCACATCAATGCCGCGGAGGTACTGATTCCATAACCCGAGAACATTAATCTCCTCAAGTCCAGTAGATTTTAGACGATCATTTAAGAACAAGTCTTAATTTTGCCAGCCATGGCCGGGATGATCGAAATAAGACTATGTGGACCTGAAGACCTTGAGGCTCTGACGGCTATTGCTTCGCAAACCTTTACCGATACCTTCGCACACCTGAACGATCCGGTACACTTTGCCCCTTATATCGCCAAGGCATTTTCCCTGGGTCAGATCAAATCCGAGTTGGAAAACCCGGCAACGGAATTCTACTTTCTCTTCTATGACGATAAGCTGGCAGGCTACCTCAAGCTGAATTTTGCAGAGGCACAATCTGACCTGAATGACCCTGAAAGCCTTGAGATCGAACGAATCTACGTGCTGGACTCATTCCAGGGTCTGGGTCTCGGCAAGGCTCTTTTTCAATTGAGTCTGGACAAAGCCCTGGACCAATCTCTCAAATACGTATGGCTGGGTGTATGGGAGAAAAACACAAAAGCCATCGACTTCTACAAGACTCGCGGTTTCTACACCTTCGACAAGCACCCGTTTAAGCTCGGAGATGACCTGCAAACAGATTATTTAATGAGATTGGACCTCTGAGCCTCCTTTCATTTTTATAAGTCTTCAGAATCAATAACTTAGTACAGATTATTTTTTTGATTCGACCTTATGACCCTAGGCCTATTAAAGGAGCCGGACGGTGAAAACCGTGTAGCTCTTCTTCCCGAAAGCGTAAAAGCCCTGATTGCGCTCAAAGTTCAAGTACATGTAGAAACCCAAGCCGGCAGCAGTGCCTTCGCCTCAGATGCCGATTACGAGGCAGTGGAGGCAAAGACAGCCGACCGCGCTCAGATACTCAGCAGCGATGTGGTGATTGGTATCAACCCTCCTACCGATGCAGAGCTGGATGCCATGAAACCCGGACAGGTATTGATTGCTGTTTTCCAGCCTTTGACCAACAAGTCACTGGTTGAGAAACTTATGTCATTGAACATCAGCTCCTTCAGTCTGGACAATATTCCACGAACAACACGCGCCCAGGCCATGGACGTACTTTCCTCTATGGCCACGGCTGCTGGCTATAAGGCTGTATTGCAGGCTGCCACCCATGCTCCCCGCTTCTTCCCCATGTTTATGACGGCCGCAGGAAGCATCGTGCCCTCCAAAGCCCTTGTGCTCGGTGCAGGAGTTGCCGGTCTTCAGGCCATAGCTACAGCCCGCAGGCTGGGTGCCGTGGTAGAAGCCTTTGATGTAAGAGCTGCCGCTGAAGAAGAAGTAAAGAGTCTTGGGGCTAAATTTATCAAAGTAGAAGGCGCCAAGGATGAAGCGGCTGCCGGAGGTTATGCCGTAGAGCAATCTGATGAGTATAAGGCCAAACAACAGGCCCTCGTACAAGAGCATGCCAGTAAAGCCAACATCGTCATTACCACGGCCCAAATCCCGGGCAGAAAGGCCCCCGTGCTGATTACAGAAGACACCGTAAAGCGCATGCAGCCCGGCTCTGTCATAGTAGACCTGGCAGCCTCTACCGGTGGCAACTGCGAGGGCACAGAAAACGACAAAATTGTTCAGAAGCATGGAGTGACCATTATCGGCAACTCCAACCTGGCCTCTACCCTGCCTATGGATGCCAGTAAAATGTTCGGTAAAAATGTAGTCAACTTCACCAAGCTTATCATTGGTGATGAAGGTGCTCTCAACCTCAACTTTGAAGACGACATTGTAGCCAATACCTGCGTTACTCACGACAAGGCAGTCATGAGCGAACGTGTTAAAAATATCCTCTTCCCAACTGAAAACGCTTAATCCATGGATAGTGCCTTATCTCTTTTTTATGAAAACAGGGAGTTTATCTTCCTGATCATCGTCTCCATTTTTTTAGGAATTGAGGTGATTTCCAATGTACCAGCCGTGCTGCATACTCCGCTTATGTCGGGTGCCAATGCCATTCACGGGGTGGTGATTATCGGCTCCATCATCATTATGCTGGAAGCAGAACCGGATAACTACTTCGCCCTGATTCTGGGCTTTCTCGCTGTAGTACTGGGCACGCTCAATGTGGTGGGTGGTTTTGTGGTGACCAACCGCATGCTGGAAATGTTTAAGAAGAAGGAAAAGAAATAAGGAGCCATGACTGAATTACTACAAAACAGCATACTGGAGATTTGCTACCTCATTGCTTCTGTTACTTTCATTTTGGGACTGAAAATGCTCAGCAGCCCAGACAAAGCAAGAAAAGGAAACTTATATGCGGCCTATGGTATGGGCCTGGCCATTCTGGCCACCATTCTGTTTAAAGAAGAGCTTTCCTCTGACAAAATGCTCAATTACGGGCTGATACTCGGTGGTCTGGTGGTAGGAACTGTTATAGGCATGCGCATGGCTCTGAAGGTAAAAATGACCGCGATGCCTCAAATGGTGTCCTTCTTCAATGGTATGGGTGGCGCTTGTGCTGCCGTGATTTCCATTGTCGAATTTGACCATATCAGCCATAGTGGAACTTTTGAGATGGGCATGCTCATCGTGATCATACTCGGTTTAATCATTGGTGCTGTCTCTTTTGCAGGTAGTATCATCGCCTACGGCAAGCTCGAGGGCAAAATCGGTGACAAGGCTTTCCCCGGAGGACAAGTGATCAACATTGGCCTGTTATTGGCCATTTTAGGCCTGGGCATTTACATGGCTACCATGGCATCTCCGGAACCGATGTACCTGTACATCCTGCTAACACTTTCGCTGCTCTACGGTATTCTCTTTGTAATGCCCATTGGCGGTGCTGATATGCCGGTCGTTATCTCTCTTCTCAACAGCTTTACCGGTGTGGCTGCGGCCTTTGGTGGTTTCCTTTATGGCAACCAGGCCATGCTTACGGGAGGTATCCTTGTAGGCTCAGCCGGTACTATTTTAACAGTGTTGATGTGCACTGCCATGAACCGATCGCTTATGAATGTAATCATTGGCTCCTTTGGTGGCGGTGGTGCAGCAGCGGGTAAAGACAGTGAGCAGGGAACTATCAAAGAAATTACGGCCACCGATGCGGCCATTTTACTTGCTTATGCCAACAAAGTGTCTGTAGTGCCCGGTTATGGGCTGGCAGTTGCCCAGGCCCAGCATACGGTGCACAACCTGGAGAAGATTCTGGAAGACAAGGGAGTAGAATTTAATTATGCCGTGCACCCCGTAGCAGGCCGTATGCCTGGCCATATGAACGTACTACTGGCGGAAGCTGATGTGCCCTACCCCAAACTTCAGGAAATGGAAGATGCCAATGGCGATATGGCCAGTACAGATGTGGTACTGGTAATTGGGGCCAATGATGTGGTCAACCCTGCCGCTGAGACTGATCCTTCCAGTCCTATTTATGGCATGCCTATTATCAAAGCCCTGGATGCCAAGAATATCATTGTGATGAAACGTAGTATGGGCAAGGGTTATGCAGGCATCGAAAATGAGCTTTTCTTCCATGAAAAGAATCGCATGCTGTTCGGGGATGCAAAAGACTCTCTGGAAAAACTGATTGCCGAGGTAAAGAATTTGTAAGAGCCTGAAAAATGAAATGGTCTCAAGACTAATCCCTGGCGCACGAATTAATAGGTGGGCCAGGGAAATAAGGCCAGGTTCATCTCTTTAGTTTTTCAAGCACAGCCTTCGAGTTCACTGGTTTGCCATTTACAAATACAGTCTCGATGTTTTTTGTATTAGCTATATCTTCAAAGGGATTGCCGTTGAGCAGCACTAAATCTGCCTCAAAGCCTTTTTTGACCTGACCCACTCTCTTTTCCATGCCAATCAGTTTTGCCCCATGGATAGTTGCCATTTTCAACACCTCTGTGCTGGTCAGTCCGCATTTTACCAACACTTCGAGTTCGTCATGCAAACTTGAACCCGGTACTACCCAGGGGTTATTGGCATCGGTTCCTGTGGTCATCATAATCCCCTTTTCATGCAGCATTCGCACCAACTTTTCAACTTTTGGCCAGACAGCCTGAGCAGCCGTAAAATCATGCTCCTTCCAGCCCAGGTTGAAATTGAAGGTGGTCTTCCAGTTATTGGTCATGGCCTCCGGCATGTACTGCAGTTCGGCTTTGGATTGATAGATATTTTTATTGCCAAAAAATGCTGCGTGAAAAGGCACTAAGGTCGGGTCCAGTGTCACCTTGTTTTTCGACATAGCCTCCAGCATGTCTGCTATTTCAGGGCTATCCAGATCAACGTATTCAAACCATTTGTAAAAGGCAATTGCTCCCAAAGCCTCAAATTTTTCATACTCACTTCTTTTGGCTTCAGGCAACAATTTGTTACTCCCGGGAATGATATGGACAATATTGTCGAGCCCCAGTCTGGCAGCTTCTGTCCAGGAGGTAGTATGGAGATGAGACACTGACTTAAGTCCGTTGTCTCGGGCTGCATCGATGCCAGCTTTAAGCAACTCCGGAGAAAGGCTGGTATAGAGCTTGACCCAATCTACCCCCGCTGCTTTCTGACGCTTTACTTCAGCCAGAATTTCAGCCTTATTTTTGACAGTGGTGGTTAAATTTTCAAAAGCCAGCGTATCCAGGATACTACCTGCCACAGAGAATTCAGGACCCAGGATTTCACCGCGTGCTATTGCTTTTTTGGTGCCCACCGTTACTTCGGTTAAACCTCCCGGGTCACGCGCGGTCGTTACGCCATAAGCAATCAACAGGTTCGCAGTTCTTTCTGCATATTCCTTTTCCAGCTCCAGGTATATTACAGGAGTCTGATCGTCCATTCTTACTTTTACCGGACCTATGGCCACATGAACATGAGAGTCTATCAGCCCTGGTATCAGGTACTTATCAGTACCATCGGTGACCTCCATGCCTGAGTAGGTAATTTGCGGTTTGTGCTTTTTGATAGCACTGATTTTGCCTTCGGTGATATAAACATCCCGGTTTTCAATAAGCTGACCCCTGCTTACATCTACTACATGCGTATTGGTAATGACCCGCTGCTGCCCCATAACAGAAAGGGTTATCGACAGCAAAAAGAGTGTTGTTATGAATTTCATCTGTTTTTGTTTTGATTCGGCTATATGAGAAGCAGCCCCATCGATTTCTTACAACAAGGTGTAAGTTTTTCGACTTTTTTTTATCCTATAGACAAATGGCTATAGAAGGGACCGCCAGAGAGGACATTATCAGGAAGCATCTGCCTTACATAAGAAGGATCTGTGCAGGATTTACCGATGACCCTGACGAACTGAATGATTTGGTTCAGGAAGTATCCATCCAGGTATGGAAGTCACTAAAGGGCTTTCAGGCCAAATCGAAAATCACCACCTGGATTTATCGCATCACTGTGAATATGTGCCTCTATCATATCGGCAAAGAGAAAAAGAAAACGGTACAACAAGTGAGGCTTTCAGACGAAGCAGTCATGACAGGGGCGGATTTATCTCATGATTCCCAGCCCAATGCAATGGCAGAGAAGTTATACGAAGCTATCAGGAAACTCAAGCCTATCAACAGAGCAGTTATTATGCTCTACCTGGACAAAAGAAGCTATGAGGAAATCGCTGAAATTACCGGATTGACCCAGAGCAACATTGGGGTAAAAATTAACAGAATTAAGATTGAACTGAAAAAGAAGATTAACCATGGATATTGAAGATATATGGAGTGGAGCCGCAAGTCAAGGCAGCAATATCGTTTTCGACAGAGACATTAAGTCAAAATCCGGGTTTGAGCTCGGATACTTTAAAAGAATACTAATGGCCGAAATTGTCGTAACCGCAATCATCGCGCTTGTTTTGCTCCTGTCAGGTTCAGTTTTAGAGGCTGAAGTACGTTACCTCCTGTTAACCACCACAATGCTGGGAGGTAGCTTCAGTTACTACGGTTATTGGAAAGTAGGCACCATTGACCTCACTCATAACAACAGGATTTTTCTCAAGAGATCGATCAGTTTCCTGAGAGCTTTTTCGAACGGCCTTATCGTTTTAACAGGACTACTTTTGATAGTTACCGATCTGACGATTAATTACATGAAGGTTGGATCTATAACGCTCAGGTGGTTTGTCGAAGATGGGTCTGGGCAACTGCTGCTGTTGCTCTCTATCTCTATCATTTGCTCAGTTAGTCTATACGTCAGGCAGATGTATGGGAGGAGAATGAGGAACCTTAGTGAGATATTGAAGGCTATGAAAGAAGGAGACGATTAAGCTTATAAATGCTACTGATGATATCAGATAAAAAATAGTCGTGGGTTTTCATGACCCGGTGATTTAACTTCGCACTATGAATGGTACCCGCAGAGAAGATATTGATCCCGGTAGTGAGGTAAAGATAGTACTGAAGAAAGACCAGCGCTCAGGTAAGTTGACTCATGGTTTTGTGAAAGATATCTTGACCAGCGCGCCTAAACATAGCCATGGCATCAAGGTCCGACTGACCAGTGGTGAGGTAGGCAGGGTTAAAGAGATTATTGATACTAATCCATTCTCTTAGGCATATTTGACCAATCAGCGTGCTGGAAATCCTATACCAAGACGAATCTCTGGTGGCCATTAACAAGCCACATGGCCTGCTGGTCCACCGCTCTCCTATCGCTACCAATGCAGATACTTTTGCAGTACAGGAGCTTCGCAATCAGCTCGATCGGCATGTGTATCCTGTTCATAGGCTCGACAGAAAAACTTCGGGAGTACTGCTCTTTGCCCTTGATACAGATACACTCAGGCATATGCAACAGGTTTTTTCAGAAAGAAAGATACAAAAGGACTATATCGCGATCGTGCGAGGCTATACAGAGGATGGTGGAACCATCGATTATGCGCTGACCAATGACAAGGGTAAAGAGCAGGATGCCGTGACCCATTACCAAACGCTGGAAAGAACGGAAATAGCGGTTCCCTTTGGCAAGCACCCTACCTCACGTTATTCGTTAGTGGCTGTAAAGCCGGAAACAGGCAGGATGCATCAAATCCGGAAGCATTTTGCCCATATTCTGCACCCGATTATCGGAGACAGACCGCACGGCTGCAACAAGCAGAATCGTTTGTTCAAGGAAAAATGGGAGATGACCACGATGCTGCTTCATGCCGGTCAGCTTCGTTTTAACCATCCGGCAGACCAGGACGAAGTTGTGATCAAAGCTGCTTTTCAGTCTGAGTTCAGGCGTTCAATCAACCTGCTCGGCTTCGAGCGTTTCTAGCTTATAAGGTACGGTCTTCAGCACATGTTCAATGGCCTGAACCCTGGCAATGGTCTTACGGTCAGCTTCAAGCACTGTCCAGGGAATTGCCTTCGAGTGCGTATGATCAAACATCCGCTGCTTGTAATCCGTATAAACGTCCCAGAGTTCCTGAGCCCTGTCATCTACAGGAGACATTTTCCATCGTTTCAGGGGATTCCGTTTAATTTCATCAAAGCGCCTCTGTTGCTCTTTTTTGGTAATAGAAAAATAGAGCTTGATCAGGATCACACCATCATTGGTAATCATTGACTCAAAATGATTTACCTCGTTCATAAAACGGTCGTACTCCTCTGGTGTACAAAAGTCGTTTACAGGTTCAACCACAGCGCGATTGTACCAGCTACGGTCAAACAACACTATTTCTCCCGGATTAGGCAGCTTATTAATGTAGCGCTGAAAATACCACTGCCCTCGCTCCTGCTCTGTAGGTTTCGGTAAAGCCACTACCTTATAAAACCGGGGATTCAGGTGGTGGGTCAGCCTCCTTATGGCCCCACCCTTACCAGCCGCATCACGACCTTCGAACAGGATGCAAACCCTTTTCTTATTATTAATTACCCAATGCTGCAACTTGATCAACTCGACCTGGAGTTCTTCCAGTTTTCTTTCGTATTCCACGTAGCGCAGCACCTTAGCTGGATTGATCTCCTTTTGCTGCAACATCAGCTTTATCGCCTTATTTGAGTTAAGTAGTTTAAGCTGTTCTTCTGAAAAATCGGGAATGGATGTATTCATGGCTCTAGTGGTAGATTGATCGGTGAAATCTCATAATTACATTTGGATCGGGGAGCACACGGGTTTGTGCTTCATCCTTACCGTCATATTCAAACCTGCTGAGTACATGTCTGATGGTTTCTAACCTCGCTTCTTTTTTTGTGTTCGTCTTCACCATCACCCAGGGACTGAAAGATGTGTGCGTCTGAGCAAACATCTGTTCTTTATAATAAGTGTACCTGTCCCAGAGCTCCTGGCCCTTTTCATCCACGGGACTCAGCTTCCATTGCTTCAGTGGATTTTTCCTACGCTCGTTAAAACGTCTGCTTTGTTCATCTTTATCAATGGAGAACCAGAACTTAATCAGGTGTACGCCATCTTCGAAAAGCATGTGCTCAAATTCAGGCACCTGCCGCATAAACTGGCTGTACTGGGTATCATTGCAAAAGCCCATGACCGGTTCCACTACCGCCCTGTTGTACCAGCTACGGTCAAAAAACACAATCTCACCTGCATTAGGCAGCTCTTTAATATATCTGCGAAAATACCATTGCTTCATTTCCAGGTCCGTAGGCTTATTCAAGGCCACTATGCGCATAGACCGGGGATTGAGGTGCTCTGTAAATCGTTTAATCGTCCCTCCTTTGCCGGCTGCATCCCGGCCTTCAAAAATCACGGCTACCCTAAGTTGTTTTTGAGCAATCCAATGCTGCAGTTTTACCAATTCAATCTGCAGTTCTTCCAGTTGCTTTTCATAATCTATGTTATAAAGCGCCTTGGAAATACTCCTTTTGTGTTCTTTCAGTGTTGCCTTCAGTTCCGCTTTATTCTTTATTCGCGCAAAATCATCGCTTCCCAGTAAGCCGGACTGCTCCATCTTATCCTGAACAGCATCATCTGTTACTAAAAATTCGCTCATGTAACCCTCTTTTTTCAAATCTAACCTGATTTATTGTCCTAAAGAATGACATGTATCAGGCTTCTCCCCCGAATATATCAGGTCTTGGACCAATTCACTAAGAATTACTCAGTACTAATTTGACTTCAATACTAAATTAGATATACTTTCGTCTTTACATAAATCTCCGATATGAGAAAAACAGCCTTTACACTCTGCATATTACTCCTGTTCTCAGGGCTTTCTTTCGCTCAGGACACCCTGGTAAAAGTCAATGGTGAAACACTGGAGGGTCGTGTAAACATTGCCACAAACAGCCTGAACAAGGAATATGTAACCATCAAAATCGGACGTAAAAAGACAAAGCTTAACCTTTTGGAGGTCAGACAGATTAAAATGGCCAACGGAGACCTGATTAAGCCGGTAAGTTTCAATGGTGCCTTGAAATTTGGCAAAGAGATCATCAGTGGCTATCTGTCTCATTACCGGGTAACCCGGGACAATAACCCTGAGAAATTCAGCGCAGATCTGCTATATAAAATGGATGGTACCTATATTCTTTTAGGCGGAAAAATGGGGTTCAGATCAGTAGCCAGAGATTTTCTTGGAGATTGTACTGAGATAGCTCAGGCTATACAAAACAAAAAATACCAGCGTAGCGACATCAACAAGCTTGTGAACGACTACAATGTCTGTGTTTCTCAAAAAGGACTGATGAGTAAAACGGCCATTGAGGAAAAAGCCAAACAGGACAAGCTCGCAGAAAAGGAAAAAAAGAGGCTTCAACTCTCAAAAGGGCTCGAACAAAAACTCTCAGACTTTGCCACCTTACTTGAATACTCCGACAAGGTATCGAACAAAGCCGATGTGACCGCCATGTTCAATGATGTATCAGGAAAACTAAGAAAAAAAGAGGCTGTGCCGAATTACCTGAAAACAGCCCTCACTGAAGCCCTCAAAACAGACCCACAGCTGCAAAAGCTGATCAAAGAGATTCTGAAGTAACGCCCCCTATTTTACATGTGCCTTGAAGGTAAGCACCCGGGTGGGCTGATTGGGGTCATTGGTAAACAGTGCCAGTGTCTTGCGCTCGTAACCCAGGCGGTTTGCCGCATTGAAGCTTACCTTCAGACTAACTGAGGAACCCTGGGCAACCTCTCTGCTATCGAGTTCATACTCCAGGCAATCGCAGTTAGCTTCCAGTGCTTCAATTTTAAGCGGACCCCTGCCCGTATTAGATATAGTGATATTCACGGACTCATAATCTCCTGCCTTCATTACTCTGAAATCGTGCGTCAGTTTGCTTAGAGCCAGATGAGGTGCTTCTGTATGCCGTCCATATTCCGGGGTCTGCTCAAGGGTAAATTGAACAGGCAGAATGGCCAATACAGTACTATCTGAGTTTATAAGCTGCAGTTTATCCCGGGTAAAACCAAGCGCATGCTCACTGTTACTTTGCAGGCTGATGGTGATTCTTGAAAAGGAATTATGTGGTATTTCTTCAGGTTCAAAAGAAACCTTTATGCCCGGGATAGAGGTCAACACACCTTCCATATTCAGCGTTTTACCTCCAAAATTGTATAAACTGAATTTTTCACTGAGTTTATCTCCTCTGAACCCACTTTTCAGATTGAACACTTGTCCTGTGCTTCGAAATGGAAAGAAATCATTTCTATAAGCCTTGAAAACATCTTCTTCCGCCTCAAAAACCCTTGCCTTCAATAGGAAACCATGTAATACTATCTGCTCTTCACCGATCAAACGAATCTCATAAACCTCCTCTCCACTGGTACCTTCAAGACCAATAGCATAGGCAACGAGCATCTCACTCTTTGGTAGTACCAATGCGCTCTTCTTCTCAAAAGTCAGCTCTTCCCTGCTTGCCCAGAAGTTCAACCGAACAGTATCATCACTTGTATTATGCCATGTCAGGCTGCTATGAAAGCTGCCCATTTCACCCATTATACTCCCCAGCTCGATGACATCCAGATTCTGTGCCTTACTGTTTATTGCAATGCACAAAGCGCATATCATGTACCCAAACACTCTTTTCATAAGCTTTGCTGTTTCAGCCTGCCAAATTTATATGAATGACAGCTCATACCTAAAATTTAACGTGCTTATTCTTGAATTGACCTATGATTAATTACTTAATTTGCCACAAATCAAAAAGTACCAATGGCACGCATTCTTACAGGCATTCAGAGCTCTGGAAAACCACACCTGGGTAATTTGCTCGGGGCGATTATTCCTGCAATTGAGTTATCTAAAAATCCGAAAAACGATTCGTTTTTCTTTATTGCCGACCTCCACTCTCTCACTCAGATCAAGGATCCGCAAACGAGAATAGACAATACAAATGCTGTAGCCGCAGCCTGGATGGCTTTTGGTTTTGATACTGATCAAAACACCTTCTACCGGCAATCTAAAATACCGGAAGTATGTGAGTTGACCTGGTACATGAACTGCTTTACGCCATTTCCTATGTTGGCCAATGCGCATTCGTTTAAAGACAAAGCAGACCGGCTCGCTGATGTGAATGCAGGACTCTTCATTTACCCCGTGTTGATGGCCTGTGACATATTGATGTATGATGCGGATGTTGTACCTGTGGGGAAAGATCAGCGACAGCACCTGGAAATTACGCGTGATATTGCCAGTTCGGTAAACCGCAAGTACGGAGACCTTTTCGTAATGCCTGAAGCTCAGATCAGCGAGGAGGTAATGACGGTGCCGGGAATTGACGGCCAGAAAATGAGTAAGTCCTATGGCAATATCATCGACATCTTTCAACCCGATAAAAAACTGAGAAAGAATATCATGCAGATTGTAACGGACAGTAAGGGCCTGGAAGAAGCCAAAGATCCTGATACTGACAATGTTTTTGCCTTGTACTCTTTACTTGCCTCTGAAGATCAGATTGCAGAAATGAGAGCTAATTATGAAGGGGGCAACTATGGCTATGGTCATGCCAAGCAGGCACTGTATGAGTTGATTATAGATAAGTATGCCAAAGAGCGTGATACCTATAACTACTATATGGAAAACCTGGATGAGCTCAACGCGAAGCTTGAAGCTGGTGAAGCGAAAGCCAGAAAGGTAGCCGGAGAAGTACTGGGGCGTGTAAAATCAGCGATTGGCTTCTGATAGCCGTCCTCATTTCCGTAACCCTCTTCCGCAAATTCAGGTCACTCAACGAAAAAGAGCTTTGATAACAGTCCTTTGATGCTAATTCGGGCAATCAAAGATCACTGTTATGAAAAACTTTGCGCCCCTGTGTTTGCTGCTTTGCCTACTGGTAGCTGGCTGTATAGAAAAACCTGAGTTAAATCCCGAGGATACAGAAACTCTTGATACTGGCCTATCTTTTCCAAATGAATTCAATTTCAGGACCAGCCGGAAACTTCAGGTAAATATTACTGACCCGGGTAATGCTTCACAAGTGAAATACAGTCTCAGCTATACCTTTCAAAATGAGGTTCACAAAGTACTCTCGATTGGTAAAACCGCTGTAAGCATGAGTCAGTCACTGGTTATACCCACAGCAGTTTCGGAGCTGCAGGTAGAAAAGCATACCGCAGGCGGTATAGAACTGAAGGTTGTAAGCATTCAGGGTAATGAGGCCAATGTGGAATTTGAAGAAACCTTTGTTGGTAGCCAGGCGAATAACAATTTGGTGTCAGAAAATGAAAGTTGCCAGGATCGCTTGTATGCCGTAAACGGACAAAGAGGCTTTTACAGCATCGACCTTACCGGTGATGACTATACGCCCACCGCCCTGGATGACCTGGAAGGCGGTGGATCTATTGCCAATGCCCTGGACCAGGAAAATGGATTGGTATACTACAATGTAGGTACCACTCTCTATCAGTATGACATCTACAGCACTGTTTTTAGTGTGGCTCATACGGGCAATCCGTTTAATGGTAGCTACCCGAGGCTTACGTTTAAAGACGGATATTTCTGGATGAGCAATAATGACAAGCTCTATAAGGTAAACGCTACCACGAACGAAGTAGTCAATAGCTACACCATAAATGGCTTTGTAAACTCAACCAGTGGTGGAGACCTGGCCTTTGACTCTCAGGGTGAGTTGTACTTAGCCTGCTTTTCGGGGCTCTATAAGTTTACAGATTTTACTGAAACTACGGCCAGTATCGGGCGCATCAGTGCTGAGAACTTCCCTTTCCAGCTCACCTCTATGGCCATCGACAGACAGGATCGGATTTTTGTAGGCACTAACGATGCCAATTCCAACCTGATTCAGATCAGCAAGGAAGACGGATCTTATCAGATTGTAAAGACCTATGACTTTAAGATCAACGACCTGACCGCCTGGAGATGTGAATTGAACCAACTTGAGCAACAGGATTCGGATAATGATGGGGTGATAGACGAATTGGATGATTACCCGAATGATGCCGAGGCGGCCTATGATGTATATACCCCTTCAGAAATAGGCATGGGTTCACTGGCCTTCGAAGACCTCTGGCCTGTTAAAGGAGACTATGACTTTAATGATCTGGTCATGGGTTATCGCTTTGTAAATGTGTTGAATTCAGATAATCTGGCCGTACGAACCGAGATTGAATTGACAATCAGGGCGGTGGGTGCCGGAAATCACAATGGCTTCGGCATACAAATTCCGTTGGATGAATCACTGATCAGTCAGGTAACTGGCTACGAGATATTTGGCAGCCTGGTAAGCCTCAAAGCCAACGGCCTGGAGCAAGGGCAAAGCATACCAACCATAATAGTATTTAATGACGCATTTGATCACATGAGTGCTCCTGCTGCCGGTGCTTTTGTAAATACGGTGAGTGGGCAAACTCAGGTTGCAGAAAAGCCCTTTACCATTGTAATCAACTTTACCGAACCCATTGACCCGGCTCCTCTGGCCAACCCACCTTACAATCCCTTTCTGTTCAATAGTTTCGAAAGAGGAAGTGAGGTGCACCTGAGCGGTCATACTCCCACCGACCTGGCTGATGCAAGTTTGTTCGGTACCGAAGATGACGATACGCGTCCGGGTTTGAGTCGCTTTTATCAGTCCACAGACAATACGCCCTGGGCCATCAACATCATTCATACTTTCAGATACCCGACTGAAAAGTCACGCATTGACAAAGCCTATAACTACTTTCTGCACTGGGGTGAAAGCAATGGACAAAACTATGCTGACTGGTATGGAGACAACAGTGGTTATCGGAACCTGTCTAAGATCTACCAGAATAATTAGTCAAGTCCATGATAATCCCTGAGGGGTGCATTGAGGAAATCTAGAAATGGCTTCATAGACCTGAAAGCTTCTAACAGATAATCGGAGAAATTCCTTTTCAATGCCTGCCTGTGAGGATAGTGATGAAAAACCAGAAATTGCTTATGCCTGAGCAAGTCGATCTGTGGGTGATCTGGGGGATAGCCCTTCGGAGGTCTTTTCAGCTGATTTCCCTCCATCGATTTGAAAAACTGAACGAATGCCGGAGCTTCTAAAATGGCCTTAAAAGCTCCCATATTGTAGTCTATTTCCTCCCGAATGGTGTTGATCATAGCAGCCTTACCTTCCCAAACTCCGCCTGCCACCAATGACTCTCCATCGGGTTTTAAGCGAAAGTAGTAAGGTGCCAGGCGGGTTTTACGGCCCTGTAGAGCAATCATGGCACTGAAATGCGTATTGTAGGGTGTTTTGTTTGGAGAAAAACGTACATCTCGTTGAATACGGTAAATACAATCTTTGGCTTTCAGATCACCCAGGTTTTCAAAATCAGACATGCCGTCAATCAGCTGCTGAGTAAAGTGTACAAACTCTTCTTTGGCCTCAGTATACTCCTGCTTATGATCGTGAAACCACTCCCGGTTATTGTTTTTACTGAGCTTCAGTAGGTAGGCATGTGACTTTTTGAGCATAATGGCGTTAAATCAGATAATGGCCTTGTACCAGGCGTTTTGAAAAATAAACAATTCATTTAAGCAAAGAGTCAAATAACTGTCTCCTATTATCTACTTTATGAGGCAATAAGGCTGTCTCTTAGCTGTTTTAATTATAAATTGTGCTTGCAATGAAAAATGTCAGGATGAAACGAATCAGCACTTACTTAGCGACCCTTGCATTGGTACTCTTAATTGGTGCTTGTGATGAGGGTAACGGAGGAGACTCTGAGTTTACTGGTAATGAAGTACGCATGGAATTAATTCCCGGTACCGTCTCAGGCAATACTACCTCAGGGAATTTGCTGATCAGAGAGCGAGTAGATGGAAATGCACAGCTTGACATTACCCTTAACAACGTGCTTTCAGGAGCAGAACACCCTGTTCATCTGCATTTTGGCAGTCTTGAAGACAATGGAGATGTGGCTACTTTTCTTACTACCATCAGAGAAGTAGATGGTGTAGGCCGCAGTAGTACCATACTAACAGGCCTTGACAATGACACGCAAGTGAGTTACAGCAATGTGCTTACTTTCAATGGGAGCATTAAAATCCATTTTGAAGCTTCTGGTCCGCTGGAGGATGCCATTCTTGGTTCTACTAACATAGGACTCAACATGGAAGGTAATGCCGCTTACCTTAACGGAAGTAAAAGCATCACCACCTGCAATTCCAATTTCTGAATCGATTCTGTTTTTTGATAAGCCCGGGCCTGATCAACGAATGATCAGCTTCTTCGATACCCTGTGTCCTTGCTGATGCAATACTACCATATAGGTCCCGGGACGTATGCTAGTGGGTAGTTCCAGCTCAAGTTGACCTGATTCAGATTCATTCAGTTTTATATCCACCAATTTATCGGCATTCAATCCCATTATCATCAGATACGCCTCTCCTTGTTGATTTCGGTTTATAATCAATCGTTGCCCCCTATCAAGTGGATTACCCTGGATAACAAAGTCAGGTTTGATATTTGAGATAGCGCTGAACACAGAGACCAATTCTGAATAAGAGAATGTACCATTAAAATCGGTTTGCTTTAACCTGTAGTACATAAGTCCCTCTTCTGGATTGACATCCGTGGCCGTATAGTTGATAAACGTTTTACTATCACCGGCCCCATTTACAAACAGAATCGGTTCAAAATCAAAGCCATTAGTAGATCGCTCTACCGTAAAGAACGAATTGTCCTCCTCGCTGCCAGTGGTCCATGTTAGCTCCACCTTGCCATCTACAGCCTTGCCTTCAAAGGAAATTAATACGATTGGTAACCTGTCCAGGGTGTCGTCCATGGCGTAGATATCTCCAAAGTTATCTCCTCCGGTAAGAGTCACCGTATTCGAACCTGCTGTTACCATTCCGGCAGAAAGCCAGTCATCAATCGCAGGTGAAGTAAGTCCCCGGTACAAAGTGGCCACCATGTTGGCCTCTATTCCTGTAATATCGGCATCTATATACTGATAGGTGGCATCGAATCTTTCACCAGTAATGGCATTGCCTGTGAGGGTCCAATAACGACTAATAAATGCAGTAGCCGCGGTGCCATCGTCATCCCCTCCCGCAGCAGTATTATCTGTATTGCGGTTTGGGTGATTGGCATCCGTAATATCAAATTCCACATAAGCACCTGCACCGAAAGTACCATTGGTAAGCGTAAAAGCGGTAATAGGAGAGAAATCCCCTCCATCCCCTATAGGAAATGACAAAGTAGCACCTGATGAGCTGTAATTCTGTCGAAGTACTCCGCTACTGTTGATTCGAATAAAGCTATCCGCATCTCCCCCTGAAATGGTAGCCCCATCTTCCATGGTAAGGCGGTTGGTACTAAGAATAATATCACCAACAGTCAGGGTAAGCTGATTATCGACTGTAATATTCCCGGCCAGGGTAACATCATTACCAGCAGCTCCTGTACTTATAATCAGGTTATAGTAATTGTTGTCTGCGTCAGTTGTGGTGCGCAACTGCATGTCACCCGTTCTACCATAAGTAACAGTATTACCCGTGGCAGAAGCGGTGAAGCTTGTGATGTCGAAATTGGCTCCACCTGAGTTATTTCCTGAATAAGTAAAGTTAGCGCTGGTTCCGTTTGTAAAGGCACCGGTACCAGTGAGCCGATCAGTAACCGTCAAGGTGCCGCTGTTTGTGTAGCTACCGGATCCATTTATAATGATATCTGTTACACTCAAAGCAGTGCTGCCACTGATTGTACCGCTGGTGCTGGTAAGTGTATAATCGCAACCGCTTGCGCTACAAGCATTCCAGGCAAGGCCATTGTGCTGAATATTTCCGTTAATCGTAAAGTCAGATGCAGCAGTCACGTTCCATGTCCCCCCGGCAGCAACGTTGATATCATCTAATGTATACGAGCCAGCCCCACTATCAAAATTGAGTGTTCCGTTAATGGTGGTGGTACCGGTAGCTACCAATGTAGCATTGCTTACTGTAAATGCATCCCCGGCTTCAATGTCGATATCGACTACTGTCAATGAGCCTCCGTCCAGGTCATTTGTACCTCCATTAACATCGTAAAGATTGTCTATAGTAAGTGCTGTCCCGTTCACATCAAAGCTGCCACTGTTGACTGTCAATCCTCCGGATAGGCTATTGATATTTATTGTACCGTTGTCAAAGGTTACCGTGCCAGTGGTCAGGTTCATGTTATCTGCGTCCAGTGTGGATGAGGCATTATCAAAATCCAAAGTTCCTCCTGTAATGGTCAGGTCTCCGGTTATGTTAACATCTCCCAAATTGTGATCGTAAAGTGCGCTGCCTGACATCAGCAAGTCCCTGGTAATATCAACTTGTGCAGAGGCATTGTTTGGTGTGAATTCACCTCCTGTAACAGATAAATCCCGCGAGACAGTCAAGGTGGCCCCGTTGATTTCGAGGGTGCCAGATTGTACAATCACATCATTGGATACATTGAATATACTGTTAATATCAAGATTGGAAATTACTGTCAAATCGTTGTTCACTGTGACTGTACCTGCATTGTTAGCCGTACCACCCGACTTGTCTATGGTCAGGTTGTGGTAAGTTGTTGCTACTAGCGAAGGGCTGCTGCCTCCTCCATAAATTACAGTGTTGGCACTGGTAGAAACGGTAAAAGTAGTGGTACCAAAAGGTCCTGCTCCCTGTAATTCCAGAGATGACCCATTGCCGTTTATATAGGTACCCGTTCCCCGAATTTCATCGGAAATCACTATAGTACCCGTATTGGTATAACTGGCTGAGCCGTTGATTACTATATCAGAAAAAGTGCTGGTAGCAGAGCCACTAAAGGTGCCTGATGTGCTTGTAAACTCATAATCACAAGCCTGATTTGAGCAAGAGGTAAAGCTTCCATTGTTAGTCCAGTCACCACTAATGGTAAAACTCTCTCTAACCGTGTTGTTCCAGTTGCCGGTTGCCGAGATTGTGATATTGCTAAAGGACTTATCACCCCGGTTATTACCAAAGGTGAGCGTACCATCTATGGTGGTGTTTCCCGTCACATCCACGTTCTCTCCGTTGATAGTGGCTGAAGCACTGGTATTGACGGTAAAGGTTCCGGTCACATTTATGGAGCGGGTGGCATTGTTACCGGTAATAGAGCTGGTTCCCGACATGACCAGGTTCCCTCCTACATTGATGGTTCTGTTGTTTCCAGCGATGTCCAGGGTACCGGTAATTGTAAGGTCATCTACATTAGTAGTAGTGGTCGTGAGATCAATTTCATCACCGGCAAGAATCGTCACATCATCATCTGAATCCGGAATGTCATCGCCATCTGATCCGCTGATGCGGGTCCAGCTACCTGAGTCATTCCAGTTCCCTGCCCCACCGCTGACATTGCTCTCAAACACTGCCTGGGCCCTGGAGACACCTATGAAGGACAGGTACCATAGTAGTACTAATCCAATCATTCGTATCAACTTCCCACGTGCTCTCACAATAACAGTATCTCTGGTGAATTGAGGAGGCAAAACTCGCTTTGCCTTTTTAAACCACCAGACATACAGAGTAGACAAATGGCTGTCTGTGATTCTGTTTTTTGCGCTTTAGAGGTTATTAAATTTGCATTTTGTTAACCTCGACCAGCGCATTGTACTTAGTGGCTTCTGTTATATCTACCCTTATAGTAACGTACAACCCCACCATTCCATGTAGAAACATTTATTTTCTTAACACAATATTTCATTTCAATAACAAAAATTTAATATGAATTGAGTTTTAACCGACCCTACAATGAGTCTTTAGCCAGTCATATGACAGAAATAGCCAACCAGTTCTCTTATTCTGAAAATCCCGAACGGGATCGATGTTTTTCAAAACATAAGTACCTATAATTGCGTCCCCTTAGTTGAAATTAAAGCGAATATGAACCCATTACTTTCTATACCTGATACTCCATTTCAGACACCTCCTTTCAGTCAGCTACAAAACGAGCATTTTCTCCCCGCTATTAAGGAGTTAATTGCCTCTGCCAAAGCAGAGATCAAGGCGATCACAGAGCAAGATGAGGAAGCAACTTTTCCTAATACGATTGAAGCACTTGAACGAAGTGGTAAGCTGCTGGACAGAGCTTCTTCTATTTTCTTCAATCTCAATTCGGCCGAAACAAATGATGAGATACAAGCCATTGCGAGAGATGTTTCTCCCCTCCTCAGCGAGTTTTCTAACGATATCTTATTGAATGAAGAACTCTTTGCAAGAGTCAAGGCAGCCTATGATCAAACAGATCTGGATCAACTCGATCCGGAGCAACGAATGCTTCTGAATAAAACCTATAAGGGTTTTGTCAGAAACGGAGCCCTTCTGAACGAAGAGCAAAAAGCCAAACTCAGAGAGATAGATATCTCACTCTCGAAATTGTCGCTGGAATTTGGAGAACATGTACTGGCAGAGACGAATCGCTATGAAATGGTGATAGAGAAGGAAAGTGATCTGGATGGATTGCCTGACTATGTCAGGGAGATGGCTGCTCAGACTGCAAAGGAGAAAGGCCATGAGGGTAAATGGGTAATCACACTGGACTACCCGAGTTATGTGCCTTTTATGACCTATGCCAGCAATCGAGAACTAAGAAGGGAGCTTAGCCTTGCCTTTTCTTCAAAGGGTTTTAAGGGTGATGAACTTGACAATCAGGAAATTGTAAAGCAAATTGTCAACTTAAGAAATGACCGCGCTCAGCTGCTTGGCTATACCACACATGCCCATTTTGTCCTTGAAGAGCGCATGGCTGAGTCACCTGAGAAGGTTATGGGCTTCCTGGACGAGATTCAGCAATATGGCAAACCGGGAGCTGAAAAAGATGTAAGAGAGGTGGCAGCTTATGCTGAAAAACTTGATAGACTTACTGATTTACAACGTTGGGACTTTGCGTACTACTCCGAAAAACTAAAAAAGGAAAAATACACCATCGATGACGAGCTTCTGAAACCCTATTTCAAATTAGAGAATGTGGTTGAAGGTGTTTTCAAAACGGCCGAGAAGCTCTATGGACTTCATTTTAAGGAGAATACTGAGATAGACAAATATCATCCTGAGGTGACCGTATATGAAGTAACAGATGCTGATGGAAATGAGGTGGCAATTTTCTATGCAGATTTCTTTCCAAGGGCCGGAAAAAGAGCCGGTGCCTGGATGACTTCTTTTGGCGGACAATACAAAGATCAGGAAGGAGATCATCGTCCTTTGATCTCCAATGTGTGCAATTTTACCAAACCTACCGCCACTGCCCCATCCCTACTGACCTTTAACGAGGTAACCACGCTTTTTCACGAGTTTGGTCATGGCTTGCATGGTATGCTGGCAAACGGAACTTATGAAAGTCTGAGCGGCACCAGTGTATATTGGGATTTTGTGGAATTGCCTTCACAGGTATTGGAAAACTGGTGCTATGAAAAGGAATGTCTGGACCTCTTTGCCAGGCATTATGAGACGGGAGAAGCGATACCGGAAGAGCTTATTCAAAAGATAAAAGACAGCGCCAACTTTATGGAAGGTTATCAGACCATGCGTCAGCTCGGCTTTGGAAAGCTGGATATGGCATGGCATGGCCAGGACAATAGTGCGGTAGAAGATGTATCGGCCTTTGAAAATGCCATTTTGGAAGAGAACAGTGTGTTGCCTGCGATAGAAGGCACCAACATGAGCTGCTCCTTCTCTCATATATTCCAGGGAGGCTACTCTGCCGGTTATTACAGCTACAAATGGGCCGAGGTATTGGATGCTGACGCCTTTGCTTACTTCCAGGAAGAAGGAATCTTCAATCAGGAGGTAGCTCAAAAATTCAAAGAAAACGTTCTGGCTGCCGGTGGTTCTGAGCATCCCATGACTCTCTACAAGCGGTTCAGAGGCCAGGAACCTGATGTTAAAGCATTACTCAAAAGAGCAGGCTTAATCGAAGCTTAGGACTCTCGAATTACAAAAAGAAAGGCAACATCCGGAATTCCGGTGTCGCCTTTCTTCATATTTCTCTGCTTGTTTACTCTATTAAGATGGGTGACTACTTCCGGATCATCACTTTCTTTCTTATAACAGAATGACCATCGTAGAACTGCATGATGTACAAGCCGCTGTTGTAACCAGATACATCCAGTCTTATTGATTTTTGATTAAAATCATCTCTTTCGAAAACGGCTATGCCGGATGCATTAATCAGTGTAATATCTACTTTTTCAGTACTCAGTTCTGAAAGATCTACATTCAGTATTTCCCTGGCAGGGTTCGGATAAATTCTGATTTCTTCGGGTTTGATAAAATCAACCAGAGAATTCTCGAGCACTCCCATTGATGGTTCGACTGTAAAGTCAAGGTTCAACTGGTTGGAAGCTGTGTTGACATTTCCGGCTATATCAGTCACCAGACTTGCCCCAATGGTCACGTCTGCTGCATCATTGGCACTGGCTACCAGGAAAGTATAGGTTTTGGCATCTACCATAAGCAGATTACTGGCTGTTCCGGTGGCTACCGTAATATCACTGAGTGTAAAACCTGACACGTCTTCATTGAACTGTGCAGTGACCTCAAAGCTGCCATCTGTAAGACCACTGGGTGCGCTTAATGCTACAGTGGGCCCTGTAAAGTCAATTTTCACGATGAAAGGGTCACTGACATTACTCACATTACCAGCTATATCGGTAGCAGTAACCGTCATACCAAAGCTGATTTCGGGTAAGTTAAAATGGCTAATATCGATTGTCCAGTTACCATTAAGATCGGCCTGAGTACTGGTTACTTTAGTCCCTCCAGCATAGAAGTCAATCGTAGCGTTACCTTCCGAAATGCCATTTACAAGCAGATTGCGATCGCTGGTAATACCATCCTCACTATTACTACCGGTATCATCACTGATATGGGTGATCAGGGGCTTAACAGGGGGCGTGAAATCTATGTTGATAATAAATGGATTGCTGATCTCACTCACATTACCCGCCACATCGGTGGCTGTAACCGTTACACCAAAGGTGATCTCAGGCAAGTTATAACGGGTTATATCGATTGTCCAGTTACCATTGAGGTCAGCCTGAGTGCCGGTGACGCGGGTACCTCCTGCATAAAAATCAATGGTAGCGTTGGCTTCTGAAGTACCATTGACCAGAAGACTGCGGTCACTGGTGATGCCATCAGCACCGCTATTCCCGGTATCCTCACTGATATGGGTGATAATGGGTTTTGCAGGAGCAGTAAAATCAATATTGATGATAAAAGGACTGCTAACCTCACTGACATTACCAGCCAAATCAGTAGCCGTAACGGTTATACCAAAGGTGATTTCAGGCAGGTTAAAACGCGTTATATCAATTGTCCAGTCACCATTGTCCTCAGCCTGAGTACTGGTGACCTTCGTGCCTCCGGCATAAAAGTCAATCGTAGCATTCGGCTCTGAGGTACCGTTTATAAATAGATTGCGGTCGCGTGTGATACCATCAACACTGCTGCCGCCTGTATCATCGCTGATACCGGTAATAACCGGTTTAGCCGGAGCCGTAAAATCTATGGTGAGTGTAAAAACCCCGCTTGTACTACTGCGGTTACCTGCCAGATCAAAGGCCTCCGCAGTCATAGCTGCAGTAAACTGAGGGAGATTAAATCTACTGATGTCGAGCACCCAGTCTCCGTTAGTATCTGCCTCAACTGTACCAATTTTGCCTCCCGGAGAAAATACATCTACACTTGTACCGGCATCGGCTGTTCCGTGAATGAGTATATTCCGGTCATTGGTAATACCATCTGTATTGCTGCTCCCTGTATCATCGCTTATATGGGTGATGACCGGCTCAGCAGGGGCTGTGAAATCTATCGTGATGATAAAAGGGTCGCTGGACTCACTGACATTACCCGCTATATCAGCTGCGGTAACGGTAACACCAAAGGTGATCTCAGTCAGGTTAAAATGGCTAATATCAATCGTCCAGTCGCCATTGTCATCGGCCTGGGTACTTGTTACTTTAGTCCCCGCTGCATAGAAGTCAATTGTAGCGTTGGCTTCTGAACTACCGTTTACAAAGAGATTACGATCACTCGTAATGCCATCAGTATTGCTGATACCTGTATCATCACTGATTCCCGTAATGACAGGCTTAGCTGGTGGTGTAACATCAAATACAAGCGTCAAGATGTTAGAACCGATATTAGCATTACCCGCCAAATCATTAGCGAGACTCGCAGCAACACTTACGTCTGCTTCCTCTCCCACGCTTGTTACGGAGAAAGTATAAGTATTGGCATCTACGGTAGCAAAGCTGCCAGTCGTGCCACCTGTGACTGTGATATCCGAAAGTTCAAAGCCGGTTACATCCTCACTGAATTGAGCAGTTACGGTATAGGCTCCTGCCACAGGGCTTGTTGTGGCAGCTGTTAAGAGTACCGTTGGGGCAATCTCATCAACATCAGTTACCACAATGGTCACATCCTGATTTGAACTGTTGTTATTCGCATCGGTGGCAATGACCTTAATCAGATAGGTATTTGAAGTACCATCACTGGTTCCATCGGTAGGGTTTTCAAAATCCGCAGCAGCTTTGAAAGTTATGGCCCCACTTGTTCCATCAACATCGAAAAGTGATTCATCATTGCCGGCACCCAGACTGTAAGTCAAATCACTGGCATCAGTGGCAGCTACAGTGTAGGCTGTGCCCGTGCCATTTTCCGCAAAATTCACGACTGTTCCTGAAGTCAATTCAGGAGCCGTGCCATCTGTTATTGTAATCTCAAAAGATTGTTGACTCGTTCCATTGTTACCATCATTCGCGGTAATTAAAACAGCGTGCTTTCCAAGTTGCCCCGTGGGATCACCACTTAATATCCAGGAGTTTGTTACAATTTTTCTAAGCCTGCCCTGGGTCCAGTCCATCACATAGATATTTCCATTTTCGTCAAAATCTATATCAATTGGCCGGTTAAAAGATCCGTTCGTTCCGTCAACAGACTCCCCAGTACCATTACCCGCTACGGTGGTTACCACACCCTGACTATCGATTTTTCTTATTCTGTTGTTACCATTATCCGCCACATACAAATTACCCTGCATATCCAACCTAAGACCGGCTGGATTGGCAAATGAGGCATTGGTCCCGGTTCCATCCAAAAGGCTATAACCGCCTGACCCTGCAAATGTGGTTACGATCCCTTCCGTGTCTATCTTTCTGATAACATTATTCTGACTTGTCGTATAGACATTGCCCTGCTTATCTACAGTCAGTCCATTCAATATTCTGAAGGTGGCTTCGGTACCCGTGCCATTGGCCGACCCTTCTGCACCCGAACCGGCCAGTGTAGTCAACTCTCCGGTTGGGCTAAGTTTCTTGATTTTATTATTCCCGACATCAAGGATGTAAATATTTCCACTCTGATCTAAACCAAGTCTTTGAGGGAAGTTCAAGGCAGCATTTGTTCCTGTGCCATCTGTGTCACCTGCAGTGCCTGTACCGGCTATTGTGGTAACTTGCCCCGAGGTATCAATTTTTCTAATGGTGCTGGACCCGTTATCAACCACATAGAAGTTTCCATCTTCATCTATACCAATACCAGTCGGATGACTGAAACTAGCAGTCAGAAGGCTTCCATCAACTGAGGCTTTTACTCCATTTCCCGCAAAGGTTGTCACCACACCTTCAGGGGTTACTTTCCTTATCCTGTTCCAAAACCAGTCTGCGATATAAATATTATTATCCGGTCCGACTACAATAGAGGCTGCCTGCGAAAATGCTGCCTCAGTTCCGGTGCCATTAGAAAAAGAGGGGGTTGAGCCTGCCACCGTAAACAGAGTTTGTGGATTTTGACTTAAGTTCAACCAGGCAGGTTTAGTCTGAGCTAACACAGTCAAATCATCTATGTCCGGATCAGATACCTCTACAGTATAGCTATAGGTTTCACTATCATCGACCGACAATACCGGTGTACTATAAAATACTGGATTCTCATTGACATTAGTTATTGTCAATGAGACAGTCAGGCTACTTTCATTACTACCATCCGTAGCTTCGACTTCAATTACATAGATATTATCACAATCTCTGTCATTAGGTTTCTCAAAGTCCGGAGCAGCTTTGAAGGTTACTGCCCCACTTGTTCCGTCAATATTAAACAACGATTCATCATTGCCAGAGCCCAGATTGTAAGCCACCGGGTTTGTATCAGCGGCCATTGCTGTATAGGCGGTTCCTGTTCCATTTTCTGCAAATGTGACTGTGGTTTCAGAAGAGAATACCGGAACTGTCTTATCTGTTATGGTGATATCGAATGACTGTGATGTAGTTCTTCCACCTCCATCATCAGCAATCAACACTATCGAATGAGTTCCGTTTTCCCCAGCGGGGTTACCTGTTAAGGTAATGGTGCCGATTGCCACTTTGCGAATGAGACTATTGCCCTGATCGGCAACATAAATGAGTCCATCAGAGCCGACCGCTACGCCTCTCAGGTTGTTAAAAGTAGCTGCTTGTACTGCTCCATCCAGCTTGCCGGTTGTACCGTTTCCTGCCAAAGTACTTACGACACCATTCGCATCAATTTTTCGAACACGGTTATTGTTTTCATCACCAACATACAAGTTACCAGATCTATCCATCGCTATGCCAAATGGCCCTGCAAACAGGGCTGAGGTTCCGGTACCATCTGCAAAACCTGATGTGCCCGACCCGGCAATAGTACTTACTACACCGGTAGCCGTAATCTTTCTAATGCTGTGATTCAATTGATCTGCTACATACAGATTACCCGAGGCATCCACCGCAATACCAGAGGGTGAATTGAACGAAGCCGCTGAGCCGGTACCATCAGCAAAGCCAGCATTGATTGAACCAGCAATGGTGGTGACTACTCCAACTGGTGTAATCATACGTATACTATGATTGAGCTGATCGGCCACAAAGAGGTTACCTGACTGATCCACCGTTATGCCGTTCGGAACATTAAACTGAGCATCAGTACCGGTTCCATCCTGAAAGCCATTGTTTCCACCAGCTACCGTACTGACGGTACCATCCGGGGTAATTTTCTGCACCTTATTACCTGCCCCAACTGCATACACATTACCATCTGCATCTACCGTAACGGCCATAGGAGTAGTAAAGCTACCGGAAGTTCCAATCGTGGAAACAACTCCATCAGCTGTGATCTTTCTGATACGATTATTGAAGCTATCGGCCACGTATATATTTCCATTGATATCGATAGCCAGGCCGAAAGGGAGGAAAAATGAAGCACCCGTTCCGGTACCATCAGCAAGTCCGGATGCAGAACCCGCCAGCGTTGACACTTCATCTTTTGTAGTCAGCGTTAACCAGTCTGGCAAGGTTGTTCCTGTCACTGAAACATTGTCTCCATCGGCATCACCTACCTCTACCTTATACTCATAAGTAAGGTTATCATCTACGGATGTAAGTGGTTGAGAAGTGAAGACCGGATCATTATCATTCACATTGGTTATTGAAATGGTTACATCCTGATTGACAGAGTGGATCCCGTCACTGGCAACTACATTGATCAGGTAGGTATTATCAGTGTTGGCATCCTGAGGATTCTCAAAATCAGGAGGGCTAAGAAAAGATACTGCTCCATTTGTAATACTGAAGAGCGCTGCGTCATTACCCGTTTGCAAGGTATAAGAAAGGGGTCTCAGGTCTGTGGCCCGGGCTGTAAATACCGTACCAGAACTCCCCTCCGCAACACTGAAAGTATCCCCTGATGTTATCACCGGTGGTGTGAGGTCGAGGATTTCGAAGGTTCCTTTAACATAGGTTACATCATAACTCGCTCCAGCGGTGAGGTTACCTATGTTAATATCGTATTGACCAAGAGTTTCACCCACATCTCTGATGAGATCTCCCGAAAAGCGATCACTCCCCACTAAAGCACCAGAGGTGATATTAAAAGTAAGGTCAGGGTCAACGGAGCCAAAATCTTTGTTGAGGTCATCAGCGGTTACAGTAATAGCGGCCTTATTAATATTGATGATTATCTGCTGTTTATCTCCCCCCAACCCAGTTGATGAACCCTCGGTGCTTGCCTGAATTTTAAAGGACCCTACCCCTGCTGATAATGGGGTAAACTTTAGCCCGTTAACGGCTTGATCAAAAGTCACAAATTCTCCAGCGTTAATCTGATCAGTACCGTTATTCAGATAGAGGGAGCCATTCAAAATCTCTGTTACCTGAAAATGTGATACTTCCGGACCATCGACCTCATTTTTTGTTATTACCAAACCACTGTTTGTCTGACTTCCATATGTCGTAGTGGCATTTGTTCCTGACGGGGTATCTGCTACCGGGTTTATTGTAACGGTAAAATCAGATTCTGTGAAGAGACCCCGAGGGTCGGTTGCTCTGATGGTAACCACTGAAGTACCAAATGCATTCGTGGCAGGGGTTATCGATAAACTACTGTTTGAGACAATACTCGTTGAGATTATGCTGCTATTCGTGACATTCTGGATGGAATAGGTAAGATTACCCGACTCTAAGTCGCTGAAGGTATTGAGTAAAGATATGCTCTGCGCAGTCTCATCTTCAGAATATGAAACATCGGCCAGAGCATTCTTTATTGTTGGAGGAGTGTTGACTACCCCCAAAAAGCCACCGTGCAAAGGTAATCCACCCGTATCCGAAGAAAAATCAAGCACACTGGTAAAAGTCGATGTACCGGGAACATACTTAAATGCGGTGCCTTTATTGACCGTACCTCCGGCATATGTCATACCCCAAAGCGCGTTCTCATACACATACAGATTGCCCCTGGGAATAATGCCTCCTCCTGCAGTAAAACTGTGAACTTTTTCATAAACCAATTCTATAGGGTCAATTTGAAATATTACTCCATAAGCACCATTCGAAATACTACTTCCACCAAAAGGAGTCATTCCCCATATTTTTCCATCAAAGGCAACCAAACTGCCCTCCGGATTTCTACCATTTAAAAAGTCTGAGTGGGCAATGCTGGATTTGGTAAATTCATGGACTACCTCAAAACCAGAGCCATCTGTATTTATGGAGAAAACAGTTCCAAAATCAGTAACATTGGAATTAAGAGTTGCCGGATATCCGACCTTTGTTCCTTTAGTTGTACCCCAGAGTTTTCCATAAGCGTATAGCAATGTTCCTTCCGGGTCTCCTTTCCCAGCCTCAAAGTCGTGTACCTTCGTAAAATTGCTGCCATCATTATCTATATGAAAGATTACACCTGCGTTATGAGTTCCTCCTAATTGGGTCATTCCCCAGAGTTTGTCACCAACTTCCACCAATCCATTGGGGGCCCAACCATCGCTTTTATCAGCGTTAAATTCATGCACCATACCGACACTGCCGGTGGCTGTATCTACTGCAAAAATCACTCCCCTGTTATTACTCTGCGTGCCGACATTTCCGAGCGAAACTCCCCATAAAAACCCATTGCTTTCAATTAACGGGCTATTGGGATACCAAAAACTCGATGGAAAATCAAACTTCTTTTCGAAATCTGAACCGTCTTTGTTTATCGTAAATAAAGTACCGAAATCGTGATCTCCTCCTGCATAGGTCGTCCCCCACAGTTTATTATTAGATTCCGTTACGCCCCATTTGGGGTTGCCCAATCTTCCATTTGAATTGTTAAAACTGAACCAATTTTCAGCACTGTTTGAGATTGGATTTACTCCAAAGATACTGGTACCCCAGGAATCAGAACCAGGAGCATAGCCACCTGAACCTACCAAAGTTTCCTCCTGACCAGCAATGAAGCGATTTATTGAAAGTTTACCGCCAAATAAATGGAGTTCATAATTGGTAGCTGATCCTCCTGATAAGGAGATTGTGTAAGTCCCGATTCCGGAGTTATCCGAGCCTGAGGTGGTAATGGCAGGAGGCGATATAGCAGCTACATCTTCTCCATTTTTAAAACCATAGTAGGAGGTGGTCAGCACCGGTATATTTTCACCAAAATCAGCTTCCTTATCATCTGCAACAGCATACAAAACGGCCTTGGATATTGTCAGATTTTCGCTGACATAGGTGAGGTCATAATTAGCTCCCGCGGTAAGCGTATTCTGATTAATTGGGTAGGTGCCAGCATTCTCTCCGGCAGTTCTGGAAAGTGCCCCTGATATGACATCCGTTCCAACCAACGCACCTGCCGTAATCTGATAGGTCAGCGCTGGTTCGACACTGCCATAAGTCTTAGACTTTTCATCAGCGGTTACCGTAAGGGGGAGCTGATTGACTGTCAATTGTTGCTCGACATCAGCAGCGGCCTCATAATTAATATTACCAGACTGAGCAGCGGTAATTGTAGTATTTCCTACACCCACTATCTCTATACTGGAACCATTTACAACTGCCACATCGGTATTAGAGCTTGAATAGGTAACGGCCAGATTACTGGAAGCCATTCCGGTAAGGTCAATATCTGCATCACCATAGGTAGCCGTACTCAACGGATTAAAGGTGATAGATTGTGCTATTTGAGCCACGGTCACTGTGGCGGTAGCGGTTTGTTGATTTCCAGAGTTATCCATAACCGTAAGTGTCACCTCATTTTCTCCAATATCATTGTTGTTGAAAATAGTATTGCTGGCTACGAAGGAAGCGATTCCACAATTATCTGAACTTCCATTGTTTATGTCCTCATCATTAAAGGAGGCTGCTCCCTGATCATCAAGTACAATGGTGATGTCTTTGGTAATAACCGAGGGGGCAATCTTATCTTCTACAGTAACTACAGCGGTATCAGTACTTTGATTGCCGGCAGCATCGGTTACAGTGAGCGTTACCGTAGTGCCTGACCCCAGATCATCACAGGTAAAAGCCGTTTTGCTGACAGCAATAGAAGATATTCCTACATTATCAGAACTTCCATCGTTAATATCTTCTGCTGTAATGATAGCACCACCATTAGCGTCCAGTTGTATCGTTACATTCTTCGCTACAGCCACCGGAGCTACCACATCGTTGACGGTTATAGTAAATACCTGATCCACCGATGCTCCATTACCATCTGATGCATTAAGTGTTACGGCATGGGTACCTGTTTGCCCCGATGGGTCTCCAGACAATTCGTGGGTATACCTTTGAATTTTGCGGATTCTATGATTTCGATAATCAGCTAAATAAATATTACCCTTGTCATCTATAGCAAGGCTGCCAGGTTCATTAAAAGATGACATTGTACCAAAACCATCATTACTGCCAGACAAATCAGATGTACCTGCAATGGTAGTCACAACCCCGGCAGATGTAACTTTTCTGAGATTATGATAAAAGCTATCCCCTACAAGAAAGTCCCCATTCTGATCTATTAAGATACTGGAAGGAGAACCAAACAAGGCATTGGTACCTGTACCATCGGTAAAGCCGAGACTACCTGACCCGGCCAATACAGTCATTACCGCATTCGAAGTGATTTTCACAATCCGTCTGTTACCGCGGTCCGTCACATATAAATTATCAGCATCGTCAATAACGAGATCGGTAGGGTTCTTGAGACCTGTCAGGAACGTAGTTGCCGTACCATCAGCTCCTATTTTCTTAATTTTGTTTCCCAGGAATTCCACTACAAAGAAATTACCCTGACTATCGATTTCAACGTCAATCGGGTTATCAAACCTGGCGGTCAACCTCGGGCCATCTGAGGAAGTTCTTCCTCCGGCCGAACCTGCAAAAGTAGTCACCTCCCCTGCCGGAGTGACCTTACGAATGCGCCCGTTGACACGGTCTGCTATGTACATATTGTTTTGGTCATCGAAGGTCATGCGCCCCATTACTGCACTAAATCTGGCATCGGAACCTGTGCCATCGGCAAAACCTCCCTGACTCCCCACAAAAGATGTTACCACGCCTTCTGGTGTTATTTTCCGAATCTCAGCATTAGCAGCTACATAGACATTTCCATCATGGTCAACACCCAGATTGTCGGGCAAATTAAAGAGGGCATTTGTACCTGTACCATTTAGCGAACCCGAGCCATCTCCGGCAAAAGTTGATACCGAATACCCCACACTAGGAGTCAAAGAAAGCCAGGACGGTTTTTGGGTGTCGGTAATGGTGAGCGGATCTCCATCTTCATCATAAGCCAATACTCCTGAAAGATAGTTTTCATTACTGGCAACTGTGGTTAAAGGGCTACTTAGAAATACCGTTGTTTCATTTAGATTGCTCACCGTAATGGTAACCGTCATACTTGATTCATTCTCGCCTGAATCTTTGGCCAGAACTTCCACCAAATAGTCATTATCGCCATTACTGTCTTGTGGATTTTCAAAGTCAGGTGGGCTCTGAAATATAACAACCCCTGTATTAATATCGATATTGAACAGTGCCTCATCAGCATTATTTCCAAGACTGTAGGTAACGTTTTGAATATCACTGGCATTGGCGGTATAAACGGTTCCCGTTCCATTCTCTGCAAAGACAGCTGCGTTAGAGGACAAAAACACCGGTGGGTTTTCGTCTACATCTGTTACCTGGATACTGACAGATATGGTAGCTTCGTTTGCTCCATCGCTGGCGATAACATCTACATCATAGAAATTGTTACTCCCCTGGTCGAGCTTATTCTCAAAATCAGGAGGACTTAAAAAGGTGAGGCTACCTGTATTGCTGTCTATCATGAAAAGTGCTTCATCGTTTCCACTCCCCAAACTATAGCTTACCACAGAGCTTACAGCATCCGAGGCTATTGCGGTATACACTGTGCCAGTACCATTTTCGGCAAAATTGGCATTAGCGCCCGATGAAAATACGGGAGGTGTGCCATCGGTGACGTTGATGGTAAAGGACTGTTGGGCTGTACCTCCCCTGCCATCGCTTGCATCCAATATCACAGCGTGAGTTCCGTATTGCCCCGCAGCATCACCTGTTAAGGTATAACCCGGCCTGACTATCTTCCGAACGGCTCCGTTGGCTCTGTCGGACACGTAATACACATCGTTATCGTCAATATGGATACCATATGGCAGATTAAACTTAGCAGTGTTATCAAAACCATCAAGAAGTCCTAAAACCAAACCAATGGGCGTAGTCACCACACCAGTCTGCGTCACTTTTCGCACTCTCTGGCTCGGTCCTGCTACTACATATAAGTCATCGTTGGCGTCAATGGCGATTCCCCGGATAAAGTTAAACCTGGCATTTGTACCTGTACCGTCTATATCTTGTCTGGAACCTGTAGATCCGGCCACTGGCGTCACCACGTTATTGCCATCCATTCTATAAATAATGGCAGCATCTGCAAAATACAGCGTATTTTGAGAGTCAAAGGCCAGGCCACGGGGTAAGGTGAACTGAGCATCAGTACCAGTTCCCCCAACAAAACCGACAGTCACTCCCCCTGCCAATGTGGTTACGACTCCTTGTGGAGTGACTTTCCGAATCATTCCGGCCGAGTTGACATTACTGTGATCGCCAACATACAGATTACC
The DNA here is from genome assembly GCA_021404565.1 of Roseivirga sp. Lineage (GTDB taxonomy): Bacteria > Bacteroidota > Bacteroidia > Cytophagales > Cyclobacteriaceae > Roseivirga. The sequence continues at coordinate 32,755 of JAAWWF010000006.1, read as the reverse complement.
AATGGCATCGGTCGTGATGGCATCGATCTCATAAAAATTAGCATCAGTGCCGGTACCATCTGTCGGGAAATCCTGCAGATTATTTCCTGCATTATTATTACCTGCAAAGGTGGTTACGACCCCTGCCATAGTGACTGTCTTGATAATGCTTAAATCACTTATATAAATAAGGTCATTCTGGTCGATCGTAATAGCCTCCAGGTTTTGGAAATTTGCGTTCGTTCCGGTACCATCGGCAGATAAACCACCGGCTCCATAATTACCAGCTAATGTCGATACAACACTCTGGGGAGTGATTTTCCGGATCAATTGATGATGCGTATCGATCACATAGATATTGCCATTTGAATCAGTCACGAGATCTTCAGGTTCACTAAAGGTGGCATTCGTTCCTGTACCATTGAGTGGAGGGGATGGTCTGCTGCCATTACCTGCAATGGTGGTCACCCTATAACTATCGGGGGTTTTTAAACTGAGCCATGCAGGTAAGGTACTGGCTACGATAGAAACCGGGTCTGAATTATCGTCCGTTGTGGTTATCTCGTAGTCATAAGTTTCAGTTTCATTCACTGTTGTCACTGCTACAGAAGTAACAACAGGGTTGATGTTTTCAAAAACATCGGTCACCGTTACTGTTACCACATGACTCGCTTCACTGGTACCATCACTGGCCTTGACTTCCACCAGGTAGTTGTTGTCTGTATTCCCGTCTTGTGGACTCTCAAAGTCAGGTGCACTCTTAAAAGTCACCAGGTTACTAACAATGTTGAAAAGCGCTTCATCATTGCCCTGCCCCAGAGAGTAGGTAATATTAGAGTCGTCAGTGGCCGTAATTGTATAGGCAGTGCCTGTTCCGTTTTCGGCAAAATTTACGGTAGCCACAGATGTGATAACAGGAGCAGGATCAATCAACTGATAGACCTGAGCCAATCCTTCTACGGTACCATTACCAATCCCCCCGGCAATCAGGTGTTCTCCATTGGCACTCAATGCAACACTCCAACCCAGCTTGATAAAATTTGAACCATGAATATCAGCGCCTACCTGGGTCCAGGAACCCTGAGAAAAAGTGAATACCTCAATCTGACCACCATTACCCGAATCATCGCCAGCACTCGCCAGGGAGCCAAAGGCTAAAACATTGCCATCATCACTTATACTCAGGGACCATCCCCCGTAGTCATCAGTGTGTTCGCCATCAATGTCTCCACCTGCCTGTAACCAGCTTGTGCCGTTGTATCGATACACCCGTACCTGACCGGCATCTACCCCATTGCTATTATTGTTTTTAGGAGCCCCAATGGCCACTGTTGAACCATCAGCACTCAGGTCTACCGAATAACCAGATTCATCTCCACCGAATTCGCTGTCAATATCAACTCCCAACTGCTGCCAGTCGGAATTTATATATTGAAAGACCCTTACGTGGCCAGAATTATTAAAATTGCCATCATTCCAAAATGCTCCTGCAGCAATAATATTTCCATCCGCACTTATGCTAACCGATTGTCCGAAGTAATCATCACCGGCTTCACCGTTCAAATCGGATCCTACCTGAACCCAGTCACCACTTTCATAGTGAAACACCCTCACTTGCCCTGCATTAGTACCGTTATCAGCATTGGACCTTTCACCAATGACCAGAAATGTGCCATTAGCGTTTAATTCTAAAGACCAGCCAGAGGCATCAGTCACGTTCTCTCCATATATGTTACTTCCTAATTGGGTCCATTGATTGTTCTCGTACTTATACACCTTGGTGTAGCCTGTCCTGTTTTGTCCGGAACCAGGAAGCTCGTTATCTCCATTGTAGGCGCCAATAGCCATGATTTTCCCATCTCTACTTAAGGAAACCGAGCTTGCGGAAAAATCAGCTACCTTTTCGCCTACAATAGCTGCTCCCATTTGTACCCAGGAATTGCCCGACCTCTGATAGACTTCCATTTTACCTGAGCCATGCTGTGTACCATTATCATAGCCAGGGGTGCCAATGGCTATGATGCTTCCGTCATGGTTGATACCTACCGCATAACCAAGGCTTTCACCGGCAACATCACCTGTAAAATCGGGGCCCACCTGCTGCCAGGCCGTACCCGTCAGGTTACTTTGCTTAAATACAAATACACTTACCAACTGGCTTGATGAAAGACTACCATCGCTGGCTGTCACATGCACATTATAAACGTTATCGCTATCAGCATCTGTAGGGCTATCATAATCAGGCGGTGTTTTGAAAGTCAAAATACCAGTTGAGGTATCAATATTGAAGAACCCTTCATCATTGCCGGAACCTAAACCATAGACGACCGTTTTGTTATGCCTGGCGGTAGCAACAGCGGTATACACTGTACCGCTGACCTGTTCCTCAAAACTGGCCCCGGTAGAAGAAGTGAACGTGGGGGGAGTTATGTCATTGACTAAACCAAGAGAAGAAACACCGGCAATAAAGTCCACATCATCTGCATCAGTATCGGTACCGTTAGGAATCCTCTGAATAGATTCGTTAGCGGTACTGCTGGCATTGCCACTCGGGGCCTCTCCTGTATCACCTCCTAGCGTGACCTGGTCAATGATGCTGCCATGATTGTCTTTCAGAATGATGGTAGCATCATTGTTAATGGCCCCTGAACCATCGACATTTCCAAGGACGAGAAAGTCCCCGACCTCAGTACTTGTAAAACTGCCTGAGCCTGCGGTGATATAGCGGCTTGTACTAAATGCTCCTGAACTGGTGAGATCTCCGGTGACATCGGTTCCATCGTTGAGCTCTATAGTCCATCCTGTTAGATCAATTCCAGCTGTATTGATATATAACTCCACCCACTCATCTGTACCGGAAGAAATAGCTCCGCTTCCGGCAATGCCATTGAAGCTGTTGGTGCTCCAGTCCTGCTGTGGGTCAGTGACCACTTCATTGATGACCACATTGCCTTCATAAATATTTGCTGCCGCAACGGCCACTACAAAAGTCTGTTCAGCTGTACCTCCATTGCCATCGTCTACTTTCAAGGTGACATTGTGATTACCAACCTGGCCTGAGGGATCTCCGGTCAAAATGTTGGACAGACCGGAAACTTTCCTGATCCGATGATTTAGTGCATCGGCCACAAACATATTTCCCAATCCATCGAGTGCCACTCCTTGTGGAGAAGCAAACTGTGCGATAGTTCCCGGACCATCAAGATTCCCGGAGGTGCCGCCCGCTACTACACTCACATCACCTGATGAGCTTATCTTTCGAATATTATCAGTAAGCTTGTCTGCGATATAGATATTACCGGAATTGTCAACGTCTATTCCAAAGGGTCTGCCAAAACTGGTACCACTGATAGTAGTCACCACGCCTGACTGGGTAACCTCTCTTACTTTGATATTATCCTCATCTGCCACATATACAATCCCCGATGCCCCGACAGCAACCCCAGTTGGCGTGTCGAATCGGGCGGTAGTACCTGTACCGTCAGCGAACCCTTCCACAGAACCAGCTAAGGTCATGGCCACCCCTGATGGGCTTATTTTTCGGATGAGGTGGTTATTTTGGTCGGCTACATATACATTCCCTGATGCATCAACAGCTACATCTCTGGGTGCATTAAATTGAGATGAGGTACCCGTTCCGTTGGAAAACCCTGCAGCTGAGCCTGCGAAAGTAACCACCACGCCTGCCGGGCCTATTTTTCTGATTTTATGGTTAAGTTGGTCAGCTACATATACATTCCCTTCACTATCCAGGGCAACACCTGTAGGAGTATCAAACTGTGCGGAAGTTCCCGTTCCATCAGCAAAACCTTTACTCGAGCCCGCAAGAGTGGATACAATACCTCCGGATGTAATTTTCCTGATTCTATGGTTGAACTGATCTGCTACATATACATTTCCTGAGTTATCTACCGCAATTCCCGTAGGTGTATCAAATTGAGTATTGGTTCCTGTACCATCATCAGAGCCTTCGCCTGACCCCGCCAATGTGCTCACATTTACCTGGGTATCTGTCGTCAGAGTCAGCCAGGCAGGCTTGGTTATTACTGTAAAAGTCAGCGCATCATTATCAACATCTGAGGCACTGAGCACATAGTTGTAGGTTTGATTATTTAATATGGAAGTTACCGGTGAGGAAGTAAAAGCGGGTGCGCTATTGGATGCGCTGACCGTTACTACAAAACTTTGCTGAGCAGTACCACCATTGCCATCGCTGAGCGACAAAACTACATTGTGGGTTCCTGCCTGCCCGGTAGCACTCCCTTCCAATACATGTTTTTCTAATGTAATGACTCTTACTCTTCTGCCGGTTCTTTCTGCCACCACTAAGTTTCCATCATTATTAATAATGATACCTCCGGGAAAATTAGATTGGATCACAGAACCATCCGGATTCAGGCTTGCTCCGCTCCCTGCTATAGTCGTGACCACTCCACCCTGGGTGATTCTTCTTATCTTTTCATCGACCTGCTCTGTTACATAAAGAGTACCATCACTCGGGTCGGCCGTTATGCCAATCGGATTCTTAAAACTGGCAGCGGTGCCGGTACCATCAACCGTAGCTCTCGTGCCACTACCTGCAAGTGTAGTCACGGATCCATCTGTTACAGAAATCTTCCTGATACTGTGATTTCCCAGGTCGGCCATATAAAGGAATCCGTTATAATAGACCAGACCTTGTGCAGAACTTGAGAATGAGGCAGCGGAAGCCGCTCCATCAGCATCCCCGGTATTTCCAGAGCCAGAAAGGGTAGTTACTACACCTGACTGAGTAACTCTTCTAATTCTTCTATTGCCCTGGTCATACACATAGAGTATGCCTGTTTCGTCAATAGCAATCCCTTGAGGGTTTTTAAACCGGGCATTCAGCCCTGTGGCATCAACATAGCCAGGCGGGTTGAAAGCAGTGCCTGTATTACCTCCTGCTACAGTAGTTACAATACCGTCATGAGAAATCTTTCTTACGATTTGTCCGGTAGATTCGGTGAGGAAAATATCCCCTGCGTCATTTACAACGGCATATTTGGGATGATTAAATGAAGCAACAGATACACTTCCATTCCTCCCTCCTATAAACGCCCCTCCGGAAACTGTACTCGCCACTCCCTCAGGTGTTACTTTTCTGATCGCATAACCATATTGATCCATAACAATGACGTTACCGTGCGGGTCCAGTGCCAAACCAACCGGACCATAGAAGCTTGCCGCTGTACCAGTGCCATCTGCATGGGTTTCAGCACCGCTTCCGGCCAGGGTGCTTCTGTTTCCCTCAGGGGTTGAAGTAAGGGTAAGCCAGGCAGGTCTGGTGGTCGCAGTCACTATCGCATCATCCGCATCAGCATCACTGTATGTGATTTCGTAAAAGTAGGTCTCATCATCATTCACCGCTGTGACAGCCGTAGAAGTAAAAACCGGACTGGAATTTTTCAGGAAAGGAATAATCATGAATGAGGGCATGTTGCCATCAGTATTTTTGAGAGCACCAGTATCTTTCAGATCAATGACCAGACTAGCCTCTGTAGTAATCAAGGGGTCACTATCTGACTTGTTATAGCTGGCCGCAATATGACCATTGATGATAAAATCAGATGATGGAATTGTCCGATTCTGATCGGGTTTGTCTTTCTGAGCATGCCCACAGAAAATAGCTGATATCAATAAACAAAGGGTCAACAAGCTTCTTACAAGCCCCTTTTTTTTATATCCGGAAGATTTTTGGAAGGGATGGGCTAATATAAACGGGATGGTTGAGGATTCCATAAAATACTGCTTTGGTCGAACGTTTAAAGGGCAAATCCATCTACACTCAAAAATGGATTCACAAATCGGAAGATTTACAATGATGAAATCTTTCTACAGCCAGGTTGGCTGGTTACCTACGAATATACCCTGGTTTTTCGTTTCAGACTATTGAAATATTATTTTTCTAATGAATTACTGTACCAGACTCTCTAAGTTGCTTATAGGCGGTTAGCAGGGGTTATGGATTCAGCACAGTTTCTGATGAACTCATACTGTCATTGGCAAAATGACTGGGTATGAACAGGGATTTTTCCGGTACTCTGGTGATTGGGTCTGAGTTGAGCTAACAGTTGCAGGACGCTCGGTCGGGCAAAAGATAAATGACAAAAAGGCGACACCTTGAAGAAGGATATCGCCTTTTTGATAAGACAGGTCAGCTGTTGAGTATAGTGCTACTCTTATTTCCTCACCATCACCTTCTTCCTTATGATAGTAATACCGTCATAGAACTGGACAATGTAGAGGCCACTCGTATAGCCGGATACATTCAGTCTTAATGTTTTTCCAGTAAAGTCGTTCCTTTCGAAAACGGCTAAACCGGATGCATTGATCAGTGTAATATCTACCTTTTCAACACTAAGCTCTGAAAGGTCTATGTTGAGTATGTCCTTTGCCGGATTAGGGTAAACACTGATCTCTTCTGATTTTATAAAATCGACCAGAGAGTTTTCCAGCACGCCTACTGGTGCAGGCGCGGTAAAGTCAAGATTCATCTGATTGGAGCCGATATTGGCATTACCGGCTATATCAGTGACCAGGCTTGCCGCAATGGTCACATCTGCTGCATTGTTACCACTGCTCACCGAGAATGTGTAGGTCCTCGCATCTACGGTGACCAGGTTGCTGGCAGTTCCGGTAGCTACGGTAATATCACCAAGTGTTAAACCTGTCACATCTTCATTGAACTGTGCGGTTACCACAAAGCTTCCTTCTGTCGGGCCACTGGGGGCACTGAGTGCCACCGTGGGTCCGGTGAAGTCAATCGTGGCGATATAAGGATCACTCACATCACTCACATTACCAGCGACATCGGTAGCTGTCACCGTCATGCCAAAGGTGATGGTGGGCAAGGTGAGATGACTTACATCAATTGTCCAGTCACCATTGCCATTGGCCAGAGCACTGGTTACGTTCGTACCACCTGCATAGAAGTTGATCAATGCATTGGGCTCTGACGTACCACTCACCATCAGGTTACGATCACTGGTAATTCCATCGGTGCTGCTGCTTCCGGTATCATCGCTGATGTGGGTAATGATGGGTTTGACAGGGGCAGTGAAGTCTATGGTAATTGTAAAAATGTCGCTTACAGCACTTCGGTTACCCGCAAGATCGATGGCCTCAGCTGTCATGTTTTGCGTGAACTCAGGCAGATTAAATCCACTGATATCCAGCATCCAGTCTCCGTTAGCATCTGCCTCAACTGTGCCGATTTTGCCTGCCTGTGAGAATACATCCACACTTACACCTGCTTCGGCTGTTCCATTAATTAGAATGTTGCGATCGCTGGTAACCCCATCAGTACTGCTGGAACCAGTATCATCGCTTATATGGGTGATCACAGGTTTCGCAGGGGCTGTAAAGTCTATGCTGACGCTGAAAGGATCACTGTCTCCACTCATATTGCCTGCTACATCAGAGGCTCTGGCTACAAAACCGAAAGTAATGGCGGGTAAAGTCACATGACTGGCGTCTAACGTCCAGTTGCCACTGCCATCGGCCTGGGCAGAGTTCACATTCTGACCATTGGCAAACAGGTTGATCAAGGCGTTTGGTTCTGAGGTACCACTCACCGTCAGGTTACGGTCGCTGGTGATGCCGTCATTACTGCTGCTTCCTATATCATCACTGATATGGGTGATTACCGGCTTCGCAGGAGCAGTAAAGTCTATGCTGACGCTGAAAGGATCACTGTCTCCACTCATATTGCCTGCTACATCAGAGGCTCTGGCTACAAAACCGAAAGTAATGGCTGGTAAAGTCACATGGCTGGCATCCACCGTCCAGTTGCCACTGCCATCGGCCTGGGCGCTGTTCACGTTCTGACCATTGGCAAAAAGGTTGATCACCGCGTTTGGTTCTGAAGTGCCGCTCACCGTCAGGTTGCGGTCACTGGTAACTCCATCAGTACTGCTACTTCCTGTATCATCACTGATATGGGTGATTACCGGCTTGGCTGGGGCAGTAAAGTCTATACTGACACTGAAAGCGTCACTGTTTTCGCTGGTATTGCCCGCTCCATCACTAGCCGTGGCCAAAAAGCTGAAAGTAATGGCGGGTAAAGTCACATGACTCGCGTCCACCGTCCAGTTGCCGTTGGCATCTGCCGTGCTGCTGTTCACATTCTGACCATTGGCAAAAAGGTTGATCACTGCATTTGGATCTGAAGTACCACTCACCGTCAGGTTACGGTCGCTGGTGATACCATCCGTGTTGCTGGCACCTGTGTCATCACTGATATGGGTGATAATAGGTTTGGCAGGTGGTGTGACGGTAAATACCAAAGACAGGATGTTAGAACCGACATTTGCGTTACCCGCCAGATCATGGGCGAGGCTGGCGGCAACACTTACGTCTGCTCCTCCACCACCACTGGTTACAAAGAATGTATAGGTGTTGGCATCTACGGTAGCAAAGCTACCGGGCGTACCACCGGTAACCGTAATATCTGCAAGTTCAAAACCGGTTACGTCTTCGCTGAATTGTGCGGTGACCTCATAGGCTCCTCCTACCGGAGCGTTGGTTGAGGCGGTTAGTACTACACTTGGAGCAATCTCGTCAACATCCGTCACCGTAATGGTCACATTCTGATTGGCTGCATTGTTAACCGCATCCGTGGCAATCACATTGATTACATAGGTATTGTTAGTATTGTTGCCTTCAGGAGTCTCAAAGTCAGGGGCTGACTTAAAGGTTACCTCTCCCCCATTGATATTGAACAGTGCCTCATCGTTTCCTGTGCCCAAGGCATAAGTCACAGCATTGGCATCAGTCGCAGCAATAGTATAAGCCGTGCCCGTACCATTTTCTACAAAAGAAGCGGTGGTGAGTGAAGTGAATACCGGAGCAGTATCGTCAATATCGGTCACCGTAATGGTCACGTTTTGATTGGCAGTGTTGTTACTGGCATCCGTAGCAATCACATTGATGACATAGGTATTGTCTGTATTATTGCCACCCGGGGTCTCAAAATCAGGGGCTGACTTAAAGGTCACTAAGCCATTGGCAATATTGAATAAGCCTTCATCATGGCCCGTACCTAAGCTGTAAGTAACCGAATTGGCATCAGTGGCTGCTACCGTATAGGCGGTACCTGTACCGTTTTCTGCAAAGTTGACGGCAGTGGCTGAGATGAACACAGGATCAGTATCATCAACATTGGTGACCGTAATCGTCACCAATTGCATGGCCGTATTCACTCCATCATTGGCTTTTACATCAATCACATAAGTGTTATTGTTGTCACCGTCATTAGGTGCTTCAAAATCAGGAGTAGTTTTAAAGGTTACTAGCCCTCCGTTGATATCGAATAATGCTTCGTCATTACCGGTCCCCAGGCTATAAGTCACAGCATTGGCATCAGTCGCAGCAACAGTATAGGCTGTGCCTGTACCATTTTCAGCGAAGGTTTCTGCAGTGCCGGAAGTAAATACCGGATCGGTAATATCGTTGACAGTTATGGTAAAGCTCTGATCAGTAACTCCTCCATGGCCATCATCGGCTCTCAATACAACATTGTGATCTCCCTGTGCCAATGGTGCTATGCCATTAAGGCCTCTTCCGCCTCCAAGTGACAGTTTTCTCACCGCATGGTTCAAAGCATCGGAAACAAAGGCATTTCCATTCGAGTCCAACACTATTTCATCTGGTTGATTGAAACCGGCTGCAGTACCTTCTCCATCGATAAGTGATTGTCCTGCCCCTCCTGCTAATGTTGTTATTCCATCCGTTGCATTATGCTTCTTAATCAAATGAGCTGTTTGATCTATGAAAATAATGTCACCATTTGCATCTACTACAACATCGGAAACCTTATTGGTTGAATTGGTATTGAATAGTTGGGTAAAGGAGCCTTGTGGAGTAGACCTACCGACATTATAAAAAGTCGCTTCAATATACGTGAATATCAAGTTTCCCTGACTATCGATAATCATGTCCTCCACATTCATCCCATTAGTATTGAATGAGGTGGTTCCAATGCTCCCATCAGATAGATCAACTGACTTTATGCTACCACTGGAAATAATATATAGGATGCCATTACCCGCATCCATGGCAAAGTTTTGAATCATGTCTCTTCCAAAACTCACTTCTGCAGCAGGTTGTCCCGGAAATTGTGGTGCAGCGTAAAAGGTGATATTCCCGGACTGATCAATCTTATAAATTTTACTTGATGTAAAAACATAAAGATTGTCGTTGCTGTCAAAATCAATTTTTGTCACATTCCTTTCGACAGAAGCAAAATCTGTTTTGACACCGGCAGGACTTACTTTTGAAATCTTCTCGAAGGTGTAGACATGTAGGTTGTCGTTGCTATCAACCGCCATGGCTTCGGGTTGATCGAAACTTGCACTTGTGCCTGTCCCATCAGTATCTGCAGCGGTACCATTACCAACAAATGTTGTCACCTGCCCTCCAGAACCACTTGCTTCTAAACTCAACCAGGTAGGAATTGTAGGAGCACTAAAGGTGAGGTCGTCACCATCTCCGTCAGTGGCTTTATATTGATAAACATATTCTTCTCCTCCATTAACCGCGATAATCGGTTGAGAAGTAAATACTGGATCATTGTCATTTACATTGGTTACGGTAATCGTTACATTCTGATTAACAGCATTGTTACCGGCATCAGTGGCAATCACATTGATTACATAGGTGTTGTCTGAATTATTACCTTCAGGCGCTTCAAAATCCGGGGCAGATTTAAAGGTCACTACTCCCCCATTGATATCGAATAGTGCTTCATCGTTACCATTACCAAAACTGTAAGTCACGGCATTCGCATCTGTGGCGGCTACGGTATAAACCGTGCCCGTTCCGTTCTCAGCAAAGGAAGCTGTAGTCAGAGACGTGAATACCGGAGCAGTGTCGTCAACATTGGTCACCGTAATGGTCACATTCTGATTGGCTGCATTGTTTCCAGCATCAGTGGCAATAACATTGACTACATAGGTGTTGTTGGTATCCCCATCTCCAGGTGCTTCGAAATCAGGAGCTGACTTAAAGGTTACCACTCCTCCATTGATGTCGAATTGTGCTTCATCGTTACCATTACCAAAACTGTAAGTCACGGCATTCGCATCTGTGGCGGCTACGGTATAAACCGTGCCCGTTCCGTTCTCAGCAAAGGAAGCTGTAGTCAGAGACGTGAATACCGGAGCAGTGTCGTCAACATTGGTCACCGTAATGGTCACATTCCGATTGACAGCATTGTTACTGGCATCTGTAGCAATCACATTGATCACATAGGTATTGTCAGTGTTATTACCGCCTGGGTTCTCAAAGTCAGGGGCTGACTTAAAGGTCACTAAGCCATTGGCAATATTGAATAAGCCCTCGTCATTGCCTGTGCCTAAACTGTATGTAACTGCATTGGCATCAGTAGCTGCTACGGTATAGGCTGTGCCTGTGCCGTTTTCGGCAAAAGTTTCGGTAGTCAGAGATGTAAATGCCGGAGCATAAATATCATTAAGACTAACTTTATTCACATTGTCGCCCTGAGGTGTATCCTGATTATATCCAGCCTCATCAAAGATAGAAGTCACTGAAGTAGCGTCTAGTATCACCGACTCATTCCCATTGGGAGTTCCGGTAAGTGTGAAATTCACCAGCACTTGCTCTTCTCCTCCTACCAGGGCTCCACCTCCTCCATTGGTTAATGAAGTAATGGTTGCTCCTGTAGCAGTACCACCAGAAACGCTAATTGACAAGTCATCCGTTTGTAATGGCAATGACGCATTGCCGTCTCCAAACACTTTTTCGGTAAAAAATGTAGTCAGCACAGAATTATTGGCATCCAGCTGCATAAACCCAATACCCGGAATAACCTGATCAATTTTAAGTGTGGTAGTAAGATCAGTTGCTCCAACAGGGTTATTCGCCCTATCGAAGATGGTATTGTTGGCCACCATCATATTGATGGTATTCCCTTCTGCTTCACCCGTATCAAAGGTTAAGTTAAGCCTTACGGTAGTTTCAACGCCTGTAAGTGCTGTACCGGCTATGGTAGTCACTGTATGTGTTAACCCGGTTTGTGAACTGGAAAAACTCAACGCAAAATCCTCAAACGTAACCCCGTTTACAGCTTCGCTGAAGTCAACATCAATGTAATAAGTCAGGTTAATGTTATGTGTACCTGATGCTTCTGCTAATGTGATTCCAGTGATAGTCGGGAATGTATTATCGTGTAATTCTAAGGTTCCGTGAGTTTGCTGAGTTGAAGCAGCATTTCCGGCTGCATCAAAAATTGCTCCTTGAACTGGTGTAAAGGTGAGGCTTTCATCTCCTTCTGCCGTACCGGTATATCCAAAATTAACTCTCAACACAGTTTCACCTCCCACAAGGGCTTGCCCTGCATTATTCGTGATTGAAGTAATTACCGGAGTATTTACAGCCGTGTTATTACTAAGAAGAAGAGAAAAATCTGAGGCCTCAACAGGTCCGGTCCCTGTACCTCCGAAAACACCTTTACTAAAAGTAATATCCACTTGATTGGCATTTGGGTTCAGGTCTGGGCGAATGTCCTGACTAATTATCGGAGCAATTTCATCCACATCCGTTACCGTAATGGTCACATTCTGATTGGCAGTATTGTTACTGGCATCAGTAGCAATCACATTGATTACATAGGTGTTGTCTGAATTATTACCACCTGGAGTTTCAAAATCCGGAGCTGACTTAAAGGTGACTAGTCCCCCATTGATATCGAATAAGGCTTCATCATTACCAGTACCCAAACTGTAAGTTACTTGGTTCGCATCGGTGGCTGTTACTGTGTAAGCAGTGCCTGTTCCGTTTTCCGCAAAATTTACAGCGGTCGCTGAGGTGAAAGAAGGATCAGTGTTATCACTGACGGTAATGGTAAATGCCTGCTCGGTTATTCCTCCATTGCTATCGTCAGCACGGAGCACAACATTAAAGTCACCCAGCGAATTGATTGTACCGCTTAAACTTTGTCCGCCTGCTGCGATCTTTCTGATATTATGGGCATTCCTCTCGGCTATGAACAGATTTCCAGTAGCATCAATAGTTAAACCCAGGGGAGCATTAAATGCTGCTGCAGTGCCTGTACCATCGGTTGATCCGGTAGTCCCTCCTGCTAAAAGAGATACTGTGCCTGATGAATTCCTGACATAAATAGCATTTGTTGCGTCAGAAATAAACAGGTTACCGTCTTTATCGAAGGCCAGGTCATAAGGATTAAAGCCAAGCGATGCAAAGTCTGAAGAAGGGCCTCCAGATTCACCATTTTCTGAGAGATGTGGTTTGAAAGGTATAGGTCTCCGGCTGCGTCTACAGCAATGCCTATGATACCGTTGCCCTGATCAAAGCCGATAGAGGGTAAGGTCGTTACAACCCCTGCCGGAGTTATTTTTCTGACAATTCCGGAGTTTTGCGCGTCCGTAACATACAGGTTGTCGTTACTGTCTATCGTCAGTCCATAAGGAATATTGAAACGGGCATTCGTTCCTGTTCCGTCTGTAGTACCTCCCAAGCCTATTGTGCCTGCAAAGCTGGTAACCACGCCCGCTTGCGTTACTTTGCGAATGGTGTGTGAATCTGTATCGGCTACAAAAATATTGTCGTTGCTGTCTACTACAATTCCCTTAACTGCCCTGAAAGCTGCGGCTGTTCCTGTACCATCCGATTGCCCCTTGCCCCCTCCGGCAAGGGTGGTCACTACCCCGGCAGGAGTTATTTTCCTGATTCTATAGTTCTCCAGGTCTGACACATACAAATTCCCCTGAGAATCTATGGCCACATCCTGAGGCTTATTAAACGTAGCTGAGCTGGCTGTTCCATCTGTGCTTCCTCCGGTAGAAGCACCAGCCACTGTTGAGACTACATTCCCCACACTGGATGTTATAGATAAAGCTGATGGTAAAGTCGGTGCTGTAAAAGTCAATGCATCTCCATTAGCATCAGATGCTGTAAACTCATAGTTGTAGGTTTCTCCAAATTCCAGACTTGTAACAGGCTGTGAGGTGAATACCGGAGCCACATTTTCCTGAACATCTGTCACGGTAATGGTTACATTTTGATTGCTGGAGTTATTGACGGCATCCGTAGCAATCACATTGATCACATAGTCATTATCAGTGTTACCATCAGTAGGATTCTCAAAATCAGGAGCAGCTTTGAAGGTAACCAGGCCATTGGCAATATTGAATAAGCCCTCATCATTGCCTGTGCCCAGGCTATACGTAAGTGCACTTGCATCGGTGGCAGCTATGGTATAAGCTGTACCTGTGCCGTTTTCGGCAAAACTGGCGGTAGTGACAGAGGTAAAGGATGGATCTGTGTTATCACTGACGGTAATGGTGAATGCCTGCTCAGTTACCCCTCCATTGCTATCGTCAGCACGGAGTACAACATTAAAGTCTCCCAACGAATTGACTGTACCGCTGATTCTTTGTCCGCCTGCTGCGATCATTCTGATATTATGGGCATCCCTCTCGGCTATGAACAGACTTCCGGTAGCATCGGTAGTTAAACCCAGGGGAGCATTAAATGCTGCTGCCGCGCCTGCCCCATCGGTTGAGCCTGTAGTCCCTCCTGCTAAAAGAGATACTGTTCCGGATGAATTCCTGACATAAATAGCATTTGTTGCGTCAGAAATAAACAGGTTACCGTCTTTATCGAAGGCCAGGTCATAAGGATTAAAGCCAAGCGATACAAAGTCTGAAGTAGTGCCTGCAGAAACATCCAGCTTGACGATTTTCTGAGAGATGTGGTTTGAAAGATATACGTCTCCGGCTACATCTGCAGCAATACCTATGATACCGATACCCTGATTAAAGCCTATTGAGGGTAAAGTCGTTACAACCCCTGCCGGAGTTATTTTTCTGACAATTCCGGAGTTTTGCGCGTCCGTAACATACAGGTTGTCATTACTGTCTATTGTCAGTCCATACGGAATATTGAACCGCGCATTGGTTCCTGTGCCATCGGTAGTGCCTCCCGAGCCTATTGTGCCTGCAAAGCTGGTAACCACGCCCGCTTGTGTTACTTTGCGAATGGTGTGTGAATCTGTATCGGCAACAAAAATATTGTCGTTGCTGTCTACTACAATTCCCTTAACTGCCCTGAAAGCTGCGGCTGTTCCTGTACCATCCGATTGCCCCTTGCCCCCTCCGGCAAGGGTGGTCACTACCCCGGCAGGAGTGATTTTCCTGATTCTATAGTTCTCCAGGTCTGACACATACAAATTCCCCTGAGAATCTATGGCCACATCCTGAGGTTCATTAAACGTAGCTGAGCTGGCTGTACCATCTGTGCTTCCTCCGGTGGAAGCACCAGCCACTGTTGAGACTACATTACCCGCACTGGATGTTAAAGATAATGCTGTTGGTAAAGTCGGGGCTGTAAAAGTCAATGCATCTCCATTACCATCTGTTGCCGCAAACTCATAGTTGTAGGTTTCTCCAAATTCTAAACTCGTGACAGGCTGTGAGGTGAACACCGGAGCAACGTTCTCATTGACATCAGTCACAGTAATGGTGACATCCTGGTTGACTGAATGGGTACCATCACTTGCAATTACATTGATCACATAAGTATTGTTGGTATCCCCATCTGCCGGTGCTTCAAAGTCAGGAGCGTTTTTGAAGGTGACTATTCCGCCATTGATATTGAATAAGCCTTCGTCATTGCCTGTTCCTAAACTATAGGTAACCTGATTGGCATCTGTCGCTACTACCGTGTAGGCTGTTCCTGTGCCATTTTCGGCAAAGTTCACTGCTGTTGCTGAAGTAAAGACAGGGTCTGTCACATCATTTACCGTGATGGTGAAGCTCTGCTCGGCTGTACCTCCATTGTTATCATCTGCTTTCAAAACCACATTGTGGGTGCCTGCCGTAGAAGGAGCTGTTCCTGAAAGGCTTTGTTGCCCTGCGTTAGCTTCGATTTTTCTTATGGCATGATTAAGAACGTCTAAAACATATAGATTTTGTGAATTATCTATCTCAATAGAAATCGGTTTGTTAAAACCGGCACTCGTACCTGTGCCATCTATTAAGGATTGGCCCGCTCCTCCTGCTAAAGTAACAATGCCATCAGTGGCATTATATGTTTTAACCAAGTGAGCGGCTTTGTCCACAAAAATCATATTACCCGAAGCATCAAAAACCAGGTCGTCAATGATGGTCGGTGCACCCAGATCAAGTAAAAGTGTCAAGCTGTTGTCTCCATTCAGTTTTTGAATCGTGGTATTGGCAACACCAGCCAAATCAACGACAGTTAAGATGATATTACCTTGATTATCTTCACCAACTCTTTCAGGCATAGATGGACCATTGGCAAAAACCTCCGTAACCTGATTGGTGTTTAGGTCTATCTTTAAAAATCCACTAAATGATCGAAAGTACATGACATCATTATTGTCAATGACAAAATAATTTCCACCAGAAATGATCGCTAATTCAGGATTTTTACCTGACCTGGGATCTGCGATAAAAGTGCTTGAGACACCTTGAGGAGTGACTTTCATTACAGTAGCATCTCCTACCGTATAATAGATGTTTCCATTGCTATCTATATCCATCTGAGACGAGCTCGCATCTGTAATACCACTTATTACCTGACTTAAATAAGTACTTACAACTCCCTGAGCGGTAATCTTCTTTATTTCGCCACTTTTTGTCAATGCATACAGGTTACCGTTCGCATCGATGGTAAAACTTACAGGAGTGTCTAAAATCGCATTGGTCCCCGTTCCATTCTGGTTGCCGGCAGTACCGTTGCCTGCGAATGTACTGACGGCTGAGCCTATTCCTCCCGGAGCATTGACAAGGCTTAACCAGCTTGGAGTGGTTGGCGTTGTAAAAGAAAGTGCATCTCCATCGACATCGGTTGCAGCAAAATTGTATGTATATGGCTCTCCTTCATTTACTGAAGTAACCACTTGAGAAGTAAATACAGGCTCGTCATTTACAGGAGTAATGGTGATTGTGTTCGTAACATCACTGCTCTTCACTGTACCATCGTTTACTTCAATATGAATTACTACATCTCCTGCAGGAGGCGTATCACTATTGTTGCCATAGACAATGCCTTGCAAAATGGATTGATAGGTGGCTGCAGTTGCACTACCAGTAATGGCCATGATTCCTGTGTTGGTGTCATAGGCACCAACGGTTACTCCGGCATTTGTAGCGATGGTATTTATGGCACCATTGATACCCAGATATTGATCTGCGTTTGTGCCTGTGTATCCTGTCACGCTGATGGTCATCGACACAATATTGTCATTGTCGGCATCTGTGACGGTAGCATAATCGGCAATACCAATACTTCCATTTTCATTGATAAAACCGCTGGTAGCTCCATCCAGATCGACTACCGGAGCTGAGTTAGGATTCACCACAATTTCATCCATCCCAAAATTTGTTGTACCTCCCCCTTCTAGAGTGAGGGTAAAGCTTGTGACCCCTATCCAATTGACATTTACTACGTTCCCACCTGGAGATAATTCACCTGAATTCACTACTGCGTTACTCCCTCCTGCAGGTGTTAATAACCAATTGGCCGAAGGGGCTAAATACAATAATTGTATACTTGTCAAGTTCACGGGAGAATCAAAAGTGACAGTCATAGATGCGTTTACACCTGTGGCACCAACTAGATTAAATATTGTTCCCAATCCGTTACTAGCATCTGCGAAATCAGCATCTGTACCAGAAGTTGTTACTGTTGCCGTTACGCCATTAACAGTTTCGGCAACCGTTCCGTTAGAAGGACGTGTAGCTGTTGTCCATCTAAAGTTCGGGCTCAAAACTGCGGTGGTTACATCTACTTTTGTTGGGATAGCCTGAAGGTTCGCATTCACATCCTCTGCAACGACATATACATCATAACTGGTGACTGGTGTTAATACAGCTATTTGTGCTATGCCTGAAAATTCCGGGGACTCATTGAAAGCTTTATTTCCTGAGATTATTGCTGAACCTCCTCCTGAGGCTGTTCCTGCTTTTACTTCTGCTGAAGTAGGTGCGTTTGCACCATCAGCCACCACCACATAATATGCAGTCCCTGATTCATCCAAATCCAGATTTAACGTAAAATATAAATCCTGTAAATTAGATACGGTGGGTGTGCTGAGTACTGGACTAGTAACATCCTCAACAACATCAGTTACCGTAATCGTAACATTTTGATTTACAGTCAAGCTGTTCTCCGTAACTTTTACTTCTATAACATAGGTATTATTGGTACCTCCATCTGTTGGGTTTTCAAAGTCCGGAGCTGTTTTGAATGTCACCAGGTTCCCATTGATGTTGAATTTGTCTTCATCATTTCCTGTACCCAAAGCGTAAGTAAAATTGGATGACTCTACATCTGTAGCCGTTATCGTATAGGCAGTACCGGTTCCGTTTTCTGCAAAATTAGCCGTGGTAGCTGAGGTGAATACTGAAGGGTCATTTACAGGACTTACTGATACGGTTGAAACAGCATGATTGGTCGCCCATGGATTATCATGGCCTGCACCCTGCGCACCACTGTCTGTTACTTCGCTTAAGGTCACTTCCCTACTGGCATTGGATGGGTTTTGATTGATATTTTCATATTTCACACCTTCCAACAAAGTGGCGAAGGCTGATGCAGTAAAGGTGCCTCCGCTTAAACTAACTGTGGCTGTACTACCTGATATGCTGACAGAATAAGACAGGTTATTACCTGAAGTGGTACCAGAGTTGCCATTATTTAAGGCAATGGCTGTTCCATCCACTGTCAGTTTCTCATCTGCCCCTGAATTACTGGTTACATTGGTAACCGTGAATTTGAAGCCGGTAATGGTTTCGTTTGCCTCCTGGGTATGTCCTGTCATATTGCTAAACAAGGTGACCGCATTCCCTCCTTCGGTAAAAGTCGGATCGTTTCCGGTACCAAAGGCAGAAGAACCATCATTCAGAGGTATAATAGTTATCGCACTGCTTGCCGTAGCACTGTTGACGGTTCCATCATTTACTACTACTTCTATATTGAAAGTTTCAGACGGGGGTACATCACTGCTGTTTCCGTAAATAAGGTTTTGGAGGATGTCCTGATAAATCTGCGCTGAGGCGCCTCCTGTAATGTTCATCACGCCATTACTCATAAAACCAATGGTAACCCCGGCATTAGTAGCGGCAGTTTTTTCAGCAGTTGCCTGAAAATCCATCGCCACATAGTGATCATCATTAGACTGCGTGGAATTGGTGATGGTAACGGTCATCGAGGTGATATTGTCATTATCACTGTCTGAAACCGTACCAGCTGTTGCGAATTTGATCTCGGAGTTCTCGTTGTAATTATGCGCTGTTGTCAAGCCTGCTGTAGCTCCGTTCAGGTCTACAACCGGGGCCGTGTTAGATTTGACTACAGTGAGGATAAAGGATTGCTCTGCTGTTCCACTGTTGCCATCGGCTACTTTTAGGGTAACGTTATGATCTCCAACCAGCATTGATGTTGGCGTTCCGGTAAGCTTTACACTGCCCAAAGAAACCCTGCGCAGCAGGTGATTGGCATCATCCCCTACATAAATGGCATTGTCAATATTGAAGGCAATTCCATCGGGATAGTTAAAGCTGGCTGAGGTGCCGATACCATCTTGCGAACCTGTGGTGCCTGACCCTGCGAAAGTTGACACGACTCTACCTGGTGTGACCTTTCTTATCTTCTCATTGGCCCAATCGGCCACATACAAATTCCCGGAGTTGTCAAATGTCAACCCAAATGGAAAATAGAAGGTGGCTGAGGTCCCCGGTCCATCGGCCGAGCCCTGAGAACCTGTACCTACAAATGTGCCTACAATACCAGTTGGTGTGATTTTCCTGATTTTGTTGTTCAGGTAATCACTGACATATAAATTGTCTGATCCATCAATGGCAATATCTATTGGTTCGTTAAAACTGGCACTGGTGCCGGTACCTTCTGCTGAGCCGGCACTGCCTGTTCCGGCAAATGTTGTAACGAATCTGTCAGGCGTAATTTTTCTAACATTGAAACCATCGGCTACAAACAAATTTCCAGAGCTGTCGAAAGCCAGGCCTTTGGGGCTCGTAAAAGAGGCTGAAGTACCGTGGCTATCCGTATTACCTGAAAACCCTGCTGATCCGGCAAAGGTAGTTACAACTCCTTCCGGGGTGATTTTACGGATCGTATTGGCGTTGGTACTACCCAGATCAGATACAAAAATATTACCTGAAACATCTACGGCTATTCCAAAAGGTCTGATGAAACCGGCATTCGTTCCTGTGCCGTCCACATAGCCACTGGCCCCACCTGCTATGGTTGTTACCACACCATCTGGTGAAACCTTTCTTATCAGGGGTGTCCCTCCTATTCCGGATTCTGCTATGTAAATGTTTCCGGTCGCATCAGTTGCCACACTTTTTGGGCTTGCAAATGTTGCTGAGGTTCCGGTACCATCTTGTTGGCTTCCAAAGCCTGAACCTGCAAATGTGGTTACTTCCCCTTCGTACTCTGTAACAATAGAGAGCCAGCTTGGTGCTGTGGGTGATGTGAGTGTAAAAGTGAAAAATTCATCGTTGGCATCTGAAGCCGTAAGCGGATAATTATAGATCTGATTATCCAGTATTGAAGTAACCGGAGTAGATGTAAAGACCGGAAGACTATTGGCAGGCTGTGTGATTGTGACTGAAGTTATAGCCGGATTGCATCCATTGGCATCAGTTACCGAAACCGTATAGGTACTCGCGAACAGGCCATTGGCAGTTGCTCCAACCTGACCATTATTCCAGGAATAGGTATAAGGGGCAGTACCTCCCGAAGCCTGAGCCGTGGCTGAACCATCAGCACCTCCAAAGGCAGACACATTGGTTTGCCCTGTAACAGAGACATCTAAAACCGCAGGCTCGGTGATCGTGATCTGATCAACTGCCGGGTTACAACCATTGGCATCGGTGATGCTTACCGTATAAGTACCGGCCGTCTGACCAGTGATTGAAGCAGTTGTTGCTCCGTTATTCCAGAAATATGTGTAGGGTGCTGTTCCTCCTGAGCCTACTGCGGTAGCTGATCCATCGGAGCCTCTGTTGCAGCTTACATTGGAATCTACCGTAGCACTGGCACCCAGGGCCACAGGTTCTGTTAATGTAACAGTAGTAGTTGTGGTAGCGGCCGCATTGTCCGTTACGGTTACGGTGTAAGTTCCTGCCGAAAAGGTATTGACGGTAGCTGTTGTCGACCCATCATTCCAGGAATAAGTATATGGTGAGGTTCCCCCCGCTCCTGCGGCAGTTGCCGAACCATCTGAGCCTCCATTGCAACTAATATCAGACTGAGCCGAAATAGACACAGCAAGAGGAGCTGTAACCGCCACGACAAAAGTCTGCTCGGCCGTTCCTCCATTACCATCATCTACTTTGAGCGTTACATTATGGTTGCCAATCTGGCTGGCCGGATCACCTGTTAATAAAACAGCCGATTTTTCGATTTTTCTAATCGCTCCGTTTTCCCTATCCGATATATAAAACACATCATTGTCATCTATGTGAATACCGAAGGGTTGGTTGAACTTGGCATCGTTATCATACCCATCTAAAAAACCCAACACCAATCCTATTGGAGTAGTTACAACACCCTGCTGCGTCACTTTTCTTACTCTTTGGCTAGGTCCTGCCACCACATAAATATCATCTTTTGAATCCAGGGCAATGCCTCTGATAAAGTTGAACCTTGCGCTGGTACCTGTGCCATCAATGTCCTGAGCGCCTCCTGTAGAACCGGCAATGGGTGTGACTACATTGTTACCATCCATTTTGTAGATTATACTCGCATCCGCAAAATGGAGCACTCCCTGAGAATCAAAATCCATCCCTCTCGGCATTGTGAACTGGGCAGCTGTACCTGTACCACCTGTGGTACCTCCTGTCTGACCACCAGCTAATGTTGTGACAACCCCTGCAGGAGTCACTTTTCTGATGATTCCTGAGGTATTGATATTGTTCTTATCTCCTACAAAGAGGTTGCCATTGGCATCCACCACCATGGCATCAATTTCATGAAAGTTGGCAGCCGTTCCAGTTCCATCTGTAGGGAAATCGGTAGCAGTATTACCTGCATCATTATTACCGGCAAATGTTGTCACTACCCCTCCCGTTGTCACCTTTCTGATGATACTTTTATCTGCTACATAAATAATGTCAGTATTGGTAATGGTGAGAGTACTTAAACCCACAAAGGTGGCATTTGTACCTGTACCATCAACACCGCTAAGTCCTCCGGCTCCATATTGGCCAGCCAGGGTACTAACAACGCCTTGTGGGGTTATTTTTCTCACTAACTGATGGTGAGTATCTGCAACATAAATATTGCCATTAGAATCTGTGACCAGGGCTTCTGGTTCCAAAAATGTGGCGACCGTACCTGTACCATTAATTGGTGGAGAAGGTCTACTGCCATTACCAGCGATAGTGCTTACTTTAAAATTATCAGGTGTTCTCAGGGTCAACCAACTAGGTTTGGTTGTCGCAGTGAAGGTAAGTGCATCGTTATCAGCATCGGTGGCTGTGGGTGTATAGCTGTAGGTTTGGTTGTCTAAAATTGCTATTACTGCGGTAGAGGTAAAGCTGGGTGCTGTATTCTCATTTACATCTGTTACTGTAATGGTCACGTTCTGATTGGCTGTATTGCCGTTGGCATCTTTGGCTATTAGGTTGACGACATAATCGTTCTGCGTATCTCCATCCTGAGGGCTTTCAAAATCAGGTGTATTTTTAAAGGTTACTGCGCCACCAACGATATTGAAAAGGCTTTCGTCATTTCCAGAGCCAAGTGAGAAGTTTACTGGTGCATTGTCAGTTGCAGTAGCTGTATAAACAGTACCTGTACCGTTTTCAGCAAAATTTTCTGTTTTGGCAGAAGTGAAAGAGGGCGCAGAGTTATCGGTACCTACCTGAACACTGAAGTTAAAATCTGCATCTCTGAACGACCCCGAGTAGTATCCCTGGCCACCAGCATAAGTACTGCTATTGCTGGCATATTGCTGATGCCCACTGCCCGAAACCAGAAAAGTATACTGCTGACCATTAACCAGATCAATATTGAAGCTTGAAAAATCGAAGGCAGTAGAAGCAAAATCTTTGGAATAAGGGCTGTTCCCTGAGTTGGTTATGGTTTGATTGGTGAGTTGAGCCAATTGGTTAGACAAACCTTCCCCACTGTACAAGGTAACGGTCAAAGTTGGATTGTTTGAGGTCCAGCTAGCTGTTGATAAGATGGTTAGTTTCCCGGAACAGGTGGCTGTAAAGCTTTGACCGAAGGAATCGAGACCAAAAAGGCTGGTACCGGCATCGTGCGTATTATTACAGGAGACTTCTGGTGCCTGACCAGAAACATTTACCGTTGCTTGTATGGCTGTAGCACTTTCACCCCCATCATTATCTTTAGCTTTGATTGTAAAAGCATTGAGTACTCCACTAGCACTCGTTGCCGGAGTCCATATTGCTGATTTTGCTGCGGTGATCTCATCATTGGTGCCAGTGGCAAAATTAGCTCCGTTAATCGTAAGAGTTCCCGTGCTCACAGCCTGCACAACGAATGCACCAACCGTTCCATCGCTATCAGCTTCATCTCCCTGTGCGGCAATTTCGGCAAAGGTAATCTCAACACCTGTATCCTCAGTTGTTGTTTCAACCGGGCCTGAAAGAGAAGTAAAGGTGGGTACTGCATTCACTGCAGACCCTATGTCCACTTTGAAATTAAAATCGTATGAGGAGTTAAAGGAGTTGGTCAGATAGCCTCTTCCACCCGAATAGGTACCAGCATTATTAAGATATTGTTGATATGCTCCACCGGACACGATGAAGGTATATTGATTACCATTTACGATATCTATCCCCTGACTGGAAAAATCGAATGAGGCCCTGGTGAAATCTGTAGCATTTGGCGTTCCGGCTGAAATAGTCTGACTTGTAAGTTGCCCCAGTTGAGTAGTGGTTCCTTCACCACTGTAAACCGTCATGGTTAAACTATGAGCATTTCCGCTGTGCCCCGCAAAAGCCAGTGTCTTCAACTTACCGGTACAGGTAGCCGTGAAGCTCTGCCCGAAGGTATCAAGAGCTCCCAAACTTGTCCCGTCAGTATAGCTGACATCACAAGGGGGATTTGAAACATCGATATCCGAATTGACATAACCAATAGTGGTACTTTCTGGCGCTGTAAAACCACTGCCGTAAGCGTTTACATGGTTATTGAGGCTGTTGATACCAACGGTTGATTCAACAGGACCTACATAGGCCATGTTCGATCCTTCACTAAAAGCCGGGCTCTCCTCTTGTGACTGGACAATTACAGTGAAGAAGAGTAATACTGTGAATAGCATGGTTCGTTGAAGCCCTGATAGAAACCTGGAAATGGGCTTGGCTACGACAAAGGAGTCTGAGATGGTATCCATAAAATAATGTTTTGATCAATGGTTCTGGCGGGCAAATCACACATACACACACGATGGATTTACACAGTTGTAAAATGCAGATAAAGCGGGTACGTCCTACTACCCAGAGTGGGTAGTTTTGCTACCCAATACGGGCCTCTATATAGTTTAATAACAGCCCGATTGTACTTTATTGATTATTTATGAAAAAGACCTCTTTTGGCAGCCCTCTGATGGGTAGATTTGAAAAAAAGAGATTGCGAGATCAGGTACTCAATACAAGCCGGGCAGCTTCCTGCCGGGTAGACACCTGCAGTTTCTGGAAGATACTTTTAAGGTGAAATTTCACCGTATTGCGTGAGAGGTTGATTCGTTCGGATATTTCAGCATTGGAGTATTGCAGCACCACCAGTTTGAGTATTTCTACTTCACGATCAGACAAATCACATGAACGAATGGATTCGGACATTTCCGAACTCACCCGTTCAATGCTGTGATTTGACGTAAACTTCATTACTTAATAGTGTTTTGGTTACTAAAGACCTTTTCAGGCCATCAGTACTCTATCAATATCGACAAGAATTAGCTTCAACCCACTACCCAGTATGGGTAGTTCTTGAAATCACCTACAGTTAGAGGGATGGGTAGGATGTCAGCAGAAGGTCTGCGAGGTTTATGGTATTTGCGAGATATCTCGCATAATTACCGGTCTGACAGGCGGTGTCGACCTTGGTGGTCAGAGGGTATGTTAGGTAATGATGAAATTTTGTCCCGGCCCTAAAGGGTGAGGCCTCTTAAATCGGGGTGGGAATTACTCTTTTCTTTCCTATGCTGACGAGAGGAAGCATCTAAAGAAAAGAAAGCTCGATATACTAAAACCGCCTTGGATACTTCCTGCCTCAGTATAAGAAGGCTTAGATTCGTGGCTCCTCATCATTTTGTACACTGCTTTTTTAAATTATTCAATCTGGTGTACAGGGGTTGTACACCGTCTTTTTAAAAAAAATTTAACGGTGTACAGTGATTGTACACTGGTTTAAAAAAAAGAAATATTCGGTGTACAAATTTCCAATGCCCGCAAAGGTGGCATCATTAATCGTCAGACCTGTATATGGGAAAGTACAGTGCTGGTCTGACTGATGAGTTGAGAAAGATTACCGGTTTGATGTGCCGTGCCGACCTTGGTGGTCATATGGTGTGAGGCAATGATGAAATTTTGACCCCGGCCCTAAAGGGTGAGGCCTCTTAGATCGGGGTGTGAGTTACTCTTTTCTTTCCTATGCTGACGAGAGCAAGAGTCTGAAGAAAAGAAAGCCCGACACACTAAAACCGCCCTAGATACTTTCTGCCTCAGTATAAGAAGGCTTTGTTGGTTAGATCGATGAGTCGGAAGAGATGACCGGTCTGACGGGCCGTGTCGACCTTGGTGGTCACCTGAAGGTGTTTAAACATTCACTCGTTCCGCAGCCTCTTTGCGGGTTTTGATACCCATTTTACCAAAGAGGTTTTTGATGTGAAACTTCACCGTATTGCGGGAAATAAACAGCTCCTCGGCAATCTGAGGATTCGTATACCTTTTCGCCAACAGGTTCAATATTTCGACTTCCCGTTCTACCAGGTTATATTGTTTAGTCAGAGCAGTAAGGTCTGTCTTAGCATCAGTCTTATCCAGCTCTCTGATAATCTTGATTCGGTTTTCGAGGATGTTCTTGATCCTGGCCAAAAACTCAGATGCACTGAAGGGCTTGGTCAGGTAGTCGTCAATGCCCAGGGTAAGGGCATAGAGTTTATCTTCATGATCGGCCCTGGCAGTAAGCATAATCAGCGAAACCTGATGTAGGGCTTCATTTTTCTTAATAGCTTCCAGCAATTCGAAACCATCCATCACCGGCATCATTACATCTGATATCACAATATCCACCCGCTCTGAATTCAGTATTTCCAATGCCACCTTACCATTTTCGGCTTGCCTCACGGCAAAGAAGGGATCGAGGGTTTTGGCAATAAAGGCCCGCATCTCAGAATGGTCTTCTGTAATAAGTAAAACGGGCTTATCAATCTCAAAACGGGCATTATAGCGCGTCACCGTTTCTGTTAGTGCCTGATCGAGCGCTTCTGTTTCCACAGCCGTCAGGGGTACGATGGTTTCTTCATACACCTCTTTGATCGGCAGGGTGAAAGTAAAAGTACTCCCCTTACCCGGCTCACTTTCGACCGTCAGACTTCCCTGATGGAGTTCTGCCAGTTCTTTGGCCAATGCCAGACCAATACCGGTCCCCCCTTCAGCCTTTGTACCGGGTTGTTCTGATTGATAATAGCGATCAAAAATATGTGGCAGGTCATCGGGATGAATACCTGGCCCGCTATCGGCTACTTTGATAAACAACAGGTTGTCTTCAATATCTTCATCTACCACCACAGATATCTTCCCTCCTTCCGGTGTGAATTTAAGCGCATTGGAAAGAAGATTGTTCACGATCTTGGAGCATCTGTTCTCATCCAGTAAAATCGCCAGCTCAGGTTTTGGATAGAATGTGTAGCTAAGTTCAATGGATTTTTGGTCGAGCCCGGACTTATAGTCACTCATCGTGAGGCTGAGAAAATCATTTACCCTCACAGGGTTTTGTACCAACTCCAGCTTGCCCCCGTCCAGCTTGGCCAGGTCAAGTATTTCTTCGACAAGGGAAAGCAGACTTACCCCGTTGCGGGTGGCGGTTTCCAACGTTTCGCGTACTTCCGGGTCTTCTATTTTCCCGTTGTGTACCAGCGATTCCAGAGGCGCATTGATGAGGGTCAGGGGTGTACGCAATTCATGAGAAATATTGGCAAAGAAACGGGATTTCACTTTATCCAATTCTCTTAACCGATTGGCCTGAGCCTCTATTTCATTTTTTTGCTGCCTGATTTCTTCCGTGCGCTCTAAAACAGTTTGTTCCAGCTCCTCATTCTCTTTTTCCAACCTTCTCAGGTTGAACCGGACAATGAGCCGGACGATCACAAACACCAGTATGGCGTAGAGTATATAGGCCCAGGGCCTGAGGTACCAGGGGGTGATTATCACAAAGTTGTATTCATCAACTCTGCTTATCTTACCATACACATTCCTGGCCCTTACTTTGAAAGTATAGGACCCATGTGGCAGATTGGTATAGGTACGACTGTATTCAGTGCTCCAGGCAGACCAGGTTTCTTCGGACCCTTCCAGATAGCTTTGAAACTCTAACTGATCGGGTTTATCAAAGGCATTGGCTCCAAAAAAGAATTTAAAAGCGTTTTGGGCGGGTTGAAAACTCAGGTCATTCCGGTTTCCCACGCCTCCGTAAACAATTGAATCTCTGCCACTGACTAGCCTTACCTCCCTGAAAAGAGCATCAAATTCACCTGCTTCAGGTCTTACATCATCGGGCCTGAAAAGCGTAATACCCCGTCCTCCTATCCAGAACTTATCGTCAAAACCCTGAATTTCCTGGGCTGCAATTTTCGAAATTCGTTTCAAAGGATAGTCCTCAAAACGATAGCTCTCCCCTGCTGGTATGAAATGAGACTTGTTACCATCCGACCCTGAAAAGTCGCTCGTTAGAATCTGGCCGTTAGACAACTCGTGAAAGCGAAAAACATATTTATCACCCAGGTATTCATTGAGGGTTTCATCAGGCTCAAAAGTACCTCTATCGGGGTTATAATAAAATACTCCTTTTCCTCCTGTGGCCAGGGCCAGGCCTGATGCATTGGAAAAAAGCCTGAGATCTACCCCTTGCGGTATTCCCTGCGCTTCGCCAAAAGACTGCATACTGATCACAGAATCTTTGGTACTATTGAATTCTACTTTAAATACCTCATCTCTTGACATCCGAAACCAGAAACCATACTCTCCTGCATTGACCACATCGCTGATATCTTTGTTGATTCCTTTGATATTTCCTTTGCTTCTCCACCTGTTGCCTTCTTTCTTAAGCAGGAAAGGTTCAGCATCTAAGCTCAAAACTATCATGCTTTCATTGTCAGGGAATACCATTCCTGCTCCTACGATATAGTCGTTGAAAAGGAGCTCCATCTTGTCACCTCTGACCTTATAAAAACCACCCCTGGAGGCCACAAGAAGGTCTTCCCCTGCGGAGTACATCAGATTGACTCTCTCCCTGAATTCCGGAATGGCCACAAAAGGTTGGGTATCATCGGCACTTTGCCAGGGTTTGTCCAGTTCTTTATACCCCAGCCCCAGGTTGGTACCAGCATAGAGTCTGCCCTGATGCTCGATCATAACATTCACAAATTCGGCCGGAATTCCATGATTTCTATTCAGAGTGGTAATAGGTTCGCTTAGAATAACATGACTGAGACCTGCATAGTGACTTACCCAGAGGTCTCCTTTTTTATCTACCGTGACCGACAGCACCTCCGAGTCCAGGAGTCCCAGATCATTGTTCAGTTTTTGGACAAGTCGCCCGTTGATATCCAATATGAAGATGCCGCTTATCCGGGTGGCGATCAGGACATACTGATCAGATACACGAACCAGTCTTGAGATTTCCTTTCCTTCCAGGAAACCGTCCAAATCTGTTTCCCAGGGTGTATAAGAACCATTGGTCAGCTTGTAGAGCTTGCCATTGCTGGACAGCCCTACCGGTTGATAATCCGTTCCTATACCGGCCATATCCACGATGTATTCCTTCGGGGCCGGGTAAGGTGCCAATGGAGTTAATTCTCCCTCAGAAAACTGCATCACACCACGTCCATAGTCCGATACCAAAATCCGGTCCTGCACGACAACGGCCGGACCAAAACCTCTTTCGGAGCTCATCAGACTAAAGGCCTCTTCATTTTCATTATAAACAAGAATGGTATTGCGTGATCGAAACAGAATGTATTGTCCGAGTCTTTCTACCTGCCTGAACAGGGCTGAGGAAGGAACACCATCGGGCATCTTTTCATTAAGTGAAGTACGCTTTAGCTCACCACTGGCATTAGGAGACCAGTAAGCGAGCCCATCGCGCCTGACGGTATAAATCCTTGAGTTTTTACCAAAACCGATATCGTAAACTTCTGCTCTGCGACCATCGATAATCAAATCCCAGGTCTTGCCATCGAAAAAGCCCAAACCCCAACCATTGGCAAAGTACATGATACCATTATCAGCTTGTTTGGTATTGTAAGTAGCTCTCGAAGTAAAGTGATCTTCCAGCGCATAGGTATTGATAAAGGGAGTGCCAATTTCAGAGATTCTGAGTGGCGCTGTCTGCCGGGCAGCAGTGAGCAAAGGTAGTTGGCAAAGCAGGTAATAGATTAAATACTTTTTCAACAGGTGGTTCATCTTTGGTTGAGAGGTCTTGGTCAATCAAGATAGCAATTTACGTTTCACATATTCTAATTCACTCAAAGGGTACAATAACAGGATGAAAATATGCAATGCAAGGTCAAAATCGGCTGTAACTGGTATGGTTTTAAGAAAACAGAAAGACGTTATCACATAAAGCGATAACGTCTCTCAATTCCTGACTTGTGTACCCGAAGTTGAAGCTCGGTTATTTTCGAATAAGCACCTTCTTTCTTATCACATTGGTACCATCATAAACCTGTACAATGTAGAGTCCGCTCGGGTAATCTGACACATCCAATCGCAGGGTTCTTTCACTCAGGTCTCTCTTTTCGAATATGGTAGTACCCGAAGAGTTTACAAGTGCAAGATCTACTTCTTTGGCACTGAGTTCTGAGAGGTCAATGTTGAGAATTTCTCTGGCGGGATTGGGGAAAAGCCTCACCTGTTCTGACTTAACAAAATCTGCCAGAGTGTTTTCAAGCGTTGCTACCAGTGGTGGAGCAGTAAAGTCAAGGTGCAGTACATTAGAATCCACATTGGTATTTCCTGCTATATCCGAAACCATACCCGATCCTATACTCACATCCGCTGCGTTATTACCGCTGCTTACAATAAAAGTATAGGTACTGGTATTAATGCCTACAAGGTTAGTTGCTGAACCGGTAGCCACAGTAATATCGCTTAGGGAAAAGTCTGTTACGTCTTCGCTAAACTGAGCTGTCACCAGGTAGTTACCCCCGGTAGGGTCAGCTGGTGCACTCAATGATACTGTAGGTGCGGTGAAGTCAATCTTAATAACAAATCCATTGCTGGTTGCACTGCGATTGCCTGCCATATCAATGGCTTCTGCCGTGGTATTGGAGGTCATTTCAGGCAGATTGAACCCTGTAATATCCAGTGTCCAGTCTCCATTGGCGTCAGCAGAAACAGTTCCGATTAAGCCTCCGGGTGAGAAGACCTCCACACTGGCATGGGCCTCAGCAGTTCCATGGATAAACAGCCTGCGATCGCTGGTAATACCATCTGTACTACTGCTACCTGTATCATCACTGATATGCGTAATCACCGGCTTAGCGGGAGCTGTAAAATCAATGGTTATCACAAAACCATCGCTAAGAGCACTGCGGTTGCCTGCAGCGTCTACTGCCTGAGCAGTAGTATTAGAAACCATCGGGGGCAGGTTGAAAGCGGATATGTCCAGTGTCCAGTCTCCATTGGCATCAGCAGAAACAGTTCCGATTAAGCCTCCGGGTGAGAAAACCTCCACACTGGCATGGGCCTCAGCAGTTCCATGGATTAACAGCCTGCGATCGCTGGTAATACCATCTGTACTACTGCTACCTGTATCATCACTGATATGCGTAATCACCGGCTTAGCGGGAGCTGTAAAATCAATGGTTATCACAAAACCATCGCTGAGAGCACTGCGGTTGCCTGCAGCGTCTACTGCCTGAGCAGTAGTATTAGAAACCATCGGGGGCAGGTTGAAAGCGGTTATATCCAATGTCCAGTCTCCATTGGCATCAGCTGGAACGGTTCCTATTAAGCCTCCGGGTGAGAAAACCTCCACACTGGCATGGGCCTCAGCAGTTCCATGGATTAACAGTCTTCGATCGCTGGTAATACCATCTGTACTACTGCTTCCTGTGTCATCACTGATATGTGTAATCACCGGCTTGGCGGGAGCTGTAAAATCAATGGTTATCACAAAACCATCACTAAGAGCACTGCGATTGCCTGCAGCGTCTACTGCCTGAGCAGTAGTATTAGAAACCATCGGGGGCAGGTTGAAAGCGGATATGTCCAGTGTCCAGTCTCCATTGGCATCAGCAGGAACGGTACCGATTAAACCTCCGGGTGAGAAAACCTCCACACTGGCATGAGCTTCAGCAGTTCCATGGATTAACAGCCTGCGATCGCTGGTAATACCATCTGTACTACTACTGCCTGTATCATCGCTTATTCCGGTAATGATGGGTTTGGCAGGGGGTGTTACATCTTCCTGAACATCTGTCACAGTAATCGTTACAGTCTGAGTGGCTGTATTCAACCCGTCATTGGCCTGCACTTCGATCACATAGCTGTTATTGCTATCACCATCTCCAGGTGCTTCAAAGTCCGGAGCGTTCTTAAAGGTGACCACTCCCCCGCTGATATCGAACAAAGCTTCATCATTGCCACTGCCTAAAGCGTAGGTTACCGGGTTGGCATCTGTAGCTGATATAGTATAGGCTGTACCGTTTCCATTCTCAGCAAAGTTTACTGCAGTACCCGAAGTAAAGACAGGTAGTATTTCGTCCACATCAGTAACGGTGATGGTTACAGTCTGAGTGGCTGTATTCAACCCATCATTGGCCTGCACTTCAATCACATAGCTGTTATTGGTATCGCCATCTCCCGGGACTTCAAAGTCAGGGCTGTTCTTAAAGGTGACCACTCCTCCGCTGATATCGAACAAAGCTTCATCATTGCCACTGCCTAAAGCGTAGGTTACAGCATTGGCATCTGTAGCTGATATAGTATAGGCTGTACCGTTTCCATTCTCAGCAAAGTTTACCGCAGTACCTGAAGTAAAGACAGGTAGTATTTCATCGACATCGGTAACGGTGATGGTTACAGCCTGAGTGGCTGTATTCAACCCGTCATTGGCCTGCACTTCGATCACATAGCTGTTATTAGTATCGCCATCTCCAGGAGTCTCAAAATCAGGAGCGTTTTTAAAGGTGATCACTCCCCCACTGATATCGAACAAAGCTTCATCATTGCCACTGCCTAAAGCGTAGGTTACCGGGTTGGCATCCGTTGCCACAATGGTATAGGCGCTTCCTGTACCGTTTTCAGCAAAGTTTACCGCAGTACCTGAAGTAAAGACAGGCAATATTTCATCGACATCGGTAACGGTGATGGTTACAGCCTGAGTGGCTGTATTCAACCCGTCATTGGCCTGCACTTCGATCACATAGCTGTTTTTAGTATCGCCATCTCCCGGAGTCTCACAATCAGCAGCGTTTTTAAAGTTGTGACCACCCCCCACGAGCTTAAACAAACTTTCCACTTCCCCC
>JAAWWF010000050.1 GCA_021404565.1 Roseivirga sp. | reverse complement strand
ACATGCACCACATCATCAGTGACGGGGTTTCTATGGGGATACTTGAGCAGGAGCTTATGTCACTTTACAATGGAAAAGAACTTCCGGGACTGAGGCTTCAATATAAAGACTACTCTGAGTGGCAACAGGGTGAAGAGGCCAGAGAAAAGTTAAGTAAAGCCCGCGACTTCTGGCTAGACAAATATCGTGAACTGCCCGAGGTATTGAATCTTCCAACTGATCGGGTCAGACCTGTCGTGAGGAGCTTATCAGGAGATAGACTACGTTTCACACTTTCCAAAACTGAAACAGAGGCGCTTAAGCAATTGGCACAAGAAAAGAACACGACCATGTTTATGCTCTTCCTGTCAATATTCAATGTGCTGCTTTCCAGACTTTCCAACCAGCAAGACATTGTGGTGGGCACCCCGACAGCGGGCAGATTCCATGAAGACCTATCCGGTATTGTGGGCATGTTTGTAAACACGCTGCCACTGCGCAACTATCCATCAGGCGAGAAGCGCTTTGCCGGCTTCCTGCAAGAGGTAAAAAATTCAACACTGGCTTCTTTCGACCATCAGGAGTACCAGTATGAAAACCTGATTGATGAATTGCAAGTAGCCAGAGACACGGGGCGTAACCCACTGTTTGATGTGGCATACACCTACACTAGCCAGGAAGAAATAGAGGGCGAACAGGTTGCCGGTTTGGAACAAGAATCTTTTCAAGGACATGAATCCAAGAACGTAAAGTTTGACCTCTCCCTCTTCGCGGAAGAGAAAGCCGGTCAAGTATCTATAGCTCTTAGCTATACCACCGACCTTTTCGGGCAAGCGACCATTGAACGATATGCAGGCTACCTTCAGGCCATCATCACGACCATCGTTAAGAACCCTGAGGTAAGGTTGGCTGACATCAACATCCTGTCCTACAAAGAACAGAGCCTGTTACTTCATGAGTTTAATGACAGCCTGCGCCCATATCCAATGAATCAGACCGTTATCGATTTGTTTGAGCAGCAGGCATTGGCACAGCCGGAATCCATTTCAGTGGTACACAATGGCAAGGAGATCACTTATGCAGTACTTGATGCCTGGGCCAATGGCATAGCGAATCAGCTTTTGAAGCATGCACCAGAGCCAAAGACCCACAGAGTGGCCTTGTTTTTTGACCCTTCGATAGACATGATTGCGGTCATGCTCGCAGTCTTGAAACTGGGTTACACCTACATTCCGGTTCCTCCAGACAGTGCGGTACAAAGGGTTCAAATGATGTTAGAAGATTGTCAGCCCGATCTCATTCTGTATCAGGAGGCCATGGAGGACTCCTATTGGGAGCAGTTCGAAGGGCTGCCACAGAAACATTTGCTGTCTATGAAGCAAGTGGGCAACCATTTGGTGGACACTAAGATGAAGCGGAGTGCTTCTTCACAGCCTGCTTATATCATTTATACATCCGGTACTGCTGGCAAACCCAAGGGTGTATCAGTTCACCATAATGGCCTTACCAACATGATTCACTTCTTTAAGGAGCTGTTTCCTGTAGGCCCGAATGTGAAGATGAGTCAGGTAGCCAGCCCTGGATTTGATGCAGCTGCCTTTGAAATATGGCCATGCCTGGCGCATGGAGGCTGTCTGTACGTAGCCGAAAAGGAAACACGACCAGATCCTGTTGCCATGAAGGAATGGCTGCTCGATCATCAAATCGAGATCAGCTTTCAGCCTACTCCTGTAGCAGAATATCTATTCAAAGAAGACTGGTCAGACTCGGCTTCGCTTAAGGTAATGAACGTGGCCGGTGACCGCCTGAATCAGCTGCCACCAGCTCACCTGCCATTTGAGGTTTATAACCTCTACGGACCCACCGAAGACACGGTGTGGACCACCTGGAAGAAATTGAGTTCAGGCGATGATACCCAGCATTATAGCATTGGAAAACCCATTGCCAACAAAAGGGTACTCATCCTCAATAGTGCTCGTAAACTACAGCCTGTGGGAGTGCCGGGTGAACTCTGTATTTCCGGGATTGGTTTGGCAGAGGGCTACGTGAACGATGAAGCCTTGACGGCTCAAAAGTTCATTGCTAACCCTTTTGAAGTGGGCGAGCGATTGTATAAGACCGGAGACCTGGCCTGCTGGCTGCCAGGTGGAGAGATTGAATTTTTAGGAAGAGCCGACAATCAGGTCAAACTCAGGGGTTTTAGAATTGAAATCGGAGAGGTGGAAGCCCAGTTTCTGTCTCACCCGGCTTTAAAGGCTGCAGCGGTCGTATTAAAAGAAGATGGCAAAGGGGAGAAGTTCCTGGCTGCCTTCTATGCTACGGCCGAAGGTTTGAACGAAGATATATTGATCAGTTTTTTGAAAGAGCGATTGCCCCATTACATGATACCTTCCAGTATAACCCGGCTTGATGAAGTTCCAAAAACCCAAAATGGTAAGGTAGACCGGAAAGCTTTGCAGGCCATGGAAGTGGAGCTGGTGACTGCTATAGTGGCACCCACCAATGAGACTGAATTGAAGCTGGCAGCAATCTGGTCTGAGATATTAGGAATCGACCCCTCTGGAATAGGGGTCGACCAAAACTTCTTTGAGCTGGGAGGGCACTCTTTGCGTGCTACAGTAGCGGTGAATAAGATTCGCAAAGAGCTTGAGGTAGAAGTATCATTGCGTGACTTTTTCAAGCATACCGACATCCGCAGTCTGGCCCGTCATGTACTTCAGCAAGATCAACTGGGCGAAACAAACATCCCCAAGGCTGTAGACAAGGAACATTATGTACTCAGTTCAGCCCAAAAGCGGCAGTACTTCTTACAGCAGTTCGACCTGTCATCTGTCACCTACAACATGCCACAGGTTATGAGGTTGAAAGGAACCCTGGATCTCGATCGTCTCCGGGTAGCATTCCAAAGCCTGTTAGACCGACATGAGAGCTTTCGCACCAGCTTTGTGATGCTTGATGAAGAGCCGGTGCAGATCATTGCGAAGGAGTTGACCTTTAACCTTGAAGTCTATGAGACGAATGAAGAAGAAGCTAATGGGATAGTCCGTGACTTTGTACGCACCTTCGACTTGAGGCAAGCCCCCCTGCTCAGGGCTGGCGTCATCAGACTTAGTGATGAAGAATACATTTTGATGACGGACATGCACCACATCATCAGTGATGGGGTCTCCATGAGCATTCTCTCCGAAGAGTTTATGAAGCTCTATCAGGGTGTAGCACTGCCGGAGCTAAAACTTCAGTACAAAGACTATTCAGAGTGGCAGCAAGGCGAAGAGGCCAGAGAAAAGCTAAGCGAAGCCCGCAACTTCTGGTTGGACACCTTTGAGGAGCTGCCCGAAACGCTCAAGCTGCCCACAGATCATGCAAGGCCAGCAGTAAGGAGTTTTGCAGGCAGTGGGGTCGGTTTTAGTATCTCAAAAACAGAGACGGAGGCGTTAAGAGCACTGGCTCAGGATGCGGGTACTACCATGTTCATGACCTTGCTTTCGGTTTTTAATGTGCTGCTTTCCAGGCTCAGCAACCAGCAAGACATCGTGATCGGTACGCCAACAGCCGGCCGCTTCCACGATGACCTCTCGGGCATAGTAGGCATGTTTGTCAACACTTTGCCTTTGCGTAATTATCCATCAGGTGAGAAGAGTTTTGCCAGCTTCTTAGCAGAGGTAAAGACAGCTACACTGGGCGCTTTCGACCATCAGGAATATCAGTATGAAAACCTGATTGATGAGCTGCAGTTAGCCAGAGACACTGGCCGTAACCCGCTCTTCGATGTGCTGTACTCTTACCGCAATATTGATGAAGGAGAGGCAGTATCAGTGGAAGACCTGCAAACTGAAAGCTTCGATGAACAGCGCGGCAAGAAAGTCAAGTTTGATCTGTCACTGTCAGCCGGAGAAGGCACTGACCAGGTTCACCTTTTCCTGAGTTACGCAACCGACCTCTATGAGCACATAACCATTGAGCGCTACGTTCAATATTTCCAGCAGATAGTCTCAGCGATAGCAGAAAACTCCAGTGTTCAACTGGCAGGCATTGAGATGTTGAGCACCGAAGAAAGAGAAGAATTACTACTCGGTTTGAACGATACCCATTCGGCATATCCAAAAACTGAAAGTCTGACGACACTCTTTGCAAAGCAGGTGGCTAAAAGGCCTGACCAGGTAGCGATTTCCTTTCATGATGAGCAGCTGACTTACCATGAGCTGAATGCCAGGGCCAACCAGTTGGCGCAGTACCTGCAAGCACATAAGCTGCCTGCCGAAAGTATAGTGGGCATCATGCTGGATCGCTCCTTTGAGCTGATTATTTCGATCATCGGAGTATTAAAGGCAGGTTACGCTTATGTACCACTAGACCCAGCCCAGCCAAAGGCCCGTATCAGCCAAATACTGACTGAAAGCGAATCCCCCTTACTGCTCACCAATGCCAGGGGCAGTGAAGCTTTCAGCGAGCAGATTTCCTGCCTTGATGTATTAGGTGAAAAACTTAAGGAATCGCCAGAGGCTGGTTTTAAATCAGTGACTGCTGCGGATTCTATAGCCTATGTGCTCTACACCTCAGGCTCTACAGGCAAGCCTAAAGGAGTGATGGTGAATCATAGTTCGGTGGTCAATCTCATGTATTCATACAAGGCCATCTACGAACTGGAAGCCAATGAGCGTTTCTTACAGTTTTCGTCCATCATTTTCGATGCCGCGGTAGAGCAGGTTTGGCTGCCCTTGCTCACAGGCAATACCCTTGTTCTGATTGACAAAGACACCATGGGAGACAGTGAACTCTTCAATCGTTATTTGACTGAACAGCAGGTGACCAATCTCCATGCCACCCCATCATTCCTGGAAGGCATTGAACTGAAGGGCACAAACAGCCTGAGAAGGGTTGTGGCCGGTGGTGAAGTTTGTAGCCCCGGCTTGGCGACAAAATTTCGCAGCCAGTATGCCTTCTTCAATAAATACGGACCCACTGAGACCACCATCAGTGTCACGGTTTATCCAGACAGTGACTTAAGGGGAGCCACTGAAAAGCTGCCAATTGGCAGGCCCGTGGCCAATACCCAAGCCTATGTATTGGACAATACTGGTGAGTTGCTGCCCAAGGGAGCAATAGGAGAGCTTTATGTCAGTGGAGATTGCCTGTCGCTGGGCTATCTGAATAATGAAGAACTATCTGCTGAACTTTTCATTCCGAACCCATACCAGGGTGGAGTACTGATGTACCGAACAGGCGATCTGGTACGTTGGCTGCCCGATGGCAACCTGGACTTTATCGGTAGAATAGATGATCAGGTGAAAGTGCGTGGTTATCGCATCGAATTGGGTGAGGTTCAGGCGAATCTGAATGCCCATGAAGCAGTGCATGAAGCAGTGGTACAGGTAAAAGGTGAGGAAGAGGATCAGTACCTGGTGGCCTATTATACGGCTGATGTGGCCTTAGAATCTGTGGATTTGAAGAACTATCTTTCCGAAAGACTGCCGGATTATATGGTGCCGGGATACTTCTTACAGCTGGACAAGCTGCCAGTAAAGATCAATGGCAAGCTCGACAAAAAAGCATTGCCTGACCCTGAAATAGGAGATACAGCTACTTATATAGCCCCTGCCAACGAAACCGAAGAGCAACTGCAGGCCATCTGGGCAACAGTGCTTAGGCTGGAACCAGAGGCGATCAGCATTACGGCCAACTTCTTTGAGCTGGGTGGTCACTCTCTGAGGGCTACCGTGGTAGTGAACAAAATCCGCAAAAGCCTTCAGGTAGAAGTGTCCTTGCGCGACTTCTTCAGGTATACCGATATCCGCAGCCTGGCCAGCCATGTACAGTCGCAGGATCGACTAAGTCACACGAGCATCCCCAAGGCCGAAGACAAGGAACATTATGTACTAAGCTCAGCCCAGAAGCGGCAGTACTTCTTACAAGCTTTCGATGTGGATGCCACCACCTATAACATGCCTCAGGTCATAAAACTCAGTGGTGATTTTGACCTGGATCGATTGCAGGCAGCCTTTCAGTGTCTGGTGAACCGACATGAGAGCTTCCGCACCCGCTTTGTGATGCAGGAAGAGGAACCGGTCCAGTTAATTGAAAAGGAGCTGGACTTTAAGCTGAAAACCTTTGATACTAGTGACCAGCAACAAGCTGCTGAGATAGTCCGTGACTTTGTCCGCCCCTTTGATCTGACACAAGCCCCTCTGCTTAGAGCTGGAGTCATCAGACTTAGTGATGAGGAATATGTCCTGATGACTGACATGCACCACATCATCAGTGATGGGGTATCGATGAATATCCTTAGAGATGAATTCGCAACACTTTATGATGGTGGCGAGCTTCCAGGCTTAAAACTTCAATACAAAGACTATTCAGAATGGCAGCAGGGATCGGCAGCCCGGCAAAAACTAGCGAAGTCAAAAAGCTTCTGGCTGGATCAGTTTAATGAACTACCAGAAACACTTGATCTGCCTGTCGACCACGCACGACCTGCCGAAAGAAACTTTGCCGGAAACACGGCTCACTTCAGGATTTCACCAGAAGAGACGGAAGGCCTCAAGGCACTGGCAAAAGAGGCGGGCACCACCATGTTTATGACGCTATTGTCGGTATTCAATGTGCTGCTCTCCAGGCTTAGCAACCAGCAAGACATTGTGGTGGGCACCCCGACAGCTGGCCGTTTCCATGACGATCTATCCGGTATTGTCGGCATGTTTGTAAACACGCTGCCACTGCGCAACTATCCATCAGGCGAGAAGCGCTTTGCCAGCTTCCTGCAAGAGGTAAAAAATTCAACACTGGCTTCTTTCGACCATCAGGAGTACCAGTATGAAAACCTGATTGATGAATTGCAAGTAGCCAGAGACACGGGGCGCAACCCACTGTTTGATGTAGTTTATGGCTACAACATTGGTGAAGAAGGTGATCAGACTGCAATTGGGTTAGATGCTAAGCCCATCAGTACCAAAACAGCGACCAAGGCGAAGTTTGACTTGTCGCTGATTGCTACTGAGCAAGGCAAGGAAGTTGCCGTGTCGGTGAATTATACCACCGACCTTTTCGGGCAAGAGACCATTGAACGGTACGCAGGCTACCTTCAGGCCATCATCACGGCCATCGTCAATAACCCTGAGGTAAGGTTGGCTGACATCAACATCCTGTCCTACAAAGAACAGAGCCTGTTACTTCATGAGTTTAATGACAGCCTGCGCCCATATCCAATGAATCAAACCGTTATCGATTTGTTTGAGCAGCAGGCATTGGCACAGCCGGAATCCATTTCAGTGGTACACAATGGCAAGGAGATCACTTATGCAGTACTCGATGCCTGGGCCAATGGCATAGCGAATCAGCTTTGGAAGCATTCACCAGAGCCAAAGACCCACAGAGTGGCCTTGTTTTTCGATCCCACTATAGACATGATTGCTGCCATGCTCGCAGTCTTGAAACTGGGCTACACCTACATTCCGGTTCCTCCAGACAGTGCGGTACAAAGGGTTCAAATGATATTGGAAGATTGTCAGCCCGATCTCATTCTGTATCAGGAGGCCATGAAGGACTCCTATTGGGAGCAGTTCGAAGGGCTGCCACAGAAACATTTGCTGTCTATGAAGCAAGTGGGCAACCATTTGGTGGACACTAAGATGAAGCGGAGTGCTTCTTCACGGCCTGCTTATATCATTTATACATCCGGTACTACTGGCAAACCCAAGGGTGTATCAGTTCACCATGATGGCCTTACCAACATGATTCACTTCTTTAAGGAGCTGTTTCCTGTAGGCCCGAATGTGAAGATGAGTCAGGTAGCCAGCCCTGGATTTGATGCAGCTGCCTTTGAAATATGGCCATGCCTGGCGCATGGAGGCTGTCTGTACGTAGCCGAAAAGGAAACACGACCAGATCCTGTTGCCATGAAGGAATGGCTGCTCGATCATCAAATCGAGATCAGCTTTCAGCCTACTCCCGTAGCAGAATATCTATTCAAAGAAGATTGGGCCGGTTCAGCTTCGCTTAAAGTAATGAACGTGGCCGGTGACCGCCTGAATCAGCTGCCACCGGCCCAGCTGCCATTTGAGGTTTATAACCTCTACGGACCCACCGAAGACACGGTGTGGACCACCTGGAAGAAATTGAGTTCAGGCGATGATACTGATCATTATAGCATTGGAAAACCCATTGCCAACAAAAGGGTACTCATCCTCAATAGTGCTCGTAAACTACAGCCTGTGGGAGTGCCGGGTGAACTCTGTATTTCCGGGGTTGGTTTGGCAGAGGGCTACGTGAACGATGAAGCCTTGACGGCTCAAAAGTTCATTGCTAACCCTTTTGAAGTAGGCGAGCGATTGTATAAGACCGGAGACCTGGCCTGCTGGCTGCCAGGTGGAGAGATTGAATTTTTAGGAAGAGCCGACAATCAGGTCAAACTCAGGGGTTTTAGAATAGAAATCGGAGAGGTGGAAGCCCAGTTTCTGTGTCACCCGGCTTTGAAGGCTGCTGCGGTCATCTTAAAAGAAGATGGCAAAGGCGAGAAGTACCTGGCTGCATTCTATGCTTCTGCCGAAGGCCTGGATGAAGATACATTGATCAGCTTTTTGAAGGATCGATTGCCACATTACATGGTACCTTCCAGTCTAACCCGGCTTGATAAAATTCCAAAAACCCAAAATGGTAAGGTAGACCGGAAAGCTTTGCAGGCCATGGAGGTAGAGCTGGTGACTGCTATAGTGGCCCCCGGCAATGAGACTGAAGTAAAACTGGCAGCAATCTGGTCTGCGATCTTAGGGATAGAC
Source organism: Roseivirga sp. (assembly GCA_021404565.1). GTDB lineage: Bacteria > Bacteroidota > Bacteroidia > Cytophagales > Cyclobacteriaceae > Roseivirga. The sequence goes on along the minus strand of JAAWWF010000050.1, from coordinate 24,345 downwards.
CTTGCTGAAATAGGGATCGACCAAAACTTCTTTGAGCTTGGTGGGCACTCCCTGAGGGCTACCGTCCTTGTCAATCGGGTAAAGGGTGCCTTTGGGGTTGACCTTGGGCTTTTGGAAGTATTTAAAAAACCGACCATTCGCGATATGGCCCTGCGCATTGCCACAACTACTCAGCAAACGGTGGTGAAAAATGGTATGATCATTCTGAATGGAGAACCATCGGCAGCCAGGCAAAACCTGTTCTTTGTACATGATGGCAGCGGAGATGTTCAAGGTTATATAGAATTGGCCAAAATACTCCCACATTATAATTGCTGGGCAATCAGGAGCAGTTTGCTGGAGTCTCTGGCTCCACAGAATATTGACTGCCCGGAAATGGCAGAACATTATGTTCAACTACTTACCGATACGCAGTCTGAAGGTTCATATTACCTGTTGGGGTGGAGCACCGGTGGTGTAATTGCACACGAGGTAGCGTCACAGCTAGAAGCCCGGGGCAGACAGGTTGCCGGGCTTTTTATGATCGATACAAGACCACCGATACAATCAAATGATGATCATAACGACTTTGACCTGAATTCCGAATTGAATTGGCTGTCGGGTTTGCTGAACGGTTCACTGAACAGTTTACGCAAGCTGGCCACGGTAGAGGAAGTATGGCAAAAAGTGGCAGATTTTCTCGATGAAGATGAACACCTGGCAGACAATGCCCGACAATTAGTGCCGGCCAATTACCGTGGCGTCATTCCTCACTTTGACAAGTTGACTGCCGTAGAGTTGGTTCGCTATATCAATGCCATCAGAACTTTGAAGCGGAGTGTTGATAATTACCAACCGGTCCGTACAATCAAAGCACCAATATATTACTATCAGGCAGCTGATTCACGACTTAAACAAGGTCGACTCCAAGGCTATTTTGGGGTACAACCTGTACTTTTCGAAATACCCGGTAATCATTTTACTATGATGACCAGGCCCCATATTCAAACCCTGGGTCAGGAGATAGAAAACGGTATCAATCGTACTCAGAACCATGAAGGTTTATAATTAGAGAGCCTTCTTAGATCCAATTTTTTGATTTTCATAGGACTATGACTCAGACTCTGGTCCGTATCCAATAATCATATGATTTACCAAAGAGCATTTCTATTCATTCTATTGTTACTCACACTGACCAAAGTTGTGGAAGCAAAGGAATTCAATGATCCGCTGACAGTGGAAGAAATTGAGGCGGAGATACAAAAGCTCATGAAGCGAGGAGACATTCCCGGGCTGAGTATTTTTATGCTCAGGGGCGAAGAGGAATACATCAGGAATTTTGGCTGGCAGGACGTAGAGAATAAGCTGCCGGTTACTTCCGAAACACTGTTTCAGATAGGCTCCTGTAGCAAGGCTTTTACAGCTTTGGCTTTCACCCGATTGTTGAGCGAATACAACCTGAGCCTTGAAGACAAAGTCACCGATTACCTACCCTGGTTTAGCGTAAATTTTGAGGGAGCGTCTCAGGATGTCACCCTTGGCCAGTTACTGCACCATACCAGTGGTATACCATGGCATACCCTTTCCGATATTCCCATGACCAATGCACCGGATGCTTTAGAACAAACAGTAAGAACGCTGATGGGTATGGAGCTGCAGGAATTGCCCGGAAAGCAATATGAATACGCCACTATAAACTATGATGTACTGGCCTTTGTGATCGAGGTTGTTTCAGGCGAGAAGTTTGAGGATTACCTGGAAAGGAGGGTCTTTCAAACGCTTGGCCTGGAAGATACTTCAATAGGAGTGGCAATGGACAGTAGCCACATGGCCAAAGGCTATAAAATCGGCTTCTTTAAAGCCCGGGAGTACGAGGCTCCGGTCTACAAGGGAAACAATGCCGCAGGTTATGTGAACTCCAATATTACGGATATGCGCCAATGGCTGAAATTTCAAATGGGCACAACCAGCGCTGAAGACCTGTATCTGCTGGCAAAGGAGACACACAGGCGAGATGAAACCGTTGCCTTGCATGACATGGCCTCTTATGCTGGAGGCTGGAATATTTCACTCAGTGGTAAAGGCACAATTTATCATGGGGGGCTTAACCCCAACTTCACCGCCTTTGTGGCTTTCAGGCCCAAGGAGAAAATAGGGGTAGTGATTTTGGCTAATTCCAATAGCAACTTTACCACTTTTATGGCGGGGAAGGTAATGAAGCTTCTGGCCGGAGAAGAGATTGAACAAGAATTTGACCCGGGCGACAGTGGAGACACCTCTTTTTCGGGCCTGTCATTGGCCGTTGGCGTGTACCTTCTGATCTTGTTGATTTACCTGGGCCTGGTCTTGTACGAGGCCATAAGAGGAACGAGGAAGTTGGTGCCATTTAACGCCAGAAAGGCGTTGATTGGATTGCGGACATTGTTGTTGATTGTGCCTTTCCTTTTCGGGCTTTATTTAATTCCGAAAGCCATGTACGGCTTCAGTTGGCAATCGGCCATTGTTTGGAGCCCTCAGAGTTTTCTGGTGCTGGTAAAGCTGTTGGTAGTGGCCATGGTTTTCAGCTACCTGGTCTACCTGGTTAGCCTGATATTCCCCACCGGTGAGCAATACAAAAGCAAAATTCCTTCTATTCTTTTGATCAGTATTTTGTCTGGCTTTGCCAATGTGGTCATTGTCATCATGGTCACCAATTTCGTGAGGTCAGATATAGAGCTAATTTATATTGTCTTCTATTTTGTGCTCACCATAGGCCTCTACCTTTTTGGCAGAAGGTATGTACAAATCAGCCTGATCAACTTTACCCGTAACCTGGTTTATGATCTGGTTATTAAAATGACGGGTAAAATCTTCTCTACGTCTTATCAGAAATTTGAAAAAATAGACCGAGGGCGCGTATTCACTGCCTTGAATGATGATGTAGCAAGGGTGGGGGGATCAACCACCACATTTCTCTCTCTGGTTACCAATATTATTACGGTGGTGGGGGTATTCGTTTACCTTGCCTCCATGGCCCTGTGGGCTACTTTGCTCACCCTGTCATTGATCATTTCACTAGCCACTGTTTATTACCTGGTAAGCGTCAAGACCAATGTTTTCTTTGAAGAGGCAAGAGATGAACGCAATGTGTTTATGCGGCTCATCAATGGCATGATCGATGGCTACAAGGAGATTAGCCTGCACCTGAATAAAAAGCTTGAGTATAAAGATGATGTGGGGGCCAGTGCCGGCTCTTACAAAGACAAGATCATTTTGGCCGATGTGCGCTTTGTCAATGCCTTTCTGGTAGGGGAGTTTCTGCTGGTGGGGCTTCTGGGTTTTGTGGCTTTTGGCCTGCCTACCATGTTTGAAAACATCGAGTACTTTACTGTAGTGAGCTTTGTGGTAGTTTTGTTATACCTTTTAGGCCCCATCAATGGCATATTGGGCAGTGTACCTGCCATTATGAAGCTGCGTGTGTCCTGGAACCGACTGCAGGACTTTCTAAAGGAAATACCTGCTAATCTCGACCTTTCAGCTCATCCTGCAGAGAAAGAAGCCAATCTTGAACAAATCCTTATGCAGGATGTGAGTTTTACCTACCTAAAAGAAAATAGCGAACATTCTTTCAGTGTGGGTCCAATCAGCCTGGAGGCGAATGCTGGGGAAATACTGTTCATTGTGGGAGGAAACGGAAGTGGCAAGACCACACTGGCCAAACTGATAACAGGCCTTTACCAGCCCGATCAGGGTCAGATTCTCCTCAATGGGAAACCGCTGAAACCGCATGAAATGGGTGAGTATTACTCGACTGTATTCAGCCCTCCTTTTCTTTTTGAAAAGCTCTATGAAGTAGATACCGAGAAGCTGAGACAAGAGGTGGATGATTACCTCCAATTGCTAGACCTGTCACATAAAGTAGAGATCAATGGAAACCGTTACAGCACCATAGGGCTTTCAGGTGGTCAAAGAAAGAGGTTGAGCCTGTTGCAATGTTATCTGGAAGATTCAGAAGTATTTTTGTTCGATGAGTTGGCTGCCGATCAGGATCCTCAGTATCGAAGATTCTTCTACCGAGAGCTCCTGCCAAAAATGAAGCAGATGGGCAAAATCGTGATTGCTATCACCCATGATGATCAATACTTTGATGTTGCCGATCAAATCATGAGAATGGACGAGGGGAAGTTGCAGCCTTACAACGAGCTCACCTTAGACAGTATTGCCTGATACATACCTAACAGTAGCGAGCCAATGCAGCACAAACTGATCGGAATTGTAGGCGGTATGGGGCCGCAGGCTGGCGTGGCACTGCACGAAGCCATCATCAGACGTACGCCTGTGGAAAAAGATCAGGATCACCTGTCGGTGGTACTGATGACTTATCCCGGAGAGATCACCGCACGGATTTTCTGGAGGGTAGCACCCCTATCAACCCGGCAACCGGTATGCTCAAGGTCATTGAAAAGTTGCTCATTTTGGGGGTAGAAGTCATAGGCATTCCATGTAATACCTCACATGCTCCTGAAATCTTTGGCAGGGTTAAACGGGCGGTGATGAGCCAATGCCCCAGGGTTCGGTTGATTCATTTGCCTACTGAGGTTGTACGCATTATTGGTGAAAAACAGCCTCCGAAATGTAGGATTGGTCTTATGGCTACCAATGGCACCTGCCATTCTAAAATTTATCAGCAACTGCTCGGCCAAAGTGGCTACCAGGCAATAGTACCTCCCATGGACCTTCAGGAACAGATCGTAGACAGATTGATCTATGATAAAAAGATTGGAATTAAAGCCAATTCGGTCGATCCCACTCGGGAGGCTGTCTCACTTTGGCACAAGGCACTGGACTTTTTTAGACTAGAGCAGGTGAACACCATTATTTTAGGCTGCACCGAGCTTTCCCTCATTCATCATAGGCATCCCGAAGATGGACTTACCTTCATCGATACCACTGATGTGCTGGCCCGGGCCTTAATCAGGGAAGCCACACAGCCCACTTAAGTAAAATCGCAAGGGAATCACGACCCTCAAATCAACATAGGTAAATCAACGCATATATGTATTCAAGTAAATCAAGTCCAATCAAACTTTTCTGTTTCCCCTATGCAGGGGGCTCAGCCATGGTCTATCATTCGTGGAAAATGGGATTGGGAACTGAAATAGAACTAAGGCCGATAGAATTGGCTGGTAGAGGCAGACGGATCAATGAAGCTCCATACAAAGACCTTCGCGAAGCTGTGGAAGATGTTTTTGCCATGATTCAAAAAGAAACACAACAATCTCCATATATACTCTTTGGTCATAGCATGGGGGCCATGATTGCCTATGAACTGGCACAAAAAATACGGAAAGAAAAAATGCCCGGGCCGCTGCATCTGTTCTTTTCAGGAAAAGGCGCTCTGCACATCAACCGTCCCGATGAAAAGATCTACCATAAGTTTAATGATGCAAAGTTCAAAGAAGAGGTACTGGAGCTGGGAGGAACACCTCCTCAGTTCTTCGAACACCCCGAGTTGATGGACCTGTTTTTGCCATTGTTAAAAAATGATTTCAGAATTGCCGAAACTCATCGACTCAAAACCATAGAAGCCTTTGATCAGGACATCACGGTACTTTTGGGCAGGGAAGACGACCTCAATAAAGCAGAATGTGAAGAATGGGTAAAGCATACTTCTCAATCCTGTCATTTTCATTATTTTCCCGGAGGTCATTTTTTCATCAATGACGAACAAGAAAACATCTTTAAGATCATAAGGGATCGAGTGCAACAATATTCACTTTCAAAGTGCTAATCAAAGTGTGATAAAGTACTTCTGGAAAACTCGTCCGTTAACTTAAAATCTTGTGCTCTTCTGAGCGCATGGCCTGTCGGCAAAGGGAGGGTTCATACCCATCCAAAAGCAAAAACCCACCTGTCTACAATAGCACTAATGATCTGGAAAATCACCGTGCTAACGCGGGATAACAGGTATCCGACCTTGATACAATTTTCATCGAGATTAAATGGGGTTTATAATAAGAAATACAATTATTTATTGACTCTATATAAAAAAATTATGTTAAATTAAACATAGAAAAATTTAAACTATTGATATTCTGAATAATATGGAGTTTCGGAATGGTACAGATTGAGAGTACGGAATATTGATGGACTAGAGATAGGCAGGGTTTAGCAAAAGCAACAAGCACATTATGAAAAGAATTATAGGTTTAATCATCGGTATAGCAATCGTGTATTTTGCTTATCAATGGTTCGTTACGGAAGGATCTGACACGGAAAGCTCAGAAATCAGGGGGGAAGTAAAAGGAAGCGTTATGATACTGGGTAGGTCCTTTTATGAAGTCGTTGAAAAAGGAACTGAGGAAAAATACTATATATATAGTGAGGATTGTTGTCCAGAAAAAGGAAGCGAGTACATCTTTTATGTTGAATCATCAGAGTTAGCCAGGTTAAATGATAAGTCAATTAATCTCTATACAGAAGTCAAACGTGAAGAGCAAAATTGAAACTACACAGTCAGGTATCATCTTTTAGGCGATTAATAACTCTGCTAGGACCGGAAGGTTTTGGTATATGCTTGTCTCCTTAATACACATTAATGCTTCTGTGGTTTTCTTTGAAATTCCCTTATCTAACCTCTGCCTTTTCAATACCTTCCGGGCTTGAATCTCTGAATTAGCATCACTGTACGTTAACTGAATACTCAGTTGTTTTCTCATTTTAGGCTGAGCCAGCCTCGTATTCCGTTTTGCCCGACATTCGTTTCATCAATTCGAGAAGTATTAAGCGTAAAGTCATTTCCCAAAAGCATTCATGTTGTCAATAATTCTCATTTCTTGTTACGCTGGATACACATAAAAGAGATGATAGCTTAGAGTACTGGATTTTAACAAACGATTTTTGTCAATAATTTCTGTCGTGCAGCTTGTTTGACGTTATGATGAAGGATTGATAGCATATCAATCCTAAGAGGGTGCTTCAGATATTGTTGCACCCTTTGTAATTGCCAGTAATAGATTTGATGCTGATAAAGATGCTGCGAAAAAAGGAGCATATCTATAAAGAGGCCAGAGGAGCCTGTTTACTGATCTATCAGCTAGTATGGCACTCCCTGGAACAATAATAGCAGCCATTTACTTGTCTGTAGTGTTTTTTGGCCTCTTTCACTGCGTCATGGCAAGAGCTGAATACTCCCAAATAGGTTCTGTTTTCTACTTTTGGTAAGTAGCTACAGCCTTCTTTGTGCACCTCGTGATCTCCGTTTGATTGTGCGTTTTTGTTGACGTAATATTTTGGCATGATCTTATGATTTAGTGTTGAACATCTAGTTGTTGATAATTATTGATACAGTTTTCTTTTCTTCCATCTTCCACTCTTTGACTCCCCCATGGCGTGAGCATGCCCCGCGTCCGGTAGCCTTACTACTGGAACCGTCCTTGCATCGGGCTCCCACACGTACAGATTGGACAGTAAAAACTGCTTCTCCCTTTTGTATAAATTGAGTGGAGACGTAGCCTTGCAGGTCTTTGTACTGAACTTTCACCCGATTTTTTCTCTTGATTTTTCCCAACAGTATCAGGTTGTCGTATTTCTTCATCTTCCTAATCACCCCAGAGCCTTCCGAAGCAGAAGTATGAAGGTTGAGTGTTTCGATATTCACATGATATTTTGTGCCTGACTGACCGTACAGGGTAGTAGTGGAAAACAGTGCGATTGAGACAATTGTGATTAAATATTTCATAATGCTGTTAGTTGAAATGGGGTTTGTTTTCTGATTGGAATGTGAGGCGCTTTTTCTCCAGTTTATCCTCCAGGGCATCATCAAGCCGATCAAAGAAATCCTCTTGCGTCAGTGCTTCAATGTCATCCACAGTTTTTTGATATTGTGATAGGTCTCCCGGATACTTGCCAAGCCGATTGTCGAGAAGGAAAGCAAACATATGGCTGGTTTTGGGGTAATAAACAAGCTTGTATACATAGTCTGGTACCCCTACCTGGTTGCTGCCGATTGAGTTGGATGTATTGCTTTCAAAGTGGGTGCCCGTGATTACATATGCCCTGCACTTACAGACTTCTGCTTTTTCACGTATTTGCCTTTCAATCTTTGCCAGTGGGCCTCGGTTGAGCCCTGCCTTCTGCGGTGAGATGTTGGAGTAGACAAAGCTCTCGTCTTTGAGCTCCTGGCTATAAACAAAATCACCTGCGGGTGCATGATGACCCCGATCGAATCCGCTTTTGCGATAATCATCAGATGTGGCAGATTTGGAGACAAGTCTGGTCTTATCTACCCAAAACCGGTTGCTTCGTTTCGCTTTTATACCTGCACTATCTGAGAGCTGTTGAGGAGTAATCCGGTGGATTACAAAGGTGGGTACCCGATGGAGGTAGTCATAACGAACAACAAAGCCCTGATACCGAATCAAATCGGATAGCGCGTCAGTTTCAAACTTTAGGTGTGGACTGGAGTTTACCCGGTTCCCACCCCCCTTGCCTGGATTAAGCTGAGGGCTACAACCGATGACCAGAAATAAGGAGAAAAGCATCAGGCCGTTTGCCGCATATTTTCTTAGAAATCGATTCTGAATTTTGAATGTTTGCATGTGTCAGTTGTTTAGCTTATTCCGGACGTGTGGCATCTACTATCTCCCAGTCGGTATTCTTAAATTCCAGCAAGTATTCTTCTTCAGGCAGGTTGCCAATAATCCTGATCTTGCTTTGCTTTTTCCAATCTGTCCTGTGCGAATACTCCAGTTTTATATGTACTAATTGCAGTGGAGAGAGGTATTTGATGTTGTGTTTAGTTCTTGCCCGGAGTTTATGGTCTGTATTACCGATTAGTTCAAATTGGTCATTGGCCTGGTTGAAGACTAGCAGTTCCAGTTTTACAGTACTTTGATGTTGTCCTTGCTCAATTTCATTTTGCCAATTGATCAGAAAAAACTGTGGCGTTTTCATACCCCAGCCTGTGGCCAGCATCAGGTAGTCGGATTGGAGATCAGCTGCTTTTATAGACTTTAGGGTATTCAGCTTTAGAAACTCATTTTCGAAGACGATTTCATTCCTTTCACCACCTTCCAGGCCTTGCCAGATGGCCAATCGTTCCTCTATCGTCCTTCTGCCTGATGGTTTTTTGTTATGCTTTAGCAGTAACATTTTAAGTTCAGCCTTTACGGAATTTTGGCTTTTGGTGAGATGCTCCATAACAGCTTTGATAACCAGGGAGTCTGTCAACGGAGTGATCGTGTCGGCAAAGTGTATCCTTATATCAGCTTTATTATCTAATACGGCAATTGGGTATCGTTTTTCCAGTTGCCGGTAGCTCACAGTCAATTCAATAGACTGGCCCTTTAATGAATTGTCAAATGGTAAATTGAATTCACCGCTGGAATTTGTTTCGTCAATCTCATCCAACAATGGAGCACTGACCTTGGCTCCTGCAAGCCTTTCGTTTCCCAACCAGACAGTACCTGAGATACTGAGCTGATCATCGCAGCCATCATTTGCCAGCAGGGAAGTTGGGTTCCAGATAAGGGCCACGAGAAAAATGAGAAGTGCCCCGGTCGCTTTGAGGTTTCCCGGTATTTTTACCTTCATGGCATTCGGTAATACTGAGCTAAAACCAAAAAGACCTATGGCTGTCAGTATTCTAAAAACCTCATATTGAAAGCGTGAAGGGCAGGGAAGCAAGAAGGCCAAGAGGGTCATACCGATCATGAGGAGAGTACTCATAGCCAGGGTTCTTTCTACCCCCACTCTTTCAATGGTTTTGTTAATGATCAGGTCTCTGCCTGCTAAATGCTTTCCCTCGATTTTATCCGTGCTTATTCTCATCATGATATTTGGCCCGGTTTCGAAGACCAGAGGTTGTTTTAATCAAAGATTAGCACATAAACCTCCGAGTAGAATTTTACTTTCTAAGAGCAAAAATTAGTTTTGGAAGAGACTTTTCGGTTTCTGAAGGACAGACAGGGTTTCTGTTTTTAGCACCGGTTTATCGATCTATTTCCTTCTCTTTTTGATGGTAATGTGCATATCTCTGGATGAGATATATTTCCCTTTAATACTCCCGATATGCCCCAGGTTGATCGCTCCGGAGTCGCTTATATTGACTGTTTTTCGGGTGCTGCTCAAGGACTTTTTGAACTGAGGTTCGTCTAAGCCCTTTTTTCCCTCAAGGCAGATAAGCCTTTGACCAAATAGGTAAAGGTCCAGTCTGGAGAAGGCGCTGACTGAGGTTTCTGTTTTTCCTTCTTCCCTTTTAAATATGATTGGAAGTAACCTACCCCGTTTTATGAGTTTATTAAGTTCATCTAATGGCTGTTTGGTGAGCCAGGTGTCAGAAGTGATAAGGGTATAGTACATCGTCTCAACACCAGTGTTGTCAATACTGTCCTCCAGGTCCGATACCTCAGTAATCGACTGCCTTGAAATTTTCAACCCGGTAGCCTGACCTGGATGACGCATTTGCTTAATGTATTCTTCAAGCTCCTCTTCCAAACCCTGCTCACAGATAAGCCGGAGGGGTTTATATGTGTTGGGTTCGGTTACGTGATTCATGTTATTCCAGATTGCCTCAAAGTTCTGAAAGCTCTCATAGCCAACATATTTCACCAATACCTCAACATAGTCGCGGTGTAAGCCGACAGATGAATGGCGTTTTTGTGAGCTGATGATAAGTTTCTTATGAACACTTTCGTCCAGATATTTAAGCTCAATACCGGGTGATTTCAGGTCTTTACTTTCGTTAATTTTTTCGCTGAGCGTCCTGAAGCCGGTTCTGTTCCTCTCAACTCTGGCTTTGGCCAGTGCCATAGAGAACAGCACTTCTATTTTGGTTTTGTCGAAATCAGACATGCTTTAATGGGTTTAAAGCATGAATAAGCGGTATCTGCTGTCAACGAGGAAAAATAGTTTCCGTAAGGAGATTTGGGTTTCTTAAGTGTACGATCAGGTTTTCTTAAATAAGCTTCAGTCGCTTTTTAAAGTCCTGCAAAAATGTTTTGCCAATGGGAATTTTGGTACCGTTTATCATTATTTCCGTACCCTCATAAGAGTCGATTTTTGTGACATTAACAATGTATGATTTATGCGCTTTTACGAATAAGGAGGGATTAAAGTATTCACTCACCTCTCTCATGTTTTTAGACTGAACGTATATTTTGCCGGGTGTTTGAATCTCACAGTAGGCTCCGGCCGCTTTGAGCCACAGTATGCTGTCTATTGGCATTTTTGTATGCGCATTGCCCTCTCTTATAAATACATAATCTTTCAAACCGTCAAAGCTCTCAGCCGCCTGATGACTAAGTAGAAGGTGATTTTTAATGGCAAATTCTATACTCGACAACAGTGTAAATTCAGTCACCGGTTTGCTCAAAAAGCTGAAAGACCTGCTTTTTTTAGCCCGTTCCAAAGTCGCAGGGTCCTTAAGATCAGACAGGTAAATGATGGGTATGCCATAGCTGTTAGCTACTTTGATGGCGGTGTCTATACCATCGAGCTCTCCATGAATTTTGATATCCATGAGTACCAGGTCCGGTTGATGAATTTCACAATTTCTAAGTGCCTCTTCGCCCGATTTGGCGACCGCACATACTTCATAGCCTAAAGAAGACAGTTGATACCTTAAGTCATTGGCTACCATAGTTTCATCTTCAACGATCAGCACTTTTACCTTTTGCATTAATTCATTATTGGTTTATTTATTTCAATATATAAATTGATATTCAATTTTCAGGTCAATAGAAAATAGAGCTATGCAAAGTCGATGGATTTTCCCTGTTTTTATACTTTTCGTGTCTTTTGCTGTTAACTCTCAGAGTATGGACAGCTTAAAGGTTATGGCCAGGGAAACAACAGATGAAAGGAAACCCAGGCACTACCTCCGACTTGGACAGAGGTATATGGGGAGGGAGCAATACGATTCAGCCAGAAAGTATTTGTCCCTGATGGCGGAGTATGCAGAGCAGAACGGTCAATTGGGGCTTATGGGCCAGGCTTATGCTAACCTTGGAGGCGTCAGTAACGAACTGGGTGATTACATAAGTGGAATTGAAAACTATGAGCGAGCTATAGAATACCTTTTGCAGGCCAATGAGGAAATTAATGTCGCAGGTGTTCGTACTAATCTCGGTCAGGCTTACAAGGGCATGAACATTTATACGAAAGCGTTCGAAAATTTATTTCAGGCCGCAGATACGTATGAAAGGAAAGGGGAAAAGAAAAGGCTTGCGGCTGTTTACAGTACCATAGGTAACATTCATAGGGAGATTGGTACAATGGATATTTCTTATGAGTATTTGATCAAAGCTCTTGAGTTACGTGAGGAATTGGATTATAAATCAGGTGTGGCCCGGTCCCTTCAGAATTTGGGGAATTGGCACCTAGAATCAAAGGATTTGCCAAAGGCCCGTGAACTATATCGACAGTCTTTGGACATCAAAAGAGCACACATGGATACCAGTTCCTTTGCAAGTTCCTTTGCAAAGTTGGGAGAGGTAGCTGTAGAATCCCAAAACTATGAAAAGGCAAGAGGTTACTTTGAGGAATCTCTTCGAATTAGGACCAGATCAAAGAATAAGGCCGGTACGGTAACCAGCTCCAATCACCTTGCCAGACTGCACCTTAGTTTAAATGATCCGACTTCAGCTTTACCCTATCTCAGGTTGGCTTTGAAAAATGCCGTTGAAGGACATTTATTGAAAGAACAAGCAACAGCCCGGGCTTTGTTCAGAGAATACTATGTACAAATGGGAGACTACCAATCCGCCCTCAAGTCTTCAAATCAACTAATAGAAGTGAACGAGCTCATATTGGACAAAGAAAAAACGAACTCCCTGATCGAGGCGGAAGTAAGGTTCAATATCAAATCAAAAGACAGGGAACTGGCATTTAAAGAAAATGAACTTGAGTCGTTGGAAAAGGAGAGGGGGTATTTTATAATGATTATTCTTGTGCTTACAGCTCTGGCGATTATGGTAGTGATCTTTTTAAGAGAATCAAGGAAGCTATCGAGACTAAGAAAGCTTGCAAAAGAGAGAGTCGAGAGACTTCTGAATGAGCTGAATCACAGAACAAAAAACCATCTGCAGGCTCAAAGTGGATTGATCCGACAACAAATGCTAAAACTAAAGGATCAGTCTACAAAAGAAGTAATCAGAGATATTGATAACCAGATTAAGTCCATCAACCTTATCCATCAAAGCTTATATGCCTCTACTGAAGATTCGCCTGAATGTATTGACCTGACCACCTACCTGAAGAACATAGTAGAAAACCTTATGATCTCATTTAGAATGACGGGAAATCAGGTAAAAATTAAGCTAGACCTTGATCATGTGGATATTGACCTGCATAAAGCTATGCCCATCGGATTAATCCTAAATGAATCAGTGACTAACGTTATTAAGCATGCGTTCAAGGGGCTCAAAACCAGGGAATTAACAGTGAGGCTTAAGAAAAAGGAGCCCGATTTGTTACGCTTAACGGTTGCAGACAATGGACCTGGATTCAGTTCTTCAATAGATAAAGAAGGGCATAGTGGGCTTAGAATTATGCGGGATTTGGCGGAAGAGTTATCAGGGTATTTGACCTTTGGGAATGGTCAGGGAGCGATGATTCAGGTTTGTTTTCCAGTGAGAAATTGAGTCGTTTCATTTGAAGCGACTCAATTTGTGAGTTATCAATTAAGGATCGATGTCCGTTGTATCTCCAATAATAATGACCTCTTCATCATCATCACCTCCTCCTTCAGAGAGTTGATTCAAAATGATATTCTGCTGAGGTTCAGTATCTGTATGATCACATGACGAAAACGCTACAATGAGTACCAGTATGGCTACTATAATCCAATTAAACTTTTTCATGTTCTTAAATTTTTGGGTCAGAAAAAGCCCTCCGGATGCACTGCAGGGTCACAGAGCTCCTGTTCAGCAGTCCCTTGGATAGCTGTGGAGTGGATGCAAAAGCATCGCAGAGGGCATAAGAAATGGGAAGTCTGTGGTGGGTGCTGAGCCGCTGTTTCCGGATTTATGACTTCCCGGTCATCTGGAGCCAGCTGCTCAAACACTCACCATTGGCAAAAGGGCGTGCACGCCTTTTGGGTAGAACTGATGCCGCACATGTGAGAATTAAAAGGCATCAGCATTTGACTACACCAGGCTATTCGGTCAACTCAAATAGCCTTTTCGTCTTTCGCTGATGCTAATGTAGAAGGGGGTGGTGAGATATCCTTCCCTGGGAATTAAGAGGATTCCCGGGATTATCTGAAGAGATTTAACCTACTGATAGTCAGTGGCATGTAAAGGGGTTATGGAACAGTAATACATTCAAAAAACAGTACTTGGTTTAAAGGCAGCCTTTACTGGTGACTGACACTATCAGGGAGGACTGTGACTCAGTGTCCTGTAGCTCCAAACTAAATAGATACTGTCAGGGTAGACTTGATGTTGATCCGACAAACGTGGGAATGGTATTGAATCACTGGCTGATTAAAAAATCTCGGAATTCATTTTCAGGAATCAGATCAATTTTCCTTTTCAGGCAGTTGATACTTTTCTTCATCGATTCAGTAGTATTGAAAACCCGGGCGATTTCCTTATCGTCCATTCCCATCTTAATGTAGACACAGAGCCTCAGATCGGAGTTGCTCCTTCTTTTTACCGGATAACAAACTGTGTGTTATAAGACCAAAACAATGATTTTGAATTGGCTCTTAAATCCAGGGTTTTATTATGCAAACTCAATTATAAAGTCTCTCAGACTGTCATCGGGGCCAATACCCAATTTCTTCTTCAGTCGATTGACATTCTTTTTAACCGCTGCATGGGTCACATTGCCCATTTGAGCAATCACCTTGTTGTTTAGACCTACTTTGATATAGGCACAAAGCCTAAGATCATTTTGACTCAAATCATCATACTTGGCCTTTAGTTTATTGAAGAATTTGGGGTGTACTTGCTCAAAGTGATAGGTAAAGGATTCCCAGGTTTTATCGCTGATGTTGGAGCTGATGGTTTGCTTGATTTCCTTCAGATTCGGAATTATTTTATCATCCACTTTATTACCAATTTTTGCGATTTGATCTCCGATTTGCTGTAGCAATTCATTCTTTTCATGCGAAAGCATCGTGATATTGGTCAGTTCGCGTTCTTTGAGCGCCAGGCTCTCCTCAGCCATTTTCTTTTCAGTTTCTCTTAGGACCGTGATTTCTTCATTTTTAGAAGTCAGCTCTTTATTATTTTTCTGCTTAATCAAATAAGAGCGGTATAAAAGAATGAGGATAGTGAGAATAAGTAATCCACCACCAGTAGCAGTCCGTTTTACAACTTTTCCCCGTTCTATTTCCTTCTCGAACTCCAGCTCTACTTTTTGTTGTTCGAAGGCAACTGAATCTCTTTCTTGTTGAAATTCATAGTCCGCCTCCATTCGGGTAATCTCGCGGGTATTTTCATTACTAATAATGCTGTCGTTGAAAGTCTTATACCTGGCCAGTGCATCGAATGCTCTTTTATAATCTTGCTGTATATCTCTTACCTGTGCCTCGAGCTTATAGGCAAGTACCAATACACTTAATGCACCCAACTCATCAGCCAGTGGCAAAGCTTCTTCAGCACATTGAGCAGCCTGATTGATGTTACCTAGCTTCACATGCAAGAAACCAATCCCCGTTAAGCTGGTAGCAATGGCGGATTTGTCTCCTATTTCTCTGTTAAGCGTCAACGATTCATCATAGGCTTTCAGAGCCTCCGAATTGCGGTTGGCTTTGGTATAGGCTTCCCCCAGACCTGTGAATGCCGTAGCCAATTCAATTCTATCACCCAGTCTTTTGTGCAAGGCTACGGCCTGTTCCAGGTATTCTATGGCTTTGTCAATTTCACCAAGATAAATAGTAGAGTTCCCTATATTTCTGTAGCTAAGTGCAATTCCGGTCGAATCACTCAGTGCCTGATAGTGTTTCAAAGATCTTTCATAGTAGGATATTGCCTTTGCGTATTCATGTCTGCCATGATATATATTGCCAATATTATTGAGCGTGCCGGGAGTTGATCTTGCCAGGCCCTCTTCTAAAATATCCAGGGCCTTGTGGTAATAATCCAGTGCAGGCAAACTGCGGCCTAGCAGTCCATAGATGTTGGCAATTCCATTATAGAGCGTAACCTGGGTTGCTACATCGCCCATTTCAATTGTAATCTCCAATGAGTTACGATAATATTCCAGTGCCTCGTCATAGTTGCCTATATAGGCGCTGAGGGTTCCGGCATTATAATAGGTATAATACAGCCCGTTTTTGTCATCTATGCTTTTTTGGATCTCAATGGCTTTTGTGAAAAGAGTCTGAGCCGTATCTAAATATCCCCTGTAGAGATAAGTGGTGCCTATTCTGCTATAGGCTGCCCCCTCACCTCTTTTGTATCCAAATTCTTCAGACTTTTTCAATACCTCTTTAAACTGCGCTTCGGCTTCCGCAAATAGTCGCTTGAAAGAATAGGCCATACCCACAATGTCCATTGCATCTACTATGGATATTATAGATTCCTCTTCACCTATTTTCTCCGCTAATTCAAGTACACGATCAGTGTAGACACGCATTTGAGCGGTGTCATCAATTTGGTATTCATAGGCCAGATCCACATAAGTAGTGATTTGTTCTTTTGGGGTGATGTCTGTTTCCAGAACATTTAACAAAGAATCTACTGTGGTTTGGTTTTGTGCAAAGCTGGTTGAAACAGGTAGTAGAAGGATTGCAAGTTGAGCAATGAAGGTCAGTAAGGATTTCATGGTCAATCATTATTTAGTAGGACGATCTGAATAAGAATAGGCAAATGTCCAGGCATTGGCTCCCACCCCGAGATCAAAAAATCAGGTTTAAATGTACTTCATAGATTCTGAAAAAAAGCGGGTCTGGACGCATTTTGACCCATATCACCCATTTGTCACCCCCCCTTTTCTAGGAATTAAGGCTGATATTCCTTCTCCTTTGTGTAAGCCGGACCTCAGCGAAAAAATTGAATACACAGGGTGTATCAGTGTAAATATCTCTCTCAAGGAAGGGCGCTATTCAACCTAAACAAAAAGCAGAAGCTATGAAAAGGGCCGTTCTAATCATCAATCTCGGATTGCTATTTCTCACATCAGGGTATCAACCGCTTCTGAGTCAAAATCTGAGTGGCACTTATACTATTGGCACAGCCGGTGGCTCTGAAGATTATTCAAGCATTTCCGCAGCATTGGCAGACTTAAGAGGGGGGGCTGTGACCGGAGACATAGTCTACACCATTGCGAACGGAACTTATCACGAAACCATTGACCTGAGTTCACTGAACAATGGCACCTTTACCATTACATTTTCAGGCACCAGCAAGGAACTAACCATAATCCATCCATTGGATAGCATCATTGCTGACAAATCCGGAATATCCCTGGCAAATACGAGTAATGTGGTGCTAAAAAATTTCACTCTGGAGATGGGTGATATTTCCGATACTAAGGTGGTTTTTGCCGAAAACGAAACCAAAGGAATCCATGCGACCGGTGCTGCTGACATTACACTGGAAAACCTGATAATAACCAATTCGCAGTACGTGTTTAGTGAGAGCACAGATCACATTGCCTCTGCGGTTTCCTTGGTTGATGTAGAAGACATCTCCATATTCTCAAGTGAACTCAGTGGAGCGGGTGTCCTGGTTTACCTGAATGACTATAAGAATATTTCAATCAGCGACAGTGATTTCAGTGAAGGACAATCCCATATAGATCACTTCAAAGAAAGTAATGGTTCATCAGAGGAACTGACAATTCGTGGGAATACTTTCACCGGACCCTTCCCTGTAGACAAGACTGTAGGAGCTATTTTCTTAGATGCCAGCTGGCAAGGCTACATAGGAGGTGAGGTCGTTGATAGCAGAGGCACTAATCTTACCATCGAAGATAATGTCTTCGATACAAAGATAACGGCTTCTACCGATGACATACATGGAATAAATGTGAATGGGTGGGACGGAGTTGTTGTAAGAGGTAATAGGATTGAAGATGGCAGTCGCGGTATGTACATTGCCGGTAGTACTTCATGTCAGATAAACTCCAATCAAATATACAGGACATCTTATCATGGTTTGGGCCTTCAGGGATGTGACGATGTAGATATAATCAACAATGTGATTACTTCCAGTCATCACCCGGTTAACATCAGAAACCTGAGTGGTGTAAGGATTATACATAACACCCTTTCCGCTTCTGGAACCTTGTCAACCATAACTACTGCGAACATCAATAATCTCGATCTGCTCAATAATATTTTTCATGCAGAAAGTACGGTAAATTATGAGGTATACATCGGTGAGGTGAACAGCCTGAAGATGGACCATAACTTATTTTCGGGTAATGCCAACACCTATACCATGGTGGCCTGGAAACTGGATGGTGACTACACAGATGCTTTTTTAGGTACTTCTCTCAGTGATTGGCAAACTCATCAGGCACTTTACAGTCAAAACGCTCAGGCCTTTACACCAATATTTGCAGGAGAAGATGACTATCATATCACGAATGCTACGAACTACCGTTTCGGAACCACAATTCCCGATATAGTAAATGACATTGATGGGGATGAAAGAAGCCAATCCGGTGGGATTGATGTGGGTGCAGATCAATACTTGTCTGAAGAAGGTGATGAAACCAATTCAGAAACACCTTCACAGGATAAAACCACTTTTGAACTTATCCAACCGGCTTCCTCTCCTGTAACCGACCTGGACTTAGCCAAAGGCACTCATGGTGAGAATTTGATCTATGACATGGATGGCGATGGCGATAATGATTTTCTGTTTTTTGCTGTCGGACCTGCTGGTGGGTATCAGTACATGGCCTACATCAATGATGGCAGGAATCATTACCAACGAATGGATTTGACACAGGACTTTGGTGTGTCAGGCTCGGTAATCCGACCCATTATTCAGATTGCTGATCTCAATCAGGATGGGATCAATGATATGGTTATTGGAGGAGAGAGAGCGGGTAATTCTATTAGAGATTTAGGCCCTACCAAAGTCTATTTTGGTGATGCTGAGGGACAGCTACATTACCAAAGTGAGATTGTATTGCCAAGTACCCGAGGTGGTGTCATCCAAATAGAGGACTTTAACGGAGACGGCCATCCCGACATTTTCCTTATTTCAGCGGTCAAGGGCAAATTATATTTGAATGATGGCTCAGGGGATTTTTCTGAGGCTATATTAACCGGTTTTACTGAGGCATTTGTACTGGATGTGGCAGTTTCAATACCTTATGACGGAGGCGTAGATCTGCTGGTAGAAATCTTTGAAAATGGGTTTAAGAATGTTATCTATCGCTATGAAAGTGGTGTTTTTACTGAGGTGCTAAGCAACTTCAGAACGGTCAATACCAATCACGCCATTGCGTTTGGAGAGGCGAATGGAGACGGTTTCCCTGACCTGTTCATTCTGGACTCTGACCAGACTTTACTCTACCTCAATGACCAGTCTGGAAATTATTCATTAGATACGTCCAATGATTTTGATGATCTCAATTCTCAGTATGCACATACCTTGCATTTCACGGATCTCAACAATGATGGAGTAGCAGAGGTGGTTTTCACCAAAGCATTTGAAGAATTGGCTGTCTTCTGGAATGACGGAGCAGGCAATTATGGAAGTCACCAAACTTATGAAATCAGTAATGTGGGTTGGGTAACCATCGGTGACCTGAATGGCGATGAGTTTCCTGATTTTGTGAATAATGGCACTACGGATGTTCTTAATCCGTCTGTCTCTTCCGATGAATTTATCACTCGTGTCTACATCAACGACCGGGCAAATGCCTTTGAGTGTGCCCAATTAAATGTCTTCCCCCAATTCAGAAATGGAGACATTCAATTATTAGATGCTAATAAAGATGGCCATAAAGACTTGTTGGTAAGTGGGGCTTTTTATCAAGGTACAGAGAGCATGAGTGAATTATACCTCAATAATGGCTCGGGTGAGTTGACCCTCAGCCCGGGACAGCCATTTGAAGGGCTGGAACATGCCAGCATTGCCGCTGCCGATTTCAATGGAGACACACATGAAGACATCATCCTGTCGGGGCTCAATCAAAGTGACGAAGTGCATACCAGACTTTACCTGGGAGATGGTGCTGGTGGATTTTCCCTGGACATATCCACTAGTTTGTCAGGCGTTATCGGGAAATCTGTTACCCTAGATGCCAACGGAGATGATCATCCGGATTTACTGGTGATTGGCCAGGATGGAGCTGATGTGCTCATTGCAGAGCTCTATTTAAATAACGGTTCAGGTACTTTGACTTTACATACGGCAGGTTTGACAGGACTGGATGCGGTAAGTGTGGCGGTAGGAGATTTGGATGGAGATGATGATGCAGACCTCTTGGTCCAGGGTGTAGATGGCATGGATAATGATCAAATGTTGCTATATATCAATGATGGTAATGGCAACTTCACAGAAGTCACCAATCATGGACTGGAGGTCCTGGCCAATGGCACGATACTGCTATTTGACATCGATGGAGATGAGGATTTGGATATTTACCTATCGGGAGGAGCGCAATTTCTAATTTATGAAAATGATGGGATTGGGAACTTTACTCAAACCCAAAGCGAAGAGGGACCATCTCGTTCTACAGCCGAGTTTGGAGATATTGATCTGGATGGTGATCTCGACCTTGTAGAATCTGGAAAGTATGGCGATTCAGAGGAACCACGAACCTTTGTGTACTACAACAATGGAGAGGGTCACTTTACCAGGGATAATGAGACTACCCTTCATGGTATTTTTGATGGGGCCATTGCTATAGGTGACCTGGATCAAGATCAGGATCTTGAGATTATGCTTTCAGGAGCCGTCTGGGATCATGTAACCAGTTCATCCCGAATTTACAGCAATACCTCCGGTGGTACTACCGATGATGCACCTACCATTACTTCGATTTCACTGGCACCAGAGAATAGCTACATCGATGTAGTCTTCAGCGAGGCTGTGTATAGTACCATTGGCGGAACCGGTGCTTTGGAAGTCAGCGACTTTATTTTGTCCATTAGCGGAGGATCAGCCACCAATCCGGTAATATCGGGCATAAAGCAGAATGACAACATAGAAGAGGCCTCAGCTTCTGCCCTTACAGGAGGAGAAACCACCATTCGGGTCTTCTTCAATACCACCGGTTTTGCCGAGGGTAGCGAAATATTAACCGTGAATCTAACGGATGGATCTTCTGTTTTTAATATAGGAGGGGACGCAGCCACTGCCAGTCAAAGTAACAACACCCTTGTACTGAATGATAAGCTGGCCCCGTCTCGGCCGGCTGTACCCAAATTAGACCCAAGTACTAACTCCGGGGTTTCACAAACAGATGCCATTACCAATCACTCGGTGATAAAACTGACCGGAACCGCAGAGGCCAACTCTAAAGTTGCGATTTTGTCCAGAAGAGTGGTGGAGTTGACGAGCGTGGTTTTGGATACTGTAATGGCCGATGGCTCCGGGGTTTGGGAATATACCACAGACCCTTTGCCGGAAGGGGACTACATAATCGTAGTCACGGCCACAGATGCGGCAGGTAACACAAGTGAAAAATCTTTTGTTGGTGGTGCCACTATTGACCAGACCCCGCCTGTGGCTTTCATACAACGACCCGATCAGGTAGAACAATTCCTTAGTGGCTCCAATGCCGAATTTGTGGTACTGTTTAGTGAGACAGTAGAGAATGTAGATGCCACTGATTTTTCCATTTCCGGTTCGGCTGCCAGTGGTGCCGGTTTTTCATATTCAAAGACCTTTTTCTTCCTCTTCTATTTGCATGAAATTAAGGTGAGCAATATCAATACTGAAGGATTATTGGATTTGGATTTTACAGAGAACACCGGAATTACAGACCTGGCGGGGAATGCTTTTGCCGGAGACATAACCTTTGAGGAAACTTATACCATAGACAACACTACTCCCATAATCACCAACGTGAAGGCATCAAGTGCTAATGGTAACTATGGCTCGACTGATCAAATTACCATACAAACAACCTTTAATGAATCGGTAAATGTGACAGGCAGTCCTACTTTGGAACTGGAAACGGGGCTCACGGATCAAAAAGCTACGTATAGTGGTGGCAGCGGTACCTCAACCCTTGAATTCACATATACTGTCCAAACGGGAGACACAAACCCAGATCTGGACTATAACGGTACTACTGCACTTGTATTGAATGGAGGATCCATCAAAGATGCAGCCAACCTGGATGCCGTTCTCACCCTTCCCAATCCCGGTGCAGCGGGCTCACTGGGAGCTAATGCGGACCTTGTAGTGGATGGTTCTACACCGAGTTTTATCGCTACTCAACTGGCAGGAGATAATAGCTACGTGGATGTGAGTTTTACAGATGGAGCCTATAGTACCAATACTGGTAACGGGGCTTTGCAAGTCAGCGACTTTGCTTTGTCGATAAGTGGAGGCGCAGCCGTCAACCCTGTCATAAGCAATGTAAAAAAGAATGATAATGCTTTGGAAAACGCGGCCTCGACACTTCAGGGGGGAGAGATTAGTGTACGGATTTTCTTTACTACGACCGGAGCACCCGATGGGAATGAAACCCTGACGGTAGACCCGGCAGATGACAACTCCATCTTCGATGACTCTGGTAATGCGGCTGTCACCGGGCAGATCAATAACACGGTTACTATGAATGATCAGGCCGGGCCGATTATCAATACCGTTTCTATACCCAATACTTCTGCCAAAGTGGGTGATGCCGTTATCGTTACTATGACCACAGATGAGACGGGTTTGTCGCTGAATAGCGGAACGCTCAATGGTGTGCCGTTGACGGACTTTACCGACAACAATGACAATACTTATTCAGCGACCTATACCGTAGTAGAAGGCCATACCGACAGAGCTGCGGAAGACGATGTCCCCATTCGCCTTATACTCAGTGATGCAAATGGCAACCTCTCTTCCTTGTACAATACTGCCATCAGCCAGACGGCCGATATGATAGATGCCAACAGCCCGTCTAATAGCATTACCACGCCTATTGCCGTTGATGATATGGTGAATGCTTCTGAAGATGCCGAGGTGAAAATCAGTGGTAAGACTACGGGTGTCGAAAATGGTCGTGTAGTGGCTGTGCTGTTTGATGATGGTGACAATCCCACCGTTCGGGTGCAAGCCAATGTAGTATTTGGTAACTGGACAACCACTGCAGCCGATATCAGTGGCTTGAACAATGGAAACATTACCGTAACAGCCAACGTGACAGACTTTGCAGGCAATCCTGCCTTTGAAGCTGAGACCAATATCATTCTTGATAATATTGCCCCTGCCTGGCCTCCTCCACCAGACCTCGATGCAAGCACCGATTTGGGAAGTTCAGATTCCGACAATATTACAAATAGCACGGTTCTCAAAATTAATGGCACTGCAGAAGCCAATTCAACGGTGACAGTGACAGCAACTGACGGAGTTTTAGGAGTTACCACAGCTGATGGATCGGGGGTATGGTCACTGACAACAGGCATTCTTACGGAAATACATCGCAATATTTCCATCACCGCCACGGATGCCGCGGGCAATACAGGTGATAACTCGTTTCCTTTGACCGTGCTGATAGACCTGACAGCACCCACGGTTTCCTTCATAGACAGGCAATCTCCAGCTTCAGAGATCATAAATTTATCAACTGCTGTTTTCAGGGTCTATTTCAATGCGCAACAAGTCGCCAATGTTGATATCGCAGATTTTGAAATCACCGGAGCGGCTGCGGGAGGCTCGGCCAGCATTACTTCTGTTAAGAATGTCTTTGGAAATACTACCTACGATGTCACCGTTTCCAATATCAATACTGAAGGTGGTCTGAGTCTGGGATTTTCAACAAGTCAGGACATTATCGATTTGTCAGGGAATTTGTTTGAGGGATTTGTTGGGTCAGAAGGATCTTATACCATTGACTTTACTGCTCCGGCCAAGCCCATTATAACCGGCATCAGTGATGATACGGGTAGCAGTGCCACAGATGGTGTCACCAGTGACAGGAAGCTATTGATTTATGGTACAGCGGAAGCCGATGCTCTTGTAGAAGTTTTCTCACCCGGAGGCTTGATAGGTTCCGTTCAGGCAGATGCTAATGGAGACTGGACGTTGGATATTACAGGATTCAATCTGCCGGAGATGATCTCGAATACCACAGCCGAGGCGATAGATATTGCCGGAAACCGCAGTGCCACCAGCGATGGATTTGTGATTACCATTGATTTTACCGCCCCGGCCAAACCTGTGATTACCGGCATCAGCGATGATACAGGTAGCAGTGCAACGGATGGAATCACCAATGACCGGAACCTGCTGATTCATGGAACAGCGGAAA
>JAAWWF010000003.1 GCA_021404565.1 Roseivirga sp. | reverse complement strand
TTCTTCAAAAGCACCACAGCACTTCCTTTTTCATGTTTTCTACTGTTTAGCTAAACAAATAAACTCAATCTTTTTAAATTTGTTTCCTAAAAAGAGAGTAAATATTTTAACGATGATTCATTCACTGAACTGCTGTATCTAAACTTCGTATAAGGGACAGGCTCCAAGTCCATGGGTTATTCTGTTCTTAATTATTACTTTTGGGCGTATGAGGTGTGTCGTTTGTCTATTGTTCCTCAGTCTGGTGTCCGGCTGCGGTTCTGTGTTTAAAAATCAGGGTGCTTTACCTGATATTGGTCCTTTAAAGGAGGTTCTAGTCGAATCTCTGAGCGAGGGAAACCCTTCACCCATTGACTCAATGCTGGCAAGTACTGAAATGCTTTATGAGCTTTATAAAGAAGCCAATTCAATTCCAGTCTCCGATTCAGTGAAGGCCAACGCTCAATTTGACATCGTTGACCAACTAAACACACGTTCGACATTGATAGTAAAGAATATTTCTGAACGTATTGAAAAAGAGCAATTGGACCTCAAAGATGCCACCTTTGAGGTTTCCATACCTCCATCACCTATTTTCCCAAAAGAACTGAACATGGACATGGCTTACACCATACATGGTCGGTTGAAAAGTGAAACCACAAGACATTTGATTTTTAATATCATTGAGTACCGCCAGAAAATCTACCTGCTTACCCCCTTCTTTCTATTAATGAGCGATGAGATGTATTATAAAACTATCATCGGTGCTACAGCCTCTGTCTCCTCTGATCAACAGGGAATGCTCACAATTTCCGGATCAATAGCAACCACCAACAAGACCGCCACGGCAGAAGAAATAAGCTCATGTCTTCAGGACAATTTGTTTATTGACCGACAAGAAAAACCTGAGGTTCAGTTAGTAAAAGGAAGATCGAATCTGCGGTTTCCTATTTTCTCAGTGGTTAGCGGAGGACTCAACTATCAATATGAGTATACCTTTTCTCACGGTTTCATTCATTATAGTTTTTCTGATTTCAGAAACCCCGAACCGGAATCGGATTTTAAGGCCCTTGATCAGATACCTCTGGAGCCGAATGAGGCCATATTAGCTGTTCTGGATCAGGAAAAATATAAGCGCTTCATCACTACAATTGAAAGAACCCTGGTAAACACGCTTGCCGAGCGACAAATTTTAATCGAAGGTTGTCTAAAAGAATAACCGTATGAAATACACGTTGACTTTGCTGTTTTGTGGCCTTCTTTTCATATCGGCAGAGAATATTCAGGCACAATCAGATGATCAGGCTTTGGACAAGTTTATACAACAGGTAATCAAATCGCTAAATGATCGTGACACTTCCACGTTGTTCTCTATAAGTATTCAAAGTGTCATGCCGAGGTTCATTAGTTTTGGATCGCAAAGACTTTCCAACAAAAAAACAGGGAGTTCAGACAGTATAAGGGTTATGCTGAATGAAGCGGTACCTGATCACGATTTACTTATTATGAAAAAGGTGATAGAACCCATGCTAAAGAACAATATCAGCCTTGACAGTATTGGCTTTGGGATCGAACCTAATGGAAAGAGAGATGAGGACTATAGTTCGTATCTGGTGAGGGTTAAAACCAATCATAAACGATTTCGACACCTCATGTTTTTTGTTATGCATTTTGAGGGAGCGTATTACTGGAGTACTCACTACAAGTCATTTCTTAGTGGAGAGGAAGGCCATCATCAGGCACTCAGCGAGAGTTTTAAGATTTCAGAAAACGAAAAAGGTGAGCTTTATGTTTCGGGTGAAATGCTTGTATCGGAAGACAATGGTGACCCGAAACGAATCTTCAGGTACATGTCAGGGTCTCGGGCATTTCGGAATATTGCGGAATTGGATAGTACAGCCGGAAAGGAATCTATCAGTGGTAAGCGCAAGTTGATCGTTTACCTGGATGACCAGGGCGATCAGGATTTTGGTTTTGTTAACTACAGATTTGAATACACTTTTGATCAGGGTATAATTCACTATCGCTTCTTTGATGTCACACATAACCCTGGTGAATCAGGTTTCTCTTCCCTGGGGATTTTGAAGCCTGAACCGGATGATGAGGTTCTAAAAATTATCAGCCAAGAGCAACACGCTTTCCTAATTAACAGCATCAAAGAAGTCTTACAGACCTATACACTTAGGTTAAGAGGAAACATTGGCAGCTATTTAAATCGCTGAGCTTCTTCTCTCAAACTCTTCCTGTATCATCGCCACAAAGTCATGGATATACTTTTTAGATTGATCTGCCGACCTTGACACCAGGTACTGGGTGCGTTTTAAACCATGGGGTCCAATGGGCTTAAGTACAAGGTTTTTCACTCCTCTGAAGGCTTCGAGATATCGTTTGGGCATGCACATGAGGCCCATATTGGCTTGCACCATTTCCAGTGCCACCTCCGTCATGGGCAGGGCGGAAATTTTTACCGGCATCACCTGATTGGGCTTAAGGAACTGCTCGTAGACAAAGACTGATTCGAGGGGAAAGGAATGAATTATCAGATGAGTATCGGTAAAGTCACTGGCCTGCAAGTACTCTTTTTCAGCCAAAGCATTTTCCTTATGCATCACCGCAAAAATCTCATCTTCGAAAAGGGTAACAGCATTCAGACTACTGGTGGCTGGGCTGGAAGAAACAATCGCCATATCTATATCTCCCCCAAGTAGTTTTGAGATGGGCTGATAGGTAGCATCCTCTACCAGGCTGACATCGATATTGGGGTAAAGGATGGCCATCCTTTGAATAAATCCGGGCAAACCGCTGTAGAAGGAGTAACATTCCGTACTGATGCGCACGGCCCCCATGGAGCCCTCATTGATGTTCTCTATGCTCTTAAAGCCCTGATCAATGGTCTCCAACACATCAATGGCCAGCCTGTACAACTCATTGCCCTGCTCGGTAAGGAGCCAGCGGTTGCGGCTTCGGTGAAATACCTTGAACCCCAAGCGCTCTTCAAGCTCCCGCAGCTGGTGACTCAGGGCCGATTGGGTGAGAAACAGCTTATCGGATGAATTGGCAATGCTTCCCTCCTCGGCAATGGTCTTGATCAACCTGAAATGCTTCAATTCCATAAACGCAAGATGCCACTAATTATGGAGAGGATAAGCTGAAAATATTTCAACCACCCCCACAAGAATCCTCAATCTATAAACTTCAGTCTGGCAAGCAGACAGCCTAGGTTTGTCAAATATTTACAATCTAAACCCATCAAATTATGCAAAGTCAAATTGAATTTTATCAGCAAAAGCTCACCTACGAAATGGATCCCTCTGACCTGTTTGCCGCCTTCGAAAGCAATGAGGAGGTTATAGCCGTAGATGCCCGCCAGGCCTTTGGCTATGAACTTGAGCATATTCCCGGAGCAATCAATCTGCCGCATCGGGAAATGACAGCGGATTCCACCCGTGAGCTGGACCGCTCTAAAATCTATGTTACCTATTGTGATGGCATTGGCTGTAATGCCTCTACCAAGGGCGCTCTCAAATTGGCTCAACTCGGTTTCAGGGTAAAAGAACTGATGGGAGGCATAGAATGGTGGAAATTTGACGGCTACGCCACCGAGGGTACCAAAGCCACGGCTGGTGCTGCTATTCAGTGTGCATGCTAATTGGTTACTGGTTAATTGGTTATCAGTTATTGGTCAGTGCGAAACATTGGGGTCCTGCCGGGCAGAGGCCCTGATAGCGTTCATTGGTTATTGTCACATATTCAGGCATTTAATAACCGGACAGAGTCCGGAAAACCATAGTCGTCACAGGTCCTGAGGACCTGCGACAGGTGGCTCGGACTTCTTCTTTTAGGGACAGTGTCCTTTACTGCTCGTGAATAGATTCCCATGTATGAATCAAAAACCGACTTCTGATTAAAAGCCCTGAGGGACACTGTCCATTAGAGACTATTTGGATTGAGTAGAGAAATATCCCTAAATTCCTCAATGCAAGCCTCGAATATTGATGAAGTCATCGCTTTTCTGGATCAGATCATTGAAGAAAACACGGAACGAAAAAGTAAACTGGCCTACTTTACCATCCTCTACCGTAAGGTAACGGTCGCTGTAAAAGAGGCCATCGAAAAGAAAGAGTTCGAGGATAACCCAAGAATGGAGTTATTGGATGTGACCTTCGCCAATCGGTATCTCAAGGCTTATACCCAATACCAGAATAATGAAGAGCCTTCTGCTTGCTGGCTGGTGGCTTTTCAGGCAGCCGACTGGTATTGGCCCATGGTGTTGCAACAGCTACTCCTGGGCATTAATGCTCATATCAACCTGGACCTGGGTATAGCCGCGGCAGAGATAGCTCCGGGAGATAAGATTGAAGGGCTGAAAAGTGACTTCTACAAAATCAACGATATCCTCTCCAGCATGGTAGAGGGAGTACAATCCGATATCAATAAGATCTCCCCGGTCATTGGCTTGCTCGACTCTGTGGCAGGTAAGTTTGACGAGCGCCTGGTGGATTTCACCATTCAGATCGCACGGGATGGTGCCTGGGATTTCGCCAAAAAATATGCTGTGGCCAATGCTGAGGAACAGGTGACACTGACAGAAAAGAGAGATGCCTCAATCGCCTGGTTGGGCCGTGACCTCCGCAAGCCGGGCTTTATTCTCGGTCTCATTGCCAAATTCATCAGGCTCCTCGAAACCTCATCGGTCAGTAAGGTGATTAAGGTTTTAGAGGCTTAAGAAAAAAGAAGTCTTCCCTATTCTATGGTATAGCCCCGTATGCCCGCCTTGATGGCTATGGGTAAGTGATTGGGTTCAGGTACCTTCGGGCAATCGTACCTATCATTGTACGCACAGGAGGGATTATAAAGCTTGTTAAAGTCAATCACCCATTCCGTTCCTTCAGGTATGCCTTCGTAGTGCAGATAACGCCCGGCCCCATAGGTTTCATCTCCTGTAGTGGCATCTACCACTGGTAGGAATACATATACTTTTTGAGTCCTCATGGCAAAGCTTTGCGACCTCAGATAGGCTTCGAGCGTATATGGTTTTCCGTGAAGTTCGAAATGGAGAATGCCAATCCGTTTGTAAAGGTGACTTTTGCCCTGACTGGTGCCTAAAGGAAAGGGTCTGCTATCGGGTGTGGCCTCAAAACGGGCGTTAACCCGATAAGACTCATCTGCCGGATAAAAATCATGGCCTTTGAATTTTCTCTGCTCTTTTATAGATAAAGGTGATTTTTCGGGATCACGGAACTCGGCATTTTGCTCCTTTCTGTATTCCTCAATCTCTTTCTCAAAATCCTGCGCCATCAAGGGCGTAAGGGTCAATGTGAGTAGTATGATCCCGATTATCTTTCTCATTTTGTAACAGCTCCTTCTGTAAATTGATTGAAAACCTTATCAACAGGCTCCCACAATTCAATTTTATTACCTTCTAAATCTCTTACGTGAACAAACTTTCCGTAGTCATAAGTTTCAACAGTATCGACCACTTCCACACCATTGGCTTTCAGCTTCTCCAGCAGTGCGTCCATGTCATCTACCCGGTAGTTGATCATTAAGTCGCCTTCAAAGTAATTACTCTTTGAAGAAAAAGCACTCCACTGCATATAAGCTTTATGCTCATTGCCTTCCGGTGTACCTATTTCAAATAACGTACCATATTCGTTGGTCTGCAAACCCAGGTTTTCAGCGTACCACTGTTTGAGTTTTACAGGATCTGCTGTTTTGAAGAATACCCCTCCAATTCCTGTAACTCTTCCTTTTATATCTTGATTTGACATGTTGTTTTCGTTTTGGTAGTTCATTTTTGTAATCCAATGGCTTCCGAAAGCCACAAGCCCCAACATCAGTAATTGCAGGCTTGTCTTCTTAATTAATCCAGTTCCCATATCCTTACTTTTTTATCAGCTGAGGCCAGCGCCAACAGCTTGTTATTATGTGAATAATTGACGCCATAGTTTCCCTTGGCACTGCTGGAAAGCTCCTGCTTTACTTCCAGGCTATCTGCATCCAGCAGCAGTACAGCCTTATCAGCCGTTATGGCAAGTTCGTTCCGTCCGGGAGCATAGGCCAGGCCTATTATGCCTTTTCTGTTCAATGGCACTACATCGGTCACCTTCCAGTTTTTCGTGTCGATAACATTCAGCGCACCGCTATAATCCAGGCACCAGGCCAGGTCTTTTTCAGGGTGACAACGAACGCAACTTATTGCCACCTTACCAGCATCAAAGCTCGCAACAGGCTCCAGCTCGGGAATGGTAAAAACATGTAGCTGATCCCCCATGCCTCCCACCACCACATACTTACCATCTGGTGTGGTTGTCTTGATGCTTAAATTCTTACCGGTCGGTTTAAGACTGGCAATAAGCGATCCATCCATATTACGGCTTACGGCCATCTTATCCTGTCCGCTGGTCAGCAGATACTTCTGATCGGCCGTCATGAGAATATTATCTATTCCCTTTTTATGATCTTCCACAGTATCAGTAAGCTTACCTGAATCCAGCTCAAAGAAGTTGATCTTCTTGTCTCTGGAGACTGTGATAAGATTGCCATTGTACTCTACTCCCCCGTTGACTGTCTCGGTATGGCCTTCAAATTCCCTGATCAATGACCAGTCGGTAGTATTCCAGCACCTCAGTTCTCCGCTAAAGCCGAAGGAAAAGAGCATGCTGTCGTCTTTGGTAAAAAGCACCTTGTTGACGTGAGAGCTATGTGCTTGTATGGTGTGGTTTGGTTTCATGATTTGTTTGAGTTTTTTTGAGCGATTAACCGGGCACCAGCATAAGCGCTGGGTACATAAGCGATCGAAGCGCTTATAATCAACCAGGTAGGATGTGGCACGAGGGTCATATTAATGATAGAACCCAAAGCCAGTAGCACCCCTATGATGATAGCGCTGTTTTTCCAGGCCTCTTTATTGACCAAAGCTCCTATCATTCCGGCTATAAAAGTGCCTATCATCCAGCTGATCAATAGTAAGACAAAAGCCAGAGTAGGTAATGTCTCCATAAATGCTGTCAAAGCTGCCTTGTCTGTGAAATCGAGATCGGCAGGTGGTGGATAGAAGATATGACTCACAGCTTCCAGTGCAAAGATTGCCACCCAGCCAGCCAATAGCCCCGCTATTACCGGCAGTATACGCTTCTTAAATACATTCATGATTGATAATCAGGCGGTAACCAGAGCATTACGCTTAACAATCAGCGAAGAGATAATGCTGATGACCAAACCGATCAGGAATACTGTGAGGAACATCAACAGAGTGCCTCCAAAGGTTGTGTACCAGAATCCTGCATCACCCATCATTTCAGCAAAGCCTTTCTCAAACTCGGGGGTACCAATGGCATATCCTGATGAATGTGCGTAGTACTGCTCATAAAAATCCGGCATGATCCAGAGCACAAATACCAGGTTATAAAGCCCCCAGGCGGCACCTCCCATGGAGGAAATGAGGAGTCCGATTTTCATACCCTGGCCAAAGCTCATAATGCCCTTATTTTCCTTGTCGCGGTAGTGCCTCATGGCAAAGTAAACCATGGCCATGGCCACAATCATGGAGGAGTAACCCACCACCTGACCAACATCGAAGCTCTCAGAACCCCAGCCTACAATAGCCATCGTACCTGCGGGTACACCCACTACGATGAGGCAGGCAATCAGTCCATACTTAAGTGTAATATTTTTCATGACGTTTATTTTATTGATGTCCCCAAATCAAGCGACATGGTTCAAAAACCCACTCATACTTAAGTACCAAAGCGTGGTTTCCTACTAAAGTAGGAGTCCGTTAAACGATGATTCGCCACTCTTTTGCCCTTGTCACAGCCTGGGTTCGCCTTTTTACATCCAGTTTGACAAATAGGTTGGAGACGTGGGTTTTGATGGTGCTTTCAGAGACAAAAAGTTTCTCCCCTATCTCCTGATTGGAGAGCCCTGTGGAAATCAGATTCAAAACCTCGAGTTCGCGTTGGCTTATTCCCAGGTTCTGGATACGTTCCTGATCTATCTCGACTGGAGCTGCTACCTCCACCTTTACTACTTTCTCTTTTTTGATATTGCCCCCCAGGTAAATACCCAACGCCACCAGGATAACAGCAGTGATACCAATGACCGTATCGGCAGGGATGGAAGGGATCACCAGAGAGACGTTGCTCAATTGAAAGAGAATGAGCAAGGCCAGGGCGATTAGTCCGAATCGTAAAACCGTTTTGAGCACTTTAAAAAAATGGTTTATGCTAATTTAAAAATTAATTCTTGTTGATGTCGATACCTACCTCATGGTTGTAACAAGAAGCCCCTTCCTAACATTACATTGTCAAAGTCTAAGTCTCCACTTTTCCACTTTCCGGAGGTTTTCCCCCTCCGTCCACCTGGCTTGTTCAAGCCTCCTCAATCATCTCCGGACACCTCCCCAAGGGGAGGATACCCTCGTCAATAATGACTGAAAAAGCCTCATAGTTTAGCTTAGCGCAATTCCTTGATGGAAGCGGAGTATCCGATTCTTAGAACATAACTTCTTATTTGCCGTGAAGCTGGTCAAGTTTGGCTTCCAGGAACCTGCGTTCGGTTTGGTTTTCTGCCTCGCGAATGGCGATTGAAAGATGGTAGCGGGCCTTGTTCCAGTTCTCCAACTGCACATAGAGATCGGCTTTCAGTGCCTGAAAGGACTGCAGACCTTTCATATCCTGCTCTATCTCTTCCATACACTCAAGGGCTTTGGCGGGCCCTTCGAGCTTGCTCAACACTACTACCCGGCTCATTTTGACCACAGGTGAAGGCTTGTGTAAAACCAAGGCATCATATAGTCTGAGAATTTGTTTCCAGTTGGTGTCTTCAAAGCTTGCGGCACTCGTATAGTAACTCGAAATGGCCGCTTCCAATTGATAGAGGGTGGTGTTTTCAAAATCGGATGATCGCTTCAGAAAGTGCCAGGCCCATTCGATATAATCCTGTCGATAAAGACTGCGATCCTGAAATTCCAGGGTCAACAGGCCTCCATTGGCGTCAGTACGGGCAGGAAACCGGGCGGCCTTGAACAACATCATGGAAATAAGGGCATTCAGTTCATTAGTATTACACTCTCCCTCATTGAGCATTAAAAACGCCAGCCTGATCGCTTCCTCACAAAGCTCTTGCTTCATTAGCTTCTCGCCACTGGTAGCTTTATAGCCCTCGTTAAAGAGCAAATAGATCACTTGTAAAACTGCATTGAGGCGATCTCCTATTTCTTCTTCCCGGGGGACTTGCAGGTCCCCTACTTCTGTTTTGAACTTCTGCTTAGCTCGCTGAATCGCCTTTTTTGTGCCCTCTTCAGATTTGAGCAGGGCCCGGGCGATCTCTCTTACACTGAGTCCGCACAGCAGTTTGAGGCTCAGCATTAGCTGCTCCTGGGCTTTGAGGGAGGGATGGCAGCAGGCGAAGATCATCTTCAGCATCTCATCTTTTATTACATCCTCCTGCAGCTCAAACTCTTTTTCGTCAGCGCCTTTATCGGCATAGTTCGTTTCATAGTCTACCGATTTCTTTTCCCTCCTCAGAAAATCGATCATCTGGTTGTTGGCCACACGGTAAAGCCAGGCCCCAGGTCGGTCGGGCATAGGTTGATATGACCATACTTTGCTGGCTTTTAGCAAAGCTTCCTGCACGGCATCTTCCACCAGGTCGAGTAGCGCAACACCATAGCGATTGGTAAGCATCGCTACCAGCTTGCTATACTCATGCCGGAAGAGATGATCAAGGGTGTTATGCGCTACAAAATTGTCCATGGACCAGTGTTAAAACCTGGAATAGGCATTAGAAAATCGGTTCTTACCGTGTCGTTTGTCGAAAATACGAAGCTAAACCATCAGGGCAATCCAGAGGTACAGGTTTTTAATCTATATTGAATTGACCACCACGTTATGCGCTCAGAAACTTCCAAATCACTGGCCTTATTGCTTATTCGAATCGCCTTTGGTGTCCGGCTTATTTATGGAGTAATCGACAATGTAGTGAGCTGGGACCGGATGCTTGAATTCGAAGCATTTCTAAGCGCAAGCGGATTTCCAGTGCCTCTTGTCAGCGCCATCGTTTCGGTATATCTGCAGCTGATTGCCGGAATCAGCTGGGTTATTGGTTACCAGGTAAAGTACAGTGCCTTGCTGATGATTGGCAATTTCCTCGTTGCCTTAATCGGTTTTCACCTGATCCAGGGGGATACTTACCTGAATATGGCTCCTGCGATTCACCTGCTCTGTATATCAATACTCCTCTTAGCTACAGGGCCCGGAAAATACGCTTTGGATAAAAAGAAAAGGTAATGGCTTTAACCATTACCCCTCCCTATTTTATCACATATTCATAATTTCTCTTACCTCGATGTGTCCGTCATCAGCTTGTAATATCGGGCAGCCTTTTGACATTTCGGTGGCTTCATCCAGTGTCTCAGCTTTTACCATCAGATAGCCGCCCACTACTTCAGCACCTTCTGCAAAGGGACCATCTGTGATTACAGATCCTCCGCCAGAAACCTGCTTACCTGCTCCGTGAAGCGGCAAACCATCAATCAGCTGGCCTTTCTCGGCTAAACCCTGCATCCAGGTGGTCCATTCGCCCATGTGCTTTTGTTGTTCTTCTGGAGACATTTCGCTCATG
Organism: Roseivirga sp.; assembly: GCA_021404565.1. Taxonomy (GTDB): domain Bacteria; phylum Bacteroidota; class Bacteroidia; order Cytophagales; family Cyclobacteriaceae; genus Roseivirga. Next base: position 439,544 of record JAAWWF010000003.1, on the reverse strand, counting down.
TGCTTGTCTCCACCGCGGAATAAATACAAATACTTAGTCATTGTTGTATGAATTAATGTTAGTTAAAAATCAAACTTTTTCGAGTGTCTGGCAACTATGTGGCATTCCCTGCCCGGTTTCCAGGTATGATTTGAGACTTCGCAAATAAAGCCCCCAGTGATAATTGCAGCTGCCGAAGAGGTCGGTTTCCGCCTCCCAACCGGCATGATAAAAACGGAGTTGAATGCCTCCGGCCACAGGCTCTATCTCAAAGGCAATGGTAGTACCCAGCCATTGCGGGTGCCCCTCCAGGCATTGCCACAAGACCCTGCGATCCGGTAGTAATTCCACCACCCGCATGCTTTTGTGGTACTTTCCCTCAAAGTAAAAGCTAGCCACCGAATCAGTTTCCGGAATGGCCTCAACCTCCGTGGTCCACCAGGCAGCGAGCCCTTTGGAGGTGGTGAGCGCATTATAAACCATCTCAGGGTCCAGTACCTTGATTTTGAGAATGTGAAAGATGATAGCCATTGGTCGGTTTTTGCCGTATTGACGCAAGGGCTGAGAGAAAGGGACAGAAAAGAGAATATATTTTTTAAGGAGTTCTTTCTACTTCTTCCTAATTTATCAGAGGTGCCACCTTGCTGGGGGATAAATCTGAGAACTTGCGACAAATAGAATTATTCTTCCGCAATAACTACCTAAAGTGAAGGCTGATTAACCACACAAGAAATAAAAGGAATTATCTAATTTACTCACGTATATCTATTATAACGATTAGTTATTGCGGAACTTTTGACCAAATTCCACATATAAACGAGCTGTAGCACATTAAAATGGAGAAGTCAGATAAATCGAAAAAGAGCATAATCATTGCTAAGATTGAAAGAAGCTACATTCCTCCCTTCGACTTTGAATTCACTGGAATTTTTAATGAACAGGACTCAAACTTCCCAAAGGATCTTTTAAATGAGATTGCGCTTAAAGAAGAAGAAGAATTGATTTGCTCGACTTATGTCAATGACCAAGTATGGACTTTGTTGACAACTCGCAGAATTCTTTCCAGAGAAGGACTATCACCAGATGTCCATTCAATTAAAGGAATCAAAAAATGGCATTTCGGAGACTTCAAAGGATATTCGAAGCAACCGTACACTAAAGGGTTCCTCTTTTTCGAAGATGACAAAACTGTTCCAGTGTTTATTGAAACAGGAAGAGCCTCAATGGTTATGGTGAATGGAATAATGACGTTAAATCAAATAGAATAAGAAAAACGTGCTACAACAAAAGCTAAACGCAATTAAATCGAGCTTCGAATGAACGATAGTGCAGAAACACACTTTGCTCCTCGTGCCTCAGTTCAAAGAGTGTTTTGGAAGCAGGCAGCAATCCGCTTTCGCTCCGCTCAGTGCTGGATTGAAAAGATAAGCACATCCGCTGCGCTCAAGCCAATTGCTTTGTGGTTCTATCAGGCGCCTGTGGGTCAGGAAACAAGATTTAACTGCGCTTAGCCAAAACGTTGTACTGCATTGAATTTAAGGATGAACAAATTAATTTTAACAGTTGATATTGATGCAAACGACAATGCATTGGGACATATCGTGGATATCCATAAAATTAATTATGGCGAAATAGTCAATTCAATGAAACCGAAATTTGATTCTCCAGAGGAACTTTTTCAAATAAGAATTGATCTTTTGGTTAGAGAAATTAATAAGAGTAATAAGGACCTGTTAATCGGTTTAGCGATAGAGAAGGCTGAACACCTTACGGATTTGATTAAAGCTATTCGATCAAGAAATCATGAAATAACCAAGATTTTCTACAGTAATGATGGTAGGAGAAAGCAGAAAATAGAAAATTATAAAAAGGAACATGAAATGCATGGGAGATGGCTTGGTTATACTTCTGAGGAAGTGGAGGAAATGAATAACGCATTCTATACGAAGGTTGAGATTTTGATTGATACGGCTGAGAATTTCGGAATAGAATGTGCAAGAATTTAAAAACACAGTACAACAAAAGATATATCACATAGCCACCCTGTGGGATGGCAACGTGTTATACCCAAACGTTGAGATCAATGCCCTTCGAGGGGCGTTTTTCTACGTTTTCGTACCTGCTCCAACGCTGAAGCTAAAGGCGCAAGCATTCAAACCTCTAAAAACTCATCGATCTCAACGTCCGAACCACCGCGTGTCGACTGAAGTTTTAGCGGAAGCACAAGACTGCTCGAAGGCTCACTTATCAATATGGTCAGCGCACTGTTCTCAACACACGGTCATCAGCCATTAATCGTGGCAGCAGTCTTGCCAGACTATCTTGATCCCGAAGAAAAAAAGACCACCAAAAACCACCATCTTATACCATACGGGGCGCTGGCTCTTCAAAAACGTAGATCTCAGATGACGCACAAGCCGGCTTTGCACAAACTCTTAAAATAAACACCTCTAAAATCCCCAAAGTCTTTTTATCTTCTTCTCAATTCACGTCTGATACCTTCGGACGTTACCAGCAATAAAACCTATGAATATTAAAAGCCTAAATATGGAGTCAAATCCATTAAGTGATAAAATAATTAAAATCGGAAATACATCTTTCAAATTATGGCTTGAATTTGAGGAGTCAAGCCCTTGGGACGACCTTGAGGATGATTTCGCAAATATTGGGGTTGACACATTGGACGGGAGAAGCTATGGAATTAACGCTTGGACATATAAATATCTTGAATCAGCAAATAAACAAGATGAAGAAAATGGAGAAAACCTCAATGGACTTTATCAGACACCTCCAGACCTTTTTGTTAAAGAATTAACTCGAGATTGTATAGAAAAAACAATTGCCGATTTGTTGGAAAAAGGAAACTTAGAGGGACAGCTTAATACGTCAATTTTTGGATTGAAATTTCTTGACCCGTATTGGGATGTAATGGAAATGGAAGAAAAAAGCATTCAAGCTTTTATGAACGAACTCAAGCTTGAGTTACCTGACAATCATCTGTTACGAAATAAGAATGTCGAATTAATTGCAAGAAAGACGAATAACGATGAGATCATATTAGAATTGGAAAATGGAAATATTGCAGTTGTTCATTTGACTTGGAAATCGAAAATGGAAATAGATGGATATCCAGTAACAAGAATTTATAAAGACAAAATTGATTTTTGGAATCAGGAAATGAAATCTGACATTATTGAATTTAAAGAATAGAAAAGCCGGTAACGATATATAAACTGCACTAAAACGCAGTTTACACCAACCGTTGCGCACAATTTGAAAGATGTACAATCCAACAAGACGAAATAGAAATATAGGTACCAAGAAACAGGGACACGGACAGGACAATGAACTGACAATTCCACAACCGGCCATTACCCTGAAATCTTTTTTAGAACGTCTTGACAAATACCAAAAGGAAGAGCGAATAATTAACGGACATGAATTCCTTTTCGTCACTGAACAGACAAGAGAAACCTCAAAACACTCTTGTACAATTGATGACATTGAAAAGATTATAAGTTCAATTCCGACCAACGACTACGGAGAGCTTAAACTTATCATTCTAAGACAACCAAAACGGAAAGAAGAAACGCTTTCGCCAGTTTGGGGAAGGCTTATCTACTCATATGAATTTGAAGGAGACTATTTACCAGCAATAATTATTGAAGCAATCGACTATTCAAAGTCGTTTAAATGGTCAAAGAAGTTATCTCCTGATTCTCAACATGAATTAGAAAGATTACGGAATGACGGACACCCAATAGTTGAAGATAAAAGAGCTTTCAACGCTGAATACAAACTTGAGAATGTTAGACGAACTCAACTCTATAGAACTTTACCTCATGAATTCGGACATTACGTACATTACCTGGAATTTGTAGAGCGACCAGGAACAGAAGATGAAGAATTTGAAGAATGGGAAAAAAGAGATGACAACTATTTCAAACTGTCAAAAGCTGACAAGGAAAAGTTCGCTCACAATTATGCGGACAACTTAAGGAAAGATTTGACTGAAAAAGGAATCATCCCGTTTGATAGAATTATAAATAAAAAAGCTGTGCCCAACAATGGCCTAAAATCATAGACCTAACCAACCAAACCCTTTCTACGCTTTTCAGCCAGAACGTTCTGAAGCAATCGTAGAAACCTTTAAGCCATGTTTGGAACCTGCGACAGACGGCTTCCTTTTATATTCTGACGGTAGGAAGAATCTGAAGGAAGTGGCAGTGAGCCACCGTACATACTTTTTTATGTTATAAGCTTTGTTGAGTAAAAATCAGGGGTACCAGACTCCTCGTAACCTCGGAGTTAGAAAACGACAAAGTTCAGGTCGGACTCCTAAGTCAGACCGGAAGAGATAGAACTCACGAAACTCCAGACTGACAGAGTCCTCGCACTCATAATCGTCACAGGTTCGGAGAACCTGCGACAGACTAAACTTGAGAATGTTAGACGAACTCAACTCTATAGAACTTTACCTCATGAATTCGGACATTACGTACATTACCTGGAATTTGTAGAGCGACCAGGAACAGAAGATGAAGAATTTGAAGAATGGGAAAAAAGAGATGACAACTATTTCAAACTGTCAAAAGCTGACAAGGAAAAGTTCGCTCACAATTATGCGGACAACTTAAGGAAAGATTTGACTGAAAAAGGAATCATCCCGTTTGATAGAATTATAAATAAAAAAGCTGTGCCCAACAATGGCTTAAAATCATAGACCTAACCAACCAAATCCTTTCTACGCTTTTCAGCCAGAACGTTCTGAAGTAACCCTAGAAACCTTTAAGACATGTTTGGAACCTGCGACAGACGAAGCGGAGTAACTACGTAATCAGGCCAGATTCATCACCAGGCTCGCTTCAGTCTTTACTGTTTTCATCGCTTTACCCAGAATCCTTACCACTTCTTTTTGCTCTTCATTGTTCAGGGAAGCAAAACCCATGCGGATGTGGTTGTGTCCTCCCTTAAGCTGATCAAACAGTTGCCAGTCAGGTATTCTCAACCCATCTTTCAGGCATTCTTTGGCTACCCTTCCCCAGTTGAGAGCCTTATCCATACCAACCCAAACCGCCATACCTCCTTCCGGCCTGTCAAAGCTCACATACTCACTGAGCTCCGATTCGAGCAATCCACAGAAATGGTCTCTGCGTTCCTTATATAGCTTAAGGGCCTTTTTGCTGTGTCTCTGAAAATCGCCTTGTTGTATCATCTGTGCAATCGCTCTTTCAAGCACCGCATCTCCCTGACGATCAATAATTCTTCGTAAATGGGCCGTTTCCTCAATCAGGTCTTCTGAAGCCACCATATAGCCCACACGATAGACTGGTGCCACAATTTTACAAATAGCCCCCATATAGATCACATTACCGGATCGATCAGCACTGGCCAGCGGTAATAAAGGTGCATTCTGGTAGTGAAAATCGTAATCGTAATCATCTTCCAGTATGGCAAAACCGTACTTTTCAGCCAATTGTACCAGGTGTAGCCTTCTCTCGGCACTAAGGGTGACCGTGGTAGGGTGATGATGGTGAGAGGTAACAAAGACGGCTTTGATTTTCTGCCTTTCGCAAATGGCCTCGATCGCATTGGTATTGATACCCTCTTCGTCTACCGGAACATATTGCAGTTCAGCCCCGGCATCCTGCAAAGTAAGATTGGCCGTGATGTAATTGCTTTGGCCCACAACAGCAATATCACCGGGCCTTATAATCATCTGTGCAGAGAGATACATCCCCATCTGGCTACCACGGGTAATCAGAATATTCTTCATGGTAATGTTCATCCCCCTGGTCTCCTGCAGATAGCCGGCCAAAACCTCTCTGAGCAAAGTATCGCCATGTACCGGGCCATAGGACAGGTACTTTTTGTTGTAGCTACGAGACACGATACTTTTCAGATTTCGCAGTATTTCAAATACCGGAGCAATGCGCACATCAGGTATTCCTTCGTCAATAGTGAGTCCGTCAGCAACAAATTCCTTTGCCCTTCTCAATTCCTCCCTCGGGTAAAAATCGAAACCGGCCTTTTCTCTATTGGCGCGTCTGTGTTCATCGTTCGTGAGCTTTCGGGCATCCACGATCGGAAGCTTATTGCTTACAAAGGTACCTTTGGAGGGTATAACCTCAATCCATCCCTGGCTCATCAACTCATCATAGGCAGCTACCACGGTTTTGCGATGCACATTCAATGATTCAGACAGTGAACGGGTTCCGGGTAGTTTCACTCCCTTTCCCAGGATACCCGACTTAATCAGCAAGGTCATGCCATTGCTGATCTGCAAAAAAACCGGAAGATCACCATTCCGATTGAGTTTGATAAGATTTTGAAAAGACAACATACCGGACTATTTAATATATAAATACTGGACGCTATAAATAGTCCGCCAAAGATATAGTTTTGTTTTATCAATTACGAAATCATTTGGTCAATGAATTTAAATCAAGTCACAATTCCCTCGCTGAACCTTTCAGTTTCGGTAGCCTTTTATCAAAAGCTGGGACTGAAGCTTATCGTAGATGCGCTTCCCCGTTATGCCCGGTTTGAGCTGTCTGAAGGGGAGGCGACTTTTTCCATCCATCTGGTAGAGGAGCTACCAGCGGGAAATGGAATTGTAGTGTACTTCGAAACCGAGGATTTGGAGGCGAGGGTAAAACTGCTAAAAGCAGAAGGCATTCAGTTTGACCTTGACCCAACCGACCAGAGCTGGCTTTGGAAAGAGGCGAGGCTCAGAGATCCGGATGATAATCAATTGATCATTTTTTATGCCGGAAAAAACAGGAAGAACCCTCCGTGGAGGGTGAACTAATAAGGGACATAAGGAATATGGGAAGGCTAATTTTCAACAACAGACCACAGCCAGGTCAAATCAAAAGAAATATGAGTGAATTCGAAAAAACGGCATTGAACAAAGTAGTACGGGGACCGAAACGGGCTGACTATGATGAAAAGACAATCTTTGAGATTGTAGATAGTCACTTTTTATGCCACCTGGCCTATGTCTACGAAGAGACACCCATTGTGATTCCCACGGCATACGGCCGCAAGGGAAACACCTTTTTCGTGCATGGTTCTACCAAGAATCGCATGATTAATTTTCTGTTAAACAATGAGCGTGTCAGCCTCACCGTAACCCATATGGATGGCATAGTGCTGGCACGCTCTGTTTTCCATCATTCTTTCAACTACAGATCGGCCGTGATCTTCGGAAAACCAAGATTGGTCACCGATTGGGATGAAAAAATGGAGGCACTTAAGATCATCACGGATAAAATCATCAAGGGCAGATGGGAAGAGGCGCGCATACCCAACGAAAAGGAAATGAAAGGTACAGCCGTGATGGCCATTGAAATGACAGAGGCTTCAGCCAAAATCAGAGCGGAAGGTGCCAATGATGAACCGGAGGATATGGACCTGGATATTTGGGCTGGTGTGCTACCCTTACATGTGGGTTTTGGGGAAGCGCAGCCCAATGACGATTGTAAGGAAGGACTCGGTATCCCCGCATCGGTCAAAGGCTTTGAGTTCGATACGAAATAAGAATCAGCAAAAACGATCGGATTTGGGTCAGAAACTCAAAACTACTTTCACTCAAAAACAATAATTCAAAACAACATGAAAACAGTCGCCATTATCGTATTTGACAAGTTCACAGATATCGATGTGTTCTTGCCCTGGGATCTCTTTAACAGGGTTAAGCTCAAAGAGCAAAACCGGCAGGTGAAATTTCTGGGCACGAAGCCCAAACACAAATCGATAGCCGGGATTGAGCTGGATATGCACGGTTCCCTGGATGAAGCAAAGGAGGCTGATATTGTTTTCTTTTCCAGCGGTCCGGGAACACGTCAGCTCTATCAGAACCAGGAGTATCTTGATCAATTCAATCTTGATGCTAAAAATCAGCTCATCTGCTCGATGTGTTCCGGGGCGCTTATTCTGGCCGGACTGGGCTTGCTACATGATAAAACGGCCACCACCTACCCTACCGCCTTCGATACACTGGAGCAAATGGGAGTGACTGTAGAGCGTGACAGCCACCTGGTGGTTCACGGAAACATCGCTACGGCTGCCGGCTGTCTGGCCGCTATCGACCTAGTGGGCTGGTGTCTGGATAAAACTGTTGGTAATGAGGTCAAAGAATCAGTAATTGCCTCTGTCCAGGCCATTGGTCAGGGACAGGTTTGCATTTATTAAAGTTTGAAATATGACAGGCAAAACTCACCACTATGAAACACATCTGAAATGGACTGGAAACCAGGGAACAGGAACCAGCAGTTACCAGGCCTATGGCCGTGACTACAGCATAGCCATAGGGGATAAACCTGAGCTATTGGGCTCATCAGATCCGGCCTTCAGAGGTGACCCCGGCAGACATAACCCCGAAGACTTGCTGGTGGCCTCTCTTTCCAGCTGTCATATGCTCTGCTACCTACACCTCTGCGCGGTCAACAAGGTGGTAGTATTGGAGTATGAAGACCAGGCCACTGGGGTAATGGTAGAAGCCGGGAGTGGCGGACATTTTGAGCAGGTGACTTTACATCCAAAAATAACGCTGGCAGATGCCTCTATGATAGAAAAAGCGGATAAGCTGCATGAGCAAGCGAATAAGGTGTGCTTTATCGCCAACTCGGTTAATTTCCCGGTACATCATGAGGCGAGCTATACCACAGCAAACCAGGGCATGGATGAACAGTAGTAAAATGCAAGATATCAGCGTCCGACATTTAGAAGCACAGGATTACGAGGCCTTTGCTGCATTGAGGCGTTTAGGACTCACTACAGATCCTACTTCTTTCTGGAGCACGGTGGAAGAAGAAGCCCCTGTATTAAAGGAGAAGTACGAATCCCGTATCTCAAAGGGAAACAACTTTACATTGGGTGCCTTTGCAGGGGACCAACTGGTAGGCATCATGGCCTTTACGCCTTACGTCCTGAGCAAACTGGCACATAAAGGAGATATCCACGGAGTTTATGTCCATCCCGATTTCAGAGGCAGAAAGGTAGCCCATTCCTTGTTGACAGAAACACTGAAGGGTGCTTTTTCCATTGAGGGGATCGTTCTCGTAGGCCTGAGCGTAACGGCCATCAATACCGCTGCCAGGGCTTTGTATGAGAAACATGGCTTTGTCACCTGTGGCCTAGAAATAGAAGGCATGCAGGTAGATGGAGTATTATATGACCAATACTGGATGCAATTACCTAAAGCAAAATATCATGAGTCACTTTAGCATTGGATATCAGCCGGAAGAGGAGAATGGCAATATGTTTACAATTGTCTTCGGCAAACAAACTTCTCATCATCAAAATATCAGATCTGACAGGAAAACATCTGATTTTAACAGAATGATCATAACCTACCTCAGGCTGATCAGTTGGATTGCTCCGGTTCCGGCAAGTGGACTTATGAAGTAATTAACTCGCATAAACATAGTTGGCTTCTTTTCAAGACTTAGTTTTTATCTTTTTGACGGGCCAAAAAGAAAGAACCGTGCCGGCCGTACTTAGGTACTAAGGCAGGCAGGAAAGCCCTTCCCGAAAACATCAAATCCAAGCCCGGTTTTTACCGCACAAGGCCTGCGCGTACCAAATCCAATCGCCTTGTATTTCGCACTGTTTTCGGCTTCGCCTCCCTCCTGTACGCTTAGCTTTGGAGAGATAGATCGTCCAAACCTCAGACTACTACTAGATTAAACTCATAACATAATCAGTTATGCATAGGACTGAATAAGGCTCTCTGTTCTTCTGGTTGTTTCACTCCTGATGAAAGTCGGAGATACCATTTTTTGTAAAAACGAATCCGTTTACGAGGAACATATTTCCATCGGAACCGCCTATGAGATTCATGATATTAAAAAGAACACCGTCAGAATACGTGGCGCTCTAAGAAACAGACTCGTATGGTTACCGAAGTATTGCTTTAGCAAAAAAGAGGTAGTAGCTATCAAGAAGATCAAACTGGATGATAAAATAAGGGACCCTTTGAACGATTGTATTGAGGTAACAGTGACTTTTAAAAATGGGAAAAAGCGATGGACCAATTTCACCACAGTTAAATACCTCAATGGTCTTTTAAATGAATTTCGAGACTATCTTATTGGAGAGGGGTTCATCATTCTAAAGGAAATCAGTAAAGAAAGTGTAGAAACTGCCGTCATGGATCTATACAGACAGGATGAACTTAAACAACAAACCAAAAAACTCTGAGGCGCATCGAAATTCAGGGGTTCTTTTCTTCGCAAACCACATTCCCCTCGAAATTGCCTGACTCCAAACATCTTCCGATTAATCTCATCTGTTGGCTCATTTAAGAGCACAGTCGATTAATAATTTGTAGATTTCGCGAAAGCCAATTTATGATCAGGTACGCATACTTCATCCTTGTTCTGTTTCTTCTGGCCGGCTGTTCTTCAGACAGTACAGAGGCACCCGTAGCACTAACGGTCGAGGAAAAAGCTACCGTTGAATCATACGCCACCCAGCTTGTAAACAGCTTCAATGGTCACGATCACGCCCTGGTTCGGAGTTCATGGAGTAATGATGCTTTCAGAAAGAGGGTAAAAGACCTGAATAAAACCCAGAGGTCAGTCTTTGCGCATATATTCGAAAAAGAGGTAAAGGATGCTATCAAATATACCAACCTACTCCTGATCAATAACCTTAACAAGCAAAATGGCATCGCCTCTTTGACACAAAGTCAGCACTTTAACGGGTTTTCCGAGATCACCATCTTTATGGTGTTCGAAGACAGCTATAGCTTTATCAAGTATCGGGTTGAGCTGATTGAGGGCAAGCCTTTTCTTTGTGATCTCTATGACTTTAAAGAGAACACCTGGTATAGTGAGAGTATTAAGAACGCCATCAATCTCAATTCCAGGTACGATGCCTTCTCAGCTGAAAGACGAAACACTAACCTTGCTTTGAGAAGCTCAGACGAAGCCCTGAAAAGGGGAGATGCTTATGGTGCGCTTGATTTTCTTTATGAAATCCCGCAAACGCATTGGGTAGGGAATGGACTGAGCCTGAACCGGCTTGGCTTGGCGGCTGAGCTTAGTGATACCATCTATGCCCAGGTACTTGAAACGGAGTTTGCTTATAACCAAAGTCTTTACTTAAAGTACCTGTACTACCTGGCATTTGATGACTCCACCAACCTGAATCAGGTATATACGGATGTTAAGAATTTGACCGGAGCCTCAGATGGTCTGGATTCTCTGATTGTGCGGGGTAGCTTCTGGCAATAGTCTGCTGATTTCTTAAGAATTGTTAAATCACTACAAGTCAGACACTTTAGCAACTAAGCTCTGATAAATACAGCCTTAGATTTTGTATCTTCATAGAGTCGTTAAGCATACTCTGTGTCGTTTAAAAAAGTATATATCGCTATTCTGCTTGGCTTGGTTTTCCAGGTACCCCTATCAGCTCGCAACCTTCCTAATTCAAAACCAGCTTCAAAAATTCAGCTCTGCCTGATTATAGATGTGAGCGGAAGCATGGATGGTCTGCTTTATCAGGCACAGACCCAGGTTTGGAGCCTGCTGGATTATGCTCAGAGTTTTACCAAGAAAAAACGGAAGACGGTGGTGGAAGTAGCCTTGATTACCGTTGGCAATGGTGCCATGTTTGAAGGTCAGGACTACATTAACCTGGTATCTCCCTTTACTGCCGAACGGGACACGCTGGCAGACCGGCTGTTTCTATTGAAAATTGAAGGCTCTTCGGAACAATACGGTAATGCTATTCAGTTGGCCTTGACCCGGCTTGAGTGGGATGAAAAAAGTAAGTTCAGGAGTATAATCGTGCTGGGAAATGAATCGTTTGATCAGGGGGACGTGAGCTATCTGGAGGTATGCAGGAAAGCCGCAGCAAAGGACATCGTAATCAATACCATTTTCTGCGGAGAAGAGAAAAAAGGGATTGAAGAAAAATGGCTGCATGCTTCTGAGCTGGGTGGCGGTGACTATGCATATATTGACCAGACTTCTCAGGCCAATCTGGCTACTCCCTTTGACCGGCAAATCTTCAGGTTATACAACAACTACCTCCTCAGCTATGGGGACTCTACCATGGTGAAAGCCAGGGACAGACTTAAGGGAGATGAGATCAGTCCGGCTTACCGTGACATGTTGCTCTATCGCCTGGACCAGCAGGAACAGGAAAAAGACGTCATCGACCACTTTGAGGAAAGCAATTGGGACCTGAGTAAAATTGAGCCCGGGCATATTCCTGAGGAGCTTTTACAGCTGGGAAATCGGGCAATGAAAGAATACCTCGTGAAAAAGGCACAGGAGCGTAATAATGCACGAGATGGCCTCTCCGTTTATAGAAATAAGATCAATTGGTATATCGAAACGCAGGCAAAAGAAGCTACCCAGGGTACTACCCTCAAAGATGCTGCAGAGGAAATACTAGGTAAGCAACTGAAGGCGCGGAGATTTAAAAAACCAGGGTAAACCAGTAATCAAATAAGACTTCAGCCTCTCTTGATGAATCTATAGCTTCGGGCAATCCCGATGCCTACCGCCATGAGAAATAGCCTCCTTGTCTGTCTTGTCCTTACCCTGTGCCATTGTTCGAAACCCGCTGAGCAACTGGATATTCTTATTAACAACGCCCGCATTGTTGATGTAGAGACTGGCAGAATCACCCGGGATCAAAACATTGGCATCAGAAACGATACCATCATTTTTATAGGGGATGATGAGTTGACTGCCAATTACTCAGCCCCTCAGACAATTGAAGCCTCTGGAAAGTTTGTGATTCCCGGCCTCTGGGATATGCATGTTCACTTTCGGGGTGGAGATGGTCTGATTGAAGAAAACAAGAACCTACTTCCCCTCTTTGTGGCCAACGGCATTACCGGAGTGCGCGAAGCAGGCGGTGATATGACCTCTGAAATATTCAAATGGCGAAAAGAAATTGAGGATGGAGAATTGACCGGTCCGGTAATTTTCACTTCCGGCCCAAAGCTGGATGGCCCCAGAGCAACCTGGGCAGGTTCTATTCCTGTCACTACACAGGATGAGGTAGTTCAGGCAGTTGACTCTCTTGAAAATATGGGAGTCGATTTTATCAAAATCTATGACAGCCGGATTAACAGGGAAGCTTATATCCAGATCATAGAAGAGGCGAAAAAACGCGGTATTACCACCTCTGGCCATATGCCCTTTACAGTGATGCTGGAGGAGGCGGTAAATGCGGGATTAGGCTCTGTAGAACACCTGTATTACATACTGAAAGGCGCTTCTTCCGAAGAGTATGCCGTCACTCAGGACAATATTAACGGTAAGGCCGGTTTCTGGGGTTCTATGGACCGGTTGATTGCTACTTATGATGAGTCAGTCGCCCGGAAAACCTTTAAATCTCTGAAGGACAATGATGTCTATGTAGTACCGACTATGCATATCGGGAACACCCTCAGCTATCTGGACAGAGATAATCACGAACAAGACAAATACCTCGATTATATCGGTCCGGGCATTATCAAAACCTATGAGGGTCGGGTGCGCGGAGCAATGCGTGCCTCCCCTGCCGCTGTGGAAAGAAGACACGCTCTGAATACTACCTTTAGAGGATTAGTACCCAAACTCAATCAAGCAGGTGTCACCTTGCTGGCTGGCTCTGATACGGGAGCCTCCAACTCCTATGTCTATCAGGGTATTTCGCTGCATCGGGAAATGGCAGCACTCGTAGAAACAGGTCTGTCTCCTTTAGAGGCATTAAAGGCGGCTACCATCAATGGAGCCCGGTTTCTGAAATTGGATGAGTATTATGGGAGCATAGAAGAAGGTAAATCCGGGGATCTGTTGATACTGGATGCCAATCCACTGGAAGACATCACCAATTCACAGCGAATTCATACGCTGGTTTTGGATACAAAGGTCTATTCCAGGACAGAGCTGGATCAGATGCTGGAGAGTGTGAAGTACAACCGCTAAGGACATAGGCCCATACTTAACCACAGAGGACGCTGAGAATCGCAAAGGGGTTTGATCAGGCGGGGCTTAGGTCAAACTCAAAAAAGTCAGATCCGTTACGGAACTGCATTTCGACATACTGGCAATAGATTTGTATGCCTTACTTCCGTGCTTTATCTCTTAGAAACTGGACACCAAAGCCATAGGGAGTCATAGTTAATGCCTTCTCACTGTACTTTCTGTTCAGGGAGTAATAGCTAAAGACCCGAATCCCCCAATTGATTTTTTCAGGATGGAAAGTGAAGCCCACATTCATATTGATTAAATCACCAGGGTATTGAAGGAGCTCTTGATTACCCAGGTCATTGTCAATTACCGGCTCGTAGTAGAATCCTAAATCCAACTCTCTCTTTTGTGACCCCTGGCCTCCCAAGTCATAGAGCAAGCCGGCAGAAATCCCCAAGGTCAGTGGGCTGAAAGTATTCTGGACACTCAAAAATTCGGTGTTTTCCGAATCAGATGCATCCGGTATATACTTGAAAGAAACCTTGTGCTGTTTAAAGGAAAGATTCAGTTCATTTCTCAGTTTGAGCCCGTCACTCAAGCGAACCGTCATTTCATAACCAATGCTCAGCCCCCATTGCTGAAGCGACAGATCCAGGGAAGAGCCAATGTCTTTAAAGTAAAGGTTATCAGCAGGATTGGGTCTTAGGTTGAGGTAGTTCAGGTTGAGCCCCAGAAAAGGTCTGAAGCTCACTTTTTTATTTGTCTGAGCCGTGGAATCTGCCATAGCTACAGGCATCGGGATGGGTCCTGGCGTGGTGCTATCTCTCATAAATTCGTAAAGGGGTATTTCTATCAGTGACAATTCCAGGGGCGTTTGGTCCCGTAATTCCACCATTAGATTGAATTGACTCCAGGGCTTGGTTTCAACTTTAGGTACCAGAAGGTCCTTGCTCTTCTCTTTGCCTTGCGTCACATGGGTTATATCAGGTTGGCTAACAGCTTGTTCAGACTTAGCTGCCTCTTCTTCAGGTGTACTGGTAACAGGGGACTTTTGAGGTTTAATATCGCTTGAGTTATCTGTCTGTGGGGTTGTTTTCTCAACTTCCCTCACTGCCTGAGCATCACGACCAGCATTAATTTCACCAGCAAGGAACCAGGTAGATACCCCTACAATCAATAATAAAATCAATCCAATGGACAGACGCCTCCATACTACCGCTTTTCGCGAAGGCTTGTTTACAATACCATCCTTGATACTGTTCCACTGGTCCTCTCCCACCGGTGCCTCAAAATTCTCAAATTTCGAGGCAAGGGTTTTCCTCAATTGATCATCCATAGACATGCTTAACTACTTCTGTTTTTTTTAAAAGCTCAATCATTCTCCTTTTTGCCCGTGTAAGCAGTACCCGGGACGTACTCTCAGCAATTTCAAGCTGATCTGCAATCTCTTTATGTGAATAGCCCTCTATCACGTAGAGATTGAATACCAGTCTGTAATTAGGCGGCAGCTCATGTAGAATCTTCAGAATTTCCTCTGCGCTCATCTGCCCGATAACATCTACCTCATCGCTGGTGAATTCCGCTGTCTCTGATTCATCCATGCTCACCATCATGCGGGCTCTTTTCTTTTTATAGAAGTCAATGGCCACATTACAGGTAATTCGGTTAGCCCAGGCCATCACATTATCCACTTCTCCGGCTCTGTGGATACTGTTAAAAATGCGAATCATAGCCTCCTGAAAAACGTCATTCGCCTCTTCCTTATTAGTGTTATACCGGAGGCAAACGCCCATTAATCTCCCCTTCAGCAAGTCATACAACTCCTTCTGAGATTTTGCATCTCCTTTAATACACTGTTCTATGAGATCAGAAATATCAGTCATTCCATATGGGGGCCGCCATGACCTTTGTCACGGCAATAGCCTTAAACATGTTTGGAATTAGTGAATCAATCAATGATCTCTATGGTGGCTTCAGCAACCATGTAATGTTCAAAAGCCTTAGGCATCAGCCCCCCACCCTCTTTTAAATAATCAAAAGAAGTAGGGAAGTTTCTCATGTACTCTGGCTTTATATCGAAACCTACTTCATAGATAATTTTAATAATGCCTGGTGTATCCGGAGCATTTATGGTCGCATCAACCTGGTTATTGAACAAATCCAGGTTAGCCCCAAAGTAGTCTCCGAGGCCATTGGCATAGTCAGAGCTTACCAAATGAAAACTGACAGCACCGCTGGGAGACATAGGATTGGAAAAGGTGGGAATCTGGCCGCAGAAAAAGTCATTGGCCAACAAGTCCTCCGTGATGGATTCGCCTGCTCTGACCTGTATATGATCGAAAGAAGGACCGTAGTTACAGGGGTTATCCGTTACTTTCACCACCACGTTTACCAGGTGCTCATTGCCATCGGTATCTTTAATATTCAGATCGAAACGGTCTTCGCCTTCATCAAAATCAGTTCCGGGTGTATATTTCAGGAACCTTCCTTCAACCAAATCATCTGTTATACCCCGACCAGGGTTTTGAACAAACTGCAAATCACTGGCTGACCTACCAATGAGCTCATCCGGGTTAATTAAAAATGGAATATTAGGACCGGTCTCCAGCTTTATCTCCGATATGGGGTGGACATCGTCAGTCGCATTGTTACAGGATAGCACCAGAAACAACAGTGCTAAAAGGGTAAAGAACTTCGTTTTCATTGTTGTTGAGTTTTTGTCGTCTGTATATATGACTCAAACTCAGGGCAATGTGCTTCATCAAACAACAATTCTTTTTTTAAAACTCTGAATCACCTTCTAAAAAGGGTGCCTATCGGCCATGGCATAATATGATTTAACATCTTAAAGCCCATCGAGATTAACCCTGATGCTATGTTCTGCAAGCCCGGATAGGAATCCGGTTTTATACCTGGTCGCAGGTTCAGAGAACCTGCGACAGGAAGCGATCATTTTAAACAAAAAAGTACTATTATACGATACAAGTCAGATTGTAGCTCAATAATTATAAAAATGAAAGGTCTTTTTAAAAAAGATTATAACGCTTTGTCACCACAGGAAATCAAAGGAATAGATGATGCCAGAAGATTTGAGATGGAAAAAGAGAATTCTGGCTTTACCATGAAAGATCTGGATAAGTACTTCGAGTTGCTGGGAGAAGCCGGACAACACTATCGATCCTTTTTCCCGAACCAATATCTTGCATTAAATTTTGACAAACATCCATGCCTAGGTATCGGCAAATTCGATAAGTTCAAGGCTTTGCTCAACGAAACCTCAACAAATGAAGAGGCTATTTTGACTTTCATAGCTAGTACTGAATCTTACTTCATACTTGAAAGTTTATTCTACTATTATGACTTTGGGCATCATGACAGCTATCTATTTAGGGAATTACCTCTCTACCCAGATTTTGTAGTTGATTTTCTACTAGTTGGGAAGAACTCAGGAGGGTATGAATTTATCTTTATTGAGTTCGAACATCCAAACTTAAAATCGACATTGAAGGATGGCAGTTTGGCTACGTCATTCAGAAAAGGACTAAGACAAATAGAAGACTGGGACCATTGGATTGATAAGAATTACAATCAACTCTTCTCATTATTTCAAAAGGTTAAGAATCAAAGACTCTCGCTTCCTGATGAATTTCATATTCTTGACAAGAGTCGAATTCATTTTCTAGTTATCGCTGGAAGAAGACAAGACTTCACAGAAAAAACGTATCGATTAAAGCGAAAGTCGGTTAAAAACATAAAACTCCTTCATTATGACAACCTAATTGATTGTATTCATTCATATCTCTTTGAACAATACAAAGTTGATCAAAGATGTTAAAGTTCTTATCTCCGAATAACTAATCAACCAATAAGCACCAACGCTACATATTCCTTCTGTACTGCCCACCTACCTCAAACAAAGCTGAGGTAATCTGACCGAGTGAGCAGTACTTACAGGCCTCCATCAGCTCTTCGAAGATATTTTCGTTCTGAATGGCTGCTTGCTGAACACGCTTGATCATCTCGCTGGTTTTGTCACTGTTACCATTGTGCAAGTGCTCCAACATGGTAATCTGATACTCCTTTTCTTCCGTGCTGGCGCGAATCACCTCACGGGGCAATACAGTGGGTGAGCCCTTAGAGCTCAGGAAGGTATTGACACCAATGATTGGGAATTCACCCGTATGCTTCAGCGTCTCGTAGTAGAGGCTTTCTTCCTGGATTTTGCTACGCTGGTACATGGTTTCCATAGCGCCAAGCACGCCTCCTCTTTCGGTAATGCGATCAAATTCGGAAAGCACGGCTTCTTCTACCAGGTCAGTGAGTTCTTCGATGATAAAAGAGCCCTGCAGCGGATTTTCGTTTTTAGTCAGTCCAAGCTCTTTGTTAATGATCAGCTGAATAGCCATGGCCCTGCGTACAGATTCTTCTGTAGGCGTAGTAATGGCCTCGTCATAAGCATTGGTATGCAAAGAGTTACAGTTATCATAAATGGCGTAGAGTGCCTGCAAACTGGTACGGATATCGTTGAAATCAATCTCCTGAGCATGCAGTGAGCGACCGGATGTCTGAATATGATATTTCATCATCTGGGCACGGGAATTGGCGCCATATTTCTGCTTCATGGCCTTTGACCAGATACGTCTGGCTACACGGCCAATCACAGCATATTCCGGGTCGATACCATTGGAGAAGAAGAACGAAAGATTAGGACCAAATTTATTGATGTCCATACCTCTGCTCAGGTAGTACTCCACATAGGTAAAGCCGTTCGCGAGCGTAAAGGCCAGCTGTGTGATAGGATTGGCACCTGCCTCGGCTATATGATAGCCTGAGATAGACACCGAATAGAAATTTCTTACATTTTGCTCAATGAAATACTGCTGCACATCTCCCATCAGTCTGAGTGCAAACTCAGTAGAGAAAATACAGGTATTCTGCGCCTGATCTTCTTTGAGAATATCGGCTTGTACCGTACCACGTACTTTAGATAAGGTGGCTGCTTTGATCTCTGCGTAAATATCGGCTGGCAGTACCTGGTCTCCGGTAACCCCCAGCAGCAGCAAGCCAAGACCATCATTGCCTTCTGGTAAGTCTCCCTGATAGTGAGGTCTCTCAACGCCTTTGGCCTTGTAAATGGCTTTGATCTTTTTCTCAACTTCTGCTTCCAGTCCCTGCTCCTGAATATATCGCTCACATTGTTGGTCAATCGCAGCATTCATAAAGAAGCCAAGCAGCATCGGTGCGGGACCATTGATGGTCATCGATACCGAGGTGGTAGGGTCAGACAAGTCAAAACCTGAATAAAGCTTCTTGGCATCGTCAAGGCAGCAGATACTTACTCCTGCATTACCAATCTTACCGTAGATATCAGGGCGATACCCCGGGTCATTTCCGTAAAGAGTCACCGAGTCGAAAGCGGTAGACAGCCTTGCTGCTGGCATACCCAGACTTACATAGTGGAAGCGTCTGTTGGTACGCTCTGGTCCGCCTTCACCGGCAAACATACGCGTAGGGTCCTCTCCTTCTCTTTTGAAAGGATAGATTCCGGCAGTATAAGGGAATTCACCGGGCACATTTTCCTGCAGCGACCACCTTAGCACATCTCCCCAGCTCTTGAATTTAGGCAGGGCTACTTTTGGAATCTGACTGTGAGAAAGTGACTCTGAGTGTGTCTGAATCTTGATCTCCTTGTCGCGTACTTTGAAGGTGTAAACAGGGTCTGTGTATTTCTTTTTCTTTTCTTCCCATTGCTCAATCAACTGCAGGTTATGCGGATCGAGATCCAGGGCCACCTGCTGATAGCTTTCTTCCAGTCCTTTGATCAGGCGGTCGCGATCGGCAATGGTAGAATCTTTGAGTGTATTGATTGAAGAACGCAGCCCATACAGTTTGTCGGCTACTTCTGCCTGAGCAGCGGCCCATTGATCGTAAGAACGACTGCTTTCAGAAATCTCAGAGAGGTATCGGGTTCGTTTTGGTGGAATCACGAAAATCTTCTCAGACATCTCGTTCGTGATCTCGAAAGTAGAGGCCAATTGGGCTCCTGTCTTCTCCACGATCTTGTCCATGATGACTTTATAGAGGGAGTTCATTCCGGGATCGTTGAACTGAGAGGCGATGGTACCGTGCACCGGCATATCATCTACCTTGGCCGTCCAAAGCCCGTGGTTTCTCTGGAACTGCTTCTTCACATCTCTCAAGGCATCCAACGCGCCACGCTTATCAAATTTGTTAAGCGCAATCACATCAGCAAAATCGAGCATATCGATCTTTTCCAGCTGGGTAGCCGCTCCATACTCGGGAGTCATCACATAAAGTGACACATCTGAGTGATCGAGAATTTCAGTATCAGACTGGCCGATTCCAGACGTTTCCAGGATGATCAGGTCATATTCTGCCGCTTTCAAAACCTGAACAGCTTCCCGTACGTGCTTCGAAAGGGCCAGGTTAGACTGACGGGTGGCCAAAGAGCGCATATACACCCTGTCGCTATTGATAGAGTTCATCCTAATTCTATCTCCCAGCAAGGCTCCACCTGTTCTTCGTTTTGAGGGGTCCACTGAAACAATCGCGATGGTTTTGTCCTGAAAGTCAATCAGAAACCTGCGTACCAGTTCATCCACCAGAGAGGATTTACCAGAACCACCGGTACCGGTGATACCCAAAACAGGAGTATCGAGGGCATCGGCCATTTCATGTACCCTATCGAGGTCGGCTTTTGATTCTTCAGGAAAGTTCTCTGCTGCCGAGATAACCCTGGCAATCGATTTAATGTCCTTCTCGGCTATGTGATTCACCTCACCATTCAGGTTTTCACCCGTGGCAAAATCACATCGCTGCACCATATCATTGATCATGCCCTGAAGGCCAAGCTCCCGGCCATCATCGGGTGCATAAATACGGGTAATCCCGTAGTCCATCAGCTCTTTGATTTCTTCGGGGAGAATCACACCTCCGCCTCCACCAAAAATCCTGATATGCTCAGAGCCCTTTTCTTTCAGCAGGTCGTACATGTACTTGAAGTACTCATTGTGTCCACCCTGGTAAGAGGTCATGGCAATGGCCTGTGCGTCTTCCTGAATAGCGGTGTTCACCACCTCTTCGACAGAACGATCATGCCCCAGGTGAATCACCTCACAACCTGTGGCCTGGATGATTCTGCGCATGATATTGATTGCGGCATCATGGCCATCAAAGAGAGAGGCGGCTGTTACTATTCTGATCTTGTTCTTGGGTTGGTAAGGGGCTACTTCCTGCATAGAAACGGCTTTTATAGACTAATACTCATGCGAATTTACGCAAAAAGGGCCAGTTTCCTAACACTTGTTAGGCAGAACGATTATGGCTTTATGCAGACGAAGAACAGAGGATTTTTGGCTAGCTATTAAATCACAAAACAATCATTCACCTGATTTACTAAGCGTGCGGAATTCTACTGTAACTAGTGAGTTTTATGGAATAAAATGAGGTATTGCATTAGTACGATTATTACACTGAACCAGTCGCCCGTATGCTGCGAGTGACCTTTCGTTGATTAATGATTCTGCATCAATGAATCGAGTTGGGCAAGAGATTGCTGATTGACCTGACTGTGGATTGATTCGATGATATTCCGTTTTTCGCTTTCGGTCAAACGCCAACTCAGAGAAGCACGGGCATCTTCTCCACCTTCTCTGTTTTCTATATAAGCGAAATCCACCCGCATCAGATGAGCGC
Organism: Roseivirga sp.; assembly: GCA_021404565.1. GTDB lineage: Bacteria > Bacteroidota > Bacteroidia > Cytophagales > Cyclobacteriaceae > Roseivirga. The sequence goes on along the minus strand of JAAWWF010000003.1, from coordinate 417,927 downwards.
CATAGTGCCCTTTTACCATGCTGAACTGTTGTTCGTTTTCTATGGTCTGGATCTGGTCCCAGCTTTTCAATACACCCTGAATGGGAGAAAAGAATTTTTCGAGAATGTTAGAAGATTCCCCTCTCGAAATCTCACCATCCTTTTCTGAATCCCTGATGGCCACGACAACCACCTGAGAAGTATTTTCCAGAATCCACTCCTCAAAAACATGCAGAAAGATCATGGCATTGGAGATGCCATAGTTATCGGAAATACCCGCATCGGCTATTTGAACCGGTGGTGTAGTGGGTAAGGAAATCGTAGGCGTAATATAGGGGAAGGTAGCACTCATTCTCAGAGCTGTAAGAAAACGAAGACTGTCTGGGTTTTGATCTTTTAGTAAGGACATGAAATCTACCCCCTGCACTTTGGATTGCGCCTCGTTCAACCCCAGATTGAAGAATGCGGTCGGCTGTGGAGAAATGTACAGCTTCCGCCCATCGTTGGTAATGGTCGGGCTCACCATCAACAGGGGTATTTCTCCATCTACCTCAGGCTGTCGATAGTAGCTCAGCGGATGATCGAGCATATCACCCAGGTTTGATTTAACACGTTGCTCAAACTCGTAGCCTCGCTCTCTTTTGTACCTGAAGCCTCCGTATTCAAACTCCCGCACTTTGAAAAGCATATCGTTTACGAGCAGGGTGAACATAATCGGGTTCAATACTTCCGTACCCAGATTTTGTAGCCTATCAGGGTGATTGCGATCAGCATTGTGCATATACAGGTCCCGATAATAGGCTGCTCCGAAAAGCCCCCCGGAAGCACCGGTGATCAGGAAGGTATTGTCCAAAAGTTGTTCTTCCAAAACTGAGTCGGCATGTTGCAGCACATTGAGCGACCAGAGAGCGGATCTTTGTCCGCCACCGCTTACGGTGACCAGCACCATTTTCGGCTTTTCTTCTCCAAATTTTGCGCGCCAGTTGTCGAGTACCCTTAGCATATGTGCTTTGGATTGTTCAATATTTTCCTCCGAAGCATTTTGTCTGATCGCTTCCACGGAATAAACCGGCCGTTCAGCACCATAGTCGAGTCCATAGGCCGGGTACTCATAGCTAAGCCAGCCCAGTGAAAGTATAAGGCTGGAAGCCAGTACCAGGCCAATCACCGCAGAGCTTACCCAGGCTCTGAACCAAAGGCTCAGGGCTCCTGTCAACATGACGAGTACAGTAAGCAGCAGAACCCCAGAGGCGGCTGCAGGAATCTGAAAGGCGGCTGATTTTTGAAAAATGCCCAGCAGAATAATCACGATAAAAATTAGTGATTGGATCAATATCGCGTTCCTTTGATTTTGCATAAAGACACGCAGAATCGCCAACCTGTCATAGTTATGCTCATAAGCCCGTGCAGACCTGAACCTGAATCGAATGCTCAAATAGGAGTCGACTCCTACCCTGGTTCTTTTCAGCTTTTGGAGTTTTCTGAAAGCGTTTTTTCTTTGTTTGGGTGTTCTCTTCCTCTTTCGCTTCTTTCTCCTCGCCAGCTGCATGATCACATCACGGTTGGTATTCATAAAGTAGGCCAGTAGCAGTGTGAGCATAGCCGCATAGCCTGTGAGTAGCCCTCCTATTCCGGTCAGGGCCTCTGAGCTGGTTCTTAACTCTACTTCCGTTTGAAATCTGTAGATCTGAGATACATGAAAGACCAGGAAAGTGACCGGGAGCAGGGCATTATTGAGACAAAAATGGGTAAAAGGTCGTGGTAAAGTGCCCAGAAAGGGAAACCTGAAGCTATCGAGAATGTAGCTGGTAATGTTATAGGCCATGGCAAAACCACAGAGGGTAACGCCCAGAATCATAAAGCCCCACCAGCCCACTTTGTCCAGATAAACAGGGTCAAGGAAGAGATAGGGAATTCCTAATCCTTTTCCGAAGTTTCCACCTACAATTGAAAAGAGTATAAACCAATAGAGCAGCAAGAAAGGATTGTGCTTAGCATGCATCTGCAACAGCCTCAGGGGAAAGCTATTGAACAGAGGCCTGAAAAAAGCGCTACTTCTCTCTGCGAGTTCCATCATATAATTCATAGGTAAGCAGACGGCAGTCAATTTTGCCATTCAGGAATTCAATCCTCCTTTTGGTTCTGAGCCCAATGTGTTTGGCCAAATCGAGGTTACCGGTAAAAACAAATCCTTTATATCCTTTACACTTCTGCTTAAAGAAATCCCCTATGGCCTTGTAAATAGCTTCAAGGTCTTTGTCGGCTCCAAGTCGTTCGCCATACTCGGGATTGATCATTACCACCCCGTTTTCTACAGGCATAGGAGTTTCACGAAAATCGCATCGCGAGAGCTCTATGATATTCTCAACCCCCGCCTCACGTGCATTGGCCCATGCTGCTTTCATGGCATCATAATCCAGGTCTGTAGCAATGATTTTGAAATCAATTTCTTTTTTCACCTGCAATCCGGCCAGGCGCTGGTAGCCTTCCCAGCCACTTTTGTCATAGCCGTTGATATGCATAAACCCGAAGTTATCTCTTGTAAGTCCAGGGGCCTTATTAATGGCCATAAGTGCTGCTTCTATGGCCAGCGTACCACTACCGCACATGGGGTTTACAAATGAACTGGCTTTATCCCAACCTGAGGCAATGATGGTAGAAGCTGCCAGAGATTCTATCATTGGGGCCTTGAAGGGGTGTTTGCGGTAGCCATGCTTGGAGATGGTATTACCAGAGGTATCGAAGTAAAGCCTCACCTTATCGTCCTTCCAGTAAAGATGGATTACGGTATGATCACGGCTTGGTCCTGAATTAGGTCTGCGGCCCGTCTTATCTACCATACGGTCAGCAATGGCATCTTTTACCCTTACATTGGCAAAACGATCGTCTGTAATAGAATCATTTTTCACATAGGAGGTAATAGAGAAGTAGCCATCATTATCCAGGTATTTTTCCCAGGGAATTGACTTGATGCGGTTATACAGCTCCTTAGCGTCTTTGGCTTTAAACCTTTGGATTTGGTAAAGCACCCGTCCCGCTGTGCGCAGGTACATATTCAGCCGCATGCAGTCATCCATATAGCCTGAGATTTCTACCTCTGATACACTGGTGCTGTCAACGGTATAACCCAGACCCTCTACCTCTTTTGCCAGCCAGGGGCTTTGTTTAGGAAAACAGGTGACAACAATGGCACTCTTGTAAGGAAAAACGCTGCTCATAGGTGGGCGAAATAGGGTAGATTCTTCGGGATTCAAAAATAATGTAAGGCTTTTCGGTGAAAGCCTTTAATTCTCATGATTGAATTTTAACTTCGCAGTCCAAAATTACGATTATGAAGACCTGGTTTGCATGCAAAGTAAAATACCCCAAACAAGATGAGCAGGGGCGAGTAAAAGATGTAACAGAAGCCTACCTGGCTGATGCCCTTTCTTTTACCGAAGCGGAGGCGAAGATTTATGAAGAGATGGGGCAGCGCGTAATGGGTGAGTTCCAGGTAATGAGCATTACCAAGAGCAAGATCATCGATATTTTTGAGTTTGAAGATGCCGATGTTTTCTACCAGGCCAAAGTGGTGTATATGGTAGCGGATGCCGATAGCGGTAAAGAAAAGAAAGTGACCAACCTGATGCTGGTTGGAGCCCATCATATCAAAGAGGCTTATGAGCGTATTCACTCCAGTCTGAATAATATGCTTGTGACTTTCACGGTGCCTGAGATCAAGGAATCACCTATTCTGGAGATTTTCCATCACCTGGCTGAAGGGGAAGAGAAGATACCAGATAACCTGGTTCCTGTAGCTGAATATGAGCAGCAGCAACAAGAGGAAGAGGAGCAAGAGCCCGCGAGAAAAATGCCGGTGATTGAGGCTCCTGTGGCGGAAGAAGCTGAAGCGACTGAGGAAGACACTGAAGTAGAGGAAAATGAAGAAGTTTGATAATATCAATAACGCTGCTTTTGCCTGCTTAAAAACCAAATTGAGCGGGCAGGGCATTAACCTGGAAGGTAGCACTGGTTACCTTTCCAAAAACGGCATCTCGCTGGACTACGCTTATGATACGGATGCCGCTACGCTTACCATTTCAAATCTGGAGGTGGGTTTTCCTGCTTCCATGATCGGAATGAACAGTGAAAAGGTGCTGAACATTCTTGATAAGGCTATCGGGGAGTGTCGGGGTTGATTGATAGGAGTAACTGGTATTGAGTATTGGGTATCTAGTACTAAGACGATAGATTTCAGACAAACTCAGCAGTGTTAGGGGAACATTACTCCTTAATAGATTAGTTTAGGTTTTGATTGGACCGGGTCTATATTTCTTGCGAATAGCCAGTGCAAGGTTAAACAATAGTAGTACTAGAATCACCTGCCAAATTAGGTTGTGCAGGTTATCATAATACCAGGAAACGGAGTCTTCAGGACCATTCCTATTCACAATTTCCATCCTCACCTGAATAATCCTGATTATTAAAACGATAGCCGCCATGCTATAATTGAACAAACCATATTTAATCCTATTGTTTGTTGCTCCCCATATGACGACCGTCATCAAATACAAAAACATCACCCCTGACGCAGACCTTGCATATCGGAAAAACGGACCATTATACTCCTCAGTGTTAAAAAAATAATCACCACCATCTTGGATCAAAAAATGCATCAAATTCTCTGAAAAGCTGGGCATTAAACTGAATACACCAGAACCTATTCCCAAAGGAATAATAAGGTAGACCAGCAACCCCTTTAATCTCGGCTGAACCTTTCTCACTCATTTAATAAACGAAGTTGACATTATAAGGATTTAGGCCTCATCCAGGATTTTGTGATCAGATTGCCACAATTTCCATAACAGGTATTGACTCCCCCAAAATGCGTATCTAAATTGATGGAGATTTCACACAGACTTCACCTTTGAGCATTATGCGAAAAATATTTTCACTTCTGATAGTTATCGTTAGTATCTCGGTTTCTTTGAATGGCCAGGTAGTTGATCATGACCCTGTCATGCCAGCCGGTTGGATGAAAGGGGCTACCATTAATCTGGAGCAACCTGGTATTAATGGCAGTATCTATCTGTTTGACAATTGGCTGGAGGGTACCCTTGTCATGAAAAATGGACGGGTGGTGGATGATATCAAAATCAACTTTGCCGGAGAAAACGGAGATCTCGTTATTTCCAGACCCTATCAGGGCATACCCACCGAATACCAGGTAATAGAAAGGGATGTGACCTCTGTGACCACACTCGCGCTCCCGGGCATCCCCAAACGTCACTTTGTGAATCTGCCCATCGACTCTATAGAGGCTGAAGGTACGGGAGGTTTTTTTTATGAGTTATTGCTGGATGATAAGGCAGCGCTACTTAAGAAAACGTATAAGCAGTTTGTAAGAGCCAAGCAAACTGAGGCCTATGCCAATGGGGCGAATGATGCCAAATATGTGCTAAGAACCGAATATTATATCCGTCCCGCGGGTAGCAGTGATTTCAGAGCTATAAGACTTAACAAGAAACTTATTTCCGGTGCTTTGGGAGCCTCGCAGAGTAGCAAGGCCAAAGGGCTTATGAAGAAGAATAAGTGGAAATGGAATAAGGATGAGGACATAGTACAGCTTCTACAAGCGCTCTCCAATTAAAGTCTTTCCTGTACCTCTGAGTTAATACGACAAAACAGGTACCCAATGTCTGACCACATTGGATACCCTTCAGCTATTTTGAGTTAAACCCGGATAATGCAATAGACTTTCTATTGCATTATCCGGGTTAAAAAAATCTTACTTGTTGTTTAACACCATCTGTTCAAGGTTGGCAAGGCGCTGCTGAACTTCCAGCAGGCTCGTGGTTCGCAACCTCAGGAAAACGCCCACTGTGCTGAGGATGGCAATGATCAGGCTCAAAGAGCCCAGAATAACAGCAAAGGGCACCACTGCATTTAAGACGGAGGCATAGGGTATTATTCCCTTACTATACAAATCCATCTGTCGGCTTAAATCGATCAGGGTGAAGGTGAGGAAGACTAAAAGCATCACTAACGTAGCCCCCCAGGCAACTCGACTGATCCGCCTGATCATCTTATCTCTTTTCTTTTCTCTGTCAATCAGGTCCCAAACCTGATCTGTCTGTTTATCATTTGTATCATTCATTGCTTTGATATTTTAGTGTTTATAAAGTTTTTCAATTTCAATTTTGCATTGTGTGCTCTTGATTTTACAGTGCCCAGAGAGCAGCCTGAGATCAGGGCTATTTCTTCATAGTCCATTCCTTCCAAAAAGTGTAGTACCAGTACTTCTCTATGGGTATTTGAAAGATGCTCCAGACCCTCTTTTAGATAGCCATTCATCTCTGATTCGGGTAATTCAAAAGTAGCCTTGGTAACCGGTGGCTCAGCCTCTGCCTTAAAGGTTTCGTAAAAAGCATCGAACCGATTAGTACTTCTGAGATAATCCAGTGCTTTGTTTCGAGCTGCCTGAAAGAGCCATGTCATAAATCCATCTGCATTGGTAAGGCTGGCGATGCGTCTGTACACATTGAGCCACAATTCCTGATTTAAATCCTCCGCCACCGGTGCACTTACAAAGCTTTTGAGAAAACGCAAGGTGCGACCGGCAAACATGGCATATAACTCCCTGAAGGCACTCACCTCTCCCACCTGACATCGTAATATCAGCAGGTGCTGCCTAAGCTTGCTTTTGTGGAGATGATCAGGTTCATTAGTGCTCATTACAGGAATAAATTATTCAATATTCGCAGCAAGAGACGCCTGATTTTTTGAAAGGTTCATTTTTGAAGAAAAAATCTGAAAAAGATCTCAAAAAGACCTGAAGCTGATAATTTCAGCTCAGCGACAATCAGAGTTTTCAGCAAATGCTTTGAGCTCTTCCAACTCTCTCCACACTTTTTCTTTCCATTTGAGTTGACGGACAGGTCTTAATCCATGATCCGTTTCACGATCATACCTGATTTGCATTCTGCTGAACTCCCTGACGGAGCTGAGATAGACCCTGTATTTCTCGTTGGCTGTGGTGGCAGAAGATCGGGAGATTGCCCTCCGGATTTTTCGAGTAATCAGCTCGGTGATATCGAAGTGTAGCTGTTCATGTACCAACAGAGATTCAGAATCTGAAACGGACCAGGACTTTGTTCTGTGGATAGCAGACTGAAAGCAGATATCAGCCCTGCCTTCCTCTTCGCAGCAGTAGTCTACAATGATCATGGTATGAATACCAGCATCGCTATGCCCCTTACCAGTAATCAAAAGGGAATCAGGTAGACCCTTAAAATCTGACCAGGATAATGGCACAGCAGGATCCCAAAGCTTATGCACCCTGGGGTTGACTTTTTGGGCCTTAGCAGGGTGTATGCTGAGCATTACCAGGGCTATCCAGCATAGTCTCAGGAGGAAACTTTGTATTCGCATTGATTTATTAGTAACCTGGAATCAACATAGAACATCATCAAAAGATACGCCACTTCAGGTAAGTAGTTACCTTTTTCATTCTAATATTTGTTGTGGTAAAGAGGAGTTGACACAAAAAAGACCACCCTGCCAACAGGGTGGTCTTTTGACTTATTTCTTAATAACTACCCGTTTCCTTACAAGCTTATCACCCTCCTGAACGGTTATGAAATGAATACCTGAAGCGAATAATTTTATATCCAGTGTCGCCTCAGTACTGGCAACCTCCAAAACAAGACTGGTTAGTTCTTTTCCGCTATTATCCAGTAACCTTATCTGCGTTCCTTTTCGCATTATCTCAGCAAAGCTCAGGTGTATATAGTCACTGGAAGGAACAGGATAAACGGTTACGCCAATTGTGGGCACATCTTCTTCGAAACCTGTGATGATCACCGAAATTGGTGCAGACAAAGCGGTACATCCATTCACATTGGTGATCATAACCGTATAAGTTCCGCTTTCTGTAGGTGCGAAGCTGGCTCCCGTTATGTCTGGTACTTCTGTACCTTCTCTAAACCAGGTAAAGGTCGCTCCGGCCACTTCAGTAACGGTAAGGACTTCGGCATTATTAGTAATCACAGGAACCTCTGGCAAGTCGAAAACCGAGGCCAATGCCGGAACTCTGAGTAAGGACTCGTCACCTGAGAAGGTTCCTGCCACATAATAGGTAGTAGATGCCGATATATTGGCAGTAAAGTTTGCTCCGGTACCAAGTACCTCACCCCCCAGTGCATTAGCATACCAGCTATAACCATCGGCACCACTTGCAAACAGCCCTACCTCTCCGGGGCCGCAATTACCAGCTTCGGTTACCGTAAGGTTGACAGGAGAAACCGTCACCGGTATCTCTACTATATAAGTATCAACTCCTCCATTTTCGGTGCCACCATCATCTTTTATAGTAAGCTGAATGCTCCCGCTTCCCTCTTCTCCGTTGACACTTTCAAAAGTCACCACGGCAGAATTACCATCAGCATTGGCAACAACCGAAGCGTTGGCAAGCACTCCTGTAGTAGTGGTAGATAATACCAATGTCTGAGCAGATTCACCTCCTGTATTGAGACCTGAAACGGTGAAAGACAAGGCTCCCAGGTCTTTGACAATTTCGATAGGACCAGGAGTGGTCGCCCCCGGTGCATCGTTTATATCTAAAACACTGACGGTGAAAACTTCTTCATAGCTCGAACCCTGATTGTCTTCGACCTTAACGGTTACCGAATATTGATTTTTCGTTTCGAAATCAAATGCTTCTGTTGCAGAAAGTGCGGTACCCGAAAGAGAGAAAAGTGCATTGTCCGTAACACTTACAGGCAGTGAATAACTATGCGTATCTGTAGGATTTTGATCCGTTACCGTCAGCGTGCCTATCTCGATGATTCCTTGCTGATTTTCAAAAACCGTTGAGCCGGATAAGTCCAGATCTTCAGGCGCTATATTAATGATAGTCATCTGCCCGGTGGCCGCTCCTGAGTAGTTTCTGTCATCTACTGTTACCACAACTTCATAAGTACCCAGATCGGATGGGGCTGTCTCACTGCCTTCATAAGTAATAGCATATGTGAGACCAGCTGGGTCGGTATTGACTGTTACACTCTTCTGTTCACCATCATTCACAAATTCAGTATTCGAAATACTCACTGTTGCTACTTCCTTGTTGATGAGAACCATGAAGGTAGTACTGACAGAGGCTCCTCTGCTATCGGTTGCCTTTACCTCCAGCTCAGTAGTACCTGCATTTTCGATGTTGAGAGTTAATATACCATCTGCCGAGGCTATCACTTCGCTGGTAACTACTGTATTATCAGTGTTAGCTACTACTTCATAGTTAAGCTCATTATCAGCATCTTCTGCATCATTGAAGTAGTCAAAGAGTGGTACTGAGATGGTACCGTCCAGTGCATAAGTTTCGGTAATGTCAGCAATGGTGGTAATTTTCGGGGCGGTGTTAGCCGGCAGAATGACAAACTCATATGTAGCCTGTCCGGTATAATTCTCCTCGTCAATAGTGCCTGCTACCTGATAGGTTCCCGCTTCTGTTGGCAAATCACTCGCTCCATTGTAAGTAACCAGCACATTCAAGTCTACCGGGTCTGTGGTGACCACCACGGACTTCTCTCCACCATCAGCAACCGTCTCTTCAGCGGTAATTGTTACAGTAGCACTGGCTTTTGAAATATCCACCTGAAAGGTAGTACTTACAGAGGCGCCTCCACTATCGGTAGCTTTTACTTCAAGCTCAGTAGTACCTGCATTTTCGATATTCAATGTCAATATACCATCAGATGAATCTACCGCTTCATTGGTAACAACCGTATTATCAGTGTTGGATACTACTTCATAGCTCAGTTCATTATCAGCATCTTCAGCATCACTGAAGTAGTCAAAGAGTGGAACTGAGATGGTGCCCTCTACTGTATAAGTTTCTGTGATGTCGCTAATTGTGGTAACTGTTGGGGCTGTGTTAGGTGGTAGTATCACAAATTCATAGCTGGCACTCCCTTCATAATTTCTCTCATCCAGGGTGACTAACACCTGATAGGTCCCTTCTGCAATGGGCAGTTGGCTCAAACCATTGTATGTAACATCATAGTTCAAACCTTCTGGCTCTGTAGTAACCGTCACTGTTTTGCCCGTGCCATCTTCCTTAGTTTCATCAGAAGTAACTACGACAGTAGCAGTAGCTTTCTCCACATAAACCCAGATATCAGTACCGATTACTCCTCCTTCAGTATCGGTTGCCATGACCAAAACCTCAGCACTACCCACATTTTCAACACCGATTGTCAATACTCCGTCAGCTGAACTGATCGCACTAGTAGTAACCACTGTATTATCCGAATTAGATACGACTTCATAGGTCATTTCATTATCAGCATCTTCCACATCACCGAAGTAATCGAAAAGAGGGATCGATATAGTACCGTCAGGTGAATAGATCTCAGTAATGTCAGCGATGGCCGTAACGGTAGGCACATCATTAACAGGTGATACTGTCAAATCTCCGATCGAGGCATTAATAATGTTTAATCCATCGTTAGCCGTAAGCTGTATATCAATACTCCCAAAAGCATCCGGTTCAGGAGTCAATACTACCTCGTAGGAAGTTGTATTTCCATCAATGCTAAGCTCATTGATTACGAGATTTTCTGGCTTAATTAATGAAAGTGCTGCCGTTGTACTTGCTGTAAGTTGAATAAGCTCAGTTTCTTCGCTTGTAATCTGGAAGGTTAATTTCCCGGATTCATCCTCGTTTGCTATTGCGCTACTCACCAGTGGAGAAAATTGAGGAGCCTGATTAGTCGCTGTTGAATACCAGCTTTCATAACCACCATCATCAAAAACGGTGGCCGCATACTTTAAGTTTGATCCGTATGGGGTGCTGACAGGGGCAAACGGGGAGGTAACTTTCAAAAGTTCTTTCAATCCCGTGAAATCATCAGAGGTGTATGAATAAACCTTAATTTTGGATACATCATCACTAACTTGAGAAAAACTTATTTCTACCTGATCCAGATAATTACCACCTGCGAACCCACGAACCATAGTAGCTACCGGTGGAGTAAGTATCTCAAGGTCTGCCGGGTTTGGTAAAGCATTCGAAAAGTTGACCTCACCATAGTTCAGATTGTCTATGTAATGATAGATTTTGTTTTCGATAGCCTGCTGGTTTGTGAGACCGTCAAAATAATTAGACCTGGCGTCTATGTCCTTGTTTGTTGAATTATGAATAAAAAAGCTCTTAACATCACTGAAGTTGTTCTCAGATATTGTCATTGACTCTGTACCTTCCAATTTTATACCGGTCGAAACAGAGTTGAAAGAGTTTCCTTTTATCAGGTTGGCACCATTTATATTGTAACCATTTCTTCCGGAAGTTTCAATCGCATTATAGAAACCAAACCCATCAAAAAAGGAATCCTCAATTTCCACTCGTCCGGCATGTATCAGCGCACTAACAGCCCGAGCACTGCTATATGAATCAAACTTCGTCTTCAAGTTATTCGAGTTTGCCACAAAGGTTGATTTACTAACTTGAAAATAAGCTCCTAAAAGTGCTATCCCTGTATTTATGAGCTTAGAATTGATAATCTTAACTGGGCCATTGACCGGGTTACCTCCTCCTTCGAACATCATTGAATTAATAATCGTGGAGTTATGAATATTGAAATTAGCGCCACAACACCCTACGGTCAATTCAGAGTTTGAAACTACTGTCCCATTTAGATCGATACCATAATTGTATGACTCAGAATTAAGTTTCGAGTTTGTAATAATCGAATTGTTTATCTCTACAGGCTCACTTCTTGGATATGAGCCAAAAACTGTAGAGTAATCAGCCTTTACTCTGTCCAAAACCAATTTCCCAGATGATTGATAACCGTCTGTAACCAAGGCGATATGGTCAAAACTAGCGTCTTCCATCCTTAAAGTTCCCGTAACCTTTGAAGAAGCCTGGTTATGCTCAGTTTCCTTGCTCACCTGCAGGAAATACGACCTTTGGCTGTCCCCGGTAAGAACAGATGTAACATTCAAGAAGCTAAGACTGCTGTTGTCAAGGTTAGTTTCCTGAAAACTTAAAAAATATACCAACCCTAAAACACCTCCGAGATAACCATCTTCGAAGCGAATAGAATCGGAAGAGGCTCCATTGGCCACTAAGGCCCCTTTAATCAGAAGTTGAACACCACTGTTTCTTTTAACAACAACCCCGGGTTCTATCGTCAGGGTAACTCCCATAGCCACACCGACATCGCCAATCAAGGTATAGGGGGAATTTGACTTTGTCCAGGTGGTATTATTAAACAGGTTACCCGAAACATTGGTCTGGGAAAATGCACTAAAAGCCGCAATCAGGCTTAATAAAGACAGAAGTAATTTTCTTTTCATACACACAATTTTCTAATCAATAACAGCCACACAGGCACTATCGATTAGTGTCATAAACAAATCAATGGTCATCATCTTTTTTAACTTTCCTCAGAGTTAAAAAAGACCATCTCAAGAAATCCTTCCTTATTGTAATCGCACCCGAACGGGTACGGGCAAAGGTAACAAAAAAAGCCTCTGTAAAGAGGCTTTCATGACAAACGGTTATAAATCTTTACTCAAGAAGAATGCTCTGAAGCAGCACCTGCCTTGATAAATTCTCTATTCATCCGGGCAATGTTTTCAAGGCTGATACCTTTAGGACATTCCACCTCACAGGCTCCTGTATTGGAGCAGTTGCCAAATCCTTCTTCATCCATCACCTTCACCATTTTCTGTACACGTTCGGCAGCCTCTACCTTACCCTGTGGCAAGAGCGCAAACTGAGATACCTTGGCAGATACAAAAAGCATGGCCGATGAGTTTTTACAGCTGGCCACGCAAGCACCACAACCAATACAGGTAGCAGCATCCATTGCACGGTCGGCATCGTATTTCGGAATAGGAAGTGCGTTTGCATCCTGAGTATTACCTGAGGTGTTCACACTAATGAACCCTCCGGCAGCCATGATGCGATCGAAAGCGCCTCTGTCTACTACCAGGTCCTTCACAACAGGAAATGCCTTGGCCCTCCAAGGTTCGATATAAATGGTTTCACCATTTTTGAACTCACGCATATGTAGCTGGCAGGTAGTAATTTCACGGCCAGGACCATGCGCCTCTCCATTGATAAACATAGAGCAGGTACCACAAATACCTTCACGACAGTCATGGTCAAAGGCTACAGGTTCCTTACCCTCTCCTACAAGCTGCTCATTCAGGATATCCATCATTTCGAGGAATGAGCTGTCGGGAGAAATATCAGTCACCTGATAGGTTTCCATTTGCCCCTTGTCCTTGTTATTCTTTTGTCTCCAAACTTTCAGTGTCAGGTTTAATCCTTGTGCTGTTGACATATTGCTAGTGCTTTTAAATCTTTTTGAAATTACTTGTAAGAGCGTGTTTTGAGCTCGATATTCTCATAGTTAAGCTCTTCTTTGTGTACCACAGCATCAGAGGGCTCTCCTTTGTACTCCCATGCAGCTGCATAAGTAAAGTTGGCATCATCTCTTACCGCTTCTCCTTCTTCTGTCTGATACTCTTCTCTGAAGTGTCCTCCACAAGATTCGTTTCTTTCTAAAGCATCACGGGCAAACAGTTCTCCCAGCTCAAGGAAGTCAGCCACACGTCCGGCTTTTTCCAGCTCCTGGTTCATTCCATCAGCGGAGCCCGGCACGGTTACATCCTTCCAGAACTCCTCGCGAATCTGCTTGATTTCTGCAATGGCTTCATTTAGCCCCTTTTCATTACGGGCCATTCCTACTTTATTCCACATTACCTTACCCAGACGTCTGTGGAAATGGTCTACCGATTTGGTTCCCTTATTGCTCACAAAGAATTCTATTCTATCCTTCACTTCTTTTTCAGCTTCATCAAATTCAGCCGAATCTGTAGGAATCGCACCGGTTCGGATATCCCCCGACAGGTAATCGCCTATGGTGTATGGTAGTACAAAATAACCATCTGCCAGCCCCTGCATAAGCGCTGAAGCTCCGAGTCGGTTAGCTCCGTGATCAGAGAAGTTGGCTTCTCCAATGGCATAGCAACCTTCAATGGTCGTCATCAGGTTATAATCCACCCAAACACCGCCCATGGTATAGTGCACGGCAGGGTAAATCTTCATAGGAGTTTTATAAGGATTGTCGGCCGTAATTTTTTCATACATCTGGAAAAGGTTGCCATATTTGCTTTCGACAACACTTTCACCCAGCTTTCTTATTTCATCCTGAGAGATGTCATGAAGCCCTTTCACATTAGCCTCTTCTCCTCCGTAGCGCATAATGGCTGCTGAAAAGTCAAGGTAAACGGCTTCACCGGTTTCGTTGGTACCTACACCATATCCGGCATCACACCTTTCTTTGGCTGCTCTGGAGGCCACATCTCGAGGTACCAGGTTACCAAAAGAAGGGTACCTTCTTTCCAGATAGTAATCCCGATCTTCCTCTTTAATATCTGTTGGCTTGAGCTTACCCGCTCTTACTGCCTCAGCGTCTTCTTTTTTAGCCGGCACCCAAATACGTCCATCATTTCTCAATGACTCCGACATCAGTGTGAGCTTAGATTGCTGATCACCATGCTGTGGAATACAGGTAGGGTGTATTTGTGTAAAGCAAGGATTGGCAAAGAAGGCTCCCTTTTTGTGCACTTTCCATCCGGCCGACACATTAGAGCCCATGGCGTTGGTAGACAGGAAGAATACGTTTCCGTAACCTCCAGAAGCAATGACCACGGCATGAGCTGAGTGCCTTTCGATTTCTCCGGTCACCAGGTCCCTGGCAATAATTCCACGGGCCTTGCCGTCTACTTTCACGATGTCCATCATTTCATGACGGTTGTACATCTTGATTTTGCCTTTACCAATCTGGCGTGACATGGCAGAATAACAACCCAGCAGCAACTGCTGACCTGTTTGCCCTTTAGCATAAAATGTCCTGGAAACCTGTACACCACCAAAGGATCGGTTGTCGAGCAAGCCACCATAATCTCTGGCGAAGGGAACACCCTGAGCCACACATTGGTCAATGATATTGGCAGATACTTCTGCAAGGCGGTATACATTCGATTCACGTGAGCGATAGTCGCCCCCTTTCACTGTATCGTAAAACAGGCGATGGGTAGAATCACCATCACCCTGATAATTCTTTGCGGCATTGATTCCGCCCTGGGCGGCAATAGAGTGCGCTCTTCTGGGTGAATCCTGATAGCAAAAGGCTTTTACGTTATATCCCTGCTCAGCAAGGGTAGCCGCAGCAGATCCTCCTGCCAGACCGGTCCCCACCACAATCACATCTATCTGACGCTTGTTGGCCGGGTTAACCAGTTTAATATTGTTTTTATAGTCGGTCCATTTATCCTTAATCGGACCTCCAGGTACTTTCGAATCTAAAACTGACATCTTTTAGTGCTGATTAAGATAGTGGAAAACTGCAATGAAAATGAATCCGGCCGGAATGGCGATTGCGTAAAGCTTACCCAATTTTTTGATCATGGGGCTATACTTTCTGTGGTTGATACCGGAGGATTGAAAGGCTGAGGCAAAACCATGTAAGAGGTGTAATGCCAGGAACACGAATGAAAGGGCATAAATCCCTACTCTTACCGGATCGGCAAATTTGTGCACCAGCTCTCCAAAATATCTGTTGGGGTTTTCCGGCTTAAACTCTATGTACTTATGCGCGATTTCAGGAATCCAGAAATCATAAAAGTGAAGTCCCAAAAAGAACAAAATCACAAGTCCACTGTAAATCATATTTCTTGATACCCATGAGGAATTTGCTTCTCCTTTGTTCATGGCGTATTTCACCTGCCGGGCATTTCTATTTTTCACCTCAAGTATGAACCCCATTACGAAATGGAAGATCACACCAAAGATCAATATCGGCTGCATGACGAACTGTACCAGTACGTTCTTACCCATAAAATGAGAAATCTCATTAAAGGTTTTTTCGCTTATGACAGAGGTGAAATTGATCAGAAAGTGTTGTAACAGGAAAATGATCAGGAAGAGGGCGGACAGCGCCATGGCGAATTTTCGGCCTATAGAGCTATTCCAGGTTTGTTTAAACCAACTCATTAATGATATAAGGGTTAAATTTGGTCTCCAAAGTTAAGTCCGCAATCGTTATCAATCAAATGACTTTTTTATTTGGATGTATTCTAAAGTACAAGTCGCACGAGTAACAGATTGTGCTGAAAATTTGTTCAACAATATAACTTATTGCGCATATTGCGTTATCTCTACAAATCAGGTTGCGAATGAATTTTAAGAGGACGTCTTTCTTTGCCATATTGTTTCTGCTTTTTTTGGGTGTGGAAGCTTGGGCTACGCACATCAGAGCGGGTGAAATTGTAGCTGTCAGAATATCCCAAAGTAGTCTCAGGTTTCGATTCACGCTCATTCTTTACTCCGATACAGGTTCGGGTGTGCAGGTGGGTGAAGGCGGTACCTTCAACTTTGGCGATGGCCGCGTTATTGAGGGTGGACGTCAGGTCCTTATAGAACAGGCAACTTTCTTTGATGAAGAGCTCATTGGCAACGAAACCAGAAGAACCATCTTCGAGTTTGAGCATACCTTTTCTGCCAACAACGTGTTCATTATCAGCTATACGGAGCAGAACCGGAATAACAATATTGTCAATATCAACAACGGAGCCTCTGATCAGACGGCTTTTCACATAGAAACCATCATCCGAATCGATCCAGGGTTGCTGGGCAACGGTACACCGCAGCTCACTATTCCTCCAATTGACAGAGCCTGTGTTGGTGCTCGCTTCATTCACAACCCGGGTGCTTTTGATCCTGATGGTGACAGCCTCGCCTACAAGCTGGTTACTCCACAGGAAGCTCGTGGAGAGACTGTAAACTCTTACCTGCCACTGAACGATCCGGCCATCACTACCATTACGGAAGATGGGAATGGATCCCCAATATTCACCATAGACCCCATAACGGGAGATTTTGTCTGGGATGCTCCGCAAAGAGCGGGGGAATATAATGCGGCCTTTATTGTGGAAGAATGGCGCTTTATTGAGGACCCGGTGACAGGGGAAGGCCGTTGGGAAATGGACTCGGGATATGCAGACCCGGGTCGAGGACTGTGATAATGAACGGCCAGAGCTTATGATACCTCAGGACACCTGTATTGAAGCGGGCACTCTGTTGGAAGAGTTTATACAGGGTACTGATCCTGACAATAACCGGGTACTGATAGAAGGCTTTGGTGGAGTGTTTTCGCTAAGTTCTTCACCAGCTGTACTTACCCCGGACCCCGACTTCAGGCCACAGCCCGATGAGGTTAAATTCACATGGCAGACAGATCTTTCCCATGTAAGGAACCGGCCCTATGAAGTTCAGTTTAAAATTTCTGATCAACCCAACGATCCATTGGCACCTTCGCTGGTAGATTTCAAGACCTGGAATATTACGGTGGTGGCTCCGGCTCCCGAAGGCTTGGTAGCATCCATAGCATCAGGAACCTCTATTCAGCTCGATTGGGATGATTATGTTGGTGCGGCCTTTGCTCCGGTGATGCAGGTCTGGCGCAGGGTAGACAACTACGATTTTACACCTGAAAACTGTAATGTGGGGATTCCGGCCAATTCAGGCTATGAGCTGATGACCGAGCTTCCAATAAACCAAACCAGCTATGAAGATGACAATGATGTAAGGCCGGGAGTTAACTACTGTTACCGACTGGTGGCCGTTTTCCCGAGTCCCGGAGGAGGTATAAGCTATGCTTCCAATGAAAGCTGTATCGATATTCCTTTGGATGTACCGACCCTCACCAATGTGTCGGTGATGGAGACCAGCGAAACGAATGGGGAAATGTTTGTGAGATGGACCTCTCCACTTGAAATAGATGAGACACTGTTTCCTCCACCATTCCGTTACGAACTTTTAAGATACGAAGGTCTGAATGGACAGGCTAACAGAACACTTGTCACTTCCACTACAGACACGATATTCACTGATACTAATCTTAATACGCTGGATCTGCCCTATCATTATGCGGTAAGGTTTTATGACGCTGCCGATAACCTGATTGACAGTTCGGCTACTGCCTCTTCCGTGAGACTGGATGCTATCGGATTGGTGCAGGCTGCAGAACTTACCTGGACCGCTGATGTACCCTGGTCAAACCAGGTACAAGACAGTCCTAACCATCTTATCTACAGAAATCGTACGGATGCTTCCGCTGATGATGTAGCTAACTTCACCCTCATAGATCAGGTGAATGTAACGCAGAATCCATTCCTCTATCTCGATGATGGCAGTCACAATGGCGTGGCCCTTTTTGATGATCGTGAGTACTGTTACTTTGTGACCACACGAGGCAGCTACGGCAACGACCTGATTCCTTCTCCCCTGGAGAATGACTCTCAGATCATTTGTGTGACACCCAGTGATGATATCCCGCCTCTTGAACCGGAAATCATCACTCCCGGAGATACTACAGTGGTCATTGTAGATGGTCAACCGCTGATAATTCTTGAAAACCCCAATTGCTCTGCCCTGCTGAATGAGCCTTGTGGATTTTCAAATCTATCCAATAACCTTACCTGGACATCAGAAGATCGAGACGGTGATATTGCCAGCTATAATGTCTATTTCTCACCGAGTGGAGGAGACGGCAGCTTTACCCTGATTGGCAATACTCGCGAAACGCGTTTTACGCATGGTGGACTTTCATCTTTCAAAGGCTGCTACCGTATTGCCGCTGTAGACAGGTCCAACAACGAAAGTACACTCAGTGACCCGGTTTGTTTCGACAACTGTCCCAATTATGAGCTCCCAAATACCTTTACCCCCAACGGAGATGGCATTAATGATACCTTCAGAGCCTTTGATCAGCCCAATCCCCGCTGCCCCAGGTTTGTGGAATCAGTGGAGATGATCGTATTCAATCGCTGGGGTGGATCTGAAATATTCAGCTTTAACTCGGAAGATCAGATTGAGCCTAACTTCTTCATCGATTGGGATGGAAGAGATAAAGATGGTAATGTCCTGACGGATGGAACCTACTACTATCAGGTTACCGTTAGATTTGATGTTTTTGACCCCGATCAGAAAGAGCGTATCTATCGCAATTGGGTAAAAATTATCCGGTAAATCATAAAGGAATTAAGTTGCATTGGCCATTTTTCAGATCGTTGAACAATGGCCAATGCTTTTTTAACCACAAGATTCTCAGGTAAAAAGGCATTCCCAATCCCCTTTTTGGCGTTATCTCTTTGATTCAACCCGCCAATCATATGTTGACTAACCTCAAATCTGTATTTCTGGGTGCTTTTTTCGCCCTGCTGTTTACAAGCTCATTTCAGGCACAGGCCACCCATATCCGGGCCGGAGAAATATGTGCTGTACGTATTTCGCAAAGCAGCCTTACCTACCGTTTCACACTGACTATTTACACCGACCTGGAGTCTGATGTTGAAGTAACCACCGGAGGAAATGCCACTTTTCGCCTGGGTGATGGTACAGAGTATGTTGGGGCAGCGGAGATTGCCGCCAATGCCGAATCATTTACCAAATCAACCCTCAACGATGAAGTAGGCATTGTCACCATTGTTTTTGTCCATACGTTTCGATCAGCGGGTGTTTATGTAGTCAGCTATACAGAACAAAACCGGAACCAGGGTATTATAAACATAGACAACTCCATAGACACCCCCTTCCATATACAGACCGTTATCAGAATTGACCCCAACCTGAGTCCTAATAGTTCACCCAAGCTAACAATCCCCCCCATTGACAAAGCTTGTATCGGAAAGGCTTTCTTCCACAACCCTGGTGCCTACGACCCAAATGGTGACAGCCTGGTGTATAAACTGGTCACTCCACAGGCCGGACCACAAGCGGATGTGGGAGTATTCACCGCTTTAAATGATCCGGGCATCACGGGCCTCAGAGAAGATGGTGGCAGCCCCGGAAGATACGAAATGGATCCGGTCACGGGTACTTTTACCTGGGATGCCCCACAAAGAGCGGGAGAGTATAACATCGCTTTTATTGTAGAAGAATGGCGCTTTGACGAAGCGGCTCAAAAATGGGAGCTGTTGGGTTTTGTGACCCGGGATATGCAGATCATAGTGGAAGACTGTGATAATGAAAGGCCTGAGCTTCAAATACCTGAAGAAATATGCGTAGAGGCAGGCACTTTGATCGAAGAGGTAATCATTGGTTCCGATCCGGATAATGACCCCATTCTGGTCGAAGCTTTTGGTGGTCCTTTCAGAAACTCAGGCAATCAGGCAACACTTACACCTTCAGCCGCAGACGGCTTCCAGAGCTCCCCTCATAGCTATGATTTTAAGTGGCAAACGGACTTCTCCCATATTCAGGACGCCACCTACCAGGTGCAGGTTAAAATTAGCGACAACCCGGAAGGACCTAACAGAGGCCCCTCACTTACAGATTTCGAAACCTGGAATATCAGGGTAGTGGCACCCGCTCCCACAGGGCTTAATGGAGGTTTGATCTCAGCACGGTCTATTCAGCTTATCTGGGATGAGTATGTGGCTGCCGAGTTTGCTCCCGAGATGCAGGTATGGAGAAGAGTCGACAGCTACGACTTTGATCCTACGGACTGTAACGTAGGTATTCCGGCCAATTCAGGCTATGAATTAATCAGACAGTTGCCGATCAGCCAGAGAAATATTGTAGATACTGAGGGGCTCTCTCCGGGAGCTACATACTGCTACAGATTGGTAGCTGAATTTCCATCCCCGAAGGGCGGTACCAGCTACGCCTCACAGGAATTTTGTGTGACCATACCCATAGATAATGTACTGATTACCAACGTTTCGGTACTGGAGACGGATGAGAGCAATGGCGAAATAGAAGTTCGCTGGAACTCCCCACTGGAGCTTGATCAAACCCTTTTCCCTCCACCGTACCGCTATGAACTCATAAGATATACAGGGCTCACAGGCTCAGCTAACGGTACTTCATTGGTCAGCACCCAGGATACCTCTTTTGTGGATACTAATCTCAACACCCGGGACAACCCGTATCACTATGAAGTCAGGCTCTTCTCTGACAGTGCGCCCGATGAGCTCATTAGTACTTCAGACCCTGCCTCCTCTATAAGGCTCGAAGCCGTGAGTGTGGTAGATGAAATTGAGATTAACTGGAGAGCTAATGTACCCTGGACCAACCGGGTAGAGGACTCTCCCTATCATTATATCTATCGTAACAGAACAGACGCTGCTTCTGCGGAGGAAGATGTATATGTGCTCATTGACAGCATTGACAGCCGACAGTCATCCTTTATCTACACAGATGATGGAAGCTTCAACAACAATGACCTGATTGCAGAGCTGGAATATTGCTATTTTATTACCACACAGGGCAGCTATGGCAATGAGCTTATCCCTTCTCCCCTGCTCAATAACTCTCAAATCGTCTGTGCTCTTCCCGGTGATATGATTCCGCCCATAGATCCTGTCATCACCATTGATCCGGTAATTACCGACACAGTTGTGGTTGATGGTTTTAGTATGCTGCTGGTAGAAGCTCAAAATTGCCGGGATGTATACTCTGAGGCATGCAACTTCTCCAACTTTTCTAATACAATCAACTGGACCAAAAATGCCAGCGATACAGATGTAGCCAGCTATAATGTTTACTTCTCCGCTACAGGAGAAGAGTCATCTTTCGAGCTTATTGCCAATACCAGGGAAACAAGCTTTGTACATACCGGGCTTCCCTCCTTTAAGGGTTGCTATAGAATAAGCGCGGTGGACCGGTCGAATAACGAGAGTGGGCTGAGCCAAGCTGTCTGTTTTGACAATTGTCCCAATTACAGACTTCCTAACAGCTTCACCCCCAACGCAGATGGCGTGAATGATACCTTTATAGCCTTTAACCAGCCCAATTCGGAATGCCCACGCTTTGTACAGCAGGTAGAATTCCGGGTATTCAATCGCTGGGGTGGAAGCGAACTGTACAGCTCCAGCACCTGCGGTACGGTAGAACCTGACTTCTTTATCAACTGGAACGGAAAAGACAGCAATGGAAAAGACGTACCGGCAGGAACTTACTATTATAAAGTAACTGTTACCTTTGATGTATTCGATCCCGAAAAAAGGACACAGGAGTTTAAAAATTGGGTACAGATCATACGATAGGGCATAAAGACGTACTGCTGTTTGACGGAGTGTGTAACCTCTGTAACGGGGCAGTCAATTTCATTATCGACCGCGATCCCAAACAGCACTTCAGGTTTGCCGCACTCCAATCAGATTTTGGTCAGGAAAAGCTGGGTGAACTCGGTTTCAATACCGAAGAGTTCGATAGCCTGGTACTTCTGAGCGAAGGCAAAGTCTATAAAAAGAGCAGTGCTGCTTTACGCATTGCCAGAAAGCTCAACAGTCTTTGGCCTCTTCTTTACATTTTTATCATAGTTCCTCCCTTTATCAGACACTGGGTGTACGACATGATAGGTAGAAACCGCTATCGCTGGTGGGGAAAACGCGACTCCTGCCGCATGCCAACTCCGGAGTTGCGTCAACGCTTCGTAGATGCTTAAGGATTATTTAACCTGAGTTCTGGATATTATTTAGTGTTCAGACTGCCTATAAACTGTTAGTTTCAACTAAAAGGCAGGCAGCCATATCAGCATAAAGGTGCCTTGACTATTCAAAATTTATGAAATTCTGAACCTACAAAGAATAATCGAAATCAGGTTTTACCTATTTTTGCCCATTCTTAAAAATTCGATTGAATGAGAGCATACGTATTTCCTGGCCAGGGTGCCCAGTTTCCCGGAATGGCCAAAGACCTTTACGAAAATTCACCCAAAGCCAAAGAAATGCTGGAAAAGGCCAATGAGATTCTTGGCTTCCGCATTACTGATATCATGTTTGAAGGTACCAAAGAGGAGCTTCAGCAAACCAAAGTAACACAGCCGGCCATCTTTCTGCATTCTGTAGTACTGGCAGCCATCACCGATGATTTTGCTCCTGATATGGTAGCCGGACACTCATTAGGAGAGTTTTCTGCCCTGGTGGCCAATGGCGTACTTTCTTTTGAAGACGGCCTGAAACTCGTTTCGCAGAGAGCCCTGGCGATGCAAAAAGCCTGTGAAATCAATCCTTCTACCATGGCCGCAGTGCTTGGCCTGGAAGATGCTGCCGTGGAAGAACTTTGTGAGAGCATTGATGAATTGGTAGTGCCAGCCAATTATAACTGCCCTGGTCAGCTTGTAATTTCAGGCTCGAACAAAGGGATCGAGGTTGCCTGCGAAAAAGCCAAAGAAGCTGGCGCTCGCAGAGCATTACCCCTGCCTGTGGGCGGTGCCTTCCACTCACCTTTGATGAATCCTGCCAAAGAAGAATTGGAAAAAGCCATTGACGCTACCCAATTCAATGCAGCCAAATGCCCGGTTTATCAAAACGTAACGGCAGCGCCTTCTACTGACCTGGATGTGATCAAAGAAAACCTGAAAAAGCAGCTGACGGCTCCCGTACGCTGGACCCAGTCTGTACAGGCCATGGTAGCCGATGGTGCTACACAGTTTGTAGAGTGCGGACCTGGTAAAGTATTACAAGGTCTGGTCAGAAAGATCCATAGAGAAGCTGAGGTATCAGGAGTGGCCTAAGTACCTGACCCCAACCGGTATTATGAAGAATTCTCTATCTTGGATAGAGAATTCTTTTTTTATGCCTTACAACCGAAAACTACCTCTCATTCTGGGAGCAATGCTTCTCACAATTATGGCTTGTGAAACCTCTGACAAAAACCCGCTTGAAGCCATAATGGCTAGTGATGCCCCTCAGATCAAGAAGATTGTGGACAACCTGCCAAAGCACGAAGTACAAATTCTCTATACACAAATTGACCGGGATGAGCAGGGTAATCCGGTATTCACTGAGCACGGCTTTCAGCTGGACAGCATGCAGTATTTCTATCCCGCCAGCACCGCAAAGATGCCCGTTGCCGTCCTCTCCCTGCAAAAGTTGAATGAACTCAAAAGGAACGGAAAAGACATTTCCAAAGAAAGCCCTTTTACCATAAGCTCATATGATAACACTCAGGTACTTGTCGAAAAGGATTCTACAGAAGAAAATGGAAAGCTAACGACTGCTCACCTGATCAAAAAAATCTTCTTGGTCAGTGACAATGACGCCTATAATTACCTGTTCGACTTTCTGGGACGCGACTATGTAAATGAACAGCTTCAGTCTAAGAGCATCGGCCCGGCTCACATCAATCACAAGTTTCTGTATGGAGCTGACAACAGTCAGACCTGGCCAATGCTCTTCTCCTCACACGATAGCATCAGCTACGTACAACAGGGAATTCAGTCTCAAGTCGATCGTCATTCATTGCCCCTAAAAGGAATAATAAAAGGTGTAGGCTATACCGACAATGACGGTAAGCTCTTCAACGAACCTTTCGACTTTACTGAAAAAAACTACTTCAGTATTCAAGGCCTCAATAAAATCATGAAGGCCATCATTTTTCCTGAGTCACTACCGGAAAATGAGCGTTTCGGCCTCATAGAAGAAGACTATGAATTCCTCCGCTTCTGGATGAGTCGCAACGCACTGGAAAGTGAATACCCCAATTACAACGATGGTGAGCACTGGGACAGCTACGTGAAATTCTTTATGTACGGAGATACCAAACAGCCTATGCCAAAGAACATCCGCATTTACAACAAAGTGGGCATGGCCTATGGCACACTTACGGATGTAGCCTACATTCAGGATAAAGAGAATGATGTGGAGTTTATTCTTACGGCCACGGTGCACATCAACGAAAACGGCATTTTCAACGATGGCATTTACGAATATGATGAGCTGGGCCTCCCTTTCCTGGCTGAGCTGGGCCGGCAGGTTTATCAGTATGAACTGGAGAGGAAATAGGAGTCAGCGGATAGTCAGGGAATCAGGGAATCAGTTAGCGAAGAACGTTCCACGAATTAAAACGGATATAACAAAAATCAATAAGCGAAATTTCCCACCTACTACGCGAGATAATTCACCTACATAAAGACCCGGCACTACACTCCTCCGGCCCGACCAAACAATAATCAATACCCAATACCCAATACCCAATACCCAATACCCAATACCCAATACCCAATATAAACATCCCCCCTTATGCAACCCTTTTTCAAAAACTGACTCCTTTGTTCTGAATAATAGAAACAAATCAAATTTCTTTCCGTACATTCATCCTACAAAGTAGAAACAAATACACAATCTGTTATGAAAGGTACTAATCTTGGTGAGTTCGAAGAGCTGGTTTTGCTCATTGTACTCATCCTTCAGGAAGAAGCCTATGTACTCAGAATCAAGGATGAGGTACTGGCCCAAATCAAACGCAGCGTTGCTATGGGAGCACTACACTCGACCCTCAGCCGCCTGGAAAAAAAGGGATTCCTGGGCTCAGAAATGTCGGGAGCTACCCAGGAGCGAGGCGGTAGAAGAAAACGCATCTATCAACTCACTGGGTCGGGTAAGGAGATACTGAAAGAAGCCAATGAGCAACGGCAGATGCTCTGGAATCAAATCCCTGACTACGCCCTCAAATTCGCCTGATGCCCGCACAAAACTCCGGTCCCTCTTCTTTTTCTTTGAAGCTTATTCGCTGGCTCTGCCGCACTGAGTTGGCGGAAGAGATTGAGGGAAATCTAATAGAATATCATATACAGAACAGCCGGTCAGCTGTTCGTTTTCCGGCCTTACGGTATTGGTTTGAGCTACTCAACTACCTGCGGCCCTCTACACTCAAAAAGTTAAAAATCTCAAAATTCGAAATCATGTTTAATTTCAATCCGCTCTTTACCATTCGCAGCCTCTTTAAACAGGGAGCCAGCTCAGTCATCAACATTATGGGCTTTTCCATGGGGCTGGTCTGTGTACTCTTTCTCTACTTCCATATCAAGTCCGAAATGAGTTATGATAATTTCCACGAAGACAAAGATATTATCTATCGCACCTTGAGGGTGGGTATGAATGATGCCACTCCTGACAGGATAGGCGTCACCTCGGGCCCATTTGCTCCTGCCCTGCAAACGGATTTCCCATCCAGCATCACTGCTACAACACGTGCCATGCCGGCTGATGCATTGGTGACCATCGGAGAACGAAAATTCATTGAAGATAACATCGTCCTGGCAGATAGTAACTTCTTTAGCTTCTTCTCTTACCCTCTACTCAGCGGCACTGCAGATAAGGTGTTGGACGGCACCAATAAAGTGGTATTGACCAATGAAACGGCCCGCAGGTACTTTGGAGATGAGGACCCGATTGGCAAAATCATTAATGTAGATAACTCTGCTGATTTTATCGTTACCGGCATTATGGGCGATCCGCCAGCGAAGAGCCACCTCGAATTCAGCATGGTACTCAATATCAATTTGATGACCCTGGATCGCTGGTGGAACAACGGACTGTTTACCTATGTAAAAATACCCACTCCCCAGGAAGCAGCCTATGTAGATGGCCAGTTAGATGAATTTATGCAGAAGTACTTCGGAGAAGATTTTGCAGCCTTTGGGGTGAGTCTCTCCCTGACTTTGGAGCCTTTAAACGAGCTCTATTTTAACAATGAGACTTCCTTTGATTTTGTACGACATGGTGATATCAATACCATTTACATCCTGGGGGCTGTGGGGCTTGCCATTTTGCTTATCGCTTGCTTCAATTATGTCAATCTCTCCATAGCTCAGTCTTTTAAGCGAGCCAAGGAAATTGCCGTGAGAAAAGTACTGGGAGGTCACCGCACTCGATTGATCTTCCAGTTTTTGGGCGAATCTATCACCATTCTCCTGTTCGCCACCGTACTGGCCTTTGTTTTTTCGCTGGTGCTGTTACCCCTTTTTAACAGCTTCTTTGGGCTAGATATAGCCATAAACTGGGGTGACTCCAACCTGATATTGTTTGCCACAATCCTCTTCGGGTCTACCTTACTCATAGCAGGTCTGTATCCTGCCTTGCTACTCTCATCCTTTCATCCACTGAAAGTGCTCAAAGGAGGGAAATTCAGCTCTGGTAAAAATGTGGTGGTGAGAAAATCACTGGTCATTGCCCAGTTCTTTATCTCCATCTTTATGATTGCGGCCACTCTGTTGATTTCACGGCAAATGAATTTTGTGCAGGACAAAGACCTGGGCTTCGATAAAGAGGCTATTGTGATGCTGGACATCAACAACAACGAGATCAGACAAAACCTGGAAGCTTTCAAAAACTCTTTTGCAGACGATCCTGATATGATCTCAGTTACCGCTACGGGAGGCGAACCCGGAGGTTTTCACGATGCCACTACCATGGAAGTACCCGGCCAGGCAGACAATCACCAGCTGCGCATAGGCTGGGGTGATGAAGACTATTTCGAAACCTTCGGCATCGAGATTATTCACGGACGATCGTTCGCCCAGGGCCTGGAATCTGATCAGGATCAAACCGCAGTGGTCAACGAAATGGCCATGAAAAACATGGGCCTGACTCCGGAAGAAGTATTGGGGCAGAATGTAACCATCCCCTCGTGGAATCTGAATCTGCGCATTATCGGTGTCAGCAAGAATTACAACTTCACCTCACTCAAGGAGCAGATGGAACCGCTGATCTTTGTCAATGGACTGAGGCATCGCAGGGTGGCGATCAAGCTCAATGCAGCAAATCTGGCATCTGCGATGACCAGCGTACAGGAAAAGTGGGAACGCTTCTCACCCGCCTACCCCATGCAATATGAGTTCCTGGACGCCTCCATCGAACAGCTTTATGAAAATGAGGTGAAGCAAGGTCGTGTATTCTCTGCCTTTACGGCCATCTCTATTTTACTCGCCTGCATGGGCGTATTCGGACTGGCGACCTATACGGCCCGTCAACGACAGAAAGAACTGGGAATCAGAAAAGTATTGGGGGCTACTGCCCAACAAATCATTGGTTTGCTCTCTAAAGAGTTCTTACTTCTGATTGTAATTGCCAGTGCCCTGGCGATACCCGTCACCTGGTACTTTATGAATCAGTGGCTCACCGACTTTGTCTATAAGATCAACATATTCAGCAACTGGCCCCTATTCCTCGCCAGCGGGCTGGCAGTAGGTTTGGTTGCCTTTCTTACCATTGGTTTTAAAACCTGGCGGGCCGCAGTTTCCAACCCAACGGAGAGTATCCGGTATGAGTAAAAAGAGGGTAAGGATGTCATCCCTCAAAGGGATGGCATCCTTACCTCCAGCCTATCAGGACAAACCGCCAGCAGCTCCTGCTGCGTATTTCCCGACACCGGATCCACCTCCTCAGCTGCCAATTCTACCAGCGGCACTAGCGTAAATCTCCTATTCTGTATTTCAGGATGAGGTACCTTAAGTTCATCAGTATCTATCACCTGATCCTGATAATACAGGATATCAATATCGATCAGCCGCTCCCCCCATTTCTGAATGCGTACGCGGCCCATTTCCAGCTCAACCCCGAGAATGGTCTTTAGCAGTTCTTTAGCCGATAAATCAGTAGCTACTTTCAGTACCTGATTGAGAAAACCAGGCTGCTCCTCAATACCCCAGGCATCCGTTTCATAAACAGCCGAAAGGGCTTTAATGGCTATTTTCTGTTCCTCCAGGAGGTTTCTCGCAGTGGCGAGGTTCTTCGCACGATCGCCCAGGTTGGTACCCAATAGTAAGTAGATGCCTTTCATTGGGGGCAAAGGTAGTATTTCTGGCTTTTCCATTGGATGTAATACCCCTCCTCCTTAATTTGCCGCCTCTAGAGCAGAACAGTATGAGCGAGATCAGGAACGATTGGACGAAGGAAGAAATCATAGATATTTATAACAAACCTTTACTGGAGCTGGTATATGAAGCAGCTTCCGTACACAGGCAATATCACAACCCCAGAGAAGTGCAGATCAGCACACTGCTGAGCATTAAAACCGGGGGTTGTCCTGAAGACTGTGCTTACTGCCCACAAGCGGCTCGTTACCATACGGATATTGAAACCAACGATCTGATGACTGTAGATCAGGTTAAGGCACAAGCGCTTCGTGCTAAGTCTACCGGCTCATCAAGGGTGTGTATGGGTGCTGCCTGGAGAAATGTAGAAGATGGTCCTGAGTTTGAACAGGTACTGGATATGGTCCGCACCATTAATAAGCTGGACATGGAGGTATGCTGCACCCTGGGCATGCTCAATGAAAACCAGGCCCAACGTCTGGCTGAAGCCGGGTTGTATGCTTACAACCACAACCTGGATTCATCAGAAGAATATTATGGAGAGATCATCTCTTCGCGTGGCTATGGCGACAGGCTTAAAACCTTGGAAAATGTAAGAAAAACCAATGTGACCGTCTGCAGTGGTGGTATCATAGGCATGGGTGAGTCTATTGAAGACAGAGCCGGTATGCTGCTGGCACTAGCCAGTCTGAGCCCTCAGCCAGAATCGGTACCCATCAATTCACTGGTAGCCGTAGAAGGTACCCCGCTGGAAGAGCAGGAAACCACTCCTATCTGGGATATGATTCGTATGGTAGCCACTACGCGCATTGTATTGCCTAATACCACGGTAAGACTGAGTGCCGGCCGTACAGAAATGAGTCAGGAAGGTCAGGCTTTCTGCTTTCTGGCAGGTGCGGGATCAATCTTTGCAGGAGACAAGCTACTCACTACACCCAACCCGGATGTAAACGAGGACATGGACCTCTTCAAGATTCTGGGAATTAACCCGATGAAGCCTTACGCCAAAGGAGCACAGCCTACTCCACTGGCACCAGAAGAAATGACAGAGGCAGAAGGCGAAAAAACCCGCTGGTCGCGCCCGGGTCACCGCATCGAAAAGAATGTGGAAGCCACCAAAAAAGCCAACAAGAAGCGAAAAGAAACCAAATTGGTTGATTAGTTAATAGTGATGTGTGAATCGTTGAGGCAGCGAATAAGCCAAGATCGGCACGGCACATCAGGTCGATCGTAAGTCAACGACTAAGTGTTTAGAGACCTTCTGCTTATAATTTGGTCGATGGCCCAGGTGGGTATGTATGTTCTTTTGATCTGTACGAAAGCATCCCTTTAAGAAACCAAAGGGATGTGTAGTGGTAGATATACTCCTAAAGGATTTTGTAACCTAAAGCAAAAACAAAGTGGTTTTGTCTCTGTTTAGCCTGCAAGCCACGGTCGAGATTATCTCCCAGGTTGGTCAGGTCTCGCTCGTACTTGATATCGATGGCAAACTTCCATAAATCAATTCCCACTCCGCCCTGATAGCCCACTGAGGTAGAACTGTACTCATTGCGAACAAAGAGTACGGTGCCATTAGGTTGTTCTCTTTTGCTTTCAGTTACCAGGCTGAAAACAGGCCCTCCCTGAAGACGCACCGGTCCTAGCTCATAACCGATCATAATCGGTAAGTCAATCTTGTCAAGCTCCAGTTTGTAGCTGCCTACTCCTTCAATATTAAACCCCGACTTTGACTGCGTATAGAGCAGTTCAGGTTGCAATATCAACCCGAACAACTTGGCACGCATAAAAGCCCCCAGTTGATAGCCCGTAGCAGGGTCGGCTTCTGAAACCACGGCTGCTTCATTTTTCAGGCTCAACCGGCTCTGTAACAAGGTTACCCTGGGACCAAAATTGATCTGGGCGTAAGCACCGGTTATTGAAACAAACAGAATAAGTAGGGTTAAAAGCTTTTTCATTTTTGACTGAGACTTAACTAAAAAAAATCCCCAAGGCAGTACCTTGGGGAACTCCTGATCATCGTCAGGTAAATTTACAATATTCTTTTCTGCCAATACAGCTATAAGCGTGGATTAAAACAACTTAAAACCAACCGCAAATACTACCTGAGAAGTTCTCTGGTCTGTACTAACACTGGTACCGCCAACTGTCAGGTTTTCTCCGAAAGTACTCAGGCTTCCCTCATATTTCACGTCAATAACAAACTTGAGAATATCCAGACCAATACCCGCCTGGTAGCCAACCGTAGTGCTGTTGTAATTGTCTTTGATATCTGTAACAACCGCTCCTGCTGTACTTTCAGCACTGGTTAAAAAACTCAAAGAAGGACCTGCATTGATACGAAGCGGACCAATTTTACCGCCTACCATGATAGGTACATCAATTTTGTTAAAACTAAAATCAACATCAGTACTGTTGATGTTCAACATAGATTCTTGTTTGCTGAGCAAAACCTCAGGTTGAACATAAAGTCCGATCACCGGTACTTTAAACCTCATAAATACTCCAAACTGGTATCCAAATTCAGAGTCACCTTCGGCTACATTTGCTACTGCATCTTTTAAGTCTAAAGATGAAGAGGTCAGAGTGACCCTCGGGCCTAAAGTAAACTGTGCAGAGGCGCTAAAACCGATAAACGCCAGGGCAAGTGTTAAAATTAATTTTTTCATTTTCTTCGATTAAGTGATAAAGGTATTGAATTAAACAGCCTGCAATAAGGTAAGCCAGGCCTGGTATACTTGATTTTCGTTTAAAAATTCCTGTGCTTTTTGGTGCAAATGGTATTCCAAAGATTCAAAATCATTTCTAAAACGCAGCAATAAGTCTTCTATTTCAGGTGTTTTTGCAAATTCTTCTACTGCTTCGGTGGTGGGAAGTGTGGCAATATTCCCGAGCCTTCCAAGGTTATTACCCGTAAGTATGGTGCTTTCCCTAATTGATGTTGGGATTTTATCTACTCCTATGCCCTTGTTGCGGATTGGTTTAGGCAAGGTGAAAAGCGCAGCTCCGTTAGCCCTGCTATACCAATCACCTCCCATACGTCCTACAAGGTCCGTTTTAAAAGGATCAGGTTTTCCATTGGCATCCAGAATAGCCTCATCAATATGAGCCAGTACCACCTCGCAAAGAATAAGATTTCCGGCACCACCCTCATATCCCAGATGAATAATATCCCGAACCACACATTCATATGAAGCGGGAGACTCCCCTACTCTCGGTGGTTTTACGCGCTCTGAAGGCACTTCAGTGAGTCCCGATTTCACAAACTCGTTGACGCCCTTGCCATACTCTGTGCTGGACAGCGACATCTGCTCAACAATCTCATGAGTCACCACACTGATCACCACTTCCCTGGTTTCCATGGCATTTTCCAGTGTATGCTTTTGTGTATTATCTCTCACTCTTCTGGCCGGAGAAAATATAAGCATAGGTGGATTGGCACTGAATACATTGAAAAAGCTAAATGGACTCAGGTTCACATTCCCCTCACCATCTACTGTGCTGGCAAAGGCTATGGGCCTGGGACCTATGGTACCCAACAATAAACCATGCAGCTCAGGGGTCGATATATCTTTCGGATCAACTTTCATAGATTATAGCATTTAGGAATCCAAAGGCTAACCATTAACCATTAACCATTAACCATTAACCATTAACGAAGTTACTTACTTAGCCGGAAGCACAGTCGCTTTCACTTCTCCAAAGCCTATCCTCACCCCGTCTTTTTCTGCATGACCCCGCATGATCACAGTGTCACCATCCATGATAAACTTTCTTTCAGAACCATCATTCAGGGTCAAAGGTTTGGTACCTCTCCAGGCCAGTTCCAACATGGATCCATAGGCCTCGGGTGTCGGTCCTGAAATAGTACCTGAGCCATACATATCTCCCACCTGAAGGTTACAGCCATTCACCGTATGATGGGCTACCTGCTGCTGTACATTCCAGTACATATGTTTGAAATTAGAATTACAAACCACTGTTTCTTCACTGTCGGCAGGTTGGATTCCCACCTGAAGGTCTAAGTCATAGTGAAAATCTCCATCGGTCTTTAGGTAGTCCAGCACCTCAGGGTCCTGATTCGGACCTGCCACCCTGAAAGGCTCCAGGGCATCCATGGTGACGATCCAGGGTGAAACATGCGATGCAAAGCTCTTGGCTAAAAACGGTCCTAATGGCACATATTCCCATTTCTGTATATCTCTGGCAGACCAGTCGTTTAACAATACAAAACCAAAGATATAGTCGCCTGCCTTATCAATGGATACAGACTCACCCAGGCCGTTTTCCTTACAGGTGATAAATGCCATTTCCAGCTCAAAGTCCAGTAGTCTGCAAGGACCAAAGGAAGGCATCGTAGCATCATCAGCTTTGGTTTGCCCTTTCGGACGATGAAAATCTGTACCAGACACCACAATAGACGAGGCACGACCGTGATAGCCTACCGGAATATGTTTCCAGTTGGGCATCAGGGCATTTTCAGGATCCCGGAACATGCACCCCACATTATAGGCATGCTGCTCAGAAGAATAGAAATCAGTATAATTTGGTACGCGCACAGGCATCAGCATTTCTACCTCAGCCATGGGTATCAGTGCCAGCTCTCTGGCTGCTTTATTACCACTCAGCTCGTCATTATCCACACTTAGCAACTCAGAGAGACGCTCTCGCACCGCCCTGGTAGATTTCTTACCAAGCTCCATGAAGTCATTCAGATACTTCTGGTTAAAAACTCCGGCAGGTAACCCTAGTCCATCCAGAAAACCATTCTCATACAGGTATGTAAGGTCAAGCACGTGCTCACCAATGGCCACCCCCGCTCCGGCATCCATATATTCTGTTTTGAATATACCGAAGGGCAGGTTTTGAATCGGAAAATCTGAGTTCTGAGGTATCTCTACCCATGAACGCAAGGCCGGGTTATTTGCTTTTGTTGTCATAGCATCAAATTTATGTATCAAATGTAAACAACCCCGTTACATTTTCTGAAATCTCAAATTATTTTAGAGAATCATGCCGAATTGTATTCCCCAGTGCCACAAAATCACGGATTTTGTACTTATCCGCGAAAACCCTTCAGGAACCTTATCATTTTTCACCACTTTTGGCGTTTGAATAGCGATTCGCAAGAATCAACATGCATAAAAACTTGAAGAGATTATTTATCTTTTTTTCCCTGACACTGGCTATTTCAAGCCACTGTTTCGCACAGAACCCGGTAGATTGTGGCGACAGACTGGTGGTTTGTGGTAATACCAACCTCAGCTTCAATTCGGCCGGAGACGGGGCCGATGACTTCAGCACACCCGGCAATCCACAGCCAGCCTGCGGGGTAGAAGAAAATCAAAGTCTATGGCTGACCATTCCCATAGAAGAGGACGGCACCTTTGGCTTTACCATTACCCCTAATAATGCCGGAGACGACTATGACTTTGCCATTTTCGGTCCCAATGTAAGCTGCAACAGCCTCGGCCCTTCCATTCGTTGCAGCTATGCCTCACCAAGTGCTTCAGGCATCACGGGACTGAGCCCAACCGCTACTGATCCCTCTGAAGATTCAGGGGGAGATGGCTTTGTAAGTGAGCTCAATGTACAAGCCGGAGAGACCTATGTACTTTTAATCGATAATTTCTCAAACAACAATCAGGGCTTTGCCATTAACTGGAACGGCAGTGCTGATATAGCCGGAGAGCCCGATATCAATGCCCCGGTGGTTCCGCCTATATGTGATTTAGAGAATAATGATGCAGAATTATTCGACCTGACCACACTCAACGATTTTATTACCGGCAATAACCCTCGCATCAATGTTTCCTATCATGAAACTGAAGACGATGCCGTCCTGGGCAACAATGCCCTGGCCAAGGACTATACTGCAGCCAATGGGGATAAGATATTTGTGAGAGGAACCTTCAACGACAACGGCTGTGCTTCCGTAACGGATTTTACTTTTGAGCTGATACCGGTACCTGAAAATGTTGAGGTAACAGGACCAGCTTCTGTATGTCCTGATGTGAATAACATTCTGTACAACGTTTCTGGCGGAGCGGGCTATACCTACCAATGGTTTATAAGTGGAGGTAATATTACCAGTGGTGCCAATACCGATCAGGTAACGGTCGACTGGCTCAGCACCAACCCGGACGCTTTTTTAAAAGTACTGCCTACCACGGCTGCAGGCTGTGTAGGCGATACAATACGATATGATGTGGTGATTAACAAAAGACTGGAGCCTGCCACTCCAATGGGTCTTACACAATTGTGCCTGGCCCCGGTGACTGAATCTACGTATTCTGTACCCTTCTCTACCGGGTCTGTCTACGACTGGACGGTTGTCAATGGTACCCTCACTACCCCCAATGGGGTTAACGAGGTAACGGTAAGGTGGGACGGAGACGCTCCCGGTCAGATCAGTTTCAGGGAATCCAATCCCCTGATTACAGATTGTGAAGGCTTTTCTCCGGTACTTAATGTCACCTTCTTCCCACAAATCTTTTCAGCGCCCACACTTACTGATGTAGGCTGCTTTGGAGAATCTACCGGTGCCATAACCGTAAACCCCACCGGAGGCACTGGTACCCTTGTGGTCACCTGGGATGATGGTGCTACAGGCGCCAGCAGAGACAACCTGCCCATTGGTGATTATACCTATACGGTAACCGATGACAACCTTTGTACTATCACCAACACTGTTACTATCAACCAACCTGATGAGCTCTTTATCTCAGCTCTTGATGCCGGCAACCTTACCTGTTTTCAAAACAATACCGGCTTTGCCGATGCCACCGTAATTGGAGGAACTACTCCCTATACCTACCAGTGGACCATGGAAGGCAATGTGCTACCGATGACCAGTGCCGGCATTAGTGGCAGAGCAGCCGGTAGTTACGGACTGTTGGTAACTGATGCCAATGGCTGTACCAAAAACGAGACTTTTGTACTTACAGAACCAACCCTGCTCGAACCGGATTTATCACAGCTCATCAACGAGCCTATTTGCCCGCAATCCTCGGATGGAGAAGTAACCGTAGGCGCTATGGGAGGAACTCCCGACTATGAATTTATCTGGGACCTGACACCCGTACAAAACGGAGCTACCGCTACAGGTCTTTCCAGAGGAAACTATACGGTCATTATCAGAGATGCCAATGGCTGCGAAACGAGTCAGCAGGTAGAGGTGATAGAGCAATTCCCTCGTGTGTTTGTACCCAATGCCTTCAGTCCGAATGGCGATGGAGAAAATGATGTGTTTGGCGTAAAATCCAGCTGCACGCTGGATACCTTTCAGCTCATGGTATTCAACCAATGGGGTACAGTGGTATTTGCCACCAGCGATGTAGCAGCTGGCTGGCCGGGTACGGTCGATGGCCAGAATGTACCTGATGGTAATTATGCCTATGCCGTATCATATTCCTTCAACGTTAACGGCAAGCTCTTCAATGAAAGCATTCGGGGAGATATAAGGGTACTCAGATAAGCCCTTTCCCGTATAATTCTATCGTCCTACAGCTATGGACTATGGACTATTAACCCTATTTTTGCCCCCTGAATTTTAACCGTAATTATGCAATGGCGGCTATTGCATAATCTGACGATTTGAAAATCAACTAGTTGGTAACGAATTATTAAAACCTAAGTGGTGATTTTCAAATGTCAAGGGTTAAGCCTGACAAAATGCTGGTGACAAGCATTTTCGTCAGTTATTTATTTTTCTAAAAAGCAATCAAGGTTTAAGCATACAAGTCAATGTCCATTTCAACAAAGTACAATCCTGCAGAGGTAGAAGATAAGTGGTATCAGCACTGGATGGAAAAAGGGTATTTCCATGCCAAGGCCAATCCTGAAAAGGAACCCTACACCATCGTCATTCCTCCACCAAATGTCACAGGAGTACTACACATGGGCCATATGCTGAACAATACCATTCAGGACATTCTTATTCGTAAGGCCAGAATGGAAGGCAAAGAGGCCTGCTGGGTACCTGGTACCGACCATGCTTCTATCGCCACCGAGGCCAAAGTAGTGCGCATGCTTCGTGAAAAAGGCATCAAAAAATCTGACCTTACCAGAGATGAGTTTCTGACTCATGCCTGGGAATGGAAGGAAAAGTACGGAGGTATTATTCTGAAGCAGCTCGAAAAGCTCGGGGCCTCCTGCGATTGGGAACGCACGGCCTTTACCATGGATGAGGGTTATCACAAAGCCGTGATCAGGGTTTTTGTAGACCTGTACAAAAAAGGCTTTATCTATCGGGATCTGCGCATGGTCAACTGGGATGTGGAAGCACAAACCACGGTATCCAATGAGGAGGTAATATATGCCGATGAAGATGAAGTTTCGAAACTCTATAAGTTCCAGTACGACATTAAATATTCGGATGAGAAAGTAGTCATCGCTACTCAGCGACCTGAAACGATACTGGGTGATGCTGCCATAGCCGTAAACCCAAAAGACGATCGTTTCAAGCATCTGATTGGTCAGACAGCACTCGTACCCTTTATCAATCGTGAAATTCCGATTATCGGAGATGACTATGTAGAAGTAGAATTCGGTACTGGTTGCCTGAAAGTAACCCCGGCCCATGACCCGAACGATTATGAGATTGGCCAGCGCCATAACCTGGAGGTGATTGATACCATCGACCTGAATGGTAAACTCAATGAGAAATGTGGAGTGAATAAGTATGTGGGCATGGACCGCTTTGCTGTGCGGGATGAGATCATTAAAGACCTGAACGAAGCTGGCTACGGTCTGGGCTTTGAAGAGTTTACCACCCGCATTGGTCGCTCAGAAAGAACCAATACAGTGATAGAGCCCAAACTCTCCCTGCAGTGGTTCATCAAAATGAAAGAAATTTCGCGCACTGCCCATGAGGTGGTAATGGACGATGAGGTAGAACTACTGCCTGCCAAGTTCAAGAACACCTATAACCATTGGATGGAAAACGTACGCGATTGGTGTATCTCCCGTCAGCTTTGGTGGGGACAGCAGATTCCGGCTTACTTCTATGGTGAAGGTGAAAACGACTTTGTAGTAGCAGAAACTGCCGAAGAAGCCCTGACCATGGCACAAGAGGCCTCTGGCAATGCCGGCCTGACTGCTGCTGATCTGCGACAGGATGAAGATGTGCTCGATACCTGGGCCTCGTCCTGGCTTTTCCCCATTGCTGTGTTCGATGGTTTCAACGACAAGTATTTCGACAAGGAAAAAGGAAAGATCATTAAGGGAGCCAACCCCGATCTGGACTACTTCTACCCTACCGCTACTTTGGTTACTGCCCCTGAGATTCTGTTCTTCTGGGTGGCGCGTATGATCATAGCTGGCTATGAGTATACAGATCAGAAACCATTTAAGCATG
Organism: Roseivirga sp.; assembly: GCA_021404565.1. GTDB lineage: Bacteria > Bacteroidota > Bacteroidia > Cytophagales > Cyclobacteriaceae > Roseivirga. Next base: position 379,935 of record JAAWWF010000003.1, on the reverse strand, counting down.
TTTATCTCACCGGGATAGTAAGAGATAAGCAGCGCAGAAAAATGTCCAAATCGCTGGGCAACTCCCCTGACCCACTTGATTTGATTGCTGAATACGGAGCAGACGCCATCCGAACGGGGATGCTGTTTTCATCTCCTGCCGGCAATGATCTGCTTTTTGACATGAGTCTGATTGAGCAGGGAGGAAAATATAACATCAAAATATGGAACTCACTCCGCTTGATCAAGGGCTGGGAAGTGGACCCGAACCTCGATGGAAAAGCCGATCAGGTGGCCATTGATTGGTTTGAATCCAAATTCAATCAGGCAGTTTCTGAAATGGAAGATCATTTCAGCAAGTTTCGTATGTCTGATGCCCTGATGACTGCATACAAGCTCAGCAGAGATTACTTTTCAGGTTGGTACCTGGAGATGGTAAAGCCTGCCTACCAACAGCCAATTGCGGCAAGTACGCTGGAAGCAACCATAGATTTCTTTGAGAGAGTCATGCGTCTCGTACATCCATTCATTCCATTTATTACAGAAGAAGTATGGTCACTATTGCGAGACAGGGCCGAAGGTGAAGACATTATAATAGCGGAATACCCAACTTCTGAGGCTGCGGATCTGAAAATTGTAAAAGAGGCGGAGCTGGCCTTTGAGGTTATTTCAAACATCAGAAATATTCGGGTTACAAATGGCATGTCTCCCAGAGAACCCCTGGCTCTGGCAATAAAGACGAAAGACGAGAGTCGTTTCTCAACTTTCAGAGAGGTCATTGTTAAGATGGGAATGCTGACCGACCTAAGCTTTACGGATGAAAAAGTAGCTCAGGCACAGAGTTTCGTCATCAAAGGAGATGAATTCTTTGTCCCGATGGAGGGTAAAATCGATCTGGAGAAAGAAAAGGAAGAGATTACCAAAGAGTTGAATCGTCTGCAAGGCTTCCTCAAAGGTATTATGGGTAAGCTGGGCAATGAGCGTTTTGTCAACAATGCGCCAGAAAAGGTTATCACCATTGAGCGAAACAAAAAGGCAGATACTGAGGCAAAAATTAAAGTACTGGAAGAAAAGCTGGAAGGTTTAAGTTAAAAAAGAAGGCTGCTTCATTATGACATAAGTCAAAACCGTGGAAAGTATTTACGATAAGTAATTATTTCCACGGTTTATTTTTAGATTAAAACTCAAATCTAAAAAGTGTCCAACCTTCATGAACAGCCAACCATTCCAGGTAGAGCTTAGTGGTATTATTAAAATTCTATCCGACCACCTCTACAGTCGTGATGAGGTCTTCATCAGAGAACTCATTCAAAATGCAGCCGATGCCATACTTGCAAGAAAAAGACAGGAGGAATTCGAGCCTGAAGTGCTCATAGAATACTTTGATAATGACGAAAGTGCAGGTATTGTGGTATCTGATAATGGTATTGGCCTCACTGAATCTCAGATTACTGAGTTCCTGGCCCGTATAGGGTCCAGTTCCAAGTCAGCAGACAAATACGGTGAACTCAGGTCCGATTTTATTGGTCAGTTTGGCATAGGGATTCTCTCATGTTTTATGGTTTCCGATGAAATCACCTTACTTACCAGGTCCGCCAATGGTTCAGAAACCTTTCGCTGGACAGGCTATATAAACGGCACTTATAAAGTAGAAAAAGCGACAGAGAGCTTGACAACAGGCACCAAAGTAGTGCTCAAGCTCAGAAAAGGAACAGACATTAGTGAAAACAAACTAAGACACAATATCTCCCATTATGCGGGACATATTGACTTACCCATTTTGTTGGAAGCTAATGGTGGCGAAGCGCGGCAAATCAACCAGCTCTTCCCATGGGAAGCGAACGAGGGCAACCACCTGCTGCTCACCAAAGGTTATGAAATATTTGATCAGTCATTCAGCAACTGCTTTGTTCTTAAACCTACCGAAATCTGTCCGGCTGAAGGTTTAGTCTACATATTGCCCTTTACTGACCATCTGAGTAATCAAAGCGCAGGAAGGCTTTATGTGAAGCGCATGTTCATTACAGAAAAATGTGGCGATTTTCTACCTGATTGGGCTTTCTTTGTTAAGGTAATCATCAATACGAATGATCTGGGTTTGAATGCCTCGAGAGAAAGTATCTACCCCGATGACCGTTGCGATCTCCTGAAAGAACATATAGGCAATGCCATAAAACAATACCTGAGAGAGCTAGCCAGCAAGACTCCCAAGGCACTCCGACAAATCATTGCCTCGCATAGTGCAGCTCTCAAAAAAATGGCTCTTAGCGATCCTGATTTTTTACAGTTCGTTTATCAATGGTTTACCTTTCCTACATCGCATGGACAAATGACCCTTGAGGAAATAAAAGAACAAGCTACATCAGTATATTATGTATCAGATATTGATGAATTCAGGCAAGTAGTGCCCGTTGCTATGGGCAACAACCAACTCGTGGTAAATGCCGGTTATCTTCATGATGCTGCCGTATTGCAGCGTATAGCCAAAATTGATCGTTCCAAAAATTACATTGAAGCCGATGCTGCCTTCTTTGGTAATTTTTTAGAAGAGATTCCTCTTGATGAATATGAAGCCTTCAAATCAAGGCTGACTGCCCTCCAGGCACATCTTGACAAATTCAACTGCCGCATTGCACTGAAACAATTCGATCCTGAGAATATTCCTGCGATCTATCATGCCAATATGGATACCCAACTGGCCAGGGATATAGATGAAATAAGTGCAACTGCCAATTCAGATTGGGCTGCCATTACAGAAAATGTTTTTGGAAATATGGAGAGTCATTCTTCTACTATCTACCTCAACTATAATAACAGGATTGTTAAGAGTTTGATAAAGAACTCAAGCAATTTCGACAGGCCCGTAGTAGAAACCCTGCTTACAAACGCCATGCTGATGGGACATTACCCACTGAACTTTTTAGAGCTTGAAACCATGAATCACAACCTCAACCAGCTGGCGACACTCGCACTTTCACAATAAACGACCATGAAGTTAGAAACTAAGGAAGACGTACGAGAGGCATTCAAAATATGTAGAAAAAATTATACTGAGGCCAATAAAAAACTGGCCTTCAAATGTATTCAACGAGCCAAATGGCTCAAAGACCCTGAACTCGAATTTGATGCAAGAGATTCTTTTATCGCGCAGGCTGTTTTTTTGAATTATAAGGAAGAAGCCATTTCCATGTTTGCAAAACAAATAGAATATGCCGACAGCAGAGAATTGAAATTTTCCCAACAATTGATCCTGTTATGGTCCTACAAATGGATCATGAGCGCCTTACCCAGTTTTAGTGATATTCCTAAAGAACGGATTGACAATATTTTTACCGACTTTGAAACGAGGATAAATAACAGCCGATGGCCAGGCAAAACCGTGGTTTTCTATAAGGGCTATCTCGCCTACAGCATGGGTCGCCCGGAAGAAGCACTTAAGCTGCAGGAAAAACTGGAGATTGGTACCAGCAGAGATGTCATGGACGATTGCAAAGCTTGCCAAATTGATGGTTCTCTTGATCTTTTGATTGACATGGGGCAGTACGGCAGAGTAGAAAAGCTCGTTGAACCGATTGTGGCAGGTGAACTTACCTGCAAAGATGTACCGAGAAGAACCTATTCAAAGTTGGTAAAACTCTATTACCTAAAGGGTAATTGGGAAATGGCAGAGAAATATGATGCACTGGCTAAAAAAGATATGGATGAGAAACTATTCAAAAGCGGGAGTTATGCAAGGATGCTTCCTTTTTGGGGAATCTCAAAAAAATTTATCAGAGGGATAGAGGTAATTCCCCATCAACTGACATTTATTACCGAACGTGTGAGTGCGCTTCGAAAATTTAACTTCTACCTCGCCTGTACACTCTTTTTCAGAGCTATGAAACTCTATGATGAGCAGTGGACAAGTCTCAATATCAACCTTTCGGATCGTGAAAGTAGTGATGTCTTGATTTTGAATGATAGCGGCCAGTACGGCACTGAGTCATTAGAAACATGGTTCCGTTCAATGGCAACCAAAAGAGCCAAAAAGCTGGATACCAGAAATGGTAATAGCTTTTACATCGACAAAATGCATAAGGAAAGTCAGACATTCGATGAACAATTAGAACAATACAGGAAGAATGAAGCTCCTTAGAGAACAGAGTATGCCATAAGGAGTTCTTATAAACTACGGGGTTGACCTGTTCTGGACAACAATTTGTTTACCCCTTCCAACTTCTCCGATAATTTGGGGGTCAAACGAGTAAATCAAAGACTCTCAAAAACAAATGAAGAATACACAAAAAGATATCAAACTAAGCCATGTCAATATCTTTTCAGGACTGCTTATCCTCCTGACAACTTTTATTTTCTCCTGCGAACCGAAAGAGGACATCATAATAGAAGAGGAAGGCGATCTCCCTGCGCTGGCAGTGCTTTTTGAAGCAGACTATATCAACCATGCCTGGGGCTATCAGCACAACGGCTGGTTTCTGGATAACCATGGTAGAGTCAGGAAGTACGAAATGCCGGATCGCGAAGAATGGAATACCCCGGACAATGACGGCTATATTTCAAAGGAATCTCTTGAAGCCAATTATGACCTGGCCAATACATTGGCAGGCGAAGTTTCACGAGGCATAGTAAGACAACAGGAAGACCTGATAGCAGGAGCAATCGATGGTGAAATGTCAGACCCTGTAAACCGAGCTGCCGACATGGGTGGTTTCGGCTGGTACTGCTACTCCTGGGATGCCGATAAAGAAATGTACAAGCGACAAACACTTGGGGTAACAGGCGACTGGGAGCAGTTCAACCTGGCTCCCGATGCACAAGCCTTGCTCAAATGGTTACAAACCATTCAGGTTGATTGATAACCATCAAAAGAGGTCAATGAAGGCAAATGGTGATTCGATTCATCAGGTCATCAGGACGAGTCAGTTGCCATAAGCGATTCTTAGTTTCTCCAACTCCTGATCAAAATAATCGCGTGTGTACCAATTACCCCTGAGCATAACCCCCGCTGGCCTTTTCAGGTTTTCGAGGTTTTCCAGGGGGTTCTGGTCCAGCACCATCAAATCAGCCCTGAACCCCACTGCGATTTTCCCGAAATCCAGCGGGCTAAATAACTGACTTCTGATGAAATCTCCTGCATTGGAAGTAGCCATTTTCAGAATCTCATAGTTGTTGATTCCCATATCTGATAGAACCTCAAATTCTCTGTGCATGGAAAAACCCGCTACCCCCAATACTGTAGGCGAGTCCGTACCAATGACCAAAGGAATACCGGCATCATAGAAGGCACGGGTATAACGCTTAACAAAATCATGCACGGGTGTATATTGTCCAATGGAACACCCTGCAGGATTCCAACGATTCCCATTTAAACCATTCAGCCAGATCTGAACACTGGTGGGTCTGTGTTCATAGGCGAGACTGGGTCTCGAAAGTAACCTGTTGATCCCCTCCACATCGTTGCACCATGCTTCAGAAAGTGTCTTGCTTAAACCCAATGTGGTGCTGATATAAGTACCATTGGCCTTAGTAAAGTTTACAGCCGCTGGTATCTCTGAATCCTTAATCTGAAAGGCGAAGAAATCCCAATAATAAGCTTCTGCATGTGCCACCAGGTCCATCCCCATACTCAAAGCATCACTACTACCCACCTGGAAAGGGAAGTGTCCTACCCTGCCCATGCCTTGATTTCTGGCCTCAGACAGCATAGGTCCAACAGAAAAGTCGGGAGTACCGCTATACAGTTTTACAAAATCGTAACCGCCACTTTTTATACCCCTTATAAAATCAATGGCCTCTTGCGGAGAGGTCAGGTCTCGTCCCAGGGCATTACCATCATTAGGCCCTCTCGCCCAGGCAGCTGCATAAATGGCAGGACCGGGATAACGGTTTTCCAGCACATCCTCTTTCCATGAATTGATAGGTTCACCAAAGTCACCATTATTCAGCACGGTGGTCACCCCATTAGCCGCATAGCTGAGCAACTGCCCTTTACTGGTCAGGTCCCATAGGGCTGTATTTCTGCCCGCTCCCGATTCCGTTACGTTCGTGCCAATATGTGTATGCATATCGGCCATTCCGGGCATCAGGTATTTACCGCTCAGGTCCAGTTCTTCTGCCCGCGTTGGTATTGTAATTTCTGCAAAAGGCCCCATCTGCGTGATGACACCATTTTCTACGATAACGGTATAATCTTCCAGCACTACATTCTCCGTCATGGGTATCACATTAACATGCAAAAGCGCCAGGGTGCCTCCCGTGGCAAAAGCCTCTCTCGGTTTCATCTGCAAGACCAGATCAACCTGCCCCTTTACATCTCCAATGCTCGCTGTAATACGCACATTGCCCTCACCAATGGGTTGTACCAAACCCTCAGCATTTACCCTCGCCACATTTTCTTCTGAAGAGCTCCATACCAGACTATTGACTACAACTTCTTCATTATTGGCATTGAAGGCCCTGGCGGTAAGAGGGTATCTGTCTGTAAGATGTCCGAAGGCAAACACTCCACTCACCTCGTCAATCTTTACAGATACCACCTTGGTATCAATCTGTTCTGTACCCCCATCATCAGTGTCCCCGGAGCAACCCAGAGATAAGGCTACTCCCACACTCAGGGCCACTGAAAGTTTGAAGAAGATTCGAAAAAGTGCATCGCGCGAGGTTACAGGCATCATAGTGCTTTTTAAAAAGGTTATGTGATGGCCAGACAGCATCTGCCAGCCCGGTGCTAAAAAAACCTCGGGCACTGAAAAAGAACACGTCTGTATTAATTAAGAAGTACTGATATGTGAATCAGTACCAGCCCCCCCTTTAATCTGTACCTTTTTTATCGGATTGAAACCTCTTATGCTATCCTTGCGTGATAAACATCTTAGATGCTTTTACGATCATTCTTATCACTGTTACTGGTATTTGGTTTGGCCAATACCGCAAGCCTCTCGGCCAGCACCGTACAGGTACATGCTGGTCAGCAGGTAGAGTGGTATAACAATGCGCATGAAAGTGAGCAAGTTGTGGGCCTACCCCATTTCAGCCGGGCTGCAGCCATAGTAATTAGTGCCGTTGAAATATTCAATCAGGTTCAGACCCACAAACTGAGCAACAAGCTCTGTAGCATTGCCATCAGGCAACAAAACCTGCTGGCTCCATTAGTATTGGACAGGTCATCTCTGCTTGCACTTGCCCCACAATACCCTTCTGAAGACTCTTCCTTCTCTTATCTGGCCTCCTAGGCCACCCCAGTTTCTCATATTTTTCTTTTTACAAGGGTGATTCACATCACCCCTCAAAACCCATTTCCATACTTATGGAAAAATTCAAAAAACACTTCAAACGAGTCGTTCTGATTCTTTTCATCATTCTCGCTGCCACAGGTGCCGGCTTTTTCGGTGCACCTCCGCTTTCCAAACGACAGTATCAACATGAAACCCGTCCCAAAACCGAAATGGTTTATAAAGAAGACGAAGAAAACGAAATGGAAGAGAATGAAGAAAAGGCTTAGAATTAAAAAAGAGTAACTGTCCTCTATTCTCTTTATTTTTCTTAAGTCATTCACAATTTAACTCTGAAACGAAGTATGAACCTGCTACAATTTACCCATGGAGACGCCACAGCACCGATTGGAACCGGCCCGAAAATCATCGTTCATATCTGCAATAACATAGGCGGCTGGGGTCGGGGTTTTGTACTCGCTCTGTCTAAAAAATGGAGCGAGCCAGAGCAGCAATATCGACAATGGTACAAATCAGATGAAGGTTTTGAATTGGGAGAAATCCAGTTGGTTCCCGTAGAAAAAGACCTATGGGTGGCCAATTTAATAGGTCAACACAAGATTAGAAAAGATGAAAAGGGCAACCCTCCCATCAGATACAGAGCCGTAGAACAAGGCCTTGCTGCACTTGCCCAAAAAGCAAAGGAGTTAAAGGCCTCCGTGCATATGCCCCGAATAGGCTGTGGACTCGCAGGCGGTAAATGGGAGAAAATTGAACCCTTAATTCAGAAAACTCTGATACCATCCAAAATCGAAGTCACGGTATATGATTTTTAATCATTTATACTTCCGCGTAACTTACTACTCTCAATCCAGTCTTACTTTTATGAAACACTCCTCCTCATTTTTTTTAGCAGTATTATTCTTCCTTACTGCCCCCCTTCTTGGTCAAACCAATGCCGACCTCGAAGCCCGGATTAGCCGCATTGAAAATAACCTGATGCAAAATCTTCAAATCGAAGGCGAAGAAACCCCCGTTTACAATATCAACGAACGCCTTAAGCAACTCAACATTCCAGGACTGAGCATAGCTTTTGTATCCAATGGCAAGGTGGAGTGGGCCCGTGCCTATGGTATGGCAGACCGCAATGAGAATCGCCCCATGACCACAGAAACCATGCTACTGGCAGGCTCCATTAGCAAACCCGTAGCGGCACTCAGGGCACATCAGCTGGTAGAAGCAGGCAAGTTTGACCTGGATGTAAACGTGAACAACTATCTGAAATCCTGGAAGCTGCCTGAAAATGAGTTTACCGAAAAGAAGAAAGTAACTCTAAGAGGAATTCTCAATCATACAGCAGGCCTTACCGTCTGGGGTTTTCCCGGTTACGACAAAGGAGATAAAATCCCGACTACTGCTGAAGTGCTGGATGGCAAGGGAAATACAGATTCCGTCCGCGTTTACAAAGAGCCCGGAGAAAGCTGGATGTATTCAGGGGGAGGTTACACCATTATGCAATTAATGGTAACAGATACAGAGCAAATGAGCTTTCCTGAAACCATGCAACGGCACGTACTGGACCCCATGAATATGCAGAAAAGCACCTTTGAAAATCCACTACCCGACAAGTACCACAGCATAGCAGCTACCGGCTATCGGGGCAACGGAACAGAAGTGGAAGGCAAATGGCCCATCTATCCCGAAATGGCGGCTGCCGGCCTTTGGACTACTCCTACACAATTGATCCAATACGCCATTGAAGTACAGAAAATCAACAATTCTAAAAAGGACGGTATCCTCAAATACAGCTCAGTCAAAGAAATGCTGATCCCCGGAATGAACGGTCATGGCCTCGGACCCCAAACCACAGAGCATATGTTTGGTCATGGCGGTGCTGATGAAGGTTTCCGTGCCCAGCTATTCGGCTGGAAAGAGCATCCGCATGCCGTGGTAGTTATGGTCAACTCCGACAATGGCAGCATCATGCAAGAGGTGCTGCTGGCCGTGGCAAAAGAGTATAACCTGCCCGGTATAGAACCCGACAAGCGCAAGAACATAAAAATGGCAGATGCTGACCTTCAGAAGTATACCGGCAAGTATAAGCTGGAGCGCATGGGCAACCTGGAGCTCAAGCTCGATAAAGGTCATCTGTATGTGCATGCAGGCTTTGTTCAGGAGCCGCTTCAGCTCAATGCAGAAGGAAACGGACTTTTCTATGCTGCCAAAGATGGGGTCAGGTTCACCTTCGATATCAAAGATGATAAAGTGACAGGCTTCGAGGTACAGCGATTAAAGGCCGTAAGGGTTAAGGAGTAGGTCATCATCAGTATTTCTTTCTCAGCGATTGACTCAAAGTGGGCCTCCATCAATCCAGGTGGACTTTGGCACTCATACATTTTGAAGTAGTCGTAAAACGCCTCACCTTTATCTGGTACACTGATTGTGGACTATGAAAAAATCTCTGCTTCTGATTGCACTCCTCTTCATTGTAGGCCTTGCCTACTCCCAGGAGTCTAAACCTGAAACAGTGTTAAGTGCGCCTGATACCTGGGGGCCCGAGATCTTTTCGTTCCCGCTGGACTTCGCTCCCTCCATCAACTATCAAGGCTTTGAAGACATTCGCTTTGCCCCGGGCTGGTCAGATACCACCGCCAACGACTACTTCACTTATACCTTTGTCTGGTATCTGGACAATGATCCGAAAATCACTACGAACAAACTCACTGACCACGTAAAAGCCTACTTTGGTGGTTTGATGACTGCCGTAAGTGAACGTGATGATTTACCTGCGGTAACTGCGAGTTTTGCAAAGCAGGCAAATGGAACCTATACAGGGTCAGTGAATACTTACGATGCGTTTTTTAAGAAAAAGGCGCTTGCCCTCAACATTATAACCGAAACCAGTCATTGTATAAAGAGTGGCAAATATGTCGTCTGGTTCAAGCTCTCCCCAAAGGATTTGAAAGCCCCACTCTGGAAGACGTTTGAGGCTGTAAAGCTGAAGGTTGATTGTGATAAATAATATCCCTCGGTCACCTTGACAAGGGCTTTGGCAAAAGGTTTATCAATTCCTATCTACCACCCATAACAAAGTATGTCGACACATACACCTTAGACTCGTAAGAAGTTACATTTTGATTCCACCCAATAGGATCGCTATTAGCAGGCAGAGCTTTTTTTCTTATCTTGACTTCTCTCAACCCAAATACCATGAAGCAACTCCTATGCTGTTTGCTTGCGGTGGCTATTGCATGGCCCGCTGCAGCTCAGAAAAAACCCAGAATCAATAAGAACAAACAAGCCGTCATCTCTTCTATAGAGAGTAAATATGGCGAGCTCACCAACCTGAGTGATAAAATCTGGTCTTATGAAGAAATCGCTTTTCAGGAAGAAAAATCTTCAGAAGCCCTCGCAACCTATGCCGAGTCTCAGGGTTTTAAAGTAACCCGGGGAGTAGCCGATATACCCACCGCCTTTGTAGCCGAATACGGATCAGGGGCTCCCATCATTGGTATTATGGGCGAGTTTGATGCCCTGCCGGGTCTTTCTCAAAACAAGGTACCCAACAAAAGTCCGCTCAACGAAGGTGCAGCCGGCCATGGTTGTGGTCATAACCTTTTTGGTACCGCCTCGCTAGGCGCTGCCACTGCCATCAAAGAGCTGATTGCAGCAGGTAAAATCAAGGGCACGGTGCGGTTTTACGCGACCCCGGCAGAAGAAAAGTACTTTGGCAAGCTCTGGATGATCAGGGCAGGTCTGTTTGATGACCTGGATGCGATTATGGACTGGCACCCCAGTGCAGAAACCAAAGCAGATGTACAAAGCAGCCTTGCACTGGTCGATTTCATGGTAGAGTTCACCGGACAGGCCGCTCATGCCAGCGGTGACCCCTGGAATGGCCGCAGTGCCTCTGATGCCCTGGAACTGTATACTACCGGCATCAACTATTATCGGGAGCACATCAAACCTACGGTACGCATTCACTACCATATTCAGGATGCCGGCAAAGTGGTCAATGTAGTACCCGACTATGCCAAAATCTGGACCAGAGTCAGAGACACCAAACGCGATGGAATGGAAGTAGTCTGGAAACAAGTAGAACGCATCGCTGAAGGTGCTTCCATCATGGCCAATGTGGATTATAAAATCAGGCTTATTTCCGGTATTCATGAGATCCTGGTCAACAGAGCCGGTGGTGCCAGACTCCAGCAAAACCTGGAGTATCTGGGCGCGATAGAATACACCGATGCCGAGCAGGATTTTGCCAAGAAGATTCAGGCCGCTACCGGCAAGCCGCAGGTAGGTATCGAATCAGTTATCAAACCCCTGGAGCAAACACAGGAGCATCCGATGGGTGGCAGTACCGATGTAGGAGATGTCAGTTTTGTGGTACCCACCATCCGTATGGGTGCCACAACCGCACCCAAAGGCACACCCTGGCATTCATGGGCCGTGGTGGCCTGTAGCGGTATGTCTATAGGGCATAAGGGCATGGACTATGCGGCCAAAGCACTTGCCATGACCATGGTAGACCTTTATGAAGACCCTAAGCTACTGGAGGCCGTGAAGGCAGAGTTCAAGGAACGCAAAGGAGATTATGTATATAAGGGCATTGTGCCCGATGGTCCTCCACCATTGAGTGGAAAGGACAACTAAAGGTTTTTAAGAAAGTCATCCTCTGGTAGAGATGGCTGCATAGCCAGAACTTCATCAGACCCCAGATTTGATGAAGTTGGTATGCACTGCCCGGTCAGGATTTGGTTCCTGCCGGGCTCCCTTATTTTTTACCCGCTCTATTAACCTGAGTTCGATTATTATTTAGAGTTCAGACCGCCTATAGGCGGTTAGTTTCAACTAAAAGGCAAGCAGCCGTAGCGGGCTACGGCAAGTGCTTTTTAGGCAGAAAATGACTGCTTAGAGGTCGGTTCATTTTAAAGCTATTCCATAAATTCCAATATCCTGCGTTATCTTTATTCGATATAGCGAGCTATATCAGCATAAAGATGCCTTGACTATTCAAAATTTATGAAATTCTGAACCTACTAAGAATAATCGAACTCAGGTTATTAGATGCTTTTCCCAAAGAAACTTATCTTAGGTGGTTAAGAAAATTCACCCCTAACTAAAAGCCTCACTTGAGCACAAGTTCTGAAGCGTCACTCTGTGACGAAAACATCTACAACAGCATCTATCAAAAGCAGGTGCAGAAGCTGCGCAATTTCGTCTATTACAAATGTGGCGACCTCGAATTGGCCCAGGACATTGCCCAGGAATCCTTCGTCAAGCTCTGGCTCAACTGCGCTACGGTGATTCTGGAAAGCGTAATGGGGTACCTCTATACGATTGCCAATCGTATGTTCATTGACCAAACACGAAGCCAGAAAGTGCGGCTCAAGTTTGAAAAAGAACCCATGCCCACCAGCAATACAGAAGACCCCTATTATGTTTTGCGCACCGAAGAGTTTCGCGAAACTATTGAGCAGACTATTTCTGATTTACCTGAGGGACAGCGGGAAGTTTTTTTATTGAACAGGATTGAAAACTATACCTATAAGGAAATAGCTGAAATGCTGCAAATAAGCAGTACGGCCGTAGAAAAGCGCATGACCAAGGCTTTGACCAAACTGCGCGGGCGCATCGCAGAATTTAAATCTCATAAAATTTAGAAGCAGGGGGTGGGGCAAGCACCCGGACAAGACGTCAATTAAACGATGAGCAACGAAGCAGAGCAGGAAAAATTGTTGGCGAGGTGGTTGAGCGGAGAGCTCAGTCCAGAGGAGCTACAAAAGCTGGAAGCCGAGGGCGGTCTTGATGATCTGCGCTTTGCACTTGATGACCTTGAACGCTGGAAGGTCCCGGATATGGACATAGACCGTGGCCTTGAAGACGTGATGGACAGGGCATTCAGAGAACCTCCTGCCAAACAGTCTAAACAGGTGTTTTTCCAGCCACTACTCAGAATTGCAGCTTCCCTTCTACTGGTCGCTGCCGCTTACTTTGTCATTAATAATCTGCTGACATCAGGCGCCACCACCATTACCACAGGTGCAGGTGAAACCCTGAGTCATGTGCTACCTGACGGTTCCCAGGTAGAGTTGGATGCTAACTCAAGCATTTCCTACACACAAAAAGATTGGGACGAAGAAAGAAACCTAAGCATGGAAGGCCGGGCACTCTTCACCGTACAAAAGGGCAGCAGCTTCAAGGTTGATACCGAAGATGGTTCCGTTACCGTTCTGGGTACCATCTTTGACGTTGAGAGATTTGACACAGACCTGATGAAGGTCAACTGTTATGAAGGCCGTGTACGGGTAGATTTCAGCAATCCGATCAGCAAAGAGCTATTGTCTGCAGGACAAGGCCTGATTTCAGTGCAAGGCTCGGTTTCAAGAGTCACCGTAGCTCCTCAAAGACCGGACTGGGTAAGACAAATCAATCAATATAATAACACAAAACTAAGCTCGGTCATTTCCGACCTGGAACGTCATCATGGCGTCAGCATTGATTTACCAGCTGCCTATGCCAATGAGCTTTTTAATGGTGAACTGTTCTACGGAGATCTGGATAAAGCCCTTGACAACCTCGCCAGCATTTTCGAACTTAAATACACCCGCACAACCGAAGGAAAGGTGGTTTTTGAATAAAATCATTGATATTTATAAAGCGTTAACGGTACAGGAATGCAGGGAGCAACAGCTCCTTGTTCTTATTATTTCAAATTGACCTCTGCATGAAAAAGTGTTTGCTACTGGTTTTCCTTTGTGGATTCTGGATGAGTCAGAGCCATTCCCTTGATGCACAAACCCCGACAAATACCGAAGTACCCTTAGTTGCCTTACTCAATGAGCTTTCCAATAGGTATGATATCAATTTCTCCTATAACGCAAGTTTACTCAGGGGCCTGCAAATAGCTCAGCCAACAGGGGGGAGCTCTATTCAAAATGCATTGGACTATATCTCACAAAGAATTCCGGTCCGGTTTGATCTGGCCAACGAGGGCAATTATGCCATCATTCCCATCCGCTCTACCCTCAATTTTCGGGTCAGTGATGCAGCAGATAACACTCCTATTGAACTTGTATACGTCACCATAAACGGCACAAAACAACGGTACCTGATTCCCAATAACGACACCTATTTCCTGGACAACAGCTTCCCTTCAGACTCTCTGGAGATCACCACTTCATTTTATACTCCTATTCGTACCACAGCGGCCAATATTGCCAGACAAAACGGGAGAGTACAACTAAGCCAGGATACTGTGAACCTGGGAGAAGTCACTATCCTCTCCTACCTGACATCAGGTGTCAACTCCTTTCTGGGAGACCATCATGTAGAAATTAATATGAAAGATCTGGGCCTGATAGCAGGGGAAACAGATGGCGACATTCTCCAGGTGCTTCAGGCCATTCCCGGCATTCGATCACCCAACGGCAAACCCGGTAGCCTCAATTTTCGAGGCAGTCCTTTTGGGCTCAACCTTACCCTTTTCGATGACATCCCCATTTATCACAACGGTCATTTCTTCGGCACTTTTTCACCTTACAACCCTGGTATTGTAAGGAACATTGAGGTTTATCGGGGTAACCTTCCATCGAAATGGGGAGGGCGTGTTGGAGGCCTGATCAATGTAAAAACCACCGATGAAGTACCAAAAAGAGTAAAGACGGGCATCATCGCCAATACCGTTATCGGGGGGCTGGAATTTGAAGCTCCGATAACCCCGAAGCTGGGGTTGATCTTTTCTGCCAGGGCCAACTACCCTATCGATGGCTTCTCACCCAAGCTGGATGCCTATGCTGACTTCAACTTTCAGGGCAGCGCCATTTCATCGCGACAAATAGATGGCAATAATACTTTCTTTGATCAGCTTAAAATCCGGTTTAGCGACATAAGCGGAAAGCTCATATATGATGTGAATGATCAGCATAAACTGACTCTCAGCTATCTCAATATTCAGAATTCGCTGGATTATGATCTGAATTCACAGGGAGGCAACAGAAATCAGCGCGAAAACAATAGTCTGGACAATACTGGTTTCACACTAAAGTGGTCAGGAAGATGGACAGAGACATTCAGCTCACGCTTTGCCTTTACCAACTCTTCCTATAATATTCTTGACGACCGCAGCGATAATGAGCCGGGCAACCCCAGAGATAATACCACAGAAAACATTATCAAAGACAATCGCTTTAAGGCATTATTTGAATGGCAATCTACCCCAGCTGCCACCTGGAATTTTGGATATAACTATGCCGACCAAATGGCCTTTTTTGAAGAAGCAGAAACCGGAAATAATGCCTCTCTGGAAAAAAAGAATAACGAAACCGAGACACACAGCCTTTTTGCGAATCTGGAACAGGAAATAGGCTCACGCCTGATATTAAATGCAGGGCTCAGAACTGACTTTTATTCTGCCAATCAAAATCAATTCATCGATCCCAGGGTATCACTAACCTACCTCGTATCAAAGTCCTTTTTCGTGAAAGGAGCGGCCAGTCGGGCTCACCAATATATAAGCCAGCAGTTCGGCAATGATTTCGCTGATTTTAAAATAGGAACTCAATTCTGGAGCCTGGCAGAGCGTAACGATCAGATTGTAGAAGGCCTCCAGTTTATGGCGGGAGCTCTCTATGACAAGGGCGACTGGTTGGTGGATCTGGAGCTTTATGCCAATGACATTGAAAACATCAGCAGACCGGGTCTTATAGATGGAGGAAACCCTGAGCCTGATCAAAGCGGTAACCTGAAAACTCTCGGAGCTGACCTGCTTGTCAAAAAACGCTGGAACAGGTTCGAAACCTGGCTCAGCTATACTCTGGGGCAAACCGAAGACCGCTTCAGGCAAAACACACGCTTCTCTTACTATGACCAAAGACATGCTCTGAATATCAAATGGCTCTATTCGCGAAAACGCTGGAACTTTGCCCTTTCGTGGGGAATGATGACTGGCCTTCCTGTGGTAATCCCTCCCGGTGAGAATATTTTAGGAGGAAACTCACTGAATGTACCCTACGAAGATCGTTTTCCAGCCCAACATCAGATGGACCTTTCTACCACCTATCGGTTTTCTCCAGCCGGTGCCAGTTGGAAAGGTGTCATAGGCTTTTCTGTCCTAAACCTCTATAACCAGGAAAACATCATAAACATCTTTCAGACAAACGTAAGACCCAACGACTTTTTAAGAAAAGGCATCCGTTTCGCTCCCAACCTGCAGGTCAAAATCATTTTCTGAGTCTCTCTCCTGGCTTAAGGCCATAACTTTTCCTCTGCTCCTCCTGATGCGGAAAGTATGTCTTTATACTTGTCCATTGCAAAATCCTTGACCCTCAACTGGAAAAAAGTCGCAAGACAAGACCAGTTTCCTCCGAAGACGAGGGGAATAGCTTGCGAATTCATCGCGGAGATTGCCTGTCTGCCTCAGGCAGACTTCACTGAGCTCTCGATAACGAATTGGAACGTCATTGCGAAGGAGCCTTCAGGCGACAGTGGCAATCTCCGCGTAGCGTTCGTGCAATAAACACACACCTCCTTCTAAAAACTTTTCCCGAAGGGGTTGGGTAGGTCACCACCAATCTCGTCCATAGTATGCAAAGCAGTTGAAACCCGCTTTAAAACCTAAGTAATCATGAAAAGATTAGCGATACTATTCACACTTTTTATCATAACCCAGGCGGTAATGGGTTACAGGTATCATGACCCGAAGGCAGGTGCACAACATAGCCATCGTTCGGGTGACGAAACCCAGACGCGCACCTGGAAATTCGAGGACAAATCCATCGTTGCGGAGGGCACCTTTTTAATGGCAAAAGCCGGCAAGGTCTTCATTGAGAAAAAAGATGCCGTGATTTCCATTCCTATCGAAAAACTCTCATGGGTAGACCAAAAATATGTCAGCCGAAAGCTCAGGGAAATTGAGACCATCAACAAAGAGTTTTACCTCGATCTACCAGCAAAAAAAGCAAGCAATGCCAGCCGATGGGCTCAACCTTTGGCAGGTACTGTCCTTGCCCTAGTACTGCTATTCACCATTGTTTATGCTCAACGAAAGAGCAGAGGCAAAACAAACCTGATTGATGCAAACAGCTAAACCAAATAAGGAACTCTGTGCGTGGGGTATTGCCTTTATCATGGGGTTGGTCACCTTTCTCCTCCAACCAGATACACTCAATAGCCCAAACAGGACTAAGGAGTCAGAGCCGCGGTTAGAATCAACTCAGCCTGAAAAGTACTACACACCGGCACCGGAAGGAGAATTATCGACTGCGGCTATTGTGCTTGACAACAGTATTTCAGAATAAAACAACCAACAATAATGTTTAACTCAGAATTTAAGTTTTTAAAAGGCCTGGCACTACTCACCGTGCTCACTGTTACCATTGCATGCAGTGGTAGCGAAGATACGGACTGCCAGCAACGGACCTGGTACCAGGACTTTGACAATGATGGGCTTGGCAATCCGGCCGTTTCCCTCAGTGCCTGCGAACAACCCAGCGGTTATGTAGCTGATAATACTGACACGGACGATACTGGTGGATCGGGATCGAGCCCTGATGACTATTCAGGAACCGGATCCGTCAGCCAGGGGCTGGCCACCACAACGACCAATAATCTGTTTGACTGTGGCAGAACAGCCGGTTTGGGTACAGTCAATTCTACCGATGGAAATACCTGGGTAATGCCCGCAACAGTCAATTATGACAATAGCGATTTCCCTTTCGCCTCTGACCTTCACAATCCGTGTAATGGAAACAATTATGCCAACACCGCAGCCGCAATAGCCGCCCTGGATGGTTCTGATATTGTAGAAATTGATGCGGATGGTGAGGTCATCACCGCTTACATTTTTGCAGATAACTACTTCGAACTGTACATCAATGGTACCCCTGTGGGCAAAGACAATGTGCCTTTTACACAATTCAACTCTGATCTGGTGCGCTTCAAGGTGAACCGACCTTTTACGGTAGCCATGAAGTTGGTAGACTGGGAAGAAAATCTCGGCCTCGGTACAGAAGCCAGCGGAAGTTTTGCCCATCATGCCGGAGACGGTGGAATGGTGGCGGTTTTCAAAGATGCTGCCGGCAATATCATTGATATAACTGACGATTCATGGAAGGCACAGACCTTCTATACCGCTCCTGTTAAGGATTTATCCTGCCTGAGTGAAAATGGTTCAGAACGCCTTTCAGCCAATTGTGATGACTCTGACAGCAATGATGGCGGCAGCTACTATGCCGTCCACTGGGCTGTACCTACCAACTGGACCTCTGAAACCTTCGATGATTCTGCCTGGCCCAGCGCCACTACCTACACCAACAATACCATAGGAGTAGATAACAAATCAGCCTATACGAATTTCACCGACATCTTTGATGCCACCGGCAATGACGCCCAGTTTATCTGGAGTACCAATGTGGTATTGGATAACGAAGTGATAGTAAGAAAAATAATACAATAGTGTATAACAGACCCACTATGCACCGGTACCTCAACAGACCCAAAGTACTAAGACTATATGGTTGAGGAACCATAGGGAAGTCCGGAGAAGCCGGCTTCCCTTCATTTTTACTTACCCCTCCAACAGCCGCATTCATCCGACCACTTAGAGTGGTCAGACGAATAGTGATTATGAATCAGCCCTGGCCTCAGAGCCCGTCTTGGGAGCGGGATCAACCGGCAAAGATGAGGGAGGAGGTGATTGTTTTGAATGCGCTGTAGCTTTATGACCTATACATCCCTATACGCTTAGGAGGGTGGCCAAACCGAAAATAGAGCGAAATACAAGTTGATTGGATTTGGCACGCGAGGGCCATGCGGGTAAAAACCAAAATGGATTTGGTATTTTCGGAGAAGGTTCCTGCCTGCCTTAGTACCTAAGTACGGCCGGCACGGTTTGGTCCTTTTTGGCAGCAAAAAGCGACAAACCAGGTTCTGGAGACAGGGTTTTCAAGCTTAGCAACTACCAATAATGAATGGAAAAGAAGTCTATATTAATAATTCTCGAGAAATACTTACTGATTAGGTAAACACCAAACCACAATGGGTTTATTGAATTTTAGTTTACTTGCAACTCAGCGCACAAACAATGCCCGAGGTGTCCCAAAATCCCTTAATCTCCATTATCATGGCGGCCAAAGATACGGCTCCGTATCTGCCTGCATGCCTGGATTCTATTATCAACCAAACCTATGAGAACTGGGAACTCATTGCCGTTAACGATCACTCCTCAGACGATAGCCCCCAAATACTTGAAGCTTACGGAAAGAAGGACACCCGGATCAGGGTATTCCATAGCAAAAGATCATCGCTCATTCCCACGCTTAAAGAAGGCTACCCACATATCAATGGAGAGCTGATCAATCGCATGGACTCGGACGATAAAATGCCTGATTATAAATTACAGGTGATGCTGGATGAGTGGAAGGAGCATGATAAAGGCACTATCGTGGCCGGAGGTACACAGCATTTTGTAGATGACGGGCAGGTAGGTGACGGCTTTCTTCGCTACGATCGATGGCTGAACGAGCTGGCCCGCACCAGCAGTCACTATGAGCAGATTTACCGCGAATGTGTTATACCTTCCCATTGCTGGCTGATTCACAAGGACGACTTTGACAAGGTGGGCGCTTTTGAGCCTGAGGTCTACCCAGAAGATTATGATCTCTGTTTTCGCTTCTATCAGGCGGGACTCAAAGTAGTAGGTATTGACAAGGTCCTGCATTTCTGGCGTGATCGCACAGAGCGCATTTCCCGCACATGGGAGGTATACAAAGACAACCGTTATTTCGAACTCAAGCTTCGCTACTTCCTGAAAATCGATAGAGAAGAGCCCAGGCCACTGGTACTATGGGGAGCTGGCCGTAACGGCAAAGACATGGCAAAACTGCTTATAGCAAACCAACAGTCTTTTCACTGGGTCTGTGACAATGAAAATAAGATCGGCAAGGACGTCTATGGTATTCGCATGGAGCACTACAAGGTGGTAAAAGAGCTCGAAAATCCTCAGATCATCACGGTTGTAGCTTCACCCGATGGCCGGGAAGAAATAACCTACACCCTTGGCAAATGGGGTAAGTACCCGGTACAGGATTACTGGTTTTTTCTATAATCTCCCAACTCCCTCAGAGTTATTCTCCGAAAACTCTGAAGAGAAACTGCCCTGTGATACTCAAGACTACTTCTCCGCCCTTTGCCCTACAAATGGAAATTTATCTGACCCGGCAATAACAGCGCCCGAAATCTCCTCACCATCAAATTCGCATTCAATGGTCGCAGGAGTACCTCCCACATCCAGATCCCCGGTCAGAGTAGTGCCCTCAATCTTCAGCGCTTTTATTTCCAGTGTACCAAAAACCTCTGTAGTCATGGATCCGGTATAAGCGTCCTTCTTACCTCCAATGGTAATCACTCCATAGCTTACATCAGTTGTTACCTTATACTCCCAGTCCCCCAGTGGGTCAAAGGCTTTGGTGTTTCCCGATTTTTCAGATTTACAGCTGACCATGGCTATGAAAAGCACGAGGGTCATTATGAAATTTATTCCTCTTGAGTTTATCATTTTCGGTTTTCGTTAGTGTGGATCGATGATCTTCAAGGGATCAATCTATTGGCTCTGTTTGATAAAAATCCAGTCCGGCAGCACGAAAAACCCTGAACTGCCTATTTTTCGGCTATGAACTGAAGTCAGCTCTACGAACCGTAGATGGGGTTCACAGATTGTTTTCCTTAAATTGTCTTAAACTGAATTGCAACTATGAAGAAACTACTGCTCTCCTCCCTCCTCTCAATGCTGGTTTTAGCCTCTTGCTCTCCCCCTGAAAAGACCAAAGTGACACACTATCTTTCAGAAGAAATGGAGGCCCTGGGGCTTCCCTTCTCAGATGCTGTCATTGTCGACAATACGATGTACCTCTCAGGACAGATCGGTAATATCCCCGGCACACTTGAGCTGGCACCCGGAGGCATCGAAGCAGAGGCTCACCAAACAATGAAAAACATCCAGAAGGTACTTGAGGCCAATGGCAGTTCCTTCGACCATGCAATAAAGCTCACCATCATGATGGCCGACATTCGAGAATGGGCTCAGTTCAATGAAATTTACAAGCAGTATTTTCCAGGAAAGAAACCCGCCAGAAGTGCCTTTGGGGCTAATGGTCTCGCGCTAGGTGCCAGAGTAGAAATAGAATGTATTGCTTACATACCTGAATAGAAAAACAAAATCTCACATGATGTACCCTACCCTGACTTTTATCGTTTTATGCGCCATCCTGGTATTTCTCGGATCGGTAATTTATATCCTCAAAACAGGCTTCAATGAAATCATCAAAGGCCTGGAGGTCATCAATGAAAAACTGGAAAAACTGAATAGGTCAAGGGAGAACCCTTAGGCCATTCGGACAACTAAGGCGGCATGGATGGAAAGCCGGCCTATTTGTGATAACTTTCTTATATGAATAAGCGATCAAAGGCCACCCTACCGACTCTCCTTCTTTTAATAATCTGCTCATGTAGCCAGCAAACAGAACCCTGGATTACCGGTTTTGTCAAGCCGGCTCAAAACCCCATTCTCCAGGCAGATTCTGCCTTTGTTTTTCACGATCCGAATACCAACGGACCGGTTCGCTGGCAAAAGGCCGATGTCTTCAATCCTGCTGCCGTGGTAAGGAATGATACCGTCTTTATGCTCTTCAGAGCAGAAGACAACCCTAAAGCCTACCTCGGTGGTCGCACCTCGCGCATCGGCCTGGCCTGGAGCGTTGACGGACTTAATTTCACAAAGCACCCTGAACCTGTGCTGTACCCTGATTCCACCCTGCATGTACAGTGGGACTATCCCGGTGGCTGTGAAGACCCCAGGGTGGTTGAAACAGAAGACGGGCATTATATCATGACTTATACCAGCTGGGACCAGAAAACGGCCAGGTTGAGTATCGCATCGAGCACAGATCTCATTCACTGGAGCAAAGAAGGCCCTGCTTTTGAATTTGCATCGAATGGAAAGTTCCTCGATACCTGGAGTAAGTCCGGCAGCATCGTTACCCGGCAGGAAGGCGATAAGCTCATAGCCACCAAAATCAATGGCAAGTACTGGATGTACTTTGGCGAAAGAGGGGCCAAGCTGGCCTGGTCAGAAAACCTGATCGACTGGACACCCCTGGAGGATGAAAACGGTGAACTCCTGATCGTTATGCCACTGAGGACGGGCAAGTTCGATAGTTTCCTCACCGAACCCGGGCCACCTGCCATCCTAACTGAAGATGGCATTCTGTTGTTTTACAATGGCAAAAATGACGAAGGCGAACTGGCTGACCCGAACATTGCCAAAGGCACCTATTGTGGTGGGCAGGCACTCTTTGACAAAGACAATCCTGAAAAACTGCTGAAAAGAATGGATCAGCCATTTATCTGCCCCGACCTGCCGCATGAGGTTACCGGTCAATATGCAGCAGGTAGCACCTTTATTGAGGGAATCGTGTTTTTTAAAGATAAATGGCACTTATACTATGGCACAGCCGATTCTTATGTGGGTATTGCCATTCAGGAATGAGCTCAGGCTTAGGGATTAATCAGCCGTAATTTTAAACCTTGCTTCGGAAGTCCCTATTACCTCGGAAGTCATCCGTCATAAGGATCTGAATAAATACCGCCTATATTAAGGAAGAACGGAGGTTTTCAACTCCCCCCTTTCTTTCTATCTTGTTACACAACCTTATTGATTATGAAAAGAATTACAGCCCTGTTGGTTTTACTGGTATTGACCACCACCCTCAATGCCCAGAAAAAAGAGAAAGATGTGCTTAGCAAACTCGATGGTAAGAAGGACGAGTATGCAGCCATTGCCAAACAAATCTGGAGCAATCCTGAGCTGGGTTACCTGGAAGAAAACAGTTCGGCACTCTTACAAAAAACACTGAAAGATGCTGGTTTTAATATCACTGCCGGGGTGGCCGACATCCCCACTGCTTTTGTAGCCGAATATGGCTCAGGAGCACCTGTCATTGCCATTTTGGCCGAATTTGATGCCCTGCCGGGAGTGTCGCAAAAGGCAGTTCCTTACAAAGATGCTGTAGTAGATGGTGGAGCCGGACATGCCTGTGGCCATCACCTGTTTGGTACAGCTTCAACCGCTGCGGGTATTTCTGTAAAAGACTGGCTGGCCGCTACCGGAAAGCAGGGAACGGTAAGAGTTTATGGCACACCCGCTGAAGAAGGTGGTGCCGGTAAAGTATATATGGCCCGTGCAGGATTACTTGACGATGTGGATGCAGTACTTCACTGGCACCCCGGAAGCCGTAATGCAGCAGGTGCTACCTCATCACTCGCCAATAAATCGGCTAAGTTCAGGTTTTATGGTGAAGCTTCACATGCTGCTGCTTCACCCGAACGAGGACGATCAGCCCTGGATGGTGTAGAAGCCATGAATT
The DNA here is from genome assembly GCA_021404565.1 of Roseivirga sp. Taxonomy (GTDB): domain Bacteria; phylum Bacteroidota; class Bacteroidia; order Cytophagales; family Cyclobacteriaceae; genus Roseivirga. The sequence goes on along the minus strand of JAAWWF010000003.1, from coordinate 356,325 downwards.
ATATGGTAAACCTGCTGAGAGAGCATGTGCCTCAGGAAACCCGGATTCACTACGTGATCACCCGTGGTGGTGAAGCACCCAATGTAGTGCCTGCCTTTGCCGAGGCCTTTTATTATGTGCGTAACCCCGATGTGGCCAATGTAAAGGCCATTTTTGAAAAAGTAGTAAAAGCAGCCGAAGGAGCAGCCTTGGGTACCCATACCGAGATGGAATATGAGGTAATCCATGGCCTCTATAATGTACTGCCCAATGAAACCCTTGCCAGACTAATGCACACTAACCTGGTAAAAGTAGGCGGAGTAGAATACAGTACTGCCGATACTGAGTTTGCCAGAAAAATTCTGGACACCTACTCCATAGATGTATCGCTGGAAGACGCTCAGAAGATTGAAGAGTTTGTAGTAAGAGAAAAAGGCACGGGAGGCTCCACCGATGTAGGAGACGTGAGCTGGCTCGTGCCTACTGCAGGCATGAGTGCTGCCACCTGGGTGCCCGGTACATCTGCCCACACATGGCAGGCAGTAGCAGCCGGGGGTACCGACATTGGCATCAATGGTATGATGGTAGCGGCCAAGACCCTGACCCTGACAGCCATTGATATCTTCAACGATCCTTCAGTAACCAAAAAAGCCAAGGCAGAACTGATCAGAAGACAAGGCAAAAATTTTGTTTATGAAGCACTGGTAGGTGACCGTAAACCACCACTGGACTATCGTAAATAAACTGTGAAACCTTCCACCGCAGAGCTCAGCGAATTCTCAGGACCGGCAAAGTGGCAAAAGCTTTTTGCCCCGATAGACAATGCTACCCTGATACTCTTCAGGCTTATGTTCGGGGGGATCATGTTCTGGGAGGTGACCCGCTATTTTAAATACGACTGGATTGAAAGGTACTGGATTGCCCCACGATTCAACTTCAGCTACTGGCCCTTTAATTTTCAGCCCCTGCCGGGAGACGGTATGTACATCGTCTGGGGAGCATTGGGAGTATTGGCACTGTTTATTTTCCTCGGTTTCCTATACCGTATCAGCACAGTACTGTTTTTCCTGCTTTTCAGCTATACCTATTTACTGGAGCAGGCACGTTACCTCAATCACTTCTACCTGGTCATACTGGTGAGCTTAGTACTCATTTTTCTGCCTGCTCATCGGGGTTTTTCTATTGATTCAGTCATTTTTAAAAAGAAAAGTACGGATTACGCTCCGGCATGGAGCCTTTGGCTCGTGCGCTTTCTTATTGGTGTGCCTTACTTCTTTGGAGGAATCGCCAAAATCAATCCTGACTGGCTACGGGGTTATCCACTTAAAAGATGGCTACTGGGGGATGTGGACTTTCCTCTGATCGGAAAATACTTTACCGAAGAATGGATGATCATGATCATGTCCTATTCCGGTTTGATTCTGGACCTGGCTGTAGTTCCTATCTTACTTTTCAAACGTACACGTAAATGGGGCTTTGTCATCATTTGCATCTTCCACCTTATGAATGCTCAACTCTTCAGCATAGGCATTTTCCCATGGTTTATGATTGCATCAACCACGCTCTTTTTCCCACCCGACTGGCCCAGGCCACTGCTCTCAAAAGCCGGTCTTAATGAAGCAGATACCCCGCTGAAAGGTTTACAAAGCTTCAGTCTTCCTGGAGCTAAAAAGCAAAAGCTGATCCTCTGGTCATTGGCGTTATTTGTCGGCATACAAATACTCCTACCCTTCAGGCATCTGGTCATTCCCGGTAATGTGCATTGGACAGAGGAAGGTCATCGCTACGCCTGGCATATGAAGCTCAGAAGCAAATCCGGCAACACTGCCTTTTATATAAAGAACAAAGAAAGCGGTATAACAAGTCTGGTCAATACCCGGGCCTATTTAACATCATGGCAGGAAGATAAAATGGCAGGCAAGCCTTATATGATCTGGGAATTTGCCCAGCACCTGAAAGAAGAGCATGATAAGCTGGGTATAGAGATAGAAGTATATGTGAATGCTTTTGCCTCTTTGAACGGCCGCCAGTATCAGGAAATCATCAACCCGGAAACAGACCTGGCCTCAGTACCCAAACCTGTTTTTGGCAGCGCTCCCTGGATCATTCCCCTCACGACTCCCCTAAAAAACCAGCGTTAACCGCCCAACCCAACTGGCCCAAGTAGTAAGCCTAAAACCTTAACTAAGATGGTGCGCTTTCTAAAGCGTTCCATCTATCTCCACCACCAACTCATCTCCCAGTCTAAGTGGTGCGCTTTTCTAAAGCGTTCCATCTATCTCTTATCACTACTCTCAATGGTGCGCTTTTCCAAAGGGCTTCATCTACTTGCTATCTATCTCCACCACCAACTCATCTCCCAGACCAATCACGCCATCCTCCAAAATGCGGCAGGTAATACCACCATGACTACGCATCGCATTATAACCTCCATTACCCAGGTTTTCTTCCATACGCGAGCAAGGGTGACATTCACCCGTATACTCCAGCAATGCCGTACCGAGTCGGAAACGTTTATCTTTCAAGGCCGACAGGTTGAGCCCCTCTACTACAATATTTCTTCTGAGCAATGAAGGATCAATATCATCTGAGCCCACCATGGAAGCTACCGCCCTGATGTGCTCCTTTTGGATCAGAGTCACCTGGCGCTTCCCTCCCTTAGAGGCATAGTGATCTCCTTCCAGACCTATTCCGGCCTTCGCTTCAACTGAATTCTTTTTTGTCAAGGGAAGTCCTCTGTCAGATCGGACCCCAATCCAACGGACTACTCCGGGTTTAGTAAATTGAGAAGTAAGGTATTTGATGGATTTTTTCTCTATTGATAGCATAAGCGAAAATAATGAATTCTAAGCCAGATTAATCGCTATACAACCATTCAACAAATTCTATTGATTTAGTGAACTTTTTACAAGACAAATTTCTTGAAATGATAGGCGAATTTTTCGCCATCCCGTATAACCATTTCCGATACTTAACCCTAAAAAGATAAATCATGAGTACACTTAGACTTGGCAGCACAGCACCAGACTTTACAGCAGAAACCACTGAAGGCACAATCAACTTTCACGATTGGCTGGGCGAAAGCTGGGGCGTATTGTTTTCGCACCCTGCCGACTACACACCCGTATGTACCACAGAACTCGGCTATACGGCCAAATTACGTTCTGAATTCGAGACCAGAAATGTAAAAGTACTGGCCCTGAGTGTAGATGGACTGGAATCACACAAAGGCTGGATAGGAGACATTAACGAGACTCAGAATACTGAGGTAAACTTCCCGATCATCGCAGACGAAGACCGCAACGTGGCCACGCTCTATGATATGATTCACCCTGAAGCCGACAATAAATTGACCGTTCGCTCTGTCTTCATCATCGGACCTGATAAAAAAATCAAGTTGACCATCACTTATCCTGCCTCTACTGGTAGAAATTTTGATGAAATACTTAGAGTTATCGACTCGCTTCAGCTAACGGCTTATCACAAGGTAGCAACTCCGGTAAACTGGAAAGCCGGTGATGACTGTGTCATTGTACCGGCAGTAAGCAATGAACAGGCAGATGAGTTATTCCCTAAAGGCTATGAGGAAGTAAAACCTTACCTGAGAATGACCCCTCAACCAAATATCTAAAACATTTTGCACAGGAGTCTCCTGTTCCGAAACATAATCCATGGCTTTTGCTTTCTTTGCAATCGTCATGGATTATTTGTTTCAATCACCCCGACTTGGCTTTCGCCATTGGCAAAAGAATGATCTTGCCCCATTTGCCGCCATCAATGCCGATAGTGAGGTAATGGAATTCTTTCCATCCATTCAGAGTCTTGAACAAACAAGGGAGGCCATACAGCGCTATCAGCAACATTTTGAAGCCCATGGTTATGGCTGGTATGCCGTGGACCTTTTGGAAACCGGCACCTTCGCAGGCTTTATTGGCTTTAGCAAAGTAACCATGGATGTGAGCTTTGGCCCTTGCGTTGAAATAGGCTGGCGCTTTGCACAAACATATTGGGGTAAAGGCCTGGCCACCGAAGGAGCGAAAGCATGCCTGCGCTATGGCTGGGAAACTCTGGGTTTTACAGAAGTGTATTCGTTTACAGCCAGTATCAACAAGCGATCAGCCCGGGTAATGGAAAAACTGGGCATGAGTTATCAGGGTAACTTCCTTCATCCTAAATTAGAGAAAGACCATTCGCTGGAAGAGCATGTGCTATACAAGATTGAATGTCAGAAATAGCCGATATCTCCCAAATCTCATCCGGCCGGACGACCTCTCCCCTGAAAAAGGAAATATCAACAAGCGGTTAGTCGACAGACTTCCCAAACTTCGCATCTTCCGGCACACGGTAAGGCTGAAAAGGAATCTGGAGTAAGTTGCCCATCTTATCATTTTCTTCTGGTTCCATGTGTGTATCAATCCCATAAATCAGCTTTTTGACATCATCTACCTGCGCAAAAGTGCCGAAAATCCGATCCCAGAAAGAGAAGATATTACCATAGTTGGTATCTGTCAAAGGCTGGGTATAATGGTGATGCACCTTATGCATCAGGGGAGTAATAAAGACATACGAAAGTGCCCTATCCAGCCCCCTGGGCATATTGATGTTGGCATGGGTAATATGGGCGAAGAGTACCGACATACTCTGGTAAAACATAATGATCCACATGGGAGCCCCCACCAGCATCACCGCTATAATGGTAAAGCCGATTCTGAAAACCGTTTCACCCGGATGATGCCTTAAACCCGTGGTTACGTCCACCGTGGTATCGCTGTGATGTACCAAATGGAATTTCCACATCCACTTTACCTTATGCTCTGTCCAGTGGACAAGGTAGGCCCCGATCAAATCCAGCAGCAATACACCTACCACCAGCTGGGCCCAAAGCGGCAAGTCAAAGATGTAGAGCAACCCGAACTGATTGTTCGCCACAAAGTCAGAAGCGGCTAGCAAAGCTCCCGCCAGGCCAAAGCCTATAATGGCCGTGGTGAGTGTAAAAAAGAGATTTAAGCCGGCATGCCTCACCTTCTTATATTGAAATTTAAAGAGTGGAAGCGTGCCCTCAACGATCCAAAAAATAACTACGCCACCGATCAGAATCCCGGCCCGGAACTCGGTAGGTATATTGTCAAAGAAATTTACGATCACTTCCATCCCTCAATTTATTATGCATGCAGCACATATGCAATTATGCAGGTCAATCCTGTGACACTCGGCCCCCTTTGCAAGCTGTGGATAACTTTTGACGTTCTCAGCCTCCTCTTTTAGCATTTTTAACGGAAAAACTTTAACTTATTAACCTCAAAAAACTCACCAGAATATGACCGATCTCTTCAAAATAGCGGTAGCAGAGCTGGGCACTAAAGAAGTACCCGGGGATGCTCACAGTCCCGAAGTATTGAAATATGCCCAGGAAGCAGGGTTTAATAGTATTACTGATGATGAAACCCCCTGGTGTAGCATCTTCATGAACTGGTGTTGTATGAAAGCCGAGCTGCAACGAACAAATAAAGCCAATGCCCGCAGCTGGTTGAGTGTAGGCAGAGACACAGAAGACCCCTCTCCTGGTGATGTTGTGGTATTCTGGAGAGACAGTCCTGACTCATGGAAAGGTCATGTGGGCATTTTTGTTGGATTTTCCAGAAGCCGTACCCGGGTATTCACCCTGGGAGGCAATCAGAAAAACATGGTATCCATTCAGCCATACGATGCTGCAAAGGTATTGGCCTTCAAATCTCTCTCCCCGGAAACCAACCTGGATATTCCAAATCCGACTTTGAAAGTCGGAAGTCGGGGAGTCGAGGTAATCAAGCTTCAACACACACTCAATGAACTCGGTTATCCCGTAGGCGCTGCAGATGGAATGTTTGGTCCACGCACTGAAAAAATGCTGAAAAAGATGCAGGCCAAAGAGCAGATTACGGTTGACGGAATATACGGTAAGCAAGCACAGGCACTAATAGAAAACATTTTCCAACGATAAACACAAGAACATGCCAGAACAAGTAGATCAGGGCAAAGACCAGCTCAAAAAGGGCTTCAAAGGCCTGCTTTCAAAAATCGGTTCAGCGATTGAGGATGCAGCCACGCTTGAGGTAACCACCTTCAGCGGCAACTTCGAGTACAAAGCCTCGGATGTAATCAAAAACAATGTAAACAAGGTACAGATAGAGAATGTACTGAAAACCATGGCTACCCAAAGCGATGTCAACCTGACACTGGTAGCCTATACCAATGTGAAGATCGATTCGGATGTGACCACCTTCGTAAAAGGAAATCTCACTTCAGAACAAAATGAATTGCTGGCCCTTCATAAAGACATGCTGGAGTCTTCTAAAGAAGCCAGACAGTCTGTGATCAACCTGGTAAAGGGATTAATTAAGGCCTGATGCTCTTACAGGAACTGCTTGGCAAACTGGAGATAGAGGGAGATAAATCCCCCTCTAAAAAAAATGAAGATACCCAGCACCTGGTGGAGTTGGGTTATCTTCCGTTGTTTCATGCAACTCCCTTTTTTTCAAAGCAAGTAGCTCTCGCCAAACAACAGTTTCTGGAAGACCTTCAAACCGCCAATTACATTGAAGCTCCGGAGCTGGAGCTCTATCAAAAAATCGGGCCTGATGAGTTCGTATCCTATTTCCTTCGCAAGGTTACTGATATAGATGAAGGGGTAGTATTTAAAAGTCTTCCCGCCCCAAAAGAAATAAGCCTTAAATCCCGAATCATTCACTATCGGCTCGACCTCTTTGGTATGTGGATTCAACCCCTTACCACACAAAGCCCTTATACCAGCAGAACAGATGTGCAGCTGCGGATTCTCGCAGAACATGTAAAACTTTCGACACTGGAAACGGCTAATCTGCTGGCCGATATAGAGAAATTCACAGATCACCTACTTAGTCTGTACCCACAACAGGACTTTATACTGAGCTTTAAAAGCCCCAATACCGATGATGGTATGCGCAAGAAGCTGCAGCGCAGAGGGGCGTTTAAAAGTCAACTCGTTGACGATCTGGAGGGCCGTACTGACTTTTTCAAGCAGCTGAAAAAGAATGTATTGAGAAGTAATGACAAAAAAATAGATACAGGCTTTCTCAGCAGCAATTCACGAAACCCACTTAAACTGTTTTTGCTCCGACTCATACAGGTCCATCAATGGAAGAATGGTTTTTATTCAGGCCTGCTGGATGACGATATGGGCCCTGTCACCCTGCAAAGTACCTTAGACAGTATCGCCTTTTATAACGATGGGCTTGACGGAGGAAAAAAGATCAAAGAGTTTCAGGTGCTCACCTACGTTACAGATGGGTACTTTCTCTTCAATGCCCTTTTCTTTTTACGCAAATATGCCATCGAGAAAGATGATAAGGCCGGTGACCTCTGGTCGAACATGCATGAAGAAGTAAAAAATGCAAAAGGAGACAAGCAGGAAGCTTTTCAGAACAACCTTGAAGGCATGCGCAAGCAGCTGGATGGAGAAGATGATCACCCGAAACAAAAAAGAGGTCTGCTGGCCCGCATTTATTTTGGTATTGGCAGCTTTATTAAAAAGCTGGCAGGCATGGCAAAAAAGGTGTTCAAGTGGGTTGTAAAAAAAGTGACCAAATTTTTGAATGTACTTAAGAATGCCTTTCGTGATTTTTTCAAGAACCTGAAAACCGGGATTAAAGCCTTTCTCGATGGAATCAAATTTATTCTTGGCAACAAAACCTCGGTGACCATGGATGATGGAACCTCCGGCTGGTTACTTACCAAATTCAGACTCGATGGAGATGTTACCTCCATAGCCAACAGTAATGACCTTGAACTGATCCAAAAACATATTCACAAAAATAAATACATGGTAAGCACGCTTGGTTTTGCTCTCACAGTAGTGAGTGTAATCGTAAAGCTGGTCTTCAGAGCCCTTAATTTTTTGAGCTGGCCACTGCTGCTTATCAACATTGTAAAAGCTTTTAAGAGCATAAAAGCATCGTATCAAACATTATATCTTAAACCCGTTTAAAACCACAGTTATGTCTTTAGATGAATTAATTGAAAAAGCACAGAATAGCATTGATGACCTGATCAATCTGAAAATACAAACACTCATGGGCTCCGATTTCAAAACAACCAATGTTGATGGCAAGGAGGAGTTGGCCCTGGATACAGACAATACCATTACAGGGATCACCAGCAAAATCAATCTGGTAGATGGTGACATCACCACCGAAATTTCTGAACCCTTCTATAAAAACTATCCTGAACTGGTGCAATTTCACCAATCACGCGAAACGCAGGGACACCAGATCATTGAGAACAACATCAAGGTGATTGGCGAAATTATCGGTACTGTAAAACTCTGGAAATCCAGCTGAGATGGGGATACTGGGAAATCCTACGAAAAAACAATCGGCCATAAGCTCCATTCTGGATGACCTGACCCACCTGGAGATCAATACGGTTATAAAAAAAGGTATGACGGGCACGGCTCCTCCTGAAAGTATTGAGGAGCTTTTGTCTTCACTTTTTAATACCTACGTGGGTCGCATCCCACTCATGCTCAACTGGTCTGAAATTGATGCAGACCACAACTTTGATCAAAATAAGGTTACCACACTGAATGAACTGGCCGCAGAGCTGGAGGCGTTACAGCAGGCAATGGACGAAAATAATCAGCGGCTAGATGACCGTGACTACGTGATTTATCGCAGAATCGCCACCTATTGCACATTCATCAGAGGAACGCTCAAAAACAAGAGCTTTTTTGAAAGCAAAACAGATGACTTCGACCTCATGAATCAAAACATGCTGGTAGATGACTTTCAACTGCCAACCATCAGCCACAAAACAAAGGTCAGGCTCAAGCGATACCACGATCTGGGTACTGAAGAGATTATATTCCAAACCCGCTTTGGTTTGGATGGTGATGTGATTACCCGTGTAAGCGAAGATTTTGCCCAGGAGCGCAAACAAGCATTGCTCGACATTCATGAAAAGCATATCAACCTCTCCCTGAACTATTGGAAGGATATGGTGCAAATTGTTATAAATGTAATCGGTGAAATATTTAACAATAAGTCAAAGGACTAAGTACCTGGAGCTTCTCCAGTCACTTTTTGCTGATGGGTATTATCGCATTTCTACACCCGAAGAGGCTACCGCTGTCCGTACCACCATTTTTGTAGATGGCGATATGCTCACTGAGGTAGATGGCAGTCAGGACCTGACCAATATCACGTCAGATATTACCGAGGCCCATGGCCTGAAGCTACAGCAGTTTCTCGATCAGATTAATGTTTTCAAAAATGACGTAAAACTACTGATGAGTGGCATTTCTGTGGTCCTGGGTCTGCTGCTTTATCTGAAGTTTGACCTCGCGCACTTCAATCTGCTTTCGCTCCCTGCCATTTCCACCTTCTTCTTCAAACGCTTTGATGGCCCCATTATGAAATGGGTTATGAAGTTTGGAGGTAAGTATCTATTGAAGGGGCTTTTTAAACTCTCCTGACCCCTGCCTTTTAAAGCTTTTAGATTTCATAGTTGCCATTCTTTCGATAGTTTAACAACTATGAAGTCACTTTTTCAAAAAGCCCTGTTATCAATTACCTGTCTCCTCCTTATCAGTCTTACCCATGCCACTTTGGCTCAAGAGTTTTCAAGAGCGGTTCAGCCCTATGTAACCATAGAGGATAATCTGGTAGCCCTCACCCATGCCAAGCTGATTGACGGTACGGGTGCAGCTGTCAAAACGGACCAGACACTGATTTACGAGGATGGTATCATTACTGCTATTGGCCCCAGTGCTTCCACACCGGTACCCTCAGGAGCGAAAGAAATTGACTGCAGCGGAAAGACCATCATTCCCGGCCTGGTGATGTTGCACGAACACATTTTCTACCCCAAACCCTATGATGGTATTTTCAGTGTGGCCCAAATGACATTTACCTTTCCCCGACTGTACCTGGCAGGTGGAGTCACCACCATTCGCACGGCTGGCAGCATAGAACCTCAGACTGACCTGAACATCAAGCAGTCCATTATTGATGGCAAAATGCTCGGCCCGAAAATGGACGTAACCGGCCCCTTTATTGAAAGGCCAGGCACGCCTGTACCTGAGGTAGCCGCGATCAAAAGCTCAGATGAGGCAGAGGCTATGGTCAACTATTGGTCTGATCGTGGAGTCAACTCTTTTAAAGTATATCAAAACGTGACCAAAGAAGATCTGGAACGCGTGGTAAAAACCGCCCATGCCCGTGGTAAAAAGGTAACGGGGCATATCTGCTCGGTAACCTATCAGGAAGCCGCTGAAATAGGTATCGACAACATAGAACACGGCTTCTTTCAAAGCTCAGATTTTGTGGATGATAAAGTGGAGAACTTCTGCCCTGCTTTTAAACGCGGGCAGTCCTTGCGCAACCTGCCGGAAGACAGCCCGAAGATGAAGGCATTGATTGACTATCTGATCAAGTCTAATGTAGCGATTACCTCTACCCTACCCGTGTTTGAGCCTTATACCGGAAGAGAAATCGTGTTAGGCAATGGACTGGATGCCATGAGCCCTGAAATCAGAGAATCGCTGGTGAATAGCCATACACGTATGCAGGGCCGTGACGAAGCTTCGCAGGCCCACTTCAAGAAGCAGATGGCCTGGGAAAAGAAATTCTATGAAGCGGGCGGACATCTGCTAGCAGGCACAGACCCTACAGGAGCAGGCCGGACGGTTGCAGGCTATGCTAACCAGCGGGTGATCGAACTCTTTATTGAAGCCGGGTTTTCACTGACCGATGCCATTAAAATCTCCTCTTTAGACGGTGCAAGATTTCTGGAAAGCGCAGACAAAATCGGTTCTCTGGAAGTAGGCAAACAGGCTGATATTGTACTGATTGATGGTGACCTGGAAGCAGACATCTCTAACATACGCAAGATGGAACTCGTTTTCAAAGATGGCATTGGCTTTAACTCACCCGCTATTTTTGAATCCATGAAAGGCAAAGTGGGGATGCATTGACATAACGCTACTCTTCCCAATCGGCTATCAGATTACTTGACCTCAAGGTCGACCTATGAGAAAACCCAGGAAAGCAATCTCACCTCAAGAGACTAAACTTCTTCATAATTATTAATCTCATTCCTAAGATTTAATTTCAAAACACTTGCCTCATTCATCTGTAGGGCTATATTTGCATCACTATTTTTAATTAGTCTAAATAAGAACAATGACAAGCGTTAAGTTCAGAAACCTTTCTCGCAACTGGCACCGAGACATCGCCTATTTTTTTGTGGGTCTCATAATTTCCTTCTCCATTTCAGGGATTGCCCTAAATCACAGACGCACGTTTAACTCCCGGCAGTTCACCTACAATGCGGAGCCAATTCAATTGCAATTGCCTGCAAACACTGAAGAAATTACAGAAGAGTTTGTACAAACACTTCTGCCAGTAATCGATATGGGGAATAAATATGAAGGCTTTAGCCTGAGAAATGGCTCATTACGTATCATTTATGAAAAAGCCCGCGCAGAGGTAAATCTGGAAACCGGTAGCGGTGAAAAAGAATGGGTTGGCAGGCGTATTGGTCTGGCCGAGATGGCCGATTTGCATCAAACCACCAACCCGGCCTGGATCTGGTACTCGGATATCTTCGGCATTGCCATGATCATCATTGCCGTTTCGGGCATGTTTATCTCAGGAGGCAAAACCAGCTTTAAAAGCCGTGGCTGGAAACTGGCCGTAGTAGGTGTGGTATTCCCACTCGTCTTCTTGTTCTTCCTGGTATAAAGACTTCTTCTTTTAAGAATCAGCTATTCCTGTACGAGTAGTTTCAGACTATTGGCCCGTTCATTATCTCGTAAGTGAATGATATACAGGCCCGGGTTCAGCCCTTTGGTACTGATTCTTATCTGATTGTTTGTCGGTATGGCAACCTGCTGACTCAATACATTTCCGGAAGGACCATTGACTGAAAGGTTCAGCTCGCCCCTGACCATAGGAACCGTAATGGTCACATATTCACCAGCTTTCACGGGATTAGGTCCGAAGCTCAATCCTTCAAATGGTTGAGGTTCTTCTATGCCCGTAACCGGACCAAGATTGAAAAACTCCTCAGCAAACTCAAAGGCCTGTGCACCAATCTTCTCCCCGATAATTCTTCCCGGAATATCATCAGCCGGAGGGTGAATTCCTCCCCAGATTCGGGAAAGGCTGGTCTGGTCAGAAGCATCGCGGTAAGTGGCCCACTGCAAGGTCACATCCACACTGGGGCCATCTTCAAAAACTAAAAACTCATCCTTAGGCGCTACAAACTCTCCCATTCCACCCGGAAAGTACTCATCACCTGTCAGTAGGGTAAGCACATCTGCAGCTGCTCGTGAGTAGGTACTGTGCCCCGATACATAGCCTGCAAAGGGTGGAGTCACAAAAGTAGGTCGCTGATAGGGCCACCAATTCTCGGCCAGAATCCAGCCTACACCAGCTACATCCGTTTCAGGATCATTGATAAAATCCGGTCCTTTCCAGGTGTACAATTTCACCTTTCCTACGTGCTCATCATTTGCCCCAGCCAAATCATCTGCGGCCTCTACCAACTCGATATAGCCAGGCTTCAGGGTAATACCATTTTCATTGTAATTTGGCAGGGCCTGATCACTTCGCTGACCTAAATCAGCCAAAGCCCTGATGGCCGAAACAGGCCTGATATAATCATACCATCCCTTGATGCTCCAGGCTGAAATGGCCGCATCATGCATGGCTCCACCCAGGATAAAGTAAGATTTAATGTCCCACTCAAGGTCAGACAGTATCTCGCCCTGGCCTCTGTATTTTTTGACGGCTTCTGCGTGATCACTCACATAATTGAGAATAGTAAACCAGTGACCCGGAGGGGTTTCAGAATCAGGACCATCAGCCCAAAACTCAGCTAAAACCCGCGTATAGTCTCCTCTGGGCACCATATTACTGGCGTAGGGCTGACCTGTTTTAGGGTTCATGGCACGTCCAGTCCCCGGATCGCCTCCATCAAACTCGTTATAAAAGCTACGATGCCCTGCAAAGTCGGTGGGTAAATCAGAAATGTTCCCGCTGCTTCCGGGTGATATATCCCACATCACGCCATCAGAAGGATCGAGATGCGCACCCCAAATGGATACCAGTTCAAAGCCCCAATGATAATCATTCTCTCCACTGCTGACAGCCTCTTCAATCAATGGCGGCATACCCGGGTCATTAAAAACCCGGTATTCATTTCCACCTCGTTCATTGGTGGTCAGGTCAGCATCAGTCAGAGAAAAACCATAAACATTGCCCCATTCAGGGCTCAGAAATTTAGGAGCCGTAAGTATCAGATTGCCGCTTTGATCGATAAAACTCTCGAGTGAAAGTGGCTGCCAGCGATTGAGGTCAGAGATATTGGGGTTTCCCGGCTTTTCGGGTTCCAGCGGTTCGTTCACAGGCTGATAATAGAGATTAGCAAAGTCAAATTCTTCTTGTGATCCATCAGTCAGACCGTAATTCAGATATTCCAGGGCAATATAATTACCCAGGGCAGCAGCCGATCCTGTAGAAAAATCAACAGAGGTTATGGAAGGATCATAGCCCATACCCTCCATCAAAGCGGTGATTTGCGCCAGTAGTTCGTCTCTGTTAGGAGAAAAAGCGAAGCGTTGCAAAAGCATGCGGTAAGCAGCATAGGAAATGGCCTCTTCCATCTGATCTTCCAGAGAGCCGGATGCGGTAAACCCGGCAAAGCTGCTGCTAAAACCATTGAGAGTATTGCCAATCAGGTAAGTATTCGCTTTATCCGGATTAAGAATCGCCCATGCGTCAAACATGGCGGCAGAAATCTGAAACAGATTTCGGGCATGCACCGTGGGTCTGGCAAAATCGTTACGAATAGAAGTCAGCAACATCTCATTCCATTCCCTGGCTACTGAGTGTTGTGCTTTTAGCTCAATCGTGGTCGCTGAAGCGACAGTGATGATCGCGAAATAAAAAAAAATCTTCCTCAAAATGCTCCTCTTTTAAGTGTGCAAGGTACCAAGAAATAAGAAATCCGCTTTAGCTAAAATGATAGCATTGATTTTTTCTCCCGGGGCTTCAATTCAGGAAAGTACTTTTTCAATACAAAACTTTCATATGACCGGCCTGACTCTTATTTTATGATACTTAAAAAATAGCAAATGATTAACCTCACCAGAGGACTTACTGCCCTCACACTGCTCGTCATTGGCAGTGTTTCTAATGCACAAGACAGCACAGCCTACATTGACTCAAAGGAAATTATTCAAAAAGGAATCGGACTACACGATGAGGAAGACTTTGACAGAGCCCTTTCCTACTATCAGATGGTGAGCCCGAGTGATTCGAATTATGCATGGAGCCTCTATGAACAAGTGCTGACTTTAACTTCGCAGGAGAAATTTTCAGACGCAATAGAACTGGCCAATGAAGGGCTCGGGCTTCAATCTCACTATAAAGCATCATTCTACGATCAGCTTGGCACCGCCCATGACTATAACGATGAGACCGAAAAGGCCCTGGAATTCTATAAAACGGGTCTGGAAAAATATCCTTACCACAAACCTCTTCTATACAACTATGGAGTCACCTTGAAAAAGACCGGGAACTATGCCGAGGCCCAGAATTATTTTATTCGAAGATTGGAACTTGACCCTTTCCATGCCGGCTCGCATTATCAGCTGGCCGAGCTTAGCATGTTACAAGGTTTTCGTACGAAGGCAATGCTGAGCTACCTAATGTACCTGGCCATCAGGCCGGGTGACCTCCAGACTCTGTCCAGGGTGGAAAAACTGCTGGTTGATGCATTGGAAGAAGAAGGCTCAATTGCTCCCTACTCTTCCAATGGCTTTGAAGAACTCGATGCCTTCATCAGGTCTCGCTTTGCCACAAAAAAAGCCTTCAGGCCTAGCATAAACATTGATTACCTCCTCACAAGACATGCCGAAGTAATTATCAAACAACTTAAGACAGATGAGCAGTCGAAAGACTTCTGGGTACAGCTCTATCTTCCTTTTTTCAATGGCCTCAAGAATAAAAAAATTCTGCCTTCACTCCTTTATTCGATTATGTCGGGTACCAAGAAGGATGAAATCAACACCTGGCTTACAAAGAACAAGAAGAAAATAGAGCAATTTCAAACCCTTGCCCGTGAGACCATACTTGCTTCAAGGCTCTATCACCAGGCCACCGTTGCAGGGCAGGAGAATTATTACCGCTTTTGGTACTACGATATTGGCACACTCAATGCCATTGGCAACAGCAACGAGGAAGGTGTAGACATTGGCCCTTACGTCTATTACCACCCTAATGGTGAATTGAGTGCCGTAGGTGTGCTTGATATGAAGGGCAATAAGACTGGCAAATGGGTTTATTACCGAGCAGATGGCTCTGTTTCTTCTGAAGAATCTTACGATGCCGAAGGCAACCTTCAGGGAGAAATGATCAGCTACCATGCAACGGGTGGTATGGCCAGCAGAGTACGGTACGAAAACGGTATGGCCAATGGCCCGGTCGAAGTCTTTTTTGGCTGTGGTAAACCTTCTGAGGTTTATGCGGCAGTGAATGATCAGGTTCAGGGCAAGGGTACCGTATACGATGTATTTGGCAACGTTTTAGCCGACTACACAATGGATCAAAGCAACCTCAATGGCCCCTATCTTGCATTTCATTCTAATGGAAAAAAGGCCGGTGAATACAATTACCTCAAAGGGCAGCTTCATGGCAGCTACATCAGCTACCATAAAAACGGGCAAATCCGCGAAAAAGGCTTATACAAAAAGGGGGAGCTTGACGGTGCATGGACAGGCTTTTTCGAATCAGGCAGCAAAGAGTATGAGCTGACCTACAATAACGGAAAGCTGGTGGGAACAACCACCTATTATCATGAGACCGGTGAAAAAGCCTCAGTTGCAACTTACCTGGATGGCAAAGCCAATGGTGATTACCTGGGCTATGACGAGGACGGGGTGCTTTTTAACAAATACACTTATGAAGAAGACCTGCTGAAAAGCTATCAGCATTATGACAAAGGTGGCAAAGTTCTTTCTGAGGGCGCTTCCGAAGACACCATGCAGGTCACTGCTTATAACCCTCACGGTCACATAATGTCTCTCGTCACTCATGTAAAAGGCACCCCTGATGGTCCCCAGACCTATTACTACCCCAATGGAAATGTGCATTATACCATAAACATTGTAGATGGAAGCTGGCACGGCACATATAATGAATACTATAAGTCAGGTGAGTTAAAAATAAAAACAGAATACGAGAATGGTCAAAACAATGGCTGGCATCGCGAATACTATCGATCTGGTCAGTCATCTACTCAGGCTATGGCCATCGATGGTAATCTGGAACAACGCTACACTGCTTACTACCGTGATGGCACGAGAAAAGAAGAAAACTTCTACAGGAATGGTCAGCTTCATGGTCTGGTCATGTATTACAGCCCGGAAGGAAAAGTATTCTCGATGGAAAAATACCATGAGAACGTTCCCGTTTTCATTACCTATTATGACAGTACGGGTAATGTAACTTCCACCTCAGAGCTACCCAATGGCACCGGAAATATCCTACAAAAAAGAACAAATGGTGTAGTGACCAAAAAAAGAGAATGGCTGTGTGGCAAAGAAAATTCAGACTACATGTCGAACTATGACAAAGATTTGCCAGATCAACACATCTCCATCAAAAACGGAGAGTTTCACGGCAAAACACTGACCTATCACTCTAATGGTCAGCTCTCGGGAGAAGGCTATTACAAGAATAATGAGTTAGACAGTCTTTGGACCTGGTATGATCCTCTTGGCAATATGATCGGTAAAAGTTGGTATAAAAACGGAGAGCTTCACGGGAAAAATATCGATATCTACCCTAATGGTCAGGTAGAATCTGAATGTTCCTATGTCAATGGAGAAAGACATGGGGTGTGTAAATACTATGCAGAGGATGGTTCGTTACAATACCAGAAAACCTATCACAAAGATTTTGGCATTGTCGGATATCAATATGAGCTGCCAGGTGGTAAAATGGGTGATCTGATTCCCATTGATGTTCAGAACACGCTGAAAGTGGAGGCCTTTTTTCCGAACAAAGAGAAGTCAATAAGCCAGAAATATGTCAAAGGTCAGCTTGACGGCCCGAGCATCTTCTACCATCCGAACGGCCAGGTACAGGATGAGTTCTTTTACAAAAACGGAACTGAGGAGGGCTGGACACGCTCATACTATAAAAATGGTCAATTGAGACGGGAGACCTTCTATGCAGATGGTGCGGAAGAAGGACTGAGCAGAAGATTCAGAGAAGATGGAACACTTCAGCATACAATACAGTATAAAGAAGGACTGAAACATGGATATGAGACCTGGTATAAACCTGATGGATCTGTTGCTAAAAAACTCCTGTTTTGGAATAATGTAATCTATTAGATTTGATAATGAATGTATTTGCGCTGTTGATAGGATTGCTGACCTCAGTATCGGCCACCGACCCCCAGAAAGAAATAGAAAAGCTTCGCGAGCAATATCCGGATGAAACCGTGGTCTT
Organism: Roseivirga sp.; assembly: GCA_021404565.1. Classification (GTDB taxonomy): domain Bacteria; phylum Bacteroidota; class Bacteroidia; order Cytophagales; family Cyclobacteriaceae; genus Roseivirga. Next base: position 338,809 of record JAAWWF010000003.1, on the reverse strand, counting down.
TACCAAACAATACGAAGACTACGATATTCAAAAGGTGGGAGACTCCCTGGTAATCAGGGTGAAACATACAGAGGAAATGGCCTTTCTTGGAGATAATGTGGCTCCTTATACCAAAGACCAGGTGTATACCTCCAGCTTTTCCACAGCAAAAAATGTAGTAGCCAAAACGCTCATCCCGGCCAAGCGAAAATGGGAAGAGGTGCTGGTAAATGAATTCAGAAATGTAGCTGACGGAGACAACAGTGTATTCTTTGACGATTCAGAATACATCAGCTTTACCTATCCGGCTGTAAAGAAAAACACCAAAACTCAGCTCACTTACGATACCCATATCAACGATCCGCATTTTCTTGGCAGTGACTTTTTTGCCTCCTATGCCCCGGTGGTAGACGCCCGGTTTACCTTTACTTTCGATTCAGATGTGAAGCTTCGTTTTAAATTCTTCAATGTAGATGAGAGCAAGGTCATCAAGGAAGAAAAGACTGAAGGAGGCCGCACTACCCTCACCTTTCAGATGAAGAATGTTGACAAGATCGAATTCGAAGCCGGCAGCCCCTCTTATAACTATCTGGCTGCTCACATGAGTTCCATGATAGAGTCTTATACCAATTCAAAAGGTGAAACCGTACGCATTCTGGGTGAACCCGATGATCTATACCGATGGTACTGGACCTTTATCGATGGCCTGAAAGAAACCCGCAGCGAGCAGATAGATGCGCTGTTGGCATCCATTATCTCACCTGAAGATGATGAGCTCACCAAGGTGAAGAAAATCTACTATTGGGTGCAGGACAACATCAAATACATTGCCTTTGAAGACGGTATGCGCGGCTTTATCCCGCACAACGGAGACTATGTATGTACCAAGCGCTATGGCGATTGTAAAGACATGGCCAGCGTCATTGTTAACATGCTGGGTCATGCTGGCATTGAATCACATTATACCTGGATCGGGTCTCGTAAACTGCCCTATCGCTACACAGAGCTGCCAACAGCCTCGGTAGACAATCACATGATTGCCACCTATATCAAAGATGGTGAGTACTATTTCCTCGATGCCACAGGCCAGTATCAGCCATTTGGGCTACCTACCTCTATGATACAAGGCAAAGAGGCCCTTATTGCCTTTGATAAAGATAAATTTGAGATCAGAGAGGTACCCGTGATAGACAAGGAGACTAACCTGATCAAAGACGTTTACAACTATACGATAAGCGATGGCAACATCACCGGGAAGGGCAAAGTAACACTGGAAGGTTACGCCAAAGTCTTCAATTCCTTCAGAATGATCAACTCCAGCAAAAAGGCTACTGATGAGTATATCAACGCCCTGCTCGAACGGGGAAACAACAAGTTTTTTTCGGAAGAATATAAAATTGAAGGCCTGGATGATCTGGATGTGCCCATTACAGTCGATTACGACTTCAGAGTAGAAGACTATTATCGCGAAATCAACGGCAGTATCTACTTCAACATGAATATGAAGAAGGTATTTACCAATGCTGCCCTGGAAGAAGACCGAAAGCATGCCAGAGAAAGCGACTATAAGTACGTCAATCAAAATGTTTCCACCCTTACCATTCCAGATGGTTACGAGGTATCTGTATTGCCCAAAAACACTGAATATGACGGTGGCGTATTTGGTTATAGCATGAAGTACAGCCAGGAGGGCAATACGCTAAAACTCAACCGTTCTTACTACCTTGATTACATCTTGATGCAGCCCGAAGATTTCAATAACTGGAATGAGGCCATTGAGAAATTCACCAAGGACAACAAACAAATCGTTATTCTTAAAAAGAAATAAATTTCCATGTCAGGACTTACCCCTATAAAAGCAGCACTGCTTAGCAGCCTGCTCATACTTTCTTTTAATCTTCTGGCCCAATCCCCTCCTGCATACGACTGGGAACCCGACCGACAATGGACCACCGGCATTGCGGAGGATGATGAGTCTTTGATCATGATTAAAAACCATGTGCAGTACGACTATGTCTATGAAGGTAACAACCTGATCGTCTACCAAACCTACCACAAGATTTACAGGGTAAATAATGACGAAGCCGTACAGCGGGTCAATCGGATTTACATCCCCCTCAACAGTGCGCTGGACATCCCCGCTGTAAAAGCCCGAACCATCTCAAAAGAAGGTAAGGTCACGGAACTTGACAAAAACAACATCAAGGAGGTAAAGGACGAGGATGCAGGTGCAGGGTATAAAATCTTTGCCATTGAAGGAGCTGAAGTAGGTGGCGAGATTGAGTATTTCTACACTAAAAAAGCCTCTGCCAATATTTTTGGCAGAGAGTTCTTCCAATATGGCCATCCGGTACTTTCTACCTCCTTTAAGTTCAGCAGCCCGGCCAACCTGCGCTTTGAATTCAAATCGTATAATGGGTTTGCCGAGGTGGTACAGGATGATGCCGTGCTTGTTAAAAATGAGCATACAGCAGAAATGGGCAAAATAGCTCCCAGAAAACAGGAAGATTTTGGCTCTTTAAACGCCAATCGACAGAGAATAGAATTTAAGCTCTCTTACAACAAGTCGGCAGGTAACAAAAGGCTTTTCACATGGTCAGATGCCGGAGCGCGAATCTCCGGAGTAATCTACCCTTTCACGACAGCAGAAAGACAGGCAGTAAAGGATTTTCTTAAAGATCTGAAGATCAAAAAACTCAAAACTCCCCTGGAACAATTTGCCTTTGCAGAGCATCATATCAAAACCACTTTTTACATAGATGATAATGCTTCAGATGCAGCCGAGCAGGTAGAAAATGTAATTAAAAACCAATTCACCACCCAACGTGGCTTCACAAGGCTCTTCGTAGCCATATTGGAAGAACTGGAGATTAAAAACGAAATAGTGCTCACCTCAGACAGGAAACAAAGTGTGCGCTTTGACGGTGACTTTGAGTCATGGAATTACCTCTCCGACTACTTTATCTACCTGACTGATGCTGATAAATTCATGGCACCTTATCACTTTGAATTCCGACTGGGGTTGTGGCCTGCAGAATTTTCAGCTACCGAAGGACTTTTTATCAAAAACACCACCTTCGAAGGAACCTCGGTACCCATCGCCCAGATTAAAATGCTACCCGAAATGCCTTACACCAATAACTATGATCAAATGGTCGTAAAGGTTGGGTTTAGCAGCGACCTCTCTGAAAACATCATAGAATTAGAGCGTGGCTACAATGGCTACGAAGGACAGTTCATCAAGTCCATAGCCTTAAGAGCCAATGCTGAGCAAAAAACTGATTTCCTCGAAAGCCTCTTACAATTCGTTGATGAGACAGCTGAATTTACCGAAAAGGGCTTTTCTGAAGAAAATCTGGGCTACGATACCTGGTCTGATTATATCCGTGTCAAGGGCACATTCAACTCCACTAAGTTCATTGAACAAGCAGGCGATATCATCCTCTTCAAGGCCGGGGATCTCATAGGCAGACAGTCTGAGCTTTACCAGGAAGATGAAAGACAAAATCTGATAGAAAACGACTATAACCGTGGCTACCTGCGTACCATCGAAGTGGATATTCCCGAGGGCTATTCAATACAAAACCCACAGGACATTGATATGGACGTAGAGGCTTCAGACAATGGTCGTGTTGTCTACATGTTTAAATCTACCCATGAGATCAAAGGCAACAAACTGTTGATCAGTATTGATGAATATTACGACCAGGTTTTCTTTCCCGTAGCTCGTTTTGAAGAGTTCCGTAAGGTGATCAATGCCGCTGCTGACTGGAACAAGATTGTACTGGTAATGCAGCCTAATTAGGGATGAGAATACTGATACCAATTCTGTGCGCTTTGTGGCTTGCTGGAGATAAGGCCAATGCACAGGAGAAGAGAATCAAGCACAAATATGACTTGATACTGACTTTGGAGTACGATGACAACAGTTCGCTTGACGGTCCTTTCTCCCTGCTTCTTACCCCCGATAAAAAACACCTGATCCTTGGTAATTACTTTGGGAAGAGCTTTGAACTTCACGAGTTGAAAACCGGAAAGCTAATCCACAAATTTAAATTTAAAGATCGGTTTTCATTGAACCATTACTTCTTTGAAAACAATGAGACCCTCTATATCGGAGATGGTGAGAAAAAACTAGTGAAACTAGATCTGGCAATTGGTGGATTTGACATCTATGAATGTACAGAACCCAATACTGGTGTCTGTTTTATGCTTGAGAATGTTGAGGGCACACCTGCCATGATTTGGGACGGTAAGAGCCTGACTGATATAAACTACCCTGGCAGGTACGTCATAAAATATACCCCTGGAAAAATCTACATGTATTACAATATGGATATCCATTAATTCCGGTCTTCTCTCTTGTCATACAATCAACACCCTGCACATCGTTTGCACGCAAATCTTTTCACCCATCATACTCGCTGAAGAATAAAGTGATACCTTTGCGGCTTGTTTAAAAATCAAGCCCATTGAAACGTCTCTTTCATAACTTCACCCACAACCCTAAGAACGACATTCTGTCCGGTCTTACTGTTGCGCTGGCCCTGGTGCCGGAAGCTGTAGCCTTTGCCTTTGTAGCCGGTATCGATCCGCTGGTAGGTCTCTACGGTGCCTTTATGATGGGGTTGATTACTGCACTCTTTGGCGGCAGACCTGGTATGATCTCCGGAGCTACCGGTGCCATGGCTGTGGTGATGGTGCATATGATTCAACAGGGCAACGAAGTGGGTGATTCTCTCGCAAACCCCATCAATAATCTTGGCTTACAGTGGCTCTTTATTACACTGCTTATTGTCGGGCTTATCCAGATGTCTGCCGGTTTTCTGAGACTGGGTAAGTTCGTAAGGTTGATACCTCATTCTGTGATGATGGGCTTTGTCAACGGTCTCGCCATCGTGATTTTCCTTTCTCAATTAGGCATGTTCAAAGAACGTATTGACGGAGAAGAGCAGTATATACAGGGTACACAACTTTGGACCATGATTGGCCTTGTGGCCCTGACCATGGGTATAATGTACTTCCTGCCCAAGCTCACCAAAAAAATTCCGGCTGCACTGATAGCTATTGTTAGTGTTGCCGCCATTACCATCTTTGGTGGTATCGATGTAAGTACGGTTGGCTCCTTTATCAGAGATGGAGGTGGAGAAGGCCTGCAGGGCGGTCTGCCTACCTTCCAGTTCCAGATTTTCACCCTTTTCGATACCCTAAACGGACACTGGGGTCTGATCGTTTCAACCGCCTTTTTACTGGCAGCGGTAGGCCTTATTGAGTCATTGATGACCTTGAATCTGGTGGATGAAATCACCGAAAGCCGTGGTAGTGGTAACCGCGAATGTGTAGCGCAAGGTGGTGCCAACATCCTCAATGGTCTCTTTGGTGGTATGGGAGGATGCGCCATGATCGGTCAGTCTATTATCAATGTAAACTCCGGTGGTCGGGGCAGGTTATCTGGTGTAATTGCCGCTGTTGCCCTTTTATCCTTTGTGCTTTTTGGTGCTCCTTTAATCGAGCAGATTCCTATAGCAGCCCTGGTAGGCGTTATGTTTATGGTAGTGATAGGCACTTTTGCCTGGAGTAGCTTCCGTATCCTGAATAAGATTCCTAAATCAGATGCTATTGTGCTCATTGCTGTATCAGCCATTACCGTTTGGCAAGATCTGGCCGTGGCTGTTATTGCCGGAGTGATCATGTCGGCCCTCGTCTTTGCCTGGGAGAATGCCACGCGTATTCGTGCCCGCAAACGCCTCAAAGAAGATGGCACGAAAGTCTATGAAATCTGGGGGCCACTGTTCTTCGGTTCCATCCAGACCTTTAACTCCAAGTTCGATGTAAAAGGTGATCCGGATAAGGTTGAAATCGATTTTATCGAATCTAAGGTTAGTGACCACTCGGGTATAGAAGCTTTGAGAAACCTCGCTAATAAATACCTGGATTTGGGTAAATCTGTCAAGTTTACCCACCTGAGCCCTGAGTGCAAAACACTACTACATAATGCCAATCTTAAGTTTGACGAGATCATCGAGACTTCCATTGATGATCCGCGCTACTATGTGGTAACAGACAAGCTGGATAAAGAGGTTTAACCCGGATTATGCTTTGGAGCTTCGTAATGAGTAGATAAATCACAAAGTATCAGGGAGTTTTATTGGTTTATGCGTAGCATTGCTACGGTTAAATCAAAAAACTCATCCATTTCACTGATTCACAGTGAGTTGTCTACGGAATAGATTTTCCAATGCATATTCCGGGTTTAGACTACGGAAAGTAGGTTATTCATCAGGTTTTGGACAATTTGGGAAAGGGACACCTTCCACAAAACCGAAAACCCATGATGCGCAAAGCCCTTTCAATCCTCCTGATTCTTTCCTGTAGTACCGCTTTATTTGCACAGAAACCTCGTGCGAGAGACCTGGGGGTTCCCTTTCCCGGAAGAACGGGATTGCTCAACGCCATTACCGATGTAAAAGGCGTGGAGGTAGGCCATAGCACCATCATCTCAGGAACAGGAAAAAATGTGGCCGGAGAAGGTCCGGTCCGCACAGGTGTAACCGCCATTTTTCCGCGGGGCAAGGCTAAAAAATTTAGTCCTGTATATGCCAACTGGTATAGCCTGAACGGCAATGGAGAAATGACCGGCACCACCTGGGTTACTGAATCAGGCTTTCTGGAAACCCCGATCATGATTACCAATACCAATAGCGTGGGCGTAGTACGCGATGCTGTTCTAAAATGGTATGTAGACACCAATTGGTATGGCAATGAAGACTGGTGGTATACCTACCCCTTAGTAGCCGAAACCTATGATGGTTTTTTAAATGACATCTACGGCTTTCATGTCAAAGAAAAGCACGTTCGCGAAGCCATTGCCAACGCCAAAACCGGCAAGGTAACCGAAGGAAATGTAGGCGGAGGAACAGGTATGATGTGCCTGGGTTTTAAAGGCGGAATCGGTACCGCCTCGCGCATGGTATATGTGGCGGGTAAGGAGTATACTGTTGGTGTTATGGTTCAGTCCAATTTCGGCTCAAAAAGGAATTTCACGGTTGCGGGAGTGCCTGTAGGCAGGGAGCTGGCAGACACGCTCAACTATAAATTCAATGCCCCACCAAATTCCAGGAGAAAGGAGGGTGACGGCTCCATCATCGTGATCGTGGCTACAGATGCCCCCCTGCTCCCTCATCAATTAAAGCGGATTGCACAACGTGTTCCACTTGGAATAGGTCTGGTAGGAGGCCGCGGTAGCAATGGTTCTGGTGATATATTTCTGGCATTTTCCACAGCCAACGAAGGTGCCTTTAGCCGTGACCAAAACACCACTGCTGAGACCATTGCCAACGACACGATCACTCCTTTGTTTGAGGCCACCGTACAAAGCGTAGAAGAAGCCATCATCAATGCCATGGTAGCCGCAGAAACCATGGAAGGGATCAATGGAAACAAGGCCTATGGCTTGCCTCATGACTTACTGAGACAGGTGCTCAAGAAGTACAATCGGCTGAAGTAGAAAGCATCTGATCCACAATAATTTGCTATCTTCTGAGCACATCAAAAAACAGCTATGGTTGATATAAGGAGCCCCCACCTTACCGGTGCCGAAATCTCATGGTTTGCCCCGATCTGTAACGGAGACACTGATCTGCTTGGACATATGCCCGATCAGTATAAAAGCTCCTGGCAAAACACCTCTCGCATCGTTATGAAGGCCGACAGCCTCGGCTATCGCAATATCCTCTGCCCTTCCTCATATCAGGTAGGACAAGACACCCTGCCCTTTGTGGCTGCCATGGCTCCGCTTACCCGGCAGATGAATATGCTCGCAGCCGTACGTTGTGGAGAAATACATCCGCCCATGCTGGCGCGTACCCTGGCCACCATAGATCATATCATGGAGGGCAGACTGACGGTGAACATCATTTCTTCAGATTTACCAGGTGAAAAGTTATCCTCTGAGGCCCGTTACCAACGTTCGCGCGAGGTCATTGAAATACTGAAGCAGGCCTGGACTCAGGAGCGCATCAATTTTAAAGGAGAATTCTATGAAATTGACCTGCCTACAGAGCCTGTAAAACCTTATCAGCAGCATGGCGGTCCTTTATTGTACTTCGGGGGCTACTCACCGGCAGGAGTCGATCTCTGTGCCGAGCACTGCGATGTCTACCTGATGTGGCCGGCTACGGAAGATGTACTGCTACAACAAATGGAAACCATGAGCGAAAAGGCTGCTGCTTATGGGCGTAAGGTGGATTTTGGGTTAAGGGTTCACATGATCGTGAGAGAAACCGAAGAAGAAGCCAGAAGCTGGGCCCAACACCTCGTTTCTGCACTGGATGATGACAAAGGTGAGGAGATTCGTAACCGGGCTCAGGATGCTAAAAGTCTGGGCGTATCGCTGCAGAGCGGCCTGAGAAACGAGGCAGACGATGAGGGCTATGCCGAACCACATCTGTGGACGGGCATTGGTCGTGCCCGCTCAGGCTGTGGAGCCGCCCTGGTAGGTACACCTGAACAAATCATTGCCAAAATCGAAAGGTACAAGGCCATGGGAATTCGCTCCTTTATCTTTTCCGGTTATCCCCATTTGCAGGAATGCGAGCTATTTGGCAAGCTTGTTCTTCCTCAATTGGAAACAGTATCATTACCAGAGGCACAAGGCAGAATACCGGAAACAAGCCCACTCACTCCTTTAGCTGCCGGCCCGCGAAGATAATGATGCTCGACCTGATCATAGTGCTCCTTTACTTTACCGTGGTATTCATCATTGCCCTGAGGGGCAGACAGGGAGCCGATGCGGGCATAGAAGCCTACTTTCTAAGCTCAAGAAACCTGCGTTGGCCCTCCATTGCTATTTCTACCATAGCGACCAATGTTCAGGGCTATCAGTTTTTAGGCATGATGGGTTCAGCCTACCTCTACGGACTGGCCCAGGCCAATCTGGAAATTAATGCCATGCAGGGAATTCTCATGGCAGCCTTTATTTTCGTGCCGCTCTACCTGAAAGAAAGGATCATTACCATTACCCAGTTTATTAAAACCCGGCTGGGTAAGTCTGTCGCTTTGTTTTATTCACTGGCCAACTTAGCACTATTATCGACTGTAGGGTTGGGAGCTGCACTGTTCTGGGGGGCCTATGCCGCAGATATGGTATTTGGAGAGTATCTTAATTTTATCAGTCCAGACCGGATCACCCGCATCTCAATCCTCATTGTAGGACTGGGCCTGTTCTCTGCTGTTTACACCTATTTCGGAGGACTGGCTGCCGTGGTAAAAACGGATATTATTCAATTTGGCATTCTCACTGCAGGGGGCATTATCATTACAGTAGTAGCCCTCCAAAATGCCGGGGGATTCAGCGCATTGTATGATAAGGCTCCGGAAATGATGCACCTGCATTTGCCCACAGAGCATCCCCAACTCCCCTGGATCGCTATTTTCGGTATGTTTCTGCTCAATATCAATTACTGGTGTGCCAACCAGAGCGTAGTGCAACGATCACTCGCAGCCCGAAGCCTCAAAGAGGCTCAGATTGGCCTCATGGTGGGTGGGGTTATGAAGTACTTCATGGCCATTCTGATCATTATTCCCGGTATTGCTCTGGCCGTCATCCTGGATGGAGAACCTCTGGCAGACCCTGACGAAACATTTCCTTATTTGGTAAGTAATTTTCTGCCAATGGGCCTTCGGGGCATTATTCTCTGTGCACTGTTTGCCTCGTTGATGAGTACGGTTGATTCCTTGTTCAACTCTCTTTCCACACTCTGGTCCATCGACATCTACAAACCCTATATCAACAAAAGTGCAACTGAGAGACAGGTAGTCGACACGGGTAGAAAGACCATCATTTTCACACTGATTACCGGCATCGTCATGGGCTATGTATTGCTCTATGTGAAGTTCGAAAACCCTGAGGCAGCCTTTACCCATACCCTGAACAATCTCCGGTATTATATCAACTGTGGCATTGTTGTTATTGTCTGCATCGCTGCCTTCCTGCTCACTCCCAACCACAAAATGGTCCTGATGAGCTTTCTGGCTACCATTCCACTACACCTCATCATCATTCAGCTTTTTCCGGAGATGAATTATTTCGTCAGGGCCATGTGGGTGATACTGGTTGCCTTTTGCCTCACGGCCATACCTCATTCCATTACAAAAAACTGGTATCCGGTAAAGCAGGTTTTTGAATCGAGTTCACTTCGGGTAAAGCAAATTGGCTGGGGCCTTCTGGCATCTTTAGCTGTGCTACATATCGTTTTTCACTAAAAAAAACGAAACACATTAACTATTTATAAAATTTTATCACTTTAATAACTAAATAACAATACTTGAATAGTACTATTTACCTGCTTTATCTCTATTTTGACGCGGTGATCACAAGCAGGTATTTAGATTTTTTCAATGTCACTTCTTTTCAATTCAAGTTTGGTGCTCGAAGATTTGCGTGTAAGACTGGAACCTCTGACATGGCTACATTTTGAACCTCTTTTGCCCATTTGTCTCAAATACCCTGATCTGCTTAAATACTCTGCCGCGAAATTTGGTGATGAGCCCTCTCTCAGAGTTTATTTTCAGGAGGCTTTTGAACAGCAGGAAAGACGATACCGGTACCCCTTTGCCATTTATGACAAGGCTCACAACGCTTATGCCGGCACTACAAGCTTCACAGATGTTTCCGAATATGACAGTCGTATCAAAATCGGTTACACCTGGATTAGTGCAGATTATCATCGGTCGGGCTTAAACAGACATTGCAAGTTTCTAATGCTGGCACATGCCTTTGAACACATGGGCATGCTAAGAGTAGCCTTCCGGGCTGATAACAGGAATTTAGCTTCGAGAAGAGCACTGGAAGCCCTCGGTGCCAGCTTTGAGGGTGAATTTAGAAATGATACCCTTATGCCTGACGGATATCGAAGAAGCACAGTGTACTACAGCATTCTCTGGGAAGAGTGGATTGAAATCAAAACTGCTCGCTTCGCAAGACAGATCATTTCCACTCCTGGCTCCCGATTGGATCAACAAGCGGGGCTCACTTCTTGATTTCCGTGATAGCTTTTGCCAACTTCGCGCAAAGGCGTAGCATATGGCAGGATTCCTCAGATTCAGAAAAGCAGAAAGAAAAGATGTTCATCTGATCGTTAAAATGCTGGCCAGGGACAAGTTGGGGCAATTGCGGGAAGACTATCGGGATCCTTTACCAGAGCGCTACTACAATGCTTTCGAAACCATCAACCAGGACCCTAATCAGGAACTGATGGTGGTTGAAAACAAAGAAAACGAAGTTATTGGCACTTTACAACTGAGTTTCATACCCTACCTGACTTACCAGGGTGGCATAAGAGCTCAAATCGAAGCCGTGCGCATCAGGGCTGATCAACGGGGGGCAGGCATTGGCAGCCGACTCTTTGAATGGGCCATTGCCAGGGCTCAGGAACGTGGAGCCCATGTATTGCAGCTCACCACAGACAAAAAACGTCCGGAAGCGCTCCATTTCTATGAGGACCTGGGCTTTGTAGCCTCACATGAGGGAATGAAGTTGCATTTCAACAGGTAAGCCGGGAGAATTTTACAGATTTTAAAGAAGTTCGCCAGAAAGGAATACAGCTAAAAAGGGCCGGCCTTATCCGACCCTTTACAGAAATAGCAAATCAGATCTTCTCTATTTCACACACACTCTGCTATTTCTCCCAGCTGTTTAGATCAATGACACAAAAGAGAAAATAAGGAAAGGAATCTGCCACCTGTCTCTGTAGACAAAGTAGTGACAGGCATTTCTCTGACAAAACAGTACCTTCCCTCTAAGAAATATTCTATTTATGAAAACATCATTAGATCAGCAGGAAACCGATATACTCAGAGCTGTGCTCGCCCAACTTAAAATCAAAAAAAGGACAGGGGAGCTGGGAGTTTCACATGGAGCGAATCGTTTTGTAAGCACGAATCTCAGCCTTAGAAAAAGCGAACTTCAGCTGATTGATAAGATTGCGACCAAAGTGGGAATAGTCGGTGGTTTGGATAGGGTGGACTCATAAGATTCACAAATTTACACCAAAACCAGAAATACAATTTGCCATCAATACACTACCTTTGTGCCTTCAAAAAGATAGTCGCATGAGCTTACCTACGGTTAAATTCAATGTTCAGGACAGACCAGAGTTTTTCAAGGAATTGAGAAAACGCGTCAATGGCTATTTCAAAGAGAACAATATCTCTAAGCATGCCAATGCAAACATGGTGATCAAGACCATCTTTATGTTGAGCCTGTATTTTGCCCCGCTGGTGCTAATGGTCACCGGAGTTATAACTGGTTTCTGGCCGGTGATGGGTATGTGGGCCCTGATGGGCTTAGGCATGTCGGGCATAGGCATGTCGGTAATGCACGATGCCAATCATGGCTCTTACTCGCAAAACCGAAACCTCAACCAATTTTTGGGCGCTGTTATTCTCTTTATCGGGGGCTTTCGTGAAAACTGGAAGATTCAGCACAACGTGCTACACCACTCCTTTACCAATATCCATCAGCACGATGAAGACCTGGATTCTGCCTTATTGAGACTATCTCCCAATCAGCCCCTTAAAAAAGGGCATAGATTTCAGGCGCTATATGGTCCCTTTCTTTATGGTTTGCTCACCGTACAATGGTCACTCCCCAAAGACTTTGTACAAATCATTCGATACAATAAAAACAACCTGCTGGCCGGTCAGGGACTCACCTATAAAAAGGCACTCCGCAATGTCATTCTCTACAAAATAGGCTACTATGCCACTGTGTTGGTTTTACCTCTCATTTTCATAGACCTGCCCTGGTACCATATCTTGCTGGGTTACTTTATCATGCACTACATCTGTGGCCTTATTCTGTCCTTCATCTTTCAGCTGGCCCATGTATTGGAAGAAACTAACTTCTATAAAAACGAAGACCATGGCAGCATGGAAAACAACTGGGCCATTCACCAGATGCACACCACTGCCAACTTTGCCAATTATAATATCCCGCTTTCCTGGTTCATCGGTGGCCTCAACTACCAGGTAGAGCATCACCTCTTCCCCAATATTTGCCACGTGCACTATCGCAAAATCTCCAAAATCGTGAGACAGACGGCCGAGGAGTTCAATGTTCCTTACAAGCGACACAAGACCTTGATGGGAGCCCTAAGAAGTCATTTTGCCCTCTTGCATGGTTTGGGTACCGGTAGCTTTGATAAAAAGCTGGCTAAGGTCACCGCGGATTAAAAATCCCTCCCTTGAAAAATTCAGAAAAAGCGGTTCCACACTCCAACTCTTTATAAAACAGCGGTGTCTGGGTAGAGGAATATACCTCAACCTGCATGAAAATTTCGAGATTAGCTGCTCTGTTCGCCCTGTTGGCATTCGCCTTCAATACAGTCTTTGCCCAAGGTTTACCTATTGTGGAAAGATGTCATGTTTCCTATCAGGGAAATGTCTCGGAGTTTGAAAACTGGCTGGCCGGTAAGCAGAGTTTCAATACTAACAATCAGGAGGTCTACCGCATCCCCGTAGTGGTACATGTGCTCCACACAGGTGAGGTATATGGAGAAGGAGCTCACCTCACAAAAGCCCAGGTAGAAGCACAGATCCGGATTTTGAATGAAGATTTCAGAAGACGGCCAGGTACCAAAGGCTTTAATACCCACCCTGACGGAGGAGATGCGCAAATCGAATTTGTGCTGGCCAACACAGCTCCTGATGGTTCACCAACAGACGGTGTCATAGTAAAAGACATATCCAATCTCCCGGCACCTCCACCAGAAGCCGGTAACCTCGTGATGTACGGAGCCCACTACAGCTACTGGAATCCTGAAAAGTACCTGAATATCTGGTCCGTTCCGGGAATTCCACAAGATGTACTTCTGGGCTTCGCGCGTTTTCCCGAAAGTGATCTACCGGGTCTGGAAGATGAACATGAAACCAGTTGGGTACTACCAGGCAAGGGCGAGATTGATGGAGTCGCTATCAACGCCTTTCATTTTGGAGATCGTGGCCTTCAATCACGCTACAACCTGGGTAGAACCGCCACCCATGAGGTTGGACATTTCCTGGGTCTGTTTCATACCTGGGGACCCAATAGCAATGATCAGGACGGCTGCTCCCTGGATGATTTTTGCCAGGATACTCCCACCATCAGTGACCGAACCTCTGGCTGTCCTGTAGGCCTGATCAGCTGTGATGGCAGACCTGTTATGATTGAAAACTATATGGATTACTCGGATGATGCCTGTATGAATATCTTCACCAACGATCAGATCAGTCGCATGCGTACTGTACTGAAACATAGCCCTCGCAGGAAGACCCTGTACACCTCGCCTGTTTTAGAGAATCCACTAAAATCTCCGACAGACCTTGCCAGCCTGGTAAAGATCTACCCTAACCCCGCCAGTGATAAAGTTCATATCTTCTTCGAGAAGCATAAGCTTGAAAATGTGCAGATCACACTAACCGATTTAACCGGGCAAACCATCTTCTCCAAAACCTTTGAGCAGCTTTTTGAAGAATCCATTGAAGTGACACTTCCCAGAACCGCTGAGCGTATGATACTCCTGCAGGTAGAAACCGGCAAGCTCTCCTATCGCCAGAAGCTCCTCGTCCGATAAGAAATAGGTGCTGCAAATGGTATTGCCCCAAATTTGCTATAAATTCAGGCTGACCATTCAAACCATCCATGCAGTTCAATAGATTATCCCGTCACCTTATTGCCAGTATTGTTTACCTTTTTCTGACAGTTATCAGCCTTAATTCAATAGCTCAGGAGGAAGAAAAACCACTTTACACTCCCAAATCCTTTACCTCACAGCATGAGGGCAACTTTGGTGGAAAGAAAATGAGCTACACCGCCACAGGCAAAGAAACCTTCCTGAAAAACTCCAAGGGAGAGCCTATAGGTGCCCTATGGTCTGTGGCCTACACTAAAAATGGCAATATTGACCCCACCACAAGACCGGTCACTTTCGTGTTTAACGGAGGTCCCGGTTCGGCTTCCATGTGGTTGCACCTTGGCTTTTTCGGACCCAAGGTAGTGCGCGTAGACAGTGACGCACAGGAAGATGACGGAGGTGCCCCCTACCCTATTGAAGAAAACAAGGAGGGATTGCTGGATATAACCGATCTCGTTTTCATCGACCCGATTGGGACGGGCTATAGCCAGCTAATAGGTAAAGGAAAAGGCGAAGACTTTTGGGGGCTGAATGAAGACGCAAACTCTGTGGCGCAATTTATGAGATTTTGGGTGACTCAAAACAATCGATGGATGTCGCCCAAGTACATAGCCGGAGAAAGCTTCGGCACTACAAGGGCCGCAGCCGTATCTCAGGCCCTTGAGGGAAGTGGGCAAAGCATGGCACTGAACGGCCTGATTCTGATATCCCAGGCCCTCGATTATCAGGGCTCTACCTCTATCAACGACAATATCACTTCATACATAACCTATCTACCCAGCATGGCCACCACTGCCTGGTACCATAAGAAGGCCGGAGCCGGAAAGACCATTGAAGCCTTTGCACAGGAAGCACGTGATTTTGCCTATACCGACTATGTATCCGCTCTCTATAAAGGCGATTTTCTGAGCGACAACGAGAAGGATAAAATCAGTGAAAAGCTCGCATACTTCACAGGGCTGGACAAAGCCTTTGTCAAGCGCGCCAATAACCGGGTGCTGATGGGCCGCTTCAAAAAAGAGCTGCTACGTGACCAGGGCCAGGCCATTGGTACGCTGGATGGCCGATACTTTGGTGATGACCCGGATGACACGGCCGATAGTCCCGAGCTGGGTGATCCATCTGGCTATAAGGTGTCAGCCGCCTATACCGCTGCCCTCAACCACTATTTTACCAATGACCTCAATATCAGAATGGACAGGCCCTATTTAACCGGTGGTGGCCTGAGCAGCTGGAATTGGGGCAGTGGCGGTGAACCCATGTATGTAAAAACCTCAAGAAGGCTGGCCAATGCCATGCGCAGAAACGATAAGATGAATGTACTCGTAGCTTGTGGCTATTATGACCTGATTACCCCCTTCTTCGATGCCGAATTCACTTTTTCGCGCAATGCCATCCCTATGGAGCGGGTAAAATTCACCTACTATGAAGGAGGCCATATGATGTACAACCATCGTCCTTCTTTTACTCAGTTGGCACAGGATATCAGGAGTTTTATAGAGGGAAGGTAATAATTCGGGTAGCATATCAGACGGATATCTCGTATGAATGCCTCCATTATAATATAAAGGATGCACAGAGCTTCGCAAATTTTGATTTAACTCTCATTTGTCTGCCGAAACCTCTCCATGGATTAATGCAGCTTCCTGCTATTCTCCCGACTTCCTATTATCTCCTTTGGCACGAGTTCTAACCTCTGGGATTATTAAAAAACGGGGTTGATCGAAGCTGATGTATTAATCAAAGGATCAACCAAGAAACTCTTCTGATTATTGTTTATCTTCGGTATGCCACGATAACTCTATAATTGTGCTCCTCTCATGGCTTCAAAAAAGACCCATAACAAAAAAGAAAGCCCTAGAGAAGGTCATCTCTTCAACATATTGAATCTTGCACTTACCTTTAGTATAGCACTTTTCCTTTTTATTTCAGGCAAACAAGACAAAAGTCGAGACCTCAGCCGTGAATCTTACCAAAAAATTATGAGGTCTTTCGATTCGGCAATGAAGAACGAGCACCAGCAAACCAGTACTCTTCGATCTCACACCTATCTCCTTGATTCCAATGATAAGAAAAGGCTTAGGGACGAACTAAAATTCAAAATTCATTATTTCAGTTCTATCAAAGAACTCTATAATCGGGCACCGAAAGATTCGTCAATTCTGATTTTAGATAACCCACAAAGGTCTTACTCAAGCGGTCTGTCTGGGAATGCCGAAGAAATTTTTACCCTAATGCAAAACTCGGGAAGATTTCAAGACTACCAGGTAGTAAAAGACATAGTACATATTGGAAAAAATATTCGTGCATCAGATTACAAAAAGTATCTAAACCCCAGCCTTATAATTATTCATAAGAATGCTTTTTTCCATTACCCACTGAGCAAAGATATAGCTGACTCACACTCTAAGCTGGCATTCGAGGAATTCATAAGATCAGCCCTTGAATCCTTAGATTCAAGGATTCTGGTATACACAAGATCTATTCCTCAAAACTACGATATAACAACTTTGATCAGTAACATTGGCACCATAGAGGGATGTTCCGAGAGTGATCTTGACAACAACTGCAGCTACGAAATCCATAACAACAAGCAAAATAGGCTTGCCGTATTTAACTTGGGTAAGAAAGAAAAATCAAACTTCAATAACCCGGAAACGGGAAGAGCATTCTTAGATTCCATTGAAGCTGTTTTAAGACAGTAGCAACTGTTTTTTATATCCTTTCGCCAATCAGGAAGAAACCTCCTTCCTTCTTGCACAACTTTCACAAAGCACATATAATTTGTAATATGCTACTGTCAACAGTTAGCGTTCATTATGCCCGAGAATATCTTCAGCCCCAAAATGAAAGGCAAGTCCAAGAGCCAGTTGAAGGCGATTATGGACAGCAAGGACTATGTACCAGAGGCAAGACAGGCAGCCCAATGGGCATTGGAATCCTGGGGTAAATCACCAGTTAAGAAAGGGGAAAGTGTATACGAAGATTTTTTAAACTCCCTGGAATGCCCCAATGAACATGCCGATGGCAAAAACTATCAGGAGTTTCTTAAAGTAGAGCTGGACAACAAATCAATTCTCAAGTTAGCAGAGAAAGTTTTTCTAAAACTTCAATGGACGATCATACAGCTTGAAGAGAAGGTGGTAATGGCAGCACGCAGAGATTCTGCAAAAAAACATGAGGAAATGATAGGCTTTTTGGTGAGCCCGAAGGATGAGATGATCGTCTACAGTCAGACGTGGGACGCTCCTCGATTCAGGAAGAAATCACACCGAAACTATCAAACCGTTAAACTGGCCATTCACGTTTTTCATGAGATAATGAAGTCGAAGCGCACCTGAATCATGCGATTAAACTGGAACACTGTCAACCTCCTGATCCTTGTAATCTTAATACTCCTGGCCGTCTCTGGCTGTGACTCCAATAAAGCTGCAAACCAGTCAACCCTCGAAACCATAGAAGGGGACTTGTCCTTTAAGCTCATTGATTTTGGAAGCTTCTACCCGCTGGCCGATGGCCTGGGTAATGAACTTATGCCCTATATCGATAGCCTCAATAATCTTCCTGCTGAAACACTTTCGAACGGTGAAAAAGAGTTTCTGGGAATGGTCAATGTCTTAGAAGAAAACGATCTTCTGCGACTGCCTTCATTTCTCCTCAGAGTCGATGCTGTTGACTACAGGGTATACGTGAACCCAGAAGACTATTCCCGGATCAGTCAATTCAATAGAAATGATCTGATCAGCGAAGGTGAAATAGTAAAAATTCAGCTTATGGGAATGAAGATAAACATGGCTGATGAAAAGGGCTTCAGTATATTCAGAGCCTGCGAGATACTATCTATCAAAAAATCAGACGGCAAGACCGAATGGTGCAAGTAGCCCCTTGGCTGCCTATCTAGGCAAAAGCAGACTCTCGAAACGTAATGTTAATTCGTCCGGCCTTACAAGTCTCATCTTTGAGAAGACTATGCACATACCGTTGCTGACAATAGTCTGCCATCACCAATAAACTTCCATTTGCCAGGTTCAGTGAATACACCTCTCCACTATCTGATTCTTTAAAAGCAAATTCTCGAACAGCTCCCAGGCTCAGAGATGGCAAGACGGTTTTAGCCCCTGAGGTCTCCGGATCGTAATGATACGGTGCAAAACTATTTCCATCAGGATAGTAAATGCACATCGCCACTTCATACGCTTTGCCCGTAAACTCTTCCACCCTGGTTCTTAATTCCTGCATCAAACCCTCCCATTGAAAAACCCTTCCATGGGCCTTTTCAAGGTGACTGCGCTGATTCATCAAGCGCTCCGTGGCAAAGAGTATCTTAAAACTATCGGTCTCTATTCTTTGCCCTTCAACATCAATGATAAGCCTGGACTTGTCCAGACCATACTGATTTATTAAGGAGTCGTAGAGCTGTCCGGTTTCTTTTTCAGTAAGGAACTCCGGCAGATATTCAACATCACAATTCAAAGGAAGCTTCATAACATGGGATATAACAATCCAATTTTTCTATACGGACTTTGACAGTTCATAAATCAGGTTCAAGTAAGTTTAGATTCACCCCTAACTTTGATCAGGCATTACCTTAGCTAAGGCAGTTTGAAATGGGGGTTATAGATCAATCCGATGATATTGCCCCAGGGGTCTTTCACTGAAGCAACCATAAGCTCTCCCCCGACATTCGCAGGCCTTTCATGGGCAGTAGCTCCAAGGGACAACAATCGCCTGAAATCGTCCTCAATTTTCTCCACACCCCAATAACTCAGGACTGAATCAGCTTTTTCAGTAGTCGGGTTTTCCTCAGGCAATAACCCCAATTCATAGCCTTGAATATTGAAGCCCACATAAAAGGGTTCGTCAAAATACGGGCTCGTAATAAAGGCCTGACTATACCAGGCTTTAGCTTTCTCTAAATCGGCTACCTTATAAATCGTGGTTCTTAATCCTAGCATGCTCCAAGCTAGAGATTTTCCCAAAAAAAGAAGGGTCGTTCATCTCCCTAAATGCATTTCAGTTTATATTTTTTTTCATTCAACCATTTGGTTTAACGAAATCGAATTGACTACCTTGGGCAACGAACGATTAAACTCAGAGCGATATGAAAGCAGTACAAGTAAAATATACCGTCAGGCCAGAGTATGTAGCCGAAAACAAAGCCAACATTCTAAAAGTAATGGAGCGCTTGAAAGAGCAACCGATAGAGGGCATGTTTTATTCATCTCACCTCCTAGAAGACGGCCAGACTTTCGTACATATCAATGTCTCGAGAGATCAGGAGACCCTATCCAAGTTGGCTGGCATCGAGGAATTCGATCAGTTCAGAACAGCGCTGAAAGCAAGTCAACCTCTGAGCCCTCCTCAATCCACTCAGCTCAACACGATAGGAGCGGGTTTTGAAGTCTGATATGAGCAATGCCGAATCAATACTGAATGAAGACAAGATTTTTGCAGCCCTTGCTGATAAAAATCGCAGGAAAATTCTGGAGCTTTTGCATGCAGGTGACTCCACATTGCTAGAGCTCAACAAGTCCTTTCCTATCTCATTTCAGGCATTAGGAAAGCATATTAAAATTCTGGAAAATGCCCACCTCCTTACAAAGGAGACCCAGGGAAAATACCGAAAGCTCTCGCTCAACAGAGAAGCCTTGGGTGTTTCCATGAAATGGATCGCTTATTTTTCAGACTTCTGGAATCAATCTTTCGATAAACTGAGCCAGCAAATCGATCATAACGAAAAACATGACCAATAAAGTTTACGTAAAAAGGGAGTTCAATACTTCCAGTACCCGACTTTTTCCCTGGTTGACTGAGCCGGAGTTAATCGCTCAATGGTTCGGACCCAAAGATTTTAAAGTGAGCAGCGTGCAAACGGATCTCAGTATAGGCGGATCCTATTTCATAGAACTCGTCAAGACCAATCAGGCAGGCTTTTCAATTGCAGGAAAGTATCTGGTCATCAGCTCACCTGTTGAGCTTTCCTTTAGCTTGCAATATGAAGGGCTCCCCATTCCACCACCGGACAGTACCGTTACCTTTAAGCTCACCACATTAGCTACCAACAAGACCCAATTATCTATGACTCAGGAATTTGTGACCGAACCTGTGGGAATTGATATGTCGAAGCGTACACAAGCCTGGGAATATATGCTGGAAGTGCTTGCTCAAAAAATCTAACTATTGGTGCGCTTTTCTAACTTTGTCCGCCAATAAGGCGGAAGCGCACCACCTACATCATCTACTTATTTCCCCTCCTTCTACCGATCATCAAAAACTCTCCCGTATTCAGTGCTGATAGCTAACTTAGGGGTAGTAAAAACTGACCTGACCATGAGAATATCCGCATCCATCCTGCTTCTGTGTGTTTCCATCGCCTGTTTCGGACAAAAGAAGATTCTGGATCACCCTGATTTTGAGATCTGGAACACCATTGAAAACCAAACAATCTCACGCAATGGTGACTACATCATGTACTCCCTCGAAAAAGGAGAAGCTGATAACCATCTGAAAATCAAAGACCCGAAAGCCAATACTGTTTTTGAACATGAAAGAGGAGAAAACGGACGTTTCACCTTCGATTCTCAATTCTCGCTTTTTACGATAAAAGCCTGGCAGGCCGATATTCGTGAGATGAAGCGCAGCAAGGTCAAAAAAGGCAAGATGCCGCAGGACACACTGGGTATTTATAATCTGAAATCTGGCAGCATCACGAAAATACCACACCTCAAAGGCTATAAGACCCCTGAGAAATGGGCGGGATATCTCGCCTACCAGCTCGAAAAGATCAGCGGTGATAAATCCGACAAAAAGGTCAGCAATAAAAACGGCTATCATGTGGTACTGAGAAACCTTAGAAACGGAAGTCAGGACACCTTGAAATATGTGACTGACTACCTCTTTGCCAAAGAAGGTAAACGACTGGCCTATATCACCACCGGAACTAATGACCATGCAGGTGCCGGTGTATATGTGCTTAATCTGGACAACAATCAATCGACCCGGATATTTGCAGCTAAAAAAGGAAAATACAGCAGACTCACACTCAGCAACTCCGGTAAAAGAGCCGCCTTTGTAGCAGACCTGGATACCACGAAAGTGCAGGTAAGACCCAATGCCCTTTACAGCTGGGAAGAAGGAAATGCCGCTGCCGAAAAACTGGTAGATGCCAGCTCAGCTCCGGCAGGTTACCGTGTTTCTGCCGATGGAAACATCAGCTTTTCAAAGGATGAAACCAAAATGTATTTTGGCCTCGCCACACCTCCTATTGTCAAAGACACCACCCTGCTGGAGGAAGAAATAGTGAATGTAGAGGTCTGGACCTATGATGAGCCCACACTCTACACTGTACAGGAGCTTCAGGTAAACAATGTGAGACGTAAATCTTACCTCACTGCCATACACCTAAACCAAAACAACAAGCTCGTGCAGCTTGCAACCATCGCCTACCCTGATGCCAGTCTGGGTAATGAAGGCAATGCCAGCCATGCATTGATCAGCACCTCCGCACCCTATGACCTGGAAAGACAATGGGAAGGCGCTACTAAGCGCGACTATGCGGTAATCGATATCAGCACTGGTGCTACCACCAAAGCCTTAACCAGAATTCGTGGACAAGTGAGACTGAGCCCTTCCGCCAAGTATGCCTATGGCTATGATGCCATTGACAGCACCTGGTTTACCTACTCACTGGCTTCCGGTAAACATGTCAAGCTTACAGATGGCAAAGTATTCTTTAATGAACTCAATGACTCACCCAATTTACCAGGCTCCTATGGCTCAGCCGGCTGGACCAAAGACGATGCTTCTTTCCTGATCTATGATCGTTTCGATATCTGGGAATTTAACCCTGAGACCGGAGCCGGCTCGCGCATTACAAAAGGAAGAGAAAATAAAACTGCATACCGCTATGTGAGGCTGGACAATGAAGAGCGTGCCATCGACAACAGAAGCAAATGGCTGTTGACCACCTTCAACGAAACCAACAAGCATTCCGGCTATTACGAGCTCAATCGTAAAAATGGCAGAGGCAATCAGCTGCTGACAGGCCCCTATCGCTATGGTACTCCAAGAAAAGCTCAGGACGATAACAATCTGATTTTTACCAGGGAGTCCTTTGAAGAGTTCCCTGATATTCGATACAGCGACCTTAGCTTCAAGGCTCAAACCAAAATAAGCAGCGCCAACCCCCAGCAAAGCGAATACAATTGGGGTACCTCTGAGCTGGTTAAATGGACCTCTCTGGATGGCCTGGAACTCACCGGTATGTTGATCAAGCCTGAGAACTTCGACCCCAACAAGAAGTACCCGATGATTGTCAACTTCTATGAGAAAAGCTCCAACGGACTGTATGGTCACAGAGCACCGGCTCCCGGCAGGTCTACCATCAACTATAGTTTTTACACCAGCCGCGGCTATATCATTTTCAACCCTGACGTGTACTACCGCATCGGTTATCCGGGCGAGAGTGCTTACAACTGTGTCATCCCAGGGGTGACCTCTCTGATTGAAAAAGGCTTTGTCGACAAGGACAATATCGGAGTGCAAGGCCATAGCTGGGGAGGTTATCAGATCGCCTACCTGGTTACCAAAACGGATATTTTCAAAGCAGGCGAAGCAGGTGCTGTAGTGCCCAATATGATCAGTGCCTATGGTGGAATCCGCTGGTGGACTGGCCTGGTGCGTCAGTTTCAGTATGAGCATACCCAAAGCCGTATCGGAGGCACTCCCTGGGAATATCCGGCACGTTATGTTGAGAATTCTCCCATCTTCAACATTGATAAAATCAACACCCCACTCCTGGTGATGCACAATGATGCAGATGGCCATGTACCCTGGTATCAGGGCATAGAGTTTTTCACTGCGCTTCGCAGGCTTGGAAAGCCTTCCTGGTTTCTCAACTATAACGGTGAGCCTCACTGGCCACTCAAGCGACAGAACCGCAAAGATTTTAACATCCGCATGGCACAGTTCTTCGACTATTACCTGAAAGGAGCACCCAAGCCCGTCTGGATGGAAAGAGGAGTTCCCGCCATTGAAAAAGGCATTAATCAAGGGCTGGAGCTGATAAAGAAGAAATAGCGGCTTAGGACTTTAGAAATTAGATATCAGACGGTAGAAAAGGAGACCAGAGGATGCGCCAGACTTAGGTCGGACAGCATGTCAGGCCGGTTTTCGCTGAAGATATTAGACGGCAGACAAAAGCCTTAAGATGGTGCGCTTTTCTAACCACGTCCGCCAGCCAGGCGGAAGCGTTCCATCTACCTACTCCATTATCTCAACAAAAAGTGCATTTTCTAACCGAATCCGCAAGCGGGAGGGAGCGTTCAATCTAACCGTACCCTTTTCTTAAGACCTGCCTTCAGCATAAGTCACAATCTTTCTGCCATCGATAATTTCATAAGTCTGACTTTTATCAAAGCTTCCACTTTCGTAGTCAATAGTCTCCACTTCCTCATCCAGTGGTACCTCATAGACAAGGCTAAACAGATAATCGGGAAGAAAGCCATCATAGCTATAGACATAAGCAATATTTGTCGCACGGGAAGGTAGTTCGGGAAACCAACCTGTCACTTGTCGCAAGAGTGCATATTCCTTATAAGTCAAAGCCTCCGCTTTTGTACCGTATGCAAGCATTTCGGCAGGTTCTATTTTAGCCATAACCTTCGCTCTCCTTTCGTCAAAGAAGCGATCATGAATCCTCAAAAAATAGTCTCCATAGAAATAAGCTGAAATAATAAGGGTAAGGAAAACCGAGTACCTGAGCTTCTTTTTAAGTCGATCAGAGTTTCCTTTTTTCTTCAACCAACCCACCAGAATTCTCATACCCAGGAGGCTAGCAAGAAAGACCCCGGCAATGACCAAAAGTGCATCTATAAGCGTGTATGGATTAAAGGCTACCAACAATTCATCAATAGAAAGCCGGTGAATGACTAACAGGGTCAAAGCATTAATTCCAGCTATGAGTATATACTTAAGAGATCTCCTGAACACATATGAAGATACGGGAATTATCAGCTAGCAGATACTAGGTATGGCTACTTACAATGACTCTCTTTGTCTACTTTTTCCACCAACAGGGTGAAGAGGATGTCTCAAAAGTAAACACAGATGGTGCGCTTTTCTAACGGTGTCCGCCAGACAGGCGGAAGCGTTCCATCTACTGCAAAAAACAGATGATGGAATCTCAGATTTTGGTCTCTGATAAGATCGAAGTTTCATCTACCTTCTAATTACCTCAACACCCCTTCTACCGCCTGCCGAAACTCAGCAAACTTGATCAGGTTTTTATGAGCCCCCTCAGGTATGGTAAAGAATTCTGCCTTACCAGCCTGAATTGACTCGTACAAACGCTTACCATGCTTATAAGGAACCACCTCATCTTCGGTACCATGAAAGATATAGATGGGGCAATTGACTGACCGTATGTACTCGTTCGTTTTAAAGTTAAAGCGCAGTGCCACTCCAACCGGAAAAACGGGGTAAAAGCGCTGGGCCAATGATTTAAAATCGTGGTAAGGAGTCTCCAGCATCAGGCGTTTTGGCGCATGTCTTGAAGTCACATAGGTAGCCAACCCCGTACCTAAAGACCTGCCATAAACGGTGATCTGATCTTCGGAATAATGTTCCAGGGTATAATCGTAAAACTGCTCTGCATCTGCCAGCATAGAGCTTTGTGATCGCTTGCCTGTGCTTTTTCCATAGCCCCGATAGTCCATCACGATCACATCGTAGCCTAGCCCCACATGATACTGAACCACCTCGCCCCAGCGATGCAGGGTACCGGCATTACCGTGGTAGTAGAGAATTACTCCTTTTGGACTCTGCTGAGTAAAATGCAGCGCATGCAGGTTAGCACCATCAGCTGATGTAAGGTTTACCTCTTCGAACTCGGATGGAAAGTCAAAACTGAAGTCAGCAGCTAGAGCATGATCCAAAAAGATAAAACGCTCCTGAGCGTAGTATAAGATCACTCCGCCAAATACATAAATACCCAATAAAACTAAGAGAATGATCTTCAAGCGTCTCACGGATTAACCGGCTTTTTGCCCTTTTTCTTTCTTCTGAAATTGAGGCTGGTTTCAGATGGATCAACACGTTTGGGTAGCTTGGAGTTCAGAATCTCCTCCATCATGCGGTGGTATTCTTCAAATGTATTCAGGTTGTTATGTCCGGCACCGATAACGGAATAGAGTCGCGTGTTTTCAGATCTGATTTTAGAAAGCGCCACAGCCGTTTTAAATGGAATGAGCTTGTCATTCGTACCATGCATGATCTTGATAGGGCAGTCTACATACTTGAGCCAAAGATGCGTGCGAATCGGGAATTTCAATAAGAGAGATACCGGCATAAAGGGTATGTACCGCTTGGTTACCTTAGCCAGACTATAATAAGGCGACTCAAGCACCAGCATGCGGGGATTATTCGTAGAGGCCAGTTTAGCCGCAAACCCTGAACCCAGCGAGCGACCATAAAGGATGATATATTTCTCTGCTACCTGCTCCTTGATCCGGTCGTAAACATATTGCAGATCGTCTTTGATACTATCTTCAGTACGCTTACCCGTGCTTTTTCCAAAGCCCCGATAATCCACCATCATCACATCATAGCCCATACGGGTAAAATCAATGGCAAACTTTCCCCAGCCCTTGATGGACTTGGAGTTGCCCTTCAGGTAAATCACCACTCCCTTGGGGTCGTCAATATGAAAGTGAATCGCATTGATATTTACCCCGGGTTCTTTTTCCAGGTTGTATTCCTGAAAGTTGAGGTTGGGATACTTGAACTGAAAATCTTTGGGCAGCTTTTCCGGCTTGAAGAGAAACCGTTCCTGAGCAAAATAGATGATAAAATTGGCCACGATATAAGCTACTCCTACAAGGATCAGTATTGTCGTGGTTTCCATGGAAAACAAGATATTAAATCTTAAGTGATATCCAAGCCTGAGGGCTCTCCCTCCCCCTCAATGACAGGTGTCCAAGGGACGGAGGCTTAGTCCTCCCCTCGCACAGGGGAGCCCGCCTGCTGCGGACAGGGTGTCCGAAGGACGGAGGGGTCAAAAGACTCTGAACATAGCCCTTGAATATCCCCCACAAATTCCAATCTTGCTATATATCTCAAAACCAAAAGGCATTATGAAATATCTCCTGACTATATCAGCCCTGCTTCTCTCCCTCATCTCGCTGGCACAGGAATTTCAGTTCAGAAGCAGCAATCGCTATATTTTGGGAGTTAACAAGGACCGCACCGCCTCCATTAGTCATGGAGATATTGACGGTGACGGAGATATGGATGTAGTAGTCGCCAATGGCAGACACTGGCCTCAGCAAAACCAGGTATTCTTTAACAATGGAAGAGGCATTTTCACCCTCTCACAACCTTTGGACATCACCAGCGAAACAAGCTATGCTACTGAGCTGGCAGACCTGGATGGAGATGGTGACCTGGATGTAGCCGTAGGGAATGACAATGCTCCCAATATGCTCTATTTCAATGATGGTCAGGGCAACTTTGTGAGAGGCAAGAGCTTTGGCAAACGCTACTCCAACACCCGTAACCTAACCCTGGCCGACCTGGACCAGGATGGAGATGTAGATATCCTGATCACCAATCGTGGACAAGAAAACGAGATTTGCCTGAACGATGGAAAGGGCAATTTTTCAGACCCCATTGGCTTTGGCGATAAAAGTGACTCTACCATAGATGTAGAAGTAGCCGACATTGATGGAGACAATGACCTGGATCTGATTCTGGCCAATCGCGATAAGGGGCAAAACAACATCTACCTGAATGGCGGAAACCTGGATTTCAGCACTGCCATACCCTTTGGTACAGGCAAAGATGAAACCAGGGCAGTAGCCATCGGAGACATCAACGGGGATGGTTTTCCCGATATCATTACCGCCAATATCGGCCAGGCCAACTATATCTACCTTGGTGACAAAGACCTCACTTTCAAAACTGAAATAGTATATGACCCTGCCAGTGATAACTCCTTTTCTGTAGCTACCAGCGATATAGACCTCGATGGAGACCTGGACATTGTTGTTGCCAATAACAGGGGTTCCAACTCTGTTTTGCTCAATAATGGTAAAGGAAAGAGCTGGAAAAAGATCAGCATCGGTAAGGCCAAGCATAGCACCTATGATATCATTGTAGCTGACCTGAACAGCGATGCCCGACCTGATATCATTGAAGCCAACTCAGACGAAATGAATGTCTTCCATATGAACTTCCTGAAGAAAAACTGATCTCCCCTCGTTCTTAGCATCTCGCTAAGCCCCCCTCATCCTTATACATTTCATGACCCCAGACCAACCCGGCAATGGCTCATTTTGGTACTAAACCAGTCACCTTAAGACGTTCATTGAATCTCTAAGGGCCATGTATTTCTCATTTTCAGTCCAAACTGGCCAAATGCTGCTACTTGCCAGATTATACCCCAAAACCAGGTTAAACCTGGCATCCATTTGGATATTACCCATCAAAAAGTCGTCATGATACTCATCTGTCACCTGATGATATTTGGTATTGACATAGGTACTGATCAGGTTCACTGCCTCCGTTGAATCACCTTCCATCGGATCACTCCCCCCAACTGCCCAAACAGCCGGAATCCCCTTTTTAACAAACGGGTAATGATCGGACCTTTTGAAAATACCAGCTTCAGGAATCTTGAAATCAAGTATTTTCCGTCCCATCTGGCTGGCGCTGACATCCACAATAGAATCGAGACTGGTATGCCCCCTCACCACATTCACTGCTTCTCGCATCGGGTGAGTAGCATGACTCGCATCGGTATTGATAACTGCTACGAGGTCGTGCAGTGGCAACAAGGGATTGTTCACATAGTATTCTGCCCCCAGTAGTCCCATTTCCTCAGCTGCTGTAAGAAAGAACAAAATGGATCGCTCTGGTTTTTTGGGAAGTTGTGAAAAAACGCGAGCGGTTTCAATCACCATCGCTGTGCCCGTGGCATTGTCTACAGCACCATTCAGTATGGAATCTCCATCCACGGGAAACTTCGTAATCCCATCATGATCCCAATGTGCCGTATAAATCACATGTTCATCGGGCCGCTTTGAGCCTTTGATCATTCCCATCACATTGTTGGTATTGAAGGTAGAAACCTCCGTACCTACCTCAACAGACAGTTTTAAGCCAAGACTCTCCGCTTTGAAATCCTCAGAAAGGGCCAGATTAATATAGTCCGGGTTTCCATTTCCAGACCTCGAAAGCCAGTCTTTAAAAGTTTCAATCGTAATCATACCCGACATGGCTATTTCATTCTCGGTTGAAGATTGATCATCCCCAATAAAATAAGCAGGGCGTCTGGACCTGGACTGGGCTGCGCGCCAGTTGTAAGCTGCTACTTCCGGATCGGGCAGTACTGTAAAAAACCCCTTTGCACCCTTAGACAAGGCCAGTTGCTTTTTTGATGCGATAAAGGCATGTGGAGTAGCGGCCTTTCCCTTAAATATTTCCGCATTGTAAATACCCGGATCGCTATAAAGTGCTACTACTATTTTACCGCTGACATCGATACCTTCATAGTCATCCCATTCCCACTCTTCGGAAACTATACCAAAGCCTACGTACACCACATCGACTTCCTCTATAGATATCTCCCGATCAAAAATCTTAGTATTGGCTATAAAGTGTTCATTCAAAGAGTAATCTGCTGTTCCCGATGATGAAGCAATTTTGAGTGTTTTGGAGGTAACAGGCTTATGTTGGGTTACCTTAAACTCCTGAAGGTATGATTCTCCATTGACAGGTAAAACACCATAAGATGACAACCTGGATTGAATGTAATCAACTGTCTTCTTACCTCCCTTCGTTCCAGGTCTTCTCCCTTCAAAATCATCAGAGGCCAGTACACTGATATGTTCCTCAATCTGATCAATGTCTAATGCATTTATCAAATCATCAGTCGGGTTACTTTGAAGAAACGGAGAGAATATTATCAGAAAGAGTAATGTCTTTAATCTCGTCATTGAAGTGCCTATCGGGTGTTTTCAATGATAGTGAGATTTAATTGCTCAAGACAGCGTGAATGAAAATGAACAGCGTGATTCTTGGTGATTCTTGCGATTTATCGTAAGCACTTACTAAAGTCAATCACTCAAACCTTAAAAGAGAAATTTGGCTCGCTGAATTGGGTTTCTTCAGCCTTAGAATTTCCGAAGAGAATTTATCTTTTGGGGAACACAAAAGAAAAGTAAAGGAGGGCTAAAAATCTCCCAAATACTCCGCCAGTAACCTGTGAAAATGATGCACTCCCCTCTCCATAGTTGGTGAATATCGCCCCGTATTATAAACACGCGATTTCATTCCCTTTTGTACTCCTTCTACCACAAACTCATCCTCACGCTCTACCTTATCAAGCAAAGCACCCGCCCCTGAATCAAGCTTACTTTCGTCATAGACATATGATATAAAGGAAACCCGGGTTCGGTCCACAGAAATGGGCCTGACCACATTCACCGAAAGCCCCCAGGGATAAAAATTGAACATCATATTGGGGAACACCCAGAAGTAGTAGGCAGCAATGGATTTTCCATAATCCTCATGATCTTCAGGAAAATCAAATACATCTTCCCCTCCATCCGTATGTCCTACCTGCAGGCTGGCATGCTTATACAGGATGGTTTCATAACTACCATAATCCAGGGCTGCATTCAGGCCCGCATGTACAAAAGGGATATGAAAACCTTCCAGGTAGTTATCACAATACAAGGCCCAGTGTGCGTTGACCAGATAATCTTTTGATCGTTCTGAGTCCAGTTTGAATTCGTGCAAAGGCATAAACCCCACCTTGCGATTCATAGCCTCAATTACATCTGAGAAATCGTAGCCATTGCCCAGAGAAGTAAACAGCCATGGCCCGAATGGCAGTAGCGGAAACTCATGCAGATGATCTGCCTGGCGTGGAAAATCCTGCGCCTCTTTAAACTGAGGCATGTGCTGAAACCTGCCATCAAGACCAAACCTCCGGCCATGATAAGCACAGGTAATATTCCGATGTTTGCCGGGGTGGTGGCAAAGTATATTCCCACGATGAGTACAGACGTTTGATAAATTTCGCATCCTCCCGGAGTCTCTGGTCAAAAGCATAGGCTCCCCTACCCCCTCAAAGCTATAGGGGTGCACCTGCCCGTCAAGGGCCACCAATGATTCGTCTCCCACAAACTGCCAGGACCTGGCAAAGACCTTTTCTTTCAGTATTTTAAATACTTCAGAGTTACGGTAAAACGAAGAAGGCAGGGTTTCTGCCTTCTCTATTTCCGCATGAATATCATATTTGGGCATGCTCAATTATAATTAATATCTTGGATGATGGCCGTATGCAAAATAGGCATTCCACTTTGATTTTTTCTCTATGAGCCAGAAGGCCAAACAACTCGGACTCTGGACCGTAAGCTCACTCGTAGTCGGGAGCATGATCGGTTCGGGCATTTTTTCCATTCCCACAGCGCTGGCACCCTATGGAGGGATCAGCCTGCTGGGCTGGGTTTTCTCGGCTATAGGAGCCCTGATACTCGCTACCGTACTTAGCAAACTCTCCAGGGCTATTCCTGCTACAGGAGGGCCCTATGCTTATAGCCGTGAAGCCTTTGGAGACCTTACAGCCTTTATAGTAGCATGGGGCTATTGGATTTCCGTATGGACCACCAATGCAGCCATCACCATCACTTTTATCAGCTACCTGAGCGTGTTTATACCCGCACTTGCTGATAATGCCTTTCTCTCCACCGGTATTGGTTTACTCACTCTTTGGTCCCTCACTGCACTCAATAGTCACTCGGTAAAAAGCGGAGGACTGCTACAACTCATTTCCACTATCCTCAAGGTGCTCCCTATTATCGCCATTACCATCGTGGGTTTCTTCTTTTTTGAAGCCTCTCATTTTACACCC
Organism: Roseivirga sp.; assembly: GCA_021404565.1. GTDB lineage: Bacteria > Bacteroidota > Bacteroidia > Cytophagales > Cyclobacteriaceae > Roseivirga. Next base: position 307,243 of record JAAWWF010000003.1, on the reverse strand, counting down.
TTCAATAAAAGCTCAAGCACAAGTTTACAAGCCATAACCGTTTGTACTGCCTTTTGTCTCTTCGCCTTTATGGGACTCGAATCTGCCACCATCCCTGCCGGTAATATCAAAGACCCGAAAAAGACCATTCCGAGAGCTACCATGCTTGGGACCATTTTTGTTGTTCTTATTTACATCCTAAGCTCCATATCGCTTTTCGGTATTCTGCCACCCGACCAGCTCACTACCTCTGTAGCTCCTTACAGTGATGCAGCCTCCAGCCTTTGGGGAGAAAACGCCCGCTATTTGGTAGCGGCAGGTGCCTGTATTTCAGCCTTTGGCGCGTTGAACGCCTGGATTCTTATTCAGGGTCAGTTACCCCTGGCCATGGCACATGATAAACTCTTACCCAAAGCCTTCGCTAAGACGAATAAGAACTCAGCACCAAGCTTCGGCATTATTTTCTCCAGTATCATTGTCACCATACTGCTGATTGCAAACCAGGCCAAAGGCCTCAATGGTTTATATGCTTTCGCGCTACTGCTCACGGCTGTAACCGTGCTACTCTCATATCTCATGAGCGCACTCGCTCTGGGCTTCTTTGCTCTGAAACAACAGCATGGCTTCAAATTGACTTTAAGCAACATTATCATGATCGTCATTGCCGTGGCCTTTTCTATCTGGATGTTCATTGGTTCAGGCAGAGAGGCCAACCTGTGGGGACTGGGGTCCATGGCTGTTGGAATACCTCTTTATTTTTGGTTCAAAAGAAAATGAATCTATGAAAACCTGTCACTCCGAATACGGACGCATTGAATCTCTCTGGATTAAATCTGCAAAAGCCGCTTTCCTCAGTCAATCAACACTAAGCAATCAATGGGCACCGCTTAATTACCTGGCTGAACCTCAGTACGCAAAGGCACTGGAAGAATACGAGGAATTCCGCTCCAATTTCGTGGTTGATGGTATAGTGCTAAATGAATTCCGTTTTGACGAAACGGTACAAATAGACTCCATCTATTGCCGTGATGCTGCCATTGCTACAGATTTTGGTGTGATTATTTGCAATATGGGCAAAGGGGGACGCATCAACGAACCACAAGCCCAGGAGACAGCCTTTCGTGCAGCAGACATTCCGATTCTCGGGAAAATCGAGGGACTTGGCACAGTAGAAGGTGGCGATGTCGCCTGGCTCGATGAAAAAACCCTGGCCGTAGGTCATACCTATCGCACCAACCCGGCCGGTATCAACCAGCTAAAAGCCCTGCTGGACCCGAGAGGTATAGAAGTAATTACGGTTGATCTTCCTCATTATAAAGGCCCTTCGGATGTTTTTCATTTAATGAGCATTCTGAGCCCTGTAGCAAAAGACCTGGCCGTAATTTATTCTCCTCTTATGCCAATCAGTTTCCGCAATGAGCTGATCCAGCGAGGTTTTGAATTTGTAGAAGTACCCGAGGAAGAGTTTGAATCTATGGGCTGCAATGTACTGGCCCTGGCCTCCCGTAAATGCCTGATGGTGGCCGGTAACCCGATTACCGAGTCAAGACTCAAAGCTGCCGGCTGTGAAGTGACCACCTACAGTGGTGAAGAAATCAGCGTAAAAGGTGGAGGTGGTCCTACCTGCCTTACACGCCCCGTCTATCGGGAAATTTAACACTCCTGCATTCTTCTCTCCTACTTCCTCCCCTTAAAGGGGAGCCTACCTGTGGCAGACAGGGTGTCCGAAGGACGGAAGGGTCCTCCTCCCAGAACAGGCTTCCGCCCGACAAAGGAGCCTTGCCCACCCCATTATGATTTTATAAATTCAGTACCTGAAAAATCCACCCATGAAGCTAAAACTCATCTTTCTCACCATGATCATCTGCTCAGCACTACAAGGTCAGAAGCACCACGATCGATTCAATACCATCGACATAAGACATTACAAGTTTGAAATAGGTCTTAATGATACGAATGACAAGATTGAAGGAATGGCTACGGTATCTGTAAAGTTTAAAAAGAACGCTACTCGTTTTACCCTTGATCTCGCCAATGAAACCAGGGGAAAAGGTATGACTGTCACAGGCTTGAGTGAGGGTGGAAACAAAGTGCCCTTTGAGCATAATCAGGGCAAACTGACACTCAGGACTACGGCCAAAGCCGGAGACATCAAGCATTATGAAATCTCTTACCAGGGTGTGCCAGCCACGGGCCTCATCATCTCAAAAAACAAGTATGGAGATCGTACCTTTTTCGGAGATAATTGGCCTGATCGGGGTCAAAACTGGCTTCCTACAGTAGATCACCCCTCAGACAAAGCCACGGTGGAGTGGATTGTAACGGCCCCAAGTCATTATCAGGTGGTGGGCAATGGTTACCTCGTGGAGAGAACCAACCTGAGTGATGATCTGACGCTTACGCATTGGAAAAGCAAGGTACAACTGCCTACCAAGGTCATGGTCTTTGGGGCCGCCCGCTTCGCCATTCAAAAGGCCGGAGAGGTTTCAGGTATCCCCATCTCCAGCTGGGTCTACCCTCAGGACCGCGAAAATGGTTTTTACGACTATGCGCTGGCGGTTGAAATCACCGATTGGTTTATCAACCATGTAGGACCTTACCCCTATGCCAAGCTAGCCAATGTGCAGTCCAAGACCCAGTTTGGAGGTATGGAAAACGCCAGCAACATTTTCTATACAGAAAACTCAGTTAACGGCAACCGAACTTCGGAAGGACTGATTGCTCATGAGATTGCACATCAATGGTTTGGTAACTCTGCCTCTGAAGCGAATTGGCATCACATCTGGCTCAGCGAGGGTTTTGCTACCTACTTTACTATCCTGTACAAGGAGCAAAAATACGGTAAGGCCATTGCGGCAGAAGACCGGCTGACAGACAAAAATCAGATCATTGCCTTCAATAACAAACAGAGTGTACCTGTGGTGAACACGGCTATTGACAGCTACATGAAACTGCTCAATGCCAACTCCTATCAAAAAGGCGGTTTTGTGCTCCATATGCTCCGTCAGGAGGTGGGAGACCAGGTTTTCTGGCAGGCAATCAAAACCTACTACGATCAGTACAAACTATCCAATGCCCTGACTGAAGACCTGAAAGCAGTATTTGAAGAAGCCTCTGGAAAAGACCTGGATGGCTTCTTCCAGCAATGGATTTATCAGGCAGGTCATCCGGACCTACGACTGGACTGGCAATTTAAAGGCGGTCTGCAAATCCTGGTAGATCAGCGTCAGCAAGGAAATTTTGACTTCCCCCTGGAGATCGAGGTGGTTTATAAAGACGGCTCTACCCAAAGAGAAGTACTTAAGGTAAATCAGAAAAAACAGGCCTTTACCATTAAAGCGGATAAGAAACCTGCCAAAATCGTACTCGACCCTGACACAAATCTGCTTTTTGAAGGCAAAGTGACAGGAAGATAACTGATAGAGGCACATGGAATGCTAATTGCAGCAAAGCCATCATGCCCAAATCACGTCTGAAACGTTTCCTGATAAAATTCGGATCTTATCTCCGTGTTATAATGGTCGCCTGGATGGTAGGCATCGCCAACAGCATCAAGCAGGAAAGCCGCTTTATGGACGACACCAATTACCGCATAGAGCAGACAGATGAAAAAACCGATGACGAGCCCTTTGAGGAACTGTGATGGTTTTGGGGTTAATGGTTATTGGTTATTAGTGATTGGTTATCGAGGATTCTTCTAAAGCATTCATACACCTCTTATGAGTTATCATCAATATTTTAACCTGTAATTTTCTACACCCCAATGCGCCATGGAGGGAGGGTGGCTACCCGAAAACTCTGCGAAATACAAGATGGTTGGCCCGGGCTAAGGCAGGCTTGGTGTAGCTAAAACCGGGAAATTCATGAATAGTATCCTGTACAATCCCCTCCTCGGAGGAGGGGTGACCATGATAAATCTTCGAAACTGATACCCCATTCGATGGCCGGGGTGGTCCCAGCACTCCGCCTCAAACCCCTTACTCCAAAAAGCATTCACCCAGTTATCCGGACTCACCGCCATCACAGAGAAAGTGTACATACCTCCAGCGTTTAAAACAGGAGGTGGATTCTTGTCATTGATATTCAACACCACATTAGACAGGTCATAAAAGCGGAAATTCCGGTCAAAAGAATAGGTACCTGAAACCAAGTTGTTTTGCGGATCACTCACTACATGAAAGTAAATCGCGTCTTCTCCCACGGGGCTTACCGGCCACTGAAAAGAGGGCATTAGTGGGCTACTGAGGTCGACCGAAATATCTCCTGTGTTAAAGGCCGTTGGCTGATCGGCCGATTTAATATTAATCTCATTGGAGAGAAACAACTTCCCATTGCTCACCGTGGCTACAATGCCCACCGTTTCCACCGGCCTGCCGGGATGAACCAATTTTCTCAAAAAGCCGTTCAAAAGTGGTCTTGTTTGCAAGGACTGACGCTGGTACTGGCTCAAATCTGTCTTATCCGTAACTGGTCCTGCTGACTCATAATACCAGGTTTCTCCCGAATTGGCCACCGGTAGATAAATGACTGACACAGGTAAACCTGAATCCTCCTGCAAAAACCCATGCTGTCCACTGGCAGCACAGGCAATCAAAGAATCCTTCTGAATTGGTAAGCCAAGTTGTTGCACCAGGGCCGCCAGAGAATCTGCCGGCAATGGATCGCCCTCTCCATTGCCAGTGCAGGCTCCCATGCACATAGTTAGTAGTACAAGGCCTGAGACTTTTAGCCAGCCTTTCATTTAATCAGTTTTGTATTAGGGTAGGCCGCCTTCCAGCCAAACCAAAAGGCCCTGTGGTAAGGGAGTCTTTGCAGCGTCAGGCCATCTTCCCGAACGATCCTGTTTTCAAAGAGCGTCCAGGCCTTACCTTCCTTATCTGTGATACCCTCCTGGCCATCGAAACTCTCAAAGCTGATATCTGATCGGTCATATACTCTGTTGGCACCAGATTCATCTGTAAACACCACAAAATCAACAGGCCCCAAAGAACCCTCATAAACGGGCCTCTTACTCAGAAACTTAGTGGATATAGCCAATTGTTTCCCGGGGTATTCCGGAAACTGTAAAGCCAGTATCTCTTGCTTATTTTTAAGTCTTTTATCGTCAAAGGGAGTGAAAAACATCAGCTTATCTGTAGCGAAATAATCTTTGTAAGCCTCTCCTTCATCGTAATTTCTTCGATGGCCGGTAGCCAGCGACAATACTGTTGTACTGGGATTTCTTCGCTTCCATTCTCCCCAGGTGGTCGTCACTACGCTCATTTTTTCCAGTTCAATGTCTTTTCCCTTTAGTGGCCCTATCACCGGGGTTCCCCATAAGGTATTCCATAGCGACTGGGTAGCCTTGTCATACATAAGCTTATTGGATCGATATAAAAAGCCACTAGTCCCTATCTCATGATTCACACCATTGTGGGTGGTATTATAGAGGATTACCGTACCACAGAGCGTACAATACACTCCGGCCACATTGATACCTCCCACCTCATCTACAAACATCTCATGCCAGGCCAATATCCGTTTGGGGTAGGCCCTGACATCTCCGTTTACCTCAATACCAAAAACGATATTGTCATCCTCAAGAAAATCTGCCTCGTTCGCTGAAATCATTCTGGGGTTTCTCAAAGGTGGAATACCGTCCTGTTTTACACCTCCCCAGATGATCTCGTCTAAGCGAATGTCACTTTCATAACGTCCCTTAAAATAGGTTTCAAACTTTGGGTCAATGTATTTGTAAATCCCTGCTTTGAAATCTGAATAGTTGGGTAATACTTTTTGATTTTCAGACCAAAGTCGTTTGTACCAGCTATTAAACTCAAAACCTTGCTGCCAGCCCTCTTTCTTATTCATTAATTGTAAAAGAGGTTGAACAATCTCAGGGTCTTTCTGCAGGTAGACAACCTCCAGCACCATGGGAATAAAGGCCGTTTGCCAGTGCTCAGAAATGTAGTCGAGTGCCTCCTGATGGCTGGATTTTCCCTGCTCAAACAGGGCTAGAAAGTGCTCCACAGCCCGCACATCAGACTGCTTCTGTGCGTTTGCTTCTATAGATAGGCTTAGCAGTAAAAGAACTGCTAAAAAACGATGAGCCCATTCTCCCATTCCCTGATATATTTTGGTAGCCATGACTGTATAACCCCCTAAGTGAAAAAATGATTTACGCTAAATCCACCGAAACGTCAGCGAGATACCAAGAAAACCTTTTGAAGCACCTCTGAGGTCACAGTCGAGACATCTAAGTACCAAAGGACGGTTTTGGAATAAGTTGTAGTCCGGTATTAGGCAATAGTCGCTCAGTTTTTATCATTGTGCAAACCATTACCAAGACAGATATGCAAAACCTGGTATCTCCTCTGCTTACTCTCAAGGGTTCAATTATTAACCTGGAGACGCTGCAAGCTCATCATCTTCCAGGCCTGGAGGTAGCGGCAAGGCCGAAAGAAATCTGGAAACATTATGCTTTAGATGCTTCCAAACCGACAACCTTTCAGCGCGCATTTCAACGAGCTTCCATGGAAATGGAGGCAGGCAAAGAGCACTGTTTCGTCATTGTAGACCGAGCTGATCAGAGAGTGATTGGCAGCACGCGATTTCTGAATATTGAACCTGCGCACCGCAAACTGGAGATAGGCTGGACCTGGCTACACCCGGACTATTGGGGAACTGCCGTAAACTTTGAATGCAAGTTACTACTGCTCACACATTGCTTTGAGCAGCTCAATATTGCCAGGGTTCAGGTCAAGACAGATGAATTGAACACCAGATCGAGAAGGGCCATAGAAAAACTGGATGCTACTTACGAGGGTATATTGCGAAATGATATGGTACGCGAGGACGGATCTCACAGAAACTCAGCCTATTACAGCATAATCATTCAGGAATGGCCTGGCATCAAAGAGCTGTTAGTTCAAAATCTGTCTTCTTTTTAAGCCAGCGTAACTATTTGCTGATTTCTTCCTGCAAAGGAGAAGCTCTCTCCCTGTTTTTTGTCCAGCAACTGCCTGCCAATGGGTGAGGCCGGAGAAATGGCAAAAAAAACTTCTCCCTCTACTTCCAGTTTGCCTACTGAAACAGAAATATAGTAGCTGGCCTTGGCCGTTCGTACTACACTGCCTAAAGCCGCTACACTGTGAAGCTTATCACTATCTATCAGGTCCAGTGCCTTTTTCATCTTAGCCGCTTCCGACAGTTGTCCTGCCAGCTTTTCTTTTTCCAGGTGCATCATAGCCCTGCCTGTCTCATATTTATCACCAGCACTGCTTTTGGTCTCTTCATTGGCCGCAGACTGCGCATTGCGCATCGCATCCTCAATGCTCTTGATACGACCGTTTACAAGAGATTCACAGGCAGAAAAGAGGGCTTTTTTCAGATGAAGCATGCCTGCAAGATATATCAATTTAAGGACTGCCCTAACTTCATTTCGATCAGATTTTTTTGATCAGGTCCTTTCGAGCCTCCTTAAATATCTCATTTGAAAAAAGGCAAAGTCTCCAACCAAAAGTGCTACACCGGTTATTATCCAATAAGCCAAAGCACTGAGTCCCCAAGCCTCCACCCCGATAATCACCCCACTGCCCAGCACCCAGGCCCAGTCCTGAATAATGATGGATTGTACCTGCTTTGGTGAAATAGACTTTCTAAAGCCCGCCTGAATGACTGTAGCCGAAAAGAGCATCAGTCCAATCCCTATAAACAATAATACCCGAGCATTCCCCACTCCCATCAAATCCGCTAAAGCCTGATGAGCTATAATCAACCCTGTACCACTGAGCAATGAAAAGGCACCATTACCCTTCAGTACCCATCTCAGTTTTTTCTCATTAGCCTGCATGTCGCACCTCCTTCCCTTTCAATTCTACCCGCTGCTTTAAAGCGCTGTTCATCGCCTCAAAACCTTTTAGTGTATCTTCCTCAATCATATTCATAATCAAACCGCTCAATACCCCGCTGAAATTTTCTCCGTGAATCAAAGTAGTCGATCCGTCACCATTTGACTGCAGCTTGAAGTAATGCTCTCCATCAAAAAGGCCTTTTACAAACATTTTGCCCTTCCAGCGAAACTCTTTCTGCTCTTCCACCACCAGCACTTCAGGCTGAAATTTCATGCTTTTCTTATCATTCATTCTAAGCTCATTGTCAAGCTGAGTGCCGACCGTAGCACTGCCTTTTATCCTGATGATAAAAGGATTCCAATGCTGATAGCTTTCAAAATCCATCAAAACAGCCCAAACCTGATCAGGCCCGGCCTCTATGATAATTTGTGTTTCCATGCTTTTCATAATTCATCATTTAGTTCATTATAAATCACGGAAAAGAGAGACCCGGGAGATGATCAATCCATGCCAACCAATTGTCATTTCATGCCATATTAGCTAATTTGACCTCCATGGCATTTAATGGACGTTTTGTACTGGGACTGATTGACTTTGCGGGAAGGCAGGGGGCAGATATCAGGCCCTTGCTGGCTATCAGCGGGCAATCTGATGCTGAGCTTTGTCAGGAATCTTCCACCCTGGATGCCAAAACCTTCAATGCCGTGACACTCGCTGCAGCGGAAGCTACCGGTGATCCCTTTTTCGGACTTCACCTGGGAGAGTCTATGAACATGACAGCTGCTGGCCTGGTGGCACAGATTACCCAGACTTCAGAAACAGTGCTACAGGCACTGCAATACGCTTGTGACTTTGCCCAGCTGGCCTGTAGCTCACTCCCCATGACTTTGATCGAGGAAGATCATCACTATAAACTCATTATGACCCCTGATCCTGTATGGGCTAAGGATTCTCAACTGGCTGTCAAACATACCGTAGATGGCACGATTGTATTCACCATCAATGAGTTCCACGAGCTCACACGTAAAAACCACTACCCTATCAAAATTGAACTACCCTTCGCCAAACCTTCTTCAACCGCGGAATACGAAAGGCTTTTTCAGTGCCCTGTTGCCTATAACCAAAAGCAAATCGCTCTGTATTTTGAGAAGAGGCACCTCCAGGAGAAAGTAGTTACCAGCGACTACAATTTATTGCGCATTCTGGTAGCTCACGCCCAGGAGAGAATAGCTGCTATCAAAAAAGAAAATGGATTTTATGAAGAGGTAAAGGTTTCTGTGGCCAATCTGGTAAAGCCCGAATTCCCCACCATAGACCAGGTGGCAGGTCACTTAAACTTAAGCGTCAGAACCCTGCAAAGAAGACTCTCTGAAGAAGGGCATACATTCAAAGAAATCATAGAATCTCTCCGTAGAGATTTTGCTCTCTCTTACCTGAAAAGACCAGAACTGAGCATTAACGAAATTGCCTATTTGCTGAGCTATACAGATGCCAGTGCCTTTATCAGGTCCTTCAGACGCTGGGAAGGAATAACCCCGAATGAGTACAGAAAATCTCTGTAGTCTGCCATTTTTTATATGTAGTTTTAACCTGGATCATGTGTCAGGAATCGTGATGAAGGCTTAAAAAGCAATAAGTCAGGAATTTATGTTTATAAGCCATAGCATCGCTATGGTTATTCAACAAACATGTGTTAAATGACTGAATTGAAGCATTTTAAGCATGCAATAGATAGTCTAATGCATGTTCCAGGTTTAATACATAGACAAAACACAAAACCAATTTTTTGATGAGTAACACCAATTCACTATTTGGCGGCAGCGAAATGATGGGCGTATGCTATGCCCCCTATCACCAGGCCGCTTCAGTAAAAAAATCGGCTTACACCAAAGCTGATGTAGATGCAGACTTAAAGACCACTGCCAAATATTTCAGTTTTATCCGCACTTACACGGTACAAGGTTGCCAGCAATACTTACCGGAACTTTGCAAGAAACACAGCCTGGGTGTAGCACTGGGCGCCTGGATTTTTCCGGGTGACAGTACCAGTACCAATGCAGAGATAGATACTGCCCTGACCCAGGCCAGTGCTCATCCGGATATGGTCAAGGCCATTGTGATTGGTAATGAAGTGGACCTGGCCTCTAACGGCTACACCTTCAAGGAGGTAAAAGCCGCCTTTGACTACGCGGTCACCGAACTGGCAAAACCCAAATACAGCAATATCAGTGCTGTTCCGCTTACTATTTGTATGACAGGTTCCGGTCCCATGAGCACAACCTGGTCGCCATTGTTAAATGATATGCAGAGCTATGCCTTTCTTACCATCTACCCATGGTATGGCCAAAAAGGAAATCACGAAAACCCGGCTATTGGTACCCCCATGACTCCGGGAGATATTTCAGGTAATATGCAATACTCTTATGACCATGGTATGTCGCAAGCCATTGCCGCGGGACTGGAAGTAGTGATTGCCGAAATTGGCTGGCCAAGTGCAGGTACTAGCGATGCATCCACCACCTGGAAAGATGAAGTAACCAACTTCAAAACCACCTGTAAGTGGATCAATGGCACTAACACCTACAAAAAGGCCTTTATTACAATGTGGTTTGAAATGTTTGATGAACCCTGGAAAACTGCCGAAGGCCCATGGGGTCCGCATTGGGGGATATATGGAGCAACCACACCAGCGGTACCAGCTCAGCCTGGTAAACCTGCCAAGCCAAGTATTCCTCCGGTAATCAAAACAGATGCTGCCGGCACTACTTTTACTAAGTGTAGTTGATTCTAAGCAGGGCCCGGACTTCAACCCGGGCCCTCGTTCTATAAATTAAATGGATTTGTACTGATTTTTTGGATAGTGAAACCAGTATTCAATTTTCATGGAAAAGATGCTCTCCTAAACATCAAGGAGGGAGGCTAAACCGAAAACAGTGCGAAATACAAGATGGTTGGATTTGGCACGCGCTGGCCCTGTGCGGCAAAAACCGCTCTTGGATTTGATGTTTTCGGGAAGGGTTTTTGGTTACTATTTGGCCACAAAAAGTAACAGTTAATATTTGATTACCGAATAACAGGGCTTCAGGCGAAAAACGAAGTCGGGTAAACACTACGAGGGCTCATAATTCTTTAAAAAAAACCACTAGTCGCAACAGACTGAAAAACAATACCTTGAACCATATCCCTAATTTCTCTCTGACTGTCAAATAGAGTACATACATCTCAGGTACTCTCAAATAGCCAGTCATTTTTAGTGTAAATTAGGTTCAGTTAACAATCAACCATGGACGGATCATTATTTCAAACCATGACCATAGTCGTGGGTATTGCCGCTTTTTTCAGCTATATCAATCACAAATTTCTTAAACTCCCCACTACCATTGGCCTCATGATCATGGCCCTGGTTCTGGCAGCCGTTATGATCCTGATAGGCGAGGTCAACCGAGATTTTATGATGCAAACCTGCGAGGTAGTCCATGTCATTGACTTCCGGCTACTACTGATGGATGTGATGCTGAGCTTCCTGCTCTTTGCGGGAGCCCTGCATGTAAATGCCCGTTCGCTGAAGAAAGAACGTGTTTCCGTATTGCTTTTTGCTACCATGGGCGTATTGGTTTCCACCTTTATAGTCGGCTTTCTCAGCCAATGGGTGGTGGGCCTTGTTGGCTTTGACGTACCCCTTACCTACTGCCTGTTATTTGGTGCCCTGATTTCTCCCACCGACCCTATAGCCGTATTGGCCATACTCAAGTCTGCCAATGTCTCATCCAGCCTGGAAACCAAGATTTCCGGAGAATCCCTGTTCAATGATGGTGTCGGTGTAGTTGTATTCCTAAGCATCCTGCTTGTACACGAAAATGGTGTGGCCAATTTTGAGGTAAGCGAAACACTCAAACTCTTTGGAGAGGAAGCGATTGGCGGAATCATTTACGGAGCCATATTAGGCTTTACCGGATATCGTATACTTAAAAGCATTGAAGACGCTCCCAAAATTGAAGTGCTGATCACCATTGCCATTACCATGGGAGGATATGGCCTCGCTTCTTTGATCCATGTTTCCGGCCCTTTGGCCATGGTAGTAGCCGGTTTGATTATCGGTAACAAACTCATCCAGCCAAAGACAGCCCGAAAATCTGCCATGGAGGTTTCAGAATTCTGGGAAATGCTGGATGAAATACTCAACGCAATACTCTTTGTACTCATCGGTCTGGAAATCATCTCACTGCCCAATAATGGTTCTTACATCATTGCAGGCCTGATCATGATTCCAGCTGTATTGATTGCCAGACTGGTTTCTGTAGCCATTCCCATCAGCCTGATGAAAAAGGGAGAAACCCCTTCTTCTAAAACCATTACCATCCTTACCTGGGGAGGGCTAAGAGGTGGTATTTCCATTGCGCTGGCCCTGTCATTGCCTCAGTCTGAATTCAGAGATCTGATTGTGCTTATCACCTATTGTGTGGTGGTCTTTTCCATCATCTTCCAGGGGCTGTCTATCGGTTCTCTGGTGAAAAAGCTGAAATTGAACCAGTAGTACTTCAGCCCATATCAAAATTTGCTTAAATTAACTCTGACCACCAGAGAAGATTAAGCTGTGCTATTTGAACTGATCTACCGAAGCGAAGCCGATACCAATGTATCAGACGATGACCTGCTCAACATCCTGGGCAAGGCCAGAAGGTTTAACAGCAAAAACGAACTCACGGGCTGTTTGCTCTATAACGACAGGCACTTTGTACAAATACTAGAAGGGGAGTTCAATACCCTTAACGAACTCTATGCGCGCATCAGAAAAGACAGTCGGCACCATAATATCATTACCCTACATATGAAGGAAATAGCATCGAGAGCCTATCCAGACTGGACTATGGCCTTTAAGGCCCTGGAGGCTGACGATATGAAAAGCATTAAAAACGCCCTGGGTATCAGCCAGTTCAAAGAGCTTAACAGCATCAACGAAGAATCGCCCATCTCAAAACAGCTCTTCTGGATGGTAACCCAGTCGATATTCTGAGATTTTCACAGGCGTTTGGTCTGGAAAAAACCTCTTGAACTTCATCGCAAATGCTGACTCTCGAGTTCTTTCTTGTATTCTATGGATTCTCGTACTTGGCATTTTGCTACTTACCTGGATTATCATGCTCATAGGATACAAGAAGGTTGGTAAGAGATTGAGAAAGTACCTCCTCATTATTCTGGGAATTCTTATCGCCACCTATCATATCTACGATTACAGGTCCAGGCATCACTATTACGAATTCGATTTGGGTGACAAATATGCGATTGAAATCGAACTCATTGAATATGATTCATTTCTCGATTATCCGGTGGACCTGGAATTTGAAGTAGAAAACAGGAAAAACCATGACTCTTTCCATTTCGAGGTATCGAGTGGAGAAGGTCCATATTTTCAATTCTTAACTTCAGAAAATCAGCCTGATGTAATGCTCATTCGTGGAGTCGGGAACAATCAAGGCTCGGGTTATTGGATTGATTTGGTCAATAAAACGGTAGAACAGAATTACCAGGGCTCAAAGGATGACAACACATTCAAGGTGGTCGCAGAGTTTACCTATGATTTAAAGCTGGTAGAGAGGTAGCCAACTCAGCACCTCCTTCCAGCCATTTTCCAATCTCAAAATTAAATCTTCGAATAAAACCTTTGCATCCCCGAACCTTTTCAATTGTTTCACGTGTTACTAGACGACCAGTCTAATATGAGTAAAGAGACAGAACAGCATATTCTTGAAAAGGGCACCGACCTTGTTTACAAAAACGGGTACCACGGTGTGGGACTCCAGAAGATATTGGACGAAGCGGGAGTACCTAAGGGATCGTTCTACTACTACTTCAAAAGCAAGGAAGAATTCGGACTGAAGCTGATTGATTTCTACTCTAAAAATGCACTCGGGTTTACAAGGTCCTTTCTTGAAAATAAAGAACGCAGCCCTAAGGACAGAATCTTTGACTTGTTTGAAGCAGTAAAGGTGACCTACACTTCACAAGACTATCTGCTGGGTTGCCTCCTTGGCAACTGCAGCCTGGAACTGGGAGATATGCCTGCCTTTGCCAGCAAAATTTCCGGGAACTTCAAAACCTGGCAGAAACTTTTTGAAACCACCATTAAAGAAGGTCAGGAATCAGGGAATATCAAGATGACCTACTCTCCCGAGGACTATGCTGCTTTTCTGCTCAATAGTTGGGAAGGTGCCCTGGTAAGAATGAAATCTGAGAGAAATAACGAGCCTATGGATCTTTTCATAAGTTTTATGAAAAACCTGTTCTAAAAAAATTTAAATACCTAGTAGACGACTGGTCTACTACAACAATAAACAAACCTATATAAAACAATATGAAAAACGTAGTAATTACAGGAAGCAGCAGTGGATTTGGTTACCTCACAACCCTGACTCTTGCCAGAAGAGGGTACAAAGTGTGGGCGAGCATGCGCAACCCTGAGAGTAAAAACGCCCACAAAAGGGATGAACTCTTATCCATCGCTAAAAAAGAAGATCTTGTCATTGAGGTGATTGAGTTGGATGTAACGCAGGATGACTCGGTAAAAAAGGCCATTGATCAGGTGGTACAGGCAGATGGCAAGGTTGATACTCTGATCAATAATGCCGGTGTGATGTTCGTGGGCATTACAGAGGCTTACTCCATGGAGCAGGCCAAAGAGCAGTTTGAGATCAATTTATACGGTCCTATGAGGACAATCAATGCCGTATTACCTCACATGCGCTCTGCGAAAGACGGGCTGATTATCAATGTAACCTCTCTGGCCGGAAGACTCTCTTTCCCCTACTTCAGCATCTACTGCGCCAGCAAACATGCACTCGAGAGTTATTCAGAATCCCTGAGCTACGAGTTGGCTCCTTTTGGCATAGAAGTATCTATTAACGAGCCAGGCCCTTTTGGTACCGGGCTGTTATATAGCGGACCGAAAGAAGAGCAACTGGAGGTATTGAGTGCCTATGGAGAGCACAAGGAGGTACCAGCCGCCATGTTGAAAAACTTCGAAGGATTCTTCAGCACCGAAGAGGCACCAGACCCTCAGATGGTCGCTGATGACATCGCCAGGGTGGTGGAATCTCCCAAAGGCAGCCGATCTCGCAGAATGGTCTCCGGCATCGATTATGGCACGGTCGATCTCAACAACAAGGTGGCACCTATTCAGGAATCTTTGATCAAAGACAGTCTGCAAATGGGACATCTGCTGAGTGTAAACTGAGCCGGCTGACAACATACAAGCATACTAAATTTCCATTGTTTCAGGTTAAGGTGCACTCATTGTGGGTGTGCCTTAGCACTTTTAAAGGGCTCAACAATCTGTCGCTCGGTTCTACGGAGTGACACCATCAGTCGCTCAGTTGCACCGAGTGATAAGAACTCAAACCTCTGCTATGTCACTTCCAACCTGAACAGGCTTTTTGACCTACCTTTCAATCCTGTAATCTGTCGTTAACAGAAATCACAGCTACGTTAACAGATTAAAATTTAAGACCTCGCCAATTCAGTCCACATTCGGGCATGAAAGCAGCAAACCTGGTTCGAAGCATCGCCTTTCTTCTTCTTTTAATTCCGGAAACAGCTAGTGCCCTGGCCCAGGCTGGCATGGTGTACGAGGGCCACGTTTTAGACCAAAACACCAAAGAAGCCATCCCTTATGCCACGGTTGCCTTTTACAATCAGCAAGATCTTATCGCAGGGATGTCCACTGACGATTCGGGGCACTTCCACTTAGAAACTACTGAAACCATTACCCGCCTGGAAGTGAGTTTTGTGGGCTATGAAAAGACCACCTTCACGACAGCAGTATTTCAGACCCTTGCAAATCATATTATTTCCTTGAGGCAGCTGGCAAACGATCTGGATGAGGTAGTGGTCGTAGGAGAACGTACTAATACGGAGTTGAAAATCGATCGAAGGGTCATCCACCTGGGGGCAGATTTGCAACAGTCGGGCACCACCGCCCTGGAGGCATTTGACCAGCTGGCTGAAATCCAAACCGACCACAGTACCGGCAATATCACCCTGCGCGGCAGTGGCAATGTTCGCCTGCTGATCAATGGGAAACCCTCAGCCCTCAGTCCGTCTGAGGCACTGGCCCAAATACCTGCATCTTCGATAGAATACCTGGAACTCATCACCTCCCCTTCGGCCAAAAATCAGGCAAATGGTCTGTCAGGCATCATCAATATTCTGCTTAAAAAGGATATGGAAAAAGGTCTGAATCTATCCCTCAACTCTGCTTTGGGTACCAAACGTCACAGCTATGGACTCAACGGTAACTACAATTTTTCGCGCATGAACATTCGATGGAATGCTTCCCGGGCATTGCGCGATATGGACAGTCACCAAACCATAAGTCAACTATATACCAATGGCAACACCCGCGATTTCTTTGCACCCCATGATTTTCACGGAGTCACGAGTAAAGTTGCTGCAGGCATTGACTTCTTCATCAATCCAAAAAATGAACTCTCCCTTGGGCTTGATTATACCCATGACTACCATGACTTTTTCAACGACACTTTTTATAGTAATGTAACTGGCAGGGCAGACTACCTATATCGTAGAATCTCATCTCACACCCACAAGACGCTGAATACCAACCTCAACTACCGGAAAATCTTTGAGCCGGAGGTTCATTTCATCGAGTTTGATTATAACCTCACCGGCAACGATAATCTGTTACCCGCTGAAGATTTTGAAGACGGCAGTTTTCTCTTTCAGGAAGAGAAAAAGAACCATAATACACTACAGGCCCTGGCCATTGACTATACGCGTCCGCTGGGTAAAAACATCAAGCTGGAAACCGGATTGTCATGGAACGGAAGGGAAATAACCAGTCACGATTATTTCAATTTCGAAGAGCGAGCCGACACAGATCATCTTTTTACTTACCGGGAAGACCTTTTCGGTATCTACTCCCTGGTCAGGGCTGGTAAAGGCAAACTCAACTGGCAAGCGGGCCTTCGATATGAGCATTTCAACTCATCCTCTCAGAACAGTGCAGATGGTCAAGAGACAGACTTAACTTTTTCGAACCTGTTCCCTTCAGTTCATGCCTCTTACCAGTTGAATGAAACCAACCTGCTCAATTTCGGATATAGTAAACGTGCTTCCAGGCCCAACTTTAATCATGTGAACCCTTTTCGCATGGGTAATCAATATTTTCATTGGAGAGCCAACCCTGGCTTACTGCCTGAATTCAGCCACAACCTGGAGGCCAATTTCCAACACAACGACAAGTCCTTTACCTGGTCAGCTTCTGTTTTCTATCACCACCGAACAGATGTAATTGAATGGCTGCAAACCATCGATGAGCAGGGTGTTAAAACTGTCCGTTTCGACAATATTGGCAAAAAGCACGCCACGGGTATAGAATCCAGTCTATCCTTTCAACCAACAAGTTTTTGGGATACCCAAATCTCGGCCAACTATTACCGCACCCAGGTCAATCAGGAGGTGTATATCACATGGAACCAGCTCTATTCCTCCAGTATCATATTGAAGAACACGTTTAAGATTGCCAGTAACATCAGTACGGATTTCACCTACAGATATACCGGCACTGATCGGAATACCTTTGAGCAGCGCAGGCACAGAAACCGGCTGGACATAGCCGCCCGGGTAAGTCTGTTCAAAAACAGATTGACCACAAACCTGAGAATCATTGATGCATTGAACGACAATCTTATGTTTCGAAAGACAGTGACACCGGAGGTTGTGCAGCACGAGATTTGGAAATTCCAGTCTCAAACTTTCGGTATCCTGTTCAGTGTGGATTACAAGCTTTTCCAAAACAAAACCAGATTCAGAAACAGAAAGAAACGAGACTACCGTCATGGTGGCTCTATAGATTAAACCCCAAAAAGACATGATCAGATTCTTACTTTTAATCAAAATCGCATTGTTTGCTTCCGCTCAAACCGAACTGAAAGCACAGGAACAAATAACTATCACAGCCCGGGAGTTATCCCAATGGGCCACCCTGGATAAGGGAAAAACTTCGATTGATGGAGATGTCCTTATTTTTGAAGAAACAGCTGGTGCTGATGGTTTTTTTCTAGTGAGCCCCGAAGCCTATACCGGTAACTACGTCATTAGCTACAAGGTCAAGGCTATGTCCGAATCGAGTGTGCTGATTACCTTGTTCTCAGCCTCACAGCCAGCAAACCCTGGTGATCTGAATTTGCCGGCCACAGACTCATCACCTGAGGAGTTCTGGGCATGGCGAAGCAACATGCAGCACTACAACCTTACTTTCAACAACAGTTCGCACGGTTTGAGTCCTTTTTTCTATAAAAACCTCTCCCCGCTTTCCAGAGGATTTTATGACAGACTGCCCGCAAATATCGCAACAGTAGGAAAATGGCATACTGTGGAGATCGGTAAGAAAGCCTCAAGGCTTTGGTTCAAAATAGATGGACAGGAGTATTTCAACGTACAGGATTGCGATCCGCTTAAGGCGGGTCACCTCATATTCAGAATCAGCGGAACTACCGGAGAAAAAGTGATTCTGGCAAAAGCGGCAATTAAAGATTTGACCATCACCCTCGATAATTAATAAGTAGATAGTAGATCATTCATAATAATGATATAGGTTAGAAAGATTAATGGAGAAGCAATTGACATTCAGAAAATACCTGAAACTGGAACCCTATCTCCATGTGCTACTCTGGGTTTTTGTATTGATCTACCCCTATGTCAAATACATTGAAAGAGAAGGCGGTTACCCCATGTCATTCGCCCATGAGCTGAACGCTCTCTTCTTCAAAATGACGATCTCCTACTTTTTGTATTTCTGGTTCTTCCCCAAACAGAAAAAGAAGAGAGACTTCCTCATAGCCTTCCTGGTTTTCGTGATCAATGCACTCCTGTACGAATCGGTCGATCAGCTCTTTCACGGAGGTTTTAGTGATGTTTGGAATCACCTTCTGGCCAAGTCCTTCACCTATGCCAGCTTTGGTATTGGTTTTTTCACTGTTCATTCCGTCAAGAAGAGCTACATCAAACAGGCAGAGATCGATCGCTTAATTCTTGAAAAACAAACCGCTCAGTTGCAGACCCTCAAGGCTAAAGTAAACCCCCACTTCCTCTTCAATACCCTTAATATGGTCTATGCCAATGCATTGAGAAAGGATGACAAAACTCCGGAATTGATCCTGAAATTATCAGATGGGTTTCGCTATGTGCTGAACGAAGGTGAAAAAGACTATGTGAGCATGGCGCAAGAGCTTGATCATCTGAATGACTATATTCACTTACAGCAGGAACGCCTTTCTGCCAAGGTTAATGTTCAGGTTGATATAAACATAGATGATCCAAAACAACTCATCCCCCCATTATTACTCATCGGCTTTATCGAAAATGCATTTAAATACACTTCGGTTCTGAAGGGTACCTGTCACTCTATCGCAATAGGCATAACATTGAACAACAGCTTGCTCCATTTTACATGTAAAAATCCATTCGAAGAAAGGATGACTCAAAGTTATGATCAGGACTGGAACGAAAGTGGTACAGGCATCAGGAACACACAGGAAAGGTTAGATTTGCTTTACCCTGAACAGTATAATCTGGAGATCAGGAAGGCTAATCATCTGTTTGAAATAGAATTGGAAATACAGTTATGATCCACTGCCTTATACTGGAAGACGAACCCGCAGCGGTCGAGGTGCTCAAAAGCTATATCGACAAAACCCCATTTATTGAGTGTATCGGTATCTATGAAAGCGGCCTGGATATAAGCCCAGATGAAATTTCACGAGCCGACCTGCTTTTTCTGGACGTGCATTTGCCCGAGTTGAATGGTATTTCTTTTCTGAAAAGCCTTGAAGAGAAACCCAGGGTAATCATCACCACAGCCTATGCTGACTATGCCGTAGAAGCTTTTGAAGAAGAAATCACAGATTACCTGGTAAAACCCTACTCCTATGAAAGGTTCTGTAAAGCGACAATCCGGGTGCGCGAACAGTTGTCAGTTCAGGAGAAGAAAAAGGGAAAACAGCTTTTGCTCTATGCAGATAAAACGACCTATAAAATTCGGACCACAGACATCTTATACCTGAAAGCTGAGGTCGACTACGTCAAATTCGTGACCGCAAACCAGCAGATTTTGATATTGGACAGTCTGCAAAACTGGGAAGAAAAACTGGCAGCATCTGGCTTTGTAAGAACACATAGGTCGTACATTGTAAACTTGGAAAAGATTGAAAAGATCTCCCGAAATCAAGTGTTTATTCGAGATGAAATCATTCCAATCGGCAGAACTTATAAAGACAGGTTTATAGAAAATTTAACGAGAGAATAGCCTTACTTTATAACACATTTATGGTAACTCATAGAAAGTCAACACCCAAGGTAAAGGACGGCCGGGTTCAAAAAAAGAATAGACATGACCTGACTCCAAACTACTGGAATACCAGACAAGAGGAGCTGCAGTTGGATATTGAAAAGCCCGGCAAAGGCTTTAAACACTTTCTGAAAAAACGAGATATCCTGACCTTTCTGACAATACTGCCAAATTGGGAAGAACTCAATATTGAATTAGACGCTATTATTCTGGCAGAAGGAGGTGGATCAGACGGCTGGTATAATGATGGAGTAATTGCCATTTGCGCATGGGAGAAAAGCAAAACGACATCACTGGGAAAGAGTTATTTTAATGAGCATAAGAAGATTTTTGAGCGACTGAATGTCAATTATGAAATAAAAGCTGACTCAGTGATTTGTCATTTCACAGAAAATCAGATTATAGCTTATCAACTCCTCCACATACTTTTGCATGAGTTGGGACATCATCACGATAGGATAAGCACAAAGGATAGGATTGACAATGCTCCCAGAGGAGAAGACTATGCTGAAAATTATGCTTTGAAATACGAGAGTATTATCTGGAACAGGTTCTTTGAAAAATTTCAAATGACCTAAAGCCTGATTGTATGTAGTCATCAACTGGTAACAATAAATCCTTTCATGCCAGACAACGGCAACTTTCGGGTTTTCATCAACCTCCCACTGATCTACATTTGAAAGAAAAAAGATCATGCACGACTATTATCGCATAGCAGAAGCACTCAATTATATCTCTCAAAACAGAGAACAACAACCTAATCTGGAAACTATTGCCGAACAGGTTCACCTAAGTCCTTTCCACTTTCAAAGGCTCTTTTCAGATTGGGCCGGGGTAAGTCCTAAGAAATTTCTGCAGTACATAAGCCTGGAGCATGCCAAGCAAATCCTAAGAGACAAATCCGGTTCTGTGTATGAGGCAGCCTATGATACAGGTTTTTCCAGTACCGGCAGACTTCATGATCTCTTTGTAACCATTGAAGGTATGACTCCCGGACAGTACAAAAACGGAGGCGAAAACCTGACCATTCATTATAGCTTCCACGAGTGTCAGTTTGGCAATTACCTGCTCGCCTCCACTCAAAGTGGAATCTGCAACATTCTCTTCTTCGAAAAAACCACACAAAGCGTTGTCGATGAACTACGAGAGCTCTGGCCTAATGCCCGATTGTTGGAAAGCGCGGGACCCAATGACGAGGCTGTCAAAGCTTTTTTCAATAAGTCGCTTTCTACCGATCGCCCGCTACGCCTCCACCTGAAGGGCACCGATTTTCAGATCAAAGTCTGGGAGGCCCTGTTGCGCATACCTGAAGCCGCCATGGTAAGCTATGGAGAAATTGCTCATTCCATTCAAAAACCCTCCGCACAAAGAGCCGTGGGTACAGCCATTGGCAGCAACCCCATTGCCTACATCATCCCCTGCCATCGTGTGATTAAAAGTGTTGGTAAAATCGGAGAATATCGTTGGGGCAAGCATCGCAAAACTGCCATGCTTGGTTGGGAACAAGCTCAGGAAGCTTTGAGTATAGAATAATCTCTGAATTCAATAAAAATAATCTTTTTTGCCACTCTTAATTTCCCCCTATGAGGGGGAATACAAGGGGGTACAGAACATTAACCCTAACCACTCCAACTTTCCCCCTCTAATGAAAGACTTCAGCAACATCAACCAAACTGCCCTTTACAATCAAATCAATGAAAAGGGCTACGGGCTTATCAGTTCAGTGTTGACTCCTGCCCAATGTCAAAACCTGATCCTCAATTACACCAAGAATTCGCTCTTTAGAAAAACGGTAGTCATGGAACGACACAGTTATGGAAAAGGCCAATATCGCTATTATCAACATCCACTTCCTGAGCTCATCCAAAAACTCCGCACCGATATATACCAATTGCTCGGCCCCCTGGCCAACCAATGGGCCAAAGCCTTAAGGCAGCCGATGCTATACCCAGAAATACACGCTGAGTTTCTACAGCAATGCGCTGCCAAAGGTCAGGAAAAAGCCACCCCGCTCATCCTCCAGTATAAGGCTGGTGGATTCAATACCCTGCATCAGGACCTTTATGGAGAAATCTACTTTCCCATGCAGGCCATCTTTTGCCTGAGCCAGCCGGAAAAAGACTTTACCGGAGGCTCATTGGTACTGACTGAGCAAAAACCAAGAGCACAAAGCCGCGCTATGGTCATCAACCCGAAGTTGGGTGACATGATCATTATCCCCACGCAATTCAGGCCTGCTAAAAGTGTCAGAGGATACTACCGTCTGAACATGAGGCATGGCGTAAGCGAAGTACTGAGTGGCGAGCGCTATACCATGGGCGTAATTCTTCATGATGCCTTGAAATGATCAGACATATAGACTTAGCGAAAGACCAACTACATCAGCTGATCAGATCGGGCAAAATCACTTTAGGCGGTAACAAGAACCTTAAAATCTATGGCTTGCTTTCCTGCAAATCGGGGAAGCGGATGCTCCGGAAAAACAGAGCATTCTTCGAGACAGAAGCCGAAGCCCTCGATCAAGGCTATCGCCCTTGCGGGCATTGTATGAGGGCTGCTTATAAAATTTGGAAACGAGGTGAACCAGTCGTCTGACCACTTTGAGTGGTCGGACGACTTGCGATCTACCTACTCATACCTCAACGACCTCACCGGATTTCTTCTGGCGGCCACATAGGTCTTGATACTAATGGTGCTCAGGGCAATCAATAAAGCTCCCAAAGCCGCCACCACAAAAGTGATGATGCTGATATCTACCCGGAAGGCGAAACCTTCGAGCCAGCCACTGAGAAAGTAATAAGCAGGGTACCAGGCCAGTATATTGGCCAATAGAATAAGGAAGACAAACTCTTTTGAAAGAGAGGTCATAATCGACTTGATAGAAGCCCCCAACACCTTACGTACGCCAATTTCCTTGGTGCGCTGCTCTGTGATAAAGGAGGCCAGACCGAATAAGCCCATACAGGCAATGATCACAGCGAGCAAGGTAAAGAAAGCAATCACCTTACCCAGACTCATCTCTGCTTTGTACTGATTGTCATAGTGACTATCCAGAAAGAAATAATCGAACTCAGAAGAGGGCTGTAGTGCATTCCAGGTTTCTTCCAAACGCGTCATGGTCTCTTTGACTCGTTCCGTATTGATCCGCACATTGAGGAAGGCCGAATAGTTGGGAAAAACATGAATCATCAATGGTTCAATCTCAGAATGTAAGGAAGCGTAATGAAAGTCCTTCACCACCCCCACAATGCGTCCGGCCTTCGGTTCTGGCAAACCATAAACATATTCAAAACGCCTGCCCACAGGGTTCTCTTCCAAACCAAAAGCCCTGATAGCCGCCTCATTGAGCAAAAAGCCTTCAGCCGCATCGCTCACAATTTCTTTAGACAAGTCGCGACCATCAACAATTTCGAAATCAAAGGTTTCTGCGAGGTCTTCATCCCCTGATATGATTCTCATACCCCGAACCCCATTATCCTGCTGCTGATTTTCATTGCCGGCATCAGCCGAAGCCAGATCCGGTACTCTCACGCTCATTACATGCACCCGTTCGCCCGGTATAGCGGAAGAGGAAGCCGCAGCTAATACAGAGGGTTGGTTCAGAAATTCCTTCTTAATAGTTTCCAGATTCTGTACAGCTCCCCTGCCTGGAAGCTTGATAACCACCACCTGCTCTTTATCAAAGCCCAGATCTTTTCCCTGGATATATTGGAGTTGATTATATACGGTACTGGCCCCGACTATCAGAAAAATGGAGATACCGAACTGCAGAATAACTAAACCACGTCTCAGGTACAGCGTTGCGTTGCTTCCCTTCCCTGCCAGCACGTTCGATTTCAGTGCCTTAAGCGGTTTAAAGCTGGCCAAAAACAGAGATGGATAAAAGCCGGAAAGCAGTCCGACAATAAGGAATACCCCGGCAAGTCCCAGCATCAATGGTCCGTTCAGTAGAATATTCTGACTGATCAGCTTACCCGTAAAATCATTAAAAGCAGGAATGGTCAATACCACAATAACCAGTGCGATGATCATGGCCAGCAGGGTAAAAAAGAAAGACTCACCCAGAAACTGAGCAAAGACCTGTCCCTTCTCAGCGCCAAGCACCTTACGCATACCCACCTCCTTAGATCGCTTGGTAGATCGGGCAGTAGCCAGGTTCATATAGTTAAAACAGGCAATGAGTAATATAAAGAAAGCCACTGTAGAAAAGATATATACATATTGTGCATCGCCATTGGAAGCCAGCTCCTTTTCAGCATTGCTATACAGATGAATATCAGTCAAGGCCGTCATTAGCTGACGAACGCTCAAGCCCTCTACAGGAGCTATCTCTCCGGCCTGGTTTCTGATATTCCTGATCTCGTAAATATCATCGTCCATTTTGGCCTGCAACTGATCTGCAGAAGCCGTCTCCAACACTTTGATATAAGAGTAAAACACGGCCGGCCCCCGACCATTCACAAGATTGGGGTTTCTGCGATGAATCTCAGACATAGGCATCAACATGTCAAAGCTGAAATGAGAGTTATGTGGTGCGTTTTCTACCACTGCCGATACCTTAAAGGGAGTATTCTGCCTTTTGATCAGGTCGCCCACTACATCGGTTTTACCAAAGTACTTGATGGCTGTGGCTTCAGTGAGAATAATCTTGTCTGGAGCATCCAAAGCCGTTTTAATATCTCCATGAATCGCCTCAAAAGAGAAGACGTCAAAGAAGGTAGAGTCTACATAAAAGATATCTTCCTCGCTATAAAAATTATTGTCTGTGCTAAAGGTCATGGGAGCCCCAGTCATCATCAGGCGCGTGGCTGTTTCAATTTCTGCATAACGCTGTGTTACATCAGGGATCAAAAAGCCTTGTGTAGCCGCCCAGTGGTTTTCCTCACCATTGTACATTGACCAGTTTTCCAGCCTGTAAACACGATCAGCATCTGCATGCATACGATCATAGCTTAGCTCATCCTGGACGTACAGAAAAATGAGCGTGCTGGTAACCAGGCCCAGCGTAAGTCCGAAGATGTTGATAAAGGAGTAGCCCTTATGTTTCAGGAGATTCCTGAAGGCAATTTTGATATAGCTTTTGAACATGACCCTATGATTCTTTTCTAAAGATCAAAAATTCACATTTCAATCTGCAATTCTCAACTGATCATATAATTCGCAAGAACTCCTTAATCAGTCGCTCGGCTCTGCCGAGTGACAAACACCTAAAACCGTCACTAGCAGTATGCGAGCGACTGGATCTGTCATCACTCACAACACTTCCTCTTTTTTTCATGCTGACGCAGGAAGCATCTCACAAATTACTCAGCCAAACAAAACTTCATTAGAGAAAGAGATTCTTCGCACAGCTCAGAATAGGAAAACAGTCTTTATTGCTCTCAAACAGTCATTCAGTTTCACCGAGTGACAAGCACCTAAGATGGTCACTCACGACACGCGAGCGACTGGCATGGTATCTAATCACACGTTTTTCCATCCAGGAGGGAGGGCGTCCACGGTCAGCGTGGTCACACAGAGGGATGCGGGAAGGCAGGCCTTTAAAATGGCAAGGATTGCAATAAGTTAATGCCAAAGGAAAACAGCCATTTTACTGCCGGGTCGGCCTGTGGGTTTAGCGCGGAAGTGTGACTTTGACCGTGGTAGCATTTCTTCCCGCCTGCCTTAGTGCCTAAGTACGGCCGGCAGGTTGTTTACTTTTCTTTGTGCAGGCAAAGAAAAGTAACAAGAAGTGTCAGGCATCTCAAACAGTCATTCAGTTTTACCGAGTGACAAACTAAAATCGTTACTCGCAGCATACGAACGACTGGGTCAGACTACTTAACATCAGGACTTGCCAAAGACCTCCACAAATAGATCACCAGATAACTCTTCCAACCCTCAAAATCATCAAAGAAAGCCCTTACTTCAGCCTTATCCTTTTTATTCTTCACCAGCCCATGGGCATCCAGGGCGCTGTTGAGCCCTGTATCACCGATGGTAATGCAGTTCATGTCCTTCAGTGTTTTCATCAGCACATAATTGGCCGTCCACTCCCCAATACCGCGAACAGAAATCAATCGTTTCAACTGTGCCTCCCGATCGGGTAAAGCCTGTAGCTCCTGTTTGGAGAATTCTCCCGTGCTGATCAGCTTAGCCACATGGATCACATAATCTGCCTTTTGTCTGGAAAACTGCAGGTTTTTCAAATCTTCCATGGTGGCCTCTGCCAGCACTTCCGGCTTGGGGAAGAAATGATGCACCTCTCCATCAAGCTCGATGGATTCTCCATACTTCTCAACCATGCTGCGCTTGAGTTTATAAGCAAAAGTGAGGTTGATCTGCTGCCCGATAATACACCAGCAAATAGCTTCGAAAACATCCGGGATCCCGATCAGGCGCAAACCGGCAAACTCATCCGGCATATAGCCAAAAGCATTGTGCTGAGCGAGTAATTGATAGAACCCGGAAAGGTCTCTTTCCAAATCCAGCCAGTCATGTATATAGGCAGTGATGGTATCTGCATGATTTCCACCTGATTCATTATAAAGGAGCTCAACGGCCATCCCTTCCGCATTCTCTCTTAACTCAAAAATCACCTTTTGACCATCAATCAGCAATGGTTTGATCACAGAAGTGTCTGTCACTTTATAAAGGCAGTCATCGTAGTTTCGATCAAGAAACCAGAGGCATTCTTTGAAAGAGAAGTTTAAGGGTTTGGGGATGGTTATGTCAGCCATGCGGTAAAGATAGGTGCTTGTCGATTCTTTGAGAAACCCGGTAGTTGCTCATACTGTGTATCCAGGTTTGACTAATAGATTTTGAGAACTAATAACCGGTGGAGTCCGTTGGTACCTTAATTTCTAAAGGGCTTTTTATATAGATAGGAGTCGGTGCTCTTCCGCATTCGGCCGTATTGATTTCAAAATACCTACTCTCCTTTCTTAGCAAAACTCCGCTGAAATCCAGCAAGCTATCAAGCATTGAAAAATCGGTAGAACCGGGGTAAGCTCTTTGCCACTTTTTCACTTCTCCATTCTTATAATGTAATTCCAGACAAACCCATGGCCCGTGAATTCCGCCTGAACCTTCCTCTCCCCTCTCTATTAATTTCGTGGACAAAATACTATCCGAGACACTCCTAAACCGATCCATATCGAACTTGAATACGCGTGTATAAAATGTTGCATCAGCATTATCTGCATCACGCTTTGAGTCATCAAGGTACCGAACCTCCGTTTTTGTCCATTGAATATGCCTGGCATTGTGGGGGCCCATTGAAAGGCTGATCGACTCCAGCTTATCTTCTGTTGATGACCCGGAGCATCCCATTAAAAGAATAAGGAGAATTAACAGCACCCGGTATTGTACCTGAAGCTTATACACAGCTCAAAACCTCGCAGCCAGCAACAAACTTAAATCCTTATAGGGCAGGTTGAACTTCTTGGAGATATTAAGGTTGGTGGTGCTTCCCTTGTAAGCATAAACTCCATGATTGAACCAGGGATACTGGTAGATCATCTCATCAATCCCCCCGGCTTCGCCTACTTTAAGTATAATAGGTGTCATGATGTTACTCAATGCCGTAGTGGCGGTGCGTGCTGCCCGCGAAGCGATATTGGGCACGCAATAGTGAATCACATCATACTTTCGAAAAGTCGGCTTGGCATGTGTGGTAATCTCTGAGGTTTCAATACAGCCTCCCTGGTCAATCGACACATCCAGTATTACCGCACCCGACTTCATACTGGCGACCATTTCTTCTGTAACTACGCAGCGAGCTCTGCCCTTCTCGGGTCTTAAAGCCCCAATCACAACATCGGCTGATTGCAAGGACTGTCCTAGCGTACCTGAGTCAATTACGGAAGTAAACACCTGATTGCTCAGCTTATGCCTGATTCTGCGAAGCTTATATACCTCATTATCGAAGATACGTACTTCAGCTCCAAGCCCTAAGGCAGCACGCGCAGCATATTCAGCCACCGTACCTGCCCCCAAAATGATAACTCTGGTCGGAGGTACTCCCGTAATACCCCCCAGTATTATGCCTTTACCCCCGTTTACGCTACTCATATGCTCTGCAGCAATGGGTATGGCCAGGCTCCCGGCCAGTTCGCTCATGGCATTCACAATGGGTAAACCTCTGGCCTTGTCTTCTATCATTTCAAAAGCAATGGCCGTAATTTTCTTTTTATTCAGGGCTTCAAAATAACCGGCTGTGGAGTCTCCCATTTGTAAGGCAGAAATAAGGGTGCTACCCGGCTTCATCATTCCTATCTCTTCAAGGGTGGGCGGTTCCACCTTCAGTATCATATCAGCCTCGAATATTTCTTTATGGGAATAGAGAATCTGTGTACCTACCTCGCTGTATTCATCATCGTTGAAGAAAGAATGCTTACCAGCCCCCTGTTCAAGACATACCTCCAGTCCATTGGCTACCATGATGCCCGCAGCCGATGGTGTCAGCGCTACCCGGTTTTCCTGGTAGGCTGTTTCTGTGGGGATAGCCACCCGCAGCGATTTATTTCCTGATTTTACCTTCAGCAATTTCTCCTGGGGATAGAGGCTTCCCTCCTTGGCCAGTTCTGCAAAACCTGATTTCTTTCCCTCACCCATACATGGTCAGTTTGATTGTTCTGGATTGATCCGTATTCTCTGTGATGTCAATTCTTAAAAAATTATCAGGGAGTAAACCCTCTACCCTTTCAGGCCATTCTAACATGCAGGTGTTTCCTGAATAGAAATACTCTTCAATCCCAATATTATAAGCTTCCTCCTCATTTTCGAGCCTGTAAAAGTCAAAATGATATAGCGTATCATCTGTTACCGTCAGGTACTCGTTTACAATGGAAAAAGTAGGACTGTTCACCTCGTCCAACACCTGTAAAGTTCCACAAATAGCTTTGATGAGGGTGGTTTTGCCTGCTCCCATCTGTCCCATAAAAAGCCAGATATTGGTAGCTTTACCCACCTCTATGATCGCCTTCACTGCTTCGTCCAGATCGTCAGGCCCCTTTGAAAGAATGACAACCTCAGCACTCATTAGCTCCTCTTCGAATTTAATGAAATTATCGGAATAATTACCTCCTCCAGTGAGATGCCACCATGCTGAAAAGTATCCTTATAGTGGTTTACGTAGTGGTTATAGTTATTCGGGTAAGCAAAGAAAGTATCCTCACAAGCGAAAACATAGGAGGTAGAAATATTGGCCTTTGGCAAATGAAGCAGCTCCGGCTCATGCACGGTATAGACATCCCTCGTTTCCTTGTGCCCAAGGTTTCTGCCATGCTTATAGCGCAAATTGGTATTTACATTCTTATCACCCACTATCTTGTATGGCTTCTTCACCCTGTAGGTACCATGATCTGTAGTGATGATCACCTTACCATTCTTGCCACTGATCAGCCTGAGTAGATCGAAGAGCGGAGAATGTTGAAACCATGATTTGGTCAGTGACCGGTAAGCCGATTCATCAGAAGCCAGTTCGCGAATCATGCGCATATCGGTACGGGCATGAGAAAGCATGTCTACAAAATTGTAAACGATGACGTTCAGGTCATTCCTCAGCAGATTATTGAAGTTATCATTCAGCTGTTTGCCCTGCTGCGCATGGATAATTTTGTTATAGCTAAATCGAATATCAAGTCGCTGCTTCTTTAACTGGCGCCCAATAAACTTGTCCTCATTATTGTTCTTTCCGTCATCATCTGCATCCGACACCCACAGATCAGGATGTTTCTTAGACATCTCCAGCGGAAGCTCTCCTGAAAAAATAGCATTACGAGCATAAGCTGTGGTAGTAGGAAGGATGGAGTAATAGGCGTCCTCTTCCTCCACATTAAAGTAGGGAGCAATATCTTCTGCAAGAATCTTCCACTGATCATAGCGCAGGTTGTCAATCACGATAAAGAAAAGAGGCTCATCACTCAATTGAGGAAAAACCTTGGTCTTCATCAGGTTATGAGACAGCAATGGCCTTTCGATATTCGGATCGTTCAGCCAGTCTTCATAATTGTTGACAATGAAATCAGCAAAATTGGCGTTGGCCTCAGACTTTTGCATATCCAGTATTTCAGACATGCTCTTATCCTCTGTCTTATCAATTTCGAGCTCCCAAAACACAAGTTTCTTATAAATCTCAATCCATTCGTGATGATCAAGATCATCACCAAAAGCCATACTGATATTGCGAAAGTCCTGCTGATACTGAGAATTGGTCCGCTCAGTCACCAGCCTCCTGTTATCCAGAATTTTCTTTACCGAAAGCAGTATCTGACTGGGGTTCAGCGGTTTGATCAGGTAATCGGCAATCTTCGAGCCGATCGCCTCTTCCATAATGCTCTCTTCCTCGCTCTTGGTAATCATTACTACGGGCAGAGAAGGCCTGCTGCCTTTGATATAGTTGAGGGTTTCCAGCCCCGTCATACCGGGCATGTTCTCGTCCAGAAACACCACATCAAAATGCGTTTTCTCACAAGCCTCAATGGCATCAGCCCCACTGGTAACAGGAGTAATATCATAGCCACGATCGTTGAGAAAAAGGATGTGCGGTTTCAGGAGATCAATCTCATCGTCCGCCCACAAAATGTTATATCTTTGCATAGCTTCACATTCGGGAGAAAGCCGAATTTAACAGAATAAAAGCACAAACTTTGAACAAAAAAAAGATTATCAATGATCCGGTTTACGGTTTTATAACCATTAGAAGTGAACTGATCTTTGATGTCCTCGACCACCCTTATTTTCAACGCCTTCGCAGGATCAAACAACTGGGTCTGACAGAGTTGGTTTATCCCGGTGCTCACCACACCCGTTTCCACCATGCCATTGGGGCCATGCACCTGATGACGATTACCCTGGAAAATCTGAGAACCAAGGGAGTGGAAATCACAGATAATGAATTTGATGCCGCTATGATCGCCATATTACTCCACGATGTGGGCCATGGACCTTTTTCACATGCCCTGGAGTATAGTTTGTTGCAGAATATCCCTCACGAACACCTCTCGCGCATGATCATTTCCAGACTGAACAAGGAAATGAATGGTAGATTGAGCATGGCCCTCGATATTTTCAATGGCCACTACGAAAAGAAATTTCTGAATGAGCTGGTATCAAGTCAGCTGGATATCGACAGGTTGGACTACCTGAAACGAGACAGCTTCTTCACCGGGGTTTCCGAAGGCACTATCGGAGCCGATCGTATCATCAAAATGCTGGATGTAAAGGACGACCGGCTGGTTGTAGAGGAAAAAGGCATCTACAGCATTGAGAATTTTTTAAGCGCCCGCAGGCTTATGTACTGGCAGGTATACCTGCACAAGGCCAGCGTAAGTGCGGAAAAGATGCTTATTAATATCATCAAGCGAGCAAGAAAGCTTAGCCGTAAAGGCGACACCCTTTTTGCCAGTAAGTCGCTTCAAACCTTTCTATCCAGGGAAATAGGCATAGAAAACTTTGCCGAAGAGCCCGGCATCCTCGACAGTTTTGCCAAATTAGATGACTACGATATCTGGGGAGCTATTAAAATCTGGGCAGATCATGAAGACCAGATTCTTTCTAACCTTTGCCAAATGCTGCTCAATCGCAAACTCTTCCGAATCAGACTGACCAATGAAGCACCTGACAAGGCAGAAATCAAAGCCATTGAAGCAGCGGTTATGAAGACTTATAACCTGAGTGCCAATGAGGCTAAATACTTCTTCTCCCATGGCAAGGTTACCAACAATGCCTACATGGCCTCAGACCGTGAAATCCTTATTTTATCAAAATCAGGACAGGTACGGGATGTAGTAAAAGCAGCCGATTTACCGAACATTAAGGCCATGAGCAAAATCGTACGCAAATATTATCGATGCTGGCCAAAAGACATATCTTTGTGACTTCTCAACAATAACTACATGGAATTTACTGTCGAGCAGGTAGCTCAACTACTGGATGGTACGGTTGATGGGGATGGATCTCAGCGGATAAACCGACTTGAAAAAATTGAAGAGGCTACTCCCGGTAGTATCGCTTTTCTGGCCAACCCCAAATACACAGAATACATCTACACTACCAAGGCGAGTGCTGTCATTGTCAACAAAGACTTCGCAGCGGAAAAATCTATTACATCTGCCCTGATCAGAGTAGACAATGCCTATGCAAGTTTTGCCAAATTGCTGGAAGAACACGAACGAATGACCCGTAAGGTAAAGGCCGGTATAGAGCAGCCTTCATACCAAAGTGAGACAGCGCAATTAGGTAAAGACGTTTACCTGGGGGCTTTCTCCCATTTAGGTGACAATGTGAAGATAGGTAACCGTTCACAGGTTTTTCCTAACTCCGTAATTGGAGATAATGTAGAAATAGGTGAGAACACTACCATTTATGCGGGGGTAAAAATTTACGCCAATTGCAAAATAGGAAGCAACTGTGTGATACATTCAGGTGTCGTGATTGGTAGCAGTGGCTTTGGTTTCGCTCCCCAGGACGATGGCACTTATAAAGCCATTCCGCAAACGGGTAATGTAATCATCGAAGACCACGTTGATATAGGAGGTAATACCGTAATCGATTGCGCAACTATGGGTTCAACCATCGTGCGTTCAGGGGTAAAGCTCGATAACTTGGTGCAGATTGCCCATAATGTGGAAGTTGGAAAGAATACCGTGATTGCAGCGCAGGCTGGTATTTCAGGTACCGCCAGGATTGGCGAGAACTGTCAGATTGGCGGACAGGCCGGGGTAACCGGGCATTTAAGCTTAGCCAACCGAACAATAATTGGCCCTCAGGCCGGAGTACCTAAAACCATCAAAGAAGAAGGAAAGATATTCTTTGGTAGTCCGCTGGTAGAGCACAGAGATTTTCTGCGCATTTCCGTGGCTTTAAGAAACTTGCCCAAACTGATGGAAAGGGTAACCCAACTAGAAAAAAAGAGTTAAATTTGGCGAATTTTCGCGAAAACGAATGAAAACAAAACAACATACGATCAAAGAACCGGTAACGGTATCAGGCGTAGGCTTACATACAGGCGTAGAGGCAAACATGACGTTTACCCCTGCTCCTCCAAATCATGGTATTAAATTTCAGCGTGTAGACCTACCCGATCAACCTGTTGTTGATGCGGATGTTGACTATGTGGTAGACCTTTCCAGGGGAACCACAATAGAGCATAATGGTGCCAGAATCAATACAGTAGAACATACCCTTGCCGCATTGGTTGGCCTGGAGATAGATAATGTAATGGTTCAGTTAGATGGACCAGAGCCACCCATATTGGATGGTAGCTCCAAGATGTTCATTGATGCACTGGAAACAGTAGGCACTCAGGAGCAAAATGCGCTCAGAAACTTCCTCGAAGTAAATGAGAGTATTATGTACCGCGATGGTTCACGAGATGTTGAAATTGCGGCATTGCCCTTAGACGACTATCGGGTAACGGTCATGGTAGACTATAATTCCCCGGTATTGGGTAGTCAACATGCCACCCTGACGGATATAGCTGATTTCAAAAAAGATATAGCCTCAAGCCGCACCTTCTGCTTTTTGCATGAGCTGGAGATGCTTTATAAAAACAACCTGATCAAGGGTGGTGATCTGAACAATGCCATTGTGGTGGTTGATCGTGTGGTGAAAGATGAGGAGCTTGACTATCTGGCCAGCTTGTTTAACAAGCCCAAGGTAGAGGTGAAGAAGGAAGGCATTTTAAATAATGTAGACCTGAGACACAGCAATGAGCCGGCACGCCACAAACTGTTGGATGTAGTGGGTGATTTGGCCCTGGTTGGTCGGCCGATCAAGGCACAAATACTTGCTGCGCGTCCCGGTCATGCAGCCAATGTAGCCTTTGCCCGCAAGCTGAAGCGCACCATAAAAAACTCCAAATCTACGGCACCTTCATACGATCCGAACCTTAAACCGGTAATGGACATCAACGAGATCATGCAGATCTTACCGCACAGGTACCCGTTCTTGTTGATTGATAAGATTATACATCTGGATGACATGATGGTCTCAGGGATAAAGAATGTAACGCGCAATGAGCCCTTCTTTGACGGACACTTCCCCGGAAACCCCGTAATGCCGGGTGTTTTGCAGGTGGAGGCCATGGCCCAGATTGGAGGTATTCTGGTACTCAATACAGTGCCTGACCCTGAAAATTACACCCCCTATTTCCTCGGAATTGACAAGTGTAAATTCCGGAAAATGGTTATCCCCGGAGATACCCTTAAATTTAAATGTGAGCTCACGGCCCCTATCAAACGCGGTATTGCTCAAATGAACGGTTATGCTTACGTGGGCAACACCCTCGTCTGTGAAGCATCTATGACAGCAAGAATTGTAAGAAACCCATGAATCAACCGCTAGCATATATTCACCCTGAAGCGAAAATTGCCCGCAATGTGGTGATAGAGCCCTTCGTAACCATCAGTAAAAATGTGGTTATTGACGAGGGTTCCTGGATAGGTTCCAACGTGACCATAATGGAAGGCGCCCGCATTGGTAAAAATGTAAAGATTTTTCCCGGAGCTGTTGTATCGGCCATTCCTCAGGACCTCAAATTTGGTGGTGAAGACACTACCGTACATATTGGTGATAATACAGTCATTCGCGAATGCGTAACCCTCAACAGAGGTACCGAAGCCACTAATAAGACCTCCATTGGCAGAGATTGCCTGATTATGGCCTATACACACGTGGCACACGATTGTATCATTGGTGATAACTGCATCCTGGTAAATGCTGTGCAGTTGGCTGGTCATGTAACCATTGATGACTACGCCATTGTAGGTGGCGCGGCTGCGGTACACCAGTTCGTAAAAATCGGAGCTCACACCATGGTGTCCGGTGGCTCACTGGTAAGAAAAGACGTACCTCCCTACACCAAAGCAGGGCGAGAGCCATTGAGCTATGCCGGTATTAACTCTGTGGGTCTGAGAAGAAGAGGATACTCCAACGATAAGATCACCGAGATACAGGAGGTTTATCGCTACATTTTCCTGAAAGGACTGAACAACTCTAAAGCACTCGATCTGCTTGAGCTGGAAATGACGCCTTCGAAGGAAAGAGATGAGATCATTAACTTTTTCAGAAATTCGGACAGAGGTATTATGAAAGGGTATACTGCACGATAAAACATGCAGATTTCCGTAACCAGCCTGGGTAAAAAGTATCAAAAGGAGTGGATTTTCAGAAACCTTTCAGAAGACTTTACGCCAGATAACAGTTATGCCATAACGGGACCCAACGGAAGCGGGAAATCGACCCTATTGCAGCTTATGACTAGTTATTTCCCTCCTTCGGAAGGTGAAATTCAATATTCTAAAGACGGAACCATAGTCCCGGTAGACAAGCAGTACCAATATCTGGATGTGATTACGCCATACCTGGAAATTATAGAAGAATTCACCTTGAGAGAGTTCCTTTCTTTCCATTTTAAGTTTAAAGAACTGAAAGTAGGGTATACACTTGACGAGTTTGTAAATAAGGTATACCTGGGAAATGATCTTGATAAAATGATCAGGAATTTTTCCTCTGGAATGAAGCAAAGGCTTAAGCTGGGACTGGCTTTTTTTTCACAATGCCCGGTATGCTTTCTGGACGAACCTACCTCAAACCTGGATGTGAAAGGGGTAGACTGGTATCTGGAAAATGTGGCGGAGGCTGTTAAAGAAAAGTTAGTAGTGATCAGTTCAAACCAGAAGTATGAATATGACTTCTGCAAAAAGGTCATTCACATTCCACATTTCAAGTAACATTTTGGAGTTGCAATTGCAATTTCCCCTAAATAATAAGTATAATTGGTAATTCAAAAATAGAGTGATGATCAAAATAAAAAACTACCTGCTCGCTTTTACCGCAATCGCTGTTATGTTTACACTGGCATGCGGTGGCGGCGGAGATGACGGGCCGGGCGAGCCTACTGCTGAAGAACAAAGACTGTTAGACCTTGCCGGTACTACCGGAGTGACATGGACAGCAGTTTCTATCACGCAAGACGGTGCCCCTGCCAATGGCTTCGATAACTTCAGCCTTACTTTGAGATCAAGTACCTCTTTGACTTATACGGCAAATAATTCTACTCCATTGATTGCCGCGAGTGGTCCATGGGAATTTAACAACGGAAATATCAACCAGATCATTTTTAATGGTGATTCTGACAATGTATTCAACGTTAGTAATTTGAATACAACTGCCACTCCTGCTACGGTAACACTGACCGTAAACTTCACTAACCCTAATGGGGGAACAGCAGCCGGGGCAAGCGGAACATACGTTTTAAATCTGCAGGCGCAGTAAGAACGAAACTCAAGATATTGAAAAGCCTCTTATGAGGCTTTTTTTATGTCTATAAGTTCACAATCGTAATGCCGGCTCCACCCCGATCAGCATGTTCATCGCGTATATCGCTCACTGATTTGTAGGTTTTCAGATGGTTTCGGACAATCTCTCTGAGCACTCCGCTTCCCTTGCCGTGAAGAATGTGCAATTCAGTCGCCCCGAGTAGTAGTGCCTCATCCAGATACTGATCTAGCCTCGGAATTACCTCCTCAGCCCTGAATCCCCGGATATCAAGTCTGTGAGAGAAATCAGCCATTTTCTGATTCAGTGAAACACCTTTGGCCTCAGTCGCCTGGACTTCCTGCCTGAACTCCTTACGACTTACCTTTTCGAGTCTGTTCATTTTCACAATAGAAGTCAATCCTCCAATAGCAAGTTCGGCATCTTTGCCCTTGATTGAAGTGACCCTGGCTATGGTTTCCTGCCCTTTGATCCTCACATAACTGCCCGCCTCTATCGCTCCCTCAGCTTTCGTGATAGTTACTTTTGGCGTTTTTCGGACTGGCGCAGTCTTGGGTTCGGTTTTGGCCTTCAGCTCATCCAGGTTCTTTCTCAGGGCTTTGACCGCTTCCTTATCATCCGCAGCTTGCTTCTCCTTAATTTCCCTGATCCCCCTTTCAATCTCCTTATTGGCTCCTTTAATTAAGGCAGCAGCTTCTGATTTAGCATTTCTGATGATTTGCTTCTGCTGGTGATCCAGGTGCTCTTTGAGCTCGGCATATTGCTTTGTGAGCTCATCCAGTTCCTGTTCTTTTTGCTTAATTCGCTTTTCTGCCTTGTCTACATCATGCTTCTGGCTTTCAAGCTGACCAAGCATTTGGTCAAAAGACACCTGTTTCACTCCCACTCTCTCTTTTGCCTTATCCAGGGTTGACTTAGGCAAACCTATCTTCTGGGCAATCTCCAAGGCAAAAGAGCTGCCCGGCTTGCCTATTTCAAGCTGATAGAGTGGCTGAAGACGCTTGAGGTCATATTTCATAGCTCCGTTCATCAGACCATGCTGCTTATCAGCAAATTCTTTCAGGTTGCCATAGTGAGTTGTAATTACCCCAAGTCCCTTGGAATCTTTGAGTTCACTGAGTATCGATTCGGCAATGGCCCCGCCAAACTGTGGCTCAGTACCTGTTCCAAACTCATCAATCAAAAACAGGGAGCCCTTGTTTACATGAGCCAGCAGGTTTTTCATGTTCAACAGATGGGAGCTGTAGGTACTGAGGTCGTTTTCTATAGACTGTTCATCGCCAATATCAATAAACAAGTCGCGAAACAACCCGAATTCAGACGCTTCGTCTACCGGCACCAGCATGCCGCATTGGAACATATACTGTAGCAGCCCCACTGTTTTGAGGCATACACTCTTTCCTCCCGCATTGGGGCCTGAAATCAACAGTACCCGATTGTGAGAGTCAAGACGGATGCTCAGGGGCACCACATCCTTGTTTTGCTCCTTATGTGCCAGCAATAAAATCGGATGACGGGCATTGGTCCACTCAAATCCCTTTTCCTTCTTCCATATCGGCTTAACAGCCTCAATTTCTATAGAGAAACGTGCCTTGGCTCTTATAAAGTCAATCAGCCCCAGAAACTGCACTACTCCCGACAGGTTTTCAACCTCGGGCCTCAGCAAATCTGTCAGCTCTGTCAAAATGCGAATCACTTCACGCTTTTCAGCATACTGCAGCTCACGGACCTCGTTGTTTATCTCCAGTACTTCACCTGGTTCCAGGTACACCGTCTGCCCCGTGGCTGATTCGCCATGTACAAAGCCCCGGATTCTACGCTTGTGTTCGGCCAGGACTGGGATGACCATTCTGCCATCACGAATGGTGATGTTCACATCATCGGGAGTGAAGCCTTCCTTTTGAGCACGCTTCAACACACCGTCCAACACTTTTCGCAACCTTCGCTGCTCCTGTTCAATTCCTTTTCTTATTTCGAAGAGCAGATCACTGGCGTGATCATTCAGCTTGCCCCTGTCGTCAAAACGCTTGTCGAGTTTCCAGAGCAAATCGTCATCAAAAAGAATAGGGTGTGTCAGCTGTGCCAACTCAGGGTATTCCTCATGATGTGTTCTGAAAAAATCTAGGCACTTGTCCAGTGTCTTGAAAGTGAGGATCAGATTGAAGAACTCTTCCTCAATCAGATAGCTATTTCCAATCTCGGCCTTTTTCAGGTAGGCGGTTATATCCAGGAAATTGGAATTGGGAAAGAGTTCTCCCCCCTGGATAATTTTCACAAACTCGTCTGTTTGTAGAAGCCATTTTTCTATAGATCTCTGATCTTTCGAATACTTGATCTTACCAACAAACTGCTGGCCCAGTGAGCTTTCACAGGCTTCGTTGAGCTTTATTCTGATCTTATCGAATCCTAGTTTTTGTTCTAAATTTTGCGGGTAGAGCATTGATGAGTCCGGTCTACTTATGCCCGGTTTCCTTGATTTGTTGGATTACTTTAAGGCTGTCGATCACCGCATCGGTAATGTACAGTGCCTGTCTGGGTCGAAGCAGGTAATGCTGATAGCTTGTGATATAAGCAAGGCTGTCCACCCCGTGATCTTCGAAGATTTTATTCTCTAATTCCCCAAAAAGGTTCAGCGAGCTATCATTGCTTAGGGTAAGTGTTGCGACTCTTCCTTCAGCAATCCGAAGATCAATTAACAGAGATACCATCTTCTCTTTGGACAGAATATTCTCGGGTACTTTCTCTTCCTTTTTGCAAGAAAAAAGCGAGAGCACTACCACTAATACCAAAACCTTTTTTATGACTGAAACGTCCATTTAATTTCGACAGCAATTACTGAAAACTGATTGTAAAGGTACATCAATAAAATTTATGCCAGACCCTGCGGAATTAACCATTTTTAAGATTTTTAGGGTGCGACAGACGTAAATAAATGATATTTTAGGCGCTTTATTATGCAGCAGATCATTTCCAAGCTCAGGAAGTACGAAATACAGATAAGGAAGGCGATTAATTCTCGCATGCAGGGTGATTTCCATTCGATCTTTAAAGGGGCCGGACTTGAGTTTGATGGTGTCAGGGAATATGTATATGGTGATGACACCAGAAACATAGACTGGAATGTATCGGCCAAGGGACTTGGTACCTTTGTAAAGACCTTCAAGGAAGAGAAAGAACAGTCCGTTTATTTTCTACTGGATGTAAGTGCTTCCCAGGAGATTGGCAATCCGGGTGCTCAAAAAGTAGACATTGGCAAAGAGATTTGTGGGGTATTGACACTGGCAGCTTTGAAAGAATCGAGCAAAGTAGGGCTTATCTGCTATTCTGATACCAAGGAGAAATATGTAAAATCCGGCAAGGGCGTAAAACATGGTTATCACATCATCGGGGAACTCTTCAAACTGAAACCCAAAAGTACCAAAACCGACCTAACAGCTGCCCTTCGCTTTACATTAGAGATTGTAAAAAAACGTAGTGTCATCATAGTGGTCTCCGACTTTATTGACGAGGGTTATGAAAAGAACCTTCGCTCACTGGCCAAACGCCATGATGTAGTATCCATTCACCTGAAAGACGACCGGGAGACGAATTTGCCGAGTCTGGGAATTATCCCCGTCTTTGATAAGGAAAGCAAGAAAACCATTTGGGTAAATACCTCGTCTTCAGATTTCAGAAAGAAACTGGAAACCCGATACTCTCAAGGGAGAGGAGAGCTGGAAAAATTCAGTCGCAAACATGAAATCAACTATCTGGAAATCAATACCAAGGACAACTACGTCCCCCAACTTATCAAGCTTTT
Organism: Roseivirga sp.; assembly: GCA_021404565.1. GTDB lineage: Bacteria > Bacteroidota > Bacteroidia > Cytophagales > Cyclobacteriaceae > Roseivirga. The sequence goes on along the minus strand of JAAWWF010000003.1, from coordinate 267,009 downwards.
TAAACTTAGAAACAAGACTTTAAAAAGTGTCTAAATTGTTGCGATCAGTATTAAGTATATGCCTTTTGGTTTCTACAATGGCCTTGCAGGCACAGGAGTTGAAACCGCGTGGCAACTTTTTAAAAGACAGTGTCAAAGTAGGAGAAGTAGTTCCCTTTACCTTTAGCTACAAAGACCGGAAAAACCGTCCGGTGATTTTCCCTGATTCACTTTACGATTTTGCTCCCTTCGAGCTCGTAAGCAAAGACTATTACGACACAGAATCTGACAGTATTAATAGCATCGATAGTGCAGTCTATTACCTCACTACCTTTGAAATTGACTTGGTTCAAAAGCTATCATTGCCGGTTTTTCTGGTGAATGCCGGTGACAGCATACCTCTTTTCAGCGATCCTGATTCTATCAAACTGCAGGAAGTAGTACTGCAAATGCCTGATTCGGTGGATTTGGTTGAGACCACTCACTATATACCCGTTTCCACCCAGTTCAATTACCCCTATTTCATCATAGCGCTCTTTGCTCTTGGATTCATCGGGCTGATCGTTCTTATCGTTTGGGGTAAAGCCATACGGAAGAAAATCAAGCTGTATCGACTGAAGAAGAAAATGGAGAAGTTCAGACTGGGCTTCGAAAAAGAAATAGAGCAGCTGGGTTCACAACCAGGCAAAACCGAGATAGAATCGGTGCTCAAATTCTGGAAGACCTTTATGGAAGGGCTGGACAAAATCCCTTACAGGCGACTTACTACTAAAGAAATTGTGCTCATTCACGAGAACAAGAGCCTGGAAGAAACGCTTAAGTCCATTGACCGTAGTATCTATAGCCAGATGGCAGTGTCGGCCCTGCAAAACGATTTCGAGTTTTTGATGGACTACTCAGCAGACCGTTATAACCACATTACAGAGGAGATAAAAAATGCTTGACGAATCGCTATATAAATGGTATTCACCAGAATGGTTCCTGCCTTCTGCTTTCAGGTCTTTCGACTGGGAGTTTGTGTTTTTCCTTTATGCCATTCCTGCTGTCTTGCTGATATTTTTACTCAAGTGGCTCCTGGGCACCCAGATAAAGCAAAAAGTAGCCGTTGCCCTGCCTAAGAAAGAAATTGGCACCAGCTGGACCAGCTACCTTCGTATAATCCCCAATGTGCTTTTAGCACTTGCCATGATGCTGATGATTGTGGCCATGGCACGACCACAGCGAACCAATGAGCAGGTAGAACAATGGACCGAAGGTATTGACATCATGCTGGTGATTGATATCTCTGAGTCAATGCAGATTGAGGACTTTAAACCCAACAGACTAGAAGCCGCCAAAAGAACGGCCCGTGACTTTATTCAGGGGCGTTTTCAGGATCGAATCGGGATCGTAATTTTCTCAGGAGATGCCTACTCTCTCTCTCCTCTGACGACCGATTATGAGCTACTCTACAAATTCATAGATGAGGATATAGACTTTAACAGGATTGAAAACCGGGGAACAGCCATCGGTAGCGCCATTGCCACCAGCACCAACCGTATGCGTGACTCTGACGCTGCTTCTAAGGTGATGATTCTGATCTCTGATGGAGACAACACTGCGGGCAATATCGACCCAATTACCGCGGCAGAGCTGGCTGCAGCATATAGCATTAAGATTTATTCTATAGGTATTGGCAAAGAAGGCAAGGTGCCATATGGTAAAGATTTCTTTGGCAGACCTCAGTATGTAGACAATACCCTTGACGAAACCAACCTGCGCGAAATAGCCCGTATTGGTGAGGGTCAGTTTTACAGAGTATCGGATAACCAGGCACTGGTCAATGTATTCGGATTGATTGACGAGTACGAAAAGGCTGAGATCAAGGAAACCCGCTATAAAAACACCACCGATTTTTATCCCATCTATCTGAGCTGGGGCGTGGTATTCTTTCTGCTTTTTATGCTTTCAAAAAGCACCTTTGTCAGTAATGTACTGGAAGACTAACACCGAAATCATCTTCCCTTAAATCTCATTTTAATTACCAAAGTCTCAAAATGTAAAGGTCAGACCGATACCTGTGGGGGTTAGTTTCACTGCCTCAAGAATCTTTGTAAGGTTATCACTTTTGGACTGTAGTGCTGCGTACAGGACTAAATCGAAGGCCAGCAAAAAACCTCCCTGCAGGATCAGCGAGCGTCCATAACCGTTGAGTATATCAAATTTGTTCTCTCGGGTTTTAGCCATCTCTTTCAACAGAAAGCCACCAGTAATATAAGCCACATCCAGCCCTGCATTGATCAGTAGTATCTTACCCATGTGATGATACGCACTTACCGATTCTGCCAGATCAAGGCTCGCGGGATCGGTAATAATGGAGTTCCTGAGCCCGGGAATGGCCAATGCCAGGTTGACCATATTCCAGTAGATGTTCATACGGTAAAAGTGTGCATCGCTGCCCGAGGCATTGCGTGTAAGGAAAGCATTGATGCCAATGTTACCCACGGCCCAGCCACCAAGCACCAGCATACCTGTTTTGTTTACCTGCAGGCGTTCTGTATTGAAATGGAGCAAGCTGCTGTCCTGCCCTATCAATTCAAGGGTTATAAAGCAGAGTAATACAGTAAGTAAGAGTGATTTCTTCATGAACCAAGCACTGAGTAGCCAAAGCCCTCAAGTACAAAATTGAAGAGGTAAAGGCTAAAAAGAATCAGCGCCAAACCTACCACACGGTTCATGATTTTCATAAATCGTGGAGTGACCAGCTGACTGAGCTTCATAGCGAAAAACGACTTCAGGATATCTGTACCAAAAACAGTGGCTATCAGGGTAACAAAGAAGACCAGCAACTGGTTTGAAGTAAAGTCAAATTCAATAGTCACTTTGGTCATTATCCCTATCCAGAAAAAAAGTACAAACGGGTTTACCCCATTGAGAAAAAAGCCTTTTAAAATCTGCCTGAACCATAGGGTACTTTCTTCATGAGACTGTTTGGCTCCCTTCATTGGTACCGGCTTGAAAATGTACACCATGCCAAAAACCAGTAGTATGGCACCTCCCAAACCACCCAGCCACATATTAAAGGTAGGATTATCTACAAACTGCGAAATCCCAAAATAGGTCACACCAATGTAGAAGCTATCGCTCAGGGCAATGCCGACAGCCATGAAGAAACCTGACCAAAAGCCTTTTTCTATGCTGTTCTGAATCAAAGCGAAAAAGACAGGACCAATGAGCACACTCAGAAGCAACCCATGCAAAAAACCATTCCAAACTGCCATCATTCGGTTAGCTTAACGGGGCTTCTTTTCCTACAAAATTGAGCCAACTGGTAAGTTTTTCTTTCTTAAGTACACGGGGAAACTTAGACTGCCCGCCCTCTTTACCCTGAGAGCGCATCCAATCGTAAAACATTTCGGAGGGAATCACATCTACAAGCACGTTCTTCAACGCATGTTGACGTTCAACCGCATAGTCATCATTCAACTCTTTTAAGTGATGATCTATGCGTTCTTTTAGTACCCCGGCAGCGACCATATCATCAGATCCTACGAACCAATGATGCGAAAAAAGGTTTCCATCGGGTATACCTGCTACTGTAAATTCTTTAACACAAATATTGAGTTCGTCAGAGGCCAGTTCAATAGCATTGTTCATGTTATCTACTGAAAGGTGCTCTCCACAAAGACTCAAAAAGTGTTTGGTACGTCCGGTAATGATGATTTCGGACTGACGTTTGTTTACAAACTTGATGGTATCGCCAATCTGATATCGCCAGGCACCAGCACAGGTAGAAATAAGTAAAGCGTAATCCCTCCCTTCTTCCACTTCATCGATCATCAGTGTCTCTGGGTTTTCCACCATTACACCATCTTCATCAAAGTTACTTTCATTAAAGGGCACAAATTCGTAGAAGATACCATTATTCAGTACCAGCTTCATTGACCTTGTGTCGGGCTCTGCCTGAAATGCCAGGAAGCCTTCTGAGGCCAGGTAAGTTTCTATATAATGAACAGGCCGGCCCAGGAGCTTGTCGAAACCTTTTCTATAAGGCTCAAAAGATACGCCTCCATGCACAAAGGCTTCCAGGTTTGGCCAGATTTCATGAATATCGGATACACCGTAGCGTTCAATGATTTTTTCGAGTAGGATGGTCATCCAGGCCGGCACACCTACAATCATACCGATGTTCCACTTAGGAGCCGATTCCACTATTTCTTCCAGCTTGGTGGCCCAGTCTTTTTGTTTCTTGATTTTAGGGGTAGGTCTTGAAAAGCCCTGAACCCATATGGGCAACTGACCCGTGGTGATACCACTCAGGTCGCCATAATAATAGTTTCCGGAAAAATTCAGTGCAGTGCTACCTCCCAGCATCAGCATACCCGATTGGAAAAATTTATCCGGCAAATCGTATTTGGAAAGGGTATAGATATGGCGTGTCCCGGTTTTTCTGATCTGCCGGATCATATCTTTGGTCACCGGAATGTACTTGGAGGCTGCTCCGGAAGTACCTGAGCTAAGTGCAAAGTATTTGGTCTTACCGGGCCAGCAGACATCGGCTTCTCCTTCACGACTCTTATGCCACCAGTCAGCATTCATTTTTTCATAGTCACAAACCGGCACCTCGTTTTTAAAGGCCTCAAAGAAGTCATGCCCTCCAAAGCTGCGGAACTCTTCCAGCACATCGAAGAATTTATGTGCCCGCCCAAACTGCGTATTTCGTGCACTGATCAGCAGCTTCGAGAGTTCTTTCTTTTGTAGTTCGTATGATGAAGTATAGTCCTGTTCCAGGGTCTCTCTAAGCTTGATTCCCTTTTTCAGTATTGTTCCAATTATTGGCATGAATTCCTTTTTCTCATGTACTCAATTTTTCCTCTTCCAGCCCTTACCTTTTTTATTTCCACTAACTTTGGACGGCAACCTCGAACGCAAAGATAATACAAAACAAAACGCGAAAATAAGTTCTGCGAAATGAGCATTAAGAACAAGATTACTGAATATCGGGAAAAGCTGCGAAAATACGACACTCGTTTGATCGCTGTGAGTAAGACTAAACCAAATGAGGATTTGTTACAGGCATACGAGACAGGTCAGAGAGATTTTGGTGAAAACAAGGTACAGGAGCTCGCCCGAAAGGCAGAAGAGTTACCTAAAGACATTAATTGGCATATGATTGGCCACCTTCAGCGTAACAAAGTAAAGTATATCGCACCTTTTGTTCAGCTGATTCATTCGGTAGACAGCCCGAGACTTGCCACAGAAATTAACAAGCAAGCCCTTAAGAATAATCGCAGCATTGCCTGCCTGCTCCAGGTTTATATTGCTGATGAGGAAACAAAATTCGGTTTTTCTGAGGATGAATTGTTCGATTTTCTCACCTCGGATGAGTTTGGTAACCTGAAAAACATCAAGGTGACAGGACTCATGGGCATGGCAACCAATACCGATAACCGGGAACAGATCAGAAGTGAATTCGCCAACCTTAAGCGTATTTCAGATCGTATAGCCTCGCAAATCAATAATGATCAGGTGAGCATGGAAGAGCTCTCCATGGGCATGACCAGTGATTATGTAATAGCCTGCGAAGAAGGCAGCACCATGGTGCGTATAGGCAGTGCTATCTTTGGTAGCAGAAATTATCCCACCCCTCAAAACACACAAGCATGACAGCAAAAACAGTATTAATTACAGCAGGTATTTTAGGCGCCCTTTCTGTAGGCATTGGCGCTTTTGGTGCACACGCCTTACAGGATACACTAACTGCTAACGGAAGGCTGGAAACTTTTGAGACAGGAGTAAAATACCAGTTCTATCATACCCTGGCCCTGCTACTGCTCGGTATTCTGATGCTTAACTTTGATCAGAACTACTTTAATTACGCGGCTTATGCTTTTATAGCAGGTACGGTGGTTTTCAGTGGATCGCTCTATACACTCTCTCTAACCAATATGACCTGGCTGGGAGCCATTACCCCCATTGGCGGCCTCGGCTTTATTCTGGGCTGGGTGTTTTTGGTATTGGGAGTCTCTAAGGGTATGTAGGGTGGACTCTGTATCCATTAAAGGTCAATTAGCAGAGTAGGAACAGTAGATCGGGAAATTGGTAATTAAAGCCCCCTGTCAGCACCGATAAAACCTCACAATTTCTCCAGATATCTATCGCAAGCCACTCCCTGGTTACTTCAACCTGGCTTGTAGTCGATCAAGGTCGGACGGATTTAAGCACAAGCTTATCCTAGTTTCAGCAAAGCGGAAACGTGGCTGCTTGTGTGTTCTGAAAAAGAGAGACTAAGCATTTTTATTGTGAAGAAGAGTTCAACTTTCCTTTAGTCAGATAGCTTTGTCATGACTGTGGTCTATTGACTATTGACCATGGTATAGAGACTCTTTACTATTCCTCGATCTCCACAGTGCCACCATAGAATTTGGTATGAAAGTTCACCAGGAAGAGTTCCTTACTGGCCCGGGTAATGGCAGTATAGAGCCAGCGCACATAATCCTGGTCTATCATATCATCATTAAGGTAGCCCTGATCTACGAATACCGCTTCCCACTGCCCGCCCTGAGACTTATGGCAGGTAAGTGCATATGCAAACTTGACCTGCAACGCGTTGAGATATGGGTCTTTTTTGATACTTCTCATCCGCTCGGTCTTTGACGCAATGTCCAGATAATCTTCGGTTACCTGATTGTACAAGCTCCGATAAGCTTCATTATTCAACGATGCTTCCGGTGAATAGAGGGTATCCAGAATTACTTTGGCTTCAAAGGGTTCATGGTCAGGGTAATCAACGAGTTGAATATCCAGTGTGGCAAAACGCAAGCTATACAACTCTTCAAAGCGCACAATTTTGAGTACCTCAACAAAATCTCCATTGGCCAAAAAGCCACCTGGCACATTCTCCGGCATATAGTGGTAGTTGTTCCGCACAATCATCAGAATATCACCAGCCTCCAGTTCGTCCTCCCGATGCTGCAAGGCTCTGCGGATGTATTGATTGTACTGCACAGCATTCTTATTTGACCGACAAACCACGGCAGTGTTTTCTACCCCGTATTTGTCATAAGCGTAGCGCAGCCCGTCCTCCAGACGCTCACCTGTCATTTTGTAAACATCGTTGAACCTGCTGGTGGCAAAGCGTATTTCAAACTTCTCTTTGTTCAGCTCATACCTCAGATTGGTGGCATTGAACAAGATTCCGGAAGACTCTTCCTGTCGCATTACCTCTCTCAGCTCTACCATACCGGCATCCATCTTAAAAGTGGCTTTCAGATAGTCTACCTCCAAAGCAGGACTCTCGGTACTACCTACCGGAGGCAGCTGGGCTACATCACCTATAAACAGAAGTCTGTTTCCCTCCTTTTCGAAAACGTAATCGATCAATTCTGAGAGCAATCCCTGTCTGCCAAAATCTGATTTATCGGAGAGCATAGAGGCTTCATCTACCACAAACAGAGTGTTTTTGTGGTAGTTTTTCTGTCGTACGAAGGTCAGGTCTCCACCCGGGTCTGAGGTTTGTTGAAAAACTTTTTTGTGAATGGTGAAAGCCGTTCTCTTCGAGTAGGCCGACATGACCTTTGCCGCCCGGCCCGTTGGTGCCATCAATACATAGTTGTAATTGAAATAGGGCAACATCTGTACAATGGCGCTGATCACCGTAGTCTTACCTGTGCCCGCATAACCGCGGATCAGCATGGTAGGCTTGTATAAATCCTGCTTTAGCAGAAAGTCATCAAAGCGATTAAAGAGTTCTCTTTGCCCCCGGGTAGCTTCGAAAGGAAATTTAGACCTTAATATCTCTGAGGGCTTTGCCAAAATCAGTTTTGTTTTCTTCTGGCCAGATCTTCAGGAAAAATAGTCGCCATGGTAGTGGTCGCTTTGGCGATTAATGTTTTTTCTTCTCCGCGATAGCACCAAACCTCGGCCTCGCAGAAGTTAAGCTTTCTGCCCTGTTTCACCACGTAGCCAATGGCATGCAGGCGATCACCCCTGCCTGGGCTGAAATAGGAAATTTTGATCTCTCCGGTCACCACGTGGTGATCTTCCGGTACGGTGGTATACGCTGCAAAGCCAGCCACAATATCGGCCACTGTAGCCGTAACCCCTCCATGCACGAGGCCGGTTTGCTGTTGGTGATCTTGTCTGAGCTCCAACCAGCCTTCAGTACGTCCGGATTCTATTACGTTCAGGTCAAAACCTACCAGCTTCATAAAATACTGACGTTCTAAAAACTTCTCTACCCGTGATTTGAATTCCGGGTTAAACACTTTAATCATCCTTGAGTATTTTGCACAAAGATATTGATTTGATCATCACCCGACATGAGTGAATTGAATGAAAAAGTAAAGGCGCTGTACGGACATAAATTGAGGGTTCGGGTATGTGGTGTTTGTATCGAGCAGGATAAGATTTTACTGGTACATCATAGAGGATTGGGGAAAGAAGATTCTCTCTGGGCCCCACCGGGTGGAGGCATGCATTATGGAGAAGACGCAAAAATCGCTTTGCAACGTGAATTCCTAGAAGAAACAGGTCTAAGTGTAAGTGTCGAACGTTTTTTATTCGTCCATGAATACCTGGATCCCCCCCTTCACGGCATTGAGCTTTTCTTTGAGGTAAAACTCACCGGAGGGCAACTAAAAAGAGGATACGACCCTGAGATGAGTCAAGAAGATCAATTGATTACAGCAACAGGCTTTAAAGACCTGAAAGAGATAAAAAGTAAGGCACCCCATACGCTGCACTATGTATTACAACAAATTAATAGCACAAATAGCATTTTAAATCAATCGGGCTATTTCAAATTTCATTAGAAACACGTAAACTAGCAGTTCGATTTATTATGGTTTACCTAATAAAATAGTTATCATTGCAAGAAATCAACCTTTAAAATGAACCTGACTAAAATATTAACCCTTGTCATCTTTGCCGGAGCATTAGTAGTAGGCTATCTACTCTATGACAGCATCGATTCAACAATCGAGGAAGCAAAGGAGATTAAAAGAGTAGAAGACCTGGTAAAGGCAAAACTAGGAATGATTCGGGATGCGCAAATTGCATACCAGGGTACCTATGGCGATTATGCTGATACCTGGGAAGAACTGATCTCCTTCGTAGATTCAGGTAAAATCTGGTTGATCCAAAGAACAGAGAAAATCACAATGCTCGCTTATGGAGCTGAGAAATCTGAAATCTTTTATGACACCCTTGGTTCTAAATCTGTAAGAGATTCGCTTTTCAAGGCAAGTGTCTATCCTAATTTTGATCCAATGAAATTGCCAGAGCTCCCACATGCTCCGGGTAAGTATTTTTCTCTATACGCAAAAGATTCTGTGAGATCAGGTGTTAATGTTGACTATATTGAAGTAGTAGACACCTTTCCTTTTGATATCACAAGAACAGAGGATGCGGAGATTGATAACAGAAGACCTCTGAGATTCGGCTCCAGAACAGAGATTTCTACCGCGGGTAACTGGCAATAAGCCCGGTGAAGACGGAAGAAAAACAAAAAGAAATAAGCATAAAAGACGAAAGGCTTGATGTTGATCATATTGATCATTATCACCTTTCGTTTTTTATTGGCACCTCGTCATGCGAAATATGCATCTATGATGATCGCAAGAAGAGAATAGTGCTGTTTGAGTCTATTCCATTAGACGAGGACAAGACCCTCCTTGAAAACCTGAAAGCCATTCATCACGATCACGTGCTGGTTTCGGCAGGTTTTTGGAAAACTGTGATTATCACATTGCGAAACCACAGCTTTGCACAGGTACCAAACTCCCTTTATTCTGGAGATTATGCCTATGACTACATCAAGCTAAACGCGCATACCGACCCTCTAAAAGAAAAGTATCTTTCTACGCTGGATGAAGAGCAGGGATGTACCACAGTATTTGCCGTACCACAAGAGTTCATTCGCTGGATAGATGGAAAATACCCCAAACCCAATGTTGTTTTCAGACATGAGAGTGCCAACTTTCTGAAAACGTTATCTGGTCTGGTAAAAAAAGACAAGGATCAACTCTTCATAAACTTTACAGATACTGATATGCTCCTTGCTGGCTTTCAGGAAGGTAAGTTGGCCATCTACAACCAGTTTAAACTACAGCAGCCTCAACAAATGGCTAAAATGATCCTGCTGGGTATCAAACAGTTTTCTGATCAGGGGCAGTCAATTCCTATTACTCTCTGGGGTAATAAGGAGGCTACAAAAGTCTATCAGCCTTCATTAAAGAAATTCTTTAAGCATCTGAAAAAAGGTGATAGGCCCAAAGGCATCCGCATGAGCCACGACTTTGATCAGCTCAATGATCATGAGTACTTTGACGTATTTGCCTCTTACCAGTAGTTCACATTTTTCTTTATCTTCAAAAAAAGGTTAACCATGAAAAGAATTGCCATCTTCCCCGGTTCTTTTGATCCCTTTACGAAGGGTCATGAAGACATTGTACTGCGTGGTTTAAAAGTATTTGATGAGATCATCGTGGGTATAGGCTATAACAGTCAGAAGCAGAACCGCTACTTTTCGATTGAGGATACCGAAGAGAAGATAAACCTCACTTTTGAGGGTGTGCCCGAAATTTCCGTAATGGTTTATAATGAATTGACAGCAACACTCGCACAGCGAGTTGGCGCCAGGTACATACTGAGGGGGTTGAGAAACACGACTGATTTTGAGTATGAAAACAGCATATCTCAGGTAAACCGCTACATCAATGCCGACCTGGAAACCTTCTTTCTGATCACCTCTCCTGAATTTGCCTCTATCAGCTCAACCATTATCAGAGAAGTACATAAATACGGTGGATCTGTCGAGCACTTCCTGCCTTACAAGCTCTGAATTGCCTGTTTTTTTCGAAACTTCTTGTACACATGCTGAATAGACCGGTAGGCACTGTATAAGGCTACATCTATTTCTTTTTTATTCATCCACTTCACTAGCTCAATCCCTTCTTCCAGCTGAGGTTTCATTTCACTGTCATCTTCGCAGGTCATTTCAAACCAGGAGGTCTTTTTCAATATATTTCTGCCTCCCTGAACGTAGGTGTGCCAGGTATTACAGACTTTATTGCCGGGAGTGACCTTGATATTACACTCCTCTTCTACTTCTCGTTTTGCCCCGAGCGCAATTGATTCATCTATGCCTTCGAGTTTACCTTTGGGAAAATCCCACTTACCCAGTCTATGGATCATCAATACTTTCCCATCCTTATAGACTACGCCACCGGCAGCTTTGATAATCTTAAATGAGCTTTTGATCAGATCAACGGAGGCCTCATAGTCAGGTGAGATGAGCGTTACTGTATCCAGTTCTTTGAGTTTCTTATTGTGAAGGATAAAAAGGATCGACTTCACTATGGCCTGCGTGGCATTGAGGATAAGCACCTTCCCTTTCAACTTATTCTCCCGAATAAGCAAATCATCCGTATCAATCACCACATCGAATGCTTCACGATCTCCCACCTCTTCTTCCCGCTTGATTCTTAACGGTGTGTCCTTGATGTATATCCTCATTGGGATCGAAATTTTGACCAATATCAAAATTTTTTTCGAACATGTCTATCACTGGCAAGAAGAGATTTTTTAGAAAAAAAAACTTGTAAATTCGCGCCAGTATATCCTTGGAATTATGAAAGACATCGCCCTGAAAGTAGCCTCTGATCTTTTACAGATCAAAGCCATCAAACTCAACAAAGACAATCCCTTTACCTGGAGTTCAGGCTGGAAATCTCCTATCTATTGCGATAATCGACTTTCGCTTTCCTATCCGGAGATAAGGACACAGATAAAAAACGCCCTGGCCGATGCTGCCAGAGCTAAATATCCTGAGCTGGAAGCCATAGCAGGTGTTGCTACGGCTGGTATACCACAGGGAGCCTTGCTGGCTGATGCGCTCGATGTACCTTTCATCTATGTTCGTGCCAAAGCCAAAGGCCATGGTATGGAAAACCTGATTGAGGGCAAGGTAACCCCGGGTCAGAAAGTAGTGCTTGTTGAGGATCTGGTATCTACCGGAGGTAGCTCTCTTAAAGCAGCAGATGCACTGAAAGCAGCTGATATGGAAGTGATGGGTATGCTGGCCATATTCACCTACGGCTTTCCTCTGGCTGCAAAAAATTTCGAAGATGCGGGTATCCCATTGCATTGCCTCAGTGATTACTCTACCATGCTCCAGATAGCCATAGGCCAGGGCTATATCACTGAAAAGGATGTAGCTTCCTTAGAAAAGTGGCGCAGCGACCCTTCTACCTGGGAGGGTTAAATGCCAGTTTTGGAGATTATTGAAGTACAAACAACATGCCTCTAAGTATTGGTACCTAAGAAGAAGAGCAAATCAGGCCCTTTATATAAAACGTGATCATCTCTTTACGTTTTTATTATCCTCCTCCCGGTCCAATCACTCTGACTCTGGAACTTACCATGCTTTGTAAGCTACTGTCTGATCCTTGAATAAAAACCTTTTCAACAACATTTAACTCACCGGTTATTACTCTAAGCACACTTGGCATACCAATTCCTGAAGAAACAATTTCAATTCTCTTCACAGTAACCGGCAGGGCACTGTCTATTGATATATCATCACCTTTAACATATACTATAGTTTGATCGCAGGGGGTCGTGTAAGCTGGGGGGCCATTTTCCGTCAAAGACCAAACAGAGGGGTTACTCCAATCTCCTGAAGCCACCGACCATAGCTCATTAGAACAAACAGGTGTAGGATTTTCCAAACAGACGGTAAAGGTTCCTTTCACGTTGCCATATTGTGAGCCATTACCCACTACCAGGTAATAGGTATCTCCAGCTATAAGATTTTCAAGTGAAAGCTCCATTAGGCCATCGATCACTGCAACACCTCCAAGCCCGTTACCTGCCTGATCCTGAACGTAGATCAATCCGTTTACCAGAGTGCCCTCGGCATCTCCTGTTTTCACCCTGATGGTTGTTGCTTCACTTGAAGGCGCGGTAAACTTAAACCAAACATCATAATACAACCCGGATATGCCACCGCTGGTTGCCCGATCGTTACTGTAATAAGCATTCGCACTACAGTTATCCATCAAGGTGTTTATATCTATAGCACCTGCTTTATGATCAAAGGTAGGCTCGGAATCTAAACAGACCGTAAAGGTTCCTTTCACGTTGCCATATTGTGAGCCGTTACCCACTACCAGGTAATAGGTATCTTCGGGTATAAGGTTTTCAAGAGAAAGCTCCATTAAGCCATCGACCACTGAAGTCCCTCCCAACCAGTTGCCTGCCTGGTCCTGAACGTAGATCAATCCATTTACCAGAGTGCCCTCAGCACCTCCCGCTTTCACCCTGATTGTGGTTGCTTCACTTGAAGGCGCTGTAAACTTAAACCAAACATCATAATACAAACCTGATATGCCACCGCTGGTTGCCCGATCGTTACTGTAATAAGCATTCGCACTACAGCTATCCATCAAGCTGCTTATTTCTGTGGCACCTGCTTTATGATCAAAGGTAGGCTCGGAATCTAAACAGACCGTAAAGGTTCCTTTCACATTACCATATTGTGAGCTGTTACCTACTACCAGATAATAGGTATCTTCGGGTATAAGATTTTCAAGCGAAAGTTCCATTAAGCCATCGATCACTGAAGCACCTCCCAACCAGTTACCTGCCTGGTCCCGAGCATAGATCAATCCATTTACAAGTGTACCCTGGGTACCTCCCGCTTTCACCCTGATGGTTGTTGCTTCACTTGATGGTGCTGTGAACTTAAACCACACGTCATAGTACAATCCGGATATGCCACCGCTGGTTGCCTGATCGTTACTGTAGAAAGCATCTGCACTACAATTATCCATCAAAGCATTTATATCTATAGCATCTACTTGATTATTATTGACAGGTGCCTGAGCTCGAAGCCCGTGAGACACTGCCATAAGGAGTAAACCTGTGATGAGAAAAGTCTGAAAAGAAAAGAGATGATGTATTCTTTTTTGCATGATTTCCGATGACTATGTTTTATCCTAGTACTCTCAATTGTATACAGGTCATCAAAAATTCACAGAAATTTGTTCCACTATATTCGCTAGTTCAGAACTTTCAACCCATTGAACTCTTACTCAGCATCCACGGGAGGAATCTCGACAGGTGAAGGAATCAGAAATCCAGCAATCCGACATTTAGACCGATTTCTGCAATTCGTGATATACAATCTGATTGCCATACTGGCATTCTCTCCTATAGAGGCCTTTAGAACTTCTCTTCTATACCCAAACCGAACAGTGCGAAATCGTATTTTACGGGGTCGAGAGGGTCGAGTCGTCTAAGACTGTCTGTAAGCTCCAAAGCAGTTCTCCAATCCGTCTGCTTTCTATGGACCAGGCCAAGTTTTCTAGCTACCCTGTCTACGTGCAGATCGCAGGGACATACTAACTGCGAAGGTTTTATCTGATTCCAGATACCGAAATCGACACCTTTGTCATCTTTTCTGGCCATCCAGCGCAAAAACATATTCAGACGCTTACAGGCCGATTTTCTTGCAGGGGTAGCAATGTGCTTCCTGGTGCGTTGCGGAGCATCAGGAAGGTCAAAAAAAGATTCATGAAAGCCTATGAGACCCGTTTCTATGGTTTCTGCCTCGGGAACCAGCTTTGAAACAAAGGCTTCTTCCAATGAGGTATGCTGCTGATAGAAGTGCTTTAGAAATGCAATGAAGTAAAGAGTATCAGTAGCATTGAAAGTACGGTGTTTAAATTTCTCAAACGGCTTTAGCTCATGCTCTTTGTGGTTTAAGATAAAATCATGAGGGGCATTATCCATCATTTCAAAAAGAACACGGCATTTATTGATAATAGTTACCCGTTGCCCCCAGGCCAGTACTGAAGCCCAGAATCCGGTAATTTCAATATCCTCTTTTTTGGAAAAGCTATGGGGAATTACAATAGGGTCATTTTCAATAAACCCAGCTCGATTATACTGCTCTACTTTGAGGTCCAGGAATTCTTTTAGATTATGGTCTACCATGGGATGGTGACTCACTGACTACTGAAAATAACTCAGTACAGCCATAAACCTGGAATCGAGTGCTTTCAGCTGATCATGGGCGCGCTTGTTGATCTTAATCAATACGTTCTCGTTGTCGGACGTATCAGGAATCTGGCCCACAACTCTCACATAGACGGTCAGATCGTTCTTAAGATTTCTGATCTTAATGACTGTACCCACCTTGGCGGTTTTGTGTAGTGCCAAAAATTTCTTTGAAGGCTCTTCTTCTTCAATCAACTCTGCCGCACCTTCTTCGGTAATCTCCTTAAAGGGAGTTCCCTCATAGGCCGCTGGCTCTTCTTTCTCTACTTCAGTGGTCGTAGAGGCTGTGTCTGCCGCAGAAAGCAAACGCGTTGTATCAGCTACCTCAGCCGGTGTCTCAGATTCCGGTGTACCTAAATTCTGACGTTCATTTGCAACAGGCTCCTCTTTGGGCACGGTCTCCACTGGTTGAGTAGGTTGAACGGGCTCTGGTGTACCAGCTTCAACAATCAGCTTTTGCCCCAGGGCAAGGGCATTTGAGCTCAGCTTATTCAGGGTTTTAAGCTCATCTACTTTCAGGCCGTACTTTCTGGAAATGGAAAAGAGTGTTTCTCCTTTGCCTACAGTATGTATTTTAGCATCACTGGCTATGGATTGAGGTATTGCGGCTTTCACCTCTTTGCCATAGGGTATTTTAAGGGTCTCTCCTACCTTCAACCCAGTGGACAATCCACCATTCTCATCTCTGATAGACTTTACTGAGGTACCATAACGCCTCGACAGGCTATAGAGTGTCTGGCCTGATTTTACTTTGTGTAATACCAGGATTTCATCACCCCTACGCTGAATTCCAAGAGAATCGGCCTGCCCCTGAGCGCAAACAGTCATTCCCAATAAAAAAGTCAATACCAACAGTCTTCTGATCATCAATTATGCAATTAAATAGCTTTTTAATGTTTTCCTTCCCTGAACAAATATAAGTTGTTCCTCAGCGATAAAAAAAGCCCCTGAGATGAGCCCCTTAAGCCCGCTATCGAGCTTTTCGTGCAATAATGCCTCTCCCTCCTTGGTCAATACAAGCAGAAAGTGTTCCAGCTCCTGAGCTGACATGCTATGATAGGCTATAATAGCAAGACTTCCATATTCCAGGTAATCACAGGCCTTTATCGCCTCAATACCATACTTATCACTCAGAAACAGTTTCACGGTCTGAAAATGCTCTCCCTCTTCTGTATAATGCAACGGGTACCTGGCTGCATAAGATATATCTCCTGCCATAATTTCTTCAGATGGTGAATCCAGGGTTTCACCAGACCTTATATCTATCCAGAAAGGCTCAGATTCATCGGTAATAGCTCTCACTTGAATGAAATAGCCCTGTCTGCTCATGGCAGCTACGGCATCCAGCGACCAAAGGGCCTCCTGACTTCTGAGATCGAGGGCGAAGTAACTCCTGGCCTCGATATCCTGTGTATCTTCAAACACCTGAAACACGGCCACTTCATTAAAGAAATGATACACGCTTACCCACCAGTTTTCTTCAAAGGCCAATTGTTCGAATACAAAACTCCCATCGGTGAGATTTGCCAGGGAGAATGATACGCTCATCTGCTGAGAGTCTCTGGTAGTAAGCAATAGCTGATGATTACAGATACTCTGTTCCCAGATGTCTGCATCAAAAGGTTTTGAAAAATGAAGCTTCAATTTCTTCTCCACTGCGTTTCTTTGTACTTTAACCTGCGTAACTCATTGGAAATCTGTCGGACTCGTAATGAGGGTGTCTCCACAAAGCTAATACGCCAATGGAAAGTCTAATGAAAAAACAACCTAAAATATAAACAGATGATTGAAGAGGGGAATAAAGGCATAAAGCGCGTTGCGCGTATCATCTGGGTTTCTTCTATGCTATTGCTCTTTGGTGTGACTATCATGACCAGATTGCAAGGCCAGCAAGAAGCACGAAAGCGCATCTTCAAGATGGAAATACGCGGGGATATAGACCCACGTATGAACCGCTATGTGGACCTGGCACTGACCCAGGCTACGGATATTGATGCTGACATAGTGATCATTGATATGGACACTTATGGCGGTGCTGTAACAGATGCCAATGATATACGCACGAGGATTCTCGAATACGATAAGCCGGTTTGGGTATTTATCAATAATGATGCAGCATCGGCTGGTGCGCTGATTTCAATTGCATGCGACAGTATTTATATGGCACCGGGTTCCAACATTGGTGCAGCTACGGTCGTCACCGGAGAGGGTGAGGCTGCTCCGGATAAGTACCAGTCTTATATGCGATCGATCATGCGTTCAACGGCTGAAGAAAACGGTCGTGATCCGCTGATTGCAGAGGGCATGGTAGATGACAGGGTAGAAATAGATGGAATTACGGAAGATGGCAAAATCATCACCTTTACTACCTCTGAGGCCATTACCCATGGATACGCTGAGGGAGAAGTAAACAGCGTTGAAGAGATTCTGGCAAAAAACAATATCGATGATTATGAAATCACACCCTATACACTTTCTGCAGTAGAGCATATTATCGCATTTTTTCTGAACCCAATGGTGAGCAGCCTGCTCATTCTGGTGATTACCGGAGGTATCTTCTTTGAATTGCAAACTCCCGGAGTGGGTTTCCCCATAGCAGCAGCAGGCGTAGCCCTGGTACTCTATCTCGTGCCCTATTACCTCAATGGGCTGGCAGAAAGCTGGGAGATTGCTGTATTTGTAGTGGGGATAGCGCTCATTGCCCTGGAGGTATTTGTAATCCCTGGCTTTGGTGTAGCTGGCATTCTGGGCATCATTTGTACTGTGGGCTCACTGATATTTATGATGCTGGCCAATGATCTCTTCAACTTTGACTATGTAGGCTCCGGAGAGGTGGTTACAGCCGCCACGGTAGTCTTTGCCGGTATGCTGGGTTCTGTGGTATTGCTCTTTGTGATAGGTTACCGGTTTACGAACAGTAACATGTTCAAAAAAGTAGCACTCGAAGACACCCAAAAACGCGAAGAAGGATATACCTCCTCTTTTTATTCCGAACCGCTCATCGGCAAAGAAGGCACGGCATTTACTATTTTAAGACCGAGCGGCAGAGTTGAGATTGGCGATACCATTTACGATGCCTATACTCGTGGCGAATACGTAGAGAAGGGAGAAACCATTGTGGTGATCAGCCAGGAAGGCACCTCCCTGAAAGTCAGATCAAAGAAAGAATGAGCCAAAGTGATGATTTCAGCCCTGAAAGCCTGATGATGAGTGCGGGACACGATCCCTCCCTGGTCAGGAATTCAATCAAAAACCCCATTTTCCAAACCTCCACCTTTGTTTTCGATACGGCCGAAGAGGGCAAGGCCTATTTCGAAAAGGTATATGGCGATGGTGATACGGAGGAGAAAAACAACAGCCTGATCTATACCCGGCTGAATCATCCCAACCTGGCCACAGTAGAAAAAAGGCTGGCCCTGCTGGACGGAGCAGATGATGCGGCTTTTTTTGAGAGTGGTATGGCCGCCATCACTACCACCCTTCTGGAATTTTGCAAGGCAGGAGATTTAATCCTGATGTCATTTCCATTGTACGGGGGTTCCGATTCATTTATTAAGAAGACACTGCCCGGTTTCGACATAGAGCATATTGCGTTTACTCCGGAAATGAGCAAGGCCGAAATCATAGCGCTGATTAACTCGCATCCAAGAGCGAAAAATCTCGCTTATATCTACCTGGAAACTCCCGCCAATCCCACCAACTCGCTGATAGATATTGAAATGCTGAGTGAGGTGGCAAGAACATTTTCAACTCCTGACAAAAAGGTGATTCTCTCTGTAGACAATACCTATATGGGACCCCTTTGGCAAAAACCTCTGCAGCATGGGGCTGACCTGGTTCTTTATTCGGCTACCAAGTACATAGGCGGGCACAGCGATATTATTGCCGGGGCTTGTTCCGGTAAGGGTGAGCTCATTTATCATATCAAAGGTATGCGCAGCAAGTTGGGTTGTATGGCTTCTCCCTGGACCTCCTGGCTGCTTTCACGCAGTTTGGAGACTCTAACATTGCGCATGGAAAAACAGGCGGTTAACGCTGCCATATTGGCCAAACTGTTAGAAGATCACCCCAAGGTGAATAAGGTTTTTTATGTGGGCTCGCTAAAACCGGGAGATGCTTATTATGAGCTTTACCAAAAGCAATATACTTCTGGCGGTGCCATGCTGGCTTTTGATATTAAAGGAGGTGAAACCGAGGCTTTCAGGTTTCTGAATGCTTTACAGTTGGCATGCCTTGCAGTGAGCCTTGGCAGTACGGAAACACTTACATCCCATCCCTTTACCATGAGCGCCTCTAATATGAGTCTGGAAGACAGGGCAACCGTAGGCATTACTCCGGCCATGATTCGTGTTTCCACCGGCATCGAAAACGCTGACGATCTGGTGAAGGACTTTACCCAGGCCCTGGAAAAAGTCTGATGGAAGGAACAACCTTATACGATCGCATTGGCGAAGCACATATTCTTAAGCTTGTTGATGACTTTTACGAAGGTGTGGAAGGAGATCAGGTGATCAGAAAGCTTTATCCAAAAGATTTGCTCCCTGCCAAAAACAGGCTCAAGCTTTTTCTGATTCAGGCTTTAGGGGGCAGCCGAACCTATACTGATGAGCGCGGACATCCGATGCTCAGACGCAGGCATTTTCAATGGAAAATCGGGGAGAAAGAAGCTACCCATTGGCTTCAACATATGCATGCTGCTCTCGAAAAAGCCACCTTTGCAGAGAAAGAAAAGAATGAGTTTTGGGATTATGTGTACAAGGCGGCCCTGCATATGATTAATCAGTAAATTAACCCTCTCGAAAGGCCCTAAATTCTTCAGAAATTCTCCTGTACGTAAAAATCAGGTGATGAGCATTACCCATTACTCTCTTTTCCGGGCCTGGAAGTACGTCCTGTCCATTCCGGGCTCGTTTTCCGCATCGAAGCCAAAGGCTATCGAATTAAGATAATATGCTGCTCGAAGCCTTTCCAAAACAGTCTTTTGTTTCCAAAAATCGAGATCATTTTTATGATCTTCCGCCTTGGTAGCTTCAAAAGTTGATCGATCAAAAGAAAACATATAAAACAGTTTTAATAAAGATAAGCAATAAGTGAATTTAGAATAGTTTTGACCCGGGCTATTCAATCTCGCGCTTAGGTCACACCATTTCTTCACCTGTCATGTGAAATGCATGAATTCTGAGGTTTTGAGTCTGAGGCAGGTTTAATCATGATTAATCACTAAGCCCCCCCAACTCAATTCTGCTTCACATTTGGCATAATTTGCTTTGCCACCTCCTTTGCCCAGTCAACGGTAGACGGTTTTCTGAAAGGGTTTTCAAAAAACTCAGTGATCATTTTGAGAAGTTGTACGGGATTTTCTTCTCCGACAAAGTGGGTGCTACCCGGCCAAACACTCAGATTGGCATTGGGAATGCTCTTAAAAATCTCCAAAGTATGACTCAGCTTTACCGCATCTCTATCTCCCGAAATAATCAGTGTCGGTGCCTTGATCTTTTGTAATGCCGCCATGGCAATATCCGGATGCTCTACCATCAATTTAAGATGCTTTTGCATCATCGGGCCAGGCACTTCTTTGTAATGTTTCATCATTTCTACGATGTATGGCTGCAGCGCTGTGCTGTCATGCTTTACATTCGCTCCGCTTACCACAAGCTTCTTTACCTTGTCAGGGTATTCAAAGCCCATGATCAGACCAAGAATACCTCCATCGCTATGCCCGTAAACATAGGCAGAGTCTACACTCAGATATTCCAGCAGTGCATTGATATCACTGGCCATAAGCCTGTAGTTCAGTTCTTCAGAGCATCCACTTTGGCCATGGCAGCGATGGTCCACCGTAATCACCCTATACTTTTTAATAAGCGCTGGCATTATATTGGCCCTGGAGCCGCTGTAGCCTCCGTTACCATGTAAAATCACGAGTGGTTCTCCCTGCCCATACATCTCATAGTAGAGATCAATGTCATTAACCTTCACTTTCTTGCCTACCTCAGGGTTTTGCCCGAAAGGAGTCTGAGCGTGAAGTTGAAAACTAAGTGCAATAAAGAGGATACCAAAGATGAGGTGGCGTTTCATTAATAAGTTCTTTGATGTGAAGTACTTAATTTTACGGCTCAGATAATTGTAAAATCAGGACAGCCAGAAAGTATGCAGCCAAAAACCTACAGTTTCTATCCGTCACCCCCTGTGCTCCGCAGTCAGATCGAAATTTATCGATTGGTAGAAGTGATGGATGAAATTTACGGAGAGACCGTTGCCAATGCCCGTATGGATGCTGTGATTGTGCTCAACGGCAAGATAGAAACCTCTGATTCAGAAGAAGATTCATTTACTCCCCTTCCCGATTGTAGTTTTTTCCCCTTTACCAGAAGTGGCGCCACCAGAGTACACCTGGAAGCGGGTACGCGATTGATCAACATCAAGCTTTATCCTCATGTATTGGCATCTTCCTGCTTTGATGGTCTGAGCTTGCAGAAATCGCTGGATTTCAACACCGTCTTTGGAAAAGATTTCCCTATTAGCAGCCTGGTGTCCCCCACCCTGAGCCCAAGACCTGACAGCCTCAAAGCTCAACTGGATTCTTTTTTTGAAGAACATCTCCTGAACAAAAGCACTCCTAATGCACTACTCAATCAGGTGTTCTCCTTTGTGGAGTCCGATACGAATGAGACAGTATCTTTAGCCACACTGGCAAGCGATTCTGGAGTAAGCATAAAAACGCTGGAGCGTCAGTTTAAAAACTATACCGGACTCACCATCAAGATGTACCGGGATCTGGTCAGGTTTCAGAAGACGACCAGCTCCATCCACGCGAATGGCCATTATCATCACGGTGACTTGCTGGAGGCCTTAGGCAGCGGGTATTACGACCAGTCGCATTTTGTAAAGGCCAGTCGTAAGCTCACAGGCTTATCTCCCAAAGAATTATTTCAGCGCCTGCCAGGAGAGATTACTGACTTTGTGGTTTTTTGAATGCACCAGATACAACTTCGGAAGTATGTATTCTCTTTCTACTAGTGCATTGTGAGCGCTATTTATAACTGTTCTTTCTTATTTTACCAGATACTGCATCACGAATTTCCTGTTTTGAAAAGTCAAAACGAATGATCTCAATATTAAGAATTGTATCGCTTTTGGCGAACCTTCTATTGTTGAGAATAACATTCGCTTCAGGATCAGATTCCAGATAGAGTACATACACATATTGACCTTTTTTGTAGACCCTGGAGGTCCCACCTTTTTCTCTGAATAGTTCTCCATTGACATAGAAAGCATAAGTGACCTGAGTCTGGTCCACGTCAGTACCATAGTCCACGACCCTTCCAACAGTCACACGTCCTTCCTCTAAATAGCTGGCTGTATCTTCGCGGATCGCGTAGAGAAGCCACAAACCTCCGGCTACCGCCAGTACCAACAACCAATAACCCTGGCTAAAGAATTTTCTCATTAAAATTTGTTTGTCGCAATAGAAACACCTGATTCTTTGAGGAAATCACAGGCAGATATCTTTTAATGTTGTTCTCTATGATCTTACATGTCATCAACTTTGCTTTAAAATAAAACGGATTGATCAACATCAAAAGTCAAATTCCTTATCTTCGCCCCATTAAGTGGTCATGCGAATACTCCTCAAAATCTATTCAGCTTACGGGCTCATCATTTTCGCATTAATCTTCCTGATTTTATTGCCATTCTTCCTACTCTCCATGTTTGTAAAACCATTGGAAAAAATGGCCTCTACTCTTAACTGGATCTGGGCGAGGGCTTTCTTCTTTCTTATGTTCTGTAACAGCACTCAAATCAGCTATGAGCAGAAACTGGACAAAAAACAATCCTATATTCTTTGTGCCAACCACTTTTCTTATCTGGACATTCCTACCATGGGACTCATCCGCCACAACTTCAAGTTTATTGGCAAGAGCTCTCTTCGTAAAATACCTGTCTGGGGCTATATGTATAGCAAGCTGCATATTCTGGTAAACAGGGAAAGCCTGAAAGGTCGCTATGCCAGTTGGGCACAGGCCAGGGAAGCATTGAAAGCGGGCTTTAGCATTGTTTTTTTCGCTGAAGGAGGTATTCTTAGCCAAAACCCACCGGAGATGGCGAGGTTTAAGGAAGGCAGCTTTAAGTTGGCGATAGAAGAACAAATACCTGTGTTACCCGTCACTATTCATCGCAATCATATAATTTTGCCAGACGAAAAGCCGTTGGTGATTCGTACAGGCAGGGTATCTTTGAAGGTACACGCCCCCATTTGGCCAGATGGTAGCGATGAGGAGGCCATAAAGAAGCTAAAGACCGAGGTGAGGCGAATACTGGAAGCTGAGTTACAAAGCACTAACTGAAACCAACATGCAGGTAGATAAAGAAACATTACACAAAGTAGCCCACCTGGCCAGGTTGAACATTAAACCTGAAGAGGAAACGAAGCTACTCAGTGATATGAGCGAAATTCTGACCTGGGTAAATAAACTGGAGGAGGTAGATACCGAGGGAGTAGCGCCTTTGACTCATATGTCTGCGGAGGTAAACGCTATGCGCCCAGACGAAGCTGCTGAAACCATCAGTAGAAAAGATGCCCTAAAGAATGCGCCTGAAAAGGATGACAAGTTTTTTAAAGTACCCAAGGTGCTTAAGTAAACTCATACAGATTGACACAACCAAAGTTCTTGACCGCCACCCTATCTCATAAAACTTTCCGTATCGGTTTCACCCTGGTGGCAGTGCTTATGATTGCCGGTTTGGCTCTTTATGTAACAGGCGCCATTGTAGGTGATGATTGGGTACTGCCATGGCATATTGTTCCCACCCACCTAAAATCACCCTTATTCCTGGAATATTTCCAGGTCGATGGTCAGCCCTATGGTATCAACCTGGACCAGGTGATTACCTGGCAGCACTACCAAACCGGGAATGAGTACCAGGAGCTTCCCTGGCTCAACTCCCTTCTTTTTTGGGGACTATTTATAAGTCTTGTCATCATTTCAGTTACGCTGACATATCTCAGCAGATTCTGGTACCTGCTCTGCACTAGCCTTATGCTCTTTATTCTAATGCAGCTAAAGATTAATGAGCTGGGCTTTTTTACTGAATATATCTCTTATGCCCTGCTATTGGTTTTCGGAGGTAGCACTTACTTTTTTCAAAATATCAAACCCCATTATTCGCTCTTTATCAGGAGCATTTCCATTCTGGTTATTTATGCGGCCTTTGCGGGGACAATTGGTCTGTTTTCGGGTGTCGTTGCACCGGTATCCATTACACTTTCATTTGGGCTATACACCCCTTTACTGCTGTGCGTTTTGTTTATGTTTTTTGTGGGAGCAGATAATATCTACAGCCTCTTCAACATTGCCACCAAAAATGCTCCTAATGGAAAAAACGGACTAATTCACTTTATGAGCATCGGGCTCATTTATATCGCTGTACTGGCACTTTTATTTCTTCATAAGATAGGCCGGGTTAATCTCGACCTCTATCTGGTAGATTCCTATCTCGTTTTTGTCCTGGCCATAGTCAGTGGTTATTACTGTCTCAGCGACAAGTTGGGAGCCGTGGAAGAACCACTGCCTGTTGACCTGATTAAAAAGTGGCTATACCCCTCACTGGCTGGTTTATCGCTGATCATAATTGGCTATGCTGAGTTGTCGGGTAATGACTCCCTGAGCGAGCTTCTGCAAAAAGCAATCCTGCTTACGCAGTTGGGTGGTGGTGCCGTATTTTATGTTTATGCCTGTATTAACTTTGCTCCCTCTTTGCTTACCAATGAATCTGTCGCAGGGCGTTTCTTTCATGGGGTTCGGGCTCCCTTATTGACCGGCAGGGTACTGCATGTCGTGGCTATCGTGGCCCTGTTCTACTACCTCGACAAGCAACCCTATTTCCAGGCCAAAGCGGCCCGTTATAATGCTTTGGCTACCCTGAGCGAGTCGCTGGACAACGAGGTGCTGACACTGCAATATTACAAGCAATCACAGTTTTATGACTTTTACGGTTTCCGGTCTAACTATGCCCTGGCCATGGCCGACAAAGCTGATTACAATCGCCTGGAAGTAGTGAAAAAACTGAGCAGCGCATTGACCAGAGACGATCAGGGAAAAGCAAGGGTAGCCCTGGCCAATTTTCATTCAGAACAAAATCAACTCTTTAATAAACTCCTCACTCTTAAAGAGGACAATTCGGGCAATCAACGCGTAAGCAATAACCTGGGGGTCGCCCATTATGAATTCCAGCAATATGACAGTGCCTTTTTGGCTTTCGGCAATGCCGATCAGTCTTCAGCAGTAACTGAGGCCAATCTCAGAGCCATGGACTACTTCACACTCAACAGCGGAGACAGGGCCCTTCCTACAGTCAGGGAAGAAAACGATCTCAGGGTATTAGCGAACGTACAGGCAATTGCTAACAAACTCGACCTGTCATTGAATAAGGACATTGCGCTCTCAAAAGATACCATATTGCTGCGGGAGAATTTATTCTTTCTCTACAACCAAAGCCTGCGACCATCCACCAACCATGAGCAGATTATCGAGAGCCTGGACTACTACTTATCTTCTACCAGAAATAGTGATATCAGGGATTTTCTGATGCTGGGGCGTGCTATTCGTCATTATCAGGGTGGTGAGGTCAATAAGGCATTTACAGACCTAAACCAATTGGCTGCGCTCTACAGTAACAACAGAGGGCAGTACGTTTATTTAATGGGACTCTGGGCCGCACAACAGGGCGCACTTACCGATGCTCTTCAGTACCTGAATGATGTCGAATCTTCGGGCTTTGCACCAGAGTCGGTGGCCATGCTAAAAGAACTGATTGCCAATGGCAGAGTGCCTACAGCACCGCGAGCCACAGGCTGGCAAGACTCAGAGATGTCTGCCTTGAGTAAGGAAGAGAAAATAGCGGAGTTAAAACGACATGCCGTTAAAAATACCTTTAATATTCCGCTCACCCTTAAAGCCATTGAGACACTAAAAGAGGAAGGCGTTGCCACTCAGGAGCTATATGAGCTGTTGAGACAGGCCGTTTCGATCAATCGATACAGCCTGGAACTGACGGAAGCATATGCTTTTCAGTCTATTGAATCGGGTCTGGCTGCTTTTGGAAAGTCGGCACTGATAGCATTAACAGGTTTTGTAAATGAGGAAGCACTACAAGAGGTTTTGGCAGAGTTTGATCAGCGTGCTGATGCCTGGCGTAATCGTCCTCTCGGAGATGTGTAATTTGTAACAGGCTTTCTGAGCCTTCAATCCGTAAGCCTCTCCGTTTAAGGAATAAGTTTTGCCCTCCAATACAGAATTCGTTCTTTTTACCGAAGGTTAGTCTCGGGCAAGTGATCGCATCTTCCGGGGTCTTAAAAGTACCCGACTGGCAAAACGGTTTAAACATTTGCTGAATTATTTAGTATTCTATTAAACTTTAGTCGATTCAGAATCGTCATACGCTTATGAGCTCAATTATAAAAACAACAAATATCTCCAGAACATATCAAATGGGTAGCGAAACTATCCGGGCCCTAAGATCGGTCAGCATTGATATTCACCAGGGAGAGTATGTTTCATTCATGGGCCCTTCGGGCTCGGGTAAATCTACTCTGATGAACCTGATAGGTTGTCTGGACACCCCTTCGGGTGGTCAGTATGTGCTCAATGGCAGCGATGTGAGTGATATGACAGAAAACGAATTGGCTGAAATCCGGAATAAAGAAATTGGCTTTGTATTCCAGACCTTTAACCTTTTACCAAGGGCGAGTTCTTTAGAAAATGTGGCACTACCGCTGATCTATGCTGGTTATGGAAAGGCCGAGAGAGAAGAAAAAGCGATGAAGGCTCTTGAGGGTGTTGGCTTAGGCGACAGATATCATCACAAACCCAACGAACTCTCAGGTGGACAAAGACAAAGAGTAGCAATTGCCAGGGCTTTGGTAAACGACCCTTCTATTATTCTGGCGGATGAACCTACCGGTAACCTGGACTCCAAGACTTCTTATGATATCATGGACCTCTTTGCCGACTTGCATGACAAGGGGAACACCATCATTATGGTAACTCATGAAGATGACATTGCCCACTACTCACACAGGATTGTGAGACTAAGAGATGGAGAGATTGAAACAGATGTGAAAAATGACAACCCCACCCGTGGCAATCCTTACAAATTAGAACAGGAAGAAGCTTAAGAAAGCGTGAAGATATATACCAAAACAGGAGATTCCGGCACCACCTCTTTATTGGGTGGTGCTCGTGTTTCCAAGGCACATATCCGTATCGAAGCCTATGGTACGGTAGACGAACTCAACTCCTACATAGGGCTTTTGCGAGATCAGCAGGTCAATGCCGTACGAAAAGATTTCCTGAAAGAGATACAGGACCGCCTCTTCACCCTGGGTGCCGAACTGGCCACCGAACCGGGTAAAGATAAGGTAGTAAAACCCAGCATGCTTGAATCAGACGTAGCACTGCTGGAACAAGCCATGGACACCATGGACCAGGACCTTGAGCCTTTGAAAAACTTCGTACTTCCCGGAGGTCACCAGTCCGTTTCCTTCGCCCATCTCGCCCGCTGTGTTTGCCGCAGGGCGGAACGAATAGCCATTGCGCTGAATGATCAGGAACCTGTGGACTCACTCTCCATCAAATACCTTAACAGGCTATCAGACTACCTCTTTATTCTGGGTAGAAAAATGGCAGCTGAATTAGGTTCAGAAGAGGTGAAGTGGCAACCTCGAGGTTAAATTTCAGGGACAGGAAACGACAGTTTTCATGTTTTTTTGATTCGGCCATTAAGACACTAAACCTTGCAATCGATTGAAATTTTCAATTTGGCAAAACATCCTCCTAAGCACCGCTTAGTTTAGGATTTTTTATTTGGTATTATAAGATTGCGTCCGGCCTGATCGTAACCCTTCAGGCCTGTGCAAACGTTTGAAATGGCAAGGGTTTTGCGTAAATTGCGCGCCCTTTCTCACCTATTTAACATTCCGATTATGATAGACACTGTAGCGATAGAAGTTCAAAAGGTAGCCCAATCGAGGATCTCAGAGTTAGACGAAAATAATATTCCATTTGCCCGGATTTACTCCGACCATATGTTTGTAGCCGACTACTACGATGGTGCATGGCAAGACCTGAGAATAATTCCTTATCAAAGCCTTCCTATGAGCCCGGCCAACATGGCCATTCACTATGGCGTTTCGATTTTCGAGGGGATGAAAGCCCATAAAAGCGAAGATGGTGAGGTAATTCTTTTCAGACCTGAACGCAATGCGCAACGCCTGAACATCTCCGCTGAAAGGATGTGCATTCCTGAGATTCCTGAGGATTTGTTCATGCAGGCACTGACCGATTTGGTTGGGCTGGACAGCCAATGGGTACCCTCAAAACCAAACACTTCACTCTACATTCGCCCGGTAGTATTCGCCACTGACGAATACATTGGCATTAAGGCTCCTGAAAGATTCCGTTTTATGATCATTACCTGCCCGGTAGGTGCCTATTACTCTGCTCCGGTAAAAGTTAAAATTGAAACCTCCTTTGTAAGAGCTGTAGAAGGCGGAACGGGTTATGCCAAAACTGCCGGCAATTATGCCGCTTCTCTCTACCCTGCCAAGCTGGCTAAGGAGCAAGGCTTCGATCAGTTGGTCTGGACGGACGGAAAGACACACGAATACATTGAAGAATCGGGTACCATGAATGTGATGTTCATCATTGACAATGTGCTTATCACAGCTCCTACCAGTGGTACTATCCTCAACGGCATTACCAGAGACAGTGTATTGACATTAGCCAAAGAGTGGGGAGTTACTGTAGATGAAAGACCTGTACGGGTTGCTGAAATTGTAGAGGCCGCGAGACAAAACCGAATCCAGGAGGCTTTTGGAGTAGGTACGGCTGCCACCATCGCACAGATTTCCGCCATTGGCTTTGAAGATGAGGTTTTCGAATTATCTGAAGTGGCTAACCGCAAATTCTCTCATAAGGTATTGCAAACACTGGACGAGATAAAGACGGGAAAAGTAGAGGACAAATTTGGCTGGACGCTCAAAGTTTAACCAAACTTAACAATCTTTTTTACGTTCTTGCAGGGCATATGAAGGTCAGACTTATCTTCCTGCTGGCAGCGTTTTCAATGATCATGGCATCTGCCGATGCCCAGGTATATCTGACGCTCCGAAAAAAGGGTTCTACCAGGAAATACCAGTATTTCAAGGGGAATAAGATCACCTATAAAATGGAAGGCTACGACCGGTTCTTTACTGACAGGATCACTGACTTTGCCGATAGCACCATCATTCTCGAGAATAATATCATCCTTATAGATCAGTTGTATGAGGTAGATGTTCGCAATGCCGCAAGCAACAGACCAGCAATCTGGAATGCAGGCGAAACGGCCCTGCCCACCATCGGTATTGGCCTCCTGGCACTGGATATCTTCAACCATAGTGTCATTGACAGGAATGAGTTTTCCTTAGACAGAGGTGTCACCACCACCTCCGCTGTGTTGGTTACCACCGGCTATGCATTGCGCATTATGCGTAGAAAATTCATCAAGCTGCACAACCCGAAATTTGAAGCTTATATCGTGGGCTTATAGCCTGCGAAAGTTTGAAAATCCCATCCCCTTTCGCCACCTTTGCTGCTTCAAAAATTTGAACTATGACTTCAGACCAACTGAAAGATTTAAAGGCGCGCGTTTCTGCCTTGAGGGGGTACCTTTGACTACGATATTAAGAAAAGAGAAGTAGAGGAAGAAGAGGCGGTTACCGTCCAACCTGACTTCTGGAACGATCCCAAAGAAGCAGAAAAATTCCTGAAAGCCATCAGGACTAAAAAAGTCTGGACAGACAGTTTTGAAAAGGTCAACACAGCCCTGGAAGATGTGGAAACCCTGCAAGAGTTTCGCGAAATGGGAGAAGTGGATGATGAGGAAGTAGAAACTGAATTTCAAAAAGCACTTACCATACTCGAGGAGGTTGAGTTCAAGAAAATGCTCAGCGGTGAAGAAGACCAGCTGAATGCCATGATCGAGATCAATCCGGGAGCCGGTGGTACCGAAAGCAACGACTGGGCCGAAATTCTCTACCGCATGTATGTGATGTGGGGAGAAAGTAAGGGCTTCAAAGTAAAGCAGGTTAACTACCAGCCTGGTGAAGTAGCCGGCATAAAATCGGCCACTATAGAGTTTGAAGGAGACTTTGCCTATGGTCAGCTTAAGTCCGAAACGGGAGTACACCGACTCGTTCGTATTTCGCCTTTCGATTCAGGTGGAAGAAGACACACCTCTTTTGCTTCAGTATTTGCCTACCCGGTAGTTGACGATACCATCGATGTCCACATCAATCCGGCAGATATTAGCTGGGACACTTTCCGTTCGGGCGGTGCAGGTGGTCAGAATGTAAACAAGGTAGAGACCGGGGTCAGGATTAAGCACGCCCCTACAGGCATTACCATTGAAAACACAGAATCGCGATCACAGCTGGGTAATAAGGAAAAAGCCATGGCCATGCTGAAGTCACGATTGTATCAGATGGAGGTAGATAGAAGAAATGCTGAACGGGATAAAGTTGAAGGAGATAAGATGAGAGTCGATTTTGGCTCCCAAATCAGGAACTATGTGCTCCACCCCTACAAGTTGATTAAAGATAATCGTACAAGTGTGGAACGGACCGATGTCCAGAATGTGTTGGACGGAGACCTTGACGATTTTATAAAGGCATACTTAATGCAGCAATAAATTGAGATGGGGCCCAGCGCCCCATTTTTTTATTAAGGACTATATGGCGAAACAAAAAATATACACCCTTCAATTCGGTTTACTCTGCCTGAGCTCATTCCTATTCTTCAGCAGCTTTAACATGATCGTACCCGATTTGTACGATTACCTCGACTCTATGGGAGGAGGCGAATACAAGGGTTATATCATTTCGCTCTTCACCATTACCGCAGGTCTCTCCCGCCCTTTCAGTGGCAAGCTCTCTGATACCATCGGGCGTGTTCCGGTCATGATTATTGGTGCCGGGGTTTGTTTTGTAATGGGCTTTATTTATCCTGTGTTGGGTTCTGTCTGGGCTCTTTTGCTACTCCGTTTTTTTCATGGCTTTTCCACAGGCTTTAAACCTACCGGCACAGCAGCTTATATAGCAGACATTATTCCAGCACACAGACGAGGTGAGGCCATGGGCTATGCCGGATTTTTCGGCAGTCTTGGTATGGCAGCAGGCCCTGGTCTTGGTCCTAAAATTACCGAAGCCTTTGGTATCGATATTATGTTCTATACCTCATCAGTGGTGGCCTTGCTTTCAGTACTAATACTGATTGGTATGAAAGAAACTCTGAAAGACAAGGAAAGATTCAGGCCTGCCCTGCTGAAGGTAAGTCGGAACGAAATACTGGAACCCCGGGTATTCAACCCTTCCCTCCTCTTTCTACTCACCTCTTTTTCCTTTGGGGCCGCTCTTACCGTTATGCCCGATCTTGCCATTGAGGTAGGTTATGACCAAGGCGATAAAGGTATTTTCTTTACCATCTTTGTTTTGGCATCACTTGCCGCCAGAATCTTAGCCGGTAAAACTTCTGATAAGTACGGAAGAGTCATCGTACTCAAATATGCGGCCATTGCCATAATCATGGCTGACCTCATGGTTGCCTTCACCCAGACCCAGGAAATGTTCATTGCCAGCTCCATTGTGTTTGGACTGGCAGTGGGTATGAATACTCCTACCATTTATGCCTGGACCATTGATCTTAGTCTGGATCATGCCCGGGGAAAGGGACTCGCCACCATGTACATTGCGCTGGAAATAGGTATTGGTTTAGGTGCTTTTACAGCAGGCTATATCTACAGCAACGAGATACAAAATATAAAATATGTCTTCATTGTAAATGCAGTGCTGGCGGCCACGGCATTTCTATTTCTAAATTTTGGGTTAAATTGGATGCGCGGTTTGATAAAAGAGCCGGCCTGATTTTTTAAATCTGCCTTCGTGACGGCTTCGGCTAACGCGAGTATTACCCTTTGATTCCCCAGGACGCTCCTCAGGAAACAAAGGCAAAGGAGGCAACTCCTTGCTTAATCACTATTTATTATGCGTGCACCAAAACACCTGTTACCCTACCTTTTCATTGGTTTGCTCAACCTGATCGCCTGTGCCTCAGGACAGAGTGACATTCAGATGTTTACAAAGCCATTGCTCATGCCAGCGCTGGCCTTTTATTTCTATCAGAGTGTACCCAACACACCGCTGAATCGCTTTGTGATGGCAGCTCTGTTCTTTTCTTTTTTAGGAGACACGTTGCTGATGTTCAGCGATTACAGCAGTCTGTTTTTCACAATTGGCCTGGCCACCTTTTTACTCGCTCACCTCGTTTATATCATCATCAATATGAATGCGGTTGACGAAGCCGGTAAGGGTTTCAGGTTGCAGTGGCAAGACATACCCTTTTTCCTCTTCGGGCTGATCATTTTCAGCATTGTAAAGAAAGACCTTGGAGACATGTATTTCCCGGCTCTTGGCTATACTGTAATTATTTGCATTATGTCGATGACTGCACGCAAGCGATGGAAACGAACAGGCACGACCAGTTTTTGGCTGGTAATGAGTGGAGCTCTTTTCTTTCTTACCAGCGATAGTTTACTGGCGATTAACAAATTCATGGAACCGCTACCCCAGGCAGACCTACTGGTCATGAGCACCTATTTGGTAGCTCAGTTTTTGATTATCCAGGGTTTGATTGTCTTCATAAAAAAAATCCGACTGGAAGCCGGATCTTGATGTTTTATTTTGAGTTGGTTGTCTCTAGTTGATTTTTCTTACCGAGCCGCTGCCCGATACGCTTGAGTTGACACTGGTAGGCCTTCCCATATAATAGATTTTGCCGCTTCCTGAGATTCTCACGTCAAGGTCGCCATCGACATTAATCGATCCGCGGCCCGAGCCACTCATACTGATCTGATAGTCACCTACGGTCAGTTTTTCTGCCAGGTACTTACCTGAACCACTAATGGAAAGCTTTGCCCTGTCGGATTTTCCCTGAAGCTCAATGTTGCCTGATCCGGAAATCTTCGACTGTACATATTCTGCCTCAATATCAATCTCTATATCACCCGAACCTGCAATAGAAGCTGTAAAGTCATCCGTCTTCAAGGTGTTTTGACTGATAATATCTCCCGATCCGCTTACATAGGCTCCTCTCAGTTTTTTAACAGTGATGTACACCGTCAATCTGTTTCTTCGATTGTTACTTCTCCACCAGCGTTCTCTTTTGTTTTTGATATTCAGTCTGCCACCTCTTACTTCAGTCTCAATCTCCTCAAGCAAATCAGGATCTCCTTCCAGGATAACCTCGTTTTTATTTCCCTGAGTAATCAGCACTTTGCCGGCCACCCTCATCGCCACTTCGTCAAAATCACGTACATCACGTGTCTCCTTATTCTGAGCCAGCGTAGTAAGGCTAAAAGAGGCTATAAAAAGTATTGTCAATAATGTCCTCATAACGGTAGTTTGAGTATGATCTAAATGTTTTGTATTAAAGACTCAGTTCAAGCAGAAGGGTTGCTTTCAACCTCATTTTTTTGAAAATCGGCAGCCTTCTTTTTTGAAAGTCGCCTGAACCTGAAATAAAGCAATATGGCCGCGGTGGTCAGCCCGGTAAGCAAACCATACCAGATACCTTCAGGGCCAAAATCAAGCACAAAACCAAATACATAGCTCACAGGCATCGCCAGCCCCCAATAGGCCACTAATGTAATGACTGTCGGCACCTTTACATCAGACATACCCCTGAGATTGCCAAGCCCTACGACCTGTACCCCATCAGAAAGTTGAAAGAAACCTGCTATGACAATGAGAGAAGCGGCAATACGAATCACCTCTTCGTCATCTATATAAAAACCAGGTACGATATCATGGACCAGGACGAAAATCACAGCGCAGGTAGACATCACAAAAAGAGAAAGTGCAAAATTGGCATTCCCTGTACGAAAAAGGTTTTTTCCATCTGATCGGCCAATAAGGTTGCCTATTCTCACAGTGGAGGCGGCAGAGATTCCCGTTGCAGCCATATAACTCAGGGCTACCAGTCCGATCGCTATCTGGTGAGCTGCCAGCTCTTTATCTCCGAGCCAGCCCATCATTACGGCTGCCATACTGAAAGCTCCTACTTCGAATAGGAACTGCGTACCTGCCGGGATTCCAATCTGTAACATGGGTCTGAAATAACCAGCCTTTGCCTTCAATAACTTAAAGCCCTCCCTGAACCTGATAAAGGGTCTGCCTCTGAATACAAACCAGCAAGCAGCAACCATCATGAAAATACGCGAAATCAACGTGGCCCACCCCGCACCATTAAGCCCCAGCGCAGGAAAACCCATATGACCGAAGATCAGCAGGTAGTTAAATGCCACATTGATCAGGTTGGCTCCTATGGTAATGAACATCATTTGCTTAGTGACCGAAAGTCCTTCAGCAAACTGCTTGAAATTCTGAAAGATCATAAAGGGGATAATAGAACCGGCTATGATCAGATAATAGGGTTCACCAAGACTGACCACCTGTTCTGTTTGCCCCAGGTATGGCAGGGCATAATAAACCAGCCACAGGCCCAGAAACAGTATAAAACCTGCCACGACACAGAGAATGATCCCCTGCCTTAATATCCGTGTTATGGTTCCCTCATCCTCCTTGCCATCGGCCTGGGCTACCAGCGGTGTGATACCAAAAGAGAGCCCGATACCAAACATCAGGAAAACACTGAACACGCTGTTGGCAAAGGAAGAAGCTGCAAGAGGTTCCGGTCCCAGCTGCCCTACCATCAGACTATCAATGATTCCTACCAGGATATGGCCGATCTGGCTCAACATCACCGGATAGGCAATCTTCAGCGTTTTAGAAAAGTTATCCTTATAGCTAAGTAGCTCTGTCATATCCCCAATACACGTGCATATTTAAGAATACCTGCTACACTCAGGCTATCAGTAATTTCCCCATCCATCACCATTTTCAGGGCGGTTTTGAAAGATAACTTGCGCACCGACAGGTCTTCCGTCTCATCAAAGTCAGTTTTACCCACTGTAAGCCCTTTGGCCACATAAATATGGCCTACCTCATCCGTCACCGAATTTGAAGTGTGAATTTTACTCAGATATTCCAGGCTGCTTGCCATCAATCCGGTTTCTTCTCTCAACTCTCTGAGTGCTCCCTGCTCAACATCCTCGTCAAAAGGAACACCTCCCATCGGAATCTCCCAACTATACTCGCTCAGCGTATATCGGTACTGCCCGACAAGCCAGGTGTTCCCGGCCTCATCCACCGGAATAATACCGATGGCCAGTCCTTTAAAGGAAACCTTCCCATAAATCCCTTTCCCTCCTTTAGGGTTGATTACATCATATTCATCTACACGAATCCAGGGATTATCGTAGATCATTTTTCCCTTCAGGGTTTGCCATGGGTTTTCTTCGGGATTCATGGCTCAAAAATAGAGATTCGTTTTATTTGTTCCGGCTATATCCTAAGTTTATCATTACTATGCTACTGGCCACTTTCGGATCTGGAAAAATAGAGGCAGGTTGTGACGAAGCCGGGCGAGGTCCCCTGGCCGGACCTGTGGTAGCCGCAGCCGCCATCATGCCCACTGATTATCAAAATGAACTACTCAATGATTCCAAGAAGCTTAAGAAAAAAGACAGGGATCAGCTGGAGCAGATTATCAAAAGAGACGCTATTGCCTGGGCCGTTGCGGAAGTAAGTCATGAGGAAATCGATGAGATCAATATCCTTAATGCTTCTTTTCTGGCCATGCATCGTGCTATCGATCAGCTGAAGACTACTCCGGAATTACTCTTGATCGATGGTAATCGTTTTAAAAAATACCAGGACCTACCCCACCAATGTGTGGTGAAGGGAGATGGCAAATACATGTCCATTGCTGCGGCCTCTATTCTGGCCAAAACCCACCGTGATGCCATCATGGAAGCGGCAGCACAGAAATACCCAGGCTATGGCTGGGAATCCAATGCGGGCTATCCCACCAAAAAGCACAGAGATGCCATCAGAGAATTGGGCGTTACACCACTCCATAGAAAGTCATTCAGGCTTTTACCTGAGCAAATGGAGCTTTTTTAATCAAACTGAAATCAACCAAGATTTAAACGATGAGCATAGTACTGAAATACACTGTTATAGCAGGAGATACTTTGAGTGGCATCGCCAGCAGAATCGCCAGTGCCGCAGGTATATCATACCCAAAAATTGAGACTGCCAACCCTGACATTCCTGCATCCGGACTTCAGGTTGGTCAGGTCATTACCATACCAGCTACCGCTTCGGGTACAGGTTTCCGCTATACCATCCGATCGGGCGACAGCTATTCCAAAATTGCTTCTGAGTTGAATAAATGTCATGGACTAAGCTTATCCGACCTGGAAACAGCCAACCCTTCTATGGACCCGAATTACATTCGGGTCGGACAGGTATTAAACATTCCTTCAACTGTCAGTATAGCCCCACTTCCACCGGTAGTACCAGCTACTTATATGGGTTATTGGCTCTGGACCTATTCCTCAGGCGACCCGCTGCCAGGGGCTAACATAGGCACCGCCTTCAGCGGCTGGGCCAATGTGGACACTGCTCTTGCAGACAGTGCTGCTAAACTGGGTCAGCTGGCCGGAAAAAAATTCTTAAGTATTGGAGGAGGCAATTCCAATGGAGCCTTTTCTACCACAGTTCTGACCGGCCTTAACACTGCCATCACGGCTGGTAAGCTTAGCGGCTATGATGGCGTGGCCTACGATGTTGAGGTAGGAGACAGCGGTCTCGCTGCGGCTTTTTCTACCTCTTTTGCCACGGCCAGAAATGCCGGGCTGGAGGTGTTAGTTACCATCAGCCATTCAGCTCCTTATGGCATTAGCGACAGGTCTGAGCTGATGACCACATTTTTCGCAGATACCAATATCAATTACCTGTCGCCCCAGCTTTATACTACCGGCAAGGAAGCAGCGAACGACTATGCCACAACGGGTGGCGTAACCTGGGATTTATACAAAGGAGCAAAGCCAGCCATTGTTCCAAGTTTGGTTTCAGCCAGCTATTACCATGACACTGGCGACATTGGCAAAGACGCGCTTACCTTTTTCCAACAACAGGGCGTAACCATTGAAGGCTATATTCAGTGGTCCCAGGTGTAGGTTATGGAATTGAAGGTTCGTGACGGGAAAGACTGTCTGCGATGACCTTTTTTGAATAATTGGCATATACCAACGTTATTGTATCGACTAAAACAACCAATCTTATGAAGCTTTCTGCATTACTCCTCTCCCTGATTTTTATTTCAGGTCCATTCAGCACCAGCGAGATTCACAGGCCATTCGAAGGAACAGTCGTGTATAGTATTGAATATATAGAGGTACCGGATGGAGTAAAGGGAATGGAATCAATGCTTCCGCAAACAACCAGCATGAGCATCAGCCGTGACCTGGTAAAAGTGGAACAAGAGGTAATGGGAGGGAGCCAAATTGTTATCGTTGATAATAAAAAAAAGGAATCACATATTCTTATGGATATGATGGGACAGAAACTGGATGTTTTTCTCTCCAGGGAAGAAATAGAAGCCGCGGAAAAAGAAAATCCTGAAATGAAAATAGAAGAGCTCGATGGTGGTAAAACTATATTGGGCTACAAATGTAAGGAGGCACTTATTACCAACCCGGATACTGGAGATACTCAAAGGGTCTTCTATACCGAAAAGCTCGAAATAGAGCACAAAGATTTCAAATCACTAAAGGGTTTTCCACTTGAATACCAAACAAGCCAGCAGGGTATGAAGCTTAAAATGACCGTTATCGAGATCACCAAAAAGAAGCTGCCTGCATCGCACTTTGAAGTACCTGACGGCTATCAGCAGATGACCATGGATGAGTTGACAGAGATGATGGGAGGTAACTAATTGCTGTAAGACGATGATAAAAAAATGGCCTGGAGTAAAACTCCAGGCCATTTTTTTATCTACTCATATCTGAGAGATTCAACAGGATTTCTTTTGGCTGCTCTTACCACCTTGCCAGATATAGACAAGAAGGAAATAAGCAAAATCAGCGCAATGGGAATTATCAGGCTCAGCGCATTCACCTGCATATGGTAGGTCCATATTTCGTCCATCAAGGACCCGGTAAACGCATAGGCCAGGGCTGCTCCTAATATGGACCCAATGCCCACAATGATCAGAAATGGCCTGTTGATCAGTGCCGTAATCTTGGGAATAGACGCCCCCAATACTTTCCTCACACCTATCTCTTTGGTACGGCTCTGGATATTGATAGACACCAACGTGAAGAGACCTATGGCGGATAAAATCACCGCAATGATTGAAAGGAACATAAAGATGGTAACGATATGATCATTCACCTCTTTGGCCTCTCCCAGTATATCTTGCTTGTGGATGATTACATTACTAGGCCTGTCGGGAATCACCTCTGACCATTTAGCGGCCATAAAGTCATCAAACTCACCCAGCTTTTCAGGGTCTACGCTCGCTATGACCATACTCAACTCGTCATCATTTCTCAGCCTCATCATTACGGGGTCGATTTCACCCCAAAAGCCGAAAACGTAGAAGTCCTTCAGCACTCCCACTACCGTATAGCGAATACTGTCAAATCGGGTAACCTGCTTACCAATAGGGTCAGTCCAGCCAAACTGTGCGGCCATTTTCTCATTGATCAACACACCTCCCTGACGATCGGTTTCGCGATTCTGTTCGTTGAAGAGTCTCCCCTCTACTACGCTTACCCCCGATGTCTCCGTGTAACCCATTCCAACATCCATTACGGTTACCTCAAGTTCCTGATCTTCGCTTTTTACCGTAGCTCCGCCACCGCCCCAGCCGATGTGGTCGTTGGACAACGAGATATTACGGATAGAAGGATTCTGCGCAATGGCTGCTTTCATCGTCATGGCCTCAGAGGCGCTTTGCATAGGCATCAGAATCATACTCTCCTTATCATAGCCCTGGTCCAGATTGGTCTGGTAAGCCGAGTTTTGAAGAAAAGAAAAACCAAAAATCAAGGCTGCTACAGAAATCATAAATTGAAAACTGAGTAAAATCTTAGATAGAATGCTGGAACTACCAACCCTTAAGGTTCCTCTGAGAATAGCTACCGGCTTGAAGCGACTAACAAAAAGTGCAGGATAACCTCCGGCCAGCAGGGCTGTTCCCAGTAGTACAGAACTTAAAAAGATTACCAGCTCCGGGTTTCCTTTGAGCGTCATTAAAAGGTCCATGTTTGGCCACATATCAGAATACTTAGGCACAAGCCAATTGGCAAACAGAAGCCCTAGCACGAGTGATAAAAAGCATAATAGCAGATTCTCACCTAAAAACTGAAATACCAACTGCTGACGGCTTCCACCAACTGTTTTGCGTATCCCAATCTCCTTCAGTCTTTTGTTGGACATGGCTATGGCTGTATTGGTAAAGTTGAAGCAAGCCAGAAGCAAAATCATAATCGCCATGATGTTAGGCGCGATGATTTGAGCCACATTGAGTGCCTCTGCCCCCAGGTTGGTAGAGCTTATATCGCGCTGATTGGAAGCAACATCTGCCATGGGTGCCAACCAGACAGATGCAACGACCACATCTTTTCTCGCTTCATTCTGAAGATCTTTATACTTTTCAAAAACGCGCGGTGCGGTATTCACGATGGCCGGATCATCACTTTGAACAAAAAGGCCTTCTACAAACTTTGACCAGTCACCTTTTTCTACATCAAGATATCTGTGATAATTCTCAAAATGAGAGAGCATTTGAAACTGCATGGAGCTCTGAGACCCGGGCTCTTCGAACACACCTCCCACGCTTAGCAGCAAGCTCGGCTTGCCACTGACCAGGATTTCGAGCGTTTCTCCAACCACATCTTCCTTGCCGAAAAGCGATATGGCGGTGCGGTCAGAAATCATAACACTTGATAGCTCCTTCAGGTTCTCTTTTGTTCCATGCTTTAAAGGAAAAGTAAACATGGAGAGGAAGTCGTTATCTACAAAAGCGATTCTCCTGCTAAAAATATTATTATCCTTCTTAACCGTTACTCCTGACGGTTTAAAACGTGAATAGCCTTTGATCCCGGGTAAGTCATCATCGAATCGCGGGGCCAGGGCCATAGGAGCAATACCCAAGGGGTATTTGGCACCGTTGTAATCCCGCATCATCGAAATTTGATAGAGCTCGTCAAAATTCTCGTGCTGCTTATCAAAAGATGAGTTGAAATTGTAATTGAGATAGGCTACCACACAACATGCGAGTGCCAGCCCCAAACCGATGATATTAACAAATACAAAGAGCTTACTCTTGAGCAAACTCCTGACGGTTACTTTAAAAAAATTCTTAAACATGATATTTGACCTTAATTAGTTGTTGTTTGAGTGATTATATGCAGTAGATGTCATTTCTCATTGACGGGTTGCATTTAAGTTAAAGTTACAGATACTTTCTATCCAACACTCAATTCTCCGTCATCAGCAAAGCCTTCCTGAGGGGTAGAAAACCCATCTTCTGGAAATGGGCTCATGGAAACGATTGAAACTTTTTATCGGAGGTCTATTTTTCTTCTTAATACTGATTAGTTTTGCCCACAAATAACCGACCTATGGAATTAAAGAAAGTAGCCCTTAACGACATCCATGAAGGCCTTGGCGCCAAGATGGTACCCTTTGCAGGTTATAATATGCCTGTACGATACTCCTCTGACCTGGAAGAACACAACACAGTGCGTAATGGTGTGGGTGTATTTGATGTATCTCATATGGGCGAGTTTGTCCTCGAAGGCCCCGATGCATTGGATTTAATTCAAAGAGTTA
This sequence comes from Roseivirga sp., assembly GCA_021404565.1. GTDB lineage: Bacteria > Bacteroidota > Bacteroidia > Cytophagales > Cyclobacteriaceae > Roseivirga. The sequence goes on along the minus strand of JAAWWF010000003.1, from coordinate 226,142 downwards.
CAAGTAATGACGCCTCTAAGTTGGTTGACGGACAAGCACAGTATTCATGTCTGCCCAACGAGGATGGCGGCATTGTTGATGACCTGTTGGTATACCGACTTAAGGAGGAGCAATACATGCTGGTAGTCAATGCCTCCAACATAGAAAAAGACTGGAACTGGATCAGCAAATACAACACCAAAGGGGTGAAAATGATGGACGTTTCTGACAACCATTCATTGTTTGCCGTACAAGGCCCCAAGGCCACTGAAGCACTGCAATCTTTGACCAGTGTGAACCTGTCGGACATCAAATTCTACACCTTTGTAGTGGGCCCTTTTGCCGGAGTAGATCATGTCATCATTTCTGCAACTGGCTATACCGGGTCGGGTGGTTTTGAGCTGTATGTCAACAACCAATATGCTGAGCAGGTATGGAACGCTATTTTCGAAGCCGGAAAAGATCTTGACATTAAGCCTATCGGCTTGGGTGCCAGGGATACATTACGCCTGGAGATGGGTTACTGCCTCTATGGTAATGACATCACAGACGAGACTTCACCGTTGGAAGCCGGATTGGGCTGGGTAACCAAGTTCACCAAGGAGTTTACCAATTCTGAAAACCTGAAAAAGCAGAAAGAAGAAGGTGTAACTCGTAGATTGATTGGCTTCAAAATGATAGAGAAAGGCATTCCACGTGGTCATTATGAAATAATGGACCTGGATGAGAATGTGATAGGAGAAGTTACCTCGGGAACCATGGGACCATCACTGGGTTACGGTGTGGGTATGGGCTATGTGAAAAAAGAATTCAGCAAAGCCAGCACTGAAATCCTCATAGCGGTACGTAAAAGACGGATCAAAGCTGAAGTAGCAAGACCTCCCTTTTACAAGGTATAATTCATTTAAAATTGGCCCCGATCAGGGGCTTTTTATTTTATGCAAATAGACGTTTGTTATACCCCCGATCTCATTCATCAGTTTGATGTAACTGACAAGACGGTGGTGGTCATTGATATATTAAGAGCGACCTCTTGTATGGTGGCCGGGCTGGGTAGTGGTGTCAAGAGCATCACCCCTGTGGCTACAGTAGAAGAATGCGAGGCATTGGGTGAAGCAGGCTATATCATGGCAGGGGAACGTGGTGGTAAAAAGCTGGAGCAGTTTCAGCTGGGAAACTCCCCTTTTGAATACATGCAGCCTGAGTTTAAAGGCACCAAAATTGCCACCACCACGACTAATGGTACCAGGGCTCTGGAGCTGGCCAAAGAAGCTCCGGAGGTAATTGTAGGAGCCTTTCTGAATCTGAAAGCTGTCGTAGAACACCTATCAAAGCAGAGCAGGGATATCTTACTACTATGTGCGGGCTGGAAGGGAAAGTACAACCTGGAAGACAGCCTTTTTGCAGGAGCTGTGATTGACGGACTTAAGAAACAGGCGAGCTTTGATACTGATGCCAGCATAGCGGCCTTCTACCTTTACGAGTCTATGTGCAAAGATATTTACTATTACATCAGCCGAAGCAATCATGCCTCCAGGCTCTCAAAATTTGGTATACTCAAAGACATAGAGTACTGCAGCAAGGTAGATGAGTTTGACATTGTGCCTGTTTTGCAAGGGAAAGAACTGGTGGTAAAATAAGAAAGACAGATACTTTCAAGAGATAACAAAAGAGGCTTGTGATCAATCACAAGCCTCTTTTCAATTATCAGTTCTTAATTACTAATCTATCCCAGTGAAATCTCTGGCTGGCTGCTAAATGGCTGATTATACAGTCTTTTACCGGTTGCCTTATACAGTGCACTGGCTAAAGCTCCCGTTGCCGGTGGTAAGCCTGGCTCACCAAGGCCGGTAGGTGAAATCTCATTTTCCACAAAGAATACTTCGATATCCTCAGGAGCCTGATTATGCCTGATCAGCTTATAGGTGTTGAAGTTCTTATGAATCGAAGCACCGTTTTCGAACTTCAGCTCACTGTACATAGAATGGCCTATGCCATCCACTACCCCTCCCTGAATAATGTTGGTAGCACCCTCCTTGTTGATGACGATACCACAGTCAACAGCACACCAGACCTTTTTCACCTTAGGCTGGTTATTTTCTATCACTACATCCATTACCTGGGCCACATAGGAGTTATGACAAAAATAAGCAGCCACACCGCGGTGTACGCCTGCTGTTTCGGTACCCCAGTTGGCTTTTTCTTTCACCAGCTTCAGTACTCCCGCATATCGCTCTGCATCATATTCATATTTCTCTCCTACCGGACTGCTGATGGCTTTGTCGAAAAGCTCCAGTCTGAAATCAATAGGATCTTTACCTGCCAGCTCAGCCACCTCATCAAGGAAAGATTGCTCTGCCCCGGCTGTAAAGTGTGATCTTGGCGCTCTCCAGGCTCCGGTAGATACATTGGTTTTTGAACCAATACTCTCTGCCAGATAATTATCAACTGCCCCGGCAGGGAACCTGTTAGGGAAAACAGGACCTTCCGGTAAACCTACTCCCCTTACTGAAAAGGCCACGAGGTTATTGTTTTTATCCAGTCCGGCTTTGTATGTAGAGCGATAAGCTGGTCTGTAAGTGCCCTGAGTCATATCATCCTCACGGGTATAGATCATTTTGATGGGCGCTCCCATTTTCTTTGAGATGGCTGCAGCCTCCAAGCCAAAGTGTCCATAGAGCCTTCTGCCAAACCCACCTCCGATACGGGTCATATCCACAGAAATATTTTCAACAGGAATCCCCAGTAATTTGGCTGCGGCATCCTCCATCATCTTAGGCATTTGTGTAGGCCCTATCAGCTCGGCAGAATTGTCCTTCACATCAGCAAAGAAGTTCATAGGCTCCATGGTATTGTGCGCCATGAATGGTGATGTATAAGTCCTTTCTATTACTTTCTCAGCCTTGGCAAAAGCGGCTTTGGCATTTCCATCCTTCCTACTTCCCCCAACGGTACCGGTAGCAAGGTCGCGGATCATACGCTGCTGGTGCATATCAGAATTTTCCAGCTGACTTTCATTTTCCCAGTTAACTTTCAGCGCCTTCTTGGCCTGCATCAGCTGCCAGGTAGTATCTCCTACAATGGCAATCAGGTGGTTAAAAGCATTTACATCGGCCCAGGCCGGGTCGGGAATGGTAGTATCAATGATAAAAGCATCTTTTACACCCGACATGGCCTTAATCTCGGCTACATTGAAATCTTTTACTTTCATGCCAAATGCCGGTGGGTGCTCAATCATGGCCAGCATCATGCCCTCCCTTTTGAAATCAATACCAAACAACGGCTTGCCTGTTACCACTTTTGAACCCTCCACATTTTTCTGGGAAGTACCAATCAGTGTATAATCCTTTGGTTCTTTCAGCTCAAGTTTTTCCGGCACCTCAATACCCACAGCCTTAGAGGCTATTTCACCATAGCCAATTGATCGACTTCCATTTACTTCTTTGATTACCCCCTGGCTGGCCACCAGGTCTGAAGAAGCTACGCCCCATTCTTTCGCAGCAGCCTCCAGCAGCATGTACTTTCCCGCTGCTCCCGCCATTCTCAACGGCTCCCAGCCATACATGATGGAAAGGCTACCTCCGGCAAACTGTGGGTTCTTAAAGGCATCTTCGTCCAGAGCTCCTTGTTCTACCACTACGTGTTTCCAGGGCACATCCAGTTCCTCTGCCACAATCATGGGCATAGATGTCATTACATTCTGACCAATCTCCGGATTAGGCGAATAAATAGTCACCATACCGGTATCACCAATCTTGATATAACCATTGATCTCAAACCACTCCTTTGGAACAGCGAGCTCGTCTGCCCCATCCTCTAATGAAGAACAGCTGGTAAGCCAGCTAAAGCCTATGAGCATACCGCCTCCGGCAGCTGCTGAGGTTTTCAGAAATGACCTTCTTCCTACTTTTGTTTTTATTACAGTCATGATAGGTTCTTTTAAAGTTGAGCAGCAGTTTTGATGGCTTTCTTGATTCGTACATAAGTACCACATCGACAAAGGTTGCCGCTCATGGCCGCATCAATGTCCTGATCGGAAGGATTGGCATTGTTATCCAGCAGTGCTGCTGCACTCATGATCTGACCGGCCTGGCAGTATCCACACTGAGGCACATCTGCCTCCAGCCATGCTTTCTGCACCGGGTGGTCTCCTTTTTCAGACAAGCCTTCGATAGTCGTGACTGCTTGCCCGGTAACAGCCGAAACAGGTAAAGAACAAGACCTGACGGCTGTGCCATTCAGGTGTACTGTACAAGCACCACACTGAGCGATACCACAGCCAAATTTTGTTCCTACCAGATCCAGATGATCTCGCAACACCCAGAGTAAGGGGGTAGTCGGGTCAACATCAACTGTTTTCTGCTGCCCGTTTATATTTAATTCAAAGCTTGCCATAAGTTTTGTCTTGATTTCAATTACTGGTTAATCCCATTAATTTACACATAATTAAGGAGAAGCTGACAGGGATGAGGTTCCCCTGAGTCTGAATTCTATGAATGGAGCATAAGGCCCGATTTACTACCGGATATTTCTGATGAATTGGCAATTGTGAAGGGTTTGGGGAACTTCCTTCTGGCATGTCCGTTCGCTGATATTTACAAGATGGAATCATTTAAAATATTTCTCGGCAAGTTTCATACTATCAATGAATCTGTCCTTGATGAATACATTTCACTTTGGAAAAAGGTGAAGGTTGCCAAAAAGCAAACTCTGACGGTACCCGGACAGGTAGAAAAGCATCTGTACTTTGTTATAGAAGGCATTCAAAAGTCCTATTACCTGCATGGCAATAAGGAACACATTATCGCCTTTGCCTACCCTCCGTCTTTCAGCGGTATTCCCGAATCCTTCTTCACTCAGACGCCATCGCGCTACTACCTGGAATCGATCACAGATACCCGGCTTTTAAGAGTTAGCTACGAGCAGCACCTGCAATTCATGACGGATCACCGGGAGATTGAAACGTTATTCCGCAAAATCACCGAATTCTTCCTGAATGGTGTAATTCAGCGGCAGCACGAAATAATGGCTCTGGATATGGAAAGTCGTTTTAAAGTCTTCGTAAAAAGAAGCTCCCATTTGTTACAACTGCTACCCCAAAAAGACATTGCCTCCTACCTTCGGATTGACCCCACCAACTTCAGTAAGCTGATAAACCGAATCCAGATTTGACATCTTGGTCTGTACCAAGAAGTATTGTGAATTACTGACCGAGTTTTGATCATCAATTACAAATGATCAACAAAACTTAATTTATGAAAACACTAAGCGTCCTGCTCTTCACAGCACTGCTGCTATTACAGAGCAATATTTATTCACAAACAAACCAAGGTAAGATGACCAATAAAGCAATCGTTGAAAAGTTCTTAGATGGGTTTAACAACCCTGAAAAAATCCAGGAATCGCTGGCCCTGCTGGCTGATGACTATAAGTTTAAAAACCCCATGGTGGAACTCAATTCTAAAGCTGAGTTTATCACCCTTGCACAGGGTATCAGCCAGGTATTGACCAGGGTTAATATTCTTCATACTGCAGAAAATGGAGAATGGGTCGCTGTTAATTATGAATTCAAATCATCATTACCAGGGCTTGAGAGCAATATGGCAACCGAGTGGTTTAAGCTCAAAGATGGGATCATTCAGGAATCGCATTTGATTTATGATGCCTCTGAATGGCGGAAAGTCTATGCGGCTATGGAAAAGTGATGTTCAAATTAAAGCTAACCAGAAGTGACCGAAGTAATATTTACCTCAGCCGTTATTACCGGTATCCCGGACTATTTATAATATCAAAAAAGGGGACTTTAAGTCCCTTTTCAATCATCAGTATCTCTTCAGAATTACCAGGTAATGGTTGCCTTCGATATCGTTTTTATAGTCATGGGGATGGTCATGTTCTGAATGTTCATCTCTCCTGACAGGTCCTGTTTGGTTTCAACCAGAGTTGGCAAACCTGTTTTTTTATCGAGTTGATAGTCTGTTTTCTGAGTACCACTTAAGTCCGCAGTCATAGTCGCGCCCTGTACATCCACCTCCCCTGTGAGTGCCATTGTACCTGTAGCTGATATTTTCTTTCCATTCCTCACATAGTTGGTAGCTACCGCAATGGGAAGATTATTAACCGTCATCTCATATTCATCTTCCCAGGTTTTTCTTTTACCCGGAGCATAGAGATGGAAAAAGATTTCAAAGGAGGTCTTAATGGTCTCTTCATTAAGAGCCATTAAAATAGGTTCCTTCTGGCTTTCGAGCATTGTTCCCTCAAAGTCTGCTCCTACTTCCTTTTTATAATCATCAAAATCCTCCAGCTCTAAAACCTTTCCATAAATATCCATTTTCATGTAGAAGGACTTGCCTGTCAGGGCCCTCAGTGCCAGATTAGCCACACCATCAAGATCGGAATCCATGTCAATAGCCGTAGCACCCGACATTTCTACCTTACGTCTAATGCCTGTTGATTTAAGTCGGTAAACACCATCTTCAAACAACACCACTTCATATTCATCCACATTTAAAATGGTCTGATTGATAGATTGGTTTTGTCCCATCAAGTCCTGCTCAATAGCCTGCGTAATCTCAGCAGTGGTAGTGAACTTATCACCCACTTTCAGCCTGTACGATCTCGGTTTTTGAGCCGCGGCCGTAACCACAATCATCACTCCCAGCGCCAGTAGTATTAGTTTTCTCATTTTCATTTTTGGTCAGTCAACTTCTTATTGTTCTTATGTCTGTCTTTATCACGAGAGGTCTTTCGATCCATTCTACCCTCCCAGGCACTTTGCAGATCTACTCCTGTCTGGTTGGCCAGACACACCACCACAAACATCACATCGGCAAGTTCTTCGCCCAGGTCTTTACCTTTGTCCGATTCTTTTTCTGATTGTTCTCCGTAGCGCCTGGCAATGATGCGCGCTACCTCTCCTACCTCTTCAGTGAGCTGAGCCATGTTGGTCAACTCATTAAAATAACGCACTCCAAACTCTTTGATCCAATCGTCAACTTCCAGTTGTACTGACCGGAGTCCTTTTGTTTCTTCACTCATTTTATTTCTTGTCTTTTGTATCTACGATTATAGTCACCGGTCCATCATTGACCAGGGCTACCTGCATATCAGCACCGAATTCTCCGCTTCCTATGGCTTTTCCCAAATCGGCAGCCAATTGCTTTTTAAAAGCCTCATAAAGTGGAATCGAGATATCTGGCTTAGCAGCTTTCAGATAAGAGGGTCTGTTACCTTTTTTAGTGCTCGCATGCAAAGTAAACTGGCTGATCACCAGGGCCTCACCCTCTATATCAAGTAAACTTCGGTTCATGACCCCTGCTTCATCAGGAAAGATTCGCATGTTCGCGATTTTTCTGCTGAGCCAGGCAATGTCCTCCTGTACATCAGCCTCTTCTATACCCAGAAGCACCATTACGCCCGTTTTGATAGCCGCTTTTACTTCTCCTGATATACTCACGGAGGCTTCTGATACCCTTTGAATTACTGCAATCATATCGTTGCAAAAGACCTGATAAATACCGGATAATTCAAGTACCGGACTGTTATTACTCTGTGAATATTATACCTCTACAGGTACAGTCGATTTCATCACTGGTGCAATACTGAGCTATAATTGTTAAATTTCGCGTCATGCGCATTCCGCAATACTGGCTTTACATTTTCTTACTGGCCACAGCCGGATTATTCTTTTTCTACCAGCAAAATCAGCCTGCCCTGAGCTATGATTTTGCTCCGCAGTTCGATGGCAACGACTATCGGGCTATACACGATTATTTTGTAGGAAACATCCCCGAATATGAGGTTTCCTTCCCTTTTCACTCACGTATATTGATACCCTGGCTGGCTGCACAGCTGAATACCGGAAACATCATCAGCGATTTTCAATGGATCAACCTGGGCTTTTCTCTCCTCTCCGTATTCATGCTCTTTCAGCTCTGGCGCACTTTGGGCTTCGAGCTCAAGTGGTTTGTTATTGGCTTTGGCTGGTTACTATTCCACTGGACAGGTATGATCAGACTCAATGCCTTTGACCCAATCACAGTAGACGTGCCTCTCTTCTTTTTCCAGGCCCTTTTCATCTGGTTAATCTTTAAGCGAAAATTTGCCTGGCTACTGGTCCTTGCCCCCCTGGCCACATTGCAAAAAGAGTCCTTTATAGCCCTGCTCGTCATACTAGCCGCCTATGGTTGGTACCATAACAGGCGGGAGCAGGATGCTTATTTCGATCTGAAATGGATTTTTGGAGGGCTTGCACTTTCCATCCTGATCAAGGTACTGGTTAATTACTATTTCCAACCCCTGGAGCAAATCAAGGGGGCTATTATCACCTTGCTTTATCATGCCAAAGAGGCACTGTTACACCCCTTTGAGCTGGTGAGGTGGATCATCGCTGCATTTGTAGCCTTTGGTCCCCTACTCCTCGCAGGAATCTTCAGAGTAGTGAAAAGACCCTATTATGATAACAGAAGAAACCTCCTGATACTTTTTTCAGGGCTCTACCTGGCCTTTGGCATTCTTGCCGGAGGAGATATGACCCGTATCATTTACCTGGGCTTTCCTTTCATCGCCACCTGGTTGATGTACGAATTCAGAGAGCTTAACAGCAAAACACTCTGGCTGATGGTATGTCTTTCGCTGCCCATGACCTTATTGATCAAAACTATTCCTGACCCGGCATTTGAATGGGAACGCTGGCAAAACTGGTATCCTGAATTTGCTTCTGTTGAGACTATCGCCTATTTCGGGATATACCTTGTCATTTGCATTACCGCTGTCACCTGGCATCGAAAGGCTCTTTCTCAATCGGCCTGAAGAGTTCTGATTCCGCTTATTAGCGTGAGCAACCTTTAAACTTTAAACGGGCAGTTTCATGGTCATCCTTGCTTATCTTCTTGATAATCAAACTGTAAAACATATGCCTTTAGGTGGTTCTGGTGCTGAAATGCAAAAGTCTCTCAGAGATAACAGAAATCTCGGACACAGGAGGAAGCCACTGAAGCAACTGCTGGAGGAAAATACACCCATCAGCACTAATAAGATCGAATACACCTTCAAGCAGGCCACGCCAGAAGAAATGTTACTGCTCAAAAAGAAAGTAGTCCGGGATAAAAGGAGAAGCATCTGCCTGCGGGTCATAGCATTTATCACATTGACCTTGTTAGGAATCCTTTTGCTCCAATTCGTTTTCAGTATGTAAGTAATCTAATACTTTATGGGGCCTGTTTGACTAAATCCTGAGGGCTCCCTGATTCTGACCTTTTGTAGATCCGATAAAAGCTGGCACGGGAAGAGAAGCCACAATTCATGGCCAGGCCACTTATATCGAGTTTTCTGTTCTCAGGCCTACGAGCTTCTCTTTTAAAGCATTCGATTCGTCTTTCATTGATGTAATCCTGAAAGGTGGTATTGAAAGAATTTTGCAGGATCAAAGAAAGGTCCTGTTTCTTCAAATCCAGCATGGCTGCCAAAGTATCAAGCTTCAATGACGGGTCACGAAACAGCTCTTGATCCATCAGTTTATTCAGTTCGCTTATCGTATGCTTTACATCCACATTCGAGGCTATGGACATCTTAGAGGGTACAAACAGTTTCTTAAGGTTTGTCACTTCGGTGTACCCATAAACAGGTATGATGGCAAAAATAATAAGGTAATAGATTGAATCTATGTAATAAAGTAAGTCGACCCAGGTATCACCGCTTACTATTATTACTTGCCGAAAAGTAGCATACAGAAAGTAGATCAGCACAAAAATATAAAAGCCTTTCACCCGACTCCTGACCCTCGCCAGGATGTTCGACCAATAGCCACTACGCAGCAACAATCGCAAACCCAAAAAGGCATAGAATAAAGTTGTGCCCAATATCAGGAAATTGAAAAAACCTGTAAACCAGCTATTACCAAGAAGTTGTGGTGCTCGATATGCTATTAAAGACATGACCAAAACGACCGTAGGAACCACCATATGTTTTCCAATTGTCTTTAGACTCTGTTCCTTCAAAAGGGCCAAGAGATACAAGTAGAGCAAGGGGTCATAATAGGAACCAAAATAAGTACCTCCTATAAATCTGAAGAACTCCTGATCAGCCAGGGGATGTATCAACGTATTTCTGACACTACTAAAAATAAAGAGCAATACGAAGCAGCCGAGAAGTCTATTGGCTGTACGGGGTTGACGCAGGTTTACAATACCCACCGGGATGGACTGAAGGGTCAACACTAAAACTGCACCAAAAAAAACCTGATAGTAGTCCATTTTATACTTGTCTCATTCCCCGAATGAGACATCCTCAATGGGCAATCATTCATTCAGAACTCTCCTCAACAGCTAAGTTTGAACTTTGAATCACATTGATAAGCTCTCTCCAAAGTGTTGTCTTAATAAAAAGAAAATTCATGAGAAACCTGAACACATACTTCGCCAAACTCCGTTTGATCCTTTTGTTTTGCCTATACCTGACAAGCCCGGTCGGGTTGAAATCTCAGTCGTTTCCGACAGTAAAAGACAGCATTCAGCACTTCCTGGATTCGGTTTTTACAATTGTTCCTTCCTCAGCGCTTTATGCTGATAAAATTAACTGGTCCGAGGCTAAATCTGATCTAATCAAAAAAGCCAAAAGCATGGAGTCATTCTCGGATGTTTTTCCTCAATGGCAGCTACTCTTTGACAAAATGGAAGACAATCATAGCTTCTTCTGGCATCGCAATCATAAATACGCATCTCATTTTGGTCAACTCAACGAAGAAGATGTAAGAACACCGTTGATTGCTGCTCTTAACGATGGTAAGGCGATTGTGACGGCCAGTCGCTTAGGTAGCTACGCTTATGTGTTGGTACCTCCGGATAACTCCTCCGATGATTTTGACGATATGCAGCAATCTGCTCAAATACTGCAGGAAGCCATTTGTAACATATATAGCGAAGATATCAAAGGCTGGATCATAGACCTTCGATTGAATACCGGAGGAAATATGTATCCTATGATTGCCGGCATACAACAGCTCATTGGAGAAGGAGTTTTTGGTAGCATCCGGAAGAAAGATGGCACCACGTTACCCTGGTCTATAAAGGCAAATGGCATTTATCAGGCAGAAGAGAGAATCACAGCTTTGGCCACTCCCTGTCTCCCTGATCTGAGCCAGGACAAAGTAGTAGTACTCACGAGCCAAATGACCGGAAGCTCAGGAGAAATCACTGCCCTGGCCTTTCTCAACCGCCCAAAAACTTTCTTTATAGGCGAAAAAACAGCCGGATTTATGACGTCAAATGAGCTTTATCGCCTGCCCTTCGAAACCTTCTTACTGCTGGCTGAAGGTTATGAACTTGATAGTCAGGAAAAACTGACAATGAGTATTATGCCTCACAGAATCATGATAGAAGGAGATAACTTTGAGCATCTTGATCAAGATGCAAAAATAAAAGCAGCCATGGAGTGGCTCAGAAGTAACTAAGCTATTAGGAAGGTATAAAAAAGGTTGAGACTGCTGCCTCAACCCAAATTCTGACTCAGAATTATTCTCTGAATCTACATCTTCCTCATAATCTCTGACTGATAGAAGTAGCAGCCTTTATCTTCTTGCTTGGCCACTTTCATCATGGCATCAGCCACTTTATCTGCGTGAATAGGATGGTATTTCTTCCATGGACCTATAAAGGGAATTATGCGTGTAATGGCCTGAGCAAAGCTCTCACCCAATCTACTTTCCTTACGTTTTCCTCTGAGCAGACTTGGCTTAAAGATGTAAATGGTCCGGTAGTTCAGAAAAGAGATTTTATCCTCTAACTCTCCCTTTACCTTATTATAAAATACGCGGGACTTCATATTGGCTCCCTGAGCACTCACCAGAAAGAATCGCTTCCCTCCTGCACTCAGGGCTCGATTGGCAAGTTCATAAGGGTAGGTAAAATCTACCTTGTAAAAGGCATCCTTAGACCCCGCCTTCTTCATGGTGGTTCCCAGACAACAGAAAATATCATCTCCTGATGGGAAATCTTCCATGTCCTTAAGTTGATTAAAATCTACTGTGTGCTCTTTCAGTTTGTCGTGCTGAATTCCTAAGGGCTTCCTGACCAGTGCAATGACCTGACCATAGTCATCGCTTTTCAATAATAGTTGAGTAAGTGACCGGCCAATCAGACCGCTTGCACCGGCAATGATTGCTGTTTTTTGTTCCATACACCTAAAATAGCCAAAATTTCATTTTGAAGGGTAATCCCTCTATCCTTGGCATACCACAGGTGCATGACTTCATTCAGCTCACCGTAATTTTTTTCTTTAGTTACTTTATTATCCATCACCAGTTTCTGCATAGGTGCGGGTCTGGGTCCCCAGGTGCCGAGTGTAGACAAATTTTCAGCATCTAATACGATGAGCTTGGGAATAGATCTTCCACCGTCAGTCAGGTATTCATCCATCACCTCAAGGTTCTCATCGCGAAGAATAAGCTTCAGGTTAATCAGTGGATTGATCTCGGCCATTTTGTTGATAAAAGGCAGGTTCTGAGCGGCATCACCACACCAGCCTTCAGTGAGTACCAGCCAGGTAACAGGCTTTTTAATATCCAACAGTCTTTCGTGTAGCTCGGGAGTAATCCTGGCGATCTTGTCCCACTTTTTCATGCGTTTTGCATTGAGTCTGCCATAGTTCAGCATGGTCTCATTCTGCTTAGGACCAGTCGTAAGTCCCTTCTCCAAAAGTTCGTTGATCATTGAGCGATACTGCTCATAGGTCATTGCCTTATTTATCAACTCTTGTGTGATTATCTGCTCCATCTTGCCGATTCTTCATAATTGTAACTTTTAGAGTAACAACTATTCTTCGGAATCGTTCACATTTTCCCAATTTTTAAAACGGGCGAGGTCGTCACGGAAACATTTGCCTAACCAAACGAGCACAGTGGCATCATCAATGAGTCCGGCAATGGGAATAAAATCGGGTATGGCATCAATAGGTGTAATGAAATAAAGTAAGCCTGCTACGAGCAATACGATGGTTTGCCAGGGAGTATCATTGTAACTACCATTGAGGTAGCCTGTGATCATTCTCATAATGAGCTTTATATAATCACCCATCTTTTTCATCAGGGAATCATCCTCCTGCGCGTCTTCCAGCTTCTTTTTTGTTTTGGTCAGAAGATTTTTCAACTCCTCATGGTCGTTGACAATTTTCTTCGCCCGGGATTTCATCTTTCCCAGCACGCGCATTTCTTTATCGGAAGGCTCTCTCTCTGCTGACATGCTTTATTAAAATAATGTCTGAATCTCTTTTTTAGTCGTGGCCAGTGCCTCCCCTATAGGGTCACGGTCCAGTTGGATCATTCCTTCAAATACCCGTTGAGAAAGGTCAATAGAACTGTGCTCGGCCGTCATACCCTCACCAGCGGCATTTACCACCTGAATGATCTCGTTGACCGTAGTTCTGATTTTTTCCCAAACCTCTTCACTCATGTACACCTGCTGCGACAAATTGTGATTGAACTCTTCCCTCACCTCCTTCAACACCAGCTGTTGAAATTGCAGTGCATTGTAAGACGGATCACTCATTCGCAAAAGCATGTTATTGGGCGATATCCGCTCCAGCAGCAAGCAAATCCGCTCATAGGCCTGGAGTCTGATAGGGAGTATGGTACTGTTGTTACTCACCTTTAATTCGACCAGCTTCTTATCGAAATCTTTTTGTAGAAAATTCCGGACGATGAGATAAACCGCGTACAAAACAAGCGCTGCCGGAACCAATAATTGTAGAAAGTCAGTTAAGTATTCCATAGTGAATGAGACCGTAAAATGTTTACGGTTAAAATAACGTCTGAAAATAGTGAGAATATCTGTCAGGTGTTAAGTTTACATCAGAAATCAAGTTAAAAGTAGTTGAATGATCGAGCCGGTTACCCTTTCTGCCAAAGCCATTACCGAAGTAAAGCACATCATGATCCACAAGAATATACCTGAGGGCTATGGCCTGCGCATAGGCGTAAAAGGTGGTAGTGGCTGTGGAGGTATGGGCTTTATGCTGGGCTTTGATAAGCCAAAAGAAGGGGACATCAGCTATGATGTCGAGGGCATTGCCGTGCACGTAGAGAAAAAGCAGACCATGTATCTCATCGGGCTTGAAGTAGATTTTGTGGAAGATGCAGAAACCCGTGGTTTTACATTTATCAATCCACAGGAAGCCAACCTCTAACCCCTCAATAACACAGTGCAACAGAAATTGACCGGTTCCAAAGTGGTAACGGAAAAAATAATAGCATTTCTTGACAGTATTGGTATCTCTGTGGTGAAAACAAAAATTAGCCAGGACACCTTCCTGCCCGGTATTATCATTAATAAGGGCATTATTGAGTATGATCCTCAATTGTTGAAATATCCCGGAGATTTACTTCATGAAGCAGGGCATATCGCAGTGCTAGCACCACAGGATCGGAAAAAAGTTGCCGGAGATTTGCGCGACTACCAGACACCCTCGGAAAGCGATGAGTTAGGTGCAATCTTATGGTCTTATGCCGCGCTGACATATTTGAACATTGCTCCAGAAATAGTCTTTCATGAAAATGGCTATAAAAATAATTCTCAATGGCTTATTGATCAGTTTGAAAACGGAACTTACATAGGCTTACCTTATCTGGAATGGAAAGGAATGACTGATCAACAAATCTTCCCTAAAGTGCATCGCTGGTTGGCTCAATAGTTATTCTGATTACCATCGGAAAAGCTCCTGATTTCCACTTTATATCAGTTGATAACAAGCGTTGATCGATGTGATTTTCATATCTCAGTCGGTTTGATAGGTTTGTGGCTATGAAAATCACCATCTGCCTGATATCGATTGGATTACTAATGCTAAGCGCCTGCTCTGCACCCTCAGAAACTTCCTGGGAGGTAGCCTATAAACATGATAAAAGCGGCAATGCTCTAGAGGGTAGCAAAGAACAGCTCTTCGCTGCCATCAGAGCGGGTAAAACCGTACGCATTGGCTGGGGCTGGTACAATGAAAGCAGAGACCTGAGCATAGAACATCTGGCCGACCCGATCTGGCTGGCCATTGTGGATCAGAAAGAGGTAATTGCCCACCTGCCGGCCCAGGTACTCTCTGGCATTGACTGGAACACCGGTACGGCCAGCTACGAACAGGAAGCATTGCTGGACCAGGAATGGAGAGTAGTAATCAACACAACGGGAGCTTTTGATGCTGTATGGTACGACAGAAAGGAGGGAAAAAGAAGCAGAAGATCACCCCAACAACACAGCATTACCTTGTTTGTAAATGAGCTGGCTCCCACCTCAACCAAAGCTCTTTTTGATTTAGATTAAACATCTTAGTTTCGGCCGATGGATCTCTTCGATTTTGTAATTCTGACAGACGATAACTTTATACAGCCTCCCAACGCGAAAACGCAGACAGGCTGGAAAGAGGACAATATGTTGCGTGGTGCCCTGGAGAATAAGGGATTTAAAGTGGATAGAAAATCATGGTCGGATCCTGATTTTGACTGGGCCAGCACCAAAGCTGTGATCTTCAGAACTACCTGGGATTACTTCGATCGTTTTGATGAATGGAAAGCCTGGTTACAGCATGCCTCAACCAAAACCCGGCTTATCAACCAGGCAGAGTTGGTTTATTGGAACATGGACAAACACTACCTACGGGACTTGCAGACAAAGGGAATTAACATTCCTGAAACCCGCTATATAGAAATTGGCGAAAAAACCAGTCTCTCAACACTCCATCAGGAAACAGGGTGGACCGAAACCATTCTCAAGCCCTGTGTGGCAGGGTCGGCAAGACATACTTATCGCTTAGAGTCACACCGCCTGGAGCAATATGAAAATACATTTCACGAGTTAATCAGTCGTGAAGCCATGATGCTCCAACCTTTTCAATACAATATCCTGGTACATGGGGAAATTTCACTCATTGTAATTGGTGGTACCTGTACGCATGCCGTAATCAAAAAGGCCAAAACTGGTGATTTCAGGGTTCAAGACAATTTTGGAGGTTCCGTAAGCCTGTATGAACCCAACAGTGAAGAAATGGCTTTTGCCGAAAAGGCTGTGGCTGCCTGCGATTCACTACCCGCCTATGCCCGCGTGGATATTATCCGCGATAACGGTAATCAGTTGGCCCTTATAGAAATAGAGCTAATAGAACCGGAGTTATGGTTCAGGCTGAAACCTGAAGCCGCAGATATACTGGCCGGATTTTTAGCAAACCCATCTTAGTCACCCAACACCCTGTATATCTGACAGTTACCATCAGAACAATTATTGTAATCTAAAAAGCGATTTAATTGCACCACTGACAACAATTTCCAGTCATACACTACATTTCATCATATTTCTTCTCGCTTCTACACGATTTTGACTAAATTCTAAGACTTTTTAAATCAACCAAAACGTACTTTTATGACTAATGAAATTGTAAGGTGGGCTGGTGCAGGTATTGTGATACTCATGGAGCTCATCCTCCTGTCCAACCTTCTGATGAACAAGGACAGCCCTTTGCAAAGGCTTATTAAGAATGTAAGTGCCCAGGAAAAAATCCGTGATGCTTCTTACAGCTACTCCCGAACACAATTGGTGTGGTGGACCTTTATTGTGATTACCTGCGCTTTAGTAGACTATGGTATCACAGGCACGCTGAACGGAATCATGAGTTCCACAGCCCTCACCCTGATTGGAATTGGTGCCGGTACTTCTGTAGCTGGCCGTGTTATTGATAACTCTCAATCGAATGACACTAGCCTCAAATTACACCAACACGAGGCTTCTAAGGGCTTCTGGATGGATATCCTCTCAGATCAGGATGGTGTAAGCATTCACAGATTTCAGTCTGTATTATTTAATGTGGGATTTGGCTTTGCCTTTATCACCCAATTCATGGGAAAAATGCAAGACTACATTTGTAGTACATGCATGGCTGGCAAAACGTCTGAGGAAATCCTAAAGGTCATCGAGTTGCCTACTTTTGATTCTACTACACTTGGATTGATAGGAATAAGCTCCGGTACTTACGTAGCTTTGAAGTTCAACGAGAACCTATCAAAGAAACCGGCTCCGGCACCAGATCCTGATCCTGCGCCACAGCCTGATCCTGCCCCGGCACCAGATCCGAATCCTCCTGCATAAGACAGAAAGAATAGCATAGAATGGCCTCGAACGGTAAGTTCGGGGCTTTTTTATGTGTAGAGGAATTCAAAAGCACTGCGATAACCACCTATGGACTGTACATAATCCAATACAGCATTATAAAAACTGTCCTTACCCAGGGTAGCCGAATCCCCCAATACTACAAGCTTTGACTTAGCACGGGTAAGCGCTACGTTCATGCGCCTGTACTCTTTCAGGAAACCGATCTCGTTCTGCTCATTCGACCGGGTAAGGCTGATATATATAATATCCCGCTCCTGTCCCTGAAAAGCATCTACGGTATTGACAGAGATCAAATCACGGATTACATCCAAGGCTGGTGTTTTGGCCACCAATTCTGCCAAGAGCTGAATCTGTGCCTTGTAAGGGGCGATGATTCCTACTGATTTTCCTTCCTTCACATTTTCAGAAAGATGTTTTACCAGCAAAGCTGCTTCCTCTTCATTATAGGTGCTGCGGGTTTCCTTTTTCACCTTTTCTGTGTAGCCACAACCTGCCGTGTCAATAAACTCAAATCTAACTCCTTCATCTTCCCAATCTCTCTGCATCACCTCATCAGCAGTTTTGAGCTTACCCTCATAAAAATGCTGACTCGAGAAGTCCATGATGTGCGGATGCATCCGATACTGGTTTTCCAGCATTACATCTGAGTTTGTATGGGCGATGGCCTTTTCAAAAAGTGTTTGCTCCAGTCCTGCCTTACCTGCCTTCACCGATTTAACCGTTGGGGGTAGTTGCAGATGATCTCCTGCCATAATCACCCGATAGCATTTCAGAATTGGAATCCAGCAGGCAGGTTCCAGAGCCTGAGAGGCCTCGTCAATAAACACTGATTTAAAAACTCTGTCTCTGAGCAGCGTGTGTGTAGACCCCACCAGTGTACAGGCAATTACCTGTGCCCGGTCCATCAGGTCTTCTGTAATTTGTGACTCTATCCTATCAGCGTCCTCCCTGAGCATACGGGCCTCCTTCATAATCAGCTTTCGCTGCAGGCGCTCTTCCTGGCCAAAGTTTCGCTTGTATTTGCGGCCCATTCTACGGTACTCTTCAGACTTCTTTCGGATGTCTTTGAGCTCTTTGAAAAAGCTGTGCTTAGCGATTTTCGCATCAAGGCTATTCTCAATCACCTGTGGGGTTACCCTGGCAGGATGCCCCAGCCGCAGCACCTCCATGCCCAGCTCATCGAGCTTTTCCACTACCAGGTCTACCGCTGCATTGCTCTGTGCACATACCAGCACCTGCCGCTCCGTTTTCACCACCTCCTTGATAGCGTTTACCAATGTGGTGGTCTTGCCAGTACCTGGAGGTCCATGGATGATGGCCACATCAGAGGCATTGAATATATTGGTCAGTGCCAGGTTTTGCTTCTGATTGAGATTGACAGACTGATACTCGAATCCGTTTTTAAACCGGGCTTCCCTTGAGCCATAGAGGGTTTCACGTAATTCCGCCACCCGGCCCTTCTCTGCTCCCGCCACCACTTTTAAAGCAGCATGCATTTCACGATAGCTCCCTTCATCAAAGAGCAGGTTTACACCCAGCTTACCATCTCTGATCCATTCAGGTAAATCGCTGCTATTGAGCACCACCTTCATTTTTTCTTTGCGCTGGTAGCTTACCACTCCTGAAACCGTTTCGGCCTCATCTCCATGACCTGAAAATACACTGACCACAGCACCGGAATGAAAGGAGTGGTTTTGATCCAGGTCTGTCGTTCTCTCAAACTCCAGCGTAAACCGTTCTCCCGTACTGATATAGCGATTTACCAGCTCCACAGGGTACCAGGTAACTCCCTGCTTCTTGCGTTCTTTTACCGAGGTGTCCAACATTTTTCGCTGGTACTGAGCATAGTCCTCATCTTTTTCAATCTTTAAAAGATCAATGAGATGATTAATCGCCTGTTGGGAAGGACTGGGCATAGAGGGTATTAATAACTCTTGGGGCCATCAGCCGGGGTAACCACCACAAAATCTGCCAGGGACTTGTTATCTTCTTCCAGGTCATCAATCGCTTTTTGGTTGACACTGGCAATGGTCATGATATTCAGGTCCGGCCGACTCTTTTTAAGGTAGTCGTAGATGCCCTGAAAATTGTTCGAGTGAAAGGTACCATGAAAGTGTACAAATTTCTTTCCCTCCTGTAGGTTCTGCTCTATAAAATGGGCCATGGTAGCATCTTTGGAAGCCTGGGCCTTAGCAATATTGGCAGGATCGCCCTGGGCATGCCCGCCCATTGTTTCAATCATCCAGGCATAGCCGGAAAGCGTCAGATCTACCTCAATTGGTAAAGGCGCTATCCAGTTTTTAGCTTCTGAAGAGAGTTGATCAAGTCCTTCAAGCCCCTGCCTGTTTACCAGGCTTGCATATCTTCTGGGAATGTTCGTTGCCACAAAGTACAGGTTGTTTTCCTTCGCAAAGTCAAGCAGTGGCTGGTAGTCTGTTTTATGGTTCTTCCACACCTTGGCCTCGGTGGTAAATTGCTGATGAGTGATCAGACCAGCCAGGTATTCGTTGAGAATTACCTGATTGTCGCTCTCAAACATTTCAGCCCCTAAAACCAAGGGATATATATTGTGTAATGACTTTACCAACTGGAGCTGGAGCCAATGCACTACTGCATCATTGTGCTGCTCTCCAAAAAGGATCACATCAGCATCTTCCATCTGCCTGAACATCTTTCCAAAACTGACCGACTTCGCCTTTTTATTGAAAATGGTATATACTGACAGCTCCTGGGCCTGGGCAGCCACTCCACAGCAAAGAAAGATCACTATCAGCAGCTTTTTCATCAGCGTTCGCTTTTTAAAGTCACTCTGGCTTTACCACAAACCCCTCCGATAGGCGGATTGAATTTGGCTACGCTTACTTCTACCACTTTAACCCTTGGAAACTCATCGAGTACTGCCTTTATGATCTTCTGACCAATACTCTCCAATAGTTTATTGGGATGCAGCATTTCATGTTTGACCAGATTGTACAGGGCTTCATAATCAATGGTACCTGTCAGGTCATCTTCATTGGCCGCTTTTGAAAAGTCAGTCTCAATTTTAAGATCGACAGAGTACTTATTTCCAATCTGCTGCTCTTCTTTATAAAACCCGTGATAGGCAAAGAATTCCATGCCCTCCAGGGCCACAATACCGTTGTCCATTAATCGAATTGATCAAAGAAGGAGCCTTTATTTTTTTCTTCAGAGTCTTCCTCATTAGTATCGGAGGTTTGCTCATCTGAAGCCGGAGTTTCCTCCTCCTCATTCGTCTCGTTCTGTGACAAAGGCGCCTCAGTAGCTTCTAATGGTGCTGATTCCACGACAGGCTCAGATGTTTCCGCAACGGATTCAGGTGCTTCTTCGATTGGCTCTGGTGCAGGTTCTTCCAAATCCTCAACAGGAGCATGCTCAACTGCAGCGGCCTCGGTGGCCGACTGTTTGAGCATTGATTTTACCGCCTCATCCTGGGTATTGCTTTCATTCACATCTCGTGAAAGTTCTTTCGCCTTTTTCAGGTGAGGCTTAATGTCAGTAGGAAAGTCGCTATGTCGCTCAAGTTTATCAAAAATATCTGTGGCCAGGTTTTTCAAATCAGACATCAGCGAGGCCTTATTGGCATCGAGCCCACGGTACACCTGCTCCAGCTGCCTGATCTCATCTTCCATATCTTCAATGATCATCTTGGCGCGGTTCTCGGCATCTTCTATGATAGATTTGGCTCTCGACTTGGCTTCACTCATCAGCGCATCAGCATTCATCTCAGTTTCCTTCATATGAAGCTCGGCCGTTTTAGTAGCCTGTTCAATCATGTTCGCGCCAGTATCTTCAGCTGTTTTGAGAGTTTTAAATAGCGAATTCTCTACCTCTCTCAGTTTCTGCACTTCTTTTTCCGAAGCTTCCAGCTTGTATTTAAGCTCTTTGCTCTGATCATTGAGTCTTTCCCACTCTACTGATAGTGAATTGAGGAAAGCCGCAACCTCTTCTTTGTCGTAACCGCGAAAAGCTTTTTCAAAAACCTTTTGTCTGATCTCTAAAGGTGTAATGTTCATTTATTGGAAGATTAAAAATTGATATCCCAGATTGATATACTGCGGTCATCACTGCCCGATACTAATAGGTTGTTGTAGCTGCTCCAGTGCAACTTATTGACGGAGGTCCCGTGGCCTGCATGCCTCGCTTTATCAATCACTTTGAGTAGTTGAAAAGTCTCTGCATCCCAGACTTTTATGGACTTGTCCATGCTACAAGTTACAAAATGTTTACCATCGGGACTATAATCCAAATGGTTTATTGCGAACATGTGAGCGACTATAGATTCTTTGAGGGAATATCCATTCTTAACGTCCCAGACTTTGATATGAGCATCTCTGCTTCCGCTAACCAGATAACGGTAATCGGATGAATATTGTATGCTGAAAACGGAGATTTTATGAGCATCAATTTCCTGCACCAAACTCCAGTCGTGCAGCGAGTAAACACGGATATGATTATCGCTGTAACCTATTGACAAATGTCCTGCTTCTTCGTTGATTGCCAGGGTTCGGGCGCTTTTTTCAGAAGCCTGAAATTCGTGAATGGTTTCCAGGGTGCTGAGATTGAGTATGCGCACCATGCCATCACCAAAAGCGATAATAATATGATCCTGCACCACTTTGATGTCAAATATTGCAGCCCGTGACAGTTTAATGGACCCTACTTCTTTCCTGGTCTCCATATCGATGAGGTGAATCCCTTCAAAATTCTTCCCTATGATCAGCACATTTCGCGGTGCATGGTAATGAAGTGCATAAACAGAGCTTTCCACTTTGGCAATCATGCGTCCGTTCTCAGGGTCATTAAGGTCCCATAAGGCCACAACACCATCCGCCCCTGAAGAAAAAAACTGATGGCTTTCAGGGCCGCTTGCCAGTGTATAGACACAGTCTTTGTGACCTCCCAGTGTGTGCAGTTTGTTAACTTCTACTTTTGACATAAAAACAGCTTTAGACCATATTTGTCTTACGTTTCGGGCCTTTCCAAATGGATAACCAAAAGACAGACAAAACTAAGCAATCAACAGGGACAACCTATGAATAATTCATATGCAGACGATTGTTTTTTCAGTACCAGTATGGATTCTTTGAGCGAATCTTTAATTTCGATTTCATGCCAGTCACCCGGGTAACCACTCTTAACGCTTCCGTATCTTTTGCCCTCTGGAAAATAGATGAGCCATTGGAAGAGTTGATGGCACTATATCCATTTTCGAAAGCCGATACTGATCTGCTCAACGAACAAAAGGTTGAATCAAGGAAAATGGAATGGCTTTCTGCACGACTGGCCCTCAAGACCTTACTGGATGCGCATGGCCTCAGCCCCTTTAAAATTGTAAAGGACGAATCTGGGAAACCCCATCTGGCAGGAAGTGATGTTGGTATTTCCATCAGCCATACAAAAAACTATGGGGCCGCCATTATCAACACTGAGAGGCCTGCCGGAATCGATATTGAATACCCCAGAAATCAGATACAGCGAATTGCACATAAATTCCTGCATGAGGACGAGAAGGTATGGGTAAAAGAGGACATCGAAAAGCTAACCTGGATTTGGTCGGCTAAAGAGGCATTGTACAAACTCCACGGTCGCACTCAGCTCACATTCGCCACCCAGCTCTATATCCATGAACCTTTGGCCCATTTCCCTAAAAAGGGAGCTATTATGGAAAACGGACAGCGAGATGAGTTTGAGCTAAGTTATCATAAGCACGATGGGTTGGTCGTCTGCCTGGCTTTTTAGAATCAGGTATTGACTTCAAGCACTTAACTCATTCATAATCTTTGTACCCAGACTGGATCAACTTGAATAAGCCACTCTATTCCCAAAGGAGGGCGGCTCAACCGAAAATAGTGTGAAATACAAGTCGGTTGTCCCGATGGCTATCGGGATGGTACGCGCGGGCCCAGAGCGGTAAAGCTGAGCTTGGATTTGGTATTTTCGGAAAGGGTTGTTGTTTCTTTTTGTCCCCAAAAAAGAAAAACTGCTATTCATTGCCTAAATGTCAGAAAGGGTTATTGTCCTTTCCACTCAGGTAATTCATACTAGAAGAACAGAATGCTGGATACAACCTCGTCACTCTTTTGTCTCTCTTAAACACCTTACCATAGTTTTCGACTTAGTACCTTTACCGATAGAATGCACCGACTCTTAATTTCTGGCCTTGTGCTGCTTCTTATATCTGCCTGTACTCCTCAAAAGGAGCACACTGCTCCTGGTAAAAACCAGGTATATCAATATGCTACCATAAAGGCACTGCTGGAAGGAGGCTATGATGGTGATATGACCATGGGTGAGCTGGCTCAGCACGGAGATTTTGGTATAGGTACCTTCAATGCGCTGGATGGGGAGATGGTAGTTCTGGATGGCACAGTGTACCAGATAAAAACAGATGGCCTCGCCTACGAGCCTGGCACAGACACAAAAACTCCTTTTGCCGTGCTGACTCATTTCGAGGCAGACACAAGCTTTGCGCTGAGCGGTGAAATGAGCTATGATGAGCTTCTTACGACCCTTGATGAGTCTGTAAAATCCAGGAACCTCTTTTATGCCATCCGTATCGATGGTGAATTCAGTGGTCTCAAAACGAGAAGTGTACCTGTCCAAACCAGGCCTTATCGCCCACTTGGGGAGGTGGTTGAAGCTCAATCCATTTTCCAGCTTGAAGTCACGGAGGGTAGTATGGTGGGGTTTCGTTTTCCGGAATACACGAAGGAAATAAATGTACCCGGCTATCACCTTCACTACCTTGATGATCAACGTAAAAAGGGCGGTCATGTACTGGCTGTCAAAAGTGCCACAGCCATGGTTTCCATAGACTATATTCCGAACCTATACCTTGCCCTGCCTGAGAATAGTGATTTTCATAATCTGGATCTGACCAAAGACAGAGAAGAAGACCTGGACAAGGTTGAAAAACTGAGGAATTGAGTATTTTATCCTCCTCTTCAAAAAATGAGCACTGTTCAGAAACCTCTATTGATATTTGATCTTGATGAGACCTTGATCTTCGCCAGCAAAGAAGCGCTCAACAGACCAGCGGATTTTACTTTTGATCAGTATCATATTTATCAGAGACCGTATCTGAATGAGTTTCTCATAGGTCTATCCAGGCATTACTCATTAGCCATCTGGTCCAGTGCCGGAGATGATTATGTAGCCTATGTGGCAGATCAAATCAAACCAGAGGATCTTGCTTTTGAGTTTGTATGGGGTTATTCAAAATGCACACCAAAATCAGACCCTGAAACTTCCCGACAATACAACCTGAAGAACCTTAAGAAGATAAAGCGAACGGGATTTTCATTAAGAAGGATGCTTATTGTCGATAATACTCCTGCTAAAGTATCGGCCAATTATGGTAATGCCATTTACGTGCAGGATTTTGAAGGAGGCAGAGAAGATCTTGAGCTGAAAAAACTGAAGGATTATTTACACATAATCAAAGACAGAAATGACTTCACCAGGGTTGAAAAGCGCTTCTGGAAAAGTCTGATCTGATCTCCGTTATTTCTTATTGAGTAACTTAAACAGTTCATTCAGTTCCTCCACCTTATCTGTATGGCCCAGCTTTTCATGTGCATTGATCAGGTTTCTCAAGACCCTTAAAACGATATCCATGTTTTCGCAGGGCTCATAGTACATATCACTAGGTGACAGGTTCAGATTAGCGATATACTCATCTACCTCCTTGCGTGTAAATATCAGTCCCCTGTTAAAGGCATTGATGTAAAACTGATTGTCTCCCTGCTTATAGGTAAGCACGAACAAGTTGGGCAGGTTCACACCATAAACCGGCAATTTGAGCTTCTGTGCTACCAGTATGTAGATGACACAAAGCGAGATAGGATTTCCCTTTTTAGTCTGCAAAACCACACTGAGCATAGAATTACCCGGTGAGTGGAAATTCTTGGTATTGGCTCCGAATTTGAGTTTGGCAAAGAGTACTGAGTTTAGAATCTTTACCTGGTCAACTGGATGAATTTCAGACTTAAACTCCAGCCAGGCTTCATAATAGATTTGCTCAAGCTCTTTCTTCAGGTCTTCATACTCCAGGTCTGGATATTGGTAGGTATTGATGAGCCACATCCCATAAAGCAGGTCTTCTGCTCCCCGATCTTTCCAGTCGGTCAGTTTTTCTTTCAACAGCTCGAACTGTAGGGTATGCACCAGGTCTTCAATCCGTTTTTGAAGAACGGGGTTAAAGCTGCTCTCCCACTCAAACTCCAGATAGGGAATGATATAGGTGCCTAAAGACATGATCTTATTCTCTACATGCTGCACTACCTCAGTATCGGTATCGTCCAGCAATGAAACCAGCGCCTTTAGCTCCTTATTACTTATCGCATCACTATCACTCATATATCAGGTCTGTATCACCCCAACATTAAATTTTTCAGTTATCGGTGCATGGTTGGCCATTTCTATGCCTTTAGAAATCACCTTCCTGGTATCTACCGGATCGATGATGGCGTCCACCCAGATTCTGGAAGCGGCATAGTAAGGACTCAGCTGTTCATTATAGCGATTTGTTATCTCTTCCCGCAATTCTTCCTGTGCTTCGGGTGTAATTTCTTTACCCTGCGCCTTCAACGTGGCTACCTTAATCTGAAGGAGTGTCTTGGCTGCAGCAGCACCGCTCATTACCGCCAGCTGAGCTGTAGGCCAGGCCACAATCAATCTGGGGTCATAAGCTTTACCACACATGGCATAATTTCCGGCCCCGTAGGAGTTTCCTGTAATGACAGTAAACTTAGGCACGACAGAATTGGCCATGGCATTCACCATTTTTGCCCCGTCCTTGATAATGCCTCCGTGCTCAGCCCTACTACCCACCATAAAGCCGCTTACGTCCTGAAGGAAGACCAAAGGAATCTTGCGTTGGTTGCAGTTCATGATAAAACGAGCTGCCTTGTCAGCAGAGTCTGAATATATCACCCCCCCCATTTGCATCTCGCCTTTCTTCGATTTCACCGTCTTGCGCTGGTTAGCAACAATCCCTACAGCCCAGCCATCGATACGGCCATAACCACAGATAATAGATTTGCCATATAGGTCTTTGTACTCATCAAATTCTGAATTGTCCACCAATCGTTTTATGATTTCAATGGTATCATAAGGCTTGGTGCGCTCTGCCGGCATGGTGCCGTAGATACTATCCAGTGCCTCTTTGGGCAATTGGGGTTCGGCCCGGTCAAAGCCTGCTTTTTCGTAGTCTCCTATCTTATCAAAGATGCTTCTGATATAATCCAGACAGGCCTCATCATTAGGGAACTTGTTGTCTGTCACACCTGAAATCTCTGACTGTGTAGTGGCCCCTCCCAGGGTCTCGTTATCTACATCTTCGCCTATAGCTGCCTTTACCAGGTAAGAACCCGCCAGAAAGATAGAGCCGGTTTTGTCCACGATCATCGCCTCGTCACTCATAATGGGCAAATAGGCTCCGCCCGCGACACAGCTACCCATGATAGCCGCTACCTGTATGATACCCATAGACGACATTTTCGCATTGTTACGAAACTGCCTGCCGAAATGCTCTTTGTCGGGGAAAATTTCATCCTGCATGGGCAAAAACACACCTGCACTGTCTACCAAATAGATAATCGGCAGTCGGTTTTCCATCGCGATCTCCTGGGCGCGCATATTCTTTTTAGCAGTAATAGGAAACCAGGCGCCTGCCTTTACGGTGGCATCATTGGCCACTATTACACAATCACGCCCGCTCACTTTACCAATGCCGGTAACCACACCTCCTGAAGGGCAACCACCCTGCTCGGTATACATACCATCACCGGCAAAAGCTGCTACTTCCAAAAAGTCAGAGCCATCATCAGTCAGATAATCAATTCGCTCTCTGGCAGTAAGTTTCCCCTTCTTGTGCTGTGATGCAATTTTCTTTTCTCCACCGCCCATTTTCACCTGATTCAGCTTATGGTTAAGCTGATAAACCAGCTGACGCATGGAATCGTCATTCTTGTTAAATTCTATGTCCATAGGAATTTCCCTTAGCCGGGGACAGGCATATAGTTTACTTGCGACTAAATTAGAGGGGATAGCCTTAGAAGCCAAAAAAAGAAAGGCCGGGAGGTAATTTATTTGTCCTTCCTTCGCTTTTTCTTTTTGTCTGCAGGTGGTCGGTTTTTTCGACCGAATAACGAGAAGTGCACGTAGCGTTTCGGGTTCTCTCTGAAATCCATAAACAGACTATCCAGATCCACCATCGTTTTGTTCAGCGAATGGTAAAGCGAATCGTTGTTTTTAAGCTCTCCCAGCATCCCTTCATCAGAGTTCAGGCTTGTCAGCAGCTCTTGCGTACCCAGAAGTACAGAGTCTACCTTCAACAACCTTGACTCAATGTCTATCGCGTTGAATTTTTCTCCCAAGGCTTGATATTCGGCCAGCAATGGCTTCATTCCTCCCATGGCATGCACCAGTGAATCAGTAACAAATTCCATTTTCAGGTTAAATTGATCCAGCGAGTTTTTTGTCGCATCGGTAAGCTCCACCAGGTTTTCTGAAAGGGCTTTAAAGTTTTTGATTGTGGAATCCAACTCAGCCTTATTTTCAGCGAAGGGCTCCAGCACATCCTGCATGGTACGGACCAATGCTGTCAATTGATCAGCAGCATCAAGTCCCGTAGCGGTCAGTCGTTCTGTGAGTCCTTCATCAATTTCACCTATCAGTGTATCACTCGGTGCCAGTATCTGGTCCGTCTCATGATTGACAATGAGTTGTATCTTGGCTGTACCCAGCAAGTCTTGGGATAGTTTCGCAACTGAACCTTCAGTCAGGGAGATGGTTCTGTCTATATAAAGCGTGACGATAATCTCATCATAAGCCGCATTGCTGAATTTACGCTCAATCACGCTCCCCACATCAAGACCATTCAGAATCACCCTGTCGCCCTTATTGAGCCCACTAATGCTGTTGAACTTTACATAGTAGGGTTGCTCGGGAGAGAAAACATCAAGTCCCCTCAGGTAGTTAAACCCTATATACAGGGCAGACGCCATGAGCACTGTAAATATTCCGACTTTTATCTCTCTGCCTTTGCTAGCCACCGCTTACTTGGTTGATTCTAAATATTTTTTGTAATCCCTTATTCCTCTGAAAATCGCTGAAGCTAAATAGTCCTGAACTTCGTCACTATTTAACTCTTTTTCTTCTTTCGGATTAGTCAAATATCCTAATTCGACTAAAACACTTGGCATTGCCGTATTCCAAAGCACCCAAAGGCTTGATTGCTTTACCCCCAGGTTTTTTCGTCCGGCACGCTTTTCAAACTGTGTTTGAATATTATTGGCCAAAATAATACTATTCTCCTGATAAGCCTCTTGCATAATGGAAAACATAATATTGACCTCAGGAGAGGTTGGATCAAAATCCTGATAGGCCTCCTTATAATCTTCCTCCAACAATATCACTGAGTTCTCACGCTTTGCTACTTCAAAGTTTCTTCCTTCATTTTTAGTTCCCATCACAAAGGTTTCTGTACCACGTACATGGGCATTTCCGGGAGGCATAGCGTTGGCATGGATGGAGACAAACAGATCGGCCTCCGCATTGTTAGCAATTTCGGCATCAATTTTGGGGTGACTGTAGGAATCAGTTTTTCGTGTATAAATGACTTCCACATCGTCAAGCAGGTCTTCAAGGTATTTGCCTACTTTCAGTGCTACCTTCAACACCACGTCTTTTTCAAGTGTGTACGAACCACGGGTACCGGGATCTTTCCCGCCATGCCCCGGATCGATTACAACTTTGAATTTCTTTGCTTTTTCGGTAGGAACTGTCTGAAACGATGTTAGTGAGATAACAACGAACGACAAAACAAGATAAAGGGCCAGATTATTTTTCACTTCTTTACTTATGAATTCTGTTATTGGAATAACTTTACGCAAAAATCTGAATTTTTCCGAAAAACCGAAAAATCGAGTGCTTTCAAAAAAGTCCGTCTTTACCATAATCATTCTCACTTTAGTTTCCCTGGGCCTTCATGCACAGGACATAAAACTGAAGACTGCCGAGTTACCGGTTAAGTCGGATACGATACCTCCAGTTGTACGTGATTCTACAAATTCCAGACCAGACCCGACAGATTCTTTGATCATAAACAAAGATGGTGTGGAAACCACCATTAAGTATTATGCTGAAGATTCTATCATAACCAAGACACTCACCAACGTAACGTACCTTTACGGAAATGCTTATATCGTTTATGGTGATATAAGATTAGATGCTGCTGAAATAGTCATAGACCGCGAAAAAAACGAACTCCGTGCCAATGGCGTTCAGGACAGCACAGGGACCTGGCAGGGACTACCCCTGTTTAAGGACGGCCCTGATGAGTTTGAAACCCGAGAAATAAGGTACAACTTTAATTCTGATAGAGCACGTATCAAGGGTGTTGCCACCAAGCAGCAAGACGGTTACCTCTCTGGTGAGGTGGTAAAGAGAAACACAGACGGCAGTGCTTATATAGCTGGTGGACGCTTTATCCCCTGCGATGATCCGCTGGCAACTACCTATATCAAGTCAACGAAAATCAAGATGATTCCGGGCGACAAGATTATCACAGGGCCTTTTTTGGTCTATGTGGGAGATATACCAACACCATTGGGATTGCCCTTCTTTATGTTTCCGGAGCCCAAATCAGCTGAGAAATCGGGAATCCTTTTCCCTAAATATGGCAGTGAGCAAAACCGGGGACTTTTTTTACGCGAGGGCGGCTATTTCTTTGTATGGAATCCATATATCCATACAGCTCTTACGGGTGATATCTATTCTAAAGGCAGCTGGGGACTAAAGGCCCAATCGAACTATAGAAAGCGGTACAAATATTCAGGGGATTTCAGGTTCGAGTTTAACCGCAACAGGAACCTGGAGTTTGAAGAGGTACCACTGGACTCAAAGGATTTCTGGTTTCAATGGGCACACAGGCCTGAATCAAGAGGAAACGGTCGTTTTTCGGCAAGCGTGAATGTGGGTACCTCTACCTTTAACAGCAATAACCTCAGGCTCAATAATTTCCAGAACAATATCCGCTCTGAGTTCAGATCGAATATATCTTATTCTTCGAGTATTTCCGGTACCCCCATCAGCTACTCTCTTAGTGCACGACACAATCAAAATGTGCAAACCGGTATAGTCGATGTATCGCTGCCTGAGCTGTCTGTTAATATGAATCGCATTTATCCGGCTAAAGGCTCTAAAGCGGAAATATTAAAGAGATTGAATGTAGGCTGGAACTTTAATGTGAGCAACCGTGTCACTAACCTGGTAAGACCGGCTACCGCTGGTTTCGACATTGCCAATGGCTCCAGCGAGGCTGACACCATCAATGTGCGCTTCAATACCCTTAATGAGTTGTTAAAGAATGCCAAAAACGGAGCGAGGCACACCATTCCTATTTCTACCTCCTTTCCGATATTCAAGAATTTGAACGTGACTCCATCAGTAGAATTTCAGGAGTTATGGTACCTCGAAGAACTGGATTATGCCTATGACAGCGACCTGAACGCAGTAAGAATTGATACGCTTTCAGGATTTAGCAGAGCGAATACTTACCGAGCGAGCGTGGGTGTTTCGACACAGCTTTATGGTATGTTTAATTTTGGAGACAGGGGCAGGCTTGAGGCCATAAGGCATATCGTAACGCCAACCATTTCTTTCAGCTACCGCCCTGATTTCAGCCAGGAGAAATTCGGTTTCTATCAGACAGTACAAACTGATACAGACCCCGAAGACACGCAACTGCTTTCTATCTACGATGGCTTCGTTTTTGGTGCACCTACCCTTGGAGAATCTGCTTCCATGAATTTCTCAATACTCAATAAGGTTGAGGCGAAGGTTCGCAGCGATACAGCGCAGTCTAAAAAGGTGCCCATACTGGAGAACCTGTCATTCAGCGGTTCTTATAATTTTCTTGCAGACTCTTTTAACCTTTCTACGCTTAATTTTACAGCCCGAACAACGCTGTTTGACAGAAAGCTCAATGTCAACATGGGCATGTTACTGGACCCTTACACGAGATTGACTACCACTACAGAAAATGAGGATGGGTCTTTTACCTCATCTACCAGGCGGGTAAACCAATTTGCCTGGAAAGGCGGACAAGGCCTGGGAACACTTACCAGTGCCAGGCTATCCCTTAGCACGAACCTGAATTCTGATGCCTCATCAGGCCCGGCCAATAATGGAAATCCAAACTTTAACCCCAACCAGCGTGTTCAGGATGGTTTCATTGACGATCCCCAGGGGCAATTTGGTTCTATCAATGATGGAGGAGAAAATCTGATCAGACAGCAAACACAATACTTTTATGACCCCAATGCCTACGTGGACCTGGACATACCCTGGAACCTGCGATTCAGCTATGACTACAACTTCTCCCGCTCGCTCAACAGCACCACAACAAGGCAGGCTGTAAAGCTTTATGGACAAGTAAGTCTGACCCCAAAATGGCAGATAACACTCAATACGGGCTATGATATAGATATGAAGGAAATCACCCAGACCTCTGTCGGTATTTTCCGTGACCTGGGTTGCTGGGAAATGCGTGCCAACTGGATTCCTTTCGGTCGATTCACTTCCTATACCATCGATATCCAGATCAAATCTTCCGTATTGAAAGACCTGAAAATCAGCAGGCGCAGAAGCTTCTTTGATAATTAAAGCCAGTGTTGCGGCCAAAGGCTACAACCTTTTTACCTGCCTTTGTGACTAAAGAGTAAAAAGGCAGCTATGCGGTTTTCCATTTTTGCTATACTCCTAATTGTACTGATTAGTTCAGGTCTACATGCCCAGCAAGCAGGACAGCTGGATTTTTCTGTCGGCCTTAACCTGGGCCGGGCAAATGATCAGCTCGAAAATACCACCTGGAATACAAAGACCAACGGCTTTAAGCTTCAGATGGAATACAGGTTGTTGCCCAGACTAGCAGTGAATACCAGTTATGCCTTTGCCAATGCTGATTGCTTCTACAAATTCAGAAACCTGAATATCGGCAGTAAGTACTATTTCCTTAACAATAAAATCCAGGCTTACGGACTGGTTGAGTTCAGGCGCATGATTTCCAACGACCCGGATCAGATATGCTATACAATTCAATTTGTACGGCTGGCCGAGGAGAAATCAGCTACCGGTGTAAACATCGGGGCAGGCCTGAGAATGGATGTTTTGAAGAAGTTCTTTGTATTTGCCGAAACCAAATGGACCAGTCTGGAAGGTAACAGGCAGATGACACTCTCCGGTATTGGCTTCAAAATTCTGAAATGAAAAAGGCCTGAATAAACACATATTGGTTTAATCAGGCCACTATCTCTTCAGATCACAATTGATCCTTATTCTGTTATTTGCACAAAAAGTCCTTCATCAGTCTTTTCTACTTTGGCCAGGCCTTTTTGGGTAAGCTCCTTGATGGACTTATCCCATTTCTTATTAGACAGGCCAGCTTGCCCTTTCAGGTCAGCCAGATCTGTTCGTCCTACTTTTTTCAGCGATTGTAAAACACCAGCTGCCTCTTCTGTCAACTCTACCTCCTTCTTCTCAGGCTTCATCTGAGGGAAGAAGAGCACATCCTGGATGGAATTAGAATTGGTCATGATCATGGAGAGTCTGTCAATACCAATACCCAAACCTGCAGTAGGCGGCATACCGTACTCGAGGGCCCGGAGGAAATCTTCGTCCAGCATCATGGCTTCATCATCACCTCTTTTGCCAAGCTCCAGCTGCTCTTCGAAGCGCTGACGCTGA
Source organism: Roseivirga sp. (assembly GCA_021404565.1). GTDB lineage: Bacteria > Bacteroidota > Bacteroidia > Cytophagales > Cyclobacteriaceae > Roseivirga. The sequence goes on along the minus strand of JAAWWF010000003.1, from coordinate 193,245 downwards.
TCTATAGGATCATTCAGCTCAGAGAAGGCATTACATATTTCCTTACCATTACAGATAGCTTCAAAGCGCTCTACCAAACCTTCTTTGGCTCTGTGCTTCTTAGCCAGAGGAGACATCTCCACAGGATAATCTGTGATATAAGTAGGCTGAATCAGTTTATGCTCGCAGTGCTCTCCGAAAATCTCATCGATGAGCTTGCCTTTGCCCATAGAATCATCCGTTTCTACTTTCAGGCCATTTGCAGTTTTCCGCAACTCCTCTTCATTCATTTCAGAAATGTCGATTCCCGTAAAATGCTCAATCGCCTCAAACATGGTGAAACGCTTCCAGGGTCGCTGAAAATCAATCACATTCTCTCCTACCTGTACCTTGGTGGTGCCATGAAGGTCAATCGCTACTTTTTCGATCATCTCCTCCACCAGGTTCATCATCCAATCATAGTCTTTATAGGCTACATAGAGCTCCACCTGGGTAAACTCCGGGTTGTGGAAACGAGACATCCCCTCATTTCTGAAATCTTTTGAAAACTCAAAAACACCATCAAAACCACCAACGATCAACCTTTTAAGGTATAGCTCATTGGCAATACGCATATAGAGCGTCATGTCCAGGGTATTGTGATGCGTTTTAAACGGACGTGCCGCAGCACCACCATACAATGGCTGCAGAATGGGTGTTTCTACTTCGAGGTACTCCCTGTCTGCCAGAAACTGGCGCATGGAGTTAACCATTTTAGTACGCTTTACGAAAGTCTCCTTTACATGAGGATTTACCACCAGGTCTGCATAGCGCTGACGGTAACGTTTTTCAGGATCGGTAAAGGCATCATGAACCACACCATCACCATCTGTTTTTGGAAGAGGTAGTGGTTTTAGAGCTTTGGTCAGCACCGTTAAGCCGGTGACATGTACTGAGATTTCTCCTACCTGAGTTTTAAAGACATAGCCTTCTACTCCGATAATATCTCCGATACCGAGAATTTTCTTAAAAACCGTATTGTAAAGGGTTTTATCCTCTCCAGGGCAGATATCATCTCTGCGCAGATAAAGCTGAATACGCCCCTGGGCATCCTGCAGTTCAGCAAAGGTAGCTGAGCCCTGAATACGTCTGCTCATAAGTCTGCCTGCCAGAGTTACCTGTTTATAGCGTTCAGGATCGGCTTCGAATCCTTCCTTAATCTCCTTGCTGAAGTGGCTTACTCCAAAGGTTTCAGATGGATACGGATTGATGTTCAGGTCCAGAAGCTGCTGTCTTTGCTCCCTGCGCTGTATCTCCTGCTCGCTTAATTTCTGCATTGTGCTTTAAAATTTAAGAGCGCAAAGTTAATGATTCAAAAACATTATAGAACAGCAAATCAAGCATAATATGACCCTCATAGCACTCAACACGACATACATCAGAAACGGTCTTTCATTTAAATAACTCCTAAAGTCTTAGGATATATCCGAATACTTTAGGAGATTTCCGAAACACTTAGGAATAAATGAAAGACTTAACAAAAGCCGAAGAGCAAATTATGCAGATTGTGTGGGACCTGAAAAAGGCATTTATCAAGGATATTGTGGATGAAATGCCTGAACCTAAACCTGCCTATAACACCGTTGGGACATTTCTTAAGATACTGGAAACCAAAGGTTTTGTCAGTCGAAAGAAGTTCGGAAACACCTATATGTATAAGCCGGCAATCGGTCAGAAGGCCTATACCCGGGCTTCTATGAATGGCTTCCTGGGTAAGTACTTTGAAGGGTCGGCAGAAAAGCTCTTCTCATTTATGGTCAGGGAAAAGGACCTGAACATCGAGCAGGTTGAGGATCTCATGAAAAAACTCAAAAAAAATGATTAGCTACCTGATTCAATCATCGGTTTGTCTTGCTGTTTTTTACAGCTTTTATCGGATCTTTTTGCACAGAGAAAAACTCCTCTCTATTAACAGGTTTTACCTGATTGTCACCAGCACTATCTCTATGCTGATTCCCCTGCTTGACATTAAATATCAGTCTCAAGCCGTAAGTCCTTTAAGGGATATTGGTACTGAAATCACCACGACAGACAGCACCCTCATTGATTTACAAAGCTTTCCATTACAAAGTATCTACTTTACAGGTCTGGTAATTTCTCTCATACTCTTCACTATTCGATTACTAAAAGCCAAAAGGCGTATCGGAAACAGCTTTTCTTATCAGAGAAACCCAGCCATTATCGAAGTCAGTGAGAATGAAGCTTATAGCTTCTTTAACACCATCTTCATTGGAAAGAGGCTGACACAGGACCCGAACCTGAAGGCACACATACTGGCCCATGAAACTGCTCATATAAAAGGCTTACATTTTATAGACCTGATCTATTTTGAATTAGTAAAATGTGCCTTTTGGTTCAATCCATTTTCCTATTTCTATTCCGGGGCAGTCAAATTACAACATGAGTATATAGCAGATCAATGTGCGCTGGAAGTTGCCGATGTTGAGACTTACGAACAGTCATTACTGCAGTTTACACTATCCAAAATTGACGATAGCCTCATCGCTGGCTTTGGTCAGCACCCTATTCAACAACGGTTAAAAATGATTAATAAATTAAACTCAAATATTATGAACAAGTTAAAACCATTATTCGCTATCCCCATTCTCGCAATTCTCTTCATTAGTTTTGCTTGCTCTGAAGCGCCTATCCCGGATTCTGATCAGGTACCGGAAGAAATAATAGCAGAAGTTGCAGAACTACCAGTTGTAGTTGAAGTAACCACAGAACCTCATGATATAATAATTTATACTTATGAAAACCCCTCCGCCCCCCATGAAATAGCGATTGGTGTATCAAGTACACCACGAAAGTACACTGCCAGTTCAAATGAAAAAGTAATTGAAGTATTGGAACATGAAATACATGCCCTCAATATCTCTCAAAAGGAAAGTCCATCATCAGCCAGGGCTGTCTATGAAGAAAGAGAGTCCGGTAACCAGAAATAAAGCAAACTGACAGCAAAAGAGGAACTACGTGTGCGTAGTTCCTCTTTTGCTATTAAAAATACTTCCCGACCAAAGCCCTACCGATTCTTTTACCGGGGAATTTTCTTCTCCAAAAACGCAGGTCTAAATCCTGACCAGCCCACTCCCGTCTCCCGGCAATATTGTGGTCGAAGAAAAACACAAATCACCCTTACAGTAGAATCCCTGACGCACAACATCCGCCACCATTATTCAGACCACAACTTCAATCAACCTGATTAGTAGGTTATGACGGGGACTCTGCCAGAAGCCTTTCAGTTGTTAATTGAAAACGTTTTCCGGTCTTTGCTAAAAGTAATTCCTAATTTTTTAGGAATGATCCTAAAAAATTAGGAATATTAAAACATGAAGGAATTAACAAAGGCTGAAGAACAGATTATGCAAGTAATCTGGAAACTCAAAGAATGTTTGATAAAAGAGATTGTGGAAGACCTTCCCGAACCCAAACCTGCCTACAACACTGTGGGTACTTTTCTAAAAATCCTGGAGACCAAGGGCTTTGTTGAAAGAAAGAAACTTGGTAATGTACTCATATACACCGCCTCCGTAGCCAAGCGGGATTACGGTAAGAAAAACATTACCAATCTACTCTCAAAGTACTTCAACGGCTCTTCTGAAAACCTGCTTTCATTTATGATGGAAGAGAAAGAGCTGAGTGTAAGTCAGGTGGAAAATCTCCTTAAAAAACTGAAGAAAAATGATTAACTACTTGATTGAGGTATCGGTATGCCTGGCGGCATTTTACGCCTGCTATCGACTCGGTCTGTCCAGGCTCAAACTCCTGAACTCTAACCGGGCTTACCTGTTGGCGACCCTGCTGCTGAGTCTGGTCATTCCATTACTCGATATTTCCTTCTACCAGTTAGAATCAAATATTAACACTAACATACCTGACTATGTCAGCATAATACCTGACGGAGCCACGGAACAACCTGAGCCAATACAACGAATAAATCCGGTGCTTTTAGTTTACCTCATCGGAGCAGGCACTATGGCAGTAATTTTACTCCTGAGGATCTTCAGAATTATTCAGACCATCTTAAAACACCCTGTAAGGAAGTTTGACAGGCTTTGCCTTGTCTATGTTCCGGACGACCGCCCTGTCTCCTCTTTCTTTCAATATGTATTCATTCCAAAGAGTCTTGATATCGCATCAGCAGAGGTACAATCTATACTTACACATGAAGGAAAGCATGCCTGCGACTGGCATTCTCTTGACCTGATTTTTACGGAATTGATAAGTGTAATTCTGTGGTTCAATCCGGTCACGTACCTATACCGCGAAGCCCTGAAATTGCAGCATGAATACATTGCTGATGAGGCTGTCGTGCACAGTTGTGATAAAACTTCCTATATCGATTTACTGGTTCGCTTTAGTCTCAAACAGTCTGGGTTTTCACTTACCCATTCCTTCTCAGAACACCCAGTAGAAAAAAGATTGAAAATGATTGATAAACTAAACCCAAATACCATGAAAAAGCTAAGACTACTGTGGTCATTACCACTGATTTTTACCTTGATACTCATATTCGGCTTTGATCGGCAGGTTTATTCTCAAACAGAAAATGCCAATTTAACCCAACCGACTGGGCCCAAACTTCGGGGACATGTAATGGATGAAAAGTCTGGAAAAGCATTGGAAAAGGTGACTGTCTTTATCATCCACTCACGCGAAAACACAATCGTAAAGGCAGGGGGTAAAACTTATCACAGACGTTCGGGGCTTTTCACCAATACTAAAGGTGATTACCTTCTTCAAATGGATAAGACAGATTCGCTGGTTGTCTTCCGCAAAACAGGTTATGAGGACATGATTGTTCCCTATAAAGGACAAGATATAGTGAATGTGGCACTGACCAAAAAGGCTGTTCCCGAGAAAGAAGGCAATGACTAGAACCTCAGCTTATGTTGAATTCTCCTGACTCTGGTAAATACCCTGCTTCTCAGAACATACAGTTACCTATAAGCACTTTAAAATCATAAAAAATCTTATAATCCCATGAAAAAACCAAAGCTGATTATCGCCATACCATTGCTTACAATGCTATTCATAGCCTACGGTTGCTCAGACAGAATCTCATCCCCAAATAACGAAACACCGTCTGATTCAGAAGCTGAAACCAGCACTACCGTACATACCAGGACATTAATGAGCCGAGTAAATGACCGTGAGAGTTTACAACCAGTAAAGGATGTTCTGGTCATGAGTTTTCCATCACGTTCAAAAGGTATTACCAATGCAGAAGGTACATGCTCTTTTGAACGTCCTGAAACAGATACAACTGTTGTTTTCACTAAAAAAGGCTATGGAGAGGTACACGCACCTCTTAGACCATATGATGAGATGGTAGGTGCGGTCTTTGATAAACAGTAACCATCTCCTTTTTTCACGCTCGATCAGAGTATCCGTGAACAAGCTGACCTGATTAAACAGAGTACCTACGCTGTAAACCTCAAAAACATGGTTGATTATTTACTGGAAGCTTCCGTTTGCCTCGTTTGTCTGTACCTCTTTTACTGGCTGGTACTCTCCCGGCAAAAATTACTATCTCTCAATCGTTTATACTTGCTCATATCAGTGACAATCTCATTGGCTTTTCCTTTGATAACCATCACCTTATCGATGGAGATTCCGGAGACAGTGCAGGTTTGGCGGAGTAGCCAAAATCTGCCGGAATCAGTACCAGCGAGCACAGAAGCTCCCGGTACGGGAGTTAGTCTGCTTTCGGTTATATACTGGATAGGGCTCTCCCTGACCCTAATCATGTTTCTGATGAAAATCAAGTCCATCAGGTCGTGCATCCGCAGCGGACAACAAGAGAAAGCAGAGGGGCTCACCTTTGTTTATATCAATTCCCGACAGGCCTTTAGTTTCTTTCACTATGTCTTTATAAACAAAGAAGTAAAAGAAAGTACATCGGGGACATCCGTCATTGAGCATGAAAAGGCACATATCAAAGGCCTGCATAGCCTGGACCTTCTGCTCTTAGAACTGGTAAAAACGCTATTCTGGTTTAACCCTATAATCTACCTATACCATAAAGCGCTCAAGTTACAGCACGAATACATTGCTGATGAGGCAGTTATTCGGAGCTGGGATAAAGCTTCTTATGCCGATTTACTGGTCCGGTATAGCCTCAAACAATCCGGGTATCAATTCGCCCATTCCTTCTCAGCACACCCGGTAGAAAAAAGACTGAAAATGATTGATAATCCCAAAGCAACAAAAATGAAAAAACTCAGATCCATTCTTATTCCAATTCCTCTTTTTGCCATTTTATTTATAACAGTCAGTTGCGCTGACACATCAATATCTGAACCCTCTGACGAAATCACCCTAGCAGAGCTCAAGATCTCCATTGACGAACTGAAAGAAATGCTGGAAAAACAGAATAAGGAAGTGGTCAGTTCTCACTTCGGCTTCTCTAGTGTTTCGGACGTTACGGGGTGGTTAAAAGATTCAAAAACAAATGAACCTATCATCAATGCAAAAATCTGGTCATTGCCATCGGGAAAAAGTACCTCACCCAATGAAGAAGGATTTTACCGCCTGCCTTCAACCCCCAAAGATACCCTGGTTACCTATAAAGCCATTGGATATAAAAGCCTTGATATAGCTCGAAATGACTATAGGAGAACCAACAACGTTAAACTGGAATCCAGGCGGTAAGATTAGGATTTTCTTCTTGCTATTTCGCGCTCGATCAGGGTGAGTTCTCTGCTGCTTTGCCCCTTTACAGAAGTATTTTCCTCCGCTCTTCTGAAGAGGTAAGGCATCGAGGCCTTGATAGGGCCATATGGCACATACTTAGCCACATTATAGCCTGCATTGGCCAGGTTGTATGAGATGTTGTCACTCATACCAAATAGCTGACCAAAGCTTACACGTTTATCATCGACACTCAGGCCATGATCACCTATGAGCTTTGCGAGTTTGAGGTTACTGTCTTCATTATGCGAACCGGCAAAGAGATTGACTTCTTTTACATTTTCCACGCAGAACTCAAGCCCCGCATCAAAATCTCTGTCGGTACTCTGCTTATCAGGCTGGATAGGATCGGCATAGTGTAGATCGAAAGAACGAGCCCGTTCTTTTTCCATGTAGGCGCCCCTCACCAGCTTTGCCCCCAGCACGTAACCTTTTTCTGATGCCATTGCATGCAGTTCCTTCAGGTTCTCCAGCATGCGATGGCAATACATCTGAAAGGTATAATAAACCAAAGCACGGCCTTTATTATACTTCTCCATCATGGCGATCGTGAGGTCGTCAATAGGCTTTTGAATCCAGGTTTCCTCTGCGTCTATCAACACTGGGACCCCAAGCTCTGCAGCTTTACCGCAAATGCGTGCCACTCTTTCCTCCACCCTGCCGTAAGCAGCCTCTTCGTCAGATGACAATGCTTTGCCTTCATGGATTTTTGCCAATAGATCAAAGGCACCTACCCCGGTAACCTTAAATGCTGCAAAGGGCATGTTCTCGGATTTCCCGGCTCTTTCTACGGTTCTGATAATCTCGGCACATGTGCTGTCAAAACCAGCTTCTGTTTTCTCTCCTTCTACAGAGTAATCCAGGATAGCCCCCACTTTAAACTTCTGCATTTGAGCCGCTGTTCTTACGCACTCATCTATGGTTTCACCACCACAGAATATATCGAAAAGTGTACGTTTGATGATTCCCTTTACAGGCAGACCTGATTTTAATGCTAACTTTGTCAGTGTTGTTCCGGCCTTAACCAGGGCATTGCTTTTCATCGTAGAAAAGACAAAATGCGTCTTTTTCAATGCCTTGTCATTTTTAGCAGCAAAAGCTATTTCGAGGTTATTAAAATCGACAGGCATTCTTGTTTCTATTGTTGATAAATTAGGAGCAAATATAAGAACAAACCTGATCTGAAAAAGTATTGTTAATCTCTATATCAAACGTTTGAATTGATGCATATTGAGCCATTACAAAAATGGGTGGAAGGATATAAAAAACCCTTGCTCATCGCAGGCCCCTGCAGCGTAGAAAGTGTGAATCAGTTCACTGATACCGTAACGGGTTTTGCAGGGCTTCCCGTAGACTTTGTGAGAGGAGGCATCTGGAAACCCCGCACCCGACCCGGCAGTTTTGAAGGACATGGAGCTTCAGGCCTGGATTGGGTAGATCAGGTCGGTGAAGAGCATCCGCTGGAGTTTGCCACCGAGGTGGCCACTGCCGAGCATGTAAGGGAAGCACTGGCGCATGGCGTAAAGCTGATGTGGATTGGTGCGCGCACTACTGTAAACCCCTTTAACGTTCAGCAAATTGCTGACGCGGTAAAAGGACGTGATGTAGCCGTATTTATCAAGAACCCCATCAACCCTGATCTGGCCTTGTGGAAAGGAGCTATAGAGCGGTTTTCAAAGGCAGGCATTACAAAACTAGGAGCGATACATAGAGGATTCCACTCTTTTCAAACCACTAAGTACCGGAATGTTCCCTTTTGGCAAATTCCATTGGAGCTCAAAAGCGAGCTGCCCGAGCTACCCCTGATATGCGATCCCAGCCATATAGCCGGAGATAGTGAACTCATACAGGAGGTGGCACAACGAGCACTTGACCTCGACTATGATGGCCTGATGATTGAATCTCACTGTGCACCCGAAAAAGCACTCAGCGATGCCAAACAGCAAGTGACCCCGGAGCATTTGAAGGAAATTTTGAATGCATTGCAACTCCGCTCATCCTCTTTCTCCAATGAGCAAATAAAAGATGAGCTCTCCTCTATTCGTCAGCAGATCGATCAGGTGGACAGGGAAATACTGGAGGCCATTGCGACCCGTATGAATCTTGTATCACGCATAGGAGATTATAAAAAAGAAAATAATGTAGCTATTTTTCAGATCAGTCGCTGGAAGGAGATATTCAAATCCAGACCTAAATGGGGAGAGGCCATGAACCTTGACCCTGAATTTACCATGGAATTGTATAGACAAATTCATCAGCAATCCGTAAAAGCACAAACAAGTATTTTTAATCAAGAAGACGAGGAGATCCTTTAACTATATGACAGACTTAGGCCTACTGGGACCGGAAAACACTTATCATGATATAGCCCGCAAACGCTATATCCCACACCTGTCATACACATTCTTCAATTCGTTCGATGATATTTTTGCCGCCCTGAAGGAAGGAAGGGTTAAAAAGGCTCTGATCGCCATACGCAACAGTACCTCGGGACTGGTCAGCAATAACCTGGACCGGATCAAAAATTACGGGTTCAATGTACGCGAGCAGTTTGAGCTACCGGTCCATTTATACCTGGGAAGTACCGGACCCAATACCATCAGGAGTATTCGAAAGATTTACTCTCATCCCATGGCCATCAAAGAGACTCAGCGTTTTTTCTCCAAATACCATCATATCACCTTTATTGCCAGCTCAAGTACAGCCGGAGCCATAGATGAGCTTAGGAATAGCCACGATTCAAAAGCTGCTGTTATTTCAAGTGAGGAAGCCCTTGAAAAGAATAATCTTCTGGTCATATCAAAAAACATAGAAGATCACCCTGACAACACCACCACCTTCAGCCTGATAGAGAGCTGAAATCGATTTACTTAAAAAAATCTATGGAAGCTTTTGACTTATCGAGAAGATACCTAAGTTTGACCCAATGAATAACGGACAAGCACGATTTTACTACTTTTTTTATTTTAGCAACATGCTAAAGTCGAGTCGGTGCTTCTGATAAAAGAAACTAAAAACAAAATATATCAAGCCTGGTTCGAAAAAAACCAGGCTTTTTTTATGCCTGAAATTTAAAAACAATGGAAATACAAGACATCACCGATTGGGGCCTGGGGCTATCAGAACATTTACTGATTGCCGGTCCGTGTAGCGCAGAAAGTCCACAACAGATTGAAGCAATCGCGAAGGGACTACGCGGAAGCAAAGTAGAACTCTTCAGAGCGGGCATCTGGAAGCCACGCACCCGACCCGGTTCTTTTGAAGGACTTGGATCTGAGGCCCTGGAGTGGATGGAAATTGCCCGTGAAATTCTCAATGTGCCGATCACCGTAGAGGTAGCCAAAACAGAGCATGTAGAAGCAGCCTTAAAAGCAGGTGTGGAAGTGCTGTGGATTGGTGCCCGTACCACGGTAAACCCATTTTCTGTTCAGGAGATCTGCGAAGCCCTGAGAGGAACTGACATTCCGGTAATGGTAAAAAACCCCATTAATCCTGACTTGCAGCTCTGGTTAGGTGCATTTGAACGACTCAACAAGGTGGGCATCACCAAATTGGCAGGGATTCACAGGGGATTCTCTGATCCATACGAAAAGCGCTATCGTAACAAGCCCGAATGGAGTATGCCCATCCACCTGAAGCGCCTGATACCAGGTATCTCCGTCATTTGCGATCCCAGTCATATCTGCGGCACCAGAGAAATTATAGGCCCGGTAAGCCAACGTGCTATCAACTTCGGTCTGGACGGGCTGATGATCGAAACTCATAACGATCCGGACAATGCATGGAGTGATGCCAAGCAGCAAATAACCCCGGATACGCTCAAAATTATTTACGAGAGCCTCATTTTCCGTGAGTTTGTCAGCGATCATCCTGAGGTGGTGAGTGAGCTCGATAAATTCCGTCATAAGGTAGACCTCCTCGATACCCAGATCATTGAGTTGCTGGCAGAGCGTTTTGGCGTCATCGATCAGATCGGAGAGTATAAAAAAGAGCGAAACCTGGCGGTTTATCAGCCAGATCGTTGGCAGGATGTCATGCAGTCGCGAATCAACGAAGGTATGAAGAGAAACATGACCGAAAAGTTTATGAAAAGCCTTTTATTTGCCATCCATGAGGAGTCGGTGAAAAAACAGGAGGCTCAATTAAAAGAAGTACCATCTACAAGTAAGGCATGAGCAAAATCGTCATCGACAGCATAGTGGATAGTTTGCCGGAATATCTGGCAGAAACCTCATTTTCGCAGCTTGCTGTGCTGGTCGATGAGAATACGCTTAAACATTGTTACCCTATTATAGCACCTCTCTTACCAGAGCATACCTTGATTGATATTCACTCCGGGGAGGTTAACAAAACACTGAAAACCTGTGAACACATCTGGGGGGAGCTCACAGATTTTGCCTTTGACCGCCAATCCCTGCTAATCAATCTGGGGGGTGGAGTGATTGGTGACATGGGAGGCTTCTGTGCGGTGAGCTACAAGCGGGGTATTCGTTTTGTGAACATCCCCACTACGCTACTTGCTGCGGTTGATGCGAATGTAGGCGGAAAGCTGGGAATTGATTTCAGAGGTCTGAAGAATCACCTGGGCTTTTTTCAGGATCCCGATGCCGTATTGATCGACTCTGGCTTTCTGAAAACCTTACCCGAAAAAGAGCTCCGTTCTGGTTTTGCAGAAGTGCTCAAACATGGCATTATCGCTGACCGAGACTATTTTGATCAAATAGTAGTTGACGGCCTCAACCAGCCCAACTGGAATGCTGTGATAGCCCACTCCGTAGAAATAAAGAGCGCGGTGGTCAAAGCAGACCCGAAAGAGGGAGGACTCAGAAAGATTCTGAACTTTGGTCATACCATTGGTCATGCTATTGAAAGCCACTACCTGGGTACAGAAAACCACCTGCTACATGGCGAGGCTATCAGCATTGGTATGATCTGCGAGAGCTTCCTATCCAAAAAATTGCTGGGCTTACCCGATGATCAGTTGGAAAGAATCCGAGACACCCTGCTGGGCATTTATCCTGATATTCAAATCCACAAAGCTGATTTCATCGAAATAATTCAGCACATGTATCAGGACAAGAAGAATGTAAACAATATATTGAATCATTCATTGATTTCGGAGATCGGCACGGCTACTTACGATGTGGCCGTTGACGAAAAGGATGCTTTGGATGCACTGTTCTACCACCTAACACTAACGGCATAGACTTGGAAGCTATTCACCTGAAACATACTGCCATACTACAGGAATCTGATATAGCCCTTTCCTCTTCAAAGAGTGAGAGCAATCGTGCCCTGATCATTCAGGCACTATCAGAAAACCCTATTGAACTGCATAATCTATCAGATGCCCGTGATACACAGACCATGACGCGCCTACTGAAGTCAGAGGAAGACACCTGGGATGTATTGGACGCGGGCACTACCATGCGCTTTCTCTGTGGTTTTGCAGCGGTAGGCAGGGAAAGGAAAATACTCACGGGTACTAAACGTATGCAGCAAAGGCCTGTAAAAATACTGGCCGATGCGCTGAAAACCCTTGGCGCCAAAGTAGAGTACCTGAAAAAAGACGGTTACCCTCCTCTCGCCATCAGCCCCATCAAAACCCAGAAGACAAATACCATCAGTATCAAAGGTGATGTGAGCAGTCAGTACATTTCAGCCCTGCTGATGATCGCCCCTACCCTGCCTGAAGGCTTAACGCTTACCCTTACGGGTAAGATTGGCAGCCGCCCTTATATTCAAATGACATTGGATTTAATGAACAGGTTTGGTATTGAATCAAACTGGTCGGGGGACACTATTGAAATCAAGTCACAGGCCTATCAATCGGGTACTTATACCATTGAATCAGATTGGTCTGCCGCCAGCTACTGGTACAGTTTTATCTCACTCAGTCAGCAGGCAAAAGTAAAACTGCTGGGCCTCAGGGCACAATCAATGCAGGGAGACACGGCCATAGTGCGTATGATGAATTCACTCGGGGTCATGAGCGCTTTTGAAGATGATGGAGTAGTGCTCCAGAAAATACCTGATCAAAGAGAGGTTTCCTTTGACTTTACGGATTGCCCCGATCTGGCTCAAACCATTGCCGTGGTTTGTGCCGTAAAGAAAATACCCTGCCAGATGAGCGGACTGGAAAGCCTGCGCATTAAAGAAACCGACCGGATAGCTGCGTTGAAAAAAGAACTCAAGAAGTTTAAGGTAAAGCTCAAGGAGACAGAACCCGGGGTTTGGGAGGTGAGATCGAAATTTCAGACACAGGAACAACCGGTCGAAATTCAGACCTATGAAGACCATCGCATGGCCATGGCCTTTGCCCCTCTCTGTACTCAGCAGGATTTGGTCATTAATGATCCATCTGTGGTGAATAAGAGCTATCCGGGCTATTGGAATGACCTTAGGAAAGCTGGCGTAGAAACTAAGGAGTAATCATGTATGCGATTGGCTTTTTAGGACTCATCATTATCATCGCCAATGGCATAGCCTCCTACAGGGCCTTCAAAGACTATGAATTTTACCAGGGCTGCACGTTTCGTGTTGACAGAATACTTGGTGCAAAAGAGTATAAACGACTCATTACTTCCGGCTTTGTCCATATAAGCTGGATGCACCTCATTTTCAATATGGTTTCGCTCTATGCTTTCAGTGGTACCCTGGAAGAGCATATAGGAGGTGTTAGTTTCTTGCTCATCTATTTCGGCAGCTTGTTGGGAGGCAATCTGTTTTCACTCTATATCCACCGAAATCATGGTAATTACAGTGCTGTGGGAGCATCCGGAGCTGTCAGTGGAGTGATTTTCGCGGCTATTGCGTTATTCCCCGGGATGAACCTGAGCTTAATTCTGCTCCCCATCCCTATTCCCAGTTGGGTCTTTGCAATTCTATTTGTCGCTATATCCATCCGGGGAATTCGTTCTCAAAGAGACAATATTGGCCATGACGCACACCTGGGTGGTGGCCTTGTGGGGCTATTGATTGCAGTAATGCTTAACCCTCAGTCTTTAATAACCAACCCTGTCCCGATTGCATTGGTAGCGATTCCTTCCGTGATTTTCATCTACCTGATTGTCAAACGGCCTGAAATTTTAATCTTAGGGTCTTCTTTGAAAAAGCCCCGATACCTCTCAAAAGACGACCGCTACAACAGCGAGAAAAAAGCGAAGCAAGAAGAAGTTGATAGCATCCTGGATAAAATCTCTGAGAAAGGTTTTGATAGCCTCACCAAAAAGGAAAAGGACATACTGGATAAATATTCGGGAAGAAATAATCTCTGACCATTAACCCCCTCTTACCCAAAATGTAATAAATCTGACATTTGGGGAATTCGCGCACCCTTTCTTATGTTGCACTGAGGTACCTAATCACATTATGGCAAAATCTAAACCTACCCGAATATCTACCAAAAAGGTTTTTAAAGAGATAATTCTTCCCCGGAAATGGATGCTTCTTTTAGGCCTCGTTTTAATATTACTTCAAAGCCTGGCGAGTCTTGTACTACCCTGGGCTATCAAGGTCATTGCAGATTATATTATCATCAATGATCCTTCTGCCACAAAAAGTCCCTCCCCTTCGGAACCACTCCAGGTTTTGGGTTACCACGTCCCTCAGACAGGCATGGACTTACTCAAAATTGTCGTGATCGTATCAGTTGGTGCTATTATCGTAAGGTCTTCTACTTCTTTTGCATTAACCAGACTCCTAAGCGTACAGGCTCAGGCATTAATTGCTAAGCTCAGGGTCCAGGTACAAAAAAAGATTCTTTCTCTGCCAATCAACTTCTTTGATAACCAGAAATCGGGAGCTCTTGTATCCAGAATTATGACTGATGTTGAGGGGGTTCGAAATATAGTCGGTACCGGGCTCGTACAAATGATCGGGGGATTCATTACGGCCATTGGTGTTGTCGTAATCTTAGTCAAGATTAATTATCAATTGACCCTTTTCGTATTCCTGCCAATTATTCTTTTCGGCATCGTGGCCATGAAAGCTTTTAAATATATCAGGCCGATTTTCAGAAAACGTGGTGAGTTAAATGCTCAGGTAACCGGCAGGCTTACCGAAACACTGGGCGGTATCCGGGTAATCAAGGGGTTCGGAGCTGAGGAATCAGAAATCAACACATTTAGCGAAGGAGTCAATGATCTCTATCTGAACGTTAAGAGGTCCTTAACCGCTACTGCCCTGGTCTCCAGTTCGGCTATTTTTCTATTGGCCGGAGTGGCATCAACCGGTATCATGGGCTTAGGTGGATATTACGGAATGCAAGGTGAAATGACCTCCGGTGACTTCTTTGCCTTCATCAGTTATCTCGCTCTTCTGGTAGCTCCGATTCTACAAATGTCAAACATCGGCAGCCAGCTGACAGAAGCTTTTGCAGGCCTTGATCGTACTGAGGAAATTATGAATATGGAAGCTGAAGAGGATGACGCTACCCGCACCGAAACGCTCGGCACTATTAAAGGAGATATAGAATTCAATAAGGTTACCTTTGCTTATGAAGAGGATAAGGACGTGCTGAAAGGCATAGATTTCTCTGCTCCTTCAGGCTCGGTAACTGCACTAGTTGGTACTTCTGGCTCGGGTAAATCCACCATAGCCGGACTGGCGGCATCATTTCTGCAACCCAATGGCGGTGCTGTTACCATAGATGGTACAGACCTGGCCACCATTAAGCTAAAGAGCTACCGAAGTCATCTGGGGGTGGTACTACAGGATGACTTCCTGTTTGAAGGCACTATACGGGATAACATTCTCTTCCCAAGACCTAACGCCACTGAAGAAGAACTTCAGGCCGCAGTGTCAGCAGCTCATGTCAACGAGTTTACCGATCGTTTTGAGGAAGGCCTGGAAACGGTGATAGGCGAACGAGGTGTTAAATTATCAGGTGGTCAGCGCCAACGCCTAGCCATTGCCCGCGCTATCCTGGCAGATCCTCAGATCCTTATTCTGGATGAGGCCACTTCTAATCTGGATACAGAAAGTGAAACCTACATTCAGCAAAGTCTGACTCAGCTAATGAAAGGCAGGACCACTTTCGTAATTGCCCACCGCTTAAGTACAATCCGTCAGGCCGATCAGATTCTGGTCATCGAAGACGGGGAGATTTTCGAGCGAGGTACACATGATGAGCTGATTGCCAAAGAAGGACGTTACCACCAGCTTTATACATATCAGGCAAGGATATGAATTGGGTGATTGGTAACTGGTAATTGGTGATTGGTGATTGGTGATTGGTGATAAACGAAAACCTGAAAATTCGATTGAGACTGTTGAGTATACTCAGTTACAGCAACTTTGCCCCAATACATCAGCAGTTAAAAGGTGGATAAATAAAATTTCTCTTTGTACATCCTGTTCTTCTTGAGTTCTTGTAATCATGGACCCCAAAATCACTATTCACGACAAGGAAGTTCTCTCCGATAATTGGTACACCCTAAGGAAAATCACCTTTGATTACCAGAGGCAAGACGGTACTGTGCAGCGGCAGGATAGGGAGGCCTATGACCGGGGTAACGGTTCGACCATTCTTCTTTACAACAAAGCAAGGGGAACGGTAGTACTGACGCGCCAATTCCGAATGCCTACCTACCTGAACGGAAACCCTTCTGGTATGCTCATGGAAACCTGTGCCGGGCTCCTGGAAAAAGACAATGCAGAAGATTGCATTCGCAAAGAAACTGAAGAAGAAACCGGTTATAAAATCAGCCACGTCCAGAAAGTTTTCGAAGCTTATATGTCACCAGGCTCGGTCACTGAGATTCTTTACTTTTTTGTGGCTGAATACGAAGACCACATGAAGGTAAACGAAGGAGGTGGAGCTGATGAGGGTGAGGATATTGAGGTCATCGAAATACCTTTCACGCAAGCAATGGAGCAAATAGCCAGCGGAGAAATTAAGGATGGCAAAACCATTATGCTACTCCAATATGCCCTGATTCACGGATTGCTGAACTAACTACTCTGTCTTCTTTTCAGACAAAAAAGCCGAGAATTCCATTTTTGGGACACACCATTATCATACAACAATCTGAAAACCAGATATTTAACTTTCTTGCATAATTTTAGCCTTCAAAAGGTCTGTATCATGTATATGGAACAAGAACTAAAGGCATGATATTGACTCCCTTTCATTAGTCGAACTCCAGGCAACTGTCTGGAGTTTTTTATTGATACCGGATTGATCTCGTAGAAGGCCCTGCTTCCCCAACCACTTCGAAAGGCCTCAAAAAGGCCAAAAACGTTTTTAATGATGCGAACATCAGAAAAAAAGCGACCTGAAAACTTTTTATGAATATATGTTGGCATTCCCATATGAGCTACTCATATTGGGGCTGTTTCGCCTAAACAAAAATGAAGACTCTACTCACTTACGTTCTCGTAGCGAGTATGGGACTGGTCACTACTTACTCCTTTGCCAAAGCTCAGGAAGAAAGGGTTGATTATGTTGCATCCTTAAAATCGCTACCTCTCCAAAATAATGACTTTGCTGCAGTCAAAAATCATGTAGAGTCTACTATTCAAGCCATTCCTCAGTACAGGTTTAAAAAGAAACAATCATTTATTTATTACATCAATACTACCGAGGCCATCGATATAGCCATGGGCCAAAAAGACTATTCAAGAATACGGGCATTCGACTTACGCATGCCTTTGAACCCTGATAAAGCTAAGCTTCATCGCCTACTTCATCGGGATACCAATTTCCGCAAAGCCCTACTGATAAATGTGAAGGAGACAAAAGTGACGACAACGGGCGAATTTCAACTTTCACCAAACGCGAAAGCGTCAATCAAATTACCTTTTATCAAACAGGAAATTGGGGAGTACCTGCATCAACGGATGTATGGTACGTTCGCAGTGTTTAGGTAATTTTTAGGGTGGGGGGACTGCTGGAGTCCCCCCAATCCTATTTTTCTTTCTGTAACCCCTTTAGATAAGCTGGTAGCTCAAGTAATCTACTTCCATACCAACTAAAAATTTCACCATCTACCAATTGTACTTTCGCATCAGGCAGTAAATCCTTTACCTCTGCAATATGCTGTTCCTTAAATGGATAAGGCTCTGAAGATAACAGCACATGATCAGGATTAAGTGCTGTCAGTTTACTCTCTGAAATTTCGGGATATCTCGGCCCCGGTGCACAGTTATCAAAACCAGCCAGCTCCAATACCTTATCGATAAAAGTGTTATTGCCTGCTGCCATGTAAGGCTTATTCCAGATCAGGTAGAGTGTCTTGCCAAAATCACCTTTTTCCACAGTCTTTAAACCATTGGCAATCTTATCTGCAAACACATTCCCTTCTGTCGCTTTATTACAAATGGCGGCAACAGAGCGAATCATTTCCAGGGCATCTTTAAAGTCAAAGATGTCGCTCATCCAAACAGGGTATTTAGAAGAAAGCTGTTCTATGCCTTCCTTATAGTTTTCTTCTTTATTGCCAATAATCAGATCAGGTCGAAGTGCATTGATTGTATCGGAACGAAATTTCTTGGTGCCCCCAACAATTGTTTTCTCCCTAAGCCAATGAGCCGGATGTACACAAAATTTAGTAATGCCCACTACCCTGTCTCCCAAACCCAAGTCGTACAGGAGTTCGGTTTGTGAAGGCACCAGGGAAACAATGCGCTTAGGAGAATCCGGTATTCTCACCGCCCTCCCCATTTGATCGATTACATCTTGGGTAGCAGACACTACTTCAGGTAGCTGAAGTCATGGTTGTTTTCCAGCTGAATCAGGAACTCATACATCAGGTTAATCACCT
Organism: Roseivirga sp.; assembly: GCA_021404565.1. Taxonomy (GTDB): domain Bacteria; phylum Bacteroidota; class Bacteroidia; order Cytophagales; family Cyclobacteriaceae; genus Roseivirga. The sequence continues at coordinate 174,766 of JAAWWF010000003.1, read as the reverse complement.
CTTCAATATCCTTTTTATGCGCTGTTTCTACCGTGGTATGCATGTACTTAAGTGGTAGGGAAATCAGCGTTGAGGGTACACCTTCGTTTGAATAGGCAAAAGCATCTGTATCAGTACCAGTTGACCTGGAAGCAGCAGCACGCTGGAATGGAATTTCTTTTTCTTTGGCCACTCCTATCACCATGTTCAGCAGGTTATTATGTACAGCCGGCCCATATGAAAGTACCGGACCCTTACCACATTTCTGATCCCCCTGCTGTTTTTTATCATACATGGGCGAATGGGTATCATGGCATACATCGGTAATAATGGCCACGTCAGGTTTAATTCTGGCAGCGATCATTTCGGCCCCTCTCAGGCCAATCTCTTCCTGCACTGCGTTGACCACATACAGACCAAAAGGGAGCTTAACCTTGTTCTCATGAAGTCTTCGAGCCACCTCGGCAATCATATAGCCACCAATACGATTGTCCAATGCTCTACCACACCAGAATTTATCATTTAGCTGCGTCAGTTCATCTTCAAAGGTGATTACTGAACCTACATGGATTCCCATCTCCAGCACTTCATCTTTCGACTCCGCCCCAACATCAATATGGATGTTTTTGAGTGTAGGTTTCTCTTCTCTGGCCCTGTCTCTTACGTGAATGGCCGGCCAGCCGAAAACGCCTTTCACCACCCCATTGTCCGTATGAATATTCACCCGCATGGAAGGCGCAATCTGATGATCAGAACCACCGTTTCTTACCACATAGATATAACCTGAATCAGAGATATAATTCACAAACCAGCTGATCTCATCGGCATGCGCTTCAATCACCACCTTATAGGGTGCGTCCGAATTAATTACCCCCACAGCGGAGCCGTACTTATCTGTGAAATAGCTATCCGTATAGGGTTTTACATAATCGAGCCAGATTTGCTGGCCAGATGATTCGAAACCTGTTGGGGACGCGTTATTTAAGTATTCGACTAAGAATTTTTCGCTCTTTTCGTTCATTTTCGATGTTTTTAGTAGCCTATCAGAAAATCAGCACGCTGATTACAAAGGAATATTACCGTGCTTCTTTTTCGGCAGAGTATCCACCTTGTTTTCTAACATTTTGAAGGCCCTGATCAGCTTGATCCTGGTGTTTTCAGGTGTAATCACCTCATCAATAAACCCTCTTCTCGCAGCACGGTAGGGATTGGCAAACTTGCTGGTGTATTCATCTACCTTCTCCTGCAGCTTTGATTCTGAGTCCTCTGCCTCTGCAATCTCTCTCTTAAAGATGATTTCTGCGGCTCCCTTGGCTCCCATTACGGCAATTTCAGCACTTGGCCAGGCGTAATTCATATCTGCTCCAATGTGCTTGGAATTCATCACATCATAGGCACCACCATACGCTTTACGGGTAATCACAGTAACTCTCGGTACCGTAGCCTCCGAGAATGCATAAAGCAGCTTGGCTCCATTCGTAATAATCGCATTCCATTCCTGATCGGTGCCCGGCAGGAAACCTGGTACATCTTCCAGCACCAGCAGCGGAATATTGAAACTATCGCAGAATCTTACAAAACGGGCACCTTTTACACTCGCATCAATATCAAGAACACCGGCCATAGAAGCAGGCTGGTTACCCACAATGCCGATGCTACGACCGCCCAGGCGGGCAAAACCCACCACAATATTTTCAGCAAAATTCTTATGTACTTCTTTGAACGAATTATCGTCTACAACCCCATCAATCACCTCTCTCATATCGTAGGGTTGATTCGGGTTATCAGGAATGATATCATTCAATTCCTTTTTGGTTTCATCTCCCAGCTCGTACTCATATATCGGGGCGTCTTCCTCGCAATTCTGCGGCATGTAAGACAATAGCTCTTTGATATCGGTGATACACTGCACTTCGTTGGCTGAAGAAAAATGCGTTACACCACTTTTGGTACTATGAGTGCTGGCTCCTCCCAATTCCTCGGCTGTTACTTCCTCCTGTGTTACCGTTTTCACCACATTGGGGCCGGTCACAAACATGTAAGAGGTATTTTCTACCATCAGAATGAAATCTGTAATGGCCGGAGAATAGACTGCTCCTCCTGCACAGGGCCCCATAATGGCAGACAATTGAGGAACAACGCCTGAGGCCAGTGTATTGCGGTAGAATATGTCGGCATAACCTCCCAGCGAAACGACTCCCTCCTGGATTCGTGCTCCACCGGAATCATTCAGGCCAATGATAGGCGCTCCGTTTTTCATCGCCAGGTCCATCACCTTGCAAATTTTCTCCGCATGGGTTTCGGACAATGAGCCTCCAAACACAGTAAAGTCCTGAGAATACACGTACACCAAACGACCATTTACCTCACCATAACCTGTTACCACACCATCTCCCAGATAAACTTCTTTCTCAAGACCGAAATCAGTCGCACGGTGCTCTACAAACTTCCCAATCTCTTCGAAAGTACCTTCATCCAGCAATAGGGTTAAACGCTCTCTGGCGGTTAGTTTTCCTTTCTTATGCTGTGAGGCTATTCGTCTTTCGCCTCCTCCCTGAAGTGCCTCTTTATTCTTGGCTTCGAGTATTTCATACTTTTCTGCCTTGGTCAGTAAATGAACCGGTGACTGTCCGTTGGTTTGATTTGCCATAGGTGTTTTTTATAAGGTTGCCAAAGATATGGACGTACCCCGTAAAAAACGAACTTCTTGCACGGGTAAATCTGTCATTCGCATAACCATGATTAATGATTATCCATTATATTCGGCCTTTCCTAAAAAGGGGCATGAGCGAAAGAGTAGCGATCATTGATTTAGGTACCAACACTTTCCACCTGTTTATTGTAGAAATGGACGGAGAAAAGATCAATACCCTTTACAAGGAGAAAATTGCCGTCAAAATCGGTAAGAATGGCATTAGCAAAGGAAAGATTGCCCAAGACGCACGAAAAAGAGCCATACACACCTTAAAAATCTTCCGAACTGTTATTGATCTGTTTGAGGTACACCACATAAAAGGGGTAGCAACCAGTGCTATTCGCAGTGCAAAAAACGGGGAGGAACTGATTGCAGAAATCAAGGAGAAAACCGGAATTAAAATAGAGGTTATTTCAGGAGTAAAGGAAGCCGAGCTTATCTTCAGAGGAGTCCAGGCCGCCATGGAAGTTCCCGAAACGCCTCAGTTGGTGGTAGATATCGGAGGTGGGAGTGTTGAGTTCGTTATTGGCACCAGAAACGAAATTCTGTGGAGACATAGCTTTGAAATAGGTGCTCAAAGGTTACTTGACAAGTTTCATCAGGAAGACCCCATCGATGAAAAGAGCATACTGGCTTTAGAGAAGTTTTTAACTAAAAACCTCAGCGAACTCATTGATGCTATAGATGTACACCAACCCACAGGGCTTATCGGCTGCTCAGGCACTTTTGATACACTGACTGAAATCTACCTGAAAAGGGCAAAACTGGAACGTGATTCAGAGGCTAAAAACTATCAATTTCCTCTCCCCGCTTATGAGCTCATTCATCAGGACCTTCTTCTTAAAAACAGAGAAGAACGCCTGCAAATACCGGGTATGGTTACCATGCGGGTAGATATGATCGTGGTGGCCAGTTGCCTTATACGTTTTGTATTGCGTCATATGACCACCGAGGGAATTACCGCCTGCTCCTATGCCCTTAAAGAAGGGCTTTTACATAGCTCTTTTGAAGAAAAACTCACCATTGGCCAGAAAGTGGCACAATAACACGTATCTGTTATGTCTTTATTTTCACACCAACATTTGTTCGATTTCGCAAAGGCCGTTTTTATGAAGATGGGTTGTTCTGAGGCGGATGCCAATATCGCCTGCAACACCTTACTTTCGGCTGACCTGAGAGGGGTTGACTCACATGGAGTGGCCAGGCTGAGTGGCTATGTGAGACTCTGGGAAAAGAAAAGAATTAATCCCACTCCCGAGATTAAAATAACCTATGAAACTCCCAGTACTGCGGTGGTTGATGGCGATGCCGGCCTTGGGCTGGTAGTAGCACCTTTTGCCATGCAGGTGGCGATAGAAAAAGCAGAAAAAGCAGGTACGGGCTGGGTCTCTGTAAAGAACTCCAATCACTATGGCATTGCTGGTTTCCACTCGCTGAAAGCGGTAGAAAAAGACATGATTGGCATTTCCATGACCAACGCCAGTCCATTGGTCTCCCCTACCTTCTCCAAAGAAAGACTTCTGGGCACCAACCCAATCGCAGTAGCCATACCCGCTCAGGAAGAACCTCCTTTTGTAGGAGATTTTGCCACCACCCCTGCTGCCAATGGTAAGTTAGAGGTATTGCAAAGGAAAGATGCTGATGCGCCACTAGGTTGGATTCAGGATGAAGAAGGTCAGGGCACTACAAACTCGCACGGAGTAAAAGAAGGAGGAGCCTGGCTGCCTTTGGGCGGAACGAGAGAACATGGAAGTCATAAAGGTTTCATTTTAGGCTCTGTCGTAGACATTTTCTCGGCCGTACTCTCCGGAGCCAATTATGGCCCCTGGGCACCACCTTTTGTCAGCTATCTGGAACCTGCCAAGGATCCGGTTGGAGAAGGGCTGGGCCATTTCTTTGGTGCCATGAGGGTAGATGCTTTTCGTCCGGCTGATGAATTCAAAAGCCATATGGACAACTGGATCAGAAGATTCAGAAACTCAACTCCGGTTGACCCGAAACAGCCGGTGGTCATTCCCGGAGACCCTGAAAGGGCCATGGAGCAAGAGCGAATGACAAATGGCATTCCGTTGTTACAACCTGTGATAAAAGACCTTACTGCTTTAGGGAAGAAATTCGGAGTGAGATTCTAATTTTTTACCGCAAAGAACGCGAAGTCCCGAGAGAACACAATACACGATCCTTCACCCTCTCAAATCAAAGAGTTACCCCTCCTCTTATCACCCATTCGCTGTTATAAGGGGATCTGAGGTTATCGTGAAGCACATTATACAGGATCATCAGGTTAATACCTCCCTTTCTAAAGAATTGCTGGAAAGTACCGGCACCAATAAACAATCCGGGGACCCATTCTCTGGTAGAATTGGCATTACCCACACCAAACTCAGCACTGAGTGTTTCAAATTCTGAATAAGCGAAGTAGGTCTCGTTGATATTCCGTCTGACAAAGGCACGGCCTCCATAAACGCTTGATGAGACCGTAAACCTGTCACCTGAGGGAATCGCCCTGAACTCTCTGGAAATATACTGATAGGTAAGCCCACCACCTGCTGACCAGTTGTTATCAATCATATAACCTACCAGAGGTGATACATCAATAAACTTATTCTGGCTAAAGACGTTGAGCGACAGGTTGCCTCCAAAATAGAGTCTGTCCCTGAGCGTGAGAGAATCCGATTCTTCTTCAAAATAAACCTGTGCTGTGGAGGTCTGATAGACGGCAAAGAGCACAGCCAAAGTGATCATCAGCTTTTTCATATACCCTGTAACGCAAAAGTCCTCTTTCGAGGACTTTATTTTTAATGTTTTTTTGTCAATCGTTTTGCACAACGACATAAATATCTTCGCTGGGTTTCTTCATCAGGTAGTTTTCCCTGGCAAATTTTTCGAGTAAGCGCTGATTGGTAGTGAGCTCTTCGCGGTCTTTGATCACCTCTACCTTTTTGTCCTGATAATACTCCTTCTGAGATTTCAGACTGTTAAGTTCACTCGCCAGTCTGTATTGCGAAACGAAATCATTCGAGTCGATAAAGAGCATCCATACCAAAAAGAAAGTGCCCAACAGAACGTAGAAGTTTTTCAGGGGCTTAGGGATTCGGTCTAAAACCTTCATACTACAAAAATAACCCAATTTTTAAGACAATGTCAAAAACAAGCTTTTTCTAGTTATTAGGAGCATCCCCATCGATCCAGGTCACAATAGAGTTGATCTGAGCATCGGTCAGAGCGGTCCTCCCGCGAGGAGGCATTGTTCGATTGGTAACGCTCAATCTCATCGCTGCAACTCGTGGAATAATATCAGCATAGTCTATCATCTGAAATAGCTGGCGTCTGCCATCATGACAAGAACGGATAGAACAACTCATTTCAACAATTGGCAATACAACATTGGCAAAAGAAGGAACTTCAACTTCGTTTATAGTCAATAAAACAGAATTAGAGCAGCCCTGTCTATCCCTCGCTACAACCGTATAGTCACCTCCAGCCAAGTCTATAAACTCTCCAGAACTTTGAAATGCCCCTCCGTTAAGGCTGTATTCATAGCCTCCATTTCCTCTGGTAGCTTCAACACTTATGCTTCCTGTACTTCTTCCAACAACAGAATCCCAGGCTCCTAACACCTCTATGTTTACCGGTATAGTACAATGAGGTATATCAACACCTTCACCTTCACAAGAAAGATGAAGAAGAAGAAGAAATGTTGGTACTAGCATTAGTATTGCCAATGTGAGTTTGTTTGGCTTAGTTTTCATAGTAGTAGTTTCGGAATCTTCTTTCGAAGTAGTTTAAAAAAACACAACAATATAAGCCAAAAAGAGGTGAATCTGATTAAAAAACACATTTTGAGTTAAGAATTCCTGGAGTTATTTCGTGGGTGGGCAGCTTCTATCAATCCCCTCTCTATTTTTGGCAATTGACCTGGCGGAGTTTATGGCAACAAAAAAACCCACTAACCATCGGTCAGCGGGCTTACTTATAATGTTTTGAAAGTTTAATAAGCCTTTCTGAACTCTCTTCCGGGGTACTTACCTACTTCAGCCAGTTCTTCTTCAATTCTGATCAGTTGGTTATACTTAGCCATTCTGTCTGAACGCGAAGCAGATCCTGTTTTGATCTGTCCGGTGTTTAAAGCTACTGCCAAATCAGCAATGGTATTATCTTCAGTCTCACCAGAGCGGTGTGACATAACAGCAGTATAGCCATTTCTGTTGGCAAGGCTTACGGCAGCAATGGTTTCAGACAAAGTACCAATCTGGTTTACCTTAATAAGGATTGAGTTAGCAATACCATTGTCAATTCCTTTTTGCAGGCGCTCAACATTCGTTACGAAAAGGTCGTCCCCTACCAATTGTACCTTATCTCCGATCTTCTCAGTTAAAGCTTTCCAGCCCTCCCAGTCATCTTCGAACATACCGTCTTCAATAGACCAGATTGGGTATCGTGCTGCCAAATCAGCCAGGTAATCTGCCATCTCCACAGGAGATAGTTTTTTACCAGTAGAATCTTTGAAGTAATATACTTTTTCATCTTCCAGGTAGAACTCGGAAGATGCTACATCCAGGGCAAATACAATATCGTCACCTACTTTGTAACCGGCATTTTCAACGGCCAGGGAGATTACCTCCAGGGCTTCGTCATCAGAACCAAGGTTTGGTGCAAAACCTCCCTCATCTCCTACATTGGTCGCCAGACCTCTGGAAGAAAGTACTTTTTTCAGGTGATGGAAAATCTCCGCTCCCATGCGGATACCTTCGCTGAAAGTAGCAGCACCGATAGGCATGATCATAAATTCCTGAAAGTCGATAGAATTATCGGCATGGCTACCTCCATTGATGATATTCATCATAGGCACGGGTAGTGTATTGGCGCTTACACCACCAACGTATCTGTAAAGTGGCTGACCCAGTTCTTCAGCAGCGGCTTTGGCTACAGCCAGAGAAACTCCCAGAATAGCATTAGCTCCGAGCTTGCTCTTATTAGGTGTACCGTCAGCCTCGATCATGATCTTGTCGATCAGGTTTTGCTGGAATACAGGGTATCCGATCAACTCAGCTGCCAGAATATCATTTACATTGTCAACCGCCTTGGTTACCCCTTTGCCCAGGTAAACATCTTTGTCTCCATCTCTTAACTCCACTGCTTCGTGGGCTCCGGTAGAAGCACCTGATGGTACTGCAGCTCTGCCCATGACACCATTCTCAGTGACTACGTCTACTTCAATGGTAGGATTACCTCTTGAATCGAGGATTTGACGGGCATGTATACTTTCGATTAAACTCATATTTCAATTACAATTAGAATAGGGCGATAAATTGATCGAACAAATAACGCGAATCGTGTGGACCGGGAGAAGACTCAGGGTGATATTGTACGGAAAACGTTTTCCGTCCTTTTACCTGGATGCCCGCTACCGTGTGATCATTGAGATTCACATGCGTCATTTCAACCAATTCTGAAGCCTCTACATCTTCTCTGTTGACTGCAAAACCGTGGTTTTGAGAGGTAACCTCACTTTTACCAGACACGAGGTTTTTCACAGGGTGATTCAATCCTCTGTGACCATTGTGCATTTTGAAAGTAGAGATACCACAGGCCAGTGATATGATTTGATGTCCAAGACAGATACCAAAGAGTGGTTTATCAGTCTCAATAATTTTTTTAGCCGTGTCAACAGCATAGTCCATGGCAGAGGGGTCACCCGGTCCGTTAGACAGGAAGTAGCCATCTGGGTTCCAGGCAGCCATCTCATCAAATGAAGTTTTTGCATTAAATACCTTCAGGTAGCAACCACGGCTGGCAAGGTGTGTCAGGATACTGGTTTTCACACCAATGTCCAGCACTGCCACTTTGTGCGCTGCATTTTCATCGCCCACAAAGTATGGCTCTTTTGTGCTTACAAAAGAGGACAGCTCAAGCCCTTCCATAGATGGAATGGAAGCGAGCTCTCGTGCCATTTCATCGTCAGAAAGATCGCTTGAACATATAATAGAGTTCATAGCGCCCTTATCTCTTATTTGACGGACGAGTAAACGGGTATCCAAACCGGCAATTCCTACAATGTTGTTATCCTCCAGATATTGCTGAAGTGATGAATCTCCTGTAGGTCTGCTAAAATCTTCTGAAAAAGCATTTACTACCAGGCCTCTGATCTTGGGCGCATCAGATTCCTGTTCGCTGCTTTCCACACCATAGTTGCCTATGTGAGAAGTGGTATTAACTACAATTTGTCCGTAGTAAGAGGGGTCGGTGTAAATTTCCTGATAGCCGGTCATGCCTGTATTAAAGCATATTTCGCCTCCGGCTATCCCGATTTTACCAATGGCTACGCCTTCAAATCTGGAACCATCTTCCAGAAGGAGGACGGCCTTCTTAGGGGTTGGGGTATTGTTCGTGTTTGACATAATATTGACTCAGATGCGCTTTCGCATTCCTGCAAAAATAAGGGCTATTCGCGATTAGGCAATAGCATTTTTGAATTGAGGAAAAGAAAGAGATTGGATACGTGTTTTCATGCTTAAATAGAGCAGGCTCTAGACCTTCAAAAGAAGCCCTATTGGCTAAACAAATGGATGCTTAAGAGCGAATGCCTATATTCAAACATAATCAGCCCCGACTTGTTATGTTCTCTCACAAATTCCGCCCCTTAGTAGTCCTTATTATTCTGGCAGTTTTAGTCTCTTGCGATTCCAAAAGTGTTGATTCATTAGCATTAAGTCCCCTCTTCTCTGATCATATGGTGCTACAACAAAAAGAATCTGTGGCCATTTGGGGAGAATCGGGAGCCAACCAGACGGTGACCATTTCTGGAAGCTGGGGTAGCGAGGTTGAGGGAGAGGCCGATGAAAACGGACACTGGCAACTGATAATTCCCACACCAGCTGCTGGCGGCCCTTTTGAGGTTCAGGTCAGCACCAGAGACAGTACCATCAAAATAGCAGATGTGATGATTGGTGAGATTTGGCTGGCATCGGGACAATCGAATATGGAAATGCCCTTAAAAGGCTGGCCACCAAATGACATTATTCAGAATTCTGCCGAAGAAATTTCAAATGCAGCCTATCCTGACATTCGCATGTTAACAGTTCAGCGCAACCTGACAGCCAACCCCATAAATTCTATCACTGGCAGTTGGGAGGTAACTTCTCCACAAACCGCTGGTGATTTTAGTGCCACAGCCTATTTCTTTGCCCGCAAGCTTCATCAGCAACTCAATATTCCCATTGGCATCATCCACTCCAGTTGGGGAGGTACACCTGCAGAAGCCTGGGCCAGTAAATCTAAGCTAACAAGCCTTAGAGATTTTGACAAAGCGCTCGAAAGCCTGGGTAATTCAGCCTCTCAACAAGCGACTAATGACTGGTTTGCCAAATGGGAAACCGTCTCTATTCCAAATACGGAGGATGACTGGAACAATATCAGTTTTGCCGATGAACAGGCCTCTCAAGCTGACTTTGATGACAGCAAATGGTCTGAAGCTGAGCTACCAGGCCGGTTTGATGAACTTGGCAGTGGTGAAATAGACGGGGCTATATGGCTTAGGAAGAAGTTCACAATCACCAACCTCGATACCGAATACACACTTGATATAGGAGCCATTGATGATATGGATGCTACTTATGTCAATGGCCAAAAAATTGGCGGCTTAGGTGGACCGGGCTACTATAATGTAAAGCGAGAGTATACTGTGCCCACATCAATTCTGAAAGAGGGTGAAAATGTAATCGCCATTCGTGCTATTGATACCGGAGGGCCCGGTGCCGTTAACGGGCCTATTACTTTATCATCTGGCTCTGGTGAAAAAATCGACCTGAACGGAACATGGAAATCGAGGCCTGTGGCTGAGATATACCAGGGCAAGTTCTACAGTTACACCCTGGACGAAAACGGTTTTGAAGCTCGGCCTGATATTCGGAAGTTGTCTTCAGGTACGCCATCGGTCCTTTTCAATGCCATGATCAACCCTCTTTTACCTTATACCATTAAAGGAGCTATCTGGTATCAGGGAGAATCGAATGTAGGTCGTGCAACCCAATACGAAAGACTCTTCTCTGCCATGATTGAAGACTGGAGGGAACGCTGGAATAATGATTTCCCCTTTTACTTTGTACAGATAGCACCATTTCGATACCACACTGGCCCGATTGAAAATGACCAATCACAGAAGCTCCGTGATGCCCAGCGCAAGACGCTCTCGACTATCAACACCGGTATGGTTGTAACGATGGACATTGGCAACTATACCAACATTCACCCGGCCAATAAGCAGGATGTGGGTGCCAGGCTGGCCGGCCTTGCCCTGGCCAATGACTATGGAAAAGACCTGATTGCTTCGGGACCACTCTACAGAAGTCATCGGGTAGACGGTAATAAGATCATTGTGGAATTTGATCATGTAGGTTCAGGCCTGGATATCGTTAAAGGTCGATTAAGTGGATTTGAGATAGCGGGAGAAAACAAAGATTTCATTTCCGTAAAAGCCTTTGTAGTGGATAACACTGTTGAAGTCTATCACCCCTCTATTCAAAAACCAATGTACGTACGCTATGCATGGAAAGACAGGGGTATACCAACCTTATTCAATAAAGAAGGACTCCCTGCCAGTTCATTTAGTACTGAGAAGTAGTAATTTCCCAATCACTTTGGAACAATACTACAAGACTGCTTCGCGTTGCTCGCAGTGACGTTTATAATCGTCATTACGAGCAATGGCGAAGCCTGCCTGAAACAGACAGGTAATCTCCCTGAGAAGTTCTCTTGGGGTTTGTAATCTACTTGAATTTCAAAATCTTCAAGAAGCGATGGTTCACTTATTTCAACCCACGAACCCTAGACATTTATTGAAAGGGAATTCCCTGGCTAGGAGCACAGGCAAAGAATGATGGAAATTATTGAGAAGTATTATAAATTGATCCGGTCTGAATAATAGACCAGACGTTTCTATCTGTTCCATTCATGAATGAATCTGACAACTTCCAACTTCAATTCGATCCACCGTGGGAGGATATCAACGCATATTCACAGGATGTTAAACAAGAGCTTTTGAAGGAGTTAAAAAAAGAAGTTCATCGCAAACACCGGCTATACCGACTGAAAGCGACCTTAATCGGCAGAAGACAGGACAATGACGATATCCTCATAGAACTCGAAGATGGGCGCATTGCGGTAGTTCACCTTACCTGGACGAGTGGACGTGAAAAGGGCCCCTGGCCATTAACCCATATATACCAGAATAAAAGAGAGTTTTGGGAGCAGGCCATGAAGCAAGACATCAGTGAGTGGATTTCATAAAGCCGGACTGCCCTCATAATTCAGACTTTTTTCAATTAAAGACAGTACTATTCTTTCTTTTAAACCGGGAAGCTTATAGTTGATACACAAGCGGTTAACCAATTGTTTGCGTGGCGCTTTCATTTCATCATTCGCTCTATACATTTGTAGTCAGGCACCTGACAATTTCGCTACTCAGATGTACACTTTTCAAACCTATGATCAATTCAGGTTATCCTGTTTTCAAAACCGAAAACCTGGTATCAGATTCGGTGATACTGATTCTCTTACATTTTATCAATTCAGCGAGGTAGATTATTTCAATTACATACTGTTCAAATCAGCGAATTACCGGCAGGCTGAATTGGAAGAGGTACTTCATCTGTACTTAGCAGAAGGTAGGTCAGACATTAAACTTCTCTTCCCTGCTGTCATAAAAGACTCGTTTACAAATCTGGTTCTGGAAGAGACTTTTCATGAGATTGCCTGCCTGAAACAAACCATAAAAAGAGATCTGCAGATAAGTAAAAATGAATTAGTCCTGACGGAGGTCAAAACCGGCAAAGACCTGCTGGAATATACCCGTATTTACCTGGAAGGTTTTGGGTCGGACAACACCGATTACAAAGAAGTATCCTCAAACTTTGAGTTGTTATGGCAGGAGGACAGCGTAGATTTTTTCTTTGTAAATCATGAAGGAAACAGAGCAGGTATTTGCTCGAATTATTATGGGCCAGAATGCGTATTTCTATCTGCCGGAGCGATATTACCTGCCTACAGAAATATGGGACTTCATAAGCAGGTGATTGCTGACCGGATAAGACTGGCCCGGCTAAAAGGCCACACTGAGTTTGTTTCCTGGGCATACACCGGTAGCATTAGCTACCAAAACCTCGTAAAATCGAACTTCTCTCATTACGCATCTTATTGTGAATATGTATCCAAACCTCTGGAGGTACTTACAAAAGCAGGCAGCTTACTACAGCAATAAACCCTTCGCTACCTTCGGCAAAGAGGAATTGTCTTTTGATGAACTCTTAAGCAGGGTTAAAAGACTATCCATATTCCTGGGCACCTCTCATAAATGTGTCATCGGGATAGACCTGGCTCACCCACTGCAAGGTATCCCGGCCATCTTTGCCACTTTGGTATCAGGCAAGGCTTTTTGGTCCACCAACAGTCAGCTGATTGATCAAACTGAGCCGGCAGTTTTAGAGGATGTCTTTCTCCTGAACGAATCACAATATACTGAAGGAGTTTCCCACCTGTCTGGTGATTTTGAAGTCAGGGAAGAGATGCCCGCAGAAGCCCCCTTCTGTTGGACTACCAGCTCAGGCGGCCTGGCAGCCACAAAGATTACTGAACATAGTTACTATTCGATCCTGGAAGACACCATCCGGCAGGTAGAAGCACATGAAATTGGTTCTGAAGATAACATCGATGTTATTTCTTCCCTGAGTTTCAGCGCTTCTTTGTCCTCCATTTTCCCTGCCCTGCTTTCAGGAGCCTCTCTGCATATTTACAACAATGCCTCGCTGGCCATCACCGGTATTTATGAATTCTGGAAATACAAGCGAATTACCATGACCACGCTGATACCCACCATGTTCAGGCCCCTGTTGAACTATCAATACGATTTCAGCCGCCTCGACATCCGATTTATATGCCTGGGAGGTGAGCCGGTCTATGTCCGTGATATTGCTTTGTTTCAAAAGAAGTTTCCCCGGCACAGTAAACTGCAGGTAGCCATTGCCAGTTCGGAAGCCAGGAGTATCGCGGAGTATATTTCAGAAACAGATACTCCTTTGCCTAAAAAGGAAATCCCTTACTCACCGATTCCCGAAAAGGAACTCTCCATTGTTGACACCGGGGGTCAGCCTTTATCATATGGCCGCATTGCTATAACCAGCAAGGTAATGGGCACCAGGTATATACAGGGACCCGATAGTTTTTCTGAATCTGAAAATGGCGATCGCATCTTTATTTCAGATGACGAGGGGCAGATTGATGCTAATGGAAAACTAATTCTAGGCAATGCGTCCAGAGCCCGGTTAAAACTGAAAGGTGAATTCGTTGATCTTGACCAACTGGAACAAACCATCCTCAGAGAGGATAACATCTTTGATTGCCGTGCCGATCTGTCCGGCCGGGGATCTGTACTAAGACTATTTATTCACAGCGTTCTCAAAAAAAACCAGGTACGCAGACTTTTAACTGATCTGTTGCAAACCCAAAGTTTTCAATTGTATGTTTTCAATGAGAAGCTTCCGAAAACTCATAGTGGCAAACCGGACATTGAAGGTGTAAGGAAACTAATCCAACGCGATCGCAATGCAGAGTACAGCGATAAAGACCTCAACTATTATGAGCAGTGGCATAGAGTATTTCCGGCCGAAACTGAATTTGACGGCAAACACTTTTTCAAGGACCTCGGAGGTGACTCCATTTCCGCAGCAGTCTTATCTACATTGTTGAACAAGGCCTTTGATGTAGAAATTGAGCCCAACGCTATCTATATGAACCCTCGCTATGGGGAGCTTTTTGACTACCTTGAAAATACCCGCCCCTATCTTCTCAAAAACATTGGGGGCTTCAATTCACAAAATCCTAATATCCTCTTCTTCCCCTCTATGTATGTAGGTTATGAACACTATTTGCCCATAGTTGACCTGCTCGAAGAAAACTACAACAGCTTTCTTATTCAATACACACCCGGCTCAGGAAAGCGCTATGAATCACCAGACAGTATCGCGAAAAAATGCTCTCAGCTTCTGAAGAATAGCTCAATTGGTTTTTCATGTTTTATAGGGCACTCATTTGCAGGATATTTGGCCTATAGCACAGCTTCTCAAGCCAACAGTAATGTGGGCGTGGTAATGCTGGACACACACACCTACCAGGCCAGTAACAAAAGAAGGAAAAAGGTCTCCAACTGGCTGAGAGCAACCCAACTGCTTTACCAACATATAAGAAAGCCCAAGCAGCTCGGCCACATAATGCGCAGGCGCTTTCAGATGACAAAAAGTAGACACTCCTCAAAAACAGCGGACAGAAATCAAGCCCCGGAATCAAGGCATCGGGCGGGCTACGACAACTTTTTCAACGCCTTTGAGCTTAGTGGGGAAAGGCCCTCACAAGCCGATTTTCCATTGGGTATTATCAAAGCTTCCAACTCATCAAATATCAGGTATCGACTGGAGTATGATTACAAATGGCATGTTTATAACAACAACATAAAACTGAATCAAACACTCCCCGGGGAACACAAGGATTTTTTGTACGACAAAGATAACATAGGAGCCATCGCCAACCTGGTCGATCGTTTTATGAAGCAACATTGCCAATAGAAAGTCAGGGGCCTTCAGAAACTCAGCATCAGAAAATTTCAACAAATGATTAACTTGAGTATTGATTTCATTAGCTGATGAGACAAACCATTTTAATTTTCGGTGGACTGGCAGCAGCCATTGCTCTCCTCTTTCAATTGAGTAAGCTGACCATTCTAAGCTCACAGGATTCCAGTGATGTATTTATCATCATTGCCGGCTGTCTGTTTATTCTCATCGGCTTTTTCATCAATCGCTTTTTGTATACCAAAAGCTCAGCCAAAGTAATTTCACCTGACAGTAATTCCACCGACTACCGAGCGGACCTGAGCAAGCAAGAACACAGAGTATTGCTCTTAATGGCCGATGGACTTTCCAATATGGAAATAGCCAATAGCCTCTTTATTTCGGAAAGCACCGTAAAAACCCATGTCTCCCGTGTATTGGGCAAGCTCAATGCAAAAAGGCGTACCGAGGCGGTAAAAATCGGTAGAGACCTGGGCATTATCTGACTTCAATACTGATACGTCCTGACGGCATTTTCAGACATGGTACTTTCGTATCATTTCGTTCAGTTTTTCAAAAATCATACTTTTGATGGATGTTTGTGAGGCACAAAAGCCCTAAAATCACCACCGGATCAAACAAAAGAGTTATGAAGAAATTTGTCATTCGCTATGGGATTATCGGTGGGCTTACCTCAGTAGTACTGGGCCTACTCAACTGGTTTCTTATTGCCAAACCCCTCGGTTTCGGGGTCTCGCAATGGGTAGGTTACCTCTCCATTATCGTCTCTCTTATGTGTGTACCTCTGGGTATTAAATATTTCAGAGACAAACTCAATAATGGAGTGGTATCTATGGGCCAGAGTTTCAGAATTGGTATGGGTATTACCCTGGTAGCCTCGGTTATCATCTTTATTTACAGCATGCTGTTTTTTTTCATTGCCGGAAACGACTTTGACCAATGGAAAGAGGAAGGAACTACTCAAAGTCAAATGGCCGATATGCCTGAGTTTGCCACCACATTCTGGTTTCAGGGGCTCATCATGTTTATTACAGTACTGTTAATCGGTTTTATTATAAACCTCATCAGTTCACTCCTCTTGAAAAGCAATCAGCCTAAAGCAACCACCTGATATGACAAACACACCCGATTTTACGATTGAGAAGATCAAAATTGCCACAACTTCGAGCTATACCGGCCGGCTCTTTTACGGCCCCTATGAGAAGACCCCTGAATTTGTAAGTGAACTCAAAGAGGCATTAGGTAGGGAAGGAATTTACTATGAGCACTTTCCGACAGTCTCTATTTATTACTCAGACCCTGAGGATACTGCTCCTGAAAAGCTCACCTCTTTTCATGGGGTTTCTGCCAACAACAATGTAGCTGGAAATGAGGAATTCGGGACTTTTGATTTTTCAACAGGTGATTACCTGGCCTACAGCACTACGCAACCCGAGCTGATCTGGAATGCCTTCTTACATATTTATGAACATGCCGGCAAAAACGGAATTTCCCTGTCGGAAGCTCCTCCGGTATTACTCAGCAGTTTTGAAAACAATCAGGTTAACTTTTCCTTTTATTTTAAGATCGAGGACTAGGAGGGACCGGAGAAAATCCTCTTGAATTCTCAACCCAAACCCCTAATTTGATAGCCAAAGCACTTAATATGACCAAAGCATCAACACCGCCCTATACCCTCCCAACTCAAACACCTTTTAGCTACAATGTGGGCATCTGCTTTCATACCAATATGTGCAACTGGTATGTAAGCCCGACAGTAAAGTTCAGTCGGCCTAACCAGATTCAGTACTCGCAAGACCGGCTTGCTGAGATAGTGAAGACCTTTAAGCTTATCCGGGTATATGGTTTCAGGGTAGCGGGCTTTCCCAGTAATTCAGATCTCGACCCCTGCACCCAGGCGCTCGTCAATGTAATGAATACCAACAGTGAAGTGGAAGCCGTAATCAGCATGAACCCCGGTATGAAAACCTATCTGCTAACTGACAGCCAGGCCACTGATTATTTCAAAGAGTTTTCTACTCAGCTCGGTAGCAACACGGGCCAGGTAAAGGCCTTGTTGCTGGGGAATGAGGTAAACGCCAATGGCTATACGCACACCGACCTGACGAATATGATAACAGCCATCAAAGCCAACGCTGAATACAAGAAATTGAATTATCCACTCTCAGTGTCCTTCAGCAGCCTGCCAGACCAATCAGGCAATGACGCCTCTGATAAGATGGTAAAAGCCATAGTGGATGGCTGGGACCCAAGCTGGAATGGCGGCAATCCCTTTGTGTTTATTGATCCCTACCCGGATGCGGCTGGTATTGGCAGTGCTGCGGGTGTATATGAGTGGCAGGCCAAGGTACAAGCCTATTATGCAACGCTGCATCCGACCTTGCAAATCTTTATCGGTGAAACAGGTGCTGAAGGAGATGCTACAGACAAAAAAAGTGTCCCTGTGATTAAGGATATTCTGACTGAGCTGGATACACAGGAAAGCGCGAAAGCCAGCAAGGGTTATACCGTACCTACCTTTATTTTTGAAGCACTGGATGAACCCCTGAAGCCCGGTCCTACAGTACAAACCAATATGGGGGTGTACAAAGATGCGGCTGCAGCTGATGGTTCTACCATCAGTATCAAATCCGGTATCACTGTGAAAGGCTGGGTAAGCAAGAAAATTGGCAGTTAGTCATTACCAAAGTTCCTGAAACAGGCCCTCTGTTTTAGAAGGACCTGTTTCATAAACATGCTTTACTCGTATCTCAGATAATCCACGGGATTGATTCTGGCGGTGCGCAGTGTATGGAAACTCACGATAGCCAGGCACAACCCAGTAACCACCCCTACCCCGATGAGAAAGAGTGATGTAAACTGGTTGTCGGTGTAGGCAAAGTTCTCCAGCCAGTTTTCCATAATGCGCCAGGCCGGATAAGCAATCACAGACCCTGCAATCAATACCATCAGTGCAAAATCACGAGACAGTAATAAATAAATCTGGCTGATACTGGCTCCGAATACCTTCCGGATTCCGATTTCCTTCAGTCGGTTCATCACCAGAATACTCATCAGGCCAAACAGTCCCATACAGCTGAATACAATAGCCAGAACCGATAGGTAGGTAACGGCATTTACCATCTTTTCAAAGGTGGCATACTCGCTGGATATCTTTTCATCCAGGAAGTTAAAAGCGAATAACCTGTCGGGGTATAGGCGATTCCATGAGGTTTCGAGCGATTTGATCACCTCCGGCACATTGTTATCTCCACTAAGTTTGATGTAAGCGTTGTTATACCCCTTGCTGGTAGATGGGTTGAAATTAACCACCAATGGCTCTACTTTCTTCGTCAGGGGCATCAGGTTAAAGTCGGAGATCACCCCTACGATCTGCTTGTCTTTGTACTTACCGGAAAAATCGTCAGCCTTCTTCAGCATCTGATAAAAGGTTTGATTCACCAATACCGAATTGGTAACATCGAAGGGAGAATTCTGAAAGAACCTGCCACTATCAAGCTTAATATCCAATGTTTCCATAAACTCCTCGTCCACCGTGGACATAAATACATTGGTGAATTTATTGGTCTCGCTGTCTTTCCAGAAGATCGCAAACATGCCCTTGGCAAAAAGAGAAGAGTTCGTAAGACTCACATTCTCCACACCGGGAATGGCGCTGGCCTCTCGCTTAAAAAGGTTCGACTGTCCCCCAAGGTCCTCGATCACCAGTACGCTTTCTTTGTCAAAGCCCATGTCTTTGTTGAGCAAGTAGACGAGTTGGTCTTTCATATTGATCACCACCACAAAAAGGAGCAAGCCCAGGGCAAACTGAAAGCCAATCACCGATTTGATAAGCCGGGGCCTCACGCGATAGGTATTTCTTCCCTTCAGGAATTGAGTAAGCTTCATACGAAAGACCACCAACAGCGGAAAAAAGCCAATCACCAATGAGAGTATTGCGAAAAGACCCAGCCCCAGCGCTGCAAACAAGGCCCAGTCGCCTATGAGGCTAACACTACCCCCGGTAACATTGTTGAAAACGCCACTCAGAAACTGGATAATGGTAATGGCAAACAGTAGAGCGATAAAAAGCTGGATACTGGCCTCAGTATACATTTGCCAACTGAGCTGCCTTTTCTGCGCCCCCACAATCTTGCGCACCCCAAATTCATTCACGCGCATACCCAAAGTTCCCAAATTAAGCGTGACGCAATTAATGCTGACTATAAAAAGAATAAGCAGGCCTATAGAAAGCAGAATCAGTGTGTTGATACGGCTCTTGGTTTGAAGCGGGCTGTTACCCACAGCGGTACTGAAATGTACATCCTTCAATGGCATCAATTCAAAAGCCATCACCGGGTTAGCCTCCGACAGCTTGCGTCTGTCACGAAGCAGATCGATGGTTTGAGCATAAACCTCTTTTAGCTCATCATTTACCTTTTTATCAGCCGCAACATGATCAGAGGCCGCATTCAGCTCCACGAAAGTCGTGTGGCGGTTCCCCGAATTGAACATCAGTCCGCGGTCGCTGGAAAAATCTGAATAGCCTTTCTTAGCCCGATACTGGATGAGAAAATCGAACTGGATAGAAGAGTTATCGGGTACATCTACTACCGCAGCCACCTTAAATATAGAAGACTCTGTCGCATAGTTTCTCTGATCTTCCGGACCGTCCACTGAGGTAGCGATGAAAAGCTCCTTACCGATAGCCCGCTCATTGCCAAAGTACTTTTGGGCAGTTTGTTTGGATATTACTACCCCTTGTATTTTTCGAAAGAATTCCGGCCCCTCGGCATCTATCACCTGAAATGAGAACATTTCAAAGAAGCTACTGTCTACAAAATGCCATCTTTCTGCCAGCCACTTCTCATCCTTTTTTACATATCCGCTAAAGCCGCTGAACCTCGTGGCATTTTTCACTTCGGGCAGTACCTCATTCAGATGATATCCCACCCCCAGCGTAACATCACGCTTACGTATCCCCTCCTGCTCATCCGACCACCACTTTTGCTCCTGCTCATAGGTATCAGAGGTGTAGTCCCATTGCACCACTCTGAAAATCTGATCGCCTTTTTCATGTGAGCGATCAAAGCTCCATTCGTTGATGACAAAGACAAATAGGATAAGACTGATGGCCACACCAAAGGAGAGACCAATGGTATTGATGGCGAAATATAGTTTTCGTCTGGCAAGACTTCTGATGGCTGTTTTTAGATAATGTCTGAGCATTGTAATGAGGTTTGGGTTAAAAAAATGCGCTCTCTTCACCACATCTGTGACAAGTACAAAGCCACAAATACAAAAACCTGATTACCAAACACTTATCAAAATCAACCTAGAAAAAGAATGTGTCAATACAATACGGGCTCGTATCATTTTGACACAACCAACTGAGAATCAGCAAGAAACGCATATATCAACCCGCAATGCCCATCGGGCCGAAGTGTCGCTGCTGGTTAAGAGTAAGATTTGAGGTAAGCCACTGTAAGATTGCTTTGGTCGTGCCTCCAGGGCAATGACTTTCCCGTTCGTCATTCCGAACAACCGCAGGGAGTGAAGGAATCTCCGGGAGGAGTTCGGGCACTAAGGCCTTAGATGCCTTACCCCAAGCCACCCTTCAGGTTGAATTAAAAACGCTGGATCAATAGACAAAAATAAGTTTCGAGCACAAATCTAAATGCTCCCATTTCAGGGGAGCCGTCCTTACGACTATTAAGAAATTGACAGAAATCTTAGTGGACTGAGGGGTAACTACCCAAAGTCAAATCGCAAATACTCTGAAATTATACAAGCCTGTTAACAAATCCGTTAACCGATTTCCGCATCGCCATAGATAACTTGAAAACATAAGTTATCATCAAAAAACACAGCCATGACAAATCAGGAAATCGCCCAACACCTAATCAATGAAGACATCAAGTATCATAAGCTCGTAAAGCACCTGGCTGAAGCGGAGGTACATATTGAATTCTACCCAGATATCGCTACGGCCGTGCAACACCTCACTGCCCCCAACCTTTCAGAAGATGAGCAGCAGGCATGGACAGATAGGTATGTGGAGATGATTGGCGAGGCCAAAGTTTGTGTTAATGGGAACATTAATAACATATGACTGAATATTTCATCGATAAAAATGACACCTTCAATTCGGTAAAATTTCTTATTAATTCATAGTATTAGTAAATTAATAGGTCATCCTAGTATTTACTAAAGAGTTTTAATGTATATCAGATCAATTAAAATAAGAAACTACAAGAGCATAGCAGATCTCAAAATTCCCTTAGCGTCTTACGGAAACAGACATACCAAAAGCTCTACCACAATACTTGCAGGTATAAACGAAAGTGGTAAATCAAACATTCTAGAAGCAATTAACCTTATCCCAAAAGGTTTTACAGATTTAGAGTACGAATCGATTTGTCATAAGACAGGTCAAAAAGATCAGGATTATGTAGACTTATATGTGGAACTCGTTATTGAAAATCAAGAGTTCTATCGAAAAAAACTTAGACAATTCTTACCTAATGCTAATGAACTCGTTGACAAATTCAGTATAACCAAATTGGTCAAAAACATATATTTAGGAGTAGATGGAGATGCAAACTCAGCCTACGAATTCAAACTCAAAACTGTGGCAAAACTAGACCAATACGTATCGATCGAATCACAAGAAACTATCGATGATATAACTAGGGACTTCACTGGCATTCAACCTATAAACAAAGATCTTCCTGAGAGTGATAAAAAAAACATATTGAATCAAAAACGTTTCGAGAAAATCTGTTTAGAGATAATCAAACCCAATCTCAATGCGAGCATCCCCAAAATTACTTACTGGAAAGCCACACCCGATTATCTAATCAACGAATCAATCTCGTTGTCGGAATTCAAAGAAGACAACTCTATTTCGATACCGATAAAAAACATATTTCATATTTATGGAAAAACCACCAGTGAAGAAATAAAAGAGACTATTGAAAAAGCAATGAAAAGTGCTTCTAGTAAAGCTGAGTTACAGGATTCGTTGTCTGAATCCCTTACAAAGCACGTAAATAAGATCTGGAAGGAACATAAAATCAACCTGAACATAAGCCTTGATGGTGATTTATGTAGTGTTCATATAGAAGACAAAATAAATAAATATCAGTATTACAATATGAATCAAAGGAGTGATGGCTTCAGACAATTCATTTCTCTTATACTAAGTCTATCAGCTGAAACAGAAAGTGAGGTTTTAACAAATAACCTAATTCTCTTAGACGAGCCGGAGGTTCATCTGCACCCAAGCGGGATTCGATTCATGCGAGATGAACTGCTCAAAATTGGCAAGAAGAATCAAGTTATAGTGGCAACTCATAGCCACTACATGATTGATACCAAGACAATGGATAGACATTGGATAGTTCAAAAAGATACTTCTACAAAGATCAATCAACTCAATGAAAGTACAAACCTCGCAGATGAGGAAGTTTTGTCAAAAGCATTTGGTCTGGATTTAATGCGCGAGTTATTACCCAAAAACATAATGCTCGTAGAGGGATTGTCAGATAAACTGCTTATCGAGCATCTGATGAAATTTAATAGGGACAATGGAGAGCTTTCAATAAAGCACGCTGGTGGTGGAAGTAAAGTTTATTCTATTGCCTCAATATTGGCAGATGAGAATGTTCCTGCAATAATAATTTTAGATGATGACGAGGAAGGTAATAAAGTAAAAAAGGACATTACTTCCAGAATCAAGGGCTCCTATTCCTCTAAATCAGTTTTTACGTTAAGAAACATCCTAGAGGTCCTCCCCCCTAACAGCACAATAGAAGATTTATATCCAGAAGATATATTGAAATCTATCTTTAAAGAAAATTTTAAAAAAGAGTTAGTTCTTATCAAAGGAAAGCCCGTTTCAGGGCAAATGGTTTCTCAAGAAAACTCCTTGAAAGGAAAGGAAAACAAAGAAAGACTGGACAAATTTAAGACTCAGCTTTCAAATGAATTTTTAACCAAGTTTGATTCAAAAATCAAGCTAAAAAAATCTTGCCCCCAGGCTTGGCAATTTGCGGAGGAACTTTCCAAAAAACTTGATGCATTATAACCATTCACTTGTCGCGAATTCTCCGAACTCATGACTGTTAATGGACCTAAGCGCTTGATCCACTTATTAATTGAGTCCTTTAATCGCCAAATGTGACAATAAGATTACTTCGTTACCTCCATATGGTCGTTGCGATAAACCTTCAGGCGCAGAAGCAATCTCTAGGAGGAGTTCGGGCACTTATTCAGCCTCAGATACTTCGTCCCTACCATTAAAAAAGGCTGGACTTTCCGTCCAACCTGATAACGGTTAACTACTTACTGATAACATGATGGATATATAAACCACCGTCCGAGCTACAGCACCAATGAATTTAAGACCTACTTACCAGCCACTACCCCCTCAACCCAATCAACATAATCACTCACCCTGGCATAGTACTCCCAGACGCCATAGCGGCCTTCAGGCTTGCCCATGCCACGACCATCCTGGTGTGAACTGACGCCCATGATATAGGCCTGATCACCATCAAACCAAAGAGCAGGCCCACCGGAATCACCCGGGCCGCTGATACCTTCCAGGGGTAGCGCCTTACCAGAATCAGGAGAGTCGAAAGTAAAGCGAATAAAACCTTCTCTTTCTGTTCCGTCTACCTTATTCTGCGCGGCTCGAAGCTTGCGGTCTTTGTTCACTGCACCATCGGCCATTCCCTTATCGCCTGTACCAGCATAACCAGTACCTACAAATACGATTTCTTTTCCTACTTCGTCCGATTTGTTATAGAGCTTGGCCAGCTTCACCCCCGGCACCTTGCTTTCCAACTGAATCAACGCGATATCATTGGAAATACCTCGATTCATACCAAAATCAGGATGCATCACCACTTTTTTAATCGGATATACCTTGCCATTAATGGTCAGCTCTTTACCCACATATTCAGGGTTTTCACAAACATGGGAAGCGGTGATAATCCAGTCAGGCTGGATAAAAGTACCCACTCCGGCATTGAGCCTGATCGCGGTGGCTCCATACTTTTCGGCCAGTTCAAAATACTTTGCTTCGTCCACATCATGACGCATGATGATGTCTTCTCCGCCAGCGGGAATCAGTAAAAAGAGGCTGAATATCGTTACAAGTGTTTTCATGGTACAGGAGTTTTGTTTCTATTCTGAGGACTAAACTAAGTAAGCAGTTACGATTCTACAACTAAATCATTAGGAGTTTAACACTGTTTAACTGAATCATGTTCTTAACGGATGTTCTCCTTCAAGAACATGGTTTGAAATAATCACTTTAAAAATTCATCATGAGATTCAATGAAAGCAAAGAAGGACGCTGTCTATTGATAATCTGTTTAACCCAACTCTTCTTAGATGCTTCATTCTTCAGCATAGAAAAGAAGAGTTGGGCTAAGTTCTAACCAGCCTTTCCCATTCCGAGGAACGAGGAATCTCCAACCTCAAACCAAGATGGTACGCATTGAAAAGGATAAACCTGCGATCAAACAGGGAGTGGCTAAACCACCAATATTTATCGTATGCACCTAGTTGTCCCAGATCAGGATAACCTGCGACAGGTGAGTTGATGTATAACACAGTTCCTCCTTTCTGCCTGCTCCGGGGAACAAATCATATCTCTTCGTCATTTCATACCCGATGTTTATCAGTCGTTTTAACTTTTAACAAACTTTAAGAAATGGTTTTTCCACTTTTTGCGTATATATAGGTGAGTAAATTAACTTTGGTTGAGTTGAGTTGAACGTCCCCATACCGGTTTCGTGCCTGTGTGGGGACTACTTTTTACTCCCACTCCGCAAATTGATGTAGTAGGGACGGCTTGTCCGGTTAACTACAATTTTCAGCAACTAAATCCCTCCATTCTCAGTTAACAACATGATGCTTTTTTTACCACAGCAAATAACAGACGGAGGACCCTGGTATGCGGAAACCCATATCACGGATAATCTGATAGTGGAGCCCTGGAATGCCTTTTCTTCGCTGGCCATAGCAGCCCCTGCTGTCTATTATCTGTGGAAAATTCGCAAAAACCCGGGCCAATACGGTTTTCTGCTGGCGGCTATTCCTTTTCTTCTGATCAACGGAATCGGCAGCACTCTCTTTCATGGCTTAAGAAGCTCCAGGCTTTTTTTGCTGATGGATTTTATGCCAGCCCTCTTTCTTACCTTGATGATTACAGTCTATTTCTGGGCCAAGGTATTGCCTAAATGGTGGATGGGCTTTGTTGCCGTCACTCCGGTTTTCTTACTGCGCTTTGGCATTATTGATTTCATTCCCGGACAAGGAGGTATCAACATGTCATACACGATCAGCGGTATTGCCTTCCTATTGCCCGTTTTCCTGATTCTGAGAAAGTATCAGTTTAAGAAAACGATCAACATCATTATCAGTGCACTTTGCTTTGTACTGGCCATCTACTTTCGCCAGGTCGACAAAGAATTTACAGACTATGTCGCATTTGGTACACATTTCCTCTGGCACATCTTCACAGGTATAGGAGCCTTCCTGCTGGCCGACTATCTTTATTTCATAAGGAATAATGAATTGGCAAGTTTAAAGACTTCTGTCCGCACAAATTAGCCCCAGATTCTTATCTTGTCATTTACGCAACAACTGTCTTGCTACGAGATAGTTAATTTCGAATGAAGAGATTTTTTTAGTCAATCAACATAATGAAGAAACCTGTCAAAGTCGCCAGCTTTTCGGCACTCGAAGAAAAACAACCCACCCATGCTTTAGTATCAGCTACCGATTTGGTCGTGATCCGCTATGGAGAAGAAGTATCCGTTTTGTACGGTCGCTGCCTTCACCGTGGAGCCTTACTTTCTGATGGACATGTAGATGGGCATAACCTGATCTGCGGACTCCATAATTGGGATTATCGCATCGATACCGGGGTGAGTGAATACAACAACAGCGAAGTCCTTCACAAATTTCCGGCTACCATAGAAGGAGATGATGTAATGATTGATGAGCAGGATGTGCTGGACTATGAAGTAACGAGCCCCGCTCCTTTCGATCGTGAATCTTACCTGGGGGCTTACGCTGATACTCACCCTGAAAGCACTGAACCCTATACAAGGTATATCACAGAACTGGCTAAAAACGGACTGAAAAACTGGGGACATCATGGGCCATCGGCCGCCATGGGAGTAGATCGCAACACCTTACCAAAGTGGGAAGACATTCAGTTTTTACCCGCACAACTTTCGCGCAGACCTCTGCTCGATCATGAAAGCGTAGGTACCAAAACTGTGATTGGCCCCGGAGCTAAAAAACCACTGGAACTCGACATTCCACTCTTCGTTTCTGATATGTCGTTTGGCGCCTTGTCGAGAGAGGCAAAAATCTCACTCTCTAAAGGAGCCGAAATGGCTGGAACGGGTATTTGCTCGGGAGAAGGCGGCATGCTACCAGATGAGCAGGCAAGCAATTCCCGCTATTTCTATGAGCTCGCCTCTGCGCAGTTTGGTTTCTCATGGGACAAGCTGGAAAAAGTACAGGCCTTTCACTTCAAAGGAGGCCAGGGTGCCAAGACCGGTACAGGCGGGCACCTTCCGGGAAACAAAGTATCCAAAGAAATTGCAGAAGTACGTGGCCTGAACGAAGGTGAATCAGCTATTTCTCCTGCTACCTTCCCTGATTTTCACGGGGTAAAGGATTTCAAAGATTTTGCAGAAAAAGTAAGAGAAGTAACCGGAGGCATTCCGGTAGGGTTTAAAATCTCGGCAGCCCGCCTGGAAGATGACATTGACTTTGCCCTGGAAGTAGGCGTAGACTATATCATTCTGGATGGTCGTGGTGGCGGTACCGGTGCAGCACCCACCGTACTGCGTGACAATATTAACATACCTACCATACCTGCACTGGCCCGGGCCAGAAAGCACCTGGATGACCGCGGAGCCAAAGAAGTTTCCCTGGTGATTACCGGAGGTTTGCGGGTAGCGGAAGATTTTGCCAAAGCCATGATGATGGGAGCCGATGCCGTAGCCGTATCCAACTCTGCCCTCCAGGCGATCGGTTGCCTGGGCATGCGCGCTTGTAATACCAACAACTGCCCCGTAGGCATTGCCACACAAAAGGAGAACCTGAGGTCGAGATTGATTATTCAGTCTTCAGCGAAGCAACTTCACAACTTCTTTTCAGCCACCACTGATCTGATGAAGGTAGTGGCCAGGGCCTGCGGGCATGACGATTTTACAAAATTTGAACGATCAGATTTAAGCACTTATAACTGGGATATGCATAAATTGACGGGCATTCCGTATGCCGGAATCAACCCTTAAGAATTAGCATAACTCAACTGTAAGATAATGAGCGACATATACAAGAAGTCGGTAGAACTACACGAGCGACTTCGTGGTAAAACGGAAATCACTAATAAGATGGATGTGAACAGCAAGGAAGATCTTTCCTTGCTGTATTCCCCCGGTGTAGCTGAGCCCTGCCTGGAGATACAACGCAATCCTGAACGGGCTTATGACCTCACAATTAAGAACAATACCATCGCGGTGATCACTAACGGAACGGCCGTATTAGGACTTGGAGATATTGGCGCACTGGCCTCACTACCTGTAATGGAAGGTAAGGCCATGCTGTTCAAGAAATTTGCCGATGTCAACGCCTTTCCTATCTGTATCGACTGCAATGATTCCAACCAACTGATCGATACCATCCGCAGAATTTCTCCGGTTTTCGGTGGTATCAATCTAGAAGATATCAAGGCCCCGGAGAGCTTTATTGTAGAAGAGGCTTTGCAGGATCTGGGCATTCCGGTTTTTCATGACGATCAGCACGGTACCGCCATCGTGACCCTGGCAGCACTGATCAATGCGGCCAAGGTGGTGGGCAAGCCTATCAATGACCTGAAAGTAGTTATCAACGGAGCTGGTGCTGCGGGCATCGCCATTGCCAAGCTGTTGCGCTGCTTCCATATCGACTCCGAGCTTTGTGTATCTGTAAAGCAGCTGATCGTAGCAGATAGCAAAGGTGCCATTCATCGCTTCAGAGGTGATTTGAATAAGGCCAAAACGGAGCTGATCAAATACTCCAACTTTGATGACGTTGATGGAGGCATCCACGACATTATCAAAGGGGCGGACGTATTTATTGGTGTGAGTAAAGGGGGAATCCTAAGCAAGGAAGACATCCAAAACATGGCCGACAACCCGATCATTTTTGCCATGGCCAATCCTGAACCGGAAATAATGCCGGAAGAAGCCTTTGCAGGCGGTGCAGCCATTATGGGTACAGGTCGCAGTGATTTCCCTAACCAGATCAACAATGTACTGGCCTTCCCGGGCATTTTCAAAGGAGCGCTAAAGGCAAGAGCCAAGACTATCTCTACTGAAATGAAGCTGGCAGCCGCTTATGCCATCGCTACAAGCGTGGAGAATCCAACGAAAGACATGGTAATTCCTTCAGCACTGGATACCTCCCTCGCCCAGCGTGTTGCAGACGCGGTGGAACAGGCAGTATATGATGAGATAAAACTGGAGGAAGAAATTAAGGCCGAAGAAGCTAAATTAGATTATGACTGAGACGATAGTTTCCATATTACTGATGGCAGCAGGAGTCTACCTCCTCATCGGCATTATATTTTACTTCCCCTTTATCAAAAAAGGGGTTCATAGCTTTGATGATGGCGTAAAGGCCGCTCCTCTGTTTATGAAGATACTGATCTTCCCCGGTACGGTAGCGCTCTGGCCCATCCTGTTGAAGAAATGGAGAAAGGGGGCTGACGCATGAATGTAAAGCTCCGAAAACGCCATCGCTATATGTGGTTTGTGATAGGCATAGGCCTGCCATTGCTTTGTCTGGAAGCCATAGAAGGTATACAGATCAGTCCTACAGCAGAAATCCCACGCATCTCCTGCCCGGCTGATATCACAGACTGTGGTATTACCGAAAGACACGAAGTTTCAGATCATGCCATTAACATCAAGATAGACGAGTACCACGATTCCAGTCTGATCTCCATTTCATTTACCCAACCACTGGTTTCAGCCTTCACGGTGGCTTACCTTACCGCATCTGACAAAGTAGACGAGTCAGCAAAGCTCATTGGCAGCTTGCAGGAAATGGCCAGTTACACCTTTGAGGTTCCCAAAGAGTCATTGAATGGCATGTCGCATATTATCATTTATGATAAGCTCAACGACAATACGCTCTATCATCAACACTTAAACGAGTTGAACAAATGAGTGTAAACTACGCAGGCATATTATGGAACCGACAGAAGAAAATCTATGATTGGATTCTCTTCTTCTTCGTCCTCGCTTACCTGGGTGCCTATATAGGACTTACCAGTGTATTTGTCCCTGAAATAACGGGCGAGACAATGATCATTCGCGCCACAGCCACTTTGGCTTTGCTGCTGCTGCATATCATTCTGATGATTGGCCCCTTAGCCCGACTCAACAGTAAGTTTCTCCCTATGCTGTATAATCGCAGACATCTGGGAGTGACCATGTTTCTGGTAGCATTGGTTCACGGAATCTTCAGCATTCTCCAGTTTCACTCCCTGGGCAACAAAGTAGCCCTGGTATCACTCTTTACCTCTAACGGCAACTACGATACGCTGACCCAATTCCCCTTTCAGGTATTGGGCTTCTTCGCACTCATCATCTTCTTCTTAATGGCCGCCACGAGCCATGATTTCTGGTTAAAAAACCTGAGCCCACGAGTATGGAAGAGTCTGCATATGATGGTGTATGTGGCCTATGCCCTGATCATCATGCACGTAATGCTGGGCATTGTTCAATTTGAAAGCCATCCATTCCTTTATGGCTTCCTTATGGTAGGCATGATGATGGTTATTGCCTTACATTTTGCCTCCTCAGTGAAGTCAGGTCGGGGGCTGGACCTTAAGTCAGCTCCGGGTTTCTACCATGCCTGCGATTTGAAAGACATTGCTGATGATTGCGCCAAAATTGTGACCCTGAATGGAGAAAGTATCGCAATTTTCAAATATGACGGAAAACTGTCTGCCATTAACAATGTATGCAAGCACCAGAACGGGCCCCTGGGCGAAGGTAAAGTAGTGGACGGCTGTGTGACCTGCCCCTGGCATGGCTACCAATACGAACCACATAATGGAAGTTCGCCACCGCCTTTTACTGAAAAAGTAAGCACTTACCACCTTAAACTGGAAGGTGAAAAAGTATTTGTCAATCCGGACCCACAGCCTGAAGGCACAGCCCTGGACCCAATTTTAATTGAAGGATAAGATGAGCGACAAGAAAGAATTCTATATCGGTTATTTACCCAAGGCACCCAAAGGCATTTCACGCTTTACTGTGGTGGCTGTCCTGATGTTCTTCATTCTGCTGGCTGCTTCTGCCTATGTGGTAGTGTCTAATCAGACGACCATTAACAATGGTTCTTTTGAATACGGAGAGCTGACAGAGGTGGAAGGTCTGGTTTATATGGGGCCACAACCTTTTATCAAGGTAATTGACGGGGAAGACCTGAACGGATATCCGGTCTTTAAAAACATCCTCCTTATCAACTTTGGAAAGCATGGAGCTACTCCTTCCCTCGAAAAGATCAGGAGCGAAATAGCCCTTACCTTCGACAGGGTATATGTAAAACTCCGCGGTACGCTTATTTATCACAATGGTACCACCTTACTGGAGCTTACCGAAAACGAGAAGAGCTATATCAGCTACCGGCCCTTAGTTGACAAATCACTTTACCTGAAAGATGTGCAGGACTTTGGTGTGCAAACACTGACAGGTGAAATCATTGATCCCAAATGCTATTTCGGTAGCATGAAACCCGGTGAAGGCAAGCCCCATAAATCCTGCGCTGGTCTTTGCATTTCAGGGGGCATACCACCTATGTATGTAGTAAAAAATGACCAGGGCAAGGCCGATTACTACCTCATTATGGGGGAGAATGGCCAGCGTCTGAATGAAGAAGTGATTCCTTATGTATCTGATGTCACGACTATTTCCGGCAGGGTAGAAACTCTGGACGAATGGAAAGTGGTATATGTAGACCCTAATAATATCAATCGGGAATAATGGATAACTGGATCATACCGCTGACACTGCTACCAGGTATTGGTATGATGATCATGTCCACTTCTCATCTGTCTACGGCCATCAGCCAGGAAATTTCAGGTCTGATACATGAAGAATCCTGTGATACCCATTTGGTTGAGCGAAAAATCACACAAATGTCTCTCCTCAACAGGGCCCTGGTCGCACTTTATCTGGGGGCGGCAAGTTTCGCCATCACAGGTCTGATTGGTGGTATTTCTGCCGTGCAGAACCTGATGGTCAAAGACACCTTTATCGTATTTCTCATTATTGGGATTGGCTGCCTTTTAGTGGCCACTATTTTCCTGATCACCTTCTCCATGAGGGCGGTCAGAATTAAAAAGAATCAGTATTTGAAAAGCATATCTAAATCATAGACCATGGCAACAAAAATGAAATGGCACAAAGTACTCGATAGTACAGAAGAGCTTCCTGAAGGAAGAGTCATGTCGGTAACGGCAGAGCATCAGGGGATCTGTCTCACACATTTTGAAGGCAAATTTTCGGCCCTCGACAATCGCTGCCCGCACCAGGGTGGCCCTCTTGGAGAAGGAAGTATCGAAAACGGTTTGCTGCGCTGTCCATGGCATGGTTGGGATTATCATCCCTGCACGGGTAAAGCCCCGGGCTTTGATGATGGAGTAGACACCTTCCTCACCAAAGTAGAGGACGGAGCCGTGTATGTGGGCATGGAAGAAGAAGCTCCGCATGAAACCACCATTTCGGACGTCATGGTAGAAACCATGGTCAATTGGGGAGTAAATAAAGTGTTTGGCATGGTGGGCCACTCCAACCTGGGCTTTGCCGATGCCATGCGCAGACAAGAAGAAAAAGGGAATTTAAACTTCTATGGCATCCGCCATGAAGGAGCAGCGGCCTTTGCTGCTTCGGCCTATGGTAAGCTTACCGGCAAGCCAGCCGCCTGCTTTTCCATTGCCGGCCCGGGCGCTACCAACCTCTTTACCGGCCTTTGGGATGCCAAGGTAGACAGAGCTCCTATCCTGGCACTGACTGGTCAGGTAGCTACGCAGGTAGTGGGTACAGGTAATTTTCAGGAGGTTGATCTGGTAAAAGCGTTTAGCACCGTTGCTGAATTCAACCACAGAGTACAGGGCAATTCAAAGCATTCTGAGCTGATGTCGCTGGCAGTAAAGCATGCCATACTCAATAGAGATGTGTCTCACCTTACCTTCCCCGATGAGGTACAGGAAACTCCCGCTCCATCAAACGCAACGGCCGCCACATCTGAAGGTCGCATGCCTGATATGGAAATAAGGCCTTCACAGGCAAGTCTGGATAAAGCCGTGGGTATGTTCAAAGCTGCCAAACGCCCCACCATCATTGTGGGCCATGGTGCCCGCTTTCATATGGATGCCATCATTGCATTTGCTGAAAGCATCAATGCCCCCATCATGACCACCTTCAAAGGCAAGGGTCAAATCTCTGATAGCCATCCACTGGGCTGTGGTGTATTGGGAAGAAGCGGCACCCCCATCGCCTCCTGGTTTATGAATGAAGCCGATTTACTCTGCGTTTTCGGAGCTTCCTTTTCAAATCATACCGGTATTACGGATCACAAACCTACCATTCAAGTAGATTTCGATCCTTTGGCTTTAAGCAAGTTCCACAAGGTAGATGCTCCGGTATTGGGTGAAATCTCTACCACCGTTGCCCTCTTTGAAGAAGCACTGGCTGGTAACACGGATACGGTAGATCAAAGAAAAGAGGTAGCCAAACGCTGGGCCATCTGGAGGTCAGAAAAAGCCAAGCGCATGATTGACGATCATGGTGCCGGGGTAAGCTCAATTGCCATCTTTGATGAACTGACCAAACAGGCGCCAGAAGATGCCGTGATGTGCGTTGATGTAGGAAACAATGCCTATTCATTCGGTCGCTACTTTGAGAGTAAGCACCATACCTTCCTGATGTCCGGCTATTTGGGATCTATCGGTTTTGCTTTCCCTGCCGCCATGGGTGCCTGGGCAGCCGTAGGTGATTCACGCCCGGTCATTGCCGTGGCTGGTGATGGTGGTTTCTGCCAATACCTGGCTGAGCTCACCACCGCAGTGAAATACAATATGCCTATCAAACTGATCCTTCTGAATAACTCTGAGCTGGGTAAAATATCCAAAGAACAGAGAGCAGGTGAGTTTGATGTATGGGCTACAGACCTGCATAACCCCAACTTTTCAGATTATGCAAACAGCTGTGGTGCCCTGGGTATAAGAGTTGAAAACAAACCTGAGCTGGCGGAGTCTATGAAAAAGGTATTGGCGCATGATGGCCCGGCTATGCTGGAAGTAATGGCTGATGTAAGCCTGATTTAGGGTTCGGAAGAATGGGATGGTTTTCATTTAACAGGAAACAGAAGCCTGAACCAGCCCCAAAAGGAAGGCTGGAGATTTCTGATGAATCAGGTTTTATCGGCATTATCAATGGTGATTTATACCAGGGCTTTGTCAATGAAGACTGGGAATTGGATGATGTACTTGAAAAATTCAGAACCCAGACCAATCGGGGTCACTGTGCTATCTGGTCTACCGGAGAACCCTACGACATGGCTGTTCAACTACTTGAATCTCTAAGCGACCAGAAAGCTGTCAGAGAAGCTACTATCAATATTCAGATAACGGACGAATCCCTTTGGTTAGCAAATTATACCGATCTGACCATGGCAGCACAATTTGAAGATGAACCTATCCCATCCAAGATGAACTCCCACCTGAGAATTGCGTTGGACAATGGGAATTATGAGGTACATATCCGACAAATGACAGAGCCCAAGGCCTATGAGTGGAAAGAGGCCCCGGAATATCACTTCGAATTGGTTTTTGAGAGGCAGGAGGCTTTCGAGAAAAATCAATTCGAAAATGTGCTTTGGTGGGATCAAGATGATCTGTCAAAAGAATAGAGCTCATATTACAGAATAAAACAGCATTAACGGAGACAAAATACCTTCCCAAGATGTTAGTCTATAAAGCTTACCCATGACCAAGAAACGCAACTTCGAAGTACTCCAGGATGGAGTCATCAATAAATCACTGGCCTTTTCAAGAGAAGAACGGGAAGAGTTTGGACTAAGGGGTCTACTCCCCTACTCTGTGGGTACCCAGGAGCTGCAGCTCACACGGTTGATGGAAAACCTACGGAGAAAGGAGTCAGACATTGAACGTTATGTATTGCTTTCGGCACTGCAAGACCGAAACGAGCGTCTATTCTATCGCGCAGTCATTGACAATATTGAGCAGTTGATGCCTGTAATCTATACACCCACCGTGGGTGAGGCTTGTCGTGAATTTTCGCAGATTTTCAGAGAGTCGAAAGGTTTTTATATCAATCCGGAAGACAAGGGGCAGATCAGCCAGATTCTGGACAACTGGCCCAAGAAAGATATCCGGGTAATTGTTGTCACTGACGGACAGCGCATATTGGGGCTCGGTGACCTCGGTTCCAATGGCATGGGCATTCCTATAGGCAAACTGGCCCTATATTGCGCCTGTGCTGGAATTTCACCTGATCAGTGCCTGCCGGTAATGCTGGATGTAGGCACGAATAATGAAGAACTTCTGAACGATATCCTCTATCTGGGCTATCCACACAAACGCCTGGAAGGCGAAGCCTATTTCGAGCTGGTAGATGAGTTTATAGAAGCCGTACAGGAGAAATACCCAAAGGCCCTGATTCAGTTTGAAGATTTTCTAACTCCCAATGCCTATACACTGCTCAATAAGTATCGCAATAAGGTACTTTGCTTTAATGATGATATTCAGGGAACGGCCGCGGTGACCTTATCTGGCGTTTATGCTTCCAGCAGAATTACCGGCACACCCTTCAAAGATTCGAAAATCATGTTTCTGGGCGCGGGCTCAGCGGCTACCGGCATAGCCGACCTGATGGTAACAGCTTATGAGAAAGAAGGGCTAAGTAAGGAAGAAGCCCTTAAGCGCCTGTGGTTTGTAGATATTAATGGGCTGGTAGTATCGGGAAGAGATGACCTGATGGCACATAACCTTCCTTATGCACATGATCATCAACCGCTGACTTTTGTCGATGCCATAGAAGAAATCAAACCCAATATCCTGATCGGAGCGACAGGGTTTGGAGGAGCCTTTACGAGAGAGGTGATCGAGAAGATGACCGCCATCAATGAAAGGCCGGTGATTTTTGCCCTATCTAACCCCACCTCACGTGCCGAGTGCACAGCCCACCATGCCTATGCCTGGAGTAACGGCAAAGCTATTTTCGCCAGCGGCAGCCCCTTTAACAAGGTAACCTACAGTGGCAGGGTACATAAACCGGGACAGGGCAACAATGCCTATATTTTTCCGGGAATAGGGCTGGGAGCAATTCATGCCGAAATGAGTACCATTTCAGACGAGGCTTTTCTGATAGCTGCTCAAACTCTGGCCAACCAGGTAAGCGATGAAGACATTGAGCTGGGTTCTCTTTATCCACCCCTTCCAAACATTAGAGAAATCTCACTGAATATTGCAGAGGCTGTTGCCGAAAATGCCTATGCCACAGGCCTTGCCAAACGTCCGAGACCCGAAAATTTAAAACAAAGCATCGCTGACTATATGTTCGATCCAACATACTGACACAAGACTTTTCCCTTTTTTAAAAATGCAAAAGGCTCCTTCTCTTCAGTAGAGTCTTTTGCATTTCACATCAGATTTTCAGGGATGCATAGTTTTCGACAATGCATCAAAACCGGATCTCGTTCATGGGTGTAAATTTTATAACTATGAAGAGAATAATAACAGGCTTAAGCCTCACCGTCACCCTTATGCTGTCATACTATAGCAGCTATGCCAATGGCCCGGAATATGCCAGCGCTGAGACAAAAGAGATTGTCGGTAAAATGATCGAAGCACATGGAGGCTATGAAAAATGGAAACAGCTCGAGACCCTGAGCTTCAAAACAGTAATGCACAGTGATGCCCTGGGTTTTATCCGTTTTTGGATCAGCGAACAAACTTTTGACATGAAAACGAGAAGATCGTATCACGATTGGCCTCTGGTGGGCTCTACCATGTCATATGACGGAAAGGAGGCATGGAGTGTTGATTGGCGAGTAGGCAACCCTCCCAATCATCAGCACTCCGTCTTTTTTTACTATGCAAACCTGCCCTGGCTCACCCAGGATGATAATGTCAAACTAGGCAAAGCGGAAAAAATAAAACACAAAGCTTTTCAGACCGAGGTGTATAAGATAGAAATGAGCTTCAAAGGCAACCCGACTCTCGGGAAATCTTCCAAAGACACCTATACGCTCTACATTGATGCCCAAAACTATCTACTTGTAGGATACGAATATACCGTTGGTTATGGCGCTTTGTTAGACATACTGAAACTTCCAAAAGACAAGCAAGTATTTGGCCCTGTGCTAAGAGTGAATACCTACACTGCTACAGTAAATGGTTTGAAGTTCCCTGTTCTTATGACCACCAGCAATAGAGACCAAACAGAGCAGTATGGTGACCATGCTGTCTATGATTACAAATTCGATTTTGAATTTGACGAGGAGCGTATGAAAAAACCAGCGAACGCACGGGTTGATACCTCTACAGATACGCGGAGTAATTAATACCGGGTTCTTACCTCGTGAAACGACTCTTGTTAATCAGCAAGGAGGTTACCAGACTACAAAACGGACAATTTTCTGCTGATTCTACAAAATTCAAAATGTCTGATAACTGACAATTTAAAGAAAAGCATTCCTGACTATATGTTTGATCCTGCCTATTGATTATCGAAGTTGGAACATTAAGTGCCCTGACTTAGTTATGGGAGTTATAAAGAAAAAACTATGAAGGCAATTTGGAATGGTGAAGTAATCGCTGAAAGCGACAAAACTGTAGTAGTAGAAGGCAACCACTACTTCCCACATGACTCAATTAAAAAAGAATATTACAAAGCAAGTAATACCCAAAGTAACTGTCCATGGAAAGGCATGGCAAGCTACTATACAGTGGAAGTAAACGGAAATGAAAACCCTGATGCTGCCTGGTACTATCCGGAAACTTCGGAGTTAGCCAAAGGCATCAAGAATTATGTTGCCTTTTGGAAGGGCGTTAAAGTAGAAAACTGATGGGACTGTTTCACTGGAAGAAGAATCCGATACCAACACCGGAAGGTGCTTGCCCAAACTGCTGGGGACTGCAGGAATATGGAGGTAAAGCCATAGACCTGATGGAAGACAAGCAGATAGATGTGAACAACAGCACCACAAGGCATGCCTTTATACAAGACTTTGTAGTGAATCACGTAAGCGGTATTCAACTGAAAAAATACGATCAGGGTTATGTATGCCCAACCTGCCAAAAGACCTATGATAAAGATCAACGGGAAATAAGCAATTAGCTCCTGTTCATCACAAATTATTACAGCCAAACCAGCTTCGGGATTCCGGGGCTGGTTTTTTTATAGCTTCCGTTTGGCTAACCTGAAAAGACATTTATAGACTATAAATAGAATCTTCAGATGGATGTATGGACTATAAGCTCGATTTCTTTTCAGTATTTTCATTACTAGCCATCGGGCAGGGAGTCTTTTTGTTGATTTTTCTGACTTTCAAACGTTTTAAAAGCCCTTCTTACAGACTGCTGTCGGGTATTTTACTGGCCCTGATGTTTCAGCTGGCACATGATCAGCTGGTGAGCAGCAGGCTGATTCTGAAGGTCCCTTTTCTGGTGGGTACCGCCCATTTTTTTTCCTATTGTATCGGCCCGTTGATTCTGTTGTACGTCAGCTCTTTGATCAACAAGAATTTCCGTTTCAAAACGGCTCACTTGCTCCACTTCATCCCCTTTTTAGTCTATAACCTGATAAAACTCCCCTCTTATATATCATCCGCAGCCAAGAAGCTCAGCTTCCTCAATTTCTATTATGAATCTCTGGATAAGAACCCCACGCACTTTGTTGAGGTCAGAGGCTTTAACGACATACTGAATGGTTTTCTGCTCTTTGATCTGCACAAACTCATTTACGTAGCCATAGCCTTTTACCTGTTTGTAAAATACCGCAAGCTGGTGCTCAACAAGTTTTCGAACATTGATAAAACCAACCTGAGCTGGATGCAGAACATTCTGTTTGGCTACAGCATCATCTGGCTGCTTATTCCTATAGAAAGGTTCCATGGTTTTTATGGTATCGACTCGATTCTTGTAAGTCATGCCGGTGCCCTGATGCTCTCTGTCCACATTTATTTTATCGCCTACCTGGCCTTTAGCCAACAGGCAAAACCCGCTGCCATGGCTATTTCTTCAGCTCCTTCCGAATCAGACACAAAGTACTTCGGCCAGATTTTAGTGAAGGCCCAGAATATCATGGTCGATGAAAAACTATTTCTGGATAAACAGCTAACCCTTTCCAAGCTTTCGGCCAAGATAGACGTGCGGGAACACACCCTTTCCAGGGCCATCAACCATGAACTAAAGGTTAATTTCTTTGATTACGTAAATGCTCATCGTGTTCAGGAAGCCAAAGCGCTGCTGCAATCTGAGCAGGCCAGAAGATACACGGTAGAGCATGTTGGCATTGAGGCTGGTTTCAGCTCAAAGGCTACCTTCTACCGGGCCTTTAAAAAACAGACAGGCATCACACCCAGCAAATTCCAGAAGAGTCTTTGATCTGCGACTGCTAAACAAAGGCCTAATAATGTTTCAACGTATACAATGAGACCTTTTCAGGGCTCTAAGGGGCAACTCAGCCCAACATTTCCCGATATACTAGCCGATATTTTAATCGAGAAATAAAACTCAAATACGAATGAAAAACATATCAGGCAAGGCGCTTATCTTTCTAATTGCCCTCTTCACTTATGGTCATTTTACGAGCGCGCAGTCTTCCAACGATTACGCTCCGGCCATGTCCCCAGACTCCCGGAAAATAGTGTTCTATTCCTACCGGAACGGGGACGGACGTATTTATGTAATGAACCCCGATGGGTCGAATCAAAAGGAAATCACCGGAAATGAGGGAAATGATATTGAGCCCAAATGGTCTCCGGATAGTCGCAAGATCATCTATGCCTCTTCCCGAAATGGCGTATCCAATGTTTTCATTACTAATGCGGATGGCTCAGAACAAAAACAGCTCACTCAGTTTAAAAGCGGTTTTACAGGCCCGGAAGCCTGGGGAAGTGACAATAAAATCTATTTCAGGCGAAGTGATCAAACCATAACAGGTGAGCAGCTCTGGAGAATGAACAGCGATGGTTCAGCACAGAAACTTCTGATGACCATTCCGAATGGTCAGTTCGGAATTGGTATAGCTCCCGACCAAAAGAAGGTCTATTACTCCACCCAAGAAGAAAATAAAAAGCGCGACATCTACGTCAGCAACCTTGATGGCAGCAAAACCAAGAAGCTCACACAGGTTCCCGGAAACACCTCCTCTGTCAAAGTATCTCCCGATAACAAGAAGATTATTTTCACCGCCAACAGCCATGGTAATGAGGAAATCTACATCATGGACAGGAATGGAAAGGGCATTAAACGGCTCACTCATTCAGACCAGGCAGAGTACTTTATATCCTTTACTCCCGATAGCAAAAGCATCTTATTTGACTCAGAGAGAAATGGACAGGGTGATATATTCAGCATGAGCCTGAGTGGAGAAAACATCACAAACATCACCAACACCTCAACGCTCAACAGGTTTGCCAATACCGCGGCCAATAAAGTGGTTTACATCTCTCAGCAAGATGGGAATGCTGAAATCTATATCGCTAATCAGGACGGAACATCGGCTAAAAGGCTTACCAACAACACATACAGTGAAGGTAACCCGGTATTATCGGCTGATGGCAAGATCATCGCCTTTCAATCCAATGAGAGTGGCAATTATGACATTTATGTGATGAACGCTAATGGCGGTGGATTGAAAAAAGTCACCTCCCATGAATCCGATGATTATGAGCCGGCCCTGTCAGCTGATGGCCAAAAGGTGGTATTTGTTTCTGAGAGGGATGGCAATACAGAGCTGTACGAAGCGACCGTAAGCGATGGAAATGTCAGAAGGTTAACTACCAACCCCGGAGCTGATAATAATCCGGGCTATTCCCCAAATGGTAAGATCGCCTGGAACACCAACCGGGATGGCAATTGGGAAATCTATTTAATGGATGGAGAAGTTAAAAACCCGGTCAACCTTACCAAAAATCAGACCCTCGATGTATATCCCAAATTCTCAGCAGATGGCAGTGCTATCACCTTCAACACTTTTCGATATGAGCCAGGGAGCCCGCACATAGCCACTATGAATCTGGACGGTACCAATGTGACCCGAATCACTTATGATGAAAAAGGTCGCAGGTGGAACCCTGCTTTTTCAACCGATGGTAGCAGAATAATCTTTGAGTCAAACGGCACAGAAGACCACAACTACCATCTCTTTTCTATCAATCTCTCCAATGGGGAAATAGCACAAATCACCAAAAAGTAAT
Source organism: Roseivirga sp. (assembly GCA_021404565.1). Lineage (GTDB taxonomy): Bacteria > Bacteroidota > Bacteroidia > Cytophagales > Cyclobacteriaceae > Roseivirga. The sequence continues at coordinate 133,954 of JAAWWF010000003.1, read as the reverse complement.
TCCTGCCATCAGATTCTAAAGCGATGAAAAAACTCAAACATATCATATTAGCCGCAGTCTCATTGATGCTGCTAAACATCAATCTATCCGCTCAGAAGCCAGGTTACAAAATCTACTTCTCGCTGCGTGAAAGCCCCGGTCAGAATATCAAAATCATGAGCTATAACGGCAAATCGCTCAACCAGTACAAAATTCAAAACAACAGAAGTTCCAGAGGAGAAAATCAGCCTTCGGTTTCGGCTAATGGCAAATTTATTGGCTTCAACAGCTATCACTTTGGTGGTTGGAAAGCCGCCATTGCCGATGCCGATGGCTCCGGTATCAGACTGGTCGATAAATCCGGCAATTACTCCTTTAACCCCTCCTTTTCCAGTGATGGTAAAACCATACTTTTCGCACAGAGAGCCAATGGCAGAACAGGTACCAGGGACATTTATACCATAGGCGCGGACGGAAAGGGAAAGAAACGACTTACCAAAGATCTCCGTAACAGCTACAGCGCCTCTTTTTCACCAGATGATTCAAAGATTGTTTTCGTATCCAGCCGTGATCTTCATTATGAAATATATGTCATGAATGCAGACGGCTCCAATCATGTAAATGTCTCAAATCACGGAAATCATGACGCCAATCCTTCCTGGTCGCCCGATGGGAAGCAAATTGCCTTTATGTCCATCAGAGAAGGCACCATGGACCTCTTCCTGGTAAATGCTGATGGCAGCAACCTCAGAAACCTGACCAAAAACCCGAAGGCATTTACCGCCACCGCTGATTCGGTAGACGAAATGTCCTATATGTATGGTACTTCCTGGTCTCCCGATGGAAAATCGATTGTGTTTGTAAAGCAAAAAGAAGGATTACAAAAGCTATATGTCATCAATGCAGATGGTACAGGCCTTCGTGAATTAGTATCTACCAAAGGCCAGCAGTTCAATCCCTTCTGGGCAGAATAAAAGCTCTTACCTCATATTTGAGAGCAAGCCGGTCATAATCCTATGACCGGTTTTTTTCGTATATTCAGAAGTCGTTTGTTCATTATCAAATCAGTCCCATCAGTGGAACTCTTCCTCAATATTTCTTTGTCACTTCTTGGGCTATTCCTTATAGTCTACATTTTTTGGCATATCAAAGAAATACTTCGAAGCTTGCTCAAAGGCACCATTAGAGCAATTAAAGACAGCATACCCGTCATTATCGTCAGAGGGATCATTGCAGGTATTACTTACACTAAAGAGAAACAGGCACCATCGAAGACTACCCTCAATGATAAACCTGATGATCTGCCAAAGACTATTCCGATTCAGGACTCAGCTGCCGATAAGTTTATCATTATCAACAGCGTTTTGATCAAATCAGAAATTGAAAATAAGATTGATGAAGCCTGCTCACATTTTCAGGAACTGAGCAAGGTTTCTTTCAAAACTAAGACCAAAGAAGACCTTACGATTATAGAGTTAAATGGAATTGAATCAATGTTATTCTTTGTGTATCTGATCCAATACTTCGTCACGGATTACGGCATCGATAATACATACGGATACCTCGATTCTGAGCGATTAAGCTTTTTCTTCTACCAAGATCCTGGAGACAATATTCAGGTCATTGGTAAAACCGATAATGGAGTAACTTTTGCATACTCTACGGAGAGTTTCGATGTCAGCGACAACCTGCTCAAACTCGGGCCTTACCCGGTAAAACGTAAACTCTCCACTGGATTCTTTAAGCAGCTCATTCAGAAAACCTGAAGACGGTTGAAACCACTTTTTGTACTTCAGCAGACACTTTCAAAATCCAGCAGTTTCAGGCACGAGCCTTTTTTGTACCTTGATCTCAGCAGAGCATCTGGCTCTTTGCTCTCTAAATTGCATTCAACATGACCGATTCCATAACTCAAAACTGGCAGCTACTAGGTGAGCATCATCCCAAATCTCTGGCACCCACCATTGCTCAAATTCATCACGGTGTACAGTTTGTAGCTATGCTCGGCAAACACTTTGTAGAAAACCAACCTGATGACAGTCATACCAATATGGAATGGTTGCCGGCAGAAGAGGTACTGGCCGGGAATTGGGTGCAGGGCCCCAAAGGAAACTACCGGCTGGCCATGCGTCCTAAAGATTTGGAACTAATTATCTACAATGCGGATATGCACAAAGTAGACGAGTGTAGCCTGGACGGAAAAACCAATGTGGAAGCCTGCCGCTGGTTGGAATCGCACCTGGATCAGTTTGGAGAAGACAGCAGTAAGATGAACCTGATGCTGCACTACGAAATTCCGGATCATGCTACTGATGAAGGAGCCAGCTACGAGCTTTCAAACCAGCCACTCTTCGCAGAAATGGCCAAATACAGAGCCAATGGAGATTTACTGCTAAGGCACTTTGCCAGTCAGCACAAAACAGCCTCAGAGGTGCGCACCTGGCCCCATCATTTCGACAATGGTGCTTACATTCCTGTAGCTTTTGGCCCGGAAGGAGAACACCTGAAGTCGTTCAGCATAGGTATGGGCATACCCGATGAAGCCAGCGATGAACCTTATTTCTACATTACCACCTGGTCCAAAGCAGGAGACAATTCCTACGAAAATGTCCCTCCACTTCCGGCAGGTGAATGGATCAGCTCTCCTTTTAGTGGAGCTGTATTGAAGGCCTCAGCCATTGTTCAGCAAGAAACGGCAGAAGGACAAGCCAGCCAGGTACATCAGTTTTTGAAAGAAGGCATAGCAGCGTCTATCAACATTCTCAACAACTAGCGCGGAATATCATCCCTTGTCTTTTAAAGCTTTGGTGACCCTTGCCAGGTTATCTCTGAAGGTATCCACATTTGACCCATTCGCTGCTTCTTCCAGTTTGAGTGCGTTAACATAAGCTGCTGAGGCTTTTTCCAGATCACCTTTACTTTCCAAAGCCTCCCCCAGGCTATCGTAACAGTTGGCACTATTTGGGTACAGTTCAATATTCTTGCCGAAAACCGCAATACTCTCTTCTATCTGCTTATTCTGAAGAAATTCATATCCTACAGCATTGATATCCGATTCTTCCGGCTCGTGCTCTGCTACATACCCCATAAAGTAGCTCAAGGCTTCCTGGCTCTTCCCGTTTTTAATAAGAAGAGTAATCAGATTCCTGAGGTCGTTGCGTGAGGGCAGTATTTCATATCCGGCCTTGTCAGACATCTCCTGATAGTACTGCTCAAAGGCTTCGATTCCTCCCTTGCGCTCAAAAGCCTTATAGTCGTCCAGGTCAGGAACAGACAGCGCTGGGGTAGTTTTGTTTCCAGCGGCTGCCAGGTGCAGAGCAGTAATAAATTCCGTCCGGTTTCTTATAGGAGTAGTATTACAAAGCGTGATGATACGGGTACCATCATCATACCAGATAATGGCAGCACTGTATCCCATGATTCCTCCAAAGTGCGAATAAAAGGGAGATGACGGATCATTCTCAAAGAGATCTTCCACATTTCTGTTTACCCCATAAGCAGCACCATTCAACACAGGTGTGAACATCAGCTTTGTGTATTCCTCACCCAGTAGTTCATTGTTAATCAATGCCCGCGACCATATATCAAGGTCATTCAAGGTAGAATAGATTCCTCCACCCGAGAAAGCGGTGGAGAGTTCCCTCTTTGGTAAATGTGTATAGGAAGAAGCAACAAACAGATCTCCACCATCATAGCGGTAATCTTCTGCATAATCCGAACTGAGGTGTACCGGGGCATAGCCAGTTCCCTTAAGTCCCAAAGGCTCTACGATCCTCTTTTTCAATTCATCACCATAGGAGTTTCCGGTCACTGCTTGGATCATGGCCCCAAGTAGGTCATAGCCGAAACTGCTGTAGGAATAGCTGCTGCCCGGCTCAAACCTCAGGTCCAGTTTACCGATAAGCTCTGTATACTCACTTACCGAAATGGGGGTACCGAAAAAAGTCTCGCGGGTATAGCCATGATTCAATACTGCCGGGTAATGAGGCAAGCCCGAAGTATGCGAAAGCAATTGATGGGCTGTGATCCTGTCGCCTTTGGAGAAATCGTGGAGATACTTGCCAATAGGCTCATGAAGGTCTACTTTCCCCTCTTTTACCAGCATAAGCACCATGCTAGCAGCAAACTGTTTGGAGACGGAACCAATATAAAACCGGGTATCTGTATCAATCATTTCACCGGTTTCGCGATTGGCAAGGTTCACAGCACCTTTATACAGAACATCGTCTTCCACCGCAACCAGAAAGGCCCCGGACAATGGACTATTTAATTCTTTGGAGCCATTTTCTTCATAATACTCCATAAGCCCTTCAACCGATTCGGGTTTATGGGTGACCTGACAGCTCAGCGTTATGGTCAGAAGCCATAACAGGTAATATTTCTTTTTCATTAGACTGACTTTGAGTTTTTCCAAAACTAGGCCTCCGATGGCCCCGTGATACAGTCACTTCAAAGTCACTTTTGGGACATTTTAAAAAACCGCACTCAAACTGGTCAATACGGACGTTTCGGATCTCTGCAGTTTGACTGAGATTCGTAATAAGACGACCAAATCGATCATTATTGCCAGGAGTATTAATAAGACTGAGGTAGGAAACTGGCCGTTACTGGAATTCTCCATAAATACCATCAGCACGATGGGGCGCAGAAAAATTACCAGAATGGTGGTGAGAGTAAGCAGTACCTGAAATCCTATCATCCTTCGAATCATTGCAGAGGTAGGCCGGTCCGGTTTAAGTCTGTTCCAGTAATAGATCGGGAACACTATGTTGCAGAAAGGTACAAGTAAGCCCGTTAAACAGGCAAAATTGATTTTCCGCACCATTTCAAAATCAATGATCTCATCCTGTGACTCCTCTTCCGGCAGGGTGTCAAAATCTCTCAAAGATTCAGGTGCTACTTCAAGAGCATGACTAATACTCTTGAGGGTATAAGATCTCGGGTTGGTAAGATTATGTTCTATGCGCTGTATAGTCTTTAAGGAAGTTTTGGAAAGGTCTGCCAATAGTTCCTGCGATAAGCCTTTGTGCCTTCTGAGGTCACGTACTTTCTGTCCTAATGTCATATCGGTTTCTTGGGTTTTAGCTAATGAGTATCTCAAACCTCTAGGACAATGACACGCAGCCATAGGTTACATAAGGGAAAGCTGCGATGGCCTGTTACAATTTGTAACAACTTTGAAACGACCACCATATAGTCTGAGACTATCATTGCCCTTACAAACCCGTTTGGTCGCGGGGTTTGAAAAGCAAAAGCATTGAAAACTCTACTCTGGTCTATTCTCATCCTTGCTCTCGGAGCTACCGCCTGGTTCTTTGTAATCTATCAGCCTCAAAACGAACGACAGGCTTCTGTCGACTATACCGCTGTACCAGCCTCCAGGCAAGATATTGGTACCTATGTCTTGGCCACCGGTATCGTTAAACCTCAAACCGGAGCAGAAGTAAGAATCGGGGCACAGGTATCCGGGGTAGTACAAAAGCTTCATGTCAGTATCGGAGATAGAGTAGAAAAAGGAGACCTGTTGGCCGAAATTGATCCTGCTCAGTTTATTGCCAACAGGGATCAGGCCCTGGCCATTCTCAAAAATGCAGAAGCCGGTCTGGCTTATATAGAATCCAACTTCGACAGACAAACCAAACTTTTCAAAGACAAAGTCATCTCTGCTGATGAGTATGATCTGGCCAAAAGAAATCTGGCCATAGCACAGGCAGAATTAGAGCGGCAGCAAGCCAATGTGCGCCTGCTGGAAACTCAGCTGTCCCTGACATGGGTCTATGCTACTATTTCGGGGGTGGTTGCTTCAGTCTCCACACAAGAAGGTGAGACCGTTATTTCCAGCTTTTCCTCCGCCACCTTTGTCACCATTATTGACCTGAACCGTCTGGAGGTCTGGGCCTATGTGGATGAGACAGATATAGGCCGTATCCGGAAAGCCCAGCAGGCCACTTTTACAGTTGACACCTACCCTGATATTGACTTCAGCGGGGTGGTACGAGAGGTGTATCCACAGGCCGAGCTGAAAGACAATGTCGTCAACTATATCACTGTCATTGAAATAGAAAAATCAGAAACCGGCACCCTGAGGCCGGAAATGACCGCTACGCTGAATATTATCCAGGACATCAAACCAGAAGTAGTAGCGGTACCTAACAGGGCCATTAAACGCGAAGGTAATGCCCGCAGGGTCTATGTAAAAAGCGGTGAGACCATCGAAAAGAGAACTGTTCAAATCGGAGCAAGAGATGGCAAGTTCACAGAAGTAATCTCAGGAGTCAAAGTAGGAGAACGGGTAATTCTGGAAGACATAAAGATTGAGTAAACCATAACCAAAAGCAGATGATAGAATTGAATAATATTTCCAGGATCTTTCAGAAAGACGGGGGCATTGAAGTCAAGGGGCTGGATGATGTTTCTCTCAGTATATCCAAAGGCGAGTTTATTGCCATTATCGGACCATCAGGCTCAGGAAAGTCCACCCTGCTGAATACCCTTGGCTTTCTGGACAGGCCTACCTCAGGTCAATACCTGTTTGGTGGCAAGCAGCTCAGCGGTAAACATACCAGCGCCCTGGCCAAGGTCAGGAATCAGGAAATTGGTTTCGTCTTTCAGTCCTTCCATTTACTCAACAATGTAACCGCCCTGGAAAATGTGGAACTCCCTCTGATCTATTCTGATAAAAAGGACATTCAAAAACTTGCCGAAGCTGCGCTGGTCTCTGTAGGTCTGGAAGACAGAATGGACCATAAACCCAATGAGCTTTCAGGTGGACAGCAACAAAGGGTGGCCATTGCCCGCGCCCTGGTAAATCAACCCAGTCTGATTTTGGCGGATGAGCCCACCGGAAACCTCGACAGTAAGTCCTCTGATGAGATCCTGCAGATTTTCAATGATCTTAACCGACAAGGCAAAACCATCATTATGATTACCCATGAGGCAGAAATTGCTCAAAAAGCAAAACGTATCATTCGAATAAGCGATGGTAAAGTAGTATCAGATCAACCCTCTTTAACAGTAGAAGCATGAAAGTCAATAGAATTGTAAAAAGTGGTTTCAGCATCTTAAGTCAGAGCAAGCTCAGAACCTTCTTTATGGCCCTGGGGATCATTGTGGGTACGGTAGCGCTTTTTCTTTCCATGTCATTTGGAGAAGGAAGTCGCCAGAAAATGATGAGCTCAATCGACCATATGTTTAGCAAGTCGAGTGTATTCCTGGTATCAGGAGGCGGTGCCATGATGAGCGGGCAGCAAAGCTCCACCGATACCAAGCTTACGCTGGCCACGGCCGAGGCCCTGCTCGAAAATGTGAGCAGTCTGATGCTCTATGATCCACTACAAGTCATTGGTGCCATAGAAACTACCTACCAGGGTAAAACCATAGAAATATCTGCTTATGGAGGTACCGAGAACGCTTCTGTGGTCTGGAACAGGGATGTAATCAGAGGCGAGCATTTGACGAGCAAGGATGTATCATCAAGTGCCAGGGTGGTGCTTCTGGGTACAAAAGTAGCAGAAAGTCTGTTTGGCGATCAAGACCCGATTGGCAAGCAAATCAGACTCAACAATACACCTTATGAGGTGAAAGGAATTCTTGAAGTAGCCGGGCTTGATGCCGTTCACGGTCTTGATCGGGATAATGAAGTAATGATTCCAATCTCTACCATGACCAGCCGCCTTACCAATATTGATTATGTAGGAGCACTCAAGTTTCTGGTAGAGACCAATGCGGATACCGAGCAAACCGTTGACGAAATGACTGAGTTTCTACGGGGGTATCACAAGCTTGGAGATGATGAGTTGAACGATTTCCGCCTGATCACCCCGGTGGCTGTAGAAGAAATGATCGGCACTATGAACGAGACCTTCTCGGTACTTCTACCCCTCGTAGCCCTGATCGCCATGGGAGTCGGTGGAATTGTAATAAGCGTGCTAATGCTGATGAACATCAAAGAGCGAAGTATGGAGATAGGCCTCAGAAAGGCCCTTGGCGCCAGAAACAAAGATGTGTTTGTTCAGTTTTTGATCGAAACGAGCAGTGTATCATTGGTTGGAGCCGTTACCGGCCTGGGGATTGGTTTCTTTATGCTCCAGGTGTTTACCATGCATGGCCAGGCCATGGTGGCCGCACCCGAAACTATCTTGCTGTCTTTTATTCTGCCTTTGGTTATCGGAGTTCTGGCGGGCATCTTACCTGCTAACAAGGCAGCCAAGCTCGACCCTATTGTCACTTTGCAAGCCTAAAAGGAAACTCACAGTTATCTTATGAACTACCCAAGAAACCTCAAGCTTTCATTGAAGACGATGACAGACCAAAAGCTGAGAACATTGCTCGCAGCACTTGGGGTTTCCATTGGCATTGCCGCTGTCATGTCCTTTATCTCCGTAGGGCAGGGAGCGAAAGAAGAGATTTCCAAAAAACTCGAAAACTACGGCACTAATGTATTACTTGTCAGTGCCGGAAAGCAGGAGGCAAATATAGGTCAAAAGGAACTGACCCGGGATGTGACTACTCTCAGTCTGAAAGATGCACAAAAACTGGGTCAGGAAGTTGCTGGAATCAGGCAAATCGCTCCCCATCAGGCACGAGGTGCGCAGGTAAAGTATGATAATCGGATCACCAGCGTAACCGTGGATGGAAGTACGCCCGAATACTTCGAGTTGAAAAATTTTGTACTCGCCTCAGGGCGCTTCTTTACCGCTGATGAAAATAAAGTGAGAGCCCGGGTCGCTGTGATCGGTGACCAGATTAAAGAGCAGCTCTTTCAGGGAATAGATCCGGTTGGCGAACGCCTGCAAATTGGCCGAATACCTTTTGAGATTGTGGGGGTATTGAAAAAAAGAGGCATTACCGGCAATGGGGCCAATGAAGATGACAGGATTGTGATCCCCCTGCAAACGGCTCTGAGAAGAGTGTTCAATGTCAATTACCTGCAGGACATCCTGGTACAAATATCAAGTCAAAGTCTTATCGATCAGGCGGACACTGACATCAAGGAGGTCATGAGGGCCTCTCATCGACTCGACCGGTACGGGAAGAAAAACGATTTTAAGGTTTTCAACCAGATCAAAGCGATAGAGGCAGAACAGGAGGCCTCGGAAACTTTCAACTCTTTGACACTGTCGGTTGCCGCGTTGTCTCTTGTGGTGGGAGGCACCGGCATACTGGCCGTGATGCTGCTTTCTGTAAAAGAACGCCTTCCTGAGATTGGCCTTCGCATGGCACTCGGTGCCGGCCGTGGAGATATCGTATTTCAGTTCCTGGCTGAATCTACCATACTCTCGCTTACAGGCACAATCATCGGTATTGGCATGGGCTATCTTTCTACTTATCTTGTTGAAAGATTTACAGACTGGTCCCCTATCATTCCCCCCGACATAATTGGGTATTCCTTTTTATTCTCGCTGATACTGGGGTTGATTTTTGGCAGCTACCCGGCATACCAGGCTTCAAAGCAAGACCCTGTCGTCTGTTTAAATCAAAGAAATTAGGTCATGCAAAGAAAAATTCTGGTAGTAGATGATGATGACAGGCTTAGAGACCTGCTTGCTGAATACTTATCTCGGTACGACTACGCGGTTGATACCCTTCCTGATGGGGCTGACCTGATGAACGTGATTCGAAAAGGTAACCCTGAACTCATCGTACTGGACATCATGATGCCAGGTAAAAATGGTCTGGACCTTTGCAAAGAAGTGCGCAGGGAGTTCAATGTGCCCATCATCATGCTTACCGCCCGGGGCGATGTCAGCGATCGCATCGTGGGGCTCGAAATTGGTGCAGATGACTACCTACCCAAACCTTTTGAACCCAGAGAACTGGTGGCCAGAATAGAAACCATCTTGAGAAGAGGAGCAGCCAGCTACCAGAAAGATATTATTCGCATAGGAGAGCTCGAAGTCACACCCAAATCGCAAACCGCGCGGCTGGAGGGTGAAGTATTAGAACTCACCACCAAAGAATTCGAAATACTGATGTTACTCATTAACAATCCCAACAGAGTATTCAGCCGTGATGACCTGATGGAGTCTATCAGGGGGTTGGACTGGGATGCTTTTAACAGAAGTATTGATGTTCTGGTAAGCAGGTTGCGCCACAAGCTTAAAGACGACCCGAAGCAGCCTCAATACATCCGTACCGTCTGGGGATCGGGCTATAAATTTATAGGCTATGACTAAGAAGAGATCACTCTACAAACGTATGGTGCTAACTATTAGCCTGCTTTGCACAGCTACCATTGCACTCATCCTTACATTGTTTGCTGTACTGGTAAATTCTATCAGAGCATCTACAGATAATGCTGCCTTGCTTCACAATGTCTTTTTGGGCACCAGTATTGCCCTCTTGGTCGGGCTTTATATTCTCGTTTATTTTCATATCAAGCGACTCTTCAGGCCCATGCAGGAAATTAAAAAGGCTGTTGAAACCGTGGCCGATGGCAACTTCGATTTACAAATACCCGTCAAAACCTCAGATGAATTCGGTGAATTGGCTGAGAGCTTCAATAAGATGGCCAATGAGATTCAGTCTATGTTAAAGTACAAGGATCAGCTCCTCTCGGATGTGAGTCATGAGCTCCGCACCCCCATTACCCGTATGAGACTGGCGGCCGAAATGATGGAAGAAGGTAAGGAGAAAGATTCCATGATTTCGGACTTGAAAGACATGAGTCACCTCGTTGAAACCCTGCTGGAATCTAATCGCCTGAACTATGGACTAAGCTCCCTCAACAAAGAATCCTTCGATCTGACCGATTTACTGAGCTCTCTTGTCGCAGAGCAATCTGACACCATTCCCGGAATTCAATTTCAGCCTCGCGGGGCTGTGGTTATCAGTGCGGATCTGTCACTGATTAAAATGCTTTTCAGAAACCTGATCAACAACGGGCTTAAGTACTCCGCACATCAGGAAGAACCCATAGTGATTGAGTTGATCGAAAGGTCGGGTGAAGTCATGATCAGCATTGTCGACAAGGGTATGGGTATTCCTGAAAAAGACTTGCCGCAGATTTTTGAGCCCTTTTATCGTGTAGAACAGTCCCGATCGAAAAACACCGGAGGCTATGGCTTGGGACTCAGCATTGCCCACAAAGTGGTAGAGGCACATCAGGGTAAAATATCTCTGAAAAACGCTGAGTCCGGTGGCATCATCGCCAATGTAGAGCTGCCTCTGGCATAGGATAAGTAACACATTGTTACATTTCCGAAAACACTCATTCTTATCTGAGATTCATCTTGGTTGAAACTTAAAAAAACAACAAGATGAAATACCTGTGTATACTCATTTCCATTATTGCAAGCCATACAGTTATTGCCCAAAAGGCAAGCTACAAGGCCACTCAGACTCCCGTTAAATACAGTTTGGATTACCTACAGGAATCGGCAATGACCGTAGGAAATGGTGAACCTAAAAAATCAAACCGCAGTGTACATCTGGGATTCTCTGTAGATGGCAAAACTGAACAAGACAGCCTGGTTGGTAATCTGCACTTTACAAAAAGCGATGCCAGGCAAAAGCTTCAAATGGGGCTACAAAAAGTTGACACCAGGAACCTCAACAACAAGAGCTTCAGATTTTCAGTACCCCTGAAAGGAGGATCCATTAAGACACAGGGCAAGAATCCCGGTGTCGTATTGGGTACCAACGCAGGAGGCATTATGAAACTGGATGATTTATTCAGCTACCAGTTTCCAGAGCTGCCGGATGCCGCGTTGAAGATTGGCCTCGAATGGAAAACAAGCCTGGTCAGAGGTCAGATTGTAGGTGTGGCTACAATCACCCCTGAATTAAGTCTGAATCATAAGATTACCGGCATGGAGCAAGTTATGGGCATTGAATGTTATAGGATAGAAACTAACACGAATTTCACCCATGAAACTGAGGTGAAGATTCCGCAGCACCCCACCCCTTTCGACTATGAGGGTACTGGTGCCGCTAGACTCATATGGTTCTTTGACCCGATCAATGGTCAGGTCGTCAAACTAACCGCAATAGAAAATGCCAGCAGCACCATCGGCATGGCTACCATCAGCCAGGAAACCACCATTGAACTGGTGATGGTAAAATGAGGTAAAGAGGTCTTTCCTGATTCTGCAAGTTTCGCACAGCCTCCTACGAGGATAGTCGTATCATCACTTTGAATCTTCGGTTCGTTTTCGTTCCTTTACTACGACAGCAATCGTAGCTTAACTAACTATGCAAAAATCAAAAAGCACCCCAACCAACAGTGAGCTTGAAATTCTGACCATTCTGTGGACATTGGGTATGGCTACCGCCCGACAGGTACATGATGAATTGGTAAAGACCAAAAGCACCGGTTACACGACCACGTTGAAGATCATACAGAACATGTATGACAAAAAGATGCTCACCCGTGAGCCCAAAGGTCAGACGCATATTTACAGTCCTGTGCTGAAGCAGGCAGAGGTACAAAAGCAAATGCTTGGTGGTTTTGTAAACAAGGTATTTATGGGCTCTTCGAAAAATCTGATCCTGCAGGCCCTGGGTAATAAAAAACCTGAAAAGAGTGAGCTTGATGAGATCAGAGCTATGCTCGATCAGCTTGAAAAAGGAGGCCAGTCATGACGGCACTCAATACAGCATTGGCCTGGACGCTGATTCATTCATTCTGGATAGCACTGGGCACCTGGGTGCTGGTGAACATATTCAGTGCTTTTTTCGCTAAGGCAAGCAGCCGAAGACTCATCAAGATCGGCAGTTTACTTCTGTTTTTTGCAGTTGTCATCACGGCTCTGTTTCGGGAATTCAGCTCTCCATCCGAGGTCAGTAGTTTGTGGTACCTGGATGCCGAATCACTCACCCTGTATGGTTCGCTTAGCTGGCTCGATCAGGCAAAGTACTGGGTGGGTCAGTATAGTGGTATTATCAGTAGTATCTGGATAGTGGGTATTGTCATTGGCACTACTCGTTACTTCTATAACCGCAAGGCCCTGGTGAAGTGTGAAACCACTGCTATTCATTGCTCAGACAGTCAGATCAGACGACAGCTCAATCGTATCAGGGCAGCTCTTGATATCGGCCGTAAGGTCAGTGTCAAAGTAAGTGCCCTGGTTGATTCTCCGATGACCGTGGGTTTCATCAAACCCGTGATATACTTTCCTATAGGACTGATCAGTGGTTTTTCTTCAGCCGAATTGGAGACTATCCTACGACATGAGCTGGCACATATCAAACGACACGATTATCTGATCAATCTGTTTCTGGTACTGCTGGAAACGCTCTTTTTCTTTAACCCTATTGTGTTGTTGCTGGTAAGAGATCTCCGCAGAGAAATGGAGTATGTCTGTGATGATGAAGTACTCAAAGAATACGATGAGCTTGCCTATACTCGCGCCCTTTTAAAACTACAGGAAAACTCAATATCATATCAGGTCGCTCTGGCCGCACAAAACAACAAATCAGAATTTAAAAACAGGGTAGAACGCATGATTAATCCCAACAAGCCCAAAGCAGGCTCAAAAACAGGAATCCTGGTCATACTATTCGCCACCCTGTTAATCAGTAGTGCCTTCGTAGGCACCAGCCCGGAGCCGCAACCGGAACCGGAGTTGGTTACAGAAGTGCCGGTAGTTTCATTTCAGGAAACGAGACAAGACACTATCAAAGTCAAGACAAGAGCAGAGCTCGATGGAAAACTAAAAGAATTTGGCTTTAAATACCTGAAAGGCAAGGTGGTGATGCTTAATGGGAATAGGGTACGCTTTATAGAAGGCAAGAACAACGCATTGAAAAAAGCCGATAAAATGATGGAAGAGATTCAGCAAGAGCTGGTCAAAGATGGTATTCTCAATGAGGACAAACAAAAGATTACCCTGATGTTTCAATACTCAGATGTGCTTAACGGAGAGGCCTCTTTGGGAAGTCAATACGAGAAGTACAAAGGGATACTCAACCGCTATTTCCCTGTCTACGATAGTTTTGCTACTACCAGGGTGTTCAGATACAAGAAATAACCATAAGAAGTAATACACACACATAAAAAAGCGGCACCCGAATAACTTCGGATGCCGCTTCTATTTCTTAGCTTTTCGAACGTTACTTAGGAGCTTTCTCATTCGGGTATTCTTCCTTAAATCCTTTCCAGAAATCAGCAATGGTGTCTTTTATATCCTTTCGACAATAAACCAGCCCAAACAGGTTGGGCAGTGTCATCAAGGCAATGGTAATGCCCGAAAGTGTCCAGATTATGGTAGTATCCTGAAATGAGGCGAAGAAAAAGGCAACTACATAGATGATTCGGAAATACACAACGGACTTGGTTCCCCAGAGGAAGGTCATTGCCCTGTCCCCATAGTAGGACCAGGAGATGGCTGTACTAAAGGCGAATAACAAGAGCCCGATAGATACGATGTACTTTCCAGAATCACCGAAGAAGCCTCTGGTGAAAGCAATGGCCGTAAGAGGTGCACTATGCACCAGTGATTTTCCTTTGAATGCGTAATCATCAGGAGAAACCGGCTTTCCAGACGTTACCTGCAGTGAACCCGTGAACAAGCTTTCATCTTCAGCGTTATAGATTTTCACCTCTTCTGCCAAAGAACGGGCATTAATGATGGAGGCAGCACTAGTAATTACACCGTTTTCTACTTCCAGGCTTCCTTCGTAAAGTGGTAAAGGTGTCTCTGATGAGATATGACCATATAGCTGAGCAACTCCTTCATCTGATTTATCAGAATAGCTGCTACCCGCGAGGATCGTCATATCGGTATTATCAAAGTCGTTCAGGTGTTTCTCATTCCAAACACCGGAAGAGAGCAGTACCAGTCCCGTAATTGTACAAATGATGATGGTATCGATAAAAGGCTCGAGAATGGCGACAACGCCCTCAGATACAGGTTCGTGTGCTTTCGCTGAAGCATGCGCGATGGGTGCACTACCCTGACCAGCCTCATTCGAGAAAAGTCCTCTGCCTACTCCTTTATTAAAAGCAAATGCAATTGATGCTCCGAGAAAACCGCCACCGGCAGCCGAGCCACTGAAGAGATCTCCGAATATTGAGGCAAGGGAAGGAACAATGTTACTGGCATTGGCCAAAATCACTGAGAATGCCCCGATAAAGTAGATAACGGCCATCGTAGGTACCAGCTTCTCGGTTACTGCAGCAATCCGCTTGATCCCTCCAATGATAACAATGCCTAACAAGATGGAAAGTACCAGGCCAGTATGCCAGAGCTCTATTCCAAAAGTAGATTCGAGAGAGGTGGAAATACTGTTAATCTGAGGCAAACTTCCCGTTCCAAAAGCAGAAAGCACTGTAGCGAAGGCAAATAAGGCGGCAAGCCACCCCATGTTCATCTTATTTTTCATATAATACATAGGCCCTCCGGCCATCGTACCATCTGCTGTTTTTTCTCTGTACTTGTGCGAAAGCGTTACCTCTACAAACTTAGTACACATACCCACTGCTGCCGTTACCAGCATCCAGAAAAGGGCCGCAGGTCCACCAATATGAATGGCCAGTGCCACACCAGCAATGTTCCCCGTACCCACAGTACCCGACAAAGCCGTGGTCAGGGCCTGAAAGTGAGAAGTATCCCCTTCATCTTCTTTTTTGTCATACTTACCCTTTACAACCCTGAGGGCAAATCGAAAATACCTTACCTGTGGGAATTTGAGGTAGATTGTGAAAAACAATCCTACTCCTATCAGTACATAAGGAAACCAGGCGGCACTACCTATGTAGCTATCAATGGTTGAAAGGATATTGTTGAGTTGCTGCATCTAGACTGTTACGTTTGACAAAAGCCACAAAAATAGGGAATAACCCTTCACCACCAAGGCTTAAAACCATGTCTATTGAACGAATAAGGGATTTTTCGTAGACATGCGGACAAATAGTGAGTAAAAGTGATGCATGTTTGGCTCTGGCCCGTTGCAGCCGACCTCAATTCCGGGGTCGTTCGTCATGAATAAGAGTAGGAATGAGCACATTTGTACATCATCTGTTTGTTTCTGTCGATGAGCCTGAACCTGGATATAGCAGCCTCGTCTTTCAACTAAACACGACTTAACAACCGATGCTTTTAAAATCAACCTTTCTTTCTATCTGGCTTCTTCTATTCTTTTCTGCCTCCCTCATAGCTCAAACTGAAAAGCCTCCTTGTACCGGAGGAAGTTATGATCTTGTCACCCCCTACCTCGGAACCTGGCATGAATACCGGGTCACAGATTCAACTGAGGTATTTCTGGGTACGCTCATCACTGAGCTTCAGGTCAAAGGATGTGCCATCCGTCAAAGCTTTGCGCGGCAGGACTCTTCCTTTACCTATCAATCTCTGGGTTATGTCAATCCCTCTTCCGGCCTCTGGCACGAAAACTATGTTTTCAGCAATGGAGGTACGGCAACCTTCCAATGGGTTACTGAAGGAGAAAATCTGTATACCCTGCGCATTGCAGCTTCCCGAAGCAGCGACCATATCTACCGGCTTCAGTATTCTCCTATGCTCAACAAGGAGTACACAGTCACATTGCAAAGGTCTTATGATGGTGGGAAAACCTGGGAGAGCACTGGCACAACCAGGATAAAACAAGTGATATAAGAGCGGGGATTGATAAGTGGCAGGTCGCTGAAATCAGAGTTGATGTTATATTGCCTTACAAATGCAATAAAATCTCTGAGATTTCGTAATCACTGCAACCAACCAACCTCCCATGAAGCCTGCAATCTACCTCCTCGCATTTCTGTCAGTCTTTGTTTCTAAAGACAGGGACATTTTTTCATCAAAGGCCATCGAAAACCGAATGGTCAAAGTTTCCACAGATCTTTACGCCAATAAATACGAAACCTCTAATGCTGAGTACAGGGAGTTCCTGGAATGGGTTGAAGAGCATGACAAGAATCTGCTGAACGAGGCACGGGTTCATGAAGAAGGCTGGTCGAAAGTAATGGGCCTTGCCTATGCTAAAAATTACTTCAATCACGAACGATTTGACAACTACCCGGTAGTAAATGTCACCCACAAAGGAGCTGAAGCTTTTTGCACCTGGCTTACCGATCGTTATAATCAATCAAAAAAGAAGAAGTTTCAGGAAGTCAAGTTCAGACTCCCTACCAAAGACGAGTGGATAAGCATGGCACTGAACGGTCGTCATAATGCTCAATACTATCCCTGGGGTGGTCCATACCTTAAAAACAAGCAAGGGCATTATCTGGCTCAGTTTTTTCGCATAGGCAATCAGGATGTAAAACTTGACATCAATGATAAGACCAAGTCGAGCATAGCCATTGAACCGCAGCTTGACGAACATGGAAATGCTCACCATGGTATGGTCTTTACTACCAAAGTAGATGCTTATATGGCTACCGGTGCAGGCTTGCATAACCTGAGTGGCAATGCTGCTGAAATGCTGGCTGAGAAAGGTAGCACTAAAGGTGGTAGTTGGGGCAGTTCAGGCTACTACCTGCGAATTAACGCTGAAGACGAATTTGAAGGTTTTGACTATTCTCCCTATGTAGGCTTCCGCTATGTGATGGAAGTGATAGAAGAGTAGGCGCTTATATTCAAAACAACAAAGGCAGGAAGCGGTCACTTCCTGCCTTTGTTGTTTAAATCTTCTTTAATGATCCGACAAGTATCGAACTGGATTGGACTTTGCTACTCTTAGTGCCTGTATGCCAATACTGCCGAGAACAATACTGATGGCTATGAGTGCCGATACCAGAAAAACTACCCAGTTGATGTCTGTCCGATAGGCAAAGCCCTCCAGCCAGCGCTCCATAACCAACCTGCTTAAAGGCAGGCCAATCACCACAGAGACCAGAAAAATCTGTACAAATTGCTTCCCAACTTTCGTAAGAATTACAGCTTTGCTAGCGCCCAGTACCTTGTGGATACTGATTTCCTTTGATCTTCTTTCGGCTGTAAAGGAGACGAGGCTCACGAGACCGAGTACGGCCAGAAACACCCCTACCAGGGCAAAGCCTACCACCACCCGAGTAAATCTCTGCTCACTGCCATACAGCCGGGCAAAAGCCTGATCGACAAAAGTAAAGTCAAAGGGCTGTTCAGAAAATTCTCCCCAGATTTCATCCAGGTTGTCTAAAGCGGCACTTAAGGCCGAAGGCTCCATTCTTAAAATCAGATTATCAGGACTCATCCTGTACCCTGGCGCTGTCAGACTGTAAGCCACCGGAGCCACATCGCTGTGCAGAGAGTTGTAATTGTAGTTTTCCACCACACCCACTACCAATCGTTCGCTGTCATCGATATTTATTTTTCTATTGGTTAAATCAGTCCAGCCCGTAAGACGAAATGCCGCCTCATTGATCAAGACTGAATTGGAGGAATCGGTAGCCAGATCAGGGGTATAGTTGCGTCCCATGATCACTTCCGTTTCGAGGGTTTCGAAAAAATCATAGTCGACAGCTACCGCCAGAATCGACACCGGATTGTTATCACTCTTTCCTGGCCAGGTAAAGCCTAAGGTATTGTTCATAGCACTGGGCAGGGCTTCTCCTGAGGCCGTAATAGCCCTGACACCCGGCACCCGCTGCATGCGATCCTTAATCACCATCAGCTGGTTTTGCATGTCTCGGTCATCCACCGGGATATTGATGAGTTGCTCAGCCCTGAACCCCACATCATGGCTATTGAACAACTCCATCTGCTTTAGCACAATCAGGGTACTGGAAATCAGGAAAGTGGCTATGGCAAACTGTACCAATACTTGCGCTTTTCTGAGCCAGGAAGAACCTTTCGTCAATACCGACAAATTGCCCTTAAGCACCTGAATAGGCCTGAACCGGTTCATTACCGCTGCCGGGTAAATCCCCGAGAGCAGGAAAACCAACGCGAAGAGACCTCCCATAACAGCCAGGACCGGCCATTGTAAAAAATCAGTTATTACCATTTGCTTTTCCACTACATAGCTAAAGGATGGTAGCAATAACAAAGCGGCAGAAATGGCCAGGACAAAGGCCAGCAACAATTGAAGCCCACATTCCATATAAAACTGCGCAACAACCTGCCCTCGTGCTGCTCCGAAAACCTTGCGCATGCCCACTTCCTTACCCCGTTTAGTAGATTTGGCGGTGGTAAGGTTTACATAGTTGATAGATGCTGCCAGCACAATCAACATGGCCACAAAGCTGAAAAGGTAGATGTAGTTGATGTCTCCCTTCGCCATTCTACCCGTAATCTCCTTTGAAAACAGCCGCACTCTTGACAAGGGCTGAAAGATGATACCCTGCGCTGCGGCCGCATCAGCGGTCATATTCTCCTGAAAGAAAGCCGGGACTTTCGCTTCTACTTCCTCCATGTTCACCTCTGAAGGAATCCGTACATAAGACTGCACCCAGTTAAAATTCCAATACTGGTCAAACTGGCTATACATCTCAGTAGTAGTGGAAATTGATCCGAGCAGGTCAAACTGAAGATGCGAATTACCCGGGATATCCTCTATCACACCAGTCACCTGCATCACAAAGTCTTTATTGCCATCATACACCTTGATAGGTAAAAGTTCCCCGACCACATCAGTCTTGCCAAAGTAGCGTATGGCTTTCGATCGGGTAAGTACAATGCTATTGGGAGCCAACAGCATGGTTTCTCTTTCTCCAGACAAGACCTCAAAGCTGAAGAAGCTCATGAAGTTCTCATCAGCCCAATTGAATCCATTTTCCAGATAATTGTTGTCCCCTTCTTTGATCACCACCACATCCTGACCAAGGCGTGTATGATCGGTAATTTCAGGAAAGAAAGGCATCATCGGTGCTTTCCAGGCCGATGGATTCGAATCCGACATACCACCATTGGAAGGGTTATGCCTTACCAGTCGGTAAATCTCATGGTAATCGTCATGAAAGCGATCATAGCTGAGCTCATCTAAAATATAGAGAGAGATAAGCAGGGTACTGAGGATACCCACGGCCAGTCCCATAGTGTTCATGATACTATAGCGCAGGTTTCTTTTGAATTGCCTCACGGTCATCTTCAGATAACTGATCAGCAGCAGATTGTTTCCATTTTCCATGTTGTCGAGTTTTTTGATTCTGAATAGTCGGAAGTAGGCAATCACATCGTAGAGGTAAAAAAGCCGGGCTTTGACCCTCCCTGATTTTCGCTCTCTGCGATGAAACCATTCATGCAGGTCCCCCTGCACCTCTTCCAGGTACTGATCTGAGCAGTACCATTCCAATAGTTTGTCAATCCAGCCAGGTGGCTTCGTGTTTTTCATTTCACTCTTAATTGTCGAACTAATGCTTAAAATTTATAGTCAGGCATCATGCTCCACATACGGTTCCTGATGTCTTTTGCCTGATTTAAAACATCAAACCCATTGGCGGTAATCCGGTAAAGTCGCTTTCTTCTTCCTCCCCTGTCTTGTGTGGTTCCTCCCATGTAAGACTCCACGTAACCCTTCTTTTCCAGCCTGTAAAGGGCGGTATGAACGGTAGACAGGGTCACACTGCGGTTGGTTTGCTTTTCTATTTCATCAGCAATGGTGACGCTATAAGCAGTATTGATAAGCAGGGCTGAAGTAAGCAAAACCAGTTCTTCAAACTCTCCTAAGTGTGTGCCTTTCATATTTCACTCTTATTTGTCAAACTAATATACACCTGATTTTGGAAAAGGTTACAAATTTAGTTGAGTCTTAGATGTCAACAGTCATGAAAGAGGGACGGAAGTTTTAGCTTTAAGCGGGATACAACAAGGAGATTTTAGACTTTAGATGATAGACAAAAGATACGGAACAACGCTTTACCGTCTGATTAGTCAACATGAATGTAAGGCGAAATTTAGTGGTAATGAATGGAGGCTAATTCGTTGTTTGTGGGACACAAACAACCACC
The DNA here is from genome assembly GCA_021404565.1 of Roseivirga sp. Taxonomy (GTDB): domain Bacteria; phylum Bacteroidota; class Bacteroidia; order Cytophagales; family Cyclobacteriaceae; genus Roseivirga. The sequence continues at coordinate 113,166 of JAAWWF010000003.1, read as the reverse complement.
AAAAACAGATTGTTCTTCAACCATTAACGATCTGCGTGACTCACCCTACCCATACATTGTTCAATAAACACTCAGGAGGGCCGAAAACCCGAAAACAGTGCGAAATACAAGGTGGTTGGATTTGGTACGCGTTGGCCTCGTGCGGTAAAAACCGAGCTTGGATTTGGTGTTTTCGGAAAGGGTTTCCCGCCTGCCTTAGTACCTAAGTACGGCCGGCACGGTTCTTTCTTTTTGGCCGCAAAAAGGAAAACCAGATCAGAGGAATTGCTCACATTGTTACAAAAGATGAAGTCGAATCTGAAACCATCGATTCAAGCCACTTGATGATTAGACAAAAGGTACGGAATAAGAGTCGATAGTCCAATCTGTCACAAAGAATGTAAACGACACCTAATGGCATTGAACGGAGGTTAGTCTCTTGTTTGCGGGACACAAACAACCACCAGGGAGATTGAGAAAAGCTGGTCAAAATCCAAAGTGCCAGATCAACTACTTTACTTCTCCACATCCGTTATCATCACCTTCTCCCACAGAGATGAGTGATTTTCCAGTAATGCGAGATGCACGGGATGTTGCTGATAAGCATCATGACCGGCCAGGTCTTCGAAATGCACGATAATGGCATAGTCGTAGCTTCTCTCTACTATAGGTCGGTCTGTAGCAGCTGGTTTGCCGGTGTACAGGGCTTTCACCACTTCAATGCTCCTCAAGGCTTCCGTATCAGTATACATCTGAGCACGCTGCTCTTCAGTCACATCTTCTTTGAACCAGACATAAACCGTATGAACGAAGGGATTTTCGAGTGCAGGCGCCTCGTGTTCGGCATTGCTTACTTTTATATCTCCGGAACCATGGCAGGCTGCCAATACTAAAACCAGGGCTATAAACGGGAGTATTCGCCTCATGAGTTACCTCTTTACCGGGAAACGCATGCGATAATCCACCTTCACAATACCTTTGGAGATATTGACAAGTTTTGCCCTGAGCATTTGCTTCTTAAGGCCTTTAAGGTAATCTGTAAAAAGCACGCCATCCAGGTGGTCATACTCATGCTGAATCACACGGGCAGTCATATCATCGAACTCCTCTTCGTGTTCATTCCAGAGCTCGTCAAAATAGCGAATGGTCAGCTTTTCAGGACGCAGCACATCACCATGTACATCAGGAATGCTCAGGCAGCCCTCTTCAAAGGTCCACTCATCACCATATTCATCCAGAATTTCAGGATTGATAAAAGCACGCTTTACCCCCGTAGTCTCATCATCTCCCATACGAGTAGAGTCAATAACAAAAATCCTGTGCGACTTACCAATCTGCGGTGCGGCCAGGCCTACACCATTGGCTTTATACATGGTCTCAAACATGTTCTCAACCAGGCTGGTCAGGTCTTCAGAATCTCGTGGGTAATCCTCAGCCTCTTTTCTTAAAACACTGTCACCGTAGGCGACTATGGGGTATATCATACTACTGCTTGCTTTCCAGATAAGACTGCAAAATGATGGCCGCACTTACTTTATCAATGTTGCCCTTCTCTCTGCGATCTTTCTTTTTAACACCTCCGGTAATCATGGCGTTCAATGCCATTTTGGAGGTAAATCTTTCGTCTTGCAAATAAACGGCTTTTTCGGGAAATTTCTTCCTGAGCAGATTATGAAATTGCCGTACCTGTTGGGTAGCATTGGTATCGGTATTATCCAGCTTTTTAGGCATCCCCAGCACAATGGATTCTATACCCTCCTGACGATCGTAGTCCTGTAAAAAGCTGATAACGTCTTTGGAATGTACCGTATCCAGTGGAGAGGCTATGATTTGTAAGGGGTCTGTTACCGCGAGGCCTACCCTTTTACTGCCATAATCAATGGCTAGTATTCTGCCCATCAGTTTTGCTTGATAATTTCGAAGAATTTGAATTTCACCTGTCTTTCAAGGTGCAGTGCTTTAGGGAACAGTATTTCGTCCTCTATTCTGGCATGGGTCAGCAGGTCTGCCTCAAACCTGGCCAGTTCATCAAACAGCACTTTGATATGCAAGTCGGCTTCATCACAATACTTAAAGCCATTGGTAATCTTTTTCAACCCTTCCATCTCGTTTTCGTGCACCTCATGCTCCAGGGCAAACTCTCGGATAGCGTTCCGTTCCATCAAGTAGTACAAGCGACTTCCAGTCGATTCTCCTGCCAGAAACTGAGTAAGCATTCGGATGTAAGAGAAAAGGGTATCTTCCTCTTCGTAAATGTGATGAATGAAATCTTCCACAAAGAGCGGAAAAACTTGCTTCAGATCACTGGAAAGACTCTTATAACGAAAATTCACTTCTTCCAGACCATCAATCAGCTGAGCTATATACGGCAGCCTTTTTTTAACGAAAAGATGGTGGGTATGGGTAAGATACTCTAACACCAGGTCGATTGGGTAAGTAACGAGCTGTAGCTCATTTTTCACTACCGTTTCATCTACCGACTCCAGCCCTTTCACCACAGCACTCAGGCTAAGCCCGTGTTTTAAGCATACCTCTTTAAGGGTGTTACCTTGATAATTGTAAAACTTTACCCCAAAATGGTATAGGACTGAAGCATGCACATAGTTTTGTGCTACCAGTTCCGATATTGTCCGATGCTGTATTTCAGGCATATCCCCTCAAGTTACGGTATAAATTGAAAATTGTCACCCGGGTTGTGGATGAAAATTCACTGTTATTAAAAGCTAAACACAAACGAAGGCATTTCGTTACTATCATACTATGACATTTACCCATGTTTTATAATTAAATGTATGACGAAGCGTGCAATCGAAAGGTTTAGAGCAAAGTCGCACAAGATTTAGGTCATAGACAGGATTAGCAATTTAGGCGCATTTCATTGCGCTGAAATACTTATTTTTACCCGATTAATTCAGAAGGACAGTGAGCGAGAACCCAAATACCTCTCCAGATAATGAGCATGATAGCGATGTTCCACAAAACGAGCACAAAATCAGCCATTCTCAGGATGAACATAAAAACACTTCATTTCAGATAAGGTTACCAATTCTATTATCAATTGCTCTGGTGGCAGGTGTCTTAATTGGTTCAAATTTTTCGGAGCCGAAGGGCGACACCAAATACCTCAGCTCTCTGCAAAAGGTAAGACAGCTCATAGAATACATTGAAAAAGACTATGTAGATACTGTAGATACTGAAGCATTGCTGGAAGAATCGATCGAAAACATGCTTGATAAGCTGGACCCGCATACGGTATACATTCCACCAAGAGACCGTGAGCTGGCCCAATCCCAGCTGAGAGCCACCTTTGACGGTATCGGGGTAGAATTCAATCTGCTCAGAGACACCATCTACGTAGTTCGAGAACTACCTGGCGGGCCATCTGAAGCCGCTGGCATTGTAGGCGGTGACCGTATTGTGAGTGTAGACGGACAGAATATTGCCGGTATTGGTCTTTCGAATCGAAAAATCTTTGATATGCTTCGCGGTCCCCGAGGCTCCAAAGTAACAATCGGAGTCAAGCGCAAGGGTGAAGATGATCTTTTGGATTTTGATATCAAAAGAGGAGCCATTCCTCAATACTCGGTAGATGCGGGCTATATGGTAGATGACCAGACCGGATATATCAAAATCAACAAGTTTGCGGAAAATACTTATACTGAGTTCAGGGAGTCTTTGCAATCATTGATTGATGATGGCATGACCAAGCTGATTCTTGACCTGCAGAACAATGGTGGTGGTTATATGAGTGCCGCTATCAGTATTTGTGATGAGCTGCTTTCCGGAGATCAGGTTATCGTTTCGCAAAAAGGTCAGGGCAGAAAGTACGACAGCGAGGCCAGGGCCGAGCGTACAGGTATATTTGAACAAGGCCCTGTGGTGGTTTTAATGAATGAAAACAGTGCTTCTGCCTCTGAAATAGTAGCAGGCGCACTACAGGATAATGACCGCGCTTTGATCATTGGTCGCAGGTCTTTTGGTAAAGGTCTCGTGCAGCTTCCCTTCGATCTGAAAGACGGTTCAGAGCTTAGAATGACCATAGCGCGATACTATACCCCCAGCGGTCGGTCTATTCAAAAACCTTATGATGAAGGAGAGGAAAACTACTCCTCAGATTATTACAACCGTTATATCTCAGGTGAGCTTTTTTCTGAAGACAGTGTGAAATTTGACGAAAGCCTGGCCTATAAAACAGAGCAGGGCAGAACCGTATATGGCGGTGGAGGTATCATGCCCGATTACTTCGTACCTCTTGATACCAGCGACAATACGGCTTATGTCAATCGCCTGGTAGCCAGCAATGCGGTACGTGAATACACCATTGAGTTCAGAGAAGACAATGACTGGCTCAAAGACTGGTCTTTCAAAGAATTTGATGAGAGTTTTGAGATTACTGATGCCATGCTACACGAGGTGATTGATATCGGTAATGAACATGGAGCACGTTTTAGAGAAAGACAGTTCCAAAAATCCAAAAAGCTACTCGCCTTCCTTATCAAGGCCCAGATAGCCCGTGATTTCTACACGGAAGATGACTTTTACAAGGTATTTAACCAGACCAATGAGATCTACCTCAAGGCACTGGAACTTTTAGACAACCCTGACCAACTTTTAAACAAATCGAATGGCATACTATTACAAACTCGGTAAAATCCCGCCAAAGCGACATATTCAATTTCGCCAGGAAGACGGGTCACTTTATAAGGAAGAGTTAGTAAGCTCGAGAGGGTTTTCGGGAATTTATTCCAACCTCTATCATATCTACTCTCCCACCAGCATTCAATCTGTGGGCGAGCCCATTCCATTCAAAACAACAATAGCCAAAGACTACGCGCTCAAGCAGACTCACCTGAACACCTCCAAAATCGGGATGACAGGGAATGACTTTTTGAAGGGCCGCAAAATGCTCTTTACCAATGCTGATGTAACCTTTGGTTTGCTCAATGCTGAAAAGCTGAGCATGGATTATTACTATAAAAATGCTGAAGCTGACGAGGTACTGTTTATCCACGATGGAAACGGTCATCTACACTCACAGTTTGGCACCCTCAGGGTAAAGCAGGGCGACTATGTAGTGATACCCCGTACCACCATATACAAGCTGGAATGGGATGATGAGCCGGCCAAAATTCTGGTGATAGAATCGAATGCTCCGGTTGAAACAGTTCAACGATACCGCAACGATCTCGGGCAGCTCTTAGAGCACAGCCCCTATTGTGAGAGAGATATCAGGCCACCATCGACTCTGGAACCTGAAACTGAAAAGGGTGAATACCTGGTACAGATCAAAAAACAAGGCTACTTGCATCAGTATATCTATGAGCACAGCCCCTTCGACATTGTAGGCTGGGATGGTTTTCTCTTCCCCTATGCCTTGTCCATTCATGATTTTGAGCCGATTACGGGTCGTATCCATCAGCCACCGCCAGTTCACCAGACCTTCCAGGCCTGGGGTTACGTAATTTGCTCTTTCGTGCCCAGGTTGTTTGACTATCATCCGCAGGCCATTCCTGCCCCTTATAATCACTCGAATATTGATTCTGATGAGGTGCTCTACTATGTAGAAGGTGACTTTATGAGCCGTAAAGGTATTGATCGCGGATCGTTTACACTTCATCCCGGAGGATTGCCACACGGGCCTCATCCCGGTACGGTTGAAAAGAGCATAGGCGCTAAAGAAACGGAAGAGCTCGCTGTGATGATCGACACCTTTAAGCCTTTGTTCCTTACTGAAGAAGCACTGGAATACCTGGATGAGAACTATCCTATGAGCTGGACGGAGTAAGCCTACAGAACAATGAAGCAACTGACCTTCATTTTTGTCTTATTAAGCTTCACTTTAAGTGTATATGGACAGACTTTTGAATTCACACCCAAGAAGGTAGAAAAAGACTATTATGCCTGGCTTACCTTGCTTACCGAGGGACCTGTGCATTGGCTCGATGAACCCAGGAGAAAAACTAAAGGTGTCGCCAGGCGTATTTGCATTGCCAACTCGGAGATATACAACGGTCTCTACATAGAACAGGTAACCCTGGGACGAGAAGGCTGTTGCAAGGCCATAGTTGAATCGAGAGAGCTGGATTTATTTCAGGTTTTTGAAAAATTCGGCTTGACCGGGGAAATCTCCGGTAGTTTTTCACCAATGGATTGACTCCAACAGCTGTGATATTAAGATCTATGAAAAAACCTACAGGCTTACCCATCTTGATAAAGAGAAGATCAAGGTTAGCCTGATCAATTAAAGTATAAGGTACCTTCCTTACTACAGGTTATGCGCAAAGCGATCATCCTTGTTTTTACCATTTTTCCATTCACCTCCCTGGCCCAGAATGATCAGGTTCAGGCCCCATGCCATTTCCATGACCTCAAAAAGGAAACCACCCCTCAGGGCAAAACAATTGACTACCGAAGGGTAAACGATAGCATTTACCATATCCACTATGGCCGGGAGGGTAGCTTAAGGAGGGTTCCCGGGGATTTTCATTGTACGGCACCGGTATTGACCAAACCACACTTGGAAGCTGAAAATGAGCAGTTTATTCTTCTTTCACATAGATGTGGTTATGCCTGTCGAATAGGTCATATACTGCCCATGGATGCCGACCTCGAGATTAAAGCATTGCCTCACTGGTTGACCTACGATCTTGATATGAACGTTATTGTCAGTATGGACTATGACTTTCCAAATCAATCAATGCATATCAAAATCATGGAGTTAACGACCTACAAGGAGAAGATCTACAATACAGGGGTAAGTTGCGACTACGGCATTCCTATAGATTGTTTTCAGGAAGTGAAAGTTGACGGAAACCGTGTGGTAATAACCTGGGACAAGGATATCAAGACGACTCCCTATGAAATAGCTCTTAACAATTAGCCAAGCTACCTTTACCTGATTCCCGCGTATACCAATTGCCTCCAAACTACGTTCAGTGATCAAAGGGTCATTATCATGCGAAAAACTATTCTTAGCCTGCTGGTTGTCATCATTGGCCAGCTGGTATATGCACAAAGCGAACAGGAAGCCATTAACAAAGATGTGTGGTTGAACTTTATGGAGGCTTATGAAAATAAAGATGCCAGCCTCTTTAATCAAATCCATACCGATGATGTGCTCAGAATAAGTCCTGACAGAAACACCATACATATAGGCCAGGAGTATAAGGACAGAAATCTGGAAACCTTCAATCGCTGGAACGACCGAAAAGTCAAACAGAAAATAGAATTCAGCTTCCTCAGCCGTAGTCAGAAAAGAGACTGGGCCTATGAAGTCGGTATTTTTAAGCTCACCCGCCACTCAGGAACCCAATCGCAATCATACTACGGTAAATTCCATGTAACTCTGAAAAAAGTTAGCGGTATCTGGAAAATTTTCATCGATTCAGACACCAATGAGAACAACAGCATTTCGGAAACTGATTTTCAGCAAGGTGAGCCGCTGAACTACTGATGGCTTGTGAGACCCTGCCTTAAAGTATTCCCAATCTTGCGAAAATCATGGATTCTTTTGCCTCAAGATCAATTTTATATGTCATTGAAGCACTGTTGCACGATTTCACTGATTAGCTTTGCCCTGTGCAAAAACTGAATGCCATATTTGCCATTGTTATTCTGCTATTGAGCATGTCGCCCTGTGCGGATGCCTGGAGCGATGACGATTGTCAGGAGCACACGCATATAACGCAAAGTACTGATGGAGAACATCCCGAAGGGGATACCTGTACTCCTTTTTGCTCTTGTGCCTGCTGCCGGGTTTCTGTTCAGCAAGTCGATGACATAAGTGAACCCAAAGACATTGTACGCAATAGCCATCGCCCGACAAACGACTTGGGGCGTATCACCAACCCACCTTTCAAGATTTGGCAGCCTCCCAGGGCCTGATTTACCCTTTGTGTAAATCAGTTTAAAATTTTAATTGCCTATAAATGAAAATCAAAATAACCATCGCATCGGTATGTCTGATGCTGATAACTAATATAGCCCTGGGTCAAAATACACTGAGGCTCCAAATACTGGAAAAAGAAACTAATGAACCCATGGCGGGTGCCACTGCTTATGTAAGCGCCACCCAGGGAGCCATTGCAGACGCTGATGGCAACGTCATCTTAACAGACCTACCAGACGGGGAAGTAAGCATTCGCTTCTCTTTTGTGGGATACGAAACGCAAAACCGGGTTTTTAATCTCCCATGGACTGAGGCTCAGCCTGTCATCATTCTTATGGAAACAGATCATGAGGAGTTTGAAGAGGTGACCGTAACCGCTACGCGTTCCACGAGGAGTATTGAAAACATCCCTACGAGAATCGAGTTCCTGGGTCAGGAGGAATTGGAGGAAAAAGCAGTAATGCGTTCCGCAAACATTGCCATGTTGCTGAGAGAGAGTACGGGTATACAAATGCAGGTAACCTCCCCCAGCTCGGCCAATCAGAGCATTCGTATTCAGGGTCTGGACGGGCGCTATACACAGCTGATGAAGGACGGGTTTCCTCTTTACAGTGGCTTTTCCGGTGGACTTAGCATTATGCAGATTCCACCCTTAGACTTACAGCAGGTAGAGGTAATCAAAGGTAGTAACTCAACCCTCTATGGAGGTGGCGCCATTGCCGGCATCGTCAACCTCGTGAGTATTCAACCTAAAGATGAATCACAGTTTAAGCTGATGCTGGATCAGACAAATGCTTCCGGCACTACCCTGAACAGCTTTTATGCCAAGAGAAACGACCAGTTCGGTTTGACGCTTTTCGCCTCTGGTAGCAGGCAGCAGTCGTATGACCCAAACGGTGACAATTTCTCAGACATTCCGGACACCAAAGCCTTGACCCTAAGCCCGGTGCTATTCTGGTATCCTACCACTGATAGCAAGCTCAGGTTTGCCATCAACACCACATTTGAAAATCGCCTTGGGGGTAATCTCGATGCCGTTGAACGTGAAGAGGGAAGTGCTAATGAGTTTTTACAGGAGAATATCACCAGGCGGTACTCCTATCAGCTCAGCTATGAAAAAAACTGGGAGAACAATCGCTCTCTCAATATTAAGGGAAGCCTGCTTCATTTCGATCGTGATATCAACCAGTTCAATTATACATTCAATGGAGAACAGTTGGCATCCTTTAGCGAAGCCAACTATTCTTTTGGAACAGAAAGAAGCAATTGGCTGATTGGCGCTAATTTTTACTCAGATCGATTTAAAGAAGGCGACCTGCGCACAGCTGATCGGAGTTACGAGCAAAACACCTTTGGTATGTTCGTTCAGCAGGATTTGAGTCTGAATGATCAATGGGGACTGGAGTCAGGTTTCAGGTTGGACTATAATGACGATTATGGCTGGTTTGCCCTACCAAGGGTAGCATTGCTTTATAAAGCCACACCTAAGGTTTCCTATCGTCTGGGTGGTGGCCTCGGCTACAAAACCCCTTCGATATTCACTGAAGATACGGAGCGACTGGCTTTCAGAAACCTCTCTGCTTTCAACCTTAACGATCTGGATGCCGAGCGTTCTTATGGAGGGAATTTTGATATTAATTATAAAACGGCACTGGGCAGCGAATGGACCTTTAGCCTCAATCAGCTCTTTTATTATACCAGGCTTAACAAACCAGTGGTATTGCAGCAAGATTTGGGTTCAGGCAGCTTCTTTTTTGTAAATGCCAGCCGCCCGGTGCGTACCCAGGGTATGGAAACCAACTTGAAGCTCACCTACAAAGACTTCAAGTTCTTTCTTAACTATGCCCTGATCGATACTCAATTGAAATACAACTATGGTGGACTACAAAAGCCACTGACACCTAAGCATAACATTGGTGCAGTCCTGGTTTATGAGCAGCATGGCAAATGGCGAATCGGACTTGAGTCTTATTATACCGGCAAACAGTACCGTAACGACCTCAGCCAAACGGACGACTATTGGATTGTAGGTTTTATGATGCTAAGAAAATTTGAAAAAATCAGTCTCTATGCCAACTTTGAAAACTTCAATGATACCCGTCAGTCTCGTTTTGAATCAATCAACCTGGGTACGAGCATGAACCCTGAGGCACTGGATGTATGGGCTCCTTTAGATGGTTTCATCTTAAATGCCGGCATTATCCTGGAGCTTGGTGGGGCTCATCACGATGATCATTAATTACGGCTCTTCCTCCCCGAGACAATACCCCTTGTGGAGTTCCCGTTTTTAACAAAACCAACCAACCCGCCTGATGAAATACCGCGTGCTTCTGTCATTGGTAAGTGTGCTCATTGCCTTTGACCTCTCCGCACAGGAAGAGTTTATTGTAGGTAAAAGTGCTAATAGCCTGAATAAAGGTTTTACCATTATCTCTGCTGAGTACAACGCCTTCGCCTTTGATAATATCAAGGCGAGGCGGGCTGGCTTGGATATTTCTTATGGGGTAACAGACAGGTTCAGCCTCTTCCTGAGAGGCAGCCTTTCTGACTTTACCGCCCCGGGTCTGGAGTTTGAAACAGGCACTCTTACAGCCCTGTATCGCATCATCGACATTTATACAAGGGGGATGCAATGGTCTATCGCTTCATTTGCCCAGGCTTCCGTAATCAGTCGTACTGCCCAGGTAGCCGCTGACATCAATTTTGAAGGTAATAATTCCGGTTTTGGTCTGGGGCTTGTGGCCAACCTCAACTCACCATCAACCACCATAGGGATAACGGTATCATATGCAAAAATCAATGTGCCCCGATTCGTTGATGGTTTCCTCGATGGTCATGGCATACTCTACCAGCTATCAACCAACAAACGGCTCAATATCTTCCCGAACCAGACGAACTTTGATGTCAGTATCATATACGAAGTTATAGGCCAGCGTAATACAGAGATCGGCACCAGTCAGGGGCCCTTTTTCGATGCAGGAAGCTATACAGACCTCCTGGGTGGGCTTCAATTTACCATCGACAATACCTACAGAATAGAGATGGCACTACAAACGGAGATACAGGGAGATATAGACAGGTTCACGCAAAGTCTTTATCATATCCGGCTGAAATATATGCTTTGATTGGTAAACTGGTAAACTGGTAAACTGGTAAACTGGTAAACTGGTAAACTGGTAAACTGGTAAACTGGTAAACTGGTAAACTGGTAAACTGGTAAACTGGTAAACTGGTAAACTGGTAAAGACGAAACGGACTGAATAATCAGCGGTTCTGGTATGGACTTAACAGTTTAGGGTTTAGAGAAGATCAGTTCCTACACTGTCGGCCAGCATACACTGCACATAGCAGAGGGCCGACATGACCAAACTAATTATTATCTTTCGCGTATTTCGATGAGTATTGTATCAAAACCTTATGAAAAAGACCTTCACGATTGTTGCCACATTGACCCTTCTACTAGCCGCCTGTTCTGGTCCTGCCAAAGAGGAAGCTACTGAGGTAACTCCTCCTAAAAGCAAGGAGCAGGAGGTTATAGATAAGGCCATTGCATTTCATGGTATGGCAGGGCTTGGCAATGCAGATTTTTCGCTGACCTTTCGAGAGAGAGATTATACCTACAGCAATGCCAATGGCATGTATGAGTATACGCGTACACATACCGATAGCACAGGAGCGATGATATATGATGTAATGAACAATGAAGGACTGATTCGATATATCAATAACAAAGAAGCGGAAATCACAGAAGAGCGAAGAGCAGCGTTTACGCGCTCTATCAACTCTGTGGTTTATTTCTTCAGGCTACCTTTTGGACTGAATGATGCTGCAGTGGTCAAGGAATATATTGGCGAAACAGACATCAAAGGCAAAATCTATCACGAAGTTAAAGTCACCTTTGAACAAGAAGGAGGCGGAGAAGACTTTGATGATGTTTTCCTCTACTGGTTTGATAAGGAGGATTATAGCATGGACTACTTTGCTTATCTCTACCATACAGATGGTGGTGGCATGCGCTTCCGGGAGGCCATTAACCCACAGCGTTTAAATGGCGTGCTGGTACAGGATTACGTCAACCTCAGGCCCGAAAATGAGGACATTGACATTATGACCATTGATGAACTCTACGAGGCAGGTGAACTGAAAGTACTTTCAGAGATCATTAATGAGAAAGTTCAAATCAAAATGAAGTAAAGTCTTTGTTTTAAATCACAGGCCCTATTTTAGCTCCGAAATTAAAGGGCATTGACCGAACAAGTTACTTTTATCACCACCCTGCTTTCTGTTTACGCGATAGCCGTCACAGCTATCCTCATTTTCAGAAACGGACTGGTTAAAAATCAGGCTGGCGTAATGGGGTTGTTCATTATTTCGCTAATCAGCTACCTGCTGATGGATCAGAAATTCCACCCTTATCTCTTCGAAGTCCTCGTCTCCGGTGCTTTCCTTTTGCCTTTTTCGTTCTGGAAGCTCTCGAAAATGATTTTTTCCGATGAAGAACAACCCCTTACCAGGCTCGGAATTGAAGCGATCATTGTGCTGATTTTCTACCATGGCCTAATCCAGTTGGGCTGGAACCAGATAATACTTCCCTACGCCATAGTTACCATGAAAATTACGAGTATCAGCTTTTTAGCTCTGAGTATTGTGGAAAGCCAGCGGGGAAAAAAGGATGACCTGGTGAAAAGCAGACTTAAACTACGAAAAACCTTCGTTTACTTTATCGCCATTACCGGGCTTATTACCATTCTTACGGAGACGTCCCTGGCAACCACCGAAATGGTTACACTAAAAATGGTACAGCGTATCGCTATACTTTTGTTCAGTTCCTATTTTCTGATTGTCAATTCTGCCTGGAAAGAGGGCTTCCTCGGCAAGAAAGTGAAAGCAGCGAAAGTTTTACACCAGGACCTGATCAATGCGATTCAAGAGTTGATGCTGGATCAGAAATTCTATAAGCAGGAAGGCCTGACCATTGGTCAGCTGGCAGAAAAACTGAACGAGCAGGAATACAAGCTAAGGTCGGTAATCAATCAGGAAATGGGCTATCGCAATTTTCCGGCTTTTGTCAACTCTTTCAGAATTGAAGAAGCCAAAGAACTTTTGCTCATAAATGGCAAAGAGAAACTGACAATCCAGGAAATTGCCTTCGAAACCGGATTCAATTCCATTGGTCCTTTCAACCGGGCTTTTAAGGCAGAAACCAACATGACGCCTAAGGCTTTCCGCGATCAAAGCAGTCTTCAATCATAGCCGATTTTAAAAACGGTTATGTTTTTCAGGAATCAGATCATCCTGTATGGGTGTTTTGAGCGTCTTTTGGAAAAAGAATTAGAAAATGGAATGGACCTGGACCGACCTATGGTGGCACTATAAATATGTGTTTACACTTGACATTACACGTTATATAATTGCCGCATCACTCTCCTATTTTATCATATGGCAGCTCTTTGGTAAGCTTCTGCAGCATCGCTATATCCAGAAAAAAAGGCCGGGACTGAAGCAGCACTGGCACGAGCTACGCTACTCCGTCAGTAGTGTGGCCATTTATGCCATTGTGGGAGTGGGCATATTTATCGGTGTACGCTCCGGAGCTTTTAATATTTATCGTGATACCGCAACCTACCCCTGGTGGATATCGGTTGCCGGACTGATCGGGCTGATTCTATGGCACGACCTATACTTCTACTGGACACACAAGTGGATGCATCACCCTAAACTATACAGGCACATCCATAAGGTGCATCACAAGAGTGTAAGCCCATCACCCTGGACCGCCTATTCTTTCCATCCCTTTGAGGCCATTATTCAGGCCCTCTTTATACCCATATTCCTCTTTGTATTCCCCATCCACGGGCTGGCCTTGTTTATCTTCATGGTCTATCAGATCGCAAGAAATGTGGTTGGTCACCTGGGCTATGAGCTTTTTCACAATGCTTTCATTACCAGTAAGTGGCTCAACTGGATTACCACCACGACTCATCACGATCAGCATCATCATTACTTCAACCATAACTATGGGCTGTACTTTACCTGGTGGGACAAGTGGATGAAAACCGAGCACCCGAAGTATGCCGAAGAATTTATGGACGTGAAAGCACGAAAGAGTTACCAGCACAAAAGAAACAGCACACCGGCAACCAGCAAATAATCATCATTATGTATTGGAAGGTTTTTATCATACTGCTCCTCGCAAGCGGCATGCAAACTGGCTATGCCCAAAAATTCAGTTTTACCGGAACAGACACGGCCATGCACCATGGTCGCGGGAATGTTCATTTTCTAACCACCCTGGAACATTACCTCAGCGAAGAAAACGACAAGCCCATCAGCATAACACAACTGAATACAGAGGTCTCTGGCTACATACTGGACAAACTGTCCATTGGAGGTAGCTTGTCGTTGTCCATTCCAAGAGGTAATCGTTATATAATTTTTGAAGAATTCGAAAGTAATACCATTGGGCTTGGAGTTACCGGTTTTGCAAGATATGAGCTGCTCAACTTTCACCACCATAACTTCTACCTCGAAACAGGCTATGGCATGCTCTTTACAGCGGCTCCATTCCCATATGGTGGTACTCATTGGAACTTCACAGTGCGTTATGGGATGGGTTATAATGTCAGACTAAATAGCGGACAGTACCTTCTTTTTGGTTGGCGATGGATGCATATCTCCAACGGTACAGGGTTTGTACCCACCAACCCGGCTTACGATGGCAATGGAATCTACGTGGGTTTTAAGTTTGTGAAAAATCGCAGATAGGTCAACGATATCTCCCCAGACCAGTCAGTCTCAGGCAATGCTCCTGAGAGAGCCGCTAAACATTGAACGGTAGACTGAAGGAGTTACACCGGTATAGCTGGCAAACAACCTTGTAAAAGAACTGACATCTCTGAACCCAACTTCCTGACAGATCATTTGTACAGAATAACTTCGGTTTTCGAGAAGCCATTTGGCTCGCTCAATTCTCAAATGCGTCACAAGCTTTTTGGGTGTTATCTTAAACGTATTCTTAAAAGCCCGATGGAAATGATATGGAGACAGACAGGCTACTCTTGACAGCTCCGAGAGATTCAGGTCTTCACTGAAATGTGCCTGAATGTAATCACGGGCAATCGATAACCTCTTGTAGAGCTCCACTTTGGTAGAGTTCTTAACAATGTCCTGACCCTTAAATGAGTCAATGGAAGACTTATTGTTCTGAACCACCATTTGCAGCACTCTGTTGAAGATGCTATAATCATCTACCTCATCTGTTTCAAGCCTTAATTTGGCTTGTACTATGTCGCAGATCATGGGCTTGATTTTCTCATCAACCAATAGGGTATGCAGCGGAAATTCCAGCGATTTTAAGTCAGATCGATATAAATCGAAACTGTCGAGGAGCTGCTCATCCGTACGAGAAACCGAAGTAACAAAATCGCTGACAAACTGCTCATTGAAGCAAAAGGCGAGCATGGTAGTATCCGCACGATCCTCCCCTTTCACATCATAGAGGGTCCCCTTGTTCATCACCAGAAACTGATCGTCAGTAACCTTCAGAAGTTCTCCGTTTACCTTATAACGTTGAACCCCGTTAATCCCGAATCTGACCGAGAAACGGGTTTCCTGATTTTCCGCTTCCAGGTTCTCCGATGAGAAGAGTGCGAATCCATTATTGATACCTTCCATGGTACCTTCACCATTGCGCCAGTAAAGCTGGCCACCCATTTTATGGATAGTATGCTGACCTTCGTATGCTATCATTTTTTTGACCTTTGTAATAATATTAACATCCCGGAGAGTTAGCCGAACATTGAATTTATGCCAGCGGCAATTTGTCATCCGGAGGTTGACCACACTCTAATGATGTACCTACAGCTTATCACCCTTTGTAACCGCTGATCAATCCATAGTTACGATAATAATCGTAACTGTACGGTTTCCGTACGATTTGCAATATCGGACAGCCATTATGTAACCGGTTACGAAAAAAGAGTAAGATTGTTTGTTTTGACAATCAATTTGGTGTCGCAATGATTTATCGCGGGAGAAACCTGACCCCTGCCCATTGACCGGGTGCAAAAAAATAAGCCGCCCTTACCAAGGGCGGCTTGCTTTCTATTCACCTAAACGCTGTGACAATGACCACGTCTTGATCTATATCCGCTCAGATTTCTTTATCCGGATCTCTTTCAAAGAGTGAAGTGTTACCACCTCACATCCCGGGTACTGTCTTTTATGTTTTTTTAAGCAATCCTGATTTTGTCGCTTCAGACAAGAGAAAGGAGTGTATTTTTCAATACACCCCTTGACTCACCTTTCAATCAATTACCTTATAACCGGTTACTTCTTAACCATCAGCTTAAGGTTCTTTACTTTACCTGCAGTCACAAGCCTGATGATATACATGCCATTAGGAAGTTCACCTGTGTTGTAGGTCACTTTCACATTTTCTTCTGCTTCTATATTGCCATCGTAAAGGGTGGCCATTCGAACACCGGCAGCACTCACCACAGCCATTTGTGCAGGACCGGCTTCTTCACTGCTAAAGGTGATCGTGGTCATGCCCCTGGTAGGATTAGGGTAGGCTCCGAGTTCAATCAGAGGCTCCCAGTCAACTTCACGTTCGCCAATAGTCTGGTTAAGATCAGATCCGCCTACTACCATGGTGATATCATTGGAGCAGGTACCCAAAGAGGCTCCTTTTCTCAGGTAGTATTGCACCCTGGACTTGCTCACGCGATAAGTTCTACCTCTGTAGCAAATCTGCACACGTCTGCCATAGCTCGAAATGTCAATCACATTGACATTCAAAGGCCCGGTGACCCTGTTACCCGATTTGTCAGTAGCCGTCACCATCACAGTATTCATACCGGCATCAGTACGATCAAAACGAGTTCGCGGGAAGTAGACTTTGTACACCTCACAGTTATCCGTAACTCTTGGCTCAACATCATACTTCTTGAGGTACTCCTTTCTTCTATCGTACACTACCACGGTCACAGGATCAGCGGAAATTACCGGGGCAAGATCGTCTACCACCGTGATATAAGCTGTGGTAGATGAGCTGTTACCAGCAGCATCCGTTACCGTCAGGGTTACTCTATGGCCTTTCTTTCTGCTGCCTTTTCTATGACCATAGCCCTTGCCTTTATAGCTATAGTGTCCTTTACCTTTTTTATGTCGGTGTCGGTCATCGTCACAGCTATGGTTATCCTGGTAATAGCTACCCTTACCTATATCATCACAGTCAAAGAAATCTTTGCTCAGTGTGAAGGTCAGGTCGCAATCCGTATTATCTGTGCTACCACCATCCAATTCGGAAGGGTCTACTGTTACCGTTCCATCTGCTCCAAGGCTCACTGTAATGTTCGTAGCTACCGCCACGGGCGCAATGTTATCGCTCACGGTTACGGTAGCTGTTTCGGTAGTAGCATTGCCACTTTGATCTGTAACCGTTACATGAACCGTATTCTCACCCAGATTATTGCAATCAAAGCTAGTCATGTCCAGCTCGTAGCTCACAATGCTACAGTTATCGCTGGTGATCACACTTCCAGCCGGCAATGGCTGATCGGCACAGTCGGCAATGTCCAGATTGAAATCACCTTGCACCTGCTTACCACCTCTGTTGGTATAGAAGAACCAGCCGCTCATGCCGTAGTTGCCATTTTTACTGTTGGCAGCATCACCCAGCTGGAAGCCATATCTGTAATCCGATGGTGCATGGGTCAGCGCTACTTCTTCCCCGGCATTGTCTCCGGCTCCGATAAGTTTGCTGTCTGCAGCCATTTCATAATAGGTCCAGTCGAGGTATCGCTTACCGGCCAGTCCTTTCTCATCTTTATAGCTTCTCCCCAGAGCAGACCATTCAGACCAGTTTCTCGCATTTTCCAGGTTGAGGCTTACTGTCCATTGATCATCAGGATCTACCGTGCTTACCAGGATGCCTGTTACAGTAGCTGTACCATCCAAATTTCGGCTTATTGATCCACCATTGGCATCGAAGACAAAACGAGTATCCTTATACTTTGAGTAATAATGACCTCTCTTCTTGCCCTTACCTCTATAGCTACCTCTGTTTTTGCCATAGCCGGTGTCCTTGACGTATTTGCTTAACCACATGGCATGGTATTCAGCAGCACTCACGGTGCAATCTTCGCCAGTCTCCAGGTCGTCTTCGCTCAGGATCAGTACTTCTTCAGGAGTAATGCTCACTCCTCCGTTTTCATTGAGCTCTACCGAGATGTTGCGGGTACCCACCGTTGGTGCAATAACATCCACCACCGTAACAATGGCAGGCCCGGTGCTGGTATTACCATTTACATCTGTAGCAGTAATCGTTACGGTATTCTCCCCCAGGTCATCACAGCTAAAGCTGTTGATATCTATGGTCACGGTAGCCACTGCACAATTATCATAGGTACCACCATCAACATCGGACACCGTAATGGATGCCTCTCCGTTTTCGTCCAGTTGTACCTCGATATTGTTGGCTACAATGGTTGGTGCGGCATTATCGATCACCGTTACTGTGGCCGCCATGGTAGTACTGTTGTTACTGGCATCTGTTGCCGTCAGCATCACCGTGTTTTCGCCAAGCGTGCTGCAGTTGAAGGCATTATTGTCCAGACTCAAGGTAAACGTACAGGCATCTGTTGTGCCTCCGTCTACATCTGATGGCTGGATGGTGTATTCTCCGTTAGCATCCAGCGCAACCGTGATGGGTTGAGTGATTACTACTGGAGCAGTGTTGTCTTCTACAGTTACAATGGCCGTACCGGTCTCAACATTGCCGTTGTTATCGGTTACAGTCAGGGTCACCACATTAGTCTCGAAGACATCGGCACACGTAAATGTGCTTACATCAATCGTTGTGCTTAGGGTACCACAGGCATCACTTGAGCCATCGTTTATGTCAGCTGCTGTGATGCTGGCATTACCAGAATCATCTAACACGATCGTGATATCCTTAGTAATTACCGTAGGCTTCACATTGTCTTCTACAGTTACGATTGCCGTACCAGTTTCTGCATTGCCATTGTTATCAGTTACCGTCAGGGTCACTGTGTTTACCTCATTGATGTCTGAGCAGTCGAAGCTGCTGATGTCAATGGTTGTGCTCAGGATACCACAGGCATCGTTTGAACCATTATTGATATCACTTGCAGTGATGCTGGCGTTTCCACTTTCATCTAGCTGTATGATGATGTCGTTCGTGACGACTGTTGGCTTCACATTGTCTTCTACATTGACAATTACATCTATTGTACTCACATTATCATTCACATCGGTGACAGTTAATGTCACTGTGTTTGGACCTACATGTGAGCAATCAAAATCGAGTTGAGAAGCTATGATTGTTTCAACACCACAGGCGTCTGAAGTTGTTCCAAAGATTCCTTCTTCCGGATTCTCTAAAGCATCAAGTGCAGCTTGTGCGTCTGCAAGAGCCAATGTTGATTCTTGTGTAGCTGTCTGCGCTACATCAATTCTTTGACGCGTTTCTTCTGTTAACCCCTGTAAACTAACCACCCTTCTTTCAAGGGCATTCAGTCTGGCTTGAAGACGTTCAAGTATGGCTTCCGCTCTGGCTACATTTTGAGTTGCTGTTAATATTTCTGCCTCAGTGGTGGCGTTCGCCAATTCTTCCTGAGCAGCTAATAATCTAGCATTCCCTTCTGCTACACCTAATTGCGCTTCAGCTACAACCGCCTCAGCCTCTTCTACTTCAGTGATCTGTTGCTGCAGTAGGTTTTCATATGCCACCTCTCTTGCTTGATTTCTTCTATTGATGGCAGATGCTCTGGCTAAAGCTCTTCTGGCAGTTAATAATTCTCTTGGATCGACTTCACCAGTACTCAATAGGTTCTCTCCATCTAAACTAAAGTTGCCATTCACATCCAATTGGACAGTAATGTCATGAGCGTCAATCGCTGCTGCAGTCACATCATTTACAGTCACTGTAGCTGTTCCTGTCTGTACGTTGTTATGGATGTCTGTCACCGTCAGGGTCACTGTGTTTTCGCCAACGTTGGAGCAATCAAAGAATGTTTGACTTAGCACCGCACCAGCGACACCACAATTATCCATAGAGCCTGCATCGATTTGCGCAGCGGTAATATTCGCATTTCCGTTGGCATCTAAATCGATGACCAGGTTTTGAGTAGTTACCACAGGCAGTTCATTGTCCTCAACTGTCACCGTAAAGCTTTGCGTTGATGTACCTACTGCATTGGTTGCTGTAGCAGTTACTGTAGTAGTACCTACTGCGAAACTACTTCCTGGTATGATGTCATAAGTAATAATTGACTCAGGAATACCCGTGGTTTCCGTAGCGACATAGCTTACAATTGCTCCGCATACTCCAGCATCATTACTTACAGTAATAGCTGCCGGTGCAACAATTTCAGGGGCAATCCCTACCACTTCCACATCAAATGTGCTAGTGGCCTCATTGCCTGAAAGATCTGTAACGGTGTAGGTAACAGTTGTTATGCCAATCGGGAAGGTTGCTCCACTGGCTAACCCTGCAGTCAAAGCCGTAGTAGCCGAACAATTGTCTATACCCTCAGGAGTATCATAGTCGACCACGGCACCTGCCGCACTTGTTGCAAATACGCTGATGTTCTCTACGGCCGGAATTGTCGGTGCAATTTCATCAATCACACTCACAGTCGCAGGCATGCCATTCATGGCTGCGATTTCCTGAGCTGATAAGGCTCTGTTATAGAGTAAGGCTTTGGTAATAGTAGCATCAATACCTCCAATTTGACGGTTTCCGTAACTATGTCTGGCACCAAACAATATTTCAGCATTGCCGGGAGCCCAGCCTGAGGCATTACCACTCAGGTAAGAACCAATAGCCACCCCATTGCGATACGCTGTGATCAGCACCTGACTACCTGTATTCTGATAGGTGATGGCCATTTGAATCAATTGATTAGCCTCAGTTTCCGCAAAGCCTGGGTTTAAGTCCTGAGTTCTGCGAAAGCTAGAGCTTCCATTCATCCATCTCCTCACCTGTCTTTCTGCATAAACGATGGCATCGAAATTATCATTCGTCACACCATCTATTGACATGGCCGAGCCTGATCTTATGTCAATATTATCTAAGCTAACATAAGAGATAAGCGTCTTACTGGTGATCGCTTGTCCGCTGTATCCTGATGTTCTTGCAAAGCCATTGGTATTCACTTCCAATGCTCCATTGCTGAGTGAAGCGTTTCCTACAAACTCAATATCTCCCCAATTGCCCGTCAGGTCAACGAGTGGGTTGGCTCCACCAAATTTCCAATAGCCTATCAAACCATTTTGAGAAACAGCTAAGCTGTTACCATTACCGTCTTCGGCAGATACAAGAACTGTTTGGTCTCCGAGATCAGCACATTCAAAATCGGTATTGCTGACTGTCAGATTTACCGTGTTTGAGTCATCTGATGCGTTCATGACTACATCATTGCTTGTGATGTCAGTCTCACCTGCCGCATCAAGAGATGCTATAGCAACCTGCGTGGCTATGGTGGGCGAAGTGATATCCCTGACAATAACCGTTCTGGAGGCATCAGTTCTATTACCCTGCTCATCAATGGCAATATAAGTCACCGTGTAGGCCCCCGGAACATCTACATTCACATTATCTGAACTTGTCAGAGTAGCGAAACAGTTGTCTCTTGCTGTGGCACCCAAATCCAAATAAGGTGTATAAGCATCCTGAAAGACCCGTGCATTTCCATTTAGTCTGATGACGGGTGCTTCAGCATCAATTACAGTTACTGTAAAAGTTTTTGTCGATGCCCCCACAGCATTTGTTGCTGTGGCAGTTACTGTTGTAGTGCCTACCGCAAAGAAGCTTCCGGGCTGGATATCATAAGTAATGACTGAAGCCGGAATACCTGTTGCATCTGTAGCAGCAAAATCCACTATTGCCCCACATTCTCCACCATCGTTATCTACCGTAATATTGGCAGGAACAATAACGTCCGGAGCCAGCCCCTCGACTGTTACGTTAAAGGTACTCTCTGCCACATTACCAGAAGGGTCAATAACTGTATAGGTAACTGTAGTTATTCCCAATGGGAAGGTATCTCCACTTATCAATCCTGTAGTCAATTCGGGTACCAACTCGGCAGTATCTGTACAATTATCGGTTGCCACCGGAATTGGATAATTCACCACAGCTCCAGCAGGGCTCGTAGCCAATACACTGATATCTTCCTGAACCGTTATTTCCGGTGAGGTATTGTCTTCCACGGTTATGACCTGAGTTCCAGAAGCATTGTTGCCACTTTCATCCACAGAAGTCCAGGTTCTTATTAATGTATAGTTATTGTTAGAAATACCATCCAATCTTTCTTCCGTAAAAGAGACCAAAGGGTTTGCACTGCAATTATCAGATGCAGTGACAGCCGCTATACCTGGTACTGCGTTGCACTCAACTACTACATCAGCAGGAACTCCAACTAAGGTTGGTGCAATGTTGTCTTCCACCGTAATCATCTGAGTTGCGGAAGCCGTGTTACCGCTTGCATCAGTAGCAGTCCAAGTTCTGGTTAGGGTGTAATCATTGTTAGAAATACCATCTATCCTTTCTTCAATAAAAGTGACTGAAGGGTTTGCACAATTATCAGCCGCAGAGACATCAGCTGCCATTGGTACAGCACTGCACTCAACCGTAACATCAGCTGGAACTCCAACTAAAGTTGGTGCAATGTTATCTAATACCGTTATGCTGGCTGTTGCAGTAGCACTGTTATTTGAAGCGTCAGTAACGGTCAATGTCACTTCTACCCCCTGACTTCCAATCGGTGCTCCCTCAAATGACCATGAAGTTCCGGTGATTGTGAGGTGATTTCCGTTACCAGAATAATCTGTTAGCGTGGTGCCTTCATTGGCCTCAATTTTATAATAAGCTTCAAGGCCTACAGAATTAGCATCGATACAAAAATCTTTAAAATCATTGATTTCAGTATTTGTTCTTTCAACGCTCCATATTCTTACATCATCAATTAGCCCTGTGAAGCTCTGACCGTATTCAGTCGAGCCGCCAATTCCCAAAGTAATATCTGGAGTAATAGAACGAGATGCTCCTGACGCTACTGTTTCAACTCCATTAACATAGAATTTGCCAGAGCCGTTGTTGGCCTTATCAAAAGTAAAGGCCAGGTGGGACCACACATTGTCTGAAACGGTTGGTCCGGTATACCAATATTGTGCACTGCTGGCCCTTCCTTCATACCATACTTCAGCATATAGAGTATTATTGGCAATGTATAAATCGTAATCGCCTGCTTTTCTAATGATTGAATTGACAGTGCCACCATTGGGTTTTACCCAGGCTTCCATTGTCAATTGATCCAAACCTAGGTTTTGAATATTATCTCCATTGGCACCCGAAGCGATACCTGTACCATTAAATGCAATAGATGAACCTGAACAGGAGACGCCAAATTGGCTGCACTCGAACGCTGTTTGATCCAGGCTTATGGTGATGTCATTTGATGCATCCGAAGAGCCATCATTGACTTGTTCTGGCGTAACCGATGCATTTCCATTTGCGTCCAGATAAACAGTCACATCCTGTGCTATCGCAACCGGATTTGCATTGTCCTGAACTTCCACTACTCTTATCAATTGAGTAGCTACATTTCCGGAAACATCGGTTGCATCGTAGGTCACTGTATAGAAACCGGCAACTGCTGTATTGACAGCATCCCCTCCTACTTCAACAGTTGGGCTATCACAATTATCAGTGACTGTAGCTCCCTGCTCTGTATAAGTATCTCCCAATTCAACGATTAAATCAGTACCAGTCATAGTAAGCACTGGTGCCTCGTCATCTTCTGCGATCACCTGGATTGTGTTTGAAGAAACTATCGTTCCATTAACATTCAGGTCTACGCTATAGCTACCTGACTCGGTGGCGGCATAGACTTCATTAGTCGCACCATCGATGGTGCTGCCATCTCGCATCCATTGTAATACTGGCGTATAGGTTGAAGCAGTGGTAGGAGCTGTGCCAAAGATACCATAGTAAGAACCTATGATCTCTTCTACCAGCGTTCTGTCTTCGGTAGACAATACTGTATTATAGGCCACCAGGTCAGTAAACAACCCATCTGATTGCTCATAAGAGTTAGTACCTCCTGCCCCTAAGGCGAGGCCTGCTGGCCCTTGGCTACCGCCAGTATTAGAGGCGCTTAGCTGACTATTGATAAAAAACTGGTAGTTATCGGTGGATTGAGCACCTGTTCCGGTATATACGTAAGAGGTGTTGTCGCCAGCTGCACCGTAGGGTCCGCCAACCCAACCTTGACTGTAGTACTGGTTTTTATAACCACCCCACCAACCTAGTAGCCAGTTATTGTTAATGCCAGACAGCATTCTTCCCCTTGAAGGGCCAGTCTGTCTGGCTCCGTAAATCACAGTGAATTCTGGTACCAGGCTTATGTTATTAGTAATCCTTCTCGTACCGGAGGCGGTACTGAAAGTAGGCTTACCATTAAACCCATCTTTTATATAGAAAGGCTGAGCAGCCTCATTGGTCTGGATAAAATCGTTGCCGTTTCCTGATTGATCATACAGGGCAAATACATAACCCTGACTGCCTGCGAGGAAAGCATCGATGGCATCGGTATCTAAATCCGTTCCGCTGAAACCAAAATCTTGTGCAGTATTGTCGGAGGCCCTTCTGATTCTTATCGCAGGACCATTATAGGTTCCAATCAACTTGCGCATGCCTATGGCCGCAACTGGTTGTACACTTGCCTCATCTACCAATTTGGCTGATACCAAAGGCAGGAATGAAAGTTCTACATTGCCACCCGGGCAAAATTCTGTTTCGCCATTTGCTTCGATAGATATGCTTGCTGGTACAACGGTAACCTCTCTGGTAACAATATTTGAAGCGTTACCAGAATCATCAAATGCCTGGTAAGTAAGGGTATATGCATCAACATTATTAGGGTTTACGGTTCCGGTAGTCACCACTTGATAGCCGCAATTGTCTACTACTGTAACCCCCTGCTCGTTGTATAGATCACCTTGATTGATGACCATGGCAGCCGCTCCATTCAGAGAAACAACTGGCACCTGAGAGTCTGGCAGAATGGTATATGAACCAGAAGCTGTACACCCAAATAGATTGACAACTTCAACAGAATAATCACCCGGGCCATCAACCACATAGGTCTGTAAAGTAGCATCCTGGATTTCAACGCCATCTTTTGACCACTGATAAAGCGCCCCCTGAGCAGAGGTTAAAGCCACTCCGACACAGTAAGTGTCGCTAGTGGCTGTCACCACCACTGAGGCTCCACCACTAATGGTAATTTCAGTAGGCACTGAAGTACCCGAACAGCCACCTGCATTGGTAACTGCTACTGTGTAAGCTCCGGTTTCGCCAGCATTGTAGGTCTGGTTAGTAGCACCCACTATGGCTACTTCATCTTTGAACCACTGATATGAATCACCAGCGTTGGCAGTCATTGGTATGGTCTGACCGGCACAAACGGTGGATTGGCCAGAAACGATGATGGCAGCAGGCTGCACATTGACAATAGCATCGGCAGTAGATACATTACCGGCATTATCCGTAACCGTTAAAGTCACATTGTTTTCGCCAATGTCGTCACAGGTAAAAGTGGTTTGTGAAAGCACAATAGAATCAATACCGCAAGCATCGCTTGAACCATTATCTACCTGGCCTGCTGTAACCGTAACATTACCTGAGGGATCGAGCCCTACAACAATATCCTGCGCGATGGCCGTTGGTGGGCTGGTATCTTCCTGAGCACTGGTATTTCTATGAAAGAGAATTCTGTTTGAGTTAATACCAGAGGTAGCGATATCGGGCACAAAGTCACCATCCAAATCGCCAATTACGATGCCGGAAACTTCTGCCTGCCAGCTTGATGTATAGTCAATTCTTGGAGCGAAAGTAGGCTCTCCCGGAGCAGAAGAGGTATTTCTGTATACTGAGAACACATTAAGTCCCAGCGATTTGGTTACAATATCAGGATAGCCATCACCATCTACATCCCCAACACCAATACGATAATTATTCGCAGGAGCCGGAAGGTTCACGGTAGGTGCAAACTCGATATTCCCAACGGTGGATATATTCCTCCAGATCGCTGTATTGGTAGTACCTGCATAGTTACATGAGGTAAAATCAATCTTACCATCCTTGTCAAAATCTGCAAGCTGTGAGCGATAAGGCTCCGTACCCAAACCATCGGAAGCATCTGAATCAGAAGCCCAGTATTCCGGTGCTTCCCAGCTGGTAGTAGTGCTACCGGTGGGTGTAGTATTTCTCATACTTACCGCACGGTTGCCAAATCTCTGAGAGGCGATATAGTCAACCTTGCCATCACCATCTATGTCTGCTATTTGCAGGCCGGTTGGAGTTGCACCCACATTGGCGATAAACTGCCTTGGCGCGAAGCTGATTACACCCGGGCCGGTACTTGTATTCAAAGCCAGGTATACATCATTGCCTACTGCACCGATGATATCAATTTTACCATCATTGTTAAAGTCGCCTGCAGCTACCTGGTAATTACTAATGCTATTGTTTGAAATGATCGGAGCCAGGGAAATATTACCCGGACCTGTACTGGTATTTCGTTGAACATTGTACGTATAGAGTAAATCTTTGTATCCGTCACCATCAAAGTCAGCTGCATAAACACTTTGTCCACCTCCAGTGGCATCGTTTATGGCCGTAAATGACAGATTTCCCGGAGTGGAATTGTTTTGGGCGATGGTAACGCCTCCGTCATTTCTTGAAGAAATAACCTCAGGACGCCCGTCCAGATCCATGTCTTGTGAGATCATATTATAGGCACCATATACCCCGGTAAGATCGAATGCTCTGTTGTCATAAGACTGCGCATCGAGTGGTGTGGGACAAAAAACTCCGTTAAAGGCCACCTTGGAATAGGCCGTGAGGTCACAGGCATTGGTTACCGAAATTGGCGCAGTAGATGCACCTACAGGCACAATTACTTCCAGGGTTCCGAATGTTGCCGAAACTACCTCAGCCTGTGTAGCACCAAAATATACAACATTGTTTTCCAATGTAGTGGCATCGAAATTGGCTCCATAAACAGTCACCAAACTACCAATGAACCCGGTATTGGGTTCAAAACTATTGATTACGGGCACATCGCCACAGCTTTGTGCTCTTGATTGCATACTCACTCCCAGGCAGGCAATCATGAATAAAATTGGAATCAGTCTTTTCATGGCTACTTGTTATAAGTGATTTCTATTGAGAGTGTAGCCGGGTCAATACCGTCAGGCACAGGAAATTTCAGATGACTGAACTCATCCGTTTCACACTTGCCCCGCTGTGAGGCAGCAAAGGCAATCTCGAACTTCTCGATTTCATGAGTGACTTCTCTACCGTCTGCATCTTTGATTTTGAGACTGAATCCAACGGCACTGACGTTACCACCTTCATTGAAGGCATCGAGCATGATCATGGCTTCGGAACCGAGTTGGCAGCGTACCACGGAATAAGCGACATCAAAATAGAATTCTGCTTCTTCCAGCATTGTCCAGTTTTGAATTACTTCGCCTTGAGATTGGGCCCTGACCGGACTGGCTGATGCCAGAAGCAGGAGCCCCGCAAATAGACTAAGGAAAGCTTTGCCTGTGAGAAATGGCATCGCCTTTTGGAAAGCACTTTGCAGCGCCTTCTCAGGTTGAGAGGTGGTCATTGTTCTAGTAGTGTTTTGGTTGTCTTAAAAAATTCCGGCCAAAACCGGTTAGCATCACTAGCTGCAAAGTGCAAATAAAACAGACCTACCCTCCTACCCGTTCTGGGTAGTTATGGTAATAATTTACATGTGAATGGCATCAAATTGTATCTGAATGGCAATAAGGAGATAAACACAAAATTATACAACAGAAATCAGATATAAGAAAAGTCTAAAAAGTAATCAGGGCCCGACTGTTCAGTTTTTTTGAGTCATCAGCTCAATCTTTTTCAGAAAATCCGCGCGACTCACTACATCCAGCTTGCTGTAAAGGTTCTTCAAATGGTACTTCACTGTGTTAGTAGAAATAGACAGATTATTAGAAATTTCTGTATTGGACAACCTGTTTTTCACACACTTGAGTACATCCATTTCCCGCTCGGATAAATCGAGATGCCTGACCGCTTTTTCAAGTTGTTCGTAATTTTCTGCAGATCTGTTGATTGTTGCCATTTCAATGCCAATCATGAGATCCCGGGGAGTAAAGGGTTTATTGAGGTAGCCCCCGGGTTTCGTTTTTTTAGCGGCAATTACGGTCTCATAATCTGAATAAGAGCTGATGTATAAGAATGGCTGATTCTGTTTGTGGCACAGTTGACCCAATCCAATTCCCTCATTATTACCATTCAGATTAATGTCCAATAAAACCAAATCGAAACTCCCTTTCTGGATGGCATTCTCAGCTCTGAGAACAGATCTGGCCGATCCTGCACAATTGTGCCCCAGATTCTTCAAGATTCGCTTGAGTGATTCTGTGATGATGAGTTCATCTTCTACAATAAATATATCAAGTGGTTCTGAAGAGGGCATAAAGTCAAGCTATCAACCTACCGGGTAGGGAAAAAATTAGCATCAAGCTCACAATATGAGATATCTGATTCACATTTACCAATTTGTTAAATACTGTTCAACTCTTGTAGGGCCTGAGTACAAAATCTGGTTTTTTTTCAATAAAACAGACCAACTGTTTCCCCACTGGTTCACTCCGGATGGCATTAGTAGAAGAAAATAATTCGTATACCTTTGGCGCATCAACCAGTCATGAAACCTCCTCAGTACCTCCTGATTATTGTACTACTTGTCTTCTCTGCATTTAAGCAAAGAACTGAACCAGTACTACAGGTACCGGATGCAAAAGAGGTCTTATTTGAGCTTAGGAGTCAGCTTTCCATTTCGGAATGGGATTCTCTCGAACTTTTCACCCTTTATAGTCAGGCGGCTCAACGCCTGGTAGAAAGAGGGAATTACAAAGAGGCAGATTCGCTTTTTATAAAAGCGAAAAAGCTATCCCACCACGAGCCCGACTCTTCAAAAATTATTGAGATGTACCTATCTGAGGCTTCTATGCAGAAGGATCAGAGCAAGTTTACCACGGCTCTCCAGACATACATGTCTGCCCTGACTTTTTATAAAGAAAGGAATGATGTGAATGGACAGCTATGGGTTTATGGTTACCTGTCTGAATTTTACAGGGCTACCGGCAATGCGGAATTGTGCCTTAAATTTATCGAGGAAGGCGAACGTTTGTTGAACTCCTCAGCCATAGAGATAAGCCCCAGGGCATACCTGTCATTAGGTAAAGCTGCTTACTACATGGAGTTCTTTGTAAGTGATATCAAGGATAATTTTGAGAACATTCTTGCCCACTCGCGGGAGGCCTTAAAGCTTGCCGAGGAATCGGGTGACCTCTATCTCATAGGGCTTAACCAAAACAGTATGGGGTTTTTACTCATGCACAACCCTAATTCCGCACCTGAGGAGGTTGTTTCTTATCTGGAATCGGCTAAAGACAATATACTTGCCAACAAACGATACAGGAACTACACCATCGTATTGCACAATCTTGCGCTTTATCATACCAGGAGGAGCAGACCAGATTTAGCCGTTGATATGACCTTAGAAGCCATCGCTTTGAGTAAGAAAAACGGATGGACGAGCATTTTGGGGGATATGTATCGTCTGGCCGGAGAAGTTTACTTTGAGTCAGGGAAATATCAGCAGAGTGCCACCTACCTGAATGAGGCATTATGGACCAAATTAGATGCGGCAGCTCAGACACATTCAATAGAGTTGGGGGAGCTCACAGCCAGCTACGATAAAAACCTGGCAGAGCAAAAACTACTTGAGCAACAGGTTGAAACTTCTTTAGCCCGTCAACAGGCGGACAGTAATAGAAAAGCACTGATTACAACGGTAATTGTCTCCTTTATCTTCCTGATTGTCGCTGTAATCAGTGTAATACTCTATTTGCGATTTAGGAGGGCTAATCAATTACTACGGACACAGGAAGAGCTTATGCGGAAAACCAATCGTGAATTGAACAATGTGGTAGAGCAAAAAAATGTCCTGTACAAGGAATTGAATCATCGGGTAAAAAATAACCTCACAATCCTTTCGGGCCTGATCTATCTGCAGGAAGACAATGAGCAAATAGAGGCTCAGCGTGAATTATATCAAATTCTCAGGCAACGTATACAATCTATGGCGCTGGTCCACCAGAATCTATATCAGTTGGACGATGCTCTTAACATCAATTTTCAGGAATATCTGCGTCAACTAATACCGGAAATCGCCTCAGCATTTGGCGGTGACAGTCAGGTCAACACAAAGATCCAATGTGATGACCTGACCGTAGATATGGATGAGGCCGTACCACTGGCTATGGTCATCAATGAATTCATCACCAATTCATTCAAGTATGCCTTTAATGATCAGGAACATGGAACCATTGAGTTACGATCGCAGACAAAGGATAACAAGCGATGGATACACTATAGGGATAACGGACCTGGTATGCCCGAGGAGACAGAAGATCTCCCAAAGCAAAAGCTAGGTATGATGCTGATAAGCTTAATGGTGGAACAACTTAAAGGTAAGCTGATTAACAAAGGGGATGAGAATGGACTGTATTTCCTAATTGAACTGCCGCCAGCGTAATAGATCTTGTCTGAATCAAAGCAGGATGAATCAGGAGAGTGCAAAAAATAAAATAAGCCGCCCTTACCAAGGGCGGCTTGCTTTCTATTCACCTAAACGCTGTGACAATGACCACGTCTTGATCTATATCCGCTCAGATTTCTTTGGAGGCCATTAGCCTATACTTCCAAAATAAAGGATACCCAGTAAAAGCACCCACATGATTACCTGAAGTACTCTATCTATTCTTTTGTTCCTTTCTTTGACTCTCACTTTATGTATTGGTTAGCTATTACAGGAGAAAGGAGCACACTCTTCAATATGCTCCTTTCCATACCAATCAATCAAAATAAACCAAGTATCAGGCCACGTCTACCTCTCAGCTTAAGATTCCATATACAACAAAACGTGATATCTTACAGAGGTAAATCAGAGTCTTGATTCTAATAATTTGGTGTCCCTTTCAGATGTGGTTCTTAAAGCTCCCGTCAATTCACACAATATCCTTTGGCTCTCTTTTCCTCACTTCTTTCAGGTTCGTCCAAGGTGGCTCAAATATGGGAATGTGGACCTACCCGTTTCGGGTAGTTTTTAAAAAAATGCTACTCAGAGCCAAAAAAGCCGGTTAACACATACCATTTTCTGTAATTCAACGGTGAGTTGCACCCCTAACGCGAAAGCACCCCTAGCCTGGACATAGCCTCTGCCCTGCTGGAAAGGCCCAGTTTGAGATAGAGGTTTTTTAGATGAAACTTGACGGTGTTCGGAGAGACACAAAGCTTATCTGCCATTTCTGCATTGGTATACCTTTTGGCCAACAACTTCATAACATCCACCTCTCTTTCTGACAGACCATATTCACTGACCCAATTCAGAATATCGTTCGTAACCTCTTCCTTAGGTTGTTTTTCAAGCTGGCCAAGTTCTTTGATTACCTTGATTCGGTTCTCCAGAATATTCTTAATTCGTGCCAGGAACTCTATTGCGCTAAAGGGCTTGGTCAGGTAATCGTCTATGCCCAATGTCAAGGCCTCTAGCTTGTCTTCCCTATCGGCCCTGGCGGTTAGCATTACCAGAGATACCTGTCGTAAATCCTTATTAGCCTTGATGGCTTTCAGCAGTTCGAAGCCATCCATTTCGGGCATCATCACGTCAGAAATCACAATATCTACGGGCATAGTATTAAGCACCTCAAGAGCCGCCTTGCCATGAGAAGCTTCCTTTACTTCAAAATAAGGCCTTAAGGTCCTCGCAATGAAAGTTCTCATTTCAGGATGATCTTCCGTAACAAGCAGTACAGGTTTAGTAATTCCAAATTTGAGATTGTACTGGACTAGGGTTTCACTTAATGCCTCAATCAGCGGTTCATTCAGTTCTAATGCCGGAGCGATAACTTCATTAGTAGCTACCTTTTTCATAGGGAACTGAAATGTAAAGTTACTGCCCTTACCAATTTCACTGGTAGCCGAAAGGCTCCCTCCCTGTAGTTCGGCAAGCTCTTTTGCCAGTGCCAACCCTATTCCTGTTCCACCTTCGGCTTTTTTTCCAGGTTGCTCAGATTGGTAATAACGGTCAAATACATGTGGTAGATCATCTGGGTGAATCCCCTTACCAGAGTCAGAAACACTGATTAGTAGATCATTCCCAGGGCCATCTACTTTGCAAATTGATAATGCTATATTGCCCTTCTCAGTTGTAAACTTCAGCGCGTTTGACAACAGATTGTTTAATATTTTATGACACTTGCTTGCATCCATCAACACGGTTAGCTCTCTTTCCAGCAAAAAGTCAAACTCAAAGTTGATCCCTTTTTGACGAAACCCCTCCGCATAACTGTCAACTACATCAATGAGACAGTCATACACTCTCACCGGGTTTTCAACCAGCTTGAGCTTACCGGCATCGAGCTTGGCCAGATCCAGTATTTCTTCAACCAGTGACAATAAGCTCGCGCCATTTTTACGGGCCACCTCCAGTATTGCTCTTACTTCCTCATTTTTGATTTCCCCATTTTCGATCAGCGACTCCAATGGAGCATTGATCAGAGTAAGAGGGGTTCTCAATTCATGTGAAATATTGGCAAAAAAGCGAGACTTGACTTCATCCAGTTCTCTGAGCTTTTCTGCCTGTCTTTCTATCAGCTCTTTATCCTTTACGGCCTTATCCTTACTCTTCCTGAGTTCAGCCGTCCGAATTTCCACCTCACCTTCCAGTTGCTCCTTTTGTCTTTTTATCACACTAATTCTGGATAGGTAAATCAGGTAGATAGAACCAATCACAACCAGAACAAGTGCGACTCTAAACCACCATGTTTTCCACCAGGGAGGAAGAATAATAAGCTTAATAGTTGTCGGAGCGCCCCAAAAGCCATGCTTGTTGGCAGATTTAACACTAAAGGTATAGGTGTCTGCCGGAATGCTGGTATAGGTGACATAGCGCCTGGTGGCGCTGGTATAAATCCATTCCTCATCGAAACCTTCAAGCTTATAAGCATACAGATGCTTTTCAGGCTGGTTGAAATTGTCGCTGGTAAACCCAAAAGAAAACACACTTTGAGCATGATTAAGGGTGACCTCAGATGTATTCAGAATATTGGCTACCAGCACAGAGCTGTCTTTGGGCTCTAACGTCTTATTAAAAAGCTCAAAATTGTTGATGATCACTCTCATCTCAGGCCGATCCGCCAGGATGCTTTCCGGTTCGAAAACAGTCAGGCCCTTGCTCCCCCCGAAGTAAAGCTTACCGGACTCGCCTTTGTATGAAGCTGCGTTAAAATGGTCACCCTGCAGTCCGTCATTTTGGTCATAATTCACAAAAACAAACTGTCGGGGATCAAACTTAGAAAGCCCTTTATTTCCACTCACCCAAAGACATCCTGTATCGTCAGATTGGATGCTGATTACAGCATTGTTCGCCAGGCCGTCATGCTCTGTAATTCTTTCAAAAGTAACCTGCCCACCTTGGTTGATAACTTTGTTCAGTCCTCCTCCAAAAGTCCCCACCCAAACGATACCTGCCGGGTCTGTATGCAGCGCCCAGATTCTGTTATTAGATAAACTTGACGGATTATCTACCTCTCTTTTGAACTGGGTTAGATTACCACTTTCGGGATGGTATTGATATAAACCATCATAGTAGGTACCGAGCCATAAATTACCACGTCTGTCTTCGGTCATTGACAAGATAGCCTTATCTCTTAAAGCCGCAGGAATAGATTTATTTTGAAACTTTTCCGCTGGCAGATCATATTTGTTCAAACCATTCCAGGTACCAATCCACAGGTTACTCTGAGAATCCTCGAAGAAAAAGGTGTGATCATTGTGTGAGATACCATCCGAAGACCCGGTCTGAAAGATTCTTTGAAAACTATTGGAAACAGGATCAAAGAGGTTCAACCCATTTTGCGTACCAATCCACAAATCCCCCCTGGAGTCTTGATAGAGGCTTTTGATATAATCATTGGAAAGACTATTGACTTTATCAGGGCCATGAAAATACTGCTCAACTAATTGCGTCCCGGCATCTACCCTGTTCAACCCCTTTTTGGTACCTACCCAGATATTACCAGACCTGTCTTCAATAACAGATTGTACAAACTCATTACTCAGGGCATGCCTGGTTTCCGGAGTTCCAGGAGTGTAGTTGGTAAAACGTGCCTGGTCCGGGTTCATCAGGTTCACCCCTCCACCCCAGGTACCAAACCATAGCATCCCTGATTTGTCTTGAAAGATACTACGGACATCTGTACTACTTAGAGAGTTGAGATCCTGCGAACGGTGATTGTAGCGATAAACACGTTTACGGTCCGGAGTCAGTTTTATCAAACCTCCGCCTTCTGTTCCTACCCAGAGATACCCTAACCTATCTTCATATACAGAAAGCACCTTATCATTGCTAAAATGTGGTGTTTCCAATCGTTTAAAAACATCATTTTCGGCATCGTAGAACTTTAAGCCTCCTCCATTGGAAGCTGCCCAGATCACCGATGAATCGTCCTCATAAAGGTCCCAGATTGGATATTCTGCTCCATTGCCGTCAAAATGCCTGAATTCTCCAGATTCAGGGTTATAGCGGAAGATGCCATTGTCAAGGGTGCCTATCCATAGAAGCCCATCTTTGGCCCTCAATAATCTATGAAGCTGACCTGCTTTTTCACCGAGATCAATGTTTTCGTAGACTTGGGTGGAGATATTAAGCCTGACCAGCCCTGCCGCACTCGCTACCCACAACCCGTCCTTACCATCTCCAATGATTTCGTTTATCTTAAGAGTCTCTAGCCCTAAGCTGAAGTGAATAAAGCTTTGTTTGTCTCGATCATAGCGATGTAAGCCTTCAAAAGTACCAACCCACAGGGCACCGTCTTTTGCTTCGTAAATTCCGGTAATACTATTATTTCTTAAGCTCTCGGGGTTATTCGGGTCATTTTTGAAAATTGTGAAATCATATCCGTCATATCTGTTAAGTCCGTCTGTCGTTCCCAGCCAAATAAACCCATAACTGTCCTGAGACATGACATTGACAGTGACATGAGACAACCCTTGTTCGACACCTATTCTCTCAAAGCTCACATTACCCCGTTGAGCCCTGAGTTGGAAGCTCATCCCAAACAGAATCATCAAGTAAAAACAATAGGTATTGATCTTGCTTAGCAAAAGATGAGGCTCGTAAAATAGTTAGTGAAACACCCAGGGTATTCTTCTCAAAACCCTGGAATAGAACATAAGATAAAGTGGAAGAAGCGCTTTACAAAGCTCAAGTCATTGCCAGATACTTTAATCCTTTTTAAATGCCATTGGTTATTGACACAGCACATAGGAGCAGAACCAGTTTAGAACTCAAAGTTATACCCCTTATCCTGAAGCTGGCGATAGGTGTCCTTGTTGAATTCATACAAATAGGACCCCTTGCGAGAAGTGGTTTTATCCTTTTTGTCTAGCATAGTAAGCAATCCTGATTTCAAAATCTTCTTTCTGAAATTACGATCATCGATTTTATGATCGAAAATCGCTTCATATACACTAAGAAGCTGCCTTAACGTAAACTCTTTCGGAACCAGTTCAAAGCCGATTGGGTAGAATTTGGCTCGTTCGCGTAAGCGCCTGATAGCCATAGTGACCATTTCTCCGTGGTCGAGAATCAGTTCAGGCATTTCGTCAATCGATACCCACCGCGCCTTGTGATTGTCTACATTAAACTCCCGATCGTTCTGGTTTATCTTTATAAGGCTCCAATATGCCACAGATATTACAGGGCCTCCGGGATCTCGATTGGGTTCGGCAAAACAATGCAACTGCTCCATATAGATGTTGTCTAATCCGGTAAGCTCAAGAAGAATACGGGAAGCTGCATCTCGCGTTGATTCATTCCGATTGATAAACGACCCGAGTAAAGACCATTCACCCGCCAAAGGCTCTACTTCGCGCTCAAAAATCAAAAGTCTCAGTCTATTCTCCGATACACCAAAGACAGTACAATCCACAGCAAAGAGGAATTTACTCTTGGAATCATAGTCTTTATAAGGAGTAAGGCTTGCAGCCATTGAAGCAAAAAATGGTTGTCAGATTTGGTCAAGTAAACAAATAAGGGGCACACTCTAAAACATGAATCCTCCAAATGTTTAGATTATCTGAGTCTTTCATTATATCCGACTACATCCTGAGGCAATAAGTCAATTTACCAGGGTTCAATACGCTGGAACAAGTATAAGAAGACGTTTGTGTTTTTTCTATAGCTTACAAGCGTTATTATTACGTTTGATATGAATACTGTCGGATGAATTTTTCGAACATTGACATCATTGTTTTTATTGGTTACGGAATATTGATCATCTCCTTTGGCCTTTGGATGTCTAAAGAAAAAAAAGGTCATCAAAAAGATTCCAAAGACTATTTTCTGGCAGGCAAAGCGCTTCCCTGGTGGGCCATCGGTGCCTCTTTGATCGCAGCTAACATTTCCGCTGAACAGTTTATAGGCATGTCCGGATCCGGGTACGCCATTGGTCTGGGAATTGCCTCTTATGAATGGATGGGTGGAATTACCCTGATTCTGGTAGCCAAATTTCTACTCCCGGTTTTTATTAAGAAAGGCATTTTTACGCTTCCGCAGTTTCTTGAAATTCGATACGACAGCCGTATCAGGACCATACTGGCTGTTTTCTGGGTTTTACTCTATACTTTCGTTAACCTCACGACAGTGCTTTACCTGTCATCTCTGGCCCTTAGCCTTGTACTGGGCATCAGCATCACACAATCCACCATCGGCCTGGCACTAGTAGCTGTAGCCTACTCCATTTATGGAGGGTTAAAAGCCGTGGCATGGACAGACGTAATTCAGGTGATCTTTCTTGTATTTGGAGGTCTGGTCACCACCTACCTGGCGCTGGATGCCGTGAGTGGAGGATCTGGCCCTATTGAAGGTTTTAGGGTATTGGTGGAAAAGGTGCCTGAAAAATTCGACATGATCCTGAGTAAAGACAGTCCTTTTCACAAAGATCTGCCTGGTATCAGCGTGCTGATTGGTGGGATGTGGATAGCGAACCTAAGCTATTTCGGCTGCAATCAATACATTATTCAAAGAGCCCTTGCAGCCAAAAATATCGGGGAAGCACAGAAAGGACTCGCCTTTGCAGGCTACCTCAAATTGCTACTTCCATTGATCGTGGTCATACCCGGAATTGCCGCCTTTGTACTACAGGCCGATGTAGCCCGCTATGATGAGGCCTATCCGTGGCTCCTCGGAAATCTGGTGCCCACCGGTATCAAGGGACTGGCTTTTGCTGCCCTTATTGCTGCTGCGCTGTCCTCCCTAAGCTCCATGATGAACAGTACTGCCACAATTTTCACCATGGACCTGTATAAACCCTTTATCAATCCTCTGGCTTCTGAAACCAAACTGGTTACTGTTGGCCGCCTTGTCGGGCTTTGCTCAGTAACCATTGCCGCTCTGGTAGCGCAGCCGCTGCTTGGAGGACAGGAGCAGGTTTTTCAGTTTATTCAAAAATATACCGGCTATGTAAGCCCTGGCATTGTAGTGCTGTTTTTATTCGGCCTGTTCTGGAAACGCACCACCGCCATCGCTGCTCTTTGGACAGCAATCGCCTCTGTACCTGTCAGTATTGCCATCGACTTGCTATTCCCCGGCATGCCATTCCTTGATCAAATAGGACTGGTTTTTCTGATATTAGCAGGATTAATCTCCATAGTATCCTTAGCTACTCAGGAGGATAACACTACCAAAACAATAGAAATTGAACCCGGATTTTTTAGGACTACCGCCACCTTCAATGCCTTAGCCATGGGGATCGTACTGATTCTAGGAGCGCTTTATGCTGTTTATTGGTAAGTTGGAAAATTATGCACCATTTGATCTTCGAAGCAATCTAGAACAGGTACGACCTATGAGGTCATTCTTCTTTCAGTCATTCAAAATCCACCATCCACCATTCAACATTCAACATTCAACATTCCAAAGGATTGCTTACGCGATCCTGACTTGACTCTCCTGAAAATAGCAAAAGCCTGTGCTCTGCACCGGGCCTTTTTTCGTTTGCCTGGAACCTGGAACAGGTACGACAGATGAGGTCATTCTTCTTTCAGTCATTCAAAATCCAACATCCACCATTCAACATTCCAAAGGATTGCTTACGCGATCCTGACTTGCCTCTCCTGAAAATAGCAAAAGTCTGTGCTCTGCACCGGGCCTTTTTTCGTTTGCCTGGAACCTGAAACAAGTTTCGGTTCCAGGCAAACGAAAAAAGCCTTGTCTTTCGACAAGGCTTTTGCTGCTTTAAGTGACCTCGACAGGATTCAAACCTGTAACCTCCTGAGCCGTAATCAGGTGCACTATTCAGTTATGCTACGAGGCCAATACTACGTGATTGTTAAATCGCGTTAAAATTGCGACTGCAAAGGTAAGTAATTATCCATATTCGCAAAA
This sequence comes from Roseivirga sp., assembly GCA_021404565.1. Lineage (GTDB taxonomy): Bacteria > Bacteroidota > Bacteroidia > Cytophagales > Cyclobacteriaceae > Roseivirga. The sequence goes on along the minus strand of JAAWWF010000003.1, from coordinate 74,700 downwards.
GGTCGCTATTAATACTTTTAAAAAATACTATCTTTGCCACGCTCAAAAGCAGAATTAACTATGACGCGGAAATTAGGACTAGCTCTTGTTGGAATCATGTTTTTTGGATCTTTGGCCATGGCGCAGAGACCCGACCTACCTGGTAGCCTGGTTATTGATCTTGGATTGAACAGTTGGAGCGACAAACCCACCGGTGCGGAGCTGAATACATGGCAGTCTAAAACCGTGAATCTGATCTACTATTATGATCTGCCAATAGGCGACAATGGCTGGACCATTACTCCCGGTTTCGGACTCGGTTTGGAACGATATGCCTTTGATAACAATACCACATTAACTTCTGTTGTCAACAATCAGAACGAGAGGATCGTATCAGTCACTGACCTTAATAACTTACTCCCTACTGCCAATTCTTTTGACAAATCGAAGTTGGGACTTAACTACCTTGATGTACCGGTTGAATTAAGATATTACACTCGTAAAGATAACTTCAACAGAGGGTTCAGAGTGGCTCTTGGTTTGAAAGCAGGTATTCTCTATTCTTCATTCACAAAGCTCAAATATGAAGATGCAGCTACCGACAACCGTCTTACCAAGGATCGTCAACAGCTGGGCATAAATCGATTCAGATATGGTGTAAATGCAAGATTCGGATTTGGAGGCTTCAGCTTCTTCGGATATTATGCACTGTCTGATACGTTTGAGACAGCTCCTGACGGAGCCGCTGATACAAGAACATTGACTATCGGTATTTCGCTAACAGGCTTTTAATCAAACCCGAAGCAATTATTCTCCTTTAAAGGCAGGCTTTCTTTTCTCAAGGAAAGCCGTGGTTCCTTCTTTGTAATCGTAGGTAGATCCTGCTATATCCTGACAATAGGCCTCGTAATCAAGCATTTCTTCCAGAGAAGCTCCCTGAGACTTATTCAGCATTTTCTTCATCAGGCCAATGGCTTTAGTTGGCGCCTGGGCATAGTAGTCGGTATACGCCTTCACTGCTTCATCCAGCTCAGCCAGTGGCACGGCCCTGGTGGCAATCCCTAATTCGACCGCCTGTTGACCGGAGATTCTCGTCCCCATAGTCGCGAGCTCAAAAGCTTTCGAAGAGCCCAGCAATCTTGGCAAAAAGTAAGAAGAGCCGGAATCAAGGACCAGACCGATATTCACAAAAACCTCGATGAGCTTTGCTTCTTCAGCAGCTACAATGAGGTCACAGGCCAGTGCAAAAGAACAGCCTGCTCCAGCAGCTACCCCGTTTAGCCTGCAAATCACCGGCTTGGGCAGATTTCTCAACGCCTTAATGATAGGATTATAACGCTTATGTATCGAATCTGAAAAAGACCTGTTAGGCGTGGCTGCCGCTGCCTTTAAATCCTGCCCTGAACAGAAAGCCTTTCCCTCTCCCGTTAGCACCACTACACGCACTTCAGCATCTTTTTTCACAGCTTTAAGGGCCGCCTGCAGTTCGTAGGTGATTTCATCATTTAATGCATTATATACCTCAGGACGGTTAAGGGCAATGGTAGCTACACCAGCCTCTTTTGTGTATTTGATAAACTCGTACATGACTTAAAGAAAGAAATAAATTGACCCGTAACAAATCAAGAATCCCATTAAGGAGCCGCCAATGATTTCAGCGGGTTTATGAGCATCCAGATAAAGACGGGCCCACAATACTATACCTGACAATGAAATAGCTGCCACCAAAGGCATTAAAAGCGTATGATTACCCTGGTGTATCGTTGCATAAATAACAATAAAACCCAACCAGCCCACCACACCGGCAGCATGTGCACTAATCTTCCAGACAAAAGTAATGATGTTGGTAAGCACCACTACTACCGTAATGGCAATCAATGAAGTGGACATTAACGGATTCAAAGGCAATTGCTGATGAAACAGATAGGTAGTGATGATGTAAAACAGGGATATAAAGATAAAGGGGAAGAATCGATCTTTCCTGTCAGTCATCTGCAGGTTCTTGATCACCTTGGTAAACCTGAACATCAGTATGACCAGAATCGGAATCAGGCAGGTAGTAAGAAAGATAAGCGAAAGCACTGTGCGCTCACCTTCCTCCGTCAGATTACTACTATTATCTATGTGATAAAGTATGGTGTAAAACACCAAAGTAGGCATCAGCAATGGCTGGAAAATCGCGGAAATGATATGTGCAACTAACCTCAAATCAGAGTTCTTTTCTCAGTCTGGCAACTGGAATATTGAGCTGTTCGCGGTATTTAGCTACCGTTCTTCTCGCAATATTATACCCTTTGGCTTTGAGCATTTTTTCCAACTTATCATCAGAGAGCGGTCTTTTCTTGTCTTCTTCATTGATAAACTGAGCCAGCACATTCTTAACCTCCCTACTACTCACATCCTCGCCAGAGGCAGTCGAAATACCCTCAGAGAAAAAATATTTCAAAGGAAAAATACCAAAGTCTGTTTGAATGGACTTTGAATTTGCAACCCGGGAAACGGTAGAGATGTCCATACCTATTTCATTGGCAATATCTTTCAGGATCATAGGACGTAATTTGGTTTCATCACCCTCCATAAAGAAGTCATACTGAAACCGAATAATGCTGTCCATGGTGCGCAGTAATGTGTTTTGTCGCTGCTTAATCGCATCGATAAACCATTTGGCAGCGTCCAGTTTTTGCTTGACAAAGCTTACTGTCTCTTTAAGTTTTTTGTCTTTCTTATCACTCTTGTCATAGGCGCTGAACATATCGGTATAAGACTGACTCACTCTTAATTCAGGAGCATTCCTGGAGCTCAATGTCAAATCAAGCTTGCCATTATCATTCGTCAGCAAAAAGTCAGGAATCAGGTATTGTGTTTTTACGAGTCCTCCCGACACACCCCCGGGTTTGGGATTCAATCGGGTAATGGCCGTAACAGCATCTTTCAACAAAATCTCATCATCGAGATTCAACTTGCGAATAATCTTATCGTAGTGTTTTTTGGTAAACTCATCAAAGCAGAGTCTGATAATATCAATGGCAGTAGTAATTACCTCATCTTCTTCATTCTCATTATCATTTTTACGCTCAAGCTGAATCAGTAAACACTCTTGCAAATTTCTGGCACCAATGCCGGCCGGGTCAAATTGTTGGATATTCTTCAACATTTCATCCAGCTCTTCCACATCTGTTTCAATATTTTGTGAGAAGGCCAGGTCATTAACGATAGCATCCAGTTCCCTGCGGATATAACCGTCAGTTTCAATGCTCCCTATGAGCTGATGGGCAATGGCGAGAGAGCGTTCATCCAGACCCAAATAGCCCAACTGCATATCCAGCTGGTCGTTAAGAGAAGCCTGCATAGCCACCGGCATCTCACGCTCTTCATCTTCAGAGTAGTTCCCATCTCCCTGCATTTTATAGCCAGAGAAATCCTCATCTCCCAGGTAATCCTGAACATTCAGGTCTTCTGTAGCCTTCATATCATCACCGAAATCATCGATTTCGCTGTCAGATTGAGGTTCAGACTCTTCTCTCCCTTCCTCCAGAGCAGGGTTAATTTCCAATTCCTCCTCCACACGCGTATCCAATTCGGCCGTAGGGACTTGCAACAGCTTAATGAACTGAATCTGTTGAGGAGACAGCTTTTGGCTTAGTGACTGATTGAGACTGAGTTTTTGCATGCAGCTAAAAAAACTATTTTGACCTAAGTCAAATTTAAAAGAAACAATTGATCAATCGATCTGATAAGCCAACTTTTTAACAAAAATCATGCAAAAAATTAAAAAGGGCACTCACACATACTAATCGGCCTTTTTGACATCATTTCAATACGGATCAGCCCCTGCTTTTAACTACATGATTTTCAGGATACATAGTTGTGTATGTATGCAAAATATAGTTGCTTTGCGTTCATTTTTATTTTGAAATAATTAGAACAAAATGTCATGACAAGCAGAACTAAAATTGACGCATTGCTTCGAAGTGCCAAACCCGGCATAGAGGTAACGGTAAAAGGATGGGTAAGAACAAAACGCGGAAATAAAAATGTCAATTTTATAGCTCTTAATGACGGAAGTACTATTCACAGCTTACAGATCGTAGCTGACCCAACCATTATTTCGGAAGAAACCCTGAAACAGGTTACTACCGGGGCCAGCATCGCAGCCACTGGAATGTTGGTTGAGTCGCGGGGGGCGGGCCAAAGTGTAGAAATACATGCTGATAGTATCGAGGTTTTGGGCATAGCTGATCCGGAAAAATATCCACTTCAGCCCAAAAAACATTCTTTTGAGTTTTTAAGAGAGATTGCGCACTTGCGCCCACGTACCAATACCTTCGGGGCAGTCTTCCGTATTCGCCATGCCATGGCTTATGCTGTACATCATTTCTTCAACTCAAAGGGCTTTTGTTACTGGCACACCCCGTTTATTACGGGCTCTGATGCCGAGGGTGCGGGTGAAATGTTCAGAGTATCAGCGTTGGACCCAAAAAACCCACCACTTACTGAAGATGGTGAGGTTGACTACAAACAGGATTTCTTTGAAAAAGAGACCAACCTGACCGTATCAGGCCAGCTGGAAGGAGAACTTGGTGCCATGGCTCTGTCGGACATTTATACCTTTGGGCCGACTTTTCGTGCTGAGAACTCCAACACAACCCGCCACCTGGCAGAATTCTGGATGATTGAGCCTGAAATGGCTTTTTACGACCTGAACGACAACATGGATCTGGCGGAGGAGTTTCTGAAATACCTCATCCAATACGCACTGGAAAACTGTGCGGATGACCTGGCATTTCTTGAAAAACGCCTGCTCGATGAGGAGAAAACCAAACCTGCCATTGAGCGAAGTGAAATGTCGCTCACAGATAAATTGAAGTTCGTATTAGAGAATGATTTTGTCCGATTGACCTATACAGAGGCTATCGATATTCTGAGAAACTCTAAACCTAACAAAAAGAAGAAGTTTCAATTCCCTATAGAAGGTTGGGGCACAGACCTGCAGTCGGAACACGAACGCTATCTGGTAGAAAAGCATTTTAAAAAGCCGGTGATTCTTGTGGATTATCCCACGGAGATCAAGGCTTTCTACATGCGTCAAAACGATGATGGCAAAACAGTGGCCGCCATGGATATACTTTTTCCGGGAATCGGAGAAATTGTAGGAGGTTCGCAACGAGAGGAACGCCTGGATAAGCTCACTGGCCTTATGGATAAGATGGGAGTACCACAGGACGAACTGGATTGGTACCTGGATACCCGCAGATATGGGTCAGCACCGCATAGTGGTTTCGGACTGGGTTTTGAGCGAATGATTCTCTTTATAACAGGAATGACCAACATCAGAGACGTAATACCTTTCCCAAGAACTCCGGGAAGTGCATCATTCTGATTTAAGGAATAGAACAGACACAAAAGAAAAAGGCCGCTTTTAGCGGCCTTTTTCTTTTGTTATTTTTTGGAGAACCTTACGGTCTGCTGAAATTTCGTTTTGTCGTCCCGTACTAAAACGAGATAGTATCCCGGAGGATAATCCTGAACATCAAGCCGCTGCTTTTTACCACCCAAATCTTCAGAACGGAAGCGCATTTTGCTACCGATAATATTTCTTATTTCAATTTTCGGGTCGTCTAAAGACAATTTCGACAAATCCACCGTTAGATAGTTAGTCGCGGGATTTGGAAAAACCTCAACCTTTACCTGAGCACCATTGTTCTTTGCCGCAAGCTCTTGCCCCTGTTGGGCCTGAGACTGGAAGGCAAATGCCATCATCAGCAAGAAGCTGAAGAACAGTGTTTTGGTGAAGGATATTTTATGGTTGATGATTTTCATCTGATTATATAGACCCCTAATCTCGATTAAAGGTTTAGTTAAAGTTAGTTATTTTTTAAAATAATGACGTTATCGTTACGTTACTAAAAGCCTGATGTAATTCATTAAGCAAATTTGATGCCATCAAAGACGTTTTACCGACTTTGTTTTTAGCTAAATCCCCGGCCATTCCGTGCAGGAAAACTCCACTGATAGCCGCTTCTTTCCCACTCAATCCTTGAGCCATCAAACCGGCAATTACACCTGCCAATACATCGCCACTGCCTGCAGTAGCCATACCTGAATTACCGGTAGTGTTAAAAAACACCTGCCCAGATTCATCAGACACTGCTGAGTGTGCACCCTTTAGAACAACAACCAACCGATTCGTTACAGAGATTTCTATTATTTTTCTGACTCTTGCCAAACCCTCAGGTTGTTTACCGACCAGTCTTTCAAGTTCTCCAACATGTGGAGTAAGCACAGACCCTTCTGGAATATGCTCTAGCAAAGCGGGTGTTTCTGCAATGATATTTAAGGCGTCCGCATCAATTACCATAGGCACCTTGGTTTCCTGAAGCAATTTCTCCAGCGCCAAAGCCGTTTCTTTGTTGGTTCCCAAACCCGGACCTACACAGATTACATCGGCATTTGTCATCACAGGAATATCGCAGATGTGTGTTTCGCACTCATCTACAGTAGCCATTGCTTCTCTTAATACGGTTTGTACCACGTTCAACCCTACCCCCGGTACGTGAATTGTCAGCAAACCGGCACCAGATTTCAAACAGGCCTCACCACAAAGAGTGGCAGCACCCATCTTACCCAGACTTCCAGCAACAAGCTGCACCCGACCATAGCTGCCTTTATGCCCGAACTTTCCTCTCACCGGAAGTACTCCCGATACATAGGCAGTATCAATGAGCGAATGGCGAGATGTTTGTCTCCTGATAAACTCAGTAGATAAACCAATATCGACAGCATACCACTCTCCTACGTAGCGCCCCGACTCAGGAACAAGGAAAGATAGTTTTGGCAATTGAAAAGTAATTGTGCCAGAGGCCTTGATTATCACTCCTTTCAGGCTGACCTCATCCGCCATCAAACCCGATGGCATATCAACAGACACTATCGGTAAGCCACTATCATTGGCCTTTACAATTACTTCAGCCGCCAGACCAGTTACAGACCTATTAAGCCCTGACCCGAAAATGGCATCAATGATAACACCATTTAACAGTTCCAAATCAGACAGGCTATCAACCAACTTTACCTCTGTCACTTTCTTTAGCCTTTCCAGATTGACCGAACAATCCTCAGAAAGCTTAGCCGCGACATTTACTAAAAAGCAGCTGACTTCAAAACCCCTGGCTAAGAGCATACGGGCAATTGCCAGACCATCACCTCCATTATTCCCTGGCCCGCAAATCACATTTACGCTGGTATTCGGTTTTATATACCTCAAAAATTCTTCCACGAAAGCCAGAGAAGCTCTTTCCATCAAATCGATAGAAGCTATTGGCTCATGCTCAATCGTAAACTGATCCGCTGCTCTAATCTCAGAAGCACTTAGTATTTTTTGCATCCTGCTCAATAGGTAATATATGGATCCAGCCTTGTCATTTGGACTGAATCTAACCCCTGTACGACCTTCAGGTCCTGAAGGCTGCGGAATTTACCTATTTTACTACGACTCTTCAAGATCTCACGAGCCACTTTGTAGCTGATGTAGGGATGTTTCTTTAAGGTTTCATAGCTGGCGAGATTGACATTAATGGTGACGAGGCTGTCTGCAATACCCACATATATCTGATCGGAAAGGGCAGTATATAGGGAATCAGAAAGCCCATAAACTTCCGTCAGTTGATCCTTTGTGATAAAACCACCGAGTAGAGACCTGTATTTAACTATTCTCCGGGAAAAGGACGGTCCAATCCCCTTCAATTTCCTGAGTTCCATTGTATCAGCCTCATTTAAATCAATCCACAGCTTTGGTGATTCCTTTTTATGCCTGACAAATGATTTCGAATAGTTACTATCGTTACGACCGCTACTCTTCGCAGAAATTTCAGACTTCCGCCTCTCTATTTTATCCGGCAACTCAATGTATGACTCCAGCACATTGAACAAACTGTCAGGGAAATCATATATGCGCGCGAGGTCGTTCTTGACCTTAAACTTCCCTCCTTTCTTCCTGTAATTATCGATTCTTCTTGTCAGAAAATCAGGAATACCCAAAGAACGCATCTCATTCCTACCGATCCGGTTGGGGTCGAATGGTTTTAAAGCTATTAATATTTCAGGTTCTTCCTTAAACAAATTAACCTCTGCAATTACACCAGCATCCCAGATCGCCATTAGGCTGTCCATGATCTTTATATCCTCTTTATAAGGATCATATTCTTTAGAAAAAAGACTGACATAGATTCCGGGTAAAAAGAGGATTATCACCATCAAGGGAACCAACACAAGGAAGCCGTTTGTTTCCACCCTGGAGAAACCAAAGTAATTACGAATAAGCTGACGCAGCCTGTTTAGCATATGGGCCGTATTGTTAATGAAAAAATTACGCTATCCATAACAATTTATTTTATTTATTAGATTATTAAAAGTAAATTAAAAAAAACAGCAACGCCAAAGCCTCAGCAAACCTTACTATTTAGAAAGACTCTAAATAAACAGACATGATTTTAATCACTTTTTTAAGAGGGGGGTTGGGTTTAATTTTGCAATCGCGTAATAGAAGTAAGCAATTACACTAATCATGCAGACAGATTTTAAAGCAATAAGTTTATCGTTCAAAAGTGCCCCTGTAGCAATACGGGAAATTATTGCCTTAGATGAGCAAAGCGTGAAGCTTATTCTCGAAAGAATTTCTGAGATATTGCCACTTCAGGACACCCTGATTCTATCAACCTGCAATCGTACAGAAGTCTATTACACATCCAATCAGGATTTCAGCAAAGAAATTATTCAGCTTATAGGGTTGAACCGAGGTATAGACAATGTACTTCAATATGAATCTTACTTTGATAAGATGAGCTCGATTGAAGCTGTGAGATACCTTTTCAGAGTGTCAATGGGACTTGAAGCGCAGGTGGTTGGCGATATGCAAATTGCCAACCAGGTAAAAAGAGCTTATCAATGGTCGGCTGACGCCAATCTTGCAGGTGCATTTCTGCACCGCCTTATGCACACCATCTTCTTTTCAAGCAAGAGAGTAGCTCAGGAGACGGCCTTCAGAGATGGAGCGGCCAGTGTTTCTTATGCCGCTTCAGAGTTAGTACACACCCTGGCAGAGAATATTGCAGGTGCAAAAATACTGGTACTTGGCTTGGGAGAAATAGGCCAGGAGGTGTGTAAACATATGACTGAATCTCATCTTGAGGTAAGTATCTGCAACCGCACTCAGTCCAAGGCAGAAACCATTGGGGCTGAATTGGGGCTGAACACGATTCCCTTTGACAGTATTGACGAGGCTCTGGCTAATTATGATATCATTATCTCCTCTATTGCCTCCGATAGTCCGTTCGTTAATATGGAGAGGATGTCCGGTGTTCCTGTAAATGGATACAAGTTCCTCATCGACCTTTCCGTACCACGAAGCATAGCCCCTGAGGTAGCCAATATTGCAGGCGTGTCTGTTTACAATGTTGACGAGATCAACCTTAAGGCCTCCAGGACTGTAGAGAAAAGGATAGCCGCTATTCCGGAGGTGGAGTTGATCATTGACGAAGCGCTGGGAGAATTTAATGGCTGGGCAAGGGATATGGAAGTATCACCCACCATTAAGAAGCTAAAAAACGCACTTGAACAGATTCGTCAGGAAGAGATTGCCAGACACCTGAAAAATGCTACTAAGGAGCAACAAGCTCTGGCAGACAAGCTATCCAAAGGCATTACCCAGAAGATCATGAAATTACCTGTTCTTCAGCTTAAGGCTGCCTGTAAGAGAGGTGAAGCAGAAACCCTGATAGATGTCTTGAACGACCTCTTTGACCTTGAGAAAGATAAAGTTCAGAAATAACTTCTGACTACCGTCAATCCCATTTTTTCATAGCAGGCAAGAAATTCCGGCCTTATCAATTACATTTGACGTATTAGAAGTTAATGTCATTGCCGGTCCGTATTATCACCTTTGTCCTATTCACTTTTCTCTACTCGGGACTACTGGCTTTTGACCAATTTGAAGCCTTTAGAGAAAATGGCAAATATGGCGTCATCAACAAAGAAACCAGGGAGGTTGTTGTCAAACCGGAATACGATGCTGTGGGCTGGTCAGATGCTACTTTCAGTGTTTTCAACAACACCATAGGCCTTAAGCAAAACGAGAAATGGGCGCTTGCCTCAATGGATGGAAGCAAAATCACTGCACATCAATATACTATACTCTATCCTTTCCGGGATAACCTGCTTATCGCAGGCCTGAGAAGCAGGTTTTCAATCCTTAACAAATTCGGTGTTATCACTGTACGAGGTAAGGTAGCAGTTGGCCTTCAATACGATCAGTTGACCCCTGTAGCTGATCAGCTTATCGCAGGCAAACTTACCCAGGGACAATACAGATTTGGTTTGTTATCAAAAAATGGCAAAGGTATAATTCAGCAAAAGTATTTGTCGATAAATGCCGTTGAGCAGGAAATAGTCAGCGTAAAAAACGATGAAGGATTCAGCGCTATTTTCAGTACAACAGGCCAGCAGCTATCACCCTTTGAGTTTGAAGACATTGCCCCCTATGATGAAAAGAACCTTCTGGTCACCTACTACAATCGAAAAGGCCTGGTAGACAAAACGGGAAAGGTGACTACTCCTCCCATTTATAAGGACATAAGACTCGAAGGAGGCAAAACCAAGGTATTACCCTTTAAAAAATGGACCCTTTTCGGTCAGGAATTTAACGGAGACAAAGCCTTTTTCTTTGACAAAGTACTTCCCATTGATGCCGATAACTTCGCCATCCAAACAAGTGGTAATGTCGGGGTAATCACTATTGAAGAGGCGTACAAAACTTATATGCAAAATCTTCAACTAGTAAGTGTAAAACACAAGCTATTGATTGTTTCCAATGGCGAATATCAGGGAATAATGGACACCAGGGGCAACTTCGTGCTACCTATGAACTATGACAAGGTTGAAATCAGAGAGAAAGTTATTTTCGGCCAGATCAGACGAAGAGATAAGCAGGACTGGCAAACGTTCAATCATCGTGGGGTACTGCAAAGTAACCACCGTTATGAATCCTTCTTTGCCGTATCAGATCACAGGATCGGGGCGGTGAGAAATGGTAAAAGCGGGCTTCTTGATCAAAACGGAAATGAAGTCACCCCCTTTATTTACGATGACCTTTTACCCATGGTGGGAAACAAAATGGTGGTTCATTACCAGGGAAATCAAGGGGTAATCAATGACCGTGGGCACTGGATCATAACACCCTATAAAGATTCTTTGGCTATCTACGACAGCTTTGTTTATTACCAACAAGGCACCCAGTCAGGCACCATTGACTTCTCAGATCGGGTCATTTTTAATACGCAGAAAAAGTTAAGACTCTTAAATAACAGACTCTTCATCAGCCAGGACCAAGACGGTTATCAGGTACTGGATTACCAGGGACAACCTCTGACAAAAAATCACTACGACTCTATTTACAGCATACATAATGACTTGCTTGCGCTTAAAAAGTCAGACTCACATTGGCTGTTCCGCCCCTCAACCGGGGAAAAGATTAGAACACCTCCTAATACCGAATTACTAGGCATTTATGCAGAAGATAGGATTGCCGCTAAAATTGACGGTCAATGGGGCTTTATAAGCGAACAGGCCAGACTAAGAATAGCCAATAGATACGAGGCTGTAGATCATTTTTCTGAAGGCCTGGCAGCGGTAAAGCTTATTGGCAAATGGGGCATTATCAATCGACAGGAAGAGTTGATCATCCAACCCTCATACAGCCATATAGCTCCTTTTTATGCTGGCTTATCTCTGGTTGAACAGAATGACTTTACGGGCATGATAGACAAGAAAGGTCACTTAGTACTTGAGCTACAGTACAACAAAATTGAAAGATTTGACAACTATATAATAGTCAATTCAGGAGGACTATTAGGGCTTGCTGATAAACGTGGCAACCTGATACGAAGCCCCCAATATGAAAGCGTTCAAACTTCTGACGGACAGAATTTTATCGTGAGCAAGGGAGGTCGATTTGGAGTTGTTTCGCTTTCGGGTGAGGATAAAGTACCGGTGGCATTCGAAAACATTGAAGCTTTCGGTCAGCTATACCTTGTCGGAGAACCTTCAGAATGGATCACCCTGCCAGTTAAATAAAAAACCCTTTCCATGAGCCTTGAAGTTCAGAGAAAGGGCCTTATTTGAATTGGATTCAGATTTATTTCTTATCCTTCTTGGAAGAGCCTTTTTGTTTCGGGTTAGCAATAGATTCTCTCATATCGGTATCTGCCTGTATGTTCTCCATCTTATAGAAGTCCATAATCCCCAGGTTGCCGGAACGAAAGGATTCTGCTATGGCCAGTGGCACCTCAGATTCGGCCAAAATCACCTTGGCTCGTGCTTCCTGAGATTTAGCTTTCATCTCCTGCTCCTCTGCTACCGCCATGGCTCTACGCTCTTCTGCCTTTGCCTCAGCCACCTTAAGGTCAGCTTGTGCCTGATCAGTTTGAAGCTGAGCACCAATGTTTGCTCCCACATCCACATCAGCGATATCAATTGAGAGTATTTCAAAAGCCGTACCGGCATCCAAACCTCGCTGAAGTACCAGTTTAGAAATCTTATCCGGGTTTTCGAGCACCTCACTATGTGTGGCGGCCGAACCAATGGAAGTAACAATACCCTCACCAACTCTGGCCAGAATCGTGTCTTCACCGGCACCACCAACCAACTGCTGAATATTTGCCCTTACCGTAACCCTTGCTACAGCGATCAGCTGAATACCATCAGCAGCTACAGCTGCCACTTTGGGTGTAGTAATTACCTTTGGATTTACAGAAATCTGCACTGCTTCAAATACTTCTCTACCTGCCAGATCAATGGCAGTAGCCTGCTTGAACTGCAGATTTATATTGGCCTTATCGGCCGATATCAATGCTTTAATGACCGAAGGCACATTCCCTCCTGCCAGGTAGTGCGTTTCCAGATCGTTGGTGGTTACATCCAGTCCGGCCTTAGTTGCGGTAATCATCGAGTCAACAACGATACGCGGTGGAACCTTTCTGATTCGCATAAGAACAAGTTGCAGTAAGCTTACACGTACTCCCGAAAAACGGGCGGTAATCCAGAGGCTGACGGGAACGAAATAAAGAAAGACGAAGAGCAGTATGATACCGCCAATCGTAAAAATGAGTACTCCGGAATTTTCTAAGTCCATTCGGTTAAAGGTTAATTAATTGTATCAACTATGATTTTATTTCTATCGATGCGGACAATCCGCACTCCCTCCCCTGATTCTATTAAATGCCCATGTGAGCTAACTTCATAGGCTACATCATTAAACTCTGCTTTGCCAATTGGCTTGAGGTCAGAGATCGCTGTACCTATCATCTCCACTTCCAGTCCCTCAGTATAGTTTTGATTGACATGTGAACGATTCTCCTGCTTAAGGGCAAACCGGTCCCAGGTTTTTGCCTTGAAACTATACACCAATCCAAGCACCGACACCACAAACGATCCGCCCATAATCATGTAACCTACAGAGTCACCATGCTTTTCAAAGGCAATGTAAATACCTACACCCGTCATGATAAGGCCTATGATTCCCACGAAGGTGGTTCCCGGCACAAATATTAATTCCAGATAGATAAGAATAAGGCCCACAAGGACCAGTAGAATTATGGATATCCAATCTCCCATAGATGCAATTGAGTGTGCACCTAATATACCAATAAATATTGTTTAGTATCAGTAGGCCCGGGCAAAAAGCACACGCCTTGCCGATGGTTTACCTGAATATATGCAGGTGCCTTCTTCATCATCACCGTTGAAGATCATACAACGGATAGTCGCTTTGGTCTCCTGCTTTATTTTCTCCTCTGTTTCAGCTGTACCATCCCAGTGAGCAGATATAAAACCACCCTTTTCATCCAGCATCTGCTTAAACTCATCATAGCTATCTACCGGGGTAGTTTTCTCATCTCTGAAAACAAGCGCCTTACTATAGATCGAGCTTTGGATATCTTCCAGCAATGTCTCCACCTTTTCTGAAATACTACCTTCAAGGCTAAAAATTTCTTTGACCCCTGTATCTCGTCTGGCAATCTCAACAGAGTTGTTTTCAAGGTCTTTCGGGCCCATAGCAAGCCTGACAGGCACACCTTTCAGTTCCCACTCGGCAAATTTATAACCAGGCTTAAAAGCGTCCCGGTCGTCAAACTTTACTGAGACACCTTTGGCTCTCAGGTCGGCAATAATGCCTGACGCTTTTTCACGGATTACTTCAAGTTGCTCCTCACCTCTGTAGATAGGTACAATCACGACCTGAATTGGCGCCAGTTTCGGAGGTAATACCAGCCCCTGATCATCGGAATGTGCCATGATCAATGCCCCCATCAATCGGGTACTAACTCCCCAGGAGGTACCCCACACATGTTCGAGTTTACCTTCTTTACTGGTGAATTTCACATCGAAGGCTTTGGCAAAATTCTGACCCAAAAAGTGAGAAGTTCCCGCCTGCAGTGCCTTGCCATCCTGCATCAGAGCTTCTATACAATAGGTCTCCACTGCACCTGCAAAACGCTCGCTCTCTGACTTAATACCTCTAACCACAGGCATTGCCATAAATTGCTCTGCAAACCGGGCATACACTTCCATCATCTGAATTGATTCAGCTATAGCCTCTTTTTTTGTGGCATGTGCCGTATGCCCTTCCTGCCAAAGGAATTCAGCGGTTCTCAAAAAGAGTCTGGTACGCATTTCCCAGCGCACTACATTCGCCCACTGGTTTACCAATACAGGTAGGTCACGATATGACTGAATCCAATTTTTATAGGTACTCCAGATTACTGTCTCGGAAGTTGGTCTTACGATGAGTTCCTCCTCAAGCTTAGCATCAGGGTCTACCACAACACCATTGCCATTTTCATCGTTTTTAAGGCGGTAATGAGTCACAACAGCACATTCCTTGGCAAAACCCTCTACGTGATCAGCCTCTTTACTGAGATAAGATTTGGGAATGAATAGCGGAAAATAAGCATTGCTATGTCCTGTTTCTTTAAACATACGGTCGATCTCCGCCTGCATTTTTTCCCAGATAGAATAGCCGTACGGTTTAATCACCATACAACCTCTTACAGGAGAGTTCTCGGCCAGGTCAGCCCTTTTTACTAATTCGTTGTACCACAATGAATAATCCTCGCTTCTTTTTGGTAATCCCTTGCCCATAGTCACTTTTTGGTATGATACTTGCTCTTTTGTGCTCGTAAAACGTTCGAACAAATATAGACGTTTAGAAGGTTTTATCGATCCATTTTGATTAAATAGACGTTAAACTTAAAAGCCAGCAAAGGAAGCATTATGAAAAGTAACACTTACTCCAGATTATTGATGGCACCACTCCTCGCGCTACTAGCCGTAGCGTGCTCACCAAATCAATTCAACCAAAGTACCGAATACGATGATGTATACTACACCTCATCGGACAGAAGTTCACAGAATACCTCGAAAAAACAAGCGACTAAACCACTGCTTGTTGCACAGGAAAAACAAGCGACTTTAGACAACTACTCAACTGAAACTGTTGACGCCCAAATTGTCAGCAAGTACAACAACGGTCAGCCCCAACAGGTGACATATTACGAGGATGGTCCTCTTGTAAAATCTGCCCAGGACCTGAATTACGATGATTTTGTAATGGACTACCAGAATGAGCAGCTTGCTTATTATGATTTGCCATTGGATTGGGACCAGGACTGGAACAGAGCTTCCTTCAACCAATTAATCAATCAGGATTTTTACTTCAGACTGGCATGGTATGATCAGTATTACATGGGCAGAAGCTTCAGGATGACTCAGTATATGACTGGCAGAAGTGGAAGACTTAGCTCCAACCGTTTTAACAACTTTGGCCCGAGAGTGGGCATAGGGTTGGGTTTCAATAATTTCTACCTGGGCTTTACTAACATGGCTTTTGTAGACCTGAATCCCTGGGGATTCTACGATCCTTTCTGGACACCTCGCAGACGCTTTTATGGTTCTTTTTATGATCCATTCTACGATCCTTTCTGGTGCCCTCCTTTTTACAACACCTATAACAACTGGGGCTGGAGAGGCGGCTGGAGAAACAACGTTTTTGTAAACAACAACATTTACGTAGACAGAAGAGCAGATAGATTTATTGCTTCTAATACCAGATCGCAGCGAGATGTGAGAAGGGGCCCAAGAGTAGGTACCACACGGGTAGCGACAGTGAGAAATGAGGCCATCAATGGCTCTACACCTACCACAAGATCGAGCAGATATGCTGATAATCTTAACACATCAAGCAGAAACGGCAGAGCAAGTATCTCTTCCAGTCAGGGCCGTGCAAGAAGCACCGCATCCTCAGGAACGAACAACACTTCGCGTAGCGGCTTGTCAACATCCAGCAGAAGCAGCAATAACAGAGTAAGAACTGATGCCTATCGTTTTAACAACAATAATGGCAGGTCCAGCAGATCGAGTGCTGTGAGAAATAATAGCAGCGGAAGCATTAGTCGTAACAGCTCGTCTGGCACCAGAGCAAGCTCTCGCAGCTCGGCCAGTCGCTCTTCAACCGCAAGAACAAGTAGCCGTAGCAGCAACCCTTCTTTTAACAGAAGCTCATCCAGCTCTAGAAGTAGCTATGGCTCATCTTCGAGCAGGAGCAACAGTTCAGGTTATTCGAGAGGTTCTTCGAGTAGAAGTAGCTATTCAAGGGGTTCCTCAAGCAGAGGCTCTTCCAGCAGAGGCTCATATAGCCGAAGCAGCGGATCGCGATCATCGGGATCTATGAGCAGAGGGAGTAGTTCCAGATCATCTGGTTCTGCAAGCAGAGGCAGCAGTCGCAGCAGCGGCTCAAGATCATCAGGGTCTGTAAGCAGAGGCAGTAGCTCACGCTCTTCAAGTGGCAGTTCTCGCTCTTCGAGCAGCAGCTCCCGTTCATCGAGCAGCAGCAGCTCAAGAAGCGGAAGAGGCAACTAATAAAATAAAGGAAGGTAAACTCAAATAGGAAATGAAAGGTCTGATTAAGCTTACAATGATAAGCCTGGGGTTGCTATGTATCAACCTCAGCATAAACGCACAGGTGAGCCAGGGAGCATTTGGCTATTACAGCGATGCTCTCAGGTTTAGCCAGGCATATAATTTTGGCACGGCCCGTACGGCCGGACTCGCAGGTTCAGGAATGGCACTGGGAGGAGATATTGGTACGATCGGTAATAACCCCGCTGGTCTGGGGCTATTCAATCGCTCACAATTTGTACTTACCCCCACCATATCACTAAACAAAGCCAGTACAACTTTTCTGGGTGGCACCACGCCCACAGAGGAAGCTAATCTGGACATTGGCAACCTGGGAATTGTGATAAACTTCAGCAAAGGCAAATTAGGCCCGAGCGGATGGAGCAGCGGCTCTCTGGCTGTAACCTATAACAGGGTAAACGACTTCAGACGCAGTGCCTTTTTCCGAGGTCAGAATGACAATAACTCGATTATTGATGCCATGCTGGAGCAGGCCAATGGCTTATTCCCGGAGGAACTTACAGGGCTGGCACAGGTTGGCTACGATCATTACCTGATTAACCCTTTGCCCGGAGCCGAAGACACTTATGATTCTTTTGTACTGGGTTTTCCAGAGCAGGTAGAAGCGATTACGAGGGTAGGATTTACAGATGAGCTGAAGATCGCTTATGGCACCAACTATAAGGACATCCTTTACCTTGGAGCCGGGGTCGGTTTCACTACGACTGAGTACACCTACACGCGGATTTTCACTGAAATATTTGATGATCCTGCCATAGCAGCATTTAATATCGATGAGCGACTGGACGTAAATGGCACAGGAGTCAACCTGAACCTGGGTTTTATTTTGCGACCTGCTGACTTCATAAGGGTAGGAGCTTCCTTCACCTCTCCTACCTGGTATAACTTCAATGAGGAGAGTGATGTTTTCTACACAGCACAATACAAAGACTTTGACGTATCTACCTGGGCTCCCAATGGGCAAAGAATCATCCAGGAGGACACCATTCTGAGTACGCTGAATTCCAACACTCCTTTATTTGTATCGGAATATGATCTGAGGACTCCTGCTAAGTTTAATGCTGGTATAGCCTTGTTTTTCAAGAAACACGGATTCATTACGGCCGACATTGAGCACCTGGACTATACCAATGCCCATGTATCGTCCAATGATTTCTTTCCGGATGCTGATAATTCCACCATCGAAAACTTGTATCAATCAGTAACCAACATCAAGCTTGGGGCTGAGTTCCGATATGATTTCTTAAGGCTGAGAGGTGGCTATGCCACACAGGGAGATCCCTTTGTCAGCGGCTTTGACGACCTGGACAGATCTAGACAAATGACTTCATTTGGGATAGGACTGAATTTTGGCAAGTACTTCATAGATATGTCGCATACACAAACTTCTTTTGAGGAATCCTTTGCCTCTTACGAATTGGCCAACAATGCTAACCCTGTAGCACTCACGGAGAATAAGCTAAACACAACGCGTATTACTTTCGGAATCAACTTCTAAGCGGCTAAGCAATGGCTAGCTAAGATGAGAAACAATCGAGTCCACTGTGATTCGGTTGTTTTTTATTTTTATATCTGCCTCATCATAGTAAGGCTCCCGCTTTTCTTTCATGGCTCTGAGCTCCGTTATCAGGTCCTGATGATCGTAGCTTTTGAAAAGCGGCCTCTTGTCCAGGCCTTCATCAATCAGCCTTAAGGCCAGGTCTCCCGGAGTTACATCCAGGAATATTGTGGTACCATGATCTTTCATGAAATCCATATTGAAATGGTAGCAAGGGGCACCTCCTCCGGTGGCCATGACAAAGCCATCATCAATAGCACTGATACTATGAAGGGTCTCCCGCTCCTGAATTCTAAAATTACCCTCTCCTTGTTTTGCAAAGTATTCCCTGATAGACAGCCCCAACTCTGCCTCAATCGCATCATCCAGGTCTATGAATTTCAAGTTTAGCCTTTCCGCCAGCTGCCTCCCAAGCGTGCTTTTTCCACTACCGGGCATTCCAATAAGGTAGATGCGATCTTTGCTTTTCATTATCTGAGGCTTGAAAGGATGCCATCGGCATCCGGAATATCATTGTAGTGCCATTTATCTATTACTTGCCCGTTCTCCATAAGGACTAGCCCCGGATTGGAGCGGATCATAGTCTTCAACAAAGTCTTATCTGAATAATAATATGGCGTAGCCAGTTGAACTTCATGGCGCAAGGCTTCGAATTGCTCTCTGGATGAGGCAGTAATCGCAACAACCTCCACCTGACCATCCAGCAGCGGTAGTTCGCGAATGATATCAGCGTAGGCATCAATATTTGATTTCTCAGCCTCATGCACCACAATCAGCAGTTTTCTTCCGGTAAGCACATTATTCGTCTGGTCATCGGTATCGCTCCAGATCACGAAATTGGTAATCTTTGGAACCTCGCTTGGATTATCGTCTGGTGGCAACATTTCTGTAGGGATATGTGTACCGGTTTTGTAAGCTCTGAAGTCGATAAATGGCAAATGAGTAATGGCCATATAGCATATGAACAAGCAAAACACAACTGAAGCTCCCAGTGCAATCGATCGGACTTTGAGTCCTTCCATGGCTTCATTTTTCTTTCTGTTAATAAACAGTACAACGATTAACACCAGTAGTATCACGTCTTTGGTAAAGGACTCCCAGGGTGTAAGCTTAATGGCATCTCCAAAACAGCCACAATCGGTTACCTTATTAAAGTAGGCTGAATAAAAAGTGAGAAAGGTAAAAAATACGATCATCCACAGTAAGAGCGTGGTAGTGAGTTTCTTTTTGTACTTGAGCAAAAGCGCCAGCCCTAACACAATCTCAGCTGTAGAAAGTACCACCGAGAAAACCAGTGCTGCCGGCTTAAGAGAATCGAAGAAAGGAGCGATATCTATTGCAAATACAGTGAAGTATTCCTCCAGTTTAATTTGTGTGCCTACAGGATCATTGATCTTGATCAGTCCTGAGAATATAAACAGCCCCCCTACCAGGTAGCGCGCAATCGTATCAAGTATTTTCATCACTTGGCAAACCCCATTAAGATTAAACAAAACACAGCATAGTTAATCATATCCTGATAATTAGCATCGACTCCTTCCGAGATCAGCGTTTGACCGGCATTGTCTTCTATCTGCTTTACTCTTAGTAGTTTCATTAATACAATGTCGGTCATCGAACTCACCCGCATTTCTCTCCAGGCCTCACCGTAATCGTGATTTTTATTCATCAACAACTCCATGGTTTCATTTACCTTGGCATCGTAAAGAGACTCCAGTGAACCGACATCCAACTCATAAGGATCTTCATCCGTCAGGTTCATCTGAATTAAGGCAATTACACAGTAATTGATAATAGCAATAAACTCCCCTGTAATACCTTCATCTACCTTTTGAGTGCCTTTGTCCTGGATGGAACGGATGCGTTGAGCCTTGATAAAAATCTGGTCAGTAATAGAGGGTAATCTCAGTATCCGCCAGGCTGTTCCGTAGTCTTTGCTCTTCTTCAAAAATATATCTTTACAAGCCTTTATAACTTGTTTATATTCGCCTACCGTTTGCTCCTCCAAGGTGTTAGCTTCTTTAAATTTCGGGAATTATTGAGCAGGAAAGATAGTCTATTTCAGGTTAAAAATACATTGAATCTCAGGGGAAATCTGGTTTCGCTGGAGAGTCCACGGGTGATGGGAATTCTGAACGTGACACCCGACTCTTTTTATGCAGTAAGCAGGCATCAGCAAAAGACGGCATTGCTAAGAAAAGCAGAAGAAATGCTCTCACATGGTGCTACCATATTGGACATTGGCGGCTATTCCTCCAGACCGGGAGCAGAGCATATCTCTGAGGAGGAAGAAACCAAGCGAGTAACAGAAGCCATAGACGCTATTACTAGTTCCTTCCCTGAGGCCTATATTTCCATAGACACCTTCAGAGCAGGGGTAGCCCACAAATCAGTGGAGAGCGGTGCTTGTATCATCAATGACATCTCCGGAGGAAATCTTGACGAGCGGATGTTTGCGATCGTAGCTCAGCTTGGTGTACCCTATATTCTTATGCATATGCAGGGCACCCCCCAGAATATGATCAGGCAAACGGACTATGACGACCTTATCACTGACATTTACTCCTATTTTTCTAAGAAGGTAGGGCAACTGACTGGTTTAGGTGTCTCTGATATAATACTGGACCCGGGTTTTGGCTTTTCTAAAACAAGGGAACAGAGTTATGAAGTTCTTAGGAATTTGGGTTATTTTAAAAGCATGAAGCTTCCTCTCCTGGCGGGTATTTCAAGAAAGTCGATGATTTATAAAGAGCTGGGCATTGGTGCTGAGAGTGCTCTCAACGGCACAACAGCTCTGAATATTATTGCCCTGACCAACGGAGCTTCCCTGCTCAGAGTTCATGATGTTCAGCCGGCCATGGAAGCCATCCGGTTATTTAAAGCTACTTACCCGTGATATACGCCTTTAAAATAGGGTTTCTGGACGTACGGTGGATCGATATCATCGATATACTTCTGGTGAGTGTACTCCTATACCAGGTGTATAAGCTATTGAAGGGCAGTGTTGCTGTAAGGGTGTTGTTGGGGTTTCTCTCCTTATATCTTATTTACCTGATTGTACGTGCTGCTCAAATGGATATGCTGGCCGGGATTCTGGGCCAATTCATGGGAGTTGGTGTGATTGCGGCCATCGTTATTTTCTCGCAGGAGATTCGCAAATTTCTGCTGATCCTGGGTAAAACTACCTTTCGACAGGATGGCATTTTGCAAAGCATCATGATCTGGAAGAAAAAGGAGTTGAAGGAATCGACCAACATCAGTCCGGTCATAGAGGCAGCCAAAACACTTTCAGCTTCTAATACGGGAGCCCTGATGGTATTTTCCCGCACCTCTGAGCTCAAGTTCTATGCCGATTCGGGTGACCTGATTGACGCCTACATCTCCAAACGATTGCTGGTTTCTATTTTCAACAAATACAGCCCCTTACATGACGGGGCCATTATTATCAATCAGGGTAAGATCAAAGCCGCTCGCTGTATTCTTCCCGTCTCAGAACGTGAGAATCTACCCGCCCAATATGGAATGCGCCATCGTGCCGCTTTGGGGATGTCTGAGGCAACTGATACATTGACTCTGATTATTTCAGAAGAAACTGGTCAGATGTCGTTGGCGAGAAATGGCAAGATAGACACCAATCTCGCAGCTCCTGAAATCAGAAAGCGGATTAACAGTTATCTGCACGAACGAGAGCCACAACCCGCTGAGGAAGAGACTAAAAACAACCTGGAGGTTGCCTCCTAATCACTTTCGAGAAATCTATTGGCAGTTACAGGAATCAATCTAAAAATAGATGACACCAGCGCTTGTTCGCTACCGGGGCAATCACTTCATGATTAAAGACATGATTGAAAAATCTACCGGTTCAAGTCGACAAACAAACACAGCGAAGGTAATAGGTCGATATAAGTGCTTTTTATCATTTATTTCTAGCCCGTTCCTATTGTTCTGACAACTCCTTAAATTTCACCCACATGAGTACCGGGTTTTCAGATGACTCAATTTTTTCAAGGCTGGTACCATCTCGCATAGTCCACTGCTCTTCAGACAGCTCTCCGAGAAAGCTCTCAATATCTGAAGATGAAATAGAGCAAAGCAACCAGTCTCCCTGCCAGGAAATTGGGGAGAGGCTATAACTCTCTTCCACATTTCTTGCCATATCCAGTTTGCGATAAGAGCCCGTTCTTCTATCAACAAGCATGTAGGCAAAATCTCTGAAAGAAGTATTATACAGTAAATAAATATGCTCCGGCCCTACGGATGCATTAAAAACCCAGACCTTACCGCTCTCAGGTATGGCCTTCATAGCTGCCTGCCCATTTTCATACATCGACTCATCATTCCAGAGAAACTTATCACCGAAATCGATGGAGTAATATGGCCTGACACCCTCACCGTCCAGGAGGTAGGTGGTATCAGCAAAAACAGATTTGTAAATCAGTTTTCCCTGCACTTTCTGAAAAGAATTCACGGTGGTACTTATCGGAAAGGGAATTTCCTTTTCATAAGGAAGCAGCATATCTCTGCTCGCCAAATCGCTGTCCACTGTGAGTAGCCTGTACCTGAGTGAATCATTGATACGGCTGAAAGTCATATCCAGAACATAGCCATTCTTGTAAGGGTAGATATGACTGGGCCTGTGAGGGAAACTTAGGTTCTTTAATTCATTGCCGGAATAATCGTACCAGTGCAGTACCTGCTTAAGGTTATCGTAAATCATAATAGAGTCTCCATTGACCCAGGTACTCTGAATAGCCGTGTATTCGCCCGGGCCATCACCATTTCGATTAAATCTATTTATAAACTCCCCGCTGGTGGTATAAATATACACGTCCCCTTTAGTACCCCCGGGGAAAATCAACTTGTCCCCTACGGTGGAGATACGGTAGGCGTAGCTAAGCAAAGACTCTTCTGTCTCTTTCAGGTACATCAGCTCAACCTCATCTATGACCTCTGCAATGGGAATATCCGACTTATCTATATCCAGTGTATAAGTTTGAAAAGTATCTTCTACAGACCCTTCTTCTGCAGTGGCCTCTGAAGGCTCTCCTCCACAGCCAGAAAACACAAACAGCATGGAGCAACCCAGCAGCGCTAAAAGACAGAAGCGATTATTGTAGTTCATTAACACTCTATTTCACCCCCGCGATATTCGGAAGGAACAACACTTATAATTTATTACTATAAGTTTAGTTTATAGATTCCGTAAAGACTACATAAAAATCAGGAAATATGAGGCATAGATCTTCTACCTTTCAACCTGATAAACTCCGGGGCTACCGGTTATTTCGTTGAAAAGCTGGCAGATAAATCAGACCGGAAAACGAGATAATATATCATGAAACCCCTTCAGTCAGGTTTTTAAACTTTACCCATAGCAGCACCGGGTTTTCAGAGGACTCTATACTCTCCAATGAGGCACCGGCAGCAAATCGCCATTGCCCTGCATCCATCCCCTCCAGTAACTCGGCCACATTGCTTGACGGCATAGAAAGCATGAGCCTGTCACCATCCCATGCGATGGGCTCGAGATCAAAACGTTCTTCATTTTTCATAAGGGTGTTGAGAATCAGATGGGCTCCTGTTTCCCTGTCAATCACCGCTGCCAGCTTCTTCAAAGAGATATCATAAGTCATATAGATCAGGTCTGAGTTTACATAAGGCGTATAATTCCATACTCCCTCTCCTTTGGGGATAGCGGTCATAACTGCCATAAGATTTCCCTTAAGCGACTCATCTTTCCAGAGGTTCTTTTCTCCAAAGTTCACGTGGATAAAAGGAGTCGTAACATCCGTATTCAGGAAATAGGTGGTATCATCGTACATAGCTTTGAAGGTCAACTTCCCATGATATTCTTTGAATGAATTGGTATTCCTGCCCATTGGAAATGCTATAGGATTAGGGTTAGGTACTAACTCATTTTTTACCCGGAGCTGCCCATCCAGAACATGAACTTTGTATCCTACTGAGTCTTTTGCCGGGGCAAAGGTCATATCGGTCAGGAATCCCTGACCAACCGGGTATACATGACCGGTACCCTCCGGCATTTTTACAGACTTCAGATAATCTCCGTTATGTTGGTACCAGTAGATTGTTCTTTTCTTACTGTCGAATATTACAATGGAATCGCCACTGACCCACAAATCCTGAACTGAACTATACTGTCCCTCCGCTTCGCCTGTATTGTTAAACTTGCTCAGAAACTTCCCCTGATCAGAAAAGATGTAAATCTCTCCGTTGTTGTAGCCGGGAAAAATCAGCTTGTCCCCCGCATTCCTCACACGTGCTACACTTCCCAGCAATGATTGCCTCGTCTCTTCCAGTTGCAACAACTCTACAGACTCAAAGGCATCTGCAAAGCGTGTCCCGGGCTTTTCAATATTTACCGCATAAGACCGAAATACATCGGCATTTTTATCGGAATCGGCTTTTTGCTCAGAATTGCTTTCGGTTCCACAGCCTGATATCAAAAGGCATAGGACTGCGAGAATCAAAGATTTGGACGGAAGGTGGTTTAAGGATTTTGACATAATTAGCACAATAGTTTAGAATTGTAACTAAACAAGAAATCCTCTTATTTGACAGTTAATAAATCTTAATCCGGAATTAATAAATTTTAATACTCTGAATACCTGAAACAACACTTACCAGAAATAAAAAAAGGTGACCCCGAAGAATCACCTCTCTTTCCCTATTGTAATATTTCTAGATAACCCCCAGATCTTTGCCGACCTCTGTAAAGGCCGCAATGGCTTTATCAAGGTGATGTCTGTCATGACCGGCTGATACCTGTACCCTGATGCGGGCCTGGCCCTTGGGAACTACCGGAAAGAAAAATCCTATCACATAAACACCTTTTTCCAGAAGGGCATCTGCCATTTTCTGAGCCAGTTTGGCCTCGTACAGCATAACCGGTACTATAGCATGTTCTCCCGGCTTAATATCAAAACCGGCTGCCGTCATTTTTTCGCGGAAGTACCTGGTATTGTTCTCCAGCTTATCTCTCAGCTCAGTCGTTTCAGAAAGCATATCAAATACCGCAATGGAAGCTCCTACAATAGAAGGTGCAAGGGTATTTGAAAACAGATAGGGTCTGGATCTTTGCCTCAACAAGTCAATAATCTCTTTTTTAGCTGAAGTAAACCCTCCACTGGCTCCTCCCAGGGCCTTACCCAGAGTACCTGTTATGATATCAACCCTGTCCATACAGTTCCTGAACTCATGAACGCCACGCCCTGTCTTGCCCATAAAGCCGGTAGAATGACACTCATCGGTCATTACCAAAGCATTGTATTGATCAGCCAGGTCGCAGATTTTATCAAGTTGAGCAATGGTGCCATCCATAGAGAATACCCCATCGGTCACGATAATTTTCTGTTTAGCTCCCCGGGCCTCCGCATCTTTCAGTTGTGCTTCCAGGTCGGCCATATCGTTGTGCTGGTACCGGAAACGCATGGCCTTACAAAGCCTTACACCATCAATGATAGAGGCATGATTCAAGGCATCAGAGATAATAGCGTCCTCAGGTCCCAGAAGAGGCTCAAAAATACCTCCATTGGCATCAAAGGCGGCTGCATATAGAATCGTATCCTCCATGCCCAGGAACTCGGAAATTCTATCCTCCAGCTCCTTGTGGATATCCTGGGTTCCACAAATAAAGCGGACGGATGACATGCCGAAGCCATGAGAGTCTATGGCCTGCTTGGCAGCTTCTACCACCTTAGGGTGCGATGAAAGCCCCAGGTAATTATTAGCACAAAAATTTATAACCTCCTTACCATCAGCAGTGGTAATATCTGCCGCTTGGGGAGAGGTAATCACTCGTTCTTTTTTGTAGAGGCCAGCCTCTTTAATACTTTCCAACTCAGCCTGGAGCTTCGGTTTCAACGTATTGTACATATCAATTGGTTTTAGGTTTGGGTCTGATCATCGGTCTGGCAGTCTTTGGCTTTGGCGCTGCCGCCACGGCTTCCACTTTTAGCGGATACTTTCGTCTGATAGGGTTAATCAGAAATAGCTTTTGAGCCGTAAAGCTGTCAGGATGCACCTGATCAAAGATTGATTTGAGTTGCTGGTATTGGTTGGGCTCTGCTTTTTTAAAAGCCACCTCATCGATTTTTTTGCCTGCCAGCCAGGTATGAAAATCCATCAATTCCATTGAGGGCAAATATATGCGTTTTACTGCTATCGGCTGCGATCATTCGTACAGCTTTTATACACAGTTTGATGGAATGCATGCCGATACCGATAAAGCCGACCTTTTAGCTATGCAAACGTTTTACATGTTATCCTGATTACTTATTATTGCACACCGAAAAAAGGAAGTGGATGGACAAAATTCTTGTGATTGGTGCTTGTGGGCAATTGGGCTCAGAACTTACCATTGCCCTGGGCAATTTGTTTGGTAATAGTAATGTGATCGCCTCTGATATCTCAGGGCCTAACGAGGCCATTTCGGCCTTTACTTTTGAAAGGCTGGACATTATGAATGCCAGCGGCCTCGCAGAGGTAGTAGATAAACATGCTATCACACAGATTTATCATCTGGCCGCCATTCTTTCTGCCAAGGGAGAGGAAAACCCGAAATGGGCCTGGACCCTGAACATGACAGGACTGCTCAATGTACTGGAGTTGGCGAAGGAAAAACAAATCAAAAAAGTTTACTGGCCCAGCTCTATTGCTGTATTCGGACCCACCACTCCCGTTGACAATACGCCACAGCATACCATCATGGACCCTAATACTGTGTATGGTATATCCAAACAGGCCGGTGAACGCTGGTGTGAGTACTACCATGAAAAATATGGTGTGGACGTAAGGAGTTTGAGGTACCCGGGCCTGATTGGCTACAAATCACTGCCGGGTGGAGGCACCACGGACTATGCTGTGGACATTTACCACAAAGCTCTGGCAGGTGAGCACTTTACTTGCTTTCTCGACAAAGGCACCTACCTACCTATGATGTATATGCCTGATGCCATAAAGGCCACCATTGACCTGATGCAGGCTCCCGCAGAACAGGTGAAAGTGCGCTCCAGCTATAATGTAGCTGCCATTAGCTTCGATCCTGTAGAAATAGCAAATGCGATCAAAACTCAAATGCCGGAGTTTTCCATCGACTATGCCCCGGATTTCAGACAAGCGATTGCTGACTCCTGGCCTAATAGCATCGATGACTCTGCTGCAAGAAGTGATTGGGGCTGGCAACCGGAGTATGACCTGACCAGAATGACAGAAGACATTCTGGCAAATCTGCCCGCAATACTCCATAGCTTTCAAAAAGCGTAGTCTGTCACCTTACTAAGGCTTTTACTATATTGAGCCATGGCTGGAAAGAAAGGGTCTGTAGGCAAGTTTCTCGTTGAATTGTTCATCGTGTTTATTGGCGTTTATGGTGCCTTTGAGCTCAATCGCTATCAGGAAAACAACCGCGAAAGAAAAATTAAGCTTAACTACCTCGTTAGCTTCAAGTCTGAATTAGTGAGTATCCGTTCACAAACCTCTCAGGTAAAAACACAGATTGGGGATATCATCCAAGACTTTGAAACGAAGTATGCTGCCGGAGAACGCCCCGCACTTCAACCTCCTGAACTATACTATAATAGTGCCCTGCTCATTACACAAATTGGCTTAAGTGACGATGTATTTGTACAGCTTGACCCCAGCCTTGCCTCCAGTCTTAGTGGTGGCTATGACATTGTGCAAAGAACAGGCATTCGCATGAAGGACTTCAATGATCTTTGCAACAGGCAACTCATTTCCAATGAACCAATCGAGTTTTATGATCGTCAAGGCAAGCTAAAGCCACAGTATAACTGGTACCTCGATGGTCTTAAAAATCTTGAAGCCAGACTGGGTATTCTTATCAATATCATCGACACAGGTGCGATGCCGGGTACTGATCAGTTACTTAAGGAACTGGAATAGGCTCTTAACTCTCTTCCACCTCTTATCACACCTTGCTTTCAATCTGGATTTTTTCTGTGGTCTGACATTGAAAAAATCAAATCGGCACGTTTCTGTAGATCGCCAGCAGCAAACGAAATAGTTCTCCAAGGTTCACCCGTTCAGTTTTCAATAACAGTATCTAAAACCTGTTTCTCACACTTCAGGACAGAGGCAATTACAGTCTGAACGCCAAATCACGTACAGGAAAAATCACAAACTCTTTTTTGGAGATTGATAAGAAAATGTAATCAGCAATACCTGATTATGATTTGAAAGCCATATTTTGGGTATGCCATGACACTGGTTTCACTCAAATCGCTGTTGCTCTCTATGTTTTTGTGGCCCTTTTTGGTGCTTGCACAAAGCGGTCAAAGCCATGGTTATCAGCAGTTTCGCAATGAACTCAACAACAAGTCAACTCCTTCTCATGATACTTTGATCAGCCTTTTTGAGAGGATTGTAATGGAGGAAGAACAGGATTTGGCCAGGGTAGACTGGGCCAACGTTCTGGTGAGGGTTGGAGACCCGCAATTAGCAGACTCCCTCTTTGGGGCAGCATTACCAGGTTTGCTCAAAGGGTCAGATCATACCTATATTCTCCAAGCCTATGCCGGTAAGGTCCGTGCCTTGCAAACCATGGGCAAATTAAAAGAGGGAATCACCCTGGCCGATCAAGCCCGGCAATATATGGCCTCCAATGAATCTGCACTTGTAGAAATACCCCAAAAGCAACTGGTTGGTGAAATCTACCGCACCACTGGGATTCTCTTTGCTATGCAAATTGGCCTGGATGAGCAAGGCACCTTTAACCAGGAATCTGCAGAGAAATACTTCAGACAATCTTATGATGTTTTTTCCAACATCGAAGACTACGTGATGGCGGGTCTGGCTCTGTTCAATATTGGCAATGTTCAGGCTATTGAAGACTCGACTATCTACTATTGGCAAAGCGCCCTTGAGGTCTTCGAAGAACACGGTATAGAGGAAGAAAAATTCAATATCTATCAAAACCTGGCGATTCTTCATATCGACAAGCGGGACTTTGCAACAGCCCTGGAGTACTTAAATGAAACCAGGAGGTTGATGCCTCCCAACCCTTCTCCCTTCGACCTGGCCCTGTACGAAGTAAAACTAGGCTATACTTATGCCAATCTGTCGAGGCTAAATGAGGCCATAGTGCATTTGCAAAAAGGACTTGAGATTGGCCTTGAGTACGAAATGTTGTCCATCCAGGGTGAAGCGTACGAACTTCTGATTGGTGTTTACACTGAGCAAAAAAGATTTAAACAAGCACTGGAGACCTACATTCAGTATGATTCTCTGAACCAAAAATTTGAGCAGTTAGAAACCGAACGCATCTTTCGCGAGACAGAGGCCCGATACAAAACCAAAGAGCAGCAGGACCAGATTCAGCTACTTCGACAGGAAGAAATCTTAAACCAGGCCAGAATCAGTCGCCAACGACTGATCATTGTGATCATCATCATTTTTCTGCTACTCATCGGAGTTTTGGGGTTCCTCTTCTGGAAACAAAGTAAGAACCGTCAGCTCCTGAATCAGCAACTCCAGAAGTTAGATCAGGCGAGAAAGCGCTTCCTGGTAAATATCTCTCATGAATTGAGAACTCCGGTAACACTAATTCACGCCCCATTAGAGGATGCCATGTCGTCTCTCGAAAAAGATGATATTCCCAGGGTAAAAAACAACCTTCAAAAGATCACTAACAACACCAGGAAACTCCTTCAACTGACTGAAGAGGTTCTGGACATTGCCAGGCTTGACGAAGGGGCGCTGCAACTGGAAGAGGAATCCACAGATCTCGACATTTTTTTAAACAGGGTCTTCTTTGCCTTTGAATCTCTGGCCGTCCGCAATCAAATCAGTTGGACTTCAGAAATCTCCAGTGACGTGAAGTATCATGAATTGGATCGAAAAAAGCTGGAACGCATTCTAAATAATCTCTTCTCCAATGCGATCAAGCATACACCAAAAAAGGGAGAAGTTCGTTTCATGTCTGTTCTTAATGAAAACCAACTCAACCTGACGATTGCCGATACAGGAAAAGGTATACCGGAAGATGCGCTTCCGAGAATATTTGACCGTTACTACCAGGCTTCTGAAAACGATAGAACCATAGGTGGCTTGGGCATCGGTTTGGCACTGGTCAAAGAACTTCTAGAGTTCATGGGAGGTAATATTCAGGTAAAAAGCCGCCTGAACGAAGGCACTCAATTCCATCTAACTATTCCTGTACGACATACGGAGACCCTCCCCATAAAAGATGACAGTCTGGGACCTTTCCAACTCAGCCTGGAAAAGAGACCATCTGTTGACCTTAGCGACAAAGAGGCCTGCCATATACTGGTGGTGGAAGACAACCCTGAAATGTCTGATTTCATCCAGCAACTGCTTTCCGATCATTACCGCGTAACTCTGGCAGAAAACGGCATAGAAGGTTTGGAAAGGCTGAAGTCAGGTCAATTTGATTTGATCACGGCTGATGTGATGATGCCCGAAATGGATGGGATCAGTTTTGTCAAAGAGATTAAAGCGCATCATGACTGGAGGAATATTTCGGTCATCATGATCACCGCCCTCTCTGATGAGGCAGATAAAATAGAAGGCCTGCGCCTGGGCATAGATGACTACATTCCCAAACCCTTTAGCGCCAACGAGCTCAAAGCCAGAGTGGCTAATCTCATTCAAAACACAGCTACCAGGAAAGAGGCTTCCCGAGAGAAAGAAGAGGAGATTGTAGGTAACGAAAAGCAATTGCTTGACGATGCCCGGAACAAGGTGGAAGCCCACCTCAGTGACAATTCTTTTTCGGTAACAGAACTTTCCGCTCACCTCAACCTGAGTGAACGTCAAGCCAACCGCGTACTCAAAAAGATCACGGGTCTTTCCTGTTTACAGTTCATCAGAGAGATTAGACTGCAGAGAGCCTATCGGCTGTTAGAGTCACACAAGTACCAAACCATTGCAGAGGTAGCCTATGCTGTGGGCTTTGAAAACCCTTCCTATTTCACCCGAATCTTTAGCGAACGTTTTGGTAAAAAGCCAAGTGAAATGCTCTGAAAAAGTACTTAATCTGACCCAAAAGAGCCAAATGTCCGAAATGGACTGATGTCTGTCCGAAATGGATTAACCCTTAATCTCTGCTCTCTGCCAACTTCATAACCACAATCACAAACGCTTTGGTTATGAACAGAAGACCCCTCATTCTAATCGCCCTGCTCGCCCTCTGCCAGCTGAGTATGGCCCAGCGCAAAACCTTTACCGGAGATGTCAATATCTTCAGTTTTGACGACTTTGAGACTTTCACCAGCGAGAAGTACACTCACATCGAAGGCAATCTCACGATTATTCAAAGCATCAACAATGTGAGTAATCACGGACATATTTTTGATGAAATTCCGAATGGTCTGAACAGCCTGATTGAAATCAGCGGAACCTTCAAGGTTCAGCTCGATGCCAATGAATCCACATTGGATCTCAAGAACCTGGTAAGGGTTGGCGGAGATTTGGACATCAGAAATCTCCGGTACATCAAATTCCGGAAATTAAAGGAAGTGAATGGTAATTTCCTTCCACGAGATATCATCTTCCTGAAGGAATTATCAGTACCCCGCTTAGAGTTCATCGGTGGAGACCTGGATTGGTCCAGCGCTCCCGAGAAGATTCGCTTCCCAAGACTGACAACCATCGGTGGAGATATGATTCTTGAAGATGATACACGCACCACACTCATTCATATGCCCAGGCTGACCAGAGTAGTCGGCAATGTGGACATAGATGGAGTAACTATACCCTCTGACGAGACACTGGAAGAACTCAACCTGCAACAGCTCAGAACTGTGGGAGGAATGATGAAAATCGAACTCCCATATTCAGAAATTGAGACACCGGTATTCAACAATCTTGAAATTGTGGGAGGGGACTTCCTCGTGGTCGGAACAATTCCTGAAATGCCAAAACTCAGGGAAGTAATTGGCAAACTCGATATCAGATCAAGCGGAGTCAATTCAAACATTGACCTCAATTTCCCATCTCTATTAACAGTTTCGGGTGATTTAATCTTTCAGGGACTCAACAATAACCCCGAAGCCTTACGCAGCTTTTCTGCCCTAAAGCTCGAACAGGTAGGTGGTAATATCAGTCATGAAACCTTTCTGACTCAAAACGCTGCTATAAAGGAATTCAAGGCTCCTTCTTTGAAGCTGGTAACATCGATTTCAGTCAGAACCAACAGTTTTGATCTGACCGGGCTGGAGCAGATCAACTCGGTCCATATCCAGGACCTTTCGGCCAACGGCACCGCGGATTTCAATTCCCTGAAATCAGGTCAGATCAGCCTGACGACAGAGGACAACAATCCACTGGCATCTATCGATGCACCAGTACTGGAAAGCGCTACCGGGGTCCCAACCAATGCACTGGAGCTTTACTTTCCCAATCTGCGAAGTGGTATTGAAAGCCTGGAATTTTCGACCCCTGTAACCAGCGGAACCTTCAGCTCCATCGAAAATCTTGAATCTCTCTCTTTCAACGGGGCCAACATCACCAGCATGGACTTCTCTTCCCTCAATACCGTGAATGATTTACGCATAAACCATGTCAGTACATTTGCGGTTCATATGCCCAAGCTGGAGGAGGTCAATGAGCTGAACATTGAAGGTGCTACCTTGAGCAGTTTAAACCTGGACGCCACCAGTATCACTTCGGTTTCAGTACTGGAATCTACGGTAAACAACAGCCTTTTTCGAGGATTGGAAAATGTGCATGACTTCTTTTTCGTCAATTCTGATGTGACCAGCACCCTGGACCTTTCGGGGGTCAGGTTTGCCAATTTTGTACAAGTCGATTTTAATACCCCTGCAAAAGTTGATCTTCAGAATCTGGCCTCAGCAGCTATTTTCGAGAGTAATCTGAAGGGGCTGAAATTCAAAGATGCTACTGAAGTTGATCTGAGTTCTCTCATACAAATAGATGAACTCTCATTGGGGTTGCCCAATTCATCTGCATCTTCAGTATTAGAAACTGTTCACCTGAATTCCTTAACACGAATCAAAACCCTTGACATTGGTTCTGATGTCCTACAAACCCTGAACATTGCCAAACTACAAACGGTAAACTCGTTTAAGCTTAGATCTGAAAGCCTTGGACAAATTAGTTTAGCCGGACTAAAAACGGTCAAAACTCTGGATATTAAAGGGAACCAAATCAGTAGCATTGGCCTGGCTTCTCTGGGCCAGCTGGAAAACCTTATAGTAGAGAATACAGAAATCGGGACTCTGAACCTGGGTTCAGTTACCGAGGCCAAAACCATCGTTCTTCTCGATCATCCCAACCTTACTGAGATTGACCTTGGGAACCTTCCTCAAATGATGAGTCTCACGCTGAAAGACCTGCCCAAACTGGAAGATCTTAGAACCACCAAACCCGGGGAAGAAGGGGGACTCATTGCCGATCTGACCGTGGAGAACATCATGGAAGAAACTGTGGAACTGACCTGTGCTAATGGCGCCTTACTCTCTAAAACCTTCTACCCGGCTTTACGCCTAATCACCCTGATGTGTGAAGCTTTTGACAATAACGGGGAACCTTCAAGCAGAGCGGTAGTGGATGAAGACATTGAATATGTGACTGACAGACAGGGAACCGGTTATACCTTCACGGAAGAGATCAATTTCCCGACAATTTCGGTTTCTCTTGAAGAACTCGATTTTGGATTAATTGCTGAAGAAGAAATATCCAAAAGCCAGGACCTCACTATTGCCAACAACGGCCAGGCTGCTGCCGGTATCAATCTCGACTTTCAGAATAATGACCAGAATGCCTACACCGCCAGTGCCAGTAGCTTCAACCTGGCTCCGGGAGCTTCGAAAGTGGTCACACTCACTTTTACCCCCAGCCAAATCGGGCAGGACAACGCCTTTCTGGAAATCAACTCTGCCGGTAACAGCAAAACGGATGTACGATTAACCGGTATCAAAGATGGCTGCATCCAAATTGGTGACATGTGTATCAAAGCCCTCACTGTAAGCTTCGATGGCGATGGAAAATACAGACTATCGAACCAGGTGGTGTTGGCCGATTTTCTGAAATTTTCCGGAGAAGTATTAGTCGATACCAATGAAGGATCAATCAAAGGCAATGGGTTGGTTTTTGTAGATGGCATCCCTTCGCTTGGAAACTTGCTCTTGTCAGGTAAAGTGGAATTATATCAGGGCGAATTTGAGTTCAACCTGCTCGAAGCTGGCTCCCAAAAGCTTGCTTCCAGCCTTGAAGGCGGCACCAACAACCTGCTAAGGTTTGCCAATTTACCCATTCGCATGGGCAATCTGGAGTTCATTGACAATGGTATACAATTCTCAGCCAGGATGAACCTCCCACCTGCCCTCAACGGCACCGAAGTGGATATTGAAACGATCAAGATCACTTCTACTGAGGGAGTGGCTCTGATTGGGCAGATTACCGCACCAGGAAATGTAAAACTGGGCAATGCTGTCGTGCTCAAAGATCTGTTCTTCACTTTCAATACAGAAGAAGATGAATTTGGTGGGGGTGCAACCCTGGAGACCAAACTCTTTGACATTACCACTGACATATTGATGAAGAAGGGAGGACTGGATGAAGTGGGAGTAACCATCATTCCGACAAAACCAATTCCTGTAGGCACCACCGGTTGGTCTCTGACTGAGGGAAAAGGCAGACTCATTAGTCTTCAAAACCCTCCTCCTACCATGAGCCTCTCGGTAGACATGCAGCCCACGGTCATTGCCAACTTCGATCTGGTCAAACTAAATGACCTGGGACTGTCCTATACTTTCGGCCGCGAATTGGCCGGGTCGGGAGAGCTGGAAGTATTGGACCAATCCGTAGCCAGGGCAAAACTCAGGACCACCGGTAACTCAATTCAATTTGAAGGCGAGGTGAATTTTGGTGACTACATTATCGGAAGGGCCTTCATGTCTGCAGATAATGCTTCAACTGGCATGAGGCTTCGTGGTGCTATGAATGCCAGGGTTCAGATACCTAATCGGGACACCTTTTTCCACCAGGTGTTTGATGGGGCAATAGGACTTCCCTATACAGTAGCCTCGGCTGAAACACGTTTCTATAATACCGTATTCAGTGGTGAAACAAATATCCTGGGTTTTAGTGTAGCCTATGGTCTGGCCTATGTTGACGAAGAGTTTCATTTCGACCTGGCCAAGTCGCATCACCTGCTCAATCAGGAGCTTTTTGGCAATCAGGGTGGCACCCCGAACTTCAGCAACTCGCTGACCAATCGCTTTGAAGGAAGAAGTCTGAAATACAAACCCAATCGCAACACCACGAACACAGGAAACTCTCAAAGTGTCGATAGCTCAGAACAAACTGAACAAACCTTCAACATCTCCCGGGAGCTCAACGACATCTACATCAGAGTGAAGCATGAAACTGCAATGCCTGAATACAAGGTGATCATGCCTGATGGCACGGAGATCAATGCTGAGAATGCCGGGGACATGGGAGTTTTGTTCGCTGAAAGCGAAACAGAGACCATGCAGGCATTTTACGCCTTTAAAAGTCCGGCCCAGGGTGAGTGGAAGATCATGATCACTTCAGAAGATCTGGAATATGCCATTGACGTGGCCGGAGCAGACCCTGAACCTACCATCAGTTTTAAGGCCCTTGAAAAAGATGGTCAAAATATCACCATTCCCTGGATGCTGAACAACGTAGACGAGCACTACAAACTGCACTTGCTCTTCGACAACAACAAGGAGCACTTTGATGGCTCCGAGATCATTTCCAACCTTACCTTTGATACCGAAAGCTATCAGTGGAACATCGAGAATCTCAGCACTGGTGAATACTACATCTATGCGGAGCTGGAAAACACTGAAACAGGCGTAGTCAAAGCTTTTTATTCTGACGAGCCCCTGCTGATCGTACAATCAGGAGCTCCTTCTACCCCGACCGGCCTGATGGTCTCCAACAATGATATCGAAATTCAGGCTTCCTGGGGTGTAGCTACAGGAGCAGCCGAATACTCACTTTACTATGAGGTTGACAGGACCCCGGATTTTAACAGCCGAAGCTTCCAGACAAACAGCAACAGCCTGACACTGGCAGAGCTCACCCCCGGAAAGAACTATTTCTTTGCCGTTTCAGCCTGGAGCGATGGAGATGTACAAAGCCAGCTTTCAGAGTCAGTCAGTCTTGAGTTCACCAGCGAATCGCTGAACAATGCCCCGGACTTTGAGAAATTGGAAGACAAAATTATCACTGCCACGGTAACCTTTAGTCAGGAACTCTCAGCCACAGACCCGGAGAACGATGTCTTAACTTTCAGACTGGTGGAGTTCCCGGAGGACATGGCCCTTTCTGAGAGAACTGTGAGCTGGACTCCCACCGAAGAACAGTTGGGTCAACATACCATCCTTGCTGAAGTAATCGACTCGTTCGGCAATTTCGATGAGATGGAATTCAATCTGCTGGTAGAACGCCCAAACAGCCCTCCTACCGACATCAGCTTGTCCAATACTGTAGTCACTGAGAACAACGCCCCGGAATTGGTAATCGGAAGCTTATCTACAACAGATCCTGATGTTACAGATGAGCATAGCTATACACTTGTCTCAGGTGAGGGAGATACTGACAATAACCGATTCTCCATCACAGGAAACCAGTTAATTGCTGCAGAAATCTTTGACTTTGAAAACGTTACTTCTCTTAGTATCAGGGTCAGCACCACTGATAAGGCAGAACAATCTTTCGAGAAAGTAATTACTCTTTCGGTTGAAAATGTAAATGAAGCCCCGGTCTCCCTGACAATCAGCAATATGAGTATATCGGAAAACCTGGCCATTGATACGGTGATTGGGACTTTAACAACAGATGACCCTGATACAAATGACACTTTCGCCTATACCCTTGTCAGTGGAGATGGTGATGCAGGCAATGCCTCATTTGCGCTTTCGGGTAGTTCTCTTGTCAGTGCTGAAGTCTTCGACTTTGAAACCCGGGATAACTACAGTATCCGTGTAGCTTCAGAAGATGCTGGTGGTCTCACAATCGAAAAAGTGTTCATGATTTCCATATCAGATGGTCCGGACCCAATGATCCGTCTTGGTGAAACATCTCTTACTTTCGAGGAGACCGCCTTGAGTCTGTCACAAACCCTGAGCTTCACCATTCATAACGAAGGCGATGCCCCACTCCAAATCGCTTCTATCCAAAGCCCTGAAGGTTTTATGGTGAATCAAACATCCCTTGTGATAGCAGCCTCTTCCAGTGGGGAGGTGGAAGTCACATTTAGTCCGACAGAAGAAAAGATTTATCAGGGAGATATTATCGTTCAGTCCAATGCGGGTAGTGCCACACTTTCTGTAACCGGAGAAGGCGCCATCATTACTTCCATTGACGATCCGATACCCGGTCCGGAAGATATTTCGATCTACCCAAACCCTGTCCAAGACCAATTCACATTAGACCTGAAAAAGCTCAATGGGTCATTAAGTGCCATCGGTGTTTATGACTCAAACGGAAGGCCTCACTTGAGCATATCAGGTAATTTCCATGACGAACTGATCATCAATACCCATCAATGGAAAAAGGGTATCTACCTTCTAAGGATCAGTACTGAACATGGATCATTTACTAAAAAAATCATCCGACAATGAAAAAGTACAACAGCACTGCATGCATATGGCTTCTGGTTTTCTTTCTGTTCATTACCTTCACCAATTGTGGAGGTGATGACGGATCGGATGAACCCACTACTCAGGAAATTGCTCTTGAATTGCTTTCAGGTAACTGGGCACTGGACAACGGGGGAAGTGTGAAGCTGGATGGAGAGGAGATAACAGCCAATTTCAGCGGTTTCGGGGTATCTTTTACGGATGGGGCCTATAGCACAACGGCAGGTGGTGATCTCTTCAGGGCCTCAGGCACCTGGCAATGGGTAGCTGATTCGGACAGGCAAATTCTGATGGATGATGGCAAAGAGATCAGCATTACCACGCTTTCTGAAACCGAGCTTGTTTTCAGCTTTCAGTTTGCCGGCTCCGGTGGAGTGGTTGCAGGGCTAGCCGGCAACTATACCATTGCGCTGAAAAAGTAAAGTGCCATCCAGAACAAAGAGCCTGCAGTTTCAACTACAGGCTCTTTCAACAGGTATTTATATTTTCTACTCTCCCTGACTCAACGAATATCCACGCTCACCGTCAAAGTTGTATAGGTTGTCCATTTTGATAAAGTCAAAGCCTTTCTCATTCACAGCGGACATCAGGTTCAACACATCTCCGTTATTCACAGTTTTACCTTCTTTCGCTGAAAATCTGCACCTCCAATGGTCTGACTTGAAGGTTTCTTTCATACCACCCGGATAAACCAGTACCCCTCTGTTCGAAATCACTTTCAGCTCCAGATTGTCATTATCTATGGATTCTATGGCCTTACCAAAGACATCAGCATTTCTTCCTTCGTCAGCCCAGTCAATATAAACATCTACTCCGCAAAGGCTCTTTTCCTTCTGTACAGGCTCCGAGAGTTTCACATCAATCGTCACACCCTCTTTA
The DNA here is from genome assembly GCA_021404565.1 of Roseivirga sp. Classification (GTDB taxonomy): domain Bacteria; phylum Bacteroidota; class Bacteroidia; order Cytophagales; family Cyclobacteriaceae; genus Roseivirga. Next base: position 35,619 of record JAAWWF010000003.1, on the reverse strand, counting down.
TATTTTACTGCCTTTAATTTTAGCGGACACTCACCCAATCTGGCAATAACAGCATCCGCAAACTCCCTGGTTCCTACTCGTTCCTTGCTTCGGTTTGCACGATAGATTTCCCCGGTATGAATACCATCTTCCAGTGTTTTTAACCATGCATTCTGAATTCTCTCGGCCACATCTGCCTTGCCTAACTGTACCAGCATCATAATAGCACCATTGAGCAGTCCCGATGGATTAGCAATGTTCTTTCCGGCAATATCAGGTGCAGACCCATGAATGGCTTCGAACATGGCGTGATCCATGCCCACATTGGCCGAACCACCGAGCCCAACAGATCCAGCCACTTCAGCAGCAATGTCGGAAATGATATCACCGTATAGGTTCAGTGTGACTACTACATCGAGCGACTCAGGACGATTCGCCACAACAGCCGATCCGATATCAATTATCCAGTGATCTGCTTCTATCTCAGGATACTCTTTTGCTACTTCTTTAAATACACTGTGAAACAAGCCATCAGCATGTTTCATAATGTTATCCTTAGTCATACAAGTTACCTTCTTACGACCATAAGCCCTGGCATATTCAAAAGCATAACGAATAATCTTCTCACTCCCCGGTCTCGAAATTAATTTCAGGGTTTGCACAACCTCATTGGTTTGCTGGTGTTCTATACCGGCATAGAGGTCTTCTTCATTCTCACGCACGATCACGATATCCATATGAGGAAAGTTTGAAGGCACATAAGGCGGGTAAGTGCGGCAAGGCCTTACATTCGAAAACAATCCGAGTGATTTCCTGATAGTAACGTTCAGACTTTTAAAGCCTCCACCTTGTGGAGTAGTAATAGGTGCCTTTAAGAAATACTTATTGTCTCTTATTTTCTCCCAGCTTTCAGGAGAAATACCCGTTTCATAACCAGATTTATAAACTTTCTCACCGATCTCGATCCTGTCATACTCCAGATTAGCACCAGCCGCATCCAAAATGCGCAATGTTGCATCCATAATCTCTGGTCCGATACCATCACCGTGTGCCACGGTTACTTTCGTTGTTTTGCTCATGCTTCTTTAGCTTGCCATTATCTGGCCGCAAAGGTATAAAACCACGGCCTTTTTTGTGAACCATTTAAAATGTTTTACAATACAACTAACTACCATCGTCCATCCTTGTTTTGGATTTCTTACTTAGCCCTTATCTTTGGGCCTTTCTTGACCAACATGGAAAACTTACAAAACCTGAAATTCGAAAACGTTGATGGCTTCGTTCAACTGACCATCAATCGTCCTGATAAGCTCAATGCGCTTAATATTCAAACCATAGAAGAAATCAATCAGGCTTTTCACGAGATCTACGACAACCCGGATATCAAAGGCGTAGTGCTGACTGGTGAAGGAGAAAAGGCATTCGTAGCCGGAGCCGATATCTCTGAAATTGCTGACCTGACCGAGGTTAATGCCAGAAAATTTGCTGAGCATGGCCAGGAGGTTTTCGCCTCTATAGAGAACTGCCACAAACCGGTGATTGCACTAGTGAATGGATTTGCCCTTGGGGGCGGATGCGAGCTTGCCATGGCCTGCCACATGAGAGTTGCCACGTCCAATGCCCGATTCGGTCAGCCCGAAGTAAACCTGGGACTGATTCCTGGTTATGGAGGGACTCAGCGACTGACCCAGTTGATAGGCAAAGCCAAGTCCTTTGAGCTTTCTATGACCGGAGACATGATCAAGGCAGATGAGGCCAAATCACTAGGCCTGATCAACTACGTAACTGAAAACAAAGAGGAGGCTCTTGAAAAATCGCTTGAGCTTCTGAAAAAGATTGGTTCTAAAGCTCCTGTGGCTGTAGGAATGGTGATTGACTGCATCAATGCCGTATACCAACCTGACGAAAACGGATACCAGACGGAAGCTAATGGCTTTTCAAGCTGTGTGAAAACAGAGGATTTCAATGAGGGCACCGCTGCCTTTTTAGAAAAAAGAAAACCTGACTTTAAAGGAGAATAAAAGCACTCATACTTTTTGGCTACTTTTCCGTTAATCCTTTTGGATAATAAGTATCGGACAAGAAATGAAGGATTGAATTACGATTTCCGCCTCTCATTGCTTTTTACTTTCCGGCACTCAGATATTCAAAGAGAAAAAGTGTCGCTAATTTGTACATTGCAGCTTACTGTACCACCTAATGATCGCCCTCCGACTCAATGAGTCAGATTAAAAAACTTGCCGGACAAACCGCCTACTATGGCATCAGCAGCATTCTCGGACGTGTGCTCAATTTTGCGCTGGTACCTTTTTATACTCGAATTCTGCCTACAGAAGAGTATGGAATAGTCATTAACCTGTATGGAGTGGCGGCTTTTTTAAACATTATCTATACCTATGGGCTCGAAACCTCTTTCTTTAGGTTTTCTACCAAGCAGAAATCCATAGATGCCTATCACTTCACCTCCACAGCCATTCTGTTTACCAGTTTGCTACTATCAGGGGTTCTTTTCATAGCTGCGCCTTCTCTCATCACTTATACAGCAGCAGAGGCAAACCCCGAATACATTCGCTACCTGGCACTGATTGTCTTTATAGATGCTATTGTGGCTATACCCTTTGCCAAGCTCCGACTGGATGACAGACCCGTCAAATTCGCAGCCATCAGACTTACCGTAATAGGTATTACAATTGGCCTGAACATGCTCTTCCTGCTGGTTTTTCCTGATATCATGGAAGGAAAATACCTCGCGGGACTTCAGGGAGTTGTCAGTAGGGTATATGATCCTTCTATAGGGGTTGGTTATATTTTCATTGCCAACCTCATCGCAAACAGCCTCTACCTTCCCTTACTCTTTAAAGAGTTAAGGCAAATACGAATTCGATTTAACTGGTCAGCCTTTAAACCTATTTTCTATTACGCCTTCCCAATTTTCTTGATGGGGCTGGCGGCTATGTTCAACGATCAGGGCTATGCCATCATATTCAAGTTTTTATTCGATGATCCTGAGGCTCAAATTGGTGTTTATGGCAGTGCCTTTAAGCTTAGTGTACTGATGATGCTGGGGATTCAGGCCTTTCGGTATGCGGGAGAGCCTTTCTTTTTCTCCCATGCTGAAAACAAGCAGGCTCCCGCCCTCTTTGCAAAGGTGCTCCACTATTTCATCGTTTTCAATATCACCATCATGGTGGGTATTGCCGTCAACATTGAGCTGATCTCCGATGTATTCCTGGGGAAACCTGGTTATAAAGAAGCCCTTTATGTGTTACCGGTCTTGTTACTTGCCAAGCTTTTCTTCGGTATTTATGTCAACCTGAGTGTCTGGTTTAAAATCAAAGACATGACCATCTATGGCACTTATTTCGCAGGTATTGGCGCTTTGATCACCCTAATAGGCCACCTTTGGCTGGTAAGGATTCCGTCTATAGGTTATTTTGGTAGTGCTATTTCTGCCCTGGCATGCTACCTGGTGATGTGCCTGCTTTGTTATTTTAAAGGTCGTAAGGTGTTCAAGGTACCCTACAACTTTACCAAACCTGCCGTTTATCTCATATTGGCCCTGGCAATTATTTACACCTCCAACCTGATCAGTCTGGACTCGGTATGGTTACAATATGGCATTGACATAATCATTACAGCAGGTTTCTTCCTAATTATGTATCTTTTCGAAAGAAAAAATTTCAGATACAAAACCATAAGCGAGGCCTCTGAATAAAATACTTGTTCAACTCATCACAAAGCTTAAACTTGACAGTCAAGATTTGCGTTGATTTGAAAACCATAGCTACTCATTGAAATCCATTAATCAAATACTGCTGATTATTATTTTATCCATCTCTGGCGTGGCTGGTGAACAGGCTTTTGCACAGAAGAAGAAAAAGAAGGATAAAGAAGAGAAGAAAGAAATCACAAAATACGAGCGTGCCAATGCAGAGTACCTCTTTATAGAAGCTCAAAAATTCTTCTTACTGGAGGACTACGAGCGTTCTATCACTTTCCTCAACCAATCACTGGAAATAGATGAGTCCAATCATGCAGCTTACTTCAAAAAAGCCGAAATCTACCTGATTACCGAGAGGTATACTCAGGGACTTACAGCCATCGGCAAAGCCACCTCTCTTAAAAAAGACAATCGCTACTATTATATTCTGGCAGCACAGCTACATAAAGCCACTGATGACCTCCAAGGAGCGGCCGGTCAATATGAATTGATGGTAGAAAACACCAGCAACTACAAAGATTTCCTGCTAGATATGGTAGACAATTATGTGGCACTGGAAGATTACGACAAGGCACTAAACACCCTCACATTGACCGAAAAAGAGTTTGGTACACCTGCAAAATTTGCTCTACAAAAGAAAGAGCTCTTACTACAAGCCAACCGGCCTGACGAAGCAATTCAGTACCTGGAGACTTTATTGGCACAGAACCCAAAAAACATGGAACTCACTGAAGAGTACGTGACATTACTGGCCTCTGGGGGAAATGTGCAAAAAGCCACGATCTATCTGGAAACTACTTCTGCCGCTATTCCGGAGACAAGACCTTTGCTAGCCAGTCTCTACCTTAAAACAGGTATGAATGAAAAAGCCCGAAGCCTGATTAGTAGTCTGCTTACCTCTGATGCTCTCCTTCTAAAGGAGCAACTAAAACTGATGAAGGACATTGTGACTACTCCTCATGAGATAACCTTGCCTCTGGCCCAAAATCACCTGAATCAAATGCAGACTGAACTGCCGGGTAACACGGAAGTACTAAACCTTCAGAGTCAGCTACTCACCGCTTTATCGTCTACCGGCAATTCCGACACCAATAACCTTGAATCAGAAACTATTGAGGTATTGCTTAAACTCAAGGAGAGTGATCCTGGTAACCTAAAAAACTGGAAGAAAATACTGAGCTACCAATACGATAGAGAAGACTGGAAGTCACTATTGGAAAACAGTGAAGAGTCATTAGCCTATTTTCCTAACCAGGCCATTCTGTATTTTTACTTTGCCAGTGCCGCGCTCTATAATCATGACACCGGAGAAGCTACCGATCTGTTAACACAAGCCCTTAGGCTCGGGGGGAGAAATGACAGTCTGAAAAGTCTTATTTTGGGCAAACAATCCGAAGTCGCCTTTATTGAAGGACATAGCCAAGAAGGGCAATCACTCTTTTCGCAAGCAAATGCATTAGGAAATCATCCTGAGCTTGTAAATAATTACAGTTTCCAGTTAGCTTTGCAAAAAATTAATCTGGATGAGGCCTTACGCCTGGTTACCACCGTTGTAGACAATCATTCCGATCAATTAAAATACATCCGGACCAAAGCATTTGTCCTTTTTCAATCAGCCGACTACGCTGGTGCTAAGCAGCTACTTGAAGAAGGCATGAAAAAGCTGGAGGGACAGATAAACGGACAGGCCAGAGAACTATATGGTGACGTTTTGATCAAGCTGGACTTGGTAGACGAAGCAGTAGAGCAATGGCAAAAAGCCAAAACACTGGGTAATACCTCTGAAAAATTAAGTCAGAAAATTGCGAACAAAGAATACTTCGAATAGGCTCATACTGGTACTTGCCTGCCTGCCTCTTCTTTTCCTGCAAAGCTGTGGGAATAGATTTATCGGTAAAAAGAACGCCAAAGATGCTATAGCTGCAGAGTATCAGGTAGACGAGCTCAAATTCGAATACCTCTCCTCCCGAACAAAGTTCAAGTACAAAACAGAAACTGAAAAACGCAGGGCCAATGCTCAGATCAGGATGAAGAAAGACAGTCTGATTTGGTTCCGACTCACACCGGGTGTAGGCATTGAAGCGGCCCGAGGTATCATCTCCCAGGATTCGCTCATCATAGTCGATAAGCTTCACAAACAAGTGCTCAGCTATAGCTTCGAAAGCCTCAGTCAGGAGTTGAATTTCGAATTCAGTTTCGATCTTTTCCAGTCATTGCTCATTGGAGATATGCCCATAGATCCTTCATCCGATGACATTTTCGAAAAAAAAGCCAACCACTTCTTTATCACTCAGGATGTAGGTGATTTGACCGTTGTGAATCAAATAGGAAACAAAAACCGCAAGCTTGAAAACCTGATTGCCAATTCATCGCTGAATGAGAATACACTAGAGATCAAATACACTGAATTCAAAGAAGTACAGGAAAAACCCTTTGCCTACAAGGCACTTATGGTACTGAACTATCTGGTTGATGGCAATAAAAAAGGCAAAGCAACGATAGATATAGAGCACAACAGGGTGAAAATAGAAACGGAAAAGCTTAAATTTCCCCTGAAGATTCCAGCAAGCTATGAACGTAAGTAAAAGCACTTACTTATTAACTCTCATTTTATTACTTCTCGGCACCACTGTCTCCGCTCAAAACGAACGAGAAAAATTAGAATCACAAAAGAGTAAGCTCCAGGCAAAAATTAAGGAAACGGAACGGATTCTTTCCCAAACCTCTAATAAAAAGCAATCCAGCCTCGGCAGGCTCAAAGCACTTAATAATCAAATTCAGTCACGTACCTCCCTGATCAACGCTATCCGCAACGAGGTCTCTCTCCTCGATGATGACATTGAAGAAAATCAATTCATCATAGAAGCCATGGAAAACGACCTGAATGACCTGAGGGACGAGTATGCGGAAATGGTCTATACTACTTATAAAACCAGTCAGGGATATAATGAACTGACCTTTCTTTTCGCTTCAGGTACTTTCAACCAGCTTTTTATGCGGATGAAGTACATCAAACAATATTCCCAGGCCCGAAAAAAACAAGGTGAGCAGATTCAGATTGTGCAAGGGAACCTGAAAGATCAAATTGAGGAAATTGAGGAGCAGAAAAGCTCCAAGCAAAGCTTATTGGATGAAGAGCTATCTGAAAACAAAAAACTTGAAAACCTTCAGGGCGAGCAAAGAACTCTGGTATCAAGGCTCACCAGGCAGGAATCTAAAATAAAACAAGATCTTCAACAGCAGCGGAAATCAGAAAAGGAACTCACCAACCGCATTGAGTCAATTATAGAAGCTGAAAGAAGGGCGGCTGTGCTTGCTTCTGTAGATATGTCAAGCCTGAATGAAGCTTTTGAAAAAGAGCGTGGCAAGCTCCCTTGGCCTGTATCTAATGGATTCGTTTCTTCAAAATTCGGAGTGCATCGCCACCCAACACTGAAGAGAGTCACCCAAAACAATCCGGGTATTGATATCCAGACTTCCGTAGATGCTGAAGTACGATCTATCTTCCCGGGCAAAGTGCTGGGCATTGTATCCATTGAAGGAATGGGCAATTCCATCATCATTCAACACGGAAATTACTTCTCAGTATATTCCAGACTCAAATCAGTGAATGTGAGAAAAGGAGATGAAGTAGGTGGCGCGCAGGTGCTCGGCAGGGTACTGACTGATAGTCAGAACGTTTCAGAATTGAAATTCAGAATTCACGACCAGAAAGGCAGTATTAACCCTGAATTATGGTTGGGTGCTAAGAATTAGCACAACAATATCCCATTAAATACGTCACTCTTACATACGAAACTAGTCCCGCTCAAAGCCCATCGTTCATAGTTTTTGACTATATTTGTGCTTTAGGGAATACTAAAAAAGAAAGTCATGGAAACAATACTTGCAATAGGAATGCCTGGTGGACCTGAGTTATTTGTAATCTTGTTTGTGATACTTCTTCTTTTTGGAGCCAAGAAGATTCCAGATCTGGCCAGAGGCATGGGTCGCGGTATCAGAGAATTCAAAGACGCTACCAAGGAGATCAAAAAAGAAGTAGACGAAGCAGGCAAAGCAAGCAAAGAGATCGACAACAAATAAAAGCCTCATTTTGAAATCGTATCACCGTTTAAGTGATATTCGAAATGATCTACAACTTGGAAATCTCACTTGCCAGCAGCTCGTTAGCCAATATCTCAAAAACATTGAGGAACAAGAGCATCTGAATGCCTTCATAGAGGTATACAAGGATGAAGCTCTGGCCAAGGCAAAAGATATAGACCAGAAATTAAAGAAAAACCAAGCCGGCAAACTTGCCGGCTTGGTTTTTGGCATCAAAGACCTTTTGTGTCTTGATAAACATCGGGTCTCCGGGGGGAGTAAGATCCTAAGTAACTTCGAATCACAATTTTCAGCAACAGCCGTTGAGGCCCTGTTAAAAGAAGATGCCATCGTCATAGGCAGGCAAAACTGCGATGAGTTTGGTATGGGATCTTCCAATGAAAACTCGGCCTATGGTGCGGTCAAAAATGCCCTGGACGTCAATAAGGTGCCTGGTGGCTCATCGGGTGGTTCAGCCGTAGCCGTCCAGGCCGATATGTGCCTGGTTTCTCTCGGCACAGATACCGGAGGTTCTGTAAGGCAACCGGCAGCATTTTGTGGTGTCATTGGCCTGAAACCGACCTATTCGAGAATTTCACGCTGGGGACTGCTGGCCTATGCCTCCTCCTTCGACACCATAGGTATCTTCTCCAAAAGTATCGAAGACAATGCTCTCGTTCTCGAAACAATGGCGGGAGCTGACCGGAAAGATGCTACTGTGTCTAAAACCCCGGTACCTTCCTATTCCACAATGAAGGGTACGCAGGAGACTTACAGAATAGCCTATCTACCAGAAGCGATTGAAACCGAGGCTCTGCAACCCGAAATTAAATCTACCCTCCTCGCCACCATAGAAAGTCTTAAAGCTGCAGGACATACGGTAGAACCTGTCTCCTTTCCCATGCTCGATTATGTATTACCCGCCTATTACATACTCACCACGGCTGAGGCAAGTGCCAACCTTTCCCGTTATGACGGGGCCCATTACGGACACAGAAGTCCTCATGTGCATGATCTTGAATCACTCTACAAAAACTCCAGAACTGAAGGCTTTGGTGAAGAAGTAAGGAGACGTATTTTACTTGGCACCTTTGTACTTAGCGCCAGCTATTATGACGCCTATTATACCAAGGCACAGAAGGTTCGAAGACTCATTCTGAAAGAGACCCAAAGAATTCTTGAAGAATTTGACTTCATCGTCATACCAACCACTCCTACCACCGCGTTCAAGCTAGGGGAACATACAAAGAACCCTCTCGAAATGTACATGGCAGACCTATTTACAGTACAAGCCTCTGTAACAGGATTGCCGGCCATCTCGTTACCTATCGGAAAGGACGCGGAAAACATGCCTGTTGGCATACAGATTATGACAAATGCTTTTGACGAAGCAAAACTTTTTGCATTTTCAAAAAAGCTAATGAAAAACAATTGATTCCGGAGCCAGTCAGATGAATATCAGAGCAATAGTCATTTTATTATGTACAGTTTCATTCTCCTTCGCCACATTAGCGCAGAGCACTAAGGAGGCCTCAAGAGAAACGGTTAAACCCACCTACGACTACGCCCCCGATTTCAGCTATGACGAAATCAAAAAGCGCTACGACAAGCTTGGACTCGAAATAGATATTGCCTTCAATGACAGAGTCATGGCCTTTGTGAATTACTTCACCATTCGCAACCGCGACTACAGCCGTGAAATGATCAAAAGAGAAGCCCTCTATATACCACTTTTCGAAAAATACCTTAAGAAATACGACCTGCCTGATGAGCTAAAGTATCTACCCATTATTGAGGCTGGGCTCAACCCTAAAGCCGTATCAGGCCCAAAGGCGGTAGGCCTTTGGCAGTTTATGCGCCCTACCGGTAAAGAACAAGGCCTCAAGATCGACTGGTATATTGACGAACGCATGGACCCGGAAAAATCTACCGAAGCCGCCTGCAAATACATCAAATGGTTATACGGGGTTTTTAAAGACTGGAAGATGACACTGGCCGCTTATAACAGTGGCATTGGCAATGTGAAACGCGCCATCAGAAGGTCAGGCAATAAGAATGACTTCTGGAAAGTTTACAGGTACCTGCCCCGTGAAACCCGATCATATGTACCACAGTTTGCGGCCATTACTTATGCGATGGAGTATGCCGATGAGCACAATATTTTTGTCACTGATCCGATTTACCCTGTCGAATATGACATTATCAAAACCAATCAGTTTGTATACCTGAAGGCTTTTGCAGAAGAAAGCGGAATGGACCTGGAAACTTTAAAACAACTCAATCCAGCCGTAAAAAAGGGAGCTATCCCGGCACATGCCAAAAATTTCGAACTACGAATCCCCAGATCGGAAACGGAAAATTATAAACTGAACCAAACCCAGGTTTTGGCTAAAGCAGAAGCAGGGAAGAAGGAGTTTGAAAAGATGGCCAAGAATATGCCCGGTAGCACCTTTGGCAGGGAAAAAGTTGTCTATAGAGTCAGAAGCGGTGACGTGCTTGGCACTATCGCCCGCAGGCATAAAGTAAGACTTACCGACCTGAAGGCATGGAACAATATTCGTGGCACCATGATCAGAGTAGGTCAGAGATTAAACATCTGGACCGGACCTGACTTTTACGACAATACAGTCAGCACCAGAAGACAAATCGTCAAGAACCAACCCATTCCAAGTTCAAAGCTACACGTAGTACAATCAGGAGATACCCTTTGGGATATTTCCAGGATGTATAAAGGCTTGACCATTGAAAGAATCAAACAGCTCAACGGACTTAAGACCAACAGCCTGAAGCCTGGAATGAAGCTGAAAATCGGCTAATCAGGCCTTACAAAAGATCAACTAAAACTTTAGTGAAATATATTTGCAAGAAGTCGTAATTTTACTTTCCTTAGAGATGTAACTAAATAATTAGTCAAACATGAAGAAGCTTATCCCTTTCCTGTTCTGCATGCTACTGTTAGCAGCCTGTACTGGTGAATCATCTGATAAAAAATCTGGTAATGGAGCCGAAGAAGAGAAGACTGCCAGAAAAACGAGCTTCTTACCTGAAGCAGCCGGTGAGTATGGTGAGGTAGTCATTGTTATGAACAAAGAGCAATGGAGTGGCGAGGTAGGTGTTGCACTCAAAGAGGTATTTCATGCCAGCGTACCCGGCCTCTTAAGAAATGAGCCTTATTTTGTTACCCGGATTATTGATCCTTTCCAGTTTAACAAGCTGTTAAAAACCGCAAAAAACCTCGTTTACGTAACCACTCTGGATGGCAATCAACCGGCAGATAACTGGCTCAAAAACACCTTCTCTGCTGAATCGAAAGAGCGAATTATGGCAAACGAGAATATGTTTATGAATACTTCTGACGACCAATACGCTAAAGGACAAAAGGTTTTGCAGCTCTTTGGCAAAGACAAGAAGAGTCTGATTGCTCAGCTCAGTAAGGCTGAAAATCAGGAGAAAATTCGTAATTATTTTAATATCGCAGAAAGACGAAGACTCGCCAAAGAACTCGGCATGAGTTCCGCCACTCGCACTATCGTGTCCAGTCTCAGGGAGAAATTTGGCTACACCATTAAAATTCCAGGCAGCTTCGAGCTTGCCATGACCGAAGAAGACTTTATGTGGGCTCGTTACCTGCCTGCCACCGGGGCCAGCAAAAACCTATTCGTATACTTCAAAGAATACACCTCGGAAGAAGAATTCGAAAAGGCGAAAATCATCAACCTCCGTAATGAGATTGGCAAGAAATACATATACGGTGACCCTGAGAATCGTGAGTCCTATATGACTACAGAAGAGACCTATGTACCCATTGCTTCGCGAAACATCAATTTCAATGATCAGTATACTGTTGAGACCAAAGGCGCCTGGAAAACCAACAACAACTCTATAGGAGGCTCCTTTGTCAGTTACACCTTCGTAGACGAGTCCACACAAAGGCTCTACTATATTGAAGGCTTCGTCATTCACCCCAACGAAGAGCACAGGGAGGCCATCAGACAACTGGAAGCACTGCTGACAACATTCCGCGCTGCTAATGTCTGACAGACGGTCTTTTTGAGCCGAAAAACACAGACTTTAGACGATAATTCTTAATTTTAAGCGAAGGCAAGATTACTTGCCTTTTTGCTTTTTTAGATTTATCCGCAATTCAATGTTTGCATACATTAATGGCAAATTAGCCTACAAGGATCCGACTTTCGTTATCATTGATATTCAAGGAGTTGGGTACGAAATTAAAATCTCCCTTCACACTTACGGCCAAATCAAAGATCAGGAGAATTGTAAACTCGTCACTTACTTCCATGTAAAAGAAGACGCACAGACTTTATTTGGTTTTGCAGACACTCACGAGAAGACACTCTTCCTTCACTTGATTTCGATCTCCGGGGTAGGTCCCTCCACCGGTCTTATGGTACTATCCTCACTTAGTCCGGCTGAGGTAGAGCATGCCATACTTTCTGAAGATGTAAGAACCATACAGGGAGTAAAAGGAATAGGCGCTAAAACGGCACAAAGAATCATACTTGAGCTAAAAGACAAAGTAGGAAAAGGCCAACCCGAATCGAGTACGCAAAACTTTTCAATTTCAGGTACCGCTGCTATAAGAAACGAAGCACTTGCTGCGTTAGTAACATTGGGCATCAATAAGGTGGCTGCACAGAAAACTATTGACAAAATTTTGAAAAACGCTGATGGACAGGTAAGTCTTGAAGAGTTGATCAAACTGGCATTAAAATCTGCCTAGCATTTTGCTCGTAAATTGACCATCCTGTACAACAAAATATCAATCCCACTGCTGGTAGGTGTCCTTCTGGTAAGTATGTCTCATGGACTGAGTGCACGCTATAAATTTCAGCAAACCCAGCCTCAGGATACTGTCAAGACTGACACCACCAAATACAAGAGGTCTCCCTATCCGATTTTCGGTTTACAATGGAGATTGGGTGATCCGCTCTCTCAACGCATGTTACGGTCTCCACTGCTGTTCAACAGTCCTGGCTACCTGAATCAGACCATTAAAATTGACACTGCCAATAATTACCTCATCAATGAGAGTTTAGGCTCCATCTATTTTCGCCCCCCGACCCTACTCCCCTTCTCTGAGGCACTGAAAAGAAGGCAGGAACAGGCAAATCGGGAGTTTTTCCGCGATAAAGCAGAAGCTCTGGATGGGGAAAGTGCCGTAACCAACAGAAGACAACTCATCCCTCCCATTGCGCTGAGCCCGTTTTTCGACCGGCTTTTTGGAGGTGATCAGATTCTCATCAATACCAACGGTTTCGTACAGCTCGATTTTGGGGCCAGATTCCAGCGAGTAGACAACCCTGCAATTCCCATAAGGCAGCAGCGAACAGGAGCCTTCGATTTTGATCAGAACATTAATATGAGCCTTCAGGGTACTATTGGCTCCAAACTAAAGCTTGGTGCAAATTTCAACAACAACAACTCCTTCGATTTTGAGAATCAGCTCAAGGTAGAATTTGGTGGTCTGGAATCAGATATTGTTAAATCCATAGAGTTGGGTAACGTGTCACTACCCATAGCCAATAGTCTGATTACGGGTGCTCAAAATTTGTTTGGTTTCAAAACCCAATTGCAATTTGGCAAAGTCTATGTCACAGCCCTGGCAGCAACTCAGCGTGGACAGATTGAAAGCATTACGGTGGAGGGGGGTGTTCAACGCAGTGATTTTGAAATCAGGGCCTCAGACTATGACGAAAATCGCCACTTCTTCCTCGGGCACTTTTTCCGTGATAATTATGAAAACTGGCTAAGAAGCATCCCCGCGGTTATTTCCGGTCTGAATGTTACACGACTGGAGGTATATGTGCTTAACCGCACCAACAATACTCAAACACTCCGCAACTTTGCGGCTTTTATGGATATGGGTGAGGGAGAAGTGATTTTCCAGGATGGAAATGCCTTCGTAGGCAACGGAAATCCATCGCTTCCGGTCTCAAATGATGCCAATGACCTCTTTGCTAACCTGACGGCAGATCCCAACTTCAGACAGGCAGACCAAATCAGTTCTTTACTTGAGAGCAGAGGACTGGAAAAAGCACAGGATTTTGAAAGAGTTACGGGTGCACGAAAGCTCGATCCACAGGAATATTATTTCAATTCAGAGCTAGGCTACCTTTCGCTCAGTCGTCAGCTGCAAAGTGATGAAGTGCTGGCAGTATCATTTGAGTACAATTATCAGGGTAGACGATACAAAGTGGGTGAGCTGACAGAGGACTACCAAAACCGAACTGAGGACGAAGTGATTTTCCTTAAGCTACTTCGCCCAAGCAAGATCAACACAAGAGTCCCCACCTGGGATCTTATGATGAAAAACATCTATAGCCTCAATGCTGCTCAAATTGAAAAGCAGGGATTTCAACTCCGCACAATTTATCGTGATGATGATACGGGAATAGACAATCCCAGCCTGCACGAAGGAGAAAACACAAAGGACATTCCCCTGATTGAAATCTTTGGCCTCGACAGGCTTAACCAAAATGGAGACCCTCAAAAAGATGCCAATTTTGATTTTGTGGAAGGCATCACCATCAACCCTGACAGGGGGTACATGATCTTCCCTTTTCTGGAACCGTTTGGTCGCACTCTGGAGAGTAAGTTTCTACCGAGTGAGCAGTTTTTGAAAGACAAATACGTATTCGACACCCTTTACCGGACTACCCGTGCCGATGCGCAGCTTATCTCAAGACTTAATAAATTCTTTCTGCGAGGAAGTCTTCAGTCCGGCTCTTCGAATGAGATCAACCTGAACGCTTTTCAAATTGCAGAAGGAGGCGTAACCGTATATGCCGGCAATACACCACTAACGGAAGGAGCCGATTACACAGTAGATTATGTGCAGGGTAAGGTCACCATAATCAATCCCTCGATTGCCAATTCGGGTAAGTCTATCCGGGTTGAATATGAAAAAGCCGATTTATTCAATTTCCAATCACGCACTCTCTTTGGCACCAGGGTGGAGTACTTTCACAATGACCAGACCAATGCAGGACTCACCCTTTTGCACCTGAATGAAAGGCCGCTGATCAGCCGTATTGCCATAGGCAACGAGCCGGTGCGTAATACAGTGGTTGGCCTTGACTTCAACTATAGTGGCGAATCCCGTAGGCTCACCCGTATGATTGACGCCCTGCCCTTTATCGACACCAAGGCCCCTTCCTCGATTAGCGCCAGTGCAGAAATGGCAGCGCTGTTCCCAGGCACATCCAACAAAGTTCAGGGAGAGGGAGCCTCTTATATTGACGACTTTGAAGCTACCGCTACGCCCTTTAGCCTTGGTAATATCAATGCCTGGAGAATGGGAGCTACCCCTAAAACAGATGATAACCGCTTTGACCTGAGCCTTAGTACACCTGACAGATTGGGTGCCAACTACCGAAGAGCAAAAATGGCCTGGTACAGCATCGACAATGTTTTCTACCGAAGCACGGGAAGAGCTCGTCCCACCAATATCGAGCCGGAGGATATTGAGAATCATTATGTCCGTTCTATTGGCCAACAAGAAGTAATCAAAAGAGATCGTCAGCAGATTGTCGTAAATGAACCTTCATTTGACTTAGCCTACTACCCTTCTGAGCGTGGTATGTATAATTATACTCCGAACCTGAATCCAGATGGCTCATTGCCAGACCCAAAATCAAATTTCGGAGCTATTACCAGGGCCATTACCAATGAGGTAGATTTTGACAAGACCAATGTGGAGTATCTGGAATTCTGGGTAATGGACCCTTTCATTAACTCTACCAATAATACTCCTGGCAATCCCCGTGGTTTTATCAATGACGGCATCAACCCTCCCAAAGCAAACACGACTGGGGGCTCACTGATCTTTCAGCTTGGTAGCATCTCCGAAGATATCATGCGAGACGAACGTCATGCCTTTGAGCAGGGTTTGCCTGCCGATGGTTCAGCAGATCCGGGCGATATCATAGAAAATGAATGGGGCCGGGTTACCAGCAACCCTTATCTCAACCCCGCCTTTGACAACAACCAGGAAGCACGTCTGAATCAGGACGTAGGTCTGGATGGGCTGAAGTCCATCGATGAAGCCACTTACTTTGCTACTTATATCAATAGCCTTAACCTGGGGGCGGAGGCAACACAAGCACTTTTAGCAGATCCCTCTGCCGATAACTTCAGCTATTATCTGGGAGAAGAGCTCGATGCAGCAGATGCTAAAATCCTCGAACGTTACAAAAATTTCAACGGGCTTGAAGGTAACAGTCCGGTACTAACCGGAAACAACACACTCTTCACCCCCTCTGCTACCAATGTGCCTGACAACGAAGATTTGAACAGAGACAATACCCTGGCGGACCTGGAGGAATATTATGAATATAGTCTGGACCTGAGGCCAGGACAGCTGCAGGTAGGTAGAAACAATATCGTTGATCAGATAACGAATGAAGTAAACGGAGATAATGTAACCTGGTACCTCTTCAGAATCCCGGTACGGAAGCCAGACCGTGTGCAGGGCAATATCAACGGCTTCAAATCAATCCGCTATATCCGAACGGTCCTTACTGATTTTGAGGAGCCTGTTGTATTAAGGATGGTCAACCTCAGACTGGTAGGCAGCCAGTGGAGAACTTTTCAGGAAAGCTTATTCGAAAAAGGACTTGATGAGATTCCAGAGCCATCTGACCCTACCTTTACCGTATCAGTGGTGAGCATAGAAGAAAACAGTGAGGCCACCGATGACGGACGTCCGGGTTATGTTCTGCCTCCTGGTATTGAGCGTGACAGAGACAATACTTCAGCCGTGCAGAGAAGAAGAAACGAGCAGTCTTTACAGCTTTGTGTGGAAGATTTGAGAGATAAGGACGCCAGAGCTGTATTCAAAAACGTGAATCAGGATTTGGTCAACTATGGCCGCATCAAAATGTTTCTGCATGCAGATAGCCCCGATAACCTGGAGCCGGGAGAAGTGACTGCCTTCCTCAGATTGGGTACTGACTTTACCGAAAACTATTATGAAATAGAGGTACCTCTGCACATGACTCCTCAGGGAGCCATCGGCAGACGAGAGGTTTGGCCTTTGGAAAATGAGATCGACATTGCGCTCGACAGGCTTTATGAAGTCAAAGCTCTAAGAAACAGACTCAACGCCAACCTCAGTTTGCCATTCAGTGATCAGGTAGATCGCTATAAGGTGACGGTAGTCGGGCGACCTGATCTAAGCACCCTTCAAACCCTGATGATCGGCATCAGAAACCCCAGGTCGGCAGACTCTGAACCAAAGACTTTCTGTATCTGGGCCAACGAGCTACGGGTAACAGATTTCGATACAAAGTCGGGCTATGCTGCCAACGCCAGAGTTGATGCCCAACTGGCCGACTTAGGTAATGTCTCAGCCTCCATCAGGCATTCCTCAATTGGTTTCGGTGGTATTGCAGATAAAATCTCTGAAAGAAACAGAGAGCGCACCACACAATACGACATCTCCACAAGGCTTAATCTGGACAAATTCACACCTGAAAAATGGGGATTGGAAATACCCGTGTTCTTCAGCTTCGAAAATACCCGTTCGCTGCCACAGTTTGATCCGCTCGACCCTGACCTCGAGCTCGACAATGTCCTTAACTCCTTTGAAGACCCTGAAGAAAGAGCAGCCTATCGTAATATTGTCATTGATCAATCAAATAGACGAAGCCTCAACTTTTCCAATGTGCGAAAGCGGAGAACCAACACAGAGCGTATTCCGCTTCCTTACGATATTGCCAACTTCAGCTTTACCTATGCTTACAATGAGGTAACCCGAAGCAATATCAATACGGCATCATATGATTTCAGAAATAACAGGGTAGCATTAACTTATGCCTATCAACCTAAAGAATGGTTTATAGAGCCCTTCAAAAATGTCAAATGGCTGAGCTCCAAATGGCTGCAGATCATTAAAGACATCAACTTCAATATTATACCCAACTCCATCATCGTCAATGGAAACGTCAACAGAAGCTTTCTGAGAACACAGCTCCGCAATGCTGACCTGACCACCGATGGTATAGATCCCTATTTTGAAAAGTCTTTTACCTTTGACAGGTCTTATGCTGTTAACTGGAATCTCACTCGCGCCCTGACACTCGATTACACCGCCAATGCCAATGCTATTATTGACGAGCCCGAGGGAGATATTAATACCGAGGTCAAGAGAGATTCTGTCTGGACCAACTTCAAGAGGTTGGGAAGGATTAAAAATTACAATCACAACATCACCGCCAACTACACACTCCCCTTTGATAAAATTCCTGCCACTGACTGGCTTAACGGAGACGTCACTTATCGAACCAGTTTTGGCTGGAAGGCCGGTGCTGTTGGGCAGGCGGATACTTTGGGAAACCTGGCCAATAACCAGCGCGATATCAGCTTTAATGGCAAGTTCGATCTGGTCAAACTCTAT
Source organism: Roseivirga sp. (assembly GCA_021404565.1). GTDB lineage: Bacteria > Bacteroidota > Bacteroidia > Cytophagales > Cyclobacteriaceae > Roseivirga. The sequence goes on along the minus strand of JAAWWF010000003.1, from coordinate 17,419 downwards.
AACAAAATAGGTATACTCAAAAAAATAAATACCCCGACCCGAAGTCGCAGTCGAACACGTACACCTGCCGCAGCCGATACAACTAAGCGAAAGAAGACCATTGAAGAACGTAAAGTCCTAAAAGGCATACTCAGGGCGTTGATGAGCGTGAGAAATGTCAATTTCGACTACAACGTGACACAGGGTACCGAACTGCCGGGTTACCTGTCTGAAGTCTTTCTTTTTGGTCTCGACCGACAGTTCAATAATCCGGGACTTGGCTTTATCCTCGGTGCCCAGGATCCCTTTATACGCAACACCCTGGCAACACAGGGGCTCTATGCACCTAGTACATTTCTTACCTCACCCTTTTCCCAGAGCAAAAACATCAGCTTTAGATATTCAGCGGCCATAGAACCCTTTACCGATTTTCGCATCACACTTAACGGAGCCAAAAGACACTCTGAGAATTATCAGGAAATTTTCAGGAACGATACCGATGCTGGCGGATTCATCAGCATTAACCCAAACAGATCAGGAAATTATGGCATAAGCTTTAATATGCTTAAAACTGCCTTTAGTAAAGATGATGCTGACGATGAGTCCCCACTGTTTCGCAATTTCGAAGCCTATAGGGATCGAGTAAAAACCAGGTTAGATGGTCTGAACGATATTGGCACCTATGATGTCAACTCTCAGGATGTGGTTATTCCCGCCTTTGTTGCAGCCTATACAGGTAATACTCCTGAAGGGGTAAGACTCAGCGCCTTTCCAAAGATCCCCATCCCTGGTTGGAGTTTAAACTATCGGGGTCTTGCCAAAGCTGAAGCGTTGAAGGATATCTTCTCAAGCATCAATATCAGCCATTCTTATAGCAGTAATTATGATGTTGGCAATTATGTAAACTCACCTCTCTACACAGTAGGCCTGACACTCAACAATAGCATAACCAACGATCTTCAGGCGACTGAATTCAACGAAAACGGGACACTGGTTCCTGTGTATATCGGACAACAGCTTGTACTGAGTGAGTCCTTCTCTCCCCTAATTGGTCTCAACCTGCGAACCAAAAACAATTGGGACATCAATGTAGATTACTCACGAGACAGGAATATAGTTCTGAACCTATCCAACATACAGGTAACAGAGCAGTCTGCCAGCAACCTGAATATCACCATTGGTTTTGCCAAAGCCGGTGTAAAAGTTCCCTTCAGAATTCGCGGGCGTAAGGAGACACTTCCTAACGAACTCCGGTTTAACATGGGCTTTTCTATACGTGATGGTAAAACCGTTCAAAGACGTATTGACGAATCGAGTACCGTAACAGATGGTATCCGCATCTTCAGAATGAGCCCGACACTGGACTATAATATCAGCGAAGCACTCCAGGTAACGCTCTATTTTGAACGCAATGTTAATGAGCCCAGGGTATCCACAAGCTTTCTAAATGCCCGAACTGCTTTCGGAGGAAGAATCCGCTTTAATTTGTCGCAATAAATTCACGCATTTTTCCTGAATCCGTGTATTTTTGACTCTCTGAATTAAAACCTATGAACATACCAGATAACCTTAAGTACACCAAAGATCACGAATGGATCTCTATTGATGGTGACACTGCCACTGTTGGCATTACTGACTTCGCTCAGGGCGAGTTGGGTGATATTGTTTATGTAGAAATTGAAACAGAAGGCGAAAGTCTTGATGCTGAAGAGGTGTTTGGTACGGTAGAGGCCGTAAAAACAGTCTCCGATTTGTTCATGCCTCTTTCGGGTGAAATAGCACAGTTCAACGATAGTCTGGAAGCTGAGCCCGAAAAAGTAAATGCCGACCCTTATGGTGAAGGTTGGATGATCAAAATCAACATGAGTGATACTTCGCAAGTAGACGAATTGTTAACCGCAGCTCAATACGCAGAACTCGTAGGTGGCTAATAAGACGCCTGGGAAATACCCCTATAAATACCACATACCCTGGATAGTCTGGGCGATAGTACTGGCAGTGTTAATGCTGCTTCCTTCAGACAGTCTTCCAGCGTCAAAAATGTTGTCCTATGATAAGCTGGGACACTTGGGAGTGTTTTTGATCTTCACCTTTCTGATCCTCTGGTCGTTTAACAGACAGAGACACTCCACAAAGCTTAAAACAAAAAGTATCACATGGGCGTTAACTATAAGCATAGTTTATGGTTCCGTTCTGGAATATTCGCAACAATTCGTGCCGGGTCGGATGACCGATTTGTACGATTTTGCCGCAAATACAATTGGAGCTATCGTTGGTACGATAGTTTTTATTACATTTAGAAAATTAAGCTTGCGATTAGTAAACTAATTTTATAGTTTTAAATCTAACTAACAAAAACATATGGAAGCCAAGAAGACCCCGGAAGCTGACGTGAACAAAAGAGCATCGCTCTTTTTGGCCATTGGCCTGCTCGTTAGTTTGGGCATCACTCTCGCAGCCTTTGAGTACAAAAAGTACGATGAAGGTGAGTTAATGGACTTGGGAATGGTGGCCGATGATTTCGAAGAATTGACAGAAATCCCCCCTACCGAGCAACCGCCACCACCGCCGCCAAAAATTCAGCAACCTCAAATCATTGAGATTCCCGATGAGGAAGAAATCGAAGAAGAAATCGAAATCGACCTTGATGTGGAGATCACTGAAGAGACTGAAGTAGAAGAAATCGTCTTCGAAGAGGAGCCGGAAGAAGAAGTTGCCGATCAGGTCTTCCTTGTTGTGGAAGAGCAGGCTGCTTTCCCTGGAGGTAATGCTGCCTGGGTGAAGTTTCTGAGGAAGAACCTCAAGTACCCAAGACAAGCTACTCGTATGGGTATTGAAGGCAAAGTGTTCCTTTCTTTCATAGTAGACCAAGGTGGATCTATCTCCGATATACAGGTGATCAGAGGCATCGGTGGAGGCTGTGATGAGGAAGCCAAGAGAGTGCTTTCCAATTCTCCAAAATGGAGCCCTGGTAAGCAAAGAGGTAGAGCTGTAAAATCAAGAATGCAGATTCAGATTGTATTCAAATTGAAATAAGACATAAAGAATAAGCACGCTGAGCTGTGCTTATTTTTTGAACTAAATAACTAAATTCTTAGTTTAATAACTATAAACTTAATCGATATGGAAATCAAGAAAACTATACCGGCCGATTTAGGCCAAAAGCGAGGGCTCTTTCTGGTTATAGGCCTGGCCGTTAGCCTTGGGGCCACCCTCACAGCATTTGAATGGAAAACCTATGATGTCGGAGATCTTATGAACTTGGGATCAGTCGTTGAAGACTTTGATGAATTAGTAGAAGTCCCCCCTACTATTCACCCTCCCAAGAAACCTCCGGTAGTACAGCAACCAAAGCTGATAGAAATACCTGATGATGAAGAGATTCTTGAAGAAATAGATGTTGTTATCGATGTGGACATCACAGAAGAGCAAATCATTGAAGACCTTATTATTGAAGACGAGATGCCTGAAGAAAAGGCTGAAGAAATATTTGTGTATGTCGAAGAACAGGCTTCCTTTCCAGGTGGAGCAAAAGCATGGGGTAAATTCCTTAACAAGAACTTCAAATACCCAAGATCTGCTGCCAGAATGGGTATTGAAGGCAAAGTCAACCTGTCTTTTGTTGTAGACAAGAATGGTGTGATCTCGGATATTCAGGTCACCAGAGGTATTGGTGGCGGTTGCGATGAAGAAGCCATCAGAGTGCTTTCTCAATCACCAAAATGGAACCCTGGCAAACAGCGTGGCAATGCAGTAAAATCAAGAATGGCAATTCAAATCAAATTTCAGCTCAGGTAGTTTTTTATTTAATCCTTATAACTAAATAATTAGTCAATATGGAATCCAAGAAAAACCCGAATAAAGAAGTAGCCCCTATGCGCTCTCTTTTCCTTAGTCTGGGGCTTTGCATAAGCATGGCACTGGTTCTGGCTGCCTTTGAATTGAAGAGCCAGCCAGTTCATCATCAGCTGCCTCCAGTATTAGTCAATAGTACATTCCCCGGGGTGGAGATCATTCCACCAACCGAGTTCTTACCTCCCAAACCACCTCCTCTAAACTTCCCTGAAATCATAACCATCCCGGATGACGTGGACGTAGATTACGAGGAGCCGGAATTTACTTTTGAACCGATCATAGACGAGATCGAATCAATTCCCATCATAGAAATGCCCGAAGAGCAACCTGAGAACAACGACTTTATGGTGGTTGAACATCCAGCTGCCTTCCCGGGGGGACTACAAGAGTGGCAACAGTTTTTAAGTAAGAATACCCGATATCCACGATTCGCCCAGAGAAACCATATAGAAGGTAAGGTACACCTGAGTTTCTATGTTGACACCCAGGGTAATATCTCGGATATTAAAGTCGCACGGGGTATAGGTGGCGGTTGCGATGAAGAAGCCATCCGTGTACTTAAAAGTTCACCACGCTGGAATCCCGGTCTTCAAAGAGGAGTACCCGTTAAATCACCAATGTCCATTTTTATTCACTTCAAACTTAAATGAGCATCAACTCCTTAAAACTGGTTAGGCACACTTTTCATGCTGTACTTTGGTGACCTCTCAATTCTCTGCCAGAGACCATCACTGCCTGCAACAGATCAAGTGTAATTCAATAAAAAGGACTCTTCGCGAGTCCTTTTTATTGAATTTTCAGCGCTTCTCCCCAAAGAGTATCAGATAATATTCAGCAGTTGCTCCTTAATCTTTTCCAGTTCGTCTTTCATACAAACCACACACTTCTGTACAGGTGCATAATTTGCTTTGGAACCTATCGTATTAATTTCCCGACCAATTTCCTGAGAAATAAACCCCAGCTTTTTACCGTTCGCTTTGTCTTCATTCATTACTTCTAAAAAGTAATCCAGATGAGTTTTCAGTCTCACTAGTTCTTCACTTATATCCAGCTTCTCTATGTAATAGATCATTTCCTGCTCAAAGCGATTCTTATCAAACTCATCTGATTCCAGTATTTCATTCTGGTGCCCGTGAATCCTATCTCGAATCACTTTGACCCGATCATCATCCATACCCTTGATTTGCTCCAAATAGTTACCAATGCTACTTATGTACAAATTAAGCTCTTTCTCAAGAGTGGCGCCTTCACTTGTTCTGAACTTATTACACTGTGCTATAGCTTCGTCCAAAAACTCCGAAACAGCATTCCATTCCCTGGTCAGCATCTCTTCGGTTTTTTCCGAACCCAGTAGTACATCAGGACTGTGAAGTGCCAGTCTGAAAAGATCCTTCTTCTCCGCTCCCACCTCATCGGCTATGCCTACAAAATCTTCAAAATAAGCCTTGAATAAAGGACGGTTTACAACAAGCCGGTCATCTACAGATTCCTGATTTGTCACTTCAATCATCAGGCTTATCTTTCCTCTTACCAATTTCGCATTGAGAGTGTTACGAATCTCCAGTTCCTTATCCTGTAGCTGCTTCGGCAGCTTCATATTGGCATCTAAAAACTTCGAGTTAAGAGAGCGTATTTCTACATTGATATGAAGTCCGTCTTTTTGGCCTTGACCCTGGCCAAAGCCCGTCATTGATTTGAGCATGCTGTTTATTTAACTGTGAGGCACAAAAATAGGGCTATTCAGCAGCTAAAAAAATCGCCCCTAAAAATCGTAACCGAAAGATACCTGGAGCCTGGGGCTTTGAATCTCAAAATTTCTGATAGGCCAGGAAAAGTCAAGTCTGGAGAAGAAGCCGAAAAGCATCGTACGGACTCCTACTCCCGTGCTTTGAAGCCAGGGATTATTGAAGTTGTTAATCACTGCAGAAAAGGGAGACCCTTCTTGTTCAATCACCTCAATATTAAGGTTGTTTTGGTTTTTAAAGGGAGACAAATCGTCCCATGCCGACCCTATGTCATAAAAACCTATCAGCTGCAGGTTACGTAAAAAGTTCGATCTTAATTCCTTGTTGTTCAACATCTGAGCAATAGGCAACCTGAGTTCAGCTGAAAATGTTAGCACATTTCTACCGTTAAAAGTATTGTAATCATACCCTCTCAGGTTGGTAAACTGGTGAAACAAAAGATCACTATTGTCTGTCAGTGTCTGAAAAATGAAAGGATCATTATCGTCCCCACTAGACTGTGTTTTGTTGAAAGCCCAGTTATCTACCCCGCCCAGCACATATTTTTTGGGAGCATCACCAAAGTAAGATCCATAAAACAACCGAGCAGCCGCATAAACACCTCTGCTGAGTCTTTGGTAATGTCTGATATCAGCCTCGATATTGTTAAAGCTTACCGCCTGATCATTCAGTTTTCTGTGTGTCTCAAAAGTCACCTTCCCTCTTGTCCCCTCGTGGACATTAGTACCAATTACTACACTATTATCAAATACCACCGAAGCTGTAACCCCGGCATAGTTAGAGGTAGTTTCGGGTACAATTTGAGGTGGTGGACTGAGCAATAATCTCGGGTCTAAATCGAGATACTTTGCTTGTGAATAGAAAGGAGCTATCTCAAATCTGATATGTGGAGAATAGGGGATAGCCGCTCCAATCTCAAATCTATTGAGATTATACCGTTGCCTGAAGAAATTATCTTCTCGCTGTATGGACTTTCTCGAATACCTGGCGCTGAAGTCAATTCTGTTTTTTAAATAATGGTACTCCCCAAATACATCATAACCACTGTTAAAGTTATAAGGGATTAAAAGGCCTCCGTAAAACCGATGGTTCTCCAGAAAATCATTCATTTGAATCTCCATCAATTGTGAAAAAGACCGTAGCTCGTCTATCACAAAGGTGGTTACCAGGTTATCAGTCTGAAATCTTGTCTCATAAGGTACCGGACCTTTGATCTGATTTTCCGTAGTGGTATTCTGATAAATACTCAGGAAAGATTTACCCTGAGTTGGTCTGGCATCCGTGGCAGCTCCTTTTTCAAATTTATAGTTCCTCGTGTCTACCTTGGAGCGCCCCTCAAACTGGTAACTCTCGGTATTGATAGTTCCTTCCTTCAGTTCCTCTTTTCTTTCTGGTGCTTCATCAATCACTCCCTCTACTCCACTTTCCACAGTGGTTGTATCGTTTTCTTTCGCTTCCGCAAGTCGCTTACGTCTAAGTTCAGCAAGAATTTTAGTAGTCTCCTGAGCTCTTCTGGGTGTAACCGGAGTAAAGAGACTTCTGTTCACATCCAGGGTTTCTATGAAAATGGCATCCTTTGAATTGGCTGTTGAAACAAAAGCAATCCTGCTATTGGTGAAGTCAATATCAAATTGTTTTATTCCATAAAGGAAGTTGGAAGCCTGAACACTTAATGAATCAGAACGGGAATGCCTGTAGAGGTTATTAATACCTTGCTGATCACTCAGGTAGTATATATTTTCTACATCCTGAGCCACAGGCTTTACATCCATCGCCAGTGCATTAGTGAGTTTGTCAAATACCGAATCCAGCAAATCAAGATCGTAGCTAAAAACATTAAACTTATGAATCTCAGAATCTTCCAATCTGGTAGGACCCTGAGTCAGTATTTTCTCCTCACTACGGTTTGAGCTGAACAGCACTGCATTTGCGTCTGGAATAAAACTGGCGTCCTTAACATCAAAATTATCACTTGTAATGCGCCTGATTTGTCCCCTGTTTATATTAAAAAGAAAGGCATCGCTCCGGCCATTCAGGTCTCCCGTCATGACGGCCAAACGCCCTGTAGAATTAAAATCAAAGCTCTGGATTCTGCTAAGTCGGGGAATAGCAACAGTCTGCTTGCCTTTTGCCCCTACGCGTTTAATGGTAAGTACATTCCTCCCTTGCTCATTAGTCACAATGCCCAGTGTGGTTTCATCAACCCAACTGATCAATGGTAGCTTAGTGTCTACCTCCTGGTTCAATAACCTGTTTCCTCCTTTATATAGGAGTATCTCTTTATTACTCGACAAGTTCTTTACAAAAACCTGGTACTTGCCCTTCTCCATGGCGGCATATGCCAACAGATTTCCATCCGGACTGAACTTGAGGCTTGTATAGCTGGCACCACGACTATTTTTACCAGAAACAATATTCTCAACAGCCGGAACATCATAAGTCTCCAGCAGCGTTACCTGCTGATTATTATAAAACGTTCTCCACTCCCCCATAAACCTCTCAAAAGGCAAACCGAGAGTTCTGGCAATACTGTTTTCTTCATTGCGGATAATCCTGGCAAGATTCAGAATGTTAGAGATACTTCGCTGACCATAGCGCTGAGCTACAAAATTCCATATCGACTGGCCTATCAACACATTAGCCTCAGGGCTCAGTTTCACAAATCTGTCAGTCAGATTGTTGTAAGTATATTCCCTTACCAAATCATCTGATTCCTTATCCCAGCCATAGGCCACATAAGACGAGATACCTGAGGTAAACCACCTGGGGATAGGCGTAGAAAATGTAGTCTGAAACATTTCAGCAATATTTCCTCCAAAAAGCATTTCCTGAACGAGCATATCGGTTACCCCGAATATGAGCTTCTTTCTAAACGAGGAATAATCTCCGGAATAAGCAATTTCAACTTGTGATTTCACAAAGTTAGTCTGTCCACCTACTGTAAAGTCTTTGCCCTTTACACCTACATTACTTTGCTGCTTATCTCCTATAGAATTGTATAGAAATACACGGGTTTTTGAATAAGGTGGGTAACCTATAGTTTCGGTAATCCTGCTAAACTCACTTTCAAGGTATTCAATAGATCTTTTGGCCAGATCTTCCCCTCCATCGTAAAAGTAAACCTCAAAGTTGTCAGAGTGGTAGTATTGCCAATCAAAGTATTTGTACTGAATCCGGTTTTTTCCAAACTGAACCCTATGTGCCTGGGCAGTAAGTGAAAAAGAAATTATAAATAAGAGAAAAGCGACTCCGAGCTTAATCCCGCCCTTACCTACTCTGATCATGCTATTTTCTGACTTAAAGACTTTCAATATAACGAAAAAAACCTCTGGATATTGGCCTCCATTTTCAGTTCTTCGGATTTGGTCAGGTGCTCAACAAATTGCTTAGCGAAAAAGGGTGCCAATGATACTCCCTTCGTTCCCAAACCTCCAAAAACACCCAATTGACTATACTTTGGATGAATCCCCACAAAGGGTCTTCTGTCCTTAGTAGCTGGTCTTATTCCCGCCACCTGATCCACTACCTCATAGGGTATTTTAATAAGACCATCCAGCTTCTCTATTAACTGCTTTCGAGCCCTTTCTGTTGTCTTTTGATCAAGGTTAAAATGATCATATGTGGCGCCTGCCTTACAAATCCCGCCACCTATCGGTATGATAAAGACTCCACGATTGTAGATAGCTTCAAAATCTTCAGACACTCTGATAAAAAGAAGCTCTCCTTTTACAGGACTCAGCGGCAACCAGCTAAAGTACTTATTGGATGATAACAAGGGCCCATCACAAAATATCACCTTACTGGCTAATACCCCCTTGTATCTAGTTCCTTCCTCTGTTAGTTCAAGGGATTCGGCATCAAATGACTGTTCTACTAACGCGTTTTTGGTAAGAAGATACTCGCGGAAGGCCACAATCATACCTTTTGTATTCAGATAGCCGGATTGATCAAGTTGTAATCCACCAAATTCATCATAGATATGCTCACCAAATTGTGAGCTTCCGAAAACCTGTCTTATGAATGGTTGAAAAGCAGGATCTGAGCTTTTACCCATCCACTCATTCTGCTCTTCAATAGAAACAAATGGTCGATATATGGGGGTATCGACAAGAAACCGCGTAGACAGTCTTAGTTCCAGGCCTTTATAATAAGTCAAGAGATATGGAAAAAGCTCGTCTGCAAGCCAGGTCTTGACCATCTTCCGTCCCGTAATAGGATTATAAAGCCCACCTGCCACTCGCGAAGAATTAGAATAACTCTGATCATCATATACCAACACACTAAAACCTTCTTTCATTAAATGGTCTGTCAAAACCGTACCTGCAATACCCTGCCCAACAACAATGTAATCCACTTCCATTGAGTGAAATTAAACCTTGTTCCCTTGAAAAATGAGAATAATAAGACAAATTTGTAGCAACCCGAATATCATGATCACAATACGTTCTTTCACCTTCAATCCTTTTATGGAAAACACTTATGTATTGTCTGACAGTACAAAGGAAGCAGTCATTATAGACCCTGGCTGTTATGAAAAACATGAGGAAGAGGAACTCTCAGAATATATAGAGAGTCAGGGGTTGAAGGTCAAATTGCTGCTCAATACACACGGTCATATTGATCATGTTTTGGGCAATGCCTTTGTCAAGAGAACTTATGGGGTCCCACTATGGATTGGCACTAATGACGTGTCCACACTGAAAAGTGTCGAAACTTACGCTCCCAACTATGGCTTTCAACAATATCAGACAACTCAACCCGATCGGTTGATTGATGAAGGGGACACCATCTCCTTTGGCACTTCACAACTGCAGATAGTTTTCGTACCGGGTCATGCGGCCGGACATATCGCTTTTTACAATATCGATCAGTTGTTTTGCATTGGAGGAGATGTACTCTTTCAGGGTAGTATCGGCAGAACCGATCTTCCCGGTGGTGACTTTGATACACTTATTGAAAGCATTCACACAAAATTCTTTCCCTGGCCTGATAGCATGGTGATTCACACAGGGCATGGTCCTAGTACAACCATAGGACATGAAAAGGCTCATAATCCCTACTGCGCCATCTCTAAATAGCCTGTCTTGATCCAAACCATAAAAAAAGCAATCCCAAACACTGTTACTCTTGGCAACCTCGCCTGTGGCCTGCTGGGAATCATCTTGCTTTTTAAAGGAGACATTGAATCCGCCTGCTACCTGATCTGGCTGGCCGCCCTCCTTGATTTTCTGGATGGTTTTTTAGCAAGATTACTCAATGCTTACTCTGAAATCGGGAAACAGCTGGATTCACTCGCTGATCTGGTTACTTTTGGTGTGCTCCCTGCACTCATCTACTTTCAACTGTTTACTGATAAACTGCCTGCCCCCCTTGCCTATGCGGCCTTCATTACGGCACTTTTCTCAGCACTCAGATTGGCCAAATTCAACATTGATGAGGAACAGACTGTAAATTTCAAGGGACTCACCACCACTGCCAATGGTATTTTTACCAGCTCTATTCCTTTAATATTAGCCGGAAGTTCATTCTTACAGCCGTGGTTCTCTAACCCATGGATTCTACTGGTGATTTGTCTGTTCTTTTCTTCATTGATGGTCACCCCAGTTACGTTATTTTCGCTGAAATTCTCGAATTTTAAAGTTCGTGGTAATGAGAGCAGGTATCTGTTGATACTGGCGTCTATAGCGCTCCTCGCCATTTTCAGAGAGGTGGCAATTCCATTAGTCATTGGCTTTTATCTATTGCTCTCTCTGTTGGAAATATTTGGTAGCAAAACTGACAAGAAAGTCTCACTCTAATCGTTGCAAAAAGAGCAAATGACAGTTAAGAAGCATATAGCAAGATTTCTGTGGACGCTCTTTACTGTCCTTACCACAATCATCCCATGTAACCTGTTTGGCCAGACCAATAGCGTACTGAGCGAAGGTACCTGGGTCAGGATGGAGTTTACAGAACATGGTGTTTATAAAATAGACAGAAGCACCCTTTCATCCATGGGGTTCGATATCAATAGCATTGATCCGCGAAATTTGGCAATTTTCGGAATGCCCGGAGGAATGCTTCCACAAGACAATGCCAGCTACAGCTCTTTACTCCTGCAGGAGTTAGCCATATTTGTCGAAGGTGAAGATGATGGCATTCTGAATAGTGAAGATTATATCCTTTTCTATGTTGATAGAGTCAATCACCAGAGTTTTAATGGCAATAACTATTCGGTCACAGAAAATCTCTACAGCGACAACCTCTATTATTACCTCACAGCAAAAGATACACCTGGAAAGAGAATAGGATCCTCGCCCAATCTCGCTGGCAACTTCCCTCAGATCGATTACTATGACAAAGTCATAGCCCACGAGGAAGATCTGATCAATATTCTTGGGTCTGGTCGGGAATGGTATGGCGAGCGATTTGATTTTCAAAGCCCGGTTAATTTCTCGTATCTCATTGAAAACCTGGAGCAGAGTCAGAATATTGACCTAACCTTTACAGGTGTGTCACAGGCCTTTATTGGCACCGGCATTGATCTCACCCTTAATCAGGAATCCATCGGCAGGATTAATTTTAATTCAATCCCCGATGCCCGCTACGGTATTAAAGGGGATGAACGCTCAGGCAATTTCAGCATTGACGCCAGCACTTTTTCAGCAAGTACAACCCTGGAGTTATCTACTACCTTCGATAATGGTGGAGCAAACAATGCGGTAGGTTATATCAATCGTTTTGTATTGTCTGTACCAACCCATTTAGCCTATAACTCTGTTCCATTTACCTTTAGCAGCAAAAACTCCTTAAATCAGAACATTACCGCTTACGAGATAGGCAATTCGAATCCTTCAACACGCATTTGGGATGTAACAGATGTTTTGGAACCAATCCTGCAACAAAGCTTATCCACCAACAACCTTATAAGATTCGGCACCTTCAGTGATACCCTGCACGAATTTGCCGTCTTCTCCCCGGAGGATATTCCTCTGGTTTCAAACTTTGAAGCGCAACCAAATCAAAACCTTTCTGGTCAGGCTGTACCCGATTTATTAATTGTGACCAATGAACTTCTTAAACCTCAGGCTCAAAGACTTGCAGACTTCCGGTCAACCAATGACGGGTTGCAAGTGTCCGTTGTTACTGTAGATGAGCTCTATACTGAGTTCTCAGGTGGCAGGCAAGACATCTCAGCCATCAGAAATTATGCTCGTTTTCTTAAAGAAAACAATGATCGTTTCAGATACCTGCTGATGTTTGGAAGAGGGTCTTATGACTACAAAGACCGTGTAGAAAACAACTCCAACATGGTCCCTACCTATGAAGCAAGAAATTCGCTTCATCCCTTACTATCCTTCTCTTCAGATGACTTTTTTGGTTTTCTGGATTCTGACGAGGGCATCTGGACAGAGAGCTCTTCGGGGGATCACCTACTCGATATAGGAATAGGTAGAATACCTGCCACCACAGTAGAACAAGCTACTATTGCCATCGATAAGATCATCGACTATCAAACCTCTCCACAGGCATTGGGAGACTGGAGAAGCAGACTCGTATTTGTAGCGGACGATGGAGATAGAAACATACACCAAAGAGATGCAGATCAGCTGGCTACTTTAATCGACACTACTTATGCCGATTATAATATCACAAAACTTTACCTGGATTCCTTCGATCAACAGAGGCGTCCCAATGGTGAATTTTCTCCCGAAGCCGAAAATGCACTATTAGACGCAGTCGATGAAGGTGCCTTGATTATCAACTTTACTGGCCATGGTGCAGAAACCGGTTGGATGCAGGAAAGAGTACTCACGCTGGAATCTATCGATGAATGGAACAATAGTACCAAACTCCCCCTATTGGTAACCGCCACCTGTGAATTTGGAAGAAATGACGATCCCAATATCTTCTCCGGAGCTGAGAAATTAATTTTTAAGCCCGATGGAGGAGCCCTGGCCATGGTGACAACAGCACGTCCCGTTTTTTCCAGTACCAATTATGACCTTAATGTAGCCTTTTACGGAAGCATCTTAGAACCTTCTAACGGAGAGTATCCGCGGCTGGGAGATATTATCAGTTTTACAAAAAACAATAGTCTTCGTGGCAGTCTCAATAGAAACTTTATCCTTCTTGGAGATCCAAGTATGAGAATAGCTTATCCTGAGAATCAGATTCGTATCAACACAATCAATGGCAATGTCCTTAATACAGACGAACCTGATACCCTTCGCGCCCTACAGCATGTATCTGTCACCGGGGTTATCGAGTCTTCAGGTCAGGTTATAAGCCATTTCAATGGTGTTCTAAAGTTCACCCTCCTGGATAAAGACAACGTTCTTCAAACCAAAGGAACGGAGAGTGATGTATTCGAATTCCTGGAGAGAAACAGTACGCTTTTCAGCGGCTCTGCCTCAGTTGTTGATGGTCAGTTCCAACTCGATTTTGTTGTTCCAAAAAACATCAATTACCAATTCGGATCGGGCAAAATGACCTTTTACGCAACCGATTTAGACCTTGAATCTGACGCCTTGGGAGCATCCGTAGATTTTATACTGGGTGGTACAAGTGAAAACATAGTCTCTGACCTCACACCTCCTAGCGTAAGGCCCTTTCTAAACGATACCAGTAAAGTAAGAGCATATTTTATCAAGCCCGATGCTGATCTTGTCCTTTTGCTGGAGGATGAAAACGGTATTAATGTATCTGCCAGTGGCATTGGTCAGGACATAACGGCCACACTCAACGACTCTGTCACCTATTCCTTAAATAACTTCTATACGACTGATATCGACAATTTTAGAAAGGGGACCGTTAATTTTCCATTGAGGAATTTACCTGTTGGCACAAACAAACTAGACATCAAGGTTTGGGATACACATAATAATGTGAGCAATGCAATTCTCGAATTCACAGTTACCGCTCAAAATTCTGCCAGCATCTCAGAAATAAAAGCATACCCCAATCCGTTTACTAATAATATGACTTTTGCTGTCACGCATAATTCTGCAGGTCAGTCCTTAGAATTAGTTGTTGAAATTTTCAATCACAAAGGCGAAAAAGTCACATCATTATACCGCGTGAAACAAGCAGCCTCAAATACTGAAACGATAGCATGGAATGGAACCGACAATACAGGTTCATCTCTTCCTCCGGGAGTATACATTTACAATACTTTGCTCCGTTCTGAAGACAGTAAAACAGTACATTCATCACGCAAAAAGCTGATTATATCAAATTAATATTATATACTTATCTTTGAAAAAAATTTCCATGAGTCATACCCTAAGGACGCTCGCAATCCTTGTTTTTATAGCCCTCTCCACCAATCTTAAAGCACAGAATTCAGGAGTTATTGCCGGTCAGGACACCAGCAAAAGAGTGATCACCACTGCTGTTCCCTTCCTCACCATTGCCCCCGACCCAATTTCTGGTGCCATGGGAGACGTTGGCGCTGCTACAGACCCTAACGCCAATTCAGGCCACTGGAATCCAGCAAAACTCACCTTTATCAATAAGAGTGCAGGTGTAGCTTTTTCATTTACCCCCTGGTTACAAAGGTTTGTAGATGATATGTCTATCTCATATCTCAGTATGTTCAAAAAAATTGATGATGTGTCCGCCTTCGGATTCGCCATGACTTACTTCGATCTCGGAGATATTCAACTGACCGATGGCGCAGGTAATGAACTAAATACGATTAACCCCAGAGAGTTTGCCTTGGCTGGCACATATTCAAGAAAGCTGGGTAACAATTTCAGCCTGGGAGTCACGGGTAAATTTATTCACTCCAACCTGTCAGGAGGAATCACTGTAAGTCCGGTAACAGATCCCAAGCCAGGAACTAGTATTGCAGCGGATATTGGAGTTTATTACAGGTCTCGTGTTACTGTTTTCCAAAAAGATGCACAGCTTTCTTTTGGTGGAGTAATCTCCAATCTTGGTTCAAAAATCTCTTACAACAGTGCTGACGAAGAAGATTTTATCCCTACCAATCTTAGGTTAGGTACTGCTCTTTCCACTTATCTGGATCCTTACAACAAAATCACCCTTGCCATGGACTTTAATAAGCTAATGGTACCTACTCCACAGCCAGACGGTAGTCATCTGGACAAGGGGCTGCTGGAAGGTGTATTTGGTTCATTTGGTGATGCACCTGATGGTATTGGAGAAGAATTGCAGGAAGTCACTATTTCTACGGGTGCTGAGTATGAGTACAAAGAGACCTTCGCTATCAGAGCCGGCTATTTTTATGAACATGTGAACAAAGGAAATCGCAAATTTTTCACCATGGGTGTTGGGTTTAAATACAAGGCACTTGGTTTTGACTTTGCCTACCTTATCCCCCAGTTTCAGGATCACCCTCTTGCAGAAACTCTCCGTTTTGGCTTGACCTATGATCTTGGCAAAAAAGACGGAGAGTAGATAATACTCAACACAACTCATGCTAGACAGGAGAATTGCACCAAGCTTCAACGCGCTTAGAAAAATACACCTACCCGATGTAAAAGAAACCCGGCTTAATAATGGCAGAAGGGTTTTCTATCTCGAGGACAACAAGACACAAGTATTCAAGATTGACCTGAACGTAAGAGCGGGGAGCTGGTACTCTCAGGATTACGCTGTTGTACCCCTTACGCTGAAGCTTTTAAACGAAGGGACCCAATCAAAAACTGCTAAACAGTTAGCAGATAAATTCGACAGTTACGGTAGTTTTGTGGAATTTTCTCCGGGCTTTGATCATTGTACCATCTCTGTTTATGGGCTGACCAAATACTTTTCTCAAAATCTCGAGCTCTTATCAGAATTAATTCTCTCTCCTGGCTTTTCAGAGCAATCATTTCAATCGCTGAAACAAAGAGAAAGTCAAAAAGTCAGGCTTAACCTTGAAAAAAGCAACTATCTCGCCTCTGTGACACTGCGTGAAAATGTTTTTGGGCCAGAACACCCCTATGGCAAAAGGATACAGCCCGAGGACATTGATTCCCTCGAGTTGAATACAGTAAAGTCGTTTTACGAATCTCATTTTGGAGATTTTGACATTATGCTTTCAGGTAATCTCCCGGAAGTATTCAAGGATAACCTCGAGGAGTATTTGGGTTCTTCAGATTATAAAGTGTCAAATGCGTCAAGACAGAAAACCGATATCAACCATGCAGAGAAGAGCCTTGCAATAAACAATCCCAAGTTTGTGCAGTCCTCAATAAGAATTGGTAAACGGCTCTTCAATAGGTCTCATGAGGACTATCTGCAATTCATGGTCCTTAATGAAATACTGGGGGGCTATTTCGGATCCAGACTGATGAAGAATATCAGGGAAGAAAAAGGACTCACCTATGGTATATATTCCCAACTTTATGCCTTGAATCATGAGGGTTACTTCTTTGTTGGCACGGACGTAAATAGTGAAAATGAAGCATTGACGATTGAAGAAATCCATAAGGAAATAGAAATACTCAAGAGTCAGAAAGTAAGTAATGAGGAACTTGAAACCGTCAAAAACTACATGACCGGTACTTTTGCCGGCTCAATTAGTTCTCCATTCTCAATCATGGACAAATTTAAAGCAGTTCACTATCAGGGCCTGAATTTAAGCTTCTTTCAAGACTATATAGAGGCAATCAACTCTGTTAACAGTGAAAGTATTCTATCTCTGTCCAATCAGTATCTACGCACAGATAGCTTTACCCAAGTGGTAGTAGGCCAGTAATCTCTCCTTATTTAACTTACACAATTACTTCCGCTTCCTTTTGGATGTAACCCGAGTAGATAACACCTCAAGGTGAAATAGCTACCAGGCTGGTGGTCCTATGGTGGATGAACAAGCCTTGCAGATTCGATTTTCACCTGCGTTCACCAGA